>NZ_CP101137.1:0-4800000 GCF_028473745.1 Streptomyces sp. M92
GGTCGGCGGGATTTGTCGTCGGCTTCCGGCTTTCGCCTGTCGGCCTTTCGACTTTCACTACGTTAGCGGATTTCCCCGGAGACTCATAATCGAGTCCCGCGAGATTGAATTCAGACATGCAGGCACGCAGAATTCGCCCCCGCTGAGGGGAAGCCGTAGGTAGTGGGTTGGCCGCTTCCGGCTGCAGGCGATTGCCGTACCCGGGTCAAGCGGCTCGGGCTACATTACGCGTCCCCCTAGGGAGAGTCAACTTCGGCGGCGCCTGGGCACGTGGGCCCGGTAGGGGCTCACCGTCGGGTCGTCGGCGACCCAGTAACGCCACGGATGGACGCCGCCCTCGCCGGCCACGCCCGTGCGCGGACCGTTGCGCACCTGGTCAGCGGAGACGGGACTGCCGGTCAGGATGCGCAACGGAGTGTCCTCCGTCGTGCAGGCGTCCGTGCCGTTCAGTGCGCGGTCGACGTCCAGGGCGGTGGCGAGGCGGGCCGGGCCTTTGGCCAGTTCCTTGTCGTTGCGGGCGGAATGCCGTCGGGTACGTGCCAGCTCGGCGCCCTCGATGATCTCGCCGGCGCGGAGCAGGACCGCGCTCGCCCGGCCCTCGGGTCCGCACACCAGGTTCATGCAGAACCACATGCCGTAGGTGAAGTAGACGTACACGTGTCCGGGGGGACCGAACATCACGTCGTTGCGGGGTGTGCGGCCGCGGTAGGCATGGGAGCCGGGGTCGTTCTGGCCGTCGTAGGCCTCCACCTCCGTCAGGCGGAGGGCGATCGGACCGTCCGGGGTGTTGCGCACGAGGATGCGGCCCAGGAGGTCGGGGGCCACCTCGAGGATGGGGCGGTCGAAGAAATCCCTGGGCAGAGGCGTACGGTCGGGGCTCGCGATCATGCCTTCCGAGCGTAACGCAGATGCGTCCGTGGGAGGGGTGGCCAGGGCTCGTCGCCTTTGCCGGGGTGTGAGGCGTGGAACCGGTCATGGCCGGATCGCGTTTGTAGGGATCAAGAGTTCACACGCAAAGCCTGGAGAGGGAGAGACATGGCGTTCAAGAAGCTGCTCGCGAGCCTGGGGGCCGGTGGGGCTTCGGTGGAGACCGTGCTGAGCGAGGTCAACGTCGTTCCGGGCGGTGTCGTCCAGGGCGAGGTGCGGATTCAGGGTGGCTCCGTCGACCAGCAGATCGAGGGCCTGTCGGTGGGGCTCCAGGCCAAGGTCGAGGTGGAGAGCGGCGACCAGGAGTACAAGCAGGACATCGAGTTCACCAAGAGCCGGCTCGGCGGTGCCTTCGAGCTGGAGGCGAACGCGGTGCACGCCGTGCAGTTCGGGCTCGAGATCCCGTGGGAGACGCCGATCACGATGATCGACGGGCAGGCGCTGCGCGGTATGAACATCGGCGTCACCACGGAGCTGGAGATCGCCCGCGCGGTGGACTCCGGTGACCTGGACCCGATCAACGTGCACCCGCTTCCCGCGCAGAAGGCGATCCTGGACGCGTTCATCGGGCTGGGCTTCCGCTTCAAGAGCGCGGACATGGAGCGCGGCCACATCCGGGGCACGCGGCAGAAGCTGCCCTTCTACCAGGAGATCGAGTTCTTCCCTCCGCAGCAGTACCGGGGGCTGAACCAGGTCGAGCTGAGCTTCGTGGCCGACGCGCAGGCGATGGACGTCGTGCTGGAGATGGACAAGAAGCCGGGTCTGTTCAGCGAGGGCAGCGACACCTTCCGTTCCTTCAAGGTGGGGCTGAACGACTACCAGGGCACCGACTGGACGGCGTACCTCAACCAGTGGCTGTCGGAGGTCGGCAGCAAGCGGAACTGGTTCTGAGGGTCCTAGGCTCGGAGATCACTGCACCGAACCATCAGGAGGTACCGAGGTGACCGAGCTCAAGCGGCGTCCGCTCCCCCATGACTTCCACCCGCCCGTGGCGTCGTTCACGGTCACGAGTACGGATGTCCAGGAGGGGGCGACGCTCAAGGACGCTCAGGTCTACGCGGCCGGCAACACCTCGCCGCAGCTGCGGTGGGAAGGCTTCCCGGCCGAGACCAAGAGCTTCGCCGTGACCTGTTACGACCCGGACGCACCGACGGGAAGCGGTTTCTGGCACTGGGTGGTGTTCGACATCCCTGTCTCGGTGACCGAGCTGCCGGTGGGGGCCGGCAGCGGCAAGTTCGAGGGTCTGCCGGAGGGGGCCGTGCAGGCGCGCAACGACTTCGGGGCCAAGGAGTTCGGTGGTGCCGCGCCGCCGGCCGGCGACGGGCCGCACCGGTACGTGTTCACGGTGTACGCCGTGGACGAGGAGAAGCTGGGTCCGGACGCGGAGGCGACTCCCGCCTTCGTCGGCTTCAACCTGCGGTTCCACACGATCGGCCGGGCGCAGTTGATCGGTGAGTACGAGGTGCCCGCCGAGGGCTGAGTGTGCCGAGCGTTCATGGAACGTTTGCCCGTCCCTGGTCTTGGAATGGATCAGGGGCGGGCATTTTTGTCGCGGGGGGTGGCGGGGCGCGTCCCCCGTAGGAGCAGCGGATATTGCGTTGTCCATCCCGGCGTGCCCGGCCAGAGTTGATCCCAGCCCGCCAGGGGGTGGGCCGGTGCACACGGGAGGTGGGCTGGTATGCGGGACACGCTGGTACTGAACGCGAGCTTCGAGCCGTTGTCGACGGTGACGTTGAATCGAGCCGTCGTTCTGGTGCTCCAGGACAAGGCCGTCGTCGAACAGGCCCACCCCTCACTGCGGATGCGCGGAGCCGCGCTCGACATGCCGGCGCCCCGGGTGATCAGGCTGTGCCAATACGTACGGGTGCCCTTCCGAAGACGTGCTCCGTGGTCGCGGCGGGGTGTGCTGGTGCGGGACCGGCACCGGTGCGCGTACTGCGGGCGGCGGGCGACGACCGTGGACCACGTGGTGCCGCGGTCGCACGGTGGCCAGGACACGTGGCTGAACACGGTGGCCTCCTGTGCGGAGGACAATCACCGGAAGGCGAACCGGACGCCGGAGCAGGCGGGGATGCCGTTGCTGCGGGAGCCGTTCGAGCCGACGCCTGCGGATGCGATGTTGCTGGCGCTGGCCAGGGACGACTTTGAGGCGCTGCCGGGTTGGTTGGTGCTGGACGCCGCGTGAGGGGTTCGCCGTAGAGGTTCGGGCGCGTGCCCGGGTGCGGGCGGTCTGTGGCTGGTCGCGCCCACGCGGCGGAGCCGCAAATCGATACAGCCCCGCGCCCCTGAGGGCGTTGGGCCCGCACCCGGCGATTATGAGGTCCGTCAGTCGATCGACGGCTTCTCGCGGCGTTCCTGGGCCGGGACCGACGCACCGCCGCCGTTGCCGTTGCCCGAAGCGCCGCCCAGGCCGCCGATGTTGCCCATGGCGCCGGAGAGGCCCTTGAGGGCGTCGCCGATTTCGCTGGGGACGATCCAGAGCTTGTTGGCGTCGCCCTCGGCGATCTTCGGGAGCATTTGGAGGTACTGGTAGGAGAGCAGCTTCTGGTCCGGGTCGCCGGCGTGGATGGCCTCGAAGACGGTGCGGACGGCCTGGGCCTCGCCCTCGGCGCGCAGAGCGGCGGCCTTGGCCTCACCCTCGGCGCGCAGGATCTGGGACTGCTTCTCGCCCTCGGCGCGCAGGATCTCGGACTGGCGGACGCCCTCGGCCTGGAGGATCGCGGCGCGCTTGTCCCGGTCGGCGCGCATCTGCTTCTCCATCGAGTCCTGGATGGAGGTGGGTGGTTCGATGGCCTTGAGCTCGACGCGGTTGACGCGGATGCCCCACTTGCCGGTGGCCTCGTCGAGGACGCCGCGCAGGGCCGCGTTGATCTCCTCGCGGGAGGTGAGGGTGCGCTCCAGGTCCATGCCGCCGATGATGTTGCGGAGGGTGGTGACGGTGAGCTGCTCGATGGCCTGGATGTAGCTGGCGACCTCGTAGGTCGCGGCGCGTGCGTCGGTCACCTGGTAGTAGATGACGGTGTCGATGTTGACGACCAGGTTGTCCTGGGTGATGACCGGCTGCGGCGGGAAGGGGACGACCTGTTCGCGCAGGTCGATGCGGTTGCGGATGGTGTCGATGAACGGGACGACGATGTTGAGGCCCGCGTTGAGGGTCCGCGTGTAGCGGCCGAAGCGCTCGACGATGGCGGCGCTGGCCTGTGGGATGACCTGGATGGTTTTGATCAGGGCGATGAAGACCAACACCACCAGGATGATCAGAACGATGATGACCGGCTCCATAGTGGCTGTCCGTCCCCTTCTCCGCCTCGGTGCTCCGGCAGATCCTACTGACCCTGACTGCTGTGCATCTTACGGCTGTTGAGGCTGTTGAGGATCTTGTCCGTCGAGTCTGACAGACCGTCGTGTGTCCCGGTGGGGGTTCGGTCCACTTGTGTCCGGCATACGTCCGGCGAGGTCACATGATGATCGCCGTTGCCCCTTCGATGTCCACGACGTCCACTTCCTCACCTGCCTCGTAGGCGCGTGCGGTGTCGAGGGCGCGCGCCGACCAGATCTCGCCGGCGAGCTTGATGCGGCCGCCGGCCCCGTCGACCCGTTCCAGTACGACGGCTTGTCTGCCCTTCAGGGCGTCGACGCCGGAGGCCAGTTGAGGCCGTTGGGCGCGGTGCCGGGCGGCGACGGGCCGTACGACGGCGATGAGGGCGACCGAGACGATGACGAAGACGAGTATCTGGACGACGAGGTCCGCGCCGAAGCCGGAGGCCACTGCGGCGGCGACCGCGCCGACGGCGAACATCCCGAACTCCGGCATCGCGGTCACGACGAGCGGAATTCCGAGCGCTGCCGCGGCGACGAGCCACCACACCCATGCGTCGATGTCGTTCACATGGTCATGGTAGGTCCGGTGGTGTGCCGGGGACAGGGCGCACGGGGGGCGGTCAGGACATCGGGAGCCCCTGGGCGGTCCAGCGGTCGCCGACCTGCTCGACGACGAGCGGGAGTCCGAAGCAGAGGGAGAGGTTGCGGGAGGTGAGCTCGAGCTCCAGCGGGCCTGCGGCCATGACCTTGCCCTGACGGATCATCAGGACGTGGGTGAAGCCCGGGGCAATCTCCTCGACGTGGTGGGTGACCATGATCATCGAGGGGGCGATCGGGTCGCGGGCGAGGCGGCCGAGGCGGCGGACGAGGTCCTCGCGGCCGCCGAGGTCGAGGCCGGCGGCCGGCTCGTCCAGCAGCAGCAGCTCGGGGTCGGTCATCAGGGCGCGGGCGATCAGCGTGCGCTTGCGTTCGCCCTCGGAGAGGGTGCCGAACTTCCGCTCCAGATACTCGGTCATGCCGAGGCGGTCGAGGAAGGCGCGGGCGCGCTGTTCGTCGACGTCCTCGTACTCCTCCTGCCAGCCGGCGGTCATGCCGTAGGCGGCGGTGAGCACGGTCTGCAGGACGGTCTGGCGCTTGGGCAGCTTGTCGGCCATGGCGATGCCGGCCATGCCGATGCGCGGGCGCAGCTCGAAGACGTCGGTGCCGGGCTCGCCGAGGGTCTCGCCGAGGACGGTGGCGGTGCCCTTGCTCGGGTAGAGGTAGCTGGACGCGACATTGAGGAGGGTGGTCTTGCCGGCGCCGTTGGGGCCGAGGATGACCCAGCGCTCACCCTCCTTCACCGACCAGGAGACCTGGTCCACCAGAGCCCGGCCCTCGCGGACCACGGATACGTCCTGAAGCTCCAGAACATCGCTCATGAGCGCGTTGTCTCCCCTTGCATTGTGGCCGGTCTCGGCTGTCGCGTACGCCTGTGGCTCGGGCCGCCGCGCCGGTGGGCGCAGGCCCTCCAGGAAATCTACGCCACCGGTCGGCTTCACCGTTCCATCGGTCCGGTCCTTAGGGTGGGGGCATGCTCTCGGAACCACGCGCAGGGCGCCTTGCCGCCTGGGGAAATGCCCTTATTGCCGGAATGGTCTCGCCGGATGACGCCGCGATCGCGATCGTGGGCGAGGACGCGGTCCACCGGGTGGAGGGGCTGCCGGGCGAGCCGGCGCCGGTCGGTCTCACGCTGGCGCTGGGGCGGCTGCGGGCGCTCGGGGCGAGGGGGCTGCGGGTCGCACTGCCCGCGCCGGGGCATCCGCTGGGGCTGAGCGGGCCGCCGGAGTTCAACGCGCGGGCGCTGGAGGCGCAGGAGGCGGTGGTCTGCCACGGGGCGGCGCTGGGGCTGGTGCCGGAGGTGTACGAGGTGGGGCCCGAGGGTGACGTGCACGTCGAGGTCGTCTGGCACTGTCTGCCGGTGCGGGAGGCGCCGCCGGCGGACGTGCCGTCGCTCGGGGAGGCCGAGCGGGAGCTGGCGGAGGCGCTGCGGGACGCGACGGAGGTGCTGACGCGGCTGGACGTCGCCGGGTCGGGGCCGGTGGCGGAGGCGGCGGTCGCGGCGTACCGGGCGCGGGCGGAGCGCGGGCGGGAAGTGCTGGCTCCGGGATATCCGTCGCGGGCGGTGCGGGTGCTGGAGATGGCTCAGCGGGTGGGGATGTTGATCTCGCTGGCGTACGAGAACGGGCACGGGGGTGCGGTGAGTGCCGGTGAGATGGCGGCTCGGGGGGAGGCGTTGCGTCCGGTGGAGCGGACGGCTCGGCGGGCGCAGGTCGCGGCGTACAACTCCGTTGTGGAGGAGCGGGAGAAGGGGGTGCGGTGACTGGCCGACCGACTCCGTACCCGGGCTGCGCCCCAGACCCCCGTGTTCGGCCTGAACGGTCTCGTCGTCAAACGCCGGACGGGCTGGAAGCACCGACCGCATGACGGCGACCGGCCTCCCGGGTGGGGCCGGGAGGCCGGGGGTCCGTGGGTCCTGGGTCAGTGGTTGACGCCGAGGTTGCCGAAGGCCGGGTTCAGGACACCGATGACGTTGACGCTGTTGCCCACGGCGTTGACCGGGATGTGAACCGGCGCCTGGACGACGTTGCCGGAGGCGACGCCCGGGGAGCCGATGGCCTCGCCGTGGGCGGCGGAGCCGTCGGTGGCGGAGGCCATGCCCGCGCCGGCGGCGATCAGCCCGCCGGCCACCATCGTCACGGCCGCTGCCTTCTTCAGGTTCTTCACTTACAAGCCCTCCTTGCGATTGCCGCGGCAGTCGCCGCGGCACGCACTGGAGAACGGCCGGGCGCCGGAGAGGATGCGCCATATGGGGGACATTCCCACGACGGTATGAATCTCGCACCGGAGGGGAACCCTCCGGGTTGCCGCCGCGTAGGGGGTCAGCCGGTGACACCGTGGCGTACGGCCCACAGCGCGGCCTGGGTGCGGTCCGCGAGGTCGAGCTTCATCAGGATGTTCGAGACGTGGGTCTTCACCGTCTTCTCGGAGAGGACCAGGGCGCGCGCGATCTCCCGGTTGGAGCGGCCGTCCGCTATCAGACCCAGCACCTCGCGCTCCCGCTCCGTGAGGGAGCCCGCTCTGCCCGAACCGGGACCGCTCTCCTCCTGGGCCAGCAGGGCGCCCGCCACCTCGGGCTGGAGCAGGATGTGGCCGGCGTGCACGGAGCGGATGGCGCCGGCCAGCGCGTCGGGGTCGACGTCCTTGTAGACGTACCCGGCGGCCCCCGCCCGCAGGGCCGGGACCACGGTGCGCTGCTCGGTGAAGCTGGTGACGATCAGCACGCGCGCGTGGTTGTCCAGCTCACGGAGCCTGCGCAGCGCGTCCACGCCGTCCATGCCCGGCATCTTGACGTCCATGAGGATCACGTCGGGCTTGAGCTCCTCGGCGCGGTCGACTCCTTGCGCGCCGTCCGCGGCCTCGCCCACCACCTCGATGTCGTCCTGCACCTCCAGGAAGGTGCGCAGGCCCCGGCGGACCACCTGGTGGTCGTCGACGAGCAGCACCTTGATTCCGTCAGCCACCGGGGACCTCCATCTCGATCGTGGTGCCCTTGCCGGGCGCCGATTCCACGGTGAGCCTGCCGCCGACGCCGTTGGCGCGGTCCCGCATCGAGACCAGGCCCAGGTGGCGTCCCGCGCGGCGTACCGTGTGCGGGTCGAAGCCGGTGCCGTCGTCGGTGACCCGGAGCACCGCCCCGGTGCCGCGCCGGTGCAGTGTCACGGCGACGTGGTCCGCCGCGGCGTGCCGCAGGGCGTTGTGCAGGGCCTCCTGGGCGACGCGCAGCATCGCCTCCTCCTGTGCGGCGGGCAGGGCCTTGACGCCGTGCCCCGCGAAGGTCACACGCGCGGTGTGGGCACGGTCGAGGACCTGGATCTGGGTGCGGAGGGTGGCGACGAGGCCGTCCTCGTCCAGGGCGGCGGGACGCAGCTCGACGACGGCGGCGCGCAGCTCGTCGGCGGCCTCGGCGGCGAGCGCGGCGACCTGCTGCAGCTCGCCCTTGGCGCGGGCGGGGTCGCGGTCGACCAGGGCGGCGGCGGCCTGGGCGGTCAGGCGCAGGGAGAAGAGTTTCTGGCTGACCGCGTCGTGCAGTTCGTGGGCGAGGCGGGAGCGCTCCTCGGCGATGGTCAGCTCGCGGCTGCGTTCGTAGAGGCGGGCGTTGGTGAGGGCGATGGCGGCGTGCTGGGCGAGGATGCCCAGCAGTTCCTCGTCGTCCGCGGTGAAGCCGCAGCCGCCGGTCGGCTTCGGACAGTTCTTGTTGGCCAGGAACAGCGCGCCCATGACCTCGTCGCCGTCCCTGATCGGCAGGCCCAGGAAGTCGACCAGGTCGGGGTGGGCGGACGGCCAGCCCTCGAAGCGGGGGTCCTTGCGGACGTCGGCGAGGCGCTGGGGCGTGGCCTCGTGCAGCATCGCGGCGAGGATGCCGTGCTGGCGGGGCAGGGGGCCGATGGCCTTCCACTGCTCGTCGCTGACGCCGTCGACCACGAACTGCGCGAAGCCTCCGTGGTCGTCGGGGACGCCGAGGGCGGCGTACTGCGCGTCGAGCAGCTCGCGGGCCGAGGCGACGATCGTCTTGAGGACGTCGCGCACCTCGAGGTGCCTGCTCATGGCCAGCAGCGCGGAACTCACCGCGGCGAGGCCGGACCGGGGGCCGTGACTCATGTCCTCACGGTACCGGCGGGGTGTGACGGCGGGATCGGCCTGTGGACGCCGCCGCCTAGGGCGGTGGGCCTAGGTCAGAGGTCCCGTCGGCCGGTCCTAGGGCGAAGGGCCCCGCGCGGTTGCGGCCGGTGCCCGAGGCGGCCCGCACGGTCCGGTTCCTACGTTGAGGACCACGCCGGCCCGATCAGGGGGCGTGGACGACGAGGGGACGTGTGTCATGGCGGTTGCGATCATCACGGGTGCTTCGAAGGGGCTGGGACGGGCGCTGGCCGAGGCCCTGGCGGCGCGGGGCTGGGACCTGGTGCTGGACGCCAGGACGCCGGGCGTGCTCGCGGAGACGGCGGCGGCGCTGGGGACGTACGGCACGCGCGTGCGGGCGCTGCCCGGTGATGTCACGGACGCCGGGCACCGGGCCGCGCTGGTCGCTCAGGCCCGGCGGCTGGGCGGGGTGGACCTGCTGGTCGGCAACGCCAGCGCGCTGGGGGCCGAGCCGCTGGTGCGGCTGGAGGAGCTGCCGCTGGACGGACTGCGGCGCGCGCTGGAGGTGAACGTGGTGGCGGTGCTGGGCCTCGTCCAGGAGGCACTGCCGCTGCTGCGGGCGGCCCCGGCGGGCGCGGTGCTGGCCGTCAGCTCGGACGCCGCGGCGGAGGCGTACGAGACGTGGGGCGGCTACGGGGCGTCCAAGGCGGCCCTGGACCAGTTGGTGGCGGTGCTGGGCGTGGAGGAGCCCGGGCTGCGGGTCTGGGCGGTCGATCCGGGGGACATGGCCACCGACCTGTACGCGGCGGCCGTACCGGACGACGACGATCCGCGGCCCGATCCGGCGAGTGTCGTACCGGCGCTGCTGCGGCTGCTGGACGAGCGGCCGGCCGGGGGCCGCTACGGGGCGCCGACGCTGCTGGGGGGCCGGCGATGACCTTGGCGGTGCGGGTGCCGGAGGAGCTGTCGGCCCGGGTGCCGGCCGAGCAGCGGGGGCCCGGGCTGGAGCGGGACGACGTACGGCTGCTGGTGTCGCGCGGCACCGAGGTGTCGCACCACGGGTTCCGGGAGCTGCCGGGGCTGCTGCGGGCCGGGGACCTGCTCGTCGTCAACACGTCGGCGACGCTGGCCGCCGCCGTGGACGGATGGGCGGGGCACGCGCGCGTGGTGGTGCACTTCTCCACGCGCGGGGACGACGGCCGGTGGGCGGTGGAGCTGCGGGAGCCGGACGGGCGGGGCACCACGCGCGCGCGTGCGGAGAAGGAGGAAGGGCTGGAGGTGCGGCTGCCGGGTGGCGGCCGGCTGGTGCTGGAGGAGCCGTTGCGTCCGGGGTCGGGACGGTTGTGGTGGGCGCGCGTGCACGGGGCCGGCGTGCCGGTGCTGCTGCGGGAGCACGGGCGGCCCATTCGCTACTCGTACACGGAGCGCGACCAGCCGCTGTCGGTGTACCAGACGGTGTTCGCGCTGCCGTCCGGCGACGGGACGGGCAGCGCCGAGATGCCGAGCGCCGCCCGTCCCTTCACGGCGCGGCTGGTGGCGGAGCTGGTGAGCCGCGGGGTGCGGTTCGCGCCGGTGCGGCTGGACACGGGTGTGGCGTCGGCGGAGTCGCACGAGCCGCCGTTTCCGGAGCGCTTCCGGGTGCCCGAGGCGTCGGCGCGGCTGATCAACGCGGCCCGGGCGGGTGACGGGCGGGTGCTGGCCGTGGGGACGACCGCCGTGCGGGCGGTGGAGTCGGCGGCCGACGGCGACGGAGTGGTGCGGGCGCGGGCCGGGTGGACCGGTCTGGTGGTCACCCCGGAGCGGGGGGTGCGGGTGGTGGACGGGCTGCTGACGGGGCTGCACGAGCCGGAGGCCTCGCATCTGCTGATGCTGGAGGCGGTGGCGGGACGGGCGGCGATCGACCGCGGGTACGAGGCGGCGGTGCGCGGGCGCTACCTGTGGCACGAGTTCGGCGATGTCCATCTCCTCCTGCCGTAGGAGGGCGACGACCAGTCCCTCACCCACTGCATTGCTCCAGCAACCAACAGTGAGAAGAGCGGGGGGCGCGTGTGAGCCCGCGCATAGGGCCCACGTCACGTACGAAGGGGAGTAGGAGAACGACTCGTCCGTTTTGAGCGGGGCAGATGGTCTAATCTGTCCCGTTTCTCCCCTCCCTGATCCACTATCTCGGATCGTACGTCACACCTTTGCCTCCGAATTTTGCGGCCGCTAAGAATTGCTCTCGTCGCTCAGCGCCGTGGGTCGTTTCCCCGCGGCGTTCGTGCCGGAAGCATCAACTGTCCCCACCGGACGAGAGCGACCTCCGCGCTATTCGAAGAGGTCTATCCCGCCATGCCCAAGAACATCTTCACCCGTGGTCGCAGTCTTCCCCTGAACCGCAAGCACAAGTTCGCGGTCGCCGGTGTCGGCGCGCTCGGCGCCGCCGCCGTCGCGCTCACCGCGGTCCCGGCCAGCGGTCAGACGACGACCACGAGCGAGGCCGCTCCGACGGCCAAGGTGGCGTACAGCACCAAGCAGATCCAGGACGTGCACGCCGGCGTCACCGGCCAGCTCGCCGGCGCCAGCCAGAAGGTCGCCGCGATCGAGGCGAAGCAGGAGGCGGCCGCCAAGAAGGAGACCGCCGCGAAGAAGGCAGCCGCCGAGAAGGCCGCCGCCAAGCGTGAGGCGAAGCAGTCCGCCAGCCGCTCCGCCGAGCGCACCGAGGTCAAGAAGTCCTACCCGGACAACCTCGACGGCTGGATCCGCGAGGCCCGGGCCATCATGAAGAAGCACGACATCCCCGGCTCCTACGAGGGCATCCACCGCAACATCATGCGGGAGTCCTCCGGCAACCCGAAGGCGATCAACCTCTGGGACATCAACGCCCAGAACGGCATCCCGTCCAAGGGCCTGCTCCAGGTCATCCCGCCGACGTTCAAGGCCTACCACGTGCCCGGCACGTCGAAGAACATCTACGACCCGGTCGCCAACATCGTCGCCGCGTGCAACTACGCGGCGGACAAGTACGGCACCATGGACAACGTCGACAGCGCGTACTGAGGTCGGCGCGGACCTCTTCACGACGTCGCCGACGCCGCACCGTACGCCGAAGGGCGGCACCCTCCTGACGGGGTGCCGCCCTTCGGGGCGTTCACGGGGCCGAGGGGCCCCTGGCGGTCACTTCCGCATGACCTCGGGCTCGTGGCGGCGCAGGAAACGCGCCACGAAGAACCCGCAGATCACACCGAGGGCGATCAGCGCGGCCATGTCCATGGCCCAGGCGCCGACGGTGTGCTCCCACAGCGGGTCGGCCTCGGCGCCCTGCTCGGGCGGGCTGATCTTGTTGAAGTCCAGCGTGGCACCGGCCGCGGCCACCGCCCAGCGCGAGGGCATCAGGTACGAGAACTGGTTGACGCCGACCGCGCCGTTCAGCGCGAAGAGGCAGCCGGTGAAGACGACCTGGATGATCGCGAACATGACCAGCAGCGGCATGGTCTTCTCGGCGGTCTTCACCAGCGAGGAGATGATCAGGCCGAACATCATCGAGGTGAAGCCCAGCGCCATGATCGGCAGCGACAGCTCGACGAGTGTGAGCCCGCCGAGGACGAGGCCCTCCTCGGGGATCTCCCGGGAGGCGAAACCGATGACGCCGACCAGCAGTCCCTGGAGCACGGTGATCACGCCGAGCACGAACACCTTGGACATCAGGTACGCCGACCGGGACAGGCCGGTCGCCCGCTCCCGCTCGTAGATCACCCGTTCCTTGATCAGCTCGCGGACCGAGTTCGCGGCACCGGCGAAGCAGGCTCCGACCGCGAGGATCAGCAGCACCGTGGTCGCCGTGCCGTTCGGGATGATCCGGCCGGCCGCGTTGGGCGGGTTGGGCAGCAGGCCCTTGTCGGCGTCGATGAGCAGGCTCACCGCGCCGAGCACCGCCGGGAGGATCACCATCAGGGCGAGGAAGCCCTTGTCGGAGACGATCACCGAGACGTAGCGCCGCACCAGCGTGACGAACTGCGACATCCAGCCCTGCGGCTTCGGCGGCTTCATCGCCTGCATCGCCGGGACCTGTACGGACTGCGGGGCGACGGCGTCGATGTCCGCGGCGTACATCTGGTAGTGCTGCGAGCCCTTCCAGCGGCCCGCCCAGTCGTAGTCGCGGTAGTTCTCGAAGGCGGAGAAGACGTCGGCCCAGGTGTCGTAGCCGAAGAAGTTCAGCGCCTCCTCGGGCGGGCCGAAGTAGGCCACGGAGCCGCCCGGCGCCATCACCAGCAGCTTGTCGCAGATCGCCAGCTCGGCCACCGAGTGGGTGACGACCAGGACGGTGCGGCCGTCGTCGGCGAGGCCGCGCAGCAGCTGCATGACGTCGCGGTCCATGCCCGGGTCGAGGCCGGAGGTCGGCTCGTCCAGGAAGATCAGCGACGGCTTGGTCAGCAGCTCCAGGGCGACGGAGACGCGCTTGCGCTGGCCGCCGGACAGGGACGTGACCTTCTTGTCCTTGTGGATGTCCAGCTTCAGCTCGCGCAGCACCTCGTCGATACGGGCGTCGCGCTCGGCGGCCGTGGTGTCGGCCGGGAAGCGGAGCTTGGCCGCGTACTTCAGGGCCCGCTTGACGGTCAGCTCCTTGTGCAGGATGTCGTCCTGCGGGACCAGACCGATGCGCTGGCGCAGCTCGGCGAACTGCTTGTACAGGTTCCGGTTGTCGTAGAGGACTTCGCCCTGGTCGGCGGGCCGGTAGCCGGTGAGCGCCTTGAGGAGGGTCGACTTTCCGGAACCGGACGGGCCGATGACCGCGATCAGCGACTTCTCCGGTACGCCGAAGGAGACGTCCTTGAGGATCTGCTTGCCGCCGTCGACCGTGACGGTCAGGTGACGGGCGGAGAAGGAAACCTCACCGGTGTCGACGAACTCCTCGAGCCGGTCGCCGACGATCCGGAACGTCGAGTGTCCGACGCCCACGATGTCGGTGGGGCCGAGCAGCTGGGAGCCGCCCTTGGCGATCGGCAGACCGTTGACGTACGTGCCGTTGTGCGAGCCGAGGTCGCGGATCTCCATGCGCCCGTCGGGCGTCGAGTGGAACTCCGCGTGGTGGCGGCTGACCTGGAGATCGGAGACGACCAGCTCGTTCTCCAGGGCACGTCCGATGCGCATCACGCGACCGAGCGAGAACTGGTGGAACGTGGTCGGGCTGCGGTCGCCGTGGACCGGTGACGCCCCCGCCGCGCCGCCGGAGCCCTGCTGCTGGGGGAAGTGCGGTGCGCCCTGCTGCGGCGCGGCCTGCGGTGACCCGGCCTGCTGCTGCGGCTGCTGGTGCTGCCAGCCGGCCTGCTGCTGTCCGTGCTGCGGCACCTGCTGCGGCGGAGCCTGCTGTTGCTGCGGCTCCTGGACCGGCGGCGACTGCTGGGCCCAGCCGGCGTTCGCGCCCTGCGCGGCGTACGGCTGCTGCTGTCCCTGCGGCGTGCCGACCGGGGCCTGCGCGCCGGTCAGGCTGACGCGCGGTCCGTCGGTGGCGTTGCCCAGGTTGAGCACCGTGCCGGCGCCGAGCTCCACGTGCTGGACGCGCTGCCCGTGCACGAACGTGCCGTTGGTGCTGCCGTGGTCCTCGACGACCCAACTGCGGCCGTTGAAGCTGATCGTGGCGTGACGCCAGGACACCCTGGCGTCGTCGAAGACAAGTTCCCCCTGCGGATCGCGTCCGAGCGCGTATGACCGGGACGGATCGAGCGTCCAGGTCTGTCCATTGGATTCCAGTACGAGTTCCGGCACTCCAAGCCCCACTGAGTTGTCCCCCGATGTACCCCCGTCGCGGGGAGTCTAGGGATGTCGAACATCGGGGGGAACTATTTCAGGCTCGGCCCCCTGACCGAAAGTCGGGCCTTGTGAAACTTGCGTAGGCGGCCATCGGCCGATCCCGTTGACGGGGTTGAAACCTGCCCGGAGAGTGGTATTCCACGCGAGGGGGACATGCGCGGCAGCTGAGCCGCGCCGCGGATCGGGGGGTCTGCCATGAGCGCGTCCACGAGCGTCGGCGCCGAGGGTTACGGCACGAGGGTGCCGTGGGGCGATGTCCTGATGTCCGCGATCGCCTCCGTGAGCTGGGCGTTGATCGGGATGGCGGGCACGGCGGCGCTCGGCCTGCGGCTGCTGGGCGCGGACGCGGCGGGCGCGCTGGGTCCGATGACCGCGGCGGTGGTGGCGCTCGGTGCGGGTGGTTCGGTGTCACCGGCCGGCGATGTGTCCGTCTTCGGACTGGAAGGGGCACAGGCGCACACGGCCGTCGAGATCACGCCACTGGGCGTGGGGCTGGTCGGTGCGCTCTTCCTGTCCTTCTTCTTCCTACGGTCCCTGCGGGCGGCCGGAGTTGTGGTCTCCCCGGCGGAACTACTGGCGCGCGCCGGTGCGGTGGTCGCCCTGTTCCTGGCGATGCTGGGCGGACTGGCCTGGGTGGGTCACGATGTCGTCACGATCGACGGCGGCTCGCTGGGACTGGACGATCTGCCGGAGGGCGGTACCGGGGGCATCGAGATTCCCGGGCTCGGCGACGTGGGGGACATCGGGGACATCGGCGGGCTGCTCCCCGACCGGATCGGCGACCTGGTCGACGCCGAGGCCGCGGTCGGCTTCTCCGTCGACACGGGACCGACGCTGCTGGGCGGGCTGGTCTGGTCCGTCGGGGTCCTGCTGGTCGCGCTGCTGGCCTCGCGCCGCACTCCCCTGCCGCGCGGGTGCGAGGCGGTGCACCGGGTGGTGCGTCCGGCAGTGTCCGCCCTGGTCACGGTGGCGCTGACGGCGGTCGCGGCCGGTTGGGCGGCCGCGGCGTACGCGGCGATCGGCGACGACCATCCGCGGCGGGTCTTCGGCGCCGCGTTGCTGGGCGCGCCGAACGGGGTCTGGCTCGGTGTTCCGCTCGGCCTGTTCGTGCCGTGGGAGGGGCGGGCCACGGGCGCACTGGTCCGAGTGCTTCCGGATCCGCTGGACGAGTTGCTGGGCGCCGGCGGGCGGGAGCCGGTGACGCTCGGGCGGCTCGCGGAGCTGGACGGGCGGGTGTGGCTGCTCGGGGTGGCCGCGGCGCTGGTGATGCTGCTGGCCGGCGCGCTGACGGCGGTGCGGACACCCGTGGCGCCCGATGAGGCGCGTTCCGCGGCCTTCGCCGGGCGGTGTGCCGTGCGGCTGGGCATCGCGACCGCGGTGGCGCTGGGGCTGCTGGCCCGGCTGACGGAGGTGTCCGTGGACGCCTCGCTGTCCGTCCTCGGCATCGACGCGTTCGGCGCGGGCATCGACCTGCGCGGGCAGTTCGGAACGGCACTGCTGCTGGGCGCGGTGTGGGGCGCGGGCGCGGGGGCCGCCGGGGCGCTGCTGGCGGGGGTGAGCGGGGCGGCCGGGGTTCGGGCGTCGGCGGTGGCACGGAGTGCCGGGGTGGTGGGGGCGGGGGCTTCGGGTGGGGGTGGCGGGCACGGGGGCGGCGGGGGTGGCACGGGCGGGGGTGACGGGTTCGCTGGTGCCGGGTTCGCTGGGGCCGGGGGTGGTGTCCCGGGCGGGGGCGACTCCAGTGGTAGGCACGGCGGTACCCCGCGCGGGAGCAGCGGCATCGGTGGGGCCGGAGGCGGGAGCCCGGGCGGGAGCGACGACGCCACTGGTGGGCGAGGAGGCACCCCGCGCGGGAGCAGCGGTGCCGCCGAGGCGGGAGGCGGTGTCCCGGGCGGGAGTGGCCACGCCAATAGTGGACGCGGGGGTGGCAGTGGCAGGGCTCCCGGCGGTGCGGCTTACGCGGGGCAGCCCTCGGGGCCGTACTGGCCGGAGCCTCCGCACCGGCCGCCGAACCCGGACACCAATCCGTACCTGCGGTCGGAGAGGGCGGGGGAACCAGAGGACGCACGGCCGGAGTGGGCGCCCACCCGGCCGCCGTCCGATTCGGGCCGCGCTGCGGGGAGCGGGCCGCCCGCACCCGGCGTTCGGCCGCACGGCGCCCCTGGGTGGCCGCCAGACGGCGGAGACGAGCAGCCCGGCAGCGAAGACCGGCGGACCGGCGACGGAAACAGGTCGCCCGGCGAAGAGCGGTGGACCGGCGGTGGGGACGGGCCATACGGCAGCGAAGACCGGCCGCCCGACGACCGAAGCAGGCCGCCCGCACCCGGCGCGCAACCCCACGGCAACCCTGAGCGGCCGCCACACGGCGGAGACGAGCAGCCCGGCACCGAAAACCAGCGGCCCAGCGGCGGAGGCAAGCCGCCCGGCGGTGGAGACGGGCCATACGGCAGCGAAGACCGGCCGCCCGGCGACCGAAGCAGGCCGCCCGGCGAAGAGCGGTGGACCGGTGGTGGAGACGGGCCGTCCGGAAGCGGCGAGGACGATCCGGGTGACGATGACGTGTCCGGCGCTCCCACGGTCATCGGGCCGCTGGGACCACCGCCGGGAACGCCGCGGCGGCCCCTGCGTCCCGGGGAGCGGCCGGGCAGGCCGGCGCCACGCTGGGGCGAGGGCCCGCCACCGCCTCCTCCCCCGCCTCCGGCGCCCCCTCGGCGGCCGAAGGGCGGATGACCGGGCGGCGGCGGACCGCGGGCTCGCCCGCAAGAGCCGCCGCGGCGGCAGGGCGGCCGCTGTCGTACGGCTGGTGCTGGTGTACGGGCCCGCCACGACCGCGCTGTCCGTCAGGCGGACCTCACGGGCGGAAGGCACCGGGTGCCGGATACGGTTGGAGCACCATGAGCGCTTCGCAGACCTCTGACGTTCCCACGCTTCTCGTCAAGATCTTCGGCAAGGACCGACCGGGCATCACGGCCGGCCTGTTCGACACCCTCGCCGCCTACTCCGTCGACGTCGTCGACATCGAGCAGGTCGTCACCCGTGGCCGGATCGTCCTGTGCGCGCTCGTGACCGAGCCGCCCCGGGGACTGGAGGGCGATCTGCGGGCGACCGTCCACAGCTGGGCGGAGTCGCTGAAGCTGCAGGCGGAGATCATCTCCGGCATCGGTGACAACCGGCCGCGGGGGCTGGGCCGCTCCCTGGTCACCGTGCTGGGCCACCCGCTCACCGCCGAGGCGACGGCCGCCATAGCGGCCCGGATCACCGAGTCCGGCAGCAACATCGACCGTATCTTCCGGCTCGCCAAGTACCCCGTGACCGCCGTCGAGTTCGCGGTGTCCGGTGTGGAGACCGAGCCGCTGCGCACCGCGCTGGCGACCGAGGCCGCCGCGCTGGGTGTGGACGTCGCGGTCGTGTCGGCGGGCCTGCACCGGCGGGCGCAGCGCCTGGTCGTGATGGACGTGGACTCCACGCTGATCCAGGACGAGGTCATCGAGCTGTTCGCCGCGCACGCCGGCTGTGAGGACAAGGTCGCCGAGGTCACGGCGGCCGCGATGCGCGGGGAGCTGGATTTCGAGCAGTCGCTGCACGCGCGCGTGGCGCTGCTGGCGGGGCTGGACGCCTCCGTGGTGGACAAGGTGCGCAGCGAGGTTCGGCTGACGCCGGGTGCCCGCACGCTGATCCGCACGCTGAAGCGGCTCGGTTACCAGGTGGGCGTCGTCTCCGGCGGGTTCACCCAGATCACCGACGATCTGCGGGAGAAGCTGGGGCTGGACTTCGCCCAGGCCAACACGCTGGAGATCGTCGACGGGAAGCTGACCGGCCGGGTCACCGGGGAGATCGTGGACCGGGCGGGCAAGGCGCGACTGCTGCGGCGGTTCGCCGCCGAGGCGGGCGTGCCGCTGTCGCAGACGGTGGCGATCGGTGACGGGGCCAACGACCTGGACATGCTGAACGCGGCCGGGCTCGGCGTCGCCTTCAACGCCAAGCCGGTGGTCCGCGAGGCGGCACACACCGCGGTGAACGTGCCCTTCCTGGACACCGTCCTGTACCTGCTGGGCATCACCCGCGAGGAGGTCGAGGCGGCGGACACGCTGGAAGAGGGCCTCGGCGACAGCCTGAGCAAGCCCCTCGACCGGTCCTGACCGGCCTTTCCCGGCACCTGGCCGCAACCGGCCGGGGCGGGCGGCCCACTGCGGGCGAGGGCCCGGAACACCCTGGGTGCCGGGCCCTGTCACGGGGGTCGGGTCAGTCGGTCGGCGCCCAGTAGTCGACGAGGGAGGCCACGCCCGGCTCCACGTCCTTCCAGGAGCCGGTGAAGGTCAGCACGGCGAAGGCGGCGGTCGGGAATCCGCGGCGGCCCATCCGCTCGCGGGCGTCGTCCTCTGCCGAGCCCGCCAGGATCTCGGCGAGTCCTTCCATGCCCGGGTTGTGGCCGATCACCAGTACGTTCCGCAGGTCGTCGGGGGTCTCGTTGAGCACGGCGATCAGCTCGCCGGGCGAGGCCTCGTAGATCCGCTCCTCGTAAACGGTTTTCGGCCGCTGCGGGAACTCCGCGACGGCGAGCTTCCAGGTCTCGCGGGTCCGGGTGGAGGTGGAGCACAGGGCCTGGTCGAAGGGGACTCCGGTGTCCGCGAGCCGGCGTCCGGCCTCTGCGGCGTCCTTGCGGCCCCGCTCGGCGAGCGGCCGCTCGTGGTCGGTCACCTGTGGCCAGTCGGCTTTCGCATGCCGGAAGAGGACGATCCTGCGGGATTCTGCGACGCTCATGGCATCCAGCTTCGCATGAAACAGGCCACGGGGCGCAGGGAGTTGACATGCGGATTCACCCCCGCCGGCGCGCGTTCAGCGACGTGGTCCGTCCTCAGCGCGCGATCAGCTGCCGCAGCCACGCCACGAGGTGGGCGATCCCGGGTTCCCCCGCGGCGGCGTGGGCGTCGGCGGGGTTGAGTATCAGCAGGAGCAGGGTCACGAAGGCGAGCACGGGCAGGGCGAGGGCCCACCAGGGCAGCCGGATGTCGACGCCGCCCCTGGTCGCCTGGGGAGGCCGGGTGTGGGTAGGGGCCGACATGAGTGCCTCCGCGGGTCTTCGGGCGTCCCTGGTCCGTGCTGCGCGGCCCGCCTGAAGCGGGCACATCTCGAAGCTACGGAATCCGCGGGGCCCGTCCCATCCGGAGGTCCACCCACTTGACCCTGACCCTCACCCCCTAGGGGATGGGGGGTTAACCCCACCCCCGGGCGGCGTCACGGTGAGGCGATCGTCGCCACGATGCCGATGATCACGAAGATCGCGAGGAAGGAGCCGAAGACGATCAGCATCTTCTTCTGGCCGTGCTGGGGGTTCGGGTCGAGGACTGGCATACGGCAAGTCTCGCATCCGCCGCCCACGCCCGGGACGCGGGCCCGGTCAGCGGACCGCTTCGTCCTCCACCGTGCGGTCGCGCCCCGCGAGCACGCCCACCACGATCTGCGGCACCATCAGGGCGCTCATCAGCGCGATCGGCAGGCCCCAGCCCCCGCTGTGCTGGTAGAGCACACCCACCAGCAGCGGCCCCGGGATGGAGATCAGGTAGCCGGTGCTCTGCGCGAAGGCGGACAGCTGGGCGACGCCCGCGCCGGTCCTGGCCCGCATCCCGACCATGGTCAGCGCGAGCGGGAAGGCGCAGTTGGAGACGCCGAGGAGCAGGGCCCAGACCCAGGCGCCGCCGGCCGGGGCGAAGTACAGCCCGGCGTATCCGGCCAGTCCGCACACGCCCAGCACGACCACGATCGGCCCCTGGTGGGGCAGGCGGGTGGCCACGCGCGGGATGACGAAGGCGAGCGGCACGCCCATCACCATGATGACGGCGAGCAGCAGACCGGCGGTGCCGGCGGAGACGCCCGCGTCCCGGAAGATCTGCGCCATCCAGCCCATCGTGATGTAGGCGGCGGTGGCCTGGAGGCCGAAGAAGACGGCGAGTGCCCAGGCCGTGCGGCTGCGGGTGATGCGCAGCGGGGGCTGCTCGGCCCTGCGGCCGTCGGCGTCCGCACGCCGATCGTCGGACCCGGCGGACCCTGCGGACTCGGCGGACTCGGCGGACTCGGCGGACACCGAGGCCTTCCGGGCCCGTACGAACGGGATCCACGCCAGGGCGGCCGCCGCGCCCGGCACGGCCCACACCGCGAGGCCGGGCTGCCAGTGCCCGCCCAGCGCGTTCGTCACGGGCACGGTCGCCGCGGCGGCGATCGAGGTGCCGAAGGCGAGGGCCATCGAGTAGAGGCCCGTCATGGAACCGACCCGGTCGGGGAAGAAGCGCTTGACGATGACCGGCATCAGCACGTTGCTGAGGGCGATGCCCATCAGGGCGAGGGCGGTGGCGGCCAGGAAGCCCGCCGTGCCGCCCGCGTACGGGCGTATCAGCAGGCCGGCGGTGATGGCGACCATGCCGCCGAAGACCACCGCGCCGGGACCGAAGCGGCGGGCGAGGCGCGGGGCGGCGACGCCGAAGACGGCGAAGCACAGCGGGGGCACGGAGGTGAGCAGTCCGGCCACGCTGCCGCTCATGCCGAGTCCGTCGCGGACCTCTTCCAGGAGGGCGCCCAGGCTCGTGATGGCGGGGCGCAGGTTGAGCGCGGCCAGCACGATGCCGAGAACGAGCAGACGGGTCATCCACGGCGTCCACGCGCGCGTGCCGGTCGACGACCGCGTGGTCTCCGTCTGCCGCATCGCCCGTGTCTCCGTCCGCGTCTCCGTCCGTGTGTCGGTCCGGGTCTCGTCACTAGCCATGAGACCCATCATAGAATCATGGGATGATTGATTGTCCACTCGCTTGTCGACTCGCGCGTGAAGGTGAGCCATGCCCCTGAGCCATCCCCGTCGCTCGGCACTGTCCGAGCAGGTCATCGCGGCACTGCGGCAGCAGATCGCCTCGGGCGAGTGGCCGGTCGGCTCCCGCATCCCGACGGAGCCCGAGCTGGTCGACCAGCTCGGGGTCGCCCGGAACACGGTGAGGGAGGCGGTCCGCGCGCTGGCCCACAACGGCCTGCTGGACATCCGCCAGGGCTCCGGCACGTACGTCGTGGCAACCAGCGAGCTGGCCGGCGTGATGCAGCGCCGCTTCGCCGAGGCCGACCCGCGGCACATCGCCGAGCTGCGCTCCACCCTGGAGTCCGCCGCCGCCCGGCTGGCCGCCGAGCGGCGCACGGAGAAGGACCTCAGGCAGCTCGACGCGCTCCTCGCACGCCGCGAGGAAGCGTGGCAGACGGGCGACGCGGAGGCGTACGTGACGGCGGACTCGACCTTCCACCTGGCCGTCGTGGCGGCCTCGCACAACGACGTGATGACCGCGATGTACGCGGACCTCGGCGAGGTGATGCGGGACTGGCTGCGCGTGGACGTGGGCGGCGAGCTGACACCGGAGACGCGCATGGACCACACCAGGCTGGTCGACGCGATCCGCGCGGGCGACGCCGAGACGGCGCACACGGAGGCCGCGGGCTACCCGTTCCAGTGCCGCGCGGGCCGGATCGGCTGACCCGGCTCCCCCGCGCGTGGTCCACCCGCGCGGTCACACACCGAGGGCCCGCACCCGGGTGGATGCGGGCCCCGCGGGGACGTCGGCTCAGGCGCCGATGGCGTGCAGACCGCCGTCCACGTGGACGATCTCGCCCGTGGTCTTCGGGAACCAGTCGCTGAGCAGCGCGACGACGCCGCGGCCGGCCGGCTCGGGGTCCTTGAGGTCCCACTCCAGCGGGGCCCGGCTGTCCCACACCGAGGCCAGTTCCCCGAAGCCGGGAATGGACTTGGCGGCCATGGAGCCGAGCGGGCCGGCCGAGACCAGGTTGCAGCGGATGTTCTGCTTGCCCAGGTCACGGGCCATGTAGCGGCTGGTGGCCTCCAGCGCCGCCTTGGCCGGGCCCATCCAGTCGTACTGCGGCCAGGCGTACTGGGCGTCGAACGTGAGGCCGACGACGGAACCACCGTTCTGCATCAGCGGCAGGCAGGCCATGGTCAGCGACTTCAGGGAGTACGCCGAGACGTGCATGGCCGTGGCGACCGACTCGAACGGCGTGTTCAGGAAGTTGCCGCCGAGCGCGTCCTGCGGGGCGAAACCGATGGAGTGGACGACTCCGTCGAGGCCGCCCAGCTCCTCGCCGACGACGTCGGCCAGGCGCCCGAGGTGCTCGTCGTTGGTGACGTCCAGCTCGATGACCTTGGTGGGCTTGGGCAGCTTCTTGGCGACACGCTCGGTCAGCGTGGGCCGCGGGAACGCGGTCAGGATGACCTCGGCGCCCTGCTCCTGGGCCAGCTTGGCGGCGTGGAAGGCGATCGAGGCCTCCGTCAGCACACCGGTGATCAGGATGCGCTTGCCCTCGAGAATTCCGCTCATGGTGATCAGTGACCCATTCCCAGTCCGCCGTCAACGGGGATGACGGCTCCAGTGATGTACGAGGCGTCGTCCGAGGTGAGGAACCGCACCGTCGCGGCGATCTCCTCCGGCCGCGCGTACCGCGCCAGCGGCACCTGCGCGATGATCTTCGTCTGCTGCTCCTCGGTGAGCTCCCGGGTCATGTCGGTGTCGACGAAACCGGGCGCCACGACGTTAAAGGTGATGTTGCGCGAGCCCAGCTCACGGGCGAGGGAGCGGGCGAAGCCGACCAGGGCGGCCTTGGAGGCGGCGTAGTTCGCCTGCCCCGCGGAGCCGAGGAGCCCGACCACCGACGAGATGAGCACGACGCGGCCCTTCTTGGCCCGCAGCATGCCGCGGTTGGCGCGCTTGACGACGCGGAAGGTGCCGGTGAGGTTGGTGTCGACGACGGAGGTGAAGTCCTCCTCCGACATCCGCATCAGGAGCTGGTCCTTGGTAACGCCGGCGTTGGCGATCAGGACCTCGACGGGACCGTGCGTCTCCTCGATCTCCTTGTAGGCCTGCTCCACCTGCTCGCTGTCGGTGATGTCGCACTTGACGGCCAGGAAGCCGGCAGGCGGCTCGCCCGAGCGGTACGTGATCGCGACCTTGTCGCCGGCGTCGGCGAATGCGCGGGCGATGGCGAGGCCGATGCCCCGGTTTCCTCCGGTGACGAGAACCGAGCGGCTCAACGGATCACCCTTTCAATAGCGGTCTGGTGCACCCGCCCGGCCCCGTGGAGAGCAGGCGGCTTCCTCGAAAACCTATCGGTCGGGGACCGGCCGGGGACATTCGGGCACCCACAGTGGCTTACGGGAGTGACTGTCGGATCCCTACAGAACCGTGCGCGGACCGGTCGGAAACCTCTGGTCCGGCAGCGAGATGGGCGACATGATCGGAGCGACCGCGGACACACCGGCCCGGTGCGCCCCGGCCTCGTCCAGTCGACAGAAAGAGACGCAGGTGCCCCATAGCATCGACGAAGCCTTCACAGCACTCCCCCTGCGCGCCCTCGCCGACGCCGCCCTGGCCCGGGCGCGCGCCCTCGGCGCCGAGCACGCGGACTTCCGGCTGGAGCGGGTGCGGGACGCCTCCTGGCGCCTGAGGGACGCCAGGCCCGCCGGGTCCTCGGACACCACCGACCTCGGGTACGCGGTGCGCGTGGTGCACGGCGGTACCTGGGGCTTCGCGTCGGGGGTGGACCTGACCATGGACGCCGCCGCCAGGGTGGCGTCCCAGGCGGTGGCCATGGCGAAGCTCTCCGCGCAGGTGATCAAGGCGGCGGGGTCGGACGAGAGGGTGGAGCTCGCCGACGAGCCCGTGCACGCCGACAAGACCTGGATCTCGGCGTACGACATCGACCCGTTCACCGTGCCCGACGCCGAGAAGTCGGCCCTGCTGGCCGACTGGAGCGCGCGCCTGCTGGCGGCCGACGGGGTCGACCATGTGGACGCCTCGCTGCTCACCGTGCACGAGAACAAGTTCTACGCCGACACCGCCGGAACCGTGACGACGCAGCAGCGGGTGCGGCTGCATCCGGTGCTGACCGCCGTGTCGGTGGACGACTCCAGCGGCGAGTTCGACTCCATGCGCACCCTGGCCCCGCCCGCCGGGCGCGGCTGGGAGTACCTGACCGGCACCGGCTGGGACTGGGACGCCGAGCTGGCCGGCATCCCGGAGCTGCTGGCCGAGAAGATGCGGGCGCCGAGCGTCGAGGCGGGCCTGTACGACCTGGTCGTCGACCCGTCGAACCTGTGGCTGACCATCCACGAGTCCATCGGGCACGCCACCGAGCTGGACCGCGCCCTCGGCTACGAGGCCGCCTACGCCGGCACCTCCTTCGCCACCTTCGACCGGCTCGGCAAGCTGCGCTACGGCTCGGAGCTGATGAACGTCACCGGCGACCGCACCGCCGAGCACGGGCTCGCGACCATCGGGTACGACGACGAGGGCGTGGCGGGCCAGTCCTGGGATCTGGTGAAGGACGGGACGCTGGTGGGTTACCAGCTGGACCGGCGGATCGCGCGGCTCACCGGCTTCGAGCGGTCCAACGGGTGCGCGTACGCCGACTCCCCCGCCCACGTGCCCGTGCAGCGCATGGCCAACGTGTCGCTGCGGCCGGATCCCGGCGGGCTGTCCACGGAGGACCTGATCGGGGGCGT
This sequence comes from Streptomyces sp. M92, assembly GCF_028473745.1. Lineage (NCBI taxonomy): Bacteria > Bacillati > Actinomycetota > Actinomycetes > Kitasatosporales > Streptomycetaceae > Streptomyces > Streptomyces sp. M92. Next base: position 25,253 of record NZ_CP101137.1, read on the forward strand.
GGAACGCGGGATCTACGTCGTCGGGGACCGGTCCTGGTCGATCGACATGCAGCGGTACAACTTCCAGTTCACCGGTCAGCGGTTCTTCCGGATCGAGAACGGTCGGCTCGCCGGTCAGCTGCGGGACGTGGCCTACCAGGCGACGACCACCGACTTCTGGGGCTCCATGGCGGCCGTCGGCGGCCCGCAGACGTACGTCCTGGGCGGCGCCTTCAACTGCGGCAAGGCGCAGCCGGGGCAGGTGGCGGCCGTCTCGCACGGCTGCCCGTCCGCCCTCTTCAAGGGAGTCAACATCCTCAACACCACCCAGGAGGCGGGTCGATGAGCGCGCGCACGAGCAGGCCGCACGAGATCGTCGAGCGGGCGCTGGAGCTGTCCCGGGCCGACGGTTGCGTCGTGATCGCCGACGAGGAGTCCACCGCCAACCTGCGCTGGGCGGGCAACGCCCTCACCACGAACGGTGTCACGCGCGGGCGCACGCTCACGGTCGTCGCCACCGTCGACGGGCGGGAGGGCACGGCGTCCGGCGTCGTGTCGCGCTCCGCGGTGACCGTGGACGAGCTGGAGCCCCTGGTGCGCGCCGCCGAGGCCGCCGCGCGCGGTGCCGGACCGGCCGAGGACGCGCGGCCGCTGGTCACGGACGTGCCCGCGTCGCCCGACTTCACCGACGCGCCCGCCGAGACCTCGTCGGCCGTGTTCGCCGGCTTCGCGCCGGCCCTCGGGGAGGCGTTCGCACGCGCGCGTGCGGGCGGACGGGAGCTGTACGGCTTCGCCAACCACGAGATGACGTCCACCTACGTGGGCACGTCCACGGGGCTGCGGCTGCGGCACGACCAGCCGAACGGGACGCTGGAGCTGAACGCCAAGTCGCCGGACCGCACCCGGTCGGCGTGGGCGGGCCGGGCCACGCGGGACTTCAAGGACGTCGACCCGGCCGCGCTCGACGCGGAGCTCGCGGTTCGGCTCGGCTGGGCCGAGCGGCGGGTGGAGCTGCCCGCGGGACGGTACGAGACTCTGCTGCCGCCCACCGCGGTCGCCGACCTGCTCATCTACCAGTTCTGGTCGGCGTCGGGGCGGGACGCGGCCGAGGGGCGCACGGTGTTCTCCAAGCCGGGCGGCGGCACGCGCGTGGGCGAGCGGCTGGGCGAGCTGCCGCTGACCCTGCGCAGCGATCCGCACGAGCCGGGTCTGGAGTGCGCGCCGTTCGTGGTGGCGCACTCCTCGGGCGGCGACCAGTCGGTGTTCGACAACGGGCTGCCGGTCGCGGCGACCGACTGGATCCGCGCGGGCGAGGTGCATCGGCTGACCACCACCCGGCACAGCGCCGGGCTGACCGGGCTCCCGGTGGCGCCGGCCGTCGGCAACCTGGTCCTGGACGGCGGGGCCCCGGGCCGGTCCCTGGACGAGATGGTCGCCGGCACCTCGCGCGGGCTGCTGCTGACCTGCCTCTGGTACATCCGCGAGGTCGACCCGGCGACGCTGCTGCTGACCGGGCTGACCCGGGACGGTGTCTACCTCGTCGAGGACGGCGAGGTGGTCGGCGAGGTGAACAACTTCCGGTTCAACGAGTCGCCGGTGAGCCTGCTGGGCCGGGCCACCGAGGCCGGGCGGACGGAAAAGACGCTGCCCAGGGAGTGGGGCGACTGGTTCACTAGGGCTGCGATGCCCGCCCTGAGGGTGCCGGACTTCAATATGAGCTCTGTCAGTCAGGGCGTATAACCTCGTAGTCGGCCGCCACCTGGCTGCCGAAGATCATGAGCATGTAGGAGACACGAGAACCGTGACGGACATCGTCGACGAGCTGAAGTGGCGTGGGCTGTTCGCCCAGTCCACCGATGAGGATGCTTTGCGCAAGGCGCTCGCGGACGGTCCCGTCACGTTCTATTGCGGTTTCGACCCGACCGCGCCGTCCCTGCACGTGGGGCACCTGGTGCAGGTGCTCACCGTGCGCCGGCTCCAGCAGGCCGGGCACCGGCCGCTGGCGCTGGTCGGCGGCGCGACGGGCCAGATCGGCGACCCGCGGCCGACCGCCGAGCGCACTCTGAACTCGCCGGAGACCGTCGCGGGCTGGGTCGAGCGGCTGCGCGGCCAGATCGAGCCGTTCCTGTCCTTCGAGGGCGAGAACGCGGCCCTGATGGTCAACAACCTCGACTGGACCGAGGGCCTGTCCGCCATCGAGTTCCTGCGGGACATCGGCAAGCACTTCCGGGTCAACAAGATGCTGACCAAGGACTCGGTCGCCCGGCGCCTGGAGTCCTCCGAGGGCATCAGCTACACGGAGTTCAGCTACCAGCTCCTCCAGGCGATGGACTTCCTCCAGCTCTACCGGCGCTACGGCTGCACGATGCAGCAGGGCGGCAGCGACCAGTGGGGCAACCTGACGGCCGGCCTCGACCTGCTGCACCGGCTGGAGCCGGACGCGTCCGTGCACGCCTACGCGACGCCACTGATGACCAAGGCGGACGGCACCAAGTTCGGCAAGACCGAGGGCGGCGCCGTCTGGCTGGACCCGGAGATGACCACGCCGTACGCGTTCTACCAGTTCTGGCTGAACGTGGACGACCGGGACATCTCGCGCTACATGCGCATCCTGTCCTTCCGTTCCCGGACGGAGCTGGAGGAGCTGGAGCAGCAGACCGAGGAGCGTCCGCAGGCGCGGGCCGCGCAGCGCGCGCTGGCCGAGGAGCTGACGACGCTGGTGCACGGCGCCGACCAGACGGCCGCCGTGATCGCCGCGTCCAAGGCCCTCTTCGGCCAGGGCGACCTGGCGGAGCTGGACGAGCGGACGCTGGCCGCGGCCCTGTCCGAGCTGCCGCACGTGCGGGTCGCCGAGCCGGCCCCGGTCGTGGACCTGTTCGCCGAGGTCGGCCTGGTCGCCAGCAAGTCCGCCGCCCGGCGCACGGTGAAGGAGGGCGGCGCCTACGTGAACAACGCCAAGGTCGCCGCCGAGGACGCCGTCCCCGCCCGCGAGGAGCTGTTGCACGGACGGTGGCTGGTGCTGCGCCGCGGCAAGAAGAACCTGGCCGCGGTCGAGGTCACCGGCGGCTGAGCGCACGCGTCAAGGGGCGGTCTCCGGCAGCCGTACGGCTGCCGGAGACCGCCCCTTGGCCGTACGGGAGCGTGCGGACCATCAGGAGGCCCTTCTGACGCTCGGGTCCGTTCGGGACACTCAGGCCCGTTCGCGCCGCTTGTTGCCGCGCACCGCCATGTAGAGCGCGTCGCCGACGCCCACGATGATGACCGCGGCCACCAGCTGGAACAGGTGCCGCCACCAGTCGATGCCGCGGGTAGCCTCCACGCCGACGGCGCGGGCGATCGCGTTACCGGCGATGGCTCCGAGGATGCCGAAGATGGTGGTCAGCCACAGAGGGCTGTGCTGCTTCCCGGGAATGATCGCCTTGGCGATCAGACCCAGCACGAATCCGACGATGATCGCCCACAACCAGCCCATGGCTGCCTCCTCAATCGGCTCCAAACGAGCAATACGGCCAGTGTTCGGCCGTACCGCGTACGGCGCATGGCGGGTGGGGCCGAATGGGGTACCGGGCTGCGCGGTGCGGCGCAGGTCCTGCGGGCGGGCCGGAGGGTGCCCCGGTCTCGTGGACGGCGCAGGTGCGGCGTAACGTGGAGAGTTGTCCGGGACCGGAGTCCCCGTGCGGCCGCGGACGGGAGCGGGGCGGGGAGAGTCCGATGCGGGCGGATGGTGGAACCAGATGCGGAAGCAGAGTGCCGGCGGCAAGGCCGAGGTGTTCCGGATCACCGGGGCCCGGACGGGCCTTCAGGAAGACGTGCGCGGCCGGCAGCGCCGGTACGTCATCTCGATGTCGATCCGTACCCTGTCGGTGGTCCTCGCGGCCTGCCTGTGGAACGTGGAACGGCACGTGGCGATCGTGGCGCTGGTCCTGGGCGCGGTACTGCCGTACATCGCCGTGGTGATCGCGAACGCCGGGCGCGAGAACGCGCCATCGTTGCCGTCGACGTTCGTGACGATGCCGACCGCCCCGATGATCACGCCGCCGCGCGACGACGACGGTCCGGCGGAATCCGACCCGGAGGACGCCTCGCCCGCAGCCACTCCGGGCGCCGCCGGTGAGCCCCGCGCACGAGCCTGACCGCGGGACGCACGTCGATTCCTCGCCAGGCCGAAGAAATGCTCAGATGAATCATGTGGTTCCGGTGCCGGGCGATGGGTGACCCGTGACATACTTCGTACGCGCTCCGCATCCCCCGTCGGAGCGACGGACCGACGCCGGGCAGCTCCCCCCGTGGCTGCTCGGCGTCGCCTTGTGTGTGGACCTGTGAGACGAACCTGTGAGTGACGAGACCGCCCCGGAAACCGCCCCTATCTGCTCCGCGAAGGGCTGCCGCACCGCCGCCGTGTGGGTGCTGGCCTGGAACAACCCGAAGATCCACACGCCGGAGCGGCGCAAGACGTGGATCGCCTGCGACGAGCACCGGGAGCACCTGTCGCAGTTCCTCGGAGTGCGCGGCTTCCTGAAGGACGTGGTCCCGCTGGACGAGTGGGAAGCCCCCGCGGGCTCCTAGGGGCCGCCCTGTCGGGCTCCTATCGGGCTGTCCTATCCCCCGATCGCCGACATCGGCCGGTCGGGCTGGACGAAGGCCGGGTCGTCGAGGCCGGCGCCGGCCTTCTTGCCCCACATGGCCAGCCGCCAGATGCGGGCGATCTCCTCGTCCGGTGCGTCGGAGCGCAGGGCGGCCCGCAGATCGGTCTCCTCGGTGGCGAACAGGCAGGTGCGCACCTGGCCGTCGGCGGTCAGGCGGGTACGGTCGCAGGCCGAGCAGAAGGGGCGGGTGACGGAGGCGATGACGCCGACCCGGTGCGGGCCGCCGTCCACGAGCCAGCGCTCGGCGGGGGCCGACCCGCGCTCCTCGGAGCCCTCGGCGGTCAGCTCGAAGCGGGTGCGCAGGGAGCTGAGGATGTCACCGGCGGTGATCATGCCTTCGCGCTTCCAGCCGTGCTGGGCGTCCAGGGGCATCTGCTCGATGAAACGCAGCTCGTAGTCGTGCTCCACGGCCCAGGCGAGCAGGTCGGGGGCCTCGTCCTCGTTGAGCCCCGGCATGAGGACGGAGTTGACCTTGACGGGGGTCAGGCCGGCCTCGCGGGCCGCTTCCAGGCCCTCCAGGACGTCCTTGTGGCGGTCGCGGCGGGTGAGGGTCTTGAAGACGTCCGGGCGCAGCGTGTCCAGCGAGACGTTGACCCGGTCCAGGCCGGCGTCCTTCAGGGCCGCCGCCGTGCGCCTGAGGCCGATGCCGTTGGTGGTGAGGGACATCTGGGGGCGCGGCTCCAGGGCCGCGACGCGCTCCACGATCCCCACGAGGCCGGGACGCAGCAGGGGCTCGCCGCCGGTGAAGCGGACCTCCTCGATACCGAGGGAGGTGACGGCGATGTCGATGAGGCGGACGATCTCGTCGTCCGTGAGCAGGTCGGGCTTGGCCAGCCACTGGAGGCCCTCTTCGGGCATGCAGTAGGTGCAGCGCAGATTGCAGCGGTCGGTCAGCGAGACCCTCAGGTCGGTGGCCACTCGGCCGTAGGTGTCGATGAGCACGTGGGCCCCCTCCCTCGACGCGGATCGGCGGAGCACTTCTCTCCTCCGACACCTGCGAGCCTACGTGACGCGTCCGACAACGACAGCGGGCCGATCCCTACGACGTACGGCGGAGCCCCGTCGTAGATCCCTACGAGGGGGCCCCGCGCGGGGTGGATCAGTGGGCTCCGGTGCCGGTCAGGGACCGGACCTCGAGCTCCGCGTACTTCGTCGTGTCGGGCCTCTCCTTCGACAGGACCGTGCCGAGCCAGCCCATGAGGAAACCGAACGGGATGGAGATGAGCCCCGGGTTCTGCAGCGGGAACCAGGCGAAGTCGACGTCGGGGAACATCGCCTTCGGGTCGCCGGAGACCACGGGCGAGAACAGCACCAGGCCGACGGCGACGATCAGGCCGCCGTAGATCGACCACAGGGCGCCCTGGGTGGTGAACCGCTTCCAGAAGAGGCTGTACAGGATCGTCGGCAGGTTGGCGGAGGCGGCGACCGCGAAGGCCAGGGCGACCAGGCCCGCCACATTCAGGTCGCGGGCGAGGGCGCCCAGCGCGATGGAGACGATGCCGATGAACACGGTCGCCCAGCGGGCCGCCCGCATCTCCTCCTTCTCGGTGGCCTTGCCCTTGCGGATGACGTTGGCGTAGATGTCGTGCGCGAAGGACGACGACGAGGCGAGGGTGAGGCCGGCGACCACGGCGAGGATGGTCGCGAAGGCCACCGCCGAGATGGTGGCGAGCAGGATCGCGCCCCAGGCCGAGTCGACGCCGCCGATGTGCAGGGCGAGCAGCGGCGCGGCCGTGTTGCCGGAGGCGTTGGAGGCGATGATCTCCTCCTTGCCGACGAGGGCGGCGGCGCCGAAGCCGAGGGCGATGGTCATCAGGTAGAAGGCGCCGATGATGCCGATGGCCCAGTTCACGGACTTACGGGCGGCCTTGGCGTTGGGCACGGTGTAGAAGCGGATCAGGATGTGCGGCAGGCCGGCGGTGCCGAGCACCAGGGCGAGGCCCAGGGAGATGAAGTCCAGTTTGGTGGTGCCGGTGGCGCCGTACTTCAGCCCGGGCTCCAGGAAGGCGGCGCCCTCGCCGCTGCGCTCCGCGGCGGTGCCCAGCAGGTCGGAGATGTTGAAGTCGAACTTCAGCAGCACCAGGAAGGTGATCAGGATGGTGCCGCCGATCAGCAGGACGGCCTTGACCATCTGGACCCAGGTGGTGCCCTTCATGCCGCCGATGGAGACGTACACGATCATCAGGATGCCGACGAGGGCGACGATGAGGATCTTGCCCGCGTCGGAGGTGATGCCCAGCAGCAGCGAGACGAGGATGCCCGCGCCCGCCATCTGGGCCAGCAGGTAGAAGATCGAGACGACGATGGTGGAGGTGCCGGCGGCGGTGCGCACGGGGCGCTGGCGCATGCGGTAGGCGAGGACGTCGCCCATGGTGTAGCGGCCGGAGTTCCGCAGCGGCTCGGCGACCAGGAGCAGGGCGACCAGCCAGGCGACCAGGAAGCCGATGGAGTAGAGGAAGCCGTCGTAGCCGAAGAGGGCGATGGCGCCGGCGATGCCGAGGAAGGACGCGGCCGACATGTAGTCGCCGGAGACGGCGAGGCCGTTCTGGAAGGCGCTGAAGGACCGGCCGCCCGCGTAGAAGTCGGCGGCGTCCTTGGTCTGGCGGCCGGCCCAGACGGTGATGCCCAGCGTCGCGAGGACGAAGAGGGCGAAGAGGGTGATGATCAGCGGCCGGTGCTCGCTGGCCTCGTTGGCGGCGAGTTCGGCGGCGAGAACGGTCTGTGCGGGGCTCATGCGCCGCCCTCCATCCGGGACTTGATGGCCTCGGCCTTGGGGTCGAGCTTCGCGGCGGCGTGCCGCGAGTACCACCAGGCGATGAGGAACGTGGTGACGAACTGGGCGATGCCGAAGACGAAGGCGACGTTGATGTTGCCGAAGAGCTTGGTGCCCATGAAGCCGCCGGCGTAGTTCGACAGCAGCACGTACAGCAGGTACCAGGCGACGAACGCGATCGTCAGCGGGAAGGCGAAGGAGCGGAAGGAGCGGCGCAGTTCGGCGAACTCAGCGCTCTGCTGCACTTCGGAGAACTCCTCGGGTGACGGAAGATGGCGTTCCTCTTTCGAGGGGGGCGGTGCGTCGGTGGCCACGGAGTCTCCTCGTACGACGGACATGACGGCTTGTACCTCGGTGTTCTCGCGGGGGCCTGATCGTGCTCGGACTCCCTGACCAACGACACGGCGCCCCACCGGCACCGGTTCAACCCGTGCGGCACTTTCCGAAGTCTCCCGTTGCGGGTCATTGCTGGCCGGCGGCCACGAGGGATAGCTTCGCCCTGCACCACTCCGTCATGTACCTGCCCGGTCACCACCCGTGTCTCGGGCCGGTCCCTCTTCCGGATGATGTGGAGACCCCATGGATCATCTGCGTTCGACGTGTTCGTCGCGGCCGCCGCGCTCCAGACGGCGGCTCGCTCTCGCCGTGCCGGTCGTGCTGTCGCTCACCGCGTCCCTCGGCTTCCTGCCGGCCGCCGCCTCGGCCGCACCGGGTGCGGACACCGCCCAGGAGGCCGCCCGGACCGCCGGCAGCACGGACGCACCCGACCTCGCGTACGTGGTCAACACGCGGACGGACCACCGCACGATCGCGTCGGTGAAGCGGGCGATAGCCGAGGCCGACGGCAGCGTCGTCGCCACCTACCGGAAGATCGGCGTGATCGTCGTCCACTCGGCCAACCCGGACTTCGGCGAGGAGATACGCGAGGCCCGCGGGGTGCAGTCCGCGGGCGCGACCCGCACCGCGCCGCTGACCGCCGCCGGGACGACCGACCAGGGTGCCGCCGAGCCGCTCACCGACGAGCAGGCCGCGCGGACCGCGAAGGCGTCCGAGGCCGCCGGGGCGGGCGAGCCGCTGGAAGCGGACCAGTGGGACCTGCGCGCGATAGGCGCCGACAAGGCCGCGAAGATCAACCCGGGCAGTTCCCGGGTCACCGTCGCCGTCATAGACACCGGCGTCGACGACACCCACCCCGACCTCGCCCCGAACTTCTCCGCCTCGCAGTCCGCCAACTGCGTCGGCGGCAAGGCGGACACCAGCGAGGGCGCCTGGCGGCCGTACACCGCCGACGACTACCACGGCACCCACGTCGCCGGTGAGATAGCCGCCGCCCGCAACGGCATCGGCGTCGCCGGTGTGGCCCCGGGCGTGAAGGTCTCCAGCATCAAGGTGAGCGACCCGGACAACGGGCTCTTCTACCCCGAGAACGTCGTCTGCGCCTTCATGTTCGCCGCCGACCACGGCGTGGAGATCACCAACAACAGCTACTACGTGGACCCCTGGCTGTACAACTGCATGGACGACCCGGACCAGCGCGCCATCGTCGACGCGGTCAACCGGGCCCAGCTGTACGCCCAGCGCAAGGGCACCCTCCACCTGGCCTCCGCCGGCAACTCCAACCACGACCTGGACTCCGACGCCATCGTCGACGACTCCAGCCCCGACGACTCGACGCCGGTGACGCGGACCATCGACCCGCACGAGTGCTTCGACGTGCCGACCCAGCTGCCGGGCATCGTCACCGTCAGCGCCACGGGCGTCGACAAGGAGAAGTCCTACTACTCCTCGTACGGCAAGGGCGTCGTGGACGTCGCGGCGCCGGGCGGCGACGGGCGCTACCAGACCCCGGACACGCCGTCGAAGAACGGCCGCATCCTGTCGACCATGCCGAACAACGAGTACGGCTGGCTCCAGGGCACCTCGATGGCCTCCCCGCACGCCGCGGGCGTCGCCGCGCTGCTGAAGTCGGAGCACCCCTGGGCGTCCCCGGCGCAGCTCCAGTGGCTGCTGAAGGCCCAGGCCGACAACCCGGGCTGCCCGGCCTCCTACGACCAGGACGGCGACGGCACGCAGGACGCCGGCTGCGACGGCGGCAAGCGGGTCAACGGCTTCTACGGCTACGGCATCGTCGACGCGCTGCGCGCGGTGAGGTGACCCGCCCGGCTCACCGCCCACCACTCACCGCCCACCACTCAGACTTTCCTCTCCCTTCCGGCAACGACTGCACGAACGAACTGGAGACACCGCACATGACAGCTCCTCACCCGCGTCACCGCCGTGCCCTCGCGATCCCGGCCGGCATGGCCGTGGCCGCGTCGCTGGCCTTCCTGCCGGGCGTCCCGGCCTCCGCCGCGGAGGCCGCTCCCACGCTGTCGGCGGACTCGTCGTCCTCGATGAGCTACGTCGTCAACGTCCGTCCCGGGCACGGCCCCTCGGCGCACGTGAAGCGGGCGATAGCCAAGGCCGGCGGCACGATCGTGACGTCGTACGACCGGATCGGCGTGGTCGTCGTCCACTCCTCGAACGCGGACTTCGCCAAGGCCGTCCGCAAGGCGCGCGGCGTGCAGTCGGCCGGCGCCACCCGCACCGCTCCGCTGCCGTCGGCCGCCACCACCGACACCGGTGCGCCCAAGGTGCTCAGCGGCGAGGAGATCGCCGCCGCCGAGGCCGCCGAGGGCCAGGACCCGCTGCAGTCCCTCCAGTGGGACCTGCCCGCCATCAAGGCGGACAAGGCGCACGAGAAGTCGCTGGGCAGCGCGGACGTCACCGTCGCGGTCATCGACACCGGCGTCGACGACACCCACCCGGACATCGCCCCGAACTTCGACCGTGAGGCCTCCGTCAACTGCGTCTCCGGCAAGCCGGACACCACCGACGGCGCCTGGCGGCCGAGCGCGGCGGAGAGCCCGCACGGCACCCACGTGGCCGGGGAGATCGCCGCGGCGAAGAACGGCATCGGCATGACGGGCGTGGCGCCCGGGGTGAAGGTCTCCGGCATCAAGGTCTCCAACCCCGACGGCTTCTTCTACACCGAGGCCGTGGTCTGCGGCTTCATGTGGGCGGCGGAGCACGACGTGGACGTGACCAACAACAGCTATTACACCGACCCCTGGTACTTCAACTGCAAGAACGACCCGGATCAGAAGGCCCTCGTCGAGGCCGTCAGCCGGGCCGCTCGGTACGCGGAGAAGAAGGGCGCGGTCAACGTCGCCGCGGCCGGCAACGAGAACTACGACCTCTCCGCCGACGAGATCACCGACCCGTCCTCCCCGAACGACACCACGCCCGGCGACCGGGTCGTGGACCCGTCCGAGTGCCTGGACATCCCGACCCAGCTGCCCGGCGTCGTGACGGTCGCCTCGACCGGCGCCAAGGGCCTCAAGTCGTCGTTCTCCAACCACGGTCTGGGCGTCATCGACATCGCCGCGCCCGGCGGCGACTCCACGGCCTACCAGACCCCCGAGCCGCCCGCCACCAGCGGACTGATCCTGGGCACGCTGCCCGGCGGCAAGTGGGGCTACATGGCCGGTACGTCGATGGCGTCCCCGCATGTCGCGGGCGTCGCCGCCCTGATCAAGTCGACGCACCCGTACGCTCCCCCGGCCATGGTCAAGGCCCTGCTGTACGCCCAGGCCGACGCCACCGCGTGCACCAAGCCGTACGACATCGACGGCGACGGCAAGGCCGACGCGGTGTGCGAGGGCCCGAAGAACCGCAACGGCTTCTACGGCTGGGGCATGACCGACGCGCTGGACGCGGTCACCTGGTAGTACCCGCACGGTGACCGCGGCGGTCACCACGCGCGCGTGCGGCGGGCCGGGAGCGATCTCCCGGCCCGCCGTGTGCGTACCGGGGTGTGACGCGTCACTCACTCCCTTCCCGGCTCCCTCGAACCGTACGGCGACCGAAAACGTCCTCATGTGCGGAATGCCGGACCGCCAGTTGTTTTCCGGAACTTGCCCGGATCTGGGGGAGCTGGTGAAGATCTCGAGGTGACCTTGACAAGACCCCCGTCCCGGACCACCGGCACCGGACGGCACGCGCGGCCATCCGGCACCGGCCGGGCCGCGGCCGTGCTCGTGCTGGTGGTGCTGGCCGCGCTGATACCCGCCCTCGGCCCGTCCCCCGCCCTGCACGGCACCGGGGAGGCCGAGGCCCCGGGCACCGGCGGCATAGCCCTGCTGCGCACGGTGCTCTTCGCCGCCCTGAGCGTCCCGGTCGGCGAACTCTTCGTGAACCGGCTCGCCGGGTCGCTCCCCGGCGCTCCCGCGCAGCGCCCCCGCAGCTGGGCCCCGTACGCGGCCGCCGCCGGCTTCGTGGCCGCGCTGGGCCTGGCGTCGGTCGTGGCCACCGGCAACCTGGTGCCGGACAGCGCCGCCGACATCGACGTCGGCGGGCTCTACTCGTCCCGCGACGGGAAACTCGCCCTCCTGGAGGTCAACGGCTTCCTCGCGGTCGGCCTGTGCGCCACCTCCCGGCGCCCCGGCCTCCAGGTCTGGCCGCTGGCCGCGGTGATCGTCGCCGAGGCGCTGCGCGCGCACCCCACGACCGAGTACAGCCCGCTGCTCGGATCGGGACTCACCCTCGTCCACCTGACGTGCGCGTCCCTGTGGGTGGGCGGCCTCCTGTACGTGCTGCGGACCCTGCGCACCTGGCGGCAGGCCGAGGCGGGCCCGGCGCTGCTGGGCCTCTACGCGCGCGTGGCGGCCGTTCTGCTGGCGGCCATCACGGCGACGGGCGTGTGCAGTTCGCTGCGCCGCATGCCGCCGGGCACGATCGCGGACCAGCTGACGGACACGGCGTACGGGCGGGTCCTGCTCGCCAAGGTCATCCTCATGGTCGCGGTCGCGGCTCTCGCCCTGTGGGCCAGGGTCCGGCTGAGCCGCGCGCCCGACCCGCTGGCCGCCTGCTCCCCCGCGCGCGCGGAGGTCGCCGTACTCGGTGTGGTGGTCGCGGTCTCGGGGCTGCTGACGGCCCTTCCGGTGCCGATCCGGTGGTGATCCGGTGGTGAGTCCCGCAACGCCCGCTCACGGTCGGCCGCTTGGCGGAGGAACCGTTTCGCCTCAGCGCCGTGCGGCCCCTGCCGCACCGGAGTGTCGGTCGTGGCCCGTATCCTCATGGACCATGCTCGAAGACCGCACGACCGCAGCGCCGTCCGCCACGGCGTGGCCGGCCGCGTATCCGCAGGGGTACGCGGTCGTCGACGTGGAGACCACCGGACTGGCCCGCGACGACCGGATAATCTCCGCGGCCGTCTACCGTCTGGACGCCCGCGGCGAGGTCGAGGACCACTGGTACACCATGGTCAATCCCCAGCGGGACCCGGGGCCGGTGTGGATACACGGTCTGACGAGTGAGGTGCTCCGGGACGCGCCGCTCTTCCCGGACGTCGCCGAGGAGTTCGCCGCCCGTCTGGACGGGCGGGTGCTCGTCGCGCACAACGCCGTCTTCGACTGGCAGATGATCGCCCGCGAGTACGCCCGCGCGAGGCGTGAGGCCCCGGTGCGGCAACGGCTGTGCACCATCGCGCTGTCCAAGGCGCTGGCCCTGCCGCTGCCCAACCACAAGCTGGAGTCGCTGGCCGCCCACTTCGGCGTCGTACAGCGGCGGGCGCACCACGCGCTGGACGACGCGCGGGTGCTGGCGGAGGCGTTCCGGCCGAGCCTGCTCGCCGCGGCGGCGGGAGGTCTGCGGCTGCCGTTGCACGAGTGCCGGCCGCTGACCGAGTGGTCGGACGCGCCCGCCCCCCGGATCGGACAGCAGGCCGGTTACGGCGGCTACCGGCCGACGAGTTGGCGCCCCTCCCGCAAAAGGCCCGCATGCCCCTATCCCAACCCGGGCCGGTACGAAGCGGGCAAAAGACTCAAGCAAGGCATGAGGGTCGCCTTCTCGGGTGACACCTCCGTCGAGCGGGACCTGCTGGAGGACCGTGCCACCGAGGCCGGGCTGCACGTCGCCACGAGTCTGTCCCGGCTGACCAGCCTGCTGGTCACCAACGACCCGGACTCGGGCACGTCGAAGGTGGTCAAGGCGCGCCAGTTCGGGACGCCGGTGGTGGACGAGGCGGCCTTCGGCCAGCTCCTGAGGGACGTCGAACCGGCGGACGCGGAGCCCTGAGCCGGGCCGGGCAAGCTTCCCGGGCGAGCCGTACGGACGGGTGATTCCGGGCGACTCGCCCGGCGCCCGCTCGCCCGCGTCGCGGCGACGGCTCACCCTGTGGCGCATGGCGACATGCGAAGTCTGCGGCAACAACTACGGAATGACCTTCGAGGTCCACGCCCAGGGAGCGGTGCACGTCTTCGACTGCTTCTCCTGCGCGATCCACCGGATGGCCCCCATCTGCGAGCACTGCCGCGTGCAGATCATCGGCCAGGGCGTCGAGGTCGAGGGCCACTGGTACTGCGGCGCCCACTGCGCCCGCGCGGAGGGGAGGGCGGGGATCGTCGACAAGGTCTGAGCGCTTCGCACGACCACCGGGCAAACCGCTCGCTGAGACCCACGCCGCGGCGTGAATGTCGAACGTGCTCCCCGCCGACGCGGGAATGCTCCGCGGTGGACCCCACGGCGCTACAAGCCGGTCGTGTACTCCCCGCCGACGCGGGGCCACGGCCCTCGCAGGGACCTCCCCGCGAGGGCCGAGCGCGGTCAAGGTACCGTCGACGCGTGTACCGCTTCCTCCTGTCCCGCCAGTGGGTGATCCTCACCCTGATCGCCGTGCTGCTCATCCCCACGATGATCTGGCTGGGCTTCTGGCAGATGCACCGCTACGAGGATCGCACCGCCCGGAACGACCTCGTCGCGCGGGCGCTCGACGCGGCGCCGGTGCCCGCCGAGTCGCTGACCGCTCCCGGCAAGAAGATCACCACCAGTGAGCGGTACCGGACCGTCACCGCGCAGGGGCGCTTCGACACGGACCGCGAGGTCGTCGTCCGCCGCCGCACCGACTCCGACGACAACATCGGCTACCACGTGCTGACCCCGTTCGTGCTGGACGACGGCAGGATCCTGCTGGTCAACCGGGGCTGGATCCCCGCCGACGGCCCGAGCCAGACCGCGTTCCCCGAGATCCCCGCACCGCCCGGCGGAGAGATCACCGTCACCGGGCGGCTGATGCCCGACGAGACGACCGAGGCGAGCGGCATCAAGGACCTGGAGGGCCTGCCGGACCGGCAGATCATGCTCATCAACAGCGAGCAGCAGGCCGAGCGCCTGGACGCCCCGGTGCTCGGCGGGTACGTCGCCCTGATCGAGCCGGAGCCGGAGAACAACACCCCGGAGCGGATCGGCAAACCCGGCAACGCGGACGCCGCGCTGAACTTCGCGTACGCGATCCAGTGGTGGCTGTTCGCCGCGGCCGTACCGGTCGGCTGGTGGTTCCTGGTCCGTCGCGAGAAGCGCGAACGTGAGGCCGCCGAGGACGTGGCACCGGCGCAGGCGGAACCCGCGAAGGTCTAGCCGCCCGTCAAGGGCGTCCCGACAGCGGCGCGCAGACGGAGCACACGGACGGAGCACACGGACGGACCCGATTGCTCCGCTCCTCGTCGGGAAGACGGACCCCGTGCACCCCCACATCGAGGACTACGCGCTCATCGGCGACGAGCAGACCGCGGGTCTGGTCGGCACGGACGGTTCCGTCGACTGGCTCTGTCTGCCCCGTTTCGACTCCGCCGCCTGCTTCGCCAAGCTGCTCGGCGACGAGGACAACGGTCACTGGCGCATCGCCCCCAAGGGGGCTCAGCGCTGCACTCGGCGCGCCTACCGGCCGGACACCCTGGTCCTGGACACCGAGTGGGAGACCGCGGACGGCGCGGTTCGGGTCACCGACTTCATGCCCCAGCGCGACCGCGCCCCCGACCTCGTACGCGTCGTGGAGGGTCTGCGCGGCGAGGTCACCGTGCACAGTGTGCTGCGGCTGCGCTTCGACTACGGCTCGGTCGTGCCCTGGATGCGCCGGACCGACGGGCACCGGGTCGCGGTCGCCGGGCCGGACTCGGCGTGGCTGCGCAGCGAGCCGGAGGTGCGCAGCTGGGGGCAGGACTTCGGGACCCATGCGGAGTTCACGATCGCCGAGGGCGAGAAGGTCGCCTTCGTCCTCACCTGGCACCCCTCGCACGAGCCCCGCCCTCCGCTGGTCGACCCGTTCATCGCCCTGGAGCACAGCGTCGAGGACTGGCGGGCCTGGGCCGCGCACTGCCGCTACGACGGCCCGCACCGGGACGCCGTCGTCCGTTCGCTGATCACCCTGAAGGCGCTCACCTACAAGCCCACCGGCGGCATCGTGGCCGCGCCGACCACCTCGCTGCCCGAGGAGCCGGGCGGCGTGCGCAACTGGGACTACCGTTTCTGCTGGCTGCGCGACTCCACCCTCACCCTGGGCGCCCTGCTGTCGGCCGGGTACCTGGAGGAGGCCGAGGCCTGGCGCGACTGGCTGCTGCGCGCGGTCGCGGGCAACCCGGCCGACCTGCAGATCATGTACGGCCTGGCGGGTGAGCGGCGGCTGCCGGAGTTCGAGCTGCCGTGGCTGTCCGGTTTCGCCGGGTCCACGCCCGTACGGGTCGGCAACGACGCGGTGAACCAGCTCCAGCTGGACGTGTACGGCGAGGTCATGGACTCCCTGTCGCTGGCCCGGCTGGCCGGCATGCACCCGCAGCCGCAGATGTGGGAGCTGCAGTGCGCGCTGATGGACTTCCTGGCCACGGCGTGGCGCGAGCCCGACGAAGGGCTGTGGGAGGTGCGCGGCGGGCGCCGCCAGTTCGTGCACTCGAAGGTGATGACGTGGGTGGCGCTGGACCGGGCGGTGCGCACCCTGGAGAACCATCCCGAGCTGAGCGGCGGTGACCCGGACGGCTGGCGCGCGCTGCGCGACGAGGTGCACCGGGAGGTGTGCGACAAGGGCTACGACCCAAAGCGCAACACCTTCACCCAGTCCTACGGCTCGCGGGAGCTGGACGCCTCGCTGCTGCTCATCCCGCGCGTCGGGTTCCTGCCGCCGGACGACCCCCGGGTCGTCGGGACGGTCGACGCGATCGGCGCGGAGTTGTCCCGGGACGGGCTCGTGCGCCGGTACAGCACCGAGGGCGAGCCGGTCGACGGGCTGCCGGGCAGCGAGGGCACCTTCCTGGTGTGCTCGTTCTGGTACGCGGACGCGCTGCACGCGACGGGCCGGACCAAGGAGGCCCGTGCGCTGTTCGAGCGGCTGGTCGGGCTCGCCAACGACGTGGGGCTGCTGGCCGAGGAGTACGACCCGGTCGCCGGCCATCAGCTGGGCAACTTCCCGCAGGCGTTCAGCCACGTCGGTCTGGTGAACACGGCCCTCGCCCTGTTCGGGGACGAGGGGGCAGGATAGGGCCATGGATCTTGGACTGAAGAACCGGGTGTACGTCGTCACGGGAGCCACCCGGGGCCTGGGCAACGCCGCCGCGCGCGAGCTGGTCGCCGACGGGGCGAAGGTGGTCGTCACGGGGCGGGACGAGAAGACCGTCGCGGAGGCGGCCTCGGCGCTGGGGCCGGACGCGGTGGGCGTGGCCGCCGACAACGCCCACCCGGAGGCCGCCGGCCGGCTGATCGCGGCCGCCCGTGAGCGCTTCGGCCGCTTCGACGGCGTACTGATCAGCGTGGGCGGGCCGCCGCCCGGGTTCGTCGCCGACAACACGGACGCTCAGTGGCAGGCCGCGTTCGAGTCGGTGTTCCTCGGCGCGGTGCGGCTGGCCCGGACGGCGGCGGCCGAGCTGGAGGGCGGCGGCGTCATCGGCTTCGTGCTGTCGGGCTCGGTGCACGAGCCGATCCCGGGCCTGACCATCTCCAACGGCCTGCGGCCCGGCCTGGCGGGCTTCGCCAAGTCCCTCGCCGACGAGCTGGGCCCGCGCGGCATCCGCGTCGTCGGCCTGCTGCCGGGCCGCATCGACACCGACCGGGTGCGCGAGCTGGACGGCATGTCCGCCGACCCCGAGGCGACGAGGGCGGCGGCCGAGTCCCGGGTCCCGCTGCGCCGCTACGGCGCCCCGGAGGAGTTCGGCCGCACGGCGGCCTTCCTGCTGTCCCCCGCGGCGTCGTACGTCACGGGCGTGATGCTGCCGGTGGACGGCGGGATGCGGCACGGGTTCTAGACGTCGGGCACGGTCCCCGTTCGCGGTGGTCAGCTGACCCGCTCGGCACCGTGCTTGACGCCTTTGAGCTGGACCTCGGCCGGAAGGGCCGCGAGGTTCGCCGAGGTGCGGGCGTGGGTCAGGGCGCGGGTGGTGAGGTCGTCGAGGGCGGTGCCGGGGTCGACGTGGGGGGCGAGGAGGAGACGGACCCGGGCGGCCGGGGAGGTGCGGCGGCCGGTGAGCCGGACCCTGGTCCGTTCGACCCCGTCCACACCGTCGGCCTCCTGGGCGATGACGGCCTCCAGGGCCCGGCCGCGCAGCGCCGCGCCCTCGCCGTCACCGGTGTCGACGAGCACCTCGGTGAGCCGGCGGCGGCGCACCACGGCCACGAGCCACCACAGGGCGAGCAGCAGCAGAACGGCGAGCGCGGCGATGACGACCGGCCACCACCAGCCGGCCTCCCGCCACCTGGTCCGCTCGGCGGCGGTGAGCAGCACGTCGTGCGGCCCCTGGTGCAGCCACCAGGAGGGCGCGGGGGCGCCGAAACCGATGGCCAGCACCGAGCCGCCGAGGGCGAGCAGGACAAGGCCCACCAGCCCCAGAAGCACCCGGTCGACGGTCCTGAGCACCGTCCTCACCCCTTCTTCCCGGGGCGCGCCACCCTGACGGACACGGCGGGCGGCCGGGCCAGGCCCAGCCCGCGCACCGCGTCGTCGAGCACGCCGTCCAGATCGGTCCCTACGTCGTCCAGTTCGCGGAAGTGGGACAGCGCGCGCACGCGTGCCTTGCGGCGGCGCAGGCGCACGCGCGCCGACTGCACTCCGGCGACCTCCATGGCCCGGTCGCGCAGCACCGTGGCGGCGGCGTCCCGGTGGAGCCCGGCGCGTACGCCGGGCAGGGTGCGCCGCATCGGCAGCACCTTGCGCAGGCCGGGCGTGAGGGCCAGGAGCAGCAGCCAGAGCCCGAGGGCCGCGGCGACTCCCGCGCCGACCAGGACCCACGTGTCGTCGAGGGTCCGCTCGGCCAGTTGCCGGGCCAGGTCGCGGCGCCAGCCCAGGGCCGAGCGGCCGGTACGCACGGCGACGACGTCGTAGAGGAAGGCGGCCGCGACGAGCAGGAGCAGCAGCGCGACGATGCCCGCGGGGACGCGGCGTGCCGACCAGAAGCGGCCGGCCCGTCCGTCGGCGGCGTCGGGTCCGGGCTCCGGCGGCGGTCCGTCGCCGGGTGCCTTCCCCTCCGTGCCGGTCTCCGTGCCGGGCTCCATGACGGGCAGCCGGCGGGTGCTGCCCTCGGTGCCCTCCGCACCCTCGGTGCCCCGGGGGTCGTTCATCGCGCCCTCCCCTGCTTCGCGCCGTACTCCGCCGCCAGATGCAGCCGCTCCACCTGGACGGCGACCTCCGGCACCGCCATGCCCACCAACGCCCGTACCCGCTGGACGACTTGGTGCCGCACCTGCCCGCAGCGGGCGCCGATGTCGCACGGGTAGTCCAGTTCGAGGTGGACCCGGACGCGGGCGGTGTCGTGGTGGACCGCGACGGTGGCGTACGGGCGTGCCGCGTCCGGGTGGAGCGGACCGACCGCCTCGCGCGCCGCCCGCGCGGCGACCTTGGCGACGACCCGGTCGGCGATCCGGGTGGCTCCGCGCTCGCCCGGCGGCACGACGGTCAGGGGTTCGAGGAGCTCACCGGCCCCACCGCTCACGCCGGTCACCGCCGCCGGTCGTCGCGGGAGCGGAAGAAGTCGCCGAGGTCCATGTCCCCCTCCAGCAGGCGGCCCACGACGAAGCCGACGGCTCCCAGGGCCGCCACCAGCACGAAGGCCCCGAAGCCCCCGAAGTACCCGGCGAAACCCAGCGCCATGCCGGCGATCAGGCCGACCACGGCCATGCTCATGGTGCGCTCCCCTCAGTCCGCGTCCGCGTCACTTGATCCGAGGCTCCGGCTGCTCCTCGTCCTCCTCGTCGGGCAGCTTCACGTCGCTGACCGCGATGTTGACCTCGACGACCTCGAGGCCGGTCATCCGCTCCACGGCCGCCACCACGTTCTCCCGCACATCGCGGGCCACGTCCGAGATCGACACGCCGTATTCGACGACGATCTCGAGATCGAGGGCGGTCTGCTTCTCGCCGACCTCGGCCTTGACGCCGCGCGTCACCGACTTGGTGCCCCCGGGCACCCGGTCGCGCACGGCGCCGAAGGTGCGGGACATGCCGCTGCCCATGGCGTGCACACCGGCGACGTCGCGTGCCGCCATTCCAGTGATCTTCTCCACGACGCCGTCGGCGATGGTGGTGCGGCCCCGTTCGCCGGGGGCTCCACCGCCGCGCCGGGCGCCTTGTGCTCGCTGGGCTCCGGTCTCGGGCGTGTCCTTCTCCGTCAGGTCACTCATCGCCACAGTCCTTTCCCGGTCCGTCCTTCTCAGACCACCGTAAGCAAGGTTGCGCGATCCCGCGCCGGGGATGCGGCAGGGTGGAGGAATGACGACGGCGGACCGGTGGGCGCGGGCGGTGCGGGAACAGTTGGGGCTCGGCAGGCTGCTGCCGCTGGGCGGGCCGGGGGACGGCGCGTGGATCGCCGAGCGGGCGGTGCGCGAAGTGCTGCTGGCCGCTGCCGGAGCCGTGGCGGGTGTGCGCACGGACGTTCTGCGCGTGGCACCCGCCGATCCGGGTGACGCGCGGGAACCGGCGGTGCCGGCACCGCCGAGTGCCGTGCCGCCCGGGCCGTTGCGGGTGACGGCCGACTTCGCGGCGACGGCGGCTCAGCCGCTGCCGGTGACGGCCGCCCGGCTGCGTGCCGCGCTGGCGACGGCGGCGCGCGGGCTGGGCCTGACGGTGACGGACGTGGATCTGCGGGCGACGGCCCTGCTGGAGACGGCCGCGGGGCCCGCCGCGGGACCGGCGCCGGCACCGGGGCGCGAGCCGGGGAAGGGCGGCGCCGTCAGCCGGGGGGAGGGTGACGCGGGTCGCGTGGCGGACGCGGCGCTGGCCGTGCCGGGCGTGTCCCGGCTGACGGCCACGCTGGGCCGTGCGGTGGACATCGCGGAGCCGCCACGGGAGTCCGCCCTGCCGCGCCGTCACGTCCGGGTGGAACTGGCCGTGGGCGCCGGGCACCACGCGGTGGAGGTGGCCCGGCAGGTGCGCACGGCGGTGTCCGACGCCCTGCCGGACCGTCCCTCGGTGGCGGTACTGGTGACGGCGGTCGACTGACCGCAGTGGCGCACCGGCTACTCCGACGCGCCGACGGCCCCGGTCACTCCCCGAGACCGGCCAGGTCGCGCAGGCGGCGGCCCTGGGCGGCGCGTTCGGCGGCGCGCTGGGCCTCGTAGTCGCGGCCGACGGCGCCCTGGAGGAGCGCCTTGGTCTCGATGACGGCGTCGCGCGGCGCGGCGAGCACGGCGGAGGCCAGGTCGTGGACGGCACCGTCGAGCTGGTCCGCGGGCACGGCGAGGTTGGCCAGCCCGGTGTTCACGGCCTCCTCGGCCATGACGAAGCGGCCCGTCGCGCAGATCTCCAGCGCGCGGGCGTAGCCGACCAGGGACACCAGGGGGTGCGTGCCCGTCAGGTCCGGCACCAGGCCGAGGCTGGTCTCGCGCATGGCGAACTGCACATCGTCCGCGACGACCCGCAGGTCACAGGCGAGGGCCAGCTGGAAGCCCGCCCCGATGGCGTGCCCCTGCACGGCGGCGATCGACAGGATGTCGCCGCGCCGCCACCAGGTGAACGCCTCCTGGTACTCGGTGATGGTCGCGTCCAGCTCGGCGTCGTCGCCCCGGGCCAGGTCGATGAACGACGGTTCGCCGTCGAAGCCCTCGGGCGTGAACGCCTGCCGGTCGAGCCCGGCCGAGAAGGACTTGCCCTCGGCGCGCAGCACCACGACCCGGACGGAGCCCGGCAGCAGCCGGCCGGCCTCGGTGAGCGCCCGCCACAGAGCGGGGCTCTGCGCGTTGCGCTTGGCCGGGTTGGTCAGTGTCACCGTGGCGATCGCGTCGTCGACGGTGAGCCGCACGCCGTCCTTGTCGAGTGCGGGACCGGGGTCGTGGGCGGGCGAAGCCATGGGGCGCCTCCGAAAGGTGCGGTCGTCGTCCCCGTCGTACGCCGACGGGCATGCCGTGCGACGACGGAGTTAAGTGACTGCACAGTAACCACCCGGACGGTCCGACGACCGACCGGGTGACCACCTTCACTTTCGAAAGCCGAGGGGTCGCCCGGAGCGTCAGGCCGATGTGGCCTTCTTGCCCCGGGTAGCCCCGCCACGCCCTCGGAGCGTGACGCCCGACTCACTGAGCATGCGGTGCACGAAGCCATACGAGCGGCCGGTTTCCTCGGCCAACGCCCGGATGCTTGCACCGGCGTCGTACTTCTTCTTCAGGTCTGCCGCGAGCTTGTCGCGCGCGGCGCCGGTCACCCGGCTGCCCTTCTTCAGAGTCTCGGCCACCCGTGCCTCCTCATGGGAAGTGCGCTCTGGTCTCCTCATGATCACCCCTCCCGGCCCCGATGGCCACCCATTCGGCAAGGTCGATGAGACAAGGTTGTGACGACAGGAGCGGGTCCCCACATACGGAATACGGGATTCCAGAGAATCGTGTCCGTACACCCGAACGGGTTTCTCCACGAAGTGCCAGGTCAGAAAGGCGTCGCGGCCGGACCCCCGGCGATGGGGGGTCCGGCCGCGAAATCCGTGTAGGACACACCTCGTGATGAGGAGATCTCACACAGATGGTGGATCACGGATCGACCGAATGATCCATAACCAGTGGATCATCCATTCGATCAAGCCAGGGCGACGAGATCCGCGTAGTCGGCGCCCCAGAGGTCCTCGACGCCGTCCGGCAGCAGAATGATTCGTTCCGGCTGCAGCGCCTCGACGGCGCCCTCGTCGTGGGTGACCAGGACGACCGCGCCCTTGTAGGTGCGCAGCGCGCCGAGGATCTCCTCGCGGCTGGCCGGGTCGAGGTTGTTGGTGGGCTCGTCGAGCAGCAGCACGTTGGCCGACGACACCACCAGGGTGGCGAGCGCCAGGCGGGTCTTCTCGCCGCCGGACAGGACACCGGCCGGCTTGTCGACGTCGTCGCCGGAGAACAGGAACGAGCCCAGGGTCTTGCGGACCTCCACCAGGTCCAGGTCGGGGTTGGCCGAGCGCATGTTCTCCAGGACGGTGCGCTCGGGGTCGAGGGTCTCGTGCTCCTGCGCGTAGTAACCGAGCTTGAGGCCGTGGCCCTCGATCACCTGGCCGGTGTCGGGCTTCTCGACGCCGCCGAGGAGGCGGAGCAGGGTGGTCTTGCCCGCGCCGTTGAGGCCGAGGATGACGACCCGGGAGCCCTTGTCGATGGCCAGGTCGACGTCGGTGAAGATCTCCAGGGAGCCGTACGACTTGGACAGGCCCTCGGCGGTCAGCGGGGTCTTGCCGCAGGGTGAGGGTTCGGGGAAGCGGAGCTTGGCGACCTTGTCGGACTGGCGGACCGCCTCCAGGCCGGAGAGCAGCTTGTCCGCGCGGCGCGCCATGTTCTGCGCGGCGACCGTCTTGGTGGCCTTGGCGCGCATCTTGTCGGCCTGCGAGTGCAGGGCGGCGGCCTTCTTCTCGGCGTTGGCGCGCTCGCGCTTGCGGCGCTTCTCGTCGGCCTCGCGCTGCTGCTGGTAGAGCTTCCAGCCCATGTTGTAGACGTCGATCTGGGAGCGGTTGGCGTCCAGGTAGAACACCTTGTTGACGACCGTCTCGACCAGCTCGACGTCGTGGGAGATCACGATGAAGCCGCCGCGGTAGGTCTTCAGGTAGTCGCGCAGCCAGATGATCGAGTCGGCGTCGAGGTGGTTGGTCGGCTCGTCGAGCAGCAGGGTGTCCGCGTCGGAGAACAGGATGCGGGCCAGCTCGATGCGGCGGCGCTGACCGCCGGAGAGCGTGTGCAGGGGCTGGCCGAGCACCCGGTCGGGCAGGTTCAGCGCGGCGGCGATGGTGGCTGCCTCGGCCTCGGCGGCGTACCCGCCCTTGGTGAGGAACTCGGTCTCCTGGCGCTCGTACTGCCTGAGCGCCTTGTCGCGGGTGGCGCCCTGGCCGTTGGCGATGCGCTGCTCGTTCTCGCGCATCTTGCGGATCAGTACGTCCAGGCCGCGCGCGGAGAGGATGCGGTCGCGGGCGAGCACGTCGAGGTCGCCGGTGCGCGGGTCCTGCGGGAGGTAGCCCACCTCGCCGGAGCGGGTGACGGTGCCGCCGGCGGGCTGGCCCTCGCCGGCGAGGACCTTGGTGAGGGTGGTCTTGCCGGCGCCGTTGCGGCCGACCAGGCCGATGCGGTCGCCCTTGGCGACGCGGAAGGTGGCGCTTTCGATGAGGACGCGGGCACCGGCGCGCAGCTCGATGCCGGAGGCGGAGATCACGGTCAGACTCCTGGGCGGGTGGGTGGCGGGACGGGCGGCTGGAGGACGTTCCCGCCGTCTAATGCGCGAGGAGAATGGCCATGGGGCCAGTCTAACGGGGCCGTGCAAGCACTTTTCCCGGGTCCGGCCGTCAGCGGCCCCTTGTTCGGGGCTCCCCTGTTCGGAAGCGCTGGTCCGGGCCGTTGTCGGTGGACGGTGCCAGACTGGCGGCAGGGCTGGATTCCGGGACCTCACAGGCCAGTCGGGGTCCTCGCGGCGTCCGGCTCCGGCACCGGCTCACAAGGGAGTGATCGGCATGGCAGGCATGGACGGCGGTCGTCCCAGCGTCTACCCGACGCTGCTGTACGCGGACGCCAAGGCGGCGGTGCGCCAGCTCACCCAGGCCTTCGGCTTCACGGAACTCGCCGTGTACGAGGGCGAGGACGGCTCGGTGGCCCACGCCGAGCTCGCCCAGGGCAACGGCGCGGTCATGCTCGGCTCGAAGGGCACGGGCAGCCGCTTCGACGAGGCGATGAAGAACGCCGGGACGACGGGGGTGTACGTCGTGGTGGACGACGTCGACGCCCACCACCGCCGGGCGGTGGAGCACGGCGCGGAGATCCTGATGCCTCCGACCGACCAGGACTACGGCTCGCGGGACTACATGGCCCGGGACCTGGAGGGCAACATCTGGAGCTTCGGCACCTACGCGCCGGAGATCCGCGCCTGAACCCGGGCCGAGGTCCTCGGCCCGCCCCTCAGCCGCCTCCGGTGTGCACCTGGAACGCCGCCCGGCGCACGGCCTTGGCCAGGGCGGGGTCGGGGTGCGCGGCGGCGAGCGCGACCAGGACCTGCACGGTGCGCGGGTGCCCGACCGCCCGTACCTCGTCGAGCAGGGCCGGGACGGTGGGCTGCACCGCGGACTCCAGGTGCCGCACGAGCAGCGGGGCCTCCCCGTGGTCGGCGACGGCGGCGGCGGTGTCGACCCACAGCCAGGTGGCCTCCCGGCGGGTGAGGACGTGGTGGGCGTCCTCGGGGTCGGCGCCGTCGTGCTCGGCCAGCCACAGGAG
Source organism: Streptomyces sp. M92 (assembly GCF_028473745.1). NCBI lineage: Bacteria > Bacillati > Actinomycetota > Actinomycetes > Kitasatosporales > Streptomycetaceae > Streptomyces > Streptomyces sp. M92. Next base: position 50,152 of record NZ_CP101137.1, read on the forward strand.
GGCGTAGGGCCGCAACGCCGGTTCGTCGACGACGGCGCGGACGTCGGGCTCGGCGGGGGCGCCCACGACCCGCAGCGCGTCGAAGGCGAGGCCGCGCAGCAGGGCGTCCTCGCCGCGGGCGGCACCGATCAGCTCGGCGACGGCGCTGCCGACGGGGCGGGCGGCGAGCCAGGCGCGGTACTCGGCGCGGGCGGCGTTCGGGCGGAGCCGGCCGCAGCCGCGGAGCATGTCCTCGGCCGGCTGCTCGATGTTGCCGGCGGGGCTCTGCGCGGCGACGCAGATCTGCTCCAGTTTGACCCAGACCGCCCAGCTGCCGAGCGGGGTGAGCGTGGCGTGACCGTCGCCACAGGTGAGGGCGCCGACGGAGGCGAGGGCGTGCAGGGCCCAGTCGAGGAGCGGGGCGAGCGGGGTGCCGGGGGCGGCGTCCGGGACCGGGGCGGCCTCGGCGGGCTGCGGGGTTCCCGGCTCGAGCCGGGGGCCGTAGGGCACCTCGCAGCGCTCGGTGCGCAGTTCGGTGACGCGCTGCTCCAGCAGGTCCAGGAGCTGCGCCACCGGAACGGGTCCGGCGGACAGCTGGAGGAAGGACAGCACCTGGGGCATCGCGGAGATGACCTCGGCCACGGCTGCGGGCTCCTGCCCGGCGGGCTCGGGGTGGGCGAGCGACCAGGCGTCGAAGAGGGCGACCCAGCCGCGCAGCACGGCGCTGTCGTCACGGTTCCAGGCGCGCAGCCGCCAGCCGGGGCGGGCGCTGTCGCCGTGCACCTCGACCAGTCCGGCGAGGCGGGCGGTGTCCCAGTCGGCGCGGACCTCTGCCGGGGTGAGGCCCAGCTCCCGGGCCGCGCGGTCGGCGGTCGCGTCGGAGAGGGTGGCCTTGCCGTCGGCGGTCGCGCTGCCGCTGCCGAGTGCGGTGTCGGCCCAGCGGGCGACGCGGGCCGCGTCTGCCAGGCCGGAGCGTGCCATTCTGGCCAGCTCCGACCGGGCCGGGGTGCCCTCCGGAGGCCGGGGCGCGGCGCGGCGCGGACGCCGCTGGGTCATCGCTTGGGGGGCGGCGGCCAGGGGTCGCGGGCGGACGAGTCGGAGCCTGGAGTCGCGCGGGATACGGGACGTCACGGGTGCAGTCTTCCGGTTGACCGTCCGAAAACCCAAACGGAATGCGACGACCCCCGTCCGGCACGGGGGACGTATCGGTCTGGAACGCCTTCCGGAGCACGATCAAGCCACCAGTACGGCATTAAACGGAACCGGTAGGGAGCAGGGTGGGCACGGTCCCGCCGGGCCGCCCGTCACCCGTCGCCGGGGGCGCCGGCCGGGCGGCGCCCGGAGCGGACGGCGAGGGCCGCCCGCAGTACGCGACAGTCCCGGCGGACACGCACGGCACCGGACCGCCAGAACACAGCACGCGCACCGCAAGGCACCCCTCAGGCACGCGTGCCCGGAAGACACCGGCGGGAAGGCCAACCCGCGGGACGAATCGCGACGATCACCGGCAGTACACGACAGACCCGGCGGACACGCACGGCACGGACTCGACGGAGGCACGCGGCCGGGGCGTACCCGGCGGTACGGAGCACGGGGCCGCCCGTACACGGCAGGCACCGGCCTGCCCACCGGAGGCACCGGCGGGCGGGCCGGGGCGGGTGGCAAAGAGCCGCCGACTGGCCGGCGCGTCCCTGGAGGCGCACCGCACGGGTGCGCCGACGAGGCAGGGAGCAGGGCCGCCGAAGGCACCGGGCAGGGATTCGAGGGAACACCGGCACGGGTGCGCGCCGGAGTGCCCGGGCGGACCGACGGAGGCGGCCGGCGCGGAGACCGCCGGGTCACACCAGCGGGGTCATGAAGCGGCGCAGCGTCTCTTCGTAGTCGTCGGGGTCGGCGTTCCACATGGCACCGTGCGGGGCGCCCTTGACGGGGTGCAGGGCGACCAGGCGGGGATGGGTGTCGGCGAGGCGGCGGGAGAGGCGCCAGGGGGAGACCGCGTCGTCGGGGCCGTGGAAGATCAGGGTGGGGACCGCCGGGCGGTAGAGGCCGGCGGTTCCCGCGTCGTGGTCGGCGTGCAGGCCGGCGCGGCCCTGGGCGGCGCGGACGGCGAGCGGCAGGAGCGCGCCCGGGGTGCGGCGGGCGGCGGCCAGGGCGCGCAGGGTGGTCTCCCAGCTGAGGACCGGGGAGTCGAGTACGAGCCCCGCGATGCGCTCGCGTACGCCGGAGAGCGCGGCGGTGCGCAGGGCCATGGTGGCGCCGGTGGACCAGCCGAGCAGGACGACCTGGCGGGCGCCGTGTTCGACGGCGTAGCGGACGGCCGCGTCCACGTCGCGCCACTCGGTCTCGCCGAAGTGGTGCAGGCCGTCCGGCGAGGGCGGGGCGCCGACGTCGCCGCGGTAGGCGAGGGCGAGCACCGGGACGCTGCGGCGGTGCAGGGGCGCGATGAGGTTCAGGGCGTGTTCGCGGGTGGCGGCCAGGCCGTGCACGGCGATGACCCAGGTCGGCCGGGACCCGGGCAGGAACCAGGCCGGGAGCGGCCCGAGCTCGCCGGGGACCTCGACGTCGGCGAAGTCGAGGTCGAGGGCGGTGCCCGGGTTGCCGACGTACAGGTTCGGCGTGAACCAGGCGCGGTCGCCGGCCGTGAGGGTGCCGTGCGTGACGCGTTCGAGGCGGCGTACGACGGTGTCGGCGCCGTGGTCGGCGGTGCCGAGGACCGGGCCGACGACCGCGTGGGAGCCGTCGCCGGCGAGGCCGTAGCGGCCGGGGCGCAGTGCGGCCAGGTCCCGGGTGAGGATGATCTGGCCGGCGGCGGTGCCGTGCACGGTGAGCCGCGGTTCGGTGGGCAGGGGCCGGCCGGGCGGAGCCTTGAGCGCGGCGTCGCTGGCGAGCCGTCCGGCGGCGACGCTCGCCGCCCCTGCGGCCAGGGCTGCGGTGACGGCGGCGGCCGTCGCGGGGAGGATGCGCACGCCTTTCAGTTTCCCGGGGGGCCGCGGAGTAAGCCACCGGACGACGGACGCGCGGGCCCGTTCGGATCAACGGGACCGTGGGCCGTGCCGGGGGTCAGGGCCGCTGCCCGTACCCGCGCAGCCGGTCGGCCGCCTCGGCCAGCTGCTCCCCGGTCAGCAGCGACGGCGACCGGCCCGGCACCGAGGAGGCCGTCAGCCACAGACGGCACATCCACTCCAGCTGGGCGGTGCGGTCGTACGCCTGGTCGAGGGAGGTGCCGTAGGTGAGGGTGCCGTGGTTCTGGAGCAGGCAGCCGGTGCGGTCGGTGAGGGCGTCGAGCATGTGGCGGGCCAGTTCGTCGGTGCCGTAGGCCGCGTAGGGGGCGACGCGGACGGGGCCGCCGAGCGCCGCGGTCATGTAGTGGACCGGCGGGAGCTCGGGGACGAGCAGGGAGACGGCCGTGGCGTGCACGGCGTGGGTGTGGACGACGGCGCGGGCGTCGGTGGCTCGGTAGACGGCGAGGTGCATGGGCAGTTCGCTGGTGGGGACGAGGGTGCCGAGCACCTGCCGGCCGTCGAGGTCGACGCCGGTGATGTCCTCGGGGGCCAGACGGTCGTAGGACACACCCGAAGGGGTGACCAGCACCGTGTCGCCGACGCGCACCGAGACGTTGCCCGAGGTGCCGACCACCAGCCCGTCCGCCACCGTCCGCCGGGCCGCGGCGACGAGCGCCGCCCAGGCCGCCCTCCGGTCCCGTTCCTCTTCCGGTTCCGTTCGTCCGGCCGCCCCTGCGGCCCGCGAATACGTCACAGTCACCGTCTCCTCCCCGCCCGCTCCGGGCCCGTTTTGGCCACCGCCGACCGGCGTCGCGGCGATCCTGCCAGGCACGTCTCCGGAGAGCATCGGGGCGGACACGCGGAGGGAGGCGGTGGCGCCGGTTCCGGTCACCGTGGCGCCCTGCTCAGTTCATCTTCCGTTCACCATGGTTACCTACGTTCGTCCAGCCAATGACCTCGAACGATTGCCTGGGTAAATGGAAAGCTTCTCGCTGATCCTCGCGATTGTGGTGGTGACCGCTCTCGCGTTCGATTTCACGAACGGTTTCCACGACACCGCCAACGCGATGGCAACGACCATTTCGACCGGTGCGCTCAAGCCCAAGGTGGCGGTGGCGATGTCCGCCGTCCTCAACCTTGTCGGCGCCTTCCTCTCCGTGGAGGTCGCCAACACGATCTCCAAGGGTCTCGTGGACGAGACCGGCATCCGTCCCGAGGTCATCTTCGCCGCCCTGGTCGGCGCGATCCTCTGGAACCTGCTGACCTGGCTGGTCGGGCTCCCGTCCAGCTCCTCCCACGCCCTCATGGGCGGCCTGATCGGTGCCGCGGTCGCTTCGGCGGGCGTCGGCGCGGTCAACGGCGACGCGCTCGTCACCAAGGTGCTGATCCCCGCGATCGCCGCCCCGCTCGTCGCGGGCGTCGCGGCGATGCTCGGCGCACGGCTGACGTACAAGCTCGGCCGCAAGGCCGACGGCAAGGCCGCCGCGAAGGGCTACCGGGCCGGACAGATCGCCTCCGCCGGTCTGGTCTCGCTGGCCCACGGCACCAACGACGCCCAGAAGACGATGGGCATCATCACCCTCGCCCTGGTCGCCGGCGGCTCGCTCGCCCCCGACTCCGACCCGCCCATGTGGGTCATCCTCTCCGCGGGCATCGCCATCGCGCTCGGCACCTACCTCGGCGGCTGGCGCATCATCCGCACCATGGGCAAGGGCCTGACCGACCTCCAGCCGCAGCAGGGCTTCGCCGCCCAGACCAGCGCCGCGACGGTCATCCTGGCCTCCTCGCACCTCGGCTTCTCCCTCTCCACCACGCACTCGGTCTCCGGCGCGGTGATGGGCGCGGGCCTCGGCCGCAAGGGGGGCGTGGTCCGCTGGTCCACGGCCACCCGGATGTTCGTCGCCTGGGGCCTGACCCTGCCGGCCGCGGCCCTGGTCGCCGCGATCGCCGAGTGGGTCTGCGGACTGGGTGACTGGGGCACCGCCCTGGTCGCGGTCTTCCTGGTCGCCTCCAGCGCCGCCATCTGGAAGCTCTCCCGGCGCGAGGTCGTCGACCACACCAACGTCATCGACGCCGACGAGCCCGAGCAGTCCGGCGTGGTGACCCAGGCGATGGCCGCCGTGACCCCGCCCCCGGCGGGCGTGACCGAGGAGCCGGTGGCCGCCGTCGCGTCCTCCGTGGCGGAGTCGCCGGAGTCGTCCGAGTCCAAGGCCCCCTCGGCCACCACCGTCTGAGCCCGCGCCCCGGGTACGAAGGAAACGAACCTCCATGAGCATCGACTGGGCAGCTCTCGGCTCCGTCTTCGGGGTCAGCCTCGTGGCCACCGTGGCCCTGGTGGGCCTGTTCACCCTCGGCATCGCCGGCCTCTCCCGCCAGGAGCGGGCCGCCGCCGAGGGAGGCTCCGCGGGCCTCGCGGTCACCGGCGCTTACGCGTGCTTCGCCGCCTGCGCGGCGGCGGTGGCGTACGGCATCTATCTGATCGTCGCCTGAGCCCCACCCGCACGTACTCGCCCGCCCCGTCCGGACCCGGTCTCCACCGGCCTCCGGGCGGGGCGGTTCCCGTTTCACGGACAACACCGGCGACGTGCGCACCTTGCGGCTCCGGTGCCCCCCTGGGAGGGAATCCCACCGTCAACCGCGTGTGACGGCTTCCGCTTGTGAATTTTCGTCGACCTCCAGTAGCCGACGCAGGACCCACTGCTCCGGTCCTGCCACACGAGCAACTTTCCCCTCAGAAGGCACATCCCTTTGGTGTCATTTCGAGCGGCTTCGTCAGCGTTCGGGCTAGCGAGGTGACCCTGCCGGAAAGACACATGTCATACTGACCACCTCTGGTCGCCAGTGTCGAACTAACCTATTCTCAACGAGAGTTGTTATTTCGACGGTGGCGACCCGACCGGTCAACGACGACATGTGGCAGGGAGCACCATGGCCAGGGACATCGATCCGAGCCTCAACCGACGAAGGCTGCGAATCGAGCTGCGCAAAGCCCGCGATCAGGCCGGACTGACCCAACGGGATGCCGTGCAGCAGCTGGAATGGTCACTCTCCAAACTGATCCGGATCGAGAAGGGCACGGTCAGCCTCAGCGTCACCGACCTCAGGGCCCTGCTCCAGCTGTACGGGGTCACGGACCCCGCTCGGGTCGAGGAGCTGGAGGAGGCCGCCCGCGGCTCGAAGGGAGTGTCGTGGTGGGTGCAGTACAGCGAGGTCGTGACGCCCGCGTACGCCCTCTACCTGGGCTACGAGGGTTCCGCGGACACGATCCGCATGTACAACCCGGTGGTGCTGCCCGGTCTGGTGCAGACGGAGGACTACGCCACGGCGCTGATGTCCACGCTGACGGAAGAAGCACGGGTGCGCCCGCAGGTGGAGCTGCGCATCACCCGCCAGGAGCGGTTCTTCGACAGCGACGACGGCCCGGAGATCGACATCGTCCTCGACGAGGCGGCCCTGCGGCGTCAGATCGGGGGCCCGGCGGTGATGCGGCGGCAGCTGGACCACCTCAAGTCGCTGATGGAACACCCGAGGCTCACCATCCGGGTGCTGCCCTTCTCCGTCGGCGCCCACTTCAGTGTCTCCACGTCCTTCATCCTGCTCGAGTTCAAGGACGACGACGACCTGCTGTACCTCGAAGGCCCGGGCGGCGGCCTGTCCAGCCGTGACGACCTCGGACTCACCGCCCGCCACCAGGAATCCTTCGAGGACATCAGCGACAAGGCATATGACGGCGCTCGGGTGATCGAGTTGCTCGACGAGGTCAGGGAGAGCCTGGCCGACAGCTGAATCCGGGCTGGGACGGCCCGGCACGAGACGGGGGAGGCCCCATGACGGTCTTCGGAGTACGAGCGTGGTGGCAGCGGTGGCGCGCGCCGGCCGGCACCGGTCCCACCGCCGACCCGCCGGGGGGATCCGGTGACGCGGAACAGGGCCCTCCCCCGCTCGACGACTGCATGCTCAAGGCGTACGCCATGCAGCGACCCGAATGGGCCGAGGCGCTCATCGACGTGGAGAACGCCCGGGTGGCCGGGGAGATCCGGCTGGTCTCCACCCGGCTTCTGCTGGGCACGGCGTGCGGGAGCATCCTGCTGTTCAGCATGGCTCTCGCCACACGAGTCGCGCCCAGTCTGCCGCACGGCCCCGCGTCCCCCCTCACCACCGCCGCCATCGGCGCCTTCGGCGCGGCCCTCCTCACCGCCCTGGGCGCCGGACTCGGCAGGGCGCTGCGCGGCCGAGCCGCGTCGGCGCCCGCCCAGCCCGTCAGTGGTGGCGCCGCCGAGGCTCCACGGCCGTCAGAGCGCGGTTCAGAACGCGGAGGCGGTCCGTGACGGGAGTGAGCCCCCACCACAGCCCCGCGCCCACGGCCACCGCGGCGGTCACCACCAGCCACACCGTGCCGCGCGCCGCACCGCTCGGCGCCAGGAACGCCGCCAGCGCGCCGAGCCCGACGGCGAGGACCCCCGCCACCGAGCAGAAGAGCGCCAGCGGCACCGCCCCGGTCATCCGGTGCCCACGCGTGCCGGGCCAACCCGCACGCGCGGAAGCGGTCCCCTTGATTCGGTCTGCCATGCGTGTACCTCCCGTCCCCCCGCGCGGCGGTCAGGCGCCGCGCGAATCCGGGTCCACAAGCCCCGCCAGAAAACCACACCACGAGGCGTGACGAAAGGCGAGCACAGCGTGTCGACGTTGCTTCGAGTCACGTATCAGTACACGGCCGCTCCCCATGGCCAGTTCGACACATGCCTCACCCCCGTCCGTGTAACTGCTCGTGACCCACGCGTGCTCTGACAGTTCGCTTTCGATCGCACCCACCTCCTTCGGCCCACCGGCCGTCACGCGGCCCCGGCCCCCTCACCCGCCGCCCTGCCGCTGCCACCCGCCCGCGTACACGCGCTGCCATCCCCTCCAGTCTTCCCAGCCCGCCCGCCGGGGAAGAGCCCAGAAAGCGCCGATGTCGCGGGCATGGCCAACTATCGACGGTGTGGGCCTCAGCACACCTGGCCTCGCAGGTCAACGGCAAGTTGACGGGTGTTCGCGGGGCGTGGTGGACTGCCGGAGCCAATGCGGCGGCTGGAGAGGAAGCCCGGTGCGAATCCGGCGCGGTCCCGCCACTGTGACCGGGGAGCGATCCCCGGGAGCCAGGAACTCCCACCGCCGTTCTCTTCTAACCAGGGCGCGGACACCCTGAGTGAGGACCTATCGCCATGCGCGGCTGCCGTTCCAGGCTCACCAGCGAGACTCTCCGCCTTCCCGTCCCCACGGCCGGTTGAGCCGTGCGCGCCGAACGCGTCTTCGCGTACGGCGCCGCCGCCGGCCTCCTCGGTGACCACCTCCTCGGCGACCCGCGCCGCGGACACCCGGTCGCCGCGTTCGGCCGTGCCGCCGGTGCCGTGGAACGGCTGCTGTGGCGTGACCACCGAGGCTGGGGCGTGCTGCACACCGCCGTGTGCGCCGGTGGCGCCGCCGCCCTCGGGCTGGCCGCCGGCCGCGCCGTACGCCACTCCCCCGCCGCCTCCGTCGCGCTGACCGCCGCCGCCACCTGGGCGGTCGTCGGCGGCACCTCGCTCGCCCGCGAGGCGAGCGCGGTGGGCCGCGCCCTGGAGGCCGGTGACGTCGAGGCGGCCCGCGCGCGGCTGCCGCACCTGTGCGGCCGGGACCCGCAGGCCCTGGACGCCGACGGGATCGCCCGGGCGGTCGTGGAGTCCGTCGCGGAGAACACCTCGGACGCGGTGGTGGGCGCCCTGGTGTGGGGCGCGTTGGGCGGGGTGCCCGGACTGGTCGGCTTCCGGGCCGTGAACACCCTGGACGCGATGGTCGGCCACAAGTCGCCCAGGTACCGCCGCTACGGCTGGGCCTCGGCCCGGCTCGACGACCTCGCGGGCTGGCCGGGCGCCCGCCTCACCGCCGCCCTGGCCACCGCCGCCGGCGGCGATCCCCGGGGTGCCGTACGGGCCTGGCGCGCCGACGCCGCGCAGCACCCGAGTCCCAACGCCGGCCCCGTGGAGGCCTCGTTCGCGGGCGCCCTGGGCGTGCGGCTCGGCGGGACGCTCTCCTACGGCGGGCGGGTCGAGCACCGGCCCGTCCTGAACGGGGCGGCGGGACGCCCCGTACGGGCCGGTTCCGGCGACATCGAGCGGGCCGTGCGGCTCTCCCGGCGCGTGGGCTGGCTGGCGCTCGGCGCGTGCGCGGGCGCGCGGCTGCTCGTCCGCGGGGTCGTCAAGAAGGGACGTACGTCATGAACGGTGGCCTCCTCGTCGCCGGCACCACCTCCGACGCGGGCAAGAGCGTCGTCACCGCCGGGATCTGCCGCTGGCTGGTGCGCCAGGGCGTGAAGGTCGCGCCCTTCAAGGCGCAGAACATGTCCCTCAACTCGTTCGTGACCCGCGAGGGCGCCGAGATCGGGCGGGCGCAGGCCATGCAGGCCCAGGCCTGCCGGGTGGAGCCGGCCGCGCAGATGAACCCGGTGCTGCTGAAACCGGGCGGTGAGCGCAGCAGCCAGGTCGTGCTGCTCGGCAAGCCGGTCGGCGAGATGAGCGCCCGCGGCTACCACGGCGGACGGCAGCAGCAGCTGCTGGGCACCGTGCTGGACTGTCTGGCCGAGCTGCGGGGCACGTATGACGCGGTGATCTGCGAGGGGGCGGGCAGTCCGGCCGAGATCAACCTGCGCCGGACCGACATCGTGAACATGGGGATCGCCCGGGGTGCCGGGCTGCCCGTGCTGGTGGTGGGCGACATCGACCGGGGCGGGGTCTTCGCCTCGTTCTTCGGGACGGTGGCGCTGCTGGCGCCCGCGGACCAGGCGCTGGTCGCCGGGTTCCTCGTCAACAAGTTCCGGGGCGACGTCTCGCTGCTGGAGCCGGGGCTGGAGATGCTGCACGGGCTCACCGGGCGGCACACGTACGGCGTCCTGCCCTTCCGGCACGGGCTCGGCATCGACGAGGAGGACGGGCTCCGCGTCTCCCTGCGCGGGACGGTGCGGGAGTCGGTCGTCGCACCGCCGGTCGGCGAGGACGTGCTGCGGGTCGCCGTCTGCGCGGTCCCGCTCATGTCCAACTTCACGGACGTGGACGCGCTGGCCGCCGAGCCCGGTGTCGTGGTGCGGTTCGTGGACCGGCCGGAGGAGCTGGCCGACGCGGATCTCGTCATCGTGCCGGGGACGCGCGGGACGGTCCGGGCCCTGGAGTGGCTGCGGGAGCGGGGGCTCGCGGACGCCGTCGCGCGCAGGGTGGCCGCGCGGCGGCCCGTCCTCGGCATCTGCGGCGGCTTCCAGCTGCTCGGCGAGCACATCGAGGACGAGGTCGAGTCGCGTGCCGGGAACGTGGCCGGGCTCGGACTGCTGCCCGTACGGGTGCGGTTCGCCCGCGAGAAGACCCTCACCCGGCCGGTCGGTAAGGCCCTCGGCGAGCACGTCGAGGGGTACGAGATCCATCACGGGGTCGCCGAAGTGACCGGCGGGGAACCCTTCCTGGACGGCTGCCGGGTCGGCCAGACCTGGGGCACGCACTGGCACGGCTCGCTGGAGTCGGACGGCTTCCGGCGGGCGTTCCTGCGCGAGGTGGCCGCCGCCGCGGGCCGCCGCTTCGTGCCGGCCCCCGACACCTCGTTCGCCGCGCTGCGTGAGGAGCAGCTCGACCGGCTCGGCGACCTGATCGAACACCACGCGGACACGGACGCGCTGTGGCGGCTCATCGAGTCCGGCGCGCCACAAGGACTGCCCTTCATTCCACCGGGAGCGCCCGCATGAGCACAGTGCTGTTGTTGTCGACCGCCGACACGGACCTGCTGGCGGCCCGCGCGTCGGACGCCGCCTACCGGATCGGCAACCCGACCCGGGTCGACGTGACGGAGGAGCTGCCGTCCCTCGTCGAGGGCGCGGACGTCGCCGTCGTGCGCCTGCTGGGCGGCAAGCGCGCCTGGGAGGACGGGCTCGCGGCGCTGAAGGCCGCCGGTGTCCCGACCGTCCTGCTGGGCGGCGAGAGCGTCCCGGACGCCGAGCTGATGGCCGAGTCCTCGGTGCCGGCCGGCGTGGTGGCGGAGGCGCTGCGCTACCTGGTCGAGGGCGGGCCCGCCAACCTCACCCAGCTCGCCCGGTTCCTGTCCGACACGGTGCTGCTGACCGGCGAGGGCTTCGAGGAGCCGGAGAAGATGCCGGAGTACGGCGTCCACGGCACCCGGGGCGTCGTCGAGGGCCGCCCGACGGTCGGCGTGCTCTTCTACCGCGCCCACCAGCTCAGCGGCAACACCGCCTTCGTCGACACCCTGTGCGACGCGATCGAGGCGCGCGGCGCCAACGCCCTGCCGGTGTACTGCGGCTCGCTGCGGGGCGCGGACGCCGGGCTGTACGAGCTGCTGGGCCGGGCCGACGCCCTGGTCGCCACGGTCCTCGCGGCCGGCGGCACGCACGCCTCGCAGGCGTCGGCGGGCGGCGACGAGGAGGCCTGGGACATCGGGGCGCTGGCCGACCTGAACGTCCCCGTGCTGCAAGGGCTCTGCCTGACCTCCTCCCGGGCCGCCTGGGACGAGTCGGACGCCGCCCTCTCCCCCATGGACGCGGCGATGCAGGTCGCCATCCCGGAGTTCGACGGGCGCCTGGTCACCGTGCCGTTCTCCTTCAAGGAGCAGGGCCCCGACGACGTGCCCGTGTACGTCGCCGACCCCGAGCGGGCCGGGCGGGTCGCCGGGATCGCCGTACGGCACGCGGCTCTCAAGCACAAGGCGAACGCGGACAAGAGGCTCGCGCTGGTCTTCACCGCGTACCCGACCAAGCACTCCCGCGTCGGCAACGCGGTCGGTCTCGACACCCCGGCGTCGGCCGTGCGGGTACTGGACGCGCTGCGCGAGGCGGGCTACCGGGTCACCGACTACCCCTCCCAGGGCGACGAACTGATCCACCGGCTCATCGAGGCGGGCGGCCACGACGTGGAGTGGCTGACGGAGGACCAGCTGGCGGCGGCGCCCGCGCGGGTTCCGCTGGCGGACTACCGGGCGTGGTTCGAGAAGCTGGACCCCGAGCTGCGGGACGCGATGCGGGAGGCGTGGGGCGAGCCGCCGGGCTCGCTGTACGTGGACGGGGACGACATCGTCCTCGCCTCACTGCAGTTCGGGAACGTCGTCGTCATGATCCAGCCGCCGCGCGGCTTCGGCGAGAACCCGATCGCGATCTACCACGACCCGGACATGCCGCCGTCGCACCACTACATGGCCGCCTACCGCTGGCTGGAGAACAGCTTCGGCGCCGACGCGATCGTGCACATGGGCAAGCACGGCACGATGGAGTGGCTGCCGGGCAAGGGCCTCGGCCTGAGCGCCGGCTGCGCGCCCGACGCGGTCCTCGGCGACCTGCCGCTGATCTACCCGTTCATCGTCAACGACCCCGGCGAGGGCACCCAGGCCAAGCGGCGCGGCCACGCCACGGTCGTCGACCACCTGGTGCCGCCGATGGCGCGCGCGGACACCTACGGCGACCTGGCCAAGCTGGAGCAGCTGCTCGACGAGTACGCGCTCGTCTCCGACCTGGACCCGGTGAAGGCGCCCGCCGTCCGGGCGCAGATCTGGACGCTGGTCAAGGCGGCCGAGCTCCACCACGACCTGCATGTGGACGACCAGCCGGACGACGACGAGTTCGACGAGTTCGTCATGCACATCGACGGCTATCTGTGCGAGATCAAGGACGTGCAGATCCGCGACGGTCTGCACGTCCTGGGCGGCGGTCCGGTCGGCGAGCCGCGCGTGAACCTGGTCCTGGCGGTGCTGCGCGCCTCCCAGGTGTGGGGCGGACAGGCCAACGCGCTGCCGGGCCTGCGGGCGTCCCTCGCCGAGCATTTCGGGCTGGTGGAGAAGGAGCTGCTGGCCGAGCCGGGCGCACCGGTGAAGGTGCCGGTGGAGCTGACGGACCTGGTGGACGGCCCGGCGCGGTCGGCCGCCGACGCGATCGACCTGCTGGAGCAGCTGTGCCGGCGGATCGCGGAGGGCATGGAGCTGCGGGCCTGGGACACGGCGGCGGCCCCTGGCCTGGTGGGCGAGGTGCTGGGCGCCGAACTCCCCGACGCGGTCGCGGTGCTGGAGTTCGCCTGCACGGAGGTCGTGCCGCGCCTGGCCCGGACCACGGACGAGATCGGGCACATCCTGCGGGCCCTGGACGGCGGTTACGTCCCGGCCGGACCGTCCGGTTCGCCGACGCGCGGCCTGGTCAACGTGCTGCCGACCGGCCGGAACTTCTACTCCGTAGACCCGAAGGCGATCCCGTCCCGGCTGAGCTGGGAGGTCGGGCAGTCGCTGGCGGACTCGCTGGTGCAGCGGTACCTGACCGACACCGGCGAGTACCCGAAGTCGGTGGGCCTCACGGTCTGGGGCACGTCCGCGATGCGCACCCAGGGTGACGACATCGCCGAGATCCTGGCGCTGCTGGGCTGCCGTCCGGTGTGGGACGACGCGTCGCGCCGGGTGACGGGCTTCGAGATCGTGCCCCTGGCCGAGCTGGGCCGGCCGCGCGTGGACGTCACCGTGCGCATCTCGGGCTTCTTCCGGGACGCGTTCCCGCACGTCGTCGGGCTGATCGACGACGCGGTGCGGGCGGTGGCGGAGCTGGACGAGCCGGCCGAGTCCAACTACGTACGGGCGCACGTGGAGGAGGACGCGGCCGAGCACGGCGACCGGCGGCGGGCCACGGCGCGCATCTTCGGCTCCAAGCCGGGTGCGTACGGTGCGGGTCTGCTCCCGCTGATCGACGCCCGGAACTGGCGCAGTGACGCGGACCTCGCCGAGGTGTACGCGGTGTGGGGCGGCTACGCCTACGGGCGCGGGCTCGACGGGCGGGCGGCGCGCGGCGACATGGAGACGGCGTTCCGGCGGATCGCGGTGGCGGCGAAGAACGTGGACACCCGCGAGCACGACCTCGTCGACGCCGACGACTACTTCCAGTACCACGGCGGCATGGTGGCGATGGTGCGACACCTGACGGGCGAGAGCCCGGAGGCGTACGTCGGCGACTCGGCCACCCCGGACCAGGTGAAGACGCGGACGCTGGGCGAGGAGACGCATCGCGTTTTCCGGGCGCGGGTGGTCAACCCGCGCTGGATGAGCGCCATGAGAAGGCACGGCTACAAGGGTGCTTTCGAGATGGCGGCGACTGTGGACTACCTCTTCGGGTATGACGCCACGGCCGGGGTCGTGGACGACTGGATGTACGAGAAGTTGTCTGCCGAGTACGTGTTCTCGCCCGAGAACCAGGCATTCATGCGGAAGTCCAACCCCTGGGCACTGCGCGGCATCACGGAAAGGCTGCTGGAGGCCGCCGACCGGGGTCTGTGGGCGGAGCCGGACCAGGAAACCCTGGACCGGCTCCGGGCGACCTACCTCGAACTTGAGGGGGATCTGGAGGGAGACGCGTGATCCCTCTGGAAAACCCCGCGAGTGCGGGGAGCGCACCGAGTACGTCTTGGACCCGGAGAAACGGGACGGACCACCCCCGCATCGGCGGGGAGCAGGCATTCACTGTCGCTGATCGACATGTGAATCGCGCGCATTTCTCGACTGAACCACCCGAAGGAGTGATCACCGCGTGAGCATGCCTTTTCCGTTCACTGCAGTCGTCGGACAGGACGACTTGCGTCTGGCACTACTCCTCAACGCGGTGAGCCCAGCCGTCGGTGGCGTCCTTGTGCGTGGTGAGAAGGGCACCGCGAAAAGCACCGCCGTACGCGCGCTGTCCGCGCTGCTGCCGCCGGTGGACGTCGTCTCCGGGTGCCGTTTCTCCTGCGACCCCGACTCCCCCGACCCGGGCTGCCCGGACGGTCCGCACGAGCCGGGTGCCTTCGCCTCGCGGCCGGCGCGGATGGTCGAGCTGCCCGTCGGCGCCTCCGAGGACCGGCTGGTGGGCGCCCTCGACATCGAGCGGGCGCTCGCGGAGGGCGTGAAGGCGTTCGAGCCGGGCCTCCTCGCTGACGCGCACCGCGGGATCCTCTACGTCGACGAAGTCAACTTGCTGCACGACCACCTCGTCGACTTGTTGCTGGACGCCGCCGCCATGGGCGCCTCCTATGTCGAGCGTGAGGGTGTGTCGGTGCGGCACGCCTCGAAGTTCCTGCTCGTCGGGACGATGAACCCTGAAGAGGGGGAGTTGAGGCCCCAATTGTTGGACCGGTTCGGTCTCACCGTCGAGGTCGCCGCCTCGCGCGAGCCCGACCAGCGCGTGGAGGTCGTACGGCGTCGGCTGGCCTACGACGACGACCCGGCCGGGTTCGCCGCGCGCTGGGCGGACGAGGAGGCCGCCGTACGGGCGCGGATCGTGGCGGCGCGGGCGCTGCTGCCGTCGGTGCGGCTGGGCGACGGGGCGCTGCGGCAGATCGCGGCGACCTGTGCCGCCTTCGAGGTGGACGGCATGCGCGCCGACATCGTCATGGCGCGGACCGCGACCGCGCTGGCGGCGTGGGCCGGGCGGACCGACGTACTGGCGGAGGACGTGCGGCAGGCCGCGCTGCTGGCACTGCCGCACCGGCGGCGGCGGAATCCGTTCGACGCGCCGGGGCTGGACGAGGACAAACTGGACGAGACGCTGGAGGAGTTCGGCGGGCAGGACGGGGACGGCGGTGGGGACGACGATCCCGACCCGGGTCCCGACGGCCCCGGTGGGCAGCCGGAGCCCGATGACGCGCCGCAGGGCGACGGTGACGCCGCCGCGCGGCCCGAGGCCGGGGAGGGCGGGGAGCCGCAGCCTGCCGGTGGTGCGGGTGAGCAGTCGCCCGCGCGTGCCGCCGAGCCGTTCCGGACCAAGGTGCTGAGCGTGCCGGGGCTCGGTGAGGGTGCCGCCGGGCGGCGTTCGCGGGCGCGGACCGAGCACGGGCGGACCACCGGGGCCCGGCGGCCGCAGGGTGCCCTGACCAAGCTGCATCTGGCCGCCACCGTGCAGGCCGCCGCCCCGCACCAGCGGGCGCGGGGACGGTCGGGGCCCGGCCTGGTGGTGCGGCGGGACGACCTGCGGCAGGCGAGCCGGGAGGGGCGCGAGGGCAATCTCGTGCTCTTCGTCGTCGATGCCTCCGGCTCGATGGCCGCGCGGCAGCGGATGAGCGCCGTGAAGGGTGCCGTGCTGTCGCTGCTGCTGGACGCCTACCAGCGGCGGGACAAGGTGGGACTGGTGACCTTCCGGGGTTCGGCGGCCGACGTCGCGCTGCCGCCGACCTCGTCGGTGGACGCGGCGGCGGTGCGGCTGGAGTCGCTGCCGACCGGGGGGCGTACGCCGCTCGCCGCCGGGCTGCTCAAGGCGCACGAGGTGCTGCGGGTCGAGCGGCTGCGGGACCCGGCGCGGCGGGCGCTGGTCGTGGTGGTGACGGACGGGCGGGCCACGGGTGGTCCCGAGCCCGTCGCGCTGGCGGGGCGGGCGGCGCGGCTGTTCGCGGCCGAGGGCACCGCGTCCGTGGTCGTGGACTGCGAGTCGGGGCCGGTGCGGCTGGGGCTGGCCGGGCGGCTCGCGGGTGAGCTGGGCGGTACGGCGGTGACGCTGGACGAGCTGCGGGCGGACTCGATCGCCGGCTTGGTGAGGGACGTGCAGGGGACGAGGAGGGCCGCGTAGTGCCGAAGGGGCAGCCGAGTGTCGTGCCGGACGACGGCCTGACGACCCGTCAGCGGCGTAATCGTCCGTTGGTCGTCGTGCACACGGGCATCGGGAAGGGCAAGTCCACCGCCGCCTTCGGGCTGGCGCTGCGCGCCTGGAACCAGGGGTGGCCGATCGGGGTGTTCCAGTTCGTCAAGTCGGCGAAGTGGAAGGTCGGCGAGGAGAACGCACTGCGGGTGCTCGGCGCCAGCGGTGAGGGCGGGTCCGTCGACTGGCACAAGATGGGCGAGGGCTGGTCCTGGGTCCAGCGGGACGCCCAGATGGACAACGAGGAGAAGGCCCGGGAGGGCTGGGAGCAGGTCAAACGGGACCTGGCCGCCGAGACGTACCGGCTGTACGTGCTGGACGAGTTCGCCTACCCGATGCACTGGGGCTGGGTCGACACCGACGAGGTGGTGTCGGTGCTGCGGGAGCGGCCCGGGACCCAGCACGTCGTGATCACCGGGCGGAACGCGCCGGAGAAGCTGGTGGAGTTCGCCGATCTCGTCACCGACATGTCCAAGGTCAAGCACCCGATGGACGCGGGGCAGAAGGGGCAGAGGGGCATCGAGTGGTGACCTCGTCCGCGTCCTCGTCGGTGCCCCGGCTGGTCGTCGCCGCGCCCTCCTCGGGGAGCGGCAAGACCACCGTCGCCACGGGGCTGATGGCCGCGCTCGCCGGGCGCGGGCTCGCCGTGTCGCCGCACAAGGTCGGGCCCGACTACATCGATCCCGGGTACCACGCGCTCGCCACCGGGCGGGTGGGGCGGAACCTGGACGCCTACCTGTGCGGGCCCGAGCTGATCGGGCCGTTGTTCCTGCACGGGGCGCGCGGGTGTGACATCGCCGTGGTCGAGGGCGTGATGGGGCTGTACGACGGGGCCGCCGGGGAGGGCGAGCTCGCGTCCACCGCGCAGGTCGCCAAGGTGTTGCGGGCGCCCGTCGTGCTCGTCGTGGACGCGTCGTCGCAGTCGCGGTCGGTGGCGGCGCTGGTGCACGGGTTCGTGTCCTTCGATCCGGAGGTGCGGATCGGGGGCGTGATCCTCAACAAGGTCGGGTCGGACCGGCACGAGGCGCTGCTGCGGGAGGCGGTGGACTCCGTCGGGGTGCCGGTGCTGGGGGTGTTGCGGCGGGCCGCGCAGGCGGAGACGCCGGCTCGGCATCTGGGGTTGGTGCCGGTGGCCGAACGGGGTTCGCAGGCGGTGGAGGCCGTTGCCGCGATGGCGGCGCAGGTGGCCGACGGGTGTGATCTGGAGGCGTTGGTCGGGCTGGCGCGGGGGGCCGGTGCGTTGTCCTGTGCGGCGTGGGATGCGGGTGACGCCTTGGTTTCCCCGCCCCCGCCGCCCCTTCCCGTCCCGTCCCTGGGGGCTGCGCCCCCAGACGGGCTGAAGTGCATTGCCGTTGCCGGTGGGGCCGCGTTCACGTTCTCCTACGCCGAGCACTCCGAGCTGCTCACCGCCGCCGGGGCCGAGGTCGTCACGTTCGATCCGTTGCGGGACGAGGAGCTGCCCGAGGGGACCGCCGGGCTCGTCGTCGGGGGCGGGTTCCCCGAGGTGTACGCCTCCGAGCTGTCCGCCAACGAGCCGCTGCGCAAGGCCGTCGCCGAGCTGGTGCTGGGCGGTGCTCCCGTCGCCGCCGAGTGCGCGGGGCTGCTGTACCTGTGCCGGGAGCTGGACGGGCTGCCTATGTGCGGGGTGCTGGACGCCTCGGCCCGGATGTCGGAGCGGCTGACGCTGGGATACCGGGACGCCGTGGCCGTGTCCGACAGTGCGCTGGCCGTCGCGGGGACGCGGATGCGGGGGCACGAGTTCCACCGGACCGTGGTGGAGCCGGGGGCCGGGGCCACGCCGGCATGGGGGATGCGGGCGCCCGAGCGGCGCGTCGAGGGATTCGTGGAGCGCGGTGTGCACGCGAGCTATCTGCACACGCACTGGGCGTCCGAGCCCGGTGTCGCCCGTCGGTTCGTGGAGAGGTGCCGAACGTCATGAGCAGCCGTCTGGTGGGGGTCGGGGTCGGCCCGGGTGACCCCGAGCTGGTGACCGTCAAGGGGGTCAACGCGCTGCGGGCCGCCGATGTCGTCGTCGTGCCCGTCATGGACACGGGTGAGCGGGGGCGCGCCGAGGCGACCGTGCTGCACTACGTGGGCGCCGAGAAGGTCGTACGGGTCGTGTTCGCGCTCAACGAGCGCACCGACCGGGCGCGGCGCGAGGCGGCCTGGGACGCGGCCGGGGAGCGGGTCGCCGGGCTGCTGCGGGAGTACGGGCGCGTCGCCTTCGCCACCATCGGCGACCCCAACGTGTACTCGACCTTCACCTACCTCGCGCAGACCGTCGGCGAGCTGGTGCCGGGCACCGTCGTGGAGACCGTGCCGGGGATCACCGCGATGCAGGACCTCGCGGCGCGGTCGGGGGCCGTGCTGACCGAGGGCACCGAGCCGCTGACGCTGGTGCCGGTGACGGCGGGCGCGGCCGTGCTCAAGGACGCGTTGAACGGGCCCGGGACCGTCGTCGCCTACAAGTTCGGCCGGCAGGCCGCCGAGGTGGCCGAGGCGCTGCGGGAGACCGGGCGGCTGGACGACGCCGTGTGGGGGTCGGCGCTGGGACTGCCCGAGGAGTCGGTACGGGCGGCCGCCGAGCTGGACGGCGGGCCGCTGCCCTACCTCTCGACGCTCATCGCGCCCGCCCGGCGCGAGGGCGGGCGGGGCGGGAAGTTGTGAACCGGGGCCGGTCACTCCGCCACGCCGACCACCAGCCAGATGAACGCCGCGCCCGCGACCGTGCACAGCAGCGTCGAGCGGGCCGGGTGCTCGTGGTGGGCCTCGGGGAGGATCTCGGCGGCGGCGAGGTAGAGCAGCGCACCGCCGAAGAGGCCGAGGTAGGCGCCGAGTACGCCTTCGGGGATCTCGAACAGGAGCGTGGACGCGGCACCGGCCACGGGGGCCACCGCGTCGGCGAACAGCATCGCGACGGCGCGGCGGCGGGCGTTCCCGTACAGGCTGGTGAGCGTGTAGGTGTTGAAGCCGTCCGCGAAGTCGTGGGCGATCACGGCCATCGCGACCGCCGCTCCCATGCCGCCGCCGACCTGGAAGGCCGCGCCGATCGCCACGCCGTCCATCGCGCTGTGCCCGACCATCGCGGCCGCGGCCGTCAGGCCCACCTCGGGCGAGCGGTGTCCGTGCTCCTCGGCGCCGTGCGCGGCGCGGCGGGCGGCCAGCAGGCGTTCCACCAGGTGCGCCAGCAGGAAGCCGGCGACGAAGAGCAGCAGCGCCTCGGGCACGCCGAACACCTCGTCGCCGGCCGCCTCCAGGGCTTCCGGCAGCAGGTCGAGGCCGACCACGCCCAGCATCAGGCCGCCGGCCAGACCGAGGACCAGGTGGCGCCGGTCGGTCACCCGCTGTGCCGTCCAGCCGCCGGCCAGCGTCATCAGGAACGCGCCGAGCGCGACGAAGACCGCCATGGGCCCTTGCTATCCGATCGGAGCGCGAATCCGTGCGCACGACAGCAGCAACGGCAGTAAGTATGCGTAGGAAAGGACCCCGTCCCATGGATTTCGTGGCCCGTGATGCCGCCGCCCGTACCGGCAAGGTGACCTTCGTCGGTGCCGGTCCCGGCGCCGCCGACCTGCTGACGTTCCGTGCGGCGCGCGCCATCGCCGAGGCCGACGTCGTGATCTGGGCGGCGAGCCTGGTGCAGGCGGAGGTGCTCCAGCACGCGCGGGAGGACGCGGAGGTTCTGGACTCGGCGACGATGTCGCTGGAGGACGTCGTGGCCGTCTACCGGCGGGCGTTGGCCCAGGGGCTGCGGGTGGCCCGTATCCACTCCGGCGACCCGGCGCTGTGGGGCGGTACGCAGGAGCAGCTGGACCGGTGCGCGGAGATCGGCATCGCGACCGAGGTCGTGCCCGGCGTCTCCGCCTTCTCCGCCGTGGCCGCGCTGGCGCAGCGTGAGCTGACGATCCCGGAGGTGGCGCAGTCCGTCGTCCTCACCCGGCTCGGCGGCGGCAAGACGCCGATGCCGCCCGGGGAGGAGGTCCGCGAGTTCGCGAAGCACGGGACGACCATGGCGGTGTTCCTGTCGGCGGCGCGCAGCGGGCAGCTGGTGCGGGAGCTGCTGGAGGGCGGGTACCCGACGGACACGCCGGTCGTCGTCGCTTACCAGGCCACCTGGCCGGAGGAGCTGGTCGTGCGGTGCACGGTCGGCACCCTGGAGGAGACGGTCAAGGAGCACAAGCTCTGGAAGCACACCCTGTTCCTGGTCGGTCCGGCCCTCGACGCGCACGGCACGCGCTCGCACCTGTACCACCCGGGGCACTTCCACGGTTACCGGAAGGCCGATCCAGAGGCGCGGCGTGAGCTGCGTGCGCGGGGTGCGAGCACGTGATCACCGTGGTGGGCATGGGCGCCGGTGCGCCCCCGGGCGCGGACGTCGCCGCCGGGGCGGAGCTGGTCGTCGGCGGGCGGCGGCACCTGGACGCCGTACGGCTGCCCGAGGGGGCCGAGCGGGTCGTCCTCGGGGCGCTGGCGCCCGCCCTGGACACGGTCGCGGAGTACGTCGCGAAGGAACGGCCGGTGGTCGTGCTGGCCTCCGGCGACCCGGGGTTCTTCGGGATCGTGCGGGTGCTGGCCGAGCGGTTCGGGGCTCAGCGGCTGGACGTGCGACCCGGGGTGTCCTCCGTGGCCGCCGCCTTCGCGCGCGCCGGGCTGCCGTGGGACGACGCCGTGGTGGCCAGCGCGCACGGGCGGGACCTGCGGACGGCGGTGAACCTGTGCCGGGCGCACCCGAAGGTCGCCGTGCTGACCGGGCCGGGGGCCGGTCCGGCGGAGCTGGGCGCCGCGCTGCGGGGGGACGCCCGGGTCCTGGTCGTCGCGTCCTCGCTGGGCTCCGGCGAGGAGCGGGTGGAGCGGGTGACGCCCGCCGAGGCCGCCGGGCGGGACTGGGGGTCGGCGGTGAGCGTGGTGCTGTGCCTGGACGAGGCGCGGGCGCTGGGGCCGGTGCGCTCGGTCGCCGGGCCGCGGACGGGCCCCGGTGGCTGGGCCCTGGACGAGACGGAGTTCGCCCACCGCGACTCGATGATCACCAAGTTCGAGGTGCGGGCGCTGGCGCTGGCCCGGCTCGGGCCCCGGCCCGGGGACCTGGTGTGGGACGTCGGGGCCGGCTCGGGGTCCGTGGCCGTGGAGTGCGCGCGGCTCGGCGCCGCCGTCACCGCCGTGGAGAAGACGCCGGACGGCGTGGAGCGGGTCCGCGCCAACGCCGCCGCGCACGGTCTGGACGTGCGGGTGGTGCACGGGGCGGCTCCCGCGGTGCTGTCCGGCCTGGATGCTCCGGACGATCCGGACGCCGTGTTCGTCGGGGGCGGCGGGCGCGAACTGCCGTCGATCGTCGCCGCCTGCGCGCGGCGCGCCCGGCGCGCCGTGGTCGTCGCGATGGCCGCGCTGGACCGGGTGCCGGCGGCCCGCGAGGCGCTGCTCGACGCCGGGCTGGAGTGTGACGGGGTGCTGCTGCAGTCGTCCCGGCTGGCACCGCTGCCGGGTGACGTGACCCGGCTCGCGGCCACCAATCCCGTGTTCCTGCTGTGGGGCGTCAGGCCGCACAGCCGTACCGAAGGAGTTGCCCCTTGATCGGCCTCATTTCCGCCACCGCGGCGGGAGCGGCGGCGCGGGACCGGCTGGCCGCGGCGTGGCCGGACCGCACGCGCGTGTACGGGGGTCCCGTCGCGGACGCCGTGCGGACCGCGTTCGCCGAGTGCGAGCAGCTCGTGTGCTTCCTGGCCACGGGGGCCGTGGTCCGGCTGGTGGCGCCGCTGCTGGACGACAAGCGGACGGACCCGGGTGTGGTCTGCGTCGACGAGGGCGGGCGGTTCGCCGTGTCGCTGGTCGGCGGCCACGGCGGCGGCGCCAACGAACTGGCCCGCGCGGTCGGCGGGGTACTGGGCGCGGAGCCGGTGGTGACGACGGCGACGGACGCCGTGGGCCTGCCCGGCCTGGACACGCTCGGGCTGCCCGTGGAGGGTGACGTCGCCGGGGTCTCGCGGGCCCTGCTGGACGGCGACCCGGTGGCGCTGCGGGCGGAGGTGAGCTGGCCGCTGCCGCCGCTGCCGGTCGCCGGGGACGGGGCGTACACGGTCCGGCTGACCGACCGTCTGGTGGAGCCGGCCGGGCGCGAGGCCGTACTGCGTCCGCCGTCCCTGGTGGTCGGCGTCGGCGCGTCGAAGGGCGCGCCGGTCGACGAGGTGCTCGGGCTGGTGGAGGACGCCCTGCGGGACGCCGGGCTGTCCGCCGCGTCGGTCGCCGAGCTGGCCACCGTGGACGCCAAGGCTCAGGAGCCCGGGATCGTGGGCGCCGCCGAGCGGCTGGGCGTGCCCCTGGTGACGTACGCCGCCGACGAGCTGGCGGGCGTCGAGGTGCCCAACCCCTCCGACGCCCCGCTCGCGGCCGTGGGCACGCCCTCGGTCGCGGAGGCGGCGGCGCTGGTGGGCGGCGGCGAACTGCTCGTGCCCAAGCGGAAGTCGGCGGCGTCGCCCGCGATGGCGACCTGCGCGGTCGTACGGCGGCCGGGGCGCGGGCGGCTCGCGGTGGTCGGGCTCGGGCCTGGCGCCCGGGACCTGGTGACGCCCCGCGCGCAGGCCGAGTTGCGGCGGGCGTCGGTGCTGGTCGGGCTCGACCAGTACGTCGACCAGATCCGCGACCTGCTGCGGCCCGGCACGCGCGTCCTGGAGTCGGGGCTCGGCGCCGAGGAGGAGCGGGCCCGGACAGCGGTCGAACAGGCCCGGCGCGGGCATGCCGTGGCGCTGATCGGCAGCGGGGACGCGGGGGTGTACGCCATGGCCTCGCCCGCGCTGGCGGAGGCGTCCGACGACATCGACGTGGTCGGGGTGCCGGGCGTGACGGCGGCGCTGGCGGCCGGGGCGATCCTGGGCGCGCCGCTCGGCCACGACCACGTGTCGATCAGCCTCTCCGACCTGCACACGCCGTGGGAGGTCATCGAGCGGCGGGTGCGGGCGGCGGCCGAGGCGGACATCGTCGTGACGTTCTACAACCCGCGCAGCCGGGGCCGGGACTGGCAGCTGCCCAAGGCGCTGGCGATCCTCGCGGAGCACCGGGAGCCGGCGACGCCGGTGGGTGTCGTGCGCAACGCGTCCCGCGCGGACGAGTCCAGCCGCCTCACCACGCTCGCCGGCCTCGACCCGGCGACGGTCGACATGATGACGGTCGTGACGGTGGGCAACACCGCGACCCGCCGGATCGCCGGGCGCATGGTGACGCCGCGCGGCTACCGGTGGCAGGAGGAACCGAAGTGAACCGTGTCGTCCATCCCATCGAGCAGGAGTCCTACCGGCGGCTGCGCGCCCGCCTGGACACCTCGCACTTCCCGCCGCTGACCCGGGCGGTGGTGGAGCGGGTCATCCACTCCGCCGCCGACCTGGAGTACGCGAGCGACCTCGTGACCGACGAGGCCGCGCTGGAGAAGGCCTACGCCGCGCTGCACGCCGGGGCGCCCGTCGTGGTGGACGTCGAGATGGTCGCGGCCGGGATCACCCGGCGGGAGACCGTCTGCCGGCTGAAGGACGCCGTGGCCGGGCCGGACCTGACCCGTTCGGCGCACGCGATCCGGCTCGCGTACGAGCAGGTCGGTCCCGGTGCCCTCTGGGTGATCGGCAACGCGCCGACCGCCCTGGAGGAGCTGCTCACCCTGGACGCCGACCCGGCGCTCGTCGTCGGTCTGCCCGTCGGCTTCGTCGGCGCGGCCGAGTCCAAGGCCGCGTTGCGCGACAGCGGACTGCCCGCCGTCAGCAACGTGTCCGAGAAGGGCGGCTCGGCGGTCGCCGCCGCCGCGCTCAACGCCCTGCTGTACCACCCCGCTCACTACCCCGAGCACTCCGAGTATCCCGAGCATTCCGAGCATTCCGAGGAGAAATCGTGACCACCCCCCCGCCCGCCCTGCTCGTCGCCGGACACGGCACCCGGGACGAGGCCGGAGCCGAGGCCTTCCGCGACTTCGTGCGCGAGCTGGGCCGCCGCCACCCCGAGCTGCCCGTCGCGGGCGGCTTCATCGAGCTGTCCCCGCCGCCGCTCGGCGAGGCGGTCACCGAGCTGGTCGAGCGCGGGGTGCGCCGGTTCGCCGCGGTGCCGCTGATGCTGGTGTCCGCCGGACACGCCAAGGGCGACATCCCGGCGGCGCTGTCCCGCGAGAAGGAGCGCCACCCCGGCATCTCGTACACGTACGGGCGTCCGCTGGGCCCGCACCCGGCGCTGCTGCGGGTGCTGGAGCGGCGGCTGGCCGAGGCGGTCGACCCGTCCTGGGAGCCGTCCGAGGTGACCGTGCTGCTGGTGGGGCGCGGGTCGACGGACCCGGACGCCAACGCCGAGGTGTTCAAGGCGGCGCGGCTGCTGTGGGAGGGGCGCGGGTACGGGGCCGTGGAGACGGCGTTCGTGTCGCTGGCGAAGCCGGACGTGCCCGGCGGCCTGGAGCGGTGCGTGCGGCTGGGGGCGCGGCGGGTCGTGGTGCTGCCGTACTTCCTGTTCACGGGCATCCTCCCGGACCGGGTCCGGCACCAGACCGAGGAGTGGGCCGCCGCGCACCCGGAGACCGAGGTGCGGTCGGCGGACGTCATCGGCCCGGAGCCGGAGCTGCTGGACCTGGTGTGGGAGCGGTACGAGGAGGCCGTGAAGGGCGACCTGAGGATGAACTGCGACTCCTGCGTGTACCGGATCGCGCTGCCGGGGTTCGAGGACAAGGTGGGGCTGCCGCAGCAGCCGCACTTCCACCCCGACGACGACGGTCATCACCACCACGGGCACCATCACGGGCATGGACACGCACACACCCACGCACACTGAGGCCGGGGGGCCGCACACCGGGCACCAGGGCCCCGACCTGCGGCACCACGGTGACGCCGAGGTGCGCGGCGACGGTTCGGCGCTGGTGGACCTCGCGGTGAACGTCCGCGCGGACACGCCCCCGGCCTGGCTGCGCGAGCACGTCGCCGGTTCGCTCGGCTCCCTCGCGGCCTACCCGGACGGGCGGGCCGCGCGGGCGGCGGTGGCGGCACGGCACGGGCTGCCGGTGGAGCGGGTGCTGCTGACGGCGGGCGCGGCGGAGGCGTTCGTGCTGCTGGCGCGGGCGCTGAAGGTGCGCCGGCCGGTCGTGGTGCACCCCCAGTTCACGGAGCCGGAGGCGGCGCTGCGGGACGCGGGGCACACGGTCGGCCGGGTGCTGCTGCGGGAGGCGGACGGTTTCCGGCTGGACCCGGCCGCCGTCCCCGAGGACGCGGACCTGGTGGTCGTCGGCAATCCGACGAACCCGACGTCGGTGCTGCACCCGGCGGACGCCCTCGCCGGGCTCGCCCGTCCCGGGCGGACGCTGGTCGTGGACGAGGCGTTCATGGACGCGGTACCGGACGAGCGGGAGGCGCTGGCCGGGCGCACGGACGTGCCCGGGCTGGTGGTCCTGCGCAGTCTCACCAAGACGTGGGGGCTGGCGGGGCTGCGCATCGGGTACGTCCTGGCGGCCCCGGACACGATCGCGGACCTGGAACGCGCCCAGCCCCTGTGGCCCGTGTCCACGCCCGCGCTGGCGGCGGCCGAGGCGTGCGTGGCGCCGCGTGCGCTGGCGGAGGCCGCCCACGCGGCCCACCGCATCGCCGCGGACCGGGCGCACCTGGTCGCCGGGCTGGCCGAGTTCGGCGGCGCCGGGCTGCGGGTCGTGGCTCCGGCCGAGGGTCCCTTCGTCCTCCTCCGCCTCCCGCGGGCCGCCGCCGTGCGCCACCGGCTGCGCGGTCTCGGGTACGCGGTGCGGCGCGGGGACACCTTCCCGGGGCTGGGCGAGGAGTGGCTGCGGCTGGCGGTACGGGGCCGGGCGACGACGGACGGCTTCCTGGGGGCGCTGGGGCGGGCGGTGGCGGAGTCTCCGTGAGCGGGGCGGGGACTTGCGGCCTGCGGAGCCTCACGGCCGTTCCGAGTGCCCTGCCCGGGCCGGACGCGCAGCCGTCCCCGTCGGGCCGACGGGACCGCACGCCCCTCCCATCGGCCCCCACGCGCCAGCTGGCGCCCACCGGTCAGGTACCGGTACCCGCGCGGACCGGCGTACGTCCGACAGGCACTCTTCCCGGGTCCCGTGCGCAGTCCCTCAGAACCTGCGCGCAGGAGCCGGACCGGCCCCACGCCCCCCAGGAGCCGTGCCGGGCCCGCGCGCCGGACTCCCGCGCCTCCCCCGGAGCTTCGCGCGGTGCTCCGCCTGGGGCCCCGCACGGTCTTGCTCCCTCCCGGAACCGGAACCGCCCGGCCGCCGCCGTCGCCGGTTCAGCCGCGCCTGCGCCGGGCCAGCACCAGGGAGCCGCCGCCCGCCAGGACCAGCGCGGCGGCGCCCGCGGCGATGTACGGGGTGGCGGAGCTGCCGCCGGTCTCGGCCAGGTCCGCCTCGGCGCGGGCGCCCTGGGGCTGGACGTCGGCGGCCGGTTCCGCCTCCTGCTCGGCGGCGGGGGGCTCCTCGCCCTTCGCCGGGGGCTGTGCGGCCTCCGATGCCGGGGCGGCCGGGGACTCACAGGTCGCCTCGGCCAGGGTCAGGGTGCCGTCGACCTCGGCGACGTTCAGGTCGAGCGGGTTGACGGACACCTCGAGTTCGAGCGCGGTGGCGGCGGCCGTGGTCGAGGTGGTCCGCGTCTTGGAGAGGTCGAGCCGCACCTCGCCGACGCCGGGCACTTTCACCTCCGTCGGCCCGCCGGTGGTCAGCGTGACCTTCTTGCCGAGGACGGTCACCGCGCCCAGCAGGTTGGCGTCGGCGACCGGCGCCTTCCCGGCCTCGCAGGTCGCCGTGGAGGTGACCTTCCCGACCTCGATCAGGGACAGCAGGGGCAGGCCCGGGACGTGCACCTTGGCGTGGGCCAGCTCGGTGCGGCCCTCGCTCTTCGCCGCGGTCGCCGTCGCCTTCGCCCGGGCCACGTCGGCGCGCAGGACGCTGAAGGGCTTGCCGCCGTCGACGCCGTCGAGGCGGGCGGTCAGCGCGGTCTTCTCGGCGCTCTGGGGTGCCCGCACCTCGTTGAGGGTGACCGTGAGCGGGACGTTCACGGTCTTGTTGAGCAGGGACACGTCGAGCCCGGTGCGCAGGACGGTGGCGCTCGCACGGCCGTGGTCGCCGGTCGCCTGTGCGGTGCCCGCGCCGGCCAGCGCCGCGGGACCGACGGCGAGGGCGGTGGCCGCCGCGGCGGTCACGAGGCGGCGTGCGGGCATGCGGAAGGTGTTGCCGTTCAAGGTGGTGGGACCCCCAGTGAGACATGCGTGCGGGACACGCATGAGCGACATGCTTGGGACCCGGAAAGAATGTCGCCGCGCACGGCGAACCGTCAGCGATAGCGGGACACTTCACCCCTTCGTGGGGTTTCCGGCCTTCTTTTCGAATCTCACGGCACGGGTGTTCCCCTCCGTCACTCCGGTCGGCTAACCGACGACCCGCCCGTTCAGCACCACCCGGCGCGGAGCGCCGAGCACCCGCACGTCCGCGCGCGGGTCCTCGTCGAACACCACCAGGTCGGCCGGCGCGCCCTCGTCCAGGCCGGGGCGTCCCAGCCAGCGCCGGGCCGCCCAGGTCGTCGCGGCCAGCGCCTCGACGGGCGGGATGCCGGCGGTGACCAGCTCCCCGACCTCCGCCGCCGCCAGGCCGTGCGCCAGCGAACCCCCCGCGTCGGTGCCGACGAAGACCGGGATCCCGGCGTCGTAGGCGCTGCGCACGGTGTCGTAGCGGCGTTCGTGGAGCCGGCGCATGTGGGCCGACCAGCGGGGGAACTTGGACTCGCCGCCGTCGGCAAGGGCGGGGAAGGTGGCGATGTTGACCAGGGTCGGCACGATGGCGACGCCCCGCTCGGCGAAGAGCGGGATGGTGTCGTCGGTGAGGCCCGTGGCGTGCTCGACGCAGTCGATGCCGGCCTCGACGAGGTCGCGCAGGGAGTCCTCGGCGAAGCAGTGCGCGGTGACGCGGGCACCGAGGCGGTGGGCCTGCGCGATGGCCGCCTCCACCGCGCCGCGCGGCCAGCAGGCCGACAGGTCGCCGAGGTCGCGGTCGATCCAGTCGCCGACCAGCTTGACCCAGCCGTCGCCGCGCCGGGCCTCCTGGGTCACGTACGCGACGAGGTCGTCGGGCTCGACCTCCCACGCGTAGTTGCGGATGTAGCGGCGGGTCCGGGCGATGTGCCGGCCGGCCCGGATGATCTTCGGCAGGTCGTCGCGGTCGTCGATCCAGCGGGTGTCGGAGGGCGAGCCGGCGTCGCGGATGAGCAGGGTGCCCGCCTCCCGGTCGGTCAGCGCCTGCTTCTCGGCGACGTCCTCGGGAACGGCTCCGTGCTGGTCGAGCCCGACGTGGCAGTGGGCGTCGACCAGGCCGGGCAGGGCCCAGCCGCGCACGGTGCGGATGTCGGCGGCGCCGGCCGGGCGGTCGTACGTGACCCTGCCGTCGACCACCCACAGCTCGTCCCGGACGTCCTGCGGTCCGACGAGCACCCGACCCTTCA
Organism: Streptomyces sp. M92; assembly: GCF_028473745.1. Taxonomy (NCBI): domain Bacteria; kingdom Bacillati; phylum Actinomycetota; class Actinomycetes; order Kitasatosporales; family Streptomycetaceae; genus Streptomyces; species Streptomyces sp. M92. The sequence goes on from NZ_CP101137.1 coordinate 79,218, forward strand.
CGTGCAGCACCGTGCGATCGCTCATGCCCCGCACCTTAGACCGGGCCCCGGGGCCGTTCGAGGGCCCGGTCACCGGCCGCCGTCCCGTCGTGCTGCCGCGCGGGCGCGCAGTTCGGTCGCGTACCCGGCCGCGACGGCGCTCGCCACGGCGGTCAGGGCGAGGACGGCGACACCGGGGTTGACGTAGCCGGGGACGTCGGCGGAGCCGTAGGTCTCGCCGTCGACGGTCTCGCACTCGAAGCGCAGGGGCAGGTAGGAGACGGAGTAGTCGATGACCTGACCGGACAGCTCCGGGGACACGCCGGCTCGGCACGGCCGCAGCGGCGCGGAGTCCGTGCCGCCGTCCTCGGCCTCCATGGCCGCGAAACCCACACACACCAGGCCCCAGAGGTACAGCAGGGCGGCGGCCCAGCCCGCGACCCCGGCGGCGACGCGGAAGGGCGCGCCCGGCTTGCGCGGCGGGGGAACGACGGCCGAGGCCTTCCGCACACGGGGATACGCGCCCGCGCCCCGGCGCAGGACGGCGGCCGTCGCCACCGCGACGAGGACGAGCAGCAGGAGAGCGAGCACGGGCCGAGTCCATCACCCCGGCGATCACCGTGGCTGTTGCGGAAGCCACAATTCCGGGCGTGGGGGTGTCGCAACGGAAGCCCTCCGGCGCGAGTGGCGGCGGGGGCGGTGGTTACTCTCGACTGCGTACGCGCCGTACACCTGACCGTTACTGAAGAGAGCACCGCCGTGACCCACCCCTTCCTGGACCTCCCCCCGCTGAGCGCCGGCCGTTTCGCCGCGATCGAGGACCGGGTCGCACGCCTGCTCGGCACCGGGCAGGACGTCGTGATCATGCAGGGCGAGGCGCTGCTGCCACTGGAGGGCGCCATCCGCGCAGCCGCCGGGCCGGGGACCGTCGCCCTGAACGTGATCACGGGGCCGTACGGGCAGACGTTCGGGGACTGGCTGCGGGACTGCGGCGCGACCGTGCACGACCTCGTCGTGCCGTTCCACACGGCGGTGTCCGCCGAGCAGGTCCGCGCGGCCCTCGCCGAACACCCGGAGATCGACTTCGTGTCCCTGGTGCACGCGGAGGCGGCGACGGGGAACACCAACCCGGTGGCGGAGATCGGCGAGGTGGTGCGGGCGCACGGCGCGCTGTTCTACCTGGACGCGGTGGCCTCCGTGGGTGCCGAGCCGGTGCTGCCGGACGCGTGGGGCGTGGACCTGTGCGTGATCGGCGCACAGAAGGCGATGGGCGGCCCGGCCGGGGTGTCGGCGGTGTCGGTGAGCGAGCGGGCGTGGGCGCGGATGGCGGCGAACCCGAACGCCCCGCGGCGGTCCTACCTGTCCCTCCTCGACTGGAAGGAGCGCTGGGTCGACGGCGGGCGCAAGGCGCTGCTGCACGCGCCGGCGCAGTTGGAGATGCTCGCGCTGGAGGCGTGCGTGGAGCGCATCGAGGCGGAAGGGCTGGAGACGGTGACGGCGCGGCACGCGTCGGCCGCGGCGGCCACCCGGGCCGGCGTGCTCGCGCTGGGCGGTCTGGAGCCGTACGTGCACGCGGAGCGGGACGCGGCGCCGGTCGCGACGACGCTGCGCACGCCGCCGGACGTGGACGCGTCGGAACTGGTGGCCCGCGCCCTGGAGTCCGACCCGTCGCTGCCGCTGGCCGCGGGCGGGGGCGCGCTGGCCAAGGAGATGATCCGCGTCAACCACTACGGCCCGGGCGCCACGCCCGGGACCGTTCAGGGCTCCCTGGCGGCACTGGGTGCCGCACTGGTCGAGAAGGGACTGAAGGCCGATCTGGAGGCCGCCCGGCGGGCCGTCGAGGACGCCTGGGACGGGCCGGCCGCTCCCGGCCATTCGGCGGCGGGCACGGGCGCGTGAATTCGGGGTAATTCCCGACGCTCACACAAACAGAATTAAGGAATTACGCTCAGCACAGCTTCCCGTATTCTTCTGCCCGCTTTTCCGGGACCTAAACACAAAGATTCCGCGAAGCCCAAGCTACACATTTCGGGCACGTCCCGTGCGAGTTACGCGATTGTGACCCGATACACACGCTGCCCGTTTTGCGGCTTACACCCGGCAGAAACCCCCACATAACGCCGTCGCCTCGCGCGGCGGCACGCGCCCGCGTGATAGCACACGACGCGCCCATACGTAACCCCCCGCGGCGATGCAATTTCGAATTTCGCTCGGTAAATTCAATTTGCATGACTGCCGCGCAAGCAGACCTGCAAATCGACCGTCCGAGAGTGGCCGACGGGGCCGCCCTGTGGCGGATAGCGAGGGATTCCAAGGTCCTCGACCTGAACTCGTCCTACAGCTATCTGCTCTGGTGCCGTGACTTCGCCGCCACGTCGGCCGTCGCCCGCGACGAGCGCGGGGAGCCGGTCGGCTTCGTCACCGGGTACGTTCGGCCGGACCGGCCGGACACCCTGCTGGTGTGGCAGGTCGCGGTGGACGAGGCGTACCGCGGACGCCGGCTCGCCGCCGCCCTGCTCGACGGACTGGCCGCCCGCACCGTCGCGGAGCGCGGACTGACCACCCTGGAAACCACGATCTCGCCGGACAACACCGCGTCCCAGCGGCTGTTCACCTCGTTCGCCGAGCGCCACGGCGCCCGGCTGGAGCGTGAGGTGCTGTTCGACACCGGCCTGTTCCCCGACGGGCCGCACGAGCCCGAGGTCCTGTACCGCATCGGCCCCCTGCGGGCCACCGCCCGCTGACCGACCGGCGCGCCGGACAGCCCGGCACCCCGTGCCAGTCCGGCCCCCTCAGACTTCCCGGCGGGACCGCACCGGTCCCTCGGACCAAGTACGACCTTCCTCTCCCACCCTCACCCAACGAGGAGCGATTCGTCGTGACCATCACCCAGCCCGACCTCAGCGTCTTCGAGACCGTCGAGTCCGAGGTGCGCAGCTACTGCCGCGGCTGGCCCACCGTCTTCGACCGTGCGCACGGCAGCCGCATGTACGACGAGGACGGCCACGAGTACCTCGACTTCTTCGCCGGAGCGGGCTCGCTCAACTACGGGCACAACAACGCCGTCCTGAAACGCGCGCTGATCGACTACCTGGAGCGGGACGGCGTCACGCACGGGCTCGACATGTCGACCACCGCCAAGCGCCGCTTCCTGGAGACGTTCCAGAACATCATCCTGCGCAAGCGTGACCTGCCGTACAAGGTCATGTTCCCGGGCCCCACGGGCACCAACGCCGTCGAGGCCGCGCTGAAGCTGGCGCGGAAGGTGAAGGGGCGCGAGTCGATCGTGTCCTTCACCAACGCCTTCCACGGCATGTCGCTGGGCTCGCTCGCGGTGACCGGCAACGCGTTCAAGCGGGCCGGCGCCGGCATCCCGCTGGTGCACGGCACGCCCATGCCGTTCGACAACTACTTCGACGGCACCGTCGAGGACTTCATCTGGTTCGAGCGGCTGCTGGAGGACCAGGGCTCCGGCCTGAACAAGCCGGCCGCCGTGATCGTCGAGACGGTGCAGGGCGAGGGCGGCATCAACGTCGCCCGGGCCGAGTGGCTGCGCGCCCTGGCCGCCCTGTGCGAGCGCCAGGACATGCTGCTCATCGTCGACGACATCCAGATGGGCTGCGGCCGTACCGGCGCCTTCTTCTCCTTCGAGGAGGCGGGCATCACGCCGGACATCGTCACCGTCTCCAAGTCGATCAGCGGCTACGGCATGCCGATGGCGCTGACCCTGTTCAAGCCGGAGCTGGACGTCTGGGAGCCGGGCGAGCACAACGGCACCTTCCGCGGCAACAACCCGGCCTTCGTCACGGCGACCGCCACGCTGGAGACGTACTGGGCCGACGGGTCGGCGATGGAGAAGCAGACCCGCACCCGCGGTGAGCAGGTCGAGCAGCACATGATCGCCATCACCGAGGAGAACCTCGCCGACGTCAAGGAGTACCGCGGCCGCGGCCTGGTCTGGGGCCTGGAGTTCCACGACAAGGAGCGTGCGGGCCGGGTCGCCAAGCGCGCCTTCGAGCTCGGGCTGCTCATCGAGACGTCCGGTCCCGAGAGCGAGGTCGTCAAGCTGCTGCCGGCGCTCACCATCACGCCCGACGAGCTGGACGAGGGCATGAAGACCCTCGCCCGCGCCGTGCGCGAGACCGCCTGACCGCATGACCGCCGGACGGGCCCGCCCGCCGGCACCCCCCGTGCTTCCGGCGTCTTCGGCCCGCGCGACCGTGGGCCGAAGACGCCGGGGACCATTGCACACCCTTCACCTAGGAGGCATCGCAACACCGTGATCGTCCGTTCGTTCAAGGAGATCGAAGGCACCGACCGGCACGTGAAATCGGCGTCCGGCACCTGGGAGAGCAAGCGCATCGTCCTCGCGAAGGAGAAGGTCGGCTTCTCCGTCCACGAGACGATCCTGTACGCGGGTACGGAGACGTCGATGTGGTACGCGAACCACATCGAGGCAGTCGTCTGCACCAAGGGCGACGCCGAGCTGACCGACCGCGAGACGGGGAAGACGTACCACATCACGCCGGGGACGATGTACCTCCTGGACGGCCACGAGCGGCACACGCTCAAGGTCAAGGAGGACTTCCACTGCATCTGTGTCTTCAACCCGCCCGTCACCGGACGGGAGGATCACGACGAGAACGGCGTCTACCCGCTGCTCACCGAGGAGGTGTGAGTCCCGTGACCACCACGACCACGAACGTCACCGATCTCTATCCCACCCGCGGCGCCGCCGAGGTGGCCACCCCTCGGCAGGACCCGGTCGTCTGGGGCTCCCCGGACACGCCCGGTCCCGTCTCGGCGGGTGATCTGCAGGCCCTGGACCGCGACGGCTTCCTCGCCATCGACCAGCTCATCGGGCCGGACGAGGTCGAGGTCTACCGCCGCGAGCTGGAGCGGCTCACCACCGACCCGGCCATCCGCGCGGACGAGCGCTCGATCGTGGAGCCGCAGTCCCAGGAGATCCGGTCGGTCTTCGAGGTGCACAAGATCAGCGAGGTCTTCGCCAAGCTGGTGCGCGACGAGCGCGTGGTCGGGCGGGCCCGGCAGATCCTCGGCTCGGACGTCTACGTCCACCAGTCGCGGATCAACGTGAAGCCGGGCTTCGGGGCCAGCGGCTTCTACTGGCACTCGGACTTCGAGACCTGGCACGCCGAGGACGGCCTGCCCAACATGCGCACGATCTCGGTCTCGATCGCGCTCACCGAGAACTACGACACCAACGGCGGTCTCATGATCATGCCGGGGTCGCACAAGACGTTCCTCGGGTGCGCGGGGGCCACGCCGAAGGACAACTACAAGAAGTCCTTGCAGATGCAGGACGCGGGGACGCCGTCCGACGAGGCGCTGACGAAGATGGCGTCCGAGTACGGCATCAAGCTGTTCACCGGCAAGGCCGGCTCGGCGACCTGGTTCGACTGCAACTGCATGCACGGTTCCGGCGACAACATCACGCCGTACCCGCGCAGCAACGTGTTCATCGTGTTCAACAGCGTGGAGAACACGGCGGTCGAGCCGTTCGCGGCACCGATCCGGCGGCCGGAGTTCATCGGGGCGCGGGACTTCACTCCCGTCCGGTGACCCGGCCCGGCCGGGGGCCCGGGGGTTGTCCCCCGGAGACCACAGCATCGGGGCGCGGGACTTTACTCCGGTGAAGTGACCCGCATCTGATCTCGGGCAGGGGCCTTTTCGTGTGGGACGGGAGGCCCCTGCCCGATATTCTCGCGGCCTTGCCGTGTCAGCCCGCCAGCACGTCCAGCAGCCGGTCCACGTCCGCCGCCGTGTTGTACACGTGGAAGGCGGCCCGCAGGTTGCCCGCCCGGTCGGAGACCTGGATCCCGGCCCGGCCCAGCTCCTCCTGGCGGTGGCCGAGCCCGGGCACGGACACGATCGCGGAGCCCGGCGCGGGCACCGGCTCGTGCCCCAGGGAGGCGAGCCCCGCGCGGAACCGGTCGGCGAGGGCGGTGTCGTGGGCGCGCACCGCGTCCACGCCCAGCTCCTCGATCAGGGCGAGGGAGTGCCGGGCTCCCGTGTAGGAGAACAGGGCGGGGCTCTCGTCGAAGCGCCGCGCGGAGTGCGCGAGTTCCTCGACGCGGCCGTAGCAGCTGTCCCAGGGGTGCTCCCCCGACGCCCACCCGCCGAACAGCGGCGTCAGCCCGGCCGCCTCTCCCAGGTCCTCCGGTACGACGAGGAAGGCGACGCCGCGCGGGCAGAGCACCCACTTGTAGGCGACGGCCACCACGAAGTCGAAGTCGTCCGCGGCCGGTGGCAGCCACCCGTTCGACTGCGAGGCGTCGACCAGCGTCCGCGCCCCGTGCGCCCGGGCGGCGTCCCGAACCGCAGCGAGGTCCGCGATCCGCCCGTCGGCGGACTGGACGGAGCTGACCGCGACGAGCGCGGTGTCCGGGCCCACCGACTCGGCGATCCGCTCCAGCGGCACACCGCGCACCTTCAGGTCGTCCCGCGAGTACAGCGGATTCACCAGGGAACTGAAGTCGCCCTCGGCGGTGAGCACTTCGGCGCCCCGGGGCAGCGAGGCGGCGACGAGCCCGCTGTACGTGGCGACCGACGCGCCGGCCGCGACCCGGGTGGCGGGCACCCCCGACAGCCGGGCGTAGGCGGACCGGGACGCCTCGACGTCGGCGAACATGTCGGACGGGAGCCCGGCCGCCGCCGAGGCCGCCGCGTCCCGCATGGCGACGAGGGCTCGGGCGGGGAGCAGACCGGTGCTGGCGGTGTTGAGGTACGTGGTCTTCGGGGCGAACTCGGTACGGACGAGATTGTCGAAGCTCTCCATGGGACCACTGTGCGGCCCCGCGATCTCCCCGTCCATCGCGTATTTCTACGCGGTACCTCCAAGGGACGCTTATGCGAGCGCGCCCACCTGCGGCATCACTGCCCGGGCACCGCGCACCCTTGCGGACCGCACGCCTCGGCGTCCCCGTCGTCGATCAGCTTCAGGGGCGTGCGCTCGCCCCACGCCTGGGTCAGCGCCTGCGCGAAGACCTCGGCGGGCTGGGCGCCGGAGACACCGTACTTCCGGTCGAGCACGAAGAACGGCACACCCGTCGCCCCGAACTGCGCGGCCTCGCGCTCGTCGGCGCGCACCTCGTCGGCGTAGGCGGTGGGGTCGGCGAGCACCGCGCGGGCGGCGTCCGCGTCCAGACCGGCGGCGACGGCCAGGCCGACCAGGCGCTCGTCGTCGTCGAAGACGGAACGCTCCTCGGCGAAGTTGGCCCGGTACAGGGCGTCCAGCAGTGCCTCCTGCCGGCCCTTGTCCTTGGCGTGGTGCAGCAGCCGGTGCATGTCGAAGGTGCTGCCGTGGTCGCGGCCCCGGGTGCGGTAGTCCAGGCCCTCGGCGGCGGCCTGCGCGCCGAGGTTGTCCTCACCGGCCTGGGCCTGTGCCTCGCTCATGCCGTACTTGGCGGTGAGCATGGTCAGCACGGGCTGGACGTCGTCCTTGGCCCGCCCGGGGTCCAGCTCGAAGGACCGGTGGACCACCTCGACGCCGTCCCGGTGCTCGAAGGCCGCCAGCGCCTTCTCGAAGCGGGCCTTGCCCACGTAGCACCACGGGCAGGCGATGTCGCTCCAGATCTCGACGCGCATGTCTCGGCTCTTCTCCAGGTCGTACGGGTACGGAGGCCCCCTCCGCTACCCGTGTGAACCTTCAACCAGCCGGTCCCATTCCCGCCCTCAGCTGCCGTCCCGCAGGTCCGCCGGCCAGGCCGGCCGGAACTCCAGGTGGTCGTACGTCACCGTGCAGCCGTCGCCCGTCGGTGCCTGCGCCAGGAAGCCGACCAGGGCGGCGCCGGTCTCCTCCTCGTCGCCCAGCGTGAAGAGCCGGACGAAGGTCCAGCGCTCGCCGTCGCGGGAGGCGTGGAAGGCGAAGGCCCGCCCGGCGCGGCTGACGCGCAGCCACACCGAGTCCCCGTCCACGGTGAAGGAGTTGCAGTCGTCGGAGTGCCCCCGGGTGACCACCGTGCAGACGGTGGCCACGTCCGGGGAGTACTCCAGGCACAGCTTGGCCCAGGCCCGCTCACCGACGTGGACGTAGAGCACCCCGGCGTCGAAGGCGGCCCCGAAGCCGACGGTGACACGGGCGATCAGCTGGAAGTCCCCCTCGGGAGCGCCCAGCAGCCGGGGCGCGTCGGAGGCGGGGTCGAGCGTTTCCCCGGTGGGCGGCACGAAGCGGTCCTGCCGGGGCCCGGCGGTTCCGGTGAGCACGCCGTCCTCGTAGGCCCAATCGCCGTCGGGGCCGTACGGACGGAGGGGGAAGGGCAGTTCGGGAAGTTCAAGCGACATGGCATGATCCTCTCAGGCCGCCGGATCCCACCCAGGGGCGCGGGGAACCGCGCGAGCAGCCACGACGGCGCAGCACTGCGCATACGACCCCGCACCCCACGGCGCTACCGCTCCAGCACCCCGTTGAACCGCCGGGGAAGGCCCAGCGGATTCCCGTCCCGCAGCTCAGCCGGCAGCAGAGCCTCCGGCACCCCCTGATACGCCACCGGCCGCAGCCACCGCTCGATCGCCGTGCCCCCCACCGACGTGGACGTCGACGTCGTCGCCGGGTAAGGCCCCCCGTGGTGCTGGGCCGCCGCCACCGCGACCCCCGTCGGCCAGCCGTTGACCAGCACCCGCCCCGCCAGCGGCGTCACCTCGGCGAGGAGGGCCGCCCCGGCCCCCTCCCCCGCCGTCTCCCCGGCGGAGAGCTGGACCGTCGCCGTCAGGTTCCCCGGCAGCCGCGACAGCACGCCCCGGACCTCGGCCTCGTCCTCGTAGCGGGCCACCACGGTGACCGGCCCGAAGCACTCCTCCAGCAGCAGGTCGTGCTCGCCCCGGGCCGCCAGTCGCGCGGCCGGCACGGTCAGGAACCCGGCGCTGACGGTGTGCTCGTCGCCCGGGCCCGGTGTCACCGGGGCCTCCACGTCGGGCAGCGCCGCGCGCTCGGCCACCCCGGCGACGAAGTTGTCCCGCATCCGGTGGTCGAGCAGCACCCCGGCGTCGGTGGCGCCGACCGCGTCGGTGAGGGACTTGACCAGGCCGTCCCCGGCGTCGCCCGCCGGGACCAGGACCAGGCCGGGCTTCACGCAGAACTGGCCGACGCCCAGGGTCATCGAACCGGCCAGCCCGGCGCCGATCGCCTCCGCCCGCTCCGCGGCCGCCGCCGCCGTGACCACGACCGGGTTCAGCGAGCCCAGCTCGCCGTGGAAGGGGATCGGGACCGGACGCGCCGCCGCCGCGTCGAACAGCGCGCGCCCGCCGCGTACCGAACCGGTGAAGCCGGCCGCCGCGACCAGCGGGTGCTTGATCAGCTCGATGCCCGCCTCGAAGCCGTGCACCAGACCGATGACGCCCTCGGGAATGCCGTGCCGCGCGGCGGCCCGGCGCAGCACCTTCGCCACCAGCTCGGACAGGGCCGGGTGATCGGGGTGGGCCTTGACCACGACCGGGCAGCCGGCCGCGAGGGCGCTGGCGGTGTCGCCGCCGGGGACGGAGAAGGCGAAGGGGAAGTTGGAGGCGGAGTAGACGGCGACGACGCCGAGCGGCACCTTGTAGCGGCGCAGGTCCGGGACGGGCGGGGTGGCGGTGTCGTCGGGGTGGTTGACGACGACGCCGAGGAACTCGCCCTCGTCGACGATGCCGGCGAAGGCGCGCAGCTGGTAGCAGGTGCGGGCGAGTTCGCCGGTGAGCCGGACCGGGCCGAGCGCGGTCTCCGCGTCGGCGGCCTCGACGAGGGTGTCCTCGGCGGCCTTCAGTTCGTCGGCGGCGGTGCGCAGGAACGCCGCGCGGACGGTGCGGTCCGCGAGGGCGTCCCGGGCGGCGTGCGCGGCGCGCACGGCGGCGTCCACCTCCTGGGCCGTGGCTTCCACCGCGACCTGTTCACGCTGCTTCCCGGTACGGGGGTCGACACTCCAGACTGGTGCTGCTGCCACCGCGGTCCCTCCACGTGCTCTGCATCGGAACGTGCTCGGCGTCGAACGTGCCCAACATCAGGCTCGTTCGATATACTGAACGCCGTCTCTCATGATGAATATGCTGTTGGAGACTATTTCCCGGCGAACGAAGGGGTCAAGGGCGATGTCGGCTGGCGAGACGGGGGGCGGAGCGCAGGTCAAGTCCGCCGTGCGGACGGTGGAACTGCTCGAGTACTTCGCCGGACGCCCCGGTATGCACTCCCTCGCGTCCGTCCAGGAGGCCGTGGGCTACCCCAAGTCCAGCCTCTACATGCTGCTGCGCACGCTGGTGGAGCTGGGCTGGGTGGAGACCGACTCGACCGGCACCCGGTACGGGATCGGCGTGCGGGCGCTGCTGGTCGGCACGTCGTACATCGACGGCGACGAGGTGGTCGCGGCGGCGCGGCCCACGCTGGACCGGCTCTCCGACGACACCACGGAGACCATCCACCTGGCGCGGCTGGACGGCACCAACGTCGTCTACCTCGCCACCCGGCAGTCGCAGCACTACCTGCGGCCGTTCACCCGGGTCGGCCGGCGGCTGCCCGCGCACTCGACGTCGCTGGGCAAGGCGCTGCTGAGCACCTACAGCGACGAGCAGGTGCGCAAGATGCTCCCTCAGACGCTGCCCGCGCTGACCGAGCACACCATCACCGACCGGGAGAAGCTCATCGAGGAGCTGCGCCAGGTGCGGGAGCAGGGCTTCGCCGTGGACCGCGAGGAGAACACGCTGGGCCTGCGCTGCTTCGGTGTGGCGGTGCCCTACCGTACTCCCGCGCGGGACGCGATCAGCTGCTCGGTGCCGGTGGCGCGGCTGACGCCCGCGCACGAGCAGATGGTGAAGGACGCGTTGTTCGACGCGCGGGACCGGCTGACGCTGGCCACGCGTAGGCTCTGAGCCATGGACATCGCTCTGCGCGAGGTACACGACAGCGACCTGCCCGTCTTCTTCCGGCAGATGAACGATCCGGAAGCCCTGCGCATGGCGGCCTTCACCCCGCCGGATCCCGCCGACTGGGACGCGTTCACCACGCACTGGCGCAAGATCCGGGCCTCGCGCGACGTCGTGCGCACCGTCCTCGGCGACGGTGACGTGATCGGCAGCGCGGCGGTGTACGGGGAGCCGGGCGAGCGCGAGGTGACGTACTGGGTCGACCGGGCGTACTGGGGGCGCGGGGTGGCCACGGCGGCGCTGCGGGCGCTGCTCTCCGAGGTGCGCGACCGCCCGCTGTACGCACGGGCGGCGGCGGACAACGCCGGGTCGCGCCGGGTGCTGGAGAAGTGCGGTTTCGAGACTTCCGCGTGGGCCCGCGGATTCGCCAGGGCCCGGGGCGAGGAGATCGACGAGGTCGTGCTGCACCTCGCGGGTTGAGCGGCTCTCCACCGCGCGGCGGAGGCGGATCGTCGCGGCGCAGGACGCGCCCGCGGGGCCGGACGCGGGAGCGTGGAGCCATGACGCAGACGCTCGCATCCGCTTCCGCACCGGCCCCCGGCCGCCGTACCGCCCGGACACTCCGGCTGCTGCGGGCCGTCGCCGTCGCCGCCTGCCTTCCCTACCTAGGGCTCAAGGCCGCCTGGATCGCCGGGAGTCACATCGGCATCCCGGACGGCAGCGTGCTGCTGGAGCACCGGGTGGCCATGGCGGTGGGCAACGCACTGACCCTGCTGCTGGACAGCTGCGTGATCGTGCTGGCCCTGGTGCTGACCCGTCCCTGGGGACTGCGGGTGCCCGCGTGGGCGCTGGCCTCCCCGGTGTGGGTCGCCACGGGGCTGCTCGCGCCGATCATGGCCGGGTTTCCGTTGCAGCTCCTGACGCGGGCGTTCGGCGGGGACGACGTGTCCGCGTCGGGCTCGGATCGCGAACCCTTCCTCGACCCATGGGTGTTCACGGTCGTCTACACCGGGTTCATCGTGCAGGGACTGGCCCTGGGGGCGCTGTTCGTGCGCTACGCGCGTGGCCGCTGGGGGCACCTGTGGCGCGGTCGGGTGCGGGACCTGCCGGCGCGCTCCGTCGGGGCGCCGTACAAGGTGCTCGCCGTCGTCGGTGCGGTCCTCGCGTCGTTCCCGGTCGCGGTCCGGCTGTACTGGGCGTGCGGCGGCGCCACGGGGCTCGGGGACGGGGAACGCACCGCCGGCTTCCGGGCGCTGGAGGCCATGCACGTCGCCTTCCTGGCGGCGGCGGTCGCCGGGACCCTGCTGCTCGCCTTCCGCGGCGCGCGGGTCCTGCCGGTCAAGGTGCCGCTCGCCTCGTCCTGGGCGGGCTCCGGCGCCGCGGCCTGCTGGGGCGGCTGGGTGCTGCTCGCGGCGCTGCTGCCGGCCGACGATTCCGCGGAGCGCCCCACAGCGCTGATGACCTTCACCTACGCTGGTCAGATGACCGTCGGCCTGCTCCTCGCCTCAGTCGGCGCCCACTTCCTCGCCCGGCGGTCGGCCACGTCCCGCGTCCGGCCGTGACCGCTCTCCTCCGGCTCCTGTTCGGGCGGCGGGCCCGGCTGCGGTGGATCCACCTCATCCTCGGCGGCGCGCTCGCCATGCCGTACGTCCTCGTCGGCTCGGTCGTCGTCGGCCCGTTCACCGGCGTCGACGACGTCTTCGGGTCGCTCACCCTCCAGTTGGCCTCGTTCGCGGTGGGCCTGCCGCTCGCCGCGGTCACCTCGCTGTTCCCGCTCACCCGCCCCCTGGAGTCCGGCGTGGTGCGGTGGCTGTGCGGGGTCGGGGCCGACCGGCTGGCGTACGGGCCCGCCCGGACGAAGGGCGAGAAGGGGCGCACGGCGGCCTGGTTCACGCTCCACCTCGGCCTCGGCGGCATCGTCGCGGGGATGTCGCTGGCGGTGCCGCCGTTCGCGGCGGCGCTGATCGTGCTGCCGTTCGTCCCGGCACTGCGCGACGACCCGGGGCTGCCCGCCTTTCTCGACCACGCGTGGGCGCTCGTGCTCGCGCCGGTCGCGGGTGCCGTGATGCTGGTCGCGCTCGCCGCGTGCGCCGCCGGGTGCGGCACGCTGCTGGCCCGGTGGGCGCCCGCCCTGCTCGGCCCCTCCCCCGAGGACCGGGTGGCGGCGGCCGAGGCACGCGCCGCCGACCTCGCCGTCCGCAACCGGCTGGCCCGCGAACTGCACGACTCCGTGGGCCACGCCCTGAGCGCGGTCACCCTCCAGGCGAGCGCGGCCCGCCGGCTGCTGGACTCCGACCCGGGGTTCGTCCGCGAGGCCCTCGCCGCGATCGAGGACACCACGCGGCGCACGGTCGGCGAACTCGACGCCGTGCTGGGCGTCCTGCGCGACGGCGACGCGCCCGGCACCGCGCCCGCCCCCACCCTCGCCGCCGACCTCGACGGCCTGCTGGACCGCACCCGGGCGGGCGGACTGCGGGTCACGGCCACCGTCGCCGCCGACCCGCGAGCGCTGCCGCCGCCGGTGTCCCGGGAGGCGTACCGCATCGTGCAGGAGGGACTGAGCAACGCGCTGCGGCACGCGGGCGGCCAGGTCACCGTGACCCTGTGCGTGGAGGTGCGGGACGGTCAGCTGCGGATCACCGTCGAGAACCCCGTCGGCCCGGCGGGCGGGGCGGCCCACCCGTCCGGCGGCGTCCCGCGCCCCGGCGGCGGGCACGGCCTGCGCGGCATCGCCGACCGGGCCCGCCTGCTGGGCGGGGTGGCGGAAGCGGGTCCCGTCGGCCGGACGTGGCGCCTGCACGTACGGCTGCCCCTGGCGAGCACCACATGACCGACCGCGGTACGCGGGAGAAGACCGAAGGAGACCGTGTGACGGCATCGCAGGAGACCGCAGCGGACCGGGCGGCCCGCCCGCCCGTCCGGATCGTCCTCGCCGACGACGAGCGCATGGTCCGCACCGCCCTGCGCGCCATCCTCTCCGCCGAGCCGGACCTGGAGGTCGCGGGCGAGGCGGCCACCGGGGCCGAGGCCGTCTCGGTCGTGCGGGAGACCCTGCCGGACGTGGTCCTGATGGACGTCCGCATGCCCGGGACCGACGGCATCCGCGCCACCGAGCAGATCCTCGCCACGCTCGCCGACCCGCCCCGCGTCGTGGTCGTCACCACCTTCGAGAACGACGCGTACGTCTACGACGCCCTGCGCGCGGGGGCCGCCGGTTTCCTGCTCAAGCGTGCCGACGCCGACACGCTCGTCGGGGCGGTGCGGCTGGTGGCGCACAGCGACACGCTGCTGTTCCCGTCGGCGGTGCGCGCGCTGGCGGCCGAGCACGCGCGCGCCAACCCCGCCCCGCCGGCGTGGGCGGCACGGCTCACCGGACGCGAGGCCGAGGTGCTGCGCCTGATGGCGACCGGGCTGACCAACGCCGAGATCGCCGGGCGCATGCGGGTGGGGCCGGCCACGGTGAAGACCCATGTGGCGTCGGTGCTGGCGAAGACCGGCAGCCGCGACCGCACCCAGGCGGTCATCCGGGCCTACGAGGCCGGCTTCATGAACGGACGATGAGAAAACGGGCACACGGGAACGATTCGCTCCGCCCCGTTCGTCCAGCAAGCGGGATGAACAAGACGATCAGGCGCGCATCGGTCTTCACGCTGCTCCTGGTGTTCGCTCTGCTGGTCAGAGCGACCTGGGTGCAGTTCTACAAGGCCGAGGCACTCGCGGACGACAACGAAAACCGGCGCAACGCGATCGAGACGTACGCGGAGCCGCTGGGGAACATCATCGTGGCCGGCCGGTCGGTCACCGGCTCGGCACCCACGGAGGGGGGTGACCTCGCGTACAAGCGGACGTACGAGAACGGCAAGCTGTACGCCGCGGTGACGGGCTACGCCTCGCAGGCGTACGCGCCGACGCAGCTGGAGGGCATCTACCAGGACGTGCTCAACGGCACCGACCCGCGGCTGAAGACCGTGATGGACACGGTCACCGGCACCCGCGCCGAGCCGGGCAACGTGGTCACGACCATCGACCCGGCCGTCCAGAAGGCCGGATTCGAGGCGCTGGGCGAGACCAAGGGAGCCGCCGTCGCGATCGACCCTAAGACCGGCGAGATCCTGGCGGTCGTGTCGACCCCGTCGTACGACCCGACGTCGCTGACCGACGCCAACACCGCCGGTGAGGCCTGGGAGAGGCTGACCGGCGACCCGGACAAGCCGCTGACCAACCGCGCCCTGCGCCAGCCGCTGCCGCCGGGCTCGACGTTCAAGCTGGTGGTGGCGGCCGCCGCACTGGAGGACGGGCTGTACGGGTCGGTGGACGAGAAGACCGACAGCCCGGACCCGTACCGGCTGCCGGGCACCGTGACCGACCTGACGAACGAGAACCCGAACGCGCCCTGCGAGGACGCCACGATCCGCACCGCGCTGCGGTACTCGTGCAACAACGTCTTCGCGAAGATGGCCGTCGACCTCGGCCAGGACAAGGTGCGGGCGATGGCCGAGAAGTTCGGCTTCAACGACGAGACGCAGGACGTGCCGGTGCGCGCCTACACCAGCGTGTACCCGAAGGACATGAACGCGTCGTCGACGGCGCTGACGGGCATCGGCCAGTTCGACGTGACGGCGACCCCGCTGCAGATGGCCATGGTGTCGGCGGCGCTCGCCAACGGCGGCGAGCTGGTCTCGCCGCACATGGTGTCGCAGATCACCGACAGCGGCGGCGAGGTCCTGGAGGACCACACCGACCCCGACTCGAAGCGAATCGTTTCCTCCGACACGGCCGAGCAGCTGCGGTCGGCGATGCAGACCGTCGTCGAGAAGGGCACGGGGTCGAACGCGCAGATCTCCGGCGCGACCGTGGGCGGCAAGACGGGCACCGCCCAGCACGGTGAGAACAACAGCAAGACCCCGTACGCCTGGTTCACCTCGTACGCCGAGTCGGACTCCTCGGACCGGGAGGTGGCCGTGGCGGTCATCATCGAGCAGTCCGACGCGGCCCGCTCCGAGGTCAGCGGCAACGGCCTGGCCGCCCCGGTGGCCAAGGCGATGATGGAGGCCGCGCTCAAGACCTGACCCGACGGGCAGGCTTCCGCGGCCGGTTCGGCTTGTCACACGGCGTTCGACGCACCGTACAGGTGGTGCGTCGAACGCTGCTACAGTTCCGGACTCCGGCCCGGCGCACGGCTGTTCGACGCCGGGGAAGCCGCTGCGAGGAGGGTCCGCCCGTGGGGACGTTCGTCGACGACGCCGCCTCCGCGGAGTTCCACGCCTTCTTCGAGCGCCACTACGCGGAACTCGCCCGGCTCGCCCACCTGCTGACCGGCGAACCGGACGCCGCCGACGACCTCGCGGCGGACGCCCTGCTGGCCCTGTGGCACCGCTGGGACCGGGTCCGCGCCGCCGACCGTCCGGCGGCGTACGCGCGCGGCGTCGTCGCCAACCTCGCCCGTACCCGCGTCCGCACCGCCGTGCGCGAGCGCAGACGGGTCGCCCTGTTCTGGTCGCAGCGCGAGGAGAGGACGGAGAACCCGGACGTCGCCGGGGTGGTGGACGTGCAGGAGGCGCTGCGCCGGCTGCCGTTCCGCAAGCGGGCGTGCGTGGTGCTGCGCCATGCGTTCGACCTCTCGGAGAAGGACACGGCGCTCGCCCTGGGCGTCTCGGTGGGTACGGTGAAGAGCCAGACGTCGAAGGGGATGGCCGAATTACAGCGGCTGCTGGGCACGCGGGCGGCCGTCGGGCAGGTGCACGCGGCGATCGCGCGCAGTGGCGGGACCGCGGGAAGGAACCGATGACCGGGCGGCGGGACGTGGACGAGGAGCTGCGGGCCCGGCTGCACGAGGCGGCCGGGGCGCACCGGCCCGACCGGGCGCGCATCCTGACGCGGGTGGAGCGCGGCATGGCGGGCGGGGGCCGCCCGGTCCACCACCGGACGACGCGTCCGCCGCTGCCGGGCTGGGCGCGGGTGGCCGGGGCGACGGCCGCCGTGGCGGGGGTCCTCGCCGTCGGCGGCTACGCGGTCGCCTCCGCGCTGAAGGACGACGCTCCCGAGCGGCGTTCAGTCGCCGCCGCCTCGTCGACCCCGAGCACCGCACCCGGCTCGAAGGCCCCGGACGCCCCCGTCCCTTCCCGTCCGCCCGCCTCCGCCGCGGCCGACGGCCCGCTGTGGTCGAACGGCGCGGTGGACCCGCACAGCAACGAGTTCTGGGCGCAGAACAACGTCACCCTCAGGACCGCCGAGGCCCTGACCGCGCTCACCGTGGAACTGAGGGTGGCGCAGACCGGCGGGGTCACCTCGACCGGCGCCTGGCGCTCCCTGCCCGAGGACGACTTCGACTTCGCCGTCGGCGAGCGGGACGGCTTCCTGGTGTACCGGTGGACGCTGAAGGAGGGCCGTACGGTCCCGGCGGGCGAGTGGGTGTTCGCCGGCCAGTACGACCACGCCCGCGGGGGCCGGGACGCGCAGGCCGACCGCTACACCGCGACGGCCGCCGCCGGGTCCGGCGGGCTCTCGGTGCGGGGTGACTTCGCAGCCCGCGACGGCGGTTCGTGAGCCAGCGGTTCGTGAAACGACCGGCGGGGCGTTCCCCGTTTCAGGACCGGATGCCGGTGACCGAATCCAGCCACGCGAAGGCGGCCTCCTGCATGCGCCCGGGGAAGGCGTGTCCTGCCTCCGGCCAGGTCTCGGTGCGCAGCCGGCCGGCGGCGCCGAGCGAGTGCCAGACGGCGCGCAGCCGGGTGTGGGCGGTGCGGACGCCCTCGGCGGTGAACAGCGGGTCCCGTCCTCCGCCGAGGAAGAGCATGGGCTTCGGCGCGGCGATGCTCGCCACGTCGGGCAGGTCGAGGTGGCGGGCGAGCCCGGGGTGCAGCATGTGGAACGCCGACTGCCCGCGCAGGGTGTTGCTGCCGGGCACCAGCAAGCCCTTGAGGCCGGTCATCCAGCACACGCTCACCGCGGCGGCGACGTCGTCGCTGAGGGCGGCGGCCTGCCAGGCGCGGTAGCCGCCCATGGAGAAGCCGACGGCCGCGACCCGGCGGGCGTCCACCCGGTCGAGGCCGGCCAGGAAGCCGGCGGCGCGCTGGTCCTCGCGGGCCAGCAGCCCGGCCAGCGAGCTGCCGAGGTGGAAGAGGTTGCTCGCGAGGGCCTGCTGCCGCTCGTAGGCGAGCGGTTCGCGGTCGCCCCAGCCCAGGGCGTCCGCGCAGAACACCACGTAGCCCCGCCGGGCCAGTTCGTCGCCCGGGAAGCGCCCGTCGAAGTGCCGGTCCGCCCACTCCTCGGCGGCGGCGAGCCGGGTGTCGTCGTACCAGGGCCGGACCGCCTTCTCCTTGCCGATGTCGAAACGCGAGCCGTGGTCGTGCAGGAACAGGACGGCCGGGAAGGGCCCGGGGCCCCGCGGGGTGAGCAGGGCGCCGCGGACCCGTCCGTACCGGGTCAGGGAGAGGGTGACCAGCTCCCGCGTGTACCCGTCGCCGTCCTCGCGGGCGGTGGACTCGGGGGCGTACGGGGTGTCGTCCTGCCGGTCGACGAGGAGGTGCGCCTCCACGGTGGCGCGGGCGGTGCGCCGCCACGCCTCGAAGTCCCGGACCGGCGAGGTGCCCCAGGCGAGCGGGAAGGTCAGCTCGTCCTTGAGCGCCGGGTGGAAGCCGGGGAGCACACCGGGCGGATCACCTCCGGCGGTCATACGGCCGCCAGTCGCCGAGGTACGCCTCCCGCGTGTGGGCGGCGGCCTCGGCGCGGGTGAGCTGGGGCCGGTTCTCCGGCACGGTGACCGCGGCGCCCGGTCCGGTGTTGCGGTACTCGGCGAACCGCTGCTCCTGCCAGGGGTGGGCGTCCCGCATGTTGGCGTACGGCGCCACCGCGTCGATGCCCGCGCCGAGGCGCGTCTCGCGCACGGTGAGCATGGGGCGGGCGGTGGTGTCGGAGCTGGGCACCCAGGGGCGGGCCAGCTTGTAGTAGCCGTCGGGGGCCTCGCTGGTGATCCGGCCCCGCGTCACCAGGTAGCCGCGCGGGTTGGCGCCCGCGGTGGACGGCGCGAAGACGAAGCCGTACGGGGCGCCGGACAGGTCGGTGCGGACCAGGGTGCGGAAGTGGCAGTCCTCGTACACGGCCGTGGCCCGGCCGAAGACGAAGTCGACGTCGCCCTCGACGTAGCAGTGGGCGAAGTACTGGCGGGCGAAGTGGCCGAGGTCGCGGGTGTCGGCGTAGAGGGTGTCCTGGTGGCCGAGGAAGCGGCAGTGGTGGAAGGCGCTGCGGTCGCCCTGGACCTTGATGGCTACGGCCTGGGTGCCGCTGAGGCCGGGGTGGTCGGCGCGCAGCCAGTCGTTGGCGAAGGTGATCCGGTGGGCGGTGAAGCCGTCGGCCCGCACGGTGGTGGTGGCCGACCCGCTGGTGCCGTGGTTGCCGGAGCCGTCCGGCTTGGGGGTGCCGGCCGCGTTGTCGTAGACGATGACGACGTCACGGGGGTCGTGGGAGGCGCCGATCCAGGTCGCGTCGGTGCGGTCGGCGGCCACGGACACCGTCTCGCGGTAGGTGCCGGGTGCGAGGACCAGCGTCCAGCCGGGGCCCTCGGCCGCGGTCACGGCGGCTTGGACGGAGGTGAAGTCGCCCCGTCCGTGCGGGTCGACGTACAGGGTCTTCGGGGTGCGGCGGTCGGCCGGCGAGCCGTACCGGCCGAACGGGCGCGGGCGACGGGGGCCGGCGGCGGCCGGGCCGGCCGCGAGGCCGACGGCGGCGCCCGTGGCGGCGGTGGTCAGGAGGAAGCCTCGGCGGGACAGGGCGGGTCGGGGCATGCGGGTGCTCTCCTTCGGGGCGCGGGAGGGAGGGGAGGGCCGGGGCGGTGCGGGCGCCCCGGCCCGGTTCGGGGGCGGGCGTCAGCGCAGGCGGCCGGCGCCCGCGCCGTGGCCGACGACGAAGGGGACGGCCCAGGCGGGGAGGACCTTGGTGCGCAGGGTGGGTGTCCAGCCCGCGCCCGACTGGAGGGTCTCGTCCGGGATCTGGGCGTTGTGCACGGCGATCAGGTCGACGGAGCGGCCGTTGACCCGGTTGTGCGCGGCGGTGACCGGCGCCTCGCTCCACTTCTTGAGCACCTTCGCGGGGCTGACGCCGTCCGGCAGGGTGAAGGCGTTGTGCTCGGCGACGAGCTGGGACTCCTTGCCGACGCCGAAGCTGTAGGAGTAGTCCTCGCCGGCCACGAAGTGGTTGTTGTAGACGTCGACCTGGCCGAACCGCACCCGGGGCGCGCGCTCGACGAGGTCCTTGAAGAGGTTGTGGTGGAAGGTCGTCTTCAGGTGGCCGCGGTCGACGGCAGCCGTCGACTCGCTGTCGCTGTTGCCGATGAGGATCGTCTTGTCGTGCTCGGTGAAGACGTTCCAGGAGGCGGTGACGTAGTCGGCGCCCTTCACGATGTCGAGCTGGCCGTCGTGCTGCTGGTACAGCATGCCGAAGTAGGTGGGCGCGGCGCTGTCGGGGTGCTCGCCGTCGGTGAAGGTGTTGTGGTCCAGCCAGACGTGCGTCGAGCCGTACACCACGGCGCTGTCGTACTCGGAGTTCCAGTTGCCCTTGTCCCCGTCGGTGGGGTCCCACTGCGGGAAGCAGTCCACGGGGCTCTCGAAGGTCAGGTTGCGGACGATGACGTTGTCCACGCCCTTGATCTGGAGGCTGGCGCCCTTGAGCCCGGCGTCGCGGCCCACGCCGATGATGGTGGTGTTGGAGGGAACGCTCGCCTTGATGGACCGGTCCTGCCGCTCGGCCGAGGCACGGCGCAGCCCCTCGGGGCTGTCGTCGGGCTCGTCGCTCAGGTCGGTCTCCCTGCCCCAGCTCTCCGGTGCGTACTTCTCCAGGTAAGCGTCGAAGTCGTAGCCGGGCGCGGCGAAGGCCTCGCAGCCCTCGGACACGGCGTCGATCGTGCCCTTCACCTTGACGATCCGCGGCGCGGTGCCCTCCACCGCGAGGGCGGCCTTGAACTCGGCCCAGGTGGAGACGGTGAAGACGCGCTCCCGGGCGGCGTCCGCCCCGCCGGTGGTACCGGTGCCGTGGGAGGCCCAGCCGTCGTTGGCCGGCAGGGTCTGCCGGGCGGTGTCGCGGGGGTGGTGGCCGGGGCGGGCCTGCGCGGTGGCGGCGGTGAGGCTCAGGACGAGGGCGGTGCAGCCGACGAGCGCGGCGGTTCTCTTCATGGCATGCCCATGCCATCTCGATGT
Organism: Streptomyces sp. M92; assembly: GCF_028473745.1. NCBI lineage: Bacteria > Bacillati > Actinomycetota > Actinomycetes > Kitasatosporales > Streptomycetaceae > Streptomyces > Streptomyces sp. M92. The sequence continues at coordinate 100,238 of NZ_CP101137.1, forward strand.
GCTCATGGTGCGGCTCTCCTTTTCCGGAGGTCGGTGGGTGTTACGCGAGGTCCGCTGCGGGCCATTCGATCCAGGACTCGGGGACCTCCTCGTCCAGCCGGCGCACGTCCCGGTGCGCCAGCACCCGCGTGCGCAGCAGCTCCCGCGCGACGAGCCGGGCGACCGCGATCGCACCGGGCGGGTTGAAGTGGGTGTTGTCCTGCTCGGTGGCGGTCCAGTTGAAGTACGCCTTGGTCTCCTCGGCACCGAGCCGCTGCCACAGCGCGAGCGACAACGCCTGGACGTCGAGCAGGGCCACGCCCTCCTGACGGGCGAGCGCCCGCATCGCCGCCGGGTACTCCCCGTGGCTCGGCCGCGCGTCGCCCGCCGCGTCGAACCGCCGCCGCTCGACGGGCGTGGCCAGCACCGGCCGCGCCCCGCGGGCCCGCGCCCCGTCGACGTACAGCCGCAGATGGTTCTGGTACGTCGTCCAGGGCTCGGTGTAGCGGGCGGGGTCCGCCGCCTTCTCGTCGTTGTGCGCGAACTGGATCAGCAGGAAGTCGCCGGGCCGGATCGCGTCGAGGACGACGTCCAGCCGCCCCTCGTCGACGAAGCTCTTGGAACTCCGCCCGTTCACGGCGTGGTTGGCGACCCGGAGCCCCTTGCGAAGGAAGAAGGGCAACGCCATCCCCCATCCGGTCTCGGGCGCGGCGTCGGCGTATTTCTGCGCGGCGGTGGAATCACCGGCGATGTAGAGGGTGCGGGGGCGGTGCCCGCCGGCACGTGCGGTACCGGCGGCGGCGACCGCCAGAGGAACGGCCGAGACGGCGGCCGCGGTGACTTGTCTTCGGCTGAGGACCACGCTGGGTACCTTTCAGAAGGGGGAAGGTGACTCACCCAAGGGGCGCGGGGCTGTATCGATGTGCGGCTCCGCCGCGTGGGCGCGACCAGCCAGGGACGGCCCGCAGCCCGCGCACAACGGACCGCCCCACGGCGAAACCCGGAAAGAACTAACCCATCTGCTCGGTCCACTCCGCCTGCGCCTCGTTCAGCTTCTCGGCCAGGTCGTCCAGAAAGTCCTTCGCGCTCATCTCATCGAGCAGCACCTTCTGGAACCCCGGCTCACTCTCCGACTTGGACAGCGTGTTCCAGTCCGGCAGGTAGTACGGCAGCTGGACGATGGTCGTGGACCCGTCGTTCAGCGCGTCCGCCGCCAGCTTCGTCGGCTCCGCCTTCTGGATCCACGCGTCCTTCGCGGCCTCCGTGTTCGACGGCACCTGCCCCGCCGACTCGTTGAACCGCGAGTTCTGCTCGTGCGACGTGGCGAACTCGATGAACTTCCAGGCGGCCTCCTTGTTCTTGGAGCTCTTGAAGATGCCGAGCCCGTCGACCGGGTTGGAGACCTGGACCCGCTTGCCGGAGGCGCCGACCGGCTGCGGGATGCCGCGGAACTTCTCGACGCCGAGCGCCTTCACGTGGTCCTGGTAGGAGCCCAGGTTGTGGTTGAGCATGCCGATCGTGCCGGTGTCCCACTGGGCGGTCATCTTGGCGAAGTCGTTGTTGACGTCGGCGGCCGGCGTGACCTTCTTGTAGAGGGCCGCGTACTTCTCCAGCGCCTCGACGTTCTTCGGGTCGTTTACCGTCGTCGTCTTCTTGTCCTCGCTCCAGAACGAGGTGATGCCGGACTGCCCGTACATGGCGTCGAGCGCCTGGGCGATCGATCCCGACCCGCCGCGGATGGTGTAACCGAACTCGTTCTGGTCCTCGTCGGTCAGCTTCTCGGCGGCGTCGTAGAACTTGTCCCACGTCGTCGGCGCGTCCAGCCCGGCCTTCTCGAACAGGTCGGTCCGGTAGTAGAGGACGCCGTTGTTGGCGGAGGTCGGCACCGAGAACAGCGTGCCGTCGCCGCCCCCGGCCGCCTTCAGGGACTCGACCATGTCCTTGTTGAGCTTGCCGCTCAGGGAGGACTTCGCGAGCCGGTCGTCCAGCGGTTCGAGGGCGCCCTGGGCGGAGAAGCCGGCCAGCATCGCCGCGCCCACACCGCCGACGTCCGGCAGGCCGCCGCCCTGGATGGCGGTGTCGACCTTCGACTGGTACTCGGTGGCGGCGATCCCGACGTACTCGACGTCGATGTCCGGGTTCGCCTTCTCGAAGTCGGCGATGATCTCCTTCCAGACGGCCGTACGGATACCGCCGTTGTTGTCCCAGAAGGTGATCTTCCCCGTGCCGCTGCCCTCGGCGCCCTTGTCGCCGCCCGCCCCGCTGCCGTCGTCACCGCAGGCGGTGGCGGTCAGCGCGAGTACGGCCCCCAGGGCCACGGCGGCGGAGGTCCGGCCCGCGCGCGTGCCTCTGCTGCTGCGATTGCTGATCTTCATTGGTCGGCTCTCTTCTTTCGGACGTGCTGGACACGTGGGGGGGGATCAGTGGGTGAGTGCGTGGGCGCCGAGGTGCTTCTGCGGCCCGGAGAAGCGCTTGACCAGCGCCGGGACGGCGGCCGCCGGGTCCAGCCGGTACGGGTAGAAGTCGCCCGGTTCGAAGGCGTCGCCCCACGCGTCGTGCCGGCCGGTCGTGTTCTCGAGGACCGATCCGCGCTGCACCAGTTCCGCGGTGGCGTCCGCCTGGTACGGGTGCTGGACGCCGTCGTAGTAGCTGTTCTCGATGACCATCCGGGTCGCGCCGCGCGCCCAGTTCCCGTACGTCCACTGCGGATCGCCGTCGGACACCTGGGCGGAGAGGTAGTTGTTGTAGAGGTGCGCGTAGGCGCAGTTGTCGGCGGACGGGTTGCGCTGCTTGGTGCCGGTGAACCAGTTGTGGTCGATGGTGATCTGGGTGCGGACGTTGTCCGTCCAGCCGATGCCGAGCGCCTTGTTGTGGTTCTCGAACCGGTTGTAGGAGACGGTGATGTACTCGCTGTCCTTGCGGATGTCGAGCAGTCCGTCGCCCGTCCGCGTGAGGCGGTTGTGGTCGATCCAGACGTGGTGGACGGAGTCCATCTGGATCGCGTCGAAGTCGTTGGTCTTGCCGTCCCAGTCGCCCTCGACGTAGCTGTCGCGGATGGTCAGGTTCCGGATGATGACATTGTGCGTGCCCGGGTCCAGGTGGAGTTCGCCGTGGACGATCTCGCCGGTGTCGCCGACGCCGACGATCGTCTTGTCGGAGGCGACCAGGATGTCCGAACCGAAGGGCGCGACCTCGATCGAGCCCGCCACCCGGATCACGTACGGCTCCTCGGCCGCCGCGTACTTCGCCAGCGCCGCCTGGTCGGTGACGGTGACGACCTCGCCGCCCGCGCCGCCGGTGGTGCCGCCGGCGAGGGAGGCGAAACCGTGCGGCCGGTCGGAGTGGCGGGGCGCTGCCGTCCCCTCGGCCGGGACGGCCCGGGCCTCCCCGGCCGTCCCCAGGGCCAGGGCGGCGACCAGGCCGAGTACGGCGGCCAGCGCCCTGCCGGTGCCCGTGCCCGGCAAGCGCTTGCGACGGAGGTGCGTCATTGCGGCTCTCCCAACAGGCGTGCGGATGAGGTCGGTGGTTACCGGGGTCCGATCCGGAACCGGGTGAAGGTGGCGGTGCCGGCGTGCCCCTCGCCGGCGGGCGCGAGCGCGAACAGACCGAGCAGGGCGCCCACCCAGCGCCAGGGGGTGGCGGCGAATTCCCGGCCGGTGGGGCGGTGGCCGTCGCCCAGGTCGCAGGAGAGGCGGCAGCGCGCGCCGGGCACCGTCTCGATCCGCAGCCGGACCCGGCCCCCGGGGGCGGGACGCGGGTGGTCGGCGTCCCGCTCGGTCTCCGCGACCGTCTCGGCGAACCGGTGGACCAGGTGCACGGCCCCGTCCGCGTCCCGCTGGAGCCCGATCCAGCGGTAGGCGTCGCCGAGCACCGCCAGCCCGGCCCGCGCACCCGGCTCCTCGGCGTCCAGGCGCAGGTCGACCTCGACAACCGAGGGGACGCCGGGCAGCCGCTGGGTGAGCACGTTCGGCAGCCGGCGCAGGTCGTGCGCGTCGGCCGAGCGGACGCAGGCCAGCCGCAGCCCGTCCCCGGAGTGCTGCGTGGCCCAGCCGTCGCGGGGGTTGGCGGTCCAGGACCACTGGCGGCCGAACCGTCCGCCGGGGAAGTCGTCGTCGGTCGCGGGCGCGGCCGGCGGCTGCGGGGGCAGGGCGGGACGGGCGTGCCCGGTGACCGGGGCACCGTCGTCGCCCATCACCGGCCAGCCTCCCTCCGCCCAGGTCACCGGCTGGAGGTGGACCACCCTGCCGTACGCCCCGCGCTGCTGGAAGTGCAGGAACCAGTCCTCGCCGGCCCCGGTGCGCACCCAGCCGCCCTGGTGGGGGCCGTTGACGTCGGTGTCCCGCTGTTCGAGGACGACCTTCTCCTCGTACGGGCCGAAGAAGTCGCGGGAGCGGAAGGCGCCCTGCCAGCCGGTCTCCACTCCCCCGGCGGGGGCGAGTATCCAGAACCGGCCGTCGTGCTTGTAGAGCTTGGGGCCCTCCAGGGTGAACCAGCCGGGGATGCGGTCGGCGTCGACGATCACCTTGCCCTCGTCGAGGAGTCCGGTGGCGTCGGGGCGCATGCGGTGGCCGGTGAGGCGGTTCTTGATCCCGGAGCGGGAGCGGGCCCAGGCGTGCACGAGGTACGCCTCGCCCGTCTCGTCGTCCCACAGCGGGCACGGGTCGATCAGGCCCCTGCCCGCCTTCACCAGGTGCGGCGCCGTCCACGGGCCCCGGATCCCGGGGGCGTTGACCTGGAAGATCCCGTGGTCGGGGTCGCCCCAGAAGATCCAGAAGCGGTCGGCGTGGTGGCGCAGGGACGGGGCCCAGACGCCGCAGTCGTGGCGCGGCGTCGCGAAGGCCTCCGCCGGTTCCAGGCGGGGCAGGGCGTGCCCGACCAGCGTCCAGTTGACCAGGTCGCGGGAGTGCAGGAGGGGCAGGCCGGGGACGCGGCCGAAGCTGGAGGCGGTGAGGTAGAAGTCGTCGCCGACGCGGACCACGTCCGGGTCGGACCAGTCGGCGTTCAGGACGGGGTTGGTGTACGTGTCCCGGGGCTCGGCACGCGGGTGCTCGGGGGTCACTGGCTCACCGCCTTCCGTACGAGGGTCTCGGCGTCGTCGGGGCCGAGGCGGCCGTCGGCGACGACGGTGACGATCCGGCGCACGAGGGTGTCGCCGGGGGCGATCGCCGGCCGTGCGTCGTACGCGAGGGACGAGCCGACGCCCGGGTACTCCTCGGTGCGCACGAACCACGGGTCGCGGCGGGTGGGCTCGGTGGCCCCGGCGAAGACCAGCGACCAGGTCGCGCCGGTCAGCGCGAGCCAGTCGGCGCGGCGGCCGTGGACCTCGGGCTCGCCCTCGCGGTCGGCGGTGAAGACCCGGGGGGCGGTGGCCTCCTTGCGGGCGCGCCAGAAGAAGCCGCCGTAGGCCGCGCCGGGGCGCCCGTTGGTGGCGGGGCTGCCGATGGTGAGGGGGTCCGGGGTGACGTTGGTGAGGGAGAAGGTGAAGTCCAGCGCCCAGGCGGTGGCGGTCAGGCCGGTGGCGGCGACGGTACGGCGCTCGCGCAGCAACTCGGTACCGGCGGCGACCCAGCGCAGTTCCTCGACGAAGCCGTCGGGATCGCGGAGCTGGAAGGCGGTGTGCCGCTGGGCGCCGTGGTTGTCCAGCTCGGTCGGCCCCCGGTCGCGTACATAGGTGCGCCCGCCCCAGAAGTTGTGCCCCTCGACGTCGGGAACGGCGACACCGACGCCGAGGTGATGGAGGTGGTCGGCGGGGCTGAACTCGGTCACGGCCGTGCCGGCCAGGGTGGTGACCGGGTGCAGGTAGGGGCGTGGGGAGAGCCGGACGGGCAGTTCGGGCCGGGTGACGTAGCGGGCGACGGGGCGGCCCGCCACGCGCAGGACCAGGGAGTCGTGGCCGGTCATCGGGTGCTCACCTCGCTCAGCGGGTGCTCGGTGCGCGGGGCCCAGGGGGCGCCCAGTTCGGAGTAGAGGGAGAGGGTGTCGGCCGCCGCGGCCACCAGTTGGTCGATGCCGGGGACCACGCGGCGGGCCTCTCCGGCGACGCGGCGCCAGGCGGCGTCGGGCAACTGTTCGGGGTCGGGGGCCCGGCGGATCGCCTCGACGACCCGCATGAAGGCGCCGGTCTCCTCGGGCGGCACCAGCAGGGGCGTGCCGTCGGTGAGATGGGCGACCAGGTTCTCCAGCAGGTCGGTGCGGCCGTACTCGTACTCCTCGGGGCCGTGGCCGCCGCGCTGGAGCAGGACGCGGTCCTGTTTGTACCAGAAGGTGACGCGGCCGCTGCTGCCGTGCACCAGGACGTACGGCTCGTCCGCCCGTTCCGCGCACAGGGTCGCGGCGACGGTGACGCGGTGGCCGCGCGCGGTGCCGATCCGTACGCAGGAGGTGTCGTCGGCCTCGATGTCGTTGGCGTGGCTCAGCTCGGTCTCGATGCCGGTGACGTCCTCGGCGCGGGTGCTGCCGCCGAGGGCGAGGGCGGTGGCGACCGCGTGCGCGAGCGGGTTGGTCAGCACGCCGTCGATGACGTCGGCGCCGTCCAGCCGCCGCCGGCCCGCCCAGGGCGCCCGGCGGAAGTACGCCTCGTCGCGCACCCACGCGCCCGCCCCGCCGATGCCGACGACCTCCCCGATCGCGCCCTCGGCGATCAGCGCGCGGATCGCCGGCACGGCGTGCGAGCCCAGCGACTGGAACCCGACCTGGCAGGCCACCCCGGCCTCGGCGACCCCGTCGGCCATACGGCGGAAGTCGGCGTACGACGGCGCCGGGGGCTTCTCCAGCAGCAGGTGGACGCCACGGCGGGCGGCGGTCAGCGCGAGGTCGGTGTGGGTGGGGATCGGCGTGCAGATCACGGCGATCCGGGCGCCGGTGGAGTCGAGCAGAGCACCGAGGTCGGCGGACTGCTCGGGCACCTGCCCGCCGGCCTCTTCCTCGGTCAGCGGGGTCAGCTCGCAGACACCGGCCAGCCGGACCAGTCCCGCCCGTTCCAGGCGGCGGATGTTGGCCACGTGCCAGCGGCCGTGACCGCGGGCACCGGCGAGGACGACGGGGACCGGGCTCCTTGCGGGGATCGGGTTCGTTGCGGGGACCGGGCTCATCCCTTCACCGCCCCCGCGCTGAAGCCGGTGATCAGCCACTTCTGGATGAAGGCGAAGACCAGGACGACGGGCACGGCCGCGATGATGCCGCCGGCGGCGAGCGCGCCGAGGTCGACGCTGTCCGCGCTCATCAGGGTGTTGAGGCCGACCGGGATCGTCTGCTTGTCCTGGTTGTTGAGGAACATCAGGGCGAACAGGAAGTGGTTCCAGGAGTGCACGAAGGCGAAGGAGCCGACGGCGATCAGGCCCGGCCGCAGCAGCGGCAGGACGACGACCAGGAAGGCCCGCATCCGCCCGCAGCCGTCGACCCAGGCGGCCTCCTCCAGGGAGTACGGCACGTTCTTGATGAAGTTGCTGATCAGGATGATCGACAGCGGCAGCTGGAAGACCGTCTCGGCGATGATGACGCTGCCGAGTGAGTTGATCAGCTGGAGTTCGGCGAAGATCTCGAACAGCGGGACCAGCAGCAGCGCGCCGGGCACGAACTGGGAGCAGAGCAGGGCCAGCATGAAGACCCGCTTGACCCTGAAGTCGAACCGGGCGAGGGCGTAGCCGCCGGCCAGGGCGACGAGCGTGGTCATCACCAGCGTCGCGAGTCCGACGTACACGCTGTTCTCGAAGAAGGTGCCGAAGGACCGGTCGTTCCAGACCTTCTCGAAGTGGTCGAAGGTCATCGGCCAGGGCACGAGCGAGGTCGAGCCGGCCGGGCGGAGCGCGAAGAGCAGGATCCAGTAGAACGGGACGAGGGTGAAGACGAGGTAGACGCCGAGCGGCAGATAGATCTGCCAGCGGGGGACCTCGTCCCAGGCCGGGCGGCGCTTCTTCGCCGGCCGGGGCGGTTCGTGGTCGGCCCGCGCGGGCGCGGGGGCGGGCGCGGTGGCCTCCTTGGTGATCACTTGTTCTCGCCTCCGAACTTGCTCAGCCGCAGGTAGACGATCGAGCAGAAGAGCAGGATCACGAACGCGACCGTGGTGAGGGCCGACGCGTAGCCGAAGTCGTGGGCGTCGACGCTGGTGTTGGCGATGTAGAGGGGCAGGGTCGTGGTGACCCCCGCCGGTCCGCCGCCGGTCAGGGTGTAGAGCAGGTCCACGTTGTTGAACTCCCACACCGCGCGCAGCAGCGTGGACAGGATGATGGCGTCCTTGAGGTGGGGCAGCGTGATGTGCCAGAACTGCTTGATCCGGCTGGCCCCGTCGACCTCGGCGGCCTCGTACAGGTCCTTCGAGACGGACTGGAGGTCGGCGAGGATGAGGATCGCGAAGAAGGGCACGCCGCGCCACAGGTCCGCGACGACGGCCGCGGAGAACACGGTCGAGGTGTCCGACAGCCAGCTGGTGCCGTAGTCGCCGATGCCCAGGTCGGCGAGGTAACGGGTGATGCCGGTCTGGGAGTTGTAGAGCAGCACCCAGATCGCGGAGGTCAGCACGCCGGAGACGGCCCAGGGGGAGAAGACCAGGGCGCGCCCGATGCCCCGGCCGACGAAGGTCTGGTTGACGATGAGCGCCAGTGCCAGACCGAAGAGCAGCTGGAGTCCGACCTCGACGAAGACCCACTTGGCGCTGAAGACGAGGGTGTCCCAGAAGATCGGGTCGTCGGTGAAGATCTTGACGAAGTTGTCGAGGCCCGCGAAGCCGTTCCGCCACGGCTTGGTGGGGTTGTACTCCTGCAGGCTGTAGTAGAAGACGCTGATGACCGGGTAGGCGATGAAGCCCAGCATCAGCAGGGCGGCCGGTGCGATCAGCAGGTACGGGAGCCTGCGCGGTGTGGCGGAGGCACGGCGCCGCCGGGGTGGCGCGGGCGGTTTCGCCACGGCTGCGGCTTGGGCCATGACAGTTCTCCGTTCTGGTACATCGTGCGTGGGTCGTGCAGGAAGCGCTTTCTCGGCGTGCAGGGGTGTGCGGAGGCGTTCATGTCGTACGGGGTTCAGCCGGCGTACGGGTCCCGCACCTTGCCCGGCCGGGCCAGGAACTCGAAGTCGCAGCCGGTGTCGGCCTGGGTGATCTGTTCGTTGTAGAGGGCGCCGTAGCCCCGTTCGTAGCGGGCGGGTGGCGGCGTCCACGCGGCCCTGCGGCGCTCCAGCTCCTCGTCGTCCACGCCCAGGTGGAGGGAGCGGGCCTCGACGTCGAGGGTGATCGGGTCGCCTGTGCGGACCAGCGCCAGCGGTCCGCCGACGTACGACTCGGGGGCCACGTGCAGCACGCACGCGCCGTAACTCGTGCCGCTCATGCGGGCGTCGGAGATCCGGACCATGTCGCGCACGCCCTGCTTGAGCAGGTGGTCGGGGATGGGCAGCATGCCGTACTCGGGCATGCCCGGCCCGCCCTTGGGTCCGGCGTTGCGCAGGACCAGCACGCTGTCGGCGGTGATGCCGAGGGACGGGTCGTTGATGGTGCGCTGCATGGTCTTGTAGTCGTCGAAGACGACCGCGGGGCCGGTGTGCTTGAGCAGGTGGGGCTCGGCGGCGATGTGCTTGATGACGGCGCCGTCGGGGCAGAGGTTGCCGCGCAGGACGGCGACCCCGCCCTCGGCCGCGACCGGGTTGTCGCGGGGCCGGATGACGTCGTCGTGGTGCACCCGTGCGGCCGCGATCTGCTCGCGCATCGTGTCGTGCGAGACGGTCGGCCGGTCGAGGTGGAGCAGGTCGGGGATGCGGGAGAGGAAGCCGGGCAGGCCGCCGGCGAAGTGGAAGTCCTCCATCAGGTAGGTCTGTCCGCCGGGGCGGACGTTGGCCAGTACCGGGACGGTGCGGGCGACGCGGTCGAAGTCGTCGAGGGTGAGGGTGACGCCCGCGCGGCCCGCCATGGCGATCAGGTGGATCACCGCGTTGGTGGAGCCGCCGAGGCCGAGCACGGTGGTGACCGCGTCCTCGAAGGCGTCGGCCGTGAGGATGTCGCTCAGTTTCCGGTCCTGGTGGACGAGTTCGACGACGCGCAGTCCGGCGGCGGCGGCCATCCGGTCGTGGCCGGAGTCGACGGCCGGGATGCTGGAGGCGCCCGGGACGGTGACGCCGAGGGCTTCGGCGGCGGCGGTCAGCGTGGAGGCGGTGCCCATCGTCATGCAGTGGCCGGGCGAGCGGGCCAGGCCGCTCTCCAGCTCCAGCATCTCGCAGTCGCCGATGAGGCCGGCCCGCTTGTCGTCCCAGTACTTCCACATGTCGGTGCCGGAGCCGAGGGTCTCGCCGCGCCAGTGGCCGGGGAGCATGGGCCCGGCGGGCACGAAGACGGCGGGCAGGTCGACGCTGGCGGCGCCCATGAGCAGGGCGGGGGTGGACTTGTCGCAGCCGCCCATGAGCACGGCGCCGTCGACCGGGTAGGAGCGCAGCAGCTCCTCGGTCTCCATGGCGAGCAGGTTGCGGTAGAGCATCGGGGTCGGCTTCTGGAAGGTCTCGCTGAGCGTGGAGACCGGGAATTCGAGGGGGAAGCCGCCCGCCTGCCAGACGCCCCGCTTGACGGCCTGGGCACGGTCGCGCAGGTGGACGTGGCAGGGGTTGATGTCGGACCAGGTGTTGAGGATCGCGATGACGGGCTTGCCGAGGTGCTCCTCGGGCAGGTAGCCGAGCTGGCGGGTGCGGGCGCGGTGACTGAAGGAGCGCAGGCCCGACGAGACTCCGCTCCCGTACCACTGGTGGCTGCGGAGCTGCTCGGGAGACCTCCGGCCGGCCGGGGCTGTCATATCGACCACCCCGCGGCGATGGCGGCGACCTCGGCGCGCTCGTCCTCGGGCAGCGGCTTGCTCGGCGGGCGTACCTCACGGCGGCACAGGCCCAGCGAGGCCAGGGCCTCCTTGACCACGGTGACGTTGTTGGCGGAGCCGTTGGCGGCGCGCAGCTCCTCGAAGCGGCGGATCTGCTCCCAGACCTTCATCGCGGCCGGGTAGTCACCGGCTCGAAGGGCTTCGATCATGTTGAGCGAGACGGCCGGGGCGACGTTGACCAGCCCGGAGGTGAAGCCGGTGGCGCCCGCGGAGAAGTAGGAGGGCGCGTACGGCTCGGCCAGGCCGGCGACCCACACGAAGCGGTCGAGGCCGGCGTCGCGGGCGAAGGCGGCGAAGCGGGCGGCGTCCGGGACGGCGTACTTGACGCCGATGACGTTGGGGCAGGCGTCGGCGAGCTGGGCGAGGCGGGCGCCGGGCAGCTGCGGGTTGCGCAGGTAGGGCACGACGCCCAGCTCGGGCACGGCCTCGGCGATGGCGCGGTGGTAGTCGACCCAGCCGCCCTGGGAGACGTAGGGGTGGACGGGCTGGTGGACCATGACCATGGAAGCACCGAGGTCGCGGGCGTGCCGGGCGGAGGCGACGGCGGTCGGCACGTCGTGGCCGACCCCGACGAGGATCGCGGCGCGGTCGCCGGCCTCCTCGGCCGTCAGCTCGGTGACGAGGCTGCGCTCGGCCGGGGAGAGGGCGTAGAACTCGCCGGTGTTGCCGTTCGGGGTGAGGGTCGTGATGCCACCGTCGAGGAGACGACGCAGCAGGGCCCGGTAGGTGGCGGGGTCGACGGAGCCGTCCTCGGCGAACGGGGTCACCGGGATCGCCACCACGTCGGCCAGGGCCGCCCGCTGGGTCTCGAACGTCGCTGTCATGCCTGACCGTCCTCTTCCTGGGCCTGGTCTCCCGCTTCGGGGAAGGCCCGCTCGACGAAGGACGCGATGTGCGCGTGGAGGGCGCGTGCCGCACCGTCCGCGTCACCGGCGAGGGCGAGGCGCAGGATCTCCTGGTGCTCGCCGGCCTCCCGTTCCCATGAGGGGTCGGCGGCCCAGGCGACGGCGGAGACGAGGGCCGCCTGGTCGCGGACCTCGTCGAGCATCCGGCCGAGCAGCGGGTTGCCGCACGGCACGTACAGGGCGCGGTGGAACTCCCGGTTGGCCAGCGACCGTTCGGCGGTGTCCGTGGCCCGGTCGGCCCGGGTCAGCGCGTCGCTGGCGGCGTCCAGGGAGGCTCCGCGGCGCACGGCGCGCTTGAGCGCCTCGGGCTCCAGGAGCAGCCGCACGTCGTAGACCTCGCGCGCCATGTCCGCGTCCACCATGCGCACCGTGACGCCCTTGTACTGGTTCATCACCACCAGTCCGGTACCGGCCAGCGTCTTGAGCGCCTCGCGCACCGGTGTCTTGGACACCCCGAACTGTGCGGCGAGGTCGGTCTCGACCAGGGCCTGGCCGGGGGTGAGCCGACCGGTGAGGATGCGGCGTTTGATCTCCTCCAGCACGTACTGCGTGCGGGAGGGGATCGGCGTGGGCACAGAGGTCATGCGCGCCTCTCGGGATATCGCGTATCGCGTCTCATATATGACGTACGGAGTACGACGCGTTGAAGGTAAGAGGGGCGCGGGGCGGCGTCAATGCTTCTGACAAAGGAAGTTGAGGTTCTGGTGCCGTTACCGGGAGGTTCCGGTGCCGCTACCGGGCGGGCGGCGTCCAGCGCGGGTCGCGTCCGCTCAGGCCCACCGCCCGGTCGAGCAGCGGCGCGTCGGCGGGCACGGGGACGACGGGGCCGAACATGCCGGCGTCCCGGTCGGACTCCTCGGCGGAGGCGGCGAGGAGGCCGTACGCCGCCTGGAGGGCGGCCGGGTCGGGGGCGTACTCCTGGCCGGTGGCGCGGGCCAGGTCCCAGCCGTGGATCACGAGCTCGTCGGCGACGACCGCGCCGGCCACCTCACCGGGCAGGTCGACGCCACCGGCCCGGGTCATACCGGTCCAGGCGGCCGGGTCGCGCCAGGCCTCGGCGAGTTCGCCGAGCACCTTCGGCAGCTCCTCGCGCCAGCCGGGGCCGATGTCGGGCACGCTCGCCTCGGGGCTGGTGTCGGTGGTGGCACCCAGCTCCTTGCGCGCGGCGTCGCGGAAGGCGACGGCCAGGCCGGCGAGGTGGCCGATGAGGTTGCGGACGGCCAGGTCGGGGCAGGGGGTCGGGTCGGCGAGCCGGGCGTCGCCCACGCCCTCGGCGAGGCGTGCCAGGACCCGCGTCTGCGGTCCGAGGTCGGGGGTGGCGGGGTCGGCGGTCATCGGCTGCTCCTCGGGAACGGGCGGTCGGCTCTGTCAGGAGGTAGACCGATCACGGCCGCGAAACTCATCGGCGGCCACGCCCGCACCCAAGGCGTCTGCCCGATGCCGACACCCACCCCTCAGATCGACGATGACCAGGCATGACGGCAAGGAAGACGCACACGAGGAAGATGACGCGCAGGGCATGGCCCGTGGCCCGCGTCCTGCGCGACCGCAACGCGGGCCTGTATCTCGCCGGGGTGGTGGTGTCCGGTTTCGGCACCTCGGCGCTGTGGCTGGCGGCCGGCGTCTGGGTGAAGGACCTCACCGGCTCGGACGGACTCGCGGCGCTGGCCGTGCTCGCGATGTGGGCGCCCACGCTGGTGGGCCCGGCGCTGGGCACGCTCGCCGACCGCACTCGCCGGGGGCCCCTGCTGATCGGCACCAGCCTGCTCATGGCCGCCCTCCTGCTCACCCTCTTCGCGGTCGACTCACCGGACGCGCTGTGGCTGCTGTTCGCCGTGCTGTTCGTGTACGGCGCGGCGGGCGTCGTGCACGACGCGGCCGAGTCGGCGCTCGTCGCCTCCGCCGTCGACACCCGGCTGCTCGGCGACTTCAACGGGCTGCGCATGACCGCGAACGAGGGCATGAAGCTCGTTGCTCCCGCGGCCGGGGCGGGCCTGTACGCGGCGTACGGCGGCGCGAGTGTGGCCCTGCTGGACGCGGCGACGTTCGTGCTGGCCGCCGGGCTGTACGCGGCTGTGCGCGGGCGGGAGGCGAGGCCGGAACGGCCCACGGTGAACTGGCGGCGGCAGACGACCGAGGGCGCCCGGTACCTGTGGGGGCACCCCCGGCTGCGCCCGCTCGTCCTGGCGGGCGGCGTCACGATGCTGTGCGCGGGCGTGAACGGCGCCACGGCCTACGCCGTCGTCGACGCCCTCGGGCACTCCCCCGCGTACGCGGGCGCGCTGTACGCCGTCCAGGGCGCCGGGTCGGTGGTGGTCGGGCTGCTGGCGGGGCCGGCCCTGCGACGGCTGGGCGGACGACGGTTCGCGGCGGCCGGGATCGCCCTGCTGGCGGTGGCGGTGACGGCGCGGGCGGCGCCTTACGACGCCGTGGCCCTGGCGTCCGGCGCGGCGATCGGCGCGGGGCTGCCCGCGGTGCTGATCGCGACCCTGACCGCCGTCCAGCACGAGACGCCGGGCGCGCTGCTGGGCAGGGTGACCGCGACGGCGGGCTCCTTGGTCTTCGCCCCGAACGTGCTCGGGCTGGCCGTCGGCGCCGTGCTGGTCGAGACGGTCGACCTGCGTCTGCTGATGCCGGCCCTGGGCGTGGTCCTGGCAGCGACGGCGACGGCACTGCGGCGCCCCTGAAAGGAACGCGGGGAACTGCGCCACTGAAAGCAGCGCGGGGAACTGCGCGACCAGCCCCCACCGACCCGCACCCGAGACACGGGCCCGAGACACGGGCCCGCCCCCCCCACTCACCTCACCCGCAACCCCTCCCGCACCGCCTCCAGATCCCCGTCCGACGCCAGCCCCGCGTGGTACAGCCGCAGCTCCGTCGCGCCCAGTTCCCCCGCCCGTGCCGCGTCCGCGGCGAGCGTGTCGGGGCGGCCGCCCATCCCGGAGACCACGGTGAGGTTGGCCGCGAGGACGGCCCCGTCGCGGCCCTGCTCGGCGAACGGCGTCAGCAGACCCGCGCCGCCCGTGCAGGGCATGACCACGCCGTCGGCGACGGAGAGGATGTGCGCGGGGTCGACACCGGCGTTGGCGCCGCAGTGGTACGACACCGGGTCGGCGTGCAGCAGGACCCGGAAGCCGTCGGGAGCGGCGGCGCGCACGGCCGCGACCGCCGCCTCCTGGAGGGTGCGGGCCCGCTCGTCCCGCCAGGCGCGCGTGGCGTTCGCGTATCCCTCGCCGAGCAGTTTCTCCACGCCCGGCCAGCCCCCGTCCGACGGTGCGCTCCCCCGCCACACCGGCTCCAGTGCGGCGCGCACGGCGGCGGCCAGGGCGTCGGCGTCGAGGCCCTGCGCGCCGTAGCCCTCCCGGCAGTGCGGGCAGAAGCACAGGGACATGAGGTACTGCCCGGCGTCCCCGAGACCGACCCCGCCGGTCTTGTCGTGGGCGTGCAGGTGGGCGAGGCCGTACCAGCCGAGGGACTCCAGCTCGGTGCCGCGTGCCCCGGGACGCGTCGCCGCCTCGGCGGCCAGGCCGGTGAGGTACGCGCGGGTGGCGGGCTGCGCGACGCACGGCGCCCAGGGGTAGCGGTCGCCGTAGGCGTTGACGACGGAGGTCTGCGGGTGTTCCGCGCCGAGGCGGGAGTTGTGGGCGAGGACGACCCAGGTGTGCACCTCCAGGCCCGCGTCCGCGAGCGCGGCGGCGGCCTCGCCGTACGCGTCGCCGGGCGCCCAGTCGCCGGCCTCGTACGGGCGCAGCTCGTGGCCTTCCCAGCGGGCGGTGTCCGGTGGGTAGAGGACGGCGGCGTGTTCGGCGGTGACGACGCGGTGACGCGGGTGGCGGGGGGTCAGGGCGCGGGTGGAGTGGTAGGCGGCGGCGAGCGTCACCTGCTCCACGCCCAGGTCCGCGACGCGCTGCGCCGCCGCCGGGTCCCCGTTGACGTCCCAGGGGTAGACGAACGCCGACGCCCTCACTGGTCACCCTCCGCGTCCAGCAGCGCCTGGCCCCGCTCGATCAGCAGGGCGAGCTGCTTCACGTGCTCCTCGGCCGGTTCCTGCAACGGCGTCCGCACCTCCCCCACGTCCAGGCCGCGCAGCCGTACGCCCGCCTTGACCAGGGCGACGGCGTACCCGCGGCCCTGGGAGCGCAGTTCGACGAACGGCCGGTAGAAGCCGTCCAGCAGACGGTGCACGGTGGCGTCGTCGTCCTCGCGCAGCGCCCGGTGGAAGGCGAGGGCGACCTCGGGGGCGAAGCAGAAGACCGCGGACGAGTAGAGGGGGACGCCGAGGGCGCGGTAGGCGAGCTGGGTCTGCTCGGCGGTCGGCAGTCCGTTGAAGTAGAGGAAGTCGCCGTCCGGGGCGTCGGTGCGCACGGCGCTGACGGTCCGCTGCATGAGGTCGAGGTCGCCGAGGCCGTCCTTGAGGCCGGCGATCCCGTCCGTGCGGGCCAGTCGGACCACCGTTTCCGGGGTGAACACGGCGTTGTCGCGCTGGTAGACGACGACCGGCAGGGCGGTCGCGGCGGCCAGCTCCCGGTAGTGCCGCAGCAGCCCTTCCTGCCCGGCGACGACCAGGTAGGGCGGCATGGCGAGCAGGCCGTCGGCCCCGGCCTGCTCGGCGAGGCGGGCGTAGCGCACGGCGAGGGCGGTGCCGTAGCCCGCGCCGGCGAGGACGGGGACGCGTCCCGCGGTCTCCTCGACGGCCGCCCGTACGCACGCCTCGAACTCCTCGGGCGTCAGCGCGTGGAACTCTCCGGTGCCGCAGCAGGCGAAGACGGCGGCGGCACCGGCGTCCACCCCGCGGCGCACGTGCGCGCGGTAGACGTCGAGGTCCACTCCCCCGTCGGGGCCGTAGGCCGTGACGGGAAAGAACAGCGGCCCGCTGGGGACGGTGAGCCGGGCGGCGAGAGGGGCTGAGGTCACGGGCGCTCCCCATTCCATATGCATGATCTGCGTCTACATTTCTGAACGCGACCACGCTAAGCCGCCCCGCGAACACCGTCAAGCAGGCGCCCTCTTGACGCACGACCACCCGCTCCTTAGCGTGTCCACGCATATGAACTCCAGGCACGGATTCGTACAACTGTCGCCGCTTCAGGAAACCCAGGAGTCCCGAAGGATGCCCGCTCCCCGCACCGTCCTGCTCACCGGCGCCGCCGGCGGCCTCGGCACCCTCATGCGGGAGCTGCTGCCCGCCCACGGCTACGCGTTGCGCCTGCTCGACCTGCGCCCGATCGAGGGCGAGCCGGAGGCGGTCGTCGCCGACCTGGCCGACCGGGCGGCCGTGCGCGAGGCGGTCCGGGGCGTCGACGCGATCATCCACCTCGCGGGCATCTCCCTGGAAGCCCCCTTCGAGAAGATCCTGAAGGCCAACATCGAGGGCACGTACAACCTTTACGAGGCCGCCCGCGAGGAAGGCGTCAAACGCATCGTCTTCGCCTCCTCCAACCACGCCGTCGGCTACACCCCGCGTCCCCGGGGCGACGACCCGCTCATCCCGATCGACACCCCGCGCCGCCCGGACACCTTCTACGGCCTGTCCAAGTGCTTCGGCGAGGACCTCGCCCAGCTCTACTGGGACAAGCACGGCCTGGAGACGGTCTCCGTCCGCATCGGCTCCTGCTTCCCCGAGCCGACCAGCGTGCGCATGCTCTCGGTGTGGATGAGCCCCGCCGACGGCGCCCGGCTCTTCGACGCCGCCCTGACCGCTCGGAACGTCGGGCACACCGTCGTCCACGGCTCCTCCGCCAACACCCGCCTGTGGTGGGACCTCACCTCCGCGCGGGCGCTCGGCTACGCACCGCAGGACGACTCCGAGCCGTACGCCGCGAAGCTGATCGCCGAGCAGGGCGAACTCGACCCGGACGATCCGGCGCACGCGTGCCTGGGCGGTCACTTCGTGACCGACCCCCCGATCTGGCCGTACTGACCGGAACCGGTCGGCGGGCGGGGCGGGCGGGCACCGAACGGGCCCGCCCGCCCCGGCATGCGGGCGTCCGCACTGCCCGTTCCCACCCTCCCGGCTGCCGACTGCCAGGTCCGGGACGGGCACCCGGCGACCGGAACGGGCACAAACGGGCAGCATCGGCTCCGCGACAGACCTGGTCAGTGCCGCATGGCCGCTGTACAACTTCCCCCATGGGTCCCACGGGCCCGAACGGGCAGGGTCACGGCGACGAGGCGGTGAGGCGGGTGTTCGGCATGGGCACGAGGACGGCGGAGGAACGCCAGCGGGAGATCGTGCGGATCGCCCGCGCCACCGGCTCCGTCGACGTCACCGCGCTCGCCGCCGACCTGGGCGTCGCCAAGGAGACCGTCCGCCGGGACCTGCGCGCCCTGGAGGACCACGGCCTGGTCCGCCGCACCCACGGCGGCGCCTATCCCGTGGAGAGCGCCGGGTTCGAGACCACGCTCGCCTTCCGCGCCACCAGCCACGTTCCCGAGAAGCGCCGGGTCGCCGCCGCGGCGGCCGAACTGCTCGGCGACGCCGAGACGGTCTTCGTCGACGAGGGCTTCACCCCCCAGCTCATCGCCGAGGCCCTGCCCCGGGACCGCCCGCTCACCGTGGTCACCGCCTCCCTCCCGGTCGCCGGCGCGCTCGCCGAGTCCTCGGACACCTCCGTCCTGCTGCTCGGCGGCCGGGTCCGCTCGGGCACGCTGGCCACCGTCGACCACTGGACGACGAAGATGCTGGCCGGCTTCGTCATCGACCTGGCGTACATCGGCGCCAACGGCATCTCCCGCGAGCACGGCCTCACCACCCCCGACCCGGCGGTCAGCGAGGTCAAGGCCCAGGCCATCCGGGCCGCCCGCCGCACCGTCTTCGCGGGCACGCACACCAAGTTCGGGGCGGTCAGCTTCTGCCGGTTCGCGGAGGTCGGCGCCCTGGAGGCGATCGTCACCAGCACCCTGCTGCCCACGGCCGAGGCCCACCGCTACTCACTGCTCGGCCCGCAGGTCGTCCGCGTCTGACACACCGAACCACCGACACACCCACCCACGTCCCCGGAGGGCACCCCCACACCCTCCGCTGCCCCATACCTCCCCATATGTTCAGGAGCGATCCATGCGAACCCAGAGCCGACGGAGGCTGCCGCAAGCCACGCTCGCCATGGCCGCCGCAGGGACGCTGCTCGCCCCGCTGCTCTCCGGCTGCTGGGTCGGGGCGGGCGGCGCCGGATCCGGCGGCAACTCCATCAACGTCCTGATGGTCAACAACCCGCAGATGGCCGAGTTGCAGAAGCTCACCGCCGACCACTTCACCAAGGACACCGGCATCAAGGTGAACTTCACCGTCCTGCCGGAGAACGACGTCCGCGACAAGATCAGCCAGGACTTCGCCAACCAGGCCGGCCAGTACGACGTCGCCACCCTCTCCAACTACGAGATACCGATCTACGCCCGCAACGACTGGCTGCACGAGATGGACCCCTATGTCGCCGAGGACCCGGCGTACGACCAGCAGGACATCCTGAAGCCGATGCGCGAGTCCCTCACCGGCGACGACGGCAAGCTCTACGGCCAGCCCTTCTACGGCGAGTCGTCCTTCCTGATGTACCGCAAGGACGTGTTCGAGCAGGAGGGCCTGACCATGCCCGAGCGACCCACCTGGACCCAGGTGGCGGACCTCGCGGCCGAACTCGACGGCGCCGAACCGGACATGAAGGGGATCTGCCTGCGCGGCCTGCCCGGCTGGGGCGAGCTGATGGCGCCGCTGACGACGGTCGTGAACACCTTCGGCGGCACCTGGTTCGACGAGGACTGGAACGCCCGGCTCGACTCCCCCGAGTGGGAGAAGGCGACGAAGTTCTATGTCGACCTGGTCCGCGAGCACGGCCAGTCCGGCGCCGCCCAGTCCGGCTTCGCGGAGTGCCTGAACAACATGACCCAGGGCAACGTCGCCATGTGGTACGACGCCACCTCCGCGGCCGGCTCCCTGGAGTCGGCGAACTCCCCCGTCAAGGGCAAGATCGGCTACGCGCCCGCCCCCGTGGAGAAGACCGACTCCTCCGGCTGGCTCTACACCTGGGCCTGGGGCATCCAGAAGGCCTCCCGCAACCCCGACAAGGCCTGGCAGTTCGTCTCCTGGGCGTCCAGCAAGGAGTACGAGCAGCTGGTCGGCGACGAGATCGGCTGGTCCAACGTCCCGGCCGGCAAGCGCGCCTCGACGTACGAGAACCCTGACTACGTCAAGGAGGCCGCCGCCTTCCAGGAGATGACCCGGGCGGCCATCGAGGGCGCCAAGCCCAAGGACCCCGGCGTGCAGCCGCGCCCCGCGCCCGGCATCCAGTTCGTCGGCATCCCCGAGTTCACCGACCTCGGCACCAAGGTCTCCCAGGAGATCAGCGCGGCCATCGCCGGACGCCAGTCCGTCGAACAGGCCCTGAAGAAGTCCCAGCAGCTCGCCGAGCAGATCTCCGAGGAGTACGAGGGACGATGAGCGCCACGACAACGGCCCCCTCGGCCGCACCCGACCACGTACCCGCCCCCGTCCGCCCGCCGTCGCCCCGGCTGAAGGCCTGGGCCACCCGGGCCCCGCTCCTGCCCGCCCTCATCTTCATGATCGTGGTCACCCAGCTGCCCTTCGTGGCGACCCTGGTGATCTCCTTCTTCGACTGGAACGCCCTCTACCCCGACGCCCGTTCCTTCACCGGCTTCGGCAACTACGGCGACGTGCTGTCCGACCCGGCGCTGCGCAAGTCGGTGTGGACGACGATCCTGCTGACGGTGGCGGTGGTCCTGGCCAGCCTGGTCCTGGGCCTGGCCCTCGCGCTGCTCCTGGACCGGAGGTTCAAGGGCCGGGGTGTGGTCCGCACCCTGCTCATCGCGCCGTTCCTCGTCGTCCCCGTCGCGGCCGCCCTGCTCTGGAAGCACGTCCTCTACAACCCGGAGTACGGCCTGCTCAACGGCCTGCTGCACTACGTCGGCGGCCCGCAGCCCGACTGGATCTCCAACACCCCGCTGCTCGCGGTGGAGGCCGCGCTGGTGTGGCAGTGGACGCCCTTCATGATGCTGATCCTGCTCGCCGGCCTCCAGAGCCGGGACCAGCAGCAGATCGAGGCCGCCCGGGTGGACGGCGCGAGCGACTGGCAGATCTTCGTCCACCTCACCCTGCCCCACCTGCGCCGCTACCTGGAACTCGGCGCCCTGCTCGGCTCCATCTACATCGTCCAGAACTTCGACGCGGTCTTCACCATCACCTCCGGCGGCCTGGGCACGGCCAACCTGCCCTACACCGTCTACCAGAGCTTCTACCAGGCCCACGAGAACGGCCTCGCCTCGGCCGCGGGCGTCCTGGTCGTCATCGGCTCCATCGTCATCGCCACCTTCGCGCTGCGCGTGGTGTCGTCCCTGTTCCGCGAGGAGGTCGGCCGCGCATGAGCGCCACCACCGCCGTACGCCCCGCCGCCACCGGCACCACCGCCGACAAGCCCGTACGGACCCGCCGCAAGGCGGGCGCCGGCCTGGGCCTGGCCGCCTGGCTGGCCGGGATCGTCTTCTTCCTGCCCATCGCCTGGATGGCCCTGACCTCCTTCCACTCCGAGGAGGACGCCGCCACCAACCCGCCGTCCTTCGCCGCCTCCCTCACCCTGGACGGCTACCGAGAGTTCTTCGGCGCGGACGGCGGCGCGAGCCCCTGGCCCGCGCTGATCAACTCGGCGGTCGCGTCGGTCGCCTCGACCCTCCTGGTCCTGGTCCTGGCCCTGCCCGCCGCGTACGCCCTCTCGATCCGCCCGGTGAAGAGGTGGACGGACGTCCTCTTCTTCTTCCTCTCCACCAAGATGCTGCCGGTGGTGGCGGGCCTGCTGCCGATCTACCTGTTCGCCAAGAACACGGACATGCTGGACAACATCTGGCTGCTGGTCATCCTCTACACGTCGATGAACCTGCCGATCGCTGTCTGGATGATGCAGTCCTTCCTGGCCGAGGTCCCGGTCGCGATCATCGAAGCGGCCCGGGTGGACGGCGCGAAACTGCCCACCGTCCTGGCCCGGGTGGTCGCCCCGATCGCCCTGCCCGGCATCGCCGCGACCTCCCTCATCTGCTTCATCTTCAGCTGGAACGAACTGCTCTTCGCCCGGGTGCTGACGGGCGTGGTCGCCGAGACCGCCCCCGTCTTCCTGACCGGCTTCATCACCAGCCAGGGCCTCTTCCTGGCCAAGGTGTGCGCCGCGTCGCTCGTCATCTCCCTGCCGGTGCTCGCCGCGGGGTTCGCCGCCCAGGACAAACTGGTCCAGGGCCTGTCGTTGGGAGCCGTGAAATGAAGGCCGCCGTCATCGAGTCCGTGGGCCGCGCCGTCGTCACCGAGGTCCCCGACCCGACGCCAGGGCCGCGCGAGGTCGTCGTCGAGGTCGCCGCCTGCGGCCTGTGCGGCACCGACCTGCACATCCTCCAGGGCGAGTTCGCCCCCAAGCTCCCGATCGTGCCGGGCCACGAGTTCGCCGGCGAGGTGGTCGGCGTCGGCGCGCGGGTCACGGAGGTGGCGGTCGGCGACCAGGTCGCCGTCGACCCCTCCCTCTACTGCTACGAGTGCCGCTACTGCCGCACCGGCCACAACAACCTCTGCGAACGCTGGGCGGCCATCGGCGTCACCACGGCGGGCGGCGCGGCACAGTACGCGGTGGCACCGGTCGCGAACTGCGTGAAACTCCCGGAACACGTCCGCACCCAGGACGCCGCCCTGATCGAACCGCTCTCCTGCGCGGTCCGCGGCTACGACGTCCTCCAGTCCCGCCTCGGCGCCCACGTCCTGATCTACGGCTCCGGCACGATGGGCCTGATGATGCTGGAGCTGGCCAAGCGCACCGGCGCCGCGAGCGTGGACGTGGTGGACCTCAACCCGGCCCGCCTGGAGACCGCCCGCGGCCTGGGCGTCTCGGCCTCGGCCGCGACCCCCGACGAACTGGACCGCCCCCAGGGCTGGGACCTGGTCATCGACGCCACCGGCAACGCCGCGGCCATCCAGGACGGCCTGGACCGCGTCGCCAAGGCCGGCACCTTCCTCCAGTTCGGCGTCGCCGACTACGCGACCCGGGTGCAGATCGACCCGTACCGCATCTACAACCAGGAGATCACGATCACCGGTTCGATGGCGGTCCTGCACAGCTACGAACGCGCGGCCGAGCTGTTCGCGAACGGCGTCCTGGACCCGGACGTCTTCATCAGCGACCGCATCGAGCTGGCTCGCTATCCGGAGGCGCTGGAGCAGTTCGCGGCGGGGGTGGGCCGGAAGATCGTGGTGGTGCCGTAGGACTTCTCACCCGGCCGGCACCTCCAGCCCGTCCGGCGTTTGAGGACGAGGCCGTCCAGGCCGAAAGCGGGGAAGCGGGGGTCTGGGGGCGCAGCCCCCGGGGACGGGAAGGGAAGGGGCGGCGGGGGCGAAAACCCCTGGTCCCCCACCCGCACCCCTCCTACGATCCCCGCATGCCCAAACCGAACGGCTTCGCCTACACCGCAACCGCGACCGGCACCGTCCACATCACCCACCACAACCACCCCGCCACCACCCTCAACGGCTCCCGAGCCGCCCGCTTCCTCCAGGAGGTCGCGGCGGGCGACCCCCAGCTGGTCATGGCCCGCTGGACCGGCAACTACAAACACGGAAACGAACGCACGGCCCGCAACCACGCCCGCAACACCCCCCGGAACAGCCCCCGTCCCCGCCGCTGACCCGATTGGCCCCCGGGTAAGGGAACGGTAAAACGCCCTCGCTCGTTCACCGGGCATGACAGCTATGACCCCCGGCTCGAACATCCCCCTCTCCGCCGCCCGCGTGACGGTGGACGTCGCCGCGCCCGTGCGGCTCGACGTATCGGGCCTGCTGCTCACCGCCGACGGCAAGGTGCGCTCCGACGACGACTTCATCTTCTACAACCAGCCCACCGGCCAGGGCGTGACGTACCGCTCCGGCGGCGGCACCGCCCCGGACGCGATCGTGGTGGACACCGCCGCCGTCCCGCCGGGCATCGAGAAGATCGTCGTCACCGCCAGCCCGGACGCGGCCGGGCAGACCTTCCAGGGCATCGAGCCCACCGCCACCATCCGCAACGCGGACGACAACTCCGTCCTCGCCACCTTCACCCCGCCGCAGCTCGGCACCGAGACCGCCCTGGTCATCGTGGAGGTCTACCTGCGCAACGGCGCCTGGAAGGCCCGCGCGGTCGGCCAGGGCTATGCGAACGGCCTGGCCGGCATCGCCACCGACTTCGGCGTCACGGTGGAGGAGCCGGCCGCCCCGGCCCAGCCCGCCGCACCCGCACAGCCCTCGCCCCCGGCGCGCTCGCACGCGGCCACTCCCCCGCCGCCCGCCGCCGCGCCGACGATGCCCGCCGCTCCCCCGGCGGCACCGGCCGCCCCGCCGGCCCCGACGCCGGGCACCGGCAAGATCAACCTCGACAAGGGCCGGGTCAGCCTCCAGAAGAACCAGACCGTCTCCCTGGTCAAGGGCGGCCGTCCGGTGCTCTCCCAGGTCAAGATGGGCCTCGGCTGGGAGCCGGCGTACCGCGGCAAGGACATCGACCTCGACGCGTCGGTCATCGCCTACGGCCCGCAGCGCAACCACATCGACAGCTGCTACTTCGGCAAGCTGTCCATCGTGGGCGGCGCGATCAAGCACTCCGGCGACAATCTGACCGGCGAGGGCGGCGGTGACGACGAGGTGATCACCGTCGACCTGGGCCGGCTCCCGCAGGAGGTCAGTGGTCTGGTCTTCACGGTGAACTCGTTCTCCGGGCAGAAGTTCACCGAGGTCGCCAAGGCGTACTGCCGCCTCCTGGACGCCGCGACCGGCGAGGAGTTGGTCCGCTTCGACCTCACCAGCGCCGAGCCGCAGACCGGCGTGATGATGGCGAAGCTGATCCGGCAGTACTCCGGCGAGTGGGAGATGACCGCCATGGGTGAGTTCGTCAAGTCCCGCACGGTGCGGGGCATGGTGAAGCCGGCGGCGAAGGCGCTGTAGGCAGCCGGTTCGGTGGGGCGCTCCCGGCACGGGGTGCCGCCCCACCGGCACCGCCTACCCCCGCAACCCGTCCCACACCAGCGACAGGTACCGGCGGACCGACACCGGCTCTCCGTCCTCCCCGTGTCCCCCGTCGATCGCCCCGGCCGCCGTGACCACCCCGTGCACCAGCCGCAGCACCTCGATCGGCTCCACGTCCCGCCGCAGCGCCCCCGCCTCCTGCGCCGCCCGTACCAGCCGGCCGGCCGCGCCCCGCAGGCAGTCGCCGCACGCCGTGTCCACCGTCGAGCCCCCGGCCGTGACGGCGGTGCCGAGCAGCGCCTTCATCCCGCGGACCTGGATCATTCCGGCGGCCAGCTCCTCCAGCCACTCCCGCAGCGCCTCGCCCGGCGCCCGCTCGGCCGCGACGACGTCCGCCCGCGCCGCGATCGCCTCGATCCGGTCGAGGTAAGCGGCCTCCAGCAACGCCTGCCGTGTCGGGAAGTGCCGGTACAGCGTGCCGGTTCCGACGCCCGCGCGCTTGGCGATGTCGTCCAGGGAAGCACCCTCACCGTGCTCGGCGAAGGCCGCCGCCGCGACCTCCAGCAGCCGCTCACGGTTGCGGCGGGCATCCGCGCGCATGGCCCTGACCTGCGCCATCCCACTACTCCCTGCACACCGGGGTCCTCCGCCGAACCCTACCGCGCACCCGTGCGCCGCCGCCCGGCCCGCACGAACGGAGGGAACCACTCCGCACCGGCGGGGTCTCCTGTCCAGGGATGACTGCCTTGCTGATGTTGCTGTTCGCGCTGTACGCGGTCGGCGGATGGATCGCGGTCCTCGTGACCTTCGGCTACCTGCTGGGCGCGCTCGCGCGCACCCGGCCGGTGGACCTGATGCGCGACGAGGGGCCGCGGGCGGTGCGACTGCTGTTCCCGACACCCGCCTACCTGCGCCTGGACCGGATCGCGACCCTGTGCCTGGTCCTCTTCGACTTGTGGGTGGTGGCCCTGATCCTGCTCCTCGGTCAGGACGGCGTCTTCACCGAGGACTGGATGGGCGATGCGCGCACGATGGACACCACCGCCGCCTCCTACCAGGACGACGCCGTCCACGGTCTGCTCACCGTCATGTGGTGGACGAGCGGCGTCGCGGTCCTCTTCCGGTGGTGGACGGCGGCGGTGGCGCAGCTCTGTGTCCTGTCGGCGGCGGCCTGGTGGGTCGCCTCCTTCGAGACGTGGTGGAGCGGCTGACGCCCGGGACGCCGCGTTCGCGGGCTCAGACCGCCCACGGCCAGTCGGCGTCCCGGGCGGCTTCGAGCAGCGGAACCATCCGGAACGCCGCGTCCGACAGGCCGCCGAAGGTGTGCCGGTTCGCCTTGCCCGACGGGCCGTGGCCCGCCCGGTACCCGGCGAGGTTCCAGGTGTAGACCGGCACCTGCTGCGGGACCTGCTCGGTCGGGTCGCCGTGCCGGTTGTGCGCGTACTGCTCGTCGGTGATGATCAGCACCCGGTCGTGCCCCTTGTAGTGCCGGCGGACCGCGTCGGTCGTGTCGGTGCCGCCGAGGTCGCCGAAGCGCTCCAGGACCTTCAGGACCGACTCGCCCTTGCGGTACTTCACGCGGTTGCTCGACGTACCGAACTCGACGAGGTCCGCGTCGGCCGCCCGCAGCGCGAACGCCGTGCCGAAGACCGCCGCCGCGTCGGCCCGGGTGAGCTCCGAGCGGTCCGACATCCGCGAGTAGAACATCGAGCCGGAGCGGTCCACGAGGACGAGCGTCCGGCCGGGCAGCGCGGGCACGTTGGCCAGCGAGTGCCCGAGCGCCTGCTCCAGCGGGTACGACCAGCGCAGCGACGGCGCGTGCCGGTACGCGGCGAGGTAGCGGAAGGGGAACTGCCGCGACCGCGCCACCTCGGCCGGGTCGCTGATCCGCGCCGCCACCCGGGCCGCGACCTCGTCGGAGACCCCGGCCTCGTCGAAGTTGCGGAGGTTTCGCAGCAGCGCCATGACCCCCATGGACGGGATCACGCCCTCCCAGGCCGCCTTGTCCATCGGCCCCTGGAGCCAGCCGGCCAGCATCTCCCAGGTGACGCCCGCCGCCGCCAGCCGCTCGGCACCGTCGGGCGCCGTGACGAGCGCTCGCCGCTCCTGGACGGGCAGCGCCATCAGCTCCCGGTGCGCCGTGAGGACACGGTTCGAGGCGGGCGGCACCGCGGTGTCCGGGTTGTGGCGGCGGTCCAGCGCGTACTGGAACAGCTCGCCCTGCCACGGCTTGTCCGGGTCCGGCGCCGCGTGCACCAGGTTGAGGATGTCGCCGAAGCGGTAGCCCTTGGACGCGGTGTCGTACTTCAGCAGCGACTTGCCGTGGTAGAGCCGCCGTACGGCGTCGGCGATCCCCCGCTTGACCGGCTTGGGCACGGCACGCCCGTACGTCGACGTCCAGTACGCGAGCAGCTCGCCGGGCTCGTCGGGGCGCTGGAGGACGGAGGCGACGACCTGTCGGTTCGTCGGTCCGTCGGTGGCGCCGGCGTCGAGGCGGGCCTTTACGTACTCGGCGGCGCCGACGATCGAGGCGGTGCGCAGGTTGCCCTCGCCGCGCAGCCAGCCGAGCAGGCCGGCCGTCCAGACCGGGTCGGAGACGGCCAGTTCGCGCACGAGCGTCGCGAACCGGTCGTCGCGGGCCGCGCCGGACTCGTAGAAGGTCCGCTGCGACACGAAGTTCGCGACCGACAGCAGAAAAAGCTCGGAGCGCGCGTCGCGCTCGTGGCCCCGGCCGCCCTCGAAGGTGCGCAGTACGCGGCCCGTCGACGTCACACGCGAGGTGGGCTGCGCCTTCGCGGCCTTGGTGTTGAAACGCGCCATGGTGAATTCCCCCGAATTCCTTTTCGGCGGGAGGGCGCGGCGGAAGGAGGGTGCCCGAGGTCGGGATCGGCGACGGGAACATTCGGATGCTCTGCCGTTTGAGCTACACCGACCCGAAGTCGATGACGGGATTCGAACCCGCAACCGTCCGATCAAAGGAAGTATCCGCTGCCTGCGCACCGGGCACCCACCAGTTGCCGCGCCTCCCGAGTTCATGTCGGCCGCGGCGTCTGATTCGATCACAACGAAGTAGCCGCGGCCTGCGCACCGGGAGGTGCGTGAAGTTCTGGGTGTCCAGAGTTCAGGTCGGCGGAACCGACAAGGTGCTCTAACCCCTGAGCTACACCGGCGTGTTGTGCCGGTGACGGGACTCGAACCCGTGACCGCCCCATTAAGAGTGGAAGTAGGTCCTGCCTTCGCACCTGGACGTGCATCACTCTAAAAGGGCGGCCACCGCTCGGGCGAGCGAATTAATCAGCGGCGCTTCTGACGCTTCCAGGGCCCGGTGATCGCGAGCATGATGCCGGGGTCCTGGATGTTGGCGTAGAGCGTCTTCCCGTCGGGCGAGAAGGTGACGCCGGTGAATTCGCTGTACTCCGGGTCGTCGTCGCTGCCGACGTTCAGTTCGTTGCGGGCGATGGGGTAGGTGCGCCCGCTGTCGGTGGCGCCGAACAGGTGCTGGACGCCGTCGCCGTCCTCGGCGATGACGAGGCCGCCGTAGGGGGAGACGGTGATGTTGTCGGGGCCGTCGAACGCGCCGTCCGCGGACGGGTCGGGGTTGACGCCGAGGAGGACCTTGAGGGTGAGGGTGCGGCGCGCCGGGTCGTAGAACCAGACCTGGCCGTCGTGCGGGCGGCCGGGGCTCTCGTCACGGGCGAAGGAGGAGACGACGTAGGCGCCGCCGTCGGCCCACCACATGCCCTCCAGCTTGCGGCCCCGGGTGACCTGGCCGTCGGTGAACTGCCTGCGCACGGAGGTGTTCCGGGCGTCGCGGTCGGGGACGTCGACCCAGTCGACGCCGTAGACGGTGCCGGTCTTGGTGGCGCGGGAGAGGTCGTCGACGAACCTGCCGCCGGAGTCGAAGCACTTGAAGGCCTGGAGGACCCCGGCGTCGTCGGCGAGGGTGCGCAGCCGGCCGCGGCCGTGCCGGAAGCCCTCCGGCGGGACCCAGCGGTAGAAGAGGCCGTTGGGGCCGGAGGCGTCCTCGGTGAGGTAGGCGTGGCCGCGCTTGGGGTCGATGACGACGGCCTCGTGGGCGTAGCGGCCGAGCGCCTTGATCGGCTTGGGGTCGCGGTTGGCCCGGCGGTCTGCGGGGTCGACCTCGAAGACGTAGCCGTGATCCTTGGTCATCCCGTCCTCGCCGGCCTTGTCCTCGGTCTCCTCGCAGGTCAGCCAGGTACCCCAGGACGTGCTGCCGCCCGCGCAGTTGGTGGCGGTGCCGGCGATGCCGACCCACTCGGCGACGTGGCCGCCGCGGCGGACCTCGACGACCGTGCAGCCGCCGGCGGCGGCGGGGTCGTAGACGAGGCCCTCGGTGAGCGGGACGGGGTGCGGCGAGTCGTCGCGGTGGCCGCCGATCTCGTGGTTGTTGACGAGGAGGGTGGTGCCGCGGGGGCCGTCGAAGGCGGCGGTGCCGTCGTGGTCGGAGGGGGTGTACTCGCCCGACTCCAGCCTGGTCCGGCCGCAGTAGGTGATGATCTCGTACCGGAACCCGGCGGGCAGGGCGAGAATGCCGTCCGGGTCGGGGAGCAGCGGTCCGTAGCCGACCCCGCCGTGGTCGTGCCCGTGTCCATGGCCGCCTCTGCCGTGCCCCTCCGCCGCGCTCTCGGTGTCCGTGGACGCGAGGGCGTTCGGGGCGGTGGCGAGGGCGCCGACGCTGCCCGCCAGCGCGATCCCGGCGCCGGTGAGCGCGGATCGGCCGGCGAAGTCCCTGCGGGTGAGCGACATGGTGTCTCCTGTGACGGTGGACGTGCCGTGGAGGGTGGCGGACCTCGTTCGGCGTCACGGTCGCGCCCGCGCCTGAACGGGAGTTGAACGGTGCGCGGCGCCCGCTGGGCAGCCCGCACAACCGCGGGCACGGGCGGGGCGCCGCCTCCGGATCATGGGCCTCTCCCACGTGGGCGAAGCCGAGCGTGCGCGGGTACCACCCCGCCGGCGCCGGGCGGCTCCGCCCGCCCGGCCCACCCGGCCCCGGTGCCCGGTGTCAGCCCCCGTGCTGCGACCGCGCCTTGAACGCCGCCTTCCGCGCCTCCTTGGCGACCTTCTTGTCGGGGTGCAGCCGCCCCATCGCCTCCAGGACGTCCGGCGTGGCCGGGTGGCCGACCCGCCAGGCCGTGTCGAAGAACCCGCTGTGCTGCTGGGCCAGTCCCTCCACCAGGGCGCGCAGTTCGTCGGAGTTGCCCTCCGCCGCGAGCTGTGCGGCCACGGTGTCGATGGTCAGCCAGAAGACCATCTCCTGCGGCGGCGCCGGCACGTCCCGGGCGCCGTGCTCGGTCAGCCAGACCCGGGCGAGGCCGCCCAGTTCGGGGTCGTCGAGGACCTCCCGCAGCGCGGGCTCCGCCTCGGTGCCGACCAGGGACAGCGCCTGCTGGCAGCAGAGCCGGCGCAGGGGTGCGCCGGGGTCCGTGCCGCGGGCGGCCGCGAGGAGTTCACGGGCGGCGTCGACGGGGCCGCGGCCGGCCAGCCACAGCTCGGTCTCGGCGTGCGCCGCGGCCGGCGGGAAGGGTGCCGTGCCGTCGAGCAGCGCGTCGGCGCCCTTGTCGGCGAGGTCTCCGACGACGGGTACGTCGAAGCCGGCCTCCTGGAGCCTGGTGCGCAGTCCGTACAGTCCGAGCGGGGTGAGCCGCACCATGCCGTAGCGGGCGACGTCGGCCTCGTCGTCGGGTGCCGCCGGTTCCTCGTCGGCGTCGGCCATCAGGGCCTCGTCGACCGGCCGGTAGGCGACGAGGCCGACCGGCTCCAGCATCCGGAACTGGTCGTCCAGCCGCATCATCGCGTCGGAGACCTGTTCCAGGACGTCGTTGGTGGGCTCGCCCATGTCGCTGGGCACGATCACGGACGCGGCCAGCGCGGGCAGCGGCACCGGGGTGTCGCCGGCCCCGTCCTCGCCGACGGTGAGCAGGTAGAGGTTGCCGAGTACCCCGTCGAGGAACTCCGCCTCGGCCTCCGGGTCCCACTCCAGGGTCGACAGGTCGACCGTGCCGCCCTCGGCCATCGCGTCGACCAGGTCGTCGAGGTCGGGCACGCTCGCGTCCGCGAGCACCGTCTCCAGCGCGGTGAGCCACACACCGAGCACGTCCTGCGGGGAGCCGCCGGTGAGCAGGGCGAGGTCGTCGCCCCGCTCGACGGTGCCCGTCTCCTCGTCGGTGATCTCGACGAGCCCGGTGTCCACGGCGATCCGCCAGGCCTCGCTCGCGTACGCGGCGGCGTCGTCGCCGGTCAGCCCGAGTTCCCCGGCCGCCGCGGGCAGCTGCTCCTCGACGAGTCCGCCGCCGGCGTCGACGCGGGTCCCGGGACCCGCCCAGCGGGCCAGCCGGGCGGCCCGGGCGAGCAGTGGCGTGGCCAGCGCGTCGCGAGCCAGCTCCGCTTCGGGACGCAACCGTGCGGGCGGCAGGGTGGAGCGGTCTGACATCGGCTGTTTTCTCCTCGCGCGTTCCGGACGCCGTACGGCTCAGCCGCTCAGCCTAGACGGAATTGCACCCATGCCGCCCGGTTCATCTCCCCGACGGGTGCGGTACATGGCCGAAACCTTGACAACTGGCCTGGCGAGGCAGGAGATTGACGCGCGTAGAAAGCGGGGGGACAAGTGTTCACCCAGGCCCACGCGCTCAGGTTCCCGTGTGCCCTGCGGCTTCTCGCGTCCCACGCCCCACGCCCCACCCTCGTCCCGGTGCCCCGTCACGTCCCCGGAGGGATTTCCGTTGGCCAGCAAGTCCTCCGCGCGCCTCGCCGCGCTCACCGTCGCCGCCGTCTGCTCGGCGGCGTCCACGATCGTCCTCACCTCGCCCGCGCACGCCGACTCCGTGCGCGTCCACGACATCCAGGGCAGCACGCGGCTGTCGCCGTACGCGGGCGAGCAGGTCACCGACGTGGCCGGAATCGTCACCGGTGTCCGCGGCTACGGCTCCTCCAGAGGCTTCTGGATCCAGGATCCGCGTCCCGACGCCGACCCGGCCACCAGTGAGGGCGTGTTCGTCTTCACCGGCTCCACCCCGAAGGGCGTCGCCGTCGGTGACGCGGTCACCGTCTCCGGCACGGTCTCGGAGTACGTCCCCGGCGGCACCTCCTCCGGCAACCAGTCGCTGACCGAGATCACCCGGCCGGTGTTCACGGTCGTCTCCAGCGGCAACGAGGTCCCCGCGCCGACGACGATCTCCGCCCGTTCCGTGCCGCGGGCGTACGCCCCCGAGGGCGACGAGGCCGCGAACGGCTCGGTCAACGGCCTGCCGCTGCGGCCCGCGAAGTACGCCCTGGACCACTACGAGTCCCTGGAGGGCATGAACGTCCGGGTCACCGACGCCCGCGTGGTCGGCGCCTCCGACCCGTACACCGAGCTGTGGGTCACGGTGAAGCCCTGGGAGAACGCCAACCGCCGCGGTGGCACCGTCTACGGCTCGTACGACTCCCAGAACACCGGCCGCCTCCAGATCCAGTCCCTGGGCAGGCCGGCCGACTTCCCCGACGCCAACGTGGGCGACACCCTCGCCGGCACCACCGCGGGCCCGCTGGACTACAACCAGTACGGCGGCTACACGATGGTGGCGAGCGAGATCGGCACCCTCCGGAGCGGAGGCCTGGAGCGGGAGTCGACGCGCCGGCAGAGCGGCCGCGAGCTGGCGGTGGCGACGTACAACGTCGAGAACCTCGACCCGTCCGACGACACCTTCGCCGCGCACGCCGAGGCTATCGTGCACAACCTCGCCTCGCCCGACATCGTGTCCCTGGAGGAGATCCAGGACGACAACGGCGCCACGGACGACGGCACGGTGACCGCCGGCGCGACGGTCGGCAAGCTGATCGACGCGATCGTCGCGGCCGGCGGCCCGCGCTACGACTGGCGCGGCATCGACCCGGTGGACGGCGAGGACGGCGGCCAGCCCGGCGGCAACATCCGCCAGGCGTTCCTGTTCAACCCGGAGCGGGTCTCGTTCACCGACCGCGGGGCCGGTGACGCGACCACCGCGACCGGGGTGACGAAGGTGCGCGGCAAGGCGGCGCTCACCCACTCCCCCGGCCGCGTCGACCCGGCGAACGCGGCCTGGGAGGACAGCCGCAAGCCGCTGGCCGGCGAGTTCGTCTTCCGCGGCCGGACCGTCGTCGTCATCGCCAACCACTTCAACTCCAAGGGCGGCGACCAGAGCCTGACGGCTCAGTACCAGCCGCCGTCGCGCGGCTCGGAGACGCAGCGCCACGCGCAGGCGACGGTGGTGAACACCTTCGTCAAGGACATCCTGGCCGTCCAGCGGAACGCGGACGTCATCGCCCTCGGCGACATCAACGACTTCGAGTTCTCGAGGACGACCCGTCTCCTGGAGGACGACGGCGCCCTGTGGTCGGCGGTCAAGTCGCTGCCGAGGAGCGAGCGTTACTCGTACGTCTACCAGGGCAACAGCCAGGTCCTGGACCAGATCCTGGTCAGCCCGTCGATCCGGTGGCACGGGCGGCTGTCGTACGACAGCGTGCACGTCAACGCCGAGTTCCACGACCAGATCAGCGACCACGACCCGCAGGTGCTGCGCTTCCGCCCGTAACCGGCGCCCGGTGGGGGCGGGTTCAGCGGGGCACGAGGCCGAGGGCGTGGTCGTAGCGGTTGACCGTGCTGCTCTTCAGGCCGGGCCAGTTCTGCACCCGCTCCCACAGGGCGGACCCCGAACCGACGCCGTCACCCGGTGCGGCGAGGGCGTCGATGTGGGCCTGGGCGCTCTCCCACTCGGCGTAGTTGAGGACGCGGGTGCCGTCGGTGCTGAGGTGGAAGTGGGCGGAGATACCTCCGGGGTGCGGCTCCGGCTCGCTCTCCAGGGCCTCGAACACCGCGTCCACCCAGGCGCGCTGCCGGTCGGGGCCGGGGCCCTCGAACTCGACGTCGACGATGACGACGCAGCCCGGGACGGGCGCCGTGCCGTCCTCGCGGGTGAGGCTGCGGTAGTGCCGGTACCGGCCGAGCCACAGCCGTTCGATGCCCGGCACGGCGGTGTCGATCTCGTCGACGCGTTCCCGGCGGTGTGTCTTGACGAAGGCCTCGTAGGCCTGCTCGTCGGCCCACTGGGAGTGGTGCAGCAGGGTGCTGCCGTCGTGGCCGGTGTAGACGTGGTAGCCGAGCAGGTCGTCGGCGGGCCAAGGGCGGCGCTCCCAGGTGTGGGCGATCGCGTCGACGGTCTGCCGCTGCCGTTCGGGGGTGCCCACCGACCAGGTGCTGAAGAAGGGCGCCCGGACGTCGGGGCGGGCGAGTTCGGGGTGGGCGTCGGTACGGCGGGTCATGCCGGCCTCCAGAGGTGGGTGGTCGTCGGGTGCACGCACCACCCTCGGGGCTCGACCAAGGTTGAGGTCAAGTGCCTTCGGGCCGGACATGCGTGAGGAGGGGCCCGTTCGCAGGCCCCTCCTCACGCCGTGTTCTCAGCAGTGCCCGCGGTGACGGCGCCGCAGCACGCCCGCCGACACCACGACGGCGCCCGCCGCCGCCCCGGCGACCAGCACCGCCCGGGGATGCCCGAGCCCGGACCGTACCGCGCCGCGAGCCCGCCGCGGCACGCGCCGCTCGACGGTGTGCCCGGCCCTGCCGGCCCTGTCCTGCGCGGAGTGGCCGGCCTGCCCGGCCTTGTCCTGCACCGCGTGGCCGGCGTGCGCGGCGGAGCTGCGCAGTTGCACGGTCATGGCGCCGGCCTTGTCCCTGAGGTCGGCGGCCCGGGCCTTGGCACGGCCCTTCACGTCCGCCTTGCCCGCCAGCTCCTCCACGGTGTCGCCGAGCTGGCTGCGGGTCTGCTCGATCTGCTGCCGCAGCTCGTCGGGGCCCTTGGCCCCGCCCACTGGCTGCGCGGTGGAGCCGGCCCTCGTGCCGTCCCCGCTCGTCGCGTCGGTCATCGATGCGCCCTTTCCCTGATCACGTCCACGTCGCTCCTGACGCTGCCGAGGGTCGCCTCGGGTTTCGGGGGCACGGCGCGGCGGAGCTGGGTGCGGCCCATCATGGCCAGTACGCCCGCGATCACGAAGAGCACCGCCGTCACGATGAGCGCCGCGGCCCAGACGGGCAGCGCCAGCGAGAGCGCGGCGGTGGCCGTGCCGGCCAACGCGAACAGGCCGACGTACGCGATGGCTCCCGCGGCGCCGAGCATCCCGCCGCCGCGCCCGGCGCGCTTGCCCTTCTCGGCCAGCTCCATCTTGGCGAGGGCCACTTCCTGGCGCACGAGCCGGGAGAGCTGTTCGGTGGCCTGACCGACGAGTTCGCCCACGGAGTGCTGCTCGTCGCGCACCGGCCTGGTGTGCATGGTCCCGGTCACGGTTCCGCCTCCTCTCGGTTCGGAGCACCCCGGGTACCCCCGGCCGACGGGCACTACCCCTGCCGGTGTCCGGCCACCGATCCCGCAGCGTCCCTTACCGGTACCTCGTAGCAGATTTAAGTAGAGCTGCACGGTCGTCGCGCCGAGACTGCTTCCATGACGACGGACCACCGTTCCCCCGCCCCCTTCGGCCGCGCCCTGTGCGCCATGGTCACGCCCCTCACCGAGTCCGGCGCGCTCGACCTGGACGGTGCGCGGCGGCTCGCCGACCGGCTGGTGTCGGCCGGCTGCGACGGTCTGGTGCTGTCCGGCACCACGGGCGAGTCGCCGACCACCACGGACGCCGAGAAGGCGGCGCTGGTCACGGCGGTGCGCGAGGCCGTCGGCGAGCGCGCGACGCTGGTCGCCGGGGTGGGCACCGCCGACACCCGGCACACGGTGGAGTTGGCGCTGGCCGCGGAGAAGGCCGGCGCGGACGGGCTGCTGGTGGTGTCGCCCTACTACAGCAGGCCCCCGCAGGATGCCGTGGAAGCGCACTTCCGGGAGGTCGCGGACGCGTCCGGCCTGCCCCTCGTGCTCTACGACATCCCCGGCCGCACCGGCACCCGCATCGAGCCGGCCACCCTGGTCCGGCTCGCGGACCATCCGCGGATCGTCGCCGTCAAGGACTGCTCCTACGACCTTCTCGGCACCCAGAAGGTCCTCTCCGCCACCGACCTGGCCTACTACGCGGGCTGCGACGAGCAGGTCCTCGCCCTGTACGCGATGGGCGCGGCGGGTTGTGTCAGCACGGTCGCGAACGTCGTACCGGAGCTGTTCCGGTCCGTCCTCGACGCCTTCGACGCGGGCGACACCGGGCGGGCCGCCCTGTTGCAGCGCCGGGCGGTCCCGCTCATCGAGGCGATGACGGCGGCGGGTCTGCCCGGCACGGTCACCGCGAAGGCGCTGCTGGGCGCGCTGGGCCTGCCCGCGGGGCCGGTGCGGGCGCCGCTGCGGGCCGCGGACCGGGAGACGACCGGCGCCCTGCTGACGGCGTACGAGGATCTGGTGGCCGGCGCCGGTCAGCTCCAGGTGTAGCCGTCGCCGAACAGCAGGGTGTGTTCCAGTACGTCCTCCGCCGGGTCGTCGATCTGCCCCACGTTGACGTTGAGGAGGCCGACCCGGGGGCCGTTGTGCGAACCGGTGGTGGTCTCGTCGGCGTGCGCGGCCCCCGCCGGGGCCCAGCACACCAGCACGGCGGCGCCCGCCCCGGCCAGCCAACGCGCCACGGTCCTCGCCCGCTCGTTCGTCATACCAGGTCCTCGTTTCGTCGGATCGGCGTCTGATCGGACTCTGCGTCCACCCGTTCATCCGCCAAGACCACCGGAAGGTCACGGCCGTCATCCGTATGTGCAGGGGGGCGCTCGAGGCACGCGGCGGCAAATCGTGTTGGCCCCGCACCACCCGCGCGCCTGGGGTCACGCGGTGAGCAGACGACGGTGGCCCGGGGCGTCCCGGGCGGCTACCGGATATGGGACAACCGGAGCCGCCGCTTCTGGGGCGAGCACTACGAGCTGTGCCCCGACGGCATCCTGAAGGAGCTGAACGGCGCGGCCGACCGGGACCGCATCGCCGCCCTGCTGAAGCGGTACCGGGCCCTGAAACGTTGAACGCCCTCCCGGGCGCCGCGTACGGGCGGGTCGGGAGGGCGTTTCGGTGACTCGGTCGGCGCTCCGCCGACGCCGGTCAGTTGTGGCTGTGCAGGATCTCGTTCAGGCCGCCCCACACCGCGTTGTTCGGGCGGGCCTCGACCGTGCCCGTGACCGAGTTGCGGCGGAAGAGGATGTTGGAGGCGCCGGAGAGCTCGCGGGCCTTGACGACCTGGCCGTCGGGCATGGTCACGCGGGTGCCCGCGGTGACGTAGAGGCCGGCCTCGACCACGCACTCGTCGCCCAGCGCGATGCCGACGCCCGCCTCGGCACCGACCAGGCAGCGCTCGCCGATGACGATGCGGACGTTGCCGCCGCCGGAGAGGGTGCCCATGGTGGAGGCGCCGCCGCCGATGTCGGAGCCGTCGCCGACGACGACGCCCGCGGAGATGCGGCCCTCGACCATTGAGGTGCCCAGCGTGCCGGCGTTGAAGTTGACGAAGCCCTCGTGCATGACCGTGGTGCCCTCGGCCAGGTGCGCGCCGAGCCGGACCCGGTCGGCGTCGGCGATACGGACACCCTTGGGGGCGACGTAGTCCGTCATGCGCGGGAACTTGTCGACCGAGGTGACCTGGAGGTGCAGGCCCTCGGCGCGGGCGTTGAGGCGGACCTTCTCGATGTCGTCGACGGCGACCGGGCCCAGCGAGGTCCAGGCGACGTTGGCGAGGTGGGCGAAGATGCCGTCCAGGTTCTGGCCGTGCGGCTTGACCAGGCGGTGGGAGAGCAGGTGCAGGCGCAGGTAGACGTCGTGCGTGTCGACCGGCTTCTCGTCGAGCGAGGAGATGACCGTGCGGACCGCGACCACCTCGACGCCGCGGCGGGCGTCGGGACCGACCGCGGCGGTGGCGCCGCCGCCGAGGAGCTCGGCGGCCTGCTCTGCGGTGAGGCGCTCGGTGCCGGACGGGCCGGGCTCGGCGGCGAGTTCGGGAGCCGGGAACCAGGTGTCGAGGACGGTGCCGTCGGCGGCGATCGTGGCGAGCCCGGCGGCCACGGCGCCGGTGGTGCGGGAAGCAGTCGTGTCGGTCATGAGGGCAACCTAACCGGCCGGGGGGTCCGGTAGCGAACCGGCCGCCGGGCATCTCACGTGCCGGTCGCCCCCGCCCCGGCCCGCACCGACCCGCCTGAGCCCAGCACCCGCGCCAGCACCTGTCGCGCGTACCCCTCGTCGTACGCCGAGTCCGTCAGCAGCACCTGCAGACAGATCCCGTCCAGCACCGCGACCAGCGCCCGCGCCGTCACCGGGTCCGTCCGGGCGGCGAGGAGCGCGCCCACCCCCTCGCACCACTCCGCGGCCACCGGGCGCAGCGCGGGCCGGCGCAGGGCCGCCAGATACAGCTCGTACTCCAGCTCGACACCCGTGCGGTCCCCGCCCAGCCACTCGCCGAGGACGCGGGCGAGCTCGGCGGGAAGGTCCGCGCGGGGGTCGGCGAGGGCCGGGTGGCCCGCGACCACCTTGGCGAAGCCCTCGTTGGCCTGGCGCAGGGCGGCTACCAGGAGTTCGTCGAGGGTGGCGAAGTGGTACGTCGTCGAGCCCAGCGGGACGTCCGCCTCGGCGGCGACCGTGCGGTGGCTGAGGCCCGCGATGCCCTGCCGTCCGACGACGCGGATCGCGGCGTCGATGATCCGCTGACGCCGCTCGGGGTCGTGGCGGCGCGGCATCAGTGCGCGCCACCGAGGTTGAGGACGACGACGCCGATGATGATCAGTGCGATGCCCGCGGCCTTGGCGACGGTCATCCCCTCGCCCATGAACGCCACGCCGATGGCGGCGATGGTCGCCGTGCCGACACCGGCCCAGATGGCGTAGGCGGTGCCGACGGCGAGGGTCTTCAGGGTCTGGGCGAGCAGCGTGAAGGAGAGGATGTAGGCGAGTGCCGTCAGCAGTGAGGGGACCAGCCTGGTGAAACCCTCGCTGTACTTCATGGCGGTGGTGCCGGCGACCTCGGCGGCGATGGCTCCGGCCAGGAGCAGATATCCCATGTGTACGAGCGTACATAACGAAGGCGTCCACACGCACGACAACGGCGGCGCCCATAGGGCGCCGCCGTTCTCTCAAGCGATGTGCCTCAGCGATGTGCCTCAGACGTTGAAGCCGAGCGCGCGCAGCTGCTCGCGGCCGTCGTCCGTGATCTTGTCCGGGCCCCACGGCGGCATCCAGACCCAGTTGATCCGCAGCTCGCTGACGAGGCCGTCCGTAGCGGACTTGGCCTGGTCTTCGATCACGTCGGTCAGCGGACAGGCCGCCGACGTCAGGGTCATGTCGATCGTCGCGATGTTCGCGTCGTCGATGTGGACGCCGTAGATCAGGCCCAGGTTGACGACGTCGATGCCCAGCTCGGGGTCCACGACGTCCAGCAGGGCTTCGCGGACCTCCTCCTCGGAGGCGGGCTTCATTTCCACGGTCTCACTCATGCCGTCGTCTCCTTCTCGGCGTCGGCTCCGTCCAGTGCCTGGGACGTCGCGTCCTTCCAGGCCATCCAGCTCAGCAGGGCGCACTTGACCCGGGCCGGGTACTTCGAGACCCCGGCGAACGCGACCGCGTCCTCCAGGACCTCCTCCATCGCGTCGTCGGGCTCGATCCTGCCCTTGGACTGCATCAGCTCCAGGAAGGTCTCCTGGATGCGCTGCGCCTGGGCCAGGTCCTTGCCGACCAGCAGGTCGTTCAGCACGGAGGCGCTGGCCTGGCTGATCGAGCAGCCCTGCCCCTCGTAGCTGACGTCGCTGATCGTCGTGCCGTCGTACTTCACGCGGAGGGTGATCTCGTCGCCGCATGTCGGGTTGACGTGGTGGACCTCGGCGTCGCCATCCCGCAAGCCCCGCCCGTGCGGGTTCTTGTAGTGGTCCAGGATGACTTCCTGGTACATGGAGTCCAGCTTCATGCTCTTCGCTCGTCCCGTCAGCCGAAGAAGTTCCGTACGTGCTCCAGACCGTCGACCAGGGCGTCGATCTCGGCCTGCGTGGAGTACAGATAGAACGACGCTCGCGTGGTCGCAGGAATTCCGTAGCGCAGGCAGACGGGGCGGGCGCAGTGGTGGCCGACCCGGACCGCGATGCCCTGTTCGTCCAGGACCTGGCCGACGTCGTGGGGGTGGATGTCGCCGAGCGTGAAGCTGATCGCCGCGCCGCGCTCCTCGGCCGTGGTGGGGCCGATGATGCGCAGGTCCGGGACCTCCAGCAGCCGCTTGACCGCGTACTCCGTGAGCGCGTGCTCGTGGGCGAGGATCTTGTCCATGCCGATCGAGTTGAGATAGTCGATCGCCGCGCCCAGACCGACCGCCTGCGCGACCGGCGGCGTGCCCGCCTCGAACTTGTGCGGGGCCGGGGCGTACGTGGAGGAGTGCATCGAGACGGTCTCGATCATCTCGCCGCCACCGAGGAACGGGGGCAGGTCCTCCAGCAGCTCCTGGCGGCCCCACAGGACGCCGATGCCGGTCGGGCCGCACATCTTGTGGCCGGTGAAGGCCACGAAGTCGGCCTGGAGGGCCTGGACGTCCAGCGGCATGTGCGGCGCGGCCTGGGAGGCGTCGACGCAGACGAGCGCGCCGACCTCCTGGGCGCGGCGCACGATCGCCTCGACCGGGTTCTGGGTGCCCAGGATGTTGGAGACCAGCACGAAGGAGACGATCTTCGTCTTCTCGGTGATGACCTCGTCGATGTTGGACAGGTCCAGGCGGCCGTCGTCGGTCAGGCCGAACCAGCGGAGCTTCGCGCCGGTGCGCTGCGCGAGCAGCTGCCACGGCACGATGTTGGAGTGGTGCTCCATCTCCGTGATGACGATCTCGGTCTCGTGGTCCACGCGGTAGGGCTCGTCGGCCCAGCCCAGCATGTTGGCCACGAGGTTGAGGGACTCCGAGGCGTTCTTGGTGAAGATCACCTCGTCGCGGGAGGGCGCGTTGATGAACTCCGCGACCTTGTCCCGCGCGCCCTCGTACAGCGCCGTGGCCTCCTCGGCGAGGACGTGCACGCCACGGTGGACGTTGGCGTTGTGCTGCTCGTAGTACTCGTCGAGCACGTCGATGACCTGGCGC
The DNA here is from genome assembly GCF_028473745.1 of Streptomyces sp. M92. NCBI lineage: Bacteria > Bacillati > Actinomycetota > Actinomycetes > Kitasatosporales > Streptomycetaceae > Streptomyces > Streptomyces sp. M92. The sequence goes on from NZ_CP101137.1 coordinate 140,964, forward strand.
GGGGTCTGCGAGGTCGCGGCGTTGTCGAGGTAGACGAGCTTCTTACCGTCGTGGAGCACGCGGTCCAGGATCGGGAAGTCCTTGCGGATCGCCTCGGTGTCGAGGAGGCCCGGCAGCTGTGTCACTCGGATGCGCCACCCTTCGTGTATGCCTCGTAGCCCTCGGCCTCCAGCTTGTCGGCCAGCTCGGCGCCGCCGGACTCGGCGATGCGGCCGTTGGCGAAGACGTGGACGTGGTCGGGCTTGATGTAGCGCAGGATGCGCGTGTAGTGGGTGATCAGCAGGGTGCCGACCTCACCGGTCTCGCGGACCCGGTTGACGCCCTCGGAGACGACGCGCAGGGCGTCGACGTCGAGGCCGGAGTCGGTCTCGTCGAGGATCGCCATCTTCGGCTTGAGCAGCTCCAGCTGGAGGATCTCGTGGCGCTTCTTCTCACCGCCGGAGAAGCCCTCGTTGACGTTGCGCTCGGCGAAGGCGGGGTCCATGTTGAGGCGCTCCATGGCCTCCTTGACCTCCTTCACCCAGGTGCGCAGCTTGGGGGCCTCGCCGCGGACGGCGGTGGCGGAGGTGCGCAGGAAGTTGGAGACGGAGACGCCGGGGACCTCGACCGGGTACTGCATGGCGAGGAAGAGGCCGGCGCGGGCGCGCTCGTCGACGGACATCTCCAGGACGTCCTCGCCGTCGAGGGTGACGGTGCCGCCGGTGATCGTGTACTTGGGGTGACCCGCGAGGGAGTAGGCGAGGGTCGACTTGCCGGAGCCGTTGGGGCCCATGATGGCGTGCGTCTCGCCCTGCTTCACGGTGAGGTCGACGCCCTTGAGGATCTCCTTCGTGGCGTTGTCGGCCTCGACGGTGACGTGCAGGTCTCGGATTTCAAGCGTTGCCATGGGTGCCTCAGGACTCCTGGGTGAGGGAGACGAGCACGTCGTCCCCTTCGATCTTTACGGGGTATACGGGGACGGGGCGCGTCGCCGGCAGACTGTCGGGCTTGCCCGAGCGGAGGTCGAAGCGCGAGCCGTGCAGCCAGCACTCGATGTGGCAGTCGTCGACCTCGCCCTCGGCGAGGGAGACGTTCGCGTGCGAGCAGATGTCGTGGATCGCGAAGACCTCGCCCTCGGTGCGCACGACGGAGATCGGCGTGCCGTCGAGTTCCACCCGCTTGGGGGTGTCCTCCTCCAGCTCGCCCGCTCCACAGACGCGTACGAAGGTCATGCGACGGACGCCTCCAGCTCCTCTTCGATCTTGGCGAGCAGGCGCTCCTCGATGTCCGCGACGCCGATCTGCTGGACCAGCTCGGCGAAGAAGCCGCGGACCACCAGGCGGCGGGCGTCGATCTCGGGGATGCCGCGCGCCATCAGGTAGAAGAGCTGTTCGTCGTCGAAGCGGCCGGTCGCGGAGGCGTGGCCGGCGCCGACGATCTCACCGGTCTCGATCTCCAGGTTCGGCACGGAGTCGACCCGCGCGCCGTCGGTGAGGACGAGGTTGCGGTTCATCTCGTAGGTGTCGGTGCCCTCGGCCTTGGCCTCGATGAGCACGTCGCCGATCCAGACCGCGTGCGCGTCGTCGCCCTGGAGCGCGCCCTTGTAGACGACGTTGGACTTGCAGTGCGGGACGTTGTGGTCGACCAGGAGGCGGTGCTCCTGGTGCTGGCCCCGGTCGGTGAAGTACAGGCCGAACAGCTCGGCCTCGCCGCCGGGACCGGCGTACTGGACGCGCGGGTGGAGGCGGACGACGTCGCCGCCGAAGGTGACGACGACCGACTTGAAGCTCGCGTCGCGGCCCACGAGGGCGTTGTGCTGGCCCACGTGCACGGCCCCCGCGTCCCAGTCCTGGACGGAGACGACGGTGAGCTTGGCGCCGTCGCCGAGGACGTACTCGACGTTGGCGGCGAGCACCGCGTCACCGGTGTGGTCGATGACCACGACGGCCTCGGCGAAGGCCTCCAGCTCGATGACCTGGTGGGCATAGGCCGTGCCGCCCTCGCCGTGCACGGCGATGCGGACGGGCTCGGTCAGCACCGTCTCCTTGGGGACGGTGATCACGCCGGCCTGCGCGAAGGCGGTGTACGCCTGGGCGGCGACGCGGTCCACGGGCTTGCCGGTCCGGCCGAGCCGGGCGTCGTCGCGGCCGACGGTCTCGACGGTGACGCCCTCGGGGGCCTCGACGGCGACCTTGACGCCCTCGCCGGTGGCGGTGGCGGTGCCGTCGTGCAGGCCGCGCAGCCGCTCCAGCGGGGTGAAGCGCCACTCCTCCTCGCGGCCGTGCGGGACCGGGAAGTCCGCCACGTCGAAGGACGGGGGCGCGCTCATGCGCGTGGCGACGGTCGAGTCGGCCTCGGCGGCCACCGCGATCGCACCGGCGGTCGTGGAACCGACCGGGATGTTCTGAGCCTCAGCCATGGCTGTCGTAGTGCTCGCTTTCCGTTACGTATGGGGCTGGATGGGACGGCGGGGCGGCCGGTGGGCCGCCCCCGGCCGGTGTTAGCCGACCGCGCCTTCCATCTGGAGCTCGATCAGCCGGTTGAGTTCGAGCGCGTACTCCATCGGCAGCTCCTTGGCGATCGGCTCGACGAAGCCGCGCACGATCATCGCCATCGCCTCGTCCTCGGACAGGCCGCGGCTCATCAGGTAGAAGAGCTGGTCCTCGGAGACCTTGGAGACGGTCGCCTCGTGGCCCATGGACACGTCGTCCTCGCGGACGTCCACGTAGGGGTAGGTGTCCGAGCGGGAGATGGTGTCGACGAGCAGCGCGTCGCAGAGCACGTTGGACTTGGCGCCCGGGGCGCCCTCGCCGATCTCGATCAGGCCGCGGTAGGAGGTGCGGCCGCCGCCTCGCGCCACCGACTTGGAGACGATGTTGGAGGACGTGTTCGGGGCCATGTGGACCATCTTGGCGCCGGCGTCCTGGTGCTGGCCCTCGCCCGCGAAGGCGATGGACAGGGTCTCGCCCTTGGCGTGCTCGCCCATCAGGTAGACGGCCGGGTACTTCATCGTCACCTTGGAGCCGATGTTGCCGTCGATCCACTCCATGGTCGCGCCCTCGTACGCCACGGCGCGCTTGGTGACCAGGTTGTAGACGTTGTTCGACCAGTTCTGGATGGTCGTGTAGCGGCAGCGGGCGTTCTTCTTGACGATGATCTCGACGACCGCGGAGTGCAGGGAGTCCGACTTGTAGATCGGCGCCGTGCAGCCCTCGACGTAGTGCACGTAGGCACCCTCGTCGACGATGATCAGGGTCCGCTCGAACTGGCCCATGTTCTCCGTGTTGATGCGGAAGTAGGCCTGGAGCGGGATCTCGACGTGCACGCCCTTCGGCACGTAGATGAAGGAGCCGCCGGACCACACGGCCGTGTTCAGCGCGGCGAACTTGTTGTCACCGGCGGGGATGACCGTGCCGAAGTACTCCTTGAAGAGCTCCGGGTGCTCCTTCAGCGCGGTGTCGGTGTCGAGGAAGAGGACGCCCTGCTCCTCCAGGTCCTCGCGGATCTGGTGGTAGACGACCTCCGACTCGTACTGGGCGGCGACACCGGCCACGAGGCGCTGCTTCTCCGCCTCGGGGATGCCCAGCTTGTCGTAGGTGTTCTTGATGTCCTCGGGCAGGTCCTCCCAGGACTCCGCCTGCTTCTCCGTGGAGCGCACGAAGTACTTGATGTTGTCGAAGTCGATGCCCGAGAGGTCCGAGCCCCAGTTGGGCATGGGCTTCTTCTCGAAGAGCTTGAGGCCCTTGAGACGGAGCTTGGTCATCCACTCCGGCTCGGACTTCTTGTCGGAGATGTCCCGGACGACGTCCTCGTCGATGCCGCGCCTGGCAGAGGCGCCGGCCGTGTCGGAGTCGGCCCAGCCGTACTCGTACTTGCCCAGGCCCTCGAGCTCAGGGTGAGCAGTCTCCGTGGGGAGAGTCATGCGGGGTTCCTCCCGGCCGTGCTTGCAGATGCTTGATCGGTGTTCGTGGGCGCCTGCGCCGCGGGCGGCGCGTGCGAAGTCTTCGGAATGAACGTGGTGCAGACCCCGTCGCCGTGCGCGATGGTCGCGAGCCGCTGCACATGTGTACCGAGCAGCTCGGCGAAAAATTCCGTCTCCGCCTCGCACAGCTGCGGGAACTGCTCGGCGACGTGGGCGACCGGGCAGTGGTGCTGGCACAGCTGCTCGCCCTGCTGGGGCCGGGGTGCGCTCCGCGCGACAGCAGCGTACCCGTCCGCGCTCAGGGCCTTGGCCAGCGCTTCCGTACGCTTCTCGGGCGGCACGGACTCGACCGCCTTGCGGTACGCGCCCGCCTGGCCGGCGATGCGGGCCCGGGCGAAGGCGGCGATCGCCTTCTCCCCGCCCTCCTGCTCGGCGATCCAGCGCAGGGCGTCCGCGGCCAGCTTGTCGTACGACTGGTCGAAGGCGTCCCGGCCGCAGTCGGTGAGCGCGAAGACCTTGGCCGGCCGTCCGCGCGTGCGCGTGCCGTAGACCCGCTGCTCGCGGGCCTCGACCACGTCGTCGGCGACCAGCGCGTCGAGGTGGCGCCGGACGGCGGCCTGGGTCAGCCCCAGACGCCCGGCGAGCTCGGCGACGGTCGACGGCCCGTGGTCCAGGATGGAGCGCGCGACGCGGTTGCGGGTGGACCGCTCACCGGTCGCGAGTTCCTCCTGCGGAGCCTCGCCAACGTTTTTCACAACGCCATTGTTGCGTAATTCCTCGGAGCCGGGCAAGCCGCGACCGGATCACCGGACGGTGCCCTGCGTCACTTAGGCATACCTAATCTGACCTGCGGAAACGATCACTGATCGATCAATCCGGTGGCGCCCGGGCCGGGCCTGCGGGACACTCCCCGGCATGTCCGCACCCCCTCCCACCGGCCCACTCGTCACCCGCGGCGCGATCGCCGCCGGACTGCGCGAGCTGGGTGTGCGCAGTGACGACACGCTCCTCGTGCACTCCTCCCTCAGCTCCCTCGGATGGGTGTGCGGAGGGCCCGTCGCGGTGGTCCAGGGCCTGCTCGACGCGCTCGGCCCGGACGGCACCCTGGTGGTCCCCACCCAGACCGGCGACCTCTCCGACCCGGCGCTGTGGCGCAGCCCGCCGGTGCCCGAGCAGTGGTGGGACACCGTCCGCGCCGCGATGCCCGCCTACGACCCGCTGATCACGCCCTCGCGCGGGGTCGGCGTGATCCCCGAGACCGTGCGCACCTGGCCGGGCGCCCTGCGCAGCGCGCACCCGCAGACGTCGTTCGCCGCCGTCGGCCCGCGCGCCGCCGAGGTGGTCGCCGGGCACGCGACGGACTGCCGGCTCGGTGAGCGCAGTCCCCTGGCGGCCCTGGAACGGATGGGCGCCCGGGTACTGCTGCTCGGCGCCGGCTACGAGGCGTGCACCGGCTTCCACCTCGCCGAGTACCGGATTCCCTCCCCGCTGGTGGAGGTGGGGCGGCCGGGGCCGGTGGGCTGGGAGCGGGTGACCGAGGTGTCGATCACCTCCGAGCGGTTCGACGAACTGGGCGACGACTTCGAACGGGACCGGCCCGTCCTGCGCGGGCGGGTCGGCGCGGCGGTGACCCGTCTGTTCCCGCTGGCCGACGCCGTCGCGTACGCGGAACGGTGGCTGCCGCTGCACCGGCCGCGGGAGTGAGGCCTGCGGGACGACCGGCCCGGGCGGTGACCCGTAGGAAGCGCGCGCCGCGTGCCGGTGCTGCGGGCGGACCCCGCCGACGAGCCCGTACGCCGTCACCGCCCACCGCGCCCGCCCTCCCACCCTCTCGCACACTCGCCCTCTCGCCCACTCGCCCCGGAGGGGCGTGCTCCCCACCCGTGGCCCTGCGGACGGACCACGCCCCTCCTCCGCCCCAGGCGGGCCCCGCCACCACCCCTCCGGAGGAGATCCCGCACCCCCGCGCCCGGTCTCTCCCCCGCCTACCTAGACTCGTGACCCATGCGAAGCGAGCCCGTGGTCCAGGTCCAGGCCCTGGTGAAGCGGTACGGCACGAAGACCGCGGTGGACGGCCTCGACCTGGTGGCCCGGGCGGGTGTCACCGCCGTACTCGGCCCCAACGGAGCCGGCAAGACGACCACCGTCGAGACCTGTGAGGGGTACCGGAGGCCGGACTCCGGCACGGTGCGCGTCCTGGGCCTCGACCCGGTGCGCCAGGGCGGCGAGCTGCGGCCCCGGATCGGCGTGATGCTCCAGTCCGGCGGCGTCTACTCGGGCGCCCGCGCAGACGAGATGCTCCGCCACGTCGCGAAGCTCCACGCCCACCCCCTCGACGTCGACGCGCTGATCGAACGGCTGGGGCTCGGCTCGTGCGGCCGGACCACGTACCGCAGGCTCTCCGGCGGCCAGCAGCAGCGGCTCGCCCTGGCGATGGCCGTGGTCGGACGCCCCGAGCTGGTGTTCCTGGACGAGCCGACCGCCGGGCTGGACCCGCAGGCCCGCCGCGCCACCTGGGACCTCGTGCGGGACCTGCGCACCGACGGCGTGTCCGTCATCCTCACCACCCACCACATGGACGAGGCCGAACAGCTCGCGGACGACGTCGCCGTCATCGACACCGGCCGGGTCATCGCCCAGGGCTCCCCCGAGGAGCTGTGCCGCGGCGGCGCCGAGAACACCCTGCGCTTCACCGGCCGTCCCGGACTCGACGTCGCCTCGCTGCTCAAGGCGCTGCCCGCCGACTCCTCGGCCGCCGAGCTGACGCCGGGCACCTACCGGGTCAACGGCAAGGTCGACCCGCAGCTCCTCGCCACCGTGACGTCCTGGTGCGCCCAGCACGGGGTGATGCCGGACCGGATCTCGGTGGAGCGGCACACCCTGGAGGACGTTTTCCTGGAGCTGACCGGCAGGGAGCTGCGCTCATGATCCGCGTCCGCACAGAGATCGGCCGGAGGTCCGGGGGTCGTCCCCCGGGAAGACACAGCCTGGAGCCGACCGGCAAGGAGCCGCGCTCATGACGACGACCACCGGCACCTACACGCCGAAGCCCGGTGCCGCGCCGCTCGGCCGCATGATCGCCGCGCAGGCCGCGCTCGAGACGAAGATGCTGCTCCGCAACGGCGAGCAGCTGCTCCTCACGGTGATCATCCCGACGCTGCTGCTGGTGCTGTTCAGCACCGTCGACATCGTCGACACCGGCGCGGGTGAGGCCGTCGACTTCCTCGCCCCCGGCATCCTGGCGCTCGCCGTGCTGTCGACGGCGTTCACCGGGCAGGCCATCGCGACCGGCTTCGAGCGGCGGTACGGGGTGCTGAAGCGGCTGGCCGCCTCGCCGCTGCCGCGCTGGGGCCTGATGACCGCGAAGACGCTGGCCGTGCTGGTCACCGAGGTGCTCCAGATCGTCCTGCTGACCGTGATCGCCTTCGCGCTGGGCTGGTCGCCGCAGGGCAACCCGTTCGCCGTGCTACTGCTCCTGGTCCTCGGCACGGCCGCCTTCTCGGGGCTCGGGCTGCTCATGGCGGGCACGCTGAAGGCGGAGGCGACGCTGGCCGCCGCCAACCTGGTCTTCCTGCTGCTGCTCGTCGGCGGCGGGGTGATCGTGCCGCTGGACAAGTTCCCGGACGCGGCGCAGAGCGTGCTGGGGCTGCTGCCGATCTCCGCCCTGTCGGACGGCCTGCGGGACGTGCTCCAGCACGGCGCCGCGATGCCCTGGGGCGACCTGGGCATCCTCGCCGCGTGGGGCGTCGTGGGCATCGCGGCCGCCGGGAAGTTCTTCCGCTGGGAGTAGGGACGCGATGCCTGGGACCGACCCTCGTGAAAGCGTGCACAAGCAGGCGCCTACGATGGACGGCGTGCCAAACGTGACCCGCGCCGACGCCGCAGCCGCCGTGCGCAACCCGCTCGCCTTCATCGCCGCACGCTGGACCCCGGACCCCCGGACGGTCCGGCGGGCGGCCCTCACCGCACTCGTCATGTCGGTGGTCATCGTGGTCACCGGCGGCGCGGTGCGCCTGACCGGATCCGGCCTCGGCTGCCCGACCTGGCCCAAGTGCACCGAGGACTCGCTCACCAACACCAGCGAGATGGGCATCCACGGCGTCATCGAGTTCGGCAACCGCCTGCTGACCTACGTGCTGTGCGCGGCGGTCGGCTGGGCGATCATCGCCGCGCGGTCGCAGAAGCCGTTCCGGCGCAGCCTGACGCGGTTGGGGTGGGCGCAGTTCTGGATCGTGATGGGCAACGCCGTCCTCGGCGGCATCGTGGTTCTCGTCGGCCTCAACCCGTACACGGTCGCCGCGCACTTCCTGCTGTCCACCGCGCTGATCGCGGTCGCCACGGCGATGTGGCAGCGCACCCGGGAGGGCGACGCGGCACCGCGTCCCCTGGTCGGCAAGGCGATCCAGCAGCTGGTGTGGGTGCTGGTCGTGGTCTCCGTGCTGCTGATCGCGGTCGGCACCGTGGTGACCGGCGCGGGCCCGCACGCGGGCGACTCCAGCGAGGTCGAGCGGATGCCGATCGACTGGGAGACCGTGAGCAAGGCGCACGCCGTGCTGGCGTGGGTCGTGGTGACGCTGACGTTCGCGCTGTGGTTCGTGCTCAAGGCGGTCGACGCGCCCAAGGGGCCGCTGGCCCGTACGCGAGACCTGTTCCTGGTGCTGCTCGCCCAGGGCCTCATCGGCTATGTGCAGTACTTCACCGACCTCCCGGAGGTCCTGGTCGGACTGCACATGTTCGGTTCCTGCCTGGTGTGGATCGCGACACTGCGGGTGCTGTTGGCGCTGCGCGAGCGGCCGCAGGACACGGCCGACGTGCCCGGACCGGCGGTAGAGGCGACACTCACCCGGGCCTGAGCGGGCTCACGTTCCCGGTGAAGTGCGCCGGGGCGTGTTCCTCCAGGCCGTACACCCGCCCCGCGTTCCCCGCCGCGATCATCCCCGCCACCCGCTGCGCGTCCCCCAGGGACCACGCCCCCTCGGCCACCCAGGTGCCCAGCACCCGTCCCAGGGCGTCGCGGAACAGGCGGGCGGCGACCACGTGCAGCTCGGGCAGGCCCTGGGCGCCGCTGGAGAACAGGATCTTGCCGAAGGGGGCCAGCTCCAGGATCTCCGCGAGGACGGTCGCCGCGCGGGCGCCGGTGCGCACCAGGGCGGCTCCCGAGTCGGCGTAGACGTGTGGGAAGACGCCGGCGAGGTGGGCGGCGTGGCGGTGGTACGGGTAGCCGTGCAGCAGGACCAGGTCGGTGCCGAGGCCGGCGGTGGCCCGCACGAAGTCGGTGAGCAGGACCGGGTCGGTGCGGTCGATGCGCAGCCCGGGCTCGCCGAGGCCGGCGTGCAGCTGGAGCGGCAGTCCGGCGGCCACGGCGATCCAGAGCAGGTGCCTCAGCAGCACCGGGTCGCTCAGCTCGCCGCCGACCTCGCGCCCGCTCAGCCAGCGGGCGGCGGCACCGCGCACCTCGCCCGGCCCCGGCGGTTCCGGCGCCAGCGCCAGACCGTGCCGTACGCCGGCGACCGAGGTGAAGGCGACCGCGTGGGCGGCGGCGCCGTGGACGGCCTCGGCGAGGTTGGCGAGGAAGGACTCGACGGTGCCGGAGGTGTCGGCGACCTGCTCGGCCAGCAGTTCCAGGCGCACGATCTCGTGGGCGTCGGCGGCCGCCGCGGAGGCCATCTCCTCGGGGCCGGTGAGGTCGCCGGGCAGGCCCGCGTCGACCAGGTAGGTGGTGATGCCGCTGCCGCGCAGCAGCCGGCGGTCGGCCTCGAGGACGCCCAGCTCGCGGCGCCGGGCCAGGTAGCGGGCGGGCGGGCAGTGCGGTTCCAGGCCGAGCAGGGGCGGGCACCAGCGGCGTACCGCGAAGCCGGTCTGGGTGTCGAAGAGGGTGGTGCCCGGGGCGGGCGGGCCCTCGGTGCGGGCCAGCTGGGCCTCGAAGGTGCCGAGGCCCAGCTCCGTTCTCAGGACGCCGTGGCAGTACTGGTCCACCAGGGACGGCGTTTCGATCATCCGGACTCCCCGCGGTCGGACCGTGCGCCGCACGGCTCGTACGCCGTGCGGCCTCCTACGGTCCTAACGGGTGAACCCGGTCTCAGGTGTTGCTCGGGCCGCCGATCTGGAGACCGGCCATGCGGGACCACTCGTAGCGGCCCGTCGTCACCTTGGCCGCGAACTCCCCGTCGAAGTCCTCGTGGACGGTGATCCCGGACTTCTCCACGGCCTTGCGCGCCGTCTCGCAGGAGCGCGCGACCACGTCCCCCCAGGCGCCGTCCTCGCCGACCAGCACGATCCGGGCGCCGCGTTCGCCGAGGTAGGCCACCTGGCCCTCGGCACCGCCGTGCGCCTTGGAGAAGGAGTCGATCCGCCGGGCGAGGCGCGTGCTCTCGCGCTCCGCCTTCGCGTCAGCCTGCTGGGTGTCCGACTGCTGCGTGTCTGCCATGGACAGGATGCTACCGACGGGTAGATCGAACGGCGACGGGCGGGGTGCGTGGCCTTGGCCACGCACCCCGCCCGTCCGAAGAGTCCTCAGCGCAGGAAGGGGTCCACCGCGATCGCCAGGAAGAGCACCGACACGTAGGTGATCGACCAGTGGAAGAGCCGCATCTCCTTGAGCTTGCCGCCCGTGACCTCGGCCCTGGCGCGGTTCTGCAGGCCGTGCGCCTCCCACAGCCACATGCCGCCGGCCAGCAGGGCGACCGCCGTGTAGAACCAGCCGGTGTAGCCGAGCGGCGTCAGCAGCAGCGACACCGCGACCATCACCCAGCTGTAGATGACGATCTGCCGGGCGACGACCTTGTTGGAGGCGATGACCGGGAGCATCGGCACGCCGACGCGCGCGTAGTCCTCCTTGACCTTCATGGACAGCGGCCAGTAGTGCGGCGGCGTCCAGAAGAACATGACCCCGAAGAGGATGATCGGCGCCCAGGACATCGAGTTCGTCACGGCCGACCAGCCGATGAGCACCGGCAGGCAGCCGGCGATGCCGCCCCAGACGATGTTCTGCGAGGTGCGGCGCTTGAGGATCATCGTGTAGACGACGACGTAGAAGAGGAGCGCGCCGAGCGACAGCCAGGCCGACAGCCAGTTCACGGTGAGACCGAACAGCAGCGTCGACACGATCGCCAGGGTGATGCCGAAGGTGAGGCATTCGCGCGGGCTGACCATGCCGGTCACCAGCGGCCGCTGCGAGGTGCGGTCCATCAGCGCGTCGATGTCACGGTCGATGTACATGTTCAGCGCGTTGGCGCCGCCCGCGGAAAGGTAGCCGCCGACGCAGGTCAGCAGCACCAGCTTCAGATTCGGAACACCCTGCTCGGCGAGGAACATCACCGGAACGGTGGTGATCAGCAGAAGTTCGATGATCCGCGGCTTGGTCAATGCCACGAACGCCTTGACACGGGCCCCGAACGGCCGGTGACTCGGGCTCTGGCTCGTCCCGATTACCCCCGCAGGACGGGATTCAACGGCCGTCACGCACACCCCTGACAGAGACATCCCAGCAAGCCTCCCCGTGTGAAGTGGCGGTAAAGGCTCGCGCGTACCACGCCACTTTAGACGTTGGCCGTACCTCGGCCTTCGCGGGGGTGGGGTCGTGTTGAGAAGGGTGCTCCGACGTGCGCCGGACGAGTCGATTGAGCGGTCAGATGAGCGCCTCCGTATTCACTTGCCGAATGCGGTTTCGCCCAGTCGACAGGCGGATCGTGAAGAGTCCCGGCAGTCTGGTTTCCAGCGGAAAAACGCACGTACTTACGGGGGTAGGCTCAGCAGCGGCCGGCCGATCTCACGGACGCGCCGGCAGCCGGTGGGCGCCACGCGCACCGGCATCCGACATGTGGAGAGGAGCCCTGACTCAGGGTGAGCACCAAGCCGACCACCACAGACCTCGAGTGGACCGAACTGGACCAGCGGGCCGTGGACACCGCCCGCGTCCTGGCCGCCGATGCCGTACAGAAGGTTGGCAACGGCCATCCGGGTACGGCGATGAGCCTGGCGCCCGCCGCCTACACCCTCTTCCAGAAGGTGATGCGGCACGACCCCGCCGACGCGGACTGGGTCGGGCGCGACCGTTTCGTGCTGTCCGCCGGCCACTCGTCCCTGACCCTCTACACCCAGCTGTACCTGGCCGGCTTCGGCCTGGAGCTGGACGACCTGAAGTCCTTCAGGACGTGGGGCTCGAAGACCCCCGGCCACCCGGAGTACGGGCACACCACCGGCGTGGAGACCACGACCGGTCCGCTGGGCCAGGGTGTCGCCAACGCGGTGGGCATGGCGATGGCCGCCCGCTACGAGCGTGGTCTGTTCGACCCGGAGGCTCCCGAGGGCGAGTCGCCGTTCGACCACTTCGTCTACTGCATCGCCGGTGACGGCTGCCTCCAGGAGGGCATCTCCGCCGAGGCGTCCTCGATGGCGGGCCACCAGAAGCTGGGCAACCTGGTCCTGCTGTGGGACGACAACCACATCTCGATCGAGGGCGACACCGAGACCGCCGTCTCCGAGGACACCTGCAAGCGGTACGAGGCCTACGGCTGGCACGTGCAGCGCGTCGCCCCGAAGCCGGACGGCGACCTGGACCCGAACGCGATCTACGACGCGATCGAGGCGGCGAAGAAGGTCACCGACCGCCCCTCCTTCATCGCGATGCGCTCGATCATCGCCTGGCCCGCCCCGAACGCGCAGAACACCGAGGCCGCCCACGGCTCGGCGCTCGGCGACGACGAGGTCGCGGCGACCAAGCGCGTCATGGGCTTCGACCCGGAGCAGAGCTTCGAGGTCTCCGACGAGGTCATCGGCCACACCCGCAAGGCCCTGGAGAAGGGCCAGGCCGCCCGCGCGGTCTGGGAGAAGGCGTACCAGCAGTGGCGGGACAACAACCCCGAGCGCGCCGCGGAGTACGACCGCGTGGCCAAGGGCGAGCTGCCCAAGGGCTGGGAGGAGAAGATCCCGGTCTTCGAGGCGGGCAAGGGCGTCGCCACCCGTGCCGCGTCCGGCAAGGTGCTCCAGGCGCTCGGCGCGGTGATCCCGGAGCTGTGGGGCGGCTCGGCCGACCTGGCCGGGTCGAACAACACGACGATCGACAAGACGTCGTCCTTCCTCCCGGCGGGCAACCCGCTGCCGGAGGCCGACCCGTACGGCCGCACCATCCACTTCGGCATCCGTGAGCACGCGATGGCCGCGGAGATGAACGGCATCGCGCTGCACGGGAACACCCGCATCTACGGCGGAACGTTCCTGGTCTTCTCCGACTACATGCGCAACGCCGTCCGCCTGTCGGCGCTGATGCACCTGCCGGTGACGTACGTGTGGACGCACGACTCCATCGGCCTCGGTGAGGACGGCCCGACCCACCAGCCGGTCGAGCACCTGGCCTCGCTGCGGGCCATCCCGGGCCTGAACGTGGTCCGCCCGGCCGACGCCAACGAGACGGCGATCGCCTGGCGCGAGATCCTGCGCCGCTGGACGAAGGAGTTCGGCAAGGGCCAGCCGCACGGTCTGGCGCTGACCCGCCAGGGCGTGCCGACGTACGAGCCGAACGACGACGCGGCCAAGGGCGGCTACGTCCTGTTCGAGGCCGAGGGCGGCGAGCCGCAGGTCGTGCTGATCGCCACCGGCTCCGAGGTGCACGTGGCCGTGGAGGCCCGCGAGGCGCTCCAGGCCGACGGTGTGCCGACGCGTGTGGTGTCGATGCCGTCCGTCGAGTGGTTCGAGCAGCAGGACCAGGGGTACCGGGACAGCGTCCTGCCCCCGTCCGTGAAGGCTCGTGTCGCGGTCGAGGCCGGGATCGGTCTGACCTGGCACAAGTACGTGGGGGACGCCGGCCGCATCGTTTCCCTGGAGCACTTCGGTGCTTCGGCCGACGGCAAGGTGCTCTTCCAGGAGTTCGGCTTCACTGCCGAGAACGTGGCCGCCCAGGCGCGGGAATCGATCGCCGCAGCCCAGCGCTGACGCTCACACACGACACGTAGGAGATGCATTTTCCATGACAGACGCACTCAAGCGCCTCTCCGATGAAGGCGTCGCGATCTGGCTGGACGACCTGTCGCGCAAGCGGATCACGTCCGGCAACCTCGCCGAGCTGATCGACCAGCAGCACGTCGTGGGCGTCACCACCAACCCCTCGATCTTCCAGAAGGCGATCTCGCAGGGCGACGGCTACGACCAGCAGCTCTCGGACCTCGCCGTCCGCCGGGTGTCGGTCGAAGAGGCCATCCGGATGATCACCACGGCGGACGTCCGCGACGCCGCCGACATCCTGCGCCCGGTGTACGACAACACCGGCGGCAAGGACGGCCGGGTCTCCATCGAGGTCGACCCGCGCCTGGCCCACAACACGCACGCGACGGTCGCCGAGGCCAAGCAGCTGGCCTGGCTGGTGGACCGGCCCAACACCTTCATCAAGATCCCGGCCACCGAGGCGGGCCTGCCGGCGATCGCCGAGACCATCGGCCTCGGCATCAGCGTCAACGTCACGCTGATCTTCTCGCTGGAGCGCTACCGCAAGGTCATGGACGCCTTCCTGACCGGCCTGGAGAAGGCCAAGGAGCGCGGCCTGGACCTGTCGCAGATCCACTCGGTGGCGTCCTTCTTCGTGTCCCGCGTGGACACCGAGATCGACAAGCGGATCGACGCGCTCGGCACCGACGATGCCAAGGCGCTGCGCGGCAAGGCCGCCGTCGCCAACGCCCGCCTCGCCTACCAGGCGTACGAGGAGGTCTTCGCCTCCGACCGCTGGGCCGCCCTGGAGAAGGCCGGCGCCAACAAGCAGCGTCCGCTGTGGGCGTCGACCGGCGTCAAGGACAAGGCGTACAGCGACACCATGTACGTCACCGACCTGGTCGCGCCCAACACGGTGAACACGATGCCGGAGGCGACGCTGTTGGCCACCGAGGACCACGGCGAGATCAAGGGTGACGCCGTCGCCGGCACCTACGAGCAGGCCCGCGCGGACCTCGACGCGGTCGAGAAGCTGGGGATCCCCTACGACGAGGTGGTCCAGCTCCTGGAGAAGGAGGGCGTCGACAAGTTCGAGGACTCCTGGAACGACCTGCTCAAGTCGACGGAGGCAGAGCTCAAGCGCCTCGCTCCCTCGGAGGACTAAAATTGTCAAGCAGCAACCCGCTGCGTGACCCCGCAGACCGACGGCTCCCGCGTATCGCGGGGCCGTCGGGTCTGGTCATTTTCGGCGTCACCGGTGACCTCTCCCGCAAGAAGCTCATGCCCGCCGTGTACGACCTCGCCAACCGGGGTCTGCTGCCGCCGGGCTTCTCGCTCGTCGGGTTCGCGCGCCGCGACTGGGAGCACGAGGACTTCGCCCAGGTCGTGCACGACGCCGTCAAGGAGCACTCGCGCACACCGTTCCGCGAGGAAGTCTGGCAGCAGCTCATCCAGGGGATGCGCTTCGTCCAGGGCACCTTCGACGACGACGACGCCTTCGAGCGGCTGCGCGCCACCATCGACGACCTGGACAAGGCGCAGGGCACGGGCGGCAACTTCGCCTTCTACCTCTCGGTGCCGCCGAAGTCCTTCCCGGTCGTCATCCAGCAGCTGAAGAAGCACCAGCTGGCCGACCAGACGAACGGCTCCTGGCGCCGCGCGGTGATCGAGAAGCCCTTCGGCCACGACCTGAGGTCGGCCGAGGAACTCAACGCGATCGTCCACGAGGTCTTCGCCCCGGACCAGGTCTTCCGCATCGACCACTACCTGGGCAAGGAGACCGTCCAGAACATCCTGGCGCTGCGCTTCGCCAACACGATGTTCGAGCCGATCTGGAACCGGTCCTACGTGGACCACGTGCAGATCACCATGGCCGAGGACATCGGCATCGGTGGCCGGGCCGGCTACTACGACGGCATCGGCGCCGCCCGCGACGTCATCCAGAACCACCTCCTCCAGCTCCTCGCGCTCACCGCGATGGAGGAGCCCGCCTCCTTCGACGCGGACGCGCTGGCCGCCGAGAAGACCAAGGTGCTCGGCGCGGTCCGCCTCCCCAAGGACCTGGGACGCGACACCGTGCACGCCCAGTACGCGGCGGGCTGGCAGGGCGGCGCGAAGGTCATCGGCTACCTCGACGAGGACGGCATCGACGCCAAGTCGAAGACCGACACCTACGCCGCGATCAAGGTCGGCATCGACAACCGCCGCTGGGCGGGCGTCCCCTTCTACCTGCGCACCGGCAAGCGCCTGGGCCGCCGGGTGACGGAGATCGCGGTCGTCTTCCAGCGGGCCCCGCACTCCCCCTTCGACACGACGGCCACCGAGGAGCTGGGCTCCAACGCGATCGTCATCCGCGTCCAGCCCGACGAGGGCGTCACCGTCCGCTTCGGCTCGAAGGTGCCGGGCACGTCGATGGAGATCCGGGACGTGTCCATGGACTTCGCGTACGGCGAGTCCTTCACGGAGTCCAGCCCGGAGGCGTACGAGCGCCTGATACTCGACGTCCTCCTGGGCGACGCCAACCTCTTCCCGCGCACCGAGGAGGTCGAGCTGTCCTGGAAGATCCTCGACCCGATCGAGGAGTACTGGGACGAGCACTGCGTGCCGGCCCGGTACCCGGCCGGCACCTGGGGGCCCGTCGAGGCGGACGAAATGCTCGAGCGAGACGGACGGAGCTGGCGCCGGCCATGAAGACAGACCTCACGGACACCACGGCCAGCAAGATCAACAAGGCGCTGGTGCTGGGCCGCCGGGCGATCGGCACCCCGGCCATCGGCATGGTGCTCACGCTGGTCATCGTCACCGACGAGGAGAACGCCTACGACGCGCTGAAGGCCGCGAGCGACGCGGCGCACGAGCACCCCTCGCGCACGCTGGTCGTCATCAAGCGCGTCTCCCGCTCGCCCCGGGACCGTACGAAGTCCCGCCTGGACGCGGAGGTCCGCCTCGGCGCCGACGCGGGCACCGGCGAGACGATCGTGCTGCGGCTGTACGGCGACGTGGTCGACCACGCCCAGTCGGTCGTCCTGCCGCTGCTGCTGCCGGACGCGCCGGTCGTGGTGTGGTGGCCGGTGAACGCGCCGCTGGACCCGGCCGGTGACCCGCTGGGCGCCCTGGCCCAGCGCCGGGTCACCGACACCTACGCCTGCGAGGAGCCGGTACGGGAGCTGGCCGCCCGCGCGGAGGCCTACGCGCCCGGTGACACCGACCTGTCCTGGACCCGCATCACGCCGTGGCGTTCGATGCTGGCGGCGGCCCTGGACCAGGTCGACTGCGAGGTGCAGTCGGTCGAGGTGGAGGGCGAGGAGTACAACCCGAGCTGCGAGCTGCTGGCGATGTGGCTGGCGGACCGGCTGGACGTCCCGGTGCAGCGCACCGCGTCCGAGGGCCCCGGCCTGACCGCGGTCCGCATGGCCACCGACTGCGGCCCGGTCGTCCTGGACCGGGCCGACGGTTCGCTGGCGACGCTGTCCATCAAGGGTCAGCCGTCGCGGGCGGTGGCGCTGAAGCGGCGTGAGACGGCCGAGCTGATCGCGGAGGAGCTGCGGCGCCTGGACCCGGACGACACGTACGCGTCGGCGCTGCGGTACGGGGTGAACCGGCTGAACACGCCCGGCGGCCCGGCCGACGGGAAGAGCGGCGACGGGGAGGAGGCGGTGGCCGTCCCCGCCCCCGTCGAGACGGCCGCGAAGGCTCCCGCGAAGAAGGCGGCGCGGGAGAAGGCACCGGTGAAGAAGGCGGCGGCGAAGTGAGCACTCCCCAGTTGGTCGTGCACCGCGACAAGGAGCTGATGGCCGAGGCCGCGGCGGCGCGGCTGATCACGAAGATCGTGGACGCGCAGGCCTCCCGGGGCTCGGCGTCCGTGGTCCTCACCGGCGGCCGCAACGGCAACGGCCTGCTGACCGCGATCGCGGGCTCCCCGGCCCGGGACGCCGTCGACTGGTCCCGCCTGGACCTGTGGTGGGGCGACGAGCGCTTCCTGCCGGAGGGCGACCCGGAGCGCAATGTCACCCAGGCGCGGGAGGCCCTGCTGGACTCGGTGCCGCTGGACCCGAAGCGGGTGCACGCGATGCCGGCGGCCGACGGCCCGCACGGCTCCGACCCGGAGGCGGCGGCCGCCGCGTACGCGCGGGAACTGGCCGCGGCGTCGGTCCCCGAGAACCACGCGTCGGTCCCGTCCTTCGACGTCCTCCTCCTGGGCGTCGGCCCGGACACGCACGTGGCGTCCCTGTTCCCGGAGCACCCGGGCGTCCGGGAGACCGACCGCACGGTCATCGGCGTCCACGGCTCTCCCAAGCCCCCGCCCACCCGCGTCTCCCTCACCCTCCCCGCCATCCGCGCCGCCCGCGAGGTGTGGCTGCTGGCGGCGGGCGAGGACAAGGCGAACGCGGTGGCGATGGCCCTCTCGGGAGCGGGCGAGGTCCAGGCCCCGGCAGCCGGAGCGCGGGGCCGCACCCGCACCCTGTGGCTCCTGGACACGGCGGCGGCATCACAACTGCCGAGATCCCTCTACCCACCCGCGTCGGCCTGACCCAGCCCGTCCGGCGTTTGAGGACGAGGCCGTCCAGGCCGAAGCGGGGGTCTGGGGACGGCAGCCCCCAGGGACGGGAAGTGAAGGGGCGGCGGGGGCTAAGCCCCTCCCCGCCGCCCCACCCCCCGCCGTCACTTCACCGACCCCGCCATAACCCCCTGCACAAAGTGCCGCTGGAAGGCGAAGAACACCACCACCGGAACCACCAGCGACAGGAACGCCCCCGGCGCCAGCACGTCGATGTTGCTGCCGAACTGCCGGATCTGCGACTGGAGCTCCACCGTCAGCGGCTGCGACGAGCTGTCCGCGAACAGCAGCGCGACCAGCATGTCGTTCCACACCCACAGGAACTGGAAGATGGCGAGGCTGGCGATGGCCGGCTTTCCGACCGGCAGGACCAGCCGCGTGAAGATCCGCCACTCGTTGCCCCCGTCCATGCGGGCGGCCTCCAGCATCTCCTTGGGCATCTCGGCGAAGTAGTTCCGCAGCAGGAACACGGCGAACGGCAGCCCGTACGCCACGTGGAACAGGACCACGCCCGGGATCGTCCCGAACAGCCCCAGCTGCCCGAAGAGCTTGGCGACCGGCAGCAGTCCGATCTGCACGGGCACCACCAGCAGCGCGACGACGACCAGGAAGACCGCCTCGCGCCCCGGGAAGTCCAGCCAGGCGAAGGCGTACCCGGCGAGCGCTCCGACGACCACGACGAGCACGGTCGTCGGCACGGAGATCAGCACCGTGTTCCAGAAGGCCTGGGTGATGCCCGAGTTGCCGAGCAGCGCGGAGTAGTTGTCGAGGGAGAGCTGCCCGGGGCTGGCCAGGGCCGTCCACCAGCCGC
Organism: Streptomyces sp. M92; assembly: GCF_028473745.1. NCBI lineage: Bacteria > Bacillati > Actinomycetota > Actinomycetes > Kitasatosporales > Streptomycetaceae > Streptomyces > Streptomyces sp. M92. The sequence goes on from NZ_CP101137.1 coordinate 160,152, forward strand.
CCTTCGCCGTGTCCTCGGACGACCGCAGCGAGGACAGGAACAGCCCGGCCAGCGGCGTCATCCACACCAGCCCGATGAGCACGAGGAAGGCCTGGACGACCCCGTTGCCCAGATACCGCCGGACGGCGTTCATCGCTGACTCCTCATCGCTGACTCCTCATCGCTGACTCCTCATCGCTGACTCCTCATCGCTGACTCCTCATCGCTGACTCCTCATCGCTGACTCCTCTTGAAGCGGCGGACGTTGAAGACCATGGCCGGGACGACGAGCAGCAGGAGCAGGACGCCGAGCGCGCTGCCGAGCCCCTGGTTGTTGCCGCCGCCGAACGACACCAGCCACATCTGCGTCGCGAGCACCGTCGCGTCCTCCTGCACGGGGCCGGGCGCGATGATGTAGACGAGGTCGAAGACCTTCATCACGTTGATCACGAGGGTGATGAAGACGACCGTGAGCACCGGGGCCAGCAACGGCACGGTGATCCGCCGGAAGATCTGCCACTCGTTGGCACCGTCCATCCGCGCCGCCTCCAGCGCGTCGCGCGGCAGCGAGGACAGCCCGGCGCCGATCAGCACCATCGCGAACCCGGTCCAGATCCACAGGTACGCCCCGATGATCGCGGGAGTGACGAGGGCGGGTCCGAGCCAGGAGACGCCCTCGTAGGGCGGGGCGAAGTTCGAGGCGGGGAGCCGGACGGTGTACGAGCCTTCCGCCAGCTCCTCAAAGCGGAAGGAGCCGTCGTCCCCGGTGGTCGTGGTCGCGACCGTACGGCCGTCGCGCACCGCCTCGACCGTCATCCCGGGCAGCCCGCTCTCCCGCCGGTCCACCCGGCCCTGCTCCCCTCCCCCGCCGGGCGTGAAGTCCAGGTAGGCGACGCCCCGCAGCTCGTCGTCGGCGGCGTTCTGACCCGCGGCCCCGTACGCGGTCCTCGCGCCGGACGGCAGGTCGTCGGGCCCCACGCCGACCAGGCCGAGCGCCACCGTGTCGCCGGGGGACACGCCCGCGCCGGTCCGGTACGAGCCGTCGGCCCCCTTGACCAGGCCGGCGTCCTGGCCCTCCCGAGCCCGCGCGCCCGGATAGGACGACGTGCCGGCGAAGGCGTCGTGCACGCCGGTCACGGCGGCGTTGAGGACGCCCTTGTCCGGGTCGTGGTCGTAGGCGAGCCGGAAGATGATGCCGGCGGCGAGGAAGGAGACCGCCATCGGCATGAAGAGCAGCAGCTTGAACGCGGTGGCCCAGCGGACCTTCTCCACCAGGACGGCGAGGATCAGGCCGAGGCCGGTCAGCAGCGTGGGCGCGACGACGACCCAGATCGCCGTGTTCCGGATGGCCTTGAGGGTGGTCGGGTCGCGGAACATCTCGGTGTAGTTGTCGCCGCCCACGAAGCGCGTTCCCGAGGCGTCGAAGAAGCTGCGGCCGACGGAGAACAGCACGGGGTACACGACGAGCGCGCCCAGCAGGAGCAGCGCCGGCAGGACGAAGAGCAGGGCGACGGCCGCCCGGCGCCGCCGGGGGCGCCGCAGGGGCGCCGGACCGGCCGCGGCGGGCGGGCTCGTCTCTTTCACCAGGGTGGAGGTCATGACGGGTCGGCCCTCAGCCCTTGTAGGCCTTGGCCGCCGCGGCCTCCAGCTCGGCGGCGGTCGCCTTCGGGTCGGAGGGGTCGCGCAGGAAGTCCTGGAGGATCTTCCACTCGCCCGCGCCCTTGGTGCCGCCGAAGGCCGCGGGCGCTTGGTCGGACATGTCGAAGCGGACCGAGTTCCCGGCGCCGACGAGGGACTCGGCGGTGGCCCGGGTGACGTCGTCGCCGTAGGAGGCGAGGTCGAGGTTCTTGTTCGGGGAGAGGAAACCGCCCGCCTCGGCCCACACGGCCGCGGCCTCGGGCGTCGCGAGGTACTCCAGGAGCGCCATGCCGGCCTCGGAGTTCTTGCCGTCCTTGAGGACGACGGCCGCGTCGCCGCCGCTGACCACGGGCGCCTCGCCGCCGTCGACCGCGGGGAACGGGAAGAAGTCGGCGTCCTTGCCGATCTCCTTGCCGAACTGGTCCTTGGCGACCCCGGCGACGAAGTCACCCTCGTAGACCATGCCGGCCTCGGGCTTCGGGCCGAAGACCTTCTCCACGGAGCCCGGGAAGTCGGTGTTCAGGGCGCCCTTCTGGCCGCCCTCGACGAGCTGCTTGTCCTTGAAGAGCTTGCCGAGGGTGGTGAGCGCCTCGACCACGCTCGCGTCGGTCCACTTCAGTTCGTGGGAGGCGAGCGCGTCGTACTTCTCGGGTCCGGCCTGGGAGAGGTAGATGTTCTCGAACCAGTCGGTCAGCGTCCAGCCGTCCTGGCCGGCGACCGAGAAGGCGGCGAGCCCGGAGTCGGAGACGGTCCGCCCGGCCTCCAGCATCTCGTCGTACGTCTTCGGCGGCTCGACCCCGGCCTGGGCGAGGGCGTCGGGGCTGTACCAGACCGTCGACTTGTGGGCGGCCTTGAAGTAGAGGCCGTAGAGGGTGCCGTCGACGGTCCCGTACGTCTGCCAGACGTCCGCGAAGTTGGTGCCGACGGACTTCTGGGCCGTCTTGGACAGCGGCTTCAGCCAGCCGTTGCCGGCGAACTGCCCCAGCACGCCGACCTGGGGCACCATCACGACGTCGGGGGCGTTGCCGCCCTCGATCTTGCTGCCGACGACGGTGGAGACGTTGTCGCCGGTGGAGACGAAGGAGGTCTCGGCGCCGGTCTTCTCGGTGAAGGCGTCCAGCACCTTCTGGAAGTTCTCCTGCTCGGTGCCGGACCAGACGCCGGCCACGGTGACCGACTGTCCGCTGAGCGCCTTGTCGCCGCCGGCGGCCGTGACGGGCCCCGAGCCGCCGCAGGCGGTGGCGCCGAGGGCGAGGACGAGGGCGGTGCAGCCGGTGAGCAGGGAGGTGCGTCGTCGCATCATCGTTGATGTCCCTTCGAAGGGTCGGGTGGAGCAAGGTCAGAGGTCGGCGATCCACCAGGCGGCGGTGGAGCCGGGCAGGACGCCGGGCGGGCAGGGGCCGTCGCTGGTGAGCAGCGGGGCGCCGGGGACGGGGGCCGGCGTGGGGGCGGTGCCGAAGTTGACGGCGCAGACCAGGCCGTCGCCGCGGACGAAGGCCAGCACGCCGGGCGGGGTGTCCAGCCAGCGCAGGGTGCCCTCGCCCAGCTGGGGCAGTTCGGAGCGGAGTTGCAGGCCGTCGCGGTAGAGGTGCCAGAAGGAGCGGGTGTCGGCCAGGGCGCGGTCGGTGGCGTACTCGGCGAAGTACTCGGGCTGCGGCAGCCAGGGCTTGGCACTCCCGTCGCCGGAGGTGAAGCCGAACGGGGACGCCTGTCCAGACCAGGGCAGCGGCACCCGGCAGCCGTCGCGGACGCGGGCACGGCTGCCGGTGCGGTGGAAGATCGGGTCGGTGAGCACGTCGTCGGGCAGGTCGACGACCTCGGGCAGGCCCAGTTCCTCGCCCTGGTAGATGTACGCGGCTCCGGGCAGCGCCAGCATGAGCAGGGCGGCGGCGCGGGCGCGGGCGGTGCCGAGGCCGCTGCCGTCGGTGGCGGGCTCGCCGTACCGCGTCACCGTGCGGACCTGATCGTGGTTGTTGAGGACCCAGGTGACCGTGGAGCCGGTGCCGGCGATGTCCTGCATGGCCTCGGAGATGACCTTGCGGAAGGCGTCGGGGTCCCAGGGGGCGCCGAGGAGGTCGAAGAAGAAGGCCTGGTGGAGTTCGTCGGGGCGGACGTAGCGGGCGTGTTCGCGGGCGCTGGGGACGGACACCTCGCCGACGAGCAGGCGTTCGCGGCCGTCGCGGGCGGTGTACTCCTCGCAGACCGCGCGCCAGTGCCGCCACACGTCGTGCACCTCGGGCTGGTTCCAGGCGAGCGGGTTGACCGAGTCGCGGGTGCGGGCGTCGGCCTCCGGGTCCGGGGAGTCGGGCAGCTCCGGGTGCTTGTAGAGGCCGGCGGCGACGTCGATGCGGAAGCCGTCGACGCCCCGGTCCAGCCAGAAGCGGAGTATCCGGTCGAACTCGGCGGCGACCTCGGGGGTGCGCCAGTTCCAGTCCGGCTGCTCGGGCGTGAACATGTGCAGGTACCACTGGCCGGGGCGGCCGTCGGGCCCCGGCACGCGGGTCCAGGCGGGGCCGCCGAACATGGCGTGCCAGTTGTTGGGCGGCTCGTCGCCGTCGGGTCCGCGGCCGTCGGCGAAGTGGAAGCGGGCGCGGGCCGGGCTGCCGGGCGGGGAGGCCAGGGCCTCGCGGAACCACGGGTGCTCGCTGGAGCAGTGGTTGGGGACGATGTCGAGCAGGACCCGGATGCCGAGGCGCCGGGCCGCGGCGACCAGCGCGTCGAACTCTTCGAGGTCGCCGAAGAGCGGGTCGACGCCCCGGTAGTCGGCGACGTCGTAGCCGTGGTCGTGCTGAGGCGAGGGGTAGAAGGGGCTCAGCCAGATCCCGTCCACGCCGAGTTTGCGCAGGTACGGCAGTCCGGCCCGGACACCGGCGAGGTCGCCGACGCCGTCGCCGGTGCTGTCGAGGAAGCTGCGGACGTAGACCTGGTAGATCACCGCGTCACGCCACCAGTGGTGCCTGTTCACCCCGGGAACCTGTCTGTAGAGGGGTCGCTGTTATGCATGCATGTTAGGTAGCGATGTCGCGAGGGTGTCAATGAGCGGAACAGAGACTACTGAGCAGTTGGGCCCTTATATGCAGACTTTTCGCCCCAAGGCAGGCGCAGATGAGACGCGGGCGTTACCTAACACGTAACTAGGAGATGGCTGCCAGCTCGCGGGCCAGCCGCCGCACCGCCGCCTCGGGCGTCTGCCGCCCGGTCATCGCGTCGTGCACGACCGCCTGCACGGCCAGGCTGACCTGGTCGTAGCGCGGGCTCTTGGGGCGCGGGGCGGCGGCGAGCACGCTCTGGCGCAGGGTCGGCAGGTAGGGGAACGCCTCGATGAGCGCGGGGTCCTCGTACAGGTCGGCCCGCACGGGCGGCAGCGCGCCGCGCGTGAGGACCTGGCGCTGGACGCGCTCGCTGGTGAGGTAGGCGATGAGGCGCGCGGCGGAGTCGGGGTGCCGGGCGTGGGCGCCCACGGCCAGGTTGGAGCCGCCGAGGACGCTGGTGCCGGGGCCGTGGGGGCCCGGCAGCGGCACGGTGCCGACCTCCCCGGCGACCGCGGAGTCCGGGGCGGAGGCGCTGACGTAGGCGTAGGGCCAGTTGCGCAGGAAGAGCAGGCGGCCGTCCTGGAAGGCCTGCTTGGACTCCTCCTCCTTGTAGGCCAGCGCTTCTCGCGGTATCCAGCCCTCGCGCACCCCGCGCGCCAGGAACCCGATGCCCTCGCGGGCCGCCGCCGAGTCGACGGTGACGCGTTCGCCCTCGTCACCGAGGATGCTGCCGCCGGCCGAGTAGACGGCCTCGGCGGCGTTCACGGTCAGGCCCTCGTAGGGCAGGAACTGGCCCGCGTAGCCGTCCAGTCCGTGCTTCGGGGCGATGGTCTCGGCGTACCGCTCCAGCTCCGTCCAGGTGCGCGGCGGCGGGACGCCCTCGGCGGCCAGGACGTCCTTGCGGTACAGGAGCAGTCCGGCGTTGGTGACGTACGGGACTGCGTAGAGGCGGCCGTCGTAGGTCGCCGTGTCGACGACGGGCGGCAGGAAGGTGCCGAGCGGGAAGCGGTCGCGGGGCAGCGGGCGTATCCAGCCGGCGGCGGCGAACTCGGAGGTCCAGTTGACGTCGATGTTTAGGACGTCGAAGCGGTGCCGTCCGCCGTCGCGCAGGTCGGTGGCCATCTGCGCGCGGGTCTCGTCGGCGGAGTCGGGCAGTTCGACGAGGGTGACGCGTTCGCCGGGGTGGGCGCGGTTCCAGCCCTCCAGCAGCGGGCCGAGGTAACCGGTGAGGTCGCCCGCGGTGGCCAGGGTGAGCGGGCCGCGACCGCTCGCGGCACCCTCGTCCGCGCGGGCGCCGGAGGCCACGTACCCGGTCAGGACGACGAGGAGAACGAGGAGGCCCCTACCGGCGGCGTGGATCCACCGCATAGGTTCCTCCCTGTACACCCTCGTACACCGGGCCCGCTGGCACGCACCGGCACCGGGCGTCCTCGTCCCGGGTCAGAGGCCATGTATACCTGTTAGGTGTGCGCGATACTAGGGGCTGTCGTTTGGATCAGGTCGCAGGGAAGACGCGTGACTGATCAACGCCGGTGAGCGGGGTCTGGTGCGTGCAGCTGCAAGGCGGAGGAGGGCGGCAACGCGGAGCGTTGACAACCGACGACAACGCGGCAGATGTGCGTGCCAGACCCCGCGTCTGCGGCATGATCCAAACGACAGCCCCTAGGGGCCTGGAGCACATCCGGGGACTCGAACAGAAGCGGGAGGACGGCTGAGTGCGCCTGCACCTCCTGGCTCTCCTGGCCCGCGGTCCGGCCCACGGCTACGAGCTGAAGCAGGACCTTGAGCAACTGCTGGGCTCCGCGTACCCTCAGCCGAACGTCGGCCAGATCTACGTCACCCTCGGCCGTCTCGAGAAGACGGGGCTGATCGAGGGCGAGGACATCGAGCAGTCGAGCCGGCCCAACAAGAAGGTCTACCACCTCACCGAGGCCGGGCGCGACGAGCTGCGGGCCTGGTACGAGGAGACGGCGGACGAGCCGCGGGTGCGGGACGAGTTCTTCATGAAGCTCGCCCTGGCTCCGCAGACCGGGCTCGCCGACCAGATCACCCTGATCAACAAGCAGCGGCGGCAGTACCTGAACACCATGCGGCAGCTGTCGAGGCTGGCCGCCGCCGAAGACCGGGACAACCGCGTCGCCCACCTCCTCATCGAGGGCGCGATGCTGCACCTGCAGGCCGACCTCGACTGGCTGGAACGGTGCCAGGAAGAGCTGGAGGAGCTGGAGTGAGCGCTGGCACGAGTGCCGATCCCGCTCCCTTGCTGCGCGCCGAGGGCCTGGTCAAGACGCACCACGGGGAGGGCGCCCCGGCGCACGCCGTACGCGGGGTGGACCTGTGCGTGCGGCGGGGCGAGTTCGTGGCGGTCACCGGGCCGTCCGGTGCCGGGAAGTCGACGCTGCTGCATCTGCTCGGCGGGCTCCAGCGGCCGGACGCCGGCCGCCTCTGGCTGGACGGCGCGTGCACGGACGGATACAGCGAGAAGCGCTGGGCGGTCGAGCGCAGGAAGCGGATCGGGATCGTCTTCCAGTTCTTCAACCTGGTCTCCGACCTGTCCGTCGCCGACAACGTCGAGCTGCCCGCCCTGCTCGCCGGGCTGCCGCCGAAGCGGGCGCGCGCCGAGCGGGAGGAGCTGCTGGCCGAGCTGGGCCTGACCGGCAAGGAGCGCAGCATGCCCGGTGAGCTGTCCGGCGGCGAGCAGCAACGGGTGGCGCTGGCCCGGGCCCTGGTCAACCATCCGCCGCTGCTGCTGGCGGACGAGCCCGCGGGCAGCCTGGACAGCAAGGGCACCCGCGAGGTGATGCGGCTGCTGTCCCGCTTCCACCAGCGGGGCCAGACGATCCTGCTGGTCACCCATGACGCGCGGCTCGCCAGCTCCGCCGACCGGGTGATCAGCTTCTTCGACGGGCGGATCGCCGACGACGCCGAACTGGACGCCGGTGCGCCGCCGCGCCGCCGCCCGGGGGCGTCCGCCGTGCTGGAACTCAAGGACTGACATGCGGGCGTACGACCACCGCGCGCACCGCGCACCGGAAGGCTGAGGCCCGTGCGAGCCACCCTGCGCTGGGCCCACTCCGATCTGCGCACGCACCGGGGCGAGGCGTTGTTCCTCGTCCTCGCCACCGCCGGGATCGTCGCCTCGCTGCTGCTGGCCACGGCCCTGTTCGGGTACGCGACCAACCCCTGGCAGCGGGTCTTCGCGCAGGCCCGCGGCGCGCACGTCTGGCTGCACACCGACCGAGCCGCCGACACCGGGAAGCTGGCCGCGCTGGACGGTGTCCAGTCCGTCGCCGGCCCCTATCCGACCGCCTCCGCCACCGTCGCCGTACGCGGCACCCGGGCCTCCGTCGAGCTGCGCGGCACCGCCGAGGAGCCGGAGGTGGGGCGGCCGCTGCTCACCGCCGGGCACTGGCTCGACGCCGACGACCCCGACGGGGTGGTCCTGGAGAGCCGCCTCGCCCGCGCGCTGCTGGCCCAGCCCGGCGACACCCTCGCGCTGCCCGGCACACCGCGCACCCTCACGGTGCTCGGCATCGCCGACAGTCCCGAACGCCGCTACCGGCCGGGCGAGCAGCCGGGCCTGGTGTGGGCACCGCCGGACGCGGTGCCCGACCCGGGCGGTCAGGTGATCGGACTGCGGCTGACCGATCCCGGGGAGACGGACTACGCCGTGCAGCGGGCGGTGACCGTGCTGGGCGCCGGTGCGATCGGGCAGGTCTCCACCTGGGAACAGGCCCGTGCGGAGGCGCAGGGCGACAACCGGCTGCTCGGTCAGGTGCTCGGCCTGTTCGGGCTGGGCGCGCTGCTGGCCGCGGGGCTGGCGGTGCACGGGGCGATCGGCACCCGTATCCGCGGTCATCTGCGGGACATCTCGGTGCTGAAGGCGATCGGCTTCACCCCGGGCCAGGTGGTGCGGGTCTTCCTGCTCCAGCACCTGGCCTACGCGCTGCTCGGCGCGGTGACCGCCGCGGGGCTCACCCAGGCCCTCGGCAGCCGGGTCCCGGGGCGGCTCGGGGACGCGCTCGGCGTGTGGCAGGGGCTGCCCGGACACACCGTCGCGCTGTTCGCCGTACCGGCGTGCGTGGTCCTGTTCATCGGCGCCACCACCGGCCTCGCGGCCTGGCGGGCGGGCCGGGTGCCGCCGGTTCCGGTGCCGCGCCCGGCGGCGGCGCAGGGCGGGGGGCTGTCGGGGGCGGCTCGGGGGGTGCTGGGGCTGCGGGTGTTCCGGGTTCCGGTGCGGGTACGGGGGCGTGGTGTCCGGGGTGCAGGGGAGCCCGGCGTCCGGACCGTCACAGTCGCCGGCACGCCCACCCCGGCGGAGCCCGGCACCCTGGGCCACCACCGGGACACCGACCTCTCAGGCATCGACGGCAGCGACGACCCGCGGGCCGGAGAGACCAGCGCCCGGACCCCCACAGCCCCCGACACGCCCACCCCGGCGGAGCCCGGCACCCCGGGCCGCCGGGACACCGACCTCTCAGGCATCGACGGCAGCGACGACCCGCGGGCCGGAGAGAGCGATGTCCCGAGCCCTGCGGAACCCGGGAACGTGGGCAGCGGAGGAACCGGCACCGGTCGCTGCGGGGCATCCGGCGCGCGCGAACCGGAGGTGCGGGTGCCGCCCGCGCTCGTGCTCGGCTGGCACAAGGCGTTCGCCCGGCGCCCGCGCTCGTTCGCCGCGGTCGCGCGCCTCACGCTGCCGCTGCTGCTGATCGTGGTCGCGATGAGCGCGTGGACCACCATCGACCGCTTCCACGACCGCCCCGAGCAGATCGGCCTGCCGACCGCGCTCACCGTCCGAGCCGAGGCCGGTTCCGGCACGGCCGGCACCCGGGCCCTGCTGGAGCGCGACCCAGGGGTGGCCGCCGCCTACCCGGGCGTGGAGGTGGCCGCCCTGGTGCCGGGCCAGACCGCGACGATCGCGCTGCGCGGGCTCGGTACCCGCGAGGACCCGTACCCGTACACGCTGGCCGAGGGCCGCCGTGCGCACGGGCCGGACGAGGCGGTGGCCGGGCAGGGACTGCTGGACCTGCTGGAGGTCGGGGTCGGCGACTGGGTGCGGATGACCGTCGGGGACCGGCCGCAGATCCTGCACATCGTGGGCCGCAGCATCGAGCCGGAGAACGCGGGCCGGGTCATCTCCACGTCCCTGGACACCCTCCGGGAGAACGACCCGCGGCTCGAACCGGCCCTCTACCAACTGCGCCTGCACCCGGGCGCCGACCCGGACGAGGTCGCCGACCGGCTCGCCGACGCCGGGCGGGGACGGCTCGACGTGCACGCCGTGGCGAACCCGGCGGACGGGCTGTCCCCGCTGCGCCCGGTGGTCCTCGGGCTGATCGCCGTACTCGCGCTCGTCGGGCTGATCGAACTGCTCACCGCGATCGGCGGCACCGTCCGGGAGAGCGAACGGGACCTGCTCGCCCTCAAGGCGATCGGGCTGTCCCCGCGCCAGATCACCGGCATCACGGTCACGGCCACCGGGTGCACCGCCCTGGCGGCCGTACTCCTGGCCGCCGCCCTCGGGCTGCCGCTCGCCCACTGGCTGATCGACGCCCAGGGCGCCTCCAGCGGCATCGGCGCGGGGATCGCCCAGGCCCCCTCCCCCGGGCTCCTGATGCTGGTGGGCGCGGCTGCCGTACTCGGTGCGGCGGCGCTGGCCGCGGTGCCGGCGGCCCGTGCGGCCCGGCGCCGGCTCGCGGACACGCTCGGCGCGGTGGCCTGACCTCAACCGGCCGGGCCGCCGCGCACGCGCGTTCCGCTCACTGCCGGCCGCGCAGCTCCCGGTAGGCGGCGACCAGCGCCTTGGTGGAGGCGTCCAGGCCGGGGACCTCGGCACCCGCCGTGAGGGCGGGTTCGACGCGCTTGGCGAGGACCTTGCCCAGTTCGACGCCCCACTGGTCGAAGGAGTCGATGTTCCAGACCGCGCCCTGGACGAACACCTTGTGCTCGTAGAGCGCCACGAGCTGTCCGAGCACCGACGGGGTCAGCTCTCGGGCGAGGATGGTGGTCGTCGGGTGGTCGCCCTTGAACGTCTTGTGCGGGACGAGTTCCTCCGGGACGCCCTCGGCGCGCACCTCGTCGGGCGTCTTGCCGAAGGCGAGCGCCTGGGTCTGGGCGAAGAAGTTGGCCATCAGTAGGTCGTGCTGGGCCTTCAGCTCGTCGCTGAGTTCGGCGACCGGCCGGGCGAAGCCGATGAAGTCCGCCGGGATCAGCTTCGTGCCCTGGTGGATCAACTGGTAGTAGGCGTGCTGCCCGTTGGTGCCGGGCGTGCCCCACACGACCGGCCCGGTCTGCCACGCGACCTCGCGTCCGTCGCGGCCGACGTACTTGCCGTTGGACTCCATGTCGAGCTGCTGGAGGTAGGCGGTGAACCTCGACAGGTAGTGGCTGTACGGCAGCACGGCGTGCGACTGGGCGCCCAGGAAGTTGCCGTACCAGATGCCCAGCAGGCCCATCAGCAGGGGCGCGTTGGACTCGGCGGGGGCGGTGCGGAAGTGCTCGTCGACGAGGTGGAAGCCGTCGAGCATCTCGCGGAAGCGGTCCGGGCCGATGGCGATCATCAGGGAAAGGCCGATCGCCGAGTCGTACGAGTAGCGGCCGCCGACCCAGTCCCAGAACTCGAACATGTTGGCCGTGTCGATGCCGAACTCGGCGACCTTCTCGGCGTTCGTCGACAGGGCGACGAAGTGCTTGGCGACCGCGGCCTCGTCACCCAGGGCGTTCAGCAGCCAGGTCCGGGCGGAGGTGGCGTTGGTGACCGTCTCGATGGTGGTGAAGGTCTTGGAGGCGATGACGAACAGCGTCTCGGCCGGGTCCAGGTCACGGGTGGCCTCGTGCAGGTCGGCGCCGTCGACGTTGGAGACGAAACGGACCGTCAGGTCCCGGTCGGTGAAGGCGCGCAGCACCTCGTACGCCATCGCCGGGCCCAGGTCGGAGCCACCGATGCCGACGTTGACGACGTTCCTGATGCGCTTGCCGGTGTGGCCCTTCCACTCGCCGGAGCGGACCCGGTCGGAGAAGTCGGCCATCTTGTCGAGCACGGCGTGCACCTCGGGGACGACGTTCTCGCCGTCGACCTCGATCACCGCGTCCCGCGGGGCGCGCAGCGCGGTGTGCAGGACCGCCCGGTCCTCGGTGGTGTTGATCTTCTCGCCGCGGAACATCGCGTCGCGCAGGCCGAAGACGTCGGTGGCGGCGGCCAGCTCCCGCAGCAGCCGCAGGGTCTCGTCGGTGACGAGATGCTTGGAGTAGTCGACGTACAGGTCTCCCACCCGGAGCGTGCAGCCGGTGCCGCGGTCCGGGTCGGCGGCGAAGAGTTCGCGCAGCCGCACCTCGCCGAGCTGGTCACGGTGCTTGGCCAGCGCGGTCCATTCGGGCGTCTGATCGAGCCTGGTACGGCCGTCTGCGTTCATGTCGGACGTCAGCCTTCTTCCTTGGGTGTCCCAGCTGTCCCGGCTGGTCCAACCTAATTGATCAGTACGGAAGAAGGATGGCGCTGCGGAACTAGATCTCGCCCCGCAGTTTGGCGAGCGCCTCGGCGAGGATCGCCTCGCCGTCCGCGTCGCTGCGGCGCTCGCGCACGTACGCGAGGTGCGTCTTGTAGGGCTCGGTGCGCGGCGGGTCCGGCGGGTTGTCCCGGTCCTGCCCGGCGGGGAAGCCGCAGCGCGGACAGTCCCAGGTCTCCGGGACCTGTGCGTCGCTCGCGAAGCTCGGCTGTGTCTCGTGTCCGTTGGAGCACCAGAAGGAGATGCGCAGACGCGGCGCGGACTCGCCGCGCTCGGCCTCGCCCATCGGCCCCGCCCCGACCCGGCTCCCCCGGATCGCGTTGCCACTTGCCACGGTGTAACTCCCTGCGTGATGGTGCCGCGAAGCGAGTCGGCGTTTCGCTTCGCTGCGAGGCGCCTCAGTCTACGTAAGGCCCAACGCGCGTCCAGTGATTGGAGTTACAAGCTCCAGCGCTCAGACGCAAGCCCCATGATAGGCGGCGCCTTGCGGCGCGTACCGGACATGGGGCTTTACGTGCTGGAGTGTGTGACGGGTCAGTTGTTCGCCTTCATCAGCAGGCCGAGCACCATGATGCACGCGAACCACAGCAGACCGACCACCACGGTGATGCGGTCGAGGTTGCGCTCGGCGACCGAGGAGCCGCCGACGGACGACTGCATGCCGCCACCGAACATGTCGGAGAGGCCGCCGCCCTTCCCCTTGTGCATCAGCACCAGCAGCATCAGCAGCAGGCTGAAGACGATCAGGGCGATCGAGAACCCCATAACCACGGCTGGACCAACTTCCTCGGCTTCGGATGAACGACGGGGGCACGGTGACAGCAGGCCACCATGCCCCCGCAAGGGTACGACGTATCGCCGCTAGCGCATACTCACCGGTCGACGTGACCGGTGGGTCTACTGGTCGCGGAAGCGGACGATCTTGACGAACTCGTCCGAGTCCAGGGAGGCTCCTCCGACCAGGGCACCGTCGATGTCGGCCTGCGACATGATCTCGGCGACGTTGCCGGACTTGACGGAGCCGCCGTACTGGATGCGGACCTTGTCGGCCAGCTCCTGCGAGTACAGCTCGGCGAGCTTGCCGCGGATCGCCGCGCAGACCTCCTGGGCGTCCTCGGCGCCGCAGACCTTGCCGGTGCCGATGGCCCACACGGGCTCGTAGGCGATCACGATCGTCTCGGCCTGCTCGGCCGGGAGGTCCTTCAGGCCGCCCTCGACCTGGGCGAGGGTGTGGGCGACGTGGTTGCCCGCCTCACGGACGTCCAGCTCCTCGCCGACGCACAGGATCGGGGTCAGACCGTGCTTGTAGGCGGCCTTGACCTTGGCGTTGACCAGTTCGTCGGTCTCGGCGTGGTACTGCCGGCGCTCGGAGTGGCCGATCGCCACGTAGGTGCAGCGCAGCTTGGCCAGCATCGGGCCGGAGATCTCGCCGGTGTAGGCGCCGCCGTCGTGGGCGGAGACGTCCTGGGCGCCGTACTTGATCTTCAGCTTGTCGTGCTCGACCAGGGTCTGCACCGAGCGCAGGTCGGTGAAGGGGACGAGGACGGCTACCTCGACGGCGTCGTAGTCCTTGTCCGCGAGGGCGAAGGCGAGCTTCTGGACGTGGGCGATGGCCTCGAGGTGGTTGAGGTTCATCTTCCAGTTGCCCGCCATCAGCGGCGTGCGGGTGGTCATCGGGGTCAGTCCTCCAGTGCGGCGAGGCCGGGGAGCGTCTTGCCCTCGAGGTATTCGAGGGAGGCGCCGCCGCCGGTCGAGATGTGGCCGAATGCGTTCTCGTCGAAGCCGAGCGTGCGGACGGCCGCGGCGGAGTCGCCGCCGCCGACCACGGTGAAGCCCGGGGCGTCGACGAGGGCCTGGGCGACCGCCTTGGTGCCCTCGGCGTAGTCGGGGTGCTCGAAGACGCCCATCGGGCCGTTCCAGAAGACGGTGGCGGCGTCGGCGAGCTTCGAGGCGTACAGCTTGCGGGTCTCGGGACCGATGTCCAGACCCTCCTGGTCGGCGGGGATGGCGTCCGCGGCGACGGTGGCGGGGTTCGCGGGGGCCTTGGTCTTCAGGTCCGGGAACTCGGACGAGACCAGCACGTCGACCGGGAGGACCAGCTCGACGCCGTTCTTCTCGGCGCGCTCCATGTACTCCTTGACGGCCGGGATCTGGTCCTCCTGGAGGAGGGAGATGCCGACCTCGTGGCCCTTGGCCTTGAGGAAGGTGTACGCCATGCCGCCGCCGATGAGGAGCCGGTCGGCCTTGCCGAGCAGCTGGTCGATGACGGCGAGCTTGTCGGAGACCTTGGCGCCGCCGAGGGCGACCACGTAGGGACGCTGGACGTCGTCGGTGAGCTTCTTCAGGACGCCGACCTCGGTGGCGATGAGGTAGCCGGCGTAGTGCGGGAGCTTCTTCGGCAGGTCGTAGACCGAGGCGTGCCGCCGGTGCACGGCGCCGAAGCCGTCGCCGACGTACACGTCCGCGAGGGCGGCCAGCTTGTCGGCGAAGGCGGCGCGCTCGGCGTCGTCCTTGCTGGTCTCGCCGGCGTTGAAGCGAAGGTTCTCGATGACCGCGACCTGGCCGTCCGCGAGGCCGGCGACCGTGGACTCGGCGGCGGTGCCGACCGTGTCCTCGGCGAAGGCGACGCCGGTGCCCGCACCGAGCAGCTCACCGAGGCGGGCGGCGGCCGGGGCCAGGGAGAAGGCCGGGTCCGGGGCGCCCTTGGGGCGGCCCAGGTGCGAGGCGACGATCACGCGCGCGCCCGCGTCGGCCAGGGCCTTGACGGTGGGCACCACGGCGCGGATGCGGCCGTCGTCGGTGATGGTGGTGCCGTCCAGCGGCACGTTGAGGTCGGCGCGGACGAAGACGCGCTTGCCGGTGACGCCTTCGGAGAGCAGTTCGTCGATCGTCTTCATGCAGTGGGCTCCTGGGTTCTCGGATCGCTCGTGATCCTACGAGGGCGGGCCGCCGCGGACGCGACGCAGGGCCCGGACAGCGCGCCCTTGCGCTGCCCGAGCCCTGTTGTCGCATGCGAGGTGCCTGCTGGGTCCGGCTGGATCAGAGCTGGTTGCCGACGAAGACCGTGAGGTCGACGAGGCGGTTGGAGTAGCCCCACTCGTTGTCGTACCAGCCGATGACCTTCACGTTCTTGCCGTCCTGGACCATGGTCAGGGACGAGTCGAAGGTGCAGGACGCCGGGGCGTTGACGATGTCCGAGGAGACGATCGCGTCCTCGGTGTACTCCAGGATGCCCTTGAGCTCGCCCTCGGCGGCCTTCTGGAAGGCGGCGTTGACCTCTTCCTTGGTGACCTCGCGGCCGAGCTCCAGGACGAGGTCGGTGACCGAGCCGGTCGGGACCGGGACGCGCATGGCCATGCCGTCCAGCTTGCCCTTGAGCTGCGGGAGGACCAGCGCGGTGGCCTTGGCGGCCCCCGTGGTGGTCGGGATGATGTTCTCCGCGGCGGCCCGGGCGCGGCGCAGGTCCTTGTGCGGGAAGTCCAGGATGCGCTGGTCGTTCGTGTACGCGTGGACCGTCGTCATCAGGCCCTTGACGATGCCGAAGTTCTCGTCGAGGACCTTGGCCATCGGCGCCACGCAGTTGGTGGTGCAGGAGGCGTTGGAGATGACGTGGTGGTTCGCCGGGTCGTACTTGTCCTGGT
The DNA here is from genome assembly GCF_028473745.1 of Streptomyces sp. M92. Taxonomy (NCBI): domain Bacteria; kingdom Bacillati; phylum Actinomycetota; class Actinomycetes; order Kitasatosporales; family Streptomycetaceae; genus Streptomyces; species Streptomyces sp. M92. The sequence continues at coordinate 175,950 of NZ_CP101137.1, forward strand.
TGACGCCCATCACGATGGTGACGTCCTCGTCCTTGGCCGGAGCCGAGATGAGGACCTTCTTCGCGCCGCCCGCGATGTGCTTCTCGGCGTCGGCCTTCTTCGTGAAGATGCCGGTCGACTCGATGACGACGTCGACGCCCAGCTCGCCCCACGGGATGTCGGCCGGGTTGCGCTCGGCGAGGACCTTGATGGTCTTGTCGCCGACGGTGATGGTGTCCTCGGTGTGCGAGACCTCGTACGGGAGGCGCCCGAGGATGGTGTCGTACTTCAGCAGGTGGGCGGTGGTCGCGGTGTCACCCAGGTCGTTGACAGCCACGATCTCGATGTCTGCACCCTGCTCCAGCAGCGCGCGGAAGTAGTTACGACCGATGCGGCCAAAGCCGTTGATGCCTACGCGGATCGTCACGAACCGATCTCCTCGTTGGTACGCCGGCCCGATGTGCCGGCGAGCTGTATTTGGGATGTCCCCGACCACCTCCGACCCTACCTCTCCGGGGCTCCGGGGGTGACATCGAGACGCCCCATTCCCGGCAGGGCGGTCCGTACCCGTCAGTAGGGGTACGGACCGCCCGGGCGTCGGGGACCGATCACCCGATTTCGCTACACCGGCTCAGTCCCCCGCATTCCGGTTCTCACTCGTCCAGGGCACGCAGCGCCTGCCGGACCAGTGCCGTCCGGGCGGCCGGTTCGGTGAGGTGCTCCAGGCCGAAACCGAGCAGCACGGTGTCGTCCGTGGTGACGGCACCGTAGGTCTGGAACAGGGTGCCGGTGCGGGTCCAGTCCTTCAGGACGGCGGGGCTGCCGGCCGGCGGTCCGGCCACCCGCCAGGCGCCGAGCGAGGTCTCGAAGCCCTCGGTCCGCGCCGCCGTGCCGCCGACGACCAGCGAGGCCTCGTCGGCGAGGACGCCGCGTCCGCCGCTGCCGGGGTCGGTGACGTAGGCGAGGGAGACCTCGACGGACTTCCCGGCGTAGGCGCTCAGGTCGAACTCGACCTGCCGCCAGCCTCCGGAGGAGCCGGTGAGGCTGTTCCACCGCCCGGTGGTGCCGGTGGCGGTGCAGCCGTCGTCGGAGAGGGTGAGGTAGTGCTCCAGCCAGGGGTGCTCGCCCATGTAGAAGCCGGCCGCGCACTCGGCCGGTACGGCGGTGCCGGTCGCGCCCCCGGCCTCGGGGAGCGTGGTCCAGTCGTCGGCACCGGTGGTGTGCGCCTCGACCAGGGCGTGGTCGTAGCCGCCTTCGGTGTCCCACAGGAGCTGGGTGCGCAGGGTGGGACGGTCGGCGGCGGTGACACCGGTGAGGTCGACGGTGCTGGTGAGGCGCTTGTAGGCGTCGTCGGTGTGGACGGCGGCGGCCATCCACTCGCCCGCGTAGGGCCCGTACGGGTTGACCGTCCCGGCGAACTTCCCGGCGCCCGCGCTGGCGAACTGGGGGTAGGCGCCGGCGGGCAGCTGGTCCGAGGTGACGCTGTAGGTCCCGGCCGCGTCCAGCGGGTTGCCCGGGGCGTCACCGAGGGCGCCGGTGGTGCCGCCGAGCTTGCCGGAGCCGGTGAATGCGGTGGCTCCGGGGGTGCCGGTGCGGGTGTAGGCGCCGAGGTAGTACTGGCTGAAGTCGTTCGACAGCGTGCCGTCGCCGAGGTCGACGCTGCCGCCGGCCCGCTCGCCCGCCTCGATCAGCCGGCCGCCCTCGTTGAGATGGGCGCGGAGCTGGAGCTGGGTGGCGTTGCCCGGGTTCGCCGCGCCGGTGTAGTGGACGACGGTGTCGAAGTGGCCGAGGACACCGAGCGCGTCGGGCGCGCCCTGGGTGGCGACGTCCCAGACGGCCGCCCGCTTGCCGTTGGCCCTGAGGGCGTCCACGTACGTCTGCGCCCGTGTGGCCTTCGCGCCTTCCTCGGCGACGACGAGGACGTCCGCGCGGGGCCGCTCGGCGATCGTGTACGTGAAGTGCTCGCTCTCGGTCCGCTTGCCCTTCTTCGTCTCGCCGGTGAACCAGACCTCGACCTTGTCCCCGCGGTCGCCGTCCTTGACCTTGGCGCGGTACTCGTCGAAGTAGAGGTTGTCCTCACCGCCGTACGTCTCGCCGCCGCGCCAGGGCTTCAGGGCCATGTCGTGGACGCGTCCGCCGTTGACCCGGTACTTCAGCTCCTTGTCGCGCACCGACTTGCGTACGACGACGGAGACCTCCTGGTCGGCGCCGCGCGAGTAGGAGGTGGTGAAGGGGGCCGGGGTGAAGTCGGCGGCCTCGATGCCGACGGACGACGACGGCCGGTCGGGGTGCGCGGCGGACTCGGCGACGGAGAGCGCGAAGGGGATGTTCTTCTCGAACTCCTCCTGGATCAGCTTCTCGTCGTCGGGGAAGTTGAAGCCGGACTGGCAGTCGGCCGCGTTCCACTCGTCGTCGGGGTACTGGTCGGAGATGGTCTGGCAGGTCGACATCTCCGGGGTGAACATCGCCACGCCGTTGACGTTGGCCGCGTGGCCGTCCGCCTCGCCGTTGGTGGTGTACAGCTCCGAGGAGACCTGCGGGCGGTAGCCCGGGATCGCGGAGTTCTCGGGCGTGCCGGCGAGCGCCTCGTAGAGGACGTCGTCCGGGGTGTGGGTGGCGACCTGCCAGCCGACGCCGTAGAGGAGGAGTTCGGCGGCGGAGTGGTAGTTGATGCCGTAGGCGAAGCCGATCCGCTTCTGGAAGCGGTCCAGGGCCTTGGTCTCGGGCTCGGAGTTCGGGCCGGCGCCGCGGTAGGTCTGGCTGGTGGGGTTCGGGGACGAGCCCTCGTCGTCGTAGCCCCACTTGTAGGCGAAGTTGCGGTTCAGGTCGACGCCGTCGCCGGTGCCGATGGCGCCGTCGCCGTTGTTGTCACGCAGGTTCTTGCGCCACAGGCGGTTGTCGTCGTCCTGGAAGGTGTAGTCGTAGCCGTCGGGGTTGGCCGACAGCAGGAACCACAGTTCGGTGCGGTCGACGAGCTTCTTGATCCGCCGGTCCTTCTTGTAGTTGTCCAGGTAGTGGTGCATCAGCCGCCGGGTCATCTCCGGGGTGATCCACTCGCGCGCGTGCTGGTTGGACATGTAGAGGACGGCGGGCTTGGAGCCGTCGCGGGTCTTGTCCGCGTGTTTGGTGAGCTTGAGGGCGAGGATGTCCTGGCCGTTCACCGTCTTGCCGATGGAGACGACCTTGGTGAGGCGGGGGTGCTCCTGTGCGGTGCGGAGGATCTCCTCCCTGAGGCCGCCGCTGCCGCTGTAGGGGCGGAAGACGCCCTCGGCGGCGTCCTCGACCCGCTTCTCGGCCCGGGTGGAGAGGGTGTGCTCCTTGAGGTCGACGCCCTGCTTCTCCAGCTTTCCGGCCTGCTGGTCGGTGAGGTAGACCTCGACGGTGGCGGTGCCCTTGTCGGGGACCCGCTCACTGAGTTCGTGACCGTCCTGACCGGCGGCCAGCAGCAGGGGTACCTGCTCCTGGGTGACGTCGGCGCGGAAGACCTTTATCTCGTCGGCCTCGGTCGCGTTGGTGTCCGCGGTGTCCGAGGGTTGTGCCTGGGCGATGGGTGCGAAGCTCGCTCCGCCGATCAGGAGCGCGCCGACAGCGAGGATCGATCTCGCTCTTCGTCTCATGAACCCCCCTAGATGGGGCCTGTCCGACAGGCCTGGGTTCGCCACAGCAGCGAACAGATGCCAGGCTCATGACAGCTCATGATCGAGTCAAGAGCACGGGAAGGACACGCGAAAGCCGGCACGGGTCACCCAAGTGGTCGCCCGTACCGGCTGGTTGACGGCCCGTGTGTGTGGGGGGGGCGGGGCATGTGCGGCGGGCCGTCGCGCGTTCGGCCGGCTGTCCGGCTCGGGTGTCCGGCCGTCCGCCCGGCTCGGCTATCCGGCTCGGCTGACCGGCTCGGGTGCCCGGCCGCCCGCCCGCCCGGCTTGCCTGCCGGGTTGGCTGACGGGCTTGCGTGTCCGGTCAGCCGGCGGGCTTGCGGGCCTGGTCGGGCGCCGGGCCGGCGTGCCCCGCGAGGCGACCGGCTGGCGTTCCCTGTGAGGCTGCCGGCTGGCGTTCCCTGTGAGGCGACCGGCTGGCGGCCCCGATCGGCCCGACGAGCTTGCGCGCCCGGTAGCCGACCGGCCTGCGGACCCGGACGACCGACCAACCTGCGGACCCGACCACCGACCAACCTGCGAACCGACCGGCTTGCAGACCCGGTCAGCCGACAGGCTCTGCGCGTCCGAACAGCCGACAGGCTCTGTACGTCCGGACACTCGGCAGGCTCTGCGCGTTCGGTCAGCCGACGAGGTTGTCGGCCAGTTCCTCCTCGCCGAGGTTGGCATCCGTGCCGGGGATGCCGAGGTCCGAGGCCCGCTTGTCGGCCATGGCCAGCAGGCGGCGGATGCGGCCGGCGACCGCGTCCTTGGTCAGCGGCGGGTCGGCGAGGGCACCCAGCTCCTCCAGCGAGGCCTGCTTGTGCTCCATCCGCAGCCGCCCCGCGGCGGCGAGGTGCTCCGGGACGTCGTCGGCGAGGATCTCCAGGGCCCGCTGGACCCGGGCCCCGGCGGCGACGGCCGCACGGGCGGAGCGGCGCAGGTTGGCGTCGTCGAAGTTGGCGAGGCGGTTGGCGGTGGCCCGGACCTCACGACGCATCCGCCGCTCCTCCCAGGCCAGCACCGAGTCGTGGGCGCCGAGCCGGGTGAGCAGGGCACCGATCGCGTCGCCGTCGCGGACGACCACCCGGTCCACGCCCCGCACCTCGCGGGCCTTGGCGGCGATCGACAGCCGGCGGGCGGCGCCGACCAGGGCCAGCGCGGCCTCGGGGCCCGGGCAGGTGACCTCCAGGGAGGAGGACCGGCCGGGCTCGGTGAGCGAACCGTGCGCCAGGAACGCGCCCCGCCAGGCGGCCTCCGCGTCGCAGGTGGCCCCCGAGACCACCTGCGGCGGCAGACCGCGGATCGGCCGGCCCCGCCCATCGACCAGGCCGGTCTGCCGGGCGAGCTGGTCACCGCCCGCGACCACCCGAACGACGTAACGCGAGCCGCGGCGCAGCCCGCCGGGCGCCATCACGATCAGCTCGGAACTGTGCCCGAAGATCTCCAGGATGTCCCGCTTGAGCCGGCGCGCCGCGCTCGCCGTGTCCAGCTCCGCCTCGATCACGATGCGCCCGCTCACCAGGTGAAGGCCGCCGGCGAACCGCAGGACGGCGGAGACCTCCGCCTTTCTGCAGCAGGTCCGGGTGACGGGGAGCCGGGAGATCTCGTCCTTCACCGCTGCCGTCATCGCCATGGGCCGATCCTTCCATGCATCCGAAAAATACGGTCGTACGCGGCGGCCAGCAGCTCCGGGTCGTGCCTCGGGGTCCCGTCGGTCCGGGCGACCGGAGCCAGCTCGACCGCGGCGCCGAACCGTTTCGCGGCATCGGTGAGCGAGTCACGGTCGGGCACGGCGGCCTCGTCGGCCAGCACCACGTCCAGGGCGAGTTTAGGGGCGTGTCGTCCCAAAACCTCCAAATGACGCTGCGGTGAGAAGCCCTCGGTTTCCCCGGGCTGCGGCGCGAGGTTCAGGGAGAGCACCCGGCGCGCCTTCGTCTCGGCGAGCGCGTCCAGCAGGTCGGGTACGAGCAGGTGCGGGATGACCGAGGAGAACCAGGAGCCTGGGCCCAGCACCACCCAGTCGGCGTCCAGGACGGCGTCCACCGCCTCGGGGACGGCCGGCGGGTCGTTCGGCACGAGGTGCACGGACTGCACCTCGCCCGGGGTGAGAGCCACGGTCGCCTGCCCGCGCACGGTGTCCACCTCGTCGGGCCGCTCCGGGTCGTGCCCCTTGACCAGGGCCTGGAGCTCCAGCGGCACGGCGGACATGGGCAGCACCCGCCCGTGCGCGCCGAGCAGCTTGCCGACCAGGTCGAGGGCCTGGACATGGTCGCCGAGCTGCTCCCACAGGGCGACGATCAGCAGATTGCCGACCGCGTGTTCGTGCAGGTCGCCCTGGGACTGGAAGCGGTGCTGGATGACACGGGCCCAGGTCTGGCCCCAGTCGTCGTCACCGCACAGCGCGGCCAGCGCCTTGCGCAGGTCGCCGGGCGGCAGCACACCGAGCTCGTCACGGAGGCGCCCGCTGGAACCGCCGTCGTCGGCCACGGTGACGACGGCGGTGAGGTCGCCGGTGATCCGACGCAGCGCGGCCAGCGAGGCGGACAGGCCCATGCCGCCGCCGAGGGCGACGACCTTGGGCTGGGCGCCCCGGCGGCGCGGCTTGCCGCCGCGCGCCTGCTCGGGCCGGGCGGCGCGGGCCTCGACGGGTCTGCCGCCGCGCCCTTCGGGCACCACCCGGCGCAGCCTGCTCAGCCGCGGAGTACGTCCTGTCATTCCCGTCCCATGTCCCGGTGGACGACCACCGTCTCCACGCCCTCGGCGGCGAGCCGGGCGGCGAGCTTCTCCGACATGGCCACGGACCGGTGCTTGCCGCCGGTGCAGCCGACGGCGACGGTCACATAGCGCTTGCCCTCCCGACGGTAACCCGCGGCGATCATCTGGAGCAGCTCGGTGTAGCGGTCGAGGAACTCCTTGGCCCCGGGCCGGCTGAGGACGTAGGAGGACACCTCCTCGTTCAGGCCGGTGAACGGGCGCAGCTCCGGGACCCAGTGAGGGTTGGGCAGGAAGCGCATGTCCACGACCAGGTCGGCGTCGACCGGGAGTCCGTACTTGAAGCCGAAGGACATGACGGTGGCCCGCAGCTCGGGTTCCTCGTCGCCGGCGAACTGGGCGTCCATCTTGGCGCGCAGCTCGTGCACGTTGAGGCTGGAGGTGTCGATCACCAGGTCGGCGTCGCCGCGCAGCTCGCGAAGCAGCTCCCGCTCGGCGGCGATGCCGTCCACGATCCGGCCGTCGCCCTGGAGGGGGTGCGGGCGGCGCACCGACTCGAAGCGGCGCACCAGGGCGTCGTCGGAGGACTCCAGGAAGACGATCCTGCGGGTGACGCCGCGGGCGTCGAGGTCGGCGAGCGATTCCCGCAGGTTGTCGAAGAAGCGCCGGCCGCGGACGTCGACGACCACGGCGATGCGCGCCACGTTGCCCTGCGAGCGGGCGCCGAGCTCCACCATGGTGGGGATCAGCGCGGGCGGCAGGTTGTCGACGACGAACCAGCCGAGGTCCTCCAGACACTTGGCGGCCGTCGAGCGACCGGCCCCGGACATGCCGGAGATGATCACCAGCTCGGGGATGGCCGCCTCGTGCGCCCCGGCTGTTTCCTTGCCCGTACTCACCTGTGCTCCGTCGTTCTGGCCCGGGCCCGGTCCGGCCGTCCGCGGGTCCGCGTCCTCGCCGGCCGTTCCGTGGGCCTGTTCTCGTCCCGCTGTGGGCTGTGCCTCGTGCTCGGTCATCGCTCCTGCCCCCGTCGTTCGTCCGGGGTGCCCGCGGGCACGGGCTCCCCCGGGGCATCCGTCGTCGTCCCGGGTGCCCCGTCCTCGTCATCCATGATCTCTCCGGTCGCCGTGTTCACGGCGGGTGCCGCCGGAGTGGCCTGGGCGAGGGCCACGGCGACGGTCTCCGCCGTCTTGCGGCCTATGCCGGGCACCTCGCAGATCTGGTCGATCGTCGCCGACCTGAGCTTCTTCACCGAACCGAAGTGCTTGATCAGCGCCTGCTTGCGGGTCTCCCCCAGTCCGGGCACGTCGTCCAGGGGGCTCGACCGGAAGCGCTTGGCGCGCTTGGCGCGCTGGTAGGTGATCGCGAAGCGGTGGGCCTCGTCACGGACCCGCTGGAGCAGGTACAGGCCCTCGCTGGTGCGGGGCAGGACGACCGGGTCGTCGTCGCCGGGCAGCCACACCTCCTCCAGGCGCTTGGCGAGACCGCAGACGGCGATGTCGTCGATCCCCAGCTCGTCCAGCGCCCGCTGGGCCGCCGCGACCTGCGGCTGACCGCCGTCGACGACGACGAGCTGGGGCGGATAGGCGAAGCGCTTGGGGCGGCCGTCGTCGTCCTTGAGGGCCGGGCCGTCCACGAGGGTCTCGCCGTCGTCCTGGGCGGCCTGGCCGTCCGTGAGCGGCAGGCCGTCGGCGCGCCGCTCGGCACCGTCCGCTTCCGCCGCGTCCGTGTCCGGGCCGTCGGCCCACTCGCCGGTCTTCTCCTTCTCGGCGAGATAGCGGCGGAAGCGGCGGGTGATGACCTCGTGCATGGAACGGACGTCGTCCTGTCCCGCGAAGCCCTTGATCTGGAACCGGCGGTATTCGCTCTTCCGGGCCAGCCCGTCCTCGAAGACGACCATGGAGGCCACGACGTCGTCGCCCTGGAGGTGAGAGATGTCGTAGCACTCGATGCGCAGCGGAGCGCTGTCCAGGTCCAGGGCCCCGGCGATCTCCTCCAGCGCGCGCGAGCGCGTGGTCAGGTCGGAGGCGCGCTTGGTCTTGTGCAGGACGAGCGCCTGCTCGGCGTTGCGCTGGACGGTCTCCATCAGCGCCTTCTTGTCGCCGCGCTGCGGGATGCGCAGCGAGACGCCCGAGCCCCGGCGCCCGGCCAGCCACTGCTGGACCGGCTCCACCGGGTCGGGCAGGGCGGGGACCAGGACCTCCTTGGGAACGGCGTCCCCGGTCTCCTCGCCGTAGAGCTGCTGGAGGGCGTGCTCGACGAGGGCGCCGGTGGTGATCTCCTCCACCTTGTCGGTGACCCAGCCGCGCTGGCCGCGCACCCGTCCGCCACGTACGTGGAAGATCTGGACGGCCGCCTCCAGCTCGTCCTCGGCGACCGCGATCAGGTCGGCGTCGGTCGCGTCGGCGAGCACGACCGCGCTCTTCTCCATGGCCTTCTTCAGGGCGCCGATGTCGTCGCGCAGGCGTGCCGCCCGCTCGTACTCCATGTCCTCGGCCGCGTCGGCCATCTGCCGCTCCAGGCGGCGCAGGTAGGTGCCGGTGCGGCCGGCCATGAAGTCGCAGAACTCCTCGGCGAGCTCCCGGTGGTCCTCGGGGGAGATCCGCTCGACGCACGGGGCGGAGCACTTGCCGATGTAGCCGAGCAGGCAGGGGCGGCCGGTGCGGGCCGCGTTCTTGAAGACGCCGGCGGAGCAGGTGCGCACCGGGAAGACGCGCAGCAGAAGGTCGACCGTGTCGCGGATCGCCCAGGCGTGGCCGTACGGCCCGAAGTAGCGCACGCCCTTCTTCTTGTGGCCGCGCATCACCTGCACGCGCGGGAACTGCTCGTTCATCGTCACCGCGAGGTACGGGTAACTCTTGTCGTCGCGGTACTTGACGTTGAACCGGGGGTCGTACTCCTTGATCCAGGAGTACTCCAGCTGGAGCGCCTCGACCTCCGTGGACACCACCGTCCACTCCACGGAGGCGGCCGTGGTGACCATGGTGCGGGTGCGGGGGTGCAGGTTCGCCAGGTCCTGGAAGTAGTTGGCCAGGCGCTGGCGCAGGCTCTTCGCCTTTCCGACATAGATCACCCGGCGGTGCTCGTCACGGAACCTGTACACCCCCGGGGAGTCCGGGATCTCACCCGGCCTGGGGCGGTAGCTGGAGGGGTCGGCCATGACTCACACCCTACTGGCGGGGACCGACACAGCGGCTGGGCTGTGGACGACGGGCCGCGAGGCCTGTGGACAACCCTTCGCCGGGCCCTGTGGACACCGGTCGCGGGGGTATGTGGACGCCCCGGTGCACGGCCGGGGAGAGACGGTCCGGGGCCACCCGGTCACGCCGGGTGCCCTTGGGGCGCCCGGCCCGTGCGTTCTCGGCCAGGAGCGCGTCACGGTCGGGCTTCAGGTGTTGTCGGGAACAGACCAACGCGCTTCAATGCGGGGGGACTCGGGGCCCTGAAGCGCGGCGTACGGATGTGCAGAGCCCTGCGCCGCGGCCGGGGGGCGGCCCCGGTCGATCCGCGCCGAACGGTCTGACCAGCCGTCGTGTCCTTCACAGAAAGGCCCCTGCATGCCGCACGCCACCCAGCACCTGGACGTCGCCACCGCGGAACTCGACTCGGCCCTGCGCGGTGGCCCCTTCCACGTGGCCCTGCGCGCCGCGATCGCCGCGCGGGGACTGCCGCTGCAGCGCGTGCAGCACCATCTGTCGCGCCACGGGGTGAAGGTGGGCGTCACGAGCCTCAGCTACTGGCAGCAGGGCGCCCGGCGCCCCCAGCGCCCGGAGTCGCTGCGGGCCGTACGGGCCTTGGAGGAGATACTCCAGCTGCCCGAGGAGTCGCTGATACGGCTGCTGGCCGGGGCCGAGGAGGACCCCGCGGACCGGCGGCCCGCCGTCCGCTCCTACCGCGCCCACATGGAGGCCTCCGGCGTCCTGGAGCGGCTGCTGGCCGAGCTGGACCATCACTCGTCGGACGGCGGGGTGCACGTCCTCGGGCACCACGAACGGATCCGGATCGGAACCCGCCGCGAGCTCGCCGCCCGTGAGTCGCACCACATCGTCCGCGCCCACCGCGACGGCGTCGACCGCTTCGTCGCCGTCCACCACGGCGACCCGGGCTGCGCTCCCGCGCGGATGACCGTCCACGCGCTGGAGAACTGCCGCACGGGACGGGTACGCATCCACCACGACACCGGTGTGCTGGTGACCGAGCTGCTCTTCGACACGCGTCTGCGGACCGGAGACACCCACCTCTTCCGTTACGGCGTCGAGGACGGCACGGCGGGGGTGAGCCGCGAGTACACCCGCGGATTCGGCGCGGCGGGCGGGCAGTACGCCCTCCAGGTGCGCTTCGACGCGGCGGCCCTGCCGGTGCGCTGCCACCGGTTCACACAGCACTCGCCGGCGGCTCCGCGCGGCGGTCGGCAGGAGCTCGTCCTCAGCGGGCAGCACCACTCGGTGCACCTCGTGGAACCGCGGATGCGGTCGGGGATGCTGGGGATCGGGTGGGACTGGGAGTGAACGGGCGGTCGCGGGCCCGACCGGTCAGGTCCCGGGACTCGCGACGATCCGGCCCTGCTTCACCTCGACCGGCAGCTCGACGAGCGGCACGGTCGCCGGGGCGTGCAGCACCTCGCCGGTCCGGGCGTCGAACTCGCTGCCGTGACAGGGGCAGACCAGTTTCGTCCCTTCCAGCTTCCTGATGGGGCACCCCGCGTGCGTGCAGACCGTGCTGAACGCCTTCAGCGACCCGTCCTCGGCCCGGCTGACCACCACGTTGTGGTCCCGGTCCAGCTTCGTCGCCCCCTTGGCGACCGCCCCGTCCGCGCCGAGGTCGACGGGTGCGGTCGGCCGGGCGGGCGCGGCACCGTCATCGCCCGGTGAGCAGGCGGCCGCGCCGAGTCCGGCGACGGGCGTGAGGGCCGCCGTACGCAGGACGGTACGGCGGCTCGGGGCGGGACGGCCGGGCATGCGGGCTCCACTGGTCGGGGGATGTGCAGGGCGACGATATCCGGCGGCCGGGGTCCCGCCGCGGGGTGGGTGGCGCGGAAGTGGCACGACCCCGGTGGCCTTCGGAGCGGGGCGCGTAAACGCTTGCGCGAGCGTTTACGCGCTCACTGGGCATGAGGTACGGTCCCGGCCAGTGGCCCACGGTGCGGTGTGGCCGGCCGATCTGCGGCCGTACACGGGAAGGGGAGCCGTCGATGGCGACCATGGCCGATGTCGCCCGGAGCGCCGGGGTCTCCGTGGCGACCGTCTCGCACGTGCTCAACGACACCCGTCCGGTGCTGCCACGTACCCGGCAGGCGGTGCTGGACGCCATCGAGGAACTCGGCTACACCCCGAACACCCTCGCCCGCTCCCTGGTGACCTCCCGCACCCGTTCCATCGGCCTCGCGGTGTCGGCGATCAGCAACCCGTACTTCACGGAGATCCTCCAGGGCGTCGAGACCGCCGCTCTGGAACACGGGTACGGCCTGCTCATAGCCGATCCGCACGACGACCCCGACCACGAGCGCAAGGCCGTACGGCTGCTGCACGAGCGTCGGGTGGACGGCATGATCGTCGCGCCCTCCGCCGAACCGCGCGGCCTCGTCGCCTACCTCGGCCGCCATCGCGTGCCCACCGTGTTCCTCGACCGGGTCGTGGACCCCCCGGACGGCGACGGCGCTCCGCGCTTCGACCAGGTCTGCGCCGAGGGCGCCGAGCCGACGACCCGGCTGGTGACCCATCTCGCCGGGCTCGGCCACCGCGGGATCGGCCTGGTGGCGGGCCGGCCGGGGCTCAGCACCACGCGGGAGCGGATCACCGGGTACCGGCACGGCCTCGCCGCCGCCGGGTTGCCCTTCGACGAACGGCTCCTGGTCCACGGCGACTCCGAGGCGGCCGGCGGCGAACGGGCCACGGCCGCCCTGCTGTCCCTGCCGGTACCGCCCACCGCACTGGTCACCGCCAACAACGCGATGACCATCGGAGCGCTGCGCGCCGTGCGGGACCGCGGTCTGTCCGTACCCGGCGACCTGGCGCTGTGCTGCTTCGACGACTTCCCCTGGGCCGACCTTTTCTCCCCCCGGCTCACGGCCGTGGCGCAGCCCAGCAGAGAGCTCGGCGCCCGGGCCGTCCGGCTGCTGCTGGAGCGCCTCGCCGAGCCGGACCGGCCCGCCCGGACCGTGCGGTTGCCGTGCGCCTTCGTGCACCGCACCTCGTGCGGCTGCCCCGAGCGGTCCGAGCAAGCCCCCGTAATGGTTCACGAAAGGACACTCCCGTGATCGTCGTCGCCGGTGAGGCCCTGATCGACCTGGTCCCGCAGGGGACGGGCGCCCTCGCCGCCCTGCGCCCGGCGCTCGGCGGCGGGCCTTACAACACGGCCGTCGCGCTCGGCCGCCTCGGCTCCCCCGCCGCTTTCTGCTCCCGGGTGTCGTACGACGCCTTCGGCGAGGCCCTGCTGGAGCGGCTGCGCGAGACGGGCGTGGACGTGTCCCCCGTGCAGCGCGGGGCCGAGCCCACCACGCTCGCCGTGGCCTCGGTGGACGCGGACGGTTCCGCCGCGTACTCCTTCTACGTCGACGGGACGGCGGACAGGTTGTTCGCGGTGCCCGCCGCGCTGCCGTCCGGTACCCGTGCGGTCTCCTTCGGAACCTGTTCGCTGGTGCTGGAGCCGGGCGCGAGCGCCTACGAGGAACTGCTGCGGGAGACGGCCTCCCGGGGCGTACTCACGGCGCTGGACCCCAACATCCGGCCCGGCCTGATCCTGGACGCCGACGCCTACCGGGCCCGGTTCAAAAGCTGGCTGCCCTCCGTGGACCTGCTGAAACTGTCCGCCGAGGACGCCGAGTGGCTCGGCGGAACGCCCCGGGAATGGCTGGCGGCGGGTCCGGCGGCGGTCGTGGTCACCCGGGGCGGTGCCGGACTGACGGCGTACACCCGCGACGGAAGCGAGTACTCGGTACCGGGCGAGCGAGTCGAGGTGGTGGACACGATCGGCGCGGGCGACACGGTGAACGCGGCGCTGCTGCACGGCCTCGCGGTGCGGGACGCGCTCAGCGCGGAGGCGGTGGCCGCGCTGGGGCCCGAGGGCTGGGCGGGGCTGCTGGGCTTCGCCGCCCGCGCGGCGGCGGTCACCTGCTCGCGGGCGGGCGCGGAGCCGCCGTACGCGCACGAGGTGGCCGGCTGAACGCCGACGGCACCGGTCCGTCCCCGGGGGCCCGGCGGTCCATGGCTGCGTGAACTTCACCGTCGGCCACCTCGGCTCGCCAAGGTGCGCGGGCGCTTCAGCGGCGAGCAGGCCGAACTGTTCGTCACTGTTCGTCGGGAGTGGGACGAGGACGTCCGGGTGTCCGCCGCGGTCGACCTGGCCTCCTTCGACACCGGGAACGCCGACCGGGACGCGCGCGTACGCGCCTCCGACCTTGCTCGACGTGGCGAAGCGCCCGACGATGGCCTACCGCTCGATCCGGGTGTCGGGCGGAGGCGAGGGACGGGACCATGGAGGGGCGAGCCGACCATCGGCGACATGACCCGGCCGGTGATGTTCGCCGTGGAGTTCGGCGGGCTGGGCGCCATGCCGTCGGCGGTGACGGGCGGCACGACGGGTTCGAGGCGACGGGTGAGATCCGACGCGGCGAATTCGGAGCCGGAGGGCGCCTGAGCCCCCGAGCCGGGCGCACGCCGAGCCGGGCGCCGCGGGATCGTCCGTGGGGCCCGGCTCGGCTCCGGTTCAGGCCTTGCTCGTCCGCGCCGTCTTCTTCGCGTCGGGCTTCGCGGCCGTCTTGGCAGTCTTGGCCGGCTTGGTGGCGGGCTTCTTCGCCGCCGTGCCGGTGACCGCCTTGGTGGTGGTCTTCGTGGCGGACGCCTTGGCCGCCACCGTCTTCGCGGCCGCCTTGCGCGGGGCCTTCACGGGGGCGGCGTCGCTGATGCGGTCCGCGCCGAGGATGTCCCGCAGGAACTTGCCGGTGTGGCTGGCGGGCACGGCGGCGACCTGCTCGGGCGTGCCCTCGGCGACCACCAGGCCACCGCCGGCGCCGCCCTCGGGGCCCATGTCGACGACCCAGTCGGCGGTCTTGATCACGTCGAGGTTGTGCTCGATGACGATGACCGAGTTGCCCTTGTCGACGAGGCCGGACAGGACCGTGAGCAGCTTGCTGATGTCCTCGAAGTGGAGACCGGTGGTCGGCTCGTCCAGGACGTAGACCGTGCGCCCGGTGGAGCGGCGCTGCAACTCGCTGGCGAGCTTGACGCGCTGGGCCTCACCGCCGGAGAGGGTGGTCGCGGACTGGCCGAGCCGGACGTAGCCGAGGCCGACGTCCTTGAGGGTCTTCATGTGCCGGGAGATCGCGGGGACCGCCTCGAAGAAGTCCGTGGCCTCCTCGATCGGCATGTTCAGCACGTCGGCGATGGACTTGCCCTTGTAGTGGACCTCCAGGGTCTCCCGGTTGTACCGGGCGCCGTGGCAGACCTCGCACGGGACGTAGACGTCCGGGAGGAAGTTCATCTCGATCTTGATGGTGCCGTCGCCCGCGCAGTTCTCGCAGCGGCCGCCCTTGACGTTGAAGGAGAAGCGGCCCGGCAGGTAGCCGCGGACCTTCGCCTCGGTCGTCTCGGCGAACAGCTTGCGGATGTGGTCGAAGACACCGGTGTACGTCGCCGGGTTGGACCGCGGGGTGCGGCCGATGGGCGACTGGTCGACGTGCACGACCTTGTCGACGAGGTCGTCACCGTCCACGCGCGTGTGTCGGCCGGGCACGTTGCGCGCGCCGTTCAGCTCGCGGGCCAGGTGGGTGTACAGGATGTCGTTGACCAGGGTCGACTTGCCGGAGCCGGAGACGCCGGTGACGGCCGTGAAGACGCCGAGGGGGAAGGAGACGTCGATGTCCTGGAGGTTGTTCTCGCGGGCGCCGTGCACGGTGAGCTGCCGGGCCGGGTCGCGGGGGCGCCGGATGTCGGGCAGCGGGATGGCCTTGCGCCCGGACAGGTAGAGGCCGGTCTGCGACTCGGCGTTGTCCAGCAGCTCCTTGAGGGAGCCGCTGTGGACCACCTTGCCGCCGTGCTCGCCGGCGCCGGGGCCGATGTCGACGATCCAGTCGGCGACCTTGATGGTGTCCTCGTCGTGCTCGACGACGATGAGGGTGTTGCCCATGTCGCGGAGCCGGACGAGGGTCTCGATCAGCCGGTGGTTGTCGCGCTGGTGCAGGCCGATGGACGGCTCGTCGAGGACGTAGAGCACGCCGACGAGGCCGGAGCCGATCTGGGTGGCCAGGCGGATACGCTGCGCCTCGCCGCCGGAGAGGGTGCCGGCCGCGCGGTTCAGCGAGAGGTAGTCCAGGCCGACGTCGACCAGGAACCGCAGCCGCTCGTTGACCTCCTTCAGGACGCGCTCGGCGATCTTCTTGTCGCGGGCGTTGAGCTTCAGCTCGCCGAGGAAATCGGCGCAGTCGCTGATGGACATCGCCGAGACCTCGGCGATCGACTTGCCCATCACGGTGACCGCGAGGACGAGCGGCTTGAGACGCGTGCCCTCACAGGTGGGGCAGGGCACCTCGCGCATGTAGCCCTCGAAGCGCTCGCGGCTGGCGTCGCTCTCGGCCTCGCTGTGCCGGCGCTTGACGAAGGGGATCGCGCCCTCGAAGGCCGTGGTGTAGCGGCGCTCGCGCCCGTACCGGTTGCGGTAGCGGACCTCGACCTGGGTCTTGTGGCCGTTGAGCAGGGCCTTGCGGGCGCGCAGCGGCAGACCGGCGAAGGGGATGTCCGTGCGGAAGCCTAGGGCGTCCGCGAGGGCACCGATCAGGCGGCCGAAGTAGTCCTTGGTGTGCCCGTGCGACCAGGGGTGGATGGCGCCCTCGTCGAGGGACTTCTCCTCGTCGGGGACGATCAGCTCCGGGTCGACCTCCATGCGCGTGCCGATGCCGGAGCAGTCGGGGCAGGCGCCGAAGGGCGAGTTGAAGGAGAAGGAGCGGGGCTCCAGCTCCTCGAAGGACAGGTCGTCGTACGGGCAGTACAGGTGCTCGGAGTACATGCGCTCGCGCTCGGGGTCGTCCTCGGGGAGGTCGACGAAGTCGAGCACGACCATGCCGCCGGACAGGCCGAGCGCGGTCTCCACGGAGTCGGTGAGCCGGCGCTTGGCGGAGTCCTTCACCGTGAGGCGGTCGACGACCACCTCGATGGTGTGCTTCTCCTGCTTCTTGAGCGTGGGCGGATTCGAGAGCTGGATCGTCTCGCCGTCCACCCGCGCGCGGGAGTAGCCCTTGGTCTGGAGGTCGGAGAAGAGGTCGACGAACTCGCCCTTGCGCTCGCGCACCAGCGGCGACAGCACCTGGAAGCGGCTGCCCTCCGGCAGCTCCAGGACCTTGTCGACGATGGCCTGCGGCGACTGGCGCGAGATCGGCCGGGAGCACTGAGGGCAGTGCGGCTTGCCGATGCGCGCGAAGAGCAGGCGCAGGTAGTCGTAGACCTCGGTGATGGTGCCGACCGTGGAGCGCGGGTTGCGGGAGGTCGACTTCTGGTCGATGGAGACGGCCGGGGAGAGCCCCTCGATGAAGTCGACGTCCGGCTTGTCCATCTGGCCGAGGAACTGCCGGGCGTAAGAGGAGAGCGACTCCACGTAGCGCCGCTGGCCCTCGGCGAAGATGGTGTCGAAGGCCAGGGAGGACTTGCCCGACCCGGACAGGCCCGTGAAGACGATGAGCGAGTCACGAGGCAGGTCGAGCGAGACGTTCTTCAGGTTGTGCTCGCGCGCGCCACGGACGATGAGACGGTCGGCCACGCCGGTCCGCACCTTTCTTGAGAGAAGTGACAGGGGCGAGGCCCCCGTCTTTCTCAGACTAGGGGGAGCCACTGACAACGCCGGTCGGATTCACCGGTTGTCAACAAACCCCGACTTCCCAGCATGCCCGACGCCGCTTCCGACCATATAGCACGTGCATTCGAATTGCGGGGGTCGTCCACAACCTTCACCCGAAGGTGTAGCGAGGTCTAGGGTCAGCATCATGATTGACCACGCTCGTGACCTGGAGTCTGTACGTGACGCTACCGAGCGGCTGCTCGGCGCGGTCGGGAAACTGGACAACGCGTCCGTGACGGAGTCGTCACGGCTTCCCGGCTGGAGTCGTGGCCACGTCCTCGCCCACCTCGCCCGCAACGCGGACGCCCTCGTGAACGTCCTCGAAGGACGCCCCATGTACGTCTCCGGCGAGGCGCGGGACGCCGACATCGAGCGGGGCGCGCCGCGGCCCCTCGACGCCCAGCTCGCCGACGTGCGCGAGAGCGCGGCCCGCTTCCAGGACGTCGCCGCCGTTCCCGCGGACTGGTCGCGCACGGTGGAGCTGCGCAACGGGATCACCGACTCGGCGTCCCGGCTGCCGTTCCGGCGCTGGGTCGAGGTCGAGCTGCACCACGTGGACCTGGGCATCGGGTACGAGCTGGAGGATCTTCCGGCGGAGTTCACGGAGCGGGAGACCGACTTCCTCGCCGCACGGTTCGCCGGGCACCCGGACGTGGCGGCCACCCGGCTCACCGACGGCACGCGCGCGTGGCGCACGGGCCGGGAGGCGGACGCTCCCGAGGTGACGGTCACCGGACGCCCGACCGACCTGCTCGGCTGGCTCGCCGGACGCCGCGCGGGCTCCGAGCTGACCGCGGAGGGCGGCCCGCTGCCGACGCTGCCTCCGTTGTAGCGCCGCCCCCGGGAGGCGGTCTGCGGGCCGCCTCCCGGCGCTAGGCTGGCCTGCATGACGTACAGCGGAGAGGTCAGGGTCGGCGGACCCGCCGACGTGCACGAACTCAAAGACCTGATGATCACCAAGGTCGCGGTCGGCCCGATGGACAACAACGCCTATCTGCTGCGCTGCCGGGCCACCGACGAGCAGGTGCTGATCGACGCCGCGAACGACGCGCGCACGCTGCTCGGCACGATCGGTGACGACGGCATCGCCTCCGTCGTCACCACCCACCGGCACGGCGACCACTGGCAGGCGCTCGCCGAGGTCGTCGCGGCCACCGGGGCCCGCACCCACGCCGGACGGCACGACGCCGAGGGCATCCCCGTGCCGACCGACGTCCTCCTCGACGACGGCGACACGGTCCGGGTGGGGCAGGTGGAGCTCACGGCACGCCACCTGGTCGGACACACGCCGGGCTCCATCGTCCTGGTGTACGACGACCCGCACGGGCATCCCCATGTGTTCACCGGGGACTGTCTCTTTCCGGGTGGTGTGGGCAACACCCATGACGATCCCAAGGCGTTCGCGAGTCTGATGCGGGACGTGGAGACCAAGGTCTTCGACGTCCTCCCGGACGAGACGTGGGTCTATCCCGGGCACGGCAGGGACACCACGCTCGGCGCGGAACGGCCGCACCTGCCGGAGTGGCACGCGCGCGGCTGGTGAGCCCACGGGGTAGGGAGGGACCGGCCTCGGTGTCGCGGGGCCGGCCCCGGCGCCTCAGGCCCGGGCCGTTCCCGTCCCGGCCAGCACCGCGATCCGCTCCACGCCGAACACGTACCCCTGCACACCGCACCCCGCGATCACCCCGTCGGCGCGCTGCGACACGTAGGAGTGGTGCCGGAACGGCTCACGCTGGTGGATGTTGGAGACGTGGACCTCCACCACCGGCAGGCCGTCGCAAGTGTTGAGGGCATCCAGGATCGCGACGGAGGTGTGCGAGTAGGCGGCGGGATTGATCACGATCCCGCAGTGGTTCAGCCGGGCCTCGTGGATCCAGTCGACCAGTTCACCCTCGTGGTTGGACTGCCGGAAGTCCACCGTGCCGCCGTGTGCCGCCGCCGCCTTCACGCACCGTGCCTCGACGTCCGCGAGGGTGTCGGAGCCGTAGATCTCCGGCTGGCGCTGGCCCAGCAGGTTCAGGTTGGGGCCGTTGAGGATCATGATCGGGGCGTTGGCCAGGGTGCGGGGCACGGTTCCTCCGGTCCGTTCGGATGCGGCGGTCCCCGTACGGGCCGCCGCTCGGACCCCGGTTTATCACGGTGCACCGGCTGCCCGGCCGGCCCTACCCTCCGTCCATGACGATGATCGAGTACCCGCCCAAGCCGTCGCCCGGCGACCGCATCGCGGTGATATCACCCTCCTCCGGGCTGCCGGGGCTCTTCCCACTCCCCTACGAGCTGGGCCTGGAGCGGCTGCGCAAGGAGTTCGGCCTGGAGCCCGTCGAGTATCCGGCGACGCGGAGGATGGGCTCGACGCCTGCCGAGCGGGCCGCCGACATCCACGCCGCCTTCGCCGATCCGGAGATCAAGGCCGTCATCGCGTCGATCGGCGGCGACGACCAGATCACCGTCCTGCCGCTGCTGGACCGGGAGCTGATCCGGGCCAACCCGAAGCCGTTCTTCGGCCTGAGCGACAACACGAACCTGCTCGCCTACCTGCGCAACACGGGCATCGTCGGTTACCACGGCGCGAGCGTCATGGTGGAGCTGGGGCGCCCCGTCGCCATGCACCCGCAGACCGCCGACTCACTGCGCGCGGCGCTGTTCACCTCCGGTCCGTACGAGCTTCGCCCCGCCGAGCGCTTCAACGACGTCAACCGCGACTGGGCCGACCCGGCCACCTTCGAGGCGGAACCGTCGATGCGGACCGGGGCTGGCTGGTCCTGGGTGAACGCCGGCCGTGTGGTCGAGGGACGGACCTGGGGCGGCTGCCTGGAGATCCTGGCCTGGCTGCTGATGGCCGACCGCGAGATCGCCCGCGACCCGGCGGAGTACGACGGCGGCGTGCTGCTCCTGGAGACCTCCGAGGAGCTGCCGAGCGCGACGGAGGTCTTCCGCACCCTGCGCAACATGGGCGAGCGCGGGCTGCTCGGCCGTTTCTCCGCGCTCCTGATGGCCCGTCCGAAGACCTGGTCCTTCGAACGCCCCAACAGCCCCGAGGAGGGCGAACGGTACGCGGCTCAGCAGCGTGAGGCGGTGCTGCGTGCGATGCGGGTCTACGCCCCCGAGGCCACGATCGTCTTCGACGTGGACTTCGGCCACACCGATCCGCAGGTCGTCGTCCCTTACGGGGGGACCGTGCGGGTCGACGGGCCCGCGCGGCGCATCACCGTCACGTACTGACGCTCCCCCGCGTTCGGGGGACCGGCCGGCGCTAGGGGTTGATCGCGAGCTCCAGGTACGCCGCGAACAGCACCAGGTGGACGCCTCCCTGCAAGGGCGTGGCACGGCCCGGGACGACCGTCAGCGAGGCCACCACCACGGTCAGGGCGAGCAGCACCATGTGGACCGCTCCGAGCCCCAGGATCAGCGGCCCGGAGAGCCACAGGGAGGCGAGGGCGACGGCCGGGATGGTCAGGCCGATGCTGGCCATGGCCGAACCGAGGGCGAGGTTCAGGCTGGTCTGCACCCGGTCGCGGCGCGCGGAGCGCACCGCGGCGATGGTCTCGGGGAGCAGTACGAGCAGGGCGATGACGACGCCGACGACGGCATGGTGCAGCCCGGCGGCCTGCACCCCGTCTTCGATGGTGGGCGACACCCCCTTGGCCAGGCCGACCACGCCGATCAGAGCAAGGGCGAGCAGCACCAGGCTGATCAGCGCGGTGCGGGAGGACGGCGCGTGGGCGTGGTTCTCGACGGTGATCACCTCGCCCTGCCGGGTGACCGGCAGGAAGTAGTCGCGGTGCCGTACGGTCAGGGTCGTGATGAACAGGCCGTAGAGGACGAGTGAGGACAGCGCCGCGAAGGTCAGCTGCACGGTGGAGAACTCGGGACCGGGCGCGCTCGTGGTGAACGTCGGCAGCACCAGACTGAGCGTGGCCAGGGTGGCGACGGTCGCGAGGGCGGCCCCGGTGCCCTCCGGGTTGAAGACCGCGGTGCCGTGCCGCACGGAGGCGACCAGGAGGCTGAGGCCGACCACACCGTTGCAGGTGATCATCACGGCCGCGAAGACGGTGTCCCTGGCCAGGGACGCGCTCTTGTCGCCGCCGTCGGCCATCAGGGTCACGATGAGCGCGACCTCGATGACCGTGACGGCGACGGCGAGAACCAGGGAACCGAAGGGCTCGCCGACCCGGTGAGCGACTACCTCGGCGTGGTGCACGGCGGCGAGGACGGAGGCGGCGAGGACGATCGTCAGCAGGGCGACGACGGCCCCGGGCAGATCGCGTCCCCAGGTGAGGACCAGCAGCACGACCGCGACCACGGGCGTGACGGCCGTCCACTGAGTGAGGAACTCCCTGGGGCGAGTGATCATGACGCGATCGTCGCAGAGGGCGACGGTCCCGGCATTCGCTGTGCCGCGGACCGGGCCGACCACGGCGGTTTCGCGGGCTCTCCACGGCCCATCACGGAAGAGCGGCGGTCGGCTCCTCGCCGCCCGCCGCTCCCGGTGGTCGCTTCCGCCCGTGCTGGGGCGGTACTTCCGGTCAGGCCTCGACGCTGTCCTTCGGGGCGTCGTCGCTCCGGCTCTCCGCGGCCTCCGCCTCGGCCTGCTTCTTGGAGGCTCGCAGGCTGGTGATCGTGGTGACGATCAGGACGGAGCAGATCACGCCGAGCGAGACCGGGATGCTGATCTCGGGGACGTGGACCCCGGACTCGTGCAGAGCGTGCAGCACCAGCTTGACGCCGATGAAGCCCAGGATGACCGACAGGCCGTAGGAGAGGTGGACCAGCTTCCTCAGCAGACCGCCGAGGAGGAAGTACAGCTGGCGCAGACCCATCAGGGCGAACGCGTTGGCCGTGAAAACGATGTACGGGTCCTGGGTCAGGCCGAAGATCGCCGGGATGGAGTCGAGTGCGAAGAGCACGTCGGTGGTGCCGATCGCGAGCATCACGACCAGCATCGGGGTCATGACGCGCTTGCCGTTCTCCTCGATCCACAGCTTGGTGCCGTGGTAGCGGTCGGCGACGCCGAAGCGGCGCTCGGCCGCCTTGAGCAGCTTGTTCTCCTCGAACTCCTCGTCCTCCTCGTCGGCACGGGCCTCCTGGATGAGCTTCCAGGCCGTGTAGATGAGGAAGGCACCGAAGATGTAGAAGACCCAGGCGAAGTTGGCGATGATCGCGGCACCCGCCGCGATGAAGACAGCCCTGAGGACCAGGGCTATGAGGACACCGATGAGGAGCACTCGCTGCTGGTACTGCGAGGGCACCGCGAACTTCGCCATGATCAGGATGAAGACGAAGAGGTTGTCGACGCTCAGGGACTTCTCGGTGATGAAGCCCGCGAAGAACTCGCCGGCGGGCTGGCCGCCGCCGAAGATGAGCAGGCCGACTCCGAAGAGGCCCGCCAGGGCGATCCAGACGGCCGTCCAGATCCCGGCTTCCTTGATCGATACGTCGTGCGGCTTGCGGCCGATGAAGAAGTCGGCCCCGATCAGAGCGGCGAGGCCCACGACGGTCAGGACCCACAGGGTCATGGAAACTTCCACTACTACGCCTCCGGCAGTACGTCACACGGCAGATGTCAGCGTCGTCGCTGCCGGAGGTCTCTTCCACCCCGGGCGCCCGGTACGCGACACGCGTCCGGAACCCACGGGCCGACGCCCCGGGATCTGGCCTGATCCGTATTGACGGGTACGCCGCAGTAGTTGGCAGGGAGTACTCCCCTCCGTACGGACGACAGTACCCCATTTCCCAAGGGAAGGTAAAGAGATTCGCAAATAAAGCTCAAAAGGGCAGCTCAGAGCCTTTTACCGAGGCCACGAACGGCGGGCTGCGGCGACCTGGTCGAGCACCTGCCGGAGCACCTGGCTGCCGGGCGGGACGAGCGAGGGCTCGTACGTCCAGGCGTGTCCCACCCACGGGTCGGCGAGGTGATCGTCGGCGACGGGCGTCAGCCGGAGCAGCGAACGCCACAGCGGGTCGAGCAGCGGCCCGTACCCGGCGGAGTCCTCACGGTCGGCGACCAGCATCAGGTGGACGCCGACGGCCGGTCCCTCGTCGGCGAGGTAGCGCAGCTGGTTCACCGCCCGGTCGTCGAAGCCGTGCGGGAACTCGTTGACGATCAGGAGCTGCTGGGAGGTGTCCAGACCGGGCGGGAGCGCGTCGGGCGCGCCACCGCGCAACGCCATCTGTACCAGGTCGACGCGCTGGGTCAGGCGCGCGAGCACGTCCGCCGTCCCGGCGGCGCCCAGGGCCGGCGGGGCGTCGAGCACCCCGGACTGCACCAGCGGTGCCAGCGGCTGCGTCCCTGATCCGGCCGGGTCGACGACGTGCACGGTGAACTCGCCCGCCGGGTAGACGGCGAGCAGCCGGGCCGCGTGTGCGACCGCGGTCTCCAGTCCCAGGCGCCGGGTCTCGTGCGGGTCGGTGTACGAGCCGTCCAGCGAGGCCGCGCGTCCGCTGTCGATCCACAGGCCGCGCTCCAGCGGCAACCGGACCAGCATCGGAATGCGTATGCGGTCCGCCTCGGACAGATGGAGGTCGCCCAGCCTGACGGCCATGGGGATCTCCATGGGCACGCGGTAGGCGTGCCAGACGGGGCTGTCCCAGCGCGCGTAGGCCGCCGGCAGGGCCGGCTCGACCACCTCGGCCTCGGCCGCGAGCTGGGCCACGTCGCGGTCCAGGGCCTCCCCGGCCTGTGTCACGAGCTGCTCGTGCCGGGCGCGGGCCGCGTCCCGGGCGGCGTCGCCCTGACCGCCGATCCGGTTGCGCGGGTCGGACAGGACCTGGTCGAACTCCTTCTCCATGCGTGAGTCCGCGAAGTCCACGGCACTGCGGTAGGCGGCGGTGGTGCGGGCCAGGTCCTCGAACATGCCCCAGACCTGGTTGTAGAGCCGCTCCTCCATGCTCCAGCCGGTGGCGTCGCCCGCGACGGGTGCTGCGGGCTGCCCGGGTGCGGTCGGGGGCGCGGCCGGCGGGGGCGGAGCGCCGTGCTGCCGGCGGGGGTGGCTGTAGTCGATGGGACCGCCGCCGGTGGCCGCGGACGGTTCCGTGGTGGCCGGGTACGACTGCGGCGTGGCGTGCTGTCCCGGGGCAGCGGGCGTCTGTCGTGCCGAAGGGCCCTGGGGGTCGGTCTGCGGTGTGGGTGGCACGCCCCCGGTGGCGCCTTGGACCGCGGCCGCGCCGGGGTCGTGCGCCGAGGCGGTGGCGGGCCGGGAGCGGTCCCCGTCCGGCGTGCGGGGCGAGGGGGCCGGCACCGAACGGGCCAGGCCGCGGGCCACCGCGTCCTGGATGTCGCCGGCGAGGCGGTGGGCCTCGGGCAGCTTCTGGTCGGCGAACAGCTCGGCGAGCCCGCCCGCGTAGCCCTGGCCGACGGCGCGCACCTTCCAGGCGCCCTGGCGTCGGTAGAGCTCCAGCGCGACGACGGCGGACTCGGCCTCCAGGCCGGTGAGGGTGTAACTGGCGACCTCCTCGCCGTCGAGGCCCGTGACGGCGACGAAGGGGGCGGCCACGGCTCCGAAGCGGGCAGGGCCCTGGCCGCCGACGGGCAGAGCGAGCAGCACGCTGACGCGGTGCACGGCGTCCGGCACCGCGTCCAGGTCGACCGCGAGGCGGTGGTCGGCGGCGGCCTGCCGGGAGACCTCCAGCCCCGGCAGGGTGGGTGTGCCCGGGTGGGCCACCCGTTCCACGTCGTGGACCTCGCCGTTCTCGTCGCCGAGCGTGGCTCCGACCACGACCGGCGTGCCGGCCGAGACCCGGATCTCCAGACGGGCCCGGGGAAGCGGGTGGTTCTGCCCCCGCGTCAGCTCGGCCGTCATCGCCTTTCCCCCTGTGTCACTCGTGCCCACTCGTGCGTCCGTGGCACGCGCGCGGCGGCCGTGTTTTGCGTCCGTTACAGGACCGGCAGGATCGCGGGCATCAGGTCCTGGAAGGTGCGGCCGTTGGCCGGGGAGCCGATGGCGGTCATCGACCAGCCCTGCCCCACCCGGTGCACCTTCGCCATGATCTGGGCCGTGAAGGCGCCGCCGCCGGCCAGCGTGTAGCGGGCGAGCTCCTGCCCGTTGGTCTCGTCGACCAGGCGGCAGAACGCGTTCTGCACTTCCTGGAAGGTCTGGCCCGTGAAGGAGTTCACGGTGAAGACGATCTGATCGATGTGGACCGGGACGCGCTGCAGGTCGACGAGGATCGCCTCGTCGTCACCGCCCTGGCCGACCCCGCCGACGAGGTTGTCCCCGGTGTGGCGCACCGAGCCGTCGTCGCTCACCAGGTGGCGGAAGAAGACGACGTCGACGGGCTGCTTGTCCGCGAACAGGACTGCGGAGGCGTCCAGGTCGATCTCCCGCGTGCGGGAACCGAACAGACCGCGCCGGGGAGCCGCCTGCCAGCCGAGACCCATGCGCACCGACGTCAGGCTGCCGCCGTCGTCCTTCTGCAGACTGATGGCCTGACCCTTGGTCATATTGACGGTCACGCGCTGATCCCCTCTCGAACTGTCCCCTGTTGCCGCGGCGCCCGCGGTTGACCAGAACCCTACGCAGGGGCACTGACAGCGCCCCACCCAGGAGCGCACTTTGTGTCGGTCTTGCAACACAGCGCGTGCCCGGGTGGGCCGTCAGGCCAGACCTGCCTCCTTCATCTGGCGCAGTTCCTTCTTCATCTCGGAGACCTCGTCGCGCAGCCGGGCCGCGATCTCGAACTGGAGGTCCGCGGCGGCGGCCCGCATACGCGTGGTGAGGTCCTCGATCTGCGCGGCCAGCTCCGCCGCCGGACGGTCGGTCACCGGCGTCTCCTTGGCCTTCCCCCTGCCCTTGCCCGCCTTGCCGCCGGTTGCCGCCTCGCCGCCGAGGGACGGCACAGGGGCCTTGGCCCCCTTGCCCTCCTTGGCCTGGCGGTAGCCCGAGCCGAGCAGTTGCTCGGTGTCGATGTCCTCGCGGGCGATCTGCGCGACGATGTCGTTGATCTTCTTGCGGAGGGGCTGCGGGTCGATGCCGTTCGCCTGGTTGAACGCGATCTGCTTCTCGCGGCGGCGGTTGGTCTCGTCGATCGCCTTCTCCATCGCCGGCGTGATCTTGTCGGCGTACATGTGGACCTGGCCGGACACATTGCGCGCGGCGCGGCCGATGGTCTGGATCAGCGAGGTGCCGGAGCGCAGGAAGCCCTCCTTGTCGGCGTCCAGGATCGCCACCAGGGAGACCTCCGGCAGGTCGAGGCCCTCCCTGAGCAGGTTGATGCCGACCAGGACGTCGTACTCGCCGGCGCGCAGCTCACGCAGCAGCTCGACGCGGCGCAGGGTGTCGACGTCGCTGTGCAGGTAGCGGACCTGGATACCGAGCTCCAGGAAGTAGTCGGTGAGGTCCTCGGCCATCTTCTTGGTGAGCGTGGTGACCAGGACGCGCTCGTCCTTCTCGGTCCGGGTGCGGATCTCGTGCACCAGGTCGTCGATCTGGCCCTCGGTGGGCTTGACGACGACCTCCGGGTCGACGAGGCCCGTGGGGCGGATGATCTGCTCGACGGCCCCGTCCGAACGGGACAGCTCGTAGGCGCCGGGAGTGGCCGACAGGTACACGGTCTGACCGATGCGCTCCTGGAACTCCTCCCACTTCAGCGGGCGGTTGTCGAGGGCGGAGGGCAGCCGGAAACCGTGGTCGACCAGGGTCCGCTTGCGGGAGGCGTCACCCTCGTACATGGCGCCGATCTGCGGCACGGTGACGTGCGACTCGTCGATGACGAGGAGGAAGTCGTCCGGGAAGTAGTCCAGCAGGGTGTTCGGCGGGGAGCCGGGCGAGCGGCCGTCGAAGTGCATCGAGTAGTTCTCCACGCCGGAGCAGGAGCCGATCTGGCGGAGCATCTCGATGTCGTACGTGGTGCGCATCCGCAGCCGCTGCGCCTCCAGGAGCTTGCCCTGCTTCTCCAGCTCGGTCAGGCGCTCGGCGAGCTCCTTCTCGATGTCGTTGACCGCCCGCTCCAGGCGCTCCGGGCCCGCGACGTAGTGGGAGGCCGGGAAGACGTACAGCTGCTGGTCGTCGCTGATGATCTCGCCGGTGACCGGGTGGAGGGTGGACAGGGCCTCGATCTCGTCGCCGAACATCTCGATGCGGACGGCGAGCTCCTCGTAGACCGGGAAGATCTCGATGGTGTCGCCGCGCACCCGGAAGGTGCCGCGGGTGAAGGCCATGTCGTTGCGCGTGTACTGGATGTCCACGAAGCGGCGCAGCAGCTCGTCCCGGTCGTACTCCTCGCCGACCCGGAGGGGGACCATGCGGTCCACGTACTCCTGCGGGGTGCCGAGTCCGTAGATGCAGGAGACGGAGGCGACCACGACGACGTCACGGCGGGTGAGCAGCGAGTTGGTCGCGGAGTGGCGCAGCCGCTCCACCTCCTCGTTGATCGAGGAGTCCTTCTCGATGTAGGTGTCCGACTGGGGGACGTAGGCCTCGGGCTGGTAGTAGTCGTAGTACGAGACGAAGTATTCGACGGCGTTGTTCGGCAGGAGCTCGCGGAACTCGTTCGCCAGCTGGGCGGCCAGGGTCTTGTTCGGCGCCATCACGAGGGTGGGGCGCTGGATCTTCTCGATCATCCACGCGGTGGTGGCGGACTTGCCGGTGCCGGTGGCGCCGAGCAGGACGACGTCCTTCTCACCCGCCTGGACACGCCGTGCCAGCTCGGCGATGGCCGCCGGCTGGTCGCCGTTGGGCTGGTAGGGGCTGACGACCTCGAAGGGCGCCACCGTGCGTTCGATCTGGGAAACGGGCCGCATGGGTTCCACCGTACGGCCACCCACTGACAACCGGCCCGGATCAGCGGTTCTGCGGGGTGCGGGAGCGGCGGTGCGCGAGGGGGTGGCGGGTGCGGAGGGCGGGGCGGCGCACCGGGCGGGGGACGGTGCGCGGGGCAGCGGTGTGGGCGGGGACGCCCGGCTTCCGCTCGACTGGCGCCCCTGCGGGCTTCCCCGTGACCATCAGCGGATCGAACATCACCACCACGGCGGCGAGGAGGAGGAGGGCGAGGGGGCCGATCAGCATCGGGGCGAGCAGTTCGGCCGGGGACCCGCCGGTGCCGGGGTCGTTCGTGCCGTGGACGTGGACCTCCAGGGCGGCCATGCCGGTGTAGTGCATGCCGGTGACGGCCAGCCCCATGACGAGGCTGGCTCCGACGCTCCACAGGAAGCCCCGGACCTGTCCGGCCGCCCACAGGGCGGCGGTGGCGGCGGCCATGGCTATGACGACGGACACGGCCACGGTGAAGGTGTTGTACGTCAGCTGCCCGTCCAGGCGCATGCCCGCCATGCCCAGGTAGTGCATCGAGGCGATGCCCAGACCGGTGATGGTGCCGCCGGTGAACAGGGCCGTTCCCCGCGCCCCCCGGTAGCCGACGATGAAGACCCCCACGCCCACCATGACGATGGCGACGGCCAGGCTGACGAAGGTCAGCAGCCAGTCATAGCGGACCGGCGTGTGTTCGATCGTGAACCCCATCATCGCGATGAAGTGCATGGTCCAGATCCCGGAACCGATCGCCGCCGAGCCGAGGGCGAGCCATCCGGGACGCCAGGAGCTGGTGACCCGCAGGGTCCGGGTGGTGCAGCGCAGCCCGAGGGCACCGCCGAGGCAGGCCATGAGGTAGGCCACCAGCGGTGTGACCAGTCCGTAACTGAATCCGTCGACCGTGCCTTGCATCTGCGGCCGCCCTTCCGCGTTCTTGCTGCCCGGATACACCCCGGAATGTCCTGATGCGCACCCCATCCCAGAGCCGAACGAACGGCCAGGGCCGAGGCAGAGAGTATGACGCCCACCGGAATGGTCGAACGATTCTCCTGCAAAGAATCACGGCCTTGCCCCACTTGTGCCGCCCCGGTGAGCGGAGTTGAGCATTTCCATTCAGCCCGCGGCCACTCCGCACCCCTCTCCCGTTGACTCACCGGTGTCACAGTATTGCTGTCCGTGATCGCTCGACGCGAGGAGCACGCATGTACGCACGCGCAGTCGCCGTGACGACCACCGCGTTCCTGGGGGTGGCCCTGCTGACCCCCCTCTCCCACGCCCGGGCCCCCCAGATCGGTGAGGACGACGGGCCCGTGGTCGTCGCCCACC
Organism: Streptomyces sp. M92; assembly: GCF_028473745.1. Taxonomy (NCBI): domain Bacteria; kingdom Bacillati; phylum Actinomycetota; class Actinomycetes; order Kitasatosporales; family Streptomycetaceae; genus Streptomyces; species Streptomyces sp. M92. Next base: position 205,174 of record NZ_CP101137.1, read on the forward strand.
GGGGCGCTTCCGGGTACGCGCCGGAGAACACGCTGGCCGCCGTGGACCGGGCCGCCGAGCTGGGCATCCGCTGGGTCGAGAACGACGTCCAGCGCACCAGGGACGGCGAACTCGTGGTCCTCCACGACGACAGCCTGCGGCGCACGACCGACGTGGAGGAGGTCTTCCCCGACCGCTCTCCGTGGAAGGTGAAGGACTTCACCGCCGCGGAGATCGCCAGGCTGGACGCCGGGAGCTGGTTCGGTCCCGAGTACGCGGGCGCGCGCGTGCCGACGCTGGAGCAGTACGTGGAGCGCGTGGAGGACAACCACCAGAAACTGCTCCTGGAACTGAAGAATCCCGGGCTGTACCCGGGCATCGAGGAGCAGACCCTCAAGGTGCTCGCCAACGAGGGCTGGCTCGACCGGCGGCACGTGGCGGGCCGACTGGTCGTGCAGAGCTTCAGTGCGGACAGCATCCGGACCGTCCACGAGCTCAAGCCGGCCGTCAAGACCGGATTCCTCGGCACGCCGTCCGTGTCGGACCTGCCCGAGTACGCGGAGTTCGCCGACCAGATCAATCCCTCACACGGCTCGCTCTCCATGAGCTACGTCTCCTCGGTCCACGCGTTCACGGGGCCGCACGGCCGTCCGCTGGAGGTCCTCACCTGGACGGTCGACGACGCGGCCACCGCCCGGCGGGTGGCCGGGTACGACGTCGACGGCATCATCACCAACAAGCCCGACGTGGTGCGCGAGGCCGTGGGTGAGGACGGGGACGAGGACCGGGGCGGTCTCCTCACCGGTTGGTGACCCGTTGTCAGTGGCCGGCCGTACCGTGGGCGCATGGACAGCAATGGGCAGTACGAGCAGCGGATCGTGTGGACCGTCATCGACACCGGCATCGGTCCACTGCTGCTGGCCGCCACCCGCGACGGCCTGGTCAACGTCGTGTTCCACGCCACCGGCGCCGTGCGCCGCAAGGCCCTCGAAAGACTGGCGGCCCGGCTCGGCACGGAGCCCGTCGAGGCGCCCGGCTCCCCTCTGCTGACCGAGGCGATACGGCAGATGGAGGCGTACTTCGCGGGCCGGCGTCGTGATTTCGACCTGCCGCTGGACTGGTCGCTGATCTCGGGCTTCAACCGGGAGGTGCTGCGCGAGCTGGTGTCCGGCGTCCGGTACGGCTCGGTCGTCGGTTACGGCGACCTCGCCGGCCGGGTCGGTCAGCCGGGCGCCGCTCAGGCGGTGGGCACGGCCATGGGGGCCAATCCGCTGCCGGTCGTGGTGCCGTGCCACCGGGTCGTCGGGAGTGACGGCGGCATCGGCGGGTTCGGGGGCGGCGTGGACACCAAGCGGCAGTTGCTCGCGCTGGAGGGCGTGTTGCCGGAGCCGCTGTTCTGACCGACCGGCCGCCCTGCGTGGCGGTGGGCCGGGGCTACTCGTAGTGCCGCGCCTCGATGATGTTGCCGTCCGGATCCGGGAAGTAGAAGCTGCGCTTCGCCAGGCCGCGTGCGCCGTAGGAATCGTGCGCGAGCTCGGACACCGGAACGGACTGCTCCGTCAGGCGGGCGCGGAGTGCGTCGAAGTCGTGCGGTGACAGGGACACGCAGATGTGGTTGACGGGGTGGCCCGCGCTCGTGTCGGCGCCGGGGACCATTCGCATCCGTTCCGCCATGGAGCGGGGCGCGAGATCGAGGATGGTCTCCTCGTTGAGGCGCACGGAGGGAAAGCTCACGGTTCCCGCGGCGTACTCGGTGACCCGCAGGGGCTCCGTCCCCAGGGTCTTCTCGTAGAACTGGGCCGCGGCGACCGGATCGCGCACCCAGAGGACTACGTGGTCGAGGCGTGTCGTGTGGTCCGTCATGCGCTCAGACGTCATGCGCCCAGGCTCCTTTCCTCCCGAGCGCACCGCAAGAGGCCGATGGTGGAGCCGGGGGGAAGTCCGGCCCACCCCCGGGTGCGGGTTTGGCCCGCACCCGTGCCCGCCAGAGATGAGGAAGGACCGACGACAGGAGGCGGACGCGTGACCCTGGTGGTGTCGGAAGAGGTACGGGCGGCGATCGGCGCGCGGCGCCCCGTGGTGGCCCTGGAGTCCACGATCATCGCGCACGGGTTGCCACGCCCCCGCAACCTGCGGGTGGCGCGGGAACTGGAGGAGGCGGTCCGGGAGGAGGGCGCGGTACCGGCGACGATCGCCGTGCTGGACGGACGGCCGCACGTCGGCCTGGACAAACAGCAGTTGGAGCGGGTCGCGACCGAGGAAGGCATCCGCAAGCTGGGCCACCGGGACCTGCCGCTCGCGGTGGCCACCGGCGCGAGCGGAGCCACCACCGTGTCGGCGACCGCCCTGCTGGCGGAGCTGGCCGGGGTGCGGGTGTTCGCGACCGGCGGCCTCGGCGGCGTGCACCGGCAGTGGACGGCCACGCAGGACGAGTCCGCCGACCTGGGCCTGCTGGCCCGCACCCGGATCACGGTGGTCTGCGCCGGAGTGAAGTCCATCCTGGACGTACCGGCGACCCTGCAGCGACTGGAGACGCTGGGCATCGCGGTGGCCGGCTTCGGTACGGACCGTTTCCCCGGCTTCTACCTGTCCGACTCGGGACACCCGGTGGACTGGACGCTGGACACCCCGGCGCAGGTGGCAGCCGTCATGCGGGCGCAGGACTCGCTGCGCGGCCCGCGGTCCGCGCTCGTGGTCGCCAACCCCGTCCCCGAGGAGGAGCAGCTGGATCCCGCGCTCCACGCGCGGGTGCTCGCCGACGCGCTGCGGGCGTGCGACGCAGAGGGGATCAGCGGCCAGGCGGTCACCCCCTTCCTCCTCGCCCATCTGGTCCGGCACACCGACGGGGCGTCACTGAAGGCCAATCTGGCGGCGGTGCGCGGCAACGTACGGCTGGCGGCTCGCGTCGCGGCGGCCTGGGCCGGAGCATGACCGCGGGACGGGGCGGCGCGCTGCTGGTGGTCGGGGACGTGGTGACGGACGTCGTCGCCCGGCACCGGGGACCGTTGGCCGCCGGCACGGACACGGCCGCCGCGATCCGCCGACTGCCCGGCGGGGCGGGTGCCAACGTGGCCTGCTGGGCCGCGTACGCCGGGTGCCGGGACGTCCGGCTGCTGGGACGGGTCGGTTCGGACGCGGCGGACTGGCACCGGCGGGAGCTGACGGCCCTCGGCGTGCGTCCCCACCTGGTCGTCGACTCGGACGCACCGACGGGGACGGTGATCTGCCTGGTCGACGCGGGCGCCTCGGCCGAGCGGACGTTCCTCACGGACAGCGGGGCATCCCTGCGGCTGGCGCCCGGCGACTGGTCGGACACGCTGCTCGACGGTGCCGCCCGGCTGCATCTGTCGGGCTACCTCCTGTTCTCGGAGCCGAGCCGCGCCCTGGTGCCGGTCGCCTTGGCCGCCGCACACGCGCGTGGGGTCCCGGTGAGTCTGGACCCGGCATCGGCGGGGTTCCTCACCGAGCTGGGCGTCGACCGGTTCCTCGACCTGGTCGAGGGAGTGGACGTCCTGCTCCCGAGCCGTGACGAGGCGTGCCTGCTGACCGGGTTGCCCGACCCGGTCGACGCCGCGGCGAAGCTGAGCCGGCACGTTCCGTCGGTGATCGTCAAACAGGGCGCGGAGGGGGCCCTGGTCGCCCGGGCCGGCACCGTGTGCGCGCGGGTCCCCGCCGTCCCGGCGTCGCCACGGGACAGTACCGGCGCCGGCGACGCCTTCACCGGAGCGTTCCTCGCCGCCCTCCTCACGGGCGCGGCTCCCGGGGAGGCGGCCGCCGCGGGGTGCCGGGCGGGGGCGAGGGCGGTCGAGCGGGTAGGGGCGAGGCCTCCGGGGGCGGCGGACTGAGGACCGGGGCGCGGCTTCGGGCCGGGTAACTCACGCGTGGCTTCCGTGGGCCGTCGGCACGCCCGAGCCCAGCGGGTACCGCTTCGTTCGGGAGGGCGGGAATCCCGTGGACCCTTGGCTGCTCGCGGCGCGCGTCGTACGTGGCCGACGTCAGCCGTCGGCCGGCCCGGGTGCCGCTCCCCTATGCCTTGCGTCCCCACGCGGAGATCATCGGCGCCGTCGCCAGGTCCATGCTGCCCGATGCCACGTTCGCGAGGTGCCGGTCGATGTCGTCGTGGGTGGCCGCACCCGCGGCGACCAGTTGGTCGCGGACCTGACGGACCGTCGCGGACTCCAGAGCGGCGCACGCGGGCGAGGTGACCGGGAAGTAGGCGTCGGCCTCCACTCGGCGCAGCCCTGCCTCCCGCAGCAGACGCGGGATGCGGCGGCCGTAGGACAGGTCGGCCCCGCGACGGGCCAGCAACTGGCGGAAGCCGTGCCGCAGCCGGTTGGCCAGTTGCTGCTCGGGACCGTGCTCGTCGGGGCAGAGCAGTGGCTGCAGCGCGGGGTCGGCGTCCTCGACCAGGAGTCGGCCCCCCGGACGCAGGGCCCTGATCATGGAGCGCAATGCCCGCTCGCGGTCCGGCACATGGACCAGGACGAGTCGAGCGTGCACCAAATCGAAGCCCTCGCCCGGCGGTTCCTCCGCGCCCACGTCGTGCACGCGCACCTCGACGGGATGGCGACCGGCCGGTGCGACCCGCGAGGTGTCGATGTCCGTGGCGAGGACCCTGCCGGTCGGCCCCACCCTCTTGGCCAGCCAGGACACCACGGAGGTGCCTCCGGCCCCGACCTCCCAGCAGCGCCACCCGGGCCCCACGCCGAGCGTTTGGAGGTGCCGGAACGTCGTGGGGTCGAAGAGGGTGGCGAAGGCGTCGAAACGCTCTGCCGCCTCGGTCTGCCGGTTGTCGAGGAGGTACCCGTCGGTTCGCGTCATGCGGCGATCATCCCAGTTGTCCCGCTTGCCCGAAGTGGTCGACGCTCCGGCCACGGGACAGGAGGGGACTGGAAGGGGCTCCGCACCACCCGTCCACAGCCGGGAACAAAGCGGAATGCTCCCTTTCCACAGGCTCGACCGCCGTCCGCGCCGGCCTGGCAGACTGGCGCGCCAGGGCGCGGGAAGCACGGCGCGAGGGGACCCACGCGGGGAGACGCGGATGACGATGGCAGGCAATCTGCGGAAGGTCACGGGCCTGGGACGGACCGGCGGCCTCCGCAAGGTGGCACGGCTGGCCCGGCGGCGCCCGCGGGTGGACCTGAGCCACCCGGCCCGCTCGCCGCTGGGTTCCTCGGTGGTGAACTGCGTGACCTACCGGGACGGTGTCCGCACCCCCGAGGCAGGCGACCCGGCCCGGGTGGTGGAGCGGATGCGCAGCCGGGGAGACGGTTTCGTCTGGCTGGGTCTGCACGAGCCGACGGACCAGGAGTTCGCGGGCGTGGCGGACCTCTTCGACCTGCATCCACTGGCGGTCGAGGACGCGATCGAGGCCCACCAGCGCCCGAAGGTGGAGCGGTACGACGAGACGCTCTTCGCCGTGTTCAAGACCGTCTGCTACGTGGAGCACGAGCAGCTCACGGCCACGAGCGAGGTGGTGAGCACCGGCGAGATCATGGTCTTCGTCGGCCGGGACTTCGTGATCACCGTGCGGCACGGACGGCACGGCTCGCTGGGCCCCCTCCGGGAGGGACTGGAGTCCGACCCGGTGCAGCTCGCCAAGGGGCCGTCCGCGGTGCTGCACGCGATCGCGGACCACGTGGTGGACGCCTTCCTCAGTGCGATCGAGGCGTTCCAGGCGGACATCGACCAGGTCGAGACGGAGGTGTTCGCGGAGCACGGGGCGCGGGTCGACCCGGGCCGGATCTACCAGCTCAAACGGGAACTCCTGGAGCTGCGGCGGGCCGTGGTGCCGCTCGGCCGGCCGCTGGACGAGCTGGCCACGCGGCCGGTCCGGGTGGTCGAGCCGGACATACAGGCGTACTTCCGGGACGTCGCCGACCATCTCCTGCGAGCCGCGGAGCAGATCGCGGCGTTCGACGAACTGCTCAACTCCATCCTCCAGGCGCACCTCGCCCGGGTGACGGTCGCGCAGAACGAGGACATGCGGAAGATCACCGCCTGGGCCGCGATCATCGCCGTGCCCACGATGGTCTGCGGGGTGTACGGCATGAACTTCGACCACATGCCGGAACTCGGCTGGCGGTACGGCTACGGCATGGTCATCGCCGTCATAGCCGTCGCCTGCGTGACGCTGCACCGGGGGTTCAGGCGCAACGGCTGGCTCTGAGCGTTGGCGGACCCGGCCGGCGGATCAGCCGTTCCACGCGGGGTGCCGCGGATCATCGGTGCGCACCAGGACGTCGGCGGTGGCCGAGGGGTCGGTCTCCTCCTCGTAGCGCTCGAAGGCGGGGAGGGTCCAGTGCTCGGAGTCGGGAGTGCGGCGTCGCAGGGCCCCGGGGGTCAGGACGAGGTGGACACTGAGGTCGAGGGGGAACCAGTGGCGCAGCAGGAAGGGGCCGTGCAGCAGCAGCGCGCCACCGGACGGGAGGTGGACGTAGGGGCTGCGGGTGGCGCGGTCGGTGACCGGGTCCCACAGGTCCGGCAGCACACGTCCGTCCCCGCCGGGTCCGAGCGGGTCGAAGACCTCCCGCCACAGGGCACCGGTGTCGTACCAGCCGCTGTAGTAGGACTCCGCGTCCCGGCGCCCGTACTCCAGGCGGACCGAGGCGGGGCGCAGGAAGCCCTCCGTCCCGACGACGAGGGAGGGGCGGCCGCGGATCCGCAGCGCGTCGGACACCCGCTGGGCGAGTTCGCCGGGGCGGGCGGCCGGGGCGCCGTCGAAGGCGACGCGTGGCCGGTCGCCGCCGTCGGCGGGCTCGAGGTCGAGCAGGCGCTCGGCGAGCAGGTCGCCGAGCCTGTCCCAGGTGATCGCTTCCAGTCGCACCCGCCCATGATGCTCCGCCCACCGGTCCGCCCGCGTGGACGCTCGCACATGCGCCCGCGCCGACCGGCCATGGTCACCATGGCCGCACCGAGGTTGACTCGGGGCATCGACGGCCGCCGGCACCGCGCGGGCATCGACTCGACGGGTGGGAGTTGACAGGACATGATCGACGGACCGTACTTCGTGCTGACGGTGCTGGGCGTGCTCGGCACCGGCCTGACGGCAGGCGTCTTCTGCGCCTTCTCGACGTTCGTGATGCGGGGGCTCGCGGCGCTCCCTCCCGCGCAGGGGGTCGCCGCGATGAACTCGATCAACACGGCCGCGGTGAGGCCGCCGTTCATGCTCGTGTTCCTCGGGACGGCGGTACTGGCCGCGGTGATCGCCGTGGTGACGTTCGTGCTGTGGCCGGACGGGGCCGCGGTGGAGCTGCTGCTGGGCAGCGCGCTCCATCTCCTCGGGTCGTTCGGGGTGACCGCGGCCGCCCATGTGCCACGCAACACCGCGCTGCTCCGGCTGGAGCCGGGCACCGCGGAGGCGGCCGTCCGGTGGCCCACGTACGTTCGCCAGTGGACGGCGTGGAACCACGTCCGCACGGTCGCCTCTGCCGCGGCCGCGGTGGCATACGTGCTTGCCCTGGTCTGAGGGGGCGGGCGCCGTCGGCGAGAGCCACCGGGCGCGCTGCGCGCAGGGGCGACGGGCCGTATCGTGGCCGCAGGAGCGGACGCCGCCCCGACCGCGCACGGCCGGCCCCGCAGGCAAGGAAGACGGTCATGGCCGATCCCAAGGGTTTCCTGACCACGCCCCGCCGGGAGTGGCCCCGAAGGCCGGTCGGAGAGCGGGTGCGGGACTGGGACGAGGTGTACGTGCCCGGGGCCCTGCTGCCGATCGTCGGCCCGCAGGCCGACCGCTGCATGGACTGCGGCGTCCCCTTCTGCCACGAGGCGTGCCCGCTGGGCAACCTGATCCCGGAGTGGAACGACCTGGTCTCCCGCTCGGACTGGCGGGCGGCGAGCGACCGGCTGCACGCCACGAACAACTTCCCCGAGTTCACCGGCCGGCTCTGCCCGGCGCCGTGCGAGGCGGGCTGTGTGCTCGCCATCAACCAGCCGGCCGTCACGATCAAGAACGTCGAGTGCGCGATCGCCGACAAGGCGTGGGAGGAGGGCTTCACCCCGCCGCGGCCGCCGGAGGGGCTGTCCGGCAGGACGGTGGCGGTGATCGGGTCGGGACCCACCGGGCTCGCGGCGGCACAGCAGCTGACCCGGGCCGGCCACACGGTCGCCGTCTACGAGCGGGACGACAGGATCGGCGGGTTGATGCGGTACGGCATCCCCGAGTTCAAGATGGAGAAGCGCCATCTGGAGCGGCGCATCGGGCAGATGCGGGCCGAGGGGACGAGGTTCCGTACGTCGACGGCGGTCGGACGGGACGTGGACGCGGCCGGGCTGCGGGCCCGCTACGACGCGGTGGTGATCGCCACCGGGGCGACCGCGTGGCGCGAACTGGCCGTGCCCGGCCGGGAGCTGGCCGGTGTCCACCAGGCGATGGAGTACCTGCCCCTGGCCAACCGGGTGTGCGAGGGCGATCTGGAGCGCTCTCCGCTGTCGGCGGCCGGGAAGCACGTCGTCATCGTGGGCGGCGGTGACACGGGCGCGGACTGCCTCGGCACGGCGGTGCGGGAGGGGGCCGCCTCCGTGACCCAGCTGGACATCTACGCGCGGCCGGGCCCGGAGCGCGACGAGGGGGCCGAGCCGTGGCCGACCTATCCACGGCTGTACCGGCTGTCGGCCGCCCACGAGGAGGCACGGGACCTGCGGTCCGCACCGGCGGCGGACGCGGACGCGCGGCTGTTCGCGGCGTCCACGCTCCGTTTCACCGGCGACGCCGAGGGACGTGTGCGGTGGCTGCACCTGGTCGCCGTGGACGCCGGCCGTCGGCCGCTGCCCGACACCGAGCGCCCGCTCCCCGCCGACCTGGTCCTCCTCGCCCTCGGCTTCTCGGGCCCGGACCTGGAGGACGGGCTGGTCGGCGGACTGGGGCTGGAGACGGAGCCCCGGGGCACGATCACCCGGGACCGGGGGTTCGCGACCAACGTCCCGGGCGTGTTCGCGGCCGGGGACGCGGCGCGCGGTCAGTCGCTCGTCGTGTGGGCGATCGCGGAGGGCCGGGCGGTGGCGGCGGCCGTCGACCGTCACCTGTCCGGCGGCATTACCCGGCTGCCGGCACCGGTCGGCCCGTACGACCGGCCGATGACGGCTTGAGCGCTCCGCGAAGGCTCCCTCCGGCTAGGTGTCGAGTTTTCCTTGAGTCCTGCTGGACCAGTACAAACAGTTTTAGAACAAGCAGAACAAGCAGAACAGGCAGAACAAGCAGCAACAGAGCACGCTCAGGACAGCAGGAAGTCCGCCTCTCCCGCCTTCGCTCCCTCGATGAAGGCCGTTATCTCGTCGGAGGTGTAGATCAGCGCGGGGCCGTCGGGGTCGGTGGACTGCCGTACGGCGATCCGGCCGTCGGCGAGCTTCATGGCCTCCAGGCAGTTCCCTCCGTTGCCGCCGCTCCACGGCTTGTGCCAGCCCTCGCTGCCCAGCTCACGGGCGGGCATGCCGTTGTAGATCCGCTCGCTGCGGTTGCGCGGCGAGCGCTGGGGTTTGATGTGACTCATTCACAGCTCCTTGCGGAGGTCCCGGAGGATCTCCTTCGTGCGGTGTGCCGTGGCGGCCTGCGCCGCCATGCGGTCCATGACCTCGAGGTGGGTCGCCACCTCCGCGCGCGCGTCGAGGTAGACGGCGCCGGTCAGGTACTCGCTGTAGACCATGTCCGGCAGTTCCGGCATGGCGAATCGGAAGAGGACGAAGGGGCCGTACGTGCCCGGGTGCGGCCCGTTGGAGAACGGGGCGACCTGCAGCGTCACGTTGGGCAGTTCCGTCGCCTCCAGCAGTCTGTCGATCTGGGCCCGCATCACCTCCGGGCCGCCGACGGGGCGGCGCAGCGTCGTCTCGTCCATCACGGCCCAGAACCTGGGTGCGTCCTTGCGGGTGAGCAGCTCCTGGCGCCGCATGCGCAGGTCGACGTGGCGTTCGATGTCGTCGGGCCGGGTCTGCCCGATCGCTCCGGAGCGGAGCACACCGCGCGCGTAGTCCTCGGTCTGCAGCACGCCGGGGACGAAGTGGGGCTCGTAGGAGCGGATCAGGGAGGCCGCGCCCTCCAGGCTGACGTACATCGAGAACCAGCCCGGCAGGATGTCGTGGAAGCGCTGCCACCATCCGGGTCTGTTGGCGTCCTCGGCCAGCTTGACGAAGGCGTCGGCCTCCTCGTCGCCGATGCCGTAGGCCTTCAGCAGGAGCTGGAGGTACGGGATCTTGAGGGCCACCTCGGCCGTCTCCATCCGGCGTACCGTGGCAGGGGCGACGCGCAGGACGCGGGCGGCTTCCTCGCGCTTGAGACCGGCGCGTTCGCGCAGGTCCAGCAGGCGCCGGCCGAGGACGACCTGGCCGACCGTCGGCGCCGACCGGGGCTCGCTCACCGCCCACCTCCTGAAGATCCCGAAGAGCCCGTTGCGTCTTTGTGCACACAGCCCGGCGGCGCCATTCGAAGGCCCTTTCGAAAGCCCGTGCAGACCTTCGGTGACCTGAAGTGGCGCCGCTCGACGTGCTGTTGCGAGCAGTGTGCCACGGCCTTGCAGACCGTCACACCGCACTCTGCATTTTTCAGAGTGACACTTGCCAAGTGTTCACGACGGGGAGATAGTGGCAAGCGTGATTCCGTCCGCGCCCTTAGGAACAGAGGCCACTGCGGGCTCCCTGGGCCTCACCGCCGCCGTGGGAGCCGGCCCTTCGGGGACCACCGCCGCCGAGCGCCGGTTCCGGTTCGAGCTGGCCGCACATCCGGGCTCGCCCGCGCAGGCCAGACGCCTGACGCGCGCCCGGCTGAACGGCTGGTCGGTGTGCGAGGACACCTGCGACACCGCGGCCCTGGTCGTCTCCGAGCTGGTCACCAACGCGATCGTGCACACCGCGAGCCGGCACATAGTGTGCGAGCTGCACGACAGTGCCGACCTGGTGCGCATAGCCGTACGTGACGAGGGATGCGCCCCCGGTCAGCCACACCCGCAGGCCGGTCAGCAGCCCGAGGACGAGCACGGCCGGGGCCTGCTCCTCGTCGACGCCCTGTGCGACGCGTGGGGAGCCCACGAGCACGGGCCCGGACTGCTGGTCTGGGCGGAGCTGCCGCGCAAGGCCGACGGCCCGCGCGACCCGGCGGAGCCCCACAACGACCTGGGCTGGGGCGCCCGCCCCAAGCCCGGCCCGGCCGACGGCTCGGGCGACGACGGCGAGGCGGAGGGACGCCATCCGCAGGCCCGCCGCGGAACGGGGACCGCATGGCTGTGAGGGCTGCGTCCGGCATCCGGCCACTCGGCCTCGACACACTGGTCCGCCTGCAGCGGCGGCTGGACGCCCCCGGGACGCCCCGGCGGCTGCTCGTACCGGACGGCATGACGGCCCCACTGGGCTGCGACGCGGTGGCGGTGCCCGCCCGTTTCGGGCCCCTGGTGATGCCCCGGCTGCCGCGCGTGGGCTGCGTCTACGCCGACGACGCGCACTGGTGGTGGATCGTTCCGTCCGACTCCGACTACGCCCTGGAGTGGCCCGCCCCCGCGCGGTACGCCACCGGCGCGGTCGTCGCCGACTCCCCGGACGTCCCCGGGCTCATCCACCGGCCGGACGGCACGGTCCCGTACACCCCGCCCATCCCGCTGTACCTGGCGCTGTGCCGGCTGACGAACACGACGCCGACCTGGTCGCGCCCGGTGAGCGCGTAACGCTGCCGCGCGCCGGGCACGCTTCTGGACTCCACCCCACTCCCCCGACCCACCCCCGCACGCCCCCTTCCGGCGCGCCCGGGCCGGGAGTGCGCCCGCGCGCTCCGGTCTCCCCCCGCCCGCGCCCTGCCCGCAGACACCCACACCCCGCGATAGTGGCCGTCCGTCCACGATCGGGGGAGGCAGACGGTGCGCAGGAAGGGCGGCACGGAAGCGGCCGGGGTGTCGGAGTCGGAGCGGCTGCTCTTCGGCGGCCCGCTGCGCTACGACATGGGGTGGAACCAGCACGCGGACGCTTTCCTGGAGCTGGGCTTCCGGGCGATGCTGACCAGGCTGCCGTCCCTGCTGGCGTCCAGCCTGCGACTCGCCCGGCAGGCCGACCCGCAGGCCGCGCGGACGGTGCTGGCGGCCGAGGCGGGCCGGGGTGTGGCGCAGGCGGTCAGTCTGCTCGCGGTCAACAGCGTGCTGGCCGGGCTGATGGCCGAAGGCCCGATCGAGGACCGGCTGCGCGGGGCCGCCCCGGCGCTGATCACGGTGGCCGTGGTCATGCTGGTCGCGGCGTTGCTGCGGGCGGCGTCGACATACGCGACCGGGCGGCTCGAACCCAAGGTGGAGCGAGTGGCCACCGAGCGGTACCTGGAGCGGGCGGCGGCCGTGGAGCTGTCCGCGATCGAGGACCACGCCTTCCACAAGCTGCTGGACACCGCCCAGTACGGTGCCGCCTCCGCACGGCGCATGATCTCGTACGGCACGCGCGTGGTGAACGCGGTGATCTCGCTGATCGCGGCGGCGGGCGTGCTGGCCGTGCTGCACCCGGTCCTGCTGCCGCTGCTGGTCACGATGACGCTGCCGAGCGCCTGGAGCGCGCTGACCCTCGCCCGCCGCCGGTACGAGTCCTTCCACGCCTGGGTGCAGCACGAGCGGGCGGGCCGGCTGCTGGCGAGTCTCCTGATCGAACCGGCCGCCGCCCCCGAGATCCGGGTGCACGGAGTCGGTCCCTTCCTGCTGCGCCACTTCCGCGCCATGTCGGAGACCGCGGAGGCGGAGCAGACGCGGCTGGCCCGGCTGGCGGCCCGTACGGGGCTGATCGCGGGGGCCTTGACGGGGCTGGCGACGGCGGCGACGTACGCGACGCTCGGCGGACTGCTGCTGGGCGGCGCGATGGCCCTGTCCGTGGCGGGCACGGCCGTGATCGCGATCCGCACCGGCTCGCAGAGCCTCGGCACCCTGGTCGTGGAGGTCAACGCGCTCCACGAGGAGGCCCTGTTCGTCGGCGACCTGGAACGGCTGCACGTGGAGGCGGCCGGCCGGGCCATCCCGGTGGGCGGCGCCGCGCTGCCCGAGGACCCGAAGGAGATCCGCTTCGAGAACGTCACGTTCCGCTACCCGGGCGACGCGGCCCGCCCGGCCCTCGACGACGTGACGCTCTCCCTGCCGCTGGGCCGCATCGTGGCGCTCGTCGGGGAGAACGGCTCGGGCAAGACGACCCTCGTCAAACTGCTCGCGGGGCTGTACACGCCGGAGGCGGGCCGCATCACGTGGGACGGCGTCGACGTGTCGACCGCGGACCGGCACGCGCTCGCCGAGCGGGTCGCGATGGTGGCGCAGGACTTCAAGCGGTGGCCGTTCACCGCGCGGGTGAACGTCGCGGTGGGCCGCTCCTCCGTGCCGCTCGGCGAGGAACGCGTGGCCTCCGCGGTCGCCGAGGCGGGAGCCGAGGAGGTGGTCGCGGACCTGCCGCGCGGCCTGGACACCCTGCTGGCCCGGAACTTCAGCGGCGGCCACGAGCTGTCCGGCGGTCAGTGGCAGCGGGTCGGGATCGCGCGGGCGGCGTACCGGCAGGGCAGCATCCTCATCGTGGACGAGCCGACGGCGGCCCTGGACGCACGGGCCGAGCTGGAGGTCTTCGAGAAGATCCGTGCCCTGGCCGGCAGCGGGCAGACGGTCGTGCTGATCACCCACCGGCTGGCGTCCGTGCGCCACGCGGACCTCGTCCACGTCCTCGACCAGGGCCGGCTGGTGGAGTCCGGGACACCGGACGAGCTGCTGGCGGCCGGCGGGGTCTACGCGGAGCTGTACTCACTGCAGGCGGAGCAGTTCACCAGCCGGCCGGTGCCCGCCCCGAGGGCCGGCTGACGAGAGCCGTCTCACGGATGTCCGCGGGTCAGGCGGCCACGCCGGCCACGGTGTCGCCGCCGCGGACGATGACCAGGAACGTGTCCGTGGCCAGATCCATGACGACCTCGGCGGGCAGGCCCTCCAGACGGCGTGCCTGCGCGAACTCCTCCGCCGGCCATGATCCTCGCGGTCCGCCGGCGGGAAAGCGCCCGAGCACCGTTCGCCCGTTCACCATCCTGCACCTCCATGTAGCGCTGTACTCGTAGAGTCAAACGCCAACCATGGAGCGAATGCCTCGCGTGGTGATGGTACTGAGACATAGTTGACACTCGTTCACCGCAAAGTGTGAGCGGCTCCTCATCCATTTGACTCGAACCGCTACCGAGCGTGTCAGTCCTCGTACTCGTCGTGGTACCTGATTCCCTCGCTGCCCGCGGGCGCCCCGAGAGCCGACGCACGCCCCTCGGGTTTCTCCCACTGCTCCCGCCGGCCGAGCGCGGTCAGGTCGAGCAGGCTGGTGGTCGAACCGAGTCCGTCCAGGCCCCGCTCGTACGTCGAGTAGGTGTGGAAGACCCGCTCGCGGTCCCGCAGGAAGCAGCTGAGCCCCGGCCGCTCGACGAGCTCGCCCTCGTGCTCCAGGGTCACCTCGAAGTCGGTGTTGAAGTCGCACACGTGCGACGAGTACCAGGGCAGGGTCCAGCCCATCCGCGCCTTGAACGGCAGGATCTTCGGGTACGGCGCCCGGGAGACGGCCGCGAACGACGTGCCGCGGGCCCGCAGGTGCGCGAGGTGCCCGAGCTGGTCCAGGAAGGCGGAGCAACTGCGGCAGCCGGCGTCCCACTCCGGCGCGAACATGAAGTGGTAGACGACGAGCTGGTCGCGGCCCTCGAAGAGGTCGAGCAGCGTCGCCTTGCCGTCGCCGCCCTCGAACACGTACTCCTTGTCGACCTCCACCATGGGCAGCCCGCGCCGCTCGGCGTTGAGCGCGTCACGCGCGCGTGTGGCCGCCTTCTCCTTGGTCAGTAAGGCCTCGCGCGCCGCGCGCCAGTCCGCGCGGCTGACGATCTCGGGCAGCGACATGGCTCCAGCTCCTCCTGTGCGGCATGCGACGGTCCGTCGGGGAGGTGACCGTCGCGCGGAGCGGAACTCATCGCCGTCCGGCGACATTTTTTTCACGGCGGCACCCGTAAGCCGCTGACCTCGCCTTTCAGGTGTCGTACTTCTGGATACGGCGGCCGTGGCGGCGGTCGGTCAGCGCCGGCAGCCGCTCCCCCAGTTCGCGCACCACCGCGGGGACGTCCAGGGTCAGCAGCTCGCGGTCCCGCATGAGTACGCGCCCGTCGACGATCGTCGTACGCACGTCGGCGGAGCGCGCGCTGTGCACGAGGGTGGCGGCGAGATCGTGCACGGGCTGGGTGTGGGGGCCGGTGAGGTCGACGAGGACGAGGTCGGCGCGCCGTCCCGGCGCGATGCGTCCGACGCTGTCACCGAGCCCGACCGCTCGGGCGCTCTGCGCGGTGGCGTGGTGCAGGGCCTGGCGGGAGGTGAGCCAGCGTGGGTCGCCCTCGGTGGTCTTCTGGACCAGGGACGTCAGCGCCATCGACTCCCACACGTCCAGGGAGTTGTTGGAGGCGGCGCCGTCCGTGGCCAGTCCGACCGGGACGCCGATGTCGCGCAGGGCGCGCACGGGTGTGGTGGTGGGCCAGGCGAACTTCAGGTAGCCGCGTGGTGCGGTGGCCACGGCCGTACGGCCGCTCGCGCGGGCGAGGAGCGGGAGGTCGTCCTCGGTGATGCCGGTGCCGTGGGCGATGAGCACGTCGGTGTCGAGGATGCCGGTGCGCTCCAGGACGCCGATCGGGGTGGCGCCGTGCCGGGCGAGGCTGGTGTCGGTCTGGTCGCGGTTCTCGGCGGCGTGCAGGTGCACCGGCAGGCCGTGGTCGCGGGCGAGGCCGGCGGTGGCCGCGAGGTCGGCGTCGGTCACGGTGTAGGGGGCGTGCGGGGCGAGGGCGGTGGTGATGCGCCCGTCGGCGGAGCCGCGGTGCCGCAGCGCGAACTCCAGTGACGCTTCCCGCCCTTCAGGTCCCTGTGAGGAGAAGAACGCCTGCCCCAGCAGCGCCCGCATCCCGCAGTCGGCGACCACCGCGGCGACGGCGTCCATGGCGAAGTAGTGGTCCGCGAACGTCGTCACCCCCGCCCGGATCATCTCGGCGCAGGCGAGCCGGGCGCCCAGTTCCACGTCCCGTTCGCCGAGGTTGGACTCGACCGGCCAGACGACGTCGTTGAACCACTCGTCGGTGGGCAGGTCCTCGGCGAGGCCGCGCAGGGCGACCATCGGCGCGTGCGTGTGGCAGTTGATCAGCCCGGGGAGGGCGACCTGTCCGCGGGCATCGATGCGCTCGGCGGCGGGCAGGCCGTCCACCGCGGCGGCGGTGGTCACGGAGTCGACCACCGCGTCCCGTACGACGACGGCCGCGTCCTCCTCGAAGCCGATCCGTTCCCGGTCGTCGTGGACGAGGACGGCGCATCCGGTGACGATCAGGTCGGCGGGCGTCTCGCGGGGGCGCTTCTCATGGGAAGGAGGCGTCATCACGTCAACGTACGGCAGCGGTCCGTCCGGTCTCGGGGGCGTCCGTCGACAGGGCCTCCGGTTCCGCCAACCGCTCACGTGCCTGGCTCGCGTGGCGCTCCTCGCGATCGCTCCCCGGCGAAAGGGACGCCGCGCGGACGGCCCGGGGCCGCTCCGCCTTCCATTGCTTGCCCGGTCCGCCGATCGTGGACAGCCGATCGATGACATCCGCACGAGCAACCGCTCTCACCCGGCCGCCGTCCGTACTGCCCGGCCGAGCAGCGTCTCGCAGTCACCGACCGCCCGCGCCAAGTTCATCGGCTCCGGCGTCAGGTCCGCCACCAACGCGTCGACGCCGTCCAGCCCGGCGCGCCCGGTCAGCCCCTTCTCGTTCGTCACCCACTCCCCCCGCGCCGCCAGGACCGCGTGTGCCGTCTGGGTGGCGGCGAGGGCGATCGCGCCGGCCACCTGGGTGAGGGCACCCCTGGGTGCGTGGCCCGCCTTGGCGTAGGCGAGGGTGGCGGCGGCCGCACCGTGCCAGCGGTCGGGAGCGGTGGCACGCAGGGCCCCGGGGTAGGCGGGGCGGGGCAGTTCGCCGCGCAGCACCTCGTTGACGGCCAGTTCCGCGACCACAAGGTACGTCGGGATGCCGGCGAGGTGGAACATCAGCGGCTCGATGCGGAAGCGTCCCGCCGCCGCCTGCGCCGTCTCGTGTTCGACCGCGTCGAGATCGCGGTAGTGCAGGTCGACCCGGCGGTCGTCGATCGTCAGCCAGGCGCCGCCGTTGAAGACGCCGCCGCCCCAGGCACCGACCTCGGAGACCTCACCGGGCCAGCCGAGGGCGCGGACGTCGTCGGGGTCGAAGTCGCCCCGGTAGTAGACCGCCAGGTCCCAGTCGCTGCCGGGCCCGTGGGTGCCCTGGGCCCGGGAGCCGCCCAGCGTGACCGCCCGGACGGCGGGCAGGGCGGCGAGCCGGTCGGCGGTCGTGTCGAGGAAGGCCTGGTCCGTGAGGGAGGGCACTGCGCGGGGCTCCTGATGGCGGGGAGGGCCGGTGTGGTGGGAGTCGGCAGCTTAGGCGGCCGGAGCGCGGGGAGCGAGGGAAATTCAGGTGCGGCGCGGGGCGGGATGAGCGGACGATCGGAGCATTGTCCGTTCGCCTCCCTGGAGCCCACATGATTCAGCGCGTCACCGTACCGGGTCTGTTTCCGCCGCCCGCCTACTCCCACGCCTCCGTCGTCGAGGCGGGGACGAAGCTCGCCTTCCTCGCCGGATCGGTGCCGCTCGACGGCGAGGGAAAGCTGGTCGGTGAGGGCGATCCGGTCCGGCAGGCGGAGCAGGTGATCGCGAATCTCACCGAGCAGCTGCACGCCGTGGGCAGCGGGCCGGAGCACGTCCTGTCGACCGACGTGTACGTCGTGAGCACCGAGACCGCCGCGCTGTCCGCCGTGTGGGAGGTCGTCGAGGCGTCCGGGCTCAGTACCGGGCCGCATTCCTCGACGCTGCTGGGGGTCGCCTGCCTCGGATACCCGGGGCAGCTCGTGGAGATCACGGCGACGGCGGCCGTGCCGGAACGGACGAGTCCGTGAGCAAGGGGTCCGTGCGCGAGAGGTCCGTGCGCGAGGAGGAACGGCCGGTGGTCCGGTCCCCGGCTCGGGCGTACTTGTCGGTCGCCGCCCGCAGCGCCTCGTCACCGACCGCTCCCGCGTCGTGTCCGGCCTCGTCCACGACCACCAGCTCGCTGTCCGGCCAGGCGTGGTGGAGTCTCCATACGATGCCGAGGAGGTTGCCGAAGTCGAGGCTGCCCTGCACCAGGGTGCCCGGGATGCCCTCCAGCAGGTGCGCGTCCCTCAGGACCACGCCCTCGTCGCCACCGTCGCTCTCGTTCTCGCCCTCGCCCTCGCCCTCGCCCTCGCCCTCGCCGAGGAAGTGGTCGTTGCCCCAGTAGTGCGTGACGGTGCGGGCGAAGCCCCTGCGGAACTCCGGGTCCTCGAACCGGGCGACCGAACCGGGCGGTGCCGGGATCGTCGCCGTCTCCCAGTCGGTCCAGGCACGCGCGGCCCGGTCACGCACCGAGGGCTCGGGCGACTCCAGGAGGCGGTTGTACGCGGCGGCCAGGTTGCCGTCGCGGTCCTTCGGGGGCAGCTCGGCGAGGAACAGTTCGTGGGCGTCGGGGAAGATCTTGCCCAACCCGCGCGTCAGCAGCTCCACCTCGGCGCGGGAACCGGTCGCGACTCCGGTCAGCACCAGCTCGGACACCACTCCCGGGTGGGTCTGCGCGTACCGCAGGCCCAGTATCGAGCCCCATGACACGCCCCACACCAGCCACCGTTCGATGCCCAGGTGGGCGCGCAGCCGCTCCAGGTCGGCCATGAGGTGGGCGGTCGTGTTGACGCTCATGTCGGTGTCGTGGGCGCTCGCGCGGGGCAGCGACCGCCCGGCGCCGCGCTGGTCGAGCAGGACGATCCGGTAGGCGGCGGGGTCGAAGTACCGCCTGAGGTTCGGACTCGTCCGGCTCCCCGGCCCCCCGTGCAGGACCAGCGCGGGCTTGCCGTGCGGGTTCCCGCTGGTCTCCCAGTAGACGTGGTTGCCGTCGCCCACGTCGAGCATGCCGTGGTCGTACGGTTCGATCACCGGATAGAGGCCCATCGGAGCACCGTAGCCCGGCCGGCCGGAACCGCTCATCTCCTTTACCTGACGGTCAGCCCTGCCGTCCGGGCCGCCGTGCGCAGCACCTCGCGGAGCATCTCGGGGGTGAGCCGGCCGGTGAACGTGTTGCGCTGGCTGACGTGGAAGCAGCCGAAGAGGCGCAGGGCCGGTCCCTCGGCGGCGTCCAGGGCGACGTGCGCGCCATGTGCGAAGGCGGGGCGTGGCCGGGGCACGGTCCAGCCGGCCTCGGCGAACGCCGGCAGTGCGGACTGCCAGCCGAAGGCGCCGAGTACGACCGCGGCCCGCAGCGTCGGCCTCAGCAGGCCCAGCTCCTGGACGAGCCAGGAACGGCAGGTGTCCCGTTCGGTGGGAGTGGGCTTGTTGGCGGGCGGGGCGCAGTGCACCGGCGAGGTGATGCGCACTCCGTACAGCTCCAGGCCGTCGTCGGCGGCGACCGCGGTGGGCTGTGAGGCGAGGCCCACGTCGTACAACGTCTGGTACAGCATGTCCCCGGAGCGGTCACCGGTGAACATCCGGCCGGTGCGGTTGCCGCCGTGGGCCGCGGGGGCGAGGCCGATGATCAGCAGCCGCGCGTCCGGCGGGCCGAAGCCCGGCACCGGCCGGCCCCAGTAGGTCCAGTCGGCGAAGGCCGCCCGTTTGGTACGGGCCACCTCCTCCCGCCAGTCGACCAACCGTGGGCAGGCCCGGCACCCGGAGATCCGCCGGTCGAGTTCGCAGAGGCCGCTGGTGTCCATGCCTCCACCGTAGGTCCGCCCCGGCCCACAGGGACCTGCCGGCCGAACGCGGGGACGCCGGGACACCGGGGTCGGACCCGGGTCGCCCCGGAAATGGCGGCCCCGCCCGGTGCGCCGGGCGGTTAAGGTCGGGGCATGGCTTCCGAGCATGACGAGGGCAGGAACGGCGGGCCGGCCGGAACCGGCACCGGCGACGGTGGTGCCGCCACATCCCAGGCCCCGCTCCCGGACCCGAAGACCGCCGCAGCGATCGCCGCCGCCGAGGCGGCCGGGCCGCAGAGCGGCGAGAGCGTCCGCGTGGACAGCTGGATCTGGGCCGTCCGTCTCATCAAGACTCGATCCCTGGGCGCGACCGCCTGCCGAGGCGGCCATGTCCGGGTGAACGGCGAGCGGGTGAAGCCCGCGTACTCGCTGCGCGTCGGGGACGAGGTCCGCCTGCGCCACGAGGGCAGGGAACGCGTCGTCGTCGTGAAGCGGCTGATCCGCAAGCGCGTCGGTGCACCGGTCGCCGCCCAGTGCTACCTCGACAACTCCCCTCCGCCTCCGCCCCGCGAGGCCGTCGCCCCGGCCGGCGTCCGCGACCGGGGCACCGGCCGCCCGACCAAGCGCGACCGCCGCGAGCTGGAACGGCTGCGTGGGCTCGAGGGCCTGAACCGCGCCCGCAAGGACGCCCAGACCAGGCCCTGAGAGCGTGCGGCGATCCGCGTGACCGGCTCAGGCGCGCCGAATCCGTGCCCATCGGAGAAGCTCCGCGTTGTGTCCACGGCGGGCCCAGGCGATGATCAGGAGCGGCACCATGAGGATGACGGGAGTCGCGGCGTTGGCTCCGTCGAAGTAGGCGAGCTGGACCACGAACGCGCCGACCATCAGAGCGCTGAGCGCCGTCGCGGCCACCGACTGGAGTACGGGGATCAACAGGGCGATGGCACCCGCCAGTTCGAGCGCGCCGATGGTGAACATGCCCGCGTTGCCCCAGCCCATGTCGGCGAAGATGTCGGCCGCCGAGGAGTGCGCGATCAGCTTGGGCAGGGCGCTCGCCACGGCGAAGAACACCGCGAGGAGCACCTGCACCGCACGCAGGACGATCCGGGCGCCCCGCCCACGGGCCGGTGCGGCGGAAGTCGCCGAGGCCGCGGAAGCGGCAGGGGCCGCGGGGGAGGTGGGGACGGTGGAGGCGACGGGCTGAGACATGGGGCTCTCCTGGTGAGCGGTCCGTGATGCTGTCGGGGATGTAGACCGCCGGTCGGCCCGGAACTCATCGCCCCTCACTCCACGATGTGGGCACCGCCCTCACCCACGTCCCGTCGTCGGTCAGAACGCGGTCCGCTCGCAGCCCCGCCTCGGACAGCGCCTCCTCGAACTGCGTGTCGGTCATCGGCCGCGCCCGGAACGTCTGCGTCCAGACCGCGTCGGGGAACTCGTACTCCGCGCGCACCGAGTTGACGCCGTCCCCGACCGGCTCCGACGACACGATCCGTACCGTGAAGCCGCGGGGATCGACCCGCTCACGGGGCAGGTCGGAGTGGTAGTCCGGGCCCTCCCGCTGAATCAGCACACAGCCGTCCTGCCTGACGTGCCGTGCACAGGTGCGCAGCAGGCCCCGTCTCACCTCCCTGTCACCGGCGTGCACGAGGAACGACGCCAGCAGCACCGCCTCGAAGCGCTCGCCCAGAACCAGGTCCTCGATCGGGCTGCGTATCGCCCGGGCCCCGCGCACACGCTCCAGCATCTCGGCGGACTCGTCCACCGCGGTCACGTCGAACCCCCGCTCCAGCAGTGGGTGGGTCATGCGCCCGACGCCGCTGCCCAGCTCCAGGATGCGGGCGCCCTTGGGGACGGCCGCGGCGACGATGTCCGGCTCCGCTCCGGCGGGCAGCCGCGCATGGAGCTCGACCGCGCAGCCGTCCGGGGTGATCGCCCCCGGTCCCGTCCCCTGGTGTCCCTCTCGCATGCTCAGCTCCATGCCCGTCCAACGGCCCACCCTCGCACGTGCGTTCCCACTCGACGTCCGTTCACCCGACCGAGTGAACACGTGCGGTCCCGCCCTGCCACCGGCCCGACCGGTCTAGCGGCCCGTCAGGAGTCGAAGCGCGCCTGTTGCAGGTACTCCGGGTTCGGGTCCAGTGCCGCCGCCAGCCGGAAGTGGCGGCGCGCCTGCTCACCGCACCCCCGGCGTTCGTAGGTACGGGCGAGGGCGAAGTGGGCGAAGGCGTTGTCCGGTTCGCGCTCCAGGACGATGGTGAACTCCAGCTCGGCCGGTCTCAGCTGGGCCGCCGCGAAGAAGGCACGCGCGCGCAGCAGCCGCGCGGCCGTGTTCTCGGGATGGGCGCCGATGACTCCGTCGAGCAGTTTCACCGCGCCCCGCGGGTCCCGCGCCGCGAGCAGTTGCTCGGCCGCGCGGAAGTCGATGACATCGGTCTCGGGCGTACGTCCGGTCGATCCGCTGGTGTCGGGCACGGCAGAAGTCCTTCCCTCGCTGGAAGGGATCAACGCCCGTGTGTGTGCCGCTATTCCCGGCCCCGGGGTGGCCGGTGCGGCTCGCGGGCCCTGCGGGTCAGCTCGTCCCACACTTCGTCCACGCGGCTCCGCAGCCGGTCCAGCGGTACGTCGTTGTCGATGATCATGTCGGCGATCCGCCGGCGCTGCTCGCGCGTCGCCTGTGCGGCCATGCGGGCCCGTGCGTCCTGCTCGGTCATGCCCCGCAGCCGTACCAGCCGGTCGAGCTGGGTGGCCGGGTCGGCGTCGACGACGACCACGACGTCGTACAGCGGGGCCAGGCCGTTCTCGGTGAGCAGGGGCACGTCGTGGACGACGACGGCGTCGTCGGCGGCGGCCTCTTCCAGTGCCCTGGAGCGGTCGCCGACCAGGGGGTGCACGATCGAGTTGAGCGTGGCCAGCCTCTCCGGGTCCGCGAAGACGATGGAGCCGAGTTTCGGCCGGTCCAGGCCGCCGTCCTCGCCCAGCACCTCCTCGCCGAAGGCCGCCACGACCGCGGCGAGCCCCGGGGTGCCCGGGGCGACGACCTCGCGTGCGATCCGGTCCGCGTCGATCAGCACGGCACCGCGCTCGACGAGCAGCCGCGACACCTCGCTCTTGCCGGCGCCGATTCCGCCGGTCAGGCCCACGGACAGCATGACCGCGCCTCCACCTCACCAATCCCGCAGGTACGGGAGAAACTTACCGACTCCGACACCGCCGGTCAGTCCGACCGGAACATCCCCGCCACGGCCGGGACAGATGGGGCACGGCCATCCGGTACATGACCGGATCAGCCGTCGCCCTCCCGCTCCGCCAGGAACCGTTCGAACTCGCGGCCGATCTCGTCCGCCGAGGGGATCTCGACGGGCTCGGCGAGCATGTTGCCCCGCGTCTCGGCGCCCGCCGCGGCGTCGTACTGGTGTTCCAGGCCCTGGACGAGAGCGGTGAGCTCCTCGTCGCCCTCCTGGATCTGCCGGTCGATCTCGGTCTGGGTGCGGTGGGCCTGCGTGCGCAGGGAGTGCGCGATGCCCGGCAGGACCAGGCCCGTCGCCCCGGTGATCGCCTCCAGGACGGTCAGCGCCGCGTCCGGGTACGGGGAACGGGCGATGTAGTGCGGCACGTGCGCGGCGACGCCCAGCACCTCGTGGCCGGCCTGCATGAGGCGGTACTCGACGAGCGCCTCGGCGCTCCCGGGGACCTGCGCCTCCTCGAAGGGGCTGGGGTGGCCCGGGACCAGGTCGGTGCGGGTGCCGTGCGGAGTGATGCCCACGGGGCGGGTGTGCGGGACGCCCATGGGGATGCCGTGGAAGTTGACCGACAGGCGGACGCCGAGCCGCTCCACGATCTGGCGCACGGCCGCGGCGAAACGCTCCCACTCCACGTCCGGTTCGGGGCCCGAAAGCAGCAGGAAGGGCGCTCCGGTGGCGTCCTGGACCAGCCGCACCTCGAGGGTGGGCTCCTCGTAGTCCGTCCAGGTGTCCCGCTTGAAGGTCAGCAGCGGCCGGCGCGCCCGGTAGTCCACGAGCCGGTCGTGGTCGAAGCGGGCGACGACCTGGTGGGGCAGCGAGTCGAGCACCTGGTCGACGATCTGGTCGCCGGTTTCGCCGGCGTCGATGTATCCGTCGAAGTGGTAGAGCATGACCAGTCCGGCCGACTCCTGGGCGAGTGCCATGTCGACGACGGCCAGGCCCTTCGGCTCCCATGCGTACAAACCCTGCGGATCAAGCACAGTGACCGCTCCCCTCCTCGTGTTCGTACGTCACAACGTCCGCGCGGGGGCCGGAATTCCCGGCCGGGCGGGATCCGATCTTGCCGGCGTGCGGACACGGCTGAGGGGCCGCACCTCGAAAGGTACGGCCCCTCAGTCAACGGCTAGGCCTCAGCGGCCTCCGCCCGCGTTCAGCTCTGGCCGCCGGCCAGCTTCTCGCGCAGCGCGGCCAGCGCCTCGTCCGACGCCAGGGCGCCGGAGTTGTCGCCACCCTCGGAGGAGTACGAGCCGCCGCCACCGGACGCGACCGGAGCGGCACCCGCGGTGTCGCCACCCTCGGCAGCGGCCTTCTCGTCCGCCTCGCGGGACTTGATGACCTGCGCCTGGTGCTGCTCGAAGCGCTGCTGCGCCTCGGCGTACTGCGTCTCCCAGGCCTCGCGCTGGGTCTCGTAGCCCTCGAGCCAGTCGTTGGTCTCGGGGTCGAAGCCCTCGGGGTAGATGTAGTTGCCCTGGTCGTCGTAGGACGCGGCCATGCCGTACAGGGTCGGGTCGAACTCGACCACCGACGGGTCGGCACCGAAGGCCTCGTTGGCCTGCTTCAGCGAGAGGCTGATGCGGCGGCGCTCGAGGTCGATGTCGATGACCTTGACGAAGATCTCGTCGTTGACCTGGACGACCTGCTCCGGGATCTCCACGTGGCGCTCGGCCAGCTCGGAGATGTGGACCAGACCCTCGATGCCCTCGTCCACACGGACGAACGCACCGAACGGCACCAGCTTCGTGACCTTGCCGGGCACGACCTGGCCGATCTGGTGGGTGCGGGCGAACTGCTGCCACGGGTCTTCCTGGGTCGCCTTCAGCGACAGGGAGACGCGCTCGCGGTCCATGTCCACGTCGAGGACCTCGACGGTGACTTCCTGACCGACCTCGACGACCTCGGACGGGTGGTCGATGTGCTTCCAGGACAGCTCGGAGACGTGGACCAGACCGTCGACGCCACCCAGGTCCACGAAGGCACCGAAGTTGACGATCGAGGAGACGACGCCGGACCGCACCTGACCCTTCTGGAGGGTGGTGAGGAAGGTCTGGCGGACCTCGGACTGGGTCTGCTCCAGCCAGGCACGGCGGGACAGGACCACGTTGTTGCGGTTCTTGTCCAGCTCGATGATCTTCGCCTCGAGCTCCTTGCCCACGTAGGGCTGGAGGTCGCGGACACGGCGCATCTCGACCAGGGAGGCCGGGAGGAAGCCGCGGAGGCCGATGTCGAGGATGAGACCACCCTTGACGACCTCGATGACGGTACCGGTGACGATGCCGTCCTCTTCCTTGATCTTCTCGATGGTGCCCCAGGCACGCTCGTACTGGGCGCGCTTCTTCGAGAGGATCAGGCGGCCTTCCTTGTCCTCCTTCTGGAGGACCAGGGCCTCGATCTCGTCGCCGACGGCAACGACCTCGTTCGGGTCGACGTCGTGCTTGATCGAGAGTTCGCGGCTCGGAATGACACCTTCGGTCTTGTAACCGATGTCGAGCAGGACCTCGTCCCGGTCGACCTTCACGATGACGCCGTCGACGATGTCGCCGTCGTTGAAGTACTTGATCGTCTCGTCGATCGCGGCGAGGAAGGCTTCCTCGTTACCGATGTCGTTGACCGCTACCTGCGGGGTGGTGGCGGTGGTCTCGGTGCTGCTCGTCATGTGGGAAAGGGCTCCGGTACGGACATTGAGTCGTAGGTACTGCTTACGCCGGGAGCCCGTTTCGCTCTGCAGAAGCCGGACAGCCAAGTAAGCGCCACCGAAAACCGCTGGTGACGCCTCGAGAACCGAGGGGACATACAACAGATGCGAGCGCGACCTGCTACGTCTGAGGTGCGCAGGCCCGCAGCGCAACTTGTAGCATACGGGGGCAGCCGGGCAGGGTCAATGCGCGAAGCCGCACACCCGGGGCGGATCGTCCCATTCCCGGCACAATTGCCGTCCCCCGAGGCCACACGGACCCCTTGGGCGCGCCCTGCGACACGCGGGGCCGACGGCGCGGAAGCCCGCAGACTAGTACGAGGGAGCAGGTCATCCAAGAGCCCGTAGTGTCCGAGGCAGCGCCCGAAGCCGGATCCGGCGGACCCGCCGAGCCCGAGGCCACCCGACGTGCCGCCGGTGTCACGGAGAGCGCCCGCGCCAACCGCGGCTGGTGGGACCGCAACGCGGACGAGTACCAGGTGGAGCACGGCACGTTCCTCGGCGACGACCGCTTCGTGTGGTGCCCCGAAGGGCTGGACGAGGTGGAGGCCGAGCTGCTCGGACCGCCGGAGGAGCTCAAGGGCAAGGACGTCCTGGAGATCGGCGCCGGCGCCGCCCAGTGCTCGCGCTGGCTGACCGCCCAGGGTGCCCGTCCGGTGGCGCTGGACCTCTCGCACCGCCAGCTCCAGCACGCGCTGCGCATCGGCTCCTCCTTCCCCCTGGTCTGCGCGGACGCCGCGGTGCTGCCCTTCGCGGACGGTTCCTTCGACCTGGCGTGCTCGGCGTACGGGGCGCTGCCCTTCGTCGCCGATCCGCGGCTGGTGCTGCGGGAGGTGCGCCGGGTGCTGCGGCCCGGTGGCCGCTTCGTCTTCTCGGTGACGCACCCGCTGCGCTGGGCGTTCCCGGACGAGCCGGGCCCCGAGGGGCTGTCGGTGTCCGCCTCGTACTTCGACCGCACGCCGTACGTCGAGCAGGACGACGAGGGCCGCGCGGTGTACGTCGAGCACCACCGCACGCTCGGCGACCGGGTGCGGGACGTGGTGACGTCCGGTTTCCGGCTGGTGGACCTCGTCGAACCGGAGTGGCCGGACTGGAACACCTCCGAGTGGGGCGGCTGGTCGCCGCTGCGCGGTCACCTGATCCCCGGGACGGCGATCTTCGTCTGCGAGCGGGACTGAGCCACCGTCGCCGGGCACGCGCGCGTGGAGGGCGGTTTCGCCGGCGTACGACACTGGGGGCGTGATCCGTTACGACGCCCTGGACGCCCTGCCCGTACGCGGTGCCCTGCCCGCCCTGCACGACGCCCTGGAGGGGCACGGCACCGCGGTGCTGGTCGCGCCGCCCGGCACCGGAAAGACGACGCTGGTGCCGCTCGCGCTGGCCGGGCTGCTGGGCGAGGGCCCCGCGCGGCGCGTGGTGGTGGCCGAGCCGCGGCGGATCGCGGCACGGGCGGCGGCCCGGCGGATGGCCTGGCTGCTGGGCGAGAAGCCCGGCGGGAGCGTCGGGTACACCGTGCGCGGCGAGCGGGTCGTCGGACGCCACGCGCGCGTGGAGGTCGTCACGACCGGTGTGCTGCTGCAGCGGCTCCAGCGGGACCAGGAGCTGACGGGCGTCGACGCGGTGGTGCTCGACGAGTGCCACGAGCGGCATCTGGACGCGGACACCACGGCGGCGTTCCTGTGGGACGTGCGGCAGACGCTGCGGCCGGAGCTGCGGCTGGTGGCCGCCTCGGCGACGACCGACGCGGCGGGCTGGGCGCGCCTGCTGGGCGACGCGCCGGTCGTCGAGGCCCAGGGTGTGTCGTACCCCGTGGAGGTCGTGTGGGCGCCGCCGGCGCGCCCGGTGCGGCCGCCGCACGGCATGCGGGTGGACCCGGCGCTGCTCGCGCACGTGGCGTCGGTGGTGCGCCGGGCGCTGGCCGAGCGGGCCGGGGACGTGCTGTGTTTCCTGCCCGGGGTCGGTGAGATCGCCCGGGTCGCCGGACATCTGACGGGTCTCGGGGACGTGGACGTGCTCCAGGTGCACGGGCGGGCACCGGCGGCCGTGCAGGACGCGGTGCTGGCCCCCGGGACACGGCGCCGGGTGGTGCTGGCGACCTCGGTGGCCGAGTCGTCGCTGACGGTCCCTGGCGTGCGGGTGGTCGTGGACGCGGGGCTGGCCCGGGAGCCGCGGGTGGACCACGCGCGGGGGCTCAGCGCGCTGACGACGGTACGTGCCTCGCGCGCCGCCGGGCGGCAGCGGGCGGGGCGTGCCGGGCGTGAGGCGCCGGGCACGGTGTACCGCTGCTGGGCGGAGGCCGAGGACGCCCGTCTGCCGCGCTTTCCCGCACCGGAGATCAAGGTGGCCGACCTTACGGCGTTCGCCTTGCAGGCGGCCTGCTGGGGGGACCCGGACGCGTCCGGGCTGGCGCTGCTCGATCCGCCGCCGGGCGGCGCGATGGAGGCGGCCCGGTCGGTACTGACGGCCGTGGGCGCGGTGGACGCCACCGGCCGCGCCACGGGGCGGGGAGCACGGCTGGCCCGCCTCGGGCTGCACCCCCGGCTGGGGCGGGCGTTGCTCGACGCGGAAGGCACGGGGGCGGGCACGGGCTCAGGGGCAGGAACCGGCACGGGCACCGGGCTTCCCACCGGCACGAGCGCCGGTGCGACCGGCACCGGCGCCGAGGGCGCGGGCGGCCGGGGCTCGGACGCTCGGGTCCCCGGCGGTCAGGGGTCCGACTCCGTCGCCCCAGGGACCCGCGTGGCCGAGGTGGTGGCCCTGCTCAGTGAGGAGCCTCCATGGGAGTACGGGGACGATCTGGTGGCCGCGTTGCGCGCCGCGCGGCGCGGGGGCGACGCGTACGGGGCGCGGTGGCGGAGCGAGGTCCGACGGCTGCGGGCCGCCGGGCCGGGCCCCGGTCCCGGCCTGGCGCGGGACGTCACCGACGACGTTGTCGCCGGGTTGGTGACCGCGCTGGCGTTTCCGGAGCGGGTGGCCAGGAAGGACGGCGGTTCGTACCTCATGGTGTCCGGCACCCGGGCCGAACTGCCTATGACGTCGGCGCTGCGCGGGGGCCCCTGGATCGCCGTGGCCGTGGCAGACCGGCCCGTGGGCAAGAGGCACGCGCGCGTACAGCTCGGCGCGGTCGTCGACGAGGCGACGGCCCGGCTGGCGGCGGGGACGCTGCTGGAGGAGCGGGACGAAGTCCACTGGGCCGGCGGCGACGTCGTGGCGCGGCGGGTCGAACGGCTCGGCGCGGTGGAGCTCACGGCACGGCCACTCGCCGACCCCGACCCCTCTCTCGTACGGAACGCGCTGCTGGAGGGGCTGCGGCGGGAGGGGCTCGGGCTGCTGCGTTGGCCGGCCGACGCGGAGGTGCTGCGGCAGCGGCTCGCCTTCCTGCGGCAACGACTCGGCGACCCCTGGCCGGACGTCTCGGACGACGCGCTGCACGCGCGCGTGGACGAGTGGCTGGAGCCCGAGCTGAGCCGGGCCCGGCGCCGGGCCGACCTGGCGCGGATCGACGCCGGGCAGGCGCTGGCGCGGCTGCTGCCCTGGGCGTCGGGCGAGGCGGCACGGCTCGACGAGCTGGCACCGGAGCGGATCACCGTCCCCAGCGGGTCCAGGATCAGAATCGACTACGGCGACCCCGCGCGGCCGGTCCTCGCGGTGAAGTTGCAGGAGATGTTCGGGCTGGAGCAGTCGCCCGAGGTCGCCGGGGTGCCGCTCCTCGTCCATCTCCTCTCCCCCGCCGGCCGCCCGGCCGCGGTCACCGCCGATCTGGCCTCCTTCTGGAAGGACGGCTACAACGGCGTACGGGCGGAGCTGCGCGGCCGCTACCCGAAGCATCCGTGGCCCGAGGACCCGGCCACGGCGGAGCCGACCCGGCACACCAAGGCCCGGCTCGGGAAGTGAGCGGACGACGACGTGCCCGAGGGGCGCCCCCACCGAAGCGGAGGGCGCCCCTCGGCCGTGCGCGCGGAAACCGTGCTCCTACGCGTCCGGCTCGGTCGACGGCCCGGTGGAGGGGCTGGGCGAGGCGTCGGGCGCGTCGGGCGACGGGCTCGGCGTCGGCTTCGCCTCGGCCACCTCCAGCTGGACGTCGAGCGTGGCGCCGCCCGCGGTGGTCAGGCGCAGCACGTACGTGCCGGCGGTGTCGTCCGCGTACAGCTTCGGCATCGTCAGCAGGCCCTTGGCGTCGGTCTTCAGACCGGTCAGGGTGCGGACGGCCTTGCCGTCGGCGTCCTTGAAGTAGGGGCCCTTGTCGTTCGCGGCCGGGTCGAGCACCGACTTGATGAGCGTGGCGGTGACGGCGACCTTGTCCGCGACGGCGCCCTCGTACGTGGCCTTGACCCCGACCCGGTCCGCGAACTCGCCGCCGGGCGTGCAGGTCAGCTCGGTCGCGTCGGTGCGCGCGAGGGCGTCGGCGACGCGCTCGGTGACGGTCGCCTTGTAGTCGACGCCGGGGACCATCCGGCCGGCGACGGCGGCCCGCACCGTGAAGGCACCGGTCTTCTCGCCCGCCACCAACGCGGGTGCGACCGCCACGCCGGAGGCGTCGGTGGTGGCCACGGCCACCTTTTCACCGCCGGTGAAGGTGGCGTCCGTGTCGCCCAGGATGGTGAAGCGGATCCGTACCTTGCCGACGGTCTTCCCGGCCCTGGTCTCGGCGCGGGTGCTGATCTTCTCGGCGAAGGTGTCGCCGGCGATGGCGGTGAGCCCGGTGGTGCCCGCGTTCTCCAGGTGGTGGACCGTGTCGGTGGGGGTCTGGTTGTCGGGCGGGGTCTCGGGGTCGGTCGGGTCCGGCGGCTCGGGGGTCGGGGAGCCGGTGCCCGGGTCCGTCGGGTTCGAAGGGTTCGTCGGGTTGGTGGGGTTCGTGGGCTTGCCGGGCCCGCTGGAACCGCCCGGCTCGTCCGGGCTCGGCGACGGCTTGCCGGGGGGCGTGGGGCGCGTGGTCGGGCCCGTACCGCTGGGCGACGGGCCGGGCCTGCTCGCCGCGCCGTCGTCGCTGCGGTTGCCGGGCAGGGCGCCGGTGCCGTCCGGGATCTCGTGGGTGCCCTTGCGGTAGTGCTCCAGCCACGTCAGGACCGTGCGGAGGTAGTCCTGCGAGTTGTTGTAGCTGAGGATCGCGCGGTCGAGGTCGGCCTGGTCGGACAGGTCCCAGCCGTTGCGGCACAGGTAGTGACCGGCGGCGAGCGCGGCGTCGTAGATGTTGTTGGGGTCTTCCTTGCCGTCACCGTTGCCGTCGCGGGCGGCCCAGGCCCAGGTGGAGGGGATGAACTGCATGGGGCCGACGGCGTTGTCGTAGGCGCTGTTGCCGTCGTAGACGCCGTTGTCGGTGTCCTTGATGAGCGCGAAGCCGTTGCCGTCGAGCTGCGGGCCGATGATCGGACTGGTCGTGGTGCCGTCGGCGGTGACGCGGCCGCCACGGGCCTGGCCCGACTCCACCTTGCCGATGGCGGCGAGGAGTTGCCAGGGCAGGTTGCAGCCGGGCTTGGACCGGCGCAGCGCCGACTCGGCCTTCTTGTAGGCGTCGAGGACGGTGGCGGGGATGCCCCCCTCGGACGGTGTCCGGGACGCGGGGGTGCCGATGGTCGGCGCGGGGCTCGGGCTGTTCAGCGGCGGCAGGTCCGTGTAGTACGGCGAGTTGCCGGTCGCGCTCTCCTCGGCGGGCGTGTCGGAGGCCGGCACGTTGTCGGAGGTGATCTGTCTGCCGTTGGCGTCGGTCGTCACGTTGGGCGCCTGGGACGCGGACAGGGCCGCGACCGCGACCGCCGCGACGGTGGTGGTGACCGCCGCCTTGCGGAGCCTCCTGTCGAAATGCACCGCCATTGAGTGAACCCCTCCCGTGGACGCCCGCGCGTCCGTCCGTCCTCGGCTGTCGTACTCGCCCGTCGTACCCGTCCTGTCGCGACGACCGGTGCGCGTCGGAGGTTGCGCCGCAACCTTCCCCGCGCAGTGCTCGTCTGTTCGATCAGCACGGTGCCGCAGGCGACCCTACGACAACTTGCTTTGCACGGGGACCCGTTCGTGCCCGATATTCACCGGTTGGCCATAAGAGGAGTTTCGTTGCCGTTCACCCTCAGTCACGCCGCCGCCGTCCTGCCCGCGCTGCGGGGTGACGGGGCCGGACGGGGGCGGCTGGTGCCGGCCGCGCTGGTGGCGGGAACGTTTGCTCCCGACATGACCTATTACGCGGCGAGTTTCCTGTCCGGGGCGATGGAGTTCGGGGACGTCACACACTCCTTCCCGGGTGTCTTCACCGTCGATGTGGCCATCGCCTGGGCGCTGGTGGGGCTGTGGCTGGTCGTGCGGGAGCCGCTGGTGGCCCTGCTGCTGCCGCCGTCCCGGCAGGAGCGGGTCGCCGCCCTCCTGCGGTGCGGGGCGCCGCGCGCGCGTGTGCGGCCGTCGCTGCTGCTGTGGTGGTACGTGTCGGCGGTGCTGGGGGCGTCGACCCATGTGGTGTGGGACGCGTTCACGCACCTCGACCAGTGGGGGATGAAGGTGTTCCCCGTCCTCGGCCGGCAGATAGCGGGCTCTCCGCTGTACTGGTACCTCCAGTACGGGAGTTCCGCCGTGGCGGCCGTCGTGCTCGCCGTGTTCCTGGCGCGGGCGCTGCGCCGGACACCCCGGACCGGGGCGTCGCACGTTCCGGTGCTCTCGGAGCGGGACCGGTGGTGGGCCGGGGCGGTGCTCGGCGGTTGTGCGGTGGCCGGGGCGGTGCGGCGGGCCACCCGGTGGTGGGACTACCGGGGTGATGTCGCGAAACCCTGGGAGCTGATCCCGACGGTGTGCTTCGGGGCGGGTGCGGGACTCGTCCCGGGGCTGCTGCTGTACGCCGCGGCGGTCAGGGTGTGGCGTCGTCCGGCCCCCGTCCCCGCCGTCCCGGCAGGCCCCGGTACGGGAACGGACCGCCGGGTCGCTCCCTAGGCGTGTCGGTGCTCGCCACGAACACGGTGAAGGTGTGCGCGGGCCGGGTCCGCGGCAGCAGGGTGAGGGCGAGCGCCAGGTAGCCGCGGGCGAGGTCGGCCCACAGGCGCCAGGCGGGCGTCTCGCGCGGGGGCGTCGCGGCGGCCTGGTTCCGGTCCCGGTGGAGAAGCCCGCGACGGAGGTCTGCCGTGGTGCGGCGCAGGGCCGTCGTGAGGGTGGTGGGGGTGCGGCCGGTACTCGCGCCCGGCGCGAAGACCGGGACCGGCAGAAGTGGCACACGGGCGGGTCGGTCTGTGCTTGCCCGTCCCGGTGTGGTCCGGTGGTGGAGCATGCGTATACCCATGCCCGCATCCTCACGGGAGCCGGGGGCGGGGGGCGCTTTCGCGGGGGCCACCTGAGTGACGGGCCCTGCCGGGCGGGGCGAGCGGGGGCGATTCCCTCCGGGGCGGCGGACGACTGCGCGTGTGCCGGGCGCGGGGGACGACGGTGAACGGCGTACCCACCGGGCGAAGGTCGACAGCCTCCGTGCCGGCCCCCGGCCCCCGGCCGGCGATGGCGGCCAGGAACGGTCGCCGGGCTTCGGCGAGGGGCGATGACAGCGGCGGGGACGGTGAGCCGGAGACGTTCGCCGCGAGCGCGCAAACCCGCGGCGTTCCCCCGCCTGTGTCGGCCGCCCCGTCCGCCGGTCGTCGGTCGCCCGGCTGCCGACGGCCCGGCCGCCCCGTCCGTGCTCCGGCGACCGGCTAGTGCGCCGCCGACTCCCAGTCCGGTCCCACGCCCACCGAGACGCCCAGGGGGACCCTGAGCTGCACGGCGTTCGCCATTTCGCGGCGGACGAGTTCCTCCGCCGCCGCGCGCTCGCCCGGGGCGACCTCCAGGACGATTTCGTCGTGGACCTGGAGCAGCATGCGGGAGGTGAGGCCGGCCTCGCGCAGCGCCTTGTCCACATTGAGCATGGCGATCTTGACGATGTCGGCGGCCGTGCCCTGGATCGGCGCGTTCAGCGCCATGCGCTCGGCCGCCTCGCGGCGCTGGCGGTTGTCGCTGTTGAGGTCGGGCAGGTAGCGGCGGCGGCCGAAGAGCGTCGCCGTGTAGCCCGTCGCCCGTGCCTCGTCGACGACCCGGCGCAGATAGTCCCGCACGCCGCCGAACCGCTCGAAGTAGGCGTCCATCAGGCCGCGGGCCTCGGCCGCCTCGATGTTCAGCTGCTGGGAGAGACCGAAGGCCGACAGACCGTACGCCAGCCCGTACGACATGGCCTTGATCTTGCGGCGCATCTCCGCGTCGACCGCGGACTGCTCGACGGAGAAGACCTGCGCGGCGGCGGTGGTGTGCAGGTCCTCGCCGGAGGTGAAGGCCTCGATCAGGCCGGTGTCCTCGGAGAGGTGCGCCATCACGCGCAGCTCGATCTGGCTGTAGTCGGCCGTCATCAGCGACTCGAAGCCCTCGCCGACGACGAAGCCGCGGCGGATCGCCCGGCCCTCGTCGGTGCGGACCGGGATGTTCTGCAGGTTCGGGTCCGTGGAGGAGAGGCGGCCGGTCGCGGCGACCGTCTGGTTGAACGTGGTGTGGATACGGCCGTCGGCGGCGATCGTCTTGATCAGGCCCTCGACCGTGACCCGCAGCTTGGCCTGCTCGCGGTGGCGGAGCATGATGACCGGCAGTTCGTTCTCGGTCTGCGCCGCGAGCCACGCCAGGGCGTCCGCGTCCGTGGTGTAGCCGGTCTTGGTCTTCTTGGTCTTCGGCAGGTTCAGCTCGCCGAAGAGGACTTCCTGGAGCTGCTTGGGCGAGCCGAGGTTGAACTCGTGCCCGGCCGCCGCGTGCGCCTCCTTCACCGCCTGCTGCACGGCGCCGGCGAACATCTGCTCCATGGCCTGGAGGTGCTCCCGGTCGGCCGCGATGCCGTGCCGCTCCATGCGGGCCAGCAGGGCGGACGTGGGCAGCTCCACGTCACGCAGCAGGTCGGCGGCGCCGACGTCCGCCAGACGGCCCTCGAAGGCCTCGCCCAGGTCCAGGATCGCGCGGGCCTGCACCATCAGCGCCTCGGCCTCGGCGCCGTCGTCCGCGCCGAAGGCGAGCTGGCCGTCGGCCGCGGCGGCGGGCGCCAGCTCGCGGTGCAGGTACTCCAGGGAGAGCGCGTCCAGGTCGAAGGAGCGGCGGCCCGGCTTGACCAGGTAGGCGGCGAGCGCCGTGTCCATGCCGACGCCGGCGACGCTCCAGCCGTGCTCGGCGAAGACGCGCATCGCGCCCTTGGCGTTGTGCAGGACCTTGGGCCGGTCCGGGTCGGACAGCCAGGCCGCGAACGCCGCCTCGTCGGCCTCGTCCAGCTCGGCCGGATCGAACCAGGCGGCCTTCCCGTCGGCCGCGGCGAGCGCGACCTCGGCGACCGAGCCGGTGCCCAGCGCCCAGGTGTCGACCGTCGCCACGCCGAGCGGCCGCGTGCCGTGCCCGGCGAGCCAGCCGGCCACCTCGCCGGTGCCCAGCACGGTGCCGTCCAGCTCCACCCCGTCCGCCACGACCGGGGTCGCCTCGGCCTCCTCGGCGCCCGGGTCGACGGCGTACAGCCGCTCCCGCAGGGACGGGTTGCGGATCTCCAGGGTGTCCAGGATCACCGCGACGCCCTTGCGGTCGTACGCGGCACGCTCCAGGTCGGTGACCGTCTTCGGCAGCTCGACCCGGCGCTCCAGCTCGGTGAGCCGGCGGTTGAGCTTCACGGACTCCAGGTGGTCGCGCAGATTCTGCCCGGCCTTGCCCTTGACCTCCTCGACGCGCTCCACCAGCTCCGCGAAGGACCCGAACTGGTTGATCCACTTCGCGGCCGTCTTCTCGCCGACGCCCGGGATGCCCGGCAGGTTGTCGGACGGATCGCCGCGCAGGGCCGCGAAGTCCGGGTACTGGGCGGGGGTCAGCCCGTACTTCTCGAAGACCTTCTCCGGCGTGAAACGGGTCAGCTCGGAGACGCCCTTGGTCGGGTACAGCACCGTGGTGTGCTCGCTGACCAGCTGGAAGGAGTCCCGGTCGCCGGTGACGATCAGGACGTCGAAGCCCTCCGCCTCGGCCTGCGTGGCGAGCGTGGCGATGACGTCGTCGGCCTCGAAGCCCTCGACGGCGAAGCGCTGCACGTGCATGGCGTCGAGCAGCTCGCCGATCAGCTCGACCTGCCCCTTGAACTCGTCCGGGGTCTTGGAGCGGTTCGCCTTGTACTCGGTGAACTCCTGGGACCGCCAGGTCTTGCGGGAGACGTCGAACGCCACCGCGAAGTGGGTCGGCGCCTCGTCACGCAACGTGTTGGCCAGCATCGACGCGAAACCGTAGATCGCGTTGGTCGGCTGGCCCGTCGCGGTCGTGAAATTCTCCGCGGGCAGCGCGAAGAACGCGCGGTAGGCCAGCGAGTGCCCGTCCATGAGCATCAGGCGCGGACGGACGCCGCCGGAGGTGTTGTCGGTCTTCTTCGCTGCTGTCTCTGCCACGCCCCCGATCCTGCCACGGACCACTGACACTCGGCCCCGCGCTCGCCGTCGGCACGGCCTGGCTCCGTCCGCCGCCGCAACCACCGCTTGCGCGTCCCGGCCCGCCCGGCCTCCCTCACTGTCACAGGGCCGTGCGAGGATCGGAGACGTACCTCACACGCGTAAGCGAAGGAGCGCGCGATGGCCACCAAGCCGCCCACGGGTGATCCGGTCCAGGACGCCCCGCAGGTCACCGAACCCCAGCACGCGGCGGCGGGCATCCCGGCCATCGGCCACACCCTGCGGATCGCCCAGCGGCAGATGGGCGTGAAGCGCACCGCGCTGACGCTGCTGAGCGTCAACCAGAAGGACGGCTTCGACTGCCCGGGCTGCGCCTGGCCCGAGCCGGACCACCGGCACAAGGCGGAGTTCTGCGAGAACGGCGCCAAGGCCGTCGCCGAGGAGGCCACCCTGCGCCGGGTCACCCCGGAGTTCTTCGCCGCGCACCCGGTGGCCGACCTCGCCACCCGCAGCGGCTACTGGCTGGGCCAGCAGGGACGGCTCACGCACCCGGTGTACCTGCCGGAGGGCGGCGAGCGCTACGAGCCGGTGACCTGGGAGCGCGCCTTCGACATCGTGGCCGAGGAGATCGCCGCCCTGGACTCGCCCGACGAGGCCGTCTTCTACACCTCCGGACGCACCAGCAACGAGGCCGCGTTCCTCTACCAGCTCTTCGCGCGCGAGCTCGGCACCAACAACCTGCCCGACTGCTCCAACATGTGCCACGAGTCGTCCGGCTCGGCCCTGTCCGAGACCATCGGCGTCGGCAAGGGCAGCGTCCTGCTCGAGGACCTCCACAAGTCGGACCTGATCATCGTGGCCGGCCAGAACCCGGGCACCAACCACCCGCGCATGCTCTCCGCCCTGGAGAAGGCCAAGGCCAACGGCGCGAAGATCATCAGCGTCAACCCGCTGCCCGAAGCGGGCCTGGAGCGCTTCAAGAACCCGCAGACCCCCAAGGGGCTCACCGCGGGCGCCGCGCTCACCGACCTGTTCCTGCAGATCCGCATCGGCGGCGACCAGGCCCTGTTCCGGCTCCTCAACAAGCTGATCCTGGACACCGACGGCGCGGTCGACGAGGCGTTCGTCGAGCAGCACACCCACGGGTACGAGGAGTTCGCCGAGGCCGCCCGCGCCGCCGACTGGGAGGCGACGCTCACGGCGACCGGCCTCACCCGCGCGGAGATCGAGGAAGCCCTGCACATGGTGCTCGCCTCGAAGCGCACCATCGTGTGCTGGGCGATGGGCCTGACCCAGCACAAGCACTCCGTGCCCACCATCCGCGAGATCGTCAACTTCCTCCTGCTGCGCGGCAACATCGGCCGTCCCGGCGCCGGCGTCTGCCCGGTGCGCGGCCACTCCAACGTGCAGGGCGACCGCACCATGGGCATCTTCGAACGCCCGGCGCCCGCCTTCCTGGACGCCCTGGAAAAGGAGTTCGGCTTCGCCCCGCCGCGCGAGCACGGCTACGACGTCGTGCGCGCCATCCGCGCGATGCGCGACGGCGAGGCCAAGGTGTTCTTCGCGATGGGCGGCAACTTCGTCTCCGCCTCCCCCGACACGGAGGTCACCGAGGCGGCGATGCGCCGCGCCCGGCTCACCGTGCACGTGTCGACGAAACTCAACCGCTCGCACGCCGTCACGGGCGCCCGCGCCCTGATCCTGCCGACGCTCGGCCGCACCGAACGGGACGTCCAGGGCGGCGGCGAGCAGTTCGTCACCGTCGAGGACTCCATGGGCATGGTGCACGCCTCCCGCGGCCGGCTGGAACCGGCGAGCGCCCACCTGCTGTCCGAGCCGGCCATCGTGTGCCGGCTGGCCCGCCGGGTGCTGGGCGAGGGCAGTGCCACGCCCTGGGAGGAGTTCGAGAAGGACTACGCGACGATCCGCGACCGCATCGGGCGCGTGGTCCCGGGCTTCGAGGACTTCAACGCGCGCGTGGCCCGCCCCGGGGGCTTCGCCCTGCCGCACGCCCCGCGCGACGAACGCCGCTTCCCCACGGCCACCGGCAAGGCCAACTTCACCGCGGCACCGGTCGAGTACCCCGAGCTGCCCGAGGGCCGGCTGCTGCTGCAGACGCTGCGCTCGCACGACCAGTACAACACCACGATCTACGGCCTGGACGACCGCTACCGGGGGATCAGGAACGGCCGCCGGGTCGTCCTGGTCAACCCGGAGGACGCCCGGGCCCTCGGCGTCCGGGACGGCGCGTACGTCGACCTGGTCGGCGAGTGGAAGGACGGTGTCGAGCGCCGGGCGCCCGGCTTCCGCGTCGTGCACTACCCGACGGCCCGGGGCTGCGCGGCGGCGTACTACCCGGAGACCAACGTCCTGGTGCCGCTGGACGCGACCGCGGACACCAGCAACACCCCGGCCAGCAAGTCCGTCGTCGTCCGTCTGGAACAATCGGCGACCGATTGAGCGTTTGCTCAGAGGCGTCGGCGGTCCGCCCCACGGGCCACTTGGCGCCCACCGCAGATCGAGCGACGAAACGGAGCCGGGCCCATGGGCGAGCAGCAGCAGGTGCAGTTCCCGCAGGAGGTCATCGACGAGTACGCCACGCTCGGCGTCGACCTGCCGGCGCTCTTCTCCGCCGGGCACCTCGGGACGCGCATGGGCGTCCAGATCCTCGAAGCGTCGGCCGACCGGGTCGTCGGCACCATGCCGGTCGAGGGCAACACCCAGCCGTACGGACTGCTGCACGGCGGCGCCTCGGCGGTGCTGGCCGAGACGCTCGGGTCGGTCGGCTCGATGCTGCACGGCGGCGCTTCCAAGATCGCCGTCGGCGTCGACCTGAACTGCACCCACCACCGCGGGGCTCGCTCCGGCCTGGTCACCGGGGTGGCCACGCCGGTGCACCGGGGCCGGTCGACGGCGACGTACGAGATCGTGATCAGCGACGAGCAGGACCGCCGCGTGTGCACCGCCCGGCTGACCTGCCTGCTGCGGGACGTGAAGCCGGGCGACGGGGCGCAGGCCGGCGCGACCGCCTGAGCGGCCGGCCGGCCCGACGGGCGCACGGCCGGCCGGCGCACGGCCCGGTCCGCTCGTCGCGCCCACGGCATTGCCCCCGGCCACCCGGCGCCCTAACTTCGGGGCATGGGACGGGGAGAGGCCCCTCGGCCGGGGGCGACGGCTCGGCGGTTCCGCTTCACCTCCGCACGCACCGCGCCCGCAGGGCTCGGGCACCGACGGCGCCCGTCCGCGCGGCTCGGGCCCGGACGCCCGGTCCCCCCACGGCGAACGCCCCGCCACACGGCGCACGTCCGGATCGCCCCCGCCCTGCTCGCACTGGCGCTGACTCTGCCGACCGGCGCCCTGGCCACCGCCTGCGGCAACCACCGCACCACCGGGGTCCCCTCCGCCGCCGCCACGGAAGCCGCCCCGCCACCGCCCACGCCCGCATCGGCATCGCCTCGGCAAGCCCTCTCTCCCACGGAGTTGTGTACGACCGCCGTCCGTTACTGGGCCCGCCGGACACTCGACGGCGCCACCCCGTACGGCGACTACCAGTCGATGGGTCTCTCCAACCGTCAGTACGGCATACTGCGCGAGGTCGTGGACGCCGCGCGGACCGCGCAGCGCGCCCGGGGAAGCGGAGCCGCACAGACGCTGATCGACCGTCAGGCACAGGCCAGGTGCACCGAGCAGTACCGCGACGGCGGCCCGACCGACGGACCGTGGCAATGACCGGCACCGGCCCCGTGGAGCCGGGCGAGGGCACCCGCGCCCGGGACGCCGCCGACGCTCCCCGGCCACCCGCCCGGCCGCGTGGGTGCCTGGCCCGGCGCTACGCCGACCACCGCCGGGCCGTCCTCGCCGGCGCCGCGACCCTCGCCGTACTGGCGGGCAGCGGCTACCTGTACGCGAGCCGGCCACGGCAGCCGGCCCCTCCCCCGCCGCCGTACCCGGTCCATGTGGTGGACGTCGCCTACCTTGAGGCGGTACCCGGCGCCGAGCCCGGCGCCTTCAGCTTCGCGGTACTGCTGAGCGTGCGGTCCGGCCCGCCCGTCAGCGTCACGCGCCTGACCCAGCCCTACGAGGGCCTGTCGATCACTTCGTCGCCCGCGGCACCTTTCCAGACAAAGTCGCATTCGGTCCGCAAGATCATTGTCACGCTGCGGGTGACGGAATGCGAAAAAGCACCCCGGAACCTCGGCTTCCCTTTCCTGGATGTAACGCTGCGTAATACGCGCGCAATCCAGGCCCACAGTTACAT
The DNA here is from genome assembly GCF_028473745.1 of Streptomyces sp. M92. Classification (NCBI taxonomy): domain Bacteria; kingdom Bacillati; phylum Actinomycetota; class Actinomycetes; order Kitasatosporales; family Streptomycetaceae; genus Streptomyces; species Streptomyces sp. M92. Next base: position 245,439 of record NZ_CP101137.1, read on the forward strand.
CCTCGGATCACGCTATGCGCAGGATCTCTCCGAGGCCCTTCAGGCCGCCTGCGGAAACGAATCCAGGTAATCACCAAAACGCCCCAGACACCTGAACCAGCCCCACCGGTCCTGCGGGTTCTCATCATGCGGACAGGGCGAATCGGCCTGAATTCCGCCCTTCTTCCCAGCCAGTACCGCTCTGCATTACCCCGTGTCATAACAAGAGCGTCACAGCCTGAGTCAGACCCTCCTCCACGTTCCCCACACACGCTTAGAGTCACGGCCAGTCACCGCGCAGTCGGATTGTCACTTCGGCCCAGCGTTCGACTCGGCCGCTTCCACGGGGACGCGGCTGCGCCAGGGAAAGGACTGATCGTGCGTCAACGTTCGCTCATCGCCATCACCGCCGCTCTGGCGGCGGGAGCGCTCACCCTCACCGCCTGCGGCTCGCGCGACGACGACGGCGGCTCGGACTCCGGCAACGGCGGCAGCGGTGGAGGCACCACCGTCGTCATCGGCGTCGACGCCCCGCTGACCGGCGACCTGTCCGCGCTGGGCCTCGGCATCAAGAACTCGGCGGACCTCGCGGCCAAGACCGCCAACAAGAACAAGCACGTCGAGGGCATAACCTTCAAGGTCGAAGCCCTCGACGACCAGGGCCAGCCCTCCGTGGGCCAGCAGAACGCCAGCCAGTTCGTCGCCAACGACAAGGTCCTCGGCGTCGTCGGCCCGCTGAACTCCTCGGTCGGCGAGTCCATGCAGCAGGTCTTCGAGTCCGGCAACATGGCCCTGGTCTCCCCGGCCAACACCGGCCCCTCACTGACCCAGGGCCCGGACTGGCGCACCGAGAAGAAGCGCCCGTTCAAGACCTACTTCCGCACCGCGACCACCGACGCCATCCAGGGTCCGTTCGCCGCGCAGTACGTCTTCAACGACTTCAAGAAGAAGAAGGCCTTCGTCATCGACGACAAGAAGACCTACGGCGCGGGCCTCGCCGGAACCTTCACCGACGAGTTCAAGAAACTCGGCGGCCAGATCGTCGGCACCGAGCACATCAATCCGGACACCAAGGACTTCTCCGCGGTCGCCACCAAGGTCAAGAACTCGGGCGCCGACGTCGTCTACTACGGCGGCGAATACCCGCAGGCCGGCCCGCTCAGCAAGCAGATCAAGGGCACCGGCGCCAAGATTCCACTGGTCGGCGGCGACGGCATCTACAGCGCCGACTTCATCAAGCTCGCCGGCGCCAGCGGTACCGGCGACCTCGCCACCTCCGTCGGCGCGCCCGTCGAGGAACTGCCCTCCGCCAAGGAATTCGTCGCCAACTACAAGGCCGCGGGCTACAAGGAGCCCTTCGAGGCCTACGGCGGCTACTCCTACGACTCCGCCTGGGCCATCATCGAGGCCGTCAAGACGGTCGTCGAGAAGAACGACGGCAAGCTCCCCGACGACGCCCGGGGCCAGGTCGTCGAGGCCATGCAGAACGTCTCCTTCGACGGAGTGACCGGCAAGGTCTCCTTCGACGAGTTCGGTGACGCCACCAACAAGCAGCTGACCGTGTACGCCGTCGAGAACGGCGACTGGAAGGCCGTGAAGTCCGGCACCTACACCGGCTGAGTCGTCCGACGAGACACCCGCACCACCAAGAGCCGCGCGGGGCGCTGTTCCACAGGCGCCCCGCGCGCACTCACACCCGGCCACATCCGTCGAACATCCGAACCTCTCGGAGGACATGCGGTGAACGAACTGCCGCAGCAGCTGGTCAACGGCCTGCTACTGGGATCCATGTACGGGCTGATCGCCATTGGCTACACGATGGTCTACGGCATCGTCCAGCTCATCAACTTCGCCCACGGCGAGATCTTCATGACCGGCGCCTTCGGCGCGCTCACTGTCTACATCTACATCCTGCCCGACGGCACCTCCATGCTGATCGCCCTGCCCCTGATGATCCTCGGCGCAGTGATCGTCTCGGTGACCGTCGCCATCGGGGCTGAACGTTTCGCCTACCGCCCCCTGCGCGGCGGCCCCCGCCTCGCCCCGCTCATCACCGCCATCGGCCTCTCCCTCGCCCTCCAGCAGGCGGTCTGGGCCTGGTACCCCGACGCGAAGTCCGCCCGCACCTTCCCCCAGATCGAGGGCGGCCCCTTCCACATCGGCGACATCACCCTCCAGACCGGCAGCATCTTCCTGCTCATCGCCGCCCCCGTCAGCATGGCCTTCCTCGGCTACTTCGTCATGAAGACCCGCACCGGACGCGGCATGCAGGCCACCGCCCAGGACCCCGACACCGCCAAACTGATGGGCATCAACACCGACCGCATCATCGTGATCGCGTTCGCCCTCGGCGCCGTCTTCGCCGCCATCGGCGGAGTCGCCTACGGCCTCGAATACGGCCACGTCGACTTCAAAATGGGCTTCATCCTCGGACTGAAGGCCTTCACCGCGGCCGTACTCGGCGGCATCGGCAACATCTACGGCGCCATGATCGGCGGAGTCGTCCTCGGCATCACCGAAACCCTGGCCACCGCCTACATCGGCGACATCCCCGGCCTCGGCCAGTTCGGCAGCCAGTCCTGGGCAGACGTCTGGGCCTTCATCCTCCTCATCCTCGTACTGCTGTTCAGGCCACAGGGCCTGCTCGGCGAGCGCGTCGCGGACAGGGCGTGACACCGATGACCACACAAACCACCGAAAAGACCCCCAACACCCCCGCCACCGACGCGGCGACCGGCCTCATCGGCATCCCACCGCACCTCGGACGCGCCCTCGCCACCGGCGGCGGCCTCCTCACCATCGTCTCCACCTTCCTCGCCTGGACCTGGACCACCGCCTTCCCCGGCAACCTCACCGTCTACGGCTACCCAGGCGGCCTCCAAGTCCTCGTCCTCATCGGCGGCGCCCTCACCACCCTCCTCGGCCTCTCCTCCTACGGCGTCAAAGGCCTCCGCTGGCTCACCCCCGCCGGCGCCGACGCCGCACTCAGGTTCGCCGCACTCGCCACCTTCACGACCACCTGGTACACCGCCCTCGCCATCAGCCTCCAACTCGGCGGCCTGGTCAACCTCGAACCCGGCGCCTACATCGCGGCGATCGTCACCCTCGCAGCCCTCCTCGGCGCCCTCGCACTCCCCTTCGAGCGCCCCGCACCCGACCCCATCGACCCCGACGAGACAGGCTGGGAACTCACCAAGCACCGCGCCGGCCACGCCTGGCAAACCATCAAGGCCGCCTTCGCCGCCGACGAGCCCGGCCCCGTACGCGCCCTGCCCTCCTACGCCGAAATCCTCATCATCGTCGCGGTCCTCACCGTCTGCCTCACCGTCTTCACCTACGGCATCGGCACCGAGTACGACGAACTCTTCGTCGGCTTCCTGATCACGGCCGGATTCGGCTTCGCAGCCGCCCACAAAGCGGGCCTCATCCGCCAGGCCACCCAGATCACCGCACGGCACCAGACCATCACCATCTGGGGCGCCTTCGTCGCCGCGGCACTGTTCCCCTTCACCCAGACCGACGACCAGTACGCCACCATCGGCGTCTACATCCTGATCTTCGCCACCGTCGCCCTGGGCCTCAACATCGTCGTCGGCCTCGCCGGCCTCCTCGACCTCGGCTACGTCGCCTTCCTCGGCGTCGGCGCCTACGCCGCCGCCCTCGTCTCCGGCTCCCCCAGCTCCCCCTTCGGCGTCCACTTCCCCTTCTGGGCCGCCGTCCTGGTCGGCGCCGCCGCCTCACTGATCTTCGGCGTACTGATCGGCGCCCCGACCCTGCGGCTGCGCGGTGACTACCTCGCCATCGTGACCCTCGGCTTCGGAGAGATCTTCCGCATCGCCGTCCTCAACATGGACGGCACCTCCGGACCCGACATCACCAACGGCTCCAACGGCATCTCCGCCGTGCCGGACCTGAACATCCTCGGATTCGACCTCGGCGCCCGACACGACATCCTCGGTGTCACCATCGGCCGGTTCGCCAACTACTTCTTCCTGATGCTGATCATCACCGCCGTCGTCGTCCTCGTCTTCCGACGCAGCAGCGACTCACGCATCGGCCGAGCCTGGGTCGCCATCCGCGAGGACGAGACCGCCGCCCTCGCCATGGGCATCAACGGATTCCGCGTCAAACTGATCGCGTTCGCCGTCGGCGCCGCCCTCGCCGGCCTCGCCGGCACCGTCCAGGCACACGTCACCTACACCGTGACCCCCGAGCAGTACCTCTTCGCCGGCACCACCCCACCCAACTCAGCGTTCCTCCTCGCCGCCGTCGTCCTCGGCGGCATGGGCACCATCGGCGGACCCCTCCTCGGCGCCGCACTGCTCTTCCTCATCCCCAACAAGCTCCAGTTCCTCGGCGACTACCAGCTCCTCGCCTTCGGACTCGCGCTCGTCCTCCTCATGCGGTTCCGGCCCGAAGGCCTCATCCCCAACCGGCGCCGCCAACTGGAATTCCACGACACGGCCGAAGCGCCCGCAGTCCTCGGCAAGACAGGGGCCTGACCACCATGACCACCGACACCACCACCAAGGACACCGCCCCGGGCACCCCCGCCCCCGGCACCACCGTCCTCGACGCACGCGGCGTCACCATGCGCTTCGGCGGCCTCACCGCCGTCAACAACGTCGACCTCACCGTCAACAGCGGCGAGATCGTCGGCCTCATCGGCCCCAACGGCGCCGGCAAGACCACCTTCTTCAACTGCCTGACAGGCCTCTACACACCCACCGAAGGCGAAGTCCGCTACAAAGGCCAGGTACTACCCGCCAAATCCTTCAAGGTCACCGCCGCCGGCATCGCCCGAACCTTCCAGAACATCCGGCTCTTCGCCAACATGACAGTCCTGGAAAACGTCCTCGTCGGCCGCCACACCCGCACCAAAGAAGGCTTCTGGTCAGCCGTCCTGCGCGGCCCCGGCTTCCACAAAGCCGAAGCCACCTCCCGCGAACGCGCCATGGAACTCCTGGACTTCGTCGGCCTCGCCCCCAAGGCCGACCACCTCGCCCGCAACCTGCCCTACGGCGAACAGCGCAAGCTGGAAATCGCCCGCGCCCTCGCCAGCGAACCCGGCCTGCTCCTCCTGGACGAACCCACGGCAGGCATGAACCCCCAGGAGACCCGAGCCACCGAAGAACTCGTCTTCGCCATCCGCGACCAAGGCATCGCCGTCCTCGTCATCGAGCACGACATGCGCTTCATCTTCAACCTCTGCGACCGCGTCGCCGTCCTCGTCCAAGGCGAGAAACTCATCGAAGGCGACAGCGCCACCGTCCAGGGCGACGAACGCGTCATCGCCGCATACCTCGGCGAACCCCTCGCGAACGACCCCGGCGCCGCCGAAGCAGCCGAAGTGGAAACCGCCGAGGCCCACGCCCAGGCCGACACCACCACGGACACCGCGGCCGGCAAGGAGAACGACCGATGACCGCACTCCTCGAGGTCGAGGACCTCCGCGTCGCCTACGGCAAGATCGAAGCCGTCAAAGGCATCACCTTCAAGGTCGACGCCGGCGAAGTCGTCACCCTCATCGGCACCAACGGCGCCGGCAAGACCACCACCCTGCGCACCCTCTCCGGCCTCCTCAAGCCGGTCGGCGGACAGATCAAGTTCGGCGGCAAGTCGCTCAAGAAGACCCCCGCCCACCAGATCGTCTCCCTCGGACTCGCCCACTCCCCCGAGGGCCGGCACATCTTCCCCCGCATGACCATCGAGGACAACCTCCGCCTCGGCGCCTTCCTCCGCAACGACAAACCCGGCATCGAGAAGGACATCCAACGCGCCTACGACCTCTTCCCCATCCTCGGCGAACGCCGCAAGCAAGCCGCCGGCACCCTCTCCGGCGGCGAACAGCAAATGCTCGCCATGGGCCGCGCCCTGATGTCCCAGCCGAAGCTCCTCATGCTCGACGAACCCTCCATGGGCCTCTCCCCGATCATGATGCAGAAGATCATGCAGACCATCGCCGAACTGAAGTCCCAGGGCACCACCATCCTGCTCGTCGAGCAGAACGCCCAAGCCGCCCTCTCCCTCGCCGACCACGGCCACGTCATGGAAGTCGGCAACATCGTCCTCTCCGGCAGCGGACAGGACCTCCTGCACGACGAGTCCGTCCGCAAGGCCTACCTCGGCGAGGACTGACCCGACCCGGACACGGCAGAGGCCCGCGCCCCCACACCGGGGACGCGGGCCTCAGCCGTACGCACTCAGCCCTTCGACGCCTTCTTCTCCTCGGCGTCCTGAATGACCGCCTCGGCAACCTGCTGCATCGACATCCGCCGATCCATCGACGTCTTCTGGATCCACCGGAACGCCGCCGGCTCCGTCAGCCCGTACTCCGTCTGCAACACCGACTTCGCCCGGTCCACCAGCTTCCGCGTCTCCAGCCGCTGGCTGAGGTCGGCGACCTCCTTCTCCAGCGTCTTCAGCTCCGTGAACCGCGAGACGGCCATCTCGATCGCCGGGACGACATCACTCTTGCTGAACGGCTTCACGAGATACGCCATCGCACCGGCGTCCCGCGCCCGCTCCACCAGGTCGCGCTGAGAAAACGCCGTCAGCATCAGCACCGGCGCGATGCTCTCCTCGGCGATCTTCTCCGCCGCGGAGATGCCGTCCAGCTTCGGCATCTTCACGTCCAGGATCACCAGGTCCGGCTTGTGCTCACGGGCCAACTCCACGGCCTCCTCACCGTCACCGGCCTCGCCGACCACGGAGTAGCCCTCCTCCTCCAGCATCTCTTTGAGATCCAGCCGGATGAGCGCCTCGTCCTCGGCGATGACGACACGGGTCGTCAGCGGAGGCACGTGCGACTTGTCGTCGTCGTTCACGTCGGCGGGCTGGGGCGACTCGGGGGCGGTCACGTGGGCGCTCCTTGTTCCGGGGCAGGCGGTACTGCTTCCAAGAGCCTACCTAGCTGCGGCTGACGAGGGTGAACCGGTACACTCCTGATGGCTGACCAGCCGGGTTGGCGGAACTGGCATACGCGGATGTCTCAAACACATCTGTTCGAAAGGACATACGGGTTCGAGTCCCGTACCCGGCACAGACATCAAAAAGCGGAAGATCACGTTCGCGTGATCGTCCGCTTTTTCATACCCCGAGTGACTGCAGTTAACTCAGTGTGTTCCCATGGAACAGCACAGTCCTTCGATCCGCGCACACGCTGTCGCGCTCATGAACCAGGGAGTCCCCAACCACGTTGTTGCCGCACAGCTCGACATCCCACGGGGCACCGTGAGCTGGTGGCGCAGCGAGGACCGCAGAGCGCGCGGCGAGGCGTATAGGCAACCAACCGATTGCCCTCGGTGCACAGGTCGCCAGTTCGACGAGGTTGCGTACGCCTACCTACTGGGCCTGTACCTCGGCGACGGTCACATCGTCTCGAAGCCCAGCCAGCATCACCTGTCGATCTTCTGCGACGCTACACACACCAGTTTGATCGAAGCAGCGGCAGACGCCATGCGCAAGGTCATGCCGCTACCCAGCGTTCGTCCACGCCGGAAACCTGGGTGCGTGGAGGTCAAGTCGTACACGAAGCACTGGTGCTGCATGTTCCCCCAGCACGGCCCCGGAAAAAAGCACGAGCGCACGATCGCCCTTGAGGCGTGGCAACAGATCATTGTTGACGCGCACCCTTGGGAGTTCATCCGGGGCCTCATCCACTCTGACGGCTGTCGTATCACCAACTGGACTACGAAGACCGTCGGCGGCGTTCGTAAGCGCTACGAGTACACGCGCTACTTCTTCAGCAATAAGTCGGACGACATCCGCGCGCTGTTCACCAGCGCCCTCGCCACGGTCGGCGTCGAGTGGACCACCCTCGCCCGAGGCAGTGACCCCTTCAACATCTCCGTAGCCCGCAAAGCCTCCGTAGCCCTCATGGACGCCCACGTCGGCCCCAAGTACTGAAGCTACTTGGGACTGTCGTCCTCCCCGATGTGGTGCACCCGCACCAGATTGGTCGTGCCCGACACCCCCGGCGGTGAGCCGGCCGTGATGACCACGACGTCGCCCTTCTCGCAGCGCCCGTAGCGCAGGAGCAGCTCGTCCACCTGGTCGACCATCGCGTCCGTGGAGTCGGCGTGGGGGCCGAGGAAGGTTTCCACGCCCCAGGTCAGGCTGAGCTGGGAGCGCGTCGCCGGTTCGGGGGTGAAGGCGAGGAGGGGGATGGGTGAGCGGTAGCGGGAGAGGCGGCGGACGGTGTCGCCGGACTGGGTGAAGGCGACGAGGAACTTCGCGTCGAGGAAGTCGCCGATCTCCGCGGCCGCGCGGGCGACGGCGCCGCCCTGGGTGCGGGGCTTGTTGCGTTCGGTGAGGGGTGGCAGGCCCTTGGCGAGGATGTCCTCCTCGGCCGCTTCGACGATCTTGGCCATCGTCCGCACCGTGTCGACGGCGTGCTTGCCGACGCTGGTTTCGCCGGAGAGCATCACGGCGTCGGTGCCGTCGATGACGGCGTTGGCGACGTCGGAGGCTTCGGCTCGGGTGGGGCGGGCGTTGTCGATCATGGAGTCGAGCATCTGGGTGGCGACGATGACGGGCTTGGCGTTGCGCTTGGCCAGTTTGATCGCGCGCTTTTGGACGATGGGGACCTGTTCGAGGGGCATTTCGACGCCGAGGTCGCCGCGGGCGACCATGATGCCGTCGAAGGCGGCGACGATGTCGTCGATGTTCTCGACGGCCTGGGGTTTTTCGACTTTGGCGATGACGGGGAGGCGGCGGCCTTCTTCGTCCATGATGCGGTGGACGTCGAGGACGTCGCGTCCGCTGCGGACGAAGGACAGGGCGATGACGTCGAAGCCGGCCCGCAGGGCCCAGCGGAGGTCGTCCTCGTCCTTCTTGGAGAGGGCGGGGACGGAGACGGCGACGCCGGGGAGGTTGAGGCCTTTGTGGTCGGAGACCATGCCGCCTTCGATCACCTTGGTGTGGACGCGGGGGCCGTCGATGTCGGTGACTTCGAGGCAGACCTTGCCGTCGTCGACGAGTACGCGTTCGCCGGGGGTGACGTCGGTGGCGAGGCCGGCGTAGGTGGTGCCGCAGGTGTGGCGGTCGCCCTGCACGCCCTCCTCGACGGTGATGGTGAAGGTGTCGCCGCGTTCGAGGAGTACGGGTCCTTCGGTGAAGTGGCCGAGTCTGATCTTCGGGCCCTGAAGGTCGGCGAGGGCGCCGACGCTGCGGCCGGTTTCGTCGGCGGCCTTGCGGACTCGGTTATAGCGCTCTTCGTGTTCGGTGTGGGTGCCGTGGCTGAAATTGAAGCGGGCGATGTCCATTCCGGCGTCGACCAGGGCTTTGATCTGGTCGTACGAGTCGGTGGCGGGCCCCAGGGTACAGACGATCTTTGCTCGGCGCATGGGTCGAGCCTATGACTTACTGCCGGGTAGCGAATTGTTCACGCATGACCACTCAACAACCTTTGGGTAAAGGGTTATTGACAAGTGTTGAATTGTGCGGCTGCCCGCTCCTATGAGCGTTCGTCCAGGCTTCCGCCGTCGCCGCCACCCCTTGACAGAGGGCATGTTCAGGACAGAATCTACGCGCGTTGCCGACTCGTGCACGGGTCACTGAACCGAGGAGAGCCAGCCATGCCGTTGAACCGCCGGAAGTTCCTGAGCAGGTCCGCAGTGACGGGGGCGGGTGTCGCGCTGGCCGGTGCGGCGGTGGCTCCGGCTGCCGAGGCGGCCCCGGCCGACAAGGGCCCCAAGGGCCGTCGGAAGCCGAAGCGTTATGCCCTGACCGTCCTCGGCACCACCGACCTGCACGGGCACGTCTTCAACTGGGACTACTTCAAGGACGCCGAGTACGCCGACTCGGCGGGCAACGCCCAGGGCCTGGCGCGTGTCTCGACGCTGGTGAACCAGGTCCGGGAGGAGAAGGGCCGCGGCAACACGCTGCTGCTGGACGCGGGCGACACCATCCAGGGCACCCCGCTGACGTACTACTACGCCAAGGTCGATCCGATCACCGCCCAGGGTGGTCCGGTGCATCCGATGGCGCAGGCGATGAACGCGATCGGGTACGACGCGGTGGCGCTCGGGAATCACGAGTTCAACTACGGCATCGAGACGCTGCGCAAGTTCGAGGAGCAGTGCGATTTCCCGCTGCTGGGTGCGAACGCGGTGGACGCGAAGACGCTGCGGCCGGCCTTTCCGCCGTACTTCATGAAGACGTTCCGGGTGAAGGGGGCGCCGCCGGTGAAGGTGGCGGTGCTGGGGTTGACGAATCCGGGTATCGCGATCTGGGACAAGGCGTACGTGCAGGGGAAGCTGGCGTTCCCGGGGCTTGAGGAGCAGGCGGCCAAGTGGGTGCCGAAGCTGCGTTCGATGGGTGCGGACGTGGTGGTGGTGTCGGCGCACTCGGGGTCGTCGGGTACGTCGTCGTACGGTGATCAGCTTCCGTACGTGGAGAACGCGGCGGCGAACGTGGCGCGGCTGGTGCCGGGTATCGACGCGATTCTGGTGGGGCACGCGCACACGGAGATCGCGGAGCTGAAGGTCGAGAACGAGGAGACCGGGAAGACGGTCGTGCTGTCTGAGCCGCTGTGTTACGCCGAGCGGCTCACTCTGTTCGATTTCGAGCTGTTCTTCGAGCGGGGCCGGTGGCATGTGGAGTCGGTGCGGGCGTCGCTGCGGGACTCGGCCACGGTCGAGGACGATCCCGCGATCACGCGGCTGCTGACGGACGAGCACGAGAAGGTGGTGGCGTACGTCAATCAGGTGGTCGGTACGGCGACGGAGACGTTGACGACGGTGGAGGCGCGGTACAAGGACGCGCCGATCATCGATCTGATCACCAGGGTGCAGGAGGACGTGGTCAGGGAGGCCCTGGCGGGTACGGAGTATGCGTCGCTGCCGGTTCTCGCCCAGGCGTCGCCGTTCTCGCGGACTTCGGAGATTCCGGCGGGTGAGGTGACGATCCGGGATCTGTCGAGTCTGTACGTGTATGACAACACGCTGGTGGCGAAGTTGATGACGGGTGCGCAGTTGCGGGCGTACCTGGAGTATTCGGCGGAGTACTACGTGCGGACGGCGGCGGGGGCGCCGGTGGATGTGGCGAAGCTGACGAACGCGAACGGTCGTCCGGACTACAACTACGACTACGTGTCGGGGCTGACGTACGAGATCGATGTCGCGCAAGCGCCCGGTTCGCGGATCCGGGATCTCGCGTTCGGGGGTGTGCCGATGGCGGATGACGCGGAGTTCGTGCTGGCGGTGAACAACTACCGGGCCAATGGTGGTGGTGCGTTTCCGCATGTGGCGTCGGCCCGGGAGTTGTGGTCGGAGTCGACGGAGATCCGTACGCGGATCGCCGAGTGGGTGACGGCGAAGGGTGTGCTGGATCCGGCGGACTTCGCGTCGGTGGACTGGAGGCTGACGCGGGACGGTGTGCCGGTGTTCTGAGTTCGGCGTTTTCGGGGGTGGTGCGGCCTCAGATTCCTTCCACCAGCGGGGTGAGTGCCCGGTGGTCGCGTGCGGAGGGGATCTGGGGCTGTGCGTTTTCCAGGCCGAAGGTGGTGAAGGCGGTGCGGGTGGGGAGGGGGTAGGGGTTTCGGCCGGTGAGGTCGTTGAGGATGGTGGCGCTGCGCCAGGCGGCGAGGCCGAGGTCGGGTGTGCCGACGCCGTGGGTGTGGGTTTCGGCGTTCTGGACGTAGACGTGGCCGGTGACGGAGGGGTCGAGGCGGAGGCGGAAGTGTTCGTCGATGCGGGGGCGTTCGCGGTTGTCGCGTCGCATGTAGGGGTCGAGTCCGGCGAGGATGCGGTTGAGGGGGCGTTCGCGGTAGCCGGTGGCGAGGACGACGGCGTCGGTGGTGAGGCGGCTGCGGGTTTTCTGCTGGTCGTGTTCGAGGTGGAGTTCGATTTTGGTGGTGGCGATGCGTCCGGCGGTGCGGACGTGGACGCCGGGGGTGAGGACGGTGTCGGGCCAGCCGCCGTCGAGGGTGCGGCGGTAGAGCTCGTCGTGGATGGCGGCGGTGGTGTCGGCGTCGATGCCTTTGTGGAGTTGCCATTGGGAGGCGACGAGGCGGTCGCGGACGGGTTCGGTCAGGGCGTGGAAGTAGCGGGTGTAGTCGGGGGTGAAGTGTTCGAGGCCGAGTTTGGAGTACTCCATGGGGGCGAGCGCTTCGGTGCGGCCGAGCCAGTGGAGTTGTTCGCGGCCGGCGGGGCGGTGGCGGAGCAGGTCGAGGAAGATCTCGGCGCCTGACTGGCCGGTGCCGATGACGGTGACGTGTCCGGCGGTGAGGAGGGTGTCGCGGTGGTGTAGGTAGTCGGCGGCGTGGAGGACGGGGACGCCGGGGGTGTCGACGAGGGGTCTGAGGGGGTCGGGGACGTGGGGTTCGGTGCCGATGCCGAGGACGACGTTGCGGGTGTGGGTGCGGCCGAGGGCTTCGGCTTCGCCGTCGGTGCCGAGTTGGGTGTAGTCGACTTCGAAGAGGTGTCGTTCGGGGTTCCAGCGGACGGCGTCGACCTGGTGGTGGAAGTGGAGGGTGGGGAGGTTGTCGGCGACCCAGCGGCAGTAGGCGTCGTATTCGGCGCGTTGGATGTGGAAGCGCTCGGCGAAGTAGAAGGGGAAGAGGCGTTCGCGGGTTTTGAGGTGGTTGAGGAAGGTCCAGGGGCTGGCGGGGTCGGCGAGGGTGACGAGGTCGGCGAGGAAGGGGACTTGGATGCGGGCGCCGTCGAGGAGGAGGCCGGGGTGCCAGTGGAAGGCGGGGCGCTGGTCGTAGAAGACGGTGTCGAGTTCGGTGAGGGGGTCGGCGAGGGCGGCGAGGGAGAGGTTGAAGGGGCCGATGCCGATGCCGACGAGGTCGCGGGGGGTTTCGGGGGTGTGGTGGGTGGGGGTGGTCATCGCTGGGTGTGTCCTCCCAGGGCGTTTTCGACGTGGGTGAGGAGGGTGGTGAGGTCGTCGGGCCGGGTGTGGGGGTTGAGGAGGGTGGCTTTGAGCCAGAGGCGGCCGTCGGTGCGGGCGCGGCCGAGGACTGCGGTGCCGGTGGTGAGGAGGGTGCGGCGGGCGGCGGCGACGGTGGTGTCGGTGGCGTGGGCGGGCCGGAACAGGACGGTGCTGATGGTGGGTGGGGCGTGCAGTTCGAACCGGGGGTGGGTGTCGACGAGGGTGGCGAAGTCCTGGGCGAGGGCGCAGACGTGGTCGACGAGGGCGCCCAGTCCGCTGCGGCCGAGGGTGCGCAGGGTGACGGCGATCTTGAGGATGTCGGGGCGGCGGCTGGTGCGGGGTGAGCGGCCGAGGAGGTCGGGGAGGCCCGCGTCGGTGTCGTCGTCGGCGTTGAGGTAGTCGGCGTGGTGGTGGAGGGCGGTGAGGTCGTCGGGGTTCTTGATGGTGAGGAGGCCGGCGGCGATGGGTTGCCAGCCGAGTTTGTGGAGGTCGAGGGCGGTGGTGTCGGCGGCTTCGAGTCCGGTGAGTTTGGTGCGGTGCCGTTCGCTGAACAGGAGTGCCCCGCCGTAGGCGGCGTCGATGTGGAGGCGGGCTCGGTGGGCGGTGCAGCGGGCGGCGATGTCGGGGAGTGGGTCGATGGTGCCGGTGTCGGTGGTGCCGGCGGTGGCGACGACGAGGTGGGGTCCGGGGATGTGGGTGAGGGCTTCGTCGAGGGCGGCGGGGTCGAGGGCGCCGGCCGGTGCGGGCACGGCGACGGGGTCGGGGAGGCCGAGGAGCCAGGCGGCGCGGGGTACGGAGTGGTGGGCGTTGGCGCCGTGGACGATCCGTAGTCCGGCGCCGTGCCTCTCGCGGGCGAGGAGGGCGGCGAGCTGGTTGGATTCGGTGCCGCCGGTGGTGACGAGGGCGTCGGTGGCGCCGGTCTCGCGGGCGAGGGCGCGGGTGACGAGGGCTTCGAGGGCGGTGGCGGCGGGGGCCTGGTCCCAGGAGTCGAGGGAGGGGTTGAGGGCGCTCGCGGCGAGGTCGGCGGCGGTGGCGACGGCCAGGGGTGGGCCGTGGAGGTGGGCGGCGCAGTGGGGGTGGGCGGGGTCGGCGGCGCCTTCGGCGAGTGCGGTGACGAGGGTGTGCAGGGCGTCGGGGTCGCCGTGGTCGGGGAGGAGGTGACCGGCTGCGGCGGTGATGCGGGCGGTGACGGTGTCGGGGCCGCCGGTGGGCAGGGGACCGCCGCGTGCGGCGGTGCCGGTGCGCAGGGCGTCGAGCACGGTGTCGAGCAGGGGCCGCAGGGTGTCGGGGCCGTGCGGGCCCGAGGCGAGGGGCGGCTGGCCCATGGGCTGTCCTCCGGGCGCGGGGACTGGGGGTTACAGCTTGGACGCGGATGCGTCGGTACGCCCGGACAGCTCAGCGATCACAACCCGAAAGGGGTATCCGAGGGCCGGTTCCGGTGTCGCGGGGCGGGGGGGAACCGGCCGTGTCGGTCGTCGGTCGTCGGTCGTCGGCCGTCAGTCGTCGGTCGTCAGTCGTCGGTCGTCAGTCGGCGGCCGCTTCCCGCACGCGCAGGGCGCGGGCGAGGTCGTCGAGCTGGTCGGTGAGTTTGCGGCGCAGGGCGGGGGTGGGGTCGGCGTCGGCGAGGCATTCTCGGCCGAGGCGCAGGGTGTCGGGGTCGATGGCGTGGGCGGGGAAGGCCCAGCGGCCGGCGGCGTCGGCGATGGCGGGGCCGCGGCGGGCGGCGACGGCGACTGCTTCGGCGTAGTAGCGGGGGACGTAGTCGTGTACGAGGTCGGCCTGTTCGGGCTGCCAGAAGCCTTGGGCGGTGGCGGTGAACAGGTAGTTGGAGAGGTCGTCGGTGGCGAACATCGCTTCCCAGGCGCGGCTCTTGGCCTCGGGGTCGGGGAGGGCGGCGCGGCAGCGGGCGGCGCCTTCCTGGCCGGTGGCGCTGGGGTCGGTGGCGAGTTCGGCGGCGATGGCGGTTTCGTCGGTGGCGCCGAGGACGGCGAGGCGGGTGAGGATGCGCCAGCGCAGTTCGGGGTCGAGTTCGGGGCCGCCGGGGACGGTGCCGTCGGCGAGCCAGGCGGCGATGGTGTCGGGGTGGGCGGCGGTGGCGATGCGGTGGCGTACGGCGATGAGGCGCAGGCCGGGGTGGTCGCCGTCCTCGGTGCGGCGGATGAGGTCGCGGCAGAGGTCGGTGAGGGTGGTGAGGGCGGCGGGCCGCTGTCCGGGGGTGACGTAGTGGTCGGCGACCTGGGCGGCGGCGAAGGTGAGGACGCCGTCGACGAGGGCGAGGTCGGTTTCGTGGGGGAGGTGGGTGCGGGCGATGTCTAGGTAGTCGGTGGGGGCGAGTTCGCCGTCGCGTACGGCGTCGCGCAGGGCGTTCCAGACGACGGCGCGGGTGAGGGGGTCGGGGAGGCCGGCCAGGCCGGTGCGCAGGGTGTGGAAGGAGTCGGTGTCGAAGCGGATCTTGGCGTAGGTGAGGTCGCCGTCGTTGAGGACGGTGAGGGCGGGGCGTTTGCCGATGGGCAGGGGGTGGTTGTGCGGGACGTCGATGTCGAGGCGGCGGCGCAGGGTGAGGCGGCCTTCGTCGGTGAGGTCGCGGTCGTAGAGGCCGGCGGCGATGCGGTGGGGGCGGCTGCCGGTGTGGGCGACGGTGAGGGCGCGGTCGCCGTTGTCGCCGGTGATGCGGGGGGTGAGGGTGTCGACGCCGGTGGTGCGCAGCCAGGCGTCGGCCCAGGCGTGGACGTCGCGGTCGGTGGCGGCGGCGAGGGAGTCGATGAAGTCGGCGAGGGTGGCGTTGGCGAACTTGTGGCGTTCGAAGTGGGTGTTGATGCCGGTGAGGAAGTCCTTCTCGCCGAGCCAGGTGACGAGTTGGCGCAGGGCGGAGGCGCCCTTGGCGTAGGAGATGCCGTCGAAGTTGAGGAGGGCGGAGGCGGTGTCGGGGACGTTCTCGGGGGCGACGGGGTGGGTGGAGGGGCGCTGGTCGGCGTCGTAGCCCCAGGGTTTGCGGGTGACGCCGAAGTCGGTCCAGGTCTGGGTGAAGCGGGTGGCTTCGGCGGTGGTCTGGTAGCCCATGTATTCGGCGAAGGACTCGTTGAGCCAGATGTCGTCCCACCACTTGAGGGTGACGAGGTCGCCGAACCACATGTGGGCCATTTCGTGGGCGATGACCATGGCGCGGGTTTGGCGCTGGGTGTCGGTGACGGCGGAGCGGAAGACGAACTCGTCGCGGAAGGTGACGAGGCCGGGGTTCTCCATGGCGCCGGCGTTGAATTCGGGGACGAACGCCTGGTCGTAGGAGTCGAAGGGGTAGGGCTCGGTGAACTTCTCGTGGTAGCGGTCGAAGCAGCCGCGGGTGATGTCGAGGAGTTCGTCGGCGTCGGCGTCGAGGTGGGGGGCGAGGGAGCGGCGGCAGTGGATGCCGAAGGGCAGGCCGCGGTGTTCGGTGCGCACCGAGTGCCAGGGGCCGGCGGCGACGGCGACGAGGTAGGTGGAGATGCGGGGGGTGGTGGCGGCTTTCCAGTGGCCGTCGCCGGTGTGTTCGGTGATGCCGTTGGCGAGGACGGTCCAGCCTTCGGGGGCGGTGACGGTGAGGTCGAAGGCGGCTTTGAGGTCGGGCTGGTCGAAGGCGGCGAAGACGCGCTGGACGTCGTCGAGGAAGAGCTGGGTGTAGACGTAGGTCTCGCCGTCGGCGGGGTCGGTGAAGCGGTGCATGCCTTCGCCGGTGCGGGAGTAGCGCATGGCGGCGTCGACGCGCAGTTCGTGCTCGCCGGGGGTGAGGTCCTTGAGGGTGAGCCGGTTGTCGTCGAGGGCGGCGGGGTCGAGGGGGTGTCCGTCCAGGGTGACGGTGCGCAGCTCGGCGGGCTTGACCTCGACGAAGGTGTCCGTGGTGGCGGTCTCGTCGCGCACGGTGAAGCGGATGACGGTGCGGGAGTCGAAGGTGTCGTCCCCACGGGTCAGATCGAGGTCGATCGTGTAGTGGTGGACGTCGAGGAGGCTGGCACGGGTCTGCGCTTCGTCGCGCGTGAGTACGGACATGGACGCCATGCTGCCTGATGGTGTGGGCAGGGCACAGGGGCGGTTCGGTACGCGGGGTATGTCCGGTCCGTTGCGGGGGTGCCGCGCTCTCCGGCGTGCGCCCCCGAGGGGGCGCCCGGTCCGGGTGGTCAGGCGGGGGTGTTGCCGTTGTGTTCGGCGATGCGCTCGTGGTGGTGGATGACCTCGGCGATGATGAAGTTGAGGAACTTCTCGGCGAACGCCGGGTCGAGTTTGGCGCTCTCGGCGAGGGCGCGCAGGCGGGCGATCTGCTTGGCCTCGCGGGCCGGGTCGGCGGGTGGCAGCTGGTGGCGGGCTTTGAGGTGGCCGACCTGCTGGGTGCACTTGAAGCGCTCGGCGAGCATGTGGACGACGGCCGCGTCGATGTTGTCGATGCTGTCCCGCAGCCGGGCCAGTTCCTCGCGGACGGCGGGGTCGACGGCACCGGTGCCGGTGTTGCTGGTGGTCATGGGGGCTCACCCTACGGGCGGACGCCGGGCCGTCGCAGGCCGTCTCAGGCGCCGAGAACCTCCCTTCCGGTGGCGGCGAGGGGCTTGTGGAAGTACACGTCCTCGTGTCCGCCGGGTACGCCCTGGATGCGGCCGCGCTCCCGGTAGCCGAGTCTCGGGTAGAAGCCGGGGGCCTGGAAGGTGTATGTGGACACGGTGATGTCGGTGCAGCCGCGCCGGACGGCCTCGTCCTCGGCGGCGCGCATGAGGCGGCTGCCCCAGCCGGTGTGCCGCTGGTCCTCGCGCACCCACAGCATGTCCACGCAGGCCAGGGTGGACCAGGTCCACCCGGTCAGTCCGCCGACCAGGGTGCCGTCGTCGTCGGTGACGCGCACGGTGAGGGGTTGGGTGCGGGCGCCGTCGGCGGCGGTGGTGTTGAAGGCGGTCAGTTCGTCGTCGAGTCGCTTTTCCAGGTCGTCGTCGGCGCCGCCCACGTGCAGGGTGGCGTCGGGGGCGGTGTGCTGTTCGCTGGTCACGGTCCGGATTGTGCCTGGCGGCCGGGGTTGCGGCGAACGGTTTCGGCCGGGCGGTATCGGCCGTGACGTGGTGCTCCTCGTACAGTGGTGAGGAGGGTTCAGGCGTCTTGGGGGTCGGGCGTGGCGAACGGTGGGCCGGTCGAGCACGGTTTTCCGCATCTGGAGACGGTGCGGGACGCCGTCACCGCGCTGTACCGGCGGCTGTCGTGCGACACGGTGCGGACGTTCGCGGCGAGCGTGCCGCCGGCCGACGTGGCGTTCTGTGACACGGACGATCTGTATCTGGGCACTCAGCGGGTGGCTCATGAGCTGGTGCGGCACTACCGTCTTCCGGACGCCCGGATGATCGTCTCCTTCCGGGAGATGACGCACGCGGCGCATGTCGAGCTCACGGCCGGGCCTGAGTACTTCATCGAGCTGAACGACCGCTTCCGTACCCATCGCCGGGACATCGGCGCGGCGCTGGCGCACGAGGTGATGCACGTGTACCTGCACCGTCTGGATCTGTCCTTCCCGGGGACGCGGGACAACGAGATCCTCACGGACACGGCGACGACGTATCTGGGGGCCGGCTGGCTGCTGCTGGACGCGTACCGGGAGGACGGGGCGTCGTCGCAGAAGCTGGGGTATCTGACGCCGGAGGAGTTCGGGTATGTGCTGGCCAAGCGGGCGCTGGTGTTCGGCGAGGACCCGTCGGTGTGGTTCACCAGCCCGCAGGCGTATTCGGCGTACGTCAAGGGGATGGCGCGGGCTCGTCGGGACGAGCAGCAGCCGCCGCTGACGGCGGCCGGGTGGGTGGGCCGCCGCCGGTACGCTCGGGATCGCCGGCACGCGCAGGATCCGCACGCCTCGTCCGTCCCGCCGGGGGACGGTTCGTACGCGTTCACTTCGCAGGGGCGCGGCGCGCTGCGGGTGTCGTTCCCGTGTCCGACCTGTCACCAGCGGATCAGGGTGCCGGTGCGGGGGCGGGTGCGGGCGCGGTGCGGGTTGTGCCGGACGGTGCTGGAGTGCGACACGTGACCGGGGCGTTCCCGGGCGGTGTCTATGTCCGCACGATGCCCTGCGCCCGTGCGGCCACCAGCCACTTGGGGAACTCGCCCACCAGGTGGTCGTACAGCTCGGTGTCGGAGAGTTTCTGGGGGTCGCGGCCGGCGTGGAAGAAGCCGGCGTTGTCGACGACCCGCTTGGCCGGTACCGCGAGTTCGTCGAGTTTGCGCAGGTACTCGAACTGGCGGCTGCCCGGGTCGCCGAAGCCGACGAACTGCCAGAACAGCGGCAGCGGTGCCGCCTTGCACAGGTACCGTTCGGCGGCGAGCCGGTTGATGGGGCCGCCGTCGGTCTGGAAGACGACGAGGGCGGGATGGTGGGCGCCGCTGTCGAGGTAGTGGTCGATGACGGCGTCCATGGCCAGGTGGTAGCTGGTCTTGCCCATGTGTCCGAGGCCGGCCACGATCCGCTCGATGCGTCCGTGGTGGTCGGCGAGGGCGATCTCGGTGACGGCGTCGACGTCGGTGGAGAAGAACACCACGGGTACGGTGCCGTCGTCGTCGAGGTGGGCGGACAGTCCGAGCACGCGGTCGGCGAGAGCCTGCACGCTGCCGTCCTTGTAGTAGGGCTTCATCGAGCCGGAGTAGTCGACGACGAGGTAGACGGCGGCCCGGGTGCCGTCGAGGCCGTGTTCGGCCAGGGACACTCCGGCGCTCTTGTACAGGTCGACCAGCGCGGGCGCCGTCTCCCGCATCTTGGTGAGGCTGATCGCGGCCATGTGGGTTCCCCCGTCGTCCCTGGGCTCTTGGCGTGTGGCTGCCGAGGTTACGGCACGGCGCACCCCGCCTCTCGGCTCGTCCACCGGCATTCGCTATTTTGTTCGCCGCCGTTCCCACCGGCTCACCGTCCGTCCCGCCCCGAGGAGCCGGCCGTGGATTCCGAGTCCACCGTCACGACCTGTTACCGCCATCCCGCGGTGGAGTGTCATGTCCGCTGCATCCGTTGCGAGCGGTTCGTCTGCCCGGACTGCATGCGTGAGGCACCCGTCGGTCACCAGTGCCCCGAGTGCGCGAAGGAGGGCGCGCGGTCGGTGCGGCAGGCCCGGACCATCGCGGGCGGCCGGGTCTCGGCGACGCCGGTGGTGACGTATGCGCTGTTCGCGCTGAATGTGCTGGTGTATCTGGCGGAGGTGGTGCGGCCGGAGATCGTGGACCGGTTCTCCATGGTCGGTGCGCGGCTGGTCGGGCAGGGGGGCGGTTACCTGCCCGCCGACGGGGCGTACTTCGTCTTCGGGACGCTCCGGACGGAGGGCGTGGCCGGTGGTGAGTGGGAGCGGATGCTCACCAGCGCCTTCCTCCACGTGTCGCCGTTCGAGGGCGCGTTCGGGATCCTGCACATCACCATGAACATGGTGGCGCTGTGGCAGCTGGGGCGGGTGGTGGAGCTGATGCTCGGCCGGCTCCGCTTCGTGGTCCTGTACCTGGTGGCGGCGCTGGGCGGTTCCACGCTCCAGCTGGTGCTGGCCGATCCCGGGCAGTCCTCGGTCGGGGCGTCGGGTGCGGTCTTCGGCGTGGGGGCCGCGTACTACGTTCTGCACCGCCGGCTGGGCGCGGACATGACGGCGGTCAACCGTTTCGTGGTGCTCCTGCTGCTGTGGCTGGTGGTCTCGGCCGGGTTCACCTCCTGGCAGGGGCACCTGGGCGGTCTGCTGGCGGGCGGCGCGGTGGCCCTGGCCTTCGCCTACGCGCCCCGGGGCGGACGCCGGGCCCTCGTGCAGGCGGGGGTGTGCGCGGCGCTGCTGGCGCTGCTGGCGGTCGCGGCGGTGAGCAGGGTGACGGAGCTGACCGGTGGAGGCATATCCCTGTGAGAGCCGTTCCCCGGTGAAACGCCCTGTGCGAGGTATACGGCGTCGGCACGCCCGGCCTGCCAGGCGGGGACACGTACCGGTCGCCGCAGCCGCCTGCGGGCGCATGCGACGGCGCCTGCCCCTTTGTCCGGTCGGGGACAGGGCAGGCGCCATCAGTGTTCCGTACGCCTTTGTACGGGACGTTCTTCGGTTGTTCCGTCCGTCAGACCGCGAGGGCGCGGTCGGTCGGGCGGATCGGGGCCGGCAGTTCGCTGGCCCCGGTCAGGAAGCGGTCGGCGCCGCGGGCGGCGGAGCGGCCCTCGGCGATCGCCCAGACGATGAGCGACTGGCCGCGGCCGGCGTCACCGGCGACGAACACACCCGGCACGTTGGTCTGGAAGTCGGCGTCCCGGGCGATGTTACCCCGTTCGTCGAGCTCCAGGCCGAACTGGTCGACCAGTCCGTTCTCCCGGTCGGTGCCGGTGAAGCCCATGGCGAGGGTGACGAGCTGGGCCGGGATCTTGCGCTCGGTGCCCGGCTTCGGGGTGAGCTTGCCCTCGACGAACTCGACCTCGCTCATGTGCAGCCACTGGACGTTGCCGTCCTCGTCGCCCTCGAAGTGGGTCGTGGAGACGGCGTAGACCCGCTCGCCGCCCTCCTCGTGGGCGCTGGTGACCTTGTAGAGCATCGGGAAGGTCGGCCAGGGCTGGCGCACCGCGTCCCGCTCCTCGCCCGGCCGGGGCATGATCTCCAGCTGGGTGACGGAGGCGGCGCCCTGGCGGTGGGCGGTGCCCACGCAGTCGGCGCCGGTGTCGCCGCCGCCGATGACGACGACGTGCTTGCCCTCGGCCGTGATCGGGGGCGCCACGTAGTCGCCCTCCTGGACCTTGTTGGCCAGGGGCAGGTACTCCATCGCCTGGTGGATGCCGTTCAGCTCCCGGCCGGGGACCGGCAGGTCGCGGGCGGTGGTGGCGCCGGCGGCGATGACGACGGCGTCGTAACGCTTCTTGAGGTCGGTGGCCTTGAGGTCGCGGCCGATCTCGACGCCGGTGCGGAAGCGGGTGCCCTCCGCGCGCATCTGCTCGATGCGGCGGTTGATGTGCCGCTTCTCCATCTTGAACTCGGGGATGCCGTAGCGCAGCAGGCCGCCGACGCGGTCGGCACGCTCGTAGACGGCGACGGTGTGGCCGGCCCGGGTGAGCTGCTGGGCGGCGGCCAGGCCCGCGGGGCCGGAGCCGATGACGGCGACGGTCTTGCCGGACAGGCGCTCGGGGATCTGCGGGGCGACGTCCCCGGTCTCCCACGCCTTGTCGATGATGGAGACCTCGACGTTCTTGATGGTGACCGGCGGCTGGTTGATGCCGAGCACGCACGCCGACTCGCACGGGGCCGGGCACAGGCGGCCGGTGAACTCCGGGAAGTTGTTGGTGGCGTGCAGGCGCTCCTGCGCGGCCTGCCAGTCCTCGCGGTAGGCGTAGTCGTTCCACTCGGGGATCAGGTTCCCGAGCGGGCAGCCGTTGTGGCAGAACGGGATGCCGCAGTCCATGCAGCGGCTGGCCTGCTTGCTGATGATCGGCAGCAGGGAGCCGGGGACGTAGACCTCGTTCCAGTCCTTGACGCGCTCGCCCACGGGGCGGGTCTGGGCGACCTCGCGCCCGTGGTTCAGAAAGCCCTTGGGATCAGCCATTGGTCGCCGCCTCCATCATCTTCTCGGTGATCTCGGTCTCGGAGAGACCGGCTCGCTCGGCGGCGTCCTTGGCGGCGAGCACTGCCTTGTACGTGCTGGGGATGATCTTGCTGAAGCGTTCGACGGCGGTGTCCCACTCGGCGAGCAGCTTCTCGGCGACGGTGGAGCCCGTCTCCTCCCGGTGCCGACGCACGACGTCGTGCAGCCACTCGCGGTCGGCGTCGTCCAGCGCCTCGATCGCGCCGACGTTGCCGGCGTTGACGTTGTCGCGGTCCAGGTCGACGACGTAGGCGATGCCGCCGGACATGCCGGCCGCGAAGTTGCGCCCGGTCTCGCCGAGGACGACCGCGTGGCCGCCGGTCATGTACTCGCAGCCGTGGTCGCCGACGCCCTCGGAGACGACCGTCGCGCCGGAGTTGCGGACGCAGAAGCGCTCGCCGACCTTGCCGCGCAGGAACATCTCGCCGCCGGTGGCGCCGTAGCCGATGGTGTTGCCGGCGATGGTGGAGTACTCGGCGAGGTGGTCGGCGCCCCGGTCCGGGCGGACGACGATCCGGCCGCCGGACAGGCCCTTGCCGACGTAGTCGTTGGCGTCGCCCTCCAGGCGCAGGGTGATGCCGCGCGGGACGAAGGCGCCGAAGGACTGGCCGGCGGAGCCGGTGAAGGTGATGTCGACGGTGTCGTCGGGCAGACCCGCGCCGCCGAACTTCTTGGTCACCTCGTGGCCGAGCATGGTGCCGACCGTGCGGTTGATGTTGCGGATGGCGACCTGGGCGCGCACCGGGGCGGCGTCGGTGGCGTCCGTGGCGCCGAGCGCGTCCGCCGCGAGCTTGATCAGCTGGTTGTCGAGGGCCTTCTCCAGGCCGTGGTCCTGGACGATCGCCTGGTGGCGCACGGCGCCCTCGGGCAGCTCGGGCACGTGGAACAGCGGCTCCAGGTCCAGGCCCTGCGCCTTCCAGTGGTCGACGGCGCGGGTGACGTCGAGGGTCTCGGCGTGGCCGACGGCCTCCTCGATGGAGCGGAAGCCCAGCTCGGCGAGGATCTCGCGGACCTCTTCGGCGATGAACTGGAAGAAGTTCACCACGTACTCGGCCTTGCCGGAGAACCGGTCGCGCAGCACCGGGTTCTGGGTGGCGATGCCGACCGGGCAGGTGTCCAGGTGGCAGACGCGCATCATGACGCAGCCGGAGACGACGAGCGGCGCGGTCGCGAAACCGAACTCCTCGGCGCCGAGCAGCGCGGCGATGACCACGTCGCGGCCGGTCTTGAGCTGGCCGTCGGTCTGCACGACGATCCGGTCGCGCAGGCCGTTGAGCAGCAGGGTCTGCTGGGTCTCGGCGAGGCCCAGCTCCCAGGGGCCGCCCGCGTGCTTGAGCGAGGTCAGCGGGGAGGCGCCGGTGCCGCCGTCGTGGCCGGAGATGAGGACGACGTCCGCGTGCGCCTTCGACACACCGGCCGCGACCGTGCCGACGCCGACCTCGGAGACCAGCTTGACGTGAATCCGCGCCTGCGGGTTCGCGTTCTTCAGGTCGTGGATCAGCTGGGCCAGGTCCTCGATGGAGTAGATGTCGTGGTGCGGCGGCGGGGAGATCAGGCCGACGCCCGGCGTCGAGTGACGGGTCTTGGCGACCCAGGGGTAGACCTTGTGGCCGGGCAGCTGGCCGCCCTCGCCGGGCTTGGCGCCCTGGGCCATCTTGATCTGGATGTCGTCGGCGTTGACCAGGTACTCGGAGGTCACTCCGAAGCGGCCGGAGGCGACCTGCTTGATCGACGACCGGCGCGCCGGGTCGTACAGGCGCTCCGGGTCCTCGCCGCCCTCACCGGTGTTGGACTTGCCGCCCAGCTGGTTCATGGCGATGGCGAGGGTCTCGTGCGCCTCCTGGGAGATGGAGCCGTACGACATGGCGCCGGTGGAGAAGCGCTTGACGATCTCGGAGACGGGCTCGACCTCGTCGACCGGGATCGGCTGCCGGTCGCTCTTGAAGCCGAAGAGGCCGCGCAGCGTCATCAGCCGCTCGGACTGCTCGTTCACGCGCTCGGTGTACTTCTTGAAGATGTCGTACTTGCCGGAGCGGGTGGAGTGCTGGAGGCGGAAGACCGTCTCCGGGTCGAACAGGTGCGGCTCGCCCTCGCGGCGCCACTGGTACTCGCCGCCGATGTCCAGGGCGCGGTGGGCGGGCGCGATGCCGCTGGCCGGGTACGCCTTGGCGTGGCGGGCGGCGACCTCCTGGGCGACGACGTCGATGCCGACGCCGCCGATCTTGGTGGCGGTGCCGTTGAAGTACTTCTCCACGAAGGCCTCGTCCAGGCCGACGGCCTCGAAGACCTGGGCGCCGCGGTAGGAGGCGACGGTGGAGATGCCCATCTTGGACATGACCTTGAGGACACCCTTGCCGAGGGCGTAGATCAGGTTCCGGATGGCCTGCTCGGACTCCATGCCGGGCAGGAAGGTGCCCGCGCGGACCAGGTCCTCGACGGATTCCATGGCCAGGTACGGGTTGACCGCGGCGGCGCCGTAGCCGATGAGCAGGGCGACGTGGTGGACCTCGCGGACGTCGCCGGCCTCGACCAGCAGGCCGACCTCGGTGCGCTGCTTGGTGCGGATGAGGTGGTGGTGGACGGCGGCGGTGAGCAGCAGCGACGGGATCGGGGCGTGCTCGGCGTCCGAGTGGCGGTCGGAGAGGACGATGAGCCGGGCGCCGTTCTCGATGGCGGCGTCGGTCTCGGCGCAGATCTCCTCGATGCGGGCGGCGAGCGCGTCGCCGCCGCCGTGCACCCGGTAGAGGCCGGAGAGGGTCGCGGCCTTGAAGCCGGGCATGTCGCCGTCGGCGTTGATGTGGATGAGCTTGGCCAGCTCGTCGTTGTCGATCACCGGGAACGGCAGCAGGACGCTGCGGCAGGAGGCGGCCGACGGCTCCAGCAGGTTGCCCTGCGGGCCCAGCGAGGAGCGCAGGGAGGTGACCAGTTCCTCGCGGATGGCGTCCAGCGGCGGGTTGGTGACCTGCGCGAAGAGCTGGGTGAAGTAGTCGAAGAGCAGCCGGGGCCGGTCGGAGAGCGCGGCGATGGGCGAGTCGGTGCCCATGGAGCCGATCGGCTCGGCGCCGGCCTTGGCCATCGGCGCGAGGATGACGCGCAGCTCCTCCTCGGTGTACCCGAAGGTCTGCTGGCGGCGGGTGACCGAGGCGTGGGTGTGGACGATGTGCTCGCGCTCGGGCAGGTCGGACAGCTCGATCTCGCCGGCTTCCATCCACTCGCCGTAGGGCTGTTCGGCGGCGAGCTGGGCCTTGATCTCGTCGTCCTCGATGATGCGGTGCTCGGCGGTGTCCACGAGGAACATGCGGCCGGGCTGCAGGCGGCCCTTGCGGACGACCTTCGCGGGGTCGATGTCGAGGACGCCGACCTCGGAGCCGAGGACGACGAGGCCGTCGTCGGTGACCCAGTAGCGGCCGGGGCGCAGACCGTTGCGGTCGAGGACGGCGCCGACCTGGGTGCCGTCGGTGAAGGTGACGCAGGCGGGGCCGTCCCAGGGCTCCATCATCGTGGAGTGGAACTGGTAGAAGGCGCGCCGGGCCGGGTCCATGGAGTCGTGGTTCTCCCACGCCTCCGGGATCATCATCAGCACGGAGTGCGGCAGCGAGCGCCCGCCGAGGTGGAGCAGCTCCAGGACTTCGTCGAAGGAGGCGGAGTCGGAGGCGTCCGGCGTGCAGACGGGGAAGAGCCGGTCCAGGTCGGAGGAGGAGCCGAAGACGTCGGAGACGAGCTGGGACTCGCGGGCGCGCATCCAGTTGCGGTTGCCCTTGACCGTGTTGATCTCGCCGTTGTGCGCGACGAAGCGGTACGGGTGGGCGAGCGGCCAGCTCGGGAAGGTGTTGGTGGAGAACCGGGAGTGCACGAGCGCGATCGCGGAGGCGAAGCGGCGGTCGGACAGGTCCGGGAAGAAGGGCTCGAGCTGGCCGGTGGTCAGCATGCCCTTGTAGACGATGGTCCGCGCGGACAGTGACGGGAAGTAGACCCCGGCCTCGCGCTCGGCGCGCTTGCGCAGCGCGAAGGCGCGGCGGTCGAGGGCGATGCCCTGCGAGGCGCCGTCGGCCACGAAGATCTGGCGGAAGACCGGCATGGTCGAGCGGGCGGTGGCGCCGAGCAGCTGCGGGGCGACCGGGACCTCGCGCCAGCCGAGGACGGTGAGGCCCTCCTCGCCGGCAATCGTCTCGATCCGCGAGACGGCGTCCTCCGTGCCGTCGACCGGCAGGAAGGCGATGCCGACGGCGTACGCCCCGGCCTCGGGCAGTTCGAATCCGGCCACCTCGCGGAAGAAGGCGTCGGGCACCTGGGAGAGGATGCCGGCACCGTCGCCCGAGTCGGGCTCGGAGCCGGTGGCGCCGCGGTGCTCGAGGTTGCGCAGCACGGTGAGCGCCTGGTCGACCAGGGTGTGCGATGCCTCGCCGGTGAGAGTGGCGACGAAACCGACGCCGCAGGCGTCGTGCTCGTTGCGGGGGTCGTACATACCCTGCGCAGCAGGGCGAGCATCCATGAAGGACCAGTTCTGGCCATTCGCGGAGTGCTGGGACGGCTGGCGCGGCGTACGCATCGGCTCTCCCGTCGTCGTCATCTGGCATGTGCAAAGTGCCGAGGGACGACGTTGGCCCTCTGCGTGGGATCAAAATTTCGTGCAGGTTACATGATGGGGTGGTTCTCGGGAAGCGGGATAATCCGTTCCACCATACGGACACCGGGGGCTGCGGAGAGCGTTCCGCGCCCGGCGGTGGAGGCTGTGGGGACCGAGACGGACAGATCGATGCCCGTCGGCCCGAGGGCGCGGAGGGAGCTTCGTCGCCCACTCCGCGGGTGCGCGGTGGGCCTCGTTGCTCACAGCGCTTTCGGCTCATGCCCGGGGATCACACGCTCGAAACCAGCGAGTAGCAACTTCTGCGGCTACTTATGCGGCTCACCGCATAAGTCCGAGCCGGGCTATCCTACGGCCGTTCCGAACAGGCTGCCCAGGGCGTAGGTCACACCGGCCGCGGCACCACCGAGGGCGAGCTGCCGCAGACCGCTGTACCACCAGCTGCGCGCCGTCACCTTGGCGACCACCGCGCCGCACAGGAACAGACCGGCCAGCGCGAGGACCACGGCGGGCCACAGCGCACTGGCGCCGAGCAGGAACGGCAGGACGGGAAGCAGCGCGCCGAGCGCGAAGGATCCGAACGAGGACACGGCCGCGACCAGCGGGGACGGCAGGTCGGAGGGGTCGATGCCCAGCTCCTCGCGGGCGTGTATCTCCAGCGCCTGCTCGGGGTCGCGCGACAGCTGCCGGGCGACCTCGCGGGCGAGGCCGGCGTCCACGCCCCGCGCCTCGTAGAGCGCGGCGAGCTCGGCCTCCTCGTCCGCCGGGTGCTTGCGCAGCTCGCGGCGCTCGACGTCCAGCTCGGCCTCGACGAGTTCGCGCTGCGAGGCGACGGAGGTGTACTCGCCGGCCGCCATGGAGAAGGCGCCGGCGGCGAGACCCGCGAGTCCGCTGATCACCACGGTCTGCTGGCTCGCCGTACCGCCGGCGACACCGGTCATCAGGGCGAGGTTGGAGACCAGGCCGTCCATGGCGCCGAAGACGGCGGGGCGCAGCCAGCCGCCGTTCACGTCGCGGTGGGTGTGGTTGTCGCGGTGCGCCTCGTGCAGCGGCGCCTCGGTCTCGATGATGGCCATACGGGCCCCCCGGAAAGCTAGTCTGGACTGGGTCTACTTTTTAACAACACCCAATCTACGCCGCTCATTTCCGCTCCGCCAGCAAGGAAAGGCTGGGCTTACCTGCGGTTTTACCCTTTCTCGCTCATCCGTGATCTTCCCTGCACAGATGTCGTCCGGGTGACGCTGGGGTCCGCGAGGCTGCGACGCGTGCGGCACCGGGGACACATCCGCAAAGGGAGAGGAGAGGCCGCATGGCATCCACCGCCTGCATCCCCCCGGCCCCCGCGCCCGGGGACGCCGTCGGACTCCGTGAGCGGGCCCGGGGCGCACTGCTGGGCCTGGCCGTCGGGGACGCGCTCGGAGCACCGGCCGAGAACATGAAGCCCTCCGAGATCCGCGCCCGCTGGGGGCGCATCACGGGCTACGTGACCCGCGAGCCGGCCGGCACCGACGACACCGAGTACGCGATCTTCTCCGGCCTGCTGCTGGCCCGGTACGGCGCCGCGCTCACCCCGGCCCACGTGGAGACGGCCTGGCACGAGTGGATCGCGGACCGGGAGGAGGGCCCGTTCCGGGGCGCCGGCTTCAGCGAGCGGGGCACCCTGGAGAACCTGCGCCGCGGGCTGGCCGCGCCCATCTCCGCGCAGCACCGCCACGCGTGGAGCGACGGGCTCGCGATGCGGGCCGCGCCGCACGGTGTGTTCGCGGCGGGCCGGCCC
Organism: Streptomyces sp. M92; assembly: GCF_028473745.1. Taxonomy (NCBI): domain Bacteria; kingdom Bacillati; phylum Actinomycetota; class Actinomycetes; order Kitasatosporales; family Streptomycetaceae; genus Streptomyces; species Streptomyces sp. M92. The sequence goes on from NZ_CP101137.1 coordinate 274,220, forward strand.
GCCGAGGCCGCCCGGCTGGCGGCGATCGACGGCTCGGTCAGCCACGACGGCGAGGGCATCTACGGCGGCCAGGCGGTGGCGGCGGGGGTCGCGGCGGCGATGGCGGGGGCGCCGACCGACGCCGTGGTGGCCTCCGCGCTGGCCGTCGTCCCGGAGGACTCCTGGACGGCCCGCTGTCTGCGCCGGGCGATGACGGCGGCCCACCTCGGCGAACGCGCCGTCCGCTCCGCGGTGGTCATCGGCGGCTACCCCTGGACCGACCTGGCCCCCGAGGCGGTCGCCCTCGCCTTCGGGGCGTACGCGGCGGCCGACGGCGACTTCACGGACGCGGTGCTGACGGCCGTCAACATGGGGCGCGACGCCGACACCACGGCGGCGGTGGCGGGCGCCCTGGCCGGCGCGACCCGCGGCGCCGCCGCGATCCCGGCCGAGTGGGCGTCGGCGATCGGTCCGGCCCGCGGCAGCTGCCTGCCGGCGATGGCGGGGCACCATGTGCTGGAGGTGGCGGACCTGCTGACGCGGGCGGCGGCTCCCGGAGGAGCCGCCGGGGCACTCACGGCGGGCGCCGACGGCGTACCGAGCGGGTACGGCGCGCCCACCGGGCCCCGGGGCGACGGCTCCGCGCCGGGTGGCCTCCCGGAGATCACCGCCCCCGCGCACCCCGCACCGCCCCGGCTCCAGAGAAGCGGCTCCACGCCGGGCGACCTGCCGGGCATCGCCACCCCCGCACACCCCGCACCGCCCGGACCCCAAGCAAACAGCTCCACACCAGGCAACCCACCAGACATCACCACCCCCGCACACCCCGCACCGCCCAGACCCCAAGCAAACAGCTCCACACCAGGCAACCCACCAGACATCACCACCCCCGCACACCCCGCACCGCCCGGACCCCAAGCAAACAGCTCCACACCAGGCGACCTGCCCGGTATCGCCGCCCACCCCGCACCGGTCGGCCCCCCGGACAGCAGCCTCGCACCGGCCACACCATCAGGCGCCCACGCGGACGCCGTATGGCACGAGGCGATCACCGCGGGCACCGACGCCACAGGGACCGTGCCTGCCGGGCCCCCGGGCTGCGCCCCCGCACGGACCGCACCACCGAGCGCCCACGCCGACGCCGCCCGGCACAAGGCGCGCACCGCAAGCACCGGCAGCACACGACCCGCCCCACCCACCACCACCAGGACCAGCACCAGCACCAGCACCAGCACCAGCACCAACGCCACACCGATCGCGGCACCCAGCGCCGAACACGACGCCGTACGCACGGGCGCGCACCCGTCGTCGGCAGGCTCCCCCGGGACGAGTGGCCCAGACGCGCGGGACGCGGGAGCCCTCCCCGGCGGCCGGCACTCCGCACGCGCCGTCGGGCGGGCCGCCGTACCCACCGGCGCGGCCGACCCGGCCCCGGAACGCGCCCCCGGCGCGCAACCCGGCGACGAGGTCGCGGCGGAGGCGGCGCCGTGAGCAGGGGGCGGCCCGGCGGGGAGGAGCCGGCCACCGTCGCGTACGTCGCCACGGCCGACGCGCCGGAGGCGTCGCCACCCGCCGGGAGCGGGCACCGGCCGGTGTCCGAGGCCGCCGCCGCGGCGACCCGCGCCGCCGGCGACCGCGTCGAGGGCCTCCTCCTCGGGCTGGCCGCCGGGGACGCCGCCGGGTGGCCCGCCGCCCGGCACCGGGCCGCGCGGATGCCCGAGTGGACCCGCCGCCTCACCCGTGAGCTGGACACCTTCGCCGAGCAGAATGCCACCACCACCCTCCCCGTGCCCATCGCCCTGAACCAGCCCCCGGAGCCGCTGCGCCTCGGCCCCTCCGACGACGCGGAGTGGGCGGCGTTCGCGGCGGAGGCGGTGCTGCGGGCCGGGGACGACGGCGCGCTCGGGGATCTGAGCCGGGAACGGCGGATGCGGGCCGCGATCGACCTGACCTGGAACGCCGCCGCCAGCGAGGTGGCCGCGGCGACGGAACGCGCCCCGGAGCCGGAGTCGGCGGTACTGCCGCTGCGGGCCCGCATCTCGGTCCGGGCCGGGCTGGGCAACCTCGCCGCCGGCCTGCGCCCGCCCGCCACCGGCCACGACAACCCGCACTACTTCGACGACGCCGCCTGCGTCCGCGCCTGCGTCCTCGCCGTCGCCCACCCCGGCGACCCGCGGGCCGCAGCCGACCTGGCCGAGTTCGACGCCCGCTACACCCAGGACGGCGACGGGGTGCACGGCGCCCGCGCCATGGCGGCGGCGCTGGCCCGCGCCCTCGGCGGCGGCGAGGTACCCGCCTGCGTCACGGCCGCGCTCGCCGAGCTGCCGCCGGAGACGGAGATCGGCCGTAACGCCCGTCAGGCACTGGCCCTCGCGGCTGACGCGGAGAGCACCTTCGCACTGGTCCCGCTGCTGGAACACCAGATCGTCGACCACGTCTACAGCTACGGCATCGCCGCCGCCGAGACCGTCCCGGTCGCCCTCGCCCTGACCGTCGCCGCCGAAGGCCGCATCGCTCAGGCGGTGCCGGCGGCGGCCTGCCTCTCCCGGGTCGCGGACTCCGCCCCGGCGCTGGCCGGCGCCCTCACCGGCGCGCTGGGCGGCGGCGCGGCGATCCCCGCCTCCTGGCGCGAGACCTGCCGCACCCTCCCCGGCTGCGTACTGCCCCGGCTCACCGGCACCGACCTGGTCGAACTCGCCGGACTCCTGCACGCACGCACCGGCCCCGTCCGGAAAGGACCGCACCCGACATGAGGGACGACATGAGGACACCCGGCTCGCCCACCGCGTCCCTGGACGAACGCGTCACCGGCGCCCTCGTCGGCGCCGCCGTCGGTGACGCGCTCGGCGGCCCCGTCGAGGGCTACTCCCCCGCCCAGATCCTCGAACGCCACGGTGGTCGCGTCCACGGCGTCGTCGGCCCCTGGAACGGCGACGACTGGCGCACCGCCCGCCCCATCGCCCCGTACCACAAGGGCGACGGCCACGTCACCGACGACACCCTGATGACCCACGCGCTGGTCCGGGTGTACGGCACGGTCCGCGACCACCTCGACGCCCACGCCGTCGCCGAGCACCTGGTCCCGGACCTGATGACCAACCCTCGCTGGATCCCGGAGCTGGAGGCCGAGGCGCTCCCCCTCCAGCGGATCTTCCTGGCGGAGAAGTGGCTGGTGGCCCGGCTCCACTACGGCCACGTCGACCCGCGCGAGGCGGGCACCGGCAACATCGTCAACTGCGGTGCCGCCATGTACATGGCCCCGGTCGGACTGGTCAACGCCGCCAACCCGGCCGCCGCCTACGCCGAGGCGCTGGACGTCGCGGGCGCGCACCAGTCGTCGTACGGCCGTGAGGCGGCCGGGGTCCTCGCGGCGGCGGTCGCCGCGGCCTGCGCGCCCGGGGCGACGCCGGACTCGGTGGTGGCCGCCTGTCTGTCGCTGGCCAAGGACGGCACACGGGCGGCGATCGACGCGGTCTGCGAAGTGGCCGCGCGGTACTCGGACTTCGAGTCGGCGCTGACGCCGCTGCGGGAGGCGGTCGCCCCGTACGACACGGTCGGCCCGGACTACCGCGCGCCCTCGCTCGGCGCCCGCCGCCCGTCCCGGCTGCACGCGATCGAGGAACTGCCCGTCGCCCTCGGCATGCTGCTCGTCTCCGGCGGCGACTGGCGGCACGCGGTCCTCGGCGCGGTGAACTACGGGCGCGACTGCGACTCCATCGCCACGATGGCGGGCGCCTTGGCCGGGGCGCTGGGCTCACCGGTGCCGGAGGACTGGGCGAAGGCCGTCGCGGAGGCGAGCCGGCTCGACCTGTGGGAACCGGCGGCGACGCTCACCCGGGTCGCCCGCGAGGTCTTCGAGCGCGACGTACGGCGGCGCCGCGCCCACGAGGAGGCGTTCGCCGCGATCGGAGGCGCGGGATGCTCCGGCTGACCTGGGTCCAGCCCGAGGACCTGATCGGACACGAGCTGCGCCAGGCGCGGCTGGACGGCCGCAATCCCTCGGCGGTCGCGGCCCGCTGGCGGGCGGCGGGCGGCAGCGAGCCCCCGCCCCGGGCAGGCGCCTCCACCGGGCCGGCCTCCCCTTACCTCCGCCTCCTGGCGGGAGACCTCCTGGACGAACTCGCCGACCTGCCCAGCCCCATGACGGACACCGAGCCGACGGACCTCGACCGGATCAGGGCGCTGTGCCCCGACTGGCCGTCCCCCGCGACCGCTCCCGTGTCCGTGTCCCCGGCCCGGCTGGAAGCCGCCTGGCTCGGCCGGGCCGCCGGCTGTCTCCTGGGCAAACCCGTCGAGAAGCTCCCCCTGACCGGCATCCGCCTCCTCGGCCGGGCCGCCGGCAACTGGCCCCCGACCGGCTACTTCACCGCCCGGGGGGTCCGGGCCGGACTCCTGGCCGCCCACCCCTGGAACCGCCGCTCGGCGCCCACGTCCCTGGCCGAGAACATCGACGGGATGCCCGAGGACGACGACCTCAACTACCCCCTCCTCAACCTGCGGCTCCTGCGGCGCCACGGCCGGGCCTTCACCACCGCCGACGTCGCGCGGGTCTGGCTCGACGAGCTGCCCGCCGGCCGCACCTTCACCGCCGAACGCGTCGCCTACCGCAATCTGCTCAGCGGCCTCGAACCCCCGCTCACCGCCCGCCACCGCAACCCGTTCCGCGAGTGGATCGGCGCCCTGATCCGCGCCGACGTGCACGGCTGGACCAACCCCGGCGACCCGGCCGGCGCCGCCGAGCAGGCCCACCGGGACGCCGTCCTCACCCACACGGCCAACGGCGTGTACGCGGCGATGTTCGCGGCGGCCGTCCTCGCCACCGCCGCGACCGGCGCGCACGACGTGCACGCCTGTCTGCGCGCCGGTCTGACGGTCGTACCGCCCGGCTCCCGCCTCGCCGAAGCCGTCCGTCACGCCGTGGACCTCGCCGGGACCCACGCCGACTTCGACACGGTCGTGGACGTCCTGCACGCCCGCCACTCCCCCACCCACCACTGGGTGCACGCCGTCCCCAACACCGCGCTGCTCGCCGCCGCCCTCACCCACGCGGACGGCGACTTCACCGGCTCGGTCTCCCGCGCGGTGTCGGGCGGCTGGGACACCGACTCCAACGGTGCCACCGCCGGCAGCGTCGCCGGGGTCCTCGCCGGTTCGCCCGCCGCGCTGCCCGAGCACTGGACGGCCCCGCTGAAGAACCGCCTGGCCACCTCGGTCGGCGACTTCGACGGCGTCGGCTTCGACACCCTCGCCCACCTCACCCACCGGGAGGCCACCCGCCCATGCCCGAGCCCCTCGTGACCACCGCCTCCGCCTCCCCCGCCGCCGCGCCGCCGCTGAGCGGCCTGCGCGTCCTCGACCTCGCCACGCTCTTCGCGGGCCCGCTGGCCGCCACCATGCTCGGTGACTTCGGCGCCGAGGTGATCAAGGTGGAGCACCCGAGCCGCCCCGACCCGTCCCGGGGCCACGGCCCGTCCAAGGACGGCGTCGGCCTGTGGTGGAAGGTGCTGGGCCGCAACAAGCGCACCATCACCCTCGACCTGTCCAAGCCCGCCGGCCGCGCCACCCTGCTCCGCCTCGCCGCGACCGCGGACGTCGTCGTCGAGAACTTCCGCCCCGGCACCCTGGAGAAGTGGGACCTGGGCTGGGACGAGCTGTCCGCCGTCAACCCGCGCCTGATCCTCACCCGCGTCACCGGCTTCGGCCAGTTCGGCCCGTACGCGCGCCGCCCCGGCTTCGGCACCCTCGCCGAGGCCATGAGCGGTTTCGCCGCGATGACCGGCGAGCCCGACGCGGCCCCGACGCTGCCCCCGTTCGGCCTCGCCGACTCCATCGCCGCCCTGGCGACCGCGTACGCCGTGATGACGGCGCTGGCCGCCCGGGACCGCACCGGCGAGGGCCAGGTGGTCGACATGGCGATCATCGAGCCGATCCTGACCGTGCTGGGCCCGCAGCCCACCTGGTACGACCAGCTCGGCCACGTCCAGCCGCGCACCGGCAACCGCTCCCAGAACAACGCCCCCCGCAACACCTACCGCACCGCCGACGGCACCTGGGTCGCCGTCTCCACCTCGGCCCAGTCGGTCGCCGAGCGGGTGATGCGGCTGGTGGGGCGGCCGGAGCTGATCGACGAGCCCTGGTTCGGGTCGGGTGCCGACCGGGCCCGGCACGCCGACGTGCTCGACGCGGCGGTCGGCGACTGGATCGCCCGGCACGGCCGCGCCGACGTGCTCGCCGCCTTCGAGAAGGCCGAGGCGGCCGTCGCCCCGGTGCAGGACGTGCGGGACGTGATGGCCGACCCGCAGTACCAGGCCCTGGACACGGTCACCACGGTCGACGATCCGGAGCTGGGTCCGCTGCGCATGCAGAACGTCCTCTTCCGGCTCTCCGCCACCCCGGGCGCGATCCGCTGGGCGGGCCGCCCGCACGGTGCGGACACCGAGGAGGTGCTGACCGAGCTGGGTCTCGCCCCGGCGGACGTGAAGGAGCTGCGTGAGGAGGGCGTCGTATGACCGCACCTCCGCTGACCTGGCTGTACGCCCCCGGGGACCGGCCGCCGGTGGTGGCCAAGGCGCTGGCCGCGGGCGCCGACGTGGTGGTGATCGACCTGGAGGACGCGGTCGCCCCCGACCGCAAGGAGTACGCCCGCAGGGCCACCGCCGAACTGCTCACCGAGCCGCAGCCGGTGCCGGTCCACGTCCGTGTCAACGCCCTGGACGGTCCCCTGGCCGCGGCCGACCTGGCGGCGCTGGCCGCACTGCCGGGGGTGTCCGGGCTGCGGCTGCCCAAGGTGACCGCCCCCGAGCAGGTCACCGGCGTCGCGGCGGCCACCGGCGGTCCGCCTCTGTACGCGCTGCTGGAGACGGCGCTGGGCGTGGAACGGGCGTACCGGATCGCCGCCGCCCACCCGTCGCTGCGCGGCATCGCCCTCGGGGAGGCCGACCTCCGCGCCGACCTGGGGGTGCGCGGGGACACGGGGCTGGACTGGTCGCGCGCGCGGGTGGTCGTGGCCGCGCGGGCGGCAGGGCTGGCGCCGCCGTCGCAGACGGTGCATCCGGACACCCGCGACCTGGAGGGCCTGGCGGCGTCCTGCGCGCACGGCCGGGCCCTGGGCTTCCTCGGCCGCGCGGCGATCCACCCCCGCCAGCTGCCGATCATCGAGCGGGCGTACCTGCCGACCGAGCGGGAGCTGGAGGAGGCGGAGACGATCGTGAAGGCGGCCACCGCGCAGCCGGGGGCGCTGGCGCTGCCGGACGGGCGGTTCGTGGACGCGGCCGTGGTGGCGACGGCCCGGCGCACGCTGTCTCTGGCGCGGCGGCCCGCACTGTCGTGACACACGTCGAAGGGTGCCGGAGGATTCCGGGCACCCTTCGACGGTGGACGCGGCGCGGTCAGACCTTCTTGGCGGAGTCGGCCCCGTCCTTCACGTCCTTGGCGGCGTCCTCGGTGTCCCCGGCGGCCTCGGTGCCACCGACGTCCTTGGCGTTCTCGGCACTCCCGGTGCCCTTGGCGTCCTTGGCGTCCTTGGCGTCCGCCGATCCGCCGTCCTCGGCGTCGTCCCGGGGGCCCTCCGAGTCGGTGTCCGCGTCCGCCTCCACGGCGTCGCCGCCGGACGGCTCCGCGCCGGGCTCGACCACGGCCTCGCGGCCCGGTCGCATCCGCGCCGAGACCACGATGTACACCACGGCGAGCAGGAAGACGAGCAGCGCGGTCCAGTTGTTCAGCCGCAGGCCCAGGATGTGGTGGGCGTCGTCGACGCGCATGTACTCGATCCAGAAGCGGCCCGCGCAGTAGGCCGCGACGTACAGGGCGAACGCCCGTCCGTGGCCGAGCTCGAAGCGGCGGTCGGCCCAGATGACGAGCAGGGCGACGCCGATGCACCACAGGGACTCGTACAGGAAGGTCGGGTGGTACGTGCCGGGCACCCGCCCGTCGGCCGAGGAGGTGATCTCCACGGCCCAGGGCAGGTCGGTGGCCTTGCCGTAGAGCTCCTGGTTGAACCAGTTGCCCCAGCGGCCGAGGGCCTGCGCGAGGGCGATGCCGGGGGCGACGGCGTCGGCGTAGGCGGGCATCGGGATGCCCCGGCGCCGGGCGCCGATCCAGGCGCCCAGCGCACCGAGGGCGATCGCGCCCCAGATGCCGAGTCCGCCCTCCCAGATCTTGAAGGCGTCGACCCAGTCACGGCCCTCGCTGAAGTACAGCTGGTAGTCCGTGATCACGTGGTAGAGCCGGCCGCCGATCAGACCGAAGGGAACGGCCCAGACAGCGATGTCGGCCACCGTGCCGGCCCGGCCGCCGCGGGCGATCCAGCGCTTGTTGCCGAGCCAGACGGCGACGAAGACACCGATGATGATGCAGAACGCGTAGCCGCGCAGCGGAACGGGGCCGAGGTACAGCACCCCGCTCGACGGGCTGGGAATGAAGGCAAGTTCCATGGCAGGGTCGACGCTACCGTGTCGGGCGGCACCCGCGTCGGGCAGCCCGGCTACGGGTCCGTAACACCGTCCCTCACTTGTTGGCGTCCGCCACCAGTTGCTTGAGCTTGGCGGGGGTCATGGAGCGGTCCTGGTAGATGTTCTTGCCGTCCAGGAGGACGGTGGGCGTGCCGCTGAAGCCGCCGGTGCGGAAGGCCTCGTTGGACTTCTCCACCCAGCTGTTGTGCGTGCCGTTCCTGACGCACTCCTGGAAGAGGGCGGTGTCGAGGCCGTCGACCTTGCCGGCCAGGTCGATCAGCTTGTCCTCGTCGGCGAAGGCGTCGTCGGTCTCGGCGGGCTGGTTGGTGAACAGCACGTCGTGGTAGGCCGGGAACTTCCCGGCGTCCTGGGCGCAGGCCGCGGCGTTGGCGGCCTTGCGGGAGCCGGTGCCGCCCATGTTGCCGTCGATGATGGTCGCCAGGTGGTACTCGACCTTGAGCTGTCCGGCGTCGGTCAGCTCGTGGATCGTGTCGCGGTACGCCAGCTCGAAGGCCTTGCAGGCCGGGCAGCGGAAGTCCTCCCAGATGACGAGCGTCGACTTGGCGCTCTCCTTGCCGACCGGGATGGCGAGACCGTCCTTGCCCTGGGCGCCCGAGGGCGCCACGACCGGGCCGGACGCCTCGCTGTCGTCCTTGCCCGTGTTGGCGGCGATCACGCCGACCACGGCCGCGAGCCCGAGGACGCCCACCACGCTCGCGCCGACGATCAGCGCGCGGCGGCGCTTGTCCCTGGACTTCTGCTTCTCGCGCTCGGCCGCAAGCTTCTGGCGGGCGGTGCGCTTTCCCTCTCGGTTCTTCTCGCTCACACCCCGCAGAACGAACCGGGGAGGCGCACCGCGCCTCCCCGGTCCCAGGTCCACCCGTACGAGGGACCCCTGTCATCTGCCCGCGGTCACGCCTGTCCGCGTACGCCCTTCGCCAGGTCGGCGGCGAGCGCGCGGACGCCCTCCACGCCTGCCGCGTCGTCGGGGGCGTCCAGCATGCGCTTGACGAACGCCGAGCCGACGATCACGCCGTCGGCGAAGCGGGCGACCTCGGCGGCCTGGGCGGCGTTGGAGACGCCGAGCCCGACGCAGACCGGGGTGTCGGTGGTGGCGCGGGTGCGTCGCACCAGGTCCTCGGCCTGTGCGCCGACCGATTCGCGGGTGCCGGTGACGCCCATCAGGGAGGCGGCGTAGACGAAGCCGCTGCCGGCCGCGGTGATCTCGGCGAGCCGCGCGTCCTTGCTGCTGGGCGCGACCACGAAGACGGTGGCGAGCCCGTGCTTGTCCGCGTGCTCCCGCCACAGGGCCGACTCCTGGACCGGCAGGTCGGGCAGGATGCACCCGGCGCCGCCCGCCTCGGCCAGCTCGGCGGTGAAGCGCTCCACGCCGTAGCGGTCGATGGGGTTCCAGTACGTCATGACGAGGATCGGCTTGCCGGTGGCCGCGTGGGCCTCCCGGACGGTGCGCATCACGTCGGCGATCTTCACGCCGCCGCGCAGGGCGATGTCGTCGGCGGTCTGGATGACCGGGCCGTCGAGCACCGGGTCGCTGTGCGGCAGTCCGACCTCGACGACGTCGGCGCCGCCGTCGATCGCGGCCTTGACCGCCGCGATGCCGCCGTCCACGGTCGGGAAGCCGGCCGGGAGGTAGGCGATGAGGGCGGAGCGGCCCTCGGCCTTCGCCGCGGCGAGGGTCTCGTCCAGCAGCCGTGCGTTCCCGCTCACTTGGCGTCCCCCTCGATCTCGGCGGTGCCGGAGGCGTCCTCGGCGACCTCGGCGTCGGTGTCGTACAGCCCGAAGTAGCGGGCGGCGGTGTCCATGTCCTTGTCGCCGCGGCCGGACAGGTTGACGACGATCAGCCCGTCCTCGCCCAGCTCCCTGCCCACCTCCAGGGCACCGGCCAGCGCGTGGGCGCTCTCGATGGCCGGGATGATGCCCTCGGTGCGCGACAGCAGGCGCAGCGCCTGCATGGCGGCGTCGTCGGTGACCGCGCGGTACTCGCCGCGGCCGGAGTCCTTGAGGTGGGCGTGCTCGGGGCCGATGCCCGGGTAGTCGAGGCCCGCCGAGATCGAGTACGGCTCGGTGATCTGGCCCTCGTCGTCCTGGAGTACGTAGGACCGGGAGCCGTGCAGGATGCCGGGCTCGCCCGCGGTCAGGGTCGCCGCGTGCTCGCCGGTCTCCACGCCGTGTCCGGCGGGCTCGCAGCCGATGAGGCGGACGTCCGCGTCTGGGATGAAGGCGTGGAAGAGGCCGATGGCGTTGGAGCCGCCGCCGACACAGGCGATCGCGGCGTCGGGGAGGCGTCCGGCCTGCTCCAGGATCTGGCGGCGGGCCTCGACGCCGATGACGCGGTGGAAGTCGCGGACCATCGCCGGGAAGGGGTGGGGGCCGGCGACCGTGCCGAAGAGGTAGTGGGTGCGGTCGACGTTGGCGACCCAGTCGCGGAACGCCTCGTTGATCGCGTCCTTCAGCGTGCGGCTGCCGGACTTCACGGCGATGACCTCGGCGCCGAGCATGCGCATGCGGGCCACGTTGAGGGCCTGGCGGCGGGTGTCGATCTCGCCCATGTAGATCGTGCAGTCCAGGCCGAAGAGCGCGCAGGCGGTGGCCGTGGCCACGCCGTGCTGACCGGCGCCGGTCTCGGCGATCACCCGGGTCTTGCCCATGCGCTTGGTGAGCAGGGCCTGGCCGAGCACGTTGTTGATCTTGTGCGAGCCGGTGTGGTTCAGGTCCTCGCGCTTGAGGAAGATCCTCGCTCCGCCGGCTTCGGCGGCGAAGCGGGGCACCTCGGTGAGGGAGGACGGGCGGCCGGTGTAGTGGACGAGGAGGTCGTCCAGCTCACGGGCGAACTCCGGGTCGGACTTGGCCTTGTCGTACTCGACGGCGACCTCGTCGACCGCGGCGACGAGGGCCTCCGGGATGAATTTGCCGCCGTACGCTCCGAAGTAGCCTTCGGGGCTGGGGGTTTGACCCTCGGGGTCGGGGATGAAGAAGTTGCTGGGCATGCGTGGACCTCACGGTGAGTGTCTGGTTCGGGCAGATTCGCCGTGGGGGCGGGGGAGTCAGGCCGCTGCGGGCCGTCTGTGGTTGCTCGCGCACACGCGACGGAGTCGCAGATTCAATACAGCCCCGCGCCCCTTACGGGGCGCTGAGGCCATCGCATGCCATTCACCTGGCCCGGCTCGTCCCCGATGACGTACCGCACCCGGCGGCCGTGGACCCGGCGGGCCGGGGCGCGGCAGCCGCGGGGGCGGCAGCCGCGCGCCAGGCGCGCGTACGGGTCCCGGGAGGCCGGGGTGAGCGGAAGCGTCATGCGGATCAGCCTACCGGGATGTCAGCCCCGGCCGTGGCGCAGTGCCGGGTGTTCGCCGGCGGCGACCAGGTCGGCGACGGCGGTCTTGGGGTCGCGGCCGGTGACCAGGGACTCGCCGACCAGGACGGCGTCGGCGCCCTCGTTGGCGTAGGCGATGAGGTCGTGCGGGCCGCGGACGCCGGACTCGGCGACCTTGACGATGTGCGCGGGGATCTCCGGGGCGACCCGCTCGAAGGTGCCGCGGTCGACCTCCAGCGTCTTCAGATTGCGCGCGTTGACACCGATGACCTTGGCGCCGGCGTCCACCGCGCGCTCGACCTCGTCCTCGTCGTGGACCTCGACGAGCGGGGTCAGTCCGATGGACTCGGCGCGCTCGATCAGCGACTCCAGAGCCGGCTGCTCCAGCGCGGCGACGATCAGCAGCACCAGGTCGGCGCCGTGCGCGCGGGCCTCCCAGAGCTGGTACGAGGTGACGATGAAGTCCTTGCGCAGGACCGGGATGTCCACGCGGGCGCGGACGGCCTCCAGGTCGGCGAGCGAGCCGCCGAAGCGGCGCTGCTCGGTCAGGACGGAGATGACGGCGGCGCCGCCCGCCTCGTAGTCCGCGGCGAGGCCGGCCGGGTCGGCGATGGCGGCCAGCGCGCCCTTGGACGGGCTGGAGCGCTTGACCTCGCAGATGACCTTGACGCCGTCGCCGCGCAGGGCGGACACGCCGTCCTTGGCGGGGCGTGCCTTGGCCGCGCGCTCCTTGAGCTCGTCGAGGCTGACGCGCGCCTGCCGCTCCGCGAGGTCGGCACGGACTCCGTCGATGATCTCGTCGAGCACACTCACGCGAGCGGCCCCCTTTCAGACGGCGGTACGTATCGGAACGTATGGTCACTGCGATGGTATCCGCAGGGGAGCGCCGGTCCCGCATCCGGTCGGCACCGGTTCCACTACCTGGACACCCAGCGGATGATCAAGGCCGGAGCCAGCCGCCGAACGGCAGGTTCCGGACAACCGTGAAGGTCAGCATCAGCGCGCCCGCCGCCCACAGGTGCACCGGGCCGAGGTCGATCCGCATGGGCCGGCCGCGCGCCGCGCGGACCACCCAGACGGTCCAGAGCACGGCGAGGCCGAGGTAGGCGAGGACGGCCGGGGCGTTGGCCTGCAGTGCGGTCGGCAGGTCTCCGTGGACGAAGGCGTGGGCGCTGCGCAGACCGCCGCAGCCGGGGCAGAGGACGCCCGTGAAGCGCAGCAGGGGGCAGACGGGGTAGTGGCCGGGTTCGTTGGGGTCCACGCTTCCGACGTAGGCGAAGGCGCCGGCCACGGTCGTGAGCACGGCGGCGGGGACGGCCAGGCGGCCGAGGAGGGCGGGGCCGCGCGTCGCCGCGGGGGTCGCGGGCGTGTGCTGGGGCGCGCTCGTGCCCTGGGTGAGTGTCCTGCTCGGCGTCGGCTTTCCGGTCTCGGCGTCCACCCTGCGCATTCTGCCTCCGGGCGGCCTCGCACGCACCCGAGGGGCGGGCCGGCACGCTCGTGCCGGCCCGCCCCTCAGGAGGTGTCGTCGCCGGGTCAGCCCTTGGCGCCGACCGGCTTGCTGTCGCCGGCGACCTGGTGCACGGGGTGGGTGTGGCGCGGCTGGCCGAGGCCCATCATGCGCATGATGCCGCCCACGGCACCGCCGAGGAGGACGACCGCCATGCCGGCCCAGAAGCCCACCGGCTGGGCCGCCACCATGAACACGCCCGCGATGCAGAAACCGATGAAGGCGATGATGACACCCGTCCAGGCGGCCGGGGTGTGACCGTGGCTGCTGCCCGCCATTGCTTGCTCCTCGTTGCTGTGTGCCAAGTCTGAGCAGGATGCTCGGGATCATTGTCCCGCACGGGCGCTCGCGCCGTGAGCGGGGGTGCTCCCCCCGGTGCCCGGCGCGGGTCCCGTCCCCGGGTGCCCGGGAGGGGGCGGGGTGAACCGCGAGTCAGGCGCCGGTCGGGTCCTCGCCGCGGTCGAGGGCCTTCCAGAGGTCCTCGGGGCGGTCCGGGTCGACGGTCTGCGGCCCCCGGCGCGGACGCGGCGTGCCGTCGCGCTCGTAGCGGCCGGACATCGCGGGCCACCGGCGTCCGTAGCGCAGGGCGAGCAGCCCGGCCACCAGCAGCAGGGCGCCGCCGGCTGCCGCGACGTACGGCCAGGCGGTGTGCGTGAGGGCGCCCACGGTGGCCGAGGTGTCGCCGGCGGCCTCGGCGGCCTTGTCGTCCAGGGCGGAGCCGTCGGAGGCGCCGGCCAGGGCGGCGACGACGGTGCCGGCCCCGCTGAGCGCGAGCACGGCGGCGACCGCGAGCCGGCCCGCGCGGCGCACGGCGAAGACGGCGACGAGCGCGGCGAGGCCGACTATGGCGAGCGCCGCGGGTACGCCCGTGACGTCGCTGCCCTTGGCGGTCAGCGGGAACGCGCCGCCGGCCACCGTCGCGGTGCCCTCCGCCCACTCCTGCCGGGTGGCGAGCAGGGCGACGCCGGCGCCGAGCGCGCCGCACAGCAGGGCGACGGCGAGGCTCCGGCGGCCGGACCGGGCGGGTCCTGCGGCTGGGGTACGGGGGTGAGGAACAGCTGTCACGTACTCCACTATCACCCGAACCCCGGGCGAACCGTCACCCGGGGTTCGGAATCCGTGGCGTGAGAATGGCCCTACCGCCCCAGCCGGTTGGCCGTGTGCACCGCGCGGAGCACCGCGGCGGCCTTGTTGCGGCACTCGGTGTCCTCGGCGACCGGATCGGAGTCGGCGACGACGCCGGCGCCGGCCTGGACGTAGGCGGTGCCGTCGCGCAGCAGGGCGGTGCGGATGGCGATGGCGGTGTCGGAGTCGCCCGCGAAGTCGAGGTACCCGACGCAGCCGCCGTACAGGCCGCGCCGGGACGGTTCGAGTTCGTCGATGATCTGCAGGGCGCGCGGCTTGGGGGCGCCGGAGAGGGTGCCGGCCGGGAAGCAGGCGGTGAGGACGTCGAACGCGGTGCGGCCGGGGGCGACGCGGCCGGTGACCGTGGAGACGATGTGCATGACGTGCGAGTACCGCTCGACGGACATGAAGTCGACGACTTCCACCGAGCCCGGTTCGCAGACCCGCCCCAGGTCGTTGCGGCCGAGGTCGACGAGCATCAGGTGCTCGGCGCGCTCCTTGGGGTCGGCGAGCAGTTCCTCGGCGAGGGACTGGTCCTCCTGCGGGGTGGCGCCCCGGGGGCGGGTCCCGGCGATGGGGTGGACCATGGCACGCCCGTCCTCGACCTTGACCAGCGCCTCCGGCGACGAGCCGACGACGTCGAAGCCGTCGAGGCGGAGCAGGTACATGTACGGGGAGGGGTTGGTGGCCCGCAGCACCCGGTACACGTCCAGGGCGCTCGCCGTGCACGGTGTCTCGAAGCGCTGGGAGGGGACGACCTGGAAGGCCTCCCCCGCGCGGATGCGCTCCTTGATGTCCTCGACGGCCTCCTGGAAGTCGGTGCCGCCCCACAGGGCGGTGTACTCGGGCAGCTCGGAGGGCGGGAGCGCGGCCGGGGGCTGGGCGACCGCGCGGGTGAGGTCGGCCTCCATGGCGTCCAGGCGGGCGACCGCGTCGGCGTAGGCCTCGTCGACGCCGGTCTCCAGGTCGTTGTGGTTGATCGCGTTGGCGATCAGCAGGACCGAGCCCTCCCAGTGGTCCATGACGGCGAGGTCGCTGGTGAGGAGCATGGTCAGCTCGGGGAGCCTCAGGTCGTCGCGCTCGCCGGGGCCGACCTTCTCCAGGCGGCGCACGATGTCGTAGCCGAGGTAGCCGACCATGCCTCCGGTGAAGGGCGGCAGGCCCAGGTCGTGGGCGAGGTCGCGCGGGGTGTGCAGGGCCTCGACGGTGGCGCGCAGGGCGGCGAGCGGGTCGCCGTCGGTGGGGACGCCGACGGGCGGGGTGCCCTGCCAGTGGGCCTGCCCGTCCCTTTCGGTGAGGGTGGCGGCGCTGCGGACGCCGACGAAGGAGTACCGGGACCACTGGAACGCTGTACGGCCGTTCTCCGCCGACTCCAGGAGGAAGGTGCCGGGGCGTTCGGCGGCGAGCTTGCGGTAGAGCGCGACCGGGGTGTCGCCGTCGGCGAGGAGCTTGCGGCTGACCGGGATCACCCGGCGGTCGGCGGCGAGCTTGCGGAAGGTGTCGAGGTCCATGACGTCCATGTGGTCCCTGTGGTCCCTGTGGTCCATGTGGGCAGACCCTACTGATCCGCGCCGGGCGTCTGGGCACCCGCGCCGTCCCCGAGCAGGACATCGGCGTCGAAGCAGGTGCGGGCGCCGGTGTGGCAGGCGGCGCCGACCTGGTCGACCTTGACGAGGACGGTGTCGGCGTCGCAGTCCAGGGCGACCGACTTCACCCACTGGAAGTGTCCCGAGGTGTCGCCCTTGACCCAGTACTCCTGGCGGCTTCGCGACCAGTAGGTGCAGCGACCGGTCGTCAGCGTGCGGTGCAGTGCCTCGTCGTCCATCCAGCCGAGCATCAGCACCTCCCCGGTGTCGTACTGCTGGGCGATGGCGGGCAGGAGGCCGTCGGCGCTGCGCTTGAGGCGGTCGGCGATCTCCGGGGCGAGCGGGCTGGGCCGCCGGGTGCTGCTGGTCATGGGCCCCATTGTGCCGCGCGGGACCG
The DNA here is from genome assembly GCF_028473745.1 of Streptomyces sp. M92. NCBI lineage: Bacteria > Bacillati > Actinomycetota > Actinomycetes > Kitasatosporales > Streptomycetaceae > Streptomyces > Streptomyces sp. M92. Next base: position 290,598 of record NZ_CP101137.1, read on the forward strand.
ACACACCCCGGGGGCGTCCATTGGGCGGACCCGGCGGACGGCCGTAGGCTGACTCCATGTCGACTTTCGCCAAGCGTGAACGACTTCTGCTCGCGGACCTGTTGGAGACGGCGGGGCCGGACGCGCCCACGCTCTGCGAGGGCTGGCGCACCCGTGACCTCGCCGCCCACGTGGTGGTGCGCGAGCGCCGGCCGGACGCCGCCGGGGGCACCCTGATCAAGCAGCTTGCGTCCCGGCTGGACCGGGTCATGGACGAGTACGGCACGAAGCCGTACGAGGAGCTGATCCAGCTGATCCGCACGGGCCCGCCCCGCTTCTCCCCCTTCCAGCTCAAGCAGGTCGACGAGGCGGCGAACACGGTGGAGTTCTACGTCCACGCCGAGGACGTCCGCCGCGCCCAGCCGGACTGGTCGCCGCGCGAGCTGGACCCGGTCTTCCAGGACGCCCTGTGGTCCCGCCTGGAGCGCGCCGCGCGGCTGATGGGCCGGGGCATCCCGACCGGCCTGGTGCTGCGCCGCCCGAACGGCCAGACAACGGTCGCCCACCGGGGCACGCCGGTGGTGACGGCGACGGGTGAGCCGTCGGAGCTGCTGCTCTTCGCGTACGGGCGACAGAGCGCGGCGAAGGTCGAGCTGGAGGGCGAGGAGGACGCGATCGCCAAGCTGCACGAGACGAAGCAGCTGGGGATCTGAGGCGATGGGGCGGGCGCCCGGCAGGCGGGGCCCTGGGCGCCGGGCGACTGCCCCGGCCACCGGGATCTGCGGCCGCCGCGTGGGTGACTGGCCCGGACTTGAGGACCCAAGCACCGGCCGACTGCCCCCGCAGCTGGCCGTCTGGGGCGGCTTGCCCGGCATCCCAGGTCCCGTGGCCGCCGGGCGACTGCACCGGCCACCGGAATCTGCGGCCGCCACGTGGATGACTGGCCCGGACACTGAGGACCCAAGCACCAGCCGACTGCCCCCGCGGCCGGCGGTCTGGGGCGACTGGGCGGCTGGGCGGCTTGACGGCTTGCCCGGCATCCCAGGTCCCGTGACCCTCGGGCGACTGCACCGGCCACCGGAATCTGCGGCCACCGCGTGGATGACTGGCCCGGACTTGAGGACCCAAGCACCAGCCGACTGCCCCCGCAGCCGGCGGCCTGGGGCGACTGGGCGGCTTGCCCGGCATCCCAGGTCCCGTGACCCTCGGGCGACTGCCCCGGCCACCGGAATCTGCGGCCACCGCGTGGATGACTGACAAGGACATTGAGGACCCAAGCACCAGCCGACTGCCCCGCAGCCGGCGGCCTGGGGCGGCTGGGCGGCTTGGCGGCTTGCCCGGCACCCCAGGACCCGTGACCCCCGGGCGACCGCCCCGGCCACCGGGATCTGCGGCCGCCAGCCGACTGGCCCGGCCGTCGGGGGCCCGAGGCCGCCGTGCGGTGGCTACCCCGGCAGTTCGGCCCGTCGTACGCCCGGTGCGGCGAGGGCGACGCCGCCGCCGAGGGCGCATACCGCGGCGCTGACGGCGAAGACCAGGCCGGTGCCCCAGACGCCGACGGCGGCGGCGGACAGCGGCATGCTCAGCGGCGCGACCCCCAGGCTGACGATGCCGCCGACGGCGGTGACGCGGCCCAGGTAGGCGGGCTCGGACTGGGTCTGCAGCAGCGCTCCGCACATGGCGCCGCTGAGCCCGGTGAGCAGCCCGACGGCCACGGCGATGCCGACGGCCGCGGGCAGGCCGGGCGCGTGCGGCAGGGCGCCGATCGCCGCCGCGCCGGGGACGAGGGCACCGGCGGCGACGCACCCGGCGCGCGGCACGCGTCCCCGTACGGTCAGCAGCAGGGCGGCGACGCCGGCGCCCGTCCCGAACCCCGCGAGCACCCAGCCCATCCCGGAGGCGCCCCAGCCCCGCTCGTCGGCGAGCAGGGTGAGGCCGACGTTGAGGGGGCCGACGAAGCCGAGGTCGCCGAGGGCGATGGCCACCATCAGCGGGCCGAGGACGCGGTGGCGGCGGACGTAGCGCAGCCCGCCCACCAGGTCCCGCCAGGCGGTGGTGTCCCGCGCGGCGGGCGCGGGAGACGTGTCGTCGGCCGGCAGCTCGCGCATCCGTACGGAGACCAGCAGCGGCACGGACACGGCGATCAGCAGCCCCGCGCCCGCGAAGGCCGCCGCCGCGCCGCCGACCGCCACACCGAGCCCGCCCAGCGGCGCGCCCACGACGGCCGCGAACCGGATGGCGAGGCCGCGCATGCCCTGCACGCGGGCGAGCTGGTCCCTGCCGGTGATCCGCGCCGGGAGCGCCCCCACGGCGGGCATGAACACGGCGTCTACGGCGCCGAAGACGACGGCGAGCAGAGCGAGGAGCCACAGCCCGGGGTCGGTCGCGAAGAGCACGGCGGCGACCGCCAGCACGGTGACGCACCGCACGGCGTCACTCCCGATGACGACCCGCCGGGGCCCGAACCGGTCGGCGACCACGCCGCCGCCCAGCATCAGCAGCGCCCGCGGCACCGCGCTCACGGCGGTGACGATCCCGGCCTCGGCGGGACTGCCGTTCTGCACGGCGGCCCAGGACAGCGCCAGGTAGAAGACGGTGTCCCCGACCATGGAGGCCGTGTAGGCGGCGACCCAGCGCAGGACGTTGGGGTCGCGATGGGCCGGGACGGAGCCGACGGCGGGTATGGGTACGTCCGTCGCGGACGTGGTCGCCTCAGACACGGAAGTCGTGCAACTTTCCCTTTCCGGGGTGTGGGTCCCGTCTAGCGCACGGGATGCCCCGCCCCCCGCAGCGTCTCCTTCACCTGCCCGATGCGCAGGTCGCCGAAGTGGAAGACGGACGCCGCCAGGACCGCGTCCGCGCCCGCCTCGACCGCGGGGGCGAAGTGGGCGAGGGTGCCCGCGCCGCCCGAGGCGATCACGGGGACGGTGACGTGCCCCCGGACCGCGGCCAGCATCTCCAGGTCGTAGCCGTCCTTCGTGCCGTCCGCATCCATCGAGTTGAGCAGGATCTCGCCCGCGCCCAGCTCCGCGGCGCGGTGCGCCCACTCCACCGCGTCGATGCCGGTGCCGCGCCGGCCGCCGTGGGTGGTCACCTCGAAGGTGCCGGCCTCGGTGCGGCGGGCGTCGACCGACAGGACGAGGACCTGGCGGCCGAAACGCTCGGCGATCTCGCGGATCAGGTCGGGGCGGGCGATGGCGGCCGTGTTCACGCCCACCTTGTCCGCACCGGCCCGCAGCAGCTTGTCGACGTCCTCGGCGGTGCGCACGCCGCCGCCGACGGTCAGCGGGATGAACACCTGCTCGGCGGTGCGGCGCACCACGTCGTAGGTCGTCTCGCGGTCGCCCGACGAGGCGGTGATGTCCAGGAACGTCAGCTCGTCGGCGCCCTCGGCGTCGTACACCTTGGCCATCTCGACGGGGTCGCCCGCGTCGCGGAGGTTCTGGAAGTTGACGCCCTTGACGACCCGGCCGTTGTCCACGTCCAGGCAGGGGATGACTCGGACCGCCAGGGTCATGAATCCACGGCTCCTCTATACGCTTCCACTTCGACTGACACCAGCACCCGCGAGTCGATGAAGCCCTCCACGACCAGCAGGGTCGTGACCGGGCGTACGGAGCCGAACAGCTCCTTGTGGGCGCGGCCCACCTCATCGACGTCGCGCGAATGTGCCAGGTACATACGGGTTCGGACCACGGACTCGACACCGAGTCCGAATGCGCCGATCGCCTCGACCGCGGTGCCGAAGGCCACCTTGGCCTGTTCGTACGGGTCGCCCTCGCCGTACAGCATGTCGCCCTTGAAGGCGGTCGTGCCGGCCACGACGACTCGGTCACCCGCCGCCACGGCACGTGCGAAACCGAAAGAATCTTCCCAGGGACTTCCGCTCTGCACGCGCCGTACGGCTTCGGATGTCATGGCGACACAGCCTCCAAGGCTTCTTCCAGGGTGAACGCCTTCGCGTACAGGGCCTTCCCGACGATGGCCCCCTCGACACCGGCCGGGACGAGGGAGGCGATCGCGCGCAGGTCGTCCAGGGACGACACGCCGCCCGACGCGACGACCGGGCGGTCGGTGGCCGCGCAGACGTTCTTGAGGAGGTCCAGGTTGGGGCCCTGGAGGGTGCCGTCCTTGGCGATGTCCGTGACGACGTAGCGGGCGCAGCCCTCCTTGTTGAGGCGGTCCAGCGTCTCGTACAGGTCGCCGCCGTCGCGGGTCCAGCCGCGGCCCCGGAGCGTGGTGCCCCGTACGTCCAGGCCCACCGCGATCTTGTCGCCGTGCTCGGCGATGACCTTGGCGACCCACTCGGGGGTCTCCAGGGCGGCCGTGCCGAGGTTGACGCGGGTGCAGCCGGTGGCGAGGGCGGCGGCGAGGGTGTCGTCGTCGCGGATGCCACCGGACAGCTCCACCTTGATGTCCATCGCCTTGGTGACCTCGGCGATCAGCTCGCGGTTGTCCCCGGTGCCGAAGGCGGCGTCCAGGTCGACCAGGTGCAGCCACTCGGCGCCGGAACGCTGCCAGGCGAGGGCGGCCTCGAGCGGGGAGCCGTAGGAGGTCTCCGTGCCGGACTCGCCGTGCACGAGGCGGACGGCCTGGCCGTCGCGGACGTCGACGGCGGGGAGGAGTTCGAGCTTGCTCATCTGTACCGGGCTCATCTCTTCTACCGGGCTCATCTTTACAGGGTCTCGATCCAGTTGGTGAGGAGCTGGGCGCCGGCGTCGCCGGACTTCTCCGGGTGGAACTGGGTGGCCCACAGGGCGCCGTTCTCCACGGCGGCCACGAAGGGCTTGCCGTGCGTGGACCAGGTGACCTTGGGGGCGGCGATCAGCGGATTGTGCGTCTCCAGGGACCAGTCGTGGACGGCGTAGGAGTGCACGAAGTAGAAGCGGGCGTCCGCGTCGAGGTCCGCGAAGAGCTGGGAGTCGGCCGGTGCCTCGACGGTGTTCCAGCCCATGTGGGGCACGACGTCGGCCCGGAGGGGGCCGACCGTGCCGGGCCACTCGTCCAGGCCCTCGGCCTCGACGCCGTGCTCGATGCCGCGCGCGAACAGGATCTGCATGCCGACGCAGATGCCCATCACCGGGCGCCCGCCCGCGAGCCGGCGTTCGACGACCCAGTCGCCCCGGGCGGCCCTCAGGCCGTCCATGCAGGCGGCGAAGGCGCCGACGCCGGGGACCAGCAGCCCGTCGGCGTTCATGGCCTTGTCGTAGTCACGGGTGATCTCGACTTCGGCTCCCGCGCGCGCGAGGGCACGCTCGGCGGAGCGGACGTTGCCGAAGCCGTAGTCGAAGACGACGACCCGCTTGGGATTCGCAGAGGTCAACTCCACACCTCCAGCCTCAGGACGCCGGCGAGGAGGCACATGCCGGCACCGATGGACAGCAGCACGATCAGGCCCTTGGGCATCTGCTGCTTGGCGAAGGAGATGATGCCGCCGACCAGGAACAGGCCGACGACGATCAGCGCGGTGGACGTACCGTTCATCGGTTACAGCGCGCCCTTCGTGGAGGGCAGGATGCCGGCCGCGCGGGGGTCGCGCTCCGAGGCGTAGCGCAGGGCGCGGGCCAGCGCCTTGAACTGGCACTCCACGATGTGGTGCGCGTTGCGCCCGTAGGGCACGTGCACGTGCAGGGCGATCTGCGCCTGGGCGACGAAGGACTCCAGGATGTGCCGGGTCATCGTCACGTCGTACTCGCCGATCATCGGCGCCATGTTCTCGGGCTCGGTGTGCACGAGGTAGGGGCGGCCGGAGAGGTCGACGGTGACCTGGGCGAGGGACTCGTCCAGCGGGACCGTGCAGTTGCCGAAGCGGTAGATGCCCACCTTGTCGCCGAGGGCCTGCTTGAAGGCGGCGCCCAGCGCGAGGGCGGTGTCCTCGATGGTGTGGTGGGAGTCGATGTGCAGGTCGCCGTCGGTCTTCACGGTCAGGTCGAACAGACCGTGCCGGCCGAGCTGGTCGAGCATGTGGTCATAGAAGCCGACGCCGGTGGCGATGTCGGTCTTGCCGGTGCCGTCGAGGTCGATCTCGACGAGGACCGAGGTCTCCTTGGTCGTGCGCTCCACGCGTCCCACGCGGCTCATGTGTTCTGCTCCTTCTTGACTTCACGTACCGCGTCGAGGAACGCGTCGTTCTCCTGGGGGGTGCCGGCGGTGACCCGCAGCCATCCCGGTACGCCGTTGTCCCGGACCAGGACGCCCCGGTCGAGGATCCGCCGCCACGCCTCGTGGGAGTCCGCGAAGCGTCCGAACTGGACGAAGTTGGCGTCGGACTCGGTCACCTCGTAGCCGATGGCGCGCAGTTCGGCGACCAGCCGGTCCCGCTCGGCCTTGAGCTGCTCGACGTACTTCAGCAGCGTGCCGGTGTGTTCCAGGGCGGCCAGCGCGGTCGCCTGGGTGACGGCGGACAGGTGGTAGGGCAGCCGTACGAGCTGGACGGCGTCGACGACGGCCGGGTGCGCGGCGAGGTAGCCCAGGCGCAGGCCCGCCGCGCCGAACGCCTTCGACATGGTGCGGGAGACGACGAGGTTCGGGCGGCCGTCCAGCAGCGGCAGCAGTGAGGCGCCGTGGCTGAACTCGATGTAGGCCTCGTCGACGACGACCATGGAGGGCTTGGCGGCCTGTGCGGCCTCGTAGAGGGCGAGGACCGTCTCGGCCGGGACCGCGTTGCCCGTGGGGTTGTTGGGGGTGGTGATGAAGACGACGTCCGGGCGGTGCTCGGCGATGGCCTTCTCGGCGGCGGGCACGTCGACGGTGAAGTCCTCGTGGCGCGGGCCGGAGATCCAGCCGGTGCCGGTGCCGCGCGCGATGAGGCCGTGCATCGAGTACGACGGCTCGAAGCCGATCGCGGTGCGGCCGGGCCCGCCGAAGGTCTGGAGCAGCTGCTGGATGACCTCGTTGGAGCCGTTGGCCGCCCAGACGTTGGCCACGTCGAGCGGGTGGCCGGAGGTCTCGGTCAGGTACCGGGCCAGCTCGGTGCGCAGTTCGACCGCGTCCCGGTCCGGGTAGCGGTTGAGGTGGCGGGCGGCCTCGCGGACGCGCTCGGTGATCCGCTCGACCAGCGCGTCGGGCAGCGGGTAGGGGTTCTCGTTGGTGTTCAGGCGTACCGGCACGTCCAGCTGGGGCGCGCCGTAGGGGGACTTGCCGCGCAGCTCGTCCCGTACGGGGAGGTCGTCGATGCCGAACGTCACTTGCTCTCCGGGACCTTCCACTCGAACCTCGCCTTGATCGCCGCGCCGTGCGCCGGCAGGTCCTCGGCCTCCGCCAGCGTCACCACGTGGTGCGCGACGTCGGCGAGGGCGTCGCGCGTGTAGTCGACGATGTGGATGCCGCGCAGGAAGGACTGCACGGACAGGCCCGAGGAGTGGCAGGCGCAGCCGCCGGTGGGCAGGACGTGGTTGGACCCGGCCGCGTAGTCGCCGAGCGAGACGGGCGCCCAGGGGCCGACGAAGATCGCGCCGGCGTTGCGGACGCGGTCGGCGACGGCGGCGGCGTCGGCGGTCTGGATCTCCAGGTGCTCCGCACCGTAGGCGTCGACCACGCGCAGGCCCTCGTCCACGCCGTCGACCAGGACGATCGCGGACTGGCGGCCCTTCAGGGCCGGGACGATCCGGTCGTCGATGTGCTTGGTGGCCTGGACCTGCGGCTGGAGCTCCTTGTCGACCGCGTCCGCCAGCTCGACGGAGTCGGTGACCAGGACGGCGGCGGCCAGCGGGTCGTGCTCGGCCTGGCTGATCAGGTCGGAGGCGACGTGCACCGGGTCGGCGGTGGAGTCGGCGAGGATCGCGATCTCGGTCGGGCCGGCCTCGGCGTCGATGCCGATCTTCCCGGTGAAGAAGCGCTTGGCGGCGGCGACCCAGATGTTGCCGGGGCCGGTGACCATGTCGGCGGGCGGGCAGGACTCGGTGCCGTACGCGAACATCGCGACGGCGGTGGCGCCGCCGGCCGCGTACACCTCGTCGACGCCGAGCAGGGCGCAGGCGGCGAGGATGGTGGGGTGCGGGAGGCCGTCGAACTCGGCCTGCGCCGGGGAGGCGAGGGCGATCGATGCGACGCCGGCCTCCTGCGCGGGCACCACGTTCATGATCACGGACGACGGGTAGACGGACCGGCCGCCGGGCGCGTACAGCCCGACCCGGTCGACCGGCACCCACTTCTCGGTGACCGAGCCGCCGGGGACGACCTGGGTGGTGTGCGTGGTGCGGCGCTGCTCGCGGTGGACGAGGCGGGCACGGCGGACGGACTCCTCCAGCGCGGCGCGCACGGCCGGGTCGAGCTCCTCCAGCGCGCGCGTGAGCGCGACGGCCGGGACCCGCACCTGGTCCAGCTTGACGCCGTCGAACTGCTCGGCGAAGTCGATCAGCGCCGCGTCGCCACGATGATGCACGGCCTCGCAGATCGGGCGCACCTTGTCCAGGGCGGCCGCGACGTCGAAGTCGGCTCGGGGCAGCAGGTCGCGCAGGGCGGGACCCTCGGGGAGGGCGTCGCCGCGCAGATCGATTCGGGAGATCACGGAACCAATTCTCTCAGACCCGCGTCGGACACCGTCCGCGCGTATCAATGGCTGATACAGAACGCGACGGCCCGGCGCGGGCCGTGGCGAGAACCGGCGGTTCGTACTCACTTTGAGTGTTCAGGTGGTCACCCAGTGGGCATGAACGGTTGTACGAAGGGTGAGCGACCGACGAGTAGTTGGGGAGGGAGTGAAGCGCCGTGACCGAGGGGGCCGGCCACCGTGACGGAGAGCTGCCGGACGATCTGACGGCCGCCGAGGCGGGCATGTGGCAGGCCTTCCGCAACGGCAGCGTGTACGACCTGTCCAGCGGCGAGGCGTTGGTGGACGACCCGCACGGCGGGCACCCCTGGGGGGCGGAGCGGACCGTGCGGGCCCGCATCCTGTGCTGGCTGCTCCTCGACGGCCCGCCCGCGCTCGCGGGACGGGTCTCCTCGCTGCAGCTCGTGGGCGTGCGGATCAGCGACACGATGGACCTCGCGGGCGGCACGGTGGAGCCGTACGTGGAGCTGCGGGCGTGCCGTTTCGACCGGGAGGTGGTGCTGCCGGAGACCCGGTTCACGACGGTGCGGCTGGTGGACTGCTCGGTGCCGCGCCTGGAGGCGGCCCGGCTGAAGACCGAGGGCGACCTGCACCTGCCGCGCTGCCGGTTCCGCGGCGGCATCCGGCTCACCGACGCCCAGATAGGCACCGACCTGCTGCTCAATCAGGCGGTCGTGCACCGGGACCGCAGTGGCCGCGCCATAGCCGCGGACGGCATGACCGTCGGGCAGGACCTCCAGGCCGAGATGCTGGAGTCGCACGGCGAGGTGAGCCTGCGCAGCGCCCAGGTCGGCGTCTCACTGAGCCTGCGCGGCGCCCGGCTCCTCAACCCGTACACCCGGCACGCGCTGAACGCCCCGCAGCTGACGGTGGAACGCACGCTGTACATGACTCCGGCCGGGCTGGGCAGCCCGCTGCTGCGCGGCACCACCCCCGCGCAGGGCACCCGCATCCAGCGCTTCGAGTGCGAGGGCGGGGTGCGGCTGGACGACGGCCGGTTCGGCGACGCCGTCGACTTCGAGCACGCCCGGTTCACCTTCACCGACGACCAGGAGCTGTCGCTGCGCCGGGTGCAGACGCCCGAGCTGCGCTTCCTCGGCGAGCGGCCGGCGCGCGGGCGGGTGGTGCTGTCGGGGGCGCGGGTGGTGAACCTGATGGACCGGGCGGACAGCTGGCCCGGCCCCGGCCGGCTGCACATGGGCGGCTTCGCCTACGAGAACCTGGTGCCGCGGGGGCCGTTCCCGCTGGAGAAGCGGCTGCGGTGGGTGGGCGCCGCGACCGCCGAGTACCACCCGGAGCCGTACGAGCGGCTCGCCGCCGTGCTGCGGGCCGGCGGCGAGGACGAGGACGCCCGCGAGGTGCTGCTCGCCAAGCACCGCCGGCGCCGCGAGAGTCTGCCCGTCGCCGCGAAACTCGTGGGGTACGCACAGGACTGGACGGTCGCCTACGGCTACCGGCCGGGCCGGGCGGCGGTGTGGATGGCGGTGCTGTGGGCGGCGGGCTCGCTCGCCTTCGCCCGTGCGGACCCGCCCCCGCTGAAGGCCGGCGAGCACCCGGACTGGAACCCGGCCCTCTTCGCCCTGGACCTGCTCCTGCCGGTCATCGACCTGGGCCAGGTCGGCTTCTGGCAGCTCCGCGACGGCTGGCAGTGGCTGGCGACGGCACTGATCCTGCTGGGCTGGATCCTGGCGACGACGGTGGCGGCGGGGGCGACACGGCTGCTGCGGAGGGGCTGAGCCCTCTGCGGGTGTGCGGTGGGGCTCCGCTGCCTTCGCGGACGCCGACGGGCCGTAGGGGGCTTCTCGTCGTGTGCGGCCGTGGGCCGTAGAGGCCTTCTCGTCGTCTGCGGCCGTGGGCCGTAGAGGCCTTCTCGTCGTCTGCGGCCGTGGGCCGTAGAGGCCTTCGCGTCGTCTGCGGCCGTGGGCCGTAGAGGCCTTCGCGTCGTCTGCGGCCGTGGGCCTTGCCGGCTCGCGGGCGGGGGGGGGACGCGGTTCGCCGCGGAGACGGCAGCTCCGCGATTCGGCGCGGGGTCCGCGCCCGGCAGAGCCGCCAGCGGCCGTCCGCACCACCCGGACCACCAGCACCGCCACCAGCACCCGCACCAGCACCTCCCGCAGCCCCGGCGACGGCCGCCCCATCCGGCGACGCCCCACGCTGGTACGGGCCGCCCCCGAACGGCCGAAGGCGGCGCGCCACCGCACAACCTTCGCGAACCGTCGGCCGTCGTACTGGCCATGCTGCGCGCGTTCCTCCGGACGGCGGCCCGGGCCCGTTCTCGGGCGTCCCGGCCCGCCCAAGACGACGACGTGCTCCTCGACGCCCCGGACGACCGTCTCGCCCCCGCCCTGGTCGCGGCGGCCCACGGTGAGCACACCCCCGCGGCCGCTCTCCTCGCCGCCACCCGTGAACGGGCCGAGTGGGAGCACCGGGACCGCTACACGGCCGGGCTCGCCTCGTTCGCCCGCTCCCGGGCCGAGTGGCTGGAGAGCTGGCGCGCCGCCGCTCCGGGCGACCCCGACGCGCTGCTGGTCGAGGGCCGGCTGACGGTGGACCGCCACTGGGACTCGCCGGCCCGGGCCGAGCTGCTGCGCCAGGCGGCCCCCGCGGTCACGGCGGCCGCCGAGGCGGCCGGACGCGACCCGGTGCCGTGGCGGACCGCTCTGGACGCCGCGCGGGGCGCCCGCGCCGGACACGCGGAGTTCGAGCGGCTGTGGGCACAGGCGGTACGCCGGGCCCCGCACCACTACGGCTGCCACGTGTCCGCCCTGGAGTACCTGGCCGCCGCCTCGCCGGGCGCGCACCGCGAGTGCCTGGACTTCGCCGAGACCGCCGCGCAGGACTCGCCCGGGGACTCGCCGCTGCGGGCGCTGCCCCTGCGGGCGGCCTTCGCCTGTCTCACCGCGGGCGGAGCCGACGACCCGGCCGGCGCGCACCGGGACCGCCTGGACGCGGCCGCCGACCGTGCCATCGCCCTCTCGGCGACCCACCCGGCGGCCGACCCGTGGCCCGCCGGGCTGCGCAACCTCCTGGCGTACGTCCTGCTGCGTCTGGAGCGCCGCCAGGACGCCGCCGAGCAACTGCGTCTGACCGGACCGTACGTCACCTCCTTCCCCTGGGACCAGGACGCGGAGGACCCCCTCGGCCGCTTCCTCCAGGTGCGTGCGGACGTCCGCGCGGCGGCGGCCTCCACACCGGGTACGGCGGGTTCGGGTCATCCACGAAGTGGGCGCGGCGGGCACGTCCGCGCGGACGACCATTAGGCTTCTGCGTCGTGACCACCGTCCGGCTTCCGCTCTTCCCCCTGAACTCGGTTCTGTTCCCGGGGCTGGTGCTCCCGCTCAACATCTTCGAGGAGCGCTATCGCGCCATGATGCGCGAGCTGCTGAAGACCCCCGAGGACGAACCGCGCCGGTTCGCCGTCGTGGCGATCCGCGATGGCCACGAGGTGGCCCGGACCGCGCCCGGCCTGCCCGATCCGACGGCGCAGCCCGAGGTCGGCCCGGCGGCCGGGTTCGGGCCGGACCCGCTCAAGGCGTTCCACAAGGTGGGCTGCGTCGCGGACGCGGCGACGATCCGCGAGCGCGCCGACGGCACCTTCGAGGTGCTGGCGACCGGCACGACCCGGGTGCGGCTGCGCTCGGTGGAGGCCTCGGGCCCGTTCCTGACGGCCGAGCTGGAGCCGCTGGACGAGGAGCCCGGCGACGAGGCGGGCGCGCTGGCCGAGGGCGTGCTGCGGTCCTTCCGGCAGTACCAGAAGCGGCTGGCGGGGGCCCGCGAGCGGTCGCTGTCGACCGGCACCGAGCTGCCGGACGAGCCGGGCGTGGTCTCCTATCTGGTCGCCGCCGCGATGATGCTGGACACTCCGACGAAGCAGCGCCTGCTCCAGGCCCCGGACACGGCCTCCCGCCTGCGCGACGAGCTGAAACTCCTTCGCGCGGAGACGGCGATCATCCGTACGCTGCCGTCGTTGCCGTCGTCGGACCTGACGCGCGGCCCCACGAGTCTCAACTGAGATAGCCGAGGTACTGGCCCGGATGGCGAAGAAGTCCAGGAAACAGCAGCAGTCCGGCGGCACCCCGGCGACGGTGGCGCTGACGGCGGCCGGGGTGGCGTACACGGTCCACGCGTACGACCACGACCCCGCGCACCCGTCCTACGGCGAGGAGGCGGCCGAGGCGATGGGCGTCAGTCCGGAGCGGGTCTTCAAGACGCTGGTGGCGGACGTGGACGGCGCGCTGACCGTCGCGGTGGTGCCGGTGGCGGGCCAGCTGGACCTGAAGGCGCTGGCGGCCGCGGTGGGCGGCAAGCGCGCGACGATGGCCGACCCGGCCCTGGCCGAGCGGACCACGGGCTACGTGCGGGGCGGCATCTCCCCACTGGGCCAGCGCAAGCGGCTGCCCACGGTCCTGGACGCCTCGGCGTCGGGCCACACCACGATCTGCGTCTCGGCTGGCCGCCGGGGACTGGAGGTCGAGCTCTCCCCCGAGGACCTGGCCGGGCTCACGGACGCGGTCCTCGCCCCGATCGGCCGCGCGTAGGGCTCGACGGACGCGCAACCCCGTCGACGAACGCGCGGACCGCACCTCATCGCCCGCACAGGGCCCTCACCCGAACGACCACGCACAACCCGTCGACGAACGCGCGGCCCGCACCACGATCGCCCGCGCACGCCCCTCCGACGAACTCACAGCCCGCACCACAATCGCCCGCGCACGCCCCTCCGACGAACTCACAGCCCGCCCTCCGACCGACCCCCACACCCCTCGGCAACCGCACGCCCCCGGCCAATCAACCGCGCACAACCCCGCCGACCAGGCACGAACCGCCGTCCGACCGTCCGCCCACACCCCCACAACGAACACACGCCCCGCACCCGATCGACGGCGCACAATCCGTCTACGAACGCGCGCCCCCGCCCCGGCCCACCACGCGCACTCCCTCGACGGCCGCGCGGTTCTCCGCTAATCAGACAGGACATGTCGAAGCGAACGCGCAAACGCAAGTGGCGCACCCGGAAGGGCAGGGCCAACCACGGCCGCCGCCCCGCATGACAGCCGGCCCGGCGGTCCGCCCTACGCGGACTTCTCCCCGTACGGCGCGGGCCACGGGTCGGGCTCCGGGTCGCGGGGCCCGAACAGCCCGGTCAGGCCCAGGTGGACCACCAGCGCCGCGATCGGCCACGCCAGCAGCGCGCCCTTCGCCCCCAGCTTGAGCGGCGCCGAGAACGTCACGCCCTTGCCCACGTCCTTGGCGTGCGCGACGACGTCCTGGGTCGGCCCGAGCCAAAGCCCGAACCGCCAGGCCAGCACCGAGCCGAGCAGCCCGCCCGCGCCCAGCGCCACCACCAGCGGCACGCCCCCGCGCCGCCGCAGCAGGAACACGGCCACCGCGCTCAGCGCGCCGAACGCGAGCGCGAGCAGCGTGAAGGTGCCGTCGACACCGACCGAGTGCTCGCCCTCGGACTCCTTGAGGTAGACCAGCCACCGGTCGCCGACCACTTCACCGACCAGCGGCACGCTCGGCGCCAGCTGCCACCACAGCACGCCCAGCAGCAGCCCGGAGAGGGTCACCGCCGCCACGGTCACGGCTGCCTGCCGCACTTCGCTCAGCATTCCGGGACCGTCCTGTTCTCCGTGCTCGCCGTGCGTGCCGTACGGGGCGCCGGGCGGGGTGCCCACCGCGTGCGCACCGACGGGCGGCGGCACCGGGCCGCCCTGGTACGACGAGCGTTCGTTCGGGGGCGGTGGCGGAGGCAGAGGAGCGGTCACCCCGCCATCGTGCCAAACCCGCCTGCGCGGCGCTTCACCGGACGGCGGCCCGGCGGTAGGCCCAGGTCGCGACGGCCAGCGAGATCACGCCGACCCCGGCGCACACCGCGAGGTCGCCGAGGACGAAGGCCCAGTCGGGCCGGTCCCCGAACGTACGCGCGAAGGCCTCCACGCCGTACGTCGAGGGCAGCAGGTCCCTCGCGAGGCGGACCACCTCGGGCATCCGTTCGGCGGGCAGCACGCCCAGCAGCAGCGCCGCCGACATGCCCAGCTGGCCGAGGAGGGTGGCGAACTCGGGCCGGGGCGCGAGCAGCCCCAGGGCCGCGCCCAGCCCGGCGAGCGCGGCGCCCGCCAGCGGGATCACGGCCACCAGCACCCACAGATGGGTCATCGGCAGCCCGAACAGCAGGCACCCGAACACCGCCGTCACCACGGTCCCCGGCACGGTGAAGGACGCGTACGCGCCCGCCGCGCCCAGCACCACCGCGGCCGGCGGCACCGGCAGAGTCGCGTAGTGGTCGAGGCCGCCGCTGGCGCGCAGCTGCCCGAAGTACTGGGCGAGGAGGTTCAGCGCGACGAAGGCCACGACGAGCACCGCCGATCCGGCGACCACGGCCCGCGCCTCGCCGCCGCCGTCCACGACGCCGCGCATCAGGACCATGATGCCGATCGACTGGAAGGTGGCCACGAACAGCAGCGGGATGCGCGCGACCCGGGCCCGGGACAGCTGCGCCCGGTACACGGCCACCAGGGAGGGCCACAGCCGCGCCTTGGGCCCGAGCTCGGCCGCGCCGACGGCGCCCTGCTCCTCGGCGGCCAGGGCACCGCCCGGCAGAACATCGGCGGGTACGACACTCACGTCGCGCTGCTCCCCTTCGTCGGGTCCTTCGAAGCTCGCCGGCGGCCGGGCTCGTTCGTCACGGCCGTCCCGGTGGGTACGGATGCGGCGGCCGGTGTGCTCACCCTGCTCCCGCTGCTCGCCGTCGGAGTGCTCACGCCCTCACCAGCCCCTGCCGCGCGGCGCCGCCCAGGGCCAGGTACACGTCCTCCAGGCTGGGCGTGGCGAGGGTGAAGTCGTCCAGGGCGGCGAAGGCGGCGCCGCCGGTGACGGTGGCGACGACCGCGCGGGCCTCCTCGGGGGCGAGCCGGAGCGTCCAGCGGCGTCCGGACTCGGCGGCGCGGTCGCGCAGGGCGGCGACCTCGGGGACGTTCAGCGGTGCGCTCTCGCGCCACACCAGGTCGACGCGGACCTCGCCGGCGACCTTCTCCTTGAGGCCGGAGGGCGTGTCGCAGGCGATCACGCGTCCCCGGTCGAGGACGGCGACCCGGTCGAGGACGGTCTCGGCCTCGATGACGTTGTGGGTGACGAGCAGGACGGTGCTGCCGGACTCGGCGCGCCGCCGGTCGACGGCCGCCCACACGGCGCGCCGGGCCACGGGGTCCATGCCGGTGGTCGGCTCGTCCAGGACGAGCAGCGGGCGCTGGCCCACCAGCGCGGCGGCGAAGCAGGCCAGACGGCGCTGGCCGCCGGAGAGCTTCTTGATCGGGCGGGAGGCGAGCGGGGTGAGGCCCAGCTCGTCGAGGACCGCGTCCCGCTCGGCGCGCGCCCGGCGCACCTCCAGGCCGCGCAACCGCCCGGTGGTCTCGGCGGCGAGCGACACGGTCAGCTCGTCCAGGGCACTGGACTCCTGCCCGAGGTAGGCGAGGATGCGGGCAGCCCGCTCGGGGTGGCGCACGATGTCGTGGCCGAGGATCTCCACGCTGCCGCTGTCGGGCCGCATCAGGCCGGTCAGCTGGCGTACGAGGGTGGACTTGCCGGCTCCGTTCGGTCCGAGCAGACCGAAGATCTCACCGCGGCGGATGTCCAGGGTCACGTCGTCGGTGGCCCGCACCTCGGGAGTGGCGGGAACGCCGCGCCGGCCGCGTACCGCCGGATAGGTCTTGGTCAGTGCGCGCACCGCGCACACGGCATCGCCACGGGGTCGATGTGCCTGTGCCGCGCGCGTACTCACAAGGGACGAGACTACGGGGTCCGCCCCTCCGCCCCGCCCTCGGGTCCGCCCATAAGTGTCGATTCAGTCGCGGGAGGCACGGGGAGGGCCGGGAGCGACGCCGGGGGACACCGGAGGGGCCCTACTCCGGCGCGGGGGTGCGCTCGGTCGCCGTGCGGACGTCGACCTCGCGCCAGAAACCGGCCCGGATCGCGTACCGGTCGTGCTCGTCGATCTGGTCGTCCTTGTGGGCGAGCAGGCCGAAGCGGGCGGCGTAGCGCAGCAGCTCGCCGTCGACGCGGTGCGGGATGCGGGGGTACATCCCGGACAGCCGCTGCAGGTGGCCGTGGTCGCCGAGGCGCTCCAGCCAGCGGCGGGCGAAGACCTGGCCGACCTCGTACGGGTCGCCGCCGACCGTGGTGATGTCCTCCTCGCGGTCGGCCCAGCGCTGCTCGGCCGTGGTGAGCTGGGCGAGCGTCGGCATGGAGGCGGCCTCGGCCGGTTCGGCGGCGGGCCGGTCGACCCAGCCCTTGTCGGAGGACCAGCGCAGGGTGGCCGAGGTCGGGGGGTGCGGGGCGGGGTGGGCGCCGGGGGCGCGCAGAGCGGCCAGGTCCTTGGGGGTGGGGACGCCCTTGGGGGGTGCCGCGCGTTCCGCGGTGCCGTTGCGCGCGGTGTCGGGCCGTACGGGGTGCTCGGGCTCCCGGGCGGGCCGCTCGGTGGTCGCGGAGAGGGCGGATTCGGGCAGCGGCGCGGAGAGGATCGCGGCGATCTCGGGGCGGGGCACGGGCGGCGGCGCGCAGACGCCGCCGAACTCCTTGGCGCGTACGGCCTTGGTGATCCACACGCGGTCCAGGACTCGGCGCTCGTCGGCCTCGGCGACCAGGTCCTCGGACTGGTTGTAGTCGCCGTCGGCGGCCTGGACGGCCCACAGGTGTACGGCGACACCGTGCTCCTTGGCG
Organism: Streptomyces sp. M92; assembly: GCF_028473745.1. NCBI lineage: Bacteria > Bacillati > Actinomycetota > Actinomycetes > Kitasatosporales > Streptomycetaceae > Streptomyces > Streptomyces sp. M92. The sequence goes on from NZ_CP101137.1 coordinate 307,846, forward strand.
GCCATCATGCCGGGCAGCAGGTCGCCGTCGCCGGTGACGAGGACGACGTCGGAGCAGGCGCGGTTGCGGGCCAGTTCGGTGAGCTCGGCGTGCATGGCGGCGTCCACGCCCTTCTGCGCCCAGCGCCCGTCGCTTCGGGTGAGGGCACCGAGGCGGACGGTGACGCGGGGCATCACGCGCAGCCGGCGGTGCTCGGGCTGCGGGACGCGGTCGGGGGCACCGTCGAACCAGTAGATGCGCAACAGGGGCTGCTGCGTGTCCGACTCGGCGCGGTCGCGCAGACCCTGGATGAGGGCGGCGTGATCGACGGTGATGCGGGAGCGAGAGGGCTCACCGGCGAGGAGACTGGCGGCGGCCCCCAGCAGATACCCGGCGTCCACCAGGACGATGCAGCGGTCCACGCGATCCACCCTCTTTCCGGGAGGTTTGCTTCGGGCTTCCTTCGAGTCTGCCCGACCACGCGGAGGTTAACGGCGCGAACTCGATCTTCGGCGTGGCGTTTCCGCACCCCGCTGCGGATTCGGCACCCCGACGGGACGCGTCACGCACGGTAATTGCCCGATATGCGTTCTTTGTTGGGCTGTGTGAATCTGAAAACGGCCCTGGCCCCTAGATCCCCCTCAGGAGGTAGATCACCATGGCCAAGAACAAGAACAACCGTGACCGTAAGCAGCCCGAGTCCGCGCGTACCCCGCAGTCCGCCGAGTCCGCCGTCATGGACCGCGAGGAGCAGCACTCCCCGCAGCTGACGACGCCCGGCGACGCCGCGTCCCGCAAGCGGCAGAAGCGTTTCGGCCACAACTGACACCCGTGCGAGGGGCCGTGGCGGCCCCGCACCGACGAGGGGCGCACCCGGAGGCCGGGGCGCCCCTCGCCCGTCACCGCTGCCGCACGGCTCAACCCGCCAGGCAGGACGGGCCCAGCAGCACCTTCAGGTCGCCGAACAGGGCGGGATCGGGCTTGACCCGGTGCCGGTCCAGGCGCAGGACGGTCGTCTTCGTCGGCCCCTGGAGCTTGATCCGCACCTCGCTGTCGCCCCGGTGGTGGGTGAGGATCTCGCCGAGGCGGCTGACCATCGGCGGGGTGACCCTGGTCGCCGGGATGGTGAGGACCACCGGCGCGTTGGTGCCCGCATTGGACAGGTCGGGGATCATCAGTTCCATCGCGACCAGCCGGGGCACGTCCTCGCGCTTGTCCAGGCGCCCCTTGACGAACACCACGGCGTCCTCGACCAGTTGTGTGGACACCAGCTGGTAGGTCGCCGGGAAGAACATGCACTCGATGGAGCCGGCCAGGTCCTCGACGGTGGCGATGGCCCAGGCGTTGCCCTGCTTGGTCATCTTGCGCTGGAGGCCGGAGATGATGCCGCCGATGGTGACGACCGCGCCGTCGCCGAAGTCACCGCCGGTGAGCTGGGAGATGCCCGCGTCGGCCTTGTCGGACAGTACGTGCTCCAGACCGAAGAGCGGGTGGTCGGAGACGTAGAGGCCGAGCATCTCCCGCTCCTGGGCGAGGAGGTAGGTCTTGTCCCACTCGTCCTCGCCGAAGACCACGTCGAGGCCGAAGCCCGGTTCGTCGTTCGTCTCCTCGCCCATGCCGCCGAAGAGGTCGAACTGCCCCTCGGCCTCCTTGCGCTTGACCGCGACCACGTTGTCGATCATCGGTTCGTACTGCGCGGTGAGGCCCTTGCGGGTGTGGCCCATCTCGTCGAAGGCGCCGGCCTTGATCAGCGACTCGGTGGTGCGCTTGTTGCAGACGACCGCCTCCACCTTGTCCAGGTAGTCGGGGAAGGAGGCGTACTTACCCTTGGCCTTGCGGCACCGGATGATCGACTCGACCACGTTGGTGCCGACGTTGCGCACGGCGGAGAGGCCGAAGAGGATCACGTCGTCGCCCTGCGCGGCGAAGTTCGACATGGACTCGTTGACGTTGGGCGGCAGCACCTTGATGCCCATGCGCCGGCACTCGTTGAGGTAGACCGCCGACTTGTCCTTGTCGTCCTTGACCGAGGTGAGCAGGGCGGCCATGTACTCGGCGGGGTGGTTCGCCTTGAGGTACGCCGTCCAGTAGGAGACCAGTCCGTACGCGGCCGAGTGCGCCTTGTTGAAGGCGTAGCCGGCGAAGGGGACCAGCACGTCCCACAGGGCCTGGATGGCCTCGTCGCTGTAGCCGTTCTTCCGGGCGCCGGCCTGGAAGATGACGAAGTTCTTCTCCAGTTCCTCGGGCTTCTTCTTGCCCATCACGCGGCGCAGGATGTCGGCCTCGCCGAGCGAGTAGCCCGCGATGATCTGGGCGGCCTTCTGCACCTGCTCCTGGTAGACGATCAGGCCGTAGGTGACCGCCAGGACCTCCTGGAGGGGTTCCTCCAGCTCCTTGTGGATCGGCGTGATCTCCTGGAGGCCGTTCTTGCGCAGCGCGTAGTTGGTGTGCGAGTCCATGCCCATGGGGCCGGGGCGGTAGAGCGCGGAGACGGCGGAGATGTCCTCGAAGTTGTCGGGCTTCATCAGCCGCAGCAGGGACCGCATGGGGCCGCCGTCGAACTGGAAGACGCCGAGCGTGTCGCCGCGCTGGAGCAGTTCGAAGGTCGTCGGGTCGTCCAGCGGCAGTGACAGCAGGTCGAGGTCGATCCCCTTGTTGGACTTCACCATCTTGACGGCGTCGTCCATGATCGTGAGGTTGCGCAGGCCGAGGAAGTCCATCTTCAGCAGGCCGAGCGACTCGCACTGCGGGTAGTCCCACTGCGTGATGGTCACGCCGTCGGTGTGCCGGGTCCACAGCGGGGCGTGGTCGACGATCGGCTCGCTCGACATGATCACGCCGGCCGCGTGCACGCCCATCTGCCGCACCAGGCCCTCGACGCCCTTGGCGGTGTCGATGACCTTCTTCACGTCCGGCTCGTTCTCGTACATCGAGCGGATCTCGCCGGCCTCGCTGTAGCGGGGGTGCTCCGGGTTGGTGATGCCGTCGAGGTCGATGCCCTTGCCGAGGACGTCGGCGGGCATGGCCTTGGTGAGGCGGTCGCCCATCGCGTACGGGTAGCCCAGCACGCGCGCGGAGTCCTTGATGGCGTTCTTCGCCTTGATCTTGCCGTACGTGCCGATCATGGCGACCTTGTCGGCGCCGTACTTCTCCGTCACGTACCTGATCACCTCGACGCGCCGACGCTCGTCGAAGTCGATGTCGACATCGGGCATGGAGACGCGCTCGGGGTTGAGGAACCGCTCGAAGATCAGGCCGTGCGGGATGGGGTCGAGGTCGGTGATGCCCATGGCGTACGCCACGATCGAGCCGGCCGCGGAGCCTCGGCCGGGGCCGACCGCGATGCCGTTCTTCTTGGCCCACATGATGAAGTCGGCCACCACGAGGAAGTAGCCGGGGAACCCCATCTGGATGATGACGTCCATCTCGTACTCGGCCTGCTTCTGGCGGTCCTCGGGAACTTGGCCCGCGAAGCGGCGCTCCATGCCGCGGCGGACCTCCTCCTGGAACCAGGTGACCTCGGTGTACCCCTCGGGGATGTCGAACTTCGGCATGAGGTCGCGCTTCTCGAACATGCCGGTGGTGTCGATCATCTCGGCGATCAGGCGCGTGTTGGCGCAGCCCTCCTGCCAGGCGTCGGAGGAGTCGACGGCGTACATCTCGTCCGTCGACTTCAGGTAGTAGCCCGTGCCGTCGAAGCGGAAGCGGTCCGGGTCGGAGAGGTTCTTGCCGGTCTGGATGCACAGCAGGGCGTCGTGGGCGCTCGCCTCGTGCGCGTAGGTGTAGTGCGAGTCGTTGGTGACCAGCGGGGGGATGCCGAGCTTCTTGCCGATCCGCAGCAGGTCCTCGCGCACCCGGTGCTCGATGTCGATGCCGTGGTCCATCAGCTCCAGGAAGTACCGGTCCTTGCCGAAGATGTCCTGGTAGTCGGCGGCCGCCTTCACGGCCTCGTCGAAGTGGCCGAGGCGCAGCCGGGTCTGCACCTCGCCGGAGGGGCAGCCGGTGGAGGCGACGATGCCCTCCGACCACTGGGAGATGGTCTCCTTGTCCATCCGCGGCCACTTCTGCAGCCAGCCCTCGGCGTACGCGTCGGAGGAGAGGCGGAAGAGGTTGTGCAGTCCCGTGCTGTTCGTCGCCCACATGGTCTTGTGGGTGTAGCCGCCGGAACCCGAGACATCGTCCCGCTTCTGGTGCGGCTGGCCCCACTGGATCTTGCGCTTGTTGCGGCGGGACTCGGGCGCCACGTACGCCTCGATGCCGATGATCGGGGTGACCCCGGCCTTCTGCGCGGAGTGGAAGAAGTCGTACGCCCCGTGCAGGTTGCCGTGGTCGGACATGGCGATGTGCGTCATGCCCATCTCATTGCAGGCGTTGAACATGTCCTTCAGCCGCGCGGCACCGTCCAGCAGCGAGTACTGGGTGTGGACGTGCAGGTGCGTGAACGGCGCTTTGGACACGTGCGGCCTCCTGAGAAAACTGTGGGCTACGGGCTGCGGTCAGTCCGGGGGGTCAGCGTCGAAGTCTATGCCTCGCCACTGACACTCCGGGGACTCCCCGCGTACCTTCGGGGGCGGGTCCGCGCGTCGGTGCGGACGCCCGGACGCGGGCACTCCCGCCCGCCTTCGAACGTTGGTCCGAGTGGAGATCCGCTCCACCCGTCACAGCACCATCCGCACCAGGAGGCACCCGGCATGTCGGTCCCGCAGCTCAACGAGGAGCACCGCGGCGAGGAGATCCTCGCCGTCTTCGACGCCGCCTTCGGCCGGCTGCTGGCCGCGGATCCGGCGGCGTTCCGCGTGAAGTTCCGGAAGATGGCCGCCTCCGCCTTCGCGTTCTACCGCGGCACCGCATGCCTCTTTTACCACGATTTGACCGATGACAAGGAGTTCGGCTCCCAGGCCGGCGGCCCCTACCTGGACGACCGGACCTCCCGGGTGTGGATCCACGGCGACCTGCACGCGGAGAACTTCGGCACGTACATGGACTCCACCGGCCGGCTGATCTTCAATGTCAACGACTTCGACGAGGCCTACGTCGGCCCCTTCACCTGGGACCTCAAGCGCTTCGCCGCCTCCGTCGCGCTGATCGGGTACGCGAAGGCGCTCAGCGACGAGCAGATCACCGAGCTGGTGCGGGTGTACGCGGAGGCGTACCGGGAGCGGATCCACGCCCTGGCCACCGGCGCCAAGAGCGACGAGGTGCCGCCCTTCACGCTGGACACCGCCGACGGGCCCCTGCTGGGCGCCCTGCGCGTCGCCCGGTCCCTGACCAGGTTCGGCCTGCTGGAGTCGATGACCGAGATCCGCGACTTCGAGCGCCGCTTCGCCCCGGGCGGCGGCTCCATCGAGCTGGACGCGGCCACCCGCTACAAGGTCCTGGCCGCCTTCGACGGTTACCTGGAGACCCTCCCGGAGTCCTCCCTGGCCCGCCCCGACTCCTACCGCGTCAAGGACGTCGTCGGCCGCCGCGGCATCGGCATCGGCTCGGCCGGCCTGCCCTCGTACAACATCCTCCTGGAGGGCAACAGCGACGCCCTGGAGAACGACGTCGTGATCTACATCAAGCACGCCCAGACCCCGGCGGTCTCCCGGCACATCACCGACCAGGCGATCCGGGACTACTTCCAGCACGAGGGCCACCGCACGGTGATCTCCCAGCGCGCCCTCCAGGCGCACGCCGACCCGTGGCTGGGCTGGACCGAGCTGGACGGCGCGGGACAGCTGGTCGCCGAGGTCTCGCCGTACGCCGTCGACCTGGACTGGGGCGACATCGACGACCCGGAGGAGATCGCCGAGGTCGTCGCGGACCTGGGCCGGGCCACCGCCGCCATGCACGCGGCGGCGGACGACCAGTCCGGGGAGTCCCTGGTGCCGTTCTCCACGGAGCGGGCCATCGACGCGGCGATCGCGGCCGACGAGGAGGGCTTCGCGCCCCTGCTCGTCGACTTCGCGCACCGGTACGGGGCACGCGCGCGTGCCGACCACCAGACCTTCGTGGACCTCTTCCGCAACGGCCGGATCCCGGGTCTGTGACCATTCCGGTTCGGTAACCGTCGCCCTTCTCACAGCAATCCTTTAGGGGTCCCTTACCGGCCCCCGTGACACACTCTTCTATCGCTATGGACATATCCGGAACCCCACTCAGAGCCGTACGCGCGGCGCTGTTCACGGCACTCGTCGTGACGCTCAGCACCGCGTCGCACGTGCTGCTGTCCGGGGTTCCGCTGCCGCTGCCCACGGTGGCGGCCGTCGGCGCCGCCGTGTTCCTGATCGCGTACGCCCTGGCCGGGCGGCGCGAGCGCGGCTTCGGGCGGATCGCCGCCCTGCTGATCCCGCTGGAGCTGGCCGCCGACACGGTCTTCACCACCGGCCAGCACGTCTGCTACGGCAGGGCGGGCGGCCCGGTCGCGGGCCCGCTGCGCTCGGTCGGCTTCGACGTGCTGTGCGGCGACGGGACCGGCGTCCACGCCGGGGTCGCCGCCCCGCTGACCCGGGTGACCGGCGCCGAGACCGACCGGCTGGCGACCGCACTCGCCGACGCGGACCCCCGGACCGCCTGGCTGCTGCTCGGCGCGCACATCGGGGTCGGGCTGCTGGCGGCGGCCTGGCTGCGGCGCGGCGAGCGCGCGCTGGCCCAGCTGCTGAGCGCGGTGGCCGCGACCACCTTCCGGCCGCTGCTGCTGGCCGTCGCGGCGGTGAACGTCCGCCGGGCCCCGGCGGTGCGCCGCCCGGCGGCCCTGGCCCACCGCACCGCCGACGCCCGCGAGGCGATCCTCACGCACTCCCTGGGACGGCGCGGACCGCCGTGCTCGGTCGCCTTCGTGTGACACGCGCGCCTTCGCGCGACACGCGACCGAGCACCGGCAGTCCCCCGTACACATCCCGCACACACCCGTGTGCGCGTCCCCGGAGAGAACACCACCATGAGCAAGCGGAACAGTCAGGCGGCGAAGTCGGCGGCCCGTGAGCGGCTGCGTCTGGAGCGCGAGCGCCAGGCCAAGCGCGACAAGGTCAAGCGGCAGGTCGTCGTGGCCTGCTCGATCGTCGGCGTGCTGGCGATAGCCGGCGGCATCAGCTACGCCGTCGTCCAGAGCAACCAGCCCTCGAAGTGGGAGAAGGCCGCCGACGCCGAGGTGGTGGCCCCCGCCAACACCTCCGGCAAGAACGGCACGACGGTCACCCTCGGCGAGTCCAAGAGCGACCACGTCGTCCACCTCTACGAGGACCCGCGCTGCCCGGGCTGCGCCAACTTCGAGCAGACCATCGGCGAGGCCGTCAACAAGGGCATGGAGGACGGCACCTACAAGCTCTCCTTCACCATCGGCACCTTCCTCGACGGCAACCTCGGCGGCGAGGGCTCCAAGAACGCCCTCAGCGCCCTCGGCGCCGCGCTGAACGTCTCCCCCGAGGCGTTCATCGACTACAAGACCGCGCTGTACTCCGCCGAGTACCACCCGTCGGAGTCGACCGACGAGTTCGCCAAGGACGACTACCTGATCAAGGTCGCCGACTCGGTCGACGCCCTGAAGAACAACAAGAAGTTCCAGGACGCCGTGGAGAAGGGCACCTACGACGCCTGGGCGATGAAGATGAGCGACGCCTTCCAGAAGGCCGAGGACGTCCAGTCGACCCCGACCGTCAAGATCAACGACAAGGTGATCGAGACGCCGGGCACGGACGCCGAGTGGCAGAAGGCGCTCAAGGACGCGGGCGTCACCAAGTAGGCAGCGTCAAGCGGCGGGCCCCAGCCGTACGCACGTCGACGAGCGGGCGAACTTTTGCGAGTTCGCCCGCTCGGGCGCATACCGATCAGTAACCTGATCGTCCGTGACCAGTCGACACAGATCATCCGCGACCCCCGTCCCGTCGTCCACCGCACGCACGGGCACCCGCACCCCGAGCCGCCGTACGGTCGTCAAGGCCGCGGCGGCCGGCGCCGTTCTGGCGGCCCCGCTCGCCGCCGCCCCGCCCGCCGGTGCCGCCGGCGCCGCCCCCGCCTTCCTGCACGGCGTCGCCTCCGGCGACCCGCTGCCCGACGGCGTCCTGCTGTGGACCAGGGTGACCCCGGTCCCCGGGGCCGTGCCGGGCTCCGGAACCGGCCCGGACACCGAGGTGAGCTGGGTCGTCGCCGAGGACAAGGACTTCACGAACGTCGTCGCCAAGGGCTCGGTCACCGCGACCGCCGCCTCCGACCACACCGTGAAGGCCGACGTCCGGGGCCTGGCGCCCGCCACGGACTACTGGTTCCGCTTCTCCGCCGGCCCCACCGACTCCCCCGCCGCCCGAACCCGCACCGCCCCCGCGGCCGGCGCCGCGGTGCCGGGCCTGCGCTTCGGCGTGGTCTCCTGCGCCAACTGGGAGGCCGGCCACTTCTCCTCGTACCGCCATCTCGCGGCCCGCGGCGACCTGGACGCCTGGCTGCACCTGGGCGACTACATCTACGAGTACGGCACCGGCGAGTACGGCACCCGCGACACCGTCGTACGGCCGCACGCGCCCGCCCACGAGATCCTGTCGCTCGCCGACTACCGCGTCCGGCACGGCCGTTACAAGACCGACCCCGACCTCCAGGCGCTGCACGCCGCCGCGCCGGTCGTGGCGATATGGGACGACCACGAGATCGCCAACGACACCTGGTCGGGCGGCGCCGAGAACCACACGGAGGGCGCCGAGGGGGCCTGGGCGGCGCGCCGGGCCGCCGCCAAGCAGGCCTACTTCGAGTGGATGCCGGTCCGTCCCGCGATCGCCGGGACCACCTACCGCAAGCTGCGCTTCGGCAAGCTGGCCGACCTGTCGCTGCTGGACCTGCGCTCCTTCCGCTCCCAGCAGGTGGCGCTGGGCAACGGGGAGGTCGACGACCCGGACCGCAGCATCACCGGCCGGGCCCAGATGGACTGGCTGAAGTCCTCACTGGCCGCCTCGGACACCACCTGGCGGCTGGTCGGCAACCCGGTGATGATCTCGCCGTTCGCCATCGGCTCGATCCCCGCCTGGCTGCTGAAGCCGCTGGCCGAGCTGCTGGGGCTGCCCAAGGAGGGCCTGGCCCTCAACACCGACCAGTGGGACGGCTACACCGACGACCGCCGCGAGCTGCTGGCCCACCTGCGCGCGAACGCCGTCCGCAACACGGTCTTCCTGACCGGCGACATCCACATGTCCTGGGCCAACGACGTGCCGCACAACGCCGCCACGTACCCGCTGTCCGCCTCGGCCGCCACGGAGTTCGTCGTCACCTCGGTGACCTCCGACAACCTCGACGACATCGTGAAGGTCCCCGAGGGCACCGTCTCGGCGATCGCGGCGCCGGTGATCCGGGCCGCCAACCGGCACGTGCACTGGGTCGACACCGACCGGCACGGCTACGGCGTGCTGGACATCACGGCGGAGCGGGCGCAGATGGACTACTACGTCGTCTCCGACCGCACCGACCCGGACGCGACGTCGAAGTGGGCCCGTTCGTACCGCACGCGCAGCGGCACGCAGCGGGTGGAGCGGGTCTACTCGCCCGTCTGAGCCCCGGTCTCCGCCCCGGTCTCCTGGAGCGAGTCGAGGAAGCCGAGCGCCACCCGCCAGGTGGCCTCGGCGGCCTCCGCGTCGTAGTCCGGCAGCTCGGGGTCGGTGTAGAGGTGGCCTGCTCCGGCGTATCTGTGCACCTCGACGTCGGCGCCGATGCGGCCCATCTGGAGATACCAGGCGCTGAGCCAGTCGTCGGTCTCGAAGGCGTCCGGCTCGGCGACGTGCAGCTGGACCGGCAGCTCGTCGACCGAGGCGTTGGGCGCGATGTCCGACGTGCCGTGCAGCAGGAGCAGGCCGCGCGCCCGGTGGTCGCCGAGGGCGAGGGTCTGGGCGATGGAGGCGCCGAGCGAGAAGCCCGCGTACACCAGTCCCCGCTCCGAATAGGGCGCCGCGGCCAGCACCGCGCGCTTGAGCAGCTCCTCCCGGCCGATCCCGTCCTGGTGGGCCATGCCCTCCTCGACCGTGTCAAAGGTACGGCCCTCGAAGAGGTCCGGGGTCCAGACCTGGTGCCCGGCGTCGCGCAGCCGGTCGGCGGCCTGCCGCACCGCGGGCCTGGGGCCGAGGGTCGAGTGAAAGAGCACGATGTTCATGAGGCCATGGTGCCAGCCGGGTGTGACAACGCGATCGGCGGCGATGCCCGGGGCGGGACGGAAGTCACAGGTTCACCGCACCCCGGGTCCGGTTACGTTCGAGGGATGGAGACGATACTCCGCCCGCTGACCGTGGTCGGCGGCTCGATCCTGCTGACCCTCGTCATCGGATGGGCCACCGACCTGCTGCTGCGCAAGGCCGACGCGCGGCATCCCGAGACGCCCCTGTGGGAGCTGCTGCGTCGTGCCCGCATCCCCTACCAGGTCATGTTGTGCGCCGCGCTGCTGAGAGGGTCGTACGTCGAGGCACAGGTGTTCCCGGAGCACCGGTCGGCGGTCGGCCGGGTGCTGACGCTGCTGCTGATCGGTTCGGTGGCCTGGCTGGTGACCCGCATCGCCTCCGCGGTCGTCGAGACGTCGTACTCCCGCTACGCCCACGCGCACGCCCAGCGCAACCCCGCCCGGGTGCGGCGGGTGCGGACCCAGGTGTCGCTGATCATGCGGGTGGTCACGGCGGTCGTCGGTGTGGTCGCCGTGTCGGCGATGCTGCTGACGTTCCCGGCGATGCGCGCGGCGGGTGCCTCGCTGCTGGCCTCGGCGGGCATCCTCGGCATCGTCGCCGGTGTCGCCGCCCAGTCCACGCTCAGCAACATGTTCGCCGGGTTCCAGATCGCCTTCGGCGACATGGTGCGCATGGGCGACACCGTGGTGGTGGACGGCGAGTGGGGCACCGTCGAGGAGATCACCCTCACGTTCCTGACCGTGCGGACCTGGGACGAGCGCCGGATCACGATGCCGGTGTCGTACTTCACGTCCAAGCCGTTCGAGAACTGGTCACGCGGCACCCCGCAGATGACCGGGACCGTCTACTGGCACCTGGACCACACGGCGCCCCTCGACGCGATGCGCGAGCGGCTGCGCGACATCCTGCGCGAGTGCTCCGCCTGGGACGGCCGCGACTACAACCTGACCGTCACCGACACCACGCCGAACACCATGCAGGTGCGGGCCCTGGCGACCGCGAAGGACGCGGACGACATCTGGACGGTGCGGGTCACGGTGCGCGAGGGGATGATCCGCTGGCTGGCCGACGAGCACCCGTACGCGCTGCCCCGCGTCAACACGGCCGACGCGGCCCTGCGCCCGTCCGCCGACGGCGTCCACCGCCCCCGCCGCTCCCCCGACGGCAGCCCCCGCCGCTTCCCGGAACAGCCGGCGAAGAGCCTGTGAACCCCGGCCCGGAGCGACGGGCCGCACCCAGTCCGACGGGCCATGCCGGACCGACGGGCCACATCCGGACCGACAGAACGCACCGAACCGACTGGCCACACCGGGCCCACGGGCCACACCCGGGCCGGACCGAACGAGCCCCGGACCGACGGACCGCAGCGGACCGACGGGCCACACCCGGACCGGGCGGGACGATCCCCGGCCCGACGGACCGGGCCATGTCCAGCCCGGCGACACGGTCACCGGCCCGGCCCGCGCCGCCCAAGGGCACAGGATCTACGGGCCCCGACACCACTGCCGCCCGGTCGCACGCCGCCTCCACCGCCCATCCCTCCCGCCCGGCGCCCGCTGCGCCGCCGCGCGTAAGGACCGGCCTCACCTCATGCTGCGCACGTCCAAGTGGCGCAGTACCCGGTCGACGATCTCCGGGTCCGCGCCGGGTTCGCTGCGGGCGGCCAGCACCTCGTGGCGGGCCGCGCTCAGCATCTCGCCGTGGATGCGGCGGATCCGCTTCACCCGGCGGGCCCGCTGCTCCTGGGCCTCGCGCCGCTCCTCGTCGCCGACGCCGGGGCTGATCCGCAGCCCGATGTCGAAGGCGCGCCGCAGCATCTGCTCGGACAGTTCCTCCGGCAGTTCCTCGACCGACTCGATCTCCCTGAGCCGCCGCTTGGCCGCCTTGGCCGCCCGGACGGCCAGTTCCTTCTCGTACCGCTCCTCCCGTTCGGTGTCCGCGCGCACTCCGAGGCGGCTCACCAGCCACGGCAGCGTCAGGCCCTGCAGCAGCAGCGTGACCATGATCACGCCGAAGGCGATGAAGACGATCTCCTCGCGGTGCGGGAAGGCGGACCCGTCCTCCGTCTCCAGCGGGATCGCGAGCGCCAGCGCGACCGAGGCGACGCCGCGCATCCCCGACCACCACATGACGACCGTCTCCCGCCAGGAGGTGGGGATGTCCTCGTCCTGGTCCCGCCGTCGGTGCAGCCGCTGGGTCAGCCAGGTGGCCGGCAGCAGCCACAGCAGCCGTACGAGGATCACCACGCCCACGACGGCCGCGGACCAGCCGAGCAGCTCGGTCCAGCGTCCGGAGGCCGTGCGGATGGCGTTGTGCAGTTCCAGGCCGACGAGTCCGAAGGCGACGCCGGTGACGAGCGTGTCGACGACGTCCCAGACGGTGTGCCCGGCGAGCCGGGTCATCACGTCGTCGGCGTCGAAGGCGTACTCGGCGAGGAACATCGCGGTGATGAGCACCGCCAGCACCCCGGAGCCGTGCAGTTCCTCGGCCAGTACGTACGCCACGTAGGGCACCAGCAGCGTCATGCCGATCTGCAGCGTGGCGTCGCCCAGCACGCTCATCAGCTTGTTGGTGACCCAGCCCAGCGCGAGGCCGACCGCGACGGCGACGACGGCGGACAGCACCAGGTCGAGCCCGGCCCGCCACGGCGAGAAGGTGCCGCCGACCGCGGCGGCGATGGCGACGTGGTAGAGGACGATGGCCGTCACGTCGTTGAACAGCCCCTCGCCCTCCAGGATGGACACCAGGCGGCGCGGCAGCCCCAGTTGACCGGCGACGGCGGTGGCCGCGACCGGGTCCGGCGGCGCCACCAGTGCCCCCAGCGCGAAGGCGGCGGCGATGGGCAGGCCCGGCACGATCGCGTGGGCGACCGCGGCGACGCAGGCCATGGTGACGAAGACCAGCGCCACGGCGAGCAGGAAGATCGGCCGCTTGTTGGCCGCGAACTGCCGCCAGGACGTGCGCCGTACGGCCGCGTAGAGGAGCGGCGGCAGCAGCGCGGGCAGGATCAGCTCGGGCGGGATGTCGACGTTGGGCACGAAGTCGAGCAGCGCCAGGACGATGCCGAGGACCGTCATCAGCACCGGCGCCGGCAGTCCGAGGCGGGCGCCGAGCGGGACGCTCAGCAAGGCCCCGAGCAGCAGCACGAACAGCAGGCCCAACTGATCCACGGTCACCGCTCCGGTGGGGTCTCGGCGTCACACGGCGGACCAAGCCTGTCACGTCACGGGCCCCACCAGCCCGTACGGCACTTCCTGCTACAGGGCGCGCCGCATCGCGCGGTGGGGTATCCCGGCGTCGGGGAACTCGGGTCCGTACGCCTCGTACCCCAGTCGCTCGTAGAAACCCAGGGCGTGGGTCTGCGCGTGCAGGTCCACCGCGGTGAGTCCGCGCGCGCGTGCCGCCTCCTCGACGGCCCGCACCAGGGCGGCCCCGACGCCCAGTCCGCGTGCGTCCCGGGTCACCGCGAGCCGGCCCAGGGAGCCCACGGCCGCCTCGCCGCCGGTCTTCGCCGCGGCCGCCTCGCCGTGCAGCAGCCGGCCGGTGCCCAGCGGTACGCCGTCCGCCCGCACCGCGAGGACGTGCACGGCGACGGCGTCGTACGCGTCGTACTCGATGTCCTCGGGGACCTGCTGCTCGGCGACGAAGACCTCCTTGCGCACGGCGAAGCACATCTCGAGGTCGGCGGGGTCCTCGGCGGCGCGTATCCCGTACGACGGCGGCCGCGACGGCGCGGTCATGCGTAGGTCTCCTCGCGGACCCGGTCCAGGGCCTGCTGGAGGTCCTCGGGGTAGTCGCTGGCGAACTCGGCCCAGTCACCGGTGCCGGGGTGCTCGAAGCCGAGGCGTACGGCGTGCAGCCACTGGCGGGTCAGCCGCAGGCGCTTGGCGAGGGTCGGGTCGGCGCCGTAGGTCAGGTCGCCGACGCAGGGGTGGCGGTGGGCGGCCATGTGGACGCGGATCTGGTGGGTGCGGCCGGTCTCCAGCTTCACGTCGAGCAGCGAGGCGGCGCGGAAGGCCTCGATCAGGTCGTAGTGCGTGACGGAGGGCTTGCCCTCGGCGGTGACGGCCCACTTGTAGTCGTGCTGGGGGTGGCGGCCGATGGGGGCGTCGATGGTGCCGCTGGTCGGGTCGGGGTGGCCCTGCACGAGCGTGTGGTACCGCTTGTCGACCGTGCGCTCCTTGAACTGGCGCTTGAGCGAGGTGTACGCCCGCTCCGACTTGGCGACCACCATCAGCCCGGAGGTGCCCACGTCGAGGCGGTGCACGATGCCCTGGCGCTCGGCGGCGCCGGAGGTGGAGATGCGGTAGCCGGCGGCGGCGAGTCCGCCGATGACGGTCGGACCGCTCCAGCCCGGCGACGGGTGGGCGGCGACGCCGACCGGCTTGACGATGACGACCACGTCCTCGTCGTCGTGCACGATCTCCATGCCCTCGACGGGCTCGGCGACCACCTGGACCGGCGCGGGCGCCTGCGGCATCTCGACCTCGAGCCAGGCGCCGCCGTGGACGCGCTCGGACTTGCCGACCACCGATCCGTCGACCTGCACCTTGCCCGTCGCGGCGAGCTCCGCGGCCTTGGTACGGGAGAAGCCGAACATGCGGGAGATGGCGGCGTCGACGCGCTCGCCCTCCAGGCCGTCGGGCACGGGCAGGGTACGGATCTCGGGAATCGTGCTCACCCCGTCGAGTATGCCGGACGGGTCGGACACTCCCGAACGCGCGCTCAGTCCTTGTGGACGGTCCCGTCCGGATCCAGTCCCCGGAAGGACAGGATCACGATCAGGATGCCGCCGCACACGATCGCCGAGTCGGCGAGGTTGAAGACGGCGAAGTGCTTGGGTGCGATGAAGTCCACCACCGCCCCCTCGAAGACGCCGGGCGAGCGGAAGATCCGGTCGGTGAGGTTGCCGAGCGCGCCGCCGAGCAGCATGCCGAGCGCGATCGCCCACGGCAGGCTGTAGAGCTTGCGGGCGAGGCGGGCGATCACGACGATCACGATCGCCGCGATCACCGTGAAGATCACGGTGAAGGCCTCGCCGAAGCCGAACGCCGCGCCCGCGTTGCGGATCGCGACGAACCGCAGCCAGTCTCCGAAGATCTCGATCGGCTCCTGGTGCTCCAGCTCGGCGACCACGATCATCTTGCTGACCAGGTCGAGGAGGTACGCGAACGCGGCTACCGCGAACAGCACGGCGATCCGCCGCTTGCCCCGGGGACGCTCCGGGGCCGCCTGCTCCTGTTCGGCATCGGGCCGCTCCTGTCCGTCCCCCGCCGCGTCCGGGGTGTCCGGCGTACCGATGATGCGCTCCGCCTCTGCCACGTGAGTCCCTCAGCCTAGGTACCTGACTGAGGACGAGGGTACGGCACGCCCCGGCTCCCGGCTGCGGCTCAGTACCCGCTTGCGCCCGATCAGGACCCGGTCAGTACCGCCGCTCCTGCTTCTGCTTGCACTCGACGCACAGGGTCGCCCTCGGGAAGGCCTGCATACGCGCCTTGCCGATGGGGTTGCCGCAGTTCTCGCACAGGCCGTAGGTGCCCGCGTCCAGGCGTTCCAGGGCGCGCTCGGTCTGGGTGAGCACCTCCCGCGCGGTGGCCGCCAGCGCCAGTTCGTGCTCGCGCGTGATGTTCTTGCTGCCGGTGTCCGCCTCGTCGTCGCCCGCGCCGTCGCCGGAGTCCCGCATCATGCCCTGGAGCGAGCGCTCGGAGGAGTCGATCTCGGTGCGCAGCCGGTCGGCCTCGGACTGGAGCTCTCCGCGCGCCTCCTCGACCTCTTCCGGGGTCCAGGGTTCCTCGCCGGGACGTACCGCGAGGTCGCCGGGGTCGGCGGCGGCGCCGCGCGCCTTGGGAACGGCGGTCTTGGCCGCCGTGGCCGTGCCAGGAGTCTTCTTCGCAACCACCGTCGTGGCTCCCGTCTGCTCCGCGGCCTGCGCCGCGCCCACCTTCTCGGACGTGCTCTTCTTCGCCGCGGTCTTCTTCGCCGCGCTCTTCTTCGCCGCGCTCTTCGTGCTCTTCTCGGCGGCGGTCTTCTTGGCCGTACTCTTCTTGGCCGTCGTCTTCTTGGCCGTCGTCTTCTTGGCGGCTGCCTTCTTGGCCGTCGTCTCCTTGGCGGCGGTCGTCTCCGCAGCCGTCTCCGGCTGCTCCTGGGCGGTCTTCTTCGCCACCATGGCCGCGGCCCCTTCACATATTGTGATCTTGCTCGCGAATCGTGCTGGGACGATAAATCGACTCGGGCCCCGCGGCAACGGGGCACGCCGCCCGATTCGCCCGCCCACCGCGCGCCGCGCGGCGAGCATGCATGCGTTGTGCCCAGCTCCCCGCCGGGTAATCCGCCGGACGGGAGCCCGGCCGGGCCCGCCGGGAGCCGGACGCCCGGCGGCGGCATTCGGGTCACCGCCCTCCGTGCGAAAACCGGTCGGCCGCTGTCCGCGGGGCGCCGTACACTGGGCGGAGCGAAAAGCTTGGATGGGGACGAGTAGCGGCGTAGGCAGCCCAGAGCGACCCGGGGGCGGTGTGAGCCCGGGGGCGAGCGCGACGTGAAGATCACCCCGGAGCCGCCGGAAGAAAGCCCTGGCAGGAGCGTCAGGGCAAGTAGAACCGGCTCGCGACCCCAATGAGGGGGTCGGCCGGCGCACACGACGCACCGGACGGCCAAGGAGGGTGGTACCGCGGGAGCACGGCTCTCGTCCCTCCGACGGAAGGCAGCACGTCCGCCGGAGGAAGCTCGTTGAATACGCAGCCGCAGTACCGCCAGGTGC
Source organism: Streptomyces sp. M92 (assembly GCF_028473745.1). Taxonomy (NCBI): domain Bacteria; kingdom Bacillati; phylum Actinomycetota; class Actinomycetes; order Kitasatosporales; family Streptomycetaceae; genus Streptomyces; species Streptomyces sp. M92. Next base: position 324,709 of record NZ_CP101137.1, read on the forward strand.
CCGCCCAGGTCGACCTGCCCGCGCTCGAACACGCGGTGCTCGACTTCTGGCGCGAGCAGAAGATCTTCGCCAAGAGCCTGGAGCAGTCCGAGGGCCGTCCCGAGTGGGTGTTCTACGAGGGCCCGCCCACCGCCAACGGCATGCCCGGCGCCCACCACATCGAAGCGCGCGTCTTCAAGGACGTCTTCCCCCGCTTCCGCACCATGCGCGGCTACCACGTGGGCCGCAAGGCCGGCTGGGACTGCCACGGCCTCCCGGTCGAGCTGGCGGTGGAGAAGGAGCTGGGCTTCTCCGGCAAGCAGGACATCGAGGCGTACGGCATCGCCGAGTTCAACGCCAAGTGCCGCGAGTCGGTGACCCGCCACACGGACGCCTTCGAAGAGCTCACGACCCGCATGGGCTACTGGGCCGACCTGCAGAACCCGTACCGGACGATGGACCCTGAGTACATCGAGTCCGTCTGGTGGTCGCTGAAGACGATCTTCGACAAGGGCCTGCTGGTCCAGGACCACCGCGTCGCCCCCTGGTGCCCCCGCTGCGGCACCGGCCTGTCCGACCACGAGCTGGCCCAGGGCTACGAGACGGTCGTCGACCCGTCCGTCTACGTCCGCTTCCCGCTCACCTCCGGCCCGCTCGCCGGCGAGGCCGCGCTGCTGATCTGGACGACCACGCCCTGGACGCTGGTCTCCAACACGGCGGTGGCCGCCCACCCCGAGGTGACCTACGTCGTCGCGACGAAGGGCCCAGAAGGCACGGAGAAGCTGGTCGTCGCCGAGCCGCTGGTGGAGAAGGCCCTCGGCGAGGGCTGGGAGACCACCGGCCAGTCCTTCACCGGCGCCGAGATGGAGCGCTGGACGTACCAGCGCCCCTTCGAGCTGGTCGAGTTCCCCGAGCCCGCCCACTACGTGGTGAACGCCGACTACGTCACCACCGAGGACGGCACCGGTCTGGTCCACCAGTCCCCCGCCTTCGGTGAGGACGACCTCAAGGTCTGCCGCTCCTACGGCCTGCCCGTGGTCAACCCGGTCCGCCCGGACGGCACCTTCGAGGAGGGCCTGCCTTTGGTCGGCGGCGTCTTCTTCAAGAAGGCCGACGAGCAGCTCACCGAGGACCTGGACGCCCGGGGCCTGCTCTTCAAGCACATCCCGTACGAGCACAGCTACCCGCACTGCTGGCGCTGCCACACCGCGCTGCTGTACTACGCGCAGCCGTCCTGGTACATCCGCACCACGGAGATCAAGGACCGCCTCCTGGCGGAGAACGAGGGCACCAACTGGTTCCCGGACTCGGTCAAGCACGGCCGGTACGGCGACTGGCTCAACAACAACATCGACTGGGCGCTCTCCCGCAACCGCTACTGGGGCACCCCCCTGCCGATCTGGCGCTGCGAGGACGACCACCTCACCTGCGTCGGCTCCCGCGCGGAGCTCACCGAGCTGTCCGGCACCGACCAGTCGGAGCTGGACCCGCACCGTCCGTTCATCGACGACGTCACCTTCACCTGCACCCACGAGGGCTGCTCCCTCGAAGCGGTGCGCGTGCCGGAGGTCATCGACGCCTGGTACGACTCGGGCTCGATGCCGTTCGCGCAGTGGGGCTACCCGTACAAGAACAAGGAGCTGTTCGAGGCCCGCTACCCGGCGCAGTTCATCTGCGAGGCCATCGACCAGACGCGCGGCTGGTTCTACACGCTGATGGCGGTCGGCACCCTGGTCTTCGACAAGTCCTCGTACGAGAACGTGGTCTGCCTCGGTCACATCCTCGCCGAGGACGGCCGCAAGATGTCCAAGCACCTGGGCAACATCCTGCAGCCGATCCCGCTGATGGACCAGCACGGCGCCGACGCGGTCCGCTGGTTCATGGCGGCCGGCGGTTCCCCGTGGGCGGCCCGTCGCGTCGGCCACGGCACCATCCAGGAGGTCGTCCGCAAGACGCTCCTCACCTACTGGAACACGGTCGCCTTCCAGGCCCTGTACGCCCGCACCACGGGCTGGGCGCCGAGCGAGGCCGACCCGGCCCCGGCCGACCGCCCGGTGCTGGACCGCTGGCTGCTGTCCGAGCTGCACGCGCTGACCGACCAGGTCACCCAGGCGCTGGACGCGTACGACACCCAGCGCGCCGGCAAGCTGCTGTCCGCGTTCGTCGACGACCTGTCCAACTGGTACGTCCGCCGCTCGCGCCGCCGCTTCTGGCAGGGCGACAAGGCCGCGCTGCGCACGCTGCACGAGGTCGTCGAGACGGTCACCAAGCTGATGGCCCCGTTGACCCCCTTCATCACCGAGCGGGTCTGGCAGGACCTGGTCGTGCCGGTCACCCCGGGCGCGCCGGAGTCGGTGCACCTGTCGTCGTGGCCGGAGGCCGACCTGTCGGCCATCGACCCCGAACTGTCCAAGCAGATGGTGCTGGTGCGCCGCCTGGTCGAGCTGGGCCGCGCCACGCGCGCCGAGTCGGGCGTCAAGACCCGTCAGCCGCTCAGCCGCGCGCTGATCGGCGTGACCGGCTTCGACGCCCTCTCCCCCGAGCTGCGCACGCAGATCACGGAGGAGCTGAACGTCGAGTCCCTCGCGTCGCTGAGCGAGGTCGGCGGCTCCTTGGTCGACACCACCGCGAAGGCCAACTTCCGGGCGCTGGGCAAGCGGTTCGGCAAGCGGGTCCAGGACGTGGCCAGGGCGGTCGCGGGCGCGGACGCCGCCGCGTTGTCCCTCGCGCTGCGCGAGGGCACGGCGTCGGTGGAGGTCGACGGCGAGACGATCACCCTCGCTCCGGACGAGGTGATCATCACGGAGACGCCGCGCGAGGGCTGGTCGGTCGCCTCCGACTCGGGCGCGACGGTGGCGCTGGACCTGGAGATCACGGAGGAGCTGCGCCGGGCGGGTCTCGCGCGGGACGCGATCCGGCTGATCCAGGAGGCCCGCAAGAACAGCGGGCTGGACGTCGCGGACCGGATCGCGCTGCGGTGGACGGCCACGGACGAGGCGACGGCCACCGCGCTGACCGAGCACGCGGGTCTGATCTCCGACGAGGTCCTCGCGACGGACTTCGCGCGGGGTGAGGCGGACGACGCGTACGGGGAGCCGTTCACGGACGAGGGGCTGTCCCTGACGTTCCGGCTGCGCAAGCAGTAGCCGAGCAGCGCGAGGGCCCGCTTCCCCGGACGGGGAGGCGGGCCCTCGCGCGTAGCTGCGGGCAGTCGTGCCTCCCCCAGTGCCTGAACGGCCTGGGAGGTACCCCCAGGGCGACGGGGTCCCCCCCTGCTCGAGCGAAGCCGAGAGCGGGGAGGGTGGGCAGTGCGGGCACCTCCCGCTCACGGGGCCCCTCCCGCGCGGACGAAGCCGAGCGTGGGGGAGAAGCCGAGAGTGGGGGAGGCACCCCGCAGCGCCGGGCCACGCCCCCTCGCCCAGCGCCAACAGCCCCGCACCGCACACAAGGGCGGGCCCCGGGTCAGAAACCCGGGGCCCGCCCTGAACGCTGCCGAAGGCTACGCCGTACTACAGATCAGTTGTCGTCCTCGTCGATCAGGAACCCGCGCATCGGCGAGGGCGCCTGTCCCATCGGCGACGGCCCCTGCGGACGCACCGGCGCCATCGGCTGGGTCATCGCCGGCGACATCTGCTGCTGGCCGCCGTAGGACGGACCGTTCTGGCTCGGACCGCTGCCCATCGACTGGTTGCCGCCGTAGGACGGGGCACTCGCGCCGGCCGGTGCCATCGAGGGCGCCGGGGACGGCGGAAGCGAGGCCGTCGCGGGCGTACGCGGCGGGGCGAGCGAGTCGTCCGCCTGGGTCTCCAGCTGACGCAGCTGCGACTCCAGGTACGACTTCAGTCGCGTCCGGTACTCGCGCTCGAAGCCGCGCAGGTCCTCGACCTTGCGCTCCAGCGTGGCGCGGGCGGACTCCAGGGAGCCCATCGCGACGCGGTGCTTCTCCTGCGCGTCCCGCTCCAGGGCGTCCGCCTTGGCACGGGCGTCCCGCTCCAGACCCTCGGCACGCGAACGCGCCTCGCCGACGATCTTGTTGGCCTCGGAGCGGGCCTCGGCGATCGCCTGGTCGGCGGTCTGCTGGGCCAACGAGAGGACACGCGCGGCGCTGTCGCCGCCGGGGCCGCCCTGACCGGGCATGCCGCCGGGACCGCCGGGACCCTGCGGACCGCCCATGGGGCCGCCCATCGGGCCGGGGCCCATCTGGCCCTGCATCGGACCGGGGCCGCCCTGGCCCATCGGTCCCGGACCCTGACCCATCGGGCCGGGGCCCTGCGGGCCACCCTGACCGCCGGGACCGGCAGGCAGCTGCGGGGCACCGCTCGGCAGCTGGGGCGGACCACCCATGGGGCCACCCATCTGCTGCTGCGGCGGGCCCGATATGCCGGCGGGCACCGGAGCGCCGGGACCTCGCATGCCCTGCTGGGGCATTCCGCCCTGCTGCGGCGGGCCCTGCTGCTGCTGATGTTGCTGCTGCTGATCCTGCGGCGGTTCCGGTGGCTTGCGCATGTTCTGCTGGTTCTGCGCGGCCGCGCGCGTCGCCGCGGCCAGTTTGGCGCGCAGGTCCTCGTTCTCGCGGAGCAGTCGGGTCAGTTCGGCTTCGACCTCGTCGAGGAAGGCATCGACCTCGTCCTCGTCATAGCCTTCTCGGAGGCGGACGGTCGTGAACTGCTTGTTCCGCACGTCCTCGGGGGTCAACGGCATCTCTTCACCTCAACGTTGTCGTCGGCATTCGGCAAGCCCGTGTCTCTCTCATCGCTCACAGCCGGCTCACGATCGCGATCAGGATGTAGACGATGATCATCAGTACGAAGAAGGACAGGTCGAGCGCCACGCCCCCGAGACGCAGCGGCGGAATGAACCGCCGCAGAAGCTTCAGCGGTGGATCGGTGACAGTGTAGGTGGCCTCCAGAACGACCACCATCGCCTTGCCGGGTTGCCACGAGCGGGCGAACTGGAAGACGTAGTCCATGACCAACCGGAAGATGAGCACGATGAGGAAGCACATCAGCGCGATGTAGACGACATCCAGGACCACGCTCATGACCCTTGCTTCCCTCTCCCCTGAACCATCCCTCGGGCCCGTTCTCGGACCCGTGTCTTGCTCACTGCCGGTGTTGCGTCTCAGCTCTGGTTGAAGAACCCGCCCTCTGCGATGCGGGCCTTGTCCTCCGCCGTGACATCGACGTTAGCAGGAGACAGCAGGAACACCTTCTGCGTCACCCGCTCGATACTGCCGTGAAGACCAAACACCAAACCGGCCGCAAAGTCGACAAGTCGCTTCGCATCTGTGTCATCCATCTCAGTGAGATTCATGATCACCGGCGTGCCCTCACGGAAGTGTTCCCCGATGGTACGGGCCTCGTTGTAGGTCCGGGGGTGAAGTGTGGTGATCCGGTAGGGCTCTCGTTCGGACACGACCTTGGGCATGATGACCGGTGCGCTCTTTTCCAGGCTTGCGCGTTCTTGTGTGATGGATGCCACGGGCGCGATACGCGCCGGGCGGCCCGATTCCGCCCCGGGCGAAGCGGATCGGGAGACCGGCTCGCGCGGCGCGGGCGGCTGGACGACTCGTACCTCTTCGTCCCTTTGGGGCTGATGTGAACCGTGCGGCTGGTGCGCCGGCTCGTGCCGCCGGTGGTCCCGCTCGGGCTCCGGGTCCAGTTCGGGTTCGAAGTCGTCGTCGGGGTCGAACCCCCGGCCGTCGTACCCATCGTCCTCCACGAGGCCGAGGTAGACCGCCATCTTGCGCATCGCGCCGGCCATGCTCTGAGTCCTCCGCTCTGTGGTGGATCGGCTGACGACTGCCAAGTGCCCGCCATCCACGAGGTCGTTGCGTCCGCCTTTCAGCGGTAATGACCATATTTTCTGCTGTGGTCCGACTTCTTGGCGACGTTACCCGAGCCTGGGGCGGACTCCGAGTACCGCAGTGCCGACGCGTACATGTGTCGCTCCGGCGGCCACGGCCTGTTCGAGATCCGCACTCATCCCTGCGGAGACCATGTTCGCAGCCGGATGGGCTCGGCGCACGCAGGTCGACAAATCCATGAGGCGCTCGAACGCCGCCTGTTGGCGCCCCGCGTACTCCCCGGTGAGCGGCGCCACCGTCATCAGCCCGTCCAGGCGCAGTCCGTCGGCCCCGGCGACGAGGTCGGCCAACTCTTCGATTCCTTCGGGCGACACACCACCGCGATCACCGCGCGCGCCCTCCTCTGCGTCGAGGGCGACCTGAAGCAGGCACCCCACCTCGCGCCCGGCCCGCACGGCCTCCTTCGACAGAGCTGTGACGAGCTTGGGACGGTCGACGGACTGCACGACATCCGCGTAACCGACCACCGAACGCACCTTGTTGGTCTGCAACTGACCCACGAAATGCCACGAAAGGGGCAGGTCCGAGCACGCGGCGGCCTTGGGCGCGGCGTCCTGGTCGCGATTCTCGGCGACGTGGCGCACGCCGAGGTCCGCCAGGGCGCGCACGTCGTCGGCGGGGTAGGTCTTGGTGACCACGATGAGGGTCACCTCGTCGCGGGGGCGGCCCGCGGCCGCACAGGCGGCGGCGATGCGCTCCTCCACTTTCGCCAGATTTCCGGCGAGTTCGTGCTTACGGTCCGTCATGCCCCATCAGTCCAGCCAGACATAGCCCGCGAGCCGCCCGGTGGTGCGGTCGCGTCGGTACGAGAAGTGGTCCTTCGACTCCAGCGTGCACACCGGCGACTGCGCCCGGTCGTGCACCCCGAGGCGTGCGAGCTGCGCGTGCACCCCGGCGCTCACATCGACCGCCGGTGTGCCCCAGCTCGTCTCGGCGTGCGCCGCCGGTTCGGCGGCGGCGACCTCGGCGCGCATCCGCTCGGGTACCTCGTAGCACCGGCCGCACACGGCGGGTCCGGTGCGGGCGATGATGCGGGCGGGGTCGGCGCCGAGTCCGGTCATGGCGCGTACGGCGGCGGGTACGACCCCGGCGACCAGGCCGGGCCGGCCCGCGTGGGCCGCGGCGGCGACGCCGGCGACCGGGTCGGCCAGCAGGACGGGCACGCAGTCGGCGGTGAGGACGGCGAGGGCGAGGCCGCGTTCGGCGGTGACGATCGCGTCGACCCGCGGAACGGGCGCGTCCCCCCAGGGGCCGTCGACCACGGCGACGTCGGCGCCGTGGACCTGGTTCATCCAGACCACCCGGGCCGGGTCGGCGCCCAGTGACTTGGCCGCCAGCTCCCGGTTGGCCATGACGGCGGCGGGGTCGTCACCGACCGCGCCGCCGAGGTTGAGCTCCTCGTACGGAACGGCGCTCACTCCGCCCCACCGGTCGGTGAAGCCGAAGTGCGCGCCGTTCACAGTGTCGCGCTGTCCTATCACTTCAGGAAGTCCGGCACGTCCAGTTCCTCGGCCGCACTGTCCGAGTAGGTGCGGGACGGCGGGACCGGCGGCGGGGCGACCTGCGGCAGGTCGCTCACCGGCTCCGGCGCGGGGGCCGGCTCCGGCTCCTCCTTCGGCTTGACGCTGCCGAGCGAACCGAAGGACGGACGGCTCTCGGGCTGCCGCACCGGGGTGGGTTCCTCGCGCTTGGCCGAGGAGGAGGCGCCGAGGACGTTGTCCCGCTGCTTGGACGGCGGCTGGCCCCCGTCGAAACCGGCCGCGATCACGGTGACCCGGACCTCGTCGCCGAGGGCGTCGTCGATGACCGCGCCGAAGATGATGTTGGCCTCGGGGTGGGCGGCCTCGCTGACCAGCTGGGCGGCCTCGTTGATCTCGAACAGGCCGAGGTCGGAGCCGCCGGAGATGGAGAGCAGCACGCCTCGGGCGCCGTCGATGGACGCCTCGAGCAGCGGGGAGGAGATCGCCATCTCGGCGGCGGCCACCGCGCGGTCGTCGCCGCGGGCCGAGCCGATGCCCATGAGGGCCGAACCGGCCTCGGACATGACGGACTTCACGTCGGCGAAGTCCAGGTTGATCAGGCCGGGCGTGGTGATCAGGTCGGTGATGCCCTGCACACCGGACAGCAGCACCTGGTCGGCGGACTTGAACGCGTCGAGCACGCTGACCTGCCGGTCCGAGATGGACAGCAGCCGGTCGTTGGGGATGACGATGAGGGTGTCGACCTCTTCGCGGAGCTCGGCGATGCCGTCCTCGGCCTGGTTGGCCCGGCGCCTTCCCTCGAAGGTGAACGGGCGGGTGACCACGCCGATGGTGAGGGCGCCGAGCGAGCGGGCGATGTTGGCCACGACGGGCGCGCCGCCGGTGCCGGTGCCGCCGCCTTCACCGGCTGTCACGAAGACCATGTCGGCCCCCTTGAGGACCTCCTCGATCTCCTCGCGGTGGTCCTCGGCGGCCTTGCGGCCGACGGCCGGGTTGGCTCCGGCGCCGAGTCCGCGGGTGAGTTCGCGGCCGACGTCGAGCTTGACGTCGGCGTCGCTCATCAACAGCGCCTGCGCGTCGGTGTTGATGGCGATGAACTCGACGCCCTTGAGACCGACCTCGATCATCCGGTTGATGGCATTGACACCACCGCCGCCGACACCGATGACTTTGATGACTGCGAGGTAGTTCTGCGGTGCTGCCACGTCGAAGGCCTCTCGCCTCGAGTTACGTGTCGCCGGCCGCCGAAGCACTGATGCCCCCGCGACCCGACGACTGATGCCGATTGGGACGGTCCGTAGTGCCGACCCGAACCCTAACGCTGAAGTTTAGGGTTACCAGTGTGTCTGTTCCTTGGAGTCTTCTGAACAGGACACTAAGTCGACAAGTGGCGCGCGTTCAACGAACACGCCGAACCTCCCGTTTTTCTTTTCACCCTATGTGATCAGCCGTAGCGCTGCCCAACCAGGGTGCTGGCCTGCACGTATACCCGTCAACTCCCTGATGACGCGGGCGCGGTGGGAACGCTCACGTCGAAGTGCCGCGCGCCGGGGGTCGCTTTCATCAGCGCGGTGAGCGCCCGGGCCTTCCGCTCGCCCTGCTCTCCGCTGCCCCAGGCCACCGTGCGGTCACCGCTCAACTTCAGCGAGATGGCGTCGTAGGAACGGACCTTGACGGTCCGTACGTCCTTGGCGACCGCGTCCGGAAGGCGGCCGGCCACCCCTACCGCCGCGCGCACCAGGCGGTCCTCGTCGAAGCGGCGCAGACTCGCCGCGGCGTTGCCGGAACGGGCGAGGTCCAATTCCAGCTCGGGCACGCCTTTCGGGGCGCGGGAAACCGTGGCGAAACGGACGCCTTCATCGTCCACTTCCACGTACTTTCCGCCCTTTTGGACAATGAGAACCGGGGTACGCTCCGTCACTTTCAGCTCGATTCCGTGCGGCCAGGAACGCTCTACGCGGACTTCGTCGATGCGGGGCAATGCCCGGGCGAGCCGCGCCTCGATCGCCGCGGTGTCGACGGCGACGAGCGGGTCCCCGATCGGCACGTCGGCGGCCGCACGCACCTGCCCGGGCGTCAGAACACGGGCGCCGGAGACCGACACGCGTTCCACGCGCGTCCAGTCCGAACCGTAGAGCAGCCAGACGGTGCCGCCCGCGAGAAGCACCAGGACGACGGCCGCGACGACGACCGTGCGAAGGCGCGGCGGGCGCAGCCACCGGGCCCGGGGCGGGCCGGACGACTCCTGCTGGCGTTCACCGCGTTCGGCGGTGGTCGGTCCGGCCACGCTCCCTGCCCTCCGTCAGACGTGTCTAGCGGTGTGCACGGGCGGCGATCGCCTCGTACACCATGCCGACGAGCAGGTCGTCGGCGTCCCGGCGGCCGAACTCGGCGGCGGCGCGGGACATCTCGTACAGCCTGTGCGGGTCGGCGAGCACGGGCAGGACTTCGTGCTGCACCCACTCGGGGGTGAGGTCCGCGTCGTCGACCAGCAGACCGCCGCCGGCCTTGACCACCGGCTGGGCGTTGAGCCGCTGTTCGCCGTTGCCGATGGGCAGCGGGACGTAGGCGGCCGGGAGTCCGACGGCGGAGAGTTCGGCGACGGTCATCGCGCCCGCGCGGCAGAGCATCATGTCGGCCGCGGCGTACGCGAGGTCCATCCGGTCCAGGTAACTTACCGGGATGTACGGGGGCATCCCCGGCATCTGCTGGACCTGCGGCAGTTCGTTCTTGGGGCCGACCGCGTGCAGGATCTGGATGCCGGCCTGCTGGAGCCGGGGCGCGACCTGCTGGATCACCTCGTTGAGGCGGCGGGCGCCCTGCGAGCCGCCGGTGACCAGCAGCGTGGGCAGGTTGGGGTCGAGCCCGAACATCGCGCGGGCCTCGGGGCGGGCGGCGGCCCGGTCGAGGGTGGCGATGGAGCGGCGCAGCGGGATGCCGATGTAGCGGGAGTTGCGCAGCTTGCTGTCCGGCGTGGACACGGCGACCTGGGCCGCGTACCGCGAACCGATCTTGTTGGCCAGACCGGGGCGGGCGTTGGCCTCGTGGACGACGATCGGCACGCCGAGCCGCTTGGCCGCGAGGTAGCCGGGCAGGGCCACGTAGCCGCCGAAACCGACGACGGCGTCCGCCTTGGTGCGCTCCAGGATCTGCTCGGTCGCCTTGATGGTGCCGCGCAGCCGGCCCGGGACGGTGATCAGCTCGGGGGTGGGCTTGCGTGGCAGCGGTACGGCCGGGATCAGCGCCAGTTCGTACCCGCGCTCGGGTACGAGGCGGGTCTCGAGACCGCGTTCCGTGCCCAGGGCCGTGATGCCCACGGTCGGATCCTGCCTGCGCAGGGCGTCCGCGAGGGCGAGCGCGGGCTCGATGTGGCCCGCGGTTCCTCCGCCGGCGAGTACGACATGCACCGAAATTCACCGCTCTCCGGACGAGCGCGCCTTCGAGGCACGCCGTCGCATCGTGTTCCAACTCCGGGGGTTCCGCTTGGACCCGGGACCCCTGGCTCCCCGCTTTCTACCAAAGCGAGGTTGCCGCAGCGCAAGCGCCGCCCGCGCACCGGGTTCGTCACGCGCGAAGGCGATCAGCAGACCGATGGCGAACATGGTCGGCAGCAGGGCGGAACCGCCGTAGGAGAACAGCGGGAGCGGAACACCGGCGATCGGGAGCAGCCCGAGGACCGCACCGATGTTGATCACGGCTTGGGCCGTGATCCAGGTGGTCACGCCTCCCGCGGCATACCTCACGAACGGGTCTTCCGTGCGTCCGGCCACGCGGATACCCGCATAGCCTAGAGCCGCGAAGAGGGCGAGCACCGACAGCGTCCCCGCCAGGCCCAGCTCCTCACCGGTGACGGCGAAGATGAAGTCCGTGTGTGCTTCGGGGAGTTGACCCCATTTCTCCACACTGGCACCGAGCCCGGATCCGAACAGTCCGCCCGAGGCGAGGGCGTAGATGCCGTGCACCGCCTGCCAGCAGGCGTCGCCGGGGCCGGGGTCGGTGGCGCCGAGACAGCCCAGCCGGGCCATGCGGTTGGGGCTGGTCTTGATGAGGATGAAGCCGAGCAGCACGGCGATCGACAGCACACCGGCGAACAGCCGGGTGGGCGCGCCCGCCAGCCACAGCAGGCCGAAGAGGATCGCGGTCAGGATGATCGCCGTGCCCATGTCGCCGCCGATCATGATCAGCCCGAGCAGCATGAACGCGGCCGGCACCAGCGGCACCAGCATGTGTTTCCACTGGGTCAGCAGCTTCTTGTCCTGCTTGCGGGCGAGCAGGTCCGCGCCCCACAGCACCAGGGCGAGCTTGCCGAACTCGCTGGGCTGGATCTGGAAGGAGCCGCCGAGCGCGATCCAGTTCTGGTTGCCGTTGACCGCGACTCCTATCCCGGGGATCTGCACCAGGATCATCAGGACGACGGCACCGGCGAGGATCGGGTAGGCCAGCGCCCGGTGCAGCTTCACCGGCATCTTCATCGCGGCCACCAGCAGCCCGGCGCCGATCAGGGCGGCCAGGGCCTGCTTGCGGAAGAAGTACGACCCCGGCAGCGAGAGCTGGAGCGCGGTGATCTGGGACGCCGAGTAGACCATGATCAGACCGAGCACGGTGATCAGCGCGCCGGCGCCGGAGATCAGGTAGTAGGCGGTCAGCGGCCGGTCCCAGGCGCGGCGCAGGCGTCGGTGGGCGCGGAGCACGGGGTTGTCGCGCGGCGGCTTCGGCGCGGGAGGCCGTCCGGTGGCCCGCTGCACGGGCGGACGCCCGGTACGGCTCTGAGGACTACCGGGCATCGCGGCCTCCGCTGTACGTCGGCATGGACCGTCCCACGCGTCCTCCCGAGATCACCCGGCGCAGGAGGCGGCCGGGTCAGGCGCCGAGTTCGCGAACGGCCTGTGCGAACGCGTCGCCGCGCTTGTTGTAGTTGGTGAACATGTCCATGGAGGCACAGGCCGGGGCCAGCAGCACCGTGTCGCCGGGCCGGGCGAGTCGCCGGGCCTCCTGGACGGCCTGGAGCATCGCACCAGTGTCGGTCCGGTCGAGGTCGACCACGGGTACCTCGGGGGCGTGTCGCGCCAGGGCTTCGCGGATCAGCGCGCGGTCGGCGCCGATGAGTACGGCGCCGCGCAGCCGCTTCGCCGCACCCGCGACCAGCTCGTCGAAGGTGGCGCCCTTGGCCAGTCCGCCCGCGATCCAGACGATCGACTCGTAGGCGGCCAGGGACGCCTCGGTGGCGTGGGTGTTGGTGGCCTTGGAGTCGTCCACGTACGCCACGCCGTCGACGTCGGCGACGTGCGCGATGCGGTGGGCGTCGGGGGTGAAGGCGCGCAGCCCGTCCCGTACGGCCGCGGCGGGGACGCCGAAGGCGCGGGCGAGGGCGGCGGCGGCGAGGGCGTTGGCGATGTTGTGCGGGGCCGGCGGGTTGACGTCGGAGACCTCGGCGAGCTCCTGGGCGTTCTTGTGCCGGTTCTCGACGAAGGCGCGGTCGACCAGGATGCCGTCCACGACGCCGAGTTGGGAGGGCGCCGGGGAGCCGAGGGTGAAGCCGATCGCCCGGCAGCCCTCCTCGACGTCGGCCTCGCGGACCAGGTCCTCGGTGGCCTTGTCGGCGACGTTGTAGACGCAGGCGACGCGATTGCCCTCGTAGACACGGCCCTTGTCGGCGGCGTACGCCTCCATGGAGCCGTGCCAGTCGAGGTGGTCGGGGGCGAGGTTGAGGACGGCGGCCGAGTGGGCGCGCGGGGAGGGCGCCCAGTGGAGCTGGTAGCTGGACAGCTCCACCGCGAGGACGTCGTACTGCTCGTCGCCGGTGACCGCGTCCAGCAGGGAGACGCCGATGTTGCCGACGGCGGCGGTGCGCAGACCGGCCGCCTTCAGGATCGACGCGAGCATCTGGACGGTGGTGGTCTTGCCGTTGGTGCCGGTGACCGCGAGCCAGGGCGCGGAGTCGGGGCCGCGCAGGCGCCAGGCCAGTTCGACGTCGCCCCAGACCGGGACGCCGGCCTGTCCGGCCGCCGTGAACAGCGGCTTGGTGGGCTTCCAGCCGGGGGCGGTGACGATCAGCTCGGTGCCGTCGGGCAGCGTGTCCCCGTCGCCGAGGCGCACGGTGATGCCGAGCGCCTCCAACTCGGCCGCCTGCGCCCGCGCGCGCTCGTCCGCGCCGTCGTTGACGACGGTCACGCGCGCGCCGAGGCCGTGCAGGGCCTTGGCCGCCGGAACACCGGAGACGCCGAGTCCGGCGACGGTGACGTGCTTGCCCTGGAATTCGAAAGGCACCGAGGAGTCGGTCACTTGTCCGCTGCCCATCCCGCGTAGAAGAGGCCCAGTCCGACGATCACACAGATGCCCTGGATGATCCAGAAACGGACCACGACAAGGACCTCGGACCAGCCTTTGAGTTCGAAGTGGTGCTGGAGTGGCGCCATTCTGAAGACGCGCTTGCCGGTGAGCCGGAAGGAGCCGACCTGGATGACCACCGACATGGTGATCAGGACGAACAGGCCGCCCAGGATGGCCATCAGCAGCTCGGTGCGCGAGCAGATCGCCAGACCCGCGAGCACACCGCCGAGCGCGAGCGAACCGGTGTCGCCCATGAAGATCTTGGCCGGCGAGGTGTTCCACCACAGGAAGCCGAGGCAGGCGCCCATCAGGGCGGAGGAGACCACCGCGAGGTCGAGGGGGTCGCGCACCTCGTAGCAGGCGCCCGGGTTGGTCAGGGTCAGCGCGTTGGCGCAGGACTCCTGGAACTGCCAGACGCCGATGAATGTGTAGGCGCCGAAGACCAGGACGGAGGCGCCGGTGGCCAGGCCGTCCAGACCGTCGGTCAGGTTCACGCCGTTCGACATCGCGAGGATCATGAACAGCGCCCAGATGACGAACAGCACCGGGCCGATCGACCAGCCGAAGTCGGTGATGAACGACAGCTTGGTGGACGCCGGGGTGTTGCCGCGGTTGTCCGCGAACTGGAGGGAGAGCACGGCGAAGGCGATGCCGACGATGAGCTGGCCGGCCATCTTCGCCTTGGCCCGCAGGCCCAGCGAACGCCTCTTGACGATCTTGATGTAGTCGTCGAGGAAGCCGACCAGGCCCATGCCCACCATCAGGCCGAGCACCAGCAGACCGGAGAAGGTCGGCGCCGCGTCCGCCTCCGGGTCCAGGTAGCTGGTGATCACCTTGGCGAGGAAGTAGGCGGCGACCGTCGCCAGGATGAAGGCGATACCACCCATGGTCGGCGTACCGCGCTTGCTGGCGTGCTCGCGCGGTCCGTCGTCGCGGATGTACTGGCCGTAGCCCTTGCGGGCCAGCAGCTTGATCAGCAGCGGGGTGCCGACCAGCGTCAGGAACAGACCGATGACGCCCGCGAACAGGATCTGCTTCATCATCGGGCGGCAACCTCACCCTCGGCGCCGGTCTCGAGCAGCGCCGCGGCGACGCTCTCCAGCCCCACCGAACGGGACGCCTTCACGAGCACGACGTCCCCCGGGCGCAGCTCGCTGCGCAACAGGTCGACCGCCGCCTGTGCGTCGGACACGTGCACCGACTCCTCACCCCACGAACCCTCGTTATATGCGCCCAGTTGCAGCCATTGGGCTTCCCTGCCCCCGACCGCGACGAGCTTGCTGACGTTGAGCCGGACGGCGAGCCGTCCGACCGCGTCGTGCTCGGCGAGCGCCTCGTCCCCGAGCTCGGCCATCTTGCCGAGCACCGCCCACGTACGACGCCCCTTTCCCATGGCGGCGAGCGCACGCAGCGCGGCCTTCATGGACTCGGGGTTCGCGTTGTAGGCGTCGTTGACGACCGTCACGCCGTCCGGGCGCTCGGTGACCTCCATCCGCCAGCGGGAGAGGGAGCCCGCCTCGGAGAGCGCGGTGGCGATCTCGTCTGCGGACATGCCCAACTCGTGGGCGACGGCGGCCGCGGCGAGCGCGTTCGACACGTGGTGCTCACCGTACAGGCGCATGGTCACATCGCTTGCACCGGAGGGTGTGTGAAGCCTGAAGGAGGGCTGTCCGGTGTCCGTGAGTCGCACGTTCTCACCGCGAACGTCCGCTTCGTCGGACTCTCCGAAAAGAAGCACCTTCGCCTTCGTTCGGGAGGCCATGGCCCGTACGAGGCCGTCGTCGGCGTTGAGGATCGCGGTGCCGCCCTCCTCGGCCGAAGGCAGCGCCTCGACGAGTTCGCCCTTGGCCCGGGCGATCTGCTCGCGGCCGCCGAACTCCCCGATGTGCGCGGAGCCGACGTTGAGGACGAGACCGATCCGCGGTGGGGTCAGCTCGCAGAGGTACCGGATGTGGCCGATGCCGCGGGCACCCATCTCCAGCACGAGGAACCTGGTCTCCTCGGTGGCGGTGAGCGCGGTGAGCGGCAGCCCCACCTCGTTGTTCATGGAGCCGGGCGTGAAGACCGTGGGCGCCTTGCGGCGCAGCACCTGGGCGATCAGGTCCTTGGTGCTGGTCTTGCCGGCCGACCCGGTGAGGGCCACGAGGGTGGCGCCGAGGCGTCGTACGACGTGCCGGGCGAGGGCACCGAGGGCGGCCTGGACGTCGTCCACGACGATCGCGGGCACGCCGACGGGGCGGGAGCCGAGCACGGCCACCGCGCCCGCCTCGACGACCGCCGGCGCGTAGTCGTGGCCGTCCACCCGCTCGCCGACGAAGGCGACGAAGAGGCAGCCGGGCCCCGCTTCCCGCGAGTCCCGGACGACCGGCCCGGTGACCTGCGCGGACGCGTCCGGTATGTCGTGCATCCGCCCGCCGACGACTTCTGCGATCTCGGCGAGAGAGAGGGTGATCACAAGTTCGTCCCCTGGATCAGGATCAGGATCGGCTGGATCTTTCGGGATCTCATCCCTGGGCTTTCTGGATGGCTTCGCGCAGCACCTGGCGGTCGTCGAAGGGACGGACCACCCCGGCGATGTCCTGGCCCTGCTCGTGGCCCTTGCCCGCGACCAGCACGGTGTCGCCGGGCCGGGCCCGGGCGACGGCGGCGGCGATGGCGGCGGCGCGGTCCTCGAAGACCTGGACCTCGCCGCGCTCGTGGGCGGGCACGGACGCCGCGCCCTGAAGCATGGTGGCGAGGATCGCGAGGGGGTCCTCGGAGCGGGGGTTGTCGGAGGTCAGTACGGCGGTGTCGGCGAACCGGGCCACGGCGGCGCCCATCGGCTCCCGCTTGGACGTGTCCCGGTCGCCGCCGCAGCCGAGCACGGCGTGCAGCTTGCCCTCGGTCACCTTGCGCAGGGCGCGCAGGACGGACTCGACGGCGTCGGTCTTGTGGGCGTAGTCGACCACGGCGAGGTACGGCTGGCCCTCGTCCACGCGCTCCAGGCGGCCCGGCACGCCGGGGACGGCGGCGATGCCGTCGGCGGCGGTCTGCGGGTCGAGGCCGGCGGCGGCGAGGGAGACGATCGCGGCGAGGGTGTTCGCCACGTTGAACGGTCCGGCCAGCGGCGACTTGGCGGCGATCTGCTCGCCCTTGGGACCGAACACGGTGAAGGTCGAGTCCAGCGGGCCGACCTCGACCTCGTCGGCGCGCCAGTCGGCGTCCGGGTGGCCCTCGGCGGAGTAGGTGACGACCGGGACGGTGGCCTCGTTCGCGAGGCGGCGCCCGTACTCGTCGTCCACGTTGACCACGCCGAGCTTGCTGCGCCGCGGCGTGAAGAGCTGCGCCTTGGCCTGGAAGTAGTCCTCCATGCCGGAGTGGAACTCCATGTGCTCCGGGCTGAGGTTGGTGAAGACCGCGATGTCGAAGACGCAGGCGTCGACGCGGCCGAGTACCAGGGCGTGGCTGGAGACCTCCATGGCGACCGCGTCGGTGCCGCGCTCGCGCATCACCGCGAACAGCGCCTGGAGGTCGGTGGCCTCGGGCGTGGTGCGCTCGGACTTGATGCGCTCGTCGCCGATGCGCATCTCGACCGTGCCGATCAGGCCGGTGGACTTCACCGTACGCAGACCGCCCTCGACGAGGTAGGCGGTGGTGGTCTTGCCGGAGGTGCCGGTGATGCCGATCTGGAGCAGGTCCCGGCCCGGGTGGCCGTAGATCGTGGCCGCCAGCTCGCCCATCCGCGCGCGCGGGTCGTCGACGACGAGCGCCGGCAGACCGGCGGCGGCGACGCGCTCGGCACCGGACGGGTCGGTCAGCACGGCGACGGCGCCGAGGCCGGCGGCCTGGGTGGCGAAGTCGGCGCCGTGCAGGCGGGCCCCGGGCAGGGCGGCGTACAGGTCACCGGGGCGGACGGCACGCGAGTCGTGGGTGATGCCCGTGACCCCGGCGGTGCTGTCCGGTGCGGTGACACCCAGCTGGTCGGCGAGTTCCGCGAGGGGTGTGGCGGAGATCCGCGCCGGCCTGGGCGGTCCCGGGTAGGTCACGGGGTGGCCCTTCTGGGTGGTTTGGGACTGATCAGCGTGTGGCACGGCGGTGAGCGTACCGGGCGTACCCGCCTGCGGGCGAAGTGAGGTGGGGGCGCTGCTCTGGTTCCCGGGATCGGGGGTGATCGTTGTCACGGGTGGTTCCTGGTGGCTCGGTACTGCGTCGGCGCCGGCTCGGTGGGGGCCCGGCGGGGTCAGGGTTTGAAGGTGACCGGGAGGTTCGCGGGGGCGGCCCCGGTCGGCGGGACCTGGAGGGTCTTCAGGGCGAACTCCATGACCTGCTTGTAGATGGGGCCGCAGATCTGACCGCCGAAGTAACTGCCCTCCGTGGCGTTCTGGATGGCGCAGTAGACGGTGACCCGCGGCTTGTCGGCGGGGGCGAACCCGGCGAACGACGACGTGTAGCCGTGGTACTTGCCGGTGGCCGGATCCACTCGGTTGGCCGTGCCGGTCTTGCCCGCGACGCGGTAGCCGGCGATCTGCGCCTTGTTGCCGGTGCCCTCCTCGTCGTCGACCACGGACTCCAGCATCCGCGCGAGGGTCTTCGCGGTCTTCTCGCTGATCACGCGGGTCTTCTCCGGTTCGGGGGCCGGGGTGAAGCGGCCGTCCTCCCCCTTGGTGCCGCGTACGAGCGTGGGTTCGACGCGAACGCCGCCGTTGGCGACGGTCGAGTAGACGGAGGCCGCCTGGAGCGCGTTGATGGAGACGCCCTGGCCGAAAGGAATCGTGTACTGCTGCGAGGTCGACCACTGGTCCGGCGGTGCGAGGATGCCCATGGTCTCGCCGGCGAGGCCGAGCCCGCTGTAGCTGCCGAGGCCGAACTTGCGCATGTAGGAGTAGAGGACCTTGTTGGCCTCCGCCTGCGTCTTGCCCAGCTCGCCGGTGGCCATGATGGTGCCGATGTTGCTGGACTTGGCGAGCACGCCGTTGAGCGTGAGGTACCAGGTCGGGTGGTCGACGTCGTCCTTGAAGAGCCGGTCGCCGCGCTTGAGCCGGTTGGGCACGGTGATGTGGGTCATCGGCGTGGCCGCGTTCTCCTCCAGCACGGCCGCCATCGACAGCACCTTGGCGGTGGAGCCGGGTTCGAAGGCGTCCTGGAGCGCGGCGTTGCCCAGCGCGTCCGGGTCGGCGTGGGCGAGGTCGCCCGGGTCGAAGCCGGGTGAGTTGGCCATGGCGAGGATCTCGCCGGTGGCGGTGTCCTGGACGATCACGTAGCCGCCGTCCGCCTTGGACTTCTCCACCTGCTCGCTGATGGCGTGCTGCGCGGCCCACTGGATGTCGCGGTCGATGGTGAGCTCGACGTCCTTGCCGGGCACGGCGGGCGTCTCGGTGGAACCGGCGGTGGGCACCTGGCGGCCACCGGACTGGGCGTAGCGGATCTTGCCGTCCTCGCCGGCCAGCGTCTTGTTCAGCTTCCGCTCCAGGCCGCCGCCGCCCTTGCCGTCGGCGCCGACCCAGCCGAGGATGCCGGCGGCGAGGTCGCCGCCCGGGTACACGCGCTTGCTGCTGGGGTCGGCGAAGACGCCCGCGAGGACGTTGACCACGGACTTGTCCGTCTCCGCCTTCTTGGCGAGCGCGGTCTTCAGGTCCTTGATCTGGTTCCAGACCTGCGGGGTCTCCCGCCGGGCGAGACGGACGTAGCGCAGCTCCTTGTTCTCGGGGCGGAGCTGTTCGGCCAGGTCCTTCTGCTCCTTGCCGAGGACCGGCGCGAGGAGCGCCGCGGCCTGCTCGGGACCGTCGCCGATCTTCAGCTGCTCGCGGGTGAACATCGTGGGGTCGGCGGTGATGTCGTAGGCGTCCACGGTGGTCGCGAGGGCCACGCCGTTGCGGTCCGTGATGCCGCCGCGTTCGGCGGGCAGGGTGTGGACGACGTAGCGGTTCTGCTCGGCCTTGGCGGTGTACGTGCCGGCGTCGACGGCCTGCACCTGGAGCAGCCGTACGACGAAGGCGGTCATCACCAGGGTCAGCGCGAGGCCGACCATGCGCAGGCGCGGGCGGGGGCTGCCCAGCCGGATGGTGCTGGGCGCGGCCTGCCGGGGCGGGCCGGGCCTGCGGGCGGGCCGGGCGCCGGGGCCGGGCTGCCGTCGCGCGCCGGGGCGGACGGGCCTGGCGGGTCCGGGCACGCGGCGGCGCGGCGGTTCCCTGTCGGACACTTCCGTCACCTGCCGGGGGTCGGGGTCGGGGTGGGCGTCGCCGCGGTGGTGGGGGTGGCCGCTGGGGTGGGGGTGGGCGGCGTGGTGAGGGCCGGGTCGGGCGGCTCGCCGCCGGGAGAGGCGGTGGCGGGCGGCGCGGTCAGCGCCTCGGGGGCGATGACCAGCGGGGTGGCCGGGGTGGGCGCGGGGCTGGGCGAGCCCTTGACGGTGCCGTCGGGGGCGAGGAAGGCGGGGTCGCCGCCGGGCACCATGCCCAGCTCGCGGGCGCGGCGCTGCAGGGCGCGGGGGGCGGAGTAGGCGTCGATGTCCCGCTGGAGCGCCTGTTCCTCGTCGGTGAGCTCCTTGGTCTGCTGCTTCAGGTCGTCCAGCTGGAACGAGCCCTCGCTCAGCGCGGAGTTGAGGACGAGGAGCCCGATGAGCCCGCCGCCGAGGAGGACGACCACCAGGAGGACGAAGGGAGCCCGGGCGGCCTGGCCGCGTCTGCTCCCGGGCGGGAAGAGCTTGGCCAGCCGGGCCGCCCTCCCCTTCAGTTCGGGTTCCCGGCTCATCGGCCCTCCCCCCTGCCTCACTCGTTTCACCCGATGGACTCCCTGATGCGCTCGGCTCCGCGCAGCCGCGCGGGTGCCGCTCGCCGGTTCTCGGCGATCTCCTCCTCGGTGGGAAGTTCGGCACCGCGCGTGAGCAGCTTGAGCCGGGGCGCGTAGCGTTCGGGGACGACCGGGAGTCCGGGCGGCGCGGTGTTGGCGGCGCCGGCCGCGAACACCTGCTTGACCAGGCGGTCCTCCAGGGAGTGGTACGACAGCACGGCGATCCGTCCGCCCACGCCGAGCGCCTCCACGGCGGCCGGGACCGCCCGCTCCAGGACGGACAGCTCGCCGTTGACCTCGATCCGCAGGGCCTGGAAGGTGCGCTTGGCCGGGTTGCCGCCGGTGCGCTTGGCGGCTTGCGGCAGCGCCGCGCGGATCAGCTCGACGAGCCGGGCGCTGTTGCTGAACGGCTCCTTCTCGCGTTCCCGGACGATCGCGGACACGATCCGCTTGGCCTGCTTCTCCTCGCCGTACGCCCGCAGGATGCGGACGAGTTCGCCCGGCGGGTAGGTGTTGAGGACCTCGGCGGCGCTCATGCCGGTCGTCTGGTCCATCCGCATGTCGAGCGGGGCGTCCTGGGCGTAGGCGAAGCCGCGGTCGGCCTCGTCGAGCTGCATGGAGGAGACGCCGAGGTCGAACAGCACGCCCTGGACGCGGGGGACGCCGAGCCGGTCGAGCACGTCGGGCAGCTCGTCGTAGACGGCGTGCACCAGGGTGGCGCGCTCCCCGTACGGGGCGAGCCTCTCGCCGGACAGGCGCAGGGCCTCCTTGTCCCGGTCGAGGGCGATCAGCCGGGCCTCGGGGAAGCGGGCAAGGAGCGCCTCGCTGTGCCCACCGAGTCCCAGCGTGCAGTCGACGACCACGGCGCCCGGCTCGTTCAGGGCGGGCGCCAGCAGGTCCAGGCACCGCTGGAGCATCACCGGGACGTGTCGACTCTGACTCAAGTGGGACGGCCTCTCAGGTCCGGCACGGCGTCACGCACCGCCGGGTCCCCTCCCGCTCGCTCGTGAAGGGGAGTCCTGCCGGCGCCGGAAGCGTCGGCCGGCCGGGAGCGGGAGGAGGCCGAGCCGTACGTACGCGCCGCGCACGTGGGGAGATCTGGTGGGACTTCGCCCAGGTCTCCGGGGTTTTCAGTCCAGCAGGGAGAGCCTCGCCTCCCGCTTCGCGTCACTTTAGTCCACCCTGTCGGCCGGTCAATCAACCGGCCTGCGCGTCGCGGAAGCCGGCGTCCGCGAATCGCCGCGGGACGGTACTTCACCCGTGTGGCGGCGGCCGTGCGGGTCTGTGGAGTGGCTCACAACAAGCCGCGATGGCGTTCTTTGTCCGCCTTCCCGAGGGGACCGGCGCGACGGTGACCAGTAACGTCATGGTTATGACGACTTCTGCATCGGCTCCCACAGGCTCCGAGTCCGCCCCCGCCGGCGGCGGCTCCGTCACCGACCGGCTCGTCGAGGCGAACGGGCGCTATGCCGACGCGTTCGCCGACCCCGGGATGGACGCCCGCCCCGTCCAGCGCGTCGCCGTCGTGGCCTGCATGGACGCCCGCCTCGACCTGCACCGCGCGCTCGGCCTCAACCTGGGTGACTGCCACACCATCCGCAACGCGGGCGGTGTCGTCACCGACGACGTGATCCGCTCGCTCACCATCAGCCAGCGGGCGCTCGGCACGCGCAGCGTGGTCCTCATCCACCACACCAACTGCGGCATGGAGTCCCTCACCGAGGACTTCCGGCACGACCTGGAGCTGGAGGTCGGCCAGCGTCCCGCGTGGGCGGTCGAGTCCTTCCGGGACGTCGACCAGGACGTCCGGCAGTCGATCGAGCGGGTGCGCACCTCGCCGTTCCTCCTGCACACCGAGGACGTGCGCGGCTTCGTCTTCGACGTGAAGACGGGCCGGCTGCGCGAGGTCACCCCCGCCTGACTCCGGGCGCCGTTGCCGCGCGCAAGCTCCGCAAAGGCCGTAAGGCGCGACATATCGCAGCCAGTTGTCCACAGGCGAGTGACACGAATCGGTAACGGCGGCAAGAATGCGGGAAGTGGTGTCGTGCGGAACCTTTTCCGCACGGCGTCCGTGATGAGGGGTGGGCCGGTCCGCGGTTACGGTGCCGGCCCGGCAAGCTGGGGTACCCCCGCTTCCCAGGGAGCGAGGGGAAAGGCCGAGGAGGGCCGGGTGACGACCTATGACGATCGAGCGAGCCTCACTGACATGACCGCGGTGGTCGAGCGCGTACGCGGTTCGGTGGAGGACGTGATCGAGGGCAAGCCCGAGGTCGTACGGCTCTCGCTGACCGTGCTGCTCGCCGAGGGACACCTGCTGATCGAGGACGTCCCGGGAGTCGGCAAGACCATGCTGGCCAAGGCGCTGGCGCGGTCCATCGACTGCTCCGTGCGCCGGATCCAGTTCACGCCGGACCTGCTGCCCTCGGACATCACCGGGGTGTCCATCTGGGACCAGCAGCGCCGGGACTTCGAGTTCAAGCCGGGCGCGATCTTCGCCCAGGTGGTGATCGGCGACGAGATCAACCGCGCCTCACCGAAGACGCAGTCGGCGCTGCTGGAGTCGATGGAGGAGCGCCAGGTCACCATCGACGGGCAGACCTACGAGCTGCCCAGCCCCTTCATGGTGGTGGCGACGCAGAACCCGGTCGAGATGGAGGGCACCTACCCGCTGCCGGAGGCCCAGCGCGACCGCTTCATGGCGCGGGTCTCCATCGGTTACCCCAGCCCGGACGCCGAGCTGCAGATGCTCGACGTGCACGGCGGGGTGAACCCGCTGGACGACCTCCAGCCGGTGGCGCACGCGGACGAGATCCTGAAACTGATCGAGGCGGTCCGGAGCGTCCACGTCGCGGAGCCGGTCCGGCGGTACGCCGTCGACCTGGTCGCCGCCACCCGCACCCACCCGGACCTCAGACTCGGCGCCTCACCGCGCGCCACGCTGCATCTGCTGCGCGCGGCGAAGGCGTCCGCCGCCCTGAGCGGCCGGGAGTACGCGCTGCCGGACGACGTCCAGGCCCTCGCGGTCGCCGTCCTGGCCCACCGCCTGCTGCCCACCGCCCAGGCACAGCTGGGCCGCCGCACCGCGGAGCAGGTCGTGCAGGAGATCCTGCAGCGCACCCCGGTGCCCGCGGCGCCCCAGCAGCAGACGGGCGGCTACGGCATGGGCCACGGCATGCCGGCGTACGGTCAGCAGCCGCCGCGGAGGCTGTGATGGAAGCCGGGGGGACGGACCGGCCGGAGGACGACCGGGACCAGGGCGGCGGTATCCGCACCGCCCTGACGGGTCTGACCACCCGCGGGCGTTCCTTCCTGGCCGCCGGCGTCGCCGCCGCGGTCTGCGCGTACGTCCTCGGGCAGAGCGATCTGCTCCGCGTCGGTCTGCTGCTGGGCGTGCTGCCCCTGGTCTGCGCGACGGTGCTCTACCGCACGCGCTACCGGGTGGCGGGCAGCCGCCGGCTCTCCCCCGGACGGGTGCCCGCGGGCAGCGAGGCACGGGTCCACCTGCGCGTCGACAACGTCTCGCGGCTGCCCACCGGCCTGCTGATGCTCCAGGACCGGGTGCCGTACGTACTCGGCCCGCGCCCCCGTTTCGTCCTCGACCGGGTCGAGCCGGGCGGCCGCCGCGAGGTGTCCTACCGGGTCCGTTCGGACCTGCGCGGCCGCTATCCGCTGGGCCCGCTGCAACTGCGCCTGACCGACCCGTTCGGCCTGTGCGAGCTGACCCGCTCCTTCTCGACGTACGACACCCTGACCGTGACCCCGCGGGTGGAGGCGTTGCCTCCGGTGCGGCTGAGCGGGGAGGCGAAGGGGTACGGCGAGGGACGGCAGCGCTCGCTCGCCCTCGCCGGCGACGACGACGTGATCCCGCGCGGGTACCGGTACGGCGACGACCTGCGCCGCGTGCACTGGCGGTCCACCGCGCGGTACGGCGAGCTGATGGTGCGCCGCGAGGAGCAGCCGCAGCGCGCCCGCTGCACGGTGCTGCTGGACACCCGGGGCGGCGCCTTCGAGGGCGCGGGCCCCGACTCGGCCTTCGAGTGGGCGGTGTCGGGCGCGGCGTCCGTGCTGACGCACATGCTGGAGCGGGGTTTCTCCGTCCGGCTGCTCACGGACACCGGCGACTGGGTGCCCGGCGAGGGCGCCGACGGTTTCGCGGGCGCGAGCCAGGGCTCGGCCGACGCGGCGGGGCTGATGATGGACTCCCTCGCGGTGATCGACCACTCCGACGGCACGGGCCTGTCCCTGGCGTACGACGTGCTGCGCGGTGGGAACGAGGGGCTGCTGGTGGCGTTCTTCGGCGACCTGGACGAGGAGCAGGCGGCGGTGGTCGCCCGGATGCGGCAGCGCAGCGGCGGCGCGGTCGCCTTCGTCCTCGACCCCGACAGCTGGGCCCGGGATCCGGTCGGCGCACCCGGTCCGTCGGGCAGGAGCGAGGAACGGCTGCGGATGCTCCGCGAGGCCGGCTGGACCGCCGTGCACGTCCCCCGGGGCGCCTCCTTGGAGGAGCTGTGGCGCCTGGCGGACCGCGAGCGCACCGGCCTGGCGACGGCGAGCGGCGGGGAGGGGGCGGCCCGATGAGCGAACAGGCGCGGGGAAGCCTGCGGACGTGGGGGCCACCGCTCCCCGACGGCGACGAGCGGACACGGCCGGGGCGATGCGACGCGTCACCGACCCGACCACACCACCGCCCGGCAGACCACCGGTGCCACCCCGACAACGACCCGCGGCGGGGAGACGGCTCGACGAGAGAACAAGCACGCCGAACCCCGCTGACCTACGGGGCACCGCTCCCCGACGGCGACGAGCGGACACGGCCGGGGCGATGCGACGCGTCACCGACCCGACCACACCACCGCCCGGCAGACCACCGGTGCCACCCCGACAACGACCCGCGGCGAGGAGACGGCTCGACGAAAGAACAAGCACGCCGAACCCCGCCGACCTACGGGGCACCGCTCCCCGACGGCGACGAGCGGACACGGCCGGGGCGATGCGACGCGTCACCGACAGGACGCCATCACCGCCCGGCAGACCACGGGTGCGCCGCCGCCGCGACGACGGCCGACGGCGGGGAGGGGACGCGATGAGTGGGCGGGCGCGGGTGGCGCTGTGTGCGTGGGCGGCCACCTTGATGACGGCGTGCGCGTTGCTGCCACTGGTCGATCCGGCCACCTGGATCCTGCAGGCCGCGTTCCTGCTGGCGGTCCAGTCCGGGGTGGGCGCGGCCGCCCGCCGGGTGCCGCTGGCCCGGCCGCTGACCATCGCCGCGCAGACCCTGGTCACGCTGGTGCTCCTGACCCTGGTCTTCGCCCGGCAGCAGGCGTTCGCCGGGCTGATCCCCGGCCCGCAGGCCTTCCAGCGCTTCGCCGACCTACTGCAACGGGGCGGCGACGACATCGCCCGGTACGCGATCCCGGCCCCGCTGGAGTCGGACGGCATCCGGCTGATGCTGGTCGGCGGCGTCCTCGTGATCGGGCTGCTCGTGGACACCCTGGCGGTGACCTTCCGCAGCGCCGCACCGGCCGGTCTGCCGCTGCTCGCCCTCTACTCGGTGGCCGCGGGGCTGTCCGAGGGGGGCGCCGACTGGCTGTGGTTCCTGGTCGCCGCGGTCGGCTATCTGATGCTGCTGCTGGCCGAGGGGCGCGACCGGCTCTCCCAGTGGGGCAGGGTCTTCGGCGGCGCACCACGCGGCCCGGGCGCGGAGCAGGGCGGCGCGGTCGCCCCGGTCCGCACCGGGCGGCGCATCGGCGCGTTCGCGCTGGGCATCGCCCTGGTGGCGCCGCTCGCCCTGCCCACGATGAACGGCGGGCTGCTGGACAGCTCCAACACGGGCGTCGGCTCCGGAACCGGGGGCGGCGGCACGATCTCCGCGGTGAACCCCCTCGTCTCCCTGCGCGACAGCCTCAACGTCGACGAGAACCGGCAGGTCCTCTCCCTCGAGACCGACTCGGGCGACATATCGAACCTGTACCTGCGGATCGTGTCCCTGGACGACTTCGACGGCACCACCTGGAAGCCGTCCAAACGGCACATCACGGCGGTGCCGGACGGCACGTTCCCCACCCCGGTCGGCCTCGGCCCGGACACCAGGCGCGCGGAGATCCGGACCACGATCACGGCCGCCGACTGGTACGCCCAGGACTGGCTGCCGATGCCGTATCCGCCGAGCGGCGTCCGCGTCCCCGGCAACTGGCGCTACGAACCCGTGGGCATGACCCTGGTCGGCGACCACGGCCAGAACACGCGCGGGCTCACCTACCAGGTGCGGAGCCTCGACGTGCAGCCGACGGCGGAACAGCTGGCCGCGGCACCGCCGCCGTCGGCGGTCCTGAAGCGGGAGTACACGGAACTGCCGGACTCGCTTCCCGACGTGGTCTCCCAGACGGCCCGCGACGTCACCGCCGGCGCGGCGAACCCCTACGAGCAGGCAGTCAGGCTCCAGGAGTACTTCGCGCTCAACGGCGGTTTCGAGTACGACACCCAGGTGGAGGTCGGCAGCGGCTCCCGGGCGATCGCCCGGTTCCTGAAGGACAAGGAGGGCTTCTGCGTCCACTTCTCCTTCGCCATGGCGGCGATGGCCCGCTCCCTGGACATTCCGGCCAGGGTCGCGGTCGGCTTCGCACCGGGCACCCCGCAGGCGGACGGTTCGGTGTCGGTGGGGCTGCGGGACGCGCACGCCTGGCCGGAGGTCTACTTCGAGGGCGTGGGCTGGACCCGGTTCGAGCCGACGCCGACGCGCGGCTCGACGCCGTCGTACACCGTGACCGACACGCCGGGCAGCTCGGTGCCCGACCCGGCGCTGCCGTCCCGGAACCCGCAGACGGAGCCGTCGGCGGCCCCTTCGGTCAGCGAGAGCTGCTCGGCCGAGCTGAAGAGGGTGCAGGGCTGCGCGAGCGAGTCCGCCGCCGCCGTGCCGGTCACGGGTGGCGACGGGACGAGGTGGTACACCGTCCTCGCCTGGGCCGTCGGCGGCCTGGCGGTCCTGCTGGCCCCGCTCGCCCCGCTGCTGTGGCGGCTGCGCACCCGGTCGGTGCGGCTGGGGGCGCACGGCCGCGCCGAGGCGGACGCGGGACCGCACACCCTGGCGGTCTGGCAGGAGCTGACCGATACGGCGTGGGACCTCGGAATCCTGCCGGACGAGTCGCAGACCCCGCGCGGGGCGGCGGCCCGGATCGTGCGGCTGGGACACCTCGACCCGGCGGCGGCCGCCGCGGTGCACCGGGTGGCGGACGCGGTGGAGCAGGTCCTCTACGCTCCACGCCCGCGGCTGACGGCGGGCCTCACGGAGGACGTCCTCCGGGCGAGCGCCG
Source organism: Streptomyces sp. M92 (assembly GCF_028473745.1). Classification (NCBI taxonomy): domain Bacteria; kingdom Bacillati; phylum Actinomycetota; class Actinomycetes; order Kitasatosporales; family Streptomycetaceae; genus Streptomyces; species Streptomyces sp. M92. The sequence goes on from NZ_CP101137.1 coordinate 352,440, forward strand.
GTCTGCGGGCCGGGGTCGGGCGCCGCACGCGGTTGCGCGCACGGTTCGCCCCGCGTTCGACCGTACGGGTGGCCTGGGCGGTGTCGGCCCGGTGGGCGGCCGCGAAGCGGCGGGTCGTGGCGGCGGCCCGGCCGACCTTGCGGAAGGCCTCGGGGCAGCGGAGCTGAGCCGGCGGGGAGCCGGCGGGGCAGGTGGCACGGTACGGGGCACCGACGGGCGGGGCCGGGGCGGAGGGAAGGCCCCGGCCCGAGCTCTGGGGAGCACCGGCCCACACGCGCGTGTGAGGGGGTGACCACCGGTCGGTGGTCACCCCCTCACACGAACGTCCTGGTGAGCGGTTGCCCGCGGCTACTGGCCGCCCTGCTGATCATCCCGGCGCCGCTGCCAGCGCTCGTCGATGCGATCCATCATGGAACGCTTCTGTTTTCCCTGGTGGCGCGCCTGCGGTCCGGCGCCCGCAGCCGGTTGCTCGCCCGGCTTCGGGGCCTTGCGCCAGCCGGTCACGGCGAGAACCGCACAGCCCAGCATGACCAGGAAGCCCACCACACTGAGCCATACCCGCTGGGCGACCATACCGGCCATGAGGAGCGCAATACCTACGAGGAAGCCCGCGACCGCCTGGTAGACCCGTCGCCGGGTGTACGTACGCAGCCCGCTTCCCTCGAGCGCTGTCGCGAACTTGGGATCTTCGGCGTACAGCGCTCGCTCCATCTGCTCGAGCATGCGCTGCTCGTGCTCCGAGAGCGGCACGGAGTCCTCCTCATCGTGCAGTCGCCGGGGCGACCCGGGGGGGGTCCCTTCAGGATAGGCAGGGAATCGCCCCCGTGAAACCCGCCCCTCTACGCCAATTGGCCAACCGGTCTCCGTCATGGCCGTGCCGGCTCGCTGAAGTTCCCATTCCCCAGCGGCCGACCCGTCATGCCGGGCGGTCTCCCTCGATCATACGGCGACTGGCCCCCGTTCGGGGGGCCTGTGGCGTACTCCATGTGCAGTCGCGCCCCTGATCAGCGCCGTACCCCACCGGGCGGCTCAGTCCTCCTGGGCCCCTCGCGTCTCACCGAGCACGTGGAGCTGGGTGGCCACGGAGTGGAAGGCGGGGAGTTCGGCGGCCGCGGCCTCCAGCTCCAGCAGCGCGTCCATGGCACCCGGCTCGGTGTCCACCAGGACTCCGGGCACGAGGTCGGCGAAGACGCGGACACCGTGCACGGCGCCCACCCGGAGCCCCGCGGCCTCGACCAGGCCGGTGAGCTGTTCGGCGGTGAACCGGCGCGGCACGGGGTCGCCCTCGCCCCAGCGGCCGTCCGGGTCGCCGAGGGCCTGCCGGGCCTCGGTGAAGTGACCCGCGAGGGCACGCGCCAGCACGGCTCCGCCGAGACCCGCGGCGAGCAGGCTGAGGACGCCCTCGGGACGCAGCGCCGCGACCACGTTGCGCACGCCCTCGGCGGGGTCGTCCACGTACTCCAGGACGCCGTGGCAGAGCACGGCGTCGTAGCCGCCGCGCTCGACCACGTCGAAGAGGCCGCGGGCGTCTCCCTGGACACCCCGCACACGGTCGGCGACATCGGCCTCGGCGGCCCGGCGTTCCAGGGCGAACAGGGCGTTGGGGCTCGGGTCGACGACGGTGACGCGGTGGCCGAGGCGGGCCGCGGGCACCGCGAAGTTGCCGCTGCCGCCACCGGTGTCCAGGACGTCCAGCGCCTGGCGGCCGGTGGCCTTGACCCGGCGGTCCAGGGCCGCTCGGAGGACGTCCCAGACCACGGCGGTCCTCAGTGCGGCGCGGGAACGGGAGGGCTCGGAGCGCGGCGACGCCGGGTGAGGGCGGTGGGGGGAGACGGGCGGGCGCATCGGGTCCGACACGGCAGTTGACTCCTCGGCGCGGCACCGCCTCGGGCACGGGCGGAGCGGAACGGGCTGCCGCCCCGGCGCGGGAGCGGGACGGGGCAGGCTTCAGGCGTCTCCCACCCTATTGCCTCCGGTACGGCGACCGGTCACCCCGTACCGCCCGTGACCTCGCGGACGGGCAGGCACGGCATGCGGGCAGGGGAACGCCGGGCGGACCGGCCGCCCGGCGCGGTCCGCCGAGCCGCCGGCCCGCGGCCAGTGCCCCGGCGGGCGCCTCCGGTACGCGGCCGGGTGGACGCCTGCGGACCGTGGCGCCGGCGGACGCGACCGACGCGGCCCCAGCAGCGCCCGCCCACGAGCCACCCCACCGGCCCACACCCGCACGTCCCGCCCCGGCACGGACCCGTGAACGCGGCGGCCGCGCACGCCTGGCGCCATGAACCGGCGGACGCACCCGACAAGGCGCGAGCCGTGGCCCGGCGGGCGTGGCCGGTGCGGGCCGGGGATCGTTCAGCCCGCGTCCGGCAGGGGGCGGCCCGGCCCGGCGTTCCCGGCGCGGGGCGGGGGGCCGGAACCCGGCCGGTCCGGGCCGGGGGCGTCGGGACCCGTGCCGTCCGGGCCGGAGCCGTCCGTGTCGGGGCGGGGCTGGGGCAGTACCGGCTGGAGGGCCAGCATCCGCTCCACCAGGCGCAGGAACATCGCCGCGTCGCGTATCAGGTCGTCGGCGTCCCGGCTGCCCGCCGCGCCCTGGATGCCCGCCTCGGCCCGCGCCCGGCGTGCGGCGCCGGAGGCGAACAGCGCGCTCCAGTCGGCGAGCTCGGGCGCGATCTCGGGCAGCACTTCCCAGGCGCTTCGGATACGGGCCCGGGCCCGCGGGGTGGTCTCGGGCCGGCCCCGGGCGGCGAGCACGGCGGCCGCCGTGCGCAGGGCGGCGAGGTGGGCGGTCGCATAGCGCTCGTTCGGTGTCTCGAGGACGGTGGCTTCCTCGAGGCCGGCCCGCGCCTGGGCGAGCAGGCCGAGGGCGGCGGGCGGGGCGGTCGTCCGGCGGAGCACGGGGTGCACGTCGCTCGCCGGGCCGGTCAGTGAGGGTGCAGGGCCGGCTGCGCGGGGCCGCCGGGCGGCGGCTGCGGACGAGTGGGCCATGACGATCCTCCTGTCGTCTCCGTGACGGCACGCTCTGTGACGAGGTGCCGTATGTGCCCATCGTGAGGTATGCCACTGACAATCCGTTCTGACCTGCGCTTTTGCCTCGATCGTCGGTTCGGGTTAGCTTTTGCACTGACCAGTCAGTTCAAAAAGGGGCGAGGGGTGAGGCGGCGTGGACGGTCCGCACGGGCTCGCGGTGGAGGCCCGCGACTTCGGGCTGAGGGGACCACGCGGCTGGGTGTTCCGCGGCGTCCGCGTCGAGGCGGAGCCCGGCTCGCTGATCGCGGTGGAGGGGCCGTCCGGGTCGGGCCGCACCTGCCTGCTGCTCGCGCTCACCGGGCGGATGAGGCCGACCGACGGCACGGCGGTCGTGGGCGGGCTGCGGCTGCCCCGGCAGATGTCCGCCCTGCGCCGGACCAGCGCCCTCGCGCACGTACCGGGTGTCACCGATCTGGAGCCGTCTCTGACCGTCGCCGAGCACCTGCGCGAGCGGGCGCTGCTGCAGCGCCGCTTCGGCGACTCGGTGCGCGGCCTGCTGCTCCCGCGCGCGGAGCGGGCGGCGAAGGCACGGCTCCTGACCGACGCGGCCCTGGAGGCGGCCGGGCTCGACCTGGAGACGCTGCCCAAGGGACCCCGCACCGCCGTACGGGACCTGGAGCGCACGGAGGCACTGCGGCTGTCGATCGCCCTCGCGTTGATCGGCCGCCCCCGGCTGCTCGGTGTCGACGACGCCGATCTCAAGCTGTCGGCCGCCGAGCGGGACGAGATCTGGTCCCTGCTGGTGTCGATCGCCGCGTCGGGCACGACGGTCGTCGCGGTGTGCAGCGAGGCACCCGCGGACGCGGTGACCGTCTTCACCGGCCCGGACACCGAGCCGGACGCCGACACCGAGGCGGACGACACCGAGTCGGACGGCCCCGGAACCGACGGCGACGCCGCCGACGACGACACGACGAAGGAGGACGCCGATGCGCTCGCCGAAGCTGGCCGCGCTTGAGCTCAGGCGCTTCGGGCGCGGCCGGCTGCCGCGGGCCGCGCTGGTGGCGCTGCTGTTGCTGCCCCTGCTCTACGGCGCCCTGTACCTGTGGTCGTTCTGGGACCCGTACGGACGCCTGGACCGCATCCCCGTGGCGCTGGTCAACGACGACCGGGGAGCCACCGCTGACGGCCGCAGGCTCACGGCGGGCGACGACATCACCGCGGGGCTGCGCGAGAGCGAGGTCTTCGACTGGCACGAGGTGAGCGCCGCCGAGGCCCGGCGGGGCGTGGAGGACGGCACCTACTACCTGTCGCTCACCATGCCCGCGGACTTCAGCCGCCGCATCGCCTCCAGCGCGGGCGACTCGCCCGAGACCGGTGCTCTCCAGGTCCGTACGAACGACGCCAACAACTACATCGTCGGGCAGATCTCCCGGACCGTCTTCGCCGAGGTGCGCGAGGCGGCGTCCAGCAAGGCGTCGCGGTCGTTCCTCGACCGGATCTTCATCTCCTTCTCCGACATCCACGGCGAGACCGTGAGGGCGGCCAAGGGCGCGGACGAGCTCAAGGGCGGCATCGGCAAGGCGGAGAAGGGCGCCCAGGACCTCGCCGACGGGCTGAAGGACGCCGAGGACGGCAGCGGCGACCTGTCCAAGGGCCTGAAGAAGCTCGACACCAAGGCGGGCGAGCTGGAGAAGGGCGCCAAGCGGGTCGCGGACGGCACCGAGAAGCTCGCCGAGAAGGTCAACGGCGCGGCCGGCCGGGTGGGCCCCTTCCTGGAGGACAACGAGAAGACCATCGGCGAGACCGCCCGGTTCGTCGCCGACTCCTCCGGCGCGCTCCGCGAGAACCTGGACGCCCTGGTCGAGAAGGCCCCCGCGGCGGCGAAGGACGCCCGCGCGGAGGCCGACACGCTGGCCGAGGTGTACCGGACGCGCTGCGAGGACCCGGCGCTCCCCGACGCCGCCTGCCCCGACCTCGGGAAGGGCAGGGACGCGGCGGCGGCCGTGGCGACGGTCGCCGAAGACGTCAGCGGCCTGGTCACCGACCGCGAGGAGGAGCTGAAGAAGCTCGACGCGAACCTGTCCGCCCTCGAGAAGCAGGCCCAGGCCCTCGCCGAGCGCGCCCCGAACCTCTCCGAGGACCTCGACGACGCCGTCAAGAAGGTCAACGACCTGAACACGGGCGCGGGGAAGGTCGCCGACGGCGCCGAGAAGATCCACAAGGGCATCGGCACCGCCAAGACCGGCGCCAAGGACCTGGACGAGGGCGTCGGCAAGCTCCGCACCGGTGCCGACGACCTGAACGGCGGCATGTTCAAGCTGGCCGACGGCTCCGAGAAACTCGCCGGCGGCCTGCACGACGGGGCCGGGCGGATCCCCGACTACGACGAGAAGGAGCGCGACGAGCGCACCGGTGTGATGGCGGACCCGGTCCGGCTGGCCTCCGAGTCCCTGCACCGGGCGCCGAACTACGGCACCGGTTTCGCCCCGTACTTCATCCCGCTGTCCCTGTGGGTGGGTGCCATGGTGGCGTACATGCTGATCCCGCCGATGAACCGGCGGGCGCTCGCCGCGGGGGCGTCGGCCTGGCGGATCGCCCTGGCGGGCTGGCTGCCGGTGGTGACGCTCGGGGTGCTCCAGACGGCGGCCCTGATGTCCGTGCTGCACTGGGCGGTCGGGCTGCAGATGGCCCGGGCGACCGGGACGGTGGGCTTCCTGTTCCTGGTGACGGCGTGCTTCGCGGCGATCGTGCAGTGGCTGAACGCGCGCTTCGGGGCGGCGGGCCGCATCCTGGTGCTCGCGCTGCTGATGCTGCAGCTGACGTCCGCGGGCGGCACGTACCCCGTGCAGACCAGTCCGGGCTTCTTCAACGCGCTGCACCCCTTCCTGCCGATGAGCTACGTCGTCGAGGCCCTCAGGAGGCTCATCACGGGCGGCGGTCTCGAACCGGTGTGGCACGCGTGCGTGGTGCTCGCCGCGTTCACCGCGGCGGCCCTCGCGCTGACCGCCCTGTCGGCCCGCCGCCGGCAGGTGTGGACCGTCGACCGGCTGCACCCGGAGCTGACCCTGTGATCCCGGCGGGCCCTGCGGTGACGTACCGGGGGCGGGTGCTGTGACAATCGGGACCATGGAAAGCAGCAGCGCCACCTCGCACGGCAGCGGCCGCCGCGAGGCCACCCGGCAGAAGCTCTACGAGGCGGCCGTCACCCTCATCGCCGAGCAGGGCTTCTCCGCCACCACCGTGGACGAGATCGCCGAACGCGCCGGGGTCGCGAAGGGCACGGTGTACTACAACTTCGCCAGCAAGTCCGTCCTCTTCGAGGAGCTGCTGCGGCACGGTGTCGGTCTGCTGACCGCATCGCTGCGGGAGGCGGCCGAGCAGGCGGCGCGCGAGGGCCGGAGCCGGGTCGACGCCCTGGACGCGATGATCCGCGCGGGGCTCGTCTTCATCGACCGCTATCCGGCCTTCACCCAGCTGTACGTGGCCGAGCTGTGGCGCACCAACCGGGCGTGGCAGTCCACCCTGCTGGTGGTCCGCCAGGAGGCCGTCGCGGTGGTGGAGGGTGTGCTGCGCGACGGCGTGGCGGGCGGGGAGTTCAGTGACGAGATCGACGTGCCGCTGACCGCGGCCGCCCTGGTCGGCATGGTCCTGGTGGCCGCGCTGGACTGGAAGTCGTTCCAGCCGGAGCGTTCCCTGGACGACGTGCACTCGGCCCTGTCCCGGCTGCTCCAGGGGCGGGTGAGCGGCCGGCCCTGAGGCGCCGCGCACGAAGAGCGCCGGTCCGTGACGGCCGCGTCCCCCGCGGGCCGCCCTCGGACCGGCGCCTTCTCGTACTCCCCCGTACGTCCCCCCGCAGGAACCCCCGTTCTCGGTCGTTCCCCCGGGCTCCCCCGTGCCTCGCTCCCGCCGACCGCGGCCGGCGGAAGGAGCGGATCGCGGGCCCGGCTCCGTTCCGGCACCCCGTGTCGCCGGTGCCGGAGCCGTGCCCCTCTCCGTGCCCCCACTCTCTCGTTCACGCGGGTCGGCACCCATCCGCGCGCGTACTCATCTGAGGCAGTAGGTACAAGTACTCAGGCCTGCGCACGCCGGCTCATCACGGCGGCCGGCCGGGCACGCCCGCGCCCGTCGCGGTACTCAGCTCCGGCCCGGCACCCGTCGTCGCCGCGGGCCGCGGCCCCTCGGACCGGGATTGTCGGTGGCGGCGGATAAAGTCGTCGGCATGGCACGGATTGCGGTGATCGGCGCCGGGATGGGCGCCATGGCGGCCGCCGCCCGGCTGGCCGTCGCGGGCCACCGGGTGGCGGTGTACGAGCGGACGGCGACGTACGGCGGGGCGCTGCGCCGCTTCGAGCGGGACGGGTTCTCCTTCGACACCGGCCCCGGTCTGCTGCCGCTGCCCGCGGTCTGGCGCGATCTGTTCGTCAAGACCGGCAAGGAGCCGCTGGAGTCCTGCGTCGACCTGGTCCAGGTCGACCCGTCCGCACGCCACGTGTTCGCGGACGGCACGGACGTCTCCCTGCCGAACGCCTCGCGGGCCGGCGTCCTCGCGGCCCTGGACGCCGCGCTCGGCCCGGACGCCGGGCGGCGTTGGGGCGACTTCCTGGTGCGGGCCCGGGAGACCTGGGACCGCACCCGCCGTCCGCTCCTGGAGGAGCCGCTCTGGCCGAACTGGGAGGTGCTGGCCGAGCGCGAGCCCTACCCCGCGGTCCCGCACAAGCGGCTGCTGCGCACCCGCCGGGCCGGCACGCTCGCCGAGGTCGGCGCCTGGGAGCTGCGGGACGCGCGGCTGGCCGCCCTGCTGGAGAGCCACGCCCTCGCCCACGGCCTGGACCCACGGACCGCACCGGCCAACACCGCGGTGCTGCCGTACATGGAGTACGCGTTCGGCATGTGGTACGTGCGCGGCGGCGGTCTGCGGGAGCTGGCGCGGGCGGTGTACGAGCGGTGTCTGGCCCGCCGCGTCGAGTTCCGCTTCGGTGCCGAGGTCACCGGAGTCGTCGAGAAGGACGGCCGGGTGGCGGGCGTGGAGCTGGCCGAAGGCGGCGTGGCGGAGGCGGAGTTCGTGGTCGCCGGGGTGGCGCCCGGGGTGCTGGACCGCCTGTGCGGGGGATCATCGGCGCGGGGTGACGGGGAGGTGCCGGCGCAGCGCGGCGGGGCGAGCCGGCTGACGGTGCTGCTGGCGCTGCGGGGTGGCCGCCCGGAGGGGACGGCGCACCGGACGGTGGTGCACGCGCCCGACCGCGAGGCCGAGTTGGAGGCGCTGTTCGGCACCACGCCCGGTATGGCCGCGCGGCCGACGGTCACCGTCCTGCGGCCGGACGATCCGGGGCTGGTGCCGGACTCGGACCACGAGGCGGTCACCGTGACCTCGGTGGTGCCGGCGGGCAGTGGGGCGGACGCGGGCGGACACCAGGAGCACGCCGAGCGCCTCGTCCAGGCCGCCGAGCGTGCGATACCGGACCTGCGCGACCGTCTCCTGTGGCACGAGGTGCGTACCCCGGCCGACGTGGCGGCGGCCACCGGGGTGGCGGACGGCGCGGTGCCGGTGCCGGCCCTGGCGGGTGCCGGCGGGCGCCTGCTGCACCCGGCGAACAGCACGCGCACCGAGGGGCTGTTCACGGTCGGCGGCTGGTCGCACCCCGGCGGCGGTCTGCCGCACGCGGGCATGTCGGGTGCGCTGGTCGCCGGACTCGTCGTGGAGGGACCGGAGTTCCGGGGCTCCCAGTGAGCGGCCGGCGCCCGGTCGCCGGGCGCCGGAGGCACCGTCAGAAGCGGTACTGCTCGTCGTAGCCCTGGCTCTGCCCCTGCGGTCGGCCGTCGCCCTGGTACGGGTACGTCTGCTCCGGCGGGAGTTCACCGCCGTAGGGGTCGTCGGTGCTGCGCTGCTGCGGCACCCAGACTCCGCCGGCCGGGGTCTCGCCGCCGTAGCCGCCGGTCGTGCCGGTGGCGTACGGGTCCTGCCCGTAGTCCTGCCGGCCGTACTGCTGCCCGTCCGACGTGTCGTAGCCGCCGGTGTCGTACGGCGCCCCGTCGTAGGTGTGGGTGCCGATGTACGGGTCGGAGTAGGCGGCGTACTGCTGCTGGCCGCCGGTGTCGTAGCCGTACCCCTGCTGGGTGCTGCCCGGGTAGTCGTAGGCGTAGGAGGGGTCGGCGCCGTGCACGGCGGCGGCCGGGGTCTGCTGGTCGGGTCCGTAACCCGTGTCGCCGTACACGCCGTAGGAACCGGTGTCGTCCGGCACGGGCAGCGGCTCGTAGACGGCCGTGGTCTCCGCCGCGCCCGGGTCGGCGGGGCGGGCCGGGGTGAAGACGTCGTCGCGGTCGTAGTCGTCGCGGTCGTAGTCGTCGTGGCCGTAGTCGTCGTGGCCGTACGAGGGGCCGCCGTCGCCCTGCGCTTGGTCGTCGTAGGTGTCACGCTCGTCGTACGCGTCACGGTCGCCGTAGGCCTCGTGGCCGGAGCCGGTCGCCTCGAGGCCGGAGACCTCCAACGTCGGTTCCTGGCGGCCGCGTTCCGGACGGGCGCGCCTGCCGACCAGGCTCACCGGGGCGTTGACCGCCCAGCCGGCCTCGAAGCCGCGGCGGAAGGACAGCGTCACGTAGGTCTGGCCGACCGCGAAGGCGGCGGCGCCGAGACCGATGACGATCACGTCGGACAACAGCACACCGGCGACGACGCCGACGAAGCCACCGAAGGCGAGCAGCCGCCAGCGCAGCCGCGCCTTGTACTGCAGCAGCACCTCACCGAGCAGCCACAGCGCGACGACGCCGAACGCGATGTAGAGGACCGTCCAGCCCATGTACGCCCCTCTCCCAGTGGCCGCAAGGCAGTGTGTCGTAAGTATGTGCGGCCGGTCTAGGCCCGCGGTGGGTGGTGCAGGCCCAGGTTCTCGTAGATTTCCAACGTCGCCGTGGAGTTGTTGAGCGTGATGAAGTGCAGTCCGGGGACACCCTCGGCCAGCAGCCGCGCGCAGAACTCCGTGGCGAAGTCGATCCCGATCGAGCGTACAGCCGCCGGATCGTCCTTGGCCGCGAGGATCCGCTCTTTCAGCTCGGCCGGGAACGAGGCGTTGCTGAGCTTTGGCAACCTCTCCAGCATCTTCACACTGGTCACCGGCATGATTTCCGGAATGACCGGGGTGTCGCAGCCGGCCGCGGCGACGCGGTCGCGCAGGCGCAGGTACGACTCGGGCTGGAAGAACATCTGGGTGATCGCGTAGTCGGCGCCGGCCCGGCACTTGTCGACGAAGTGCGTCACGTCCGCGTCCCAGTCGGCGGAGCGCGGGTGCATCTCCGGGAAGGCCGCGACGCCGACGCAGAAGTCGCCGGACTCCTTGATGAGTTCGACGAGTTCGGCCGCGTAGGTCAGGCCCTCGGGGTGCGGGACCCATTCGCCCATCGGGTCGCCGGGCGGGTCGCCGCGCACGGCCAGCATGTTGCGGATCCCGGCGTCGGCGTACTGGCCGATGATGTTGCGCAGCTCCGCGATGGAGTGGTTGACCGCCGTGAGGTGGGCGACGGGGGTCAGGGTGGTGTCGGCGACGATCTGCTGGGTCTCCTTGACCGTGCCCGCGCGCGTGGAGCCGCCGGCGCCGTAGGTGACGGAGACGAAGTCCGGGGCGACCGCCTCGACCCGCCTCAGCGCGCTCCACAGGTTCTTCTCGCCCTTGGGCGTCTTCGGCGCCGAGAACTCGAACGAGTACGTCGTCTTGCCGGTGGCGAGGATGTCCCGCACGGTGCGTGCGCGATCAGTCCTGGTGGATGCGGTTCCTAGGGCCATACGGGCAGGTTAGCCAGGGGGTGGCGGCCACCCAACCGGATGCGGGATATTTGTCCGCATTGTCGAGTTGTTTGTCCACCCTTTGGACACATGCCCCCGGCACCCGCCGCGGCCCGCGCCCCGCCCGCGCCGGGGACCCGGTCCGCGCCTACGCCTCCCGCAGCCGCTCGGCGAACTCGGCCGCCGCCGCGCCCGGGTCGTCCGCCGCGGTGATCGCCCGTACGACGACGACGCGGCGGGCACCGGCCTCCAGCACCTCGCCGAGGTTGCCGAGGTCGATGCCGCCGATGGCGAACCAGGGGCGGTCGGTGCCCAGGGACGCGGTGTACCGGACCAGGTCGAGGCCGGGTGCGTGGCGGCCGGGCTTGGTGGGGGTCGGCCAGCACGGGCCGGTGCAGAAGTAGTCCACGCCGTCCTGGACGGCCGCGGCGGCGGCCTCGGACTCGGCGTGGGTGGAGCGGCCGACGAGCACGTCGTCGCCGAGGATCGCGCGGGCGGCGGGCACCGGGAGGTCGCCCTGCCCGAGGTGCAGTACGTCGGCGCGGACGGCGTGAGCGACGTCCGCCCGGTCGTTGACCGCGAGGAGCTTGCCGTGGCGGGCGCAGGCGTCGGCGAGGACCTTCAGGTGCTCCAGCTCCTCGGCCGCCTCCATGCCCTTGTCGCGCAGCTGCACGATGTCGACGCCGCCGGCCAGCACCGCGTCGAGGAACTCGGGCAGGTCGCCCTGGTCGCGGCGGGCGTCCGTGCACAGGTAGAGCCGGGCGTCGGCGAGCCGGGCGCGTGCGGTCGCGGCGGTGTCGGGCATGCGGGTGTCCCCCCAGGTGTGCGGTGTGCGGCCCGCGGTGGGCCGCACACCTCGGCTAACGGGCTGCGGCGCGCCCACGCGGCCCTCGGACGGAGGATCGCGGGGTGCGCCGCCCCAAGGTACGACGCGACGGTGCCGCCGCCGTGGGGCGGACCCCCGCCGCCCCGGGGATCAGGTCAGACGGCGAGCGCCTGGGCGCGGCGCTTCACCTCCGTGCCGCGGTTCTCGCTCAGCGCCTGTGCGGGGGTGCCGGGCAGGGAGTCGTCGGGCGTGAAGAGCCACTCCAGCATCTCCTCGGCCGTGAAGCCGTCGTCCCGCAGCAGCGTCAGGGTGCCGACCAGGCCCTTGACGACCCTGTCCCCGTCGATGAAGGCCGCCGGGATGTGCAGTGCGCGGTTCTCGCCGCGGCGTACGGCGATGAGCTGGCCTTCCTTGATCAGCTGGCGCACGCGGGTCACCTCGACGCCGAGCATCTCGGCGATGTCGGGAACGGTGAGCCAGGCAGGCACGAGAGCATCGATCTTTGCGTCAATCTCGGTCACGCCTCAAGCCTGCCATCTGGCACTGACAGTCGGAAACCGGACTACGCCGTGGCCGCCTTCAGCGGCTGGGCCGGGTCGGCCAGCAACCGCGGGTCCATCGCCGTGCCCGCCTGGATCAGTCTCCTGCCCTGCGCCAGGTCCCGGGGGCGGCCCACCGCCAGCAGGGCGACCAGGCGGTCCTCCCGCAGCCAGCAGACCGTCCAGGCGGCGGACGCCGGGTCGCCGCGCCACAGGGTCGTGTCGGCGGCCGTGTGGTGACCGGCGTACTGCACGAAGCGGCCGAACTGCTCGGACCAGAAGTACGGCACCGGGTCGTAGGGCTCGGGGAGCTCGCCGGCGGCGGCGACGATGTCGGCGGCGACCGTGCGCGGGCCCTGGAGGGCGTTGTCCCAGTGGTGCACCATCAGCCGCTCCCCGTAGCGGCCGGAGGGGAAGGACGCGCAGTCGCCGACCGCGTACACGTCCGCGGCGGACGTGCGCAGGCGGTCGTCGGCCAGGACCTCGCCGTGCGCGCCGAGGGCGATTCCGGAGCCGGCCAGCCAGGCGGTGGCGGGCCGGGCGCCGATGCCGACGACGACCGCGTCGGCGGGCAGCCGCGAACCGTCGTCCAGGACCACCACGTGACCGGGCTCCCCGGAGCCTTCGCCGGGCTCGACGCGCCGCACGCGCGCGTGGGTGCGCAGGACGGCGCCGGCTTCCGCGTACCACCGCGTCATCGGGGCGGCGACCTCGGCGGGCAGTGCGCCGGCCAGCGGCCGGTCGGCGGCCTCCACCACGGTCACCGCGCAGCCCGCCTCCCGCGCGGCGGTCGCGAACTCGGCGCCGATCCAGCCCGCGCCGACGACCACGATGTCGTGCTGCCGCGCGAGCAGCGGGCGCAGCCGTTCGGCGTCGTCCAGGGTGCGCAGCAGGTGTACCCCGGACACGCCCTCGGTGTCGGGCAGCCGCAACGGTTCCGCGCCGGTCGCCAGGACCAGGCGGTCGTACGGCACGGGTCCCTCGGACGTGTCGAGGACGTGCTCGTCGGGGCGGACGCCCAGGGCCTCGCAGCCGAGCCGCAAAGTAATCCGGAGCGCCTCGAAGTCGATGTCGAAGGCGGAGCCCTCGGCGGTCCCGAGCAGGACGGCCTTGGACAGCGGGGGACGGTCGTAGGGCTGGTGCGGCTCGGCGCCGATCAGCGTGACGGGGCCGGTGAAGCCCTGCTCACGCAGGGCGACCGCGGTCTGCACGCCCGCCATGCCCGCGCCCACGACGACCACGCGGCGCTCCGGGGCCCGCTCCCGCGTCTGCTCGCTCACCTGATCACCTTAGACATCCCGCGCGCCGCCGGTCAGTGCCCGTGCGCGGTGACCTGCTCCACAACGCTGGTCCCGCTGCCCCGCTGCGACTCCCACTCCCAGGTCTCGTCCAGCCGCACCCGCCCGTCCGGCAGTTCCACGACGGTCGACACGCAGTGCCCCGACGACGTGCTGCCGTCGGTCTTGAGCTGCACGTACCGGAAGTCCAGGCGGTCGCCCTCCCGGGTGCCCACCAGGTGGCCGCGCAGGACGTCACCGCCCGCGTACTCGGCCCACACGGCGCCGTCCTGCTCGTGGTAGGTGAATCGGGTGCGCGTGCCCACCTGACCGGGCGCCTGGTCGGCGACGGGGGCGAGGACGAGACCGTCCAGTGAACGGGCCACGGGCTGAGGCTCCCTTACGAGTGCGATGTGCTGCGGGCTAGGGTGGCCAACGTAAGGCACTCGCGGGAGCCCGGACGCACCGGGCTGAGAGGGAGGCTGGCGGCCTCCGACCGTACGAACCTGATCCGGGTCATGCCGGCGAAGGGAGGGGCTGGACGCCCATGTCGTCACCACCGCACACGTCGTCCCGTACACCCGACGTCCTCGTCGTCGGGGGTGGGATCATCGGCCTGGTCACGGCGTGGCGGGCCGCGCAGCGCGGGCTCGCCACGGCCCTGGTGGACCCCGAACCGGGCGGTGGCGCCGCCCAGGTGGCGGCCGGGATGCTGGCCGCCGTCACGGAACTGCACTACGGCGAGGAGACGCTGCTCGCGCTGAACCTCGCATCGGCCCGCCGCTATCCGGAGTTCGCGGCCGAGCTGGCGGACGTCACGGGACACGACCTCGGTTACCGCCGCTGCGGCACCCTCGCCGTGGCGCTGGACGCCGACGACCGCGCCCACCTGCGGGAACTGCACGCGCTCCAGCAGCGTTCCGGCCTGGAGTCCGAGTGGCTGTCGGGGCGTGAGTGCCGGCGCCTGGAGCCGATGCTCGCGCCGGGCGTGCGCGGCGGGCTCCGGGTGGACGGCGACCACCAGATCGACCCGCGGCGCCTGGCCGCCGCGCTGGTCGCCGCCTGCGAACGCGCGGGCGTGGTCCTCCACCGGGTCTGGGCCGACCGGCTCACCGTCGGGCACGGCGGCGAGCGGGCCACGGGGATCGTCACCGCCGACGGCACCGTGTTGGAGGCGGGGCAGGTGGTGCTGGCGGGCGGCAGCCTGAGCGGACGGCTTGGGGGCGTGCCCCAGGACGTACTGCCGCCGGTACGGCCGGTGAAGGGGCAGGTGCTGCGGCTGACGATGCCGCGGGCGCACGGGCCGCTGCTGAGCCGGACGGTGCGCGCCGTGGTGCGCGGCAACGCCGTCTACCTGGTGCCCCGCGAGAGCGGCGAGCTGGTCGTCGGCGCCACCAGCGAGGAGCTGGGCTGGGACACGACGGTCACCGCGGGCGGCGTCTACGAGCTGCTGCGCGACGCCCACGAGCTGGTCCCCGGCATCACCGAGCTGCCCCTGACGGAGGCCCGGGCGGGCCTGCGCCCAGGCTCCCCGGACAACGCACCGCTGCTCGGTCCGACCGGTCTGGACGGCCTGCTGCTGGCCACCGGGCACTACCGCAACGGCGTGCTGCTGACTCCCGTCACCGGCGACGTCATGGCGCACGCCCTGACCACCGGGGAGCTTCCCGAGGAGGGCCGTCCCTTCACGCCCCGCCGCTTCGGCGCCGCCCCCGCTCTTTCTCCACTCCCGCGACTCTCGGAGCAGTCCGCATGAACATCTCCGTCAACGGCGAGCCGCGCGAGGTGGCTCCCGGCACGGCCCTGGACGCCCTGGTGCGCACGCTCACCACCGCGCCGTCCGGGGTGGCCGCCGCCCTCAACGAGACCGTCGTCCCGCGCGCGCGGTGGGCCGCCACCGCGCTGGCCGACGGCGACCGCGTCGAAGTCCTCACCGCCGTCCAAGGAGGCTGACCATGGCCGACGATCCCTTCGTCCTCGGCGGTACGTCCTACGGGTCCCGCCTGATCATGGGTACGGGCGGGGCCCCCAGCCTCGACGTCCTGGAGCGGGCGCTGGTGGCGTCCGGTACGGAACTGACGACCGTCGCGATGCGGCGGGTTAACGCCTCGGTGCACGGGTCGGTGCTGTCGGTGCTGGAGAGGCTCGGCATCCGGGTGCTGCCGAACACGGCCGGCTGCTTCACCGCCGGGGAGGCCGTGCTCACCGCGCGGCTCGCGCGCGAAGCGCTCGGCACCGACCTGGTGAAGCTGGAGGTCATCGCCGACGAACGCACCCTGCTGCCGGACCCGATCGAGCTGCTGGACGCGGCGGAGACGCTGGTCGACGACGGCTTCACGGTGCTGCCGTACACCAACGACGACCCGGTCCTCGCGCGGAAGCTGGAGGACGTCGGGTGTGCGGCGGTGATGCCGCTCGGGTCGCCGATCGGGTCGGGGATGGGTATCCGCAACCCGCACAACTTCGAGCTGATCGTGGAGCACGCGCGCGTGCCGGTGATCCTGGACGCGGGGGCCGGTACGGCGTCGGACGTGGCGCTGGCGATGGAGCTGGGGTGTGCGGGGGTGATGCTGGCGTCGGCGGTCACGCGGGCACAGGAACCGGTGCTGATGGCGGAGGGGATGCGGTTCGCCGTGGAGGCGGGGCGCTGCGCGCGGCGGGCGGGGCGGATTCCGCGGCGGCGGTTCGCCGAGGCGTCGTCTCCTGCGGAGGGCTTGGCGGTGTTCGATCCGGAGCGGCCCGCTTTCCAGTGAGCCTGCGCTGTCCTGACGTCTTGGTCTCCCACCCGCGCACCACCCGTTTCCAGTCGGGCGAGAGGTGGGCCCTGCCCGTGGGAGTGCATCGCCGTCGGCGGCTCACCGTTCATGGTCGTCGTCCGGAACGGCGCTCGTGCGTGGGAAGCGTCACAGGTGCGCTGCAGTACCGGGGCCGATCGGCGACAGCGGCGCCGGGTGTCCGTGGTGGCTCGTAGACTCGCTGCGTGGACACGACCCTCCAGGACCCTCTCGTCGGGCAGGTGCTCGACGGCCGGTACCGCGTAGAGGCGCGGATCGCGGTCGGCGGGATGGCCACGGTCTACCGGGCCGTGGACACCCGCCTGGACCGCGTGCTCGCGCTGAAGGTGATGCACCCGACGCTCGCGACCGACGCCACCTTCGTGGAGCGCTTCATCCGCGAGGCGAAGTCGGTGGCCCGGCTGGACCATCCCAATGTCGTACAGGTGTTCGACCAGGGGGCCGAGGGAGCGTACGTCTACCTGGCGATGGAGTACATCGCCGGTTGCACCCTGCGTGACGTGCTGCGCGAGCGCGGGGCGCTCGGGCCGCGGGCCGCGCTGGACATCCTGGAGCCGGTGCTGGCCGCGCTGGGCGCCGCGCACCGGGCCGGTTTCGTGCACCGGGACATGAAGCCGGAGAACGTGCTGATAGGGGACGACGGCCGGGTCAAGGTCGCCGACTTCGGACTGGTCCGGGCCGTGGACACGGTCACCAACACCACCGGCGCCGTCCTCGGCACCGTCTCCTACCTGGCGCCCGAGCAGATCGAGCAGGGCACGGCCGACCCCCGGGTCGACGTGTACGCGTGCGGCGTCGTGCTGTACGAGATGCTGACCGGCGGAAAGCCGCACGAGGGCGACTCCCCGGCCCAGATCCTCTACAAGCACCTGCACGAGGACGTGCCACCGCCGTCGGCCGCGGTGCCGGACATGGCGTACGAGCTGGACGAGCTGGTCGCCTCGGCGACCGCGCGCAACCCCGAGATCCGGCCGCACGACGCCGTGGCGCTGCTCGCGCGGACCCGTGAGGCCCGGGCCGCGCTCACCCAGGAGCAGCTGGACGCGGTGCCGCCGCAGGCGCTCCCCGGTGAGCACGACAACGCGGAGGACCGCACGAGCGTGATCCCCCGCGCGCTGACGATGCCCCGGCCGCTGCCCGTCAACGAGGACGAGGGCGACGGCACGGACGGCGCCTTCCCCGCGCACGACGCCTCCTCGTCGGACGGGGTGCACCGCACCAGCCGGCTGACCGCTCCCCCGCCGACCCCGCCCCACAGCCGGCGGCCCCGGCTTCGACGCGGTCCGCTGGCGGTCGTCGTGGCCGTCCTGCTGGTGCTCGGCGTCGGCACGGGCGTCTGGTACATCAACTCCGGCCAGTTCACGAAGGTGCCGGCGCTGCTGTCCAAGACCGAGGCGCAGGCCCGGGACCGGCTGGCGGACGCCGGGCTGGACGTCGGGAAGGTCGACCACGCCTACAGCGACACCGTCGAGCGCGGCAAGGTCATCAGCACCGACCCGGGTGTGGGCACCCGCATCCGCAAGAACGACTCGGTGTCGCTCACGGTCTCCGACGGCCCCGAGACCGTGAAGCTGCCGGACGTCCAGGGCTACAAGCTGGACCGGGCGCGGACCGTACTGAAGGACGAGGGGCTGGAGCCGGGCATGGTGACCCGGGCGTTCAGCGAGGAGGTGCCGAGGGGCTTCGTGATCTCCACGAAGCCGAAGACGGGCACCACGGTGCGCGCGGGCTCCGCGGTCGCGCTGGTCGTCAGCAAGGGCAGCCCGATCGACGTCCCGGACGTCACCGGCGACGACCTGGCCGGCGCGCGGGCCGAGCTGACCGAGGCCGGGCTGAAGGTGAAGGTCGCCGACGAGCAGGTGAACTCGGAGTACGACAGGGGCCGGGTCGCCCGCCAGACGCCGGGTTCGGGCAGCCGGGCGGCCGAGGGCGACACGGTGACCCTCACGGTCTCCAAGGGCCCCGAGATGATCGAGGTCCCGGACGTGGTCGGCGACAGCGTGGACGACGCCAAGCGGAAGCTGAGGGACGCGGGCTTCGAGGTGGACGAGGACCGCGGGCTGCTCGGGCTGTTCGGCGACACCGTGAAGGAGCAGTCCGTGGAGGGCGGGGACACCGCACCCAAGGGGTCCACCATCAAGATCACCATCAGGTGACGGCGTCGAGTGACGGCACTCACGGTCCGGGGGCGCGACCAGTCATGACACCCTGAACGGGTGAACAGCCAACGGTCCGCCGCCTCCCTCTCCCCCGCCCCCGCGCTCCCCCGCAACCCCGTCGGCGGTCACGTCCCCGTGGCCGGCGGCCTGCACTCGGTCGGCCTGTCCTACGCCCGTGACCTGAAGGCGGAGACTGTGCAGGTCTTCGTCGCCAACCCGCGCGGCTGGGCCACGCCGGCCGGCAACCCGAAGCAGGACGAGGCGTTCCGGGAGGCCTGCGCGGCCGGGTCGATCCCGGCGTACGTGCACGCTCCGTACCTGATCAACTTCGGTTCGCACACCGAGGCGACGGTGGAGCGGTCGGTCGAGTCGCTGCGGCACTCGCTGCGGCGCGGGCGGGCGATCGGGGCGCTCGGCGTGGTCGTGCACACGGGCAGCGCGACCGGCGGCCGGGACCGGTCGGTGGCCCTGAAGCAGGTGCGGGAGCACATGCTGCCGCTGCTCGACGAGCTGACCCACGACGACGACCCGTACCTGCTGCTGGAGTCGACGGCGGGCCAGGGCGCGTCCCTGTGCTCGCGGACCTGGGACTTCGGACCGTACTTCGAGGCGCTGGACTCCCACCCGAAGCTGGGCGTGTGCCTGGACACCTGCCACATCTTCGCGGCCGGGCACGACCTGACCGGGCCGTCCGGCATGCACCAGACCCTGGACCTGCTGGTGGACACGGTCGGCGAGGGCCGGCTGAGGCTGATCCACGCCAACGACTCCAAGGACGTGGCCGGCGCCCACAAGGACCGGCACGAGAACATCGGCGCCGGACACATCGGCGAGGACCCGTTCCGGGCGCTGATGACCCACCCGGCGACCGAGGGCGTGCCGCTGGTCATCGAGACCCCGGGCGGCAAGGAGGGGCACGCGGCGGACGTGGAGCGGCTGAAGAAGCTGCGCGACGCCTGACCCCGGAGGGGCCGGCCGGTCAGAGCCCGGGGCCGTCCCCCGGTTCCTCCTGGTAGGAGTAGCGCTGCTCCTTCCAGGGGTCGCCGATGTTGTGGTAGCCGCGCTCCTCCCAGAAGCCGCGGCGGTCTGCGGTCATGTACTCGATGCCGCGGACCCACTTCGGGCCCTTCCAGGCGTACAGGTGCGGCACGACCAGCCGCAGCGGGAAGCCGTGCTCGGCGGTGAGCAGCTCGCCGTCCTTGTGGGTGGCGAAGAGGGTGCGCTCCGCGGCGAAGTCGGACAGCCGGAGGTTGGAGCTGAAGCCGTACTCGGCCCACACCATCACATGGGTGACGGCCGGCGCGGGCGGCGCCAGGTCCAGGATCGTGGCCGCCGGGACGCCGCCCCACTCGGAGCCGAGCATGCTGAACTTGGTGACGCAGTGCAGGTCGGCGACGACCGTGGTGTACGGCAGGGCGGTGAACTCGTCGTGGGTCCAGCCGTGCTTCTCACCGTCGGCGGTGGTTCCGAAGACCCGGAACTCCCAGCGCTCGGGGCGGAACTTGGGGACCGGCCCGTAGTGCGTGACCGGCCAGCCGCGCTGCAGTCGCTGTCCCGGCGGGAGCTCGAACCGCGGCGCTCCTCGCGAACCGCCTTCTCCCGATCCGTCTTCCACCGGCTGACCCATGCCTCCATCCTGACAGACCCGGACCGATGCCCCGGACCCACCCCACTTACATTCGGGTAATCAGCAACAAAATGGACTAAGCCTGTACTTACTTACTAAGTCTAGACTTACTGGACGATCTTGGAAGCCGGTGCAATCATGCGGCGCAACACGCCAGTTCCCGTTCGAAGGAGCGTCAAGCGATGCAGGGCGACCCCGAGGTCATCGAGTTCCTGAATGAGCAGCTCACCGCCGAGCTCACGGCGATCAACCAGTACTTCCTGCACGCGAAGCTGCAGGACCACAAGGGCTGGACCAAGCTCGCGAAGTACACGCGCGCGGAGTCCTTCGACGAGATGCGCCACGCCGAGGTGCTCACCGACCGCATCCTGCTCCTGGACGGCCTGCCGAACTACCAGCGGCTCTTCCACGTGCGGGTCGGCCAGAGCGTGACCGAGATGTTCCAGGCCGACCGGGAGATCGAGGTCGAGGCCATCGACCGGCTGCGCCGGGGCGTCGAGGTGATGCGGGCCAAGAACGACATCACGTCGGCGAACGTCTTCGAGGCGATCCTCGCCGACGAGGAGCACCACATCGACTACCTGGACACCCAGCTGGAGCTGATCGAGAAGCTGGGCGAGTCGCTGTACCTGTCCACGGTGATCGAGCAGTCCCAGCCGGACGCGTCCGGCCCCGGCTCGCTGTAGTCAGGCGGCTTCGGGAAGCTCCGTGAGGACCGGCTGCCCCTGGTCGGCCAGCTGACGGCGGGGGCAGGCGCCCCGGCCGAGCAGCGCCTGGATACGGCGTACGCAGCCGCCGCAGTCGGTGCCGGCCTTGCAGGCGGAGGCGATCTGCCGGGGCGTGCAGGCGCCGGCTGCCGCGTGGCTCTTCACCTGTTCCTCGGTGACACCGAAGCAGCTGCAGACGAACACGCGGTTCACCTCCCGGGCGGGGTACAAGATCGTGCCGTACCGACGACGACCGGAAGGCTCGCTGATCGGTGAGGCAAACCTAACCTTACCCATCACGCAAGATCGACAAAAGGGAAGGGGGCGCGGATCGTGTGTGACCCGCGCCCCATTCACCGGCCCCGGCGGGGGGCCGTCCGTCACTGGTCCCGGTACATCTCCGCCACCAGGAACGCCAGGTCGAGCGACTGGCTGCGGTTGAGCCGCGGGTCGCATGCCGTCTCGTAGCGCTGGTGCAGGTCGTCGACGAAGATCTCGTCGCCGCCGCCCACGCACTCGGTGACGTCGTCGCCGGTCAGCTCCACGTGGATGCCGCCCGGGTGGGTGCCGAGCGCCTTGTGGACCTCGAAGAAGCCCTTGACCTCGTCGAGCACGTCGTCGAAGCGGCGGGTCTTGTGCCCGGAGGCCGCCTCGTAGGTGTTGCCGTGCATCGGGTCCGTGATCCAGGCGACGGTCGCGCCCGAGGCGGTGACCTTCTCCACCAGCTCCGGGAGCTTGTCGCGGATCTTGTCCGCGCCCATCCGGACGATGAAGGTCAGCCGGCCCGGCTCGCGCTCCGGGTCCAGGCGCTCGATGTACTGCAGCGCCTCCTCGGCCGTCGTCGTCGGGCCGAGCTTGATGCCGATCGGGTTGCGGATGCGCGAGGCGAACTCGATGTGCGCGTGGTCCAGCTGCCGGGTGCGCTCGCCGATCCACACCATGTGCCCGGAGACGTCGTACAGCTGCCCCGTGCGCGAGTCCACGCGGGTGAGCGCCGACTCGTAGTCGAGCAGCAGCGCCTCGTGCGAGGAGAAGAACTCGACGGTCTTGAACTCCTCCGGGTCCGTTCCGCAGGCGTGCATGAAGTTCAGCGCCTGGTCGATCTCCCGGGCGAGCTGCTCGTAGCGCTGGCCGGACGGGGACGACTTCACGAAGTCCTGGTTCCAGGCGTGCACCTGGCGCAGGTCGGCGTAACCGCCGGTGGTGAAGGCGCGCACCAGGTTCAGCGTGGACGCCGACGCGTGGTACATGCGCTTGAGCCGCTCGGGGTCCGGGACGCGGGCCTCTTCGGTGAAGTCGAAGCCGTTGACGGAGTCGCCGCGGTAGGTCGGCAGGGTCACGCCGTCGCGCGTCTCGGTCGGCTTGGAGCGCGGCTTGGAGTACTGGCCGGCGATCCGGCCCACCTTCACCACGGGCACGGAGGCGGCGTACGTCAGCACGGCGCCCATCTGGAGGAGGGTCTTGAGCTTGTTGCGGATGTGGTCCGCGGACACCGCGTCGAAGGCCTCGGCGCAGTCGCCGCCCTGGAGGAGGAACGCCTCTCCCTTGGCGACGGCCGCCATCCGGGCGCGCAGCTGGTCGCACTCGCCCGCGAAGACGAGCGGCGGATACGACTCGAGGTCCGCGATCACTGCGCGCAGAGCCTCGGTGTCGGGGTACTCGGGCTGCTGCGCCGCGGGCAGGTCTCGCCAGGTGTTGCCAGCGCTCGGGCTGGTCTTAGCGTTCACGGTCACGGCCCCAACATTACGGGGTCGGACCGGAGCCCCCGCCCCGTGCCCAGGGAATGAGACGCACGGAATGCTCCGTGGACACCGGGTCTGTGGGGTACGCTGCGCCGTATGTTCGCGCATTCGACCCAGACCTGGTGGTGGACCGCTCATCCGGCGGCCCACTGACTGCGCGTACGCAGGACTTCGCGAAGGCCGCCCGAGGGGCGGCCTTCGGCGTTTGTGCGACCGGGTCCGTTCCTTACCGACAACCGAGAAGGAACCGGACCCATGACACCGCTCGACGGCCTCCTGGCCGACTCCCGCCCGTTCGCCCTGCTGCGCCGCCGCACCCCGGGCCACGATCACGACACCGTGGAACTGCTGCTCGGCCCGGTGACCGAACACGACAGGCTGGCCGGCCTGCCCGGCGAGGGGCTGGCGCTCGTCCCTTTCCGGCAGATCCGCGAGCGCGGCTTCGACGTCCGCGACGACGGCACGCCGCTGCTGGTGCTGACCCCCGAGGAGCGGTACGACGTGCCGCTCGCCGACGTCCTCGCCGCCCTCCCCGCGCATGACGTCCGCGTCGAGGGCGGCGGCTTCGACGTCGCCGACGAGGAGTACGCCGAGATCGTCGGACGGGTGCTGGACGAGGAGATCGGGGCCGGCGAGGGCGCCAACTTCGTGATCCGGCGGACGTACGAGGGCGTGGTCCCCGGGTTCGGGCGGGCCGACGCGCTGGCGCTGTTCCGGCGGCTGCTGGAGGGCGAGCGGGGCGCGTACTGGACGTTCGTCGTGCACACCGGGGACCGGACGCTGGTCGGGGCCAGCCCCGAGGTGCACGTGCGGATGTCCGGCGGGACGGTGGTGATGAACCCGATCAGCGGGACGTACCGCTATCCCGCCGAGGGGCCGACCCCGGAGAACCTGCTGGGTTTCCTCGCCGACGGCAAGGAGATCGAGGAGCTGTCGATGGTGGTCGACGAGGAGCTCAAGATGATGTGCACCGTCGGCGACATGGGAGGCGTCGTCGTCGGGCCCCGGTTGAAGGAGATGGCGCACCTCGCGCACACCGAGTACGAGCTGCGCGGCAAGTCCTCGCTGGACGTGCGGGAAGTGCTGAAGGAGACCATGTTCGCGGCGACGGTCACCGGGTCGCCGGTGCAGAACGCCTGCCGGGTCATCGAGCGGCACGAGACCGGCGGGCGCGGCTACTACGCGGGCGCGCTGGCGCTGCTGGGGCGGGACGCCGGCGGTGCCCAGACCCTCGACTCCCCCATCCTGATCCGTACCGCCGACATCGATGCGGGCGGGCGGCTGCGGGTGCCGGTCGGCGCCACGCTGGTGCGGGGCTCGGACCCGGCGGGCGAGGTCGCCGAGACCCACGCCAAGGCGGCCGGGGTACTGGCGGCCCTCGGCGTACGTCCGTCCCGGCCGCGTACGGAGGCCGGGCGGCCGAAGCTGGCCGACGACCCCAGGGTGCGGGCGGCGCTGGACGGGCGGCGGGCCTCGCTGGCGCCGTTCTGGCTGCGGATGCAGGAGCCGTCCGGCGCGCTCACGGGCCATGCCCTGGTCGTGGACGGGGAGGACACCTTCACGGCGATGCTCGCGCACGTGCTGCGCTCGTCGGGGCTCGCGGTGAGCGTGCGCCGGTACGACGAGGAGGGGCTGCGCGAGGCGGTTCTCGGGCACGAGGGCCCGGTGGTGCTGGGCCCCGGTCCCGGTGATCCCTCCGACCCCGCCGACCCCAAGATGCGTTTCCTGCGCGCCCTGACCGCCGACGTGATCCGGGAGAACCGGCACGGCGTGCTCGGCGTCTGCCTCGGGCACGAGCTGATCGCGGCGGAGCTGGGTCTGGACGTCGTCCGCAAGGAGGTGCCGTACCAGGGGGCGCAGACGGAGATCGACCTCTTCGGGCGGCGCGAGACCGTCGGCTTCTACAACAGCTTCACGGCCTGCTGCGACGACGAGACGGCCCGGGAGCTGGCCGCGCACGGTGTCGAGGTGAGCCGCGCCGCGAACGGCGAGGTGCACGCGCTGCGCGGCGCGGGTTTCGCCGGGGTGCAGTTCCACCCCGAGTCCGTGCTGACGCTGAACGGTGCCGCGATCGTGCGCGAGCTGGTCGGTCAGTTGCGGGGCACGAGCACGTTCTCCGAGCGGCGGCCCTCCAGGTAGTCGAGGACGTTCTTCGCCGTGGCCTCGACGATCTGGCCGACGGCGTCCTCGGTGTAGTACGCCTGGTGCGAGGTGACCAGGACGTTCGGGAAGGTGACGAGGCGGGCCAGGGTGTCGTCGGCGATGGCCTCCAGGGACTTGTCGAGGAAGAACAGGCCCGCCTCCGCCTCGTACACGTCCAGGCCGACGCCGGTGAAGCGGCCCGCGCGCAGCTCCGTCACCAGCGCGGCGGTGTCGATCAGGCCGCCGCGGCTGGAGTTGACCAGGATCGCGTCGTCCCGCATCGACTTCAGGGCGGGCGCGTCGATCAGGTGCCGGGTCTCGGGCATCAGGGGGACGTGCAGGGTGACCAGGTCGGAGCGGGCGAGCAGCTCGTCCTTGGGGACGTAGCGCATGCCCAGTTCCATGCAGGCGGGGTTCTCGGCGACGTCCCAGCCCAGCAGCCGCATGCCGAAGCCGTGGGCGATGCGGGCGAAGGCCTCGCCGATCTTGCCGGTGCCGAGGACGCCGGCGGTGCGGCCGTGCATGTCCCGGCCCATCAGGCCGTCCAGGCGGAAGTCGAAGTCGCGGGTGCGGGTGGAGGCGCGCACGATCCGGCGGTTGACGGCCATGGCGAGGGTCCAGGCGAACTCGGCGACCGAGTACGGCGAGTAGTACGACACCCGGGCAACGGTCACGCCGAGCCGCTCGGCCGTGTCGAGGTCGATGTTGTTGAAGCCGGTGGAGCGCTGGGCCACCATCCGGGTGCCGCCGGCCGCGAGGATCTCCAGCACGGCCGCGCCGAGGTCGGCGTTGACGGACGTGGAGACGATCTCGTGGCCGGCCGCGATGGGCGCGGTGTCCTCGTTGAGGAAGACGTCCAGGCAGCGGATCTCGTCGTGGCCGTGGAAGGCCCGCTCGATCAGGGGCCGCTCGTCTGCCTGGACGCCGAAGGCCAGGATCTCCATGACCGCTCCCGTTCTGCCGCACTCGGGCTGTCGCCGCGCTCGGGGCCGTAGCCGGACCCCGGGCCGAATATACGGCGCGGGGCCCACGGCCGCCGGTCGGCCGAAGAAGACCCCGGCCTCCTCGTACCGCGCCGGGTCGACCGTCCTCAGCCGGGCCGTGGCGTCGGCGATCGGGACGCGGACGATGTCAGTGCCGCGCAGGGCGACCATCTTGCCGAAGTCGCCGTCACGGACGCAGTCGATGGCGTGCAGCCCGGTGGGGTCCCCCACGCCGTTCAGGCCAGTGGGGGAGGGTGGCGAGCCAGCGGTCGAAGGCGCTGGGGGTGCCGCCGCGCTGGACGTGGCCGAGGACCGTCGTCCGCGCCTCGTTGCCGGTGTGCTTCTCGATCTCCTTCGCCAGCCGCTCCCCCACGCCGGACAGCCGGACGTGCCCGTAGGAGTCCAGCGTCTGGTCCTCGAGCACCATGTCGCCGTCCTTCGGCATCGCCCCTCGGCGACGACCACGATCGGCGCGTACGACGCCCGGAACCGGAAGGTCACCCAGGCGCACACCTGCTCGGTGTCGAAGCGCTGCTCGGGGATGAGGATGACGTTGGCGCCGCCGGCCAGTCCCGAGTGCAGCGCGATCCAGCCGGCGTGCCGGCCCATGGCCTCCACGAGCAGCACCCGCATGTGGGACTCGGCGGTGGTGTGCAGCCGGTCGATGGCCTCGGTGGCGATGTCGACGGCGGTGTCGAAGCCGAAGGTGTAGTCGGTGGCGGACAGGTCGTTGTCGATGGTCTTGGGGACGCCGACGAAGGGGCACGCCGTACTCGTCGGCGAGGCGGGTGGCGACGCCGAGGGTGTCCTCGCCGCCGATCGTGACGAGGGCCTCGACGCCGAGCTTCGCGAGGTTCTCCTTGATGCGCCGGATGCCGTGCTCGTGCCGGAGCGGGTTGGTGCGCGAGGAGCCGAGGACGGTGCCGCCGAGGGGCAGGATGCCGCGGACGGCCGGGATGTCGAGCGGGACGGTGTCGCCCTCCAGCGGACCGCGCCAGCCGTCCCGGAAACCGACGAATCCGTAGCCGTACTCCTGTACGCCCTTGCGGACGACGGCCCGGATGACGGCGTTGAGCCCGGGGCAGTCACCGCCTCCGGTCAGTACTCCGACCTTCATCGCGAACTCCCTTGCCACAGCGGGTGGTTCTGGCCACCGCCACTGTCCTGCGCGGGGTCACGCGTCGTCCAAGCCCCGTTCTATCGCGTACCGCACCAGTTCCACCCTGTTGTGCAGCTGGAGCTTGCCGAGGGTGTTCTGGACGTGGTTCTGCACGGTGCGGTGGGAGATGACGAGGCGTTCGGCGATCTGCTTGTAGCTCAGACCCTTGGCGACCAGGCGCAGCACCTCGGTCTCGCGGTCGGTGAGCCGGGGCGCCCCGGGGTCGCCGGTCTCCGCCGCGGGCGCCGGCTCGGAGGCGAGGCGGCGGTACTCGCCGAGGACCAGTCCGGCCAGCCCGGGAGTGAACACCGGGTCGCCCGCGGCCGTGCGGCGCACCGCGTCCCGCAACTCCTCCGTCGAGGCCGACTTCAGCAGGTAGCCGGTCGCGCCGGACTTCACCGCCTCCAGGACGTCGGCGTGCTCGCCGCTCGCGGAGAGCACGAGGACGCGCACCTTGGGATCGGCGCCGACGACCTCCTTGCAGACCTGGACGCCGGGCTTGCCGGGGAGATTGAGGTCGAGGACGAGGACGGCGGGGGCGGCGGCGCGGGCGCGGCGCACGGCCTGGTCGCCGTCGCCGGCGGTGGCGACCACGTCGAAGCCGGATTCGGCGAGGTCCCGGGCGACGGCGTCGCGCCACATGGGGTGGTCGTCGACCACCATGACCTTGATCGGGTCCTGTCGTTCACTCACGGTCGGCCGCCTTCCCCCGTGCGGCGGTGCCGCCGGTTTCCTTCGGTGTCCTCAGTTCGACCTCGGTGCCCTGCCCGGGCACCGAGATCAGTTCGGCCGTGCCGCCGAGGTCGCGCAGCCGGCCCCGGATCGACAGGGCCACGCCGAGGCGTCCCTCGCCCTCGGCCTCGGCGAGCCGTCCCTCGGGGATGCCGGGGCCCTCGTCGCGGACGGTGACGATGACCTCTCCGGGCTCGTCCTCCACGAGGATCCACGCTCGGGCGTCGGCTCCGACGTGCTTGCGCACGTTGTCCAGGGCGGCCCCCACCGCGGCCGCCAGCTCCCGGGCCGCGGGCGGCGCCAGCAGCACCGGGGCGCCCGGCTCGGCGAGGTGCACCAGGGAGCCGGCGTACGGGGCGAGCAGGGCGCGCAGGTCGACGGGGCCGTCGGTGTCCGTCCCGTCCGGTTCGTCCACCGCGCGGACGAGCGCTCCCTGGGCGGCGTCCTCCGACACGCGGGAGACGGGCACCAGGCCGCCGGAGACCAGGGTGCGCAGGGCGATCTCCTGCTCGCCGGCCAGCCGGCCCAGCTCGGCCGCCTCGCCGCCGATCACGGCGCCGCGCCGCTGCACCATGGCGAGCACCTGGAGCACGCTGTCGTGGATGTCCCGGGCGAGCCGCTCCCGTTCCCTGGTCGCCGCCTCGATCTCCAGGGCGCGGGCGAGGGTGCGCTCGGAGGCGCGGGCGACCTCGACGACGTAGCCGATGGCGATGGAGGCGACCCAGACCAGGATGACGTTGTGGACGGTGTCGCGGGCCGGGGAGCCGCGTTCGATCAGGTTGGCGACGGCGACGAGGGTGGAGGCGACGGCCGCCCAGCGCCAGCCGCCCTTGATGGCGAAGGCCAGGACGGAACCGGCGGTCCATATCGACGGCAGGGTCGGGCCGCCGTCCGCGACCCGTTCGGGCGCGTCGGCGAGCGGGGTGATCAGGATGCCGGTGAGCGCGATGGTGAGGTCGGCGGTGAGGAAGCGCTTGGTGCAGCTCGCCGCGCCGGAGACCTTGGGCAGGGTGGCCAGGGTCCAGACGAAGAGGACGGCGTAGTAGGCGACGGCCAGCCAGGGGCGGACGAAGCCGGAGTACGCGGTGGTGAAGAAGCCGATCGCGTACAGCATGGTGAGCACGCGGTAGCCGGCGAGCGCGCGCCACAGCGGCTGCTCGACCGACATCCTCATGACTCTCTCGCGCCTGGCCATGTCCCCCCGTCCCCGGCCCGTACGTCCCGCCCTTCGGACCGCCCTCGCCGGCCGGTCCGGCCGTTACCGGTCTTCGGTCCGGTCCTGCTCGGCCGCCGCCTTCTCCTTGGCGGCCTGTTCCTTCTCCGCCTGGGCGAGCGCGGCCTTCGCCGCCTTGCCCGCCTCCTTCTCGGCCTTCGCCGCCTCCGCGATCTGCCGCTTCATGGCGGTCGCGTACATGTCGACGTACTCCTGGCCGGAGAGCTTCATGATCTCGTACATGACCTCGTCGGTCACCGCGCGGAGCACGAAGCGGTCGTGCTCCATGCCCTGGTAGCGGGTGAAGTCGAGAGGCTCGCCGATGCGGATGCCGGGCCGCATCAGCTTCGGCACCACCTTGCCGGGCGGCTGGATCTTCTCGGTGTCGATCATGGCGACCGGGATGACGGGCGCGCCGGTGGCGAGCGCCACGCGCGCGAGACCGCCGGGCTTGCCGCGGTAGAGCCGGCCGTCCGGGGAGCGGGTGCCCTCCGGATAGATGCCGAACAGCTCGCCGCGCTCCAGGACCTCTATGCCGCTCTTGATGGCCGCCTCGCCCGCGCCGCGCGCGCCGGAGCGGTCCACCGGGAGCTGGCCGACGCCCTTGAAGAAGGCCGCGGTGAGCCGCCCCTTCACCCCCGGCGTGTTGAAGTACTCGGCCTTGGCGATGAAGGTCACCTTGCGGTCGAGGACGGCCGGCAGGAAGAACGAGTCGGAGAACGACAGGTGGTTGCTCGCCAGGATGGCGGGGCCGTCGGCCGGAATGTGCTCCAGGCCTTCCACCCAGGGCCGGAAGGCGAGCTTCAGCGAACCCCCGACGGTGACCTTCATCGTGCCGTACAACAACCGAGTGCCCTCCTGTGTCTGTGCTGAGACCTTAACCCGGGGCACCGTCAATGGCCCCGACGGCCCTGGTCGGTGTCAGTGCGGTCGCGTACGGTGAAGTACCCGCGAGTACCGCACACGCGTCCATCGCATACGACGGTCCGGCTGTGCCGGCCCCCTGACGACAGGAGACCGAGACGTGCCGGTCCTGCCCGGAGCCGAGCCGTTCCGCCATGAGGGCGGGGAGGTCGGCGTCCTCCTCTGTCACGGCTTCACCGGTTCCCCGCAGTCCCTGCGCCCCTGGGCCCGCCACCTCGCCGAGCACGGTCTGACCGTCGCGCTGCCGCTGCTGCCCGGGCACGGCACCCGCTGGCAGGACATGCAGGTCACCGGCTGGCAGGACTGGTACGCGGAGGTCGACCGCGAGCTGCGTGCCCTGCGGGAGCGCTGCGCGCGCGTCTTCGTGGCCGGCCTGTCCATGGGCGGCGCGCTGGCCCTGCGGCTCGCCGCCAGGCACGGGGACGCGGTGTCGGGCGTCATGGTCGTCAACCCGGCGAACCGGATGCACGGCGTGGCCCAGCACGCCCTGCCGGTCCTGCGCCACCTGGTGCCCGCGACGAAGGGCATCGCCAGCGACATCGCCAAGCCGCTCAGCACCGAGCTGGGGTACGACAGGGTGCCGCTGCACGCGGCGCACTCGCTGCGCGCGTTCTTCCGGCTGGCCGACCGGGACCTGCCGCAGGTGACGCAGCCGCTGCTGCTGCTGCGCAGTAGGCAGGACCACGTGGTGCCGCCGGCCGACTCGGCCCGCATCCTCGGCCGGGTCTCGTCGACGGACGTGACCGAGGTCCTGCTGGAACAGAGCTACCACGTGGCGACGTTGGACCACGACGCGGACCGGATCTTCGCTCGGAGCGTCGCGTTCATCGGCCGGCTCGCGCCCGGTTCCGTCGGGGAGCCGGAGTCCGGTCTCGGCAAGGAAGGGACGACCACAGGTGGCTGAGCACGAGTCCGGACGCGCGGACCGCGAGGAGCACGGCGAGCGCGAGGACCGGGACCTGGAGCGGACGCCGGGGCACGAGGAGCAGCGTGAGCGCGCGGCCGAGCGCACTCCCGCGGACGCGGCCGTCCCCCTGGACGAGGACGCCGCCTGGGCCGAGATCGTCGCCGGGTACGGGGACGAGCCGCCGGACCCGCCGGGCGCGAAGCCGTTCAAGTCGGTGGAGGACCTGGCGCTGCTGGAGGCCGAGACCAACGACGACCGGCCCGAGGCCGACCGGACCACGCCGGACCAGCCCGCCTCGGCCCGGCCGCTGGGCAGCTCCGTCGCCTTCGCCCCCGGGGTGGCCGGCCCGCGCGACCACAGCCTGGCCGAGCCCTCGGAGGACGATCTCGGCGAGGACGACGAGGGCCACTTCGTACCGCCGGAGCCGCCGCCGCTGCC
Source organism: Streptomyces sp. M92 (assembly GCF_028473745.1). NCBI lineage: Bacteria > Bacillati > Actinomycetota > Actinomycetes > Kitasatosporales > Streptomycetaceae > Streptomyces > Streptomyces sp. M92. The sequence goes on from NZ_CP101137.1 coordinate 383,354, forward strand.
CGAGGGCGACACCACCGCGAAGTTCGCCTGGCTGGGTGTGCTCGGCGGGCCGGTGCTGCTCCTGCTGGCGGTGGTGCTGGGGTGGGAGATGACCTGGTGGCTGACGACGGTGAGCGTCGGCGGCTTCCTCGGCGGCTTCGCCACGCTGGTGGCGCGGATGCGCACGGGGGACGAGGACGACGACGATCCGGGGCGGGGCGCGGTGGTCTGACTGCCGCCGTCCGGTCAGACCTCGGACGCCGGTACGCGGAGGGCGGTCAGGACCGGGAGGTGGTCCGTGGCCGCCCTCAGGTCGTGCTCGGCGACCCCGGGCAGGCCCAGCGGCACCCCGCAGCCCAGCACCTCGACGCCCTCCGTGACGAAGACCGCGTCGATGCGCCGGTCGGGGCCGGTGGCGGGGAAGGTGTACTCGCCGCCCCGGGGCGCGGCCGTCCAGCAGTCCCGCAGCCCGTCGCCGAGCCGTCGGAAGGTGCGGCCGCCCGGGCGCTCGTTCAGGTCGCCGCCCGCCACGGCGTGGGTCACGCCCATGCCGGCCAGTTGATCGAGGAGCAGGCCGGCCTGCTCGTCCCGCTCTTCCGCCTCCAGGGAGAGGTGGCAGCTCAGGACGCCGAGGCGGGCCCCGCCGATCCGGACGACGGCGGTGGCGAGGCCGCGGCGGTGCCGGCCGGGGGTGAGCGGGAGCAGCACGTCCTCGGTGCGCTCGACGGTGGCGCGCAGGGAGCACAGCAGCGCGGGGCCGGCGGCGGGGGCGCCGCCGGAGAGGTGTACGAGGTCCGCGGCGCGGGCGAGGCGGGTGAGCTTCTTGCGCCAGCGGAAGAAGCGGGGGGCTTCCTGGAGGAGGACGAGGTCGGGGCCGCAGGCGGCGATGACGCGGGCGAGGGCGTCGGTGTCGTCGCGCATCGAGCGGATGTTGTAGCTGAGGACCCGGATGACGGCGGAACCGTCGGGTTCCGTGCGGGAGTTGGGGAGCGGCTCCATGTGGATCAATGTACGCCCAAGAGCTCGGGGCGCGGGGAGCCTGGGCGACTGCCGGTTGTGCGTGGCTTGTCGCGCCCGCGGGGCGGAGCCCCAGATGGACTCCGCCCCGCGCCCCTGAGGTCGACGCAGTCCCCGGTGAGGGAAGTGATCGTCACATGATCGGGTCGGGCTCCCGGGCCAGGTCCGCGGCGCCGACCAGACCGGCCTTGTTGCCGAGCTGGGCGGCGATGACGTCGGCGACCGGGCGCCAGTTGCCGCCGACCAGCCACCGCTTGTAGGACTTGCGGATCGGGTCGAGGACCAGGTCGCCCTCGTCGGAGAGGCCGCCGCCGACGATGAAGGCGGACGGGTCGAAGAGCGAGGCCAGGTCGGCGAGTCCGGCGCCGGCCCAGCGGGCCAGCTCGCGGTAGGAGTCGACGGCGACCGGGCAGCCCTGGCGGGCGGCGACGGAGATGTGCTTGCCCTCGATGCCGTCCGGCGTACCGTCGCCGAGCGCGAGCAGCACCTCGGCACGCTCCGGGGTGGCGTTGGCGCGCTGCTTGGCGTACCTCACCAGCGCCCGGCCCGACGCGTACTGCTCCCAGCAGCCCTGCGAGCCGCAGCCGCACAGCAGGCCGTCCGGCACCATGCGGATGTGGCCGAACTCGGCGGCCACGCCGAAGTGGCCGCGGCGCAGCTTGTTGCCGATGATGATGCCGCCGCCGAGGCCGGTGCCCAGGGTGATGCAGATGACGTTGCGGTGGCCCTTGCCGCCGCCGAACTTGTACTCGCCCCAGGCCGCGGCGTTGGCGTCGTTCTCCACGACGACCGGGAGGCCGACGCGGGCCTCGACCTTCTCCTTGAGCGGCTCCTGGCGCCAGTCGATGTTGGGCGCGAAGTAGACCGTGGAGCGCTGGCGGTTGACGTATCCGGCGGCTCCGATGCCCACGCCGACGATCTCGTGCCCCACGCGCGCGCCCTCCACCGCCGAGGCGATGGCGTCCACGATGGCCTCGGGCGTGGTGGGGGTCGGCACCTTGTGGGTCGAGAGGATGTTGCCTTCCTCGTCGACCACGCCGGCCGCGATCTTCGTGCCGCCGATGTCGACGCCGATGGTGAGTCCCATGAATCCCTCAGTTCGGTCGAGCCCCGCTATGGCCAACCGTACCCGAGGCAGGGCTCAGTCCAGGTCGATGCGCTGTCCCGGGCCGGTGCCCTCGTCGCCGTCGTCCCGACCGTCGTCGCCGTGTCCGTCCTGGTCGCGGGGGTCGCTCGGGTCCTTGGACGCGGTGTCCCGGGCGGTCCAGCGGCGCTCCTGGTTCTGGACGGCGGAGCGGTAGGCGGCGAGGAGTTCACCGCCGGCGGCCGCGAGGTGGTCGAAGACGTCCGGGTTGCGCTCGATGACCGGTTCGACGGCGGCTTTCGCCTGCTGGACGACCTGCCGGACCACCTGCTGGGCGGCGGGGCCGGCGACCTGGCCGAGCAGAGGGTTCTGGAGGCCGGACAGCTTGTCCGCGACGGTGTCGACGAGCCGGCGCAGTTCCTCGGCGGCCGAGCCGGGGGGCGGGCCGTACTCGGCGCGGCGGCGCGCCTTCTCCGCCTCCAGGTCCTCGGCGCACGCCGTCGCCCAGGCGTCGGCGTCGGTGGCCCGCACCTCGTCGACCGCGTCGGCCTCGTCGGGGCGGGCGGCCTCGGACGGGGGGAGCTCTTCGCTCATGACGGACTCCTGACTACGGTTCGTCCTTACGACGTTACCCGAACGGACGCGGCGGATCAGCGTCCCTGCGGCCACAGCCGCGGGTCCGGCGCGAACCGTACGGCGAGGGTGCCCTCCCGCAGGGCGGCGCCGTCGACGGTGCAGCGGCGCAGCGCCGACGGCAGCGGGACGATCCGGCGGAACGGTCCGGCGGTGACGACCAGTTCGTCGCCGCGGCGGACCAGGTCGAGTTCATCGCGTACGGCGCCGGGCAGCGGGATGTGCCAGACGAGGAAGCCGTCGTCGGCCAGCCGGTCGGTGACGGGCCACTCGACCGGGGCGGCGTCCGCGTTGACGGCGGGGGCGTCGAGTGCGGCGAGGTCGTCCGTGCCGCGCGGGTCGCGTCCCAGGTGGGCGACGGTGCGGAGGTCGTACTCGTCCTGCCACTCCGCGAGCGTCTTGCGCTGCTGGGCGAGGGGACCGGCGAGCCAGCTGCCGGCCGGCGCCTCCTCCTCGGGCAGGGCCCGGTTGGCGACCAGCAGGTCGGGGCGCAGGCCGCGCAGGGCGAGGCCGAGGGCGGCGGTGCGGACGGCGTCGGCACCGGCGGGGCCGGGCTCGGCGACCAGTCGTACGACGGTGCTCCGGTCGGCGACGACGGCGTCGGCGGCGGCGAGTTCCAGGTCCCAGCGGGCGGCGGCCTCGTACAGCGCCTCGGCGGGCATGGGCACGCCGGCCAGCCGGCCGAGGACGGGGCGCAGGGCGCGGGCGGCCTGCCGCTCGGGCGGGAGCAGGCGGCGCAGGTAGCGGCGCAGTTCCTCGGGGAGGGCGAGCAGGGCGAGGGCGCGCGGGGCGGGCGGGAGGTCGACGACGAGGAGGTCGTGGGCCTCGGCGAGGGCGGCGTCGCGCAGGGCGCGCAGCAGGGCGAGTTCCTCGGCGCCGGGCAGGGGCGTCAGCTCTTCGGGGTCGAGGCGGGACGCGCCCAGCAGGTCGAGGGCGGAGGCGGCGCGCTCCTGGAGGGCGGCGAGGTCGTCGCGGAAGCCCTGGGCGGGGTCGGGTCGGCGGACGGTGAGGCCGGGTTCGACGGTGACCGGTTCCGGGCCGGTGCGCACCCCGAGCGCGGCGCCGAGGGTGTCGTCGCGGTCGGCGCCGAGGAGGAGCGTGCGGGTGCCCTGGCGGGCGGCGGCGAGCGCGGTGGCGGCGGCGACGGTGGTACGGCCACTGCCGCCGGGGCCGGTGATCAGGATGGTGCGCATGGGGGTGAACGGTACCGGGGCCGGCGGCGCTGCGGGGCTGGCGGCGTCTTGGGCATCGCACGGCGTTGCGCGGCCCGGCGCTACGGGGTGCCTCCCAGGCCGTTCAGGCACTGGGGGAGGCACGACTGCCCGCGGCTACACAGACTCCACGCGCTTCTTCAGGCCCGCCAGGGCCCGGTCGATGATGACCTTCTCCGCCTTGCGCTTGATCATGCCGAGCATCGGGATCTTGACGTCGACCGTGAGGCGGTAGGTGACCTCCGTGCCCGTGCCCGCCGGCTTGAGCAGGTAGGAGCCGTCGAGGGAGCGCAGCATCTGGGACTTGACCAGGGTCCAGGAGACCTCGTGCTCACCGGTCCAGGTGTAGGCGAGGGTCTGGTCGTCCTTGATCGCGCCGGCGTCCATGACGAGCCGGACCTGTTCGGCACGCCCCTGCGCGTCCGAGGCGAGCACCTCGGCCTCCTTCACCTCTCCGGTCCAGTCCGGGTAGCGGGCGAAGTCGGCGATCACCGACATGACGTCGGCCGGTGCCGCCTCGATGGTGATGCTCGAGCTGGTGTGTTCCGCCATCGCCGTGGCTCCTGTCGGATGCGGGCCGCTACTGAGGTCGTCGTGCGCCCGTGGCGCGCACGTGTGTGCCGCGTGAAGGCTATCGCGCACGGACGGCGCGGTTGTCACCACCTGCCCGCGCACCGCTGGTCACGGACCCTCACCACTCCAGCGCCCACGGCCTCCCCGTCGAGGCGAAGTGCCCCACGTTCACGCACTCGGTCGCCCCGATCCGCATCCGCCGCACCAGCGGCTGGTGCACGTGCCCGAAAAGGGCGTACCGGGGCCGGGTGCGCCGGATCGCGTCCAGCAGCGCGCGGCTGCCGCGCTCGAAGCGCCGCGCCACCGTGTCGTAGACCAGTTCCGGGACCTCCGGCGGGATGTGGGTGCACAGCACGTCCACCTCGCCGACCGCCTCTATCTTGGCGGCGTACTCCTCGTCGCCGATCTCGTACGGCGTCCGCATCGGGGTGCGCAGTCCGCCGCCGACGAAGCCGAAGACCCGGCCGCCGATCTCGACCCGCTCCCCGTCGAGCACGGTGGTGCCGGGCCCGGCGTACTCGGGCCACAGGGCCGGCATGTCGACGTTGCCGTAGGTGGCGTACGTCGGTGTGGGGAACGCGGCGAACATCTCGGCGTACTGCCGGCGCACCGCCCCCTCGATCAGCGCCGCCCGGTCCCCGCCGACGCCGGCCCACAGCCGCGCCCCGAGCTCCCGTGCCTCGGCGAAGCGGCGGGCGGTGCGCAGCTCGACGATGCGGTCGGCGTTCGCGACGCCGAACAGGTCGGGGAAGATGCCGCGCGAGTGGTCGGCGTAGTCCAGGAAGAGGACGAGGTCGCCGAGGCAGACCAGGGCGTCGGCGCCCTCGCCGGCCGTGGCCAGGTCGCGGGCGTTGCCGTGGACGTCGCTGACCACGTGGACGCGTGTCCTCGTGTTACCGGGCGGTGAGGGTGCCATGACGATCAAGCGTAAGCAGCGCGTGCCTCTTGTGAACAGTGGCGGTCGGACCTGCGGTTACTGGCTGGTCGGTCGGTATGTCGACTACTGTGCGCGAAGGAAACCCCATCCGTGTGACGCAGCGAACATCTCGCGGGGACCCCCTGTCGGAGAGGCCATACCGGCGGGTAACGTCCGGGCAGTCCAGTCGTGCTCTGGATTTCAACATGTGAATTCCGCAAGGAATCCCGCATGAGTTGTCCCGAGCGCTTGCCCGAGCCTTGGACCGCACCGTCGCATCACACAGTGTCGTGGCGCCGGCGCCCTATGAGGAGCAGCAGTCTTGCGCGAGTTCAGCCTTCCGGCTTTGTACGAGGTCCCTTCGGACGGAAACCTGACCGACATCGTCCGTCGAAACGCCGCGCAGCACCCGGACGTCGCCGTCATCTCCCGCAAGGTGAGCGAAGCGAAATGGGGGTCCCCCCGGACGGAGTCCGGGGGAGGCGCCTGGCAGGACGTGACCGCCCGCGACTTCCTCGCCGAGGTGCAGTCCGCCGCCAAGGGCCTCATCGCCTCCGGCGTGCAGCCGGGCGACCGGGTCGGGCTGATGTCCCGTACGCGCTACGAGTGGACGCTGCTGGACTTCGCGATCTGGAGCGCGGGCGCGATCACCGTGCCGGTGTACGAGACCAGCTCGCCCGAGCAGGTGCAGTGGATCCTCAGCGACTCGGGCGCCACCGCGTGCGTCGTGGAGTCCGCCGGGCACGCCGCCTCCGTCGAGTCGGTGCGCGAGCGGCTGCCCGCCCTCAAGAACGTCTGGCAGATCGACGCCGGCGCCGTGGAGGAGCTGGGGCGCCTGGGCCAGGACGTCACGGACCAGGCCGTCGAGGAGCGGGGCTCGATCGCCAAGGCCGACGACCCGGCGACCATCGTCTACACCTCCGGCACCACCGGCCGTCCCAAGGGCTGCGTGCTCAGCCACCGCAGCTTCTTCGCCGAGTGCGGGAACGTGGTGGAGCGGCTGCGTCCGCTCTTCCGCACCGGTGAGTGCTCGGTCCTGCTCTTCCTCCCGCTCGCCCACGTCTTCGGCCGCCTCGTCCAGGTCGCGCCGATGATCGCGCCGATCAAGCTGGGCTGCGTCCCGGACATCAAGAACCTCACCGACGAACTGGCCGCCTTCCGCCCGACCCTGATCCTCGGTGTGCCGCGCGTCTTCGAGAAGGTGTACAACTCGGCGCGCGCCAAGGCGCAGGCCGACGGCAAGGGCAAGATCTTCGACAAGGCCGCGGACACGGCGATCGCGTACAGCAAGGCGCTGGACACGCCGTCCGGTCCGTCCCTCGGGCTGAGGATCAAGCACAAGGTCTTCGACAAGCTCGTCTACGGCAAGCTCCGCACGGTCCTCGGCGGGCGCGGCGAGTACGCCATCTCCGGCGGCGCCCCGCTCGGCGAGCGGCTCGGTCACTTCTTCCGCGGCATCGGCTTCACGGTGCTGGAGGGCTACGGTCTGACCGAGTCCTGCGCGGCCACCGCCTTCAACCCCTGGGACCGGCAGAAGATCGGCACGGTCGGCCAGCCGCTGCCGGGCTCCGTGGTGCGCATCGCGGACGACGGGGAGGTGCTGCTGCACGGCGAGCACCTGTTCAAGGAGTACTGGAACAACCCGTCCGCCACCGCCGAGGCGCTGGCGGACGGCTGGTTCCACACCGGCGACATCGGCACCCTCGACGAGGACGGCTATCTGCGGATCACCGGCCGCAAGAAGGAGATCATCGTCACCGCGGGCGGCAAGAACGTCGCCCCGGCCGTGATCGAGGACCGCATCCGCGCGCACGCGCTGGTCGCGGAGTGCATGGTCGTCGGCGACGGGCGGCCGTTCGTGGGCGCGCTGGTCACCATCGACGAGGAGTTCCTCGGGCGGTGGTGCGCGGACCACGGGAAGCCGGCCGGCTCGACCGCGGTGTCGCTGCGCGAGGACCCGGATCTGCTCGCGGCGATCCAGGACGCGATCGACGACGGGAACTCGGCGGTGTCCAAGGCGGAGTCGGTGCGGAAGTTCCGGGTGCTGTCGGCTCAGTTCACCGAGGAGTCGGGGCACTTGACGCCTTCGCTGAAGCTGAAGCGGAGTGTTGTGGCGAAGGACTACGCGGACGAGATCGAGGCGATTTACGCCAAGTAGGGGCGCCTTCTGGGTGCCGGGTGCGGTTCGTCGGCGGCTTCCCGTCCGTTGTGGCTGGTCGCGCAGTTCCCCGCGCCCCTGAGGCTCCTCACGTCCCCTGCGTCCGAAAGGTGCCCGCGTTACAGCAGCGCCTTCAGGTGCTCTGCCAGCAGGTCCCAGCGCCACTTCTCCTCCACCCAGGCCCGGCCCCTCTCGCCCATCCTGCGGCGCAGCTCCGGGTCGGCGAGGAGGGTGACGACGCGGTCGGCGGTCTGTTCCTCGGAGTCACCCCGCACCACCCACCCCGTCTCGCCGTCGAGGACGGCGTCGGGGGCGCCGCCCGAGTCGCCGGCGACGACGGGCAGGCCGGTCGCGGAGGCCTCCAGGTAGACGATGCCCAGGCCCTCCACGTCGAGTCCGCCCCGGCGGGTGCGGCAGGGCATGGCGAAGACGTCCCCGGCGCCGTAGTGCGCGGGCAGTTCGGACCAGGGGACGGCGCCGGTGAAGTGGACGGAGGCGGCGACGCCGACGTCCTCGGCGAGGCGGCGCAGTTCCTTCTCGTAGGGGCCGCCGCCGACGATCAGCAGGACGGCGTCCGGCTCGGCGGCGAGGATGCGCGGCATCGCCCGGATCAGGGTGTCCTGGCCCTTGCGGGGGACCAGCCGCGAGACGCAGACGACGACCGGGCGGTCGGTCAGGCCCAGCCGGGCCCGCACCTCGTCGCCGCCGCTGGCGGGGTGGAAGGTCTTCTCGTCCACGCCGGGCGGCAGCTGCACCATCCGTGCGGCCGCCTCGGGCGTGAGCGCGCCCGCGATCCGGGAGCGCGTGTACTCGCCGAGGTAGGTGATCGTGTCCGTGGACTCCCCGATCCGGCGCAGCAGTTGCCGGGCGGCGGGCAGCTGGGCCCAGCCCGCCTCGTGGCCGTGGGTGGTGGCGACGAGGCGTTCGGCGCCCGCTCTGCGCAGTGCCGGGGCCATCAGGCCGAGGGGCGCGGCCGCACCGAACCACACCGAGGTGCACCCGTGCTCGCGCAGCAGCCGGACGGCCGTACGGGTCGCGCCCGGCGTCGGCAGCAGCATCGTCGTGCGGTCGCGTACGACGGTGAAGGGCTGCTCGGCGTCGAAGGCGGCGGTGGCCTCGACGCCCTCGCGGCCGCGCTTCCAGGTGGAGGCGTAGACGACGAGCCGCTCGGGGTCCAGCCGTAGCGCCATGTTGTGCAGGAAGGCCTGGATGCCGCCCGGCCGGGGCGGGAAGTCGTTCGTCACGATCAAGGTCTTGCGCACGCCGCCGACCCTACCGAACCGCCCGGGCGGGCCCGGGCCCGCCCGCGTACTGTGGCACCCGCACAGGTGTCCGGGCATCATGGCCGCACGGCAGGGCACGCGGAGGACCGGGGACCGGGCAGGGAGCACGTGGAGACGACGGATGCGAGGCGGTCCGCGGTGTGGCTGCTCACGGCCTGGGGCGCCACGCGGCTGGTCCTGCTGCTGTTCGTGCTGAAGGTGTGGGTCTTCCCGGGGCCGGACGTCACCAGTGACGTGTCCGTCATCTACTGGAACTGGTACGAGATCCTGCGTACCGGAACGTTTCCCCTGGACGACGTCACCTGGCAGTACCCGCCCGTCGCCGCCCTCGCGATCCTCTCCCCCGCCCTGCTGCCCTTCCTGGAGTACACGACGGCCTTCTTCGTGCTGGCCTGCCTCGCCGACCTGGCCGTGCTCGCCCTGCTGTGGCACGCGGGCCGCGGGTCCGGGCGTTCGCCGCGCGGGGCGTGGGTGTGGGTGGTGGGCGTGCCGCTGCTCGGCCCGACGGTGTACGCCCGCTACGACGTGATGGTGACGACCGTCGCGGTGGCGGCGCTGCTGGCCGCGGGCCGGCATCCGCGGACGGCGGGTGCCCTGGTGGGGCTGGGGGCGATGCTGAAGGTGTGGCCGGCGCTGGTGCTGCTCGGGATGCGCGGGCGGGCGCGCTGGGCCGCCGCGGCGCTGAGCGCGGCGGGGCTGGCGGTGGTGTTCGCCGTGTCGATGCCGGGGGCGTTCGCGTTCGTCACGTTCCAGCGCGACCGGGGCACCGAGGTGGAGTCGCTGGGCGCGCTGGTCTTCCACGTGGCCCGGCAGTTCGGCTGGGACGGCGAGGTGCTGCTGAACTACGGCTCGGTCGAGTTCCTCGGCCCGCACGTGGGCACGGTGAGCAAGGTGGCGCTGGCGCTGACCGCCCTGGCGTTCGGCTGGCTGCTGCTGTGGCGGCTGGCGGCCTCCCGGTTCGCGGCGCACACGGCGGCGGACGCGGCGTTCGCGGCGGTGCTGATGTTCACGGTCACCAGCCGGGTGATAAGCCCGCAGTACCTGGTGTGGCTGATCGGTACGGCGGCGGTCTGCCTGTGCTTCCGGGCGAGCCGGATGCGTCTGCCGGTCGTCCTGGTGCTGGTGGCGAGCCTGGTGACGGTGCTGGAGTTCCCGCTGTACTTCGCGGAGGTCGTGGCGAGCGATCCGCTCGGCGTCACGCTGCTGTTCGTCCGCAACGGTCTGCTGGTGGCCGCCGCGCTCCTCGCGGCCCGCGTCCTGTGGCACGACACGGTGTCGCGCGGGCGGGCCGGGCAGCGGGGCCGGTTCAGCCCAGCTCCGTCCGCAGATACTCCCGCCACCGCGCCGTGAACTCCTCGGGCGTCGTGCCGAGCACCTCGCGCATCGCGTCCTCCACGGCGCCCGCCCGCCGGTCGTGTGCGCCGACGGCGCGGTAGAAGGCGTCCAGCCGGTCCTCGCCCCACTGGTCGGCGATCATCAGACAGGCCAGCCAGCCGCCCTCGTAGGCGCGGGCCAGTCGGTCGGCGTCGGCGGTGAAGCCGAAGTCGTCGTCGGCCGGCAGCTCCGCGGGCGTCCGGCCCTCGGAGACCGCGCGGGCCAGTTCGGGGGCGGCCTGGGCGGGGGTGCGGTCGCTGTCGCGGTAGCCGGCCCAGTCGGCGTAGCCCTCGGAGAGCCACAGCGGGGTGGCGGCGGTGGTGTCGGCGCGGGTGGCGACGTGGGTGGTCTCGTGGGTGAGGACGACCTGTTTGCCGAGGGTGCCGAGGAGCCCGTACGCGTCGGGGTTGACGATGATCCGGTCGGCGGGCGCGTGCTCCCGGCCGCCGGTCTCGCCGGTGGTGACCGCCGCGATGCCCCGGTAGGAGGAGGCGGGTGAGCCGAGCAGGCCCGCCATCGCCTCCAGCGACTCGGGGACGAGTACGACGACCCGCCTGGCCCAGTCGCCGTCCCAGGCGTCCGAGACGGCCGGCACCGCCCGGTCGGCCAGGTCCGCGAAGCCGCGCAGCGCCTCGGTGGACTGGCCCACGCCGAGCACGAGGCTGTGCGTTCCCCGCACGACCCGGACCGTCCCCTGGTCCCACGGCTGCTGGCCGGACTTCTCGGCGGGCCGGTCGGACTCGACGGACCACCGGCCGTCCGCACCCTCCCGGTCCAGCCGCACGGTGCGCCGGGTAATGACGGGGCCCCGGTCGTAGCCGTCGAGCCGGTAGTTCAGCTCGACGTCCGCGGTGGCGGTGTCGCCGGTGCGGTTCACGTCGGTGACGCGGTACGACCACGCGGTCAGCGGCACCGCGGCGAGGTTGTCGAAGGAGTCCGTGTCGCCGGTACGGGCGTAGGCGGGCCGGTCGTGGCCGAGGACGGCGGCGGCCCGCCGGTCCAGCACCCGCTGCACCTCGGTGCGGACCGGGTCGGCGGTGGTCCGGCCGCCGCAGGCCACGAGGGACACGAGCAGGAGGCACAGCGCCACCACCGAGGAACCCGACACCCGCCTACGACCAGCCACCTTCCCGATCGTACGGGCGCCGGGCCGCGGGGGACGGTGGACGGGGGAACCCGAAGGAGAACCGGAAGAACCGCCCCCCGCCGGGCGGGCACCGTACGCGGCCGGCTCCGAGGCGGGTCACCACCGGGGCGGGCCGCACGGAGCGAGCCCCCGGCACACCGAACGCCCCAGCGCGCCGCCGGGTCACCGGAGCTGGTGCCCGCCCCGCCGAGTGCCCGGCGGACACGTATGCCCCGGCGCCTCCGTCAGAAGCCCGCTCGCCGGCCGAAGCCCCCGGCCCGGCGACTCGGAACGGCGCACCGAGACCGAGACCGACAGCCCGCCCGCCGGACCGCGCGACGCCACCGGCCCCGTGAAGCCCGCCCCGGCCACACCCGGCCCACGCCCCCCGGTCCCCGCGCCCCCACCGCCCTCCTCGTCGTCGGGGGCCACCCGCACAGCGCCTCCTCCGCCGCCCCGACCGCCAGGCAGGACGCGCCCCCTACCCGCACCCGCCCCCCGCCGGCACCGCCCGGCAGCGACGAACCGCCCCCCGCGACCGGGGTCGCCCGTGCCCGGCCGGTTCAGACCCGCGTCACCGACGACACCGGCATCATGCCCACCGGGTCGTAGCGGACGGGGGCGCCGGGGTAGGGCGCGTGGATGACCTGGCCGTTGCCGACGTACATGCCGATGTGGCTGGCGTCGTCCCGGTAGGCGACGAGGTCGCCGGGGCGGGCCTCGGACAGGGAGACGCGCTGTCCGGCCCCCGACTGGGCCTGCGAGGTGCGCGGCAGGCCGACGCCCGCCTGGGCGTACGACCACTGGGTCAGGCCGGAGCAGTCGAAGCCGCCGGGGCCGTTGGCGCCCCAGACGTACGGCTTGCCGAGGGCGGAGCGGGCGGCGGCGACGGCGGCGGCCGCGCGGCCGGAGGCGGGGGCGGCGCCGCCGGGGACGGCCAGGTCGGTGCGGCCGGAGCGGGAGCCGCGGTCGTGGGCGGCGCGCTCCTCGTCGGGGAGGGAGTTGAGCAGTTCGCGGGCCTCGGCGAGCTTCTTCTCCACCGTCCTCTTGTGGGCGGCCACGGCCTTGCGGCCCTTCTCCAGTTCGGCGAGCTTGGCGGCGGCCTCGGCGCGGTCCTGGGCCAGGTCGCGCATGGCCTGCTGGAGCTCCTTCAGCCGGCCCGCCTGGTGCGTGGTGACCCGGTCGAGCGCGGAGGCCTTGTCCAGGTAGTCGTCCGGGTCCGCGGAGAGCAGCAGCGCCAGTGAGGGGTCGATGCCGCCGGAGCGGTACTGGGCGCCGGCCAGCGCACCCAGCGCGTCGCGCATGGTGTTGATCCGCCCCTGCTTGCGGGCGATGGCGTCCTGCGCCGTGCCGACCTGCTCGCGCAGCGCGTCGGTGCGCGCGTCGGCCTTGTTGTAGGCCTCGGTCGCCCGCTCCGCCTCCGTGTGGAGCCGGTCCACCTCCGCCCGCCGGTCGTCCTGCGGGGCGGCCGTGGCCGGTACGGCGCCCAGGAGCGCGGCGGCGACGGAGAACAGGCCGACGGCGGCGGTGGCGCCACGGTCGAACCCGGATGGTGCAAGGCGGCGATGGGACCCCACGGGAAGCCGCACTCCTTCCGCTGGCGGACAGGGAAACGCGGCAGACAGTAACCCCGTGGCGGGGTGCCCACCAACGACCTTCGGGGGCGCGCGACGCCGAACCCCGCCGCTGACGCAGGTCACCGGCGGGGCGGGGTTCACAACGCGGTCCCGTGATTCGCCCGAACGGGCGGCACGGCGAGGGTCGCTGGGGGAAGGTGCGGGGCCTCGGTCAGACCCGCACGCCGAACATGAACGGGCCGCCGATGGTGCCCATCGACTCGTAGCGGACGTTCGTGCCGGTGCGCGGTGCGTGCAGGACCTGGCCGTTGCCGGCGTAGAGGCCGACGTGGTGCAGGTCGCTGAAGAAGAAGACCAGGTCGCCGACCTGGAGGTCGCTCATCGAGGAGATGCGGGTGCCCGCGCCGGTCTGCGCCTGGGAGGTGCGCGGGATGCCGACACCCGCCTGGGCGTAGGCCCACGACGTCAGGCCCGAGCAGTCGAAGGAGGAGGGACCGGTGGCGCCGTAGACGTAGGGCGTGCCGATCTTGCTCTGGGCGGCGGCGAAGGCGGCGGCGGCCCGGCCGGAGGCAGGGGTGGAGTTGCCCGAGAGGACCTGGCGCTCGCTGCTGCGGGTGGCGCGCTGCTCCTCGGCCTGGAGGGCGGCCTTCTCCTGGGCGGTGAGCGAGTTGAGCAGCTTCTGCGCGGAGGAGAGCTTGCCCTGGACTTCCTTCTTCTTCTTGCCCAGCTCGGTGCGGGTGGCGGAGAGGTCCTTGAGCTTCTCGGACGCCTCGGCGCGCTGCTGGGCGAGGTCGCGCTGCTTCTCCTGGACCTTCTTCAGCGTCTCGACCTGCTGACCGCTGAGCTGGTCGAGGGTGGAGGCCTTGTCCAGGTAGTCGTCCGGGTCGGCGGACAGGAACAGCTGGAGGGAGGGGTCTATCCCGCCGGAGCGGTACTGGGAGCTGGCCATCGAACCGAGGCCGTCGCGCAGCTCGTTGAGCTCCTCCTGGCCGCGGGCGACGTTGTCCTGGAGGGTGGAGATCTCCTTCTGGAGCTTCTCCTGCTTCTCCTTGGCCCCGTTGTACTTCTCGGTGGCCTGCTCCGCCTCCTGGTAGAGCTTGTCGACCTTGGCCTTGACCTCGTCCTTGCTCGGCTTCTCGCTCGGGGCGGCGTTGGCGGCCTGGGAGCTGAGAGCGACAGCGGCGGCGGCAGCGGTGGTGAGCACGGTCACGCGCGTGCGGCTCGGCTGCTTGGGACGACGGTGGGACGCCACGGAGACGAGCTCCTTCTTGAGAGGGATCACCCGTTCGAGGGTTCGATGGGTGACCCTAGTGACCCACTCGTGATCAGTTCAAATCCTCCACCCGAAAAACCCTGTCACTCACCGCATTCTTTGCCACAACTCACCTGCTGTGACTCCAGGTTGACGCTACGTTGCGTGACGGTTCCGTCAATACGGGCATACAACTCCGACGTTACGGTTGGCACGAAAGTGGCGCAGGGGCTAGGAAAGCCGCTTCAGGAGCACCACGGACGCCACCGGGCGTGCGCCGGCGCGCGCGACCCCGTCGGCCACCTCGCGGTCGGTGGAGACGACGATGACCGGACGGCCCGGGGGTTCGGCCCGCACCAGCTGGCGGATCAGCTCGTCGGCGGTGACGCCGGGCTTGGAGAACAGCACCCGCACCCCGCGCGGCGGCGCGAGCAGCACCGGCGCCGCCAGTTCGGCCCCGTCGAAGACGCAGGTGGTCTCCGCGCCGGTCTGGGCGGCGAGTTGGGAGAGCTGGCCGAGCAGGCGCAGCCGCTGCTTCTCCAGCGGCATCTGGGGATAGCCGGTCTTGGTGACGTTGTAGCCGTCGACGACGAGGTGCGCCTGCGGCAGCGCGAGCAACTGGTCGAGGATGGCGGGGTCGTGCTCGGACAGGGCGCGGTTGGCGATGTCCTTGGGCGTCATCCGGCCGGGCTCGACGGCGTCCACCGTCTCGGCGGGCCGCACGGACACCGGCGGCAGGGCCAGCTCGCGGCGCAGTCCCTGGGTGGCGTCGAGCAGGGTGTCCAGCAGCAGCCGTACCCGCATGTCCTCGACGCTGCGTCCCTCGCGGGCCGCCTTGCGGGTGGCCTCCAGGGCGGCCTCGGCCTCGCCGAGCCGGGCCTTGAGCCGCCGGGTCTCGCTCTCGGCGGCGGACACCTGGGCGTGCCCCTCGGCGCGCACGGCGTCGATCTCGGCCTGGACCTTGCGCAGCGCCGCCTCGCCGCGCTTGACGTCGCTGAGGGCGGAGCGCAGCTTGCGGTGGAGCGACTCGGTCTCTCGCCTGGCCGCGTCCAGCTCGGCGCGCAGCCGCTCGGTGTCGGCCCGGGTGTGCTCGCGGGCCCGGGCCAGCTCCTCGTGCAGCCGCTCCAGCTCCGCGCGGCTCTCCTCGTCGGCGCGCTCGGCGTCCGCGCGCTGCGCCTCCTCGCCGGCGGCGGTCACCAGCTTCACCCAGCCGTGCGGCCGCAGCACGTAGGCCGCCGCCGCCACGTCGAGCGGGTCGGCGGCCGGGGGCGGGGAGC
Organism: Streptomyces sp. M92; assembly: GCF_028473745.1. Taxonomy (NCBI): domain Bacteria; kingdom Bacillati; phylum Actinomycetota; class Actinomycetes; order Kitasatosporales; family Streptomycetaceae; genus Streptomyces; species Streptomyces sp. M92. Next base: position 398,814 of record NZ_CP101137.1, read on the forward strand.
CGGCGTCCAGGGCGCCGGCCAGCTCCGGCTGGGCCTCGCGGAACTTCTCGCCGATGCGCTGGCGGAACAGGGCGTCGGTCTCCACGGCGGCGGCCATCGCGTTGCCGGCGAACTTGGTCCGGCGGTTGGGGGCGAACCGGGCGTACTGTCTCAGCTGGGCGGGCAGTTCACCGAGGGTGAGCCCGCCGAAGCCGTCGGAGACGATCTGCACGACCCTGCGGCGCACGCCGTCGGGCAGCGGGCGGTCGAGCACCTCGGCGGTGCCGTCGCCCGGCCCCCCGCCCTGCGTCTCCGCCATCCGTCACCCCAATGCCTGTGCGTGATCCCGTGCGGGATCACCTCATGCTGGGGCCGCTCCCGTGATCAGGAGTCGGCACCCGGCCTGTCCACGAGTTCCACCTGGTCCACGGCGTTGCACCAGCGGCACCGCACCGACTCGATGGTCTCACTGAGCACCTCGCGCTCCTCGACCTTCGGCTCACCGGCCAGATCGAGGTGCACGTACTCGACGACCTTGGAGGCCCGGGTGACGTCGAAGCGGGTGAGGTTGCCGCACAGGGTGCAGCGCCACCGCGTCGTCTCGGTCGGCAGGGGAACCGTCATCGTGGCTGTTCGCTCTCTTCCAGTGTCGGTGACGCGCCGGGCTCCGTCCCGGTGCGTGTGGCTCGTAACCCTACGGCCTGGCGGGTACCCGACGCCCGCGTGTCCACGGCGGCGAGGCGACCTGGGCGGTTGCGTCCCGTTACGTCATGCTCTGTGTTCATGATCCGCAACTGGAGCACGGCGGTCCGCAGAACGGTCTCGGCGGTCAGGGCGCCCGGCACGGCCCGCACCGGCCGGGGCCGGGCCGCGCCCGTGACGTACGCGCTGATCACGATGTGCTGCCTGTTGTTCCTGGTCAGCCCGGCGGCGGGCCTGAACCCGGTGTACGGCACCGGCGAGGAGCTGCTCGCCGCGCAGCGCGCCTGGTTCCGGCGCTGGGGAGTGATCCCCGCAGAACTGTTCGAGGACTCCCCCGGCTCCGCGCTCACGCCCGCCACGGCGCTGTTCGTCCACGGCAGCTGGGTGCACCTGCTGGGCAACATGCTCTTCCTGTACGTCTTCGGCGCGCTGACCGAGGAACGGATGGGCCGGCTCCAGTTCGCCCTGTTCTACCTGGGCTGCGGCTGCCTGGCACTGCTCGGCTACGCGGGCGCCAACGCTCTCTCGCAGCAGGCCCTGGTCGGCGCCTCCGGGGCGATCTCCGCGATCCTCGGCGCGTTCCTCTTCCTGTTCCCCCGGGCCCGGGTGACCAGCCTGCTGCCCTTCCTCTTCTTCCTGCCGCTGCGCTTCCCCGCCTGGATCGTGCTGCCGTTCTGGGTGTGGCTGCAGTGGACGGCGGCGGGCCGGGCGGGCGACGGGCCTGGGGTGGCGTACCTCGCCCACCTGGTGGGCTTCGGGCTGGGCTTCGTCTTCGCCTGGGTGCGGTTCGGGCGTACGACTACAGTTGGGAGCGTTCCAGTGGCGGCGCCCGAGGGAGAGAACCAGCCGTGATCAGCGCGATCGTCCTCATCAAGACCAGCGTGGACCGCATCCCCGAGATCGCGGAGCAGATCGCCGCGCTGGAGAACGTCAGCGAGGTCTTCTCCGTCACCGGCACCTACGACCTGATCGCGATGGTGCGGGTGAACCAGCACGAGGACCTGGCCGAGGTCATCCCCGGCCGGATCAGCAAGATCCCGGGCGTGGAGGGCACGGACACGCACGTCGCGTTCCGGACCTACTCGCAGCACGACCTGGAGGCGGCGTTCGCCATCGGGCTGGACAACTGAGGTGCCGAGTCCCGGATGAAGAGTTCTTCATCCCGGGCTCATCGTGAGTGCCCGGCAGGGGGCGCAGTATCGAGGGCATGGTCTTCTCACGCCGGATGGCGGCCCTCGCGGCCGTCGTCCTGATCCCGCTCGGCATCGCCGCGACGAGCTTCGCCCTCACCGACAGCCCACAGGAACCGAAGGTCCCGGCCAAGGTGGAGCTGGAGAGCGGCTCCCCCGCCCCGACGCCCACCTCCTCCTCACCCGAGCCGACGCCCAGTGACCAGGTGGTGACCCGGCCGCCGGTGACCGACAGCCCCGCGGATGACGACGATGACGACGACCGAGGCCAGTCAACCGGGGACGACTCGGGCGCCGACGGACCCGGCGACGACGGACCCGGCGACGACGGCTGACCATGAGCGCCGCCGGATCTCGGCCCGCGTCCGCATCCTGCTGTGGCTGCTGCTCGTGATGGCGGTCGCCCTCGCCTCGGTGGCCACGACCACCCGCTCGATCCTGCTGCACGACACCGACCAGCGGATCAACGGGCTGCTCGCGCAGGAGGCCGGGGAGTTCGCCAACTTCGAGGAGCAGGGCTTCGACCCGGAGACCGGCCTGCCGTTCACCGACCCGGAGCGGCTGCTCAAGGTCTTCCTGCAACGGCAGTACGCCGACCTGGACGAGGAACTGATCGGCCTGGTGGGCAAGGTGGGCGACCGGCCGGCCAAGTTCTTCCAGCAGCGCGAGATCCCGGTCGCCCTGCCCCTGCACAAGGACGGCGACGCCCTGCGCGACATCTACGCCTCACCCGACTCCACCGGCACCCTGCACCGGCCCGAGGGCGAGGTCCGCTGGGCCAAGGTCACCGTCGCCCGGTACGGCGGCGAACCGGCGGCGGCGTTCGTGGTGGCCTTCCACCCGGGGCGGGAGCAGGAGCGCGCCGACGAGGTGTTCCGCGTGCTGCTCGCCATCTCGGGCGTCGCCCTGCTGATGACGACGGGCATCGCCTGGGTCGTCGCGGGCCGCATCCTCAAGCCGGTGCGGCTGGTGCGCACGACCGCCGCGCAGCTCACCGAGCAGGACCTGACCCGGCGCATCCCGGTGCACGGCAACGACGACGTGGCCGCGCTCGCCGAGACGTTCAACGCCATGCTCGACCGGCTGGAGCGCGCCTTCGCCGCCCAGCGCCGGTTCGTCGACGACGCGGGCCACGAGCTGCGCACCCCGATCACCATCGTGCGCGGCCACCTGGAACTGATGGGCGACGACCCGGCGGAACGGGAGGAGACCGTCCGCCTGGTCACCGACGAACTGGACCGGATGAGCCGCATCGTCGAGGACCTGCTGCTGCTCGCCAAGACCGAACGCCCCGACTTCGTCACCCCCGAGCCGGTGCAGCTCGCCGAACTCACCGCCGACGTCTACGTCAAGGCACGCACCCTCGGCGACCGGGACTGGGTGCTGGACCAGGTCGCCGACCGCGAGGCCCGCCTCGACCCCCAGCGCATCACGCAGGCCATGGTGCAGCTCGCCCAGAACGCCGTGCAGCACACCACCACCGGCCAGACCATCCGCATCGGCTCCCGCGCCGACGGCTCCCGCGTCGAGCTGTACGTCGCCGACTCCGGCCCCGGGGTGCAGGCGCAGGACGCCGAGGTGATCTTCGAGCGCTTCCGGCGCGGCACGGCCCGGCGCGGGGTGCGCGGGACCGGCGCCGGGCTCGGGCTGTCGATCGTGAAGGCGATCGCCGAGGGCCACGGCGGCCGGGTCGGCCTGCGCACCACCGAGGGCGGCGGCGCCACCTTCGTACTCACACTGGACTGATTCCGGAAGAGGCACGTCCATGAACCGCATCCTCATCGTCGAGGACGAGGAGCGCATCGCCTCCTTCGTCGAGAAGGGCCTGCGCGCCAACGGCTTCACCACCACCGCCGTCACCGACGGCGACGCCGCCTACGAGTACGCCCTCACCGGCGGCTTCGACCTGGTCGTCCTGGACATCGGGCTGCCCGGCCGGGACGGCTTCACGGTCCTGCGCGAGCTGCGCGAGTCCCGGGTGACGACCCCCGTGATCGTGCTGACCGCCCGGGACTCCGTACGGGACACGGTGGCCGGTCTGGAGGGCGGCGCCGACGACTGGATGACCAAACCGTTCCGCTTCGAGGAACTGCTCGCCCGGGTGCGGCTGCGGCTGCGTACGGCGGCCAGGGCGCCCGAGGTGACGGTGCTGAAGTCGGGGGCGCTCAGCCTGGACCTGCGCACCCGCCGGGCCCGCGCCGGGGAGCGCACCGTCGACCTGACGGCACGTGAGTTCGTGCTGCTGGAGCTGTTCCTGCGCCACCCGGGGCAGGTACTGTCCCGCGAGCAGATCCTGTCGCACGTGTGGGGCTACGACTTCGACCCCGGTTCGAACATCGTGGACGTGTACGTGCGGGCGCTGCGCAAGAAGCTCGGGGCGCAGCAGGTCGAGACCGTGCGCGGGATGGGATACCGGCTGCCGGCCTGGTGAAGTTTCCTTCATGTGACGCTCATCGATGGCTCACCGCCCCCGTGAATCCTCGATGACGTGACGTTGAACCTCCGCCTCGCGGCGGCCCTCTGCGTGGCGCTGTCCCTGTGCGCGCTGCTGGCGGTACCCGGCAACTTCCCGGCCCTCGGCGGCGACGCGCGCCTCACCCTCGCCGTGTTCGCGCTGGCCACCTGCGCCTGGATCGGCACGCCGATCGACGACACGTACATCGCGCTGGGCGCCGGACTGGCGCTGACGGCGACCGGCGTGATCAGCAGCGACACCCTCTTCGGCACCCTCGGCGACGACACGGTGTGGCTGCTGATCTGCGCCTTCGTGCTGGCGGCGGCGGTGGCCCGGACCGGGCTCGCCGGGCGGGCGGCGGCCTTCCTGGTCGGCGGGGCGCGCAGCGTACGGCAGTTGACGCACCTGACGACGGCCGCGCTGGTCGTCACCGCGTTCGCGGTGCCGGCCACGTCGGGGCGGGCGGCGCTCGCGCTGCCGGTGTTCCTCGCCCTCGCCAAGGCCCTCGCGGACCGCAGGCGGCTGGTGGTGATGCTGGCGCTGCTGTTCCCGACGGTGATCCTGCTGTCGGCGGTGGCGACCCTGATCGGCGCGGGCGCGCACCTGATCACCGTGTCGGTGCTGTGGGAGGCGACCGGGGACCGGATCGGCTTCACCCAGTGGCTGCTGCTCGGGCTGCCGCTGGCGGTGGCCTCCTCCCATCTGGCCGCCGAGACCGTGCTGCTGACGACCACTCGGCGGGCGGACCGCAAGGGCCCGGTGCACATCACGGCGGAGGAGATACAGCGGCACGCCGAGGACCCGGTCACCGGTCCCTGGACCCAGGCGGAGAAGCGCTGCGCCCTGCTGCTGGCCACGGTGGTGGCGCTGTGGTGCAGCGAGCCCCTGCATCACGTGCCGCCCGCGGTGGTGGCGCTGATCGGCGCCGTCGTCGCCTCCTCCCCCGCGCTGGGCACCGTACGTCTCAAGGACGCGCTGAAGACCGTGCCGTGGTCGCTGCTGCTGTTCATGGCAGCGACCATGGCGATGGGCGTCGCGCTCGCCGACTCCGGGGCGGCGAAGTGGCTGGTGTCCGGGCTGCCCGCGGACGTGGCGCCGGCCGTCTTCCTCGGGGTCGTGGTCGCGGTGAGCACGGCGGCCCACCTGGTCCTCCAGTCCCGCTCGGCCCGCTCCTCGGTCCTGGTGCCACTGGTGATCGCCGCGGCCGTGGGCGCGGGCGTCAACCCGGTCGCCGCCGCGCTCGCCTCCACCGCCGCGGCCGGCTTCTGCCACACGCTCCCGGCCTCCGCCAAGCCGGTCACGCTCTTCTCCGACATCCCCGGCACCCCCACCTACACCCCGCGCGACCTGCTGCGGCTGTCCGCCGTCCTGGCACCGCTGACCGCCGCGCTCGTGCTGTTCTTCGCCGCCGCCGTCTGGCCGCTGCTCGGCGTACCCGTGACCCGTTAAGGAGCCTGCTGTGCCGAACGTACCGAACATCCTGAACCGGGTCGCCGTGGCGCCCAGCGGCTTCAAGGAGTCCCTGTCCGCCCAGGCCGCCGCCGACGCGATCGCGGCGGGCGTCCGCCGGGTGCTGCCGGACGCCGAGATCGACCGCATCCCGCTCGTCGACGGCGGCGAGGGCACCGCCTGCGCGCTGGCCGCCGCGACCGGCGGACGGCTGGTCGCGCTGGCCGCCACCGGCCCGGTCGGCGAGCCCGTCGGCACCCACTTCGCGCTGCTCGGCGGCCGGGACACGGCGGTGGTGGAGATGGCGGCCGTCGCGGGCCTGTCGCTGGTCCCCCGCGCCCTGCGCGATCCGGGCGCCACCACCACGTACGGCGTCGGCGAGCTGATCCGCGCCGCGCTCGACACCGGGGTGCGGCGGGTCCTGGTCGGCTGCGGCGACTCGGGCACGTCCGACGGGGGCGCGGGGGCGCTCCAGGCGCTCGGGGCGCGGCTGCTGGACGCGGACGGCTTCGAACTCCCCCGCGGCGGACGGGAACTGGTCCGCCTCGCCCGCATCGACCCGGCGGGCCTGGACCCCCGGCTGAAGGACACCGAGCTGCTGGTCGCCTGCAACCCCTTCAACGTGCTGTGCGGGGAGCGCGGGGTGGCGCGGGTGTTCGGTCCGCAGAAGGGGGCGACGCCCGCGCAGGTCGAGGAGTTGTCGGCGGGACTGGAGAACTGGGCGCGCGTCCTCACCCGCGACCTGGGCGTCATCGGCGCCGACCTGCGCACGGGCCCCGGCACCGGCGCCTCCGGCGGGCTGGGCGCGGGGCTGGCCGCCGTCGGGGCCCGGCTGCTGCCCCGCTTCGACGTCCTCCTCGACCACCTCGACCTGGACGCGCGGCTGGCCCGTGCCGACCTCGTGCTCACCGCCGAGGGCGCCCTCGACCACCAGACGCCGCGCGGCAAGGTCCCGGCCGAGGTGGCCCGGCGCGCCAAGCTGCACGGGCGTCCCGTCCTGGCGCTGGCCGGCACGCTGGGCGAGGGCGCGCACGAGGTGCCCGGGGTGGACGCCTTCCACGGCATCATGCCGGCGCCGATGGCGCTGGCGGACGCGCTGGTGCGCGCGGCCGAGCTGCTCACCGACGCCACCGAGCGGGCGCTGCGGATGGTCCTGCTCGGCTCGCGGCTGCCGGGCCGGGCGGCTCAGACCGCGGAGGTCCCGGCGCCGGTGTCCGCGGCGGACCTGTCGGGCACGCAACGGCCGTCCTCCGTGCGGTAGTTCCAGCGGGCGCCGTCGCTCACCAGCTCCCTGACGGCGTCCACGAACCGCTCGACGTGCTCGTCCGGGGTGCCGGCGCCGAAGCTGACGCGGATGGCGTTGAGGGACTTCTCGCCGGGCGCCGCCTCGGGGGCGCCGCACTCGCCCTGCGTCTCGGGGTCGCTGCCGAGCAGGGTGCGCACCAGCGGGTGGGCGCAGAAGAGGCCGTCGCGCACGCCGATGCCGTACTCGGCGGAGAGCGCGGCGGCGAAGTGGGAGCTGTTCCAGCCGTCGACGACGAAGGACAGCACGCCGACGCGGGGGGCGTCGTCGCCGAAGAGGGACAGCACCCGCACCTCGGGCACCTCGGCGAGCCCCTCCCGCACCTTCCCGATCAGGTACTCCTCGCGGGCGACCAGCGTGTCGAAGCCGGCCTCGGTGAGCGCCTTGCAGGCGGAGGCGATCGCGTAGGCGCCGATGACGTTGGGCGAGCCCGCCTCGTGCCGGGCGGCGCTGTCGTGCCACCGCACGTCCACGCCGCCGTCCGCGCGCCGGGAGACGCTGCGGCTGGCGCCGCCGCCCGCGAGGTACGGCTCCGCCTCACGCAGCCAGTCGGCGCGGCCGGCCAGCACGCCGGAGCCGAAGGGGGCGTACAGCTTGTGCCCGGAGAAGGCGACCCAGTCGACGTCCAGGTCGCTCACGGAGACGGGGTGGTGCGGGGCGAGCTGGGCGGCGTCCAGGACGATCCGGGCGCCGTGCGCGTGCGCGGCGGCGGCCAGTTCCCGCACCGGCCACAGCTCGCCGGTGACGTTGGAGGCGCCGGTGACGCAGACCAGGGCGGGTCCGTACGGCTCGCGGGCGGCGAGGGCGCGCTCCAGGGTCTCGACGGCCTGCGCGGGGGTGCGCGGCGCGTCGAGGTAGGTCACGTCCGTGTCTCGCCAGGGCAGCAGCGAGGCGTGGTGCTCGGTCTCGAAGACGAAGACCCGGCAGCCGGCCGGCAGCGCGGCGGCGAGCAGGTTGAGGGAGTCGGTGGTGGACCGGGTGAAGACCACCTGATCGGTGTCCCGACACCCGAGGAACTCGGCGACGGTCCTGCGGGCGTTCTCGAACAGGTCGGTCGACAGCTGCGACAGGTAGCCGGCCCCCCGGTGCACGCTGCCGTAGTAGGGCGCGTAGGCCGCCACGTCGTCCCAGACCCGCTGGAGGGCGGGCGCGCTGGCGGCGTAGTCGAGCGCGGCGTAGGTGACCTCGCCGCCGGTGACGAGCGGGACGGTGACGTCCCGGCCGAGAACGGGCAGCGGGGTGGCGACAGCGGTGGGTACGGACATGACGGACTCCCGTGAGGACCAGCGCGGAGAAGGGCGCTGTGAATGAGAAGAGGAAGGGTGTGCGGAGGCGGGGCTCTGCGGCCCTATCGCATTCGCTGGTTCACGGAAGACTCCCTCGGACGACCCAGGACCCCTGGTTCCGCGAGGGGTCCGCGCTTGCCGTGAACCTTGCTGTCCACGGCCTGGTCTTCACCCGGGGCACCCCGCCACGGACGGAGGGTTGCCGGACAGTCGGCCGGGGCCTCATGACTGTCACTCATGACCTGTCGAAAAACCTATGGGAAGTGATCGGCGCCCCGCAACCCGAGTCCGGATCGCGGGACGCTCGTCACACGGGCGGGAGGGCGGCTACGCGTGGGTCGTGGCGACCCAGCGCTCCAGGACCCGCCTGGCGGCGCCCGAGTCGATCGACTCGGCGGCCCGGTCCATGCCGACCCGGATCTGGTCGGTGAGCGGTCCGTCGCCGGGGTCCAGGGCCACCAGGGCCGCCGCGGAGTTCAGCAGCACCGCGTCCCGCACGGGGCCCCTCTCGCCGGCCAGCAGGCGGCGGGCGACGTCGGCGTTGTAGGAGGCGTCGGCGCCGCGCAGCGCCTCGACCGGGACCAGTTCGAGGCCGACGTCCCGCGGGTCGAAGGTCTCCTCGGTCACCCGGCCGTCGCGCACGACCCAGACGCGTGAGGTGGCGGTCGTGGTCAGCTCGTCGAGGCCGTCGTCGCCGCGGAAGACCAGGGAGGAGTGGCCGCGTTCGGCGAAGACACCGGCGATGATCGGCGCCATCCGGGCGTGCGCGACGCCGATCGCCTGGGACTTCACGCCCGCGGGGTTGGTCAGCGGGCCCAGGAAGTTGAAGACCGTGCGGATGCCGAGCTGGCCGCGGGCCGCCGCCACGTGGCGCAGCGCGGGGTGGAACTTCACGGCGAAGCAGAAGGTGATGCCGGCCTCCTCGGCGACCTCCGCCACCCGCTTCGGCGTCAGCTCCAGATTGACACCCAGCTTCTCCAGGACGTCGGAGGCTCCGGATGCCGAGGAGGCCGCCCGGTTGCCGTGCTTGACGACCTTGGCGCCCGTGCCGGCCACCACGATCGCCGACATGGTGGAGATGTTGACGGTCTTCGCGCCGTCGCCGCCGGTGCCGACGATGTCGACCGTCCGCCCCGGGACCTCGATCACGTTGGCGTGCGCGTACATGGTGCGGACGAGACCGGAGATCTCCTCGACGGTCTCCCCCTTGAACCTGAGGCCGACCGCGAAGCCGGCGATCTGCGCGTCGGTTGCCTCGCCGCGCATGATCACGTCCAGCGCCCAGGCGGTCTCGTCGGCGGTCAGGTCCCGGCCGTCCGCCAGTCCGTTCAGCAGGGCGGGCCAGGAGCGGCCCGCCGCGGTGTCGCCTCCAGCGGGGGTCAAAGCGCTCATGTGCCGCTCCTGAATCGTGTGCATGACGGAGAGAAGGTGTGCTCCCACCCTATCCAGCCCCGGGCACGGCGAAGGGCCCCGTCCGCGGAACGGACGGGGCCCTTCGACCGTGGTGTGGCGACGCTGGAGGGTCAGTGGTGGCCGTGGCCGCTCGTGATCTCCTTGTACTCCTCGACGGTCGGCTTCGGAATCTGCGACTCCGGGCCGTAGTACGACTTGCTGAGCTTGGCGCGCAGCTTGTCCGTGCGCTTCACCTTGCGCTGGACGCCGTTCTCGTCGACCATCGGGCCGATCTCGGCCGGCTTGTACTGCTCGTGGGCCGTGAGCGTGTGCAGCTGCTCCTGGCTGAGCGGCTCGTGCACCTCGATGAACTCACCGTGCGGCAGGCGCTTGATGATGCCGGACTCGCGCCCGTGCAGCACCTTCTCCTTGTCCCGGCGCTGGAGGCCGAGGCAGATCCGCTTGGTGATCACGAAGGCGATGACCGGGCCGGCGAAGAACCCGATGCGGACGAACCAGGTGACCGCGTTGATCGACAGGTGGAAGTGCGTGGCGACGATGTCGTTGCCACCACCGATCAGCATGATCATGTACGCCGTGACCCAGGCGACACCGAAGGCCGTACGGGTCGGGGCGTTGCGCGGCCGGTCCAGGATGTGGTGCTCGCGCTTGTCCCCGGTCACCCACGACTCGATGAACGGGTAGAGGGCGATGACCGCGAGGAAGATACCGAAGATCACCAATGGGATGAACACGCCCAGGACCAGTGTGTGGCCCCAGAAGTTGATCTCCCAGCCCGGCATGGCGCGGACCAGACCCTCGGCGAAGCCCATGTACCAGTCCGGCTGGGCGCCGGTGGACACCATGTCCGGCCGGTAGGGGCCGATGCTCCAGATCGGGTTGACCGAGGCGATGCCGGCGATGGCCGCGATGACACCGAAGACCAGGAAGAAGAAGCCTCCCGCCTTCGCCATGTACACCGGCAGCAGCGGCATGCCGACCACGTTCTTGTTGGTCTTGCCGGGGCCCGCGAACTGCGTGTGCTTGTGGTAGAAGACCAGGATCAGGTGGCCGACCACGAGACCGAGCATGATGCCCGGCAGCAGCAGGATGTGGATCGAGTAGAACCGGGCGACGAAGTCGGTCCCGGGGAACTCCCCGCCGAACAGGAACATCGAGATGTACGTGCCGACGATCGGCACGGACAGGATCGCGCCCTGGGTGAAGCGGACACCGGTGCCGGAGAGCAGGTCGTCCGGGAGCGAGTAACCGGTGAAGCCGGTGAACATGCCGAGGACGAACAGCAGGAAGCCGAACAGCCAGTTGATCTCGCGCGGCTTGCGGAACGCGCCGGTGAAGAAGACGCGCATCATGTGCACGAACATGCCGGCGAGGAAGATGATCGCCGCCCAGTGGTGGATCTGCCGGATCAGCAGACCGCCGCGCACGTCGAAGCTGATGTCGAGCGTCGACTTGTACGCCTCACTCATCAGCTGTCCCTGCATCGGGACGTAACTGCCGTGGTACTCCACCTCGTTCATCGACGGGTGGAAGAACAGCGTCAGGTACACACCCGTGAGGATGATGATGATGAAGCTGTAGAGGCAGATCTCACCGAGCATGAAGGACCAGTGGTCCGGGAAGATCTTGCGCATGTTGGCCTTGGCCAGGGAGTAGATCCCGAGCCGGCCGTCGGCCCAGTCGGCGACGCGTTCGCCGGCCGGGGCCTTCCCGCGAGAGCGGGGTGCTTCGTTGGCTGCAGTACTCATCCGCGCTCCCAGAATGCAGGACCGACGGGCTCCGCGAAGTCACTGAGCGCCTCGAGGTAGCCCTCGTCGTTCACGCCGATGCGCAGCTGCGGCAGCGGGTGACCGGCGGGACCGAAGATCACCCGGGCACCGTCGGCGAGGTCGAAGGTGGACTGGTGGCAGGGGCACAGCGCGTGGTGCGTCTGCTGCTCGTACAGGGAGATCGGGCAACCCACGTGGGTGCAGATCTTCGAGTACGCCACGATGCCCTCGTGGGACCACTCGAGCTCCTGCTTGTCCTTGATGGCCTCCGGCTCCAGCCGGATGAGCATCAGGGCCGCCTTGGCGATCTCGTTCTGGAAGCCGTGGTCGTGCTCGTCCAGGCCCTCGGGCTTGGCGAAGGTGAGCGAACCGACCGCGATGTCCGACGGACGCATCGGCTCGTTCGTGTTCATGTTGACGATCAGCTTGCCCCTGGACCACAGCGTGTGGCGCAGCTTGGTCCCGGGCAGCGGGCCGAGGTCGCGCAGCAGGACGACGCCGGAGAGCGGCACCAGGGTGAGCGCGCCCAGCATCGTGTTGCGGATCAGCTTGCGCCGGCCGATCACCGACTCCTTGGCGCCCTGCTTGAAGTCCGCGTGGACCTTGGCACGGGTCTCGGGAGACGCCTCGATCGGGTGCCGCTCGTCGGCGACCTCCTCGTCGGACATCAGGGTGCGCGCCCAGTGGACGGCGCCCGCGCCGATGGCGAACAGCGCCACGCCCAGGGTCAGGCCCAGCGCGAGGTTCATCGCGTTGATGTGCCCGATCGGCCAGACGTAGATCGACTTGTCGTGCGGGATCGCGACGAACGAGGCGATGAAGCCGATGGTCGCCAGCATCGAGACCGTGAACAGCAGGGCGACCGTGCGCTCGGACCGCTTGGCGGCCCGCTCGTCGATGTCCTGGATGCGGTGCTCGTGGGGCGGCAGGCCCGGGTCCGCGAACGGGTTCTTGTCGTCCGCGGGCTTCGGCGCGTGGGCGCCGCCGTGCTCGGCGGGCAGGTTCTCTTCTGGAATGTCTTGGCTACTCATGACTTCTTGGCCTTTGCGGTCCGAGCGGCGACCCACACGGCGACGGCGATGCAGCCACCGAGGCCGAAGATCCAGCCGAAGAGGCCCTCACTGACCGGTCCGAGACCGCCGAGCGAGAGACCGCCGGGGTTCACGGTGTCGTCCGAGTTGACCGCGTCCAGGTAGGCGATGATGTCCTTCTTGTTCTGCTCCGTCAGCGTGCTGTCGGGGAAGGAGGGCATGTTCTGCGGGCCGGTCTGCATGGCCTCGTAGATGTGCTTGGGATCGACGTCCTCGAGGCTCGGCGCGTACTTGCCGTGCGTCAGCGCGCCGCCCTTGCCGGTGAAGTTGTGGCACTGCGCGCAGTTGTTGCGGAAGAGCTCACCGCCCTTGGCGATGTCCGCGCCCTGCGGGCCGTACTTCTCCTCCGAAGGGATGGCCGGACCGGCACCCAGCGAGGCGACGAAGGCCGCCAGCTGGTCGATCTCCGCCTGGGAGTAGATCACCTTCTTGCGCGGGACCTGTGCGCCCGGCTGCTGGGCCGGCATGCGGCCGGTGCCCACCTGGAAGTCGACGGCCGCGGCGCCCACGCCGACCAGGCTCGGACCGTCGGTGGTGCCCTGACCTCCGGTGCCGTGGCAGCTGGCACAGCCGACGGCGTAGAGCTTCTTGCCCTCTTCGATGGCGAGGGACTGGGCGGTTTCATCGGCCTGCGCCTTGTCCGCGGGTGCGAACGCGGCGTACAGCCCCCCTGTGCATGCCAGCGCGAGGAGTAGGACGACGAGCGCCGCCAGCGGGTGGCGTCGTCGTGCGGAGAGCTTTTTCACGGATTACCCCGGTGTCAGGATCTTCTGCGTCGATGCTTCTGGTATTGCGCGGGTGCGTGCCGCGACTACTTGATCATGTAGATCGTGGCGAAGAGGCCGATCCAGACGACATCGACGAAGTGCCAGTAGTAGGACACGACGATGGCGGCGGTCGCCTGCTCGTGAGTGAACCTCCGGGCCGCGTAGGTGCGGCCGAGGACCAGCAGGAAGGCGATGAGGCCGCCCGTCACGTGCAGTCCGTGGAAGCCGGTGGTCAGGTAGAACACCGAGCCGTACGGGTCCGACGAGAGCGAGAGGCCCTCGTGCTTGACCAGCTCGGTGTACTCGAACACCTGACCGCCGATGAAGATCGCACCCATCACGAAGGTGACGATGAACCACATCCTGAGCTTCTTCACGTCACCGCGCTCGGCCGCGAACACGCCGAGCTGGCAGGTGAGGGAGGAGAGCACCAGGATCGTGGTGTTCGTCGCGGAGAACGGGAGGTTCAGCGCGTCGGCCTTCTCGGACCAGAAGTCCGGGCCGGTCACCGATCGCAGGGTGAAGTACATCGCGAAGAGGGCCGCGAAGAACATCAGCTCGGAACTCAACCAGATGATGGTTCCGACGCTGGTGAGGTTCGGCCGGTTGACCGACGGGTGCGCGTGCCCGGTTTCTACTGTCGTTGCTGTCGCCACGACCGACATTATGTCGGTCGCTTATCCCGCCCTCACCCCGGGGGGTGCCGTTCGGTGTGTTCCCCCTGTCTGTACTGCCCGTATGGCCCATCGAACGGCCCGTCGAAGCCGTGTCCGAACCAGTGTTGACGAGCAGTGGGAGGGAGTAGCATCCGGCGCGACGGGCTACGACTGTTTCACTGCGTATCGGAGGAAGCATGCAGCCGACCGCCACGGTGCTGGTCTACAGCGACGACTCCAACACCCGCGAGCAGGTGCGGCTGGCGACCGGTCGCCGGCCCGCCCCGGACGTGCCCGTGGTCGAGTTCGTGGAGTGCGCGACTCCGGCCGCCGTGATCAAGGAGCTGGACAAGGGCGGGATCGACGTCTGCGTGCTGGACGGCGAGGCCGTGCCGATGGGCGGCATGGGACTGTGCCGGCAGATCAAGGACGAGGTGTTCCGGTGCCCGCCGGTGCTCTTGCTGATCGCACGGCCGCAGGACGCGTGGCTGGCGACGTGGAGCCGGGCCGAGGGGGCTGTGGCGTTGCCTGTGGAGCCGGTGGAGTTCGCGGGTGCGCTTGCCGCGTTGCTGCGGCAGAGGCGGCTGCAGAGCGCCTAGGAGCTCGCTCCTGCGCGTCGTGCGGCGGCTGCGGGCCGGTGGGGGTTGATCGCGCCCACGCGGCGGAGCCGCATATCGATACAGCCCCGCGCCCCTTTCGGGGCGCTACACCACCGTCGGGCGCAGTCTTGCCGTGTCCTGGTTGGTCGTGCCGCCCGTGCCGCCCGTCAGGGCGCTTCCGGTGGTCCACTTGGTCCAGTCCAGGTTCCAGTCGCCGAAGCCGTTGCCGAAGGGCTCCATCATGTCGCCGGCCGAGTTCACGACCTCGACCAGGTCGCCCTCCTGGACGGCGCCGAAGAACCACTCGGCGTTGGCGGTGCTCATGCCGACGCAGCCGTGGCTGACGTTGGCGGAGCCCTGGGAGCCGACCGACCAGGGGGCGGCGTGCACGTACTCGCCGCTCCAGGTGACCCGGGTGGCGAAGTAGACGGGCAGGTCGTACGACTCCGAGGAGCCCTCGGCGATGCCGACGGTGCTGCTGCGCATGCGTACGAAGGGTTCCTTGCCCAGGACGACCTTGACGCCGTTGCGGGTCTCGAAGCCGGGCTTGCCGGCGGTCACGGGGATCTGCCGGACCGCCTCGCCGTCCCGGTAGAGCGTCAGCGTGTGGGCGGCGGCGTCGGTGACGGCCACGACGCGGTCGTCCGTCGTGATGGCCAGGGGTTTCGCGGTGCCGCCCCACATCCGGTCGCCGATCTTGATGCCGTCGAGAGTGCTGCTGACCTGGATGGTGGCGTGGGCGGGCCAGTACTCCTTGGGCCGGTAGTGCAGCTTCTTGTCGTCCACCCAGTACCAGGCGCCCTCGACCGCGGGCGTGGACCGCACCTTCAGGGCGCGTTCCACTATGGCCCGCTGGGCCGGGTCCGCGACCGGCTGGCTCAGCTCCGCGGTGACGGGCTGGCCGACGCCGTACGCGCCCGCCTGGGGCCCGAAGGAGACGTCCAGGGTCTTCTTGGCGCTGGGCCTGCCGGTCTCGAAGGTGAGGACCTTGCGGCCGGGCGCGCCGTCGCCGTCCTCGGTGCTCACACGGACCGTGTAGCGGGCGTCGGCGGCCAGCGGTGAGGTGCTGTGCCAGCGGGTCCCGTCGGCGGAGAGTTCACCCGCCACGTAGCGTCCCGCCGCGTCCACGGCCGTGACGTCCGTGATGCGCCCGTCGGCGCCCTCGGCGACGACCTCCAGGGGCTTGTCCGGGTCGGCCTTCTTCCCGGCGTCCGTGGGGCCGTTGAAGGAGATCTGGCCGGCCGCGTCGTAGGGCGCGGCGGACAGGGGATGGTCGTCGCCGCCGCTGGTGCAGGCGGTGACGCTCGCGCCGAGGGCGATCACCAGCAGGGTGCAGCCGACGACCGTACGCCCCCGCGCCTGGAAGTGAACCGGGTTGCTCATGTCCTCACGCTAGGGAGCAACGTCAACGGCGGCACGGTGGGTAAGCCGGACGGGTGAGGCGGGGTGCGGCAGACGAAGGGGCCCGGACGCTCCTGACGGAGTGTCCGGGCCCCTCGGCGCGCGGCGCGTGCTACTGGGTGCGGTTCTCACCGCGGTAGTACTCGAAGACCCAGCCGAACAGGCCGATGAGGATGACCGGGGCTGAGAAGTACATCAGCCACCAGCCCAGCGCGATGCTCAGGAAGGCGAGCGCCCCGCCGATGCCGAGCGCCAGCGGCTGCCAGCTGTGCGGGCTGAAGAACCCGACCTCGCCGGCGTCGTCCGCGACGTCCGCTTCCTTGTTGTCCTGGGCCCCGGCGTCGACCCGCTTGGCCGTGAAGGCCAGGTAGAAGCCGATCATGAGGGCCAGGCCGAAGGCCAGGAAGAGGGCCGTGGTGCCGGCCGGCTCCATCGACCAGTAGCCGTAGACGATCGCGACGGCCAGGATGAAGACGCTCAGCCAGATGAAGAGCTGTCCCTGGATCTTCACTTGCCGGCCTCCTTGCCGCCGGCGAGGGTCTTCTCACCGTGACCGACGTTCTCGAGCTGGTCGATCGCCGAGACCTCCGGGTGGTGCAGGTCGAAGGCGGGGGATTCACTGCGGATGCGCGGCAGGGTGAGGAAGTTGTGCCGCGGCGGCGGGCAGGAGGTCGCCCACTCCAGCGAACGGCCGTAGCCCCACGGGTCGTCCACGTTGACCGGCTTGCCGTACTTGGCCGTCTTCCAGATGTTGTAGAAGAACGGCAGCAGCGACATGCCGAGCAGGAACGAGCTGATCGTCGAGATCGTGTTCAGCGCGGTGAAGCCGTCGGCGTCCAGGTAGTCGGCGTACCGGCGCGGCATGCCCTCGGCGCCCAGCCAGTGCTGGACCAGGAAGGTGCCGTGGAAGCCGATGAACAGCGTCCAGAAGGTGATCTTGCCCAGGCGCTCGTCCAGCAGCTTGCCGGTGAACTTCGGCCACCAGAAGTGGAAGCCGGCGAACATCGCGAACACCACGGTGCCGAACACCACGTAGTGGAAGTGCGCCACCACGAAGTACGAGTCCGAGACGTGGAAGTCCAGCGGCGGCGAGGCCAAGATGACACCGGTCAGACCGCCGAAGAGGAAGGTGATCAGGAAGCCGGTGGACCACAGCATCGGTGTCTCGAAGCTGAGCGATCCCTTCCACATGGTGCCGATCCAGTTGAAGAACTTCACACCGGTCGGGACCGCGATCAGGAAGGTCATGAACGAGAAGAACGGCAGGAGAACGCCGCCCGTGACGTACATGTGGTGCGCCCACACCGTCACCGACAGACCGGCGATGGCGATCGTCGCGGCGATCAGGCCCATGTAGCCGAAGATCGGCTTCCGGGAGAACACCGGGATGATCTCACTGACGATGCCGAAGAACGGCAGCGCGATGATGTACACCTCTGGGTGTCCGAAGAACCAGAAGAGGTGCTGCCACAGCAGGGCTCCGCCGTTGGCCGGGTCGAAGATGTGCGCACCGAACTTGCGGTCCGCCTCCAGCGCGAACAGGGCCGCGGCCAGGACCGGGAAGGCCAGCAGGACCAGCACACCGGTCAGCAGCACGTTCCAGGTGAAGATCGGCATGCGGAACATGGTCATGCCGGGCGCGCGCATGCAGATGATCGTGGTGATGAAGTTGACCGAGCCGAGGATGGTGCCGAAGCCGGAGAAGGCCAGACCCATGATCCACAGGTCGCCGCCGATGCCCGGCGAGTGCACCGCGTCGGACAGCGGCGAGTAGGCGAACCAGCCGAAGTCGGCCGCGCCCTGCGGGGTGAGGAAGCCGCCCACCGCGATCAGCGAGCCGAACAGGTACAGCCAGTAGGCGAACATGTTCAGCCGCGGGAAGGCCACGTCCGGCGCGCCGATCTGCAGCGGCATGATCCAGTTCGCGAAGCCGGCGAACAGCGGCGTCGCGAACATCAGCAGCATGATCGTGCCGTGCATCGTGAACGACTGGTTGAACTGCTCGTTCGACATGATCTGCAGGCCCGGACGGGCCAGCTCGGCGCGCATGAGCAGCGCCATCACGCCGCCGATCACGAAGAACGCGAACGACGTCACCAGGTACAGCGTGCCGATCGTCTTGTGGTCGGTGGTCGTCAGCCACTTCACCACGATCTCGCCACGCCTCTGGCGCCGGACCGGCAGTTCGTCCTCGTAGTGGGACCCTGCCGCGGCACCCTGGGGTTCATTGAGGATGCTCACAGGTTGTTCGTCTCCCGGTTCTTCTCGTGGCTCGTCTGCGCGATGCCCGCGGGAACGTAACCGGTCTGCCCCTTCTTCGCGAGGTCCTGGAGGTGCTGCTCGTAGCGCTCCGGGGAGACGACCTTGACGTTGAACAGCATCCGGGAGTGGTCCACGCCGCACAGCTCGGCGCACTTGCCCAGGAAGGTGCCCTCCTTGTTGGGGGTCACCTCGAAGGCGTTGGTGTGGCCCGGAATGACGTCCTGCTTCATGAGGAACGGCACCACCCAGAAGGAGTGGATGACGTCACGCGAGGTCAGGACGAAGCGGACCTTCTTGCCCTTGGGGAGCCAGAGGGTCGGGCCGGGGTTGTCGGTCTGCGGGTTCCGCGTCCCCGGGACACCGCAGTCGTAGGCACCGCCGGCGTTCGCGGGGAAGTCCTCCGCGAACCGGTCCGGGATCGCGGCCAGTTCCTTGGACTTCCTGGCGTCGCCGGTGGAACCTTCGACGTTCTCGACGTAGTTGAAGCACCAGCTCCACTGGAAGCCGACCACGTTGACCGTGACGTCGGGCTTCTTCTCGAGCTCCAGGAGCTCGGACTCGTCACGGGCGGTGAAGTAGAACAGCACCGAGACGATGAGGAGCGGGACGATGGTGTACAGCGCCTCGATGGGCATGTTGTACCGGTTCTGCGGAGGAACCTCGACCTTGGTGCGGCTGCGCCGGTGGAAGAAGCAACTCCACAGGATCAGGCCCCACACCAGCACGCCGGTGGCCAGCGCGGCTGCCCAGGAGCCCTGCCACAGGGAGAGGATCCGCGGAGCCTCTTCCGTGGTTGGGGTGGGCATGCCGAGGCGGGGGAAGTCCTCGTATGTGCAACCGGTGGCGGTCGCCAGGACCAGGCCCGCGGTCAGTGCCTGCAGCAGCTTCCGCCGCATCGGGCGCCGCGGCGAGCGGTCGGAGCCGTTGGGACTCACGTAGCGCCTTCCCGAGAGTCTCGCCCGCGCGGTTGGCTGCGGCCTGCCTTCTCGCTGGTCGGTCGCCGCCCTGCGTCGGGCAGGGGTTTGATGTTTATGCGGACCAAACCCTAGCCGACGCTCTCCGAGGGGTCGCGGGGAGGGTGGCATACGCGCCGGGGGGCACCCTGAAAGGGTGGGACGGGGGCGCCCGCGGGGGTGCGAGCTGGGGGTTCGTCGGCGGCTGACGGTGCGTTGCGGCTGGTCGCGCCCACGCGGCGGAGCCGCATGTCGAGCACGGCCCCGCGCCCCTGCTCGGCGCTTCCCCGCCGGACGTCATAGCGTTGCCGTGTGGCCTACTTCGACGCTGCTTCCGCCGTTCCTCTGCATCCCGTTGCCCGGCAGGCCCTTCAGGCCTCGCTCGATGAAGGGTGGGCCGATCCCGCGCGGCTGTACCGGGAAGGGCGGCGGGCGCGGATGCTGCTCGACGCTGCCCGGGAGGCGGCCGCTGAGGCCGTGGGGTGCCGGGCGGACGAGTTGGTGTTCACCCCTTCGGGGACACGGGCGGTCCATTCGGGGGTGGCCGGGGCGCTGGCCGGGCGGCGTCGCGCCGGGTCCCACCTGATCGTGTCAGCGGTCGAACACTCCTCCGTACTGCACGCGGCCGAGGTGCACGAGGCCGGCGGCGGGTCGGTCACGCGGGTTCCCGTGGACCGGACGGGCGCCGTGGACCCGGCGGCGTACGCGGACGCCCTGCGCGACGGCACCGCGCTGGCCTGCCTCCAGTCGGCCAACCACGAGGTGGGCACCGAGCAGCCGGTGGCGGAGGTGGCCGAGGCGTGCCGGGCGGCGGGCGTGCCGCTGCTGGTGGACGCGGCGCAGTCGCTGGGGTGGGGGAAGGTCGCGGGTGACTGGTCGCTGCTCGCGGGCAGCGCGCACAAGTGGGGCGGGCCGTCCGGGGTCGGGCTGCTCGTCGTACGGAAGGGGGTGCGGTTCGCGCCGCAAGGGGCCGGGGACGAGCGGGAGTCGGGGCGGTCGCCCGGTTTCGAGAACCTGCCGGCGATCGTGGCCGCGGCGGCGTCGCTGCGGGCGGTGCGCGCCGAGGCGGCCGCGGAGGCGGTCCGGCTGCGGGAGCTGACGGAGCGGATCCGGGCCCGGGTGCCGGGTCTGGTGCCGGACGTTGAGGTCGTCGGCGACCCGGAGCGCCGGCTGCCCGGCGTCGTCACCTTCTCCTGTCTCTATGTCGACGGGGAGACCCTGCTGCACGAGCTCGACCGTGCGGGCTTCTCGGTCTCCTCCGGGTCGTCCTGCACCAGCAGCACCCTGGCGCCGAGCCACGTCCTGAAGGCCATGGGGGTGCTCAGCGAGGGCAACGTCCGGGTGTCCCTGCCCCCGGGGACACCGGCCGAGGACGTCGAGCGGTTCCTGGAGGTGCTGCCGGGCACGGTGGCCGCCGTGCGGGAGAAGCTGGGGGCGCCGGCGGCCACGGAGGCCACCCCGCGGACCGGGGGCGACCTCGTCGTGGACGCGATCGGCCGGCGCTGCCCCGTTCCGGTGATCGAACTCGCCAAGGTCATCGGCGACGTCCCCGTCGGCGCCACGGTCCGCGTCCTCTCCGACGACGGGGCGGCCCGTCTGGACATTCCGGCCTGGTGCGAGATGCGGGGACAGGAGTACGTGGGCGAGGAGAAGGCGGAAAAGGGAACGGCCTACCTGGTCCGCCGGGTCGGCTGACGCGCCTCAAGGGGCGCGGGGCTGTGTCGGTCTGCGGCTCAGCCGCGTGGGCGCGGTCAGCCCCCACGCCCCCGCACCCGACGACTCAGCCCAGGTGCGCCTGAACCTCCCCGGCCGCCTCGTCCCCGTACGCCTTCGTGAACCGCTCCATGAAGTGCCCGCGCCGCAGCTGGTACTCCTGCGTCCCCACCGTCTCGATGACGAGAGTCGCCAGCATGCACCCCACCTGCGCCGCCCGCTCCAGCGAAACCCCCCACGCCAGTCCCGACAGGAACCCGGCCCGGAAGGCGTCGCCGACGCCCGTCGGGTCGGCCTTGCGCTCCTCGTCCGGGACGCCGACCTCGATGGTCTCCTCGCCGGACCGCTCGATGCGCACGCCCCGCGCGCCGAGGGTGGTGACGCGGTGGCCGACGCGGCCGAGGATCTCCTCGTCCGTCCAGCCGGTCTTGGTCTCGATGAGCCCCTTCTCGTACTCGTTGGAGAAGAGGTAGGTCGCCCCGTCCAGCAGTATCCGGATCTCGTCGCCGTTCATCCGGGCGATCTGCTGGGAGAAGTCCGCGGCGAAGGGGATGGACCGCGTCCTGCACTCCTCGGTGTGCCGGAGCATCGCCTCCGGGTCGTCGGCGCCGATGGAGACCAGGTCGAGGCCGCCCACGCGGTCGGCGACGGTCTTGAGCTCGATGAGGCGGGCCTCGCTCATCGCACCGGTGTAGAAGGAGCCGATCTGGTTGTGGTCGGCGTCGGTGGTGCAGACGAAGCGGGCGGTGTGCAGGGTCTCGGAGATGCGGACCGAGCCGGTGTCGACGCCGTGCCGGTCCAGCCAGGCCCGGTACTCGGCGAAGTCGGAGCCGGCCGCGCCGACCAGGATCGGCCGGGTGCCGAGCTGGCCCATGCCGAAGGCGATGTTCGCGGCGACGCCGCCCCGGCGTACGTCGAGCTGGTCGACCAGGAAGGAGAGCGAGACCGTGTGCAACTGGTCCGCGACGAGCTGGTCGGAGAATCGGCCGGGGAAGGTCATGAGGTGGTCGGTGGCGATGGAGCCGGTGACTGCGATGCGCACGGCGTGGACTCTCTCCTGAAGGGAGGCGGGTTGACAGTTCACGCTACCCGGGACTGCCGCCTGGCCGAAGCAGGCGAAACTACCCGGTAGTACGACTTTCTCCACGGTCCGGAACGTGCCTACGGTTCTGTTATGACGAACCCGAGGACCGCCGACCCCGCCCCGGCCGACCTGGACGGCGACCTGGCGTCGCTGCGCGGCGACTGCGCCCGGATGGCCCCGCGCTGGCGGGAGGTTCCGGTCGAGGTGTCCACCCGTCCGGTCCCCCTCTCACTGATCCACGGCGTGCGGGTGCCGCAGACGTCGGCCAGGCTGCTGGACGCGATGTCCGACTACGGCGACTGAGGACACCGGGAACCGGATCCTCCTCCACCGCGTCCCATCGCTGTCCCCAGTAACAGCCGAAGGAGCGATGCGGTGAACACCGAGCGACCCGACAACGACGACGCCACCGCCGCCGACGAGGCCGGCACCGGGCGTTCCGCACGGCGGCGTCCCCCGGCCCTCGCCGTCGCGTCCGTCGCCGCCACCGTGCTGTTGGTCGGGACCGGCGGGGCGTACCTGGCCACGTCCGCGTCCGGCGGCGGCCAGGACGGCGGAGGTACGTCGTCCGGCGCGTCGGGCGACGGCACTCCCCCACCCCTCGCCCTGGACGGCTACGGCGCGCCTTCCGCGGGCGGCGAGGGCGCCCGGGACGGTACGAACGGCGTCGCGCCCGGCGAGCCGAACCCGAACGGCGTCACCTACCGCGCCGACGGCCCGCTCCCCGAGGGACCCGGCTCGGCGCCCGTCTACCGGGCCGAGGGCGAGGTCACCGAGGAGGAGGTGGCCCGCCTGGCGAAGGCGCTCGGCATCGAGGGGGCGCCGCGGGTGCGGGGCGACGCGTGGAAGGCCGGCAACGCCAGGGACGGCTCCGGGCCGCTGCTCACCGTGAGCAGGCAGGCGCCGGGCACCTGGACCTTCCACCGCTACACGCCGGGCACGGACGACTGCAAGAAGGGCGCCGTGTGCAAGGCCCCGTCCGCCGACGGGGCGGGCGATCCGGTGAGCGAGGCGGCGGCGAAGAAGGCGGCGGCGCCGGTGCTGAAGGCGCTGGGCCAGGACGACGCCGAGCTGGACGCCGGCCAGGTCATGGGCGCCCGGCGGGCCGTGAACGCCGAACCCGAGGTCGGCGGGCTGCCCACGTACGGCTGGACGACCGGTGTGGTCGTCGGGGCGCGGGGCGACGTGGTCGGCGGCAGCGGGCAGGTGAAGGAACCGGTCAAGGGGGACACGTACCCCGTCCTGGGTGCCGAGGAGACGCTGGCGCTGCTGAACGCGCCGGGCCGCGCTCCGGGCGCCGGCATCGGCGGCTGCGCGAGCCCCGTACCGCACGGGGACGGCGCGGACACGCCCTGCGAGCTGCCCACGGGCACGCCCGGGAAGCCGGAGAAGCAGGCGGTGACGGTCGAGGAGGCGGTGTTCGGGCTGGCCGCGCACCCGGTCGAGGGGCGGCAGACGCTGGTGCCGTCCTGGCTCTTCGAGGTGGAGGCGCCGGGCGCGGACGACGCCGTCACGGTCACCTACCCGGCCGTCGACCCGAAGTACCTGACCACCGCGGCCCCCGCCCCGTCCGACGAGCCGTCCTCGGCGCCGGGCGGCGAGCAGCGGGACGTGGAGGTGCGGGGCTACACGGCCGCGGACGGGGAGCTGACCGTGCACTTCACGGGCGGGGTCTGCTCCGACTACGAGGCGACGGCGAAGGAGAGCGAGGCAAAGGTGACGGTCACCGTGACCGAGACACCGCACCCGGAGAAGGTCTGCATCCTGATCGCCAAGGAGTACGCGCGGACGGTGCCGCTCGACGAGCCGCTGGGCGACCGGAAGGTCGTGGGGTCGGACGGCGAGGAGATCCCGGTGCACAAGCCGGGCGCGCGACTGCCGGTGCCGTCCGGGGGCCGGTGACCGCGCAAGGAGCCGGAAAGGGGCGGTGGCCCGGGGTGTCCCGGGCCACCGCCCCTTTCGCATACGCCGTCGGCCGGCGCCGCGCGGCTCAGCTGAAGGAGTCGCCGCAGGCGCAGGAGCCCGTCGCGTTCGGGTTGTCGATCGTGAAGCCCTGCTTCTCGATCGTGTCCACGAAGTCGATGGTGGCGCCGCCCAGGTACGGGGCGCTCATGCGGTCGGTGGTGACCTTGACGCCGTCGAAGTCCTTCACCACGTCGCCGTCGAGCGAGCGCTCGTCGAAGAAGAGCTGGTAGCGCAGGCCGGAGCAGCCGCCGGGCTGGACGGCGACGCGCAGCGCCAGGTCGTCACGGCCTTCCTGGTCGAGCAGGGCCTTGACCTTGGCCGCGGCGGCGTCGGTCAGGATGATGCCGTCGGTGACGGTGGTGGTCTCGTCCGATACGGACATCTACATCTCTCCCGGGTTGTACGGAGACTGCTTGCCGACGGTTCCAACCGACGGGGCCGCGTATTCATTCCGGGCCGGGGCCGTGTCTTTCTCCTCGGCTCGTCCCTTCATGCTCGCACACGCCCCGGGGAGCGGTCAGCGCCTCGGGCGCCGGGATTCACGTCACACCGACACTATGGGCATCGTCAAAGTGACGTGAACAGGTTATGATATATAGCGTCAGTTCGACGAAAAGTAGAAAGGGTGCGTGTCGTGACCACCGCCCAAACCCAGGAGCTCGACGTACAGCCGACGCCCCTCGCCCTGCTGCTGCTCGGCCGTGAGGCCGACCCGACGAGCGAGCGCGGCGTGGACTGCCCCGGCGACCTGCCCTCGCCCTCCGACCCGGACCTGGTCGCGCGTGCCCGCGCGGCCAAGGAGAAGCTCGGGGACAAGGTCTTCGTGCTCGGTCACCACTACCAGCGCGACGAGGTCATCCAGTTCGCGGACGTCACGGGGGACTCCTTCAAGCTGGCCCGGGACGCGGCCGCGCGTCCGGAGGCCGAGTACATCGTCTTCTGCGGTGTGCACTTCATGGCGGAGTCGGCCGACATCCTGACCTCGGACGACCAGAAGGTGGTCCTGCCCGACCTGGCCGCCGGCTGCTCCATGGCGGACATGGCGACGGCCGAGCAGGTCGCCGAGTGCTGGGACGTGCTGACCGAGGCCGGCATCGCCGAGCAGGTCGTGCCCGTCTCGTACATGAACTCCTCCGCGGACATCAAGGCGTTCACCGGTAAGCACGGCGGCACCATCTGCACCTCGTCCAACGCCAAGCGCGCCCTGGACTGGGCGTTCGAGCAGGGCGAGAAGGTGCTGTTCCTGCCCGACCAGCACCTGGGCCGCAACACCGCGGTGCGGGACATGGGCATGTCGCTGGACGACTGCGTCGTCTACAACCCGCACCGGCCGAACGGCGGGCTGACGGCGGAGGAGCTGCGCGGCGCGAAGATGATCCTGTGGCGCGGGCACTGCTCGGTGCACGGCCGCTTCAGCCTCGACTCGGTCAACGACGTGCGTGCGCGCATACCGGGCGTGAACGTCCTGGTGCACCCCGAGTGCAAGCACGAGGTCGTCGCGGCGGCGGACTACGTCGGCTCGACCGAGTACATCATCAAGGCCCTGGAGGCGGCGCCGGCCGGTTCCAAGTGGGCGATCGGCACCGAGCTGAACCTGGTCCGCCGGCTGGCGAACCGTTTCGCCGCGGAGGACAAGGAGATCGTCTTCCTCGACAAGACGGTCTGCTTCTGCTCGACGATGAACCGCATCGACCTCCCGCACCTGGTCTGGGCGCTGGAGTCGCTGGCCGAGGGCACCCTGGTCAACCGCATCGAGGTGGACAAGGAGACGGAGGCGTTCGCGAAGCTGGCGCTGGAGCGGATGCTGGCGCTGCCGTAACCCGGTCGGTCCGGGCGAGCGGGCGGGCGAAAGCCCGCGGTCGCGCTGTCAGTGCGCTGCCGTAGGCTTCCCGCCGCCCGCACACCGACTGGGAGGATCCAGAGCTTTGACCGGCCTGCCCGCTTTCCCCCTGCCCTTCGACTCGACCCGCTCCATACGGTCCGACAAGCCCCGGACGCTGCGGGAACTGGAGATGATCCGGTGCAGCGCCCACATCCGGTCGAAGCCGGGGTGGTCCGACAAGATGAACGACCCCGACATCGTCGCCAGGTGGACGCGGGAGGCGACGGCCCAGGGCCTGACCGAGGCGCAGGTCCGTTACGTGCTCGCCGAACTCGCGCACTACGCCGCGCTGCGGGACGACCGGACCGGCGTCGAGGTGTCCGCCGTCGACGGTGTGTGGCAGTCGGACACACTGATCGACGACGGGCTCCGCTCCCGGCTGGCCGAGGCGGTCCGGGTCCTGGAGGAGGTCCCCGAGGAAGAGCGGGACTGGCACCCCGGGTCCGGCGGCCAGGTACTGGACCTGGTCCATCCCTCCCTCTTCTGCCTGGTCCGGGGGGTGAGCGGCGAGCCCGAGCGGGCCTGGCGGAACCCGACGGACCGCTACTCGAAGTACGAGTTCTCGGAGAAGTTCCAGTGGCTGCCCACGGACGTGGACGTCAGCCACGACGGCGACGTCAGCTTCCGTTCGTACGTCAACAACGTCCACCCCGAGGACCACCGCGAACTGGCGTCCGTCCTGCCCGACCTGTTCGCGCGCATGCGCCCGCTGCTGGAGAACGTACTCACCGACCTGCGCCATCCGCGTCCCCTGCGGATCGAGGCCGATCCCTACGGGTGGTACGACGAGTCGCAGGAGCCGGAGGAACCGGAGGAGGACTCCTTCAGCGACGAGGCGGCCTACGAGGAGGCCATGGAGGCCTGGGAGGAGGCCAGCGACGACTGGTGGGAGAACCGCCGTCCGACCGTCCCGGACGCCCCGGAGTTCACCGCGCCCGAGGTGCCCGGCGAGTCGGCACGCGTCGACCTGCGCGGCCGCCGGCTCCAGGTCGTCGTCAAGCTCGCCACCATCCACCTCACCCCGGACCGGCCCGAGTACGCCGGCGGCTCCTGGCACGTCGAGGGCATGCTGAACGAGCGGATCGTCTCGACCGGCATCTACTACTGGGACAGCGAGAACATCACCGAGAGCCGGCTGAGCTTCCGCACGGCGCTCGACGACCCGCACTACGAGCAGAACGACGACAACGGCATGCGCGACGTCTACGGCCTGGAGAACGAGGACGCGCTGAACCAGGTGCTGGGGTCGGCGTCGACCCCGGCGGGCCGCTGCCTGGCGTTCCCGAACGTCCTGCAGCACCGCGTCGGTGAGTTCCGCCTCGCGGACCCCACCCGCCCGGGCCACCGCAAGATCCTGGCGTTCTTCCTGATCGACCCGTCGGAGCGGATCGTCTCGACCTCCGACGTGCCGCCGCAGCAGCCCTGGGCCGACACCTCGACCATGACGCTCGAAGAGGCCAGGGGCCACCGCGAAGAGCTCATGAGGGAGCGCAAGTTCTTCGTCGACGAGCACAACGAGCAGGTCTACGAGCGGGAGTTCTCCCTCTGCGAGCACTGAGGGTCGCACGGCGGGGTCCGGTCAGCCGGCCTCCCGGTAGCTCATGAACCAGTGGGTGTCGAAATAGCGGGCCATCGTGTACGGGTGGCGGGGGTCGACGAGGACGCGGCAGACGAACTCCGCGGCCCCGCAGTCGAAGACGAGGTCCTCGCCGTCGAAGGAGCGGACCAGGACGGGCCAGCCGTCGGGGTCGTCGCCGTCGGCCCTCCAGCCGTACCGGTCCTCGTGCTCGGTGCCCGCCCAGACGAGTGGACCGCCGTCCCCGCGGTCCGCCCACGGCTCCTGGAAGAGGCCCAGATACGCGTCGAAGGCACCGTCGCCGAACGTCTCGACCATGCGCTTGTAGTCGGCCGGCAGCGCGGTGCCCAGGCGGGACTCGGTCTCCGTCCAGTCCGTGTCCGGTCGCCGGGCGGGCCGGGTCCAGCCGGTGATCGCCGCCAGCCGCTCCACCCAGTCGACGTCCTCGCCCGGAGCGACGGCCAAGGGCTGCGGCACCCGCCGGCGGGCGACCGCCAGCACCGGCCGCTCGACCCCCTCGGCGTCCCGCGCCGTACCCGCCCCGACCCACTGGTCGCCGTACGCCCACGCCCGTATCGTCATCGCCCGCCCCTCGAAGGGGACGAGGAGTGCCGCGCCCGACGACTCGTCGACCGTCGGATCGGTGAAGCCGTCGAGGACGAGGGTGCGCGGGGCCCCGAACCGGTCGCCGAGGAGGTCGGTCAGGTCCTGGGGGTCGACTTCGTCCGGCAGGCGGAGGTGCCTGGGCCCCGGGCCGAGCCGGGCCAGCAGGTCGTTGACGGTCGCTTGCGTGAGCTCCATGGCCATCAGTGAAGCGCACGGCACTGACAAACCGGGCGCCCCCGTGGTGACTCCACGGGGGCGCCCCTTGGCCGTACCGGCGGGTGTCAGACCTGGGCCGGCTCCGGTTCCTCCGAGGGCTTCGGCTGCTCGGGCAGGCCCTTCTTGGCCGCCCGCTTCTTCGCGCGCCGCTCCTTGCGGAGCTCCAGCATCGCGTAGAGCGTCGGGACGAGGAGCAGCGTCAGCAGCGTCGAGGTGATCAGACCGCCGATCACCACCACCGCCAGCGGCTGGGCGATGAAGCCGCCCTCGCCGGTGACGCCCAGCGCCATCGGGAGGAGGGCGAAGATCGTCGCCAGGGCCGTCATGAGGATCGGGCGCAGACGGTGCCGGCCACCCTCGATCACGGCCTCCACGACGCCGTAGCCCTGCCTCCGGTACTGGTTGATCAGGTCGATCAGCACGATCGCGTTGGTGACCACGATGCCGATCAGCATCAGCATGCCGATCATCGCCGGAACGCCCATCGGGGTGCCGGTGGCGAGCAGCAGGCCGATCGCGCCGGTCGCCGCGAACGGGATGGACACCAGCAGGATCAGCGGCTGGGCCAGCGACCGGAAGGTGCCCACCAGCAGCATGAACACGATCGCGATCGCCGCGAGCATGGCCAGGCCCAGGTTGACGAACGCCTCGTCCTGGTCGGCGGTGACGCCGCCGATCTCTGCCGTGGCCCCGGCCGGCAGGTCCAGCGCGTTGATCTTCGACTGGAGTTCCGTGCCCACCGCGCCGGTGTTGTCGCCGGTCGGCTTGGCGGTGATGGTCGCCGCGCGCTGACCGTCGATGCGGGTCATCGACACCGGTCCGTCCACCAGCCGCACGGTGGCGATGTCACCGAGCTTGACCGGGCCCAGGTTCAGGGCCTTCAGCTCAGCCATCGTCGTGACCGGCCGGCCGGAGCGGATCACGACGTCGCGCTCGGTGTCGTCCAGGGTCGCCTTGGCGGCCGGGGTGCCGCGCACCGCCTGGGCGACGGCCGCGCCGAGCGTCTGGTCGTCGAAGCCGGCCTCGGCGGCACGCGCGTCGGCCTTGACCGAGATGCGCGGCACGCTCTGCGCCAGGTCGCTGGTGACGTCGGTGACGTCGTCGAGCCCGGCGACGGTCTTGCGGACCTCCTCGGACGCCTCGCGCAGCACCTGCGCGTCGGCCGCCTTCACGACGACGCTCAGGTCCTGGGAGGCGAAGCCGTCACCGGCGGCGACCGTGGTGGTGCCGATGCCGTCGAGCTTCGCGAGCCCGTCCTCGATGTGGTCCTGGACGTCCTCGGAGTCGGCCGAGTCCTCCAGCATGATCTGGTACGAGGCCTGGTTGGTGTCCGTGCCGCCGCCGAAGGCGGCCATGAAGCCGGACGAGCCGACGGTGACCTGGAAGTCCTTGACGCCCTCGGTGTCGCCGAGCAGCTTCTCGACCTTCTCGGCCTGCGCGTTCGTCGCGCCCAGGCTGGTGCCGGGCTTCAGCTCCTGCTTGATGCTGAGGACCTTCTGCTCGCCCTGGTCGAAGAAGTTGGTCTTCAGCAGCGGCGCCATGCCGAACGTGCCGAGCAGCACGACGACCGCGATGGCCACGCTGGTGACGCGGCGGCGGGTGGCGAAGCGCAGGACGGGGACGTAGAAGCGCTGGAGGCGGCTCCCGGCCTCCTTCTCCTCGGCCAGGCGGCGGGCCTCGGCCGCGTCGTCGGGGGTGCCCTTCGGCGGGCGCAGGAACCAGTACGACAGCACCGGGACGACCGTGAGCGACACCAGCAGGGAGGCGAGCAGCGCCGCGGTGACGGTCAGGCTGAAGGAGCCGAACAGCTCGCCCACCATGCCGCCGACCAGGCCGATCGGCAGGAAGACGGCGACCGTGGTGAGCGTGGAGGAGGTGACCGCTCCGGCGACCTCGCGGACCGCCTTGAGGATGGCCTCCTGGCGCTCCTCGCCGTAGCCGAGGTGCCGCTTGATGTTCTCCAGGACCACGATCGAGTCGTCGACGACCCGGCCGATGGCGATGGTGAGCGCGCCCAGCGTCAGCATGTTCAGCGACAGGTCGCGGGTCCACAGCACGATCAGCGCGAGCACCACCGACAGCGGGATGGAGACCGCGGTGACCAGGGTGGAGCGGACGGACGCCAGGAAGACCAGGATGATCACGACGGCGAAGACCAGGCCGAGGGCGCCCTCGGTGGTCAGGCCCTCGATGGCCTTGGAGACCGCCGGGCCCTGGTCGCTGACGACGGTGAGCGTCGCGCCGGAACCGAGCTGCTCGCGCAGTTCGGGGAGCTTGTCCTCGACGGCGTCGGAGATGGCGACCGCGCTGCCGTCGTGGTCCATGGTGACGGCGACGGCGAGGCTCGGTTCGCCGTTGGTGCGGGTGAGGGAGTCGGCCCTGGCCTCCTCCTCCTCGACGGTGGCGACGTCGGCGAGGCGGACGGGCTTGTCGACGCCCTCGCCGGTGACCATGAGGTCCTGGATCTGCTTCAGCGAGGTGTAGCCGCCGCCGACCTGGACGGTGCGGTTGGCGCCGGCCTCGTCGAAGGAGCCCGCCGGGACGGTCGCGCCGCCGGCCTGGAGGGACTGGGCGAGGGCCTGCGGGGTGACGCCGGCCTTCGCGAGCTTCGCCGGGTCCGGGGTGACGGTGACCTGGACGTCGCGGACGCCGTCGACCATCACCTGGGCGACGCCGTCGATGTCCTTCAGTTCGGTGACGACCGTCTTGTCCAGCTGGTCGGCCAGGGCCTGCTGGTCCTTGTCCGAGGTGACGGCGAGGACGACGGTCGGGATGTCGTCCGTCGAGCCGGAGACGACCTGCGGGTCCACGTCGTCCGGGAGCTGGGCGCGGGCCCGGTTGACGGCCTGCTGGACGTCGGCGACGAGCTGCTGGGTGCCGTTGCCGTAGTCGAAGGACGCCATGATGACGGCGTTGCCCTCACTGGCCGTCGAGGTGATGCCCGAGATCCCGTCGACCGCTTCGAGACTGTCCTCGATCGGCTCGACGACCTGCTTCTCGACCACGTCCGGCGAGGCGCCCCGGTACGGCGCGAGCACGGAGACCATGGGCAGTTCGATGGTGGGCAGCAGCTGCTGCTTGAGCTGGGGGACGGCGATCGCGCCGAAGACGAGCGCGACGATCGACATCAGGCCTATCAGGGCCCGTTGTGCGAGGCTGAATCTCGACAGCCAGGACATGGATCAGGGTCTCTCTTCTGTGGCCGAGCGGAGGGGGCGGGGCACATCGGTACGCCCACACCGACACCCT
The DNA here is from genome assembly GCF_028473745.1 of Streptomyces sp. M92. Classification (NCBI taxonomy): domain Bacteria; kingdom Bacillati; phylum Actinomycetota; class Actinomycetes; order Kitasatosporales; family Streptomycetaceae; genus Streptomyces; species Streptomyces sp. M92. Next base: position 430,380 of record NZ_CP101137.1, read on the forward strand.
GGTCCACGAGTGATCCCGGTTCCCTAGGCCCCAGGTCCATTTCCTTGTCCCGCGCCTACTCCGGCCGCAGTACGCCCGGCTCCGGGTCACTCCACCCTTGGACGTACCAGCCCGGACTCGTAGGCGGTGACGACGAGCTGGGCGCGGTCGCGGGCGCCCAGCTTGGCCATCGCCCGGTTCACGTGCGTCTTCACGGTGAGCGGGCTGACCTCCAGCCGCTCGGCGATCTCGTCGTTGGACAGTCCCCCGGCGACCTGGACCAGCACCTCGCGCTCGCGCACGGTCAGCGACTCCAGCCGCTCGGCGCGGGCCGGGTCGCGCTCCGCGCCGTCCCCGGTGCCCTCCTGGGCGAGGAAGCGGGCGATCAGTCCCTTGGTGGCGGTCGGCGACAGCAGCGCCTCGCCGCCGGCCGCGACCCGGATCGCGCTGAGCAGCTCGTCGGGTTCGGAGCCCTTGCCGAGGAAGCCGGAGGCGCCCGCGCGCAGCGACTGCACCACGTAGTCGTCGACCTCGAAGGTGGTCAGTATGACCACGCGGACGTGGGCGAGGGACGGGTCGGCGCTGATCATGCGGGTGGCCGCCAGGCCGTCCGTGCCGGGCATCCGGATGTCCATCAGCACCACGTCGGCCCGCCGTTCGGCGGCCAGCCGGGCCGCCTCCGCGCCGTCGGACGCCTCCCCCACCACCTCCATGTCGGGCTCGGAGTCGACCAGCACCCTGAAGGCGCTGCGCAGCAGTGCCTGGTCGTCGGCGAGCAGGACACGGATCGTCATGCGGGGTCCTTTGCTGCATCGGTGGCGGCGTCGGTGCGGTTCCTGACCGGAAGGATCGCATGGACGCGGAAACCGCCCCCGTACCGGGGACCGGTGGTGAGGGTGCCGCGCACGGCGGTGACGCGCTCGCGCATACCGAGCAGGCCGTGCCCGCCGCCGACCGGCGCGGCGGTCTCGGCGGTACTGCCGCCGGTCCCGTCGTCGAGCACCGTGACCTCGATGTCCGTTCCCACCCGCACGACGCTGACCTCGGCCTTCGCCCGCGTCCCCGCGTGCTTCTGCACGTTGGTCAGCGCCTCCTGGATGATGCGGTACGCGGCCAGGTCGACCGCGGCGGGCAGGTCGGTGCCCTGGTCGGTGCGGGCCACCTCCACGTGCAGTCCGGCGTGGTGGAAGGTGGCGACGAGTTCGTCGAGGCGGTCCAGGCCGGGGGCGGGCTCGGTCGGAGCCTCCGGGTCGCCGGACTGGCGGAGCAGGCCGACGGTGGCGCGCAGCTCGTCGAGTGCGGAGCGGCTGGCCGTCCGTACGTGGGCCAGGGCCTCCTTGGCCTGGTCGGGCCGTTTGTCCATGACGTGCGCGGCGACCCCGGCCTGCACGTTGACCAGGGCGATGTGGTGGGCGACCACGTCGTGCAGGTCGCGGGCGATGCGCAGCCGCTCCTCGGCGACCCGGCGGCGGGCCTCCTCCTCCCGGGTGCGCTCGGCCTTCTCGGCCCGGTCCCGGATGGCCTGGACGAAGGCGCGCCGGCTGCGGACCGCGTCCCCGGCGCTGGCACCGATGCCGGTCCAGGCGAAGACGGCGAGGTTCTCCTGCGCGTACCAGGGCAGCGGTCCGGCCAGCATGGCGGCGCCGGTCAGCACGGTCATGGTGAGCAGGCCGACCCGCCACGTGGTGGGGCGGTCGGTGGAGGCGGCGACCGTGAAGAGCGCGAGCACGGCGGACATGACGACGGGGGCGCGGGGGTCGCCGGTGACGCTCTCGACCACGGAGACGCAGCCGGTGACCGCGAGGACCACCAGCGGGGCCCGGCGCCGGAAGACCAGCGCGGCGGCACCGACGGCCATGAGGACGAGGCTGAGCACGTCGGGGGTGCGCAGGGCCCAGCTGACGCCCTCGGGCCCGTGGGGGTCCACGAAGGAGCCGGCGACCATGCACACCAGGACGGCCGCCGCGAGGGCGGCGTCCAGTGCGGAAGGGTGGGCGCCGAGGGTGCAGCGGGCGCGGGCGAGGGGGCGCATGGTTTTTTACGGTAGCCGGAGTGGGCGCGTCTTATGAGTGGGCCTGCGTGAGTGGGCGACTGCTGGGGGCGGCACCCCCCCAGGCCCACGCTTCGGCCCGGACGGCCTCGTCCTCGAACTCCCCCACTCTCGGCTTCGCTCGAGCGGGGCCCCAGGACGGGCTGGAAAACCTACGCGCCGTCCGGAATGAGACCGTCGTCGCTCAGCAGCTCGCGGACCTCCTCCAGGGTCGCGTCCGGGGACGGGAGGATGAGGTCGGACGGCTCCAGGAAGTCGTCCGGGACGGGCTCCCCCAGCTCCCGCACCTTGGCCAGGAGGGCCTGGAGGGTCGCGCGGAAACCGGGGCCGTCGCCGCCCTCCATCTCGGCCTGGAGTTCGTCGTCCAGCTTGTTCAGCTCGGCGAGCCGGCCGTCGGCCAGCGTCAGCTGTCCCTCCCCCATGATCCGTACGATCATGTCGCCCTCCTAGGCGTGGCCTACTGCTTGTCGAAGCGCGGGGTGTCCTGCGGCTGCTGCCGGTCCTGCTGCTGCCCCTGGCCCTGACCGCCCTCGAGGGCCTGCCGGTCCGAGGTGGAGCCTCCGGCCAGCTCGGCCTTCATCCGCTGCAGCTCCAGCTCTACATCCGTACCACCGGAGAGCCGTTCCAGCTCGGCCTGGATGTCGTCCTTGTGCATGCCGGACTGGTCGTCCAGCGCGCCGGAGGCGAGCAGCTCGTCGATGGCGCCGGCCCGGGCCTGGAGCTGGGCGGTCTTGTCCTCGGCGCGCTGGATGGCCAGGCCCACGTCGCCCATCTCCTCGGAGATGCCGGAGAACGCCTCCCCGATGCGGGTCTGCGCCTGGGCGGCGGTGTAGGTGGCCTTGATGGTCTCCTTCTTGGTGCGGAAGGCGTCCACCTTGGCCTGGAGCCGCTGGGCCGCAAGGGTGAGCTTCTCCTCCTCGCCCTGGAGGGTGGCGTGCTGGGTCTCCAGGTCGGTCACCTGCTGCTGGAGGGCCGCGCGGCGGGAGAGCGCCTCGCGGGCCAGGTCCTCGCGGCCCAGCGCGAGCGCCTTGCGGCCCTGGTCCTCCAGCTTCGACGACTGGGACTGGAGCTGGTTGAGCTGGAGCTCCAGCCGCTTGCGGCTGGTCGCCACGTCGGCGACGCCGCGGCGCACCTTCTGGAGCAGCTCAAGCTGCTTCTGGTACGAGTAATCGAGGGTCTCGCGCGGGTCCTCGGCCCGGTCCAGGGCCTTGTTGGCCTTCGCGCGGAAGATCATCCCCATACGCTTCATGACACCGCTCATGGGCTTCGCGCGCCCCCTTCTGACCGACTCCAGCTCCAGCACCTGCGACAGAACCCACAGTACGGGCCCTGCATCCATTACCGCACTGTTCGGGGACGGATGCGCTCATCCCCAAGGACGACTGCGTACTCCTCCGGTCCGGCGTAGGGAGTAGGTGGTCCCCGGGTTGTCCGTAATGCCCCGCTGTCCGGGGCGGTACGCAACGTCCCCTCCGTCCCTTTACAGACGACCGGCGTTGCCGGATCGTTCCCCACCGGACTGGGGTCCACACCCCCGAACCCCGTACCCTTGGGTTTTGTGTTCCGTAGCCGTGCCAAGGATGAGAAGGCCCAGAGCGCCGTCAGCGCGCCGGTGACCGACTCCAATCAGCCCCGTGACCCGCAGGCCCCCAAGGGCCGGCCGACACCCAAGCGCAGCGTGGCCCAGTCCCAGCGCCGCAGCGTCGCCAATACGCCGATGACGCGCAAGGAGGCCGCCAAGCGCCAGCGCGAGGAGCGCCGGACCGCGCTGGCCAAGCAGCGCGAGGCGCTGGCCAGCGGTGACGAGCGGTACCTGCCGGCCCGCGACAAGGGCCCGGTCCGCAAGTTCGCGCGCGACTTCGTCGACTCGCGGTTCAACATCGCGGAGTACTTCCTGCCGATGGCCGTGATCATCCTCGTGCTGAGCATGATCCGGGTGCCCGCGCTGCAGAACGCCGCGCTGCTGATGTGGCTGGTCGTGATCGTGCTGATCGTGCTCGACTCGATCGTCACCGGCTTCCGGCTGAAGAAGCGCCTCGCCGAGCGCTTCCCCGACGACCGCAGGCGCGGCGCGGTGGCCTACGCGCTGATGCGCTCGCTCCAGATGCGCCGGCTCCGGCTGCCCAAGCCCCAGGTCAAGCGCGGGGAGCGGCCCTGAGCACGACGCCGTTCGCCGGGGACGCGGCGGATGCCTGGCTGGACGGGCTGGGGGCTCTGCGGGACGTCGTACGGCAGGAGCTGGTGGCCCGGCAGCTCGACGAGCAGATAGTCGGCCGCTTCCCGGTGGGCAAGCGGCTGCGGGTCCTCGACGTCGGTATGGGCCAGGGCACCCAGGCGCTGCGGCTGGCACGGGCCGGGCACCAGGTGACCGGGGTGGAGCGGGACGCGACGATGATCGCCGCGGCGCGGGAAGCGCTGGCCGGGCAGCCCGAGGGCATCCGGGAGCGGATGCGGATCGTCGAGGGCGACGGCCGGGACACCGGCGTCCACTTCCTGCCCGGCAGCTTCGACGTGGTGCTGTGCCACGGCGTGCTCATGTACGTCGAGGAGCCCGACCCGCTGCTCGCGGGGCTGGCCCGGATGCTCGCCCCGGGCGGACTGCTGTCCCTCCTGGTGCGCAACGGCGACGCGCTCGCGCTGCGCCCCGGCCTGTACGGCGACTGGGCGGGTGCCCTGGCCGCCTTCGACACCGTCGAGTACACCAACCGCCTCGGCCTGCACGTCCGCGCGGATCGGCTGGCGACGCTGACGGCGAAGCTCGCGGGCATCGGCGCCCCGCTGCACACCTGGTACGGCGTCCGGGTCTTCACGGACACGGCCCCCGACGGCGCCACGCCCCCGGCCGACCTGGAGACGCTGCTGGCGGCGGAGGAGCGGGCGGGCCGCACCGACCCGTACCGCGGCGTCGCGGCGCTGCTGCACCTGTGCGGGGTGCGGGGCTAGGGCCCGTCCGACAATGCCCGTCGTCGCCCGAAGGGCGGCCGCGCGGCGTCAGGTGCGTGCTCTGGAGGTCCCCCCGGCCGGAGGCTGGGGGGTGCCGGTCCCAGACCCGCGTACTGGCCGTACCCGCGTCCGGGGCCGGTGCGGCGAGAGTGCGTGCATGGCGTCGCGCGGCAGACGGGAATGGTCGGACAGGCCCTGTCCAAGGCCTGTCCGACAGGGGCGCCCGTTCGGGTGTCCTCCGGGAGCCGGGCCGCCACCGCGCGACGAGACTCGGGGCATGGACGCTTCCCGCACCCGCCCGCCCAGGCTGCTCGCCCCGGCCGCCCTCCTGGCCTGCGCGTCGCTGTTCGTCACCGGCTGCACGGGCGCCGCCCCCGCCCCTCCCGGCGGGCGGGAGGGCGACACGGCGCAGGCCGCCGCGCCGGCCGCGGCCAACGACCTCCAGGCCGACTACCAGCGGGTGATCGAGGACGTCCTCCCGTCGGTCGTGCAGATCCAGGCGGGCGACTCCCTGGGATCCGGCGTCGTGTACGACGACAAGGGGCACATCGTCACCAACGCGCACGTCGTCGGGGACAGCAGGGCCTTCCGGGTGACGACCGCCCGCACGGAGGAGGCCCTCGCCGCCGAGCTGGTCTCCTCCTACCCCGAGCAGGACCTCGCCGTCATCAAGCTGGACCGGCTGCCCGAGGGCATCGAGGCGGCCCGCTTCGGCGACTCCTCGAAGGCGGCGGTCGGGCAGATCGTGCTGGCGATGGGCTCGCCGCTGGGCCTGTCCTCCAGCGTGACGCAGGGCATCGTGTCGGCGGTCGGACGGACCGTCACCGAGGGCCGCCAGGGCGGCGGCACGGGCGCGACGATCGGCAACATGGTGCAGACGTCGGCGGCCATCAACCCCGGCAACAGCGGCGGCGCCCTGGTGAACCTCGACAGCGAGGTGATCGGCATCCCGACGCTGGCCGCGACCGACCCGGGCATGAGCGACAGCGCGGCGCCCGGAATCGGGTTCGCCATCCCGTCGTCGATGGTGAGGACGGTCGCCGACCAGATCATCGAGGACGGCCGGGTGACCGACTCGGGACGGGCGGCGCTCGGCATCACCGCCCGCACGGTCGTCGACGACGGCTACCGGCCCGCGGGCGTGGCCGTCGTCGAGGTGAGCGACGGCGGGGCCGCCGACGACGCGGGGCTGCGGCCCGGCGACGTCATCGTCCGGCTGGGCGACACGGACATCACCACCATCACCTCCCTGGCCGAGGCGCTGGCGTCGATGCAGCCGGGCGACCGGACGAAGGTGACGTACACCCGCGACGGCGACGAGCGCACCGCCGAGGTGACCCTGGGCGAGCAGTGAGGGGCGGGGCCGGCCGGACCGGACCCGCCCCGGCGCTCAGCCCTCCGCCGGTTCCGCGGCGTCCTCGGCGTCCTCGGCGTCCTCGGCGTGCAGGCTCATCGGCCCGTAGATCTCCGTGGAGTCCTCGAACAGCCGCACCTGGTCGGTGCCGCCCTCCTGGAGTTCCTTCCAGTGCTCCCCGATCCAGGACTCGGCGTCCCCTTGCGTGGTGAACTCCTCGGGCTGCACCGCGGGCCGGACCTCAGTCCCGCCGGCCGTCTCGAACCGCCACGTCCATGCCGCCATGTACGCCTCCCAGATGTGAGCACATGCAGAGCGGAAGCCGGATCTTGGTCCGGCCTCCGCCCGCAGCCTATGCGCTGAGCCGACCGCGTCGTAGCAGGCCCGGGAGACAGACCCCGCCCCCTTATGGGGCCTCGGGCGCGCACCCCGCCGCCCCACCGGGGAAAATCGGGGCGTGGACGTGACTCTGCTCGGCACCGGTGCCCCCGCGGGCCTGCCCCGCCCCGACTGCCCCTGTGCGGCCTGTGCCGCCGCCCAGGGCGAGAACGCGCGCGCGGCGACCGCGCTGCTGGTGGACGGGGCCCTGCTGCTGGACCTCACCCCGGGCGCCGCGTTCGCCGCCGCACGCGCCGGGCACTCCCTGACCGGCGTACGCCAGGTGCTGCTGTCGCACCCGCACGACGGGCCGGCGCTGGAGGTGCCCGCCGGGCTGCCGCAGCCGGGCCGGGTGCCGGACGGCCGGGAGCTGGCGCTGCTGACCGGGCACCGGGTGCGGGCGGTGGCGATGGACGCGCCGGGCACCGGGTACGCCGTGACGGGACCGGACGGACAGCGGCTCCTCTACCTGCCGCCGGGCGGTGCTCCGGCGGGCCTGGAGGAGCCCGCCGAACCGTACGACATGGTCCTCGTGGACGTCGTGGGCCGCCCGGACGCCCTGGCGAGGCTGCGCGCGGTGGGCGCGGTCGGCGCGGCCACGGACGTCGTCGCCGTCCACCTGGGCCACGACGTGCCGCCGGGCCGGGAGCTCGTCCGCCGTCTCGCGGCGGCCGGGGCACGGGCCGTGCGGGACGGCACGACGCTGGTGGTGGGCGCCTACGAGGACGTACCCGACGTACCGCGCCGCACCCTCGTGCTGGGCGGCGCCCGTTCGGGCAAGTCGGTGGAGGCCGAACGCCGGCTGGAGTCGTTCCCGGAGGTGCTGTACGTCGCGACGGGCGGCTCCCGGGGCGGCGACACGGAGTGGGCGGCCCGGGTCCGCGCGCACCGCGAGCGGCGCCCGGGCTCCTGGCGCACGGTGGAGACCTGCGACCTGGTCCCGCTCCTCAAGGACGACGGAGCGCCCCTCCTCGTCGACTGCCTGTCCCTGTGGCTGACGGACGCGATGGACGCCGTGGGGGCCTGGGACGACGCGGAGTGGGCCGACGGCGGCGAACGGGCCCTGCGCGACCGGGTGCGGGACCTGGCGGAGGCGGTGCGCGCCACCCGGCGCACGGTCGTCGCCGTGTCGAACGAGGTCGGCTCCGGCATCGTCCCGGCCACCGCCTCCGGCCGCCGCTACCGGGACGAACTCGGCCGCCTGAACGCCGCCTTCGCGCACGAGTGCGAGCAGGTGCTGCTGGTGGTGGCGGGCCAGGCCCTCGTCCTACGCGGGTGAGCCGGGCCCCTTGCGCGCGACGACGCGCCGGCTCCGCGCGCCGGTGAGCACGGTGCAGCCCAGTCCGGCCAGTTCAGCGCGCACGCCCGCCGGACGGACGAGCAGCCGCCGCGGGTCCGCCACGTCGACGAGCAGGTGACCGCCGGGCCGCAGCACGTGCAGCGCGGCCCGCAGTTCGGCACGCGGGTCGGGCACCCGCTCCAGCTGCTGAAAGAGGCTCACCACGTCGTAGCGGCCCCGCAGCCGCGCCTGGATGTGCGGGTCCGTCAGCCTGCCGACGAACGCCTCCTCGACCCGCTCGACGGCACGGGCCCGCAGCACCCGGTGCGTGGGGTCCAGGCCGTCGAAGGACGTGTACGGGAAACAGGCCCGTGCGGCGTGAGGGAAGTCGGCGTCGCCGGTGCCCACGTCCAGCCAGCTCTCGGGCTCCGGGCAGCGGCGGAACACCGCGCGGGCGGCCGCTCCGTGCCGGAGGCGGACGCCGGCCCGGACGAGCGGGTGCTCGGGCCCCGGCTCGAGCGGCGGATTGCGGAACCCGTGCCCGCACGCCAGACAACGCTCGAGCACGCAGCGACCGGGTGCGGCCCGCCGCGGCCCCTGGCCCAACAGACGGGAACGCAGCCGCCGGGACCCGCACCAGGGGCAGTCCGCACGGTGCGGCCCGTAACCGGGGAAGGGAGGGACCGGGGGCACGGGAGGCGGCGCCGAGGGGACGGGCGGTGCGGACATGGGCGGCTCCCGACGCGCGAGGAAGAGAACGAACGACAATCCAGGCAAAACGTTACGTAGGTGATCGCCGTCGGACGGGGAACGACGCCTCCCGGGCGCGGTGCGGACGGGCCCGCCGCCGTGTTCGACCCAGGCCGGTACTGTTCGGCGAATGAGCTCGCTGAATCTCGACGACTTCACCGATCTGATCGAGCGTCCCGACGGCGGGGTGCGCCGCGACGCCGAGGCGCGCCGGGAGCGCCAGGTCGTGCCGCCCGGATCGCTGGGCCGCCTGGACGAACTGGGCGAGTGGCTGGCCGCGGCGCGGTCCGCCGTGCCGGTGCGGCCGGTCGAACAGCCCCGGGTGGTGCTCTTCGCCGGTGACCACAAGGTCGCCGAACTGGGCGTGTCGGCACGGCCCGCGGGCGGCGCGGGCGAGCTGGTGCGCGAGGTGCTGGAGGGCGGCCGGCCCGTGTCCGTACTCGCCCGTCGCCTCGGCGTACCGGTGCGGGTGGTCGACATGTCCCTGGACTGCGACCCTCAGACGCTGCCCGCCGGCGTCTCGGCGCACCGGGTGCGGCGCGCGGGCGGACGCATCGACATCGAGGACGCGCTGACCCTGGAGGAGGCGGAGGCCGCCTTCCGGGCCGGGATGGCGGTGGCCGACGAGGAGGCCGACTCCGGTACGGACCTGGTGGTGCTGGGCGACGTGAGCGTGGGCGGCACCACGGCGGCGGGCGTGCTGGTCGCCGCGCTGTGCGGCACCGACGCGTCGGTGGTCACCGGGCGGGGCGGGCTGGCCATCGACGACCTGGCCTGGATGCGCAAGTGCGCGGCGATCCGCGACGCGTTGCGCCGCGCGCGGCCGGTCCTCGGGGACCAGCTGCGGCTCCTCGCGACGGTGGGCGGCGCCGACCTGGCCGCGATGACGGGCTTCCTGCTGCAGAGCGCGGTGCGGAAGACGCCGGTGATCCTGGACGGCGTCGTGACGGCCGCGTGCGCGCTGGTCGGGCAGCGGGTCGCCTTCCGGGCGCCGGACTGGTGGCTGGCGGCGCACGACAGCGGGGAGCCGGGGCAGGCCAAGGCGCTGGACCGGATGGCCATGGAGCCGCTGCTCTCCCAGGGCGTGACGGTGGGCGAGGGGGCGGGGGGCCTGCTGGCGCTTCCGCTGGTACAGGCCGCGGCGGCACTGGCGGCGGAGCTGCCGGTCGTCTCCGACGAGGAGGGTTAGCGGGGTTTCAGCGCCCCCGGCGCGGGGGTGGGCGTCGGGAGTGGGCCGCGCGGGCCGGCGTGACGGGGTGCCGCCGCGCCCGCCCCCGGCACCACTGCACGCGGGCGGGGCGGCAGCGGCCTACCCGTCCGGCCGCCCGCCGATCCAGTCCTGCACCGCCCGGCGCGGCCCGGACCAGCGGCGGTCGTGGCGGTAGGCCCGCAGGTGGGACTTGGCGCGGGCGTGCGGCCGGCGGGCGTAGAAGCGGCGGGCCCACAGCGAGCCGGGCCGCGCCAGGCGGACCGCGCCGATCAGGGCGACGAGCGGCACGATCACGCCGAAGACCGCGAGCCGCGCCTTGCCCTTGGCCAGGGCGAGGAGGGAGAAGAAGAAGTTCCCCGCGACGGTCGCGATGACGTTCGCCCGGTCCTGCAACTCGTCCTCGGACATGCCGTCGACACCGAACGGGGTGAACCCGGCGAGGACCAGCCCCACCAGCGCCGCCGTGAGCACCACGGCCTCCACGCTCTTGCGCCCCGCCTCGCTCCAGTACACGTCGTCGAGATGCAGGATCAGCGCGAACTCGTCCAGCACCAGCCCCGCCCCGACCCCGAAGACGACCGCCGCCAGCGCGGAGCCGAACCCGTGCCGGCCCCCGGCGACGGCGGCGAAACCGCCGACCACGGTGAGGACGACCCCCGGAACGACGTGGTGCACGTGCACCCCGCCCGCCTCGACGTTGCCGAAGGGACCCTTGCCCGCCCGGATGAGCCGGGTGATCACCCGCGTGATCAGGAACGTGAGCACGAAGGCACCCAGGGCGAGGAGCAGCGGCAGCTTCCCGGGTTCCATGATGTTGCGCTGCCACCAATCTCCCATATGCGCACTTTATCCCCGGTCGGCGCCGACGCCCTCCCGGCCGCCGGGTAGTCTGCGCCGGTGCTCAGGACCCCCTCCCCCGACGGCCTCCGCTTCGCCTTCGGCACCCTCACCGTGTTCCCGGTCGCGGTGACCCGCTGGGACCGCGAGGCGGCCCGCGCCGGCATGCTGTGCGCACCGCTGGCCGGCCTGGCCGTCGGCGCCGCGGCCGCCGCGGCCGGGCTCCTGCTGCTGTTCCTCGGCGCGGGCACCCCGCTCGCCGCCGTCGCGACCGCCGCCGTACCCGCCGTGCTCACCCGCGGCCTGCACCTGGACGGCCTGGCCGACACCGCGGACGGACTCGGCAGCGGCAAGCCCGCCGAGGACGCGCTGCGGATCATGAAGCAGTCGGACATCGGCCCGTTCGGCGTGCTCACGCTGCTCTTCGTGCTGCTGGCCCAGGTGGCCGCGCTGGCGCAGGCCTACGACGCGTCCTGGGCGCACGGCGCGCTCGCCGCCGTGGTCTCGGCGGCCGCCGCCCGGCTGGCGCTGACCCTCGCCGCCCGCACCGGGGTGCCCGCCGCCCGCCCGGAGGGCCTGGGCGCGGCGGTCGCGGGAGCGGTGCCGGCCGGTGGCGCGCTCGCGGCCACCGCCGCCGTCACGGCGGCCGCGGCGGCGGCCGGCGCGGTCCTGGGCCCGTACGACGCGGTCCGTACGGCGCTCGCGGTACTGTGCGCCGTCGCCGTCGCCGAACTCCTCCTGCGCCACTGCGTCCGCCGCTTCGGCGGGGTCACCGGCGACGTCTTCGGCTCGGTCGCGGAGACGGCGGCCACCACCGCCCTCGTCGTACTGGTCCTCGGCTGACCTCGGCTGACCTCAGCAGGCCTCCCGCCACACCCCCAGCTCGTACTTCTTCAGCATCGAACTCAGCCCCAGCTCCCGCGACTCGGCACAGAACCGGTCGGTCGGCAGCTCGTACTCGACGTGGAAGACCGCCTTGCCCGCGTCGACGAACGGCTTGTTGTCGGCGCACTCGCCGTACTGGGCGCACTGCTCGTTGACCGCGAAGTCGAAGTCGTCGACCAGCTCCGGGATCTGGTCCAGGTCGTTCTTCAGGCCGACGGCCATGCCCCGGTCGTGGGCGAGCCTCGCGATCAGCCGGTTGTAGCGGAGCTGGTCGTCGGCGGTGAGCGGGAAGCCGGTGTCGTTCTTGTAGCCGTCCATGTTGTCCGGCTCGACCGCGTCGAAGCCCTTGTCGCGGCACATGTCGATCCGCTCGGCCATCAGCGGTTCGAGGACGTCGGTCTCACGGATGTCCAGCCACCGCTCGCCCTCCCAGCCGTTGCCCTCGCCCAGCACCGACTCCGGGAACCTCCCGGCGTCCGGGCGGAAGTCCTCCCAGGCGCCGGTGGAGAGGTAGCAGACGACCTTGCGGCCGTCGTCGTGCAGCCCGGCGACCGTGGCCCCGGTGTGGTCGAAACCGTCGATGTCGTAGACCGGTACGTCGACGGAGGTGTCCAGCTCGCCGCTGAGCTGCCACTGCCAGGCGGTGCCGGGGCGCGGCTGCCAGTGACCGGCGTCGTCCCGCTCGCCGTCGGGGGACGCCGAGGAGCAGCCCGCGAGCAGCAGGAGAAGGGCCGACAGCAGGACCGGGCGTCTCATGGCGCGTGCTCCAGGGGTGGGGATGGCGTGGCCAGTAATGATCGCGTACGCCCCCGGGGCACGGGAAACGCGGGGCGCGGGAGGGAGCGGACGCGGGCGCGAGCGTAGGCTCGTGCCGGGTGTTTGCCTGCCCAGGCAAGGACCGCATCGCAGGAGGGATCTAGGGTCGGTTGTCGGGCCCGGTCGACCCACCCGCATTCGGCCGCACAAGACTTCATACGGAAGCGAGAATTCACCACCGTGACTGCTCTCACTCTCTCCACCGCCGCGGCGCCCGGCCTGCGGGCCGACGCGATCGTGATCGGTGTCGCCAAGGGCGCCAAGGGACCGGTCGTCGCACCGGGCGCCGAGGCCGTGGACAAGGCGTACGACGGCCGGCTCGCCGGCGTCCTGGAGACCCTCGGTGCCTCGGGCGCCGAGGGCGAGGTGACGAAGCTGCCCGCGCCGTCCGGCTTCAAGGCACCCGTCGTGGTGGCGGTGGGCCTGGGCGCCGAGCCCGACAAGGACGCCGGGTTCGACGCCGAGGCGCTGCGCCGGGCCGCCGGTGTGGCCGCCCGCGCGCTCGCCGGCTCCAAGAAGGCCGCCTTCGCCCTGCCGCTCACCGAGGCCGCCGACGCCGGCGCCGTCGGTGAGGGCGTGCTGCTCGGCGCGTACTCCTTCGACGCCTACAAGGAGATCGGCAAGGACGCGAAGGCCAAGAACGGCAAGGCCCCGCTGGCGGAGGCCGCGCTGCTGGGCGGCAAGCCCCGCGACAAGGCGTACAAGGCGGCGATCGAGCGTGCCGCGGCCGTCTCCGAGGAGCTGAACCGCGCCCGCGACCTGATCAACACCCCGCCGAACGACCTCAACCCCGAGGCGTTCGCCGCGGTGGCGCAGGCCGCCGCGAAGGAGCACGGCATCAAGGTGCAGGTGCTCGACGAGAAGGCGCTCACCAAGGGCGGCTACGGCGGCATCCTGGGCGTCGGCGCCGGTTCGGCGGCCGGCCCCCGGCTGGTGAAGCTGTCGTACACCTCGGCCAAGGCGACGAAGTCGCTCGCCTTCGTCGGCAAGGGCATCACCTACGACTCGGGCGGCATCTCGCTGAAGCCGGCCGGTCACAACGAGACGATGAAGTGCGACATGGCCGGCGCCGCCGCCGTGTTCGCCGCGGTCGTCGCCGCCGCGCGCCTGGGCCTGGAGGTCAACGTGACCGGCTGGCTGGCGCTGGCCGAGAACATGCCGTCCGGCTCCGCCACCCGCCCGGGTGACGTGCTGCGCATGTACAGCGGCAAGACGGTGGAGGTGCTGAACACCGACGCCGAGGGCCGGCTGGTGCTCGCCGACGCGCTGTGGGCGGCCTCGCAGGAGAAGCCGGACGCGATCATCGACGTGGCGACGCTGACCGGCGCGATGATGCTGGCGCTGGGCAACCGGACGTACGGGATCATGGCGAACGACGACGCGTTCCGCACCGCGGTGCACGAGGCGTCGGAGGAGGTCGGCGAGCCGGCGTGGCCGATGCCGCTGCCGGAGCACCTGCGCAAGGGCATGGACTCGCCGACCGCCGACATCGCCAACATGGGCGAGCGGATGGGCGGCGGTCTGGTGGCCGGCCTGTTCCTGCGCGAGTTCGTGGGCGAGGGCATCGCGTGGGCGCACCTGGACGTCGCGGGTCCGGCGTACAACGAGGGCGGTCCGTTCGGGTACACGCCGAAGGGCGGTACGGGGACGGCGGTGCGGACGCTGGTGCGGGTTGCCGAGCTGGCGGCTGCGGGGGACCTGGGCTAAGGGCGCCTGAGAGCTCGGGGGTGCGGGTGATTCTGGCGGCTGCGGGTCCGTTGTGGCTGGTCGCGCAGTTCCCCGCGCCCCTGGCGGCGTCGTCCCTCCGTGGGTGCCCGACTGACCCGGCCGGTCGCGCCCACGCGGCGGAGTCGCAGATCGAACACAGCCCCGCGCCCCTACGGACGTCTCCGCTTCCTCCGCTACGAGCGAACGTGGGGCGTCTCACACACCGGCCCCACGTCTCGTCGGTCCCCTACAAGTGCGAAGATGGGGCTCGGCAGGACAGGGCCCCCACCTAAGGGCCGAGAACAAAGAGCGGCCGGACACCAGCCGCCGACCGGTCACTGGAGACCGGCGTGGCGCACATGCATGGAGGACGTGACGTGGCGAACGACGCCAGCACCGTTTTCGACCTAGTGATCCTCGGCGGTGGCAGCGGTGGTTACGCCGCGGCCCTGCGCGGGGCGCAGCTGGGCCTGGACGTCGCCCTGATCGAGAAGGACAAGGTCGGCGGTACCTGCCTGCACAAGGGGTGCATCCCCACCAAGGCCCTGCTGCACGCGGGCGAGATCGCCGACCAGGCCCGCGAGAGCGAGCAGTTCGGCGTGAAGGCCACGTTCGAGGGCATCGACGTGGCGGCCGTGCACAAGTACAAGGACGACGTGATCTCGGGCCTGTACAAGGGCCTGCAGGGTCTGATCGCCTCGCGCAAGGTGACCTACATCGAGGGTGAGGGCCGCCTGTCCTCCCCGACCTCCGTGGATGTGAACGGCCAGCGGATCCAGGGCCGCCACATCCTGCTGGCGACCGGCTCCGTGCCGAAGTCGCTGCCGGGCCTGGAGATCGACGGCGACCGGATCATCTCCTCCGACCACGCCCTCAAGCTCGACCGCGTGCCGAAGTCCGCGATCGTCCTGGGCGGCGGCGTCATCGGCGTCGAGTTCGCCTCCGCGTGGAAGTCCTTCGGCACCGACGTCACGATCGTCGAGGGCCTCAAGCACCTCGTGCCGGTCGAGGACGAGAACAGCTCCAAGCTGCTGGAGCGCGCCTTCCGCAAGCGGGGCATCAAGTTCAACCTGGGCACCTTCTTCGAGAAGGCGGAGTACACCCAGGACGGCGTCAAGGTCACCCTCGCCGACGGCAAGGAGTTCGAGGCCGAGGTCCTGCTCGTCGCCATCGGCCGCGGCCCGGTCTCGCAGGGCCTGGGCTACGAGGAGGCCGGGGTCGCCATGGACCGCGGCTTCGTCCTGGTCGACGAGTACATGCGGACCAACGTCCCGACGATCTCCGCCGTCGGTGACCTCGTCCCGACCCTCCAGCTCGCGCACGTCGGCTTCGCCGAGGGCATGCTGGTGGCGGAGCGGCTGGCCGGTCTGAAGACCGTCCCGGTCGACTACGACGGCGTGCCGCGGGTGACGTACTGCCACCCCGAGGTCGCCTCCGTGGGCATCACCGAGGCCAAGGCCAAGGAGATCTACGGTGCGGACAAGGTCGTCGCCCTGAAGTACAACCTGGCGGGCAACGGCAAGAGCAAGATCCTGAAGACCACGGGCGAGATCAAGCTCGTCCAGGTCAAGGACGGTGCCGTGGTCGGCGTCCACATGGTCGGCGACCGCATGGGCGAGCAGGTCGGCGAGGCCCAGCTGATCTACAACTGGGAGGCGCTGCCGGCCGAGGTGGCCCAGCTGGTGCACGCCCACCCGACGCAGAACGAGGCGATGGGCGAGGCGCACCTGGCGCTGGCCGGCAAGCCGCTGCACTCCCACGACTGACCTCCCTCGGTCACTGGGCGCGACGACACAGACTTCCGCAATTTCGTAAGGAGCAACCGAAACCATGGCGGTTTCCGTAACCCTTCCGGCGCTCGGCGAGAGCGTCACCGAGGGCACCGTCACCCGTTGGCTGAAGGCCGAGGGTGAGCGTGTCGAGGCCGACGAGCCGCTGCTCGAGGTCTCGACCGACAAGGTCGACACCGAGATCCCGGCGCCCGCCTCCGGCGTGCTGTCCTCCATCAAGGTCGCCGAGGACGAGACCGTCGAGGTCGGTGCCGAGCTGGCGCTGATCGACGACGGCACCGGCGCCCCGGCCGCCGAGCAGGCCCCGCAGGCCGAGCAGGTCGCCGAGCCGGCACCCGAGCCCGCTCCGGCCGCCCCGTCCACCGAGCAGGCCGCCCCGGCGCCCGCTCCCACCGCCGAGGCCGCTGCCGGCGGCTCCGCCGAGGGCACGGACGTGGTCCTGCCCGCACTCGGCGAGTCCGTCACCGAGGGCACCGTCACCCGCTGGCTGAAGTCGGTCGGCGACAGCGTCGAGGCCGACGAGCCGCTGCTCGAGGTGTCCACCGACAAGGTCGACACCGAGATCCCCGCCCCGGCCTCCGGCACCCTGTTGGAGATCGTGGTCGGCGAGGACGAGACCGCCGAGGTCGGCGCCAAGCTGGCCGTCATCGGCGAGGCGGGTGCCGCTCCCGCCGCCGCTCCCGCGCAGGAGGCCCCGGCCGCCCCCGCGCAGCCCGAGCCCGCCCAGGCCCCGGCTCCGCAGCAGGCCGCTCCGGCCCAGCAGGCCCCCGCCGCCCCGGCGCCGCAGGCCCCCACGGCCCCGGCTCCGCAGCAGCAGACCACCCCGGCGCCCGACCCGGTTCCGTCCGTCCGCCCCGGCGCCCGCGCCGGCCCCGGCTGCCGCTCCGGCCGCCCCGGCCGCCGCCCAGCCGGTGGACGACGGCGCCTACGTCACCCCGCTGGTGCGCAAGCTCGCCGCCGAGAACGGCGTCGACCTGTCCACCGTCAAGGGCACCGGCGTCGGCGGCCGCATCCGCAAGCAGGACGTCGTCGCCGCCGCCGAGGCCGCGAAGGCCGCCGCGCCGCGGCCGCCGCCGCGGCCGCCGCTGCCGCCCCGGCCGCCGCCGCGAAGAAGGCCCCCACCCTGGAGGCCTCCCCGCTGCGCGGCCAGACCGTGAAGATGCCGCGCATCCGCAAGGTCATCGGCGACAACATGGTCAAGGCCCTGCACGAGCAGGCCCAGCTGTCGTCGGTCGTCGAGGTCGACGTCACCCGCCTGATGAAGCTGCGCGCCCGTGCCAAGGACGCGTTCGCGGCGCGTGAGGGCGTCAAGCTCTCGCCGATGCCGTTCTTCGTCAAGGCCGCGGCCCAGGCGCTGAAGGCGCACGCGCCGATCAACGCCAAGATCAACGAGGCCGAGGGGACCATCACCTACTTCGACACCGAGAACATCGGTATCGCGGTGGACTCCGAGAAGGGCCTGATGACCCCGGTCATCAAGAACGCCGGTGACCTCAACCTGGCCGGCATCGCCAAGGCGACCGCCGACCTGGCGGGCAAGGTCCGGGCCAGCAAGATCAGCCCGGACGAGCTGGCCGGCGCGACCTTCACCATCTCCAACACCGGTTCGCGCGGCGCGCTGTTCGACACGATCATCGTGCCGCCGGGCCAGGTCGCCATCCTCGGCATCGGTGCCACGGTCAAGCGTCCGGCCGTCATCGAGACGGAGGACGGCCCGGTCATCGGCGTCCGCGACATGACGTACCTGACCCTGTCCTACGACCACCGCCTGGTGGACGGCGCCGACGCCGCCCGCTACCTGACGGCGGTCAAGGCGATCCTGGAGGCGGGCGAGTTCGAGGTCGAGCTCGGCCTGTAATTCCCTGCCAGTGGGCCTGTACGGTGCCCCCGCCCGGAGCTCTCCGGACGGGGGCACCGTCGCGTTCCGGCGTCGGCACGCTGTGTAAGTCTCGTCTCACCTGCGTAAAAGCGCCCCCGTGCGCCCTTCCCGCCCGCCGCGACGGCCGTATTGTCTAACCGTCAAACGCCCCAAGGGTCCGAAGGGGACCCTCCCGAAGGAGCTCTCATGACCGCGCCCGTCGTCCACTCGCTGCGCGAACAGATCCGCGAGCACATCCTGGAAGGGATCATCAGCGGACGCTGGCAGCCGGGCGAGCGGATCGTGGAGCGGCGGATCGCCACCGAGCTGGAGGTCAGCCAGACGCCGGTGCGCGAGGCGTTGCGCGAGCTGGAGTCCCTGCGGCTGATCGAGTCGGCGCCGAACAAGGGCGTGCGGGTGCGCAACCTGACCGCGGCCGACCTGGAGGAGAGCTACCCCGTCCGGGCCGGCCTGGAGGCGATCGCGGCCGAGCTGGCGGCGGAGCGGCTGGCGGTGGACTGCTCGGCCCTCGAACCGCACGTCGCCGCGCTGTACGAGGCCGACCGGGCCGCCGACGGGACGGCGCAGGTCCGGCACACGGTGGGCTTCCACCGGGAGCTGGTGCGGGCGGCGGGCAACTCGGTGCTGCTGCACACCTGGGAGGGGCTGGGCATCGAGGTGTTCACGGCGCTGTCGATACGGTGGCTGGGGACGGTGCAGCAGTCGTACGCGGAGGAGCACGAGGAACTGGTCGCGGCGTTCCGCCGCCGGGACCCTCGTATCGCGGACCTGGTCAAGGCCCACGTCCTGGGCTGCGCCCCGCGCGCCTGATTTTCTTCGCCCCCGCCGCCCCTTCCCGTCCCGTCCCTGGGGGCTCCGCCCCCAGACCCCCGTTCGCGCAGTTCCCCGCGCCCCTTTCAGGGGCGCGGGGAACTGCGCGAACAACCACGGCGCACCGGTACCCGCCACACCCCCGAACCACCCGAGCTCTACGGCGCTCACCTGCACAAACACTCACCAGCACAGGTCACTCCGTGCCATCGCCGAAGGCACCCCGTGCCGACTTTCTCGTAATCAAGAGGTTTTGCCCCTCAACCCTTTGATCGATCATCGATCAGGGAGTTACAGTCACGGACGGGCTTGCACCCAAGCCCAGCCCTGTCCTGCCAAAGACCAAGGGCACCCCCGATCCCCTTACCGATGAGGGAACCCCCTTCGACTGAGGAAGGCGGCGACATGACCGACCCCAAAGCCATCCAGCCGAGCGAGCTCGACCAGCTCCCGGACCGCGACCCCGAGGAGACCGCCGAATGGCAGGCCTCCCTGGACGCCGTCACCAAGGCGGCCGGGCCGCACCGTGCCGCGTACCTGATGCGCCGCACGCTGGAGCGCGCCGAGGGCGCCGGCCTCGCCCTGCCGAAGCTCCTCGAGACGGACTACGTCAACACCATCCCCACCTCCGCCGAGCCCGCCGTTGACGGCGACGAGGCGATGGAGCAGCGGATCACCGCCTGGAACCGCTGGAACGCGGCGGCGATGGTCACCCGCGGCAGCAAGTACGGCGTCGGCGGCCACATCGCCACCTTCGCGTCCGCGGCCTGGCTGTACGAGACCGGCTTCAACCACTTCTTCAAGGGCAAGGAGGGTGACGGCTCCGGCGACCAGCTCTACGTCCAGGGCCACGCCTCCCCCGGCATCTACGCCCGCGCCTTCCTCGACGGCCGCCTGAACGAGGAGCAGCTCGACAACTTCCGCCGCGAGTCCGGCGGCAACGGCCTGCCCTCCTACCCGCACCCGCGCCGTCTGCCCTGGCTGTGGGAGTTCCCCACCGTCTCCATGGGCCTCGGCCCGATCTCCGCGATCTACCAGGCGCGCTTCAACCGCTACCTGACCAGCCGCGGCATCAAGGACCTGAGCAACTCCCACGTGTGGGCGTTCCTCGGCGACGGCGAGATGGACGAGCCGGAGTCCACCACCGCGCTCACCCTCGCCTCCCGTGAGGGCCTGGACAACCTGACCTTCGTCATCAACTGCAACCTGCAGCGCCTCGACGGTCCGGTCCGCGCCAACTTCAAGATCGTGCAGGAGCTGGAGGCCCAGTTCCGCGGCGCCGGCTGGAACGTCGTGAAGTCGCTGTGGGGCACCGCCTGGGACGAGCTGTTCCAGCTCGACACCACCGGCGCCCTCGTACGCCGCCTGCGCGAGGTACCCGACGCGCAGGTGCAGACGTACCAGACCCGCGACGCCGCCTACATCCGCGAGGACTTCTTCAACAAGGACCCGCAGCTCGCCGAGATGGCGAAGCTGCTGTCCGACGACAAGATCCTCGAGTGCTTCCACTACTCGCGCGGCGGTCACGAGTCCCGCAAGGTCTACGCCGCGTACAAGGCCGCGCTCGCCCACAAGGGCGCGCCGACCGTGATCCTGGCCCAGACGGTCAAGGGCCACACCCTCGGCACCGGCTTCGCCTCCAAGAACGCCAACCACCAGATGAAGAAGCTCTCGGTGGACGAGTTCAAGGACATGCGCGACCTGCTCGGCCTGCCGATCAAGGACAGCGACTTCACCGACGGCGTGGTCCCCTACGGCCACCCGGGCGCCGACTCCCCCGAGGTCCGCTACCTCCAGGAGCGCCGCGCCGCCCTCGGCGGTCCCGCCCCGGCCCGCCGCGTCCACCCCCTCGCGCCGCTGCCCGCGCCCGCCGAGAAGGCGTTCGCCTCCTTCGACAAGGGCTCCGGCTCGCAGAGCGTGGCCACCACCATGGCCTTCGTCCGCCTGGTCAAGGACCTGGTCCGCGACAAGGAGACCGGCAAGCGCTGGGTGCCGATCGTCCCCGACGAGGCGCGCACCTTCGGCATGGAGAGCCTCTTCCCGTCCCTGGGCATCTACTCGCCCAAGGGCCAGACGTACGAGCCGGTCGACCGCGACCAGCTGATGTACTACAAGGAAGCCAAGAACGGTCAGATCCTCAACGAGGGCATCACCGAGGCCGGGTCGATGGCCGACTTCATCGCCGCTTCGACGTCGTACGCGACGCACGGCGAGGCGATGATCCCGTTCTACATCTTCTACTCGATGTTCGGCTGGCAGCGCACGGCAGACCAGATGTGGCAGCTCGGCGACCAGCTCGGCCGCGGCTTCCTGGTCGGCGCCACCGCGGGCCGCACCACGCTGACCGGTGAGGGCCTCCAGCACGCGGACGGCCACTCCCCCGCCATCGCGGCGACCAACCCGGCCGCCCTGACGTACGACCCGGCCTTCGCCTACGAGGTCGCGGCGATCGTCAAGGACGGTCTGCGCCGGATGTACGGCGAGGCCGCCCCGGGCGAGGACCCGAACGTCTTCTACTACCTGACGGTCTACAACGAGCCGATGCCGCAGCCGGCCAAGCCGTCCGGCCCCGGCATCGACGAGGGCATCGTCAAGGGTCTGTACCGGTTCAACACGGCGGAGTCCGCGGGTCTGACCCCGGCCGCCAACGCCCCGCGCATCCAGCTGCTGGGCTCCGGCACGGCGATCCACTGGGCGCTGAAGGCTCAGCAGCTGCTCACCGAGGAGTGGGGCGTGGCCGCCGACGTGTGGTCCGCGACCTCCTGGACGGAGCTGCGCCGGGACGCCATGGACGCCGACGCGGCACTGCTGCGCGGCGAGGAGCGGGTGCCGTACGTCCGCCAGGCGCTCCAGGGCGCCGAGGGCCCGGTCCTCGCGGTCTCCGACTACATGCGCCAGGTCCCGGACCAGATCGCGCAGTGGGTCGAGCAGGACTACTCGTCGCTCGGCGCCGACGGCTTCGGTCTGTCGGACACCCGTGAGGCCGCCCGCCGCCACTTCGGCGTCGACGCCGAGTCCATCGTGGTCGCGGCCCTGGCCCAGCTCGCGGGGCGCGGCGAGGTCAAGGCGACGGCCGTGAAGGAGGCGCGCGAGCGCTACGGCCTGTGAGCCCCGGGCAGTGATCGGAAGGCCCCCGCCACGCACGGCGGGGGTCTTCCTCGTTCTCCTGCATCATGTGGGGATGCGCGCTGCCCGCCTCATCAAGATGGTGCTGCTCCTCCAGTCCCGCCCCACCATGACCGCGGCCGAACTGGCCCGCGAACTGGAGGTGTCGGAACGCACCGTCACCCGGGACGCGCAGGCGCTGTCGGAGGCGGGCGTGCCGGTCTACGCCGAGCGGGGCCGGGCCGGCGGTTACCGGCTGATCGGCGGCTACCGCACCCGGCTGACCGGCCTCGCCCGGGGCGAGGCGGAAGCCCTCTTCCTGTCCGGAGTGCCGGGGGCCCTGCGCGAGATGGGCCTGGAGGACGCCGCGTCGGCGGCCCGCCTGAAGGTGTCGGCGGCCCTGCTCCCCTCCCTGAGGGACGCCTCCCGTACGGCGGCCCAGCGGTTCCACCTGGACGCGCCGAACTGGTTCCGGGAGCCCGAGACGCCCGAGCTGCTGCCGGCGGTCGCGGACGCGGTCTGGGACGACCGGCGGATCACCGCGCGCTACCGGCGCGGCGAGGACGAGGTCGTCCGCGAGCTGGAGCCCTACGGTCTCGTGCTGAAGGCCGGGGCCTGGTACCTGTGCGCGCGGATCACGCGGTCGACGGGCGACGGGCCGTTCCGCGTCTACCGCATCGACCGCTTCACGGCCGCGGAGACGAGCGAGGAGCGCTTCGAACGGGACGAGGGCTTCGACCTGCCCGCGTTCTGGACGGAGCGGGCCGAGCAGTTCGCGCGGTCGATCCTGCGGTCCGAGGCCGTGGTGCGGCTGTCGCCCCGGGGTGTACGGGCCCTGCACCACGCCGTCGACGCGCTGTCCGCCCGGGAGGCGCTGGAGACCGCGGGGGCACCCGACGCGGACGGGTGGGTGACGGTGACGCTGCCGGTGGAGTCGGAGGAGATCGCGCATGCGCAGCTCAGGGGGCTGGGCCCGGAGGCGGAAGTACTGGCGCCGAGTGCGCTGCGGGAACGGTTCGCCCAGGACGCACGACGGCTGGCGAGCCTGTACGACCGCACGGACGGCTAGCCGCGTACGGCGGGAAGGGGACGTGTCGGGAGGGGTCCGCCCGCAGCGGTTGGCGCGTCAGCGCCGCCCACCCCCGTAGCCGACCGATTCCGCGCCGTTCCGAGGACGGCCCCCCGGCGCGGCCCCGACCCAACACACGACACACCGCGCTACCCGCACCCCCACCGAACCCGCAGCGGCGCCGCAGGCATCCACACCCCCACCGAACCCACACAGGCAGCCGCAGCCACCCCACCCGCCCCACCGCCGGAAGCACCCGCACCCCCACCGAACAGCCACAGGCCGCCGCAGGCATCCCGCTCAACGACCGAACCCACACAGGCAGCCGCAGGCATCCACACCCCACCGAACCCGCACAGATCGCCGCAGGCGCCCCGCTCAACCGCCGGAGGCAACCGCACATAACGATCCGCCGCACTCCACGTGCGCCACCCCCGCCCAGGGCCGATGCTGGACCCGTGATGGACGAGACGGAGTTCTGGGAGCTGATCGACGCCACCCGGCAGGGTGCCGACGGCGATCCCGAGGACCAGGCCGACCTCCTCGTGGAGCGGCTC
The DNA here is from genome assembly GCF_028473745.1 of Streptomyces sp. M92. NCBI lineage: Bacteria > Bacillati > Actinomycetota > Actinomycetes > Kitasatosporales > Streptomycetaceae > Streptomyces > Streptomyces sp. M92. The sequence continues at coordinate 453,778 of NZ_CP101137.1, forward strand.
CTCGGGCTGGACCCGGACCTGGTGCTGGACTTCGCCCGCCATTTCGAGGCCCGCTACAACCGCGCCTGCACCTGGGACGTGTGGGGCGCCGCGTGGGTGCTGCTCGGCGGCGCGAGCGACGACGCCTTCGACTACTTCCGCTGCTGGCTGATCGGCCAGGGCCGCGAGGTGTACGAGGGTGCGGTGCACGAGCCCGACTCGCTCGCCGAGCTGCTGGACGACTTCGACGAGGAGCTGGACGGCGACGGCGAGGAGCTGGGCTACGCGGCCGACGAGGCGTACGAGCAGCTCACCGGCACCGTCGCCCCCGACTTGGGCATCGCGCCCGCCCCGGCGGAACCGCTGGGCACCCCGGTCGACCTGGAGGACGACCGGGCCGTGGCCGCCCGCTTCCCACGCCTGTGGGAGCGGTTCGGTCAGGACTGACCAGCCGGCCGGCCCTGGAGCCGGGCCGCGGCCTCCCTGATGTCCGGGAGGCGCGCCGTCAGCGCCGCGCCCGGGCAACTGGTCTGGTAGCCCTCGTCGTGGCCGGCGACGGCGGGCAGCGTGGCCGTGGCGCCGGCGGCGTACCGGCTGAGGCCGTTGCTGGAGACCAGGCGGACCTTGCCGCGGGGGTCGCTGCCGGTCCCGCCGAGTTTCCAGGCGGCCAGCGCGGCGATCGCGTCGGTCAGCGCGTCGGGCACGGGCACGCCGGCGGTGAAGGTGCCGAGGGCGGCGATGCCGGTGGTGCGGTGGTTGAAGCCCTGGGTGTGGGCGCCGGTGACGGCGCGGTCGATGCCCCCGGCGCGGCCCTCGTAGATGGTGCCGCAGCGGTCGACGACGAAGTTGTAGCCGATGTCGTCCCAGTCCCGCCCGCCCGTCTGGCCGGAGTACACGCCGCGGAGGATGGCCGGCACGTCGGCGCAGTCGTAGCCGTTCGGCGTGTCCGTGTGGTGGACGAAGACGGCGAGGACCTTGTCGTCGTAGCGCGGCGGCGGCTGTGCGCGGGCGGCTTCGCCCAGCCAGACCGACCGGGGCACGACGGGCGGCCGGGGCGCGGTGTACGGGTCGGCGGCGGCCGCCCGGGGGTCCGTGGCGGCGGCCCTCTCCACCCCGTTCGCGCACAGCGCCAGCGCGACGACGGCGGCGAGGCCGGGGAGGCAGCCGAGCACCACCGGCGCCACGCCCGGTCCACCGGGCACGCGCACGCGCTTCGCCCACTCACGTGCGCGAGCCGCGCCGGATGCGCCGGGGAGGGAAGCCGCACTCCGCCACCGGGACCGGCGCCGTCCTCGGAAGACCCGCATGGTCCCACTGTCCGGCGCATCGGGTCCGCCCGCGACGTGTGCTGTGCCACCTGGTGGAACCATCCTCCCGGTCCCCGACGTTTTCCGGTTGACCCCAGCTGATCACGGGACCCGTCCGGCACGTACTCAGGGTTCCGGGACGGACCCGGCCGAGGGTCCGGCAGAAAGGCGGCTCGCGTGGACCTGCTCGACATCGTGCTGGTGCTGGTGGTGCTGGCCTACGCGGCCTCCGGCTACCGGCGCGGACTGGTGGCCGGCTGTGTCTCGCTGGCCGGTTTCGTGGGCGGCGCGGTGGTCGGCGTGTGGATCCTGCCGTGGGTGATGGACCTGGTGTCGCCGGGCTCGACGGCGGCGACGGTGACGGCCGTGGTCACGGTGCTGCTGCCGGCGGTGGTGGGCCACGAGCTGGCGGGACGGCCGGCGCTGCGGCTGCGCCGGGAGCTGGACGCCGGTCCGCTCCGGGTGGCCGACGGGGCCGGCGGCGCGGTGGCCAACGCGGCGGCCGCGCTGATCGTGGCGTGGGTGGCGGCGAGCGTCCTGGCGGCGTCCTCGTCGCCGCTGCTGACCTCGGCGATCCGTGACTCGACGCTGCTGGGCGCGGTGCAGCGGGCGATGCCGGACACCACTCCGGCATGGTTCTCCAGGGCGACGTCCGCGCTGACGGAGGCGGGGTTCCCGCAGGTCTTCAACCCCTTCGAGAACGAGTCGACCGCCCAGGTCGCCGAGCCCTCCGGCGACAGTGTCACCGCCGCGGCCACCAACGCGGCCAAGCTCAGCACGGTGAAGGTGGAGGGCGTCGCCGGCAGCCAGGGCCGGGAGGGCAGCGGCTTCGTCTACGCGCCCCGGCACGTGATGACCAACGCCCACGTGGTGGCCGGCATCGACGACCCGACCGTCCGCGTCGGCGGGGTCGGACCGGCGTACGAGGCGCGGGTGGTGCTCTTCGACCCGGCCGAGGACGTGGCCGTGCTGTATGTGCCGGACCTGTCCGCGCCCGCGCTGCGGTTCGACGACGACGCGGAGCGCGGCGACCCGGCGGTGGTCGCCGGGTATCCGCAGGACGGCGACCTGGACCTGCGCGCGGCGACGGTGGCGAACCGGATCCGGGCGACGGGCCAGAACATCTACAGCGACGCGAACGTCACCCGCGAGATCTACTCGATCCGCTCCACGGTCCGCCCCGGCAACTCGGGCGGCCCGCTGCTCACCACCGACGGCCGGGTGTACGGCGTGGTCTTCGCCCGCTCCACCTCCGACGCCCGGACCGGGTACGTGCTGACGGCGGACGAGGTGGCCGACGAGGCCCGGCGCGCGGCCGAGGCGACGGAGGCGGTGGACACGGGCGAGCCGGTCGCGTCCTGACCCGCCGCGGGGGCGGACGCTCAGGCCCCGGTGAGCATCTGCCCCATCAGCACGTCGTCGACGTACTGGCCGTCGAGGTGGAACTCCTCGGGCTGCACGCCTTCGACGACGAAGCCCTCCGACTCGTAGAGCCCCCGGGCGGCCGTGTTGTGGCCGAGGACCCGCAGGGTGATGCGGCGGAAGCCCTTCTCACGGGCCTCCTCGACGGCGGCCCGGACCAGGGCCCGCCCCACGCCGTGACCGCGGGCCCGGCCGGCGACGGCGAGACCGCGGATCTGCCGGACGTGGGTGTTGGAGGCCAGCTCCGTGGGGAGGCCGAGGCGGACGTAGCCGACCACGGCACCGTCGAGTTCGGCGACCAGGTGGGCCTCGGGCCCGCAGGCGTCGCGGAAGAAGGGGTCGTCCGGTCCCGGCGGGGGCGAGACGGCGTGCAGGTGGGACCACGTCTCGAGGTCGATCCGGCGCAGCGGCTGCTCGTCCTCGGGCCTGGCGCGGCGTATGTGCGGGGCTGGCATGACGGTCACTGTACGACGCGGGCGCGCGGCCCCGTCCAGCGTTTTCCGGGGCGGCCCGGCAGGATGGGCGCATGGACGATGGACGCAAGGACGCGGGGCGTTCCCGGGTCGCGGTGGCCGGCGCGTCGGGTCTGATCGGCGGCGCGCTGGCGCGGTCCCTGACCGCGGACGGCCACGAGGTGGTGCGCCTGGTACGGCGCCCGCCCCGAGGCGCGGACGAGGTGCGCTGGGACCCGGAGGGCGGACGCGTGGACACGGCCGGGCTGGCCGGCTGCGACGCCGTGGTCAACCTGGCCGGGGCCGGGGTGGGAGACCGCCGCTGGACCGACGCGTACAAGACGCGTATCCGCAGCAGCCGGGTGCACGGCACGACGGCGCTGGCCGAGGCCGTCGCCTCGATGGAGCAGCCGCCGCGGGTCTTCCTGAACGGCAGCGGGATCGGCTTCTACGGGGAGACCGGTGATCGGCCGGTGGACGAGGGCGCACCCGCGGGAGAGGGTTTCCTGCCGTCCCTGTGCGTGGAGTGGGAGGGCGCCGCGGCGCCCGCCCGGCACGCGGGGGTGCGGACGGTGTTCGCCCGGACCGGTCTGGTCGTCTCCCGCCGGGGCGGGGCGTGGGGCCGGCTCTTCCCGCTCTTCCGGGCGGGGCTCGGCGGGCGGCTGGGCGACGGCTCCCAGTACTGGTCCTTCGTGTCCCTGCACGACGAGGTGGCCGCGCTGCGGCACCTGCTGGACCGGGACGACCTGTCCGGCCCCTTCAATCTGACGGCTCCGCGTCCGGTGACGAACCGTGAGGTCACCGTGGCGATGGGGCGGGTGCTGCACCGCCCGACGCCGTTCGCAGTGCCGGCGCCGGTGCTGCGCGCGGTGCTGGGCGAGCTGGCGGGCGACGTCCTGGGCAGCGCGCGGGTCCTGCCGAACCGTCTGCTGGAGTCGGGCTTCCGCTTCGCGTTCCCGGAGATCGACGGGGCGATCCGGGCGGCGGTGTGAGCGCCGTCTGCCGCGCACGAGACCGCGAGAGACCACTCATGACCGTGTGAGCCCGTTCGAGCATCACATGGCCGCCACATGCGACCAGCGTGCGACCGTGCCCTGCCCGCGTGCGATTCCCGTTGTCCGTTTCCGGTTCTAACCTCGTGTCGAACTCGGGTATCCCTCAAGCCGGTTGGGGGCATGACGTCTCCAGCGGCCGCGCAACCTCGAGGAGGGGCACGTGCTTGAGCCCGCGTACCAGGCGGACGTCGTCGTCGTGGGGGCCGGGATCGCCGGACTCGCCGCGGCGCATCGGCTGACCAGCGCAGGAGTGACGACCACGGTCCTGGAGGCCGCCCATGCGGTGGGCGGCAGGATGGCCACGGAGAAGGTCGACGGCTTCCGGCTCGACAGAATCGGGCAGTTGCTGCCGACGGCGTGCCCCGAACTGCGGCTCACCCCCGGGCTGGACGGCCTCGCGCTGCTGCCCTTCGCCCCCGGGGTGCTGCTGCACAGCGAGGGCCGCCACCACCGGGCGGGCGTCCCGGCGGGGGCCCGGGGCGCAAGGGGCGCACTCCACGCCGTGCGCGCCCTGGCAAGCGCCCCCCGCTCGGTTCCCGCGCCCCGGCGCCCGGTATCCGCGGTCCGCACTCCGGGGAGGCCCGCCCCCGTTTCCCGCGCCCGCGCGGGCGCCCCGCTCGGCACGGCCGTCGACCAGGCCCGCCTCGGTGCGGCGCTGACCCGCCTGGCCGCCACCCCCCTCGAACGGCTGCTGGCCCGTCCCGAGCTGTCCGCGGCCCAGGCCCTGGCGGTCCGCGGACTGCCGCCCCGCACGATCGACGGTTTCCTGCGCCCGCTGCTCGCCGCCCTGCTGTCCGACCCGGACCTGACCACCTCCAGCCGGTGCGCCGACCTCGTGCTGCGGCAGTTCGCGGGCGGGCGCCTGGGGCTGCCCGAGGGCGGCTCGGAGGCGCTCCCGGAGCTGCTGGCGCGGCGGCTGCCGCCGGGCACCGTGCGCACCGGGGTCCGGGTCACCTCGGTGGCCACCAACGCCGTCGCCACCGCCGAGCACGGTGTCATCCGCTGCCGGGCCGTCCTGGTGGCGACCGACGCCCGGGCGGCGGCCGAGCTGCTGCCGGGCCTGAGGGTGCCGGACTTCCACCCGGTGACAGTGGTGCACCACACCACCGACGAGCCGCCGGCGACCGGCACCGCCCTGCTGCTCGACGCGGACCGCGGTGGTCCGGTCGCCCACACGGCGGTGGTCAGCCATGTGGACCCGTCCCGCGCACCGGCCGGACGGACCCTGGTCTCATCGACGGTCCTCGGCCCCCGCCCGCCCGACGTCGACACCGCCGTACGCATCCACCTGTCCCGCCTCTACGGCACCCCGACCACCCGCTGGGAGACCCTCGCCGTGCACCACACGCCCGACGCGGTGCCCGCGATGCGCCCGCCGCACGACCCGCGCAGGCCGGTACGGCTGCTGGCCGGCCTGTACGTGTGCGGCGACCACCGCGACACCAGTGGCGTCCAGGGCGCCCTGCACTCGGGCCACCGGGCCTCGGCGGCGATCCTGACGGACTTGGGGGCGGGGCGGCCGATGCACTCGGCGGAGGCGGCGGGGACCGTGCGGGCAGCGTGACGCGAAGTGGAGGGTGCCGTCCCGATCGGACGACACCCTCCGCGGACCGGTGGGAAGAGCGCCCGTCAGCACCCACCCAGGTGCAGCCCGCTGACGAAGCGTGACATCCAGCACGCAAGAGCTATTCCGTGTTATTTCACTGTGAATAGCACGTCACCCTCACATCACCATCGACGGAGTCGGCCACCGAAGCTGGCAACGAGTGCACCTCGAATGGTTGTTTGATACTCTTTCCTCCGATTGCCAGGGGGGCATCAAAGACAGTGCATGACTACTGACGCGCTGGAGGGGCAGTCGCCGCCATGAATTCACTCTCATGCGCTCGGCCATCCCCAATACCTCTGCACCCTCCGGATGCCTTCCCAGCTTGAATTGACCTGTGCTTCCGCTGTCGGACATCGCAGACGACAGAAGCCATTCACATGTAATCACCGGAGGAAGTGCGATGCTCTCCCGTACCCGAAAAATTGCCGCGTCTGCCTTCGCAGCGACTGTAGCGGTCGCTGGTTTTGCGACCATGGCTTCGGCAGACAGCGGAACCGTGCCACGCGCAGCCGCTGAGGAAATGCCGTCTGCGGTGGAATACTTCAATTATCCCGGCGCGGACAGGATCCTGGCCGAGGAGGGCATCGAGCTGAAGCGCGGGGACGGCCGTATTGTGCTGGCCGAGTGCGGCCAGACCTCCGACCAGATCAGAATTTACACCGTCGCGGACCAGGCCGTCGGCCGTAAGGGAACCTACTGTTTCCGAGCCACGGCGAATTCTGGCTACCTCACCCTGGAGCTGCCTCGCGTCTTCGGCCTCGAGACCAGTACGCAACCCATAAGTGCGGACCTGACGGCGGAGGGTCGGACTCAAACCGTCGACATGGCCGAGGACACGTACAAGAGTGTGGGTGAAGGAACCGTCGGCGGTGCTCACTCGGTCCTCGTCGAGATCCGGGTCACGGGCTGATGTCGATCACCGCCGTGTCCGGCACAACAGATGGGAACAGAGCCCGCATCGGGTTCTCACCGCGCTTCCACGCCGCGTTGGCCACGGGCCTGATGGCCACCGGCCTGACCGCCGGGTGTCTCACCGCCGGCACCGCCCAGGCCGCCACCGGGCCGGCCAGCTCGTCCAACGCCTACAACTTCACCGCGCGCCTGCAGATAGGCGACGACCAGCGAGGCTGCTCCGCGGTGCTGATAGCCCCGCAGTGGCTCGCCACCGCCGCGAGCTGCTTCGCCGACGACCTCGGCGCCGGCCCGGTCGCGGCGGGCGCGCCGAAGTGGAAGACCACGGCCGTCCTCGGCCCCGCCCCGGGCACCAACAAGCCCGTCGACGTCGTCGAACTCGTGCCGCGTACCGACCGGGACATGGTGCTGGCCCGGCTCGCCACACCCGCCACCGGCATCGCTCCCGCCCCCCTCGCCACCACCGCGCCCGTCGCGGGCGAGGAGCTGACGGTCGTCGGGTTCGGCCGGACCAGGGACGAATGGGCGCCGCTCGCTCGGCACACGGCCGCCTTCACGGTCCAGTCGGTCTCCGGCACCACCCTCGCGCTCGACGGCAAGACCGACGACGACGCCATCTGCGCCGGCGACGCCGGCGGCCCCCTGGTGCGGCAGAAGGACGGCAAGTTCGAACTGGTCGCGCTCGCCAGCCAGTCCTGGCAGGGCGGCTGCTTCGGCTCCGACCCGGCCGAGACCCGCAACGAGGCCGTCTCCCCGCGCCTGGACAACATCAACGGCGGCAACACCCTCATCCCCGGCTCCGTGATGCGGGCCGGTGACAGCCTCGTCTCCAACGCCGCCCGTCTGACCCTGCGGGCCGACGGCGACCTCGTCGTCGTCTCGGGCGCGGGCAAGACGCTGTGGTCGACCGGCACCGCGGGCCACCCCGGCGCCACCGCCCGCTTCACCGGCACCGGAAACCTCACCGTCGTCGACGCCGACGGCAGCACCGTGCTGTGGGAGTCGAAGACCACCGCCGCCGGCGGCAAGGCCGTTCTCCAGGACCGCGGCAACTTCGTCGTCCACGACGCCCAGGGCGCCTCCCAGTGGGCCGCCGGCACCGTCGTCCGCCACGACTACGACGGCGACGGCCGCAGCGACCTCGCCGACTGGTACGACTACGGCGACGGCCACGACGAGATCCACGCCTTCCCCGCCAAGGCGGACGGCGGCTTCGAGAGCCCCGTGCACGGCTGGGAGACCGCGGCCGGCAACTACTGGGCCGAGAACATGAAGCGCTTCACCGGCGACTTCGACGGCGACGGCCTCGGCGACGTCGCCGCCTTCTACGGCTACGGCAACGGCGACGTCGGCCTGATCACCTGGCTCGGCCGGGGCGGCGGCCACTTCGACGGGCCGCTGCACTCGTGGAAGGACACCGACGGCTGGAACTTCGACCGCATGACCGTCAACTCCGGTGACTTCGACGGCGACGGCCGCGACGACGTCGCCGTCTGGTACGACTACGCCGACGGCAGCGACAAGCTCCACACCTTCCTCGCCAAGGCCGACGGCGGCTTCGACAGCCCCTTCTCGTCCTTCACCCGGACCGAGGGCTGGACGGCCTCCAGCATGAAGTTCGCCACCGGCGACTACAACGGCGACGGCCGCGACGACCTCGCCGCGCTCTACGGCTACTCCACCGGCGAGGTCAAGATCATCACCTTCCCGACCACGCCCGACGGCGGCTTCGACAACACGGCCGTCCACGGCTGGAGCAGCACCGGCTGGAACTTCGACGCCGCCAGTGTCCACTCCGGCGACTTCGACGGCGACGGCCGCGACGACCTGGCCGCCTGGTACGACTACGGCGACGGCCACGACGCCGTGATCGGCTTCACCGCCGACGCCGCCGGCAAGTTCGGCAACCGCACCGAGCTGTGGAACACCGCGGCCGGGAACTACACACGCGACCAGATGAAGATCGTCACCGGTGACTACGACGGTGACGGCCGCGACGACCTCGCCACCTTCTACGGCTACTCGGACGGCGGGGTGAAGACCATCACCTGGACCGCCAAGGCCGACGGCACTCTCAACTCCCCGCTGCACAGCTGGGAGGCCAGGAGCGGCTGGACCTTCGACCGCCTGCACGCGATCGAGCGCTACCACAACCCCGCCTGAACCCGTTGGAGCGGCCCGTGGGCCCGCTGCCCCGCCGTCCCCGGCGGAGCAGCGGGCCCGCGGCCGTATGCGGCCGGTGTGCGGCCGCGCGGGTCACCCGAGCGCCGCGACCTTGTCGCGGTACCCACGCACCGGCGCCGCGTCCCTGTACGGCTCCAGCCGCCGTTCGAAGTCGCGGACGTACTCCGCCGCCCGGGCCGACCTCATCTCGGCCGCCTGTCCGGCCGCCTCGGCGGCCAGCTGGCAGGCCTGGTCGAGTTCGCCGAGGCCCAGGCGGGCGGTGGCGAGGACGATCCGGCAGAAGAGCCTGCTGCGCGCGTACACGGGGGCGCGCAGCAGCAGCGAGCGTTCGGCGTACTGGGCGGCGGCCCGGAACTGCTGGAGGTCGCGGTGGCAGTGCCCGAACTCGTCGGCGAGCTGCGCCTCGTCGAAGAAGCGGGCCCAGTGCGGCACCTCGTCGCCGGGCCGGGCGGCCTCCAGGGCGCGCTCGGCGCGGACCAGCGAGGCGGTGCAGGCCCGCACCTCGCCGAGGACGCCGTGCGCCCGCGCCTCGGCCGCGTGCAGCAGCGTCTGCACGACCGGCGGCGCTGAGGTCCCGACCCCCTGCTGCGCCACCCGCGCGAGCTGCACGGCCTCGCGCCCGTGCCCCAGGTAGACGGCCTGCCGGCTCATGGTGACCAGCACGTACGAGCCGTACGCCCGGTCCCCGGCCGCCTGCGCGAGCCGCAGCGCCTGCACGAAGTAGCGCTGGGCGAGGCCGTGCGCGGCGATGTCGTACGACGTCCAGCCCGCGAGCCGGGTGAGGTCGGCGGCGGCGGCGAACAGCCGGCGGCCGGTCTGCTCGCCGTAGGTGCCGCGCAGCATCGGCTCCAGCTCGTGCTCCAGGTAGCGCACGAGGGCCTGGCGGGCGTGCCCGCCGCCGTACCGGTCGTCCAGGCTGCGGAACAGCTCGCCGACCGAGCGCAGCGCGGCGAGGTCGCCGCCGGTGACCTTCTGGCCGGGGCCGCGGTCGGCGGACGGCGCGCGCCGGCGGGCCGGGTCGACCGGCACGGGCCCCCTGGGCATCGCGGGGCGGCCCTGCGCGGGGATGCGGACGGGCACCTCGGCGCGGGCCACCTTCTCGTCGGCCCGCCCGATCAGCCAGTCCCGGCTGGGCACGACCAGTCCGGCCGGCGTGAAGGCGATCTTGCGCAGCTCGGCCTGGCTGCCGGAGTCCTTGCGCCACAGCCCGCCGACGATGTCGACGGCCTCCTCCGGGGTGGCGGCGAACTCCAGGCCCGCGTAGACGGGCGCGCAGGCGTCGAGGCCGAGGTCCTGCGCGCTGAGGCGGCGGCCGAGGCGCCGGGTGAAGACCTCGGCGATCAGCGCCGGGGTGGTGCCGCGGGGCTGCTGGCCGCGCAGCCACCGGGTGACGGACGTCTTGTCGTATCTCAGGTCCAGACCGTGTTCGAGTCCGAGCTGGTCGACGCGACGCGCGAGACCCGCGTTCGAGAACCCCGCTTCGGCGATGAGCGCGGCGAGCTGGCGGTTGGGGGTGCGCTGCGCGGGTCGTTCCGTCATGGTGCGGTGCGGTCTCCTGCCTTCCGGGCGTTCGATGTGCCCGGAGCGCCTGTGAGCAGCCCTTATGGCCTCGTGAACGGCGCGAATGTAGCGGAGAGTAAGCGCCCGATCGCACACTTTCACCGGCATTCATCCGATCGTGTGAGGATTGCCCGCCCGGCTGACGACGCGTGGGCGGTCGTACAGTGGCGTGGGCACGCTTCGTGCCTTACGACCTTCCGGGGAGGCATTGCCGTGAGTGAGCTGCGGTTCGTCCGAATGGGGTTCGGTGCCGATCGCGTCGAGTACCAGGAGGCGTGGGACGAGCAGCGCCGGGTGCACGCCGCGCGATTCGCCGACGAGGTCCCCGACACCGTGCTGCTCCTCGAACACCCGCCGGTCTACACCGCCGGCCGGCGCACCGAGGACAGCGAGCGTCCGCTGGACGGCACGCCGGTGATCGACGTGGACCGCGGCGGCAAGATCACCTGGCACGGGCCGGGCCAGCTGGTGGGCTACCCGATCCAGAAGCTCCCGCGCCCGGTGGACGTGGTGGCGCACGTGCGGCGGCTGGAGGATGCCCTGATCCGCACCTGCGCGGAGTTCGGCGTGGAGACCAGCCGAGTGGAGGGCCGCAGCGGGGTGTGGGTCCTCGGCGACCCGGTCGAGCGGCGCCCCGCGCGATCTGGAGGGGCAGCGCGCAGCGCTTCGGCCGAGGGTGATGGCGGGCGACGGGCGGGACTCTCCCTGGACTTCGACCCGCGCCTGACGGACGAGGAGTTCGACCCCCGTCTGAACGGCCCCGACTACGCCCCCTCCAACGCCGGCCAGCGGCGCGAGGACCGCAAGATCGCCGCGATCGGCATCCGGGTGGCGAAGGGCGTCACCATGCACGGCTTCGCCCTGAACGTGAACCCGGACAACAAGTGGTTCGACAAGATCATCCCGTGCGGCATCCGCGACGCGGGCGTCGCCTCGCTGGCGAACGAGCTGGGCCGGGACGTGACCATCGAGGAGGTCCTGCCGGTCGCGGAGCGCCACCTGCGGGACGTACTGGAGAACGCGGATCTGAAGCCGAGGGTGATCGAGAAGGCCCCTGCAGCCTGACCTCAGGGCATAGAACAAGCCCGTCCGGCGTTTGAGGACGAGGCCGTCCAGGCCGGAAGCGGGGGCCTGGGGGCGGCAGCCCCCAGCAGGGCCAGCACCAACGCCGACCAACAAATCAACGGGCGTACCCTGGGGCACGCCGAAGAATCAATCGCTAGGGAGCCGGTCGTGTCCGCAGTCGCACCCGACGGACGCAAGATGCTGCGCCTGGAGGTCCGCAACAGCCAGACCCCCATCGAGCGCAAGCCCGAGTGGATCAAGACCCGGGCGAAAATGGGCCCCGAGTACACCAAGATGCAGAACCTCGTGAAGAGCGAGGGCCTGCACACGGTCTGCCAGGAAGCGGGCTGTCCCAACATCTACGAGTGCTGGGAGGACCGCGAGGCGACCTTCCTCATCGGCGGCGACCAGTGCACCCGGCGCTGTGACTTCTGCCAGATCGACACCGGCAAGCCCGAGGCGCTCGACCGCGACGAGCCCCGCCGCGTCGGCGAGTCCGTGGTCACCATGGACCTGAACTACGCCACCATCACCGGCGTCGCCCGCGACGACCTCCCGGACGGCGGCGCCTGGCTGTACGCGGAGACGGTGCGCCAGATCCACCAGCAGACGGCGGACCGCGAGGCCGGCCGGACCAAGGTGGAGCTGCTCGCCCCCGACTTCAACGCGGTGCCGGAGCTGCTGCGGGAGGTCTTCGACTCCCGCCCCGAGGTCTTCGCGCACAACGTCGAGACGGTCCCGCGCATCTTCAAGCGCATCCGCCCCGGCTTCCGCTACGAGCGCTCACTGAAGGTCATCACGGACGCCCGCGACTACGGCCTGGTCACCAAGTCCAACCTGATCCTCGGCATGGGCGAGACCCGCGAGGAGATCAGCGAGGCGCTGAAGGAACTGCACGAGGCCGGCTGCGAGCTGATCACCATCACGCAGTACCTGCGCCCGTCGGTGCGCCACCACCCCGTGGAGCGCTGGGTCAAGCCGCAGGAGTTCGTGGAGCTGAAGGAGGAGGCCGAGCAGATCGGCTTCTCCGGCGTGATGTCGGGCCCGCTGGTGCGGTCCTCGTACCGCGCCGGGCGGCTCTACCAGATGGCCATGGAGCAGCGCCGGACCGCCGCTGTCTGATCCGCCCGCCGGACCACCGTCCGGCGACCGTGTGAATTCACGCACAAGCTGCTACCGGCCAGTAATGGCCGATACTCCGCGGCCCCGACCGTCCTCGCAGATGAGGGCACCGGTCGGGGCCGCGGCGTCGTCGAGACTCCCGGCGTCGCGGCTTCATGTCCGTTTGACCGGCGGGTCACGCCCTGGTAACACCAATCAGTGACCCTGGCATCACGCCACGTACACCCGTCTCCGTACCCGGAGCCGTACCGAGGGGGGACCTCCACGATGCAGGCCGCGCCCGTTCGCGCCACCGTCGTCCGCGCCACCGCCATCCCGTCGTTCACCACCGCCCTGCGGGCCGTCGAGTCGCTGTTGATGAGCGGCGGTCAGCGCACCGCCCGGCGCAACGCGTGGACCTCCGTGCTGGAGGACCGCCGCCGCGCCAAGGACCGGATCGAGACGGAGCGCGTGCTGCGGCAGTCCGTCGCCGGCCGCCCCTGATCACGGCCCCGGCCGTCCCGCCTCCCCGCACGCCGGGCACTGCCGTCGTCGGCGCTCGGCGGGGCACGTAGACTTCGTGCCATGGCGAGGAAGGAACCTGCAGCGGACGCTGCGAACCCCGGGCGACTGAAGCAGATCGCTCTGACCTACAAGATGACCCGCAAGGCCGACAAGAAGATCGGTCTTGTACTCGCGGGTGTCGGCATCGTCGTCTTCGGTGTCCTCCTCGCGATCGGTTTCCTGGTCGGTCACCCCATCTATCTCGGCATCCTGGGCGTGCTGCTCGCCTTCCTCGCGACGGCGATCGTCTTCGGGCGCCGGGCCGAGCGGGCGGCCTTCGGCCAGATGGAGGGCCAGCCCGGCGCGGCCGCGGCCGTACTGGACAACGTCGGCCGGGGCTGGACGACGACGCCCGCGGTGGCGATGAACCGCAACCAGGACGTGGTGCACCGCGCGGTCGGCAAGGCCGGCATCGTGCTGGTCGCGGAGGGCAACCCGAACCGGGTGAAGTCCCTGCTCGCCGCCGAGAAGAAGAAGATGAACCGCATCGTCTCCGACGTGCCCGTGCACGACCTGATCGTGGGCACCGGCGAGGGCCAGGTCGAGCTGAAGAAGCTGCGCACCACCATGCTCAAGCTCCCCCGCGTGCTGTCCGGCCCGCAGGTCACGGTGACCAACGACCGGCTGCGCGCCCTGGGCGACCTCATGAGCAACATGCCGCTCCCCAAGGGCCCGATGCCGAAGGGCATGCGCATGCCCAAGGGCGGCAACCCCAGACAGCGCTGACCTCGCACCCACGGCAACGCGCCGGTACGGCGATGGGGGCACCCGGACTGGATCCGGGTGCCCCCATCGCCGTACCGGCGTCGTCGTGCCTCAGACTCGTACTTCCACGGTGCGCGCCACCCGGTCGTGCAGACCGCGGCCGTCGCGGTCCCAGATCAGGGCCGGAACGGCGACGCACAGCAGGACCGAGCGCAGCAGGGCGCGCAGCGGGCTCGGGCGGCCCGTGCTCAGCTCGACCACGCGCAGGCCGAACAGGCGCTTGCCCGGGGTGAAGCCGATCGTGCCGACGGTCAGCACGCTCAGCACGAAGAAGATCAGCAGGGCCCAGTTGCTGGTCGCCTGGCCGTAGCCGTCCGTGATCAGGCCGTATGCGATCAGGAGGCACAGGGCCCAGTCGACGGCCAGGGCGCCGATCCGCCGACCGGGGCGGGCGATCGAGCCCGGCCCCTCCTCGGGCAGACCGAGCTGTTCGCCCCGGTACCCGAGGTCCGCGCCGGACTCCTCGATGGCGGCACGCGGCCCGGAAAGCCACGATCCGATTGCTTGCCTGTTGTCCACCCGTCCACGGTACTGCGCCCCTGGACGCCCTACGGACGGAGGGTGCGCGAAGGGCGCCCGGGAGGGGCGCGGGCGGGGTGTGACGGGCCCGCGTGAGGCCTACGCTGGAACGGAGCCGGTTAACTTCTGCGAAACAAATGGGTCACGCCCGAGAAATCACCCGTCCCTAGGGTCGAGGAAGCGTGTGCCACCCGCACTGGCCGCACGAACGATCTACCACCCCGGCGGGACGGTCGGGAGTAGGAGGAGCTGGATGTTCCAGAACGCCGACGACGCCAAGAAGTACATCGCGGACGAGGACGTCAAGTTCGTCGACGTCCGGTTCTGCGACCTGCCGGGCGTCATGCAGCACTTCACGTTGCCCGCCGCGGCGTTCGACCCCGACGACGAGCAGGCCTTCGACGGCTCCTCGATCCGCGGCTTCCAGGCCATCCACGAGTCGGACATGTCCCTGCGCCCCGACCTGTCGACCGCGCGCATCGACCCGTTCCGCCGGGACAAGACCCTCAACATCAACTTCTTCATCCACGACCCGATCACGGGCGAGCAGTACTCCCGCGACCCGCGGAACGTGGCGAAGAAGGCCGAGGCCTACCTCGCCTCCACCGGCATCGCCGACACGGCGTTCTTCGGCCCGGAGGCGGAGTTCTACGTCTTCGACTCCGTCCGCTTCTCCACCAGCGCGAACGAGTCCTTCTACCACATCGACTCCGAGGCCGGCGCCTGGAACACCGGTGCGCTGGAGGACAACCGCGGCTACAAGGTCCGCTACAAGGGCGGCTACTTCCCGGTCCCGCCGGTCGACCACTTCGCCGACCTGCGTGCCGAGATCTCCCTGGAGCTGGAGCGGTCCGGCCTGCAGGTCGAGCGCCAGCACCACGAGGTGGGCACCGCCGGCCAGGCCGAGATCAACTACAAGTTCAACACGCTGCTCGCCGCGGCCGACGACCTCCAGCTCTTCAAGTACATCGTGAAGAACGTGGCCTGGAAGAACGGCAAGACCGCGACCTTCATGCCGAAGCCGATCTTCGGCGACAACGGCTCGGGCATGCACGTCCACCAGTCGCTGTGGTCGAACGGCGAGCCGCTCTTCTACGACGAGCAGGGCTACGCCGGCCTGTCCGACACCGCGCGCTACTACATCGGCGGCATCCTCAAGCACGCCCCGTCGCTGCTGGCCTTCACCAACCCGACGGTGAACTCCTACCACCGCCTGGTCCCGGGCTTCGAGGCGCCGATCAACCTGGTGTACTCGCAGCGCAACCGTTCCGCCGCGATGCGCATCCCGATCACGGGGTCGAACCCGAAGGCCAAGCGAGTCGAGTTCCGCGCGCCGGACGCCTCCGGCAACCCGTACCTGGCCTTCTCGGCCCTGCTCCTGGCGGGCCTGGACGGCATCAAGAACAAGATCGAGCCGGCCGAGCCGATCGACAAGGACCTCTACGAGCTCGCTCCCGAGGAGCACGCGGGCGTGGCCCAGGTCCCGACCTCCCTCGGCGCCGTCCTCGACCGCCTGGAGAGCGACCACGAGTTCCTCCTCCAGGGCGACGTGTTCACGCCGGACCTGATCGAGACGTGGATCGACTTCAAGCGCGCGAACGAGATCGCCCCGCTGCAGCTGCGCCCGCACCCGCACGAGTTCGAGATGTACTTCGACGTGTGATCGTCCTCGATCGCCCCGCGGTCCGCCCGGCGCCCCTCGTCCCCGTTCCCGGGGGCGGGGGGCGCCGTCGTCGGACCGGGTCGTTGGCCGAAAAGCTTCACAGGGGAAACCCGGCCCGGGATCATAGATACCGAGACTGTTGTTCGAGTCAGGGGACGGGGAGAAGGACCGGACATGTCCGAGCGGGACGACGAGGAACGCGAGTTCGACATCAAGTGGGCGGACGGCGCCGAGCACAAGGAGCCCTCCGCGCGTGCCCGGATGCTCGCCGCGCGCTGGAAGGAGAACCCTCCCGGCCCGGTCCCCTTCCGCGCCGACCCCGATCACGTGGGATCCGGACGCCGGTCGTCGTGGGTGTCCACCGCCCTGGTCCTCGGCTGCGTCGCCGCGGTGATCGTGCTGCTCGGCTACATCAACTTCCGGGCGCCCTACTAGGACCGCCAGTACCGTCCGTCCGCTGCCGCCGGTCTCAGCGGAACGCGGCGACGTTGCGGGCGGCCCAGTCGGCGAAGGGGCGCGGGGCGCGGCCGAGGACGCGCTCGACGTCCGGGCTGACGCGCAGTTCGGCCGGGCTCGGGTTCCCGACGATGTCCAGGGTGTCGTCGGCGAGTTCCGCCGGCATGCTCCGGGCCATGGCGGTCCTGGCCTCGTCGCGGGTCAGCTCGTGGAACGCCACGGGTTCGCCCAGCGCTGCCGCGAGGGCCTCCGTCTGCCCGCGCGGAGTGATCACCTCCGGGCCGGTCAGCTCGTATTCGCCGCCGGTGTACCGGTCCTCCAGCAGGCAGGCCGCCGCCACCGCCGCGATGTCGGCCGGGTCGATCACCGGCACCCCGGTGTCGCCGAAGGGCGCCGCGACGACCCGCCGCGCGCGGACGGACTCGGCCCACCACAGGGCGTTGGAGGCGAAACCGCCCGGTCGCAGCACGGCCCACTCCAGGCCGGACTCCCGCACCGTGTCCTCCAGCTCGCGCATCGCGATCCGCGTCGCCCCGAAGGGCCTGGTCACCACGCCGAGCGTGGAGAGCAGGACGATGCGGCGGACCCCGCTGCCCGCGGCTTCGGCGACGATGTCGGCGGGGTGGGCACCGACGGCGTGCAGATCGCCGGAGAGCAGCAGGAACAGCGACTTCGCCCCGGCCAGCGCGGGCCGCAGGCCGGCCGGCTCGGCGAGGTCGGCCACCTGGTGGCGGACGCCGTCCGGCACCGCCGCCGGGTGCCGGGACACCGCCGTCACCTGCTCGCCCGCCTCCGCCAGCGCCCGCGTCAGCGGCCGGCCGATGTTCCCGGTCGCCCCGGTCACCACGATCATGATCAGCTCCTTGTCGATGTGCTCTGGGTCGGATGTGCTCCGAGGGCGTTCACGCTAGGAGCGAGAGCTAACTCCTGGTAAGGGCATACCTGAAGGTAAGCTCATGACATGACTGAAGGCGTGCAGCACAGGCGGGCCGAGACCGGGGCACGGTATGACGTGTTTCACACCGACTGCCTGGCGCGGGACATGGTCGACCACGTGACCAGCCGGTGGGGCGTCTGGGTTCTGATCTCCCTGCGCCACACCGACCTCCGGTTCTTCGAGCTGCGCGAGAGCATCCAGGGCATCAGCGAGAAGATGCTGGCCCAGACCCTGCGCGCACTGGTCGGGGACGGCCTGGTCTGGCGGAAGGTCGAACCGACGACGCCGCCGCAGGTCACGTACGGGCTGACCGAGTTCGGCCGGGACGTCGGCGAGCCGCTGACGGAGCTGTTCGACCGGATCACCCGGCGGCTGTCGGCGCCCGACAGCCCCTAGCGTCCGCTGTCAGTGGTGCCGGGCACCATGTCCCTACCGAGACACGCACCGAGGACGTTGCGAACGGGCGGAGGGCCTGTATGGGTGACGGCGGGCGACGGCACATCGGGGCGGCCGAGCGGCGGGAGCGGCTGGCCCTGCGACAGCGGCTGGCCGGGGCCGCGCGGGCGGCAGGACCGGAGGAGGTCACCGGCTCACTGGTCGCGCTGCACGGCACCGACCCGGCGACGGTGTACCTGGCCGTGGGCGCGCGGCTGGCGGACGCGGCGAAGACCGTGGGCGCGACCGAGCGGGCGCTGTACGAGGACGGCTCCCTGGTCCGGATGCACGGCATGCGGCACACCGTCTTCGTGTTCCCGAGGGAACTGACCGCGGTGGTGCACGCCTCGACCGGCCTCACGGTCGCCGCGCGGGAGCGGGCCGCGCTGATCAAGAGCATGGCGGACGCCGGAGCCCCGGACGCGGCCTGGCTCGCGGAGGTCGAGGAGTCGGCGCTGGCCGCGCTGGCCCGGCGCGGCCAGGCGACGGCCGCCGAGCTTGCCCGGGACGAGCCGCGCCTGAAGGAGCAGTTCGTCTACGCCGCCGGGAAGAGCTACGAGGGCGTGCACACCGTCTCGACCCGGCTGCTGAAGGTGCTGGGCGTGGAGGGCAGGGTCGTACGGGGCCGGCCCCTGGGCTCGTGGACGTCCAGCCAGTTCCGCTGGGCGCCGGCGCCCGACCATCCTGAGCTGGACGCGGGCGAGGCGCAGGCGGAGCTGCTGCGGAGGTGGCTGACCGCGTGCGGGCCGGCCACCGAGGACGACCTGAAGTGGTGGGGGTGGGAACGACGCGGGTGACTCCGCGGTTCCGGACGCCCTTGGAGCGGGAGCTGTCAGCGTGAACAGCCGGTCAGCGGCGCCGGGCACCCCGCGAGACGAACGGCACCCGGCGCCACCGCTTCACCGCTTCACCGCGAGTACCGCATCAACGCCCGCACCATGTGGCACGTGGTGTCCGACGGCGGGTGGACGCCGATGGTCAGCGCGGCGCTCCGTATCCTCTCGTTGCGCGCCTGGTCGGCCAGGTAGACGCCGGAGTCGAGCAGGGCGATGGCGAGCCGCATCGCCTTGAGCCGGCGGTTGTGCGTGATGTACCACTCGCGGGGACGGCCCGCCGGCAGCGGACGCTTCTCCACGGGCTCGTAGGGCAGGTCGAGCAGGACGGGCCGCTTGGCGGTGGACTGGGTGGGCAACGGCTTCGGCTTCAGTGCGGCAGCGGGCACGAGCATCCTCCTGTCGCGGTCAGGGCGCCGTCCGGACCGCCCGGCGACACCCTCGAACACTGCTTCTATTTTACCGCCCACCACTGACAAAAGCCCCTGGCCACAAGGGCTTTCGGGGGTGCTGTGACGCACGGGGTGAACGAGTTTCCGCACCCCTC
This sequence comes from Streptomyces sp. M92, assembly GCF_028473745.1. Lineage (NCBI taxonomy): Bacteria > Bacillati > Actinomycetota > Actinomycetes > Kitasatosporales > Streptomycetaceae > Streptomyces > Streptomyces sp. M92. Next base: position 473,143 of record NZ_CP101137.1, read on the forward strand.
GGGCTACCGTGTGCGGCATGGAGATCTGGATCAACCCGGCCTGTTCGAAGTGCCGCAGCGCGATCAGCCTGCTCGACGCGGAGGGCGCCGACTACACCGTCCGCCGCTACCTGGAGGACGTCCCGAGCGAGGACGAGATCCGGGAGGTGCTCACCCGGCTCGGCCTCGAACCCTGGGACATCACCCGCACCCAGGAGGCCGCCGCGAAGGACCTGGGCCTGAAGGACTGGCCCCGTGACGAGGCGTCACGCGACCGGTGGGTCACGGCACTCGCCGAGCACCCGAAGCTGATCCAGCGTCCGATCATCACGGCGGACGACGGCACGGCCGTCGTGGGCCGCACGGACGAGGCGGTCCGGGACGCCCTGTCCCGGTAGGGCGCCCGGGTCACTCGGGCGCAGGGCCGTCGCCGTTGAGCAACTCCGTTCGGTATTCCGTACATAGCGGCGTACGCTCCCCTACCTCTTCAGGAGGCGCGCATGTCGCGCAGGAGAACTCTCGGTACGAAGAAGAAGATCGCACTCCTGGTCAGTGCCGCGGCGGTGGCGGGCGGTGGGGCCTTCGTGACGGCGAACGCCTCGAATGCCGCGCAGACCGACCAGAACGCGCGGACCAGGGCGGCCCAGGACTCCTCCGTCTGCCAGGGTCTGGCCACCGCGCTGGGCAACAACCGGCGTTTCATCGAGGGCCAGCGGGCCGATCCCGACGCGCAGTCGGAGGCCAGGATCGCCAACCGCGAGGCCGTCATCGCGGAGATCGAGCGCAAGCAGGAGGCGTCCGGGTGCACGGTCGGGGAGTCGGCTCAGGGCTCCCAGTCCGCACAGCCGCCGCAGGACGGCCGGGGCGCCGGAGAGGAGGCGGGCCAGGACACCGGACAGGAAGCGGGTCAGGCCGCCGGTGAGCAGGTGTGCGACGGCTCCACCGTCACCCTCTCCGGCGAGGGCGGCGCGCCCGCCGCGTCCAGCGACCAGTTCCCCGTGGGCACCAGGCTCAAGGTGACCAACCTCGACAACGCCAAGTCCACGACGGTGGAGGTCTCCTCGGTTTCGGGCAGTTGCGTGCTGCTCAACAACGCCGCGTTCGAGCAGGTCCGGGAGGAGGGCAAGTTCCTGATCCGGCGGGCGCTGATCGAGAAGGTCGGGTGAGACCCGGTCACGGACAGGCCGGCGACCGTGCGGGGGTGGCGGTCGCCGGCCGGGGGCGGTGAGAAACGCGCCACACCGCACCCGGGTAACACGGGGTTCACAAGCGGGCAACGGACGGGAAATCGCCGGTTGGCACGCTGCACGGCAGTAGGAGCGGCGCACCGGTGCCGCAGCGCCGCAGCACCCGCAGTGCGCCCAGACCCACCCCGAAGGATGTGTCCCCGTGACCTTCAAGGCCGAGTACATCTGGATCGACGGCACCGAGCCGACGGCCAAGCTCCGTTCCAAGACGAAGATCATCACGGACGCCCCCGCGGGCCTGGACGCGCTGCCGATCTGGGGTTTCGACGGCTCCTCCACCAACCAGGCCGAGGGCAGCTCCTCGGACTGCGTGCTCAAGCCGGTCTTCTCCTGCCCCGACCCGATCCGCGGCGGCGACGACATCCTGGTGCTCTGCGAGGTCCTCGACACGGACATGACACCGCACCCGAGCAACACCCGCGCCGCGCTGGCCGAGGTCGCCGGGCGGTTCGCCGCGCAGGAGCCGGTCTTCGGCATCGAGCAGGAGTACACCTTCTTCAAGGGCGCCCGCCCGCTCGGCTTCCCCGAGGGCGGCTTCCCGGCCGCGCAGGGCGGCTACTACTGCGGTGTCGGCTCGGACGAGATCTTCGGCCGCGACGTCGTCGAGGCGCACCTGGAGAACTGCCTGAAGGCCGGTCTCGGCATCTCCGGCATCAACGCCGAGGTCATGCCGGGCCAGTGGGAGTTCCAGGTCGGCCCGCTGTCCCCGCTGGAGGTCTCCGACCAGCTGTGGGTGGCCCGCTGGCTGCTCTACCGCACCGCCGAGGACTTCGAGGTCTCCGCGACCCTGGACCCCAAGCCGGTCAAGGGCGACTGGAACGGCGCGGGCGCGCACACCAACTTCTCCACCAAGGCGATGCGCGAAGGCTACGAGGCGATCATCACCGCCTGCGAGTCACTCGGTGAGGGCTCCAAGCCGATGGACCACGTCAAGAACTACGGCGCCGGCATCGACGACCGTCTCACCGGCCTGCACGAGACCGCCCCGTGGAACGAGTACTCCTACGGCGTCTCGGACCGCGGCGCCTCGGTCCGCATCCCGTGGCAGGTCGAGAAGGACGGCAAGGGCTACATCGAGGACCGCCGTCCCAACGCCAACGTCGACCCGTACGTGGTGACCCGCCTGCTCGTGGACACCTGCTGCGCGGCGCTGGAGAAGGCCGGCCAGGTCTGATCCGGCCGCCGACCGCCTGACGGGGGCGTCCACCGCGACGGTGGGCGCCCCTTCGCGCTGCCCGCGACCGTTCGGCGACCACGTTGTCAGTGGTGCGTGGCACTGTGGGGGCATGGAGATCGACGGGGACCTCGCCATCAGGGCCGAGACGGAGAACTGGCAGACGCACACCCGGATTCCGGAGTCCTGGCTGCGTGAGCTGGTGGCGCGGATCGGGGGCACCGGCGACCGGTTCCTGGTCGTCCAGCGGATACCGGACATCCCGGACGTGTTCGTGCAGGTGTGGCACGAGGAGGGCGGGAACTACCGGCTGGAGCACCGGGCCGCCGGGCACCAGTTCTTCGGAACGGACCTCGACGACCCCGACCGGGTGGCGGACCTCATGACCGGCTGGGCGCGACAGGAGCCCGGCTGGGACACCGGCGTCGACTGGGCACCGATCGACCTGGGGCCGGAGGAGGAGGTTCCCGAACTGCCGGACGAGGTGCGCGAGGACGTCGAGCGGCTGCTGCGGGAGCGGCTGCGCTGCGGGTACGACAGCCGGAAGGCCCTGGTCGAGATCGCTGAGGAGTACCGGGCCGCGGACGCCGAGGACAAGCGGCCGGTGTCCAGGGCCCAGGCCTGGCAGCTGGTGGACCGGCTGTGGCTGGAGCGGCTGGCGCAGCAGGAGGAGTGGGGCGACGAGACCACCGACCCCGACCGGCTCACCCGCGTCTTCGGGACGCTGGACGCGGCCGGCGTCACCGCCCGGGAGAACTTCACCTGCTGCCGCAACTGCGGCATGTCCGAGATAGGCGCGGAGCGCGAGGGGGCGCGCGGCTTCGTGTTCTTCCACCGGCAGAGCACGGAGGCCGCGGCCGAGGGGCACGGAGTGACCCTCCACTACGGCGGTTTCGACGGCTCCGAGGAGACCACCACCGCGGTCGGGCACGAGGTCGTGGCGGCCTTCACGGCGGCCGGGCTGTCCACGGAGTGGACAGGCGATCCGGGCAGAGCCATCACCGTCACGCCGCTGGACTGGCGCAAACGATTGGTGGGGTGACCGGTACGGCGTCGGCTTCGCGCCACGGTCCGTGTCCCGTGGCCCCCCTCCCGACGAACCTCTCGCGCGAAGAGCTGACGTCTCATGGCGCCCCCCGTTCCCTGACCACCGTCACCCTCGACTCCCCCGAGCCGGTGGACATCGCCGGCCTCCTGCCGCCGGGCGCCACCTGGCTGCCCGCTCCCCCGTACGCCCAGCCCGACGTGCACGTGGCCCGGCTGCGCCGCAAGCTCGGTGCCGAGCACCGGCGGACGATCCAGACCGTGCGGCGCGTCGGCTACACGCGCCGCCCACCGGAGGCTGAGCTCTGCCGTCGGCAGAAAGGCGTTCCCCGGACGGCCTCCGGCGGGCACAGTGGCCGGCATGAGGCTACTGGTGCTGGGCGGTACGGAGTTCGTGGGGCGGGCCGTGGTGGAGGGCGCACTCGGGCGCGGCTGGGAGGTGACCGTCCTGCACCGCGGACGGCACGCCCCGCCCCCCGGGGTGCGCGCACTGCACGGCGACCGCACCGCACCGGACGGGCTCGCCGCCCTGGCGGGCGACGGCACCTGGGACGCCGTCGTCGACACCTGGTCGGCGGCGCCCCGCGCGGTGCGGGACTCGGCGCGGCTGCTGCGGGACCGCGTCGGGCGGTACGTGTACGTGTCGAGCTGCTCGGTGTACGCCTGGGCGCCGCCCGCCGGGTACACCGAGGACGCCCCACTGGTCGAGGGCGCCTCGGCGGACGCCGGGCAGAGCGACTACGCGCGGGACAAGCGGGGCGCCGAGCTGGCCGTCCTGGACGCCTTCGGCGCGGACCGTTCGGTGCTCGCCCGGTCCGGGCTGATCCTCGGACCGTACGAGAACATCGGGCGGCTGCCGTGGTGGCTGAACCGCGTCGCGCGCGGCGGCCCGGTGCTCGCGCCGGGCCCGCGCGACCTGCCCCTCCAGTACATCGACGCACGCGACCTCGCCGACTGGGTCCTCGGGGCGGTGGAGCGGGAGCTGAGCGGGCCGTACAACCTGATCTCTCCGCCGGGGCACACCACCATGGGCGCCCTGCTCGAAGCCTGCGTAAGGGCCACGGGCGGCGCGGCCGAGCTGCGCTGGACCGCCCCGGACGCCGTCCTGGCCGCCGGGATCGCACCGTGGACGCAGCTGCCCGTGTGGACACCGCCAGGCAGCGACCTGCACGAGGCGCTGCACACGGCCGACGTCTCCCGGGCCCTGGCCACGGGACTGGGCTGCCGCCCGGCCGACGACACGGTCACCGACACCTGGACCTGGCTGCGGAGCATCGGCGGTACGGCACCGCGGCGCCCGGACCGGCCGCCGGTCGGCCTGGACCCGGAGACGGAGGCGAAGCTGCTCGCGGCGGACGGGGACTGAGACCGCACGTCTCGGGCGACCCCGGCACCGGCAGGCCCGTCCCGCACCGAGGTGTACCTGGCAACACCCCGGACCAGGGGGCTCGGCCCCGTGACCGGCTCCGTCGGCTCGGCGAGACTGACGGCATGGACATCGAGACGAGGAACGACGGCCGCGGGACCCGGCCGAACCGGACGCGGACCGTGGCACTGTCGGCCGTGCGGGGGCTGGCGCTGGCGTTCATCACCCTGCCCGGCGCGGTGCTCTGCTTCTGCCTGACCCTGGTGTCCATCGCGCTGATCCCGATCGGGATCGGCATCGTCACCACGCCATGGGTGCTGACCGGCGTGCGGATGTTCGCGGACTGGCGGCGGGTGCTCGCCGCCGAGTGGGGCGGGGTCCGCATCCAGCGGGCGTACCGGCCGCTGCCCGAGGACGCCAACCCGTGGGCGCGCACCTTCGGGATGCTCGCCGACCCGGCGACCTGGCGGGACCTCGTCTGGCTCCCGGTCGACATGACGGCGGGCTTCGTCACCGCGCTGCTGGCCTTCGCGCTGCCGCTCTACCCGCTGGAGGGGTTCGCGATCGCGGCCGGGCTGTGGCGGCTCTGGGACGACACCTACTGGTACGGCTTCGTGCCCGTCACCGACCAGACCACCGCGCTCTACGCCGCCGCCCTGGGCGCCGTCCTCCTCGTCGCCGCCGCCTGGCTCACCCCGCTCCTGCTGAAGGCCCACTTCCGGCTGACCGGCGCGGTCCTCGGCTCGGGCCAGGCCGAGCTCGCCGAGCGGGTGCGCGTGCTGACCGAGACCCGGCGGGACGCCGTCGACACCTCCGCCGCCGAACTGCGCCGCATCGAACGCGACCTGCACGACGGGGCGCAGGCCAGGCTGGTCGCCATGGGCATGGACCTCGGCACCATCGAGGCACTGCTGGAGAAGGACCCGGCGAAGGCCCGGGAACTGCTCGCCCAGGCCCGGCAGTCCTCCGCCGACGCCCTGACCGAGCTGCGCGAACTCGTGCGCGGCATCCACCCCCCGGTCCTCGCCGAACGCGGTCTGGGCGACGCCGTACGGGCGCTGGCACTGCGGCTGCCCGTCACCGTGGAGACCGACGTGGAGCTGCCCGGCCGCGCGGAGGCGCCCGTGGAGTCCGCCGCGTACTTCGCCGTCAGCGAGATCCTCACCAACGCCGTCAAGCACTCCGGCGCCGACCGGATCTGGATCGACATGCACCACGCCGAGGGCCGGCTGCGCGTCAGCGTCACCGACAACGGCAAGGGCGGCGCGGTGATCGGCGCGGGGACGGGGCTGGCCGGCGTCGAGCGGCGACTCGGTACATTCGACGGCGTCCTGGCCGTCAGCTCCCCCGCGGGCGGCCCCACCATGGTCACCGTGGAGATCCCTTGCGCGTTGTCCTAGCCGAAGACCTGTTCCTGCTGCGCGACGGACTGGTCCGGCTCCTGGAGGCCCACGGTTTCGAGATCGCCGCGGCCGTCGAGACCGGCCCCGAGCTGTCCCGCGCGCTGGCCGAGCTGGAGCCGGACGTCGCCGTCGTCGACGTGCGCCTGCCGCCCACGCTCACCGACGAGGGGTTGCAGTGCGCCCTCGAGGCCCGGCGCCGGCGGCCGGGGCTGCCGGTGCTGGTCCTGTCCCAGCACGTGGAGCAGCTGTACGCGCGCGAACTGCTCGCCGACGGCAGCGGCGGGGTCGGGTACCTGCTCAAGGACCGGGTGTTCGACGCGGAGCAGTTCGTGGACGCCATACGGCGGGTGGCGGCCGGCGGTACCGCGATGGACCCGCAGGTCATCCAGCAGCTGCTCAGCCGGCGGGCGGCGGCGGACCGGCCGCTGGAGCGGCTCACGCCCCGGGAGCTGGAGGTGCTGGAGCTGATGGCGCAGGGCCGGACCAACGCGGCGATCGCCGGGAAACTGGTCGTCACGGAGCGGGCGATCGCCAAGCACACGGCGAACATCTTCGCCAAACTGAGCCTCGAGGTCTCCGACGACGACAACCGGCGTGTACTGGCGGTTCTGGCCTATCTGGACCGCGGCCACTGACCTCGTCCGCCGCACAGGACCCACCGATTCCGCAGACGACTGAACACCCCTGGGACGGCCTCCGTATGGAAAGGAGCCGCTTCACTCCTGCCGGGCGCCCTCGATGCCCCGCAAGGAAGTCAAAGAGGAGTTCCATGGGACGCAACACGAGAAAACGCCGTACGCCGCTGGCCGCCAAGGTCGTAGCCGGGGCGGCGGCCCTGGCGGTCGGCGGGGGCGGGCTGGTCTGGGCCAACTTCCACGCCTCGGCGCACGAGGAGAATCCGGCCCACAACCGGACGAGGTCGGCCGCGGCGCAGGTCGCGACGATCGACTGTCCCGACGTCGGCCAGGAGCTGTCCGACGTGCCGGACCGCGCGCGGGGGGAGGTCGACGGCGAGCTGGCCACGATGGACAGCCAGATCACCGAGGCCTACAAGCGCCTCGCCACCACGCGGCGCGCGCAGGCGGGTGACCCGCGGTTCGTCGAGAACACCATCCTCGGACCGCTCAAGGACCGGCGGAAGGCGATCATCGACCGGATCCAGCTGGAGATCAACCGGGCCGGCGGCCGGGCCGACGACGACCTGGACCGCCTGGCCGGCTGCCAGGGACAGCCCGCGGAACAGCCGCAGAACGGCGACGGCCAGAACGACGGCGGCCAGGACGGCGACGGTCAGAACGGCGACGGCCAGGGCCGGGCCGACAACGGCAACGGGGCGGCCGGCCCCTTCGCCGAGGACTTCGTCGACATCAAGGACGTCCGGCCGAACTCACGGGACCTGGAGAACGGGCTGGCCGCCGACGGCGACGGCGGGTCGACGGGCTCCTTCACCGCGAAGTGCGGCGTCAACGAGAACAACCTGTTCAACAGTGACAATCTGATCGTCGCCCCGGGCGTCGACAACGGCGCCCACCACACGCACGACTACGTCGGCAATCAGGACAACGACGCCTTCTCCAGCGACGAGGACCTGGCGAACGCCGGCACCTCGTGCCAGAACCAGGGCGACAAGTCCACCTACTACTGGCCGGTGCTGCGACTCCAGGACGGCACCCAGGAGTTCGACGCCGGTGACCTGGGGGGCGGGGCTGAGGGCAATGTCGGCAGGATCCTGAAGGCCGACGAGGCGGAGATCAGGTTCGTGGGCAACAAGCAGAGCGACGTCGTCGCCATGCCCAGGTTCCTGCGCATCATCACCGGCGACGCCAAGGCCTTCACGAACGGCGTGGCCAACGCCAACAGCTCGTTCAGCTGCACGGGCTTCGAGGACCGGCAGGTCACCGACAAGTACGTGCTCTGCCCCGAGGGCAGTCGGGTCGTGCGCACGTCCAACTTCCAGAGCTGCTGGGACGGTCAGAACATCGACAGCGCCAACCACCGCGACCACGTGGCCTTCGTCCGGGACGACGGCAGCTGCCCGGACGGCTTCCGGGCCATCCCCCAGTTGCAGGTGCGCCTCGTGTACGACGTGCCCACCCCGACCGTCGAGAACGGCCGGGTCCAGGACCCGTACGCCGTGGACGGCTTCCCCGAGCAGCTGCACAAGCCGATCACCGATCACAACGACTTCATCAACGTCATGGACGAGGACCTGATGAACGAGGTGGTCGACTGCATCAACAGCGGCGAGGACTGCCAGTAGTTCCCCTGGTTCCCCGCCATAGCGCGCATGGGGCCGGTGACGTGAGAACGTCACCGGCCCCTCGCGCGTCCCGGTCCGAGGTCAGCCGCCGTGCCCACCGTGCCCGCCGTGCCCCTCCGGATGGCTGCCGCCGCCGTGCTGGGTCCCCTGCTCCAGGGTGCCGCCGAGCCGGCCGCGCAGGTCCGCCACGACGTCCTCGTGGCCGACGGCGACCCACTTGCGGCCGACGAGGTAGTAGCCGCCGTAGTCCTTGGCCGTGTTGATCCACTCGCGCTGCCCGCGGTCGGTGGCGAAGGTGGCGAGGACGTACTTCTCGTCGCCCCTCCCGCAGAGGGCCTGGCGGATGGTGTCGGCGTCCGTCTGCATGTCGGGCTCGCACTTCACCTCGGCGGCCAGGTGCTCCAGGCTGCCGGTCGCGGTCCCGGGCACGGCCGCCTCGCCGTCCCCGTCGGAGCCGCAGCCGGTCAGCGCCAGTACCGCCGCCGCTGCGGCCGGCGCGAGCATCGGTCGGGTCAGCCTCATCTGTTCCTCCGGTCCGTTCCGGCGACATGCCGTGCGGAGCCCTCTGCGAGGGGCTCTCGCCATCGATACGGCCGCGGGGCGCGAACCATTCAGAAACCCCGGTGTCGTTCCGAGGGCACCCGTGCGAGAGTGGCGCTGTGGACCAGGACTGGGAAGACCGTGTGACCGCCGCGTGGGCGACGGCCGACGACTACGCCGAGGACGGTGCCGCCGACTTCCGCGCGGTGATCGACGCCCTCGCCGACGAGTTGCCGGCGGACAGCCCGCTCGGCCTGTTCGAGCGGGCCTGCGCCTGGGACTCCACCGGCCACTCCGAGCGGGCTGTGCCGCTGTACCGCGAGGCGCTGGAGCGCGGGCTGGGCGAGGTCAGCCGCTACAAGGGCCGCCGGGCGAAGATCCAGCTCTCCAGCTCGCTGCGGAACATCGGCGAGCCGGAGGAGGGCGTCAAGCTGCTGTCGCCGGAACTGCTCGCGCCGTCGGACGAGTTGGACGACGCCGTGCGCGCCACGCTCGCCCTGTGCCTGTCGAGCATGGGCCGCGACCGGGAGGGGCTGTCGCTGGTGCTGGGCGCGCTCGCGCCCCATCTGCCGCGCTACCAGCGGTCGATGGCCGCCTACGCGCGAGCGCTGGTGGAACCCGAGGACTGACCGGTCAGGGCTGACCCGGCCAGGACTGACCTGGGCATGGTGACCATCCACCCATTCGCTCGTTCTGCTGAACGTGCAGTCACAGGATGTCGCCCCGCGCCCCGCACCGTCCTCCGCCTCCCCTGCCGACCCGGTCGTCGACGTCGAACAGGCCGAGGCCGCGCTCGTCGAGCACTACCCGCGCCTGGCCCGGCTCGCCTACCTGGTGCTGCCGCCGGGCCTGGGCCGGGGCCGCCGCGTCCTGTCCGCGCACTCCATCGTCCAGCGAGCCCTGCCCCGGAACCGGACGACGGCTCCCGTGATCCCGGCCCAGTCGACCGGCCGCGAGGTGGACCTCGGGTACGCGCTGGTCCGCCTCCGCGTGGTCCGTGCGGCGCTGGAGGCCGCCCGCCCGCTCAAGCGGCGCGCGTGGCCCAACCGGTCCCAGCTGCCGCCCCTGCTGCCCCAGGTGCGGGGCCTCAAGCTCTTCCCGCGCTCCGGCGGGGCCGACGAACTCGCCCTGGACCAGCGGCTGTCCGCCCTCTCCGCGCCCGGCCGCGCGGCCTACGTCCTGCGGGGCCTGGAGCAGCTCCCCGACCCGGACGTGCGGCAGCTGCTCGAAGCCGCCGGGGTCGCCGACGCGGACGCCGCGCTGCGAGAGGCCGACGAGGTGCCCGCGCAGTACACGCTGCTCACCTCCTCCGAGTACGACCCCTGCTCGCTGCAGGCCCGGCCGACCGACCTGATGCGCCGCCGCCAGCACACGCGGGCGGCGCTGGTCGCCGGGGCGGCCCTGGTGGTGTGCGGGACGCTGCTGGGCATGCCCGGCGACGGCTGGGGGCCGGACGGCGCCGCCGCCCCGTCGTACGCGCAGAACCCGGCGGCCGAGGCGGCCCTGGACCCCGCCGAGCTGACGAAGGCCGCCCCGGCCGCCTGGGAGACCTCCGCGCGCACCGACTTCTCGGTGTGGCCGGCCCGCGGCGACCTCACCGGCGACGAGGAACTGCTGCGCCGGGCCCTCGCCGTGTGGGCGCGGCCCGGCGAGAGCGTGGGCGTCTCGGCGACGCCCGGCACCCCGACCGGCGGCCCCTCCGGCCCGCCCCGGCTGCTGTACGCCGGGACCGTCGACAACGCGCGCGTGGTGATCCTGCACGACGGTCTGCGCCTCGCCCGGTACGCCGAGCCGAAGGACGGCACGGCGGGCGCCGCCCTGGACTTCGCGCGCACCGACGGCGCCGACCGGGCCGAGGCCACCGCGGTGGTCCTGGGCCGGGCCGACGGCAACGTCCGCTATCTGACGGCGCCGTGGGTGTCGAAGGCCGCCGTGCGCGATCTCGCCGACCCGGACGCCGACGCCCGTGCCCTGACGCTGACCGACGGGGTGACCTCGCCGCTGGCCAGCCCGGTGCAGCAGCAGTCCGGGGCGTGTACGTCCTGGCACGTGCTGGAGCTGACCGACGGCTCGGACACCCGGCTGGCGACCGACCTCGGCGAGCTGGTCCCGGCCCGCCTCACCACCGGCCGCCCCGGTGCGGCGAAGGACGTCTCCGGGGCCGGGGCCCGGGCCGACTGGGCGCCGTACGCGTGCTCGCTCGGCGCGGTGCGCGGACAGGGCGTGCGGTCGGTGAACGCCTGGCAGTTCGCCGCGCAGCCGCTGCCCGACGCCAGCGGCTCGGGCGACTGGGTGTGCACCCGGGCCGAGACCTGGCGGGGCGAGGGGGCACGGGTGCTGGCGCAGTTCCGCACCCCGGGCGGTGCCCGGGGTGCGGTGGCGTCGAAGGCGCAGGACGTGCCGGCGTGCGGTGAGCGCGACCCGCACGTGCTGGCCGGGGTGCTGTGGAAGTCGGAGGGCGGGCACTGGTACCTGCTCGCCGCCGGTGACCGCGAGACTCGGTCGGTCGAGGCGACGGGCGGCATCAGCGACTCCGCCGACGGCAACCTGCTGACGGCGAAGGGCGAACAGGGCGCGCGGGCCGAGCTGAAGGGCACCCTGGACAGCGGCCGGACGATCAGCGGACTGCGGTAACCCCGCCGGTACGGGCCACTACGGAACACCTGTGCCCGATCCGGGCCGTTCGAAGGCTGAATTCGATCGGTAAGGTGTTCGTATGACTACCGGGGTGCGCCGCAGAATGGGTGTCGAGGAACGGCGGCAGCAGCTGATCGGCGTCGCCCTCGATCTGTTCAGCCGCCGCTCGCCCGAAGAGGTCTCCATCGACGAGATAGCGTCGGCCGCGGGCATCTCCCGCCCGCTGGTCTACCACTACTTCCCCGGCAAACTCAGCTTGTACGAGGCCGCGTTGCAGCGGGCCGCGGACGATCTGGCGGCCCGGTTCGTGGAGCCGGCCGAGGGCCCGCTGGGCGCGCGGCTGCTGCGCGTCATGGGCCGCTACTTCGACTTCGTGGACGAGCACGGCCCCGGTTTCTCGGCGCTGATGCGCGGTGGTCCGGCGGTCGGCTCCTCGCGGACGAACGCGCTCGTGGACTCCGTACGGCAGGCCGCCTACGACCAGATCCTTTCGCATCTGGGTGTCACCGACCCGCCCGCCCGACTGGAACTGGTCGTGCGCTCCTGGATCTCGCTGGCCGAGTCGACGGCCCTGATCTGGCTGGACGGGCGCCGCATCCCGCGCGCCGAGCTGGAGGTCCAGCTCGTGCACGACTTCGCCGCGCTGACGGCGGTGAGCGCCGCCCACGACGAGGAGATGGGCGCCCTGCTGCGCCGCCTCGTCGCGGACGAGCCGGCCGACGGCCCCTTCGGGGACGTGGCCGACCGGCTCACCTCGCTCGTGAGCTAACTCTCGAACTTCCGGTACGACGGGTCCAGGTCGCGGACCTCCGCCGAGGCGTGCAGGGCGAGGCCGTCGCCCGGCTTCACGTGCTGACGCAGCAGCTCCAGCACGGTCTCGGTCAGACGCGCCTTGGTCTCGTCCGTGCGCCCCGCGAGCAGCCCCAGGGTGACGTGCACGACGGCGTGCCCGTCGGTGTCGGGGCCGACCGTGGTGTCCTCGGCGCGGCGGAACTGCGTCTTGCACGCCGGCGGCCTGGCGGCCGCGATCTCCACGACGGCGCCGTGCAGGGCCCGCGCGAACGCGGGCCGGTCGAAGTCGTCCGCGAGCGAGGCGGAGTAGTCGACGGTGATCTGCGGCATGAGCCCTCCCGTTGCGTGAACAGCAGGGCTCACCCTAACCGCAGTACCGCGACCGTCAGCCGGTGCGCTCGAATACGGCGACCGTGCGGCCCGGCACGGTGAACGTGCCGGTCTCGGACGCGTACGCCGACTGCTTCACCACCGGGTCCGCGCCCTGCGCCTGCACCCGGTGCAGCCGGTAGCCGGTCCCGGCCGCCGCATCGATCCGCTGCTCCTGCGCCTCGGGGGTGGCATTGAAGACGACCACCAGGTCACCGAGGCGCATGGTGATCACGCCGGGCGTCTCGTCCCTCCCGGAGAGCGGGAAGGAGAGCCGGGACCGCACCTGCTGGGCCGTGGCGAGGGAGAAGTCCCGCTCGCTCGTGCGGATCTTCAAGAGGTCCCGGTACGCCGCCGAGGCGCCCGTGATCTGCGGGCAGCCGACCTGCACGGCTCCCAGCAGGGGCTTGGCGTACGGCCACTTGTCCTGGTTGTCGGCGGCCGGGGGCAGGCCGCGGCCGAAGCCGTTGCCGTCGGCGCAGTTCCAGTGGATGGCGTTGAACCAGTCGCCGCTGTCGTAGGAGTTGCGGTCCAGCGACTTGGAGCGCAGCAGGTCGGTGCCGGCCTGGGAGAGCGCCGGTCCCTGGGAGAGAGCGGCGGTGGCCATGGCGAGGACCTGCATGCGGGCCCGGTCGTCGGCGGACGTGTCCTTCGGCAGCTTGAAGGCGAGCGCGTCGAACAGGGACTCGTTGTCGTGCGCGTCGGCGTAGGCGAGGGCGTCGCCCGGGGCCTCGGCGTATCCGGCGGGGGCGCCGTTGTAGTCGACCTCGGAGCCCTTGACCTCCTTGCCGTCGGTGTCCGTGAAGGTGTAGTCGGCGAGGTTGCCGGTCAGGCCGACCTTGATCAGGTCCTGGTAGTGCAGGAGCCGGGCCCGCTGCTCGGCCTCGGTGCCATTGGCCTCCGAGCCGTTGGGCTCGGTGTAGAGGCCGGAGGCGAAGCCCTGCACGCCGGGGTCCTCGTCGAAGGGGCCGCCGCCGCGCACGGCGTCGCGGGCTCGGTCGGAGAAGGTCGCGATGCCGGTGCCGGCCATGTTCTTCTGCGTGGCCTGCGTGAAGCGGGCGTCGTCGGCGACCTCGCCGAAGTTCCAGCCCTCGCCGTACAGGATGATCTTCTTGCCGTCGACGCCGTCCTTCTTGAGGGTCAGCGCGTCCAGCGCCTCGCGGACGGCGAGGATGTTCTCCTTCGGGTGGTGGCCCATGAGGTCGAAGCGGAAGCCGTCGACCTTGTACTCCTTGGCCCAGGTGACGACGGAGTCCACGACCAGCTTGCCCATCATGGCGTTCTCGGTGGCGGTGTTGGCGCAGCAGGTGCTGTCGGCCACGGAGCCGTCGGCGAGGAGGCGCTGGTAGTAGCCGGGGACGATCCGGTCGAGGACGCTGGTCCTCGCCTGGCCGCTGGCGGCGGTGTGGTTGTAGACGACGTCCATGACGACCCGCAGGCCGTCCTCGTTGAGCGCCTTGACCATCTCGCGGAACTCGACCGTGCGGGCGGTGCCGTCCGGGTCGGTGGCGTAGGAGCCCTCGGGGACCGTGTAGTGGTACGGGTCGTAGCCCCAGTTGTAGGCGTCCTTGGCGGCCGCCTTGGCCACGCACTCCTGCTGCTTGTCGGAGTCGGCGGGGAGCGCGGCGAGGTCGCAGTCGACGGTGGCCTGGTCGGACTTCTTCTCGGGGATGGTGGCGATGTCGAAGGCGGGCAGCAGGTGTACGTACGACGTGCCGGCCTCCGCCAGCTCGCGCAGGTGCTTCGAGCCGTCGCTCTCGTCGTCGGTGAAGGCGAGGTAGGTGCCCCGGTGGTCCGGGTCCGCCGTGCGGTCCGCGACGGAGAAGTCGCGGATGTGCAGCTCCTGGATCTGGGCGTCCCGGAGCGGCACGGCCTCGGGCTTGCGGTAGCTGTCCCAGCCGCGCGGGGCGAGCGAGCGGTCGTCCAGGTCGACGACGAGGCTGCGCTCGGAGTCGGTGGTCAGGGCGAGGGAGTACGGGTCGGTGACCTTGTTGGTGACGACCTTCCCGGCCTCGGGCGCCCACACCTTCACGGCGTAACGGTAGGACTGGCCCTTCCAGGAGCGCGGGCCGCGCACGGACCAGACACCGGTGTCGTCGTCGCGCCGCATGCGGACCGTGCGGTCACCGATCTCCAGCCGCACGTCCTGTGCGGTCGGTGCCCACACGGAGAGGGTGGGGCGGCCGTGGCGGAAGACGGGACCGAGGTCGGCCTTGGTCGCCTCGGCCGCGTAGAGGTCGTCCAGGACGCCGGCGATCTGCACGCCCGTCGCCGCGAGGACGGCGCCGGTGGCGGCGCGCTGGGTGGCGACGACCTGGCCGCGCAGGGCCGCGCGGACCCGGTCGCGGTCACGGGGGTCGATGGACCAGGCGGTGTACTCCTTCAGGTGCGGGAACTCGGCCTTCTGGGCGTCCGTGAGGGCCGTCTTCGTGAGGCGGAGCCAGCTCGTCCCGTCGTCGGCGGTGAGGGTGCCGTCCTCGGCCTTGATGCCGCCGGTGCGGGAGGCGAGCAGCTGCGTGGAGGCGGCGCCGGCGGAGCCGTTCCAGGCGACGGTGTTCCGGTCGATCCAGACCGCCTTGGCGGTGCTGAGGTCGACGGCCGCCGCGGAGCCGGCCGGCTGCGGCAGCAGGTACTCCTCCTCGCCGCTCACCAGCCACACCTCGTGCCCCTTGGCCCTGAGGTCCAGGGCCTGGTCGGTGGGCAGGTCCTTCTCGTCGCCCTTGTGGACGATGTAGCCGATGCTGGTGGCACCCTCGGTGAGGGGCACCTCGAAGACCGCGCCATAGGAGTCAGTCTCGACCGGCGTCAGCGGCTTCGACCAGTCGGTGGGGTTCGCGGCGCCGCCCCAGACGTGCAGGCCCCAGCCGTCGTAGTCGCCGTCGGCGCGGTGGTAGTGCAGGACGGCCTTGCCGGTGTCCTGGGCCGGGTAGTCGGGCCGCTCGGTGACGACCTGCTCCGTGCCCTGCTCGATCCACACCTCGCCGGTCCGCGTGACGTCGATGGTGCGGTCGGCGGCGACGTCCTTGTTGCCGTCCTTGTCGATGACGAGGAAGGCGACGTTCGAGGCGCCGGGCTTGAGCTTGACGTAGGCGAAGGCGCCGTAGGCGTCGCGGCCGGTGAAGGGGTGGCTCTTCGGCCACTCGGTGGCCTCGCCCTCGGCGAGGTCGCCCCAGGCGTACAGGCCCCAGTCGTCGTAGTTCCCGTCCTCGCGCTTGTAGTGGACGATCGCGTAGTCGCGGGAGGCGGCGGTGGGCGGCGTTTCGACGAGCGGGGTGCCGGTCGTCGAGGCGGCCGTGGCACTCGCCGTACGGCCCGCCGAGTCGATCACGACGGCCTTGTAGCGCAGGGCGGTGCCGGCCGGGGTGTCCTCGGGGATGGTGTCCGTGACCTTGTAGGGGGCGTGGTCGGCGGAGCCGAGGGTGCGCCACTCGCCGTCGCCGGTCTGGGCGGCGAAGACGACGCGGTTGAGCTGTCCGCCGGTGACGTCGGCCGTCAGCTCGACGGTGCCGGTGGCGCCGGGCTCAGGGGCCTTCAGGGTGACGTCGGGCTCGGTGGCGGGCTCGGCGAGGCGGCCCGCGGCCTTCAGGACGACGGCCGATCCGGCCGGGACGGTGACCGTGACCTTCTTGTCGGCGCCGGACCTCACGTCCTCGTCGGTGCCGTAGACGCCCTGGAAGGCCATGTGCGCGGAGCCGGTCGCGAAGGTCGCCGTCCTCGCCTCGTCGGCGTTGTTGAAGGCGACGACGTATTCGGTGCCGCGTGCGGCGTCGGTGCGGGAGAAGGCGTAGACGCCGGCGCCGTCGGCCGCGTAGCGCTCGGTCTGGACGCCGTCGGCGAGGGCCGGGTGGGCCTTGCGCAGCTTCGCGAGGGCGCTGATCTGCCGATACAGGGGCGCACGCGTGTCGTAGGCGTCCTCGGCGTGGGTGCGGTCGGTGCCGAGCTGGTCGTCGTCGAGGTAGTCGGCGGTACGGGAGGCGAACATGGTCTGGCGGGCGTCCTTGTCGCCGCCCGCGCCGGTGAAGCCCTGCTCGTCGCCGTAGTAGATCACCGGGTTGCCGCGGCCGAGGAACATCAGCTCGTTGGCGAGCCTGGCCTTCTTCAGCAGTTCGGCGTCGGTGGCCCCGGGATCGTCCTGCTTGAGGAAGGTGCCGATGCGGCCCATGTCGTGGTTGCCGAGGAAGGTGACCTGTTCATAGGCGTTGGCCTTGTCGGTCGTGTACTTCCAGTCGTCGCCGTAGACGGCGGCGAGCTTCTGGGCGCTGCCGCCCTGGGAGGCGTACGCGCGGGCCGCGTCCTGGAAGGGGAAGTCCAGCGTGGAGTCCAGGCGGCCCTGGGTGACGTACGGGGAGGTGACGGCGGTGTCGGCGGAGTAGACCTCGCCGAACATGAAGAAGTCGTCCCGGCCCTTCTTCGCCGCGTAGGCGTCGAGGGCGGTGGCCCACTGGGTCCAGAACTCCATGTTGACGTGCTTCACGGTGTCGATCCGGAAGCCGTCGATGTCGAAGTCCTTGACCCACCGCTGGTAGATCTTCTCCATGCCGCTGACGACCTCGGGACGTTCGGTCCACAGGTCGTCGAGGCCGGAGAAGTCGCCGTACGTGGTGGACTCGCCGGCCCAGGTGGAGTCGCCGCGGTTGTGGTACATCGCGGGGTCGTTGAGCCAGGACGGGACCTTGAGCCTGCGCTTGTCGGCCGGGACCGTCGGCGTGCGCGGGAAGGAGCCGGAGTCCGTACGGGGGAAGCGGCGCTCGCCGTCCGCGTAGTCGGCGTCGTCGAAGGGCTCGCCGTCCTTGGTCAGATAGGGGAAGGCGCCCTTGGAGAGGTAGTCGTAGGACTTCTCCTCGTAGTCGACGACGTCGGCGGTGTGGTTGGTGATGACGTCGAAGAAGACCTTCATGCCCTTGGAATGGGCCTTGGAGATGAGGTTCTTCAGGTCCTGGTTGGTGCCGAAGTGCGGGTCGACCTGGGTGAAGTCGGTGATCCAGTAGCCGTGGTAGCCGGCGGAGGCGTTGTCCCCGGTGCCCTGCACGGGCTGGTTCTTGAAGATGGGCGCCATCCAGATGGCGGTGGTGCCCAGGCCCTTGATGTAGTCGAGCTTCTGGGTGATGCCCTTGAGGTCGCCGCCCTGGTAGAAACCCTTGTCGGTGGGGTCGTAGCCGGTGGTGAGGCGGCTTCCGGTCAGTCCGCCCCTGTCGTTGCGGGTGTCGCCGTTGGCGAAGCGGTCCGGCAGGACGAAGTAGAACTGCTCGCGGGTGAGGTCGTGCCGGGCGTCGGCCTTGGCGAGTTTCGCGTCGGACGGTGGCCTCGGCGGGGCGTCGGCCCGCGCGGCGAGGGGTGGGAGGAGGGCTGCGGCGAGCGCGGCCACGGTGACGGCCGCGACCCGTCTCGCTCGTGCGGTGCGGCGCGCGACAGGCACCGGCCTTCTCGGTATCACGGCGTGAGCTCCTTGCGATGACGGCTCGTTCGGGTCCGACCCCGGCGAGACGGTAGCGCCGACGCAAGACTTGCGGCAAGGGTCGTGAAAGCAACGGAAAGAACTTTCACGTACTCTCACGACCCCTGCCCGACCGGCCCGTTCAGCAGGAGGACTTCCCGGCGTACAGCGCGAGCGCCGTGTTGGCGCCGAGCGTCGCGGTGAACTGCCCGGAGCCGTTCACGGTCACCGGCTTGCCGCTCTGGACGTCGCAGTAAGTCCCCGCCGGCAGCGAGGTCTGGTAGATGCGGGTCATGGCGCCCGACTCGTGGTTGATGGCGACGTAGCCCTTGTTCCCGCGCCCGAAGGCGATGGCGTCGTTGCCGTTGTCCCACCAGTTCGTGACGGCCTGTCCGCGGGTGGCGTTGCGGAAGGCGACCATCGACCTGATCTCCGGCCAGGCGTGCTGGCACTTCCAGCCGTCCTGCCAGCAGGCGTTCACCTGGCCGCCGTTCGGCGGTCCGGCGTCGTGGTTGGACCACTCGTAGCCGGAGTTGATGTCGGGGGCGCCGTAGGGCCAGGCCAGCATGAAGACGTTGGCCAGGGTGTAGTTGGCGTTGTCCTTGTAGTTGAGCGTGGAGCCGTTGCGCTCGGTGTCGTGGTTGTCGACGAAGACACCGGCCGCACCGCTGCTCAGGTAGCCCCAGCCCTCGCCGTAGTTCTTCAGGTAGGCGAGGTTCTCGCCGTTGAAGACGCGCTTGAGGTCGTACGCGTACCGGAACTCCTGCACGTCGCCGCTGCCGGTGTACTCGGTCGGCTGGACGGCCTCGCCCGCGCCGTAGATGACCTCGTGCTTCCAGTACACGCCCGGGTCGCTCAGCCGGGACTTGATGTTCGCGAGGTCGGCGGCCGGGATGTGCTTGGCCGCGTCGATGCGGAAGCCGTCGACGCCGAGGGAGAGCAGGTCGTTCAGGTACCCGGCGATCCTGCCGCGGACGTACTCCTCGCCGGTGTCGAGGTCGGCGAGGCCGACCAGTTCGCAGTGCTGGACGTTGTACCGGTCCCGGTAGTCGCTGATCTCGGAGCGGCAGTCGTCGAAGTCGTACGAGGAGTAGATGCCGGGGTAGTCGTACTTGCCGTACGAGGAGCCGCCGGTACCCGTGCCGCCGCCCGCCGACATGTGGTTGACCACGGCGTCGGCGACGACCTTCACCCCGGCCGCGTGGCAGGCGTCCACCATGTTCTTGAACGCGGTGCGGTCACCGAGCCGCCCGGCGATCTTGTAGCTGACCGGCTGGTACGAGGTCCACCACTGCCCGCCCTGTATGTGCTCGGCGGGCGGGGAGACCTGGACGTACCCGTAGCCCGCGGGACCGAGGGTGTTCGTGCACTCCCTGGCCACGGAGGCGAAGTTCCACTCGAAGAGGACGGCGGTGACGTCCTTGGCGCCGGGCGGGGAGGCCTGCACATTAGTCGGGGTCATGACAACGGAAGCTGCCGCGAGCGCGACGGCCGCCGTGAGGGCTCTGCGTGCCATGTGGGGTTTTCCTTCATCGTCGAAGGCGTTGCGGGGAGCCGAAGGCGCCTGAAGGCCGCTTGAAGACTCTTGCTGAAACCTTCAGAAACCTTGCGGTGACGGAGATGTTAAGGGTTCATCGACCGAAAGGGCAGTGGTCGGTGCGAAGTCGGGGCGGGGAGTTCACCGGGAAACCGGCGCCGGGGGCTGTCAGTGCCCGGTCGCATACTGCTCCCATGCAGATCACCGAGGACGCACTCAAGCAGGCCTGGCACCGGCTGACCGCAGGCTCCGACCTGCTCGACGACGCCGTGTTCCCGCCCACCGGCACGTCGTACGAGCAGTACGAGGACCACGCGGAGGACGGGTACGCAGGCCTGTACCTAGTCCTGGAGGAGGACGGCTCGGTGTGCGGCTACCACGGCCCTCACGACAACGCCTTCATCGCCCGGGACCTCGACGAGACGCTGTACTTCCTCGCCGAGGAGGCCGTCCGCCGGCTCGACGCGACCATCGCCGGGCAGGCCGGGCTGATGGACCGGATAGACCCCGCCTGGGGCCGCAGCTTCCGCGGCGGCGGCCCGGACGGTACGGAACCGGCGCCACCCTGCGGACGCGACCCCCTGGAGGGGTTCGCCTGGATCGCGGGCTCGTGGCGCGAGCAGGCCCCCTACACGACCCTGGAGTTCTTCCGCGGCGAGAACGTCAGCGCCGAGCGGATCGCCCTGCTGTACGGAGCCGACCCGGAACACGTCGCCGCGGGGACCCGCCTGTCGGACCTGAGCGAGGGGAACGGCGGCTCCTACGGCAACTGGCTCACGGACTGGGACAGCTGCTGCTTCGGACAGAGCGGCGACTGGACGTTCCTGCTGTACCACGAGACGGCGCCCGGCACCCGGGCCGACGCGGCCGCGTTCGCCGAGCTGGGTGTGACGGAGACCGTGGAGCTGAGCGCCTGCCTCGGCAAGGCCATCTACACGTTCGACTACATGCGCGACGGCCGCCGCCTCGACGACGACGGCATCATCGAGCTGATCTACTACGACCGGGGCCGCACCCCGTACGTCCGGGGCGGGCAACTCGACTTCCTCAACCGGGCCCTGCGTCGCGCCGAACTGGACCACCCCGAGCTGACCGACGAGTTCGCCCTGTACTTCCACGCCCTGGAGACCTCGCTGGGTCTGGGCCTGCCCCGCAAGGAGATCGCGGAGGGGACGGTCCGGGCCGCCCGGTGGGCCCGGCGCGACGGATGACGCGGTGAGGGGCCCGCGGTTGCGGACCCCCCCCGGGCGGGCGGTCAGGCCCGCGACCACCACACCGTCGTGTCGCCCGGCACCTTCGCCTCGCCGTCGACCTCGGTCACCTCACCGCTGGCCAGCAGCAGGCGCCCGTACGCGGGCAGCGCCACCGACTCGCCCGTGGTGTTGGCGACGCACACGAACTCCCCGCGCCGGAAGGCGAGGACGCCCTCGGGTGCGCGCAGCCACTCCACGGCATCGCCCGCGCCCAGGTCGGCCTGTTCACGGCGGACCGCCAGCGCGGCGCGGTACAGCTCCAGGGTCGAGCCGGGGACGCCGGTCTGTGCCTCGACGCTCAGCTCGCCCCAGGTCGCGGGCTGCGGCAGCCAGCTGCCGCCGTCGCCGAAGCCGTACGAGGAGCCCTCGCGGGTCCAGGGGATCGGCACCCGGCAGCCGTCACGGAAGCCGTCCTGGCCGGCGCCCCGGAAGTACGCCGGGTCCTGGCGCACCTCGTCGGGGAGGTCGACGACGTCCGGCAGGCCCAGCTCCTCGCCCTGGTAGACGTAGGCCGAGCCGGGCAGCGCCAGCATGAGGAGGGTGGCCGCCCGTGCCCTGCGCAGGCCCAGCTCGCGGTCGCCGGCCAGCCGGATCTGGGTGCCGAGTCCGGCCGGGTTGGCGAAGCGGGTGGCGTGCCGGGTGACGTCGTGGTTGGACAGGACCCAGGTCGCCGGGGCGCCGACCGGGCGCATGGCGTCCAGGGTGCGGTCGATGACCGTGCGCAGCTCCTCGGCGTCCCAGTGGGTGCCCAGGTACTGGAAGTTGAAGGCCTGGTGCAGCTCGTCGGGGCGGACGTAGTTGGCGGTGCGCTCGACGGTCGGGGTCCAGGCCTCGGCGACGAAGATCCGCCCGCCCGTCTCCCGCCCCCGCCCTTCCGCGGAAGGCCCTTCGGGCCCCAGTGCATCGCTGTACTCGTCGAGGATGCGCCGCCACTGGCGGTAGATGTCGTGGACGCCGTCCTGGTCGAAGAACGGCATGACATCGTTGCCCAGCAGCTTCAGCTGTTCGTGGTCCCCCAGGTCGGGCAGTCCCTCCGCCTTCACCATGCCGTGCGCGACGTCGATGCGGAAGCCGTCCACGCCCATGTCCAGCCAGAAACGCAGGATGGAGCGGAACTCGTCGCCGACGGCCGGGTGCTCCCAGTTGAAGTCGGGCTGCTCGGGGGCGAAGAGGTGCAGGTACCACTCCCCCGGCGTCCCGTCCGGCTCGGTGACCCGGGTCCAGGCGGGGCCGCCGAAGATGGACTCCCAGTCGTTGGGCGGCAGCTCGCCGTTCTCGCCCTTGCCGGGACGGAAGTGGTAGCGGTCGCGGGCCGGGGAGCCGGGGCCCTCGGCGAGGGCCCGCTTGAACCACTCGTACTGGTCGGAGGAGTGGTTGGGGACCAGGTCGACGATGATGCGCAGGCCCAGCGCGTGCGCGTCGCGGATCAGCGCGTCGGCGTCCAGCAGGTTGCCGAACATGGGGTCGACGGCCCGGTAGTCGGCGACGTCGTAGCCGGCGTCGGCCTGCGGGGAGGCGTAGAAGGGGCTGAGCCACACGGCGTCCACGCCCAGGTCGCGCAGGTACGGCAGGCGGGTGCGGACACCCTCCAGGTCGCCCATGCCGTCGCCGTTGCTGTCGGCGAAACTGCGCGGGTACACCTGGTAGATCACCGCGTCCCGCCACCAGTCGCGGCGCCGCGCGACGGTCGCGGTGGCGGAAGCGGAGGTGGGGGTGGAGGCCGGTGCGGCGGAAGGCTGCTGGCTCATGTCGTCCTTGGGATGAGACGGAGTTCTGGTCATCGAGTCGTGGGTGGGGGGCGGCCGGCCGCGGTGCAGCGGGGTCGGATGGCACCGCGGCCGGACGTTTTCCCGGCCGGGCGTCAGCCCTTGGTGCCGCCGGCGGTGAGGCCGGTCACCAGGTTCTTCTGCACGAGGTAGAAGAACGCGGAGACGGGTATCGCCACGAGCACGGCGGTGGCCGCCATCAGGTGACGCTGCGCGTCGTGCTCGCTGATGAAGCTCTGCAGTCCGACCGCGAAGGTGTACTTCGTGTCGCTCAGCATGAACGTCGAGGCGAAGGCGACCTCGCCGAAGGCCGTGATGAAGCTGTAGAAGCCGGCCACCGCCAGGCCCGGCCGGGCCAGCGGCAGGATCAGTCGGAAGAAGGTGCCGAAGGGGGTCAGTCCGTCGACGCGTCCGGCCTCGTCGATCTCGAACGGGATGGTGTCGAAGTAGCCCTTGAGCAGCCACGCGCAGTACGGCACCGCGGTCGAGCAGTAGACGAGGATCAGGCCGAAGTAGCTGTCGACGAGCCGGAGCTCGGACAGGATCTGGTACATCGGCACGATCAGCACGGCGATGGGGAACATCTGGGTGACCAGGAGGACCCACATGAGCTTGCGGTAGCCCGGGAAGCGCATCCGCGAGACCGCGTAACCGGTGGTGGCGGCGACCATGACGCCGATGACCGTGGTGCCCAGCGAGACGATCAGCGAGCTCTTCAGCCACTCGAAGAAGTTGGTCTCCTGGAGCACGAACACGTAGTTGTCGAAGGTCATCTTCGACCAGATGCGCTCGGGGTGCAGGTAGTCGTTCTTGTCCGGGCCGAGGGACAGGTAGACCAGCCAGGCGACCGGGAAGAGGGCGACGAGGCTCGCCACGGTCAGGATGCCGTGCGAGGCCACGGAGGCGACGCGGCTGCGCTCGCCGCGGGAGCGCACCTTGCGCGGCGGATCGGCGGGCGCGGTGCCGGCCTGCTCGGCCGGAGCGGACGCCGGAACGGTCGTAGTGCTCATGGTGGCTCCTGCCTCAGATCGCGAGCTGCTGCTCATTGCGGTTCAGCCAGCGGCGGTAGAAGGAGGTGAAGACGATCAGGATGGCCAGCAGCAGGATGCCGTAGGCCGCGGACTGCGCGAAGTCGCGCGGCTGCTGTCCGAAGCCGAGCTGGTACGCCCAGGTGACGAGGATCTGCGCCTCGGGGGCGGTGTTGCCGAACAGCAGGAAGATCACGGCGAACTGGTTGAAGGTCCAGATGACACCGAGCAGGACGACCGTGGAGCTGACCGACCTGAGGCCGGGAAGGGTGACGTAGCGGAACCGCTGCCAGGCGTTCGCGCCGTCCATCTCGGCGGCCTCGTAGAGGCTGTTGTCGATGGACTGCAGGCCGCCGAGGAGCGAGACCATCATGAAGGGCACGCCGCACCAGGTGTTCACCATGATCGCGGAGAACCGCTGCCAGAAGGTGTCCTCCAGCCACGCGGGCGTGGGCAGGTGCAGCCAGTCCAGGGCGGAGTTGATGATGCCCTGGTCGGCGAGCATGAAGCGCCAGCCGAAGACGGTGACGAAGGTGGGCACGGCCCACGGCAGGACCAGCATCAGCCGGTAGAAGGTGCGGCCGCGCAGCTTCTGGTTGAGCAGCAGGGCGAGGCCGAGACCGATGAAGAAGTGCAGGCCGACGCAGACCGCCGTCCACACGATGGTCCAGATGAAGTGGGACCAGAACCGGTCGTACGCCGTCGGGCCCCACAGGATGTCGGCGTAGTTGTCCAGGCCGACGAACTGGTAGGTGGCCTCGATCTCGTTGACGCCGATGGTGCGCGCGGTGTTGAGGCTGTTGGCGTCGGTGAGGGTGAGGTAGAGGCCGTAGCCCAGCGGGTACAGCACGAGGACGCCGATCACGACGGCCACCGGCGCGATCATGGCGTAGGCGTACCAGTGCCTCTGGTAGCCGTCTTTCAGACGCCGGCCGAGGCCGGGCCGCGGGGTGCGGTCACCGCGGCGCTTGCCGGTCGCGCGGTCGATGGCGACTGTCATGGTTCGACACCTTCGGGAGCATCGGGAAGGTCAGAAGGGCAGAAGGCCGGGAGTGCGGCGCACGGCCGGTGGCCGCCGGGTCCCTCCCCTCCGGCGGGGACCCGGCGGCCACGCGGACTCACTTGCTGAAGTCCGGCACCAGCTTGGCGATCGCGGTCTCGGCGTCGCCCAGACCCTCGTCCAGGGACTTCTTGCCGCCGGCGATCTGCGGCAGCTCGTCGTCCAGCGGGGTCAGCAGGGAGCTGTACTCCGGCAGCGACGGGCGCGGCTGGGCGGCGGGCAGGACCGTCTGGAAGCCGGCGATGCCCGGGTCGGCCTTGACCTCGGCGGTGTAGGCGTCGTCGCGGGTGGGCAGCGTGGAGTTCTTCAGGGCGACGGTCTCCTGGGACTTCGCCGAGGTCATGAACTTCACGAACTTCAGCGCCGCCTCCTGGTGGGCCTTGTCCGAGCCGGCGTAGACCGAGAGGTTGTGGCCGCCGGTCGGGGCGCCCGCCTTGCCGGTGGAGCCGGCCGGGACGGTGGCGATGCCGAGGTTGTTCTTGTCCTTGAACGCCGAGCCCTTGTAGAAGTTGGTGATCTCCCACGGGCCTTGGATGATCGAGGCGACCTTGCCGCTGACGAACGCCTCCTGGATGTGGGCGTAGGCGTCGGCGGTGGTGTCGGCCTTGTGCAGACCCTTGCCGTCGAAGAGGCTCAGCCAGGTGCCGTACGCCTTCTTCGCCTCGGGCGAGTTGACGGTGATCTTCTTGGCCTCGACGTCGACCGTGTCGGTGCCCTCGCCGTAGAGGAACGGCTGCGCGTAGTAGCCGGCGGTGGAGGCCCAGTAGCCGTCGACGCCGGTCTTGTCCTTGATGGTGGCGGCGGCCTTCTTCAGCTCGTCCCAGTTCTTGGGGACCTCGACGCCGGCCTTCTCGAACAGTGCCTTGTTGTAGACGAAGGCGAGGGTGTCGGTGACCAGCGGGACACCGTAGGTCTTGCCCTCGTACTTGGCCTGCTCGATCAGCTTGGGCTGGAACTTGTCCTGCTCGGCGAGGGCCTCGGTGCCGTCCAGCGGCAGGAAGAAGCCCTTCTTGGCGAAGGCGGCGGTCCAGCCGACGTCCGTGCGCAGCACGTCCGGGGCGCCCGAGGCACCGGCGGCGGTGTCGAACTTGTTCTGCGCCTGGTCGAACGGCACGTTGACGAAGTTGACCTTGATGCCCTTGTTGGCGGCCTCGAACTCCTTGACCAGGGCCTTGTAGGTCGGCGCCTCGTTGGTCGCGTTGGAGGTGTCCCAGTAGGTGATGGTGACCGGTCCGCCGGACTCGCTGTCGCTGTCGCCGTCCCCGCCGCACGCCGTCGCCGCGAGGGCGAGGGACGCCACCAGAGCGGTGGCCGCTATGCCACGCCGCATGAGTTCTCCTTGAGGGTGAAAGCCCGTGTGGTGCAGGGTGCGGGCCCGTCCGCCGCTCCTGCCGACACCGACCGCGTCCTTGCCGCCGTCGGGCGACGTGAACGTAACAGCGTTGAAAGCGGCGCGAAAGGTCTTGCAGCAAAAAAGTGCAAGAGATCTCCGAAGTTATTCGGGCGTGACCTCCCGGCGACCGTCGTGAGACGCTTCCTTACAGGTGACGAGCGGTTCATTAAGGGGGTCGAGCGGCGTCCGGGCCGGTTGTGCAAGACTCTGCAAGCTCTTGCCATCACTTTCTCGAGGGAGCGCGATGACGCAGCAGCCCGCGCCGGGCCGTCCGACGGGCCGTCCAACAGGCCGCCCACGGCGCCCGATCGGTGTGCAAGGGGGCGGCCGACAGGTACAGTCCACCCCTGTGACCACACGGCTTGCCGACATCGCCGCCCAGGCGGGGGTGAGCGAAGCGACGGTCAGCCGGGTCCTCAACGGGAAGCCGGGCGTCGCCGCCACCACCCGCCAGTCCGTACTGGCCGCCCTCGACGTGCTCGGCTACGAGCGGCCCGTCAGGCTGCGGCAACGCAGCGAGGGCCTGGTCGGTCTGATCACCCCGGAGCTGGAGAACCCCATATTCCCGGCGCTCGCCCAGGTCATCGGGCAGGCGCTGACCCGCCAGGGATACACGCCGGTGCTCGCCACCCAGACCCCGGGCGGCTCCACCGAGGACGAGCTGACCGAGATGCTCGTCGACCGGGGCGTGGCCGGCATCATCTACGTCTCCGGTCTGCACGCCGACACCACCGCCGACATGCAGCGCTACGAGCGGCTGCGCGCGCAGGGCGTGCCCTTCGTCCTCGTCGACGGCTTCTCGTCGAAGGTGCAGGCGCCGTTCATCTCCCCCGACGACCGCGCCGCGATGAGCCTGGCGGTCACGCACCTGGTCTCGCTCGGCCACACCCGGATCGGGCTGGCGCTCGGACCGCAGCGGTTCGTGCCGGTGCAGCGCAAGATCGAGGGATTCGTCCGCACGGTCCAGGAACAGCTGGACCTGAACGCCGAGACGGTGCGCAAGGAACTCGTCCAGCACTCCCTCTACACCCTGGAGGGCGGCCAGGCGGCGGCCACCGCCCTCATCGACCGCGACTGCACGGCCGTGGTCTGCGCCAGCGACATGATGGCGCTGGGCGCGATACGGGCGGCCCGGCAGCGCGGGCTGGACGTGCCCAAGGACATCTCGGTCGTCGGCTTCGACGACTCGCCGCTGATCGCCTTCACCGACCCGCCGCTGACGACCGTCCGCAAGCCGGTGCCCGCGATGGGACAGGCGGCGGTGCGCACGCTGCTGGAGGAGATCGGCGGGACGCCCGCGCCGCACAGCGAGTTCGTGTTCATGCCGGAGCTGGTGGTGCGCGGTTCGACGGCCTCGGCACCGGGCGAGCGCGGCCGGTCCTGACGTCCGTCGCGTCCGTCCCGTAGTGGCCGGATGCGGTCCGGATCCTCCCGGGGGATGATCGGTGGGACAGGGCTTTTCTGGCAGACTTCATGCCTATGGGTGACGTGACCGTGAGGACTCCGGAACGCCGGGAACAAGGCGTTCCGCACCCCGTCACGGACGAGACGGGGCAGGGCCTGCTGCGCCGTCTCCGCGCACCGCGCCGGCCCCGCCTGTGGTTCGAGATCCTGCTGATCGCGATCAGTTACTGGACGTACTCGCTCGTCCGCAACGCGGTGCCCGAGCAGCGGGGTCAGGCCCTGCGCAACGCCGACTGGATCTGGCGCGTCGAGCAGCAACTGGGCATCGCCGTCGAGCAGTCGGTCAACCACGCCGTGAACTCGGTGACCTGGCTGGTCGTCGGCATGAACTACTACTACGCGACACTGCACTTCGTGGTGACGCTGGGTGTCCTGGTGTGGCTCTACCGCAGCCATCCCGGGCGCTACGCGGCGACCCGGCTGGTCCTCTTCGCGACGACGGGCGTCGCCCTGGTCGGTTACTACCTGTATCCGCTCGCCCCGCCCCGGCTGATGAACGGCGGGAACTTCATCGACACCGTGCTGGTCCACGACACGTGGGGCTCGATGGCGTCCGGCGACCTGAAGAACATGTCCAACCAGTACGCGGCGATGCCGTCGATGCACATCGGGTGGTCGGTGTGGAGCGGGCTGACGATCTTCGCGCTGGCCTCGGTGCCGTGGGTGCGGGTGCTGGGTCTGGTGTACCCGGCGCTGACGCTGGTGGTGATCGTGGCGACCGCCAACCACTTCTGGCTGGACGCGGTGGGGGGCGTGCTGTGTCTGGGGTTCGGGTACGCGGTGGCCTTCGCCTGGTACCGGGCGTTGCCGCACGCGTTGCCGAGGGACGTGGCCCGGGTGGGTGAGCGGCGCAGGGCGTGGTCGCCCGTCCGCGCGTAGCGCGCGGGCCTACTCGTAGAACAGCTCCTCCACCACCACCCGCGCCCTGCGCGCCGTACGCCGGTACTCGTCGAGCATGTCGCCCGCGTGCCCGGAGCCGTGTCCCAGGTACCGACCCACCGCCGCCAGCTCGCGCGGATCGGTCGGGAACGTGTCCCCCGCTCTCCCACGCACCAGCATCACCGCGTTGCGCACCCGCGTCGCCAGCACCCACGCCTCGTCGAGCGTCGCGGCGTGCTCCTCGGAGACGAGGCCGGCCTCGCACGCCGCCGCCAGCGCCGCCCGTGTCCGGGTGGTCCGCAGCCCGGCCTGCGCGTGCCCGTGCCGCAGCTGCATCAGCTGCACCGTCCACTCGACGTCGGAGAGCCCGCCCGGCCCGAGTTTCGCGTGCAGCTTGGGGTCCGCCCCGCGCGGCAGCCGCTCGGACTCCATCCGGGCCTTGAGCCGCCGGATCTCCCGCACCGCGTCCTCGCCGAGCCCGTCCGCCGGGTACCGCAGCGGGTCGACCAGCTCGGTGAACCGGCGTCCCAGGTCCTCGTCCCCGGCCACGAACTCGGCCCGCAGCAGCGCGTGCCGCTCCCACACCAGCGACCAGCGCCGGTAGTACGCCTCGTACGACTTGAGTGTGCGCACCAGCGGCCCGGACTTGCCCTCGGGCCGCAGGTCGGCGTCGATCAGCAGCGGCGGGTCGGCGCTGGGCACCTGGAGCAGGCGCCGCATCTCGGCGACGACCTTGTTGGCCGCGTCCGCCGCCTCCCGTTCGTCGACCCCGTCGCGCGGTTCGTGGACGAAGAGCACGTCCGCGTCCGAGCCGTAGCCCAGCTCGTGCCCGCCGAAGCGGCCCATGCCGATGATCGCGAACCGGGTCGGCAGGGTGTCGCCCCAGCCCTCGCGCACGACCGCCCGGAGCGTGCCCGCCAGCGTCGCCGCCGTCAGGTCGGACACGGCGGCGCCGACCCGGTCCACCAGGGCTCCCTGGTCGGCCTCGACGGGCTGCGCCTCGGTGCCGTAGGAGCCGACGATGTCCGCGGCGGCCGTGCGGAACAGCTCCCGGCGGCGCACCCCGCGCACCGCGGTGACGGCCTGGACGGCCCCGTCGGCGCGGCGGACCGCGGCGAGCGTCTCCTGCTCCAGCTGGGCCCGGCCGCGCGGCGCCAGCCCCCCGGAGTTGCCGTCGCCGAGCAGCGCGACCGCCTCCGGTGCCCGCATCAGCAGGTCGGGGGCGAGCCGCCCGGCGGAGAGCACGCGGGCGAGGTTCTCGGCGGCGGCGCCCTCGTCCCGCAGCAGCCGCAGATACCAGGGCGTGTTGCCGAGCGCGTCGGAGACCTTGCGGAAGTTGAGCAGACCGGTGTCCGGGTCGGCGGAGTCCGCGAACCAGCCCAGCAGCACCGGCAGCAGGGTCCGCTGGATGGCCGCCTTGCGGGTGACGCCCGACGCCAGCGCCTCCAGGTGCCTGAGCGCGGCGGCCGGGTCGGCGTAGCCGAGGGCGACCATGCGTTCGCGGGCCGCCTCCGCGCTGAGCCGGACCTCCCCCGGCGCGAGCTGGGCCACCGCGTCGAGCAGCGGCCGGTAGAACAGCTTCTCGTGCAGCCGCCGTACGACGGAGGCGTGCCGCTTCCAGGCGCGCAGCAGGCCGGGCACCGGGTCGGTGCGCAGGCCGAGGGAGCGGCCGAGGCGGCGCAGGTCGGCCTCGTCCTCGGGCACGAGGTGGGTGCGCCGCAGCCGGTGCAGCTGGATGCGGTGCTCCATGGAGCGCAGGAAGCGGTACGCCTCGTCCAGCTGGGCGGCGTCCGCCCGGCCCACGTACCCGCCCGCGGCCAGGGCCTCCAGCGCGTCCAGCGTCGTACCGCTGTGCAGGGACGTGTCGGCGCGGCCGTGCACCAGCTGGAGCAGCTGCACGGCGAACTCGACGTCCCTGAGGCCGCCCGGGCCGAGCTTGAGCTGGCGGTCGACCTCGGCGGCCGGGATGTTCTCCACCACCCGGCGGCGCATCTTCTGCACGTCCGGCACGAAGTTCTCGCGGTCGGCGGCCTGCCACACCAGGGGCTGGAGGGCGGCGACGTACTCGGCGCCGAGGCCGGGGTCGCCGGCCACCGGGCGGGCCTTGAGCAGCGCCTGGAACTCCCAGGTCTTGGCCCAGCGCTGGTAGTAGGCGACGTGGCTGCTGAGGGTGCGCACCAGCGGGCCGTTGCGGCCCTCGGGGCGGAGGTTGGCGTCGACGGGCCAGATGGAGCCCTCGACGGTGGTCTCGGAGCAGATCCGCATCATGTGCGAGGCGAGCGAGGTCGCGGCCCGCAGCGCCTTGGCCTCGTCGGCGTCGGGGCCGCCGTCCGCCGCCTCTCCGACGAAGATGACATCCACGTCGGAGACGTAGTTCAGCTCGTGTCCGCCGCACTTGCCCATCGCGATCACCGCCAGCCGGCACCGCGCGGCGTCCTCGGGCGCGGCGGCCTCGGCGAGGGCGAGGGCGGCGCGCAGGGTGGCGGTGGCGAGGTCGGCCAGTTCGGCGGCGGTCTCGGCGACGTCGATGGTGCCGCACACGTCGCGGGCGGCGATGGACAGCAGGCAGCGCCGGTAGGCGACGCGCAGCGAGACGGGGTCGTCGGCCTCGGCGAGGCCCCGCTCGAAGTCGTCCACGCCGCGGTGCAGGTCACGGGGTTCGTAGGTGACCAGGGCCTGCCAGTCGGCGGCGTGCCGGGCGAGGTGGTCGGCGAGCGCCTCGGAGGCGCCGAGCACACCGAGGAGACGGTCCCGCAGCGGCTTGGCCGCTATCAGGGTGTCCAGCAGTTCCCGGCGGGCGGTGGGGTCGGGCTGCGCCTCCAGGAGCCGGACCAGGCCGTGCAGGGCGAGGTCGGGGTCGGCGGTGGCGCCGAGGGCCTCCAGCAGCACGGGGTCGTTGCGGACCGGCGCCAGTTCCGCGCCGTCCAGGAGCCGCTCGGCGGCCGAGGGATCGGTGAAGCCGTGCCGCAGCAGCCGCGTGAAGGTACTGCTCCTGCGCCCCGGCGCCGTCATCTCGGCCTCCTTGTCGGACCTGTGGGTTCAAGGTGGGTGATAAGGGGTGGTGGTGAGGGGGTGGTACAGAGCTGAGCGTATCCGGGCTTCCGGTGGCCCGCTCCGGACTCGTACGATATCTTGTACAAGCCGCGAAGGGAGGCACCGGTATGTCCATCACCGCCAGCGAAGCCCGTCAGAACCTGTTCCCGCTGATAGAGCAGGTCAACGAGGACCATGCCCCGGTGCACATCACCTCCCGCAAGGGGAACGCCGTGCTGATGTCCGAGGAGGACTTCACGGCGTGGACGGAGACCGTGCACCTGCTGCGGTCGCCGAGGAACGCCCGCCGTCTGCTCGACTCGATCGCGGAGGCCGAGGCCGGCGAGGCGCGGCACCGCGAGCTGATCGACCCGGACGCGGAGCGGGCGTGAGGATCGCTTTCACGTCGCACGGCTGGGAGGACTACGTCCACTGGGCCGAGAGCGACCGGAAGATGACCAGACGGATCAACAGACTGCTCGCCGACACCGCCCGCGACCCGTTCAAGGGCATCGGCAAGCCGGAGCCGCTGAAGGGCGACCTGTCCGGCTACTGGTCACGGCGCATCGACGACACGCACCGTCTGGTGTACAAGCCGGGCGACGACGAACTGATCGTCGTCCAGGCGCGGTACCACTACTGATGATCGACCTCGTGCTCGACAAGGACGTCGATGGACGTCGAAGGAGTCACGTCATGGACTTCACCCTCGAAGTGATCCCGCTGCCCGTCACCGACATCGACCGTTCCCGGGACTTCTACCGGGACAAGGTCGGCTTCCACGTCGACATCGACCAGGAGGTCATGCCGGGGATGCGCATCGTCCAGCTCACGCCCCCGGGCTCGGGCTGCTCGATCGCCCTCGGCGAGGCGATCTGGGACATGGCGCAGGGCCAGACCAAGCCGGAACCCGGCTCCTACCAGGGCCTCCAGCTCTGCGTCGCCGACATCAAGGCGGCCCACGCGGAGCTGGTGGGGCGCGGCCTGGACGTCTCCGAGCCCGTCCAGTACGCCCCGGACGACGGCGCCACCTTCATGTACTTCAAGGACCCCGACGGCAACGGCTGGGCCATCCAGGAGTACCGCCGCCGGGAGGCGGAGCCGCTGCACAAGGTGCTGTCGGACCTGAAGCGGCAGGGCTAGCCGGTCAGCCCCGCTCCCGCCACCGGTTGGTGACCGGGAGCCGGCGGTCCTTGCCGAAGCCCTTCGGGGAGATCTTGGTGCCCGGCGGGTACTGGCGCCGCTTGTACTCGGCGGTGTCGACCATGCGCAGCGTCTTCGTCACCAGCTCCCGGTCGTACCCGGCGGCCACGATCTCGTCCGCGCCCCGGTCCCGGTCGACGTACAGCTCGAGGATCGCGTCCAGGACCGGGTAGTCAGGCAGGGAGTCCGTGTCGACCTGGCCCGGGCGCAGTTCGGCGCTGGGCGGCTTGGTGATCGAGTTCCCGGGGATCGGCGGGGTCTGCCCACGGTCCTTCGCCGCGCGGTTGCGCCACTCGGCGAGACGGAAGACGGACGTCTTGTACACGTCCTTGATGGGCCCGTACGCGCCCACCGAGTCGCCGTACAGCGTCGAGTACCCGACCGCCAGCTCCGACTTGTTCCCGGGGGCCAGGACCAGGTGGCCCTCCTGGTTGGAGATCGCCATCAGCAGTGTGCCGCGCAGCCGCGACTGGAGGTTCTCCTCGGCCAGACCGGTCAGCTCCAGCGCCCCCGTGTACGCGTCGAACATCGGCTCGATCGGCACGGTGCGGAAGTGGAGCCCGGTGCGCCGGGCCAGCTCCGCCGCGTCGTCCCTGGAGTGCTCGGAGGAGTACTTGGAGGGCATGGAGACGCCGTGGACGTTCTCCGCGCCGACCGCGTCGCAGGCGATGGCCGCGACGAGGGCGGAGTCGATGCCGCCGGACAGGCCGACGAGCACCGACCGGAAGCCGTTCTTGGCGACGTACGCGCGCAGCCCGACGACGAGGGCCGAGTAGACCTCCTCGTCGTCGTCCAGCCGCTCGGCGACCCCGCCGGACAGCCACCCACCCACGGCGGGCACCGGCTCCTCGGACAGCACGACCCGGTCGATCCGCAGCCCGTCGTCCACCACGCCCGTGGGGGCGTCCGCGCCGGCGGCGGGCAGGTCGAGGTCCAGCACCACGCACCCCTCGGTGAACTGCGGCGCCCGC
The DNA here is from genome assembly GCF_028473745.1 of Streptomyces sp. M92. Classification (NCBI taxonomy): domain Bacteria; kingdom Bacillati; phylum Actinomycetota; class Actinomycetes; order Kitasatosporales; family Streptomycetaceae; genus Streptomyces; species Streptomyces sp. M92. The sequence continues at coordinate 506,975 of NZ_CP101137.1, forward strand.
GCCAGCACCGCCCCGTCCCGGTCGACCACGAGCGAGTCGCCGTCGAAGACCAGCTCGTCCTGCCCGCCGGTCATGGCGAGGTACGCGGTCGTGCAACCGGCCTCCTGGGCACGCTTGCGCACCAGCTCCAGCCGGGTGTCGTCCTTGTCCCGCTCGTACGGCGAGGCGTTGACGGACAGCAGCAGCCCGGCCCGCGCCGAACGCGCCGCCGGCACCCGGCCGCCGTCCTGCCACAGGTCCTCGCAGACGGCCAGCGCCACGTCCACGCCGCGCACCCGCACCACCGGCAGGGTGTCGCCGGGCACGAAGTGGCGGAACTCGTCGAAGACGCCGTAGTTCGGCAGGTGGTGCTTGGCGAGGCTCAGGGCCACCTCGCCGCCGTACAGCACGGCCGCCGCGTTCTGCGGGGCGCCGGCCGGCTGGCCGTACCTCGGCTGCGCCGTCGCCGAGCGGTCGAGGTACCCGACGACCACCGGCAGCCCGCCGAGGCCCTCGTCGGCGAGGCGCGCGGCGAGGGAGCGCAGGGCGGCGCGGGACGCCTCGACGAAGGACGGCCTGAGGGCCAGGTCCTCGACCGGGTACCCGGTCAGCACCATCTCCGGGAACGCCACCAGGTGCGCTCCCTGCCCGGCCGAGTGCCGGGTCCAGCGGACGACCGACTCGGCGTTGCCGTCGATATCACCGACGGTGGAGTCGATCTGGTTCAGGGCGAGTCGTAGGCGGGGCACGGCGGCCAGTGTAATCGTCAGAACGACACAATGGGGTGACGTACCGGTTTCCGCCTCATGTCCGAAGCCTCACGCGCCCCTCGTCACGCGGGTGGCTTCGCACCCCGCTCGGCGAGCAGGTCCGCCATCAGCCGCATCTCCGACTCCTGCGACTCCACCATCCCCTGGGCCAGCCGCTTCTCCACCCCCACCGTGCACTTCTCGGCACACCCCTCGGCCATGTGGACGCCGCCCTTGTGATGCTCGGTCATGAGCTGGAGGTAGTAGACCTCGGCCTGCCTGCCGCTGAGGGTGCCGAGCTTCTCCATCTCGGCGTCGGTGGCCATGCCCGGCATCAGCGAGCCCTCGCCCGCCGACGGCATGTCCCCCATCCCCATCCAGGTCATCGGCGGATCGGACGACACCTTCGGCAGCCCCCACAGGTCCAGCCAGCCGATCATCATGCCGCGCTGGTTGGCCTGGGTCTGCGCGATGTCGTACGCGAGCCGCCGCACCTCCTCGTCGTCGGTGCGGTCGCGCACGATGTACGACATCTCCACGGCCTGCTGGTGGTGCACGGCCATGTCGCGCGCGAAACCGGCGTCGGCGGAGTCGGCCGTCGGGACGCGGCCCGCGCCGTCGTCCCCGGCGACCGCGTAGGTGATGCCGCCGGCCGCGACGAGGGCCGCGGCGGCGGCCCCCGTGATCCAGCCGGCCCGCCTCGGGGTCACTGCGGCAGCCCGTTGGTGCACGCGGCCCCCGGCTCGGGGGTCTGCTCGCCCTGGACGAACTTCTCGAAGAACTTGTCGACGTTCGGGTCGTCGGCGCCCGTCACGGTGCGCTGGTGGCCCCAGGCGGTCAGCATGATCGGGTCCTTCTGCTTGTCGTTGGGGCTCATCAGCGAGTACGGCGTCTTCTTCACCTTCTCCGCCAGCTTCTCGACCTCGGCCTTCGGGGCCTTGTCGGTGTACGTCACCCACACGGCGCCGTGCTCCAGCGAGTGCACGGCGTTCTCGTTGTTCAGCGGCTCGGTGTAGACGTCGCCGTCGCAGTTCATCCAGACCTGGTTGTGGTCGCCGCCGACGGGGGGCTCGGCGGGGTAGGACACCTTCTTGGTGACGTGGTTGCGCCCGAGGTTCCCCTCCCAGGTCCGCACTCCGTCCTCGCCGGTGACGAACTTGCCGGAGGTCTTCGACCCGTCGCCGTTCGAGGCCATGCTGTCCGAGTCGTCGGACTGCGACCGGATGAGGAAGACGCCGCCGACCACGAGACCGGCGACGACCACGGTGCTGACCCCGATGGTCAGGATCCGGTTCCGGCGCTCGCGGGCCTCCTCGGCGCGTCGCATCTCGGCTATGCGGGCCTGTCGCGCCTGGTTGCTGCTCTTCTTGGCGGAACCCATGAGGTGTGCCCTTCTGGGGAAACGTCATCGGAAAGGGAGCTGTGAGGTTCGCTGATCGTAGTGCCGGCGTGCCCGTCGTTCGAAGGGAGATCACAGGATCTGTCCCGGCCGGATCCCCGGAATGGCCCGATCGAACAGGTGGCCTCTACTCTGCGGGGAGGACAGGTGAGCCGATCGAGGTCCGCAACGCGTACGAAACCGTGCTGTGGTGTGATGCTCACGTGCCCGACCGCCTCCCGCCGTACCGGAGACAGGCGGCCTGACCAGCGAGGATGGGGAAGCGGAAGATGGACAAGCAGCAGGAGTTCGTGATCCGGACGCTGGAGGAGCGCGACATCCGGTTCGTACGCCTGTGGTTCACGGACGTGCTGGGCTTCCTGAAGTCCGTGGCCGTGGCCCCGGCCGAGCTGGAGCAGGCCTTCGACGAGGGCATCGGCTTCGACGGCTCGGCGATCGAGGGCTTCGCCCGGGTCTACGAGTCCGACATGATCGCCAAGCCGGACCCCTCCACCTTCCAGGTCCTCCCCTGGCGCGCGGAGGCCCCCGGCACGGCCCGCATGTTCTGCGACATCCTGATGCCGGACGGCTCCCCGTCCTTCGCGGACCCGCGCTACGTCCTCAAGCGCGCCCTGGCCCGCACCTCCGACCTGGGCTTCACCTTCTACACCCACCCGGAGATCGAGTTCTTCCTGCTGAAGAACAAGCCGGTCGACGGCACGGTCCCCACCCCCGCCGACAACTCCGGCTACTTCGACCACACCCCGCAGAACATCGGCATGGACTTCCGCCGCCAGGCGATCACCATGCTGGAGTCGATGGGCATCTCGGTGGAGTTCTCCCACCACGAGGGCGCGCCGGGCCAGCAGGAGATCGACCTCCGATACGCCGACGCGCTCTCCACGGCCGACAACATCATGACGTTCCGCCTGGTCATGAAGCAGGTTGCTCTCGAACAGGGCCTCCAGGCCACCTTCATGCCGAAGCCGTTCTCGGAGTTCCCCGGCTCGGGCATGCACTCCCACCTGTCCCTCTTCGAGGGCGACCGCAACGCGTTCTACGAGTCGGGCGCCGAGTACCAGCTCTCCAAGGTCGGCCGCTCCTTCATCGCGGGCCTGCTGCGGCACGCGGCGGAGATCTCGGCGGTCACCAACCAGTGGGTGAACTCCTACAAGCGCATCTGGGGCGGCACCGAGCGCACGGCGGGCGCGGGCGGCGAGGCCCCCTCCTACATCTGCTGGGGCCACAACAACCGCTCGGCCCTGGTCCGCGTCCCCATGTACAAGCCCGGCAAGACCGGCTCGGCCCGCGTCGAGGTCCGCTCCATCGACTCCGGCGCCAACCCGTACCTCACCTACGCCGTCCTCCTCGCCGCCGGCCTCAAGGGCATCGAGGAGGGCTACGAACTCCCGCCGGGCGCCGAGGACGACGTCTGGGCCCTCTCCGACTCGGAACGCCGCGCCCTGGGCATCGAACCCCTCCCCCAGAACCTGGGCGAGGCCCTCGCCCTGATGGAACGCAGCGACCTCGTCGCCGAGACCCTGGGCGAGCACGTCTTCGACTTCTTCCTCCGGAACAAGCGGCAGGAGTGGGAGGAGTACCGGTCGCAGGTGACGGCGTTCGAGCTGCGGAAGTCGCTGCCGGTGCTGTAAGGGCAGGTCAGAGACAGTTTCTCGCTGATTCAACGGTTGGGGCCGACGGTCGCGCACCGTCGGCCTCATGGCCTCCGACTGGCTCTGGGTCGCCTCTGGGCCGTCTGAGCGGATCTCACGCTCACACGCTCCCACCGAGGAGTCGCTCAAGGGCTGGAGCTGTTGCCGCTCTCGCCTCTCCCAAGCACCCGTCGTCGCTCTGCCCCCATCCGGATACCGCATGCATCCGGCGTAGCGATTCGGACTCGTGCCCTGATTCATCTCCCTCACACTCCGACCATCTCTCTTTGCCGGCGCGCGGGATGGCTTCCTGGCTGCCACTCAGATGGTCTTCGACAATTCGGTTCGCCTGCCAGTTACATGCCATTGGCAGCCCCAGAAAGAAACGTCATGCGTCGAATCGCTACAGCGACAATAATATCCGGCCTGCTGGTGGGAGGTTTCTCCGTTCCTGCTCAGGCCGCGGAGGGGTCGCATACAGTTCCTCGAAACGAGGCCGTCGAGGCTCTCCTCAACGGCACTGACAGCGTCTGGTACAACTCCGCGAACCCAGGAAGCCGGTGGATCGAGGACGGCTCCACGGACGCCACCAGCTCCTGCGAACAGTACGACGCAAGCACCACATGCTAGAGGTACGTGCCCTCGGCCGTGCCAAGGTCGCACGCTGGTTCGCCGGCGTAGCGGCCTTGGCCGCGGTCGTCCTCGCCGGCCTGCACCTGGACCGGTCCGACGAGCGCGGGCCCGAAGCCGCGCGGTCGGCGACTCCCGAGCCCAGCACACCTCAGCCGTGTGCCGACAGGACCGTTCGCTGCCACCTGCTGTCCACAGGGGTGTGGGCAGTGGTCTACACATCCCCCGAGAGGGATGCGTCGAACGCGACCCTTGCCCCCACACCCGAGGAACGAGACGGATTGGTTCTCTGGGACCCGGGAGGGCCTGGACTGCGTCCACTCGACGCCGGGACGGTTCGGGCGATTCTTCCGTCCTGGCTGCGCGGTCGAACAGTGGCCACGTTCGTCGAGCCCTGGGTCGTCCACAAGGTCGGCCCTGAGTGCCTCAAATCCGTTGAAAACGTATCGGCGGGCGGCGAACTCTCGGAATCACAGACGAAGAGCTGGCCCGACGAATTCAGCAGCTCTTGCGATGTCGACCTGTATCGCCTTGACCGTGCGGAATACGAAGAGTCGTTCAGGGAGCTCGGTGATAAGGAGGGGGAGATCTCAGGAGTCTACGCGCAGTCTTTCGGTGCGGTCCGAGGTACATCCGTGATGTCCGAATTGGAGCGCACCGGCGGCTGGATGGTGATGGACGCTCCCGCTCCTCCGCCGGGAACGCCCGCGACCACCCTCATGGTCGAGCGAAGCACCGCCGTGGAAGAGGGCCTGCAACGCATCATGGGGTGCCACAAGAGTGATGCGCTCCCCGACTGCGAGAAAGAGCTCCATCAGACGCTTCGGGACATGGGGGACGGCGACACCCCGGTCGGCCTCGCCGGCGGTACCGAAGAGTACGAGAGGATGACCGCTCTTTTCTCTCTTTCTCATGACCTTGAAAGCAACGCCGAGCCGCTTCGCGAAATCCTGACCAACTGGCCGAAGCTCACCGAGGCCGACCAGGAGATCATAGGCAAGGCAAGCTACAGCTACACCCGCCGTTACGGCGACGGTCAGGTTCTACCGGAGTTCGTAGGCTATCTTGCCAATGTCTGCACAGCGTACGAAGGATGGGGAGCAGGAGCTGGATCGCAGGAGAGGAATCCTCTGGGAGCAGCGCTTTCGCGTATACACTATCCGTGCGCGGTAATGCCTGGAAGCAAGGATTCCAGATGGGCGACGCCTGATGCGGGAGAATCACCGAGACTACTTCTGATCTCGAACTCCATGGATCCGATCACCCCTCCTCGTGCAGCCGAATCGTGGGGCGACAAGTATCCTGACGCTGATCTCTTGGAGTATGAATACTCGGGCCACGTAAAGGCTCCCGAGGAACTCGACGAGGAAATTTCGGCCTGGATCGCCGGGGCAACCGAATGAGAACGGCACAGAGCGATTGGTCCTCGTGCCACGCTCGACGTCACGCCCACCGTGCGTCACTTCCTGCGCAACTGCGGAAGTCGTTGCCGGTGCTGTGAGGGACCGTCTCGACCGGCCGGGTCACCGGCGGCTCGTCAGATGAGGGCCCACTGCCTGTCCGGCCGCCGGCGCGCGAGGAGGATGCCGCCGAGGGTGCTCTCGGCCGAGGTGAGCGTCCTGTGTTCGTCGACGGTGAAGCCGGCCTCGTCGAGCCAGTCGGCGATCTGGCTGGGCCGGCGACGATGGACCTGGACCTTCATCGGGTGGCCGCCGTAGCCCTCCGTCTTCAGCTTCGGCGTGTCCCCGACGTGAAAGCCGAGGAGCAGCGGTCCGCCCGGCCGCAGCACCCGGTGAAAGTGCTCGAAGACCGTGCCGATCCGTGTGTCGGGGATGTGGATCAGCGAGTACCAGGCGACCAGGCCGGCCATCGAGCCGTCGCCGAGGCCGAGGTCCGTCATCGAGCCGAGTTCGAACCGCAGACCGGGATGGTCACGCCGGGCCACCTCGACCATCCCGGGGGACAGATCGATCCCGAACGCGTCCACGCCCAGCCGGTGCAGGTGAGCGGTGATCCGCCCCGGCCCACAACCCACGTCCGCGACCGACCCCCCCGCCGCGAGACCTCACCAGGTCGGCGAAAAGGGCCAGGACCGCGCGCTCCTCGGGCGTTCGGTTCAGGAGGTCGCGCACCTGGTCCGCATAGCTCGCGGCGACGGTGTCGTAGGACCTTCGTGTGTCGTCCAGCCAGGTGTCGTCGTTCGCTTCGATGCCCACGCCCGCAGGCTACTCAGCGGCGCGGACGAGACGACCTCCAAGCCGACCGGGCCGACGCCAAACCTCCCTCGGACCTGCACACCGTTCATCGCAGGGTCGCGGGGGCGGGGCGTGCCGAAGGTGCGGAGGGTCCACCGCGCGCATTCCGGCCCGAGGGAGCCTCGAAACCGGCGGGAAGCGTGAAGACGCGGGCCCTTTCCGCGACCGCATGCGCACACTCATGAACTCGGGGACGCCTGAAGCAGCGTCGTCAACCGTGCGCGGATGGTGGGCCGTTCACCCCCGTGCTTTGATCGGTGCGCGGCACGCCGGTGGCCGGTTCCGGGCCCCCACCTCGGAACGCGGGCGTGCGTGCCTCACCGCTCCCCCTTTTTCGTCAGCACGAGAGGAAAGACCTGTCATGAACTTCGTCCCCCAGGTCGAAACAGCTGAGATCGCCGACGCGGACCTGGACCAGGTGTCCGGCGGCACCATCGGTGTCGACGCCGGTGCGGCCGTCATCACCGCCGGTGGTGCGCTCGGCACCGGTTTCCACGCTGAGGTCGGCCCGTTCTCGGTCACGGCCGGTCTGGGCGCCTCGGCGGCCTTCGGCGGCGCCTCGGCGCAGGGTCACGCGCAGACGACCATGCTCTGAGCCGCGCCTGACGTGAGCGTGAGCCCCGGACCGCTGTGTCCGGGGCTCACGCCTTGCCGGTGCCGCCCACGAACGCCGTCCACGAGGCCGGGGGCACGGTGAGGCGGGGGCCGTCCGGGCGCTTGGAGTCGCGGATGTGGATGGTGGCGGGGGTTATCGCGACCTCCACGCAGTCGTTGCCGTCTCCGCTGCTGCTGTAGCTGCTCTTGAACCAGACCAGCGTGGACGCGTCCGGGGTTACGGAAATGCGGGTCATGACTCTCCAAGCATCTGTTCGATGACGGCCCGCGACTCTCGGGGCGTGAGAGCCTGGGCCCGGATCATGCCATAGCGCAGTTCGAGGATTCTGATCTGCTTCGGATCGGTCACCGGCCGCCCGGCGAAGGCCCCCTCCGAACGCGCCACCGCGGTGCCGTCGGGGAATTTGAGCACCTCGATCAGGCCACCCGTCCCGACATGCTCCTCGCAGTCGGTCGGCATCACTTGAATCGACACGTTCCGCAACTCCCCCAGTTCCAAGAGACGTTCGAGCTGCCGACGCCACACCATTCTGCCGCCGACCGGGCGGTGGAGCGTCGCTTCCTCCTGGACGAAGCTGAGGGTGGGCGCCGGGGACCGCTCGAAGACCGAGCGGCGAGCCAGCCGCGCGGCCACCATGCGTTCCGTCTCCTCCTCCGTGTGGGCGGGAAGCCACGCGTCGAACAGAGCGCGCATGTGAGCCTCGGTCTGCAACAGGCCATGGATGTTGTGGGTGCTGTACAACCCGATCTCGACCGCACTGGCCTCCAGCTTCGCCAGTTCCCGGACCCGTTTCGGATACCGGACCCTGGCAACGTCCTCCCACATCGCCGTCAGCAGGCCACCCGCCCCCAGCACCTCGTCGGCCCGCTGCAGGTACTCCCGCCGGGGAATCCGTTTCCCGCCCTCCACCTTGTAGACCAGATCCTCCCCGTACCCGACCGCCGTCCCGAACTCGGCCGCCGTCATCCCCACCGCCTCGCGGCGCAGCTTCAGCTGCCTCCCCACGGTGGTGAGGACAGCCACACCCCACTCGTCGTCCGGGTCGACCTCCCAACCCGGCTCGTCCGTCTCGCCGTTCACCGACATCCGCACCCCTCCTCGTACGCGCCGTACCGCGACGGGCGACACGGTAGGGCGCCGTACTACGCCCGCGGGCGGGAACGGGGTCCCGTGCACGCCCACGGGTGACGACCAACAGCGAGGTGAGGACCGGCCCGCGTGGGTGTGCAGCAGGGGGCCGTCGGCCCCTCATCGCCGTACCGTCTCCCCCTCCGGCACGTGCCCCGCGACCACCCGCTCACGCCCGGCGGCCACAGCGGCGGCGCCCCGGTGCCGGTCCACCGCCCACGCCGTGCCCGCGACCGCCAGGCCGAGCACCGCGAGCCCCGCGCCCGCCGTCGCCGGGGAGGTGACGCCGAAGCCCGCGGCCAGGGCGAGGCCGCCGATCCAGGCGCCGCCGGCGTTGGCGAGGTTGAAGGCGGCCTGGTTGGCCGAGGAGGCGAGGGAGGGGGCCGCCGACGCCTTCTCCATGACCATCAGCTGGAGGGGGGAACCGGTGATGAAGGCGGCCATGCCGAGCAGGGCCACCGCGAGGGCCGCCGTCACCGGCGTGCGCATCAGGAGCGGGAAGAGGGCGAGGACGACGACCAGGGAGGCCAGGCCGCCGAAGAGGGTGCCCCGCAGGGAGTGGTCGGCCAGGCGGCCGCCCAGCAGGTTGCCCGCGGTGGCGCCGACGCCGAACAGGGCGAGGAGCAGCGTGACGCTCGCGTCGGCGAAGCCGGCGGCGTCCGTGAGCATCGGCGTGACGTAGCTGTACGCGGCGAAGAGCGCGCCGAAGCCCGCGACCGTGGTGCCGAGGGCCAGCCAGACGGGGACCGAGCGCAGGGCGGCCAGTTCGCCGCGCAGGCCGGTGGCGGTGGCGGGGGCGTGGTCGCGGGGTATCAGGGCGACCAGCGCCGCTATCGCCGCGACGCCGATCGCGCTGACGCCGAGGAAGGTCGCCCGCCAGCCGAGCTGCTGGCCCATGGCGGTGGCGGCGGGGACGCCGACGACGTTGGCGACGGTCAGGCCCAGGAACATCAGGGAGACGGAGCGGGCCTTGCGTTCCGGCGCGACCATGCCGGTGGCGACCACGGCGCCGACGCCGAAGAAGGCGCCGTGCGGCAGGCCGCTGACGAAGCGGGCGGCGAGGAGGGAGACCTCGCCGGGGGCGACGGCGGACAGGGCGTTGCCGGCCACGAACAGCGCCATCAGGGCGATCAGGACCGTGCGGCGGGACATCCGCGCCGTCGCCGCCGCGAGCAGCGGGGCGCCGACGACGACGCCGAGCGCGTAGGCCGAGACCAGGTGGCCGGCGCTGGGGATCGAGATGTCCAGGTCGTCCGCGACGTCGGGCAGCAGGCCCATCATCACGAACTCGGTGGTGCCGATGCCGAAGGCGCCCACGGCGAGGGCGAGCAGGGCCAGGGGCATGAGGGTCTCGCCTTTCGAGAGCTTCGAGCGGAGTGCGTACGGGAGGAGGGACGTCGTTATGTTCCCGTACGGAACAAAGGCTCTCAGGGCGAGTATTCCGCCGACGAATCTCAGGAGGCGGTTGTGTCGACCTTCACACGCGCGGCGATCGGGAGGTGGTCGCTGCCGGTGGCCGGGAGGGTCCAGCTGGTCGTCGGTTCGACGCCGCTGACCAGGATCTGGTCGATGCGGGCCATCGGGAACGCCGCCGGCCAGCTGAAGCCGAAGCCGTCGCCGACCGCGCCCTGCGGGGAGCGCATCTGGGAGGTGATGGCGGTGAGGGCGCGGTCGTTCATGGTGCCGTTGAGGTCGCCGAGCAGGATCTTGCGGTCCAGCTTCTCGTCGGCGATGGCCTCGCCGAGGGCGTTGGCGCTCTTGTCCCGCTGCCGGGCGGTGAAGCCGGCCTCCAGCTTCACCCGGACGGAGGGCAGGTGGGCGACGTACACCGCGACCGGCCCGGCGGGCGTGGCGACGGTGGCGCGCATCGCGCGCTTCCAGCCGAGCTGGATGTCGACGGGCTTCACGTCGCTCAGCGGGTACTTGCTCCACAGCCCGACCGTGCCGACGACGGCGTGATGCGGGTACTTCGCCTGCAGCGCCTTCTCGTACGTCGGCACCGCGGTCGCCTTCAGCTCCTCCAGGGCCATCACGTCCGCGCCGGCGGCGGCCACGGCGCGGGCGGTGCCGGCCGGGTCGGCGTTGTCGGCGTTGACGTTGTGCGTGGCCACGGTGAGGTCGCCGCCGGCGCCGGTCTTGTCGAAGAGGAGGCCGCCGAACAGGTTGAGCCAGACGCTGACCGGCAGCACCAGGGCGATCAGCGCCGTCGCCGACTTGCGGGCCAGCGCGATCACCAGCAGTACGGGGATCAGCAGGCCGAACCACGGCAGGAAGGTCTCGGTGAGGCTGCCGAGGTTGCCGACGGCGTTCGGGATGTGGGAGTGGGCCGCCATGACGCCCGCCAGGACGATGGCCACCGCCGCGGTGATCAGCCCCCGGCGCCAGATCCGCCGGTCGCCGCGCCAGCCGGTGACCGCCCGGTCGTACAGGCGCCGAATCCGGGTCACCCGCGGCTCGGTCCCCGAGCCGCCGTCGTCCGTCTCCGTGATGTACGCCTGCTGCGCCATACCGTCGCCTCACTGCCTGCCGTGCACACCGTCGCCCCCCGTGACTCAGCACCCTAGGGGATGATCGGTTCCGTTCCTGCCGTCCCTCGACGGCCGTACGGGCACGAGGACGTGCGGGGCGGCGTCCGGAGTTCCGAACGCCGCCGCCGTGGGTGGCTCTGTGACAGAACGAGCACATTCGCCCCGCGCGGCACGAGGGGCGCTCAGGGCCCGTGGCGGGGGTCCACTAGCCGCCGGGGCGCGGGAAGTGCCACCATGGAAGGGATCCGGGGACGCCGTGAGGGCGCCTCGAGATGACATGAAGGAGCCGTTGCCATGACGCAGCTTTCGGCTGCCCAGACGCCACAGAGCCGGCCCGCCGACGGGAACAAGGCGCTGTACGGGGGCAAGAGCAACCGTCGTATCACCGTCCGGGACATCGCCGCCGCCAAGGAGCGCGGCGAGAAGTGGCCCATGCTCACCGCCTACGACGCGATGACCGCGTCCGTCTTCGACGAGGCCGGCATCCCGGTCATGCTCGTCGGGGACTCCGCGGGCAACTGCCACCTCGGCTACGACACCACCGTGCCGGTCACCCTCGACGAGATGACCATGCTGTCCGCCGCGGTCGTACGGGGCACCTCGCGCGCCCTGATCGTCGGCGACCTGCCCTTCGGCTCCTACCAGGAGGGACCGGTGCAGGCGCTGCGCTCGGCGACCCGGCTGGTGAAGGAGGCGGGCGTCGGCGCCGTGAAGCTGGAGGGCGGTGAGCGGTCGCACGAACAGATCCGGCTGCTGGTCGAGTCCGGCATCCCGGTGATGGCGCACATCGGCCTCACCCCGCAGTCCGTCAACGCCATGGGCTACCGGGTGCAGGGCCGGGGCGAGGAGGCGGCCCAGCAGCTGCTGCGCGACGCCAAGGCCGTGCAGGACGCGGGCGCCTTCGCGGTCGTCCTGGAGCTGGTGCCGGCCGAGCTGGCCGCCGAGGTGACGCGGTCGCTGCACATCCCGACGGTCGGCATCGGGGCCGGGCCCGGCACGGACGCCCAGGTGCTGGTGTGGACCGACATGCTGGGGCTGACCGGCGGCCGGGTGCCGAAGTTCGTGAAGAAGTACGCCGACCTGCGCCAGGTCATCGGCGACGCGGCGAAGTCCTTCGCCGAGGACGTCGTCGGCGGAACGTTCCCGCAGGAGGAGCACTCCGTCCACTGAGCCGTCCGCCCCTGACCGGGCCACACGGCCACTGAGCCATCGCGGCACCAACACCGGCCCCGGGGGGCTTCGCCCCGCCTTCTTGCGCCTAAACCGGCGCCGCTCTCGCGGAGCTGGTTGCTCGCCGTCGTGGTGCCTCAATTGATGGTTGCGGTGCTCGTCGGTGGTTTGTCGGTGGGCTGTCGGCGATATGTCGGCAGCCCCTGACATCGTCTGGGACATGAAGCGAATCGATGGCAACCCCCCGACCGTCGCGGGCAGCGCGGTCACCGTGCGGGGGCTGGTCAAGCACTACGGCGAGACCAAGGCACTGGACGGCGTCGACCTCGATGTGCGCGAGGGCACCGTGATGGGTGTGCTCGGGCCGAACGGGGCCGGCAAGACCACCCTCGTCCGCATCCTGTCCACCCTCATCACGCCCGACTCCGGCCAGGCGCACGTCGCCGGTTACGACGTCGTACGGCAGCCCCGGCAGCTGCGGCGGGCGATAGGGCTCACCGGGCAGTACGCGTCCGTGGACGAGAAGCTCCCCGGCTGGGAGAACCTGTACATGATCGGGCGCCTGCTCGACCTGTCCCGCAAGGACGCCCGCCGGCGGGCCGACGAGCTGCTGGAGCGGTTCTCGCTCACCGAGGCCGCCAAGCGGCCCGCGTCCACCTACTCCGGCGGCATGCGGCGCCGCCTCGACCTGGCCGCCTCCATGATCGGGCACCCGGCGGTGCTGTACCTGGACGAGCCGACCACCGGACTGGACCCGCGCACCCGCAACGAGGTGTGGGACGAGGTCAAGCGCATGGTCGGCGACGGCGTCACCGTGCTGCTCACCACGCAGTACATGGAGGAGGCCGAGCAGCTCGCCTCCGAGCTGACCGTCGTGGACCGGGGCAAGGTCATCGCGAACGGCGGCATCGAGGACCTGAAGGCCAAGGTCGGCGGCCGCACCCTGCGCGTCCGCCCGGCCGACCCGCTCCAGCTGCGCCCGCTCGCCTCCCACCTGGACGAGCTGGGCATCACGGGGCTCGCCAGCTCCACCGTGGACGCGGAGCGCGGTGCCGTCCTGGTGCCGGTCCTCAGCGACGAGCAGCTGACCGCGGTGGTCGGCGCGGTCACCGCGCGCGGGATCACCGTCTCCTCCGTCACCACCGAACTGCCCAGCCTGGACGAGGTCTTCCTGTCCCTCACCGGCCACCGCGCCAGTGCCCCGCAGGACCCCGCGCCCAGCACCGAAGACGCCCGCGAGGAGGTCGCCGTATGAGCGCCGCCACTGTCACCCCCACCCCCGCCCCCACTCAGGCTCCCGACGCCCGGATCTCGCTGCGCGGGCACGTGCGGCACACCGGGGCCCTGGTCCGCCGCAACCTGCTGTGGATCCGGCAGGACCCGGAGTCGATGTTCGACGCGCTGCTGATGCCGGTCGTCTTCACCCTGCTGTTCGTGTACGTCTTCGGCGGCTCGATCGGACAGGCCCTGGGCGGCGGCCAGGACGGCTATGTGCAGTACGTGATCCCCGGCATGATCGCGATGATGAGCATGACGCTCTCCCAGGGCGTCGGCACCGGCTTCAGCCAGGACTTCAACTCCGGCGTCATGGACCGCTTCCGGTCGCTGCCGATCGGGCGCGGCTCGGTGCTCTTCGCGAAGATCGCCGTGGAGATGCTGCGGATGCTGTTCGCGACGGCGGTGCTGATGGTCGTCGCCGTCCTGGTCGGCTTCGACATCGAGAACTGGGCCGGTCTGTTCGCGGCAGTGGGCCTGTCGGCGGTGTTCGCCTCGTCGATCATGTGGGTGTTCATCACCCTGGGCGTGGTCCTGAAGAACGCCCAGTCCGTGCAGGCCATGGGCTTCCTGGTGCTGTTCCCGCTGCAGTTCGGCTCGTCGATCTTCGCGCCGACGAAGTCGATGCCGGGCTGGCTGCAGGCCTTCACCGACTACAACCCGCTGTCCACGCTCGCCGACGCGGCGCGCGGTCTGATGGTGGGCGGCCCGGTCGCGCACGACCTGTGGATCACGCTGGGCTGGTCGGTGGCGATCACGGCGGTGATGGCGCCGGTCGCGATCCACAAGTTCCGTACGAAGACGTGAGCCGTCCGCAGTGACGTGGGGTCCGGGTCAGACGAGGGCGACGGCCTCCAACGGGGAGAGGGCGGCGCCCTCCGCGTACGCGGCCTCGTACGCCTCGGCGTCGAGCACCTCGCGTACCCGCGCGGTGGCCCGGACGCGCGCGTCCCGCTCCAGGCCCATCGAGACGTGCTCCGGCGGCAGCATCGCCTCGGCGGCGCCGATGCAGCGGGCGGCGTCGGCGGCCCGGCGGCCGCCGTCCACGCGGGCCAGCGCCATCGCGGCGATGGTCAGGTACCCGGAGCGCATGTGCGGGGCGACGGCCGAGGACAGCGGGTCCTCGGCCTTCTCCAGCGCCTTGCGGACCTTTCCCAGGCACTCCTCGTGCCGGTCGTCCAGTGTGGCGATCCACGCCTCGGCGGCGAGGATGAAGGCGTCGAAGACGATGAAGTGGGAGATGGCGAAGTCCTCGCGCAGCAGCCGCAGCTGCACCCGTGCCTCGGCGGTCCGGCCGGTCATGCCGAGCCAGCCGGCGAGGAAGAGCCGGGCGGACGGCATGGCGCCGCTGTGCCCGGCCCCGTCGGCGCGGTCGATCACGGCGTACAGGATGCGCTCGCCCTCCTCGTCCTCGCCCGCCTCCAGCAGCACGCTGCCGAGGCGGGCCTCCAGGACGTCCACCTGGGCGTGCGCGCCGAGCCGTTCGGCGTGCCGCGCGGCCTCGCGGTAGTCGGCGGCGGCGAGCCGGAACTCGCCCTTGCGCTCCCGGGCCTCGGCACGGGCGGCCAGCGCCTCGGCGGTGCCCCAGGCGTCGCCGAGGCGGCGGTAGATCTCCAGTGCCTCGTCGGCGTCGCCGGCCGCGTCGCCGGCCCACTCGGTGCGGTTGGCGAGGAAGTTGGCGCGCATCTGGAGGCTGCCGGCCAGCGCCCAGTCGTAACCCGGCGTCTCGCGGCAGGTGCGCACGGCGGCGTCCATGATCACGCGCAGGCGCTCCATGTCGCCGGAGAGCATCACGGCGAAGAACCAGAGCAGGCCGGGCGGGGTGCAGGTCTGGGGCATGCCGGGTTCGTACGTCTCGGAGATGACGCGCAGTTTCCGCCTGGCCGCCGGGTTCTGCCAGGCGTCCAGCTCGGTGTCCATGCAGGCGAGGTGGGCGAGGTGGACACCGCGCCGGGCCTCGGCGAGGACTTCGCCGGTCATCGGGGGCGGGGCGGCCGTGCACCGCTCCCACACCGGCTCGGCGGGGCGCACCGGTTCGGCGAACGGGTCCGGGCCGAGGGTCATGATCTCGCTGAACCAGTCCCGGGCCTCGACCCGCAGGTCGCGCATCTGCCAGTACCAGACCAGCGACAGGGCCAGGCTCAGCGCCTCCTGCTCGTCGCGCTCGGCGATGGCGTGGCGCAGGGCGGTGCGCAGGTTCTCGTACTCGCGCTCCAGCCGCTCGATGGCGGTGAGCTGCTCGGGGCCGCGCAGCAACGGGTCGGTGGTGCGGGCGAGTTCGCGGTAGTACGTCAGGTGCGCGCGCTCGGCGGCGGCCCGGCCGCCGGTCTCGTCGAGGCGTTCGGCGGCGTACTCGGCGACGGTCTCCAGGAGCCGGTAGCGCATGCCGTCGCTCCCGGCCGGCGCGGCCACCACCAGGGACTTGTCGACGAGGGAGCCCAGCGCTTCCAGGGCGGCGGGACCGCAGACGGCCTCGGCGGCGGCCAGGTCGCAGCCGCCGGCGAAGACGGACAGGCGGCGCAGCACGTCCCGCTCCTCGTCGTCCAGCAGCTCCCAGGACCAGTCGACGACGGCGCGCAGGGTCTGCTGGCGGGGCAGGACGGTGCGGCTGCCGGAGGTGAGCAGGCGGAAGCGGTCGTCGAGGCGGTCGGCGATCTGGCGGGGGGTCAGCATCCGCAGCCGGGCGGCGGCCAGTTCGATGGCCAGCGGCAGGCCGTCGAGGCGGCGGCAGATCTCGGCGCAGGCGTGCGCGGTCTCCTCGTCGGCGTCGGGGCGGAAGCCGGGGCGGGCGGCGGCTCCCCGGTCGGCGAGCAGGCGCAGCGCGGCCGGTTCGGGCAGCGGCTCCACCGGGCGCAGCAGCTCGCCGGGTACGCCGAGGGGTTCGCGGCTGGTGGCGAGGACGGTGAGGTTCGGGCAGCGGGAGAGCAGGTCCTCGGCGAGGCGGGCGGCGGCGTCGACGACGTGCTCGCAGTTGTCCAGGACGATCAGCATGCGGCGCCGGCCGCAGTGCTCGACGAGGCGCTCGACGGCGGTGGCCTGCCGGTCGGAGGCGGCGACGGCCCGCATCTCCTCGGCGCCGGCGCCGTACAGCACGGTCTCGCGGGCGCCCAGCGCGGTCAGCACGGCCTCCGGCACGGCGCCGGGGTCGTCGACGGGGGCGAGCTCGGCCAGCCAGGCCCCGTCCCGCGCCGGCTCCCCGGCCCCCTCGGCGGCCTCCTGCGACAGCCGGGTCTTGCCGGCACCGCCCGGCCCGAGGAGGGTGACCAGCCGCGTGGTCGCCAGGTCGGCGCGCAGGACGTCCAGGTCGGAGTCCCGGCCGACGAAGGAGGTGAGCCGGGCGCGGAGGTTGCCGCGGGGGCGGGAGGCGGACGCTCCGTCGGACCCACCGGTGCCGACGGGGGCCGCCGGGGCGGTATTCGCGGTGGAGTGGGCGGGCGCCGCCGGTGCGGGGTGTCCGGCGGGGGCGGTGGAGCCGGCGTACGCCGCCGGTGCGGAGGACGCCGTGGAGTCGCCGGACGCCGCCGGGTGGGCCACTGCGGCAGCGTCCCCAGGGCGGACCGGTGCCCCCGGAGCGGGACGCGCGGGCGGGTCGGCGGGTCCGGCGGGGTGGGTGGGTGCCCCGGGGGGGGCGGGCGCGGCCGGCGCACCCGGGCGTTCGGCGGACGTGGCGGGCCCGGCGGCCGGCGCGCCCGGCCGCCTCGCGGACGACGGGTCGAACGCCCCCGGATCGAGCAACCGCGCGTGCAGCGCCCGCAGCTCGGGCCCCGGGTCGGCGCCGAGCCGGTCCGCGAGCAGGCGGCGTACGTCCTCGTAGGCGGCCAGCGCCTCGGCGGTGCGGCCGGTGTCGCGCAGGGCGCGCAGCCGCAGTGCCTGGAGGGACTCGTCCAGGGGGTGGCCGTCGCACAGCGCGGTCAGCTCCGGCAGGGAGTGCTCGGCCTGCCCCAGGTGCAGGGCTGCGGAGTGGCGGGCGCGCAGGGCGTCCAGGTGCCGCGCCTCCCAGCGGGCCGCCTCGGCGGTGCGGTCGGGCAGGTCGGCGAGGGCCGGGGCGCGCCACAGGCCGAGGGCGTCGTCGAGCACGACGGCCGCCTTGGCGGGGTCACCGTCGGCGAGGGCGCGGGTGCCCTCGCCGGCCAGCCGGTCGAAACGGTGCAGGTCGATGTCGTCGGGGCCGGCGGTGAGCCGGTAGCCGCCGTCGGCGGAGGCCACCGCGTCCGCGCCGAGCGCCCGGCGCAGCCGTCCCACCAGCGCCTGGAGCGCACCCGGCCCGTCGGCGGGCGGGTCTCCCGCCCACACCTCCTCCACGAGCAGCCCCGCGGGCACGGTGCGGCCGGCCCGCAGGGCGAGCACGGTCAGCAGTGCGCGCAACCGCGCCCCGCCGACGGGGACGGCCGTGCCGTCGGGGCGGAGTACCTGTGTGGTGCCGAGGATGCGATAGCGCACGGGCTCCATTGTCCCTGCTGCCGTCGGAGCCGGTCACGGGGTTTTGCCGGTGCGGCGCGTCCCCCGGCGCCCGGAACCTCCCGCCGACCGCGAGACGTTTCCCCGGTGCGCCCGGTACGGTCGGGCAGTCCTCGTCAGTCCCGCGCCCGCCGAACAGTCCAGGGAGCCCCATGACCACCGCCCACCTCCGCCGGAGCGACCGGCGGATCAGTCCCGTCTTCCTCGGGATCGTCGCCGTCACCGCGGTCACGGGCTGGGCCACCTGGACCGGGTTCGCGGAGCAGCCGGGCGTGGCCGTGTTCCTGTTCGTGACGGGCGCCTGGGTCGTGTCGCTGTGCCTGCACGAGTACGCGCACGCGCGCACCGCCCTGCACAGCGGGGACATCTCGGTCGGCGCTAAGGGCTACCTCACGCTGAACCCGGTGAAGTACACGCACGCCCTGCTGAGCATCGTGCTGCCGGTGCTGTTCGTGATCATGGGCGGGATCGGTCTGCCGGGCGGTGCCGTCTTCATCGAGCGCGGGCGCATCCGGGGACGTTGGCGGCACAGTCTGATCTCGGCCGCGGGGCCGCTGACGAACGTGCTGTTCGCGATCGTCTGCACGGCCCCGTTCTGGCTGGACGCGCTGGACGGCGTGCCGCGCGACTTCCGGATCGCGCTGGCCTTCCTCGCGCTGCTCCAGGTCACGGCCGCGATCCTGAACTTCCTGCCGGTGCCCGGTCTGGACGGCTACGGGGTGATCGAGCCGTGGCTGTCGTACAACGTGCGGCGGCAGGTGGAGCCGCTGGCGCCGTTCGGGCTGCTGATCGTGTTCGCGCTGCTGTGGATCCCGGCGGTCAACGGCGTGTTCTTCGACGCGGTCGACGCGATCCTGCGCTCCCTGGGGATCGCCGAGATCGACACCTACTGCGGCTTCGAGCTGTACCGCTTCTGGCAGACGGACGAGCTGTGCACGGTCAGCCCGTGACGGAGGCGGCGCGCCGGGCGTCCCGGTCCCGCTTCACGTAGTACCAGCACATGTTGGACGACACACCGGACAGCAGCACCCACACGACGCCGATGGCGACGCTGCCCTGCACGAAGGAGACGACGGCGGCGGCCACCGCGAGGACGCAGACGGCCAGGGCGTAGCGGGCGAGGCGGGGCATGGGGCGGGCTCCTGTCGGGGGGACACGGGCGGATACTGCGCCGGCGCGGCCGGCACCCACCAGTGTCCCCCATCGCCTCACACGTCGGTGACGCGGAGCCCGGCGTGTGCCTTGTAGCGGCGGTTGACGGAGATCAGGTTGGCGACGAGCGACTCGACCTGGTGGGCGTTGCGCAGCCGCCCGGCGAAGACGCCGCGCATGCCGGCGATGCGCCCGGCGAGGGCCTGGACGATCTCCACGTCGGCGCGGGCCTCGCCGAGCACCATCACGTCGGTGTCGATCTCGTCGATGGCGGGGTCCTGGAGGAGGACCGCCGACAGGTGGTGGAAGGCGGCGGTGACCCGGCTGTCCGGCAGCAGCGCGGCGGCCTGCTCGGCGGCGCTGCCCTCCTCGGGCTTGAGCGCGTAGGCGCCCTTCTTGTCGAAGCCGAGGGGGTTGACGCAGTCGACGACGAGCTTGCCGGCCAGTTCCGCGCGCAGGGACTCGAGTGTCTTCCCGTGGCCGTCCCACGGCACGGCGACGATCACGACGTCGCTGCGGCGGGCGGTCTCGGCGTTGTCGGCGCCCTCGACGCCGTGCCCGATCTCCTCGGCGGCGGCCTCGGCACGCTCGGCGGCGCGCGAGCCGACGATCACCTTCTGGCCGGCCTTGGCGAGGCGGTAGGCGAGGCCCTTGCCCTGGGGGCCGGTGCCGCCGAGTACGCCGACGACCAGCCCGGAGACGTCGGGCAGGTCCCAGGGGTCCTTGGCGGGGGCCTTCTGTGCAGCACTGTCGGTAGAGGTCATGGGCCGACCCTACGTCCGTCCCGGCCGCCGCACGGGCCGAGGTCCCACCCGGCGACGGAGACCGGCGCACCGGTCCCCCGGGGCGTTCCGCGCGCGTCTTCGGGACCGCCTCCGGCCGCCCCGGGCGCGTGTCGCCCGAGCCCGCCCCCCCCTGGACACCCCGAGCCCGTCTTCCGGGCCTCTCCAGGCAGCCCTTGATCATCCCCGGTCCCACCTCCAGGCACCCCCGGAGGTTCCCGGGCCGCCCCCGCCCATCCCCGAGTCGGGCGAATCGCGTGCGAACGCCGGGTCGTGCGGGCCGGATTGCGGCAGGATGCGGGCGCATGGACGCCGTACGGGTCGCACTGCTGCGGGAAGTGCTCGCCGGGACCGAGTGGCTGGGGGCCACCCGGAGGTTCGCGGGGACGCTCAGGGGGTCGGTGGTGCCGCACGGGGGCGGGCTGCTGCTGGTCGGCACCGCCGGGTACGAGCCGTGGCACCTGGCGGCGCACCTGGTGGACGAGGCCGCCTGGTCGGGGACGCCGGAGCTGGCCCCCACCCTCGTACGGCACGACGCGCGTCCCTCGGACCCGGCGCACCTGGCCGTCGGCCTCGGCCGGCTGGCGGCGGCCCGGCGCGGGGAGACGCTGCTCGTGGTGACGCCCGACGACCCCGGCGCCCCGCTCCTGGAACGGGTGCACGACGCCCGCCGGGCCGGCGCCACGGTGCTGGCGCTGGGCAGCGGTGAGCGGGAGCTGACGGCCATGGCGCACGAGACGCTGACCGTGCCGGACGGCGCCGAGCTGGACCTGGACACGGTGCAGCACCTGGTCAGCGCGGCGGCCGGCGAGAACGCGGTGCCGCCCCCGCGCGGCCCCCGCCGCTTCCGCGACCGCCTGTCCCGCCTGGCCGACCACCTGACGGCGCCGCCCCCGTCGCGCTGGTGACGGTCGCCGCCGGAGTGTCCCCGGGGTGGCCGGTCAGTCCTCGTCCGTGCGCCCGGCCGGGGCGTCGTGCCACTTCGGGTCGTTCTCCCACTCGAGGTTGCGCTCGCGGGCCGTCCGCATCGCGTGCTCGGCCTCGGTGCGGGAGGCGTACGGTCCGAAGCGGTCCTTTCCCGGGCAGTCCGGGCCCTCCTCGACCTTCTGGTGCTCCAGGCAGTAGTACCACTCGCCCGGCTTTCCGACCGTACGCTTCTTGAACAGGGCCATGACCGGCTCCTTTCGCCAGGGACATGGTCTCGTATGCCCGCTGGTTAGACTCGCTGTCATGTCTTCTGGCCAGTCGCTGCTCGTACCTGGGGAGCTGTCTCCCACCCGTTCCGTGCCCGGAAACATCCGGCGGCCCGAGTATGTCGGCAAGCCCGCGCCGACGCCGTACACCGGCCCGGAGGTGCAGACGCCCGAGACGATCGAGGCGATGCGCGTGGCCGGGCGGATCGCGGCGCGGGCCATGGAGGAGGCCGCGAAGCTCATCGCGCCCGGCGTGACGACGGACGAGCTGGACCGGGTGGCGCACGAGTACATGTGCGACCACGGCGCCTACCCGTCGACGCTGGGCTACCGCGGTTTCCCCAAGTCCCTGTGCAGCTCGGTCAACGAGGTCATCTGCCACGGCATCCCCGACTCGACGGTGCTGCGCGACGGCGACATCGTGAACCTGGACGTGACGGCGTACATCGGCGGCGTGCACGGCGACAACAACGCGACGTACCTGGTCGGCGACGTGGACGAGGAGAGCCGGCTGCTGGTCGAGCGGACCCGGGAGTCGCTGGCCCGCGCGATCAAGGCGGTCCGGCCGGGCCGGCAGATCAACATCATCGGCCGGGTCATCGAGTCGTACGCGAAGCGGTTCGGGTACGGGGTGGTGCGGGACTTCACCGGGCACGGGATCAACTCGTCGTTCCACTCGGGGCTCATCGTCCCGCACTACGACAGCCCGCACGCCACCACCGTCATCCAGCCCGGGATGACCTTCACGATCGAGCCGATGCTGACGCTCGGGACCCACGAGTACGACATGTGGGACGACGGCTGGACGGTCGTGACGAAGGACCGCAAGCGGACGGCGCAGTTCGAGCACACCCTGGTGGTGACCGACTCCGGCGCCGAGATCCTGACCCTTCCGTAGCCTCGGTACACCCCTTCACGGCCCGCTCTCCTCGGAGAGCGGGCCGTTTCGCGTCCCAGTGGGTACGCTTTTACCGACAGGCCGTCGGCAAGCTATTGACTTAGGTAAGCCTAACCATAGAAAATCATGCTCATGGACTCCTTCTCGACGCTCATCCGCACCGCCTCCCACGAGCAGCACGTGGAGGCGGAGACCTCGACGTTCATGAGCGACCTGCTGGGCGGGCGGCTCGGCGTCGACGCCTACGCGCGCTACACCGAGCAGCTGTGGTTCGTCTACGAGGCCCTGGAGTCCGGGGCGGGCCGGCTGGCGTCGGACCCGGTGGCCGGGCCGTTCGTCCGGCCGGAGCTGATGCGGCTGGCCTCCCTGGAGCGGGACCTCGCGCACCTGCGCGGCCCCGACTGGCGCGCGGGGCTCACCGCCCTGCCCGCGACCGAGGAGTACGCGGCCCGGGTCCGCGAGTGCGCCGAGAGCTGGCCGGCGGGATACGTCGCCCATCACTACACCCGCTACCTCGGTGACCTGTCCGGCGGCCAGATCATCCGCGACAAGGCGGAGCGGACGTGGGGCTTCGTCAGGAAGGGCGACGGGGTCCGGTTCTACGTCTTCGAGGAGATCACCAACCCGGCCGCCTTCAAGCGCGAGTACCGGGAGCTGCTGGACGGCATCCGCGCGGACGACCTGGAGAGGCAGCGGGTCGTCGCCGAGTGCAAGCGGGCGTTCGCGCTGAACACGGGGGTCTTCCGGGCGCTGGGCGAGGAGTTCCCGCTCTCCGCGTGAGCGACGCCGGCACCCCGCGGACATGCCGGTCCCCCTCGGCCGCCTGGGCGGAGGGGGACCGGGAGCGATCGGCCCTGCGGCTCAGTTGTCGATGTCGTAGTCGTCGCTGCGGCAGTTGATGCCGCCGTAGGTCACGTCGCTGCCGGTGATCTCCGTGGAGACACTGCCGAAGTACGGGCTGCAGGTGGCGTCCTCGTCACCGTGCAGGGAGCCGTCGAAGGCGGTGGCCGTCGCGACGCCGCCGGCGGTCATGGCGGCGGTCAGCAGGACGGTGGCGAGCGCGGAGCGGATGCGCATGGATTTCCTCTCAGAGGTGGACTTGAGGGAACGGTCACGCGAGAGGTAACCCCTCCCGCCCGCGCGCACACGCTGTTCCACCCGTACGGCGGCGCCCGTCACCGCTCCAGACGCACCCGTCCGCCGATCTCCACCCACCCCTCGGGCTGCGGCGCGGTCAGGATCTGCGAACCGGCCCCCTGGGTGATGTTCAGGGCCCGGCCCAGCCGCTCGGTCAGCAGCAGCGCCGCCGCACCGGTCGCCTCGTCCTCGTCTATACCGTCGGCGCGCCCCGGAAAGGCGCGGGCCCGCACCCGTCCCGCCGGCTCGTCCTCCCACGCCCAGGCGTAGATCCTCCCCCAGACTTCGTCCGGGGGGACCCCCATCTCGCTTCGCTCGCCCGGCGGCGGCACCGCCAGGTCGTCGACCTCGGCGGCGGAGGCATACTGGCGCAGGGTGCGCGGCGGGGCCCACTCGGGGCGGGCCTCGATCCAGCTGAACTCGCCGTCCAGCCGGGCGCCCACCACCCCGGCCGGGGTGACGAGTTCGGGTACGTCGAGCAGCCAGGCCGTGCCGACGCAGGGGTGTCCGGCGAACGGCAGCCGCAGGGCGGGCGTGTAGATGTCGACGACGCCGCGCTCGGGGTCGTCGACGAACACGGTCTCGCTGAAGCCGAGTTTCGCGGCGAGCTCCTGCCGTCCGGCGGGGTCGGGCAGCACGGAACCGTCCCGGACCACGCCGAGCTCGTTGCCGTATCCGCCGTTCGGCGCGCAGAAGACGCGCAGTACGTCGTAGTCGGTCACCGGAGCATTCAAGCATCGCGCGCGGGCGGCCGGACCGGCGTGGGTATCGCCGACGGGTGGGGCGCTTCGTCCGGCCGTACGAAGCGCAGCGATGCGGGCCGGGGCAGCCCGCATCGCCTTCGCGCTTGCCGCTACGGCTGCGTGCGCCGCCTGCGCGCCGCGAACACCGCTCCCGCGCCGAGCGCGACCGCGATGCCGGCCGCACCCGCGAGGGCCGGGCCCGGGATGTCCGAGCCGGTGGAGGCGAGGCTGCCGCCGCCGATGGCCGAGCCGCCCGTGGTGGACCCGGTGCCCCCGATGGTGGACCCGGTGCCGCCGGCCGTCGAGCCCGTGCCGCCGCCGGTGCCACCGGTGGTGCCCGAACCGCCGCTGCCGCCCGTGCCGCCGCCCGACGGGAGCCGCGCTTCCTCGCTCAGCGCCACCGACAGGTCGACGGCGTCGAGGGCGGTGCCGGCGGTGTAGAAGTCGCCGAAGGCCTTCGCGCCGGCCTCGGTGAGCGTGGCGGCGACGCCGTCGACCGTGATGACGTCGTCGCGGGCGGTCAGGTCGGCGGACTTCGCCTTGAGGTCGGCCAGGACGACGCCCTTGGTCCGCGTGCCGAGGCTGTTCACGTCGGCGGTCAGCTTGCCGGTGCCGCCGTCGAGGGTGGCCTCGACATTGCTCAGGGTCAGGTCGAGGCCGTACGTGCCGTTCGTCTCGTGGCCCTTGAAGTTGACGGCGCCCCGGAAGGCGGCGGTGAGCCTGCCGGCGTCGGTGTCGTAGGTGCCGGTGGCGTCCTTGAAGGTGAAGGCGCCGTTGCCGGCCGCCTGGACGGCGCCGGCGGAGACGGTGATCTTCCCCTTGGCGACGGGACCGGTGACGTAGGAGCGGAAGGACTGCTTCACGCCCCAGCCGAGGGTGCCGTCGGCTATCTCGCCCTTGGCAGAGGCGGACGGGGACGGGCCGGTGCCGTTCGTCCTCGACGGCGTCGGGTCCGGTGCCGGGGTCTCGGTCTTCGGCGGCGCGGTGGGCGTGGCGTCCGTGGTCTCCGTGGCCGACGGGGACGGCTCCGGCGACTGGGGCTCCTCGGTGGGGGACGGGGAGGCGGTCGGCGTGGTCGGCGGCGTCTTCTCGGCCACCGTCAGCGGGTCGCCCGCGGCGCCCGCGTAGCCCGGGCTGCCGAGGAACTCCCCGGCCTCAGCCGTGAGGGTGGTCGCCATCTCCTTCATGTCGCGGGTCACGGCGACGGAGGCGAGCGGGACGTCGTCGCCCTCCGTGGTCGTGGGGGCGCCCTGGGAGGTGTCGACCTTCTTCACGTCGGCGGTGATCTCACCGGCCTTGCTGTCGAAGCGCAGGTCGGTGAGGGTCACCTCGAAGCCGTGCGCCTTGGACGCGCTCACCAGGCTGCCCTTGAAGGCGAGTTCCACGGTGTGGCCGGTGGTGTCGTAGGTGCCGGCGCCGTCGACGAAGGTGAAGGCGCCGTTGCCGGCGGCCTGCGAGGCGCCGTCCGCCGTGGTGAAGCCGCCGAACATCCCCACGTAGGTGCGGTACGACTGCTTGATGCCCCAGGTGAGTTCGTAGTCCTTGAGGGGCATCTCGGCGGCCGAGGCGGTGGTCGTACCGACCGTGGCCAGCGCGGTGGCGCCGAGTGCGGCGGCCGTGGCCACGGCGGCGGCGAGTGCGGTGGAGCGGCGTCGTCTGACGGGCATGCTCGGTTCTCCTTGGGTGGCGGGCCGCCGGTGGGCGGCCGGTGTCGTCGGGTCAGCCCCGGTCCGCGTCCGAGCCGGACGCGGCGGGCCGGGCGCGGCGCCTGCGGACGGCGACGGCCACGAGGGCCGCGGCCACCAGCAGCAGGGCGCCGGCCGCGAGGGAGACGGGAAGTGCGGGGAAGTCACCGTTGTCGCCGTCACCGTTGTCGCCGTCGCCGGCGGTGCCGGCGACGGGTTCGGCGGCGGAGTCGTCCGGCCCGGTGGTCTTCTCCTCCGGCTGCGGGCTCGCGCTCGCCGTGGGCGCGCTGCCCAGGTCGGGCAGGGCGGGCAGTTCGGCGTCGGCGGTGAGAGCGACGGCCAGGGACACCGGGTCCATCTCGGTGCCCGCCTGGTACATGCCGCCGAAGGCCTCGGCGCCGCGCGCGGTGAGCTTCGCGGGGGCCTCGGTGACCTTCACCAGGCCGTCGGCGGGCTTCAGGTCCCCGGCGGTGAAGGTGACCAGGGGCACTTTCCGGCCGTTCAGGTCCGGGCTCTTCACGTCGGCGTAGAGCGTGCCCTCGCCTCCTTGGACCTCGGCCCGCACGCCGCTCAGGCTCAGGTCGAGGCCGTGCGCGCCGGTGAAGCGCACCGCGCCGTCGAAGGCCGCGGTGAGGGCGCCGTCCTCGTACGTCCCCTCGCCGCCGGGGAAGCGGAAGAGGGCGCCGCCGTCCTGGGCGCCCGCGGTCAGGGCCCACTTGCCGTCGGCGATGTCGCCGGTGACGTACTCGCGGAAGGTGCGGCGCACACCCCAGTCGACGGCGCCGTCCTCGATGGCGCCGTCCGGAGTCCTCTTGCTCTCCGGTGACTCGGCGGGCGTGCTCGACGGCTGCTTGTCCGGCTGCTGCCGCGCCGCCGCCCGCACGTCGGCGGACAGGCTCACCGGGTCCAGCGCGGTGCCGGCGGTGTAGTACCCGGCGAAGGACCGGGCGCCCTCGGCGGTGAGGGTGGCGGGCAGGTTGTTCAGGGCCACGGTGCTGCCGCCGCCCCGCATGTCGATGCCGCCGAGGGAGAGTGCGGCGAAGGGCACCTGACGGGACGTCGTGACCGTCCCGGTGTCCTTCGCCTTGCTGGTGACGTCCACGTAGAGCGTGCCGGTGGAGCCGGAGACGCTCACGGTGGGACGGCTGAGGGTGAGGTCGAGTTGGTGGGAGCCCGTGCCGGTGCGGTGGCCGAGGAAGTGGACGCCGCCGGAGAAGGCGGCGCGGAAGGCGCCGGTGTCGCCGTCGTAGGTGCCGGCCGCCGAGTGGAAGCGGAAGGTGCTGCCGCCGACGGTGGCCGCTCCCCCGCTCAGGGAGTAACCGCCCTTCGCGACGGGCCCGGTGACGTAGCGCTGGAACGACGACTTGATGCCCCAGTCCAGCCGTCCGCCCTGCACGGTCCGGCTCTCGGCGTGCGCGGCGGCAGCGGGGAGCAGGGCCGAGAGAACCGCCGCGCACAACACGGTGACCAGGACGCGAAGACGGGCGGGCATGCGAAGTCCTCCGGATCGGGGGCCGGTAGCGAACGAAGGTAAGGCTAACCTAAGCTCTAGCCGACTGATACTGGCGGCCGACGGAAAGGACGGACGGAACCGTGCGACGCTTGCGAAACCGACTGGCGGGAGCACTGCTGTCCGTGCTCGCCCTGACCCTGACCGCGACCGGATGCGGAGGCTCTTCCGAGGCCTCGTCCGGCACCGGGCCCGGGCCGGGGGCCGCTTCGGCGGCGGGGCCCGTCTCCGACCGGGTGGAACCGCTCGCGGAGAGGCCCGAGCCCAGACTCCCCGTGACCGTCCGCTCCGCCGACGGCGAGCAGGTGGAGGTCGAGCGGGCCGAGCGGATCGTCCCCCTCTCCGGCAGCCTCAGCGAGATCGTGTTCACGCTCGGCCTCGGCGACCGGGTCGTCGCCCGGGACGTCACCGCCACCTTCGAACAGGCGGCGCAGCTCCCCGTGGTCACCCGGGGCCACGACGTCTCCGCCGAGAGCGTGCTGTCCCTGAAGCCGGACCTGGTGATCGCCGAGACCACCACCGGACCGGAGGAGGCCGTGGACCAGATCCGCGCCGCCGGAGTGCCGGTGCTGTTCGTCGAGGCGGCCAAGGGCCTGGACGACGTGGGCCCGCGCATCCGGGCGGTCGCCGACGCGCTCGGCGTACCGGCGGCCGGTGAGGAACTGACCCGGCGTTCGAAGGAGCGGATCGAGGCCGTGCGCGAGGACGTCCCGCGAGGGGAGAAGCCCCGGGTCGCCTTCCTGTACCTGCGCGGCTCGGCCTCCGTGTACCTGATCGGCGGCGCGGACTCCGGTGCCGGTTCGCTGATCGAGGCGGCCGGCGCGGTGGACGCCGGGGCGGCCTCGGGCCTGGAGAAGGACTTCACCGCGATCACCAGCGAGGCACTGGTGAAGGCGGCGCCCGACGCGATCCTCGTGATGAGCAAGGGCCTGGAATCGGTCGGCGGCGTGGACGGACTGGTGAAGATCCCCGGCGTCGCCCAGACCCCGGCCGGGATGGACCGCCGTATCGTCTCGGTCGAGGACGGCGTGCTCCTCAACTACGGCCCGCGCACCGACCAGGTGCTCGAGTCGGTCGTGACCCAGCTGTACGGCGAGGACGGCGCCCGGTGACCGTACTGGACAAGCCCGCACGCCCCGAGGCGCCCGCCGAGGCGCCCCCGCCCCGCACCCGGCGCACCACCGCCTGGCTGCTGACCGCCGCCCTGACCGCCGGTCTCCTCCTCCTGGTCCCGGTCACGGCCGGCACCGGCGCCTACCCGATCCCGGTCGCCGACGTGCTGGGCTCGGTACTGCACCACATCGGCCTCGGCGGTACGGAGCTGGACCGGGTGGCCGACTCCGTGCTGTGGAACGTGCGGTTCCCGAGGATCGTGCTGGCGCTGCTGGTCGGCGCCTCGCTGGGCTGCGCGGGCGCGCTGATGCAGGGCGTGTTCGGCAACCCGCTCGCCGAGCCGGGTGTCATCGGCGTCTCCTCCGGCGCGGCGGTCGGCGCGGTCGCCGCCATCGCGTTCGGCCTGAACTTCCTCGGCAACTGGACGGTGTCCGTCTTCGCCTTCGTCTCCGGCCTGATCACCGTCCTGGTCGTCTACGCCATGTCCCGCTCGGGCGGCCGTACGGAGGTCGTGACGCTGATCCTGACCGGCATCGCGGTCAACGCCTTCGCGGGGGCGCTGATCGGCCTGTTCCTGTTCTTCGCGGACACGGCGGCGGTCAACCAGATCACCTTCTGGCAACTGGGCTCGCTCGCCCAGGCGACCTGGCCGAAGGTGCTGGCGGTGCTGCCGTGCGCGGCGCTCGGGCTCGGCGTCGCCCCGCTGTACGCCCGCCGCCTGGACCTCCTGGCCCTCGGTGAGCGTCCGGCCCGGCACCTGGGCGTGGACGTGGAGCGGCTGCGGATCGTCCTGGTCCTGGTGATCGCGCTGCTGACCGCGGCGGCGGTGAGCGTGGCCGGGGTCATCGGCTTCGTCGGCCTCGTCGTCCCGCACCTGCTGCGGATGGCGGCCGGTCCGGGGCACCGGTTCCTGATCCCGGGCAGCGCGCTGCTCGGCGCGCTGGTGCTGCTCGCCGCGGACCTGGCGGCCCGCACGGTCGCCGAGCCCGCCGAGCTGCCGCTCGGGGTACTGACGGCGCTGCTGGGCAGCCCGTTCTTCTTCTGGCTGCTGCGCCGCACCCGGCGCAGGCAAGGGGGTTGGGCATGAGGGGCAGGACGGGCGCGGGGGGCAGCACAGGCGCGCGGGGCAGCACAGGCGCGAGGGGCACGAGGACGACCGGGCACGCCAGGGGGCTGCTGCGCCTCGTCCCGTCCCGGCCGGTGCCGCCGCCCCCGGCCGCGCCCGGCGACGTGCTCGCCGAGGCGGAGGGCGTCCGCGTCCACCTCGGCGGCCGGGCGGTCCTGGACGGTGTGGACGTCACCGTCCGGGCGGGCGAGGTGCTCGCGCTGGTGGGCCCCAACGGCGCGGGCAAGTCCACCCTGTTGGGGACCCTGGCCGCCGACGTCCCGGCCGCCGAGGGGGCCGTACGGGTCCACGGCCGCCCGGTGACGGACTGGACCGCGCCCGAACTCGCCCTGCGGCGGGCCGTGCTGCCCCAGTCGGCGTCGCTGTCCTTCCCGTTCCCGGTCGAGCAGGTGGTCCGGATGGGCCGGGCCCCGTGGGCGGGCACCGGCCTGGCGGACGGGGACGACGCGGCGGTGGCCGAGGCGATGGCGCGCACCGAGGTCACCGGCTTCGCCGGGCGCCCGTTCTCGGCGCTCAGCGGCGGCGAGCGGGCCCGGGTGGCGCTGGCCCGCGTCCTCGCCCAACGTGCCCCGCTGCTCCTGCTGGACGAGCCGACGGCGGCGCTTGACCTGCGTCACCAGGAGCTGGTGCTGCGGCTGTGCCGGGAGCGGGCGCGGGCCGGGGACGCGGTGGCCGTCGTCCTGCACGACCTGGCGCTGGCGGCCGCGTACGCGGACCGGGTCGCGGTCCTGCGGGCCGGCCGGATCGCGGCCGACGGCCCCCCGGCGCGGGTCTTCTCCGAGGAACTGCTCTCCGAGGTCTACGACCAGCCGGTGGAGGTGCTGCCGCACCCGCGCACGGGTGCCGTACTGGTCCTGCCGCGCCGCGATCCGTGAGCCGAGGTCACGGAGAGGCGGCGGTACCCGGTCCCGGCGTCCGGGCGCCACCTCACCCCGGTAGGGTTCGCCTCCGGGAAGGGGAAGGTGAAGGAACCTGATGAGCAGGGATCGCGGCCCTCGTAGGCCCCGCAGGCTTGGCAAGCACGCGCTGGTGGCCGCCTCGGCGACCGCTTTGTCGTTGACGGCGAGCGGATGCGTGGTGGTGCACGGTGAGCGCGAGGTGCTGCCGTCGGCCACCCGGGCCGAAGCCGCGAAGGCGCTCCAGCAGTTCACCTCCGCGTACAACGCGGCCGACAAGGCGTACGACGCCTCCCTGGACGCCGAGCACACCACGGGCGCCCTCGCCGCCATCGACTCGGCGCGGCTGAAGGCGGGCCGGACCAACCATCCGGACGGCAACCCGTCGCACGCTCCGCTGGAGCTGACGGACGTCGAGTTCACCATCCCCGAGAAGGCGGGCTGGCCGCGCTGGTTCGTCGCGGACGCCAAGGGCAACAAGGGCGGCGAGGCGCACTGGCTGCTGGTGTTCACCAAGCACGGCCTGGACGAGACCTGGCAGGCGGCGTACCTGACGCTGGTCGCGCCGGACAAGGTGCCGGAGTTCAAGACGGACGCGGACGGCTGGGCCGAGGCCGTACCCGCCAACTCCACGGACGTGGCGATACCCCCCGCCGACCTGAGCAAGGGCTACACGACGTACCTGAAGGACGGCGGCGAGGCCTTCGGCGAAGGCGTCCACACCACTTCCTGGCGGGAGTTGCGGCAGAAGCGGGCGACACGCCCCGGACTGGCCACGCAGTACATCGACGAGCCGCTGACGGACGGCGACTACGCGCCGCTGGCGCTGCGCACGAAGGACGGCGGGGCGGCGGTGTTCTTCAGTTCCCGCCACTACGAGAAGCAGACGGCGGCGCGGGGCGCGGCCGTGCCGACGCCGAACAAGGACGTGCTGGCGCTGACGGACGGCGAGATCAAGCAGTCGCTGACGATGGAGTTCGTCTCCAACCAGCTGGCGCTCGACCCGGCGGACGGACCGGTGTCGATCCTGGGCCGGGTCCAGGGCCTGACGTCGGCGAAGGGCGAGTAGCCCCGGACTGCCGTCAGCGGCGCAGGGGCCAGACGGCACCCGCGTGGTCGCCGTCCGCGCCGGCGTACCGGGCGCAGGCGTCGGTGAGGATCTCCAGCAGGGTCAGCGGGTCCGGCAGCGGGTGCTCGGGGCCGCGCACCCAGTGCACCGTACGGTCCTCGCCGGGCAGCCGGGCCGGCGGTACGAGCACGTAGGAGCCGCGGCAGTGCCAGCGCAGCCCCGGGTGCTCGTCCATCGTCTCGGGGTGGCAGTCCAGCTCGCAGGGCCACCACTCGTCCTCGTCCTCGGGGGTGCCGCGGGTGAGGGTGAACAGCAGCATGCGGCCGTCGTCGCTCTCGGCGACCGGACCGACCTCGACACCGGCGTCGAGCAGCCTCTCCAGCGCCTCACGACCGGCCTGAAGGGGCACGTCGAGGACGTCGTGCACCATGCCGGTCGCGGTGATGAAGTTGGCCTCCGGCTGGTGGCGGGCCCAGCGCTCGATCTGCGCGCGGTCGGTCGTGGACTGCGTCTGCCAGGCGAAGGACACCGGGTGCCGGGCGGGGGTGGGGCAGCCGACGCGCTCGCAGGAGCAGCGGTATCCGGCCGGGTGCGCGGCGGGCGCCAGCGGCAGTCCCGCACCGGCGGCGGCGAGCAGCAGATCCTCCCGGCCACCGTCACCGGCGGCCTCCTTGGGGCGGCGTCCGCGCAGCCACGAGGAGAGTTTGCCCTGCAGACCGCTCCGACCGCCGAACTCCGCGCTCATCAATCTCCTCGCCTCGCCGTCGTGCGCTCCAGCATGCCCTATCGTCGCACCATTGCGCGCTTCGGGGTCGGGAAGGGACAAACTTCCCTGCTCAGCCCGGATTGGCCGAAACCTTTCGGTCAGCGCGGGGCGATCCCGTTGAGGGCGTAGTCGACCAGCGCGTCGGTGTACTCGTAGGAGATCGGCCCCGTGTACTGGAGCCAGCGCTGGGCGAGCGGGGAGACGAAGAGTTCCAGCGCGATCCGCGGATCGACCTCCGGCCTCAGGTCGCCGGCCGCCTGGGCCGAGCGCAGCCGGTCGACGTAGAGCTGGAACGACGGCTCCAGGAGCTTGGTGAAGAACTCCCGGCCGAGCTTCTCGTTGACGACGCCCTCCGCGGCGAGGGCGCGGGAGGGGGCCTCGAACTTCGGGTCGCGCAGTTCGTCGACGGTGGCGCGCAGCACGCTCTTGAGGTCGGCGGCGAGGTCGCCGGTGTCGGGGATGCCCACGCCCTGTCCCCCTGCCTCCTGCGCGGCCCGGTCGCCGAGGTCGAGGAAGGCCTCCAGCAGGACGTCC
The DNA here is from genome assembly GCF_028473745.1 of Streptomyces sp. M92. Taxonomy (NCBI): domain Bacteria; kingdom Bacillati; phylum Actinomycetota; class Actinomycetes; order Kitasatosporales; family Streptomycetaceae; genus Streptomyces; species Streptomyces sp. M92. The sequence goes on from NZ_CP101137.1 coordinate 539,397, forward strand.
GCCTTGGAGGGCCACCACCGGTAGATCGTCTGTTTGCCGACGCCGGCGCGGGCGGCGATGCCCTCGATGGTGGTCCTCGGGTAGCCGGCCTCGGCGACCAGTTCGAGGGCGGCGTCGTAGATGGCGCGGCGGGACCGCTGGCTCCGACGGCTGACGTCGGGCTGCGGCTTGTCGGGCGGGGTGTGGGTGAGTTTCTGGGCAGCCATGGCTCAAATTTAACAGGTTGACAAGACGGTGCGTCTCGCCGGACAGTGGATCGAGACAGAAACGAGACGGTACGTATCGTCACACTGGTCGGCGAGAGGAATCCCATGGCCCGAGGTGGAGCCGGAAACATGCTGGGCGTCGGCGGTGCCCGCCGGAAGCTCGGCCGCGACGCACTGCGCGGCGGTGACCGCGGCGGCCGCGTCGGCGGCGGCGCGGACCCGCAGGCCGAGAAGCGGGAACTGCTGCGCAAGCTCCAGGAGCACCGGCGCGAACAGCGGCAACCGGAGAAGAAGGACACGAGCAAGAAGACCTCGTGAGGAGCCGAGCGGCCCCGCAGGCACCCCCGGTGCCTGCGGGGCCGCGCGTTCTCCAGGCAGTGCGGTACGGCCGTCGCCGCGCCGTCATGCCACGGCGGACTACCGCCCCGGCGAGGTGGCCTCCCCCGACGGCCAGGCATCGCCCCAGTCCGCGTCACGGGCCGCCTTGTACAGGTCGCCGTGGCGCTTGGTGACCGTCCGCCGGCGCAACAGCTCGTCGGGCTCGCACAGGTCGAGCAGCACCTGCCCCTTGCGGATCTGCGGACGCCGGACCACCCGGGACGGCGCGGGCTCCACGGGGAACCGGGCGGCCGCGACGTAGCTGAACTTCTCGTCCTCGTAGGCGAGGGAGCCGCCCTTGACCTGCCGGTGCAGGCTCGACCGGCTGACCCGCGCCGCGAAGTGGCACCAGTCCGTGCCGGGCACGATGGGGCAGGCGGCACTGTGCGGACAGGGCGCGGCGACCCGGAACCCGGCGGCGACCAGCCGGTCGCGGGCCTCGATCACCCGGGCGTACCCGTCCGGCGTCCCGGCCTCCACGATCACGACGGCCTGCGCGGCCGAGGCGGCGGCGTCGACGAGGGCGACGCGGTCGGGGCCGGTCAGCTCGTTGAGCACGTAGGAGACGGTGACCAGGTCGGTGCCCGCCACGTCGAGCGCCGCTCCGATGCGGGCGCGCTGCCAACGGACGTCACCCAGTTCCGGAAGGGTCCCGGCGATCTCCCGGCCGAGGGCGAGCGCGGGCTCGGCCCAGTCGAGCACGGTCACCGGTCGGGCGCCGGGCCAGGTGTCGTTGACGGCCCAGGTCGCGGCGCCGGTCCCGCCGCCCACGTCGGTGTGGCTGCCGGGCGCCCACCCGGGCACGGCGTCCGCGAACGCCGCGAGCGCGGAGCGTACGGCGGCGAAGGTGGCGGGCATGCGGTAGGCGGCGTAGGCGACGACGTCCGCGCGGTCGCGCAGGATCGGGGCGTCGGTCGGGGTGGCCCCGCGGTAGTTGGCGATCAGCCGCTCCACGGCCTGCGCGGCCTGGCGGGGCGGCAGCCCGTCGACCAGCTCGGCGAGGGCGGCACGCAGGGTTTCGGCGGGGTCGTTCACTCGGCGCATTGTATGGAACCCGCAGCGGTGCCGCAGGCACCCCACCCGCCCCACCGCCGGAGGCACCCGCACCCCCACCGAACGGCCACAGGCCGCCGCAGGCATCCACACCCCCACCGAACCCGCACAGGCCGCCGCAGGCGCCCCGCTCAACCGCCGGAGGCAACCCGTACGGCCCGAGCCACCCGAGTCCCCACCCCCGCCCGAGGCCCGTTGTCCGGTGCCCGGCGGCGCGGGTGGACCGTGTTGGCCAGCAGGATCGCGAACGTGTCCGTCGCCCGGTCGAGCACCAGCATCGTCCCGGTGAACCCGGTGTGCCCGGCCGCCCCCCGCCCCGCCAGCTCCCCCATGAACCACGGCTGGTCGAGGGCGAACCCCAGCCCCGGCCCGGTCAGCAGCAGCTCCACGAAGTCCGGCCCGAGGATCCGCGCCGGCCCGTACGACCCGCCCGCCAGCAGCGCCCGGCAGAACACCGACAGGTCCCGCGCGGTCGAGAACAGCCCCGCATGGCCCGCCACCCCGCCCAGCGCCCACGCGTTCTCGTCGTGCACGACCCCCCGCAGCATCCCCCGGTCCGCCTTGGCCCACGGCCGCCGCTGATCCTCCGTCGCCGCCGCCCCCGGGCACGGCCCGAACCGCGTCGCCGTCATGCCCAGCGGCCGGGTGATCCCGTCGCGGACGAGGACGTCGAGCGTCCGCCCGGTGATGCGCTCCAGGACGTGCTGGAGGAGCAGCATGTTCAGGTCCGAGTAGCAGTACGTCCCCGGCACCCCCACCGGCGGCTCCGCCCGCAGCCTCCGCAGCCGCTCCTCCCCGTCGGCGCAGTCGTACAGCGGCAGCTCGGGCCGCAGCCCCGACGTGTGCGTGAGCAGCTGACGCACCGTGATCCCGTGCACCGCCGCCGCCCGGAAGTCCGGCAGGTACGCCCCGACCCGCGCGTCGATGCCGAGCGTGCCCCGCTCGATCTGCTGCACGGCGGCGACGGCGGTGAACACCTTCGTCAGGGAGGCCAGGTCGAAGGGCGTACCGACGGCCATCGGCACCCGCGCCCGCTCGGGCAGCTCCACGCCCGCGTCGGCGCGCGCGTCGTAGGCCGAGTAGCGCACGGCCCACCCCGCCGCCTCCTCCACGGCGAGCACGGGCCCGCGCCCCACGGCGACGACGGCCCCCGCCGCCCAGGGCCGCTCCCCGACCGTGAGACCGTGCACCTCTTCCACGGCAAGGCGAAGCTGCTCGGGGTCGAGCCCGGCCCGCTCCGGGGTGCCGTGACGCAGTCTCGGGGCGCTCAGCTCTCTTCTCCCTCCGCGGGACGACGGCACATCCCGGCGAAGAAGGCGAGCGCCACCACCGCCGCGACGAGCTGCACCACGGCCATCGGCAGGGCGGTGTCCTCGCCCGCGATCCCGACCAGCGGCGAGGCGACGGCACCGATGAGGAAGGAGGACGTGCCGAGCAGCGCCGAGGCGGAGCCGGCCGACTTCTTCACCCGCATCAGCGCCAGCGCCTGCGTGTTGGGCAGGCTGATGCCCATCGCCGACATCAGCACGAACAGCGCGGCGGCGACCGGCACGAGTCCGACCTCGCCGAAGACGCCGAGGGACATCAGCAGCAGGGCGGTCGCGGCGGCGATGACGATGAGGAGCCCGAGGACCAGTACCCGGTCCAGCCGCACCCGCCCGACGAGGATCTTTCCGTTGATCTGCCCCACCACGACCAGCCCGATCGAGTTGAGCCCGAACAGCAGGCTGAACGTCTGCGGCGAGGCCCCGTAGATCTCCTGGATGACGAACGGCGACGCGGAGATGTAGGCGAACAGCGAGGCGAAGGCGAACCCGCCCGCGAGCATGTACCCGGTGAAGGCCCGGTCGGCGAGCAGCCCCCGCATGGCGCGCAGCGTGTCGCCGACCCCGCCCTCGTGCCGCTCCCCCTCCGGCAGCGTCTCGGGCAGCTTGGCCCACACGAAGACGCCCAGCGCCACCCCCACCACCGTGAGCACGACGAAGACGCCCCGCCAGTCCGTCACCCGCAGGATCTGCCCGCCGATGAGCGGCGCGACGACGGGCGCGACCCCGGAGATCAGCATGAGGGTGGAGAAGAAGCGGGCCATGGCGACACCGTCGTAGAGGTCGCGTACGACGGCCCGGGCGATGACGATCGCGGCGGCCCCCGCGAGGCCCTGCGCCAGGCGGAAGGCGACCAGCAGTTCCACGGTGGGCGCCAGCGCGCACAGCGCGGTGGCGACGACGTAGACGGCGAGGCCGGTCAGCAGGGGACGCCGCCGCCCCCACTTGTCGCTCATCGGCCCGACCACGAGCTGCCCGAGCGCCATGCCGGCCAGGCAGGCGGTGAGCGTGAGCTGCACGGTGGCGGCGGGCGCGCCCAGGGCCCGGGTGACCTCCGGGAGCGCGGGGAGGTACATGTCCATCGCCAGCGGCGGCGTCGCGGTCAGCCCGCCGAGGAGCAGCGTGACGAGCAGCCCGGCACGGCGGGCCCCGCGGACGTCGCCGTCGTGTGGCGCGTCCGTGGGTGAGGTGCGTGAGGTGATGGTCGGTTGCGGTGGTGTGTGCGGTATGGACGGCCCGCGCTCGGGCATGTGCCCCTCCCTCTTCGACAGATCCGGCACCTATGCTCTCAGCTCGTACGGTCTTGAACGAACACGGAAACGAACAGACTCGAACGACCTGAGCGAGGGTGGGGCAGGGTGTCAGCGGTGACCGGGCAGAAGGTGCGCTGGGGGATTCTGGCGACCGGTGGAATGGCGGCGACGTTCACGGCGGATCTGGTCGATCTGCCGGACGCGAAGGTCGTGGCGGTGGCGTCGCGGACCGAGGCGTCGGCGAAGGGGTTCGCGGAGCGGTTCGGGATACCGCGGGCGTACGGCGGCTGGGAGGCCCTCGCCCGGGACGAGGACGTGGACGTGGTGTACGTCGCCACCCCGCACTCCGCGCACCGAGCGGCGGCCGGCCTGTGCCTGGAGGCGGGCCGCAACGTGCTCTGCGAGAAGCCGTTCACGCTGAACGCGCGCGAGGCGGCGGAACTGGTCGCGCTCGCCCGCGCGAACGACCGCTTCCTGATGGAAGCGATGTGGATGTACTGCAACCCGCTGGTGCGGCGCCTGAAGGCGCTGGTCGACGACGGCGCGATCGGCGAGGTCCGCAGCGTCCAGGCGGACTTCGGGCTCGCCGGCCCCTTCCCTCCCACCCACCGGCTGCGCGACCCGGCGCAGGGCGGCGGCGCGCTGCTCGACCTGGGCGTGTACCCGGTGTCGTTCGCGCAGTTGCTGCTCGGCGAGCCGTCGGACGTCGCCGCGCGGGCGGTGCTGTCGGAGGAGGGCGTGGACCTCCAGACGGGCGCCCTGCTCACCTACGACAGCGGCGCCCTGGCCTCCGTGCACTGCTCCATCACCGGCGGCACGCCCAACTCCGCCTCGGTCACCGGGTCCCGGGGCCGCGTCGACGTGCCGTACGGCTTCTTCTTCCCGGACCACTTCGTGCTGCACCGCGACGGCAAGGAACCCGAGGAGTTCCGGGCCGACCCGGCGGACGGGCCCCGGGCCAGCCTGGCGCACGAGGCCCGGGAGGTGATGCGGGCCCTGCGGGCCGGTGAGAACGAGTCGCCGCTGGTCCCGCTGGACGGCACGCTGGCCGTGATGCGGACGCTCGACGCGATCCGGGACCGCGTCGGCGTCCGCTACCCGGGAGAGACGGAGGCGCCGGTCGTCACGCCGGCTTGAGCCCCTGCTCCCCCACCTCCGTCACGAAGGACGCGGCGGTCGTGAGCGGCGCCCCCTCGGTGGTGACGTGGGAGACCGTCTTGAAGTCGGCGCGCGCCACCTCGCGGCCGAGCGAGACGGTCGTGTAGCCGCGCAGCCCGCTGTAGAACCTCAGGTGCGGGTTGGCGGCCATGAGGGTGTCCCAGTTGGACGGCTTCGCGGAGCCGTCGCGCCCGCTGGTGACGGAGGTGGTGACGATCTCGGTGCCCAGGGTCCGGGAGCCGGGGTCCTCGAAGTCGCGCTTGATGTCGAAGCCGTAGTGCACGTGCACGTCGCCGGTGAGGACCATCAGGTTCTCGACGCCGGCGGCCTGCGCGCCGGCCAGCAGCCGCTCGCGGGAGGCCGGGTAGCCGTCCCAGGAGTCCATGGAGACCTTGGACGGGGTGCTGGTCGAGTTGAACCGCTGCGAGAAGGTGACCTGCTGGGGCACCACGTTCCACAGGGCGTCGGACCGGTGCCAGCCGTTGATCAGCCAGCGTTCCTGGGCGTCGCCGGTCATCGTGCGGCCCGGGTTCTCGGACTCGGGGCCGGGGAACTGCCAGCCGTCGCCGTAGGCCTGGTTGGAGCGGTACTGGCGGGTGTCGAGCACGTCGAACTGGGCGAGCCGCCCCCAGTGCAGGCGGCGGTACAGCCTCAGGTCCGCCCCGTCGGGGAGCTGGGGCCGGCGCAGCGGCATGTTCTCCCAGTACGCCCGGTAGGCGGCGGCCCGCCGGATCAGGAACTCCTCCGGCGGCACGCTGTTCTCGGGCGTCTCGCCGGCGTAGTTGTTCTCGGTCTCGTGGTCGTCCCAGGTGACGACGAACGGGTGCGCGGCGTGGGCGGCCCTGAGGTCGGGGTCGGACTTGTAGAGGGCGTACCGCAGGCGGTAGTCCTCCAGCGTCACCGTCTCGCGGTCGAAGAGGTCCGGCAGGGTGCCCTCGGGGTAGGCGCGGGAGCCCGCGCTGGAGTTGACGGCGTACTCGTACAGGTAGTCGCCGAGGTGGAGGACGACGTCCACGTCCTCCTTCGCCAGGTGCCGGTACGCGGTGTAGTGGCCCTGGTCGTAACGCTGGCAGGAGACCACGCCGAAGGTCAGGTCGGAGGCCCGGCTGCGGGGCGCGGGCGCGGTGCGGGTGCGGCCGGCCGGGCTGACGTACCGTCCGGCGCGGAAGCGGTAGTGGTAGACGTGGCCGGGGGCGAGGTGGTCGACCTCGACGTGCACGGTGTGGTGGAACTCGGGGTGTGCGGTGGCCCGGCCCCGTCTGACCACGCGGCGGAAGCGTTCGTCGAGGGCCAGCTCCCAGCTCACGTCGATCCGTTTCGCGGGCAGTCCGCTGTCGGCCTGGTACGGGACCGGGGCCAGGCGTGTCCACAGCAGGACGGAGCCGGGCTGCGGGTCGCCGGAGGCGACGCCGAGCGTGAAGGGGTCGTCGGTGAGGTGCGCCGCGTCGAGTTCGGCGGCGCTCGCGGTGCCGGCGGCCGGCAGGTTGACGGAGAAGGCGAGCGCCGCGGCGGCGCCGGTGACGGTCAGGAAGCGGCGGCGGCCCAGCCGGCGGGCGGCGGCGCGGAGTTCGGGGGCGTGCCCGGGCCCGTCGGTCCGGGCCTGGTGGTGCGCGGGTGTCATCCGTTCCTCCCCTTGCGGTGGTTGCAGGGGGCATTCGAATGGCCGGGGACGACCCTGGCTTGGCGCGGACATGGCGAACCCATGTCGGACGGATGAGTTCCGCATGATCGGCCACGCGTACGCTGCCGACTCATGAACACCGTGAGAACCGCCGCCGAGGAGAACACCGGCGCGCAGAAGGTAGCCCTCGTCACGGGAGCCGGCTCCGGCATCGGCCGGGCGGTCACCGTCGAACTGCTCGCGGCCGGCTGGTCGGTGGCCCTGGCCGGCCGACGCGTGGAGACACTGGAGGAAACGGCCGCCCAGGCCCCCGCCGGCGGTGGGACGGCGCTCCCCGTCCGCGCCGACGTGTCACGCCCCGAGGACGTGGCCGCCCTGTTCGACGCCGTACGCGACCGCTTCGGGCGGCTCGACCTGCTGTTCAACAACGCGGGGACGTTCGGTCCCGGCGGGGTGCCGGTCGAGGAGCTGCCCTACGAGGCGTGGCGGCACGTGGTGGACACCAACCTCAACGGCGCGTTCCTGTGCGCACAGGCGGCGTACCGGCAGATGAAGGAGCAGGAGCCGCAGGGCGGCCGGATCATCAACAACGGCTCGATCTCGGCGCACACCCCGCGCCCGCACTCGGTGGCGTACACGGCGACCAAGCACGCGCTGACCGGCCTGACCAAGTCACTGTCCCTGGACGGCAGGCCCTACGGCATCGCGGTCGGCCAGATCGACATCGGCAACGCGGCGACCGACATGACGGCGGGCATGCGGACCGGCGCGCTCCAGGCCGACGGCCGGACGGTGCCCGAGCCGGTGATGGACGTGGCCGACGTGGCGCGCACGGTACGGCACATGGCCGAACTCCCGCTGGAGGCGAACGTGCAGTTCGCGACGGTCATGGCGACGGCGATGCCGTACGTGGGCCGCGGCTGAGGAAGGACCGCGGGAGGCAACCCCTGGATCCACACAATCGGAATATCAAAGTCCGCAGTATTGCGGCCGGTGGCGGACTTATGCTCAACTCTCCTTCACCAGAGCTTCACAGATGGAAGCCAGAACTTCCACGAAGCTCGGCGAGCCACACCGAGGGGGGAGGCGGCAGCCGTGCCGCCGCGCCGGTTGGGGGTGGATTCCGCGTGGGACCGCGGGAACACACCGGTGAGCGGCACGGCTGCCGCGTTTTCGTGCCTGCTTACGCCACTTACGCCTGACCGGTCTCGAACCGCGCGATCCGGCCGTCGTCGTCCACGGTGAAGTCCCACCGCGTACGCATCTCGCCCCAGGTGTCGTTGCGGTAGCGGGCGATGAGGGCGCGGCCGCCGTTCGACTCGTTCTCGACGTCCAGGTGCCCGTTGGACGAGAAGATCTCGTGGTCGATCCACTGGGCGAGGTCCCGGTCGTCCCCGTCGTCGGCCATGGTGGCGTCCGGCGCGAGGGTCGCGAGGAAGGCGTCGCGGTCGTGGGCGTTGACGGCGGCCACGAAGGCGCGGACGGCCGGGTCGCTCAGTCGCGTGGTCTGAATCGTCATGCCGGCCAGAGTCACACCGCCCACGACACCCCGCCACCCGACCGTCGGCCCGCTCGCCCGCCCGCCCCCCTCTCCTGCCCCTCCCCTTCACCCGAACGGCGTCCGCGAAAGGTCCGCACGGCAGCGGCGGGCGACGGTGGATGGTGAGTGATGAGTGGTGCGACGATCCACCGTCCGCGAGGGAGTCGACGACGTGAACTGTTATGACCGGCGTGATCTGGGCCTGCTGCTGCTCCGGCTGGGCACCGGCGGTGTCCTGGCCGCACACGGCGCGCAGAAGCTGCTCGGCTGGTTCGGCGGTGGGGGCATCGAGGGGACCGGCCAGGCCATGGAGGCCATGGGCTACGCGCCCGGCCGGGCCAGCGCCACCGCGGCGGGCCTCGCGGAGGCCGGCGGCGGAACCCTGCTGGCGCTGGGCCTGGCCACCCCGGCCGCGGGCGCGGCGGCGGCCGGCGCGATGGCGGGCGCCGCGGCGGTGCACGCCCCCAACGGCTTCTTCGCCCAGGCCGGCGGCTACGAGTACGCGGTCTCCCTCGGCCTGACGGCGGCGGGCCTCGCGGTCTCGGGCCCGGGCCGCTACTCCCTGGACCACGCCCTCGGCCACGCGGTCAACCGGAACTGGATGGTCCCGGCCGCGCTGGCGGTGACGGCGGCGGCCGCGGTGGCGATCGTCGGGGCCCGGAACAAGCGGGTCCGGAAGGCGGCGGAGGGCGAGCAGGAGCCCCTGTTCGACTGACGTACCGCTCGCTCGCCGTCCCGTGGCAGGCTGCCCGCCATGAACGACGACGACCACGGCACCCCCACCGATGCGTGGGCCACCATCGACGCCCTGTGGAAGTGGCTGGAGGCGGACCAGCCCGTGGGCGGCAGGGAGGGCCTGCTGCTGCGGATGCTGAAGCTGTCGGAGGAGGTCGGCGAGGTCTCCGAGGCGGTGATCGGCGCGACCGGCCAGAACCCGCGCAAGGGCGTCACCCACACGTGGGACGACGTCGAGGCGGAACTGTGCGACGTCGTGATCACGGCACTGGTGGCACTGCGCACGCTGACGCCTGACGCACGGGCGGTGTTCGACCGCCATCTGGCGCGGGTGGCAAAGCGGTCGCTGCCGCCCGGTACGTGAGGTGCCGGGCCCGGGAGCGGCGCCCCGGGCCCGTCCGACCGGGCTCAGCCCGTACGGCAGGAGACCGTCGGCCAGGTCCAGTTGCCGTTGGCCTGGATGGTGGCGCCCCAGTTGTTCCCGCTGCCGTTGGACTTGGCGGTCAGCACCTGGGCACTGGGGTAACCGGCGTTGACGTTCCAGGTCGACATGACCCGGGCCGGGGACGGCACGTTCATCGTCACCGTCCAGTCACTGGCACCGCTCACGGAGACGTTGAGGTTGTACCGGTCCCCCCACCGCTGCCCGGCGGACAGGACGGCGGTACAGCCACCGCCCCCGCCACCGTCATTGCCACCGCCTTCGGGAGCGACGGCACGCCCGGTCCGCGGCGAGATCATGCCTGAGCACAGACCCTTGGCCGCCAGGGTCTGCGCGATGCGCGGAATGGCCGCGAGGGTGTTGGCGGGCCAGTCGTGCATGAGGACGACCTGGCCGTCGCCCGCCCGGGAGACGGCCTGCACGATCGCGTCGGTACTGGCGTTGTTCCAGTCCTGCGAGTCGACGTCCCAGATCACCTCGGTCAGCCCGTACTTGGCCTCGACCGACCGCAGCGTGGCGTTGGTCTCGCCGTACGGCGGACGGAAGAGCCTCGGCGTGCCGCCGCCCGCGTTCGCGATGGCCTGCTGGGTCCGGGAGATCTCCGAGTCCATCTGCGCCTGGCTCAGCTGAGTCATGTGCGGATGGGTGTAGCTGTGGTTGGCGACCCACATGCCGGCGTCGACCTGGGCCCGGACCAGGGACGGGTTCTGGGCCGCGTACTGGCCCTGGTTGAACATGGTGGCCCTCAGCCCGTTCTGCCTGAGCGCGTTGAGCAGGGCCTGGGTGTTGCCGGACGGGCCGTCGTCGAAGGTGAGCCCGACGTAGCCGTCGCAGGCGGCGGCCCGCGCGGGTGCGGCGTCGGCGGCGACGGTCCCGGCGGCGGCCAGCGCGGCGGCGGCGACGGCCGTGACCGCGGAACGCCAGGCCGGACGAGATCGCGTGCGCATCGGAGTGAGTCCTCCTTCCTCTCCCCCGGCGGTGTCAGCCCGCACTGCAGGAGACCGACGGCCAGGTCCAGTTGCCGTTGGCCTGGATGGTGGCGCCCCAGTTGTTCCCGTTGCCGTTGGGGCGGGCGGTGAGCACCTGGGAACTGGGGTAGGTGGCGTTGACGTTCCAGGTGGACATGACCTTCGCCGGGGACGGCACGTTCATCGTCACCGTCCAGTCGCTGGCCCCGCTGACGGAGACGTTGAGGTTGTACCGGTCCCCCCACTTCTCCCCGGCGGACACGGTCGCGGTGCACCCACCGCCGCCACCGCCCCCGCCACCGCCGCCGGAGCCGGTGTCCCCGACCGTGATGTTGGAGCTGCCGCTGCTCTGGTAGCCCTCGGTGGCCATGATCATGTAGTAGCTGAAGCTGCCCAGCGGCATCCCCGCCCGCGCCCAGGCGTCGAAGTGGTTGCCGGTGGTGATGGTGCCCCCGGTCCGCTTGGACTGCCGCACGCTCCAGTACTGGTCGAAGGTGCGGGTGCCTTCGACCGAGGGCGCGTTGTAGCGGGTCGTCTTGTAGATGTCGTAGGTGCCGCCGTCGGTGGTCACGGTGCCCTTGAACTCACCCGTGGGCCGGTAGGTGCCCCAGTTGTCGACGATGTAGTACTCGACGAGCGGGTTCGCCGTCCACCCGTAGAGGGTCAGGTACGCGTTGCCGGACGGGTTGAAGGTACCCGAGTACTGCACGGTCCGGCGTCCGCCGTTGCTCCAGCCCTTGCCGGCGACGAAGTTGCCGGTGTTGCGCCACGAGGTGCTGTACTGCCCGCCGGAGCCCATGTCCATGGAGACGGTGCCCTGGCTGTCGGTCCAGAACGAGTAGTAGTAGCCGTTGTTGGTGCCCTCCTGGTTGGTCGTGACGACCGTGCCGGCGTGGGCGGTGCCCGGCAGCATCATGGCGGCGAGAGCGGCCAGCGCGACGGCCCAGGCGCTCCTGACGAGAAGGGTGAGGGGGCCGCTTCTGCGACGCCTCGGTCGGACGAGCAGGTTCATGGGGGGGTGCTCCTCTCGTTCGGACAACGGCGCCAGTGTTGGCCTGCACTCGTCAAGCGTCAACAGTTTCGGTACATGTTTCGAAACCTTCGCCTGCTCCTGCCCATCCGCCAACGCGACAAAGCCCCACTTCAGCTCCGGTTCAACAGTCCCCGAACCAATCCATTCAAATCTTCTGGAGAACGAACCCTTGAAACGACAAACAAGCACACCGAAAGTTTCGACTCCGCTGGCTCTGGACAACCACGGGCCGGAGCTCCGATCCTCGGTCGGTCAGAGCACGACACAGCCGCACGACGCCCGCCCTCCACCCGACGGAAGGTGCCGCACGTGAAGTTCAGCTACGCGATGCTCCCCGACTACCCCCTGACCGAGTCCCTGGCCTCCATCCGGCTCGCCGACGAACTCGGCTTCCACGCCTGCTACGCCGCCGATGAGACCTGGCACAAGGACCTGTGGCTGCTCTTCGCCGCGGCCGCGGGCCGCACCAGCCGCATCCGCCTGGGCCCGAGCGTCTCGCCGGTGACCCTCCGCGAGCCGACCCTGATCGCCCAGGCCCTCGCCACCCTCGACGAACTCTCCGGCGGCCGCGCCGAAGGCGTCCTGTCCAGCGGCAACTTCGGCCTGCTCGCCCAGTACCGCATCGACTGGGCCCGCACCAAGCCGCTCTCCCGCGTCAAGGAAGCGCTGCACGTGATGCGCACGTTCCTCGACGAGGGCGCCATCACGCACGACGGCGAGTTCTATTCCTACGACGGTCTGTTCACGTTCGCCCGCCCCGTGCAGGACCGGCTGCCGCTGAAGCTCGGCGCGATGCGCGGACCGAAGTCCTTCGAGGCGGCCGGCGAGTTGTCGGACGGCTGCCACCACGCCCTGAGCTACACCCGCGAGGCCTACGACTACGCGGTGCGGCACATCCGGGCGGGCGCCGAGCGCGCCGGGAAGGACTGGCGCGCGCTGGACATCGGCGCCTGGGTGGTCTTCGCGACCGGCCCCGACTCGGCGGCCGCGAAGGAGGCGGCCCGCAGCATGGTCGGCATCTACGCGTCCTCGATGCCGGAGGAACAACTCCTCCGCAACGGCGTAGACCCCGCCGAACTCAAGCCGGTCATCGACGCGATCGCCGCCGGCGACCTGGCCCGCGGCATCGAGCTCACCACCCCGGAGATCGCCGACCGCCTCTCCGTCGCGGGCACGCCCGAGGAGTGCCGGGAGAAGATCGAACGAGACATCGCCCCGAGCGGCGTCAACCACATGATCTGCGCCATCACCGACCGCACCCTGGTGAAGGCGTTCACGGGGCGGGGCCTGCCGGAGGCGGCGGACGTGGACACGCAGCTGCGGCTGATCGCGGAGCGGGTGATGCCGGCGTTCGCATGACGGGTGGCGCTTCGGTCGGGCTCCAGCCAGGTGGCGCGGGGAGCCCGGACGATCAGGGGCCGAGGTCGATGAGGAACCACCCCGCCTCCGCGTGCGCCCGGGTGGATCAGCCGGGAGGCGAGCAGCTCCGCGACAGTGCGGACGGAGGTCCTGCGGGGGGCGAGCGGACGCGCCCGCATGGCGAATCCGACGGCCGAGCGCCGTCAGGAAGTGAGCCTGGTTGATGCCCCGTCACCGAGTTCCGCAACGACCCCATGCACTTCGGCCCGGGCCCGGTGCCCGACGCCGTTGCACAACCGCCACTGGCGTGAACCGCGCGGCTGAAAACGTGTGTTGACTGCCTGTATGCAGCCTGCCTAGGTTGAACGCGCATTGTTCAAGTTGCCGACAGTGCACAGCGCGTTCAATTCAGAGCGGGCGACGGGGGCGCGCAACTTCTGGTTTGCCGTGACCCTTTCGCTCATCCAATGGACCGAGGAAGGGTAGCGAAATGCGACTTGACTCGAACACAGCGCGAGAAAAGGCCGAGATTCGTCCCGAGGCGCTCGCGGCGCAAGAGTTCGCCAACAGCGTTCTCGACGGAGCGGCCCCGGGCTTCCACGCCGACGCCCAGACGCCCGCGATGGTCACCCCGGCCACGCCGACCGCGGCCCAGTTCGTCATCCAGGGCAGCACCATCTGCCTGGTTTGCTGATACAGCGCCACCCGCGTGCCGGAGAAGGACCTCAGGGGGTGCTTTTCCGGCACGCACCATTGCTGTGCTCGTGCCGACGTCCGATCTCCGAGACGGAAGACTGAGAGTCCGGTGAGTATTAGACGGTGGTGGCAGGGCGCCTCGGGCGCGACGGCCGCGCAAAGGGCCGCCGATCGCGTGTTTCTGCCCATCGCGGCAGGACAGATCCTCGCGTCTGCGGAAACCCTCAGCCTCAAGGACGAATTCGACGACGACGGATACCTTCGGGGTGTTTGTGCCCAGCAGTATCCGCCCGGAAGTGTCAGGCAGCGACTGGGCCGCGTACTCGACCATCCGCGTACGCCCAAACTCCTGGCCGGGGTGACGCTCGCGGCCTCGGTGGGCCTCGCCCTGTGTCGCGGCAACCGCCGCGTGCAGATCACGGCGGCGGCGGTGATCGGTACCTGCAACCGGCTGAGCGAGATCCGCACCCCCTACGGCCGGGACGGGGCGGACCAGATGACGGCGGTCATCACGCAGTACCGCATGCTCACGGCACTCGTGCCCGATTCACGCACCTCCGACGACCTGTTCCTGCGCGCGATCAACTTCCAGGCGGGACTCAGCTACGCGGTCTCGGGCATCTCCAAGGCCTTCGGCAGCAGCTGGCTCCAGGGCGACGCCTTGCCCGAGATCCTCCAGACGGAGGCGTACGGCCGGGGGCCCGCCGCCCAGCTGCTGCGGAAGCACCCGCGGCTGTGCAGGGCGCTGACCGTCGGCACGGTCGCCTGGGAGGTGGCCTTCCCTCTCGTCTACTTGCTGCCGCGCCGAGAGGCGGGACTCGCCCTGCACGCGGTCAAGCTCTTCCATGCCGGCGTCGCGGCCACCATGGAGCTGCCGCGATTCGTCTGGGGGTTCCTCGGGTCCCACGGGGCTGTCGACTACGTCCTGGACACCAGAGGGCGGCGTCACACCTTCGAGAAGACCGTCCTCGGTATCGCCGGCGGAGCCGCGGCAGCGAGCGCGCTGATCGCCCGTGAGCGGCGCAAGGTCGCCGAGCAGCGGCGGCTCGGCCCGAAGGGCGCCTCTCGGTCGTACAGCGAGCACGGCGTCGTCGAGTACGCCGTGCTCGGGCCGCCGGACGGGCCGAACCGCTCCCGGCCGGTGGTGGTCCTCGAGTGCGGGCTGGGGCAGTCCCTCGAGTCCTGGGAATGGGTCGCCGAGGGGTTGGCCCGCGACCACACGGTCGTCCGATACCACCGGTCCGGATACGGTCTCACCAAGGCGCGGGGCAGTGACGCCGACATCCTCGCCGCCGTCCTCGACGAGGCGGGGGTCGAGGGCGACTTCTTCGTGGTCACCCACTCGATCGGTTCGCTCAGCGCGGCCTCCTACGTGGGCGACCCCCGTTTCGCCGGCCGGGTGCGGGGTGTCGTCGTCGTCGACGGCACCGACCCGGACCTGCTGGACGCCGACCGGT
The DNA here is from genome assembly GCF_028473745.1 of Streptomyces sp. M92. Lineage (NCBI taxonomy): Bacteria > Bacillati > Actinomycetota > Actinomycetes > Kitasatosporales > Streptomycetaceae > Streptomyces > Streptomyces sp. M92. The sequence goes on from NZ_CP101137.1 coordinate 554,621, forward strand.
CCGACCGTCGGCGGTTCGGCAAGTTCGTCCAGTCCCAGGCGCACACCCTGTTCGCCGCGGTGACCGGCATCTACGAGTGGGCGCCGAACGCCGTCGAGCGCCAGGCCGGGTACACGCCGGACACCCAGTACAGCCACGTGCACTTCGTCTTCTCCCCGAGGAACGTCGTCAACTCGGTGCGCGAGTACACCAGGATGCCGACCGAAGGGGCCCTGGACGCTCTGCGCTCGGCCGGCCCGGTGCTGGTGGTCTCGTCCGGCGAGAACGCGGAGCAGCAGGCCGCGTTCTCGAAGAAACTCAAAGCCGACTTCGAAGTGGTCGACGGTTCGGCGCACCGGTCGATCGTCGGGTACCGCGTCCACGCCGAAAGGGTGGAGGACGCCGTCCGGAGGTTCATCCATGCCCGTTGACCGGATCAGGGGCGCGGCGGGCGCATTCGCCGTGGGCGCCCTCACGGTGCACCTCGCCTCGACCGTGTTGCAGAACACCCCCGACTCGTACAACCAGGACCTGCGGACGTTCACCGGCGGCTGGCCCATACCGGGCTGGCGGTTCTTCGCCCCGAACCCCGGGGTGCAGAACGTCCACCTGCTGATCCGCGAGGCCCCGGCCGGCGGAGGCGCGCCGACGCCCTGGCGCGACGTGACCCCCGGCGTGCGGCACGGCTGGAAGCAGGTGCTCTGGAACCCGGGCAGCCGGGGACCCAAGGCGCTGTTCGACGCCATGCAGCAGCTCTCCGTCATGAGCGCCAACCAGGCGGACTTCGGCTGGGTCACCCAGAGCCTGCCGTACCGACTGGTGTTCTCCGCGAGCCGGGCGGCGGCGGCGCGGGACTCCTCGGCGCTGCAATTCCTCCTGATGAACGTCTTCCCCAGCGCGCCGCCGGACCAGAGGATGAAACCGATCCTCACCTCCGAGTGGATCCCGCTCGGCTCTCCGGCCGGCGCCGGGAAGAGCATCGCATGAACGTGGAACCGTTCGAGGGCTCGGAACTGCACCTGCACGTGACGGGCTCCATCAGCGCCGCGCTGGTGCCCTGGTGGATCCACTGGCTGCGGCAGACGCACACCGAGCTGACCGTGAACGTCTCCGTCACGCGCTCCGCGGAACGGTTCGTGTCGGTACGGGCACTGCGGCACCTCGCGGGCGGCCGGGTATGGACGGACTCCTGGGACGACCCGGAGCTGCCCCTGGAAGTCAACTCCGGTGAATGCGGGGCGTCCGAGTGCTTTCTCGTCTTCCCGGCGACCCTGGACACCCTCATGCGGCTGGCCCAGGGCCGGGCGGACTCGCCCGCGCTGCTGATGCTTCAGGTCACGGACCGGCCCATCGTGATCGCCGACACGCTTCCGGGGTCGAACGACATCGTCGAAAGCCACCTGCGGGCCCTGCGCGGGCGTCCCAACGTCGCCTTCGCGCCCCGGGTGACCGGCGTGCGCGCCAGCACCCGGTCCCAGGCGGAGGTCGGCTTCAACCTGCCCGGTGCCATCACCGTGGCCAACGAACTGGTGAGGAAAGAGCGTTCGAGTGAGTGACCCCAGCGTGTACGACCCTGCGGCGATCGATGCCTACGACCTGGTGTCGTCGAGACTGTCCCCCGGCGCGGCACTCGCGGCCTGGGTGGGCTCGCACCGGCCACTGTCCGGGCGGGCCGTCCTGGACCTGGGCGCCGGAACCGGCGTCTCCGCCCTGGCGCTCGCCGACGCCGGCGCGCAGGTCGTCGCGGTCGACGCGTCCCGCCCCTCACTCGACGTGCTGGAGAGCAGGCGCGGTGACCGCAAGGTGGACGTGGTCGAGGCGGACTTCCGCGACCTGCGGCTGGACGCCACCTTCGACCTCGTCACCCTGTCGCGCAACACCTTCTTCCTCGCGCAGAGCCAGGAAGAGAAGATCGAGCTGCTCCGCGGCGTCGAACGGCATCTGAAGCCCTCGGGCGCCGTCTTCCTGGACTGCACCGACCCGGCCGAGTTCCTCCGCGCGGGCGGGGACGCGACGTCGGTGACCTATCCGCTGGGGCGCGACCGGATGGTGACGATCACGCAGACGGCGGACCGGGCCGCCCAAGCCGTCATGAGCATCTTCCTGGTCCAGAGCGCCACGGAACTCGTCGCCTTCCACGAGACGGCCACCTGGGCGACCCTGCCCGAGATCCGACTCCTGGCTCGGACGGCCGGCCTGGAGGTGACCGCGGTCAACGGCTCCTACGCGGGCGAGGAGTACAGTTCACGGTCCCGAGAAATGCTTGTGGTTCTGGAGCGGACGTGACCGAAGTTCCTGTACTGGCGGCGGACGGTGCGACGGTCACGTTGGGCGACACCACGCTGCTCGCCCCCACGACGTTCGAGGTCTCCCCGGGCGAGCTGTGGTGCGTCACGGGCAGCAACGGCACGGGAAAGACCACGCTCCTGCGGGCCTTCACGGGCAGCCGGGACCTGACCGCCGGATCGGTCTCCGTGCACGGTGAGCGGGCCGACATGGCCAGGCCCGCGCACCGGCGCTTTTTGGCCTCCCTGGTCGAGGCGATCCCCGTCGCCCGGGACATGACGCTGCGCGAACAGGTGACCCTGGTCGCCGCCTCCTGGTACGGCAACGCCCCCGAGACCACCGAGCGCGCCGAGCGGGTCGTCGAGCGGCTGGGGCTGTCCGCCCTCGGTGAGCGCTTCCCGCACCAGGTCTCCTCCGGGCAGTCCCAGCTCTTCAGCCTCGCGCTCACCCTGGTCCGTCCCGCGGACGTCGTCCTCCTCGACGAACCCGAGCGGCACCTGGACCGGCACCGGGTGGAACTCGTGGCGACCCTGCTGGCCGAACGGGCGGGCGCGGGCACCGCGTTTCTGATCGCGACCCACGAACCCTCCCTCGTCGACGCGTGCGACGGCCGCGTGGAGCTGGGATGACGACGCGGGAGACACCGGACACCGTGATCTCCGGGGCCGACCCCGGGGACCGCGTCCACGCCGTCCGGCACCGCTACGCCCGCCGCGGCGATCGGGCCTCGGTGCAGGGCCGCGCGTACACCGTCTACCTCGTCCTCCTCTTCGGTGTCTTCTTTCTGGTGCCGGCCCTGCACGCGGCGAGCGACTCGCCGGGGCTCGTCTCCTTCGCAGGACCCGCCGAGGCGGCCCCCGCGGCCTGTCTGCTCGCGGTGGTCCTGTGCTGGGGGGCCCAGCTCGCCGGCCGGTTCTGGGGACCGCTGGTGCTCCAGCCGTTCGTGCTGCACGTCTTCATGTCCACGGACCTGTCCCCGCCGGGCTACCTGGGCGCCCTGGCCCGGCGCCGCCTCGTGTACGCGGGCGCGGGCCTGCCGGTGGTGATCGGCGGGACGGCGTACCTGGCGACCGACCTGTTCGACCGGACGGACAGCGCGCTTCCCGGGGGCGCGGCCGTGGCGGCGCTCGGCGTCCTCGCCGCGGTGGTCTGGCTGTGGGGCCAGGTCCGGCCCTTCCGCGACAACCTGGTGCTCGCCGCCGCCACGGGCGCCGGGGCACTGCTCCTCGGCCTGGCGAGCGGCCCGGCCGGGGCCGCCACGCTGTGGCTCGTCGCCGCCGCGGCGGTGGCCACCGCCCTGCCCCTCGGCCGGGCGGCCTTCCGCGCGATCCGGACCGTGGACCTCGCCCGGCTGGCCCGCGAGTCGGCGCGTGCCTCCCAGGCCCAGGCATACGTGCTGACCGGCACGCTCCACCACGCGCTGGACCTGTACCGCCCGGAGCCGCGCGGATTCACCTCGGCTCTGCTCCGCCCGGACGGGCGGCTGCGCGGGTACACGGCACAGGGTGCGGTGCGGGCCCTGCGGACCCCGGGCCGAGCGTCCGCGGCGGTGCTGCTCCTGCTGGCCGGCGGAGCCGTCCTGACCGCGGGTACGGGTCGGGCGGACGGGACCACGGCCTCGACGTTGTGGATGGCGGGTGCGGCCTGCGTGTATCTCGGCTCCGGCTGGATCGGGGAGACGTGGCGCGGACTGCGCGACGAGCTGACCCTCGCCCCCCTGCTCGGCGAGTGGTGGGGCGGCGCCGCGGCCCGCGCACTGACCTGGCCCGTCCTCGCCGTGGCGGCAGGGACATGCCTGGGCGGCAGCCTGGCCGCCCTGGTGGACCGGCCGGTGCATGGGCGACCGGGGCAGACGGCGTTGCTCGTCGCGGGGACGGTCGTACTGGTGCTGGGCGCGCGGTTCCTGCGCGAGATGAAGACGAACCTGCCGCTGTCGCTGCTGCTCCCGGTCGTCACGCCGTTCGGCGACCTGTCCGGGCTGATGATCGTGGCCTGGCAGTTCGACGGGTTCGTCGCCCTGGTGGCCGGCGTGGCGGTGGTGAACGCCGTCCCGTCGGCGCCCGGCGCGGCGGCGCTCGCCGCCGGCCTGGCGGCCTGCTGCGTCTGGGCGGGCCTGCGCCGCACGGGCTGGGCGCACCGGGGGCTGCTTCACCGCTTCAGGCGAGCCTGAACCACCGGGGCCGCGACGAGCAGGGTGCCGGCGCCGCGCTCGGGGCGGGGCCAGTGGCGGCAGACGAGTCGGGCTGTACGCCGGGTTCTGTTCCGGCGGGTCCTCGCGGGCCCGCCGGCGACGGCCATCCATCTAGGACCGGCGTTGCCACCGGCCTCCAGCGGTCTACCCGCGGACTCGGGCGGGCAGCCCTCGATCGTCCGCGCAGAGCGCTTTTCACGGCGCTCCTCTTGACCTTGCTCCGGGTGGGGTTTACCTAGCTGCCCAGGTCGCCCTGGGCACTGGTGGTCTCTTACACCACCGTTTCACCCTTACCGGGGGCCGAAGCCCCCGGCGGTCTGCTTTCTGTGGCACTGTCCCGCGGGTCACCCCGGGTGGCCGTTAGCCATCACCCTGCCCTGTGGAGCCCGGACGTTCCTCGGGAAGTCCCGCAAGGGACCCCACGCGGCCGCCCGCCCGGCTCGTCTGCCGTGTCGACCATGGTACCGGGCGGGCGGGTGCGCTGCGGACGGGACCAAACAGGCTCAGACGAACAAGGTGATCGAAGACTCCTGACGGTCGTCCCGCTTGACCCTGCCGCAACGTCAACGTCTCTACTGAAGCCATGCGGATCGGAGAACTCGCCGACGCCGTCGGCGTCACCACGCGGACCGTGCGGCACTACCACCACCAGGGCCTGCTGCCCGAACCGGAGCGGCTGGCCAACGGCTATCGGACGTACACCCTGCGGCACGTCGTCGTGCTGGCCCGGATCCGGCGGCTGACCGAGCTGGGGCTCGGGCTGGCGGAGGTGCGGGACGTGCTCGCGGACGAGGCCGGGAAGGATCTCACCGAGGTGCTTCGGGAGCTGGACGCCGATCTGGCGCGGCAGGAGGCGGCGATCCGGGAGCGCCGGACGCGGCTGCGGGCGCTGCTGGAGACGGAGGGCGGGCTGCCGGCCGAGGGGCCGGTCTCGCCGGAGCTGGCCGAGCTGTTCGCGGGGATGGGGGACGTCTCCGGCTCCCCCATGGCCGTACGGGACCGCGAGGTGCTGGCGCTGCTGGAGAGCACGGTGGCGCCGGAGGACCGGGAGGGGCTGCTCGCCACGCTGCGGGGTGCGCTGGGGTCGCCGGAGGCGGTGGCGCGGGCGCACGAGGCGTACGCGCTGCTGGACGAGCTGGCGGACGCCGACGCCGATGATCCTCGGGTGGCGGAGGCGGCCCGGGTGCTCGCCGGGTGCATGCCCGAGGGGCTGGTGCCCGAGGAGGGGGCGAAGCTCGATTCCGGTCACGCTTTCCTGCGCGCCCTGTACGCCGACTTCGCGCCGGGACAGGCGGAGGCGGTCCGGCTGGCGCTGGAGATCGCCTCGCGGGGGCGGCGGTCATGAGGGGGCAGGCGTTCGTCACCGCCCCGTACCTCATGGTCCGGCACGAGCTGTGGCTGCTGGTGAGTCTGTGGCTGTGGGCGGCCCGGCGGACCCACGGGGCGGTGGTCGGCGGGTCCGTCTTCGGGTACGCGCGGGGGCAGGGTGCGATGATGTTCGGGTTCGGGTTCGTGTGCGTGATCGAGTCCGTGATGATGTCCGTGCTGCTGCGGGACTGGCCGGCCGTGCACCACGTGGTGCTGGTCCTGGACGTGTACACCGTCGTGATCGTGGCCGGGCTGCACGCCGCGTCCGTGGTCCGGCCGCACGTCCTGGACCCCGCGGCCGGGTCGCTGCGCATCCGCCGGGCCGTCCACGTCGACGTGCGGATACCGCTCGAGCGGATCGTGTCCGTACGCCGGGAGCTGCGGACGACGCACGAGCGGGCGGAGGGTGAGCTGGACCTCGCCGTCGGCTCCCAGACGTCCGTGACCATCGAACTCACCGAGCCCGTCGTCCACGTCGCCTTCTTCGGGCGGCGGCGCCAGGTCCGCGTCGTGCGCTGTCACGCCGACGACCCGGGGGCGCTCGTCCGGGCCGTCGACCAGGCGCGGGAGGGGCGCGCCGGGCGGCACGCCGTACCCTGACCAGGGGCCTTGGAGCTCGATGTGAAGGAGTACGTGTGCTTGTCCTGCTGCCGCCGTCCGAGGGGAAGGCCGCGTCCGGCCGGGGCGCTCCGCTGAAGCCGGAGTCGCTGTCGCTGCCGGGGCTGACCCCCGCCCGGGAGACCGTCCTCGGGGAGCTGGCCGAGCTGTGCGCCGGGGACGAGGAGAAGGCGCGCGAGGTGCTCGGGCTGAGCGAGGGGCTGCGCGGCGAGGTCGCCAAGAACGCGGAGCTGCGGACGGCGGGTGCGCGTCCGGCCGGGGAGATCTACACCGGCGTGCTGTACGACGCCCTGGACCTGGCCTCGCTGGACGCGGCGGCCGGGAAGCGGGCCGCGCGGTGGCTGCTGGTGTTCTCCGGGCTGTGGGGTGCGCTGCGGGTGAACGACCGGATTCCTTCCTACCGGTGCTCGATGGGCGTGAAGCTGCCGGGGCTCGGGGCGCTGGGCGCGTACTGGCGGGCGCCGATGGCCGAGGTGCTGCCGGAGGCGGCCGGGGACGGGCTGGTGCTCGACCTGCGTTCGGCGGCGTACGCGGCGGCGTGGAAGCCGAAGGGGGAGGTGGCCGGGCGGACGGCGACCGTGCGGGTGCTGCACGCGCCGACCCGGAAGGTCGTAAGCCACTTCAACAAGGCGACCAAGGGCCGGATCGTGCGGAGCCTGCTGACGTCCGGGAGTGCTCCGGAAGGGCCCGCCGAGCTGGTGGAGGCGTTGCGGGACCTCGGGTACGAGGTGGAGGCGGAGGCGCCCGCGAAGGCGGGGAAGGCGTGGTCGCTGGACGTGCTGGTGGCGGAGATTCACTGAAGCGACCGGGCGGGTGTTGCATGTGTTGCAACGCGCGTTGCATGGAGTGTTGCGCGGCGGCACGATGAGGGCATGAGTTCACCGCTGCCCTCCTCCCCCGCCGCCTCCGCCTCGGTGCTGGACCTCGCCCCCGTCGTACCCGTGGTGGTCGTCGACGACCTCGCGGACGCCGTGCCGCTCGCCCGTGCGCTCGTCGCCGGCGGGCTGCCCGCGATCGAGGTGACGCTGCGGACGCCGGTCGCGCTCGACGCGGTCCGGGCGATCGCCGCCGAGGTGCCGGACGCGGTGGTGGGCGCGGGCACGGTCATCACGGCGCGGCAGGTCGAGGAGGTCGTGGCGGCCGGGGCCCGGTTCCTGGTCAGCCCGGGGTGGACGGACGCACTGCTGGAGGCGATGCGGGCGTCCGGGGTGCCGTTCCTGCCGGGGGTGTCGACCACGTCCGAGGTGGTGGCGCTGCTGGAGCGCGGGGTGCGGGAGATGAAGTTCTTCCCGGCCGAGGCCGCGGGCGGCACCGCCTACCTCAAGGCGCTCGCCGCGCCGCTGCCGCAGGCCCGCTTCTGCCCGACGGGCGGCATCACCCCGGCCTCGGCGCCGGAGTACCTGGCGCTGCCCAACGTGGGGTGTGTCGGGGGCAGCTGGATGCTTCCCAAGGACGCCGTGGCCGGCCGGGACTGGGAGCGCGTGGCGGCGCTGGCCCGGGCGGCGGCGGGGCTCAGCGCAGGTGGGACGTGTCGTTGAACAGGCGCACGCTCGCGCCGCCGTCCGCGTAGTACGCCACCGCCGACAGCGACGCCGCCGACAGTTCCATGCGGAACAGGGACTCCGGCGGGGCGCCCAGGGCGAGGCGGACGAACGTCTTGATCGGCGTGACGTGGGAGACCAGCAGGACCGTGCGGCCCGCGTACGCCGCGACCAGCCTGTCGCGGGTGGCGGCGACCCGGGCGCCGGTAGCCGCGAAGCTCTCGCCGCCGCCGGTCGGCTCCGCGTCCGGGGAGGACAGCCAGGCGTTCAGGTCGTCGGGGTGGCGCTCGCGCACCTCGCCGAAGGTCAGCCCCTCCCACGCCCCGAAGTCGGTCTCCCGCAGGCCTTCCTCGACCCGGACCTCCAGACCGAGGCGGGCGGCGACGATGCCGGCGGTCTCGCGGGTGCGGGCCAGCGGGGAGGCCACGATCGCCTGGACCGTGCCGCGCCGGGCGAGGCTCTCGGCGACCTTCTCGGCCTGTTCGCGGCCGGCGGCCGACAGGGACGGGTCGCTGCCGCCGCTCCCGGAGAAGCGCTTCAGCGGGGTCAGGGGCGTCTCGCCGTGCCGGAGCAGGACGAAGGTGGCGGGGGCGCCCATGTCGGGGGGTCCCCAGCCGGGTGAGGCCACGGTCTTCGCGGCCCGGACGTCGGCGGAGGCGGCGCCTTCGGAAGCGGAGCCGTCCGACGCGGAGACTTCCGACGCGGCGGCTCCCGACGCGGAACCGTCCGACGCGGCGGCTCCCGACGCGGAACCGTCCGACGCGGAGACTTCCGACGCGGAACCGTCCGACGCGGCGGCTCCCGACGCGGAGCCGTCCGACGCGGAGCCGTCCGACGCGGCGGCTCCCGGCGCTGCGGAAGTCTCCGGCGCTGCGGAGGCCTCGGCAGCCGGTGCGGCCGCTCCCGGCGCTGCCGAGGCGACCCCGGGTTCCGACGCCGCCGAGCCGGCGGCTTCGGTGCCCTCCGCGCCGAGGGCGTCCGCGATACCGCCCCGCGAGCCGCCGCCCACCGAGCCCCGTCCGCCCGCGGAGCGCCCCGCGTCCAGTTCCGCCGTCGACGCCGACGGCGACCACTGCTCGCCGCGCGCCCCCGCGTCCATCGCCTCGTTGGCCAGGCGGTCGGCGTGCTGGTTGTCGGCGCGCGGAATCCACTCGTACGTCACCCGCCCGGGCGGGAAGACCCGCGCGGCCTCGGCCGCCAGCGGCTTCATGTCGGGGTGCTTGATCTTCCAGCGGCCCGACATCTGCTCGACGACCAGCTTGGAGTCCATGCGGACGTGGACGGTCGCGTCCGGGTCCAGTTCCCGCGCCGCGCGGAGACCGGCCAGCAGGCCCCGGTACTCGGCCACGTTGTTCGTGACGACGCCCAAGTACTCGGCCGCCTCGGCCAGGGTCTGCCCCGTCGCCGCGTCCAGCACCACCGCGCCGTAGCCCGCGGGCCCCGGGTTGCCCCGCGACCCGCCGTCGGCCTCGACCACGAACTCCCGCACGGGGCCGGCACCCGCCTCCGTCACCGGATCTGCCACGAAACCGGCTCCCTACAGGCCGGAGTCCGCCGTGCGCACCAGGATGCGGCGGCAGTTCTCGCAGCGTACGACCGTGTCGGGCGCCGCCGAGCGGATCTCGCTCAGCTCGGTGATCGCCAGCTCCTGGCGGCAGCCCTGGCAGCTGCGCTGGTACAGCTTGGCCGCGCCGACGCCGCCCTGCTGCTCGCGCAGCTTGTCGTAGAGCTTCAGCAGGTCGGCGGGGACGGAGGCGGCGACGACCTCGCGCTCCTTGGTCACCGAGGCCGCCTCGGCGTCCAGTTCGCCGACGGCGGTGTCCCGGCGCGCGGCGGCGTCGTCGAGCTTGCCCTGTACGGAGCCGACCCGCTCGGTCAGCTCGGCGACCCGCTCCTGCGCGGACTCGCGGCGCTCCATCACCTCCAGGACGACGTCCTCGAGGTCGCCCTGCCGCTTGGCGAGGGAGACGATCTCGCGCTGGAGGTTCTCCAGGTCCTTCGGGGAGGTGACGGCGCCGGAGTCCAGGCGCTGCTGGTCGCGGACGGCGCGCTGGCGCACCTGGTCCACGTCCTGCTCGGCCTTGGTCTGCTCGCGGGCGCAGTCGCTCTCCTCGGTCTGCGCGGCCACGAGCAGGTCGCGCAGCTGGGTGTGGTCCTTGGTCAGCGACTCGATCTCGGCGTGCTCGGGCAGGGACCTGCGCTTGTGCGCGAGCTGCTGGAGCCGGACGTCGAGGGCCTGGACGTCCAGGAGTCGGATCTGGTCGGCGGGCTCGGCTTTCAGTTGGGGGCTCCCATTGCTTCGGAGGTCGGGGCGGACGCCGCGTGGGCGGTCCAGGGGTCGGTGACCGTCTTGGAGACGTGGACCCTCAGGTCCCATCCCTCCCGGTCGGAGATCTCGTCGAGCTGGGCGGCGGCCAGCTCGCACCAGGGCCACTCGGTGGCCCAGTGCGCCGCGTCGAGCAGCGCGAGGGGACTGTGGGCGCGGGCCTCCGAGACCGGGTGGTGGCGCAGGTCCGCGGTGAGGAAGGCGTCGGCACCGGCCGCCCGCACGTGGTCGAAGAGGCCGTCGCCGGAACCGCCGCTGACGGCCACCGTGCGGACGGTGGCCTCCGGGTCGCCGGCGACGCGGATGCCCTGCGCGGTGGCGGGCAGTCGCTCGGCGGCGCGGGCGGCCAGCTCGCGGACGGTCAGCGGGTGCTCCAGCTCGCACACGCGGCCGAGGCCCCGACGTCCGTCCGGGTCGGCCGGGTCCGGGACCAGGGGCCGTACGACGCGCAGGTCGAGGGCGCCGGCCAGCGCGTCGGAGACGCCCGGGTCGGCGGTGTCGGCGTTGGTGTGGGCGACGTGCAGGGCGACGTCGTTCTTGATGAGCGTGTGCACCACGCGGCCCTTGAAGGTGGAGGCCGCGACCGTGGTCGTCCCGCGCAGGTACAGCGGGTGGTGGGTGACGAGCAGGTCGGCGCCCAGCTTCACCGCCTCGTCGGCGATCTCCTGGACCGGGTCGACGGCGAACAGGACCCGCAAGACCTCCTGGTCGGGGTCGCCCACGACGGTGCCGACCGCGTCCCAGGACTCGGCCCGCTCGGCGGGCCACAGGTTCTCCAGCGCGGCGATGACTTCTGACAGACGGGGCACGGGTGCAAGGCTACCTGCCTGTACTGCGCCGTCGTACCCGCGGCGGCCCCCCGGCTCCGCTCCGGCCGGGCCCAGCACACACCCCGCCCGCCCCTCAGGCGAATCGTTCCTGTGCCACACGTACGTGTGATGCGGACAGTGGCCGGTCCCCCGCCCGTGCGTACGAAAACTACCTTCGTCGCCGGAGGTGACCGAACGATGACAGCCTGTGCTATCGAACCTTCGGCGGCGCCCGGGAACGACGGCCCGCCACCGGCGGGCTGCACCATCACCGCCGAGGGTGCCTACGCCGCGCGCCTGGCCCGTCGCGGGGACTCCTGGTACCCGGAGCGCTGGACCCTGGACGGGCCCGAACCGTACGCGGTGCCGCTGCCCGGCAACCAGCCCGAGGAACCCGGCACCGAGGTGCAGCCGATGGGCGACGGGCGGGTCCTGGTCCACCGCGTGGCGGCCGGACGGCACTTCTTCTCCCTGCTCTATCCGACCGGCCCCGGCACCGGCGAGCAGCCGCTCGGCGCGGTCGAGTGCCCGGCGGGCACCACCGGGCTGCGGCTGCTGCCCCCGGCCCCGGGCGGGGAGCGGGCGTACGCCCTCGCCGCCGGCCCGCGCTCGACGGTGCTGTGGCGGGTGGCGGGCGGCGCGTTCGGGCCCGAGCGGCTGGCCGAGATCCCCGGGCGCTGCTCGGGCGGCGCCTGGCTGGACCGCACGGGCCGGATACTGGCGGTGGACCGGGAGTCGGGCGGGCGCACCAAGGCGGTCGTACTGGACCTGGAGCGGGACGGCGAGGTGTCCCCGCTGCTCCAGATCGCTGCGGACAGCGACGACCGGATACTGCTGGCCGACCCGGACAGCGGGCTGGTACTGATCCGCTCGGACGCGCCGTCACCCGGGCAGGAACGGTTGGGCTGGGGGGTGCTGGGCAGCACGCTGCCGGTGCGCTTCCCGGAGTGCCTGCGGCTGCCGGACCGCGTGGTGACGCCGTTCGCCATCCAGCCGGGCCAGGCGCTGACGCCGGAACGGTGCGCGGTGGCGCTGCGGGTGGACGGCGCGCTCGGCACCTGGGTCGCGGTGTGGCGGCCCGCCGAGCGCCGGGTGCGTCACCTTCCGGCGCCCGCGGGCTGGTTGGCCGGCGCCGGGCTGTGGACCGCGGACGGGGAGCTGCGGCTGCCGTGCGCCACGCCGCAGTCGCCGTGCGGGGTGGCGCGGCTGCCCGCGCCGCCGGAGGCGGCCGACGGGCGGAAGACGACGGAGGCGCAGGCTCCGACTCCGGCTCCCCACCAGCCGCCCGCCCCGCCCCTCGACGAGCCGCCCGCGTCCGCCCCCGAGGGCCCGCGGGACGCGACGGAACCGGACGCCCCGGCTCCCTCCCGACCAGGCCCACCCCGCCCAGTACCGCTGCAACAGGCCCCGCTGGCACGGCTTGTAACGAAGTAGTGCCGTTTGGCGCGGCCGCCTGGATTCGCCCCGCGGGGTGCCGGTTAGACTCGCCCGGCTGTAGGAAAGATCATGTTGACGGGGTGAATTCCTTCCGATGAACGACGCCAGCACGACCCAGCCCACGCAGGCCGACGGCGCCGACGTATCCGAGATCCAGAGCGGCCACGGCAGGCACCGGGGACCGGTGTCCAGCCAGGACGGCGCCCAGGCGCCGCGGGGCCGCCACCGCAAGCCGGCCGAGGAGTCCGAAACGGCCGCCTGACGGCCCGGCGAGCACACACGGCAAGCGGCTCCGGCCCCCGTCCAGCGCATCACCGGACGGGGGCCGGAGCCGTCACACGTACCGCACCACCGTGTCGGCGAGCACGACCGCGTCGTCCCGCTCCCGCACCCCCACCTCCACCCGCACGCTCCCGCCCCCGTCCGGCCCGGCGGCCGCCCGCCACATCCGCACCCGCAGCGTCTCGCCCGGGTACACCACCCCGGCGAACCGCCCCCCGTACTCCCGCACCCGCCCCGCGTCACCGTCGAGCAGCGTGTCCACGACCGCCTTGAGGGCGGCGCCGTAGGTGCACAGCCCGTGCAGGACGGGCCGCTCGTAGCCGGCCCGCGCGGCGAACTCCGGGTCGGCGTGCAGCGGGTTCCAGTCCCCGGAGAGCCGGTAGAGCAGCGCCTGGTCCTCGCGCACCGCCCGCTCGGCCACCTCGTCCGGCGCTCCCTCCGGTGCCGCTCCGGGACGGCCGGACGGCCCCCGCTCGCCGCCCCAGCCGCCCTCCCCGCGCACGAAGACCTCGGCCTCGTCCGTCCACAGCGGCCCGTCCGCGTCCGTCGCCTCGGTGCGCAGGACCAGGACGGCGGCCGTGCCCTTGTCGTACACGGCGGTGATCCGCGAGGCCGCACGCGCCCGGCCGCGCACGGGAAGCGGCCGGTGCACCCGCAGCCGCTGCCCGCCGTGCAGGACACGGGCGAGGTCGACGTCGACGCCGGGCACGGACAGCGCGCCGATCACACCCGGCGGCCCGCCGCCCGCGACCGTCGCGAAGCTCGGCAGCACCCGCAGCCGGGACTCCAGGGTGTAGCGCAGTTCGCGGGGATCGGTGGCGGGCCGACCGGCGCCGACGCCGAGGTGGTAGAGCAGGACGTCCCCGTGGTCCCAGGCGATCTCACGGACGCGGGGTGCGGCGCCGAGCGCCCGGGCTGCGTCGATGGGCACGGCTCTGCTGCCCCCGTTCGGGAAGACGATCACGGACTGCCACGACCGTACGGGACGGGGACGGCCCGTGACAGGGGCCGTCCACCGGTGACATTCGTCCCGCCGAAGACCGGACAACCGCATCTGCCGCCCGTCCCGTCCCCCTCCGTAGCGTCACCCGTATGGCACTCGGACCGACGACAGCACACCGCACCCCCACCCCCGCCCCCGCCGTCTCCTTCTCCGCGGCGGCCAAGGCGTACGGCGCCGTCCGCGCCGTCGACGGCGTCGACCTGGAGATCGCGGGGGGCGAGACGGTCGCGCTGCTCGGGCGCAACGGCGCGGGGAAGTCGACGGCGATCGCGCTGCTGCTCGGCCTGTGCCGGCCGGACACCGGCACGGTGGAGCTCTTCGGCGGGCCGCCCGACAAGGCCGTACGGGCCGGCCGGGTGGGCGCCATGCTCCAGGAGGCACGGGCGGTCCCCCGGGTCACGGTGGGCGAGCTGATCACCTTCGTGGCCGGTCGCTACCCGGCCCCGATGCCCGTCCCCCAAGCCCTGGAGCTGGCCGGGATCGCCCATCTGACCGGGCGCCGGGTGGACCGGCTGTCCGGCGGGCAGACCCAGCGCGTCCGGTTCGCGGTCGCGCTGGCCGGCAATCCCGGCCTGCTCGTCCTGGACGAACCCACGGCGGCCCTCGACGTGGAGGCCCGGCACACCTTCTGGGAGTCGATGCGGGCGTACGCCCGGCGCGGCAGCACGGTCCTCTTCTCCACCCACTACCTGGAGGAGGCCGAGGCGCACGCCGACCGCATCCTGGTCGTCGACCGGGGCCGGATCGTCGCGGACGGCACCGGCGAGGAACTGCGCCGGGCGGCCGGCGGCAGCCGCGTCTCCTTCGATCTGAACGGCCGCCCCACCGCGGACCTGACGCTGCTGCCGGGCGTACGCGCCCTGGACGTCCGGGGAGACCGCGCCCACCTGCGCACCGACGACTCCGACGCGACCGTGGTCGCCCTCGCGGAACTCGGCGCGGTCCGCGGCCTGGAGGTCGCCCCGGCGTCGTTGGACGACGCGTTCCTGGCCCTGACGACGACCGCGCACGCCCGCACGGAAACGGAGGCCGCGCGATGACGGACTACCTGCGCCTGGAGGTACGCCGCACCCTGCGCGACCCCGGCTTCGTCGTGGGCGGCGTCGCGGTGCCCGTCCTGATGTACCTGCTCTTCACCAACCTCGGGGACGGCGGCACGGGCGGCTGGAAGACCGCCGCGATGGTCGGCATGGCCGCCTACGGCGCGGTCGGTTCGGCCCTCAACACCGGCGGCGGGGTCGCCGAGGACCGGGCGATCGGCTTGCTGCGGCAGCTGCGGGTGACCCCGATGCGACCGCACCAGGTGGTGGTGGGCCGGACCCTGACCGCCTCGGTGACCGTGCTCCCCGCCATCGCCGCCGTCCTGGCCGCCGGCGGCCTCCTCAACGGCGTACGGCTGGCCGCCTGGCAGTGGGCGGCGCTGGTCCTGCTCCTCTGGCTGGGTTCGCTCCCCTTCACCCTCCTCGGCCTCGGCAACGGCTACCGTCTGACCGGCCAGACCACGGGCGTGGTCAACATGGTGGCCAACCTGGGTCTGGCGGTCCTCGGCGGCCTGTGGTTCCCGCTCGCCCTGTTCCCCGAGTGGCTGCGCACGGTCTCGGCGTACACCCCGGCCAACCGCTTCGCGGAGCTGGGCACGTCGGTCGCCACGGGGCACGCGCCGTCCCCGGGTGCGATTCTCGTACTGGCGGTGTGGCTGCTGGTGTTCGGGACGTACGCCGTCCTGTCCTACCGCCGCGCCACGGCGGACGACTGAGCGCCTCACCGGAAGGGAACCGACGGCCATGAGCGGGAAGCAAGGCCGGCTGCGCCGGATCTCGCGCCGCCTGGACGCATGGCGACTGGCCCGGCAGTCCGACTGGTCCCCAGCCGGCGAACACCCCGAGCGGATCGGCCCGCCCCCCACCGGCTTCACCCTCCTGCCCTGGCTGCTGCTGGGCCTGGGCAGCCTCGCCAGCATCCTCCAGGGCCGCGCCGCCAACCCCTGGCTCGGCGGCCTGGGCCTGCTCGCCTTCAACACGCTCTACATCTACGTGGCCTTCCGCTCCTTCGACCAGGGACTGCGCACATCACCGCCCACCCGCCTGGCACTCGCCGCCATGACCCTGCTGACCAGCGCGCTCTCCCTGGCCTACGGCGGCACCTGGCTGCTCTTCTTCCTCCTGCTCGGCCTGGCCGCGGGCGCGGTGCTGCGCGGCCGGTGGCTGGGTCGCTGGGGCGTCGCGCTGGCGGCACTGGCAGGCACGGTCGGCGGTCTCAAGGACGGCTGGACCGGCCTGAACATCGCCTACGGCACCTTCCTGTCCACGATGGTGACGGCCGCGATCCTGAGCCTGTCCGACGCGGTACGGCAACTGCGGGCCGCCCGCGGGGAACTGGCCACCCGCGCGGTCGCGGAGGAGCGGCTGCGCTTCTCCCGCGACCTGCACGACCTGCTGGGGCACACCCTGTCGGTGATCGTGGTCAAGTCGGAGGCGGCCCGGCGCCTGGCGCCCCGCGACCTGGACGCGGCCCTGACCCAGATCACCGACATCGAGGCGGTCGGCCGCCAGGCGCTGACCGAGGTCCGCGAGGCGGTCACCGGCTACCGCGAGGGCAGCCTCGGCACGGAACTGGACCGGGCCCGCTCGGCACTGAGCGCGGCCGGCGTGGAGCCGGTGGTCCACCGCTCCGGCCCACCGCTGCCGCCGCAGACCGAGGCGCTGCTGGGCTGGGTGGTACGGGAGGCGGTCACCAACGTCGTACGGCACAGCGGGGCCGCCCGGTGCGAGATCGCGGTGTCGGGCAGTGCGGAGCGGGTCCGGCTGACGGTGACGGACGACGGCGGTGGCGAAGGCGGCGCGTCCTCCGGCCTCGGAACCGGGCTGGCCGGGCTGACGGAACGGCTCGCCGCGGCGGGCGGCTCGCTGACCGCCGGCGCGGGGGCGGGGGGCGGCTTCTCGGTGACGGCGGTGCTGCCGGTCGTCTCCGACGGGGAGGGGTAGCGGGGTTCGACGGCACCCCGGGGCGGGGGTGGGCGTCGGGGTGGGTCGCGCGGCCCGGCGCTGCGGGGTGCCGCAGGCACCCCACCCGCCCCACCGCCGGAGGCACCCGCGGGCATCCCCCTCTACCCTGACCCCGTGACCGACGCACCCCACCCCATCCGCGTCCTCCTCGCCGAGGACCAGGGCATGATGCGCGGCGCGCTCGCGCTGCTGCTCGGCATGGAGGAGGACGTCGAGGTGGTCGCCCAGGTGTCGCGCGGCGACGAGATCGTCGGCGCCGCGCTCACGCACCGCCCGGACGTCGCCCTCCTCGACATCGAACTGCCGGGCACCAGCGGCCTCGACGCCGCCGCCGAGCTGCGGGAGCGCGTCCCCGCCTGCCGGGTGCTGATCCTGACCACCTTCGGCCGCCCCGGCTACCTCCGGCGCGCCATGGAGGCCGGCGCCGCCGGTTTCCTGGTGAAGGACGGCCCCGTGGAGGAGCTGGCCGGCGCGGTCCGCCGCGTCCTGGCCGGCGAGACGGTCGTCGACCCCACGCTCGCCGCCGCCGCGCTCAGCGCCGGCCCGAGCCCGCTCACCGCCCGCGAGTGCGACGTACTCCGGGCCTCCGCCGACGGCGCGACCGTGGCCGACGTCGCCGGCACCCTGCACCTGTCCGAGTCCACGGTCCGCAACTACCTCTCCTCGGCCATCGGCAAGACCGCCACCCGCAACCGCACGGAGGCGCTGCGCGAGGCCAGACGCCAGGGCTGGGTCTGACCCGGACTCACGCAGCCTTCTTCGCCCGCTCCCCCGCCGGCAGCCACGCCCACATCAGCACCGCCCCCGCGACCAGCACCACCGCCCCCGTGCGGAACACCAGCGCGTATCCGTCCGTCAGCGCCACCGGACCCGCGTCCTCGCCCCCGGACCGGGCCGCCGCGATCGTCGACATCACCGCGAGCCCCAGCGAACCCCCCATCGTCCGGGAGGTGTTGATCAGCCCGGAGACCAGCCCCGCGTCCCCGGCCCCCGCGCCGGAGATGGCGAGCGACGCCAGCGGAGTCGCCGCCAGCCCCGCCCCCAGCATCATCAGCACGCCCGGGATCATGATCGCGGTCAGGTACGCGCCGTCCGCGCTCATCGTCGACTGCCACCCGAAGCCGGCCGCCGCCACCAGCGTGCCCAGCACGGCCACGTTCCGCGCCCCGAGCACCGGCATGAACCGCGGCGCCAGCTTGGACCCGAGGACCACCGCCAGGGAGCTCGGCACCAGGGCGACGCCGGCCTCCAGCGGCGAGTACCCGAGCACGTTCTGCGCGTACAGGGTCATGAAGAACCACATGGCGAACATCGACGAGCCGGACACCAGCATCGCCACGTTCGCCGACGCCACCGACCGCAGCCGCAGCAGCCCCGGCGGCATCAGTGGCGCCGCCGTCCGCGCCTCGACGAGGAGGAACAGTCCCAGCAGCAGGAGCCCGGCGAGCAGCGGCACGAGCGCGGCCGTCGCCGCCCACCCCTCGGACTCGGTCTGCGAGATGCCGTAGGCCAGCGTGGCCAGACCGGCGGTCACCAGCATCGCGCCCGGCAGGTCGAGCCGCCGCCGCTCCCCGGCCCGGCTCTCGGCCAGCCACACCACGGCACCGGCCAGCACCACCGCGCCCACCGGAACGTTGATCAGCAGCACCCAGCGCCACGACAGGCCGTCCACCAGGACGCCGCCCACCAGACCGCCCGCCGCGCCGCCGCCCGCGCCCACGGCGGTCCACGTCGCGATCGCCCGGGCCCGCGCCGCGCCCTCGGGCACCGCCGCGGTCAAGATCGTCAGCGTCGACGGCGCCAGCACGGCCGCGCCCAGCCCCTGCACGGCCCGGGCGAGCAGCAGCTGCCAGCCCTCCTGCGCGAACCCGCCGCCCAGCGAGGCGAGGGTGAACAGCCCGAGCCCGACGAGGAACATCCGCTTGCGCCCGTAGAGGTCACCGGCCCGGCCGCCGAGCAGCATGAAGCCGGCGAAGGCGATGGCGTAGGCGTTGACCACCCACTGCAGGCCCTGCGCGCTGAGGCCGAGGTCGGCCCGCATCGAGGGCAGGGCGACGTTGACGACGGACACGTCGAGGACGACCAGGAACTGTCCGGCGCAGGCGAGCGCGACGACCAGCCAGGTGGGAGGAGGGCTGCGGCGGGCGGATATGCGGGCGGTGGCGGAGGTACCGGTGGCTTCGAGCATGGGTGTCATGGTCTCAACCCGCAAGCGCCCCTTGCATCGGTATTTCGGCCCCGGACCGGCCTAGGTCCAACGGCCCAGGAGACGCCGTCGCCCCAAGAGACGGTCAAGAATTCGTTAGGCACTCGAAGCAACGGAATAGTTGCCCCGGCGCACGAGGTTCAACCTGCACGCAACACGATCACGTCCGCGTCCGCCGACTCCGGCCTGGAGGCCCCACCACATGTCCCACACGACGACCGACGAACCCGCCCGGCGAGCGACCGGGGCCACCGTCCCGGTGCTCGCCTTCGCGGGCATCGTCGTCGCGGTGATGCAGACCCTGCTCGTCCCGGTCATCAAGGACCTGCCCCGGCTCCTCGACACGTCGCCCGGCAACGCCACCTGGGTCCTGACCTCCACCCTCCTGTCCGGAGCCGTGGCCACGCCGATCATGGGCCGGCTCGGCGACCTGTTCGGCAAGCGCCGCATGCTGATCGCCAGCCTGTCGGTGATGGTGGTGGGCGCGCTGGTCAGCGCCTTCACCGACGCGCTGCTCCCGATGATCGTCGGCCGCACCCTCCAGGGCTTCGCGATGGGTGCGATACCCCTCGGCATCGGCCTGATGCGCGACATGCTGCCCCGCGAGCGGCTCGGCTCGGCGATGGCGCTGATGAGTTCCTCGATCGGCGTCGGCGGCGGCCTGGCACTGCCCGCCGCGGCGCTGGTCGCGCAGCACACCGACTGGCACGCCCTGTTCTACGGCGCGGCCGGCCTCGGTGTCCTCTCCATCGCCCTGACCCTCCTCGCCGTACCGGAGTCCCCGCTGCGCGCGAAGGGCTCCTTCGACCTGCCGGGCGCGCTGGGCCTCTCCGCCGGCCTGGTCCTCTTCCTCCTGCCCATCACCAAGGGCAGCGACTGGGGCTGGTCCTCGCCCGCCACGCTGGGCCTGTTCGCGGCGGCGGCCGTGGTCCTGTTCCTGTGGGGCCTGATGGAGCTGCGCGTCGCCGCCCCGCTGGTCGACCTGCGCACCACGGCCCGCCGCGAGGTCCTGCTCACCAACCTCGCCTCGATCATGGTCGGCGTCTCCTTCTACGTCATCTCGCTCGTCCTGCCGCAGCTCCTCCAGCTCCCGGCGGAGACCGGCTACGGCCTCGGCCAGTCGATGGTCGTCGCGGGCCTGTGCGTGGCCCCGCTGGGCCTGACGATGATGTTCACCGCTCCGGTCTACGCCCGCCTTGCCGCCCGCTACGGCCCCCGCACCACCCTGATCGCCGGCCTGCTGATCATCGCGGTCGGCTACGGCGGCGGCCTCGGCCTGATGAACGCCGCCTGGCAGACCGTCGTCACCTCGGTGCTGATCGGCGCCGGCATCGGCCTCGCCTACTCTTCCCTCCCCGCGCTGATCATCGGCGCGGTCCCGGCCTCGGAGACGGGCGCGGCCAACGGCCTCAACACCCTGATGCGGTCGATCGGTACGTCGGTGTCGAGCGCCGTCATCGGCATGGTGCTCGCCAGCACGGCGAACGACGTGGGCGGCGTCGCCGTCCCCACCATGCACGGTTTCCGCGTCTCGTTCCTGATCGCCACCGCCGCGGTCGCCGTGGGCCTGGTCCTGGCGTTCTTCCTCCCCCGCCGCAGCCCGGCGGCGACCACGCAGCTGCGCGCGAGCAGCGAGGAGGACGCGAACCTGGCCCGCGCCGAGCAGGCGCTGACCGGCGGGTTCCCGTCCGAGGCGGAGCTGTCCGGCTTCCGCGGCCGGGTGCTGACCGCCGACGGCGTGCCCGTCGCCCGTGCCAAGGTCACGCTGATCGACCGGCACGGCCGCCAGGCGGGCGCGACGCTCTCCGCCGGCGACGGCGGCTACGCCCTCGCCGTCCCCGCCTCGGGCCCGTACGTCCTGGCCGCCCGCGCCACGGGCCACGGCCCGCTCGCGCAGTCGGCGACCCACACCGGCGAGCGCCCGGTCGACCTGGACCTGTCCCTGCCGGGCGAGCCGGTCTCCGCCTGACCGCGCCCCCAGGCACGCACCCCCCGTCGCACCACGCGGCAGGGGGTGCGGCAGCATGGGGCGCCGTACACCGCGCCTAGCGTCCACGCCCCCGAAAGGCCCCCCATGCCCGCAGCCTCGGCGGCCCCCGCCCCCAGCCCCACCACCCTGGCCGCCTTCGAGGCCGCGAAGGGGTTCATGCCCACGCACGAGGGCCTCGCGCTGTACGCGGCGGCCGTGGAGGCCGGCGGGCTGGGACTGCCGCTGCTGGAGGTCGGCACCTACTGCGGGCGCTCCACCGTCCTGCTCGCCGACGCCGCCCGCCGGGCCGGGGTGAGCGCGCTCACCGTCGACCACCACCGGGGCAGCGAGGAG
This sequence comes from Streptomyces sp. M92, assembly GCF_028473745.1. Lineage (NCBI taxonomy): Bacteria > Bacillati > Actinomycetota > Actinomycetes > Kitasatosporales > Streptomycetaceae > Streptomyces > Streptomyces sp. M92. Next base: position 575,995 of record NZ_CP101137.1, read on the forward strand.
CAGCAGCCGGGCTGGGAGTACCACGACCCGGAGACGGTCGATCCCGAACTGGGCGTGATGGACACCCTCCCCACCTTCCGCCGCACCCTCCACCGGGCCGGGCTGGAGGAGCACGTGGTGGCCCTGGTCGGCCGCTCGCCCCAGGTGGCGTCGGTCTGGAACTCGCCCCTCGGCCTCGTGTTCATCGACGGCGGCCACACCGACGAGCACGCGAACGCCGACTACGAGGGCTGGGCCCCGCACGTCGCCGACGGCGGGCTGCTGGTCATCCACGACGTCTTCCCGGACCCGGCCGACGAGTTCACCGGCCAGGCCCCGTACCGCGTGTACCTCAGGGCCCTGGCGTCCGGGGAGTTCACCGAGGTCTCCGTGACCGACTCGCTGCGCGTCCTGCGGCGAACGGGCACGGGGATCCGAGGGCGCGGTTAGAGTCGCTGACGTGTCGTACACAGGCCCGGACTTCGAACCACCCCAGCCCCGCCGCTCCCCGCTGCGCCGCCCGCTGACCGTGGCGATCGCGGCGCTCGTGCCCGGGGCGCTGCTCGGGTGGGGGGTGTACGCGGCGGTCGCCGGCCCGGACGACGGGAGCGGCGGCGGTGCGGACCGCGCGGAGGGCGCGCGGACTTCAGCGGCGCCGTCCCCCGGCGGTTCCGCGTCCGCATCCGACGATGCCAAGGAACCGGCGAGCACGTCCCCTTCACCCACCGTGAAGGAGCCGTCCGCCCCGGCCTCCGCGTCGAAGTCCGCGGACGCCGCCCCGGCGACCGGCCCCCTGAAGGGAAAGGTCGTCGTCATCGACCCGGGCCACAACCCGGGCAACTTCCAGCACGCCTCCGAGATCAACCGCAAGGTGAACGTCGGCACGCACTGGAAGGAGTGCGACACGACCGGCACGGCCACCAACGCCGGCTGGCCCGAGGCGAAGTTCACCCTGGACGTGGCCCACCGGCTGCGCACCCTCCTGGAGGAGCAGGGCGCGACCGTGAAGCTGACGCAGGACGACGACCGCCCGTACGGGCCCTGCGTGGACGAGCGCGCCCGGATCGGCAACGAGGCGAAGGCCGACGCCGCGATCTCGATCCACGCCGACGGGTCGGGGGCCGGCAACCGCGGCTTCCACGTGATCCTGCCGGGCGCCGTGCACGACGGCGAGGCCGACACCCGCGCCATCGTCGCCCCCTCCGCCGAGCTCGGCGAGCGCGTCGCGGGCAGCTTCGTCCGCGTCACGGGCAGCGCGCCCTCCAACTACGTCGGCGGCGGCACCGGACTGGTGACGCGGACGGACCTGGGCGGTCTCAATCTGTCAACGGTTCCCAAGGTGTTCATCGAGTGCGGCAACATGCGCGACGGCACGGACGCGGCGCTGCTGACCAGCGGCGAGTGGCGACAGAAGGCGGCGCAAGGGATGTCTGAGGGAATCGTGAGTTTCCTGCGCGGGTAGCGGCCGGCGCACCGATCCCCGGGGACAGGCCAGACGTGCGGACGATAATGTCCTCCGTACGATGAGGGGCCACCCCCGCGCTTCACACCGGAACCTTTCGGCGACATCGTGACAGCGACGCCTCTACCGACGACGAGACGACCTACGAAGGACCTGAAGTGAATATCCGCTCCCTCACTCGAGGCGACGGCGTGGTGATCGGAGCAGCGGTGTTGCTGTTCATCGCGTCGTTCCTCGACATCTACTCGATCGACGGTGCCCCGGACGACGCCGACATTCCCAGCCTGTGGGGCAGTGGGGCGGTCGTGCTCGGTGTCGTCCTCGCGGGCATCATCGGCACCGCGCTCATCATCGTGGCCCGCGCGCTGCCGCAGCCGAAGAAGGTGGCGGGACTCGACCTCGGCCAGCTCGGCGTCGCGTTCACGGTCTTCGCCGCCTGGAGCTCGCTCGGCAACATCTTCGACCCGGCGGGCGCCTTCGACGGCGAGGGCGGCTTCATCGACGATCTCGGCGCCGGCATGGGCCTGATCCTCGCCCTCATCGCCACCCTGATCATGGCCGCCGCGGCCGTCGCCACCCCGCTGGTCCCGGCGCTCAAGGGCTCCCTGATCCCCGCCGCCCGTCCGGCCGCACCGCAGCCCTACGGCGGCCAGCCGCAGGGTGGTTACGGCTACCCGGGCGCGCAGCAGCAGCCGTACGGCGCCCAGCCGGGGCAGCCCGGTCAGCCGGGCCAGTCCTTCGGTGGCGGCCAGCCCCAGCCGGGCCAGCCGCAGCCGCAGGCGCCGCAGCAGGCCCAGGCGCCGCAGCAGGCGCAGCCGTCCGGGGACTTCTCTCCGTTCTGGTTCGCCGTGCCGGTGCCGCGTCCGCTGTTCGCGGAGGACGGCAACCCCACGCCGATCGCCGAACTGGCGCCCGGCACCTGGTACCTCGCGGTCGAGCAGCGCGGCGCCAACCTGGTCGCGCAGACGCAGGACGGCCGCCGCGGCGTCCTCCAGGACACCTCGGGCATCCAGCGCGGCTGATCCGCGCCCGCCCGGCCGTACGACGTCGACGGCCCCTCGCCCACCGGTTCTTCCGGGGGCGGGGGGCCGTCTGCGTACCTGCCGCCGCGGGGTTTCAAACACGCATCCGGGGCCAGACGGAAAGCATGTCCCCTCGAAGTCGCAGTGGCTCCAACTCCGCCGGAACGGCCGTCGCGGTGGTCGCGGACATCATGGCCGTCATCCTCGGACTGTGGATCCTGATGTACCTGTTGGACGCGAACCGGGCCAACGACCTGGTGCGGTTCGTCCACGACGCCGCGAACTGGCTGGCCGGCTGGTCACGCGACCTGTTCACGTTCGACGAGGCCTGGGCGCGGGTGGTCGCGGGCTACGGACTCGCCGCTGTCGTCTATCTCTTCGTCGGCCACGCGATCGCCAACCGCCTCCACCGGCACTGATCCGCACCCGGCGACGCGGTGTCAGACGCAGCAGTCCGGGTCAAGTCCCCTCGGCAGGCGGTCGCCGGAGAAGACCTGGCAGGTCGCCTCGTGGCCGCCGAGCGCGGCGACGGCGAGGAGCAGCGAGCCGGCCGTCCAGGTGGTGAGTTCGCGCGGCCATATGGCGTCGTCGTCGAAGACGTAGCCCGTCCAGTACAGGCCGCTGTCCGCGTCGCGCAGGTGCTGGATCGACTGGAGGATCTCCAGCGCGTGGTCGGACTCGCCGACCGCCCACAGGGCGAGGGCGAGTTCGGCGGACTCGCCGCCCGTGACCCACGGGTTGGGCACGACGCAGCGCACGCCGAGGCCCGGGACCACGAAGCGGTCCCAGCTCTCGGTGATGCGGGATCTGGCCTCCGTGCCGGTCAGCGCGCCGCCCAGCACCGGGTAGTACCAGTCCATCGAGTAGCGGCCCTTGTCCAGGAACCGCTCCGGGTGGCGGCGGATCGCGTGCCGCAGCGCGCCGGCCGCCAGCTCCCAGTCGGGCTGCGGCTCCTCACGCTGTGCGGCGATGGCGAGGGCGCAGCGCAGCGCGTGGTGGACGGAGGAACTGCCGGTCAGCAGCGCGTCCGTGGTGCCGGTGCCGTCGTCGTCGCGGCGCCAGCCGATCTGTCCGCCGGGCTGCTGGAGGCGCAGCACGAACTCGACGGCCGCGTGGACGACGGGCCACATCCGGTCGAGGAAGGTGTCGTCGCCGGTCGAGAGGTGGTGGTGCCAGACTCCGACGGCGACGTAGGCGACGAAGTTGGTCTCGCGGCCCCGGTCGGTGACGTCGTCGTGGGCACCGTCGGCGTAGGCGGCGTACCAGGAGCCGTCCTGGTTCTGGTGCCGGGCCAGCCACTCGTAGGCGCGTGCGGCGGCCTCGTGCTCGCCGGCCGCGTCCAGGGCCATCGCCGCCTCGACGTGGTCCCAGGGGTCGAGGTGGTGGCCGCGGAACCACGGGATCGCGCCGTCCTCCCGCTGCACGGCGAGGATGCCGCGGACGGTGGCCGCGGCCTGCTCGGCGGTGAGGACGCCGGGCAGGACCAGGTGTTCGGTACGGGGGGTGCGCGGGGTGCGGGGAGTCCGGGGCGAGGTCACGCGGCGTCCACCGGCGGCAGGTGCGGCTTGGTGGCGTAGGCCACGAAGCTCTTGCCGATCAGCGGGTTCAGCGCCTGCTCGGCGACCCGGGTCGCCAGCGGCTTCTTCATGATGTCCCAGACCAGCAGCTTGTGGTACGCCCGCACCGGCAGCGCCTTGTCGTTGTCGACGCCGAAGGCGCACTTCAGCCACCAGTACGGCGAGTGCAGCGCATGCGCGTGGTGGGTGCCGTAGGGCTTGAGGCCGGCCTCGCGGATGCGGGCGAGGAGCTGGTCGGCCTTGTAGATGCGGATGTGACCGCCCTCGACCTCGTGGTAGGCGTCGGAGAGGGTCCAGCAGACCTTCTCGGGGCCGTAGCGGGGCACGGTGATCGCGATGCGTCCGCCGGGCTTGAGAACGCGGACCATCTCGGCGAGGACGCCCTTGTCGTCGTGGATGTGCTCCATCACCTCGGAGATGATGACGACGTCGAAGGACTCGTTGGGGAAGGGCAGGGCGAGCGCGTCGCCCTCCATGGCGGTGGCGGTGGCGCCGGCCGGGGCCTCGCCGGCCTCCTCCATCGCCGCGAACCACTTGGCGACCTCGCGGATCTCCTCGGCGTTCTGGTCCAGCGCGACGACCCGGGCGCCGCGCCGGTAGCACTCGAAGGCGTGCCGGCCGGCGCCGCAGCCGAGGTCCAGGACGCGGTCGCCGGGGGCGAGCGGGAACCGGGAGAAGTCGACGGTCAGCACGTGGCCCTGCTTTCGGGGTAGACGCCGGTGTCACTGGTGGGGGTCGCGGGGACGGCCGTCGAAGTGGTGGCCGAGGCGCCGATGGCCTCGCGGTAGCGGGCGGCCGTGCCCTCGGCGGCGCGGGCCCAGGTGAAGTGCCGCAGGACGCGCTCGCGTCCGGACGCGCCGAGCCGGGCGCGCAGTTCTCGGTCGCCGAGCAGCCGGTTCAGTCCGGCGGCCAGGGCGCCCGCGTCGCCCGGCGGCACCGCGAGGCAGGTCTCGCCGTCGGTTCCGGCGACCTCCGGGACGGCCCCGCCGGTGGTGGCGAGCAGCGCCGTACCGGTCGCCATGGCCTCGGCGGCGGGCAGTGAGAACCCCTCGTAGAGGGAGGGCACGCAGGCGACCTCGGCCGAGCGGACCAGGTCGACCAGTTCGGTGTCGGAGATGCCCTTGACGAAGTCGACGGCGCCTTCGAGGCCGTACCGCTCGATCGCCTGGGCGACCGGGCCCTCGGCGGGCCGCTTGCCGACGACGACGAGGTGGGCGGCGGGCTGCTCGGTCCGCACCTTCGCCAGTGCCTCGACGAGGAAGACCAGGCCCTTGAGCGGCACGTCCGCGCTGGACGTCGTCACGATCCGGCCGGGCACCTTCGGCACCGACGGGTCGGGCGAGAACAGGTCGGTGTCGGCGCCGATGTGGACGACGTGGACGCGGTCGCCGCGTACGCCGAGGTGGTCGACGATCTCCTGGCGGGAGGTGCCGGAGACGGTGAGCACGGAGGGCAGGCGGCGCGCGACGCGCTTCTGCATGCGGGTGAAGGCGTACCAGCGGCGCACGGAGTACCGCCGCTTCCAGCCGTCGGCGGCGTCGAGTTCGAGCTGCCGGTCGACGGTGATGGGGTGGTGGATGGTGGTGACGAGGGGCGCGCCCACGTCGCCGAGGAGTCCGTACCCCAGTGTCTGGTTGTCGTGGACGACGTCGAAGTCGCCGCGGCGGGCGCGCAGGTGGCGGCGGGCGCGCAGGGAGAAGGTCAGCGGCTCGGGGAAGCCGCCGGTCCACATGGTGCCGACCTCCAGCGCGTCGACCCAGTCGCGGTACTCGTCGCGCTTCGGGGTGCGGAAGGGGTCGGGCTGGCGGTAGAGGTCGAGGCTGGGCAGCTCGGTGAGGGAGAGCCGGTCCTCCGTGCCGTGGTCCGGGCCGTCGTCCAGTACGGGGTAGGGCTGGGAGCCGATGACCTCGACCCGGTGGCCGAGGCGGGCCAGTTCGCGTGAGAGGTGACGGACGTAGACGCCCTGTCCGCCGCAGAACGGGTTCCCCTTGTAGGTGAGGAGCGCGATGCGGAGCGGTCGCAAGCCGTCGGCGGCGGGCTCCGGACGGGGACCCGTCCGACTGGCCTCAGCGGTCACTCTGGGCCCCCTTCTCACTGCACTGTCCCGCGACCCTATGCCGGGACGTTAATCTAGAACAAGTTTCAGACTTGATCGTTCGGAGGCTCCGAATCTACCGGCAGGTAGGGAACCTGTGACGAGTGGATCAGGTGATTCACGCCACGGCGCACACCGCCGTCGGGCGGAGGACGGGGAGAAGGTGACCAAGGTGGACAACCCGGAAGCGGCCGGGCCGGCATCCGCACACCGCTCCCCCGTCCCGCCGCTCACCGAGCGGCAGCGGGCGCGCCGCCGCCGCATCCTGCACGCGACCGCCCGGCTCGCCTGCCGGGGCGGCTTCGAGGCGGTGCAGATGCGCGAGGTCGCGGAGTCCTCGCAGGTCGCCCTCGGCACCCTGTACCGCTACTTCCCGTCCAAGGTCCATCTGCTGGTCGCGACCATGCAGGACCAGTTGGAGCGGTTGCACGCCGCGCTGCGCAGGAACCCGCCGGCCGGCGAGACGGCCGCCGACCGGGTGGCGCGGACCCTGATGCGGGCCTTCGAGGCCCTGCAGCGCGAACCACGGCTGGCCGAGGCGATGGCCCGCGCCCTGACCTTCGCCGACCGCAGCGTCTCCGCCGAGGTCGACCAGGTCTCCCGCCGGACCACGGCGATCATCCTGGACGCCGTGGGCGGCCTGGAGAACCCCACGGCCGAGCAGCTGTCGGCGGTCCGCGTCATCGAGCACACCTGGCACTCGACCCTGATCGCCTGGCTCTCCGGGCGCGCGTCGATCGCGCAGGTCGGGGTGGACATCGAGACGGTGTGCCGGCTGATCGAGGTGACGGGGGCCGGGGAGCCCGACGCGGCGGGGGCCGGGCCCGACGTCATGGGAGCCGGGAAGCCCGACGCGGCGGGTACGGGCGAGCGTGAGCGGACGCACGGGTCCGGGCCGGTTGCCTCCGGGTAAACGCGTCACGAGCACACCTGGCACTCGACCCTGATCGCCTGGCTCTCCGGGCGCGCGCCGATCGCGCAGGTCGGGGTGGACATCGAGACGGTGTGCCGGCTGATCGAGGTGACGGGGGCCGGGGAGCCCGACGCGGCGGGGGCCGGGCCCGACGTCATGGGAGCCGGGAAGCCCGACGCGGCGGGTACGGGCGAGCGTGAGCGGACGCACGGGTCCGGGCCGGTTGCCTCCGGGTAAAGTGGCCGCGTCGTCATCACACCCGTACGGGGGGAAGCCGGTGCAATTCCGGCGCTGACCCGCAACCGTGAGCCGTCCGTCCCGGGCGGTGAGCCGGACTGCCCCGCGCGGACGTGACCGGCTCACGTGCCCGGCACCCGCCGGCGCACGGGCACCGTCGAGGCTTACGGGGCCGAGCCGCCCGGGGGTGCCCCGTGCTGTCCGGCCCCGCACAGGGAAAGGCACCCGCCGCTCATGAACGTCCGCCGTCGCAGCAGCGCCGCGGCTCTGGCCGCCATAGCCGTGATCGGCGCCGCCGCCGGGCCCGCGGTCGCCGCCGACCCGTCGCCGTCCGAGCCGACCGGTACGGCAGCCAGGTCCGGGCTGTACGGGTCCGCCGACCCCCAGTACGACGGTGTCTGGCGCCAGTCACTCGCACTGCTCGCCCAGGACACGGCGGGCGTCATCCCGTCCTCGCAGGCCGTGAAGTGGCTCACGGACCAGCAGTGCGACAACGGCGCCTTCGCCCCCTTCCGCCCCGACCCGGCCAAGGCCTGCGACGCCAAGACCACGGTCGACACCAACAGCACGGCCGCCGCCGTCCAGGCGCTGTGGGCCGTCGGCGGCCACGGCGACGCCGTCAAGGACGCCCTCGACTGGCTCAAGTCGGTCCAGAACGAGGACGGCGGCTGGGGCTACACCCCCGGCAGCCCCAGCGAGGCCAACTCCACCTCCGTCGTCATCGGCGCCCTGACCGCCACGGAGACCGACCCGGAGACGGCGCGGAAGGGCGGCAGGACCCCGTACGACGCCCTGCTGGCCTCCGTCCTGCCCTGTGCGAAGGACGGCGGCGCCTTCGGCTACCCGGACCAGGACGGCAAGCTGGTCGCCAACGCGGACGCGACCGCCGCCGGTGTGCTCGGCGCGCTCGGCACGGGCCTGGTCACCGAGGCCGGTGAGAAGACCGCCGACGCCACCTGCACGACCGCGGACAAGCCCACCCGCGAACAGGCCGCCGCAGGCGGCGCCGCGTACCTCGCCGACGCCCTCGCGAAGGACGGCCACCTCACGTCGGCCCTCGGCGGCTCCGCCGAGCAGCCCGACTACGGCAACACCGCCGACGCGGTCGTCGCGCTCGCCGCGCAGGGCGGCGCGGACAAGGCGGCGAAGCCGCTGGCCTGGCTGGAGAAGAACGCCGCGAAGTGGGCGAAGGAGAGCGGCCCGGCCGCCTACGCCCAGCTGATCCTCGCCGCCCACGCCACGGGCACCGACCCGCGCGCCTTCGGCGGCACGGACCTGGTGGCGGAGCTGAACGCCACGGGGCCGGCCCCGCAGGGGACGGCGGCCAAGGACACCGCGAGCGCGAGCAACGACGACGACACGAAGGACGAGAAGGACCAGGAGAAGGACGACTCCGGCTTCGGCGTCTGGTGGTTCGTCGGCGTCTGCCTGCTCTTCGGCATCGGCATCGGCTTCCTCCTCAGCGGCCGCAACAAGAAGCGGCAGCCGTGACCCGCCGCGCCGTACTCCTCTTCCTGGCCGCGTTCCTGCTGATCGGGACCGCGGGCCAGGCACAGGCCGCCGGTTACCGCTACTGGTCCTTCTGGGACCGGGACGGCGACAAGTGGGTCTACGCCACCCAGGGCCCGTCGCTCGCCCGCCCCTCCGACGGCGACGTCCAGGGCTTCCGTTTCGCGGTGAGCGCGAACTCGGGCGACGCGGCCCAGCCCCGTGGCACGGCGGACTTCGCCTCGATCTGCGCGAAGACACCGGCCGAGGACGGCACCAAGCGCGTCGCGCTGGTCCTGGACTTCGGCACCGCGTCCGACGCCCCGCCCGGCGAGACCCCGCCGGCCGCGCGGACGGCCTGCGCCCAGGTCTCCGCCGACGCGACGACGGCCGACGCCCTGGCCGCCGTGGCGGACCCGCTCCGCTACAACAACAGCGCCCTGCTGTGCGCGATCGCGGGCTACCCGAAGTCGGGCTGCGGGGAACAGGTGGCGGAGCAGGACCCGACGAGCACCCCGAAGCAGCAGCCCGCCGCGGACGCCGGCGACGACGAGGACGGCCCGTCGGTCGGCCTCTACGCGGGCATCGCCCTCGTGGCGGCCCTGGCCGGAGCGGCGACCTGGCAGGCGAGGCGGCGCAGGAATGCGTCCGACTGACCCTGCGGACATCCGTGCCGCCGGGGCGTCGAGGATCGCCCCGCGCGAGCCCGGCCGAGCACGGGGGAGGGCGGCCCCGGGCGGCGGGGCCCTCCACCCCGGCGCCTGGTGGCTCTGGGCGCTGGCCCTCGGCACCGCCGCCACCCGCACCACCAACCCCCTGCTCCTCGCCCTCCTCGTCGCCGTCTCCGCCTACGTGGTCGTCACCCGCCGCCCCCACGCCCCCTGGTCCCGCTCCTACGGCGCCTTCGTCAAGCTCGCCCTCGCCGTCCTCGTCATCCGCCTCCTCTTCACCACGTTCCTGGGCTCCCCCATCCCCGGCACCCACACCCTCCTCACCCTCCCCGAAGTCCCCCTCCCCGACTGGGCGCAGGGCATCCGCCTCGGCGGACGGGTCACCGCCGAGGGCCTCACCTTCGCCCTGTACGACGCGATGAAGCTGGCCACCCTCCTCATCTGCGTCGGCGCCGCGAACGCCCTCGCCAATCCCTCCCGCCTTCTCAAGTCCCTCCCCGGCGCCCTGTACGAGATGGGTGTCGCGGTCGTCGTCGCCCTCACCTTCGCCCCGAACCTCATCGCCGACGTCCAGCGCCTGCGCGCCGCCCGCCGCCTGCGCGGCCGCCCCGACCGCGGCGTACGGGGCCTGCTCCAGGTCGGACTGCCGGTGCTGGAGGGCGCCCTGGAGCGTTCCGTCGCCCTCGCCGCCGCGATGGACGCCCGCGGCTACGGCCGTACCGCCCAGGTCCCGGCCGCCGTTCGCCGGACCACCGCCGCGCTCACCCTCGCGGGACTGCTCGGCGTCTGCGCGGGGACGTACGGGCTGCTGACCGCGGCGGGTGGCACGTACGGCGTCCCGGTGCTCCTGATCGGTGTCGCCGCCGCCCTCGCCGGACTGTGGCTCGGCGGCCGCCGGACGGTGCGCACCCGCTACCGCCCGGACCGCTGGGACGCCCGCGCCTGGCTGGTCACCGCCTCCGGCGCGGCCGTCGCGGCGCTGATGTTCCTCGCCGCCGCCCGCGACCCGGCGGCCCTGCACCCGGGCGTGGTCCCGCTGGAGGCCCCGGACCTCCCCCTGGGGCCGGCGGCGGCCGTACTGATCGGCCTGCTCCCGGCGTTCGTCACCCCCGCCCCCGACCACCCCGCACCCGCCAAGGAGCCGTCGTGATCCGCTTCGAGGACGTATCGGTCATGTACGACGGTGCGACCGAACCCACCGTCCGGGGCATCGACTTCGAGGTCCCCGAGGGCGAACTCGTGCTGCTCGCCGGCCCGTCCGGGGTCGGCAAGTCCACCGTCCTCGGCGCGGTCAGCGGCCTGGTCCCGCACTTCACCGGCGGCACGCTGAGCGGCCGGGTCACGGTCGCCGGCCGCGACACCCGCACCCACAAGCCGCGCGAACTGGCCGACGTCGTGGGCACCGTCGGCCAGGACCCGCTGTCCCACTTCGTGACGGACACCGTCGAGGACGAGCTCGCCTACGGCATGGAGTCACTGGGCCTGCCCCCGGACGTGATGCGCCGCCGCGTCGAGGAGACCCTCGACCTGCTGGGCCTGTCCGACCTCCGCTCCCGCCCCATCGCCACGCTCTCCGGCGGCCAGCAGCAGCGGGTCGCCATCGGCTCGGTCCTCACCCCGCACCCGGACGTACTGGTCCTGGACGAGCCGACCTCCGCCCTCGACCCGGCCGCCGCGGAGGAGGTCCTGGCGGTCCTCCAGCGCCTGGTCCACGACCTCGGGACGACGGTCCTGATGGCCGAGCACCGCCTGGAACGGGTCATCCAGTACGCCGACCAGGTCGTCCTGCTCCCGGCCCCCGGCGCGCCGCCGCTGCTGGGCCCCCCGGCGGAGGTGATGGCCGTGTCCCCGGTGTACCCGCCGGTGGTGGACCTGGGCCGGCTGGCGGGCTGGTCCCCGCTGCCCCTGACCATCCGGGACGCCCGCCGCCGCGCGGCCCCGCTGCGGGATCGGCTGGCCGGCCGGGAGATACCGGGCCACACCCCACCGGCCGCCGCGCTTCCCGCGCCCCCCGCGCTCCGGCCCCCCGCCTCCCGCCGGTGGCGGCGCGGCAAGCGGGCAAGAACGTCCGCCGCCTCCACCACCCCCTACGCCGCCGAGGTCCGTTCCCTCGCCGTCCGCCGCGACCGCATCCGGGCCCTGCGCGGCGTCGACCTCACCGTCTCCCCCGGCGAGACGGTCGCCCTCATGGGCCGCAACGGCGCCGGGAAGTCCACCCTCCTCTCCGCCCTCGTCGGCCTGGTCGAACCGTCCGCCGGTTCGGTCCGCGCCGGTGACGCGGTGCCGCACCGCACGGCCCCCCGCGACCTCGTACGCCGCGTGGGCCTGGTCCCGCAGGAGCCGCGCGACCTGCTGTACGCCGACACGGTCGCCGCCGAGTGCGCGGCCGCCGACCGGGACGCGGAGGCGGCCCCCGGCACCTGCCGCGCCCTGCTCACCGAACTGCTCCCGGGCGTCACCGACGACACCCACCCCCGCGACCTCTCCGAGGGCCAGCGCCTCACCCTCGCCCTCTCCGTCGTCCTGACCGCCCGCCCGCCCCTTCTCCTCCTGGACGAGCCGACCCGCGGCCTGGACTACGCGGCGAAGGCCCGGCTGGCCGGCGTCCTGCGCTCCCTCGCCGCCGAGGGGCACGCGATCGTGCTGGCCACACACGACGTGGAACTGGCGGCCGAGCTGGCCCACCGGGTGGTGCTGCTCGCGGAGGGCGAGGTGATCGCCGACGGTCCGGCGGCGGACGTGGTGGTGGCCTCCCCGTCCTTCGCACCGCAGGTCGCCAAGGTACTGGCGCCGCGCAAGTGGCTCACGGTCGCGCAGGTACGGGAGGCACTGGCATGACCGGCGGCCCCCCTCCCCAGCGCCAGGCTCGCGCGGTACGTCTCGGCCCCCGCTCGGTCGCCGCCCTCGTGCTGGTCAGCGCGGTCGGGGTGGCGGGCTTCGGCTGGCCGTTCCTGGCCCCGCCGGACGCGTCCCTGAACGCGCACGCGCAGGACGCGCCGTGGCTGTTCGCGGGCCTGCTGGTGCTACTGGTGGCCGTGGTGGCGGCGACGATCTCGGAGTCGGGCCTCGGTCCCAAGGCGGTGGCGATGCTCGGCGTCCTGGCGGCGGCGGGCGCGGCACTGCGCCCGATCGGCGCGGGGACGGCCGGTCTGGAGCCGATGTTCTTCCTCATGGTCCTCAGCGGCCGGGTCCTCGGCCCAGGCTTCGGCTTCGTCCTCGGCTCGGTCACGATGTTCGCGTCCGCGCTGCTCACCGGCGGGGTGGGGCCGTGGATGCCGTTTCAGATGCTGTCGATGGGCTGGTTCACGATGGGCGCGGGCCTGCTGCCGGGCCCCGACCGGCTGCGCGGCCGCACGGAACTGCTCATGCTGGCCGCGTACGGTTTCCTGGCCGCGTTCGCGTACGGCACGGTCATGAACCTGGCGGGCTGGACGTTCATGAACACGCTCGCCTCGAACATCGCCTTCGACCCGGACGCGTCGATCCCCGACAACCTGGCCCGCTTCGTCGCCTACTGCCTGGCCACGTCCCTCGGCTGGGACGGGGGCCGCGCCGCCATGACGGTCGTCCTGACCCTCACGCTCGGCACCCCGCTCCTCAAGGCGCTGCGCCGGGCGACCCGCCGGGCGGCCTTCGAGGCGCCGGTCACGTTCGAGAAGGCCGGCGAGGTGAGCCGCCCCACGTGACGTGGTTCACCTACGAAGCGTCTTCGTAGCCGACGCCCGTGCGGCGAGCGGGCCACGCCGCCCGGGACGGAGCACGCTCCACCCGCGCCTACGACCACGCTTAGCAAAAGGGACGATTGCGGACGACTGTCCCGCCTGTTTCTCTGAACCAGTCGCCAGGCAGCGACACCCCCCGTCCCCGACGAAAGGCCCTTCGTTGACCGCCGCCTCCCTCCTCCGCTCCGTCGCCACCCCGAAGAAGGCCCTCGCGGGCGCCGCCCTGGCCGCGGCCACCTGCGGCTCGCTGATCGCCGCCGCGCCCGCGCAGGCCGCGACGCCGGCCTCCTCGGCACAGGCGACCGCGAAGAAGATGATCGGCGACTCGGCCGAATACCAGTGCTTCTCGAAGATCGTCGACCACGAGAGCGACTGGAACGTCAACGCCACCAACTCCTCCAGCGGCGCCTACGGCCTGGTCCAGGCCCTGCCGGGCTCGAAGATGGCCTCGGCCGGTTCCGACTGGAAGACCAACGCGGCCACCCAGATCGAGTGGGGTCTGGACTACATGAAGGACCGCTACGGCAGCGCCTGCGACGCGTGGAGCTTCTGGCAGTCCAACGGCTGGTACTGACCCGGCCGACACGACCGGCACCCCGCTCCCCCCGTACCGAAGGCGGCGACCCCTGATCCCCGGGGTCGCCGTCTTCGTGTGTCCGGGGATCAGAGCGGAACCGCGCTCTCCTCCTCACCCACCTCGACGCCGAAATTCGCGGCGAGGTACGCGCGCGTCCTCTCGGCCCGCGCCCGACGCTCCCCCGCCGTCCAGGTCGGCTCCGCAAACTCCTGCACCAGGGACGGAATCGACATCCCCCGCGCCTCCGCGATCACTGCCAACCGGTCCCGCACCTCGGCCGGGACCCGATCATCGCAACGCTCATAGGCGGAGTATGAGCCCGTGTCCGCTCCCGCGGGCCAAAGGAGTCGCCCGTCGGACAGCCCAGCCGCGAGATCATCGCGCCATGACCGAGATCGTTCTGATGTCCGACCCGAGGGTCGCCGCCGTGCCCGTCCAGGAGTGCGGCGAGCGACTCGTCGACGTTCGGCAGGGCAGCCCGCTGCTGGTCGACCGGCGCAAGTGGCAGGACTCCGCGGGCGACTTCGCCTACCTGCGGGAAGGCGTGCTCGCCCGACTCCTCGAAGCCCAGGCACAGCTACCGCCGGGACTGCGACTGCTCTTCGTCGAGGGATACCGCCCACCCGCTCTCCAGCGCCACTACTTCGACAAGTACGCGACCCGACTGCGCGCCGAACATCCCGACTGGTCCCCCGATCGGATCCGCTCGGCGGCCAGTCGCTACGTCTCCCCGCCCGAGATAGCCCCCCACAGCGCGGGCTCGGCCGTCGACCTGACGCTCGCGGACCTCGACGGCCGCGAACTCGACCTGGGCACCCGCATGAACGCGACCCCGGAGGAGAGCGCGGGCGCCTGCTACACGCACGCCGCCAACATCAGCGAGAAGGCCCGTTCCCACCGCTCCGTGCTGGGCGCCGCACTCACCGCCGCGGGCCTGGTCAACTACCCGACGGAGTGGTGGCACTGGTCGTACGGAGACCGCTACTGGGCGTTGGCGACAGGAGCGACGGCCGCGCACTACGGCCCGACCGGAAAACCGTGAGCACCAAGGAGGCAAGTGTCATCGACGCGCTCGGACGAGCGCGTCGATGACAGTCAGAGGCGATGTGCTCACGCATGGGCGCGAGTGGGGGACCGCTGGGCGGAAGGCGGCCGAGCGCATTCCTACTGCATCAGCTTCCAGGCGGTGCAGTAGCTTGCCGGCGACCCGGGTCCGGTGGACGGCCAAGCATCCCTGACAGAAGTACTGCGTGCGCGGATCCGCGCCGGAGAGTGCACGCCGACGAGTTCCAGGTCGGGCTGCCGGCCGCGACGACCACTGCGGGATCGCTGCTGGTCGGGCTGCCGGCCGGGGCGCGGGTCGACCGGATGCGAAAGGGGCCCGTGCTGATCGCCACCGACCTCCTCCGCGCGTCGGTCCTGCTGGCGGTCCCGGTCGCCTGGTGGGCCGACCTGCTCACCGTCCGGCTGCTGTACGCCGTCGCCCTGTTGCACGGGGCGCTGACCGTGTTCTTCGACGTCGCCCACATCAGCTACCCGCCTCATCTGGTGGGCCGCGAGAACCTCGTGGAGGGGAACGCGAGGCTCTCGGCGATCCGCTCGGTGACCGGCATCGGCGGCCCGGCGGTGGCGGGCCCTCTGATCGGTCTGGTGGGGGCTCCCGCCGCGCTCCTGGCGGGTTCGGCCGGCATGACGGTGTCCGGACTCCTCGACGCTCTCCCTGGGGGGAGTCGTCCGCGTGGTGGCGCAGGCGAGTCTGCAACAGGCGCTGACACCGGACCGGTTGCTGGGACGGATGAGCGCGACGGCCCGGTTCGTCGCCTCGGGCGGGGTCCCTCTCGGTGGCCTCCTGGGCGGAGCCTTCGGCTTGGCGTTCGGGGCGTCCGCCACCCTGTGGATCGGTGCGGCCGGTATGACGCTGAGCGTCCTGCCCACCCTGCGGTGGTGGCTCACCCGCGCGGATCTCCGTCAGGTGTGAGCGCCGGTACGGTCCGGAAGCGTCGGCGGTACTCGGTCGGGGTCGTGTCGAGTCGGCGGCGGAAGGCCCTGACCAGGGTGTCGACAGTGCCGAAGCCGCAGGCGGAGGCGACGCGCTCCAGGGTCGCGTCGGTGGATTCGAGCTGGTGGCGGGCCACTTCCACGCGGGCCGACTCGATGTAGGCGTGCGGGGTCGTGCCGAGTTCGTTCTTGAAGATCCGGGTGAGTTGCCGGTCGCTGACATGGGCGCACGCGGCGAGGTCCGCGACCGTGAGCGGTTCGGCGATGTGGCGCATGATGTGGTGCCGGAGATCCTCGATGCGCCGCGTCGTGGAGACCTGCTCCAGGGGAACGCTGAACTGGCTCTGCCCGCTCGGCCGCTTCAGGTACATCACGAGCTGCCGGGCGACACGCAGCGCGACGGCCTCCCCGAGGTCGTCGGCGATGAGGGCGAGGGACAGGTCGAGGCAGGCACTGATCCCGGCGCCGGTCCAGACATCGCCCTCGCGGATGAAGATCGGGTCGGCGTCGACCTCGACCGCCGGATGATCGGCGGCCAGCTGCTGCGCCGTCGACCAGTGGGTGGTGGCGCGCTTGCCGTCGAGGAGCCCGGCCGCGGCGAGGATGTGGGCCCCGACGCAGACGGAGGTGACCCGTCGGGTCCGCTCGGCCAGTCGCCTCACCCGGTCCACCACGGCGGGGTCGGTGCGCGGATGGACGCCGCGCTGGCCGTCGACCTCCACCGCGCCGGGCACGATCAGGGTGTCGATGCTCCGCTCGGACAGCTCGTCGAAGGTGACGTCGGGCAGGACCCGGACCCCCGCGCCGGTGGTGACCGGGTCCATGGTCTCCGCGGCGAGGACGACGTCGTAGCCCGCAGCCTCGTCCGTCTCCCGTCGCGCGAGGGAGAACACCTCCGGCGGTCCGGTGACGTCGAGCAGGTCGACGTCTTCGAAGAGGACGATGGCGATCAGTCGGCTGACGGTGTGCAAGGAACCCCCCACGCTCGGCGACAGCGGTGTCGGTTTCTGCATGTTAGACGACATTGCCGACACCGTCGGTGGCCCGTAGCGTCATGGGCGCAGGTCACCGAGCCGGTGAACTGCCTTTTCCGACAAGCCACATGAGGCGGTTTCCCATGCCCAGAACGACCCTGCGCCAGCTCAACGGTTTCGACGACACCCCCGCGAAGCTCGCCGACTCGACCCTGGTTTTGATCGACTACCAGAACACCTACACGACCGGTGTGATGGAGCTGGACGGCTGGCAGGACGCGCTCGACGCCGGTGCCCGGCTGCTGGCGCGGGCCCGCCAGGAGGGCGCGAAGGTCGTTCACGTCGTCAACGACGGCGGCGAGGGCACCCCTTACGACATCCGCGCCGAGATCGGCTCGATCCACCCGAGCGTCGCACCGCTCGACGGTGAGCCCGTGGTCGTCAAGAAGGCGCCCAACGCGTTCGTCGGCACGGACCTCGACCAGCACGTCGACGCCGCCGGCAACACCGACCTCGTCCTCGCCGGCTTCATGACGCACATGTGCGTGGCCTTCACCGCCCAGGGCGCCTTCCTGCGCGGCAACCGCCCCACGGTCGTCGCCGACGCCTGCGCCACCCGCGCGCTGCCGGTCGCGGGCACCGAACTGGACGCCCGCCAGGTGCACCACAGCGCCCTCGCCACCATCGCCGACCTGTACGGGGTCGTCGTTCCGTCGCAGAAGGAGATCTCCTGATGAAGCTGCTCCGTCCGGCCGTCGCGCTCGCCGCCGCCGCCGTCCTCTCGGTCACCGCCACCGCCTGCGGCGGCGACTCCGAGGCCGCCACCGCCAAGGACGAGCCGTCGGCCTCCGCCACCACCGCGACGAACGTCGCGAAGGACACGACGACGCTGCGCGAGCTCAACGATCTCGGCGACACCCCGGCCACGCTCTCCGACGCGACGCTCATCCTCGTCGACTACCAGAACACCTACACCGAAGGTGTGATGGAACTCGACGGCTGGAAGCCGGCCGTGGACAACGCCGAGGCCCTGCTGAAGCGGGCCCGGAAGGCGGGCACCCCGGTCATCCACATCGTCGACAAGGGCTACGACCTGAAGTCGAAGGCGGGCCAGATCATTCCGGCGCTCAAGCCGGCCGAGGGCGAGCCCGTCGTCGAGAAAAGCGTCCCCAACGCCTTCCACGGCACCGATCTCGCCGAGCAGGTCAAGAAGGCCGGCAACAAGAACGTCATCATCGCCGGGTTCATGACGAACATGTGCACCCTGTTCACCGCTCAGGGCGCCTTCCTCAACGGCAACGCTCCGACCGTGGTCGCCGACGCCTCCGCGACCCGGCCGCTGCCCCTGAAGGGCAACCCCAACGGCATCCCGGCGCAGCAGGTCCACGAGGCGGCTCTCGCCACGGTCCAGGATCTCTACGGAGTCGTGGTGCCGTCGCAGAAGTCCCTCACCTGACCTGGCCTCGGGCTCTGACCCACCCCCCACCCTGAAATCCCCCCATTCTGAACTCCCCCCACGCCCCCCCACATCGCCAAACGGCACTTTCACTCACGAAGCAAGCAGAAAGACGGGGCATGGCAACACGTAGAGGATTTCTGGGTACCGCGTCGGCCGTCGGGGCGGCAACGCTGTTCACCGGCCAATCGGCCTCCACCGCCTCGGCGGCCACCGCGGGAGTCACCGCGACCGACGAGAAGGCGGCACGCGACGCGATACGCGCCGTCAACGCGAGGATGCGCGCCAACTACGCGACCCTCAAGAGCGAACTGACGACGCAGCTCAGTCCCGTCATCGTCGTTTCCAACAACGCGGTCGGCGGACGCTTCACCCTCATCAACAACGGCACACAGATCGAGACGGTCGACCCGGTTCCGGAGTACTTCGAACTGGCCAAGTCGATCGCCCACGTTCCGCTGGGCGTCTTCTCGGTGCTCGCCTCGTACCTCAGCGACCAGGTCCCCAACATCCCCAACGCGGACCGCATCGACCCGCACGACCTCGACATGGTCGTCACCAAGGCGCCGGGCGACAAGGGCTGGATCACCCCGCTGAACGCCTTCAAGTCCACGCTGCAGACGGCACACACCAAGCTCGGCACCGCGAACCTCCCCCTGGACCTGGAGAACTCCTGCGACAAGATCCTCAGTGAGGCCGTCAAGTTCATCGACGCGTCCGTCAAGGCCGAGTCGTTCGACATGGTGTCGTTCAACCGGTTCGCCGCCGCGGTCTACCCGTCCATCCGCGTCAACATGACCTTCGCCGCCACCGCGCAGATCACCGGCATCGAAGGGCTCATGAAGCGGTGGCGCACGCTGATCGGCGAGAAGGCGTGGAGCGACCTCTACGTCACGGTCCTGTCGATCTGGACCACGGCCGAGCTGAACCAGGCGTCCATCATCATCCGCCGCACCATGAACCAGGCGAAGGTGGACACCCACCTCATCGACCTGCCGACCGTGGAGACCCCCTCGGACCCGATTTTCGTCGCCCTCGACAACCTGGCCCGCATCGTCCAGGACAACGTCGCCGCCGAGATGGTCTTCAACACCGACCTCAAGGTCGCCGACGCACTCAAGGGCAAGGAGGACCTGCTCTCCGACGAGATCCTCCAGCAGATCGGCGGCACGGCGCCCACCGCCAAGACCGCCGCCTTCGGTACGGCGGCAGCCACGACGTCGGCCGGCGCCTGCCCGATCACCGGGCACACCGCGGCGGTGTGATCACCGGGCGTCCCCCGCTTCCGGGGCGGGGGACGCCCCACCGCACTCGAACCACACGGTCTTGCCGTCCCCGAAGCCGGGCCCCACACCCCACTTGTCCACCACCGCGTCCAGCAGCACCAGGCCCCGGCCGCACTCCGCGTCGTCACTCACCCGCGCGACCGGTACGGGCTGCCGGGGACTCCCGTCCGCCACCTCCACCCGGACCCCGCCCCCGTCCGCCCGCCGCAGCAACAGCAGCGTGCAGCGGCGGTCCGGGACATGGCGTACGACGTTGGCCAGCAGCTCGGTCACGCCGAGTTCCACCGCGTCGGCCAGCCCGAAGAGGTCCCACTCGCGCAGGTACGAACGCACGATGCGGCGGACGTGCCGCGCCGAGTGCGCGCCGGCCGTGAAGCTCATCCGGTACTGGTCCGCCGGGCGGTGGCCCACGAGGACCGAGGGAAAGTAATCGTTCACGGCACGAGCCTGACGTCGCACGACTACCGTGGGCTACGGAACGGATACAACCGGTACCCCAGTGGACCGAGTTGTGCACGAAGGGGGCTGTGCGTGACCCACATCAACGTCCTGGACCCGGGTGCCTCGCCGCTCGACTACTACGGCTTCGAGCTGCGCCGCCATCGGGAGGCCGCCGGGCTGACCCAACGGCAGCTGGGCGACATCGTCAACTACACCGGGTCGCTGGTCGGCCAGATCGAGACGGCGCGGAAACTGCCGACGCCGGAGTTCAGCGAGCGGGTGGACGCGGCGCTGGGGACGGGCGGGTTCCTTTCGCGGCTGGTCGACCTGGTGATGCGCAGCCAGCTTCCGGCCTGGTTCCAACAGGTGGCGGAGTTGGAGGTGCGCGCGGTCGAGATCTGCACCTTCCAGACGCACATGATCCACGGCCTGCTCCAGACCGACGCGTACGTACGGGCCGTACTCGGCACGCTCGATCCCACCGACCTCGACGACCGCACCGCCGTGCGGCTCGCCCGCCAGCGCATCTTCGACAAGGAGGAGCCTCCGGTCTTCTGGGCGATCCTCAGCGAGGCTGCACTGCGTCAGGAGATCGGCGACCGGGAGACGATGCGCGGCCAACTGGCCCACCTGTTGTCGTTCGAGAGCAATCCCCGGATCAACGTCCAAGTGCTGCCGTACTCGGCGGGTGCACACGCGGGGCTGCAAGGCTCATTCAACCTCTATCGCTTCGCGAGGGACCCCGCCATTGTCTACACGGAGGGGTACGGCACCGGTCATCCGACCGCCAACCCGGACACCGTCAAGGACTGTTCACTCCGTTACGATCATCTCCGGGCCGCCGCGCTCCCCCTCAGGGACTCGGCGGGGCTGATCCGCCGGTTGATGGAGGAACGCTATGGGGAACAAGGCTCTGCCGACGAGGATCCAGTGGCGTAAGTCCAGCTACAGCGGCGACCAGGGCGGCGACTGCCTCGAGTGCTCGCCGCTCCGCAGGCTGGCGTGGCGTAAGTCCAGCTACAGCAGCGACCAGGGCGGCGAGTGCCTCGAAGTCGCCGATCTCCCCCGCCACCCCGCCGTCGCCGTCCGCGACTCCAAGAACCCGGCGGGGCCGATCATCCCCCTGGCCCCCGCCGCGTTCGCCGCCTTCGTCGACTGGGCCGCCACCGCCGCCCACTGACCGGGCCGGGAACGGATCAACGTTTCTGTTCGAATTATCGTCTTCGCACGTGCCCCAGCCGTGCACCCCGACGACGCCGAACGGAAACCGCGACCGTGGTCCCTGCCATACTCCCCCTCTCCCGACCCGAACGGCGCCGGGAGAGACGCCCCGGCGATGCCCTGCGTGCCTTCGGGCGCCGGCATCGCGTGGCCCTGCTCGCCACCCTGCCCACCATCCCGCTGTACGCGGTGTGGTGGGTGTTTCTCGCCACCGGCGGGGGCGACCTGGCGGCGCAGGTGGCGTGGTCCGACTTCGTCTCGCGGCACGGCGCCTCGGCGTACGGGTTCTTCTGGTACGGCGGCGTGCACACCGCCAACTACAGCGTCATCTCGCCGTACCTGATGGCCGCGCTCGGCGTGCGCACGGTCACCGCCCTGTCGGGGCTGGCCGCCTCCTGGCTGGCGGCGGTGCTGATCACGCGGACCGGCGTGCGCAGGCCGCTGTGGGTCGCCCTGCTCACCTCCCTCGCCCTGTGGTGCAACGTCGCCTCCGGCCGTACGACCTTCGCGCTCGGCCTCGCCTTCGGGCTGGCCGCGTGCCTGCACCTGGTGCGGGAGCGGCGGCTGGCGGTCGCCGCCGGGTACGCGGCGCTGGCCACCATGGCGTCGCCGGTGGCCGGGCTGTTCCTGGCCGTCGTGGGCGCCGGGTTCCTGCTGGTACGGGACCGGGGGCGGGCCCTCGTGCTCCTCGTGCCGCCCGCCGCGGTGGTCGGGCTGACCACGCTGTTCTTCCCCTTCAGCGGGGAGCAGCCGATGCCGGCGGCCCGAATATGGCCGCCGGTCGTGCTCGGCCTCGCCGTCACGGCGCTGGTCCCGCGCGACTGGCGGGTCGCCCGGTGGAGCGGAGTCGTGTACGCGGTCGGGACCGTGCTGACGTACCTCATACCCTCCGCCGTCGGCACGAACGTCGAGCGGTTCGCGGAGTACTTCGCACCGCCCGTGCTGCTCGCGGCCCTGCTCGGCGCGGACCGGACGCGGCGGCTCGCGCGCGGGCTGCTGGTCGTCGCCCTCGTCTTCTCCGTGGGGTGGATGGGGAAGAAGACCGCCGACGACCTGACGGAGTACACCGCGGTGCCCGTCTGGGCCACGAAGACGGACGGTGTCGTGCGGGCGCTGGACGGCCTCGGCGCCGACCGCGCGCGGGTGGAGGTGGTGCCCGCCCGCGACCACCGCGAGGCCGCCTCGCTCGCCCCGCACGTCAACCTGGCCCGTGGCTGGAACCGGCAGCTCGACGTGGAACGCGCCCGTCTCTTCTACGACGGCACCTTCTCCGCGGCCGCCTACCGGGACTGGCTGGACCGCTGGGCGGTCGGCTTCGTCGTACTGCCGCTGGCCAAGCCGGACGGGCCCGCCAAGGCCGAGGCCGCGCTCGTGGGGGACCCGGATCGGCGGCCCGACTGGCTGGAGCCCGTCTGGCAGGACGAACACTGGAGGGTGTTCCGGGTGCGGGACGCCGTACCGCTCGTCTCCGAGCCCGGCAGCGTCGTGGCCGCCACCGGCGCCGAGCTGGTGCTGCGCGTGGGCCGGCCCGGCCCGGTGACCGTGCGGGTCGCCTGGTCGCCGTGGCTGCGGGCGGACGGCGGGTGCCTCACCCGGGACGGCGAGTTCACCCGCCTGACCGTCGAGGCACCCGGCGAGTACCGGATCAGCTCCCGGTACGGTCCTTCGCCGGGGCCGGCGGATCGCTGCTGACGCCTTCGGCTTCCCGGGTCGGCGGCGGGACGGTGGCGGTCTTCTCGGTCCCGGCCGCCGAGGACGCCCCGGCCGCCGGGGACGCCTCCGCCACCGATGGTGCCTCGGGCGCCGCCGTCACCCGCGCCCTGGGCCCCTGGAACAGGTACGCCAGTCCGAAGCCCGCCGCGACGACCGCCGCGCCGCCCACCGCGTCCAGCACCCAGTGGTTGCCGGTGGCCACGATCGCGGCGACGGTGAAGAGGGGGTGGAGGAGGCCGAGGGCCTTCATCCACAGCTTCGGGGCGATGACCGCGATCGCCACCCCGCACCACAGCGACCAGCCGAAGTGCAGCGACGGCATCGCCGCGTACTGGTTGGTGAGGTGGGTCAGCGTGCCGTAGTCCGGCTTGGAGAAGTCCTGCACGCCGTGCACCGTGTCGATGATCCCGAGCCCCGGCATCAGGCGCGGCGGCGCCAGCGGGTACAGCCAGAAGCCGACCAGGGCCAGCAGCGTGGTGAAGCCGAGGGACGCGCGGGCCCAGCGGTAGTCGACCGGGCGGCGCCAGTACAGCACGCCGAGGACGGCCAGCGGCACGACGAAGTGGAACGACGTGTAGTAGAAGTCGAAGAAGTCCCGCAGCCAGCCGATCTTCACCACCGCGTGGTTGACGGCGTGCTCGATGTCCAGGTGCAGGAAGCGCTCGATGTCGAGGATCTGCCACCCGTGCTCCTCCGCTCGGGCCCGACCCGCCGAGTTGCTGCCGCCGGTCGCCGCGAGGCGGACCTGGGAGTAGGCGGCGTAGGTGACCCGGATGAGGAGCAGCTCCAGGAGGAGATTGGGGCGGGTGAGGACCCTGCGCAGGAAGGGGAGCAGGGGGACGCGCTTGAAGCGGGCCGGGACGGGCGGTGCGTAGCTCGTCGGGACCGGGTTGTCGAAGTACGGCGAGGTGCGCGACAGGAAGGGAACGGCGACGGCGGCGGCCAGGGCGGCGAGGAGGACGACGTTGTCGCGCAGCGGGTACAGGGCCGCCATGTTCGGCAGCATCATCTTCGCGGGCAGCGTCATCACCAGGACGACGGCGACCGGCCACACCAGCCGGTCCGAGGCGCGTTTGCCGACCCGGCCGACGAGCGCGGGCAGCACCCACAGCAGCTGGTGCTGCCAGGTGGCCGGGGAGACGACGACGGCCGCGCAGCCGGTGATGGCGACGGCGAGCAGCAGCTGGCCGTCGCGGGCGTAGCGCACGGCGCGGCGCAGGGCGAGGACGGCGACGGCCGCGCCGAGGAGGAGGAAGAGGGCGATCTCCAGGGGGCCGTTGAGGCCGAGGCGCAGCAGGGCGCCGTGCAGTGACTGGTTGGCGAGGTCGTCGGCCTCGCCGCCCAGGCCCACGCCGGCCATGTGATGGACCCAGTAGGTGTACGAGTCCTGCGCCATCGCCGCCCAGGCGACGGCGGTGCAGGCGAGGAACGTGACGCCCGTGGAGACGGCGGCGCGTCTGCGGTCGGTGAACCAGAGGAGCGGCACGAAGAGGAGCACGGTCGGCTGGAAGGCGGCGGCGACGCCGATCAGTACGCCGCCGATCCGGTCGGCGTGTGCGCCGCGTACGGCGAAGCAGCCCAGTAGCACGAGGAGGACCGGGAGGATGCTGGTCTGGCCGAGCCACAGGGCGTTGCGCACCGGCAGGGACAGCATCAGCAGGCTGATCGCGACGGGCGCCGCCAGCAGTGCCGCACGGCGGCCCACCGGCTGGGGCAGGGCGCGGGCGGCGACCAGGCCGAGGGCGACGACGAGCAGCAGCGACCCGAAGGTCCAGCCCCAGCCGAGGGCCTGCTCCGCGGCGCGGGTGAAGGGTTTGAGGACCAGGCCGACGAAAGGAGTGCCGGTGAACTGCGTGGACTCGTACAGCGAGCCCTCCACGTGCAGGACGCCGTGCTCACCGACCCAGGTCTCCAGGTCCGTGAGCCGTTCTCCGCTCGGGGTGCTGAGGACCGCGGCGAGTTGCCGGACGGCGAGGATGGCGGCGACCAGCCACAGGCCGAGGCGGGCTACGCGCAGACGCGCCCTGGTCGCATCGACGGCCGGGGCTCCGAAAGCCTCCGCCGGTCGCCCACTGTGCTCCACATTCGCCACGCCGCGTCGGCCTCCCGCCCCGTTCGTACCGCGCCCGTGCGCGATGTGTCCGTCCTTGCGAACCCTATGAGGCTCGCACCACCCCCGGGGGGAGACGCAGGCAACCCCCGCTCAACCTGACCGCCGCCCGCTTTTCGCCCTGTTTTTTCTCCTGCCCGGGTTTCGGCCGCCTTCCGGCCGTTTGTTCGGGCCACGTTCGGACGACGATAGTGCCGGAGCGGGCCGGTTGCCTCTCCTGGGAGCGAGAAGGATCACAGGTCACGGGGGTGAGGAGCACTCCGTGGCGCACGGATGTCCCTGCGTGTACGCCCTTTCGGTGCAGTGTGCAACGAAAAGCATACCGGGCGTAAGCGGCGCATTAGCGCCTATGGTCGCTTTTCTGCCCGTGGCCGAGTGGCCGCGGGTTCTTTCCGGCCCGGCGACAGCGCCGCCGTGCGGGTCGGGGCGTCCCTGTTCCCGTCGAAAGGTAGGCGAGCGGAGTTTTGTCGGCCGCCCCCGTCGTCGCTGATCCGTCCCGCACGACCCCCGCACCGTCCCCCTCGGGTGCCCCTGCGTCCCCCTCGGGTGCCTCCGGTACCTCCGGCACCCCCACCGCCACCGATCCCGCGCTCGTCAGGCGCGCCGTCAAGGCGGCGGCGCTCGGCAACGCCATGGAGTGGTTCGACTTCGGCGTCTACAGCTACATCGCCGTGACGCTGGGCAAGGTCTTCTTCCCGTCGGGCAACCCGACCGCCCAGCTGCTCTCCACCTTCGGCGCCTTCGCGGCGGCGTTCCTGGTCCGGCCGCTGGGCGGCATGGTCTTCGGGCCGCTCGGCGACCGGGTCGGACGGCAGAAGGTCCTCGCCCTGACGATGATCATGATGGCGGCGGGTACGTTCGCCATCGGGCTGATCCCCTCCTACGCGTCGATCGGCGTGTGGGCGCCGGTGCTGCTGCTGGTCGCACGGCTGGTGCAGGGGTTCTCCACCGGAGGTGAGTACGCGGGCGCGTCCACCTTCATCGCCGAGTACGCGCCGGACAAGCGGCGCGGGTTCCTGGGGAGCTGGCTGGAGTTCGGCACCCTGACCGGGTACATCGGCGGCGCGGGGCTCGTGACGCTGATGACGGCGCTGCTGTCGGACGGCGACCTGACGTCCTGGGGCTGGCGGATCCCGTTCCTGATCGCCGGACCGATGGGCATCATCGGGCTGTACCTGCGGATGCGGCTGGAGGAGACGCCGGCGTTCGCCGCCGAGGTCGAGAAGGCGGAGGCGGAACGGGTCAAGGTGCCGCTGCGGGAGATGGTCACCGGGCAGTGGAAGGCGCTGCTGCTCTGCGTCGGCCTGGTGCTGGTCTTCAACGTCACGGACTACATGCTGCTGTCCTACATGCCGAGCTACCTGACGAGCGAGCTGGAGTACGACGAGACGCACGGGCTGCTCGTGGTGCTGGCCGTGATGGCGCTGATGATGGTCGTCCAGCCGTTCGCGGGCGCGCTGACCGACCGGGTCGGGCGGCGTCCGGTGATCGCGGCGGGTTGCGCGGGCTTCCTGCTGCTGTCGATCCCGGCCCTGCTGCTGATCCGCGACGGCAGCCTGTGGGCGGTGGGCCTGGGCATGGCCGCGCTGGGGCTGCTGCTGGTCTGCTTCACCGCGTCGATGCCGTCCGCGCTGCCGGCGCTGTTCCCGACGCGGGTGCGCTACGGGTCGCTGTCGATCGGTTTCAACGTGTCCGTCTCCCTGTTCGGCGGGACGACGCCGCTGGTGGTGACGGCGCTGATCGGGGCGACGGGGAACATGATGATGCCCGCGTACTACATGATGGCCGCGGCCGTCGTCGGCGGCGTGGCGGTGTGGTTCATGTCGGAGTCGGCGGGCCGGCCACTGCCGGGCTCGGCACCGGCGGTGGACGCGCGCGAGCGTGAACGCGAACGCTGACACGGGTGACGGGTGCCTGCGGCGGCCTGTGGCCGTTCGGTGGGGGTGCGCGTAGTGCGGTGTGTTGTCCGTGGGTCGGGGCCGTGCCGGGGGTGTCCGTCCTCGGAACGGCGCGAGATAGGTCGGCCACAGAGGTGAACGGCGCGGACGCGCGCCAACCGCTGCGGGCGGACACCCCCCGACACGTCCCCTTCCCGCCGTACGCGGCCAACCGACCACGCGGGGCGCGCGGGCGGGTGGGGCCGCGCTGTCCCGCCCAGCTGCGGGCAGTCGTGCCTCCCCCAGTGCCTGAACGGCCTGGGAGGTACCCCCGGGGGCGGCACGGGTGGGCGCAGCGGCACCCCGCAGCGCCGGGCCGCGCACCCACCCCCGACGCCCGCACTCACCCCGGGCTCCCCGGAAACAGGCGACGCGACACGGCACCACCCCGCCCGGCCACAACACGCCCCCGTTCACCGCACCCCGGGCTATCTTCGTTAGCGCACCTACTTAGAAAAGCTAACGACGCACACGGGAGGCCCGCATGAGCGACTCACAGCTCTGGGACGACGTCGACGCCTACTTCACCGCCCACCTCTCCCCCGCCGACGACGCCTTGGACGCCGCCCTGCGGGACAGCGACGCCACCGGGCTGCCGCCGGTGAACGTCACCGCCGGGCAGGGAAAGCTCCTCCAGTTGCTCGCGCAGATCCAGGGCGCCCGCACCATCCTGGAGATCGGCACCCTCGGCGGCTACAGCACCATCTGGCTCGCCCGTGCCCTGCCCGCCGACGGCCGTCTCGTCACGCTGGAGTACAGCGCCCGGCACGCAGAGGTCGCCACCCGCAACATCGCCCGCGCCGGCCTCGACGCCCTCGTCGACGTACGCGTCGGCCCGGCCCTGGAGTCGCTGCCGAAGCTCGCCGACGACAACCCGCCGCCCTTCGACCTGGTCTTCATCGACGCCGACAAGGGCAACAACCCGCGCTATCTGGAGTGGGCCCTGAGGCTCACCAGCACCGGAAGCCTGATCGTCGTCGACAACGTGGTCCGCGGCGGCCGCGTGGCCGACGCCGACGACACCGGCGACGACGTGCGCGGCACCCGCGCCGCGATCGAGATGATCGGCAGCCACCCGCGGCTCAGCGGTACGGCGATCCAGACGGTCGGCAGCAAGGGTTACGACGGTTTCGCGCTGGCCCGCGTGCTGGAGTGAGGGCGGCGCGCCCTCAGGCCTCGTGGTAGAAGCCGACGTTGACGCTGCGCGGCTGCGAGCGGTCCTGGACCACGATCTCGCCGCTGCCGCCCCTGGGCAGCGGCACCGTCCCGCCGTAGGACAGGGACCGGGCGTGACCGCCGGCGGTGAGCCGGACCTCCGAGGAGGGGTCCGGCTGGGAGCCGCGCAGCCACGTCAGCTGCCACGTGCCGTCGGGCCCGCAGCGGAACTCCAGGTGGACCCGGGAGACGAACAGCCAGTCGTCCGGCGTCGACAGTCGGCACACGGACTTGTCCCTGCCCACCCGCAGCACCGCTCCCGGCTCGCTGGGCGCCTCGGCCATCTGCATGCCGGCCGTCGCACCCGCGTCCGCCGCGGTGACGGCGGCCATGGTGAGTTCGAGCACGTGCGCTCCTCCAGTGACGTCCCTCGTTGACGTACCGCCGCCGCATGATAAGTCGGCCGGTGGTGCGGTGTCCGGCACAATGGGGTCATGACCGAGCGAAAGCCACCCGGCGTCGACTTCGAGTCCTGGGTCGACAAACAGATCCGTGATGCGGACGCGCGCGGCGAGTTCGCCGAACTGCCCGGTGCGGGCAAGCCCCTGCCGAGCGAGGTGGACAGCACCTACGACGAACTGTGGTGGGTGAAGCGGAAGATGGCCCGCGAGGGCTTCTCCGTACTGCCGCCGACCCTGGCCCTGCGAAAGGAGGCGGAGGACGCCCTTCAGGCGGCGGCGGACGCCCCGTCGGAACGGGTGGTGCGCCGCATCGTCGAGGAGATCAACGTCAAGATCCGCGAGGTGATGTTCAAGCCGCCGCCCGGCCCCCCGCTGGGTCTGAAGCCCTACGACGTCGAAGAGGTCGTACGGCAGTGGCGGGAGCGCCGGGCGGAGCGGTGACGCCCGTGGGTCACAGGCGCATCAGGCGGTCCGCCAGCTCGCGGTAGTCCCGCAGGGCCAGGCGGAGTTGTTCGGTGTCGGTGCTCGTCGCGCGGTCGTCCGGGTCGGTGTCGTGCCAGGACGTGCGCAGGGTGCGCCGACGGTGCGCCACGGCGTCCGTGAAGCGCGCGGTGAGCTCCTCCAGGACGCGGTCGGCCTCCTCCACGGAGGCGCGCGGCGCGTCGACGAAGCCGGCCACCGCGTGCTGGAGCCGCTGCCCCAGCTTGTCGCACTCGTCGTGCGGGAGGAGCACGTCCCCCCGGGCCGCGGCGGGGGCGGTGGTGGCCGGGGTGGCGGTGCCGTCGGTGGGCCGGGGGTGGGTCTCGGCGTCGGTCCTCGGTCCGGGAGCCGCGGCCGCACCGCGTGCGCCGGGTTCGGTCGTCTGGGGCCCGACGGGTGTGCCGTCGGGCTGCCGGGTCACGTCTGACATGTGCCTCAACTCTCCTTCGGCCGGCTCTTGCCGAGCGACCAGGTGTGGTGCGCGCGAGTGGCGGGCGCCGCTCCGTGGCCGTCCGTGCCGGCCCGGTGCCGGCCTCCGTCGTGGCGGCGCGCCGGGCGTACCAGGTCCTCGAAGAGCGCGCGGGCCGCGACCATGGACTCGCGCATCTCCTCCGTGCCCGCTCCGGCGTCGTGCGCGCCGTCCGTCCTCGCGTGCGTCACGCGGTGCACGCGCCGGTAGCCGTCGACGTGGTGGGCGTGGTGCACGGACAGCGCGGCCAACTGCTCCTCGTACTGTCCGCCGTCCGGGAAGCCGCGGGCGCCCGCCAGCTCCGCTAGCAGCCGGTCCACCTCGCCGACCGCCTCCCGCGGGGAGTCGACGAAGCGCTCCTGGGCCGCCGTCCAGCGCGCCTCGAAGCGCTCGCGCTCGGCCGGTTCCAGCTCCCGTTCGCGCAGCGACCCGTGCCGTTCCACGCGCTCGGCCAGCTCCCGCTCGGCCGCCTTGGTGTCGCCGTCGTGCCGGGCCACGGCCCGGTCGTACTCGGGCCCGAAGCGCCGCTTCAGGCTTCCGCCGTGCTGAGGGCCCCGTGCGCGCAGGGCCAGGACGGCCGCCACGACGAGCACGGCCGCCACGATCACGATCAACGCGATGATCACGCCTGTGGACATGACTGCCTTCCGGTTGTCGGCCCACCGGCTCTCCTGGTGGGCCGGTTCGCCCTTCGGGTTGCCCCTCGGTCCCCGGTCAAACGGCGCACGGGGAGCGGGGACGGCGCATCCGTGGGAAAATACGCTCGCGCGGTGGGCCCGCCCGTTCCGAGAATGGCCGGATGACCTGGACCGTCGCCCCGGAGCCGTACGACTCCCCCGAGGCCGCCGCCCTGTGGCGCGCGTACTACACCGAAGTCAGCGACCGCTGGTACCTGTTGCACCGGGGGCGGCCCACCGACCCCGGCGAACTGGAACGGGAGATCGCCGCCGAATCCGGCGCCGACCTCGCCCCGCCCCGGGGCCGCCTGCTGGTCGCGCGGTACGGCGGCGAGGCGGCGGGCACGGCGGGCGTGCGGCTGCTGGACGCCCGCACCGCCGAGCTGACCCGGGTGTTCCTGTACGAGCGGATGCGCGGCCGGGGCGGCGCCGCGCTGCTCGTACGGGCCGCCGAGGACGCGGCACGGGCGCTCGGGGCCTCGCGGATGGTGCTCGACACACGCGGTGACCTCGTCGAGGCCCGTGCCTTGTACGCGCGCCTCGGTTACGCGGAGACCGAGCCGTACAACGACGGCCCGTACGCCGAGCACTGGTTCGCCAAGCCGCTGCCGCGATTGTGACCGGATTCGGGCGGTTCGGGACCGGGGGAAGCCGGGATTCCGGGGGCGAGCGCGCGGAAGTACGGAGAGGCTCTGCATAATCTCTGGAGTTCGCGAGGGGAGTCGCGAGGGGAGGGACGAGCGCGTTGGAGCAGCGGGAACAGCCGGAACGGCAGGCAGAGGCGTCGCGGGAGCGAACCGCCTTTGGGCACTCGTGCCCGGAGTGCGGCGCGCCCAGGGAAGCGGACAACACGCCCGCCTGCGCCTGCGGAACGCGAGCGGCCGACGCCCTGCGCGACGCGCGTACGGCACAGGCGGCAGCGGCGGAGGACTTCGACCCGCTGCGGATACGTCCGTACGTCGAGCTCGACGGCACGGCCGGCCCGTCGCCGCGGGAGGCTTCTGCCGACGGGGTGCCGGAGGCCACGGTTCCGCAGGACGCGACGCCTCCGTCCGTACCCACTTCACCCGCCTCGGCCGCCGCACCGACCGCGCCGGACCCCGACGCCACCATGACGCTGCGCGCCGTCGGTGCCGGGCAGCCGCCGGCCGCGGCCGCGGAAGCCACCTCCGGGGCCACGGAGGCGACCTCGGTACTGCCCACGCCGCTGGCACCGTCGGCCGGCGCGCCCCGCGCGCACGACCTGCGCCTGTTCGAAACGCCGGCCGACTCGGCCAACGCGCCCGGCACGCCGGTGGAGCCCGGCGCGGACGGCACCGGCGGGCGGCGCGGGCGGCGCCGGGGCGTGCTGCTCAGTGCCGTGGGGGCGGTCGTGGTCGTGGTGGGCGCCGCCGGGTTCGCGAGCGGCCTGTTCGCCTACGAGTCGCCCTCGCGGGACGGCGCGCTGCCGGAGGAGGTCAGGGCGAGCGTGCCGGAGCCGTCGGCCAGTCCGGCGTCCACCGCTCCCGCGTCGGGCTCGCCGTCCGCCTCCGAGACCTCCGGGTCGCCGTCCCCGTCCGCGTCGGCGTCCACGAGCACCAGTCCGTCGCCCTCGCCGTCCGCGTCACGGTCGGCGTCCAGTGCCCCGCCGTCGCCGTCCCCGTCGGCCGAGACGTCACCGTCCGCCACGACCGCCCCTCCCGACGCGCCCGCCCAGGAGTCCGAGGACGACGACCGCGACCAGGGCCACGGCGGCGGCCCCACGCTGCACCGCGGCGACCGGGGCTCCGAGGTGGCCGAGCTGCAGCAGCGGCTGGCCCAGGTGCACCTCTACGGCGGCGACGTCAACGGCAACTACAACCACCAGGTCGAGGACGCGGTCCGGCGATACCAGTGGGCCCGCGGCATCCGCTCCGACGACTTCGGCGTCTACGGGCAGGACACCCGGCGCATGCTGGAGTCGGAGACGCGCGAGCCGTAGCCCGCGTGCGGCCGGGCACCGCGGGAGCGGTCCGACGGCCCGCCCCGGGGACGCCGTGCTCTCCGTACGGTAGCCGGGCTCACCGTACGGACGTCGCGTGCTTGCCGCACGGGAGGCCGTGCTCGCCGTACGGGACGCCGTTACTCGCCGTACGGACGTCGTGTGCCCGTCGTACGGACGTCGAGCTCACCGTACGGACGTCGTGTACTCGCCGCACGGAAGGCCGTGCTCGCCGCACGGGACCGCCGTGCTCGCCGTACGGACGTCGTGTGCCCGTCGTACGGACGTCGTGCTCACCGTACGGACGTCGTGTACTCGCCGCACGGAAGGCCGTGCTCGCCGTACGGGACGCCGCTACTCGCCGTACGGACGTCGTGTGCCCGTCGTACGGACGTCGTGCTCACCGTACGGACGTCGTGTACTCGCCGCACGGGAGGCCGTGCTCGCCGCACGGGACGTCCACAGCCGGCGCTCGTCGTACGACGGCCGACTCACCCGTCGTGGGGCGGCAGACGGCCACCGGCTGCGCGGCCATCCCCCGATGCGCAGTCGCGGACGGGGGCTGCCGCCGACCGCCACGGACGTGTGATCGGCCGTCGGCCGCGCAAGGACGGGTGGCCGGCCGCCGATTGTGCGGCCACCCGTCGATGATGACCAGCCGGTCCGCAGCCGGCCGTCAGCCGATGTGCAGCCGCAGCGAGCCGTCCGCGCCGGCCTGCACCCGTACCCGCGTCAGGTCCTCCACGACCACGTCCGGCCCGTGGAGACCGGCGCGCGGGCCGACGCCCACGACCCGCATCCCGGCGGCGCGGGCCGCGGCGATACCGGCGCCGGAGTCCTCGAAGGCGATGCAGTCGGCGGGCTCGACCCCCAGCTCGGCGGCGCCCTTGAGGAAGCCCTCGGGGTCCGGCTTGCTGGCGCCGACCGACTCGGCGGTGACCCGGACGTCCGGCTGGGCGAGCCCGGCGGCGGCCATCCGCGCGGTGGAAAGCGGCACGTCGGCCGAGGTCACCAGAGCGTGCGGCAGGCCGTGCAGCGAGGCCAGGAACTCCGGCGCGCCCGGGATGGCGACGACGCCCTCGGTGTCGGCGGTCTCCTCGGCGAGCATGCGCGCGTTGTCGGCGTGGTTCTGCTCCATGGGCCGGTCCGGCAGCAGCAGCGCCATGGAGGCGTAGCCCTGGCGGCCGTGGACGACCTTCATGACCTCGTCGCCGTCCAGCCCCTGCCGGTCGGCCCAGCGCCGCCAGACGCGCTCGACGGCGGCGTCCGAGTTGACGAGGGTGCCGTCCATGTCCAGCAGCAGGGCACGGGCGGTGAGAACGGTGGTGGCGGTGGCCGTCATCGGCAGACTCCAAAGCGCGGGGAGGAAACAAGGCGGCCCCGCCCGCCGGTCAGGGAGAACGGGCGGGAGCCACTTTGTTTCTCCACGGTACAAAACGGGTCGGGGGTCGCGCCACCGCCCCGCCGGAACGTTCACGAACCGTTCAGCCCGCGACCGCCTCCCACAGGCTCCACACACCCAGGCCCAGCATGAGCAGCGCGGCGATCTTGGTGATCAGCGCCAGCGGCACCCGCTTCATCAGGGCCTTGCCGCCGACGATGCCGAGCCCGGCCACCGCCCACAGCGCGAGCACCGCGCCGAGGCCGACGGAGAGCGGGTCGTCGTAGCGGGCCGCGAGGTTGGCGGTCATGATCTGCGTGAGGTCGCCGAACTCCGCGACCAGGATGAGCATGAAGCCCGCGCCGGAGACCTTCCAGAAGGACTGGTCCTCGGGCTTGCGGATCTCCTCGTCCTCGTCGTCCTTCTTCATCAGCAGCACGGCGGCGCCGCCCAGGAAGAGCACACCGGTGATCGCGTGCACGATCTGCTGCGGCAGCAGGGTCAGCACGCTGCCGGCCGCGACCGCGAGCACGACGTGCAGGAGGAAGGCGGCGGCCACGCCGGCGAAGACGTACGAGGCCCGGTAGCGGGTGCCGAGGACGAGTCCGGCGAGCGCGGTCTTGTCGGGCAGTTCGGCGAGGAAGACGACGCCGAAGACGACTGCCGTCACGGTCAGGCTGATCAAGGGATCCTCTATCGGTCGGGGCCGCCCCACCGAGAGTGCTGGTCCTTGCCGCTCCTGCGCTGCGGACACCTCGGCACGGCAGCACACGGATCGCCCCCGCCGTACGGCGCGGGCGTGCACTGCTTGCCGAAGGTCTCGCTGGCCGGCCTCGCGCACGAGACCTGCCTCCGGGCGCCGGCTCAGGCGAGCTGAGCAGTGTGTCGACGGTCCGGCGAAGAGCTACTCCCCTTCTGCGCCGTCCATAGTACGCGACGCCCGCGGGCCGGCCCGAGGGGCGAAAGTCCCGGGACGCTCCGTCACGAGTCCTGCCGCACCCGTAGACGTGCCATGCACACGTCACTAGCTTCTTACCGGCCGCACACCTGTGCGCCATGCGGCGTCGCGAGCATTCCCCTGCTCGCACCCCGACACCCCCACCCGCAAAGGGAGTTCGCATGCCGAAGTTCTACGCGCGTCGACGGCTCGGTTTCCTCGCCGCGTTCACCGGGCTCATAGCCTCGGCCGGGTTGCTCAACGGCCCGGCCGCCTCCGCCGCCCTCCCCACCCCGGTCAGCGCCGCCACCGCCCGCACCTACCTGGCCTCCCTCACCGTGGAGACCGAGAGCCGCACCGGCTACGACCGCGATCTCTTCCCGCACTGGATCTCCCAGTCCGGCAACTGCAACACCCGCGAGACCGTCCTCAAGCGCGACGGCTCGGGCGTCACCACCGACACCTCCTGCTATCCCACGCGCGGCAGCTGGTACTCCCCGTACGACGGCGCCACCTGGTCCGCCGCATCCGACGTCGACATCGACCACCTGGTCCCGCTCGCCGAGGCCTGGGACTCCGGCGCCGGCTCCTGGAGCACCTCCCGGCGCCAGTCCTTCGCCAACGACCTGACCCGCCCCCAGCTCCTCGCGGTCACCGACAACGTCAACCAGTCCAAGGGCGACCAGGACCCCGCCACCTGGATGCCGTCGCGCAGCGCCTACCGCTGCACGTACGTCCGCGCCTGGGTCCAGGTGAAGTACTACTACGACCTCTCGGTCGACTCCGCGGAGAAGTCGGCGCTGCGGAACCACCTCGCCAACTGCTGAACCGCCGTCCGCCGCGTGTCCGGCGCGTCTCCGGCGCGTTCGACGCGTGTCCGGCGCGTTCGACGCGTGTCCGGCGCGTTCGACGCGGAACCTCCCCGCAGGTCTCCGTCGTTCCGTACCGTACGGGGCGACGGAGGAGGGGATCACCATGGCCGGACTGCGCCTGGGACCACTGCTGAGATACACCGACGGCTCGTGCGCGACCGTGTGGGTCGAGAGCGACCGGCCGTGCACCACCGAGGTGCGCTGCGCCGACGGCGCCACGGGCACGAGCCGTACGTTCCAGATCGCGGGCCATCACTACGCGCTGGTCGCGGTGAGCGGCCTGACGCCCGGCACGGCGACCGAGTACGAGGTGCTCTTCGACGGCGCGCGCGTGTGGCCGCCGTCCGACTCCCGTTTACCGCCCTCCGTCATCGCCACGTCCCCGGCGGACGCGGGCACGCGCATCGCCTTCGGCTCCTGCCGCTGGGCCGCGCCCCCGGCCGGCGGCCACGATCCGGTGGGGCCGGACGCGCTGGACACCCTCTCCGCCCGCATCGCCGCCGACCCCGGGGCCGCGCGCCCCGACGTGCTGCTCCTGCTCGGCGACCAGGTCTACGCCGACGAGATCTCCGACGCCACGCGCCGCTGGATCGCCGGCCGGCGCGACCTCGCCGACCCTCCCGGCGACCAGGTCGCGGACTACGAGGAGTACACCCGCCTCTACTACGAGTCGTGGCTCGACCCGGAAGTGCGCTGGCTGCTGTCGACCGTGCCCAGCTGCATGATCTTCGACGACCACGACGTCATCGACGACTGGAACACCTCCGAGGCCTGGCTCGCCGACATGCGGGCCACCGACTGGTGGCGCGAGCGGCTGCTGAGCGGGCTGATGTCGTACTGGGTGTACCAGCAACTCGGCAACCTCTCCCACGCCGAGCTGGCCGCCGACCCCCTCTACGCGGCCGTCCGCGACACTCCCGACGGCACCGACGTGCTGCGCACGTTCGCCGCGCGGGCGGACGCGGACCCGGCCTCCGTCCGCTGGAGCTACCGGCGCGACTTCGGCCGCGTGCGGCTGCTGATGGTGGACTCCCGCGCGGCCCGCGTCCTGAAGGAGAACCGCCGCGCGATGCTCGACCCGGGCGAGGCCGCCTGGCTGCGCGAGCAGATCCTCGACGGACGGGGCGGCGGTGCGCAGGTGGGCACGGGCATGAGCGACCACGTGGAGGCGGACGCGGGTCAGCGTGCGGACGCGGACGGCCACGCCGAGGCGGAGGCGGACGGCCGCGTGGAGGCGGGCCTTGGCGCGGAGGCGGGCGCTGGCACCGGTGGGGCCGAGGGTGTGCGCGTCGGCGAGCCGGAGGGCGCGTACGACCACCTGCTGATCGGCACGTCCCTGCCCTGGCTGCTGCCCCACCTTGTGCACGACGTGGAGGCGTGGGACGCCGCGATGTGCGCCGGTGAACGGGGCGCGCGCTGGGCACGGCTCGGGGAGCGGATCCGGCGGGGCGCCGACCTGGAGCACTGGTCGGCCTTCCCGTCCTCCTTCGACGCCCTCGCGGACCTGATCGCCGAGGCCGGTACGGGGCCCGGGGCGCCCGCGACGGTGAGCGTGCTGTCGGGCGACGTCCACCACGCCTACGTGGCGGAACCGTCCTGGCCGGGGCGCGCACCCGACGCCCACGTCGCGCAGCTGACCTGCTCCCCCGTCCACAACTCCGTCCCGCTCTCCATCCGGCTCGGCTTCCGTTTCGGCTGGAGCGCCCTGGCGCGAGCCCTCGGGCGGCGCGTCGCCCGGCACGGACGCTGCGCGGCGCCGGCGGTCGGCTGGCGCAAAACCGGCGGCCCGTGGTTCGGCAACCAGATCATGACGCTGACGCTGCGGGGACGGACGGCCCGGCTGCGGCTCGAGCAGGCCCGGGCCGAACGCGACGGGACGACCGCGCTGCGGGTGATCACGGACCGGGAGCTGACGTAGGCCCGAGGCGGGGCCGGGTACGGATTCAGTCATGCCCACAGGCCTCCACCTGAGCGTGGGAGCGCTCCCACCTGCGGAGGGCGCCGCGGCAGGGCGGTGACCACCCGCCACGTTATGGCCAAATGTTGAACTTGCAAGTACTCGTTAGGGTCACCTAACGTGGGCAGCCCACTCGGTTCCGTCCCCACCGGCCCCTGTCCCGGGCCGGCCCGACCGAAGGAGCACCCCCCACATGTCCGGACGCCTCAACAGCGCCCAGCCCTATGCCCTCGGCCTGTTCCGCATGGTCGTCGGCCTGCTTTTCGCCTGCCACGGCGCCGCCTCCCTCTTCGGGGTCCTCGGCGGAGCGTCGGGCACCGGCGGCACGGTCGAGGCGGGCACCTGGCCCGGCTGGTACGCCGCCGTGATCCAGCTGGTCGGCGGCGGCCTCGTCCTGCTGGGCCTCGGCACCCGCGCCGCCGCGCTCGTCTCCTCGGGCTCCATGGCCTACGCGTACTTCAAGGTGCACCAGCCGGGCGCCCTGTGGCCGATGGAGAACGGCGGCGAGGCCTCGGCCATGTTCTGCTGGGCCTTCCTGCTGCTGGTCTTCACCGGCTCCGGCGCCTTCGGCCTCGACCGGCTCCTCACCCGGCGCGCGTCCGTGACGGAGAAGGCGGCCACGGAGCGGCAGACCCCGGTCGCGGCCTGATCCGCCGCCACGCCCCAGGAGTGTCCGGGGACGTGGCGACCTCCTCCCGGTGAACGTTCCGTGCCGAACACCCAAGCCCCCTGTGAACCGCCTGTCACACCCCCGGCGTACGCTGTATGGCTGTCATCGGCCGCTCCTGCCGTCCCCGCGTCCTGCGGCATGGCCCGGCCCACGGGGGAGTAACGGGAGTTGTGGTGGTCGAGAGTCTCGGAAGCATCGGTTCGCTGGTCAGCAGCCCATGGATCTATGTGCTGGTGGCCACTTCCGTACTCCTCGACATCTTCCTGCCGGTGCTGCCGAGCGGCGTCCTGGTGATCGCGGCGGCCACGGCGGCGGCAGCGGGCTCGGGCGCGGCGGCCGCCGGGCGGGTCCCGCAGGACGTGCCCGACATCCTGGTCCTGATCCTGTGCGCGGCGACCGCCTCCGTCCTCGGCGACCTGGCGGTCTACCGCCTCGCCTGGCGCGGCGGGCCGCGTCTGGACCGCGCGATCGCCCGTTCCCGCCGGCTGACCACGGCGCAGGAACGTCTCGGCGGGGCGCTCGCCCGAGGGGGCGGCGCCCTCGTCGTACTGGCCCGTTTCGCCCCCGCCGGCCGCTCGGTCGTCTCCCTCGTCGCCGGCACCGCGCACCGCCGGATCCGCGAGTTCCTCCCCTGGTCCGCCCTCGCCGGACTCGTCTGGGCCCTGTACAGCGTGGCCCTCGGCTACTTCGGCAGCCAGTGGCTGGGCGCGACCTGGCTGGCGACCGGGGTGTCCCTGGCGGCGCTCTTCGGCGCGGGCGCGGTGGCGGCGTACCTGATGCGCCGCCAGCCCGGGGCACCGGAGGCGTCGTAACGGACGCCGGTGCCGGGGTCGCGACGACCCACGGGGCGCGTCCGGGTCACGGGTCAGGGGACACGGGTCACGGGTCACGGGTCAGGGGACACGGGCCGAATCACAGGTCACGGGGCACGGGGCACGGAGCACGGGGCACGGGGCACAGACCACTGGTCACTTCAGTCACGGGTCACGAGGCCCGCCCGGCGCCGGCGCCTCCCCGTACCTCCAGGCCGGCGAGCAGCTCGGCCGTGGCGCCTGCGACGGCCTCCACGGCCCGTTCGAAAACCTCACGGTTGTGCGCGGCCGGTGCGCGGAAGCCTGAGACCTTGCGGACGTACTGCAGGGCGGCGGCCCTGATCTCGTCCTCGGTGGCCTCCTCGGGGAGCGCGGGCGGACGCAGTGTCTTGATGCTGCGGCACATGGCCTCAGTCTCCTCTCTTCAGGTCCACCCGCCAGTCGTTCGACCTGATCCAGTGGCCCTTCGGGTACTCGAAGTCGGCCTGGCCGAGCAGGGTGAAGCCGGCCCGTCGGCAGACCGCGTTGGAGGCGGCGTGGTCGATGCTCGGGAACGCGTGCAGATACCGGTGCGGACCGGCGTCACGGGCGGCCTCCGTCACGGCACGGGCGGCCCGCGCGGCCAGCCCCCGCCCCTGGAACTCGGGCAGCACCGCCCAGCCGGTCTCCCAGACCTCCGCGCCCCGCCAGGTCCGCTGCCAGTACCCGATCGAGCCGACGGTCTCGCCGCCGTCCGCCAGCGTGACCCGGTACATCCGCCCCGATGCCAACCCGAGGTAGCGCCCGTGCCGTACCGCGAGCTGCTCCTCGGTCTCCGGGCCGCCCAGGTGCACGGTCATTCCGGGGGCGTTGGTCCTGCGCAGCAGCCACAGATCCCCCTCCGCCCAGGGCACCAGGCACACCCGGTCCCCTTCACCGTCGGCCCGCTCTTCCACGCCGTCCATGTTCTCCACGGTAGGGCAGGGGTCTGACAGTGGGTCCCGGCGGCGGGGGCGCTCCTTTCGCGTGAACCACCGAAGGGAACGCGCGCCTCAAAATCGAACAGGCGTATCATTGGATCGTGGCTACGACCTATGACTTCCCCAGTGACCTCCTCGCCGGCCAGGAGGAACTGCATCAGGTCCGGGCCGAGCTGTCGGCCCTGCTCAAGAGACTCCCCTGGTCCGTCGAACCGCTCGACGGCTTCAGCGACGACAACGGCTGGCGCAAGGTCGAACGCCCGGCCTCGCCCGGCTGGTCCGCGGACGAACAGGCCGAGGTGGAGAAGCTCCGACAGCGCGAGCGCGAGCTCGCCGTGTTCGTCAGCACCCATCGCTACTGGTCGCAGATCACCGGCCCCGACCAGGTGACCGCCCGTTCGGAACTGAAACGCGCACACGCCATCCCGGCCCCCGAGACCTCGCCCGAGGACGCCTGACCGAAGGACGCCTGACCGAAGGACGCCTGACCGAAGGACGCCTGACCGAAGACGTCTGACCGAAGGACGCCTGACCGAAGACGCCTGAGAGGACCCCGCACCGGCAGGCACCCTGCGGAGCACGCTCAGCGGGCGCATGCGAAAGGCCCCCGGAGCATTCTCCGAGGGCCTCGCACCGACGACAGCGGCGCCGGTCCCGGTGGGCGCGGACGGTTTCGAACCGCCGACATCCTGCTTGTAAGGCAGGCGCTCTACCCCTGAGCTACGCACCCAGGACGAGTGGACAGCCTACATGGCACAGGGCGCTGCCCGGCAATCGCGGCTGGCGCCGGCCTCCCGCCTCTCCCGGCCGGGGGTTAACCCCACCCCCGATCCGGGAGTGGTCCGGATCCCGGCTGGGCTCCCCGCTCCATACGCTCGAAGAGCCTCGCCGCGCCGGGCCCCGCTCCGCGGACCCACCCGCGGCACCTCGCCGTCCGTCCTTGGGGGAGCCGTCATGTCCCGCCGTATCCTTCCGGCCCGCGCGTCGGTCCGCGCGCTCGCCGCCGCCGGTACCGTCGCCGTCCTCGTCGCGGGCCTCGGTGCCTGTACCTCCGCGGAGGACGACAAGGACCCTGACCACCGCACCTTCACCTTCCGGGGCGACACCCTCACCATCGACGCCGACGACTCCGGTCTGGAGGTCGTCGCCGCCGACGGCAATGCCGCCGGCAAGGTCGAGGTGACGCGGTGGTTCCAGGGCTCGGTCGTCCTCGGCTCCGACCCCGAGGTCACCTGGAGCATGGACGGCGACCGGCTCAAGCTCCGTACACACTGCTCGGGCGTGGTCGCCGACTGTGCCA
This sequence comes from Streptomyces sp. M92, assembly GCF_028473745.1. Classification (NCBI taxonomy): domain Bacteria; kingdom Bacillati; phylum Actinomycetota; class Actinomycetes; order Kitasatosporales; family Streptomycetaceae; genus Streptomyces; species Streptomyces sp. M92. Next base: position 616,964 of record NZ_CP101137.1, read on the forward strand.
GCAAGCACCGCGTGGAAGTGCCGCGCGGTGTCGCCGTCAAGGTGGAGTCCGATGACGGCAGCGTACGGGCGCAGGGCTTCCGGGACGCGCTGGAGATCCGTACGGCGGACGGGTCCGTCCGCGTCAGTGACACCACCGGGCCGCTGGAACTGCACAGCGACGACGGATCGCTGCGCGCGGAAGTCTCCTCGCGCCGCGTCGAGGCGTCCACCAAGGACGGCTCGGTCCGCCTCGATCTGCGCGCCGTCCCGGACCTGGTGGAGACCCGCAGCGACGACGGGTCCGTGAGCGTCACCCTGCCCCGCGATACGTACAAGGTGTCCGCCGAGAGCGACGACGGTTCGGTCGACGTGTCCGTGCCCCGGGAGGACACCAGCGCCCACGTGGTGAACGCGCGGACCCAGGACGGCAAAGTCACGGTCCGAACCGCGAACTGACCGGCCCGTGTGTTCGTCCCTAACGGGTGGGAGAATGAACCCGGGCAGGACGGACGACACGGGAGAGGGATGTGACGGCGACACCATCGCAGCCGAACTCGCCGATGGTGCCGCGTGCGCGGCACCTGCCTCACCACTCCGCCCGCCGCCGCACACCCGCCACGGTCCGTGACGTGCTCACCCTCGCGGGCCTGCCCGTTCTGGTCGTGCTCGCGCTGCCCGCCGCGTTCGCCGGAGGCGGCACGCGCCGCTGGTTCGGCGGGCGGGCCGAGAGTCAGCGGGCCGAGGCACAGGCAGCGAAGGACGACGCCGCGGCGGCCTTCTACGAGCTGGACACCGCGCAGCGGGACCTGCGGATCTCGGTGGAGACGATCGCGGCCGTCGACTCCTCCCCCGCCGCCCGGCGCGCGGTCGGCGACTTCGAGGCGCTCGGCCGGCGCATCGACGAGGTCAGCCACCAGTACATCAACGCCGTCGACTCCCACGACCTGGACCGGGACGACCTGGAGGCCTCGGCCGCCTCCCGCGCCCGCACCGATCTGACCGCCGCCAGGACCGAGCTCGGCCGCGTCAAACAGGAGCTGGACCGCTTCGCCCAAGGACTCGGCCCCCTGCTCGGCAAGGCCGAGACCCAACTGGCCCGGCTGGCGCCCGCCGTCGAGCGGGCCCGGCAGGCCCTGCTCGCCGCCTCCGACGCCCTGGACACCGCACGCGAGTCCCGGCTGAACGCGGACGACCTCGCCGCCCGGCTCGCCGCCCTGGGCCCGGAGCTGACCCGGCTGAGCCAGGGCGCCGGACAGCACGGCGTGCCCCAGACCCTGGATCGGGCCGAGCGGGTCACCCGGGAGGCCGAGTCGGTCCGCGCGGAAGCCGAGCGGCTGCCCGAACGAGCCGCCGAGACCGGCCACCGGCTGGTCTCCCTGCGCACCCGCGCCCAGGCTCTGACCACCCGAACCGAGCAGGTCGAACCGGTACTGAGCGAGCTGCGACGACGCTTCACCGCCGCCTGCTGGCAGGACCTGCAGCAGGTGCCCGACCAGGCCGCCGAGTCGGTCCGGCAGGCCGAACGGAAACTGGCCGAGGCCCAGCGCGCCCGCGACGAACAGCGCTGGCCGGACGCCACCGCCCTCCTGTCGACGGTACGGGCGCTGCTGAACGCGACCGACGAGGCGGTCTCGGCCGCCGGCGACCGCCTGCGGCAGCTGAACGCCGTGCAGAAGGACCCTCAGCAGGAGATCGAACGCACCCGTTTCGCCATCCGGGACGCCCAGCGCCTGGCCATGGCCGGCCGCAACACCCCGGACCCCCGTCACGCGCGCCCGCTGGACGACGCCGTGGCGCGGCTGGAACGGGCGATCACCACGCTGGAGGGCCGGCACCCCGACTACTGGCACTTCCTCACGGAGACCGAGGAGGTCCGGCAGACGGTGGCCCATGTGGTCTCCCAGATCCGTGAGGAGCGCGGCGCCGGTCACTGATCACCGACCGGCCGTCGGTGACCGTGCACGGCTCCTCCCGACCGGTTTTCCGGCTTCACCCGCCGACGCCTGCCGCCCGGCCGGTTAACCTGTGCCCATGCCTCGCTACGAGTACCGCTGCCGGAGCTGCGGCGACACCTTCGAACTGAGCCGTCCCATGGCCGAGTCCTCCGCTCCCGCCGCCTGCCCGGCGGGCCACGACGACACGGTGAAGCTGCTGTCGACGGTCGCGGTCGGCGGCTCCTCCACCGGGTCCGCTCCCGCCCCCGCGCCGGGTGGCGGAGGCGGTGGCGGCTGCTGCGGCGGAGGCTGCTGCGGCTGACCGGGCGGATCGCGCCTTCCGGCGCGTGTCTGGGCCGCCACCCCGCGAGCTGCCGGAGGCAGCCCGGTTCGGCTTCCCGTCGGCCTCCCTCAGCTGCCCAGGTAGCGCAGCACGGCCAGCACTCTGCGTGAATAGCCCTCCCCTCCGGTCAGTTCCAGCTTGTCGAAGATCGCGTTGGTGTGTTTCTCCACCGCGCTCTGCGAGATGTGCAGCCGCCGCGCGATCGCCGCGTTGGTGTGCCCCTGCGCCATCTCGGCCAGCACGTCCCGCTCCCGCGCGGTGAGCCGGGCGAGCAGGTCGGTGTGGGTCGTGCGGCCCAGCAGCTGCCGGACGACCTCCGGGTCGAAGGCCGCGCGTCCGGCGGCCACCCGCTCCAGCGCGTCCAGGAACTCGTCGATCTGGACCACGCGGTCCTTCAGCAGATACCCCACACCTTCGGTATCGCCGGTCAGCAGCTCCGTCGCGTACCGCTTCTCGACGTACTGGGAGAGCACCAGGACCCCCACTCCGGGCCAGCGCTCGCGTATCTCCAGTGCGGCGCGCAGGCCCTCGTCCGTGTGCGTGGGCGGCATCCGGACATCTGCGACGACCACGTCCGGCGGATCCTCGGCGACCGCCTTCAGCAGCAGCTCGGCGTTGCCCACGGCCGCGAGCACCTGGTGTCCTTCCTCCATCAGCAGCCGCACCAGGCCCTCCCTCAGCAGGGTCGAGTCCTCGGCGAGGATCAGCCGCATGGCAGCTCCGCGGCCACGAGGGTGGGACCGCCCGGCGGGCTGACCACGCTGAGGCTGCCGTCGAGGGCCGCGACACGTCGGGCGAGCCCGAACAGTCCGCTGCCCGCGGCGTTCGCCCCGCCGCAGCCGTCGTCCTGGACGCTCACGTACATCCGTTGCTCCTCAGCTCTGACAGCGACGCTTATCCGGGTGGGCGCCGCGTGCTTGACGGCGTTCGTGACAGCCTCGCAGACGACGAAGTAGGCGACGGTCGCCACGGCCTGCTCGGGTTCCTCGGCCACGTCGTACTCCACCCCCACCGGCACGGACGCCCGCTCGGCGACCGTCTCCAGGGCCGCGCGCAGCCCCGCCTCGTCCAACGTGGTCGGGTAGATCCGCCAGGCCACCTCGCGCAGCTCGTCCAGGGCGCGGCGGCTCTCGTCATGGGCCTGGGCCAGGAGCCGGTTGCGCCGGTCGGCGTCCTGACTGCGGCGGGCACGGCCGAGCAGCATGCCGAGTGCGACGAGGCGTTGTTGCACGCCGTCGTGCAGGTCACGTTCGATGCGGCGCCGTTCGTCGTTCACCGCGTCGACCACGGCCGCGCGGCTGGCGGACAGCTCGGCGATGCGCCGCTCCAGCTCCTCCTGGTGGCGGGGGCCGAGGAAGTGGCGCGCCAGCTGCCCCTCCAGTCCCACCACGCCGAATATTCCCTGCACGGCGAGGAACACGAGGAAGAAGCCGCCCAGGCTGCCGAGGACGAACGAACCGGGGTTGCGTATGCCGTCCAGCAGGAACCAGCCGTACATCCCGAAGGTGCCGTACCCGAGGCCGATCGCGGCCGTCAGCATCACCACGCCGCCCAGGACTCCCAGGGCCCAGTGGCAGGCCACGTACCGCAGGGCCCGCACGTCCTCGTGCGCGGGTGTGATGCGGAGGTCCAGCCACATCGCCAGCCGGGCCCGCTCCAGTCCCGCCAGTGTCCGCGCGCCCGCGAGGACCGGGCGGAGTACCGCACGGCGGGCGGTGGGCCAGGCGGCCACCGGCAGAAGTGCCGCGCCGGCCAGCAGGGCGAAGAGCAGCTCGACGGCGGCCGTGGCGGTCCCCATGATCAGGCCCACCCCGCACCGCACTACTCGTCGCGCCATGTTTCGCATGATCGCGAGGCTAGTCGGGCGCCTGCACGGCGCACACTGTGGAAAACCGCAATGTCCGCCTGCGGTACACCGCACACGATCGTGCGGACTTCCTCAGCCTCCCTTCAGCTGCGATTTTCTAGCGTGGTCGGCATGACAGCCATCGCAGCGCAGACGGCCGCGGACAGCGGTGCCGCACCGCAGTGGATCAACGACCTCATGGACGCGCTCGGCGCACCGGGCGCGGGTCTGGCCATCGCTCTGGAGAACCTCTTTCCTCCCCTGCCGAGCGAAGTGATCCTGCCCCTCGCCGGGTTCGCGGCGAGCTCCGGCCGGATGAACCTGATCGCCGTCCTGCTGTGGACGACGGCGGGTTCGGTCATCGGCGCGCTCGCCCTGTACGGGGTCGGCGCCCTGCTCGGCCGGGATCGCACGGTGGCGATAGCGGGCAAGCTGCCGCTGGTGAAGGTGTCGGACATAGAGAAGACGGAGGCGTGGTTCCAGAAGCACGGGACCAAGGCGGTCTTCTTCGGCCGGATGATCCCCATCTTCCGGAGTCTGATCTCCGTGCCGGCGGGCGTGGAGAGGATGCGGCTGCCCGTCTTCCTCACTCTGACCACGCTGGGCAGCGCGATCTGGAACACGGTGTTCGTACTCGCGGGCTACGCCCTGGGTGACAACTGGTCCGAGGTGTCGGACATCGCCTCCACCTATTCGAAGGTGATCCTCGCGCTTGCCGCCCTGGCGCTGCTGGTCTTCATCGGCATGCGTCTGATGCGGCCCGGCGGCGGACAGCGCAGGCGGGGCCGCGGACGCGACGCAGGACGGGAGATACGTCCGCCGGCCGACGACGACGGCCACCCCGGCACCGGAGGTGGTGCCGGGGGCCGTGACGGCGGCGTCAGCGAGCCGGATCCGCCGCGCGGAGGAACTCCCGGAGAATCCGCTCACCGGCCAGCACACCGCGCTCGGGCAAGGCGCTGATCGCCGGCGCCGTCCAGTCGGAGTCGGCCAGCTCGCCGTGGCCGGGGCGCCACCCCCGGTCGGCGGCGAGCAGCAGGTCGGCGTCGAGGAGGGAGTCGCCGGCGGCGAGGGTGAGGTCGGCGCCGGTGCGGCGGGCGACCTCGCGCACGGCGGCGCTCTTGGTGAGCGGCTTGGGGACGGCGTAGATCTTGCGGCCCTGGAGGGAGACGGTCCAGCCCCGGTTCTCGGCCCACACGGCGAGTTCCTTCACCCAGTCCTCGGGAAGCAGTTCGCGCTCGACCACGAGGTAGGCGAAGAGGTCTTCGGCGACCCGGTGCTTGCGGACCCACAGAGGGTCGGCCGTGTTCGTCAGGTGGTCGCGGATCTCGGCCAGTGAGGCGCATTCGTCGGCCAGCCGTGCGGTCACCCGCGCGTGCCAGTCGGGGTCGGAGACGCCGTCCACCAGCAGGTGGCCGCCGTTGGCGCAGATCGCGTACCGGGCGGGCGGACCGGGGAGGTTGATGCGCTGGTACTGCGCGCGGGTGCGGGTGGTCGTCGGCACGAAGACCGCCGCGTCGCCGAGTTCGGTCAGCAGTCCGGCGGCCGTCTCGGTCATATAGGAGAGGGGTTTGCTCTGGTAGACCTCGACGCACAGCAGCCGGGGTGCCCGCAGGTCGGGCATGGTCAGCCCGAGCGCGGCGGCGGAGTAGATGAGCGTGCGGTCGAGGTCGCTCGCGACGAGCACCGGCATCAGAGCGCCACCGCCTTGCCGTCGGCGCCGGTCGCGCCCCGCGTGTACTTGGGGTGGATCAGACCGACGCAGGTGTAGGGGAGGTCGGCGACCTCTTCGACGGGTACGCCCCGCTGCTCCGCCAGGAGGCGTACGTGGTCCAGGTCGGCGCCGGCGCCGGCTCGGGCGAGCACCTTCCACGGGACTCGTCGCAGCATGACGCGGGTGGTCTCACCGACGCCGGGCTTGACGAGGTTGACGTCGTGGATGCCGTACTCCTCGCTGATCCGCTCGACGGCGGCCCAGCCCTCCCAGGTGGGGCTGCGGTCGGCGGACAGGAGGTCCTTGGCCTGGGCGTCGACCGCGTCGGCGACGTCCGGGAAGCGGGCGGTGACGGCGTCGAGGAAGGCCGTCGACAGGTCGGCGCCGGCGAGTTCGCGGTAGAACTTCGCGCCGTGGAAGTCGTGCTGGCCGACGAGGTCGGCGCGGAGCACGGTGCGGGATATCAGGCCGGAGACGGTGGAGTTGAGGCAGGCGGAGGGGATGAGGAAGTCGTCCCGGGTGCCGTAGGTGCGTACGCAGGAACCGGGATCGGCCAGCACCGCGATCTCGGGGTCGAAGCCGGTGATGCCGTCGGTGGACTCGAAGTCGCGCAGGGCGGCGGCGAGTTCTCGGGTGATGGCGCCCTTGCCGGTCCAGCCGTCGACGAAGACGACGTCGGCGGGGTCGTGGCGGTCGGCCAGCCAGCGCAGTGCGTTGGCGTCGATGCCCCGGCCCCGGACGATCGACACCGCGTAGTGAGGGAGGTCGAGACCATGGCGGTACTGCGCCCAGCGGCGCATCAGGATTCCGACGGGTGTGCCCGCGCGGGCGAGGGACACCAGGACGGGGCGGGGGGACCGCTCCGTGAGCACGATCTCGGTGACGGCGCCGGCGGCTCGGGCCAGGCGGGCGGCGGACGTCGCCAGCGCCGCGTGGAACAGCTCCTGGTACTGCTCGCTGGGCTGGTACTCCACCGGCAGCGACTCCGCGTAGTGGGCGCCGCCGCTCTGGATGGCCTCCTCGCGCTCCTCGGTCGGGGCTTCCAGCGTCACGTCCGAGAGGTCCTGGAGCAGCCAGCCGACCTCGTCGGGGTCGTACGAGGAGAAGTCGGGGCCGCGCAGGGGCTCGGGCAGCATGGGGGGCCTTTCGGGAGCGTGCGAGGCATGCGGGGCTCGCGGGACGTACGACGGGACCACGGCCAGCAGGACGTGCGCGGAGTGGGCGGCGAGCCGGGCCAGCAGTCCGTCGTGCGCGTGGAGTGCGGGGGTGTCGGCGGCCGAGTCGACGACGGCGACGACGGTGTCGAATCCGGCGCCCGCGACGTTGTAGGCGTAGCGCTCGCCGGGGCCGTCGGCCGGATCGTCGTGCGCGGGGAAGACCAGGCGGGTGCGTATCGCGTAGCCGGGGTCGTCCACGGCGAGGACGGGCGAGCGGGTGGTGGTCGAGTAGCGCACGTCGGCCTCGACCGTGACCTCGAGCTCGCGGGCCAGGCGCAGGGGGGCGTACATCAGCTCTTCGAAGCCGAGGACGAGCACCCGCCGGGCGCCGGCGGGCAGCGCTTCGGCGATCCGGCCGGCCATGCCGGGCAGCGCCGCCTCCAGCCGTTCCCGGTGGGCGGGCGTGAACCCGTGCCGTCCGCCGTCCGGCACGCCCGCGGGCCAGTGCAGGTCGACGCGTGCGACGGTCCCGTCGGGAGAGACGGGGGCCGGGGCGGGCGACTCCGGCCCAGCGGCGCCGTGTGCGGAAGCTCCCGCACGGTCCGGGGCGGGTGCGGTGGCACCGGAGCCGGAGCCGAGGCCGGCCGCCTCGTCGCGGGCGGACCTCGCGAGTCCGGGTTTCTCGGCGCCCCGGCTTTCACCGGCCTGCCCGGCGGCGAGCGCCTCGTACCGGGCGACCAGTTCCTGCCCCTGCTGGAGGACGTCGTCCGGCAGCCGGACCGTGCCGGAGGCGGCCGTCACCAGGTCCACGCGGGCGCCGATCTCCCGGGCGAAATCCTCCAGCCGGTCCGCGTCGGCGGGCGAGCGCATGTCGACCAGGGCCACGACGACGTACCGCTTGCGGGGGTAGCGCTCGTGCAGGGCGCGGACGGTGTTGAGGACCGTGTTGCCGGTGGAGAACTCGTCGTCGACGAGGACCAGCGGCCCGTCCCCGGCGAGCAGCGCCGGGTCCTCGGGCAGCAGCAGGTGGGAGGTCGCGTGCGAGTGGGATTCCTCGAAGCCGCCCGCGCGCGCCGCCCCCGCGACCGGGCGGCGGGTGGAATGCAGGTACGGGGCGGTGCCGAGACCGTCGGCGACCGAGTGGCCGAGGCCGGTGGCGGTCTCCGCGTAGCCGAGGACGACGGCGCGCCCGGCGGCCTCGGCACCGAGCAGGTCGCGGACGCGGCGGCCGAGTGCGACGCCGTGGCCGTGGACGACGGAGGGCGACTGCGGGACGTGCTTGCCGAGCACGTTGGAGACGAGCAGGTGCGCCCGCTTGGGGTTGCGGCGCAGGGCGAGTCCCAGCAGGGCGGGCAGTGTGTCGTCACCGGTGAGTTCGACGCCGAGCCGCTCGGCGACCCAGCTGCCGGACCAGACTCCGGCGCGCTCGTCGGCGCGCGCCCTCTCGGTCATGTACTCGTGCCTCCCGTTGTCCACCGCGGTGTGGGCGGCCCTGGCGTCGGTCATGGATTCCTTGCGTTCGGTCGGACGGGATGTTCGGTCGGACGGGCGCCCTGCCGGACGGGCGTTCGGTCAAGCGGGGTGTTCAGTCGGACAGGCCGGCGGCGAGCAGTTCCACGAAGCCGATGTCCTCGTTGGCCACCCCGAAGACCTCGGCGCGCAGCAGCGTCCGCTCGGCCCAGGCACGGTGGGGCTTCACCTCGTTCATCTTGTTGGTGTACGCCGACCTCAGTACACCCCCGCCGCAGCGTTCCGGCCGCAGGATGTCCTGGGCGTCGCTGAACTCCTCGTGGCTGACCACGGACAGCGCGTGCACGGGCAGGACGTGCGAGGGGTGGATGCAGGTCTTGCCGAGGAGACCGTTGGCGCGGTCCAGGGAGATTTCCCGCAGCAGGCCGTCCATGGCGTGTTCGATGAGTTTCGAGCGCAGTTCCACGGCCTGCCCTTCGAGGAAGGGGCTCTGCCGCAGCTGCGGCTTGAACATCCTCTCCTGGACGCGGAAGTACTCCCACACCGGTCCGGTGACGGTGAATCCGGTGCCGTCGGCCCTGGCCAGCATGTTCACCACGTCGGCGATCACGGAGGCGACGATCTGGACGTCGTACGCCGTCATGTCGGGGCCCCTGCGCAGCCCGTAGGAGGAGCAGAAGTCGGTCACACCGAGGCGCAGGGCGAGCACACGGTCGCGGTACTTGTCGACCGCGCGGAAGATGCCTTCCAGGGTCTGCACGCGGGTCTCGCGGTACAGCAGGTCGGGCGACTCCAGCACGGGCATGGCGAAGAGCCGGTGCCCGGTGGCGGCCTCGGCGGCGGAGAGGGCTTCCAGGAAGGGTATGCCGCGTGTCTCGGTGAACTTCGGCAGTACGAATCCGGACAGCAGCCGGACCGCCGGCCCGAGGCGCCGTACGAGGTCGGGTATCTGCTCGGGGGCGCGAACCCGGACGAACAGCAGGGGAACGTCGGCGTCGGAACGTTTCTCCAGGTCGTTGAGCCGGCGGACGAGGTTCTCCTCGCCGACCGGTACGTCGGCGTCGTCGATCGAGTCCTCCAGGCACAGCACCATGGACACCACGCCCCGAGCGGCCTGCTTGAGGATGTCCTCGTCGAGTCTGGGCCGGGTGGCCGGGCTGTAGAGCGTCGCGCCCAGGGCCGCGGACAGCAGCCGGGCCGGGGAGTCCGCGGTGAAGGTGCAGGGCTCCTGATGGAAGAGACGCTTCCGCACTTCAGGGGCGATCTGTCCGAAATGACGCATGAATACTCCCCCGCGGTGTCTGGGCGACCTGTGAACTGTCCAAGGTGGCCGGTAATAGTACGTAGGTGACCATGTCGGCGGTTCCCACCGGGCATGAATTCCAGGTAACCCGGCCGTGTCGGCGACGGCGACCCGGGCAGCGCGGACACGACCCGAGTACCCGCCCCCACGTTGTCGTGACCAGGACCGAGAAGGCAGGATGACGGCATGACGCACGCGATGCTGAAGGGGTCGAACGTCCCGCTGCAAGCCACCACGGTACGCGCCGTGCTGCGCTGGGCTCCCGGGCAGGGGGTCCCCGACGTCGATGCCTCCGCACTGCTGCTGGGGCCGGACGACCGCGTGCGCTCCGACGAGGACTTCGTCTTCTACAACCAGCCCAGGCATCCCTCCGGCCAGGTCTGGCGGCTCGGCAAGAAGCGGGTCGCCGAGGGGCTGACCGACACGATCCAGACAGACCTGACCGGGGTCGAGGCCTCGGTGGGCCGGATCCTGCTGGTCGCCTCGGCCGACGGCGTCGCCTTCGACCGGGTCACCTCGCTGCGCATCCTGCTGTACGACGCCGCGGCCGGTGACGCGGAGCCGCTGGCCCACTTCGACGTCAAGCCGGAGACGGGCCAGGAGACGGCGCTGATCTGCGGCGAGCTCTACCGGCGCGGGGAGGGCTGGAAGTTCCGGGCGCTGGGCGAGGGATATTCGAACGGGCTCAAGGGCCTGGCGACCGACTTCGGCATCTCGGTGGACGAGTCGGAAGGGGCGGACGACCCGGTGTCGGCGCCCCGGCCGGAGACGTCCCCGCACCCGCCCGCCCAGCCGTCCGCTCCCGCCCAGCCGTCCGCTCCCGCGGCGCCGGCCGTCGGTTCCGAGGAGCCGACGACGGTCCAGCCCCTCCCGGAGGTCTCCCGCCCGCTGCCCCCGGAGCAGCCCGCGGGGGTCCCGGCGCAGCCCGCGTACGGCTACCCGCAGCAGCCGCCGCCGGTTCAGCCCGCCTACGGCTACCCGCAGCCCGCTGCCCGGCCCTCGTACGGGTATCCGCAGGCTCCCGCGGCGGCGGGGGTCACCGGCGCGCAGTCCGGCTACGGTTATCCGCCGCCGGTGTCCGGGACGCCCGACCCGGACTTCCGGCTGCCGCCGCAGGGGCCGCAGTTCGTCGGACGGTAGGCGGCCGTCCCACCGGTCATCTCACCGGCCGTCCCGCCGGCCCCTCACCGACCCGTTCCGCATCCGCATCCGCAGCCGGCTCCGGCTCCGGGCACCGCAGCCGGTTTCTACCGCTCCGCCTTGCTCTTGTGCCCCCGGCCCCACTGCAGTCCCCATCCGTAGAGCCGGTCCAGCTCCCCCTGGAAGCCGTACACGAACTTCACCTCGCGGCGGACGAGGATCTCGTCCTTGACGTTCTCGATCATCACCACGGCACAGGAGCGGGCCTGGGGGTGACGCTCGTCGAGGCCGATCTCGATGCGGGGCCCGTTGCTCGGGTAGAGCGTCACGATGGCGTGGGTGCGGTCGAAGGCCGGCGTCTGGTCGTAGATGTAGGCGAAGAGCAGCAGCCGCTTGATGGCGTCCTTGTGGTCCAGGTTGACGTAGATCGTCTCGCCGGAGGCCGAGCCGAACCGGTCGTCGCCGCTGAGCTTGACGTACGGCGGCCCGTTGACGTCGCCCAGGAAGCCGCCGAGCGGCTGGACGACGCCCCGGGTGCCGTCCTTGAGTTCGTAGAGGCAGCCGAGGTCGAGGTCGACGTTGACCATGCTCTGGCTGTGGCCCACGACCTCGGGGGGCTTGAGCGCCTTGAAGGGGTGGCGCAGCAGGCTCTCGCGCTGGGCACCCATGATGTCCGAGGTCCGCATCCGCCAGGAGAGGTTGATGCGGAGGTTGCCGGTCGCCGCGCCCTGCTTGGTCAGGGAGACCTGGCTGTGCCGTTTGGTCAGCTGGATGGAGTTGGTCGCCGCGCTGCCCGAGTCGAACTCGGACTCGCGCCCGCGCCACAGACCGTCCAAGAAGCCCATTCCCGCCCCCACCTTCACTCGCACCGGCCGCGGACCGCCGACGGGGCGGCCCCGAGGAGTCGTCCTCGTCGGCCGCCCCGTCGAGAGCGTTCCTCACCCGGGCCGTGTTCACACCAGAGGTGCGGGCGCACCGGGGGCGAACCCGGCCCGGGAACAGAAGGTTTTCACACCCCGGAGGAGACCTCCGCCTTCTCCTTGCCGCCTTCTCCCCCGGCCGCGGCGAGCCGCTTGTTGCGGCGCACGGAGGACCAGAAGGAGGCACCGATGAGGACGACGCCGATCATGCCGGTGATGAACTCGTTGATCTCGTACTGGATGGTGACCAGGAGGACGACCGCCAGGGCGCCGATGGCGTAGTGGGCGCCGTGCTCCAGGTAGACGTAGTCGTCGAGGGTGCCCTCGCGGACCAGGTAGACCGTGAGCGAACGGACGTACATGGCGCCGATGCCGAGGCCGAGGGCCATCAGGACGATGTCGTTGGTGATGGCGAAGGCGCCGATGACGCCGTCGAACGAGAAGGACGCGTCCAGGACCTCGAGGTAGAGGAACATGAAGAACGCGGCCTTGCCGGCCAGCTTGACGGCGGACTTGGGCTTGCCCGCGCGTTCGGCCGCCTCTTCCTCCTCGTGCTCGCGCTCCTCCTCTTCCTCGAGCTTGTCCTCGAAGAAGCCGGAGAGACCGCCGACGATCAGGTAGGTGATCAGACCGGCGATGCCGGAGAGCAGGACCGTCTCCGCCTTGTCGGCGTGGGTGCCGCCGTGCTGGTGGGCGTGGGCGCCGAAGGTGATCGCGGAGATCAGCAGCACGATCAGGGCGATGCAGACCGACAGCATGTCGACCTTGCCGAGCTTGGCCAGCGGGCGCTCCAGCCAGCCGAGCCACTTGATGTCCCGGTCCTCGAAGATGAAGTCGAGGAAGATCATCAGGAGGAACATGCCACCGAAGGCGGCGATCGACGGATGCGCGTCCGTCACCAGTTCCTGGTAGCGGTCCTTGTCGGTCAGGGCGAGGTCGACGGCCTCGATCGGGCCGAGGGACGCGCTGACCGCGACGATGACGACCGGGAAGACCAGGCGCATGCCGAAGACGGCGATCAGGATGCCGATGGTGAGGAAGATCTTCTGCCAGAAGGCATTCATCTTCTTCAGGATCCCGGCGTTGACCACCGCGTTGTCGAAGGACAGCGAGATCTCCAGGATGGAAAGGATCGCCACGATGCCGAAGGCGGCCCACCCCCCGTAGAAGATCGCGGCCACCAGGCCGAGCGCGGTGACCGCGAACGACCACCCGAAGGTTTTCAGAACCACTGGCTACCCAATCGTGTTTGTACGGGGCTCCCCCGCGCCGTACGCGGCTTTACGAAACGTTGACTCCGAAGTCTAGGGCGATGCCGCGGAGCCCCGACGCGTACCCCTGCCCGACCGCACGGAACTTCCACTCCCCCTGGTAGCGGTAGAGCTCGCCGAAGATCATCGCGGTCTCCGTGGAGGCGTCCTCGCTGAGGTCGTAGCGGGCCAGTTCCTGGCCGTCGGCCTGGTTGACGACCCGGATGAAGGCGTTGCTGACCTGGCCGAAGGTCTGGCCGCGCTCGTCGGCCATGTGGATCGAGACCGGGAAGACGATTTTGTCGCACCGCTCGGGCACCGTCGCGAGGTCGACGATCACCGACTCGTCGTCACCGTCGCCCTCGCCGGTGAGGTTGTCGCCGGTGTGCTCGATGGAGCCGTCCGGGCTCTTGAGCTGGTTGTAGAAGACGAACCACTCGTCGCCGAGCACCCGACCGCTGCTGCACGCCAGCGCGCTGGCGTCGAGGTCGAAGGGTGCTCCGGTGGTGGAGCGCGCGTCCCAGCCGAGTCCGACCAGGACCTGTGTCAGGTTCGGTGCGGCCTTGGACAGGGAGACGTTGCCTCCCTTGGCAAGCGTGACGCCCATGTTGCTGTCCCCTCCCCGGGTGATGGTTCCTGGTGTTCCTGCGCGTCCGGCGCCGCACGCAAACCGTGCGGCGCCGGACGGTCGGGGCGTTGACCCCGGTGGTTCAGGTCGCTCAGACGTTGACGCCGAAGTCCTGAGCGATGCCGCGCAGGCCGGAGGCGTAGCCCTGGCCGATGGCGCGGAACTTCCACTCGGCGCCGTGCCGGTACAGCTCGCCGAAGACCATGGCGGTCTCCGTGGAGGCGTCCTCACTGAGGTCGTAGCGGGCGATCTCGGCGCCGCCGGCCTGGTTGACGACGCGGATGAACGCGTTGCGGACCTGGCCGAAGGACTGCTGGCGGTTCTCGGCGTCGTAGATCGACACCGGGAAGGTGATCTTCTCGACGTCGGCGGGGACGGCGGCGAGGTCGATCTTGATCTGCTCGTCGTCGCCCTCGCCCTCACCGGTGAGGTTGTCACCGGTGTGCTCGACCGAGCCGTCCGGGCTCTTCAGGTTGTTGAAGAAGATGAAGTGCGCGTCGCTGGCGACCTTGCCGCCGCTGTTCAGCAGCAGCGCGCTGGCGTCGAGGTCGAAGTCGGTGCCGGTCGTGGTGCGGATGTCCCACCCCAGACCGACGATGACCGCGGTGAGGCCGGGGGCCTCCTTGGTCAGCGATACGTTGCCGCCCTTGCTGAGGCTGACTCCCACGAGTCCTCCATTGGTGTCCTGGGGCGGGGAGCCCCGTAGTGCGTGGATATCGGATCAACGATCCGATCCTAGTGACGGGTTCCCGCCCCCCGCAGGCCCTGCGGCCGACAAATCACGTGGTGTCGGTTCACACCGTGCCGGGCACGGAGCGACGGTCACAGGGTGTCGAGCGCCTTCACGTACTCGTCGAGGTCGCGGGCGTCCGGCAGGCCGTTGACGACGGTCCAGCGGACGACGCCCTCCCGGTCGATGATGAAGGTGCCACGGACGGCGCAGCCCTTGTCCTCGTCGAAGACGCCGTAGTCGCGCGAGACGTTGCCGTGCGGCCAGAAGTCGGACAGCAGGGGGTACTCCAGGCCCTCCTGCTCGGCGAAGACGCGCAGGGTGTGGATGGAGTCGTTGGAGACGGCGAGCACCTGGGTGTCACGGTCGGAGAACCGCGGCAGGTTGTCGCGCACCTCGCACAGCTCGCCGGTGCACACGCCGGTGAAGGCGAACGGGTAGAAGAGCAGCACGACGTTCTTCTGCCCACGGAAGTCGGACAGCCGGACGGTCGCGCCGTGGTTGTCCTTGAGTTCGAAGTCGGGGGCCTTGTCGCCGACCTGGAGCGCCATGTCCTGTTCGTCCCTTCGGAGGGTGGTTCGCTGGAACCACCCTACGCAGGGCCGCCACACGGGGATCGTCGCGGACCCCCGGACGGGCCGACGGCGGCCGGCCCGTCCGGGGGTCCGGTGGTGGTGCGGAGCCCGGTCGGCTACCGCTTGGACTTGGCCGCCTTGGGCGTCGCCAGCCGGCTGCCGCTCCAGTCCTTGCCGACGCTGACGCTCTTGGACGCCGTCAGTCCGGCGGTCGTCGAGGCCTCCGAGATGTCACTGGCCTCGACGTATCCGTCACGGCCGGTCTTCGGCGTGAGAAGGAGGATCGACCCGCCCTCTTCGATGTACGTGGTGGCATCCACCAGCGCATCCGTCAGGTCGCCGTCGTCGTCACGGAACCACAGCACGACGGCGTCGGCCACGTCCTCGTAGTCCTCGTCCACCAGCTCGCCCTCGACGGCGCCTTCGATGGCCTCGCGGAGCTCCTGGTCGACGTCGTCGTCGTAGCCGATCTCCTGGACCACCTGCCCGGGCTGGAAACCCAGCCTGACGGCAGGGTTCGTCCGCTCCTCCGCGTGGTCCGCGGTCGCGCTCACGGGTTGCCTCCTGATCATGTTCGGTAGATGTCTTCAGCCACGCGCGTGCGCGAAGCTTGGCCGTAGTCCACACGGGCGGGACGGATCGCGCAAGTACCCGGCGACTGGGACCGCCGAAACGGTGACGATCCCGGCCGTGTCGCCGCAACTCCAGCCATGCCGTCCAGACCGAAGGTGACGTACACCACACCTATCTGCCCCGTTTGCGTATTTGGGAACCATGCGTGGGTACGAGACTCGAATGAACGTGCCCCCGATCCCCATGGGGGGACCGGTTACCCCACGGTACAGATGACGTTTGCCCCCGTGAGGTACACGATGGGGATCCGGCGGGGAATCGGCGCAGACACAGGCAGCATCCGGCATCAGGCAGCATCCGGCAAAGTGGCCCTCTGACAGCGAAGGAACAGCGTGGCTTCCGCATCCGACCGCAGTGATCGCAGTGATCGCAGTCCGATCATCATTGGCGGCCTTCCGAGTCAGGTTCCTGACTTCGACCCCGAGGAAACGCAGGAGTGGCTCGACTCCCTCGACGCCGCCGTCGACGCGCGCGGCCGGGAGCGGGCCCGCTACCTGATGCTGCGGCTGATCGAGCGGGCCCGTGAGAAGCGCGTGGCCGTGCCCGAGATGCGCAGCACGGACTACGTCAACACCATCCCGACCAAGAGCGAGCCGTTCTTCCCCGGCAACGAGGAGATCGAGCGCAAGATCCTCAACGCCACCCGGTGGAACGCCGCGGTGATGGTCTCGCGCGCCCAGCGGCCCGGCATCGGGGTCGGGGGCCACATCGCCACGTTCGCCTCCTCGGCGTCCCTGTACGACGTGGGCTTCAACCACTTCTTCCGGGGCAAGGACGAGGGCGACGGCGGCGACCAGGTCTTCTTCCAGGGCCACGCCTCGCCGGGCATCTACGCGCGCGCCTACCTGCTGGACCGGCTCAGCGAGCAGCACCTGGACGGCTTCCGGCAGGAGAAGTCGGCGGCGCCGAACGCGCTGTCGTCGTACCCGCATCCCCGTTCGATGCCGGACTTCTGGGAGTTCCCGACGGTCTCGATGGGACTCGGCCCGATCGGCGCGATCTACCAGGCGCGGATGAACCGCTACATGCACGCGCGCGGGATCGCGGACACGTCGAGGTCGCACGTGTGGGCGTACCTGGGCGACGGCGAGATGGACGAGCCGGAGTCGCTGGGCCAGCTCTCCATCGCCGCCCGCGAGGGCCTGGACAACCTGACCTTCGTGGTCAACTGCAACCTCCAGCGCCTGGACGGCCCGGTGCGCGGCAACGGGAAGATCATCCAGGAACTGGAGTCGGTCTTCCGGGGCGCCGGCTGGAACGTGATCAAGCTGGTGTGGGACCGCACCTGGGACCCGCTGCTCGCGCAGGACCGCGACGGCGTGCTGGTCAACCGGATGAACACCACCCCGGACGGCCAGTTCCAGACGTACGCCACCGAGTCCGGCGCCTACATCCGCGACCACTTCTTCGGCGACGACCACCGGCTGCGCGCGATGGTCGAGAACATGACCGACGACCAGATCCTGCACCTGGGGCGCGGCGGTCACGACCACCGGAAGATCTACGCGGCGTACAAGGCGGCGCTGGAGCACAAGGGCCAGCCCACCGTCATCCTCGCCAAGACGATCAAGGGGTGGACCCTGGGCCCGAACTTCGAGGGCCGCAACGCCACCCACCAGATGAAGAAGCTGACGGTCGACGACCTCAAGCGCTTCCGCGACCGGCTGCACCTGCCGATCTCCGACAAGGAGCTGGAGTCCGGCCCGCCGCCGTACTACCACCCGGGCCGGGACACGGAGGAGATGCAGTACATGCACGACCGCCGGCTCGGCCTCGGCGGCTACGTGCCGACCCGCGTCGTACGGTCGAAGCCGCTCGCCCTGCCGGACGACAAGACGTACGCGACCGTGAAGAAGGGGTCGGGTCAGCAGTCCATCGCGACGACGATGGCGTTCGTGCGACTGCTCAAGGACCTCATGCGGGACAAGGAGATCGGCAAGCGGTTCGTGCTGATCGCGCCGGACGAGTACCGCACATTCGGTATGGACTCGTTCTTCCCGAGTGCGAAGATCTACAACCCGTTGGGCCAGCAGTACGAGTCCGTGGACCGGGACCTGCTGCTCGCCTACAAGGAGGCGCCGAACGGGCAGATGCTGCACGACGGCATCTCGGAGGCGGGCTGCACAGCCTCGCTGATCGCGGCCGGATCGGCCTACGCCACGCACGGCGAGCCGCTCATCCCGGTCTACGTCTTCTACTCGATGTTCGGTTTCCAGCGCACCGGTGACCAGTTCTGGCAGATGGGCGACCAGCTGGCGCGCGGTTTCGTACTGGGCGCGACCGCGGGACGTACGACGCTGACCGGTGAGGGTCTGCAGCACGCGGACGGCCACTCCCAGCTGCTCGCCTCCACCAACCCGGCGTGCGTGGCCTACGACCCGGCCTTCGGGTTCGAGATCGCGCACATCGTCAGGGACGGCCTGCGCCGCATGTACGGGGCGGACGAGCACCACCCGCACGGCGAGGACGTCTTCTACTACCTCACCGTCTACAACGAGCCGATCCAGCACCCGGCCGAGCCCGAGAACGTGGACGTGGAGGGCATCCTCAAGGGCGTCCACCGCTTCAGCGAGGGGACCTCCGGTGCCGTCCCGGCGCAGATCATGGCGTCCGGGGTCGCGGTGCCGTGGGCGGTCCAGGCCCAGCGGATCCTCGCCGAGGAGTGGAACGTACGCGCCGACGTCTGGTCGGCGACCTCCTGGAACGAGCTTCGGCGCGAGGCGGTGGCCTGCGAGGAGCACAATCTGCTGCACCCCGAGGAGGAGCAGCAGGTGCCGTACGTGACGCGGAAGCTGGCCGGTGCGCAGGGGCCGTTCGTGGCCGTCTCCGACTGGATGCGGTCGGTGCCGGACCAGATCGCGCGCTGGGTGCCGGGGACGTACCAGTCGCTGGGCGCGGACGGCTGGGGCTTCGCGGACACGCGCGGGGCGGCCCGGCGGTTCTTCCACATCGACGCGGAGTCGATCGTGGTGGCGGTGCTGAGCGAGCTGGCGCGGGAGGGGAAGGTCGACCGGTCGGTGCTGAAGCAGGCGATCGACCGGTACCGGCTGCTCGACGTGGCGGCGGCCGACCCCGGCGTCGCGGGCGGGGACGCGTAGGCGCGCAGGCGCACACTCGGCGGTTTCCGGGGGGCGGGTTTCCGGGGTGGCGGGTTTCGGCTCCGCCGCCCCGGCCGTCTTTCCGGCCTCCGTACGATGCTTCCCGGCCTCCGTCCTCCGTACGACGTAGGCGCGGCGTGCGCGGAAAGGGCCGAGGCACGGACGGCGGATGAGCCCGACGACGGCGAGTCGGGGGTCGCGCGATCCGGCCCGGTCCATGACCACGTCCGGCCGTGTGAGCGGGGGCACCCGCGCGAGTCGGCTCCGACGCTCGCCGTCATCAACTCGTTGAACCCCTCGCGGAGTTCGGGTACCCCCGCACGGCGGCTCATGCCTGCCCGCGGCGTGCTGCCTGCGCGCTGCCCCCCTCCAGCAGCGCGCCGCAGCCTCTCGCCCTCCGTGCCCTGCGGAGGACTTGACCCACTGTGACCTGGGAGGCCCCTCGGAGGGGAGGGTTCACCGGCCCTGTCACCCGGATAGGCGAACAGGGCCGGGTTCGCACGGCGATTCCTCAGATGTGGCCCACGCCCGCACCGGACTCCGCGTTCTCACCGCGCTTGGTGAGGAAGGCGACCAGCACGGCCACGGCGGCCACACCGGCGGCGACGAGCGACGCCAGGCTCATGCCGGAGATGAAGGTGTCGTGCGCGACGTCGGTGATCTTCGCGGCGATCTGCTCCGGGGTGCCCTCGGGCACCGGCGCGATGCCCTGCTGCACCGCCTGCGCCGTCAGCTCCTCCTGCTCCGGCGTGAGCGCGGGCAGCCCCGCGTCCGTCCAGTTGCCCGCGAGGTCGCCGTCGACCTTGGAGGCCATCACGGCGCCCAGCACGGCCGTGCCGAGGCTGCCGCCGATCTGCATCGCCGCCTGCTGGAGACCGCCCGCGACGCCCGACAGCTCCATCGGGGCGTTGCCCACGATGACCTCGGTGGCACCCACCATGACCGGCGCGAGACCGAGACCGAGCAGCGCGAACCAGACCGACATCGCGACGCTGCCGGTGTCCTTCTCCAGGGTGGACATGCCGTACATGGCGATCGCGGTGCAGACCATGCCGCCCGCGAGCGGCACGCGCGGCCCGACCTTGGTGATCATCGCGCCGGCCAGCGGCGAGGCGACGATCATCATCGCGGTGAGCGGCAGCAGGTGCAGCCCGGCGTCGATGGGGCTCATGCCGTGCACGTTCTGGAGGTAGAACGTCACGAAGAACAGGCCGCCCATGAAGGCGATGGCCATCAGGACCATCAGGACGACACCCGCCGACAGCGGCACCGAGCGGAACATCGCCAGCGGGATCAGCGGCTCCCTCACCCTGGTCTCCCAGAAGGAGAAGGCGGCGAAGCCCACCACCGAGACCGCGATGAACAGCCAGGTCTGCCCGGAGCCCCAGCCCCACTCGGGCGCCTTGATGAGCGCCCACACCAGGCAGAACATCGAGGCCGACAGCAGGACGATGCCGACGACGTCGAAGGAGCGCGGCGCGTTCTCGGCCCGGTGGTCCAGCAGGATCAGTACGCCCAGCACCACGGCGAGGACGCCGACCGGCACGTTGATGAAGAACACCGACTGCCAGTTGACGTGCTCGACCAGCACGCCGCCCAGGATCGGGCCGCCCGCGGTGGAGGCGCCGATGACCATGCCCCAGATGCCGATGGCCATGTTGAGCTTCTCGGCCGGGAAGGTGGCCCGCAACAGGCCCAGCGCGGCCGGCATCAGCAGGGCACCGAACAGTCCCTGGAAGACACGGAAGACGATGACGGCGGCGATGCTGTCGGAGAGCCCGATGGCTCCCGAGGACGCGGCGAAGCCTGCCACGCCGATGAGGAAGGTCTGCCGGTGGCCGAAGCGGTCACCGAGCTTGCCCGCGGTGATCAGGGAGACCGCGAGGGCGAGGAAGTAGGCGTTGGTGATCCACTGCAGCTCGGACCAGCTGGCGCCCAGGTCCTTGCCGATGGCCGGGTTGGCGATGGCCACGATGGTGCCGTCGAGGGCCACCATCATGACCCCGACCGCGACGGTGATGAGGGTGACCCACGGGTGTCCGCGCAACCCCGAGGCCGGCGCCGGGCCCGACGGGGTGGGCGGTCCGTCCCCCGGCCCCGTCTTGTCGATGGTGGTCTGACTAGTCATACCGGGGAGGCTAATGACAGCCACTGACAGTTGACAAACGGTTTCACCGGTCGGTAACTGACAGGACATCTGCGGCTAGCCTGAACTGCGGAAACGGCGCGAGAACGACAGCACGGCGACACACCCGAGCCGACCCGAGGAGCGACCTTTTGAAGACGGCGGAGACGGCACCCCCGCAGGGTCTGCGCGAGATGAAGAAGCAGCGCACCCGGGACACCCTGCTGCGCTCCGCCCTCGAGCTGTTCACGGAGCGGGGCTACGAGGCGACGACCGTGGACGACATCGCGGAGGCGGCCGAGATCTCGCAGCGCACCTTCTTCCGCTACTTCGCCAGCAAGGAGGAGGCCGCCTTCTTCGTGTCACGGCTCGCGGAGTCGCACTTCGTCGACGCCGTACGCCGCCGGCCGCCCGAGGAGGCGCCGCTGGACGCGCTGCGTCACGCCCTCGTGGAGAGCTGGGACACCATCGGGGAGGCCGTCGAGCAGCTCGTTCCGTTGGAGCTGCACATGCGGTTCTACCGGGTGATCGAGTCGACGCCCGCCCTGCTCGCCGCCCACCTGCGGCGCGCCACCGAGCTGGAGGAGGAGATCGCCCGCGTCGTCGCCGACCGCGAGCACCTCGACGTCGACACCGACCCCCGGCCCCGCGTGGTCGTGGCCGTCTTCGGGGCGGTCATGAGGGTCACCGAACGGATCTGGTCGACGCGGGACGACACCGGCCTCGCGGCGCTGCGCGAGCTGACCTCCGCCTACCTCGACCAGGTCGAGCCCGCCCTCACGGGCGACTGGCGGACCGGGGGGGAATCCAGTGGGAAGGCCGTAGCAACCCCCTGCCGGAAGACCGAAACGTGATCCGTGTCACTGGATTCACGCGAGACCGTCCCGTTCTCCTAGTGTGTCCTCCCAGTGACTTCCTTCGACACCTCCCCGCAACTCAATGCCTGGCGCGCGCTGCTCGCCCTGGCCGTGGTGTTCGTGATGCTGGCGACCACCGGCTGGACCGCCCTGCGCAACCAGCGGGGACCCACGGCCCTCGAAGCGTCGGTCGCGGCCTGGGAGCACGGCCGGATCGACGGACGCCGGCTGCCCGACGCGCAGTCGGCCCCCGCCCGGCTGGCCCGGTTCTTCGCCTCGCTCTCCGACCGGCAGCGGGGAAGCCTGGCCCGCCGCTACCCCCTCGCCGTCGGCAACATGAACGGCGCCCCCGTGGACGTGCGCTACCTCGCCAACCGGGCGGCACTGCGCAAGGCACGCGCGGTGGAGCGACTGCGGATGCACGACGAACGCCTGTCCCCGTCGGGGCAGCGCGAGGCGGGCCGGCGCGCACACCGCTACGACTCCCTGCTGGACCCCGACCGCCACATCCTCGCCTTCGACCCCGCGGGCTCGGGCAAGGTCGCCGAGGTCTTCGGGAACCTGAACCGCGCCGACCGGGTGTCCGTCGTCGTGCCCGGCGTGGACACCGATCTGCTCACCTTCCAGCGCACCGTCCGCAAGTACTCGGCGCCCGCGGGCATGGCCGAGTCGCTGTACGCGGCCGAGCACACGGTGAGCCCCAGCACGCGCACCGCCGTGATCGCCTGGGCCGACTACACCTCGCCGAGCGGACTCGGCATGGAGGCGGCCACGGCGGCCCGCGCCGAGGACGGCGCCGTCCGGCTGAACGCCCTGCTGCGGGCGCTGCCCGGCCGGGTCCCGGTCTCCCTCTTCTGCCACAGCTACGGCTCGGTGGTCTGCGGCCTCGCCGCCGACGACCTGCCCGTGCGGGTGACCGACATAGCGGTGGCCGGCAGCCCCGGCATGCGGGTCGAGAAGGCCGCCCACCTGGACACCTCCGCCCGCGTGTGGGCGATGCGGGACGCCGACGACTGGATCCAGGACGTTCCGTACCTGGAGGTCGGCGGCCTCGGACACGGCGCGGACCCGGTGTCCGCCGCGTTCGGTGCGCGGGTGCTGTCCGCGCGGGGCGCCCAGGGGCACAGCGGCTACTTCGTGCCGGGCACGGAGAGCCTGCGGAACTTCGCGGAGATCGGCGTTGGCGCATACCGCACGGTCGCCTGCGCCGGAGAGAACGGCACATGCCGGGCGGGTTTGTCCGAAGCGGTGGCCGCCTGACGCGCGTAGAGGTGCAGATACTCCGGTTTGCACAGGGAGGGGACGGAAGAGCTCGTGCCGCATACGATGAGCCGCATGGGTGACGTACTGGCCGGATTTCATGCCGCCTGGGAGTTCGAGTCCGACTCCGTGCTCATCCGCTACGAACGGGGGATTCGAACACCCAAGCTGTTCCAGGCCCTGGGGGAACGCCGGGTACCTCTGGAGGCGATCGCCGGCGTGACGCTCACGCCCGGCAGGCGCGGCACCGTCGTGCTGCGCGTCGAGCCGCGCCCGGGCGCCGACCCGCTGATGGAGGCGGCGGCCGGGCAGCTGAAGGAAGCGTGCGACCCGTACCGGCTGGTGCTGCCCGCCGAGCGGGAGGTGCTCGCGGAGTACTACGCCGACGAGCTGCGCGGGCTGCTGACCGAGTCCGGCAAGACCGAGCGGTACCTGGTGGCGGCGCCCGAGGCGCCGCTGCACTTCAAGGCGTACGACGGGAAGGCGTCCTTCGACGGCACGTCGGTGTCCTTCCGGTGGTTCTGGACGGGCGCGTCGTCGGCGAAGTGGAAGGCCGGCGACCAGACGTTCCCGGTCGTCGGCCTGGGCGGAGTGGAGTGGCGCTCACCCGAGCTGTTCGACGGATACCTGCGGCTGCTGCCGCGGGACGCGTCCGCCACGGCCGCCGTGCCGGCCGTTCCGCAGGCCGACCAGGACCCCGCCACCGTCGTGTTCGGGCTCGGGTACGGGCCGGTGCACGAGTCACTGCCGTTCGCCGCGGCGGTGCTGGCGGCGGTGCGGGAGCGGGGCGCGGGCGCCCCGGTGCCGGTGCCCGTGCCGGCGCCTCGGCGGGATCCGGCGGACATCGCCGAGCGGATACGGCATCTCGGGGAGCTGCATCAGGCGGGGCTGGTGACGGACGAGGAGTTCTCTTCGAAGAAGGCGGAGTTGTTGGCGGAGCTTTGACGCGTCTGCCGGGTTCGGTTTCGTCGGGTGCCGGCCGGCTGTGGCTGGCCGCGCAGTTCCCCGCGCCCCTGGGTGTCCTCACTCACGCCCGGCAGAAGCGAACGTCATGTCCGCGTAGCGGTCGCCCGCCACCTTTCCCGCGATCGGATCCAGCAGGGCCAGCTCGGCCTCCGTCAGGACGATCCGGGTCGCCGCCGTGTTCTCCTCCACTCGCGCCGGCTTCCGCGTGCCCGGGATCGGGACCACCGGCAGGCCGTGCACCGCCGCTCGCTGCTGGACCCAGGCCAGGGCGATCTGGCCGAGGGCGGCGCCGTGGGCCTCGGCGATCGTGCGGACCGGCTCGAGGAGGGCCGCGTTGGCCGCCGCGTTGTCGCCGGTGAAGCGGGGCTGCTGACGGCGGAAGTCGCCGTCCGTGAGGTCCTGGTCGGCGTCGGCGAAGGCACCGGTGAGGAAGCCGCGGCCGAGCGGGGAGTACGGGACGAGGGCCACGCCCAGCTCGCGGGCGGCCGGCACCACGCCCGCCTCGATGTCCCGGCTGAACAGCGACCACTCCGACTGCACGGCGGCGATCGGGTGGACCGCCTGCGCGGCCCGCAGCTCGTCGCCCGTCACCTCGCTCAGCCCGAGGTGCTTGACCTTGCCCTCGCGCACGAGGTCGGCCATGACGGCGACGGTCTCCTCGATCGGCACGTTCACGTCGCGCCGGTGCATGTAGTACAGGTCGATGACGTCGATGCCGAGGCGCTTCAGGCTGCCCTCGACGGCCTGGCGGACGTACGGCGGGTCGTTGCGGATGATCCGCTTCGTCGGGTCGTCCGGCGGAATGGACAGGGCGAACTTGGTCGCGACGACGACCTCGTCGCGGTGGGCCCGGAAGAACGGCGCCAGGAACCGCTCGTTCTCGCCCGCCCCGTACGCGTCGGCCGTGTCGTACAGCGTGACGCCGAGCTCCAGCGCCCGTTCCAGGGTCGCCCGTGACGCGTCGGCGTCCGGGGGACCGTAGGCGAAGCTCATGCCCATGCAGCCCAGGCCCTGGACGCCCACCTCGGGGCCGCCGTCGCCGAGCCGCGTCGTCGGGATCCTGCTGTCGGTCATCGGGTGCTCTCCTTTTCACGGGCGCGTCCGGCGTCCCCGTAGAAACTGATCTTCCGGTCGAGTACGGCGAGGGTGTCCTGGAGTTCGGCGATCCGCGTCAGCACGTCGCGGCGCGTGGACTCCAGCAGTTCCCGCCGGGCGGGGTAGGTGCTCTCGCCCTCGCGCACCAGTTCCGCGTACCGGACCATGTCGGCGACCGGCATGCCGGTCATGCGGAGCTTGCCGACGAGGTCGAGCCAGTCCAGGTCGCGGTTGCTGTAGCGGCGCTGCCCGGTGTGCGAGCGGTCGATGTGGGACATCAGGCCGATCCGCTCGTACCAGCGCAGGGTGTGGGCCGTCAGCCCGGTGAAGGCGACGACCTCGCTGATGGTGTAGCGGTCCTGCCCGTCGGGGCGCGGGTGGCGCGGGGGCGGGGCGGAGCAGATGTCCGTTGTGGTGGAGTCCGGCGCGAGGGTCCCGGCCGTGGTCTGCATCACCGTCATGTGCCACACGCTATGACCTTGGAGTGCACTCCAAGCAAGCGCGTACGGCGGGAAAACGGCGGGATGGGCAGGCCCCCGGCTGATTAGCATGCCCGGCATGACCCTTGTCCGCCGTGCGCTGCCCGAGGACGCGGAGGAAGTGCTCCGGCTGCGTCAGCTGATGATCGACTCGCTGGCCCGGTCCGACCCGTCCACCGAGTGGCAGTCCGAGTTTCTGCCCGTGCTGCGCGGCAGGCTGGCCGAGCCGGACGGCGACTTCGCCGCGTTCGTCGCGGACCACCCGGAGCGCCCGGGGGCGCTGGCCGCCCTGGTGGCCGGGACGCTCGACTACCGCATCGGCGGCGCGGGCAACCCGCGGGGCACGGACGGCTACGTCTTCAGCGTCGCCACCGACCCGGACGCACGCCGCCGCGGATACGCGCGCGCCTGCATGGAGGCCCTGCTGGAGTGGTTCCGCGAGCGCGGCGCCCGACGGGTGCGCCTCACCGCGTCCGCGCAGGCCGAGCCCATGTACGTGTCGATGGGCTTCGCGCCCAAGCCGGACCCCTTGCTGGAGCTGAGGCTCTGAGCGCTTAGGCTCGACGCCATGTCCTTGCAGAGCTTCGCGTTGATCGAGAACTGGCCGGTTCCCTCCGCCTCGGCGGGCGTCGTGCGCGCCGACGGCACGGTCCTGGGCACGCACGGCCCGGTCTCGCACCGCTTCCCCCTCGCCTCGGTCACCAAGCCGCTCGCGGCGTACGCGGCGCTCGTGGCGTACGAGGAGGGCGCGATCGAGCTGGACGAGCCCGCCGGGCCGTCCGGGTCGACGGTCCGTCACCTGCTCGCCCACACCTCTGGGCTGGCCTTCGACGAGCACAAGGTGACCGCCCCTCCCGGGGAGCGCCGGCTGTACTCCAACGCCGGTTTCGAGCAGCTCGGCGACCACATCGCGAAGGCGGCGGACATCCCGTTCGCTGAGTACGCGCGGCAGGCGGTACTGGAGCCGCTGGGCATGAAGCACACCACTCTCGACGGCTCCCCGGCGAAGGACGGGGTGTCGACGGTCGAGGACCTGCTCCGCTTCGCCGCCGAGGTGCAGGCGCCGCGCCTGCTGGACCCGCGCACGGTCGCCGAGGCGATGACGGTCCAGTACCCGGGAACGAAGGGCGTCCTGCCGGGCTACGGCCACCAGAACCCCAACGACTGGGGCCTCGGCTTCGAGATCCGGGACGGGAAATCCCCCCACTGGACGGGCGCCACCTCCTCGCCGCGGACCTTCGGCCACTTCGGCCAGTCGGGCACGTTCCTGTGGGTCGACCCGGACGCCGGGCTCGCCTGCGTGGCCCTCACCGACCGCGCCTTCGGGCCGTGGGCGGTCGAGGTGTGGCCGGCGTTCACGGACGCGGCGCTGGCGGAGGCGCGCGGCTGAGGTGGGCTACTCCCTGGGCCTCTACCGGTTCTCCGACGGAGAGTTGGCCGACTTCGACATGGACCTGGTCCGGGCGGTCCTCTCAGCCGTCGCGGCCGTGCCGGAGGGGGTGATCGACTCGGCGACGGAGTACTGGATCCGCGCCACGGACGGCAGCGAGGCCGAGGTGAGCGTCTCCGGCGGCCTCATCAGTGTGATACGCCCCGAGGCCGGTGCCGTCTGGAAGACCGTCGTCGAGCTGGCGGACCGGCTCCGCGCGGCGATCCTCCTCCCCGACGGCAGGCTCCTGTGCCGCGCAGAGATGCGCGGACAGCTCCCCGAGGGCATGGAGCACGATGCCGTTCTCGTGCCGGAGACCACCCTCGCCGCCTTCGAGAGGGCGGCGGGCCCGTTCAGGCACCCGCTGACCTGACGCGCGGCCCCCACCGCGTCACCGCCCCGACATCTCCCACACCAGCACCTCGGCCCGTGTCACCGCCACCGCGTCCATCGCCCCGGCGTCCGTGACGCGGGCCGCGTCCCCCGGGCCCAGCGTCTCCCCGCCCAGCACCACCTCGCCCCGCACCACGTGCACGTACACGCACGCCCCGTCCGGCACCGCCGTCCGCTCCCCCGCCGACAGACGGCGTACGTGGAGCATCGCGCCGGCCTCCGGGACGGCGTACGGGGTGGAGTCGGCGATGCCGCGGACGATGTCGTAGGCGGGGTCGCCGCCGGGGGCGATCGGGGTGAGCCACATCTGTACGAAGGTCAGGGGCGCCGGGCCGTCGTTGCGCTCGACGTGGCGTACGCCGGCCGCCGCGCTGAGGTGCTGGACGTCACCGGCCCGCACGACCGTCTCGTGGCCCGCGGTGTCCCGGTGGGTCAGCTCGCCCTCCACCACCCACGTGACGATCTCGGTGTGGCTGTGCGGGTGTTCGTCGAAGCCGGCGCCGGGGGCGAGGCGCTCCTCGTTGCAGGCGATCAGCGAGCCGAAGCGCAGGTTGCCGGGGTCGTAGTGGGGGCCGAAGGAGAAGGCGTGCCGTGTCTCGATCCCGGCCGCCGGGTCACCGCCCTGGTAGCGCTCGTCGGCGCGCCGTACGTCCATCACGCCGTCCACCGTAGCCCCGGCGGCACGCGCACCCGTCCCGATAAGGCAGTCTTGTCCCCGTGCCCGAACCCGAAACCAGCAAGCCAGAGCCCGCGGCGCGCGCCGTCCATCCGCACACCGCGACCCTGAAGCGGCTGGAGCAGTCCTCCGGATCGCTCGCCGCTCAGGCCATCGCGCGCATGGACGAGACCCTGCCGTGGTACCGGGCCATGCCGCCGGAGAACCGTTCCTGGATCGGGCTGGTGGCCCAGGCGGGCATCGCCGCGTTCACCGAGTGGTTCCGGCGGCCGGACGCGCCCCAGGCCATCTCCACCGACGTCTTCGGCACCGCGCCGCGCGAGCTGACCCGGGCGATCACCCTGCGGCAGACCGTGGAGATGGTGCGGACCACCATCGAGGTGATGGAGTCCGCCATCGACGAGGTCGCCGCGCCCGGTGACGAGTCGGTGCTGCGCGAGGCGCTGCTCGTGTACGCCCGGGAGATCGCCTTCGCGACCGCCCAGGTGTACGCGCAGGCCGCCGAGGCACGGGGTGCCTGGGACGCGCGGCTGGAGTCGCTGGTGGTGAACGCCGTGCTCAGCGGGGAGGCCGACGAGGGGGCCGTGTCCCGGGCGGCCGCGCTGGGGTGGAACTCGCCCGAGCATGTCTGTGTCGTCCTCGGCACCGCGCCGGACGGGGACTCCGAGCTGACCGTGGAGGCGATCCGGCGGGCGGCGCGGCACGCCAAGCTCCAGGTGCTGACCGGGGTGCTCGGGGACCGGCTGGTGGTGATCGCGGGCGGCAGCGACAACCCGCTCGCCGTCGCCAAGTCGCTGATCGGGCCGTTCGCGCAGGGGCCGGTGGTGGCCGGTCCGGTGGTGCCCGACCTGCTCGCCGCGACCCGGTCCGCGCAGGCCGCCGCCGCCGGTCTCAAGGCCTGCACCGCCTGGCAGGACGCCCCGCGCCCGGTGCTGGCGGACGATCTGCTGCCGGAGCGCGCGATCGCCTCCGACCCCTCGGCCCGCGTGCAGCTGGTGGAGGAGATCTACAGGCCACTGGAGGAAGCCGGGGCGGCGCTGCTGGAAACACTCAGCGTCTATCTCGAACAGGCGAGCAGCCTCGAAGGGGCCGCCCGGATGCTCTTCGTTCACCCGAACACCGTGCGCTACCGGCTCCGACGTGTGACTGACGTCACCGGTTGGTCACCCTCTGATGTACGGTCTGCGTTCACACTGCGGATCGCGCTCATCCTGGGGCGTCTGGCCGATGGAGATCCGCAACTCTAGGCTTTTTGTCGGGGGTCTACAAAACCCCCTCGTGTTCTATGTCCCTGTCCTCACGGGCGGCCGCGCCCGTCCTCAAGAGAGAGTGTGAGAGTGCTCGTACTCGTCGCTCCCGGCCAGGGCGCCCAGACGCCCGGCTTCCTGACTGACTGGCTCGCCCTTCCCGGCGCCGCCGACCGCGTCGCCGCGTGGTCCGACGCGATCGGACTCGACCTCGCCCACTACGGCACCAAGGGCGACGCGGACGAGATCCGTGACACGTCCGTCGCGCAGCCGCTGCTGGTCGCCGCGGGCCTGCTGTCCGCCGCGGCACTCGGTGACATCGCGGAGATCGCGCCCGGCGCGGTCGCCGGCCACAGTGTCGGTGAGATCACCGCCGCCGCGTTCGCGGGTGTCCTCGACGACACCGCCGCGCTGGCCCTCGTGCGCAAGCGGGGGCTGGCCATGGCGGAGGCCGCCGCGGTCACCGAGACCGGCATGTCGGCGCTGCTCGGCGGCGACCCCGAGGTGAGCGTCGCGCACCTGGAGAAGCTCGGCCTGACCCCGGCGAACGTGAACGGCGCCGGTCAGATCGTGGCGGCCGGCACCATGGAGCAGCTGACCGCGCTGAACGAGGACAAGCCCGAGGGCGTGCGCAAGGTCGTCCCGCTGAAGGTGGCCGGCGCGTTCCACACGCACCACATGGCGCCCGCCGTGGACAAGCTCGCCGAGGCCGCGAAGGCGCTGACGCCCGCCGACCCGAAGGTGACGTACGTCTCCAACAAGGACGGGCAGGCTGTCGCCTCCGGCGCCGAGGTGCTGGAGCGCCTGGTCGGGCAGGTCGCCAACCCGGTCCGCTGGGACCGGTGCATGGAGACGTTCAAGGAGCTCGGCGTCACCGCGCTGATCGAGGTGTGCCCCGGCGGCACCCTGACCGGCCTGGCCAAGCGTGCGCTGCCGGGTGTGCAGACCCTGGCCCTGAAGACCCCCGCCGACCTCGACGCGGCCCGCGAGCTCGTGGCCGAGCACGCCGGACACGTCGAGCAGGCCTGACAAGGAGCGCGAGAGCATGTCGAAGATCAAGCCCAGCAAGGGCGCCCCGTACGCGCGCATCCTCGGTGTCGGCGGCTACCGTCCGACCCGGGTGGTGCCGAACGAGGTGATCCTCGAGACGATCGACTCGTCCGACGAGTGGATCCGCTCGCGCTCCGGCATCGAGACCCGGCACTGGGCCGGCCCCGACGAGACCGTCGCCGCGATGTCGATCGAGGCGTCCGGCAAGGCGATCGCGGACGCCGGTATCGACACCTCGCAGATCGGCGCCGTGGTCGTCTCGACCGTGTCGCACTTCAGCCAGACGCCGGCCGTCGCGACGGAGATCGCCGACAAGCTGGGTACGGACAAGGCCGCCGCCTTCGACATCTCCGCGGGCTGCGCGGGCTTCGGCTACGGTCTGACGCTGGCCAAGGGCATGATCGTCGAGGGTTCGGCGGAGTACGTCCTGGTCATCGGCGTGGAGCGGCTCAGCGACCTGACCGACCTGGAGGACCGGGCAACGGCCTTCCTCTTCGGTGACGGCGCGGGCGCGGTCGTGGTCGGCCCCTCCCAGGAGCCGGCGATCGGCCCCACCGTCTGGGGCTCGGAGGGCGACAAGTCCGAGACGATCAAGCAGACGGTCCCGTGGGACCGCTTCCGGATCGGCGACGTCTCCGAACTGCCCCTCGACTCCGAGGGCAACGTGAAGTTTCCTGCGATCACGCAGGAGGGCCAGGCGGTGTTCCGCTGGGCCGTGTTCGAGATGGCGAAGGTCGCGCAGCAGGCGCTGGACGCGGCCGGGATCAGCCCGGACGACCTGGACGTCTTCATCCCGCACCAGGCCAATGTGCGGATCATCGACTCGATGGTGAAGACACTGAAGCTGCCGGAGCACGTCATGGTCGCCCGTGACATCCGCACCACCGGCAACACCTCGGCCGCCTCGATCCCGCTCGCGATGGAGCGGCTCCTGGCGACCGGCGAGGCGAAGAGCGGCGACACCGCGCTCGTCATCGGCTTCGGGGCGGGTCTCGTCTACGCCGCGACGGTCGTTACCCTCCCCTAGGCACTCCGTGCCGGATCATGCGGTCCGGAGCGGAACACAAGAGCCACCCACTCTGGAACATCTACGAAGGAGCGCCATCATGGCCGCCACTCAGGAAGAGATCGTCGCCGGTCTCGCGGAGATCGTGAACGAGATCGCCGGCATCCCGGTTGAGGACGTCCAGACGGACAAGTCCTTCACCGACGACCTGGACGTCGACTCGCTGTCCATGGTCGAGGTCGTCGTCGCCGCCGAAGAGCGCTTCGACGTCAAGATCCCGGACGACGACGTCAAGAACCTCAAGACGGTCGGCGACGCGACCGAGTACATCCTCAAGCACCAGAGCTGATCACCCGATCACTGTCTCTGGGCTGACTGCCCCGCCACCCGGCGGTGGCGCCGTACGAATCCGTATCCCGTTGGAGAAAGAATTCCCGTGAGCTCGACCAAGCGCACCGTGGTCGTCACCGGTATCGGCGCAACCACACCGCTGGGTGGCGACGCAGCCTCGACCTGGGAGGGCCTGGTCGCCGGCAAGTCCGGCGTCAAGCCCCTGGAGCAGGACTGGGCCGCCGACCAGGCGGTCCGCATCGCCGCTCCCGTCGCCGTGGACCCCTCCGAGGTCATCCCGCGGCCGCAGGCCCGCCGGCTGGACCGCTCGGCGCAGTTCGCGCTGATCGCCGCGCAGGAGGCCTGGAAGGACGCCGGTTTCACCGGCAAGGCCGGCGAGGCGACCGAACCCGGTGAGGGCGGCAGCGTCGACCCCGACCGGCTCGGCGCGGTCATCGCCTCCGGTATCGGCGGCGTGACGACCCTGCTCGACCAGTACGACGTGCTCAAGGAGAAGGGCGTCCGCCGCGTCTCCCCGCACACCGTCCCCATGCTGATGCCGAACGGCCCCTCCGCCAACGTGGGTCTGGCCGTGGGCGCCCGCGCGGGCGTGCACACGCCGGTCTCCGCCTGCGCGTCGGGCGCCGAGGCCATCGGCTACGCCATCGAGATGATCCGCACCGGCCGCGCCGACGTCGTCGTCGCGGGTGGCACCGAGGCGGCGATCCACCCGCTGCCCATCGCCGCGTTCGGCAACATGATGGCGATGTCCAAGAACAACGACGACCCGCAGGGCGCCTCGCGTCCGTTCGACACGGGCCGTGACGGCTTCGTCCTCGGCGAGGGCGCCGGCGTCCTCGTCCTGGAGTCCGCGGAGCACGCCGCCGCGCGCGGCGCCCGCGTCTACGCGGAGGCGGTCGGTCAGGGCGTCTCCGCCGACAGCCACGACATCGTGCAGCCGGAGCCGGAGGGCCGCGGCATCTCGCACGCCCTGCAGAACCTGCTGGACCGCTCCGACCTGGACCCGGCCGAGATCGTGCACGTCAACGCGCACGCCACCTCGACGCCGGCCGGTGACATCGCCGAGCTGAAGGCGCTGCGCAAGGTCCTCGGCGACGACGTCGACCACATGGCGGTCTCCGGCACCAAGTCGATGACCGGTCACCTCCTCGGTGGCGCGGGCGGCGTGGAGTCGGTGGCGACGGTGCTCGCGCTGTACCACCGGGTGGCGCCGCCGACCATCAACGTCGAGAACCTCGACCCGGAGGCCGAGGCCAACGCGGACATCGTGCGCGGTGAGGCCCGGAAGCTGCCGGTGGAGGGCCGCATCGCCGCGCTGAACGACTCGTTCGGCTTCGGCGGCCACAATGTCGTACTCGCGTTCCGGACGGTCTGAGCGGCCTCCGTAAGCGTGTGAAAGGGCCCCACCGGCCGGTGGGGCCCTTTCACATGTCCGTGTACGGGGGGGCGGCGGGCCGGGGCTCAGACCACCTGGTGCAGCCAGCGCACCGGGGCGCCCTCGCCCGCGTAGCGGAAGGGCTCCAGTTCGTCGTCCCAGGGCTTGCCGAGGAGCCTGGCGATGTCGGACTCCAGGTCGCTCTCCCCGTGCTGGGAGCGGGTCAGGGCGGCCCGCAGCCGGTCCTCGGGTACCAGGATGTCCCCGTGGATGCCGGTGACCGCGTGGTAGATGCCGAGGTCGGGGGTGCAGCTGTAGCGTTCGCCCTCGGCGTTCGCGGACGGCTCCGCGGTGACCTCGAAGCGCAGCAGCTGCCAGCCCCGCAGCGCGGAGGCGAGCTTGGAGGCGGTGCCGACCTGGCCCTGCCAGGAGAACTCCGAGCGCCAGGTGCCGGGCGCGGCGGGCTGCCGGATCCAGTCCAGGCTGACGCGCGTGCCGAGCACCCCGGCGACGGCCCACTCGACGTGCGGGCAGAGCGCGCGCGGCGCGGAGTGCACGTACAGAACTCCACGTGTCGTCACCGGAACCTCCGGGCTGAGCGGGACATCTCGGAACGGGTGGAACGGCCCGTGGCCGGGCGGGCCACGTTGATGGCGAGGCTACCGTGCGCCGGGGCGCGGAGTGTGACGTACCGTCGGTCCCGGTGCCGACAAACCTCCGCCATTCACCCGGCAGGACGCTTGTGCGGGTGTGAGACGCACCATCGCCGCCCCCGGGAACCCTCGCGCGGTGTCATGGGTTGAGCACACTGGAGGCACGAGGCGAGGGACGGGACCGGCATGGGGCAGGGCAGGGAGCGCGGGGCGTGGCGCGTACGCCGGCGTGCGCGTGCCGTACTCGCCGTCCGCGCGACGGCCGTGCTGGCCGCGGCCGTCGTCGGCGCGACGGGCTGCGACGCGGTGGGCGGGGACTCCCCCGCCCCGTCCGGCTCGGCGTCGAAGAGCACCAAGCCCGCTCCGCTGTGGGACACCCGCCCGGAGTCGGTCGCCGCCGTGGGTGACTCCATCACGCGCGGCTTCGACGCGTGCGCGGTCCTGTCGGACTGTCCCGAGGTCTCGTGGGCCACGGGCACCAGCGCCGAGGTCGACAGTCTGGCCGTACGGCTGCTCGGGCAGGCGGATGCGGCGGAGAACAGCTGGAACTACGCGGTCACCGGCGCCCGGATGGCGGACCTGACGGGACAGATGACGCGGGCGGCCGCGCGAAAGCCGGAGCTGGTGGCGGTGATGGTGGGGGCCAACGACGCCTGCCGGGCCACGACCTCCGCGATGAC
This sequence comes from Streptomyces sp. M92, assembly GCF_028473745.1. Taxonomy (NCBI): domain Bacteria; kingdom Bacillati; phylum Actinomycetota; class Actinomycetes; order Kitasatosporales; family Streptomycetaceae; genus Streptomyces; species Streptomyces sp. M92. The sequence goes on from NZ_CP101137.1 coordinate 651,328, forward strand.
GTCGGTGGCCGACTTCCGGGCGCAGTTCGAGGAGGCGCTGGGCGCGCTGCGCGAGAGGCTGCCGAAGGCGCAGGTGTACGTCGCGAGCATCCCGGACCTGAAGCGGCTGTGGTCCCAGGGGCGCACCAACCCGTTGGGCAAGCAGGTCTGGAAGCTGGGCATCTGTCCGTCGATGCTGGCGGACGCGGACGCGCTGGACTCGGCGGCGGTGCTGCGGCGCAACACCGTGCGGGACCGGGTGGAGGACTACAACGCGGTGCTGCGGGACGTCTGCGCGAAGGACCGGCGGTGCCGCACCGACGGCGGGGCGGTGCACGAGTTCCGGTTCGGCACGGACCAGCTGAGCCGCTGGGACTGGTTCCACCCGAGCGTGGACGGCCAGGCGCGGCTGGCGGAGATCGCCTACCGCGCGGTCACCGCGAAGCAGCCCTGACCCCGGGCCTGACCCGGTCTGACCTGGGCGGCGTGTCCTAGAGTTCCGCACATGAACGAACTCTTCGGCACACTTCCCGACGGCACCCCCGTCCACCGCTGGACCCTCGAGCGGGCCGGCGTACGCGTGCGGGTCCTGTCGTACGGCGGGATCGTGCAGTCGGCCGAGGTCCCGGACCGCGACGGGAACAGTGCCGACGTGGTGCTGGGGTTCGCCGCTCTGGACGGCTACCTGGCGCACCCGGAGCCCTACTTCGGGGCGCTGGTGGGCCGGTACGCCAACCGGATCGCGGGCGGCCGTTTCGCGCTGGACGGGCGGACGTACGCGCTGGCGCTCAACAACGGGCCGAACTCGCTGCACGGCGGCGAGCGCGGCTTCGACAAGCGGGTGTGGGACGTGGCGCCGGTCGCGGACGGGGTCCGGCTGAGCCGGGTCAGCCCGCACGGCGAGGAGGGCTTCCCGGGCCGGCTGGAGATGTCGGTGACGTACGCGCTGGACGCGTCGGGCGCGCTGCGGATCGGCTACGAGGCGGTCACCGACGCGCCGACCGTGCTGAACCCGACCAACCACAGCTACTTCAACCTGGGCGGGCCCGGGTCCGGGCACGCGGGCGGTCACGAGCTGCGGCTCGCCGCATCCCGGATCACGCCGGTGGACGCCGACCTGATCCCGGCGGGCGCTCCCCTGGACGTGACGGACACGCGCTTCGACTTCCGGCGCCCGCGCAAGGTCGGCTCCGGCTACGACCACAACTTCGTCCTGGACAAGGGCGTGACGGACACCGCCGTCGAGGTCGCCGAGCTGTACGACCCGGCGTCGGGGCGGGTGCTGACCGTGTCGACGACCGAGCCGGGCCTCCAGTTGTACACCGCCGACCACCTGGGCGAGCCCTTCGCGCCCGGCGACGGCGTCGCGCTGGAGACGCAGCACTTCCCGGACTCCCCGAACCGTCCGGAGTTCCCCGGCACGGTGCTGCGGCCGGGCGAGGTGTTCCACTCGGAGACGGTGTACGGCTTCTCGGTGCGGTAGCGGGCGCGTACACGGGCCCCGGTCGCGGTCCTGAGCCCCGGCCCGGCCGTCAGGTCCCGGGCCGGGGCTGCTCGCGGGGGCGCGCCGTCGGGCGGCGGCCCGTCCCAGACGTTAATCGCCGCCGGGATCCGACGACCGGTGATCAAGCGCCCGAAGCGGAGTTCGTACGAACCCTTCACAAACGCCCATGAGCCGCTCGCCGTAGCGCGCGTCCCTTCCGTCACGCGATACTGCCGCCGTCCGCAGCGCACCCCACGGCGACGGAAGGCCTGGACTCCCTTGACACACATACGCGTTCGCACCGGCGTACTCGGACTGGCCCTGGTGGCGGGACTCCTGGCCCCCGCGACGGCCACGGCGGCTCCCCCGGCCACCACCGCCACCGCACCCGCTCCCACCGTCGAGGAACGGCGGCTCGACGGCGAGGTGCCCCGGGAGATCCTGCGGCGCTCCGGCTTCGCCGGGACGGCACCGGCGTTCGCCCGCGGGCTCGGGCGGGCCGACTCCTACCGGGAGGCCCGCCGTCTCGTCGCGCGCGAGGGCTCGGCGCTGTGGCGGCGGGCGGTGGACCGGGCGCAGGGGCGCGGGCCGGCCGGCGGGGACCTCGCACGGGACGACGACCGGCCGCTGTACTGGGCGCGGCTCGGGATGACCCGGGAACTGCGCACCTGGCACCCGGGGTTCCGGCTGACGGAGCGGCAGCGGGACGCGCTGCTCGGCGTGCTGGAGCGCACCTCGCGCGGCCAGACCGACATCGACCTGCCCGGCGGTCAGCGGCGCGGCAAGGGCCTCAAGCGGGTCCTGCTGACCGGCTTCGACCCGTTCACCCTGGACCGCGACGTCCGGATCTCCAACCCGTCCGGCGCCGCCGCGCTCGCGCTGGACGGCACGGTGATCCGGACGGAGGCGGGGCCCGCGCGGGTGGAGACGGCCGTGTTCCCGGTGCGGTGGCGGGACTTCACCCAAGGGGCGGTGGAGGAAGCGCTGCGGCCGTACCTGCCGCGGGTGGACCTGTTCACGACGGTGAGCCAGGGCCGGGTCGGGCGGTTCGACGTGGAGCGGACCAACGGGGCGTGGCGGGGCGGCTTCCCCGACAACGACGACGTCTCCCGTACGGAGACGGTGCCCGTGGCCGATCCGGCCTCGCAGCCGCAGTGGACGACCACGACGCTGCCGTACGAGGCGATCACGGCCGCGGACACCGGCCGGTTCCCCGTGTACGACAACACGAGCGTGACGGAGATCCCGGCGGGCGGCACGGAGGCGGTCGTACGGCCGGACGGCCCGACGCCCGGTTCGACGGCCCGCGCGGGCGGCGGCGGGGACTACCTCTCCAACGAGATCGCCTACCGGGCGACCCTGCTGCGGGACCGGCTCGGGCTGCGCGGCACGCTGCCGGGCGGGCACGTCCACACGCCGGTGCTGCGGTTCGGGGACGGGAACACCGACCCGGCGACGGGGACGGTCACCGACCCCGCGTTCGTGCGGAACCGGCTGGACATCGTGGCCCAGGTGCGGTCGATCGTGGCGGTGGCGGTCAGCGCGTCGGAGCCGGACCGGCGGGACCGGTCGTCGGACCCGAGCTGACCGTCCGGCTGGCGGAGCCGCCGTCGGGGCGGTCGCCATCGTCGTCGTAGCCGTCCCGGATCTCCTCGCCCAGCAGGTCGCGGGCGAGGAGGGTGGCCCCGGCGACCGCGCCCGGCATCAGGAACACCGCGACGAAGGGCACCAGGAAGGACACGGCCAGCGGGGTGCCGTAGCCCCAGACCAGCGCCTTGCGGGAGCGCAGGAGGGCGAGCCGGTCGCGCAGCTCGACGCCGCGGCGCTGGAGGGCCACGGAGGTCAGCTCCTCGGTGAGGAAGAAGCCGGTGACGAAGAAGCCGGCCACCGGGACGACCGTCTGCCCGACGACCGGGATGAAGCCGAGCGCGAAGAGCAGTACGCCCCACAGGGCGGCGCGGACGAGGATACGGAGGCTGTCGCGGCCCGAGATCCACAGTTCACGCAGGAGCGGGAGGTCCGACTCGGGAGCGGTGCCGTCCGGGGAGACGTCCCGGTCGACGCGCTCGGAGAGGCTCTCGTAGAAGGGCTGGCCGATCAGCAGGGTGACCGCGGTGAAGGTGAGGACGGCCAGGAGCAGGGCGAGGGCGAAGAGGACGGCGGTGAGGAAGCCGCGGAAGAGGCCGGGCCAGGGGCTCGACCAGTCGTCGGCGAAGGGGGTCGCCCAGGCGACGAAGTCCGTGCCCCACAGCGCCAGCGACACCAGCGCCGCCACGTACAGGACAAGGGTGATCAGGCCGGGGACCAGCCCGAAGCCGTAGCTCTTGCCGTGCCGGGCCACCCAGCGCTGGCCCTTCAGAAGGTGACCGAATCCCGCCCCAAGATCGCGCATGTGCGGCACTCTACCGGGACCGCACCGGCCGGGCGGGGCCGCCGGAGCGCGCCGGAGGCCGCACCCGGTGCATCCGGGTGCGGCCTCCGGTGAGTCCCGCGTCGGGTCCTGCGCGACGGCCCGCGGTCAGACGAGCGTCACGGTGATGTTGCCGCGGGTCGCCTTCGAGTACGGGCAGACCTGGTGGGCCTTCTCCACCAGCGAGCGCGCGGTGGCGGCGTCCACCGACGGGATCTCGGCGGAGATCTCGACGATGATGCCGAAGCCGTCGTCGTTCTTGCCGATGCCGACCTTCGCGGTGACGGTCGAGCCGGACACGTCGGCGCCCTCCTGGCGGGCCACGACGGCGAGCGCGCCCTGGAAGCAGGCGCTGTACCCGGCGGCGAACAGCTGCTCCGGGTTGGTGCCGGCGCCGCTGCCGCCCATCTCCTTGGGCGGGTTCACGACGACGTCGAGCTTGCCGTCATCGGTGGCGACCCGGCCGTCGCGGCCGTTCTCGGCGGTGGCGACGGCGGTGTAGAGGACCTCGGACTGCTGAATGGGCATGCGGTTGTCTTCCTCCTCGGTCCGCCGTGACTCGCGCCCACGACCACGACGGATTTCGGAAAGACGCTACCGCATGCCGGAAATTCAGTGAAGGCCGCTCCTCCTCCACGCCACGGGATCGTCAGAGCTTGACGATCATCTTGCCGGTGTTGTCGCCGCGCAGGACTCCGAGGAACGCCTCCAGGTTGTTCTCGATGCCCTCGACGACCGTCTCGCGGTACTTCAGCTCGCCGGAGCGGACCCAGGGGCCGACCTCCTGGACGAACTGCGGCTGGAGGTCGTAGTGGTCGCCGACGAGGAAGCCCTCGATACGGCCGCGGGTCTGGATCAGCCGGGCGAGGTTCTTCGGGCCGGGGGCGGGCTCGGTGTTGTTGTAGACGGAGATCGCACCGCAGATGGCGATGCGGCCGTCCCGGTTGAGCGACCCGATGGCGGCCTCCAGGTGGTCGCCGCCCACGTTGTCGAAGTAGACGTCGACGCCGTCCGGGGCGGCGGCGCGCAGCTGCTCGCTCACCGGGCCGTCCTTGTAGTTGAAGGCGGCGTCGAAGCCGTACTCGTCGAGGAGCAGCTTGACCTTCTCGTCCGAGCCCGCCGAACCGATGACGCGGGAGGCGCCCTTGAGCTTGGCGATCTGGCCGACCTGGCTGCCGACGGCACCCGCGGCACCGGAGACGAACACCGAGTCGCCCTCCTTGAAGGACGCGGTGCGCAGCAGTCCGGCGTAGGCGGTCAGGCCGGTCATGCCGAGCACGCCCAGGTACGTCGACAGCGGCGCCGCCTCCGGGTCGACCTTCACCGCGTTCTTCGCGTCCACGGCGGCGTACTCGCGCCAGCCGAAGAAGTGCAGGACGTGGTCGCCGACGGCGATGCCGTCGGCGTTGGAGGCGACGACCTCGCCGACGGCGCCGCCCTGCATGGGCTTGCCCAGCTCGTAGGGGGCGACGTAGGACTTGGCGGCGCTCATGCGGCCGCGCATGTAGGGGTCGACGGAGACGTACAGGTTGCGCACGAGCACCTGGCCCTCGCCCGGAGTGGGGAGCTCCGTCTCGACGAGGGAGAAGTCCTCGGGCTTGGGCCAGCCGACCGGGCGGCTGGCCAGGTGCCATTCGCGGTTGACGGAGGGGAGGGAGGGGGAGTCGGTCATGGCGCACCTTCCTGGTGGCGGGCGGGGAGAAAATGCTTCAGCCTATGAAACAACCATGCGACTGAACATTTCACATTGTCAAACAAATGGTTACCCTGGATTCCATGGCCACACCACGCGACACGACCCGTCGACCCGACGCACTCACTCTCGAAGTCGTCGAGCTGATCGGCGAGGTCGTGGCCCGCTTCCACGCCGACTACGAGGAGGCGGCCGCGGAACGCGCCCTGACCGGCGCGCAGGCCAAGCTGCTCAGCCTGCTGTCGCTGGAACCGCTGCCGATGCGGAAGCTGGCGCGGAAACTGAAGTGCGAGCCGTCGAACGTCACCGGGATCGTGGACCGGCTGGAGGCACGGGGACTGGTCGAACGGCGGCCCGATCCCTCCGACCGGCGGGTGAAGGTGGCGGCGGCGACGGACGAGGGGCGCCGGGTCGCGCGGGGGCTGCGGGAGTCGCTGCACTTCGCGCGGGAGCCGCTCGCCGGGTTGTCGGAGGGGGAGCGGGTGGCGCTGCGGGACGCGTTGCGGAGGATGCTCGGGGAGGACTCGGCGGAGAGCTGATCCTCAGCACGCTTCGAATTCGTACTGCAACTCGTAGAGGTGCCCGGCCTTCACCATGACCGTCACCTCGACCGGGCTGCTGTCCCCGTCCCCGTGGACGACCCGGAGCGTACGCAGGACCGGTGTGCTGCTGGTGAGGTGGAGGGCCCGGTACTGCTCCTGGGTCGGGATCCGCGCGCAGACCCGGTCCACGCTGCGGCGCCCGGGGTGGCCCAGTTCCGCCAGCAGCGCGGGTGCGCCGCCTTCGATCCGGCGCCGCTCCATGAGCGCCGTGCCCCGGGCGATGGCCGGCGGGTAATAGCAGTCGACGAGTTCCGCGGGCTCGTCGTCGATCAGGAGGATCTGGCTGCGCAACAGTGCCGTGCCGTCCGCGGGGAGACCGAAGGCGGAACGGACGCGGCGGGCGGGTGGACCTCCGCGACCTCACGGAGAACGCTGCGGGCGCGGGTGCCGTACTTGGCGGCCTCCGTGAGCCAGTGGTCCGCTGTCGTGAGCGCGGCCGGGGAGACCGTACGCTGCCGGTGCTCGCGGACGGTGACGGAGGCTCCCGCCCTGCCGACCACGAGGTCTTCCTCCTTGAGGAGTTGCAACGCCTTCTGCACCGTGGCGTTCGACGCGTCGAAGCGCTCCTTGAGCCGCGCCGTGGAGGGGAGACTCGCGCCCGGCGCCAGTTCGCCACTCATGATGGCGTCGCGCAGGTCGGCGGCGATGCGCTCGTGGAGGGAGCGACGGTCGACGCCTTCCGTTTCCGCTCGGGGCACGGTCATCCGATCTCGATCTCGTAGCGCAGTCTCTGCCGCAGGGCAGGCATCACCATACGGTCCACCTGGATCGGGCGGTTCTCACGGTCGAGCGTCACTCGGGTAAGCCGCAGCACCGGCTCATCGGGGGCCGTGTTCAGGGTCCGGCGCTCTTCCTCGTCCGGCATCGTGGCCGTCACGTCCTCGCGCACCAGGACGCCGATGTGACCGAGTTCGGCGAGCAGCGTGACGGCACCGCCACGGATCTTGGCGGTGCGCGCCAGGGCGGTGCCCTGGGCTATGGCCAGCGGGTAGTACGTGTCGGTCAGCTCGTTCGGCATCTCGTCGAGGAGGATCAGGCGCCGACGCACGACGACCGGATCCCCTTCGGCGACGCCGAGTAGTTCCGCCACCTCGGCGGGCGCGGCCACCTCGTCGGCGCGCAGGATGCGCTGGGTCCCCCGACGGCCCCGCGCCTCGGCCTCCGCGCCCGGGCTGATCCATACCAACCGCCGCCGCAACGGATCCTGGAGCCAGCGCTATGAGCACGGTGTCCCGGTGAGTGACCTGATGCCCGTCGAGGCCGACGGGACCACGGGGACCTGCGTCCGCTTCCTTCCCAACGAAGCCCTGCGTTCACCATGGGCGTTGACCGCGAGCGATCTGGCGCGGTGGTCCGAGTGGTGGCCCGACCTCACCGCCCGCCTCGAAGATCAGCGCGACGGCAGGGGCCGGTCAAGTCCGTGACCACGGCCGCAGGACCGAGGCGTGGCTCCTACGTGCACCACCACAGGAAGCGGTCGCACGTCTCCGTGGGGGTGGGGTCCGGTGACGCCGTAGGGGTGGGGGTGGTGGTCGGGGGCGGGTCGGCCGGGGATGTCGTCGGGCGGTCCGGGGTGCCGGGTGAGCCCGGTGCCGACTCCGGCGGGGGCCGGGAGGGGTCACCCTCCTCCTCGGCCGTTTCCCGGTTCTCCGCCGACGGGGACTGCGAGGCTGACGCGGACGCCGGCGCCGAGGCCGACGTGGAGGCGTCCGGGGAGGCGGTGCCCGGGGCCGGGGCCGGGGCCGAGGTCGCGTCGGCCGGTAGGGCGGACGCCTCCCCCACCTCCCGTGCCGCCTCGCCGTCCGTGGACTCGCCGCCGGCCGCCGCCGGTGTCGGCGGGGCGCCCGGGGCGTCGAGGCCGAGTTCCGCGAGGCTCAGTCCGCCGGCGGCCAGGACGAAACCGGCGGTGACGAACAGGGTCCGGCGGCGGCGCCTGCGGTGTGCGGCGGCCTTGCGGTCGCGGCGGCCGGCCCGGGCGCCGGGCGCGGTGTCGCCGGGGTCCCCGTCGGCACCCTCCTCGGGCGCGCTCACTTCTTCGGTGGACCACGGCGGGCCCGCCGCCCCACTCATCGTCAGGTCCGCGTCAGAGGCGCCGGGTTGGCCGGCAGGGACGCCGCACCCCGGGCAGGCGAGGGCGCCGTTCAGGTGCCGTCGGCACGGGTGGCAATAGTCCATGACGCGGGAAGGTTAAGTTCCGGGACGGACGTGTTCCTAGAGGCGGCTGTGAAGGTTGTGTGCCGAAGCCGCCGCGGCCGCCCCTCGCCGTACTTTCGAAACTGCCGAAACCGTTATGTGTCCGACCCATTGACACCCCCACCGCCCCCTCCTTACTGTCACGCCAGCATTTCGAACGAGTGACGAAATATCGAACACAGCGAAGGGCAACCGCCGTGCGCATCACCGGAATCAGCACACACGTGGTCGGGACGCCGTGGCGCAACCTGACGTACGTCCAGGTGCACACCGACGAGGGAATCACTGGAGTCGGCGAGACCCGGATGCTGGGGCACACCGACGCCCTCCTCGGCTATCTGAAGGAGGCGGAGGCCAACCACATTCTGGGCTCCGACCCGTTCGCCGTCGAGGACCTGGTCCGCCGCATGAAGTACGGCGACTACGGCCGCGCCGGCGAGATCGTGATGTCCGGCATCGCGGTCGTGGAGATGGCCTGCTGGGACATCAAGGGCAAGGCCCTCGGGGTCCCGGTCTGGCAGCTGCTGGGCGGCAAGGTCACCGACAAGGTCAAGGCGTACGCCAACGGGTGGTACACGACGGAGCGGACCCCGGAGGCGTACCACAAGGCCGCGCAGGGGGTCATGGAGCGCGGGTACCGGGCGCTGAAGATCGACCCGTTCGGCACCGGGCACTTCGAGCTGGACCACGAGCAGACCCTGTACGCCGTGTCGCTGATCGAGGCGGTGCGGGACGCGATCGGGCCGGACGCCGAGCTGATGCTGGAGATGCACGGCCGGTTCTCGCCCTCCACCGCCGTCCGGCTCGCGCGGGAACTCGCGCCGTTCAAGCCGGCGTGGCTGGAGGAGCCGGTCCCGCCGGAGAACCTCAAGGCGCTGCGGAAGGTCGCCGAGAAGGTCGACATCCCGGTCGCCACCGGTGAGCGCATCCACGACCGGATCGAGTTCCGCGAGCTGTTCGAGGACCAGTCCGTGGACGTCATCCAGCCCGACGTCGGTCACATCGGCGGCATCTGGGAGACCCGCAAGCTGGCGGCGACCGCCGAGACGCACTACACGCTCGTCGCGCCGCACAACGTGGGGGGATCCGTGCTGACCGCCGCTTCCCTCCAGGTCGGCTTCACCTCCCCGAACTTCAAGATCCTGGAGCACTTCAACGACTTCGCGGACGCGGAGATCAAGAAGGTCGTCAAGGGCGCGCCGGTGGTGGACCCGGAGGACGGCTGCTTCCACCTGTCCGACGCGCCCGGTCTCGGCGTCGAGCTGGACGCCGACGCGGCGGCCGAGTTCCCCCAGCAGCAGGCGCGGTTCGACCTGTGGGCCGAGGGCTGGGAGCAGCGCAAGCCCAAGGGGACCGGGGCATGAGCGGCGCGGTCGTCGTCGAGGCGCCGGGCGCGTACCGGCTGGCGCCGCACGACGTGCGCGAGCCCGGTCCCGGCGAGGCGCTGGTGCGGGTGCACGCGGCCGGGATCTGCGGCAGCGACCGCGAGGTCTGGCAGGGCAACCGGCCCGAGGGGTACGTGCGTTACCCGCTCGTCCCGGGCCACGAGTGGTCCGGGACCGTGGAGCGGGTCGGCGCCGGGGTGCCGGACTCCCTCGCCGGACGCAAGGTGGTCGGTGAGGGCTTCCGCAACTGCCAGGTGTGCGACCGCTGCCACGCGGGCGAGACGACGCTGTGCACGGCCGGTTACGAGGAGACCGGGTTCACCCAGCCGGGGGCGATGGCGCCCACGCTGACCCTGCCCGCGCGGCTGCTGCACGTGCTGCCCGACGACGCCGACCTCACCGCGGCTGCCCTGCTGGAGCCCGCCGCCTGCATCGCCGCCGCCGCGCTCAAGGCGAACGCCCGCCCGGGCGAGCGGGTCGCCGTGGTCGGCACGGGGACGCTCGGCATGTTCGCCGTGCAGTTCCTGCGCGCCGCCTCGCCCGGCGAGCTGCTGGTCGTCGGCTCGCGCGGGGACCGGGAGGCGCTGTCGAGGCAGTACGGGGCGACGGACTTCCGCACCAAGGACCAGCCGCTGCCGGACGACTTCGACGTCGTGATCGAGACCGCCGGGTCCGCCGATGCCGCCCGCACCGCCGCCGCACTGCTGCGCCGGGGCGGGCGGCTGGTCCTGACCGGTATCCCGGCGCCGGGCGCCGACGGGCTCGACCCCACCGACCTCGTGGTGCGTCAGCTGGAGGTGCACACCGTCTTCGGTGCGGCGCCGGACGCCTGGGCGCACACGGTGCGGGTCTTCGCGGCCGGCCTGCTCGACCCGCGGCCGCTGGTCACCCACGAGCTGCCGCTCGCCGAGTTCCCCGAGGCCATCGAGCTGGTGGGGTCCGGCGACCCGAAGGTCGGCAAGGTGCTGCTGCATCCCTGACCCCGCCCCTTGAGCCGTACGCCGGTACGGGGGCGACCTGACGGCCTCCGTACCGGCGTACCTCCACTTCGAGGCTTTTCGTACCTCACGTCGCGAACCTCGTCCGACATGTCGAACACGACCTGCCGGGTGCGGACTCCGGCGTACCGAACCTAAGGAACGCTTGTGACCGACGCTTCCGCCAAGGCCGCCGCACGCAGGCCCGGTGAGCAGGCGCTCACCGCGCTCGGCCTGGCCGCGCCCGCCCTCGACCCCGCCGACGCCTCGCCGCACTCCTTCCCGGGCGGCGGCCGCTGGCGCACCGAGATCCCCTCCTGCGAGGGTCCCGAGGCGCTGGGGGTGGTGCTGAAGGAGTCCTCGCGGCTGGACGTGCCGATCCACCGGATCAGCCAGGGCAGCGGGGTGTGGATGCTGACCGACGCCGAGATCACCGAGATGGTCGAGGCCACCGCCGAACGCGACATCGAGCTCTGCCTGTTCACCGGCCCGCGCGGCACCTGGGACATCGGCGGCTCCACCCGGACCGACTCCGGCGGCGCGGGCCTGCGCGCCCGCGGCCACGACGCGGTCGCCGGGTGCGTCGAGGACGCCGTCCGGGCGACCGAACTGGGCGTCCAGTGCCTGCTGGTCGCCGACGAGGGCGTGCTGTGGACGCTGCACCGGGCGCGGAAGGCGGGCATCATCCCCGCCGGCACCACGCTCAAGCTCTCGGCGCTCGTCGGGCCGGTCAACCCGGCCTCGTACGCGGTCTACGAAGGGCTCGGCGCCGACTCCATCAACGTGCCCAGCGATCTGACGCCGGATCACCTGACCGAAATACGGCGGGTTTCGGCCGCGCCGATGGACATGTACATCGAGGCTCCCGACGACCTGGGCGGCTATGTCCGGATGTACGAGATCGCCGAGCTGATCCGGCGCGGCGCCCCGCTGTACCTGAAGTTCGGCCTCTCCAAGGCGCCCGGGATCTACCCGTACGGCCATCACCTGCGGGAACTGACGCTGGCCACCGCCAAGGAGCGGGTGCGGCGCGGCCGGCTCGCCCTCGATCTGCTCGCCCGGCACGGGGCGGACGGGGAGATGGCACCGCTCGGTTCGCGGCTGCCGGGCCCGCTCAACCGGTTCGAGATCTCGTCATAACGTTCCGGAAACTCCCTTCACAAAAGAAGACACGACCGCGCACAATCCCACACACCTGCGTCGCCGTTCCAGCCCTCACCTCAAGGATGATGACCATGCGCAACCGCAGAGCCGCACTCGCCGCCATAGCCTCCGCCGCCTCGCTCGCCCTGACGCTGACCGCCTGCGGCCAGAACAGTGAGGGCGGCAGCGAGGAGGACAAGGGAGGCAGCGACGGCGCCACCATCGGCATCGCGATGCCGACCAAGTCCTCCGAGCGCTGGATCTCCGACGGCGCCAACGTCGAGAAGGAACTGAAGGCCAAGGGCTACGAGACCAAGCTCGTCTACGGCGAGGACGACCCCGACCAGCAGGTCTCGCAGATCGAGAACATGATCACGCAGGGCGTGGACGCCCTGATCATCGCCGCGATCGACAACAAGTCCCTGGGCAACGTCCTCCAGCAGGCCAAGGACGCGGACATCCCGGTCATCTCCTACGACCGGCTGATCCTCGGCACGGAGAACGTCGACTACTACGCCTCGTTCGACAACGAGAAGGTCGGCGAGCTGCAGGGCTCGTACATCGTGGACAAGCTCGGGCTGAAGGCGGGCAAGAAGGGCCCCTTCAACATCGAGCTGTTCGCCGGCTCCAACGACGACAACAACACCAAGTACTTCTTCAACGGCGCGATGAAGGTCCTGAAGCCGTACATGGACAAGGGCCAGCTCGTCGTCCGCTCCAAGCAGACCGACCTCAACCAGGTCACCACCCTGCGCTGGGACGGCGGCACCGCCCAGAAGCGCATGGACGACCTGCTCACCTCCAGCTACCGCAGCGCCCGCGTCGACGCGGTGCTCTCGCCCTACGACGGCATCTCCATCGGCATCCTCTCCGCGCTGAAGTCGGACGGCTACGGCTCCGGCAGCAAGCCCATGCCGGTCGTCACCGGCCAGGACGCCGAGATCGCCTCGGTGAAGTCGATCAAGGCGGGCCAGCAGACCCAGACCGTCTACAAGGACCTCCGCGAACTCGCCAAGGTCGCCTCGAACATGGTCGAAGCGGTCCTGAACGACAAGAAGCCCGAGGTCAACGACACCAAGTCGTACGACAACGGTGCCAAGGTCGTCCCCGCCTACCTGCTCCAGCCGGTCAGCGTCGACAAGTCCAACTACAAGGAGGTCCTCGTCGACGGCGGCTACTACACCGAGGACCAGCTCAACTGACCGGGTCCCTACAAGGATTGGAAGGCACGACCATGGCGGGACCCGTCCTGGAAATGCGCTCGATCGTCAAGACCTTTCCCGGTGTCAAAGCGCTGTCGGACGTCACACTGACCGTCCGCCAGGGCGAGGTCCACGCCATCTGCGGAGAGAACGGCGCCGGCAAGTCGACCCTGATGAAGGTGCTCTCCGGCGTCCATCCGCACGGCAGTTACGAGGGGGACATCCTCTTCGAGGGCGAGACCTGCCGGTTCCGGAACATCCGGGCGAGCGAGCAGCACGGCATCGTGATCATCCACCAGGAGCTGGCCCTGGTGCCGTACCTGTCCATCGCGGAGAACATCTTCCTCGGCAACGAGCACGCCAAGCGCGGCCTGATCGACTGGACCGAGACCCTGAGGCACGCCACCGAACTGCTGCGCCGGGTCGGTCTCGACGAGCACCCCGAGACCCGCGTCGCCGACATCGGCGTGGGCAAGCAGCAGCTGGTGGAGATCGCCAAGGCGCTGTCGAAGAAGGTGAAGCTGCTCATCCTCGACGAGCCGACCGCCGCGCTCAACGACGAGGACAGCGGCAAACTCCTCGACCTGATCCTTCAGCTGAAGGAACAGGGGATGACCTCGATCATCATCTCGCACAAGCTGAACGAGATCCGCCGGGTCGCCGACTCGGTGACGATCATCCGCGACGGGCAGTCCATCGAGACGCTCGACGTGAAGGCGGCGGAGACCACCGAGGACCGGATCATCTCCGGGATGGTCGGCCGGGACCTGGAGAACCGCTTCCCGGAACGCACCCCGCACCACCCGGAGGAGGGCGCCGCGCCCGCCCTGGAGATCCGCAACTGGACCGTGCACCACCCCATCGACCAGCAGCGCAAGGTCGTGGACGACGTGTCGATCGAGGTGCGGCGCGGCGAGATCGTCGGCATCGCGGGGCTGATGGGCGCGGGCCGCACCGAGCTGGCGATGAGCGTCTTCGGCCGCACCTACGGCCGGCACGCGGGCGGCACCGTCCTCAGGGACGGCACGGAGGTCCGTACGAAGACCGTCCCCGAGGCGGTCGGGCACGGCATCGCCTACGTCACCGAGGACCGCAAGCACTACGGCCTCAACCTCATCGACACCATCAACCGGAACATCTCGCTGACCGCGCTGGGCAAGGTCGCCAAGCGGGGCGTGGTCGACGAGCACGGAGAGCGGCAGGTCGCCGAGGACTACCGCAAGGCCATGAACATCAAGGCGCCGACCGTCTTCGAGCCGGTCGGCAAGCTGTCCGGCGGCAACCAGCAGAAGGTCGTCCTCAGCAAGTGGATCTTCGCCGGTCCCGAGGTGCTGATCCTGGACGAGCCCACCCGGGGCATCGACGTGGGCGCCAAGTACGAGATCTACACGGTCATCGACCAGCTGGCCGCCCAGGGCAAGGCGGTCGTCTTCATCTCCTCCGAACTGCCCGAGCTGCTCGGCATGTGCGACCGCATCTACACGATGGCCGCCGGCCGGCTGACGGGCGAGTTCTCACGGGCCGAGGCCTCGCAGGAAGCGCTGATGCGTCGGATGACGAAGGACACGAAGGACAAAGAGGTAACCCGATGAGCACGGACGTGACCGCGAAGACCCCGGCCCCGGCGCCGCCCGGCTCAGGCGGTCCGGCCGCCGGCGGCCTGTGGCAGCTGATGCTCGACGGCCTGCGCCGCAACATGCGGCAGTACGGCATGCTGATCGCCCTCGGCCTGATCGTGGCCCTGTTCGCCGTCTGGTCCGACGGCGACCTGCTGCTGCCGCGCAACGTCTCCAACCTGGTGCTGCAGAACAGCTACATCCTGATCCTCGCGATCGGCATGATGCTGGTCATCATCGCGGGGCACATCGACCTGTCGGTCGGGTCACTGACCGCGTTCACCGGGGCGATAGCCGCCGTACTGATGGTCAGGAACGACCTGCCCTGGCCGGTCGCCGTGCTGCTGTGCCTGGCCATCGGCGCCGCCGCGGGCGCCGCGCAAGGGTTCTTCATCGCCTATCTCGGCATACCGTCGTTCATCGTGACCCTGGCGGGCATGCTGCTCTTCCGCGGTCTGACGGAGATCTTCCTGGAGGGCCAGACCCTCGGCCCGTTCCCCCGGGACCTGCAGAAGATAGCCAACGGCTTCCTGCCCGAGGTCGGCCCGGAGACCAACTACCACAACCTCACCCTGCTGCTGGGCTTCGCGCTGATCGCCTTCGTGGTCTACCAGGAGGTCCGCGACCGCAAGCGGCAGCAGGAGTTCGCGCTCGAGGTGCTGCCGGCCAAGCTGTTCTGGCTCAAGCTGGTCGCGCTGGTCTCCGCCGTCCTCGTGGTCACCCTGCTGCTCGCCAGCTACAAGGGCGCCCCGATCGTGCTGCTCATCCTGGGCGTGCTGGTCGTCGGGTTCGGCTACCTGATGCGCAACGCGATCATCGGCCGCCACATCTACGCCATCGGCGGCAACCTGCCCGCGGCCAAGCTGTCGGGCGTGAAGGACAAGAAGGTCACCTTCCTGGTCTTCCTGAACATGGGCATGCTCGCGGCGCTGGCGGGCCTGGTCTTCGCCGCCCGCTTCAACGCGGCCTCCCCCAAGGCCGGTCTCAACTTCGAGCTGGAGGCCATCGCCGCCTCGTTCATCGGCGGGGCGTCGATGAGCGGCGGCGTCGGCACGGTCCTCGGCGCGATCATCGGCGGTCTGGTCCTGGGCGTGCTGAACAACGGCATGAACCTCGTCGGCATCGGCACCGACTGGCAGCAGGTGATCAAGGGCGCCGTGCTGCTGGCGG
Organism: Streptomyces sp. M92; assembly: GCF_028473745.1. NCBI lineage: Bacteria > Bacillati > Actinomycetota > Actinomycetes > Kitasatosporales > Streptomycetaceae > Streptomyces > Streptomyces sp. M92. The sequence continues at coordinate 667,181 of NZ_CP101137.1, forward strand.
CGGTCGGGTTCGACGTGTGGAACAAGCGCAGGGTCGGTTCGTAACGGATCTCGGGCCCCGCCGCTCACGGCGGGGCCCGCTTCTTCTCACGGAAGTACAGGAGCCGCACATGGAACTGAGCAGACGCACGGTCATCGCATCGGCGGCCGCCGCCGGCCTGACGGCCACCGCGGTGGGCGGCACGGCACACGCCACGGGAGGCAGGAAGCCGGTGAAGGAGCTCTTCGGCAAGCTCGCCGACGGCACGAAGGTGTACCGCTGGTCGCTGGAGAACGGCGGCACGCGGATGAAGGTGCTGTCGTACGGCGGCGTCGTCCAGTCCCTGGAGATCCCCGACCGCCGGGGCCGCTACGAGAACGTCTCGCTGGGCTTCGACAACCTCGACGACTACGTGGCCTCCAGCCCCTACTTCGGAGCCCTGATCGGCCGCTACGGCAACCGCATCGGCCAGGGCCGCTTCACCCTGGACGGCACGGCGTACCAGCTCTCCGTCAACGACGGAGAGCAGAGCCTGCACGGCGGCGCCCAGGGCTTCGACAAGCGGGTGTGGGACGTCGAACCGTTCCGCGAGGGCTCCGACGTGGGCCTGGTCCTGCACTACACCAGCGCCGACGGCGAGATGGGCTACCCCGGCACGCTCCGGGCGAAGGTGACGTACACCCTCACCCGGCGCGGCGAGTGGCGCATCGACTACGAGGCCACCACCGACAAGGCCACCGTCGTCAACCTCACCAGCCACGTCTACTGGAACCTGGCCGGCGAGGGCAGCGGCACGATCGAGGACCACGAGCTGTCGATCGCCGCCTCCCGCTACACGCCCACCGACGCGGGCCTGATCCCGACGGGCGAGCTGGCGAGGGTGTCCGGCACGCCCTTCGACTTCCGGCGGGCCAAGCCGATCGGCCGGGACCTCCGCGACGCCGACCCGCAGCTGGTCACCGCCAAGGGCTTCGACCACAACTGGGTGCTGGACAAGGGCGTCACCGACCGCCCCGAGCACATCGCCACCCTGCGCGAGCGCGGCTCGGGCCGCACCCTGCGCATCGCCACCGACCAACCCGGTCTGCAGTTCTACTCGGGCAACTTCCTCGACGGCACGCTCACCGGCACCGGCGGCTCGCTCTACCGGCAGGGCGACGCCCTGTGCCTGGAGACGCAGCACTTCCCGGACTCGCCGAACCAGCCGTCGTTCCCGTCGACCGTGCTGCGGCCGGGGCAGACGTACCGGACGACCACGGTGCACTCGTTCGACGCGTGAGGGCACACTTTCTCCACACGCGTTGAACGGCGTCCCACCTCCCTCCGTATGTAAGGGCGGCCCGCGCTCCCCCGCGCGGGCCGCCCACCTACGGAGGTTCTCTTGTCCGGCAACGTCACCTCGTTGTTCCGCGGCACCGCGGCGCACAGCCCGTCGATGGCGGCGCTGACGCGGGAGAGCGGCGAGGCGACGGGCGCCGGCCCGGTGGACTTCTGCATCCCCTGCAACCCGTACTTCCCCACCCCGGCGATGTTCGAGGAGCTGGCCGGCCGGCTGCGCGACATCATCACGTACTACCCGAGCGGCGCCGACACCATCACCGCCGAGCTGTGCGGCCTGCTCCAACTGCCGCCGCAGTGCGTGGCGATGGGCAACGGCTCCACGGAGCTGATCACCTGGATCGACCATCTGCTGGTCCGGGAGTCCCTCGCCGTCCCCGTCCCCACCTTCGGCCGCTGGACCGACCAGCCCATGGAGACCGGCAAGCGGGTCGACATGTTCCCGCTCCAGGAGTCCAACGGCTTCGCCCTCGACCTCGCGCGGTACGCCGAGTTCATCCGGGTCCGCGGCACCCGGGTCGCCGTCGTCTGCAACCCCAACAACCCCGACGGCGGCTTCCTGCACAAGCAGGCGCTCGTGGAGTTCATGGACGCCATGGCCGACCGGGACCTGATCGTCATCGACGAGTCGTTCCTGGAGTTCGCCGACGCGGAGGCGGAGCCCAGTGTGGTCCAGGAGGCGATGCTGCGCCCCAACGTCGTCGTCCTGCGCAGCCTCGGCAAGAACTTCGGACTGCACGGCATCCGCTTCGGCTACCTGGTCGCCAACCCGGCGCTCGCGGGCCGGGTGCGCGCCATGCTCCCCAAGTGGAACCTCAACTCCTTCGCGGAGCACGTGGTGTTCATGCTGCGCGACCACGGGCCCGAGTACGCGCAGAGCCTGCACCAGGTCCGCCGCGACCGCCTGGAGATGGCCGGCCGGCTCTCCTCGCTGCCCGGCCTGACCGTCTATCCCTCCCAGGGCAACTTCCTCTTCGTGCGTCTGCCCGTGGGCGCCGAGGGCACCGTCGTCCGGGACCGCATGCTCACCGAGCACCGGGTCCTGGTCCGTGAGTGCGGCAACAAGATCGGTTCGTCCAGCCGCTTCCTGCGTCTCGTGGTGCGCCCCCAGGCCGACGTGCGTCGCCTGGTGTCCGGCCTGGAACAGGTGCTCTACGGGTCCGGGAGGGGAGCCGCCGTGCCCGAGCCCGCTACAGGGACCGGCTACAGCTCGGGCACGGCGGCGGTGGACCGGCTGATGAGCGAGACCAACGGGGCCGGACTGCGGGGGCTCGCCGCTCCGGCCGCCGGTGCCGGCACCCCGGGGCTCGTCGCCGCTCCGGCCGTCGGCACCGGCGTGCCGCTCCCCGCCGCGGTGCCCGCCCACCCGGCGGCGGCCGCCCTCGGCCCGATGGCGGCGCCGACGGCACCGCGGCAGGTCCCACAACCGGCGCCGGTCCCCCAGCCGGTGCCGTACCCCGGGCCGGTGCCGGTCCCCCACCCGGCACCGGCCCCGCAGCAGCCCATGCCCGCACCGGCCCCCTTCCCCGCGCCCGCCCCGGCCCCCGCCGCCGCGGCGGCGCGGTACCCGGCGCCCACCGGCCCCACCCCGCCCGGCGTCCCGGCCCGCGGTGGCCTCACGGCCGCCCAGGTCAGGGGCACCAACGGGCTGGAGTCGGTCCCGGCGACGGGCCGGCCGGGCCCGCCGAACTGGCCGAACCCGGCGGGCATGGGCCGTACGGGGTGAGGTCGCGGACCGTGCTTCACGCCGGGTTCAGCCGCCACTGCTGACAGGCGTTGTTCAGCCACGTCCACTGCCGTACGTCGGCGGAGTCCGCCGACGAGCAGTTCGCGACGTCGGCGACCTTGCCGGTGGCCTCGTTGACGATGCGGACGTGGCCGCCGTCGGTGGCGAGGAACCGGAACCGCTGGCAGGTGTTGTCCAGCCAGGACCACTGCCGCAGGTCCGCCCCGTCGGCGGCCGAGCAGTCGGCGGTGTCCAGCACCTTCCCGGTGGCCACGTTGACCAGCCGGTGGGTGTCGTCGCCGCGGTCCTCCAGGCGCCAGCGCTGGTTGGCGCCGCCGTTGCAGGAGTACTGCACCACGTCCGCCCCGTCCGCCGACGAACCCCCGGCCACGTCCAGGCACTTGCCGCTGTTGCGGTTGGTGACCGTGTACGTGGTCGAGACGGAGGCCGGCTCGCCCGAGGGCCCGGGCATGCTCGCCCCGAGCCGGACGGGTGTGCCGAGGTTCGGGGTGCCGTCGGAGTTCCAGCCGAACTTCTGCGCCCGCGCCGTACGCCCGTTGTCGCAGCCCTCCGAGGCGGCGTCGTTGGCGTGGTAGACGATCCAGCTCTCGGAGCCGTCGGGCGAGGTGAAGAAGCCGTTGTGCCCCGGCCCGTAGACGCCGTTGCCGTCACTGCGCTGGAACAGCGGCGTCGGTTTCTTCGTCCAGGAGGACGCGGACACCGGATCGGACCCGGTCAGTTCCAGCTGCCCGAGCTTGTAGTCGGGGGTCCAGCAGCCGCTGGCGGAGTAGACGAGGAAGGTCCGGCCGCCCCGCTGGAGGATCTCCGGCCCCTCGTTGACCGGGGCGCCCGAGCGTTCCCAGTCGTGCGTCGGCGTGGAGACGGTGGTGAAGGAGGAGGAGACCGTGTACGGGTTCGACATCCGCGCGGCGACGATGTTCTGGGTCCCGCTGTGCGTGCTGCCGAAGAGGTACAGCCGACCGTTGATCGTGGCCACCGTGGGGTCGAGCATCCAGGCCGGGTTGAGCTGCCCCCGGTAGGTGTACGGGCCCATGGGGTCGGACCCGGTGCTCTCCAGGACGTGGCTGCGCTGGGTCGGGTTGTAGTCGGGGACGTTCTGCCCGGCGACGTAGTACAGGTACCAGCGGCCGTTCAGGTAGTGCAGTTCGGGCGCCCAGATGTTGCAGCACCGGGAGGCCGCGTCGCCCTTCCAGACCTGCACGCCGGGAGCGGTGGCGAGCCCGCCGAGGGTGGGCGACCTGCGGACGGTGATGACGTCGGTCCAGCTCGTCGTCACCATGTAGTAGTTGCCGTCGTGGTGGGTGATCCAGGGGTCGGCGCCCTTCTGGGCCTTGACCGGGTTGGCGAAGGTGGCCGCGCTCGCGGAGGGCTGTCCGAGCGAGAGGGCGAGCAGCAGGGCGGCCAGCAGGGTCAGTAGGCGACGGGCCATCCGCTGCTCCAGTTCAGGAGGTTGATGCCGAGCTTGGGTGTGCCGTTGTCGTTGCCGTCGTAGTAGTGGTAGACGAGCAGGTCACCGTCCACGTCCTTCATGACCGACTGCCCGCCGGGACCGATGACGCTGCCGTGCGACTCCAGCACGGGAGTGCCGCCGTTGTTCATCATCGAGACGCCGTTCCGGTCGCGGTAGGGCCCGGTGACGCTGGTGGCCCGGCCCACCTTGATCTTGTACGTGGAGCTGGTGCCGGCGCAGCAGGTGTCGTACGAGGCGAAGAGGTAGTAGTACCCGTTGCGCTTGACGATGTAGGGGGCCTCGACGGCCTTGGTGCCGGACGGCCGGGAGGCGAGGGAGCGCCGGGCGGTGTCGGAGGCGTGCTGCTTGCCGGTGGACGGGTCGATGCGGATCATCTTGATGCCGGTCCACCAGCTGCCGAAGGACAGCCACCACTTGCCGTCGTCGTCGACGAAGAGGTTGGGGTCGATGGCGTTGAAGTCGCTGGAGGAGCCGGAGGTGTAGACGATGCCGTAGTCGCTCCAGCTGCCCGGCTGCCCGGTGGTGGAGCCGGCGAGCCCGATGGCGGAGGTGTTGGAGCCGAACTTCGAGACGGAGTAGTACATCAGGTACTTGCCGCCGTGGTACGAGATGTCGGGCGCCCACGCCTCCGGGACCGACGAGTAGCGCGACCACCAGCCGGGCCGGGAGCCGAAGGCGTCGGCGCCCGCCGCGAAGGCGGTGCGGTCGGAGGACGTCTTGCTGCTGATGCCTCCGCCGGTGGCGTAGAGCTGGTACTGCCCGGAGGCGGTGCGGATCATCGTCGGGTCGTGGGTGACGACGGAGCCGGTGACCCGGCCGGGGCCGGGGTACGCCGACGCCGTGGTGGGGACCAGCGAGAGCAGGGCGGCGGTGGGGAGGGCGAGGAGTGCGGTTCTTGTGCGCCTCATGGGGAACGCTCCTGTTCCATATCTCGAACGCCGATCGGACTGTCGGACGGAACGTAGAATCGAACCCCTTGCGCGTCAACGGTCTGCGCAGCAAGGGCAACCAACGTCCGGAAAACACCCCGTGGCAGAGGTGACACACCGGTGAATTCCTGACGGATCGTCGGCGCAACCGTGTTCGAGGACGGCCGCGCCCGGACAACATGGCCTCCCCATCCATGTGCGTGCCTGCGTCGGGAGTCGGTCATGAGCGGTGTCTCGTGGGAGTCGGTGATCGCGGTGTTCGGCCTCGCCGTACCCGTGGTCGCCGCCCTCTGGGAGTTCGTCGTGGCCGGCCGCAAACGGCTGGGCTACCGCGTCCAGATGGACACCAGCGCCCGGGATTCGGGCACGTCCACGGGACCGCAGGCCAGGATCCTCCAGCGCATGCAGTGGGACGGCGTCGACCTGGACGATCCCTCGGTCGTCCTGCTGCGCATCGAGAACGTCGGCTGGACCCCGATCGTCGAGGAGGACTACGTCGCCCGCATGGACGACCCGGTGGGCATACGCGCGGCGTTCCCGGGCCGCCGTGTGGTCGGCATGGTCGTGACGGAGTGCAGCCACCCCGTGCTGCGCGAGTTCTTCGAACCGGGCACGGCGGGCCTGGGAGCCACGGACGGCGTGATCACGCTGCCCAAGGTGAAGCTCAACCGCCGCGCCCACTACAAGGTGCTGGCGGTACTGGACCGCCTCCCCGACGCCACCGGGGACGACCTTCCCGGCCCGGAGATCAGCGCGGGCATCGTCGGCGGGGTGCGCGGCGGGACCATCAAGAGGACCGAGTACTACCCCTTCGCCTCCCGGCCGGTCCGCTGGCTCCTCGCCCTCCTCGTCCTCGTGAGCGTCGCCCAGTCCGTGTCCACCTTCGCCCGCGGCGAGGACGCGGTCGCCGCCCCGCTGGACTGCGCCGAGGGCACGCTGCACCTGTCGGGCTCCACCGCCTTCAAGGAGGTGCTGGAACAGGCCGCCGAGCAGTACGCCAAGACCTGCCCCGGGGCCCGGATCCCGCTGACCGCCGACTCGTTCCGGGGCAGCGTCCCCGGCCTGGACACCCTCGCCGCGGCGGGCGGGAAGGCCGAACTCGGCGAGGACGGCGGGCTGGGCGACCGGCTGGCCTTCAGCGACGGCCCCAAGTCCGACGGCCGCCCGCAACTGCTGCCCAGGCCGGTGGCCCTGTCGCTGTTCACCCTGGTCGTGAGCGAGGACACCGGGGTGCGGGACCTGTCGCTGAAGCAGGTCCGGGACATCTACGCCGGGCGGATCACCAACTGGAGCCAGGTCAAGGGCAACCCCCTGCCCGTCCAACTGGTCAGCCGGCACCCGGGCTCCGGCACCCGGACCGCCCTGGAGCGGCGGGTGCTGGACGGCAGCCCGCTGCCCGCGGTCACCACCAACGACTGCCGGAGCCTCGACACCGGCAGACCCGGCCGCTGCGAGGTCGGCGGCACCCGGGCCCTGCTGGACACCGTCGCCGCGACGCCCGGCGCCCTCGGCCACAGCGAGGTCGGCTCCGCCTCCGCCCACGAGGGGGTGCGGCAGGTCCGCATCGACGGCTACCCGGCGACGCTGGAGGGCGCCGACCAGGGGGCGTACCCCTTCTGGGAGACCGAGATCGCCTACACCTACGGCGAGCCGCCGGCGGACTCGATCGCCGCGGGCTTCCTGCGCTACCTCGCCGACGAGGTCGGCAAGGACATCATCCGCTCCCGGGGCCACCGCCCCTGCTCGGAACTGGCCGAGCCGCTGGTGTGCCGCCCGGGCGGGGCGTGACCCGGGCGGCCGTGCTCCGGGCGGTCAGGAGGCGGGGCACTCCTTCCACGCCAGGTGGTACACCGTGCTGATGTCCCCGTCCGTCGAGTCCATCGTCATGAAGCTCACCTCGGCGGGGTCGGACGTCCCCGTGCTCACCCGCAGCTCCGTGTTGATGTTGAAGTTGCGCTGGACCCCGCAGGGCGCCCAGACCAGCTGGGCCCAGTCGGTGCTGTCGGTGGCCTGCCAGTTGTCGTTGAGGGGGCCGTCGAAGGGGTGGGTGCGGTACTCCGTGTTCGGGGAGCCCTGGAAGTAGTACGAGGCCCGCTGGGTGCCCTTCGCGCCGTCCTGGAGGGCGGCGAAGCCGCGGTAGTCCGCGCTGGCCACGGCGTAGGTGAAGCCCTGCGGGACGTGGACGAGCAGGTTGAGCTGGCAGTTCTTGCGGAAGGCCGTGGGCGGCGAGCCGCCGCCGGCCTGGGCGAGGTAGTCGCTGTAGGTCACCGTGAAGGCGGTGTTGTCCTCCGAGACGGCGACGGCCGCGGTGCCCTGCGGGCAGCCGGAGCCGTTCACCGTGGCGACCTTGATGACGATCTTGTCCGGCGGCGGGTCCTCGAACCCGCCGGAGGGCTGGTGCTGCGCGGGCAGCACGGAGGTGAGGAGCGCGGCGATCGTGCCGCTCAGGAGCAGGCCGGTGGCCATGGGTCTCCCATCCCGGTCGGTGGGGGGTGTAGTTGAATGCACTGCACATGTGTTGTGCACATGTCATTTGCAACGCGCTCGCATCGTATGTTCGTCCGCCGGACCCGGACAGGTCACACTTTGGCCATTTACCGCAGCACCGCTCCGGTTGTGCAGAATGGCCCGGCAGCGAAGCAGCGGAAGTACGGCAAACAGGAGAGGCTCCCTTGGAGCTCAGCAGGCTCGGCAGACGAGCGTTCAGCGCCCTCGCGGGCACCACCGTCCTCGGTCTGGCGCTCGGCGGCAGCGTGAGCAGCCAGGCACTGCCCCGCTCCGGCGCCCGCGGGCCCGTGCCCACCGGCCCGCCGCCCGGCCCGCCCGCCGCCGACGGGCAGCGCCACCACGTCGCACTGGACCGCCACTCCCTGCTGGTCGACGGCCGGCGCCTGGCCCTGTGGGCCGGCGAGATGCACCCCTTCCGGCTGCCGAGCCCGTCCCTGTGGCGGGACGTCCTCCAGAAGATGCACGCGTACGGCTACAACGCGGTCAGTGTCCGCGTCGCCTGGAACGTGCACTCCCCCGCCCCGGGCGAGTACGACTTCACCGGCGTCCGCGACCTGGACCTGTTCCTGCGCACGGCCGCCGAGACCCGGATGTACGTCGTCCTGGACCCGGGCCCGTACATCGGCGCGGACGTGGACGCCGGCGGCCTGCCCGGCTGGCTGACGGCCACCGGGGGCGAGGCCCGGACCACCGACCCCGCGTACCTGCGCCACGCCGACGAGTGGCTGAGCCGCGTCAACGCGGTCGCCGCCCGGCACCTCTACACCCGCGGCACCGGCACCGTCCTGCTCTACCGCCTCGACGCCGCGCGGCGCGCCCAGCTGTCCCACCTGCACGAGAGGGTCCGCGCCGACGGGATCGACGTACCCCTGCTGCACGCCGACACCCCCGTCGTCCCGGGCGAGCCCGAGCGGACCCGGGACGCCGGCGAGGCTCGGCAGCTCCACCTCGCACAGCTCGCGCGGGGAACCGCGCTGCACCAGGTGCGCACCGCGTTCGGCGGCACCTCCTGGGGCTGGCTGCCCGCGCCGTCCGCGCCCGGCCCGACGTACGACCCCGCCGCCGGGATCGACGAGGCACGGCGGCCGACGGAGAAGACGGCCCCGCTCCACCAGCTCGGGCAGCTCCTGCGCCACGTGCCCGACTTCACCCGGCTGGAGGAGGCCGCCGAGGTCCGGGCCGCCGACGCCCGCCTGCGGGTGCGGCACCTCGCCAACCCGGACACCGGCACCCACGCCTACGTCGTGCGCAACGACTCCGCCACCGACGTCACGTCGAGGCTGCCGATGGGCGGGACCGACGTGGAGGTCACCGTCCCCGGCCGGGACGCCAAGCTGTTCGCCACCGGGCTGCACCTGGGCGCGGGGCGGAAACTGGCGTACGCCACCGTGCAGCCCATGCTCTCCATGAGCGTCGGGAAGCTGGACATCGCCGCCTTCGTGGGCCGGGCCGGGGACAAGGCGCACCTGGTGCTGGACTGCCCGCACGATCCGTGGCCGACCCGGATCAACGAGGAGGTCGCCTGGACGTTCGTCCGCGGGAAGCTGCACGTCACGGTGGAGCTCGGGAAGAACAGGCTGACCCGGCTCCGGATCCGCAGCGGCAAGACCGACCGCACCATGATCGTGCTCTTCGCCGACGACGCCGCCTCCCTGCGGCTGTGGCCGTACGAGACCCCGTCGGGCCGGGTGCTCGTGTACGGCCCGGCGCTGCTGCGCGACGTCGCCCTGGACGGTGACACCATCCGGCTGACCGGGGACACAGTCGAGGAGAGCGACCTGGAGGTATGGGCGCCGCCCGGCATCACGGACGTCACCTGGAACGGCAGCCGGGTGACCGCGTCGCTCGGCCGGGCCCACAGCCTGTGGGCCGCCTGGTCCCTGCCCGGCGTCCCCGAGCTGGTCCTGCCCGCGCTGGACGGCTGGCGGCGCCGCGACGAGAACCCGGAGGCCCGGCCCGGCTACGACGACTCGGGGTGGACGGCCGCCGACCGGAAGACGTCGTTCAGCACGACCCCCGTGCCCGAGGGGCAGCCGGTGCTCTTCGCCGACGACTACGGCTTCCACTACGGCGACGTCTGGTACCGGGGCCGGCTCACCGGCGCCGAGGGCCTGGAGTCGGTGTCGTTGTCCTACAGCACGGGCGCGCGGGGGCTGCTGATGGCCTGGCTGGACGGGGAGCCGCTGGGCACGCACCGCGTGGAGGGGGACGGCCGGCGGGGCACGTGGACCGCAACGGCCCGGTTCCGGCTGCCGGACGGATCGCGGGCCGCACTGCGGGAGCGGCCCGGCGCGGACGGCCCACCGGTGCTGTCGGTCCTGGTCCGGCGGACCCAGCACGCCCAGGACGACTACAAGGCGGCCCGCGGGCTGACCTCGGCCGCGTTCGAGGGGGCCTCGCCCGAGGTGGCCTGGCGGATCATGGGTACGGCCGCCGCCGACCCCGTGCGCGGGCCGCTGAACAACGGCGGCCTGTACGGGGAACGGCACGGCTGGCATCTGCCCGGGTACGACGACGGCGACTGGGAGCCCGTCTCCTCCCCGGGCGGCGGCGACCGGCGCCAGGGCGTGACCTGGTACCGGACCGCCTTCCGGCTGGACGTCCCGCCGGACGTGGACGCCTCCGTCGGGCTGGTCCTCGACGGGCCGGGCCGCGGCCAGCTCTTCCTGAACGGCTGGAACATGGGCGAGTACGCGGGTGACGTCACGGGCGAGCCGCACACCTTCGTCCTGCCCAACGGCATCCTGCGCACCCGCGCCGCCGCCAACACCCTGGCCCTCGCGGTGCTGTCCGACGGCACGTCGGCGCCGGGGCCGGGGGCGGTGCGGCTGGAGCTGCTGGGCGGCGCGGCCGGAGGGGTGCGGGTGGAACCGGTCCCCTCTCCCGGCAGGCGCCGCGACTGAGACCGAGGCACCGACGGCGCTCGGGGACGGACCGCGTCATCCGTCGTGGCAGAGGGGCTCCCGGGGGAGGGAGACGCCCAGGCCCTCCTTTTCGGCAGGGGTGAACTCCCGGTAACCGATCACGCGGCACAGCTGGCGCTCCCACAGAGCCGCGTCGAGCCGGATGAACCGGTACGCGGAGTCCACCATCTCGTCGTCCCGGAACATGAGGCTCCTGCCATCGGCCGATGCGTCGACGTAGGAGTACCCCCGGAAGCCGTCGACGGGGACGCCGAAGGTGTAGGTGTCCTCCGACCTGCCCGCGCCGATGTCGTAGAAGTGCACCGAGGTACGCGACGCCAGCAGGAAACGCCCGTCGCGGAGGAACTGGGCGACAAAGCCACGGCTGTGGGGGTCGCTGGTGAAGATCGGCCCGATTTCCTTGTGCGGCGGGTCGCTCTGCCAGAGTTCGACGTTCCCTCCTCTGCGGAGCACGGCGAAGGACTCTCCGTCCGGGGCGAACTCGGCCCTCGCCGTGTCCGGTCCCGTCCTGACCGTCCTCAGCTCGCTCCCCGTCACCGGATCGATGATGTGGACCCTCGGGTCGCCCCACACGACGACGGCCAGGTGACCGGGCTCCGGAGAGTGGCTGACCTGGAGAACGCTCTTGGCGGTGACCCCGTTGATCAGACGGCGCAAGTCCGTCCGCGCCGTCTGCCGTCCGGTCCTCCGGTCCCACTGCTGCACCACCGGGCCGGACACCGTCACCACGCTGTCCTTGGACAGGAGGTAACTGAACGTCGAGCCACCGTCCGGCGGATCCGCCGCGGTGATCGTACGGAGAGGGCGCAGGTCCGAGGCCCGGCGCAGCACGACGGTGCGCTTCCCGGTCTGGTCGGCCACCACCTCCCCGTCCGCGCTGAACCCGAGCACCGCGTCCCGGTTTTCGAAGTCGCCCGCCCGGCGTTCCGCCTCGGCCAGCACTTTGCCGCCCTCGTCCGACGCGCGGCGCACGATTCGCTTCCCGCTGTCCGCCAGGCCCACGAAGGACCTCCCGTCCGGAGAGAAGGCCGCAAGCGGCAGCGGATCCATCCGGGGGCTCTGCGGCCGGGCCGGAATGAACAGCACGCTCTTCTCGGTGGCGGCCAGGATCACTGGGGCACCGTCGACCGTGACCACCTTCTGGACCGTTGTGCTCGGGTCCACGGCTCTCCCGGTGGAGAAACGCCGACCGTTTTCGAGGTCGAGCAGGTGGAAACGGTATCCGCCCGTACCGCCGTACTCCTGTGTCACCGCCCATCTGCCGCTGTCGGCGACGGCTTCCAACCCGCACTGCTCATCGTCTCCCAGGCCCGAGCCCGTGTAGCGGAGCGTCTCCTGTGGACGCCCGGTCCTCCGTACGGTGAGTACGCGCTCTCCGTGCTCCTTCGAGGGCTCGCAGACGGCTACGGCGTTCCCCGCGTCGGACACCTCGAAGAGCGGGGTCGGTGCCACGACGACCCGCGAGTTCCGCGTGCTTCGGTCGATGGCGAGCAGCGTGCCCTTCTCGGTCTCCCGGTCCCAGACACTGGCCAGCAGCTCTCGGTCGTCCGAGCCGATGTGCACACCGTCGAAGCGGCTGGTCTCCGACGACCCGGTGGGCAGCGGAACCGTTCCCGACGTTCCCCTTTCGAGATCCCACCAGGCGATCGCCGTGGCGTCCGCCCCGGTCTGTGCGACGATCCGCCCGTCACTCGACACCGCGGCGTCGTCACCGGCGGTGCTGTAGCCGGGGGGCGGTTCGAGCTGGGGCGGCAGATGATGCCCGGGGCCGGCCAGCTCACCGGGATCGCCGTCGCGCCGCACGTCGAACCACACCAGTTCCCGCTCGTCGGTGAAGAACCCGGCCCGGCTACCGTCCGGGGAGACGAAGCTCAGTCTGGCCTGGTACGGCAGGTCGAGCCGTTGGGTGCGTACCGTTCCCGTGGCAGCGTGCACGTACAGCGTGGGTTTGCCGAAGTCCGAGTGCACGAGGACCACTTCGCCGTCCTCGCTCGCGGCGACGCCACCGACCGAGCCGTCGGACCCGGACAGCATGCGCTGATCGGGACGGTGGGCGAGCCGGGCCCGCAGCAGGGCGTCCCGGGCCTGCTCGGTCGGGGACGTCCGGTAGGCCGCCAGCGCCGTCATGACGGAGACCACCGGGTCCGACGTCCCCAGGTCGGCCGAGCTCTGCGCCAGCGCGCGCGAGGCGGACTCCGCGGCGCGCTGGTCACTGACGTAGCGGTAGTAGGCGAACAGTGCGCCGAAGAGGACCGCGAGGGCGGTGAGGGAGGCGATGGCGGTGGTCAGCGCGCGCCGTCTCCGCCGTCGCGCGTGCCGGTAGGTCCGACCGCGACGCAGGTAGTCCCGCTCGGCGTCGGTCAGGAACCGGCCGCGGTCGGGCAGCCAGCGTTCGGCCGCTTCCAGGGCCGACCAGGACGGCAGGAGATCCGGCGGCCTTCCCCCGTGCTCCCAGCGTTCGCTGTCGTGGCGCAGCGTTTCACGCCAGACGAGAAACGCCCGGTCCTCCTCGGTCCAGTCGGCCAGGCGCCGCCATTCGCCGATGAGGGCCTCGTGCGCCACCTCGACCGTCTCCAAGCCCTCGGCGTTGCGCCCGGTGACGAGCAGGCGTGCGTCGGCCAGGGTCTGCGCGATGTCCCAGGCCTCGGCGTCCAGTTCACTGCGCAGCGCGGTCCGCCGGGTGATCGCACTGGTGCCGAGGGGCACGCGCACCAGTGTCGCGAACAGCCGGCGTGCGGCGGGCGCCGTGTGCTGCGGGACGTGTGCGTTCCACAGACGTTCCGCGTGCTGTCCCAGCGCTCCCGCCACGCCGCCCAGTTCCTCGTAGGACTCGTGCGTGAGGACTCCGCCGTGCTGGTTCCGCCACAGCCGGTCCAGGGTGAAGCCGAGCAGGGGCAGCGCGCCCGGTTCCTGCCCCGCGTCGGCGAGCACCCGCTCGACGAGACCGGCCTCGTAGCCGACTCCCGGTACGGCGTCCACCGGTGCGGTGACGATCCGGCGAAGCTGCCGCGGGCCGGGAGCGGCGAGGGCGTGGAGCCGGTTGCGGAAGGCCGCGCCCACCTGTGCATGGGTCAGCGCACTGTCCAGGAAGTCGGCGCGGAGGGTGGTGAGCACGTGCAGGCCCTCGGGCAGGGGCGCGGCGTAGAGCGCGCCGGCCAACTCGTCCACGAGGCCGGGGGCGGAGACGAGCAGTTCCTCGAACTGGTCGACGACGAGGAGCAGGGCGCGGGTTCCCCGGCGTTCCCGTATCGCGCTGACGGTGTCCGCGATGCCCTGCCGCTCGAGGACGCTCACCAAGGACGGAAGCCGCTCCAGCCGGTCGACGGCGGACAGGCCGGGTTCCAGCAGGGGCAGTAGCGCGGCCGCCAGTGCGGCCAGTGGCCGGCTGCCGGAGGCGGGCCGCAGTACGCCCACGGAGAATCCCTGGGCACGCAGGCGGGGTACCACGCCGGCCAGGGCCAGCGATGACTTGCCCGACCCCGACGGGCCGACCAGGCAGACCTGGCGTTCGGCGGCCACCTCGGCGGTCAGCTCCTCGCTCTCCTCCTCCCTGCCGTGGAAGCACGCGGCGTCCGTCTCCCGGAACGGGGCCAGGCCGCGGAACGGGGAGACCGGCGACGTCAGGGCCCGCAACGGCTCCCATAGGCGCAGCAGCGCGTCGGAGGGGATGAGATAGCTCGCCGCGGGCTCCCCGGACTCCGCCACGGCCACCATGCCGACGACGGCGGACAGATCCTCGTCCCACACGGGACTGCCGCTGAATCCCCCGGAGACCCGGTAGCCGTGGGATGCCAGGTCGGCCTGGATCCATCCGTCGGCCTGGCGGGAGCGGAGCACTCCGGCGTGCCACACGCCGGCCGGGCGCCCCTGGGGGAAGCCGAAGATCCGGGCCGGGTGCCCCCACACGTCCGGCGCGTCGACCATTCTCACCGGGCGTGCCCGCGGGAGCACGGTTTCCAGACGCAGCACCGCCACGTCGTCGTCCCCCGCCGCGAAGTGCACGATCCGGGCCGGCACCGCGGCCCGGCCGGACTCGGCCGCGGGCAGGAGAGGCAGCTCGACGAACACCCGCGCCGTCGCCGCGGGAGGGTGGTCCTCGGGCGTTCCGAGGGCGGCGCTCACCACGTGGGCGCAGGTCAGGGCGGTCTGCTCGCCGACCAGAAAACCGGCGCCCCAGCAGTTTCCCTGCCGGTCCGTGACGCGCAGGACGGCCGAGTCGAGCGCCGCCGGGCCGTTCCCGCCTGTCGGGGCGGTTTCCGGCACCCTCAAGCCCCCGGTTCGGCCGTCGGACGGCCCGCGTCCCCGCTCCCGCTCCGGTCCCATGTGAGGGTTACGGTGAAGTGCGCCTGGGCCGTGCTGCTGCTGATCACGATGTCGGCCGCGGCCGACAGCGACAGGCCGAACTCCACAGTGATCTCCTGCGGGCCCGGCGCCGTCTCGCCGAAGGTGTTCACCAGTTGCTGGGCCACGGGCCGGAGCCCGGACAGCATCTCTGCCATGGAGCGGCTCGCCCTGGCCACCACCTGTCCGGGCCGGGCCACCTTGACCAGACCGTCTTCCGGCTTTTCCCGGACCTCGACCTTGACGGCACGAGCCGCTCCGTCAGGCCCGTCGTCGAGCGGCAGCTCCACCACGTACGTCATCGTGCTCCCCGTCACATGTGTTCGCTCCGCTCCTCGCTTCCTGTAGGCGCGGCCTCATCAGCCACTCCATCGTCGCCGGTCACATGCCAGCAACAGCCATTTCGGCCAACCTCCGTGCCTCCGGCCCGCCTGCTCCCGGTGCGCGGGCGACACCGGAGCACTCCGTCTCCCGGGGATCGCGCCGCCCACGCCCGGTCGTCGCCCGCGGGCACTGAGGCGGTCCTCAGCGCAGCCGGATGACGTTCCAGGACAGCGGCTCCAGGGTGGCGCTCAGCCCGCCGTCGCTCACCGTCGTGCCGTCCACCGCGTGCGGGACGACCCGCTCGGGGTCGGCGAGGGTGTTGCGGGCGTCGGGGTCGGCATCCGCGAGGGCGCTGTGCTCGACGACCTCGGTGAGGCCGAGGCCGCCGAGGGCGACCTCCAGCGGCAGCGGCTCGGTGCGCGAGCGGTTGACGGCGAAGACGGTGACCGAGCCGTCCTCGGCGCGCACGGCGGTGGCGTGCAGCAGGTCGGCCTCGCCGTACCTCTTCGTCTCGTACGTCGGTGAGTCCACCCGGACGTCCAGGACCTCACCGCGGCCGTGCTTCGAGGCCTGGGCGAAGGGGAAGAACGTCGTCTGGCGCCAGGCGGGGCCGCCCGGCTCGGTCATGATCGGGGCGATGACGTTGACGAGCTGGGCGAGGCAGGCGACGGTGACGCGGTCGGCGTGCCTGAGCAGGGCGATGAGGAGCGAGCCGAAGACCACGGCGTCGGTGACGCTGTAGTTGTCCTCCAGCAGGCGGGGCGCCTCGGGCCAGTCGAGGGCGCTCACCTCCGCCTGGGTCTTGGCCATGTACCAGACGTTCCACTCGTCGAAGGAGAGGTTGATCTTCTTCTTGGACTTGAGGCGGGCGCCGACGTGGTCGCAGGTGGCGACGACGTTCTCGATGAAGGACTCCATGTCCACGGCGGAGGCGAGGAAGGAGTCGACGTCGCCGTCGTGCGGCTCGTAGTAGGCGTGCAGGGAGATGTGGTCGACCAGGTCGTAGGTCTCCTTCAGGACGGTCGCCTCCCACGCGGCGAAGGTCTCCATGGACTGGCCGGAGGAGCCGCAGGCGACGAGTTCGAGGTCCGGGTCGATCTGGCGCATGGCGCGGGCGGTCTCGGCGGCGACGCGGCCGTACTCCTCGGCGGTCTTGTGGCCGGTCTGCCAGGGGCCGTCCATCTCGTTGCCCAGGCACCACAGGCGGATGCCGAAGGGGTCCTTGTCGCCGTGCTCGGCGCGCAGGTCGGAGAGGGCGGTGCCGGAGGGGTGGTTGGCGTACTCCTGGAGTTCGAGGGCCTCGGCGACGCCCCGGGTGCCGAGGTTGACAGCCATCATCGGCTCGGCCTGGGGGCCGATCTTCTTGAGGAAGGCGATGTACTCGGACAGGCCGAAGCGGTTCGACTCGGTGGTGCGCCAGGCCAGGTCGAGGCGGCGGGGGCGGTCCTCGACCGGGCCGACCGAGTCCTCCCACTTGTAGCCGGAGACGAAGTTGCCGCCGGGATAGCGGATGGCGGTGACGCCGAGTTCGCGGACCAGTTCCAGCACGTCGGTCCGTATGCCGTCGGCGTCGGCGGCGGGGTGGCCGGGTTCGAAGACGCCGGTGTAGACGCAGCGGCCGAGGTGTTCGACGAAGGAGCCGAAGAGGCGGGGGTTGACTTCGCCGACGGTGAAGGCGGGGTCGAGGGTGAAGCGGGCCGTTCGCATGTGCGCCTTTCGGAGAGGGGGTGCTTGTTCGTTGGCGGCTGAAGGTCGCCGGTGGCTGGTCGCGCGGTTCCCCGCGCCCCTAAGCCACGGTCGGCCAACCGTTCCTCGCCCAGTTCAGCTCGTTGAGCCCGAGCTTCGGCGTACCGCTGTCCTGCTTGTCGTAGTAGTGGTACGCCAGCCAGTCGCGGCCCCGGTCGCGGAAGACCGACTGGCCGCCGGTGCCGATGTAGCGGCCGTGGCCGGCCAGGAGCAGGTCTCCGCCGCCCTCCAGCAGGGGCTTGCCCGTGCTGTCGACGTAGGGGCCGGTGACCGACGTCGACCTGCCGACCTTGATCTTGTACGTGCTGTCCACACCGGAGCAGCAGGCGTCGTGCGAGGCGAAGAGGTAGTAGTACCGGCCGTGCTTGACGATCTCCGGGCCCTCGACCGCGTACGGCTCGTCCGGCCGGGTCGCCAGATGGTGGACCTCCGCGCCCTCGACGGCCTTGCCCGTCTCCGGGTCCAGCTCGACCATGCGGATGCCGGACCAGTACGAGCCGAAGGACATCCACAGTCTGCCGTCGGCGCGGACGACCGCCGGGTCGATGGCGTTCCAGGTGTCGGTGGTCTCGGAGGAGAAGACCTTGCCGTGGTCGGTCCAGGTGCCGGGCAGGCCGGTGCTGGAGGTGGCGACGCCGATCGCGGAGTGGTTGGTGCCCCAGGAGGAGACGGCGTAGTACAGCCAGTAGCGGCCGGCGCGGTAGGTGAGGTCGGGGGCCCACGGGTCGCCGGTGTCGTTGTACTCGTACCACCAGGCCGGGGGCTTCCCGAAGGCGTTGCCCGCGTCGTCCCAGTGCCTGCCGTCCTCGGAGAGGCGGGCGCCGATGACGCCGCCGGTGGAGTAGGCGACGTAGCCGCCGGACTTGAGGCGCAGCACGGTGGGGTCGTGGATGATCTCCTGACCCGTGATGGGGCGCGGGTCGGGGTAGCTCTGCGCCGCCTGGGCCGTGTGGGGCAGCAGGGCCACCAGGGCCGCGGTCGCCGCGGCGGTGAGGATTCTGCGTACGGTCACTGTCCCGCCAATCCCGTGTGGGCGACGCCCGCCACGATCTGCCGCTGGAAGAAGACGAAGACGACGATCAGGGGCAGGCCGGCCATGAGGCCGCCGGCCATGAGCTGGGCCCACTGGATGCCGTAGGAGTTCATGACGGTCGCGATGCCGTTCGGCATGGTCATCAGGTCGGGGTTGTTGGTGACCATGTAGGGCCACAGGAAGTTGTTCCAGGAGCTGATGAAGGTGAAGATGCCGACCGCCGCGAGCGAGGGGCGGGAGAGCGGCACGATGATGGTGAAGAAGACCCGCCAGCGGCCGGCGCCGTCGATGAAGGCGGCCTCCTCCAGTTCGCGCGGGATGCCCTGGAAGAACTTGTAGAGGATGTAGACCATCGCGGCCGGCGCGCACTGCGGCAGGATCATGCCCCAGTAGGTGTCGACCATCCCCATCTGCTGGACGGTGGTGAACAGGGGCACGCCGAGCACGGCCGGGGAGATCATGAGGCCGGCCATCACCAGGGCCATCAGGGCGCCCTTGCCGCGGAACTCGGTGCGGGCGAAGCCGTAGCCGGCCAGCGCGCTCACCAGCAGGACCACCGTCGTGACGCAGACCGACACGACGAGGGAGTTGACGAACCAGTTGGTGATGTTGCCGGTCTCGAAGAGGGCCGTCCAGGCCTGGCCGGTCCAGTCCTCGGGCAGCCAGTGCGTGGGTACCTCGACGGCCTCGGTCTCCGACTTGAGGGAGGTGAACAGGGCCCAGGCGAGGGGTGCGAGGAAGACCGCGGAGACGGCGGTGCCGAGCAGCGTGAGCACGATCTGGCCGGGGGTCCAGGCCCGGCGGGGCCGGGTGCGGACCGATGGTGCGGCGGTGGTCATCGGCCGCCCTCCTCACGGTTGCGCAGCAGCCACATCCGGGCGAGGGCGACGGCCGCGATGAGCACGAAGAAGATGATGGAGATCGCGGAGGCGTAGCCCACGCGGTAGCTGGTGAAGCCCTGTTCGAGGGTGTACTGCACGAAGGTCCGGGTCGATTCCTCCGGGCCGGGCCCGAAGTCCTGCATGACGACGGCCTGGTCGAAGACCTGGAGCGAGGCGAGGATCTGGAGGGCGACGACGAGTCCGGTGATGTTGCGCAGCATCGGCAGCGTGATGTGGAGCGTGCGGTGCCAGGCGTTCGCGCCGTCCAGCTTGGCGGCCTCGTAGAGGTGGGCGGGGATGCCCTGGAGGGCGGCGAGGTAGAGCAGGAAGCTGAAGCCGACCGTCCACCACAGGGTGGCGATGACGACGGCGAGCAGCGCGTAGGACTTGTCGGTCAGCCAGGGTGTCTGAAGGCCGAAGACGTGGTTGATCATTCCCGTGCCGGGGTTGAACAGCCACTGCCACAGGTTGGCGGCGACGGTGGACGGCAGCAGGAAGGGCAGGAAGAAGCACAGCCGCCACAGCCACTTGCCGCGTTCGATGTGGTGGGCGAGCATCGCCAGCAGGAAGGCGAGGGCCGTGATGCAGGGAACGACTAGCAGCGTGAAGTAGGCGCTGTGGCCGAACGCGTCCCACATCAGGGGGTCCTGGAGGGCCTCGCGGTAGTTGTCGAGGCCGATGAAGCTCGCGCCGTCGCCGGAGATGTTGGCGTCGGTGAAGCTGAGGTAGAGGCCGCGCAGCAGCGGCCAGATCACGAAGAGCGCGAACAGGGCGAGGAACGGGGCGACGAACCAGCCGCCGTGCTGGAAGCCCTGCCTGCGGCGGACGGTGGCGCCGGCCGCGGCGGTCTTCGCCCGCGCGGGGCGGACGATCGTCTCGGCGCTGGTGGTGGTCATGCTCAGGCACCTCCCTGCGCGGCGGTCCGGCCGTCCATCGGGTTCTTCATGGCGAGCAGTTCGGTCAGCGCGCCCTTCATCCGGCGGGCGGCGGCCTCGGGCTTGGTGGAGCCCATCGTGGAGGAGACGACGATGGGGCCGACGCGCTGGGCGAGGATGCCGGTGGAGCCGGCGAACCACACCTTCGGTTCGGTGGCCTGGTGGTCCATGGCGGCGGCGTACTCGTTCTGCGGCTCCAGTTCGCGGTACGCGGCGGTGGACAGGGTGGGGGTGTAGGCGGGGATGTGGCCGCCGGCCGCCCACTGCCGGGCGTGCTTGACGACGTAGGCGGCGAGCCGGTGCGCGGCCTCGTTGGTGGCGCCGCCGCGGTCCGCCTGGTGCGGGAGTACGAAGGAGTGCGACTCGGCGTGGGTGGCCCGCTCGCCGAAGACGGGCGGCAGCGGGGTGGCGCCGTAGTCGAGCTTCGCCCCCGAGAAGACCGGCACCGACCAGTTGCCCTCCCAGGCGAAGGGTGCGCCGTTGACGAACTGTTCGGCGCCCGCGCCGCCTCCGAAGCCGGGGTTGGCGTACCCGTCGGCGATGTGCCGGCGCAGGAATTCCAGCACCTGGACGGCCTTGCCGGTGTCGAAGGTGACGTCCGTCTTGGTGTCGTTGAACCAGGTGCCGCCGAGCTGGGTGTAGAAGGCGACGAAGAACCACCACTGGAAGTTCTGGTCGTTGTGCCAGAAGCCCATGGTCTGCAGGCCCTTCCCGGTGGCCTTCCTGGCTTCCTTCAGCACGCCGAACCACTCGTCGACGGAGGTGACCGGGACCATCCGGCCGTCGTCGCCGAGCAGGCCCGCCTTCTTCAGCACGTCCTTGCGGTAGAAGCAGAGCTGGACGTGGATGTCGAGGGGGAGGGCGTAGAGCTCGCCGTCGATGACGGCGCGCCGCCACAGCTCGGGGTTGAAGTCGGCTTCCCGCACGCCGTACTTGGCGAGCAGGCCGACGTCCCAGGGGTCCAGGAGGCGGCCGGGCGAGAAGCCGGTGACGCGGCCCAGGTGCATCACGCCGAGGTCCGGCGCGCGGTTGCCGGCGGCCGCCATGGCGAGCTTGGTGTAGAAGGGGCTGCCCCACTGGAGGGTGGAGTCCTGCACGTCGATGCCGGGGTTGTCCCTCCGGAAGGCGTCCAGCATCGCGATCATGTTGTACCCGTCGCCGCCGCTGAAGAGGTTCCAGTAGCGCACCCGGGTGTCCGCGTCGGAGGCCAGGGCGTCGGCGCCCGTGCCGAGGGCCGCGAAGCCGAAGCTCCCCGCGACCGTCAGGCCACCCGCCGCGGCCAGAAAGTGCCTGCGATTCAGGTCAGGTCGTCCCATGCCCTGCCCATCTGTCATGAAGCTGTTCGATATTTCGGATGACGCTCGTAACTTCGAACGGGACCGTAAGGTGGCACGACGGGCGCGTCAATGGGTCGCGCACGACTTTCCACGACCGGGAGTCGTTCCGCGTTGAACAGATGTCCCTCGATCACATGACGCGGACAGACCCGGACGCGTAACCTCGGAGGGCTTCGGACCGGCCGGGAGAAGGGGGATACATGAACCTCGCGGGCGCGCGCGGGCGGGCCGTCCGGGCCGCCGCGGCACTCAGACGCTCGCGCGGCGGCTCCGCCGGCGCCCTGGCCGCCGACCTCGCCGCAGCGGCCCGCGCACGGGACCGGGCGCCGCGCGACGTGCGGGAGCTGTGCCACACGCTGTGCGCCGAGATGGCCGCGCGCCGCGCCGGGCGACCGGTCGAGCTGCGCTTCGAACGGTTCCCGGACGAACTGCTGGTCACCGGGGTGTGGGTGGAGTTCCACGACCGCGACCTGGTCATCGTCGAGGAGCGGGCCGAGGCGGTGCAGCAACTGGTCATCCTCGGGCACGAGTTGTGGCACCTCCACGCCGGGCACCGCCACCACCACGGCGCCGGCTCCACCGCCGTCCGTGCCCTCGCCGACCGGCCGGGCTGGACGGACGAGGCACTGGCCGCGGCCGCCCGCGACGGCTCCCGGCAGGACGACGAGGCCGAGGCCGACGACTTCGGTCACCGCCTCGCCGCCGCCTGCCGGCCGCTGCTGCCGGGGCGGACCGGCACCAGGCCCTCCAGTCCGGTCCAGAGGTCGCTCGGCTACCGCGGGCGGGGAGGTGCGCCGCGGTGACGACGGTGTCGGCGCTCGAACCGGCCGGCGTGCTCGGCGAGTTGTACATCTCCTTCTGGATACCGGCCGCGATCCTGACGGCCGCGTTCGCGATCAAACTGCCCACCGTCGTCCGGCTCTGGCGGGACCCGTTGCTGCGCGCGGTCGGCGGTCTGCTGCTGCTCGCCTGCGCGGTGTTCGTCTTCGCCGCCCCCTCGACCATCGCCTGGACCAACCGGGTCACGGGCGTAACCAACATCTCGGCGCCGTGGGTGTACTCCCTGCTGACCGCGTTCTGCGGCTCCTGCCTGCTGCTGATCATCACCTGGCGCAACGGGCCGTCGGAGCGCCCGGCGGCCACCCGCCGCGCCGTGCGCTGGGTGGTCGGCGTCTACTCGGGGGTGATCGCCGCCCTGTGGACGCTGTTCGCCCTCGCCGACGCACCCGTGGAACGCCTGCGGGACCTGGACACGTACTACGCCACGACACCCTTCATGCGCGAGCAGATCGTGCTCTACCTGCTCGCCCACACCGTGGCCGTCCTGATCACGTCGTGGCTCATCTGGAACTGGGTGCGCACCGACGGCCTCGACGCCTGGCTGCGCTGGGGACTGATGTTCCTCGGCGTCGGCTACGCGCTGAACCTGGTCTTCGACGCCGCCAAGCTCACCGCCGTCGTGGCCCGCTGGACGGGCCACGACGCGGACTGGCTGAGCACCGATCTGGCCCCGCCCGTCGCCTGCCTGTCCGCCATCGTGATCGCCCTCGGCTTCATCCTCCCGCACGCCGGCCAGTACCTGCACGAACGCCGGCTGCTCCGGGCCGCCCACCGCGAACTGCGGCCGCTGTACCAGTTGCTGCGGTCGGGGGAGGGCGCCGGTCTGCCGTTCGTCCTGCGCTCCACGCCGGAACTGCGCCTCGTCCGCCGCGAGACGTTCATCCGGGACGCGCTGCTTCCCCTGTCCCGGCACATCGACGAGGCGCGGCGCAGACGGTCGTACGAGGCGGCCCTCGCGCTCGGCTTCGCACCGGAGCGGGCCAAGGCGCTGGCCGCCGCGGTGGTGGTCCTGGACGCCGTGGAGCACGGACGGCGGGCGCCGGAACGCGCGGACGGCACCGGCGAGGTGGACAGCACGGACCTCCTCCGCGACATCGGGTCCATGTCCCGGGCGCTGCGGCGCCCCGACGAGATCGAGGCGGTACGCGCCCGTGCGGCCGCCCCCACAGAGAGCGCCCGCACATGAGCCATCGCACCACCGGAGCCGTCGTCCTCGGCGGCTCGCTCACCGGCATGCTCGCCGCCCGTGCCCTGGCGCCGTACGCGGGCCGGGTCACCGTGGTCGAGCGCGACGCGCTGCCCGCAGGGCCCGGACCGCGCCGGGGACTGCCCCAGGCCCGGCACGCCCACCAGCTGTGGTCGGGCGGGACACGGGCACTGGAGGGACTCGTACCGGGCGTCACCGCCCGGCTCCGGCGGGCCGGGGCCCACCGGCTGCCCGTCACCACGGACATGGTGGTGCTCTCCCCCCGGGGCTGGTACCGGCGGTGGGACGAGTCCCACCAGATGCTGCTGTGCACCCGCGACCTGCTGGACGCCACCGTGCGGGAGCTGGTGTGCGCCGACGAGCGGATCGAGGTCGTCGAGGACGCCGAGGCGGTCGGGCTCGACGGCTCGGGCGGCGCCGTGACGGGAGTGCGGATACGGGTGGCGGGCGCAGGCGTGCGCACACTGCCCGCCGGCCTGGTCGTCGACGCCACGGGGCGTGCGTCGCGCACCCCCCGGTGGCTGGCGGAACTCGGGCTGGCCGCGCCGAAGACACGGCGGGTCGACGCGGGGGTGCGGTACGCCAGCCGCCTGTACCGGGCACCTCGGGATGCCCACGACGGCTTCCCGGTGGTCAACGTGCAGCCCGACCCGCGGTCCCCGGGGCCGGGACGCGGCGGGGTACTGCTGCCCGTCGAGGACGGCCGGTGGCTGGTCACGCTGTTCGGCACCCGCGGCGGCGAACCGTCCGCCGACGCCGGGGACTTCGAACGGTACGCCCTCGAGGAGCTGCGGCACCCGCTGATCGGCGAGCTGCTGGCGCGGGCGGAGCCGCTGGGCGGCGTGTCGGCCACGCGGGCCACGGCCAACCGGCGTCACTACTACGAGCGCATGCCCGTGTGGCCGGAGAACCTCGTGGTGCTCGGGGACGCGCTGGCCGCCCTCAATCCGGTCTACGGGCACGGGATGTCGGTGGCGGCGCAGGGCGCGCTGGCGCTCCGCTCGGTGCTCGGCCGGTCCGGCTGGGACGCACCGGACCTGGCCCGGTCGGCCCAGCGCGCGGTGGCCCGCCCGGCGGGCGCCGCGTGGGAACTCGCCGTCGGGCAGGACGTGTTCTTCCCCGGCGCCGCACAGGGCGGGCCGTCGCTGCTGGAGCGACTGTCGGCGGCCTACGTCGGCCGGCTCGCGTACACCGCCACGGGCAACGGGCGCGTCGCCCGCCGGGTGACGGACGTGATGGCCCTGGAGCGGGGCGCGCACGTACTGCTCGCGCCGCGGGTACTCGTGGCCGCGGCGGCCGGCCCGCTCAAGCCGCAGCTGAGCGGCCCACCGCTGACGAAGCGCGAGCGCGTGGCCGCCGGGCTGCTCTAGGTGTACGCCCGGTCCCCGCCCCCGGACCGGTCGCATACGCCCCGGGGGCCGGTTTTCCCACGCCCCGCATCAGCGGCACACGGTGCCCGAACCGGCAGCCCAAGCTCCGGGACCGGCCGCACACAGCCCGAACCCGCCGCACGGCCCGAACCCGCCGCACACACCCCGAACCCGCCACACACGCCCCACAACGCGGCACACGGCGCCCGAACCGGCAGCCCAAGCTCCGGGACCGGCCGCACACGGCCCCAACCCACCACACGGCCCGAACCCGCCGCACACACCCCGAACCCGCCACACACGCCCCACAACGCGGCACACGGCGCCCGAACCGGCAGCCCAAGCTCCGGGACCGGCCGCACACGGCCCGAACCCGCCACACGCGGCCCCGAACCCGCCGTACACGCCCCCGACCCGCCACACGCCCCGCAATCAGCGGCACACGGCGCCCGAACCGGCGGCACACACCCAGACTCCGGAACCAGCCACACACAGCCCGAACCCGCCACGCACGCC
The DNA here is from genome assembly GCF_028473745.1 of Streptomyces sp. M92. NCBI lineage: Bacteria > Bacillati > Actinomycetota > Actinomycetes > Kitasatosporales > Streptomycetaceae > Streptomyces > Streptomyces sp. M92. Next base: position 692,607 of record NZ_CP101137.1, read on the forward strand.
CCGGACCGGCGGCACACGCCCCGGACCGGCGGCACACGCCCCGGACCGGCGGCACACCCTCCGGCACCGGTCGCACACGGCCTCGAACCCGCAGCACACACCCCAGACCGGCCGCAGCCGCCCTGGACCGGCGCGACCGCGCCCCGTGCTCAGCCCGCGAACGCCGGCTGCGGCACCCCCCGCCCCGCGTCCGGCACCACCAGCAGTGAACCCGCCAGCGGATGCGGGGCGGTGAGGCCGACGCGGGCCGTGGTGATGTACAGGTCGCTCAGGCCGGGACCGCCGAACGCGCAGGCCGTGACCCGCGGCACGGGGAGGGGGATCACCCGGTCCAGGTCGCCGGCCGGCGTGTAGCGGCGTACCGCACCGCCGTCCCACAGGGCGACCCACACGCACCCCTCGGCGTCGACGCACAGCCCGTCGGGGAAGCCGGCGCCGTCCTCGATCGTGGCCAGCGGGCGGCGGCCCGTGATCCGGCCGTCGGGGGCGGTGACGTCGAAGACGTCGATGCGGCGGGTCGGTGTGTCGACGTAGTACATCAGCCGCCCGTCGGGGCTCCAGCCGGTGCCGTTGCTCACCGCGACGTCGTCCAGCACCGTCGTCACCGTGCCGTCCCCGGTGATCCGGGACAGCGTGCCGCCGCCGGGTGCCTCGTCGTAGCGCATGGTGCCGGCCCACAGCGTGCCGTCGTGGGCGACGGCGGCGTCGTTGGCGCGGCGGCCGGGGACGGTCTCCCGGTGCAGCCAGCGGAAGGCGCCGTCGGGGTCGAGCAGGCCGATGCCGTCCCGCAGGTTGAGGACGAGCCCGCCGCCCGCGCGGGGCTTGACCGCGCCCACGTGCTGCTCGGTGCGGCGCACCGTGCGCCGGCCGGTCGCCGGGTCGTAGGTGTGGACGCGGCAGTTCAGGATGTCGATCCACAGGAGGCGGCCGGTCGCCGGGTCCCAGGTGGGTCCCTCGCCGAGGGCGGCCTCCGCCCGGACCGCCACCTCGTACGCCGTGGCCGTGCCCGGGCCCCTGCCCGCCCCCGTCATTCCGCACCCCGGTGACCGAGGCGCTCGGACAGGTCGGCGGCGCCCTTGACGGCCAGTTCCTCCAGCTCGCCGAGGCGGTCCTCGCTCCAGCGGATCATGGGCACGGAGATGGACAGCGCGGCGACGACCCGGCCGGTGCGGTCGCGGACCGGGGCGGCGACGCAGGAGACGTCCGGGTTGGACTCGCGGTTCTCCACCGCGGTGCCGCGCTCGCGGATGCCGGCCAGGGCCTCCCGCAGCGCGGCCGGGTCGGTGATGCTGTTCGGCGTCATCGCGGCCAGTTCGGTGCCGTCCGGGAAGCGGGCGGCGAGCTCCGGCTCGGGGAGGGAGGCCAGCAGCATCTTGCCGACGGAGGTGCAGTGGGCGGGCAGCTTCCGCCCGGCCGCCGACACCATGCGCACCGCGTGCGTGGAGTCGACCTTGGCGATGTAGATGACGTCGGTGTCCTCGAGGATCGCCACGTGCACCGTCTCGTCGCAGGTCTCGGCGACGGACCGGGCGACCTGCTGGCCCTCGGCGGCGAGGTCGAGGTGCTCGGCGTAGCGGGCGCCGAGCTGGTACGGGCGCACACCGAGCCGGTACCGTCCGGGCTGCCCGGCCACGGGGACGATGTACTTGCGGGCGGCGAGCGTGGTGACCAGCTCGTGCACGGTGGTGCGCGGCAGCTGGAGCCGGCGCACGATGTCGGGGGCGGAGAGCGTGCCGTCCCCGTCGAGGAAGAGCTCGAGTATGTCGAGAGCCCGGGTCACGGCTGGTACGAGGCGTCCCACGTCCGGCCCCCTCCCTAAGTTGTTCGAGATTTCAACAGGCGATCGGAATAACGAACACAGGCTACTCACATCGCGTTTGCCGGGGCAATGGGCGTGCGCCCGCGTGCTCTTCCGCCCCATGGGCCACGATGGACCCATGCCCACCGGAAAGCGGCCCTCCGGCCCGTTCACCCCGCGCGACTTCCAGCTCGTGCTGCTGCGCCGCATGGCCGACCACAATCCCGGCCCGGTGGAGGACGCCCGCCGCGAGCTGGGCGCCTCGATCGCTCAGATGCGGGAGGCCAACCGCCGCTGGCAGGCGATGCTCCGCTCCCCGCACTCCCGCTCGGCCGCCTCCCGGTACCGCTCCGTCCTGGGCGAACCCGAGTCGGCGGCGCCCCGCCGGATCGGCGACCTGGAGTGCGAGGCCCGGCAGTGGGCGCTCCCCCTCTGGCCCGACCTGCGCTTCGAGGTGCTCGTCGCCGACAAGGGCGTGGTCTGGAACGAGTGGCTGGTCCGCGCCCCGGGCGCCCCGGGACCGGAGCTGCGCACCCTGGACGACCTCACCCCCTGGTCCTGCACGGTCGACGAGGCGGCCCGCGCCTTCGCACCCGCCCGCCCGCTCCAGGGCTCGGCCCCCACCCGGTGGGGCCTGGCCTTCACCGCCCCGGACGCGGACGGGCAACGGCACGAGGTCGTCGCCGAGTTCACCTGGGGCCTGCTCCAGCGGACGGCGGTCCGAGGCCGCTAGCGAGCCGCCTCCAGCACCGCCTCCACCACCCGCGGCAGCGACCGCTCGTGCAGCCACAGGAACAGGTTCGGCTCCACCAGCTCCAGTTCCATCACCCGCGGCCGCCCGTCGTCCCCGTCCACCAGGTCGACCCGGGCGTACAGCAGCTCGGGAACGTCCGGCACGGCGGCCAGGGCGCGTTCGGCGACGGCGAGTTCGGCCGCGGTCGGCGTCCAGGGCTCCAGGCCCGGGTGCGCGACCTTGCGCTCGTCGTACGGCGTCCCGGGCGCGAGGACCGCGCCCTTGCGACTGGCGTGCAGCAGTCGCCCGCCGAAGAACTGCAGCGCCCGCTCCCCGGTGGCGTCGATGCCGCGCACGTACGGCTGCACCATCGCCGTGAAGCCCTCGGCGTGCATCCGCTCCACCTGGCGCAGGGCGGTGGCGTGCTCGCCCGGGGTGTAGCGGGCGGCGAAGCGGGCCCCGGCGCCGGAGGCCGGCTTGACGACGTACTCGTGGCCGTCGGGCAGGACGGGCGCCTCACCGGGCGCCGCGTAGCTCGTGGGGACGGTGGGCACGCCGGCGCCGGCGAGTTCGCCCAGGTAGCGCTTGTCGGTGTTCCAGCGCACGACGGGTGCCGGGTTCGCCAGCCGCGTCAGCTTCCCGCACTGTTCGGCCCAGGCCGTGAACTCGGCGGACCGCCAGCTGTAGTCCCAGGTCGAGCGGATGACGGCGAGGTCGAAGGCGCCCCAGTCGACGCCGTCGTCGTCCCAGACCTCGGCGGACGCCGTCGCCCCGGCGTCCGCCAGGGCCCGCACCAGCACCGGCAGGTCCCGGTCGTCGCTGACCTGCGGGCCGGGGCGGCAGGTGACGAGTGCTATTCGTGGCATGGTCCTATCGTTCCTCTCCCGGGTCCCAGTCCAGCAGTCGGACCTTGGCGACCGTACGGACATGGCGGCGCATAGCGGCGGCGGCCTGCCCGGGGCGGCGTTCGGCGATCGCGTCGAGGATGGCCCGGTGCTGGGCCAGCGAGCGGCCGGGGCGGCCGGGCTGGCGCAGGGACTCGGTGCGGCTCTCGGCGATCTGGTGGGCGATGGAGCGCATGAACTCCGCGAGCAGGCTGCTGTGTGCCGCGGCCGTCACCGCCGCGTGGAACAGGCGGTCGCCCTCGACGCCGTGACCGCCCTCCTCGACCTCCTCGGCCATGACCGCGAGCGCCGACCGCATCGCCGCCAGGTCGTCCTCCGTGCGGCGCTCGGCGGCCAGTTCGGCGAGCTTGGTCTCCAGCGCCTCGCGGGCCTCCAGGACGTCCGGAAGCCGTCGCCGGCGTTCGACCATGTCCTCGAACGGTTCGACGTCGAGGCTGTCGCGTACCAGGTACGTGCCGCCGCCGTGCCGCGCCTCCACCAGGCCCTGGACCTCCAGGACCACGATCGCCTGCTTCACCGAGGCCCGGCTGACACCGAGGCGCCGGGCGAGGTCCCGTTCGGGCGGAAGACGGTCGCCGGCCCGCAGGCCGCCGTCGGTGACGTACTGGCGCAGCCGCTCCAGCACCTGCTCGTACAAGCGCTGCCTGGTCATGGGGCGCAAGGCGTCGGTCACGGTTCCCCCTCTCGCCGGGAGCGTAACACCGGGCCGTCTGTGGCCGAGTGGCTGAGCCAATTCGCGCGCGACCCCTTGACGCGGGCCCGGAGCGGGCCCACGCTGACCGACCAGTCGACCCGTAGCATCGTCCAAGTGGCTCAGCCACTCTGCCAATCGGGCCCCTGTTCGTCAGGCTGGTCCTCGGGAGCCCCGCATGTCCCCCGAACTCGTCTCGATCCTCGTCCTCGTGGTGGTGTTCGTCATCGCCACCACCCGCTCCGTCAACATGGGCGCCCTCGCCTTCGCCGCCGCCTTCGGGGTGGGCACGCTCGTCGCGGACCTCGACGCGGACGGCATCTTCGCCGGTTTCCCCGGCGACCTGTTCGTCGTCCTCGTCGGTGTCACCTACCTGTTCGCGATCGCCCGCGCCAACGGCACCACCGACTGGCTGGTGCACGCCGCCGTCCGGCTGGTGCGGGGGCGGGTGGCGCTGATCCCGTGGGTGATGTTCGCGCTGACCGGCGCGCTGACGGCGATCGGCGCGGTGAGCCCGGCCGCGGTGGCGATCGTCGCGCCGGTCGCGCTGAGCTTCGCCACGCGGTACTCGATCAGTCCGCTGCTGATGGGCACGATGGTGGTGCACGGGGCGCAGGCCGGCGGCTTCTCGCCGATCAGCATCTACGGCTCCATCGTCAACGGCATCGTGGAGCGCGAGGGCCTTCCGGGCAGCGAGGTCACCCTCTTCCTGGCCTCGCTGATCGCCAACCTGCTCATCGCGAGCGTGCTGTTCGTGCTCTTCGGCGGGCGCAAGCTGTGGGCGCGGGGGTCGGTGGCGCCCGAGGACGACGGCGCGGGCGCGGCGGACCTGGGCACGGAGCCCACCGCGACCGGCACCGGGTCCGGCACCGCGCCCGGGTCCGGACCCGCCACAACCGCCCCCACCGCCGTGGCCGTCCGCCCCGGCCAGGACACCGACGGCACGGGCGGCGCCACCCGTCTCAGCCCCGCCCGGATCGCCACCCTCGGCGCCCTGGTCGCCCTCGTCGTGGCCGTCCTCGGCTTCGACCTGGACGCGGGTCTGACCGCGGTCACCCTCGCCGTCGTGCTGAGCACCGCCTGGCCGGACGACAGCCGCCGCGCGGTCGGCGAGATCGCCTGGTCCACCGTGCTGCTGATCTGCGGTGTCCTGACGTACGTCGGTGTGCTGGAGGAGATGGGCACGATCACCTGGGCCGGTGAGGGCGTCGGCGGGATCGGCGTCCCGCTGCTGGCCGCCGTGCTGCTGTGCTACATCGGCGCGATCGTGTCGGCCTTCGCCTCCTCCGTGGGCATCATGGGCGCGTTGATCCCGCTGGCGGTGCCGTTCCTCGCGCAGGGCGAGATCGGGGCGGTCGGCATGGTGGCGGCGCTAGCGGTGTCGGCGACGGTCGTGGACGTCAGCCCGTTCTCCACGAACGGCGCGCTGGTGCTGGCCGCGGCCCCGGACGTCGACCGCGAGCGGTTCTTCCGGCAGTTGATGATCTACGGAGGCATCGTGGTGGCCGCCGTGCCCGCGCTGGCGTGGCTGGTGCTGGTCGTGCCCGGCTTCGGGTAGGTCCAGGCAGGAAACCGGCAAACGCGAGCAGCAGCGAAACGACTAAGGAGTACGACGCGTGTCCTCTCTCTTCCCGGCCCTGACCCCGGCTCCGACCGGCGCCGCGGCCGACCGGCCCGCCCTGCGGTTCGGCGAGCGCTCCCTGACGTACGCGCAACTGGCCGCCGCGGCGGGCGGCACCGCCGGACGCATCCGGGGGGCCGGCCGGGTCGCCGTCTGGGCGACCCCGGCGATGGAGACCGCCGTCGCCGTCGTCGCGGCGCTGCTGGCCGGGGTCCCCGCCGTACCGCTCAACCCGAAGTCCGGCGACAAGGAACTGGCGCACATCCTGTCCGACAGCGGGCCGTCGCTGGTCCTCACGCCCCCGGGCGCCGAACTCCCGCCCGCGCTCGCCGCCCTGGAGCGGATCGACGTCGACGCGCACGCCACCGGCCCCGTCCCCGAGGACCGCGCCGAGGACGGTGACCCCGCCCTCGTCGTCTACACCTCCGGCACCACCGGCCCGCCCAAGGGCGCGGTGATCCCGAGGCGCGCGCTGGCGACGACGCTGGACGCGCTCGCCGACGCCTGGCAGTGGACCGGCGACGACGTGCTGGTGCAGGGGCTGCCGCTGTTCCACGTGCACGGGCTGGTGCTGGGTGTCCTCGGCCCGCTGCGGCGCGGCGGGTCCGTGCGGCACCTGGGCAGGTTCTCCACCGAGGGCGCGGCCCGCGAGCTGAACGACGGCGCGACGATGCTGTTCGGCGTACCGACGATGTACCACCGGATCGCCGAGTCGCTGCCCGGCGACCCGGAGCTGGCGAAGGCGCTGGCCGGGGCCCGGCTGCTGGTCTCCGGGTCGGCCGCGCTGCCCGTGCACGACCACGAGCGGATCGCCGCCGCCACCGGACGGCGGGTCATCGAGCGGTACGGCATGACCGAGACGCTGATGAACACCAGCGTGCGGGCGGACGGCGAGCCGCGCGCCGGGACCGTGGGCGTGCCGCTGCCCGGCGTCGAGCTGCGGCTGGTGGAGGAGGACGGCACGCCGATCGCGGCCCTGGACGGGGAGAGCGTCGGCGAGATCCAGGTGCGCGGCCCGAACCTGTTCACCGAGTACCTGAACCGCCCCGACGCCACCGCCGCCGCCTTCACCCCCGACGGCTTCTTCCGCACCGGCGACATGGCGGTGCGCGACCCCGACGGCTATGTCCGCATCGTCGGCCGCAAGGCCACCGACCTGATCAAGAGCGGCGGATACAAGATCGGGGCCGGGGAGATCGAGAACGCGCTCCTCGAACACCCGGCGGTGCGGGAGGCCGCCGTCACCGGGGAGCCCGACCCGGACCTGGGCGAGCGGATCGTGGCGTGGATCGTACCCGCCGATCCGGCCTCACCGCCCGCCCTCCGGACACTGGCCGACCACGTCGCCGGGCGGCTGGCCCCGCACAAGCGGCCCCGTGTCGTGCGGCACGTGGACGCGCTGCCCCGCAACGACATGGGGAAGATCATGAAGCGGGCGCTGACCCATGGCTGACCGGCTGTCCGCACGCGCGTTCCTCGCCCTCGTCACGGACGACTTCCGTGAACTCCCCCACCCGCCCTCCCGGCCGGAGCCGCCCGACGGCCCCCTCGGCTGGCACGGCTACGACGCCTCCCGCGCCCGCGCCGCCGAGCGCACCGGCGAGGAGGAGTCCGTGGTCTGCGGCACCGGCCGCGTCGAGGGCACCCCGGCCGTACTGCTCGCCTTCGAGTTCGGCTTCCTCGGCGGCTCGCTCGGCCGGCGCACCGGCGACCGGCTGGAGGCCGCGTACACGTACGCCCGTGAACACCGGCTGCCGGTGGTGCCGTTGGTGGCGACCGGCGGCAGCCGGATGCAGGAGGGGATGCTCGCGCTGACCCAGCTCCAGCGGGTGGCCCGGCAGTCGGCGCTCACCCGGGAGGCCGGGCTGCCGCAGATCGCCGTACTGCGCGACCCGGCCACCGGCGGCGGCTGGGCGACGCTGGGGGCGGGAGCCGACGTGGTCCTCGCGCTGCCCGGCGCCCAGGTCGGTTTCGCCGGGTCCCGGGTCCGGCCGCCGGACGCCGACCCGGCGGCGTACACGGCCGAGGCGCAGGTGGCGGCGGGCAGCGCGGACGCGGTGGTGCCGGCCGGGGAGCTGCGCGCGACGCTGGGGCGGTGGCTGCGGCTGCTGACGACGCCGTCGGCGGAACCGGCGCCCGTGCCGGAGCCGCTGGGGGCGCGGGACCTGCCGGTGAGCGGCTGGGACGCGGTCCGGCGGGCCCGGTCGCCCGAACGCCCGCGCGCCGGGGCGTACCTGGACGCCTACTTCACCCACCGCGTGGCCCTGTCCGGCGACCGCTGCGGCGGCACCGACCCGGACGGCGTGCTCTGCGGCTTCGGCGAGCACGCGGGCCGGACGGTGGCGTACGCCGCCCAGACCGGGACGGCGACGCGTCCCGCCGGCTACCGCACCGCCGCCCGGCTGGTCCGGCTCGCGGACCGGCTCGGCGTCCCGGTGCTGACCCTGGTGGACACCCCGGGCGCGGCGGCCGACGCGGAGGCGGAGCGGCAGGGCGCGGGCCCGGCGATCGCCGACCTGTTCGCCGCGCTGGCGTCGGTGACGACGCCGGTGACGACGCTGCTGATCGGCGAGGGCGGCTCGGGCGGGGCGCTGGCGCTGGCCGCGCCCGGCCGCACCTGGGCCACGCCGGACAGCTACTTCTCCGTCATCGCGCCGGAGCTCGCGGCGGCGATCCTGAAGCGGGGACCGGAGGAGACCGAGGCGACGGCCGGGCAACTGCGCCTGCGGACACAGGACTTGGCGGAGCTGGGAGTGATCCGAACAGGCGATCAGTTGTTCCCTGGAACAGGTGATCGTCGATCGGAATGACGCATGTGACTGCAGCGACCAACGATACTTACGGTGTGCAAGCGACGGGCTGCAGACCGTAGTTGACGCACATGTCCCAAGTAGCAGTAGGTCCTAGCAGTAGGTCCCACACAGCACAGCGCAAGGAGCTGCACGATCATGAACCTTCTCACCGACATCCTCGCCGGTCTCGTCCACTTCGTCGGCTGGCTGGTCTGACGGTCCGAGAAACCAGGCGGCGCCGCCACCCCGTCCCAGGGAGGCGGCGCCGTCCGCGTGTCAGCGCACGGCCACGGCCCGCACGATCTCCTGCGTGACCGAGCCGCCCCGGTCGTCGCTCGCCGAGGCCCGCAGCGAGACGTGCTCCGCGTCGCGGGGCACCCTCAGCGTCCCGTGCCAGGACGCCTCCCCGTCACCGCCGCGCAGCCCGACCTGCTGCCAGGTCTTCCCGTCGTCGTACGACACCTCCAGCTTTCCGCCGTCGATCGTCCCGGCGTCCGGGGCACCGGCCACGTGCTCGGCGCCGATCCCGACCCGCAGCTTCTTCCCGCCGCGCACCTTCCCCGCGAGGTCGGTGTCCACGTCGAAGGAGAGGTTGATCAACGGGAGGTAGGTCCAGCGGTCCTCCGGCGTGGCCGCCGAGCGGAAGGTCCACTCCGCGCGGCCCTCGGTCGCCGGCGACCAGCGCCCGGCGTCGAGCGCGGTCTCGGTGACGAGCCTGTACGTGCGCTCGTCGGCCGGCGCGTCCCAGACGTACGCGGCGGAAGACGGGCCCTGGTCGACCAGTTCGCCGTCCAGGTACACGGACGTCGTCTGCGTCATCCCGCTGCCCTCGCTCCACACGTCGCCGAAGCCGGTGTGGTCGGGGCCGGAGTCGCCCCAGCCCGGCGCGTTCAGCTTGAGCTGGTTGCCGGCCCGCTGCTGGCCCCAGCCGAGACCGGTGCCGAGGTAGGGGTGCCACACCGGCTTGAACCAGTCCAGGCCGGTACGCGAGCCGCCCTCGTACCGGACCGTGCCCGACCGCTGCTCCAGCGCGCCGTCGGCGGTCGTCACGGACTCGTGCCACAGCTGGCCGGGCCCGGTCGACACGTACTCGGTGCGCTCGGCCGGGAAGTCGATCCGCTCCTTGAAGCCGAGGCCGATCGGGAAGGTGTCGGTGATGGAGTACCGGAACTCGCCGCCGCCCGCGGGCTCGGCCGCGTGGTACCTGGCCCGCAGGGTGGCCAGGTCGCGGCGGCCCGGCTCATAGGTGAGGTCCCGGTCGGGCACGGCGCCGCGATGGCCCTCGGAGAGGTCGTAGGTGTACGGCGTGTTGCGCGTCCCGGTCATGTCGACGCGCCCGGCGTCCCGCAGCCGCTCGGCGTCGGCCGCGCTCACCGTGGCGATCTGCAGCGGCCGGTCGGCGTTGTCGTCCGTGCCCCACCAGGACATCAGCCGCCCGGGGGTGTCGTCGGTGACGAACAGCGCCTTCACGCCCGCGTCCTGCGCGGCCCGCGCCAGCGCCGCCGGCTCGGTGTCCCCGGTCAGCTCGGCGAGGACCGCCTCGCCCCGCACGCCCTCGGGGAAGGGCCCGTCCCCGACGTCGGTCAGCGACAGTCGGGTGCGGCCCTCGATCAGGGTGCCGCCCGACTGGACGGCGGCGTCACCGATCCCCCGGACCTCCAGCAGCGGCTTGCCGAGCCGCCACACCGTCCGGTACTCGAAACCGCCCTCGGTGACCTTCTCGCCGGTGGGCGCGGCGAAGACGCTGTCGTAGGTCAGGGGAACCTGCACCGCGCCGAACAGGTCGGAGCCGTTCGCGCTGCGGTCGAACTCCATGATCAGCTGCCGGGTCTCGGTGCGCTCGCGGACGTCGGCGCTGATCTCGCGCAGCTCACGGCCGTCGAGGGTGATCTCGCGGTCCCGGTCGACGACGACCTCGGGGGCGGCGAGGAAGCCGAGTCCGAGCGAGTCGGCGCCGTGGCTGCCGCGCACGTCGAGGAAGGAGGTCAGGCTGTACGTCCCCGGCACGAGGCGCAGTTCTAGGGTGCCGGAGTCGCCGACGTGCGCGGGGAAGGGGTCGACGCCCTCGGCGAGGCGCTGGACGGTCAGGTCGGCGGCGGTGGCGGCACCGTCGCGGTCCTTGACGTGGACGGTGAGCGTGTACCGCTCCTCCTCCTTCACCAGTCCGAACGCCGTGTGCGCGACGGGCGTGCCGTCCGCGCCGGTCGCCACGATCCGGCCGCTGGTCTGCCCGACCGGGGCCTTGGCGCCGTCGCCGGTCACGGTGGTGGCGGCGGTGCCGCGGGCGGGCACGGTGAGGGTGGTGTCGGCGAGGGTGGCGACGCCGTCCGGGGCGCCCTGCACGGACAGCTTCAACTCGACGTCGGTGTCGGAGGAGTTGGTGTAGGTGACGGTTCGGGTGACCGGCTTGTTGGCGTCGTAGGGCCAGGAGTGGAAGCCCAGGTCGGCGCTTCCGGTGGCGGTGACCTCGGCGCCGATGGCGTCCGGCACGCTGACCCGGCCGGCGCCCAGTCGGTAGGCGGAGGCGTCGAGTTGCTTCGAGGTGGACATCAGCGCGCTCTTGAGCTGCGCGCCGCTCCAGTCGGGGTGCCGCTGGGCGAGCAGGGCGGCCACACCGGAGACGTGCGGCGTCGCCATCGACGTACCGTCCATGGAGGTGTAGTCGCCGCTGCCCTCGGCGAGCCGGGAGCGGGCGGCGAGGATGCCGACGCCCGGGGCGGACAGGTCGGGCTTGAGGGCGTTGTCCCCGTACCGGGGGCCGGCGCTGGTGAACCAGGCGGCCCGGTCGGCGGAGTCGACGGCGCCCACGGTCAGCGCGGCGTCGGCGGCGGCGGGCGAGCCGATGGAGGACGGGGCGCCGGTGTTGCCCGCCGCGATCACGAACAGCGCGCCGGTCTCGGCGGACAGGGTGTTGACGGCCTGCGCCATCGGGTCGGTGCCGTCGCTGGGCTCGGTGGAGCCGAGGCTCATGGAGACGATGTCGGCGTCCACGTCCCGGGCCGCCCACTCCATGCCCGCGATGATCTCGGACTCACTGCCGAAGCCCTCGTCGGACAGGACCTTGCCGACGGCGAGGGTGGCGCCGGGCGCGACGCCCTTCTCCTTGCCGTCGGAGGCCGCGCCGCTGCCGCCGACGGTGGAGGCGACGTGCGTGCCGTGGCCGTGCCGGTCGGCGACCTCCTCGCCCGGTATGAAGCTGCGGCTCTCGGCGACGCGGCCCGCCAGGTCGGGGTGGCCGGCGTCCACGCCGCTGTCCAGCACGGCGACGGTGACGCCCTCGCCGGTGAGCCCGGCCTCCCAGGCCTCGGGCGTGCCGATCTGGGTGTTGGACTCGGCCATGGTGGCGGTGACCCGCCCGTCGAGCCACACGGCGTCGACGGCGGAGCCCCGACGGGTGAATTCCCGCCAGAACGTACGCCCCTTGTCCGCATCGACGGCGGCCCCGCGCACGCTGGGCAGCGACCGCGTCCGCTCGGCCCCCTTCAGGACGGCGGCCCGCGCGCCCTTCTCGTAGGTCACGATCAGCGGCAGTTCGCCGGTCTCGGTGTCGGCGAGCCCCTGCTCCAGCAGCGCCCCGACGTCGAAGAGCCGTTCGTCGAGGCTGCCGTCGCGCAGGTGGGGCAGCGCCTCGTCGGGCACGACCAGCATGCGCCCGTCGCTGCTGCGGGTGTGCACCGCGCCGGTGGCGCCCTTCGGCCGCTCGACCGTGACGGTCTTCCGGCCACCGCCGAGGTCGCCGACGGTCACCCGGTCGCCGGTGACGAGGGTGACGGTGCGGGTGCCGTCACGGGCGGCGCCTTCACGGGCCTCGGTGCGGGCGTCGGCGGCCTGGGTGCGGCCGGCCGCCGCTCCGGGCGGCTCCTGCGCCGCCGCCGCTCCGGCCGGCAGCAGCGCGATCACGAGCCCCGCCGACAGGAGGGTCGCCCCGCGTCTGACTGGTCCTGTGCTCATCCACGTCTCTCTTCGTGTCGTCGTAGAGTGCTGTGACGAGTGCTGAGAGCAGTCTCAGGGGGCTTGCGGGGCTGGTGAGTTGACCAAGGGTGGCGGTTTGGCGCCCTGGCGGGTTTCCGCCAGCCCCGCTCGGCACCGGCGGCGGCGAGCGGGACACCGTCAAGTACCGTCCGTCACAATGAGGTTCCGCACGGGTACGCACGGCGAACGGGGAGCGAACGGCGTCATGGACCGGTTGGTCGAGTTCAGCACCGAGGACGGTGCGCTGGTGGTCGTCGAGGGCGTCGAGGACGAGGACGGCGCGCGGCTGGTCTCGCGCGGCGACGGTCCGGCCCGGGCGGCCCGCACCTTCGAGGGGTCCCTGGAGGGCGTGCGGGCCGCCGCCGCGTCCGCGCTGCGGGTGTTCCGGGACGGCTCGCTCAGACCCGACTCGGTGGAGCTGGAGTTCGGGGTCAGGCTGACCGCGGAGACCGGCGCGGTCATCGCGAAGGGCGCGGCCGAGGGGCATCTGGTCGTGCGGCTGAGCTGGTCGCCCCGGCCCGCGGAGGATTCCGGAGGTGGCCCCGGGGGCTTGCGGGACGCCGGTGGGCCGGACGCCGCCGGCCGGTCATGAGCGGTGCCGCGTGGCACGCCCGCGTCGAGTGCGGCAAGGAGGTCGGCGCCGGGTTCCTCGTCTCGGGGCGCCGGCTGCTCACCTGCGCCCATGTCGTCAGGTGGAGCGAGGACGCCCCGGTCACGGTGACCTTCCCGGGCCACCGGGGGCTGGGCGAGCTGTCCGCGACGGTCGCCGTGCACGGCGGCTGGCGGGGCGGCGCCGCCGACCGGGGCGACCTGGTCGTACTCGAGCTGGAGCGCGAAGTGCCGCTCGCCCCGGCCGTCTTCGCCCGCCCCGGCGCGGAACGGACCGCGCCCGCACCCGAGCTGGTCGCCTACGGCTTCCCGAAGGGGTACGACGAGGGCATGCTCGCCTCCTACCGTGCCCTGCCGGGCCCGCTCATCTCGGACGAGTGGGTCCAGCTGGAGGCGCTGACGGGGCACGGGCAGCCGCTGGCGGCCGGGTTCAGCGGGGCGGCGGTGACGCTGGCCGACGGGACGGTCGTCGGCATGGTCTCCGCGGTCGCGGGCGCCAGGGACGTGCGCGTCGGGCGGATGCTGCCGGTCGAGGTCATGGCGCGCTACTGGCCAGAGCTCGGCGAACTGGTCCCCACCCCCGGGCACCGGCCGGACGCGCGCCGGCGGCTGTACGCGCTGGTGCGCCGGGCCGAGGAGACGGGCCTGGCCTGCGATCCGAACCGGCTGTACGTCTCCGCCATGGACGCCTTCGCCCCACCGCCCCCGCAGGGCGGTTTCGCCTCCCTGCGCCAGGCCGCCGCCTACGTCCAGTGGGAGGTGACGGAGCCGGACGCCGTGGCCCGATTCGCCGACCGGCTGGAGCGGCGGCTGGCGGAAGGGCGGTCCGCGCCGCCGCGTCCCGCGACGTGGTCGCCCATCGTCGTGGAGATCGACCACAGCGGCGCCGGCGCCGACCAGGTCACCGTCGAGGTGTCCGCCTACCGGGACGGGCAGCGCCGCCCCGTGGCCTCGCGCCGGATGGCCCGCAGCGCGGTGCGGGCCTTCGTGCAGGAACGCATCGACGAGGCGTTCACCCAGCTCGACCCCGGCGCCGAGGAACTGCTCACCTTCGTCCTGCCGCGCGAGTGGCTGAACGAACCGGTCGCGCACTGGGCGTGCAGCGAGGACGATCCCACCCCGCTCGGCTGCGCCTACCCGCTGGTCGTCACCGACCGGTACCGCCACCGCAGCGGACGGCTGCGCCACCAGCTGCGCAAGCGGTGGCGCAAGCTCGCCGTCAGCCCGGGCGGCACGCTGCACCGCGTCGACTGCGGCACCCCGGAGCGGCCGGCCGGACTGCGCAGGCGGCTGCGGGACGACGCGGAACTGGCCGGTTTCGCCGCGCCGCCCACGACGGCCCGGGAGCACTTCGAGGTCGGCCTCAACCTGCCCGTGCCCGTACTGCTGTGGCCGCGCGCGGGCTGCCCCGGCGACGGGCACGACGGCGACTGCTCCGGCACCGCGTTCCTCGACGAACTCGCCGTGTCCGTGGCGGGGGTCCCGCCCTCCGAACTCCCCCGCCTGGTGATGGAGCTGCGCGAGACGGCGGACGCGGCCGACGATCCGGACGGGCACTGGGCGAGGGACCTCCAGCTGCTGTGGGACGACCCCCGCTGCTTCGCCGAACCCGCCGCCCTGCTCCACTCACCCGTCGCCTGAGGCCGCCCGCCCCGAAAAGACCCGGGCCCCCGGACCTCCGAACCCCGAACCCCCGCCCCCCCCGACCCCCCGACCCCCAGGAACCACCCGCCGTACCGACCGCTCGGAGAGAAGAACCATGCCCCTGTGGCCCGTCTACACCGGCGCGCCGGACCCGCACGACGGCATCACCAGGCTGCCCCCGCCCCCGCCCTGGCGCGCCTTCGACGGCCACCCCGTGCTCGACCCGCCGGACGACGACGGCGACGCCCCGGCCACCTCCCCCGACCGCGCGCACCGGGCCGCGACCTACCAGGCCACCGAGCACACGGTGCAGTTGGTCAACGCGGCCCTGTACCTGCGGCGCCCGCTGCTGGTCACCGGCCCGCCCGGCACCGGGAAGTCGTCCCTCGCCTACGCGGTGGCGCGCGAGCTGCGGCTCGGCCCGGTCCTCAGGTGGAACATCACCAGCCGCAGCACCCTCCACGACGGCCTCTACGCCTACGACCCGCTCTCCCGCCTGTACGCGGCGCGCCAGGACGCCGAACGCCCCGGCGGCACGGCCGGCGGCACGGGTATCGAGGACCACCTGCGCCTCGGCCCGCTCGGCACCGCCCTCCTCCCCTACGCCCGTCCGCGCGCCCTGCTCATCGACGAGATCGACAAGAGCGACCTCGACCTGCCCAACGACCTGCTGCACGTCCTGGAGGAGGGCCAGTACGAGATCCCCGAACTCGTGCGCGCCTCGCGGGACACCCCGGGCGGACGCGCCGAGGTGCTGATCGACGGCACCGACCGGCGGGTGCCGGTCGAGCGCGGCCGGGTCCGCTGCCGGGCCTTCCCGTTCGTCGTCCTGACCAGCAACGGCGAGCGCGAGTTCCCGCCCGCCTTCCTGCGCCGCTGCGTCTCGCTGCGGCTGCGGCAGCCCGACGACGCCCACCTCGCCGAGATCGTCCGCGCCCACCTGGGCGAGCCCGACGCATACGCCCAGAAGCTGATCGACCGCTTCCTGTCCCGCGTGGGCAGCGGGGAACTCGCCACCGACCAGCTCCTCAACGCCATCTACCTGGCCCGCTCCTCCGGCCTGGGCACCGACTCGCTGGACGAGCTGGCGGAGCGGCTGATGCCGTACCTGGGCCGCTCCCCGCAGCCCGACGCCTTCTGATGCCCGCCGACCGCCCCGGCCCGCCGGGCCCCCTGCCCCGCCTCGCCGACCTCCTCGGCCGGGCGTCCTCGGGCCCCCGCCCGACCCCGCTGGAGCTGGCGGAGCTCCTGTGGCTGGCGGGGCACATGGAGAACCCGGAGCAGAACCCGCCGGGCCCGTCGGCCGGTACGGAACCCGTGGCGCCCGAGCCGCCGCCCGGGCCCGCCCCCGTACCGCCGGCGGCCGACCGTCCCCGGGAGCCGCGGCGGCGGGACCGTCCGACCGTGACCCCTCCCGCGCCCGAGCCGACCGCCCCCCGCAGCCCCCTGCGCCTGCCCTCACCGGCCCCCGCCCCGGGCACGGCGGCGGCCGAACCGCACAGCGCCCTGCTGGCGCCCGCCCCGCCGATGCTGCGCCACCCCCTGGCGCTCCAGCGGTCGCTGCGCCCGCTCAAGCGCCGTGCCGACGCCCCGGTGGGCCGGGAGGTGGACGAGGCCGCGACCGCCGACCGCATCGCCCGGCTCGGTGCCGGACCCGCGTGGTGGCTGCCGGTGCTGCGCCCCGTGCGGGAGCGGTGGCTGCGGCTGAACCTGGTGCACGACGCGGGCCCCACGATGCCCGTCTGGCAGCCCCTGGTGCGGGAACTGCACGCCGCGCTCGCCCAGTCGGGCGTCTTCCGCACGGTCACCCTGCACCGCGCGGAGGCCGACGGCACGGTCCCCGGCGACGGCGCCCAGGCGCCCGCCGACGGCCGCACGGTCACCCTGCTGATCAGCGACTGCATGGGACCGCAGTGGCGCGAGGGCCCGGCCGGCACCCGGTGGTTCGCCACCCTGCGCCGCTGGGCGCACCGCACCCCCCTCGCCGTCCTCCAGCCGCTGCCCGAACAGCTGTGGCGGGACACCGCGCTGCCGCCGGTGCCCGGCCTGCTGTCCGCCCCGCACCGGGCCGCGCCCAGCGCCGCGCTCGACTTCACCCCGTACGACGGCACCGCGCCCCGGGCCCCCCGGGGCGCGGTGCGCGTGCCGGTGCTGGAGCCGGGCCCCGAGTGGCTGGCGAACTGGGCGTCGCTGGTGGCGAGTCCGGGCGGCACCCGCTACCCGGGCGCGGCGGCCGTACTGCACCGCCCCCTGCCCGCCGACGCCGACGACCGCGCCGACGTCGCGCGGCTGTCCGCCGAGGAGCTGGTCCTGCGCTTTCGCGCGGGTGCCTCCCCGCAGGCCTTCCGGCTCGCCGGCCACCTCGCGCTCGGGCGTCCGGACCTGCCGGTGATGCGGCTGGTGCAGGCGGCCGTGGAGCCGGACCCGCTCCCGAGCCACCTGGCCGAGGTCATCCTCAGCGGTCTGCTCACCACCGTCCCCGGGCCGCCCGGTTCCTACGAGTTCCGCCCCGGCGTACGCGAGCTGCTCCTGCGCGGTCTGCCCCGCACCGCGCGCGCCCGCACCCACGAGCTGCTGCTGCGGACCGGCGGTCTGATCGACGAGCGGGCCGGACGCTCGCCCGGCGAGTTCCGTGCGCTGATCCCCTCCCGGGACGGCACCGAACGGGCCGACGGGAAGGGGTCGTTCGCGGCGATCAGCCAGGAGAGCGCACGGCAGCTGTCCACGCCGCCGCGCCCGCCGGGGCCCTCGCCCTTCCCGCCCGGGCTGCGCACCCGTTACCGGCCGGTGCGGCGGCTCACACCGGCCGGGAGGATGTGGCTGGCCGAGGACGCCGGGACCGGCCGGACCGTGGCGGTGCGGCTGCACGATCCCCTTCCCGACGCCGCCGCGCGCCGGGCGTTCCTGAGCAACGCGCGCCGTCTGACGGAGTTCGCCCACCCGAACGTGGTGACCGTCCTCGACGGCGGCGTCGAGGACGACGTCCCGTACGTCGTCATGGAGCACCTCGACGGCATCGCCCTGAACGCGCTCGCCCGGTCCAACGGCCGGCGGCTGCCGCCGCCGCTGACGGTGTCGGTCGGGGCGCAGCTCGCCCGGGCCCTCGCCGCCCTGCACGAGGCGGGCGTCACGCACGGCGGCCTGGAGGCGTCCCGGGTGGTCCTGCTCCCGGACGGCACGGCCCGGCTCAGCCTCTTCGAACCGGGCCGCACCTCGGGCCCCGCCGGGCGCTCCGAGGATCTGCGGGCCCTGTGCGACGTCCTGCTGCCGCTGACGTCGGGGACCTCGCGCCTGACCGTCCCCATCGAGTCCCGCCGCCTGGACCGGCTGCCCGAGGTCCTGCGCATCCACTACGCGCACGCCTTCGACCAGCTGATGTTCCCGTCGCTGGAGACCCAGGTCCGGGGCCGGGACCTGCTCGCCCACCCGGAGCTGCCGGTCAGGGCCCGGGAGGCGTACCAGCCGCGCCGGTACGGCGCCCTGGGCCCGCTGCGGGTCGACCTCCCGGACGGCTCCCCCACGCTGCCGTTCGCCGTCCGCGCGCTGCTCGCCACGCTGCTGCTCAAGCACGGCCGCACGGTGACGCACGAGGAGCTGCGGTGGGGGCTGTGGGACCCGGGCGACGAGCCGCGCGACCCCCGGGCCGAGGTGACCAGGGCGGCCGGGGAGCTGGCCGCCCTGCTGGGTCCGGGCGTACTGGCGACGTCCGCCCACGGCTACGCCCTGCACACCAGCTGCGACCACGTGGACGTCGTGCACTGCGACGAGCTGGTGCGCCGGGCCGACGCGGCGCGGCTGGCGGGCGCGCTCGCCGAGGCCCGCGACCACGTCACCGCGGCGCTGGCGCTGTGGCGCGGTACGGAACCCCTGGCGGACGTGCCCGGCCCCGGCGCACGCACCGCCCGCACCCGCCTCACGCGGCTTTGCCTCGCCCTGCACACCAAGCGGGCCGAACTCGACCTGGCCCTGGGCGAGTACGACCGGGCCGCCGGCGACCTGGCCGGCCTGCTGCGCGCGCACCCGCACCGGGAGGACTTCCGCCGCCTGTACCTGATCGCACTGCGCCGCCAGGGCCGGGTCGAGGAGGCGCTGGAGGTGTACGGGGAGTACGAGCTGTCCGGCGGGAGGAGTCCGGCGCTGGTGGCACTGGGCCGGGAACTGCGCGAGGAGCACGCCGGGCCGGCGGACGACGCCCCGTGGGAGGAGTACGAGGGGACGGCGGGACCGGACGGACCGGAGACCGTCGTGTCCGCGCCGGACGAACTCCCGGAGGGCCCCTTCCCCACGGAGGACGGTCTGTGGACGCCGCTGCTGGGCGAGGGCGAGGAGGACCGCCCCACCGAGCAGGAGGCGGAGGCCACCGAGGAGATCACCGTACGGGCCGGGGGGACGGAGACCGACGCTTCCCGCTTCCCCGTGGATATGTGGGACATCCCGGTGGGAGAACCGGCGGGGGCCATGGCGGGGGGCGCGTGGGGCCCCGGGGCGGAACACACGGCGGACGACGCGTACGACGCGGACCACACGGACCACACGGACGACGACGCCGGCATCGACACCGACTTCCACGACTGCGCCCGCTACGCCTTCCCCGACGGCCCCCCGGGCGGCGCGACCCGCGCGGCCCTGCACCGCGTCGTCACCGACCTGCTCGCGGACAGCGGACTGCACGGTGACGCGTACCAGCTCCTGGACGACCGGGCGGGCGACCTGCTCGTGCTGCTGGCGCCGCGGGTCGAAGCCTCCCCCCTCCTGCGGGCGACCGTCGAGGGTCTGCCCGGCCTGCTGGCGCACCTGGGCGGTCCGCGGCTGCTGGCGGAGTTCTGGCAGGTGGAGTTCCGGCTCGACGGCGGCGAGGAGCAGGTCTTCCGGGCCGACCCCCGGTCGGTCCGCGACGCCCTGGACACCACCGGCGCCCAGGCGCTCATCGCCCTCTCGGACTCCCTCTACTACGACGAGGTGTACGAGGAAGGGCAGAACGGCCCCGCCTTCGCTCCGGACACCTTCCGGCCGCTGAGCGACGACACCGGCTGGTACCGGCCGGTCGGGCGGGCCGCCGCCGGGGAACCCGCGGCGCCGGCCCGCCACTGACCGCGCACCCCCCGTTCGGCGGCCCCCCGCCCGGCCCCCTCCAAGGCGCGCCCGTCCCCTGCCCCGCGCACGATGCCAAGGAGGCCGGCCACCCGCCGGCCCCGCACGGTCCGCGCTCTCGGGAGGATCCGCCATGACCGCCAGTACCGCCAGCCTGGAGGCGCTGCGCCGCTGCCACTTCGCCGTCGACCTGGGCGCGGCGCGGACCCGCGTGTACGTGAAGGGTGCCGGGCTCGTCGTCGACCAGCCGTCCGCCGCCGCGGTCAACACCCGCACCGGCGCACTCATCGCGGTCGGTGAGTTCGCGGAGAAGATGACGGGCCGCACCCCGGGCTACATCCGCGTCGTGCGGCCCGTGTCCGGCGGCACGGTCGTCGACATCGAGATGGCCCAGCGGATGCTGCGGCACCTGCTCGGCGACAAGATCCGCCGCGCACTGCGTCGCAAGCCCCGGCTGCGCGCCGCCGTGTGCACCCCGCACGACGCGGACCCCCTCTCCCAGCGGGCGGCGATCGAGACGCTGGTCGGGCTGGGCGCGCGCCGGGTGGAGCTCGTCGACACGCTGATCGCCGCGGCGGTCGGCTGCGGGCTGCCGGTGGAACAGCCCGAGGCGACGATGATCATGGTGTGCGGTGCGCACGCCACGCAGGTCGCGGTGCTCTCCCTCGGCTCGATCGTGACCGCGGAGCGCATCCCGGTCGGCGGTGAGGCCGTCGACCACGCGATCGTGCAGCTCCTGCGCCACCAGCACGAACTGGTGCTGCCCAGCCAGTCAGTGCGCCCGCTCCAGGTCGCCCTGTCCGGCAACGGGCTGACCCCGCAGGGCCCGGCGTCCACCGAGATCCACGGCCGGGACGTGGCGACCGGGCTGGCGCGCAGTGTGCGGGTCGACACCGCCGCCGTCCGCAACGCCATCCAGACGCCGCTGACGGGCGTGCTCGACGGGATCGGCAAGGTGCTGCGCGACTGCCCGCCGGACCTGGTCGCGGACCTCGCCGACCGCGGGATCATGATGGTCGGCGGCAGCGCGCTGCTCCCCGGCTTCGACCAGATGCTGCGTCAGGCGACCGGCATGCCGGTGCACATCGCGGAACGCCCCGACGTGTGCGCGGTCCAGGGCCTCGGCACCATGCTGGAGGGCCGCATCGAGCCGCTGGCGCTGCACCCGACGTCGGCGGACTGAGGGCGGCGCGGGAGCACGGAGGCCGGGAACCGCAGAGACCGACGAGACCGGACCGATGAGCACCCAGCCCGCGCCCCGGCTGACCCGGCTGACCCGGCTGCTCGAAGCGGTCCTGGAGGTCGGCACCGACCTCGGCCTGCGCGGCACGCTGCAGCACATCGTGGACGGCGCCGCCGAGCTGACCGGCGCCACCTCGGCGGCGCTGACCACCACCGACCCCGCCCGGGACGGCCTGACCGGGATCCGCACCCCGGGCCGGCCCGGCGAGCGCGACCAGGCGCCCCGGCTCCGGATGCCGATCCACGTGCACGACGAGGAGTTCGGCGAGCTGCGGCTGGCCGGACGGCCCGGCGGGGAACCGTTCACGGCCGAGGACGAGCAGCTGCTGCGCCTCCTGGCCACGCAGGCCGGCATCGCGATCGGCAACGCCCGCCTGTACGAGGCGGCCCGGCAGCGCGAGCGCTGGATCGAGGGCGCGGCGGCCGTCACCAACGCGCTGCTCACCGAGGACGGCGCGGACGACGCGCTGACGACGGTCGCCGAACGCGCCCGGCTGCTCGCCGACGCCAGTGCCGGAGTGATCCTTCAGCCGACCGCCGAGGGCGGCATGGAGATCGTGACCGCCTCGGCGCCCGGGGACCCGGACGGCATCGTCGGCGCGACGATCGCAC
The DNA here is from genome assembly GCF_028473745.1 of Streptomyces sp. M92. Taxonomy (NCBI): domain Bacteria; kingdom Bacillati; phylum Actinomycetota; class Actinomycetes; order Kitasatosporales; family Streptomycetaceae; genus Streptomyces; species Streptomyces sp. M92. Next base: position 714,317 of record NZ_CP101137.1, read on the forward strand.
CGGGCAGCCCGGTCCTGGACCAACTCCTGGGCGGGGAGCCCGTCTTCGTCGCCGACTCGGCGACCGACCCGCGCATGACGACGCACGTGCGGCACCGCTTCGGGCCCAGCATGATGCTGCCCCTGCGGGCGGACGGCCGGCTGATCGGCACCCTCGCCCTGCCCCGCCGCCGCGGCGAGAGCCCGTACACCGCCGTCGAACGGCTGCTCGCGACGCAGTTCGCCTCGCAGGCCGCGCTCGCCCTGGTCCTCGCCGGCGCCCGGCGCGGCCGGGAGCGTCTCGCCGTCTACGAGGACCGGGACCGCATCGCCCGGGACCTGCACGACCTGGTGGTGCAACGGCTGTTCGCCACCGGCCTGATGCTGGAGTCCACGCAGCGGCGGCCGGGCGCGGACGACGTCCGGGACGTCCTCGGCCGGGCGGTGGACGAGCTGCGGTCCACCATCCAGGAGGTCCGTACGACCATCCTGGCGCTGCGGCAGCCCCCGGCCGGCCCGCCCACCGGGCTGCGCGGCCGGGTGCTGCGGGAGACGGCGTCCGCCGCCGCCCGGCTCGGCTTCCCCCCGTCCACGCACTTCACCGGCGCCGTCGACACCCGCGTACCGGACGCGGTCGGGGACCGTCTGCTCACGGCGCTGCGCCGGGCCCTGGCCGACGCGGCCGACCGGACGGACGTGACCCGCGTCGAGGTCGCCGTCGGCACGACCGCCGCCCCGCCGGACGGCCGGGACGGCCCTGGCGGCGTCCGGCTTACGGTCTCCGACGACGGCGCGGGGCCCGGGGGCGACGGCGAGGGAACGACCGTCACCTGGTGGTCGCCGCTTTGACATCCCTCCCCCGCCCTGGAGGACGGGGATTTTTGGCCCACGTCGGCCGGGACCAGGGGTCCGCCCGCTCCTGCACGATCAGCGCCCGCCGGGTCGGGGCCAGCCCGGACCGGCATCACACGGGCGGAGTTCCTGACCCTCGGGGAGGGCGCGTGATTGCCGGGCCCTCCTCGAAGGCATCCGGTGAGCACCCGGTGAACGGCGAGAACGGAACCGCGCGCCAGTGCGAGGGAGGCGCCGCTACCCACCCGTGGGCCGGTCACTCCCCGCGCCCGGGTGTAGTCCCCCGCCCGGCGGGCAGGTGCACCGACGGGGGCTGTGTGGCGTTGCGAACGTCTGCCGGGGATCGACATGGACGGACAAGGCGGTGACATGACCTCAGGGGCACCACCACGTCTGGCGGGGAGGCCGGCCACCCTGGTCATCGACGGCCGGGTGCACGCCGGCCGGGCCCTGCTCCTGCCACGGGGAGAACTCGTCCACGGCTGCGCGGACATCCTCGCCGAGGCGCTGGCCACGCTGCCGGGCGACATCGGCCGGGTCGACCTGGACATGGGCGACGTGGTGTTCATGGACACGGCCGGGCTCCAGTTCCTGGACCTGCTCGGCGGCTACAGCAACCGGCAGGCGGTGCCGGCGACGGCCACGAACTGGCACGGGCAGCCGCTGCGCGTCCTGGACCTGGCCGGACTGGACCCCGCCGACCCCCTGCGCGCCCCGGCCCACCGGACCGAGCCCGCGACCGAACCCCCCGCGCCTCCCGCCGAACGGCTGCACGTCCTCCAGGAGGAGGTGGAGCAGCTGCGCCGGGCGATCGCCTCCCGCCCGGTCATCGACCAGGCCCGGGGCGTCCTCATGGCGCTGCACGCCTGCACCTCGGACGAGGCGTGGCACATCCTGCGGGAGGCCTCGCAGCTGTCCAACACCAAGCTGCGCACCGTGGCCGCGGCGGTCACCGCCGGTGCCGAGAGCGACGGCCCGCCGCCGCCCCCGCGGGTGCGCGCGGCCCTGCGGACGGCGCTGGCCCGGCTGCGCCGCTGAAACCACGTCCCGTGTGGTGGGGGCGGTACGGGCGGGTACTCGGCCCGCGATTCCGTCCGGCAGGAGGAGGGACCACGATGAGCGAGCCGACCCCGTCCCAGGCCGAGGGCGAACGCGACGACGAACGGGACGACGTCCCGGACGTGCCGCACACCACACCGTCCCAGGCGGAGGGTGAGCGGGACGACGAGGACGCCACGGAGACCAGGCCGGCCGGATAGGCCGACGCGCCGCCACCGTCCGACCAGAAAAGGTTTCTGCAGAGGTGGCGCGGAGTGGGGCGGGTGGGACTCGAACCCACGGCCGACGGATTATGAGTCCGCTGCTCTAACCGGCTGAGCTACCGCCCCATAGCGGCGTGTCGCGTACATCTGTGCGCGCCGTCTGCCGCAGCATAGCCGCTCATACGATCTCCTGCCTCGGCTGGTCGGCTACCGCGGCGCCTTCATGACCTTGAGGACTCCGCAGCGTGCCGCGCGGTTCCCGGACATGGAGAAGGACATGAAAAAGGACCCCGGCGGGGTCCTCGTTCACCATGCTCCCCCGACTGGACTCGAACCAGTAACCTGCCGGTTAACAGCCGGCTGCTCTGCCAATTGAGCTACGGAGGACCGAGCTCCCCGGACTGGACTCGAACCAGTAACCTGCCGGTTAACAGCCGGCTGCTCTGCCAATTGAGCTACCGAGGAAGGTCTCGTGTCGCATCGAACGCGTCGGCCTGGGTATTCGCCAGGGGGCGCGCGCTCGCTGCGACACATACATTAGCGCAAGCAGGGGGGTGCTCCGCCAATCGGTACTCCCCGGCACCTCGGAGCCAGAGCAAGGGAAGGGTGGCCGCCATGCGTTACAGGGTCACGTTCGTCGTCGGACTCGCCGTGGGTTACGTGCTGGGCACGAAGGCCGGGCGGGAACGTTACGAGCAGTTGCGGAGGTCCGCCCGGCAGGTCGCGCAGAACCCGGCCGTGCGCAACACCGCCGAGTCCGCGGCGCAGCAGGGCAGGCAGTTCGCCGACAAGGCGTACCACGTGGTGAGCGACCGGGTCGGGGACCGGATGCCCGACTCGGTGGCCCAGCGGGTGCGGTCGCTGCGCGAGCGCAACGGCAGCGGCCCGGACGACTGGGGCACCAGCAACACCTGACGCCCGTGCCCCCACCGGGTACGGACACCTCTCCCGGTACGGCAGAATTTCGGGCATGGGGATAGTCGCCGGGTTGGACAGTTCGCCCGATTTCACTCGTATCGTCGTCTGTGACTCGGACACCGGTTCCGTGCTGCGGCAGGGCTACGCGCCTCATCCGGTGGAGAGCCCCGAGGGCGGGGGCCGGCCCGCCGACGTCGATCCGCAGGCCTGGCTGCTGTCCCTGGGCGAGGCGGCCGGCGGCGGGCTGCTGGAGGGCGTGCAGGCCATCGGCGTGTCCGCGCAGGCGAACTCGGTCGTGCCGCTGGACGCCCAGGGCAACACGGTGCGCCCGGCCATGGTGGGCGGTGACAAGCGCTCGCAGGTGGCGGCGGCCGACCTGATCGACGCCTTCGGCGGGCGCGAGGCGTGGGCGCAGGCCGTGGGCTGTGTCCCGCAGGCCGCGCAGGCGGTGACGAAACTGCGCTGGCTGGCGCGGAGCGAGCCGGAGGCCGCCGCGCGGACCGCGGCCCTGCTCCAGGCCCACGACTGGCTGGTGTGGCAGCTGCTCGGGCGGCCGGCCCGGCGCACCACCGACCGGGGCGGGGCGTCCGGCACCGGGTACTGGTCGGCGGCGACCGGCGGGTACCGGCCCGACCTGGTCGAGCTGGCGCTCGGGCACCAGGCGGTGCTGCCGGAGGTGATCGGCCCCGCCGACGCGGCCGGTACGACGCCGGAGGGGCTGCTGATCTCCGCCGGGACCGGCGAGACCCAGGCCGCCGCCTTCGGGCTCGGCATCGGGCTGGGCGACGCGGTGGTGTCGCTGGGGGCCTCCGGGTCCGTGATGGCCGTGCACACCGAGCCGCTCGTCGACCAGTCCGGGATGATCACCGCCCTGGCGGACGCCACCGGCATGCACCTGCCCGTCGTCACCACCCTGAACGCCGTACGGACCCTGCGCGGCACCGCCGAACTGCTCGGCGCGGCGGATCTGGAGAGCCTGTCCGAGCTGGCGATGAAGTCGACGCCGGGCGCGCACGGGCTGGTGCTGCTGCCCTATCTGGAGGGCGAGCGCACCCCGAACCTGCCGCACACGGCCGGGACGCTGGCGGGGCTCAGGCGCGAGTCGATGAGGCCGGAGCACCTGGCGCGGGCGGCGTTCGAGGGGATGCTGTGCGGCCTCGCGGACGCCCTGGACGTGCTGCGCGGCCGGGGCGTGGACGTGCGGCGGGTCTTCCTGCTGGGCGCGGCGGCCGAGCTGCCGGCGGTGCAGGCGGCGGCGCCCATGCTGTTCGGCACGCAGGTCGTCGTGCCGCAGCCCGCCGACTACGCCGCGCTCGGCTCGGCCCGGCAGGCGGCCTGGGCGCTGGGTGTGTCCCAGGGCACGCTGGACCCGCGCACTCCCCCTCTCTGGCAGGGCGCGGTGGCCCAGGTGCTGGAGCCGGGCGAGGAGCTGGCCGTGGGGCAGGCGGTGCGGCAGCAGTTCGTGTCGGTGCGGGAGCAGACGCACCCGGGGGCACTGCACGGGTGAACCGGAGGGCCCGGTACCGCTCGTAGGCCGGAATTTGCCGCGCTCTTGGGTTAATTCGGTTGAGGTAACGCGGGTGGAGTGTCCGACGATAGGGGCCAGGGGCAACCAACCGGCCCCGTCGCCGACTCCGAGAGACCCAGCGTGCTCATACGACTCCTGCGGGCCTATCTGCGGCCCTACCGGAAACCCATCACCCTGCTGGTGGCGCTGCAGTTCGTGCAGACCTGCGCCAGCCTCTACCTGCCGACGCTGAACGCGGACATCATCGACAACGGCGTCGTCAAGGGCGACACCGGCTACATCCTGGGCTACGGCGCCCTCATGATCGCCATCTCGCTGGTGCAGGTGGTCGGCAACGTCGGTGCCGTCTACTTCGGTGCCCGCACCGCCGCCGCGCTCGGCCGGGACGTGCGCGGTGCCGTCTTCGACCGGGTGCAGTCCTTCTCGGCCCGCGAGGTCGGCGGCTTCGGCGCGCCCTCGCTGATCACCCGGACCACCAACGACGTGCAGCAGGTCCAGATGCTGGCCCTGATGACCTTCACGCTGATGGTGTCGGCGCCGATCATGTGCGTGGGCGGCATCGTGATGGCCCTCGGTCTGGACGTGCCGCTGTCCGGGGTGCTGGTCGGGGTCGTGCCGGTGCTGGCGGTCTGCGTCACGCTGATCGTGCGCAGGCTGCGCCCGCTGTTCCGGGCGATGCAGGAGCGCCTCGACACGGTGAACCGGGTGCTGCGCGAGCAGATCACCGGCAACCGCGTCATCCGGGCCTTCGTGCGCGACGAGTACGAGCAGCAGCGGTTCCGGAAGGCCAACGCCGACCTCACCGAGGTGTCCCTCGGCACGGGCAACCTGCTGGCGCTGATGTTCCCGGTGGTCATGACGGTGGTGAACCTGTCGTCGATCGCGGTGGTGTGGTTCGGCGCGCACCGGATCGAGAGCGGCGGGATGCAGATCGGCGACCTCACCGCGTTCCTCGCCTATCTGATGCAGATCGTCATGTCCGTGATGATGGCCACCTTCATGTTCATGATGGTGCCGCGCGCGGAGGTGTGCGCCGAGCGCATCCAGGAGGTGCTGGGCACCCGAAGCAGTGTGGTCCCGCCGTCGGCGCCGGTCACCGAGCTGCGGCGGCACGGGCACCTGGAGGTCCGGGGGGCCGGTTTCCGCTTCCCGGGGGCCGAGGAGCCGGTGCTCAGGAACATCGGGCTGGTGGCGCGGCCGGGCGAGACGACCGCCGTCATCGGCTCGACCGGCAGCGGCAAGTCCACCCTGCTCAGCCTGGTCCCGCGGCTGGTCGACGCCACGGAGGGCGAGGTGCTGGTCGACGGGGTGGACGTACGGACCCTCGATCCGAAGGTGCTGGCCAGGGTCGTGGGACTGGTGCCGCAGAAGCCGTACCTCTTCGCGGGGACGGTCGCGACCAACCTGCGGTACGGCAATCCGGACGCCACCGACGAGGAGCTGTGGCACGCGCTGGAGGTGGCGCAGGCCAGGGAGTTCGTCTCCGCGCTGGACGGCGGGCTGGACGCGCCGGTCTCCCAGGGCGGCACCAACGTGTCGGGCGGTCAGCGGCAGCGGCTCGCCATCGCCCGCACGCTGGTGCAGCGACCGGAGATCTACCTCTTCGACGACTCCTTCTCCGCCCTCGACTACGCGACCGACGCGGCGCTGCGGGCCGAGCTGGGCCGGGAGACGGCCGAGGCGACCGTGGTGATCGTGGCGCAGCGGGTGGCGACCATCAGGGACGCGGACCGGATCATCGTGCTGGACGAGGGGCGGGTGGTCGGCGAGGGCCGGCACCACGAGCTGATGGCGGACAACGAGACCTACCGGGAGATCGTGCTCTCCCAGCTCACGGAAGCGGAGGCTGCCTGATGGCGGGGCCTGCGGGTCGCATGATGGCCGGGGGCGGCCCCGACCAGCGTTCGATGGACTTCAAGGGGTCGGGCAAGCGGCTGATCGCCCAGTTCCGGCCGGAGCGGGCGACCCTGTTCACGCTGCTGGCGTGCGTGGTCGTCAGCGTCGGCCTCAGCGTGGTCGGGCCGAAGATCCTCGGCCGGGCCACCGACCTGGTCTTCGCCGGCATCGTCGGGCGGGACATGCCGTCCGGGCCCACGAAGGAACAGGTCCTGGAGTCGATGCGGGAGCGCGGTGAGGGCAACGTCGCCGACATGCTCCGCTCCACGGACTTCACGCCGGGCCAGGGCATCGACTTCGGCGCGGTGGGCGAGGTGCTGCTGCTGGCGCTGGCGGTGTTCGGCGCGGCGGGGCTGCTGATGGCGGTGGCGACGCGGCTGGTGAACCGGGCGGTGAACCGCACCATGTTCCGGCTGCGCGAGGACGTGCAGACGAAGCTGTCGCGGCTGCCGCTGTCGTACTTCGACAAGCGGCAGCGGGGCGAGGTGCTGAGCCGGGCGACGAACGACATCGACAACATCCAGCAGACGCTGCAGCAGTCGATGGGGCAGCTCATCAACTCGCTGCTGACGATCATCGGCGTGCTGGCGATGATGTTCTACGTCTCCTGGATCCTGGCCCTGGTGGCGCTGGTGACGGTGCCGCTGTCGTTCGTGGTGGCCACGCGGGTGGGCAAGCGGTCGCAGCCGCAGTTCGTGCGGCAGTGGCGCTCGACGGGCGCGCTGAACGCGCACATCGAGGAGATGTACACCGGGCACACGCTGGTGAAGGTGTTCGGGCGCCAGGAGGAGTCGGCGAAGCAGTTCGCCGAGCAGAACGAGGCGCTGTACGAGGCCGGGTTCAAGGCGCAGTTCAACAGCGGGATCATGCAGCCGCTGATGATGTTCGTGTCCAACCTGAACTACGTGCTGGTCGCGGTGGTGGGCGGACTGCGGGTGGCCTCGGGTTCCCTCTCCATCGGTGACGTGCAGGCCTTCATCCAGTACTCCCGGCAGTTCTCGATGCCGCTGACGCAGGTCGCGTCGATGGCGAACCTGGTGCAGTCGGGCGTGGCGTCGGCGGAGCGGGTCTTCGAGCTGCTGGACGCCGAGGAGCAGTCGGCGGACCCGATCCCGGGTGTGCGGCCGGAGGATCTGCGCGGGCGGGTGGAGCTGGAGCACGTGTCGTTCCGCTACGACCCCGAGAAGCCGCTGATCGAGGACCTGTCGCTGAAGGTGGAGCCGGGTCACACGGTCGCCATCGTCGGCCCCACTGGCGCCGGCAAGACCACCCTGGTCAACCTGCTGATGCGGTTCTACGAGGTCTCCGGCGGCCGGATCACCCTGGACGGCGTGGACATCGCCAAGATGTCCCGGGACGAGCTGCGCTCCGGCATCGGCATGGTGCTCCAGGACACCTGGCTGTTCGGCGGGACCATCGCGGAGAACATCGCGTACGGGGCGTCGCGGAAGGTGACGCGCGGGGAGATCGAGGAGGCGGCGCGGGCCGCGCACGCCGACCGGTTCGTGCGGACGCTGCCCGACGGCTACGACACGGTGATCGACGACGAGGGCACGGGGGTGAGCGCGGGCGAGAAGCAGCTGATCACGATCGCGCGGGCGTTCCTGTCCGACCCGGTGATCCTGGTGCTGGACGAGGCGACGAGTTCCGTGGACACCCGTACCGAGGTGCTGATCCAGAAGGCGATGGCCAAGCTGGCGCACGGGCGGACGTCCTTCGTCATCGCGCACCGGCTGTCGACGATCCGCGACGCCGACGTGATCTTGGTGATGGAGAATGGGTCCATCATCGAGCAGGGCACGCACGGCGAACTGCTGGCGGCCGGCGGCGGGTACGCGCGCCTGTACGCGGCGCAGTTCGCGCAGGCGGTCGCCGAGGTCGACTGACCGCGCGGCCACGGACACGAGGGGGAACAGGACGATGGCGGACGACAGCAAGGCCGCGGGTACGGACGGGACGGGCGACGGCACCGGGTATCGGGCGGGCGCGGGACTGGCGCTGTGGCTGCCGATCGGTGTGGCGCTGGGCCTCAGCCTCGGGCAGCTGAGCGGCAACCTGGGGCTGGGCGTCGCGCTCGGGATCGCGGGCGGCGTGGCGGTCGGTGCCGGTGTCGACGCCGGGAAACGGCGGGAGGCGGCGGGCCCGGGCGACGCCTGACCGGACCGCCACCGGTCCCGGCCGAGGTACCCGCCTCAGTCGAGGTACCCGCGCAGCTGGTCCGCGTAGGCGTGGTCCCGCAGCTTGTTGAGCGTCTTGGACTCGATCTGGCGGATCCGCTCGCGGGTGACCCCGAAGATGCGGCCTATCTCCTCCAGCGTGCGGGGCCGGCCGTCGACCAGGCCGTACCGGAGCTGGACGACCTTGCGCTCGCGTTCGCCGAGGGTGGAGAGCACCGCCTCCAGGTGCTGGCGCAGCAGCAGGAACGCGGCGGACTCGACGGGGCTGGCGGCGTCGCCGTCCTCGATGAGGTCGCCGAGGGCGACGTCGTCCTCCTCCCCCACCGGGGCGTGCAGCGAGACCGGCTCCTGGGCGAGGCGCAGCACCTCGCCGACCCGCTCGGGGGCCAGGTCCAGGTGGGCGGCGACCTCCTGCGGCGTCGGCTCGTAACCGCGTTCCTGGAGCATGCGGCGCTGGACGCGGACCACCCGGTTGATCAGTTCCACGACGTGCACGGGGACGCGGATGGTGCGCGCCTGGTCGGCCAGCGCCCGCGACATGGCCTGGCGGATCCACCAGGTGGCGTAGGTGGAGAACTTGAAGCCGCGGGCGTAGTCGAACTTCTCCACGGCCCGGATCAGCCCGAGGTTCCCCTCCTGGACCAGGTCCAGCATGGTCAGTCCGCGTCCGACGTACCGCTTGGCCACCGACACCACGAGCCGCAGGTTCGCCTCGATCAGGCGGCGCTTGGCCAGGCGCCCCATGACGACGAGCCGGTCGAGGTCCAGGGCGAGCCGGCTGTCCAGGTCGGGGGTGAGCCGCAGCTTCTCCTCGGCGAACAGCCCGGCCTCCACCCGTCGGGCGAGGTCGACCTCCTCGGCGGCGCTGAGCAGCGGGATCCGGCCGATCTCCCGCAGGTACTGGCGGAACAGGTCGGAGGAGGGCCCGCCGCTCTCCGTGCGGGTGGGCGGCGGCGGTTCGACGGAGACGACGGCGTCCGCGGCCGCGTCGTCCTCGACGGGCCGGTCGTCGGGGTGGTGCACGGCGCGGGGCTGCGGCGGCATCGCGACGAGGACGCCGCCGGCCGGGTCCGGCTCCGCGCCGTCGGTACTGGTGTCGGTCTGGGTGAGGGTCTGGGTCTGCACGGGGGCGACCTCCAGGATGGACGCGGCCGGCGGCGGCCGGCGGCGGTACTTCGGGACGGAGCCGGCTCGCACGCCGCTGTCCGCCCCGCACGCGTTGGACGGAACCGCGGGGATCGTGGGGACCCGGCCGCGCTCCGAGGACTCAGGCACCGCCCCCAGTGTGGGGTAAGACACATCGCCGCCACGAGGGGCGTGCGGTGACTTTTTGCGTCCGGGGCGTGACCGGACGGTTACCCGGGGGCGTTCAGAGCGCGGCGGCGCCGTGTTCGCGCAGGGTCTGGTCGTACTGCTGGAGGACCCAGAGCTCGTTCTGCACGGCGGCCAGTTCGGCGGGGTCGCCGTGGCCGGTGAGCCGGGTGAGGCGGCCCGTGATCTCGCGGATGCGGCGTTCGACGGCGCGGCGGCGGACGGTCACCAGCTGGGCGCCCGCGTAGACCTCGTCGACGTCCTTGACGCCCCGGTGCAGCATGATCGCCTCGACGGCCAGCTCGGTGACCGTCGCGCGGACGGTGTCGTCCGGGGCCGCGTCGCGGACGCGGACCAGGTAGTCCTGCGGGTCCTGGACGCCGAACTCGGCGCCGCCCGCCTCCAGGATCGCCTGGCGCACGGCGGCGTAGGGCGCGGCGGTGAACTCGTCCACGCCGTACGCGTCGAAGGCCGGGGAGACCAGCTCGGGGCGCTGGAGGGCGAGCTTGAGCAGTTCGCGTTCGGTGGCGAAGACGGGGTTGCGGAGGTTGAGGGCCGGGCCGCCGCCGCGGGGGCCCGGGGCGGCGGCGGACGCGTACGCCCGCGGGCCACCGCCGTTGCCGTGCTGCTGTCCCCGGTCGGGGCCTGCGGGGCCCTTGCCGCCCCGGTCGCGGGCCCAGCGGGCGAGCTGGGCGATCCGCTTGACCACGAACTGGGTGTCGAGGATGCCGAGCATGCCGGCGAGCTGCACGGCGACCTCGTGCTGGGCGCCGCTGTTCTTGATCCGGGCGACGACCGGGGCGGCCTCGTCCAGGGCCGCGGCGCGGCCGGCCGGGGTATCCAGGTCGTAGCGGCCCACGATCTGGCGGAGCGCGAACTCGAAGAGCGGGGTGCGCGGCTCCACCAGGTCGGCGACCGCCTCGTCGCCCTTGGCCAGACGCAGGTCGCAGGGGTCCATGCCGTCGGGGGCGATGGCGATGTAGGTCTCGGCGGCGAACTTCTGGTCGTCCTCGAAGGCGCGCAGGGCCGCCTTCTGGCCGGCCGCGTCGCCGTCGAAGGTGAAGATCACGCGGGCCGAGCCGTTGTCCATCAGCAGGCGGCGCAGGATCTTGATGTGGTCGCCGCCGAAGGCGGTGCCGCAGGTCGCGATGGCGGTCGTCACCCCGGCCAGGTGGCAGGCCATGACGTCGGTGTAGCCCTCGACGACGACCGCGCGGGAGGCCTTCGCGATGTCCTTCTTCGCCAGGTCGATGCCGTACAGCACCTGGGACTTGCGGTAGATCGGGGTCTCGGGGGTGTTCAGGTACTTCGGGCCGTTGTCCGCCTCGTAGAGCTTGCGGGCGCCGAAGCCGACGACGTCGCCGCCGATGTCGCGGATGGGCCACATCAGCCGGCCGCGGAAGCGGTCGATGGGGCCGCGGCGGCCCTCCTGGGAGAGCCCGGAGAGCAGCAGCTCCTTGTCGCTGAAGCCCTTGCCGCGCAGGAAGCGGGTGAGGTGGTCCCAGCCCTGGGGGCTGTAGCCGACGGAGAAGTGCTCGGCGGCGGCCTGGTCGAAGCCGCGCTCGGCGAGGAAGGCGCGGCCGGTGTCCGCCTCGGGGCTGCTCGCCAGCTGCTCCGCGTACCACTGGGCGGCGATCTTGTGGGCCTCGACCAGGCGGATGCGTTCGCCGCGCTGGTGGGTCGGGTTGTACCCGCCCTCCTCGTAACGCAGGGTGATGCCGGCCTGGCCGGCCAGGCGCTCGACGGCCTCCGAGAAGGTGAGGTGGTCGACCTTCATCACGAACGTGATGGTGTCGCCGCCCTCCTGGCAGCCGAAGCAGTGGAAGAGACCCTTGCTCGGGCTGACCTGGAAGGACGGGGACTTCTCGTCGTGGAACGGGCACAGGCCCTTCAGATTGCCGCCGCCCGCGTTGCGTAGCTGGAGGTACTCCGAGACGACGGCGTCGATCGGGACCGCGTCCCGTACCGCCTTCACGTCCTCGTCGTTGATCCGTCCTGCCACGCGTGAATTCTACGGGGGCGGTCCGACAGTCACGGGACGAGGCTGTCCAGAGCGACGTGCGGGTCGGCCAGCGCCTCCGCGTTCACCTGCGCCTTCGAGCGGATCAGCTGCTGGATCGGCTCCGTGACGTCCCACACGTTGACGTTCATCCCGGCCAGCACCCGGCCGTCCTTCACCCAGAAGGCGATGAACTCGCGCTTGGCCGCGTCCCCGCGGATCACCACCTGGTCGTAGGAGCCGGGCGGCGCCCAGCCGGAGTACTCCATGCCCAGGTCGTACTGGTCGGTGAAGAAGTAGGGCACGCGGTCGTGGGCCGGCCCCCTGCCGAGCATCGCGCGGGCGGCCGCCGGGCCGCCGTTCAGGGCGCCCGCCCAGTGCTCGACCCGCAGGCGGGTGCCGAAGAGGGCGTGGTGGAAGGAGGCGACGTCACCGGCGGCGTGGATGTCGGGGTCGGAGGTGCGCAGGTCCGCGTCGACGACGATGCCGCCGCCGGCCGCGCGGTCGGCGATCTCCAGGCCCGCCGCCTGGGCCAGCGCGGTGCGCGGGGCGGCGCCGATCGCGGCGAGCACGTCGTGCGCGGGGTGCTCCTCGCCGTCGTCGGTGCGGGCGGCCAGCACCATGCCGTCCTGGCCGACGATCTCGGTGAGCCGCACCCCGAAGCGGAAGCGGACGCCGTGCGCCTCGTGCAGTTCGGCGAAGACGGAGCCCAGCTCGGGGCCGAGGACGCCGTGCAGCGGGGTCGGTCCGGGCTCCACGACCGTCACCTCCGCCCCGTACTCGCGGGCCGCCGCCGCGACCTCCAGGCCGATCCAGCCGGCGCCGGCGATCACGAGGTGGCCGTTGTCCCGGCCGAGGGAGGCGAGGACGCCCTTGAGGCGTTCGGCGTGGGCGAGGCGGCGCAGGTGGTGGACGCCCGCGAGGCCGGTGCCGGGGACGTCGAGGCGGCGGGGCTCGGCGCCGGTCGCGAGGAGCAGCTTGTCGTACCTGACGTGGGTGCCGTCGTCGCCGTAGTGGACGGTCTTCGCGGCGCGGTCGATCGCGACGACGGTCTGGCCGAGGTGCAGCTCGATGTCGTGCTGGGCGTACCAGGCGGGCTCGTGGACGAAGACGCTGTCGCGTTCCTCCTTGCCGAGGAGGAAGCCCTTGGACAGCGGCGGGCGCTCGTAGGGGTGGTCGCGTTCGTCCGAGACGAGGATCACCCGGCCGCTGAAGCCCTCCGTGCGGAGTGTCTCGGCCGCCTTCGCGCCGGCCAGGCCGCCTCCGACGATGACGAATGTCTGATCCGCGTCGACCACTTGTCTGCCTCCTCGTCAGGGTGCCGCCACATGCGAGCGTCCCGCACGTGGCGTGGCGCGGGAAGAGGGAGTGACCCGATCAGGCCACGGGGGACGCTGTTTCCGGCGCCGTCCGGCCTGTCGGGTCACTCCCGTCCCGTCAGTCTCATGGATGCCCCGTCAGGCGGGCGTGAAGCGAGCGCGCCGAGGCGTCGGTGAGGGAGGCGATCTGGTCGACGATCACCCGTTTGCGGGCGCGGTCGTCGGCGGCCGTGTCGAACAGCGCGCGGAACTGCGGGTCGAGTCCGTCCGGGGCGCGGGCGGTGAGCGCCTCGGCCAGCTCGGCGACGACGACGCGCTGGTCGGCGCGGAGCCGCTCCTGCTCGGTGCGCTGCATGACGTACCGGAAGGCGACCGCCTTGAGGACGGCGCACTCCATGCGGGTGGCGCGGGGGACCACCAGTTCGGCGGTGTACCGGGTGAGCCGCCCGCCCCCGTACGCGGCCCGGGTGGCGGACTCGGCGGCGAGGCAGAACCGGCCGATGAGCTGGCTGGTGGCGTCCTTCAGCCGGGCCTGGGCGACGGCCGAGCCGTCGTAGCCGTGCGGCCACCAGTCCTGGGCGAGGAGGCGGTCGAGGGCGGCGGCGAGTTCGGCGTGGTCGGTGCCGTCCGGGACGTACCGCCCGACGGCCGCGGCGAAGACCGTCTCCCGCTCGGGGTCGGCGAGCAGGCAGTTCGGGTCGATGTGGCCGGCGTGCAGGCCGTCCTCGACGTCGTGCACGGAGTACGCCACGTCGTCGGCCCAGTCCATGACCTGCGCCTCGAAGCAGGTGCGGGCGCCGGGGGCGTCCTCGCGGAGCCACGCGAAGACGGGCCGGTCGTCGTCGTAGACGCCGAACTTGGGGGACGCCGGGTCGGTGGGATGGGCGCCCCGGGGCCACGGGTACTTGGTGGCGGCGTCGAGGGTGGCGCGGGTGAGGTTGAGGCCGACGGAGCCGACGTCGGTGAACCGTTTGGGCTCGATGCGGGTGAGGAGCCGCAGCGACTGGGCGTTGCCCTCGAAGCCGCCGCAGTCCTCGGCGAAGTCGTTCAGCGCCTGTTCGCCGTTGTGGCCGAAGGGCGGGTGGCCCAGGTCGTGGGCGAGGCAGGCGGCCTCGACGAGGTCGGCATCGCAGCCGAGGGCGGCGCCGAGCTCGCGGCCCACCTGGGCGCATTCCAGGGAGTGGGTGAGGCGGGTGCGGGGGCTGGCGTCCCACATGGGGTTGCCCTCGCCCGGCGCGACGACCTGCGTCTTTCCGGCGAGGCGGCGCAGGGCGGCGGAGTGCAGGATGCGGGCGCGATCACGCTGGAAGGCGGTGCGGCCGGGGCGCTTGTCGGGCTCGGGGGCGTAGCGGGCCACTGATGTGGGGTCGTACGGGGGTGGGGTGCCTGTGCCTTCCATGCCATGAACATTAAGCGGAAGGTGTGACAGGTGGGTCGCCTATGCGTGTGCCGGGTGAGGTTGTCGGGCGAGCGCGGGTCCGGTTGTGGCTGGTCGCGCCCGCGCGGCGGAGCCGCAATCGATACAGCCCCGCGCCCCTTCAGGTGCGTTGTTGTCACCGTCTTCTTCGAGTACCTGGTCGTAGCGGTGGAGGAGGAGGTGGGCCATTGCCGGGTGGGTGCCCAGGGGGGCCGACGCGATCCACGGGGCGGCTGTCGTGGACTCCGTCGCGAAGCGGCCCGGGGCCGTGAAGTACGAGGCGACGGCGACGTCGCGGTAGCCGCGGGCGGTCAGCGTGCGTACGGCCTGCGGCACCGTCGGGGCCGCCGCCGAGGCGTACGCCGGGAGGACCGGGACGCCGAGGCGGGCGGACAGGAGCGATGCCGTGCGGTCCGTGTCGGTTCTGGAGTCCGGGTCGCGGGAGCCCGCCGCGGCGAGGACGACGGCTGCGTCCCGCGGGGCGTGGAGGGGCCAGCCGGCCTCCAGGAGGTTGTCGTGCAGGGCGTCCACGAGGAGGGGGTGCGGACCGAGCGGGGCGGCCACGCGAGTGTGGGCCGGGGAGGCTTCGGCCATCTCCGGGATGTCCCGTTTGACGTGGTGGCCCCGGCTGAGGAGGAGGGGGACGAGGACCGCCTCGCGGTGGCCGAGCGCGGCCAGGGTGTCGGGGAGGAGCGGGGCGTTCAGCTCGATGTGGCCGAGGTGCACCGGGAGGGCGGGGCGCAGGGCGCGGACCCGGTCGAGCAGCGCCCGTACGGTGCTCAGGGCGCGCGGGTCGCGGCTGCCGTGGGCGACGACGACCAGGGCGGGGGTGCCGCCGGGGGTCGCCGTGCCGGTGGTCCTGCCCATCGGTGTCGTCGCCGTCATGTGTCGAGGGTGGCGGCCGGACGTTGCCTCCCCGTTGCGCGGATGTCACGGGTGTTTTCCGGCGGTTCACACGGTGCCGGGCGGTGCGTGTGAGCGGGCGGTGAACCGGACCGCGCGCCCGGACGTCCCTGGAGTCGGGAGTGCCGACCGGGAGGGGACCGACACCGATGCGCCGCTGGAGACCTCGCAGACCGCGCCTTCCGCGCACCCGGAAGGGGCAGCGGCGGCTGGTGCGGGCGGTGGTGGCCGGGTGTGTGCTGGCGCTGCTGCCGATGACATGGCTGTACGTCGTGACGGGTGACCGGCTGCGTACCGCCGCCGACGTGCCCCGTACCGACGTCGCGGTCGTGTTCGGCGCGGGGCTGTGGGACGGGGAGCCGTCGCCGTACCTCGCGCACCGGCTGGACGCGGCGGCCGGGCTGTACCGCGCGGGCCGGGTCGAGGTGGTGCTCGTCACCGGGGACAACAGCCGCGAGGAGTACGACGAGCCGGACGCCATGCGCGCGTACCTGGTCCGGCACGGGGTGCCCGACGGGCGGATCGTCAGCGACTACGCGGGCTTCGACACCTGGGACTCCTGCGTCCGCGCGAAGAAGATCTTCGGTGTGGACCGGGCCGTGCTGATCAGCCAGGGCTTCCACATCCGGCGGGCGGTGGCCCTGTGCCAGGAGGCGGGGGTGGCGTCGTACGGCGTCGGGGTCGACGACCGGCACGACCTCACCTGGTACTACGGGGGCGCGCGGGAGATCCTCGCGGCGGGCAAGGCGGCGCTGGACGCGGTCTTCGAGCCGGATCCGCACTTCCTCGGGCCGAGGGAGCCCGGGGTGGAGCGCGCCCTGGCCGGTGCGCGCTGAACCGTGGCGTGCCGCGGCCCTCACGGCGGCCGGCGGGCAGCGGGGAGGTCACCGTCCCGGCGGTGTAACAAACGGCCGCCCGGACGCGTAACACGCACGTCGCACGCTGGCGGCATGCAGAACACCGCCGCGCCCACGCCCACCCACTGCCCGTACTGCGCGCTGCAGTGCGGGATGAATCTGACGCCCGCCGCCGACGGCACCGTCGAGCTGTCCGAGCGCGCCAACTTCCCGGTGAACCGGGGCGCGCTGTGCGGCAAGGGGCGGACGGCGCCGGCGGTGCTCTCGTCGGGCGTGCGGCTGACCTCGCCGCTGGTGCGGTCGGGCGAGGGGGTACTGGTGCCGGCGGGCTGGGACGAGTCGCTGGGGCGGATCGCCGGGAACCTGGCCCGTACGCGGGCGGAGTACGGCGCGGAAGCGCTGGGGGTGTTCGGCGGGGGCGGACTGACCAACGAGAAGGCGTACGCGCTGGGGAAGTTCGCCCGGGTGGTGCTGGGCACCTCGCAGATCGACTACAACGGGCGGTTCTGCATGTCGTCGGCCGCGGCGGCCGGCACTAAGGCCTTCGGGCTGGACCGGGGGCTGCCGTTCCCGCTGGAGGACATCCCGAGGACCGGGTGCGTGATCCTCGTCGGGTCGAACCCGGCGGAGACCATGCCGCCGTCCCTGCGCTACTTCACCGAGCTGCGCGAGAACGGCGGCACGCTGATCGTCGTCGACCCGCGGCGGACGAGGACCGCGGAACAGGCCGACCTGCACCTCGCGCCCCGGCCCGGCACGGACCTCGCGCTCGCGCTGGGCATGCTGCACCTGGTCGTCGCCGAGGGGCGGGTGGACGCGGAGTACGTCGAGGAGCGCACGGCGGGCTGGGAGGAGGCGCGGGCGGCGGCGATGGCGCACTGGCCGGAGCACGTGGAGCGGATCACGGGGGTGTCCGTCCCGGAGCTGCGGGAGGCGGTGCGGCTGTTCTGCGCCCCGGAGGCGGCGATGGTGCTGACCGCGCGCGGGCCCGAGCAGCAGGCCAAGGGGACGGACACGGTGGGCGCGTGGATCAACCTGTGCCTGGCGACCGGGCGGGCCGGGCGGCCGCTGTCGGGGTACGGCTGTCTGACCGGGCAGGGCAACGGACAGGGCGGGCGCGAGCACGGGCAGAAGGCCGACCAGCTGCCGGGCTACCGCAAGCTGACCGACCCGGCGGCGCGGCGGCACGTGGCCGGGGTGTGGGGTGTGGACCCCGACTCGCTGCCGGGTCCGGGGCGCAGTGCGTACGAGCTGCTGGACGCGCTGGGGACGGACATCAGGTCGCTGCTGGTGATGGGGTCCAACCCGGTGGTGTCGGCGCCTCGCGCGGCGCATGTCGAGGGGCGGCTGCGGTCGCTGGACTTCCTCGCCGTGTGCGACGTGGTGCTCTCCGAGACGGCGGCGCTGGCGGACGTGGTCCTGCCGGTGACGCAGTGGGCGGAGGAGACGGGGACCACGACCAGCCTGGAGGGCCGGGTACTGCTGCGGCGGCGGGCGATCACACCGCCGGACGGCGTCCGCAGCGACCTGGAGGTGCTGCACGGGCTGGCCGGCCGGCTCGGCGTGGAGAAGGGCTTCCCGACCGACCCCGAGGAGGTCTTCGAGGAACTGCGCCGGGCGAGCGCGGGCGGTCCGGCGGACTACTCCGGGATCGACTACCGTCGGCTGGCGGATGAGGACGGGGTGTTCTGGCCGTGTCCGGCGCCGGAGGGGGCGGACGCCGGTGACGGGGCCACCGGGGCGGAGCGGGCCGCCGACACGGCCGAAGCCGACCGGACCACCGGAACCACCGCGACCGACCGGACGGCCGGCACCGCCGCGACACCCGGCCCCCACCCGGGCACCCCCCGCCTCTTCCTCGACCGTTTCGCCACCGGCGACGGCCGGGCCCGGTTCGTCCCCGTCTCGCACCGGCCGAGCGCCGAGGAGCCGGACGACGAGTACCCGGTGCTGCTGACGACCGGCCGGGTCGTGGCCCAGTACCAGTCGGGGGCGCAGACCCGGCGGGTGGACGAGCTGAACGCCGCCGCGCCCGGCCCCTTCGTGGAGCTGCACCCCCGGCTGGCGGCGCGGCTCGGGGCGGCCGAGGGCGATCCGGTGGCCGTCGTGTCGCGGCGCGGGCGGGCGGTGGCCCCGGCCCGGATCACCTCCGGCATCCGGCCCGACACGGTGTTCATGCCCTTCCACTGGCCGGGCGAGGGCCGCGCCAACACCCTGACCAACCCGGCCCTCGACCCGACCTCCCGGATGCCGGAGTTCAAGGTGTGCGCGGTGCGGGTGGAGGCGGTGGCGGGGCCGTAGGGCCGTCCGCCGGGGTCACCGGTCAGCCGGGGGCGACATCCGGTACCGGGCGCTGACGGTCTACATGACCTCGTCCACGGACTACGCGGGCGCCCGCACGGCCACCCTGGACGCGGCGAAGGACCTGTACGGCGTCGACAGCGCGGAGTACGCCGCGGTGGGCGCGGCGTGGAGCGCGGTGAGCGTCGGCTGACGCGCTGAGCGGGTCCGTTCGGCGGCACGGTCACCCGTTCACACGCGCGCCCCGCGCACCGGCACAACTTTCCCCGGGTGGACGCCTTGTACGCCCGTGACCTGCCGGAACGGCGTCCCGCACGGGGGTGCCTGGAGCGCGGGCGACACCCGTTCATCCCATTCCCGGCGCGCTCTCGGGGAGCGGGCCGCGCCCGGTGCGACTTTCCTCGGTAGGGCAGGGGCCACCGAAGAGCTCGAAGGAGCACCGATGCGACGTACCGCCCGACTGCTGACCGGCACCGCGCTCGCCGTCGCGGCCGCCGGCCTCGCCTCCCCGGCGCCCGCGTACGCCGGTCAGGCCCCGGTCACCGGTGGTCTGGAGGTGTACCCGTCCTCGGTCGTGCCGGGCGAGCGGGCCACGGTGCGCACGGCGGCGTGCGGCGAGGACGGCGCGGCGGCGGGGGACGCCAGCGCCGTGGGCGCCGGGCAGTTCCCGCTGGCGCCGGGTTCGGGCGGGGGCGAGACGACGGGCGGCTTCCAGGTGCCGCCGAGCGCCCAGCCGGGGACGTACGAGATCGTCGCGACCTGTGGCGGGAGCGGCAAGCGGGTGGCGGGTGACCTCGTGGTCACGCTGACCGCGGCCCGTGAGCAGGTGTACCCCAGAGGAAGCGTGAAGACGGGGGTCGGTGGCGCTCTTGGCCCCGACCCCGTGCAGACCGCGGCCGGTGTTGCGGCTCTGGCCGTCGCCGCCGCGGGCGGTACCTGGCTCCTGCATCGCCGGGCGAGAGGCGACGGGATCTGACGGGCACCCTCCGCTGCCCGTTCGCCGGTACCGCACTTCCCCACCCCCTCCGGGTCCGATGCCCCTCGCGGCCCGGAGGGGGCAGGGGAGCCCCCGAGGGACCCTAGGGAGAGGGGCGCGTCATGCGCAGGATCGGCAACTCCGCGATAGCCGCGGTCACCGCACTCGCCCTCTGCTCCGGGGCGTGGCTGCTGCTCGACGGCACCGGCGCCGAGGCCCCGCCGCAACCGTCGGCCGCGCAGGCCGCCCGTGCCGGCGCCGGGCAGGCGGGGCGGGCGCCCGTGGCACCGGCGTTGCCGCCCTCCCCGCCCGACCGCGTCCGCATCCCGGCGATCGGAGTGGACGCCCCCATGACGGGCCTCGGACTGACACCGTCCGGCAGCCTCGACGTACCGCCCGCCGAGGACGAGAACCTGGCCGGCTGGTACGAGGCCGGCACCACCCCCGGCGAGACGGGCACCGCGATCGTCGCCGGGCACGTCGACAACGCCGAGGGGCCCGCCGTCTTCTACCGGCTGGGCGCACTGGAGAGGGGCTCGGTGATCGAGGTCGACCGGCAGGACGGCGGCGTCGCGGTGTTCACCGTGGACGCCGTCGAGGTGTACGAGGCCGAGGACTTCCCCGACGAGAAGGTCTACGGCGCGGCCGACCGGCCCGAACTGCGCGTGATCACCTGCGGCGGCGACTACGCGCGCGGTACCGGCTACCAGGGGAACGTGGTCGTCTTCGCCCACCTGACCGGCAGCCGGTGAGTCCGGGAACAGGCAGGCGGACGCGGCCGCCCGCCCCGCGGTGCCCGGCGGTCACGGCTGCCACCACCTGGCCTTGTAGATGCCGCCGTAGGCGGCGCCGGCGAGGGTGTGGGCGGGCACCGGGCCGTTGTCGACGCGCACGGACCGGGTCCACCAGGTTCTGTCGAGTCCGCCGTCCGGGGCGGTGAGGGCGACGGTGGCGCCCGCGTTGCTCACGGCCTTCACGTTCGCCAGTGTCCCCCCGCACGAGGAGGGGACGTAGGGGGCGAACTGCCGGCGGGACTTCGAGTACTGAAGCAGTCCGTCCGTGGTCGACACCCAGAAGAGATCCGGCTCGCCCGCGACGGCGTTGAGGTCGTGACCTCCCGGCGCCCGGCCCGGCACCGGTCCGGGCAGGTCGGTGGCGTAGGCCCGCACGAGCGTCCGCCCGGTGGCCGGCCCGTTGAGCTCGTAGGCCGCCAACTGCCCGGACCCGACGGCCCAGAGCATCTCGGTGGCGGGGTCCCAGTGGACTCCGTGGGCAGAGGTGAGCGGGACGCTGGTGTACTCGGTGGCGTACGGGGACCGCGAGGCCGCGTACAGGCGGACTTCGCCGCTCCCGCTGAGGGCCACCGCCACGTTGCCGTCGGGAAGCAGCTCGATACTGTGCGGGTTGGACTTCTCCGTGCCCGCGGCGTCCGTCACGCGGGCCGCCCAGTACCGGTTCTTGCCTGGGTGTTCGACGACGGCGGCGAAGCCGTAGGACGCGGTGGTGAGCAGGTAGGTCTTCCCCTGCCACGTACGGGACTTGACCTCGCTGACGTAGGTCCAGCTGTGGCCCGGGTCCAGGTCGTCGTAGCGGCTGTCCTCTTCCGGAGTGAACTCCCAGCGCACCGAGGCGGGATCGCCGGACGGTTCCCACGTCGTCGTCGCGGAGTCGAGCAGCAGCACCCGGCGGGACTTCTGGTCTCCCACCAGCAGGGGTGGCAGTGCGGCCGCGGTCGCCCGTCCGGAGCCGGTGGCGTGCAGTGCGGCGGTCGCTCCGGCGCCGAGGGCTCCGAGCAGCACGCCACGGCGGGTCCATGTGGTGCGGGCGCGCATCAGACGATGGTTCCGACGTGCATGCTGCCGTCGGGCAGGGCAGCGGCGTAGGTGTCGAAGATGCGGCCGTTGTCGTCGATCTTCGAGGCGTTCGTCCAGGAACCGCCGACGCGACGGGTGCGGTCCCACACATCACCGTTGACCACGGCCTGGACGTGCAGCGTCCCATCGGCCAGACCCGCCGAGGACACGTCCGTGATACCGCCGTTGTCGTCGATCTTCACCGCCGCACGGTCCCAGGCACCGCCCGCGCCGCGAGAGCGGCTCCAGACGTCACCGTTCACCAGCGCCTGCACATGCAGCGACCCGTCCGGCAACGCCGCCGCCGCGACATCCTTGATCGACCCGTTGTCGTCGATCTTCGTCGCGTTCGTCCACGTACCGTCGACACGACGCGTCCGGTCCCACACGTCACCGTTCACCAACGCCTGCACATGCAGCGACCCGTCCGGCAACGCCGCCGAAGACACCTTCGTGACCCCGCCGTTGTCGTCGATCTTCACCGCGTTGCCCCACACACCCTCCGCCGACCGCACCCGGTTCCACACGTCACCGTTCACCAACGTCTGCACATGCAGCGACCCGTCCGGCAACGCCGCCGACGACACACCCTTCAACGACCCGTTGTCATCGATCTTCGTCGCCGCCTTCTGCCAGACCCCCGACGCCGACCGCACCCGGTTCCACACATCACCGTTCACCAACGTCTGCACATGCAACGAACCATCCGGCAGACCCGCCGCCGCGAACCCATTGATCCGCGTGTTCTCATCAACATGCGTCGCCGCCGACTGCCACTGCCCCGACACCGACAGCTCCCGATCCCACACCGAACCGGCTGCCGGGGCCGGCGGGTCGGGGTAGGGTTCCGCGGTGTCGCCACCGAGCCCGGCCCGGGGACCGCAGGTCGGCCAGGCGCCTTCGCCCTGAACGGCGAGCACCTTTTCGGCGGTGAGGATCTGTTCCTTCTTCGTGGCCCGGTGCGGGTAGTCGGCGTACTGCCCGCCTCCGAAGGCGTTCCAGGTACTGAGGGAGAACTGCAGGCCGCCGTAGTAGCCGTTGCCCGTGTTGATGCTCCAGTTCCCGCCGCTCTCGCAGGCGGCGACCTTGTCCCAGGTGGTGACGGAGGCGGCCTGCGCCGCGGTGGTGGTGGCGGTGAGGGGGAGGGCGACGCCGGCGGCGACCGCGAGGCCCATGAGCCGCTGGAAGGTACGCAAGGAATTCTCCAGGGTGGATCGGCACGAGGCGGTGCCTCGTGGCGCGACAGGGCGTCACGAGGCACCGTGAAGTACAGGGAAGAAGGCGTTGCAGCAGGTCAGACGATGGTTCCGACGTGCATGCTGCCGTCGGGCAGGGCAGCGGCGTAGGTGTCGAAGATGCGGCCGTTGTCGTCGATCTTCGAGGCGTTCGTCCAGGAACCGCCGACCCGACGGGTGCGGTCCCACACATCACCGTTGACCACGGCCTGGACGTGCAGCGTCCCATCGGCCAGACCCGCCGAGGACACGTCCGTGATACCGCCGTTGTCGTCGATCTTCACCGCCGCACGGTCCCAGGCACCGCCCGCGCCGCGAGAGCGGCTCCAGACGTCACCGTTCACCAGCGCCTGCACATGCAGCGACCCGTCCGGCAACGCCGCCGCCGCGACATCCTTGATCGACCCGTTGTCGTCGATCTTCGTCGCGTTCGTCCACGTACCGTCGACACGACGCGTCCGGTCCCACACGTCACCGTTCACCAACGCCTGCACATGCAGCGTGCCGTCCGGCAACGCCGCCGAAGACACCTTCGTGACCCCGCCGTTGTCGTCGATCTTCACCGCGTTGCCCCACACACCCTCCGCCGACCGCACCCGGTTCCACACGTCACCGTTCACCAACGTCTGCACATGCAGCGACCCGTCCGGCAACGCCGCCGACGACACACCCTTCAACGACCCGTTGTCATCGATCTTCGTCGCCGCCTTCTGCCAGACCCCCGACGCCGACCGCACCCGGTTCCACACATCACCGTTCACCAACGTCTGCACATGCAACGAACCATCCGGCAGACCCGCCGCCGCGAACCCATTGATCCGCGTGTTCTCATCAACATGCGTCGCCGCCGACTGCCACTGCCCCGACACCGACAGCTCCCGATCCCACACCGAACCGTCCTCCACCGCCGGGGCGTCGTCGACGATCGACTTGTTGCGCACCGGGACGTAGGGGCCGGAGCCCGCGAAGTACGGGTAGGGGATCTGCCGGTGGTGGACGCCGGACCCGGTGAACTCGTAGCCCCAGTACTGCGTCTTCGCGTCATTGGCCCACTTGTGGAACAGGACGATGTGCCCGGAGGCGCCCGCGTCGTCGTCCAGCAGGGCGTCACCGGCCTTGAGTTCGCCCTTGCTGATGGTCTCGGTGACGCCCGCGCTCGCGAAGGTGGGGGTGGTCAGCGACCTGTCCAGGTTCCAGGCCATCGAGACGTATCCGGAGCAGTCGGTGCGGTATCCCTCGTGCGAGCCCGTCCAGCTGTAGTCCAGCCCTTTCCCCACCCAGCTGTCCGCCCGGGCTATGACCGTCGAACGCTTGATGGCCGGCGCCGCGCTGCTCGCCGCGGCGAAGGCGGACGGCGAGTTCCTCGCCGACGTCACCGGGCCCTGCCCCGGGCTTCCGTGGTCGGACGCGGCGCCGACGGCCGCCGGGGTCTCGGCGACGGCGGGGAGCGCGGTCGCGAGCGTGAGTCCGGCGGCGACCGCGGCGACCGTGGCGACCGCGGCCGCGTGGCGAGGGCTTCTGATGTTCTTCAAGGCGTGTCACTCTCTGCGTGCGGGATGGACTGGGCATGGGCCGGGGCGCGGATAGACATGGTCATGACATGAGGCAGCGGTTCCGGGGTTCTGGAACGCTTGGTGTCGGGTGACCGGCCGGGTCACGCCCTCTTCCGGCGGACACAACTCTCGCCACGCGGTGAGCGCCCGGAAAGAGCTCGGCGCTGGACCGAAACGGCCCTGTCCGCTTCAGGACACCGGGCCGTCATGACGAAAGGCGAAAGGCCCTGCCCGGAAGGGACAGGGCCTCAGTACCGACGGCCATGTGGGACACACCGCAGGGCGCGCCGCCCGGCCGGACGTCGGGCCACGAAGCCGGGCCGCGCGCGGGAGCCGTACGCCGGAACCGCCCGTCAGGGCTCCGAGGGCAGCCAGCCCCGTTGCACCGCCCGGACACCGGCCTCGAAGCGACTGCGCGCCTCCAGCCGCTCCATGAGCTCGTTCGCGATCCGCCGCGCGGTACGGTGCGACACCCCCAGCCGCTTCGCGATCGACTCGTCCGTGTACCCCCTGGCCAGCAGCTGGATGACCGTCGACTCCTGCGGACTCAGACCCAGCCCGTCCCGCACCGGCCCCTTGCCGAGCGGCTGGGCGGTGCTCCACACCGTCTCGAAAAGCGCGCACAGCGCGGTCAGCGTGCCCTGCCCGGTCAGCACCACGGCACCGGAGGCCGTGTCGCTGCTGGACACGGGGATCACGGCGACACCACGATCGAAAATGATCATGCGAGTGGGCAGTGAGGGAGCGGTGCGCACACGCCCGCCGAGCGACGCGAGCCAGTTGACATAGGCCACGGTCGCCCGGTCGTTGCGGACACTGTCCTGATAGACCGTGCGCATCCGCACCCCTTTGGCCAGCAGGTCGCGGTTGAGCGGCCGGGCGGCTTCCATGGCGTGCTCCGGCTGAGCTCCCCCCGGGACGAAGGTCATGGCCTCTTGGCGGAGGTCCCGGGTGAGCAGGGCCAGCCGGTCACGGATCGCGTCCAGCCCTATGAGGTGTTCCACTCCAGGGCTGCCGGCACTGGGCCGCAGATCCGCGTACTCGGCGATCAGCTGGGCGGCTTTGGCGCGCGCCGACTCCAGCCGCTCCTGCTGGGCCGCGAGGTCGGCATGCTGCCGGGCCATCAGGATCTCCATGGCGATCTCCGGCGCCGTCGCCCGCAGACCCCCCTGCGACTCAGCCGACGGCCTGACCAGCGCCAGTTCGCTGAGCACGTCGAGCGCCCGGCGGACCTCCCCCTCGGGGCGGCCCAGGGCGACGGCCAGGTCGGCGACCCCACTGCGCGGCTCCGACAGCATCGCCCGGTAAACAGCCTCCTCAACCGCTCCGAGCCCCAATGACGTCAGCAATGGCCCCCCTGCGCCGATCAATGGCCTCCACGAAGTCTCCTTGATCATGCCATCGAACTCCACATACGCGTTCGATCGAGACCGCACGGTGAAGGATCCTGGACGGAAACGGCCAAGGACGAGACCGGCCAATCGGACTAACTGGCCTACAAGGCGCCGACGTTGGGACAGTCGGCACCATGTATCTCGTTCACGTCCGGCTGTGTGGTCCGCCGGGCCGTCACCTCCCCCTCGACGCGCACACGCTGATCTCTTCGCACGCCCAGAAGGACGACGGGTTGGAGCACGTGTGCCTGCATCCGCACGCCGGACCCGACCCCGTGGTCGGCCTCTACATCGTCGCCGACACACTCGACGCGGCCGAGACCAAGGCGGCACTTCTGTGCGAGCGAGCCCTGTCCGGAGCACCGGGGCTCGACGGGTGCTCGGTACGCTCCGCGGCCGCGCCTCTGGTCACCCCGTTCTACGAGATGCTCTTCGCCGGCCCGCCCTTGCCCTGCCCCCCGGCCCCCGTGGCCGAAAGCGGCCAGGACCGTTTGGGGCCGCCGGGAAACCCTTCCGGCCCTTCCGTCGGGCCAACAGAGTAGGTCCCGCTGTCCGAACCCCTCGCCCGCTCGGAGCGGCCACGGCGTCACCGCGGAACGCCGAAACGCCCGGAGAGAGCGGCACTCCTGGAAGGAACCTCACATGCTGCGCCACCGTCTGGCCCGTGCCACCGCGGCCGTCACCCTCTCCGGTGCCCTGCTCTCGATCAGCGCCACGGCGTCGGACAGCGCGCTCTGGGACCCCACGGACAAGACCATCGGGACCGCGGCCACGAACGACATCATCTGGGCGGCCGGAACCATGGCGGCCGAGGACATCGTCCGGGCAGCCACGCCCGGACCCGCCGCCCCGCACACCGCGTCCATGGGCGAGGCCGGGTGAGGGGACCGGCCCTAGGCCCCCCACTGCTCCCACGCCAGGTTCGCCACCAGCGCGAACACCACCGTCAGCAGCACGATCCGCACGAAGCCGCTGCCCCGCTTCAGCGCCGTGTGCGCGCCGAGGGTGCCGCCCGCCAGGTTGAACACCGCCATCAGGGCCGCCAGCTGCCACAGCACCGCGCCCTGCCAGGCGAACATCGCGAGGGCGCCCGCGTTGGTGCAGCAGTTGACGATCTTCGCGGTGGCCGAGGCGGTCACCAGGTCCAGGTGGAGGACGGCGGTGAGGGCCAGCACCAGGAAGGTCCCGGTGCCGGGGCCGATGAGCCCGTCGTAGAAGCCGATGCCGAGGCCCGCGAGGCCGATCGCGGCGAGGGTCTGGCGGCGGGTGGCGGGGCCGGTGGCGGGGGCGGTGCCGAAGGCGGGGCGCAGGATCACGAAGGCCGCGACCGCCAGCAGCACCACCATGATGACGAGCTTGAGGACCTCGGTGCTCATCCCGGCCGCGAAGAACGCCCCGCCCGACGATCCGGCCAGCGCCGCGAGGCCGATCCGTACGGCGGTGCCGACGTCCACGGGCGCCTTGCGGGCGTAGGTGACCGCCGCGCCCGTGGTGCCGACGATGGCGACCGCCTTGTTGGTGCCCAGCGCGTGCGCGGCCGGTGTCCCGGCGGGCAGGCCGAGCAGCAGGGCGGGCAGCAGCAGGAGCCCGCCGCCGCCGACCACGGCGTCGATCCAGCCGGCCGCGAGCGCGGCGAGGCAGAGCAGGACGACCGCGGTCAGTGATATGTCGGGCATGATCGTGACCCTATGGACACGCCGGCTGTGCCGTCCATCGAGATGAGGGTCTTCTGAGGTTGCCGTCCTCCTCACACGGGCCGGCCGCACCCGCTGAGGTCAGCGTTCCCACCGGGAAACAGTCGTGATGCCACCGGGTAACACCCGCGGCGCACGCTCGGTGCCATGACCTCGAAAACGCGTGTGGTGGTGATCGGCGCCGGGCTCGCGGGCGTCACCCTCGCCCGGCGGCTCGGTGAGCTAGGCACGCCCGCGCTGGTCGTCGGCGACGAGGAGCACCGCCCGTACAACCGGGTGCTGCTCGCCGAGGTGCTGGCCGGACGGTACGGACCCGAGGTGATCACCCTGCCCGCGCCGGCCGGGCTGGTCCGCTCCCGGGCCACCGGCATCGACCGGGCCGGGCGGACCGTCCGCTGCGCCGACGGCTCCGTGATCGCGTACGACACGCTGGTCCTCGCCACCGGCTCCAACGCCGTACTGCCGCCGCTGCGCGGCCTGTTCACCCCGGACCGGGAGCTGCCCGAGGGCGTGCACGCGTTCCGGACGATGGACGACTGCCTGGCGCTGTCCAAGGCGCTGCGGCCGGGGGTGCGGGCGGTCGTCGTCGGGGGTGGGCTGCTCGGCGTGTCCGCCGCCCGGGCGCTGGCCGTGCGCGGCGCGCAGGTCGTCCTCGCCCAGCAGTCCGAGCGGCTCATGGAGTGCCGGCTCGACCCGGCCGCCTCCGCCCTCGTCCGGCGCCACCTGGAGAGCCTCGGTGTCGAGGTGCACACCGAGTGCCGGGTGCGGGACGTGCGGAGCGTCGGCGGGGCGGTGCGGTCGGTGGAGATGGCGGACGGGTACGCGCTGGGCGCCGACGTCGTCGTCCTGGCCTGCGGGGTCCGCCCGCGCGTGGGCCTGGCGCGGGAGGCGGGCCTGGAGGTCCGCACGGGCGTGGTGGTCGACGACGAGCTGCGCACCGGTGACCCGCGCATCCGCGCGATCGGCGACTGTGCCGAGCACGCCGGCCGGGTGTACGGGCTGGCCACGCCCGCCCTGGAACAGGCCGGCGCGCTGGCCGAGCTGCTCGCCGGGAGCGACACCGCCCGCTACACCGGCACCCGCTCCCTCACCCGGCTCACCCTCACCGGGCCGGACAGTCCCTTCGACCTCGCCGCGTTCGGCGAGACCGACCCCCGCCCCGGCGACGACGTCGTGCAGCTCGCCGACGCCACCCGGGGCACCTACCGCAAGGTCGTCGTCCGTGACGACCGGCTGGTCGGCGGGGTCCTGGTCGGCGACCTCGGCACCGTCGGCGCCCTCGCGCGCACCTGGGAGGGAGCAGAGCCGCTCCCGTCCGACGGCGGCCCCCTGCTCCACCTGCTCACCCACGACGGAGGCTCCTGATGACCGCCACCCCGGGGCCCGCCCCCACCATCGTCCTCGTCGGCCACGGCATGGTCGGCCAGCGCTTCCTGGAGGCGCTCGCCGAGCGCGGCCTGACCGCCACGCACCGCGTGGTCGTGCTGTGCGAGGAACCGCGCCCCGCCTACGACCGCGTCCAGCTCACCTCGTACTTCTCGGGGAGGACCCCCGAAGACCTGTCGATGACCGACCTCGCCTTCATCGAGGAGCACGGCATCGAGCTGCGCGTCGGCGACCCGGCCGAGACCGTCGACCGCGAGGCGCGCAGGGTGACCGCCCGCTCGGGGCTGGTCGTCGACTACGACGTACTGGTGCTGGCCACCGGCTCCTACCCCTTCGTCCCGCCGGTCCCCGGCAAGGACGCCGAGGGCTGCTTCGTCTACCGGACGATCGAGGACCTGCTCGCCATCGAGGCGTACGCGAAGACCGCGACGACCGGCGCGGTGGTCGGCGGCGGACTGCTCGGGCTGGAGGCGGCCGGCGCCCTCAAGGGGCTCGGACTCACCTCGCACATCGTGGAGTTCGCGCCCCGGCTGATGCCGGTACAGGTCGACGAGGGCGGCGGCGCGGCGCTGCTGCGCACCATCGAGGAGATGGGCCTGTCCGTGCACACGGGCGTCGGCACGCAGGAGATCGTCACCGGCGCGGACGGCGCCGTCACCGGCATGAGGCTCTCCGACGGCTCCGAACTCGCCACCGACCTGGTGGTGTTCAGCGCCGGTGTCCGCCCCCGCGACCAGCTGGCCCGCGACTGCGGACTGGCGGTCGGCGAGCGCGGCGGCATCAGCGTCGACGAGCGGTGCCGGACCGTCACCGACGAGCGGGTCTTCGCGATCGGCGAGTGCGCGCTGGCCGCCGACGGGCGGGTGTACGGGCTGGTCGCGCCCGGGTACGAGCAGGCCGAGACGGCCGCCGCCACCATCGCGGACCGGGAGGCCTCCTTCACCGGCGCCGACCTGTCCACCAAGCTGAAGCTGCTCGGCGTGGACGTGGCGTCCTTCGGCGACGCGCACGGCACCGCCGAGGGCTGCCTGGACGTCGTCTACTCCGACTCCCGCGCGGGCCTGTACAAGAAGCTGGTCGTCGGCCGCGACGGCACGCTGCTCGGCGGCATCCTGGTCGGCGACGCGGAGGCGTACGGCACGCTGCGCGCGTTCACCGGCTCGGTCCCGCCGGTCTCCCCCGAGTCGCTCGTCCTGCCCGCCGGTGCCGGGGCCCCGGCCCAGCTCGGCCCGGCCGCCCTGCCCGACGACGCGGTGATCTGCTCCTGCCACAACGTCACCAAGGGCACCATCCGCGGCGCGGTGACCGAGCACTCCTGCACCACCGTGCCGGAGGTGAAGAAGTGCACCAAGGCCGGCACCGGCTGCGGCTCCTGCGTGAAGGTGCTCGGCCAGCTGGTCACCGCCGAGCTGGAGGCGAGCGGCGTCGAGGTCGACAAGGGGCTGTGCGGCTGCTTCGCGCAGACCCGCGAGGAGCTGTACGAGATCGTCCTCGCCCTGCGGATCACCTCATACCGCGAGCTGCTCGACCGGCACGGCCGCGAGGGCGCCCGGGGCGGCGAGGGCTGCGAGGTGTGCAAGCCGGCGGTCGGCTCGATCATCGCCTCCCTCGCCCCGGCGATCGGCGCCAGCGGCTACGTCCTGGACGGCGAGCAGGCGGCCCTCCAGGACACCAACGACCACTTCCTGGCCAACCTCCAGAGGAACGGCTCGTACTCCGTCGTCCCGCGCATCCCCGGCGGCGAGATCGCGCCGGAGAAGCTGATCGTCATCGGCGAGATCGCCCGGGACTTCGGGCTCTACACGAAGATCACCGGCGGTCAGCGCATCGACATGTTCGGCGCCCGCGTCGAGCAGCTGCCGGTGATCTGGGCGCGGCTGGTGGACGCCGGCTTCGAGTCCGGGCACGCGTACGGCAAGTCGCTGCGCACGGTGAAGTCCTGCGTGGGCCAGACCTGGTGCCGCTACGGCGTCCAGGACTCGGTGCGCATGGCGATCGACCTGGAGCTGCGCTACCGGGGGCTCAGGTCCCCGCACAAGCTGAAGTCGGCGGTCTCCGGGTGTGCCCGCGAGTGCGCCGAGGCCCAGTCCAAGGACTTCGGCGTGATCGCCACCTCCAACGGCTGGAACCTCTACGTCGGCGGCAACGGCGGCGCCACCCCGCGCCACGCGGACCTGCTCGCGCAGGACCTCTCGGACGCCGAACTGGTCCGCCTGATCGACCGGTTCCTGATGTTCTACATCCGCACCGCCGACAAGCTGGAGCGCACCTCCACCTGGCTGGAGCGCATCCCCGGCGGCCTGGACCACGTACGGGACGTCGTCGTGCGCGACTCGCTCGGCATCTGCGACGAACTGGAGTCCCTGATGCGGGCCCATGTCGCGCACTACCGCGACGAGTGGGCCGAGACCGTCGACGACCCGGAGAAGCTCGCCCGGTTCGTGTCCTTCGTGAACGCCCCCGGCACCCCCGACCCGGTCGTGGGCTTCGTGCCGGAGCGCGACCAGATGAAGCCCGACCTGCCGCTGCTGGACATCGGCCTGCGGCGCCCCTCGGAAGACGACCTCCTGGAAGGAAGCACCCGGCGATGACCCTGGCACCCGAGTCCCCGGCACCCGAGACGACCGGCCTGAAGGTCCTGCTGCGGCTGACGGACGACTGGTTCACGGCCTGCGACCTCGGCGCCCTGCTGCCCGGCCGGGGCGTCGCGGCCCTGCTGCCGGACGGCGGCCAGGTGGCCCTGTTCCGCGACCGGTCGGGCGAGCTGTACGCCATCGGCAACCGGGACCCGTTCACCGGCGCGGCGGTCCTCTCCCGCGGCCTGACCGGCACCCACCGGGGCCGCCCCTTCGTCGCCTCCCCGCTGCTCAAGCAGCGCTTCGACCTGGCGACCGGGGTGTGCCTGGACGACGAGTCGGTGCGGGTGGAGACGTACGAGGTGAGGGCGGCGTAGGGCTGCGGGCGGTCGCACCACGGCCCGGGACCACGCCGGCCCGCCCCGGCGTACGGCGCTCGGCGGTGGTGGTGGCGGCGAACCGCTGGGGGAGCGCGCCGTCCAGCCGTCACAGATTGTCCATGCACCGTCAACCGTGGCGCTCTAGGGTCCGTAGCTGCACGCCCCCGCCGCCGACCGGCGGCGGGCCCCGGTCAGGACACCCGGAGGCAGCAGTGGAACGTCGTACCCTTCTGCGCACGGCCGTCGTCGGCGGCTCGGCCGTGCTCGGCGGAGCCCTGTGGCGCGGTGCCGCCCACGCCGCCCCCGCCCAGCCCGGCAGCGGCCCGTACGGGGCACTCAAAGCGCCCGACGCCAACGGCATCCGGCTGCCCGCCGGCTTCACCAGCAGGGTGATCGCCCGCTCTGGACAGAAGGTCGCGGGCACCTCGTACACCTGGCACAACGCCCCGGACGGCGGCGCCTGCTACGCGGACGGCACGGGCTGGATCTACGTCTCCAACTCGGAGATCAACCCCTCCGGCGGGGCGAGCGCGGTGAAGTTCTCGGCCACCGGGGCGGTCACCTCGGCGTACCGCGTGCTCTCCGGCACCCGGCAGAACTGCGCGGGCGGCCGGACGCCGTGGAACACCTGGCTGTCCTGCGAGGAGGTGGACCGCGGGTACGTCTACGAGACCGACCCGTGGGGCGTGAAGGCCGCGGTGCGCCGGGACGCCATGGGCCGCTTCAAGCACGAGGCGGCGGCGGCCGACCCGGTGCGCAGGGCCGTCTACCTGACGGAGGACGTCAGCGACGGCTGCTTCTACCGCTTCCGCCCCACGACCTGGGGCGACCTGTCCTCCGGCACGCTGGAGGTCCTGGTCGCGGGCTCGGCCACGAGCGGCCCGGTGTCCTGGGCGAGGGTCCCCGACCCGTCCGGCGCGACGGCCACCCGCCACCAGGTCTCCGGCGCCAAGCGGTTCAACGGCGGTGAGGGCTGCTACTACGCCGACGACACCTGCTGGTTCACCACCAAGGGCGACAACCGCGTCTGGCAGTACGACACCGCCGCCCAGACCATCGAACTCGCCTACGACGACTCCCTGGTGACGTCCGGCACGGCCCCGCTGACCGGCGTGGACAACGTCACCGGCAGCTCCTCCGGCGACCTGTTCGTGGCCGAGGACGGCGGCACCATGGAGATCTGCGTGATCACGCCGAGCGACGTGATCGCCCCCTTCCTGCGCATCGACGGCCAGTCCGGCTCGGAGATCACGGGCCCCGCCTTCTCGCCCGACGGCACCCGGCTGTACTTCTCCAGCCAGCGGGGGACGAGCGGGAGGTCCTCCGGCGGGATCACCTACGAGGTGCGCGGACCGTTCCGGGCGTAGCGCGCCACGGACAG
Source organism: Streptomyces sp. M92 (assembly GCF_028473745.1). Lineage (NCBI taxonomy): Bacteria > Bacillati > Actinomycetota > Actinomycetes > Kitasatosporales > Streptomycetaceae > Streptomyces > Streptomyces sp. M92. Next base: position 747,463 of record NZ_CP101137.1, read on the forward strand.
CCGAGGGACAGCGGAGAGCTACCGTCCGGTCACATCACGTTCCCGTCACGACTCCTTCATATCTCCACTACATCCCGCGCACCTCAATAGCTTCGTCATCTCACATCCGCTCCACCACACCATTCCCGGGACTCTTGATGAAGCTGCTCCGCAAGCCCGCCGCCGTCGCCCTGGCCGCGGTGGCCCTGGCCGCCCTGCCTGTCGCCGCCCAGGCGCACGACGGCAACCACCCGTTCGAGAACTGCACCGAGGCCTACGACGCCGGGCACCACAACATCCCGAAGGGCGACAAGCACTACGGCGACCACCTCGACCGCGACAAGGACGGCGTCGGCTGCGACAAGCCGCCCGCGGGCTTCGTGCCCGCCGACGACAAGGACTCCGGCGACAAGGACTCCGACGAAGCGGCCGGTTACAAGGACTCCGGGAACGCGGAGAACTCCGGCGGCGGCGAGCAGGCCGCCGGGCAGCAGGGCGCCGATCTCGCCGAGACCGGCGGCGACGACACCACGCCGTACATCGCGGCGGGTGGAGCGGCCGTCGTGCTCGCCGGCGGCGGACTGCTGCTGGCCTCGCGCCGCCGCCGGAGCAACGGCGCCGGCTGACCCGGGAGGGGCAGGCACCGGCTGACGAGAAAGGCGGCACCCCCGCACAAGGGTGCCGCCTTTTCCCGTGGACCGGAGCCGCCGCCGATCGGTGAGGGTGGTCGGGTGACAGACGGCGGCTCCGGGGCCTTGCGCCCCACACAGGGGCTGTTGTGCCCCGCTCGGGGGCTTACCGGTGGTCGCTGCCCTTCGACTGCGACGCCGCCCGGCCCGCCTCCAGCCGCGCCACCGGAATCCGGAACGGGGAGCAGGAGACGTAGTCCAGGCCCACCTCGTGGAAGAAGTGGACGGACTCGGGGTCGCCGCCGTGCTCGCCGCAGACGCCGAGCTTCAGGTCGGGGCGGGTCTCGCGGCCGGCCTTCGCGGCGGCGGCGACCAGGGAGCCGACGCCGTCCTTGTCGATGGTCTCGAACGGGGAGACGCCGAAGATGCCCTTCTCCAGGTAGGCCGTGAAGAAGCTGGCCTCCACGTCGTCGCGGCTGAAGCCCCACACGGTCTGGGTGAGGTCGTTGGTACCGAAGGAGAAGAACTCGGCGGCCTCGGCGATCTGACCGGCGGTCAGCGCGGCGCGCGGCAGCTCGATCATCGTGCCGATGGACAGCTTGAGCTTGGCGCCGGTGGCGGCCTCGACCTCGGCGATGACCTGGTCGGCCTCGTCGCGGACGAGCTCCAGCTCCTGGACGGTGCCGACGAGCGGGATCATGATCTCGGCGCGCGGGTCGCCCTTGGCGGCCTTGCGCTCGGCCGCCGCCTCGGCGATGGCCCGTACCTGCATGGTGAACAGGCCGGGGATGACCAGGCCGAGACGGACGCCGCGCAGGCCCAGCATCGGGTTCTGCTCGTGCAGCCGGTGCACGGCCTGGAGCAGGCGCAGCTCGTTCTCGTGCGGCTCCTGGCGGGACTCGGCGAGCGCGACGCGCACCGACAGCTCGGTGATGTCGGGCAGGAACTCGTGCAGCGGCGGGTCCAGGAGGCGGACCGTGACCGGCAGGCCGTCCATGGACTCGAAGAGCTGGACGAAGTCCTGCTTCTGGAGCGGCAGCAGCTCCTTCAGGGACTCCTCGCGCTCGGCCTCGGTGTCGGCCAGGATCAGCCGCTCGACCAGCTCGCGCCGGTCGCCGAGGAACATGTGCTCGGTGCGGCACAGGCCGATGCCCTGGGCGCCGAAGCGGCGGGCGCGCAGCGCGTCCTCGGCGTTGTCGGCGTTGGCGCGCACCCGCAGCCGGCGCTTGCGGTCGGCGAAGGCCATGATGCGGTGCACGGCCTCGACCAGCTCGTCGGCGTCCTCGGCACCCGCGTGCATGCGGCCCTCGAAGTACTCGACGACCGGCGACGGCACGACCGGGACCTCACCCAGGTACACCTTGCCGCTGGAGCCGTCGATGGAGATGACGTCGCCCTCCTCGACGACGTGCCCGCCGGGCACCGTCATCCGGCGGCGCTTGGTGTCGACCTCCAGCTCCTCGGCGCCGCAGACACAGGTCTTGCCCATGCCGCGCGCGACGACGGCCGCGTGGGAGGTCTTGCCGCCGCGCGAGGTCAGGATGCCCTCGGCGGCGATCATGCCGTCCAGGTCGTCGGGGTTGGTCTCGCGGCGCACCAGGATGACCTTCTCGCCCGAGCGGGACCACTTGACGGCGGTGTACGAGTCGAAGACCGCCTTGCCGACCGCCGCGCCCGGCGAGGCCGCGATGCCCCGGCCGACCTTCTCGACCTTGGCGTCCTCGTCGAAGCGGGGGAACATCAGCTGGGCGAGCTGGGCGCCGTTGACGCGCTGGAGGGCCTCGGCCTCGTCGATCAGGCCCTGGTCGACGAGCTGGGTGGCGATGCGGAAGGCCGCGCCCGCCGTGCGCTTGCCGACGCGGGTCTGGAGCATCCACAGCTGGCCGCGCTCGATGGTGAACTCGATGTCGCAGAGGTCCAGGTAGTGGTTCTCCAGCGTCTCCATGATCTGCATCAGCTGGTCGTACGACTTCTTGTCGATCTGCTCCAGCTCCGCCAGCGGGACGGTGTTGCGGATGCCGGCGACGACGTCCTCGCCCTGGGCGTTCTGAAGGTAGTCGCCGTAGACGCCCTGGTGGCCGGAGGCGGGGTCGCGGGTGAAGGCGACGCCGGTGCCGGAGTCGGGGCCCAGGTTGCCGAAGACCATGGAGCAGACGTTGACGGCGGTGCCGAGGTCGTGCGGGATGCGCTCCTGGCGGCGGTAGAGCTTGGCGCGCTCGCCGTTCCAGGAGTCGAAGACGGCCTTGATGGCGAGGTCCATCTGCTCGCGCGGGTCCTGCGGGAAGTCCCGGCCGGCCTCGGTCTTGACGATCTTCTTGAACTTGGTGACGAGCTTCTTGAGGTCGGCGGCCTCCAGCTCGGTGTCGACCGTGACCTTCTTGGCCGTCTTCGCCGCCTCCAGCGCCTCCTCGAAGAGGTCGCCGTCGACGCCGAGGACGGTCTTGCCGAACATCTGGATCAGGCGGCGGTAGGAGTCCCAGGCGAAGCGGTCGTCACCGGCCTGCTTGGCCAGGCCCTGCACCGACTTGTCGGAGAGGCCGATGTTGAGGACCGTGTCCATCATGCCGGGCATGGAGAACTTGGCTCCGGAGCGGACCGACACGAGGAGGGGGTTGTCGGCCTGGCCGAGCTTCTTGCCCATCCGCGCTTCGAGGGCGTCGAGGTGCGCACTCACCTCGTCGCGCAGTGCCGTCGGCTCCTCGCCGCTGTCGAGGTAGGTCTTGCAGGCCTCGGTGGTGATGGTGAAGCCGGGAGGGACCGGAAGACCCAGGTTGGTCATCTCGGCGAGGTTGGCGCCCTTGCCACCGAGGAGGTCCTTGAGGTCCTTGTTGCCCTCGGTGAAGTCGTAAACGAACTTGGGTGCGTTCGTTACCTGAGGTTCTTTGTTTTCCGACACGGGTCTCGACTCCTCGAGGACGCGGTGGCTGCCCTGACGGCGAGGAATGTACCCAGATCAAAGGCACCTGGGTACGTCCACTTGCGCGACATGCGCCCGTAACCAGTCGTCCGCCAGCGGATCGAAAGTCAAGGCTTGGCAAGCGACCGCCGCCTGGTGTTTTCACTTCTTGAACGAATGGACTCACGAATCCCGCAAGCGCCGCTCACCTGAGCGCCAATCACTACGTTTGAGTTCGATCGATGAACGATCATGACATGGCACTCAGTGCCACCCCTTGGAGAAGTGGAATCGCCCAAGATCCGCTCATCTGAGCGTCACCCCTATCAGAGGTGGCGAGAATCACGCTGCCACAGGCCGCCGGATTTCACCATGCGGACCGGTGAACGGACCGCTCGCGACGCACGTACGACAGGGTGCGGCGGACCCGGCCCCCTCGCCGGGTCCGCCGACCACCGGGTTTCGTACGGAAGGACCTCCGGGTGCCTGTCAGCACGCCTTTCCGCCGGCCACCGCAGAACGCCGACGCTCCCGCCACGCCCGACACACCCGCCCCAGCCGCACATACGCGCCTCCTGGCCCTCCGGGCCCGGAGGGCCCACTGGCGCGCCTGGCGCACCCGGCACCCGCGCACCGCCCTGGTCGTCCGCCGCGCCACGACCGTCCTCGCCGCCGCGCTCGTGCTCGGCGCCCTGCTGCTGCCGAACACCTTCGCCGCCCTCGAACCCAACCGGTTCGCGCGCATCCCGGCGGAGGCCGTCGTCGGCGCGGTCCTGCTGCTCTGCCTGCCCCGCCCCGCGCGGCTGGCCGCGTCGGCCCTCTTCGGCACCGCCCTCGGGGCGCTGACGGTGCTGAACCTGCTCGACATGGGCTTCACCGAGTACCTGGGGCGGGGCTTCAACGTCGTCCTGGACTGGGGCCTGCTGGACGACGCCCAGTCGTACCTGGCGGACTCGATGGGCGGGGCGGCGGCGACCTGGGCCGCCGTGGGCGCGGTCGGGCTGGCCCTCGCGCTGCTGGTGGTGACGGCGCTGGCGGCGGTACGGCTCGGCGAGCTGCTCGCCGCGCACCGGGAACGGGCGGCGCGGGGCGCCCTGATGGCGGCCACCGTGTGGATGACCTGCGTGGCACTGGGCGTGCAGACCTTCGGGACGCGGGTCGCCACGACGAACGCGTCCGCCCTGCTCCAGGCGCAGGCGCACCGGGTGACGGACACGCTGCGGGACGAGGCGGCGTTCGCGAAGGAGGCGGAGTCGGACCGGTTCGGCGCGACGCCCGGCGACCAGCTCGTGCCGGACCTGCGGGGCAAGGACGTGATCTTCACGTTCATCGAGAGCTACGGCCGCAGCGCCATCGAGGACCCGGTGACGGCGCCCGGCGTCGGCCGCGCCCTCGACACCGGCACGAAGGCCCTGGGCGAGGCGGGCTTCCGGGCGCGCAGCGGCTGGCTGACGTCCGCCACGTTCGGCGGCAGCAGCTGGCTCGGCCACTCCACCTTCATGTCCGGCCTGTGGGTGGACAACCAGCAGCGCTACCGCACCGTCACCGCGAGCGACCACCTCACCCTCACCAAGGCGTTCGGCAAGACCGGTCACTGGGACACGGTCGGTGTCATGCCGGGCGTGCAGAAGGCGTGGCCGGAGGCCGAGTGGTACGGGCTGGACAAGGTCTACGACGCGTTCGACGTCGGTTACCGGGGACCCAAGTTCAGCTGGTCGACCATGCCGGACCAGTACGCGCTGGAGGCGTTCCAGCGCTTGGAGCACGGCAGGGCGCGGGAGAGGCCGCTGATGGCGGAGGTCGTTCTCACCTCCAGTCACCAGCCGTGGGCGCCGATCCCGAGCATGGTCGGCTGGGACGAGATCGGCGACGGCTCGGTGTACGAGGGCATCGAGGCGTCGGGCGTGGAGGCGGCCGACGTCATCGCCGACTCCACCCGGTCGAAGGAGGAGTACGGCAAGTCGGTCGAGTACTCGGTCACGAGCCTCACCCAGTGGCTGGAGCGCTACGGCACCGACGACACCGTCCTCGTCTTCCTCGGCGACCACCAGCCGCTCGCCCGGGTCAGCGGCGACAAGGCGAGCCGGGACGTCCCCGTCTCGATCGTCGCCAGGGACCCGGAGGTGCTCGACGCGATCGACGACTGGAACTGGACGGAGGGGCTCGAACCCGCCGAGGACGCCCCGGTGTGGAAGATGGACTCCTTCCGCGACCGCTTCCTGACGGCCTACGGCTCCACCCCGCACCCCACCGGGACCGGCGACTGATCAGCCGCCGGAGGTGTCCAGCTCCGCGTCCTCGCCGACGCCCGCGCAGTCGTAGGGGTCCTTCAGCCAGCCGTCGGGCAGGACGACGCGGTTGTTGCCGGAGGTGCGGCCGCGGGGGCCGTCGGCGCCGGTGGGCCAGGGCTGGTCGAGGTCCAGCTCGTCCAGTCCGGCACGCAGTGCCTCCAGGGAGGAGGTGATCGCGAGCCGCTTACGCATCTCGGAGCCGACCGCGAAGCCCTTGAGGTACCAGGCGACGTGCTTGCGGAAGTCGATGACGCCGCGCGCCTCGTCGCCGATCCACTCCCCGAGCAGGGTGGCGTGCCGCACCATCACGTCGGCGACCTCGCGCAGGGTGGGCCGCACGTAGTCGTCCGTACGCCCCTCGAAGGCGGCGACGAGATCGGCGAAGAGCCACGGCCGCCCCAGGCAGCCGCGCCCGACCACGACGCCGTCGCAGCCGGTCTCCCGCACCATGCGCAGCGCGTCCTCGGCGGACCAGATGTCGCCGTTGCCGAGCACGGGGATCTCCGGGACGTGCTCCTTCAGCCGCGCGATGGCGTCCCAGTCGGCGGTGCCGCCGTAGTGCTGGGCGGTGGTGCGGCCGTGCAGGGCGATGGCGGTGACGCCCTCCTCCACGGCGATCCGCCCGGCGTCGAGGAAGGTCAGGTGGTCGTCGTCGATGCCCTTGCGCATCTTCATGGTGACGGGCAGGTCGCCGGCGCCGGTGACGGCCTCGCGGACGATGGCGCGCAGCAGGTTCCGCTTGTACGGGAGGGCGGAGCCGCCGCCCTTGCGGGTCACCTTGGGGACGGGGCAGCCGAAGTTCAGGTCGATGTGGTCGGCCAGGCCCTCCTCCGCGATCATGCGGACGGCCTTGCCGACGGTCGCCGGGTCGACGCCGTACAGCTGGATCGAGCGCGGCTTCTCGGTCGCGTCGAAGTGGATCAGCTGCATGGTCTTCTCGTTGCGCTCGACCAGCGCCCGCGTCGTGATCATCTCGCTCACGAACAGGCCCTTGCCACCACTGAACTCCCTGCACAGCGTGCGGAAAGGAGCGTTGGTGATCCCGGCCATGGGGGCGAGGACGACGGGCGGCTGGACGGTGTGCGGACCGATCTGAAGGGGCGTGGACATACCTCCATTGTGCCGTGCGATGACCCGGCACAATTCTTTAGTTAGGCACACTATTGACATCGGCTACGAGGGACGGCAGACGGCCCGGTCGGCCGTCCGACAGAGCGACCACGCGTCGAGCCGGGCCAGGGAGCACGCCCCCAGGGGCGCGGGGAAACCGCGCGACCAGCCCCCCACCCACCCGCCCCCGGCACACCACCGGCCCCCGGGCCGGCCCTCACGCCGAAGCGCCCCGCGCGAGCTCCGGCAGCCGCTCCGACACCTTCGGCCAGTACTTCACGACCGCCCCCTCCACCGCCGGCAGCGCCCGCTGCCCCGCCAGCGCCAGGACGATCGCCGCCGCCACGCCCGCCCAGGCGAGGGGCCCCAGCGGTGTGCAGCCGAAGAGCTGGCTGGCGCCCGGGGTCTGGACCAGGGCGACCAGTGCGGCGGCGGAGCCCAGCGAGGTGACCTGGACCAGGCGGCTGCCCCGGCGGTCGGCGAGGGTCTGGGCGAGCTGGGTGCCGACCACGGCGCACAGGGCCATCGTCGTCGAGCGCCGGCCCGTGCCCGGCGTGAAGCGGCCGAAGAGCCAGGCCGCGGTCGCGCCGAGTGCCGTGGTCATCGCCCGGTGCCGGATCTGGCGGATCAGGGGCTCACCCAGCACGGCCGTACCGAGCGGAGCCCCGGCGTCGTCCTCGGCCTGCTCGGGGTCGCCCGTCTCCGTCACCGCCACCGCCATCGCGGGGAACAGGTCCGTGAAGAGGTTGACCAGCAGCATCTGACGGGTGGACAGCGGGGCGGAACCGCCCAGCACCGTGCCGAGGATGCCGAAGCCGACCTCGCCCGCGTTGCCGCCGATCAGGATGGCGATGGCGTCGGCGACGCTGTGCCACAGCGCCCGGCCCTCCCGTACCGCCTCCACCAGGACCAGCAGGTCGTCGCCCGTGACGACCAGGTCCGCGGCGTTGCGGGCGGCGGCCGAGCCGCGGGCGCTGATGCCGACGCCGATGTCGGCGGCGCGGATGGCGGCGGCGTCGTTGGCCCCGTCGCCGACCATGCCGACGACGCGTCCGGCGTCCCGCAGCGACTCGACGACCTGGAGCTTCTGCTCGGGCGCCACCCGGGCCACGACGTCCGCGTCGCGCAGCATCCGGGAGCGTGCCGTGCGGTCGGCGGCGGCGATCTCGTCGCCGGTGACGACGACCGCCTCCTCGGGCCAGCCCAGGTCGACGGCGATGGCGTGGGCGGTCTGCGGGTGGTCGCCGGTCAGCACCACGGGCCGTACGCCCGCCTCGCGCAGCCCGCGCACCAGCGCCGGGGACGTCTCGCGCGGCACGTCGGCCAGCCCGAGCATCCCGGTGAACTCCAGCTTCTCCGGCTCCTGTTCGAGGACGTCGGCCGCCTTCTCGCCCCGGCGCAGGGGCCGGCTGGCCACCGCGATGATGCGCAGTCCGTCGCGGGCCATCCCGTGCGCCACCTCGGTGGCGTGCGAGGGCAGGTCGGCGCAGGCGGGCAGCACGGTCTCCGGGGCGCCCTTGACCACCAGCACCGGCGCCCCGTCGCCGTCGCGGCCGACGGCGGCGGCGTAACCGCGCGAGGTCTCGAAGGGCAGGCCCTCCTCCTGCGTCCACTCGGGGTCGGGACCGGCGGCGTCGAGCACGGCCTCGTCGGTGGCGTGGGTGGGGCGGGTGCCGTCTCCGTTGAGGCGGGGGCAGGCCCGGGCGGCGATCCGTACGGCGTCGGCGGCGTCCGGGTCGCCCACCTTGCGGACCGTGCCGTCTGGGCCCGCGACGCGGGTCAGCCGCAGCCTGTTCTCGGTGAGCGTGCCGGTCTTGTCGAAGCAGATGGTGTCCATGCGGCCCAGCGCCTCCAGGGTGCGCGGGGTGCGCACGAGGACACCGTGCCGGCTGAGCCTGCGGGCCGCCGCGAGCTGCGCCACCGTCGCCACCAGCGGCAGCCCCTCGGGCACGGCGGCCACCGCCACCGACACACCGCCGGAGACGGCCTGCCGGATCGGTGTCCCGCGCAGCAGCGAGAGGCCGGTCACCGCGGCGCCGCCCGCCAGCGTCAGCGGCAGCGCCTTGCGGGTCAGCTCCTGGAGCCGGGCCTGCACACCGGCCGCCGAGGGCGTACGCGCCGCCAGCGAGACCGCCCGCGCGGCCTCGGTGTGCTCGCCGGTGTCCACGACGACGGCCTGGGCGCGTCCGGCCACCACGGTCGTGCCCTCGAAGACCATGCAGTGCCGCTCGGCCACGGGCGCGTTCGTCACCGCGTCCACGCTCTTGTCCACCGGCAGCGACTCGCCGGTCAGGGCGGACTCGTCGACCTCCAGGCCGTCCTCCCACAGCAGCCGGGCGTCGGCGGGCACGACGTCGTCCGCCTTGAGGTCGACGATGTGGCCCGGGTGGAGTTTGGCGGCGTCCACGACGCGCGGCTCGGCGGCCGGGTCGTGCGTCTCCTCCTGAGCGACCCGCGCCTTCTGCTTCTGCTGCGCGAGCAGCCCCGACAGCGCCCGCTCCGCGCGCAGCCGCTGGAAGCCGCCGACCAGGGCGTTCAGGTCGAGGGCGCCGACGACGAGCAGCGCGTCCATGACGGAGCCGAGGATCGCCTCGGCCGCCGAGCCCACCGCCAGCACCGGCGTGAGCGGATCGTCCAGCTCACCCCGTACCGCCTGCCCCAGCTGCCACGTCCACTTCACCGGCGCGAGCACGGGCACCCGGCCCGCCCGGTCGGCCGCCGCCTTCATCCGCGCCGTCAGCTGCTCGCCGAGGGACGGATCGGGCTCCTTCTCCCGCGCCAGGCGGTCCCGCACGCCCACGGGGTCCAGCGTGTGCCACGGCACCCGTGCCCGGGGGTGCGGGGCACGGGCCCCCGCCACGCCCAGCGCGGCGCGCGTACCGGAGAAGAGGGCCGCCGCCGCGCTCACGTCGACGGGCGCGTGCCGCAGCCCCGGCAACGAGGAACCCCCTCCCCCCTGCTTGCCCTTGCCGCGCGCCTCGCCGACCGCCACCAGCAGCCCGGAGAGCGCGGCCCCGGACCGGGCCAGTGTCTGCGACCGCCGCCCGACCCCGCGGGCCGCGGGCACCGCCCGCAGCAGCCGCCACACGTCGGGCAGGCCCTGCGGGGCGAGCACGTCCGCGCCCCAGGCCACCGGGGCGTCCCCGTCGGCCAGCGCGACGGCCACGTCCCCGCCGAGCAGCCCGGCCAGCACCGAGCCGTCGTCGCCGGGCCGGGGCCGTACGACGGTGATGACGCCGCCCTCGGCGCGCAGTTCGTCCACGACCTCCCGCAACGGCCGCTTCCCGCTGACCACTTGGTCCGCGAGGCCGGTGAAGTCGGCGAGCGCGGGGTCCTGCACCATCACCACGCGCAGGCCCGCGCGGCGCGCCGCGTCCAGCACGTCCTCGGTCCACGGGTCCGCGCCCGCCTCGGCCGCCCGCAGCGCGCTGGGGTGCAGGACGACCGTGGCGGCCATCTCCAGCTGCCGCAGCCGCTCGGGGTCGCGCACGAGCACTCCGGTGCGGGACAGCGCGGCGCCCAGTACGGCGTGGAAGGCGGCGGGCCCGTAGCGCGCGGCCTTGGGCGACCCGGCGAGGACCGCCTCGGCGGCCTCCGCGACGTCGTGCTTGACCAGCAGCGTGGCCGCCGCGCCCGCGACGCTGCCGGTGGAGGCGTGGGCGGCGTAGTCCTGGGCCGGGGAGCTGCGCAGCGGCGGGCGCAGGGCGGGGTCGGCGGGCAGGCTGCCGCGCTCCGGGACGCACAGCCCGTCGTGCACCACCTCGAAGGCCGCCGTCCGGGTCACCGCCTCCGTCAGCTGGCACACCCGCAGCGCCCCGTCGAGCCACAGCGAGGTGGGGCTCTGACCGGCGCCGTGGACGGCCGCGTTGGCGGCGGCCAGGGCCACGTCCATGCCGTGGGCGCCGAGGCGTTCGCGCAGCCAGGCGCGGAAGGTGGGGTTCTCGCGCAGCAGCGTCGCCACGGCCGTCACCAGGCGCGGCGAGGGCGGCAGCCGCAGGCGGGCGCCGGTCATGGCGGCGGCGATGCCCAGCGCGTCGGCGCCGAGCGCGCTCGCCGCGACGCGTACGGAGGCCGGGTCGCCGGGGTGGGCCAGCTCCTCCACCGGATCGCCGGGACCGGACTGCTCCGTCCGGGTCAGTCCGTGCCGTTCGGCGAGTTCGGTGGCACGGTCCACCACCCGGTCGGTGAGCGCGTCCTCGGTGGCGGTCACCACCAGGCGGGCCAGGCCGGTGTCCCAGTAGGCGAGTGCCACGTCCGGGTGCTCGGCCAGGGCCGCCGCGACCCGCCGCGCGACGCGTTCGGTGCCGCCCGCGCGGCGCACCTTCTCCGTCGCGGCCGGCCGCAGCGCGAGGTGCGCGCGGTTCCCGGCCCGCCATTCACGGGTGCTGGTGCCGCCGGGCAGCGCGGCGCGGGCGACCCGGGCCGCCCGCGCCGTGAAGTCCGCGCCGCGCACACCGGCCCGCGCGGTGCCCGCCACGGCGCCGGCCGCGGCACCCACCGCGGGGGCGGTGCCGCGGGCGAGCAGCCGGGGTCCGGCCAGCACGAATCCGGTGACGGCGGCCTGGGACCGCGTCAGAAGTCCTGCACCGGCCATCGTTGTCCCTCAGCCCGCCTTCCGCGTGGACGTGGTCGACTTCCGGCTCCGGGCGCCCCCGGAACCGGCTGCTGCCTTGCTCTTCGAGGCCCCGGCGGTCGTCTTCTTGGCGGCCTTCTTGGCGGGGCTGGTGGCGGAGGCGCTCTTCTTGGCGGGCCGGCGGCCGGCGGTGCTCTTGGCGGCCGACGTGCTCTTCCCGGCGGCGCTCTTCTTCGCGGTCCCGGCGGTGCTCTTCTTCGCCGCGGTCGTCTTCGAGGTGCTCTTCTTGGCGGTACCGGCCTTCGCGGCGCTCGTCCCGGCCGTACCCGACTTGGCGGCACCCGACTTCGTGGCGGGGCTCTTCCGGGCGGCTGTCTGCGTGCCGGCGGTCTTCTTGGCGGTACTCCGCCGAGCGGGGGTCTTCTCCTCCCCGGCGCCCCCGTCCTGGAGCGCCCGAGCGGCGTCCGCCTCCGGCGACTCCTGCGGCCGCGGCCGGGTCAGCCACGCCACCGCGCCCGCGGTGAGCGCCACCGGCCACTCCACCAGTCCGGCGATGCCCAGCACCCCGGCCCCCGTGTACACGACCGCGCGCCGCCCGCGCGGCGACACCGCACCGATCCTGTCGAGGGCGCCTTCGGCGGCCCTCCCGACCGTCCCGGCGCCCGGCACCTTCCGCACCACAGAGGCGGCCGCGTGCAACGGCCGCGGGAGCGTCTGCGCCGACTTCTGCTCAGCCATGACTGTTCGTCCTCGCCTGTGCGTGCTGTCGAAACCCTGGAACATCACCTTCCGCACATCTCCGGGTTCCCGCACTTCGAGCGCTCATCCCGGCGAAGTGGTTTCGTGGCCGAGATCCACCACCGAGAGACCGGAGACGCCGTGCACCCGTCGATGAAGTTGGTCGCGATAACGCTCGACTGCCCCGATCCGCCGGCTCTGGCCGCGTTCTACGAGCAGGCCACCGGCCTGGAACGGCACCCCGACTCGAATCCCGACTTCGCGGGCCTGTGCGGCGAGCACGGCCTGCTCCTTGGTTTCCAGCGCGTCGACGGCTACCGCGCACCGAGCTGGCCCGGCCAGACCGTTCCCCAGCAGCTGCACCTCTGCTTCCGGGTCGAGGGGGACCTGGACGCAGCCGAGGCCCGGCTGCTGGAGTCGGGTGCGCACAGGCCCGATCACCAGCCCCACGGGGACAGGGCGCGGGTCCTCACCGATCCGGTCGGGCACCCCTTCTGCATCCTGCGCTGAGCACCGTTTCTGGTCCAGACCTCTTGACGAAAGGTCTGGACCAGATCACTGTCATGTCTACGACAACGCCCTCGCGCCCCGACACACGCCACCTCACCGACCCCACCGGGAGGCCCCGCATGATCCGCCGCAAGGTCCGCCTGCTCGCCACCGCGCTCGCGGCCACCGTCCTGACCCCGCTCGGCGTCACCACGGCCTCCGCCGCTCCCCCGACCGCACCCGCAACCGCCGCCGCCGCCGACACCTGCGCCGTGAAGTCGAAGCCCGCCGGAAAGGTCCTCCAGGGCTACTGGGAGAACTGGGACGGCGCCGCCAACGGCGTCCACCCGCCCTTCGGCTGGACCCCGATCACCAACCCCCAGATCGGCGCACACGGCTACAACGTGCTGAACGCGGCCTTCCCGGTGATCCTCCCCGACGGAACGGCCCTGTGGGAGGACGGCATGGACCGGGGCGTGAAGGTGGCGACGCCCGAGGAGATGTGCGCGGCCAAGGCGTCCGGGCAGACGATCCTGCTCTCGATCGGCGGCGCGACGGCCGGCATCGACCTCAACTCGACCGCCGTCGCCGACCGTTTCGTCGAGACGATCGTCCCGGTCCTGAAGAAGTACAACTTCGACGGCATCGACATAGACATCGAGACCGGCCTGACCGGCAGCGGCAACATCAACCAGCTGTCCGCCTCCCAGGCCAACCTGATCCGCATCATCGACGGCGTCCTGGCCCGCATGCCGTCGAACTTCGGCCTCACCATGGCCCCGGAGACCGCCTACGTCACCGGCGGCAGCGTGGTCTACGGCTCGATCTGGGGCGCCTACCTGCCGATCATCAAGAAGTACGCCGACAACGGCCGCCTGTGGTGGCTGAACATGCAGTACTACAACGGCAGCATGTACGGCTGCTCCGGCGACTCCTACTCCGCCGGCACGGTGCGGGGCTTCACCGCCCAGACCGACTGCCTGGACAAGGGCCTGGTCGTCCAGGGCACCACGATCCGCGTCCCCTACGACAAGCAGGTCCCGGGCCTGCCCGCCCAGCCCGGCGCGGGCGGCGGCCACATGTCCCCGTCCCTGGTCTCCCAGGCCTGGAACCACTACGACGGCGCGCTCAAGGGCCTGATGACCTGGTCCCTCAACTGGGACGGCTCGAAGAACTGGACCTTCGGCGACAACGTGAAGTCCCTGCAGAACCGCTGACACGAAAACGCCCACCCACCAGCCGACCGAGTCGGGTGGTGGGTGGGCAAAGGCCCGGGGGTCAGGGGGCGCAGCCCCCTGGTACCTCGACCGAACCGGACGTTCAGCAGCCCACGAGCCGAGAAGCCAGGTACCCCTCGATCTGGTCCAGCGACACCCGCTCCTGCTTCATCGTGTCCCGCTCCCGCACGGTCACCGCGTTGTCGTCCAGCGTGTCGAAGTCCACCGTCACGCAGAACGGCGTACCGATCTCGTCCTGACGCCGGTACCGGCGCCCGATCGCCCCGGCGTCGTCGAACTCGATGTTCCAGTTCTGCCGCAGCGCCTGCGCCAGCCCCTTGGCCTTCGGCGACAGCTCCGGGTTGCGGGACAGCGGCAGCACCGCGACCTTCACCGGCGACAGGCGCGGGTCGAGCCGCAGCACGGTCCGCTTCTCCAGCTTGCCCTTGGCGTTCGGCGCCTCGTCCTCGATGTACGCGTCGAGCAGGAAGGCGAGCATCGCGCGCCCGACACCGGCCGCCGGCTCGATGACGTACGGCGTCCAGCGCTCGCCGGCCTCCTGGTCGAAGTAGGAGAGGTCCTGGCCGGAGGCCTTGGCGTGCGAGGAGAGGTCGTAGTCGGTCCGGTTGGCGACACCCTCCAGCTCGCCCCACTCGCTGCCGCCGAACTGGAAGCGGTACTCGATGTCGGCGGTGCGCTTGGAGTAGTGGGAGAGCTTCTCGGCCGGGTGCTCGTACCAGCGCATGTTCTCCTCACGGAGACCAAGGCCCGTGTACCAGTTCCAGCGCTGCTCCATCCAGTACTCCTGCCACTTCTCGTCCTCGCCCGGCTTGACGAAGAACTCCATCTCCATCTGCTCGAACTCGCGGGTGCGGAAGATGAAGTTGCCGGGCGTGATCTCGTTGCGGAAGGACTTGCCCATCTGGGCGATGCCGAACGGCGGCTTGCGGCGCGAGGTGGTCTGCACCTGGGCGAAGTTGGTGAAGATGCCCTGCGCGGTCTCGGGCCGCAGGTAGGCGACGGAGCCGCTGTCCTGGGTCGGGCCGAGGTGGGTGGAGAGCAGACCGGAGAACTGCTTGGGCTCGGTGAAGGTGCCCTTGTTGCCGCAGTTGGGGCAGTTGAGGTCGGCGAGGCCGTTCTCCGGGGCCTTGCCCTTCTTCTCCTCGTAGGCCTCCTCCAGGTGGTCCGCGCGGAACCGCTTGTGGCAGGAGGTGCACTCGGTCAGCGGGTCCGTGAAGGTGGCGACGTGGCCCGAGGCCACCCAGACCTCGGGGGCCAGGATCACGGACGAGTCGAGACCGACGACGTCCTCGCGCGAGGTGACCATGTAGCGCCACCACTGGCGCTTGAGGTTCTCCTTGAGCTCGACACCCAGCGGACCGTAGTCCCAGGCGGCGCGCTGACCGCCGTAGATCTCACTGCAGGGGAATACGAAGCCACGGCGCTTGCTCAGGCTGACGATGGTGTCGATCTTGTCGGCGGCCACGGTGCTCTCTTCATTACGACGACGTTGACTGACTGGTGCGGCGCGGAGCGCCTCGTTGGGGGGTGGTGGTCGGGAGACGGGCGGGCGAAGCGAGATGCTTCCAGAGAATGCTTCAGGTTACCGGCGTGGGCCGCCCCTCGGCCAAATCGGGGCTCCCCTTCGACGATCTCCCGACGTACCGGCCGTTAGTTGACAACGGTTTCCATATTTGTTGAAAATGAATCCCATGAACGTACGACGACGCCGCATATCCGGCATAGCAGTCACCGCGGCCGCCGCCCTCGGTCTCGGGACCCTCTCGGCCTGCTCCAGCGACAGCGCGGCGGCGGGCAACACGGACAAGTTCGACGTCGTCGCGTCGTTCTACCCGATGCAGTTCCTCGCCGAGCAGATCGGCGGGGACCACGTGAACGTCACCACCCTCACCGAGCCCGGCCAGGAGCCGCACGACCTGGAGCTGAGCGCCAAGCAGACCGCGCAGATGGGCGAGGCGGACGCGGTGCTCTACCTGAAGGCCCTCCAGCCCGCCGTGGACGAGGCGATCGCCCAGTCCGACGTCAAGACCAAGATCGACGCGGCCACGCTGACCACGCTCGAGGACCACGGGAACGTCGAGCACGACCACGACCACGGCCACGAGGGCGAGGAGCACGCGGCCGAGGAGCACTCCGAAGAGGCGCACTCCGAAGAGGAGGAGCACGCCCGCGACCCGCACATCTGGCTGGACCCGGTGAAGTACGCCGAGGTCGCCGAGGGCGTCGCCAAGGCCTTCGAGAAGGCCGACCCGGACCACGCCGCCGACTACCGCGAGAACGCGGAGACGCTGACCAAGAAGCTCGCGGACCTGAACACCTCGTTCAAGGACGGCCTGGCGGACACCGACACCAAGGTCTTCTTCACCAACCACGCCGCCTTCGGCTACCTCGCCGAGCGCTACGGCCTGACGCAGGAGGCCATCAACGGCCTGGACCCGGAGAGCGAGCCCAGCCCCGCCCGGATCAAGGAACTCCAGGACGAGGCCAAGGCCGACGGCGTCACCACCGTCTTCTACGAGACACTGGTGTCCGGCAAGACCGCGAAGACCCTCGCCAAGGACGCCGGCCTGAAGACCGACGTGCTCGACCCGCTGGAAGGCATCACCGACAAGTCGAAGGGCGACGACTACTTCGAGGTCATGCAGTCCAACCTCAAGGCGCTCGAGGCCGCCCTCGGCGCCAAGTGAGCGCTCCGCCGAGCGTTCCGATCGTTACGGAGGCATCGTGAGCGACGAGCCTGTCATCTCCCTGCGCGGCGTCCGCGCCGAGCTGGGCTCTCGCCCCGTCCTGCGCGGCATCGACCTCACCGTGGGCCGCGGCGAGGTCGTGGCGCTGCTCGGTGCCAACGGCTCGGGCAAGTCCACGGCCGTGCGCACGGTCATCGGCCAGGTGCCCGTCACGGCCGGCGAGGTCGACCTGTTCGGCACCCCGCGGCGCCGCTTCCGCGACTGGGCGCGCGTGGGCTACGTCCCGCAGCGCACCACGGCCGCGGGCGGCGTCCCCGCCACGGTGACCGAGGTGGTCTCCTCCGGCCGTCTCTCCCGCGCCCGCTTCGGCGTGCTGCGCAAGGCCGACCGCGAGGCCGTACGCCGCGCCCTCGACCTGGTCGGCATGGCGGACCGCGCCAAGGACTCGGTGAACGCCCTCTCCGGCGGCCAGCACCAGCGGGTGCTGATCGCCCGCGCGCTCGCCGCCGAACCCGAGCTGCTGATCATGGACGAGCCGATGGCCGGCGTCGACCTGGCCAGCCAGGAGGTCCTGGCCTCCACCCTGCGCGACCAGGTCGCCGCCGGCACCACCGTCCTCCTCGTCCTGCACGAGCTGGGCCCGCTGGAGCCCCTGATCGACCGGGCGGTCGTCCTCCGCGACGGCTGCGTCCTGCACGACGGCCCGCCCCCGAAGGCCGTCGGCCAGCACGCGCTGCCCGGCCACGACCACGTACACCCGCACGCACCGGCGGGCGCCGAACCGATCCGCACGGGACTGCTGAGCTGATGGAAATCCTGAACTACGCCTTCATGCAGCGGGCGCTGCTGGCGGCCGTCCTGGTCGGCATCACCGCCCCCGCCGTCGGCATCTACCTGGTCCAGCGCCGCCAGGCCCTCATGGGCGACGGCATCGGCCACGTGGCGATGACCGGCGTCGGCCTGGGTTTCCTGCTCACCTGGTCCCCGGTGTGGATGGCGACCCTGGTCTCCGTCCTCGGCGCGGTCCTCATGGAACTGATCCGCTGGTACGGCAAGACCCGCGGCGACATCGCCCTCGCCATGCTCTTCTACGGCGGCATGGCCGGCGGCGTGATGTTCATCAACCTCGCGCCGACGGGCTCCAACGCCAACCTCACCTCTTACCTCTTCGGCTCCCTGTCGACGGTCAGCGAGTCCGACGTCACCGCGATCTGCCTGCTGGCGGCCTTCGTGGTCCTGGTCACCCTCGGCCTGCGCCGCCAGCTGTTCGCGGTCAGCCAGGACGAGGAGTTCGCCCGGGTCACCGGCCTGCCGGTGCGTGCGCTGAACCTGCTCACCGCCGTCACCGCCGCCGTGACCGTGACGGTCGCGATGCGCGTCGTCGGGCTGCTGCTGGTGTCGGCGCTGATGGTGGTCCCGGTGGCCGCCGCCCAGCAGCTCACCCGCTCCTTCGCCGCCACCTTCGCGGTCTCCGTCGCCGTCGGCGTCACCGTGACGATCAGCGGCACGGTCACGTCGTACTACCAGGACGTGCCGCCCGGCGCGACGATCGTGCTGCTCACCATCGGCGCGTTCGTCCTGCTGACCGCGCTGGCCGCACCGCTGGCCAGGCGACGCGCGCGGGCCGCCACCACGGCACTGTCCACCGCCGATCCGGCGGAGTGCAAGATTCCGGCCACTCGGGGGGCCGGGGACGAGATCGGCGTCTGACTGCCGGCGGGCCGGGCTGGCACAATGGCCCCGGCAAGCCGCAGACGTGAGGAGGAACCCGGTGACGACCGCTGGACCGCCCGTGAAGGGCCGCGCCACCCGGCAGCGGGCCGCCGTGTCGGCGGCACTGCAGGAGGTCGAGGAGTTCCGCAGTGCGCAGGAGCTCCACGACATGCTCAAGCACAAGGGCGACTCGGTCGGGCTCACCACGGTCTACCGCACCCTGCAGTCCCTCGCCGACGCCGGCGAGGTCGACGTCCTGCGCACCGCCGAGGGCGAGTCCGTCTACCGCCGCTGCTCCACCGACGACCATCACCACCACCTGGTCTGCCGCACCTGCGGCAAGGCCGTCGAGGTCGAGGGCCCCGCGGTGGAGAAGTGGGCGGAGGCCATCGCCGCCGAGCACGGCTACGTCAACGTGGCGCACACGGTGGAGATCTTCGGCACCTGCGCCGAGTGCGCGGCCAAGGAACGGAAGGCCTAGGACGAGACCGGCACCTTCCACGGTGCCGCCAGACTCCCCGCCGCGAGCAGCAGCACCACCGCGGCGATCACGAGCAGCGCCCGTCCGGTGCCCAGCGGCACCAGCAGCAGGGTGCCCAGCACCCCGCCCGCGAAGATCCCGGCCACGGTGGCCGTCCACCGGGCCCGAGCGAGCCGCTGCGGCCCGGACACCCCGCGCAGCACCGCGTGCGGGACCCGCAGCACGTCGTTGACCAGCTGCGCGATCGCGGTCTGGCTCAGCAGCGTCGGCATCCCCGGCACGTGCACGCGCAGCGCGGTGGAGGCGCGCAGCCCCATGGCGAGCGCGACCGTCCCGACGACCACGAGGTCCGACCCGCCGGCTCCCGCGGGCCCGGTGCCGTGCCGCCCGAGGGCCACCGCACCGGCCAGGACCAGCAGCAGCCCCTCACCGGCCAGCCCGGCCGCGAACCAGGCCCGCCCGCGCCCCGCGAGCCACGCCAGCAGCACGGCGCCCAGCGCGGCCCCCACCACGAACGCGCCGATGGCCGTGGCGGGCCGCGCCACCGGCACGTCCCCCTCCCCCGCGAGCGCGAACGACAGAAAGAGCACGTTGCCGGTCGCCAGCGCGCAGAAGACCTTGCCCATGGTCAGGAAACTCACGGCGTCCACGGCGCCCGCGAGCACCGTGAGCACGGTCATGACCGCCGTACGCCGGACGTCGGGCGGGGCGGCGGAGGACTCGGGCATGGCGCCAGCATGAGCAGCGGGCCCGGACGGCCATCGCACCCCGCGCGTGACACGCCCCCGAAGCACCCGGCCGCCGCACCGGACGTGGTTACGCCTGCTTGCCCTCCATGGCGAGCAGCTCCTCGTTCGGGATGGCTCCGCCGAACCGCCGGTCCCGGGAGGCGAACTCCAGGCAGGCCCGCCACAGGTCGCGCCGGTCGAAGTCGGGCCACAGGACGTCCTGGAAGACCATCTCGGCGTACGCGCTCTGCCACAGCAGGTAGTTCGACGTCCGCTGCTCGCCGCTCGGCCGCAGGAACAGGTCCACGTCCGGCATGTCCGGGTAGTACAGGTACTTCGCCAGCGTCTTCTCGTTCACCTTCGACGGATCGAGCCGCCCGGCCCGCACGTCCTCCGCCAGCGCCTGCGCCGCGTCGGCGATCTCGGCCCGCCCGCCGTAGTTCATGCAGAAGTACAGCGTGAGCAGGTCGTTGTCCTTGGTCTGCTCCTGCGCGACCTGAAGCTCCTTGGCCACGGACTTCCACAGCTTGGGCATCCGCCCCACCCAGCGCACCCGGATGCCCAGCTCGTCGAGCTGGTCCCGGGTCTTGCGGATGAAGTCCCGGTTGAAGTTCATCAGGAAGCGCACCTCGTCCGGCGACCGCTTCCAGTTCTCGGTGGAGAACGCGTACAGCGAGATGTTCTTCACGCCCATCTCGATGCCTCCCTGGAGCACGTCCAGCACCCGCTCGGCGCCGACCTTGTGCCCCTCGGTGCGCGGCAGCCCGCGATCCTTGGCCCAGCGCCCGTTGCCGTCCATGACGATCGCCACGTGCTCCGGGACCAGCTCGCCGAGCTTCGGAGGCCGCGCGCCGGACGGGTGCGGCTCCGGCGTCCTGTACTCCCGGCGCTGCCGCCCCAGAATCCCGCGTACGGCCATCTCAGTTCTCTCCTGCCTTCTACTTCTATTTCTCGACGTACCGCAGGGAACGCAGTCCCCGCTCCAGGTGCCAGTGCAGGTAGGCGGAGACCAGTCCGCTCCCCTCCCGGACGTAGCGCGGCTCGGCCGCGTCCGCCGTGCCCCAGTCTCCCGCAAGCAGCGCGCCGAGCAGTTCCAGGGCCTGCGGCGAGGGTACGACGCTGCCGGGCACCCGGCAGTCGGCGCAGACGGAACCGCCCGATCCGACCGAGAAGAACCGGTTCGGACCGGGCAGGCCGCACTTCGCGCAGTCCCCGAAGGTCGGCGCATAGCCGTTCACCGCCAGCGAGCGCAGCAGGAACGCGTCGAGCACCAGGTTCGGCGCGTGCTCGCCCCGGGCGAGGGTCCGCAGCCCGCCGACCAGCAGCAGGTACTGCTGCACCGCCGGCTCGCCCTCGTGGTCGGTGAACCGCTCGGCCGTCTCCAGCATGGCCGTCCCGGCGGTGTACCGCGCGTAGTCGCTCACGATCCCGCCGCCGTACGGCGCGATGGTCTCGCTCTGCGTGCACAGCGGCAGCCCGCGCCCGACCAGCTCGCTGCCCTTCGAGAAGAACTGCACGTCCACGTGCGAGAACGGCTCCAGCCGCGCCCCGAACTTCGACTTCGTCCGCCGCACCCCGCGCGCCACGGCGCGTACGCGTCCGTGACCGCGCGTGAGCAGCGTGATGATCCGGTCCGCCTCACCCAGCTTCTGGGTGCGCAGCACGATGCCGTCGTCGCGGAACAGACTCATGCGGACCATTCTCGCCCATGCGTCAGGGCACCTCGCCCCGGCTTCTGGCGTTCGTGTACGCCGTCGCCGCGCTGAGGCGCTCCGCCGGGGTGGCGTGGCGTACGTCACCCGGCTCGGCGTCCCACTCCCGTCCGCCGCCGTACGGCCGCATCTGCACGTACGGGCCCTCGTGGCCCATGACGAGGCCGACGCGTCCGGTGCGGGTGTCGATGGCGTAGGCCCCGACGGGCGGGTACGGGTACGGGTACGTCATCGGAGCGCCGCCGCGAGGCGCTGCGCGGTCTCGACGGAACACCGTCCCAATTCGACGAGTGGACAAGGTGCCTCCCGCGCAAGACTCACCGGGTCGAGCCCGAGGGAGGGAAGAGTAATTCCGGCCTTCGCGAGCGCCGCGCGCAATTCTTTCACCGTGTCCTCCGCTTCTTCGACGCAGGGCGCCGAGTGTGGTGCCTTCACCGTGTTCCCCTTGCCTTTACGGTTTCACTCTTCGTGTCCCCAGAATGCCCTGTCGTGACTACACTCGGTCGGAGTCTCTGCACTACAAGTGCGGGTCAGTGCCAGGGGGTTGGTTATGGCCAATGGTTCACGGCAAGCGGCGTGGGAGTTCTTCGGGCGGAACTGAAACGCCGGCGCGAGGACGCGGGAATCACGCAAGTCGAGCTTGGGGCGCGGGTTTTCGTGTCCGGGGGATACATCGGCCAGTTCGAACAGGCAATTCGCAAGCCGCAGCTGGACGTTGCGCAGCGGATTGACGAGGCGCTGCAAACCGACGGTATTTTCGAGCGGCTGTGCCGGAAGCTGATTGATGATCCGAGGTATGCGAGCTACTTCGCCAAGGTGGCGGAACTGGAGGGGCTGGCGACAACGATCTGCGAGTTCGCTCCCGCGCTGGTCCCGGGGCTACTGCAGACCACGGACTACGCGCGAGCGGTCACGCTCGCCATGAACCCCTTCGCTCCGGACGAGTACATCGAGGAAAAGGTGTCCGGCCGCATCGACAGGTCAAGAATCCTCGCAGACGCTACACGGCCCGTGTATTGGGTGGTTCTGCACGAGAACGTGCTGCAGATCCCCGTCGGCGGTCCGTCAGCCATGGCCGAGCAACTGGAGCACATCGCCGCGCTGGCACGTGCACGTACGGTGATGGTCCAGGTACTGCCGCTGGCGGCCGGAGCGCACCCGGCCATGACGGGATCGCTGAAGCTCATGGAGTTCGAGGACGCTCCCCCAACGGCCTATACAGAAGCAGTGTATTCGGGGACCCTGCTAGACGATCCAGCCGTGGTGCAGCGTGTCCGCTCGGCATACGATCTGATCAGGGCCGCCGCGCTGTCACCCACGGCGTCCCTGGCCCGGATCAAGTCGGCGGTGGAGGACCACAGACGATGCGCGAGTACGAGCTGAGCAACGCCCGCTGGCGCAAGAGCAGCCACAGCGACGGTAACGGCGGCGACTGCGTCGAGGTCGCGTACGACTTCCCGGGCGCTGCCCGCTGGCGCAAGAGCAGCTACAGCAACGGCGAGGGCGGCAACTGCGTTGAGGTCGCTGACGGAGTGCCCGGCGTCGTACCGGTCCGGGACAGCAAGGTGGCCGCCGGGCCGGTGGTCGTCGTGGGGTCGGTGGCCTGGACGGAGTTCGTACGTACCGTTGGGGCCGCCCGCTTCCTTGCCAGTGTCGTGCCTCCGCGACCCGAGTAAAGGGCGCTACGCGTCGCCTTCGGCGATCGGCCTGCGGCCGACCCTTGACTCGGCTCGCTCCACCACGGGTCAGAAGCGAGCGAGCGGCCCGGAAGAACGGGTGGCCGAGCCCGGTTCACGGGCAGCCGCCCCCTGCGTACGCACCCGGCGACGGCGGAACGCGCTCCCGCCTCGCCAGCACGCCGCCTCGGCTCAGCGGCTTCACGGCCGTGGGGGGTGCGCCCCAGCGCCGTAGCGGCACGCCACGCCGTCTCGGCGGCCAACCCGAACGGCCCCAGCAGGGTCCACTCGGGCCACCGCCCCCGACCACCCTCCCAAAATGGATGACACTTCGACCCAAAGTGTCATCCATTTCCGAGACCACCCCCCCGACCGTCAGTCGCCGAGACGGCGTGGCGTGCCGCCACCGGAGCCAGGGCGCACCGCCGCACCACGCACCCACCGGTCGCCGCTAAACCGACCCGGCGTGCTGGCGAGACGCGGACGCGCCCCCACACGCCGGACGCGTACGCAACCGGCGGAAGGGACCGACGTACGCCGGCCACCCGTTCCCCTCCGGCCGCCCGCACGCTTCTCACCCGTGCTGGAGCGAGCCGAGTCAAGGGTGACCCGAAGGGTCATCGCCGAAGGCGACGCGACCGCAGGGAGCGCCCTTTACTCGGCTCGCGGAAACACGACACTGACCAAGAAGCGGGCGGCCCCACGGCCACCCAACAACGTCCGTGTGCGGAAGACTTGCCCCTCAGACCCGCAACCAGCAAAGGGGGCAACCCATGTCGTACCCGGAGCCGCGCTACCTCGGCGAGAAGGGCGAGATCAACGCCGTGTTCAGGGCGGCCGACACCCCGCCCGACATCGTGGCCCCCAACGGCACGACCACCCACTACCTCGCGAGCCACGCCTCCACCGGGGGAGAGTTCGGGCTGTACAAGGTGGACATGGGGCCCAAGGCGCCCGGCGCCAAGACGCACTTCCACCGCAGCATCTCCGAGTCCTTCTACGTCCTCTCCGGCGAGGTGGAGCTCTACAACGGCGAGCGCTGGGTCACCGGACGCCAGGGAGACTTCCTGTACGTCCCGGTCGGCGGACTGCACGCCTTCAGGAACGACAGTGACGACCCCGTCTCCATGCTGATGCTCTTCTCGCCGGGCGCCCCGCGCGAGGAGTACTTCGAGCGCGTCGCCGAGTTCGCGCAGCGGGGCGGCGAGGAACTGCGGGAGTTCCAGGTGAAGCACGACAGCTTCTTCGTCTGACCGGTTCGGGGTGGACCCTGACTCGGAAGACGGGGGTCGGTCAGGCCCGGTCGACCATCCAGTTGCCGTCCTCCTCGGCGTCCACCCGTACCTCCAGCTCGCGCAGGCCCATGCCCGCGTCCCAGAGTTCCCGGAAGCGTTTGAGCCGGTCCCGTACGTACTCCTGGCGGGCGGTGAGCCGGGTGCGGACGTTGACGTCGCGCAGGTCCTGCTCGATCTCGAAGGACACCTCCTCGTCGTAGAGGATGAAGTCGTTGGTGGTGCCGCGCTGGAGGTGCGGGGGCAGTTCGGGCAGGACGGCGGCGCGTACGTCGATGCGGCGCAGTTCCTGCTCCTCGCACAGGCGCAGCAGCCGGTCGTCGAGTTCCCGGGCGCTCTCCAGGAGGAACAGACGGCGTACGGTCACGCCCTGTTCGTCGATCGCGGCCTGCTGCGCGTCGAGGTAGCGGCCGGCCGGTTCGCTGTTCCAGAACAACCGGTCGACGGAGGTGCTGGTGGCGCAGATCGAGTGCTCGGCGGCGCGGGTGAGGGTGAGCATCCAGTCGTGGTTCTCGCCGGGGCACTCGGCGCTGAGGTTGGTGAGGTCGGCCATGTGGCCGACGACCCGCGCCATCTCCAGGTGGACGAAGGTGTGCAGGATGGACGGTTCCGGCAGCAGGACGTCGGCGAAGCCCTTGGCCAGGTCGGGCACGCTGTCGATGCGGACCGGGTCCAGGCGGCGGGGCTCGGTGGGCGCCGGTCCGTGGTCGACCTGGGTGACGTGGGTCTCGACGAGTTGCTTCACGTCCTCGGTGTGCCGGGTCAGGCCGGTCTTCAGTTCGTCGTCGTAGCGGGTCAGGCCCTCCCGTACGGCGGCGGTGTTCTCGGCGAGGGCGCTCTCCACCCGCCTGGTGTGCTCCTCCAGCCGTGGGTGTCCGGGGCGCGGGGCCGGGCCGGTGACGTACTGGACGAGCAGTGCCGCGCCCGCGCAGAGGACGGCGGCCGCGAACTGCCGCACAGGGTCGTCGCCGAGGCCCAGCAGGGCCGTGACGCTCCAGAAGAGGCCGCCGACGGCCAGGGCGGTCAGCAGCATGCGCGCCCAGGGGGGCTCGGCCCTCGGGCCGGGCGGCCGGTTCGTGTCGTTGTCGTCGGGGCGGGGTGACTGTGCCGTGCTCATCTCGCTTCTCCCCCCGTTGGGATACGCGTCGGGTCGGGATGGACCGGGTGGCCCGGGTGCGGGGATGTGCGTGGGAGGCGCCGGCGGCCGGTCAGGGGACCGCTTCCACCTCCCGGTGCGGTGCGGGAATGGCGTGCAGGGTGAGCTGGTCGCGGATGCGCTGGACCAGCGTGCGCCACTGCCGGGTGAAGCCGGGGCGTTCCTCCAGCGGGTCCCACAGCGGGGCCAGTTCGGCACAGACCCTGGCGCGGGGCATCCACAGGTGCAGCAGGTGGTCGACGGCCGGGCCCAGGGTGCGGACCACGGCGGTGGTGTCCCGGGCGGTGCCGGTGCCCAGGCGGACGCCGTCGAGCATGCGGACGACGGTGGTGAGCAGCCAGTCGTGCAGGGCGAGGTCCTCGCAGAGCACGGCGAGGTCGGCGGCGGGGGTGTCCTCGGGGGCGCGGAGGCGGACGGTGCGCACTTCGTCCTCGGCGAGGGTGAAGCGTTCGAGTGCGGGGCCCTCGCCGGGGTGCGCGGGCAGGGCGGCCCAGCGCAGGCGGGTGGGGCGGGAGCGGAAGGGCGGGTTCTGGTCGAGCAGGGGGTGGCGCAGCAGGCGGGTGAGCAGGCCGTCGGCGATCAGTCCGGCGTCGAGGTCGCCGTGGCGCGGCCCGTCGAGCACGCCCTGCGCGACCGCCTCGTGGGGGAGCTTGCCGAGCGGTTCGACGACTGACGGGCGCACCAGGTACTCGCCCCAGGGGCGTCGCTGGTCGGGGCCGGTGGCGGGCAGTTGGAGGCGGGCGGAGGCCTGCACGACGCGGCCCTCGGTGAGCGCGGCGCGGGCGGCGACGGTGCCGACGGCGCGGACGCGGGCGCCGTTGGCGCTGGGCAGCGGGCAGTCGACGCCGGTGAGGGTGTCGGGGGAACGCGCGTAGAGGCCGGGGCGCTCGGAGGTCAGGACCCGTTCGTCGGCGCGCAGGGCCAGGAGCTGGGCGGCGGCCCGGACGTCGAGGGCCTGCCGGGCGGGCAGCAGGCAGGTGCGGATCTCGCCGCAGGCGAGTACGGCGCGCGGGGTGCTCTGCCGCGGCGCCATGTCAGTGCCCCGGGTAGAAGACGTAGGAGACACGGTCGGCGACCGAGTCGGGGACGGGAGTGCGTTCACGGCCGGAGCGCTCGGCGACCTGTTCCAGGGCCCCGGGGTCGACCTCGGTCTGGTCGAGGATCACGCGGACGGCGTGCTCCACGGGGAGGAAGCGGGTGGGCAGGACGGAGCAGGTGCGGTAGGCG
Source organism: Streptomyces sp. M92 (assembly GCF_028473745.1). Taxonomy (NCBI): domain Bacteria; kingdom Bacillati; phylum Actinomycetota; class Actinomycetes; order Kitasatosporales; family Streptomycetaceae; genus Streptomyces; species Streptomyces sp. M92. The sequence goes on from NZ_CP101137.1 coordinate 774,078, forward strand.
GCGAAGGGGTCGGCGCGGTCGTTCAGCTTCAGCAGGGTGGGCAGCTCGTCCCACTGGTCGGGATAGCCGGTGGTGGTGTGCGGCTGGGGGACGAGGACGGGCTCGCCGTCGTTGCGCAGGAGACCGAGGCGGGCGAGCTGCCAGACGGCGGCGAGGAACGGGCAGGACCAGGTGCGGTGCTCTTCGGCGTCGTCGCTCCACAGTTCGACGTCGAGGAAGACGGAGTGGCGGCGGGCGGCCGTCTCGTGCGGCGGCTGCCAGGGGGCGGCCCGTTTCATGGCCTGCGGGGCGCGGGCGACGGGGCTGCGCTCGCCGTTGGCCAGCCAGCCGGTCTGGGCGGCGGGTGGGCGCAGGCCGTGGCTGCCGGGCGGCGGCGACTCGACGATGCGGCCGGCGACGGCCTCGGCGACGGGCACCTTTCCGGTGACGGCGCACCCGGACTCGCGGGCCAGGTAGTCGACGCTCAGCCCGGCCCGCTCGGCCTCGGCGAGGAGCATGGGGACGACTTCGGCGGGGGTGGAAAAGCGGGTGAAGTAGTCGTCGATGAGGAAGCAGGTGCTGATCCGGGCGCGTTTGCCGCCGGTGCGGGCGGTGGCGGCGGCGCGGGCCGCCTCCGCCCACGGGCGTACTTCGGCGAAGTGCCGGCGCAGGCGTTCCGGTCCGGCCTCGAAGTCCTCCATGTAGAGGTGGCCCAGCTCCAGGGAGAGGTGGGCCAGCGGCACCGACCGGTTGCGCGGCTCGGCGGCCGTCTCGTGGAAGACTGCGTCGGTCACGGCCGCCCCCAGTGCGCGTCGTCCGTCAGGCGCCGGGCGATCTCCTCCAGCGCCTCCAGGGTCTCCTTGTTGGCGATCTGGGTGGCGAGGACGTCCTCCTCGGTGATCAGCTGCTCGCGCCACTGGAGTATGGGTTCGAGGGGCACGGTGCCGAGGACCACGCTGTCTCCGATGCCCTGTTCGGCGGCGAGCCGGCGCAGTGCCTCGTCGCAGGCCTGCATCCAGGCGGCCTGGGCGGGCGAGCCCTGGGACCACAGCGGCGACTCGGGGTCGGGTACGGCAGCCCGAACGAAGCGGATCGCGGCCTGGAGGGTCGCCTTGTCGTGGCCGCGTTCGACGCCGCCGCCGACGATGCCGTGCGGGGCGTGGACCAGGCCGGAGGCGGCGATGACGTGCTGCCGCGTCCAGCGGTGGAAGACCAGCCAGCGGAAGGGGACGTTGCGCATCCGGGGGTGGGAGGTGGCCGCGAGGACCATGTCGACGGCGTAGCTGCGGCCGGCGCTGAGGTCGACGACGGTGACGTCGAACTCGCCGTTGAGCCGCAGCAGCAGGTCGATGCACCGCTGGAGCGACTCCTCGCCGATGGCGAACTCGCCGCCGCCCGCGTCGCCGGGCAGCAGGACCAGGCGGCCGGACTGGTTGGGGCGGGCACGCAGCAGCGGGTGCTCGGTCTGCCGCCAGACGTCGATCCGGGCCGGTTCGGCGACCTCGCCCTCCAGGTAGGAGTGCAGGCCGTGTTCCTCGGTGCCGCGCATCGCGCCGGGCACGTCGAAGACGGCGGCGGCGGTGGGCGAGCCGAAGTCGAAGTCGACGTAGGCCACGTGGTCGCCGGTGAGGGCGCGCTGGTAGGCCAGGTTGGCGCTGGTCACCGAGCGTCCGGTGCCTCCCTTGTCGGAGGCCGCGAAGACGAGCACGCTCACACCTCCTGTGCGGCGGCGCCCCGGGCCTGCGCCAGGGTGTCGAGTTCCCGGAGGACGGGCAGGGCGAGGGCGAAGGCGGTGGCGGGCCTCTCGTCGACGAGGCCGCGGGCGTGGTCCAGGCGGTTCTCGATGCTGCGCATGGCCCGGGCTCTGCTTCCGTCGGCGGCGGCGGAGGCCTCCAGCTGTTCCTTGCCGAACAGGTGGGTGGCCTCGCTGAGCAGCTCCCGGGCGAGTTCGGCGAGTTCGGGGCTGCGGTTGGGCTGCTGTTCGTACAGGTTGCGGGCGGCGACCAGGCACTCGGTGACGCGCTCGGTCATGCTCCACGACATGCGCAGCTCGGCGTGGTGCGCGTCGGGGTAGACGGCCTGGACGTCGTCCCAGAGGCCGGCGCCGTCCTCGTCGTCGATCCGCCGGGCCCACAGGTGCTCGAAGGCCTGCTCGGCGAGGCGCAGCAGCCGGTCCTGCGCGCCGATGTTCCGGGAGAGTTCGGCGAGCTGGATGATCCGCTTGAGGAGCTGGGCGGAGAAGTCCCGCATCCGCCACATCAGTTGCCCGCCGCTGCGCTCGGACCCGGCGAGCGGCATGGTGACGCCCGGGTTGTGCAGCGTGATGGTGGGGTCGTTCCGGGTCATCCGGCTGGTGACCCGGCCGCGGTCGGCGAGGCGTTCCATGACGGCGACGGTGCGGGTGAGGTCGTCGTCGGTGGCCTTCCGGCGGACCAGGTCGTGGACGAGGATGGCGGCGACGGTGAGGGAGAAGTACTCGGACTCCAGTTGCAGTCCGGTGGTCTGCCAGGGCAGGTCCTCCAGGGGCCAGCGTTCGGTGCCGAAGCGGGCGATCGCGGACCAGTACTGCTGGCTGAGTTCCCAGCGCAGGCGCAGCATCTCGGCGAGTTTCTGCTGGTCCTCGTCGAGCAGGCCGAGGGTGAGGGTGCGCTCGGAGAACAGGTCCTGGATGCCGTCGAGGGCGACGACGGTGAAGTACACGTACGGCAGCCGGTCGGCGATCCCGACGGGCTGGCCGGGGACCGGTGCGGTCAGGTGGGTGACCTCGGGGGCGTCCTGCACGATGCCCCAGGCCCAGCCGCACTCGAAGAGCTGGCTCTCGTCGCGGATGCCCTCGTCGACCTCGATGCCGCGCGAGAGGCTCTCGATGATGGTGGCGCGCAGGGGACGTAACCGGCGGGAGAACTGCTGGAGGACGGCCCGGTCGGACTGTCTGCCCTGGCCGACGACCTGGATCAGTCTCCTGCCCTGCTCGGACTCGGCGTCGAAGACGTTGACGGTGAAGGAGCGCAGCAGGCTGACCATGGCGGAGGTCAGCCGGGCGTTGGTGGCCTCGCGCAGCTCGGCGATCGACCGGTGCACCTCGGGGCGGGTGGTGGTGGTCTCGTAGACCTTGAGGAAGCCGAGGGTGGCGAGGCAGAGCGTGACGGACATGGAGTAGGAGTCGACCACGCCCAGCTGGGCCTGTTCGTGGGTGATCCTGCCGTCGGGTTCGGCGGGGCGGAAGTAGTGCCCGCCGGAGAAGGTGGGGCTGTCGTCCGTGCCGGTGTGGGTGCGCATGAACTGGGTCAGCGCGGTGATCAGGTTGGGCGGGATCTCCAGGCGGCTGCCGATCCGGTCGAGGGCGCGCAGCACGTCACGTTCGGTGGTGTCCGGCTGGTCGAGCCGGAAGGCGGGTACCTCGGTGGCCGGATAGAGCAGACACAGCAGGCGTTCGGCGTCCGCGACGCTGCTCAGCCCGTCGGTGTCCCCCCACACGAGCTTCCCGTCGTCGAACGAGTGACGAGCCATGGCCTGCCAGATGTCCAGCAGATGCTGGCGTGGCTTGATCTGCATCCCCGCACCCCTCGTACAGATCCGCTTGCCCTGTGTTCAGCATGTCCCCGTTCCTACGGGGCGGCAACCACCGCATTGCGCCGTCCCAGGGCGAGGATCATTCCCTCGTGTCCCGGCCGCACCATGTGGTGCAGGTCGTGGATCTCCAGCTCTCCCGTGAACGGCTCCAGGCTCTCCCTGACCTGGTCCTCGTTCACCCGGTAGGCCGGGTAGTCGTGGTCTCCGACGCGGTAGCCGACCGATTCCTTCATGAAGGCGGTGGCGAACGGGGCGCCGTCGCTCAGCGCGTTCATGAAGCAGCGCACGCCCCGGTGGAACTCGTCGGCGCACTCGGACATCGAGTCGGCGACGAAGAACATCGTGCCCAGGTCCCAGCGGCGGCTGCCGTCCGCCAGGTCGAAGAGGTTGCCGCGTTCGACCCGGACGATCTCGCCGAACCGGCTCCTGGGTTCGGTCGCGGCGTACGCCGGGGCCTCGCGCAGCTCGTTCCAGAACGCGTCCCACGCCGTGTCGTAGCCGCCGGAGGAGGCCTGCCGCTCCAGGTACTCGACGTTGGGACGCGCGTACTCCAGCAGCAGCACCTTCTCGCACCAGGGGAGCATGGCGAGCGCGGGGTACAGGTTGGCGCCGGCACCGACGTCGATGCCCCGGACGGCACCGGGGACGGCCGCGGCTTCGCTGCCGGCTTGCGTGAAGCAGCGGCTGAACCAGTCGCGCATCAGCCGGACGATGAGCAGGTCGACCTGGAGCGGCGTCCGGTAGTTGTTGTCGACGTACACCTCTGGATCGAACTTCGACCACGGTGCGTCGGCGTTGCGATCCATAGTCACCCTGCCGCATTTCTTCCGATTCCGGACAAGCTCCAGTGATGTGCAAGATAAGCCACAGGACATGCCGAGGAGCCTGAAACACGCGAGCCCTGTCCGCCGGGCGCACGTCGGGCGCATCGTCGCACACCCTAACTCGCCCTTGCACGGGGGAAGTTGGACGCTCACTGTAGCCAGAAGGGGTCTCCGGCCGCCAGACGAAGGCCCGTACTCCAACGTATGAACAGCGCATCCGTCGAGTTGACCTCGCGTGTCCCGACTGGGGGGTTGCATGACCGCCGAACCGCTGGAACGTTCCCTCGACCACCACGACCGGCTCACGGACCCCGGTACTCGCCGTCCGGACGACCCGCCCCTGGTCCTGCGCACGGCCGGCGAGGCAGACCTGCCCGAGCTGCGGCGGCTGGACGAGGAGGTCTTCCAGGAGTTCGCCTACCCCGGTTTCCTGCTGCGCCAGCTTTTCGACATGTACGAGGAGCACTTCCTGGTGCTGGACGACGGCACCGGCCGGCTGCGCGGCTACGTACTGGCGGGCACCCGGGCGCTGGGCGCGGACAGCTGGATACTCGGGCTGTGCGTGACGCCGGACCGCCGGCGCCACGGGCTGGGCCGGGAGCTGATGACGGAGGTGCTGGACCGGCTGCGCCGGGACGGCATACGGGTGGTGCGCCTGACCGTGGAGCCCGCCAACCTCGCGGCCATCTTCCTCTACCGGGGGCTCGGCTTCCGCCCGGAGGAGCCCGACGGCGGTCTGCGTCCGGACTACTTCGGACCGGGGGCGCACCGCCAGATCATGCGGCTGGACCTCGATTCGGTGATACCGGAGGGGGCTCTTCCCTAGGAGGGCGTGCCCGCCGACTCCAGCAGCCGGGTCACGTCGTCGGAGCAGATGGTCAGGGCCGCGCCGACCGTCGCCAGGGCGTCGCGTTCGGCGGGGGTGTAGGGGCCGTCGGCGAGCGCGATGCGGGCGCCCTGGAGCAGGATGGACTCGCGGCCGACGGCGGCGAGGTGCGGGGCCAGCGGGTCCAGCGCCTCGTGCAGCTCTATGGCCAGGCCGGGCACGCAGGGCTCGCCGCGGACCCGGCCGGTGTCCGCCTCCAGCGCCTGGACCAGCGCGTTCAGCTGGTCCTCGTCGCAGTCCTCGAAGCCGGCCGCGCGCACCGCGGCGGCGGCCGTCTCCAGCGAGGTGCGCGAGCAGGTGCCGCCCGCGGTGAGGACGGCGAGGGCGACGGTGTGCACGGCGTCGCGGAGCATGGCGGAGAAGCGGGTGGTGGTGGGGTGGTCGAGGACGTCGGTGCCGTAGTGGCGGCGGCAGGCGGCGCACTCGACGGTCGGCGCGGACTCGCCGCGCGGCAGCACGGGGACGCCGAGGAAGGTGAAGCGGCGGCGGCCTGCCAGTCGCTGGTAGTTGCGGTCGCCCCCGCAGCCGGGGCAGAAGAACTCGCCGTCGCCGACGGGCGTCCACGCGGTGCGGGTGCCCAGGATGCGTGGCAGCCGGGCAGCTCGGCCGTTTCGTCCCCGTCCTGGCAGCACGTCGCACCTCCGTAACCGCGCGACAGCATCGTCGCGCTTGCGTGATGTTAGCCACATCACCGGTGTGGAGTCAGTACCCGGGAAGAGACCTTTCCGTGACCTGCACGGGGAGATGGCCGGTATGCGACGGGGCCCCGCCCGCCGTTTTCCGGCGAGCGGGGCCTCGAACCACCGTTTCGGCTGGTCAGCGGGTAGCGCGGTTGACGGCGGAGACGACCGCCTTCAGCGACGCGCGCGTGGTGTTCGCGTCGATTCCGATGCCCCACAGCACCTTGTCGCCGATGGCGCACTCGATGTAGGAGGCGGCCTGCGCGGAGGCGCCCTCACTCATCGTGTGCTCCTGGTAGTCCAGCAGCCGTACGTCGATGCCGACGCCCTGCAGCGCGTGGAAGAACGCCGAGATCGGGCCGTTGCCGGTGCCGACCAGGGTGGTCTCGACGCCGTCGACCGTGGCGTCGACGGTGAGGGTGTCGACGCCGTCGCGGTCGGTGGTGGTCTGGCCGTTGGCGACCTGGATGCGGCCCCAGGGGTTGTCGGGGTTGGGCAGGTACTCGTCCTGGAAGACGTCCCAGATGGCGGTGGGCGTGATCTCGCCGCCCTCGGCGTCCGTCTTGGCCTGGATCAGCTTGGAGAACTCGATCTGCATCCGGCGCGGCAGGTCCAGCTTGTGGTCGTTCTTCAGGACGTAGGCGATGCCGCCCTTGCCGGACTGCGAGTTGACGCGGATGACCGCCTCGTAGGAGCGGCCGACGTCCTTGGGGTCGATGGGCAGGTACGGGACGGCCCACTCGATGTCGTCGACCGTGACCCCGCGAGCCGCCGCGTCGGCCTCCATGGCGTCGAAGCCCTTCTTGATGGCGTCCTGGTGGGAGCCGGAGAAGGACGTGTAGACCAGGTCGCCCACGTACGGGTGGCGCGGGTGGACCTCCATCTGGTTGCAGTACTCCCACGTGCGGCGGATCTCGTCGATGTCGGAGAAGTCGATCTGCGGGTCGACGCCCTGGGAGAACAGGTTCATGCCCAGGGTGACCAGGTCGACGTTGCCGGTGCGCTCGCCCTGCCCGAACAGGCAGCCCTCGACGCGGTCGGCGCCGGCCATGACCGCCAGCTCGGCCGCCGCGACCGCCGTACCGCGGTCGTTGTGCGGGTGGACGGACAGGCAGACGTACTCGCGGCGGGACAGGTTGCGGCCCATCCACTCGAAGCGGTCGGCGTGCGTGGACGGCGTGGAACGCTCCACCGTGGCGGGCAGGTTGAGGATGATCTCGCGGCCGGGGCCGGGCTGGTAGGTGTCCATCACCGCCTCGCAGACCTCCAGGGCGAAGTCCAGCTCGGTGTCGGTGAAGATTTCGGGGCTGTACTGGTAGCCGAACGCCGTCTCCGGGCCCAGCAGTTTCTCGGCGTACTCCATGACCAGGCGGGTGCCGTCGACCGCGATCTGCTTGATGTCGTCGCGCGAGCCGCGGAAGACGACGCGGCGGAAGACCGGGGCGGTCGCGTTGTACAGGTGGACGGTGGCCCTCTTGGCGCCCTTCAGGGACTCCACCGTGCGCTCGATCAGGTCCTCGCGGGCCTGGGTCAGCACGGAGATGGTGACGTCGTCGGGGATGGCGCCCGGCTCCTCGATGATGGAGCGTACGAAGTCGTAGTCGGTCTGGCCGGAGGCGGGGAAACCGACCTCGATCTCCTTGTAGCCCATCTTGACCAGCAGGTCGAACATCGCGCGCTTGCGGGCGGGCGACATGGGGTCGATCAACGCCTGGTTGCCGTCGCGCAGGTCGGTGGAGAGCCAGCGGGGAGCGGTGGTGATGCGCTGGTCCGGCCAGGTGCGGTCGGCGATGTCGACCTGCTCGTAGCCTCGGTACTTGCCGATCGGCATGGGGCTGGGCTGCTGGCGGTTGGCCATGATGGCGTGGGCTCCTCGTGATGTACGCGGTGTCCGCGTGTCCGGCAGGACGGCCGACGCGCACCACTCAGCACCGCGGGGAGGGAGTCGGCCTATTGCAGGCCCTCGCCGCGGCAGCTAAGGAGAAGCAGCCCGAAACGCATGGTGCACAGCACCTTAGCCGAGTCACGCCGGTCACGCGGGTCCGTATCAGTATGCGGGACCACGGGGAGAACCGGGACAAAAAGTGCCCCATACCACTCGCGCCCGGCTGGAGGGACGCCCGAGCGGCGGATTTCACCAATCACGGTTGCGGGTCGTGACAGCGGTGTCACGCAGTGCAAGGGTGCCGGACATGACGACATACGGGGGCTTCGAGCCCGTCTTCTGCACCATCGTGCCGCCCCACGTCCTCGACAAGCTCGCCCAGCACGAGGACCCCGTGCTCGCCGGACCCGCCCGCCGCACCCTCCAGCGCGACGCCTTCGAGCGCACCCACCGGTCGCTGACCACGGTCATCGGCGCCCCCACCGTCGCCCCGCGCCCCGGCGCCGGTGCCGAGGCCGGGCAGCCGCAGCGCACCGTCTTCGACGCCCGGCACGGCACCGACCTGCCGGGCAGGAAGGTCCGCGGCGAGGGCGAGGAGCCCGGCAAGGACGCCACCGTGAACCGCGCCTACGCGGGCCTGGGCGCCACCTTCGAGCACTTCCTGAAGGTGTACGGACGTGACTCCATCGACGGCGCCGGACTGCCGCTGGACGCCACGGTCCACTACGACCGCGAGTACAACAACGCCTTCTGGAACGGCGAGCAGATGGTCTTCGGCGACGGGGACGGGGAGATCTTCCTCGACTTCACCATCCCCCTCGACGTCATCGGCCACGAGCTGACCCACGGCGTCACCCAGCACACCGCCAACCTGACCTACTACGGCCAGCCGGGCGCCCTCAACGAGTCGGTGTCCGACGTCTTCGGCGCCCTCATCAAGCAGTACTCGCTCGGCCAGACCGCCGCCGAGGCCGACTGGCTGATCGGCGCCGGGCTGCTCGCCCCGCGCGTGACGGGCGTGGCGCTGCGCTCCATGAAGGCGCCGGGCACGGCCTACGACGACGACGTGCTGGGCAAGGACCCGCAGCCCGCGACGATGGACGACTTCGTGCGCACCGGCCGCGACAACGGCGGCGTCCACATCAACTCCGGCATCCCCAACCACGCCTTCTACCTCGTCGCCACCGCGCTCGGCGGGCACGCCTGGGAGCGGGCGGGACTGGTCTGGTACGACGTGCTGACCGGCGGGGAGCTGGCCCAGGACGCGCTGTTCGCGGACTTCGCGACGCTCACGGTGAAGGCGGCCCGGGAGCGGTACGGGGACGCGGAGGAGCTGGAGGCGGTGCGCAAGGCCTGGGAACAGGTCGGGGTGCGGACGCTGTAGTTCCGTACTAGACACGGGTCCATGCGGATTCAGGTGAGGCGCACAGGAGGCTTCGCGGGCGTCGAACGCCACGCGGAGGTCGAGACCGCGGGCCGCCCCGACGCGGCGGAGTGGCACGCCCTGGCCGAGCGGGCGGTCGCCGACGCGCGGACCACGCGGCCCGTCGGGGTGCCCGACGGGTTCAGCTACCAGATCACCGTGGACGGCGCGACGGTGTACGCCGCCGATCCCCGGCTGACCGAGGAGCAGCGGCGGCTGATCTCGCGGGTGCTGAAGGAGGGGGCGTAACGCCGTTGCCGCGCACGGGCGTTGACTTCCCTCGTCGGCGGTACGGATGATCCGCGCATGGCGACTGAGTCGGGCACGGACGCGATGCCGCGGTTCCCGGAGGGCTTCCTGTGGGGCGTGTCGACGTCCGCGCACCAGATCGAGGGCGCGGCCGGTCTGCGGGGGCCGTCCGTGTGGGACGCGTTCACGGCCGTACCCGGGCGGGTGAAGGACGGCTCGACGGCGGCGGTGGCCTGCGACCACTACCACCGCTACCGCGAGGACGTGGCGCTACTGGCGGACCTGGGCGTGGGCGCCTACCGCTTCTCGGTCTCCTGGCCGCGGGTGGACTCCCCCGGCGGCCTCGGCTTCTACGACCGGCTGGTGGACGAGCTGTGCGCGGCGGGCGTCCGCCCGGTGCCGACGCTCTTCCACTGGGACCTGCCGGCCGGGCTGGACTGGCGGGAGCGGGACACGGCGTCGCGGTTCGCGCAGTACGTGTCACGGGTCGCGGACCGGCTCGGCGACCGCGTCGGCAAGTGGATCACCCTCAACGAGCCCGCCGAGCACACCCTGCTGGGACACGCGCTCGGGGTGCACGCGCCGGGCGAGCGGCTGCTGTTCGGCGCCCTGCCCGTGGCCCACCACCAGCTCCTCGCGCACGGCCTGGCGGTACGGGCCCTGCGCGCGTGCGGCGCCACCGACATCGGGATCGCCAACTCGCACGGGCCCACGTGGCCCGCCTCCGACGGGGCGGCCGACCGGGAGGCGGCGGAGTTCTACGACGTCCTGCTGAACCGGATGTTCGCCGACCCGGTGCTCACCGGCCGGTACCCGGAGGGCATCGAGGAGCTGATGCCCGGGGACGTGCACGCCGACCTGGACGTCATCGCCGAGCCGCTGGACTGGTACGGCGTGAACTACTACGCGCCGACGCGGGTGGCCGCCCCGCGGGGTGCGGAGATCGAGTCCGGGGGCGTGACGCTGCCCGCGGAGCTGCCGTTCTCGGTGGTCGCCGTCGAGGGCCGGCCGCTGACCGACTTCGGCTGGCCGGTCGTCCCCGAGGGCCTGACGGAGCTGCTGACCGGCTTCCGCGACCGCTACGGCGACCGGCTCCCGCCCGTCGTGATCACCGAGAACGGCTGCTCCTACGACGGGCTCGACGACCGCGCCCGGATCGCCTACCTCGACGGGCACGTGCGCGCCCTGCACCGGGCGCTGGCGGCCGGGGTGGACGTGCGGGGCTACTTCGTGTGGTCGCTGCTGGACAACTTCGAGTGGGCCGAGGGGTACGCGCGCCGGTTCGGGCTGGTGCACGTGGACTTCACGACGCTGGAACGCACGCCCAAGGCGTCGTACGGCTGGTACCGGGACCTGGTCCGCGGCCGGCTGTGAACGTCCGTACGACAAAAGCCCTGGGTGCTGTCGGCGGGGAGTCGTACGCTGGAGACAGCAGACACATCCGTCACGCGGCGAATGCCGCAGAGGAGGACGAGCAGGCCTAGAGCGCCGGCCCATGACTCAGACACCCTCAGCCCACACTCCCGCGCAGGGGCAGGCGAGAGCACAGATCACCGTCCCCGCCCAGCACCCCATGGTGACCGTACTGGGTTCCGGCGACTCCCTCCTGCGCGTGATCGAGAAGGCCTTCCCGGCGGCCGACATCCATGTCCGGGGAAACGAGATCAGCGCGGTCGGCGACGCCCACGACGTGGGCCTCGTCCAGCGCGTGTTCGACGAGATGATGCTGGTGCTCCGCACCGGGCAGCCGATGACGGAGGACGCAGTGGAACGCTCGATCGCCATGCTCAAGGCGAGCGAGAACGGGGAGAGCGACGGCCAGGAGACCCCGGCCGAGGTGCTCACGCAGAACATCCTGTCCTCGCGCGGCCGCACGATCCGCCCCAAGACGCTGAACCAGAAGCGGTACGTCGACGCGATCGACAAGCACACCATCGTCTTCGGCATCGGCCCCGCGGGCACCGGCAAGACCTACCTGGCGATGGCCAAGGCGGTGCAGGCCCTGCAGTCCAAGCAGGTCAACCGCATCATCCTGACCCGCCCGGCGGTCGAGGCCGGCGAGCGGCTCGGCTTCCTGCCGGGCACGCTCTACGAGAAGATCGACCCGTACCTGCGCCCGCTGTACGACGCGCTGCACGACATGCTCGACCCGGACTCGATCCCGCGGCTGATGGCGGCGGGGACGATCGAGGTGGCGCCGCTGGCGTACATGCGCGGCCGCACTCTGAACGACGCGTTCATCATCCTGGACGAGGCGCAGAACACCAGCCCCGAGCAGATGAAGATGTTCCTGACCCGGCTCGGCTTCGACTCGAAGATCGTCATCACGGGTGACGTGACGCAGGTCGACCTGCCCGGCGGCACCAAGTCGGGACTGCGGCAGGTGCAGGAGATCCTGGAGGGCGTCGAGGACGTCCACTTCTCCCGGCTGTCGTCGCAGGACGTCGTCCGGCACCGGCTGGTGGGCCGTATCGTCGACGCCTACGAGAAGTACGACAGCGACCACGGCACCGAGAACGGCGCGCACAAGCCGCACGGCAGGGCGTCCGGTGCCAAGGGCACCAAGGGGAAGTAGACCAGCACCACCATGTCGATCGACGTCAACAACGAGTCCGGAACCGAGGTCGACGAGCAGGCGATCCTCGACATCGCCCGCTACGCGCTCGCGCGGATGCGCATCCACCCGCTCTCCGAGCTCTCGGTGATCGTCGTGGACGCCGACGCCATGGAGCAGCTGCACATCCAGTGGATGGACCTGCCGGGTCCGACGGACGTCATGTCCTTCCCGATGGACGAGCTGCGTCCGCCGGGCAAGGACGAGGACGAGCCGCCGCAGGGGCTGCTCGGCGACATCGTGCTCTGCCCGGAGGTCGCCGCCAAGCAGGGGACCGAGGCACCGACGGGGCACTCCATGGACGAGGAGCTCCAGTTGCTCACCGTCCACGGGGTGCTGCACCTGCTCGGCTACGACCACGAGGAGCCGGACGAGAAGGCCGAGATGTTCTCACTGCAGGCCGCCATCGTGGACGGCTGGCGCGCGGAGAAGGGTCTGACCGGCCCGTCCCCGGCCCCGACCGTCTCATGAGCCTGCCCCTGGTCGCCGGCGCGGTGGCCCTGGTGGTGATCGCCTGGCTCGCCGCGTGCGCGGAGGCGGGGCTCGCGAGGGTCTCCAGCTTCCGCGCCGAGGAGGCCGTGCGGTCGGGGCGGCGCGGCAGCGCGAAGCTCGCCAAGGTCGCCGCCGACCCGACGCGCTATCTGAACGTGGCGCTGCTGGTCCGCGTGGCCTGCGAGATGGCGGCCGCGGCGCTGGTCACGTACGCCTGCCTGAGGGAGTTCGCCAACACCACCGAGGCCCTGCTGATCGCCATCGCGGTGATGGTGCTCGTCTCGTACGTCGCGGTCGGGGTGTCCCCGCGCACCATCGGCCGCCAGCACCCGATGAACACGGCGACGGCGGCGGCGTACGTGCTGGTGCCGCTGGCCCGGATCATGGGTCCCGTCCCGTCGTTGCTGATCCTCATCGGCAACGCGCTCACGCCCGGCAAGGGCTTCAGGCGCGGTCCCTTCGCCTCCGAGGCGGAGCTGCGGGCGCTGGTGGACTACGCGGAGAAGGAGTCGCTGATCGAGGCCGAGGAGCGCCGCATGGTGCACTCGGTGTTCGAGCTGGGCGACACCCTGGTGCGGGAGGTCATGGTCCCGCGGACCGACCTCGTCGTCATCGAGCGGTACAAGACCGTCCGCCAGGCGCTCACCCTGGCCCTGCGCTCCGGCTTCTCGCGCATCCCGGTCACCGGGGACAGCGAGGACGACGTCGTCGGCATCGTGTACCTGAAGGACCTGGCCCGCCGGACGCACATCAGCCGGGAGGCGGAGAGCGACCTGGTCTCCACAGCGATGCGCCCGGCGTCCTTCGTGCCCGACACCAAGAACGCCGGTGACCTGCTGCGCGAGATGCAGAAGGACCGCAATCACGTCGCCGTCGTCATCGACGAGTACGGCGGCACGGCCGGCATCGTCACCATCGAGGACATCCTGGAGGAGATCGTCGGCGAGATCACCGACGAGTACGACCGGGAACTCCCTCCGGTCGAGGAGCTGGGCGAGGGCCGCTTCCGGGTCACCGCCCGCCTCGACATCGGCGACGTGGGCGAGCTGTACGGCCTGGAGGAGTTCGACGACGAGGACGTGGAGACGGTGGGCGGTCTGCTCGCCAAGGCGCTGGGCCGGGTGCCGATCGCCGGTGCCTCCTCGATCGTGGCGCTGCCCGACGGGCGTGAGCTGCGCCTGACGGCAGAGGCCGCGGCGGGGCGCCGCAACAAGATCGTGACGGTGCTGGTGGAGCCGGTCGACGCGGCGCGGCCCGCCGAGGAGGCCGCGTCCGAATGACCCCCGGGGAGCTGCGCGACTTCTGCCTGTCCTTCAACGCCGCCGTGGAGGACTTCCCCTTCGGCCCGGAGATCTCGGTCTTCAAGGTGCTGGGGAAGATGTTCGCGCTGTCCTTCCTGGACGGGGACCCGCTCACCGCCAATCTGAAGTGCGACCCGGACGACGCGATCCGGCTGCGTGCCGACCACCCGGGGCTGATCGTCCCGGGCTGGCACATGAACAAACGGCACTGGAACACGGTCACCGTGGCCGGCGGACCCGGCGGCGGGCTCCCGGACCGTCTCGTGAGGGAGCTGGTCGAGGACTCGTACGACCTGGTGGCCGCCGGCCTGCCGCGCGCCGACCGGCTCCGTCTCGACCGTCCCTGAGGGCCGGGCGGGCCACGGTGCTACGTATGCTCACCCCATGACCGAGACTCCCGACCTCGACCCCGAGGACCGCAAGATCGTCACCCTGGCCCGCTCCGCCCGGGCCCGCAACGGCGTCCCCGAGGGCGCCGCCGTACGCGACGACACCGGCCGCACGTACGTCGCCGGCACGGTCGCCCTGGACTCCCTGAGGCTCAGCGCCCTGCGTACGGCGGTGGCGATGGCGGTGGCGTCCGGCGCGAAGTCGCTGGAGGCGGCGGCGGTGGTGACGGAGGCGGAGACCGCCTCGGAGGAGGACCGGGCGGCGGTGCGGGACCTGGGAGGGCCGGGGACGCCGGTGCTGGTGGCCGCGCCCGACGGAACGGTACGGGAGACGGTCGTCGCGGGCTGACGGCGGTTCCGGGCCCGCCCGCCGCACCGGCGAACGCCGGGCCGGCACCGCTGTGCCGTCGGCCCGGCCGCGGAGGTGGTGCGGCGGGGCTCCGGGGATCAGGGACAATGGGCGCCATGAGCGTTCGTACCCAGTCATCCGAAGAACCGGCCGAGGCTGTTCACCGGGCCGGCTTCGCCTGCTTCGTGGGCCGCCCCAACGCGGGCAAGTCCACCCTCACGAACGCTCTGGTCGGGCAGAAGGTGGCGATCACCTCGAACCGTCCGCAGACCACCCGGCACACCGTGCGGGGCATCGTGCACCGCGAGGACGCCCAGCTGATCCTGGTGGACACCCCGGGGCTGCACAAGCCGCGCACGCTGTTGGGCGAGCGGCTCAACGACGTGGTGCGCACCACGTGGGCCGAGGTGGACGTCATCGGCTTCTGCCTGCCGGCCAACGAGAAGCTGGGCCCCGGCGACCGCTTCATCGCCAAGGAGCTGGCCGGGATCAAGAAGACCCCGAAGGTCGCGATCGTCACCAAGACGGACCTGGTGGACGGCAAGACACTGGCCGAGCAGCTGATCGCCGTCGACCAGCTCGGCCAGGAGCTCGGCATCACCTGGGCGGAGATCGTGCCGGTGTCGGCCACCGGGAACAAGCAGGTGGACCTGCTCGCCGACCTGCTGACCCCGCTGCTGCCCGAGGGCCCCGCGCTCTACCCCGAGGGCGACCTGACCGACGAGCCCGAGCAGGTCATGGTCGCCGAGCTGATCCGGGAGGCCGCGCTGGAGGGCGTACGGGACGAGCTGCCGCACTCCATCGCGGTGGTCGTCGAGGAGATGCTCCCGCGCGAGGACCGTCCCGCCGACAAGCCGCTCCTGGACATCCACGCCAACGTCTTCATCGAGCGCCCCAGCCAGAAGGGCATCATCATCGGCCCCAAGGGCAAGCGCCTGAAGGACGTCGGCATCAAGTCCCGCAAGCAGATCGAGGCACTGCTCGGTACGCCCGTCTTCCTGGACCTGCACGTGAAGGTCGCCAAGGACTGGCAGCGCGACCCGAAACAGCTGCGGCGGCTCGGGTTCTGAACCCGCCCGGGGCCTCCCCGCCCGACGTCCGGCACCAACCGACACACCGGCCACGCGGCGGCAGCCGCACACTGATACAGCCTCGACCTGCACATGCAGGTCACCAAGGACTGACAGCGCGACCCGAAACAGCCGCGGCGGCTCGGGTTCTGAACACACCCGGGGGGCCGTACGGCGGTCAGGGCGTCGGGGGGCGGAAGCCGATGGTCGGGACCGCGCGGCGCAGGGGCCAGGGGGCCACCGGGTCGTCCGGGACCAGGCCGGCCAGGAAGGCGTAGCGGCTGAGGGCAGCCGGGTCCTGGTCCTCCAGCGACCGGACCTTGCGCCACCAGGTGGCGATCTCGCACCAGCCCGGCGCCGACAGCGAGCCGCCGAACTCCTGGACGGAGAGCGCTGCGGTCAGCCCGGCGAAGGCCAGGCGGTCGGCGAGCGGCCAGCCGGCCAGGGTGCCGGTGACGAACCCGGCGACGAACACGTCCCCGGCACCGGTCGGGTCCAGGGCCTCGACCTCGATCGCCGGGACCTCGGCGCTCTCCCCCGTACGCCGGTCCACCGCGTAGGCGCCGTCCGCGCCGAGGGTGACCACGGCGAGCGGCACGTGCTCGGTCAGGGCGTGCGCGGCGGCGCGGGGGCAGCGGGCGCCGGTGTAGCGCATGGCCTCCTCCGCGTTCGGCAGGAACGCCTCGCAGTGCGCGAGGTCGGGCAGCGCGGCCAGGTCCCAGGCTCCGGTGTCGTCCCAGCCGACGTCGGCGAAGACCCGGGTACCGCGGGCGGCGGCCCCGGCGATCCAGGGGGCGCTGACGCCGGGCGTGAGGGAGGCGACGGCGGCGCGGGCGCCTGGCGGGCAGTCGGGGGACGGCTCCTCGGGGGGCGGTTCGTGGCCGTGGGAGACCATCGTGCGCTCCCCCTCGTAGGCCATCGAGACCGTCACCGGTGAGTGCCAGCCGGGCACGGTGCGCGAGGGGCCCAGGTCGATGCCCTCGCCCTGGGCCAGGGCGTCCCAGCAGTAGTCGCCGTAGTGGTCGTCGCCGAAGGCGGCGGCCAGCGAGGTGCGCAGGCCGAGGCGGGCCAGCGCGGTCGCCATGTTGGCGATGCCGCCCGGGCTCGACCCCATCCCCCGGGCCCAGGACTCGGTCCCGCGCACGGGGGCGGAGTCGAGCCCGGTGAAGATCACGTCGAGGAAGACGGTGCCGGTCAGGTACACGTCCCAGGGCGGGTCCTGCGGGGTGCGCAGGGCGGCGAGCGGATCGACCTGCGGCCGGTGGTGCGACCCCTCGGGCGGGGCGTGGCGGTGCGTCCTCTCGTCGGCCGGCATGACGGGCATGGCGGGTACGTCGGACGCGGTGGACACGGCGGACGCTGTCACGGTGCGCTCCCTGGCATGGTGCGGACCCCGCCAGTGTGCACCACGCCGCCGACAGCCGGGGCGGTGTCCGGCCCCGGCGTCACACCCCCGTGGGCGCTCGGTCACCGGCACGGCACGGAGGTTGGCGCCGGCGGAGTATGCCGGACCGGGCAACCTCCGCTACCCACCCCTGAAACAGCCAAACTCTTTTGTGACTCAGATCACACACCCTCGTCTGTTTCCCGCCCGCCCGCGCTTGATACAAATTGCCCGCGCGTTCCGGTCAGTCGACGGTCGTCGCCCCCTCCCCTTCCCACCCTCCTTTCGCATGCCCTGGGAACGCCCGTGTTCGCCCCCCGCACCACTCCCTGGCCCCTCGTCGCCCTTTTCACGGCCGGGTACCTGCCTCCGTATCTGCTGCCCACCACCGTCGGCAGACTCGACACCAGCCTGCCCCTGACCACCACTCAGGCGGGCGCCGTCGGCAGCCCGCTGCTGCTGAGTTCGGCGAGCGCGGGCTTCCTGCTCGCCTCCCGGGTGCGGCGGACCGGCGCCCGGACGCTGGCCCGCCTCGGTCTCGCGCTGGCCGTCCTCGGCTACGGCGCCGCCTCGCTCACCACCGCCGTCCCCGCCGTGGTCGCCGGCGCGGTGCTCGGCGGCTTCGGGTCGGGCACGGCCATGACGGTCGCCGCCACCCGCATCGCCGCCGAGAAGGACCCCCACCGCGCCTCCACCGCCGGGCTGCTGACCGTGTCCGCGCTGGCAGGCGCGGTGTACCTGACGGTGCCGCACCTCGGGCGGGCGCACGGGCTGCCGCTCGCCGCGATCGCGCTGACGGCGCTCGCGGTGTGGCCGCTGACCGGGCGGCTGCCGGGCGGGACCGCCGCCTCGCCGGCCGCGCACGACACCGGCACCGACAGCAGCACCGACACCAGCACCGGCACCGACGCCCCGCTTCCCCGGCGCCGCTCGGGTCTGGTCCTCGCCGGCGCGGTGCTGTGCTGGTCCATGGCGCAGAACTCCCTGTGGGGCGTCAGCGGCCGGATCGGGCTGACGCAGGCCGGTCTGGGCGACGCCGCTCTGGGGGTCGTGTTCGCCGTCGCGCTGGTCGCGGGACTGGTGGGTGTGCTGGCGGCCGGGGCGCTCGGGCCCCGGCTGGGGCGGGCGATGCCCATCGGGGCGGGGACCGTGGTCATCGCCGTCTGCATCGCCCTCACCGCGTCGGCGACCTCCCCCGCCGCCTTCGCGACCGGGGAGATCGCCTGGAACACGCTGTACCCGGTGGTGCTGTCGTACCTGATCGGCCTCGCCGCCTCGCTGGACGCGCGCGGCCGGTGGGCGGTGCTCGTCGGCTCGGCGTCGTCGCTGGGGGCGGCTGCCGGGCCGCTGGCCGGGACGGTGCTGTCGGCACAGGCCGGTTACGCGGGCATGGGCCTGGTGCTGGCCGCCGGCCTGCTGCTGGTCGCCGCGCCGATGACCGCCGTCGCCCTGCACACCGGCGGGCGCCCGCTGCTGCCCGGCGCGATCCGCCGCCGCGGCGGCACCCCGGCCGCGCTGGTCGCCGCCGCCACGGGCACGCCGAGCGGTGCCGTCCCGGAGGTCGGGGCGGTGGAGCAGCCGGTCGTGGAGATCGACGTGGACACCCCGGCGGTGGCCGTCCAGCGCGCCTACGACACGGCGGGACCCCGGCAGGCCGCGGCCACACCGGGGTCCGGGACGGGCTGAGTCCTACGCCGCCGGGAACTCGTACGCGTCCACCTCCGCGAGGCAGCGCGCCCGCAGTTCCTCGTCGTCCTCCAGGAAGGAGGCGAGGAACGAGTTGCGGGCCAGCTGCCGCAGCCGGTCCTCGGTGAGGCCGAGGGCTTGGCGCACGGCGTCGAAGTTGTCGCCGGCGTAGCCGCCGAAGTAGGCCGGGTCGTCGGAGTTGACCGTGCACATCAGCCCGGCGTCGAGCATCGCGGGCAGCGGGTGGTCGGCGAGGGTGTCGACCGTGCGCAGGCGGACGTTGGACAGGGGGCACAGGGTCAGCGGGACGCGGTCGCGGACCAGCCGCTCGACCAGCGCCGGGTCCTCCGTCGAGCGCAGGCCGTGGTCGATCCGCTCGACGCCGAGGACGTCCAGGGCCTCGACGACGTACGCGGGCGGCCCCTCCTCGCCGGCGTGCGCGACGCGGCGCAGCCCGAGGGCGGCGGCGGCCTCGTACACCTCGCGGAACTTCACCGGCGGGTGCCCGACCTCGGCGGAGTCCAGGCCGACACCGGTGATGCGGTCGAGGTACGGCTTGGCGGCGTCCAGGGTCTCCATCGCCGACTCGGCGGACTCGTCGCGCAGGAAGCACATGATCAGGCGGGTCGAGACGCCGTGCTTCTCCTGGCTGGTGCTCAGCGCCCGCCACAGGCCCTCGACGACCGTGCCCATCTGCACACCCCGGGCCAGGTGTGCCTGCGGGTCGAAGAAGATCTCCGCGTGCCGCACGCCCTGCGCGGCGGCGCGGGCCAGGTAGGCGCCCGCGAGGTCCTCGAAGTCCCGCTCGGTGCGCAGGACGGCCATCAGCTCGTAGTACAGGTTCAGGAAGGACTGCAGGTCCTCGAAGCGGTACGCCTCGCGCAGGGCGTCCTCGTCCGCGTACGGCAGGGACACGCCGTTGCGGGCGGCCAGCTCGAAGGCCAGCTCCGGTTCCAGGGTGCCTTCGATGTGGAGGTGCAGTTCAGCTTTGGGCAGGGGCATCAGAGCATCGTACGGCGGTCTCACCGACGTTTCGGAACGGGGACGCGGGTGAGGTCGCGGGCCACGGTCAGCTCGCCCTCGTAGCCGGCCGCCCTCGCCTGCCGCTCGAACTCCTCCGGGTCGGAGTAGCGCTGGCTGAAGTGGGTCAGGACCAGGTGGCGCACGCCCGCGTCCCGGGCGACGCGTGCGGCCTGGCCCGCCGTGAGGTGGCCGTGGTCGGTGGCCAGGGTCTCGTCCTCGTCGAGGAAGGTCGACTCGATGACCAGCAGGTCGCAGCCCTCCGCGAGCGCGTGCACGCCCTCGCACAGCCGGGTGTCCATGACGAACGCGAACCGCTGGCCGCGGCGGACCTCGCTGACCTCGTCCAGCGGTACGCCGTTCAGGACGCCCTCGCGCTGGACGCGGCCCACGTCGGGGCCCTTGATGCCGTGCGCGGCCAGGCGGTCGGGCAGCATGCGCCGGCCGTCCGGCTCGGTGAGGCGGTAGCCGTAGGACTCGACGGGGTGGGAGAGCTTGCGGGCGTCGAGGGTGTAGGCGGGGGTGACGGCCAGGGGGCCGTCGGCGGCGACCGGGGCCTCGGTGAGGGCGACCGTCTCGCGGTAGGCGGTGGCGTAGCGCAGGCGGTCGAAGAAGCGCTGCCCGGAGCGCGGGTAGTGGGCGGTGACCTCGTGCGGGACCTGGTCGAGGTTGATGCGCTGGATGACGCCCGCGAGGCCGAGGCTGTGGTCGCCGTGGAAGTGGGTGACGCAGATCCGGTTCAGGTCGTGGGCGGCGACCCCGGCGCGCAGCATCTGGCGCTGCGTGCCCTCGCCGGGGTCGAAGAGGATGCCCTCGCCGTCCCAGCGGAGCAGGTAGCCGTTGTGGTTACGGTGCCGGGTCGGGACCTGGCTGGCGGTGCCGAGGACGACGAGTTCACGTACGGACATGGTGGTCGCGCCGCGCTATCCGGGGGGCCATTCGAGGCCGCGGCCGCCCAGGACGTGGGCGTGGGTGTGCCAGACGGTCTGGCCCGCGCCGGAACCGGTGTTGAAGATGATGCGGTAGCTGTCCAGCTTCTCGTCGTCGGCGACCGCCTGGGTCTCGCGCAGCACGTCGGCGGCGGCCTCCGGGGCGCCGGCCGCGAGGGCGGCGGCGTCCCGGTAGTGGGCCTTGGGGATCACCAGGACGTGGGTGGGGGCCTGGGGGTTTATGTCGCGGAAGGCGACGGTCGTCTCCGTCTCGCGGACGATCGTCGCGGGGATCTGGCCTGCGACGATCTTGCAGAACAGGCAGTCGTCCTGTGGCTCGCCCGCCATGGGGCCTCCTCACACTGGAACACGGGACCACCGGGTCACCGGTGATCTTCTGTCGGGCATCGTATCGACCGGTGTGTCAGTCGGTCGGCGGCAGCTCCGGCAAGCTCGGCGGGGTCTTCGCCGGCGTCTCCTCCAACGCCGCCAGCGCCAGCCGGACCGCCTCGTCCAGCTGGGGGTCGCGGCCCGCCGCGTGGTCCTGCGGGCGCTGCGGTACCTCCACGTCCGGGTCGACGCCGTGGTTCTCCACGCCCCACCCGTAGCCCTCCAGCCAGAAGGCGTACTTGGGCTGCGTGATCAGCGTGCCGTCGACCAGCCGGTAGCGGCTGTCGATGCCGATGACGCCGCCCCAGGTGCGGGTGCCGACGACCGGGCCGATGCCGAGCGCCTTGATCGCCGCGTTGACGATGTCGCCGTCGGAGCCGGAGAACTCGTTGGCGACGGCCACGACCGGCCCGCGGGGCGCGTCCAGCGGGTAGCTGGCCGGCCGCATGCCGCGCGGCAGGTCCCAGCCGACGATCCGCCGGGCCAGCTTCTCCACCACCAGCTGGGAGGTGTGGCCGCCGCGGTTCTCGCGGACGTCGACGACCAGGCCCTCGCGGGCCACCTCGACGCGCAGGTCGCGGTGGAGCTGGGCCCAGCCGGCGCCCACCATGTCGGGGACGTGCAGGTAGCCGAGCCGGCCGCCGGACCGCTCGTGGACGTAGGCGCGGCGGTCGGCGACCCAGGCGTGGTAGCGCAGCGGCTCCTCGTCGGCGAGGGGGACGACGACGGCGTGCCGGGGTTCACCGCCGCCGGACGGGGAGACGGTCAGCTCGACCGGCTTGCCCGCCGTGCCGACCAGCAGCGGGCCGGGTCCGGTGACCGGGTCCACGGGCTGACCGGCGACCGCGAGGATCGCGTCCCCGGCGCGCACGGCGACACCGGGCGCGGCGAGCGGGGAGCGGGCCTCGGGGTCGGAGGTCTCCGAGGGCAGGACGCGGTCGACGCGCCAGGTGCCGTCCTCGTGGCGGGAGAGGTCGGCGCCGAGCAGTCCCTGCCGGGCGCCGGAGCCGTGTCCGCCGCGCGGGGTGACGTAGGCGTGGGAGGTGCCGAGTTCGCCGTGCACCTCCCACAGGAGGTCGACGAGGTCGTCGTGGGTGGCGAGGCGGTCGAGGACGGGGCGGTAGCGGTCGAGTACGCCGTCCCAGTCGACGCCGTTCATGTCGGGCCGCCAGAAGTGGTCCCGCATGATGCGGCCGGTCTCGTCGAACATCTGGCGCCACTCGGCTGCCGGGGTGACGGTCTGCCGGACCCGGGCCAGGTCGACGGTGATGTTGGTGTCGCTGTCCTCGTCGCCGGAGGCCCGCCGGTCGCTGGGCACGACCTTGAGCCGGCCGTCGGTCCACAGCAGCACCCGCTTGCCGTCGCCGCTGACCTCGAAGTGGTCGGCGTCGGCGGCCAGGTGCTCGATCCGCTGCTGGGCGAGGTCGTAGCGCTCCAGCTCGGTGTGCGGGTCGGGGTCGTCCGGGGTGGCGCGGGAGGCGCCGAGGACACCGGTGACGGGATGGCGCAGCCACAGCACGCCGTCCTTGGCGGCACGCAGCCCGGAGTAGCGGGCGGCCTCCACCGGGAAGGGCACGATGCGGTCGGCGAGGCCCTCGATGTCGATCCGGGTGGCGGGGGCGCCCTCGCTGTCGGGGGTCTCGTCCCGGTCCGGGGTCTCGAAGGGGCGGCCGTGGCGCTGCGGGCCGAAGGGCGACGGGGTGGTCGCGGCGAGCGTGATCAGGTACGGGCGGGCGCCCTCGACGAAGGCCAGGTCGAAGACGTGCTCGTCGTAGACCGGGTCGAAGGAGCGGGTGGAGAGGAAGGCGAGGTGCTTGCCGTCCAGGGTGAAGGCCGGCGCGTAGTCCTTGAAACGCAGCGGGGTCGCCTCGCTCACCGACAGGTCGGTGGTGTTGGCGAGCTTGAGCTGGCGCAGCGGGTCGGGCCCGGGGTGGGACCAGGCGAGCCAGGCGGAGTCGGGCGAGAAGACCAGGCCGGAGACGTCGCCGTTGTCGCTGCGGTCGACCTCGCGGACCTCGCCGGTCTCGCGCTCGACGAGCAGGACGCGCCCGTCGTGCGAGGCGACGGCGGCGCGGCTCCCGTCGGGGGCCATGGCGAGGTTCAGGACGCGGCCGAGCTGCCCGGCGGCGATGCGGCGCGGGCTGCTGCCGGGGGCGAGTCCGGAGGCGGGCGCGAACTCCAGGGCGTCGTCGCCCTCGGCGTCCGTCACCCACACCACCCATTCCTCGCCGTCGGCGCGGAAGGTGCGCGGCAGCCGGGTGCGGACGCCGGGCGTCGCCGCGAGGGCGCGGGCGGGGCCGGAGCGGTGGGTGACCCAGTGGACGCCGCCGCGGACGGCGACGGCGCTGCCGCGCGCGGTGTGGTCGGGGGACGCCGAGCCGAACCAGCGGGCGGCGTTGACCGGGTAGGCCTGGAGGTCGACGCGCGGGCCGCCGAGCCGGACGTCGAGGCGGCGCGGCTCGGCGCCGTCGAGGTCGTCCAGCGTCCACAGCTCACCGGCACACGAGTAGACGACGCGGGTGCCGTCGGTCGCGGCGTGCCGGGCGTAGAAGCCACCGAGGGGGGTGTGGCGGCGCAGGTCGGAGCCGTCGGCGAGGGAGGAGTAGAGGGCGCCGGTGCCCTCGTGGTCGCAGAGGAAGGCGATGCGGTCGCCGACCCAGAAGGGGTACTCGATGTTGCCGTCGAGGCCGTCGTGGAGCCGTACGAACTCTCCGTCGTCCTCGCGGTCGATCCACAGCTTGCCCGCCGTGCCGCCCCGGTAGCGCTTCCACCAGGCGGCCTCGCGGCCCATCGGGGCGGACAGCAGCACGGTGTGCGGGCCGGCCGCGACGTCGCCGACGGGCCCGTACGGCAGGGTCTCGGCCGGTCCCCCGTCCAGCGGGACGGCACGGGCCCAGCTGCGGCGCAGGCTGGCCTGGCCGTGGGTGCTCAGGGCGAGGACCCGTCCGTCGGCGGTCCAGCCGCGTACCTGGGTGCGGACGCTGCCCCAGTGGGTGAGGCGCTTGGCGGGGCCGCCGTCGACGGGCGCGACGTGCACCTCGGGGGCGCCGTCGCGGGTGGAGGTCCAGGCGACGGTGGTGCCGTCGGGCGAGACGCGCGGGTGGTTGACCGGCACGTTGTCGGCGCTGACCCGCCAGGCCCGGCCGCCGCCGAGCGGGGCGAGCCACACGTCGTCCTCGGCGGTGAAGGCGACCAACTCGCCGTGCGGGTGCGGAAAGCGGAGGTAGGCAGGCGCTGCGGGCTGTGTCACCCCTTCACCCTATGCAGGGGCGGCGCCCGCCGACAGAGGTTTGGATCACTTGCCGGCCACCGCCACGCCGGGCTACTTGCCCTCCACGGGGCGGCAGTGCGGGTCGTCCGGGCACCAGATGGTCCGGGTGACGGTCACGGTGGGGCCGGGCTGCTGCTGGGAAGGCCGGTTCGCGGGAGGGGCGCCGGTGGCGTCGCAGTCGCCCAGCCCGTCGACCCGGAACCACTGCTTGCCGTCCACCTTCGCGGTCAGTTCGCCGCGCACGCAGGCACCGTTGACGACGCGGGTGATCTTGCCGTCGACGGTGATGTCCTTGCCGTCGTCCGTCCTGCCGTCGCACTCGACGGACGCGACGGCGTTCTCGGAAGCACTGCTGCCCTTGTCGCCGTAGGAGGCGGTGCAGGTGATCCACCGGACCTCCGCCTTCCGCCGCTCCAGTTCACGCGTCACGGTCTGGTCGGTGGTGAACGCCACCGAGGCGGAGCTGAGTCCGCCCGGGTCGCACGCGGCGACACCGCCGACGGCTACCACCGAACCGACGACCACCGGAGCCGCACGCCAAATTCGCCTCGAAGCCCCCATGGAGGGCAGCCTGCCATCGGTGCGGGGGCGGCGGTAGGGCGCATACGGCCACTCCTCACTACCGTTGCGCTCATGCGCGACGGACGCCGGTTGAGACGGCTGGTGGTGGACGAGGCGGACGCCTACGTGTGGTCGGTGCGTCACCGGCACAGTGCCGCGGGGCCGTGTCAGGAGGTGCTCACCCTGTCCCGGGGCGGGACGCGGATCCGTCTGCTGTTCCAGGGCGGCAAGGGACGGTACGTCCCCGACGGCTTCCTGCCCTCGGGCTGTGTGGCGCTGGGGGACGCCGCCCTCAACCTGCACGAACCGGGCGTCGTACGGTCCTTCGTCGACGAGGCGGCTCGGCGCGGGCTGCTCGACAGGTCCGCAGACCTGGACGGCTGGGAGCTGTTCCCGGCCGTGGTCGCCGCCCGCGAGACGGACGACTGACGGGGCTTCAGGACCAGCGGCCGGTGCGGGCCAGCAGGACGGCGGTCGCCGCGGTGCCCGCCGTGGAGGTGCGCAGGACGCTGCGCCCCAGACGGTAGGGCTTGGCGCCGGCCTCCGCGAAGAGCGCCAGCTCCTCCGGGGAGACGCCGCCTTCGGGGCCGACGACCAGCACGATGTCGCCGGAGGCGGGGAGTTCGGTGGCGGCCAGGGGTTCCTCGCCGCTCTCGTGGAGTACGGCGGCGAAGTCGGCGTCGGCCAGAAGTGAGGCAACCTGCTTGCTCGTCGCCGCGTCCGCGACCTCGGGGAAGCGGACCCGCCGGGACTGCTTGCCGGCCTCCCGGGCCGTCGCCCGCCACTTGCCGAGCGCCTTCACGCCTCGGTCGCCCTTCCATTGCGTGATGCAGCGGGACGCCGCCCACGGCACGATCGCGTCGACACCGACCTCGGTCATCGTCTCCACGGCCAGCTCGCCCCGGTCCCCCTTGGGCAGCGCCTGGACGACGGTGAGGCGGGGCCGCTCCTCGGGCTCCTCGTGGACCGTCTCCAGGTCCGTGACGACGAGGCGGTCCTTGCCCTCGGCGGCCTTCACCACGCCCTCGGCCCAGTGTCCGCGCCCGTCGGTGAGGACCACGTCCTCACCGGGCCGCAGCCGCTTCACGGAGACCGCGTGCCGTCCCTCGGGGCCGTCCAGGACGTACTCCCCGCCGGGCAGGCCGCCCGGCGGGAGGGAGTCGACCACGAACACCGGTGCCGTCATCGGCCCGTACCTCCCGTCGCGAAGCCTGACAACGCTGTCCCGGCGGAGGCGAGTTCCGCCACCAGGACTTCCACCAGCTGACCGGCGGGCAGTTCCCGCGCCATCCGGTGTCCCTGCCCCGCCCACAGGGCCATGCCCTGCGCGTCGCCCGCCTTGGCCGCCGCCTTGCGCAGGGGCGCGGTGAGGTGGTGCACCTCGGGGTAGGCGGCGGGGGCGTAGGGGCCGTGCTCGCGCAGGAAGCGGTTGACCAGGCCGCGGGCCGGGCGGCCGGAGAAGGCGCGGGTCAGTTCGGTGCGCACGAACAGCGGATTGGTCAGCGCCTGCTTGTGCAGGGCGTGGGCGCCGGACTCGGGGGTGGCGAGGAAGGCGGTGCCGAGCTGGGCCGCGCTCGCGCCGGCGGCGAGGACGCCGGCGATCTGGCCGCCGCGCATGATGCCGCCGGCGGCGACGATCGGCAGGCTCACCGCCTCGCGGATCTGGGCGACCAGCGACAGCAGTCCGGTGCCGGTGCCGCCGGTCTCCGGGTTGTCCCGGTGGGTGCCCTGATGTCCGCCGGCCTCGGTGCCCTGTGCGATCACCGCGTCGGCGCCGGACTGCTCGACGGCCCGGGCCTCGTCCGCGGTGGTCGCGGTGACCAGCGCGAAGGTGCCGACGCGGTGCAGGGAGTCGACGACCTCACGGCTCGGGACGCCGAAGTGGAACGACACCACCGGCACCGGGTTGTCCAGCAGCACCGCGAGCTTCGTCTCGTAGCCGTCGTCCCGGCCGCACTCGGGGTCGCCGAGTTCCGTCTCGTACCAGGCGGCCTCGCCGGCCAGCTGGTGGGCGTAGACGCCGACGGCGGACGGGTCGGCCGTCTCGGGCTGCGGCATGAAGAGGTTGACGCCGAAGGGGCGGGCCGTCAGTCCCCGCAGCTGCTTGATCTCCTGGTACATCCCGTCCGCGGTCTTGTACCCGGCGGCGAGGAATCCCAGCCCTCCCGCATCGCAGACCGCGGCGGCGAGCTGCGGCACGGAGACGCCGCCCGCCATGGGTGCCTGCACGATCGGACAGGGGAAGAGATCGGTCAGTGCGGAGGACATGAGCGCATGTTGTCACGTCCTCCGAACAAGTCCGAATCCGGGCTTCCGTTGGCATACGCCAGGAGCATCCGCATCGGGAGGCTCCTGGCGTCCTACCTCGACAGGTGCCCGTCAGCGCCCGTTGAAGGCGTCCTTCAGGCGGGAGAAGAGGCCCTGCTGACCCGGTTGGAACTGCCCCTGCGGACGCTCCTCGCCGCGCATCTTGGCGAGCTCGCGCAGCACGCGTTCCTGTTCGGGGTCGAGCTTGGTCGGGGTGGTCACCTCGACGTGGACGATCAGGTCGCCCCGGCCGCCGCCGCGCAGGTGGGTGACGCCCCGGCCGTGCAGCGGGATCGACTGGCCGGACTGGGTGCCCGGGCGGATGTCGACCTCCTCCATGCCGTCGAGGGTCTCCAGCGGCACCTTCGTGCCGAGGGCCGCCGCCGTCATCGGGATGGTGACCGTGCAGTGCAGGTCGTCGCCGCGCCGCTGGAAGGTCGAGTGCGGCAGTTCGTGGATCTCGACGTACAGGTCGCCGGCGGGACCGCCGCCGGGGCCGACCTCGCCCTCGCCCGCGAGCTGGATGCGGGTGCCGTTGTCGACGCCCGCCGGGATCTTCACGGTGAGGGTGCGGCGGGAGCGGATGCGGCCGTCGCCCGCGCACTCGGGGCACGGGGTCGGGACCACCGTGCCGAAGCCCTGGCACTGGGGGCAGGGCCGCGAGGTCATGACCTGGCCCAGGAAGGACCGGGTGACCTGCGAGACCTCGCCGCGGCCGCGGCACATGTCACACGTCTGGGCCGAGGTGCCCGGGGCGGCGCCCTCGCCGTTGCAGGTGTTGCAGACGACGGCCGTGTCGACCTGGATGTCCTTGGTCGTGCCGAAGGCCGCCTCGTCCAGCTCGACCTCGATACGGATCATGGCGTCCTGGCCCCGGCGGGTGCGCGAGCGCGGTCCGCGCTGCGACGCCGTGCCGAAGAACGCGTCCATGATGTCCGAGAAGTTCCCGAAGCCGCCCGCGCCGAAGCCGCCGGCTCCGCCGCCGCCCGCCTGGGACATCGGGTCTCCGCCGAGGTCGTAGACCTGCTTCTTCTGCGGGTCCGACAGCACCTCGTAGGCGGCGTTGATCTCCTTGAACCGCTCCTGGGTCTTCGGATCGGGGTTGACGTCCGGGTGCAGCTCGCGCGCGAGCCTCCGGAACGCCTTCTTGATCTCGTCCTGGGAGGCGTCGCGGCGCACGCCGAGTACGGCGTAGTAGTCCGTGGCCACCTACGACTCCGCCAGGATCTGTCCGACGTACCGTGCCACTGCGCGTACCGCTCCCATCGTTCCCGGGTAGTCCATGCGGGTCGGTCCGACCACGCCGAGCTTGGCAACCGCCTCGCCGCCCGAACCGTAGCCCACCGACACGACGGACGTGGAGTTGAGTCCTTCGTGGGCGTTCTCATGACCGATACGGACGGTCACGCCCGGATCCTTCGCCTCGCCGAGCAGCTTGAGGAGCACGACCTGCTCCTCCAGCGCCTCGAGCACCGGCCGGATCACCAAGGGGAAGTCGTGCCCGAAGCGGGTGAGATTGGCGGTGCCGCCGATCATCAGCCGCTCCTCGTTCTCCTCGACCAGCGTCTCCAGGAGAGTGGAGAGCACGGTGGAGACCGTACCCCGGTCCTCGGCCTCGAAGGCCTCCGGGAGGTCCTCCACCAGACCGGGCACGTCCGTGAACCGCCGCCCCGCCACCCGGCTGTTGAGCCGCGCCCGCAGATCGGCGAGGGACGCCTCGCCGAACGGCGCCGGGCAGTCGACCATGCGCTGCTCGACCCGCCCGGTGTCCGTGATCAGCACGAGCATCAGACGCGCGGGCGCGAGCGAGAGCAGCTCGACGTGGCGCACGGTCGAGCGGGTCAGCGACGGGTACTGCACGACGGCGACCTGCCGGGTGAGCTGCGCGAGCAGCCGCACCGTGCGGGCCACGACGTCGTCGAGGTCGACGGCGCCCTCCAGGAAGTTCTGGATGGCGCGGCGCTCGGGCGCGGTCATCGGCTTGACGCCGGCCAGCTTGTCGACGAAGAGCCGGTAGCCCTTGTCGGTCGGGATGCGTCCCGCGCTGGTGTGCGGCTGGGCGATGAACCCCTCGTCCTCCAGGGCCGCCATGTCGTTGCGCACGGTGGCCGGGGAGACGCCGAGGTTGTGCCGCTCGGTGAGGGCCTTGGAACCGACGGGCTCCTCGGTGCCGACGTAGTCCTGGACGATGGCGCGCAGCACCTTCAGCCTGCGTTCACTGAGCATCGCGCACACCTCCAGAAGTCGTCGGTCCGTTGTCCTGCCTGTCTGTCCTGGCACTCACGGTGCGCGAGTGCCAGACTTCCCCGGCCCAGTGTACGGCTGTGGGGTACACCCACGGCAAGGCCGGGCACCGGGCCGGTCACCGCCGGTACGGTGCCGCCGCGCCGGGGCGCGCGTGCCCCGATAGCGTCGCCGTCATGAGCGTGACTTGGGAAGAGCTGGGGTGGGAGCGGCTGGCCCCGGGGGTGGGGCGGTGCCGCCTGCCGGGGTGGGACTGCACGGCGGGGCTGGTGGTCGGCGCGGGCGCCGCGCTGCTCGTGGACGCCGGGTCGAGCCTCTCCGAGGGCGCCCGGTTGCGCGCCGCGGCGCAGGCGCTCGCCGGTCACCGTGTGACGCATCTCGCGCTGACCCACCCGCACTTCGACCACGTCTTCGGCGCGGCGGCGTTCGCGGGGGCGGAGGTGTACGGGGCGGTGGGCACCGGCGCGGTGTTCGCTCGGGGCGGACACGGGCGGGAGGCGCTGTGCGCGGACGCGGAGGCGGAAGGGCTGGAGGCGCGGTCCGCTCAGGAGGCGGCCGACGCGCTGGTCGGCGTCCGGCACGAGGTGTGCGGCGAGTGGACCCTCGACCTGGGCGGCGGCCGGCAGGTCCTGCTGGCCAACGTGGGCCCCGGGCACACCGGCCACGACCTGGCGGTGCTGGTGCCGGGCGAGGTGGAGGTCGTCTTCTGCGGCGACCTGGTCGAGGAGTCCGGCGAGCCGCAGGCGGGCCCCGACGCCGTACCGACCCGGTGGCCGGCCGCGCTGGACCGGCTGCTGGAGCTGGGCGGCGAGGACGCGCTGTACGTGCCGGGGCACGGCGCGGTGGTGGACGCGGCGTTCGTGCGGGCCCAACGGGACGCGCTGGCGGCACGCTTCGGCGTGTCGCGCTGATCTTGGGGCCTGGGTTCCTCGTATCGTCGGGAGAATGCGCCAGTACTCCGCCGACCTGACCCCTCCGTGGAAGAAGCCGCAGCCGGTACCGGAGGTTCCGGCCGACCCCGGCCTGGTGGTCGAGGAGCCCGGCACCGGGTTCTGCGGCGCGGTGATCGGCTGCGAGGCCGGCACGGTGACCCTGGAGGACCGCTTCGGCAAGCACCGGGTCTTCCCGATGGAACCGCGCGGCTTCCTGCTGGAGGGGCGGGTGGTGACGCTGGTGCGGCCCTCGTCGTCCTCGGGTCCGGTGCGGCCCTCCCGTACGGCGTCGGGTTCGGTGGCGGTCCCGGGGGCCCGCGCGCGGGTGGCGCGCGCCGGGCGCATCTACGTCGAGGGGCGGCACGACGCCGAGCTGGTCGAGAAGGTGTGGGGCGACGACCTGCGCATCGAGGGCGTGGTGGTGGAGTACCTGGGGGGTGTCGACGACCTGCCGTCGATCGTCGCCGACTTCGCGCCGGGACCGGACGCGCGGCTCGGCGTCCTGGTGGACCATCTGGTGCCCGGCTCGAAGGAGTGGCGGATCGCGGAGTCCGTGACGAGCGAGCACGCGCTGGTCGTGGGCCACCCGTACATCGACATCTGGGAGGCGGTGAAGCCGTCGTCGCTTGGGATCGAGGGCTGGCCCCGGGTGCCGCGCGGTCAGGACTGGAAGACGGGGGTGTGCCGGGCGCTGGGGTGGCCGTCGGAGAACACGGGGGCGGTGTGGCAGGCGATCCTGGCGCGGGTGGGGTCGTACAAGGACCTGGAGCCGGCGCTGCTGGGGCGGGTGGAGGAACTGATCGACTTCGTCACGGGTAGCGGTGGGGCTTGACGCCGGTGAAGGTGCCGAACTCGCTGGTGTCGAGGTCGATTCCCAGAGCTTCCAGTGGCAGCCGGTCCCCGAATTTCACGATCTCCTGAGTCAGGTAGTCGGCTTCCTCGCCCTCCCCCGTGGGCTTCGTCAGCAGGACGCACTGCGCCATGATCGGGTCCAGGACGAGGTAGACGGGGATCTCTCCCGCCGCGTAGATCGAGCGTTTGGTGAGGTAATCCTGGTGGACGCTGGACTTGGAGACGACCTCCACGACCATCGTGACCAACTGGCAGGGCAGCAGGCGGCCTGACGCAGGCATGAGGTCACGCCCCAGCACCACCAGGTCCGGCACCGGCTCGCTCGCCTCGTCGAGGATGTCGACGTCCTGGGTCTGCAGACGGGACCAGCGCTGCCGCGGGACCTGGTCCTGTACATCGGCAACGATCATGTTGTGCACGATGTCAGGACTGGCCATCATCACGATTACCCCCCGGAGAAGCTCCACCTTCACGCCCTCGGGAGGCTCAAGTTCCTCGAAATACTTGGTCATCCCGCGTTCGTCCACAGCGGTCATCTCCGTGGCCCTCCACATCCGCCGCGTCCTTTTGGCGGCAGCCTACGAATCAGACTAGGTTCCGAACCTCCGTTCCGCACCGATTCACTCGCCCGAGGGATCAATCCACCAGATCCCGCACCACCGCGTCCGCCAGCAGCCGCCCGCGCAGCGTCAGCACCGCGCGCCCGTCCTCGTACGGCCCCTCCTGGAGGAGCCCCTCGCCCAGCGCCCGCCGCGCCGCCGCGAGCCCCGCCTCCCTCAGCAGGGACAGCGGGACGCCCTCCCGCAGGCGCAG
This sequence comes from Streptomyces sp. M92, assembly GCF_028473745.1. Classification (NCBI taxonomy): domain Bacteria; kingdom Bacillati; phylum Actinomycetota; class Actinomycetes; order Kitasatosporales; family Streptomycetaceae; genus Streptomyces; species Streptomyces sp. M92. Next base: position 806,181 of record NZ_CP101137.1, read on the forward strand.
CTCCAGCAGGATCCGCTCCACGCGCCGGTCCTCGTCCGTCAGGACCTCGCGTCCGGCCCCCGGCGACTTGCCTGCCGCCAGCGCCCCCGCGTACGCCCCCGGGTGCTTCACGTTCCACCACCGCACGCCCCCCACATGGGAGTGTGCGCCCGGCCCCGCGCCCCACCAGTCGGCGCCCCGCCAGTACAGCTCGTTGTGCAGGCAGCGCCCGGCGTCGGAGGTGGCCCAGTTGGACACCTCGTACCAGTCGAAGCCCGCCGCGGCGAGGGTCTCCTCGGCGATCAGGTAGCGGTCGGCGTGGACGTCGTCGTCGGTCATGGGGACCTCGCCGCGCCGGATGCGGCGGGCGAGCTGGGTGCCCTCCTCGACGATCAGGGCGTACGCGGAGACGTGGTCGGGTCCGGCGCCGAGCGCGGCTTCCAGGGAGGCGCGCCAGTCGTCGTCGGTCTCGCCGGGGGTGCCGTAGATCAGGTCGAGGTTGACGTGGTCGAAGCCGGCCGCGCGGGCCTCGACGACGCACGCCTCGGGGCGGCCGGGGGTGTGGGTGCGGTCCAGGATCTTCAGCACGTGCTGCTTCGCGCTCTGCATGCCGAAGGAGATCCGGTTGAAGCCGCCCTCGCGGAGGGTGGCCAGGTAGGCCGGGTCGACGGACTCCGGGTTGGCCTCCGTCGTGATCTCCGCGTCCGGTGCGAGGCCGAACTCGTCGCGGATCGCGTGCAGCATCCGGACCAGGTCGCCGGCGGCCAGCAGGGTCGGCGTACCGCCGCCGACGAAGACCGTGCGGACCTCGCGGGGGTCGTCGCCGAGCACCTTGCGGGCGAGGCGGACCTCGTCGGTCAGGGTCTCGGCGTAGTTGCCGCGCGAGGCGAGGACGCCTCCGGTGCCGCGCAGTTCGGTCGCGGTGTAGGTGTTGAAGTCGCAGTAGCCGCAGCGGGTCGCGCAGTACGGGACGTGCAGGTAGAAGCCGAGGGGACGGTCGGCGGCGCCGGCGAGCGCGGACGCCGGGAGGGCACCGTCGGCGGGGACGGGCTCGCCGTCGGGGAGTGCGGAGGGCATGCGTTCCATTGTCCCGTACGGCGGCTGTTGCTCGGTTGCCCGCCTGGCTCGGCCGCCCGCCTACTCGGCCTGGAGCACCAGCAGCGCCAGGTCGTCCTCGGGAGGCCTCGCCCCGAACTCGTGCACCAGCCGCCTGATCCGCTCCGCGACCAGTTCGGCGTCCAGGCCCGCACACCCGGTGAGGGCCGCGGCGAGCCCGTCCCCGTCGTCGAACTGACGGGAGCCGCTGCGCCGCTCGGTGACCCCGTCCGTGACGCACAAAAGGGTGTCGCCGGAGCGCAGCTCGAAGGTCTCGCTCGTGTACGTCACGTCCTCGACGACGCCGAGCAGGGTCTGCGGCTCGGCGACCGTGCGGACGGTGCCGTCGGGGCCGAGGAGGAGGGGCAGCGGGTGGCCGGCGGAGGCGAGGGTGCAGCGGACGCCGTCGTCGTGGGGGATCAGTTCGCCGTAGAGGAGGGACAGGAAGCGGGTCTGGGGTCCGTCGCCCGGGGCAACCGGTGGACCGCCCGCGGCGACCAGGGCACGGGCGGCGGCGTCGGCGGCCTCGGTGGCGTCGTCGAGGAGGAGCTGGTTGAGGCGGTCCAGGACGTCGGGGACGCCGTACTCCTCGCGGGCCAGCAGCCGCAGCCAGGGCCGGGCGAGTCCGATGACGACGGCGGCCTCGGGGCCCTTGCCCTGGACGTCGCCGAGGGCGAAGCACCAGCGGCCGTCGCCGGCCGGGAAGAGGTCGTAGAAGTCGCCGCTGGGGCCGCCCTTGTCGCGCGGTTCGTGGACGAGGGCGCTGCGCACGCCGGGGATCTCGGCGACGGCGCCGGGCAGCAGGCCGCGCTGGAGGACGGCGCTGATGGTGGCCTGGCGGGCGTACTGGCGGGCGGCGCCGATGGCGAGCGCGACACGGCGGCTGAGGTCCTCAACGAGGCCGGTGATCTCGTCGGGGAAGCCTGCCGGGCCGGCCCGGCCGATGACCAGGGTGCCGAGCGGCCGGCCCCCGGCGACCAGGCGGTAGGCGAGCGCGGTTCCGCGGGTGCCGTCCGGGCCCAGCGCCCCGCCGGGCCAGGGGTGGGCGACGGGGCCGGAGCGCCAGGGGTCGCGGGGGCGGGGCGGGTCCTTCTCCAGGGCGCGGCGCAGCTCCTCGATGTGGCTCTCGCTGCCGTGCCAGACGCGGGCCAGCCGCGCCCCGACGACCGTGCCGGGGGCGTCGCTCCAGGCTCCGCGGCCCAGGGATTCGTCCTCCAGCCACACCGCGCACCAGTCGGCGAGCCGCGGCACGATCAGCTGTCCGGTGAGGGAGGCCACCAGATCCTCGTCGAGCTGCCCGGCCAGCAGGTCGGATGCCTCGGCGAGGAAGGACAGGGCGCCGCGGCCCAGCCACTCGCGGTCGCGGACACCGCGCCGGCCGGTGTCGGCCGTGCCGTCCCGTCCGTCCCGCCGACCGGTCCACCGCGGGGGGTCAAAGCGGTCGGGGAACGCCGTGGGCCGTGAGTGCTCGGCTTCCGGGCGGTCGGGGGCGGTGGGTCCAGCGCGGCCGGGGGCGGCGGGTCCCGGGCGGGCGGAGGCAGCGGATGCAAAGCCACGCGGGGCGAGAGGTTCCGCACGGTCGGGGATCTCGTGGCGGCCGGGGCCCGGCTCCGGCGCGAACGGCAGGTCGCACCCGTCCGGGTACGACGCGGTCCGCTCGCCGGCTTCCGCCGCCTCCTCCCCCTCGGCACCCGCGGCCCGCAACCGTGCCCAGACCGTCTTCGTGCCCGGCCGGTAGGTGATGCCCCAGGCCTCCGCGAGCGCGGCGACGAGCCGCAGGCCCCGGCCGTACTCGGGGGTCTCGTGCGGCGTCTCCCGGTCGCCGCTCCTCGGCGCCCGGGACGGGTGGTGGTCGGTGGCCTCGACGACGAGGGTTCCCGTCTCCTCCAGCCGGCAGACGACCTCGACGTCGGTGCCGGCGTGCACGACGGCGTTGGTGACCAGTTCGCTGACGGCCACCAGGGCGTCTGCGGTCAGGTGCTCGGTCAGCTGTTCCGTGCCGGGCAGGCCGAGCGCGGACCAGTCGGCCAGCGCGGCCCGCACCATCTCGCGGGCCGCGCCCGGCGCGAGGGAGCTGCCGAGCAGGGTCACGTGCGCCCGCGCGCACTCCTGGACGGACACGCCGCCAGGGTGCGCGGGCACCCCTGCGGCGCGGGAGACGGTCTCCCGTTGCGTCGGAATGGCCCCCATGGACGGCTCCCCGGGCAGTGCGTGCGCATACTTCGCAGTCAATGCCGACAGAGTGACAGACCGGCCCCGCCCATAAGCTCGGAGTTACCGAAGTGGGCCGCCATGGGCGAGATCCGTGGTAGGCGAACGCTCGAAGAAGGCCGGAATCCGGTCAGTTCCGGGCATTCGCCGTACGGGTCCCGACGCTCGGGACGATGCCCGCTCGCGCTACGCCTCCCGCGAGCCCTCGTACATCTCCTCGATCAGGTGCTTGTACTCCCGCTCCACGACCGGCCGCTTCAGCTTCAGGCTGGGCGTGATCTCGCCGTGCTCGACGTCGAGGTCGCGGGGCAGCAGACGGAACTTCTTGATGGTCTGCCAGCGCTGGAGGCCCTCGTTGAGCTGCTGGACGTAGCCGTCGACCATCTCGACGGTGGCGGGCGCCGCGACGATCTCCGCGTACGGCTTGCCCTCCAGGCCGTTCTCCTTGGCCCACTCGGTGATGGCGATCTCGTCGAGGGCGATGAGCGCGGTGCAGAAGTTCCGGTCGGCTCCGTGGACGAGGATGTTGGAGACGTAGGGGCAGACCGCCTTGAACCCGCCCTCGACCTCGGCGGGCGCGATGTACTTGCCGCCCGACGTCTTGATCAGGTCCTTCTTGCGGTCGGTGATGCGCAGGTAGCCGTCCGGCGAGAGTTCGCCGATGTCGCCGGTGTGGAACCAGCCGTCGGACTCCAGCACCTCGTCGGTCTTCTCGGGCAGCTTGTGGTAGCCCTCCATGATGCCGGGGCCGCGCAGCAGGATCTCGCCGTCGTCGGCGATGCGCACCTCGGTGCCGGGCAGCGGCTTGCCGACGGTGCCGGTGCGGTAGGCCTCGCCCGGGTTGACGAAGGACGCGGCGGAGGACTCGGTGAGGCCGTAGCCCTCCAGGATGTGGATGCCGGCGCCGGCGAAGAAGTAGCCGATGTCGGGGGCGAGGGCGGCCGACCCGGAGACACAGGCGCGCAGGTTGCCGCCGAAGGCCTCGCGGATCTTGGCGTAGACCAGCTTGTCGGCGACGGCGTGCTTGGCGCGCAGGCCGGCGGGGGCGCTCGCGGTGCCGGTGCGCTTGAAGTTGTCCTGGGTGACCTTGGCGTACTCGCGGGCGACCCCGGCGGCCCACTGGAAGATCTTGTACTTGGCCCCGCCGCCCGCGCGGGCCTTGGCGGCGACGCCGTTGTAGACCTTCTCGAAGATGCGGGGCACGGCCGCCATGTAGGTCGGCCGGACCACCGGCAGGTTCTCGATGATCTTGTCGACGCGGCCGTCGACGGCGGTGACGTGACCGGCCTCGATCTGGCCGGAGGTGAGCACCTTGCCGAAGACGTGCGCGAGCGGCAGCCACAGGTACTGCACGTCGCCCTCGGTGACCAGGCCGGTCGCCGCGATCGCCTTCGCCATGTACGACCAGTTGTCGTGCGGGAGGCGGACGCCCTTGGGCCGGCCGGTGGTACCGGAGGTGTAGATGAGGGTGGCGAGCTGGTCCTTGGTGAGCGCGCCGACCCGCTTCCTGACCAGTTCCGGGTCCTGCTCCAGGCGGGCGGCGCCCCGGCGCTCCAGCTCGTCGAGGGTGAGGACCCAGTCCTCGGAGGTGTCGGCGCCGGCCGCGTCGACGACCACGACGTGGGTGAGCTCGGGCAGCTCGGCCCGCTTCTCCCTGGCCTTGGCCAGCTGGGCGGCGTCCTCCGCGATCAGCACCCGGCTCTCGGAGTCGGAGAGGATGTACGCCGACTCCTCCGCGTTGGTCTGCGGGTAGACGGTGGTCGTCGCGGCGCCGGCGCACATGATGCCGAGGTCGGCCAGGATCCACTCCAGGCGGGTGGAGGAGGCGAGCGCCACGCGCTGCTCGGGCTGCACGCCCAGCTCGATGAGACCGGCCGCGATCGCGTGGACGCGCTCGGCCGCCTGCGCCCAGGTCAGCGACTTCCAGTCGTCCGGGCCCTCACCCGACGCGGACGGCACCGGGTAGCGGTAGGCCTCGGCGTCCGGCGTGGCCGCCACCCGCTCCAGGAAGAGTCCCGCCACGGAGGGCGGACGGTTCTCGATCAGTGTCTGTGTGTCGCTCACGACATCCTCCGTGGGCCCGCGACGGCGCGGCTTGCTCAGGTGCGGCTGGATTCACTCTCGGGCGGTGGTCGGGCAGGGGACCGGACAGAGGCCCGGGTCACGTGCCATCACTTGTTTAACTCACGAGTAACTACGGGGCAGGCATCAGAGTAAAGGGCGAGTGGCGTCGGCGTAAGAGTCCGCGCCCTGTCACTTCCTACAGATGCGCGCCCGTGACATGCGAAGGGACCCGCCGCACTTTCGTACGACGGGCCCCTTCGCGTCCGTTTTGCCGGACTCGGTGTGCGTGCGGCACCGCGGCCTGGCGGCTACTTCTTGCCCTTGCCCGACCCCGCGTTGTCGTCGCTCGACAGCACCGCGATGAAGGCCTCCTGCGGAACCTCCACGGAGCCCACCATCTTCATCCGCTTCTTGCCCTCCTTCTGCTTCTCCAGCAGCTTCCGCTTGCGGGAGATGTCACCGCCGTAGCACTTGGCGAGGACGTCCTTGCGGATGGCGCGGATGGTCTCGCGGGCGATGACGCGCGAGCCGATGGCGGCCTGCACCGGCACCTCGAAGGCCTGCCTCGGGATCAGCTCCTTGAGCTTGGCGACGAGCCGGACGCCGTACGCGTACGCCTGGTCCTTGTGGGTGATCGCCGAGAAGGCGTCCACCTTGTCGCCGTGCAGCAGGATGTCGACCTTGACCAGGCTGGAGGTCTGCTCGCCGGTGGGCTCGTAGTCCAGGGAGGCGTAGCCGCGGGTCTTGGACTTCAGCTGGTCGAAGAAGTCGAAGACGATCTCCGCGAGCGGGAGGGTGTAGCGGATCTCCACCCGGTCCTCGGAGAGGTAGTCCATGCCGAGCAGGGTGCCGCGCCGGGTCTGGCACAGCTCCATGATGGCGCCGATGAACTCGGTCGGCGCCAGGATCGTGGCGCGCACGACCGGCTCGTAGACCTCGTTGATCTTGCCCTCGGGGAACTCGCTCGGGTTGGTGACCTCGACCTCGGTGCCGTCCTCCATGACCACGCGGTAGACCACGTTGGGCGCGGTGGCGATCAGATCGAGGCCGAACTCGCGCTCCAGGCGCTCGCGGATCACGTCGAGGTGGAGCAGGCCGAGGAAGCCGACGCGGAAGCCGAAGCCGAGGGCGGCGGAGGTCTCCGGCTCGTAGACCAGCGCGGCGTCGTTGAGCTGGAGCTTGTCCAGGGCCTCGCGCAGCAGCGGGTAGTCGGAGCCGTCCAGCGGGTACAGGCCGGAGAAGACCATGGGCCTGGGGTCCTTGTAGCCGCCGAGCGGCTCCTCGGCGCCCTTGTGCTGGCTGGTGACGGTGTCACCGACCTTGGACTGGCGGACGTCCTTCACGCCGGTGATCAGGTAGCCCACCTCGCCGACGCCGAGACCGTCGGCGGAGAGCATCTCCGGCGAGTTGGTGCCGATCTCCAGCAGCTCGTGCGTGGCGCCGGTGGACATCATCCGGATGCGCTCGCGCTTGTTGAGCTGGCCGTCGATGACGCGGACGTACGTCACGACACCGCGGTAGGAGTCGTAGACCGAGTCGAAGATCATCGCGCGGGCGGGGGCGTCCTTGACGCCGACCGGCGCGGGGACCTCGGCGACGACCTTGTCCAGCAGCGCGTCGACGCCCATGCCGGTCTTGGCGGAGACCTTGAGGACGTCGTCGGGGTCGCAGCCGACCAGGTTGGCGAGCTCCTCGGAGAACTTCTCGGGCTGCGCGGCCGGCAGGTCGATCTTGTTCAGTACGGGGATGATCGTGAGGTCGTTCTCCATCGCCAGGTAGAGGTTGGCGAGGGTCTGGGCCTCGATGCCCTGGGCGGCGTCGACGAGGAGGATGGTGCCCTCGCAGGCGGCCAGCGACCGCGAGACCTCGTAGGTGAAGTCGACGTGCCCCGGGGTGTCGATCATGTTGAGGATGTGCGTGTTGCCCTCGTCGTGGGACGGGGCCCACGGCAGTCGCACCGCCTGGGACTTGATCGTGATGCCGCGCTCGCGCTCGATGTCCATGCGGTCGAGGTACTGGGCGCGCATCTGCCGCTGCTCGACCACACCGGTCAGCTGGAGCATCCGGTCGGCGAGCGTGGACTTGCCGTGGTCGATGTGCGCGATGATGCAGAAATTGCGGATCAGCGCCGGGTCGGTACGGCTCGGCTCGGGCACATGGCTGGGGATCGCGGGCACGCAGGGTCCTGATTCTTGAGGCGTCCGCAGTGTCTGCGGTCTCGGGTCGGATCGATACGTAGCTTCCATCGTCCCACGGGTGGGGCGCCGGGAGGGGTTCGGGAGGGGTAGCGGGCGGGTTTGGGCGGGCAGAGTGGCCGCTGGTAGTGTGGGTTGCTGTGTCTCATGCCCTCTCAGCGCGAGGCACTCCTTCAAGAAATCACCGGTACGGGACCCTCGCGGCCTCGTACCTGAACCTGCAAAGGCTCATTCGTGGCGAACATCAAGTCCCAGATCAAGCGGAACAAGACCAACGAGAAGGCCCGGCTGCGCAACAAGGCCGTCAAGTCCTCTCTGAAGACCGCGATCCGCAAGGCTCGTGAGGCCGCTGCCGCGGGCGACGCCGAGAAGGCCACCGAGTACCAGCGCGTTGCTGCGCGCCAGCTCGACAAGGCCGTCTCCAAGGGCGTCATCCACAAGAACCAGGCCGCCAACAAGAAGTCGGCCCTGGCCCAGAAGGTCGGCGCCCTCAAGGGCTGAACCCCTTATCTGGTCTGATCGCCGGAGGGACCCAGGGCGGGCCCTCTCTCATCCGCCCCCGTCCGGCACCCAGGATCCATGCGCGGCCTGCGTTCGCCACGCGGGCATGGATCCGCGAGTTTGATCCGAAGGCCCCGGTGGCCGTCCTTCCCCAGGACGTACGCCGGGGCCTTCGGTGTGAGCGGCGGGACCTTGGTGTGAGCGGCGGGGCCTTCGGTGTCGGGCGGCTGTCCGACCCGGGTTACGCGCGTCCCCGTGAACGCGCCGCCCGCGCGACGGTCACCACGCACTTCTCCAGGGCGTACTCGGGGTCGTCCCCGCCGCCCTTCACGCCCGCGTCCGCCTCGGCCACCGCGCGCAGGGCCACCGATACGCCGTCCGGGGTCCAGCCGCGCATCTGCTGCCGGACGCGGTCGATCTTCCACGGCGGCATGCCCAGCTCGCGGGCGAGGTCGGCGGGGCGTCCGCCGCGGGCGGAGGAGAGCTTTCCGATGGCCCGCACGCCCTGGGCGAGCGCGCTGGTGATCAGTACCGGCGCCACTCCGGTCGCCAGGGACCAGCGCAGCGCCTCCAGAGCCTCCGCCGCCCGTCCCTCGACCGCGCGGTCGGCGACGGTGAAGCTGGAGGCCTCCGCCCGCCCGGTGTAGTAGCGGCCGACGACGGCCTCGTCGATCGTGCCCTCGATGTCGGCGGTCAGCTGGGACACCGCAGAGGCCAGCTCCCGCAGGTCGCTGCCGATCGCGTCGACCAGCGCCTGGCACGCCTCGGGGGTGGCGGACCGCCCGGCGGTGCGGAACTCCGCCCGCACGAAGGCCAGCCGGTCCGCGGGCTTGGTCATCCTGGCGCACGCCACCTCGCGGGCGACCGCCTTGCGCGCGGCGTCCAGCAGGCCCTTGCCCTTGGCGCCGCCCGCGTGCAGCAGTACGAGGGTGATCTCCTCGGCGGGCGTGCCGAGGTAGGCCTTGACGTCCTTGACCGTGTCGGCGGACAGGTCCTGCGCATTGCGTACCACGACGACCTTGCGCTCGGCGAAGAGCGAGGGGCTGGTGAGCTCGGCGAGCGTGCCGGGCTGCAGCTGGTCGGGGGTCAGGTCGCGTACGTCCGTGTCGGCGTCGGCGGCCTTCGCGGCGGCCACCACCTCCTGCACGGCGCGGTCGAGCAGGAGGTCCTCCTGGCCCACGGCAAGGGTCACCGGGGCGAGAGGGTCGTCGTTCGCAGTCTTCCTGGCCATCGCGACAAGCATCGCACGCGCCACTGACAGCGGCGGCGTGCCCTACGGCTCCTCGCGCCAGCCCTCCCACTCCCCCGCGAACGCGTCCAGCTCGGCGGGGTCCAGGGCCTCACGCTCGTCCCGCAGGACGACGAGCCACTGGGCGTCCTCGGCGTCGTCCTCGCCGGCCAGCGCGTCCCTGAGGATCCGCGGTTCCTCGTCGGTCCCGAACCGTTCGCCGAGCGCCTGGGCCGCCTCCTCGGCGGCGTCGCGGTCGGGCAGCACCAGCACATGTCTCACATCGCTCACGGGTGCCATTGTCGGTCAGCCCTTGGGCACGATCTGCACGTCGAGGTCGATGCGGATGCTGGGCCCGACGACGGCGATACCGCGCGCCAGCATCGTCTGCCAGCTGACCGTGAAGTCGTCGCGGTGCAGCTCGGTGGTGGCGCGGCAGGCCGCCCGCGTCTCGCCCTCCATGCCGTTGCCGAGGCCGAGGTACTCGGCGTCCAGCGTGACCGTGCGCGTCACACCGTGCAGCGACAGCGCGCCGGTCACGGCCCAGCGGTTGCCGCCCCGGTGCGTGAACTTGTCGCCGTAGAACTCCAGCGTCGGATACCGCTGCACGTCCAGGAAGTCCGCGGACCGCAGGTGGTCGTCGCGCATCTTCACGTTGGTGTCGATGGACGCCGCGTCCATCACCACGTGCATCGCCGACCGCTCCATGCCCTCGGCGATCCGCACCGCGCCGGCGAACGCGTTGAAGCGGCCGTGGATGCGGGCCAGACCGATGTGCCGCGCGGTGAACGCGATCGAGGAGTGCGTCGGCTCGATCTCCCAGTCGCCCGGCGCGGGCAGCTCGGGGGGCTGGGCCACCTGAAGCGTCACGTCGCCGAGCGACGCCAGCGCGTCCTCGATGACCGTCACGGACGCCCGGTAGGGCGTGTAACCCTCGGCGGACACGGCGAGCCGGTACTCCCCCGAGGGCACCGTCGCCACGAACGTCCCGAAGGGGTCGGTCCCGCCGCCGACCACCTTGCGCCCCATGGTGTCGCTGACCGCGAACTCCGCGTTCGCCACCGGCTCGTTGACCGGGTCGAGTACCCGGCAGCTGAGCACTCCGGCGTTCGGTGGCGTTGGCACCGCGGCCAGGGGTCCCGTCCGTTGCATCCGCTTCGTACGGTTCCCCAGCAAGCGGCCGATCATCTGCGACCCCCTCTGCGTGACGTGGAAAAATGGTTGACGAAGAAACATTCGATCACCATTGGGGCTTTCGCGGCAACACGGGGCCACATCGCGGGAAAGCGACGCATGTGCCGCGGGTACGCACGAGTAGCCCTTGTAGCCCCGTGTTGCCCGGTTTCAGTGCTCCCGGCGGGTTTCCTCACGAGCGGGCCCGGCGGGCACCCGGTCGAGGCGGACCCCGAAGAGGTCCCGGTACACCCCCAGCACCTCCTGGTCCGTCGCCACCTCACGCACCTCCCGTCCCCCGTCGACGGCGGTCGTCGTGAGCCTGCGCCCGCTGAGCGTGACCCGCCCTCCGTCCTCCGTGAGCCGGGAGCACACCGGGGACTGGAGGAAGTGAGACCGGGGCGAGGTGCTGTGCCACCACGCACCGGCCACGAAGTCGCCGAGCACCCTCGGGCGCGGCTCCAGCCGGTACACGGGCTTCCCGTCGCACAGCACGTCCAGGTCGGCCGCGCGGGCCGCGTAATGCCCGCCGCGCACCCCGGCCGCGTCCGGCCCCGCCGCCACGATCCGGAAGGTGCCTCCGGGGTCCTCCTGCTCACCCCGCTCCCCGAACTCCAACGGCCCGTGACTGTGCGCCCCGAACCCGACGTCCGCCAGCCAGTCACCCCCGTCCACCGTCCGCACCAGCAGCGCCATGTGGTCGTACGGGATCCCGAGCACGCCGCCGTCCCCGTACACCCGCGCCGCGAGCAGCGTGACCTCGTACCCGAGCGCGGACAGCAGCGCGCCGAAGAGCCCGTTGAGTTCGTAACAGAACCCGCCCCGCCGCGCACCCACGATCTTCTCCAGCAGCCGCGCCTCCTCCAGCACGATCTCCTCGCCCAGGTGGACGGACAGGTTCTCGAACGGCACCGTCCGCAGATGGCGCAGGTGCAGCTCGCGCAGGGCGTCGAGGGTGGGCCGGGCCGGAGCCCCGGCTCCGAGCCGGCGGAGGTAGGCGTCGACCTGTGATGTCTCCATGCCCTCAGTCTCCTGGAGCGTGACTGGACGGAACCGGCGAGGCGGGACCGGGCGTCGATCGGTGCACAAGACCGCTGATGGACGTGGAGGAGCATGCGATGACCGGCACGGCCACCCGATACCTCTGCCTGGCCCGGCACGGCGAGGCGTCGTCGGAGGAGAGCGGGCTGACGGAGAACGGCCGCCGGCAAGCCGTGCTGCTCGGCCGGCGCCTCCGGGATCTCCCCCTGACGGCCGTTCACCACGGTCCGCTGCCCCGGGCCGAACAGACCGCACGTCTCATCGGTGACCAGCTGGAGAACGTGCCTCTCCACGCCTCGGAAGTCGCCGGGGACTACGTTCCCCACGTGCCGGACAGGGACGATCTCCCGGTGGAGTCGGCGGACTTCTTCCTCGGCTTCCTCGCCGGGGCCACCGAGGAGGAGCGGGAGCACGGACCCGCGCTGGCCCGCCGGGCGCTGGACATGTTCACCGGGCCGGTGGACGGTGAACAGGACCGGTACGAACTGGTCGTCACGCACAACTTCCTGATCGCCTGGCTCGTACGGGACGCCATGCACGCGCCGCCGTGGCGCTGGCTCGGCCTCAACCACTGCAACGCCGCACTCACGGTCATCCGGTACCCGCCCGGTCGGCCCGCCTCCGTCCTCACCACCAATGACATGCGCCACCTGCCCACCGAGCTGCGCTGGACCGGGTTTCCTCCCGAGGTGCGCGTCTGAGGGTGCCCGTGGCGCGGGACGCCGTCCGGCCACCGCACATGCCTCAGCCACCCGCCACCCGCAGCCTCTCTCCGGTGCCGGTGACCGCCAGCGCCCCGTCCCGGTCCGTGCGCAGCACCATCGCGCCCCGCGAGCGCAGCGCGGCGACGGTGGCCGGCGCGGGGTGGCCGTAGGTGTTGTCCTCACCGCAGCTGATGAGCGCCAGCCTCGGGGCCATCTTCCGTATGAGGCCGGGGTCCTGGTGGGCGGAGCCGTGGTGGGCGACCTTCAGTACGTCGACCTCCTCCAGGGCCGCGGCGGCCGGCGATCTCGCCAGGGCCTGCTGGGCCGGGGGCTCCAGGTCCCCGAGGAGCAGCAGGCGCAGGCCCGCCGTCCGCACCAAGAGGGTGACGCTGGCATCGTTGGGGCTTTGCGCGCTCGGTGGCGGGGGCGTGGGGGAACCCGGCACCGCGGCGGCGGGTGGGGTGCTCGGAGGTGGCCACACCACCTCCCAGGACAGCGGGCCGGTCCGGCGCCGTTCCCCGGCGGTGGCGTGCCGCAGGGGGATCTGTCGGGCCGCCGCCTGTCTGCGGACGAACTCCGCCTGGTCGGCGGGCTCTTCCAGGGCCGTGGTCTCGATCGCGCCCACCGAGCGTCCCCGCAGCACCCCGGGCAGTCCCGCCACGTGGTCGGCGTGGAAGTGGGTCAGCAGCACGAGTGGGACGCGGGTGATGCCGAGTGAGCGCAGGCAGTGGTCGACCAGCGCCGGGTCGGGTCCGGCGTCCACGACGACGGCCGTGTCGTCGCCCGCCGCGAGGACCAGGGCGTCGCCCTGTCCCACGTCGCACATCACCATCCGCCAGCCGGCTGGGGGCCACCCGGCGATCACCCGGGTCAGTGGTGGCGGCTGCACCACCGCCAGCGCCAGCACCACCGCACAGACACCGCACCACCAGGGGTGCTTCAGCAGCCGTCGGCCGAGGAACAGCACCGCCACCGTGACGAGGGCGAGCAGCGCCGCGCCCGGCCAGCTGCCCGGCCAGTCCACACCCGCGCCGGGCAGCGCGGCGCCGGTGCGGGCGATCCCCGCGATCCACTCGGCCGGCCAGCCCCCGCACCAGGCCAGCGCCTTGGCCAACGGCATCGCCAGTGGTGCCGTCGCCAGCGCCGCGAAGCCCAGCACCGTGGCCGGCGCCACCGCGAACTCCGCGAGCAGGTTGCACGGCACCGCGACCAGACTCACCCGCGCCGACAGCACGGCGACGACCGGCGCGCACACGGCCTGCGCCGCGCCCGCGGCGGCCAGTGCCTCGGCGAGCCGGGGCGACACACCGCGTCGGCGCAGTGCCGCGCTCCAGCGCGGGGCGAGCGTGAGCAGGGCGCCGGTGGCCAGCACGGAGAGCAGGAAGCCGTAACTGCGGGCCAGCCACGGGTCGTACAGCACCAGCAGGAGGACCGCCGTCGCCAGCGCCGGGAGCAGGGACCTGCGGCGTCCGGTGGCCAGGGCGAGGAGGGCGACGGTTCCGCAGGCGGCGGCACGCAGCACGCTCGGGTCGGGGCGGCAGACGATGACGAAGGCCAGTGCGAGCACCCCGCCGAGCAGCGCGGTCGTCCGCAGGGAGATGCCGAGGCGTGGCGCCAGTCCCCGGCGTTCGCTGCGCTGGGCCAGTCCGGGAGGGCCTAGCAGTAGTGCCAGCACGATCGTGAAGTTGGCTCCGGACACGGCCAGCGTGTGCGCGAGGTCGGTCTCCTTGAACGCCTCCTCCAGCTCGGGCGTGATGCGCGAGGTGTCCCCGACGACCAGCCCCGGCAGCAGGGCTCGCGCGTCCGCGGACAGGCCGTCGGTGGCCTCCCGCAGACCGGCCCGCAGTCGTCCCGCGAGTCGTTGCGCGTCCGACGGACCGGCCGTCACCTTCGGGCCCGCTGGATCGCCCCGTACCCGCAGCACGGCGGCGACGCGGTCGCCGGGCGTCCTCGGGGGCGCCGTGCGAGCGGTGACGCGGAGCCGCGTGGTGGGCAGGAGCTCCAGCCAACGGGCGGTGCCGGCGCCTGCCTTGCCCGACTCGTCGCCCCCGCCCACGTCGACGAGCATCAGCACCGGCGTCCGCGTCCGGACCTCCCGCCCGCCGGTCTCGGTCACCCGCCGTACGTCGCCCTCGATCAGCACGGTGGGCGGCACGGCACGGTTCCCCCGGACTCTGGGCCGGGTGAGGCGCGGGTCGGCGGTGAGCTCGACCTCCGCGGTGACGCTGGCGTACTGCCGGGCCAGCGCTGGTACGGGCCCGCGTCGCAGGTCGGCGCCGTGCAGCGCGGCCGAGGCCGCGGAGGCGGCGACGCAGAGGAGGAGAGCGGCGACCGAGGCCCGGGACCGCCCTCGTGCGGGCCCGCGTGCTCGTGTCCTCAGCAGCAGGACGGCGGCCACTGCCAGACCGACCGTCACCGCGCCCACGGCCCACCCGGCCGGCGCGTCCAGCAGCAGCGCCGCCGTGCCCCAGGCGGCGAGCGCGGGCGGGACCAGCCGCAGGTCCGCGGGGCCCTCCTGCCGGGGGTGGGCGGCCCCGAGCCGGTGCCCGGAGGCGGCGTGCACGGGGGCACGCGGAGATGTCGTGCCGTTGGCGGCGCTCGTCTGCGCGTCGTCCGACCCGGTGCTCACGGCCGCACGAGGTCCGGTGCTCACGGCCGCCCGAGGTCCGGTGCTCATGGCCGCACGAGATTCCGCAGGTCGGCGAAGCGGCGGTCGCCGATACCGTTGACCTCGCGCAACTCGTCGACCGAGCGGAACCCGCCGTTCCTGGTGCGGTAGTCGATGATGTGCTGGGCCAGCACCGGGCCGACGCCCGGGAGGGTGTCGAGCTGGTCGGCGGTCGCCGTGCTGAGGGAAACCGGTGCCGCGGGAGCGGTCGGCCCCACCGCCGCGCCGTTCGGGCCGGCCCCCGCGGGCTGCGCCGGAGCGCCGACGATCACCTGCTCGCCGTCCATGAGGAAGCGGGCGCGGTTCAGGCCGTCGGTCTTCGTGCCGGGCCGTACTCCCCCGGCGGCGCGCAGGGCGTCCTCGACCCGTGAACCGGCCGGGAGGCGGTGGACCCCGGGCTCGCGCACCTTGCCGCCGACGTCCACCACGATCTCGGCCCCGGCCGTCGCCGGCGCGGTGCCCGTGGGCGGGTCGGTGGCTGTCCGTCCGTCGGCCGCCTCGCTCTTCTCCCCGGCACCGTAGGCCGCCGCCTCCCGCACCACCTCGGGCGCGGATACCTGCTGGGTGCGGCCGGTCCAGAAGTGCTGCACGGCGAAGACCGCGGCGACCACGAGCAGGACCGTGAGCGCGACCGCGCTGCGCCGCTCCATCCCGCACCGGGTCTGCAGCCACACCGGCATGCGCTCCCGCAGTGCCTGCCCGGCGCGTTCGCGCCAGGTGAGCGCGCCGGCGTCCGGGACAGTCCCGGCATCCGTGACGGCCCCCGCGTTCGTGGCAGCCCCGGCGCCCGTGAGGGCGACCGGATCCGGTGCGGTTGCCGCCCTGCTCGGCAGCCTCTCCTGCTCCCCGCCCGGCGGTCCCTTCCCCGACTCCCCCCGCACACCGGCGCCTTCGCCGAAGATCGCCTCCGCGCGGAGACGGAGGTGCTCCGGCGGCGGACGGCGGCGCCCGTGCCGTGCGCGGCCGGGCGGACCGGAACGGGAGCGGAGGGCGCGGTGGTGGCGGGAACGGCCGTCCGAGGCCGGCCCGCGTCCCGGGCCGCTGGTCGCGTGCGGTGTACGTGTGCGTGATCGAAGAGCCATGCGACGAGGATGGGGCACCTCGCCGCACCTGCGATGATCATGCTCGATTCCCGGGGACTACCGACGGGTTGTGGACAACTCCGGCCCTCACACGAGTGATACGACGCGTCACCGCGACGAGACCACGACCCCCAACAACCCCGGCCCCGTGTGCGCCCCGATCACCGCGCCGACCTCGCTCACATGCAGGTCGGCTAGTTCCGGCACCCGCTCCCGCAGGCGTTCCGCCAGGGCCGACGCCCGGTCGGGCGCGGCGAGATGGTGGACGGCGATGTCCACGGGGGCGCTGCCCGCGCGCTCGGCGACGATCTCCTCCAGCCGGGCGATGGCCCTGGACGCCGTACGGACCTTCTCCAGGGGCTCGATGCGGCCGTCGGCCAGCTGCAGCAGGGGTTTCACCGCGAGCGCGGAGCCGAACAGGGCCTGGGCGGCTCCGATCCGGCCGCCCCTGCGCAGGTAGTCCAGGGTGTCGACGTAGAAGTAGGCGGAGGTGGCCGCGGCCCGCTTCTCCGCGGCCGTGACCGCCTCGTCCACGGTGCCGCCCGCCTCCGCCGTCTCGGCCGCGGCGAGCGCGCAGAAGCCGAGGGCCATCGCGATCATGCCGGTGTCCACGACCCGCACCGGCACCGGCGCCTCGCGCGCGGCGACGACGGCCGCGTCGTGGGTACCGGAGAGCTCGGCGGAGAGGTGGAGGGAGACGATGGCGTCGGCGCCGGAGTCGGCGATGCGGCGGTAGGTCTCGGCGAAGAGCTCGGGCGCGGGACGGGAGGTGGTGACCGGGCGCCGTTTCTGCAGGGCCTGGGCCAGCGAGCGGGTCGAGATCTCGGTGCCCTCTTCCAGCGCCCGGTCGCCGAGGACGACGGTCAGGGGTACCGCGGTGATGCCGTGCCGCTCCATCGTCCGGGCCGGGAGGTAGGCCGTTGAATCCGTGACGATCGCGACATGGCGGGACATGAGCTGGAGGTTACCTGCCGTAGCGCCCATACGGCAGTCCGGCCCCGGTGACCGGCTCCCGGAGGGCTGTGATCAGGTCGTGCTCTCCGGTCGGGCCTGCTTCTGCCAGGGGTAGACGGGGCTCGGAGCGGGCGGGGTGATGGCGGGCCGCTCGGGCTCTCGAGCGGGCTCCGGTCGCGGCTCCGACCGCGGGTCCTCCGGCCGGCTCTGCGGGGCGGGCGGGGCGTCGGCGGCCGGCGCCTCGGGCCAGGACGGCGGCGCGGCGGCGGGCTCCGTCTCGGTCCAGTGCCGCAGCGCACCGGCCTCGACGTCGATCTGGGCGCTGAGCGAGTCCAGGTCGTCGTCGGCGAAGCGGCGGGCCCGGTCACGGGCCGCCCAGCGCAGGGACTCCGCCGACCGGGCGATGCGCTCGGTGCGTTCCCGCAGCTCGGGCAGGCGCTGGGCGAGCGTGGCACGGTCGGGCTCGGACTCCAGGCGCCTGAGCTCCCCGTCCAGTTCGAAACCGTGGGCGCTGAGCCGCTCGAAGAGGCCCAGGGACTCCTTGAGGGACTCGTCCTCGGCGACGCCCGCGTGCAGGGCGTCCTGCGTGGCCCGCATCGACGTGCGCAACGTCAGCCGCAGCTGGGCGAGCTCGGCGGCCGGACCGACCTGGACGAGGGACTTGGCGCGCAGGGTGTGGTCCTCGACCGTGCGGCGGGCCTGGGTGATGCCGCGGTCCACGCTGCGCTTGGCGACGCCGACGGCCTTCACCGTGGCGTAGACGCCCAGTACGACGGCGAGCAGGAAGAGCAGGGCGAAGACTGTGATGACTGCTTCCACGAAGCTCCTCCTCCGAGCGTCCGGCCCGCCGGACGGCAGACCGACAGGCCGTCCGGCCGACAGACCGACAGACCGCGGCACTCTCCGCGCCGCTCTTCCACGGTAAACGCAGCGGGCAGGCCCCGGGTTCCGACGGAACCCCGAACCTGCCCGCACACATCCCTGAAACAGCCCGTAGGGGGCTGTCCTACGCGGCCGCTCGCCTCACGCCGGAACGATGTTCACCAGCTTCGGCGCCCGCACGATCACCTTCCGGATCCCGGCGCCGCCCAGCGCGGCCACGACCTTCTCGTCGGCCAGCGCCGCCTTCTCCAGGTCCTCGTCGGAGACGGACGGGGAGACCTCCAGGCGCGCCTTGACCTTGCCCTTGATCTGGACGACGCAGGTCACGGTCTCGTCGACCACGTACGCCGGGTCGGCCACCGGGAAGTCCTGGTGGACGACCGAGTCCGGGTGGCCCAGCTTGCGCCACAGCTCCTCGGCGACGTGCGGGGCCAGCGGCGCGACCAGCAGCACCAGCCGCTCGGCGACCGTGCGCGGGACAGGGCCGCCGACCTTGGTCAGGTGGTTGTTCAGCTCGGTGACCTTGGCGATCGCGGTGTTGAACCGCATGCCCTCCAGGTCCTGCCGCACGCCGTCGATGGCCTTGTGCAGGGCGCGCAGGGTGTCCTCGTCGGGCTCCGCGTCCACCACCGTCACGTCACCGGTGGTCTCGTCCACGACGTTGCGCCACAGCCGCTGCAGCAGGCGGAACTGGCCGACCACCGCGCGGGTGTCCCAGGGGCGGGACACGTCCAGCGGGCCCATGGCCATCTCGTACAGGCGCAGGGTGTCGGCACCGTACTCGGCGCAGATCTCGTCGGGGGTGACCGCGTTCTTCAGGGACTTGCCCATCTTGCCCAGCAGCCGGGAGACCTTCTCGCCCTGGTAGAAGTAGGCGCCGTCACGCTCCTCGACCTCGGCGGCGGGTACGGCGATGCCGCGTGCGTCGCGGTAGACGTACGCCTGGATCATGCCCTGGTTGAACAGCTTGTGGAACGGTTCGGCCGAGGAGACGTGCCCCAGGTCGAACAGCACCTTGGACCAGAAGCGGGCGTACAGCAGGTGCAGCACCGCGTGCTCGGCGCCGCCGACGTACAGGTCGACGCCGCCGTGCGGCAGGCCCTCGCGGGGGCCCATCCAGTACTGCTCGATCTCGGGGTCGACCAGCTGCTCGCCGTTGTGCGGGTCCAGGTAGCGCAGCTCGTACCAGCAGGATCCGGCCCAGTTGGGCATGGTGTTGGTCTCGCGCCGGTACTTGCGCGGGCCGCGGCCGTCGCCCAGGTCCAGGGTGACGTGGACCCAGTCCTCGTTGCGGGACAGCGGCGTCTCGGGCCGGGTGTCGGCGTCGTCGGGGTCGAAGGTGCGCGGGGAGTAGTCCTCGACCTCGGGCAGCTCCAGGGGCAGCATCGACTCGGGCAGGGCGTGGGCGACGCCGTCCTCGTCGTAGACGATCGGGAAGGGCTCGCCCCAGTAGCGCTGGCGGCTGAACAGCCAGTCGCGCAGCCGGAAGTTGACGGTGCCCCGGCCGGTGCCGGAGCGCTCCAGCCACTCGGTGACGCGGGCCTTGGCCTCGACGACGCCCAGGCCGTCCAGGGAGACGTCCGCACCGGAGGAGTTCACGATCTTCGCGTCGTACGAGGCGAACGCCTCGTCCCAGGTCGACGTGTCCGTGCCCCGGCCGTCCGTCGGCTCGACGACGCAGCTGATCGGCAGCTCGAAGGCGCGCGCGAACTCGAAGTCACGGGTGTCGTGCGCCGGGACCGCCATGATCGCGCCGGTGCCGTACCCCATCAGCACGTAGTCGGCGATGAAGACCGGGACCCGCTCGCCGTTGACCGGGTTGGTCGCGTACGCGCCGACGAAGACGCCGGTCTTGTCCTTGGCCTCGGCCTGCCGCTCGACGTCGGACTTGGCCGCGGCCTGCGCGCGGTAGGCGGCGACGGCCTCGGTCGGGGTGGCGTGGCCGCCGGTCCAGGCGTCGTGGGTGCCCTCGGGCCAGGCGGCCGGGGTGAACTTCTCGACCAGCGGGTGCTCGGGCGCCAGCACCATGTAGGTGGCGCCGAACAGGGTGTCGGGTCGGGTGGTGAAGACGGTGATGTTCTCGCCGTCGATCGGGAAGTCGACGCGGGCGCCCTCGGAGCGGCCGATCCAGTTGCGCTGCTGCAGCTTGATGGCCTCGGGCCAGTCCAGCTCGTCCAGGTCGTCCAGCAGCCGGTCGGCGTAGGCGGTGATCCGCATGTTCCACTGGCGCAGCTTGGACTTGAAGACGGGGAAGTTGCCGCGCTCCGAGCGGCCGTCGGCGGTGACCTCCTCGTTGGCCAGCACGGTGCCCAGGCCGGGGCACCAGTTGACGGGCGCGTCGGAGGCGTAGGCCAGGCGGTACTCGCCCAGGACGTCGGCGCGCTCGCCCTCGGTCAGCTCGCTCCAGGAACGGCCACCGGGAACGGCGCGCTCACCGGACTCGAACTGGGCGACCAGCTCGGAGATCGGGCGGGCCTTCCTCGCCTCGTCGTCGTACCAGGAGTTGAAGATCTGCAGGAAGATCCACTGGGTCCACTTGTAGTACTCCGGGTCGATCGTGGCGAACGACCGGCGGTTGTCGTGGCCCAGGCCCAGCCGGCGCAGCTGGCTCCGCATGTTCTCGATGTTGGCCTCGGTGGACACGCGCGGGTGCGTGCCGGTCTGCACGGCGTACTGCTCGGCGGGCAGGCCGAAGGCGTCGAAGCCCAGGGTGTGCAGGACGTTGTGGCCGGTCATCCGCTGGAAGCGGGCGAAGACGTCGGTGGCGATGTACCCCAGGGGGTGGCCGACGTGCAGGCCGGCGCCCGAGGGGTACGGGAACATGTCCATGATGAACTTCTTGGGCCTGGCGACCAGCTCCGGGTCGCCCGCCAGGTCACCCTTGGGGTTCGGTGCGGCGTACGTCCCCTCGGCGTCCCAGAAGTCCTGCCAGCGTGCCTCGATCTCGGCGGCCATGGCCGCCGTGTAGCGGTGCGGCGCGGCGTCCGCCGTCACGGGGGCGGTCGCCGCGGGGTTCGTCTCGCTCATGATCCTCAAAGCTCCATCGATCGTCTCTGCCAGCGGCTGCGACCTTCAAGACCAGCGGCTGCGATTGCCGGGAAATGAAAAATCCCCTCGCACAGGAGGGGACGCCGCGCCGATTCCGACCGCCGGAACGGACCGGGGTCGGGACTGATCAGCGCGGCTCGCTAAGCAGAAGGCGTACGGCACGCATGGCGTCAGGGTACCGCAGTCGCCGCGCGGGCCGCGACGGGCTTCCCGCCGACCCGAGCCTGAACCAAGGTCAAAGGTTACTTCGCGTAACGACCACTAAGGGGACAACACCACGAGCGCATTGTCGTTTGATAACAACGCAATAACTCAAACCCCGTACTCACGGGTATGGCGCCACTTAGAGTGCGGCAGCGGGACCGCTTTCCCGAACCGCTCGGAGTCGCCCCCATGAACCCTCCTCCCTTGATCCACCCGGGCAGCGCCGGCTCGCCCCCTCCCCGCACCCCCCTGACGCGGGGTGGTCTGCCGTGGTGACGAACGACAGCACGGTGGACGACACCTTCGCCGAGTTCCTCAACTTCGGCGCCGGCGTCCTCTCCCTCGTCCTCCTCAGCTGCTCCGTCATCTGGGGGCTGGTCGCCCAGGACCGGATCGTCCTCGACGCCCGCCGGCGCATCCTCGCCCAGGCGGTGCACCGGACCACCGCCGTCGCCTCGGTGGTCTTCCTGCTGGTGCACATCGGGGTCAAGCTGGCCCTGGACCACACCACCTGGGTCGCCGCGGTGATCCCCTTCGGGCTGCTGGCCACGGACGACGAGGCGTTCGGGGGCCGGTCCGTGCTCATCGGCTTCGGCACCCTGGCCAGCATGCTCATGATCTTCGTGGGCGTCACCGGTGCCCTGCGCAACCGCTTCGCCGCCCCGGCGCCGGTGGCCTCGCGCTGGCGGGCCATGCACATGCTGGCCTACCCGGCGTGGTGCCTGGCCCTGCTGCACGGGCTCTACGCGGGTCGCGCGGCGAAACCGCTGTTCACCGTCCTGTACGCGCTGTCCGTGCTGGGTGTCATGGCGGCCCTGGCGCTGCGCGCGGCACCCCGCCCGGTCAAGCGCACGGTCGCCGCCCGGATCGCCGCCTTCCTGGGCACCGAGGAGCGGGTGGCCCGCGAGGAACTGGAGGAGAGCCGGTTCCGGGCCACGGCCGCCGCGCTGCCCGGCTACGGGAGCCGGACGGCGTCCCGGCGGCGCGGAGCTTCCTCCTCCGCACCGCTGTACGAGTCCTCCGCGCCGCTGTACGAGCCCGCGGAACGCCTTACGGCACCGGAACCGGCGGGCGGCTTCGCGGCGGCCTACCGCGCGGTGTCCAACCCGTCGGGCGGACGCCGCCGGCCGCTGACGGCCGACCCGGCCGCGTCCGACCGGCTGCCGCCGGACATGCGGCCCACCGAGGCGATGCCCCTGGTCGACGGCGGCGGCAGCACGTCGGGAAGCTGGCCGGTGCCCTCGCCGCCCCCGGTCGGGGAGGCGCCCCCGTCGGCGTACGACCCGCTCGACGACACCGGACACACCATCCCGGTCTACGGCGGCCCGGACACCACCGGCCGGTCGCCGGACCACGGCCACGCGCCGGGCCACGGCTCGAGTGACGTGTACGACACCGGTGAGACGAACGCCGTGCACGACACGTACTACCCCAACGACACGTACAACAGCGGTCCCGCAACCGAACCAAGCCCCGGTGCGCCCTCGTCGTCCCACGACTTCGACGCACCGGGTTCGGGCGAACCTTGGAACGCGCCCTCCGGAGGCTTTAAGTGAACGAGGCCCTGCCCGACGTCCCCGAAGTCCGCGTGGTCGGTCTTCCCCAGCTCACGTCGGGCTTCGACCTTGTCGAGCGCCTGGATCTTCCCATGCACCTCAAGGTGCACGGGCCGCTCGAACCGATGGGCGGGGAGCAGCTCGCGCAGCTCTCCGAACGCATCAACCTGAAGGGCCGCGGCGGCGCGGGCTTCCCCTTCCACAAGAAGCTGCGCTCGGTCGCCGAGTCCGCCATCAAGCGCGGCGTGCGGCCGGTCGTGGTCGTCAACGGCAGCGAGGACGAACCGGCCTGCCGCAAGGACACGGTGCTGATCAACCGTGCCCCGCACCTGATCCTGGACGGCGCGCTGCTGTGCGCCGAGGCGATGGGCGCCCGCACCCTCGTCATCGGCGTCACCCGTGAGTCCACCCAGCGCTCCATGGAGGCGGCCCTCGCCGAACGCGGCCTGAGCAACGGACGCCGCTCCGCCCTGCGCGCACGCGTGCAGCGCAACCCGGTGCGCATGGTCACCGGCGCGGCCGCCTCGCTGATCCGCTCCATCGACGGCGGCCCGGCGATCCCGCCCGGCCGCAAGGTCAGCGCCTCGAAGAGCGGCGTGGGCGGCGCACCGACCCTGCTGTCCAACGCCGAGACCTTCGCACAGCTCGCGATCGCCGCCCGCATCGGCCCGGAGCGCTACGGCAACACCGGCCTGTACGACGAGCCGGGCACCGTCATGCTCACCGTCTCCGGTGCGGTCGCCCGGCCGATGGTGATCGAGGTGCCGACGGGCGTACCGCTGCGCTACGTCCTCCAGCTGGCCGGCGCCCCGCCGGTGCCGCAGGGGGTGCTGACCGGCGGCTACCACGGCAAGTGGATCGACGCGGCGACCGTCGACGAGGCGATCGTCTCCCGCAACTCGCTGCAGCAGGTGGGCGGCTCGCTCGGCGCGGGCGCGATCCTGCCGATCGGTCAGGACACCTGCCCGCTGGGCGAGTCGCTGCGGGTGGCGCAGTGGCTGGCCCAGGAGAGCGCGGGCCAGTGCGGCCCCTGCTACCTCGGTCTGCCGGCCGCCGCGCGGGGCCTGGAGGACATCCTGAACGGCGGCGGCCCGGCCGCCCTGGAGGCGGTCAAGCAGGTCGCGCGGAACGTGAAGCGGCGCGGCGCCTGCTCGCACCCGGACGGCTCGGCGATGTTCCTGGAGTCGACGGTCAAGGCGTTCACGGACGACCTCGCCGCCCACGTCCTCGGCAACGGTTGCGGACGGCCCGTGGAGGGCGTCCTGCCGCTCCTGGAGGGCGGGGGGACTCCTACGGGCGTCCCGGGCGGTGACGGGGAGAGCGGGCCCAGTCGGCAGAAGATCTACGTGGACTGGACGCTGTGCCGGGGCCACGGGCTGTGCGCGGACGTCCTCCCGGAGGTCTTCCAGCTCGGCGCCGACGGCTTCCCGACGGTCGCACAGGCGGACGTGCCGCGCTTCGCGGAGGCCAAGGCGGTGCGCGCGGTGCGCCGCTGTCCGGCGCTCGCGCTGCGCATCGAGGGGGACACTCGGGCACCGGCCGCCCCGTCCTCGCGGAGCAACCTGCCGGTCCTCTCCCCGGGCCGGGGCCGCCGGGCGCTGGGCCGCTGAACACGAGGAAACCCCCGGATCGGTGATCCGGGGGTTTCCCTGTCTTCCTGTGGAGCTAAGGAGAATTGAACTCCTGACCTCCTGCATGCCATGCAGGCGCTCTACCAACTGAGCTATAGCCCCTTGTTTCGCTCCGCCCGGTTTCCCCGGCGGCGACGCCAACATTACACGGTCCACCGGGCACAACACCAAATCGTTTCCGGTTCGCCCGATTTGCCCGCATGCAGGCCCGACACTACAGGCCCTCTACGTCGGCCCTCTACGTCGGTCCTCTACACCGGGCCGCTACGCCGTGACGAACGAGTAGAACCGTTTGAGCGTGCAGTGCTCCTCCAGGAGCCGGCCGTAGATCGGCTCGCCCTCGAGTTCGCGGTACGTCTCGATCGGGTCGCCCTTTATGATCAGCGCCCGCGCGCACTCCTCGCACCAGTACTGGTAGTCCGGGTTGACCGGCTCCATGTCCCGCACGATCGGCGTGCCGCTGCCGCACCAGTCGCACTTCCGCCTGTGTGCACCCATCGATCAGCTCCAGCTGTGGCCGCAGGCCGTGCACACGTAAGAGATTCCGCCGTTGTCCCCGAGGACCTGGGCCACGTGCCCGGAACCGCAGGAGGGGCAGAGGAGACGAGTGGCCGTGTTCCGTGTCACCGCCGAGCCGAGGAGGTGACCGACCTCCTCGATGACGCTCGCAGGCATCGCCACTCCCTCCCGTCGGGTCGCGGTCCCCTTCCGGCCGTTTGATTCTGCCACGAGCGGGCCAATACGGTCAGCGACGCCTCAGTACCATTCCGGACACGGAGTTCCACCGATGTATACGCCCGTGGGACGCGTGTTGCTCAAGCGGACGCGAACGAAAAATCCCGCCCCCCGAGGGGGACGGGATTCGTCCGTGGGCTGTGGAGCTAAGGAGAATTGAACTCCTGACCTCCTGCATGCCATGCAGGCGCTCTACCAACTGAGCTATAGCCCCTTGCTGCCACCCGGCCGGAGCCGTGTGGTGTTTCGTCCCGCTCGGCGGGGCGAACAAGAAGAACTTTAGCCTGCGACCTGCCGGAAAGTGAAATCCGGGTCCCGGGCCCACCCGGAGCCCGCTCCCCGGCCACTCCCCCGGCCGCTCAGTCGTCGTCGCCGAGCACCGGTTCCGGCAGGGTGCCGGCGTTGTGCTCCAGCAGGCGCCAGCCCCGGGCGCCCTCGCCCAGGACGGACCAGCAGCAGTTGGTGAGGCCGCCGAGGCTCTCCCAGCTGTGCGGCTCCAGGCCGAGCAGACGGCCGATGGTGGTGCGGATGGTGCCGCCGTGGCTGACCACGACGAGAGTGCCGTCCTCGGCGAGCTTCTCGGCGTGCCGGAGCACGACGGGGGCGGCCCGGTCGGCGACCTCGGTCTCCAGCTCGCCGCCGCCGCGGCGGACCGGCTCGCCGCGCTTCCACGCCGCGTACTCCTCGCCGTGCCGGGCGATGATCTCGTCGTGGGTCAGGCCCTGCCAGACGCCCGCGTAGGTCTCCCGCAGGCCCTCCTCCAGCGTCACCTCGAGGCCGGTGAGGGCCGCCAGCTCCGCGGCCGTGTTCGCGGCGCGCGCGAGGTCGGAGGCGACGATCGCGTCGGGCTTCAGGTGCACCAGCAGCTGCGCCGCGCGCCGGGCCTGGGCTACGCCCGTCCCGGTGAGCTCGACGTCGGTGGTGCCCTGGAAGCGGCGCTCCACGTTCCACGAGGTCTGGCCGTGCCGCCACAGGATGACGCGCCGGCCGCGGCCGGGCCGGCCGGCCGTCACCTCGCCGGTGGCGCTCACCGCCAGTCCCCGTCGGTCTCCGTCGCCTCCTCGGCGGCCTGGCGCTCGGCGTGCTCCTTGGCCTTGCCGCGGGTCTCCTTGGCGTCGGCGGGCAGCTCCAGCTCGGGGCAGTCCTTCCACAGCCGCTCCAGGGCGTAGAAGACGCGCTCCTCGCTGTGCTGGACGTGGACGACGATGTCGACGTAGTCGAGCAGGACCCAGCGGGCCTCGCGGTCGCCCTCGCGGCGCACCGGCTTGGCGCCCAGTTCCTTGTTGAGCCGTTCCTCGATCTCGTCGACGATCGACTTGACCTGGCGGTCGTTGGGCGCGGAGGCCAGCAGGAAGGCGTCCGTGATCGACAGCACGTCGCTGACGTCGTAGGCGATGACGTCGTGCGCGAGCTTGTCGGCTGCCGCCTGGGCGGCGGTGTTGATGAGTTCGATGGATCGGTCGGTCGCGGTCACTGCGTGGCTTTCGGTCGGCGGTCGTTTGACCTCAAGGGTCTCACGACCGCCGACGGCGGCCCACGTGATAAACGTCCGCCCCTACGACGCCGGGTCGTAGTCCTGGCCGAGCACCACCGAGACCCTGGCGTTGGCGGAGACCTCGCCCTGCTTCACCGCGTCGGCGGACAGGCCCAGGGTCTTGGCGACCTGGACGGCGCTCTCCTTGTCGGCGGCCTCGGCGTAGACGACCTCCGAGGTCGCCTCGGCGCCGGAGGCGGTGCCGCCGGACAGGAATGTGAAGCCGCCGTTGAGGAGGGTGACGCGGGCCTTGGCGGTGCGCTCCTCGACGCCGGTGGCGTTACGGACCGAGACGCTGACCGCCGCGTCCTTGTCAGGGCTTTTGGCGGTGCCGCCGAGGACGTCCTTGACGACGCCGTCGGCGGCCTCGGTGCTGAGCCTGCCGTCGTCCTGGACGGGCAGCAGTTCCGTCTTGAAGTCACCCCCCTTGGCGAGGTCGGAGAGCCCGGCGAGGAAGGAGCCGAGGTCCTTCTCGGTCAGCGGCGGGTCGAGGATCAGCCCGAGGGTCTGGACGGTGGTCGTCGCGGCCTGCGGATCGGAGGAGAGCTTCCGCAGCACGCCCTGCATGACCTGCCCGAACCGCTGCAACTGGGCGTCGGCCTCCTCGCCGGATCCCCGGTACGTGGCGTAGGCGACGGCCATCTTGCCGCTGAGCGTCTGGGCCTCGCCCTTGTGGACGAGGGGGGCCGCGCCCTTGTCCTTGGCGTCCGGGTCGGGGACGTCGGTGTCGGTGTCGACCTCGATGTTGCCGACCAGGTCGACCAGGATCTGGAGGTAGGGCGTGTCCAGGCGCCAGGTGCCCTCGATGTCGGTGCCGAGGACCGTGTCGAGCGCGGTGCGGGTCGCGTCGGGGCCGGCCTCGTCGACGGACTTGTCGAGCGTGGTGGCGGTGCCGTCGTCGGCGGTCAGGGCGAGGGTGTTGGGCAGCAGGACGGCGGTGCCCTGCTCGGCGGTGGTGTTGTCGACGAGCAGGGCGGTGGAGGTGCCGCCGCCGTCGGTGTCGTGCAGGTGGACGGCGATCACGTCGCGCTTCTGGGCGCCCGCCGCCGTCGTACCGCCCGTCCTGTCGTCCGAGGAGGACGTGCCGGGCAGCTTCCCGGCGTACCAGAGGTAGCCGACGCCGCCGACCGCGACCAGCGCCAGGACGACGGCCAGGGCGACGATCCGTGTGCGGGCGCGGCGCCGGGCCTCCTCGCGGCGTTCGGTGCGGTTCTCCGTGAACTTCATCCAGTCGATGACGTCCTCGGAGTCGTCGGTGGGCTCCTCGACGAAGGCGAACTGCTCGGTGCGGTACTCCCGGTCGTCCCGGTCGTCCCGGCCGTCCCGGCCGGGCTCGGCGCTCTCGGCGGAGGGCTCCGGTTCGTCGGGCGGGCCCGCCTGCTGCGGGATGTGTGCGGTCTGCTCGGCGACCCGGGGCTGCGCGGTGCCGGCGGCCGCCTGGCCGTAGGGGTCGTAAGGGCTTTGGGTGTGGTGGGGGTCGTACGGCTGCTGACCGGTGTCCCAGCCCGGCTGGGAGCCGTGGGGGGCGTAGGCGTCGTAGGGCTGCTGACCGCCGCCCGCGTACGGGTCGTAGCCATAGCCCGGGTGGTTCTGGTGGTTCTGGTGGTTCTGGTGGTTCTGGTGACCCTGCTGGTCGTGCCCAGCCTGGTACTGCCCGTACGGGTCGTAGGGGTCGTACGGCTGCTGACCGCCTGCCTGGGAGGGGTCCTGGCCGTGGGCCTGGGCCTGGCGGTACACGGGCCGGCCGTACTCGTCGTAGCCGACGATCTCGTACGGGTCGCCGCCGCCGTATCCCGCGTCGTATCCGTCGTTCACCCGGTGCCCCTCTCGGCTCACTCGCCGCGGTACAGCTGGCGCTTGTCGATGTAGCGCACGACTCCGTCCGGCACCAGGTACCAGACGGGGTCGCCCTTGGCGACTCTCGCACGGCAGTCCGTGGAGGAGATGGCGAGGGCGGGGACCTCGACCAGCGAGACGCCGCCCTTGGGGAGTCCGGCGTCCGTCAGCGTGTGACCGGGCCGGGTGACGCCGATGAAGTGGGCGAGGGAGAACAGCTCCTCGCTGTCGCGCCAGGTCAGGATCTGGGCGAGGGCGTCGGCGCCGGTGATGAAGAACAGGTCGGCGTCCGGGTTGAGCGCGCGCAGGTCGCGCAGGGTGTCCACGGTGTAAGTCGGACCGCCGCGGTCGATGTCGATGCGGCTCACGGAGAACTGCGGGTTCTCGACGGTCGCCACGACCGTCATCAGATAGCGGTCCTCGGCGGCGGAGACCGTGCGGTGGCTCTTCTGCCAGGGCTGCCCGGTGGGCACGAACACCACCTCGTCGAGGTGGAACTGCGCGGCGACCTCACTGGCCGCCACGAGGTGACCGTGGTGGATCGGGTCGAAGGTGCCGCCCATGACGCCGAGGCGGCGCTTGCCCGAGGGCGCCGGGCCGTTGCCCCGGCCGGTGGCGCGGGCGGGCACCGCGCGGTTGTGCGTGCCGTGCGCCGGCGCGTGCGCCGAACCGGTAGGCATGTCCTGCTCTCCCATGCGTGCAGACCCTACCGGCCCGGCGTGACGGCTCCTGCCGGGCCCACTGCCTGGGGGCACACGGCCCCCCGCGCTCAGCGGTCGCGGTTGAACCGGGTGGTGATCCACAGCAGGAGCATCAGGATGACGAACGCGCCGATGCCGGTGACGTAGGGGCTGAGACTCTCGTGGTTGCCGCCGTGACCCTCGCCACCCTCGGAGGCGAGGGTCACGATCTGGGCAGCGGTGCTGTGGAAGCTCATCTTCGGCAGGACCTATCCGGTGTGGGCGGAATAAAGACGTCGCCTCATCGTATGCGGGCGCCTCGCGGGCGATCACGCCGACTCCGCCGTCGGGGAGGTCCGGGGGCTGTCCGGTGCGGTCCGGGGAACCTTCGGGTGGCGTCAGTCGTCCTTCCGGCTGTACCCCCGCAGCAGGAACCACGCGGTCAGCACACAGCCCACCACCATCACGATCAGCACGATCCGGAGCAGATTCCCCGGCCCCTGCTGCTCTGCCGCCGTCGCCGCGGCGGCGAGCCAGTCGGTGTGGGGGGTGTGCGCCATGACGGGACTCCTTCGCTGTACTGCCCGTCCACGGTATCTCCGCCTAGGCTGGGCTCGGCTTCGGGGGCGCAAAGGGCCGTACAAGGGTTCGCAAAGGCCCAGACATACGCACAGGCCACACACACGCACATGGGGGAAGACATGTCCGACGGCCACCAGCACAACGGGCACGAGAACGTGCCGAGCAGGCAGCGCAGGCGCTTCCCCGGAATCTCCTCGCGTGCGTACGAGCACCCGGCCGACCGCAGCGCGCTGGTGGCGCTGCGCAGGCTGAGCGGTTTCGACACGGTGTTCAAGGCACTGAGCGGGCTGCTGCCCGAGCGCAGTCTCAGGCTGCTGTTCCTGTCCGACTCGGTGCGGGTCTCGGACCGGCAGTTCGCCCATCTGAACGTCATGCTGCGCGACGCCTGCTACATCCTGGACCTGGAGAAGGTCCCGGCGATGTACGTGAACCAGGACCCCAAGCCGAACGCGATGTGCATCGGCCTGGACGAGCCGATCATCGTCGTCACCACGGGCCTGGTCGAGCTGCTCGACGAGGAGGAGATGCGGGCGGTCGTCGGGCACGAGGTGGGGCACGCGCTGTCCGGGCACGCGGTCTACCGGACCATCCTGCTCTTCCTGACCTCGCTCGCGGTCCGGGTCGCCTGGATCCCGCTGGGCAACGTGGCGATCATGGCGATCGTGACCGCGCTGCGCGAGTGGTTCCGCAAGTCGGAGCTGTCCGCCGACCGCGCGGGTCTGCTGGTCGGCCAGGACCTCCAGGCGTCCATGCGGGGCCTGATGAAGATCGCGGGCGGCAACCACCTGCACGAGATGAACGTGGACGCGTTCCTGGAGCAGGCCGACGAGTACGAGGCGGGCGGCGACCTGCGCGACTCCGTGCTGAAGATCCTCAATGTGCTGCCCCGGTCCCACCCCTTCACGACGGTGCGGGCCGCCGAGCTGAAGAAGTGGGCGGCCTCCCGGGACCACCAGCGGATCATGGACGGCCACTACCCGCGGCGCGACGAGGACAAGGACACCTCGGTGCGGGGTTCCTTCCGCGAGTCGGCGTCCAGCTACGCCACCCATGTGCGCGACTCCAAGGATCCGCTGATGAAGCTGGTGAACGACATCGCCGGCGGCGCCGGGGACCTCGGCGACCGGATGCGGCGCGGCTTCGGCGGATTCGCGTCCTCGCAGCCGAGGCCGCCCAAGGACGAGGGCGGGCCGGCGTCCGAGGGACCGGGCCCCGCGTCGGGCGGCCCCGGGACGCCGGACGACCGTCCGCCGGGCGGCGGCGCCTGAGAGGCCGCGGGGCGCCTGAGGACAGGCCCTACACCTTCGGCTGGGCGCTCGCCGCGAGCGTGCCGCACAGGGCCTTGGGGTTGTCCTCGGTGTAGGGGTCGGTGCCGGCGGGGAGTCCGGTCCCGGCCGTCTGGCCGGCGAGCAGCGGGCGCAGGTGGCCGGCCGGGTCGTCGGCGCAGGAGAGCGGTCCGGCCTGGACGTGGGAGGCGACGAGCTGCGTCTGCCGCAGGCGCAGGTCGTCCCGGTCGAAGCGGAAGTGCAGTTCGCGCCGGACGGTGAACAGGGACGTCTCCGCCCGGTCGTCGCCGGCGGGCCGCAGCGGGTACACCATGGTGTGGTCGGCGGTGACCTCCAGCGTGGAGGCGTCGGTCTCCGTGAAGCGCATGCTGCCGTGCACCCGGATCTCGGCGTCGGCCAGCTCGGTGCGGGCGGGGTCGAAGCGCACCAGCCATCCGGTGGCAGCGTGCCGGCCGTTCCGGGCGGGCCTCTCGAAGCTCCGGTCGAACTGTTCCAGCTGGGCCGGGTCGAGCAGCACCCGCACCGACCGGACCTCCTCGCCGCCGAGCACGTCCGGGTCCAGCGCCGAGCGGACGATGTACTGCTTGGCGGTGGTCAGCGCGTTCATGACCTGGTCGTCCGAGAAGTGCGCGGTGCGGTGGTGGCCCGGCAGCGGGACGCCCCTCGCCGCGGCCTGGAACTCCGCGGCGGGGCTGTGCTCGTACAGGTGGGCGGCGTCGGCCGCGCCGGGGACCTCGCCCTGCGGGGCGAGCGGGACGACGGTCATCCGCACCGGCTCGGCGGCCCGTTGGGCGGCGGGGCTCTGGTACGGGTGCCGTACACCCATGTAGAGGGCGGTGCCGACGGCGACGGCGACGAGGACGACGAGGATCAGCGCCTGCCGGGAGAGGCCGGCCCGGCGCAGCGGGGTGCGGCGGCGTACGGCGTGCGCGTGGTCGGCCATGCGCTCCTGGGCGGAGAACTCCTCCAGCCGGGCAGCACGGACGAACGACTCGTCGAAGACGACGGATCGGTATTCGTCCTCTCCGCCTCCGGGGGAGCCCTCGGGCGTCCCTCCGGGCGGGTCGCCCAGCCCTGCCATACCTTCAGGGTTGGTCTGCCCGGGGCCCGGTAAACGCGTCGCCACGGGTCAGGTCGGGACAGCTTGCGAGCCGCCGGGCGGGCAGGTCAGGGGCTGCGCGGGATGACCGGGACGGCGGGCTGTGAGTAGTCGGCGGAGGCCGACGGCGTCACCTTGCCGCCCTGTTCGGGACCGGTGGAGGCGGGTGAGGCCGGTGGGGGCACCTGCTGGGTGCCGCCGCCCGAGGAGGCGCCGCGGTAGACCGCCGCGAAGGCCAGCGCGACCATGCCGACGCCCATCACGACGGCGAGCATCCAGGCGACCGGCCGGTGCCAGCGGACCTGCTTGCCGGTGGCCGGCGGGGCGCCGTAGGGGCGGTCCAGGAGGTCTCGGTCGTCGTCCGGGTCGTCGAGGTCGGGATCATGGCCGAAATCGCCGTACCCGTCGTCGTAGCGCTCGGCTCTGCTGCGGCCGCGGCGGGCCGCTTCCGCCTCGGTGGCCTCGGCTCTGGCCTCGGCGGCGGCCAGGAGGCGTTCGACGGCGGACGGCTCGTGCACCGCGGCCGCCCGTACGAAGGCCTCGTCGAAGACCACGGAGGCGAACTCTTCGTCCGACACCCCGTGGTCGTGGTCGTCGTCGGGCTCCCAGCCGTCAGGGAACGGCCTACCCCCCACGTCCTCCGGCACGGGTCCAGAGTAGACCTGGGGGGTCGTTTTGGGCAGACGGCGGGGAAATTCATCCGGTGGGTGAGATGCCCCGATCGGGTCACGGGCGCGTGGCATCCACCCTCGGCGCGCGCCGTGGGCGCGGCGCCGGCCGTCAGCGCCGTACGTGCCCGTCGCCGGTGACGATGTACTTGGTGCTGGTCAGCTCCGGCAGGCCCATGGGGCCTCGGGCGTGGAGCTTCTGCGTGGAGATGCCGATCTCGGCGCCGAAGCCGAACTGGCCGCCGTCGGTGAAGCGCGTGGAGGCGTTCACGGCGACGGTGGTGGAGTCGACCAGCTGGGTGAAGCGGCGGGCGGCCTGCTGCGAGGTCGTCACGATGGCCTCGGTGTGGCCGGAGGTCCACAGCCGGATGTGCTCGACGGCCTTGTCGAGGGAGTCGACGACGGCCGCGGCGATGTCGTACGACAGGTACTCGGTCTCCCAGTCCTCCGGCGTGGCCTCGACGGCCGTCACCTTGGAGCCCTCGGCGTAGGCCATGACCCGCTCGTCGGCGTGCACGGTGACGCCGGCCTCGGCGAGGGCGTCCAGGGCGCGGGGCAGGAAGGCGGCGGCGATGTCCTGGTGGACCAGGAGGGTCTCGGCGGCGTTGCAGACGCCGACCCGCTGGGCCTTGGAGTTGACGAGGATGTCGACCGCCGTGTCGAGGTCGGCCTGGGCGTCGACGTAGACGTGGCAGTTGCCGGTGCCGGTCTCGATGACGGGGACGGTGGACTCCTGGACGACGGTGTTGATCAGCGAGGCGCCGCCGCGCGGGATGAGCACGTCGACCAGGCCGCGCGCCCGCATCAGCTCACGCACGCTCTCGCGGCTCTCGCCGGGCACCAGCTGCACGGCGTCGGCGGGCAGCCCGGCCCCGCCCACTGCGTCGCGCAGGACCCGGACGAGGGCGGTGTTCGACTGGTAGGCGGAGGAGGAGCCGCGCAGCAGCACCGCGTTGCCGGACTTCAGGCAGAGGGCGGCGGCGTCGACGGTGACGTTGGGCCGGCCCTCGTAGACGATGCCGACGACGCCGAGCGGCACGCGGACCTGGCGCAGGTCGATGCCGTTGGGGAGGGTGTTGCCGCGCACGACCTCGCCGACCGGGTCGGGCAGAGCGACGACGTCCCGCACGTCGGAGGCGATGGCACGGACCCGCTCCGGGGTCAGCGTCAGCCGGTCGACGATGGCCTCGCTGGTCCCGGCGGCGCGGGCCTTGGCCACGTCCTGGGCGTTGGCCTCGACGATCTCGCTGGTACGGACCTCCAGCGCGTCCGCGACGGCGAGCAGCGCGTCGTCCTTGGCGGCCCGCGGCAGCGGCGCGAGGTCGGCCGCGGCGGCCTTGGCCCGGTAGGCGGCCCGGGTGACCGGGGACATCGAGTCGTACGGCGAGAGCGTGGTCATGGGGGAAGCGTAGTAGGCCGGACGGCGCTGCCCACCGGTCGTCCCAAACCCCGAGACATGCGCCGAAGGGGGCGAAAAGGGACGGGCCAGGGCCCGGGCCCGGTCTGGTTTCCGGTCGCGGCCCGGGGAGGCGAGCCCGGCGGGCGGGGGCGGGGGCGCCCGGCGCCGGCCGGGGGCGGGGGCGCCCGGCGGCGGCTCGGGGGCGGGCCCGGTGGCGCGGGGATGGGCCCCGGTGGCTCGGGGACGCCGGTGGCTCGGGGACGGCCCCGGTGGCTCGGGGACGGCCCCGGTGGCTCGGGAGCAGCCCGGGTGCTTTGGAGGCGGCTCCCCGGTGGCTCGGGAACAGTCCGGGTGCTTTGGAGGCGGCTCCCCCGGTGGCTCGGGAACAGTCCGGGTGCTTTGGAGGCGGCTCCCCGGTGGCTCGGGAACAGTCCGGCGGTCGGGGTGGACCGGGCGGTCGGGGCGCCCCGCGGCGGCTCGGCGGCGGGCCCGGTGGCGCGAGGGCGAGCCCGGCGGCTCGGGGGCGACCTCGGTGCCTCGGAGGCGGCCTCGGTGGTTCGGGAACAGCCCGGCGGCCTCGAGAGCAGCCCGGTGGCTCGGGAACAGCCCTGCGGTCGGGGCGACGCGAAGGCCCGAGCGCAGGGGTGGACCGGCGGCCGAGGGCGGTCGGGTGGCGCAGCGGCGGCGGCGCAGGGGCCGCGCGGGAGCAGCCCAGTGGCTCGTGGGCAGCCAGTCGACGCAGAGACAGCCCCGCAGCCCAGGTCCATCAGGCAGCCCCTCGACACAGAGACAGCCCCGCAGCCGAGGCGGTCGGGCGGCGCAGCGGCCGCACGGGGCCAGCACCCGGCGACACAGGAACAACGCGGCGACGACGCGGGAGCAACACAGGAGCTCAGGGACAGCCCGAAGACGCAGAGACAGCCCGGCAGCCCAGGTCCATCAGGCAGCCCGGTGACGCAGGGGCAGCTCGGGGTGGCGGGGTCGGGGCACTGCTGGGATGGCGGGGCCCTGAGGGGCCGGCGCGAGGGCGTTCCCGCGCCCAGGCGCGCTGGGATGGCCGGGGACCTGAGGGGGTGGCGCGGTGGGCGTTCCCGCGCGCAGGTCGGTCCCGCGCATCGGTGAGGATGCCGCCGACTGTGGGCAGAGCAGGCAGACGCCCTCCACGCACGGGTCGGGCACAGGGCAATCGCGGCCACCTGCGCCGAGCGTCCCCGGCAGGCCTCGCACCACAGACACGGACCGGTGCCGCCGGGGTCTGCGAGCGCGGACGCCGAGCGCTCCCGGCGTACCCCGCACGATGAACACAGACCGAGCGCGGACAGTCCCCCTAGAACGGGTGGACCCCCACCGGTGTCGCCGGAGCCGGGCCGTAGCCGGCGGCGATGCGCTGGTGGTAGGTGGCCCGGTCGATGACCTCCAGGCCGACGATCTCCCAGGGCGGCAGCCCCGCGGTCTGCCGGTGCTCTCCCCACAGGCGCAGGGCGACGGCGGCGGCGTCGTGCAGGTCGCGGGCCTCCTCCCAGTACCGGATCTCGGCGTGGTCGTCGGCGTAGCGGCTGGTCAGCAGGAAGGGGTGGTCGTGGGCGAGCTGTTCCAGGGCCCGGCGGACCTCGGACAACGGGGCGCGGGCGCCGGAGACGCTGAGCGTGACGTGCCACAGGCGCGGGGTGTGCTCGGGTTCCCCGCCCTGGAAGCGGTCGCCGGCCGCGACGCTGGTCAGGGGGCGTTCCTCGCCGGCCGCGCGGGGCACCTTGCGGGCGCTGCCGCCCGGGCGGGCGCGGGACGCCGCCGTTCCAGGGCGCACTCCGCTCACGACGGCCTCCTTCACGCACACTGCTGAGCCCGGTGGTCGGCCGGGCCTGTCGCTGAAGGAAAGTTGAGCAGGCCTCGCAAGATCGCGGGGCGGTTTTGCGGAACGTACACCGCCGATTCGGGGACGTTTCGGCCCATTACGGGTGCAGGATCACC
Organism: Streptomyces sp. M92; assembly: GCF_028473745.1. Classification (NCBI taxonomy): domain Bacteria; kingdom Bacillati; phylum Actinomycetota; class Actinomycetes; order Kitasatosporales; family Streptomycetaceae; genus Streptomyces; species Streptomyces sp. M92. The sequence continues at coordinate 842,184 of NZ_CP101137.1, forward strand.
AGATCGTCCCTGTGTACGACCTCACGTTCGTACGCCTGTCCGAGTTCGCGCGCCAGATCCCGGGTGGAGCGGCCGAGCAGCCGAGGCAGCTCCTTGGCGTCGAAGTTGACCAGCCCCCGGGCGACCGCGCGGCCCGCCCCGTCCCGCAGCTCGACGGGCTCGCCCGCGGCGAAGTCGCCCTCGACACCGGCGATGCCGGCCGGCAGCAGCGACTTGCGGCCCTCGACGACCGCGCGGACCGCCCCGTCGTCGAGGACGAGCGCCCCCTGCGGGGTGGAGGCGTGCTGGAGCCACAGCAGCCGGTCGGCGGAACGCCTGCCGGTGGCGTGGAAGTAGGTGCCGGTGTCGCCGCCGGCCAGCGCGTCGGCGGCGTGGACGGCGCTGGTCAGCACGACGGGGATGCCGGCGGCGGCGGCGATCCGGGCCGCCTCGACCTTGGTGACCATGCCACCGGTGCCGACGCCCGCCTTGCCGGCGCTGCCGATCTCGATGTCCGCGAGGTCGGCCGGTGCGCGCACCTCGGCGATCCGCGAGGTGCCGGGCCTGCTCGGGTCTCCGTCGTAGACGCCGTCCACGTCGGAGAGCAGCACCAGCAGGTCGGCGCGGACCAGGTGGGCGACGAGGGCGGCGAGCCGGTCGTTGTCGCCGAAGCGGATCTCGTCGGTGGCGACGGTGTCGTTCTCGTTGACGATCGGGAAGGCGCCCATCGCCAGCAGCTTGTCGAGGGTGCGGGACGCGTTGCGGTGGTGGGCACGGCGGCTCATGTCGTCGCTGGTCAGCAGCACCTGGCCGACACGGACGCCGTAGCGGGCGAAGGACGCGGTGTAGCGGGCGACCAGCAGGCCCTGGCCGACGCTGGCGGCGGCCTGCTGACGGGCCAGGTCCCTGGGACGGCGGCGCAGGCCCAGCGGGGCCAGACCGGCGGCGATGGCGCCGGAGGAGACCAGGACGATCTCCCGTTCCCCGCCGCTGCGGACCTTCGCGAGGACGTCGACGAGCGCGTCTACCCGGTCGGCGTCCAGGCCGCCCGCCGCCGTGGTCAGCGAGGAGGAACCGACCTTGACGACGATCCTGCGGGCCTCGCCCACGGCCTGCCTTGCCCCAGCCACTGTTGCCGCCCGTCCTTCCCCGTCGACGCGCGCCCGTCCGGGCGCCCGCCAGGCAATCTACGCGAAGCGGGTCGCGTGCCGCGCCGCGGTCCAGGCTGCGGACGGCGCGGCCGGCCCGGCTCCCGCGCCGAGCCCCGCGGGCGACCGCGTCGACCGCACGCGCCCACCCGTACCGACCGCCGGAGGCCACCCGCACCGGCGCCCGGGCCAACACGTGCGTGTCGTCGGGTGGCCGCCGTGCGTTAACCCGGATGTCCGATGCGCGACGAGCAAGCCTGGAGCGACCGCAGTGCCCCTATCCCTGCCCCGCCGCAGACTTCCCCGCCGTGTCCCCCGCCCGGGCCGCCGCCCGCGCCCCCGTGTCCCCGGCCTCGCCCTGCCGCGCCGCCGGACCGCCGTGAAGCTGCTCGTCCTCGCCGTGCTGGCCACCGCGTCGGTCGCGCAGGCCGTCGGCGCGCTGCTGCCGCACGTGCCCCTGCTGCTCGCCGCGACCGCCGGTTCGCTCGCCGCCGAAGGGGTGCTGTACCGGTGGCAGCGGGGCATGGTGTCGCTGTTCGCCAAGTCGCACGCCGACGTCACGGTGCGGCACGTGCTGCGGGACCTGCTGCTCGTGGTCGGCCTGCTGCGCCTGGGCGAGCAGCACCGGGAGCCCGCGTACGCCCCGCTGGTCGCCGCCCTGCTCGCCTTCTACGGGCTGCACTGGGCGATCCAGGCCGCCTCCGTGCTGGTCCGGCGCACCCGCACGCTGCCCGTGGTCACCCGGAACGTGGACACCTCCGCGCTGCGCCTGTCCCCCGCCCCACCCGCGCTGCTGCGCCGCCCCGGCCACCGGCTGGCGGTCCTCGGGCTGCCCGCGACGGCCGGGCTGCTGGCCACGGCCGCCGCCGACGCCCCGGTGTACGGGGCGGCCGGCCTCGCCCTGTCGCTGACCATGGCGCTGACCGGCCTGGGCGTGCTGCTGCTGCGGCTGCTGCCGGGGCGCCGGCCCGCGGGCGAGCAGGAGGTCCTGGACTGGTTCGACGCCTGGCTGGCTCAGTACCGGCCGACCGTCGGCCTGTACTTCTCGGGCGGGGCGTCCTCGGCGTACCAGGCCAACATGTGGCTGGAGCCGCTGGCGCGGCTGGATCAGCGCCCGGTGATCCTGCTGCGGGAGCGGCACATGGTGCAGCGGATCGCGGCGACCGACATCCCCGTGGTGTGCCTGCCGAAGGTGTCCACGCTGATGCGCCTGGAACACTCCACGCTCCAGGTGCTCCTGCACCCCTCCAACTCGGGCAAGACCTCGCAGGTCCTGCGCATCCCCACGATCAAGCACGCGTTCGTCAACCACGGGGAGAGCGACAAGCTGTCCTCCTGCAACCCGTACGCGAAGGCGTACGACGAGGTGTGGGTGGCCGGTCCGGCGGCGCGCGAGCGGTACGCGCTGGCGGAGGTCGGCGTCGAGGACAAGGACGTGGTGGAGATCGGCCGCCCGCAGCTGGACGCCGTACGGCCGTACGCGGGACCGCCCGCGCAGGGGGCGTTCACGACGGTGCTCTACGCGCCGACCTGGGAGGGCTGGGACGGCAACCCGGGCAACACGTCGGTGGTGGAGGCCGGCGAGAACCTGGTGCGGGCGCTGCTCGCGGACCCGAGGGTACGGCTGCTGTACAAGCCGCATCCGCTGACGGGGTCGGTGGACCCGCGGGCGCGCGCTGCCGACCTGCGCATCCGGGAGCTGGTGCGGTCCGCGAACCGGGAGCGGGGCGGGCCCCGGCCGGACGCGTCGGCGGCGGCCGGGCTGGGCCGGCTGACGGCGGAGCTGGACCGGCTGACGACATCCGGTTTCCGCTCCGCCGCGGACCAGGCGGAGCGGATGCTGCGGCAGCCGGCGCCGGAGCCGGGACGGGCCGCCGCGGTGGCGCGGGCGGCGGCCGCCTGGGAGGAGGCGTACTGGGCCTCGCTGCCCGAGTGGGAGCACCAGGTCGTCACCGACGCCCGGCCGCCGCTGTACGCCTGCTTCAACCGGGCCGACCTGCTGATCAGCGATGTGTCGAGCGTCATCAGCGACTTCCTGGCGAGCGGCAAGCCGTACGCGGTGGCCAACACCAGCGGGCTGGCCGAGGACGGGTTCCGCAAGACGTTCCCGACGGTGGCGGCGGCGACCGTGCTGGCGCCGGACGCGGCCGGGGTGCCCGCGCTGCTGGACGCGGTCCGGCACCCCGAGCGCGACGCGCGGGCGGCGGAACGGGCCGGGCTGGCCCGGCGCCTGCTGGGCCCCGCCGAACCGTCGTCCCAGGAGCGTTTCGCCGGGGCCGTACGGGCGCTGTGCGCGGCGGCCGGTGAGCACCGGGCGCGGATGGCAGGGCGGCTCGCGACGGAACTGTCGCTGCCCGGCCCCCGGCAGCAGTCGCCCGGCACCCTGCCCGCCGACGTTCCGGAGCGGCGCGTGTGAACCGTGCGTGATGTGTGCGCACAGTACAACGCATGTGTGGATCCTCAAGAGGCAATCCGGCCGAAGATGAAACGTAGTCCCACATCGAGGGCATCGGATTTGGCGGCGCGGCACAGACTGGCCCGCTACGGTGTCTCGAAAACCACCACCAGCCCTCATTGGAACAGGTTGCAAAGGATGCCCAGGCTTTCCCTCATCATCCCCGTGCACAAGGTGCAGGCCTATCTGCCCGAGTGCCTCGATTCCGTACTCGGGCAGGACTACACGGACTTCGAGGTGATCGCGGTCGACGACTGCTCGCCGGACGGTTCCGGAGTCCTCCTGGACGAGTACGCGGCGCGCGACGCACGGATCGAGGTGATTCACCTCACCGAGAACGTGGGGCTGGGGCGAGCCCGGAACGCGGGCCTGGAAAAGGCCAAGGGCGACTACGTACTGTTTCTGGACAGCGACGATACGTTGTCCGCCGGAGCGCTGACCGCGATATCCGACCGTCTCGACGCCACGGACGACCCCGAAATACTCATCTACGACTACGCCCGCACCTACTGGGACGGCAAGGTCAGGCGCAACCAGCGGGCCGACCTGCTGGCGAACGACGGACCGGACGTCATTTCCCTGCGTGACCGCCCCGAGCTGCTGGATCTGCTCCAGATCGTGTGGAACAAGGCGTACCGGCGCGACTTCGTCGCCCGCGCCGGGCTCACCTTCCCGCCCGGGTACTACGAGGACGCCCCCTGGACGTTCTGCTCCCTGATCACTGCCGAGCGGATCACCCTTCTGGACCGCGTCTGCGTGTACTACCGGCAGCGCCGCGAGGGCGGCAACATCCTCAAGACGGTCAGCCGCAAGCACTTCGACGTGTTCGACCAGTACCGCCGCGTCTTCGACTACCTCGACGCGCACGAGGAACTGGACCAGTGGCGCGGCCCGCTGTTCCGCAAGATGGTCGACCACTACCTGACCGTGCTGGAGCACCCGGGCCGTCTGCCGCACAAGGCGCGGGCGGAGTTCTTCGGCCGCGCCTCGGCCGACTACCGCGCCCGCGTCCCGCGAGGTTTCGCCCGGCCGGCCGGTGGCCAGGGCCACAAGTACGCCATGCTGGAACGTGGCGCGTACAACACCATGGTGTACGCCACGCGCGCGGTGCGGCTGCGTCATGAGGTCAGGAAGCGGGCCCGTTCCGCCCTGAACCGGTCCAAGCGTCGCGCCATGGGGGCCTTCTACCGCTCCCAGCTCAGGCTGCCGCTCGACGAGAACCTCGCGGTGTTCTCCGCCTACTGGAACCGCAGTGTCTCCTGCAACCCCGCGGCCATCGAGGCCGAAGTCGCCCGTGTCGCTCCGCACATCCGCCGGGTGTGGGCGATCCGGCCGGACGCGGTGGACCAGGTGCCCGCGGGCACGGACTTCGTGCGGGTGGGCTCGCGCGAGTACTGGGCGGTCATGGCGCGCGCCAAGTACCTGGTCAACAACGTGAACTTCGGCGACAACGTGGTGAAGCGGGAAGGCCAGGTGCACGTACAGACGCATCACGGCACTCCGCTGAAGACCATGGGGCTGGATCAGCGGAAGTACCCGGCGTCCACCAACATGAGCTTCCACAAGCTTCTCAAGCGTTGCGACCGCTGGGACTTCAGCATCAGCTCCAACCGCTTCTCGACCTTGGTGTGGGAACGGGTCTACCCCTGCTCCTACACCACGCTGGAGACCGGCTACCCGCGCAACGACGCCCTCGTCAACGCCGACTCCGACGCCGTGCGCAAGGCGCGTGCGGCGCTGGGGCTGGGCGAGCGCACGAAGGTGTTCCTGTACATGCCGACCCACCGCGAGTACCAGCCGGACTTCACTCCGCCGCTGGACCTCGCCAGGCTCGCCGACGAGCTCGGGCCCGACGTGACCGTGCTGCTGCGCGGCCACTACTTCTACGGCAACTCGGCCCACGCCGACGAGCTGCGCAGCACGGGCCGGATCGTCGACGTCTCCGGGCACCCCACGGTGGAGGAGCTGTACCTCGCGGCGGACGCCCTGATCACGGACTACTCCTCGGCGATGTTCGACTACGCCGTACTGGACCGTCCGATCATCAGCTACGTCCCCGACTGGGATACCTACTCCGTGGTCCGCGGCACGTACTTCGACCTCCTCCAGGAGCCGCCCGGCGCGGTGGCGACCACGCAGGAGGAGCTGATCCGGCTGCTCACCACGGGCGAGTACGACGCTCCGGAGGCCACCCGGCACCGGGACGCCTTCCGTCGCCGTTTCTGCACGTTCGACGACGGGCACGCGGCGGAGCGCGTCGTGCGGCGCGTCTTCCTGGGCGAGCAGGCGCCGCTGCCCGTGGTCCCGTTCGACGAACGCCTCCCCGTCCCGACCCCGGCCCAGACGATCGAGGGCGACGAGCGGGTCTGACGTAGTCGGGGCGGCCCGCTCTGGGGAGCGACGGGCACGGACAGAGAGTGCCCTTCGACCAGTGGTGCCGCACTTGCCCAGGGCGCGCCGACCCATAACTCACGGAAATGGTTGCCCACCGAGCGAAAGGTCACACTCACTCATGGAGTGACGCTCGGCGGCCCTTCCGCCCACACCTTCTGGTCTGCGACTTTGCTGGACGGCACCGGATCAGGCCCTCGCGGTAGCGCGCGCGGTCGAACCGTCGAACACAGGGCGTACAGTACTCTGATCGAGCCGTTAACCTGCACTCCTTGTGCCTCTCGCGTCCCGTTCAGGTCACCGTCACGGGGCGCGGTTGAGTCTGATCGACACTCCAGGAGCCCCAAGCATGTCCGTCGCGAATGGAAACACTTCGCCGAAGATCAGCGTTGTCGTACCCGTTTACAAGGTTCAGGGGTACCTTCGCGCATGCTTGGATTCGATCCTCTCGCAGTCGTTCGGCGATTTCGAGGTCATCGCCATCGACGATTTCTCGCCGGACGCCTGCGGCCGCATTCTCGATGACTACGCGACTGCGGACAGCCGGGTCATACCCGTCCACCTGGAGGAGAACCAGGGAATAGGCAAGGCGCGGGATGCCGGCGCGCTGAGGGCCCGTGGCGAGTACATCGTGTTCCTGGACAGCGACGACACCCTCGCCGAGGGTGCACTGCAGGCCATGGCCGACCGCATCGACGAGACCGGCAATCCGGACATTCTGCTGTTCAACCACGTCCGCACCTACTGGAACAATCGCGTCCAGCCAAGTGCCGCCGGTGAAATTCTCGCCGCTGCTGGTTCGGACGTTTTCACCGCCCTGGAACGCCCCGAGTATCTGAGCATGTTCGCAGTGGTATGGAACCGTGCCTACCGCCGCCAGTTCTACGTGGACGACCACAATTTCACTTTCACCGACGGCATCTACGAGGACGCTCTCATGGTCTACAAGACCATGCTGACCGCGGAACGGATCGCCGCCACCGACCATGTCTGCGTCGAGTACCGCCAGCGTCGCCAGGGCAACTCCATGCGCACCCCGGGGCGAAAGCACTTCGGTATCTTCCAGCAGTACGCGCGGCTCTTCGAGTTCCTCGACGAGCGCCCCCACCTCGCCCCGGTACGGCCGCTGCTCTTCGAGCGCATGGCCAGCCACTTCCTCTTCACCCTCGCCCGCGAGGACCGCATCGTCCCCAAGGACCGGGCAGAGTTCTTCAAGCTGTCGGCAGCGCAGTACCGGCGGCTCAAGCCGCGGGACTTCGTCGTCCCCGAGGGCAGGCAGGGAACGCGTTTCCAGATACTGGACCGCGGATCCTACGCCGCGTACGCGGCGATGACGTTCGCTTCCAGCACCCACCGCCAGGTCGTACAGCGAGCCTCCAAGGCGAAGACCAAGCTCGGGAAGACCGCCTACAACCGCCTTTACCGACTGCACCTGCGCCGACCGGTCGACGAGAACCTCGCCGTGTACGCCGCCTACTGGAACCGTGGCATCGCCTGCAACCCTGCGGCCATTTACCAGAAGGCGAAGGAACTCGCCCCCGACGTCCACGGCGTCTGGGTCGTGAAGCGCACAGAGGTGGACTCCGTTCCCGCGGGCGTGGACTACGTCGTGGCGAACTCTCCCCGCTACTGGGAGGTCATGGCCCGCGCCAAGTACCTCGTCAACAACGTCAATTTCCCGAACGAAATAGTCAAGCGTCCGGAACAGGTCTTCCTGCAGACCCACCACGGCACGCCTCTGAAGCAGATGGGAATCGACCAGCAGAAGTTCCCCGCGGCCGCCAAGGGCATGAGCTTCGGCAAACTGCTGGAGCGGGCCGACAAGTGGGACCTGAGCCTGACGTCCAACCAGCACTCCACGGAGATCTGGGAACGGGTCTACCCCTGCGCGTTCGAGGCGATCGAGTACGGCTACCCGCGTAACGACGTCTACTTCCGCGCCACCGCGGAGGACGTGTCCCGAATCCGTGGGGAGCTCGGCATCGAGGAGGGCAAGACCGCCATCCTGTACTGCCCGACGGTACGCGATTACCAGAAGGGCTACGTACCCCGCATCGACCTGGAGCGGTTCTGCCGCGAACTGGGCCCCGACTACGTCGTCCTGGTACGCACCCACTACTTCTACGGCGCCGACCCGAGTCTCGAGGCTCTGCAGGAGCGGGGCCTGATCAAGGACGTGTCGCGGTACCCGGTGGTGGAGGACCTCTGCCTGGCCGCCGACGCTCTGATCACCGACTACTCGTCCATCATGTTCGACTACGCCTGCCTTGACCGGCCGATCGTCACGTACGCGGACGACTGGCAGGTCTACAGTCGGGCCCGCGGCGTGTACTTCGACATCCTCTCGGGACAAGCGGGCGAGACCCCCGGGGCGACCGCGACCAGCGAGGATCAGCTCATCGAGGTCTTCCGTTCCGGTGCGTGGAACAGTTCCCGGGCGGCCGAGCTGCGTTCCGCGTTCCGTGAGCGGTTCGTGCAGTACGACGACGGGCACGCAGCAGAGCGTGTGGTCCGCCACATGTTCCTCGGCGAGGAGTCCAGCCCCAGGGTGCTGCCCCTGGAGGAGCGCACGCCGGCGCCCTCACCCGCCGCGGTGGAGACCGCTCGCATCGTGCGGCAGCGGGCGGGCCGGAACGAGAGCGGCCTGGTCGACGCCTGACCCGGCCCGGCGGTCCCGAACACCTTTCGACTCGAACGACGAAGGACATCAGACAACCCATGGCCCCACGGCTTCGCAAGGCTGTCATTCCCGCGGCCGGACTCGGCACCCGGTTCCTGCCGGCCACCAAGGCCACTCCCAAGGAGATGCTGCCGGTCGTCGACAAGCCGGCGATCCAGTACGTGGTCGAGGAGGCCGTGTCCGCCGGCCTCGGTGACGTCCTCATGGTCACGGGCCGCAACAAGCGCCCCCTGGAGGACCACTTCGACCGCAACTACGAGCTCGAGTCCGCCCTCCAGAAGAAGGGTGACGCGAGCCGGCTGGCGAAGGTCCAGGAATCCAGCGACCTCGCCATGATCCACTACGTCCGCCAGGGCGACCCCAAGGGCCTCGGCCACGCCGTGCTGTGCGCCGCGCCGCACGTCGGCGACGAGCCCTTCGCGGTCCTGCTCGGCGACGACCTGATCGACCCGCGCGATCCCCTGCTCCAGCGCATGATCGACGTCCAGGAGCAGCACGGCGGCAGCGTCATCGCCCTCATGGAGGTCGCCCCCGAGCAGATCCACCTCTACGGCTGCGCGGCCGTCGAGGCCACCGGGGACGACGACGTGGTCAAGGTGAGCGGACTGGTCGAGAAGCCCGACCCGGCCGACGCCCCCTCCAACTACGCCATCATCGGCCGCTACGTCCTCGACCCGCACGTCTTCGACATACTCCGCAAGACCGAGCCCGGCCGCGGCGGCGAGATCCAGCTGACCGACGCCCTCCAGCAGCTCGCCGAGGACGAGAAGGTCGGCGGTCCGGTCCACGGCGTCGTCTTCAAGGGCCGCCGCTATGACACCGGCGACCGCGGCGACTATCTGCGTGCCATCGTCCGACTCGCATGCGAACGTGAAGACCTGGGCCCGGACTTCCGGACCTGGCTTCGCGGGTATGCCGACCAGGAGCTGACGGACGCCGGCGCCTGACAGCGCTGAACGGGGCGGGCTACCCTCGCACCTTCCGCGCAGCCCTCCGCAGCCTCCGCCGCACGGCTGCCCGCACGTCCACCGCGCGGACCTCCACCACCAGCGTCGTCTCCGACGCCTCCTTCACCGGACGGGCGGTGTAGGGGCGGGCGAGGTGGAACCAGTGAGTGCGGCCCAGACCGGCCAGGTAAGGAACGGCGGCAGCCGGGGAAGCGCCGGGCAGGGACAGAGTCACCGTCCAGCGGCCCGGACGCAGAGTCCTGAGCGGGAGCTCGACCGAGAATCCGCCGTCGGTCCCGCTGATCGGCGCCGTCACCTCACGGCGGTCGCCGGTGGCGTTCTCCACGCGCAGGCGCAGTGCGTCGACGCGCTCGGCCAGGGTGCCGGTCACCGTCAGCGTGCCCTTGCGCGACCTGTGCCAGGCCAGCTTGGTCACCCGGCAGGGGGTGTCGTCGCGCGGCACTTCCCGGCCGACATTGAGGGAAAGGTTGCCCCACTTCGTCACATACGGTGTGACGGTGGTGGGCTTGCCCGTGCCCGTCGTCACGATGCTCTGCGGTGGTGTCCGCCCGGCCTCCAGGCTCTTCAGCCGGACCACACGGCTGACGCCCTGTGCCCGTATGTCGAGGAAGAGATTCCACCGCCCGCGGCCCAGTGGGGCGCCGGCCGCCGCCGTGGCCGGCGCGATGTCAACGACGAAGCCCGCGTTCGCGTAGCGCTCGTCGTCCGGAAGTCCGGCGACGGCGTGCACCCGGGCGGGCACGCGGACCTCCGGATGGTCCGCGTCGTAGCAGCGCAGCACCAGCTCGGTGGCCGGGTCCGAAGATGCCACGTTCTCGATGTAGGCATGGCCGGACAGCCGTAGCGCCCCGTCCTTCTGCCAGCCCACCGACTCGACGCGGTGGCGCACCGGCAGCCGACCGGTGACGTCGAACGCGCTGTCCGGCACCCCCACCGCCGTGTCGCGGAAGAGCGGATGCTGCCAGTAGACCCGGCCCCCCTCGACGACGTGACCGCGCCCGGCATCTTCCTTGGCGTTGCGGATGACCGTCATCAGCTCGTCGAAGCGGTCGGCCCGCAGCAAGTGCAGCAGCACGCGGTCGCGCGACTCCAGCATTGCGATGATCGGGTCCGTGACCCAGTTCTCCACCCAGTCACGGATCTCTGGGTAGATGCTCTCGCGCACGTCCTGCTCACTCTCCCGGAGCAGCAGCCACCACAGCGGGCCGCACAGTTCCCACTCGACATGCCGGCGCATGATCTGGTCGCGCCGCGGCCCGGGCTCCAGATAGCGGGCCACCGTCTCGAAGCACATCCGGGAGCCCTGCATCCGATGGCTCAGGTTCTGCGCGGTGAGGGTGAGGTTGTTCCCGTTCGCGCGGTCGCGGTGGTAGTAGCAGTCGTAGTCCGCGACGACGGACACACCGTTCGCGTTGAGGTAGGCGGCCGCGGTGAAGGGCTTGTCCTCGGTATTGCGGAACGAGGGGAATCGCAGGTTCAGCCGTTCGAGAAGCGAGCGGCGGAAGAGCTTCCAGCAGCCGAGGGTCCGGTAGGCGGCGGAGGAGAAGATGTCCGTACGGGGCTGGGTCGTCTTGAAGACAGCGGTGGGCACGGCCCTGCCGCCCACCGACACCATCTTGCCCAGCACGATGTCGGTGTCGTTCTCGTCGGCCATGGCCACCATGCGGCGCAGTGCGTCGGGACCCAGGTAGTCGTCGGAGTCGAGGAAGAAGACGTACTCACCGCGGGCCACGTCCAGCGCGACGTTGCGCGGGACGGCGGCGTTGCCCGAGTTCTCCTGGTGGATGACGCGGAGCGCCGTGCAGGTCGCGGCGAGCCGGTCGAGTTCCTTCCCGGTGCCGTCGGTCGACCCGTCGTTCACCGCGATGATCTCAAGCTGGTCCAGACCGATGGTCTGTTCCATCGCCGAGGTGATGCAGTCGGTCAGCTCGGGCATGGCGTTGTAGGCGGGGACGATCACACTGACTCGGGGCTGCATGGCTTTCCTCGACGATTCGGTGGCGGTGGCGTGTACCCACCCGCCACCGGGGCAACAGCGCTTCGCGTACCCGGCTTCCGACCGTGGGGAAACCGGGTACGGCTGCTTCCAGATGGACACTTGTGAAGATGTGCGGCTGAGTACGTGAGGTAGGACTCCCGAAAACGTCCCAAGGTTGCATGATCGATGTCCTGCGGCATGCCCCCGGGTGAACACCGGGTACCGTCGTCTCCCGGCAACAGCCTAGAACGGCTCGAAGCCGTCGAACTCCCGCTGCGCCTCGTCCCGTTCGGCGTCCCGGTCCCGGCGCCGCTGGGCGGCGGGGCGGGACTCCTCGAGGCGGTGGTCCTCACCGCGGCGGCCGAGCATCTCGGCGCCGGCCGACACGGACGGCTCCCAGTCGAAGACGACCGCGTTGTCCTCGGGGCCGATGGCCACGCCGTCGCCGCCCCGGGCGCCGGCCTTCATCAGCTCGTCCTCGACTCCGAGGCGGTTGAGCCGGTCGGCGAGGTAGCCGACGGCCTCGTCGTTGTTGAAGTCGGTCTGACGCACCCAGCGTTCGGGCTTCTCGCCGCGCACCCGGAACAGGCCGTCCTCCTCGCGGGTGACGGTGAAGCCCGCGTCGTCCACGGCCTTGGGCCGGATGACGATCCGCGTCGCCTCCTCCTTCGGCCGGGCGGCACGCGACTTGGCCACCAGGTCCGCCAGCGCGAACGACAGCTCCCTCAGGCCCGTGTGGGCCACCGCCGACACCTCGAAGACGCGGTAGCCGCGCTCCTCCAGGTCCGGGCGGACCATCTCGGCGAGGTCCTTGCCGTCGGGCACGTCGATCTTGTTGAGGACGACGACGCGCGGCCGGTTGTCCAGGCCGCCGTACTCGCGCAGCTCCGCCTCGATGATGTCCAGGTCGGAGACCGGGTCGCGGTCGGACTCCAGCGTCGCCGTGTCCAGGACGTGCACCAGCACGCTGCACCGCTCCACGTGCCGCAGGAACTCCAGGCCGAGGCCCTTGCCCTGGCTCGCGCCGGGGATGAGACCGGGGACGTCGGCGATGGTGTAGACGGTCTCACCGGCCGTCACCACGCCGAGGTTCGGGACGAGCGTCGTGAAGGGGTAGTCGGCGATCTTCGGCTTCGCCGCGCTCATCACGGAGATCAGCGAGGACTTGCCCGCGCTCGGGTAGCCGACCAGGGCCACGTCGGCGACGGTCTTCAGCTCCAGGACGACGTCCCCGAGGTCCCCCGGCTCGCCGAGCAGCGCGAAGCCCGGGGCCTTGCGGCGCGCCGACGCCAGGGCCGCGTTGCCGAGGCCGCCCCGGCCGCCCTGTGCGGCGACGTAGGAGGTGCCGTGGCCGACCAGGTCGGCGAGCACGTTGCCCGCCTTGTCGAGGACCACGGTGCCGTCGGGGACGGCGAGGACGAGGTCCTGGCCGTCCTTGCCGGAGCGGTTGCCGCCCTCGCCGGGCTTGCCGTTGGTGGCCTTGCGGTGCGGGGAGTGGTGGTATTCGAGGAGCGTGGTCACCGACTGGTCGACGGTGAGGATCACGTCGCCGCCGCGGCCGCCGTTGCCGCCGTCCGGGCCGCCGAGCGGCTTGAACTTCTCACGGTGGACGGAGGCACAGCCGTGGCCTCCGTTACCCGCGGCGACGTGCAGTTCGACGCGGTCCACGAAGGTGGTCATGGGATGTGCCTCCAGTTACTGCCTACTGCGGGGAATGTCTCTTGGGTAACACGCGAAAGGCGGACCCGCTTCCCCTCGGGGAAGTGAGGCCCGCCTCGCGAAAGTGTCCGGTCAGGCGACCGGGACGATGTTCACGACCTTGCGGCCACGGTGGGTGCCGAACTGCACCGCACCGGCCTGCAGGGCGAACAGCGTGTCGTCGCCGCCGCGGCCGACGCCCGCGCCCGGGTGGAAGTGGGTGCCGCGCTGGCGGACCAGGATCTCGCCCGCGCTGACGGCCTGACCACCGAAGCGCTTCACGCCGAGGCGCTGAGCGTTGGAGTCACGACCGTTACGGGTGGACGATGCGCCCTTCTTGTGTGCCATCTCTCCTCAGTCCCTTACTTCGCAGCCGCGGGGATCTCAGTGACCTTGATCGCCGTGTACTGCTGGCGGTGGCCCTGACGACGGCGGTAGCCGGTCTTGTTCTTGTAGCGCAGAATGTCGATCTTCTGGCCCTTGTGGTGGTCCACGACCTCGGCCTGGACCTTGATGCCGGCCAGCACCCACGGGTCGCTGGTCACAGCGTCGCCGTCGACCACGAGCAGGGTCGAGAGCTCGACCGTGTCGCCGACCTTGGCGGTGGAAATCTTGTCAACCTCAACGATGTCGCCGACAGCAACCTTGTGCTGGCGACCACCGCTGCGCACGATGGCGTACACGCGGATCTCACTCTCTCGCTCGGGAACGGCACCCCCGCAGTCCAGCCGCCCGGCGGCATGCGCGGACGGCCTCTCCGCATCCCGGCCCGCGAGGGCCCGCACCCGGAGGGAATGAGGTTTACGGGGATGTGACGCGTCAGTCGACACGCCGACGGTCAAGGTTACGGGGCCGCACCACAGGGGTCAAACCGGGCCCCGGGCACCCGGCGGCGCCTCAGCCCGCCACCGACGCGACGTACTCGGCGTACTCGGCGTACGCCTCCTTGGTCCGCTCCGGCGACATGTCCAGGTGCTCCAGGACCGTGTACCGGCCCGGCCGGGTCTGCGGCGCGAACTCCACGGCCCGTACGAACTCGTCGTCGCCGAACCCGATCTCCTCGGCCACCACCGGCAGCCCGTGCCGGCGCAGCGTCCGCGCCATCAGCAGCGACCCCTCGCGGTCGCCCCGCAGGAACGTCGCGAAGGCCGCGCCGATGCCCACCTGCTCGCCGTGGGAGGCCGCCCGCCTCGGGTACAGCAGGTCGAGCGCGTGGCTGATCTCGTGACAGGCACCGGACGAGGGGCGGGTGTGCCCGGCGATCGTCATGGCGATGCCGGACAGCACCAGGCCCTCGGTCAGCACCGTCAGGAAACCGTCGTCGCCGCAGCCGCCGGGATGGCGCAGCACCGCCTCGCCGGCCTGCCGGGCCAGGGCGGCGGCGAGACCGTCGACCTTCTCGCCGTGGACCCCGTGCGCCAGCTCCCAGTCGGCGACCGCGGAGATGTTGGAGACCGCGTCACCGATCCCGGAGCGCACGAAGCGGATCGGCGCCTCTCGGATCACCGCGAGGTCGACGACGAGCGCGATGGGCGTCGGCACGCCGTACGAACCGCGGCCCGCGTCGTTGTCGAGTATCGACACCGGCGAGCAGATGCCGTCGTGAGAGAGGTTGGTGGCCACGGCGACCATGGGCAGGCCCACCCGGGCCGCCGCGAACTTGGCGCAGTCGATGACCTTGCCGCCGCCGAGGCCGACGACCGCGTCGTAGCGGCCCGACTTCATATCGTCGGCCAGCCGCACGGCGTCGTCGATGGTGCCGCCGCCGACCTCGAACCAGTCCGCGCCGGGCAGGGACGGCTCCAGCCGCCGGCGCAGCCGCGCCCCGGAACCGTCACTGATCGCCACGGCGAGCCGGCCGGAGCGGGAGATCCGTTCGTCCTCGAGGACACTGGCCAGGTCGTCGAGTGCGCCCGGGCGGATGTCCACGGCGAGCGGCGAGGGAATGAGCCTCGTCAGTACCGGCACGTGATCTTCTCTCCTCACGGGGATCGGTGACTTGTCCGGTGATATGCGCACGGGCATGTCCGGGGAAACGTGTGGTCCTGCCCGATCGGATTCCGAACGGGCAGGACCACACGTTTTGCGACAGGTGCCGGATCAGACGGTGCCGGATCAGCCCTCGTCGGTGGCGGCCGTGACCGAGGACGGGCTCTGCTGAGCGGCCGCCGCGGTCTTCTTCGACGCCGTCTTCTTGGCCGTGGTCTTCGCCGTGGCCTTCTTCGCGGTCGTCGTCTTGGCCGCCTTCTTGGCGGTGGCCTTCTTCGCGGTCGTCGTCTTCTTGGTCGCCGTCTTCTTCGTGGCGGCCTTCTTCGCCGTCGCCTTCTTGGCCGTCTTGCGGGCCGCCGCCTTCTTGGCCGGGGCCGCCTCGGCGCCCTCCTCGTCCGCCGGGGCCGACGGGACGACCACGACGGCCGTCTCCTCGGACGTGGTGGGCGCGGTGGCCTTGCGCACGGCACGCCGGCGCGGACGGGCCGGCGCGGCGCTCTCGGCGGGCTCCGCGGCCGCCGGGGCCTCGGGTGCCGTCTCGGCGGCCGCCTGCGGCTGCTCGGCCTCGGCCACCGGGGCCGTCTCGGCCACCGTCACGACGGCGGCCTCGGCACCCGCGGGCGAACCGGCCGGTGCGGACACCTTCCGGGTGGCCCGGCGGCGAGTGCGGCCCTTGGGCGCGGCCTCCTCGGCGGCCGGGGCCTCGGGAGCCCGCACCTCGGGGGCCGGGGCACCGGCGACCGCGTCCTCGACGGCGGCGGGCTCGGCCAGCACCTCGGCGGCGGGCTCCCGCACGACGGGACGCTCGGCCTCCTCGGCGGCCGTGACGTCCTGCGCGGTGGGCACCCGGTCGGCGGCCGGGCTCTCGCCCTTGGCGGCCTTCGGGGCACCCGCCGGGGCCGACGCCCTACGGCTCGTGCGGCGCCGACCGCGACCGCGCGTGGCGGCGGCCTCGGCCTCGGCGGCGCTGCTGTACAGCTCCTCGTCCGGGGTGAACTCGGGCGCCGGGAGGGCGACCGGCTCGGCCACCTCGGCGGCGACCTCGGCCTCGGACTCGGTGTCCGCCTCCTGCTCCGCCGTCGGGCCGGTCTCGACCCCGGCGACCGCCTCGTGCTCGTGCGGCTGCTCGGCGCCGGCCCGCGCCCGCTTGCGACGCTTGCCACCGCCGCCGCCCGCGGCCGCCGTCGGCTGGTCGAGGTGGACGATGACACCGCGGCCGTTGCAGTGGACGCAGGTCTCGGAGAACGACTCCAGCAGACCCTGGCCGACCCGCTTGCGGGTCATCTGGACCAGGCCCAGCGAGGTCACCTCGGCGACCTGGTGCTTCGTACGGTCCCGGCCCAGGCACTCCAGCAGGCGCCGCAGCACCAGGTCCCGGTTGGACTCCAGCACCATGTCGATGAAGTCGATGACGATGATGCCGCCGAGGTCGCGCAGCCTGAGCTGGCGCACGATCTCCTCGGCCGCCTCCAGGTTGTTCCTGGTGACCGTCTCCTCGAGGTTGCCGCCCTGGCCGGTGAACTTGCCGGTGTTGACGTCGATGACGACCATCGCCTCGGTCCGGTCGATCACCAGCGAACCGCCGCTGGGCAGCCAGACCTTGCGGTCCAGCGCCTTGGCGAGCTGCTCGTCGATCCGGTACGTGGCGAAGACGTCGACCTCGCTGGTCCACTTGGACAGCCGCTCGGCGAGGTCCGGCGCCACGTGCGACACGTAGCCGTGGATGGTCTGCCAGGCGTCGTCACCGCTGACGACGACCTTGGAGAAGTCCTCGTTGAAGATGTCCCGCACGACCCGGACGGTCATGTCCGGCTCGCCGTACAGCAGCGTGGGGGCGCTGGAGCTGCCGCCCTTGGCCTTCTTCTGGATCTCCTCCCACTGCGCCTGGAGCCGCTCGACGTCACGGCGCAGCTCCTCCTCGCTGGCGCCCTCGGCGGCGGTGCGCACGATGACGCCCGCGTCCTCGGGGACGATCTTCTTGAGGATGGTCTTGAGGCGGGAGCGCTCGGTGTCGGGCAGCTTGCGGCTGATGCCGGTCATCGAGCCCTCGGGCACGTAGACCAGGTAGCGGCCGGGCAGCGAGACCTGGCTGGTCAGGCGGGCGCCCTTGTGGCCGATCGGGTCCTTGGTGACCTGCACGAGGACCGACTGGCCGGACTTGAGGGCGGACTCGATGCGCCGCGGGCCGTTCGCCATGCCCAGCGCCTCGAAATTGACCTCGCCGGCGTACAGGACGGCGTTGCGGCCCTTGCCGATGTCGATGAAGGCGGCCTCCATCGACGGCAGCACGTTCTGCACCTTGCCGAGGTACACGTTGCCGACGTACGAGGTGGCCTGCTCCTTGTTGACGTAGTGCTCGACGAGCACCCCGTCCTCCAGGACGCCGATCTGGGTGCGCTCGCCGTGCTGGCGGACGACCATGACGCGCTCGACGGCCTCGCGGCGGGCCAGGAACTCGGCCTCGGTGATGATCGGCACACGGCGGCGGCCCTGCTCGCGGCCCTCGCGGCGGCGCTGCTTCTTGGCCTCCAGACGCGTGGAGCCCTTGATGGACTGCACCTCGTCGGACGGCTCGGGCTTCGGGCGGGGCTCGCGGACCTTGACGACGGTGCGCTCGGGGTCGTCGGAGGAGGACTCGCCCTCCCCGGAGCCGTCCCCGGCCCGGCGGCGACGGCGACGACGGCGACGGCTGCTGCTGGAGCCGCCGCTCTCGCCGGCGGGCTCGCCGTTCTCCTCGGCGTCCTCCTCCGCCTGCTCGGCGGTGTCCGCAGCGTCCTGATCGGCCCGGGCGGCCTGCTCGGCGGCGACGTGCTCGGTGTCCTCGGCGCCCTCGCCGTTCTCGCCCTCGGCGGCATCGCCGCGACGGCGGCGACGGCCGCCCCGGCGCCTGCGGCGGCGCGAGCCGGACTCCTCGGAGCCCTCGGCGTCGTCGTGGTCCTCGCCCGACTCATCGGCGTCGGCGTCGGCGTCGGTGTCGGCCCGGTCCTCCGGCTCGTCCTGCGCGGCGGCGGGGGCGGTGGCGGTGGCCCGCTCTTCGGTGCTCTCCTCGGCGGCGCCCCGGCGGCGGCGACGGCGGCGCGACCCGGCGGACTGCTCCTCCGCGAGCTCCTCGGTCTCCTCGGCGTCCTGCGCCGGTGCGGCACCGGCCGCTTCGGCGGCGGCCTCGGCCGCGGCCCGCTCGGGCGTCTGGAACTGGGGCTCGGCGAAGACGGGGGCCTGGAAGACGGCCACGGCCGGACGCGACGGCCGCTTGGGGGCGTCCGCCTCCTCGGCAGCCGCGGCGGCGCCCTGGGCGGGCGCGGCGAAACCGGTGGCGGCCTTGCGGGCGGACCGGCGGCGCGCACGGCGCGGAGCGGCGTCCTCCGCGGGCTCGGCGGAGGGCTCGGGTGCCGGGGCGGCCTCGGCGGCGGGCGCGGGCTCGCTCACGTCGGCGCCTGCCTCGGCGGCCGGCTCGGTCGGGGCGGACACGCGCCGCGTGGCACGACGCCGGGTACGACGCGGAGCGGCGTCCTCGGCGGTGTCTCCGGCGGCTTCCGGGCGGCGCGGCGGCCGGCTCCGGCTGCGCAGGGGCGTCGGCCACGGTCTCGGCGGGCTGCTCTGCCGGCGCCGTCACCGTACGCGTGGCCCGACGGCGACTACGGCGCGGCGCGGCCTCCTCGGCTGTGGCCTCTTCGGGCGCGGCGGCCGGCTCCGGCTGCGCAGGGGCGTCGGCCACGGTCTCGGCGGGCTGCTCTGCCGGCGCCGTCACCGTACGCGTGGCCCGACGGCGACTACGGCGCGGCGCGGCCTCCTCGGCTGTGGCCTCTTCGGGCACGGCGGCCGGCTCCGGCTGCGCAGGGGCGTCGGCCACGGTCTCGGCGGGCTGCTCTGCCGGCGCCGTCACCGTACGCGTGGCCCGACGGCGACTACGGCGCGGCGCGGCCTCCTCGGCTGTGGCCTCCTCGGGCACGGCGGCCGGCTCCGGCTGCGCGGGGGCCTCCGCGGCGGGGGACGCCGGAACGACGGTCTCGGCCGCCTCCGCCGACGCCGGAGTCCCGGCGGGCGAGGAGGCGCGGCGCCGGCACGGCGCCGCGGACGACCCGCGGGCGCGGGCTCAGCAGCCGCCTCGGCCACACCGGCGGCCTCGTCGGCCTCGTCGGTCGCGGGCGTCGCATCCGCCGGCGCGACGGTCTCCGCCGACGACGCGGAGGCGCCGGACGGAGGGCCGGCCGGGCGGGACGCGGCCCTGCGTCGACGGCGCGGCGGCAGCGTGTCGCTGGGGGTGTTCGACTCGGTGTCCGTCGAGCTGGTCGCGGACCCGGTGGGTTCGGTCGGTTCGAGCATGCGGGGGTTTCTCCCGTCAGGCTCCCGGGCGCCGCGCCTGGTCCGGCGTCGACAGGTCGACCGCCGGTGACGTCCGCGGCTCGCGCTGGTGCGCGGTCGCCGCCGTCCGGGGCGCGGGCGCCGCTCGGAAGCTCTCGTGTCTTGTCTCGCCGGTTCCGTACCCCTTGTCGTGCACGGCCTGGCGAAAGTCTTGTGGTCGGTGCGCTGCCCGACCCAGGTGGCTCCCGAGTTCGAGGGCGGCGCTACGACGTCCGTCCCTGAGCGGGACCTTCCTTACGCCGACGCCTTCGCGGCGGCGGAAGCGGCGGCCGGTTGCGGCTCGGGCGCTTCTGCCTCGCGGTCGGGCGCGAGCGGGTCGGTCACCGCACCGGTCTCTTCATCGAACAGCCCCTGCGCCAGCCTGGTCACCGCTGCGGGGACCGGCGGCGCCAGGTCGGCCACGGCGCGAAGACCGGACAGGACGTCGTCGGGTCGTACGGCAGGCGTCACGTGCCGAACAACCAGCCGCAGTATCGCACAGGGCTGGTCGGTCGGCCTATCAGCCTGCGCACCGTGCGTGGTGACGCTCTCGAGGTGCGCGACGGCGGAGCGGGCGTCGAAGGTGCGGACGCCGTTCTTGGTCCGGCGCTGGACCTCCACCGCCGGGGCCGAGTTGAACGCCGCCACGGCGCGCTCGGCGTCCGCGGACTCCACACCGGCCAGCCGCAGCTCCCACACGGAGGCCGTCAGCCGGTCGGCGAGCCCGGAGGTCCGGGACTCGACGGCGTCGACGATGTCGAGCCCGGCGGGCAGCGACTCGTCGAGAAGTTCCCTGAGCCGCTGCGGGTCCCGCGCCTCGGTGAGCGCGATCTCCAGGTACTCCGCCTCACTGCCCGTGCCGGTGGGTGCGGCATTGGCATACGACACCTTCGGGTGCGGGGTGAACCCCGCCGAGTACGCCATGGGCACCTCGGCGCGGCGCAGCGCACGCTCGAAGGCGCGCTGGAAGTCACGGTGGCTGGTGAACCGGAGGCGGCCGCGCTTGGTGTAACGCAGACGGATGCGCTGCACCGCGGGTACGGGCGGCGGGCCTTCGGGCTGTCGCTTGCCCAGTGTCGTTCAGTCCTTCGTGAGAGCGGTCGTACTCCTACCAAGAGTACGTGCCTCGGAGCCGGATGGTTCCCGCCGGTCCGCCGACAGTGCCCGCTCAGGCTCTCCGCACAGCGT
Source organism: Streptomyces sp. M92 (assembly GCF_028473745.1). NCBI lineage: Bacteria > Bacillati > Actinomycetota > Actinomycetes > Kitasatosporales > Streptomycetaceae > Streptomyces > Streptomyces sp. M92. The sequence continues at coordinate 862,999 of NZ_CP101137.1, forward strand.
CCGCCGCAGATCGGCGCGGGCCTGCCGGACCGACAGCCGGGCGGAGCGGAGCGCCTGCCGGCCGGCCCGCCGGGCACCGCGCGCGGCGTCGGCGAGGGGCCGCAGGACGGTGTCCCGCACGGCGTGCCCCACCGGCGTCAGCACGCTCCGGTACACCCACCGCGCCGGCTCCGCGACGGTCCACCGGAACAGGGCGCCCAGCGCCCGTCCGACGGCGCGCGAGACGTACCCGGCGACGCGCCAGGCGTGCCCGAGCGCGTCCAGGACCTCCCGCCCGACAACGGCGAGCACCCGGCCGACCGGCGCCAGCACCCACCGCCACACGGCGAGGGCGGGCAGCACCAGCAGCACCCGGACGGTCCAGTACAACACCAGGCCGACGCCCGTGACGGCCTTGCCCAGACACCAGGCCCCCGACCTGCCGCACCAGAGCAGTCCGCGCCCGCACCGGGCCAGCCCGTGCCCGACCGGCGTCAGCACCCAGGCGTGGAGCCACGTGGCAGGTACGACGACGAGGTGCCGCGCGAGCCGGGCCAGCCCGGCGTACGTCCCGCACCCGACGGCCGCGAGCACCGCGCCCACCCCGGCGAGGGACCAGCCGAGCGCCAGCCAGACCGGCGTCAGCACCCACCGGTACACCCACACCGCCGGCACGACGAGCAGCACGTTCCCGAGCCAGCCGACGCCCTTGGCCAGCGGCACGACGGCGTACCGCCACAGCCCGACCAGCGGCCACACGAACACGGCACGGCCGAGCCACGCCAGCGCCCGCCCGAGCGGACGCCCCACCGTGTCCAGGAGGAACCGCCCGGCGACGGCCAGCGCGTCCCACACCATCCGTACCGGCACGACCAGCACCAGGGCGACGACCCGCACCGGAACGCGGACCGCCGCGGCGACGTACCCTTCCGGGTCCGTGCGCCGCGGCGGCTCCTGCGGCCGGCCGGGCGGCCGCTCCTCGAGGCCCATACCGGCGAAGACGCCGAAACGCCTCGCCCGGATCCTCGGTCAGAGGATCTCGCTGCTTTCCCACTTCCAGCTGATCGACCCGGCGCTGTCCCACTTGCGCACCGGACCAGCGAAACCGGAGCCGTTGCTCGTCAGCGTCCACAGGCCGGTGCGGTTGGTCCCGTCGGCCTGGCGGCCGTAGTCGTAGAGCACCCCGACGTCGCTGCGGCCGTCACCGTCGAAGTCACCGGAGAACGGCTGGGAATTGTTCCAGCTCCAGCTGCCGGCCGTGGCGCTGTCCCACTTGCGCACCGGGCCACCGAAACCGGAGCCGTTGCTGGTGAACGTCCACAGGGTCGTGTGGTTGGCACCGTCACTGCGCTGACCGTTGTTGTACAGCACACCCACGTCACTACGGCCGTCACCGGTGAAGTCGCCGGAGACCACCTTCGACCGGTCCCAGTCCCAGCTGGGGCCGCCGTCGGCGACGTTGTCCCAGACCTTGACCGGCTTGCCGAACCCGGTACCGCTGCTCGTCAACGTCCACAGACCCGTGTGATTGGTCCCGTCGGCCTGGCGGCCGTAGTCGTAGAGCACACCGACATCGCTGCGGCCGTCACCGTCGAAGTCACCGGAGAACGGCTCGGAGCTGTCCCAGCTCCAGCTGCCACTCGTAGCGCTGTCCCACTTGCGCACCGGGCCACCGAAACCGGTACCGCTGCTGGTGAACGTCCACAGGGTCGTGTGGTTGGCACCATCACTGCGCTGACCGTTGTTGTACAGCACACCCACGTCATCACGGCCGTCACCGTCGAAGTCACCGGAGACCACCTTCGACCGGTCCCAGTCCCAGCTGGGGCCGCCGTCGGCGACGTTGTCCCAGACCTTGACCGGCTTGCCGAACCCGGTACCGCTGCTCGTCAACGTCCACAGACCCGTGTGATTGGTCCCGTCGGCCTCGGTGCCGTAGTCGTAGAGCACACCGACATCGCTGCGGCCGTCACCGTTGAAGTCACCGGAGAACGCCTTGGAGTGGTTCCAGCTCCAGCTGCCGCCCGTGGCACTGTCCCACTTGCGCACCGGGCCACCGAAACCGGTACCGCTGCTGGCGAACGTCCACAGGGTCGTGTGGTTGGCACCGTCACTGCGCTGACCGTTGTTGTACAGCACACCCACGTCGCTACGGCCGTCACCGTCGAAGTCGGCGGCGGGGGTCCGCACCGCGTTCGCGGTGACCCAGTCGCGGATGTCGTCGACCCGGGCGGCGACGGCGCTGCTGGGCGTTGCCTCCGCGGAGTCGACGCCGAAGCAGCCCACGTGGTTCGAACGGCTGCTCACCGCGACGAGCTCCGGGCGGCCGTCGACGGTCCGCAGCACCGGGCCACCCGCGTCTCCCTGGCAGACCGAGGCTCCGTCCTTGCCGCTCATGACCAGGTCCGCGCCGTCGACGGCGGTGACGGCGAAGGTGCCGGTGTGCTGCTCGAGGGGCGCCCACTCCGTCGCCGTACGGCCGTGACCGGCCACGGTGAGGTCCTGTCCGGCGGTGGCTCCGGCGGTGGCGAGGGCGACAGGGGTCACTCCCCGCACCGGCTGCGCCAGACGGGCCAGCACGAGATCGCGCTCACCGTGCGGGCGGAGCTCCACGACGCCCCGCGTGTCACCGCCCACGGTCGCGACGGTCTCCAGCCGGGGCGGGCCGGCGGGCACGGAGAGGTCGGCGGCCGGATTGTCGGCGAAGCAGCTGGCGGTGGTGAGCACCCACTCGGGCGAGACCAGGGAGCCGGAGCAGCCCCGCTGGTGGTCACCGACGATCAGCCGGGCGGTGAAACCGGGACCCGCGTCCGTCGCGGGCGCGCCGACCACAGCCTGCGCCGGCGCGCCGGTGAGGAGCAACAGCGGCGCCGCGCCGAGGAGCGCGACGGCCCTGACCGCGGCGGACCCTGAAACGCCGGCGTGTCTGAGCCGGTTCGGGCGTGAAGCGGTCGTCTTGCTGCGTGCGTTCATTGCAGTCCTAGGAGTCGATCTTGCTGAACAGGCTCGAAGGTTGCGGTACGCCGACTGCTTTTCACTTGTCGGTGGGTGTTCTTTCGCCAACTCTCCACGAGGAACACCCTGTCCCCGCCCCCCTCGGCCATCTAAGACCGAGCTCCATGATCTCGTCCACGGTTCAAACCACCCAAACTGACAGTACGTCACGCGCGGAGCATGACGTACGTCACCTCTGTCAGCCGGCCGGAGCGGCGTTCTTGACCGTGAGCGGCAGCAGCTTCTTGCCGGTCGGACCGATCTGGATCTCCGTGTCCATCGCGGGGCACACACCGCAGTCGAAGCACGGCGTCCAGCGGCAGTCCTCGACCTCGGTCTCGTCGAGGGCGTCCTGCCAGTCCTCCCAGAGCCAGTCCTTGTCGAGGCCCGAGTCGAGGTGGTCCCAGGGCAGGACCTCCTCGTAGCCGCGCTCGCGCGTGGTGTACCAGTCGACGTCGACGCCGAAGGGCGCGAGGGCCTTGTCGGCGCAGGCCATCCAGCGGTCGTAGGAGAAGTGCTCGCGCCAGCCGTCGAAGCGGCCGCCGTCGTCGTAGACGGCTCGGATGACGGCGCCGGTGCGGCGGTCGCCGCGGGAGAGGAGGCCCTCGACGATGCCGGGCTTGCCGTCGTGGTAACGGAAGCCGATGGAGCGGCCGTACTTCTTGTCGCCGCGGATCTTGTCGCGGAGCTTGGCCAGGCGCTCGTCCGTCTCCTGCGCCGACAGCTGCGGCGCCCACTGGAAGGGGGTGTGGGGCTTGGGGACGAAGCCGCCGATCGACACGGTGCAGCGGATGTCGCCGGAGCCGGAGACCTCGCGGCCCTTGGCGATGACGCGGGTGGCCATGTCGGCGATCTGGAGGACGTCGTCGTCGGTCTCGGTGGGCAGGCCGCACATGAAGTACAGCTTCACCTGACGCCAGCCGTTGCCGTAGGCCGTGGCGACGGTCCGGATGAGGTCGTCCTCCGAGACCATCTTGTTGATGACCTTGCGGATGCGCTCGGAGCCGCCCTCGGGGGCGAAGGTGAGGCCGGAGCGGCGGCCGTTGCGGGTCAGCTCGTTGGCCAGGTCGATGTTGAAGGCGTCGACGCGGGTGGAGGGCAGGGAGAGGCCGATCTTGTCGTCCTCGTAGCGGTCGGCGAGGCCCTTGGCGACGTCGGCGATCTCCGAGTGGTCGGCGGACGAGAGGGACAGCAGGCCGACCTCCTCGAAGCCGGTCGCCTTCAGCCCCTTGTCGACCATGTCGCCGATGCCGGTGATGGAGCGCTCGCGCACCGGGCGGGTGATCATGCCGGCCTGGCAGAAGCGGCAGCCGCGGGTGCAGCCTCGGAAGATCTCGACCGACATGCGCTCGTGGACGGTCTCGGCGAGCGGGACGAGGGGCTGCTTGGGGTAGGGCCACTCGTCGAGGTCCATGACCGTGTGCTTGCTCACCCGCCACGGAACACCGCTGCGGTTCGGTACGACGCGGGCGATGCGGCCGTCGGGGAGGTACTCGACGTCGTAGAAGCCGGGGACGTAGACGCCGCCGGTCTTCGCCAGGCGCAGGAGGAGTTCCTCACGGCCGCCGGGGCGGCCCTCGGCCTTCCAGGCACGGATGATCGCGGTGATCTCCAGGACGGCCTGCTCGCCGTCGCCGATGACCGCGCAGTCGATGAAGTCGGCGATCGGCTCGGGGTTGAAGGCGGCGTGGCCGCCGGCCAGGACGATCGGGTCGTCGATGCCGCGGTCCGCCGCCTCGAGCGGGATGCCCGCGAGGTCCAGGGCGGCCAGCATGTTGGTGTAGCCCAGCTCCGTGGAGAAGGAGAGGCCGAAGACGTCGAAGGCCTTCACCGGGCGGTGGCTGTCGACGGTGAACTGCGGGACGGAGTGCTCCCGCATCAGCGCCTCCAGGTCCGGCCAGACGCTGTAGGTGCGTTCGGCGAGGACGCCCTGCTGCTCGTTCAGCACCTCGTAGAGGATCATGACGCCCTGGTTGGGCAGGCCGACCTCGTAGGCGTCCGGGTACATCAGGGCCCAGCGGACGTCACAGGAGTCCCACTCCTTGACCGTGGAGTTGAGCTCTCCGCCGACGTACTGGATCGGCTTCTGCACATGCGGGAGCAGAGCTTCGAGCTGCGGAAAAACAGACTTCACAGACTCGGCGGCTTCGGCAGGCATCTCACGGAACCTTCGTGTGCTGACAAGGGGGACCATCCAGCCTAACCCGGCCCGGACGGTCCCCCGTACCGCCCCGCGTCGGCGCCGCTACGCCGACATCGGTCTCTGCACGGTGATCGACTGGAGGAGTCCGACCGCAATCCACACGGCGAACATCGACGAGCCGCCGTACGACACGAAGGGCAGCGGCAGGCCGGTGACCGGCATGATGCCGAGGGTCATGCCGATGTTCTCGAAGGTCTGGAAGGCGAACCAGGCGACGATCCCCGCGGCGACGACCGTGCCGTACAGGTCGGTGGTCTGGCGGGCGATCCGGCAGGCCCGCCAGAGGACGACGCCGAGCAGGGCGATGATGAGGCCCGCGCCGAGGAAGCCCAGTTCCTCGCCGGCGACCGTGAAGACGAAGTCGGTCTGCTGCTCCGGAACGAAGCGGCCGGTGGTCTGGGAGCCCTCGAAGAGGCCGGAGCCGGTCAGGCCGCCGGAGCCGATGGCGATGCGGGCCTGGTTGGTGTTGTAGCCGACGCCCGCGGGGTCGAGCTCCGGGTTGGCGAAGGCGGCGAAGCGGGCGATCTGGTAGTCGTCCAGGATGCCGAGCTGCCAGACGGCGAGCGCGCCGGCGGTCCCGGCGCCCAGCAGTCCGAAGACCCAGCGGTTGGAGGCGCCGGAGGCGAGCAGCACGCCCAGCACGATGATGACCATGACCATGACCGACCCGAGGTCGGGCATGAGCATCACGATCAGCATGGGCACGGTGGCCAGGCCGAGGGCCTGGAGCACGGTCCGCTGGTCCGGGTGGGGCCGGTCCCCGGCGTCGACGCGTGCGGCGAGCAGCATCGCCATGCCGAGGATGATCGTGATCTTCACGAACTCCGAGGGCTGCACGGAGAAGCCGCCGGGGAGCTTGATCCAGGAGTGGGCGCCGTTGATGGTCGAGCCGAGCGGCGTGAGCACCAGCAGGATCAGGAACACGGAGGCGCCGTAGAGGACCGGCACGGCGGTGCGCAGGGCGCGGTGGCCGAGCCAGACGACGCCGACCATCAGGGCGAGCCCGATGCCGGTGTTCAGCAGGTGGCGGGTGAGGAAGTAGTACTGGTCGCCCTGGTTGAGTTCGGTGCGGTTGCGGGTCGCGGAGTAGACGAGCAGGGAGCCCATCAGGGAGAGCGCGACGGAGGCCAGCAGTATCGGCCAGTCGAGCCGCCGTGCCATGCCGTCCCGGGCGAAGACCCGGGTCCAGCCGGCCTTCTCGGGTCCGTACCCGGACACGTGGAAGCTGTTGGCGCCGGTCATGTGTGTGCCCTCCGGCTTCCGTGGCCGGCCGCCGGGCGCCGGCCGGGTCCACGGCCGCGACCGCGTCCGCCGCCGCGTCGCCGGTGGCGGCGGGTGTCGCGGTTGTCGCCGTTCTGGGCCGGCGTCGTGGCGCCCTGCTGCTGTTCGTCGATGGGGGCGTACTCCTCCTCCGGGGAGGCCTTCTCGTCGGGCAGGAGGTCCTTGACGATGTCCTTGCTGATCTTCGGTGCGGGGATGGTCCCGTCGGCCTTGATCGTCGGCAGCTTCGCCTGCGGCTTCGGCAGCAGCGCCTTCTTGGGGTCGATGCTCCCGTCGTCCGAGACGCCGTAGAGCGCGTCGTAGATGTTGCGGACGGCGGGGCCGGAGGCGCCGGAGCCCGTGCCGCCCTGGGAGATCGTCATGACGATCGCGTACTCGTCGGTGTAGGTGGCGAACCAGGAGGTGGTCTGCTTGCCGTGGACCTCGGCGGTACCGGTCTTGGCGTGCATCGGGATCTTGTCCTGGGGCCAGCCGACCTGGGCGAACCGCCAGGCGGCGGTGCCGCGGGTGGCGACTCCCGCGAGGGCGTCGTCCATCTGGGCGAGCGTGGTCTTGCTTATGGGCAGCTTGCCGTGGGCCTGGGGCTCGATCGCCTCGACGTCCTTGCCGTCGGGGCTGACGATCGCCTTGCCGATGGTGGGGTCGTAGAGGGTGCCGCCGTTGGAGATGGCCGCGTAGATGGTGGCCATCTGGATGGGCGTGGTGAGGGTGTCGCCCTGGCCGATGGAGTAGTTGATGGCGTCACCGGCGCGCATCTTGTTGCCTTCCAGGCAGCCCTCGTACGCGAGCCTCTCGACGTAGGAGCCGTCCTTCTTGCCGGACTTGCACCAGGCGTCCTTGTTGGCCTCCCAGTAGTCCTGCTTCCACTGGCGGTCGGGGACGCGGCCGCTGACCTCGTTGGGGAGGTCGATGCCGGTCTTCTTGCCGAGGCCGAACTCGTGGGCGGCCTTGTAGAAGTAGTCGTTGGGGTTCTTGGGGTTGTTGCCGCCGTCCTTCTTCCACTCCTGGTGGGCGAGGCGGTAGTAGACGGTGTCGCAGGAGAGTTCCAGGGCGCGGCCGAGGTCGATCGAGCCGTAGCTGGCGGACTCGTAGTTCTTGAAGACCTGGCCGCCCACGGAGTAGGAGCTGGAGCAGTCGTAGCCGCCGTTGAAGTCGTAGCCGGCCTCGACGGCGGCGGAGGTGGAGACCACCTTGAAGATGGAGCCGGGGGCGGCCTGGCCCTGGGTGGCCCGGTTGAGCAGCGGGTAGTTGGAGTCCTTGCCGGTGAGCCTCTTGTAGTCCTTGGCGGAGATGCCGCCGACCCAGGCGTTGGGGTCGTACGTCGGGTTGGAGGCCATGGCGACGATGCGGCCGGTCTTGGCCTCCATCACGACGACGGCGCCGGCGTCGGCCTTGTAGTTCTCACCGGTGTTGTCGTCGTAGACCTTGCGGGCTTCCTTCATCGCCTCGTTGAGCTCGTACTCGGCGACCCGCTGGACGCGGGCGTCGAGGCTGGTGACGAGGTTGGAGCCGGGCACGCCGGGGTCGGACTCGGCCTCGCCGATGACGCGGCCGAGGTTGTCGACCTCGTAGCGGGTGACGCCGGCCTTGCCGCGCAGCGCTTTGTCGTACTGGCGCTCCAGGCCGGAGCGGCCGACCTGGTCGGAGCGCAGGAACGGTGAGTCGGTGTCCTCGGCCTTCTTGATCTCCTCGTCGGTGACCGGGGAGAGGTAGCCGAGGACCTGGCCGGTGTTGGCCTTGCCGGGGGCGGCGTAGCGGCGTACGGCCATGGGCTCGGCGGTGATGCCGGGGAAGTCCTCGGCGCGCTCGCGGATCTGGAGGGCCTGCTTGGGGGTGGCCTCGTCGGTGACGGGGATCGGCTGGTAGGGCGAGCCGTTCCAGCAGGGCTGGGGGGTCTCGGCGTCGCAGAGCCGGACCTTGTCCATGACTTCCTTGGGCGCCATGCCGAGGACGCCGGCGAGCTTGGTGAGGACGGCCTTGCCGTCGTCCTTCATCTTCAGCAGCTCGGTGCGGGAGGCGGAGACGACCAGGCGCGCCTCGTTGTCGGCGAGGGCGACGCCTCGGGCGTCGAGGATCGAGCCGCGGGGTGCGGGCTGGACGACCTGCTGGACGTGGTTGCCGGACGCCTCGGCGGCGTACTCGTCGCCCTGGCGGATCTGGAGGTACCAGAGCCGGCCGCCGAGGGTGGCGAGGAGGGAGAGGACGAGGACCTGGATGACGACGAGCCGGGTCTGGACGCGTGTGCTGCGGCCGGTCTCCGGAATGTTAGTCATGGGCGCAGCCCCTCCGATTGAGGGTGGTGGTGGGAGACGGGTGGGAGTTGGTCACCGCGCCTGCCTCCCCCTGGTGAAGTGCGTGCTCCTTGTGTGCTGCCGCGTCGTCACAGCCGCTTGACCCCCTTGATGCGTCCGGCTCGGGCCACCCGCGCCCGCGCCGCCTTCACCCGCAGTCCGTTGCGCTGGCCGCCGATGCGCAGGCCGGTGCCGCCGGAGAGCCAGCCGGAGGAGATGTCGGGCTTCTGGCCGGCGGAGTTGGTGTCGGCCAGCGGGTCGTTCTCGGCGCGTCTGGCCAGCGCCATGACGCCGGGGACGACGAAGGGCGCGAGCAGCAGGTCGTAGAGGGCGGCGGTGAACAGCAGGCCGGGCAGGCCGACGTGGCGGGCGGCGGTGTCGCCGACGAGGGCGCCGACACCGGCGTAGAGGAGGGTGGTGCCGAGGGCGGCGACGACCACGACGGCCATGGGTCCGGTGGCCGACCTGAGCCGGCCGTTCTCCGGTTTGGCGAGTCCGGCGAGGTAGCCGATGACGCAGAGCACCAGGGCGTAGCGGCCGGCGGCGTGGTCGGCGGGCGGTGCCAGGTCGGCGAGGAGTCCGGCGCCGAAGCCGACGAGGGCGCCGCCGACGTGGCCGTAGACCAGGGCGAGGCCGAGGACGGTGAGCAGCAGCAGGTCGGGGACGGCGCCGGGCAGGTGGAGACGGGCGAGGACGCTCACCTGGATGACGAGGGCGACGACGACGAGGGAGGCGGAGAGCAGGATCCGGTTGACGCGCATGGGGTGAAAGCTCCTACTGCTCGTTCTGCTCGGACTGCTCGGACTGCTGGTTCTGCCCGGTCCCGCCGTCCGGCGCCTGACCGTCCTGCGCCAGGCCGTCCTGGGCCTGGCCGCCGTCCTCGGTCTGGCCGTCGGGGTCGGCTCCGGGGGTCGCGGTCACCGTGACGGTCGGCGTGGGCTTCGGCTGCTTCTTCTCCGGGAGCACCGTGTCGCGCGGGTCCTTCTGCGGGCCCTGGACGACGACGCCGACGATGTCGAGCTTGGTGAAGCTGACGAACGGCGTGATCTCGAGCGTGCGGGTCAGGTCGCCGCCCGAGGGGTCGACGTTGGAGACGGTGCCGACGGGCACGCCGGGCACGAAGGGCTTGTCGGCCTGGGAGCCGAAGGTGACCAGGCGGTCGCCCTTGTCGACCTGGGCCTTGCCGTTGAGCAGCTCGACGCGCAGGGGGCGGCCGCCCTGGCCGGAGGCGAAGCCGAGTTCGTCGCTGCCCTCCATCCGGGTGCCGACGGTGAAGTCGGGGTCGTTGGCGAGCAGCACCGTGGCGGTGTTCGGGCCGACGGTGGTGACGCGGCCGACGAGGCCGTCGCCGTTGAGGACGGTCATGTCGCGCTCGATGCCGTCGTTGGCACCGGCGTCGATGGTGACGGTCCAGGAGAAGCCCTGCGCGGCTCCTATGGCGATGACCTGGGCGCCCTTGATGCCGTACTGGCCGGCGCCGGCCAGCCCGAGCATCTTGTCGAACTGCTTCAGGCGGCTGCGGCCGCGCTCGTCGCTGCCGAGCTTCGCCTTCAGCGCGGCGTTCTCCGTCTCCAGTTCGGCGAGCCGGTCGTGGCGGTCGCCGGAGTCACGGACGGCGGAGATCGCGTTGCCGATCGGGTCGACCGCGGACGACACCCCGTTCTCGATCGGACCGAAGACTCCGGCCGCGGCCTGCCGGGCGCCGTCGACCGGTGAGTCCTCCCCGCCGCGAATGTCCACCGTGATCAGCGCGAACGCGATGGCGATCAGCAGCACCAGGAGCAGCCGGCTCTCTTTCGTGTCCCTCACGTGCGGCGGCCGTGCCTTCCTCGTCGAATTCGACAATTACGTGGCGGTGTTCAGGAATTCAGGGGATTCGGTGCCCGCGGTGCGAAACGCGCGGTACCAAGCCTCTATATCAACGATCCGCCGCACGAGAGGAGATCGTCTCGTACGGCGGAACCGAAGTGTTACCTCATCTGCGGGGCGAGGCGTCCAGCACCTGCTGGAGCGCCTCGAACTCCTCGACGCACTTGCCGGAGCCGAGCGCCACGCTGTCGAGCGGGTCCTCGGCGATGTGGATCGGCATCCCGGTCTCCCGGCGCAGCCGCTCGTCGAGCCCGCGCAGCAGCGCGCCGCCGCCGGTCAGGACGATGCCCCGGTCCATGATGTCGCCGGACAGCTCGGGCGGACACTTGTCGAGGGTCGTCTTGACGGCGTCGACGATCGCGTTGACCGGCTCCTCGATCGCCTTGCGAACTTCGGCGGCGGAGATGACGACGGTCTTCGGCAGCCCGGAGACGAGGTCCCGGCCGCGGATTTCGGTGTGCTCGTCGGAGTCGAGGTCGTACGCCGAACCGATCGTGATCTTGATCTGCTCGGCCGTGCGCTCACCCAGGAGAAGGCTGTACTCCTTCTTCACGTGCTGGATGATCGCGTTGTCCAGCTCGTCACCCGCGACGCGGATGGACTGGGCGGTGACGATGCCGCCGAGCGAGATGACCGCGACCTCCGTGGTGCCGCCGCCGATGTCGACCACCATGTTGCCCGTGGCCTCGTGGACCGGCAGGCCGGAGCCGATGGCCGCTGCCATGGGCTCCTCGATGATGTGCACCTGACGAGCGCCGGCCTGGGACGACGCCTCGATGACGGCGCGGCGCTCGACGCCGGTGATGCCCGAGGGCACACAGACGACGACCCGCGGACGAGCCAGATACCGCCGCTTGTGGATCTTCAGGATGAAGTAGCGGAGCATCCGCTCGGTGATCTCGAAGTCGGCGATGACGCCGTCCTTCAGCGGACGCACGGCAACGATGTTGCCGGGCGTGCGCCCGATCATCTTCTTCGCTTCGGCGCCGACCGCGAGGATGCCACCGGTGTTGGTGTTGATCGCGACGACGGACGGCTCGTTGAGTACGATCCCGCGACCCCTGACGTACACCAGCGTGTTGGCGGTCCCGAGGTCGACAGCCATGTCACGGCCGATGAACGACATTGAGTTCCCCATCAGGATTCGACTGGCCTTCCCGGGAGCTTTTGAGGGCTTTTCAGGTAGGCGAAGTGGGTGCAGTGACGCGTGGAGGCTTCCATCGTAGACGCGCTTTCGCGAACACTGCGCGAGGGTCTTCGCCATTGTCAGCAGATGGCGCATCGCCTCGCTTGTGGAGACGGGCCAACGGTGGCATCCGTTCCCCCGAACAGGCGTGCATATGCCACAGGGCGGTCGCTTCTACGCGACCGCCCTGGTCCGCGGCGGGCCATTCGGCTGACGCGGCGTCAGAAAAAAGTTGTGCCCGGCGTGTCCGGACGGAGGCTACGAGGCCTGTCGGGGCCGTCGCGGCCTCAGGCCCGGCCGGGGAAGAAGATCTTCAGCTCGCGCTCGGCGGACTCCTCGGAGTCGGAGGCGTGGATCAGGTTCTCCCGGACGATGACGCCGAAGTCCCCGCGGATGGAGCCGGGGGCGGCGGCGATCGGGTCGGTCGGGCCGGCCAGCGCGCGCACCCCCTCGATGACCCGCTCGCCCTCGACGACCATGGCCACGACCGGACCGGACGACATGAACTCGACCAACGGCTCGTAGAAGGGCTTGCCCTTGTGCTCGCCGTAGTGCTGCTCCAGCGTCTCGGTGTCCAGGGTGCGCAGTTCCAGCGCGGTGATCTGCCAGCCGGCCTTGCGCTCGATACGGCTGATGATCTCGCCGGTCAGGCCGCGACGGACGGCGTCGGGCTTGAGGAGGACGAGGCTGCGCTGGGTCACGAGGGCTCCTTGGAATATGCGGGTGTGCTGTTGTGCGTACGTCGCGTGCGCCGCGTACGGGTGATGCGCGTGCGGTGGGCGCGGTGCGAAGGCCGCGTCGCACGAATTGATGACAGAGGTTACCGGGCGTGTCGCGCCGCCCGTCACGCAGCGTCAGTCAGCGGCGGCCGAGGTCAGGCGGCATCGGGCGCGGCGGCCTCGGCCTGGGCGGCGAACCTCGCCTTCGCCTCGTCGATCTTCCGCCCGTAGTGCACCGACGCCCACCACAGGGCGGCGAAGACGGCGCCCAGGAAGAACATGGTCGGCACCACGAAACCGGAGGCGATCAGCGCGATCTGCAGGGCCCAGCCGAAGGCGACGCCGCCCGGCCGGGTCACCGCGCCGCACAGCGCCACGCACAGGAACATGGCGATGCCGCTGACCGTCCACACCGTCCCCATGGACAGGTCCGGGTCCTTCATCGCGACCAGCCCGGCGAAGCCGATGACGAAGAACTCGCCGATCAAGGTCGATGCACAGAGCGTACGCACGGAAAATCCTCAGCCCTTCCCCAGCAGCAGCCGGGCCTCGCCGACGGTGATGACGGAACCGGTGACGAGCACGCCGCCGCCCGCGAACTCGCCCTCCTCCTCGGCCAGCGTGATCGCGGCCTCCAGGGCGTCCGGCAGCCGGGGCTCGACCTGGACCCGGTCCTCGCCGAACACCTCGACGGCGATCCCGGCCAGCTCGTCGGCGTCCATCGCGCGGTGGCTGGAGTTCTGGGTGACGACGACCTCGGCGAAGACCGGCTCGAATGCCTCCAGCAGCCCCCGTACGTTCTTGTCGCCGCTCGCGCCGACCACACCGATGAGCCGGCTGAACTGGAACGCCTCCCCGACCGCCTCGGCGGTCACCCGGGCACCGGCCGGGTTGTGCGCGGCGTCCAGCACCACGGTCGGCGAACGCCGCACCACCTCCATCCGCCCCGGCGAGGCGACGGCGGCGAAGGCCTTGCGCACGGTGTCGACGTCCAGCGGCTCGGGACGCTGCGAGCCGACGCCGAAGAACGCCTCGACGGCGGCGAGCGCGACGGCCGCGTTGTGCGCCTGGTGGGCGCCGTGCAGCGGCAGGTAGACGTCGGTGTACTCACCGCCCAGCCCGCGCAGCGTCACCAGCTGCCCGCCGACGGCGACCTGTCGGGCGACGACCCCGAACTCCAGCCCCTCGCGCGCGACGGTCGCGTTGACGTCCACGGCCTTCTTAAGCATGACCTGCGCGGCGTCCACCGGCTGCTGGGCGAGGATCACGGTGGCGTCCTGCTTGACGATGCCGGCCTTCTCGGCCGCGATCTCGCCGGGCGTCTCACCGAGCCGGTCGGTGTGGTCCAGGTCGATGGGGGTGACGACGGCGACGTCCCCGTCGATGACGTTGGTGGCGTCCCAGGAGCCGCCCATCCCGACCTCGACGACGGCCACGTCCACGGGCGCGTCGGCGAAGGCGGCGTACGCCATGCCGGTCAGCACCTCGAAGAACGACAGCCGGTACTCCTGCTGCGCGTCGACCATCTCGACGTACGGCTTGACGTCCTGGTACGTCTCGATGAACCGCTCGGCGGAGATCGCGGCGCCGTCGAGGCTGATCCGCTCGGTGATCGACTGCACGTGCGGTGAGGTGTACCGGCCGGTGCGCAGCTCGAAGGCGCCGAGCAGCGCCTCGATCATGCGGGCGGTGGAGGTCTTGCCGTTCGTCCCCGTGATGTGGATCGAGGGGTAGGACCGCTGCGGCTCCCCCAGCACGTCCATCAGCGCGGCGATGCGGGCGACGGACGGCTCCAGCTTGGTCTCGCCCCAGCGGGTGGCGAGCTCCGCCTCGACCTCGCGCAGGGCCTTGTCGACCTCGGGGTCCTCGGGACGCGTCGGCACGTCGGCCTCCGGCGGGCCGCCCTGGGTGCGCAGGGTGCGGCTGCCGGCCTCGATGACGGCGAGGTCGGGGTCGCGGGTGGTCTCCGCCGCGATGATCTCGTCGAAGTCGTTGGCGGGGTCGGAGGGGTCGGGCTGGTCGTTCTGGCCGGGGATGTCGCTCACGGGGACCAGTCTACGTACCCGCCGCTGCGGGCAGTCGTGCCGCTGGGGCGGCACGGGTGGGCGCGGCGGCACCCCGTGAGCGCCGGGCTGCGCGACCTGCCCCCCTAGCGCCCACGGAGAGGGGTTGTTGGGTTCAACGGCGAGTGCAGCGCCGTCGTGGCTGGTCGCGCAGTTCCCCGCGCCCCTGGGTTGGCTATGCCTCCGGCAGCTTTTCGAGCTGCGCGGCGATGCGGGCGATGTCCTCGTCCGCCTTGGCCAGGCGGCCGCGGATCTTGTCCACGACGTGGTCCGGCGCCTTCGCGAGGAACGCCTCGTTGCCGAGCTTCCCGTTGGCCTGCGCCTTCTCCTTCTCGGCGGCGGCGAGATCCTTCGCCAGCCGCTTGCGCTCGGCGGCGAAGTCGATCACGCCGGACAGGTCCAGCGCGACCTCGACCCCCGCCACCGGCAGCGTCGCCGTCGCCGTGAAGGAGTCGCCCTCCGGCTGGAGCCGCAGCAGCTGCCGGACGGCCGCCTCGTGCGCCGCGAGCGCGCTGCCCGCGAGGGTGAGCCGGGCCGGCACCCGCTGGCCGGGTTGGAGCCCCTGGTCGGCGCGGAAGCGGCGGACCTCGGTGATGACGGACTGGAGCGTCTCGATCTCCCGCTCGGCGCCGGCGTCCCGGAAGCCCCCCGGGGCGTCAGCCCCAGGAACGAACACAGCCGACGGCCACGGGGCGACGACGACCGACTCGCCACCGGTGAGCGTCGTCCACAGCGTCTCGGTGACGAAGGGGACGACCGGGTGGAGGAGGCGCAGCGTGACGTCCAGGACCTCACCGAGGACCCGCTTGGAGACCTCGGCGGCCTCGCCGCCCGCCTGGAAGGTGGTCTTGGACAGCTCGACGTACCAGTCGAAGACCTCGTCCCAGGCGAAGTGGAACAGGGCGTCGGAGAGCTTCGCGAACTGGTAGTCCTCGTAGTACGCGTCGACCTCGGCGACGACCGAGTTGAGCCGGGACAGGATCCAGCGGTCGGTCGAGGACATCTTCGACGCGTCCGGCAGCGGGCCCTCGACCGTCGCGCCGTTCATCAGCGCGAAACGGGTGGCGTTCCAGATCTTGTTGGCGAAGTTGCGGGAGCCCTGGACCCAGTCCTCGCCGATCGGGACGTCGACGCCCGGGTTGGCGCCGCGCGCGAGGGTGAAGCGGAGCGCGTCGGAGCCGTACTTGTCCATCCAGTCCAGCGGGTTGACCACGTTCCCGAAGGACTTGGACATCTTCTTGCCGTTCTGGTCCCGGACCATGCCGTGCAGGGCGATGGTGTGGAACGGCGGGGTGCCGTCCATCGCGTAGAGGCCGAACATCATCATCCGGGCGACCCAGAAGAAGAGGATGTCGTAGCCGGTGACCAGGACGGAGTTCGGGTAGAACTTCGCGAGCGAGTCGGTCTGCTCCGGCCAGCCCAGCGTGGAGAACGGCCACAGACCGGAGGAGAACCAGGTGTCGAGGACGTCGGAGTCCTGGTGCCAGCCCTCACCGGTCGGCGGCTCCTCGTCGGGCCCGACGCAGACGACCTCACCCTCCGGCCCGTACCAGACCGGGATGCGGTGGCCCCACCACAGCTGGCGCGAGATGCACCAGTCGTGGAGGTTGTCGACCCAGTCGAAGTACCGCTTCTCCATCTCCTGCGGGTGGATCTTGACCTTGCCGTCGCGGACCGCGTCACCGGCGGCCTTCGCCAGCGGGCCGACCTTGACCCACCACTGCATGGAAAGGCGCGGCTCGATGGTGGTCTTGCAGCGCGAGCAGTGGCCGACGGAGTGGACGTAGGGCCGCTTCTCGGCGACGATCCGGCCCTCGGCGCGCAGCGCGGCGACGATGGCGGAGCGGGCCTCCAGCCGGTCCAGGCCCTGGAAGGGGCCGTGGGCGGTGATGATCGCGTGCTCGTCCATCACGGCGATGGCAGGCAGGTCGTGGCGCTGGCCGATCTCGAAGTCGTTCGGGTCGTGGGCGGGCGTCACCTTGACGGCGCCGGTACCGAACTCGGGGTCGACGTGCTCGTCGGCGACGACCGGGATGGAGCGGTCGGTCAGCGGCAGCTTGATCAGCTTGCCGACGAGGTGCTTGTACCGCTCGTCCTCCGGGTGGACGGCGACGGCCGTGTCACCGAGCATCGTCTCGGCACGGGTGGTGGCGACGACGATGGTGTCGTCCCCGTCCCCGTACTTCATGGAGACCAGCTCGCCGTCGTCGTCCTGGTACTCGACCTCGATGTCGGAGATGGCCGTCAGACACCTCGGGCACCAGTTGATGATGCGCTCGGCGCGGTAGATCAGCTCGTCGTCGTAGAGCCGCTTGAAGATGGTCTGGACGGCCTGGGACAGCCCCTCGTCCATCGTGAACCGCTCGCGCGACCAGGCGACACCGTCACCGAGGCGGCGCATCTGCCCGCTGATCTGCCCGCCGGACTCGCCCTTCCACTGCCAGACGCGCTCGACGAACGCCTCACGACCGAGGTCGTGCCGGGACTTGCCCTCCTTGGCCAGCTCCCGCTCGACGACGTTCTGCGTGGCGATGCCGGCGTGGTCCATGCCGGGCTGCCACAGCGTCTCGAAGCCCTGCATCCGCTTGCGGCGGGTCAGGGCGTCGATGAGCGTGTGCTCGAAGGCGTGCCCGAGGTGCAGGCTGCCGGTGACGTTCGGCGGCGGGATGACGACGGTGTACGGCGGCTTGTCGCTGTCCGCGTCGGCCTCGAAGTAACCCCGTTCTACCCAGCGCTCGTACAGCTTCCCCTCTACCTCGGCCGGCGTGTACTGGGTCGGCAGTTCGGTGGTGGGCGCGGGCTGCGGCTGCTGAGAGTTCTCGGTCACGGGGGTCAGTTTACGGGCGTCACGACCCTGTCCCGAAACGCGTTTCGTTTGTAACGGTGCGGCCCCCGGTGACCTGCGCACGCCATGCCTGCGTCAGGATGTCAGCACCACGTAAGCGTCTGGAGGGGAACCCAGAAAATGAGTCACAACCAGCCGGGCCCGTACGGCGGGCAGCCCCAGCAGCCCGGACCGTACGGCCAGCCGGGACCGTACGGCCAGCAGCCGCCGCAGGCCCCCCAGCCCGGCTACGGCTACCCCCAGCAGACGCCTCCCCCGCAGCCGGGCTACGGCTACCCTCAGCAGCCCCAGCAGGGCGGCGTCCCGCCGCAGCAGCCGCCGTACGGCCAGCAGGCCCCGTACGGCCAGCAGCCGCCCTACGGCCAGCAGCCCTACGGCATGCCCCAGCCTCCGGCGCCGGGCGGCGGGAAGAAGAAGACGGGCCTGATCATCGGCGCGGTCGCCGTCGTGGCGGCGATCGGCGTGGGGGCGTACTTCGTGTTCGGCGGCGGCGGTGGCGGCGGCTCGGACATCGCGGACGACGGGCCGCACAAGCTGACGACGCCCACCACCGTGCTCGGTGAGTACGAGAAGGGCAAGAGCGACAGCGGCACCATGGACGCGAGCGACCTGAAGGACGCCGAGTCCTGGGGGGTGAAGGACGCCAAGGACGTCAGCGCGTCCTACACGGCGGAGAACAAGGACAACCCGCTGGCCAGCAAGCAGATGATGTTCGCCGGTGTCTACGGCACCATCGACGACCCCGAGGCAGCCGTCGACGCGATGTTCGCCCACATGAAGAAGGAAAGCGAGAAGGGCGGCAGCGACGAGGACATCACGATGCAGGGCGACCCCAAGGAGTACAAGCCGGACTCCCTGGAGGGCGCGATCATCAAGTGCCAGGAGGCGGAGGTCGACAACTCCGACGGCAGTGCGAACGAGCCCAAGAAGATGAACATGACGTACTGCATCTGGGGCGACCACAGCACGCTGGGCTGGGTCATGCCGATGGACATCCTCGACATCGCGGCCGGAAAGAAGCCCGACCCCGCCGCGTCCGCCGAGATCGCCGCCAAGCTCCGCAAGGAGGTCCGCGTCAAGGCCTGACGCGAGCGCGTGAGACAACGCGGAGGGGGCCCGGTCGTTCGACCGGGCCCCCTCCGCGTTGCCGCTGCCTACGCCGTCTTCTGCTCCCCCGAACCCCGCCCCCGCGAATCCCGCGGGATCAGCGTCGGGTTGACGTTGGAGAGGACCACGTCCGCCGTGATGACGACGCGGGCGACGTCCTTGCGGGACGGGACCTCGTACATCACTCCCTGGAGGACTTCCTCCATGATGGCGCGCAGGCCACGCGCGCCGGTCTGGCGGAGGATGGCCTGGTCTGCGATGGCCTCCAGGGCCTCGCGCTCGAAGTCCAGCTCCACGCCGTCGAGTTCGAAGAGGCGCTCGTACTGCTTGACGAGGGCGTTGCGCGGCTCGACCAGGATCTGGAGGAGCGCCTCGCGGTCGAGGTTGTGGACCGAGGTGATGACCGGCAGGCGGCCGATGAACTCGGGGATCATGCCGAACTTGACCAGGTCCTCCGGCATGACCTGCTCGAACTGGTCCTTGGACTCGGTCTCCCGCTTGGAGCGGATCTGCGCGCCGAAGCCGATGCCCTTGGCGCCGGCCCGGCCCTCGATGATCTTCTCCAGGCCCGCGAAGGCACCGCCCACGATGAACAGGACGTTCGTCGTGTCGATCTGGATGAACTCCTGGTGCGGGTGCTTGCGGCCGCCCTGGGGCGGGACGGAGGCCGTGGTGCCCTCCAGGATCTTCAGCAGGGCCTGCTGGACGCCCTCGCCGCTGACGTCACGCGTGATCGACGGGTTCTCGCTCTTCCGCGCGACCTTGTCGATCTCGTCGATGTAGATGATCCCGGTCTCGGCCTTCTTGACGTCGTAGTCGGCGGCCTGGATCAGCTTGAGCAGGATGTTCTCGACGTCCTCGCCGACGTACCCCGCCTCGGTGAGCGCCGTGGCGTCGGCGATCGCGAAGGGCACGTTCAGCATGCGGGCGAGGGTCTGGGCGAGGAGGGTCTTGCCGGAGCCCGTGGGGCCCAGCAGGAGGATGTTGGACTTCGCCAACTCGATGGCGTCGTCGCGGCCTTGGGCGCCGCCGTTCTCGCCGGCCTGGACCCGCTTGTAGTGGTTGTACACCGCGACGGACAGGGCCTTCTTGGCGGCTTCCTGGCCGACCACGTAGCCCTCGAGGAACTCGTAGATCTCGCGGGGCTTCGGGAGTTCCTCCCAGCGCACCTCGCTGGTCTCCGCCAGCTCTTCCTCGATGATCTCGTTGCAGAGGTCGATGCACTCGTCGCAGATGTACACACCGGGCCCTGCGATGAGCTTCTTGACCTGCTTCTGGCTCTTGCCGCAGAACGAGCACTTGAGCAGATCGCCGCCGTCACCGATGCGTGCCACGGTGTGCTTCCCCTTCGCCTGGGAGACGCCTGGCCGCCGACATGACGTCAACGGCCGGCGGACTCCTGGTGCTGCCTTATGTCCGACGGTACCTTGCCGGGCCCCTCGTCCGGGCCCCCCTTGGCACGGTTCCCTTTGACGTGAACCGCGTCAAACCGTGCCAAGGAGCGGCAGACGATACAGCCTCCCGCCTAGCGGAGAGAGGAGTTGTCCATCTTCCGGGTGGTGATGATCTGGTCGATCAGGCCGTAGCTCAGCGAGTCCTCGGCCGTGAGGATCTTGTCGCGCTCGATGTCCTCGCGGATCTTCTCGACCGGCGTGGTGGAGTGCTTAGCCAGCATCTCCTCCAGCTGCGAGCGCATCCGCAGGATCTCGTTGGCGGCGATCTCCAGGTCGGAGACCTGGCCGCGGCCGGTCTCGCTGTAGGGCTGGTGGATCAGGATGCGGGCGTTCGGCAGCGCCATGCGCTTGCCCGGCGTACCGGCGGCCAGCAGGACGGCGGCGGCGGAGGCGGCCTGGCCCATGCAGACCGTCTGGATGTCCGGCTTCACGTACTGCATCGTGTCGTAGATGGCCGTGAGCGCCGTGAAGGAGCCGCCGGGGCTGTTGATGTAGACCGAGATGTCCCGGTCGGGGTCCATCGACTCCAGGCACAGCAGCTGCGCCATGACGTCGTTGGCGGAGGCGTCGTCGATCTGGACGCCGAGGAAGATCACGCGCTCCTCGAAGAGCTTCGCGTACGGGTCGTACTCGCGCACGCCCTGCGAGGTGCGCTCGACGAAGCGCGGGATCACGTAGCGGGACTCGGCGCTCGGGCCGGTGTACTCGGCGCGCGTGCGGTCGTACAGGCCGCTGCCGGGGAAGTCGTTCACTGTGTCTCCTGGGAAGGGGCTGAGGCGTCGGCTGGGGGCGGGCTGGGGCGCGCTCCTGGGGCCCGCTGGGGCCCGGGGAGGGCTCAGGCCCCGGTGCCGCCGCCGCCCGGCATACCGGCGGCCGTGGGGATGACGTCGTCGATGAGGCCGTACTCCTTGGCCTCGAAGGCGTCGAACCAGCGGTCGCGGTCCGAGTCGCGGGTGATCTGCTCGACCGTCTGGCCGGTGTGCTGCGAGGTGAGCTCGGCCATGCGCTTCTTGGTGTGCAGCAGCCGCTCGGCGTGGATCTTGATGTCCGAGGCCGAGCCGGCCAGGCCGGCCGAGGGCTGGTGGATCAGGATCTCGGCGTTCGGCAGCGCGAAGCGCTTGCCCGGGGTGCCCGCGCTGAGCAGGAACTGCCCCATGGAGGCCGCGAGACCCATGGCGATCGTCACCACGTCGTTCTTGATGAACTGCATGGTGTCGTAGATCGCCATGCCCGCCGTGATCGAACCGCCCGGGCTGTTGATGTACAGGAAGATGTCCTTGTCCGGGTCGGCGGCAAGGAGCAGCAGCTGTGCGGTGATCTTGTTGGCAATGTCGTCGTCGACCGGCTGGCCGAGGAAGATGATCCGCTCGCCGAGCAGCCGGTTGTAGACCTGGTCGCCGAGGCCACCACCGATGGAGGGCTCGCCGGCGGCGGAGGGCATCAGATTCGTCACGTAATCCACCTGCTCGTCTTACGACGGCGCCGGGCCGTCTCACGTTTCCCTGCGGGGCTGGAGCCGCTTTCGGGGACTCCCCTGCCCTCGTATTCATGGACCCTAACGCGCAGGGCCTGCGGCGCCATCCCGGTTCCGCGGGTGTTCGCCGGGGGCGTAGCGCCGTGACGGTGCCTGCTCGTCACCGGGTGCGGGTCCGCCGGGGTTGCGCGCGCAGTTCCCCGCGCCCCTGACGGCACTGTCCGGCCGCACATCGAAAAGGGCCCCGGCACTGATGCGTCCGGGGCCCTTTTCACATCCGTCGGGGACGGTGCGAGGGGGATCAGCCCTCGGTCTTCTCCTCGGCCTTGTCGTCGGCCTTGTCGGTGTCGGACTCGGCGGACTCGGCGGCGGCCTCGGCGGCCTCCTCCGTCTCCTCCTCGTCGTCCAGGTCGACGACCTCGCCGTTGGTGTCCTTGACCGTGGCCTTCTCGACCACGACGGCCAGGGCCTTGCCGCGGGCGACCTCACCGACGAGGAGCGGGACCTGGCCCTGCTCGACGACGGCCTGGGCGAACTGGTCGGGGGACATGCCGGAGGAGGAGGCGCGGCGCATGAGGTGCTCGGTGAGCTCCTCCTGGCTGACGTTGAGCTTCTCCTGCTTGACCAGCTCGTCGAGCACGAACTGGGTCTTGATGCCCTTGACCGCGGCCTCGCGGGTCTCGGTGTCGAACTCCTCGGCGGTCTTGCCCTGGAGCTCGAGGTACTTCTCGAGGTCCAGGCCCATCTGGCCGAGCTGGTGGTGCTCGAGGTTGTGCTTACGGGTGTTGATCTCGTCCTCGAGGAGCTTCTCGGGGACCGGGACCTCGACCAGCTCGAGCAGCTTGTCCAGGACGCGCTCCTGGGCCTGCGTGGCCTGGTCGTACTGCTTCATGTTGGCGAGGCGCTTGCGGCTGTCGGCGCGCAGCTCCTCCAGGGTGTCGAACTCCGACGCGAGCTGCGCGAAGTCGTCGTCCAGCTCGGGCAGCTCACGCGCGGCGACCTGGGTGACCTTGACGGTGACCTCGGCCTCCTTGCCGGCCGCCGAGCCGCCCTTGAGCTCGGAGGTGAAGGTGGCCTCGCCACCGGCCTGAAGGCCCTTCACGGCGTCGTCGATGCCCTCCAGCAGCTCACCGGAGCCGATGGTGTAGGAGACGCCGTCGGCGACGCCGTCCTCGAGGACCTCGCCGTCGACCTTGGCCTGCAGGTCGATGGTGACCACGTCGCCGTCCTCGGCGGCACGCTCGACCGGGGAGGTGGAGGCGAAGCGCTCGCGCAGCTGCTCGACCGACTTCTCCACGTCCTCGTCGGTGACCTCGACGGCGTCGACCTCGACCTCGATGCCGGAGTAGTCCGGGATCTCGACGGTCGGGCGGACGTCGACCTCCGCGGTGAAGTTCAGCGTCTCGCCGTCCTTCAGCTCGGTGATGTCGACCTCGGGCTGACCCAGCGGGTTCAGGTCGGCCTCGTTGACCGCGTCGGTGTAGAACTTCGGGAGCGCGTCGTTGACGGCCTCCTCCAGGACGGCGCCGCGACCGAACCGCTGGTCGATGACCCGGGCGGGGATCTTGCCCTTGCGGAAGCCCTTCACCGTGACCTGCTGGTTGATCTTCTTGTACGCCGCGTCGAGGCTGTCCTTGAGCTCCTCGAAGGGCACCTCGACAGTGAGCCGAACCCGGGTCGGGTTCAGGGTCTCCACGGCGCTCTTCACGGTTCGGTCTCCTTGGTGGCTGACTTCTTGGGTTCTGCCGGGGCCAGCGGGGCGTCCGGCGGATTCGCCGCCCGGAGACTTCAGACTCTGAGACACACGGGCGTGCAGCTTGCATAGTAACGGCAGCGACTACACCGCCCAAAAGGCGATCACCCGGTGATCGGTCGGTGGTCGGGGTGGCGGGATTTGAACCCACGGCCTTCCGCTCCCAAAGCGGACGCGCTACCAAGCTGCGCCACACCCCGTCTGGTGCGACACGTAGGGTACATGCCGCCGGGCGCCGGGCACGCGTGGTTTCCCCGGTGCCCGCGCACGTGCCCGTGGACTCGGGCGCGGACCGGAAGGGGTGTGCGGGAAAGGGGTGCGACCCGCTACGATGCCTCCAGTGCCGCGGTCACCGACCTGCGGCGCGCGCTGTGCGGGCGTAGCTCAATGGTAGAGCCCTAGTCTTCCAAACTAGCTACGCGGGTTCGATTCCCGTCGCCCGCTCCAGACGACTCAGGGCCAGGTCGGAGGATCATTCCTCCGACCTGGCCCTGATCGCGTTCCGGGGTCCCGATCAGTCGGCCGTGTCCCCGGCGTGCCCTTCGGACGGAAGCACAGCCAGCGGAACGACCGCTGCCACTCAGGGGACAACTAGGCTGTTAACCCCGTCCCACCTGCGGTGTCTCACGATGGCGTCAATCGATCACTGCGCTTTCGGAGCAGTCGCTGAACCATGGACCTGCGCCGCTGGGCAGAGCACGGCTTGATCGGGAGCGGTCACATGCCAAGGCGGTCGGGGCCCTGAGCCTCGTCGCGGAGCGGTGGGGCCGGGAAGATCGCCGCGGAGGCATCCCCGAAGGTCGTGTACAGGTCGATTTCAGCCGCCGGTACGGAACGCCGGCACTCACGGCGGCCAGTACGGCGGGGCGCGGCCCGGCCTCTGGTTCCGCCGGCTCCCGCACCGGCAGCGGCGACGCTCCCCCGGCTCCACGAGGCTGTGCACTGCTGCCGCTTGCCGCTCTTCGGGCGTGGTCGCGAGCTGGACATCAGGACTGCCCGCAGAAGCCTGGACCCTCAACGGGCGTTGCGCCCCAACAGGCCCGTCGCCGCTGCCCACTTCGCCGATCGGACGTGTCGCGTCACTGCCCGACCGTCCCACCCGGGGCGCCTCCCTACCTCATCAAGGCCCGCGCACGGCACGGGCGCGCAGCGGACAAGGACCAGAAACGATCTACCGCGTGCCCGACCGGAACGTCAGGATTGCTCCCATGGGGGATTCCAACGTGCGCACAGCGTTCCGTCTGACGTTCACCGACTACCACCAGGACCCGAACGACAACGACGTCCTACGGCGAGCGGTGACCGTCCATGCCGACCGGATCACGTTCGACGACGGCCACCTGAACCTCTGGCTCACAGGCACCCACGTCGGAGAGTTCCCCCTCGACATCATCGAGTCCGTCTGCCCTCACGGCGACGCCGGCAAGAAGCGTGAGACGCCGGAAGAACTACGGGCTCGCTTCCCGCGGATGGGCCACCCGTGGTCACCCGAGGACGACGCGCGCCTGCTTGCCCTCTACCAGCAAGGCGAACGGAACTTTGACGCCCTCGGCAAGCACTTCGGCCGGAAGCCCAGCGCCATCCGGTCGCGACTGGCCAAGCTCGGCCTTGAGAGTCTCGCCTGACAGCTGAGGCTCATACGTCGGCTGGGGCGACCGGCCCCACGGCTATCATCCGAGCAGGGGGCCCATGGGGATTGTGGTCTGTGTTGGGTTCGCCACTCTGGCCGGGTACATGGTCCGGAGCGCCGCCATGGTGTGGCGCGACCCCCGTCGGGCGCGGACGGAAGCTGCCGGGTGGGACAAGCTCGGCAAGCGTGGAGCCTGGGCGGTCACACGGGGCATTGTGCCCGTTGCCGGTATGTTCACCTGCCTGGCCGTCATGACGATCTCGTTCCTCGGAGCCGAGTCCTGGGGCACGGTTCGAGGCGCCCTGGAGACGGTCGGGACCGTGTTCTTCGTCGTGATGTTGATCTGCTTGGTCGCCACCGCCTCCGTAGCCGTGTTCAACAGGCCGGGATTCCTCGTACCGCCGTACCTTCGCGACAGACGCCGCCTGTAGCGACGAACAGAGGCGAGCACCCCCGGGCCGATCGGCATCGGGGGCTCAGGCCGGGAGAAGGGCGCCCGTGCCCCGCGCGCGCCCGATCGGAAGGCGCACGAGGGGGAACACCGGGGAGTCACGGCGAGCCGCCCAGAAACGTGCAGCTCAGCGGACCAGCAGGTCAGGACCGAACCGCGTACGCGATCTTCCGGACTGGCTACGCGGGTTCGATTCCCGTCGCCCGCTCCGAGAGGCCTCCGGCCGGGCGCTCCGGTCAGAACTGGATCGAGTTGATCGTGTCCGCTATCGAGTCCAGGAACCGCTGGATGTCGTCGGCCATGCCCGTCGAGGCCAGGAAGAAGCCGAAGAGGACCGCGACGATCGCCGGGCCCGCCTTGATGGAGCCTCCTCGCAGCAGCACCACCAGGATGATCGCCAACAGCAGCACCACTGACAGTGAAATGGCCACAACTGATCACACCCTCGATCGGTCCGCTCTCCCGGCCCGGGGGTGCGGCCGCGCACACCCCCGCCAGGACCATCGTGCCACCAACCGGGCCCCGTCATGCGGCAGGTGACGCATCGTCGGCCGGTTCCCGGGGTCCGGCCCCGCCCCGCGCACGCGGACCCACTCCACGATCCCATCCCGCACAAGAATTCGACATGACACTCGTGCGGGGAATTTCGGTCACTTCGTTTCGATGCCCACACAACGCGTTCGCAGATATTTCGAATTACCTCGGGAACCACACTCACAGGCACATCACAGGCAGATCACAGGCTCACGCGGAGGCCCCGCCCGGGCCATTGAAGCGGACATTTGAGGGGAAGTCACCCTCCGGCTTTATACACTGTTCAGTCATGACGTGTCATGACAAGTAGGGCTCTCAGGGCGCCCCTCAGGTGCCCGACGGCTTTCCACTCTGTGGCGGAGGTCATGCCGCCTCCCGGGACAAGTTCCCCGAATTTCGGGGCACCCGTCAGGCCCCCGGGATCCGAATGCAGGAATGACGTCGAAGGTTTTACGGAATCCCACGGAGAACGCTAGGGTGCCTCAGATGTTCTACGCTGCCTCGTCCCCCACCAGAGCAGCGAGGTCCTGTGACAACTCGCCGATTTCCCGGCGGGGGGTTGCATGACTAGCTCGCTGCGACCGCACGGCGACCGGAAGACGCCGTCCCCCCCGGATCAGCAGACTCAGCCGAGCCGACAGCGCGACGCGTTCTTCGACAACGCCAAGTACCTGGCGATCGTACTGGTCGGCGTCGGCCACGCCTGGGGTCAGCTCCTGGACGGGAACCGGACGGTGGAGGCCCTCTACCGGGCCCTGTACACCTTCCACATGCCGGCGTTCATCATCATCTCCGGCTACTTCTCGCGAAGCTTCGACCTGAGTCCCAAGCGCGTGAAGCGCCTCATCACCGGCGTCGCCGTCCCCTACGTCGTCTTCGAGATCGGCTACGCGCTGCACCGCCGCGTCAGCGAGGACCCGTCCAACGACATCAGCCTGCTGGACCCCACCTACCTCCTGTGGTTCCTGTGCGCGCTGTTCATCTGGCGGCTGACCACTCCGATCTGGCAGACGGTCCGCTGGCCGCTGCCGATCGCCCTGGTGATCGCGGCGCTGGCCTCCGTGACGCCCAGTATCGGCAACGACCTGAACATGCAGCGGGTGCTGCAGTTCCTGCCGTGCTTCGTGCTGGGCCTGGTGCTGCGCCCCGAGCACTTCCGGCTGGTCCGGCGCCGCTCGGCGCGGATCGCGTCCGTGCCGGTGGTCGCGGTGGCGGTGGTCGTCGCCTGGTGGTCGGTGCCGCGCATGGATACCGGCTGGTTCTACCGCAACGCCGCCGTGCAGACCACGGACGCCCCCTGGTGGTCCGGGCCCGTCCTCACCCTCGCGCTCTTCGGCTGCTCGATCGTGCTGACCGCCTGCTTCTTCGCCTGGGTGCCGGGCCGGCGCATGTGGTTCACCGCGCTCGGCGCGGGCACGATCTACGGCTACCTGCTGCACGGCTTCGTCGCGAAGGAGGGCACCTTCGCGGGCTGGTTCCACGATCCCGCGTGGGACACCCCGGTCGGCGAGATCGGGATCACCGTCCTGGGAGCCGCTCTCATCACCCTGCTGTGCACCAAGCCCGTCCAGCGGGTCCTGCGGTGCGTGGTGGAGCCGAAGATGGAGTGGGCCTTCAAGCGGGACGCCGGTGAGGCGGGCCGGGGCCCTGAGAAGCGGGAGCGGAAGGCGGAGGGACACGAGACGACGGGCGCCGGTGAGGCGCGCGCGTCCAGCGGGGCCGGCGAGAAGGTGTCGGTCTGACGACGTCCGTCCCCTGAGGTTCCGGGCTCTGGCGCCCGACTCCCGTCCGGGGTGCCCGACTCCCGTCCGGGGTGCCTAACCCCCGCCCGGCAGACCGAGGAGTGCGCGCATCCGCGTGTACTTCTCGGTCAGCCGTGTGCGCGTGGCCGCGTCCAGGACCGCGAGCCGTGCCGGGTCGGCGTTGTGTGCCAGGTCGGCCTCCTTGACCAGCGGTGCGCCGGGCGTGGCGAGGATGCGCGCCGCGTACGCCTCGGGCGGCTCCCCGGCCCGCTTGGTGAGGGCCAGGACGATGTCCTTGGTGCGGCGGCTGAGCGCGGCCCCGCGCAGCCAGTCCTCGGACAGCGCGTCGTCCTCGACGGCGTCGTGCAGCCAGGCCGCCGCGATCTGCTCGTCGTCCCCGCCGCGCAGCCGTACGCCTTGGGCGACGGCACTCAGATGCTCGGCGTAGGGCCGTCCCGCCTTGTCGGTCTGCCCGACGTGGGCGGCGCGGGCGACGGCCTCCACCTCGGCCGGGGAGAGCCGGACGGGGGGCGTGGGCGGCGTGGCGGGCGCGGGTGCGGGTGTGGTGTCGGACACCGGGCCAGTGTGTCAGTCCGCCGTCGCGGAGGGGCCGGTGGCCGTGGTCCGGGCCGTGGCGGTCTGCGCCGTCGAGGACTGGGCGGTCGGGGTCCGGGCGGTCGAGGTCCGGGCCGTGGTGGTCTGGGCCGTCGGGCCCTCCCGGCAGATCAGCAGCAGGGCCCGGTCGTCGTTGACGTCCTTGGCCACCGCTTCGATCAGGTGCCAGGCGGCGCCGTGGAAGCCGCCGGCGACGTAGCGGTCGGCTTCGCCGGTGAGACGGTCGATGCCCTCGGCGATGTCCCGGTCCGAGGTCTCCACCAGTCCGTCCGTGAACAGCATCAGCACGTCTCCGGGGCGCAGCGACCCCTTCACGGCGTCGAACTGCGCACCGTCGTACACGCCCAGCAGCGGCCCCTCGGCCGACTTCTCCTCCCAGCGGCCGGTGCCGGCGCTGAGCTGGAGGCCCGGCGGATGTCCGGCCGAGTACAGCTCGTAGTCGCCGGAATCGAGGTCCAGGACGAGGTGGATGGAGGTGGCGAAGCCCTCGTCCCAGTCCTGGCGGAGTAGGTAGCCGTTGGCGGCGGGCAGGAAGGCGTGCGGGGGCAGGCTGCCGAGCAGTCCGCCGAAGGCGCCCGACAGCAGCAGGGCGCGTGAGCCCGCGTCCATGCCCTTGCCGGAGACGTCGGTGAGGACCACCTCCAGCGTCCGGCCGCCGTTGGTGCGCGCCGCGACCACGAAGTCGCCGGAGAAGGACTGGCCGCCGGCCGGGCGCAGCGCCATCTCGCGGTGCCAGCCTGGCGGGAGCCCCGGCAGCTTGCTCTGGACCCGGATGCGTTCGCGCAGGTCGAAGAGCATGGTCCCGCCGCGCCGCCAGGGCACGCCGACCCGGCTGCGGAACTGGGCGACCAGCAGCCCGAAGAAGCCACAGGCCGCGACGGTCAGGACCACGCCGGGGGTGACCCGTGAGGGGCCCTCGGTGTACGGGCCCAGCTGCACCGACTCCACGATCAGTGCCGTGGCCGCCGCCGCGTACAGGCCCAGCAGGCTCGCCGGGCGCAGCAGCAGGCCGCCCGCGACGATGGGCAGGACCAGTGCGGCGGGCGCGCACCACACCGAGTTGATCATCGTGGTGGCCGCGATGACGGGGATCGTCAGCAGCAGTCCGGCCAGCGCGATCCAGTCCGAGCCGTCGCCGCGGAAGTAGTCGACGGCGGATCTGCGCATGCCGACGCGGGCCCGGTGCCACTGCTTCTTCCACCGGGCCGTGAAGGTGTCGGCCGCCGCGCGCCGCTGTCGTCCTGCTGCCATTAGTTCGGGACCCTATCCATCGGACCGGGCGCTTGGCACGGGAGGTCCCGCTTGTCCCCCGTCCGAGGCCCGACTTCACAGTGAACTTCACGAACGGCCCTCGCGCGGCAACCTGGCGGAAATTGCCTCGCCCGCCCTTCGCGCCCCTGGTACGCATGGCCCATGAGCGATGACAGTGGCGACCTGACGCGGACCGGCCTGCGGACACTGCGGCGCGGCGAGTGGGACACGTGGTACGGGACACTGATCCGTGCCTTCGGCGGGGTTCCGGAGTCGGCCGAGGAACTGGAACTCTTCAGCTCGCTGACCGAGACCGACCGCTCGCTCGGCGTCTGGGACGGCGACGAGTGCGTGGGTACGGCGGGGGCGTTCAGCTTCCGGATGACCGTGCCCGGCGGTGCCGTCGTGCCCGTGGCGGGCGTCACGATGGTGGGCGTGGCCGCCACGCACCGGCGCCGGGGTGTGCTGACGTCGATGATGCGGCGGCAGCTGGACGACGTACGGTCCCTGGGCGAGCCGCTTGCCGTGCTGACGGCCTCCGAGCCGGCGATCTACGGCCGGTTCGGGTACGGCGCCGCGACCTTTCAGGTCAACGCGGAGATCGACACCGCCCGGGTGCGGCTGTCGGTGCCGGACGGCACGGATGACGTACGGCTGCGGTACGCGGCGCCCGGTGACGTGCTCGACGCGTGCGAGGCGGTCTACGCGCGGCTGGTGCCGGGGCGGCCGGGCATGCTGGTTCGCCGGCCCGGCTGGGAGCGGCTCGGGCTGCTGGACCCGGAGAGCGAGCGGGAGGGGGCGTCGCCGCTGCAGTGCGTCGTCGCCCGGCGGGGCGGTGAGGTGACCGGGTTCGCGCGGTTCCAGGTGCGGCCCGCCTGGCGCAGCGAGGGACCCAGCGGCACGGTGGTCCTCAAGGACCTGGCCGGGCTGGACCCGGCGACCGAGGCGGCGCTGTGGCGCTTCCTGTTCGGCATCGACCTGACGTCGACGCTGGCGGTGCGGGGGCGGCCGGTCGACGAGGCGTGGCAGCACCAGGTGTCGGACCTGCGGCGGTGCGGGCCGGTGCTGCGGGACGCGCTGTACGTGCGGCTGGTGGACGTGGGGGCGGCGCTGGCGGCGCGCACGTACCAGGCGCCGGTGGACCTCGTGTTCGAGGTCGAGGACGCGTTCTGCCCCTGGAACGCGGGGCGTTGGCGGCTGAGCGGGGACACGAAGGGGGCGTCCTGCGAGCGTACGTCCGACGCGGCGGATCTGGCTCTGTCGGTACGGGAGTTGGGCGCGGCGTATCTCGGGGGCGTGAGCCTGGCGTCGCTGGGTGCGGCCGGGCGAGTGCGTCAGGTGCGGCCGGGGTCGCTGGCGGAGGCGTCGGTGGGGTTCGCTTCGGACGTCGCGCCGTGGTTGCCGCACGGGTTCTGAGCGGGACCGCGACAGCCCCTGGTGCTAGGCCCGTCCTGGCTGGCAGGTCGGGCACCAGAAGAGGTTGCGGGCGGCCAGGTCCGCGGTGCGGACCGGGTCGCCGCACAGGTGGCAGGGCTGGTTCGCGCGGCGGTAGACGTAGACCTCGCCGCCGTGGTCGTCGACGCGGGGCGGGCGGCCCATGGCTTCGGGGGTGTGCTCGGGGCGGACGGTGTCGATGCGGTTGTTCTTCACGCCCTCGCGCATGAGGGCGACGAGGTCGTGCCAGATCGCGTCCCATTCGGCGGGCGTGAGGGACTTGCCGGGGCGGTACGGGTCGATGCCGTGCCGGAAGAGGACCTCGGCGCGGTAGACGTTGCCGACGCCGGCGACGACCTTCTGGTCCACGAGCAGGGCGGCGATGGTGGTGCGGCTGCGGGAGACGCGGCGGTAGGCGGCCTGCGGGTCGGCGTCCGGGCGCAGGGGGTCGGGGCCGAGGCGGTCGTGTATCGCCTGCTTCTCCGGGTCTGTGATCAGGGCGCAGGTGGTGGGGCCGCGGAGGTCGACGTAGGCCGTGTCGTTCGCCAGGCGGAGCCGGACGGTGTCCGTGGGGAGCGGGGCCGGGGCGGGTCCGAAGGTGACTTTGCCGAAGAGGCCGAGGTGGATGTGGACCCAGTCGGCCGCGCCGAAGCCGAGGAACAGGTGCTTGCCGTGGGCCTCGGTGCGGGTGAGGGGGGTGCCGGTGAGGAGGGCGGCGGCGTCGGAGAACTTGCCCTGGGGGCTGGTGACGTGCGGTGCCGTGCCGGCGGTGAAGGCGGCGGCGTAGTCCTCGGCCAGCCGGTGGATGGTGTGCCCCTCTGGCACGGGGGTGTCCTTTCGTTCTTCTTCGCCCGGACCCCGCCCTCCCCGGTGCCCGCGCACCGGGAGAGGGCGCCGGTGTGCCGCTACTGCTGCGGGTGGTGGGCGGGGACGGGCGGGAGGTCGCCCGTCGTCTCGTAGGAGGTGAGCATGTCGATGCGGCGGACGTGGCGTTCGTCGCCGGAGAACGGGGTGGCGAGGAAGGTCTCGACGAACTTCGTCGCCTCCTCCTGCGTGTGCATGCGGGCGCCGACCGCCACGACGTTGGCGTTGTTGTGCTGGCGGCCCAGCGACGCCGTCTCCTCGCTCCAGGCCAGCGCCGCGCGCACGCCCTTCACCTTGTTCGCCGCGATCTGCTCGCCGTTGCCGGAGCCGCCGATCACGATGCCGAGGGCGCCCTGGTCGGCGGCCGTGCGCTCCGCGGCGCGGAGGCAGAAGGGCGGGTAGTCGTCCTGGGCGTCGTAGATGTGCGGGCCGCAGTCGACGGGCTCGTGCCCTGCCGCCTTGAGCCATTCGACGAGGTGGTTCTTGAGTTCGTAGCCCGCATGGTCCGAGCCGAGATACACGCGCATGCGTCGAGTGTGACACGGGGGCGATGGGGCGGCCGCGCCGGGTACGGGGTGTGAACACACTGAGGGAAACTGTGGAACCTCCAGGAAAAACTCAAGTAAAGATCCGCAATCAAAGGTTCCTGAATTCGTTCACCTCCGTTTCACTGGTCCGGCTCGTACACCGCTCGTACGAGGAAGTGCACGACCGGCGCAAAGGAAAGCACCCCCATGACTTCGCAGCCGACCCTGACCGAGGCCGAGGACGGCCCCGAAGAGCCCGGCGAACCCGGGTCCGGGCTCCAGGCCGGACTCAAGAACCGTCACCTGTCGATGATCGCTATCGGCGGTGTGATCGGGGCCGGGCTGTTCGTGGGCTCCAGTTCCGGCATCGCCACCGCTGGCCCCGGAATCCTGCTGTCGTACGCCCTCGTCGGCACGCTCGTGGTGCTGGTGATGCGGATGCTCGGCGAGATGTCCGCCGCCAACCCGACCTCGGGTTCCTTCTCCGCGCACGCTGACCGGGCGCTCGGGCCCTGGGCCGGGTTCTCCATCGGGTGGCTGTACTGGTTCTTCTGGGTCGTCGTGCTGGCCGTGGAGGCGACGGCCGGGGCGAAGATCCTGGAGGGCTGGATACCCGCCGTGCCGCAGTGGGGCTGGGCGCTGATCGTGATGGTCGTGCTGACCGCCACCAATCTCGCCTCGGTGGGCTCCTACGGCGAGTTCGAGTTCTGGTTCGCCGGGATCAAGGTCGTCGCGATCGCGGCGTTCATCGTGGTCGGCGGGCTGGCCGTCTTCGGGCTGCTGCCGGGTGTGGACAGCGCGCAGGCGGGGCTGGCCAATCTGACGGAGCACGGCGGTTTCCTGCCCCACGGGGCGGGGGCGATCCTGACCGGCGTACTGCTCGTCGTCTTCTCCTTCATGGGCAGCGAGATCCCCACCCTGGCCGCCGGTGAGTCCGAGGACCCGCAGCGGGCCGTCACCAAGGCGACCAACAGCATCATCTGGCGCATCGCCGTCTTCTACCTGGGCTCCATCTTCGTCGTGGTCGCGCTGCTGCCCTGGGACTCGCAGTCGATCATCGACAAGGGGTCGTACGTCGCCGCGCTGGACTCCCTCGGGATCGCCAACGCCGGTCAGATCATGAACTTCATCGTGCTGACGTCCGTGCTGTCCTGCCTGAACTCCGGGCTCTACACGGCCTCCCGCATGGCCTTCTCGCTCGGTCAGCGCGGTGACGCGCCGGGTGCGTTCGCCCGGACCACCGCGCGGGGCGTGCCGCGGACGGCGATCCTCGTCTCCGTGGTGTTCGGTTTCGTCGCCGTGTTCTTCAACTACGAGTTCCCGGACTCCGTCTTCCTCTTCCTGGTCAACTCCTCCGGCGCCGTGGCCCTCTTCGTGTGGCTGGTGATCTGCTTCTCGCAGCTGCGGATGCGGAAGATCATCCAGGCCGAGGCGCCGGAGAAGCTGGTGGTGCGGATGTGGCTGTTCCCGTACCTGACCTGGGCGGCCGCCGCCGTGATCGTCTTCGTGCTGGGCTACATGCTGACCGACACGGAGCACAACGGGCGTACGACCGTGCTGCTGTCGCTGCTCGTCGCGGCGCTGGTGCTCGTTGTCGCGGTCGTCAGGCAGAAGGTCACCGCGCGGAAGGCCCTCGCCTGCGAGGACTGACCGCGGGTGTCGGCGCACGGGAAAGGGGCCGGCCCGGTCGCGGAAGCGATCGGGCCGGCCCCTTTCCCGTGCCTGTGCGGGCGGTCTACTTCTTGTCGGCCAGCTTCCAGGCGGTGGGCAGCAGGCCCATCGCCAGCGCCGCCTTCAGCGCGTCGCCGATCAGGAACGGGGTCAGGCCGGCCGCGATCGCGGCGGTGAGGGACATGTCGGCGGCGAGGGCCAGGTACGGAACGCCGACGGCGTAGATGACGGCCTCGCCGAGCAGCATGGTGCCGGCCATGCGCAGCATCGAGCGGTCGGCGCCGCGCCGGGCCAGGGCTCCGACGACGGTGGCGGCGAGCAGCATGCCGAAGACGTAGCCGAGGGACGGGGCGCCGACGCCGGAGCCGCCCTCCGCGAACCACGGCACGCCCGCCATGCCGACCAGGGCGTACAGCGCGAGCGAGAGCAGGCCGCGCCCGGCACCCAGGGAGGTGCCGACGAGCAGCGCGGCGAAGGTCTGGCCGGTCACCGGGACCGGGGAGCCGGGAACGGGCACCGCGATCTGGGCCGCGACGCCGGTGAGCACGGCACCGCCGGCGACCAGCGCGACGTCCCGGACCCGGGAGGAGGGGATGAGGTCGGCGAGGACCTGGCCGGAGCGGGTGGGAAGGGCAGCGGTGCTCATGGGGGACTCCGCGGGTGGTGTGGACATGTCGGGACAGCGCGACGCTATCCCAGCGTGCCGGACCCGATCACCGGCAGCGCTCGACAAAGGGTCGATCGGCACATTGGTGGGCTCCCGACAAAGACGCGGCATACCCGTGGTTGGGGGTGATATCGGTCACCGTGAGGGGGAGGCGGGTGTCACCCCTAAGCGGAATTCCGCATTCGGACGATCACGTTCCGTGTCGATTCCGTCCGTATCGTGGGCAACCGGTGTCGTCGGCGGGCGCGACCCCGGAAACTGTGGGCGTTTTTGCCCTGTCCCCGCCCCCCACGCATTGGACGAGCCGCCCCATGTCCAACAGCACCACCACCGAGGCGCCGCCCCGGTCGCACGACGACGCCTCCCTCTCCCACGGCCTCAAGCAGCGCCACCTGTCGATGATCGCCCTCGGCGGCGTGATCGGCGCCGGGCTGTTCGTCGGCTCCGGGGCCGGCATCGCCGCCGCCGGGCCCTCGATCGTCGTCGCCTACACCCTCTCCGGCCTCCTCGTGATGCTGGTGATGCGGATGCTCGGCGAGATGTCGGCCGCGTACCCGTCGTCCGGTTCCTTCTCGGCGCACGCCGAGCGGGCGATCGGGCCCTGGGCCGGCTTCACCGCGGGGTGGGCGTTCTGGGTGCTGCTGTGCACCGCCGTCGGTCTGGAGGGCATCGGCGCGGCGGCGATCGTCCACGGCTGGCTGCCGGGCACGCCCGAGTGGGTGTGGGTGGCGCTGTTCATGGTGGTGTTCTGCGGGACGAACCTGGCCGCCGTGAAGAACTTCGGCGAGTTCGAGTTCTGGTTCGCCGCCCTCAAGGTCGGCGCGATCACCCTGTTCCTGGTGCTGGGCGTGCTGGCGATCGCCGGTGTCCTGCCCGGCACCGACTCCCCCGGCACCTCCCACCTGGGCGACTTCCTGCCCAACGGCGGCAACGGCCTGATCATCGGCCTGCTCGCCTCGGTCTTCGCCTACGGCGGCCTGGAGACGGTGACGATCGCGGCGGCCGAGTCGGAGAACCCGGTCAAGGGCGTGGCGAGCGCCGTACGGACGGCGATGTGGCGGATCGCGCTGTTCTACATCGGCTCCATGGCGGTCATCGTGACCCTGGTCCCCTGGGACTCCCCGGAGGTCGTCGAGAAGGGCCCGTACGTCGCCGCCCTCGACGAGCTGGGCATCCCCGGCGCCGGTGAACTGATGAACGTCGTCGTGCTGGTCGCGCTGCTGAGCGCGATGAACGCCAACATCTACGGCGCCTCCCGCATCGGCTACTCGCTGGTCGAGCGCGGTCAGGGCCCGAAGGCGCTGGGCCGGGTGTCGGGCGGGGTGCCGCGGGTCGCGGTGCTGGTCTCGTCCCTCTTCGGCTTCGGCTGTGTGCTGCTCAGCTACTGGCGGCCGGACGACGTCTTCGCCTGGCTGCTGAACATGATCGGCGCGGTCATCCTGGTCGTCTGGATCTTCATCGCCGTCTCCCAGCTGCGGCTGCGGCGCCGTCTGGAGCGGGAGGCACCCGAGAAGCTGGTGGTGCGCATGTGGGCGTACCCGTGGCTGACGTGGGTGGCGCTGGCGGCCATGGCGGCGGTGTTCGTGCTGATGGCCCGCGAGCCCGACACCCGCGTGCAGCTGTACTCGACGGGCGGCATGACGCTGGTCCTGGCGGCCACCGGCTACGCCTGGCAGCGGCGCCGGGCGCGCGGTTAGCCGCCGCGCGCCCGTCGGGAGCCGCGCCCGCACGGCCGCCGCGGCACTCGGCCCCGCCGGGCCGGAGCCCGGCGGGGCCGAGAAGGTCCATCCCCGCGAGGACGGCGTCAGCCGTTACGCCGCGGAGTACCCGAAGTAGTTGCCGTTGGCCGGGAGTCCGCCCTGGCCCGGCTGGTACGTGGTCGCGGGCCTGCTCGTACCGCCCGCCACGACGTTCGGGAACGGCAGGACGTGCAGGGCCCCGGTGGCGGTGGGCCCGTAGGGCATACCGGCGTAGAGGTTGCGCGGCGTGAAGTGGATGCTGGTGCCCAGCTTGTCGCCCTCGCCCGGGGAACCGGGGACGCCGTCGCCGTCGCCGGCCTCGACCCACAGGTCGTTGGCGCCCACCGCGCCCATCAGCGAGAAGGTGTGGATGGCACCGGCGTCGGCGACGCCCGCGAGGTCCTCACCGGGGACGCCCACGGCGACCTTCAGGGTGGCGGCGGAACCGACCTCCCGGGGCGCGGTGTTGACCGCGCTCAGGGCCGAACCCACGCCGTCGCCGGCCTCGATCGTGCCGGAGCGGTCGTCGGTGCCCGTGCCCTGGTTGAGCGCGTGCATGTACTCCCAGGTGCCGTCGGCCCTGATGTGCACGAGGATCACGTTGCCCGCGCCGGCCCGCTGCGCGCCGCCGGTCTCGGCGGGCAGGGCCTCGCCGGGCGAGCCGATCGCGAGGATCGAGTCGGTGGCCGTGGCCGCGCCGGACGGGCGGAAGGCGACCAGCGCGAGGGCCTGGGCGAACTTGTCGCCGGCCTCGGCGCCGCCGGCGATCTTGTCGTCGTCCTGGTCCATGCCGGTGACCACGGTGGGCCGGCCGTCGGCGTCCAGCTTGTGGCTGAGCACGGCCAGGTTGCCGGCGTTCGCGTCGCCGCCGATGGCGTCACCGGGAGCGCCGATGGCGATGAAGTTGGCGTCGCCCGTGACGGACGTGCCGAACGCGTCGTTGGCCTCGGCCGCGCCGGAGACGCCCGCGGTGTCCTGGTTGATGCCGACGTTGGTGTCGCCGTGCACGTAGAAGGCGCCGCCCGCCTTGGCCAGCGAGCCGAGCGCCTCACCCGGCGTGCCGATCAGGATCCACGGCTTGCCCTCGGCGGTGGTGCCGGCGGCGAGGGAGACGCCCATCCGGTCGCCGTCCTCGGGCGTGGAGGCGCCGATGGAGCCGTTGCCGGAGCCCTGTTGGAAGTGGCGGGCGGGGGGACCGCTGCCGAGGCCGTTCTCGCCGCCGAACAGGATGTCGACGAAGCCGGCGTCGACCGCGCTGCCGACGTTCTCCTCGGAGGCGGTGACGACGAGGTCGGTGTAGCCGTCCTCGTTGTAGTCGACGGTCGCGAGGTGGCCGCCGAAGTGGTCGCCGGCCTCGGCGCCGCCGGGCACCCAGTCGAGGTCCTGGGTGATCTCGGCGATGCCCTTGCCGCCGCCGTGGACGACCCGGACGAGGCCCGCGGTGGTGTCGCCGCCCACCGTGGCCATCGGGTCGCCGATGGCGATGTCCTCGACGGCGTCGCCGTTGAAGTCGGCGATGCGGGTGGCGCCGACCTGCGCGTGGATCCAGGAGGCGAGGTCGTCGACGCGCGCGATGACGCCCGCGGTGGAGGTCTGGGTCTCGGCGGTGCCGAGGCAGCCGCCCTGGAAGGACTGGCTGTTGAGGCCGACGAGCTTGCCGCCCGAGACGACCGGGCCACCGGTGTCGCCCATGCAGGCGGCCGCGCCGTCCTTGCCGGTGACGCCCGCGGAGGTGGCGGCGGTGGAGTCGACGATGTAGGTGCCGGTGTGCAGCTTCAGCGGTACCCACTCGGTCTTCGTACGGCCGTATCCGGCGAAGGTCAGCTCCGCACCGGCGGCGGGCGCCGCGGTGGCGAGCTGGGCCGGGGTCACGTTGGTGACGGGCCGGTTGAGGCGGGCCAGGACCACGTCGCGGTCCGTGCGGGGGACGATCTCGACGACGCGGCGCTCGGCGCCCTGCGTGCCGGAGAGGTCGGAGCGGCCGATGACGGCGGTGGTCGCCCTGGCGGGGACGCCGGCCGGGACGGCGAGCGAGGCGGCCGGGTTCTCGGCGAAGCAGCTGGCCGCGGTGAGCAGCCATTCGGCGTCGACGAGGACGGCGGAGCAGCCGCGGTCGTGGGCGCCGACGGTGATCTGCGCGGTGTAGGCGTGGGTGATGTCCGAGTCGGCGACCGGTGTGCCGCCGGTGACGGCGACGGCGGGTGCCGTGCCCAGCGCGAGCGACCCGGCGGCCAGGACCGTGCCGAGCGCGGCCAGACGGGGACGTCTTATGGAAGACATACGAGTGGTCTCCTCAATCACAGGTTGATGTCGGTCAGTTGGTGACGCGGATCTCGACCAGGACGTGGTCCCGGCCGTCGACGGACTCGCCGACGCCCGCCCAGGTGTCCGCGGGGATGTCGTACTCGACCTGGTCGCCCTCGGCGGTCATCTCCAGGTGGGTGTTGGCGGAGTCGTCCGTCTTCACCCCGTGCACCGCGGGGAGTTCGAGGGTCAGCCGGCCCTCGTCGGCGGTGACCTCGAAGCAGACGTCGTCGTGGTCGCGCGCGAGGAACCGCAGGAGGTCGCCCCCGGCGGCACAGTCGGCGAGCACGATGTGGCCGTCGCCGCGCTTGAGGACGATGTTCTGCTCGGCCAGGATCTTGTCGGCGTTCGGGTAGTCGTAGACCTGGACGGCGTAGCCGGACGCGGCCTCGGCGACGGTCTCGGTGGAGGGCTCGGCGGCACCCGCGCCGCCCTGGGCGAGCACGGCCCAGGTGAGGGCGCCGGCGGCGGCGCCCAGAATGCGTACGAACGTGTTGCGTGACTTCATCACAGTCCCAGAAACTCGGCAGTTCTTCGGGTTCAAACCCCTCATCGAAGCGGCGACTTGGCGAATACGTCCAATTCCTAAAACGGACAGAATTCGGGCAACCGGCGAGTTCGAGCCGTGATCCCTGTCACGCCCGGGACGGTTGCAGTGATCTTGACAACGACTTCGTAACGGCTCGCGAGGCGAGCCGCCGAGCGGCGGCGTAAAAGCGGATAGGCCGCGGAGAAAAACTCCGCGGCCTATCCGTCCTGCGCCATCAGGCCGACCGGTCAGCTCGTCTTGTCGAGCTTCTGGGTGATCGGGCCGTCCGGATCGAAGTGGAAGTACAGCGTGTCCTGATCGTCCACGTAGAGCTGGATCCCGCCGATCTTGCCGAGCCCGCCGTCCTCGATCCCCAAGTACACGAAATCGTTCATGGTGGCCGAGTCCTCGTACTCCCAGCTGCCGTGGAAATCGACCGGGTCCGCGCCCTCACTCAGGATCACGCCGGTGGCCGAGAACGTGCCCTCCGCCGACAGCTCGATCTTCCCGCCGCCGTCGCCGCGGTACAGACCGGGCAGCTTCTCCGGGTCGACCGCCGCCGAGCACGCCGAGACGAGCACCGCGGAAGCGGCGAGCGCGGCGAAGAGCCACCGCCCGCCCGCACTCTCACGCATCACGGGCCCAGCATAACGTCGAACTCGATCACCTGGGTCTTGGGCGACATCGGCCCCTCGTCGCCGACGACCTTGTCGACGAACGCGCCCACGGTGTCGCTCCACCAGTCCGTGTACCCGATGACCGGCGGGTGCGTCGCCGACTCGATGTCCGACTCGTTGTACGCGGTGTAGGGCCAGGTGACCGACCCGTCCGGGTTCTCCCGGACGGGGGTCATGCGGACCTTGTGCGAGCCCAGGAACGTGTACGCGAGGTTGCCGGTCAGCCCGGCCGTGGTGAGCGTCCCGTAGTCCCTGACGTACTTGCCCGCGCCGCCGAAGCCGCCGAGCTCGTAGTCGTCCATGTAGGTGTGACCCAGTTCGTACTTCCCGGTCCGCTGCCAGTCGTTGAGGAAGTACTCGAGGACTCCCTGCGTGTGCGGGTGCTCACGATAGAGGCGGGTGAATTCGTCGTCCGGGCCGAAACACTGCGATCTGGGGCCGGTACCGGTCAGCCAGCTCCACCCCAGTTCCCACGGGTTGGTGTTGTTCCTGTGCTCGATCGGATCACCGAACGGCGTCAGGCAGCTCTCGGCGCCCTCGGGCAGGCCGGTCTTGCCGTCGATCGGGACCTTGGAGTTGTCGGTCGCGTCCTGGATCACCTCCCGGATCGCGGCCTGGACGACCTCGACCCACGCCGCGGTCGCGGCGACGGCCGCTTCGGCGTGCGACTTGCCTGCCGCGAGCTCTGCCTGCCGGGCCTTCGACGCGGAGGCCTGCGCGTCAGCGGCGTAGGCCGCGGCGGTCGAAGCGGAGCGCACGGCCCGGTTGGCCGCGTCCCGCGCCACACTGCTCGCCTCGCGGGCCGCCGCGGCGGCGTTCTGCGCGGTCTGCGCGGACTTGGCGGCGGCGGCCGCGGAGGCTTCGGCGGCCTCCGCGTTCCGGCGGGCCTCCTCCGCGGAGGCCTTGGCGTCGGCCGCCCAGCCCTCGG
Source organism: Streptomyces sp. M92 (assembly GCF_028473745.1). Taxonomy (NCBI): domain Bacteria; kingdom Bacillati; phylum Actinomycetota; class Actinomycetes; order Kitasatosporales; family Streptomycetaceae; genus Streptomyces; species Streptomyces sp. M92. Next base: position 903,780 of record NZ_CP101137.1, read on the forward strand.
CCTTGCCGGCCCATTCGGTGGCCTCCTCGGCGGCCTGCCGGGCGATGGCCGCGGCCTCGGAGGCGCGTGCCGCGTCCTCGAGCGCGTCCTCGGCGATCTTGGCGGCCCGTGCGATCGCCGCCCGGATCGCGCTGATGTGCGTGGCGTGATCGTGGTCGATGCGCGCGAACTCGTGCTGCGTCGTACCGATGAACTGGCGCAGCATGTGCGTGTCGCCTTCGAGCGCGACCTTCGCCGCGGCCTGTACGTACGGGCCGCCGCCGGCCAGGAGCGTGGTGGCCGCCACCCCGTCGTCCTCGCGGACGGCCGCGGCGCGCTCCACGCGTGGCCCTGCCCGCGGTGACCAGGGCCTTGGAGAGCGTGAAGCGGTTGTCCTCGGCCGTGGCCGCCGGCAGTCTGTCGGCCAGGAACGTGGTCACGGCGTCCGCGTTGCCCACGAGCGCCGCCGCCGCGGCCGTACGCACCGCGCGGCCGCCGGTCCGGTACGCGTGCACCACCTTGCCGCGGTCGGTGTCGGGCAGCCGTGTACCGCCGTCGGCCGCCGCCGCGTACGCCGCGTACGCGGACCGGGACCCGAACACTCCCAGAGGCAGTGCGGTGCCTGCCGCGATACCCCCGAAAATGGCCAGTGACTGGCGTCTGCTGAATATCTGCCGTGATTGTGACATCACGACCCCCTCACGATTACCAGGGGAAATCTCGCCGCCCCTCCCCTGCGGTACAAGTCCCTTATAGAAGCCGGGTTTTGGCGGACTCGCCCAATGCAGAAACCGGGCAGAAATCAGGTAATCGCCGAATGCTCACCATGATGTGCATCACACGCCGAAAAGGCTGCAGCAATCTCGATAAAGAATTGATGGAGACCCCCGGCGGCGACACGCCCGGCCACCCCCTCGGGCACCCGCGGAGCCGCTCTTGCTGCTAGCGTGCACTTGCAAGTCTGTTGCAACAAGAGCTCGGAGGGGACCCGCCATGCCCGTCTACACGCTTCCTGAACTGCCCTACGACTACTCCGCGCTGGCGCCCGTGATCAGCCCCGAGATCATCGAGCTGCACCACGACAAGCACCACGCGGCCTACGTGAAGGGCGCCAACGACACCCTGGAGCAGCTCGCCGAGGCGCGGGACAAGGAGTCCTGGGGTTCGGTCAACGGCCTGGAGAAGAACCTGGCCTTCCACCTCTCCGGGCACATCCTGCACTCGATCTACTGGCACAACATGACCGGTGACGGCGGCGGCGAGCCGCTGGCCGCCGACGGTGTGGGCGACCTCGCCGACGCGATCGCCGAGTCCTTCGGCTCCTTCGCCGGTTTCAAGGCGCAGCTCACCAAGGCCGCCGCCACCACACAGGGCTCCGGCTGGGGCGTGCTGGCGTACGAGCCGCTCAGTGGGCGGCTGATCGTCGAGCAGGTCTACGACCATCAGGGCAACGTCGGGCAGGGCGCCACCCCGATCCTGGTCTTCGACGCCTGGGAGCACGCCTTCTACCTCCAGTACAAGAACCAGAAGGTCGACTTCATCGAGGCCATGTGGGCCGTCGTCAACTGGCAGGACGTGGCGAAGCGTTACGAGGCCGCCAAGTCCCGCGCGGACGTGCTGCTGCTGGCGCCGTGAGGCGTGCCTGAAGCGTCCTGCCTCGTGATCGTCTTCTCACCCTTCACGGCGGCAGGCGGAATGAGGGAAGCCCCCGCGAGGACGTGACTCGCGGGGGCTTCCTGCATGCCGCTGGGTACCTCAGGGCTTGCGGGCGAGGCCGCCGTGCTGGCCGACCGGCCGCGGTTTCGTGCCGTCGGGGGCCGGGTCCGGGCGCCACAGCGGGACGGAGACCACGCCGGGGTCGACGAGGTCGAGCCCTTCGAAGTACGCCTCGATCTGCTCCACCGGGCGCAGGAAGTACGGCACGGCGCCGGTCTCGTTGTAGCCGTCCTGGGCCGCTTCGTAGGCCGGGTCGGTGCCGCGCGAGCCGTCGTTGACGCAGAGGTGGCTGCCGGAGGGCAGGCCGGCCATCAGGCGGCGGACCAGGTCGAGGGCCCGGTCGTGGCCGTCGACGTGGCCGAGGATGCCGCTGAGGATCAGGGCGGTGGGGCGGGACAGGTCGAGGGTGCGGGCGGCGGCCCGAAGGATCTTCTCCGGCTCGTACAGGCTCATGTCCTCGTAGGCGGTGACGCCCTCGGGGGTGGAGGTGAGCAGGGCGCGGGCGTGGGTGAGGACCAGCGGGTCGTTGTCGACGTAGACGATCCGGGACCCGGGGGCGTGCCGCTGGGCGACCTCGTGGGTGTTGTCGACGGTCGGCAGTCCGGTGCCGACGTCCAGGAACTGGCGCACCCCCGCCTCCAGCACCAGGTACCGGATGGCCCGGCCGAGGAAGGCGCGGCTGCTGCGGGCGATGGTGACGATGCCGGGGAAGACCGCGGTGTAGGCGTCGCCGGCCGCCTCGTCCACGGGGTAGTTGTCCTTGCCGCCCAGCCAGTAGTTCCAGATCCGGGCCGAGTGCGGCACCGAGGTGTCGATCTCCGTCATGGGGTGGGGCTCGCCTCCAGGGTCGGTGTCCGACCCATGGTGCAACGACCGGGCGGGCCCGCGCGGCACAACGGCGGGGACGGCGGGCTTCCCGGGTCGTGCAGGGGAGCCCGCCGCCGAGCGGTGCGGCCGGAGCTTCTCCAGAGGTTCCGGAGCGTCTCTAGAGGTTGCTGAAGTCCGGGCCCTTGGTCCGGGTGCGCTTGATCTCGTAGAAGCCGGGGACGGAGGCGACGGCGAGGGTGCCGTCCCAGAGCTTGGCGGCGTCCTCGCCCTTGGGGGCGGGGGTGACGACCGGGCCGAAGAAGGCGAGCTGTCCGCCGTCGGCGCCGGGGACGGCGATGACCGGGGTGCCGACCTCCTGGCCGACCTTGTCGATGCCCTCCTTGTGGGAGGCGCGCAGCTGGGGCTCGTAAGGGGTGTCGTCCCAGTGGTCCATGAGGGACTCGGGCAGGCCGACGTCCTTCAGCGCGGCGGCCACCGTCGCCTTCTCCGGGCCCTCGCCCTGGTTGTGGAAGCGGGTGCCGAGCGCCGTGTAGAGCTCGCCGAGCACCTCGGCGCCGTGCTCCTCCTGGGCCGCGATGACGACGCGGACCGGGCCCCAGGCCTTGGTCTCGAGCAGCTCGCGGTACTCCTCGGGCAGCTCGTCGAGCTTGTCCTCGTTGAGGACGGCGAGGCTCATCAGGTGCCAGCGGACCTCGATGTCCCGGACCTTCTCCACCTCCAGGACCCAGCGGGAGGTCATCCACGCCCACGGGCACAGCGGGTCGAACCAGAAGTCGACGGGGGTCTTCTCCGACATGTCTCTCCTCAGGAGGCAACAGGGCCGAGCTTTCCTCCTGGCAACCGGCCGGACGCCGTGGCCATTCCCGGCTGCCGCCCGTCAGGGGCACATGGCAGGATCGGTGCTGTCCGCATACTGAACACCACCCGAGGGAGTGCCGCCCGTGCCCGGTGAGAATCTGTCCCGCGACGAGGCCCGGGAGCGGGCCGCCCTGCTGTCCGTCGACGGGTACGAGGTGTCCCTCGACGTGCGCTCGGCCGTCGGTGAGGCTCAGGGCGGGGGTCCGCGCACCTTCCGCTCCGTGACCACGATCCGCTTCCGCTGCAACGAGCCCGGCGCGAGCAGCTTCGCCGACCTGATCGCGCCGAGCGTGACCGCCGTGTCCCTCAACGGCCGCGACCTCGACCCGAGCGAGGTCTTCGACGGCTCCCGCATCGCCCTGGAGGACCTGGCCGCCGACAACGAGCTGGTCGTCGACGCCCGGTGCGCCTACTCGCGCACCGGTGAGGGCCTGCACCGCTTCGTCGACCCGGAGGACGGCGAGGTCTACCTCTACACCCAGTACGAGCCGGCCGACTCCCGCCGGGTCTTCGCGGGCTTCGAGCAGCCGAACCTCAAGGCGCCCTTCCGCTTCGAGGTGCGGGCGCCCGAGGAGTGGACGGTCTGGAGCAACGGCGCCGGGGAACGCGTCGACGGGGTGTGGCGGTTCGCGGAGACGAAGCCGATCTCGACGTACATCACCTGCGTGGTCGCGGGGCCGTACCACTACGTGACCGACTCCTACGAGCGCGTGTTCGAGGACGGAACGCGACTGGAGATCCCGCTCGGCGCCATGTGCCGCAAGGGTCTCGCGCCGCACTTCGACGCCGACGACGTCTTCCTGATCACCAAGCAGGGCCTGGACTTCTTCCACGACCGCTTCGACTTCCCCTACCCCTTCGGCAAGTACGACCAGGCGTTCGTGCCCGAGTACAACCTCGGCGCGATGGAGAACCCGGGGATGGTGACCTTCCGCGAGGAGTACATCTTCCGGGGCAAGGTGACGCAGGCGTCGTACGAGGGCCGCGCCAACACCATCCTGCACGAGATGGCGCACATGTGGTTCGGCGACCTGGTCACCATGGAGTGGTGGGACGACCTGTGGCTGAAGGAGTCCTTCGCCGACTTCATGGGCGCCTTCGCCAACGTCGGCGCGACCCGCTTCGAGAACGCCTGGATCACCTTCGCCAACCGCCGCAAGGCGTGGGCCTACCGCGCCGACCAGCTCCCCTCCACGCACCCGGTCACCGCCGACATCCGCGACCTCCAGGACGCCAAGCTCAACTTCGACGGCATCACGTACGCCAAGGGCGCCTCGGTGCTCAAGCAGCTGGTGGCGTACGTCGGCCAGGACGCGTTCCTGGAGGGCGCGCGGCGCTACTTCAAGCGGCACGCGTACGGCAACACGCGCCTGGGGGACCTGCTGTCGGTGCTGGAGGAGACCAGCGGCCGGGACATGACCGCCTGGGCCCGGTCCTGGCTGCAGACGGCCGGCGTCAACTCGCTGACCCCGCAGGTGCTGCTCAGCGGGGCGGGCACGGTCGACGAGCTGGCGGTCGTGCAGGAGGCCGCGGAATCCCACCCCCAACTGCGTCCGCACCGGGTGGCGGTGGGCCTGTACCGGCGCACGGCCGAGGGCGCGCTGGAACGGTACGCGCGTGCCGAGGTGGACGTCGACGGGCCGCGCACGGTGGTCGCGGAGCTGGCCGGTGCCGAGGCGCCCGAGCTGGTCCTCGTCAACGACGACGACCTGACGTACTGCAAGACCCGCTTCGACGAGACCTCGCTGGCGACGCTGCGCGAGCACCTGGGTGCGCTGACCGACCCGCTGGCCCGTGCCCTGTGCTGGTCGGCGCTGTGGAACATGACCCGGGACGCGCTGCTGCCGGCGCGGGACTTCGTCGGCCTGGTGCTGCGGTTCGCGGGGCGCGAGTCGTCCATCGGGGTGCTCCAGATGCTGCACGCCTGGGCGGAGTCGGCACTGGTGCACTACGTCGCCCCGGACGGGCGCGAGGCCTGCGGCCGGCTGCTGGGCGAGGGCGCGCTGCGGGAGCTGCGGGAGGCGGCGCCGGGCAGCGAGCAGCAGCTGGCGTGGGCGCGGTTCTTCGCGTCGGTGGCCTCCGGGGAGCCGGAACTGCGGCTGCTGCGCGGGCTCCTCGAGGGCGCGGAGAAGATCGACGGCCTGGACGTGGACCAAGAGCTGCGCTGGGCGTTTTTGGAGCCGCTCGCCGCGCACGGCCGGGCCGACGAGAAGGTGCTCGCCGCCGAGCTGGCCCGCGACGACACGGCCTCCGGCAAGCGCCACCAGGTGCGCTGCCTGGCGGCCCGTCCGTCGGCGGCCGTCAAGGCGCAGGCCTGGGCGCAGGTCGTGGAGTCGGACGCGCTGTCCAACGCCCTGGTGGAGGCGACCATCGCGGGCTTCGCGCAGCCCTCGCAGCGGGAGCTGGTCGCGCCCTACGCCGAGAAGTACTTCGCGGCGATCGAGCAGGTGTGGGACGAGCGGTCGATCCAGATCGGGATGGACGTGGTGCGGGGCCTGTTCCCGTCGCTGCGGGACTCCCAGGACACGCTGGAGGCGACGGACGCGTGGCTGTCCGCCCACGAGGACGCGGCGCCGGCGCTGCGGCGGCTGGTGCTGGAGGCGCGGGACGACCTGGCGCGGGCGCTGCGGGGACAGGCGTGCGACGCGGCGGCGGGGAGCCGCTGAGCCACCCCGACCTCTGGCCAACGATTTGGCGCTCCGTCATCGTTACGGAATTCAGCCAATAGCAGCCGTAACCCCTGGTCCGCACCTTTGCCGACCAGGGGTTTTCGGCATCCGAACACCCGTCCTTTAGGGCGGGCTTGTCCGGATTGAGCGTCGGCCTTGTAACAGCGGTTAAGGGGCGGACCGGGCGCGGGAAATTGCCGGTCATGACGCACAACACCCCGCTCTCCCCCCGCCCCCTGCACCAGCTCGCCGACGGCCGGCGCCGGCTGATGACCACCGCTCAGCTGCGGGCGCACGGTGTCTCCGCCGCCGAGACCGACGAGCAGTGCCGGCCGGGCGGCTCCTGGCAGCAGCTGCTCCCGAACGTCGTCCTGCTCCGCCCGGGCCCGCCGACCGGCGAGGAGCGCCTGCACGCGGTACTGCTGTACGCGTCGCGGGAGCGGTCCGGCGGGCCGGGCCCCTCGGCCCCGGTGTCCGTACCGCTCCAGCCGGGCGGCAAGGACGCGCCCGCGACACCGTACGCGGAGGCGATGATCACGGGTCCGGCCGCGCTGACGCTGCACGGCTTCTCCACCACTCCCCCGCTGCCTGCCCTGGAGGTCGTCGACGTCCTGGTGCCGAGACTGCGCCGACTGCGCACGACGGGCTGCGCGCGCGTCGTCCGCACGACCGCGCTGCCCAACGCCGAGCTGATCACCGGGGTTCCGGTGGCGCCGGTGGCGCGGGCGCTGGCGGACACGGTGGCGGAGCTGACGGACGCGGGCGTGGTCCGCCGGCTGCTGACGGAGGCGGTGCGCGGCGGGCACTGCGAACCGGCGGCGGTGGTACGGGAGCTGAACCGGGCCCGGTTGCTCAGCCGCCCACACGTGGTGGACGCGGTGGACTCGCTGGTCGCCGAGGGGCGGGCGCTGGCCGAGCGGCGCCTGTACCGGATGGTGCGCGAACACGGGCTGCCGGAGCCGCTGTGGAACGTCGACCTGCGCCTGCCCGGCGGCCCGCACCTCGGCGGCGTGGACGCCTTCTGGCCCGAGCACGCGGTGGCGCTGGAGCTGGACACCCGCGCCCACCGGCAGCAGGAGGACGACGCGGTGTGGGCGGAACACGTGCGCAAGCGCGAGCACCTGGAGCGGCTGGGCGTCACGGTCGTGCACCTCACGCCGCGCAAGCTGCGGGACTCCCTGGAACACCAGGCGGCAGTCGTCCGGACGGCGTTGATGGCGGCCGGAGACAGGGAACCCGCCGCGTACGTCGTGGTACTGCCCCGGTAGTACCACGAGGGCAGGAGGGGAGAGGAGGGGCCGCCGGGCACGACCGCCCGGCGGCCCCTCCTCACGTCCTCACACCTCTCGTCACTCGGCGCAGAACTCCGCCTCGATCACCGCGCCGCTGTCCCCCGACCAGTCGCCGTTGAAGTTGAGGGCGAGCGCGTGCCGGCCGTCCCTCGTCGTCACCGCCTCCGACGAGGAGCCGTGGATGCCGCCACCGTGTCCCCAGACGGTGACCCCGCAGCCGAGCTCCCGCTTGATCAGGCCGAGGCCGTAACCGGCACCCACCTCCACCTCGTCCGCCGGGACGGTGGTCGTCATCTCGGCCAGCTGCTCGGCGGGCAGCAGCCGGCCCCGCAGGAGGGCGGTGTAGAAGCGGTTCAGGTCGGCGGAGCTGGAGACCATCTCGCCCGCCGCCCCGGCGATGGACGGGTTGAGCCGCGTGACGTCGTACGTCGGTCCGGTCGCCGTCCCGCCCAGCTTGGAGTACGCGCGGCTGCTGGGCCGCGGCAGCCAGGTCCGGGTGCCGGGGACCGAGGTGGCGCGCAGCTTCAGCGGCTCGACGATGCGGCGGCGCACCTCCTCACCGTACGGGCGTCCGGTGGCCTCCTCGATCACCATGCCGGCCAGGACGTAGTTGGTGTTGGAGTAGTTCCAGTCGGTGCCGGGTTCGAAGTCGGGCTTGTGGGCCATGGCGACGGCGACCAGTTCCCGTGGCGTCACCGTGTCGTAGCGGTGCTCGAAGAAGCCATCCTCGAGGAAGTGGGTACGGCCGAACTCCTCGTCGGCGGTGTAGTTGTAGACGCCGCTGGTGTGGTTGAGGAGTTGGCGCAAAGTGATGCGGCCGCCGTCGTGGCCGTTGCCCTCCACCACGCCCGGCAGCCAGTCGTCCACCGTGTCGTCCAGCGACAGCCGGCCCTCGGCCTCCAGCTGGAGCAGGACGGTGGCGACGAAGGTCTTGGTGATGCTGCCGACCCGGTAGCGGTCCCGCTCCGAACGCGGCTCGCCGGTCCGCAGGTCGCCCACCCCGGCAGTCCCGGCCCAAGTGCGGTGGCCGTCGCGGGCGGCCGCGGTCACGCCGGGCACGCCGTCGGCGACCGCGGCCGCCATGGCGCGGCGGGTCGCCTCGTGGCCGTGGCCGCCGGCGGCGGGTGCCGCCACGGCCGGGGCGGCCAGCGCTGCCGACAGTGCCACGGCGGTGGCCGCCACCAGGGTGGTCCGTACGCGTGCGCTCATGTCTTCCCCCATCGTCTGCGTCCTCGGTGTCGCTCGGTCGGCGGGAAGGACCGAGCGGCCGGCGTGCAGGTTGAGGCGTCCGGTGGTGGTTGGGCCGCTTTCAGCCCTCTCCCGGCCCGCCCCGCCCGGCCCGCCCCGCCGGCGGCCGCTCCCGCCACAGCCGCAGCCCCGCGTCGACCAGCGGCACCCGTCTCAGGCCGGGCACGACGTCCAGGTCCTGCCAGGCCGCCAGGTCGGTGGAGCCGCCGACCTCGAACCGCAGGCCGCCGCCGGTGACCCGGGCCTCGTAGACGAGCCGTACACCGTGGTGGTCCACGGTCCGCCGCAGCAGGCGCCCCGGGCCGACGCGGCTCGGCCGGGTCAGCCGGTTGGAGTCGACGCCGAGCAGGGCGGTGGGCTCGACGCGGTAACCGGTCTCCTCCTCCACCTCGCGGACGACGGTGTCGTGGGGGTCCTCGCCGTGTTCCGTCCCGCCGCCCGGCAGCACCCACTCGGGGACCCCGCCGGGGCCCGGCGACCGGGCGAGCAGCACCTTTCCGTCGCGGACGCATATGGCGTAGGCCGCCACCCTCAGTTTGCGCAGCACTCGGGGACGTTAACCCGCCCGGCACGGACCCGGGCGGGGCTCACGGGAATGTCACGGGCCGCCCCATGTGTCCCCGGTGGCGTATGGCGGAAGTACGCCATGACTCCATCCCGCCCCGGACAACTCTCCCCAAACAATGATCCCTTGGGTAAAGCTGAGCGGTCGTCCGGGATCGGAATCCGGACGACCGCGGCCAGGACCGATCGGCCCCGGTCGCACCCTCACGTTCCTTACCAACAAGGGATGCCGATGACCCACACCCCCCAGCGCGAACCGATACCGGGCGCCAGACGCGCGGTGCGCGTCGCCGTGGCCACGGGCCTCGCCGCCGCGCTCTGCGCCGCAGGGCCGATACCCATGGCGTTCGCCGCCGACGGCCCCCAGGTCGCGCCGCCCGCCGACGCCTCCGTGAAGTCCGCGCACGACAAGCTCGGTTCGCACGACGCGGACCTGCTCGCCGAGGCGAAGACCGACGGCACGAAGAGCGTCACGATGATGGTCGCCACCGCCCCCGGCAAGACCGAGCAGGTGGCGAGGGAACTGGACGCGGTCGGCGGCGGCAGCGTCGGCCGGACCTACGACGAACTCGGCTACGTCCGCGCCACCGTCCCCACCGGCAAGGCGGACGCGGCCATCGCCGCCGCCGCCAAGCTCTCCTCCGTGCACGGCATCGACCTGCGCGACGAGATCCCGCTGGACGACCCGACGCCGGCCGCCGACCGGGCGAAGGGCGGCGAGCACCACAAGGGCCGCACCTACCCGGGACCCGACCGCCGCACCCCCGCAGAGAACCCGTACAACCCGTCGTTCGAGACGGGCGCCGTCGACTTCGTGAAGAAGCACCCGAAGGCGGACGGCCGCGGCGTCACCATCGGCATCCTCGACTCGGGCGTCGACCTCGCCCACCCGGCGCTGCAGAAGACCACCACCGGCGAGCGCAAGATCGTCGACTGGGTCACCGCGACCGACCCGGTCGTCGACGGCGACCGGACCTGGCGCCCGATGACCACCTCCGTCTCCGGGCCGACCTTCACCTACGGCGGCGAGACGTGGACGGCGCCGGCGGGCTCGTACCAGGTGAACACCTTCCTGGAGTCGTACACCACCGGCGGTGACGCGGGCGGCGACGCCAACCGGGACGGCGACACCACCGACTCCTGGGGCGTGCTGTACGACGCGCAGGCCGGCACGGTCCGCGTCGACCTGAACGGCAACCACGACTTCGCCGACGACACCCCGATGAAGCCCTACAAGGACGGCTTCCAGGTCGGGTACTTCGGCACCGACGACCCGAAGACGGGCGTGGCCGAGCGCCAGCCGTTCGTCGTCGAGATCCGCGAGGACGTGGTCTACAACGGGGCCGGCGCGAAGGCCGACTTCGTCAACATCGGCGTCATCGAGGGCTCGCACGGCTCGCACGTGGCCGGACTCGCCGCCGCCAACGGCCTGTTCGGCGGCCGGATGGACGGTGCCGCGCCCGGTGCGAAGATCGTCTCGTCCCGCGCCTGCACCTGGAGCGGCGGCTGCACCAACGTCGCGCTCACCGAGGGCATGATCGACCTCGTCGTCGACCGCGGCGTCGACATCGTCAACATGTCGATCGGCGGCCTGCCCGCGCTCAACGACGGCAACAACGCGCGCGCCGAGCTGTACACGCGCCTCATCGACACCTACGGCGTCCAGCTCGTCATCTCCGCGGGCAACTCCGGCCCCGGCGCCAACACCATCGGCGACCCGTCGCTGGCGGACAAGGTGATCTCGGTCGGCGCCTCCATCTCCCGCGAGACCTGGGCCGCCAACTACGGCTCCGCGGTGAAGCGGAAGTACCAGATGATGCCGTTCTCCTCGCGCGGGCCGCGTGAGGACGGCGGCTTCACCCCGACGCTGACCGCGCCCGGCGCGGCCGTCAACACCATCCAGACCTGGGCGCCCGGCTCCCCGGTCCCCGAGGCCGGCTACGACCTGCCCGCCGGCTACGGCATGCTCCAGGGCACCTCGATGGCCTCCCCGCAGGCCGCCGGCGCCTCGGCGCTGCTGCTGTCGGCCGCGAAGCAGGCGGACATCGACCTCACCCCGGCCAAGCTGCGGACGGCGCTGACCTCGACCGCCGACCACATCAAGGGCGTGCAGGCGTACGAGGAGGGCGCGGGCCTGATCAACATCCCCGACGCCTGGAAGTCGATCCGGCGCGGCGCCACCGCCCACGAGTACACGGTCAAGGCCCCGGTCGACACCGCCATCGACCAGTTCCTCGAGACCCCGGGCCACGGCACCGGCCTCTACGACCGTGAGGGCGGCCTGGAGGCGGGCGAGCGCAAGACGTACGAGATCACGCTCACCCGCACCTCCGGCGCCGACCGGGCGATCCGGCACGAGCTGCACTTCGAGAACAACACCGACCGCACCTTCCGCATCGTCGGCTCCGACGAGGTGCGGCTGCCGCTGAACGAGCCGGTCACCGTCAAGGTCCAGGCGAAGCCGCGCTCCGAGGGCATCAAGAGCGCGATCCTCGAGGTCGACGACCCGCGCACCGAGGGCACCGACAAGCTGGTCCTGACCACGGTCGTGGCCTCGGCCCCGCTGGAGTACGACTTCTCCGCGAAGGACTCCGTGCAGCGCAACAGCACCGAGTCGTACTTCGTGACCGTCCCCGAGGGCGCGAAGACACTCGAGGTGGCGATGAGCGGGCTGAAGGGTGAGAGCCAGACCCGGTTCATCGCCATTCACCCGTACGGCGTCCCGGTCGACAACACCTCCACGCCGTACTGCTACAACAACTACCTCGACGGCAACGGCTGCCGGCCCGACGTGCGCGCGTACGCCGACCCGCAGCCCGGCGTCTGGGAGATCGAGGTCGAGTCGCGGCGCACCTCGCCGCTGCTGGACAACCCGTACGAGCTGGACGTCACGGTCCTCGGCGCGGAGTTCGACCCGGAGGTCGTGACGGTGCCCGAGGCCGAGGTCGGCACCCCGGCCGACGCCTCCTGGAAGGTGACGAACCGGTACGGCCCGATCGACGGCAAGCTGGTCGGCGGCCCGCTCGGCTCGGCCGAGACGTCCCGTCCGTCGATCGCGCAGGGCGAGACGAAGAGGTCCACGGTGGAGGTGCCCGAGGGCGCCGAGTCGCTGGACGTGGCCATCGGCGGCGTCTCCGACGCGGCCGCCGACCTGGACCTGACGGTCTACGACCAGGACGGCAACGTGGTCGGCCAGTCCGCCGACGGCGACTCGCAGGAGTCGGTCTCCGTGCCGAAGCCGGCCGCCGGCGCCTACACCGTCGAGGTCGTCGGCTACTCGGTGCCGTCGGGCAGCACGGAGTACGACTACCGGGACGTGTACTTCGCCGCCACCCTCGGCTCGGTCACCGTGGACGGCTCGGCGCCGGTGAAGCTCGGCACGGGCGAGACGGCGACGGTCTCCGGCAGCGTCACGGCGCTGGCCGCCGCGCCTCAGGGCCGTGAGTTCTTCGGCCGGGTCCAGCTGGTGAACGCCCACGGCACGGCCGCGGGCCTCGGCAGCGTGCGGATCGGCAAGGTCGTGCCGTAGTCCGGTGCGGCAGGTGGGAGGGGCGGGCGCTCTGCGGGGCGCCCGCCCCTTCGGTTCGTTCCGGTTCGTTCCGGCTCGTTCCGGCTCGTTCCGTGCAGGTCAGCCGCAGGTGAGGGTGCGGGACTCGGGCAGGGAGGCGGTGATCCGGGCGCGGGCGGTGGCGATGTCCCGCTCACCGGTGATCACGGTGTCCGCCCCGGCCCCCTCCCGCGCGACGCCGACCAGCACCCGGTCGCCGGGGCGGAGCCGGGCGGTGGCGTCGTCCAGGAGGAAGGTCACCGGTTCGACGCCCGTACGCGGCCCGGGACTGGCCGCGGGCCAGGTACTCGCCGCCGGCCCGGCGCCCGTCCCGGGCCCGGCGCTCGTCTCAGGCCAGGTGCTCGCCGTCGTGCCTGTGCTCGTCCCTGACCCGGTGCTCGCCGCTGCCCCCGCGCTCGCCCCGAAGCCCACGCTCGGTGTCGGCCAAGTGCTCGATGCCGGCCCAGTGCTCGTCGTCCCCGACCCGCTGCTCACCCCCGACACGACGATCCTCCCCGACCCGACGATCACCCCCGACCCCGCGCTCGCCCCGAAGCCCACGCTCGGTGTCGGCCCAATGCTCTTCCCCGACCCGCTGCTCACCCCCGACCCGACGCTCGTCCCCGGCCCGGCGCTCACCCCCGACCCGACGCTCACCCCCGGCCCGGCGCTCGTCCCCGGCCCGGTGCTCACCCCCGACCCGGTACTCGCCCCCGGAACGTACGCGCGCGTCACGCGGAGGGTGATTCGGTGCCGGGCCTCTCCCGGGACCGGCTGGGCGCCGGTCACCGTGCCCTCGGCGACGAGGCGGGCGCAGGCGAGGTAGCGGGGGGTGCCGAAGACGAGGCCGGCATCCTGGTCGGGGACGGAGTCGTCCCGTTGGGCGCCGGACGCCGCCTCGCCGGCCGTGTCGTCCGTGCCGCCGCCGGTCTGCACCGCGAGCCATCCCAGGCCGGTGACCACGACGCCCGCGCAGGCCGCCGCGAGGACGCCCAGGGCGAGGCGGAAGGACCGGCGCGGAGGGCGGCTCGCCGATGTGCCCCCTACTGGCGCGGCGACCCGCGGTTCGGGAGCCGGTTCACCCAGGGCGCGTCCGAGGACGTCCAGCTGTTCTCGCAGCAGCGCCACGTCGGCCGCCGCCGCCCCGTACTCGGCATCGGCGTCCGCGCCCGCCCCGGGCGGCAGCGGCTCGCCCGTGATCGCGGCCATCAGCGCGTCGTGCCCGGCGGGGTGCTGCCCGGCGGGATTCCGTTCGGCGGGATTCCGTTCGGCGGCCATCTCACACCACCTCGTCCTCGTGCAGCCGGGCCCGCAGCGCCCGTACCGCCGTGTACAGCCTGCTCTTGACCGTGCCCTCGGGGATGCCCAGCTCCTCGGCGATCCCGCGCACCGGCAGGTCGGCGTAGAAGCGCAGGACGACGACCTGCCGCTGGTTGTCGGGCAGCTCGTCCAGGCCCTGCGCGACGGCGAGGGAGAGCAGGCTCGTCTCCTCGCCGGAGGGCTGGTCACTCTGGCGCAGGGCGGCCAGGCGCTCGCCCAGCCGCGCCTGGCGGTGCCTGGCCCGGTGCCAGTCCATGGCCAGGTTGGAGGCGACGACCGCCGCCCACGCGGACACGTCGCGCGGCGCCTCCCGTCCGCTCGCCGTCCGCTCCAGCAGCCTGAGGCGGACCTGCTGCACCCCGTCCGGCAGGTCCGCCTGAGGCACGCCGCCGAGCGCGAGCACCGCCCGCACCCGCCGTTCCTGAGCCGCGTCCAGGGGATCGTCCGGTACGGCGTCCCCCTGGCCGCGGCGGGCCCTTCCGCGCAGCACGGCCACCCCTCCCCTCGCCGTGTTTCCCCTATGACGCCGCAGGGGCCCGAAACGTTCGCCGGATCGCGCCCGCCCCGGTACGAGGCATACGTCACATCGTCGTGTGGGGTGGGAAGGGATGGGCAGGGGCGGAACAGCACAGCTTGCGGCGCGGGGACCGGTCGGCGGAATTTCTGCAGCTCAGCCGGGGTTTTCACGCAAGGACCGCACCCGTCGCCCGAGCCGCCGCGTCCCACGGTGCGGGCACACCGCGCAAAGAACTGGACAGGCGGGCCGGGCCGCGCCGCATGATGGAAAAGTCTCGGCCGAGCAAAGCGCGCGTGAAGACACGCGCACAAACGGAGAAGGAGTCACCGTGAGGGTCGGAATCGTCGGAGCCACCGGTCAGGTCGGCACGGTCATGCGCAGGATCCTCACGGAACGGGACTTTCCGGTCACCGAGCTGAGGCTGTTCGCCTCCGCCCGCAGCGCCGGCAAGGACCTGGACGGCGTGACGGTGGAGGACGCGGCCACCGCCGACTACTCCGGCCTGGACATCGTGCTGTTCTCCGCGGGCGGCGCCACCTCGAAGGCGCTGGCCGAGAAGGTCGCCGCGCAGGGCCCCGTCGTGATCGACAACTCCTCCGCCTGGCGCCGCCACCCCGAGGTCCCGCTGGTCGTATCCGAGGTCAACCCGCACGCGATCGCCGACCGCCCCAAGGGCATCATCGCCAACCCGAACTGCACGACGATGGCCGCGATGCCGGTCCTGCGTCCGCTGCACGCCGAGGCGGGCCTCGAAGCCCTGGTGGTCGCCACCTACCAGGCGGTGTCCGGTTCCGGGCTGGCCGGTGTGGACGAGCTGTTCGAGCAGGTCAAGAAGGTCGGCGACGACGCGCCGAAGCTCACCCACGACGGCTCGGCGGCCGAGTTCCCGAAGCCGGAGAAGTACGTCGCGCCGATCGCGTACAACGTGCTGCCGCTGGCCGGTTCCATCGTGGACGACGGCCTGCACGAGACGGACGAGGAGCAGAAGCTCCGCCACGAGTCCCGCAAGATCCTGGAGATCCCGGAGCTGAAGGTCTCCGGCACCTGCGTGCGCGTGCCCGTCTTCAGCGGCCACTCCCTCCAGATCAACGCCCGCTTCGCCCGCCCGATCGACGTGGAGCGCGCCAAGGAGCTGCTGGCCGGCGCCCCCGGCGTGGCGCTCTCCGAGGTGCCGACCCCGCTGCAGGCGGCCGGTCAGGACCCGTCGTACGTGGGCCGCATCCGCCGGGACGAGACCGTGGAGAACGGTCTGGCCCTGTTCGTCTCCAACGACAACCTGCGCAAGGGCGCGGCCCTGAACGCCGTGCAGATCGCGGAGCTGGTGGCGGCGGAGCTGAAGGGCTAGGACCCTGGGGCTCAGCTCAGCCCCGCCGCACCTCGTAGAGGAAGCAGCCGTACTCGACGGCCCGGACGTGGACGAGCGCCACGGCCGGGTCGTCGAACGCTTCCCGGAGGGCGTACGCGAAGGCGCCGGGGTCGCCGATCAGGCGGCCGCCCAGGATGCGCCCGTCGGCGCAGTAGCGGCGCAGGACGCGGTGGGAGTCGGTGAAGGCCAGGCCGCCCGTCCTGGGCCCCGCGCACTCCCCGGCGTGGACGAAGACCGGTCCCTGCTCGTCGTAGGCGCCCGGGTCGGCGCCCGTCGCCGCCGCCCAGCGCCGCAGCGGGGCGTACGAGACGAGGGTGATCGCCTCCCCCGGGCGGCTGCGGCGCAGGCAGCAGCGGAGCGGGGCGCCGCCCTCGTCGTCGGTGAAAGGGGCGGGCACGCGGCCCGCGTCGTCGGTGGTGCGCAGTTCCTTCAGGGCGGCCGGCGGGATCGGCCGTGCGGTGTAGTGCTCCATGGCGCCAGGCTCGCGCGCGCCCGGACCGCGCACCGGCGGGAAACGGACATCGCGTTCCGTCCCGGCCACGTGGAAGGATGGCGCAACCCACACATAACGAGGAGATGACCGCGTGCCTGGCACAAACCTGACTCGCGAAGAGGCGCAGCAGCGGGCGAAGCTGCTGACCGTTGACTCGTACGAGATCGATCTCGACCTCACCGGCGCGCAGGAGGGCGGCACCTACCGGTCCGTGACCACGGTGCGCTTCGACGTCGCGGAGACCGGCGACGAGAGCGGTGCCTCGTCCTTCATCGACCTGGTCGCGCCGACGGTCCACGAGGTGACGCTGAACGGCGACTCCCTCGACCCCGCCGAGGTGTTCCAGGACTCCCGCATCGCCCTGCCGGGGCTGCTGCCGGGCCGCAACATCCTGCGGGTGGCCGCCGACTGCGCGTACACCAACACCGGCGAGGGCCTGCACCGCTTCGTCGACCCGGTCGACGACCAGGCGTACCTGTACACGCAGTTCGAGGTGCCGGACGCGCGCCGCGTCTTCGCGAGCTTCGAGCAGCCGGACCTCAAGGCGACCTTCCAGTTCACCGTGAAGGCGCCCGAGGGCTGGACGGTCATCTCCAACTCGCCCACCCCGGAGCCCCAGGACAACGTCTGGGCCTTCGAGCCGACCCCGCGCATCTCGTCGTACATCACGGCGCTGATCGTCGGCCCGTACCACTCCGTGCACAGCGTGTACGAGAAGGACGGCCAGTCCGTCCCGCTCGGCATCTACTGCCGTCCCTCGCTCGCCGAGCACCTCGACGCGGACGCGATCTTCGACGTCACCCGGCAGGGCTTCGAGTGGTTCCAGGAGAAGTTCGACTACCAGTACCCGTTCAAGAAGTACGACCAGCTCTTCGTGCCGGAGTTCAACGCGGGCGCGATGGAGAACGCGGGCGCGGTGACCATCCGCGACCAGTACGTGTTCCGTTCGAAGGTGACGGACGCCGCGTACGAGGTGCGGGCGGCGACGATCCTGCACGAGCTGGCGCACATGTGGTTCGGCGACCTGGTCACCATGGAGTGGTGGAACGACCTGTGGCTGAACGAGTCGTTCGCCACCTACGCGGAGGCCGCCTGCCAGGCCGACGCGCCCGGCTCGAAGTGGCCGCACTCGTGGACGACGTTCGCCAACCAGATGAAGACCTGGGCCTACCGGCAGGACCAGCTGCCGTCCACGCACCCGATCATGGCGGACATCACCGACCTGGACGACGTGCTCGTCAACTTCGACGGCATCACGTACGCCAAGGGCGCGAGCGTGCTCAAGCAGCTCGTCGCGTACGTCGGTGAGGAGGCGTTCTTCAAGGGCGTGCAGGCGTACTTCAAGCGGCACGCGTTCGGCAACACGCGCCTGTCCGACCTGCTGGGCGCGCTGGAGGAGACCTCGGGGCGCGACCTGAGGACCTGGTCGAAGGCGTGGCTGGAGACGGCCGGCATCAACGTGCTGCGCCCGGAGATCGAGACGGACGCGGACGGGGTCGTCACGTCCTTCGCCATCCGCCAGGAGGCTCCCGCGCTGCCCGCCGGCGCCAAGGGTGAGCCCACCCTCCGCCCGCACCGCATCGCGATCGGCGCCTACGACCTCGACGCGAACGGCAAGCTGGTGCGCGGTGAGCGCGTCGAGCTGGACGTGGACGGCGAGCTGACGGCCGTGCCGCAGCTGGTCGGCAAGGCCCGCCCGGCGGTGCTGCTGCTGAACGACGACGACCTCTCGTACGCGAAGGTCCGCCTGGACGAGCAGTCCCTCGCCGTGGTCACCGAGCACCTCGGCGACTTCACCGAGTCGCTGCCGCGCGCCCTGTGCTGGGCGTCGGCCTGGGACATGACCCGGGACGCGGAGCTGGCGACCCGCGACTACCTCTCCCTGGTGCTGTCCGGCATCGGCAAGGAGTCCGACATCGGCGTCGTGCAGTCGCTGCACCGCCAGGTGAAGCTGGCCATCGACCAGTACGCCGACCCGAACGCCCGCGAGGCGCTGCTCACCCGCTGGACCGAGGCCACACTGGCGCACCTGCGGGCCGCCGAGGCGGGCAGCGACCACCAGCTGGCGTGGGCGCGGGCGTTCGCGGCGACGGCCAGGACGCCGGAGCAGCTGGACCTGCTCGACGCGCTGCTCGACGGCACGCAGACCGTCGAGGGCCTGGCCGTCGACACCGAGCTGCGGTGGGCGTTCGTGCAGCGGCTGGCGGCGGTGGGCCGGTTCGGCGGCTCGGAGATCCAGAGCGAGTACGAGCGGGACAGGACCGCCGCCGGTGAGCGCCACGCGGCCACCGCGCGTGCCGCCCGCCCGACCGAGGCCGCCAAGGCGGAGGCCTGGGAGTCGGTCGTGGAGTCCGACAAGCTGCCGAACGCCGTCCAGGAGGCGGTCATCGCCGGCTTCGTCCAGACCGACCAGCGCGAGCTGCTGGCGCCGTACACGGAGCGGTACTTCGAGGTGCTGAAGGACGTCTGGGAGTCCCGTTCGCACGAGATGGCCCAGCAGATCGCGGTCGGCCTGTACCCGGCGGTGCAGGTGTCCCGGGACACCCTGGACCGCACGGACGCCTGGCTGTCCTCCGCCGAGCCGAACGCGGCCCTGCGGCGGCTGGTCTCGGAGTCCCGCTCGGGCGTCGAGCGCGCGCTGAAGGCCCAGGCCGCGGACGCGGCGGCCGCGTCCGCGTAGCGGCGGCACGCCCTTCGGGGGCGCCCGGGCACAG
This sequence comes from Streptomyces sp. M92, assembly GCF_028473745.1. Classification (NCBI taxonomy): domain Bacteria; kingdom Bacillati; phylum Actinomycetota; class Actinomycetes; order Kitasatosporales; family Streptomycetaceae; genus Streptomyces; species Streptomyces sp. M92. Next base: position 922,891 of record NZ_CP101137.1, read on the forward strand.
TCCCGGGCGCCCCCGGGGTACGCCCGGCGCGTTCCGCAGTGCGCCCGGCGCGTTCCGCGTTACGTCCGGCGGCGATCCGCAGTACGCCCGACGGCGATCCGCGGTACGCCCGACGGCAATCCGCAGTACGCCCGACGGCGATCCGCGGTACGCCCGGCGCGCGGGCCCCCGCGAAACCCGCTCGCCCCGCGCGCGGCTCCACCGACAGGCGTCCGCCACCGCGCCCCTCCCCGAGCACCAGCCCACCGGCCCCCCGACAAAGGCGGGCCGCGTTCAGTGGTCCGGGCGGTGTGGGGACTCGGCGAGGCGGGCTCGGGCCGCCGTGCGCAGGGCCGTCAGCACGGTGCCGACGGCCCCGCCCTCACCGGCGCCCCTGCGCACGGCGGCGACGACGTGCCGGACGGGCCGGTCCGCGTGCAGTTCACGCATCGCCACACCCTCGCGCGGCACGACCGCCGTGCGCGGGACCAGGGCCACGCCCATGCCCGCCCCGACCATCGCGAGGATCGCCGTCCAGCCGGCCGCCGTGTGAGCCTGGTACGGGCGGAAGCCGGCCGTCTCGCAGGCCGCGTGGGTGATGTCGGACCAGGGACCGCTGCCGCCGAAGATCCATGGTTCGGCGGCGAGGTCGGCCAGGCGGAGCCCGTCGGCGCGGGCCAGCGGGTGGCCGGCGGGCAGCGCGACGTCCAGCGGGTCCGCGAGCAGCGGGACGCGGGTGAAACGCGGGTCGGCGGCGGTGGGCGCCTGTGCCGCCAGGGACAGGGCCAGGTCCACGTCCCCGGCCGCCAGCAGCTCGTACGCCTCCTGCGCCTCGGCCTCCCGTACCCGCACCGCCACCCCGGGGTGCGTGGCCCGCAGCGCGGTGACGGCCGGCACGACGAGGGCCGGTACGGACGTGGAGAAGGCACCGACCCGGACCTCGCCGGCCTCCCCGTGGACGTAGGCGGCCAGCTCGGCGTCGGCGCGCTCCAGCTGCTCGAAGACGGCCTCGGCGTGCCGCAGCACCAGCCGGGCGGCGTCCGTCAGTTCGACCCGTCTGCCCCGGGCCCGGAGCAGGTCCACGCCGAGCTGCCGGGAGAGGTTGGTCAGCTGCTGGGACACGGCGGACGGTGTCATGTTCAGCGCCTCGGCCGCCGCCGTCACCGTGCCCCTCTCCCGCAGCGTGCGCAGGATCCGCAGCTTGCGGATCTCCCAGTCGGCCATGGCGGCAACCTATCCGCGGAGCCCGGCCGCCGTCTTGCCGGCTTCGGACGCGGGACCACGCTCACTCGGCGATTCTTTACCGATATCAGCACAACCTTTTCACCTGTGATACACGTCACGGTCACTACGCGCCGGTCGTCCACCTTCGCCCGATTCTGGTTGTAGACGCCTCGTCAAGTCCCGGCTTCGATGGAGATCTTGGGCCGGGGACTCCGGTGCACTGTCCCGGCACCCCGCCCGTCAGCAGTAACACCGAGGGAGGAAGCACGTTGCCCATGAGAGGAATCCGCACCCGGCGGGCTCGCGGCGCCCTGACCGCCGGCGTCGCCCTGGCGGCCGCCGCCGGCCTGCTCACCGCGGCGCCGGCCGCTCAGGCGGTGTCCGGCGAGCCGGCGGCCACAGGTGACCACGCTTTCACCGCCCGGCTCGTCATCGGCGAGGGCGACACCATGCGCGGCTGCTCGGCCGCGCTGGTGCACCAGCAGTGGCTGCTGACCGCCACCAGCTGCTTCGCCTCCACTCCGGGCGCCGCGGTCAAGCCCGGCAAGCCCGCGCTCAAGTCCACGGCGACCCTGGGCGGCAAGACCCTCGAGATAGTCGAGGTGGTCCCGCGCGACGACCGGGACGTGGCCATGGCCCGGCTCGCCGAGCCCGTCACCACGGTCCAGCCGGTGAAGCTGGCCGCCGACGCCCCCGTGGCGGGCGAGACCCTGCTCGGCGCCGGATTCGGGCGGACCCGCACCGAGTGGGTCCCCAACCAGCCGCACACCGGTGAGTTCCGGGTGGACTCCGCCACCGCCACCACCGTGGCCCTGACCGGACAGGACGGCGTCTCCGTCTGCAAGGGCGACACCGGTGGCCCGGCCCTGCGCGGCACGGACAGCGGGTTCGAGCTGACGGCCGTCCACAGCCGTTCCTGGCAGGGCGGGTGCTTCGGCCAGGCCGAGACCGAGACCCGGACCGGCGCGGTGGACGCCAGGGTCGACGGCCTCGCGGGCTGGGTGACCGACGTCCGCAACCGCGACCGGAGCTACTCGGCCGACATCGACGGCGACGGCAAGAACGACCTGGTCGTCCTCCGCTCGGACGGCTACGTCGTCGTCCACCGCAACCAGGGCGACTCCTTCGCCCCGGGCCGGGTCATGTCCGGTGGCTGGGACCTCTTCGTCACCTGGAAGGACCTGGGCCGGCTGTACTTCGCCGACGTCAACGGCGACCGCAGGGCCGACATGATCGTCCACACCAACGACGGCAACATCGAGGTCCGCACCAACCACGGCACCTACTTCGACCACGGCACCCACTGGTCCGGCGGCTGGGACCTGTTCCTCGACGGCTCCGAGCTGGGCCGGCTGTACTTCGCCGACGTCAACGGCGACCGCAAGGCCGACATGATCGTCCACACCAAGGACGGCAACATCGAGGTCCGCACCAACCGCGGCACCTACTGGGACCAGGGCACCCACTGGTCCGGCGGCTGGGACCTCTTCCTGACCTGGAAGGACCTGGGCCGGCTCTACTTCGCCGACGTCAACGGCGACCGCAAGGCCGACATGATCGTCCACACCAACGACGGCAACATCGCCGTGCGCACCAACCGCGGCACCTACTGGGACCAGGGCACCCACTGGTCCGGCGGCTGGGACCTCTTCATCGACGGCTCCAAGCTCGGGACCCTCAAGTTCGGTGACGCCTCCGGTGACGGCAAGGCCGACATGTTCGTCCACACCAAGGACGGCAGGGTCGCGGTCCGCACCAACCACGGCACCTACTGGGACAGCGGCAAGGTCATGATCAGGCTCTGACCGGAGCCCGTCCCTTCCGACCCCGGGCCGTTCGCCGACACATCCTGTCGGCGAACGGCCTGCTCGTGTCCGACAGACCGGCCGGTGGCCGAGAAGTGGAGACAGAACAATGCCAGGAATCAGCCGACGGGGCCTGCTGCGCGGCAGCGTGGTGGCCGGGGCCGTCGCAATGGCGGGTGGCCCGGCTTCGGCGGTCGGAGCCGACACCGCGGGCATCAATCCGTCCGTCGCGGGCGAGGCGGCGCACGTCCGTGCTCTGCGCAAGGCGCTGGACGACGCGGCGGCGGGCGTCGTCGGCCCTCACGGTGTCGACGACAAGGGCAGGATCATCGTCAAGGCCGGGTATGCGGGCGTTCCCACCTACACGCTGCTCAACACCCTGGTCATCGGCGGCGGCACGGTCCTGGACGCCACCGGCGCGCGGTTCGTCGCCAAGTTCGGCACCGTCATGCGGAAGTACACACTGGACCGGACGAATCAGCACTCCCCCAGTCCCGAGTACCCGACGGACAGCCAGGGGGCGTTCAGCGCGCCCGCGGTCAGCGGCGCGATGGCCGCCACGATGCTGATCAACCATGTTCCCGCCGGCACGAAGGGCTACTCGGCCCCGGGCAACATCATGATCAGGGGCGGCGAATGGGACCCCATCTCCGCGTACGTGTGGAACGACTCCGGACCCGCCCGGGCACGTGCCGACAAGGCTCCGCCGATGAACGTGCTGACCTTCACCCACACCGAGGACGTGGAGGTCGAAGGCGCGACGGTGTGGAACGTCAAGTGGTGGCACGCGGTCGAACTCAACGCCGTGCGCCGGGGCGCGGTCCGGGACTGCTTCTTCAAGGGGTGGGTCGAGAATCCGACGTGGGGCCTGTGGCAGGGCGAGGCCGTCCAACTGGACCTGCCCCTCTCCGGCAACACATGGGCCGGGGCCGGCGACGGCACTCCGACCGTGGACGTACGGGTCCAGCGCAACTACGCGGGTCCCTCCGGCTCCCAGCCGTCCTGGGCGAAACTGGTCGGATCGCACACCGGCGGCGAGAAGGTCGGCCAGGTGCACGCGCGCGTGCTGATCGAGGGCAACGTCGTGGACGACGCCAAGTGGGACGCCATCGGCGCGATGAACACCACCGAGATCGTCGTCCGCGACAACACGGTCAACAACAGCGTCGGCGGGGTCTACGTCAGCTCCATGTCGGCCAGGAGGTTCAGCCAACCGCCGGTCCAGGTGGGGGCGAACCCCATCTCCGGGGTCGAGATCGTCGGCAATCAGGTGACGGTGGCGGCGGGCGCCTCCGGAGCCTCGCGCAACGCGGTCCGCGTGAGCGCGGACACGGTCGGGTTCGTCTCGCCGGTCAGCGACGTCGTGGTCACCGGCAACCGGGTCAGCGGCGGAGGCTTCTACTACACCCCGTACGTGACGTTCCGGCCCGGCACCACACCGCAGCGCTGAGAGGTGCGTCGCCGTCGCCGTGAAGGAGTCGCCCTCCGGCTGGAGCCGCAGCAGCTGCCGGACGGCCGCCTCGTGCGCCGCGAGCGCGCTGCCCGCGAGGGTGAGCCGGGCCGGCACCCGCTGGCCGGGCTGGAGTCCCTGGTCGGCGCGGAAGCGGCGGACCTCGCGAGCACGAGCCGACGACGGTGGGCGTCCGTCCGGCCGCTACGTGCGCGACCCCGCGCCGAGGACGACCCCGCCGAGGATCAGTGCCATGCAGCCGACCTGCGCCCAGCCGGTCGGTTCGGCGAGCAGCGCCCAGGACAGCAGGGCGACGCACACCGGCTGGAGGTAGTAGACGATCCCGGCGCGGGTCGGGCCGATGAGGGAGATCGCCTTGTTCCAGGCGAAGAAGGCGAGGGCGGAGGAGGCGATGCCGACGTAGAGGAGGGGCAGGACGGTGCCGGGCGTCGCGGAGAAGCCGCCCTGGACGGCGACACTGGCCGCGTGGGCGGGCAGCAGCATCAGGGTCCCGAGGAAGAAGGTCGTGAACAGGAATCCCGCTCCGTCCAGACCGTCCGGCCTGCGGCGCAGCAGCGCGCTGTACGACCCGAAGCAGCAGGCGGCGGCGATCATCCACAGGTCGCCGGCCGAGAACGAGGTCCCGCCGCCGACCAGCAGCAGCACCCCGGCGCAGGCGAGGAGCAGCCCGGCGACCCGGCGCGGGCCGAGCCGTATGCCGCCCGCGCGGTCCCAGAGCGCCATCAGCACCGGGGACGCGGCCATGATCATGCCCATGTTGGCGGCGGGTGTGGTGACGCCGGCCTGGTTGACGAGGGTGTTGTAGACGGTGACGCCCAGCAGGGAGGCGAGGAGGACGAAGCCGAGGTGGCGCCGGATCAGCGCGCGCTGCCGCCAGGCCCGCCGGGCACCGAAGGGGGCGACGACCGCGAGGGCCACCACCCAGCGCCAGAACGCGTGCTGGACGGGCGGGACGCTGTCGCCGAGGGCCCGGGAGGTGACGAAGCTGCCGGACCAGACGACGGTGGCGAGGACGGCGAGCCCGATGCCGAGGGCGACGGGGGCGGCCGGTCCCGGCCGTACGGCGGCGGGAGCTGCCCCGGTACCGGTGCGGCGTTCGGCCAGGGACACGGCGTTCCTTTCGCTGGTCGGTGAGGGCGGTGGCCCTACCGTCGCAGCGTCGCACCAGTCAGGTCCATCGAATCTTTTCGACGGTTCTTTGCAGGAGAACTGAAAGGTCGGCGGCGCGCCGCGGTCCCGCCCCGCGACGTGAACTGCCCCGCGACCGTCGCCCCGAGCGCCAGCACCATGCCCGCCAGCTGCACCGGCGTCAGCGCCTCGCCGAGCGCCGCCCAGCCGACGACGGCGGCGGTCAGCGGCGAGAGCGGTCCGAGGAAGGTGACCTGGGTGGCGGAGAGCCTGCCCATGCCGCGGAACCAGAGCCAGTACGCCACCGCGGTGTTGGCCAGCGCCAGGTAGAGGTAGCCGCCGACCGCCGGGCCGTCGAGGGCGGGCGGGGCGCCCTCGACCAGGAGGGCGAGCGGGGCGATGAGCAGGCCGCCCGCGGTCAGCTGCCATCCGGTCAGGGCGAGGGGGCCGACGCCGTCGGGGCGTCCCCACCGCTTGGTGAGCACGGTGCCGGTGGACATGGAGGCGGTGGAGGCGAGGGCGGCCAGCGCGCCGAGCGGGTCCAGCGCCCCGGCCGCCTTCAGCACCACCAGGCTGACGCCGAACGCCGCCACCACGCCGGCGAGCAGGGAGCGGGTGGTGGGCCGCTGCCCGAGCAGCAGCGCGGAGAGCCCGAGGACGAAGAGCGGGCCGACGGAGCCGACGACGGCGGCCATGCCGCCGGGGAGGCGGTAGGCGGAGAGGAACAGCAGCGGGAAGAAGGCCCCGATGTTGAGCGCGCCCAGCACCGCCGCCTTCCACCACCAGGCGCCGCGCGGCAGCACCCGGGCGAGGGCGAGCAGCAGCAGACCGGCGGGCAGCGCGCGCATCAGCCCGGTGAACAGGGGCCGGTCCGGCGGCAGGAACTCGGTGGTGACGGCGTAGGTGGTGCCCCAGGAGACGGGGGCGAGGGCGGTCAGGGCGATGAGGGCGGGACGGTTCGCGGCCACGGAGGCCCCCTTCGGGTAGGTCGGCGACAAGTAGCTTACTCCTAAGCTACTTATTGGCAAGCTACTTTCTTGCGGCCGACCTGACGGGCGTCGATACTCGTCCCATGAGTGAGCGCCCCGAGCAGCACCAGGACCCGGTCGACGCGATCATCGGCCAGTGGGCGGTGGTCCGGCCCGACCTCGACACCACGGCGATGGAGGTCTTCGGGCGCGTCAACCGGCTGTCGCGCGCGATCGGCGAGCGGATGGACAGGGCCTACGCCGGGTTCGGCATCGCCCGCGGCGAGTTCGACGTCCTGGCGACGCTGCGCCGCTCCGGCGAGCCCTACGCGCTCTCGCCCCGGCAGCTCTCGGCGACCCTGATGCTCACCACGGGCGGCATGACGGGCCGCCTCGACAAACTGGAGCGGGCCGGCCTGCTGCGCCGCTCCCCCGACCCGCACGACCGCCGGGGCCTGAGGGTCACGCTCACCGACAAGGGGCGGGAACTCGTCGACGAGGCGGTCGGCGCGGGGCTGGCCGTGCAGACGGAGGCCCTGTCCGCCGCCCTCGACGCCGGGCGGGCCGGACAACTGGCCGACCTGCTGCGGGACCTGCTGGCCACGACCGAGAAGTAGGCCGGGGACGCGTCCGGCGCGGCCCGCTCAGCCCACGTGGGCGCTCAGCGCCGCCTCGATCGCCGGGCCGTCGACGCTGTCCGCCGCCCAGGCCGCGTAGCCGTCGGGCCGCACCAGCAGCGCCGTACGGCGGCCGCTCGCCCAGCGCTCCACCGAGAGCCGGTCCCCCCGCGCCGCCGCGCCGCCGGCCGCGTGCCCCTCCGGCACGACCAGCACGAACCGGCCGCCGCGCAGCGCCTCGTAGAGCCGCCCGCCGCCCGCGAGGGCCACGTCGGGGACGCGGGCGCCGGTCAGCCGGTGCGCTCCGCGGGGCGCGGGGTAGCGGTAGCCGATGCCGGTGATCAGGCCGGCCGCCCGGCGGCGGGCGGGCCCCACCCGGTCCAGCACGCCGGTCAGGCCGGCCCGCAGGGCCAGGGTCCAGGGGCGTTTCGCCATGGCCAGGCGCACCAGCCCGCCGCTGCTGCGCAGCACCGACCTGCCGACCGGGTGCCGCTCGGCCTGGTAGGTGTCCAGCAGCCCCGCGTCGGCGTGCCCGTGCAGCACGGCCGCCAGTTTCCAGCCCAGGTTCGCCGCGTCCTGGAGGCCGGTGTTCATGCCCTGCCCGCCGGCCGGGGTGTGCACGTGGGCGGCGTCGCCGGCCAGGAAGACCCGGCCCACGCGGTAGGCGGGGGCCTGCCGTTCGTCGCTGTGGAAGCGGGACATCCAGCGGGCGTCGTGCATGCCGAAGTCCCGGCCGAGGGCGAGCCGGGTGATCTCCTTGATCTCGCCGAGGCCGAGCGGCTCGCTGTCGGGGACGTTGCGGCCGCGGTGCCAGCCGATCACCCGGTGGTAACCGTCGCCGAACGGCGCGAGGAACGCGAACGCGTCCCCGACGGCGTCGACGGTGAGCAGCGTCCCGGGCCGCTCGGCGAGGCGTACGTCGGCGAGGACCACGGAACGGATGACGGAGCGGCCGGGGAAGGGCAGTCCGATCGCCTCGCGCACGGTGCTGCGCATCCCGTCGGTGCCGACCGCGTACGCCGCCCGCAGCGACTCCCGCTCCCCGCCCGGACCGCGCACCTGGACGGTGACGTCCTCCGGGCCCTGTGTCAGGCCGGTCGCCTCCGTCTCGTACCGGAACTCCACCCCGCACTCCGCCGCGCGGCGTTCCAGCACCTTCTCGACCTCGTACTGCGGGACGACCAGGACGTGGTTGAAGCGGGAGGGGAGGGCGGCGAGGTCGACGGTGAGCCGGCCGAAGAGGCCGAGGCGTTCGAGGGGCTGCCCCAGGGCCTCCAGTTCGTCGGCGAGGCCCCGGGCGTCGAACTGTTCGAGGGTGCGGGCGTGCACGGCGAAGGCACGGGAGAGGTTGCTGATCCGGTGCGGTCGCTTCTCGACGAGCGTGACGGGGACGCGCGCGGCGGCGAGGTCACCGGCCAGGAGCAGCCCGGTGGGGCCGGAGCCCACGACGACGACGGGGCCGGCGCCGTTCACGTTGCCGTCCATGTGGGCCTCCTGTGGGGTGTGCGCGCACCTGCACAGTCCTGCCCTCCCGGCGCGGCCGCCACACGCGAGCCGGGGCGCCGGCCCCGCCCGCGTGTGCGGGGGAGCCGACGCCCTCGGTTACGGCTGGGGCGTGCCGTCAGGCCTTGGCGTCGGCCTCGGGGCGGGTCTTGATGTTGCGGGAGGTGACCCGGTGCTCCGGCTTGGACCGGTCCAGGACCATGACCAGGCCCGCGATGACCACGAACAGCGCGATCGGGGCCAGGACGTAGAGGCCCAGCGTCTCGATGACGCTCAGGCCCGGGCCGGGGTCGTCGCCGTCGTCGCGGGTCAGCGCGAGCGCGGGGGACGACATGAGCAGCATCATCAGCGTCGTACCGGCTGCCAGGGCGCCGGCGCGCAGGGCGTTCTTCTTGTCCACGGTGCAAAGTTAGCGAACGGCCGTCAGGCGCGCGCGCCCGGGGTGCCGTACGGGGCCCGGCCCCGGTTCTCGGGGCGTTCCCCTCCGTGTCCGGCGCGCTCCCGTACGACGTCGATCAGGGCGTGCAGCCGCGGGGAGGCGGCCAGGTCCTCCAAGGTCACGGGGCGTCCCTCGGCGTCGGCGATCGGCAGGCGCCAGTTCGGGTACTGGTCCCAGGTGCCCGGCAGGTTCTGCGGGCGGCGGTCGCCGACGGCGTCCGGGAGCCAGACGCCGGCCATGCGGGCGGGGGTGCGCAGCAGGAAGCGGTGGACGGCCTGGATGCCCGCCTCCTCGGAGGGCGTTCCGGTGTCCCCGGCGGTGCCGTGCAGCAGGCCGAGCCGGGCCAGGGCGGCCAGCCACTCGGCGGTGTCCGCCGACGCCTCGGCCCGTTCCTCCTCCAGCGGGCGGGTGAGCAGGCCGAGCCGGTCGCGGAGTTCGACGTGTTCGCCGGTGAGGCGGGCGGCGGTGGAGGGCAGGTCGTGGGTGGTGGCGGTGGCCAGGCAGTCGGCACGCCACCGGTCGGGGGGCAGGGGGCGGCCGTCGCCCTCCCAGTCCCGCTCGAACCACAGCACCGAGGTACCGAGCACCCCGCGTTCGCGCAGCGCCTCCCGCACGCCGGGCTCCACGGTGCCCAGGTCCTCGCCGATCACCACGGCACCGGCGCGGGACGCCTCCAGGACGAGGACGGCGAGCATGGCCTCGGCGTCGTAGTGGACGTAGGTGCCCTCGGTGGGCGGGTGGCCCTCGGGGACCCACCAGAGCCGGAACAAACCCATGACGTGGTCGATGCGCAGGGCTCCGGCGTAGCGGAACAGGCCGCGCAGCAGGCCGCGGAAGGGCGCGTAGCCGGACGCGGCGAGGCGGTCGGGGCGCCAGGGCGGCAGGCCCCAGTCCTGGCCGCGGGCGTTGAAGGCGTCGGGCGGGGCGCCCACCGACATGCCGGCGGCGAAGCACTCCCGCTGCGCCCAGGAGTCGGCGCCGCGCGGGTGTACGCCCACGGCGAGGTCGTGGACGATCCCGACCGGCATGCCGGCCTCGCGGGCGCTGTGCTGGGCGGCCCTGAGCTGGGTGTCGGTGAGCCAGGCGAGGCGGGAGTGGAAGTCGACGCGGTCCATCAGGGCGGTGCGGGCGCGGTCGGTGTCGGCCGAGCGGGGGTCGCGCAGGCCCTCGGGCCAGCGGTGCCAGTCGGGGCCGTGGACCTCGGCGAGCGCGCACCAGGTGGCGTGGTCCTCCAGGGCGGTGCCCTGTTCGGCGAGGTAGTCGCAGTAGGCGGCGCGGCGGCCGGGGCCGAGGGGGACCTCGCGGAGCAGTTCCAGCGCCTCGCGCTTGAGCTCCCACACGGCGTCCCGGTCGATGAGGGCGTCGTTCTCCAGCACGGCCTCGCGCAGCCGCGCCGCCCGCTCCCGCAGCGTCCGGGTGGGCTCGGGGTCGGTGACGTGCGCGAACTCGGGCACGTCCTCGATCCGCAGGTGTACGGGATCGGGGAAGCGGCGGGAGGAGGGGCGGTACGGGGAGGGGTCGGTGGGGGCGCCGGGTACGGCGGCGTGCAGCGGGTTGACCTGGAGGAACCCGGCGCCGAGGGCGCGTCCGGCCCAGGCGGCGAGTTCGCCGAGGTCACCGAGGTCGCCCATGCCCCAGGAATGGCGGGAGAGGAGGGAGTAGAGCTGCACGAGGAGGCCGTAGCAGCGGGTGGCGGGCGCGGGCAGCCGGGCGGGCGCCACGATCAGGTGGGCGCGGGCGGCGCGGCCGTCGGGGGTGGTGGCGGTCAGGCGGTGGACGCCGGGCGGGAGACCGGCGAGGACACCCGCGGCGGAGGGGTTCGCGGGGCCGTTGCCGGGCGAGGGGCGCGGGGCGCCGTCGCGGGCCGGCGGGCCCGGAGCGCCGCGAGGGGCGGAGGCACCCGCCCCGGCGCCGCCGGTCGGCGGTCCGCCGGTGCCGCCCTCCGCCGGGAGGTCCGGGCCGCCGTCACCGGCCGCGGTACCGGCAGCCGAGGCACCGGATACGTCCTCGCCGTCCGGACGGCCCGCCACGGCGTCACCGGTCGAGGGGCCCGCGCCGGCACCGTCGGCCAGGACGCCCGCGGAGCCGTCACCGGCGGGGCGAGCCACCGTGCCGTCGCGCCGCTCGCCCTGCTCGGTGTCGACACGCAGCCGGGTCCCCTCGGGCAGCGCGGCGAGGGCGGTCGGCGCGGGGGCGCCGCTCCAGGCGACCACGGTGGGCGGCAGCAGACGTTCGCGCAGCTCGGCGTCGCGGGCGGCGAGCGCGGCACGCACGGCTTGCGGGGTGCCCGTGTCCACGCCGAGGGCGGCCAGGGCCGAGGTGACGGCGGTGGCCGAGGCCGCGACGGTGCGGTCCGGGGACGGGCGGTAGGAGGTGGCGACGCCGTGCAGGGCGGCGAGCCGGGTCAGATCCTCGGGAAGGTCCTCGGTGGGGGGCTCGGCCGGCCGATCTGCTGGCATCTACGACCTCTATGACCTCGTGGGTTCCGGGACGGCGAAGGAGGGGCCGCCCTGCTCCGGCACGTCGGCCGTGAGTTCGGGCGAGGACTCGCTGGTCAGCGGTACGGCGTCGGCGAACGGCGACTCGCTGGTGAGGGGCTCGGCGTCGGGCAGCGGCGGTTCGCTGGTGAGGGGCGTCTCGGCGCAGCTCCCGGTGGCGCCGAAGACGCAGTAGTGCGGGGGGGCGGAGGCGGCGGAGGGCTCCGCCCAGGGAGTGGACGGCTCCGCCACGGGTTTGGACGGGGCGGGGAGCAGCAGGGGTGCCAGTGCAGCCACGGGGGCCTCCTTGTTTCGCGCACGCTTTTGGCGGGTTACGGCAGCCCTACCCACTCCGCGCGAGGACAGACGCCCTGAGACCGACAACGTGACCCTGGTCACACGCTTCCCCCGTAAAATCTCCCAGAATCCCGGCAGCGCAGCCACTTAACCCGTTCAGAGGTGACGCGAGGCGAAAAAACTTTCGTCAACTATTCACTCAGTACATGTACTCGGTGAATACTGATCTCCATGAGCACCCGTCACCTCCTGCTGGGGCTGCTGGCCTCGGGGCCGAGCCACGGCTACGACCTGAAGCGGCGCCACGACGAACGCTTCCCCCAGGCCCGGCCGCTGGCCTACGGGCAGGTCTACACGACCCTCCAGCGCCTGGTCCGGGACGGCCTCGCGGAGGTGGACGGCACCGCGTCGGACGGCGGCCCCGAACGCACCGCGTACCGCACGACCGAGGAGGGCGCGAGCGAACTGGCGCGCTGGGCCGGCGAGATCGCCCCGCCCGCCCCCTTCGTGACGAACGAGATCTTCGCCAAGGTCGTCGTCTCGATCCTCACCGGCGCCGACGCGGACGCCTATCTGCTGGCCCAGCGCACCGCCCACATGAACCGGATGCGGGAGCTCACGGCGGTGAAGACGGCTCCCGGAACGGACCTGACCACCGTGCTCTCGGCCGACTACGCCCTCAACCACCTCGACGCCGACCTCCGCTGGATGAACACCACGGCGGCCCGGCTCACCCACCTGACCGCGGAGGTCCGCACAGCATGACGAACGGGGACACGACCGGGAACGCGACGCGGCCACTGCTCGCGGCCCGCGACCTGGCGAAGGCACACGGCAGGACTCAGGCCCTGCGCGGCGCCTCGCTCGAACTGCGGGCCGGCGAGATCCTCGCCGTCACCGGGCCCAGCGGCAGCGGCAAGTCCACGTTGCTGCACTGTCTGGCCGGGATCGTCCGGCCGGACGCCGGCTCGGTGACGTACGCCGGCCGGCGGCTGGAGGAACTGCCCGAGAAGCGGCTGAGCGAGCTGCGGCGCACCGACTTCGGGGTGGTGTTCCAGTTCGGGCAGCTGATCCCGGAGCTGACGGCCCTGGACAACGTGGCGCTGCCGCTGATGCTGGCCGGCACCGGGCGCGCCGAGGCACGGGCGCGGGCCGGTCAGTGGCTGGAACGGTACGGGGTGCGCGGCCAGGCCGAGCTGCGTCCCGGCGAGATGAGCGGCGGGCAGGCACAACGGGCGTCGCTGGCCCGCGCGCTGGTCACCGGCCCGAAGGTGGTGTTCGCCGACGAGCCGACCGGCGCGCTGGACTCGCTGTCGGGCGAGCAGGTGATGACGGCGCTCGCGCACACCGCCCGCGACTCGGGCACCGCGGTGCTGCTGGTCACGCACGACGCCCAGGTCGCGGCGTACGCGGACCGCGAGGTCCGGCTGCGCGACGGCGCGGTGGAGCCGCTGGGGGTGACGGCATGAGCACCGTCGTCCAGGACGTGCGGCTGGCCCGGCAACTGGTGCGCGGGTCGGACCGGCGGGAGTGGTGGCGGATCGCGCTGACGGCGGTGGGCGCGGCACTGGCGACGGGCTTCGCGCTGGCGGCGGCCGCGCTCGCGTCGGTCCCGGGCGGGTACACCGTCTCCGTCCTCCACGGCCTGGTGAGCCAGCCCGGGACCCGTTCCGGGGTGATCGCCGGACTGTTGCTGCTGCTGGTGCCGGTGCTGGCCTTCCTCGGCCAGTGCACCCGGATCGGCGCGGTCCACCGGGACCGGCGCCTGGCCGGGCTGCGGCTGGCCGGGGCGACGCCCTGGCAGGTGCGGCGGATCGCGGCGCTGGAGACCGGGCTCGCCTGCCTGGTGGGCTCGGCGGTGGCGACCGTCTTCTCAGCGCTGCTCCTGCTGCGCCTGTGGACCGGCCCGACCGCGCTGACCCGGGCCGGCTTCGCGCTGGTCGCCCTCGGCGTACCGGTGCTGGGCGCGGTGGCGGGTGCGCTGGCGCTGCGCCGGGTGGTGGCGTCCCCGCTGGGATGGGTGCGCCGGGTGCGGCCGGGGACGGGGCGCGGTCCGGGGACGCTGTTCCTGGGCGGGCTGCTCCTGCTGGTCGCGGTGGCCCCACTCGCCATGAGCGGCGGCCACAGCGCGGGCGCCCGGGTCCCCTGGCAGCCGCCGCTCACCGTCTTCGCCCTGGTCGTGGCGCTCGGCGCGGGCGCGGTCTGGCTGGCCGGGACGACCGCCCGGCTCACCGGCCGGCTCCTCGCGGCACGGGCCCGTACGGCGGCCCCGCTGCTCGCGGCGGAACGGCTGCGCGACGACCCGTGGGCCCCGGCCCGCACGCACGCCGCCGTCCTGGTCGTGACGGTGGCCGGTACGGCGTTCCTGTGCGTCCGGCACGCGTTGCTCAGCGAGCTGCGCTCCCGGGAGTACCTCGGCGCCGACATGGCGTACTACACCACCGGCCTCGACCTGACCGGCGCCGCCGTCCTGGTGGCCCTCGCGATCACCCTCTCCGGCCTGGCCGTGGGCACCGCCGAGTCCCTGACCACCCGCCGCCGCACCCTGGCCGCCCAGGTCGCCGCCGGCGTCCCCCGTGCGGTCCTGAACCGGGCCCTGCTCCTGGAGACCGCCCTCCCCCTCGCCCCCGCCCTGCTGCTGGCCGGCCTCGGGGGCATGGCGGTCGGCACCTGGTACTCGACCCTCACCGGCGACGGCTCGCTCCCCTGGTCCGCCCTGCTGGTCGCACCCGCCGTGTACGCGTCCTGCCTGCTGGCGGCGGCGACGGCACTGCCGCTGCTGGGCCGGTCGGTGCGGCCGGGAGAGTTGCGGTACGTGTGACGGGGCGGGGGGCCTGGCGCCCGGCGGCTCGGGTGTCAGGGGCCGGTAGTGTTCCGAAAACGTGAGCAGTAGGCGGCCAAGTGTCATGGGAGCGCTCGGATGAGCGGCTCGATGACAGTGGGGGTGAAGGTGTTCACGGTTTTGAGGGGTGGGGGGCGGGACGGTCGTGAGCTGTCGCGGGATTTGGATTTGCCGAGGCGCAGCCGGAAAGGAACCGCCGCATGACACCGCCGCCGCACCGGCTCCTCCAGGCGCTCGACCGGTTCAACGCCGCCCACCCCTGGGACCACAACGCCCACTACCACCGGTGGATACTGCGACAGCTCCCCGGCCGGTTCGGCAGCGCACTGGACGTCGGTTCGGGCAGCGGTGACCTGGTCCGGCTCCTCGCCGCACGCGCCGACGAGGTCCGGGGCATCGACTCCGACCCGTCGATCACCTCGCGGGCGCGCTTGCTGACCCCAGAGGCGACAGCCGCGTCCTTCACCGTCGCGGACGCCCCGACGGGGCTCCCCGCCGGACCCCACGACGTCATCACCTGCGTCGCCACCCTCCACCACCTGCCGTTCACCGAGGCCCTCGCCGCGTTCCGCCGGCACCTGGCTCCCGGCGGCACCCTGGTCGTCGTCGGCCTCTACCGGCCGCGGACACCCACGGACCATCTGCTCGGCGCAGCGGCCGTCCCCCTGAACGCGGCCACCGGCTGGCTCAAGAACAAGGGCAGGAGCACGGCCCCACCCACGTCGATGTCCGCCCGCACCCGACCGGCCGACATGCCCTTCACCGACATCGCCCAACAGGCCCGCGCGCTCCTGCCCGGCGCCCGCCTGCGCCGCCGCCTCTTCTGGCGCTACACCCTCACCTGGCGTCACCCCTGAACGAGCACCGCCCCAACTCCCCGGCGAACCACGCCCAGGCCCGCGCCCCCAGACGAAGTATCGGGCCGTCGGGGGCCGGGTTCTTCGAATCCCGCACGGCAACGGTCCCGGCGACGTTGAGGGCCACCTCCACGCATTCGCCGCTTCCACTGCTGTAGCTGGACTTCACGAACTCGAAGCCGTTCATCACTGCATGTCCTCGCTGATGCTCTCGATCAGTCTGAGCGAGTCCTTGGGAGCCAGGCTCAGTCGCGCGGTGCGGTCGAAGAACGAGGCGTACGTAGCGCTTTCGACCTCGTTCTCGACCCACACGGTAGCCGCGATGGTGTCGACGTGGACCACGTCCACGGCTTCGGGCTCGACGAACGAGACGATGCTGAAGGCGCCGGCCATGCAGGCGTGTCCGCCCGCACGGAACGGCAGCACCTGAAGCCGCACGTTGGGCAGTTGAGTCAGCTCCAGGATGCGGTGAAGCTGCGCGCGCATCACCTCGGGGCCTCCGACCTGTTGCCGTAGGGCCGCTTCCCAGATGACCGCGTACAGCTGGAGAGGCTCGCTCCCCTCCAGCCGCTCCTGCCGCTTCGTTCGGACGTCGACGACGCCCTCGATCTCGTCCGGGTCCGTCCAGACGCCCTCACTGACCACCAGAGCCCGGGTGTACTCAGGGGTCTGGAGCAGGCCGGGCACGAACGCCTGCTGCCAGGTGCGGACGGTACCGGCCACGTCCTCCATGGAGATGTACTCCGCCACCGCCTCTGCCTGCGGCGAGTGCCTCCACCATCCCCTCGCCTTGCGGCGTTCCCGGTCCAGACGGGCGAGTCCGAGCAACCTGTTGACGGTTCGGTCTTCCCGCACCCCGTAGAACTCGCACAGTACGCGGATGTCCGGGTCACGCATGGGCACCCAGCCGCGTTCCATCTTCACGACCTTCGTCGCGGTCGCGGAGATGGCACCGGCCGCCTGCTGCTGCGTCCTGCCCGCCGCATCGCGCAGACGTAGCAACTCGGCACCCAGCTTGCGGCCCAGAACCGTCGAAACCCGGTTTCCTGCGGCTTGAGTTGATCGCGTCACCAGCACAGTGTGCCGCCCATCCACAACCGCGTCGAACTCTGGGGAATTAATTCCCCGAAGCGATTGCCCCCGCGCAACCATGCCAACTACTTTGTGTACCCAGCCGCTCACTCTGCGGTCCGCCCGGCGGAAGCGCACCGTCCTGCCCCCGCAGGCACGGCAGAGACACCGCCGCCCACACATGGAGAGACACATCGCCATGGCAGAACCCGTGCCGTTGCCGCCCGTACCGCTCCCCCACGAAGACCTCCTCGACTACACCCCCACCCAGCGCAGCGTCCCCCTCGCCCGACGCAGAGCCGCACGTCTTGTCACCGAGTGGGGCCGGCCCGCACTCGCCGGAGACGTCGCCCTCGTCGTCTCGGAACTGATGACCAACGCCCTGCTGCACGGCAGCCTCCGGGGACGGCTCATCCGCGTGCACCTCACCCTCGATCACCGCACCCTGCGGGTCGAGGTGAGCGATCCGCGCGGTGAGCGGTTGCCGCGTCCCCGCCGGACAGAGGACGCCGGCGAGCAGTTCGGGCGGGGACTCCTCCTGGTCGGAGCGCTGTCCGCGCGGTGGGGCTGGGAACCGCGCACCGTCGGCAAGACGGTCTACGCCGAGTGGGACACCCCGCCCGCCAGGCCGGGGAACTCGTCCGCCAGGCCGCAAGGACGGCAGAGGCCATGCGGGTGGAGTTCCTGAGTGGCTCACCCGGGCCTGTGTGCGCGAGCGGCCCGAACTGTGGCTGAACTCCGGGCAGGGCCTGGCCGTCGGCGCCCACCATGAGGGCCGCGCCCGCCCGGACGGCGCCCTCGCCCCGTCGGAGGCCTTCGCCGGCCAGGGCGAATGGGCCGACCCCACCCCTGTCCTCACTCCGCCACCGACCGCCGCGACCGCGTCGCCAAGCCCCGGGCCTAAGCGGAGGCCGCCATCCCGGTCCATCCGCTGATCGACCGGGACACTTGCGAGGTCAAGGTGCACAGCCGCCCGGACGGCGGGCGGTACGAGACCGCGCAGACGCCGGCTGGGTGCGCTGACCCGTCCCGTCCCCGGCGGCCCGGCGGCCCGGCGTACGAGAGGCCCGGACCGTCAGGCGGAAATGCCGTCGATCCGGGCCATGGCGTCCTCCGCGCCGTACGGCTGCAAGTACGGCAGCCAGCGCGGGTCCCGGTGACCCGTGCCGATGATGCGCCAGGCCAGCCCGGTGGGCGGGGCGGGCTTGTGGCGCAGGCGCCAGCCGATCTCGCCGAGGTGGCGGTCGGCCTTGACGTGGTTGCAGCGGCGGCAGGAGGCCACCACGTTGTCCCACGCGTGCAGGCCACCGCGGCTGCGCGGGATGACGTGGTCGACGCTGGTGGCGACGGCGCCGCAGTACATGCAGCGGCCCCCGTCCCGGGCGAAGAGCGCCCGGCGGGTGAGCGGGACGGGCCCCCGGTAGGGCACCCGCACGAACCGCTTGAGCCGGACCACGCTGGGTGCGGGCACGGTGACGGTCGCGCTGTGCAGGTAGGCGCCGGACTCCTCGAGGCACACGGCCTTGTTCTCCAGGACGAGGACGAGCGCGCGGCGGAGCGGTACGACGCCGAGTGGCTCGTACGACGCGTTGAGGACCAGGACATGCGGCACGGGTGCCTCCTTGGGCGTCGGCGGCGCGTGGCTCGCGCCGGGACGATCTGCAGTCAGTCTCCCCTCATGGCTGGTGGAAGCGCCACCATGTCCCGGTAACGGGCTGGGAGTGTTTTCGACCACACGGGGTGCATCCCCATGACCGTGACCAGTTCAAGCGCGGGTGAGCGGGGGCTTACCCGCGAACTTCGCGCCGTTGAGCACGTGGTGCCCCGTTAGTGTGGTGATTCCGTCCGTCCGGTGACCGTTCCGTGACCTTGCTGCGACCCCCGCCGGGGGCGGGCGGCACCGCACCTGGAGGTATTCCGCCGTGTCCCTGTCCGCCGCCGTCCCACTGGCCGCCGGCCCGTCGCCGTCGCCGTCGCCCTCGGAGTCGTCGACGCCGGCGGTACCGTCGCTCCAGGACGCCCAGGAGAGCGCGTCGAACGCCGCCGGCTGGGTCGAGGAGAACTGGTCGACGTGGCTCGCGATCGGGCTGCGGGTGCTGCTCGTCGTGGTGATCGCGGTGGTGCTGCGCGCGGTGGTGCGGCGGGCGATCACCAAGCTGATAGAGCGGATGAACCGCCGGGCCGGGACGGGTGCCAGTACGGCGCTGAGCGGACTGCTGGTCAACGCCGAGCGGCGGCGCCAGCGCTCCGAGGCCATCGGGTCCGTGCTGCGCTCGGTGGCCAGCTTCCTCATCCTCGGCACGGCGGCCCTGATGGTGCTGGGCACCTTCCAGATCAACCTGGCCCCCCTGCTGGCCTCCGCCGGTGTCGCGGGCGTCGCGATCGGCTTCGGCGCCCGCAACCTGGTCACCGACTTCCTCTCCGGCGTCTTCATGATCCTGGAGGACCAGTACGGCGTCGGTGACAGCATCGACGCGGGCGTGGCCTCCGGCGAGGTCATCGAGGTCGGGCTGCGGGTGACCAAGCTGCGCGGCGACAACGGCGAGATCTGGTACGTCCGCAACGGCGAGGTCAAGCGGATCGGCAACCTCTCCCAGGGCTGGTCGACGGCGGGCGTGGACGTGACCGTCCGCTCCGACGAGGACCTGGGGAAGGTGAAGGAGACCATCGCCGCGGTCGGCGGGCGGATGAGCAAGGAGGAACCCTGGAACGAGATGCTCTGGGGCCCGGTCGAGGTGCTCGGCCTGGACTCCGTCCTGCTGGACTCCATGGTGGTGCGGGTCTCCGCGAGGACCATGCCCGGCAAGTCCCTCACCGTCGAGCGCGAGCTGCGCTGGCGGATCAAGGGGGCCTTCGACGCGGCCGGCATCCCGATCGTCGGCGGTCCTCAGGTGCCGGGGCAGGAGGCCGCGGCGCCCGATCCGACCGCGGGCATGGCGGCCCCGTCGGCCTACTCGAGCACCGTGTCCCCGCAGTCCATCGCGGCGTCCCCGATCCCGCCGCCGAGCACCACCAAGTAGCGGCGCCGCCCGCGCCCCGCACCGCCCCCGAGGTGACGACCACGTCGCCCGGGGGCGGCCTCTTGACGGCTCCCGCCGGGCGGGTCTACGTTTCACGACCAACAGGAAACTTTCCTAACAGTCGCCGCCGACGGGCGCGGCCGGTGGACTTCGCCGTCCCGCACTGAGAAGCGGAGCGGCCGAGAGGCAGGTGGGGACGGGCATGGCAGCAACCGCCGGTACGCCGGGCACCCCGCGCGTCCTGCGCGCCATGAACGACCGGGCCGCGCTCGACCTCCTGCTGGAGCACGGGCCGCTGTCCCGCGCCCGCATCGGCAAGCTCACCGGCCTGTCCAAGCCGACCGCCTCCCAGCTGCTGGCCCGCCTGGAGGCAGCGGGGCTGGTGCTGGCCGGCGGCACGACCGAGGGGCGTCCCGGTCCCGGCGCCCAGCTCTACGGGGTGAACCCGGCCGCCGCGTACGCCGCCGGACTCGACGTCACCCCGGGCCGCCTGCTCGCGGCGGTCGCCGACGTCACCGGGCGCACGGTCGGCCGGTACGAGCTGCCCACCCCGGGCCGCCGCCCCGCCGCCCCGGTCGTCCAGCAGGTCACCGACGCCCTGGACGGCGCCGTGAAGGCGGCCGGACTCGCCCGGGGCGACGTCCACCGCCTCGTCATCGGCACCCCGGGCGCCTTCGACCCGGGCACCGGACGGCTGCGCTACGCCTCCCACCTGCCCGGCTGGCACTCCCCCGCCCTCCTCGGCGAAATCGCCGCCGCGCTGCCGATGCCGGTCGAGTACGAGAACGACGTCAATCTCGCGGCCGTGGCGGAGCAGCGGCTCGGTGCCGCCCGGGGGCACGGCGACTTCGTCCTGCTGTGGAACCAGGAGGGGCTGGGCGCCGCCCTGGTCCTGGGCGGCCGGCTGCACCGCGGCTGGACCGGCGGCGCCGGCGAGGTCGGGTTCCTGCCGGTACCCGGCGCTCCGCTGGTCCGCAAGGTCAGCCGCACGGGCAGCGGCGGTTTCCAGGAACTGGCCGGCGCACAGGCCCTGCCGAGGCTGGCCCGCGAGCTGGGCGTCGAGCCCGTGCCGTCCGGGCCGTACACCGAGTCGGCCGCCGCCCTGCTCGCCTCGGCCGCCGGGCACCGCGACGACCGCCCCCACCACCGCCTGCTCCAGACCTACGCCACCCGCCTCGCGACCGGCCTCGCCTCCCTGGTCTCCGTCCTCGACCCCGAGCTGGTGGTGCTCAGCGGCACGGCCCTCACCGCGGGCGGCGAGCCGCTGCGCGCCCTGCTCCAGGACGAGCTGGAGGAGCTGGCCGCCTCCCGGCCCCGCCTCGTCCTCGGCGGCGTGACCGCCGACCCCGTACTGCGCGGCGCGCTGGAGACCGCGCTCGCGACCACCCGCGACGAGGTCTTCGACACCTCGCGCTGACCCGCACCGCCCGCTTTTCACCCGCCCATGCCCTGGGAGTCCCCGGTCCGGTACCCCCACCCCGCCCTCGAGGGCGGGCCATCCACGAAGGAGAAACGCGATGAAACTCACCGTGGTCGGCGGCGGTTCGACCTACACACCGGAACTGGTCGACGGCTTCGCCCGGTTGCGCGACACGCTGCCCGTCGGGGAACTGGTCCTCGTCGACCCGGCGGCCGACCGGCTGGAGCTGGTCGGCGGCCTCGCCCGCCGCATCTTCGCCAAGCAGGGGCACCCCGGCCGGGTGGTCACCACCTCCGACCTGGACGCCGCCGTCGACGGCGCCGACGCCGTGCTGCTCCAGCTGCGGGTGGGCGGGCAGGCGGCCCGCGAGCAGGACGAGACCTGGCCCCTGGAGTGCGGCTGCGTCGGCCAGGAGACCACCGGCGCGGGCGGCCTCGCCAAGGCGCTGCGCACGGTGCCGGTGGTGCTGGAGATCGCCGAGCGGGTCCGCCGTGCCAACCCGGACGCCTGGATCATCGACTTCACCAACCCGGTCGGCATCGTGACCCGAGCCCTGCTGCGGGCCGGGCACCGGGCGGTGGGCCTGTGCAACGTGGCGATCGGGCTGCAGCGCAAGTTCGCCGCCCTGCTCCGGGTGGCGCCCGCCGACGTCCACCTGGACCACGTCGGGCTCAACCACCTCACCTGGGAGACCGGCGTCCGCCTCGGCGGCCCCGAGGGCGAGGACGTGCTGCCCCGGCTGCTGGCCGAGCACGGGGACGCGGTCGCCGCCGACCTGCGCCTGCCCCGGCCCCTCCTGGACCGCCTGGGCGTCGTCCCCTCCTACTACCTGCGCTACTACTACGCCCACGACGAGGTCGTGGACGAGTTGCGCAGCAAGCCGTCCCGGGCCGCCGAGGTGGCGGCGATGGAGCGGCAGCTGCTGGGGATGTACGGCGACCCGGCCCTCGACGAGAAGCCCGAGCTGCTGGCCAAGCGCGGCGGCGCCTACTACTCCGAGGCGGCCGTGGACCTCGCCGCCGCCCTGCTCGGCGGCTCGGGCTCCCCGTACCAGGTGGTGAACACCCGCAACCGGGGCACACTGCCCTTCCTGCCCGACGACGCGGTGATCGAGGTGCCGGCCGCGGTGGGCGCGAAGGGCGCCGTCCCGTTGCCGGTGCCGGCCGTGGACCCGCTGTACGCGGGGCTGATGGCGAGCGTGACGGCGTACGAGGACCTGGCCCTGGACGCGGCCCTGCGCGGCGGCCGGGAACGGGTCTTCCGGGCGCTGCTCGCCCACCCGCTCGTCGGCCAGTACGCGTACGCCGAGCAGCTCACCGACCGGCTGATCGCACACAACCGGGAGCACCTGGCGTGGGCCTGACCGGAAGCGTCCTCGCCGTCGACGCGGGGAACAGCAAGACGGACGTCGCCGTGGTGGCGGCCGACGGGGAGGTGCTCGCCACGGCGCGCGGCGGCGCCTTCCGGCCGCCCGCCGTGGGCGTCGAACGGGCCGTGGACGTCCTGGCGGAGGCGGTCGGCCGGGCCTTCGCCGCGGCCGGCGTCACCGCCGTCGACCACGTCTCGGCGTGCCTGGCCAACGCCGACCTGCCGGTGGAGGAGGAGCAGTTGGCCGCCGCGCTGCGCGCGCGGGGCTGGGGCGCGAGCGTGGACGTGCGCAACGACACGTTCGCGATCCTGCGGGCCGGCGTCGACGAGCCGCGCGGGGTAGCCGTGGTGTGCGGGGCGGGCGTCAACTGCGTCGGCATGCGCCCGGACGGGCGCACCGCCCGCTTCCCGGCCCTCGGACGGCTGTCCGGCGACTGGGGCGGCGGCTGGGGGCTGGCGGAGGAGGCGGTGTGGCACGCGGCGCGGGCGGAGGACGGGCGCGGGGAGCCCACGGAGCTGGCGCGGACGCTGCCGGGCCACTTCGGGCTCGGCTCGATGTACGCCCTCATCGAGGCCCTGCACCTGCGCCACGTCGAGCCCGTCCGGCGGCACGAGCTGACGCCCGTGCTGTTCGCGACGGCGGACGGCGGCGACCGGATCGCGCGGGCGATCGTCGACCGGCAGGCCGACGAGGTGGTCGCCATGGCCACGGTCGCGCTGACCCGGCTGGACCTACTGGCCGAGCCGGCACCGGTGGTGCTGGGCGGCAGCGTCCTGGCGGCGCGTCACGCGCGGCTCGACGACCGGATACGGGAGCTGCTGGCGGCCCGCGCCCCCGAGGCCGTACCGCGCGTGGTGACGGCCCGGCCCGTACTGGGCGCGGTGCTGCTGGGGCTGGACCGGACGGGGGCGTCGCCCGGGGCGTACGCGCGGGCGCGGGACCACTTCGGCGGCTGAGGCCCACCGCTCGCGGACGCCGCCGGAGCCGGCCCGGGGAACCGGACCGGTTCCGGCGGCGTATTCATGGGCAGGGGTGGTGCGTTGACCCGTGTCGGATCAAGATCGGGTGAAGTCCGGTGCGAATGCCGGTGCGGGCAGCGATACTTGCGGCGACGGATGACCATGGGGGAGGTCAGCAGTGAATCGACCGCCGAAGGGCAGCGCGGCACCGGGCGCCGGCACGCCCACCGTGTCCGCCGTTCCGCCGCAGTCCCCGCCGGTCCCGGCGCAGCGGCCGGGCGGCGGCGCTCCCGGCGCTCCCGCTCCCGCTTCCCCTCCCCCGCCCGCGCCGCCCCGGCGCACCGCGTTCGCCGAGGGCGTCGACCGGCTGCGGGCGGCCGCCGTCACCGAGCCCGGCCGGCTGCGGATCATCGGCGCGCTGCTCGCCGCGCTGGTCGTCGCCTTCGGCACGGTCACCGCCTGGCAGATGCACGAGCGGTCCTCGGCGGCCCACGACGTGCGGTACCGCAGCCAGCCGCTCACCTCCGAGGCGGCCGACATCTACCGCTCCCTGGCCGAGGCCAACACCGCGGCCTCCAGCGGCTTCCTCGCCGGTGGCCAGGAGACCGAGGAGTCCCGGGACCGGTACGAGAAGGGCATCCGCGCGGCCGCGGAAGGGCTGGTGACGGCCGCGAACTCCGGTGCCGGCTCGCCCTCCGCGGACACCATCGCCGAGCTCAACCGCCTGCTGCCCGAGTACAAGGGCCTCATCGAGCGCGCCCGCACCTACAACCGGCTGGGCTTCCCGGTCGGCGGCGCCTATCTGCGCTACGCCAACGAGAAGATGCAGCAGGACATGCTCCCGGCGGCGGAGGACCTGTACGAGACGGAGAACCGGCGGCTGAGCGCCGACTACGGGGACGCCAAGTCCTACCCGTGGGCGGCGATCGCCCTCGGTCTGCTGGCGCTCGGCGCCCTGGGCTGGGCCCAGCACCGCAACTACCGCCGCACCAACCGGGTCTTCAACCACGGCCTGGTCACCGCCACGGCCACCACCACCGTCGTCCTGCTCTGGCTGGTCGTCGGCCACAGCGTCGCGCGCTCGAACCTGGGCGACTCCCAGGACCACGGCGTACGCTCCCTGAACGTGCTGCAGGACGCCCGCATCGCCTCCCTCAAGGCCCGGGGCAACGAGAACCTGACGCTGGTGGCGCGCGGCGCCCAGACGAAGAAGGTCGGCGGCGAGACGGTCGACGCCTACGACTTCGACTTCGGGAAGAACATGGACGCGCTCGGCAAGGGCCTCGCCGAGGCCGCGCGGCTCGCCGACGACGCCGCCGGTCAGCGCCCCGTCACCACGGCGAAGGGGAACATGGCGGAGTGGAAGAAGCGCCACGCCGCCGCCCGTGAGCAGGACGAGAACGGCAACTACCAGCAGGCACTGGACCTGGTGATCGGCGGCGAGGGCGCCACCGTCGAGTGCTTCGACGGCGTCGACGCCGCGCTCGCCGCCGCGCTCGAGCACGAGGAACGGGAATTCGAGCAGGCGGCGGGCGACGGGCTGGACGCGATGGGCCACCTGCCGCAGGGCGCCGGTGTCCTCGCCGCCCTGGGCGTGGCCGGCGCGCTGCTGGGCATCGGGCGCAGGCTCTCGGAGTACCGGTGAGACGGGGCGTTGGTCCGGCGGGCCGGCGGGAAGGGGAACCCGTGAAAGGAGGCGTGAGGATGCGCGCACGACGACTGCGGACCGGCCTGAAGGGCTGGGGCGGAGTGGGGGCGATGGCCTTCGCCTGCGCCCTCGCCGTGCTCTTCGCCCTGCTCCTGCCGGTGGTCCGCGCCGACGGCGGCGGCACCGGCGCGGGCACCGGCGGCCACGGCGTCGCCCACGGCAGCCAGGCGCGCGCCGCCGAGGAGTGCAGGGACCCGGAAAAGCAGACCCTGCCGCCGTCCGGCGACGACGGCCCCACCATCGACGAGATCCGCGGCCGCGAGGGCGAGAAGCGGAAGCTGATCGTCGGCGTCGACCAGAACAGCTACCACTGGGGCTACCGGGACCCGAACAACGGCGGTGACGCCGAGCTGGAGGGCTTCGACATCGACCTGGTGCGCCGCATCGCCGAGGACATCCTCGGCGACCGGAACGCCGTGCAGTTCAAGGCGATCCCCACCGACCAGCGCATACCCGCGATCCAGGACGGCCGGGTCGACATGGTGGTCCGCACGATGACCGTCAACTGCGACCGCCTGACCGACGTCGCCTTCTCCGCCCCCTACTTCCGCACCGGCCAGCAGGTGCTGGCGCCCAAGTCGTCGGAGATCACCGGCTACGACGGCACGCTGGCCGGCAAGGAGATCTGCACGGCGGCGGGTTCGACCGCGCTGAGCACCCTCCGGCAGGACCGGAAGGACGGCCGGCTGGCCGAGGGCGTCGACCTGCGCACCACGGTCCCCAACCAGCTGGACTGCCTGGTGCGCCTCCAGCTCGGCGAGGTCGACGCGGTGGTCACCGACGGCGCGCTCGCCGCCGGCCAGGCCGCCCAGGACCCCACCGTGGAGCTGAAGGGCGACGCCTTCACCACCGAGTACTACGGCGTGGCGATGAAGAAGGACGCCGACGATCTGGTACGCCGGGTCAACCGCATCCTCGTCCAGTGGCGCGCGGACGAGACCGGGGGCTGGCAGCGCTCGTACGAACGGTGGCTGTCGAAGACCATGGGCGAGGACCCGGCGAAGTCGGAGCCACCGACCCCGCCGCAGTATCTGCGCGAGGACTGAACGACCGCCGTAGCGCGGGGAACGAAGCAGCTCGGGAACATCAGAACGCACAAGTCCGCGACAGCGAGAGGTGATCGATGGGCGACACGGGACCCACCGGGCCGGTGATGGACCGGGACGAGGTGGACCGTGCGCTGGCGCGGCTCGGCGCGGAGCACGAGGCGATCGAGACCTCGCTCCTCGCCCTCCAGGACCACGCGGGCCGCAGACTCCTCGAGGGCGCCGAGCTGACCGGGACGACCGCCGAGCGCTGGGCCGCCGCGGAGGCGTCGATCGCCCTGCTGTGGACCTGCTTCGACGCGTACACGGGAGCGCTGCGCACCGCGCGGGAGATCCGTGCCCGGCGCCGCTGGTCCAGCCGCGAGGACCTGGCGGAGCTGACCGAGCTGCTGCGCGGCGAGGCCGTCACGGTGGCGGCCGCCGCCACCGCGGCGCCCGCCCCGGACGGCGGCCCGGGACGGCTGAGCGAGCGGTACTCGCTGGCGACGCTGGTGGAGCGGATGAACCAGCTGTACGCGGCCTCACTGGACATGGTGGTCGCCGCCGACGCGGTGTGGTCGGCGCTGCCCGCGCGGATCGATTTACTCGCCGCCGAGCTGAGACGCACCCGAGAGCTCGCGCACCCCGTGGGCGTCCGTCCCGGCGAGCACCCGGCCGGCGACGACCTGGAGCGGATCACCCGCACCCTGACGAGACTGCGCGAGCGGGTCGTCTCCGACCCGCTGGCGTTCTGGCAGCCCGCCGAGGGCAGTTCGGCGCCGGGCGGGGGACGGCCGGACACCACGGTCTACGACCGGGAGGCGCGCGCCCTGGAGGACGTGCGCCGCGAGATCGACGCCGTGCTGGCCGTGCGCCAGGACGCGGAGCAGCGGATCGTACGCCTGCGGGACGTGCTCTCCCGCGCGGACCGCACCCTCGCCGAGGCCCGGACGGCGCGCGGCGAGGTGCTGGCGAAGATCGCGGCGACGGAGGTGCCGGTCGTCAGCGGCCCGCCGACCGTGCTCCAGGAGCAGCTCGCGGCGGCCGCCGAGTACCGCAGGCACGCCCAGTGGCACCGCCTGTCGCCGCTGCTGGAGTCCCTGGAGGAGAAGGCCGAGGACGAACTGCTGCGCGCCCGCGAGTCGTTGACGGCGGTCACCGCGCCGCTCGCGGTCCGCGCGGAGCTGCGCGGCCGGCTCGACGCGTACAAGGCGAAGGTGGCCCGGCTCGGGTACGCCGAGGACCCGGAGCTGGCCGAGAAGTACGAGAAGGCGCGCCGCATGCTGTGGAGCGCGCCGTGCGACCTGCGCGTCGCCGAGCAGGCCGTGCTGCGCTACCAGCACGCGGCGGCCGAACTGCTCGGGTCCGTCCCGCGCGTGCCCGGCCAGGGCGGGCCGGTGGACCGGACGGGACGGGGGCCCGGCGCGTGAGCGACGAGGGGGAGGCAGCGTCATGAGTGAGGCGGGGCGGACGTGTCAGCGTCCCGGCTGCGGCGGGACCTACGAGGACGTGGGCGGCGGCGAGCTGTACTGCGACACGTGCGGTCTCGCGCCGGTCGTCGCCGCGGGCGGCATGGTCGGCTCGTCGCCGACCGGCGTCACCGGGGGCGGCGGGCGGGGCTCGCGCGGCTCCGCGGGCAGCGGGAGCTCCCGGTCCGGCGGGCGCGGTTCGCGTACGTCGTCGCAGTCCTCGAAGTCCCGGCGGTCGGTGTCGGGGCGGCTCTCGCGGTCGGTGTCGGGCCGGTCCACCGGGCGCTCGGTGTCGGTGCGCAGCTCGGGCTCGGCCGCCGGTGTCTCCGGCCGCGGGCGGCTCGGTGCCGGGCTGGTCGAGGTCCCGGCGATCCCGCGCCCCGATCCGCGCGCGATGGTCCTGGACAATCCGGAGGTGCCGGAGCGCAAGCGGTTCTGCTCCCGCTCGGACTGCGGGGCGCAGGTCGGGCGGGCGCGCGGGGAGCGGCCGGGGCGCACGGAGGGCTTCTGCACCAAGTGCGGCCACCCGTACTCGTTCGTGCCCAAGCTGCGGGCCGGGGACGTGGTGCACGGCCAGTACGAGGTGGTGGGCTGCCTCGCGCACGGCGGACTGGGCTGGATCTACCTGGCCGTCGACAAGGCCGTCTCGGACCGCTGGGTGGTCCTCAAGGGCCTGCTGGACACCGGCGACCAGGACGCGATGGCGGCGGCGATCTCGGAGCGGCGCTTCCTCGCGGAGATCGAGCACGCCAACATCGTGCGGATCTACAACTTCGTCGAACACCTCGACCAGCGGACGGGTTCGCTGGACGGGTACATCGTCATGGAGTACGTCGGCGGCAAGTCGCTGAAGGAGATCGCCAACGGCCGGCGCACCCCCGAGGGGCGGCGCGACCCGCTGCCGGTGGAGCAGGCCTGCGCGTACGGCATCGAGACGCTGGAGGCCCTCGGCCACCTGCACAGCCGCAACCTGCTCTACTGCGACTTCAAGGTCGACAACGCCATCCAGTCCGAGGACCAGCTGAAGCTGATCGACATGGGCGCGGTGCGCCGGATGGACGACGAGGAGTCCGCCATCTACGGCACGGTGGGCTACCAGGCGCCGGAGGTCGCCGACGTCGGCCCGTCGGTGGCGTCCGACCTGTACACGGTCGGCCGCACGCTCGCCGTGCTGACGTTCGACTTCCAGGGTTACACGACCGTCTACGCCGACTCGCTGCCGGATCCGGACTCCATAGACGTGTTCCGGCGGTACGAGTCCTTCTACCGGCTGCTGGTGCGGGCCACCGACCCCGATCCGGCCCGCCGGTTCGCCTCGGCACAGGAGATGGCGGAGCAGCTGACGGGCGTGCTGCGCGAGGTGGTCTCGCTCCAGACGGGCCGCGCCCGGCCCGCAGTATCCACCCTGTTCGGGCCGGAAGTCAGGGTCACGGACACGGAGTTGTTCCCGCGACTGGACGGTGACGTGTCGCGGCTCGGGGCACGGCCGGCGCGGACGGGACGGCGCGGCGGCGGTGGAGCGGCGGCGGCCGGGCTGCCGGACGGCACGGGTGCCGGCCCCGCGTTGCCGGGCGGGACGAGTGCGGCGGTCGGGGCGGGGGCGGGACATCAACTACACCCCGTCCGGGGGCGGTAACGATTGGTGCCGTGCCGCCCGCGGGCTCCTCGGCGCCCCGCGCCGCCGGGCCAGCGTGCGGTACGAACGCTCCAGGCCGAAACGCAGGCCGCGTTCGTCCAGGCCGCTGCCGAGCGTGGGCGGCGACCCCGGTGGCACCGCCCCCGGACTGGTCAAACCGGCCGACGCGCCCGCCGCGGCCCTCGCGCTGCCGGTGCCGCGGGTCGACGCCGGCGATCCCAACGCGGGTTTCCTGGCGGGCCTCATGGCGTCCGCGCCGGCCGAGCTGCTGACCGCGCTGGCCGCGGCGCCCGCGCCGTCGACCGAGACGCGGCTGCGGCAGGTCCGGGCCCGCCTGGAGAGCGGCGACGCGCCCGGCGCCCTGGACGGTCTGCGGACGCTGGAGGACGAACGGCCCGACGACTGGCGGGTGGTCTGGTACCGGGGGCTGGCGGCGCTGGTGACCGGCGACCACGAGGGAGCCGCGCTCGCCTTCGACGCGGTCTACGACGCCTTCCCGGGCGAGATCGCGCCCAAGCTGGCGCTCGGCCTGTGCGCGGAGGTGCTGGGCCAGCTCGACAACGCCGCCGAGTACTACCGCCTGGTGTGGGCGTCCGACCCGAGCCACGTCAGCGCGGCGTTCGCGCTGGCCCGGGTGCAGCTGGCCGGCGGCGACCGGGCCGGGGCCGTACGGACGCTGGAGTCGGTGCCGGAGTCCTCCGTCCACTGCACCGGCGCGCGGGTGGCGGCCGTACGGGCGCGGCTGCGGCAGCGCACCGCGGCGGCCGGCGACGTGGCGTTCCTGGACGATCTGACCGCCTCCGCGCGGCAGGTCGAGGCGCTGGACGTGTACGGTCTGGACCCGGCGCGGCGCGAGCAGCTGTCGGCCGAGGTCCTCGGCTGCGCCCTGGACTGGGTACTCTCCGGAGGTCGGGGTTCCGTCCCTCCCGCCGCCGGGGGACGGACGCTGCTCGGCAGCGGCCTGGACGAACGCGGCCTGCGTTTCGGCCTGGAGCGTTCGTACCGCACGCTGGCCCGGCTGGCGCGGGGCGGCGAGGAGAGGATCGACCTGGTGGAACGTGCCAATCGTTACCGCCCCCGGACGTGGGTGTAGTTGATGTCGCAGATGCCCCAGCAGGCCGCTGTGCCGAAGTGCCCGAGCTGCGAGGAGCCCCTCGAGCCGGGTGACCGTTTCTGCGGTGCGTGCGGATACGACCTGTCCGCCGTGCCCGCACGGCCCGACGACAGCCCGACGATCGCCATGAACGGCGCGGTGCCCGCGCCGTCGTCGCCGCCGGGCGGCGTGGAAGGCGTGGAAGGCGTGGCAGGCGTGGCAGGCGTGGACTGGCCCGTGGCCCGGGACTCGGACGGCTTCGGCCGGCCGGCCCCCGTGCACGTGGCGGCCGAGGTGCCGGGCACCGACTCGGGCGGCTCCCCGCTGCCCCCGCCTCCCCCGCCCGCCGCGCCGCCGATGCCGTCGGCCGCGCCCGAACCGGCCGCGTCCGGCATGCGGTTCGACCACCGGGCCGACGGGCGGGAGCCCGACGAGTACCCGTTGCAGGCGCCCGACCCCCGCTCGGCCGCCGCGCCCGCGCCGACCGCGCCCGCCGCCTCCGAGAAGGTGTGCGTGGCCTGCCGCGCGGGCCGGGTCGACGACGACGGCTACTGCGAGAACTGCGGGCACGCCCAGCCCCGCGAACGCGACCACATGGAGCAGGAGTCCGGCCCGGTCGCCGCGGTGAGCGACCGCGGCCTGCGCCACCACCGCAACGAGGACGCGTTCTCCGTCGGCTGCACCGCCTTGCCCGACGGCGCCCCCGCGAGCGTGGCGATCGTCTGCGACGGCGTCTCCTCGGCGACCCGTCCCGACGACGCGTCACTCGCCGCGTCCCGGGCGGCCGGTGAGTCCCTGCTCGCCGCCCTGCCGCGCGGAACCCACCCGCAGCAGGCCATGCACGACGCCATCCTCGCCGCCTCGCACGCCGTCAACGCGCTGGCCGAGGAGCCCCGGACGGCCCTGGAGCAGGCCCCGCACCAGAACGCGCCCGCCTGCACCCTGGTCGGCGCCGTCGTGGCCTCGGGCCTGCTGGTCGTCGGCTGGGTCGGCGACAGCCGCGTCTACTGGGTGCCCGTGGACCGGAGCACCCCGCCCGCCCGGCTCACCGAGGACGACTCGTGGGCCGCGCAGATGGTCGCCGCCGGTCTGATGAGCGAGGCCGAGGCCTACGCCGACGAGCGCGCCCACGCCATCACCGGCTGGCTCGGCGCCGACGCCTACGAACTGGAACCGCACACCGCGTCGTTCAAGCCGGACCGCCCCGGTGTGGTCGTGGTCTGCACGGACGGCCTGTGGAACTACGCCGAGTCGGCCGAGGAGATGGCCGACGCCGTGCCCCCGGACGCCGCCGCGCGGCCCCTGCACAGCGCGCGCGTCCTGGTCGGCCACGCCCTCGACGGCGGGGGCCACGACAACGTAACAGTGGCCCTCCTGCCGTTCCCGGCGCCGCCGCAGGGGGCAGGATCGGCCTGAGGCCCCCGCGGGGCGGGGACGCGCGCGGGCGGTCTCGCGGGCCGCAGGGGGCGGCCCGTGCCGTCAGCCGTCACCCCACCGGTGTGGGGACGTAGAGGGGGATGCGATCGGGCATGGCCAATTTCTCGAAGTCGAACGTGCCGCAGTTCTCGGTGGACGTCTACCAGAACGAGTACCTGCCCGAGGGCGGCCGTGAGGTCAACGCCATCGTGACGGTGACCGCCACCGGCGGCGGCACCATCGGGAGCGCGGTCACCGCGCCCCACCTGTACTCGCCGGGCCAGGGGCCGTCCGCCGCGGTGGCGGTCATGGTCGACTGCTCGGGCTCGATGGACTACCCGCCCACCAAGATGCGCAACGCCCGCGACGCGACGGCCGCCGCGATCGACACCCTGCGCGACGGCGTGCACTTCACGGTGATCGGCGGCACCCACGTGGCCAAGGAGGTCTACCCGGGCGACGGCCGGCTCGCGGTCGCCGACGCCACCACCCGGGAGCAGGCCAAGCGCGCGCTGCGCGGCCTCAGCGCGGGCGGCGGCACCGCCATCGGCACCTGGCTGCGGCTGGCCGACCGGCTGCTGGCCACCGCGGACGTCGCCATCCGCCACGGCATCCTGCTCACGGACGGCCGCAACGAACACGAGTCACCGGACGACCTGAAGGCGGCGCTCGACGCCTGCGCCGGGCGTTTCACCTGCGATGCCCGGGGCGTGGGCACCGACTGGGAAGTGAAAGAAGTCACAGGGATCGCCTCCGCCCTGCTCGGCACCGCCGACATCGTCGCCGACCCGGCCTCTCTCACGGCCGACTTCACGCGGATGATGGAGACGGCCATGGGCAAGGAGGTCGCGGACGTCGCCCTGCGGCTGTGGACCCCCGTCGGCACCACTGTGAAGTTCGTCAAACAGGTCGCCCCCACGGTCGAGGAGCTGACCGGCCGCCGTGCCGAGGCGGGCCCCCGTGCCGGGGACTACCCCACCGGTTCCTGGGGCGACGAGTCCCGGGACTACCACGTCTGCGTGGAGGTACCGGCCGCGAACCTCGGCCAGGAGATGCTGGCCGCCCGTGTCTCCCTGGTGATCCCGGAGCCCGGCGGCACGGTCCAGAACCTCGGGGCCCAGGGCCTGGTGCGCGCCGTGTGGACCGACGACATGGCCGCCTCCACGTCGATCAACCCTCAGGTCGCCCACTACACCGGGCAGGCCGAACTGGCACAAGCCATCCAACAAGGGCTCGATCTGCGCAAAGCGGGAGACATCGACGGAGCAACGGCCAAACTGGGCCGCGCCGTTCAGCTCGCGAGGGGCTACGGAAACGCGGATACGGCGAAACTGCTCGCGAAGGTGGTGGACGTGGTCGACGCGGCGACAGGTACTGTGCGACTCAAAGCGAAGGTCGAGGAAGCCGACGAGATGACTCTCGAGACCCGGTCGACGAAGACTGTTCGCGTGAAGAAGTGACGCAGGACAACAGAGTCCAACAAGCCCGCAAGAGGGGGAAGCACCGACATGCCGACCTGCCCGAACGGACACCAGTCGGGTTCCGACGACTGGTGCGAGGTCTGCGGTCACCGCATGGCCGGTGCCGTGCCGCCCCCTCCCCCGCCGCCTCCGGGCGGCGGCTACGGCTTCCCGCCGCCGGCCGGTCCCGGTGGACCCGGCGGTCCGGCGGGCGGTCCCGGCGGAGCCGGTGCCGAGCCGCAGCTGTGCCCGCAGTGCCGCACGCCGCGTGAGGGCGGGGCGCCGTTCTGCGAGGAGTGCCGGTGGAACTTCCTCACCAACACCGCCACCTCCTACACACCGGCCGCCCCGCGCCCGCCGGCGTCCGGTGGCCCGGGGCCGCGCTTCCCGCAGCCGCCGTCGGGCCCGTCGTACGGCGGCGGCGACTCGTACGACTACCAGGGCTCCCGCCCGTCCCAGATGAACCGCCCCGCGGAGCCGATCCCGCCGGGCCCGCCCTTCGGCGGCGACCCGTCGGGACACGGTGGACCGGGCGGCACTCCCGGGGGGCCGGGTGGCCCCGGTAACCCCGGTGGTCGTGCTGGTGGGCCCGGCGGCCCTGGTGGCCCCGGTGGACCTGGTGGACCTGGTGGTTTTGGCGGGCCTGGTGCTCCCGGTGGCTCCAACGGGCCCGGCGGCCCGGGCGGCCCCGGTGGCCCCTTCGGCTCCGGTGGACCGGGCGGGCCCGACGGCCCTGGCGGCCCCAACGGACCCGGCACTCCCGGCGGCCCGGGCGGCCCCGGTGGTCCCTTCGGCTCCGGTGGACCGGGCGGGCCCGACGGCCCTGGCGGTCCCAACGGACCCGGCAGCCCGGGCGGCCCCAACGGACCCGGTGCTCCCGGTGGCTCCAACGGGCCCGGCGGCCCTGGCGGCCCCGGTGGCCCCTTCGGCTCCGGTGGACCGGGCGGGCCCGGCGGCCCCTTCGGCTCCAGTGGTGCTGACGGTCCGGGCGGCCCCGGTGGTCCGTTCAACTCCGACGGTCCGCGCGGCTCCGACGGTCCGGGCGGACCCGGTGGCCCGTTCGGCTCCGGTGGACCCGACGGCCCGGGCCGTCCCGGCGGCCCCTTCGGCTCCGGTGGACCGGGCGATCCGTCCGGGCCCGGTGGTCCCGGCGGCCGCGGTCCCAACGGGCCCGGTGGCCCGGGCGGCCCCGGTGGCCCGTTCGGCTCCGGTGGGCCCGACGGTCCCGGCGGTCCTGGTGGCCCGTCCGGTCCGCCCGCCCCGCCCGCCTTCGGTGGCGACCCGTCGCGGCCGGTGCCGCCGCCCGGTCCCGGTGGTCCGGGGGGCGCTCCGCAGGCGTACCAGCAGTCCGGTCCGCCGGCCCCGCCCGCCTTCCCGCAGGGAACCGACCGCCCGCAGCAGGGTGGCCCGTCCTTCGGCGGCGGGGACGACGACTGGGTGCTCTCCCCTCCGTCGTCCGGTGGCCCGAACGGCCCGGGCCAGGCGCCGGGCGGCGGTGGCTACGGCTACCCGCAGCCGGGCGCGACGCAGGCCCCGCCGCCCCCGCCCGGCGGTGGCGGCTACGGGTTCCCGCAGCAGCCGCAGCAGCCGCAGCGGCCCCAGCGACCGGTGACGTGGACCGCGACCATCGGCCCGGACCGCGACTACTTCATGGCGATGATGCAGCGCTCCGGCCCCGAGGCCGCAGGCCTGAACCTGCCCGCGTACTCGCCCGAGCAGCAGCGCACGCTCACCGGCAACCAGATCACCATCGGCCGCCGCCGGCACTCCACCGGCGACACCCCGGACATCGACCTGGCCGTGCCGCCGGAGGACCCGGGCGTCTCGCACCAGCACGCGGTGCTCGTCCAGCAGCCGGACGGGAACTGGGCGGTCGTCGACCAGAACTCGACGAACGGCACGACGGTCAACGGCGGCGAGGAGCCGATCCAGCCCTTCGTGCCGGTGCCGCTCCAGGACGGCGACCGGGTGCACGTCGGCGCCTGGACGACGATCACGATCCGCAGGGGATGAGAAGGGGCTGAGACGGGGGCCCGTCGTCAGGCGAACGGCCAGGCGTACGGGCCCTCCGGGTCGTCCAGCCACGCCCAGGCCCGTTCGCCGCTGACGGTGATGCCGTAGCGCTCGCGGCGCGGGGCGTCCTCCCGGGCCCACAGGGCGTACGCCTCCTGCGGGTCGAGGCTGCCCCGGCTCAGCGCCAGCAGGAAGCGGAAGAGGTCGTCCTCCCGGGCCCGGCGCGGCACCCCGCCCAGGCCCGGCGGCTGCGGCTCGCCCCGGTCCGTGCCGCCGCGCAGCGGCACGAAGTACGCGGGCGTGCGCAGGAAACGCCCCTCGGCGTGCCCGGCACCGTGGACGGTGAGGACGACCAGGCCGGTGGCGAGCGGCGCCAGGATGCGGCCGCCGGGCCGGCACTGGGCGAGCCAGGCGCGCGGGACCGAGGGCAGCGCGCAGGTGGCGAGGATCCGGTCGTAGGGGGCGCGTTCGGGCACGCCGCGCGCGCCGTCGCCGGTGACGACGGCCGGGTGGTACCCGGCGGCGGCCAGGTGCCGGCGGGCCGCCTCCGTGATCTCGGGATCGAGGTCGACGGTGGTGACCAGGTCGTCGTCGCCGAGCCGGTGGGCGAGCAGCGCGGCGTTGTAGCCGGTGCCCGCGCCGACCTCCAGGACCCGGTCGCCGTCCGTCACGCCCAGTTCGACCAGCATCTCGGCCATCAGCGACGGCTGGCTGCTGGAGGAGAGCAGTTCGCCGTCGCGCAGCCGGGTGGCCAGCGGAGCGTCGGTGTACGCACCGCGCAGCCAGCGCTCGCGGGCGCCGGGGTCGGGATGCTCGCCCCAGCGGCGTTCGTAGCCGCCCCGGACGCCGACGTAGTAGTACGGCACGAAAAGGTGGCGCGGCACCGCCGCGAAGGCCTCCCGCCAGAGAGGGTCGGCCCTCCAGGCACCGCTCAGCTCGATCTCCCGCACCAGCTCCGCCCGCGCGGAGGCGGCGAGGCCGTCCAGGTCCGGGTGCCCGCCCATACCCCCACAGTAGGGCCCCGGCGGGTCCTAATCCTCAAGTCCTATGTCCACCCGTCTGAGACCATGGACGACGTGAATGAGATTCGGCGCGGCACGCTTCAGGAGCAGACCTTCTACGAGCAGGTCGGCGGGGAGGAGACCTTCCGCCGGCTCGTCCACCGTTTCTACCAGGGGGTCGCCGAGGATCCGATCCTTCGGCCGATGTACCCCGAGGAGGACCTGGGCCCGGCCGAGGAGCGTTTCGCGCTCTTCCTGATGCAGTACTGGGGCGGTCCGACGACGTACAGCGACAACCGCGGGCACCCGCGGCTGCGGATGCGCCACGCCCCGTTCGCCGTCGACCGGGCGGCGCACGACGCCTGGCTGAAGCACATGCGGGTCGCCCTCGACGAGCTGGGGCTCTCCGAGGAGCACGAGCAGACGCTGTGGAAGTACCTGACGTACGCGGCCGCCTCGATGGTCAACACGCAGGGCTGAGCACGGTCCCTCCCCTGCGCGGGGGCTGACGAACGGATTCCGGTCGTCCGACGCCGGTATCCGGTCACGATCCGGTCAAGTCCGCCTTTCAGACGGTTACCCGAGACCCTTGCCCTCTGCCATCCTCGCCCGGAGGTCTGGACAACAGGTGGCGGGGGAGCCGGGTGGCGGGGTTCGGGGGACTGGCGGGGTTCGTGCTGCTGCGCGCGCGGGCGCACCGCCTGCTGCTGGCGGCGGCTCTGCTCACCGTCCTGCTGACGACGACGGTGCTGGCCACCCTCACCGCGTTCTCCGGCGCCATCGGGAACGCGGCCCTGCGGCACGCCCTGGCCGACCCTCGCAACGCCGCCGACGCCGCGCTGGTCGTGAAGGCGGACGTACCGGCCGCCCAGCGCTCCGACGCGGACTCCACGGTGCGCAAGGGGGCCGCGAGGACCTTCGACGGTCTGCCGCACACGGTACGGACCCTGGTCCGCTCCGGCCCGTACGCGCTGCCGTCCTCCTCCGCGCGGGCCGAGTCGTCCGGCAACCCCGATCTGACGTACTTCGCGGCGCTCGACCCCACGCAGGTCCGCATCGACGAGGGCCGCATGCCCGGCGAGGCGGCGGGCGGGTCCGTCGAGACGGCGCTGCCGGTGACCGCCGCCGAGCGGCTGGGCGTACGGCCCGGCGCCCGGCTCACGCTCACCGACCGCCTCGACGGCCCCGACGTCCGGGTGGTGGTCACCGGCCTGTACCGCCCGGTCGACGACGGGGCACCGTACTGGCGGCTGGACGACCTGGACGGGCGCGGCGTCGAGCAGGGCGGTTTCACGACGTACGGGCCGCTGCTCGCCCCGAACGGTGTGCTGAGTGGCGGCAGGGTCAGCGCGGGCTCGTCGGGGTGGCTGGCGACGGCGGACTACTCCTCGCTGACGGTGGGCCGGACGGACGCCCTGCGCGAGGCGGCGCACGAGGGCACGGCATGGCTGCGCGACAGGCCGGTGCTCAGCGGCACGACCGAGGCGGGGACCGGGCTGGCCGGAATCCTGGACCGCCTCGACCGTTCGCTGGTGGTGGCCAGGTCCACCGTCCTGGTCATCGCGCTCCAGCTCGCCCTGCTAGCGGGCGGCGCGCTGCTGCTGGTGGCCCGGCTGCTGAGCGTCGAACGCGCGGGTGAGCTGCGGCTGCTGCGGGCGCGCGGCGCCTCCCGGACCCGGCTGGTGGGCGTCTGTGCCCTGGAGGCGCTGCTGCTGGCCGGGCCCGCGCTGGTCTGTGCGCCGCTCCTCGCCGGGCCGCTGATCCGGCTGCTGGCCGGGCAGGGGCCGCTGGCCCGGATCGGGCTGCGGTGGGAGCCCGCGGCCGGCGGCAGCGGCGTGGTGTGGCTGGTGGCCGGCCTCGCGGCGCTCGGCTGCACCCTCGCCGTGACGCTGCCGGCACTGACCTCGGCGACCGCTGCGGGCGGCCGGCCGAGGACGCTGCCCGCCCCGCTGCGCGCGGGCGCGGACGTGGCACTGCTGGTGCTGGCCGGCGTCGCCTACTGGCAACTGGACCGGCAGACGTCCGGCACGGACACGAGCACGAGCACGGGCACGGCTTCCGCGGCCGGGACCGGTGCCGACACCGCCACCGCCGCAGCTACCGGCGCGGACCCCGGCACGCTCGGCGTCGATCCGCTGCTCGTCGTGACGCCGGCGCTGGCCCTGCTGGCCGGGACGGTCCTCGCGTTGCGGCTGCTGCCGCTGGTGGCACGGCTGGCCGAGCGGCGGGCGGCGAACGGACGCGGGCTGGCGGGGGCGCTGGCGGGCTGGCAGCTGGGCCGCCGCCCGATGCGCGGGGCCGGCCCGGTGCTGCTGCTGGTGCTCGCCGTGGCGCTCGGCACGATGGCGATCGGGCAGAGCGCCTCCTGGTCCCGCTCCCAGGACGACCAGGCCGACTTCCGTACCGGCGCGCCGGTGCGGGTGACCGCTCCCGCCGAGTCGGTCCCCGGCCGCACCGACCGGTACGCGGCCGTAGCCGGCGTGGCCGGGGTGGCCCCGGCGGCCCGCACCACGCTGTCGCTGTCCGGCGACCGGACGGCCACCGTGCTGGCGCTGGACACCTCCCGCGCGGCGGACACGATGCTGCTGCGCCCCGACCTGGCCGACGAGCCGCTGCCGGAACTGCTGTCGGGCCTGGCGCCCGGGCAGCCGCCCGCCGGCGCGCCGGTCCCCGCCGGGACGGCGACGCTGTCGCTGGCCGCGACCCTGTCCGGCTGGGACGTCGGCGCACCGCCCAGTGGCCCCGGCGACACCGCGCCGGGCTCCGGCCGGTCCCCCGCCGGCATGGCGGCCGACGTGACGGTGACCGTCGAGGACCGCTGGGGAACCCCGTACCGGCTGCGGGCCGGCCGGCTGGCCGCCGACGGCCGGGAACACACCCTCACCATGGACGTGTCGGCCGGCCCGCTGACCCTGACCGGTGTGCAGCTGGTCATGACCCGGCCGACGGGTGAGGGGGAGCGGCACCGGCTGACCGTGCGCGAGGTGACCGCCACGTCCGCCGACGGCACCGCACGGCAGGTCCGGCTGCCCGGCGACTGGACGGGGCGGTCGGAGGTCACCGGGCCGTCGCTCGGACCGGCCGACGGCGCCGACTCGGCCCCGCCGCGGGTGCTGCGGGCGGAGCCGTTCACGGTCGAGTACGCCACGGGCCACTCCGAGAACGACCCGACCCGCCCCCCGTCGGTCCTCACCCTCCGGCTGCGGGTGTCCGGGCCGCCGCCGCCCGACGTCACCGGCGTCGCCACCGACCGTTTCCTGGAGTCGACGGGCGCCGGCGTCGGGCAGCGCGTCCACGTGAACCTCGGCGGCGAACGCGTACAGGTGCGGATCCTGCGCTCGGTGCGGGAACTGCCGACCACCGCCCCCCAGGAGGTGGACCCGGCGCGGTTCGGCGGGGCCCTGCTGGTCGACCTGCGCACGGTCAACCGGGAGCTTCAGAGCGGGCACGGCACCGCGCTCCCGCCCACCGAGTGGTGGCTGCGGAGCACGCCGGAGGAGACGGACGGCGCCGTCGCCGCGCTGCGGGCCCTCCCGGACACGGCGCCGTCCCAGGTCATGGTGCGCGACGAGGTCGCCGAGCGGCTGCGCGACGACCCGTTCGGCGCGGGTCCCGGGGCCGCGTTCGCGGCTGCCGCCGCCGTCGCGGCGACGCTGGCCGCGGTC
The DNA here is from genome assembly GCF_028473745.1 of Streptomyces sp. M92. Taxonomy (NCBI): domain Bacteria; kingdom Bacillati; phylum Actinomycetota; class Actinomycetes; order Kitasatosporales; family Streptomycetaceae; genus Streptomyces; species Streptomyces sp. M92. The sequence continues at coordinate 962,823 of NZ_CP101137.1, forward strand.
GGCTTCGCGGTGAGCGCCGCGGGGTCGCTGCGCGAGCGGGGCGCGGAGTTCGCGGTGCTGCGGGCCCTGGGGGCCTCGCGCGGGCGGCTGGCCCGCACGGTCGCCGTCGAGCAGGGCGTGCTGGTCGGCCTGGCGCTGCTGACGGGCGCCGCCCTCGGGGCGGTCCTGACCCGGGCGGTGATCCCGCTGACCGTGCTGACCCAGCAGGCCGCCCGGCCCGTCCCCGGCGTGCACGTCACGCTGCCGTACGACCGGGTCGCCGTGCTGCTGGCCGCGACGGTCCTGGTCCCGCTGCTGGTGACGGCGGCACTGGCGCTGCGCCGGACGGATCCGACGGTGACGCTCAAGGAGCGCGGAGGTGACGGAAGGTGAACCCGCCGAACCGGCCGGACCGGGCGGCCCGCGCGAACCGGGCGGACCGCGCGAACCGGGTGAACCGGGCAAACCGAGTGCCCGCCCCCTGGACACGCACCCGGCTGCGGGCAGCCCCCGGTGCCGCGGGCGCGCTGGCACTGCTGGTGGCGCTGACGGCGTGTCTCGCCGCCGCCTTCCCGCGGGCGCTGGACCGGTACGCGGACGCCGGTCTGAGCCGGGCCGTCGAGCAGGTCCACCCCGGGCAGAGCAGCCTCCAGGTCAGCGCCGACCCCGGCCTGGGCGGGAAGACGGCGGACCAGGAGGACGCGCTGCGTCCCGAAAGCGTCACCGGCTACTACGAGTCGATCGTGGACACCGTCGAGAGCCCGCTGGCCGTCGACGGCTCCCGGTCGGCGTACGGGGTGCGCAGCACGTCCGACCTGATCGCGGCGGAGGAGTGGCTGCCCCGGCCGGACGGGCTGCCCGCGCAGATGGTCCTCGCCGCCCCGAACGACCTCGCCGGCCACGCCCGCCTGCGCTCCGGCCGGCTGCCCCGGGCGACCGGCGGCCCGGTGACCGCCTCGACCGGCCGGGTGGAGGCAGCGGTGACCGAGGAGACGGCCCGCACGCTGCGCATCGAGGCGGGTTCGGTCATCCACGTGCACGGCAGGGACGAGCTCGCCGTCCACGTCACCGGTGTCGTCGCGCCACGCGAACCCGACGGCGTCTACTGGTCGGTCTGGTCCGTCCTGCGGACGCCGTCCCTGGTGCGCACACCCGGCGGCGACCCGAACGCCCCGAGGTTCTGGCGCGGCGGCCTGCTGCTCCCGCCCGAGGCGGCGCCCGCGCTGCTGGGCACGGACGGCGGCCCCATGCGCTACTGGCACCTGGCGCCCGACACGGAAGCACTGCACGGCCGGGACCTCGACCGGCTCAGCGCCTCGGTGGCCTCGCTGGAGTCCGGGCCGGGCACGGAGCAGCTGCGCTCGATGCTCAGCCCGTTCGCCGAGGTCGAGACCGGGCTCGACGCCGTGTTCACCACGTACGACCGGCTGCGCGGGGACATCGCTCCGCTGGTCTCCGTCGCCGCGTCGGGCGCCGGGACGGTCGCCGCCGTCGTCCTGCTGATGACGGGCGGTCTGGCCGCCGGGCGGCGCCGCGCCGAACTGGCACTGCTCCGGGCCCGCGGCGCGTCCCTGCGGGGCCTGACGGGCCGGCTGCTGGCGGAGACGGCGGTGGTGGCGCTGCCCGCGGGCGCCCTCGGCCTCGCCGTGGCCGTCCTCGTCCTGCCCGGCGCCCGGCTGCTGCCCGCGCTGGGGGCCGCCGGGGCGGTCACCGCGGTGGCCTGCCTCGCGCTGCCGCTGCGGGCCGCCGCCGCGCACCGTGCCGTACGGGTGCACGACGGCCGTCGGGACGTCGCGACCGCGCGCCCGTCCCGGCGCCGTACGGTCGCCGAGCTGACGGCCGTGGCGCTGGCCCTCGGCGCGGTCGAGCTGCTGCGCCGGCGCGGGGCGACGGGCGGATCCGGGGACCTGGTGTCCCTGGCGCCGGTGCTGGTGGGGGTGATCGCCGCGCTGGTGCTGGTCCGTCTCCAGCCGCCGGTGCTGCGCGGCCTGGCCCGCCCGGCCGGACGGCTGCGCGGCGCGGTGGGGCATCTGGCGCTGGCCCGCGCGGGCCGTACGTCCGTCTCCACCGTGCTGCCGCTCCTCGCGCTGCTGACCGCGTTCACCACCGCCGCGTTCGGCGGCTCGGTCCTGGCCGGTGTCTCGGACGCCCGGGACCGGGCCGCGGTGCTCGCCGTCGGCGCCGACGCCCGCGTCGAGGCGGCGTCCGGACCGCTGCCGTCCGGCCTGCCCGGCCGCCTCGCGCACGCGCCCGGCGTGCGGGGGCTCACCGAGGTGAGCATCGCCTACCAGGCCAAGACCTCGGACGGCCGCCAGTCGCTGCCGGTCGCGGGCGTGGACCCGGAGGCCTACGCGGCGCTGGCGGCGCGGACGGGCCTCGGCGGGTTCGCGCCGGACGAGCTGACGCGGCGGGACGGCTCGGGGGACGCGCTCCCGGCGCTGGCCTCCTCGATGGTCGCCGGACGGTTCGGCACGCAGCCCTTCCCGGTCCGGATGGAGGACGGCACCTTCGTCACCCTCCGGATCACCGTCGTCCGCGACCGCACGCCGGCCCTCTTCCGCGACGACTTCCTGGTCGTGGACCGGGCCGGGCTCTCCGCGCGGGCGGCCCGGCCGACCGTACTGCTGCTGACCGGCGGCGGCCTGGACGCGGACGCCCTGCGGCGGGCGGCGGGCGACGGCGCGTCCGTGCACCTGCGGTCCGAGGAACGGGCCCGGTACGTCGACTCGCCCCTGCAGTCCGGCGCGGAGCGCGTCTACACGGCCGCCGTGGCGGCGGGCGCCGGGTACGCCGCCCTGGCCCTGCTGCTGTCCCTCGCCCGCGCGGCCCCCGAACGCGCCGCCCTCCTCGCCCGCCTGCGCACCATGGGCCTCACCCCGGCCCAGGGCCGCCGCCTGCTGGTCCTGGAGTCCCTGCCCCAGGCAGTACCGGCCGTCGCGGGCGGCGTCCTGACCGGCTGGGCGGCGATCCGGCTGCTCTCCCCCGGCATCGACCTGACGACGATCGCCCTGGCGGCCACCTCGCCCTCGACGGTCCCGGCCCAGCTGCGCGCCGACCCGTGGTCGCTGGCCGTCCCGGCGGTCGCGGTGCTGGTGCTGACGGTGGGTGTGGCGGCCGGGCAGGCGTGGTGGTCGGGCCGGCGCGGCGCGGTCACGGAGCTGCGGGCGGGGGACGCGCGGTGACGGCCTCGGCGCGGATGCCGCCCGTGTGCGCAGGGTGCCGGCCGCGGAAGCCGGCACGCGCCGGGAGGCGACGAAGCGACACGACGCGCAGGAGACGACGGAGGCCCCGATGACGACCACCAACCCCACCCTCGCCGAACTGGCCGACCGCGCCACCGCGTCCCGCGACCGTCCCGCCTACGGCCACGACGCCCTGATCACCTGCGACCGCGTCGTACGCATCTTCAGCACGGACGGCGTGGAGGTGCAGGCCCTCCAGGGCCTCGACCTGCTGGTCCGGGAAGGCGAGCTGATGGCGCTGGTGGGCGCCTCGGGCAGCGGCAAGTCGACGCTGATGAACATCCTGGCCGGCCTGGACGCCCCCACCGCGGGCGCCGCCCGGGTCGCGGGCCGGGACCTGCTCGCGATGACGGCGAAGGACCGGCTGGCCTACCGCCGTACGGTGGTCGGCTTCGTCTGGCAGCAGACGTCGGGCAACCTGATGCCCTACCTGACGGCCGCGCAGAACGTGGCCCTGCCGATGCGGCTGGCCGGCACCGGCGGCCGGCGCGCGGCCCGCGCCGAACGGGCGCTGGAGCTGCTGGACCTGATGGGGATCGCCGACTGCCGCGACCGCCGCCCGCACCAGATGTCGGGCGGGCAGCAGCAGCGGGCCGCCATCGCCGTGGCCCTGGCCAACGACCCCGCGGTGCTGCTCGCCGACGAGCCCACGGGCGAGCTGGACTCCCACACCGCGGAACAGGTCTTCGCCGCCTTCCGCACCGCGAACGAGCGGCTGGGCACCACCGTCGTCATCGTCACCCACGACCAGGCGGTGGCCGGCGAGGTCAGCCGCACGGTCGCCATCCGCGACGGCCGCACCTCCACGGAGGTCCTGCGCCGCAGCGAGGTGGACGCCGCGACCGGCGACGAGAAGGTGGTGGCCCGGGAGTACGCGATGCTCGACCGCGCGGGCCGGCTCCAGCTGCCCGCCGAGTACACGCGCGCCCTGGACATGCGCGACCGGGTGGCCCTGGAACTGGAACCCGACCACATCGCCGTACGCCCGGACGACAGCGACGGAACCTGAGCGGCCGGGCGGAGCAGCAGCTCGCTCTCCGGCGGGCTCAGCGCACGCTGATGCCGAGCGCCCCGGTGCCGGCCCGCCGCAGGACGACGGACCCGTAGGGCGTGCGCAGCCGCAGCCACGCTCCACAGGAGAACAGCCCGGGCGCGTCGCCCCCGGACCCGGACGCGGACGCGGACGCCCGCAGGAAGCCGAGTGACTGGGCCGCGTGCACGGCCCGCACCGGCAGTCCGGTGTCCCCGACCGTCCGGGACCATATGTCCCGCCCGATCCGGTCCAGTTCGGCCCGCGTACGCTCCTCGGGCGTCAGCTCCGCCGTGCGGGAGCGGAACTCCGCCACCGCCGCGGCGACCAGCGCGCGCAGGGCGTCCGGCGCGGGCAGCCCCGGCTCGGGCCGCCAGCCGCCGCGCGGGGGCAGCACCCCGGCCCAGGGCGGCCCGGTCACCACGCCCGGTACGGCTGCGGTGGCCGCCTGCTCGTCCACCGTCTCCAGCAGCTCACCGGCGGACACGGTCACGTCCAGCGTGACGTCGAGACCGTTCTCGTACGGCTTGGCGAGCCGCACCGCGCGCACGGCGAGCACCTCGAAGGAGGGGGGCCGCCCGAAGACGGCGAGGGCCGTGCCTGCCGCCTGGAGGCGCACCGCGGCGGAACGGTCGTAGTGGAGCAGCCGGGAGAGGAAGGCCGCGAGGTCCGCGGCCTCCCCCTCGTCGGCGAGGTGCAGGACCGTCATACGACGACGGCCTCCTCCTTGGCGTCCTCCTCGGCGTCCGTGTACTCCTCCAGGAACTCCCGCTCCTCGGCGGTGATCCGCCGGGGCCGCTGCGCCTCGAAGTCGAACGGCACGATGACCGTGGAGGCGCGGACGTAGAGCACGTCCCCGTCCTTGACCTCGTAGGTCAGCGTGAAGGAGGCCGCCCTTATCTCCGTGACCCACAGCTCGATGTCGACCGGGTGGTGCCGGTGGACGAGCTGCCGTTTGTAGTCGATCTCGTGGCGCGCCACCACCGACCCCTGCTTGAAGTCCTTCTCCGGGCGGAACAGGAAGTCGATACGGGCCTCCTCCAGGTAGCGGAGGAAGACCACGTTGTTGACGTGGCCGTACGCGTCCATGTCCGCCCAGCGCAGTGGGCAGCGGTAGATGTGCCGCAAGATCAGCCCCGGGTCAGCTTCTTGTAGGTGGCGCGGTGCGGGCGGGCGGCGTCCGGGCCGAGCCGCTCGACCTTGTTCTTCTCGTACGACTCGAAGTTGCCCTCGAACCAGAACCACTTGGACTCGCCCTCGTAGGCGAGGATGTGGGTGGCCACCCGGTCCAGGAACCACCGGTCGTGGGAGACGACGACGGCACAGCCGGGGAACTCGAGCAGGGCGTTCTCGAGGCTGCTCAGGGTCTCGACGTCGAGGTCGTTGGTCGGCTCGTCGAGGAGCAGCAGGTTGCCGCCCTGCTTGAGGGTGAGCGCGAGGTTGAGGCGGTTGCGCTCACCGCCGGAGAGCACACCGGCCGGCTTCTGCTGGTCCGGCCCCTTGAACCCGAAGGCGGAGACGTAGGCGCGCGACGGCATCTCGACCTGGCCCACGTTGATGTAGTCCAGCTCGTCGCTCACGACGGCCCACAGGGTCTTCTTCGGGTCGATGTTCTCGCGGCTCTGGTCGACGTAGGAGATCTTGACCGTGTCGCCGACCTTGATGGAACCGGAGTCCGGCTCCTCGAAGCCCTGGATCATCTTGAAGAGCGTGGTCTTGCCGGCGCCGTTCGGCCCGATGACACCGACGATGCCGTTGCGCGGCAGCGTGAAGGAGAGGTCGTCGATGAGGACCTTCTCGCCGAAGGCCTTGGTGAGGTTGTTGACCTCGACGACGACGTTGCCCAGCCGCGGGCCCGGCGGGATCTGGATCTCCTCGAAGTCCAGCTTCCGCATCTTGTCGGCCTCGGCGGCCATCTCCTCGTACCGCGCCAGACGCGCCTTGGACTTGGCCTGACGCCCCTTGGCGTTCGACCGCACCCACTCCAGCTCGTCCTTGAGCCGCTTGGCGCGCTTGGCGTCCTTCTGGCCCTCGACCTTGAGGCGGGTCTGCTTGGTCTCCAGGTACTTGGAGTAGTTGCCCTCGTAGCCGTGCAGGCGGCCTCGGTCGACCTCGCAGATCCAGCCGGCCACGTTGTCCAGGAAGTACCGGTCGTGGGTCACGGCCACGACGGTGCCCTCGTACTTGGCGAGGTGCTGCTCCAGCCAGTTCACCGACTCGGCGTCGAGGTGGTTGGTGGGCTCGTCGAGGAGCAGCAGGTCGGGCGCCTCCAGCAGCAGCTTGCACAGCGCGACACGCCGCTTCTCACCACCGGAGAGGTTCACGACCGGCCAGTCGCCGGGCGGGCAGCCCAGCGCGTCCATGGCCTGCTCGAGCTGGGCGTCGAGGTCCCACGCGTTGGCGTGGTCGAGCTCCTCCTGGAGCTTGCCCATCTCCTCCAGCAGCGCGTCCGAGTAGTCGGTCGCCATCTGCTCGGCGATCTCGTTGAACCGGTCGAGCTTGCCCTTGACCTCGGCGACACCCTCCTGGACGTTCTCCAGGACGGTCTTCTCCTCGTTCAGCGGGGGCTCCTGCAGCAGGATGCCGACCGTGTAGCCCGGCGACAGGAACGCGTCACCGTTCGACGGCTGCTCGAGGCCCGCCATGATCTTGAGAACGGTGGACTTACCGGCACCGTTCGGACCGACAACACCGATCTTGGCGCCGGGAAGGAAATTCAGGGTGACGTCATCGAGGATCACCTTGTCGCCGTGCGCCTTGCGCGCCTTGCGCATGGTGTAAATGAACTCAGCCAAGAGAAACCGTCCGGCAGCTTGATCAGGCAGTGGGCAGATACACCCCATCTTGCCGCACCGCCACCCCTGGGAGGAAACGCGTTCCCGGCGGGGGCTCTGACCTGGGGTTTCCCGGATGCCGCCGAAGCCTCGCCCGTGGCTGCCGGTCGCCGCACCGGGTAGTGTGGCGCTCTTCGGTCGGCGAGCCGGCCGGAGTCCTCGAAGGCCGGCACATCATGGACCTCGCCGATCACCGTCCCGCGGGCCGGCGTCTCGCCGACGCCCTGGACGGCCTCGCCGTCACCTTCCGCGGCATGACCGCACGTCCGGACGAGTACAACTGCGACTGCCACTGGGGCAGCGCGGAGGAACTCGCCCTGCTGAAGACACCGGACGTGGAGTTGCATCCGGACCTCCTGCGCCGGACCTGGCGGGCGGTCGACTGGACCGATCACGCGGCCGTGCTGCGCCGCATCCTGCCCCAGTTCGCCAGGGTCCTGGTCGCCGGTCTCGCGGAGCCCCTCTTCGGGCTGGAAGAGGCCGGGTGCTCCCTGGCCCGCGGCCGCTGGCAGCGGTGGCCCGACGATCACGCCGGTGCGGTGCGCGAGTTCCTGAGCGCCTGGTGGGTGCAGAGCCTCACCGATCCGGACGCGGCCGTACCGGCGCACCAGGTCTTCGCGCTGTGTGCCGAGGCGTCCGGGACGGTCGGCCCCTGGCTCGCCGAATGGGAGCGGCGGACCGGGCCCCTCAGCGACCGGCGCGTCGCCGAGGCGGCGGCGGAATGGGAGTACGAGCTCCTGGGGGACAGCCTGCCTTGGTACGTCGACTGGTACGAGAACGACGAGGAACGACTCCGTGCCGACCTGGTCGCCTGGCTCCTCGGCCCCGGCATGGCGCGGCTGCGCGCGTCGGGCGCTCCGGAGGAATTGCGGCACCGCATACGGCTGCTGTCGCTCACCGACGAGGAGCGCTGGTCGGACCCGCACTGGCCCGGTCACCGCTACTGACGCCGCCGCGCGAGTGCGCCAACGGGCGGGTGGGTCAGCGCTGTCCGCCCTCGCTGCGCCTGCGGACGAACAGCAGGACCGCGCCGCCGATCACGACGAGGCCGATGGCCGTGCCGCCTATCAGAGGGGTCACCCCGGAGCTGCCGGTTTCGGCGAGGTTGGTGTCGGGGGTGGGGGTGACGGCCTGGGTGGAGGGGGCCGGTGCGGTGAGGGTGCGGGTGGTGTCGTCGAGGGCGGCGGTCCGGGTGCGGCAGTCGAGGACGCCGGAGAAGCGGTGCTCGAAGCCGGCCGGGCCGCGGACGGTGAAGTCGTAGGGCCGGTCCTCCGGCAGCGGGACGGTCACCGTGCGGGACTCGCCGGCCGCGATGGTGTACTCGGTGTCCAGCAGCTCGAAGGTGAAGTCCTCGTCGCCCTTGTTGGAGGCGGTGATGTCCAGGGCACCCTCGGCGCAGTTCTTCCGCGCGGACAGGGCGGGTATCGGGCCCTGGTCGGACCAGGTGGCGGTCGCCGTCGCCGTGACCGTCGACTCCGAGGAGCCGGCCAGGATCTGGGTCTGGCTGCGGCTCTCGGAGGCGAAGGCCCGGCCGACCGGCACGGTGGTCGAGGCCTGGACGGTCAGTCCGGCGGTGCCGGGGTCCGCTTCCTCCGGCACGTCGAAGAAGATCTGCGTGCCGTCGGTGACGGAGGTGACGGGCGCGCCGTCCTTGTCGACGATCCGCACACCGCCCGCGGTGGCGTCGACCGGCGGGGTCACCGTCGCGCCGTCGGCGTTGGTGCGGACCGTCACCGGGCCGAGCCGCTCACCGGGGCGGCCCGAGACCGCGGGCGGGTCGAGGGAGAGGGAGGCGGTCGGCTCCTCGAGGTCGCGGGCGTTCTTCTCCAGGTAGTCGGCGAGCCGTTCGGCCTCGGGGTCGGTGGCCTCGACGTCCGTGTCGTCCGAGTAGCGCCAGATGGCGACCTGCGTACCGGCCGCCGCGTCCTGCTCGGTGAGGCCGCCGCGGACGCCCGCCTTCTTCGCGAGCGCGGCCAGGTCGTTGACCTGGGGGTAGGAGTTCTGGAGGATCCAGCGGATGCGCCCGGCGTCGTCGTTGGTGCCCAGCGAGGTGCCGCTCCAGGGCGTCTCGCGGTACTTGGCGTCCTTCTGCGTGGGGTTCTGGACGTCGACGCAGTACGTCTGCAGCATGCCGCCGCCGTCGACGGACATCTCGAAGAGGCCGGCCGGCACCTCCTGGTCGCCGGCGGCCCCGTGGATGACCGCGGTGCCGTGCGTCTTGAGGCCGCCTATGGTGGCCGTCGCCCCGCCCTGTCCCTGCGCCGCCCCGCCCCGCGCCGCGGCTGCCGGGCCCGCGCCGGCGACCACGCCCGCGGCGGCGACCGCGGACACCAGGGCCGCGGCGGCGATTCGCGCCGCTCCCCGGCCTGGCAGGGACAGCGCAGTGAACGAAGAAAACACCAAATTCCCCTTCGAGCAGGACCCGTTGACGTGGGGGGCACGGTCCCACCAGCAGAATCAGCAGCCCCGCAGGGCTCGTTCGGCATCCTAAGGACATGACGCACCGTGCCCGCCGGTGATGTTGGTCCGCGGGGTGATCCGAATCGGAATCGTTATCGCCGACACGGTTGCGAGCAGGGCTTATCGACAAATCAACCCAGGGGCATCCAAGGCGTCTTCGCCGATAAGCCGCACTTCGGTCAGTCCTCGCCGCACGTCCGTGTCATGCCACGGCCGCGGGCTCCGGCCGCTGCCCGGTGACCGGAGCGGGCGAGTCGGCCGGGTCGGCCGCTTCCGGGGCCGGTGTCTCCCAGTTGGGCTCCGGCTGCGGTGGAGAGGTGGTCGCCGTCTCGGACCTGCCGGCGCGCCGGAACGCCGCCGTACCGCGGGCCAGGTCGTGGCCGATCGCCACCGCGTCGATGTCCGCCGAGGTCCAGTTCTGCCCCTCGCGCAGGTCCGTGCGCACCTTCAGCCGGCCCTGGACCACCACCGGATCACCCACCGCCAGCGACGACGACGCGTTGGTGGCGAGCTGCCGGTTGGCCCACACCGTGAAGAAGTTGGTGTGGCCGTCCGTCCACGCGCTCTTCTCCCGGTCCCAGTAGCGCGCGGTGACCGCCAGCCTGAAGCGTGCCGACGGGCCGTTGGCGAGTTCCCGGTACACCGGCTGCGTCGCCACGTTGCCCACCGCGCAGATCATCGTCTCGTTCATCGCGAGTCCTCCCTCCCCCGTACGGGCGCCTCCCGTACGGCTGGCTCCGGCGCGGAGGGCACCACGTGTGCGCCCTCCCGCCGCCGCCCTTGCCGGTGCGATCGCGTCCGTCGCGACCACCCGAGGTCAGACTGCCTCCGTCCGCGCCGGCCCGCTGAGGGCTGTGGACCGTCCCCGGATCTGTGGAGAACTCCGTCACCCACTCGGGCGACACACCGCGTCACCGCGTCACGCCGCGCCGGACCGCGTCACACGGCGTGCGCCGCCGTCCCGCCGCTACCTCGCCGCCGCTCCCGCCCCCGTGACCCGCCCGTACTGCTCCCGCACCTCCCGGTACCGCAACAGCTCCGCCGCCAGCGGGTCCAGCACCCTGGCACGGCCGCACCCCGCGGCCGCCTCCCGCAGCAGGCGTTCCGCCTCGTGGCCGTAGCGCCGTGCCGGTCCGCGCGCCGCGACGCGGCAGCTCCACTCGATGAGGGGGCCGCCGATGATCCCGGCCAGCATCAGCAGCACCGGCACGCCGAGGTTCGGCGGCACGAACCCGATGATCTGCGCCAGCAGCCAGAGCCCGCCCACCACCTGAAGCAGGGTCATCGTCGCCTGCGCCAGCACCGCCACCGGCCACCAGCCCGGCCGCGGCGGACGCCCCGGCGGCAGCCCCGTGCGCACCGCCAGCTCGTCCAGGGCCTCGGGCAGCCCCTGGGCGCCGCGGACCGCGGCCTCGCGCATCGCCTGCGCCCACGGCGCGGGCAGCCCGGCCGACGCCCGGTCGGAGACCGTGCGCACCGCCTGCTCGACGCGCTGGCGGGCCGTGGCCTCCTCGTCGGCGTGGGCGCGCAGCGGCAGCCGTCCCGTGGGGGGTTCGCGCCGGTCGTGGTACCAGCGCCACAGCCGCAGCCAGGGCGTGCCGCACGCGCGGTTGGCGTTGCGCAGCCAGGCGCGTTCGGCCGCCTCGCCCGCCGCGGTGGCGCCCACCGCGTCCGCGAGCCGGTCGGCGAACTCCTCCCGCGCCTCCTCGCTGAGCCCGGTCCGCCGTCCGGCGACGTACACAGGCCGCAGCTCCCGCGCGGCGGCGTCCACGTCGGCCGCGATGCGGCGCGCCGGAGCCTGCCGCTCCGTGACGAACTGACCGAGCGCCTCGCGCAGTTCGCCGATGCCCTCGCCGGTCAGCGCGGACAGGGCGAGCACGGTCGCGCCGGGTTCGCCGTACTCCCCGAGCGCGATGCCGTCCTCGTCGAGCAGGCGCCGCAGGTCGTCGAGGACCTGTTCGGCGGCCTCGCCGGGCAGCCGGTCGACCTGGTTGAGGACGACGAAGGTGACCTCCGCGTGGCCGGCCATCGGCCGCAGATAGCGCTCGTGGAGCACGGCGTCGGCGTACTTCTCCGGGTCGACGACCCAGATGACGGCGTCGACGAGCCGCAGGATGCGGTCCACCTGCTCGCGGTGGAGCACGGCCGCCGAGTCGTGGTCCGGAAGGTCGATCAGGACCAGTCCGCGCAGCGGCGACTCGGAGTCCGGGTGCTGGATCGGGCGGCGGCGCAGCCGGCCGGGAATGCTCAGCCGGTCCAGGAGGCTGGCCGCGCCGTCGCTCCAGCTGCAGGCGATGGGTGCCGCGGTGGTCGGGCGGCGCACACCCGTCTCGGAGATCGTCACTCCGGCCAGGGTGTTGAACAACTGCGACTTGCCGCTGCCGGTGGCACCCGCGATGGCGACCACGGTGTGCTGCCCGGAGAGCCTGCGCCGCGCGGCGGCCTCGTCCAGGACCCGGCCCGCCTCGGAGAGCGTGCTCGTGTCGAGCCGGGTGCGGGACAGGCCGACCAGTTCGCGCAGCGCGTCGAGCCGCGACCTGAGCTGTCCGTCGTACGCCAGCGGCATCAGGGCGGCCGAGGAACCGGCGGGTCGGCTCGGCACGGTGAAGTACGGGTCCGGCCCGCCGTTCTTCTCGTCCACCCGCCGCGCGATCAGCCCGTCGCCCCAGGCACCGTCGCCGACGTCCCCGGAGCCGGGCGCTCCACCGGCGCCGTGCTCCGTGCCCGCGGAACGCTCCCTGCCCGCGGAACGCTCCGTACCCGCCGGACGCTCCGCGGTCGTCCGGCGTGCCGAGTCCGCCCCACGGGCCCCAGCCGACACAGACGTTCCGGAAGGCACAGTGGACCCGGTGGGCGCGGTGGGCATGGCGGGCACGGAGGTCCCGTGTTCCGTACGGCGTGACGCCGCCGCGTCCTTCACGCGCGCGTGGAACCCGCGGCGGCGGCGCTCGCCCTCGCGCTCCCGCGCGGCCCCGCCCTGCACGACGTCCCCCTCGGCGTCCTCCCGCGCGGCGGTGCCTTCCACCGCGCGCGGACTCGGCTCGACCGGCTGATCCGACCGGTCCGCTCGGTCCGCTCGGTCCACCCGGTCCACCCGGTCCACCCGGTCCACCCGGTCCACCCGGTCGGCCCGGTCTGCCCGGTCGCCCCGGTCCGGCTCACCCGCCTGGCCTGCGTCCCCGGTCGTGTGGCCGGTGTGCTCGGTGGGGTCCTGGTCAGTGACGGCGGTCACCGGTCACCTCTCCTTCTGCAGTACGGACAGCGCGGCGATGAGTTCGGCCTGTGGCTCGGGATGGACCTCGAGCCCGTCGAGGGGTGCCAGCCGGCGTTCGCGCTCGCCGTGCAGGACCCGGTCCACGTGTTCGTCGAGCAGCCGCCCGCCCCGGTCGCGCAACCGCAGCGCGCCGTGGGCGCCGATCCGCTCGGCGAGCCGTTCCCCGGCGCTGCGCCCGCGCCGCCCGCCCAGCAGCACGGTGGCGACCAGGGCGGCCACCACGGCGGGGTCCGGGGCCAGGTTCCGGTCGAGTTCGCGGACCTCGTCCTCGGCGTACTCCTCCAGCTCCCGGCGCCACCGCCGGACGGCCATCCCGATGCGGTGCTCGGCACTTTCCGGCGCAGGGTCGCGGCCGGCGAGTTCCGGGGCGGTGGCCGCCGGTTCGCGCCGCCAGGCCTCGTCGACCCGTTCGTCGGCGGCGGTCACGGAGCACAGCAGCAGGGCGGTCAGGCTCTCCACCAGCGAGTCGAGGAGTTCCTCGGGGGCGCAGTCGAGGGGGAACGCCCGCCACCGCTTCAGCGCGTCCCCGGCGAGCACGGCCCCCGCCTGCAACCTGCCCCGCACGCGCGCGTGCTCGGCGTCGTAGGCACCGTCGACGGCGGCGGTGAGCCGGAGCGCGGCGGCGTACTGCGCGGCGGTGGCACCGGCCAGTTCGGGCATCCGGGACTTGAGGGAGTCCAGGATGCCGTGCGCCGTACGGGCCATGGCGTCGTGCCGGGCGCCGAGGTCCTGCGCCCGGTGCGCGAGCCAGGTCCGCAGCGGCGCCACCGCGCTGGCCGGCAGCAGCCCGCCGCCCCAGGCCGACTCGGGCAGCTCCGGGACGGTGAACCGGGGGACGTCGCCGAGTCCGGCCTTGGTGAGCAGCGCGGCGTACTGCCGCGACACCTCGGCCACCACCTGATGGGGCACCCGGTCGAGCACGGTGACGAGGGTGGCGTCGTACTCCTTGGCGGTGCGCAGCAGATGCCACGGGACGGCGTCGGCGTACCGGGCGGCCGTGGTGACCATCACCCAGATGTCGGCGGCGCAGAGCAGTTCGGCCGCCAGGACCCGGTTGTCGGCGACGAGGGAGTCGATGTCGGGCGCGTCCAGGAGGGCGATGCCGGGCGGCAGGCTGTCGGCGGTCTCGACGCGCAGCACGCGCGCGGGGTTCTCGCCCGGCAGCAGCAGGTCGTCGTCGGGGTCCTGGGGGGGCATCCACACGCGCGTGAGGTCGGGCAGCACCCGCATGCCGCTGAACCAGTGGTGGTCCTCCGGATGGCAGACCAGCACCGGCGTGCGGGTCGTGGGCCGCAGTACGCCCGCCTCGCTGACCCGGCGGCCCACCAGGGAGTTCACCAGCGTGGACTTCCCGGCACCGGTGGAGCCGCCTACGACGGCCAGCAGTGGCGCTTCGGGTTCCTTCAGCCGGGGCACCAAGTAGTCGTCGAGCTGGGCGAGCAGTTCGTCGCGGTTGGCACGCGCGCGTGGGGCCCCCGCCAGGGGCAGCGGGAAGCGTGCGGCCGCGACACGGTCGCGCAGCGCGGAGAGTGCGTCGAGCAGCTGAGGCCGTACGTCCAAGGTCACCACATGTGAAGAATGCCCAATTTCAGGGGAATTCTGAAGCATATGAGTATGCCTGCGCGCCGACCGGACACTTCAGGCGGAAGGGATTACTGGGACGCGAGCACAGCCCAGGCATAACGAGTGCACAACACCCGATGCGCGAGACGCCAAAAGCGATGCACGATTCGTACCTGCCTGCGATTATCGGAACCGCTTCACCGAACCTCCACATCGAGCCACGGAGGCGAAGCATCAGGGACATGGAGCCGGGAGCCCTATCCTTGTCCCCGGCGACGTCGCGGAACGGCCCACACCGGGCGCCACGACCGAGGCCACCACACCAGGCCCCCGTAGCTCAGTGGATAGAGCAGGCGCCTTCTAAGCGCTTGGCCGCAGGTTCGAGTCCTGCCGGGGGCGCCACTGCCCGTTTGGCGGAGGGACCGGAGGACCGGACGAGGTGCGACGACTGCGCTGTGCGGTGCTCGACGACTTCCAGCAGGTGGCGACCGAGATCGCCGACTGGTCCCCGGTCGCCCGGGACGTGGACGTCGTGTCCTTCGACACCCATTTCGACGACGAGGACTCCCTCGCCGCGGCGCTCGCCGACGTCGACATCGTGGTCACGCTGCGCGAACGCGTCCCCTTCCCGGGATCGCTGATCGCCCGGCTGCCGCGGCTGAAACTGATCGTCGCCTCCGGCATGCGCAACAGCGTGATCGACTACGCCGCAGCCGAGGCGCACGGCGTCACCGTGTGCGGCACGGCGTCCTCCTCGACCCCACCCGTCGAACTGACCTGGGCCCTGCTGCTGGGCCTGGCCCGGAGCATCGTCCAGGAGAGCAACGCGCTGCGCGGGGACGGTCCCTGGCAGCAGACGGTCGGCGCCGACCTGCACGGGCGCCGGCTCGGACTGCTGGGCCTGGGGAAGATCGGCGGCCGGGTGGCCCAGGTCGGCCTCGCCTTCGGCATGCGGGTGAGCGCCTGGAGCCAGAACCTCACCCGGGAGCGCGCCGACGAGGTGGGCGTCGAACTCGCCCCCTCCAAGGAGGACCTGCTCTCGACGGCCGACTTCGTCTCCGTCCACCTGGCGCTCGGCGACCGCACCCGCGGCCTGCTCGGCCCCGCCGAACTTGCCCTGCTCAAGCCGACCGCCTACCTGGTCAACACCTCGCGCGCGGCGATCGTCGACCAGGACGCCCTGCTCGCCGCCCTGCGCGAGGGCCGGATCGCCGGGGCGGGCGTGGACGTCTTCGACACCGAACCGCTGCCCGCCGGCCACCCGATGCGCACCGCCCCGCGCCTGCTCGCGACGCCGCACCTGGGTTACGTCTCACGCGCCAACTACGCCACGTACTACGGCCAGGCGGTCGAAGCGGTCCGGGCCTACCTCGCGGGCTTCCCCGTACGCCGCCTGCCCGCGCCCCCGGCCCCGCCCCAGGCCATCGCCCCGGCCCCGGCTCCCGACTCTCAGGCGATCCCGGCCCGGACGGACTGACCCGGCCGCCAGTACGTCCCGTCGCTCCGGCGCAGGTGGTCGAGGTCCACCAGGTAGCGCCGGAGCGTCACATGGTCGACGTCGCCGTCGTCGCACCAGGCGCGCAGCTTCTCGTCGACGGCGCGCTCCGGGTACTCCACGCCGGGCACGAAGGTCTGCTCGGCGATGTGCCGCAGCACCACCTTCTTGCGCGTCCAGCGCGCGGGGAGCCGCACCAGCCGCCCGTCCTTGACGAAGGTCCGCACGATCAGGCCGGCCCGGTCGTCATCCGGACCGGTGTGTCCGGCGGTCTCCGCCGCCGGACGGCCCGCGCGGGCCAGTTCGGCGAAGCGTTCGTGGGCGACGACGAGTCCGCCGCCGTCCCCGGACGACGTCACGACGCCCTGCTCCCGCAGCCGGCGCAGCGCGGCGGCGGTCTCCTGCGCGGACAGGCCCGCCGCCCGGGCCACGTCCGGCGCGCTGCCCGCCCCCAGGGCCACCGCCGCGAAGGCGCGCACCCGGCCCTCGTCGGCGAACAGGCCGGGCAGCGCGGTCGCTCCCGACCGGTCGGCGTGGTCGGGCCGGTCCGACGGGGCGGACCGGTCGGGCTGGTGGGGTTGGTCGTTAACCATGCCGGGAGGCTAGTGGACGCCCCGGCCCGGAGCGGAACGGTTTTCCGCCCCGCCCGTGCCCGGTCCGTGCCCCGCCCCTTTCCCCCGACGCCCCGGCCCCGCCCTCCTGTTCAAAAAGGGTGATCCTCACATTCCCCCCGTGTCCCCTATCCGACCAGCGGCGTTGAACCGGCAGTGCGGTGGCGCGTCCTGCCGCCGTGCTCCCCGAGTTCAGAAGGAGAACGTGATGTCTCGCATCGCGAAGGCCGCCGGTGTCGCGCTCGGCGCCGGTGCCGTGGTCCTCAGCGGCACCGGCCTGGCCATGGCGGACGCGGGCGCCCAGGGCGCGGCCATCGGCTCGCCCGGCGTCCTGTCCGGCAACATCGTCCAGGTCCCGGTCCACGTGCCGGTCAACGTCTGCGGCAACACGATCAACGTGATCGGTCTGCTCAACCCGGCCTTCGGCAACGCCTGCGAAAACGGCGACGACGACAAGAAGGACGAGGGCGACAAGCACGGCGGGGACGGCAAGAACGGCGGCGGCTACGGCGGCTGAGTCCCGTAGGCACCAGGAGAGCCCCGGCCTTCCCCGGCCGGGGCTCTCCCCACGTCCGCGCCCGCCGGTCAGGCGTACCGGTAGATCCGGCTGTGGTCCTCCAGCTCGTCCGGTGTCACGTCCCACGGCGGCAGCCGCTCGTGCCGCGCGACGACCCGGCCGTGCTGCGCGCTGCCCCGGCCGGGCGGCTCGGCGGGCAGGTAGCGGGTGTTCTTGTGCCGGGCCTGCCAGCGGGACCACTGGAGGTCGACGAAGGCGTGGTGCAGCCAGAACACCGGGTCGTTGACGGAGGCGCCGCCGACCATGGCCCCGCCCACCCAGCGGTGCACGCGGTTGTGGTTGCGCCAGGAGACGCTGCCGCGCCCGGTGCCCCAGCCCTCCAGCTTGTTGCGGAAGCCGTTGCGGACCGTGGAGTCCCAGGGCGCGGTGTCGTAGACCGGGTCGTCGAGCGCCCACTCCAGGTCGCTCTTCGTCGGCAGGCCGATGGGATCGGCGGCGCGGCCGAGGTCCCGGGTGAGGTACTCCGTGTCGGTGACGTTCTCCTTGAGCGTCCAGTTGCCCTCGGAGTGGGCGAACGGCCCGGTGGTCACCCGGTGGTCGGAGCGCCGCCCGGTACCGCCGAGGAAGTCGGCCGTCCACGGCCCCGACCTGGTGGTGCGGTCCTTCGTCCAGTCCCAGTACGGCACGGTGACCGACGGGTCGACCCGGCGCAGCGCCTCCTCCATGTCCAGCAGGAACCGGCGGTGCCAGGGCAGGAAGGACGGCGCCATGTGGGCGGTACGCAGTCCGTCCTCGCCGTCGGAGACGTAGTACTCGATGTGGGTGCGCACGAACTCGTCGTACTCACCGCGCCGTTTGACCTCCAGCAGCGCCTTGACGAACCGCCGCTTCTCGGTGCGGGTCAGCGTGCTGACGTCCTTACGCGTGTACGCCATGCCGCCTCCCGGGGTGGTGGCCGTGCCCTGGGTCGGCCGGCGCGTCGCGCAGGTGCTCGCCGGGACCGAGTTCGTCGACGGCGCCGCGGGCGGCGGCGAGGGGGGTGGGGTACGACCGGTAGTGGTCGATCATGCTCAGCCAGCTGCCGTCGGCCCGGCGCATCAGGTGCAGCGGCCGGCCGTCCACGGTGACGTGCCACGTCCCGGCACCGACGGCGCGCCCCGCCGCGGACCGGATGCCGCGAATGCGACGGCCTCGGTAGGTCTCGTCGAACGAGGTGCCCTCGACCGGGGAGTCCGTGTCGGCGCGGGGTTCGGGACGGGCGGGGCGCGCGTCCGTGCCGGTGGCGGCGGCCCGTGCGGGCCGGGAGGCCGCGACCAGCGGCGCCAGGGAGACGGCGAGGGCGGGGGCGAGCAGCCCCCGCATCATCTGCCGCCGCGTCCCGAGCACCGCGGGCGCGCCCGCGGCCGGGCCCCCGGCCGACCGTCCGGCACCGCCCTCCCCGCCGCCCACGGGTCCTCGCGGAGCCCCGAACGCCGGCCCGTACGCCGACCCGTCCGCTGGTCCGTCCACTGGGTTGTCAGCCGACCCGTCCGCTGGTCCGTCCACTGTTCTGTCCGCGTTGGCGCCCATGGCTCGCTCCTCGTCCTTCGTCCGGTCCGGTGGGTGATCCGTACCGGTAACCGGGCGACGGGCCCCGCGGTCACCGCACGCGGGGCCACACGGGTGTGGACGTGAGCGGTACGGGTTACAGCCCCCGTCCCACCCCCAGGTCGGCCGTGGGCACGGTCTGCACCATCGGCGTGAGCACACCCACCTGGGGCAGCTTGGCGGTCGGCAGGCCGAAGCCCCCGCCGCCGGGGGCGCTGAGCGGGGCGTCCAGGGAGAGGCCCGGCGCCAGCGTCCGCAGCTCGGCGGCGGGGGCGTCGACGGCGGCGTGGTCGAAGCCGTCCCCGAGCACCTGCGGCAGGGGCTGGCGCAGGTCGACACCCGGCAGGCCGCTACTGACCGGCAACTGCGGAAGGGTCCGCTCCGGCAGCAGCCGGCCCTCGACGTACCGCGGCCCCTCGGGCGCGCCCGGCGTCGGCACGGGCAGTTCGCCGGCCACCTCGGGCAGTTCCATGCCGAGGGCCGTCTCCGCGCCGCCCAGCGGCACCGGCACGGGGACCGCACCGGCCGCGGCGGCGGGGCTCGCGGCCGCGCCCACGGCGGCTGCCACACCGGTGACGACGGCGGCCAGGGTTCGTCTGGTGGTCGACTTCATGTCAGGCACGGTCCCTTTCAGGAATGCGGGAGGGCTGGCGAATGCGGAAGGAGGCCGACGGAAAGAGCGCGCCGCGGTGAATTCGGCGCCGGGTATCCGGTTCAGCGGCCCAGCGGAAGGCCGCCGAGCAGGCCGCCCTCGGAGTTCAGCTGCGTGGTCGCGCCCTTCACGGTGTGCAGCACGGAGTCCTTGTTCTCGGTGTCCAGGGCGTCCGACTGGTGCTTGAGCGGCATCACGTCGATGGGCTCCGCGGTGAGCGCGTTCACGGCGCCGTTGAGGCTGGTGGGCGTGATGTCGGCGGGGTCGTAGGCGAACGCGGGGGCGGCGGAGCCGGCGGCGACCAGGGAACCGGCGACCACGGCGGCGGCCTTGAGGGACTTCATCGTGTTCCTTTCTTCGGTGACTCGGCACGTCACCGGAGGAAATGCTGACGCCCTGCCTAACGACCTGTACCGGGCACGGAAACCCCGCGTCCGGAAGACATATGAGATCCCTTGATGACGGAATGCCCGGTGACGGAATCATGCTCGGCGGCGGAACACGCTCGGTGCCGGAACACGCTCGGTGGCGCAATGGGAAAGGGCCGCCGCGCCACCCCGGAAAAGGCGGGGTGGCGCGGCGGCCCGGAACGCCGAGGGCGTCAGGAGGGGTTCGCCGGCAGCGGCGCGGCCGGGGCGGCGGCCTCCGGGGCGGCGGCCTCCGGAGCGGCCGGCAGCGCGGGCAGTCCGGCCAGGTCCGCGGCGGGCAGCCCACCGCCGACCAGCGTGGCGGCGACGACGTTGACGACGCCGGTCACCACGTCCTTGACGGCCGGGCTCACCTGTTCGGCGGTGCCGGAGGTGCTGGCCTTGATCAGGGCGTCGATCTGCTTCTGCAGGTCGGCGTAGGCGGAGGCGGTCAGGTCGGCCGCCGCCGCGGTCTCGTCGCTGTCCTGCGCCGCGACGGGCGCCGGCAGCGTGACCGGGGTCTCGGCCTCCGGGGCGGTCACGACCGGCGGCTGGGCCGGGGTGCTCGTGCCCGGCGTGGTCGTCGCCGTGTCGTCGGCGTCCGCGTCCGCCGCCTCGGCCTTGGCGAGGGCGTCCTTGACGGCGGCGGAGAGCTGGTCCGCGTCGGTGGCGGCGAGCTTGCCGTTGTCGGCCTTGAGTACGGCGCCGAGCAGGTCGGTCACCGGCGTCAGCACGCCGCCCAGGCCGGCCAGGCTGCCGACCTGGTCCTGCAGTTCGGCGGCGTCGGGCAGGGGCGCGTGGGATGCCACGTGGGTGCGTTCCCGGACCGATTCGCCATCGGCCGCCATCACCGCCGGCCCGGAGAGACCGATCAGGAGGCCGGCGGTGAGGGCGGTGGTGGCGATTCGCCGTGCGGGCAGACGCATGAGGGGTTCCTTTCGGTGGTGCGTCGGATCTTGTGCCCACCGTGGAAGCGCCCGTGCCGCTCTGCAACCGAGCCGTGACCGTACGTCCGCACCCGCTTCTCCCCCCGTCGGCGTCCTGCCTGGTGGGGCGGCCTGTCAAGGCCCGTCCGCCGTGTCGGCGCGCACACCCCCCATTCGGGGCAGCACACCGCCGTCCGCGCGGCAACGCGAACCGGCCGCCCGCTCGCGGAGGAACCGCGGTACGGACGGCCGGTGCGGGGTTCGAGCCGAGGGTCAGTCGTTCTCGCACTCGTTGCCGAACGCCGGGTTCAGCAGGCCGATGATGTCGACCGTGTTGCCGCAGACGTTGACCGGGATGTGGACCGGGACCTGCACGACGTTGCCCGACAGGACGCCCGGGGAGTGAGCGGCGGCGGCCTGCGCGCCGGCGTCGGCAGCGGCGACACCGGCGGTGCCCGCCACCGCGGCGGCGGCGACGGAGGTCAGGGCCAGGCCCTTCGCGATACGCGACATGGAGAAGTGCTCCTTGGGGTTGACACAAACATCCGGGCGGGTGCCCGGCGCAGTGTCAACGCGTGGCACACGCGTGAGTTGTGCCGCCGAAAGGGTGATCTCGCGGAAAGTGACGTTCACGGTTCCAACACACTTGCCCGGTTTCACCGTATTAGTACGGATAGCGGCTAGAGTCCCACACCATCCGACGCATCCCTGGTGCGCCACTGCGGGGCATCGACCGAGGGCACTCTCCGAGAGCTCCGGACGTGGCGGTGACCAGCCGGTTTTCTGCGGTGAGGCGCGTTTTCGCCCGTCCCGAGCATGTTCCGTGAGCGAGGAAACGCGTATGCACCTGTCACCGACCGACTCCCGGTCACGGGTTCTGCACGTCACCCAGCCGGTGGACGGCGGGGTCGCCCGAGTCGTGACCGACCTGACACGGGCTCAGCTCGCCGCGGGACTGCGCGTCACGGTCGCCTGTCCGGACGATGGCTCTCTCGCCGCCGGGCTCCGTTCGCTCGGCGCCGACGTGCGGCACTGGCCGGCGACGCGGTCGCCGGGCCCGGGCCTGCCGGCGGAGGTACGGCGGCTCGCCCGCGTGATCGGGAACGTGCGGCCCGACCTGGTGCACGCGCACAGCGCGAAGGCCGGCCTCGCGGTGCGGCTCGCCGTGCGGGGTGGGGTACCGACGGTGTTCCAGCCGCACGCCTGGTCGTTCGAGGCGGTCGGCGGGGCCGCCGCGGCGCTCGCGCTCGGCTGGGAACGGTGGGGCGCGCGCTGGGCGGCGCGCACGGTGTGCGTGAGCGAGGCGGAACGGGCGCGCGGGGTGCGGGCCGGGATTCGCGGGCGGTGGGCGGTGATCCCGAACGGCGTCGACCCCGGCCGCTTCGGCACCGTCACCGCGCAGGAGGTGGACGCCGTCCGGCTGCGGTGCGGCGCCGGCCCCGACGCCCCGCTGGTGGTGTGCGTGGGCCGTCTGTGCCGGCAGAAGGGGCAGGACATTCTCCTGACCGCCTGGGAGTCGGTGCTCGCGCGGGTGCCGGGGGCCAGGCTGGTACTGGTCGGTGACGGCCCGGACCGCGCCCGTCTCACGGCACGCGCCTCGGCGTACGGCTTCGGGGTCGCGGCAGTTCCCGGTGGCGGGGCACGGCCGGGCCGACGGCCCCCCGCCCCGGTGCTGTTCGCCGGTGCCGTCGCGGACGCCGCCCCCTGGTACCGGGCCGCCGACCTGGTCGTCCTGCCGTCGCGCTGGGAGGGCATGGCGCTCGCCCCGCTGGAGGCGATGGCCTGCGGCCGGCCCGTGGTGACGACCGGTGTGGACGGCGCCCGCGAGGTGCTGCCGGCCGCGCTCGTCCCGCACTGCCTGGTGCCGCCCGGGGACGCGGTGGCGCTGGCCGACGCCGTGAGCGGGCTGCTGCTCGACGCGCCGCTGCGCACGTCGCTGGGCCTGCGGGGGCGCGCGCACGTCCGGTCCGCGCACGACGTACGCCGCACCGCCGCCGCGGTCGCCGCGGTCTACGCCGACCTCCTCGGCGGGGCGGGAGCGGCCGGACACGGGGCGGCGGGCGAGACACGCGTCCTCCCCAGACCCGTGGGCCGGCCGGTCGTCGCGTCCACCGAGTACAGGGAGTCCACGCACCCGTGACCGCGGAAAGCACCGTCCCCACCCCCGCCGGCCAGCCGCGCGACCTCGGCGCCTCCCCCGTCTCGCTACTGCCGCGGCGCACCGGCGCCGCGGGCTTCCGGCTCCCCGCCGGGCGTCCCGTTCCCCGGCCGGACTCCCCGCTGCCGCTGATCGTGGCGGACGGCACGGCGGCCCTGCCGGGTTCGCTGCTCCTGACCGGCGCCCCGCACCAGCCGCTGCTCGCGGTGCTGCTGGTCACCGCCTCGGTGCTGCTGCGCCCGCGCCCCGCCGCCCGGCGGCTGCCGGGCGCGCTGGACGACCTGCCCGCCCTGTGCGGCCGTGTCGCGGTGCTCTGGCTGTCGCTCGGGGCGCTCGTCGCGGCGTACGCCCCACCGCACGCGCTGTCCGCCCGCACCCTGCTCCTCGGCTTCCTCGTGCACGCGGCGACGGGCTGCGCGGGCCGGGGCGTCGTGCACCGGGCGCCGCGCCGTACCGCGCGCCGGGCCCGCCCCCGCGCCGCCGCGGCCCGCCCCGCCGCGCCGCGCGGCCGTGCGCGCGGCCGCGGCCGTGCTGCCCGCCGCGCTGCGGGGTGCGCCCGGTCCGCTCGTGGCTCGGCCGCTGCGCGAGCCGCGCTGCGGGGTGCGCCCGGTCGGGCTCGTGGCCGACGAGCCCGGCGGCACACCGGGCGGCCTGCCCGTGCTGACCACGGGCGAGGAGGTGCGGCGGGCGGTCGTGCAGAACGGCGTACGGGACGTACTGGCCGTGCACCCGTCCGGGCGCGGCCGTCAGGGCGCGCTGCTGCGGGCGCTGGCCGAGTCGGGGTGCGCGGTGTGGGAGGTCGAGGCGGACACCCCCTCCCGCGCCGACGCCCCCGCCGCCTCGTCCGCGGGCCGGGACCGGCTCGCCGGATTCGCCTGCCGGCGCCTGGAGCCAGACGTCCGGCGGCCGGGCGGCGCCGGCAAGCGGGTGCTGGACGTGACGGTGTCCGGGGCGCTGCTGCTGCTGCTGAGCCCGCTGCTGCTGGCCTGCGCGGCCGTGCTGAGGCTGGTCGGCGGCCCGGGCGTGGTGTTCCGGCAGGAGCGCGTCGGCAAGGACGGCGCGCCGTTCACGCTGCTGAAGTTCCGCACCCACCGCCCGGCCGACGCGCACGAGTCGGCGACCCGGTGGAGCGTGGCGGACGAGCGGCGGATGCCCTGGTTCTGCCGCTTCCTGCGCCGTACCTCGCTCGACGAGCTGCTCCAGCTGTGGAACGTCTTCCGGGGCGACATGAGCCTGGTCGGCCCGCGTCCCGAACGCCCGTACTTCGTGGCGCGGTTCAGCCAGACCTACCCGGGATACGCCGCCCGCCACCGGGTGCCGGCCGGCATCACGGGACTGGCCCAGATCAACGGGCTGCGCGGCGACACCTCCATCGAGGACCGGGCCCGCTTCGACAACGCCTACATCGACGACTGGTCGCTGTGGCAGGACGTCTGCATCCTGCTGCGCACCGCCGTCGCGCTCGTGCGGCCGTCGGGGAGCTGAGCGAGGTGGCCCACGCCCTGCCCCTGGCGCCCGCGGCGCGCGTACGCCGACGGCTGCCGCCCGTGCTGGCCGTGGTGGCGGTCGTCGCGCTGCTCGCCCTGCCGGTCGCGGGTGACGGCACGGACGGCGCGCACCCGGCGGACCTGGCCTCGGGGCTGGCGGTGCTGTACTGCGCCGTCCGGCTGGTACGGGACCGGCGGCGCCCCCTGTCCGGCAGGGCGGCCGCGGTGCTGGGGCTGCCCGTGCTCGGTCTCGCCGTCGCCGCCATGGGCGCGCTGTCGCCGGGGGCGGGGCTCACCGGGCTCGGCCGCTACCTCCAGGTCTTCGTCCTCGTCCCCGCCACCGTGCTGCTGCTGGTCCGCGACCGCGGTGACGTGCGGCTGCTCGCCTGGTCGACGGTGGGGCTGGCGGCGTGGCAGGGGGCGGTCGGCGTCCACCAGTACGTCACCGGGACCGGGGCCTCCTACCGGGGCGAGCAGGTCCGGGCCGTGGGCACCTTCGGGCCGCAGGACGTGATGGGCATGGCCACGGTGGTCTCCCTGGGCGTGGTCTGCGCGGTGGGACTGGCGCTGGGCCGGACGCCGGCGCGGCAGCGGCTGCTCGCCGCGGGGTGCGCGCTCGTCCTGCTGCTGCCGCTGGCCCTGTCGTTCAGCCGCGGGGCGTGGATCGCGACGGCTCTGACGTGCGCGGCCCAGTTGCTGCTCGCGGGGGTGCGCCGGGCGCTGGCGGTGGGGGCGGCCGTGGTGGCGGCGGGCGTGGTGCTGGTGGGCGGGTTCGGGGTGGGCACGGCGATGCTCCAGGAACGGGTCGGCAGCATCACCCGGGTCGCCGACGCGCCCGACCAGTCGGTGACCGACCGGTACACCATGTGGGCGGCGGCCGTCGGCATGTGGCACGAGCGGCCGCTGACGGGCGTGGGGCTGAAGGGCTTCCCCGAGCACCGCGACGGGCACGCCTCGCTGGCGCTGTCCTCGGGCAGCGAGACCGACGGCGCCGGCGCGGGCTACCACAGGCAACCGCTGCTGTCCCCGCACAACATGTATCTGCTGGTCCTCGCCGAGCAGGGGCTGTTCGGGCTGCTCACGCTCGCGGGGAGCTGGCTGGCGCTGCTCGTGCTCGGGCTGCGGAGGCTGCGTGCGGTGCGGCGTTCCGGGCGGGCGGGGCAGGACTGCGCGCTGGTCGCCTGCGGGCTGCTGGTGTGGCAGCTGACCGACTTCGCCTACGCCGACATCGGCGGGCCCTCGACCGTGCTGACGGCGGTGTGCTTCGGGCTGGCGGCGTGGTGGGGGCTGGGAACCGATGCGACGGTGGGCCCCGCACCCGTCCCGGCGCCCGCACCCCTTTCGGCGCCCGCACCCGTTCCGGCGCCCGGTACCAAGGAGGCGCCGGCGCCGTGAAGACACCCTCCGTGCGCACGCCGGACGAGGCGGCGGTACCGGCGGCCCGGAGCGCCGACGTCCCCGGCACGGACGCCGCCGCGCCCGCCGGGGGCCGGCCCTCCTCCGGCCTCCTCGCCCGTGCCGCGCTGGTCACGGCCGCGCTGTCGGTGGCCGGGTCGGTGCTCGGGCTGGTCCGGGACCAGGCGCTGGCCCGGCTGTTCGGTGCGGGGCGCGAGACGGACGCCTTCCTGGTGGCCTGGACGGTGCCGGAGTTCGCGGCGACGCTGCTCATCGAGGACGGGCTGGCCTTCGCGCTGGTGCCGATGTTCAGCCTCGCCCTGGCGCGCCGCGCGCGGGGCACCGCCCCCGGTGACCCGGTCCGCGCGCTGGTCGCCTCCACCCTGCCCCGGCTGTCGCTGGCCTTCGCCGCGGCCGGCACGCTGGCCGTCGTCGCGGCACCGGTGCTGGTGCGCGCCCTGGCCCCCGGCCTGCCCGACCACGCCCTGGCCGTCGACTGCACCCGCCTGACCGCCACCTGCGTCGTGAGCTTCGGGCTGGCCGGGTACTGCAGCGCCGCCCTGCGCGCCCACCGCCGGTTCCTGGCACCGGCGGCGATCTACGTCGCCTACAACACCGGCATCATCACCGCGATGTTCGTGCTCGGCGGGCGCTGGGGGGTGCGCTCGGCGGCCGTCGGGGTCGCGGTCGGCGGCTTGCTGATGGTGGCGGCGCAACTGCCGTCGCTGCTCGGGCAGCTGCGCCACCGGGAGAACGGCGACGGCACCGCCCGGACCACGGGCACCGAGAACGACGACCCGGCACGCCCCCTCGCGCTCGCCCTCTTCGGCACCGTCCTGCTCTTCGCCCTGTGCCGGCAGTCCCAGGTCGTCATCGAGCGTTTCCTCGCCTCCGGGCTCCCCTCCGGCGCCATCTCGCACCTGAACTACGCGCAGAAGGTGGCCCAGATCCCGATGACGCTGTCGCTGATGCTGTGCACGGTCACCTTCCCCGTGGTGGCGCGGGCGGTGGCCGACGGCGACACCGAACGGGCCCGCGACCGGGTGGAGCGGGACGTGGCGCTGGCCGCAGGCCTGGTGCTGCTGGGCACGGCGGCGGTCGTGGCCTGCGCACCGCAGATGGTCCAGCTGCTCTTCCAGCGCGGCGCGTTCACGGCCGCCGACACGGCGGCGACGGCGGGCGTGATGCGCGTGTACGCCCTCGGGCTGCTCGGCCAGACGGTGGTGGGCGCGCTGGCCCGCTCGTACTTCTCGGCGGGCCGCGCCAGCTGGTACCCGCTCGGCGTGATGGCCGCCGGCATCGCCGCCACCGCCGTCATCGGCGCCCTCGCCGTCGGCCCGTGGGGCGTGGCCGGGATCGCCGCCGCCAACGCCGCCGGCATCACCGTCACCGCCGCCCTGCTGCTGGCCGGTATGGGTCCGCGCAGCGTTCCCGTGCGCGTGCCGCGCGTCCTCGGCGACCTGGGCCGGCCGGTGCCGGCGGCGGTCGGCGCGACGGTGGCGGGCGCGCTGGTCGCGGACCGGTTCACCGGCCCCGGCGGCTCCCCCGCCGTCGCCCTGGCCGCCGGTGCCGCGGCCGTCGTCGGCGTCTTCGCCGTCCTCGGTCTGGCCCTGGGCGTCCAGGGCGTCGCTCCCGCCCTGGGGTCCGTCCGCCGTTTCCTCCGCCCCGTCACACGAAGGCTCCCGCATGGCCGCATCAGCATCCGCCTCCCGCTCCGTCCCGGCTTCCGCCCCCGTCCCGGCTCACGCCCCCGTCCCGGCTCACGCCTCCGCCGTCTCCGCCGGTCCCGCTGACTTCCGCACCCGCACCCGCGCCCGCGCCCGCCCCCGCCCCCGTACGCGCACCGAAGCCGCCGCCCGCCCCGGCACCGTCCCCTGGGTGGCGATGTACCACTCCGTCGGCGACGCCTCCGACGACCCGTACCGCGTCACGGTCACGCCCGAGCGGCTGGACGCGCAGCTCGGCTGGCTGCGCCGGCGCGGCCTGCGAGGGGTGTCCGTGGCCGAGTTGCTGGCGGCACGGGCCCGCGGCGAGGGCCGGGGGCTGGTCGGGCTGACCTTCGACGACGGGTACGCCGACTTCGTCGAGCACGCGCTGCCCCGCCTGAGCCGCCACGGCTGCGGGGCCACCCTGTTCGTACTGCCTGGGCGGCTCGGCGGCGACAACGCGTGGGACCCGCTGGGGCCGCGCAAGCCCCTGCTGACCGCCGACGGCATCCGGCACGCCGCGGCCCAGGGCGTCGAGATCGGCTCGCACGGCCTCACCCACGTCGACCTGACCGACGCCGACGACGCCACGCTGACGGCCGAGACCGCCGACAGCCGGGCCCTGCTCACCGAGCTGACCGGCGCCCCGGTCACCGGCTTCTGCTACCCGTACGGCACGGTCGACGCCCGGGCCGCCGACGCCGTACGGGCCGCCGGGTACACGTACGCCTGCGCCATCGACCCCGGCCCGCTCACCGGCCCGCACGCGCTGCCCCGTGTGCACGTGGGGCAGCGGGACACGGCCGTACGGCTGCTGCTGAAGACCCGGCTGCACCGTCTGCGCCGCCGTGCCGCCACGGGGGTGTGAGGTGAGGGCCCTGCACGTCATCACCGGCCTCGGCGTGGGCGGCGCCGAGCAGCAGCTGCGGCTGCTCCTGCGCCACCTCCCCGTCGACTGCGACGTCGTGACGCTCACCAACCCGGGCCCGGTCGCCGACGGGCTGACGGCCGACGGCGTCGACGTCGTCCACCTCGGCATGGCCGGCAACCGCGACCTGGCCGCGCTGCCCCGCCTGACCCGGCTGATCCGCACCGGCGGCTACGACCTGGTCCACACCCACCTCTACCGGGCCTGCCTCTACGGCCGCCTCGCCGCCCGCCTGGCCGGCGTGCGCGCCGTCGTCGCCACCGAACACTCCCTCGGCGACTCCCAGATGGAGGGCCGCCCGCTCACCCCCGGCGTCCGCGCGCTGTACCTGGCCGGGGAGCGGCTGGGCAGCGCCACGGTCGCCGTCTCGCCCACCGTCGCCGACCGGCTGAAGCGGTGGGGCGTGCCCGCGCCCCGCATCGAGGTCGTCCCCAACGGCATCGACCTGGCCCGCTTCCGCTTCGACCCGGTCGCCCGCCTGCGCACCCGCCGCCGCCTCGGTCTGCCCCAGGACGCGTACGTCGTCGGCGGCGTCGGCCGGCTCATCCCGGGCAAGCGGTTCGACGTGCTGGTCCGCGCGCTGGCCCGGCTCCCGGACGACTGCTGGCTGCTGCTGGTCGGCGGCGGCCCCGAGGAGCACGTCCTGCGCCGCACCGCCCGCGAGGCGGGGGTCGCCGACCGTGTCCTGCTCACCGGCGAACGCCCCTACGTCCGCGACGGCTCCCTGGGCCCCGACCTGCCCTCGCTCGCCTCGGCGATGGACGTGCTCGCCGCGCCGTCGGCCGAGGAGGCCTTCGGTCTGGCGGCCGTGGAGGGCCTGGCCTCGGGACTGCCGGTGCTCTACGCCTCCTGCCCGGCGATCGAGGACCTGCCCCCGGACGCCGCGCCCACCGCCCGGCGGGTCACCGGCGGCGCGGCGGACTACGCCCGCGCGCTCGCCGAGGTCCGCGCCGCCGCCGGGCCGGGCCCCGGGCCGCGTTCCGCGCCCGAGGCCGCCCGCCACTACTGCGTCACCCGCAGCGCCGCCCGGCTGGTGGACGTGTACGCGGCCACCCTCACGCACCCGTTGTCCCCGGCACTGAAGGGAGTCAGTTCCGCATGACCGAGTCCATGACCCGTCCCCCGGCCGAAGCCGCGGCGCCCGCGGCACCGGACGAGGAGGCCGCCCCGCCCTCCCGTCCCCGCCGCGCGCTCGCCGCCCCGCGTGCCGTCCTGCGCCGCGTCCGCACCCTGCCGCCGTGGTCCGCGCTCGCGGCCGGTGTCCTCGCCGGCGGACTGCTCGGCGCCGGCTACGGCCTGCTCACCACCGAGCGGTACTCGGCGACCAGTTACGTCGTCGCCGTCCCCGCCGACGGGTCCGACCCGGCGTCCGCGCTCGGCTTCGCACAGGCCTACGGCCGGGTCGCCACCCAGCTCGCGGTGCTCGGCGACGCGCAGATGCACGCCGGGGTGCCGGTGGCGACCCTGGAGGAGAGCGTGCGCACCGCGACCTCGCCGGACGCGCCGATGGTCTCGGTGACGGCCACCTCCTCCCGCCCGGTGGAGGCCGCCGACATGGCCAACGCGGTCGCCCGCGCGCTGACCCGGCACGCGGCCGCGGCCGCCGACGACACCCGCGTGGAGCTGCGCCAGTTCGCGCGGGCCACCGAGCCGGCCGAGCCGTCCTCCGCGCCGACCGCGCTGACCGGGCTGGTCGGGGCGAGCGCGGGCGGGCTGCTGGGCGGCCTCGCCCTGCTGGTCCGTCCCCGCCGGACCGCGCGCGAGTCCGGCCGCGCGGCGGCGCCCGTGCCCGCCCCCGCCCCGGCCGCCGACGTCCACGACCGGCTGTGACGACGTACCCGGCGACGCACCGGGCGCCGTGCCCGAGCGCGTACCCGGTGCCGTACCCGCCGCCGGGGTACACGACGGAACTGGTCACCGACGCCGGCCGCTTCGGCGCGCTGGCGGCGGACTGGGGGCGGCTGCACCGCCGGTGCGCGGCGGCGACCCCGTTCCAGAACCACGCCTGGCTGCACGCGTGGTGGCGTTCGTACGGCGCGCCCGGCCGGCTGCGGGTGCTGCTGGTCCGCGACGGCCGGGAACTGGTCGCCGCCGCGCCGCTGACCCTCGTACGGCGTCCGGTCCCGGCGCTGGTGCCGCTGGGCGGGGCGATCTCCGACTACGGGGACGTCCTGCTGGACGACGGGCGGGGGGACGCCGCGGCGGCCGCGCTCACCGGGGCGCTGTCCCGGGCGGCGCGCACCGCGCTGATCGACCTGCGCGAGGTACGGCCGGGCGCCGCCGCCGAGCGGGTCTGGGACCACTGGCGCGGGCCGCGGCACCGGGTGCCCGACTCGCTCTGCCTGGAACTGCCTGCCGCGCCCCTGCCCGAGCTGATCGCCCGGCTGCCCTCGGCCAAGTCCCGGCAGCGGGTCCGCGCCAAACTGCGCAGGCTCGACGCGCTCGGCGTCGTCGGCCGCACCGTCCCGCCCGGCGAGGTGGACGCGGCGCTGCACCGGCTGCTGGAGCTGCACCGGCTGCAGTGGCAGGGCCGGAAGGTGACCGGTGAGCACCTGCGGCCCCGGTTCCGAGACCACCTGGTGCGGGCGGTGGGGCCGATGGTGCGCTCCGGGGACGCGGTGGTCACCGAGTTCCGGATGGACGGCGAGGTGGTGGCCGTGGACGTGACGCTGCTGGCGCGGCGGCTGGCGGGCGGCTATCTGTACGGCGCCCATCCCCGGCTGCGGGAACGGAAGGCGGACGTGGCCGTGATGCTGCTGGACGCGTGCGCGGAGCACGCCCGGGCGCCGGGGCGCGCCACGCTGAGCCTGCTGCGGGGCGACGAGCCGTACAAGCACCACTGGCGCCCGGAGCCGGTGGCGAACCAGCGGCTGCTGCTGGCCCGGCGGCGCACGGCCCCGCTGCTGACGGCGGCCCTGTGCGACGCGGCCGCCCGCCGGCGGGGCAAGGAGCTGCTGCGGCACCGGCGGGAGCGGAAGGAGCACACCGGTGGCGGCGGGAGCTGACCGGCCCCGCCGCCACCGGCGCGGGCGGCTACTTGTGGCGCGCGTACCAGTCCAGGCGCATGCAGAGCTTCCCGCCGAGCCAGTACTCGACCCAGTCGCCGAGGTTCAGCGGCGAGCAGTCGGCGGCGGGCTCGGGTGCGGTGGGCACGGTGGGCACCGGGGGCGCCGTGGGCGTGGTCGGTTCCGGGGCCTCGGGGGCGGGCCCGTCGGTGCGGCCGAAGAGCACGGACCGGTAGACGGCCGTGGACCGGGGATTGTCGTCGCACTGCCACACGCCGTGCGGGCAGTAGTCGGTGAGCGTGTTGTACACGGGTTTGTGCTCGTCCATCCAGGCGAGCATCCGCCGCATGTACTCGGCGTTGTCGCCGTTGCGGAACAGCCCCCATTCCGGATAGGAGACGGGCTTGCCGTGCGCCTTGGCGAAATCGACGTGGTGTTGGAGTCCGTAGGGTTCCGTCACCTGTTCGTCGAACGACATTCCGCGCGGCTGGTCGTAGGAATCCATGCCGATGATGTCGACGGTGGCGTCCCCCGGATAGCACTCGGTCCAGGGAATGGCGTCCCGGCCGCGGCTCGGGGTGAAGTCGAAGCGGAACTTCTGTCCCGGCACCGCGCGCATGGTGGTGACGATCCTGTTCCAGTACGTCTTCCAGGCCTCGGGGTCCGGCCCGCACCGGTGGCTGTACGTGGTGCCGTTCATCTCCCAGCCGAGCACGAGGACCGTGTCCGGCACACCCAGTTCGACAAGCCGTTGGGCGAGGGCGCGGTAGTGGTGGTCGAAGCGTCCGGCGGCGCCCTGGCGCAGGAGGGCGCGCACCTCGTCGTCGTCGAGCCCTTCCTCGTTGCGCTCCATCATGGGCACGTTGAGGACGAGCATCCGGTCGGCCTCGCGGGTGCGCCAGTCGGCCCACACGTCGAGGAAGCCGGGGGCGCCCGCGATGTTGCTCCAGCGGTCGCCGGGCAGGTAGGTGTGCCCCACGCTCAGTTCCGCGCCGCCCAGCCAGTGGCTCAGCTCCGCCATCCGGGCCACGCCGCGCGGGCCGTAGTCGAGGTAGGCGCCGAAGGCGGGGGCGGCCGCCGCCGGTGCCTGGGCGGCCGGCGGGGCCGGTGCGGGCGGCGGCGGTTCTCCGGCGGCGACCTGCGGGCCCGCGGCCAGCAGGGCCGCCGCCGCGAGCACCGCCGCCACCGCGTACGCCGGCCGCCCCGGCCGGGTCCGTGTCCGGCGTACGGCCATGCCGGCTCCTTTCCTCGTCTTGTTTCGCATTACTGACACTCAGTCATATGAAATCCCGTCACGCCACCGCGGTTACGGCTTTCGAGTGGGCCGATCGCCCGCTTCGGTGACCCGGAACGAATACGAAGGAAGTCTCCCGTGTCGCTCTTCGACACCCGCGTCCCCGCCGTTGTGCTGCGGACCGACCGGAATCCCTTTCACCACGGAACGCTGGGTGCCGTGCGTTCGCTCGGCCGCGCGGGCATCGAGGTTCACCTGGTCGCCGACTGCGCCGGGAGCCCGGTCGGCGCCTCCCGCTACGTGAGCCGGCTGCACACTCCCCCGCCGCCCGGCGCGTCGCCCGCCGACGTCCTGGCGACGCTGCGCCGGGTCGCCGCGCAGGTCGCCCGGCCCGCGGTGCTGATTCCGATGGACGACGCGTGCGCGGTCGCGGTGGGCCTGGCGCGGGCCGAGCTGGCGCCCCGCTACCTGCTCCCTGACCTGCCCGGCGCGCTGCCCGGGCGGGTGGCCGACAAGGCGGAGCTGGCGGGGGTGTGCGCGGCGCTGGACGTCCCGCACCCCGAGACGCTGGTACCGGACGGGCCGGACGACGCCGCCCGTGCCGTCTGGCGGCTGGGGCTGCCGGTGGTGGCGAAGTGGAGCCGGCCGTGGCTGGTGCCGCCGGGCCGCGGGCTGCGCAGCACCGCGCTGGTGCGGTCGGCACGGGAGGCGCGGGAGCTGTACGCGCGGGCCGAGGAGGCCGGGAGCCGGCTGCTGCTCCAGGCGTTCCTGCCGCCGGGGCCGGACCGCGACTGGTTCTTCCACGGGTACGCCGACCGCTCGGGCGTGCTCCGCGCGGGCGGGCCCGGCCGCAAGACCCGCGCCAGGCCCCGGGGCGCCGGCCTGACGGCGGCCGGCCGCTGGACGCCGAACCCGCGGGTGCGGGCGCTCGCCGAGCGGATCACCGGCGAGCTGGGCTACCGGGGCATCCTCGACCTCGACTTCCGGCGCTGCGGGACGACGGGCCGCTACCACCTGCTCGACTTCAACCCGCGTCCGGGCGCCCAGTTCCGGCTGTTCACCGACACCGCCGGGCTGGACGTCGTACGCGCCCTGCACCTGGACCTGACCCACCGCCCGCTGCCGGACGGGGCGCCGCGGCCGGGGCGGGCCTTCGTGGTGGAGAACTACGCGCCGCTGAGCGCTCTGCGTCCCGTCCCCGAGGGACGCGAACTGGCCTGGCACGCCGCGGACGACCGGGCTCCCGGCAGGGCCTTGTGGACCCTGTGGGGGCGCCACGTGGCCGCCCGCCTCGTGACCCACTGGCACCGCCAGCCCCGTCTCCACCCGCGCACTCCGGCACCGGCCCACCCACGCGTCGTACGCCAGGCACCGGCGCCCTCACCCGACCACGCGGACCGTACGGACCGTGCGGAGGAGGACAGGGCGGGCAGCCACTGAGGCGCGCGCCTCCCGTCGGGGCGGTGGCGGCGGCCGGTACGCCCGAGCCGCCGCCCGTCCGCGAGCCGCTCTGCCGGGGCGGGCGCCCCTGCCTCCGCCACGCGACGATCCGCCCCGGCGCCCTCGGAACGGCGGTGACGGCCGCGGCGGGCCCGGCCCCCGAGGACAGACGTGGCGGTCCGGGGCAGCACCGCGCCCCCGGTCGACCGTGCGGGGTCGGCCGGGGGCGGCGGGGCGGGTCAGCGGCGGGTGGCCGGGCGGCTGCGCCGGTACAGGATCGCGCCGGCGGCGATCAAGCCGGCGCTGGCGGCCGCCATGCCCGCCATGGCCTCGCTGCCGGTCTCCGCGAGGACCGGCGGCTGCTCCTCGTGCGGAGACGGCGGGGTCTCCTCCTCGCCCGCGGGCGGCGGGGTCTCCTCCTCGCCGGACGGCGGGGGCTCCTCCTCCTCGGCCGGGGGCGGCGGCTCCTCCTCGGTGGGCGGAGTGGTCGGGGGCGGCGGCTCCTCCTCGCCGTAGCCGGGCGGCTCCTCCTGCTGCTGGTCGCAGGAGTTGCCGAAGACCGGGTTGAGCGCCGCGATCACGTCGACGGTGTTGCCGCAGAGGTTCACCGGTACGTCGACCGGCACCTGCGCGGCGTTGCCGGAGCCGACGCCGGGCGAACCCACCGCCTCGCCGTCCGCGACGGCGCCGGAGGCGGTGTCGACGTCGTCGGCGTTCGATCCGCCGTATCCGCCGTCCTGGTCCGAACCGTATCCGGAGCCGGAGTCGCCGGTGTGCTCGTCCGAGCTGTTCTCGCACTCGTTGCCGAAAGCCGGGTTCAGCGCGGCGATCACGTCGACGGTGTTGCCACAGGCGTTCACCGGCACGTCGACCGGGACCTGGACGGCGTTGCCGGACGCGACGCCCGGCGAGTTCTTGGCGGCTCCGTCCGCATGCGAGTCGGCAAGGGCGGGGCTGCCGCACAGGGAAAGGATGCCCGTCGCGGCGGCTGCCGCGACCATCCCCCTGCTCAGGGTCTGTCGCACTCTCGTTGTCTTCCTGCTGGTAGAGATGGCTGGGTACCGGCTGCGGGCAAGGCCGCAGAAAGGGAAAAGCCGGCCCTGAACCAAACGAGTTGGCCAAGGCCGGCCGTGACGCAGCCGGTCGGTGGGGAACGACGTCAGTCGTTCACGCACACGTTGCCGAACGCGGGGTTCAGCAGACCAACGACGTTGACGGTGTTGCCGCACACGTTGACGGGAACGTGCACGGGGACCTGGACGACATTGCCGGACAGGACACCCGGGGAGCCGACGGCGGCACCCTCGGCACCCGCGTCGGCGAAGGCCGGGGCGGCCATGCCGAGGGCCATGATCGCGCCCGCGACGACAGCAGCGCTCTTCTTCATGAACTTTCCCTTCTCTGCGGTCATGACTGAATGACGGCCGAAACCGCGCGAGCACAGCATTGACGGCCCGCACCATGACCTGCAGCCTGCAAACGAGGAATTGACGGCCGGGGAAACTACCGAACGTGGGACACCGGGCAATTCACCCGGATGCATCACGACACAGCCCGGCCGTTCCCCCAGGAGAGCGACGACGTCATTCCGCTCGCCCGGCGAAAAGCCCGGCCCGGTCACGGCACGGGCGGCCCGCGGGGAAGTCAGCGGGCCGCCCGTGCCGGGCGGGGTACGGCTCAGCCCTCGCTGTTCGCCGACAGCACCGACAGGTCCTCCAGGACGTGCGAGATCGCACCGTCCCGCTTGGCCTGCGTGGAGTTGTCCGCGCACTGCTGCGCCAGGTCGTCCGACAGGATCGGCACGTCCTGGATCGGAACCAGGTTGATGACGGCGACGTTGATGTCCTCGAGGCCGACGCACGGCTTGTTCAGCGTGCCCTCGACCAGCGACAGCTGCGGGCTCATGTCACCGTCGGTCGCCGAGTTGCCGAACGACGACGAGGCGCCGTTGCCGTTGGCCACGGCCGGCCCGTTGTCGTCCCCGATGGCCAGGGCCTGGGGGGCGGCAGCAGCGGACATGCCGATCACAGAAGCGGCAGCCGCCGCGGCGACCATTGCCTTCTTGAGCACTTCGCGTTCCTTTCGTCGTAGCGACGCACTGTCCTACGGCCTCATCAACCCGATGCGGAGTGATTGGTTGCGGGCGTTCACCCGGTTGGCCCGCACGGCATCCCGGAATCCCCGGAAAAGACGCCGGGAAACCGCGGGGAAACACCGACCCGCACACATTTCCCCCTGTCCGCCGACAGAGTGAACGGGAGAAACCCGGCCGCGTACACGGAGTTGACCAGAGCGCTCCGGTGGACGGGGTTTTTCAGAAAGGACTGGCCAAATGATCAAGAAGGTAGTCGCCTACGCGGCGATCGCCGCCTCCGTCATGGGCGCCTCCGCTGCCGCGGCCCCGCAGGCGATGGCGATCGGCGACGACAGCGGCCCCGTCTCCGCGAACGGCAACGGCGCCTC
This sequence comes from Streptomyces sp. M92, assembly GCF_028473745.1. NCBI lineage: Bacteria > Bacillati > Actinomycetota > Actinomycetes > Kitasatosporales > Streptomycetaceae > Streptomyces > Streptomyces sp. M92. Next base: position 999,216 of record NZ_CP101137.1, read on the forward strand.
GCAGTACTTCGGCAACTCGGCGACCCACGGCAACATGAGCCCGCAGATGGCGCTCATCCAGGGCTCCTTCAACAAGCCCTGCATCGCGGTCAGCGACATCCCGGTCAGCGTCGTCAACCTCGTGCCGATCCAGGACGTGCCGATCCTGTCGGACGAGCTGACCCAGCAGTGCGCCGAGAACTCCACGCAGTCCAAGCGCGACGGCGCGCTGGCGCACCTGCTGGAGGACGTCTCGATCCTGTCCGGCAACGGCGAGGGCTGACACCGGCCGAGGGGCGGGCCGCCGAGCGCATCGGCGGTCCGCCCCTTTCGCGTGCCCGGGTCCGGCCGGTGCCCCCTGCGTCAGCGCCCCGGCGCGGCGTACAGCGCCTCGATCTCGTCGGCGTAGGCGGTCACCGCGGCCTGCCGCTTCACCTTCAGGGACGGGGTGAGCAGCCCGTTCTCCTCGGTGAACTCGCCGTCGACGATGCGGAAGGCGCGGATGGACTCGGCGCGGGAGACGGCGGCGTTGGCGTGGTCGACGGCCCGCTGGACGTCGGCGCGCATCCGCTCGTCGCGGACCAGCTCCGACAACGGGGTGTCGGCGGGGAGCTTCCGCACCGCCAGCCAGTGGGCGACGGCGTCCGGGTCCAGGGTGACCAGGGCGGCGACGAAGGGCCGGTTGTCGCCGACGACGAGGCACTGGGCGACGGGCGGGCGGCTGCGCAGGCGGTCCTCCAGGACGGCCGGAGAGACGTTCTTGCCGCCCGAGGTGACCAGGAGGTCCTTCTTGCGGCCGGTGATGGTGAGGTAGCCGTCGTCGTCGAGGGAGCCGAGGTCTCCGGTGGCGAACCAGCCGTCGGTGAGGGCGGCGTCGGTGGCCCCCGGGTTGTTCCGGTAGGCGCCGAAGACGATGCCGCCCTTGACCAGCACCTCGCCGTCGTCGGCGATGCGCACGGACGTGCCGGGGATCGGCGGGCCGACGGTGCCGGGGCGGGGGCCGAGCGGCGGGACGATGGTGGCGGCGGCGGTGGTCTCGGTGAGGCCGTAGCCCTCGTAGACCATGATTCCGGCGGCGTAGAAGAACAGGTTGAGTTCGCGCTCCAGCGGGGAGCCGCCGCTGATGGCGTAGCGCATCCGGCCGCCGAGCTCCGACCGGACCCGGCGGTAGACCAGCAGGTCGTACAGGGCCCAGCCGGCCCACAGGGCGGGGGCGGGGCCCTTGCCGCGGCCGAGGAAGTGTTCCAGGTGGGCCGCGCCGAAGCGGACGGCGAGGCGGTGGGCGCGCTCGAAGGAGGCGCCGCGGCCCATCTTCTCGGCGGTCGCGCGGCCCGTGTCGTGGATCTTCTCGAAGAGGTAGGGCACGCCGACCAGGAAGGTCGGGCGGAACTTCTTGAGCGCCGGCCGCAGTTCGTCGGGCTTGATGCTCGGGAAGTGGCCGAGCTCGATGCGGGCCAGCAGGCAGGCGATCTGGATGGTGCGGCCGAGGATGTGGGCGAGGGGCAGGAAGAGGAGAGTCGAGGCGGTCTGGCCGGTGACCTCCTTGAAGATCGGGTGCAGCAGTTCGACCGTGTTGGCGGCCTCGGCGTGCAGGTTGGCGTGGGTGAGGACGCAGCCCTTGGGGCGGCCGGTGGTGCCGGAGGTGTAGCAGACGGTCGCCACCGAGTCCGGGGTCAGTGCCGTACGGCGCTTGGTCACCTCCTCGTCGGTGACGCCCAGGCCGAGGGCCGTCAGGTCGGCGAGGGCGCCGGCGTCGAGTTCCCAGGCGCGCGGGCGCTCGTCGTGGCCGGACGTGCCGGCCACGACGGTGGCGGTGTTCGCCGCCGTCTCGGTGACGACGTGCCGGGCGCCGGAGTCGCGGACGATCCACTCGACCTGGTCGGCGGAGGAGGTCGGGTACACGGGGACGGTCTGGCCGCCGGCCGTCCAGATCGCGAAGTCCAGGACCGTCCACTCGTAGCGGGTGCGGGACATGACGGCGACCCGGCCGCCGGGTTCCAGACCGGCGGCGATCAGGCCCTTGGCCACGGCGGTCACCTCGCGGGCGAACTCCGCCGCGGTGACCGGCTGCCAGACGCCGTTCACCTCGCGGCGCAGGACGATGGCGCCGGGGGCCTCGGCCGCGTTGGTGAACGGGATGTCGGCGGTGCTGCCCGTGGTGGGGCGGGACGCCAGGGGCGCGGTGCGGGCCTCGCGGACGGTGCCGTGCGCGTCCCGGACGGTCTCGGTCCGCGCACGGGAGACCAGGTCCCCGCGCTGCCTCGCCCGTTTCAGGTCCCTGCGTACGCCCATGTCGGCTCCCGGTCGCGGATCGGAGTGGTGTTGCGCTGCCTGTTCCCTTTACTTACTTGGAAGTAAACTTACTCATGCGTAAGGGGGCAAGGGCCGACGGGTGTGCGTGTCGGCCGGCGTGTACGCCGACGGGTGCGGGTCGGGTCAGGTCAGCCGGTCCGCCTGCCGTACGGCCGTGGCGAGCTGCCGGACGTCCGGGTCCTTGGTGCGGTCGGCCAGCGCGCCCGCGCGTTCGGCGAGTTCCCCCAGGCGCGGTGCGCCGGGCAGAGCGCCGTCGCCGTCGTACGGGGCGCGCAGGGCGTCGGCGAAGTAGGCGGCGGTGACGGTGACCCGCAGGCCGCGGTCCGCCTCCCACACCGAGTCGCCGAGGTCACCGGTCTCCACGTCACCGGACTCCTCGTGCGGGGCCCGGCTTTCGGGGTCGAGCCAGCGGACGGTGGCGGTGGCGAGGTGGCCGTCGGCGCCGGGCCGGACGCGGACGGCGTACAGGGCGGTGACGGTGTGGCCGGGGCCGACCTCGCCGCCGTCGACGCGGTCGTCGCGGAAGTCCTCGTCGGCGACGCGGCGGTTGTCGTAGCCGACGAGGCGGAACTCGGCGACCGTCTCCGGGTCGAAGGCGACCTGGGCCTTGGCGTCGCGGGCGGTCAGCTCGATGTGGCGCGGGAGCTGCTCGCAGAAGACCTCGCGGGCGTCCTCGGTGTTCGACACGTACGTGGTGTGGCCGTCGCCCTTGTCGGCGAGGCGTTCCATCAGGGCGTCGCCGTAGTCGCTGCCGACGCCGACGCCGAAGAGGGTGACGCCGTGCTCGCGGCGTTCGTCCGCGATGCGTTCGAGGATGGCGTCCGCGTCGGTGTCGCCGGTGTTGGCGAGCGCGTCGGAGACGAGGACGACGCGGTTGGTGGCGCCCTCGCGGCGGCCCTCGACGGCGGTGTCGTAGCCGGTCTCGACGCCCGCGCCGAGGTTGGTGGACTCGGCGGGTTCCAGGCTGTCGATGGCGTCGTGGACGCGGCCGCGGCGTTCGCCGAGCCGGGTCATCGGCAGGACGGTCTCGGCCTCGTCGCTGAAGGTGACCAGCGCGACCGAGTCGTCGTCGCGCAGGCGGTCGGTCATCGTGCCGAGGGATTCCTTGGCGAGGTCGAGGCGGCCGGGCTCGGCCATGGAGCCGGAGACGTCGATGACGAAGGTCAGGGCGGCCGGCGGGCGTTCGCCCTCCTGCTCGGCGCCCCGGGTGGCCAGGCCCACGCGGACCAGGGACCAGTCCTCCTCGGCGGTGCGGGCGCCGTCCACGGTCACCGTGAAGCCGTCCCCGTCGGGGCGGTCGTAGTCCTGGCGGAAGCTGTTGACGAACTCCTCGGGCCGGACCGTCGACGGGTCGGGCAGCCGGCCCTCGGCCAGGGTGCGGCGGGCGTAGCCGTAGGAGGCGGTGTCGACGTCGAGGGCGAAGGTGGACAGGAGGTCGGGGTCGGGGGCGATCTCGCGGGAGTCCTCCGTCCCGCCGGTGGTCGCGCCCCCGTCGTAGTGCTGTCCGCCCTCGCCGCGCGGGCGGTCGGGTGCGGGCATCGGCGCGGAGCCCCTGCCCCGGGAGTCCACCGCGGTGTCCTTCGCGCCCCGCGCCGCGTCGTCGCCTGCCCCGCAGCCGGTGAGCAGCAGGCCGCCCGCCGCCGCGAGCGCGAGCAGCGCGCCGATCGGCCTTGGTGTCCGGTATCGCCTCATTTTCCGTGCCCCCTGGTTCCCTTGACGCCGGTGTACGTGACTGTGACGTCGCGAAGCGGCGGAACGTGCGGCACGGGGCGTCACGGGTGCGTCTCGAAGTGGGCACGGGAGCGTGCCGCCGAGACCGGTGGGTGATCTTCCGGTGATCTCGCCGAGGTCTGCCCGTCTCCCGGAGGGGGCGCGGGAGACGGGCCCTACGACACCACGTCCTTGCGGGCGAAGCCCCGGAAGGCCAGGGCGAAGAGGACCAGGGCGTACGTCACGGACAGGGACGTGCCCTGGATCAGGCGGGTCCAGTCCAGCTCGGGGCGGACCGTGTCGAGCCAGGCGTACTGCCAGTGCGCGGGAAGGAGGTCGCGCCAGCCGCCGAGAGCGGTCACCTCGTCCAGGACGTTGCCGATGATGGTGAGGCCGACCGCGCCGCCTACCGCGCCGAGCGGGGCGTCCGTCTTGGTGGACAGCCAGAACGCCAGCGCGGCGGTGACCAGTTGCGAGACGAAGACGTACGCCACCGTGATGGCCAGGCGCTCGGCCGCGGTGCCGGTGGACAGGCTGCCGCCGGTGGGCAGCTCCAGCGGGCCCCAGCCGTAGGCGGCCGTACCCACGGCCAGCGCGGTCAGCGGCAGCAGCACGATCGCGGCCAGGCTGAGGGTGAGGGCGACGACCAGTTTGGACCACAGCAGGCGGGCGCGGGGCACCGGCGCCGCCAGCAGGTAGCGCAGGGAGGACCAGCCGGCCTCCGAGGCGACCGTGTCCCCGAAGAAGAGGGCGACGGGCACGACGAGGAGGAAGCCGGCGGAGGCGAACAGGTTCACCGCGGCGAAGTTCGCCCCCGACGCGGTGGCCGAGTCCATCAGGCTGATCCGATCGTTGGCCCCGCCCGGCTCGCCGCCGATCCGGAAGGCGACGAGCAGGACGAACGGCAGGGCGAACAGGATGCCGCCCATGACGAGCGTGCGCCGCCGCTTCAGCTGCCGGACCAGCTCCACCCGCACGGGCAGCGTGCGGCCCGCGCGGTAGCCCTCGGCGACCTCCCGGGTGCCGGGGGCCGCGCGGTCGGCCAGCGTGCTCATGCTCAGTCTCCGATCAGGGTGAGGAAGGCGTCCTCGAGGCGCCGGTGGGGACCCACCGACTCCACGGGCACGTCCAGGCGGACGAGTTCGGCGATCAGGGCCCGTGCGGTGCCGCCCGGTCCGAGGCGGACCAGCAGCCCGCCGTCGGCCGCCACCGCCGAGGCCACGCCCGGCAGCGCTGCCACCTTCTCGGTCAGGGGCGCGTCGACCGCCGCGCAGGTGCCCACCAGCAGCGTGTCGCCGGAGCCGATGATCTCGCCGACCGGGCCCGCCTGCACCAGCCGCCCGTGGTCCATGACCACCAGGTGGGTGCAGCTCTGCTCGACCTCGGACAGCAGGTGACTGGAGACGATCACCGTGCGGCCGGCCGCCGCGTAACGGATCATCACCTCGCGCATCTCGCGGATCTGCGGCGGGTCCAGGCCGTTGGTCGGCTCGTCCAGGATCAGCAGGTCGGGCAGGCCCAGCATGGCCTGGGCGATGGCCAGGCGCTGGCGCATGCCCTGGGAGTAGGTGCGCACCGCGCGGGCGAGCGCGTCGCCGAGCCCGGCGATCTCCAGGGCCTCGTCGAGGTGGGCGTCCCCGGGCGGGCGCCCGGTGGCCCGCCAGTACAGCTCCAGGTTCTCCCGGCCGGACAGGTGCGGCAGGAAACCCGCGCCCTCGACGAACGCGCCGACGCGGGAGAGCACCGGGGCGCCGGGCGCGATGGCGTGCCCGAAGACGCGGATCTCGCCGCCGTCCGGACCGATCAGGCCCATCAGCATGCGCAGGGTGGTCGTCTTGCCCGCGCCGTTCGGACCGAGCAGGCCGAGCACCTGGCCCTGCTCCACTCGGAAGGACAGGTCCCGCACCGCGTACCGGTCGCCGGACTTGCCGTACCGCTTGGTCAGGCCGGTGATCTGGAGCGGTACGCCGGACAGCGCGGGGTCGGGCGGTGGCGCGGTGGTGCGGCGGCGGGCGGTCAGCAGCAGGGCCGCGGCCACCGCCGCACCCGCGAGCGGCGCCCACCAGACCCAGGCGGGCAGCCCGGCCACCTGCCCGGTGTCGCCGAGACCCGCCGGGATCGCCAGGTCGCCCTCCAGGGAGACGGTGTACGTGGCGGGGGCGGCCGGGGAGGCGTAGCCGAGGTCGGTGGAGGACAGGACCAGGCGCAGGCGGTGGCCGCGCTCCACCTCGTGGTCGATCGCGGGCAGGGTGAGCTCCACGTCCCTGCCGTCGCCGACGTCGTCCACCCGGACGGGCGCGACCAGCTGTGAGGGGAGCACCGGCTGGGCGCCGCCCGGTCCGACGTCGTACACCTTGGCGAAGAGCACGGCTTCGTCGCTCGTGGACTCCACGTGCACGGTCGCGGTCGGCGAGCCGGTGATCCGGAGGTCCTCCTCCAGCGGCGCCGACTCGAAGGCGGCGTGCTGGCCGGGGAAGTCGAGGGAGACGCCGATGCCGAGGGAGGAGAGCTGGGCGAGTCCGCCGGACCCGCCGATGCCGGGCAGGGCGGAGACGGCGGGCGGGCTGGCGCCGGCCGGGTTGTCGAAGGACTGCTCGCGGCCGCGCAGCCCGATCTCGCGCACCTCGCTGACCAGGCCGGGGTAGGAGTCGGCGCTCACGCCCTCCAGCCGGGGCTCGCCGTCGCCGCTGCCGGTGCCGACGGTGCGGCTGACGCGGAAGGCGGGACCGGTGCCGGACGACGCGTCGTCCTTCAGGTAGCGGTCGAACCACGCTCCGATACGGGCCTCGACGCGGTCCGTCTCCAGATCGCCGCCGTCGTGCCCGCCCGCGATCCAGTCGACCGCCACCGGGGCGCCGTTGTCCCGGATCGCCTCGGCGGCCAGGTCGGCCTGGTCCAGCGGGAAGAGCGAGTCGGTCTGGCCCTGCACCAGGAGCGTGGGCACGGCGATGCGGTCGGCGACGGCCTGCGGGCTGCGCGCGTCGAGGAGGTCCGTGGCCTGGGCGTCCGGCTTCCCGGACTCGGCGACCCGCTGGTACATGCGGCACAGCTCGTCCTCGAACCGGTCGCAGCCGCCGCCCAGGTTGACGAAGATGCCGGCCCAGAGCTTCTTGAAGACGTCGTTCGGGAAGAGGGCGTCCGAGAGGTTCCAGTAGGTGACGGCCGGGGCGATCGCGTCGACCCGGTCGTCGTACCCGGCGGCCAGCAGCGAGACCGCGCCGCCGTACGAGCCGCCGGCCACGCCCACGCGTGGGTCGCCCTTCTCATCCAGCCGGACCTCGGGCCGCCCGGCCAGCCAGTCGATCAGCCGGGAGACGTCGGCGACCTCGCCGTCCGGGGCGTTGAGCCCGATCTTCCCGGTGGATTCGCCGAAGCCGCGCGCCGACCAGGTCAGGACCGCGTACCCGTCGCGGGCCAGGTCCTCCGCCTGATCCCGCACGTCGGCCTTGCTGCCGCCGAAGCCGTGCGCGAGCAGGACAGCCGGGCGGCGGCCGTCGGAGCCCGCCGTGAAGTACGAGGTGTCCAGGCGCACCCCGTCGCCCACCGCGACGACCCGGTCCGAGCGGTGCACCGGGGGCGGGTCGTCACCGGCGACGGCCGTCCAGGTCCCGGCGCCGGCGAGCACGACGACGACGGCCGCGGCGGCGAGCATCCGCCGCGGCCCCCGTAGCAGCCCTCGCACGCGGGGCAGTCGAAGATCCATGCGTCAACGGTACGGGCCGCCGCCGACATCGGGGGCAGCCCCGGGGCCGAACCTCCGCCCCTCCCGGGGCAGTACGCGGCGGACGTCGTGTACCACGGTTGCGGTAGGCAGGGCCCTCGGCGACGGGTGGCGGCCCTCCGGCGCTGTCGGTGGCTGCCGGTAGAGTCCTGGGCACAGGTGAATCACAGGAACACGGCAACGGGCGGGGACTCATGAAGCTGAGGTACACAGCGGCCTGGGTGGGGCTGACGGCGGCGGCGATGGTCACGGCGACCGCGTGCGGTTCGGAGGGCGTCAAGTCGGCGGCCGAGGGCGCCGAGAAGGCGGCCGACACGGCGGTGAGCAAGGCCGACACGATCATGGCGGCGCTCTCGCGGGCCACCGACCGGACCGAGGAGCTGGGCTCCGCCGAGGTCAGGACGACGACCGAGCTGGGCACCGGCGAGCCGATCGCCATGGACGGCACGTACTCCTGGGGCGACGGCTACGCGCTCGACGTCGAGATGGACACCGACGCCGTGCAGATGCAGGACCTCACGGACTCCCCGACCGTGCGCACCCTGTTCGTGGACGGCGCCTACTACTACGACATCGACCCGCAGCCCACCGGTCCGCTCGCGGGCAAGGAGTGGATGAAGATCGACGGATCGGCGGTCTTCGGCGAGTCCGGCGCCGCCGCGTTCAGCGGGACCGGCGGCGGGGCCAGCCCGGCGGACTCCATGAAGGGTCTCAAGTACGCCAGCGACGTCGAGGACCTCGGCGCGGAGACCGTCAACGGCAAGCCCACGACGCACTACCGCGCGGTGCTCGACGGGGAGGACATGGGCAAGTTCAAGGACGCCTTCAGCGGCGCCGACAGCATGCTGAACTCCACCGGCGGCGACTCGATCACCATGGACGTCTGGGTGGGCGAGAAGGACCTGCCGGTGCGCCTGACCCAGGAGTTCGGTGCCATGACGGTCACCATGGACTTCGACAAGTTCGGCGCCACGCAGGACATCGTGGCCCCGCCCGCGCAGGAGGTCGGGGACCTCACCGAGGAAGTGAAGAACTCCGGGGCGATGGCCGGCTGAGACTGCGCGGCGGTGCCCCGGCCCGCACGGGCGGGCCGGGGCACGGGATCTCGCTGACCTCGGTCAGTGGTTGCGCGGGAAGCCCAGGTCCACGCCCGCCGGGGCGTCGGCCGGGTCCGGCCAGCGAGTGGTGACGACCTTGCCGCGGGTGTAGAAGTGCGTGCCGTCGTTGCCGTAGATGTGGTGGTCGCCGAAGAGCGAGTCCTTCCAGCCGCCGAAGGAGTGGTAGCCGACGGGGACCGGGATCGGGACGTTCACGCCGACCATGCCGGCCTCGACCTCCAGCTGGAAGCGGCGGGCCGCGCCGCCGTCCCGGGTGAAGATCGCGGTGCCGTTGCCGAAGGGCGAGGCGTTGATGAGGGCCAGGCCCTCCTCGTAGGTGTCCGCGCGCAGCACACACAGCACCGGGCCGAAGATCTCGTCCTGGTACGCCTTCGCCGTGGTCGGCACCCGGTCCAGCAGGGAGATGCCGATCCAGTGGCCGTCCTCGTGGCCGTCGACCGTGTGGCCGGTGCCGTCGAGCACGACCTCGCAGCCCTCGGCCGCCGCGCCCTCGACGTAGGACGCCACCTTGTCGCGGTGCGCCTTGGTGATGAGCGGACCCATCTCGGAGGTCGGGTCGTCGCCGGGGCCGATCTTGATCTTCTCGGCGCGCTCGCGGATCTTCTGGACCAGCTCGTCACCGATCGCGCCGACCGCCACGACCGCGGAGATCGCCATGCAGCGCTCGCCCGCCGAGCCGTAGGCCGCGGACACGGCGGCGTCGGCCGCCGCGTCGAGGTCGGCGTCGGGCAGCACCAGCATGTGGTTCTTGGCGCCGCCGAGTGCCTGGACGCGCTTGCCGTTCGCGGAGGCGGTGGTGTGGATGTAACGGGCGATCGGGGTAGAGCCGACGAAGGAGACCGCCTTGACGTCCGGGTGCTCCAGGAGGCGGTCCACGGCCACCTTGTCGCCGTGGACGACGTTGAAGACACCGTCCGGCAGTCCGGCCTCGGAGAGCAGCTCGGCGATCCTGTTCGCGGCCGAGGGGTCCTTCTCGCTCGGCTTGAGCACGAAGGTGTTGCCGCAGGCGATGGCGATGGGGAACATCCACATCGGCACCATCGCCGGGAAGTTGAACGGCGTGATGCCGGCGACGACGCCGAGCGGCTGCCGGATCGAGGACACGTCCACGCGGGTGGCGACCTCCGTCGACAGCTCCCCCTTCAGCTGCACGTTGATGCCGCAGGCCAGGTCGACGATCTCCAGGCCGCGCGCGACCTCGCCGAGCGCGTCGGAGTGCACCTTGCCGTGCTCGGCGGTGATCAGCTCGGCGATCTCGTCACGGTGGGCGTCCAGCAGCGCCCGGAACTTGAAGAGGACCGACGTCCGCTGCGCCAGCGAGGACTGACCCCAGGTCAGGTACGCCTCCTGGGCGGCGGCGACCGCGGCGTCCACCTCTTCGACCGAGGCAAAGGCGACCTTGGTGGCGACCGCGCCGGTCGCCGGGTTCGTCACCGGCCCGTACGTGCCCGAGGCGCCTTCGGCGGTCTTGCCGCCGATCCAGTGGTTGACGATGTTCGTCATGACCGAGAACTCCTTCACAGATGGCGGCGACGGGTCGAGACGTGCCGTTGGTCCAGCTCACGGGCGGTGACCGGCGACGGTCGGGCCGCGGTCACTGCCATGGGTCCATCCCAGCAGCCGGGCGCTCCGGGCGCGCCCGACACTGTGTATGCGGTTTGGGCGTCCGCGTAGACACGTGGGGCAGTGTCGGCGCCCGGCGCCCCGGCGGGCGGAGGAACCTCCGGCGCGGGGCCGGTGCGAGCGGGGAGTCGGCGCTCGCGCCTCGCTCCTGCCAGGGCGAGTCGGCCGTCCCGCGCCGGAGGCGTTCGGTGGGGGAACCGGCGACGGCGGGCGCGCACTCCGGGCCCCCGGCGATCGGGTCGTGCGCCATCGCGTTCCCCTTCGTGCGTGTCCTCGCGCCCGTCTTCACACCGGGCGTCGTGCCGCCGTTCCAGTGCCCGCCGTTGCGTCTCCCCCGGTTTCTAGCCCCGCGGGTCCGGCCTGTCAATGTTTTGTCCGGACATTCGGACGACGCGGCCCGGACAACCGCCCGTCCGCACCCACGGTTTGTCCGCCCGCCCCGAAGTCAACGCGCCACGCCGGGACCCGTGCGTACGCCTTCGTGGCACTCGTGTCACAAAAGGCCCGGTCCCGTCACACACGTCACGCGCGCACGGGCCTTCCGTCACATCCGGGAACGGCCCCTGACCGTCCGTCACCCGGTGTCGTTCACCCGTAACAGGCTTGGTGATCGCCGACGCAGCACCCCGGCTCCCCCCGGCGGCCGTCCCCGGTCGCCGCCGTGGTGCGCGCAGGGAGGTGCGGCTAGTGACCGACCGAAGGCTCTGGTCCTACAAGGACATCGCGGCCCACATCCGGGTGCAACCGGACACCGTGCGGTCGTACCGCAAGCACGGGCTGCTGCCGCCGCCCGATCACGTGGAGGGCGGGAAGCCGTACTGGTACGCGGACACGGTCCTGGCCTGGGTGGCGTCCCGACCGCGCAACCGGAAGCGGTAGGCCAAAAATCCGTTCGGAATCCCGTCGTCCCGTGGGGCATGGTTCCGCCCATGGACTTCTCCGTGAAACCCGTCCTGACCGGTGAGAAAACCGTCCTGCGGCCGTTCACCCAGCAGGACGCCGACGCGATGTGGGAGATCATCGGCGACCCGGAGGTCATCCGGTTCACCTTCGAGCCGACCACCGAACTCACCCGGGAACGACTGCGCTCGTGGTACGGCGTGCGTACCGGCGACCCCGACCGGCTCGACCTCGCCGTCACCGACCGCGTCACCGGGGAACTCGTCGGCGAGGTCGTCCTGTACGAGTGGGACCCGTCAGCACGCAGCTGCGCCTTCCGGACCCTCATCGGCCCCCGCGGACGCGGCCGGGGGCTGGGGAGCGAGGCGACACGGCTGATCGTCGGCCACGGTTTCGACCAGGCAGGCCTGCACCGCGTCCAGCTGGAGGTCTACGCGGACAACCGCCGGGCCCGGCGGGTGTACGAGAAAACCGGCTTCGTGGTGGAGGGAACGCGGCGCGAAGCCGCGTGGCGGGACGGCGTGTGGGTGGACGAGGTACTGATGGCCGTACTCGACCACGAGTGGGCCGTCCACCGAGGGCGTCCCGGCGCCGCCTCCGCCCGGTCGGCGGCCGACGTCACGGCTCGATGACCGTCACCCCCGCGCCGGGCGCCGTCCCCATCGCCGCGAGGGCCGCCGGGACCGCCTCCAGCCCGATGGTGGACGTCACCAGCAGATCGGGCCGGAGCACTTGGCCGCGGACCAGTTCCAGCATCGGCGGGTAGGTGTGCGCGGCCATCCCGTGGCTGCCCAGGAGTTCGAGCTCCAGGGCGACGGCGCGGGCCATCGGCACCGGTGTGGTGCCGTCCGCCGAGGGCAGCAGCCCGACCTGGACGTGCCGGCCGCGGCGGCGCAGGCCGGACACGGACGCGGCGCAGGTGACGGGCGAGCCGAGCGCGTCTAGGGAGAGGTGGGCGCCGCCGCCGGTGAGGTCGCGGACGGCCGCCGCCGTGTCCGGCGTCCGGGAGGCGTCCACGCACTCCACCGCGCCGAAGGTACGGGCCAGCTCCAGCGCCCGCGCCGACACGTCCACGGCGACCACCCGGGCGCCCGAGGCCGCGGCGATCATCACGGCGGACAGGCCGACGCCCCCGCAGCCGTGCACCGCCACCCACTCCCCCGCCGCGACCCGGCCCTGCTGCACGACGGCCCGGAAGGCGGTGGCGAACCGGCAGCCGAGCGAGGCGGCGGTCGCGTACGACATGCCCTCGGGGACGGCGACGAGGTTGACGTCGGCGTGGTCGAGCGCGACGTACTCGGCGAAGGAGCCCCAGTGCGTGAAGCCCGGCTGGGTCTGGTGCTCGCACACCTGCTGGTCCCCCGCCGCGCACGCGGCGCAGCTCCCGCAGGCGCAGACGAAGGGCACGGTCACCCGGTCGCCGGGCCGCCACCCGGCCACCCGGTCGCCGGCCGCCTCGACGACGCCGGCGAGTTCGTGCCCGGGCACGTGCGGCAGCGTGATGTCCGGGTCGTGGCCCTGCCAGCCGTGCCAGTCGCTGCGGCACAGCCCGGTGGCCTCGACGCGCACCACGACGCCGTGCGGCGCGGGCTCCGGGTCGGCGACCTCCCGGACCTCGGCCGGCTCTCCGAAGCGCTCGAACACGACCGCGCGCATCCGTCACCCTCACTTTCGTGCTTCCCGCACTCTCGTGGGGAGTCCTGTGGCGGAGTTTCCGCCTCCCGTCCCTCATCTCACGGCAGGCCCATCCGCAGCCATACCCCCTAGGGGTACAGTGGGAGATGCGGGGTCCACGCCGGCCACGCACAGACCACCATGCACGCCCCGACGAGGGAGTAACGACATGACCGCCCAGACCGACACCCAGGGCTCCGTCACCACCGTCTACAAGGTGAGCGGAATGAGCTGCGGACACTGCGAGGGCGCCGTCTCCGGCGAGATCTCCGAGATCGCGGGCGTCGGCTCGGTGCAGGCGGTCGCCTCCACCGGTGTGGTCACCGTCGTCTCCGAGACGCCCCTCGACGACGAGGCCGTGCGCGCCGCCGTGGACGAGGCCGGCTTCGAGCTGGTCGGCAGGGCCTGAGCGGCCCCGCCGGGGGCGGACGGGAGTCCGGACCATGACCAGCACCACCGCTCAGACGCCCGCGGACGCCACGGCCACCGGGCCGGACCTCGCCGAGGTCGAGCTGATCGTCGGCGGGATGACCTGCGCCTCCTGCGCGGCCCGCGTCGAGAAGAAGCTCAACCGCATGGACGGCGTCACCGCCACGGTGAACTACGCGACGGAGAAGGCCCGGATCACCCACCCGGCGACCACCACCGTCGCCGACCTGATCGCCACCGTCGTCAGGACGGGCTACACCGCGGAGGAACCGGCGCCGCCGGAGCCGGCCGCCGACGCGGAGGCCGTCGACGCGGAGGGCACCGGCGCGGACGACGACCCCGAGCTGTCCGCCCTGCGCCACCGCCTGCTCGTCTCCGCCCTCCTCGCCGCCCCCGTCGTCCTGCTGGCCATGGTCCCGGCGCTGCAGTTCGACAACTGGCAGTGGCTCTCGCTCACCCTGGCCGCCCCCGTGGTGGTCTGGGGCGGCCTCCCCTTCCACCGCGCCGCCTGGACCAACCTCCGGCACGGCGCCGCCACCATGGACACCCTGGTCTCACTGGGCACCCTCGCGGCGTTCGGCTGGTCGCTGTGGGCGCTGTTCTTCGGGGACGCGGGCATGCCGGGCATGCGGCACGGCTTCGACCTCACCGTCTCCCGTGCCGACGGCACCTCCGCGATCTATCTGGAGGCCGCCGCCGGGGTCACCGCCTTCCTCCTCCTCGGCCGCTGGCTGGAGGCCCGCTCCAAGCGCCGCGCCGGTGCCGCGCTGCGGGCGCTGATGGAGCTGGGCGCCAAGGACGTCTCCGTCGTACGGGACGGGCACGAGGTACGGGTGCCGGTGGGCCGGCTGACGGTCGGCGACCGGTTCGTCGTACGGCCCGGCGAGAAGATCGCCACCGACGGCACGGTGGTCGAGGGCGCCGGGGCGGTGGACGTCTCGATGCTGACCGGCGAGTCGGTCCCGGTGGACGTCGGGGCGGGCGACACCGTCACCGGCGCCACGGTCAACGTGGGGGGCCGGCTGGTGGTGGAGGCCACCCGGGTCGGCGCCGACACGCGGCTGGCGCGGATGGCGAAGCTGGTCGAGGACGCGCAGAGCGGCAAGGCCGAGGTGCAGCGGCTCGCCGACCGGATCTCCGGGGTCTTCGTGCCCGTCGTGCTGCTGATCGCCTTCGCGACCTTCGGCGGGTGGCTGGGCACCACCGGCGACACGGTCGCCGCGTTCACCGCCGCCGTCGCCGTACTGATCATCGCCTGCCCGTGCGCGCTGGGCCTGGCGACGCCGACCGCGCTGCTGGTGGGCACGGGCCGCGGCGCCCAGCTCGGCATCCTGATCAAGGGCCCGGAGGTGCTGGAGTCCACCCGGCGCGTCGACACGGTCGTCCTGGACAAGACCGGCACCGTCACCACGGGCCGGATGACCCTCCACGAGGTGTACGCCGCCGAGGGCACCGACGAGGCGGAGCTGCTGCGGCTCGCGGGCGCCGTCGAGCACGCCTCCGAGCATCCCGTGGCCCGCGCGGTCGCCGCCGGCGCACAGGAGCGGACCGGCACGCTGCCCGGGGTCGAGAACTTCGAGAACGTCCCCGGGCGGGGCGTACGCGGGCGCGTGGAGGGCCGTGAGGTGGCCGTGGGCCGCCTCTACGAGACTCTGCCGCCCGAGGTTGCCCACGCTCTCGACGAGGCCGTCAGGGACGGCCGTACGGCCGTCGCGGTCGGCTGGGACGGTGTCGCGCGCGGGGTGGTCGCGGTCGCGGACACGGTCCGGGAGACCAGCGCACAGGCGGTGTCCGAGCTGCGCCGGCTGGGTCTGACCCCCGTACTGCTGACCGGCGACGACCGGCGGGTGGCCGAGTCGGTCGCCCGCGCCGTCGGCGTCGACGAGGTGATCGCCGAGGTGCTGCCCGAGGAGAAGGTGGCCGTGGTGGAGCGGCTGCGGCGCGAGGGCCGTACGGTCGCCATGGTCGGCGACGGCGTCAACGACGCGGCCGCGCTCGCCACCGCCGACCTGGGCCTGGCCATGGGCACGGGGACGGACGCGGCCATCGAGGCGGGCGACCTGACCCTGGTGCGCGGGGACCTCAGGGTGGCCGCGGACGCGATCCGCCTCTCCCGGCGCACCCTGTCCACGATCAAGGGCAACCTCGTGTGGGCCTTCGGCTACAACGTGGCCGCGCTGCCGCTGGCCGCCGCCGGGCTGCTGAACCCGATGATCGCGGGGGCGGCGATGGCCTTCTCCTCGGTGTTCGTGGTGACCAACAGCCTGCGCCTGCGCGCGTTTCGCTGAGGTCTCGATGCCCGGAGACCTCTGGAGTCCGGCACGCGCCTCACATAAGCTCTTCACAAGGCTCGCGCATCTTCCTTACGCTTGGGTCCCGGTCGACGTACCGGGGCTCTTGCGCACCTAAGGGACATATGCAAGAGACGCAGATCACAGTGATGCGAACGTAACCATCGAAGGGGTTCGAAGGTCTAAGTTGGCGATGTCAGGCAGCGTCTTGGGGGGCGCCACCTGGCATCTGGGGATGTCTTGGGGGACTTTCCCAGAGCTGCGTTGCCGGGACACGTACACCGGGAAGCTTTGAGCGGCCCTCCCGGGTGCGCTGTCCCGGCAGACCGCACGACCGCACGACACGTACACGGCGGGCTCGGCCCGTCGTGCTCATACACAGCGATTCAGGCGCTGTCCTCACAGACGCCCGGCCGGATCCCGTGGGGGGAATCCGCACCGGGACATGGGAAGGCGCCCTGGTTCGTCGGCCCGTGGGGGGACCGGCGCCAGGGCGCCTTCTGCTGTCCCGTGTACGGCCCCGGGAAAGGACGAGTCCCGTACCGCTCGGGCGGCACGGGACTCCTCGGACGCGCTGCGGGGGTGCCTGGCGGCTCAGCGCTCCTCGACCGGCACGAAGTCGCGCTCGACGACGCCGGTGTAGATCTGGCGCGGGCGGCCGATGCGGGAACCCGGCTCCTTGATCATCTCGTGCCACTGGGCGATCCAGCCCGGCAGGCGGCCGAGGGCGAACAGGACCGTGAACATCTCGGTCGGGAAGCCCATGGCCCGGTAGATCAGGCCGGTGTAGAAGTCGACGTTCGGGTAGAGGCTGCGCGAGACGAAGTAGTCGTCGGAGAGCGCGTGCTCCTCCAGCTTGAGGGCGATGTCCAGCAGCTCGTCGGACTTGCCGAGGGCGGAGAGCACGTCGTGCGCGGCGGCCTTGATGATCTTGGCACGCGGGTCGAAGTTCTTGTAGACCCGGTGGCCGAAGCCCATCAGGCGGACGCCGTCCTCCTTGTTCTTCACCTTGCGGATGAAGGTGTCGACGTCGCCGCCGGAGTCGCGGATGCCCTCCAGCATCTCCAGCACCGACTGGTTGGCGCCGCCGTGCAGCGGGCCCCACAGGGCGTTGATGCCGGCCGAGATCGACGCGAACATGTTCGCCTGGGAGGAGCCGACCAGACGGACCGTGGAGGTCGAGCAGTTCTGCTCGTGGTCCGCGTGCAGGATCAGCAGCTTGTCCAGCGCGGAGACGACGACCGGGTCGAGCTCGTACTCCTGGGCGGGGACCGAGAAGGTCATGCGCAGGAAGTTCTCGACGTAGCCGAGGTCGTTGCGCGGGTAGACGAACGGGTGGCCGATCGACTTCTTGTACGCGTAGGCGGCGATCGTCGGGAGCTTGGCGAGCAGCCGGATCGTCGAGAGGTTGCGCTGACGCTCGTCGAACGGGTTGTGGCTGTCCTGGTAGAACGTCGACAGCGCGGAGACCACCGACGACAGCATCGCCATCGGGTGGGCGTCGCGCGGGAAGCCCTTGTAGAAGTTCTTGACGTCCTCGTGCAGCAGGGTGTGCTGCGTGATCTCGCCCTTGAAGGCGGCCAGCTGGTCGACGGTCGGCAGCTCGCCGTTGATCAGCAGGTAGGCGACCTCCACGAAGGAGGAACGCTCGGCCAGCTGCTCGATCGGGTAGCCGCGGTACCGGAGGATGCCGGCTTCGCCATCCAGGTAGGTAATGGCGGATTTGTAGGCAGCGGTGTTGCCGTAACCGCTGTCCAGCGTCACCAGACCGGTCTGGGCGCGGAGCTTCCCGATGTCGAAGCCCTTGTCGCCGACGGTGCTGTCGATCACCGGGTAGGTGTACTCGCCGTCGCCGTACCGCAGTACTACAGAGTTGTCGCTCACGTCTTCCCTCACCGACGTAGTGCCTCATCTTCGAGGTGCCCTGACTGTCTCTACCATCCCCCACTTGGCTCAGGAGAGTGCACTCGGGGTCGACCATCGGGCCTATCGGCGGCACTCAGTGCCGCCAACTAGCTCATCCTGCCCCCTCTCCTCCCCATCCGGAAGTGCTCTGTGACCTTCCCGACTCATTTGATCGATCATTTTTTTCACAGGGCGGGGAGGTTTGCCGGAAGGTCTTCGGGGTCAGGGGCCCGCCAGCCGGAAGTCGAGCGCCGTGCAGCGCCGGCCGGCCGACACCGTGCGCACCGCCTGTCCGATCGCCTTGCGGGAACCGACGAGGACGACCAGCCGCTTGGCCCGGGTGACCGCCGTGTAGAGCAGGTTCCGCTGGAGCATCATCCAGGCACCGGTGGTCACGGGAATCACGACCGCCGGATACTCACTGCCCTGGGACCGGTGGATGGTCACCGCGTAGGCGTGGGCCAGTTCGTCCAGTTCGTCGAATTCGTACGGAACCTCCTCGTCCTCGTCCGTCAGCACGGTGAGGCGCTGGTCCACCGGGTCGAGCGAGGTGACCACGCCGACGGTGCCGTTGAAGACACCGTTCTCACCCTTCTCGTAATTGTTGCGAATCTGGGTGACCTTGTCGCCGACCCGGAAAACACGGCCGCCGAACCTCTTCTCGGCGAGATCCGGGCGGCCGGGGGTGACGGCCTGCTGGAGCAGCCCGTTCAGCGTCCCGGCGCCGGCGGGCCCCCGGTGCATCGGCGCCAGCACCTGCACATCACGCCGCGGGTCGAGCCCGAACTTCGCCGGAATGCGCCGCGCGGCTACGTCGACGGTGAGCCGCCCCGCCTCCTCGGTGTCGTCCTCGACGAAGAGGAAGAAGTCCTTCATCCCGTCGGTGAGCGGATGCTGTCCGGCGTTGATCCGGTGCGCGTTGGTCACCACCCCCGACTGCTGGGCCTGCCGGAAGACCCGGGTGAGCCGGACGGCGGGAACGGGGCTGCCGGGTGCGAGCAGATCCCGCAGCACCTCCCCCGCCCCCACACTCGGCAGCTGGTCGACGTCCCCGACGAAGAGCAGATGGGCACCCGGGGGCACCGCCTTGACCAGCTTGTTGGCGAGGAGCAGGTCCAGCATCGACGCCTCGTCCACCACGACGAGGTCGGCGTCGAGGGGCCGGTCCCGGTCGTAGGCGGCGTCACCGCCCGGCTTCAGCTCCAGCAGCCGGTGCACCGTGGACGCCTCGGCGCCGGTCAGCTCGGCGAGGCGCTTGGCCGCCCGCCCGGTGGGCGCGGCGAGCACCACCTTCGCCTTCTTCGCGCGCGCCAGCTCCACGACCGACCGCACGGTGAACGACTTGCCGCAGCCGGGCCCGCCGGTGAGGACGGCGACCTTCTCGGTGAGGGCGAGGCGTACGGCCGCCTCCTGCTCGGGCGCGAGATCGGCGCCCGTGCGCTGCCCGAGCCACCCGAGCGCCTTGTCCCAGGCCACGCCCTGGAAGGCGGGCATCCGGTCCTCCTCGGTACGCAGGAGGCGGCGGAGCTGTCCGGCGAGGGCCAGCTCGGCGCGGTGGAAGGGGACGAGGTAGACGGCGGTGACCGGGTCGCCGCCCTCCGGGCCGGGCACCTTCTCGCGCACGACGCCGGGGTCGTCGTCCGGGTTCTCCGGCTCGGCGGCCAGCTCTCCCAGACACTCGATGACGAGCCCGGTGTCCACCTGGAGCAACTTCACCGCGTCGGCGATCAACTTCTCCTCGGGGAGATAGCAGTGCCCCTGGTCGGTGGCCTGGGACAGGGCGTACTGCAAGCCCGCCTTCACCCGTTCCGGGCTGTCGTGCGGGATGCCGACGGACTGGGCGATCTTGTCGGCGGTGAGGAAGCCGATGCCCCAGACGTCGGCGGCCAGGCGGTAGGGCTGGTTCTTCACGACGGAGATCGACGCGTCGCCGTACTTCTTGTAGATGCGCACGGCGATGGAGGTGGACACCTCGACGGTCTGGAGGAAGAGCATGACCTCCTTGATCGCCTTCTGCTCCTCCCAGGCGTCGGCGATCTTCTTCGTCCGCTTGGGACCGAGGCCGGGCACCTCGATCAGCCGCTTGGGCTCCTCCTCGATGACGGTGAGGGTGTCGATGCCGAAATGCTGCGTGATGCGGTCGGCGAAGACCGGCCCGATGCCCTTGACGAGGCCGGAGCCGAGGTAGCGCCGGATGCCCTGGACGGTGGCGGGCAGGACGGTCGTGTAGTTCTCGACGTGGAACTGCTTGCCGTACTGCGGGTGCGAGCCCCACCGCCCCTCCATCCGCAGCGACTCCCCGACCTGCGCGCCGAGCAGCGCGCCGACGACGGTCAGCAGGTCGCCGGCGCCTCTGCCGGTGTCGACACGGGCGACGGTGTAGCCGTTCTCCTCGTTGGCGTACGTGACGCGCTCCAGGACGCCTTCGAGGGTGGCGAGCCGCCGCTCGCCGGGGGCCGCGGGGGGCTGGTCGGTCATGATCCGACGGTACCGGTGGGGACTGACACGGCGGTGGGAGAGTCGCCCTCTCAGTACCCTGGGCTCATGGACTACGCCAGGATGCGCGCCATCGCCGCAGAGCTCGGGGCCTACTCGGAACAGCTCGAGGGGTCGTGGAGCGTCGAGATCGGGCCGTCCGGTCCGATACTGGCGATGATGTGCCCGTCGAAGCGACACGAGGGCACGGTCCGCCGCATCTGCAAGCAGCTGGACGCGCAACTGCCCCGCACCCACCCCGGCTACATCTGCGCGAACGGCCCCGAGATCGAGCATCCGGCCATCGGCCGCATGCGCCGCCCCGGTGCCGTCGTGATCCCCGAAGCCACCCTCGACGAAGAAGGCCTCGCCGTCGACGCGACGCAGGTGCTGGCTGCCGTCGAGATCGTCTCACCGTCCAACCCGAGCAACGACTACGACGAGAAGCTGACCGAATACCCGGCCATGGGCATCCCGCACCACATGATCGTCGACCCGCGCACCGGCACGATCGAGGTCCACTCCGACCCTTGCAAGGGCCGCTACAGCAGCAAAGAGCCGTACATCTTCGGTGACTCGGTGGCGTTCGGGCCGTGGACGGTGGAGACGTCGGAGTTCCGCAGGTACGGCCGGGAGGGCTGAGGGTCGGGGACGGGATTGACCGGGTCCGCCTCGTAGACGTCGCCGAACTGCTCGCGACGGAGCCGGTCTCCAACGCCGTACGGCACGCCAAGGGCCCCGCCGCCCTCCGCATCCGCTGGTCGCCGCCGGGCACGCTGCGGATCGGGGCGTGGGACGCGGACCCGGAACCACCCGAACCCCCGGCTGCCTTCGGGCGGGTGGAGGAGTCGGAGGCAGGGCGGTGGCTGGCGCTGGTCCGGGCCTGCGCCGACGTGTGGGGATGGCATCCGCTGGCCAGACACGGCAATCGGGACAAGTACGTCTGGTGCGAGCTGTCGGCAGCCTGAAGGCCCGCCCGGGCAATTCACTTGCCCCGACCCGGGATCTTCCGGAGGCTCGCCGCATGAGTGCGAGTGAACTCGATCGCCGGCTGGTCTCGGCGGTCCCGTCCGGTGACGCCGGCGCGGTGCGGGACCTGCTGTCCGAGGGGGCGGACCCGAACACTGTGGACGCCGACAGCGGGTTGCCGGTGCTGTGCACTGCCGTTGCGGCCTACGACGCCCCGGTCGCCGAGGCCCTGATGGACGGTGGGGCCGATCCCGACCGGGTGCTTCCGGACGGGAGTACGCCGTTGCTGCGGGCGCTCGACGGCGGGTCTCCGGCCGTCTTCTGCTCGGTACTCGGCAAGGATCCCCGGCTGCGGCTGCCGGAACAGGAGCGTGCGCGGCTGCTCGTCCGGGCCCGGAGCTGGTACGAGACGGGCGCGGTCGAGGAGTTGCGGCGCAGGACGGGATCGCGAGGTCCCGCCGTGTCGGACCGGGTGACGGACGACGGGTACGACTGGGTCGAACAGCACGCGCTCGGCGGCCTGGTCGTACGGGCCGGGCACGGGGCGGTCCTGACGTGGCTGGAGTCACGCTTTCAGGTCCTGCCCCCCGTCGACGAACTGATCGACCGTGCCGTCTCCGTGGCGGACGAGGAGCACGTCGACTGGTGGGCAGTGTGCTACGCGCTTGTGGAGCGCCACCGCCAGGAGACCTGGTCGGCCGTGCTGGCCCACGGCGACCACCCCGATCCGACACACCGCCGGTTCGTCGCGGACTACCTGCGGACGCGCGGGATCATCGCGTGCGACTCCCCCTTCGCGGAGCGGGAGAGCGAGTTCCTGGCCGCGTGGGCGACGCGGGAGACGGACGGTGCGGTGCTCGCGAAGGTGCTGGAGGCCTTCGCCGAGTACGAGCATCCCCGCATGGAGGCGACGGGACTGCGCCACGCCGCACACCGGGACCTCCGCGTGCGCCTGCGCGCGACCACCGTCCTCGCCGCGTCGGAGACCCGCTCGCCCGAGGCCGGCGCTGCCCTGCTCGTCCTCCTCGGCGATCCGGACGCCCGCGTACGGCTGGAGGCGTGCCGGGCGCCCCTGAAGGACGACGCCCTTCTCGCGCAGGCCGCCGCTGAACTGGCCCGCCTGGCCGAGGGGCCGGAGCGGGAACTGCGGGGCGCGGTGGCGGAGGCGCTGACCGCCTCACCGGACCGTACGGCCGTCACCGCCGACGCCCTGGCCGCACTGCTCGGCGACGACAACCAGCTCGTACGCCTGGAGGCGGCCTACGGCCTCGTGCTGCGCGACGATCCGCGCACCGGGGAGGCCGTCGAGCGGATCGGGCCGCTCGGCGGCGGGTTCGAGCACGACCACCGGGTTGACGCGCTGTGGGACTGGACGCGCCGGGAGCGCCGTCCATGACCGCTCGCGCCGGGACCCGGTGACGCGTAGGCCGACGGGGCGCCGGCGTCACAGTGCCGCGAACAGCCCCGCCAGCGGGTCGGGCGTGCGGGCCGGGTCCAAGGCCTCGACCAGCACACGACCGTAGTGGATCTTGCGGCCCTTCTTCGTGCCGAAGAAGCGGCGGAGTTGCTGGCGGGCCGTGCGGTCCTGCTGGGCGGGCTGGCGGAGGAAGGTCCGCAGGGGGCGGAGGTCACCCTCCGTCTCGATCAGTTCCGTCACCCGGTCCTCGCCGAGCGCGCGGATCAGCTCGTCCTCCAGGTCGGCCGTGCAGACGAAGAGGTCGTCGGGGGAGGCGTGCGCGCGGTCCAGGGCGCGGACGTAGTAGCCGCGTTCCCGTTCGTCGCACAGGCCGGTGAGGCGCAGGTCCAGGCCCCTCGGACCGAGGAGGCCCGCGAAGCGGCCGACGCTCATCGCGCCGCCCATCGACAGAACGCAGATCCCCTCCGTCGCGAGGTCCCGGCCGTGGTGCGCGGCCAGTGCGTCGACCGCCGCCGTGTCGCTCGGCCCTTCGAGCAGCACCGCCGTACGGACGGACAGGCGCCCGGCGAGTTCGCGTGCGGGGCCTTCGGGTCCGCCCGCCGCCCACGCCGTGACCGCGTCCCGGAACGATGCCATGTCCGCCATGGGTCGAGTCTCCGCCCTCGGCGGCCGGGGCGGTAGCGAATATCGCGAGCCTGTCCGTTTGACGTGCAGCCTGTCAGCTGCCTAACGTTATAGGCAGCCAATGGGCTGCATGTCAAAGGGGCGGAGATGGACGAGGTCTTCAAGGCGCTGGCCGACGGCAGTCGGCGCCGACTGCTGGACAGCCTGAACGCGCGCAACGGGCAGAGCCTGCGCGAGCTGTGCGCCGGGCTGGACATGGCCCGGCAGTCGGTCAGCAAGCACCTGGCGGTACTGGAGGCGGCCCACCTGGTCACCGCCGTCCGGCGGGGCCGGGAGAAGCTGCACTACCTCAACGCCGAGCCGATCAACGCCATCGCCGAACGCTGGATCAGCCGCTACGACCGGGATCGGGTGCGCGCACTCGCCGACCTCAAGCAGGCGCTGGAGGACACCGCCATGGACCGCACGGACGGCAACGCGTTCGTCTACACGACCTACATCGGGACCACGCCCGAGAAGCTGTGGCAGGGCCTGACCGACCCCGCCTTCACCCGGCGCTACTGGGGTGTCGAGTTCGGCACCGACTGGGCGGCCGGGTCGCCCGTGGTGTGGAAGGAGCGGGAGACGGAGACCGCCGACCCCGGGCAGGTCGTCCTCGAGTCCGAGCCCTTCCGGCGCCTGTCGTACACCTGGCACACCTTCACGCCCGAGTGGGCGACGGCCAACGGCATCGACGACGAGACCCTCGCCAAGCTCTCCGCCGAGCGGCGGTCGAAGGTCACGTTCGAGATCGAGGACCTCGGCGGGGGACTGGTGAAACTGACCGTCGTCCACGACGGGTTCGAGCCCGGCAGCACCGTCCGCGAGATGATCCAGCACGGCTGGCCGGCCCTCCTGGCCGGCCTCAAGACACTGCTGGAGACCGGCGAGACGCTGCCGGAGCCCCAGTGAGCCGGTCGGTCCCTCAGCGGCGCAGGGCCGTCTCCCGGTGCATGTGCGACAGCTTCTCCGGGTTGCGGACGGCGTAGAGGCCGCTGATGCGGCCGTCGTCGAAGCGGACCGCCACCACGGTGTCGAGCTCGCCGTCGACGTGGAGGGTCAGCGCCGGGTAGCCGTTGACCTGGGCCGGTTCCATCGACAGCGCGACGGTGTGTTTGGCCAGTCCGCCGAGCATCAGGCGGGCCACCTTGTCGGCTCCCGCGATGGGGCGCAGGACGGCCTGCTTGATCCCGCCGCCGTCGCCGAGCAGGACGACGTCCGGGGAGAGGATGTCGAGCAGGCCCTGGAGGTCACCCGTCTCCACGGCCCGCCGGAAGGCCGCGAGTGCCTTCTGGGACTCGGTCGTCGAGACCACCCCGCGCGGGCGGCGGGCCGCGACGTGCGCGCGGGCCCGGTGGGCGATCTGCCGGACGGCGGCCGGGCTCTTCTCCACGGCGTCGGCGATCTCGTCGTAGCCGAGGTCGAACACCTCGCGCAGTACGAACACCGCACGCTCGGTCGGCGACAACGTCTCCAGCACCAGCATCATCGCCATCGACACGCTGTCGGCCAGCTCGACGTCCTCCGCCACGTCGGGGGTGGTCAGCAGCGGCTCGGGCAGCCAGGAGCCGACGTAGGACTCCTTGCGGCGGCCGAGGGTGCGGAGCCTGTTCAGGGCCTGGCGGGTGGTGACGCGGACGAGGTACGCACGCCGGTCGCGTACGGCGCCGAGGTCGACGTCCGCCCAGCGCAGCCAGGTCTCCTGGAGGACGTCCTCGGCGTCCGCCGCCGAGCCGAGCATCTCGTACGCGACCGTGAAGAGCAGGTTGCGGTGGGCGACGAAGGTCTCGGTGGCGCCGTCCTGGTCGCGTCCGCCGTTCTCACCGGTCACCGGCTTCTCCCGTTCGTTCGGTTCGGTCGTTTCCGTCACGCGCACAGGACACCGGCCGCCGGGGTTCTGTGACACCCGCCGTCGGTGGGCCACGTCACATCGGCATCCCGTCACAGGGAGCGGGCCGCCGGCGTCTCGTGTTCGTCACCGAGTCACTGAGTCACCGAGAGCGAGGACGGGATCATGGACACCCGATTCAACCTGTTCGAGAACGAGTTCGCAGGCAGGTTCGCGAAGCGGTTCGCGGGCGCCGGGATGCTGGTCCACGAGTCGGCGCTGCCGAAATCGACGCAGGAGCTGGTGTCGCTGCGGGCCAGCCAGATCAACGGCTGCGGGCACTGCGTCGACATGCACGTCAAGGAGGCGGCCGCCGCCGGGGAGAGCGCGGTGCGGCTGCACCTGGTCGCCGTCTGGCGCGAGTCCGACGTGTTCACCGAGGCCGAGCGGGCCGCGCTGGCGCTCGCCGAGGAGGGCACCCGGCTCGCCGACGCCCACGAGGGCGTTTCCGACGAGACCTGGGCGCAGGTGCGCAAGCACTACGACGACGACCAGACCGCCGCGCTGATCTGCCAGGTCGCCCTGATCAACGCGGCCAACCGGCTCGCCGTGATCACGCACCAGAAGGGCGGTTCCTACGAGGCGGGGATGTTCAAGGCGGCTATGAGCTGACGCGCGGGCGTCGGCGCGGGGCCGGGTTGGCGGGTGGCCGTTGGGGCCGCCCGCTTCCTTGCCAGTGTCGTGCCTCCGCGACCCGAGTAAAGGGCGCTCCCTGCGGTCGCGTCGCCTTCGGCGATGACCCTTCGGGCCACCCTTGACTCGGCCCGCTCCACCACGGGTCAGAAGCGAGCGAGCGGCCCGGAAGAACGGGTGGCCAAACCCGGTTCACGATCAGCCGCCCCCCGCGTACGCACCCGGCGACGGCGGAACGCGCCCGCGCCTCGCCGGCACGCCACCTCGGCTCAGCGACTTCACCGCCGGTGGCCGGCGCGGCCACATACACCGCCCCAGCCCCGCGGCGGCACGCCACGCAGTCTCGGCGGCCAACCCGCCGGACGAGCAGCAGGGGCCAAAAGCCCCGCCCCCGACCACCCTCCCAAAATGGATGACACTTCGACCCGAAGTGTCATCCATTTCCGAGACCACACCACCACCCCCCGGCCGTCGGTGCCGAAACCGCGTGGCGTGGCGTGCCGCCACCGGGGCCGGGGCGCACCACCCACCACCGGAAAGCCGCTGAGCCGAGGCGACGTGCCGGCGAGACGCTGACGCGCCCCGCACGCCGGACGCGTACGCAGCCGGCGGAAGGGACCGACGCACCCGGGCCACCCGTTCCCCTCCGGCCGCCCGCACGCTTCTCACCCGTGCTGGAGCGAGCCGAGTCAAGGGTGGCCCGAAGGGTCATCGGCGCAGCCGACGCGACCGCAGGGAGCGCCCTTTACTCGGCTCGCGGAAACACGACACTGACCAAGAAGCGGGCGGCCCCACGGCCACCGAACCAGCAGGCGGCTCCGAGGACATACGCGGCATACGCCTCCACCACGCCGAGTCACGATTGAGTCTCGGGTACCTCTCACCCTCTTGCCATCCTTCGTGTAATCGTTTCCAATCCCCGTGTAATCGATTCCACGAGGAGGTGGAAACGGCGATGGCGAGCATCAAGGACGTCGCCGTCGAGGCGGGCGTGTCCGTCGCGACGGTCTCGCGCGTCCTCAACGGCCACCCGTCCGTCAGCCCCGGCGCCCGCACCCGCGTGCTGGCCGCCGTCGAGACGCTGGGCTACCGCCCGAACGCCGTCGCCCGGTCGCTGCGCACCGATCAGACCCGCACCCTCGGTCTGGTCATCAGCGACGTCATGAACCCGTACTTCACCGAACTGGCCCGGTCCGTCGAGGAAGAGGCCCGCGCGCTCGGCTACAGCGTGATCATCGGCAACGCCGACGAGCGGCCCGATCTCCAGGACCACCACGTGACGACGTTGCTGGACCGCCGTATCGACGGGCTCCTCGTCTCCCCCACCGACGGCGGCTCCCCGCGCATGCTGGACGCCGCGCGGGCCGGGACGCCGATGGTGTTCGTCGACCGGTGGATTCCCGGCGTGGACGTGCCCGTCGTCCGGTCGGACGGGCGGGGCGCGGTGCGCGACCTCGTCGCCCACCTGCACGGGCTCGGGCACCGGCGGCTCGCGATCATCGCCGGGCCCGCCGCCACCACCACCGGACGCGAGCGCGTCGACGCCTTCCGCGAGGCGCTCGCCGCGTACGGGCTTCCCCTCCCGGACGCGTACACCGGCCAGGGCGACTTCCAGGCGGCAAGCGGGCGCCGGGTCACCGAGGGCTTCCTCGACCTGCCCGAGCCGCCCGACGCCGTCTTCGCCGCCGACAACCTGATGGCGCTCGGCGCGCTGGACGCCGTACGCGCGCGCGGTCTGCGTGTCCCCGAGGACATCGCGCTCGCCGCGTTCGACGACATCCGCTGGTTCGTGCACACCGACCCGCCGGTCACCGCGATCGCCCAGCCCACGGGCGACCTCGGCCGGGCCGCCGTGCGCGCGCTCGTCGACCGGATCGAGGGGCGGACCGGCGAGTCCGTCACCCTGCCGGCGCGGCTCGTCGTGCGCCGCTCGTGCGGTGAGTCCCCCTCGGCGTCCGAACAACCCCCGTCCCCCTCCCCCGTACGAAGGAGTACGCCGTGAGCAGCCGCAGTCCGGACGAGTTGCTGCGCATCGAGGGCATCCGCAAGACCTTCCCCGGCGTGGTCGCGCTCGACAGCGTCGACTTCGACCTGCGCCGGGGCGAGGTGCACGTGCTGCTCGGTGAGAACGGCGCGGGCAAGAGCACCCTCATCAAGATGCTCTCCGGCGCCTACACGCCCGACGCCGGGCGGATCCTGGCCGGCGGCGAGGAGGTGCGCATCCACGGTGCGCAGGACTCCGAGCGGCTCGGGATCGCCACCATCTACCAGGAGTTCAACCTCGTTCCCGACCTGACGGTCGCCGAGAACATCTTCCTGGGGCGCCAGCCCCGCCGGTTCGGGATGATCGACCGGAGGAAGATGGACGCGGACGCGGAGGTGCTGCTGGAGCGGGTGGGGGTCAAGGTGTCCCCGCGCGCGCGGGTGCGCGAACTCGGTATCGCGCGGCTCCAGATGGTCGAGATCGCCAAGGCGCTCAGCCTGGACGCGCGCGTGCTCATCATGGACGAGCCGACCGCCGTGCTCACCTCCGAGGAGGTCGACAAGCTGTTCGCGATCGTGCGGCGGCTGCGCGAGGACGGCGTCGGGATCGTCTTCATCACCCATCACCTGGAGGAGATCGCCGCCCTCGGCGACCGGGTCACCGTCATCCGGGACGGCAGGAGCGTCGGGCAGGTGCCCGCCTCCACCCCCGAGGACGAGCTGGTACGGCTGATGGTCGGGCGGTCGATCGAGCAGCAGTACCCGCGTGAACGCGCCGACGCCGGTGAGGCCTTGCTCAAGGTGGAGGGGCTGACGCGGGACGGGGTCTTCCACGACGTCGGGTTCGAGGTGCGGGCCGGTGAGGTCGTCGGCATCGCCGGGCTCGTCGGGGCCGGGCGGACCGAGGTGGTGCGGGCCGTGTTCGGCGCCGACCCCTACGACTCCGGCAGCGTGCACGTGGCGGGCGCGCCGCTGCGGCGGCACGACGTCAACGCCGCCATGGCCGCCGGGATCGGGCTGGTGCCCGAGGACCGCAAGGGGCAGGGGCTCGTGCTCGACTCCTCCGTCGCGGAGAACCTCGGGCTGGTGACGCTGAAGTCGTCCGCCCGCGCGGGGCTCGTCGACCTCAAGGGGCAGTACGCGGCGGCCGAGCGGGTCGCCGGGCAGCTCGGCGTGCGGATGGCCGGGCTCGGGCAGCACGTGCGCACCCTGTCCGGCGGCAACCAGCAGAAGGTCGTCATCGGCAAGTGGCTGCTGGCGAACACCAAGGTGCTCATCCTCGACGAGCCGACGCGCGGCATCGACGTCGGCGCCAAGGTCGAGATCTACCAGCTGATCAACGAGCTGACGGCGGCCGGTGCGGCCGTGCTCATGATCTCCAGCGACCTGCCGGAGGTGCTCGGCATGAGCGACCGGGTCGTCGTCATGGCCCAGGGCCGGGTCGCCGGTGAACTCCCCGCCGAGCGGGCCACCCAGGACGCCGTCATGGCACTCGCCGTCAGCACCCCCCACACCAACGGAACCGGAACGGAGGCCTCCCGTGGCCACTGACACGCTCAAGAGCAAGCCGGGCGCGCAGGGCGGCGCCACGGGCGGCCTGCGCCGCCTGCTGCTCGACAACGGCGCCCTGACGGCGCTCATCGTCCTCGTCATCGCCATGTCGGCGCTGTCCGGGGACTTCCTGACCGCCGACAACCTGCTGAACGTCGGCGTCCAGGCTGCCGTCACCGCGATCCTCGCCTTCGGCGTCACCTTCGTCATCGTCTCGGCCGGCATCGACCTGTCGGTCGGCTCGGTCGCCGCGCTGTCGGCCACCGTGCTGGCGTGGAGCGCCACCGAGGCCGGGATGCCGGTCGCCCTCGCGGTGCTGCTGTCCGTCGCGACGGGCATCGCCTGCGGCCTGGTGAACGGTTTCCTCATCTCGTACGGGAAGCTGCCGCCGTTCATCGCGACGCTCGCCATGCTGTCGGTGGGGCGCGGTCTGTCGCTGGTCATCTCGCAGGGCTCGCCGATCGCCTTCCCCGAGTCGGTCTCCCACCTCGGCGACACGCTCGGCGGGTGGCTGCCCGTGCCGGTGCTGGTGATGGTCGTCATGGGGCTGATCACCGCGTTCGTCCTCGGGCGGACCTACATCGGGCGCTCCATGTACGCCATCGGCGGCAACGAGGAGGCCGCCCGGCTGTCCGGGCTGCGCGTGAAGCGGCAGAAGCTCGCCATCTACGCCTTCTCCGGCCTGTTCGCCGCCGCCGCGGGCATCGTGCTCGCCTCCCGGCTCTCCTCCGCGCAGCCGCAGGCCGCGCAGGGTTACGAACTCGACGCCATCGCCGCCGTCGTCATCGGCGGCGCCTCGCTCGCGGGCGGCACCGGCAAGGCGTCGGGCACCCTCATCGGTGCGCTGATCCTCGCGGTGCTGCGCAACGGCCTCAACCTGCTGTCCGTCTCCGCGTTCTGGCAGCAGGTCGTCATCGGTGTCGTCATCGCGCTGGCCGTCCTCTTCGACACGCTGCGGCGCAAGGCGGGCGCGACCACTCCGGCGGCCGGGGCGTCCGGCGGCGGGAGCCGGGGCAAGCAGGCGCTGACGTACGTCATCGCGGCCGTCGTCGCGATCGCCGTGGTCGGCGCGACCTCGCTGCTGCACAACGGGTCCTCGGCCGGGAAGACGCAGCGGATCGGGCTGTCGCTGTCCACGCTCAACAACCCGTTCTTCGTGCAGATCCGCGCCGGTGCCGAGGAGCAGGCGAAGAAGCTGGGCGTGGACCTGACGGTCACGGACGCCCAGAACGACGCCTCCCAGCAGGCCAACCAGCTGCAGAACTTCGTCAGCGGAAGCCTGTCCTCGATCATCGTCAACCCGGTGGACTCCGACGCGGCCGGTCCCTCGGTGCGTTCGGCGAACAAGGACGACATCCCCGTCGTCGCCGTGGACCGCGGCGTCAACGAGGCGGAGACGGCCGCGCTGGTCGCCTCCGACAACGTCGAGGGCGGTGAGCTGGGCGCCAAGGCGCTCGCCGAGAAGCTCGGCGGCGAGGGCACCATCGTCATCCTCCAGGGCCAGGCCGGCACCTCCGCCAGCCGGGAGCGCGGGGCGGGCTTCGCGGCGGGGCTCAAGGAGTACCCGGGCATCGAGGTCGTCGCCAAGCAGCCCGCGGACTTCGACCGCACCAAGGGCCTGGACGTGATGACGAACCTGCTCCAGGCGCACCCCGACATCGACGGCGTCTTCGCGGAGAACGACGAGATGGCACTCGGCGCGATCAAGGCGCTGGGCTCCAAGGCCGGGAAGTCCGTGCAGGTCGTCGGCTTCGACGGCACGCCGGACGGGCTGAAGGCGGTCCAGGAGGGCACGCTGTACGCCTCCGTGGCGCAGCAGCCCAGGGAACTGGGCAGGATCGCCGTGGAGAACGCGTTGCGCGCCGCCGAAGGCGAGAAGACGGAGAAGATGGTGAAGGTGCCGGTGAAGGTGGTCACCAAGGAGAACGTGGCCGGCTTCGAGGGCTGACACGGGCGGACGGCACGCGGGCTTCACTCGGGTTCATCGGGATCGGAGAGCGACTCATGTACGACTACGACCTCCTGGTCGTGGGATCGGCCAACGCCGACCTCGTGATCGGCGTCGAGCGGCGGCCGGGGGCCGGCGAGACGGTGCTCGGCACCGACCTGGCCGTCCACCCGGGCGGCAAGGGGGCCAACCAGGCGGTGGCCGCCGCCCGGCTCGGCGCCCGTACGGCGCTGCTGGCCCGGGTCGGCGACGACGGCTACGGCCGGCTGCTGCTGGACTCGCAGCGGGCGGCCGGCGTCGACACGGTGGGCGTCCTGGTCGGCGGTGCCCCGACCGGCGTCGCGCTGATCACCGTGGACCCGTCCGGGGACAACAGCATCGTGGTCTCGCCGGGCGCCAACGGCCGGCTGGCACCGGGCGACGTCCGCGCCGCCGCGAGCCTCTTCCACGCCTCCCGCGTGGTCTCCACGCAACTGGAGGTGCCGCTGGAGACGGTGGTGGAGGTGGTGCGGAGCCTGGCACCGGGCAGCCGGTTCGTGCTGAACCCGTCGCCGCCACTGCCGCTGCCGCGGGAGGTGCTGGACGCCTGCGACCCGCTGATCGTCAACGAGCACGAGGCGAAGGTCATCCTCGGCGACGCCCGCGTGAGCGACCGCCCCGAGGACTGGGCCCGCATCCTGCTGGCCAAGGGGCCGCGTTCGGTGGTCGTCACCCTGGGCGCGGAGGGCGCGCTGGTGGCTTCGGGGTCCGAGGTGTCCCGGGTGCCGTCCGTGAAGGTGGAGGCCGTGGACACGACCGGCGCCGGTGACGCGTTCACCGCGGCGCTGGCCTGGCGGCTCGGCACCGGCGCGTCGCTCGCGGAGGCGGCGGCGTACGCGGCCCGGGTGGGCGCGGCGGCGGTGACCCGGGCGGGCGCGCAGGCGTCGTACCCGACGGCGGCGGAGGTCGAGGCGCTGTGAAGAGGGCGGGGATACTCAACCGGCATCTCGCGGGCGCCCTCGCCGAACTCGGTCACGGCGACGGCGTGCTGGTGTGCGACGCCGGCATGCCGATACCGGGCGGACCGCACGGTCCCCGCGTCGTGGACCTCGCCTTCCGGGCCGGGGTGCCGTCCTTCGCGGAGGTGCTGGGCGGGTTGCTCGATGAGCTGGTGGTCGAGGGAGCGACGGCGGCGGAGGAGGTCCGTGGCGCCAACGCGGAGGCCGCGGCGCTGCTCGACGGGCGCTTCCCCGGCCTCGAACTCGTCCCGCACGAGCGGCTGAAGGAGCTGTCGGCGGGGGCGCGGCTGGTGGTGCGGACCGGGGAGGCCCGGCCGTACGCGAACGTGCTGCTGCGGTGCGGGGTGTTCTTCTGACGGCGGGCTTCTGACGGAGAGCTTTTGACGAGAACGGGAAGGCCCCGAAAACTACGAGGGGGTCCGGTCGGCGACCGGGCCCCCTCGGGTTTCCCTCCCCTTTTCCCTCCCCTGCAGAACCCCTCGGCCCCCCGGGTCCCCCCTTCGGGGTTCTGATGCCATGTACGACCCGCGGACCCGCGCAACGGTTGCACGGACCGCGGGACTTATTTTCCGGTGTCCGCGAGCTCCACGTGCGCGGCGAACCGTTGTGCCGTCTCGGCCAGCACCTCCCGCCCGTCCCGGGCCCACAGCCCCTCGTTGAACAGCTCGACCTCGATGGCGCCGGTGTAGCCGGCCGCCTCCACGTACCCCTTCCACTCCCGCATGTCGATCGCGCCGTCACCGATCTGGCCGCGGCCGTTGAGGACGCCCTCGGGCAGCGGGGTGGTCCAGTCGGCGAGCTGGAAGGTGTGGATGCGGCCGCCCGCGCCGGCCCGGGCGATCTGCTCGGGCGCCCGGTCGTCCCACCAGACGTGGTACGTGTCGACGGTGACGCCGACCTGGTGGGCCGGGAAGCGTTCGGCGAGGTCCAGGGCCTGGGTGAGGGTGGAGACCACGCAGCGGTCGGAGGCGTACATGGGGTGGAGCGGTTCGATGGCGAGGCGTACGCCGTGCCGCTCGGCGTACGGGCCCAGCTCGGCCAGCGCGTCCGCGATGCGCTCCCGGGCGGCCCGCAGGTCCTTGTCTTGGGCCGGGAGACCGCCCGAGACCAGGACCAGGGTGTCGGTGCCCAGGGCGGCGGCCTCGTCGACCGCGCGGCGGTTGTCCGCCAGGGCCCGGGCCCGCTCGTCCGCGTCGGTCGCCGTGAGGAAGCCGCCGCGGCACAGGGTGGTGACGGTCAGGCCCGCGTCGCGGATCAGCTTGGCCGCGGCCTCGACGCCGTACGCCTGGACGGGTTCGCGCCACAGGCCGACGTTGCCGACGCCCAGTTCGCGGCAGGCGGCGGTCAGTTCGGGCAGGGAGAGCTGCTTGACCGTCATCTGGTTGATGCTGAAACGCGCGAGATCGCTCACTGGTCCACTCCGTACAGCGACAGCAGGGTCCGCATCCGCTCCTCGGCCCGCTTCGGGTCCGGGAACAGGCCGAGGCCGTCGGCGAGTTCGTAGGCGCGGGCGAGGTGGGGCAGGGAGCGGGCCGACTGGAGGCCGCCGACCATCGTGAAGTGGCTCTGGTGGCCCGCGAGCCAGACCAGGAACACCACGCCCGTCTTGTAGTAGCGGGTGGGGGCCTGGAAGAGGTGGCGGGAGAGTTCGACGGTGGGGTCGAGGAGGGCGCGGAAGCCCTCCGTGTTCCCCGTGTCGAGGACGCGGACCGCCTCCGCCGCCAGCGGGCCCAGCGGGTCGAAGATGCCGAGCAGGGCGTGGCTGAAGCCCTGGTCGTCGCCGGCGATCAGTTCGGGGTAGTGGAAGTCGTCGCCGGTGTAGCAGCGCACGCCCTGCGGGAGGCGGCGGCGCAGGTCGACCTCGCGCCGGGCATCGAGGAGGGAGACCTTGATGCCGTCGACCTTGTCGGGGTGGGCGGCGATCACCTCCAGGAAGGTGCCGGTCGCCGTGTCGAGGTCGGACGAGCCCCAGTAGCCCTCCAGGGCCGGGTCGAACATCGGACCCAGCCAGTGCAGGATCACCGGCTCGGCGGCCTGGCGCAGGAGGTGGCCGTAGACCTCCAGGTAGTCGTCCGGACCCTGTGCGGTGGCGGCGAGGGCGCGGGAGGCCATCAGGATGGCCTGGGCGCCGGACTCCTCGACGACGGCGAGCTGTTCCTCGTAGGCGGCCCGGACCTCGGCGAGGGTGCCGGCGGTCAGCTGGTCGGTGCCCACGCCGCAGGCGACGCGGCCGCCGCACGCCTTCGCCTCGGCGGCGGAGCGGCGGATGAGTTCGGCGGCGCCGGCCCAGTCCAGGCCCATGCCGCGCTGGGCGGTGTCCATCGCCTCGGCGACGCCGAGACCGTGGGACCACAGGTGGCGGCGGAAGGCGAGGGTGGCGTCCCAGTCGACGGCGGCCGGCGAGTCGGGTGTGGTGTCGGCGTACGGGTCGGCGACGACGTGCGCCGCCGAGAAGACCGTACGGGAGGTGAAAGCGCTTCCTCCGGAGAGCGCCAGGGGGTCGGTGCGGGGCTCGTGGGTGCGTACGGTGCCGTCGGCGTTCGGCAGGAGGAGGGTCACAGCGCGACCTCCGGCACGTCGAGGCGGCGGCCCTCGGCCGAGGACCTCAGGCCCAGTTCGGCGAGCTGCACGCCGCGGGCTCCGGCCAGCAGGTCCCAGTGGTAGGGGGCGTCGGCGTAGACGTGCTTGAGGAACAGCTCCCACTGGGCCTTGAAGCCGTTGTCGAAGTCCTGGTTGTCGGGGACCTCCTGCCACTGGTCGCGGAAGGCCTCGGTGGCGGGGATGTCCGGGTTCCAGACCGGCTTCGGGGTGGCGGAGCGGTGCTGTACGCGGCAGGTGCGCAGGCCTGCCACCGCGGAGCCCTCGGTGCCGTCGACCTGGAACTCGACCAGTTCGTCGCGGTTGACACGGACCGCCCAGGAGGAGTTGATCTGGGCGATCGTGCCGCCGTCGAGTTCGAAGACGCCGTAGGCGGCGTCGTCGGCGGTGGCGTCGTAGGGCTTGCCGTTCTCGTCCCAGCGCTGCGGGATGTGGGTGGTGGCCAGGGCGTGGACGGACCTCACCCGGCCGAACAGCTCGTGCAGGACGTACTCCCAGTGCGGGAACATGTCGACGACGATGCCGCCGCCGTCCTCGGCGCGGTAGTTCCAGGAGGGGCGCTGGGCGTCCTGCCAGTCGCCCTCGAAGACCCAGTAGCCGAACTCGCCGCGCACGGACAGGATGCGGCCGAAGAAGCCGCCGTCGACGAGGCGCTTGAGCTTGAGCAGGCCGGGGAGGAAGAGCTTGTCCTGCACGACGCCGTGCTTGATGCCGGCGGCGTTCGCCAGGCGGGCCAGCTCCAGGGCGCCGTCGAGGCCGGTGGCGGTGGGCTTCTCGGTGTAGACGTGCTTGCCCGCGGCGATCGCCTTCTTGATCGCCTCCTCGCGGGCCGAGGTGACCTGGGCGTCGAAGTAGACGTCCACGGACGGGTCGGCGAGGACCGCGTCCACGTCCGTCGAGATGTGCTCCAGGCCGTGCCGTTCGGCGAGCGCCTTCAGGGCGTGCTCGCGGCGGCCGACCAGGACCGGTTCCGGCCACAGCACGGTGCCGTCGCCGAGGTCGAGGCCGCCCTGTTCGCGGAGGGCCAGGATGGAGCGGACGAGGTGCTGGCGGTAGCCCATGCGCCCGGTCACACCGTTCATGGCGATTCGCACCGTCTTGCGTGTCACGTCGTTCCCTTCGTACGGGCGGTGAGGTGGAGGTAGTGCGGTACAGCAAGCGCTTTCTATGCCTGACGAAGCTAGCCTGTGGACGGTGGTCTGGACAAGACCGGGGCCCTGGCGAGTTGTTCGAGGGGACGAACAACGGCGGGCCGTGGCCGTAAGGTCACCCGGGACGGGACGGCGGTGCACGGGCGGTGTACGGCACAGGCGCGAGGCGGAGGACTAGGACATGACGGTGACCCTGGCGGACGTGGCGGCCCGCGCCCAGGTCTCCCCCGCGACGGTGTCGCGCGTGCTGAACGGGAACTATCCCGTCGCCGCCTCCACGCGCGAGCGGGTGCTCAAGGCGGTCGACGAACTGGACTACGTCCTCAACGGCCCCGCGAGCGCGCTGGCGGCGGCCACCTCCGACCTGGTCGGCATCCTCGTCAACGACATCGCCGACCCCTTCTTCGGCATCATGGCCGGCGCGATCCAGTCCGAGATCGGCGGGCCGGGCGGCAGAGCGGGCGGCGAGAGACTCGCCGTGGTCTGCAACACCGGCGGCACCCCGGAACGCGAGCTGACCTACCTCACCCTGCTCCAGCGCCAGCGCGCGGCGGCCGTCGTGCTGACCGGCGGCGCCATGGAGGACGCGGCGCACCAGGCGGCCGTGGCGGCGAAGCTGCGCAAGCTGACGGAGGCCGGTACGCGGGTGGTGCTGTGCGGGCGGCCGCCGGCGCCGCAGACCGGGGCGATCGCGCTGACCTTCGACAACCGCGGGGGCGGCCGGGAACTGACCGAGCACCTCATCGGCCTCGGCCACCGGCGGCTCGGCTACATCGCGGGCCCGGAGGAACGGACGACCACCCGGCACCGGCTGGAGGGCCACCGCGCGGCGCTCGCGGCGCACGGCGTCGAGGAGGACCCCCGCTGGACGGTCCACGGCCGTTACGACCGGCAGTCCGGCTACGAGGCGACGCTGGAGCTGCTGCGCCGGGACCGGTCGCTGACCGCCGTCGTCGCCGCGAACGACACCGTCGCGCTGGGCGCGTGCGCGGCGCTGCGGGACTCGGGGCTGCGGATTCCGCAGGACGTGTCGGTGGCCGGCTTCGACGACCTGCCGTTCAGCATCGACGCGGTGCCCGCGCTGACGACGGTCCGGCTGCCGCTCCCGGAGGCGGGGGCGCGGGCGGGGCGGATCGCGATGGGGCGGGAGGAGGCGCCGATCGGGGGGATCGCCACGGTGCGGGGGGAGTTGATGGTGCGGGGGTCCTCCGGGGGGCCTCGGGGTTGAGACGCGCGGTTGGTTCGCGGTGACCCGCGTGGGTGTGGGCGTCGCTGGGGGCTGCGGGGCTGCCGCCCCCAGGCCCCCGCTTCGGCCTGGACGGCCTCGTCCTCAAGTGCCGGACGGGCTGGATGAACGGAGGTCGGCGACACCTTGCCCATGAGGAGGAGTGCCGTTCGATCGCGAGGGTACGCTCCGTCACCATGAAGCTGGCGTTCTCCACCCTCGGTGTCCCCGGCCTGCCCCTGCGCGACGTGCTGGAGCTCGCGACCGCGCACGGCTACCACGGTGTCGAACTGCGTGCCCACCCGGAGGAACCGGTGCACCCGGGCCTGACGCCCGACGAGCGGGCCGCGGTCGTGGCCCAGTTCGAGGCGTCGGGCGTCGAGCCGCTGGGCGTGGCGGGGTACGCGCGGGTCGCGGCGCCGGGCGACGACGCCGCCGTACTCGCCGAGGTGCGCGGCCTGCTGGAACTGGCCCGCGATCTCGGCGCCCCGTACGTCCGGGTCTTCCCCGGCGGCGGTGAGCAGAGCCCCGAGGAGGCGGACGCGACGGCCGCCCGGCGGCTGGGTACGGCCGCCGAGTACGCCGCCGACCTCGGCGTGCGCCTCCTCCTGGAGACCCACGACTCGCACCGCACGGGCGCCGACGCGATGCGCGTCCTCGGTCTGGTCGGGCACCGGCAGGTGGGTGCGCTGTGGGACGTGATGCACACCTGGCTGGGCGGCGAGGAACCGCCCGAGAGCTACCTGGCCCTCGCCCCGCACCTCGGGTACGTCCAGGTCAAGGACATCGCCTCCGCCGAGGACACCACCCCGCTGCCGCTCGGCGCCGGTGTGCTGCCGCTGGGCGAGTGCGTGGAGGTGCTCTCCCGTGAGGGCTGGGACGGCTGGCTGTGCTGGGAGTACGAGAAGCGGTGGTACGAGGCGGCCGCACCGCTGCCCGGACTGCTGGACGCGGGGCGTGAGCACCTGGTGCGGCTGCTCAGCGAGTCGGCCTGACGGGGGCCGGAGTCACCCGGCGGGCGCCAGTTCGGTGACGGGCCCGTCGAAGGACGCGCGCAGCCGCCGGTCGTGGGAGACGACGACGAGGGTTCCCCCGTAGGAGGCCAGGGCGGCCTGGAGGTCTTCCATCAGGGCGGGCGAGAGGTGGTTCGTCGGCTCGTCGAGCAGCAGCAGGCCGTGCGGTTCGGCGACCACCCGGGCCAGTTCCAGGCGGCGTCGCTGCCCGGTGGAGAGGTCGCCGACGGGCCGGTCCAGGTCCGCCGCGCGGAACAGACCGAGGGCGAGCAGCGTATCGGCGCGGTCCTCTCCGAAGGCCGCCCGCACCGGCCGACGCGCCTCCTCGGCGGTCATGGGCGCGGCCACCTGGCGCAGGAATCCGGCCCGCGCGGGACGCCGAACCGTCGCGCCCGGCTCGGGGGTCAGTTCGCCGGCGAGGACGCGCAGCAGGGTGGTCTTGCCCGCGCCGTTGGGGCCGGTGACCAGCAGTCGTCCGCCTGCCGGGACGCGCAGGGCGTCCAGGGCCAGACGGCCGGGCACGCGCACGTCGGCCAGTTCCACGCCGCCGTCGTCCGCCGTGCCCCTCGGTGCGGCGGTGAACCGCAGGGGCTCGGGCGGGGCGGGGGCCGGGCTCTCGGTGAGGCGGTGCAGGCGCTCGCGGGCGTTGCGGATGCGGCCCATCGCGCCGTGCGCCCGGGAGCGGGCCCGGAAGGCACCCGCGCCGCTGAACGCCCAGGGGCCCTTGCGCGGGATCGCGTCGAGGCGTCCGATGTGGGAGTCGGCGAGACGGGACTGCCGGGTCACCTCGGCCCGCCACTCCTCGTACTCCCGTGCCGTGCGGGCGCGTTCGGCGGCCTTCGCCGTGAGGTAGCCCTCGTAGCCGTCGCCGTAGCGGCGTACCGAGCGGGTGTGGTCGTCGACCTCCAGGACCACGTCGGTGACCCGGTCGAGGAAGGCGCGGTCGTGGGTGACGGCGACGACGGTGCCCCGGTGTGCGCGCAGGCGTCCCTCGAGCCAGGCCACGGCCTCGTCGTCCAGGTCGTTGGTGGGTTCGTCGAGCAGCAGGAGCTCGGGTGCCGAGGCGAGGGTGGCGGCCAGGGCGAGCCGGGAGCGCCGGCCGCCGGAGAGGGTGCCGAGCCGCCGGGCGCGGTCCAGGCCGGCCGGCTCGCCGAGGTGGCGCAGGGCCACGTCGACTCGGCGGTCGGCGTCGTATCCGCCCCGTGCCTCGAACTCCGCGACGAGTGCGGCGTACCGGTCACAGGCGGCCGGATCGTCGCCGTCCAGGGCGGCGGCCGCCTCGCGGATGCGGCGTTCGAGGAGGCGCAGGTCGCTCAGGGCGAGGTCGACGGCGTCGCCGACGGTGGCCGAGCCGGGCAGGTCCAGGGTCTGCGCCAGGTGTCCGACGCCGCCCGGGGCGACGACGGTGACCTCGCCGTTGTCGGGGCGCTCGGCGCCGGCCAGGAGGCGGAGCAGGGTGGACTTGCCTGAGCCGTTGTCCCCGACGACGGCGGCCTTCTCGCCGGGCCGGACGGTGAACGACACCCGGTCCAGGACCACGTGGTGGGTGTAGCGCTTGGTGACGTCGGTGACGGTCAGCTGGGAGACGGCGGGGCGGGCGGCGGGTACTGCGGCGCTTGGGAACAAGTGAGGCCCTTCGGTGGACTACTGAGGCATTAGACGAGACGTACCGTCTCGTCTTGTCGGTGACTCTACGCCGGACCCGGCCGGAACGCAAGACGCTGCGTCTCGCCGCGTTCTCCGCCGCCGGGGCGAGAGGGAGGCCAGCGCCACCCCGCCCACCAGCAGCACCGCGGCGCACCACCGCAGTGCGGTCACCGGCTCACCGAGGAAGAGGGACGCCGACGTCATGCCGAAGACGGGGACCAGCAGGGAGAACGGCGCCACCGTGGACGCGGGATGGCGGCGCAGCAGCCATCCCCAGGCGCCGAAGCCGAACACGGTCGAGACCCAGGCCACGAAGAGCAGCGCGCCCGTCCCCTGCCAGTCCAGGCCGCGCAGCGCCGCGAGGTCCCGGGAAGCACCCTCCGTAAGGAGGGAGAGGCCGAGGAGCGGGAGCACGGGGACGGTGGACACCCACACCATGAAGTTCAGGGCGTCGGGCGGGGACGCCTTCCGGGTCAGGACGTTGGACAGGCCCCAGGCGGCCGCGGCCCCCACCACCGTCGCGAAAGCGCCCAGCGGACCGGAGGCGCCCTCGTCGACCGCGGCGACGCCGATACCGGCCAGCGCCACCAGCATGCCCAGCACGCCGACGCGGGACGGGCGTTCACCGAGCACCGCCGCCGCGATCACCGCCGTGAACACCGCCTGGATCTGGAGGACGAGGGACGACAGGCCGGCCGGCATGCCCGCGTCCATGCCGACGAAGACGAGGCCGAACTTGGCGACTCCCAGCACCAGGCCCACCGCCACGATCCACTTCCAGGCCACCTTGGGGCGGCCCACGAGGAAGACGGCGGGGAGTGCCGCCGCCAGGAAGCGCAGGGCGGAGAAGAGCAGGGGCGGGAAGTGGTCGAGACCGATCTCGATGACGGTGAAGTTCACGCCCCAGACGGCGGCGACGAGCACGCCCAGGAAGAGGTGGGAAGGTCGCATGCGTCGAGGATCGCCTTCCGTGACCGTGTAGCACCAGCGATGATTGCTGCACGGTTGGATGTAGTGTTCCTAATCACTTCCATCCATCGGGTGTTCCGGGAGTCGTCATGCTCGACCTTCAGCGGCTGCGTGCCCTGCACGCCGTCTCCGTGCACGGCACCGTCGGCGCGGCCGCCGCCGCGCTGGGCTTCACGCCGTCCGCGGTGTCCCAGCAGATCGCCAAGCTGGAGCGGGAGACCAGGACCGTGCTGCTGGAGCGGGAGGGGCGCGGGGTACGGCTCACCGACGAGGCGTGGCAACTGGCCTCGGCCGCGCGTGAGCTGCTGGCCATCGTGGAGCGGACCGAGACGCGGCTGGAGGAGCGGCGCGGGGTGCCGGCGGGGCGGCTGACCGTGGCGGCGTTCGCGTCCGCGGCGCGCGGTCTGCTGCCGTACGTGCTGGCCGACCTCGCGGCGCGGCATCCGGCGCTCGACACGCGGCTGACCGAGGTCGACCCGCATCTGTCGGTGGACCTGGTGGCGAAGGGCGCCGTCGACCTGGTGGTGGCGCACGACTGGGACATCGCCCCGCTGCCCGCGCCGGCCGGGGTGGAGCAGGCGGTGATCGGGGACGACCTGTGCGATCTGCTCGTGCCCGAGGGGCACCGTTTCGCGGGGCGGGACACCGTGCGGCGGGAGGAGCTGGGCGGGGAGCGGTGGATCTGCCAGCCGCCGGGGCGGGTGTGCCACGACTGGCTGCTGCGGACCCTGCGGGGTGCCGGGCACGAGCCGGACGTCGTCCACCAGGCCGACGAGAACCCGACGCTCGTCGCGCTGGTCGCGGCCGGGCTGGGCGTCGCCCTGATCCCCCGGCTGGGGCGCGGGCCGCTGCCCGCCGGGGTGGTGGAGGTGGCGCTGGACCCGATGCCGGTACGGCGCCTGTACGCGTTGTGGCGCACGGGCGCGGCCCGCCGTCCGGCGATCGCGGAGACGGTGCGCACCCTGAAGTCCCACTGGCCGAACGTCGCCGCCCGCCCCGGACCGGCCGCACCGTCCCCCGCCGCCGCCACGCCGCCCCGGACCGGCTGACCGCTGCGGGAGGGGGCGACGGGCAGGCTGGGGGCGCGGGGCGGTGGGACGGCACGCGGACCCCGCACCGCAGGGCACACGGCCAAGCCCCCGGAACCGACCCGCACGTCGTCCCCCTGGCCTCCGGAGCCGGACGGCCAAACCTCCGGAACCGACCGCCCAGCCCGGCAACCACGCCGCCCGGGACAGGCGACCAGACCCCCAGCACCGGCCCGCAGACCCGCGGGGCACACGGCCCCCCCCCCCTCGCCGGACCGCCCAGCCACGGGAACCGACCCGCACGTCGACCCCCTGGCCTCCGGAGCCGGACGGCCGAGTCGCGGGAGCCGCATCCGAGGCCGGGCGTCGGCCCGCGGCGAACGGCCCCGCGACCGTGAGGGCGGCGCGGTGCCGGGAACGGCCGGGGCTCCGGGCAGAACCGGGGCCGGGGTGGACGGGCCCGCGCCGACCGGGGCCGGCCATGCGCTTGCGTACCCCGCCCGCACCTCCACTCCCCCGCGCCCCGACTTCGGTGAAGACCCGTGCCGAAGGGGAACCCCGGGGCGGCCGGGCGCGTCCAATCCGCGCTGTCGGACGAGTCTCCGTGGTGCGGTGTCGGCCTCGCTGCTGGCTGCGATCGCTGACCACCCTCTCCAGCCGTACCGCGGCCGGCAGCACGCCGCCGCCGGCGCGCCCCCCTCCCTGGCGTCGGCGGCGGCCCCTGCGGTCCGCCGTCCGCCGCTTGTGGCGATGCCTGTGCGCTCCCTTGACTGGCAGAAACTTCCCGGATATTGGTGACTCCTTGGAAGTTTCCTTCAGCAGCCCTTCAGCGATTCCAGCGATCCCCAGCGATTCCCAGCGGATCACTCCGGAAGGAGCGCACGTGCACCACAGCAGCACGGCCGGCACGGGAAGCACCGCACACCCCTCCAGACGTACCGTCCTCACCGCCACCGCGGTCGTCACCGCGGCCCTCGCGGCCGGCGGCGGCACCGCGTACGCCGACGCCCGCAGGCCCGACGACGACAAGCTGCGCGCCCTGATCTCCCGCATGACGCTGGAGGAGAAGGTCGGCCAGCTCTTCGTCATGCGCGTCTACGGCCACTCCGCCACCGACCCCGACCAGGCCGACATCGACGCCAACCTGAAGGAGATCGGCGTCCGC
Source organism: Streptomyces sp. M92 (assembly GCF_028473745.1). NCBI lineage: Bacteria > Bacillati > Actinomycetota > Actinomycetes > Kitasatosporales > Streptomycetaceae > Streptomyces > Streptomyces sp. M92. The sequence goes on from NZ_CP101137.1 coordinate 1,042,200, forward strand.
ACCGCGGCCGAGCTGATCGCCCGGTACCGGGTCGGCGGCATCATCTACTTCGCCTGGGCGCACAACACCCGCGACCCGCACCAGATCGCCGGCCTGTCCAACGGCATCCAGAAGGCGTCGCTCGAACTGCCGCGCGGCCTTCCGGTGCTCATCTCCACCGACCAGGAGCACGGGATCGTGGCCCGCGTGGGCGAGCCGGCGACCCTCTTCCCCGGCGCGATGGCCGTCGGGGCGGGCGGGTCGCGGTCCGACGCCCGCACCCTCGGGCGGATCGCCGGCGCCGAGCTGCACGCCATGGGCATCCGCCAGGACTACTCCCCCGTCGCCGACGTGAACGTCAACCCGGCCAACCCGGTGATCGGCGTACGGTCCTTCGGCGCCGACCCGGAGGCGGTGGCGGAGCTGGTGGCCGCGGAGGTGACGGGGTACCAGCGCTCCGGGGTCGCCGCGTGCGCCAAGCACTTCCCCGGGCACGGTGACACCGCCACCGACAGCCACACCGGCTTCCCGGTCATCACCCACAGCCGCGAGCAGTGGGAGGAGCTGGACGCGCCGCCCTTCCGCGCCGCGATCGAGGCCGGCATCGACGCCATCATGACCGCCCACCTCATGGTCCCGGCGCTCGACGACTCCGGCGACCCCGCCACCCTCTCCCGCCCCATCCTCACCGGCATCCTGCGCGAGGAGCTGGGCTACGACGGGGTCGTGGTCACCGATTCCCTCGGCATGCAGGGCGTACGGACCAAGTACGGCGACGAACGGGTGCCGGTGCTGGCGCTGAAGGCCGGCGTCGACCAGTTGCTCAACCCGCCGGACCTGCCGCTCGCCTGGAACGCCGTCCTGACGGCCGTGCGCGAGGGCGAGCTCACCGAGGCACGGCTCGACGAATCGATCCTGCGGGTGCTGCGGCTGAAGGCGAAGCTGGGCCTGTTTCGGGACGCGTACACCAGCCGCGGGGACGTCGACCGCACCGTCGGCACCCGCGGCCACCTGGAGGCGGCGGACCGGATCGCCGAACGGTCCACCACGCTCCTCGTCAACGAGGGCCGGCTGCTGCCGCTGTCGCGGCGGGAGCATCGCCAGGTGCTGGTCGTCGGTGCCGACCCCGCCTCCCCCTCCGGCACGACCGGCCCGCCGACCGGTGTCCTCGCGGACGCGCTGACGGAGCTGGGCTTCGCCGCCACCGCCCTGTCGACCGGCACGGCGCCCTCCGCCGCCGTCATCGACCGCGCGGTCGCCGCGGCCGGGGACGCCGACGCGGTGGTGGTCGCGACGTACAACGTGACGGCCGGCAGCAGTCAGCGCACGCTGGTCGCGCGGCTGCTGGAGACCGGCAAGCCGGTCGTCGCGGTCGCGATCCGCAACCCGTACGACGTGGCCCGGCTGCCGGACGTCCCCGCCTTCCTCGCCGCCTACTCCTGGACGGACGTCGAGGTGCGGGCCGCCGCCCGGGTGATCGCCGGGCGGGTGCGGCCGCGCGGCAGGCTGCCGGTCCCGGTGGTGCGGGCGGACGATCCGGAGACGGTGCTGTACCCGCTCGGGCACGGGCTGTCGTACCGCTCGTAGGCGACCGTGGCCGGTCGTCGACCGTAGCGCGCCTACGCCACGCGCCGGGGGCGCTCCCGTCACCCGTACGCAATGCACCCCGCGCGTCTGGCGTGCCCCGCTGCGGCGGGCCACGCTGGACGGGGGATCCGGGGGGATGGCGATGCGTGGGAGATCGGCTGTGCGGGCGCTGGGCGCCCTGTCGGCGTTGTGCGCCGTGCTGCTGACGGGGTGCCAGCGCCCGACGGGCCTGGCGGGCGGCGGCGCCACGGGCGACGAGACGTCCGGCGCCGCGGGCGCTTCGGCCCCGGCCGCCGTGCGGCCCTCCGGGTACGGGGCGGTGTTCCTCGCGATCGACGAGTGCAGTTCGTTCGGGACGGTCAGCTTCACCGAGGTGCCGTGCGCCAGTGAGCGGGCGGCGGCGCGGGTCGTGGCCCGGGAGGACGGCCGCGCGGCCGACGGGCCACCCTGCCCCGCCACCACCGACTTCGTCCTGCACATCAGCGAGCAGCGCCCGTCCGCCGACGAGGACGGCGACGGGGCCGTGCCCCAGGGCTACGCCTGCATGCGCAGGCTCCAGCCGCCGCACCCCGGCGACCCGGGCGGCGGGGGCGGTCCGCGCACCATCGTCGGCGACTGCGTCTACGACGCCGGCGACGGCAAGGTCCGCGAGACCGCCTGCGACGGCTCGGAGAAGCAGCAGCCCCAGTTCAAGGTGGTCGAGGCGGTCGCCGCCCGGTCGGACTGCCCCGCCTCGACCGGGCTCTACGTCCGCCTCGACGGCGAACGCCCGGTGGGCTGCGCCCGGCCGCTGTGAGCGCCTCAGCGGCTCACACCCGACCGGCCGGGCCCAACCACCGTCCTACGGCCGCAGCGCCGGCTCCCGCTGGACGTCCCGCTTGTCCAGCTTGGCGTCGAACGTCGCCAGCGGCTCGGCCGCCGACGGGTTCTCCTGGACCTTCTCGGAGGCCACGCCCGCCCAGTCGAGGATGCGGGCCGTGGCGAGGGCCTTCTCCTCGGGCACCAGACCGGCGACGTTGGCACCGTGGTTCATGCCGGGCGCGGTCATGACGTAGGAGTCGCGCGCGCCGTGGCCCAGCCGGAAGGGCTCGGCACCCCACGGGTCGTTCTCGCCGTACACGAACAGCATGTGCCGGGCGTTGCGCTTCACCCAGTTGTCGACGTCCCGCATCGCCCACGGCTGGAACCGCATGTCGATGTCGCGCGGCACGAAGTTGCGCGGCGGCTGGTAGCCGTAGCGGATGTACTTCTTCTCGATGTGCGGGAAGTGGATCGTCGGCGCGCCCAGCTGCGTGCCCGCCTGGTAGTAGTACGGCGTGTACGGGGCGAGCCCCTGGTCCGTGTAGAAGGAGAAGCCGGAGATCGAGTCGACGGAGTTCCAGATCTCGTCGTCCGTCGCGTTCTTCGCGTCGGCCGGGATGTCCGCGCAGTCCTTCACGGTGCTGTACTGCCAGAAGCCCCAGACGTAGTCCAGGACGACGGCCTCGTAGGCGCGGTCGAGGCTGCCGATGGTGTCGAAGGTGTACCCGTTCTCGGCCGCGTACGCCTCGTACTTCTCCTTCAACGGCGCCCGGCGCACCAGTGCCTCGCGCTGCACGCCGTTCAGCCGGTCGCGGCACTCCTCGGTGCCGACGCGGGCGAAGAAGCGGTCGTAGGCCGAGTCCTCGCGGTTGACGACGTCGTTGGGGGCGACGTAGGCGACGACGCCGTCCATGTCGCGCGGGTAGAAGCGCTCGTAGTAGGTGGCGGTCATGCCGCCCTTGGAGCCGCCCGTGGAGATCCAGTTCTCCGAGTAGACCGGCTCGAGCGCCTTGAAGATGCGGTGCTGGTCGCTGGCCGCCTGCCAGATGTCCAGCTTCGACCAGTCGGCCGGCTCGGGCCGGGACGGGGTGAAGTAGCGGTACTCCATGGAGACCTGGTTGCCGTCCACGATCTGGGTCGGCTCGCGGCGGCTGGGGTTCGTCGAGACGCTGTAGCCGCCGGTGTAGAAGACCGTCGGACGGCTCACGTCCTTGTGCAGCACGGTGATCCGCTGCTGGAACGTGCCCCTGTACGGGCGCCGGTGGTCGACCGGCTGGGTGTAGTTGAGGACGAAGAAGCGGTAGCCGGTGTACGGCTTCTCCTCGATCAGGCTCATGCCCGGTATGGACAGGAGCCGGTCCTTGATGTCGACGGCCTTCGGCTCGGCGGCGGTGGCCGCGCCCGCCGTGCTGACGGTGCCTATGAGCACCACGAGCGCCAGCAGCCATCTGAGCGCCTTGCGCATGCACCCTCCCTGTGAAACAGATGTGCGCCGGAAGCTATCGGAGCAAGTCACCCGTACACCAGGGGAGATGGAGAAATGATCGGCGGCGGTGGCCGCCGGGGCGGGCTCAGCAGAGGATCCAGCCGGAGCTGACCGAGCGCCCCGACACCGCGCCCCGCACCCACACGCAGCGGTTGCCCACGTGCACGGTCACCGGTCCCGCCCGGTGCGCGAACCGCCCCGAGTCCACGACCGGCCGGCCACCGCGCGCCTGCACGCTGACGGACATCTGCCGTTTGGTGCCGGTCTTCTTCGGGACGGTGACGGCGCACACGTAACCGCCGCGCTTGTGGACGAGGACCGAACCGGTGGCGAACGGCAGCGTCCGGACCTTGCGCCCCGGGCACGCCGCCGCGGCCTGCGCCTGCTGCGGCACCGCGACCGCGAGCAGCCCGGCCGCCGTCAGCACGGCCGTGCCGAGCGCCAGCCGCCGGCGTGTTCCGGCGCCACCCTGTCCCACAGCGGTCCCCTTCGTCCCTCCGTACGGCGATCATCGTCGTACGGATGTACGGACGCACCGCACCTGTCGAAGGTTGCGCGGGCTCAGTGCAGCGCGCCGACCGGCTCCTCCGGTTCGGCGGCGCCGACGAAGGTCCGCCACAGCCGGGCGTACCGCCCGTCGAGCGCCAGCAGCTCCTCGTGCGTGCCGTCCTCGGCGACCCGCCCGTGGTCCATGACGACGACGCGGTCCGCGCGGGCGGCCGTGGTCAGCCGGTGCGCGACGACGAGCGTGGTGCGCCGGCCCGCGATCCGGTCGGTGGCCTGGTTGACCTGCGCCTCGGTGGCCAGGTCCAGGGCGGCCGTCGCCTCGTCGAGGAGCAGGACGTCCGGGTCGACCAGCTCGGCGCGGGCCAGCGCGATCAGCTGCCGCTGCCCGGCGGAGAGGTTGCGGCCCCGCTCGGCGACCTCGTGGAGGTAGCCGCCGGTGAGCCGGGCGATCATCTCGTGGGCGCCGACGGCTCGCGCGGCCGCCTCCACCTCGGCGTCGGTGGCGTCCGGGCGGCCGTAGGCGATGGCGTCGCGGACGGTGCCGGGGAACAGGTACGCCTCCTGCGGGACGACGCCGAGCCGGTGCCGGTAGGAGGTGAGGTCCAGGTCGCGCAGGTCCTGCCCGTCGACCGTGACCCGGCCGCCGGTCGGGTCGTAGAACCGGGCCACCAGCTTCACCAGCGTCGACTTGCCGGCGCCGGTCTCGCCGACGAACGCGACGGTCTGCCCGGCCGGGATGCGCAGGTCGATGCCGGTGAGGGCTTCCTCGTCGTTCCCGTACCGGAAGCGCACGTCCTCGAACGCGATCTCGCCGCGCAGGGACGTGACCCCGGACGGCTTCTCGGCGGCCCGGGTCGACGTCGGCTCCCGCAGCAGCTCCTGGATGCGGCCGAGGGAGACGGACGCCTGCTGGTAGCCGTCGAAGACCTGGGAGAGCTGCTGGACGGGCGCGAAGAACAGGTCGATGTAGAGCAGGTACGCCACCAGCGCGCCCGTCGTCAGCGTCGCGTTGTCGATCCGCACACCGCCGACGACCAGCACGGCCGCGGCCGCCCCCGATGCCAGCAGCTGCACGAAGGGGAAGTAGACCGAGATCAGCCACTGGCCCCGGATGCGGGCCTGCCGGTAGCTGTCGCTGCGCTCGGCGAACCGCCGTCCGCCGTCGTGCTCGCGCCGGAACGCCTGCACGATCCGCAGCCCCGCCACCGACTCCTGGAGGTCGGCGTTGACCGTGGACACCCGCTCGCGGGCCAGCTCGTACGCCTTCACGCTGGCCCGGCGGAAGAAGTACGTGGCGATGATCAGGGGCGGCAGCGTCGCGAAGACGACCAGCGCCAGCTGCACGTCGATCACCAGCAGGGCGACCATGATGCCGAAGAAGGTGACGACCGAGACGAAGGCGGTGACCAGTCCCGTCTGCAGGAACGTCGACAGCGCGTCCACGTCCGTCGTCATCCGGGTCATGATCCGGCCGGTCAGCTCACGCTCGTAGTAGTCCAGGCCGAGCCGCTGGAGCTGGGCGAAGATCTTCAGCCGCAGCGAGTACAGGATGCGCTCACCGGTCCGGCCGGTCATACGGATCTCGCCGCTCTGCGCCGTCCACTGGGCGAGCACGGCCAGCAGCCCCAGCAGCGAGGCCGCCCAGACCGCGCCGAGGGCGAGCCGGGTGACACCCTCGTCGATGCCGTGCCGGATCAGCACCGGCAGCAGCAGCCCCATGCCGGCGTCCACGGCCACCAGGGCGAGGCTGATCAGCAGCGGAGTGCGGAAGCCGCGCAGCAGCCGCCGCAGCCCGTACGACTCCTCCGGCTCGGCCGCCCGCGCCTCGTCCACCTCCGGCTTTCCGTCGGCCGGGGGCAGCGCGTCGACCTGGGCGAGCAGTTCCGGGGTGGCCGGGGTACCGGCCAGGGCGGCGTCCCTGGGCGTGCGGTCGCCGGTCCACAGCCGCGGGGTGACCCCGCGCTCGGCGTCGAACTCGGCGTCCAGCTCGTCGCGTACGGACGTGTCCTCGGCGGGCGCTGCGGGCCGGGCGTGTCCCGGGGAGACCCCGCCCAGTTCGTCGGGGTCGGTCAGCAGCCGCCGGTACAGGGCGGAGCGCTCCTGGAGCTCCTCGTGGGTGCCGAGGTCGGCGAGGCGGCCCCGGTCGAGTACGGCGATCCGGTCGGCGAGGCCGAGGGTGGAGCGGCGGTGGGCGATCAGGAGGGTGGTGCGGCCCCGCATAACCTCCTTCAGCGCCTCGTGGATCTCGTGCTCGACGCGGGCGTCAACGGCGGACGTGGCGTCGTCGAGGACCAGCAGCCTGGGGTCGGTGAGGATGGCGCGGGCGAGCGCGACGCGCTGGCGCTGGCCGCCGGAGAGGGTCAGGCCGTGCTCACCGACCGTGGTGCCGTAGCCGTCGGGCAGTTCGGTGATGAACCCGTGCGCTTGCGCGGCCCGCGCCGCGGCCTCGATCTCCTGGTCGGTGGCGTCCGGACGGCCGTAGGCGATGTTGGCGCGCACGGTGTCCGAGAAGAGGAAGGAGTCCTCGGGGACGAGGGCGATGGCGGCCCGCAGCGAGTCGAGGGTCAGCTCGCGCACGTCGTGGCCGCCGACCAGGACGGCGCCTCGCGTCACGTCGTAGAAGCGCGGCAGGAGCAGGGAGACCGTGGACTTGCCGGAGCCGGAGGAGCCGACGACGGCGAGGGTCTCGCCGGGCCGGATCTCGAAGGACAGACCGTCCAGGACGGGAGTGCCCGAGCCGTCGCCGGCCTGGTCCCCGTTCCCGTTCCCGTAGGCGAAGGACACGTCGTCGAACTCGACGGTGGCCGGCGCGTCGGCGGGCAGCTCCTTGCCGCCGTCCTCGATCGCGGGTTCGGTGTCTATCAGGTCCAGCACCCGCTCGGTGCCGGCGCGGGCCTGCTGGCCGACGGTGAGGACCATGGCGAGCATGCGGACCGGCCCGACGAGCTGGGCCAGGTAGGTGGAGAACGCGACGAAGGTGCCGAGGGTGATGTTGCCGCGCACGGCCAGCCAGCCGCCGAGGGCGAGCATGGCGACCTGGCCGAGGGCGGGGACGGCCTGGAGGGCGGGGGTGTAGGTGGCGTTCAGCTTGATCGTCCGCAGCCGCCCGGCGAAGAGCCTGCGCCCGACCTCCCTGAGCTTGCCCGTCTCCTGCTCCTCCTGCCCGAAGCCCTTCACCACGCGTACGCCGCTCACCGACCCGTCGACCACACCGGCCACGGCGGCGGCCTGCGCCTGCGCGTACCAGGTGGCCGGGTGCAGGCGGGTGCGGCTGCGGCGGGCGATGAACCACAGGGCGGGCGCCACGGCGAGCGCGACCAGGGTGAGCGGCGGGGACAGCCACGCCATGATCACGAGGGAGATCAGGAAGAGCAGGATGTTCCCGATGGTCATCGGGAGCATGAAGAGCAGGCTCTGGATCAGCTGGAGGTCACTGGTCGCCCGTCCGACCACCTGCCCGGTGGACAGCTCGTCCTGTCGCCGCCCGTCGAGCCGGGTGATCGTCCCGTACATGTCGGTGCGCAGGTCGTGCTGGACGTCGAGGGCGAGCCGGCCGCCGTAGTAGCGCCGGATGTAGGTCAGGACGTAGACGACGACCGCGGCGCCGATCAGCAGACCGGCCCAGACGGCCATGTCCCTGGTCTTCGCGCCGATCACGTCGTCGATGATGACCTTGGTGATCAGCGGGACCAGGGCCATGACGGCCATGCCGCCCAGCGAGGCGCCGAGGGCGAGGATCACGTCCTTGGGGTAGCGCCAGGCGTAGCCCGCCAGTCGTCGTGCCCATCCCCGTTGCGCGTCCACGCCGTGCCCTCCGGTCGTCCGTCGGTCGTCCTGCTCACCTGATCTACCGGAAGGCACCAACGCGGGCGAGCGGGGATTTCATCCCGCGCGACGATTCAGGCGCGCACGCGGAGCCGCAGGAAGCGGGTCGTCTGCACGGCGTTCTGGTTGTCGTCGCTGACGATCAGGACATCCAGGCGGCCCTTGCTCCGGCCGGTGACGGCCACCCCCTCGAAGTTGTCGAGGAGCGGGTTGGGCTGGGGCTGCTCGGCGGTGGCGCCGAGGGCGGGGCAGTCGGCCAGGTCGGCGAGGGGGGTCTTGCCGAGTGCGGTGCCGCCGCCGGGCCGGTCGGTCAGGTACAGGCGGACGGTGTTGCCGACGCCGGAGGTGAAGCCGCGTTCCAGGACGAGGAGACGGCCGGAGGGGGTCGCGGTGACCTCGGAGACACCGAGACCGGGGTCCGTCCGGTACGCGTACTGGGTGCCGAGCCGGAAGTCGCCGTGCCCGGTCCGCCGCCAGGACTGGAAGCGGACGAGGCCGGCCGGATCACCGGCGAGCGGGTACTCCATGGAGGCGACCAGCGTCCGGCCGCCGGGCAGGAGGGTCAGCCCCTCGAAGCTGCCGTTGGCCCGGGCGCGGCCCTCCGGGGCGGTGCGCAGGTCGTCGGGCACGGGGAGGCGGCCGAGGATCTCGCCGGTGCGGGAGTAGCGGCGGACGGACGGCTCGGTCTCGGAGGAGACGAGGTAGGTGCCGTCCCGGTCGGTCACCAGTCCCTCGGCGTCGAGGGCGGCGCCGTTCTCGTCGGTGAGCGGGACGACGTCCCGTGGCCGGAGGGAGCGGGCGTCCAGCCGGAAGAGGGCGGACCGGTCGGAGAGGGCGGCGACCGTGCCCCGGCGGTCGGGGGCGAGTGCGGAGAGGTTGCCGACGTAGGTGCCGTCATGGGTGGTCTTGTCGAGGGCGTCGGAATAGCCGGCGAGGGAGACGGCGGGCGAGCAAGGGTTCCTGGGCGGCCTGTCGTGCGCGGTGGCGGGTCCGGCGGCGACGAGGCAGCCGGCCGCCGCGAGGCTCGCGGTGAGGGCGGCGAGGGAGGTGCGGAGCATTCTCGGGCGCATGGCCGAAACCCTAGGTCGGGGGAATGGCCAAGAGTTGGCCGCTTTCCGAAGGACAGGGTTCGGCGGGGTACAGATGGCAAGGAATGAGCCATGCCAGACCAGAACGAGAGCGGCCACAGGCTGGCCGGTCGGCTGTACGCGACGATGCGGGTACTGAAGTTCCTCACCAAGCCTTCCGAACCGAAGCCGGTCGCCGATGAGGAACTCACAGGGCAGGACAGTCCGAGCGAACGCATCCAGGCCCTGAAGCTGGACCTCTTCAAGGACCTGGTGGTCACCCTCCAGAAGGGCAGGCACGCGAAGGCGGCCGGTGAGGTGTTCCGCGCGATACCCGCCCTGGTGCCCAGGCAGAGCGTCGCCTTCGAGAAGAACCTCGGCGTGCACGGACTGGCCGAATTCAACGCCGGATATCGCGCTCAGCTCGCCGACTTCAAGGAGGGCTTTCCCGAACTGGTCGAGTGACGGCTGGCCTTCAGCGCGACCGCATGCCCCGGCTCTCCGCGACACGGTGCACCTCGATGAGTGCCTCGCGCATGCGGTGCAGCGTGAAGCGGAGCTGTTCGGGCGTCGCCCGAGCATCCGCGAGCAGTGCGGCGGCGTGGTCCAACAGCTCCTCCGCCATGTCGAGGTGGGTGGTCTCGACGACGTCGGCGATCCGCGACAGCGGGCCGTCGCCGTCTGTCAGCAGGTAGCAGGGCTTGCCCTCGGAGCCGGCCCAGGGCAGCAACCGGGCGGGACGCGGGCCGTACTTCACCGCGCCACCTCCACGCCGTGCGGCACCCGCGGCCCGAGGTCGACGCCGTGCACCGCGAACCGGAGCGCGCGGCGCCGGGGCTGGCGCCGTCGGGCCTCCTGCTGCCGTTCGTGGGCGAGCAGGTAGGGGCGTACGAGCACGTTGTCCTCTCCCCGCAGGGCGGGCATACCGGTGCGGCGCACGGTCATGTGCGGGGTGTACGAGGGTTCGGCGGGTTCCGTCGCGGGAGGACGTCGGCGGCGGCGCCCTGAGCCGGGCAGCAGGAGGGCGAGCAGCGGAAGCAGGGGCAGCCCGGCGAGGCGGGCGATAGGTGACGCATGTCGTCGGCTCCGTGGAGATCGGTGACCATGCCCCCGGACCGGTGCGACGGTCGCGGGGGTCTCGCTTTCCGTAGCGATGCGCGTACAGAGTGAGACGGCCGGAGCTAGGCTCGCCAGGGGTGCGGATGTGACGGCGCCTTTGTCACACGGGAGTCGAACGGATGAGCGACATCTACGGCGACTGGCTCAAGCAGCAGCGCGAAGCGGCCGACCTGACGCAGCAGCAGCTGGCCGACATGGCCATCATGACGCGGTCGCACATCGCGCACATCGAGGCGGGGCGCCGGGTGCCGTCGAAGGAGGACGCGCGACGGCTGGACCGCGCCCTGAACACGGGGAATGTGCTGAGCAGTTTCCTTCCGGAGGAGGACGCGGCGGTCGCGGACTACTTCGAGGCGGCGCGGCAGCTGGAGTCGCAGGCGGTGACGATCCGGGAGTCGGCTGTGACGTTCGTGCCCGGGCTCCTCCAGACCCGGCCGTACGCGCGCGCGGTCCTCGGCACGACGTACCCTCCGTTGACCGCCGAGGAATGTGACAGGCGCCTTGTCACACGCCTCGAACGGGCGAGGCTCCTTGACGACCCGGTCACGCCCGTCTTCTGGGCGTTGCTGGACGAAGCGCTGCTGCACCGCGTCGTGGGTGATCGAGAAGTCATGGCGGGCAATTGACACACATCGCCGGCCTCGCGGAGGCAGGGCGTGTGCGAGTGCACGTGATGCCCCGAGACCGGGGCGCCTAACCGGTGATGCAGAGCATGCTGAGCCTGATGTGGTTCGAAGACCAGCCGCCCGTGGCGTACTCGGAAGGCATCCACGTAGCCAAGATCCACGACAGTCCGGCCGTCGTCGACCGATTGCAAGGCGCCTACTATCACGCGTTGAGCGACGCACTGTCGCTCCGCGAAACGGTCGCCCTGCTCAAGTCGACAGCGAAGGACTACGAAGACGATGCCTGAGCCCGTGATCCCGAGCGCGGCCGAGCTTGTGGGCTGGCGCAAGTCCACCTACAGCGGCAATGAGGCCGGAAGTTGCCTGGAAGTGGTGGACGGGCACCCTGCCGGGATACCCGTGCGGGATTCGAAGGTTCCCGACGGGCCGGCGTTGCTCCTCTCGACTTCCGGCTGGACGTCGTTCATCACGTCCCTCAAGGAAGACCCCCCTCCCTCCCAAGCGTGAACACATCGCCCTCAACTGTCCTCCGGTCGCTCATATGAGTGCCCAAATGACATTCACCCCCCAACTGCTCACGCTTTTTCCCGGCCATGAGCCCCGCCTCCTGGCCGTACCGCAACCCCCTCGGCACCGGAAACGTGATCAGCACGGTGCGCACCCTGATGCGCACCGACGGCCTCACCGTGTCCGTGACCGCCATCGCCCGCGCCTCCGGCACCTCGCGCAACTATTTGTACGAAAACTGGAAGACCGCCTCCAGGCTGCACCTGCGCGCGCTCCAGACGGAACTCGCCCGAGCCTTCGACGAGGCGGACCGTACTCACCCGAGCGACGGCACCGTCGACGGAATCGTGCGGCACCTGACACAGGTCGTACGCATCGTCCGGCGTCATCCCACGACGGCCGCCGTCGCCCGAACCTCGCACACGGCGCTGCCCCGGGCGCATGCCGCGACGGACGGCGCCCTGGTGCAGCTGGTCACCGGACGCGTCAGCGATCTGCTGCACCCCCTCGCCCCGCGCGGCGGCGTGTGGAGCGATGCCGCCCTGTTCTCCAGGCCTTGGAAGGTCCTGTGGATCGCCCGTCCCGCCGCCCTCTGTCCCGAGGCCGTCGGTGACCAGGAGTGGGAGGACACCTTGGACGGGGCCTTCGCCGAGTTGCTGCGCGATCTGCTCGCCCCTTGGGCCACGGCGGACTGAGCACGACCCGGGATTCCCAGCTCGCCCCGAGTCGGAGTACGGCCCCCCGCCCAACGCCGACGGAGACGGTGGCGTGGTGACGTCTGCCACCACTCCCCCGCAAGCGGTCCCCGAGCCGCTGCACCGGCCGTCTCCCGCGCCCAGCGCGCCACGCCGGTCGTTGCCGGCGTTGCCCGCCATCCTCGCCCTGGCCGACGGGGCCGTACTCCTGGAACCCGTCCGGGTCCGGTCTCAACAGCTTCTACAGCGCCGCCGTGCTCAGCGGCACCGAGAGCTGGAAGGCGTGGTTCTTCGGCTCGCTCGACGCGGGGAACTTCCTGACCGTCGACGAGCCACCCTCCGCCCTGATGGTCATGGGGTTGTCCTGCCGCCTCCTGGGCTACGGCACCTGGCAGACGATGCTGCCGGTGATCCTGGCCGCGCCCGCGACGATCTGGATCCTGCGCTCCTCCGTGAAGGGTGTGTGGGGCCACGCCGCCGCGGCGATCGCGGCGACAACGACCCCGACACGCTCCTCGTCTTCCTGATGGTGGCCGGTGCTGCCCTCAGCCTGCGCGCGGCCCGCAACGGGCGGCTGCTGCCCCTGATCGGCTCGGCGGTCTGCTTCGGGCTCGCGTTCAACACAGAGATGCTCCAGGGCTAGGTCGCGTTGCCTGCGGTCTTCGTCGTGTACGTGTACGCGACGAACCCCATCGCGGCGCTGTGCGGGGGCGGCGGCGTCATGCTGCTGCGCGCCTTCCGGGCCGACCGGCGCTGGGTGTGGGTGCTGCCGCTCGCCCTCGGTGTCACCGGCGTATGGGCGGTCGTGCCGCTGCGCCGGGCCTCGGGCTGGAACTCCTGGCTGTGGCCGGCCATCGCGGTGGTCATGGCGCTGGCGGTCACGAGCCTGCTCGCCTTCCGTTCCGGGCGCCGGGTGCGGCTGCTGGCGGCGTCCGTGGCTGCGGCCGTCGTCGCCGGGGTCGCGGGTCCGGCGGCGTACGCCTGGTCGGTGCCGTCCGGTTCGGGCGGCGGCACGGGCGGGACCAACCCGACCGCCGGTCCTTCGACGGGCGGCGGCACGGGCGGGCCGGGCGGCGGAGGCGGCCGGGACCGGTTCCCGGGCGCGGGGAGGGCCGACCGGGTGGTGAGGCGCCCGGCGGGCAGCCGCAGACCGGTCAGGGCGGCCCCGGCGGCGGTTCCTTCCCGGGCGGCGGCGAGAAGGACCAGACTCCGGGTGGCGCGACCGGCTCGGCCCCGGACGGCACACCGCCAGGCACCGGCGCGGGCGGGCAGCCGGACAGCACGAGCACCGAGCTGGTCGCCTACCTGAAGAAGCACCAGGACGGCGCCAAGTGGCTGCTGGCCGTCCCCAGTTCGCAGAGCGCCGTCCAGCTCATCCTCGGCAGCGGCGAACCGGTCGTCTCCATGTGGGGCCGGTCGGGCAGCGACAACGCGATGACCCTCGCCCGGCTCAAGCAGCTGGTGGAGAAGGGCGAGTTGCACTACGTCCAGGTCGGCGGGGGCATGGGCGGCGGTTCCGGGACCGGTTCCCAGGTGACCCGGTGGGTGCAGGAGCACGGCACGGCCGTGGAGGCGAGCGAGTACGGCACCTCGGGCCTCTACCGGCTGGACTCCTCGGACGTCACCTGACGCCTCCTCAGTGACACGGCGGCCCTCGACCACCCTGGTCGGGGGGCGCCGTCACGCAATCGCCACCCTGCGTACACCCCACCTCCCACATGTCCATGTCACGCTCGAATCACCGCTCCACTCCACACGCGTAGATCGGACACCCCATGCTCGCGATACGCACCCGGCGCCGGAAAACGGTGGCCCTCGCCACGGCCGCCGTCCTCGCCGCCCTCGCCGCCCCGTCGCTCACCGCGACGTCGGCCACGGCAACGACCACGGCGACCACGGCGACCACGACATCGGACTACGACTCGACGTACTACAAGGACGCGATCGGGAAGACCGGCGACAGCCTCAAGTCCTCCCTGCACACCATCATCAGCGACCAGACCAAGCTCTCCTACTCGGCGGTCTGGGACGCCCTGAAGGTCACCGACCAGGACCCGGCCGACAGCGGCAACGTCATCCTGCTCTACTCGGGCATCTCCCGCAGCAAGTCGCTGAACGGCGGGGGCTTGGGCGACTGGAACCGCGAGCACGTGTGGGCCAAGTCCCACGGCGACTTCGGCACCTCGACCGGGCCCGGCACGGACATCCACCACCTGCGTCCCGAGGACGTGCGGGTCAACGGCGTCCGGGGCAACAAGGACTTCGACAACGGCGGCAGCGGCTTCACCGACAGCGGCGGCAGCCTCACCGACTCCGACTCCTTCGAACCCCGCGACGCCGTCAAGGGCGACGTGGCCCGCATGATCTTCTACATGGCGGTCCGCTACGAGGGCGGCGACGGCTGGGCCGACCTCGAGGTCAACGGCAGCGTCGACAACGGCAGCAGCCCGTACATCGGCAGGCTCGACGTGCTGAAGCAGTGGAACGACGAGGACCCGCCGGACGCCTTCGAGGAGCACCGCAACCAGGTCATCTACGACGAGTACCAGCACAACCGCAACCCGTTCGTCGACCACCCGGAGTGGGTCGAGGCGATCTGGTAGGCCCGGCCGCCGTCAGTCCAGGTGCGTCGGCGCGAACATGCGCAGTACGGCGGGGAGGACGACCACCGAGGGCCCCGGTGCGGCCAGGGCCTTCGCGAGGTCGGCCTCCAGGGTCTGTGGGGACGTCCGCACCCCCGGCACTCCGAACGACTCGGCGAGGGCCACGTAGTCCGGGCGGGTCAGCTCCGTCGCCGTCGGCTCGCCGAAGGCGTCGGTCATGTACTCGCGCAGGATGCCGTAGCCGCCGTCGTCGACGATGAGCCAGGTGACGTTCAGGTCGTACTGGCGGGCGGTGGCCAGTTCGGCGATGGAGTACAGGGCGCCGCCGTCGCCGGAGACCGCCAGTACCGGGTGGGTGGGGTCGGCCGCCGCGGCTCCCAGGGCCGCCGGGAAGCCGTAACCGAGGCCGCCGGCGCCCTGGGCGGAGTGCATGGTGTTCGGGGCCTTGGCGTCGAAGGCCGACCAGGCCCAGTAGGCCAGGATGGTCATGTCCCAGAAGGACGGGGCGCCGGGCGGGAGGGCCCCCCGGACGGCGGCCAGTACGTCCTGCTCCAGGGTGAGTTCCTGGGACGCGATGCGTTCGCGGACCTTGTCCAGTACCGCGCGTACGCGCTCCGGGGCCGCCGGGTCCGTCCGCTCCCCCACCGTCTCCAGCAGCGCCTGGAGGGCGAGGCGGGCGTCGGCGTGGACGCCGAGTGCCGGGTGGTTGGATTCCAGCTTGCCGAGGTCGGCCTCGATCTGGATCACCCGGCCGCGCGGCGTGAAGGTGTGGTAGTTCGAGGAGAGTTCGCCGAGGCCGGAGCCGACGACGAGGAGTACGTCGGCGTCCTCCAGGAAGTCCGTGGTGTGGCGGTCCTCCAGCCAGGACTGGAGGGACAGCGGGTGCGTCCAGGGGAAGGCGCCCTTGCCGCCGAAGGTGGTGACGACGGGGGCCTGGAGGCGTTCCGCGAGCTGCCGGAGCTTCTTCGACGCGTCGGCCCGGACGACTCCGCCGCCCGCGATGATCGCGGGACGCTGCGCGCGCGTCAGCAGGTCGGCGGCGACCGCCGTCAGTTCGGGGCGCGGGGGCAGTTCCTCGGGGAAGGTGTCGCCGCCGGTGACGACCGGGATGGGCGTCTCGGCCAGGAGGACGTCCTGCGGGATCTCCACCCACACGGGGCCGTGCGGGACGGTCAGCGCCGACGTCCAGGCCTCGGCGATCGCGGACGGGATCTGGGACTGGGTGCGGACCGTGTGGACGGACTTCACCACACCCCGGAACGAGGCCGCCTGATCGGGGAGTTCGTGCAGGTAGCCGTGGCGTCCGCCGCCGAGGCCGGCCGTCGGGACCTGGCTGCTGATCGCGAGGACGGGTGCGGAGGCCGCCCGTGCCTCCTGGAGGGCGGCCAGGGAGGTGAGGGCTCCGGGGCCGGTCGACAGGAGCAGCGGGGCGGCCTCGCCGGTGATCCGGCCGTAGGCGTCGGCGGCGAAACCGGCGTTGTTCTCCACCCGCAGACCGATGTAGCGCAGGTCGGAGCGGCGCAGGGCGTCGAACATGCCGAGGGCGTGCTGGCCGGGCAGGCCGAAGACGGTGGTCGCGCCGAGCCCGGCCAGGGTCTCCACGACGAGGTCTCCGCCGTTGCGGCCGGGGGGAGGGTTCAGTGCGGCCTCCGTCTGGGCGGCGGTCGGACGGAGTACCAGGTCGTGGTCGTGGGTCACTTCGCGCGGGCCTCTGCGATCTGGCGGGACATGATGGTGGTCAGTTCGTAGGCGGTGTGGGAGGCCGCGACGGAGGTGATCTCCGCGTGGTCGTAGGCCGGGGCGACCTCTACGACGTCGGCCGACACCAGGTTGCAGGACGCCAGTCCGCGCAGGATCTCCAGCAGCTCGCGGGAGGTCATGCCGCCGGCCTCGGGGGTGCCGGTGCCGGGGGCGTGGGCGGGGTCCAGGCAGTCGATGTCGATGGAGATGTACAGGGGGCGGTCGCCGATGCGCTGGCGGAGCTGGTCGGCGACCTCGTCGGCGCCGCGCCGGTAGACGTCGGCGGAGGTGACGATGCCGAAGCCCATCTTCTCGTCGTCGGTGAGGTCCTGCTTGCCGTACAGCGGGCCGCGGGTGCCGACGTGGGAGAGGGCGGAGGTGTCGAGGACGCCCTCCTCGACGGCGCGGCGGAACGGGGTGCCGTGCGTGTACTCGGCGCCGAAGTAGGTGTCCCAGGTGTCGAGGTGGGCGTCGAAGTGGAGCAGGGCGACCGGGCCGTGCTTCTTGGCGACCGAGCGCAGCAGCGGCAGGGCGATGGTGTGGTCGCCGCCCAGGGTCATCAGGCGGGCGCCGGTGCCGAGGAGGTCGTCGGCGGCGGCCTCCACGGTCTCGACGGCCTCGTTGATGTTGAAGGGGTTGACGGCTATGTCGCCGCCGTCGGCGACCTGGGCGAGGGCGAAGGGGGAGGCGTCCTGGGCCGGGTTGTACGGGCGCAGCAGGCGGGAGGCCTCGCGGATGGCGTTGCCGCCGAAGCGGGCGCCGGGCCGGTAGGAGACGCCCGAGTCGAACGGCACGCCCACGACGGCGACGTCGGCGGCGGGGACCTCGTCGAGTCGGGGGAGCCGGGCGAAGGTCGCGGGGCCCGCGTAGCGCGGGACGCGGGAGGAGTCGACGGGGCCGCGGGGCGTCTCGTTGCTGCTCATGTACTGCCTTCCTTCTTACGCTTCGTCGCGTATGTACTACTGCTGTCCGACTCTACTGGTGAGCCGGGACCGCCGATTCGGACTCGGGTTCGGGGGCACGGCCGGCGAGGCGTTCGCGCCAGGCGGTGAGGGTCGCCTCGTCGGTGGGGCGGGTGGCCAGGGAGACCGCGACGTAGGCGGCGAGGGAGGCCAGGAGTCCGTAGTAGACGGGCTCGTTGGCGAGGATGCCGTAGGCCGCCATCAGGCCGACGACGGCGAGTCCGCCGACGGCGACGGCGGCGAGGGCACCCTGCGCGGTGCCGCGCTTCCACAGCAGTCCGCCGAGGATGGGCACGAGGAGCCCGCCGACGAGGAGGTTGTAGGCGACGGTGAGGGCCTCGACGACGTCGTTGAGGGCGATGGAGATGAGGACGACGGCGACTCCCATGGCGAGGATGAAGGCGCGGTTGCCCTTGACCTCGTCGTGCCCGTCCGCGCCCTCGCCCGCCGGTCCCCCGACCGCCCCGCGCAGCCGGGACCAGATGTCGTTGTTGGCGACGGTGGCGCAGGCGATGAGGGCGCCGGAGGAGGTGGACATCACGGCGGCCAGGGCGGCGGCCAGCACGAGTCCGCGCACGCCGATGGGCAGCTCGTCCTTGACGATGGTGGCGAAGGCGTCGTCGGGGCTGGCCAGCTTCGGGTAGAGCACCTTGGCGGCGGTGCCGATGATTGCGCCGGCGACGGCGTAGACGAGGCAGTAGGTGCCGGCGACGGTGCCGCCCCACTTGGCGGTGCGGTCGCTGCCGGCGGTGAAGACGCGCTGCCAGATGTCCTGCCCGATGAGCATGCCGAAGGTGTAGATCAGCACGTAGGTGAAGATGGTCTCGCCGCCGATGCCCAGCGGGTCGAAGTACTCGGTGGGCAGCTGGGCCTTCATCTCGCCGAAGCCGCCGGCCTTGACGACCGCGATGGGCAGCAGCAGGAGCAGTACGCCGATGGTCTTCACCACGAACTGCACCATGTCGGTGAGGGTGATGGACCACATGCCGCCGAGCGTGGAGTAGGCGACGACGATGGAGCCGCCCAGGACGATGGCGAGGGTGCGGTTCACGTCGAAGAGGACGTCGAAGATCGTGGCGTAGGCGATGGTGGAGGTGACGGCCAGCATCAGGGTGTACGCCCACATGACGACGCCGGAGATCACGCCGGCCCGGCCGCCGTAGCGCAGGTCGAGCATCTCGGAGACGGTGTAGACCTTCAGGCGGGCGATGCGCGCGGAGAAGAAGACGGACAGCGCGAGGATGCCCAGGCCGATGGTGACGACCATCCAGGCGCCGGAGAGCCCGTACTGGTAGCCGAGGCCGACGCCGCCGATGGTGGAGGCGCCGCCGAGGACGATGGCCGCCATGGTGCCGGAGTACATGCCGGGGCCGAGGCGTCGTCCGGCGACGAGGAACTCGCTCTTGGACTTGGCGCGGCGCATGCCCCACCAGCCCATGGCCAGCATGCCGGCGAGGTAGACGACGATCACGATGTAGTCGACGGCCATGTGGGGCCCTCCTTCGCGCACTCTCGGTGGCGTGTCGTGCGACGGGTTTCTCCGGTGGCGCTACGGGGACATCCGCCCGTACCCGCGGCTGCCGGTGTGGATTCCGGTTCGGGTTGACATTAGGTGGCTGAAAAGCGGCTGCGAAGTGTACGTTTCATCCAGTGGGGGCCGCTGGAGTGGAGGAATCGTCCATCGTGTCCATCGTGCCGGAATCGGCCGTCCCGCCCGTGCCGCCCACTCCCCCGGTCGCGTTGGCGGCCCTGCTCTCCCGCGACGACCTGGGTCTTCGCCAGATCACCGGTCCTCCGGCGGCGGTCGTCACGATCCACGGGGCGCACACCTCGGAGATGTCCGACCCCTACCCGTACCTGCTCGGCGGTGAGCTGCTGCTGACGGCGGGGGTGCACGTTCCGGACGCGGCGGGGGCGGGGGCCGCGTACTTCGACGACTACGTCGCCCGGATCGTGGCGGCGGGCGGCGCGGCCCTCGGCTTCGGGGTGGCGCCGGTGCACGACACGGTGCCCGAGGCGCTGGTCGCGGCCTGCGAGGCGTACGGGCTGCCGTTGGTGGAGGTGCCGCCGCGGACGACGTTCTCGGGCGTGGCCCGCGCGGTGTGGCAGCTGATGGCGCGGGCCAGGATGGCCGAGCTGCGCCGGATCTCGGAGGCCCAGCAGGGTCTGGCCGCGGCGGCCTCCCGTCCCGACCCGGTGCCGTCGGTGCTGCGCCGGCTGGCCGGCCGGCTGGAGGGGCGGGCGGTGCTGTACGGGCCGGAGGGCACCGAGATCGCGGCGGCGGGGCGGGAGCCCGGGCAGGAGGTGCGGCGGGCGCTGGCGGAGCTGGCCCGGTTCGTCACCGGCCGTGCCTCCAGCACCGCCACGGACACGGTCGCCGGCACCCGTCTCACGGCGTACGCCCTCGGCAGCGGCCGGGACTTCGTCCTCGGGGTGGCCGCCCCGCACCGGGAGTCCGGGGACCACACCATCGCGTCGGTCGCCGCCGTGCTGCTCTCCCTGCTCACCGGCGAGCACCAGAGCGGCACGGGCGCGGCCCGCTCCTCGGCACTGGTACGGCTGCTGCTGGGTGCCCGGCGCGAGGAGGTCGCCCCGCTGCTCGGCGGCGGGGAGGGGGACGGCGGCGTCACCCGCTGGTACGTCGTCCACGCCCGCCCGGACACCGGTACCCCCGACGCGGTCTCCGCCTCGGCCCTGGGCGCGGCCCTCGGCTCTCCCCTGGTCGACGCGCGGGACGACGTCGTACGGGTCCTGGTGCCGGCGGGCCGGGAACCCGATCGGGGCGGCGGCTCACAGGGCGGGACGGTCGAAGGTCCGCGGCACGATGCGGGGGCGACGGCACACGGTCCGGCCGTCGGGAAGGTCACTGCGGTCACGCCGGAAGCAGGCCGGGGCGCCTCCACCGGCCAGGACCATCCCGGCGCGTTCGCGGTCCCGGCCCCGGCGGAACCCCCCACCAGCCCCGGCCCCGCCCCGCAGCCCGGCTGGACGATCGGTGTGAGCGCCCCCGTCGCCCCTGCCGAGTGGCCGACCGCCGACGCGCAGGCGGCGCGGGCGCTGGCGCGGGCCAGGGCCCTACGGGCCCCGCTGGTCCGGCATGCCGAGCGGCCGGCGTTCGCCGACCTGGTGCCGGCCGGTGAGGCCGAGGCGCACGCGCGGGCGCTGCTCGCGCCGATCGGCGCCGTTCCGGCGCTCGCCGAGACGCTGCGCGCCTGGCTGTCGCTGCACGGCAGCTGGGACCGCACCGCCGTCGCCCTGTCCGTGCACCGCAACACCGTCCGGCAGCGCGTCGCCCGCTGCGCCGCGCTGCTGGAGGCCGACCTCGACGACCCGGACGTACGGATGGAGTTGTGGTTCGCGCTGCGGCATCTGTGAGCTGCGGCATCTGTGAGGGGCCACACCGTGACCCGTGTCCCAGCCTGCGGCATGCCGGAGACTCTCACAGGCGGCTGCTACACAATGGAGCCATGCCGATACCCGGGACACCCAGCCGCGCCGAACTGGCCGAACACCTCGTCAGAACCCGTATCGCGGGCGATGTCGCCACGCCCCGCGAGAACAACCTCTCCCACTACCGCAAACTGGCCAACGGCGACCGCGGCTTCTGGCTCGGTCTGGAGCTGGGCGACCGGTGGAGCGACGAGCAGGACGTGCTCGCGGTGATGGCGGAGCGGGTCGGTGTCAACGACGACCCGGAGTACCGGTACGGCCAGGACACCATCGACCCCGAGCTGACGGTGGCCGCGCTGGAGCGGATGGCCGGCCGGCTGCGCAAGGCGGCGGACGGCGGGCAGCGGGTACTGTTCGCGACCGGTCACCCGGGCGGTCTGCTCGACGTGCACCGGGCCACCGCCGACGCGCTGCGGGCGGCCGGCTGCGAGATCGTCGTGATCCCGGAGGGGCTGACGACGGAGGAGGGGTACGTCCAGCAGTTCGCGGACGTGGCGGTGCTGGAGCACGGCGCCTCGCTGTGGCACACCCATTCCGGTGAGCCGATGAAGGCCATCCTGACCGGCATGGAGCGCGAGGGCCGCCCGCTGCCCGACCTGGTGGTCGCCGACCACGGCTGGGCCGGTTACGCCGGTCAGCACGGTGTCGACTCCGTGGGTTACGCCGACTGCAACGACCCTGCGCTCTTCCTCGCCGAGTCCGAGGGCACCCTCCAGGTCGCGGTGCCGCTGGACGACCACGTGGTCAGCCCCCGCCACTACGACCCGATGACGGCGTACCTGCTGAGCGAGGCGGGTCTCACCGGCTGACCCGGGCCGGTCGGGTCACGGCCAGGGGTTGAGCCCTTCCGAGCGGCGCTGCGCGAACCCGGGCGTCGGGTCCAGGTAGACCCGGCGGATCATCGGGAACTCCTCGCGCAGCCGCTGCTCGGCCCGCTCGCTCGCCCACTCGATCTGCGCCGCCGTCGCCACGTCCCGGAAGTCGACCTTGGCGGCGACCAGCGCCTCCCTCGGCCCCTGCACGAGGGTGGTCAGCTCCAGTACGGCCTCGATGTGCTCGACGGCCACCAGTTCCGCCCGGATACGCTCGCGCACGGTGCGGGGCAGCGGGCGGCCGATGAGGAACTCGGCGTTGGAGCGGCCCAGCACCCAGGCGACGTACAGCAGCAGCGCGCCGATGCACAGGGAGGCGACGCCGTCCCAGACGCCGGAGCCGGTGAGCTGCCCGCCGAGCAGTCCGCCCGCGGCCAGCAGCAGGCCGGCCAGGGCGGCGGAATCCTCCATGACGACGGCCTTGACGGCGGTGTCGGGGGTGCGGCGCAGGTAGCGGCCGAAGGGAACCTTGTAGCGGCGGGCCTCGCCGTGCGCCTGCTTGAGACCGGTGCGCAGGGAGTAGCCCTCCAGGAGGAAGGCGACGGCGAGGACGAGGTAGGCGATCAGCGGATCGCCTACCTCCTCGCCGCGGGTGAGGGTGTGGACGCCGTCGTAGAGGGCGAAGACGGCGCCGCCGACGAAGGTGGCGACGGCGGCGAGCAGGGCCCAGATGTAACGTTCGGGGCCGTGTCCGAGGGGGTGGTCCTCGTCGGCGGGGCGGACGCTGCGTTTGAGGGAGGTCAGCAGCAGGACCTCGGTGACGGTGTCGGCGACCGAGTGCGCGGCCTCCGACAGCATCGCGCTGGACCCGCTGACCACGCCGGCCACCGCCTTGGCGATGGCGATGCCGAGATTGGCGAAGGCGGCGACCAGCACCGTGAAGGTGCTCTCGCCGCCACCGGTCTGCTGCCGCTGAGGTTGCGCCATGCCCCTCAGTGTTCCCGAGGGACGCGCACCACGCCTTCCTGGATGACCGAGAGGGCGAGCCGCCCGTCCTGGGTGTAGATCCTCGCCTGGCCGAGGCCCCGGCCGCCGGACGCGGACGGCGACTGCTGGTCGTACAGCAGCCACTCGTCGGCGCGGAAGGGCCGGTGGAACCACATGGCGTGGTCCAGCGAGGCCCCGACGACGTCGCCGACGGCCCAGCCGCCGCGGCCGTGCGCGAGCAGGACCGAGTCGAGGAGGGTCATGTCGGAGACGTAGGTGGCGAGGACGACGTGCTGGAGGGGGTCGTCGGAGAGCTTGCCGTTGGTGCGGAACCACACCTGGGAGTGCGGTTCGCGCGGGGTGCCGAAGTCGCCGAAGGGCGGGTCGTCGACGTAGCGCAGGTCGACGGCGGCGCGGGCCTCCAGGAAGCGTTCCACCGTCTCGGCGGGCAGGTGCGGGTAGCTCCGCAGCCGTTCCTCTCCGGTGGGGAGGGTCGCCGGGTCGGGGGCGTGAGGCATCGGGGCCTGGTGGTCCAGGCCCTCCTCGTACGTCTGGAAGGACGCGGACAGGCCGAAGATCGGCTTGCCGTGCTGGACGGCGACGACGCGGCGGGTGGTGAAGGAGCGGCCGTCGCGCAGGCGGTCGACGTTGTAGACGATGGGGGCGTCGGGGTCGCCGGGGCGCAGGAAGTACGCGTGCAGGGAGTGCGCGTGCCGGTCGGCGGGGACCGTGCGCCCGGCGGCGACCAGGGCCTGGGCGGCCACCTGCCCGCCGAAGACCCGGGGGACGACGGCGGAGCGGGAGTGGCCGCGGTAGATGTCCTCCTCGATCCGCTCGAGGTCGAGCAGGTCGAGGAGGGACTGGAGTGCTTCGCTCATGGCCTGGGACTCGGTGGTCTACAGGCCCATGTTCTTCGCGATGATCATCTTCATGACCTCGCTGGTGCCGCCGTAGATGCGGTTGACGCGGTTGTCGGCGTACAGGCGGGCGATCGGGTACTCGTTCATGTAGCCGTAGCCGCCGTGCAGCTGGAGGCAGCGGTCGATGACGCGGTGGGCGACCTCGGTGCAGAACAGCTTGGCGCTGGCGGCCTCGGCGGGGGTGAGCTCGCCGGCGTCCAGGGCCTCGGTGGCGCGGTCGGCGACGGCCTCGGCGGCGTCCACCTCGGCCTGGCAGGCGGCCAGCTCGAACTTGGTGTTCTGGAAGTGGGCGACCGGCTTGCCGAAGACGGTGCGCTCCTGCACGTACTGCGTGGCGAAGCGGACGGCGGCCTTGGCCTGGGCGTAGGCGCCGTAGGCGATGCCCCAGCGCTCGGAGGCCAGGTTGTGGCCGAGGTAGTAGAAGCCCTTGTTCTCCTCGCCGAGGAGGTCCTCGACGGGGACCTTGACGTCGACGAAGGCCAGCTCGGCGGTGTCGGAGGTGCGCAGGCCCAGCTTGTCCAGCTTGCGGCCCACCGAGTAGCCCTCGGACTTGGTGTCCACGGCGAACAGGGAGATGCCGTGGCGGCGGTCCTCGGCCGTGGGGGCGGCGGTGCGGGCGCAGACGATCACCTTGTCGGCGTGCACGCCGCCGGTGATGAAGGTCTTGGCGCCGTTGAGGACGTAGTGGGTGCCGTCCTCGGAGAGCTTGGCGGTGGACTTCATGCCCGCGAGGTCGGAACCGGTGCCCGGCTCCGTCATCGCGATGGCCCACATCTCCTCGCCGGTGACGAACTTCGGCAGGTAGCGCTTCTTCTGCTCGTCGGTGGCCAGCATGTTGATGTAGGGCAGGGCGAGCAGCACGTGCACGCCGGAGCCGCCGAACTGGACGCCGGCGCGGGCGGTCTCCTCGTACAGGACGGCCTCGAACTTGTGGCTGTCCATGCCGGCGCCGCCGAACTCCTCGGGCACGTTGATGCCGAAGATGCCCAGCTCGCCGAGCTTGTAGTAGAAGTCGCGCGGCGCCTGGCCCGCGGCGAACCACTCGTCGTAGACGGGGACGACCTCGGCCTCGATGAAGGCGCGGAGGGTCTCCCGGAACGCCTCGTGGTCCTCGTTGAACACCGTACGGCGCACCGCGCCACCTCCAGGGTACGTATCTAAGCGCTTGCTCAGACTCAACCGTACCGGCGGGTAGGGACGAGCGTCCAGAGCCGGGCGCGGGTAACGCTCGTCACTCCTCCGCACCTCCCCTTTCGGCGGCGACCGCCGCGAACGCCCCCCGGGCCATCCGGTGCAGCAGCCCCGCCGTCACCGCGCGGCCCGGCAGGGATCCGGGGCGGCCCAGGTGGGGGGTGGAGTTCAGGAGGCCGAAGACCGAGTGGACGGCCGAGCGGGCGCTCGGCTCCGGGACCGCCGGGTAGACCTCGCGCAGCACGCCGACCCACAGCTCGACGTACTGCCGCTGGAGCTGGCGGACCATCTTGCGGTCGGCGTCCCGGAGGCGGTCCAGCTCGCGGTCGTGCAGGGTGATGAGCGGGCGGTCGTCGAGCGCGAAGTCGATGTGACCCTCGATGAGCGAGTCGAGGACCGCCTCGGGCCCCGTGCCGGAGCCGGTCACCCCGTCGGCCTCCGCCAGCCGCCGCTTCGCCCCGGTCAGCAGCGAGTCGCTGATCCCCACCAGCAGCTCGGCGAGCATCGCGTCCTTGCCGGCGAAGTGCCGGTAGAGGCCGGGGCCGCTGATGCCGACCGCGGCCCCTATCTCGTCGACGCCGACGCCGTGGAACCCGCGCTCGGCGAAGAGCCGGGCGGCCTCCTTGAGGATCTGCTCGCGGCGGGTGGGGGCGTCGGTTCTGGTGGCCATGGGATCAATTCTAGACAGGGCGGTTAGCGCTCGTTAACCTGAGGGAAATGCGTTAACGCTCATTAACCGATCGACCGATCGACCATCGGGTGAGGGGACCGCGGGATGCACGAGGCACCGGAGCTGACGACGGCGGCAGACCCCGCCTCAGCGGCCTTTCGGGCCAACGAGGAGGCGCACCGCGTCCTCGTGGAGGAGCTGCGCGCGAAGCTCGCGGCGGCCCGGCTCGGCGGCGGGGAGCGGGCCCGGGCCCGGCACACCGCGCGCGGCAAGCTGCTGCCGCGCGACCGCGTGGACACGCTGCTCGACCCGGGCTCGCCGTTCCTGGAGCTGGCGCCGCTCGCGGCCGACGGGCTCTACGACGGGCAGGCCCCGGCCGCCGGCGTGATCGCCGGGATCGGCCGGGTCGGCGGCCGGGAGTGCGTGATCGTCGCCAACGACGCCACCGTCAAGGGCGGCACGTACTACCCGATGACGGTGAAGAAGCACCTGAGGGCGCAGGAGGTGGCGCTGGAGAACCGGCTGCCGTGCCTGTACCTGGTGGACTCCGGGGGCGCCTTCCTGCCGATGCAGGACGAGGTCTTCCCGGACCGCGAGCACTTCGGGCGGATCTTCTACAACCAGGCCCGGATGTCCGGCGCCGGCATCCCGCAGATCGCCGCCGTCCTCGGCTCCTGCACGGCGGGCGGGGCGTACGTCCCGGCGATGAGCGACGAGGCGGTGATCGTCCGCAATCAGGGCACGATCTTCCTGGGCGGTCCGCCGCTGGTGAAGGCGGCCACCGGCGAGGTGGTCACGGCGGAGGAGCTGGGCGGCGGCGAGGTCCACTCGCGGGTGTCCGGGGTGACCGACCACCTGGCGGAGGACGACGCGCACGCGCTCAGGATCGTGCGGCAGATCGTCTCCACGCTGCCCGGGCGCGGCGCGCTCCCCTGGAGCGTGGAGCCCGCCGTCGAGCCGAAGGTCGACCCGCAGGGGATGTCCGGCGCGGTCCCGGTCGACTCCCGCACCCCCTACGACGTGCGCGAGGTCATCGCGCGGGTGGTGGACGGCTCCCGGTTCGCCGAGTTCAAGTCCGAGTACGGGCAGACCCTGGTCACCGGCTTCGCCCGCGTCCACGGCCACCCGGTCGGCATCGTCGCCAACAACGGCATCCTGTTCGCCGAGTCGGCCCAGAAGGGCGCCCACTTCATCGAGCTGTGCGACCAGCGCGGCATCCCGCTGGTGTTCCTGCAGAACATCTCCGGCTTCATGGTCGGCAAGGACTACGAGGCGGGCGGCATCGCCAAGCACGGCGCCAAGATGGTGACGGCGGTGGCGTGCACGCGGGTGCCGAAGCTGACGGTCGTCATCGGCGGGTCGTACGGCGCGGGGAACTACTCGATGTGCGGGCGGGCGTACTCGCCGCGCTTCCTGTGGATGTGGCCCAACGCCAAGATCTCGGTGATGGGCGGCGAGCAGGCCGCGTCCGTGCTGGCCACGGTCAAGCGGGACCAGCTGGAGGCCCGGGGCGAGGCGTGGGCGGCCGAGGAGGAGGAGTCCTTCAAGGCGCCGATCCGCGCGCAGTACGAGCACCAGGGGAACGCCTACTACGCGACCGCCCGCCTGTGGGACGACGGGGTGATCGAGCCCGCGGACACCCGGCAGGTGCTGGGTCTGGCCCTGACCGCGTGTGCCAACGCGCCGCTGGGCGAGCCCCGGTTCGGCGTCTTCCGGATGTGAGGAGGGGACTTCGATGGGGAGCGCGATGGGGAGCTCGATGTTCGACACGGTGCTGGTGGCCAACCGCGGTGAGATCGCGGTGCGGGTCGTGAGGACCCTGCGTTCGATGGGCGTGCGCTCGGTGGCGGTCTTCTCCGACGCCGACGCGGACGCGCGGCACGTGCGGGAGGCCGACGAGGCGGTGCGGATCGGCCCGGCGCCGGCGACGGAGAGCTATCTCTCCGTCGAGCGGCTGCTGGAGGCCGCCGCCCGGACGGGTGCGCAGGCCGTCCACCCGGGGTACGGCTTCCTCGCCGAGAACGCCGGTTTCGCGCGGGCCTGCGAGGAGGCGGGGCTGGTCTTCATCGGGCCGCCCGCCGACGCGATCGCCCTGATGGGCGACAAGATCCGGGCCAAGGAGACGGTGAGGGCGGCCGGGGTGCCGGTCGTCCCCGGCTCCAGCGGCAGCGGTCTGACGGACGCGCAGCTCGCGGAGGCCGCCCGCGAGATCGGGACGCCGGTGCTGCTCAAGCCGTCGGCCGGCGGGGGCGGCAAGGGCATGCGGCTGGTGCGGGACGAGGCCCTGCTCGCCGACGAGATCGCCGCCGCCCGACGCGAGGCCCGCGCCTCCTTCGGCGACGACACGCTGCTGGTGGAGCGGTGGATCGACCGGCCCCGGCACATCGAGATCCAGGTCCTGGCCGACGGCCACGGGAACGTGGTGCACCTGGGCGAGCGCGAGTGCTCGCTGCAGCGCCGGCACCAGAAGGTCGTCGAGGAGGCGCCGAGCGTCCTGCTCGACGAGGCGACCCGCGCCGCGATGGGCGAGGCGGCCGTGCAGGCGGCCCGCTCCTGCGGCTACCGGGGCGCGGGCACGGTGGAGTTCATCGTGCCGGGCGAGGACCCCTCGCAGTACTACTTCATGGAGATGAACACCCGCCTCCAGGTGGAGCACCCGGTGACCGAGCTGGTCACCGGCCTGGACCTGGTGGAGTGGCAGCTGCGGGTGGCGGCGGGCGAGGAGCTGGGCTTCGCCCAGGAGGACGTACGGCTGACCGGGCACGCGATCGAGGCCCGTCTGTGCGCCGAGGACCCGGCGCGCGGTTTCCTCCCCTCCGGCGGCACGGTGCTGCGGCTGCACGAGCCCGAGGGCGACGGCGTGCGCACCGACTCCGGGCTCAGCGAGGGCACCGAGGTCGGCAGCCTGTACGACCCGATGCTGTCCAAGGTGATCGCGTACGGTCCCGACCGCGCCACCGCCCTGCGCAAGCTCCGGGCGGCGCTGGCGCGGACGGTGACGCTGGGCGTGCAGACCAACGCCGGGTTCCTGCGCAGGCTGCTCGCGCACCCGGCGGTGGCGGCGGGCGAGCTGGACACGGGGCTGGTGGAGCGGGAGGTCGACTCCCTGGTCGCCACGGACGTGCCGGAGGAGGTGTACGAGGCGGCGGCGGCCGTACGGCTGGACGCGCTGCGTCCGCGCGGCGACGGCTGGACGGATCCCTTCTCGGTGCCGAACGGCTGGCGCATGGGCGGCGAGCCGAAGCCGGCCACCTTCCACCTGCGGGTCACCGACCCGGTGGAGCACACCCCGCGCGGCACGCACACCGTCACCGAGGACCGCGTGTCGGTGACGGTGGACGGCGTCCGGCACACCTTCCACCGCGCCGCCGACTGGCTGGGCCGTGACGGCGACGCCTGGCACGTGCGCGACCACGACCCGGTCGCCGCCTCCCTGTCGGGCGCCGCCCACGCGGGCGCCGACTCGCTGACCGCGCCGATGCCGGGCACGGTGACGGTGGTGAAGGTGGCCGTCGGCGACGCGGTGAGCGCCGGGCAGAGCCTGCTGGTGGTGGAGGCGATGAAGATGGA
The DNA here is from genome assembly GCF_028473745.1 of Streptomyces sp. M92. Classification (NCBI taxonomy): domain Bacteria; kingdom Bacillati; phylum Actinomycetota; class Actinomycetes; order Kitasatosporales; family Streptomycetaceae; genus Streptomyces; species Streptomyces sp. M92. The sequence goes on from NZ_CP101137.1 coordinate 1,071,304, forward strand.
GCACGTCATCTCCGCCCCGCACGCGGGCACGGTCGCCGAGCTGGACGTGGCGCCGGGCACGACGGTCGCCATGGACCAAGTGCTGGCGGTCATCGCCCCGGTAGAGGAGGAGACGTCGTGAACGCCCCCGAACTGGGCCTGCCCATGACCGTCCCGGCGGACGGCCTGCCCGCCCGCGTCCGCGTCCACGAGGTGGGCGCCCGCGACGGCCTGCAGAACGAGAAGGCGATCGTGCCGGTGGCGGTGAAGGCGGAGTTCGTCCGCCGCCTGGCCGGCACGGGCCTGACGACCATCGAGGCGACGAGCTTCGTGCACCCCAAGTGGGTGCCGCAGCTGGCGGACGCGGAGGAGCTGTTCCCCGCCGTCGCCGACCTGCCGGTCGAGCTGCCCGTCCTGGTGCCGAACGAACGCGGCCTCGACCGCGCCCTCGCGCTCGGCGCCCGCCGCGTCGCGGTCTTCGCCAGCGCCACGGAGTCCTTCGCCAAGGCCAACCTCAACCGCACGGTGGACGAGGCGCTGGCCATGTTCGAGCCGGTGGTGGCGCGGGCGAAGGACGCGGACGGCGTTCACGTACGGGGCTACCTGTCGATGTGCTTCGGCGACCCGTGGGAGGGCGCGGTCCCCGTCGGGCAGGTGGTGAAGGTGTGCCGGGCCCTCATGGACATGGGCTGCGACGAGCTGAGCCTCGGCGACACCATCGGGGTGGCGACCCCGGGCCACGTGGGCGCCCTGCTCACCTCCCTCACCGACGCCGGCGTTCCGGTGGACGCGCTCGGCGTGCACTTCCACGACACGTACGGCCAGGCCCTCGCCAACACCTACGAGGCCCTGCGGCACGGCGTGACGACCGTGGACTCCTCCGCGGGCGGCCTCGGCGGCTGCCCGTACGCGAAGTCCGCCACCGGCAACCTCGCCACCGAAGACCTCGTGTGGATGCTGCGCGGCCTCGGCATCGACACCGGGGTCGACCTCGGCTCTCTCGTCGCCACCAGCGTCTGGATGGCCGCCCACCTGGGCCGACCCAGCCCGTCCCGCACCGTGCGGGCCCTCGCGGGCCCGGCGGACGACTCCGACCAGGAGAAGTGACAGCCATGGACCACAAGCTCTCCCCCGAACTCGAGGAGCTCCGCCGCACGGTGGAGGAGTTCGCCCACGACGTCGTGGCGCCCAAGATCGGCGACTTCTACGAGCGGCACGAGTTCCCGTACGAGATCGTCCGGGAGATGGGCCGCATGGGGCTGTTCGGCCTGCCGTTCCCGGAGGAGTACGGCGGTATGGGCGGCGACTACCTGGCGCTCGGCATCGCGCTGGAGGAGCTGGCCCGCGTCGACTCGTCGGTGGCGATCACGCTGGAGGCGGGCGTCTCGCTGGGGGCCATGCCGGTCCACCTGTTCGGTACCGAGGAGCAGAAGCGCGAGTGGCTGCCCCGGCTGTGCTCCGGGGAGATCCTGGGCGCCTTCGGCCTGACCGAGCCGGACGGCGGCTCGGACGCGGGCGCGACGCGCACGACGGCCCGCCTCGACGAGGCGACCGACGAGTGGGTCATCAACGGCACCAAGTGCTTCATCACCAACTCCGGCACGGACATCACCGGTCTGGTGACGGTCACGGCGGTCACCGGCCGCAAGGCGGACGGCCGTCCGCGGATCTCGTCGATCATCGTCCCGTCCGGCACGCCGGGCTTCACGGTCGCCGCCCCGTACTCGAAGGTCGGCTGGAACGCGTCGGACACCCGTGAGCTGTCCTTCGCCGACGTCCGGGTCCCGGCGGCGAACCTGCTGGGCGAGGAGGGCCGCGGCTACGCGCAGTTCCTGCGCATCCTCGACGAGGGCCGCGTCGCCATCGCCGCGCTGGGCACGGGCCTGGCGCAGGGCTGTGTGGACGAGTCGGTGAAGTACGCGAAGGAACGTCACGCCTTCGGCAGGCCCATCGGCGCCAACCAGGCCATCCAGTTCAAGGTCGCCGACATGGAGATGAAGGCCCACACCTCCCGCCTCGCCTGGCGTGACGCGGCCTCCCGGCTGGTGGCGGGCGAGCCGTTCAAGAAGGAGGCGGCGCTGGCGAAGCTGTACTCCTCGACGGTGGCCGTGGACAACGCCCGTGACGCGACGCAGATCCACGGCGGCTACGGCTTCATGAACGAGTACCCGGTGGCCCGCATGTGGCGGGACGCGAAGATCCTGGAGATCGGCGAGGGCACCAGCGAGGTCCAGCGGATGCTGATCGCACGGGAGTTGGGCCTGGCCGACTAGCGGCTGTCCCGGCTGCCGGCGGTCCGGGCGGGACAGATCACAGCCCCGCCCCCTGGACATGATCTGAGGTTAGGCTAACCTACCTTGGACTTGTCCCGCGGAGCTCCGCACCGTTCGAAAGCAGCCACGCCATGCCCAACGCCAGAGCTACCCACCTCACCCGCCGCGGAATCCTCGCCGCGGGCGGCGCACTCGGCCTCGGTGCCGCGCTCACGGCCTGCGGTGACGACGACGCGAAAAGCGGTGGCTCGGGCGACGGGACCGCCGCCGCCAAGTCCGGCCCCTGGTCCTTCAAGGACGACCGCGGCAAGACCGTGGAGCTGGACAAGGTCCCGGCGAACCTCGTCGCCTTCACCGGCGTCGCCGCCGCCCTCTGGGACTACGGCGTCCAGGTCAAGGGCGTCTTCGGCCCGACCACCACGAAGGACGGCAAGCCGGACGTCCAGGCCGGCGACCTCGACGTCGACAAGGTCACCGTGCTCGGCAACGAGTGGGGCAAGCTCAACGTCGAGAAGTACGCCGCCCTCGCCCCCGAGCTGCTGATCACCACGACGTTCGACACCGCGGGCACCCTGTGGTCCGTCCCCGAGGAGTCCAAGGACAAGGTCGCCAAGCTCGCCCCGAGCGTCGCGATCTCCGTCTTCGACCGCCAGCTCACCCAGCCGCTCCAGCGCATGTGGGAGCTGGCCGAGTCCCTCGGCGCCGACATGAAGGCGAAGAAGGCCACCGACGCGAAGGCCGCCTTCGAGAAGGCCGCGGCCCGGCTGCGCGCCGCCGCGAAGGCCAAGCCCGAGATCAGGGTGCTGGCCGGTTCGGCGAGCGCCGAGCTGTTCTACGTCTCCGGCACCAACCTCTCCGTCGACCTGGAGTACTTCAAGGCGCTCGGCGTGAACTTCGTCGAACCCTCGGAGGAGGCTAAGAAGGCGACCGGCGGCTGGTTCGAGTCCCTGAGCTGGGAGAACGTCGACAAGTACCCGGCCGACATCATCATCATGGACGACCGCGCCTCCACCATCCAGCCCGCGGACATCACCGAGGGCACCTGGAAGCAGCTCCCCGCGGTCAAGGCCGGCCAGGTCATCGCCCGCTCCCCCGAGCCGATCCTGTCCTACGACAAGTGCACGCCGCTCCTGGACAACCTGGCCGAGGCGATCGAGAACGCCAAGAAGGTCGGCTGACCCTCCCCCTTCCCCCCTCCTTCCGGAGCCCTTCATGACGACGGCCGTGGCCGCCCCGTTCCGTTTCTTCTCCCTCCAGGTCGTACGGACGAGGCGGCTCGGCCCGTCCCTGGCCCGGGTCACCTTCGCGGGCCCCGACCTGCACGCCTTCCACTCCGACGGGCGGGACCAGTCCCTGTCGCTGTTCCTGCCGCACCCGGGGCAGCCGGAGCCCGCGGTGCCGATCGAGCTGGGGGACGGCTGGTGGCAGGGGTGGCGGGAACTGCCGGACGACGTACGGGCGGTGATGCGCTCGTACACGCTCCGGGCGCTGCGCCGGGACGCCGACGGCCACACCGCCGAGATCGACATCGACTTCGTCCTGCACGGCGTCGAGCCGGACTCGCCGGTCCAGGCGGGCCCCGCCGCCCGCTGGGCCGCCGACGCCGCTCCCGGCGACCGCGTCGTCCTGCTCGGCCCGGCGGTCGCCGACAACCGGGCGATCCGCTTCCGTCCGCCCGAGGACACCGATCTGGTGGTGATCTGGGGCGACGAGACCGCCGTACCGGCCGCCTGCGCCATCGTCGAGGCCCTGCCCGCCGGCACCCGCGCCCGGGTCTGGCTGGAGGTGCCGCACGCCGAGGACGTGCAGGACCTCCGCACGGCGGCCGAGGCCGAGGTCACCTGGCTGGTCAAGGACGCCGCCGCCGGCCCGGAGGCCACCGTCGCCACCCTCCGCGCGGCCGAACTGGCGCCCGCCGCGCACCCGTACGTCTGGATCGCCGGCGAGTCCGGCCGCGTCAAGCAGCTGCGCCGGCACTTCGTCGGCGAGCGTGGCGTCGACCGCCGCCGCGTGACCTTCGTCGGCTACTGGCGCCAGGGCCTGACGGAGGAACAGCTCCGCGAGCAGGGCTGACGCTCCGCTCCCCCTGCCTCACGACACCCCAACTAACCCTGTGTGACGTACAGATGGGGCGAGAGTGACGGCAGTCACGTAACGGCACGCGTTTGATCGATCAGACTTAGGTTAGGCTAACCTAAGTCGAAGTCAGGGCTCCGCCCTCTCCCGTCCCTCTCGGACCGTCCCCACCGGAGGACCCCCACATGCGCTCGCACCTGCTCAACGACGCCACCGCGGAGCAGTACCGCCGCTCGGTGACCGAAGGAGTCGAGCGGGTGGCCGCCAAACTCGCCGCCACCGACCGTCCGTTCACCGGCGTCACGGTCGACGCCCTCTCCCTGCGCGTCGACGAGATCGACCTCGACCAGCCGCTGCACGACACGGCCGCGGTCCTCGACGAGCTGGAGGACGTCTACCTCCGCGACGCGGTCTACTTCCACCACCCCCGCTACCTCGCCCACCTCAACTGCCCGGTCGTCATCCCGGCCGTGCTCGGCGAGGCGGTGCTCTCCGCCGTCAACTCCTCCCTGGACACCTGGGACCAGTCGGCCGGCGGCACGCTCATCGAGCGCAAGCTCGTCGACTGGACCTGCGCCCGCATCGGCCTCGGCCCGGCGGCCGACGGCGTGTTCACCTCCGGCGGCACCCAGTCCAACCTCCAGGCGCTGCTGCTGGCCCGCGAGGAGGCCAAGACCGACTCCGTCGCGAAACTGCGGATCTTCGCCTCCGAGGTCAGCCACTTCAGCGTGAAGAAGTCGGCGAAACTGCTCGGCCTCGGCCCGGACGCCGTCGTGTCGGTCCCCGTGGACCACGACAAGCGCATGCAGACCGTCGCCCTCGCCCGCGAGCTGGAGCGCTGCACGAAGGACGGCCTGGTCCCCATGGCCGTCGTCGCCACCGGCGGCACCACCGACTTCGGCTCCATCGACCCGCTGCCGGAGATCGCCGGACTGTGCGAGCAGTACGGCGTGTGGATGCACGTGGACGCGGCCTACGGCTGCGGACTGCTCGCCTCCCTGAAGTACCGGGACCGCATCGACGGCATCGAGCGCGCCGACTCGGTCACCGTGGACTACCACAAGTCCTTCTTCCAGCCGGTGAGTTCGTCCGCCGTGCTGGTCCGGGACGCGACCACGCTGCGCCACGCCACCTACCACGCGGAGTACCTCAATCCGCGCCGCATGGTGCAGGAACGTATCCCCAACCAGGTGGACAAGTCCCTCCAGACCACCCGCCGCTTCGACGCGCTCAAGCTGTGGATGACGCTGCGCGTGATGGGCGCCGACGGCATCGGCGAGCTCTTCGACGAGGTGTGCGACCTGGCCGCCGAGGGCGGGAAACTGCTCGCCGCCGACCCGCGCTTCGACGTCGTGGTCCAGCCGTCGCTGTCCACGCTGGTCTTCCGCTACATACCGGCGGCCGTCACCGACCCCGCCGAGATCGACCGCGCCAACCTGTACGCCCGCAAGGCCCTGTTCGCCTCCGGCGACGCCGTGGTCGCGGGCACCAAGGTCGCCGGGCGCCACTACCTGAAGTTCACCCTGCTCAACCCCGAGACGACCACGGCCGACATCGCCGCCGTCCTCGACCTGATCGCCGGCCACGCCGAGCAGTACCTGGGAGAGTCCCTTGACCGCGCTTCCTGAAGCCACCATGAAGACCTACGACTTCGTGGGAATCGGCCTCGGCCCCTTCAACCTCGGCCTCGCCTGCCTCACCGAGCCCATCGCCGAGCTGAACGGCGTCTTCCTGGAGTCCAAGCCGGACTTCGAGTGGCACGCCGGCATGTTCCTGGACGGCGCCCACCTCCAGACCCCGTTCATGTCGGACCTGGTCACGCTCGCCGACCCGACGTCCCCGTACTCCTTCCTCAACTACCTGAAGGAGAAGGGCCGGCTCTACTCGTTCTACATCCGGGAGAACTTCTACCCGCTGCGCGTCGAGTACGACGACTACTGCCGCTGGGCCGCGAACAAACTCAGCAGCGTCCGCTTCTCCACCACCGTCACCGAGGTGACGTACGACGAGACGGAGGAGCTGTACGCCGTCGCCACCACCTCCGGCGACACCTACCGCGCCCGCCGCCTCGTCCTCGGCACCGGCACCCCGCCGCACGTCCCCGACGCCTGCCGGGGCCTGGCCGGCGACTTCATCCACAACTCCCGGTACGTGCAGAACCGGGCGGAGCTGGTGAAGAAGAAGTCGATCACGCTGGTCGGCAGCGGCCAGTCCGCCGCCGAGATCTACCACGACCTGCTCGGCGAGATCGACGTCCACGGCTACCAGCTGAACTGGGTGACCCGCTCGCCCCGCTTCTTCCCCCTCGAATACACCAAGCTCACGCTGGAGATGACCTCCCCGGAGTACGTGGACTACTACCACGCGCTCCCCGAGGACACCCGCTACCGCCTCACCGCCGAACAGAAGGGCCTGTTCAAAGGCATCGACGGCGACCTGATCAACGAGATCTTCGACCTGCTCTACCAGAAGAAGCTCGGCGGCCCGGTCCCCACCCGCCTGCTCACCAACTCCGCGCTCACCGACGCCCGGTACGCCGACGGCACGTACACGCTGGGCTTCCGGCAGGAGGAGCAGGGCGCGGACTTCGAGATCGACACCGAGGGCCTGATCCTGGCCACCGGCTACCGGTACACCGAGCCGGAGTTCCTCAAGCCCGTCCGCGACCGGCTCCGCTACGACTCCCGGGGCAACCTGGACGTCGCCCGCAACTACGCCGTCGACGTCACGGGCAGTGGCGTGTTCCTGCAGAACGCGGGTGTCCACACGCACAGCATCACCAGTCCCGATCTGGGCATGGGTGCCTATCGCAACAGCTACATCGTCCGAGAGCTGCTCGGCACCGAGTACTACCCGGTCGAGAAGACGATCGCGTTCCAGGAGTTCAGCGCATGAGCACCACCACCCCCACGGCCGCCGGCATCGGCGCCCTCACCCTCCGTCCCCTCGACCCCCTGAAGGACGCGGTACTGCTGCACAGCTGGGTCACGCACCCGAAGTCCGCGTTCTGGATGATGCAGGACGCGAAGCTGGTCGACGTCGAGCGCGCCTACATGGAGATAGCCGCCGACGAGCACCACCACGCCCACCTGGGCCTGCACGACGGCGTCCCCGCCTTCCTGATGGAGAGGTACGACCCGGCCCACCGCGAGCTGACCGGCCTGTACGAGCCGCAGCCGGGAGACGTCGGCATGCACTTCCTGGTCGCCCCCACCGACCGCCCGCTGCACGGGTTCACCCGCGCCGTGATCACCGCCGTGATGGCCGAGCTGTTCGCCGACCCGGCGACCGCCCGCGTCGTCGTCGAGCCGGACGTCGGCAACAAGGCCGTCCACGCCCTGAACGCAGCCGTCGGATTCGTGCCCGAGCGCGAGATCCAGAAGCCGGAGAAGAAGGCGTTGCTGAGCTTCTGCACCCGCGAGCAGTTCGAGAAGGCGGTGTCCGCATGAGCCTCGCCGACACGGTCGCCCACCTCTCCCCCGAGCGCTGGGAGCAGGCCAACCGCCTGCTGATCCGCAAGGCGCTGGCCGAGTTCACGCACGAGCGGCTGTTCACGCCGGAGCGGTCCGCTGACGGCACGTACGTCGTCCGCTCCGACGACGGCGAGACGGAGTACCGCTTCACCGCCACCGTCCGTGCCCTGGACCACTGGCAGGTGGACGCCGGCTCGATCACCCGCCACCGCGACGGCACCGAGCTGCCGCTCGCCGCGCTGGACTTCTTCATCGAGCTGAAGGAGTCCCTGGGCCTGAGCGAGGAGATCCTGCCGGTCTACCTGGAGGAGATCTCCTCCACCCTCTCCGGCACCTGCTACAAGCTCACCAAGCCGAAGGTGACCTCCGCCGAGCTGGCCCGCGGCGACGACTTCCAGGCCGTCGAGACCGGCATGACCGAGGGCCACCCCTGCTTCGTCGCCAACAACGGACGGCTCGGCTTCGGCATCCACGAGTACCTGTCGTACGCCCCCGAGACCGCGAGCCCCGTCCGGCTGGTGTGGCTGGCCGCGCACCGCTCGCGGGCGGCGTTCACGGCCGGTGTCGGCATCGAGTACGAGTCCTTCGTGCGCGGCGAGCTGGGCGGCGCGACCGTCGACCGGTTCCACGGCGTCCTGCGCGAGCGCGGCCTGGACCCGGCCGACTACCTCCTCATCCCGGTCCACCCCTGGCAGTGGTGGAACAAGCTCACCGTCACCTTCGCCGCCGAGGTCGCCCGCGGGCACCTGGTCTGCCTCGGCGAGGGCGACGACGAGTACCTGGCCCAGCAGTCCATCCGCACCTTCTTCAACACCTCGCACCCCGGGAAGCACTACGTGAAGACGGCCCTGTCCGTCCTCAACATGGGCTTCATGCGCGGCCTGTCCGCGGCGTACATGGAGGCGACGCCGGCCATCAACGACTGGCTGGCGCAGCTCATCGAGGGCGACCCGGTGCTGAAGTCGACGGGCCTGTCCATCATCCGGGAGCGGGCGGCCGTCGGCTACCGGCACCTGGAGTACGAGCAGGCCACCGACCGCTACTCGCCGTACCGCAAGATGCTGGCGGCGCTGTGGCGGGAGAGCCCCGTCCCGTCCCTCCGGGACGGCGAGACGCTCGCCACGATGGCCTCCCTCGTCCACGTCGACCACGAGGGCGCGTCCTTCGCGGGCGCGCTGATCGAGCGGTCGGGCCTCGCGCCCACCGAGTGGCTGCGGCACTACCTGCGGGCTTACTTCGTCCCGCTGCTGCACAGCTTCTACGCCTACGACCTGGTCTACATGCCGCACGGCGAGAACGTGATCCTGGTCCTCAAGGACGGGGTGGTGCGGCGGGCGGTCTACAAGGACATCGCCGAGGAGATCGCGGTGATGGACCCGGACGCGGTGCTGCCGCCGGCCGTCTCCCGCATCGCCGTCGAGGTCCCCGACGACAAGAAGCTCCTGTCGATCTTCACGGACGTCTTCGACTGCTTCTTCCGCTTCCTCGCCGCGAACCTGGCGGAGGAGGGGATCCTCGACGAGGACGGCTTCTGGCGGACGGTCGCGGAAGTCACCCGCGAGTACCAGGAGTCGGTGCCGGAGCTGGCCGACAAGTTCGACCGGTACGACATGTTCGCGCCGGAGTTCGCGCTGTCCTGCCTCAACCGGCTCCAGCTGCGCGACAACAGGCAGATGGTGGACCTCGCCGACCCCTCCGGAGCACTCCAGCTCATCGGCAGCCTGAAGAACCCCATCGCGGGCCTGTAGCGACGGCCCCGCACAGACGGACGGGCACCTCGGAGACGGTCCTCCGGGGTGCCCGTCGGGCGTCGGTGGAACAATCCCCGCATGGCGGAAATCATCCAGAAGGACGGAACGTGGGTCTTCGACGGCGACACCCTGCGGCTGACCCCCGGACGGGACAAGAACGTCAGCCTGCTCCGCAAGGAACTGGGTGAACTGCTCGTCCCGCTGGCGGCCCTGGCGGGCATATCCTTCGAGCAGGGCAAGAAGCAGGGGCGGTTGCGGCTGCGGCTGCGGGACGGCGCCGACCCGCTGCTGCACGCGGCCGCCGGCCGGCTGACCGAGCCGCACGACCCGTACCAGCTGGCCGTGGAGCCCGACCGGTACGGCGTCGCCGAGTACTTCGTGGACGAGGTGCGCAACGCCCTGCTGCTGGACCAGGTCCCGTCCGGCCCGGTGGACACGTACCTGCTGCCGGGGCCGTCCGTCCCGCTGTCGGTGTCCGCCGGGGACGGCGTCGCGAGCTTCGACGGCGAACGGGTGCGCCTGGAGTGGAAGTGGCAGGCGGAGGACGCCAAGTCGGCCGCCGGTCCGCGCACCCTGCCGCTGGCCGACATCGTCGCGGTGGAGTGGCAACCGACGGCCGGCCTGGAGAACGGTCACCTCCGCTTCACCGTGCGGGGGGCGCCGAGCGAGGTGCCGCCGAAGTACGACCCGAACGCGGTGGAGCTGTGGGGTTTCAAGCGGGACCCGCTGATGGCCCTGGTGGCGGCGGCCGTGCAGGCCCGGCTCCCGCACCCGTCCGCGCCGGCCGCCGTGGAGGACGCCCGGCCGGCCCGGCAGGTCCCCGCACCGGTCGCCGCACCGGCGCCCGCCGCCGAGGACGACCACGACGCGCTGCTGCGGCGGCTGCGTGAGCTGGGCGAACTGCACCGTTCGGGGGTGCTGACCGACGAGGAGTTCACCCTGGCCAAGCAGGCGGTACTGAAGCGGATGTAGTCCCGAACCGCTTCACTTTGCCCGATATCGGGCAGGATTGTTGCGCGACTGCTTCCCGTACCCCAGGATCTACCGGGTGCACGACGAACTCGTTGATCATCTGACGCGGTCCACCCCCCTCAACCGGGGCGAGGCGCTGCGCGTGATCCAGGACGTGCTCGCCTACTTCGACGAGACGACCGAGGAATTCGTCCGTCGCCGCCACCGCGAGCTCCAGGCCCAGGGCCAGGTGAACGCGACGATCTTCGAGCGGATCGAGGCGGAACTGAAGTACCGCGCGGTGGCTCCGCCGGAGCTGTCGCTCCGTCAGCTGCGCCGCATCGTCTACGGCTGAGAAGCCGTCGTCCACGGCCGCGAAGCCCAAGAGAGACACGAGGTCTACGTATACATGTGCGGAATCGTCGGATACATCGGCAAGCGTGACGTCGCGCCCCTGCTCCTGGAGGGCCTCCAGCGCCTGGAGTACCGCGGCTACGACTCGGCGGGCATCGTCGTCACGTCCCCGAAGGCGGCCGGTCTGAAGATGGTCAAGGCCAAGGGCCGGGTCCGCGACCTGGAGGCCAAGGTCCCGGCGCGCTTCAAGGGCACCACCGGCATCGCCCACACCCGCTGGGCCACCCACGGCGCCCCCTCCGACGTGAACGCCCACCCGCACATGTCGGCCGACAACAAGGTCGCCGTCGTCCACAACGGCATCATCGACAACGCCGCCGACCTGCGCCGCAAGCTGGAGGCGGACGGTGTCGAGTTCCTCTCCGAGACCGACACCGAGGTCCTGGTCCACCTCATCGCCCGTTGTGAGGCGGAGAAGCTGGAGGACAAGGTCCGCGAGACGCTGCGGGTGATCGAGGGCACGTACGGCATCGCCGTGATGCACGCCGACTTCCCCGAGCGCATCGTCGTCGCCCGCAACGGCTCGCCGGTCGTCCTCGGCATCGGCGAGAAGGAGATGTTCGTCGCCTCGGACATCGCAGCGCTGGTCACCCACACCCGCCAGATAGTCACCCTCGACGACGGCGAGATGGCCACCCTCAAGGCCGACGACTTCCGCACGTACACCACCGAGGGCACCCGCACCACGTCCGAGCCGACCACCGTGGAGTGGGAGGCCGCCTCCTACGACATGGGCGGCCACGACACCTACATGCACAAGGAGATCCACGAGCAGGCCGAGGCCGTGGACCGCGTGCTGCGCGGCCGGATCGACGACCGCTTCTCCACCGTGCACCTCGGCGGCCTCAACCTGGACGCCCGCGACGCGCGTGCCGTGCGCCGCGTGAAGATCCTCGGCTGCGGCACCTCGTACCACGCGGGCCAGATCGGCGCCCAGATGATCGAGGAGCTGGCCCGCATCCCCGCGGACGCCGAGCCCGCCTCCGAGTTCCGCTACCGCAACGCGGTCGTCGACCCCGACACCCTGTACATCGCCGTCTCCCAGTCCGGTGAGACGTACGACGTGCTGGCCGCCGTGCAGGAGCTCAAGCGCAAGGGCGCCCGTGTCCTGGGCATCGTCAACGTGGTCGGTTCGGCGATCGCCCGCGAGGCCGACGGCGGCATGTACGTGCACGCCGGGCCCGAGGTCTGCGTCGTCTCCACCAAGTGCTTCACCAACACCTGCGTCGCCTTCGCGCTGCTCGCCCTGCACCTGGGCCGTACCCGCGACCTCTCCGTGCGCGACGGCAAGCGCATCATCGAGGGCCTGCGCAAGCTGCCCGCACAGATCGCCGAGATGCTGGAGCGGGAGGAGGACATCAAGAAGCTGGCCGCGCAGTACGCCGACGCCCGCTCGATGCTCTTCATCGGCCGGGTCCGGGGCTACCCGGTCGCCCGCGAGGCCTCCCTGAAGCTCAAGGAGGTCTCCTACATCCACGCCGAGGCCTACCCGGCCTCCGAGCTGAAGCACGGCCCGCTCGCCCTGATCGAGCCCGCCCTGCCGACGGTCGCGATCGTGCCGGACGACGACCTGCTGGAGAAGAACCGCGCCGCGATGGAGGAGATCAAGGCCCGCAGCGGTCAGATCCTCGCCGTCGCCCACCAGGAGCAGGAGAAGGCCGACCACACGATCGTCGTCCCGAAGAACGAGGACGAGCTGGACCCGATCCTGATGGGCATCCCCCTCCAGCTCCTCGCCTACCACACGGCCCTGTCGCTGGGCCGCGACATCGACAAGCCCCGCAACCTCGCCAAGTCGGTGACGGTGGAGTAGGGCGCGCCCCAAGGGGCGCGGGGAACTGCGCGACAAGCCACAACGCGCCTGCACAGGCAGAACGACCCGAACGGCCCCCCACGTATGCCACCCATCACGTGGGGGGCCGTCCCGTCGCCGGGGAGCCGCCCAGCCCCCCAGCCCGTGGCAGCTAGACCGTCACTCCCCGGCCCGCGGCGCGCCGCGAGACACTCGTGGGCCAGTGGGCCATGCCCGCCGTCGCCGCGTACCAGGCCACCGCCCCCGCCACGACGGCGAACCACCCGCCCGCCTTGCCCAGCACCTCGCTGTCGGCGAAGGCGCCGAGGGCGAGCAGCAGCAGGGAGACGGCGAACAGCCCGTACACGCCCTGCCCGAGCGTGTCGCCGCCGGCGACCGTGAGGGAGAGGGCGACGAGGGCGAACAGCAGCAGGAAGAGTCCCGCCGCGTTGGCGGAGACCTGGCCGCCGGCCGAGACGGCCCAGGTGAACCAGAGCGCGCCGAGCATGGTGAAGGCGGTGCCGGAGGCGTTGTCCCGCTCGCGCAGCGCCAGCAGTCCGGCGACGAAGAGCGCGACACCGCCGACGTACTGGGCGACGGTCACGGCGTCCGCCGCCGTCACGCCGTCGACCACGCCGGTGTGAGCGAGGCCGAAGGCCAGCAGGGTGATGCCGAGCGCGAGCCGGCCGACGATCGTGGTGGTGGTGCTTCCCGCGGAGACGTCGTCGTCCACGGCGGGCTCCCTTCACGCATGTGCGGTTGCGCGGTGACCGGTATATGCCCTTCACAAGGGCACAAACACCTCTACGCGCCAGCGGGTTCACGCAGCATGACGAAAGGGGAGCGCGGTGGCGGGCGGTCGCTACGGGATGACGACGACGGGCCGCTGCGCCCGCTTGGCGAGCCGGCCGGCGACGGAGCCGAAGAGGCGGCCCACCAGTCCGTGACTGGAACCGACGACGATGGCGTCCGCCTCGTACTCCCGGCCCACCTCTTCGAGTTCGTGGCAGATGTCGCCGCCTCGCTCGACCAGGATCCAGGGCACCTCGGTGAGGTAGTCCGCACACGCCAGCTCCAGACCCAGCACCTCGGTGCGGTGATCCGGCACGTCCACGAAGACGGGAGGTTCACAGCCCGCCCACACGGTGGTCGGCAGGCGGTTGGCGACGTGCACGATGACCAGGCCCGAGCCGAGCCGGCGTGCCATGCCGATCGCGTACGCGAGGGCGCGCTCACTGGAGGTGGAGCCGTCGAAGCCGACGACGACACCGTGCTTGAAGGCTGGGTCGCACGACTGGCGTGGCTCTTCGGCCGCCAGGGGCTCGGCCGCCGTAGGTTCGGCGACGGGCCGCTTGCGGTCCGCGGGTTCGAAGAATTCGTGACCGGCCATGGCTGTCTCGGCGTTTTTATCCTCTATGGGGGACAACTGCGTGCGGCGGACCTGTGTCCGGCGTGTGTCCGGGAATGGTCTTCCCAACCCCATACCCCCAAGGGTACGGCGGCACGCCTCCTTCGCCCAGATCCCGCGCAGGGTCCGCCGCGGGGTTCACCGGAGCATGCACGAGGGGGCGCCCGTAACGCAATGGTTGCTGCGCTGTACAGGCGGTTTGCACGGGATTCAACTGTCCGTGACCGGTCGTGACCGACGCGCCGCCCGGGCGTTGATCTTCTTGCCGCAAGCCCGAGGGAACACGGAGCACCGATGTCCGGACCGCACCAGCACGCCCAGCCGCCGTCCGGTGCGTCCGGGGCCGGTCCGGCCGCACCGGCCCGCGACGGCGTCACCGACCTCGTCCGCTGGGCGGCCTTCTGCGTCGCCCTGGTCCCCGTCGTCCTCCTCTATTACGGCACCTCGCTCGCCGGGACCGCCGGGACGACCCTGGGCCTGGCCGCCGTCACCGGCGTCTGCCGCCTGCTGCTGCGCCGCTCCGAGCGCGTCGCGGGCCGTTCGTCCGGCGCGCAGCACGCGGCGCCGGCCGGGCGCCGGCACCGGGCCGGCTCGCCACGCCACAGGGCCGGACGGCACACTGGGGAAAACACACCGGTCGACTGACCGGTTTCCGCGCACGCGCCCGTATCTTTTCGGCCAACTTCTCCGGGTGGCTCATCCCTGGCCCCCACCACCCCCAAACCCCCGTTCCACCTGCACGGAAAGGGTCTGGCGGCCCCCGCGCACCCTACGGGGATTGGCCACTGCGACAAGGCGCACTTCCCTGGGGCGCCCCGGAGTGCGACGCTTCGTGATCGACTGCTTCACGCCAAGTTGCCATGTCGACAATGTCCCAAGTGCCGAACCGGCCACCTCGGTGCGACGGGACACAGTAGATTCGATCTTGACTGTCTACGGCGGGGGACTCGTGCAGGACCGAGGGGAAACGTGTTGGAGCGACAGACCCGAAAGGAACAGGGCGCCGCGACCACCGAGGGGGGCTTAGCACTTATGAGCCACGACACCGCTGCCGCGCCGGAAACCGCGGCCCGGAAGCTCTCCGGGCGACGCCGCAAGGAGATCGTCGCGGTGCTGCTGTTCAGTGGCGGCCCCATCTTCGAGAGTTCCATACCGCTGTCGGTCTTCGGGATCGACCGCCAGGACGCCGGCGTGCCGCGCTACCGCCTGCTGGTGTGTGCCGGCGAGGACGGCCCGCTGCGGACCACGGGGGGCCTGGAACTCACCGCGCCGCAGGGCCTGGAGGCGATCTCCCGCGCGGGCACGGTCGTCGTGCCGGCCTGGCGGTCGATCACCTCGCCGCCACCGGAGGAAGCGCTCGACGCCCTGCGCCGGGCGCACGAGGAGGGCGCCCGCATAGTCGGGCTGTGCACCGGCGCCTTCGTACTCGCGGCGGCGGGCCTGCTCGACGGCCGCCCCGCGACCACCCACTGGATGTACGCGCCGACCCTGGCCAAGCGCTATCCGTCGGTGCACGTCGATCCGCGCGAACTGTTCGTGGACGACGGCGACGTGCTGACGTCGGCGGGCACCGCGGCCGGCATCGACCTGTGCCTGCACATCGTGCGCACGGACCACGGCAACGAGGCGGCCGGCGCGCTGGCCCGCCGCCTGGTGGTCCCGCCGCGCCGCTCGGGCGGCCAGGAGCGCTACCTCGACAGGTCTTTACCGGAGGAGATCGGCGCCGACCCGCTCGCCGAGGTCGTCGCCTGGGCGCTGGAGCACCTGCACGAGCAGTTCGACGTGGAGACGCTGGCGGCCCGCGCGTACATGAGCCGCCGCACCTTCGACCGCCGGTTCCGCTCGCTGACGGGCAGCGCCCCGCTCCAGTGGCTGATCACGCAGCGGGTCCTCCAGGCGCAGCGCCTCCTGGAGACGTCCGACTACTCGGTGGACGAGGTCGCGGGCCGCTGCGGCTTCCGGTCGCCGGTGGCGCTGCGCGGCCACTTCCGCCGCCAGCTGGGTTCGTCGCCGGCCGCCTACCGTGCCGCGTACCGGGCCCGCCGGCCCCAGGGCGACCGCGCCGTGGACCCGGAGCCGGCCGGCGGCCCCCGGCCCAGCGCACCGCCGGAGCCGGCCCCGCTGCCGGCGGACAACGCGGTCCCGTTCCAGTCCCGCCGCACGCCGCCGCCGCTGCCCGCCGCGGCGGCGAGCCTGCCGGGGCAGCGCAGCGCGCCGTGAACCCGTGAACGCCGGGCGGGCGCGTCCAGCCCGTCCGGCGTTCGAGGACGAGGCCGTCCAGGCCGAAGCGGGGGGCCGGGGGCGGCAGCCCCCGTGACGTCCGCACCGGCGCCGGGGGACCATCCGGCACGGGTCGGCCGTAGGGTGGCCGCATGAACGATCGCATGGTGTGGATCGACTGCGAGATGACCGGCCTCTCGCTGTCGGACGACGCGCTCATCGAGGTTGCCGCCCTCGTCACCGACTCCGAGCTGAACGTCCTCGGCGAGGGCGTCGACATCGTCGTCCGTCCGCCGGAGCGGGCCCTGGAGACGATGCCGGAGGTGGTGCGTCAGATGCACACCGCGTCCGGCCTGCTCGCCGAGCTCGACGGCGGCACGACGCTCGCCGACGCCGAGGCCCAGGTCCTGGCGTACGTGAAGGAACACGTGAAGGAGCCCGGCAAGGCCCCGCTGTGCGGCAACTCCGTCGGCACCGACCGCGGCTTCCTGCTGCGGGACATGCCCACGCTGGAGGACTACCTCCACTACCGCATCGTCGACGTGTCCTCCATCAAGGAGCTGGCCCGCCGCTGGTACCCGCGGGCGTACTTCAACAGCCCCGAGAAGAACGGCAACCACCGCGCGCTCGCCGACATCCGCGAGTCCATCGCCGAACTGCGCTACTACCGGGAGGCCGTCTTCGTACCGCAGCCCGGCCCCGACACCGACACGGCGAGGGCGATCGCCGCCAAGCACGTGCTGCCCGCGGGGTAGGACCCGCGGCGTCGGAAAAGGCGTGCGCGAGCACCCCTTCGGACCCTGTACACTTTTTCTCAGCCGGTCGGGAAAACCCGCCTCGCGGGATTCCAGCACCGGCCTTGGTGGGTGTAGCTCAGTTGGTAGAGCACCTGGTTGTGGTCCAGGTGGCCGCGGGTTCAAGTCCCGTCACTCACCCTGCATGATCAAGGGCTGACCTGGTAACGGGTCAGCCCTTGATCGCGTTCCAAGGTCTTCGGGAACAGTTCACCCATCAGGAGGGCACGGGCGCGCCGGGCTCCCTGATGGAACGATCAGGGAGCCCAAGGGAGTGCGGGCCGTCACGTCACGACGACGCCCGCTCCACCAGCTCCGTCGGCAGCACCACCTGATGCCGGTCCAGCCCCCGGGAGGCGGCCGGGCGGCGGTCCGCGATCTCGGTCAGCAGGAGGTCTATCATCGCGCGGCCCATCTCCTCGATGGGCTGGCGGACACTGGTGAGCGGCGGCTCCATGTGGCGGGCGATGGCCGAGTCGTCGTAGCCGACCAGTGCCACGTCGTCCGGGATGCCGCGGCCCGCCTCGCGCAGCACCTGGCGGGCACCGGCCGCCGTGACGTCCGAACCGGCGAAGACCGCGTCCAGGTCCGGGCGGCGGCGCAGCAGTTCCGTCATGGCGCGGCGGCCGCCCTCCTCGGTGAAGTCGCCCGCCTCGATCAGCTGCTCGTCCTCCTCGTGGCCGGCGTCGCGCAGGGCCGCGCGGTAGCCGTCGACGCGCCGCTGGGCGCCGTAGACGTCGAGGCGGCCGGTGATGTGCGCGATGCTGCGGCGCCCGCGCGAGAGCAGGTGCTCGACGGCGGAGCGGGCGCCGCCGAAGTTGTCCGAGTCCACCGACGCGAGCGACTCCGCGGCCGAGCGCGGGCCGCTGATCACCGCGGGGATCTCCAGCTGGGACAGCATGTCCGGCAGCGGGTCGTCGGCGTGCACGGAGACCAGCAGGACGCCGTCCACGCGGTGCGCCGCCAGGTACTGGGCGAGCCGGCGCCGCTCGCGGTCGCTGCCCGCGAAGATCAACAGCAGCTGCATCTCGGTCTCGGACAGCTCCGCGCCGACACCCTTGAGCATGTCCGAGAAGTACGGTTCCGCGAAGAAACGGGTCTCCGGCTCGGGCACGACCAGCGCGATCGCGTCCGTGCGGTTGGCGGCCAGGGCGCGGGCCGCCGTGTTCGGGACGTAGCCGAGTTCCGCGACCGCCGCCTCGACCGCTGCCCGGGTCGCGTCGCTCACCCGGGGCGAGCCGTTGATCACCCGGGACACCGTGCCGCGGCCGACGCCCGCCCGTGCCGCCACCTCTTCGAGGGTGGGCCGGCCACCGCTCCGCCCACGCACTCCGTGGCCTGCCATCGGCTCCGCCTCCCGTCGACACCTCCGCACTTTGCGGCTGGCCTGGAATTTAACAGGCCGGTCGGGTCTAATGACCGGCTCCGGACCGCCGCCCGCCGTACGGAGGGCCTTCCGTGCCGTTCATGGTGTCCAGTTAACAGGCAGATAACTGAACGCAGTTCGTCGCGTCCGTTCCCTTGACACCCCCGCCCGGAGCCGCGACTCTTCAAGACATCACTTGTGGGAGCGCTCCCACACTACCTGGCACTTACACATCCCGCACGTTCCCCGCCCGAGCCGCAGCGACGAACGAACGACATGAAGCAGCGGGTCCAACCAAGCAGTTGGCCGGGGGGTCGGCACGTCAGGGCAACAGGAGGACGCAATGCGAGCAGCACGCAGAGGATCGGCCCGCAAGGCGGTGGTCGTGGCGGCCATCGCGTCGCTGGGCGCCGGGCTGCTGGCCGGCTGCGCCGACGACGGCAAGGACGAGGACGGCTCGTCGTCGGGCGACAGCAGCGGCAAGACCACCATCACCCTCGGCCTGTTCGGCACCATGGGCTTCAAGGAGGCCGGGCTCTACGAGGAGTACGAGAAGCTCAACCCGGACATCAACATCGAGGAGACGGTCACCGAGCGGAACGAGAACTACTACCCCGCTCTGGTCAACCACCTCACCACCGAGAGCGGCCTCCAGGACGTCCAGGCCATCGAGGTCGGCAACATCGCCGAGGTCGTCGAGACCCAGGCCGACAAGTTCGTCGACATGGCCAAGGTCGAGGGCGTGCAGCCCAGCAGCTGGCTGGACTGGAAGTGGAAGCAGGGCGTCACCAAGGACGGCCAGGCGGTCGGTCTCGGCACCGACATCGGCCCGATGGCCATCTGCTACCGCAAGGACCTCTTCGAGAAGGCCGGCCTGCCGACCGACCGCGACGAGGTCAGCGCGCTGTGGGCGGGCGACTGGAACAAGTTCATCGAGGCCGGCGAGAAGTACAAGGAGGGCGCCGGCGAGGACACCTACTTCATGGACTCGCCCGGTGGTCTGATCAACGCCATCCTCAGCAGTGAGGAGGAGAAGTTCTACGACGCCTCCGGCAAGGTCATCTACAAGACCAACCCCGCCGTGAAGAAGGCCTTCGACCTGACCGCCGAGGCCGCCGAGAAGGACCTGGTCCAGGCGCAGACCCAGTTCCAGCCGGCCTGGGAGCAGACCATCTCCAACAACCTCTTCGCCACCGTCGCCTGCCCGCCGTGGATGCTCGGCACCATCAAGGCCAAGTCGCAGCCCGAGGCGGCCGGCCAGTGGGACGTGGCCGCGGCGCCGAAGTCCGGCAACTGGGGCGGTTCCTTCCTGGGCGTGCCCAAGAGCGGCAAGAACGTCGAGGAGGCGCAGAAGTTCGTCGCCTGGCTGACCGCGCCGGAGCAGCAGGCCAAGCTCTTCGCCGTGCAGGGCAGCTTCCCGAGCGCGCCGGCCGCGTACAAGCTGCCGCAGGTGACGGACGCCAAGAACGAGATGACCGGTGACTCGCCGATCGGTGAGATCTTCGCCAAGGCCGCCGAGTCCATCCCGGCGCAGGTGATCGGCCCGAAGGACCAGATCATCCAGCAGGGTCTGACCGACAACGGCGTCATCCTCGTCACCCAGGGCAAGTCGCCCGAGGAGGCCTGGGAGAACGCCACCAAGACCATCGACAACAACCTGGAGAAGTGACCGGAATGACCACCCGGCACGACACCGCCGCGCCCCCCGCGAAGGGGGGCGCGGCCCCGGGCCGAGGGCCCGGCGGCGCGGCCTCCCCCGGGGAGGCGAGGAAGCGGGCCCGGCTCTCCCGCCGCTGGCAGCGGGACCTGCGCTGGAGCCCGTACGCGTTCGTCTCCCCGTTCTTCCTGCTGTTCGCGGCCTTCGGCCTGTTCCCGCTGCTCTACACCGGCTGGGCCTCGCTGCACACGGTGGAGCTGACCGCGCCCACCGAGATGGAGTGGGCGGGCCTGGACAACTTCACCAGGATCTTCGACGACGACTTCTTCTGGAACGCCGCGCAGAACACGCTGACCATCGGCATCATCTCCACGGTGCCGCAGCTGCTGATGGCGATGGGCCTGGCGCACATCCTCAACTACAAGCTGCGCGGCTCCACGTTCTACCGCGTCGTGATGCTCGCGCCGTACGCGACGTCGATCGCCGCCGCCTCGCTGGTCTTCGTCCTGCTCTTCGGCCGTGACTACGGCATGATCAACTGGGCTCTCGACCTGGTCGGCCTGGACAAGGTCGACTGGCAGAGCGACAAGTGGCCGTCCCAGATAGCCGTCTCGTCGATCGTCATCTGGCGCTGGACCGGCTACAACGCGCTGATCTACCTGGCGGCGATGCAGGCGATCCCGCAGGACCTGTACGAGTCGGCGGCGCTGGACGGTGCCAGCCGGTGGCGGCAGTTCATCCACGTCACGCTGCCCCAGCTGCGTCCCACGATCCTCTTCACGGTCGTCGTGTCGACCATCGGCGCCTCGCAGCTGTTCGGCGAGCCGCTGCTGTTCGACGCCAACAAGGGCGCCTCCGGCGGCTCCCAGCACCAGTTCCAGACGCTCGGCCTGTACCTGTACGAGCAGGGCTGGATCAACCAGCACCTGGGCCGCGCCTCCGCGATCGCCTGGACGATGTTCCTGATCCTCATCGTGATCGGGCTCGTCAACTACGTCATCTCGCGCCGGCTGCGCGCCAGTAGTTAAGGAGAACCGGCCGTGACGACGACCCTGACCAAACCCCCGGCCGAGCCGGTGCCCGAGCCGCCCCGACGGGGCCGCCACGGACCCAAGTCGGCCCGGGCCGGCGGGCAGATGCACGCCGGTCCCGTCGCGTACATCATCCTCGCCCTGTTCACCGTCGGCTCGCTGTTCCCGCTGGTGTGGACGGCGATCGCCGCCTCCCGCGACAACCAGCGCCTGGCGCAGACGCCGCCGCCGTTCTGGTTCGGCGGCAACCTCTTCGACAAGATCGAGATCGCCTGGACCGACGCCAACATGGGCGAGGCGATCCTCAACACCACGATCGTGGCGGGCATCTCGGCGGTGACCGTCGTCTTCCTGTCGACGATCGCCGGCTTCGCCTTCGCCAAGCTGAAGTTCCGGGGCCGCAACGCGCTGATGCTGATCGTGGTCGGCACGATGATGATCCCGCCGCAGCTGAGCATCATCCCGCTGTACATGATGGTGGCCAAGCTGGACTGGACCGACCAGCTCCAGGCGGTGATCTTCCCGTCGCTGGTCAGCGCGTTCGGTGTGTTCTTCATGCGCCAGTACCTGTTGCAGGCGCTGCCGGACGAGATCATCGAGGCCGCCCGCGTGGACGGCGCGAGCAGCTGGCGCGTGGTGTGGCACGTGGTGTTCCCGGCGGCCCGGCCCGCGATGGCCGTCCTCGGCATGCTGATCTTCGTGCAGGTGTGGAACGACTTCCTCTGGCCGTTCCTCGTGCTGACACAGAACGGCAACCCGACCGTGCAGGTGGCGGTGGCGGGCCTCGGCCGCGGCTTCACCCCGGACCAGGCCCTGATCATGGGCGGTGCGCTGCTCGGCACCCTGCCCCTGCTGCTGGTCTTCGCGATCTTCGGCAAGCAGATCGTGGGCGGCATCATGCAGGGCGCCGTCAAGGGCTGACACCCGTCCGGTCCGTCAAGGGCTGACACCCGTCCGTCCGCCAAAGGCTGACACCCGTCCGTCCGCCAAAGGCTGACACCCGTCCGTCCGCCAAAGGCTGACACCCGTCCGTCCGCCAAAGGCTGACACCCGTCCGTCCGCCAAAGGCTGACACCCGTCCGTCCGCCAAGGGCTGACACCGTCCCAGGGGCCGGGCCACAGCCGTCCCGGCCCCGCCTTCCCCCCTCGTACTTCCTACCCGTCGGTCTTCCACGACCGCCTGCCGGTCTTCCACGACCCGCCCGTCGGTCTTCCACCATCCGCCCGTCGGTCTCCCACGACCCGGGCGGCAGGCCACGACCCCTCTATGGGAGCGCTTCCATGCTTGAGTCCGCAACGCCGGTGACCCCGGTGACCTTCCCCCCTGCCTTCCTCTGGGGCGCCGCGACCTCGGCGTACCAGATCGAGGGAGCGGTGCGGGAGGACGGCCGCACGCCCTCGATCTGGGACACCTTCAGCCACACCCCGGGGAAGACGGCCGGCGGCGACACCGGTGACATCGCTGTCGACCACTACCACCGCTACCGCGACGACGTGGCGCTGATGAAGGAGCTGGGGCTCGGCGCCTACCGCTTCTCCATCTCCTGGCCCCGGGTGCAGCCGACCGGCCGCGGCCCCGCCGTCCAGCGTGGCCTGGACTTCTACCGCCGCCTGGTGGACGAACTGCTGGCGGCCGGGATCAAGCCGGCCGTCACCCTCTACCACTGGGACCTGCCGCAGGAGCTGGAGGACGCGGGCGGCTGGCCCGAGCGGGACACGGCGTACCGGTTCGCCGAGTACGCGCAGATCGTCGGCGAGGCGCTCGGCGACCGCGTGGAGCAGTGGATCACGCTCAACGAGCCGTGGTGCGCCGCCTTCCTCGGCTACGCCTCCGGCGTGCACGCCCCGGGCCGCACCGACCCGGCGGCCGCGCTGCGCGCCGCGCACCACCAGAACCTGGCGCACGGCCTGGGCACCGTGGCCCTGCGTTCGGTGATGCCGGCCCGCAACTCGGTGGCGATCAGCCTCAACACGTCCGTGGTCCGGCCGCTGTCGCAGAGCCCGGCGGACCTGGCGGCCGCGCAGAAGATCGACGACCTGTCCGGCGGCATCTTCCACGGCCCGATCCTGCACGGCGCCTACCCGCGGACCCTGCTGGAGGCGACGGCCCCGGTCACCGACTGGTCGTTCGTCCAGGACGGCGACCTGGGGCAGATCCGCCAGCCCCTCGACGCCGTCTGCCTCAACTACTACACGCCCACCGTCGTCTCGGCCGCCGACGCCGACTCGCGCGCCCCGCGCGCCGACGGCCACGGCGAGAGCGACCACTCCCCCTGGCCCGCCGCGGACGACGTGGCGTTCCACCAGCCGCCGGGTGAGCGTACGGAGATGGGCTGGAGCGTCGACCCGACCGGCCTGCACGAGCTGATCATGCGCTACCACCGGGAGGCGCCGGGCCTGCCGCTGTACATCAGCGAGAACGGCGCCGCCTACGACGACAAGCCCGGCGCCGACGGCTCGGTGCACGACCCCGAGCGGGTCGCCTACCTGGACGGCCACCTCCGGGCCGTCCGCCGGGCCATCGCGGACGGCGCCGACGTGCGCGGCTACTACCTGTGGTCCCTGCTGGACAACTTCGAGTGGGCGTACGGCTACGAGAAGCGGTTCGGCGCGGTGTACGTCGACTACGTCTCCCAGCGGCGCACGCCCAAGTCGAGCGCCCTGTGGTACGGGCGGGCGGCCCGCACGGGGGCGCTGCCGCCGGTGGAGTCGGCCGCGGCCGAATAGTCCCGGGGGGCGGCCGAGGCCCTCCGACTGGATGAACACCGCGACCCGGCTCACGTCGCACCCGCACTCGGGCGGGTGCGACGTCCGCGCTCTCCGGCGTCAGACCGTCTGACATGGCGGCACTTTTCCTGATGAGAGTGTGTGGCTTCAACGACCGGACCGTGCAGGGGATTAGAGCACCCTGTGTACGATCACTTCGGCCCGTCATGGCGACGCCGACTTCACCGCGAAGCCTGCCTTCCTCGACCCCGTGAAGCCCACGGCGGACCATCGCGGGACCGTGATGTGATCACCCGAGGAAGGAAGTACGTTGTCGTTGTCCCACAGAGGAATCCGCACCCGGCGGGCTCGCGGCGCCCTGACCGCCGGCGTCGCCCTGGCGGCCGCCGCCGGCCTGCTCACCGCGGCGCCGGCCGCTCAGGCGGTGTCCGGCGAGCCGGCGGCCACAGGTGACCACGCTTTCACCGCCCGGCTCGTCATCGGCGAGGGCGACACCATGCGCGGCTGCTCGGCCGCGCTGGTGCACCAGCAGTGGCTGCTGACCGCCACCAGCTGCTTCGCCTCCACTCCGGGCGCCGCGGTCAAGCCCGGCAAGCCCGCGCTCAAGTCCACGGCGACCCTGGGCGGCAAGACCCTCGAGATAGTCGAGGTGGTCCCGCGCGACGACCGGGACGTGGCCATGGCCCGGCTCGCCGAGCCCGTCACCACGGTCCAGCCGGTGAAGCTGGCCGCCGACGCCCCCGTGGCGGGCGAGACCCTGCTCGGCGCCGGATTCGGGCGGACCCGCACCGAGTGGGTCCCCAACCAGCCGCACACCGGTGAGTTCCGGGTGGACTCCGCCACCGCCACCACCGTGGCCCTGACCGGACAGGACGGCGTCTCCGTCTGCAAGGGCGACACCGGTGGCCCGGCCCTGCGCGGCACGGACAGCGGGGTGGAGCTGACGGCCGTCCACAGCCGCTCCTGGCAGGGCGGGTGCTTCGGCCAGGCCGAGACCGAGACCCGGACCGGCGCGGTGGACGCCAGGGCCGACGGCCTCGCGGGCTGGGTGACCGACGTCCGCAACCGCGACCGGAGCCACTCGGCCGACATCGACGGCGACGGCAAGGCCGACCTGGTCGTCCTCCGCTCGAACGGCGACATCGTCGTCCACCGCAACCAGGGTGACTCCTTCGCCCCGGGCCGGGTCATGTCCGGTGGCTGGGGCCGCTTCGTGACGTGGAAGGACCTGGGCCGGCTGTACTTCGCCGACGTCAACGGCGACCGCAAGGCCGACATGATCGTCCACACCAACGACGGCAACATCGAGGTCCGCACCAACCACGGCACGTACTGGGACCAGGGCACCCACTGGTCCGGCGGCTGGGGCCGCTTCATCGACGGCAGCGACATGGGCCGGCTGTACTTCGAGGATGTCAACGGCGACCGCAAGGCCGACCTGATCGTCCACACCAGCGACGGCAACATCGCCGTGCGCACCAACCGCGGCACCTACTGGGACAGTGGCACCCACTGGTCCACCGGCTGGGGCCGCTTCGTGACGTGGAAGGACATGGGGCGGCTGTACTTCGAGGATGTCAACGGCGACGGCAAGGCCGACCTGATCGTCCACACCAGCGACGGCAACATCGCCGTCCGCACCAACCACGGCACCTACTGGGACAGTGGCACCCACTGGTCCACCGGCTGGGGCCGCTTCATCGACGGCAGCGACATGGGCACCCTCATGTTCGGTGACGCCACCGGCGACGGCAAGGCCGACTTGTTCGTCCACACCAAGGACGGCGAAGTCGCGGTCCGCACCAACCACGGCAACTACTGGGACAGTGGCAAGGTCATGATCACGCTCTGACAGGATCCCGTCCTCACGGCACACGGCCGTTCGCGAACACAGCCTGTTCGCGAACGGCCGCGTCCTATTTGTTCGCGGGCCGATTGCAGGAGGAGATCAGCCGGGGACCGCGGCGGCGCCGCACGCTTCCCCGGTGTCCGCGCTGGCGCTCCGGCGCCGCCCGCCCGTCCAGCTGGATCCAGATCCGTACCTCGGTGCCGCCCAGCACGGAGGAGCCGATCCGTACGTCGCCGCCGGTCGACTCCGCCAGCCGGCGCACGATGTCCAGGCCGAGGCCGGTCGACCCGTCGCTGCCCGAACCCCGGCCGCGGGCCATCGCCCCCTGCGGGTCGGATATGCCGGGGCCCGCGTCCGACACGAGGACGATCACCGCGTCCTCGCCGTTGTGCAGGTCGACCGCGAAGGCCGTGCCCTCGGCGGTGTGCCGGAAGACGTTGCCGAGCAGGGCGTCCAGGGAGGCGGCCAGGTCGGCCCGGGCCACGGGAATCCGCACCGGCCGGTCGGCGCCGGCCACCCGCCACTTGCGGCCCTCGTCCTCGGCGAGCGCGGACCAGAAGGCCATCCGCTCCCGGACCACTTCCGCCGCGTCGCACCCGGCGCCGGGACCGGCCGCGGCCGTCTGCGGCTTGGCGTCCCGGGCGGTGCGGATGATCGTGTCGACCTCGCGCTCCAACTGCTCGACGGCGGCCCGGGTCTGGTCGGCGGCCGGCCCGTCGCCCAGCGAGGCCGCGTTGAGCCGCAGCACGGTCAGCGGAGTGCGCAGGCGGTGGGACAGGTCGGCGGCCAGCTCCCGTTCGTTGGCCAGCAGTTGCACCACCTGGTCGGCCATGGAGTTGAACGCGACGGCCGCGAGCCGCAGTTCGTTCGGACCCTCCTCCGGCACCCGCGCGCCCAGCTTCCCCTCCCCCAGTTCGTGCGCGCCCTCGACCAGGCGCTGAGCGGGCTGCACCATCCGTACGCCCAGCCGGTCGGCGACCGCGACCGAACCGACGATCAGGGCGGCGCCGACGGCGGCCAGCACCGCCCAGGCCGTGCCGACGCCGTTGGTGACCTCGGACTCGGGGACGTACACCTCGACGACGGCGATCTCGCCGGAGCTGAGCGCGACCGGCTGGAGCAGGGTGGAACCGCCCTCGACCTCCGTGGTGGAGGCGCGGCCCATCTCGCGCACGGCGGCGATGTCCTGGTCGGTGGCGCGCTGCCGGCCGATGTCGGTGGCTCCGGTCCGCGCGTCGAGTCCCGGTATGTGCACGGCCATTCCGGCGTCGGACCCCGCGGAGGCGACGACGCGCTCCAGCTGGTCGCGGTCGGTGGTGATGGACAGCGCGGGGGCGACGGCGGCGGCCTCGCGCTCGGCGTTGGAGAAGGCGCGGTCCCGGGCCATCTCGCGGATGACCAGGCCGAGCGGGACCGCGAAGGCGACCACGACCATCGCGGTGACCGCCAGCGACACCTTGACCAGGGCCCATCTCATCGTGGCGGCTGCTCCGCACCGGGAGACGGGACGGCGGGCGGCTCCAGCTTCACGCCGACACCGCGCAGGGTGTGCAGATAGCGGGGCCGGGCCGCCGTCTCGCCCAGCTTGCGCCGCAGCCAGGACAGATGGACGTCGATGGTCTGGTCGTCGCCGTAGGACTGCTGCCAGACCTCGGCGAGCAACTCCTTGCGCGGGACGACGACTCCCGGCCGTCCGGCCAGGAAGGCGAGCAGGTCGAACTCCCGGCGGGTCAGGTCGAGCCGGGCGCCGTCCAACTCGGCCTGCCGGCGCAGGGGGTCGACGGTGAGCCCGCCGACCCGGAGCACGGTCTCCGGCGCCGCCTCCGCGGGACCCGACCGGGCCCGGCGCAGTACGGCCGCCATCCGGGCCGACAGGTGCTCCACGGAGAACGGCTTGGTGAGGTAGTCGTCCGCGCCGGCGTTCAACAGCCGTACGATCTCCGCCTCGTCGTCCCGGGCGGTGGCCACGATCACGGGCACGTCGGTGATGCCGCGCAGCATCTTCAGCGCCTCGGAGCCGTCCAGGTCGGGCAGTCCGAGGTCCAGGATCACCACGTCGAAGCGGAAATGGGCGACCTCGCGCAGCGCCTCCAGTGCCGTACCGACGCTGCGCACGGTGTGCGAGGCGTCGGTCAGATGCCGGATGAGCGCCGAGCGTACGAACTGGTCGTCCTCGACCACGAGCACACTTGCCATGGGCGGCACCGTACGCCATGCGGAGAAGCCCGGTGCGGGCCTGTGGACAACTCCGCCCGGGCCCGCGTCACAGCACGTTCGCGCGACACGCGTGGGGCGGGTGAGGCAGTATGGCCGCGATGCGCAGAGGACTCGTCCACGTGATCGCCTGGCTGCTCGCCACCGGCGCCGCGGTCACCCTGTCGTGGTGGGGCGTCCACACGGTGATGGCGGGCACGGCCTACGACGCTCCCCGCGCGCTGCCCATCACGGCGGCGGACGCGAGCGTCCGGGACGAGGAGGATGCCGACGGCGAGGGTGACGGCGGGGAGTCCCTGGCGTCGTCCACCAGCCGGCCGTCGCCCTCGCCGTCGGGCAGCGCGTCGCCGACGCCGAGCGGAACGCCCCGAGAGCCCGGCCCCGCCCCGTCGCGGACCGCGCCGGCCGCCACGCCGCCCGAGGGCCCGACGAGCCCCGCGCCCGCGGCGTCCGGCCGGGTCAGGAGCTACGACACCGACGGGGGCCGCGCGGTCTTCGACCTCGGTGCGTCGTCCGCGTCCCTGGTGTCGGCGACGCCGGGGGCGGGCTGGTCGATGCAGGTGTGGAAGACGGAGTCGTGGATCCGGGTGCAGTTCACGTCGGGCGCGGACAGGGTGTCGGTCTTCTGCACGTGGCACGATGGGCCGCCGCGGGTGGAGATCGGCGGCTACTGAGGGGCGGACTTCCGGCGCCGGTTGGGCCGGTTGGGCCATTTCACTTGAACACGGAGTCCGGCGGGGCGGGCGAGTCCACCGCCGCCGCGTCCGTCACGGGTGCGGCGCCGCCGGTGAAGTCCCTCAGCGCGCGGCCGTGTTCCACGCGCGCGGTATGCGGGTCGGAGGCGGCCCGCCGGGTGAGTTCGGCGACCGGCAGCGGGTGGTCGGCGGCGACGAGGACCGCGTTGCCGAAGCGTCTGCCGCGCAGTACGGCCGGGTCGGCGACGAGGGCGAGTTCGGGGAAGCGGGCGGCGGCGGTGGCGATCTGGCCGCGCAGGTGCGTGAGCGGCGGACCGTCGGCGATGTTGGCGACGTAGACCCCGCCGGGCGCCAGCGCGCGCCGGACCTCGTCGAGGAACTCGGCGGACGTCAGGTGGGCCGGTGTGCGGGCCCCGCCGAACACGTCCGCGACGACCAGGTCCGCCCAGCCGTCGGGCACCTTGGCCAGCCCGGCGCGGGCGTCGGTGGAGCGCACCCGGATCCGGGCGCCGGGGTCGAGGGGCAGCTCGCGGCGGACCAGCTGGACGAGACCGGCGTCGCGCTCGACGACCTGCTGGGTGGAGCGGGGGCGGGTGGCGGCGACGTAGCGGGCGAGGGTGAACGCGCCGCCGCCGAGGTGCACGGCGTGCACTGGTCTGCCGGGCGGGGCGGCCAGGTCGATGACGTGGCCGATACGGCGCTGGTACTCGAAGGACAGGTGCGCCGGGTCGTCGAGGTCGACGTGCGACTGCGGGGCGCCGTCGATCAGCAGCGTCCAGGCCCGGGGCCGCTCCCGGTCGGGGACGAGTTCGGCGCGCCCGCCGTCGACGTCCTCGACGACGGCTTCGACGGCCGCGCGCCCGCGGCGGGTGTTCCTGGACCTTCCCATCGGCCCATTATCGGACGACGCCGGGAACGGGCCGTCGTCCGGTCACGGTCATGCCGTACGCACGGCGTCGTCCGGTCACGGTCATGCCGTACGCACGGCGTCGTCCGGGCGCCGGGCCACGTCCGCGTCGGCGACCGTCGTGCGTACCGCGTACCGCGTACCGCGTGCCGTGTCCGCGTCGGCGGACATCGCCCCCGCGGTGAGTCGTCCGTGCGCCCGGCCAGTCCGTGTCCGCCGGCCGCCGGCCGCCGTTCACCGTCCGCAGGCCGCACGCCGGACCCAGTGGCGACCGGCGGGGGCTGTCGTCGGTCCCGGTCAGCGGCAGCTGTCCGCGGCCTCGATCAAACGGGCCGCCTCACCCAGCGCGGCCCGCAGTACGACGGGGTCGGTGGCCAGGTCCGCCTCCCCGGGCGGCAGCAGCCAGTCCGAGCCCTCCACCGGAGGCTCCGGGGCCGGGGCGAGACGCAGCCCACGGCCGTCCGTCTCCGTACAGGTGCTGCCGGGTACGTCCCAGGCGGCGGCCGTGCCAGAGGGCACCAGGAAGCCCAGGGTGTCGCAGCCGTCGTCGTGGATCACGGGGCCCACCCCGTCACCGGTGCCCCGCCTGAGGATGTCGACCGCCTCCAGGCCCTGCCGGGTCGGCACGGTGACGACGTCGCAGGCATCGCAGGCGGGGTCGCTGACCCGTCTGGTATCCATCCCGGCCTCCACCACGGAACTCCTCCTTGGACGAGCGGGTCGGGAGTCGGGGGCCTCCCGGTCCACCTGGTTCAACGCGGCGGAACGTCAACGGCTACGGCACAAGTCAGCCGCAAAGGATGGCACTTCATGGCAGATCGTGGATGAGATATCCGGTTTGTAGCCAAACACCGCGTAGCCGTTCCGTCACAGCCGGTACGTTCTTGCTCGCCGGGAACAGGGCCGACGAACGGAGGAACGACCGCGCGTCGCCCGTCGCCCCGGCATGGTTCGACGGTTCGCACGAGAGGACCCGGCCATGGCGTCGTCAACGGTGACTTCCGACCGGCCCGACCGGCCATCGCGGCCCAACCTCGCCTTCCGGCGGCTGCGCGGGAAGCACTCCCCGGCCGAGTTCGCGGCGGCGGTGCGCCGTGCCGCGCGCGAGATCGGCGAACGGGTCAGCTGTGACGCGCGCTACGTCGGGCGGGTCGAGGCGGGCGAGATCCGCTGCCCCAACTACGCGTACGAGCGGGTGTTCCTGCACATGTTCCCCGGCCGCACGCTCACCGACCTGGGGTTCGCGCCCCGCTCGTCGGTACGCGGACGCCGGACGCGCGCCACGAGTGAGACGCGGGGGGCGCGGGAGCCGTACGACACGCAGGAGGCACTCGACACGCAGGACCGGCAGTACCCGTACGACACGCACGACAACAACGAGGAGAGCGACGTGCTGCGTCGCGCATTCATGACGAGCGGTGCCACGGTGGCCGCCGCCTCGCTGGGCCCCCTGGGGCTCGCCCACGAAGCCGCGGCGGCCGGACGCCCCCCGCACAGGGCCGGGGCGGGTCACGCGGGCGCTCTGGAAGAAGCCGTCCGCCGGATCAGGCTGCTCGACGACCGGCACGGCGCGGACGGCCTCTACCGGCGCGCGGCGGCGCCGCTGCGCACGGCGTACGCGCTGCTGGACGCCGGCGCGACCCGGCAGGCGACGGCGGACCGGCTGTACGCGGGCGCGGGGGAACTGGCGATCTCCGTGGGCTGGCTGGCGCACGACTCCGGGCGCTTCGACGACGCGCGCTCCCACTACGCCGAGGCCCTCGCCACCTCACGCATGACCGGCGATCCCGCGCTGGAGGCGCACGCCTTCTGCAACATGGCGTTCCTGGCCCGTGACGCCGGGCGTCCGCGCGAGGCGGTCCGGGCGGCCCAGGCCG
The DNA here is from genome assembly GCF_028473745.1 of Streptomyces sp. M92. Lineage (NCBI taxonomy): Bacteria > Bacillati > Actinomycetota > Actinomycetes > Kitasatosporales > Streptomycetaceae > Streptomyces > Streptomyces sp. M92. Next base: position 1,102,758 of record NZ_CP101137.1, read on the forward strand.
CCCAGCGCGCCGCCCGCCCGCTGGGATCGGCCCGGCTGCTGTCGCTGCTGGCGCTGCGCGAGGCGGGCGGCTGGGCGGGGCTCGCCGACCGGGTGGGCTGCGAGCAGGCGCTGGCCCGGGCGCAGGCGCTGTTCGGGCGGGGCCCCTCGGACGCCGACCCGGAGTGGATGAGCTTCTACGGCGAGGCGGAACTGGAAGGCCTGGAGGCCCAGTGCTGGTCGACCCTGGGCGACTGGCCCCGGGCGGCCCGGCACGCACGCCGGGCGGCCGGGCTGCAGGACCCGCACTTCACCCGGAACCTCGCGCTGTACTCGGCGGAACTGGCCGACGACCTGGCCCGCGGCGGCCGTCCCGACGAGGCGGCCGGGGCGGGGCTGCGGGTCCTGGACCTCCTGGGCGAGGTCCAGTCCTCCCGCATCCACACGATGCTGGCGGGCACGGCCCGGGTGCTGCTCCCGCACCGGCGGGCGTCGGGCGTGTCGGCCTTCCTCGACCGCCACGGAACGCTGCCACGGTCCGCGTGAGCGCGGCCTGATCCGGTGCGGGCGGACGGTGGGTGTCGCAGCCCGGCGTCGCGGGGTGCCGCCGCGTCCGGCCGCTCAGCCCGCCAGGTGCCCCAAGTCGTTCCAGCTCTCCAGAGCCGGTTCCCCGTACGCCCACCCCAGCACCGACAGCGACGTCGGGTTCAGCCGTATCCGGGCCGCGAAGTCCAGCGGCAGGCCCAGCCACCGCGCGCCGATCGACCGCAGGATGTGCCCGTGGGCGAAGACCAGGACGTCCCGGTCCGCCTCCCGCGCCCAGGCGACGACCTCGTCCGCGCGCGCGGTGACGTCCGCGAGGCTCTCCCCCCGCGGCACCCCGTCCCGCCAGATCAGCCAGCCGGGCCGGACGGCCTGGATCTCGGCCGGCGTCATGCCCTCGTACGCCCCGTAGTCCCACTCCATCAGCGTGTCCCAGGTCTCGGCGCGCTCGCCGAAGCCGGCGAGTTCGCAGGTCTCACGCGCGCGGGAGAGCGGACTGGTGCGCACCTCGACGCCGGGCAGTCCCTCCAGCGGGGCCCGGTGCAGCCGCTCGCCGAGCAGTTTCGCGCCGCGCCGGCCCTCTTCGAGGAGCGGCACATCGGTCCTGCCGGTGTGCTTGCCGGACAGCGACCACTCGGTCTGTCCGTGCCGGGCCAGCAGGATGCGCGGTGCCATGAAGGGGGCCTTTCCGGGAGAAATGTCTGAGCGGACTCCTCCATCATCGCGCACGCTCCGCACGGGCAACCCGGGGGGCGACGCCCGCGTCTATCAGGGCCGAGGGCGCTCCGTGAAGCAGGCGCGCCCAGGCCGTAGAGTGGCACGTCCGTGTCAACGAGGCGCAAGCGAGAACGAAGGGGGAGGGCGATCGGATTGCCGCACACCGAGGCACCGGGCACCGAGGCGACCCCGGCGATCCCGAAAACTCGGCTGCGCTGGTGGACCGAGCTGCCGCTCATCCTCCTGGTCTACGCCTGCTACTCCGCGGGCCGCCTCCTCGTGCGGGGCGACGTCTCCGACGCGGTCGACCACGGCCTGGCCATCCTGCGCATAGAGAAGGCGCTGCACCTCAACGCGGAGCACCCGCTCAACCGCCTCTTCACCAGCGAGCCCTGGATCGGCGTCCCGGCGGACTTCTGGTACGCGTCACTGCACTACCTGGTCACCCCGGTGCTCCTGGTCTGGCTCTTCCGCTCCCGCGCGGTGCGCTACCGGGCCGCCCGGACCTGGCTGATGACGTCCACGTTCATCGGTCTCATCGGCTTCACGCTCCTGCCGACCTGCCCGCCCCGGCTGCTGGAGGCGAGCCACGGGTTCGTCGACACGATGGCCCAGTACAGCTCGTACGGCTGGTGGGGCGGCGAGGCGAGCGCGCCGCGCGGTCTGGGCGGGATGACCAACCAGTACGCGGCCATGCCGAGCCTGCACGTGGGCTGGTCGCTGTGGTGCGGGGTGATGCTGTGGCGCCACGGCGGCACGCGCGCGGCGAAGGTGGCCGGCGTCGTCTATCCGCTGGTGACCACGATCGTGGTGATGGGCACCGCCAACCACTACTTCCTCGACGCGGTCGCGGGCGCCGCCGTTATGGGCGCGGGGCTGCTGCTGACGCCGTTCGTGATGCGGACCTCGGACCGGGCGCGGGCCCTGCTCGCGGCACGCTTCGCGACGCGCACCGCGGCCGGCTCGGCGGCCGCGCCCGACGCGCCCGGCTCTGCCGACGCACCGGTCACCGAGGGTGCGGGTTCCCCGATTGTCAGTGGTGGATGCCAGACTTCCGCGGGTGAGCGATTTCCACGGCAGCGCGAGCAGCGGCCGGCGCGAGGAGCCGAGCCGGACCCCTCCCCCTCGGACGCGGGGGACGAGACTCCGGCACCGGCTCGCTGAGCTGCGCGGCCCGGACGTACCGGCCAAGGCGCTGGACGCACGGGCGCTGGCCGCCCTCGCCGCCAACCCGGGGTGCCGGCGGCGGGCGATCCTCGACGGTGCCGGGGTGGACAAGGCCTCGCTGGCGAGCGCGCTGGGCTCGCCGTCGGTCTTCGGGCAGTCGCAGTTCGCGTTCACGCGCGGCAACGCCTTCGAGGCGCGGGTCAAGGCGGACGGCGGCGCCGAGTTGCTGCGGCTGGTGCACGAGAAGCTCGACCGGGGCGCCGAGCCGCCCGCCGGCGCGCACGTGCCCGACCTGTCCGCGACCGGCCCCGAGGGCCGCGCCGCCCGCACGGCGCTGGCCCTGCGGGAGGCCACCGCCGGTTCCGTCGGCACGCCCGGCCGCCCCGGCGCGTGGACGCTCCTCGACCACCCGATGCTCGCCCTGGACGTCGCCGGCTCCCCCGCCTTCCTGGAGCCGGACGCCGTGGTGGTGCATCCGGACGGCAGCTGGACGGTCGTGGAGATCAAGTCCTTCCCCATGCTGGACGGCTCCGCGGATCCGGCGAAGGTGGGCGCCGCCGCGCGGCAGGCCGCGGTGTACGTGCTGGCCCTGGAGCGGGTCGCCGCCCGGCTGGACCCCGCCCCGCACGTGCGCCACCGCGTCCTGCTGGTCTGCCCGAAGGACTTCTCCAACCTGCCCACCGCCTCCGCCGTCGACGTGCGCAAGCAGCGCGCGGTCACCGACCGGCAGCTGGCCCGGCTGACCCGCATCGAGGACATCGCGGACACGCTCCCCGAGGGTGTCTGCTTCTCCCCCGAGCTGCCGGCCGAGGAGCTGACGGCCGCCGTGGAGGCGGTCCCGGCGACGTACGCGCCCGAGTGCCTGTCCGCCTGCGAGCTGGCCTTCCACTGCCGTGCCCGGTCCCGCGAGGCCGGCGCGGTGACGTCGCTGGGCCGCCCGGTGCGGGCGGAGCTGGGCGGTCTGTCGACGGTCGGGGAGGTGCTGGCGGCGGCCCGCGGCGAGGCCGGTGACCCGGACGACCCGGCGGTGGCCGCGCTGCGCAGGGCGGCGGAGCTGCGGTCGGAGGCCCTCGCGGCGGCCGCCCCCGGGACGCGAGAGGGGGCCCCGTGTCGCTGATCACCACGCTCGCCCGGCTGGAGGCCGTGCGCACCGGCCGCGCCCAGCCCGCCGCCACCGTCCGGCACCGGCACCTGTCCGACCGCCCGCTGGTCTTCGTGCCGCTGACCACCGCCGGTGAGGCCGGTGCCCCGCTCGGCGCCCTGGTCGGCACCGACCGGGACGCGCCGCACCTGCTGGTCGTGGCGCAGCCCCGCGACCGCGACCTGCGGTTCGCGTTCCTCGCCGAGCTGGCCGGCATCGTGCTGCCGCACGTCGAGGCGTACGCGGACAGCGTCGAGGCCGCCGAGCGCACCGAGACCGACCCGGAGACGGGCAAGCGGGTCAAGGTCGAGGTCGACCTGTGCGCGGACGCCGCGCAGCTGATCGTGCCGTCCCTCGCGGGCGTCGACTTCGTGCGGCTGCTGGGCCGGTCGATGCGGTTCCGGCGGACGGCGGAGCAGGACCCTCAGACGCCGCACCCCGCACCGCCGAGGGTGCCGCTGCTCGGCCGCTGGCTGACCCACTACGGCGAGCGGGCCCGGGTCCCCGGCTCGTCCCTGCTCCTCGCCATGACCGACCTGCTGGGCCGGCACTGGGCGACCGGCCAGTCCACGCTGGAGGACCAGCACCTGGGCGCGCTGCTCGCCTGGATCGCCCCGGACGGGGCGGGCGCGGCCGGCGCGGAGGCGGCCCGCCGGGCCGAGCTGGCCCGCGACGCCGACGGCCAGTTGCTGTGCCCGCCCGCGGGCCCGGCCACCGACCCGGCCTTCGACAACAAGCTGCTCGCGCCCGCCATCGAGCGCTACGACCGGGCCCGCACCGCCTTCGCCGCAGCCGAGGACGGGGTGGAGGCCGACGACCGGCTCGGTGCGCTCACCGCCGCCGAGCGGGAGATCCGCGCGCTCGTCGAGAGCCGCACGCGGCCCACCTGGGACGCGGTGTGGCGGGGCCTGGACCTGCTGCGGGAGCTGCCGGCCGGCGCGCATGTCGAGGACCGCTGGACCCGCGACCGCTGGTCCTTCACCTCCCACCGCGACCGCGTCCTGTCCGGCGAACCCCCGCAGCCGCGCCGCGACGACGCGGTGACCGCGGCCAGCAAGCTCGCCACGCGGGAGCGGGAGCAGGCCCGGCTGGAGGCCCAGGAGGCCCTGGACGATCCGCTGGTGATGGCCGGGCGGCGGCTGGCCGGGGAGGCGTTCGCGGGGGAGGTCACCGACGTCGTGATGGCGTACAGCGAGAGCAGGCGGCCGAGCCCGCGCCCGCTGGTGACGGTCCGCACGGACGACCGGCCGCACCTGGGCGAGCGCGTGAAGGTCTACCGGTCGCTGGGCGGCAAGCCGCAGGCGGCCGAGTTCGTCGAGCAGCCGGAGGAGGGGGTTCTCGTGCTGCGTGTCGTGGACAAGATGGGGCGGGGCAGGGAGCCCGAGGCCGGTTCGGTGCCGGAGAAGGGCGACCGGGTCTGCTTCACGCTCTTCGAGCACGAGCAGCGGGGCGGGGCGAAGCTGCCCGACCCGGAACAGACCCCGTGGACGCACGGCGGGCCGCCCGGCGAGGCGGCCGCGGTGCCGGAAGCCGCGGACGCCCAGACGGAGGAGGACCTCCTGTGACCACCGACACCGCCCCCGTCGTCCCCGCCGCCGCCCCGGCCTTCGACCCGGGCGCCGAGGCCGCCCGCGCGACCGCCGCGATCCTCCACGACACGCTGCACGGCACCGAGCGCGGCGTCGTCGTCGACTCCCCGCCCGGCGCCGGCAAGTCCACGCTCGTCGTACGGGCCGCGCTGGAGCTGGCGGAGGCGGGCCGCCCGCTGATGGTGGTCGCGCAGACCAACGCCCAGGTCGACGACCTCGTCCTGCGCCTCGCCGAGAAGAACCCGGACCTGCCGGTGGGCCGCCTGCACAGCAGTGACGCCGACCCGTACGACAAGGCGCTCGACGGCCTGGACAACGTACGCAAGTCGGCGAAGGCCGCCGATCTCGCCGGGCTGGCCGTCGTGCTGTCGACGGCGGCGAAGTGGGCGCACGTCAAGGTTGACGAGCCGTGGCGGCACGCGATCGTCGACGAGGCGTACCAGATGCGCTCCGACTCGCTGCTGGCGGTCGCCGGGCTGTTCGAGCGGGCACTGTTCGTGGGCGATCCCGGTCAGCTCGACCCGTTCGCGACGGTCGGCGGTGAGCAGTGGGCGGGCCTGTCCCACGACCCGTCCGCCTCGGCCGTGACGACGCTGCTGGCCCACAATCCGGCCCTGCCGCAGCACCGGCTGCCGGTGTCGTGGCGGCTCCCGGCGTCGGCGGCGCCGCTGGTCTCCGACGCGTTCTACCCGTACACGCCGTTCCGCAGCGGCACCGGTCACGGTGACCGGAGTCTCGCCTTCTCCGTGCCCTCGGACGGCTCGGGCACCGACCGGGTGATCGACGAGGCCGCCCGCTCGGGCTGGGGCCTGCTGGAGCTGCCCGCGCGGCACACGCCGCGCACCGACCCGGAGGCGGTGCGGGCGGTGGCGGAGGTGGTCCGGCGGCTCCTCGACCGGGAGGGCGCGGCGACGTCCGAACGCGCGTTGGACCCCGTTCCCCTGACCGCCGACCGCGTCGCCGTCGGCACGGCGCACCGCGACCAGGCGGCGGCGGTGCGGGCGGCGCTGGCCGGCCTCGGGGTGACCGAGGTGACCGTCGACACGGCGAACCGGCTGCAGGGCCGCGAGTACGACGTGACGGTCGTCCTGCACCCGCTCTCGGGCCGCCCCGACGCCACCGCCTTCCACCTGGAGACCGGCCGCTTGTGCGTCCTGACCTCCCGGCACCGGCACGCGTGCGTCGTGGTGTGCCGGGAAGGGGTCGGCGAGCTGCTGGACGACTACCCGTCCACGGAGCCGGTCCAGCTGGGCACGCTGGTGAAGTTCCCGGACGGGTGGGAGGCGAACCACGCGGTGCTGGCGCACCTGGCGGAGCACCGGGTGCCCTGGCGGCCGTGACCCGACCGGACCCCTGCCCGGCAGGCGACCAGCGCGACGCCGCCTCACCCGCCGGACGGAGTCCGGCACGCCGCCGGAGGCGGCCGATGGACACAGCCCGGACGGCTGGGAGGCGAACCACGCGGTGCCGGCACACCTCGCGGAGCACCGGGTGCCCTGGCGGCCGTGACCCGACCGGACCCCTGCCCGGCAGGCGACCAGCGCGACGCCACCTCACCCGCCGGACGGAGTCCGGCACGCCGCCGGAGGCGGCCGATGGACACAGCCCGGACGGCTGGGAGGCGAACCACGCGGTGCCGGCACACCTCGCGGAGCACCGGGTGCCCTGGCGGCCGTGACCCGACCGGACCCCTGCCCGGCAGGCGACCAGCGCGACGCCGCCTCACCCGCCGGACGGAGTCCGGCACGCCGCCGGAGGCGGCCGATGGACACAGCCCGGACGGCTGGGAGGCGAACCACGCGGTGCCGGCACACCTCGCGGAGCACCGGGTGCCCTGGCGGGCCTGCCCCCCGGAGGCGTCGTTTCCCTTAGGACTAAGATTTCAACACCGAACACATGCCGCGAGGGGAAGACATGGCTCAGGGCAGGGCGGCGAAGCGGCCGGACGCCGTTGCGGGGATCGTCGAGGACTGGGCGCGGGAGCGGCCCGAACTGGACACGTCGCCGTTGGAGGTGCTGGCCCGGCTGCACCGGTCGTACCTGCAGTACCAGTCGCGGATGACCTCGCGGCTCGACGAGCACGGCGTGTCCGTCGCCGGGTTCGACGTGCTCACCGCGCTGCGCCGGGCCGGCGCCCCGTACCGGCTGACCGCCGGGCAGCTCGCGGACTCCGGGCTGATCTCCTCGGCCGGGGTGACCCTGCGGCTGGACCGGCTGGAGAAGGACGGTCTGCTGGTGCGCGAGCGCGACGCCGGTGACCGGCGCGTGGTGTACTCGCGGCTCACCGAGGCCGGGCTGGCGAAGGTGGACGAGGTGTTCGCCGAGCACCTGGAGAACGAGCGCCGGATGCTCGACGGGCTCTCACCCGCCGAGCGCCGTCAGCTGGGTCGGCTGCTGGGGAAGCTGGAGCGGTCCATCGTGGATTCCGACGATCTCCCGGCTCAGCGCGCCGAGACCGGCTGAGCCTTCGACTGCCGGCCGGCCTGGGCCTGGTAGAGGCGGCGCAGGCGGACCACGCCCAGGTCGTGCTGGTAGAGGTTCTCCCGCTGGTCGGCGTCGGCGGGCATGGCTTCGAGGATGACCCGGTCCTGCTCCAGGACCTCCCAGTGGCGGGCCTCGATGAGGGTCTTGTAGAGGAACCGCCAGGTGTCGCGCTGCCAGTCGCTCACCTTGCGGTAGCGCCAGAAGAAGACGCCGGTGCGGCCCGCGTCGACGGGGCAGGCCATGCCGACGATGCCGAAGGGGCCCCCGGGGCCGGCCGACGGCGGGTAGGGGATGGACAGGTCCACCCAGTCGACGCCGGTGTGGCACAGCTCGACCCAGTCGAAGTTGACGCCCCGCTGGTCGGTCTTCTCGAAGAAGTAGCCCCGCTCGGTCTCCCGGATGCGGAACTTCGCGGACGTGTCACCGGCGAACATCGTGTGCGACTCGGAGTGCAGGAACGCGCCGTGCATCGGGTCGAGCAGATTCTCCATGGCGAACCGCCACGGCACGTTCCACTCGGCGTAGCAGAGGAAGGCGGAGATCTCGTCGTCGGCGAGCGGCTCGGGGAGGGTCAGTTCCACCGGCTCCGGGTGCTCCTCGTCGCCGAAGTAGGCGAGGATCGCGCCGCCGACCTCGCGGACGGGCAGCGAGGTGACGAGGGTCTTGCCCTCCAGGTTGCAGCCGGGCAGGCCGGGGACGGAGGTGACCGTGCCGCCGCCGTCGATCTCGACGCCGTGGTACCAGCAGGCGACCCGGTCGCCGAGGTGCTTGCCGAGGGAGAGGGGCGCGCCGCGGTGGGGGCAGCGGTCGGCGAGCATGGAGAGGCCTCCGTCGGACTTGCGGAAGAGCAGCCAGTTCTCGCCGAGGGCGGTCACCCTGCGCATGCCGCCGGGCTCGACGAAGCTCGACGGTACGACGGGGTGCCACTGGTTGCGCAGGCCGTGGGCGTAGATGTGGTCGGCGGTGTCGCGGGTGGAGAGAGTGGTGGAGTGGGTCGTCATGTCAGGCTCCCAGGCGGTGCATCTCGGCGCGGAAGGACTCCTCGGTCCAGGGCTCGCCCGTGGGGGTGCGCAGTTGGCGGGAGTTGAGGCCGTCGATCACGTCGGGCAGTTCGTGACCGTCCTTGGTGAAGATGTCCTCGAGGGTGCGCGCGAGCTTGATTTCGTACGGGGTGGGCTCGTGGTCGCGGGTCTGGTGGGGGGCCAGGTACGGCCAGGGGGTCTCGGGCACGGTGTTTCTCCGTAGGTGGTCAGAGGTTCAGGACGAGGCGGTCCGAGGCGCAGCGCGAGACGCAGATCATCATCGTCTCGCCGGTGGCGCGTTCGGCGTCGCTGAGCAGGAAGTCGCGGTGGTCGGGGGTGCCGGCCAGGACGTGGGTCTCGCAGGAGCCGCAGATGCCGTCCCGGCAGGAGGAGGCGACGGCGAGGCCCGCGTTCTCGGCGGCCTCCAGGATGGAGGTGCCGGGGCCGACGTTCAGGGTGACGCCCGACGTACGGCATTCGACCTCGAAGGCGCTGTCGTCGCCGTCGTGGCGTGTGGTGGCCGGGGCGGCGAAGCGCTCGGTGCGCAGCCGCCCTTGAGGTGCCGCCTCCTCGACGGCCTTCAGCAGCGGCTCGGGACCGCAGCAGTACACGAGCGCATCGGGCGGAAGGTCCGCGAGGACGCCCGCCACGTCGATGTGGCCCTGCTCGTCCTGAGGTACGAGGGTCACCTCGCCGCCGCCGAGCGCGGCGAGTTCGCCGCCGAAGGCCATCGAGGCGCGGGTACGGCCGCCGTGGACCAGCCGGTACGGGATGCCGTCCCGTTCGGCGCGGCGGGCCATCGCCAGGATCGGCGTGATGCCGATGCCGCCGGCGACGAAGAGGTAGGAGGCGGCCGGTTCGAGGGCGAAGTGGTTGCGCGGCCCGACCACCCGCACAGTCTGGCCGGGCCGCACCTTGGTGTGCACGTGGCGCGAACCGCCCCGTGACGCCGGCTCGTTGAGGATGCCGAGCCGGTACACACCCGTCTCCTCCGGGTCGCCGCACAGGCTGTACTGGCGTACGTGGCCGCCCACGTGCAGGTCCAGGTGGGCGCCCGGTGTCCAGGCGGGCAGCGGTTTGCCGTCCGGGTGGACCAGTTCGACGGAGAGGACTCCGTCCGCCTCCCAGGTGGTGCGGTGGACGAGGAGGTCCAGTTCCTGCTCTTCGGTGGCGTTCATGTCGGCGGGCCTCCCTACCGGGCGGGGATCTTGACGGGCGGGGTGAACGGGTTCTTCATCGGGCCGAGCGCGGCCAGGTCGACCTCGACGAGGGTCGGCCCGTCGGAGGCGACGGCCGCGTCGATCACCTTCGCGGCGTCGCTCGCGTCGCCGATCCGCGCGTACGGGAGGGAGCAGGCGGCGGCGAGCTGGGCGAAGTCGGGCGTGAACAGGTCGACGCCGGAGCGGCGTTCGGTGTAGGTGGCCTGCATGTTGCGCAGCACGCCGTACCCGCCGTCGTTGAAGACGATGAGCGTCAGCCGGGGCCGTTCCTGGGCGAGGGTGAGCAGTTCGCCGAGGTGGACGGCGAGTCCGCCGTCCCCGGCGATGACGACGGTGGGCTCGTCGGGGCGGGCGAGGGCGGCGCCGATGCCCATGGCGAGGCCCTGGCCGATGCCGCCGCCGCGCGGGAAGACGTTGGCCCGCGGATCGTGGATGGGCAGGAGCCGGTTGCCCCAGGCCGACGAGGGGATGGTCACGTCCCGCGCGACGACCGCGCCGCGCGGCAGGGCGGCGGCGAGGGCATCGCAGATCGCGGCCTGCGGGCCGATGCCGTCGTGCAGGGCGGCCCGCACCTGCTCCCGCACCTGCCGGACCCGGTCCGTCCACTCGGTGTCGGCCGGTACGGCGGCCTCCGTGAGGCGCGGCAGGACGGCCGCGGCGTCACCGTGGAGACCGTGACGGGCAGGGTACACACGGCCGAGGGCGGCGGCGTCGACGTCGATCTGAATGTGCGCCTCGGGGAGCCGGAGGCCGTAGTCGGCGGTCTCGTTGGAGCGGAAGTGGGTGCCGACGGTGACCAGGACGTCGGCGTCCGCGAGGAGGGCGCGGGCGGCGGGCGTGGTGGCGAAGTTGCCGATGACCTGGTCGTGGTCCTCGGGTACGGAGCCCCGGCCGGAGTTGGAGGTGAGCAGACCGGCGCCGGTCGCCTCCAGCAGGGCGAGTAGCTGGTCGCGGGCGGTGTTGGCGCCGCCGCCGGCCCAGATCAGCGGGCGCCGGGCGGTGGCGAGCAGGTCGCGTGCGCCGGCCAGCGCGGGGGCGTCCGGCACCGGAACCTCGACGGCGGGTGCGCTCTCGCCGTCGTCCTCCTGGACCGCGTACTGCAGGTCGATCGGCCACTCCACGCTCGCGGGCCCGCCCGGCGCGGCGAGTGCGGCGGCGGAGGCCTCGCGCAGGATGCGGCCGGCGTCCCGCTCGGACGTGACGGTCGCGGCGTACGTGGAGACCGCGGCGAGCATGCCGAGCTGGTCCTTGGTCTCGTGGATGAAACCGCGCCCGCTGCCCAGGTACGCCGACTCGACCTGCCCGGTGATGTGCAGCACCGACGTCCCGGACGACAGGGCCTCGATCAGGGACCCGGCCGCGTTGCCCGCGCCGGTGCCGGTCGAGGTGAGGGCGCAGCCGATGGAGCCGCGGGCCCGGCCGTAGGCGTCGGCGGCGTTGACGGCGCTCGCCTCGTGCCGCACCGGCACGAACCGCAGTTCCGGGTCGGCCTCGACGGCCTCCACCAGCGGCAGGTTGTGCACCGACACGATGCCGAACACGGTGTCGACGCCGAGGGACTTGAGGTGGGCGGCGAGGAGTCCGCCACCGTGGTCGTAACGCATGCGTACTCCTCAGAGGATGCCGCGGCCGACTCCGCCGCAGACGTCGATGCTGGTTCCGGTGATGTAGGAGGCGCGCGGGGAGAGCAGCGAGACGATCGCGTAGGCGACCTCCTCGGCGCGGCCGAGCCGCCCCAGCGCGATGCCCCGGTCGGCGGCGATCTCCGCCTGCCACTCCTCGTACGTCAGCCCGCTGTCCGCCGCGGCGTGGCGGCGGGTCCACTGGCCGGTGTCGACCAGGCCGAGGCAGACGGAGTTGACGCGGATGCCCTCGGGGGCGAGTTCGCGGGCCAGGGAGGTGGAGAGGTTGAGGATGCCGGCGCGGGCGGCGCTCGTGGTGATCAGCCGGGTCTCGGGCTGCTTGGCGAGGACGGCGTTGACGTTGACGACGGCGGCGGCGTCGGAGGCGCGGAGGTGGGCGCGGGCGGCGGCGAGGGGGTTGAGGACGCCCGCGAACTTCAGCTCCAGCTCGTCGCGCCAGTCGTCCCCGGTCGTCTCGTCGAGGGTCTTCATGCGGGACTGTCCGGCGTTGTTGACGAGCCCGTCGAGCCGTCCGCCGAGGCACGCGGCGGCGCGCTCGGTGAAGTCCCGTACGGCGTCGGCGTCCCGGACGTCGCAGACGCCGGTGTACAGCCGGTCGGTGCCGGCGCCGAGACCCGCGACGGCCTTGGCGAGCCGGTCGGCGTCCCGCCCGCAGGTCGCGACGCGGGCGCCTTCCGCGAGCAGGGCGCGGACCGTGGCCAGGCCGACGCCGGAGCTGCCGCCGGTGACCAGGACGGTGCGGTCGGCGAGGCCGAGATCCATGAGTACTCCTAGACGCTGGGGAGGGTGGTTCAGTGCATGGTGAAGCCGCCGTTGACGGCGATCACCTGGCCGGTCAGGTAGCGGGACTCCTCGCCCAGGAGGTGGGAGACGAGCCCCACCAGGTCGTCGGGCCGCTGGGGCCGGGCGATGGCGCGGTTCGCCGCGTAGAGGGCGTGCCGCTCGGCCGGTACGGTCTCGGTCGCCTCGACCTCGGTGAGACCCGGCGCCACCGCGTTGACGGTGATGCCGCGCTCCCCCAGTTCGCGGGCCATCGCCCGGGTCAGGGCGATGACGGCGCCCTTGGAGGCGATGTAGTGCGCGAGGCGCGGGGAGCCGTAGAGGGCCGCGTCGGAGGCGATGTTGACGATCCGGCCCGGGCCGGGCATCAGGGGCAGCAGGTGCTTGGCGACGAGCCAGGGGCCACGCGCGTTGACGGTCATCAGCCGGTCCCAGGTCTCGACGTCGATGTCCTGGAACTCCCGGCCGCCCACGCCGTTGGCGAGGGCCGCGTTGTTGACCAGCCCGTACACCGGGCCGCCGGGTGCGACCCGGGCGGCCAGCGCCTCGACGGAGGCCGGGTCGGCGACGTCCAGCGGTACGAACTCCGCCGCGCCGCCGGACTCCCGGATCTCCGCTGCCGTACGGGAGCCCCACTCCTCGTTCAGCTCGGCGACGACGACCCGGTACCCGTCGGCCGCCGCCCGGCGGGCCATGGCCTCCCCCAGGCCACGGCCCGCGCCGGTCACGACGACCGTGCGGCGCCCGGTGGCCGGGTCAGTCACGGGTGACGCCGTACAGCGGGGAGTACTCGGGGTAGGTCGGCACCTGCGGCTTCTGCGTGCCGATGATCACGCAGAACAGCGCGTCGGTGTCGCCCTCGTTCTTCAGCGAGCGGGTCACGCCGGCCGGCACCACGATCATGTCGCGGTAGCCGAGGGTGCGGTACTCGGCCTCGTCGGGGCCGCGGTGGATGCCGACGCGGACCTCGCCCTCCAGGACGAAGAAGGCCTCCTCCACGTCGTGGTGGGTGTGGGCGGGTCCCTCGGCGCCGGGCGGCAGCAGCATGTTGGAGAAGGTGAAGCCGCCGGAGGGGAGGATGCGGCCGTCGTTCTCGTGGTTGCCGGTGGCGCCGGAACCGACGTAGCGGATCTGCGCCCGCTTGTACTGCGGACCCGCCTTCTCCTGGAAGGAGAGGGTGCCCCAGTCCGGCTCGCGGGAGGCCTTGGAGGCGATCAGGGAGTCGGTGTACTTGGCGAGGTCCCCGTTGTTGTCGTACTCGTCGGTGGTCAGCGGCATGGTGGTCAGCCCTTCGTGATCGTGCGGGTGTTGGTGACGATGTGCAGGTGGGAGAGCAGCCAGGCGTTGAAGTGCTCGGGCTGTTGCTGGTTGGCCAGGTGACCGGCGTCCTTGACGATCACGTAAGCGGTCTTGTGGAGTCCGCCGGCCAGGACCTGTGAGGCTTCGGGGCCGGTGATCCGGTCCTTCTCACCGCACAGGACGAGGGTGGGCGCGGTGACCCGGTCGAGTTCGCCGCGCAGGTCGGTGCGGGCCATCGACTCGGCCGCCGACCGGTAGCCGGGCGGCCGGACCGAGTCGGCCATGGTGTCGACGACCCGCCGCACCAACTCGGGCGGCGCGTCCTCGGACAGCAGCCGGGGGCCGCGCTGCTCCGCGAAGGCGCGCGGGCCGAGGCTCTCCAGTTCCGGGACGCGGGCGCGCATCGCGGCGGCCTTCTCGGGGCTGGTGCCGGAGCCGGGGGTGGAGTCGGCGACGGTGAGGGAGGCGACGAGGTCCGGGTGCCGGATGGCGAGCCGGAGCGCGATCACGCCGCCCCAGGAGACGCCGACGACGTGGGCGTCGGTGCCGCGGGCGCGGATGACCTCGGCGGCGGTGTCGGCGTAGTCGTCGAGGGTGAGGTCGTGGTCCGGGTCGGCGGACTTGGCGTAGCCCGGTGCGTCCCAGGCGACAACCCGGTGGCCGGCCGCGAGTGCCTCGGTCTGCGGGGCGAAGGCGGCGGACGAGGAGCCGATGCCGTGCAGGCACAGGACCAGCGGTCCGTCGTCGCCGTTCTCCTCCAGGTGCAGCCCGGCGGGGTCGTAGGCGGTCACAGGATCTGCCCCCGGCGCCCGGTCAGGGCCGCGAGCGAGCGCAGCACGGCGTACGGGACGACCCTGCTGGTGGCCGGGTTGGCGGCGTCGGGGACGTGGCGGACCTCGAAGCGGTACGAGCCCTGCGGGCCGCTCGCCTCGATCACGTGGGAGGTGTGCGCGGCCGCCGGGTCGGCGACGACGCGGACCCGTACGGCGTCGAGGTCGCCGACCGCGAGCGCCACCGACGCGGCGACGTTCGTGGACTTGGGGAAGCTGACGGGCACGTCGCGTGCGGTGCCGGACATGACCTCGACGGGCGTGGTCGTGGTCCGCAGCCGGGCGAGCATCTCCTCGCCCATCCACGGCTGTTCGAGGGTGGACGGCAGCTTGGTGGTGGTGAGGGTGACCTCGCCGAGCGGGCCCATGGCGCGTACGGCCTGGAGCAGGTCGAGGCCGCCGACCGCGCCGCCGGTGAAGTACACCCGGCCGGGCCCGGCCGCGAGGAGCCGCTTGGACAGGTCCTCGTCGGTCAGTGCTCCGGTGGACGCCACGAGCAGGTCGGTGCCGGAGGCGAGGATCGTATCGCCCCATTCCCGTACGACGCCCTGGCCCGCGGCCTCGACGATCAGGTCGCAGGAGGTGAGGGCCTGTTCCACGGTGAGCTGCGGGGCGGGGACGGCGTCGCCGAGCGGGCGGTTGTCGACGATGCCCGTCAGTTCGGCACCGGGCACCTCGCCCGCGGCGAGCGCGGCGCCGACGGTGCGGCCGATGGCGCCCCAGCCGATGAGGGCGACCTTGCGGGTGTGGGTTTTGACGGCGCTGCTCATGCCGCTGCTCCTTCCGGGCCGGTGACGGCGTCCACGGGCGGGGCGACGGGGCTGCCGTCGGGCGTACCCGTCATGTGGGCGCGGATCCGCTGCGACGGCGGGCCGGCGGTCCCCCACAGGTCGGACAGCTCGGGCGTGCGCCGCCACACCTTGCAGATCCAGGTGTCCTCGACGATCTGGGCGACCTCGGTGGTGTACTCGCAGACCAGGCCGGTCGGGTCGGTGAAGTAGGAGAAGGTGTTGTTGCCGGGGCCGTGCCGGCCGGGACCCCACTCGGGGTTGATCCCGTGGTGCCGGAGCCGGCCGAGGCCGCGCATGAAGTGGTCGATCGAGGTCATCTCGTAGGCGACGTGGTTGAGGGAGACCCAGGGCGCCTGGTTGAAGGCGACGCAGTGGTGGTCGCTGCCGCAGCGCATGAAGGCCATCTGGTGCTCGGACCAGTCGGAGACGCGCATGCCGAGGACGTCGCGGTAGAAGGCGACGGAGGCGTCGATGTCGGGGGTGTTGAGGACGGCGTGGGTGACGCCGACCGGCAGGGCCGCGTCCCGGCTGCGTGCGGTGACCGCCCAGGTGTCGGCGGACAGTTCGATGAGCCGTCCGTCGAGGTCGTGGAAGCGCAGGCCGTAGCCGCCGCCTACCTGATCGAGGGGGCCGGGTTCGGTGACGAGCGCGATGCCGCGGGCCCGGAGGCGGCGGGCGGCCTCGTCGATCTCGGCGGGGGTGGCGAGGGCGAAGACGAGGCGGCCGAGACCGATCCGGTCGGAGCGGGTCAGGTGCAGGGCGTGGTGCTCCTCGCCGGTGCCGCGCAGCCAGCTCGCGCTGTGCTCGGCCTCGACGACCTGGAGGCCCCAGACCTCCTCGTAGAAGTCGACGGCGTCGGCGAAGTTCGGGGTGAGCAGCTCGACCGAGCGCAGGGCGCGCAGCCGGCCGATCGGGGGGCGGGTCGCGGCGGAACCGGTCGGGGGGTGGGTCATGGCGGGATCTCCCGGGGTGGTGGGTCAGTTGGCCCAGGGCAGGGGCGTGGCGTCGGTGCCCCAGTAGAGGGACTTCTGCCGCTGGTAGGCGCGGATCAGGTCGCGGCCCTTCTCGGTGCCGAGCCCGGAGTCCTTCATCCCGCCGAAGGGGGTGGAGATGGAGAACTGCTTGTACGTGTTGATCCACACGGTCCCGGCCTGGATCCGCCGCCCGAGCCGCCAGGCGGCCCGCGCGTCGCGGGTCCAGATGCCGCAGGCGAGGCCGTAGACGGAGTCGTTGGCCTGGGCGACGAGTTCGTCCTCGTCGTCGTAGGGAAGGGCGACGAGGACCGGGCCGAAGATCTCCTCCTGGCAGACGCGGGCCGAGTTGGGCAGGGAGTCGACGACGGTCGGCAGGTAGTAGGCGCCGTTCGCGTACCGCTCGCCCTCTGGCGCGGCCCCGCCGCACAGCACCCGGCCGCCCTCCGCGCGGGCGAGGTCGACGGCCGCGGCGACGGTGTCGCGGTGGGCGTGGTGGACGAGCGGGGCGACCTGGGTGTCGGGGGACGTACCCGGTCCGACGCGCAGCTTCCGGACCCGCTCGACGAGTTCGCCGACGAAGGAGTCGTAGCGCGAGGCGTGGACGAAGAGCCGCGAACCGGCGATGCAGGACTGGCCGCTGGAGGAGAAGATCCCGTACATCACGCCGGCCAGGGCCTGTTCGGTGTCGGCGTCCTCGCGCACGATCGTCGGTGACTTGCCGCCGAGTTCGAGTGAGGCGGGGACGAGCTTGTCGGCGGCGGCGCGGGCGATGGCGCGCCCGGTGGCGGTGCCGCCGGTGAAGCCGATCCGGCCGACGAGCGGATGCCGGACGATGGCGTCGCCCACGATCCGGCCCTTGCCCGGCAGTACGGCGAGCAGCGCGGTGGGCAACCGCTCCTCCGTGAGCACCCGGTGGACGAGGCGCCCGAAGGCGAGGGAGACCAGCGGGGTCCACTCGGCGGGCTTGAGCAGGACCGCGTTGCCGCCGGCCAGCGCGGGGGCGACCTTCTGGGCGTCGGAGGCGATCGGCGAGTTCCAGGGGTTGATCGCCCCGACGACGCCGATCGGTTCGTACGTGCTCATCGTGACGTAGGGGCCACGCGAGGGGGTGAGCGCGTCCTCGGCGGTCTCCAGGGCGGCGGCCGTGTACCGGAAGGTGGCGGCGGCGCTGAGCGCGAGGGCGCGGGTCTCGCCGAGGGTCTTGCCGGTGTCGGCGGTCTGGAGGGCGGACAAGGCGTCGGCGTGGTCCTCGATCCGGTCGCCGATCCGGTGCAGGACGCGGGCCCGCCGGTGCGGCGGCAGGTCCCGCCACTCGGGTGCGGCGGCCGCCGCGGCGGCGGCGCGCGCGGCCTCCTCCACGTCGTCCGGGGAGGCGGCGTGGACGGTGGTGATGACGCTGCCGTCGGCGGGGTCCACCGTGCGGATCGGCAGCCCGCCGCCGCGCCGCCAGTGCCCCGCGATGAGGATCTCGTCGGCTGGAACGCGCGGCATGGAGGCCTCCGGAAAGGGACGGTGCGGGAACTCGCGGACACGGCGGGGGCGTTGCCCCAACCGCCGTGTCTAGGCGCTAGAAATCTAAGGGCTTAAGTAATTGGCCCGCAAGGGACCGAGCGCGACGAATTTTTCGCGACGTCAGGACTAAGGCTTGCCTAACCTCCACCGACTACCGATAGAACTTAAGCCCTGAGACATTCAGCGCCTACATAAGTGGGCCGTCGGCACCGCCCGCACGACCCGCCCCGTCTCGTCCTCGCCGCACCTCTCCAGCCCTCATCGCCGCCGGCACGCGGTTGCTCCGCCGTGCCGTGCGTCCCGAACCGGAGACCACACCCATGACGATCGACGCAGCCCGCGCCACCCCGGGCCCACAGGGCGACTCGGCCGCGCTCGCGGCCGCCATCGGCGCCCGCTTCGAACGCCTGCCGCTGTGCCGCTGGCAGGTGATGGTCCGGCTCGTCGTCGGCGCCGTCACCTTCTTCGAGGCCTTCGACCAGCTCCTGATCGCGTACGCCCTCCCCGAACTGCGCGACGAGTGGCACCTCGGCACGACGCAGGTCACCGCCCTGATGACGGTCGGCTCGATCGGCATGCTGATCGGCGCGCTGGCCTCGGGCAGGCTCGCCGACCGGATCGGCCGGGTGAAGGTCATCGCCGGCTGCATCGCGCTGTCCGGCGTCTGCAACCTGGCCCTGACCCTGTGCACCTCCCCCGAGCCGTTCATGGCGATCCGGTTCGTCCAGGGGATGGCCATCGGCGGCGAGGTACCGATCGCGGCGACCTTCATCGCCGAGATCACCCGCGCCCACCAGCGCGGCCGCTTCGTCCTCCTGTACGAACTGGTCTTCCCGGCCGGTCTGACCGCGGGCGCCCTCCTCGCCGCGTGGCTGGTGCCGGTGCTCGGCTGGCGCTGGGTCTTCGGCCTGGCGGCGATCCCCGGCCTGCTCTGCTTCGCCCTCGCCCGCTGGGTACCGGAGTCACCCCGCTGGCTCGCCGACCACGGCAGGCACGACGAGGCCCTGGCGACGATGGCGTCGATCGAGGAGAAGGTCGAGCGGATCACCGGCACCCCGCTGCCCGACCCCGCCCCGGTGCGCCCCGCCCCGCCCGCGCCTGCCAAGAGCGGCCTGCGCGAACTCCTGACCGGCAGGTACGGCAAACGCACCCTTGTCATCGGCCTGCTGTGGTTCACCGGCTACTTCGCGAACTACGGCATCACGTCCTGGCTGCCGACCATCTACGAGGACCACTTCGACCTCGACCTGTCCACGGCGCTCCTCTACTCGACGGTGACGAGCTGCGCGGGACTGGCCGGCTGCCTGATCGTCGCCCTCACCGTCGACCGGGTCGGCCGCCGCAACACGGTGATCTGGTGCATGGCGGCGGCCGCGCTCTGCCTGCTCCTCCTCGGCCTGGCGGGCGGCGACTCGGCGACCGGCGTCCTGGCCTGGACCTCCCTGGCCGCGGTCTTCCTCTTCGGCTCCAACATCTGCCTCTACCTCTACACGCCGGAGCTCTTCCCCACCCGGATCAGGGCCCTGGGCTCCAGCGTGGGCGGCGCGATGAACCGCCTGGGCGTCATCCTCGGCCCGATCGTCGTGGGCGCCATCTACGCGGGAGGCGCCATCGGCACGGTGTTCGTGACCCTGGCGGCCGTCGCCCTCGCGGGCTCGCTGTCGGCGGCGGTCGGCGCGGAGGAGACGAGCGGTCGGACGCTGGAGGAAGTCGCGCCGTAGGGCAGCCGCGGGGCCGGGAGGGCGGGGGCCTTCCGGCACGGCGAGGACGGAGTGAGGGAATCTGTCCTCCGGGGGCTCATATGAGCGACGGGATGACAGACGCGGCCGCGGTGTTCACGGCGGCGGGTGGTGGGCGTGGGCGATGCGGGTCGCGAGCCGGTGCACGAGCCGTCGGGCCGCCTCCGGTTCCACGACCTCGATGTGGTCGCTGAACTGAAGCAGCTGCCGCACGCCGTCCAGGTGGCCTGCGGCGGCGGCGAGGGCAACGCCTGCGTAGAGATCGCCCACCGCCACTCCCACATAGCCGTCCGCGACTCCAGAGCCCCCACCCGAGCCACCCTCGCCTTCCCCACCCCCGCCTTCACCGCCTTCCTCACCTCCCTCAAGACCCCCGCCGGGGAATAACCGGAGACCGCCTCCTGTTACGTCGCGCAGCGAACGACACCGAACGTGACACCCGGGAGGCACCCGACCATGGCCCCAGACGCCGCAGAAGCCGCAGAGGAGATCCGGGGCACCGCCCACGGCACCGCCCCCGTCCCCCTCTCCGTGCTGGACCTGGTGACCGTCGGCGCCGGCCGCACCGCGACCGACGCCCTGCGGACCAGCGTGGACATCGCCCGCCTCGCGGAGAACCGCGGTTTCCACCGCTACTGGGTCGCCGAGCACCACTCGATGCCCGGCGTCGCCTCCTCCTCACCCGCCGTGATCCTCGCGCACCTGGCCGCCCACACCGACCGCATCCGGCTCGGCTCGGGCGGCGTCATGCTGCCGAACCACGCCCCCCTCGTCATCGCGGAGCAGTTCGGCACGCTGGAGGCCATGGCTCCCGGCCGCGTCGACCTCGGCCTCGGCCGCGCCCCCGGCACCGACGGCGCCACCGCCGCCGCCCTGCGCCGCACCGACCGCCTCAACGAAGGCGCCGACGACTTCCCGCAGCAGCTCGCCGAGCTGATCCGCTTCCTGGACGACGACTTCCCCGACGGGCACCCCTACCGCCGTATCCACGCCGTACCCGGCCCGGTGCAGGCCACCTCCCCCGGCGGCGTGCAGTCGGCGCACCGGCCGCCGGTGTGGCTGCTCGGTTCCTCCGGCTTCAGCGCACGGCTGGCCGGCACCCTGGGCCTTCCCTTCGCCTTCGCGCACCACTTCTCCGCGCAGAACACGGTCCCCGCGCTGGACCTGTACCGGGAGTCCTTCCGCCCCTCCGCCGTCCTGGACGCGCCCTACGCCCTGATCGGCGTCTCCGCGCTCGCCACCGACGACGAGAAGGAGGCCCGCCGGCAGGTGCTGGCCGCCGCGCTGAACATGGTCCGGCTGCGCACCGGACGCCCGGGGCTCGTACCGACGCCGGAGGAGGCGGAGGCGTACGAGTTCAGCCCGATGGAGGAGGAGTTCGTCCAGTCCTGGAACTCCAACGTCATCCACGGCACCGCCGACGAGGTGCGGTCCGGCCTCGACGACCTCCAGAAGCGCACCGGCGCCGACGAGCTGATGCTCACCGCCAACGCCCACGGCGGCGACGTGCGCCTGCGCTCCTACGAGCTGATCGCCGACGCCTACGGCTTGCCGGCGCCCGCCTGAACCCCGGCCTCGCCGGGCCCGGCGGAGCCCAGCAGGGCGGAGATGCGGTCCGGCGCCACCGGCCGGGAGTACAGCCAGCCCTGCCCGGTGTCGCAGCCGATGCGGCGCAGCCGGGTCGCCTGGTCGGAGGTCTCCACGCACTCGGCGGTGACGGTGAGGCCGAGGCGGTGGGCGAGCTGGACCATCGCCTCGACGATGACCTCGTCGGCGGGGCTGGCCGCCGAGGCGTCCGCGTCCGGCGCGGCCGCCCCACCCCGGGCCCCGGCGGCCCCGGCGGCCGCGGCACCGTCGTACTGGAAGCCCCGTACGAACGCCCCGTCCAGCTTCAGCACCGAGACCGGCAGCCGGCTGAGGTAGGCCAGGTTCGAGTAGCCGGTGCCGAAGTCGTCGATGGCGATGTGGACGCCCATGTCGCTGAGCGCCTTGAGGGCCTGGAGCGGGCGGCCCGCGGAGCCCATGACCGCCGACTCGGTCAGCTCCAGCTGGAGCAGGTGCGGGGCCAGGCCCGTCTCCTCCAGGGTCGCCGCCACGTCCGCCACCAGGTCGGAGTCCCAGACCTGGCGGACGGCCACGTTGACGCTGACGAAGATCGGCGGTTCGTCCGGGTGGGCGAGCTGCCAGCGGCGGGCCTGGCGGCAGGCCGTGCGCAGGATCCAGCGGCCCAGGGGAACGATCGATCCGTCCTCCTCCGCCAGTGCGATGAACCGATTCGGCGCCAGTACGCCGAACTGAGGATGATTCCAGCGGATAAGCGCCTCGACGCCGCGCACCCGGCCGTCCTCCATGCCCACCAGCGGCTGGTACTCCAGCGCGAACTCGCCCCGGTCGATGGCGGGGCGGAGGGTGGCGGCCAGTGCCTGGCGGGTCATGCGGCTGGCGTTGCGTTCGGGGTCGAACAGGGTCCAGCGGGCCCTGCCGTCGGCCTTGGCCCAGTACAGGGTCGTGTCGGCGGCCTGCATCAGGGCGGTGGGCGTGGTGCCGGCGGTGTGGCGTTCGACGACGCCGACGGAGGCGGTGACCGAGAGGCGGCGGTCGGCGACCTCGAAGGGTGCCTGGAGGGCCGCCAGCACGGATTCGGCCAGGTCGGCGAGTTGTTCGGTGCCGGTGGAGTCCTCGACGAGGAGGGCGAACTCGTCGCCGCCGAGGCGGGCGACCAGCGGGGCGCCGGAGCGGGCGTGCGCGGCCTCCTCGGCGCAGCGCGTGAGGCGTTCGGCGACGGCGGCGAGCAGGCGGTCGCCGACGCGGTGGCCGAGGGTGTCGTTGACGGCCTTGAAGCCGTCCAGGTCCAGGTAGCACAGGCCGATCCGGCCGGTGCCGCCGCCGTGTTCGTACGACTCCGCCTCCAGCGCCGCCGTCAGGCGTTCGAAGAACAGGGCGCGGTTGGGCAGCCGGGTCACCGGGTCGTGCATCTGGAGGTGGCGCAGCCGGGCCTGGAGCTCGCGCCGGGCGCTGATGTCGGCGACCGACAGCAGCAGCCCCGGTACGCCGTCCTCGCCGTCGGTCCCGGTCAGCGGCTCGACCGTCACCTGCACCCACAGGGAGCGCCCGTCGGCCCCCTTCAGCCGCCGGGTGCAGCGCAGCCGGGCCCGGCGGCCGGACAGCACCTCGCGGTACGCCTGCCAGGTGCCGGAGTCGGCGGCGAGGTCGACGAGGTCGGCCGCCGCACGGCCGGTCAGCGCGTCCGGGCCGGTGCCGAGGAGGGTGCCCAGCGTGTCGTTGGCACCGACCACGAGGCCGTCGGTGTCGACGACGGCCATGGCGAGGGGCGCGGCCGTGAACGCCGACCGGTAGGCCGGGGGCCCCGCGCACGGCGCACGAGGAGCCAGGCCCACGTCACCCTCTGTGACGGTCGGTCGGTCGAAGTCTGCCGCGGGCGCCGGCCCTTCGGAGGTTCCGTTCACCGCTCGCTCCCGCAGTGCCTCGATCTCTGTTCGTGCTCTGTTCGTGCAGGAAAGTGTGCCGATCATAGAGGCTGGCACGGAGCCCTTCCAGCCGCCGCCCCGCGTTCCCGACCGGCCGAACCCCCCGCCAGATCGTTTCCGCTCGCGCCTGGACGAGTTCTTCACGCCCCCGACCAGTTGTGACGTTGCGTAAGTGACTCACGGTTGCAGGTCCGGTGACAGCCGTCGAAACTCCGGACGACTCACCCATCCGGTGCAGGCGAACAGGACGTAGTACGACAATCACGCACAAGCTGGGTGCGGTGTCCCGTCAACCGCACCCGGAGGTCCATGTGCCGCGCCAGCTCCCCCTGAGGCGACTTCCGCGGGAGGCTCTCAAGGGGCTCGGTGCGGGCCGCGGCACGGCGGGAGCCCGCCGCTCCAGGCTGCGCGGTACGGCGGCGGTGTGCACCACGATGTCCGCGCTCGCCGCGACCTCCCTGATCGGCGCGCCGTCGGCCGCCGAGCCCTTCTCCCCGGAGCCCTGCGCCCTCCAGCGCACCGAGGCGCACCACTCCGAGGGTCTGAGCACCTGGAACGCCGCCTACCCGAAGCCCGTGCGGGCCCTGGACGCGGTGATGGTCTTCCTGTCCTTCCCCGACTCCCGGCCGCTGGCCGCGCCGGCCGAGCTCGCCGCCGACCACTTCCCCGCCACCACCCGCTTCTTCCAGCGCGCCTCCTACGGCAGGTTCACGCTGCGCCCGCACCCGCTGCCCGGCTGGATCCCCATGCCGCGCCCGTCGACGGCGTACGACATACGGCGCGACTGGAGCCCCCGGCACCGGGCCGCCTACCTGCGCGACGCCCTGGGCGCCGCCGACCGGCACGTCGACTTCTCCCGCTACGACATCGTGTACTTCGTCGCCGACCCGGACGCGCCCGGCGTGGACTCCGACGCGACGAAGGTCGTCAACTTCGACACTCCCCTGCGGGCCGACGGCACCGACATCCGGCGGGTCGTCACCGTCTTCGAGAACCATCCGCCGGACCGGCTGGTCCTGGCCCACGAGACGGGGCACGTCTTCGACCTGCCCGACCTGTACCACCGGCCGGAGGACGACGAGGGCGACTGGGACACCCACGTCGGCGACTGGGACCTCATGGGCAGCCAGTTCGGACTGGCCCCGGACCTCTTCGGCTGGCACAAGTGGAAGCTGGGCTGGCTGGAGCCCCGGCAGGTGGCGTGCGTGCGCGGCGATGAGCCGGTCCGGCTGACGCTGGAGCCGCTGGGGGCGGGGCCGGGGGTGGTGGTGACCGGCGCCGCGGGAGCGCCCGCCTTCGGCCTCGGCCGCGGTACGAAGCTGGCGGTGGTGCGGACGGGGGCGGACACCGTGCTCGCCCTCGAGGCCCGGGGACCGGTCGGCAACGACGCCGCCGCCTGCCGGGCGGGCGTCCTCGTCTACCGGGTGCACGGCGGGGTCCGGTCCGGGGACGGGCCGATCGAGGTGGTCGACGCCCACCCGGACACCGAGGCGTGCTGGGAGGATTCCGTCTACCCGCCCCTCGCCGACGCCCCGGTCGCCCTCGGTGAGAGCTTCACGGTGCCGGGCGACGGCGTACGGGTCCAGGTGCAGGGGCGGACGGTGTCGGGGGCGTGGACGGTGCAGGTCACGCCGGGGTGACCGGACGGCCCCCGACCATGCGATAAGGCCCTCCACCTGAGTGGAGGGCCTTCTCGTCGTCTGTGCGCCGCCAGGGACTCGAACCCCGGACCCGCTGATTAAGAGTCAGCTGCTCTAACCAACTGAGCTAGCGGCGCCTGCTGACGTCGTAGACATTAGCATCCTGGTCGGCGGAGGGAAAAATCGAAATACGTACGGCGGCGCGCGCGGCCCGCACCGCCGCCCACAGCAGCACCTCCGGGCCCGGCAGCCAGGGCATACGCGTGTCCGGCGCCACCAGCCAGCGGGAGCCGGTGCGGGCGGGTCCGCCGGCCGGGGCCGGGACCGTCACCGCGTCTCCGGCGCCGTGGCACAGCAGCGGCGGCACCGTGCCCGTACGGCCGCCCTCCCGGCCCCGCGCGCTCCACTCCTCCCACTCCAGCAGTGTCGGCAGCCGCTGGGCGGTGCCGGGCGCGGCGAACAGGAGCATCCGTCCCCGGAACTCCGCCACGGGGCCCGAGCCCGGACCCTCCTCCCACAGCCGGTCCAGCATCCGGCGCCCGAAGACCGTGGGAGCGCTCACCACGTCGAAGGCGGAGCCGCAGGGCAGGACGACCGGGGCCGCGGGCCGCTCCTCCCAGAGCGCGAGCGTGCTGCGCGGGTACGCGCCCGCCGAGGCCAGCCAGGCGGCGCCGTCGGCGGTGACGTCCGAGGCGTGGGGCGCGGCGCTGAGGGTGACGTTGCGCGTGCTGCTGCTCATGACGCATACATCTACCCGGCGTGAGGGTCCGGCTCCGGTGGGTTGCGGGAAACCGGGACAGGAGGGTGGGGCGAGGAGTATCTTGCCCACCCGCTCGGCATATGCGGCCGTGCTAGTCGGAACCGGCCGTATTACTCGGAGTGAGCGCCGCCGCGCATCAGGTCCCGCCCGAACTCCACCATCTTCTTGGCGTAGTCCTCGGTCCACTCGGCCCGCTCGGCGATGTCCGCGGCCGTCAGCCGGTCGAAGCGGCGCGGGTCGGCCAGCTGGGCCGCCGCGACCGCCTGGAACTCCATCGCCCGGTCGGCCGCCGCGCGGAACGCCTGGGTCAGTTCGGTGGCCCGGTCGAGGAGCGCCCGGGGGTCGTCGATCGACTCGAGGTCGAAGAAGTGCTCCGGGTCGGCGGACGCCTCCGCCGGCTCGAAGAGCAGGGGCGCGGGGCGTAGCCGCGGTTCGTTCCGACGCGGCGTGGGCTCCGCCATGTCTTCTCCTCCTCGTACGGTGCGACGGCCCTCCCCGCGTGGACGCGGGTACCCCGGTGGAGTGGGCCACCGTCCATTGTCCCGCGCCCGCGCAAGTGGGCGTCCGGCCCGGCGGGTGCCGGACCGGACGCGGAGGAGAAGAGGACGCGACGCCGCCGCTAACCGGCGTAGGTCTCGAACTCGGCGACCTTCGGGGTGCCCGAGGCGCCGGTGATCTGGAAGGTGATCTTCTCCAGGGAGACCGCCGGGAAGGTGATGACGCCCGCTCCGCTGCCGGAGGCCAGGACGGCGCCGGTGTGGTGGTTCACGACCCGGTAGGAGCCGATGGTGCCCTCGGAGCCCGCCGCCTCCCGGATGTTGATTTTCGAGACGGTGGTGGGGGTGCCCCACTTGACCGAGACGGAGCCGGTGGTGCCGTCCGGCGACCAGTAGGTGCTCGGGTCACCGTCGCGGACGTTGCCGTAGCTGGTGCCGTCGGCCTTGGAGGAGCCGTCGGAGCCGGCGCCGATGCTGAGGTTGGCACCGGTGGGCGGGTCGGTCGGGTCCGGCGTCGGGTCCGTCGGGTCCGGCGTGGGGTCGGTGGGGTCCGGCGTCGGGTCGGTCGGGTCGGGCGTCTGCGGCGTGCAGTTGCCGTCGGAGACCTTCAGGCCCTTGTTCGCGCCGGCCGTGCTGCTCACCACGCCGGGCACGCAGGAGGCGTCGTCGAGGGTGTAGGCGTACGGGACGGAGACCGTGGTGTTGGACTGCGGGTCGGGGCCGGCCGGGTTGTTGTCCCCCTCCGGCTCGGACCAGGTGACGTTGTCGTAGATGTTGCCGCTGACCTGCCAGGAGCCGGCCTGGTCGGTGTAGAAGGTGCCGAGGACGTCCTTGGAGTCCTCGAAGTAGTTGTTGTCCACCTTGGCCTTGGCGCCGGCCCGGGAGTTGATGCCGGAGTCGTTCAGGCTCTTGTAGTGGTTGTTGTACATGTGGGCGATCCCGCCGCGCAGGAGGGGGGCGCGGGAGTCGATGTTCTCGTACAGGTTGTGGTGGAAGGTGACGTAGCCGTTGGAGCGGTCGGACTCGCTGGAGCCGATCAGGCCGCCGCGGCCGGAGTTGCGCAGGGTGCTGTAGGACAGGGTGACGTACTGGGTGTTGTCCTTCATGTCGAAGAGGCCGTCGTAGCCCTCCGACTCCCCGCCCGAGGCCTCCAGGGTGGTGTGGTCGACCCAGACGTTGCGGACGTCGCTCTCCATGCCGATGGCGTCGCCGCCGTTGGAGGTGGGTGAGCCGGACTTCTTGACGTTCCGGACCGTCACGTTCTGGATGATGATGTTGCTGGACTCCCGGATGTGGATGCCCAGTTGGTCGAAGACGGCGCCGCCGCCGACCCCGACGACGGTGACGTTGCTGATCTGCTTGAGCTCGATCTTGTCGGCCGCGGTGTTGCAGCTGTCGCCGGACACCTTGGTGGTGTTGCCGTGGTTGATGGTGCCCTCGACCTCGATGATGATCGGGGTGCTGCTGCTGGCGCGGCCGCACAGGGCCTCGTGGATCTGGGTTCCGGTGGTCGCCCGGACCGTCCGGCCGCCCGCGCCGCCGGTCGTGCCGCCGTTCTGGGTCGCGTACCCGGTGGCACCGCCGGCCGCCGCCGCGGCCTCGGGCATGGACAGCACCACACCGGTCGCCGCCGCGACGGCCAACGTGGCCAGCGCGGCGTGGAGTCGCAGCGCGACTGGTCGTCTCATCCTCGTCTCCCCTTCGTTTTCACGTGACGGAACGACAATTGTCGTGATCACGTCAATCAGACAATCGGGAAAGCGCTTTCTGATCGTGAGAATAGGATGCACCCCAACACCTGACAAGGGTTCAGTTGATTTCAGGTAGCCGCACAGTGGACACGTACATGAACAGCGCCACCGCCGATGTGCGCCCCGAACGCGGCTGCGGTACGCTCAAGCTGCCTGATCACGGGGGCCAACCCCCAAGAACCGGCAGTGCGTTGGTGGTCCAAGGAAAGACGCCCCACTTCCCGTGGGGAAATGCAGGTGCAAGGCCTGCCCAGCGCTCCAGGGAGAAGCCCGGCTCCGCAGCGGCGGAGTCGGGCTTCTCGCGTGTCACGGGCCGCTCAGGCCTGCACCACCGGCTCCCGCGTGAACAGCGCGCCCAGCTCGGGGGCGTTGACCCGGCGGTCCGCCAGGCGCAGGCCCTCCCAGACGGTGACCTGGTTGGCCGTGAGGACCGGCTTGCCCAGTTCCTTCTCCAGGGCCGGGATGTGCGCCACCGTGTGCAGGGCCGTGTCCGGCAGGAGGACCGCCTCGGCGTCCGGGCGGTCGGCGGAGCGGGCCAGGGCCAGCACCTCCGGCTCGCCCCAGGTACCGACCTCCGCCGCCGTGATGATCCCGGAGCTGACGACGTCGCTCACCCCGATGCCGGCGGCGCCGAGGAAGTCCGCGAAGAGCCGCGCCACGTCGTCCGGGTAGGTCGCGCCGATCGCGACCCGCCCCACCCCCAGCTCCTTCGCCGCGTGCACGAAGGCGAAGGAGGTCGAGGAGGCCGGGAGGCCCGCCGACTGGGCCAGCGCGCGCACCTGCTCGCGGGCGCCCTCCCAGCCGTGCACGAAGCTGCCGCTGGTGCAGGCCCACACCACCGCGTCGGCGCCGGTCAGCCGCAGCTCCTCCACGCCGGCCGCCAGCCGCCGCGGCGAGCCCATCTCCAGCAGCGCGTCCACCCGGTGCGCGTCCTCGCCGATGTCCGTGTGCACCAGGTCCACCCGGATGTCGCTGCCCAGGAGCTGCTCGATGCGCGGATAGTCGTCCTCGCCGGAGTGGCCCGGGTACAGGAATCCCAGTGCTGTCATGTCCACCCTTCCTGCTGCTGATCCGTGTCCGGGCCGTCCGAGACGCCCGGCATGTCCGCCACCGCTGGTCCGACCGGGCCCGCCACCGCGGGACCGGCCGGTCCCGGCACCACGGGACCGGTGCGTGCCGACGGGTCGGTCAGCGCCTGGTACGGCCCCACCGCAGGGGTACCCAGCCGGCGCAGCGCCGCCCACATCGTCACTTGGTTGGCCGAGATCACCGGGATCCGCAGCTCGGCCTCCAGCTGCGGGATGACGTCGTACGTGGGGAGGTTGGTGCAGGAGATGAACAGGGCGTCGGCCGACCCCTCGGCCGGTACCGCCTGGCGCGCCATGTCGGCCACGTCGCGGTAGGGGACCTTCCAGATGTGCCGGGTCAGGCCCATGAAGGCACAGCCGGTGACGGCGACGCCGGCCTCGGCGACGTACGCCTCCAGCGCCCGGGTCACGGAGACGGTGTACGGCGTCACCAGCGCGACCCGGCGTACGCCCAGCTCGGCCAGCGCGTCCAGCAGGGCGCCGGAGGTGGTCACGGACGGGACCGCGCCCGCCCAGGTCATCGCCTCGCACATCGCGCGTTCACCGGCGATGCCGCCGACGAAGCTGCCCGAGGTGCAGGCGTAGGCGACGACCTCGGGGGCGATGGCGTTGAGGGTGCGCACCGCCTCGCCGAGCGTCTCGTGTTCGCTGACCATGCGCGCGAGGTCCAGACTGACCTCGACGGGTACAAAAGGGGTTCGGGTCATGTGGAGCGAGACCTCGTCGGGCACCCATCGCCACAGCTCGCGATCGAGTGCGAAGTCGAACGGGGCGACCACGCCGACCCCGCGTTGCGGAGCTGGTCCGCCCAGAAAGGAGATGTCCATGGCACGCACCGACCTCACACTGTGAGAGGGGACGACAACGCACCGTACGCACGGCCGTGTTGACGAAGGTAGGTTCTGGTGCGAGCGTGGTCAATCCGCCCGCGTCATTCCCAGGTCAACAGCCGGTTCCGTCCCCCGTCAACCCGTTCCGAGCACCCGTGCGACCCCCGGAGACAGACCCGCCGATGACCACGTCCACACCCACGCACGCGACCACGCCCGCACCCCCGCCCACCCTCCTCGTACTCGACGCCGAGCCGCCGCCCCGGCTGGGCCGGCTGACCGGCCGGGCGCGGATCGAGCACGCCGACGAGTCGACGCTGGCCGGGCGGCTGCCGCACGCCGACGTGCTGCTCGTGTGGGACTTCACCTCGCACGCCGTGCGGAAGGCGTGGCCGGGGGACGGGCCGCGTCCGCGCTGGGTGCACACCGCGAGCGCCGGCGTGGACCATCTGATGTGCCCGGAGCTGGCCGCGTCGGACACGGTGGTGACCAACGCGCGCGGCGTCTTCGACCAGCCGATCGCCGAGTACGTCGCCGCGCTCGTCCTGGCGATGGCCAAGGATCTGCCCACCACGCTGCGGTTGCAGGGCGAGCGGACCTGGCGGCACCGCGAGTCGCTGCGGGTGGCCGGAACCCGCGCCTGTGTGGTCGGTTCGGGGCCGATCGGGCGGGCGATCGCGCAGACGCTGAAGGCGCTCGGCATCACGGTCGCGCTGGTCGGCCGCACCGCCCGTCCCGGTGTCCACGCGCCCGGCGAGCTGGACCGGCTGCTGACCCGCGCCGACTGGGTGGTCGCGGCGGCGCCGCTGACCGACGACACGCGCGGCATGTTCGACGCCCGGCGGTTCGGCGTGATGCAGCCGTCCGCGCGGTTCGTGAACGTGGGGCGCGGTCAGCTGGTCGTCGAGGACGATCTCGCCGAGGCGCTGACCAGCCGCTGGATCGCGGGCGCCGCCCTGGACGTGCTGAGCCACGAGCCGCTCGCCGCCGACAGCCCGCTGTGGGAGGTCCCGGACCTGATCCTCTCGCCGCACATGAGCGGGGACACGATCGGCTGGCGGGACGAACTCGGGGCGCAGTTCGTGGAGTTGTTCGAGAGTTGGGCGGCCGGCGAGCCACTGGCGAACGTGGTCGACAAGAAGCGTGGATACGTGCCCGGACACTGACGTCCCTGGAAACGGGAGGGTGCATGACCGACCTCACGGAGCTGACCGCCGTACAGCTCGTCGACGGCTACCGCAAGGGTGATTTCAGCCCGGTGGATGTCACCCGTTCGGCCCTGGAGCGGGCCGAACGGATCCAGCCGGAGCTGAACGCGTTCGTCCGGCTGACCGGCGAGGAGGCGCTGGAGCAGGCCCGGCGGGCCGAGGAGCGGTGGCGGCGCGGGGAGCCGGGCGGGCGGCTGGACGGGGTGCCGGTCACCGTGAAGGACATCCTGCTGACCCGGGGGCACCCGACCCTGCGCGGCTCCCGGGCGGTCTCTCCGGACGGTCCGTGGGACGAGGACGCGCCCTCCGTCGCCCGGCTGCGCGAGCACGGCGCCGTGTTCATCGGCAAGACGACGACGCCCGAGTACGGCTGGAAGGGCGTGACGGACTCGCCGCTGTCCGGCGTGACCCGCAACCCTCACGACCCGAGCCGCACGGCGGGCGGCTCCAGCGGGGGCGCGGGGGCGGCCGTCGCGCGCGGGGCGGGTCCGCTGGCGCTCGGCACGGACGGCGGGGGCAGCGTGCGCATCCCCGCCTCCTTCTGCGGGATCTTCGGCCTGAAACCGACATACGGCAGGGTGCCGCTCTACCCGGCGAGCGCGTTCGGCACCCTCGCGCACGTCGGCCCGATGACCCGGGACGCGGCGGACGCGGCGCTGATGCTGGACGTGATCGGCACGCCCGACGCCCGGGACTGGTCGGCGCTGGGCCCGGCGCCCGGGTCGTACACGGAGGCGCTCGCCGAAGGGGTGCGGGGGCTGCGGGTGGCGTACTCGCCCTCGCTCGGCGGACAGGTGGCGGTGCGTCCCGCGGTGGCGCGGGCGGTGCGGCGCGGCGTGGAGCGGCTGGCGGAGCTGGGCGCGTACGTGACGGAGACCGACCCGGACTTCGCGGACCCGGTGGACGCCTTCCACACTCTGTGGTTCAGCGGGGCGGCCCGCGTGGTGCAGCATCTGAGGGCGGGGCAGCGGGAGCTGCTCGACCCGGGGCTGCGGGACGTCGTCGGCGCGGGGGCGCGCTACTCGGCGCTGGACTACCTGGCCGCGGTGGACGTCCGGATGGAGCTGGGCCGGCGGATGGGCCGCTTCCACGAGGCGTACGACCTGCTGGTCACCCCGACGCTGCCCATCACGGCGTTCGAGGCGGGCGCCGAGGTGCCCAAGGGCTCGGGGCACCGGCGGTGGACGGGGTGGACGCCGTTCACCTATCCGTTCAACCTGACCCAGCAGCCGGCGGCGACGGTGCCGGTGGGGAGCGACGGGGACGGGCTGCCGATCGGTCTGCAACTGGTGGCGGCCCGCCACCGGGACGACCTGGTCCTGCGGGCCGCGCACGCGCTGTACGAGTCGGGCCCGCCCGCCCCGCGCCCGGCTTCGCCTACGCCCGCCGGAAGCTGAGGGTCTCCCCCGCCGCTCCCGTGCGCCACAGGTCGTTGCAGGCCTCGGCCATCGCGTCGAGGCCCTCGGTGATACGGCCCCAGACGGTGCCGGGCACCCAGCCGACGTCTCCGTTGAGGAGCAGGTTGTTGCGCTCGTAGAACAGGGCGAGGTCGACGAGGGTGGTGCCCGCGCGGACCTCGCGGTCGTAGCCGTACGCCTTGGTGCCCAACTCGGCACCCGCGAAGGCGAAATAGCACAGATCGCCCGGAATGGGCGTCACGGTCGGATTCTCCAGCAGCGGTTCGGATGCCGCGAAGGGCGGGAAAAGGGCGTAGATCTCGTTACGGGCGTATTTGGCGTGATACACGTCGCCGCCCAGGGGGAGCGCGTCCCAGACCGCCGCGCAGGTGATCGGGGCCCGGTCGTCCAGCAGTTGGGCCCGGCAGGTGATTCCGCGTTTGACCAGCGAGACTTCGATGTAGCGATCAGCCATGCCCTCCATGGCAGTGCTCCGGGGCGCCGCGGTCAAGGGCGCCGGGCCGAGGTATCGGACTGAAAAAGATCGGCATAACCGGCCCGGCTTCGGGTAGCTGCGCGCCCATGGCTCCACCACACAGAACCCCTCCATGGGGTATATCCGACCAAAGGCCCAGGACAGCCGGACCCACTCGCCGGTCGCTGCTCGCGGGGGTCGCGGCGCTCGGTGCGCTGGGAGCCGCCGGCTGCTCGCGGGTGGCCACCGCGTCCGACGTGGAAGGCGGCGATCTCCTCGACCGGCTCAAGGCACAGGGCGTGGCCCGGCTCGGCATCGCCGGCGAGATCCCCTTCGGGTACATCGACAAGAACGGTGAGCTGACCGGCGAGGCACCGGAGCTGGCGAGGGTCATCTTCAAGCGGCTCGGCGTGGAAGAGGTGCAGCCGGTACCGACCGAGTTCGGCTCCCTCATCCCGGGTCTTCAGTCGCAGCAGTTCGACATCGTGGCGGCCGGGATGTACGTCAACCCCACCCGCTGCGAGCAGGTCATCTTCTCCGACCCCGACTACCAGATGCTGGACTCCTTCATCGTGCGCAAGGGCAATCCGCTCGGACTGCACGACTACAAGGACGTCGTGGCGAAGAAGGCCAAGTTCGCCACCGGCACGGGCTACGCGGAGATCGCCTACGCGGTGGAGGCCGGGTATCCGAAGGACGACATCCTCATCGTGCCCGACCAGGTCGCCGGCCTCAACGCCGTGGAGACCGGGCGCGCCGACGTCTTCGCCGGTACGGCTCTGACCACCCGCGAGGTGGTGAAGAAGTCGTCCAGCACCGAGGTGACCGAGGCGTTCAAGCCGATCGTCAACGGCAAGCCGCACGTGGACGGCGGCGCCTTCGCGTTCCGCCCGAACGAGACCAACCTGCGGGACGCCTTCAACGTCGAGCTGCACAAGATGAAGAAGAGCGGCGAACTCCTGCGCATCCTGCGCCCCTTCGGTTTCACCGAGGACGAGATGACCGATCTGACCGCGAAGGAGCTCTGCGGCGGATGACATCCGGACTCTGGGAACTCGTGGCCAAGGGTGTCTGGACCACCGTCCAGCTGCTCGTCTTCAGCGCCCTGCTGGGCGCTGTGGTCGCCTTCGTCGTGGGCACCGCCCGCACTCATCAGTCGCGGATCGTCAGGTTCCTCGCGGGCCTGTACACCACGGTGTTCCGTGGCACCTCCGCGCTGATCATGATCTTCTGGATCTACTTCGTACTGCCGCTGGCCTTCGGCTGGCAGCTCGTACCCATGTGGGCGGGCACGCTCGCCCTCGGCCTGACGTACGGGGCCTACGGCGCCGAGGTCGTGCGCGGCGCGATCGCGGCCGTCGACCCGGCCCAGCGCGAGGGCGGCATCGCCCTCAGCTTCACTCCCTGGCAGCGGATGCGACTGATCCTCCTGCCGCAGGCGCTGCCGGAGATGATCCCGCCGTTCTCGAACCTGCTGGTGGAGCTGTTGAAGGGCACCGCGCTGGTGTCCCTCATGGGCATGGGCGACCTGGCGTTCAGCGGCAACCTCGTACGTCTCGCGCTCCAGGAGAGCGCGGAGATCTACACGTACATCCTGCTGATCTACTTCGTCCTCGCCTTCCTGCTCACCCGACTCATGCGGGGCCTTGAGAAGAAGCTGAAGTCGGGGGTCGGCAAGGCGCCGACTCCCGCGGCCGAGGCCGTGCTGAAGCGGCCCGAGGCGACCAACGCGGGAGGTGCTGTCTGATGGAGTGGGACTGGAGCGCGGTCTCCGACTTCATGCCGCACTTCTGGGACGGTCTGCTGGTCACCCTGCAGATCCTGGCCCTCGGTTCGGTGATCTCCTTCGCGCTGGGCCTGGTGTGGGCCCTGCTGATGCGGACCCCTACGCGCTGGGTGCGCTGGCCGGTCGGGGTGGTCACGGAGTTCATCCGGAACACCCCCCTGCTGGTGCAGCTCTTCTTCCTCTTCTACGTACTGCCCGAGTGGGGCGTTCAGGCCTCGGCGCTGACCACGGGTGTCTTCGCCATCGGTCTGCACTACTCGACGTACACGATGCAGGTGTACCGGGCCGGCATCGAGGCGGTGCCGGTCGGCCAGTGGGAGGCCGCCACGGCGCTGAACCTTCCCGTGCACAGGACGTGGATCGCGGTCATCCTTCCGCAGGCGGTCCGCCGCGTGGTGCCCGCCCTCGGCAACTACGTGATCGCCATGCTCAAGGACACCCCGATGCTCATGGCGATCACCGTGCTGGAGATGCTCGGCGAGGCTCAGCTCTTCGCCCGTGAGAACTTCCAGTTCACCGAGCCGCTCACGGTGATCGGCCTGGCGTTCATCGTGCTTTCCTACCTGGCCTCCCTTTTCCTGCGAGCCCTGGAGCGACGCCTTGCCCACTGACACCCTTCCCAACCCCGGCACCAGTCCCGAACGCAGCACCGGCGAGCTGATACGCCTGGAGCAGGTCACCAAGCGGTTCGGGGACAACACCGTCCTGGACCAGCTCGACTTCTCCGTCGACGCCGGCAAGCACGTCACCCTCATCGGGCCGTCGGGGTCCGGCAAGACGACGATCCTGCGGCTGCTGATGACGCTGCTCAAGCCTGACGAGGGCACGATCACCGTGGACGGGCAGAAGCTGTTCCCGGCGACGGAGAAGGAGCGGCGCGAGGTCCGCAAGCAGATCGGGATGGTGTTCCAGCAGTTCAACCTGTTCCCGAACATGAGCGTGCTGCGCAACATCACCGAGGCACCGGTCACCGTGCTCGGCATGTCCAAGGACGAGGCCGCGGAACGGGCCAGGGAACTCCTCGACATGGTGGGGCTGGCCGACAAGTGCGACGCCCGCCCGGCCCAGCTCTCCGGCGGCCAGCAGCAGCGTGTGGCGATCGCCCGCGCGCTGGCGATGCGGCCGAAGGTGCTGCTGCTCGACGAGGTGACTTCGGCACTCGACCCGGAGCTGGTCGCGGGCGTCCTGGACCTGCTGCGGGACATCGCCCGCAGCACGGACATCACGATGCTCTGCGTGACCCACGAGATGAACTTCGCCCGGGACATCTCGGACCAGGTCCTGATGTTCGACTCGGGGCGGGTCATCGAGTCCGGGGCTCCCGAGAAGATCTTCAGCGATCCGGAGCACGAGCGGACGAGGGAGTTCCTGAGCGCCGTGCTCTGACGACGCACGGCGCGCCACCGGTCTCCACCGCGGGTCACCGCACCGCCCGAACCACGTCGGGCGGTGCGGTGACCCGCGGCTTTTGCGGGCGGGTTCCGACGCGCCCGGCTCCACGACGCCGCGAACGGGGCTTGATCCCTTCGACACGTGGCCGACAGAGGCCTTACAGCCCCACAAATCAACCTTTACTGTCATGTACACGCCATAATCGGACGGGTATTCCGGTCGGGAGATCCGGGCCCCGAAGCCACCCCCGCCCCGCCGATCGAACAGGTATCCACGGTCAGGTCCTTCACACCGCAGGAGTGAAACACGCAGTGAAATTCACCGCCCCCGTGTTCGTCACCACGACCGCGTTCGCCCTCGTCACCTTCCTCGGCAGCTCCGCCTCCGCCGCCACACTCCACTCGGAGCAGGCCTCCGCGACGACGACCTCGCCGACGCTCGACGCGAACTGCAACGAGGTCACCGGCTACGAGAACCCTCGCGCGACGGCCGGCCTGGCGTGCTTCCGGCCCTACGGCGACAAGTTCTACGTCCGCGACACCCTGGCGGACGGTCACCACATAGAGGTGCGCGGCACGGTGAACCGGACCGGCGACAACTTCCGCTGCTACGAGTACGGCGGCTCCTCGGCGGGTTGGCAGGTGTGCGACGGCTTCCACGACGAGATCCCGGAGAACTCCACGATCTACTGGGAGATCGGCCTGTGGGAGGGCGGCACCCTGCTCGGCACCGGGGGCGACCCGAAGTTCAGCTCCACCTCGTGACCCGAGATACCCCCAACGTGGCGCCGTGACCACGCACCGCGCGTGCCCCAACACCCGAGGTCGGGGCATTGGGGCACGCCGCTGGCATATGCCAGCGGGCCAGCGCCGCAGACCAGGGCGGCGGAACTTCACCAACACCCCCTCACTTCAGGCGTTTTGACGGCTATCGTGAAAGGGATCCGCTGTCCGGTCGGGGGCACAGGCAGGGACAGGGGCAGGGGCCTACCAGCGAAGCGCAGGGGGAGACCACCGTGGCGCTGCAGCACAAGCCGACCGCGCCGCACCACTCGGCCCAGGACGCCCTGCGCGCCCTGGAGACGGTGGCGCGGCACACCACCGGGGTCACCGACTCCGAGATCGCCCGGCAGACCGGCCTGGACCGGGAGCGGCTGACCCCTCTCCTGCGCATGCTGCGCCGCGAGGGCTACGTCGAGCAGACCGCCGACCGGGCGTACGTCACCGGGGAGGCGCTGGCCCGCCTGGGCTCGGCCCACGGCCGCGAGGAGGCGCTGCGCGAGCAGCTCCAGCACACCCTGGACCGGCTGCGCGACTCGGTGGGCGCGGCCGTCTACATCAGCCGGTACGTGGACGGCGAGGTCAGCGTCACCCAGTACGCGGACAGCCCGGCCACGCCCAAGGTGAACGAGTGGGTGGACTTCCGGGTCTCGGCGCACGCCACCGCGGTCGGCAAGAGCCTGCTGACCCAGCTGGACCACGCGGGCCGCCGCGACCACCTGGCCCGGCACAAGATGGCCCGCCTGACCTCGCGCACCATCACGAGCGACCGGCTGCTGCTGTCCCGGCTGGAGTCCCAGCCGCCCACCGTGCCCGTCCTCGACCTCCAGGAGTACGCGGTGGGCACGGTCTGCGCGGCCGTGCCGATCACGGCCGGTTCCGCCGTGGGCTGTCTCGCGCTGTCCCTGCCCGTCGAGCACGCCCACCGGCTGCGGCGGGCCGCCGACGAGCTGAACCGGAGCGCGGCACCGGTGCTGCTGTCGCTGGCGATCTAGGACCTGTCCGGCGGGTCGTGCCCTGGAGCTGCGGCCCGGCTCACACCCCGGTGGTCACGAGCACCCTCGGGGACCGGGTAGTATTTTTGTCGTCGCCGACCGCGGGAAGCGGACGGCGGGAGTCATGCGCCGCTAGCTCAGTTGGTTAGAGCAGCTGACTCTTAATCAGCGGGTCCGGGGTTCGAGTCCCTGGCGGCGCACAGCATGAGGGCCCCCTCGCCCAGGCGAGGGGGCCTTCGCGCGTTGCCGGACCGGCCCCGGTCAGAAGGTCACGTCCGAGCACGCGTAGAACGCGTTGCCCGTGTCGGCGACCGTCCACACCGCGAGGATCACG
Organism: Streptomyces sp. M92; assembly: GCF_028473745.1. Taxonomy (NCBI): domain Bacteria; kingdom Bacillati; phylum Actinomycetota; class Actinomycetes; order Kitasatosporales; family Streptomycetaceae; genus Streptomyces; species Streptomyces sp. M92. The sequence goes on from NZ_CP101137.1 coordinate 1,140,607, forward strand.
TGGTGCCCGCTCAGCCCGGACGGCAGCCTGCCGGTGTGGGAGAGCGTGGCCGGCGGCTGCTTGCCGCCGTAGGGCACCGTGAAGAACGGGGTGAGGTTGAGGTCGGAGCGGGCCAGGTTGTGGTTCTGGTTCCAGCCCGGCTTGGTGACGTAGTACCGGAAGTCGGTCGTGGCGTGCCGGGCGGTGAACTGCCAGCGGAAGGTGTAGCTCTGTCCGCCGTTCACCCTCGTGGTCGGCCACGCCTGTCCGTTCGGCGTCTTCGGGCTGTCGAGCTGGGAGAACCGGCCGTTGTTCGCGGAACAGATCCGGCCGTCGGCCGGTCCGCCCGCCGGGAAGCCCTTGGGCCCCTCGACGCTCTGCGGTTCCCACTGGATGGCGCCGCAGTTGCTGACGCCGCCGTTCTGGCAGAGCTTCTGCCGGCTGACCGGCAGGTCGGTGTAGCCGTGGCCGCTGGCGCCGCCGGACGAGAGCACGAGGGCTCCGGTGGTCGCCATGCCCACCGCGGCGGCATACAACTTGGTCCTTGTGCGCATGCTGCTGCTCCTGTGACGTGGGGGAGGTTCAGTGAGCCGTGCAGGTCTAGACCAAGTTCCAGATTATTGCCGTTAGTTGAACATGTCCATACCAATAGCGGAACCCGACGGCGGTACGGGCGGCGCCACCGGCCCCGCGTCAGTCCCCCGTCTCCCTGCGACCGGCGCAGAACGCCACCGTCAGGTCCTTCACCAGCACCTTGCGCTCGTGGTCGTCGAGTTCGACCAGCCCGCGCATGGTCAGCCGGGTCACCGTGTCCTCCACCGAGTCCACGACCGAGGTGAGCGCGCTCGCCCGCTGGGCCGCGTCCAGCGCGGCGATCCGGCGCCGGTGCATCGCGGCGGCGACCTCGGGGGCGTACTCCGCACGGACCGGCCGCACCGAGAACACCTCCAGGCCGACCGGCGCCGCGTCCGCCGCGACCAGCCGGGTCAGCGTCTCGCCCGCCACGTCCGCCGAGCTGCGGACCGTGCCGAGCGGCTCCACCGGGACGCGGGCCAGCGCCGCCTCGACGCACTGGCGCAGATACGCCTCGTGGTCCTCGACGCCCAGCGTGGCCTGCGCGGTGTCCCGCACCCGCCACACCACCAGCGTCACCGCCCTCAGCGCGACCCCGTTGCCGTCGGCCGCGGGCATCGGCTCGCTGCGCCAGTGCCGCAGCCGCACGTCCACCCGGCGGCGCAGCAGCAGCGGGTTGACCCACATCAGGCCGGTGCGCCGCACCGTCCCCCGGTAGCGGCCGAACAGACCGAGCACCCAGGCCCGCCCGGTCCGCCCCCGGGCCAGCCCGCCGAAGCCGAACAGTCCCAGCGCCCCGGCGGCCGCGTACGCCGCCCACTGCGCGGGCCCGAGCCCGGCACCGGCGTGCGCGGGCACCCCCAGCGCCTGGGCGGTGAGCGGCGGCACCAGCCCCGCCCACCAGGAGGTGACCGCGCAGCCCGCCGCGCCGCAGGCCCCGGCGATCACGCCGGCCGCGCCGGGCAGCACCCGCGCCGGACGCTCCGTCAGCTCCGGGTCGGTCCGCACCGCCGGCACCGTGCGCGCGGCGACGGCCTGGCGGCGGGTGCGGGGCTGCTCCCCCGTACCCTGCCGACGGCCGACGACCGCGGGCCGCAGGGGCACCGGCGCCGGGGCGGGATCGTCGCGGAAGAGCAGGTGGACGGGGATCTCGGTGGTGGCCTCGTTGTGGATGAGCCGGACGGACCGGTGGCCGGTCTCCGCCGGGCCGCCCGTGTCCGGGTTCGTGGAAGAGGTCGTACTCATGCGTGCTCCAGCCTCCGCGCCAGACGCGTCATGAACGGGTGATCACCGCGGCGGGCGGTCAGGAGAACAGCCGCCGCCAGGTCTCCGGGCCCGGGTAGCCGTCCGCCGCGCCGCCGCGCCAGCCCTGGGCGCGCTGGAAGGCCTCGACGCCCCGCCGGTCCGCCTCGCCCCAGCGCGGACCCGGTCCGGTCGTGTAGTGAGTGCCGAACCCCTTCTCCACCAGCCGCCGGCCCAGCCGGGTGACGTACGGGTTCTCCGCGCCCGGCCGGAACATCGCCCGCCCCGGGTATCCGGCCACTCCGTGCGAGGCGGGCACCGGGACCTGCGCCTCGGCCCCGGCGGTGGCCGCGGTGATCCCCTTGTAGCGGTACGGCAGGTACTTGGCCGAGTCGCTCCAGTAGGCGTAGGGCGTGGACTGCTTCCGGGTGTGCGGCGGGGTCTGCTCGTAGGCGAGGTACGAGGTGTGCGTGGAGTCCGTCCAGCCGCCGAAGATGACCACGTGGGAGCCCTTCTGGGGGTCGGCCGCGTTGTGGAAGAGCAGGATGTCGCCGGGCTGGAGTTCGTCCTTGGTGATGCGGTCGGCGAAGGTGCCGAGGCTTCCGGTCCATTCGTTGGTGGGCAGTTTCCAGGCCATCGAGACATAGCCCGAGCAGTCCTGCCGGTAACCGTCGGACCAGTAGGCGGTCATGCTGTAGGGCACCTTCGCGGCGACCCAGGTCTGGGCCCGTTCGATGATCTCCGAACGGGTGATGGCGGCCGGGGCCGTCCCCGCCGGGGGCACCGACGGCAGTCCGGCCGGGCCGTGCAGCGGCGCCCGCGGCCCCTGCGGGGTGTCGGGCACGTCGTCCGCCGCGACGCCGGGCCGGTGGGCCGCGTGGGCGGCGGCCGGGACCGCGGCGGCGACGCCCGTGCCGAGCGCGGAGGCCGCGGCGGTGGCCACGATCAGCGCACGGCGGGCCGCCGGGTGGGCGCCGGCCCGGCCGGTCCGGGAAGGCGGCAGGACCCGGCGCCAGTGACGGCAGCCGGCACAGTCGCAGTCGTCCGCGGGATCGAATTCCTCGAACACGGGAGCAGTCTCCATGCGATTCCTCTCACACTCCCGGCGAAAACGCCCGCGAACGTACACATCGGTACATGCCGGACAGTTTCTCAACTGTCCTCCTCGCGCGCATGCTGACGGTCCGAATGATGTACACGGGCGCCGGGCGCTCACGCCGGGGCCCTACGGGTGGTCCGGAGCACCGGCCGGCATCGGGTAGAGTTGTGCAGGTCAGCAGGCGCCGCTAGCTCAGTTGGTTAGAGCAGCTGACTCTTAATCAGCGGGTCCGGGGTTCGAGTCCCTGGCGGCGCACAGACGATCGAAGGCCCCCCGCAGCACGCGGGGGGCCTTCGGTGTACCTGACCCCCGGGCATCTTGCGATCATGGCGAACACCGTAGAACCCTGGTCCGGTTGGGGGGCCGGGTGCCGAGGGGATGCCGAGGGGGGCATCATGCAACCGGGGGTCGCTGTTCCATGTCTATAAGGTGTGGATGCCGTGGTGACCGCGACCCACCACTGTTACGTCCGTGAAGGTCGAGGGGGACCCGAGCGGGCGATGGAAGCGACGAAACACGCGCGACGCGCGTGTGGGGGGATGACTCATGACGTCGACGCCGACGGGCGCCGGGCAGGACCACGACCCGTCCCAGACCACGCAGCTCAGGGTGCCTGCGCATCGGAACTGGAACACCGGCTCCTTCCGCCGGATCAAAAAGGCCCTGCCGAGGTACGACTACGAGCACTACAGCCGGCTCGCGGGACCCCTCACCCAGCCGGACCCGCACAAACCGTACAAGGTCCAGTACCGCTCGCTGATCTCGCAGGAGCCGCACCGCATCCGGGTCGCCCTGATGCTGGCCGCCGCCCCGCTGCTGTCGGTGGTGCTGCTGGTCTGGCTGCTCCAGCCCACGCACTGGACCGAGCGCGACTACCCGGCCTTCGACTGGCTGCCCACGCTCGACATCGTGATGCTCGTGTCGATCGGCCTGATCGAGCTGTTCCGCTGCCTGAACGTGCTGTCGAACGCGCACGCGACCCTGGTCGCCCGGGACCCGATCCCGGTGGTGCCCGAGACCGGCACCCGGGTCGCCTTCCTCACCTCCTTCGTGCCCGGCAAGGAGCCGCTGGAGATGGTGACGAAGACCCTGGAGGCGGCCGTCAGGATCCGCCACCGCGGTCTGATGCACGTCTGGCTCCTCGACGAGGGCGACGACCCCGAGGTGAAGGCGGTCTGCGAGCGCCTGGGCGTGCACCACTTCTCCCGCAAGGGCGTCGCCAAGTGGAACCGGCCCAAGGGCCCGCACCGCGCCAAGACCAAGCACGGCAACTACAACGCCTGGCTGGACGCGCACGGTGACGACTACGACTACTTCGCCTCGGTCGACACCGACCACGTGCCGCTGCCGAACTACCTGGAGCGGATGCTCGGCTTCTTCCGCGACCCGGACGTCGGCTTCGTCATCGGCCCGCAGGTCTACGGCAACTACGACAACCCGATCACCAAGGCCGCCGAGTCCCAGCAGTTCCTCTTCCACGCCCTGATCCAGCGCGCCGGCAACCGCTACGGCTCCCCCATGTTCGTGGGCACCTCGAACGCGGTGCGCATCAAGGCGCTCAAGCAGATCGGCGGTCTGTACGACTCGATCACCGAGGACATGGCGACCGGCTTCGAGATCCACCGCCACAAGAACCCGGCCACCGGCCGCAAGTGGCGCTCGGTCTACACCCCGGACGTGCTCGCCGTCGGCGAGGGCCCGAACGCCTGGACGGACTTCTTCACCCAGCAGATGCGCTGGTCCCGAGGGACGTACGAGACGATCCTCAAGCAGTACTGGAAGGGCTGGTACTCGCTCCCGCCGAGCAAGCTCTTCAACTACACGATGATGATCATCTTCTACCCGATGTCGGCCCTGAACTGGATCCTGGCGGCGATCAGCTGCGCCCTGTTCCTGGGCCTGGGCGCCTCGGGCGTCAACATCGACCCGGCCGTCTGGCTGATGCTCTACGGCAACGCCTCCGCCCTGCAGATCGGCCTGTACGTCTGGAACCGCCGCCACAACGTCTCGCCGCACGAGCCGGAGGGCTCCGGCGGTGTGGCCGGCATGGTGATGTCCGCGCTGTCCGCGCCGCTGTACGCGAAGGCGCTCATCGACTCGATGCTGCGCCGCAAGAGCAAGTTCGTGGTGACCCCGAAGGGCGACTCGGCCAGCCCGGACACCCTGTTCGGCACCTTCCGGTACCACTGGTACTTCATCGTGATCTTCGGCGCCTCGATCGCCGCCGGTTTCGTCTTCGGCCACGCCCACCCCGCGATGATCATCTGGGCGACGTTCGCGCTGCTGATCACCGCCTCGCCGATGTTCGCGTGGCGCCACGAACTGCGGAAGGCGAAGAAGCAACCGCCGGTCGTCGCGGCGGAGCCCGGGCCCCGGGTTCCGCCGCAGCAGCCGGCGCCGGAGCAGGCGTACGCGCCGCACGCACCGCACGCCTCGCACGCGCCGCAGCAGAAGCCCAGCTGGGCAGCCTCCGCCGACGGGGGCAACGACCAGACCATGCAGATCGCCCTTGGTGGACTTGGGGGACGTAAGGAATGAAGGACCGTGCCGGCCGCCGCCGGGCCCGTCGCTTCGCGATAGGCACGGCGGTGGTAGTCGCGCTGGCCGGGATGAACGGGCCGTGGCTCTACCGCTTCGGAACCGAGAAATACCACCAGTACAAGATCAATCAGCCGGAGTACAAGGCCGCCAACGGCAAGTGGGAGATCGTCGAGTTCCCCGAGGAGTACCGGCAGAACACCATCCACGCGGCGCTGCTGCGCACCGGCAAGGTGCTGCTCGTCGCGGGGTCGGGCAACAACCAGGACAACTTCGACGCCAAGCAGTACGACACCCGGATCTGGGACCCGGTCAAGGGGACCATCAAGAAGGTGCCGACGCCGACCGACCTGTTCTGCACCGGCCACACCCAGCTCGCCAACGGCAATCTGCTGATCGCGGGCGGCACCAAGCGGTACGAGAAGCTCAAGGGTGACGTCACCAAGGCCGGCGGCCTGATGATCGTCCACAACGAGAACCCGGACAAGCCCATCACCCTGCCGGCGGGCACCAAGTTCACCGGCAAGGAGAACGGCAAGACGTTCGTCTCCAAGGACCCGGTGCTGGTGCCCCGGGCCGAGAAGGTCTTCGACGAGGAGACCGGCGAGTTCCTGCGCAACGACCCGGGTCTCGGCCGGATCTACGTCGAGGCGGAGAAGAGCGGCCGGAAGTACCAGACGGGCACCCAGGACAACTACACCGTCCAGGGCCTGTCGGGCGCCGACGCGCGCAACACGTACGGCATCGCCGAGAAGCTCGCCCTCGACAAGAAGGACTTCCAGGGCATCCGGGACGCCTTCGAGTTCGACCCGGTCGCCGAGAAGTACATCAAGGTCGACCCGATGCACGAGGCCCGCTGGTACCCGACGCTCACCACCCTGAGCGACGGCAGGATCCTCAGCGTCTCCGGCCTCGACGACATCGGCCAGATCGTGCCGGGCAAGAGCGAGGTCTACGACCCGGAGACCAAGAAGTGGGACTACACCGGCAAGGTCCGCCAGTTCCCGACGTATCCGGCACTGTTCCTGATGCAGAACGGCAAGATCTTCTACTCGGGTGCGAACGCCGGCTACGGCCCCGCCGACGTGGGCCGCGACCCGGGCATCTGGGACCTGGAGACCAACAAGTTCACCGAGGTCCCCGGCATGAGCGACCCCGACATGCTGGAGACCGCCAACTCCGTGCTGCTGCCGCCGGCGCAGGACGAGAAGTACATGGTGATCGGCGGCGGCGGGGTCGGCGAGTCCAGGAAGTCCAGCGAGAAGACCCGGATCGTCGACCTGAAGGCCGACGAACCGAAGTTCGTCGACGGCCCGTCACTGGAGAAGGGCACGCGCTACCCGCAGGCCTCCGTCCTGCCCGACGACAGCGTGCTGGTCTCCGGCGGCTCGGAGGACTACCGGGGCCGCAGCGACTCCAACATCCTCCAGGCCCGGCTGTACCACCCGGACACGAACGAGTTCGAGCGGATCGCCGACCCGCTGGTGGGCCGGAACTACCACTCCGGTTCGATCCTGCTGCCCGACGGGCGGGTGATGTTCTTCGGGTCGGACTCGCTCTACGCCGACAAGGCGAACACCAAGCCGGGCAAGTTCGAGCAGCGCATCGAGATCTACACGCCGCCGTACCTCTACCGGGACTCCCGTCCGGATCTCTCCGGGGGGCCGAAGACCATCGAGCGTGGTGAGTCGGGGACGTTCACGTCCCGGGCGGCGGAGTCGGTCAAGAAGGTGCGGCTGATCCGGCCGAGCGCGTCGACCCATGTCACCGACGTGGACCAGCGGTCGATCGCGCTGGACTTCAAGGCGGACGGGGATCAGTTGACGGTGACGGTGCCGGAGAACAAGAACCTGGTCCAGTCGGGGTGGTACATGATGTTCGTGACTGACGGGGAAGGGACGCCGAGCAAGGCGGAGTGGGTGCGCGTGCCGTAGCGCTGCGCGGCTCGGCAGTCGTTCGTCCGCGGGTTCGTCGTGGCTGGTCGCGCCCCGCGGCGGTAGCCCCATATGCCACAGCCCCGCGCCCCTTCGGGGCGCGGGGAACCCGGCGTCATCCAGTGCCCTCGGCCAGTTTCAAGGCGTACTCCGGCCACCACTCGCCCGCCTTCGGGCCGCCCTTGCATTCGCCGTCCGACTCTCCTGGGCGCTTGACCCACAGGTAGGCGTCCACGAGGGGGTCGGCGGTCTTCGTCGTCGGGGTCTCACCGAGGGCCCGGCCCGGCGGGTTGCACCAGCGTTCGCCCGGGTCGCCCTCCGTGTAGGGGCCGTTGCCGTTGCGGCTGGTGTCGATGACGAAGTGCTTGCCGCCGACCTTGGCGGAGAGCTGCTTGCCGTAGGCGATGGAGTCCTCGGTGGTGTAGAAGTTCGAGACGTTGACCGAGAAGCCGTCGGCCTGGTCGATGCCGGCCCGCTTCAGCGGCTCGAAGATCTGGTCGGGGTGTCCCCAGCCGGCGTTGCCCGCGTCCAGGTAGACCTTGGTGTTCTCCAGCGCGGAGAGCTTGGCGACGGCGCCCTCGAGGAGGTCGTAGCGCTCCTCGTGGAACTGCTCCGGGGTGCAGCCGTCCACCAGGTGGAGCACCGCGTCCGGCTCCAGTATGACCGTCGCGGAGCGGTCGCCGATGCCCTTGGCGACGCCGTCGACGAAGTCGCGGTAGGCGTTGCCGTCGGCGGCGCCGCCGCCCGAGTACTGGCCGCAGTCGCGGTGCGGGATGTTGTAGAGGACCAGCAGCGCGGTGCGGCCGGCCTCTTCGGCGGCCTCGGTGAAGCCGCGGGCCTGCTCCTCGGGGTTCTCCGGGCTGATCCACTCGCCGGTCGGCTGCTGGGCGATCTTGCGGATCCGCTCGGCCTGGTCCTTCTCGCCGGACTCCTGCAACTCCGCCAGCTGCCGGGCCGCGTTGCCGTCCGGGTTGACCCAGAACGGATCCGCCTCCTTCGGCTGCTGCGTGATCCCGGCCCCCGCGTCCCTGGCCTTGTCCTTGCCCTCGTCGTCCCCGTCTCCCGACGAGGAGCAGCCCGCGAGCAGCAGCGCCGCCCCCAGCACCGCCGCGGACGCCCGCCTCGTGGACATCGTTCCGGCCCCCCTGCTGCCGTACATCCAACCCCCCTGGGTGCACTGTTTGGAGGGTCAATCGTGACATACGCCCCCGGCACCCACGAGGGACCCGAGGCAGCCCCTACGCGCCGCCCGTCCCGGTGAGGTACGCCGAGACCACCACGTTGGCCGTGTAGCTGTTCGTGGCGCGGTCGAAGGTGCCGCCGCAGGTGATCAGGCGGAGCTCGGCGCGGCCGGTGCCGCGCGGGCCGTAGGCCTGCTGGGCGTCGAAGCCGTCGCGGGTGAGGACCTGGACGTCGTCGACGGTGAACTCGGCGACGCCGGCGTCCTCACGGACCACGCGGAGCGTCGCGCCCGGTTCCAGGGTGCTGACCTTGTAGAAGACGGCGGGCTCGGTCTCGGTGTCGACGTGGCCGACCATGAGCGCGGTCCCGGCCGCTCCCGGTGTCACGCCGTCCGCGTACCAGCCGACGGAGCCGGGACGGTCGAAGGGCGGGGCTTCGATGGCGCCCTTGGTGTCCAGGCCGCTGGCCAGGACGGGGGCGCTGATGCCGAGCCCGGGGATGTCGAGGCGCTGCGGCGGGGCCTCGCCGAGGGGCGCGTGGGCCGGGGGCAGCGGTATGTCGGGGGGCCGGCCGGCCGCCGCCATGTCGCCGGTGGCCGGTACGGACATGCCCCCGCGCACGTCGGTGGCCTCGCGGCCCCACAGCCACAGCCCGAGCAGCAGCACCGTCCAGGCGATGCCGGTCACCAGGCGGCCGCCGGGGCCGACGGAACCGACGAGGCGTCGCTGGTCCTGTTCGTCCGTTTCGGACATGGTCAGTCCGCCCCGCGGCTCCGGCTGCGGACCCCGCGCAGCGCGACGGCGACGGCGGCGATGCCGGCGAGGACCAGACCGGTCACGGTGTGCGCCGTGCCGGGGGGCTCGGGCCGGGCCTCGTCGCGGCTGTCGGAGGCGGCGAGCTGCGCGGTGCCGCCACCGCCCGCGTCGACGGGGGCGACGGGCGAGGCGGGTGCGGCGGGTGCGGCGGGGCGCTGTCGCTCGGCGACGGTGACGGTGCCCTTGCGCGCGTCGTCACCGCACTTGACCTGGACGACGTACGCGCCGGCCGCCATGGTGGAGCGGACCGTGCCGGCCCCGACGAGGACGCCGTCCTTCGCGGCCAGGGTGAGCTTGGCGTCCGAGACGAACGCCGCCGACACGGCGACGGCCGTCTTCTCGGTGCAGTCCGCCACGCGGAGCTCGACGTCGCTGCCGGGGGCGGGGGTGGACGGTGACACCGAGACGCCGCCCGAGTCCACCGCGTACGCGGCCGGAGCGATCGGTGCGAGTACCGCAGCCGCCGCAGCTCCGGTACAGAGAGTGACTTTCAGTGAGCCCATCGTGCACCTCCAGTTACCTGGAGACTCCCCCGTGGGAGGGGCCCCCGCATCCTGCGCGGGGGCCCGACTGCTCCGAACGGGTTACAGCGGGGGCGGGCGGGTTTACCGGGGCTTTCGGGTCTCAGACCCGTTCGACCAGGTCCGCGATGGAGTCGACCACCTTGGACGGGCGGTACGGGAAGTCCTCCACCTGCTCCGGTGGGGTCAGGCCGGTGAGGACCAGGAAGGTCTGCATCCCGGCCTCCATGCCGGCCAGCACGTCGGTGTCCATGCGGTCGCCGATCATCGCGCTGGTCTCGGAGTGGGCGCCGATCGCGTTGAGCCCGGTGCGCATCATCAGCGGGTTGGGCTTGCCCGCGAAGTACGGCTGCTTGCCGGTCGCCTTGGTGATCAGCGCCGCCACCGCGCCGGTCGCCGGGAGCGGCCCCTCGGTGGAGGGGCCGGTCTCGTCGGGGTTGGTGCAGATGAAACGGGCGCCGGCGTTGATCAGCCGGACCGCCTTCGTCATCGCCTCGAAGGAGTAGGTGCGGGTCTCGCCGAGGACGACGTAGTCGGGGTCGTGGTCGGTGAGGATGTAGCCGATGTCGTGCAGGGCGGTAGTCAGGCCGGCCTCGCCGATGACGTACGCCGAGCCGCCGGGCCGCTGGTCCTCCAGGAACTGGGCGGTGGCCAGCGCCGACGTCCAGATCGACTCGATCGGCACCTCCAGGCCCATGCGGCGCAGCCGGGCGTGCAGGTCGCGCGGGGTGTAGATGGAGTTGTTGGTGAGGACCAGGAAGGGCTTGCCGGACTCCCGGAGCCGCTTGATGAAGGCGTCGGCGCCGGGGATCGGCACACCCTCGTGGATGAGGACCCCGTCCATGTCGGTGAGCCACGACTCGATGGGCTTGCGGTCTGCCATGTCCGGGATCTCCTGCCTGCGTGGTCCGGCGTGCGCCCCAGCCTAGACAGCGCGGGATCTTGTGGGAACGCCCGTCTCAGCTTCCGGAGCTTCTCAGCTTCCGGTGGCTTCTCGGCTTCCGGAGGCTTCTCAGCTCCCGGTGGCTTCCTTCCAGGCGTCGATGTAGGAGGTGAGGTTCTTCTCGATGTCGTCCCAGTCGGGCTCGAAGACCTCGACGCCGTCCATCAGCTTGGTCAGGGCGATGGCGTTGGCGTCGGTGGCCTTGACGTCCTGGCGGGCCGCGAAGCCGCCGCCGATCTCGCTGACCTGCTGCTGCGCCTGCCGGCTGAGCATGTGGTCGAGGAGCTTCTTGCCGTTCTCGGTGTGCGGGGCGTCGGTCACGAGCCCGGCCGCGTAGGGCAGGGCGAAGGTGGTGGGCTTGCCGCCCTCGCGGGCCGGGAACCAGATGCCGAGGTTCGGCATGGACTTGGACTGGGCGAAGTTCATCTGGACGTCCCCGTTGGCGACGAGGAGTTCGCCCTTGTCGACCTTGGGGGCGAGCTTGCCGGTGGAGGCGGACGGGCCGACGTTGTTGGCCTGGAGCTTCTTCAGGTACTCCATGGCGGGCTGCTCGCCGCCGAAGTCGTGCATGGCCTTGATGAGGACGGCGGTGCCGTCGCCGGCGACGCCGGGCGTGGAGTACTGGAGCTTGTTCTTGTACTTCGCATCGAGCAGGTCCTCCCAGGTGGCCGGGGCCTGCTTCAGCTCCTTCTTGTTGTGGATGAAGCCGAAGTAGTTGTTGACGACGGCGGTCCAGGTGCCGTTCGCGGCCTTGTCGGCGCCGCTGACCTGGTCGGCGCCCTCGGGGGTGTACTTCTGGAGCAGGCCCTTGGTGTCGGCCTGCTGGATGAAGGGCGGGAGGGTGACGAGGACGTCGGCCTGCGGGTTGCGCTTCTCGCGGGTGGTGCGCTGCACCATCTCGCCGGAGCCGCCTTCGACGTACTCGACCTTGATGCCGGTCTTCTTCTCGAAGTCCTTGAACACCTGGTCGTACCAGCCGTCGCCGTTCTCGCCCTTGAGGCCGTCGGCGCTGTAGACGGTGACGACGTTCTCGTCGGAGGCGGCGGAGGTGCCGGAGCAGGCGGTGAGCGGGACGGCGAGCACGGCGAGGGCGGCGAGCGGCTTGAGGGCGTTTCTGGGCATGGCGAGGTGAACTCCTTGCGTGTCAGTGAGAGGCGGGTTCAGCGGTTCATCGGTACGAGGCTCGGGTGCGGATGCGGGAGACGGCGAGCAGCACCAGCAGGGTCGCCGCCATCAGGACGACGGCGATCGCGGAGCCGGTGAACAGGGCGCCCCGGTCGGTGGAGGCGTAGATCAGGACCGGCAGCGGGGTCCAGTCCGGCGGGTAGAGCATCATCGTGGCGCTCAGCTCGCCCATGGACAGGGCGAAGCAGAGGCCGGCGGCGGCGGTCAGGGACGGCAGCAGCAGCGGCAGCCTCACCCGCCACAGGACGTACGCCGGTGAGGCGCCCAGGGACGCGGCGGCCTGTTCGTAGGCGGGGTCGAGGCGGGTGATGGCCGCGGACACCGACTGGTAGGCGAAGGCGGTGACCAGGACCGAGTGGGCGATGATCACGATCCAGCGGGTGCCGTTGAGCAGCATCGGCGGCTGCGAGAAGGCCACCAGGGTGGCAAGGCCGACAACGACCGAGGGCACGGCGACGGGCAGCACGAACAGCGCGTCGAGCACCTTGCGGTGCCGCCTGCGCAGGGCCGCCGCCGCGAGCGCCGCCCAGGTGCCGGTCGCGAGCGCGAGGAGGCTGGCGGTGACGGCGGTGACCAGGCTGGTGGTGAGCGCCTCCAGGGCCTCGCCGCGGGTGGCCGCCTCGTAGTGGGCGGTGGTGAAGCCGGAGGGCAGGACGCTGGACCAGTTGGTGGCGAAGGAGGCGCCGAGGACGACGAGCAGCGGGAGCGCGAAGAGGGGGACGAAGAGGAGGAGGAAGACCGCCCACACGGCCCACCTCGCTGCGCGGCTATGCACCAGCACGGCGGCTCACCACCCGGTAGAGGCCGTAGAGGCCCGCGGAGATCAGGACGTTGACGACGGCGACCACGCAGGCGCCCGGGTAGTCGGACTCCAGGATGGCCTTGCCGTAGACGAGCGTCGGCAGGGTCGTGACGCCCTTGGCGCCGGTGAACAGGACGATGCCGAACTCGTTCAGGCACAGGACGAGGACCAGGCTGCCGCCGGCCGCGAGGGCGGGCAGCGCCTCCGGCAGGATGACCTGCCGGACGATGCGCGGCGCGCGGGCGCCCAGCGAACTGGCGGCCTCCAGCTGGCCGGTGTCCAGCTGCGAGAAGGCGGCGAGCAGCGGGCGCATCACGAACGGCGTGAAGTACGTGATCTCCGCGAGCAGCACCCCCCACGGCGTGGTCAGGAACTGGAACGGCCCCTCGGCGGCCCCCGTCACGTCGGTCCACGCCCCGTTGGCCATGCCGACCGTGCCGTAGATGAAGAGCAGGGCGAGCGTGATCAGGAAGGACGGGAAGGACAGGAAGACGTCGATGAAGCGGGCCACGGCCTTCGACCCCGGGAACGGCACGAAGGCGATGACCAGCGCGAGCACGAACCCGAGCACCAGACAGCCGACGGTCGCCGCCACCGCCAGCCACACCGTGGTCCACAGCGCCTCACGGAAAGCGTACGAGGCGAACACGTCGGCGTACGGCTGCAGCGAGGTGCCACCGGTGTCGGGCTGGAAGGACTGCTGGACGACGAGGGCGAGGGGGTAGAGGAAGACGAGGGCGAGGAGAGCCACTGGAGGCAACGCCCAGAAGAGCGCCCCGCAGGGACGCGGGGCTGTGCTCGATTTCCGGCTGCCGCCGGGCGGGCGCGACCAGCCAGCCACGGCCCGCGGCCTACGGACAACTTCAGCCATGGTCCACCACCCCCGCGGGCAGCAACACCGCATCCTCGGACGAGAAATGCAGACTCACCGACTCCCCGTGCACCGGCGGAGCCTTCAGCTCACGCAGGTCCGCCATGACCCGGTGTCCGCCCACGTCGACGTACAGCCGGTGCGTGGCCCCCCGCCACTGGGTCTCCCCCACCGTCCCGGTGAGCCGGTTGGGCCCGTCACCGAGCCCCACCAGATGCGGCCGTACGCACAAGGTCGCCATCGCCCCCGGGGCGACACCCCCCGTGTCGACCTTGATCTCCGCGTCCCCGAAGGACACTCCCCCGGCCACCACGCTCACCGGCAGCAGGTTCGCGCCGCCCACGAAGGAAGCCGTGAACGCGTCGGCCGGCGCCCGGTACAGCTCCCTCGGCGTCCCGCACGCGCGCAGCCTCGCCCTGTCCATCACGGCGATCCGGTCGGCGAGGGTGAGGGCCTCGACCTGGTCGTGGGTGACGTACAGGATCGACACGTCGGGCAGCTCGCGGTGCAGGCGGGCCAGTTCGGCGAGCATGCCGGAACGGAGCTGGGCGTCGAGCGCGGACAGCGGTTCGTCGAGGAGCAGGACGTCCGGGCGGATGGCCAGGGCGCGGGCGATGGCGACGCGCTGCTGCTGACCGCCGGAGAGCTCGCGCGGGTAGCGGCGGGCGTAGGCGCCCATGCCGGTCATCTCCAGCGCCTCGGCGACGCGGGTGTGTATCTCGGCCTTGGGGACCTTGCGGGCCTTCAGGCCGAAGGCGACGTTGTCCGCCACCCGCATGTGCGGGAACAGGGCGTACTGCTGGACGACCATGCCGATGCCGCGCCGGTGCGGGGGCAGGTCGGTGACGTCGCGGTCGCCGAGGTACACCCGCCCGGAGGCGGGCCGTACGAACCCGGCGACCGCCCGCAGCGCGGTGGTCTTGCCGGAGCCGGACGGCCCGAGCAGCGCCATGACCTCGCCCGGTCCGACGGTGAGGTCGAGGGCGTCCAGGACGACGTTGCCGTCGTAGGCGACGGTGACCGAGTCGAAGCGGATGCCGCTGCTTGTGGTGCTCATCAGCCCGCTGCCCCCCGCAGGAGGGCGGGCAGGCCGGCGACGGAGTCCAGCACGTGGCCGGCGCCCGCCTCGTGGAAGGCGTCGTCGCCGTGGGCTCCGGTGCGCACGCCGGCGACCAGTCCGGCGCCGGCCCGTACGCCGCTGAGCACGTCGTACGAGGTGTCGCCGACGACGGCCACCTGCTGTACGCCGTCGGCGGCCTTGGTGCGCAGGAAGGCCTCCAGCACCATGTCCGGGTACGGCCGTCCGCGCCCGCCCGCGTCGGCGGGGCACAGGGTGAGCGGCACCAGGTCCTGCCAGCCGAGCGCGCCGAGGACGGCGTCCTGGGTGACGCGGGCGAAGCCGGTGCTGAGGACGACGGTGCGGCCGTCGGCGGTGAGTTCCTCCACGGCCTCGCGGGCGCCGGGGACGGGGGTGATCAGGCCGCCGTCGACGAGTTCGCCGTACGCCTTCTCGAAGGCGGCGTTGGCCTGCCGCGCGCGGTCCTCGTCGCCGAACAGGTGCCGGAAGACGGAGATCTTGGACTCGCCCATGGTGGCGCGGACGTAGGAGAGCTTGTCGGCGTGGTCGTCGGTGCCGGGCTCGACGCCCAGTTCGCGGGCGGCGGTGTCGAAGGCGCGCTCGACGAGGCCGCCGTCGGCGACGGTGGTGCCGGCCATGTCGAGGACGACGAGGCGGATGTCTATCGGATTCACGGGGGTCATGCGGGTGTCACCAGCCCAGTTCGTTCGCGGTGGTCTCGGCTGTCGCGGGCGAGCAGGTCATGCCGCGCCCGCCGGGCCCGGTGACCAGCCAGACCCCCTCGCGCACCCGCTGCCGGTGCACGACCCGGCTCTTGTCGGTGCACTGCGCGTACACCCCGGCCCAGCGGCGCCGGATCTTCGGCAGCGGACGGCCGAGGAGGGACTCGACGACGCCGGTGAGGTGGTCGTAGGGGTCCTCGACGGTGTCGAAGGCGAAGGGGTGCTCGTACTCGTGGGTGTCGCCGATGGTCAGGCCGCCGTCGGCGCGCTGCACCATCAGCAGCTGCATGGCGTGCTCCGCGGCCGTGGCGGGCTGCGGCTGCCGGGCGTTCAGCTCGTCCAGGGCGGGCGAGGCGTACGCCGGGTAGTAGCGGAAGCTGTCGGCGTCGGCGACCGAGGTGGTCAGCGGTTCGCCGAGGGGGTCGGTCTGCATCATCTGGAGGCGGACCCGGCGCACGGGCAGGTCGGGCCCGGCCAGTTCGCGGACGAGGCCGCCGAGCCAGGCGCCGGTGGCGAGGACGACGGCGTCGCCGGTGTGCGTGTCGCCGTGGTCGTCGCGGACGGCCCTCTCGCCGACGACCTCGCGGACCTCGCGGCCGGGCAGGAAGGTGTAGCGCGGGGACGTACGGAGTTCCGCGCGCAGGGCGAGCTGGGCGGTGCGCGGTTCCACGGCGGCGTCGCGCTCGCAGTACAGGGCCGCGTCGAAGTCGCCGCGCAGGGCGGGGTTGATCGCGCGGGCCTCGTCCGGGGTGAGCAGCTTGTAGCCGCGGGCGGCGGCGTCCGGGCGGGCCACGGCCGCCTCGGCGACGGCGTGCTCCAGGTCGCCGCGTACGGGGGTCAGGGAGCCGTTCGGGCGGAAGCCGAGCGCCGGGACGCGGGCGCCGATCTCCTCCCACAGCTCCCGGGCCCGCAGCGCGGTCTCCAGCTCCTCGCCGCCCGCGCGGCCACTGACCCAGATCTGGCCGAAATTGCGCAGCGAGGCGCCGCGGGCCTCGGTCTCGCGCTCGATCTGTACGACCTCGTGGCCGCGGTTCACTGCGTGCCAGGCGTGCATGGTTCCCACCACGCCGGCTCCGACGACTATCACTCTCACGACCGCCACGCTCCTTGCCATCGGGGAACCGGAGGAATCCGGCTGACTACGAGAGCGTGAACTGGTCGCCACGTTTGGGCTAGACCCGTTATCTTTTCGTTACTTGTAGTGGAGTGGGTGGAGCGGCGCCTTTCAGCCGTGCAGACGGGTCGTGAAGGAGAAGCGGTCGCCCCGGTACAGCGTCCGCACGCGTTCCAGCGGGCGGCCCTCCGTGTCCCGGGAGACACGGTGGATGAGCAGCATCGGGAGGGCCGGCGGGGTGCCGATGAGCAGGGCCTCGCGCGGGGTGGCGAGCACCGTCTCGATGCGTTCGTCGGCGTCCCCGAAGGCGATGCCCTGCCCGGAGAGGAAGGCGTAGAAGGACGAGTCCGGGTCGAAGGCGGCGTCCAGGTCGGGGACGCGGGCCACGGAGACGTAGGTGCTCTCCAGGCCGACCCGTTCGTCGTCGGCGAGCAGCACCCGCTCCAGGTGCCAGACCGGCTCCCCGCGCGTGAGGCCGGTCTCGGCGGCGAGCGCGTCGGGGCAGGGGAAGCGGTCGAGGGTGACGAGCGCGCGGCCGGGGGTACGGCCCTGGCGCCGGACGCCCTCGGTGTAGCTGGCCAGGGACAGCGGCTGCTCCAGCTTGGGGCCCGCGACGACGGTGCCGCGCCCCTGCCGGCGCAGCTTTCCCTCCAGGACGAGTTCGCGCAGGGCCTGCCGCACGGTCTCGCGGGCGACCTCGTACCGCTCGGAGAGGTCCCGTTCGGTGGGGATGGCGCTGCCCTCCCCCAGCTCGCCGACGAGTCGGTCGATCCGCGCCTTGACGGCGTAGTACTTCGGCACGCGTCCGTGCTCCGGGATCCCGGAGCGGACGGGGGCGCCCGGGGCCTGGTCGTTCGGGTAGTCCACGCAGGGATGTTCGCAGACGGGGGTGTCGGGCAGCGGTCGGGGAGTGCCGGTCAGCGGCGCCGGCGGGCCAGCAGCACCGCCGCGCCACCGGCGGCGACAAGCAGGACGGTGGTACCCAGGGCGGCGTCGACCCGGCCGATTCCGGTACCGGCGAGTTCGTCGGCGGAGGGCGGGGCGGTGTTCTGGTCGTCCGGGATGGTGGGGGCGGCGGGGTCGGAGGGGGTGGCGGGGTCGGAGGGGGTGGCGGGGTCGGAGGGGGTGGCGGGGTCGGCGCTCGGGCCGGTGCTCGGGTGGGTGCTCGGGCCGGTGGACGACTCGCCGCCGGGGTCCGTGGGCGAGGGGTCGGCCGGTTCGCCGTCGCGGATGCGGAAGCGGTAGTCGTTCGACTGGCCGATCCACTCGCCGTCGCCGCCACGGCGCTGGACGACGGCGGCGTTGGCGGTGACCTCGTCGGCCTCGGCGTCCGAGGTGAGCGCGAGCCGCACCTTGACGGTGACGGTCTCGCCGGGGCCTACGGTGAAGCCCGGGAAGCCGGAAAGGCTCCCGCTCCCGGCCTCGCTCCCGCTGTCGCCGAAGGCGCCGATCAGTTCGTCCCGGTCGGTCGGCTCGAAGGTGACGGGGTACGGCCGGCCCCCGTCGTAGAACTCCAGGCGGGGCTGGGACGGCTCCAGCGTCCGTTTCTCGTCGACCAGGACGACGACCGGGTGGATGCCCTCGCAGGTGCGGGAGGTCGTGTTGGTGAGGTCCAGGTACCAGGTGCCGTAGCCGCCGCCCGCCTCGTAGGCGGCGGGCCCGCCGTGGACGCGGGTGGTGAGGGGGAAGGTGTGGTCGTCCGGGGCCGTGCAGGCGGGCAGCGGGGCCCGCGGGTCCGCGTGCGCGGGGGTGGCGGGCGCGGAGGCGACGAGGAGGGCGGCTGCCGCCACCAGGCAGGGGGACACGGGCGTGAACAGTCGCATAAACACATGAGCGTGCCGGTGAATCGCGGTCGCGGACACCGCCATTCGGGCCAGGACGCCCGGATGGCGGACGGACACCCCTCGACCGGCGGCGGCGTCCGGTGGGTCGCCCGGCACCGTTTGCGCCAGACGGCGCGAAAGTGGCGCGATCGCGTGTTGCCGCGCCGCTTCACGAGCCCCAGCCTGAGGGGCGGGAGCGCTCCCATACTCCAAGAGGACCAAGAGGACCGAGAGGACCCCGATGCCCCCTTGTCATATACATGACCTTCATGACCGCCATCCCTTGCGACCGGGGCGCCGTCTGGCGCTACTCCTGAGCACCCTCCTCCTGGCCGTCCCGGCCCTCCTCCTGACGACCCTCACCCCGCTGCCCGCCGCAGCCGCGAGCGCGGCCGCGCCGCCGGTCCCCCTCCCCTCCCTCAGCGCCACCACCACCCAGGTCGCCTCCGGGCTGAGACGGCCCACCGCCCTCGTCGCCCCCGACGACGGCACGGACCGGCTCTTCATCACCGAGAAGCCCGGCCGGGTCCGCGTCTACCACCCGGACACCGGCCTGGCCTCCGCCCCGCTGCTCGACATCACCTCGGCCGTGGACGAGTCGGGCAACGAGCGCGGCCTGCTCGGCATCGCCCTCCCGCCGGACTTCGCCGACAGCCGCGACCTGTACCTGGCGTACACCGCGCTGCCCGACGGCGCGGTCACCCTCGCCCGCTACCGGCTCGACGAATCCCGTCTGGAGCCCCTGCTCGCCCAGCCGCACGCCGAGTACAGCAACCACAACGGCGGCCAGCTCGCCTTCGGCCCCGACGGCCACCTGTACTGGAGCATCGGCGACGGCGGCGGCTCCGGGGACCCGTTCCGCTCCGGCCAGCGGCTGGACACCCTGCTGGGCAAGATCATGCGCATCGACGTGAGCCGCGCCTGCGCTCCGCTCGCGTACTGCGTACCCGACGACAACCCCTTCGTCGACACCCCCGGAGCCCGCCCGGAGATCTGGCTGTACGGCCTGCGCAACCCGTGGCGCTTCTCCTTCGACCGCGCCGACGGCTCGATGTGGATCGGCGACGTCGGCCAGGGCCGCTGGGAGGAGATCGATCACCTCCCCGCCGGGCAGGGCGGGCTGAACCTGGGCTGGTCCTGCTACGAGGGCCTGGAGAGGTTCGAGGGCGGCGACTGCGCGCCCGGCGGGCAGTACACCGAGCCGGTCTTCACCTACTCCCCGTACACCGGCGGCTGTTCCGTCATCGGCGGTCATGTCTACCGGGGCCGGGAGTACGCCGATCTGGTCGGCGGCGTGTACATCGCCACCGACTACTGCTCGTCCACCGTGTGGGCGCTGCGTCCCGACGGCCGGGGCGGCTACGAGCAGGCCGAGATCGGGGAGATGCCCACGCAGGTGACGTCGGTCGGTACGACCGTCGACGGGGAGTTCTACGTGGTCAACGACCTGCCGGGCGGCCTGCACCGGGTGTCGTTCGCACGGGAGGAGCCGACCTGTCGGGTGGACCGGACGGTGACCTCCTGGGGCACCGGCACGACGGTCGACCTCACCGTCACCAACACGGGCGACACCCCGGTCAGCGGCTGGACGCTCGCGTTCCCCTTGCCCCTCGGGCAGACGGTCGTCTCCGACTGGAACACGGAGCTGACCCAGGGCAGCAACACGGTCTCGGCGGCCAACGCCCCGCACAACGCGGCGATCGCGCCGGGCGCGAGCGTCACGCTGGGCTACCTGGCGGAGCACACCGGGGACGCGTCGCCGCCACCGCGGTTCACGCTCAACGGGGACGCGTGCGCGGTGGGCCGCTGAGCGGCCGACCCGCTGAGCCGCCGGGTGTCGGTCCGGGCCCGTCAGCCGTCGCCCCGCCCGAAGAGCGGAGCGATCAGCAACTGGGCGGCGCCCTCCGCCACCCCGCGCGTCCCGCCGGGCGCGATCCGCACCGGTACGGCGCCGTCCTGACCGCCCTCGCGCCGGGCGCGGGCGGCCAGGACGGCACCGACCCCGTGGACGAACGCCTCGGGTGCGGCGGCGACGGTACGGCCGCCGAGCAGGACCAGGTCGATGTCCAGCAGCCCGGCGAGGTTCGCGGCGCCCGTGCCCAGCACCCTGGCCGCCTCCGCGAGGTCACCACGGGCGACGGCGGCCAGGCACAGGGCCTCGGTGCAGCCACGGGCGCCGCAGGTGCAGGGAGGGCCGTCCAGCTGGATCACCTGGTGCCCGAACTCGCCCGCGCCGGTCCGGGCGCCCCGGTGCACGCCCCCGCCGATCACCAGACCGGCGCCGAGTCCTGTACCGAGGTGCAGGTAGGCGAACGAGCCGCCCTCGCCGCCGACCGCGAGGCCGAGCGCCGCCGCGTTGGTGTCCTTGTCGACGACGACCGGCAGCCCGAGCCGCCGCGCCAGCGCGTCCCGCAACGGGAACCCGTCCCACTCCGGGAAACCGGTGACGCGGTGCAGCACGCCCCGGACGTGGTCGAGCGGGCCGGGAAGAGCGACACCGAGACCGAGCAGACCGGGAACGGCGGCGAGCGCATCGTCCAAGGGCCGCAGCGCGGCACCCACGACCAGCTCCCGCGCCGCCCGCGCCACCCCCTCCACCACGGCCCGTGCCCCCGCCCCCAGATCCAGCGCGGAACGCCGCTCCCCCACCACCGCACCGTCGAGATCGACCAGCACCGCCCGCAGCTCGTCCCGGTCCAGGTGCACGCCGATCGCGTGGCCCGCCTCGGGGACCAGGCGCAGTACCGTACGCGGCTTGCCTCCCGTGGACGCACGGCGTCCCGCCTCGGCGGCGAGGCCGTCCGCCCGGAGCCGGGCGGTGATCTTGCTGACCGCCTGCGGGGTGAGCCCGGTCCGCTCGGCGAGCTCGAGCCGGCTGATCCCGTCGGCACCGGCGGTGCGCAGCAGGTCGAGCACCAGCGCGGTGTTGTGGCTGCGCAGGGCGAGCAGATTGGCCCCGCCCGCAACGCCCAACACCCCACCCCCGGTGACCCCGGTGACCCCGGTGACCCCGGCCACCCCGGGGACCGCACCCGCGCCCGTACCCGTGCCTCCTCCGCTGCTCCTCTTCACGCCCCCATTGTCCCCGGCGCTTGCACTTTGGCAACACCGTTGCGAAAGTGGGTGCCATGACTGGTACTCCTCCCGGCAGCCCCCTGCGCGTCGGCCTCGTCGGCTACGGACTCGCGGGCTCCGTCTTCCACGCCCCGCTGATCGCCGCCACCGAGGGCCTGGTCCTGGACACGGTGGTCACCTCGAACGCCGACCGGCAGCAGCAGGCCCGCGCCGAGTTCCCGGACGTACGGACCGCCGCCACCCCCGACGAGCTGTTCGACCGGGCCGCCGAGCTGGACCTCGTCGTCATCGCGTCGCCGAACAAGACCCACGTGCCGCTCGCGACGCGGGCGCTGCGGGCCGGCCTGCCGGTCGTCGTGGACAAGCCGGTCGCGGGCACGGCGGCCGAGGCCCGGGAGCTGGCGGAGCTGGCCGAGGAGCGCGGCCTGCTGCTCTCCGTCTTCCAGAACCGCCGCTGGGACAACGACTTCCTGACCCTGCGCAAGCTGCTCACCGAGGGCGCCCTGGGCGACGTGTGGCGCTTCGAGTCCCGTTTCGAGCGCTGGCGGCCGAAGCCGAAGGGCGGCTGGCGCGAGTCCGGCGACCCGGCGGAGATCGGGGGGCTGCTGTACGACCTCGGCAGCCACGTCGTCGACCAGGCCCTCGTCCTGTTCGGCCCGGCCACCCAGGTGTACGCCGAGTCGGTCGTGCGCCGCGCGGGCGCCGAGGCCGACGACGACACGTTCATCGCGATCACGCACGCGAACGGTGTCCGCTCCCACCTCTACGTCTCCTCCACCGCCGCCCAGCTCGGCCCGCGCTTCCGCGTCCTGGGCTCCAAGGCCGGGTACGTCAAGCACGGCCTGGACCCGCAGGAGGCGGCGCTGCGCGAGGGCAAGCGGCCCGGCCCAGGCTGGGGCGAGGAGGACGAGTCGCTGTGGGGCCGGGTGGGCGCCGGGGAGTCCCCGGTGACCGGCGGCGGAAGCGTGGCGGCGACCGTGCCGGGCGACTACCCCGCGTACTACGCGGCGGTGGCGAGGGCCCTGCGCGAGGGCGGCCCGAACCCGGTCGGCGTCCGTGAGGCGGCCGCCGCCCTGGACGTACTGGAGGCGGCCCGCACGTCCGCCCGCGACGGAGTGGCGGTGGCCCTGTGAGCCCCTCCCCCGACACCGCCGCCCCGGCCGTGGCGGAACTGGAGGCGCAGGAACGCCGCCTGGTCTTCCGCCGGTTCACCCACGACGACGCGTGGGCGCTGGGCTCCCTCCTGGTCGAGCTGGCCCGGGAGCGCGAAGCGCCGGTCGCCATCGACATCCACCGGGCCGGCCAGCAGCTCTTCCACGCCGCCCTGCCCGGCTCGACCCCCGACAACGACGCCTGGATCGCCCGCAAGCGCCGCGTGGTGGAGCGGTACGGTTCCGCGTCCTACCTGGTCGGTTCCCGTTTCCGGGCCAAGGGCACGACGTTCGAGGAGTCCTCGCGCCTCGACCCCGACACCTACGCGGCCCACGGCGGCTCCTTCCCGGTCACCGTGGCCGGCGTCGGAGTGGTCGGCGCGGTGACGGTGTCCGGGCTGCCGCAGGTGGAGGACCACCGGCTGGTGGTGGAGGCGCTGGAACGCTTCCTGGGCGAGTAGGACCTCTTCAGGCTCCCTCCCCCGCGTGGTCGGGGAATGAGCGGTGGGTACCCGTGGTTGGCAGGCAGGTACGCAGGATGATCACGGTGCCCACCGAAGGGATCTCAACCGATGAACGACGCGACGGCTTCACCGAAGGCCCTGAAGGAATCGGTCGGACGGTACGGCGTCTGGAGCGCGGCCCTGCGCGCCGACGACCCGGACCGCCGTGACGAACGGACCGGGGCCGTCGCCGAGCTGGAACGGCTCGGGTTCGGCGCCGTGTGGCTGGGCGGCAACACCTCCGCCCGGGACGCGGCCCCGCTGATCGAGGCGAGTGAGCGCATCGTCGTCGGCACCAGCATCCAGAGCATCTGGGAGCACCAGGCCTCCGAGAGCGCGGCCCGCTTCGCCGAGCTGGAGGTGGCCCACCCCGGCCGCTTCGTCCTCGGCCTCGGCGTGAGCCACGGCCCCCGCGTCGAGGGCTACAGCCGCCCGTACTCGACGATGGTCGGCTACCTCGACGACCTCGACAGGGCGGGCGTGCGGCCCGGCCACCGCGTGCTGGCGGCGCTCGGCCCGAAGATGCTGGAGCTGTCCCGGGACCGGGCGGCGGGCGCGATCCCGTACCTGGTCACCCCCGAGCACACGGCGCAGGCCCGCGAGCGGCTGGGCGGGGGCCCGTTGCTGGCCCCGGAGTTCAAGGTGGTCCTCGAGTCCGACCCGTCCCGGGCCCGCGCGACCGCCCGCGCCTACCTCGGCCGCTACCTGGAGCTCCCGAACTACACCAGGAACTTCCTCAACCTCGGCTTCACCGACGCCGACGTCACCGGCGGCGGCAGCGACCGCCTCATCGACGCCGTCTTCGCCTGGGGCGACGAGTCCGCGATCCGGGCCCGCGTCGACGCGTTCCACGAGGCGGGCGCGGACCACGTCGCCCTCCAGCTGGTGGAGGACGACATGACGTCCCTGCCCAGGGAGGGCTGGCGCCGGCTCGCCTCGCTCCTGAAGTGAACGCCGGCCGCGGGGCGGCTGCCCCGCGGCCGGCGCACGGCTCGTCGCGGACGGGTCGCTACTTGTCCCCGTAGCCGCCCGCGCCGCCGTCGCCGTAACCGCCGTGGTCGCCGTCACCGTCGCCGTCACCGTCGCCGTCGCCGTCCGAGTCGTCGCGCTCGTTGTCGATCCGCACGGTGACGCCGTCCCCGGCGTTCTCCTCGGTCACCTCGTAGGGACCGGTGACCGGGTCCGCGGGCAGTTCGTACCCGTCGGGCACGGCGGTCTCCCGCAGGTAGTACGAGCCCGGCTCGAGACCGTCGAAGACACAGCCGCCAAAGGCGTCCGTGGTGCACGTCCCGGTCAGGGTGTCGGGGTCGGCACCGTCCGTCTGGAGGCCGGCCTCACCGTTGGTCTCCTCCCACAGCTCGAACTCCGCCCCGGCGAGGGCGTCCCCGCTCTCCGCGTCCGTCTTCTCCACCTCGACGGAGCCCTCGTCCTCGGGGCCGGGGCCGGGGCCGGGCTCGTCCTCGGCGGTGTTCTCCGCGTCGGCCTGGACACCCTCGTCGAGGTTGTCGTCCGTCAGCACCAGCGGGCCGAAGACGTTCGGGTCGGGCAGCTCGTAGCCGTCGGGCGCGGCGGTCTCACGCCAGTAGTACGTACCGGTCTCCACCGTCCGCGCGCACAGCCCGAGGGCACCGGTCACGCAGGAGCCGCCGACCTGGGTGTCGGGGTCGGCACCGTCCGTCTGGAGACCGCCGACGCCGTTGGTCTCCTCCCACAGCTCGAACTCCGCCCCGCTGAGCACCTCGCCCGTCTCGGCGTCGGTCTTCCGGACCCGGACCTGTCCCGTCTCCGGGCCGGGCTCGGCGCCGGCCGTGTTCTCGGCACCGACCTGGACTCCGTCCTCGGCGTTCGCCTCGGTCAGCTCCAGCGGGCCGAACACGTCCGGGTCGGGCAGCTCGTAGCCGTCGGGCGCGGAGGTCTCACGCCAGTAGTACGTGCCCGGCTCGACGGTCTGCGCGCACAGGCCCTCCGCGTCCGTCGTGCAGACGCCGCCGACCTGGGTGTCGGGGTCGGCACCGTCCGTCTGGAGCCCGTCTACGCCGTTGGTCTCCTCCCACAGCTCGAACTCGGCCCCGGCGAGGGCGTCCCCGCTCTCCGCGTCCGTCTTCTCGACCCGCACCTCACCGGTCACCGGGTCGGGGCCGGGCCCCGGGTCGTCACCGCAGGACGGCAGGTCGCCGTCGAACGGGTACGCGTGGAACTCGACGCCCGTCTGCGGGCTGGTGTGGGTGATGGAACCGCTGCTGAAGAAGCGCCCGTTGATGCCGGGCAGCGACACCGTCGCCATCGAGTCCTGCTGCCCGACCAGCACGCTGCCCTGGAACTGGCCCGTGCCGACGAGATCGACGGTGGTGGCGTCGGGGAAGTTCCACAGGAGGCGCTCGCGGTAGGCGTTGAGCGGGTCGGTGGCATCGTCGATGCCGCCGCTGTAGGTGTTGATGACGCGGTCGGAGCCGAGGATGTTCACCAGGATCGTCGCGTCGTCGGGGATGTTCTCGAAGACGATCCCCTGCTGCCCGCCGGTGGGGCTCGCGAGGTCGAAGTCCACGTTGAACACCTGGATGCCGGACGTCCCGTCCCCGGTGAACAGCGTCTGGTAGCCCTGGTTCACGGCCGTGCCGGTGGCGGGCCGGGACTGGCCGTCCACCCGCGCGTAGCACTGGCTGGCCGTGGTGAGCTGGTCGCGCAGCGCCAGGTAGGGATCGGCGGCGTCCGGGTCGGGTTCGAGGTCGCCGGTCACGGTGCCGGTCAGCGTCCCGGCGTAGCGGACGACCCCGCCGTCGGCGAGCAGCCGCTGCCCGTCCGCGACGGTGATGTCGCCGCCGGTGGTCAGGAAGTCCGCTCCGTCCGGCGGCGGCACGCGCGAGCCGACGCCCGCGATGCCGATGTCGTAGACCGCGCTGCCGCCCGCGTCCTTGTCCATGTCGAAGTCGTCGAGGACGACGACCCGGCCCTCCGCCTCGGCGGCCCGGCCGCGGACGAGGAAGTCGTCGCCGGCGAAGACGTTGATGCCGTTGTCCCGGCCGGCGAACGGGCCGTTGTTGATCTCGGGGTACGGGTCGGGGCAGTTGCCCGGCACACACGGGCCGAGGCCGCCCGGCAGGGGGTCGGCCTGCGCCGGGGCGGCGCCCGTGCCGACGACCAGTACGGGGGCGAGGCCCGCCACGAGCGCGCACGCCAGTCCGGTCCGCCCCAGGCGGGGCCGGAGCGCGGCCATGCGTTGTCTGATGGAGTGCATGGCCGACAGGCTGTACGTCGGCCGCCCGCATTGCCGGGAAAACATTCCTGGGCCGGGCGACGATCACACGAACGGCCCGCGACACTCACGCCCGTCGGCCGAGCGCCACGTGCCCGGCCGGTAGGCCCGCACGGCCCGCCCGCGCCGGCCGGACCAACCGGAGACCGATCGGCCCGCGCGAACCGGCCGGACCAACCGGGCCGATCGGACTGATCGGGCCGATGGACTGACCGGACCAACCGGGCTGATCGGGCCGACCGGGGTCCACACGAACCGACCGGGGCCCGCACGAACCGACCGGCCGGGAACCCGCCCGGTGCGGGCGGTCCCGGCCGCCACGCCGTCGCCGACGGCATCGCCGCCGGCGACGACGCGGGCTCAGGCCCCCTTGAGCTCCTGCCGCTGCCGCCCGAGCCCCTCGACCTCCAGCTCCACCACATCCCCCGCCCGCAGATACGGCTTCGGCTCGGGCTGTCCCATCGCCACCCCCGCCGGCGTCCCGGTGTTGATGACGTCACCGGGGCGCAGCACCATGAACTGGCTGACGTACCGCACGACCTCCCCCACCGGGAAGATCTGGTCCGCCGTCGTCCCGTCCTGCTTCAGCTCCCCGTTCACCCACAGCCGCAACGGCAGCCGCTGCGGGTCGGGCACCTCGTCGGCGGTGACCAGCCACGGGCCCAGCGGGTTGAACGTCTCGCAGTTCTTCCCCTTGTCCCAGGTCCCGCCCCGCTCGATCTGGAACTCCCGCTCGGACACGTCGTGCGAGACGGCGTACCCGGCGACGCAGGCGAGCCCCTCCTCGGCCGACCCCAGGTAGCGGGCCGTACGTCCGATCACGACCGCCAGCTCCACCTCCCAGTCGGTCTTGACAGAGCCGCGCGGCACGAGCACGGTGTCGTCCGGCCCGACCACGGTGTCCGGCGCCTTGAAGAAGACGACGGGCTCGGCGGGCGGCTCGGCCCCGGTCTCCCGGGCGTGATCGTGGTAGTTGAGCCCGATGCACACGATCTTCCCGATACGCCCCACGGGCGGGCCGACGCGCAGCCCGGTCGCGTCCAGAGCGGGCAGCTCACCGGCCGCGGCCGCGGACCGTACCCGCTCCAGCGCGGCATCGTCGGCGAGCAGTGCCCCGTCGACGTCCGTCACCACGCCCGACAGGTCTCGCAGGGTTCCGTCGGCGTCGAGCAGCGCGGGCCGCTCGGACCCCGACGTACCGACTCGCAACAGCTTCATGTACCCAACTCCTCGATCGCGGGCCGGCCCGCCCGATGAGTGCGACCTGGGTGCGGCAGTGACGCGACGACCATCGGAGGACTGTTCGATCCTCCAAGGTCCCGTTCCACTCCGCAATACCCCGTTCACGTACTGGACCGTAGCCACTCCCCGGTGGGCGCGCCGCGCTCAGCGGTAGAGCACGGCCCGCTCGACGGCGCTCCACGTCGTACTGGTGACCACGTACAGCGCGGCGGCCAGCGGTACGACGGCCACGGTGACGAGCGTGAAGAAGGACATGAACGGCATGACCTTGGTGACCGCGCCGAGCCCAGGCACCGGCTCGCCGTCACCGGCCGGCGGCAGCACCGGCCGGTCGGCCATCGTCCGCTTGGTGAGCCGGTAACCGAACGCGGAGACGCCCGCGACCACGGCGAACAGCACCACGTACACGGCCCCGGCGCCGCCGAGCACCCCGCCGTCGCCGAGCGCGTCCGCCCACCGCCCGCCGAGCGGGGCGGCGAGGAGCCGGTGCGAGAGCAGTTCGTTGGCCTGTCCACCGATCGTGGAGCTGGAGAAGAGGTGGTAGAGCAAGAAGAAGGCCGGAATCTGGCACAGACTCGGCAGGCACCCCGACAGCGGCGACACCTTCTCCTCGGCGTGCAGTTCGAGCACGGCCCGCTGGAGCTTCTCCGGGTCCTTCGCATGCTTGCGACGCAGCTCGGCGACCCTCGGCTGGAGCGCGGTGCGCGCCTTCTGCCCGCGCGCGGCGGCCCGGGACAGCGGGTGGACGAGGAGCCGTACGAGGGCGGTGAACAGGACGATGGCGGCGGCCGCGGCGGACGCGCCGAACAGCGGCTGGAGCAGGTCGGCGAGGCGCTCGACCAGGCTGGCGAAAACGGACATGGGTGGGTGAGCCCTCCGGGGGTCTCGTCGTGCCGGGGTGAGGTGGAACGGCGGCATGACGACACGACCCGCGCGGGGAAAGTGCCCTGGATGAGGGGAAGTGCAAGTGCCCTACGCGGCGGTCGCCGGGAGGGCGTGTCCGGGTGCCCGGGGCCGGCGGCGGCCGGGGGCGTCGGGATCGCGTTGGGGCAGGAAGGCCGTACGCAGGTCCCGGTCCCTGATGGCCGTGCGCACCCGGGTGCGTGGCACGGCGGGCGCGCAGCGCGCGGCGATGACGGCGCAGACGGCGAGCGCGGAACCGACGGCGGCGGTCGCGGCGAGCGCGACGGCGGCGGAGAGGCTGCCGAGGTCGACGGCGGCGACGGGCAGGACCACGAGGAGCAGCACGAGCGCCGCACGGGACACCCGGACCACGGTCCGTCCCCGGCTCATCCGCACCCCTCCCCTCGGCTCACTCCCACACATACGTTTGCCCCAGTTATACAGGAGCCGTACGCGGGCCGGTATCGCCCCCGGAGCCCGACCGCACATCCCCGGCCCCTGCCCCCGGGGCCCCTCACCCTCGACACCTCACGGCAGTACGGTGTCCTCCATGCGCCCCGACACGCCCGCCGAAAACGTCGACCACGCCGCCGAGGCGGCACGCCTGGAACGGACCGCCGGCCTCTACCCCGAGGACGCCGAGGCCCTGCTCCTGCGCGCCGCGGCCCACCTGGAGCTGTCCGGCGACCGCCCCGCCGCGAGCAAGCTCTACGACCGCCTGCTCGCCTCCGGCGCCGCCCCCTTGGAGAACCCGTCCCTGGTCCGCGCCCTGAAGGCGTCGAACCTGTGGGAGTACGGCCACGAGGCGGAGGCCCGGGCCATCATCGACGGCGTCCGCACGGCGTCGCCGCGCGACCCGGCCCCCTGGGTGATCGCTGCGGAGTCCCTGGAGGCGCACGACGAGCTGGAGGCGGCGCACGAGACGTTCACGGAGGGCGCCCGCCTCCTCCTGACGGACGTCCCGGAACCGCCGTACTCCACCCACCCCCTCCTCTACGGCCGCCACCGCGTCCGCAGGATGCTGGGCCTGGCCCACGACGAGTGGGACACCCTGGCCGACACCCTGCACACCATGCCGGTCTCCCTGGACGAGCTGCACGACCCGAAGCGCGTCTGGTCCCTGGGCTCGGACAACCCGGCCGACCTGGAGGCGGAGATCTCCCGGCTCCGTGCCGAACTGGGCGCCTACCGCGAGGCCCTCTCCCGCCCCTTCCCGGTGGCCATGCTCCACTGGCCGGCCGACGAGCTGACGGAACTCCTGGACGCGTACCCGTCCCTCTCCGCCGAGTACCCCTCCTACGACGACCACCTGGCGGCGACGGAGACGGCCCTGCGCGAACTGGCTTCCTCCGGCACCCCCAACCTGGGCGTGGTCCGCGGCACGGTTCCCTCCTACGAGGCCTTCGCCGCCTCGGAGGGCACCTCACCGGCCGACGCGGCCCTCCTCCCCCAGTACGCGACGACACTGGCGGCCCGGGGCCGCGCGGTGGCGTGGCCGCCGCAGCGGGGCGCGGCCTGCTGGTGCGGCTCGGAACGCCCGTACGCGACATGCCACGGAGAGAACACCCGCACGGACCGATGAGAACCGGCGCCGCCGGACGTCTACAGGTGCGAAAGCGATAAGCGGACCGCGGGGCACGACCGCCCGCCCCGCCCCGCCCGACTGCCCCAGGGAGACGGACCCATGAGCACCGACCAGACCACCACCCCGGCCGACGGCTTCTCCTACACCCTGACCCGCACCCTCGACGCCTCCCCGGCCCGGGTCTGGCAGGCCTGGACCACCCCCGACCAGTACGCCCAGTGGGCCCACGCCGTCCCCGGCTCCGTCGAACTCGACGTCCGCCCCGGCGGCGCCTGGAAGGCCACGATGCAGACCCCCGACGGCGCCGAGTTCCCCCTGACCGGCTCGTACGTGGAGGTGGCCCACCACAGCCGCCTCACCCTCGGCATGGACATCCCCGGCCGCCCCGACCCCACCCTGATGACCATGGAACTCACGGAACAGGGCCCCCGCAACACGGTGATCGTCCTCAGCCAGACCTGCGAGACGCAGGAGGAGCGGGACATGGCGGAGCAGGGGAGCGGGATGCTGCTGGACGGGCTGGAGGGGTTCCTGGCGGGCGGGGGGCGGGCCTGAGCACCGTTCCCGATCCGCGCCTGCCGACGGGACACCGTCCTCACGCGGCGTGAACACTCCCCGGCGAAGTGTTCACCCCGCGCTCGTATGAGCAGCCCACACAGCCCCGAGGCCGGCTCAGGCAGGTCAGTTGACGATTTCGGCCCGACCTTCCTGCTGCATCGCGGCCAGCCGGTCCCGCCACATCTGGAGGGCTTCGGGGGTCTGTCGCGTCCAGTCGGTGACCTCACCGACGATCCGGAGCGGCTCCCTGCTGCGGTAGGAGCGGGTGGGGTTTCCGGGGAACTTCTTGTCGGTGACATTCGGATCGTCCTCGAACTGCCCGGTCGGCTCGACGACATACACGCGCGGTTCCCCTTCACCGGCGGCAAGCCCGGCGGCAAGCCCGGCGCCGTCGCGCAACGCGGTGAAGTAGATGTGGTTCATCACGATCTCGGGCCGGTAGTTCGAGGGGAAACCGGCGGTGAGGTGATCTCCCACCCGCAGATCGGCCTTTGTACCGTGGAAGAACGGTCCTTCGTCCAACACCTCGTCCATTGCGGGAGGTTAGCAAGCGAGGCCGACTTAATGGCGAGCCATCACAAAGACGGGCACTCCGCCTCCGTGTCAGTGGAGCCTGCTACAACTGCTTCCACATCGACGTGGTGGTGAGAGGGGTCGGGGTGGAACAGTCAGGGAGCCGGGAGCAACCGGTCGCGGGGGTCTACGAGCAGCTGATCACGGACCGTGTACACGGTGAGCTGGAGCGCCTTGAGGCCGCAGGTTGGAAGGCCATCGACGCCCAGGTCGGTGCAGAATCGTCACCCCATGTGCTGGCCCGCCATGTCGGCGACATAGTGGCCCGTTACCTCAACCAGCTCCGGCCCGAGGATCGAGTTCCCTTCGCGAACCGCGTGCTCGAGTCCCTGGCAGCCGATGTCGATGGGCAGACCGGTGCAGAGTCCGTCAGCGCGATCGTCGAGGGACCCCGTCAGTTGCTGGCGTTGGCGGAGCAAGAGGCACCGGGCGCCTACGCCATTCGTCCGCTCACCCCCCTCTCCGAAACATCGCTTCTCACCAACTCGCCCGAAGACCTCAATCTGGGTGCGGAGCTGCGGGCCGAGTTGGCCACGGCGGATCGAATCGATCTGCTCTGTGCTTTCGTGAAGTGGTACGGCATCCGTGTGCTGGAGGACTCACTCCTCGCAGCGAAGGAGCGGGGCATTCCGATCCGGATCATCACCACGACCTACATGGGCGCCACGGACCGCCGCGCACTCGACCGGCTTGTGCGTGAATTCGGCGCCACCGTCAAGGTGAACTACGAGACCCGGTCGACGCGACTGCACGCCAAGGCATGGCTCTTTCGGCGCAGGACGGGTTTCGACACGGCTTACGTCGGCAGCTCGAATCTCTCCCGTGCAGCGCTGCTCGACGGCCTGGAGTGGAACGTACGTCTGTCGTCGGTGGCCACACCGGCGGTGATGGACAAGTTCGAGGCCACCTTCGACGCGTACTGGAACGACGTTGCGTTCGAGACATACGACCCGGATACCGACCGGGATCGCTTGGACGCAGCCCTCTCCCAGGCGGGTGGAACGGCGCCGAGCACCGACTTCGAGATCAAGCTCTCCGGTCTTCAGGTGCGCCCCTTCCCTCATCAGCGCGACATGCTGGAGCGTCTGAGCGCGGAGCGCGAGATCCGGGGGCGGCATCACAACCTGCTGGTCGCGGCCACCGGTACCGGGAAGACCGTGATGGCCGCCCTCGACTACCGCGAGTTGAGCAAACAGGCGACCTCCGGTCGCCCCAGGCTGCTGTTCGTGGCGCATCGCAAGGAGATCCTCAAGCAGTCCTTGCGTACGTACCGCGAAGTGCTGGTCGACGCCTCATTCGGCGAATTGCTGCATGGCGGCGCCGATCCACAGGATTGGGACCACGTCTTCGCCAGCGTCCAATCACTCAACGTCCAGAGGCTGGAGCAACTGGCACCGGACCACTTCGACGTCATCGTCATCGACGAGTTCCACCACGCCACGGCCAGTACGTACCGACGGGTGATCGAGCACTTCGCGCCGAAGGAGTTGCTGGGGCTCACCGCCACCCCCGAGCGGATGGACGGGCGCAATGTTCAGGACGAGTTCTTCGATGGACGCATCGCCGCCGAAATGCGGCTCTGGGAAGCCCTTGAGAACGACCTTCTATCTCCCTTCCACTACTTCGGCATCCCCGACGGAACCGACCTGACGACTCTCACCTGGCAGAAGGGTTCATACGCCGAACAGGAGCTCGGCAACCTCCTGACGGGCAACGACGCGCGAGCCCGCATCATCGTCAAGCAGGTCAGGGACAAGATCTCCGACCCCGGCGCCATGCGCGCGCTCGGTTTTTGCGTCACCAAGGCGCATGCCCACTTCATGGCCGACTACTTCCGCAAGGCCGGCCTGCGGGCTGCGGCTCTCACCAGCGACTCCTCCGCCGAGGTACGTGCCCGAGCACTCTCCGACCTTGAAGCAGGCGAGCTCCAGGTCATCTTCTCGGTGGACTTGTTCAACGAAGGGCTCGACATCCCGGACGTGGACACGCTGCTCTTGCTGCGCCCCACCAACAGCGCCACCGTCTTCCTCCAGCAACTGGGGAGAGGCCTACGACGTACCGACAGCAAGCCGGTGCTCACCGTCCTCGACTTCATCGGACAGCATCGCGCGGAGTTCCGCTTCGAGGAGCAGTTCCGGGCCATGACCAACCTGTCGCGCAATCGGCTGGTGGAACACATCGAACGCGGCTTCCCTCAGCTCCCTTCCGGCTGCCAGATCATTCTGGAGGGCAAGGCGAAGAAGCTGGTCCTCGACAACATCAGGACCCAGTTGACCGCCACCGTGACGACGCTGGTGAAGGAGGTCAAGGAGTACAGCACTCCCCTCCTCGCCGACTACCTCCGCGAAAGCCGTCGGGAGATCAAGGAGCTGTACAAGAGCAGCAACTCCTGGACCTCCATCCTGCGCCGCGCCAGCCTGATCACCGAACCGGCTCCGCCGGGCGAGGAGCCGCTACTCAAGCGGGTCCACGCCTTCCTGCACGTGGACGACCCGGGTCGCGTGCGGGCATACCTGAAACTACTGGCTGACGACGCTCCCCCGTACGAGACACTCGACCAGACCGACCAGGCGTACGCCCGCATGTTGTTCTTCAACCTTTGGGACGACGCGGGCGGCTTCACCAGTTTCGCGGAGGGCCTCGCCGCACTGCGCCCGCAGCGGGCTCTGCGCGATGAACTCCGACAGGTCCTGTCGTACGTCATCGATAAGGCCGACCATGTACCGATCCCGCTGACCGGCAACCTCGGAGCGACACCGCTGAAGGTACACAGCTCGTACAACCGATCGGAGATCCTGGCAGCCTTGGGAATCGCCCGCTTCGGAGGGCGGATGCCGAGGTCCTTCAGCCAGGGTGTGACGTGGGCCGAGGAGTTCCAGACGGACGCGCTATTGGTCACACTTGAGAAGGACGAGAAGGACTTCTCACCCACCGTCCGCTACAAGGACTACGCGCTGAGCCCGAACCTCTTCCACTGGGAATCCCAGAACTCGACCTCCCCCGGCTCCCCCACGGGCACGCGCTATCAGCAGCACGAGCGGCGTGGCAGCCATGTCTTGCTGTTCGTGCGCCGTTACGCCGACACGGACACGGGCAAGCGCCAGCCGTGGATGCTCCTGGGCCCGGCGACCTACGTGGAGCACACCGGCAGCAAGCCGATGGCCATCACCTGGCAACTGAAGCACCCGCTCCCGGCCGACGTGTGGACGTACTCGGCGGCGATCCAGGCGAGTTGATCCCAACACGTCGGCCAGGGCGCGAACGGCTCAGGGCAGTCGTGCTTCGCACTCCGCTTCGAAATGCGACTGCGCCCGGTCAAGCGCGTCGTCGACGTCCAGTCCTTGCGCTCGGAACCAGTAGAGGAGGTCGGTGATGGCGTTGATCGCGGCCTCCTCCGCCACCGCTGCCGACAGTCGACTGTGACCAACCGACTGCCTCGGCGGTTCCGTGCCGCCGTACAGAGTCAGCACGTCTGCGGCACGGGCCAGTCGCGGCATCGGCAGGTGTTGCCGCTCGGTCCACGTGACGTCGATACGGAACTCGCACCAGGTCACCTTGCGATCACCGGCCAGCTCCACACCCCAACGATCACTCATGGCGTCGACCAGCGTCATCCCCCGGCCGTCCTCCGCTTCGATGCTCGCGCACGTGAGCGTCGGAAGCGCGCGAGCATCGGGGTCGTGAACCTCGATGCGCAGGTGAGAGCCGCCGAGTGAGGCGACGAGGGTGGACGGCGTCTCCGGTCCGACGTGCTTGACGACGTTGGTGACGAGTTCACCGGCGCAAACCTCGGCGGCGTCGGCCAGCTCGCGCAACCCCCAGTACTCGAGGTGGATGCGCAAGGCGCGCCGAAGAGCTCCCACCTGGTCTGCCGTAGCCAGAAACGGCAGCCTCCACGGCTGCGTCAGCCTCCATAGAGAGTCATTCATGTCTTACCCGCTCCCCACTCCCGATAGCCCACTGTGATGTCTACGCGACACACAGTTGCATTGAAACTCTCGAAATGGAACTCTCATTGCGAGCTGCCGGGAGCACTCGATCACAGCCCGCGCCCCCGGCGCACACCGTCTTGCCGCCAGCACCAGCGGAGCACGACGATCTATCGGACCAACGCGAAGGACTGAGACCATGCCGGTCGGACCGACCACCCGTAGGCGCCAACTCGGCGCGGACCTGAGACGACTTCGAGAACTCAAGGGACTGACGCTCGAAGAGGCGGGCGCACGCGTCGGCATCTCGAAGGCGACGCTGAGTCGCTACGAGACGAAGGAGGGCACGGTCAAGTGGCCGGCCGTCGACGCACTGTGCCGCGAGTACGACGCGACGGACGAAGAGCGCTCCGCTTTGGTCGAGTTGGCGAAGGGAGCCAAGATCCAGGGATGGTGGCGATCGCTCGCCGATCCCATCCCCGACTCGATGAACCTGATGCTCACCTTGGAGGACGAGGTGGTGCGCGAGGACCATTACGCGTGCATGTACGTCCCCGGGCTCCTCCAGACGCGCGCCTACGCTGAGGCGGTCCATCGCGCTTCAGAGGTGCAATGCGGCGAACGCGAAGTCCAGCACATGGTCGACATCCGCATGAAACGGCAGGAACTGTTGGAGCGTGATGAACCGCCGCACATCTGGTGTGTGATCGACGAGGCTGCGATCCGCCGTCAGGTTGGGGGCCGTGAGGTCATGCGACAGCAACTCGCCCACCTCGTGACTTGTGCCGAGCGACCGCACATCACCGTTCAAGTCCTTCCGTTCTCCTTGGGAGCGCACGCGGCCGCGGTCGGAAGCTTCGTCACCCTTCGCGGTCAAGCCCGTGAACTGGACGTCGTCTACGTCGACCTACTCGGAGGTGGGCTGTTCATGGAGAAGCCGGAGGAACTGGAGCGATATAGGTTGGCCTTCGACTACCTCAGCGCCCAGGCGCTCGACCTCGAGTCCTCGGTCGAGCTCATCGACCGACTCAGCAAGGAGTGAGTCTTGATGGCAGCCGCCCCGGCGCCCCGCTGGTTCAAGTCCTCATACAGCGGCGGCAGCGGAACTGAATGCGTGGAATGCGCCTACGTCTCACACGGCGCGTTAATACGCGACTCAAAGCACATCGGCGGGCCCACACTCGACGTGCGGCTGGACGCCTGGAGGCGATTCCTCGACTCGCTACGCGACGACTTGCAGCAGCAGGCCTCCTGACCGACCGAGGCGGATACGGCCTCTTCGCTCGCGCGGGGAAGGAACGGAAACATGAAGATCGGCGCATCACCGTTTCGCTTGCTGACCGTCGGCGACGTAAGGACGGCTCTGCTCGCAGGTCATGGCTTCCCGGGTGACAAGGAAGCCTTCGAGGTCGACTTGAAGCGCGCCCGGGAAAGCACCTCGGGAACCGACCTCACTGCCGTGACCGCCGTCATCGTGGATTTTCGGGGGCGGGTCCGCCTGCGGCAGGACCCCGGCTTCGACCAAGCCGTCCGGGAAGGCATCGACCTCACGGTGAAGCTGAAGCGAGAAGCTCGGGACGAGGCACCCAGAGAAAGCCCGACTCGTAGAAGTTCATGCAAGTAGCTGGCACACCGAGCTGCGGCCGCGCAAGCCTGGTCACCTCGACAGACCTAAATGCCACCGGAGGGCATCATGGCGCTGCACCGCCTGGGCAAGGACCCCGAGAGCCCCAACAACGGCTCTCCGACCGTGTACCTGGACGACGAGACGGGGAACTACATCCTGCAAGGCTGGCGGGTCACGGATGCTGAGCGCCTGGCGCAGCTGGACATTCCCGGACACGAGACGGTGATCGAGTTCCCCCGGCGCATGATGCAGTTCTTCCCGGAGGTGAGCGGCGGTGCCGCAGCCGACGTTTGAGGAGCTCTTCCGGTCAGCCCGGCACAGCGCCTATCACCTGGAGATGCGCGACGCGTACGGCCTGGACGAGGATTACCGGGAGTGGTCAGCGGGCCACCGGTTCGACCCGGCGGAGCGCTGGCCCTGGTGGATCGAGCTCGTCTCCTCGGCGGTGGCCCGCGGCGTGGCCGTGCATCGCGCTCGCATCGTTTCCGAACCGCTGTCCTCCTACGCTCGGTACGAGTACGAACTGACCAGCGGGCACAACGTCAAGGCCGGCGAAGATGTGCGCTGGCTACCCCGCAGGCAGGCTTCGGGCCTTGCTCTGCCGGGAAACGACTTCTGGCTCTTCGACGGCACGTCCGTCCTATTCAACCACTTCGCCGGGGCCGGGACGATGACCGGCGAGGAACTTTCGACCGACCAGAGCGTCGTCAGCCTGTGCGCCTCCGCATTCGCCGCCGTGTGGGAGCGGGCGATCCCCCACGGGGAGTACCGGCCAGCCTGACGGAATCCGCCCGCCATATCCCATGTCGACGTCATCCAGCATTCAGCAGGCCCGCGAGGCCCTGGGCAAGCGACTGCGCGAGATCCGGAAGGAGTCGGGTCTCACCGCCCGGGAGCTCGCCTTCAGGGCTGGCTGGCATGAAAGCAAATGCAGTCGCATCGAGAACGGCCGTACTCCGCCCTCCGACGACGATCTGCGCGCGTACACGCTGCACTGCGCCGCGGCCGACCAAACAGCCGACCTTGTCGCCACGGCTCGTAACATCGACGGGGCTTATGTCGAGTGGCGCCGTATGGAGCGTGCCGGACTGCGTCGTGCCCAGGAATCGGTCATTCCCTTGTGGGAGCGCACCCGGCACTTCCGGGCATACTCGTCGTGGCTCATACCCGGCCCGTTCCAGACACCCGCGTACATCAGGGCACTGCTGACGTCGATCCGCGACCGCCGCGCACTGCCTGACGACCTTGAGGCGGCCGTCGACGTCCGGGTGAACAAGCAGCGCGTGCTGTACGAGGGGGCACGCCGCTTCGCCGTGGTCCTGGAGGAGAGCACGCTGCGGCACCTGATCGGCGGGTCCGAGACCATGGCCGGACAACTGGGACACCTATTGTCGCTGGCGACGCTCCCCAACGTCAGCTTGGGCGTGATCCCACTGAGCACGGACCGCACCGCGCTGTGGCCGGTCGAGGACTTCTGGGTGTTCGACGACTCCCAGGTCAACGTCGAGTTGGTCTCCGCCTTCCTGACCATCACGCAGCCCCACGAAGTCGGCATGTACGCACGGACCTTCGCCGCTCTCGCCGACTCGGCGGTCTACGGCGCCCCCGCTCGCACGCTGATCACGTCGGCGATCGACTCGCTCGGGTGAACACGTGCAAGTCGGCGCACGCTCGTTGAGCGGCGTTCCCAGGCGTTCCTAGCTTGGTCGGCATGGAACTCATGGAACCCATGCACCGGGAGCGGGTACTCAACTCCGCCTCTTCCGCCCACGCCCCCTGGGCGATGCGTCTCGTCACCGACCGCTTGCCGGTTGCCACCACCCCCTACGCGTCCGTCACCCTGGACTCGGCCACCCAGACCGCCCGCTACACCGACGCCCTCGGCAAGGTGGTCGAGATGGGCAAGCACGGGACGTCCCGGACGAGCAGTACGGCGTCCGTTTCGGGCGGTGGGGACGGGCAGCAGCCGCAGCCTCAGTCGCAGGACGACACGACGACCGACTACGAGTCGGACTGAACGATGACACGTACCGTTCTGGTGCTCACCGCTCTGGAGGACGTGACCGCGGACTGGGTCATCGCCGCGTTGAACGAGCGCGAGGTGCCGGTGGTGAGGGCCGACCCCGCCGACATCGGCCGACGGCTGGCCTTCGGGTTCCGCCTCGGGGCCGGTGATCCCGCCTGGAGCGGGCCGCTGCGTACGGAGAGCCGGGAGGTGGACCTCGGGGAGATCGGAGCCGTTTACTACCGTCGCCCCACCCCCTACTCGGACCGGTTCGGAGAGCTGCCGCGACAGCAGCGGCGATTCGCGGCGGCCGAGGCGAGGCACGGGCTCGGGGGTGTCCTGCGGAGTCTGCGTGCCGTCCGGTACGTCAACCACCCGGCGGCTGTGGCCCGCGCGGAGTTCAAGCCGGGACAGTTGCAAGCCTTCGCCGAGCTGGCGTTGCGGATTCCGGCGACGCTTGTCACCAACGATGTCGTGGCGGCACGGGGGTTCGCCGAGGAGCACCCGTCCGTCGTCTGC
This sequence comes from Streptomyces sp. M92, assembly GCF_028473745.1. Classification (NCBI taxonomy): domain Bacteria; kingdom Bacillati; phylum Actinomycetota; class Actinomycetes; order Kitasatosporales; family Streptomycetaceae; genus Streptomyces; species Streptomyces sp. M92. Next base: position 1,179,951 of record NZ_CP101137.1, read on the forward strand.
AAGACCTTTCGTGGGCTGCCACTCGGGGAGGACGGTCGCGCGGGTGCGATCTGGACTCAGCGTGTTCGTTCGGAGGACTTCGACGACTCGCTCTCGGTGACGGCTCATCTGTTCCAGGCCGAGGTTCCGAAAAGCAGCGACGTACGGATCACCGTGGTCGGCCGGCGCGTCTTCGCCCAGCGGATCACTTCCCCGTGCGGTGCCGTCGACTGGCGGTGCGGGGACTGGAACGACCTGGTTCACGCATCCGTCGTCGTGCCCTCGGTCGTCGAAGCCGCCCTGCACGGCTATCTGGCCGCTTCCGGGCTGGCTTTCGGGTGCTTCGACTTCGCGCTCACAGGTGACGGAAGCAATCCGGAGGACTGGTACGCGATCGAGTGCAACCCGAACGGTCAGTGGGGCTGGCTTCCGGACGCCCCCGCGATCACCGAAGCCTTCGCCGACATTCTGAGCACGGAAGGGACTGGCGGATCATGACTCTGCCCACAGACCTCGCCAACGACGCGGGGACGCTGCGCGCGGCGATGGTGAAGGGCCTCACCGAGGCCGGGGAACCGGTCCACCCGGACTGGCTCGCAGCCGCGGGGAAGGTGCCCCGGCACGCCTTCGTGCCCGGCTTCTACCTCCCGGCCGACGAACCGGACGTACACGGGCTGACGGTGTGGGAGCCGGTGACGTCGAAGCTCGACTACGGCCGCTGGCTCGCGGCCTCGTACTCGGACGCCACGCTGGTCACTCAGTTCGACGGGGAGGAGACCGACTGGGAGCGGCCGGCCGTACGGCACGGAGGAGCACCCACGTCCTCGTCGACGCTCCCCTCGCTCGTGCTGCGTATGTGGTCGGACGCCGATGTCCGCGAAGGCCACACGGTCCTGGAGGTCGGGACGGGGACCGGGTACTCCACGGCGCTGGCCTGTGAACGGCTGGGCTCGTCCCACGTGACCAGCGTCGAGGTCGATGCCGCGAGGCTGGCAGGGGCCGCCGACGCCCTGTACGGCTGTGGCTACACGCCGACGCTCGCCCGGGCCGACGGGCGGTACGGATACTGGCCCGAGGCCTGGTTCGACCGGATCGTGGCCGCCTGCTCCTTCCGGTCCGTGCCACCCGCTCTGCTCCGGCAGGTCCGTCCCGGCGGGAAGATCCTGCTGCCCCTGTCGGGGTGGCTCTACGGCAACGCCCGCGTCCTGCTCACCGTCGCCGGGGACGGGACCGCCGAGGGGTCCCTGCTGCCGGGGACCGTCTCCTTCATGCCCGCCCGGACCGATGCGGCACCGGCGTACGGGAATCCGGCGGACTGGGTCGCGGGGCTCGACGAGGAGCCGTCCCGGTCCGCGCGGCACGCGCCGGAGCGGCTCACGGCTGCGACCGAGGAGGCCTTCCACCTGCGGTTCCTCGCCCAGAGTGCCGTACCGGACGCGCAGCTGGTCACCATCGGCGATGTGCCGCACCTCATCGACGTGGTCTCCGGGTCCGCCGCCACGCTCACTCCCGAGGGTGGGGACTGGAGGGTCCGGGAAGGCGGCCCGCTGAAGTTGTGGAGTCGGGTCGAGGACTTCATCGACGCCCTCGACGCCGCGGGACGGCCCGGGCCGCAGACGTACACCCTGCGCGTGGACGGCGACGGACAGCGGCTGCTGCACGCCCAGGTGCCGCGGCTGCGACTGCCCGGTGGGTACTGATCGGCAGGGAAGGGCCCCGCACGGAGCCCCGCACGGAGCCGGGAGCCCGGGGGCTCGGGGGGGGCTCGTGTGCGGGGCCGCTCGCGGGGTGCGGGACGTCAGACCGCGGTCAGGTCGAACGTACCCGTGCCGTCCTGCCGGCCGCTGGAGTACTGGCGGATGAACTCCCCGTCCGCGTACCGGTCGTAGCCCATCATGGAACCGGTGTACTTGTTCTGCACACCGATCTTCGAGCTGCCGGGTACGTCACGGTAGATGTAGAACCGCTGGAGGTCGTCCTCCGCGCAGGGGACCGTCCTCAGCACCGCCCGCTCGGTGGACGCGTTCTGCTCGGCGATGGTCGCGCAACCGCCGTTGCCCCAGTTCCACAGGGACGCCTCGATGACGCCGTCGCGCTCCGTCACGTTGCACAGGCGCCAGTTGTCCAGGTGGGCGCTGAAGATCGACGAGGGGCGCAGCCGGACGCCGTCGTCCGCCAGGAGCGGGGCGCCCCAGGACAGGGGCTTGCCGGGTACGGCGATCTTGTAGGCCTCGGCCGAGCAGTCGAGGGCGGCCCGCGCGCCGTGCGCGGTGGCCGTGGGCTGTTCGGCGGCGGGGGTGCCGGTGGTGGCGGCCGGGTCCGGCGCGGAGCGGGCCTGCTCCTGCTGCGCCGTCGGCGCGACCGCGCCCGCCGGGTGGTCGGCCTTCGCGGCCGCCGTCCCACAGTCGAGGAGGGCCTGTGCCTTGGCCATGATGCTGTCGGCGGGCACGTCGTCCTGGCAGCGCACCGCGCCTTCCTCAAGGGTGGTGAAGGTGGTGAAGCCGCCGCCGCCGGGTCCCTCGGTCCACTCCAGCGCCCAGCTGCCGTCGTCCTGTTGGGCGCGGTTGCAGTTGAGGCTTCCGTACGTGCCGGTGACCTTCTTGGTGCCCTTGTAGAACCCGTAGTAGCCCGGCTGGGTCAGGTTCCAGGTGACCGAGTTCGACTCATTGCTGGTGGAGGTGTACTCGAGCATCACGTTCAGACCGACGGTCGCGCTGACGTTGCTGAGCGCCTCGACGGCGAAACTGGTCTCGATCGTGTCGTTGAGACCGACGGAGACCTTGATGACCGTGGTGGTGTCGGTGCTGACGGTCTGCTCACCGGTGGTGCCCTCGGTGACGTACCAGCCCTTGAAGTGGGTGATCGTCGGCGATACTTCGGTGGTCTTGATGTACGGGTGGCGGGTGCCGAGGTCGGCCACCGTACAGCTGTCGCCGGGCCGGGGCGCCGTCGTGCCGGTGGGTGCCGCGGCCGCCGGTGAGGCGGCGAGGCTCAGGGCGGTGACCGCCCCGGCGGCCGCGGTGGCGGTCACCGCCATGAGTGATCTGGTGATGCGGCTGACGGGTCGTGTGGAGCGCATCGTTGCCTGTTCCCCCCTGGTCGAGTGGGTTCGGTCGGGGTGAATGTAGCGGCCACACAGGGTGGTGGTGTGAGGCCCGAACTGGCCACGACTGATCACGGAGGGGCTTGTTCCGCAGGTACGTGCACACACTCATCGGCGGCCCGAAGTCAACCTGAAGAGTTGCAGGACCGGGCCGGCACGCCCTCCCCCTAGCTTGGCCGAGGACAGGAACGACCCATCCTCAAGGGGGAGTGACATGATGAGCAGGCTTCGCCGGCTGGCCGGCACCGCGGCTGCGTCCGCGGTCGTGATCGGAACCATGGGCGCCTCACCCGCCGCTGCCGCCGCCGCCCCGCCGGAACTGCCGGCCGCCGTCCAGGGCATGTGCAGCGGCACGGCCACCGACCGGGTCGAGGTCGTCGTCGACAAGGGGTACATCAGGACTGGTTACTACCAGTCGACCTCCGTGGTGAAGACCGTGTACCGGGGTGCTTCGCTGGCCTTCTTCGACAGCGTCAGGAACAAGTACGGGAACGAGTGGTTCAAGGTCCAGTACTCCAACCGCACCAACGACTGGTGCGGCTGGATCTACACGGGCTCCGTCTGGTGGGAGGACTGAGCTTCTTCAGCCCTGCCGCTCCGGGACGTGTCCCGGTTCCCGGCCGCGACACGTCCCCCACCGTCCCCCGGTAGTTTCCCCGCCGCACCCCTCCCGTTGGCCGCGCCCGGCTACCTTCGCCTCGCCCGGTCCTGCGCAGGAGAGGTATGTCCCCATGAGCACCCCGGTCCAGCACCCCTCGACCCGGCCGTCCGTGGCCACGCTGGCGTCGGCCAGGCAGCGCCGGCAAGGGGGCGGGAGCGGGGCCCAGAATGCGTCCGGGACCTCGGCGGAGGCCGCCTTCCTCCAGTTCCAGTCCGCCGTCGGCAACCGGGCGGCGACGGCGGCGGTGCAGCGCGTCAGGAACGCGACGGCGGAACGGGCTCCGGAGTCCGCCGGGTCGTCCCGGCCGGGCAGCCCGGACAGCTTCGTGACGGCCCGGGAGACAGAGAGCTTCGTGACGGCGAGCGCGCCGGAGAGCTTCGTGACGGCGCGGGAGACGGAGACGGCGGACGGTGCCGCCGCCGGGGCGAGGCCGGTGGACGACCTGGCCAAGCGGGCCGCCGAGCTGATGGACCGGTTCAAGAAGAACCTCGACCCCGTGGACAACGCCGTCAAGGGCGCCCAGACCCCCACCAGCGCCGGCCTCGGACAGGCGGCCACCGCCTCGGGCAACGGAGCTCTCAAGCACGACGCCGCGGCCTCGGGCACCTCCGCCGGAGCGTGGAACCTCCTCACCGAGGTCACCGGCGTCGTCGTCAACGCCTACGACTCGCTCAAGAACCTGAAGGACGCCAGGCGGAACCGGACCGGGGCCGGACACCACACGGCGAGCAGGAAGGGGAGGACGAAGGGGGCGGACGCGGTCGTCGGCACGGCCAGTTCGGGCGGCTACGGCGCCGCCGTCGCCAAGGAGGCGACCAAGGTCCAGGGGGCGGCGGACGCCGCGACCGCCGCCGAGGTGAGCGGCGTCTTCAGTGCCGTCACCGGCCTGTGGAAGGGCGCCAGGGCCGCGGGCAAGGTCGGGGGCGCGACCCGCAAGTACAAGAGGATCAAGCGGCTCGGCGACCCGGGCGCCGTGCACGCGGAGTTGCTGGTCCGGTTGCAGGAGGAGGCGAACCGGGCCGAGCAGCGGGTCGACGAGGCGTTCGAGCGGCTGAACGCCATCACGGAGGCCGGACAGGGGCGCCCGCCCAGGGAGTGGTACCCGGCCGCGGAGGCCGCCTTCGACGCCCTGCGGGAGGAGTACGAGCGCGCCGGCCGCGCCACGGCCGCCCACCAGCGCGCCGTGCAGGACACCGAAACCCTGGGCGAGACGCAGAAGTACGCGAAGAAGAAGCAGATCGCCAAGATCGGCAAGGAGACGGTGGGCGGCGTGGTGGGCGAACCCGCCAAGGCCGCCGGCGGCATCGTGGCGGCGGTGACCGCGGCGGGCGTGCTGGGGAGCAACCCGGGCGGCTGGATCGCCGCCGCGGTCGGGGCCGGTCTCATCCTCGGCGTCGCCGGTTACAAGGCGGGCCGTGCGGTCACCAAGCGCTACGAGGAGGCCCGGCATCCCGAGCGCTGGGCGGCGGAGGACGAGGGGCCGGTGGAGGCCAAGTCCCGCACGGACTCGCTGAAGCACTCGCTGAAGGTCTGGAAGAAGGTGTCCAAGGGCGAGCGCCAGGCCATGGCGCGCAAGATCTACGGCCTGGCGGCGGGGCCCGGCGTCCCCGGGAGCGCCGACACCACGCCCGAGCTGCGGCAGTCCGCCCGGGAGCTGCTCGTCGCGCTCAAGGCGGGCCCCGAGCAGCACAAGCTGGCCCCGGAGGCGTGGGCGGCGACCCTCGACGACCCGGAGCAGAGGGCCGCTTGGGTCAAGGAGATCGCGGAGCAGCTGGCCTCCGGGTGAGCCGGGAAGGGGCGGGGAGCGGCGGGGTCGTCACCGTTGCCGACGCCATTTACCAGCGCGCCGCCACTCGTTCCAACCCCCTTTTCAGCCATAGGTGTTCGTCGGCCATCGACGTATTTTTCGCGTCAAACCCACGGCGGTTACGCGCCATGGTCACGAGGGCCGCACGACCCGTGAGCGCATCGTGAGCACAAACGGTATGGTCCCCTTCCGTAAGTCGAACGCCGGTCGCGGATACGGGAGTTCGAGACGGGTCGGGATGGTGCGCGGTCCCCTTCCGCTTCGAATCCGCGTCGTCGTCGCCCCTGTGCTCGTACCGGTCCGCTCGTACCGGCCCTCGCGTGTTCCTTGGAGATCCATGTCGTGCGCCCTCGCCGTCGTCCGCGTCGCCGACTCCGCGGCACGTGGTGGCCATGGGAGACACCGGTCCGCTGCGGCCTGTTGAGAGCCCGGTCGTCGTCGGGCCGCCCCGGCGCCTCGCCGCTTCGCGCCGTCCGGCCCCGGCCGCCCTCCCCCACACCGACGGCTTCCCATCCGTGAGGACCTGATGACTGAACTGATAGTGACCGCCACCGCCGCACTGGCGGCGGCCGGAGTCGGGGCCGCGTGGTACTTCCGGCGCGAGTACGGGCGGGCCCGGCGCCGGGCCGAGCAGCTGCGCGAGCACGCCGACCGGCTCACCCTGCAACTCGTCGCGGCCGAGCAGTGCGTGGGGCACCTCACGGCCGCCGTGATCCCGGCGGCGGTGAAGGGCGGGCACGGCGGTGAGGGCACCGGGGGCGGGCCGCTGCCCGTGCCGGCGCAGCTCGACGGGACACCGCTCGCCGAACGGCTGCGTGCCGTGCCCGGTGCGCTGACCGCGGCGGTGGAGGACGTACGGACGCGGGAGCGGACGGCCGCCGAACGGGCCGCGGCCCACGCCGCCGACCAGGTACGGCAGGACGCCGAGCAGCGGATCGCGCAGGTGCGGCACGAGTCGGCCGGCGTGGCCCGGGCCGCCGTGCGCGGCTTCGCCAACAACATCGTGGCCCGGTCGGCGAGACTGGGCCGGGCCGTCAGCCAGGGCGTACGGCGGCACATCTCGGACGAGGCCTACGCGACGCTCGTGGAGATCGACCACCTCGCGCAGCAGATGCTGCTCACGGCCTCCGGGTACTCCGTGCTCGCCGGGGACAAGCTGTCCCGGCGCTGGCCCGCCACCACGCTGACCGACATCGTGCGCGCGGCCATGGGCCGGATCGAGGGGTACGAGCGGATCAAGCACCCCGAGATGGGGTCCGTGGTCGTCGCGGGCCGCGCGGTCGAGGCGGTCGTGCACGCGCTCGCCGTACTGCTGGACAACGCGCTGCGCTACTCGCCGCCCGCCGCCAGTGTCCACGTGTCGCTGGAGCAGGGGCACCACGCCTGCTTCCTGATCGTGGACGACGCCGGGCTGCGCATGGACGACGAGCGACTGATGTGGGCCAGCGACGTGATGTCCGGCGAGCAGCGCGACGACATCACCCGGCTGGGCGCCCATCCCCAGACCGGGCTGCGCGTGGCGTCCCTGCTGGCGGAGAACTACGGCTTCCGCGTCGAGCTGACCGCGCCGAACATCTACCAGGGAACCCGGGCCATGGTCGTCCTGCCGAAGAACCTGCTCGTCGATCCGGCGACGGCCCAGGCGGTGCCGAGGGCTGCCGCCGCGCAACCGGCCCAGGCGGCCCAGCCCGCACTGGCGGCCCCGGCAGCCCAGGCGATCCCCGCGGTGGCCGCGTCCCCCGTCGCGCCTGCCGCGGCCGTCGGGGCCGCGGCGACCGTCGAACCCATCGCGCCTGTCGGAACCGCCACAGACGCCGCGACCGCCGTACCCGCCGCGCCCAGCGCAGCCGCCGCACCCGGCGAGCCCGGTGCTGGGCCGACCGCCGCACCCGGCGAGCCCGGTGCTGGGCCGGCCGCCGTACCCGCCGCGCCCAGCGCAGCCGCCACCCCCTCGGCCACCGCACCAGCGACCGGCACCCCCTCGGCCACCACCGCCAGCGGGCTGACCGTCCGCCGCCGTTCCACCGCTCCCGCCCCCGCGCGCCGCCCCGCCGCCCCGGACGACGCCGAGCCCGGCCGGCCCGCCGTCGCCGCGGCCTGGGCGGCTGGCAGTCGCCGCGGCCGGGAGGGGGAGGCCTCCCGGGCCTCCGCCGACGCCACCCACGACGCCGCCCGGGCCCCCGGCACGGTCCCCCGCACAACTCCCCGCACCGCCGCCCACGACGCCGCTGACGACGAAGGACACTGATCGTGCAAGACACACACACCAACAGCCTGGGCTGGCTGCTGGACCAGGAACTCGGCAGCGTCGAGGGCGTCCGGTACGCCGTGCTGATGAGCAGCGACGGGCTGCTGAAGGCCCGCACCGAGACGATCGGCCAGGACGACGGGGAGAAGTTCGCCGCGCTGACGGCGGCGCTGCGCGCGGCGGGCAAGGCCTGGGACGAGTTCACCGGCGGCGCGGGGATGCGGCAGCTGCTGATCGAGTCGGTCGGCTGCATCGGCCTGACGACCACCGCGGCGAAGAACACCATGCTGTCGGTGTGCACGACCGGCCCGGACGCCGACGTCGGCCTGATCTCCCACCACATGGTGCGGCTCGCCACCCGGGTGGGGCACGAACTGGCCACGGAGGAGCGCGTGCCGGTCCAGCAGCGGGTACCGGTCGCGGAAGGCGGCTCACCGGCATGAGCGGGCCGCGGCGCGACCCCGACATGGTCAGGCCCTACGTCCGCACCGGGGGCCAGGTCCGCGCGCGTGACGACGTGCGCCTGGAGAGCGTGGTCGTCGCCGCGAACGGTCCCACGGACACCCTCGGCCCGGACGCCCGCCGGGTGATGCGGCTGTTCGCCGGCGCCCGGGGCGGCCTGGCCGTCGCCGACATCGCCGCCGCGCTGGAGCTGCCGCCCTCCACGGTGCGCATCCTCGTCTCCGCGCTGATGGACTCCGGCCACCTGTCCAGCCCGGTCGCCGCGCTCGACGACCAGCCCGACTTCGACCTGCTGCAGGAGGTACTCCGTGGACTTCGCTCCATGGTCTGACGGAACCGACCGGTCCGACCGGCCCGACCGGCCCGACGGGGCGGCGGACCCGTCCGTCACCTACGTCCCGGCCTCGGTGACCCGGTCGGCCAAGATCGTGGTCGCGGGGGGCTTCGGCGTCGGCAAGACGACGTTCATCGGCAGCGTCTCCGAAGTGCGGCCGCTGCGCATGGAGGAGCCGATCACGCAGATCAGCGCCGGTGTGGACGACCTGCGCGGCACCCCGCACAAGACGACGACCACCGTGGCGATGGACTTCGGCCGCATCCACATGGCCGGCGGCCGGATCGCGCTGTACCTGTTCGGGCTGCCGGGGCAGTCCCGTTTCCAGCCGCTGTGGGAGGACCTGGCCGAGGGCGCCCTCGGCTGTCTCGTCCTGGCCGACACCCGCGACCTCGACGCCTCCCACGACGCCCTCGGTCTGCTGGACGGCGCGGGAATCCCGTACGCCGTCGCCATCAACACCTTCCCCGGCGCCCCGGCTTACCCCGAGGCCGAGCTGCGCGAGGCGCTGGCCCTCGAACCGGCCACCCCGCTGACGTACTGCGACGCCCGCGACCGCACGTCCTCCCTGCACGCCCTGATCACGCTCACCGAGTACCTCACCGAGCACCGTTCAGCCGCCCTCCTGGAGTCCCGCCGATGACGTTGCCTTCCGCCGAGCCCGCACCGGACGGCTCGCCGGGCCGTGTCGCCCTGTACGCGCCGGAGTTCGCCGCCGACCCGCACGCCGCCTACCGGCGCATGCGCCGCACCCACGGCCCGCTCGTCCCGGTCGACCTGGCGCCCGGCGTCCCCGCGACCCTCGTGATCGGCTACTACCAGGCCCGCCGCATCCTCAACGACCCGCTGCACTTCCCGGCCGACCCCCGCGCCTGGGAGAAACTCATCCCGGAGACCTGCCCGGTCCGGCCGATGATGGAGTGGCGGCCCAACGCGCTGCGCTCGGGCGGTGCCGAGCACGCCCGCTACCGGGGGGCGAACACCCACGCCATCGACAAGGTCGACCAGCACGGGCTGCGGGCCCTGGTCGAGAAGGTCGCCGACGGTGCCATCGACGGGTTCCGCGCCGCCGGGTCGGCGGACCTGCTCACCCAGTACTCGTTCCCCATCGCCTTCCGGGTGCTGAGCGCGCTGCTGGGCTGCCCCGACGAGATCGGGCAGCGCATCGCCGACGGCATGGCGAAGATCTTCGACACCACCAACGCCGAGCAGGGCAACGCGATCCTCGCGCAGGCCGTGTCCGACCTGGTGGCCCTGCGGCGGGCCCAGCCCGGCGACGACATCACCTCCCGGCTGGCGCTGCACCCCGCCGAGCTGACCGACGAGGAGATGAGCCATCAGCTGGTCACGCTGTACGGCGCGGGGATCGAGCCGCTGACCAACCTGATCAGCAACACGATCCTGAAGATCCTCACCGACGACGACTTCTCCGCCGACCTGCACGCCGGGCTGTCCACGGTGCGCGACGCGCTCGACGCCGTCCTCTACACCGACCCGCCGATGGCGAACTACTGCATCTCCTACCCTCCGTACCCCATCGACGTGGAGGGCGTGCTGCTCCCGGCCGACCAGCCGGTCGTGATCTCGATGGCGGCGGCCAACAACGACCCGGCCCTCACCGAGGGCGTGCCCGAGGGACAGCACGGCGGCAACCGCGCCCACCTGGCCTGGAGCACCGGCCCGCACACCTGCCCCGCCCGCTCGCACGCCTACCTCATCGCCGAGACCGCGGTCACCCACCTCCTGGATGCGCTGCCGGAGACCGACCTCGCCCGGCCCCTCGCCGAACTGACGTGGCGCCCGGGCCCGTTCCACCGCGCCCTGGACTCGCTGCCCGTCACCTTCCCCGTCACCACCGCGGCCCAGGCCGCAGCCGCACAGCACGTCACGCACCCCGCCGCACACTAAGGAGCCAGGCCATGGCGACCCAGCAGCCCGCCCTCGTCCTCGACCCGACCGGCGCCGGTCACCACGCCGAGCACCGCGCCCTGCGCGACCGCGGCCCCGCGACGCTGGTGGACGTCCTCGGGGTCCAGGCCTGGTCGGTCAGCGATCCCGCCCTCCTCAAACAGCTCCTCACCAGCCCCGACGTCTCCAAGGACGCCCGCGCGCACTGGCCGGCCTTCGGCGAGGTGGTCGGCACCTGGCCGCTGGCCCTGTGGGTGGCGGTGGAGAACATGTTCACCGCGTACGGCCCCGACCACCGCAAGCTGCGCCGGCTGGTGGCGCCCGCCTTCAGTGCCCGTCGCGTCGAGGCGATGCGTCCGGCCGTCGAGTCGATGGTGACCGGGCTCGTCGACCGGCTCGCGGAACTGCCCGCCGGCGAACCCGTCGACCTGCGGCAGGAGCTGGCCTACCCGCTGCCCATCGCGGTGATCGGCCACCTCATGGGTGTGCCCGAGGAACGGCGGGAGGGCTTCCGCGCCCTCGTGGACGGTGTCTTCGACACCACGCTGGACCAGGCCGAGGCGCAGGCCAACACCATGCGCCTGTACGAGGTGCTGGACCAGCTCATCGCCGCCAAGCGCGCCACCCCGGGCGACGACATGACGTCCCTGCTCATCGCCGCGCGGGACGACGAGGGGGACGGCGACCGCCTCTCCCCCGAGGAACTGCGCGACACGCTGCTGCTGATGATCAGCGCAGGTTACGAGACCACCGTCAACGTCATCGACCAGGCCGCGTACACCCTGCTGACCCGCCCCGACCAGCTGGAGCTGGTCCGCGAGGGCGCGGTCACCTGGGGGGACGTGGTGGAGGAGACGCTGCGTCACGAACCGGCGGTCAAGCACCTGCCGCTGCGGTACGCCGTCACGGACATCCCCCTGCCGGGCGGGCGGACCATCGAGCGCGGCGAGGCCATCCTCGCCTCGTACGCCGCCGCCAACCGGCACCCGGACTGGCACGCGGACGCCGACGCCTTCGACGCGACCCGCACGGTCAAGGAGCACCTGGCCTTCGGCCACGGCGTCCACTTCTGCCTGGGCGCGCCGCTGGCCCGTATGGAGGTGACCCTCGCGCTGGAGAGCCTCTTCGGCCGCTTCCCGGACATCCGCCTGGCCGATCCGGCGGAGGAACTGCCGCCCGTGCCGTCCCTGATCAGCAACGGTCACCAGCGGCTCCCGGTCCTGCTGCACGCCGGCTGAGCGGCGGGCGGGCAGGACCGGGCCGGGGAGCGGGCGGGCCGGGGGTGTCAGCCGAACATCCCCGGCTCGTAGTCGCCCGCCGGGTTCTGGAGCATGACGTTCAGCCGGTTGTACGTGTTGATCACGGCGATCAGGCCGACCAGGGCGGCGAGCTGGTCCTCGTCGTAGTGCTTCGCCGCCTGGGCCCACGCCTCGTCGGTGACGCCGCCGGCGGCGTCGGCGATGCGGGTGCCCTGCTCGGTCAGCTCCAGGGCGGCGCGCTCGGCGTCGGTGAAGACCTTGGCCTCGCGCCACGCCGCGATCAGGTTGAGGCGCAGCGAGGTCTCGCCCGCCTTCGCGGCGTCCTTGGTGTGCATGTCGAGGCAGAAGCCGCAGCCGTTGATCTGGCTGGCGCGGATCTTCACCAGCTCCTGCGTCGCGTGCGGCAGCGTCGAGTCCGCCAGGACCTTGCCCGCCGAGTTGATGTGGCGCACGAGCTTGCCCGCGATCGGGTTGGCGAACATGTTGAGTCGCGCTTCCATGGTGACTTCCTCCGTCATCGGTCTCTCGGTGGGCGTACACAGCTACGACGGACCGCGGCGGCGGAATGTGACAGCCCAGCGGAGCGGGTGGATGTGACCTGCGTCTCAGTCGTTCCGAGCCGCCCGGGACAGCAGCCGGAGCAGAGCCGTCGTCACCTCGGCCGGGCGCTCCTCCATCACCCAGTGGCCGGTCCCGGGCAACATCGTCAGCTCGGCGCCGGGGATCGTGCCGGCCAGTTCCATCGCGATCGCCGGGCTCAGGTACTGGTCCTCGCGACCCCAGACGACCGCCGTCGGGCATGGGACGGCGGCCAGGTCCCGGCGCAGGGCGGGGCGGGCGGGGGTGCGGTAGTCGGCGAAGTAGTGGAGCAGCCAGCGGCGGCCCTCCGGCGTGTCCATCCAGTCGAGGTAGCCGCGCAGGAGGTCCGGGGTGAGGTGGCCCGCGCGGACCAGCGGGCCGAAGGTACGGCGGTGGATGGCGACGTACGGCAGGCGCATCGCCGCCGGGCGCAGTGCGGGCGTCCGGGCGACGACGCCGGTCAGGGCGAAGACGGCGTACCAGCGGCGGGTGAACGTGGCGTGGGCGCGGGTGTTGAGGAGGGCCAGCCGGCGTACGCGGTCGGGGTGGCGCTGGGCGAAGCCCAGGGAGAGGAAGCCGCCGTAGTCGTGGCCGGCCAGGTTCACCGAGTCCAGTTCCAGGGCGTCCAGCAGCCGGCCGAGGCGGGCGACCTCGGTGTCGTAGTCGAAGGGGAGGTGCAGTGGGCGCTCGGACCGCCCCCAGCCGAGGAGGTCGGGGGTGATGACCCGGTGGCGGCGCGACAGGGCCGGGACCTGGTGGCGCCAGCAGCGGTGGTCGGCGGGGTAGCCGTGCAGGAGGACGACCGGTTCGGCGTCGGGGGGTCCCGACTCCCAGCAGGCCACGCGGGCGCCGTCCACCGTGACCGACCGGGTGCGGGGCGGGGACTGGTGGTCCGTGCCCGGGCTCTGCGTACTCATCGCCTTCCGGCTCCTTCGCTGCTCGTCGCTCGCCGTGCGTCACCCTCCCTAACTGTGCGTGTACCCCGGAGTGTCGGGGTCAGGGCATGCGGTTCGGCCGATGGAGGGGCCGCGCCGTCGGTACGACCCGGGGCGGGCCGGCCGTCCGGCGGGGATCAGGGGGTGTCGTTCGGATCAGGCCGGCTCCAAGTAACGGTGCCTTGCAGGCGACCCCGAGCGGGGTCTGGTGCGTGCGGCTGCAAGGCGGAGGAGGGCGACAGGACGGAGCCCTGGCAACCGACGACAACCCCGCTGGGGGGGTAAGCGGGTGCCAGACCCCGCGGCCCCGGCAAGATCCGGACGACACCCCTAACCTCGGCTGGAGGAGTTCCTTGTGGGCAGGAGGCGGTGCGGAGATGGTGCGGGTTCCCGGCGCGGTGGTCGCCGCGAGCGGTCTGGTCGGCGGGTACGGCGTGGCCCGGTGGACGAAGAAGCGGGAGCTGGGCGGGGTCGTGCTGGCCGTCGCGGGCGCCGCCGCCGCGCGGCAGTGGCGGGCGCGGGCCGGCGGGAAGGCCGCGGGTGCGCTGACGGCGGCGTACGTCGCCGGTTTCGCCGGGTCCCACCCGCTGGCCAAGGAGGTGGGCGCCTGGCCGTCCGTCCTCGGTGTGGCCGGTGCCGTGGCGCTGGCCTCCTGGGCGGTTGCCGACCGGAAGCCCTGAGCGTCCGCCCAGGTCAGCGGGCTCGGTGCGGGTGGCGGGTCAGTCCCGGTGATGGGTCAGTTCCGGTGACGGGCCAGGGCCAGCCCCGGTGGCGGGCCAGTCCCGGTGGCGGGCCAGTCCCGGTGGCGGGTCAGTCCCGGTGGCGGGTCAGTCCCGGTGATGGGTCAGTCCCGGTGATGGGTCAGTCCCGGTGATGGGTCAGCACGTTGACCACCCGGCCGGTCGGGTCCCGGACGAAGAAGCGGCGTACGCCCCACTCCTCGTCCTTCAGCTCCCGTACGATCTCCGCGCCCGACGCGGTCACCCGCGCGTACACCGCGTCCACGTCCTCGACCTCCACGCTGAGGTCGGGGACGAGGGGCGCGGTGCGTTCCTCGGTGAACAGGCTGATCTGGGCGGTGGGGTTGGACGGGGAGGCCAGGGTGGTCACCCAGCCCATGTCCATGACCTCCTCGAAGCCCAGCAGGCCGTAGAAGTCACGGCTCGTGTGCAGCTGTTCCCCGTCCTCGACCCGGATGTCGGGCACGATCCTGCGAATGGTCATGGGCGGTTCCTCCCCGCCGGACCGGGCGGGTAGTCCCCCGGACCGGCCTGTGCCACCGACAGCGGTTCCGCGATGTCCTCCAGTGCCCGGCGCTCCGCCTTCACCGCCAGGAACGCCGCCACCAGACCGGCCGCGCACATCAGCCCGGCGCCGATCTGGAAGGCCAGCACCGTGTCGCCGACCACGCCGGACTCGGTGAGGTCGGCGAAGAGCAGCGGGCCGCTGATGCCGCCGGCGGCGGTGCCGAGGGCGTAGAAGAAGGCGATGGCCATGGCGCGGGTCTCCATGGGGAAGATCTCGGACACCGTCAGGTAGGCGCTGGAGGCGCCCGCGGAGGCGAAGAACAGCACCACGCACCAGCAGGCCGTCATCGTCGTGGCCGTCAGCGAGCCCTGGTCGAAGAGCCACGCGGTGCCGAAGAGCAGGATGCCCGACAGCAGGTACGTCCCCGAGATCATGATCCGGCGGCCGACCGTGTCGAAGAGGTGGCCGAGCAGGAGCGGGCCCAGGAAGTTGCCGGCGGCGATGACGGCGAAGTAGTAACCGGTGGAGCCGGTCGGCACGTCGAAGAAGGTGATGAGGATGGCGCCGAAGCCGAAGGTGATGGCGTTGTAGAGGAAGGCCTGGCCGATGAAGAGGGACAGGCCGAGGACCGCGCGGCGCGGGTAGCGCCGGAAGACGGTCTTGGCGATCAGACCGAAGCCGATGCTCTTGCGCTGGTGGATGGTGATCTCACCGGCCGGGGGCGGCAGTTTCTCGCCTTTCTCCTCCTCGATCTCGCGTTCGACGGAGTCGACGAGGGTGTCGGCCTTCTCGCCGTGGCCGTGGATGAACTGCCAGCGTGGGCTCTCCGGCACGTGCCGCCGCACCAGGAGGATGACCAGGCCGAGGACGACGCCCATGGCGAAGCTGAGCCGCCAGCCCAGGTCCTTGGGGAAGATGTCGGTGTCCAGCATCACGATGGACAGCAGTGAGCCGCCGATCGCGCCGAGCCAGTAGCTGCCGTTGATGATGAGGTCGACCCGGCCGCGGTACTTGGACGGGATCAGCTCGTCGATCGCGGAGTTGATGGCCGCGTACTCGCCGCCGATGCCGAAGCCGGTGAGGAAGCGGAAGAGGAAGAACCACCAGGACTCGAAGGAGAGCGCCGTCAGCGCGGTCGCCGCCAGGTAGACGGCCAGCGTCGCGATGAACAGCTTCTTGCGGCCGTAACGGTCGGTCAGCCAGCCGAAGAACAGGGCCCCGGAGCAGGCGCCCGCCACGTAGAGGGCGGCGGCGATCCCGGTGATCTGCGCCGAGGTGATGTCCAGGCCGCTGCCGTCCTCGGCGATGCGTCCGGCGACGTTGCCGACGATCGTGACTTCCAGGCCGTCGAGGATCCAGACGGTGCCCAGGCCGATCACGATCATCCAGTGCCATCGTGACCAGGGCAGGCGGTCCAGGCGGGCGGGGACGGCCGTGGTGACGGTGCCGGTGGAGACGGGCCCCGAGGCCGACGACGACGCATCTGACGACGAATCCGCTGTCATGGCTCCCTCTCCGTCGGGCGGACGCCTCCCGTGTGCCCTGCACCGGGAGGAACACGCCCGCCGCGCCGGGAGGCCGCAGGGCCGCACGTGGCGGCCCTACGCTCCCAGGATGCGGGAGACCGCGTAGATCAGCAGCCCGGCCAGCGAGCCGACCACCGTGCCGTTGATGCGGATGAACTGGAGGTCGCGGCCGATGTTCGCCTCGATCTTCTTCGTGGTGTGCTCGGCGTCCCAGCTCGCCACCGTGTCGGTGATCAGGGAGGTGATCTCCTTGCGGTAGGTGGTGACCACGTACACCGCGGCGCCCTCCACCCAAGCGTCGACCTTGCCCTGCACCCGGGTGTCGGAGGCCATCCGGGCGCCCAGCGACAGCAGCGAGGCCCGCACCCGCATGCGCAGTTCGCTGCGCTCGTCCTCCGCCGCCGAGACGATCATGGCCCGTACGGCCGTCCAGGCGGACGCGATCAGGTCCTGGACCTCGCCGCGCCCCAGCACCTCGGTCTTCAGCCGCTCCACGCGTGCCCGGGTCTCGGTGTCGGACTGGAGGTCGGAAGCGAAGTCGGCGAGGAAGCGGTCCAGGGCGCCGCGCGCCGGGTGGGCGGGCATGTCGCGCATCTCGGTGACGAAGCGCAGCAGCTCCTTGTAGACGCGCTCGCCGACCCGCTTGTCCACGAACCGGGGCGTCCATCCGGGTGCCCCGCCCTGCACGGCGTCCATCACGGAGTCGCCGTGCAGGACCAGCCAGTCGTGGGCGCGGGAGACGATCAGGTCGACGGCGCGCTTGTGACCGCCGTCGGCGACGATCCGGTCCAGCATCTTGCCGATGCCGGGGGCGATCTCCTGGGCGTCGGCCCGGCGGGTGATCGCCTCACCGACCACCGCCTGCACGTCGGAGTCGCGCAGCACGGTCAGCGCGCCCCGCAGGGCGGCGGCCAGCTCGGCCGTCACCCGGTCGGCGTGCTCGGGAACGGCGAGCCAGGCACCGAGCCGGCTGCCGATGCCGACGGCGCGCAGCCGCTGCCGTACGACGTCCTCGGAGAGGAAGTTCTCGCCGACGAACTCGCCCAGCGAGACGCCCAGCTGGTCCTTCTTCTTCGGGATGATCGCGGTGTGCGGGATGGGGATGCCGAGCGGGTGGCGGAAGAGGGCGGTGACCGCGAACCAGTCGGCGAGCGCGCCGACCATGCCGGCCTCGGCGGCGGCCGACACATAGCCCGCCCAGGCGCCCGCGCCCCGGTGCAGGGCCCACTCGGCGAGTACGTAGACCAGGGCGACGAAGAGCAGCAGGCCGGTGGCGGTGAGCTTCATACGGCGCACGCCGCGCCGCTTCTCCTCGTCCGCCGCGCTGAAGGACGTCATCGCGCGGTCGCGGACGGCGCCCGTACCGCTCCCGCCTCCGGCACCGCTCCCGGTGCCGCCGGATCCATCCGGAAGTCCCGCCTTCGTGCGTTCCATCCACTCCACCGTTCGCCGATCCGCCCCGCACACATTGTCCCTTCCTGACCGACTCCTGGAACGGAACACAAGTTCCCGGCGTCTGTCCGGAAGGGGAACGCGCGGGGGTCGTACGGCGTTTCCCCGACCTGTGCCGCATCATGGGTATATCGGACCGGAGCCTCGGGCTCCCCTCGCCCGAGGAGAACAGCACAGCATGACCCGGGGTCGTGACGGAGGCACGGGGGCGCCTCCCACCAAGTACCGTGCCCTGCTCGCCGGGATCGTCACCCTGATCGTGGCGATCTCCGCGGCCATATACGCCTCGGTATCGGCCGACGGCGCCGGGGACCGCGCCCCCCTCGCCGGCGGCCCCGCCCCGCGCGGCGACGCCGCTCCCGCCTCCACCGGCACCTGGGTCGGCGCCTGGTCCGCCTCCCCGGCGGCAGCGGAACCGCGCACCGAGACCACCGGGATGGCGGGCCGCTCGGTACGCAACGTCGTGCACGCCGGCGTCGGCGGAACGAGCGCGCGGATCACACTGTCCAACCTCTACGGGCAGTCCCCGCTGACCATCACGCACGCGACCATCGCCCTGTCGGCCGGCCCCGACAGCGCCGCCGCGCTCGCCGACACCATGCGCCGGCTCACCTTCGGCGGCAGCCCCCAGGTCGTCGTCCCGGCCGGCGGGCGGGTGATGAGCGACATCGCCCGCCTCGCCGTCCCCTACGGCGCGGACGTCCTGGTCACCACGTACTCCCCCGTGCCGTCCGGCCCGGTCACCCACCATCCGCACGCCCAGCAGATCAGCTACCTCGCCGACGGGGAGCACACCGCCGACGTCACCGCCGTCGCGTACACGACCGAGACGCGGGTCTGGCGGTACCTGACCGCCCTGGACGTGCTCAGCCACGAGGCCGACGGCACGGTCGTCGCCCTCGGCGACTCGATCACCGACGGCTTCGGCTCGGACACGAACGCCAACAACCGGTGGACCGACACCCTCGCCGAGCGGCTCCACGAGGCGGCCGGGAACGGGCGGGACACGCCCCGCTACAGCGTCGTCAACCAGGGCATCAGCGGCAACCGCATCCTGACGAGCAGGGCGGGCCGGCCCGCCGACAACCCCAGCGCCCTCAGCCGGTTCGAGCGGGACGTCCTGGAGCGCACCAACGTCAAGGCCGTCGTCATCGTCCTCGGCGTCAACGACATCCTGCACAGCCCCGAACTCGCCGACCGCGAAGGCATCCTCGACGGCCTGCGCACCATGGTCGACCAGGCGCACGGCCGGGGACTGAAGGTCATCGGCGCGACGATCATGCCGTTCGGCGGGCACGGCGGCTACACGAAGGCCCGCGAGAACATGCGGCAGCAGATCAACGAGGAGATCCGCTCCGGCCACGTGTTCGACGCGGTCGTCGACTTCGACAAGGCTCTGCGCGACCCCTACGACCCGCGCCGGCTGCGCTCCGACTACGACAGCGGCGACCACCTGCACCCCAGCGACAAGGGGTACGAGCGCATGGGCCGGGTCCTCGACCTGGACGACCTGAAGGGCGCGGCACCGGTCCAGCTGTGACCGGCGGCGCCCCGCTCAGTCCTCGCCCCGCCTGCGCCGGTCCCGTTCCTCGCGGCGCAGCTCGCGCTGCTCGCGGCGTGCGTCGCGGTGCTCGCGGAGCATGTCCCGGTGACCGTCCAGCATCCGGAGGTGGTCCTCGGCCACGTCGTCGCGGGACGAGGCGCGCAACTCTTGCCGGGCGGCCCGGCGCTCCAGCTTCTCCTGCCGGCGCTCCTCCCTGATCCGCAGCTTCTCCGCCCGGGTCAGCTTGCGCCGGACACCGACGCCGCCCCAGAACGCGAACCCCGTCACGACCACCCGCGGGGCGCCCGGGTCGCCCGGCACACCGGACTCCCGGTGGTCGAAGTCGCCCATGACGCCGACGCCCCGCACGATCACCTCGACGCCCGGCGGCACGATCACGTCGATCCCGCCCATGACCGCCACGCAGTTGATCACGACCTCACCGTCCGCGAACAGCGCCTCGCGCAGGTCGATCTCCCCGCCGCCCCAGAAGGCGAAGGAGTTGAAGCGGCGCGGCACGGTCCAGCGGCCCTTGCGCTGGAACCCGGACATCACCGCCACCGCCCACGACGACGAACCCTCGCCGCCGGTGATCCGGCCCGCCCACTCCCCGGCCGCCGCCGGTTCCTTCGTCATCGACACCTTGGGCGCCGCGACCGCCGTGCCGACCGGCAGGTCCCGGGTGATCGGCGCCAGCTCCCCGTAGGTCCGCGCGCTGTACGTGGCGTCCAGCCGCTCCTCGAACTCGGCCATGTCCAGGCGTCCCTCCGCGAGGGCGTCCCGCAGGACCTCGGCGACTCGTTCACGGTCGGCGTCGGATGCGCGCAGCTCCGGGGCGTCGTCGGTCATGTACAGCAGCCTACGAGGTCGCCGCGCCGGAAACTACGCGGTCGAGCGTTCCGCGTACATCTTCGCGATCACCGACTCGATGTCCGGCTCCCGCACCGACAGGTCCACCAGCGGGTACCGGGCCGCGACCGCCGCCACCAGCCCCGCCGCCGAAGCCGACGCCGGGAACGCCAGCCACTGCCGCGGCCCCTCCACCCGCAGCACCCGCGCCGGCGCCGGCGCCTCGATCGGCGGCAGCTCCCGCTCCAGGTCCACCACCAGGGTCCGTTCGCTCTCCCCCGCCTCGTGCAGGCCGGCGAGCGGACCGTCGTACATCAGCCGGCCGTGGTCGATGACCATCACGCGCGAACACAACTGCTCGATGTCCTGGAGGTCGTGCGTGGTCAGCAGCACCGTCGTGCCGCGCTCCGCGTTCAAGTCCCGCAGAAAGCCCCGCACCTTGGACTTCGACACCACGTCCAGACCGATCGTCGGCTCGTCCAGGTACAGCACGTCCGGGTCGTGCAGCAGCGCCGCCGCGATGTCGCCGCGCATCCGCTGGCCCAGCGACAGCTGCCGCACCGGCACGTCCAGCAGCTCGCCCAGCTGGAGCAGTTCCACGCAGCGCTCCAGGTTCTCCCGGTAACGGGCGTCCGGGATGCGGTACATGCGGTGCATCAGCCGGTAGGAGTCGATCAGCGGCAGGTCCCACCACAGCGTCGTGCGCTGCCCGAAGACCACCCCGATGCGGTGCGCCAGCCGGGTCCGCTCCCGGGACGGGTCGATGCCCGCCACCCGCAGCCGGCCGCCGCTCGGGGTGAGGATGCCGGTCAGCATCTTGATCGTCGTCGACTTCCCGGCGCCGTTCGGCCCGATGTAGCCGACCACCTCCCCGCGCGCCACGGTGAACGACAGCCCGTCCACCGCCCGCACCTGCCGCCGCTCCCGCTTCCAGAACCCCGTCTTCTTGCGCACGTCGAAGACCTTCTCGACGCCGTCCAGCTCGATGAAGGCCGCCGGCGCGGGCCCCGTGGTGTCCGCCTCGGCCATCGTCTCCGACCCGCCCATCCGCCTCAGCTCCCTGTACTCCGGTAGGAACGCAGCCCCGCCCGCCACGCCAGCCCCGCCAGCGCCCCGCAGCCCACGGCCACCAGCGGCGCTGTGAACGCCACCCAGCCGGGCAGGTCCAGCGGGTACGGCCGGTCCAGCACGAAGCACGCCGGCAGCCAGTTGACGAAGGCCAGCGGCACCACGAAGGTCACCCCCCGCACCAGGTCCAGCGCGAACACCGTCGGCGGGTACTGCAGCATCGTCGTACCGCCGTACGTGAACGCGTTCGCCACCTCCGAGGCGTCCTGCGCCACGAACTGGAACGCCCCCGCCGCCACGAACACCGCCGCGAAGATCCCCGCCCCGCCCAGCAGTATCACCGGCATCAGCAGCAGTTTCGCCGCCGTCCAGTCGATGTCCACGACCACCAGCGCGTACCCCAGCACCAGCAGCCCCTGCGTCACCCGCCCCAGCCGCCGCAGCGCGAACCGGTCCGCCGCCACCTGCGCCAGCACCGGCGCCGGACGCACCAGCAGCGTGTCCAGCGTCCCGTCCCGCACCCGGCGCCCCAGCCGGTCCATCGACCCGATCGCCAGGTCGGCCAGCCCGAAGGAGACACCCGACAGCCCGTACAGCAACGCCACCTCGCCCAGCGACCAGCCGCCCAGCGAGTCCACGCGGGAGAACATCAGCAGGATCGCCACGAAGTCCAGCGCGGTCATCGCGAAGTTCCCGAACGTCGTCAGCGCGAACGACGTCCGGTACGCCATCGTCGACCGGATCCACATCGCCGCGATCAGCCGGTACGCCCGCAGCCCCTCGACGACCCGCCCGCGCGGCTCGCCCCTCACGGCCGCGTCCCTCGCCTCCGCCGTCTCAGCCACCCTGCACCACCACCCGCCGTGTCGCCGCCGACTGCACCAGCCGCCCCACCGCCAGCAGCGCCACCGCCCACGCCGCCTGGAACACGAACGTCCCCAGCGGCGCCGCCTCCCCCAGCAGCACGTCCGCCGGCGCCTGCAACAGCGACGACCACGGCAACGCCCGTACGACTTCGCCCAGCGCGCCGGGGAACACGTTCAGCGGCAGCAGCATCCCCGAGCAGAACAGTCCCGCGATCCACGCCATGTGCAGCATCCCCGTGCCGTCCATCAGCCAGAACGCCGACAACGCCACCAGATAGCGCAGCGCGAAGCTCACCAGCGCCCCCAGCCCCACCGCCACCAGGAAGGCCGCCCACGTGGACACCTCCCGCGGCAGCGCCACCGGGAAGAACAGCGAACCGAACGCGAACGGCAGCACCCCGCGCCCCAGCAACTGGAACACCGCCCGTCCCGCGTCCGCCGCCAGCCACCACAGCTGCAGATCCGCCGGCCGGTACAGGTCCACCGCGATGTCACCCGTTCGGATGCGCTCCATCAACTCGTCCTCGAACCCGCCGCCGCCGATCGCCAGCGCCGCCAGCAACGCCTGCCCCAGCCACACGAACGTCACGGCCTGCGCCTGGTCGTACCCCCCGAGCTGCGGCTTCTCGTCCCACAGGGCCAGATAGGTGTACACGAGGATCAGCCCGAAGACCGTGTTGGTGAACACCCCGGCGGCGGTGGCCGCCCGATACGTCGCGTAACGTCGGAATCCGCCCGCCGCGACGGCCGCGTACAGCCGCCCCGAGCCCACACCCACAGCCCTCCCCCTCCGACCGGCACCAAAGCGCAGGAGCCTAGTGCGACGGCGCGAGCCGGTGCCACGGAATTTCACGGGTGTGCCGTCGGGTGGGAACGGAACGGGCGGTGCGAGAGTCTTCTTCTGAGGACCTCAGACGGCGCAGAGGCGTACAGGCCGTACGAGACCAGTCGGTACGACGCGAAGACCATTACCGCGCGACAAACGCGAAAAACGTACGATGCGAAAACCGTACGACGTGAAACAGGAGTCCGTGCACGAGATGAGCGACGAGCCGCAGCCGCAGCCGAAGACCCCGGGCTGGGCGTCCAGAGAGTCACTGGCGGCCGGCGACCCACAGACCGCCGGACCCGAGGGCGCGGGCAAGACGAAGAAGCCCAAGCGACCCAAGCGAACCGGATGGCGCCGGCTCATCCCGACCTGGCGCATGGTCGTCGGCACCTTCGTCATCGGCGTCCTGCTGCTGGTCGGCGGCTTCTTCCTCGGCTACTCCCTCGTCCACATCCCCGCCGCCAACGCCCTCGCCACCAAACAGGCCAACGTCTACCTGTACGCCGACGGCAGCGTCATCGCCCGCGACGGCGAGGTCAACCGCGAGAGCGTCGGCCTCGCCCGCATCTCCAAGGACGCCCAGCACGCCGTCCTGGCCGCCGAGGACCGCGACTTCTACTCCGAGTCCGCCATCGACCCCGGAGCCATGGTCCGCGCCGGCTGGAACACCGCCACCGGCAAGGGCAAGCAGTCCGGCTCCACCATCACCCAGCAGTACGTCAAGAACTACTACCTGGCCCAGGAACAGACCATCACCCGCAAGGTGAAGGAGTTCTTCATCTCGATCAAGCTCGACCGCGAGAAGAGCAAGGACGAGATCCTCGAGGGCTACCTCAACACCAGCTTCTTCGGCCGCGGCGCCTACGGCATCCAGGCCGCCGCCCAGGCCTACTACGGCGTCGACGCCAAGGACCTCACCGCCGCCCAGGGCGCCTACCTCGCCTCCCTCCTCAACGCGCCCAGCCAGTACGACGTCGTCGCCCACCCCGAGAACCGGCCCGCCGCCGAGGCCCGCTGGAACTACGTCCTCGACGGCATGGTCAAGGAGGACTGGCTCACCCCGGCCGAACGCGCCGCCCAGAAGTTCCCCGTGCCCAAGGAGTCCACGATCTCCACCGGCATGTCCGGACAGCGCGGCTACATCGTCAACATCGTCAAGGACTACCTGGTCGGCAACGACATCGTCGACGAGGAGGAACTCGACCGCGGCGGCTACCGCATCACCACCACCCTCCACAAGGACAAGCAGGACGCCTTCGTCAAGGCCGTCGACGACAAGCTCATGTCCCAGCTGGACAAGAAGGAACGCAAGGTCGACACCTACGTCCGCGCCGGCGGCGCCTCGGTCGACCCCAGGACCGGCAAGGTCGTCGCGATGTACAACGGCATCGACTACGTCAAGCAGTACACGCCCAACGCGACCCGCCGCGACTTCCAGGTCGGCTCCACCTTCAAGCCGTTCGTGTTCACCTCCGCCGTCGAGAACAACTCCAAGACGCAGGACGGCCGCTTCATCAACCCCAACACCATCTACGACGGCACCAGCGAACGCCCCGTCCAGGGCTGGAGCGGGACCCGCTACGCCCCGGAGAACGAGGACCACCGGGACTACGGCGACATCACCGTCCGCGAAGCCACCGACAAGTCGGTGAACGCCGTGTACGCCCAGATGGCCGTGGACGTCGGCCCCGGCGAGGTCAAGCAGACCGCGATCGACCTCGGACTGCCGGCCGACACCCCGGAGATGCCGGAGGGCCCCGCCATCGCCCTCGGCACGGCCACCGCCAGCCCCCTCGACATGGCCGAGGCCTACGCCACCATCGCCAACCACGGCAGCCACGGCACGTACACGCTGGTCGAGAAGGTCATGAAGGACGGCAAGCACGAAGTCGACCTGCCCGAACGGCGCGAACGCCAGGCCGTCAGCCGCGAGGCCGCCGACACCACCACCTCCGTCCTGCGCAGCGTCGTCCAGAACGGCACCGCCACCGCCGCCCAGGCCGCGGGCCGCCCCGCCGCCGGCAAGACCGGCACCGCCGAGGAGGACACCGCCGCCTGGTTCGCCGGCTACACCCCCGAACTCGCCACCGTCGTCGCCGTGATGGGCCAGGACCCCAAGACCGCCGCCCACAAGCCCCTCTACGGCGCGATGGGCCTGCCCCGCATCAACGGCGGCGGCGCGCCCGCCGAGATCTGGGGCCAGTACACCCGCGAGGCCCTGGAGGGCGAACCCGTCACCGACTTCGACCTCCGGCTCCAGACCGGCGCCGACGTCACCGCCGCCCCCACCGCCGACTCCTCCGACGAACCGGGCGGCGACGAGAGCGGCACCAGCACACCGGACGACGAGTCGAGCGGCGACGAGGACACCGGCGCCGAGACCCCGGGCGGATCGGCCAGCACCCCGCCCGGCGACACCGGCGGCGACGGCACCGGTGACACCTCCACCGGCGGCCCCGCCACGGGCGGCCCCAGCACCGAGCCCGGCCCCACGGGCGGCGCCGGCGGCGGCGAGGACGACTCCTCGGGCGGCGGCACCACCGAGGGCGGCGACGGCGGGGAAACGACCGGCGCGGGCGGCGGCGGGGACTCCGGCACCGGAACGATCACCGGCCTCCCCACCCGCCCCGGGCGCGAGAGTCAGTGACCGGAGGTCGCCTTCAGACCCACCACGGCCACCAGCAGCAGACAGATGAAGAAGATCCGGGCGGCGGTCGCCGGCTCACCCAGCACCACCATGCCGAGCACCGCCGCACCGGCCGCACCGATGCCCACCCACACGCCGTAGGCGGTACCGATGGGCAACGTCCGCGCCGCGTACGACAGCAGCACCATGCTGGCCACGATCCCGGCACCGGTGAACACACTCGGCCACAGCCGCGTGAAACCGTCGGTGTACTTCATCCCGATCGACCAGCCGACCTCGAGCAGACCGGCGACGAACAGCAGAACCCACGCCATGACAGGCACCTCCGTGAACGAACTGAACGGGGTGCGTCGTCTTTTCCTTCAACCCGGTACGGCGCGTCTCGTCGGGGTGCTTCCCAAGCTAGCAAAAACAGCGGAAAGGGGCCGGTGACCTCGGTCACCAGCCCCTGAAGCCCGTTACGGCTCTGATTCAGAGATACAGCCCGGTGGAATCCTCCGACCCCTCGAACCGGTCCGCGGCCACGGCGTGCAGATCACGCTCGCGCATCAGCACGTAGCCCACACCCCGCACCTCGACCTCCGCCCGGTCCTCCGGGTCGTACAGCACCCGGTCGCCCGGCTCCACGGTCCGCACGTTCTGCCCCACCGCGACGACCTCGGCCCAGGCCAGCCGCTTGCCGACGGCCGCCGTCGCGGGGATCAGGATGCCGCCCCCCGAACGCCGCTCGCCCTCACCGGTGTCCTGCCGCACGAGTACACGGTCGTGCAGCATCCGGATCGGCAGCTTGTCGTCCTGCGGGTGCTCGTTCTTCTTGGCGCTCACGCCCTGAAACCTACCTGCCCCGGCTCAGCGCTTGCCCCGCCGGGTACCGCCCAGGGCCAGCAGCCCCACGACCCCGACCACGACGAGCGCGACGGGCACCACCCGCTCCATCCGCGGCGCGCCCTCCTCGTCCACGAACTGCGACTTCACGTCGCTGACCACACGGTTCACCCCGACGTACGCACGCCCGAGGGTGTGATCGACGCTGGAGGCGACCTTGGCCTTCGCGTCGTCGACGATCGTCTTGGGATGCACGCGCATCCCGATCTCGTCGAGCGTCTCGGCCAGCACCTCGCGACGGCGTTTGATGTCCGCCTCGATCTGCGCCGGGGTTCTGATGTCCGACGTGTCCGCCACCGTACGCCTCCGAAGTCCTCTGACACTGTCCCGGACAGTCTGTCAGCTCCACGCCCCGCTGCACTGTCAGGACCCCCGGTTACGCTGGATCGATGAGCGAGCGACTCCAGCCCGGGGACCCGGCCCCCGCCTTCACCCTCCCGGACGCCGACGGCAACGAGGTGTCCCTGTCCGACCACAAGGGCCGCAAGGTCATCGTCTACTTCTACCCTGCCGCGCTTACCCCCGGCTGCACGAAGCAGGCGTGCGACTTCACGGACAACCTGGAGCTGCTGGCCGGCGCCGGTTACGACGTCATCGGCATCTCCCCCGACAAGCCGGAGAAGCTGGCCAAGTTCCGCGAGACGGAGTCCCTGAAGGTCACCCTCCTCGCCGACCCGGACAAGAAGGTCCTGGACGAGTACGGCGCCTTCGGCGAGAAGAAGAACTACGGCAAGACCTACATGGGCGTCATCCGCTCCACGATCGTGGTGGACGAGGAGGGCAAGGTCGAACGGGCCCTGTACAACGTCCGCGCGACGGGCCACGTGGCCAAGATCATCAAGGACCTGGGCATCTGACCTCTTCCTTTCCTCGCGGGGCCCGTGCCGAAGCCTTCCGGTACGGGCCCTTCCGCATGCCGTGCGTGACTGTCCGATAAACGGTTCGTTACTCCGTACGAGGCCGCGAACGCGTGGCCGGGAAACGGAGGGGAATCGGTGGGGGCGAGTGTGTACAGCAGGGAGCGGCTCGAGGAGGCGGCTCGGGGGGCGCGGACGCTGTCGGAGGCGTTGGTGCGGTTGGGGGTGGATCCGCAGAGCTGGAGGCGTCGGTACCTCTTCGATCGGATGAGGAAGCTGGGGGTGGATGTCTCGCACTTCGAGCGCGAGGGTGCGAAGTGGACGAGGGAGGTCCTTGAACCCGTGGTCGCTGCGTCGACCAGCGTCAACGAGGTCCTGCGGCGGCTCGGACTCGACCCGGTCGGAGGACACCACACGAACATCTCCCGACGTATCAAGGCTTACGGCATCGACACGTCGCACTTCACATCGGCGGTCCGCACGGAACGGCAGCGGCACAACCAGCGACGCCGAACCGCCGAGGAAATCCTCGTCGAAGACACGTCGGCCCGCGCCAGGCGCATCCCGGGCAGCCGGCTGAAGAGGGCGATGCGCGAACTCGGCATGGAGGAGCGCTGCGCGCTCTGCGGCATCGAGGCAGCGTGGCTCGGGGAACCGCTGCCTCTCGAGGTCGACCACGTCGACGGCAACTGGCGAAACAACCGGATCGCGAATCTTCGGATGCTCTGTCCCAACTGTCACTCGACGACGGACACGTACCGGGGCCGCAGCAAGGGGCGCGCCTCATGACCATGGGCACGCAGTACACCCGCGAGCGGCTGGCCGAAGCCGCAGCCCGGTGTTCGAACATCGACGAGGTCATCGCCTTCTTCGGTACGCAGCCCTACCGCAATCTCCGTCGACACCTGTACAAGCGCTTCGAGCACTTCGGCATCGACATCTCACACTTCCCACGTCGGCGACGGGACCCGGCCCCTTGCCCGAGACCGACCGTAGACGAGCTACGAGGCGCGGTAGCGGGAGCGATTTCCATCGCAGGTGCTCTGAAGGCCTTGGGTAAGTCCAGCAACGGCCGGTTTCGCAGGCTGTTTCACCAGTGGGTCGCAGATGACGACATCGACACCTCCCACTTCCTGGGGCAGGCACACCAGCGGGGCAAAGCAAGCTCAACGACCAAGCGTGCCGAGAACATTTTGGTCCACGAGGACAACAGTCGCCGCACAAAGACCTCGCTACTACGCCGCGCGCTCCGCGAAATCGGTGTTCCCGAGAAGTGCGCCAGGTGCGGGGTTGCCGCGGAGTGGTTCGGCAAGCCCATGACGCTGGAGGTCGACCACATCAACGGAAACTGGAGCGACAATCGGCGCGAAAACCTACGCTTACTCTGTCCCAACTGCCACGCGATCACCAGCACCTGGTGCCGGGGAGGTCGACGAACCGCACATCGCGCCCAGTAGAGTAGCCATCGCTAAGGGCCCGTACCCCAGCTGGCCAAGAGGGCGCCGGTTTAGGTCCGGTGTGTCGTGGGTTCGAGTCCCACCGGGCCCACAGAGTGAAGGAGCCCCGTACCTTCGATTCGTTGGTGCGGGGCCCTGTTGCGTAGTCAGCCGAGCAGCTCCCGCACCACCGGCACCAGTGCCCGGAACGCCTTCCCTCGGTGGCTGATCGCGTTCTTCTCCTCCGCCGTGAGCTCCGCGCACGTCCTCGTCTCGCCCTCCGGTTGGAGGATCGGGTCGTAGCCGAAGCCGCCCGTGCCGGCGGGGGTGTGGCGGAGGGTGCCCTTCAACTGGCCCTCGACGACCCGTTCCGTGCCATCGGGCAGGGCGAGGGCCGCCGCGCAGGCGAAGTGGGCGGCTCGGTGTTCGTCGGCGATGTCGGCGATCTGGGCGAGGAGGAGGTCGAGGTTGGCCTTGTCGTCGCCGTGGCGGCCGGCCCAGCGGGCGGAGAAGATGCCCGGCGCGCCGTTCAGGACATCGACGCAGAGGCCGGAGTCGTCGGCGACGGCGGGCAGGCCGGTGGCCCGGGCGAGGGCGTGGGCCTTGAGGAGGGCGTTCTCGGCGAAGGTGACGCCGGTCTCCTTGACGTCGGGGATCTCCGGGTAGGCGTCCGCGCCGACGAGGTCGTGGGGCAGGCCCGCGTCGGCGAGGATGGCCCGGAGTTCGGTGATCTTTCCGGCGTTGCGGGTGGCGAGGATCAGGCGGGTCATGGCGTCCAGTATTCCGGACACCATGACCCCTGGATCACGGCGTGCAGACCTTGGTCAGTTCGCCGGCCGCGTCGGTGACCGGGGCGAGGTCGGGGGTGTTGTCGCCGTTCTCGACGGAGGTGCGGACGTTGTCGACGGCCTTGCCGAGGTCGTCGACGGCCTTGCCGACGTCCGCGTTGTCGGTCTGGTCGCCGATCTCGTCGAGGTTCTTGTCTATGGAGTTGAGGGACTCCTCGAGCTGCGTCGGGTCGTTGGACGCGTTCTCCACGGCCTGCTGGAGGGCGGTGACGCTGTCGGCGATGGCGTCGGCGGTCTGGACGCAGTCGAGTGCCTTGTCGACGGCGTCGCACCCGGTGGTGAGGCCGGCCGTCAGGGCGAAGGCCGCCGCGGCTGCGGCGGTGACGGTGGTGCGGCGAAGGCGGCGGTGGCGGCTCGCGGCCATGGGTCTCGGTCCTCCCCTTGGGACAGGGCCGGTCGGCCCGTGTTCGGTCGGCGCGGCGGCGGGCGCACAGCCGGCTTCGGCTGTACGCCCGTAGAACTGCTGTGCTGCCGCTCGTACTGCTAGTGACGCTGTGGCGGGCGGTCGAGTTGCGTGTCCGGGCCGCCTTTCTTGGCGTGCTTTTGGCGCGCTCTTTACTCTCCGAGGACCGTGTCGAGCGCCTTGCGCTGGAGTTCGGCCAGTGCCGTGCAGCCGGCGGCGGCGAGGTCGAGGAGGGTGTTGAGCTCGTCGCGGTCGAAGGGCTCGGCCTCGGCGGTGCCCTGGACCTCGACGAAGCGGCCGTCGCCGGTGCAGACGACGTTCATGTCGGTGTCGGCGCGGACGTCCTCCTCGTAGCGCAGGTCGAGGAGGGGGGTGCCGTCGACGATGCCGACGGAGACGGCGGAGACGGTGCCGGTCAGCGGCTTGCGGCTGGGCTTGATGAGCTTCTTGGTGTGCTGGGCCCAGGTGATGGCGTCGGCGAGGGCGACGTAGGCGCCGGTGATGGCGGCGGTGCGGGTGCCGCCGTCGGCCTGGAGGACGTCGCAGTCGAGGACGATGGTGTTCTCGCCGAGGGCCTTGTAGTCGATGACGGCGCGCAGGGAACGGCCGATGAGGCGGCTGATCTCGTGGGTGCGGCCGCCGATGCGGCCCTTGACGGACTCGCGGTCGCCGCGGGTGTTGGTGGCGCGGGGGAGCATGGCGTATTCGGCGGTGACCCAGCCTTCGCCGCTGCCCTTGCGCCAGCGGGGGACGCCTTCGGTGACGGAGGCGTTGCAGAGGACTTTGGTGTCGCCGAAGGAGACGAGGACGGAGCCTTCGGCGTGTTTGCTCCAGCCTCGTTCGATGGTGACGGGGCGGAGCTGCTGGGGGGTGCGGCCGTCGATGCGTGACATGCGGGTGAGCCTAGCGGGGCATGGGGAGGGGCCCTTCCCGTGGTGTGTGGCGGGAGGGCCCCTGGGGGCGCTTTTCGGCGCCCGGTGCGCGCGGGGCGCTTACATCATGTCTTCGATTTCCGCGGCGATCGGGTCGGCGTCGGTGCCGATGACGACCTGGATGGCGGTGCCCATCTTGACGACGCCGTGGGCGCCGGCGGCCTTCAGGGCGGCTTCGTCGACCAGGCCGGGGTCGTTGACCTCGGTGCGGAGTCGGGTGATGCAGCCTTCGACCTCTTCGATGTTGTCCAAGCCGCCGAGGCCGGCGACGATCTTCTCAGCCTTGCTGGCCATGTTCTTCTCCCTGATCCGAACCGCTTTGTGGCAGTAACCCACAGTTGGCCCATCTTCGCGAGCCATCGGTGGGGCTTGTGCCGAATGATGGCGTCACGGCGGCGGAGCCGTCTGTCAACTGGTCTACACCAGTGTACCGGCGACCGGATGGAGACCGGATGAGTGCCGACAGCGCGGTCAGCCCTGCTCGGGCCCGTTGGAACAAGGCGTTCCAGGGGCTGCAGAAGATGGGCCGCAGTCTGCAGTTGCCCATCGCGGTCCTGCCCGCGGCGGGCATTCTCAATCGTCTGGGGCAGCCGGACGTCTTCGGTGACGACGGCCTGGGGTGGACGAACGTCTCGAAGGTGATGACCGGCGCGGGCGGCGCGCTGCTGGACGGTTCGCTGGGGCTGCCGCTGCTGTTCTGCGTGGGCGTGGCCATCGGGATGGCGAAGAAGGCGGACGGTTCGACGGCGCTGGCGGCGGTGGCGGGGTTCCTCGTCTACTGGAACGTGCTGCGGCAGTTTCCGGAGGACTGTCCGGAGGGTTCGGAGGCGGTTCCGCAGGTCGGGTGCCGGCTGACGGACGGTTCGGGGACGGTGACGGCGTTCACGTACCAGAATCCGGGGGTGTTCGGCGGCATCGTGATGGGGCTGCTGGCGGCGTACTTCTGGCAGCGGTTCCACCGTACGAAGCTGGTGGACTGGCTCGGGTTCTTCAACGGGCGTCGGCTGGTGCCGATCATCATGGCGTTCGTGGCGATCGCGTTCGCGGCGTTGTGCCTGTGGGTGTGGCCGCCGATCGGTGACGCGCTGGAGAGCTTCAGCGACTGGCTGACGGGGCTGGGCGCGTGGGGTGCGGGTGTGTTCGGGCTGGCGAACCGGGCGTTGCTGGTGATCGGTCTGCATCAGTTCCTGAACGTGCCGATGTGGTTCCAGTTCGGTTCGTACACGAAGCCGGACGGCACGGTGGTGCACGGTGACATCAACATGTTCCTGGCGGGTGATCCGAACGCGGGGCAGTTCACGACGGGCTTCTTCCCGATCATGATGTTCGCGCTGCCGGCCGCCGCGCTGGCGATCACGCACTGCGCGAAGCCGCACCGCCGCAAGGAGGTGGGCGGTCTGATGCTGTCGGTGGGGCTGACGTCGTTCGTGACGGGGATCACGGAGCCGCTGGAATACTCGTTCCTCTTCATCGCTCCGGCGCTGTATGCGGTGCACGCGGTGCTGACGGGTGTGTCGATGGCGGTGACGTGGGGGCTGGGCGTGAAGGACGGGTTCAGTTTCTCGGCGGGGCTGATCGACTACGTCATCAACTGGAACCTGGCGACGAAGCCGTGGCTGATCATTCCGATCGGGCTGTGTTTCGCGGTCGTGTACTACGTGATCTTCCGGTTCGCGATCACGAAGTTCGATCTGAAGACGCCGGGGCGGGAGCCGGAGGACGAGGTGGAGGACGTCACCAAGGTGTAGACCTCGCAGGGAGGTTTAGACCTCTCGCGCCCTCGCGTACCCTTTGGGGAAGGTCTTTCGAAGGCCCCCGGACCGGCGGTCCGGGGGCCTTCGGCACGCCTTCAGGGGCCTGCCGTCAGGGGCTCGGGACCGGTACTGCGCGTAGCGCTCCGGTAGCGGAATCACGGGTTCCTTACGCCGCCTTCATCGTGCTACAACAGGTCTACACCACTGAGTGGTGTAGACCACCACCCGATGGAGGAAGTATGAGCACCGCCACCGACAAGGCGGCCCCCGCAAAGAAGCGGGGATCTGGTCTTTTCCAGGGTCTGCAGAAGGTCGGCCGCAGCCTGCAGCTCCCGATCGCCGTGCTGCCGGCGGCGGGCATCATGGTCCGGCTCGGCCAGGACGACATCTTCGGCAAGGACGGCCTGGGCTGGGACAAGGTCGCCGCCGTCTTCAACAACGCGGGCGGTGCCCTCACCGGCTCGCTGCCGATCCTGTTCTGCATAGGCGTGGCCATCGGCTTCGCCAAGAAGGCGGACGGTTCGACCGCGCTGGCCGCGGTGGTCGGCTTCCTGGTCTACAGCAAGGTCCTGGAGGCCTTCCCGGTCACCGAGGCGGTGGTCAAGAACGGCGAGGACGTCGCGGCCACGTACAACGACCCGGGGGTGCTCGGCGGCATCATCATGGGGCTGCTCGCCGCCG
The DNA here is from genome assembly GCF_028473745.1 of Streptomyces sp. M92. Taxonomy (NCBI): domain Bacteria; kingdom Bacillati; phylum Actinomycetota; class Actinomycetes; order Kitasatosporales; family Streptomycetaceae; genus Streptomyces; species Streptomyces sp. M92. The sequence goes on from NZ_CP101137.1 coordinate 1,213,050, forward strand.
TGCTGTGGCAGCGGTACCACCGCAAGAAGCTGGTGGACTGGCTCGGCTTCTTCAACGGCCGCCGTCTGGTGCCGATCATCATGGCCTTCGTCGGCATCGTGGTCGGTGTCTTCTTCGGTCTGGTCTGGGAGCCCATCGGTGAGGGCATCTCGGACTTCGGCGAGTGGATGACCGGTCTCGGCGCCGGTGGCGCGGCCCTCTTCGGCGGTGTGAACCGCGCGCTGATCCCGGTCGGCATGCACCAGTTCGTGAACACGGTGGCCTGGTTCCAGCTCGGTGACTTCACCAACGCCGCCGGTGACGTCGTGCACGGTGACATCACCCGCTTCCTGGCCGGTGACCCGGACGCCGGCATCTTCCAGTCCGGCTTCTTCCCGATCATGATGTTCGGTCTGCCGGCCGCCGCGATCGCCATCGCGCACTGCGCCCGTCCGGAGCGCCGCAAGGCCGTTATGGGCATGATGGTCTCCCTGGCCGCGACCTCGTTCGTGACGGGTGTGACCGAGCCGATCGAGTTCTCGTTCATGTTCATCGCGCCGGTCCTGTACGTGCTGCACGCGGTGCTCACCGCGATCTCGATGGCGGTCACGTGGGGCCTGGGTGTGCACGCCGGCTTCAACTTCTCGGCCGGCTTCATCGACTACGCGCTGAACTGGCACCTGGCCACCAAGCCATGGCTGATCATCCCGATCGGTCTGGTCTTCGCGGTGATCTACTACGTGACGTTCCGCTTCGCGATCGTCAAGTTCGACCTGAAGACCCCGGGCCGCGAGCCCGAGGAGGAGATCGAGGACCTCACGAAGGCGTGAGCCTCCCCCGCACGGCATGACGAAGGCCCCCGGACCGGAAGAAGCGGTTCGGGGGCCTTCGCCGTGCCGGGCTCAGATCTCGTACGTCGCCCCGGCCGCCGCCGCCTCCACCGGCCCGGCGTAGGCCTCGCGGGCGTCGGCGAGGTTGACGCGGGGGTCGGTCCACGGCGGGATGTGGGTGAGGACCAGGCGCCGGGCGGCGGCGCGGGTGGCCGTCTCGCCCGCCTCGCGGCCGTTGAGGTGCAGGTCGGGGATGCTCTCCTTGCCGTGCGTGAAGGCGGCCTCGCACAGGAAGAGGTCGGTGTCGCGGGCGAGTTCGTCCAGTGCGGCGGTGACGCCCGTGTCCCCGGAGTAGGTCAGTGACCGGCCGCCGTGTTCGACGCGGATGCCGTAGGCCTCCACGGGGTGGGCGACGCGGTCGGTGTGCACGGTGAACGGGCCGATCTCGAAGGTGCCCGGCTTGACCGTGTGGAAGTCGAAGACCTCGCTCATGGAGGAGGCCGAGGGGGTGTCGGCGTAGGCCGTGGTGAGCCGGTGCTCGGTGCCCTCGGGGCCGTAGACCGGGAGGGGGCCGCAGCGGCCGCCGTCGTGCCGGTAGTAGCGCGCGACGAAGTAGCCGCACATGTCGATGCAGTGGTCGGCGTGCAGGTGGCTGAGGAAGATCGCGTCGAGGTCGTAGAGACCGCAGTGGCGCTGCAGCTCGCCCAGGGCACCGTTGCCCATGTCGAGGAGCAGCCGGAAGCCGTCGGCCTCGACGAGGTAGCTCGAGCAGGCCGATTCCGCGGACGGGAACGACCCCGAGCAGCCGACGACGGTGAGCTTCATGAAGCAGAAACCTCCGCTGGCGCGTGTGGAGAGACGGGGGTCGTGCGGTTTGTCGAGCGTAAGGCGCAAAACCTTTGGTCGCTCCTCCGCCAGGGGCCGTTGTGGGCGAACTCACCTGTGCTGTCACCGGTTCGGCTGGACCAGGGGCGCGCGGGGCCGGGGAGGGGGCGCGCGAGCGTGGTGTGCGCCGGTACGGTCGTTGGTATGGACACGTCCTGGTGGCTCGCCTTCGCGGCGGTGGTACTGCTCGCCTTCGTCGCCGTGATCGTCGACGGGTGGGGGCGGGGGCGGCGGCCGCCGCGTCCGGGGGGCAGCCGGCGTCCGCCGGGGCGGCCCACGGGGCCGAGGGGGCGGGCGGCCCGGCCGCGGCCCGCGGAGATCTGGTGGGCGAACGTGCCGTACGAGGACACGGAGGGCGCGAAGGACCGGCCGTGCCTGGTGATCTCGGTGCGCGGGCGGCGCGCGCTGGTCGCGAAGATCACCAGCCGGTACCGGGAGGAGCGCGCCGGGGTGATCACGCTGCCGCCGGGGTCGGTGGGCGACGCGCGGGGGCGGACCAGCTTCCTGGAGACGGACGAGCTGCGCCGGGTGCCGGTGCGGGACTTCCGGCGCCGGGTGGGCGAGGTGGACCCGGCCCTGTGGGACCAGGTGCGTCACCTCGCCCGGTGAGCGGCGATCAGGAGGTGTCGTTCGGATCAGGCCGACTCCGAGTCACAGCGCCTTGTGGCCGACCCGAGCGGGGCCTGGTGCGTGCGGCTACGAGGCGGAGGAGGGCGTCGACGCGATGGGGGTCCCCCCGCGCGAGCGCAGTCGAGCGCGGCGGAGCCGGCAACCGACGACGACGCCGCGGACGTGCGTGCCGGGCCCCGAGACCCCGGCCTGATCCGAACGACGCCCCCTAGGCCCAGAGCTGGCCCTGGAGGGTGTCGATGGCCTCTTCGGTGGTGGTCGCGGTGTAGACGCCGGTGGACAGGTACTTCCAGCCGCCGTCGGCGACGACGAACACGATGTCGGCGCTCTCGCCCGCCTTCACCGCCTTCTTCCCGACGCCGATCGCGGCGTGCAGGGCGGCTCCGGTGGAGACGCCCGCGAAGATGCCCTCCTGCTGGAGGAGCTCCCGGGTGCGGGTCACCGCGTCGGCCGAGCCGACGGAGAAGCGGGTGGTGAGGACGGAGGCGTCGTACAGCTCGGGCACGAAGCCCTCGTCGAGGTTGCGCAGGCCGTAGACCAGGTCGTCGTAGCGCGGTTCGGCGGCGACGATCTTCACGTCGGGCTTGTGCTCGCGCAGGTACCGGCCGACGCCCATGAGGGTGCCGGTGGTGCCGAGGCCGGCGACGAAGTGGGTGATGGACGGGAGGTCGGCGAGGATCTCGGGGCCGGTGCCGGCGTAGTGCGCGCCGGCGTTGTCCGGGTTGCCGTACTGGTAGAGCATCACCCAGTCGGGGTGCTCGGCGGAGAGTTCCTTGGCGACCCGTACGGCGGTGTTGGAGCCGCCCGCGGCCGGGGAGGAGATGATCTCCGCGCCCCACATGGCGAGCAGGTCGCGGCGCTCCTGGGAGGTGTTCTCGGGCATGACGCAGACGATGCGGTAGCCCTTGAGCTTGGCGGCCATGGCGAGCGAGATGCCGGTGTTGCCGCTGGTGGGCTCGAGGATGGTGCGGCCCGGGGTGAGCCGGCCGTCCTTCTCGGCCTGCTCGATCATGTGGAGCGCGGGGCGGTCCTTGATCGAGCCGGTGGGGTTGCGGTCCTCCAGCTTGGCCCAGACGCGGACGTCGTCGGACGGCGAGAGCCGCGGCAGGCGCACCAGAGGGGTGTTGCCCACCGCGGCCAGCGGGGAGTCGTAACGCATCCCGATCAGGCCATACCGCCGGCGACGGCCGGCAGGATCGTGATGCTGTCGCCGTCGGACAGCTTGGTGTCGATGCCGTCGAGGAAGCGGACGTCCTCGTCGTTCAGGTAGACGTTGACGAAGCGGCGCAGCTGCTCCCCGTTCGCCTTGTCGATGAGTCGCTCCCGGATGCCCGTGTGCCGGGTCTCGAGGTCGGCGAAGAGCTGGGCGAGGGTGTCCCCGGTGCCCTCCACCGCCTTCTGGCCGTCGGTGTACTGGCGGAGGATGGTCGGGATGCGGACCTCGATGGCCATGGCTGAGGGCTCCTGTCGGAAGGTGTCGTGGGTTCGGTGAGGCGCGCGGCGGCACGCGGCAGCCCGCACCGCGGCGTACGGCCGTCCGGCGGCCGTACGGCGGCAGCGGGAGATCAACAGATGGCGCTGTTCAGCCTGCACAGGTCGACGTGCAGCCGCGCCACGAGCAGCGTGCCCGGCGCCTTTTCGCTCACGTCGAGAAGAACCATGGGCTCATCGTATCGATTCCCGGACCGGCTTCCGGAGTGTGATCTCATCTGCTGGACGCCTTCCATCCGCGATGCGATACGAGTGGAGATTCAGTACGCGTCCACGACCTTGACCTCCTCCTCCGTCACCTCTCCGTCCAGGATGCGGAACGAGCGGAACTGGAATTCTCCGGCGCCGTCGGTGTCGGCGGTGGAGACCAGGACGTAGTGGGCGCCGGGTTCGTTGGCGTAGGTGATGTCGGTGCGGGAGGGGTAGGCCTCGGTGGCGGTGTGGGAGTGGTAGATGACCACCGGCTCCTCGTCGCGGTCGTCCATCTCGCGGTAGAGCTTGAGCAGGTCCTGCGAGTCGAACTCGTAGAAGGTGGGCGAGCGGGCCGCGTTGAGCATCGGGACGAACCGCTCGGGGCGGCCCTCGCCCACAGGACCGGCCACCACGCCGCACGCCTCGTCGGGGTGGTCCGCGCGCGCGTGGGCGACGATCTGGTCGTACAGGGCCTGGGTGATGGTCAGCATGCGGCCAGGATAAGCAGAAGGGCCACCCCGTACCGGTGGGTGGTACGGGGTGGCCCACATGCTGGACGTCCTGAGCGGCGGCCGGTGAGGACGCCACGAGCGTCCCCGGTGACCGGACGTCCCGGATGCGCGAGAACGCGCAGGTCAGACGATCTTCTCGAGGTCGGGCTCGCCACGCCGCTCGGTGACCTCCGGGTTGCGGCTCTTGAGCACGGCCCAGCCGATGCCGAGGGCGGCGGCCCAGCCGGCCATCACGTACAGGCAGACGCGGGCGTCGGCGTCGTAGGCGATCAGGCAGGTGACGAAGAGGAGGAAGACGATGGCGATCCAGGAGCACACCGAGCCGCCCGGCGCCGGGAAGGAGGAGGCGGGCAGGCGGCCCGCGACGACCTTGCTCCGGTACCTGACGTGGCTGATCAGGATCATCAGCCAGGTCCAGATGCCGGCGGCGGTGGCCACGGAGGTGACGTAGCCGAACGCCTTCTCGGGGACGGTGTAGTTGAGGACCACGCCGATGCCCATGAAGACCACCGAGACGCCGATGCCGATGGCCGGGGTCTTGGTGGACGACAGCCGCCTGAAGACGCCGGGGGCCTCGCCGTTGTCCGCGAGGGTGCGCAGCATGCGGCCCGTGGAGTACATGCCGGAGTTGCAGGAGGACAGGGCGGCGGTGAGCACGACGAAGTTGACGATGCCGGCGCCGGCCGGGATGCCGATGACCGCGAAGGCCTCCACGAACGGGCTGACGCCCTCGGCGAACTCGGTCCACTTGACCACCGCCAGGATGACGGTGAGGGCGCCGACGTAGAAGAGGGCGATGCGCCAGGGCAGGGTGTTGATCGCCCTGGGCAGGGTCTTCTCCGGGTTCTCCGACTCGCCGGCGGTGACGCCGACCAGCTCGACGGCGAGGTAGGCGAACATGACGCCCTGGAGGGTCATCAGGGACGAGCCGATGCCCTTGGGGAAGAAGCCGTCGAACTCCCACAGGTTGGAGACGGCGGCGGTGTCGCCGGCCTGGCTGAAGCCCAGGGTGAGGACGCCGATGCCGATCACGATCATGCCGATGATGGCGGTGACCTTGACCATCGAGAACCAGAACTCGATCTCGCCGAACAGCTTGACCGAGATCAGGTTGGCGACGAAGAGCAGGACGAGGAAGACGAGGGCGGAGACCCATTGCGGGATCTCCGGGAACCAGTAGTGGATGTAGATGGCGGCGGCGGTGAGCTCCGCCATGCCGGTGACCACCCACATCAGCCAGTACGTCCAGCCGGTGAAGTATCCGAAGAAGGGGCCGAGGAACTCCCGCGAGTACTCGGCGAAGGAGCCGGAGACGGGGCGGTAGAGGAGCAGCTCGCCGAGTGCCCGCATGATGAAGAAGATGATCACGCCCGCGAGGGCGTACATGAGGATGATGCTGGGCCCGGCCTTGGCGATGTTGGCCCCGGCACCCAGGAAGAGACCGACGCCGATGGCGCCGCCGATCGCGATCATCTGGACCTGACGGCTGTTGAGTCCGCGCTCGTAGCCCTCTTCGGGTGCTTTCTCCGTGTCGACCTGCGCAGAGGTCATGTGTGGTGCGCCTTTCTCCATGCCGACCCGGGCCTTCCGTCGGCCGCGGATCGGGTCTCGATCCCCCCGGATGATGGAGCTGAGCGGGCCTCACGTCCCGCTCACTGCCTGGCCGGCGGTCCGCCGGCTCGGTGGCGCACCCGGCCGAACATTCGGGTGGTGTTCGCCGGGCGGTCGTGAAGATTTACCACGGCCGCGATGTCGATCACAGGGGCGCGGTGTGACGCGTCACACAGGCATAACAGGACAAAGGGCGCTCGAGGCGGGCGAAGAGGGATGACTCCTTGACGAGATCATTACCCGGATTTGAGCGTCCGCTGAGCGGACACCAGGCCCGACAATCAGGGCATGAGGGTCGATACCAACGACTCCTGGAGCCCACCGAGCCACAGGTACGCCATCACCATCGGCTTGCGCGGGTCCTCGTCGGGGAGCCGGTAGAGCAGGTCCGTGTCGTCCTCGTCGGCGATCTCCAGCCGGGAGCCGATCGCCAGGCGCAGGTCGTTCAGGGCGCGCAGCCACTGCTGGGACTCCTCGGGCGACAGCTTCAGCACCGCGCCGTCCTCGCCCGCCGACGCCGAGGAGAGGGCGTCCAGGGTGCGGACCACCGCGAGGGCGTTGTCGCGCTTGCCGGCCCGCAGGTCGTTCTCGGTGTAGCGGCGGAACTCTGCGGAGGAGGCCCGCTGCTCCTCGGCCTCCGCGGCCTGCGGGGCGGCGGCGGGGTCGCCGTAGGCGTCCGGGAACAGGCGTCGCAGCACGGGGTCGGAGGGCGGCTCGCTCGGGCCCTCGGCGAAGAGCTCGGCGAGCGGGTCGCCGGAGGCGTCCTCGGCGGGACCGGGGCCGATCAGCTCCAGGAGCTGCACGGCCAGGGACCGGATGATGGAGATCTCGACGTCGTCGAGGGCGACGGCCGCGCCGCCGCCGGGGAGCGGTTCGAACTGTCCTGGCATGGAGGTGATTCAGCTACTTCCGTCCTGCGGGCGGGCGTGGATCATTTCCGGTCACTTCCGGTCCTGCTGGAGGGTGGCCCACAGACCGTAGCCGTGCATGGCCTGGACGTCCCGCTCCATCTCCTCGCGCGAGCCGCTGGACACCACCGCCCGGCCCTTGTGGTGGACGTCCATCATGAGCTTGGTCGCCTTGTCCTTCGAGTAGCCGAAGTAGGACTGGAAGACGTACGTCACGTAGCTCATGAGGTTGACGGGGTCGTTGTGCACGATCGTCACCCAGGGCACGTCGGGCTCGGGTACGGCGAAGACCTCCTCCGCCGACTCGGTCTTCTCGATCTCCATGGGTGCGGCTGCCGTCACATGGCCCATGCTGCCACCACAGGGGGGCACCCGCACAAACGGGCCTGTGGCGGGCGCCACGGAACCATAAATCGTCAGACTGACGAAATGGGGGTACGATCCCGGTCATGAACACAGCGGACCTTGGGCTGCCGGTGGACGTCCCCTCGACGGCGCTCTTCACGGACCAGTACGAGCTGACGATGCTGCGGGCCGCCCTGAAGGCGGGCACGGCCGGGCGGCGCAGCGTGTTCGAGGTCTTCACGCGGCGACTGCCCAACGGGCGGCGCTACGGCGTCGTGGCGGGCACCGGGCGGGTGCTGGACGCGGTGGAGAACTTCCGCTTCGACGCGGGCGTCCTGCGCTTCCTGCGCGAGCGGGACATCGTCGACGAGGAGACCCTGGACTGGCTCGCCCAGTACCGCTTCAGCGGCGACATCTGGGGCTACCCCGAGGGCGAGGTGTACTTCCCGGGCTCCCCGATCATGCGGGTGGAGGGGACCTTCGGCGAGTGCGTGCTGCTGGAGACGGTGATCCTCTCCATCCTCAACCACGACTCGGCGATCGCCGCGGCCGCCTCCCGGATGGCCTCGGCCGCCGGGGACCGCCCACTGATCGAGATGGGCGCCCGCCGCACCCACGAGCTGGCCGCGGTCGCCGCCGCCCGCTCCGCCTACGTCGGCGGCTTCGCGACCACCTCCGACCTGGCCGCCGGCTTCCGCTACAACATCCCCACCGTCGGCACCTCCGCCCACGCCTTCACCCTGCTCCACGACAACGAGCGCGACGCCTTCCGGGCCCAGGTGGAGGCGATGGGCAGGGGCACGACGCTGCTCGTGGACACCTACGACGTCGCCGAGGCCGTCCGCACGGCCGTGGAGATCGCCGGGCCCGAGCTGGGCGCCGTGCGCATCGACTCCGGCGACCTGCTGCTGGTCGCCCACCGGGTGCGCCAGCAGCTGGACGAGCTGGGCGCCCGGGACACGAAGATCGTCGTGACCTCGGACCTGGACGAGTACGCCATCGCCTCGCTGGCGGCGGCGCCCGTGGACGCGTACGGCGTCGGCACCCAGCTGGTGACCGGCTCCGGGCACCCGACGGCCTCCATGGTCTACAAGCTGGTCGCCCGCGCCGAGTCCGGCGAGGAGGGGGCGCCGCTGGTGCCGGTGGCGAAGAGGTCCAGCGGCGGCAAGACCTCGGTCGGCGGCCGCAAGTGGGCCGCCCGGCGGCTGGACTCCCACGGGTACGCCGAGGCCGAGGTGGTCGGCACCGGGCCGGTGCCCGACGACCTCGCCGGCCGGCAGCTCCTGGTCGAGCTGGTCAAGGGCGGCGACGTGGTCGCCCGCGAGCCGCTGGACGCCGCCCGGGACCGGCACGCGGCCGCCCGCGCGGGCCTCCCGCTGTCCGCGACGCAGCTCTCCCGAGGGGAACCCGTCATTCCGACGGAGTACGCGCACGAGGGCTCGGGTAGCTAAAGCTGGTGCGGTCCGACCGGCGCCGCACCACCCACCGATCCGTCCCCACCGCGCGACCTCCGCCCCTCCTACCCCACAGCCCATCCAGCCGAAGGACACCGACCATGCGCCGCGCCCTGATCGTCGTAGACGTGCAGAACGACTTCTGCGAGGGAGGCAGCCTTGCGGTGACCGGCGGTGCCGACGTGGCCGCCGCCATCACCGAGCTGATCGGGCAGGCGCCCGCCGGCTACCGCCACGTCGTGGCCACCCGCGACCACCACGTCGCGCCGGGCGGCCACTTCGCCGACAACCCGGACTACGTCCACTCCTGGCCCGCGCACTGCGTGGCCGGCACGGAGGGCGTCGGCTTCCACCCGAACTTCGCCCCCGCCGTCGCCTCCGGCGCGATAGACGCCGTCTTCGACAAGGGCGCGTACTCGGCGGCCTACAGCGGCTTCGAGGGCACCGACGAGAACGGCACGACGCTCGCCGACTGGCTGCGGGCCCGTGAGGTGGACGAGGTCGACGTGGTGGGCATCGCCACCGACCACTGCGTGCGGGCCACCGCCCTGGACGCGGCCCGCGAGGGCTTCCGTACGCAGGTGCTGCTCGACCTGACCGCCGGGGTGGCCCCCGAGACCACCGAGCGGGCGATGGAGCAGCTGCGGGAGGCGGGCGTGGAGCTGACCGGGAAGCCGGTCGTCCAGTAGCGCCCGCCGCCCCCGGGCCGGGCCGCGGCTGCGGCTGCGGCTGCGGCTGCGGCTGCGGCTGCGGCTACGGCTGCGGCGCCGGGCGTCTGAGGAGCGCCCGGATCGGGTGCCACAGCTCCTGGACGCGCTCGGGCCCGCCCGGGACGCCGGCCACCGGGGCGGTGCGCCATATGAGGCCGTCGGGGTGGTGCAGGACCGCGGTGATCTCGTCCGGGGTCGGCGGGGCGGCGTTGCCCCGCAGGTAGACCGCCCGCAGCCCCAGGTTGCGCAGCCTGGTCAGGGCACGCGCCCGGTTCTGGGCGTGGACGAGAAAGCGCACGCTGCCCTCCGGCGTGGCGGGGCTGGGCAGGTTGAGTGCCACCACCACCGTGCCGTTCGGCAGCTTGCTGAAGCCTCCCTGGGCCATGCGGTCATACCCCCGTGTCAGCCGGTGCCGGTCCGCTTCTCGGACCAGGTGTCAATAAGAGAACCACAGGACGCACCTAAACACGGATCGGCGGCGACCCGCCAGGGGGTCACCGCCGATCATGCTCTGACCTGGGCAGATGCTATTTACCTGCCCGCAGGACCGACCTCGAGCTCGATCGTCGAGCCGTTCCTGGCCTCCTTGAGGATCTTGATCTTCGTGTTGGTGTCAGTGATCTTGACGCCGCCGGTCGGGTTCGACTCGTCGTAGTAGTCGTTCTTGCGGTCGTTGAAGACCGAGACGCCCTTCGAGCCCGGGAAGTACTTCGCGACGTCCGCCTTGTGCAGGGTCATGCCCTGCGTGCGGTAGCGGCTGAACGGCGAGTCGTACGACTGGACGCGGTTGCGCAGCAGGGTGCCGTCCTTCCACTTCATCGCGGTCGGGTGCGAGTCGACCGGCAGGACCAGGCCGGTGCCCGGGTGCTGGCTGGTGTTGTTGTCCGCCTGGGAGGTGTCCCACTTCCAGATCAGCAGGCCGTTCTGGTAGGCGTAGTGCTCCACCCAGTTCGGGCGGTCCGTGAAGCCGAAGTTGTACGGGCCGGTCTTCAGCGTCTTGTCGTACGACACGTACTGCCGGTTCTCGGCGATGTAGTACTGCGCGTAGTCCTCGGTGAAGGACGCGCCCTTGCGGGTGAAGCCGTCGGCGCTCCAGGCGGCGTCCGCGGTCTCGGCGTTGTCGGTGAAGAGCGCCTCGCCGTCCGCGGTCACCGTGATCGAGTCGGCCGTGAAGCCCTTCTGGGCCACGCCGCCGTCGGTCTGGTAGCGGAAGCGGATGTCGATCTTCTTGCCGGCGTAGGCGTCGAGGGAGAACGCGAACTTCGAGTAGGCGTCCAGCGTGCCGTGCAGGGCCGGCTTGTCGGCGGCGTCGCGCGGGATCGGCTGGCCGTCCACCGTGCCGTCGATGGCGGTCCAGTTGGCGCCGCCGTCGGTGGAGACCTCGGTGTAGAGGTAGTCGTAGTTGGCCTCGATGTCGTACCAGCCGTCGTAGGTCAGCTCGGCCTTCGACTTGCCGGTCAGGTCGACCGGACGGCTCAGCGTGTTGCTGAGGTTGTCACCGCTGCCGCTCCACCACTGGGTCTCGCCCTCGGCGGGCGGGACGATCTCGGTGGTGACCGCCTTCTCGGGCAGTTCGACGACCAGGGCCTGCTTGTGCTTGGTGTTGTACTCGGCGACGCCCAGCTTGTGCCAGGAGTTGACGCCCGCCTTGGCGGTGTCGTAGTTGAGCCAGCCGAGCTGGAGCTTGTCCCAGGCGGTCATGTCGCCGGGCAGGTCACCGATCTCGTTGCGGCCGGTGCCGAGCCAGGAGCCGGACGACATCAGCGTCCAGAAGCCGGTGGAGTTCTCGCCGCCGGCGGTGTCGTAGTGGTCCGGCAGGCCGAGGTCGTGGCCGTACTCGTGGGCGTAGACGCCGAGTCCGCCGTTCTCCGGCTGGACCGTGTAGTCGCCGACCCAGATGCCGGTGGAGCCGATCTGCGCGCCGCCGAGCCTGTTCTGCTCGGGTCCGGTGGCGCCGGCGTCGGTGCCGAAGGCGTACCAGCGGTGGGCCCAGATCGCGTCGGTGCCCTGGGCGCCGCCACCGGCGGACTCGTCCTCACCGGCGTGCACGATCTGGAAGTGGTCGATGTAGCCGTCGGGCTCGTTGAAGTCGCCGTCGCCGTCGAAGTCGTAGCGGTCCCACTCGTCGAAGCGGGCGACGTCGGCCTTGATCTGGGCGTCGGTGCGGCCGGCCGCCTTCTGCTGCTCGACCCAGGCGTTCAGCCCGTCGCTGACGACGTTCCACACGCTCGGGCAGTTGGTGTCGCCGCAGGCGTTGTTGCCGTAGCGGGCCTCGTTGTAGGGGACCTTGACCCAGTCGGAGACCTCGCCCTCGACCGAGTAGCGGCCGGAGGACTGCTTCTCGTAGTACGTCTTGACCGAGTCGACGCCCTTGCCGGAGCCGAAGTACAGGTCCTGGAAGTGCTGCTGGTCGTAGTCCTCCTTCCAGGCCGTGGAGTTGTCGGTCCGCCGGTTGGGCTTGGCTATCTGGTTGTGCAGCGGGCCGGCCTCGCCGCCGTAGCGGCTGTCGATCTCGTCGCCGAACTCGACCAGGATGGTGAAGATCTTGTCGGTCTTCTCCCGGCCCAGCTCGACGTACTTGGCGTCGCCCTTCTTGCTCTTGAGCTGGACGACGTTGGAGCCGTCCTTCTTCTTCACCGAGGCCTTGCCGGAGATGACCTGCTTGAGGGCCTCCTCGCGCTGGGCCGCCTGAGTGTCGCTCATGGGGCCCTTGAGGTCATGCGAGTGCATGTCCTTCGCGGGGTGCGGGTCGTGGCGGTCCACGGCCTCCGGCTTGGCGGGCGCGTCCGCCTGGGCGACGCCCGCCGCGGAGAGCGTCGCGGTGGCGGCGGCGAGTGCGACGGCGGTCGCCGCCGTTCTGAACGTCCAGGATCTTCTGGTCACTTGACTTCCTCCCCCGCGTCCACGCGCGCGGATGGGGGGACAAGGACAGAGCACAGTCCGCGCACACGTGATCAACGCGTGTATTCAAGTGACGACATTTGACTAGAGGTTCACCGGAAAAGACAGACCTTGACTTGAGCAGAACAATTGCACTATGCGGAGCCGCCGTTCGCTTTGCGGACGCGGTGCGGGACGGGCGGGACGTCCGGCGGGCGCGCGGCGCCGTCCGCTTCCGGCGCACCATGAATCCGTGCGCCCCCCGTGCATCGGCCCCGCCGGTCAGGGCGGGCTTACCACTGTTTCCTCCCGGGCACACAGCGGGTTAGAGTCGCTTGGCGGAACGCCCGGAAGTCGGCGGAAAGCCAGGCCGACAGCCGGTCTCACCCCCAGATTGTCTTCCGAGGACACGATGGTCATGCCCCGTCCGACTGCCGCACAGTTCGCCTACGGTACGTGCACCGTGATCTTCTCGACGCTCGCCATGCTGCTGCTGTCGCAGACGAGTTCGGGTCCCGGAGTCGCCGTCATCGCCGTCGCCGCCCTCGGCCTCGGGCTGCTGGTCGCCATGACGGCCCCCCGGCCCAGGACGACGCGCACGATGACCGTCGTGCCGGCCACGAAGCGTGCCGCGGACCGGGAGCCCGTGCGGGCCCGCGTCTCCGCGGGTGCGGGTGAAGCGGCCCGCGACCGCGCCGCCTGACGCCGCCGTCTCCGGGGTGGCAGGCCCCAGCCGTCAACGGGTGCTGACCACCACCGTCTTGGCCGCCTTGTCGTGCAGACCCTGCTTGTAGGGCCGGTCGAAGAAGCTCCAGCCGCCCGCGATGACCGTCCAGACGCAGGCGCAGCAGAAGGCGAACGGGATCCACAGCACCAGCGCCCGGATCAGGGACGTCTGCACCGAGGGTGTGGCGCCGTTGTCCAGATCGGCCACGCGCATGCCGAGCCACTTCTTGCCCAGGGTCTGACCGGTCTTCGCGGTCATGTAGGTGTCGTAGGCGATGTAGAGCACGGCGGCGATCAGTGACTGCCCGAACGACTTGCCGACCGAGATGTCCTCGCCGTCCACCTGGTACTCCTGGACGTTGAACGCCCAGCTGAGCAGCCACACCACGATGCCGACGAGAATCATGTCGATGATCCTCGCGAGGACCCGTCTGCCGCTGTCGGCGAGCGGGGGCATACCGGCGAGCGGGTCGGCGGGGTTCGGGCCGCCGCCGTAGGGGTCACCGCCGCCGGGGGGTGGGGCGCCGTAGGGACCGCCGCCGCCCGGGGGCGGGGGTGCGCTGCCGCCGTACGGCGGGGGCTGGCCGGTACTGCCGTGCGGGGGCGGACTGTCGTACGGCGAGCCCGTGCCACCCGCTCCGTCGGACGGAGGGCGCTTCCTGAACGGGTCGTCTTCCGGTGGCTGCCCGCCGGGGCCGGGGGGCGGTTCGCTGCTCATGTCCCGAGTCGAACCCGGAGTCTCTTTCCTCGCATCCGGCGAGCGGCCGTCCGGAGTAGCGAGGGCACGTGGTCCGACGCCGTCGGGGCGGGGACCGACTGTGCGTCGGCGGGTGCGGGTGCGTCGTGGTTGCTCGCGCGGTTCCCCGCGCCCCTTCGGGACGCGTCCACCGCGCGTACCTTCAGGGGCGCGGGGAACTGCGCGACCAGCCCGCACTCACCCGCACCCGACCACGAAGCCCCCCGCCAGGTCAGCCCGCGACAAACGTGTTCGCGGCCTTGTCGTGCCAGCACTGGTGCCAAGGCCGGTCGAACAGGCACCACACGACGCCGACCAGGCCGACGGCCAGGAGGCCGGGCACGCTGTAGACCAGCCAGCGGCGCAGGGCCGCCCCGAGGGACGGGGGCTCGTGGGCCTCGATGTCCCGTACCTCCAGGCCGAGCAGCTTCTTGCCCAGGGTCCGGCCCCACTTGGCGGTGGGCAGTGCCTCGTACAGGCCGCCGAAGAGCAGCAGGACGGCCAGCACGACGCCCAGGTACGTGGACGTCGTGCCGTCGAGCAGCCAGACCGTGACCGTCTCGCCGGAGAGCTTGGCCTCGTCGATCTTTCCGTTGACGTGGTCGAGCGCCTTGATGCCGAGCGGTACGGCGGCCACGGCGGTGACGGCGCCCAGCACGACGGTGTCGATCAGCCGGGCGGCCAGTCGCTTGCCGAGACCGGCGGGGCGGGCGGCCGCCTGGCGCCGGGCGGCGGCCTGGAAGACGTCCTCCACCGGCGGCTTCCATGGCGCGACGGGCTGCTCGCCCTCGTTTCCCCCGCCCGCGAGCCGGTGCACCTGCTGCGCCCAGGAGGTCTGACCGCCGCCGGGACCGGCCGCGACCGGGGCGGAGGCGGCGGGCTGCGGCGGCGAGGCGGCCGGCTGCTGGGGAGCGGGGGCGGCCTGCTGGGGGGCGGGGGCGGCGGCCTGGTGCGGGACGGCCGGGCCGGCCGTCCGCTGGGGGCCGGAGGGGGCCGTCGGCGCGGCGGCCCGTGGGCTCGGTGGCCTTGCCGGCGGCGAAGCCCGGGCCGCCCGTGGTGCCGGCGCGCGGGGAGACCGCGCGGAAGGTCATCGTGCCCTGGTCGTCGGCGGCGCCGTCCGAGGGCTGGGCACCCCGGGCCCCGGGCCCGGCCGTCGGGCGCCGGAAGACGAAGGTGTTGCCCGACTCGGCCTCCGCCTCACCGCGGTCGGACGCGGACCCCGCCGGGGCGTCGGCCCGCGCGGCACCGGCGAGCTCGCCGGAGGCCTGTCCGTCCCGAGCCGCGCCGCCCGCGTCGGAAGCCGTACCCGGGCCCGCGCCCGCGGCGGAACCCATACCCGAGCCCGCGCCCGCGGCGGAACCGGCACCGGAGCCCGTCCCCGGGCGGCCGGCACCGGCGTCCGGCCCCGCTCCCCCGGCCGGCCCAGCGGCCGACGCCGCGTCCTGGGCGTGCGCGAGCCTCGGGTCGGTGGCCTGGGCCGGGCCCGGCCAGGCGACGGACGAGCCCTGTGCGCCCGCCGCACCGGAGCGGTCGGCGACCCAGGACGCGGCCGGCTCGGGTCGGCTGCCGTGCTGGGCCGCGGCGGCGGGCGGCGTCTCCTCGACCGGGTCCTCGTCGAAGAAGTGGGGGCCGGTCTCCTCCACGGAGGGCCGTGCGCCGGGCGGTGGCGCGAGCGGCTCGCCGTCCTTGGGGGCGGGCCGGCTGGTGCCCGGCACCCAGGAGGCGCCGTTCCAGTACCGGACATATCCAGGAATGGACGGGTCCGGGTAATACCCTTCGCGGGGCCTGTCGTCGCCGGGGGCCGGGGTTGGGGCGCTCATGTCCGTCGTCCCGTATCTGCTCGGGGGTTGGTTCGGGGGCTCAACATCTATCAGACGGGCGCAATCCGCACCGCCGGTCCCGCCGGACCCACTCCTTTCCGGGCAACCTCGTGCATGGACCTTCACACCCGGGACAGAGGGGGAGGAGAAAAGTTCCGCGAACCCGCGTAACGCTGACGGCCCACGTCGCTCTCACTCGTGCGGGCCCGTTCCAGGCGGCCCGTGCGGACCGTACGAGAGAGGACCCACGCCATGCACCCCAACCACCCCGTCGCCGTGGAACGCGAGCTGGAACTGAGGCTCATCCTGTCGCCCGAGTACGCCGTCCCGGTGCCGGCCCGGCTCGCCTACCACTCCGACGACCCGTACGCCGTGCACGTCACCTTCCACATCAACTCCGGCTGCCCGGTGCACTGGACGTTCGCCCGGGACCTGCTCGTGGAAGGGGTGTTCCGGCCGTGCGGGCACGGGGACGTGCGGGTGTGGCCGTCGAAGGCGGACGGCCGCAGCGTCGTGCTGATGGCGCTGAGCAGCCCCGACGGTGACGCCCTGCTGGAGGCGCCGTCGGCTCAGGTGTCGGCGTGGCTGGAGCGGACGCTGCGGGCGGTGCCGCCGGGCGCCGAGGCCGGGCAGCTCGGCCTCGACGACGGGCTGGCCGAGCTGCTGGCCCGGTGAACGGCAGGCGTCAGAAGAGCTTGCCCGGGTTGAGGATGCCCAGCGGGTCGAAGACCTGCTTGACGGCCCGCTGCATCTCCAGCCCCACCGGGCCGATCTCCCGCGCCAGCCACTCCTTCTTCAGTACGCCCACGCCGTGTTCGCCCGTGATGGTGCCGCCGAGTTCCAGGCCGAGGCCCATGATCTCGTCGAAGGACTCGCGGGCCCGGCGGGACTCGTCGGGGTCCCGGGCGTCGAAGCAGACCGTGGGGTGGGTGTTGCCGTCGCCCGCGTGGGCGCAGACGCCGATGGTCAGGTCGTACTCGGCGGCGATGCGCTCGATGCCCTCCAGCATGTCGCCGAGCCTCGACCGGGGCACGCACACGTCGTCGATCATCGTGGTGCCCTTGACCGCTTCGAGGGCGGTGAGGGACAGGCGGCGCGCCTGGAGCAGCAGTTCCGACTCGGCGGCGTCGTCTGCGGGGACGACCTGCGTGGCGCCCGCGGTCTCGCACAGGGCGCCCACGGCGGCGAGGTCGGCGGCCGGGTCGGTGGTGTCGAAGGCCGCCAGCAGCAGGGCCTCGGTGGTCTCCGGGAGACCCATGTGGGCGAGGTCGTTGACCGCCTTGACGGTGGTGCGGTCCATCAGTTCGAGGAGGGACGGCACGTGCCCGCCCTCCATGATCTTGCAGATCGCGTCGCAGGCGGCGGATGCGGAGGAGAACTCGGCGGCCAGCACCAGCTGCTCGGGGGGCTGGGGTCGCAGGGCGAGCACCGCCCGTACGACGATGCCCAGCGAGCCCTCGGAGCCGACGAAGAGACGGGTGAGGTCGTACCCGGCGACGCCCTTGGCGGTGCGGCGGCCGGTGGACATCAGGCGGCCGTCGGCGAGGACGACGTCGAGGCCGAGGACGTACTCGGCGGTGACCCCGTACTTGACGCAGCACAGGCCGCCGGAGGCGGTGCCGATGTTGCCGCCGATGGTGCACATCTCCCAGCTGGAGGGGTCGGGCGGGTAGTACAGGCCGTGTTCGTTCACCGCGCGGGAGAGCGTGGCGTTGACGACGCCCGGTTCGACGACGGCGACGCGGTCGACCGGATTGATCTCCAGGATGCGGTCCATCTTGGTCAGCGAGAGGACCACGCAGCCGTCGGTGGCGTTGGCGCCGCCGGACAGGCCGGTGCGGGCGCCCTGCGGGACGACCGGGACGCGCAGCTCGGTGGCGGTGCGCATGACGTGCTGGACGTCCTCCACGGTGCGTGCCAGGACGACCGCGGCGGGGGCGCCGGCCGGGCAGAAGCTCGCCATGTCGTTGGCGTAGGAGGCGGTGACGTCGGGGTCGGTGAGGACGGACTCGGCGGGCAGTCCGGCGAGCAGCCGCTCGACGAGGGGGCTGACGGCCGCCGGGGCCGCGCCGGACTCGCGGGCTGCGTCGTCTTCGTCGCGAGGCGCTTCGATACGGCTCATGATCAGAGGTTCGCACCCGGGGCCATCGGTGTGAACCCCGTCGACGGCACCCGGCGCAAGCCGCGGTGTGCTTGTCGTACGGGCGCACAGTAGGCGCCATGGAGATCGAACGCTGGCGGCGCTCCGGCCGCCGGAACCGGGTGCTGATCGCCTCCGTCGCCGGGGCCGCCGTACTCGGCGGGGTGCTGGTGCTGCTGCCGTGGGACGGGGGCGACGCCTCCCCGCCCGCGCCGGGTCCCGCGGCGCTGGCGCGTGGTGCGGTGACCACGGGGGTGCCGGCCGCGCTGCCGGACCTGGCCGTGCTGATCGGCGACCGGGAGCGGCATCTGCGGGCGCGGCCGCTGGACGGGGCGTCGTGGGCGGTGCTGGGCGCGGCCTACGTCGAGCAGGGGCGGCGTACGGCGGACGTGGCGATGTGGGCGAAGGCCGAGAAGGCGCTGCGCACGTCGCTGAAGGTCGGGGCGGAGCGCGATCCGCGGGCGCTGGAGGGGCTGGCGGCGCTGGCGGTGGCGCGGCGGGACTTCCCGGCGGCGAAGAAGTGGGGCGAGAGCGCGGTGAAGGCGGCGCCGAAGCGGTGGACGGCGCACGCGGTGCTGATCGACGCGTACACCGGGCTCGGCGACGACAAGGGGGTGGGGCGGGCCCTGGAGAAGCTGAAGGAGCTGCGGCCCGACGCGCCGGCGACGGGGGCGCGGGCGGCGGCGGTCTACCGGAACCGGGGCTGGCGGGAGGACGCGCAGGCCCGGATCTCCGACGCGGCGGCGGCCGCCGAGGCGCCGGCGGAGCGGGCGGCGTACCTGGAGCAGGCCGGGCGGCTGGCGTTCGAGCGCGGGGAGCGGGAGGAGGCGCTGCGGTTCTTCGAGGAGGCGCTGCGCACCGACCCGGACCAGCGGGCGGCGCAGGCCGGGCAGGGGCGGGTGCTGGCGGCGCTGGGCCGGACGACGGACGCGCTGTCGGCGTACCAGGCGGCGCTGGCCAAGCGGCCGGAACCCGAGTACGCGCTGGAGCTGGGCGAGCTGTACGAGTCGCTGGGGCTCGGGCAGGCCGCGCGGGTGCAGTACGACCTGCTGCGGAAGCGGGTGCGGGAGGCGGAGGCGGCCGGGGCGGACGAGCGGCTGCTGCTCGGCCGGTTCGAGGCGGACCACGGGGACCCGGCCCGGGCGGTGCGGCTGCTGAGGGAGGAGTGGGGACGGCAGCCGGCGATCGCGGTGGCCGACGCGCTGGGCTGGGCGCTGCACCGCACCGGTGAGCACGAGGAGGCGCTGGAGTTCGCGGCCATCGCCACGGAGGGCGACAAGGGCGGCGGGGTGCGCAGCGCGCTGTACGTCTTCCACCGGGGCGTGATCGAGCGGGAGCTGGAGCGGTACGGGCCCGCGCGGCGGCATCTGCGGGAGGCGCTGATGATCAACCCGTACTTCTCGCCGCTGCGGGTGCCCGAGGCGAAGCGGGCGCTGGCGGCGCTGGGCGAGCCCTCCGTGGAGGACCCGCCCGGCTGAGATCTGCCGTGCAAAGGCCGGTGTCAGAGGTTGCCGCGCTTCTCCTGCTCGCGCTCGATCGCTTCGAACAGGGCCTTGAAGTTGCCCTTGCCGAAGCCCATGGAGCCGTGCCGTTCGATCATCTCGAAGAAGACGGTCGGGCGGTCCTGGACCGGCTTGGTGAAGATCTGCAGCAGGTAGCCGTCCTCGTCGCGGTCGACGAGGATCTTCAGCTCGCGCAGCGTCTCGACGGGGACGCGGGTCTCGCCGGCCCACTCGCCGAGCGTGTCGTAGTACGAGTCGGGGGTGTCCAGGAACTGGACGCCGTTCGCCTTCATGGTGCGGACGGTCTGCACGATGTCGTTGGTGTTCAGCGCGATGTGCTGGACGCCGGCGCCGCCGTAGAACTCCAGGTACTCGTCGATCTGGGACTTCTTCTTGGCGACGGCGGGCTCGTTGATCGGGAACTTCACCTTGAGGGTGCCGTCGGCCACGACCTTCGACATCAGCGCGCTGTACTCGGTGGCGATGTCGTCGCCCACGAACTCCTTCATGTTCGTGAAGCCCATGACCTTGTTGTAGAAGCCGACCCACTCGTTCATGCGGCCCAGCTCGACGTTGCCGACGCAGTGGTCCACGGCCTGGAAGGTGCGCTGCGCGGGCGGCTCGACCATCGGCTCGGCGGCGGCGTAGCCGGGCAGGTAGGGGCCGTCGTAACCGGTGCGCTCCACCAGGGTGTGGCGGGTCTCGCCGTAGGTGGCGATGGCGGCGAGGACGACGGTGCCGTGCTCGTCCTTGACCTCGTACGGCTCCGCGATCGAGCGGGCGCCGTGCTCGACGGCGTAGGCGTGGGCGGCGCGCGCGTCCGGGACCTCGATGGCGAGGTCGACGACGCCGTCGCCGTGCTCGGCCACGTGCTTGGCGAGGAACTCGCCCCACTCCGTGGCGGGCTTGATCACCGAGGTGAAGACGAACCGGGCGGAGCCGTTCTCCAGGACGTAGCTGGCGGTCTCGCGGCTGCCGTTCTCCGGTCCGGAGTAGGCGACCAGCTTCATGCCGAAGGCCGTGGAGTAGTAGTGCGCGGCCTGCTTGGCGTTGCCCACGGCGAAGACGACCGCGTCCATTCCCTTGACCGGGAAGGGGTCGGCCTGCCGGGCGGTGTCGGGAGTGTGGTGTGTGGTCTGCGTCATAGCCGCAGGGTCTCCCGCGTCTGCAAGGTGCGCAATAGTTTGCGCGTTCACTGGGCAACCTGACCAGTGATACGGCGGTGAGTGCGGTCGATCTGTACAGGATGACCAGCCTGAAGGGGTGCGGGATGGGCATAGACCGGCTGGACGGGCGGATCATCGGGCTGCTGGCCCGCGAGCCGCGGATCGGGGTGCTGGAGATGTCCCGGCGGCTGGGGGTGGCGCGGGGCACGGTGCAGGCGCGCCTGGACCGGCTTCAGTCGAACGGAGTCATCCGCGGATTCGGTCCCGAGGTGGACCCGGCGGCGCTCGGCTACCCGGTGACCGCGTTCGCGACGCTGGAGATCCGGCAGGGTCAAGGGGCCGACGTACGGGCGCACTTGACGACCGTGCCCGAGGTGCTGGAGCTGCACACCACGACCGGTACCGGGGACATGCTGTGCCGGCTGGTGGCCCGCTCGAACGCCGATCTCCAGCGGGTGATCGACCGGGTTGTCGGTTTTGATGGCATCGTCCGGGCCGCCACGGCGATCGTCATGGAGAACCCCGTTCCGCTGCGGGTCATCCCGCTGGTGGAGCAGGCGGCCCGGGACAGCGGCAGACGCGACTGAGACCGGTCCGACGTTCCCGGAGGTGAGCGGGCGTGAACTTCTGGGAGTTCCTGGGCAGCCGCCACCAGCAGCTGCTCGCCGACGCCTACCAGCACGCCAGCGCCGTCTTCCAGTGCATGGTCGTGGCGACCCTGATCGGCGTGCTGATCGGCGTCCTCACGTACCGCAGCGAGTGGGCGGGGAACCTGGCGACGCTGGGCACCTCGACCATCCTGACCATCCCGTCGCTGGCCATGATCGGTCTGCTCATCCCGATCGTGGGCCTCGGCGTGCCGCCGACGGTGACGGCGCTGACGCTGTACGGGCTGCTGCCGATCGTGCGGAACTCGATCGTCGGCCTGCGCGGGGTCGACCCGGCGCTGGTGGACGCGGCCAAGGGCATCGGCATGTCGCGTGCGGCCCGGCTGCTGCGGGTGGAGCTGCCGCTGGCCTGGCCGCCGATCCTCACCGGCATCCGGGTCTCCACCCAGATGCTGATGGGCATCGCCGCCATCGCCGCCTACGCCTCCGGGCCGGGCCTCGGCAACGAGATCTTCCGCGGGATCGCCTCGCTGGGCAGCAAGAACGCGCTCAACCTGGTGCTCGCGGGCACGCTCGGGATCATCGTCCTGGCGCTGCTGTTCGACGCCGCGTACGTCCTGCTGGGACGGCTGACCATCCCGAGGGGGATCCGTGTCTGAGAACGGTCACGCCACTGCCACCGGGGCGACCATCGAGCTGGAGTCGCTCACCAAGCGCTACCCGGGCAATCCGCAGCCGGCCGTCGAGAACGTGTCGATGCAGATCCAGGCGGGTGAGACGGTCGTCTTCGTCGGCCCCTCGGGCTGCGGGAAGTCCACCACCCTCAAGATGATCAACCGGCTGATCGAGCCCAGCGGCGGCCGCATCCGCATCGACGGCGAGGACGTCACCGACATCGATCCGGTGAAGCTGCGCCGCAAGGTCGGTTACGCGATCCAGTCCTCCGGCCTCTTCCCGCACATGACCGTCGCCCAGAACATCGCGCTCGTACCGAAGATGACCGGCTGGTCGAAGGCGCGGATCAGATCGCGGGTGGAGGAGATGCTCGATCTGGTCGGTCTCGACGCCGGGGAGTTCCACAACCGGTACCCTCGCCAGCTGTCCGGCGGGCAGCAGCAGCGGGTGGGCGTGGCACGGGCGCTGGCCGCCGATCCGCCGGTGCTGCTGATGGACGAGCCGTTCGGCGCGGTCGACCCGATCACGCGGGACCACCTCCAGGACGAGCTGATCCGGCTCCAGCACGAGCTGCACAAGACGATCGTCTTCGTCACCCACGACTTCGACGAGGCGATCAAACTGGGGGACCGGATCGCGGTGCTGCGCGAACGCTCCCACATCGCGCAGTTCGACACCCCCGAGGCCATCCTCACCAACCCGGCGGACGACTTCGTCTCCGGCTTCGTGGGCGCCGGGGCGGCCCTGAAGCGGCTGAACCTGACCCGCGTGCGGGACGTCGGCATCACCGACTACCCGACGGTGACCGTCGAGGACCCGCTCCAGCACATCTTCAACCAGCTCCGGGCGGCCGGCACCAACGAGATCCTGCTCCTCGACCGGCGCCGCCGGCCCTACAAGTGGCTCAGGCGCGGCGACCTGATGCGGGCCAAGGGCTCGCTGGCGCGGGCCGGGACGCTGGTCCACGACACGGTGACCCGGGACGCGACCCTGCGGGACGCGCTGGAAGCGGTGCTCACCGACAACACGGGACGGGTGGCGGTCACCGGGCGGCGCGGCGAGTACGAGGGCGTCGTCGACATGGAGACGCTGCTGAACTCCGTGCACGAGCTGCTGGAGGCCGACCGGCTGGACGCGCTGGAGCACCAGCACGACCTGGAGGAGACACGGGCCGGACAGACCCACGCGGAGCAGGAGGGCTTCGGAGGGGAGGCGAAGGCGTGAGTACGTCCGGCCGAGGGCCCGGGACCGACGAACCGGCCTATGACGAAGCGGACCGGGACGAGTACGAGGACGAGCCTCCTCCCCCGTCCCCGGCGGCGACCAGGCGGCGGGTGGGCTGGCGGAAGCTGACCTTCCTGCCCGCGCTCCTGGTGGCCGTGCTGCTGGCGACCTGGCTGTGGTTCCGGCAGGCCGACCTGGACGCGCTCAGCCGCAACGCGCTCTCCGACGGCCAGGTCACCAAGGCGCTGTGGCAGCACGTGCAGCTGACCGTGATCTCCACCTTCTTCGTACTGATCATCGCCATCCCGCTGGGCATCCTGCTCACCCGCCGGATGTTCCGGAAGGCGACCCCGGTGGCGATGGCCTTCGCCAACATGGGCCAGGCGACCCCGGCGATCGGCCTGCTGGCGCTGCTGGTGATCTGGCTGGGCATCGGTCGCCGCGCCGCCCTGATCGGCATCATCATCTACGCCGTCCTGCCGGTGCTCTCCAACACCATCGCGGGCCTGAAGGCCAACGACCCGACGCTGCTGGAGGCGGCCCGCGGCATCGGCATGTCCCCGCTGGGTGTGCTGACCCGGGTGGAGCTGCCGCTGGCCGTCCCGCTGATCCTGGCCGGGGTGCGCACCGCCCTCGTCCTCAACGTCGGCACGGCGACGCTGGCCGTCTTCGGCGGGGGCGGCGGCCTGGGCGTGCTGATCACCACCGGCATCACCAGCCAGCGGATGCCGGTGCTGGTGCTCGGCTCGATCCTCACGGTGGCCCTGGCGCTGCTGGTGGACTGGCTGGCCTCGCTCGCCGAACTGCTGCTGCGGCCCCGGGGCCTGGAGGTGCGGACATGAGCGCGCGACCCGGTACCGGAGGCGGGCGACGCCGTACGTGGCTGCTGACGGCGGCGCTGCTGGTGGCGGCCTCCGGCTGCGGACTGACCAGCGGCTCCCCCATGGTCGACGACGTGGAGCCCGGCACCATCGGGAAGGGCCGGCCGCTGGAGGGCGCCGACCTGACCGTGGTGTCCAAGCAGTTCACCGAGCAGCTCGTGCTCGGCGCGATCATGGGGATCGCCTTCCAGGCGGCGGGCGCGGAGGTCCTGGACCGCACCGGCATCCAGGGCTCGGTGGGCACCCGGGCGGCGGTGGAGAACGGCGACGCGGACGCCACCTACGAGTACACCGGCACCGCCTGGATCACGTACCTGGGGCACAGCGAGCCCATCGCCGACCCGCACGAGCAGTGGGAGGCGGTGCGGAAGGAGGACCTGAAGAACGGGCTGACCTGGCTGCCGCCGGCCGAACTGAACAACACCTACGCGCTGGCCATGAACCAGGCCAACCACGAGAAGTACGGCACCGACACGCTGTCCGAGGTGGCCGAGCTGTCGAGGACCGACCCGGGCGCGGTGACGCTGTGCGTGGAGGTCGAGTTCGCCAACCGCGCGGACGGGCTGCCGGGCATGGAGAAGGCGTACGGGATGGACATCCCGGCCGGGAACATCACGGAGATGGACACCGGGATCATCTACACCCAGACCGCCGACGGCGCCTGCACCTACGGCGAGGTGTACACCACCGACGGGCGGATCAAGTCGATGGACCTGGTGGTGATGGAGGACGACAAGAAGTTCTTCCCGAACTACAACGCCGCCCCGATGGTCCGCACCGACACCCTGAAGAAGTGGCCGGCGATCGCGTCGGTGCTCGCGCCGGTGACCGAGGCGCTCGACAACGACGTCGCGCGGGACCTGAACGCGAGGGTCGACGTGGACGGTCAGGACCCGCACCAGGTCGCGCTGGACTGGATGGTCGAGAAGGGCTTCGTGAAGGAGGGCTGAAACGCCCCACGGCGCACGCCGCTCAGCAGGCGGGGACCTCGCCCTTGCCCGAGCGCAGGGCATCGAGCGCGTCGACCGCGCCGTCGAGGGTGGTCACGGGGATCAGCCGGAGCCCCTTCGGCAGCTCGGCCCGCGCGTCCGAGCACTCCGCCTTCGGTACGAGGAAGACGGTGGCCCCGTCGCGTCGGGCGGCCTGCGTCTTCAGCGGTACGCCGCCCACGGGGCCGACCTTTCCGCCGGGGGTGATGGTGCCGGTGCCGGCGACGACCTTGCCGCCGGTGAGGTCGCCGGCGGCCAGCTTGTCGATGATGCCGAGGGAGAACAGCAGGCCGGCGCTGGGGCCGCCGACGTCCTCCAGGCGCAGGTCCACCTCGACGTCCGCCGGGTCGAGGTTCAGGTGGTCCAGGGCGGCGGTGGTCGCGGTGTCCTGGGACTCCCGCATCTGCTCCTCGTTGTACCGCTCGATCTCCTGGACGTCGTCGCCGCTCGGGTAGACGGCGTCGCGGGGCATCACGGCCCGGTCGGTGTCGAACCAGCCGCCGAGCACGTCACCCAGGTGGACGCTCGCGTCCGGGCCGGTCGCCTCGATGGTCGTCATCCGCAGCTGGCCGCTGGTCTCGTGCGTCGGCGCGCCCTTGACCGTGATCACCGGCTCGCCCCGGTTCTCACCGAGCACGTCGGCCGTCAGCCCCGGCTGCGCCACGGAGAAGGGCAGCGGCGCGAGGACCGCGGTGGCGAGCAGCGCCACGACGGGCAGAGCACAGACGGCGAGGGCCTGGGGGCGCGTGAGACGAGAGAGCACGGAGTCAATCTAACGCGAGGGCGCTGCCGCGCAGGGGGCGGGCAGCCGTCGCCCCCCAACTGCGGGCAGTCGTGCCTCCCCCCAGTGCCTGAACGGCCTGGGAGGTGTCCCCAGGGCGGTGGGGGCACCTCCCGCGCGAGCGAAGCCGAGCGTGGGGGAGGGTGGGCGGTGGTGGCACCTCCCGCTCACGAGGCCCCTCCCGCGCGAACGAAGCCGAGCGCGGGGGAGAAGCCGAGCGCGGGGGAGGCACCCCGGCAGCGCCGAGCCGCGCGACCCACCCCCCGGCCCGGACCTACGCGGCCGCACAAGCAAGGCACGTCATCGCAATGCCTCCGCCACTTCCCTCGCCGCGTCCATCACCCGCGCCCCCACCCGCTCGGGCACCACCTCCGACAGCATCACCACACCCACGCTGCCCTCCACCCCCGTCACCCCGAGCAGCGGCGCCGCCGCCCCGCAGGCGCCGGCCTCCAGTTCCCCCTGGGTGAGGGCGTAGCCGGGCCACTCCCCCTCCTCGGCGGGCTGCATATGCTGCCGCGCGGAGAGGATCGCCTTGCCCGCGGCCCCCCGCTCCAGCGGGTGCCGGAAGCCGGCCCGGTAGGCCACGTGGTAGTCCGTCCAGGTCGGCTCGACGACGGCCACGGCCAGCGCCTCCGCCCCGTCCACCAGTGTCAGATGGGCCGTCGCCCCGATGTCCTCGGCCAGCGACCGCAGCGCCGGCATCGCCGCCTCGCGCACCAGTGGGTGCACCTGGCGGCCGAGCCCCAGCACACCGAGACCGACCCGGGCGCGTCCGCCCAGGTCACGGCGTACGAGTGCGTGCTGCTCCAGCGTTGCGAGCAACCGGTACACGACAGTCCGGTTCACGCCCAGTTTGTGGGAAAGCTCGGTGACGGTCAGCCCGTGGTCCGTATCGGCCAGCAGCTTGAGGACCCGCAGGCCCCGGTCGAGCGTCTGAGAGGTCTCCGCGGTCACGACGCCCACTCCTTAGTGGTGAGGCGGCGGCCCCCTCGCGGCGGATGCGTCACCGAGTCCCGTCAGTGACGCGCTTCAGAGGCCGCCGATCGGCTGACGGCCCGGCCCTGTGCCCGGCCCAGTCGCTTCACGGCTGCGCTCCGCGGCGGCGCTGCCACGGGGCGTGTGCGTAGCGGGACAGTAGCGACCAGGTCCGCTCAGCGGAAGGCTCCGTCCAGAATCCGGGCGGAGACCGGCGTGGACTGGCTGCGTTTGTCCCGGTACGTTCGGCACACGCGGAACGCCTCCCGCACACCGCCCGTCACTTCATGCGGGTGGCCCACTCCTGCACCTTGGCGATGCGCTGGCGCAGCTGCCCGGCGGTGGCCTCGGCGCTGGCCGGGCCGCCGCACACGCGGCGCAGCTCGGTGTGGATCACGCCGTGCGGCTTGCCGCTCTGGTGGACGTAGGCGCCGACCATGGTGTTGAGCTGCTTGCGCAGCTCCATCAGCTCCTTGTGGGAGACCACCGGCCGCCGTTCGGCGGGCAGTTCGAGCAGGTCGGCCTCGTCGTCGGGCTTCTTGCGGCTGTGCGCGATCTGCCGGGCCTGCCGCTTCTGGAGCAGCAGCTGCACCTGGTCGGGCTCCAGCAGCCCCGGAATGCCGAGGTAGTCCTGCTCCTCCTCGCTGCCCGGGTGGGCCTGCATGCCGAACTCGGCGCCGTTGTACATGACCCGGTCGAAGGTGGCCTCGGACTCCAGCGCCTCGAAGGAGAACTGCTCCTGCTCGCCGGTGTCCTCGTCCTGCTCCCGGTTCGCCTCGTCCATCTCCTTCTCGGACTCGGCGTAGGGGTCCTCCTCGCCTTCCTTCTTGGGCCGGTCGAGGACGTGGTCGCGCTCGCGCTCCATCTCGTTGGCGAAGGTGAGCAGGTCGGGCACGGTCGGCAGGAAGACGGAGGCGGTCTCGCCGCGCCGCCGGGACCGTACGAAGCGGCCGACGGCCTGGGCGAAGAACAGGGGCGTGGAGATGGTGGTCGCGTAGACGCCGACCGCGAGGCGCGGCACGTCGACGCCCTCGGACACCATGCGGACGGCGACCATCCAGCGGTCGGTGCTCTGGCTGAACGTGTCGATGTTCTTCGAGGCGCCCACGTCGTCGGAGAGGACGACGGTGGCCTTGCTGCCGGTGATCTCGCGGATCAGCTTGGCGTAGGCGCGGGCGGAGTCCTGGTCGGCGGCGATGACGAGGGCACCCGCGTCCGGGATGGCCTTCCGGACCTCGGTCAGCCGCTGGTCGGCGGCGCGCAGCACGGCCGGCATCCACTCGCCGCGCGGGTCGAGCGCGGTGCGCCAGGCCTGGCTGACGGCGTCCTTGGTCATGGGCTCGCCGAGCCGGGCGGCGATCTCGTCGCCGGCCTTGGTGCGCCAGCGCATGTTGCCGCTGTAGCTCATGAAGATCACGGGGCGGACGACGCCGTCGGCGAGCGCGGAGCCGTAACCGTAGGTGTAGTCGGCGGCGGAGCGGCGGATGCCGTCGTTGCCCTCCTCGTACGCGACGAAGGGGATGGGGTTGGTGTCCGAGCGGAAGGGCGTGCCGGTGAGCGCGAGGCGCCGGGTGGCCGGTTCGAAGGCCTCCAGGCAGGCCTCGCCCCAGGACTTGGAGTCACCGGCGTGGTGGATCTCGTCCAGGATCACGAGGGTCTTGCGCTGCTCGGAGCGGTTGCGGTGCAGCATCGGGCGCACGCCGACGCCGGCGTAGGTGATGGCGATGCCGTGGTACTCGCGGCTGAGCGGGCCCGCGCTGTACTCCGGGTCGAGCTTGATCCCTATGCGGGCCGCGGCTTCCGCCCACTGCTTCTTCAGGTGCTCGGTGGGCGCGACGACGGTGACCTGCTGCACGACGTGGTGGTGCAGCAGCCAGGACGCCAGCGTCAGCGCGAAGGTCGTCTTGCCGGCGCCGGGGGTGGCGACCGCGAGGAAGTCCCGGGGCTGCTCCTGGAGGTACTTCTCCATCGCCCCCTGCTGCCAGGCCCGCAGCTTGCTGGCGGTGCCCCACGGGGCACGGCCGGGGAAGGCCGGGGAGAGGTGGTGCGAGGTGCTGGAGCTGGCGGTGGTAGTCACGGTCTCCGAAGGGGGTAGAACGGCTCGGCCACGTATGACAACCGGGCCACCCTACCGGCGCCCCGGGGCGAGCGGCGTCCGCGGCGGGGCGGGTCACCCCCGGGTGGGACGGACGTCACAGCCGCCCCGCACGCCGCACGGCACTCACTTCTCCCGCACCCGCGTCGCAACCCAGGCCCCCACCAGCGCCACCGCCGCCATGGGCAGGAAGACCGCCGCGAAGGCGGCCGGGTGGGAGCCGGTGGCCTCGGTGGCCGCGTGGCTGACGGTGCCGCCGCCGAGGGCGGCGAAGGCCGCTCCGCCGACCGACAGCAGGACGACGTTGGAGAGGCCGTCGGAGATCTGGAGCGCGGCGGAGTTGCTGCCGGCCTCCTCGGGGGCGGAGAGCTTGAGCAGGAGGACGCTGGTGGAGGAGATCACCAGACCCATGCCGAAGCAGCCGAAGCCCCAGGCGACGGCCACCGTCCAGGCGGGTACGGCGTCGATCAGCACGCTGGGCGCGGTCGCGATGGCCGCCGCCACCAGGGTCATGCCGAGGGTCATCAGGCGTTCGCGGTGGGGTTCGAGGCGGGGGCGGGACTGGAGCCAGGAGCCCGCGGCCCAGGTCGCGCCGCCCGCGGCGAGGGAGAGCCCGGCGAGGGTGGGGCTGAGGCCGCGCTGGGTGACCAGCATCAGCGGGACGAAGGACTCGGCGGCGATGAAGGACCCGGCGGCGACGCCGCGCAGCAGGACGACGGAGGGCAGGCCGCGTACCGCCCGGTAGGTGCCGCGCGGCAGGAGTCCGAGGACGGCCGGGACGAGCAGCGCCACGCCCACCGCGCCGGGCAGCAGGGAAAGCGCGCGCAGGTCCTGGGCGGCGTACTGGAGCAGACCCGCGCCCAGCGAGATGGCGAGGGCGAGCCGGATCCTGCGGCGGTCGAAGGAGCCCGGGGAGTCGGAGGAGTCGGGGGAGCCCTGGGAGCCCGCGCCGCCGCCCACCGGGCCGGAGGCTCGGCTGCGTATCTGCGGCAGCGCGAGGGCCAGCGGGAGCACGACCAGCACCGGGATGCCGACGAACACCCAGCGCCAGCCCAGGTGCTCGGTGACCGCGCCGGACGCGAGCGGGCCGACGATCGACGGGACGACCCAGCCCGCCGCGAACGCCGCCATGATCGCGGGCCGCAGCCGCTCCGGGTAGGCCCGCCCCACGACCACGTACAGGGCGACGATCACCAGCCCGCCGCCGAGCCCCTGCACGGCCCGCCCGAGGATGAACAGCCACATCGCCCCGGCCGTGCCGGACAGCACCAGCCCCACCGCGAAGGCCGCGATCCCGCTCGTCAGCGGCGCCAGCGGCCCCCGCCGGTCCGACCACTGGCCCGAGAGCACCATCCCGAAGAGGCTGGTCGTGAAGTACCCCGAGAACGCGAAGGCGTACAGCGACACCCCGTCCAGTTCCCGCGCCGCCACCGGCATCGCCGTCCCCACCGCGGTCGCCTCGAAGGCGATCAGCACGATGACGGAGACGATGCCGATGCTCAGGGCACGGTAGGTGCGGCTCAGCACGGTCTCGGCGGGCGGCGTGGGGCCGACGGGGGCCGGGTCGGGGACGGCGACATCGGTGTCGCGGGGCTCAGGGACGGTCATGGTCGCCAGAGTAAGGGCCGAAGTGCGCTTTGACCCCTGTCGGGAGGCGGCACGGGACCGGGACCTTGGTCGTACGACCGCCGTCGTTACGCCTCCACCGCGCCCGCGCGGCGCAGCAGCCACAGCGTGAAGACGAGTGTCGAGAGGTCCGGGGTGAGCGGGCGCAGGCTCGTGTCGGACGGGTGCCAGGTCAGGACCGTGCCGGTCGGGCCGTCCACCACCACGTCGCTGCCGTCGGGCAGCCCGCCGAGCCGGACCAGCTGGGCGGCCGCCTCGCCCGGGGTCCCGTCGCCGTAGTGCTCCGCCAGGGTCGGCAGCGGTATCCCGTCGTCGTCCGCCGCGAGCGGGAACGCGTTCTCCGGCAGGCCCGTCTCGCTCAGGAAGCGGCGGGTGGGCTCGTGGGTGAGGGCCGGCGGGAAGTCGATGTCCTCGTACCGGGCCACGCGGTCCCGGCCGAACTCGCCGGTCAGCACGCGGTAGGACAGGTCCAGGGCGAGACCGGAGACCGTACGGCGGCCCGCGGACACCAGCAGGCAGCCGATCACCGCCGCCGACGTCCAGAACAGCGGCACGCGCGCGGGCGTCCGCGTCGTCGTGTCCGCCGTGTCCGTGGTGACCTCGTGCATCTTCTCCCCCGGGTGTGCGTGAGCGCGCTCCGTGCGGTGGGAGCCTCAGCCGTCCCCCACCGCTTCGCAGCCTAGGGGGCACCACTGACAACGGCCCGGCACACCGGTCGCGCCCGTCTCCCGTACAGACGCGCCCCGCGCCGCGCGCGTTGCCTCACGCGTGCGGGCGGCTCAGTTTCCCGTCACCACCGCGGCCTGCGGCCGGATCGGGAGGCGGTTGACCGGGCGGCCCGTGGCCGCGCGCACCGCGGAGGCGACGGCGGCCGGGGAGGCGACCACGGGTACCGCGCTGACGGCCTTCGCGCCGAAGGGGGCGACCACGTCACGCTCCTCGACGAGCTTCACGATCCGGATGTCGGGGGCGTCGAGCGCCGTCGGGAGGGCGTAGCCGGTGAGGTCGGGGTGGCGGATCAGGCCGCGGGGCGTGCGGAGGTTCTCGGTGAGCGCGATGCCGACGCCCTGGGTGACGCCCGCCTCGATCCGGGCGCTGAGCTGGGCCGGGTTCAGGACCCGGCCGACGTCCTGGGCGACGGCCAGTTCCACGACGCGCACCGAGCCGATCTCGATGTCGACGTCGACCACCGCGCGGATCGCGCAGAAGGCCATGCCGACGAAGGCGTCGCCCTGGCCGGTCTCGTCCAGGGGTTCGGTCGGGTGCGGGCGGCACTGGGCGGTGGCCCACAGCTCCTTGCCCTCCAGCGTCTCGGCGACGGTGGTCGACAGCACGCCGTCGTACGAGGTGATCTTGCCGTCGGCGATCTGGAGCAGTTCGGTGGACATGCCGAACTGGTGGGCCAGGGGCTGGAGGAGCTGGGTGCGGACCATCTTGGCCGCCCGTTCCACCGCGCCGCCCGACACCCAGGTGTGGCGGCCGCGGCAGCCGGCGCCGGCCGGGGGCTGGTCGGTGTCCACGGGCGCCACGCGCACCTCGTCGACGCCGAGGGTCTCCTGCACGATCTGCCGGGCGAGCGTGGTGAAGCCCTGACCGGTCTCGACGGCCGCGCACAGCACCGTCGCCACGCCGTCCTGGACCTTCACGGTGGCCGTGGAGACCTCGTCGGCGCCCTCCGCGCCGAGCATGTGCACCATGCCGATGCCGTAGCCGACGCCCCGGCGCACAGCGCCCGGTTCGCCGGCGCCCTCGGGGCCGCCGGGCAGCAGCCACTCGTCCTCGGGCGTGTCCTTGGGGAGGGCGGGGAGCGGGAAGTCGCGCACCGCCTGGAGGAGTTCGGCGACGGGTGCCGGGCAGGTGACCGTCTGGCCGGTGGGGAGGACGTCGCCGGTGGCCAGGACGTTGCGCAGCCGCACCTCGGCCGGGTCCAGACCGAGCTTCTTGGCGATCTTGTCCATCTGCGCCTCGTAGGCGGCGCACACCTGCATGGCGCCCTCGCCGCGCACGTGGCCGGAGGGCGGGTTGTTGGTGCGTACCGCCCAGCCCTCGATGAAGGCGTTGGGGACGACGTACGGGCCGCAGGCGAAGGCCACCGCGGCGGCCAGGGCGTCCGAGGAGGTGTCGGCGTAGGCGCCCGCGTCGAGCAGGATCTGGGCCTCGACCTTGACGACCCGGCCCTCGGCGTCCGCGTGGTGGCGGTAGCGCAGGAGGGTGGGGTGGCGGTGGACGTGGCCGAGGAAGGACTCCTCGCGCGTGGCGGTCAGTTTCACCGGGCAGCCGGTCTTCAGCGCCAGCAGGCCGAGCGGCAGCTGGAAGCCCTGGTCCTCGCGGTCGGCGGTGGCGCCGGGCACCCCGGTGACGACGACCTTCACCTGCTCGGGTGACAGGCCGTAGCAGTCGGCGGCCGTGTCGCGGTCGCCGTGCGGGTCGGTGGAGGCCAGGTACAGCTCCACCCCGCCGTCGGGACGCGGTACGGCCAGGCCCGCCTCGGCCCCTATGGGCGCCGGGTCCTGACGGCCGATGCGGTACAGGCCCTCGACGACGACCTCGCCGGCCGCCTCCGGGTCGCCGTGCCGCAGCGGGATGTGCCGGATCAGGTTGCCGTCGGGGTGCAGGGGCTCGGCCTCGAAGGCCTGCTCCGGGTCGGTGACCGGGTCGAGCACCTCGTACTCGACGATGACGGCGGCGGCGGCCATCCGCGCGGTGTCCGGGTGGTCGGCGGCGACGGCGGCGATGGGCTCGCCGTGGTGGCGTACGACCTCGGCGGCGAACACCGGCCGGTCGGCCCGGGAACCGCGTCCGTGCAGCGGGGCACCGGGCACGTCCTCGTGCGTGACGACCGCCCGTACGCCGGGCATGTCGCGCGCGTGGGTGGTGTCGATGGACACGATGCGCGCGTGCGCGTGCGGGGAGCGCAGTACGGCCGCCCACAGCAGGCCCTCAGCCCACAGGTCGGCGGCGTACGGGAAGGTGCCCTCTGTCTTGGCGCGGGCGTCGGCGGGCGGCAGGGAGGCGCCGATGCCGTGCGGGATCGGCTCGGGGGCGGGGGCGGTCTCCGTGGTTCCCTCGGCCTCCGCAGTCGCGGTGTCGTTGCTCACGCGTGGCCTCCGTCCTGGCCGTGGGGCTGGTCACCGTAGGGCTGGTCGTGCGGTTCGAAGGCCGTCGGGCTGACGCCGCCCGCGCCCGGCCCCGCCTGGTGCGGGATGTGTGGCTCCTCGGCGTCCGCCTCGGGCGCCTCGGCGGCGTGCGCCTCGCGTTCGGCGACGAC
This sequence comes from Streptomyces sp. M92, assembly GCF_028473745.1. Classification (NCBI taxonomy): domain Bacteria; kingdom Bacillati; phylum Actinomycetota; class Actinomycetes; order Kitasatosporales; family Streptomycetaceae; genus Streptomyces; species Streptomyces sp. M92. Next base: position 1,246,692 of record NZ_CP101137.1, read on the forward strand.
CTCCTTGACCGCCTCCAGGACACCCCGGTAGCCGGAGCAGCGGCACAGGTTGCCGCAGAGCGCCTGCCGGGCTTCCAGTTCGGTCGGCGCCGGGTTGCCCTCCAGGAGGTTGTGCACGGTCATCGCCATGCCGGGCACGCAGAAGCCGCACTGCACGGCGCCGCGGCGGGCGAGCGCCCGCTGCACGTCGGAGGGCCGGCCGTCGGCGGCCAGGCCCTCGACCGTGCGCACCTCGCTGCCGGCCGAGGTCACGGCCGGTACCAGGCAGGAGGCGACCAGCCGTCCGTCGACCTGCACGTTGCAGGCGCCGCACTCGCCCTGCGAGCAGCCGTCCTTGGCGCCCGCGAGGCCGAGCCGCTCGCGCAGCACGTACAGCAGCGACTCGCCGATCCAGGCGTCGGTGACGGGCCGGTCGGTGCCGTTGACGCGCAGGACGTAGGAGGCGAGGGGGTGTTCCTCGTTCGGGCCGGAGGGGCCGGAAGGGCCCTGCTGACCGCCGGGGCCCGGCTCGGCCGGGTCCGTCGCGTCGGCCTCAGTGGCCGGGGCGGTCGGGTCGGCGTCCTCGTCGGTCGGGTGGGGCCGGTCGTCGTCGCCGGGGTGCGCCTCGGGTGCCGCGTCGGGCACGGCCGCGTGACCCGGCGGACGGACGTCGGCGGATTCCCGCGGGAGCTGCGGTGCCTCGGCTTCCGGCGCCCGCACGGCTTGGGGTGCCCGAGCGGGATCCGCCTCACGCCCTGCTTCCGCACCGTCCCCGGGGTGGAGGTCCCGCTCCGGCCCGGAGACCGGGGGCCGCTCCCCCTCGGGGGCTTCGGGCGCGGGGGCCGTCGCGGGCGCCTCAGCGGGCTCCGGCACCGGTTCCGGGCCGGGACCGTCGGCAGTGCGCGCCGGGCCCTCTGCGGGGCCCTCAGCGGCCTCACCGGCCCCCTGAGGATCGTCGGACCGCTGGTACTCGCCGTGCTCCTGGTACTCGCCGTGCTCCTGCTCCCGGAGTCCGTCGTGCTCCTGGAAGCCGTCGTGCTCCTGGGGGTCGGGGCCCCGGAAGTCGTGCGCCCGGTACTCGCCGGTCGACGCCGTGTCGTCCACGGTCCCGGGAGCCGCGGGCGGGGCCGCCTCGGCCGCCCGCTCCCCGGTGCCCGGCGCGGGCGTGACCGCGCGGTCGCCCCACGGCTGTCCGGGCGACTGGGTCGCCCAGGGCGCGGGAGCCCCGCCGGGCAGGGTGGCCGGTGCGGTGCCGCCCCACTGCTCGGCCAGGGACGACTGGGTGAACTCGCCCGACTCGTCCGGAAGGTCGCCGCCGGCGACGGGAATGGACCACTGGCCGGTCACGTCCTGGCCGGGCGCCGTACCGGACGTACCGGACTCGGGCGCCGCGCCCTCCGCCGTCCCGGCTCCGGTGCCGGCCGCGGCCTCCGAGAAGTCCCACTGGCCGGTGGTCTGGGGCCGGTAGGCGAACCGGTCGCCCTGCCCGGCACCGTCGTCGTACGGTGCCGCCCCGCCGTAGGGGGCCTGCTGCGCGTACTCGCCGTACGGCTGCCCGTGCGGGTCCGCGGGCTCCTGACCGGTGCCCGGGGCGTGCCACTGGGTGCCGTCCACGGGCGCGGCCGGCATCGCCCAGGTACCGGTGGCCGCCGGGTCGGTGCCGGCGGTGGTGGCGGGCGCCACCGTGATCTGCGGCGGCACGTAGCCGTGGCCGGGAGCGGCGAGCGGGCTGTCGGCGGAGGCCAGGAGCGCGTCCACACCGCCCTCGGGGAGCTTCACGAAGGCGGTGGCGCCGTCGTCGTAGTCGCCCTGGGGCAGCGGGTTCCAGCGGCCCCCGCTCGGGGGCGTGCCCCCTCCGTGCTGATCGCCGTGCTGGTCGTCGGTCACGACAGCGCCCTCCCCAGTGCTCGTCGGGCCAGCGCGGCGACGGTGCGCCGCAGGTGCAGTACGGCGGGCGGCAGCTGCGGCAGGGAGCCGTCCTCCGCCGGGGCCGCGTCGGGGATGCAGGCGGCGGCGACGTACTCGCCGAAGGCGTGCAGCGCCTCCGGGACGATCGCGCGGCCGTTGTCCCAGTCGATGAGCGAGGCCACCCACTCCTCGGCCTCCAGGGGCCGCAGCGGCATCGGCGCGATGGCGCCGACGGCGCACCGCACCCCGCGCCGGGCGGGGTCGAGGACCAGCGCGACGGAGGCCGCCGCGCGGCCCGGGCCGGTGCGGCCGGTCGCCTTCAGGAAGACCTGCGGGGCGTGCAGCAGCGGCACGCGCACGTAGCCGATGAGCTCGCCCGCGCGGAGCATCTCCATGCCGGCCAGCAGGTGGGAGACCGGCATCTCCCGGCGGGCGCCGTCCGCGCCCGCGATGATCAGCGTCGCCTCCAGGGCGGCCAGCACCGGCAGCGCGTCCCCGGTGGGGGCGGCGGAGGCGATGTTGCCGCCGAGGGTGCCGGCGTTGCGGATCTGCGGCGGTCCGGCGGCGCGCGCGGCGGCCGCGAGCGCCGGGATGAGCGCGGCGAAGTCGGGGCGGCCCATGCGGGCGTGCGTGAGCCCCGTGCCGAGCAGGGCGTGTCCGTCCTGGTACTGCCAGCCGCGGATCTCGCTGATCCGGCCGAGACCCACCAGCGCGGCGGGCCTGAGCTGGCCGGAGTTGACGGCGGTCATCAGGTCGGTGCCGCCCGCGACCGGCACGGCGGCGGGCATGGCGGCCAGTGCCGCCACGGCCTCGTCCAGTGTTGTGGGCAGCGTGACGGCCTGCGCCGCCTGCGGTGCGTGCGTGGTCAAACCGACTGCCCCTTCCCGCTGTCCCACCTGGTCCCGCCCATGTGGCCGTACCGTACGACCTCACAGGGCGGACGTGGCAACTCTGGCACATCTTCGCAGGGCCCGAACGCGGGGGTCCGCTAGGAGGCATTCGCCCACCTCGGCGGTGGGATAACCCGTTTTCGCACACCTTCTACGAACATCGGGCAAGCACCGGAGGTGGACGGTAAGAGGCGGGAAGGGGAGGAAAGGAGCGGGAAGTCCTACTTGTTCGGCGGCGGTCCGTCGATCGGCCGGCCCAGGACGCCGGGCCGCCGCTGCCAGGGCAGCGGGCCGCCGGGCGGCCGGTAGGCGACGCCCAGGGCGTCAAGTCGGCGGTAGTGGGCGGCCATCCGCCGCTCGAAGGCGGTGAAGTCCCGTTCGGCCGGGGCGGGCAGGGCGCTCCAGGAGACCTCGGCGAACGCGGCGAGCCGGGGGAACACCTGGTAGTCCACCCGCTGCTGGTTCTCCATCACCTCGGTCCACACGTTCGCCTGGGTACCGATCACGCGTTCGCCCTCGTCCGGAGTCAGCTCCGGCGGAACCGGCTCGAACCGGTAGACGTCCTCCAGGGTGCGCACGAAGCCGATCGGCACGGGCTCGTCCTCGCCGGCGTGCTGCCGGTGGTCGAGGTACACCTGCTGCTCGGGGCACATCACCACGTCGTGTCCCGCGCGCGCGGCGGCGATCCCGCCCGCGTACCCGCGCCAGGAGGACACGGCCGCGCCCTTGGCCAGTCCGCCCTCCAGGATCTCGTCCCAGCCGATGAGCCGGCGTCCGCGTTCGGCGAGCCAGGTGTCGAAGTGCTGGATGAACCAGGCCTGAAGTTCGTCCTCGTCGGCGAGCGCGAGTTCCCGGATGCGGGCCTGCGCGGTGGCCGAACGGCGCCATTGGTCCTTGGGGCATTCGTCGCCGCCGATGTGGACGAACTCGGAGGGGAAAAGCTCCAGGAGTTCCTCGAGGACACCCTCGTAGAAGCGCAGGGTTTCCTCGGTGGGGGCGAGTACGTTCGGGGAGACGCCCCAGGTGTCCCAGACGGAGAGCGCGGTGGTGTCGACGACGTCCGTGTTGCCGAGTTCCGGATACGCGGCGATGGCGGCCTGCGAGTGCCCCGGTACGTCGATCTCGGGGACGACGGTGATGTGGCGCTCGGCGGCGTAGGCGACGATCTCCCGGATGTCGTCCTGGGTGTAGTGGCCGCCGTGGGGTTTGTCCTCCCACAAGGGTGACGCGCGGTGACCGAATTTGGTGCGCGAACGCCAGGAGCCGATCTCGGTGAGCCTGGGGTGCCGTTTGATCTCGACCCGCCAGCCCTGATCGTCCGTCAGGTGGAAATGCAGCACGTTGAGTTTGTGGGCCGCCATCAGGTCCAGGTAGCGCAGGACGCCTTCCTTGGGCATGAAGTGCCGGGCGACGTCCAGCATCAGGCCGCGCCAGCGGAAGCGGGGGGCGTCCTCGATCCGGACCGCCGGCAGCCGCCACCGGCGGCCGGGCAGCGGGGCGCGCCGGAAGGCGTCCGGGCCGAGCAGTTGCCGCAGCGTCTGGGCGCCCCAGAAGAGACCGGCCGGGTCACCGCCCGTGAGCCGCACGCCCGTCGGTGCGACGTCGAGGCGGTAGCCCTCGTCGGGCAGTGCGGCGTCGAGGGCCAGCCGTACGGTGGCGCCGCCGCCCGCTCCGGGAGCCAGCGGCAGGCCGGTGGCCGCGCCCAGCGTGGCACGCAGCCAGCGCTCGGTGCGTTCGGCGCCGTCATCGGCCACCAGCCGGGTGTCCGGACGGAGATCGAAGAACGCGCCCTCCTGGGGCGACACTTGCTGTGGCTGGGGAAGCACGTCGGTCACGTCAGTCCTTAACCGCTCCGCCGAGGCCGGAGACGAGTCGTCGTTGCACGAGTACGAAGAAGACCAGCACCGGAATCGTCATCACCGTGGAGGCCGCCATCACTCCGCCCCAGTCGGGATCGTCCGGCTTGTAGAAGACCAGCAGCGCCATCGGCAGCGTCGACTGGGAGGTGTCGCTGATGATGAACGACTTGGCGAACAGGAAGTCGTTCCAGGTCGAGATGAACGAGAAGACGCTGGTGGCCACCAGCCCCGGGAAGACCAGCGGGAAAAGGATCTGCCACAGAAAGCGCGTCCGGCTCGCCCCGTCGATGTAGGCGGCCTCCTCCAAGGCCTCCGGCACGGCCTTCACGAAACCCCGCAGCATCCAGATCGCGAAGGGCAGCGAGAAGGCGATGTGGGGCAGGATCAGCGAACCCAGCGTGTTCAGCTGCCCGAAGTCCCGCATGAGGAAGAACAGCGGGATGGTGAGCGCCTCCACGGGCACCATCTGGGCCACCAGGAACATGATCAGCAGGGTGGTCCGGAAACGGAACCGGAAACGCGTCACCGCGGTCGCCGCGAGGAACGCGATGAGCGCCGAGGCGACCACGACGGTGCCGGCCACGAGCAGACTGTTGAGAAAGTAGCGGCCGAATTCCTGCTGCCCGAAGACCCGCCGGAAGGAATCCAGGGTGGGCGTCAGCGTCCACGGCCGCGGCTCGCTCGACTCGATCTCCCCGGCCGGTTTGAAGGCGCTCAGCACCATCCAGTACAGCGGGAAGGCCACCACGACGGCGATCACCAGCGCCGACGCCTCGGCCGCCAGCCGCCACGGACGGCGCACCCGCGGGCGCGGAGGCCACAGCGGAAGATTCACAGTTCCTCCCCCTGGCGGCGCAGCAGCCGCAGGTAGACCAGCGTCACGGCGAGCAGGATCAGCAGCATGACGACGCCGATCGCCGAGCCGAGGCTGTACTGCGAGGACGCGAACGCCTTCTGGTAGGCGTAGACGTTCAGGACGAGGTTCTGCCCGGCGATGCCGCCGCCGTTCGTCATGACGTAGATCTGGGTGAAGACCTTGAAGTCCCAGATCACCGACTGGATGGTGACGACGACCAGGATGGGCCGCAGCATGGGCGCCAGCACCGACCGCCAGATCCGCCACTGCGAGGCGCCGTCGAGCGCGGCGGCCTCCAGCACCTCGCCCGGCACCGCGCGGATACCGGCGTACACGGTCACCATGACGAACGGGAACGAGCACCACACCACTTCGAGCAGGACGAGGGCGAAGGCGCTGTAGCGCCCGTACGTCCAGGAGTGGTCGCCGAGCCCGAGCAGCCGGTTGACCGGCCCGAAGTCCGGGTCGAACAGCAGCAGCCACACCGTCGACCCGGTCACCGCCGGGGTCGCCCAGGCGCCCAGCGCGGCGAGCATCAGCACCAGCCGCGGCACGGCCCGCACCCGCGTGAGCAGCACGGCGAGCGCGCACCCGACGGCCAGCGTCGACACCACACAGGCCGCCGCGAACACGACGGTGGCCACCAGCACCCGCCAGAACTGCGGGTCCCCGAACAGCTCGGCGTAGTTCCCGAACCCCCGGAAGGTGGTGGGCTCCCCACCGCTGACCTGTGCCTGCGTGTACTCCAGGAAGGAGATCAGCCCGAGCTGGTAGACGGGGTAGACGAGCAACCCGCCAAGGACGACAAGAGCAGGGGCGAGATACAACCAGGGCGTACGGGAAGCGCCCCGACAGGGGCGCGGGGAACTGCGCGACCAGCCACGAACGACCCGCACCCGCGAACCCACCGCACCCCCCGGGCTGGAGGGCGCCCCACTCATCCGGCGGAGCCAAACGCGTCGTCCATCTTCCGAGCCGCGTCCCCAGCGGCAGCGCCGACGTCCTTCTTGCCGCTCACCACCTCCTGGAACATCGTCGGCAGCACCTGCGAGGAGTCGATCGTCGCCCAGGCCGGCGAGGCCGGCACGAACTTCGTGCCCGCGGCGAGCGTGTCGACGAACGGCTTCACGAACGGCTCCTCGGCCGCGACCCGCTGCCGTACGTCCGTGAAGGTGGGCAGGAAGCCCATCGCGTCGAACAGTTCGCCCTGCGCCCGCTTCGACGCGAGCCGCTTCATCAGGTCCACGGCGAGGGTGCGGTGGGAGGTGGACTTGAGTACGCCGATGTTGTTGCCGCCCGCGAAGGCCGGGGCGATCGAGCCGGGCTCCACACCGGGCAGCGGCACGACCGCGTACTTGCCCTTGGCCTCGCCCGCCTCCACGGCCTGGCGGCTGAAGTCGCCCGCGATCGCCATGGCCGCCTTGCCGGAGGCGAACGCCGTGACGGTGTCGTTGCCGCCCATGCCGGCGCACTTGGCGGCGGGGCAGTTGTCGTCGCCGAAGAGGGAGGTGTACGCCTCTATGCCCTCGCGGGCGGCGGCGCCGTCGACGGCGGAGGCGTACGAGCCGCCCTTGCCGGTGGCGAGTTCGCCGCCGTGGGCCCAGACGAAGGGCATCGCGCCGTAGGTGTAGGCGCCGCCGACGGCGATGCCGTACAGGCCGGGCTTGGCGGCCCGGATCTTGTTCGCGGTGGTCGCCAGCTCGTCCATCGACGTGGGGGCCTTCAGGCCGAGCTCGTCGAAGACGTCGGTGCGGTAGTACAGGGCGCGGACGCCGACGAAGTAAGGGGCTCCGTAGACCTTGCCGTCCACGGTGACCGACTGGCGGGCGGTGGGGTCGGTGTCCTTCGCCTCGTCCCAGGCCTCGAACTCCCCGGTGACGTCGAGGAGTCCGCCGTCCTTCACGTACCCGGCGGTGTCGGTGTTGCCGTACTCGATGACGTCGGGGGCGCTGCCGGGGTCGTTGAAGGCGGCCTTGATGCGCTGGGCGCGGGTCTCGACCGGGATGTACTCGACGGTGACCTTCGTGTCCTCGTGGGCCTTCTCGAAGCCGGCGAGGACCGCGTCGACGACCTTCTCCTTCGGCGCGTTGTTGACCTCCTGGAAGAGCCAGACCCTCAGCGTCCCGGTCTTCTCGTCCTTGCCGGAGGAGGAGTTGTCGGAGGTCTGGGGGGCGCAGGCGGTCGCGGTGACGACGGCGGCGGCCAGCAGTACGGCCAGGCGTGGGGCGAGCTTCATGGAGTGATCCTCCGGACGTGCGTTGCAACATACGCAATGACGGTTTCGCTCTGCACAACATCCAGGAGGTTATGGAGTACATGAACATGTCCACAAGAGGTCTCAACCACTTCGTGACAACGCGAAGGCCCCCGGAGTGCGCGCGGGCACACTCCGGGGGCCTTCGGGAAGTTCAGAGGGTCTGTACGGGCAGGGCGGCTACTTCTTGCCGCCGTCCTTGCCCTCGTCCCCGCCGCCGCTCATGGACTCGTAGATCTCCTTGCACATGGGGCAGACCGGGTACTTCTTCGGGTCGCGGCCCGGTACCCAGACCTTGCCGCACAGCGCCACGACGGGGGTGCCGTCGAGGGCACTCGCCATGATCTTGTCCTTCTGGACGTAATGGGCGAAGCGCTCGTGGTCACCGTCGCCGTGGGAGGTCTGCGGCGTCGGCTCTACGAGGGTCCCCGTACCAGTCCCGCGCTCGGGCTCGAGAGTGCTCATAACCGCCAAGGGTACTGAAGCTCACACGCTTCAGTTGAGCGACGGGTCGTCCGGATACGTCGCCACCATGGCCAGGTCGCCCCGCTGGCGGCGCAGCACCTCGCGCCAGAGCTTCTCGGGTATGGGGCAGGAGACGTCGCCGGGCTCGGACTCGACCACGTACCAGGCGCCGTCCCCCAGCTCGTCCTCCAGCTGGCCGGGGCCCCAGCCCGCGTACCCGGCGAAGATCCGCAGGGCGCCCACGGCCGGCGCCAGCAGCTCCGGCGGCGCCTCCAGGTCGACCAGACCGATCGCCCCGTGCACCCGGCGCCAGCCCAGCGGCGCCCGCTCGCCGGACGCCCCGCCGGGGACCACGGCGACGCCGAGCGCCGAGTCGAGGGAGACCGGGCCGCCCTGGAAGACGACGCCGGGCTCGCCCGCCAGGTCCGCCCAGCCCTCCAGGATGTCGCCGACGTCGACCGGCGTGGGACGGTTGAGGACGACACCGAGGGAGCCCTCCTCGTCGTGGTCGAGGAGCAGCACCACCGCACGCTCGAAGTTCGGGTCCGCCAGGGCGGGCGTTGCCACGAGCAGCCGCCCCGTGAGCGAGGACACCTCGGTCATGCCTGACATGATCCCGCATCTTCCCCCGTCGTGGGGAGGCAATCGGGGGCACGAGGGTGAACACGCACCCCGCGCACGCTCCGCGGTCGTGACCCCCCGTGCGCGCCGGCGAACGCCACGTGTTGTGACAAATCCATGACGTCGCCAGACCCTGCGCAGGCTTACTCGGCAGGGGTACAAGGCGATTACCCTTTCCCTTCTGGCCCCTGCCCGAACCCCACGGAACGCGAGATTCATGACCGTCAACGGCGCTGATGACGTACTGCTTGTCCACGGCGGGACCCCGCTGGAGGGCGAGATCCGGGTCCGCGGTGCGAAGAACCTCGTGCCGAAGGCCATGGTGGCGGCCCTGCTGGGCAGTGCGCCGAGCCGGCTGCGCAACGTGCCGGACATCCGCGACGTGCGGGTCGTACGCGGGCTGCTGCAACTGCACGGGGTGACCGTCCGCCCGGGTGAGGAGCCCGGCGAGCTGGTGATGGACCCCTCGCACGTGGAGAGCGCGAACGTCGCCGACATCGATGCCCACGCGGGTTCGTCGCGCATCCCGATCCTGTTCTGCGGCCCGCTGCTGCACCGCCTCGGGCACGCCTTCATCCCGGGCCTGGGCGGGTGCGACATCGGCGGCCGGCCCATCGACTTCCACTTCGAGGTGCTGCGGCAGTTCGGCGCGAAGATCGAGAAGCGTGCGGACGGCCAGTACCTGGAGGCCCCGCAGCGGCTGCGCGGCACCAAGATCCGGCTGCCGTACCCCTCCGTCGGCGCGACCGAGCAGGTGCTGCTGACGGCGGTGCTCGCCGAGGGCGTCACCGAGCTGTCCAACGCGGCGGTGGAACCCGAGATCGAGGACCTGATCTGCGTCCTGCAGAAAATGGGCGCGATCATCGCGATGGACACCGACCGCACCATCCGCGTCACCGGTGTGGACGAGCTCGGCGGCTACAACCACCGCGCCCTCTCGGACCGCCTGGAGGCCGCCTCCTGGGCCTCGGCGGCGCTGGCGACCGAGGGCAACGTCTACGTCCGCGGCGCCCAGCAGCGGTCGATGATGACGTTCCTGAACACCTTCCGGAAGGTGGGCGGCGCCTTCGAGATCGAGGACGAGGGCATCCGCTTCTGGCACCCGGGCGGGCAGCTGAAGTCCATCGCCCTGGAGACGGACGTGCACCCCGGCTTCCAGACGGACTGGCAGCAGCCCCTGGTGGTCGCCCTGACGCAGGCGACGGGCCTGTCCATCGTCCACGAGACGGTCTACGAGTCCCGCCTCGGCTTCACCTCCGCGCTCAACCAGATGGGCGCCCACATCCAGCTCTACCGCGAGTGCCTGGGCGGCTCCGACTGCCGCTTCGGCCAGCGCAACTTCCTGCACTCGGCCGTCGTCTCCGGCCCGACCAAGCTGGAGGGCGCCGACCTGGTCATCCCCGACCTGCGCGGCGGCTTCTCGTACCTGATCGCCGCCCTCGCGGCCCAGGGCACCTCCCGGGTCCACGGCATCGACCTGATCAACCGCGGCTACGAGAACTTCCTGGACAAGCTCGTCGAGCTCGGCGCGAAGGTGGAACTGCCGGGCAAGGCACTCGGCTGAAAGGGCAGCACAACGCCGATGGGGCGGTCACCCGGTCCCGGGTGACCGCCCCATCGGCGTTGAGTGAAACGCCCCTGAAAGGGGCGCGGGGAACTGCGCGACCAGCCACGGACGACCCGCGGCCGCGAAACGACCGCGTCCCGAACGAACGATCCGCGCAGCCCCCGGCACTCCGAGCGGAGCGCTTACTTGCCCTTGGCGGCTTCCTTGAGCTTCGAGCCCGCCGAGACCTTGACGCTGTAGCCGGCCGGGATCTGGATCGGCTCGCCGGTCTGCGGGTTGCGGGCGGTGCGAGCGGCACGGTGGGTGCGCTCGAAGGTCAGGAAGCCGGGGATGGTGACCTTCTCGTCGCCCTTGGAGACGATGTCGCCGACGACGTCGGCGAACGCGGCCAGCACGGCGTCGGCGTCCTTGCGGGTCACCTCGGCGCGGTCGGCCAGCGCGGCCACCAGCTCACTGCGGTTCATGTTGTTACTCCCGTGTTCTTCTTGCCGTTGAGGCGTGCCACGCGGCGGAGCCGCATGATGGGCACAGCGATGCCGATGCTGCCAGGGGCCTCGGACACTCCCCGGACCCGGGTCGGTCGTCAGACCCTCGCGCCCAGGGAGGCATCCTGCCTCCACCTGCGGCGGTAAAGCCAATCCGGCACCCCCAGGAGTCGTGAGAACACCCTTGGGAGTCACACGATGGAGAGGGCCTGAGCCTTGCGCCACCCTAGAGGGCGGCACGAGGCCCGCCGTTCCGCGACGCGCCGGTGGGGCGGCCCGCCGTGGTGTTCCTCGTCACCACGGCACGGACCGCCTGCCCCCGTCGGGGAGACCTACGCCACCACTCCGGCCGCCTTGGCCGCCTCGCGGACGGCACCCGCGACCGCGCCGGCGACCTTGTCGTTGAAGACGCTCGGGATGATGTAGTTCGGGTTGAGCTCGTCCTCGGTCACCACGTCCGCCAGGGCGTGCGCGGCGGCCAGCATCATCTCGGTGTTGACCGTGCGGGACTGGGCGTCCAGCAGGCCGCGGAAGACGCCCGGGAAGACCAGCACGTTGTTGATCTGGTTCGGGAAGTCCGAGCGGCCGGTGGCCACGACCGCCGCGCTCTGGCGGGCGACGGCCGGGTCGACCTCGGGGTCCGGGTTCGCGAGCGCGAACACGATCGCGCCGTCCGCCATGGCGGCCACGTCGTCGCCGTCCAGGACGTTGGGAGCGGAGACGCCGATGAAGACGTCCGCGCCGTGCACGGCCTCCTTGAGGGTGCCGGTGAGGCCCTCGGGGTTGGTGTTGTCGGCGATCCAGCGCAGCGCCGACTCCGGGGCGGCGTCGACCAGGTCGGCGCGGCCCGCGTGCACGACACCGTGGATGTCGGCGACGACGGCGTTCTTGACGCCCGCGGCCAGCAGCAGCTTGAGGATGGCCGTACCGGCGGCGCCGGCACCGGACATGACGACCCGGACGTTCTCGATCGGCTTGTCCACCACGCGCAGGGCGTTGGTCAGGGCGGCCAGGACGACGATGGCGGTGCCGTGCTGGTCGTCGTGGAAGACCGGGATGTCCAGGGCCTCGCGCAGGCGGGCCTCGATCTCGAAGCAGCGCGGCGCGGAGATGTCCTCCAGGTTGATGCCGGCGAAGCCCGGGGCGATGGCCTTGACGATCTCGACGATCGCGTCGGTGTCCTGGGTGTCCAGGCAGATCGGCCAGGCGTCGATGCCGGCGAACCGCTTGAACAGGGCCGCCTTGCCCTCCATCACCGGCAGCGCGGCCTTCGGCCCGATGTTGCCGAGGCCGAGCACCGCGGAGCCGTCCGTCACGACCGCAACGGAGTTGCGCTTGATGGTGAGGCGGCGGGCGTCCTCGGGGTTCTCGGCGATCGCCATGCAGACGCGGGCCACGCCCGGCGTGTAGACCATGGAGAGGTCGTCGCGGTTGCGGATGGGGTGCTTGGACGCCATCTCGATCTTGCCGCCGAGGTGCATGAGGAAGGTACGGTCCGAGACCTTGCCCAGGCTCACGCCCTCGATGCCGCGCAGGCGCTCCACGATCTCGTCGGCGTGCGAGGTCGAGCCGGCGGCGATGGTGACGTCGATCCGGAGCTTGTCGTGGCCGGACGCCGTGACGTCGAGGCCGGTGACGGAGCCTCCGGAGGACTCGACCGCCGTGGTGAGCTGCGAGACCGCGGTTCCACCGGCGGGCACCTCCAGCCTGACCGTCATCGAGTAGGAGACGCTGGGCGCCGTTGCCATGGCCGACTTCCTCTGCTTTCACCGTGTAACTGGGTTGTGCCGTCCGATCGTCGCACCTACCACCGAGTACGTGGTAGCCGCCCCGGATTGCGAACTTTATGTTCGCGCGCCGTCCACACCGGAGACCGTCGGTTTCGGAAAACGACTTCCACCATACGAGAAGTTGGGCGTCGAGGGAAGAGGGTCCCGGAACCGGCCGAGGAGGTCCGCGAAGGAACCCGCGGGACGGGAATTGTCTTGCGGGGATCGTTTGTTACCTTGGACGTGGCACCGGCTCGATCCAAGCCCCCGGGCCCAACCATCGTCGCTACGAGCGACCACTTGCCGCGAGGCGAGCATGGCGGGTCGGTGCCACTCAAACGAAGACGAGAGGCCCGCGCCGTCCGACGGCGCGGGCCTCTCGCGTGTTCCGGTGGCTCAGTCCCGCAGCAGGTCCGGCACCCCCGCGGCGTCCGGTTCGTCGCGCTCGCCGGAGACGACCGTCAGCTGCTGGGTGGCCCGGGTGAGCGCGACGTACAGCACGCGCAGCCCGGCGGGCGACTCGTCGGCGATCTCGGCCGGGGAGACCACGACCGTGGCGTCGTACTCCAGGCCCTTGGCCTCCAGGCTGCCCAGCGCCACCACGCGGTCGCCGAGCCCGGCCAGCCAGCGCCGGGCCTCCTCGCGGCGGTTCATGGCGACCACGACGCCGACGGTGCCGTCGACGAGGTCCAGCAGCCGGGCGGCCTCCGCCCGGACCGTCTCCTCCAGCGCCTCCCGTACGACCGCGAAACGCGGTTCCACGCCCGTCGAGCGGACGGACGCCGGGGAGGTGGAGCCCGGCATGGCGAGGGCCAGCACCTTCGCCGCCAGCTCGGCGATCTCGGCCGGGTTGCGGTAGTTCACGGTCAGCTCGAAGCGGCGGCGCGGGCGGGTGCCCAGGGCCTCGTCGCGGGCCGCCGCCGCCTCGTCGGGGTCGGACCAGGAGGACTGGGCCGGGTCGCCGACGACCGTCCAGGTGGCGTGCCGGCCCCGGCGGCCGACCATGCGCCACTGCATGGGCGTGAGGTCCTGGGCCTCGTCCACGATGACGTGCGCGTACTCGGTGCGCTCCTGCGCGAGGCGCTCGGCGCGCTCCCGCTGGGTCTCCTCGCGCTGCGGCATCAGCTCCTCCAGGCCGGTGAGCTGGTCCAGCGGGTCCAGCTCGCGCCGCTTGCGGGGGCGGGCCGGGGCGCCGAGGACCGCCTGGAGCTCGTCGAGCAGGGCGATGTCGTGCACGGAGTACCCCTCGCGCCGCAGCGAGCGGGCCACCTTGCGGGCCTCGCCCGGGTTCAGCACGCGCCGCGACCAGCGGCCCAGCTGCCGCTCGTCCGCCATCGCCGTCAGTACGGCGGCCGGGGTCAGCTCGGGCCACCAGGCGTCGAGGAAGGCGAGGAAGGAGTCCTCCGTGCTGACGTCCTCGTCGAAGGAGGACCGCAGCTCGGCGGCCAGCTCCGGGTCGGAGTGCCGGCCGGCGGCGCCCGACTTGGCCCACAGGGCGTCCAGGAGCAGCCTGCGGGCACGAGGGCGCAGCAGGTTGACGGGCGCGGTGCCGCCGAGCACGGTGCGGCGGATGCCGGCCAGCTCCTCGGCCTCCAGTTCGAGGCGGCGGCCGAAGGCGACGACCCGCAGCAGCGTCGGCGACCCCTCCGGCTCCAGCGCCCCGCGCGCGGCCCGGCGCAGCACCTTCAGCATGCGCGAGGAACCCTTGGCGCGGGCGGTGGCCGGCGAGTCGTAAAGGGTGGCCTCGGCGCCGTCGACCAGGGAGCCGATGGCGCGGACGGCCACCTGCCCCTCCTCGCCGAGGGAGGGCAGCACGCCCTCGGTGTACGCCACCAGCAGCGGGGTCGGCGAGACGATGAGGATGCCGCCGGAGTAACGGCGCCGGTCCTGGTAGAGCAGGTAGGCGGCGCGGTGCAGGGCGACGGCGGTCTTGCCGGTGCCGGGGCCGCCCTCGACGTAGGTCACGGAGGCGGCGGGGGCGCGGATGACCAGGTCCTGCTCGGCCTGGATGGAGGCGACGATGTCCCGCATGGAGTGGGTGCGGGCCTGGCCGAGGGCGGCCATCAGGGCGCCGTCGCCGACGACGGCCAGCTCCTCGCCGTCCAGGCTCGCCCTGACCTCGGGCCGCATCAGGTCGTCCTCGACGCCGAGGACGCGCCGCCCCTTGGAGCGGATCACCCGGCGCCGCACGACCCGGCCCGGGTCGACCGGCGTGGACCGGTAGAAGGGCGCGGCGGCGGGCGCCCGCCAGTCGATGACCAGCGGGGCGTAGTCCTCGTCCAGGACGCCGATGCGGCCGATGTGCAGGGTCTCGGCGATGTCGGCGGTGTTGTCGGCTCGCAGCGCGCCCTCGGCGGGCTCGACGGCGGTGTAGGCGCCGTCGGGGCCCTTCTTGCCGTCCTTGCCGAGGAGCAGGTCGATGCGGCCGAAGAGGAAGTCCTCGAACTCGTTGTTCAGGCGGCTGAGGTGGACGCCGGCCCGGAAGACCTGCGCGTCGCGCTCGGCCAGCGCGCCGGGCGTGCCGACCTGGCCGCGCTGCGCGGCGTCGTTCATGAGGAACTCGGCCTCGTGGATCTTCTCCCCGAGGCGGCGGTACACCCGGTCCAGGTGTGCCTGTTCCACGCTGATCTCTCGGTCCCGTACGGAATCCTCCCGCACGGACTCCTCCCGTACGGAGTCGCGCACCGAGTCGACCGCTGAGTCCTGTTGCGCCTGTGCGGCCACCGGGCCCCCTTCTGACGTGCTGGGCAGCCGTCAAAGGTACGCGAAGGGGACGCCGGAAGCCACGGCGCGGCCGGGGACCGTCCGGCGGATGACGCGACGAGCACGCACCGGGCCGCCGCTCGCCCCGCCTCGGCGCATGGGCGGCGGGGCCGCGCCGACGTCACCGCCCACGCCCCGACGGCGGGCCCGGCCCCACTCCGCCGGGCCGCCCACGCGAGCCGTTCGCCCGCCGCTGCCGGGGCTTTGGCGGCCGGCCCGGCGGGTGACGCCGTCCGAGCCGCCGGCCGGGCTTACGCGTCCACCTCCACCAGCCGCTCGCCGTCGAAGGTCATGACCTCGAAGTGGTCGATCTGGTTGGGTGCGAAGGCGGCGCCGCCGTGCACGTAGAGCGGCTTCTTCGCCTTCTCGGTGGTGGCGCCCGGGATGCCGTAGCCCCAGTCCGGGACCGTCCAGGAGCTGAGCGTCTCCCGCTCGCCGTTCTTGCCGACCGCGATCAGGGAGCACTTCTGGGGGCCCTTGACGTTCTTCAGCTCCAGGACCGCCTCGGTGCCCCAGGCCTTCTTCTCCAGGGCGACGGTCGCGCTGACCCGGGTGGCGGGGTCGGTGGCGGTGACCCGGTCGGGCATCTCGGCGAAGGCCGACTCGGCGGGGCTGCCCGCCTGCCGCGTCGCCTCGGTCTTCTTCCCGCCGCCGTCGTCACCGCCGCCGTCCGTGGTCGCCACGGCGGCGAACGGGCCGCCGATGATCAGCGCGGCGGCGGTGCCCACCAGGTAGAAGTTGCGGCGCCGCTTGCCCGCCCGGCGCTCGGCGACCTCGTCGACCAGCTTCTCCGCGAGCCGCGGGCTCGGCTTCGCCGTCAGCGACTCGGCGATCGCGGGCGTTCCGGTGCCCGGGAGGTCGGCGAGGGCGGCCATCATGGGTTCCATGCCGGCCAGCTCGTCGAGCTGCTGGGCGCACCACTCGCAGCCGGCGAGGTGGGCCTCGAAGGCGGTGGCCTCCGCGTCGTCGAGGATGCCGAGGGCGTAGGCGCCGACGGTCTCGTGCTCGTTCGGCGCCGGTGATCCCTGCATGGGGACAGAATTACCCGTATCGCCCGGGCCGAATCCCCCGCCGAATCCCTGAACTCCCCCGTACCCGCTCATCACGCCGTCACCCCCCGCTCCTCCAGAGCCAGCTTCATCGAACGCAGGGCGTAGAACACCCGGGAGCGCACGGTGCCGCTGGGTATGCCCAGTGTCTGCGCCGCCTCGTTGACGGTACGCCCCTTGAAGTACGTCTCGACGAGGACCTCCCGGTGAGCCGGGGTCAGGTCGTCGAGCGCGTCCGACAGCGTCATCAGCCACAGCGCCTTGTCGATCTCGTCCTCCGCGGGGATGACCTCCAGCGGCGACGGATCGACCTCCTGCGGCCGGGCCTGCCGGCTGCGGTGGCCGTCGATGACGATGCGCCGTGCGACCGTCACCAGCCAGGGGCGTACCGATCCGGTCGCACGGTTGAGCTGACCGGCGTTCTTCCAGGCACGGATGAGCGTCTCCTGGACGACGTCCTCGGCGCGCTGCCGGTCCCCCGCGACCAGCCGCAGCACGTACGCCAGCAAGGGGCCCGCGTGCTCCCGGTACAGGGCGCGCATCAGCTCCTCGTCGGGTTCCGAGGACGACTGGGACATGCGATGTCGGGCCCTCGCACCACGTTCACCGGCCACGACGGAATCCTTGCGCACGCCCACCTCCGATGTCCGGGGGTTCCCCCAGTCGGTCGCTCGTCCATCCGGTACGGACGCGGGGTGCGGGGTGTTCAAAGCGGGCCGACGGTTTTTCCCGGGAGGGCGTACCGAACGGGACGCGGCCGGACTTACCGGGCGAGGGCGGCGCGCCTGCGGTGCCGGGCGACGCGTTCCCGGTTGCCGCAGACCTCGCTGGAGCACCAGCGCCGGCGGCGGCCGCGGGAGGTGTCGACGTACACGATGGGGCAGTTGTCGCCCTCGCACTGCCTGAGGCTCGCCCGCGCGACGGGGTCGGTGAGCAGATCCACGGCGTCCCGGGCGAGGGCGCCGAGCAGCGCCGCGCACTCCGGCGGGCCGGTCAACACCCGTACCAGCACCCCGTCCTCACCGCGCACCGCGCGCGGGGCGGGGGGCGCGGCGGCGGCGAGGGCGTTGACGCGGGCCAGCGCGTGGCCGTACGGGGGTGCGCCGGGGACCGGCAGGGCGCGGACCAACCGGGCGGTCTGGCAACGCAGTTCGCGGAAGCCGGTGAGCCAGGAGGCGTCGGCGTGGGTCAGCGGTGTGCCTGGCGGGACGAGTCCGGACCCGGTGATCCAGGCGCCGAGCGCCGCGACGGAGACGAGGCGCTCGGCGGGGTGGGTGGTGGCGACGAGGTCCAGGCAGATCCGCCCGGTGTCGAACCGCAGCTCGTACGGGCCGGTGGCCGTAACCAGTGCCATGTTCCTGTCACCGCCTTGGTTGCCCGGTGGGGCGGGCCGGAGAGGGGAGCAGGGAAACCGCTCCCTCTACAGTGCCTGCCCGTTCCCGCACCCGGAACCCCCCGTACCGGCCCCGGCCGGAGCAGGGGCGGCGCGACGGACGGGGCCCGGCGCCGACGGCCGTCACCGCGCCCCGGACTCGGTGGCCGGCCCGCGCCTTGCCTCCCACT
This sequence comes from Streptomyces sp. M92, assembly GCF_028473745.1. NCBI lineage: Bacteria > Bacillati > Actinomycetota > Actinomycetes > Kitasatosporales > Streptomycetaceae > Streptomyces > Streptomyces sp. M92. Next base: position 1,264,720 of record NZ_CP101137.1, read on the forward strand.
GGCCGGCGCGCAGCACGGGGACCGCACCCGTGCGGTGCCGTGCGCGCCGGCTCACCCGTCCGTGTACTTGGCGTCGGTCGCCGGGTCCAGGGCGAGGCGGTAGCCGCGTTTCACCACCGTCTGGATCAGCTTGGGGGCGCCGAGGGACGTGCGCAGGCGGGCCATCGCCGTCTCGACGGCGTGTTCGTCGCGGCCGGTGCCCGGCAGGGCGCGCAGGAGTTCCGCGCGGGGGACGACCCAGCCGGGCCGGTGGGACAGGGCCCGCAGCAGGGACATGCCGGCGGGCGGCACGGCCTTGAGCTCCCCGTCGACGAGGACCGCGTGGCCGCGCACCTCCAGCCGGTGCCCGGCGACGGGCAACACCCGGGCCCGGGAGGGGAGTTCCTGGCAGAGCAGCTGGACCAGGGGTCCGAGCCGGAACCGTTCGGGCTGGACCGTGTCGACGCCGTGCGCCTGGAGCGGTACCGCGGTCACCGGGCCGACACAGGCGGGCAGCACGTCGTGGCCGAGCGCGGCGAGCAGCTCGGGCAGCAGGCCGCGCTCCTCGGCGCGGGACAGGAACGACGCGGCGGCGGGCGCGCTGGTGAAGGTCACGGCGTCCACGCCCCGCGAGACGGCGGCGTCCAGCAACCGGTCCACGGGGCCGAGGTCCTCCGGCGGCAGCCACCGGTAGACGGGCACGCCCACGACCTCGGCACCCGCCGCCTTCAGCGCCTCCACGAACCCCGGCAGGGGCTCACCGTGCAGCTGTACGGCGATCCGGCGGCCGTCGACGCCCTGCTCCAGGAGCCGGTCCAGCACCTCGGCCATGGACTCGGACGCCGGCGACCACTTCTCCGTCAGTCCGGCGGCCCGGACCGCGCCCTTGACCTTGGGCCCGCGCGCGAGCAGCTCCACGGCGCCCAGCCGCTCCAGCAGGGCGTCGCCGAGCCCCCACCCGTCGGCGGCCTCCACCCACCCGCGGAATCCGATGGCGGTGGTGGCCACCACGACGTCCGGGGCCTGGTCGATGAGCTGTTCGGTCGCGGCCAGCAACTCGCTGTCGTCGGCGAGCGGCACGATCCTGAGCGCCGGTGCGTGCAGGACGGCGGCGCCGCGCCGCTGGAGCAGAGCGCCCAGTTCGTCGGCCCGGCGGGCGGCGGTCACGCCCACGGTGAAGCCGGCGAGGGGGCCGTGCTCGGGTCGCTGCTGTTCGTCGTCCATCACTCTCGTCCCGATCGTCCCGGTCGTCGTACTGCCTGCACGGCGACCGAGCCTGTCAACGGTGCGTGACGGACTCGGTTCCGTCGCATGTCACCAGTGTTACGTCATACCTCGGCGTAGCTGAGCCGGCTCTCCGTCCCGGCCGGGTCCGCCGGGCCGTCCGGTGTCCGTACGGCCGGGCGGCGAAGGTATACCGCCCATGTGACGACGAAGCAGACGGCGTAGAAGGCGAGGAACGCGACGAAGGCGCCGGTGCCGGAGCCGACCGAGAGGAAGGACTGCCGGAAGGCGAGGTTGATGGCGACGCCGCCGAGCGCGCCGACCGCGCCGATCAGGCCCATGGAGGCACCGGAGAGCCGCCGCCCGTACGCCACGGCCTCCTCCCCCGTCAGCCCCCTGGCCAGCGCCTTGTTCTGGAAGATGCCCGGGATCATCTTGAACGTCGAGCCGTTGCCGAGCCCGCTGAGCACGAACAGCACCACGAACACGGCGACGAACAGCGCGAGCGACTTGGCCATGCTGGCCGCGACGAGCACGGCGGTGGCGACGGCCATGGCGACGAAGTTCCACAGCGTGATCCGCGCGCCGCCGTACCGGTCGGCGAGCCTGCCGCCCAGCGGCCGGATCAGGGAGCCGAGCAGCGGGCCGATGAAGGTGAGGTAGGCCGCCTGGAGCGGGGTCCGCCCGAACTGGGTGGTCAGCACCTGCCCGAAGGCGAAGCTGTAGCCGATGAAGGATCCGAAGGTGCCGATGTACAGCACGGACATGATCCAGGTGTGGCCGTCCCGGGCGGCGTCCTTGGCGGCCCCGGTGTCGTTCTTCACGGAGGCGAGGTTGTCCATGAAGCAGGCGGCGAGGACGGCGGCCACCAGGATCAGCGGAATGTAGATGCCGAGCAGCACCCGGGGCCCGCCGCCCGCCCCGATGATGGCGAGGGCGGTCAGCTGGATCACCGGCACGCCGATGTTGCCGCCACCCGCGTTGAGACCGAGTGCCCAGCCCTTCTTCCTGAGCGGGAAGAAGGCGTTGATGTTGGTCATGGAGGACGCGAAGTTGCCGCCGCCGATGCCGGCCAGCAGCCCGACCAGGAGGAACGTCGAGAAGGACGTCCCCGGCTCCATGACCGCGAAGGCGGCGACGGTCGGTACGAGCAGCAGCCCGGCGGAGATGATCGTCCAGTTCCGCCCGCCGAAGACCGCGACCGCGAAGGTGTACGGCACCCGCACGACCGCGCCGACCAGCGTCACCACGGACGTCAGCAGGAACTTGTCGGCCGGCGTCAGCCCGTACTCCGGCCCCATGAAGAGCACCAGCACCGACCACAGCGTCCAGACCGAGAACCCGATGTGCTCGGAGAGGACGGAGAAGAACAGGTTCCGCCGGGCGACCGGCTCCCCCGTCTCCTTCCAGAAGGTCTCGTCCTCCGGATCCCAGTGCTGGATCCAGCGGCGGCCAGGGACTGTCATGACGCCTCCACGGTGCTCCACAGCTCGGTTGCCGCGAACCTAGTCAGGACGCGTTTCGGGCCGGTGGGGCTGCCGATGACCGGAAGGGAACGTTGCTCTCACCCGGCGCCTGGCCGGGATGAGAGGTCGCCGCCGGTCGCGGGCCGGGGCCGGCCCGCCGGGGCACCTCGACCGCCTCGCCGCCGAGTGCGGCCGGCGTACGCGGGGCGCGGGGCGGGGCGCCGGATGCAGGGTGCCGTATAGGCCAGATATAGCCCGCGAACACACGCTCGACCCATCCGAACGGATGGGGGAAAGATGCCGGAGCTTGGGGAACAGATGCCGGAGCAGTCCGGGCAGATCGCGCTGGTGACCGGAGGGTCGCGGGGGATCGGGCGGGCGGTCGCCACCCGGCTCGCGAACGACGGTTTCGACGTCGCGATCTGCTACCGGTCCGACGAGAGCGCGGCCGAGCAGGTCGCCAAGGAGATCCGCGCCGCGGGCCGCCGGGTGCTGACCCGCCGCGTGGACGTCGCCGACCGGGCCGGGGTGCGGGCCTTCGTCGCCGACGTCGAGTCGGGCCTCGGCCCGGTGACGGCCGTCGTGACGTCCGCCGGCATCACCCGTGACCGTCCGCTGGCGCTGATGCAGGACGACGAGTGGGACTCCGTGCTGCGCACCAACCTCGACGGGACCTACAACCTGCTGCGCTCCGTGGTCAGGTCGATGATCCGGCGCCGCGAGGGCACCGTGGTCACGCTGTCCTCGGTGGCCGGCGTGGTCGGCAACGCCGGGCAGACCAACTACTCGGCGTCGAAGGCCGGCATCATCGGCCTCACCCAGGCGCTGGCCAAGGAGTTCGGCCGGTACGGCGTCCGGGCCAACGCGGTCGCCCCGGGATTCATCGACACCGAGATGGTCGCCGGGGTCCCCGAGTCGGTCGCCAAGGACGCCATCGGCCGCATCCCGCTGGCCCGCTTCGGCACCCCCGAGGAGGTCGCCTCCCTCGTCTCCTACCTGGTCTCGCCGCAGGCCGCGTACATCACCGGCCAGGTGGTGCGGATCGACGGCGGCATGGCGCTGTGAGCGGGCCGGAGATCTGGTTCCGCCACTACCGGGGGGCCCTCGCGCCGCGCGTGCGCCTGGTGTGCTTCCCGCACGCCGGGGGCAACGCCCGGCTCTTCCACGGCTGGGCGTCCCGGCTGCCCGCCGACGTCGAACTCCTCGCGGTGCGCTATCCGGGCCGCCAGGAGCGGATGAACGAGCCCTGCGTCGAGACGATGGACGAACTGGCCGGCCGGATCTCCGAGGCGCTCGCCCCGCTGCACGACCTGCCGCTGGTCCTCTTCGGCCACAGCATGGGCGCGGCGGTGGCCTACGAGGTCGCTCTGCGCCTGGAAGACCCGGCGACCGACGGCGCCGGACCGGCCCTGCTGCTGCTCTCCGGCCGGGCCGCGCCGCACGTCACCAGGCCCACCGCGCTGCACCGGGCGGCGGACGACGTACTGGTGGCCGGGGTGACCCGGCTGGGCACCCTCGGCGGTGACGCCTACGCCGTACCCGAGCTGCGGGAGCTGCTGCTGCCGGTGCTGCGGGCGGACTACCGGCTCATCGAGACGTACGGCAGGAAGCGGCCGCCCGTGCTGCGGGCCCCGATGGTGGCGTACCTCGGCGACCGCGACCCGGGGGTCGCCCGGCCGGGCGTGGAGGCCTGGTCGGAGCTGACCGGCGGCGACTTCACCGTGCGCTCCTTCCCAGGCGACCACTTCTACCTCGCGCCCCGGGAGGCGGAGCTGACCGCGGACATCGCGGAGCGGCTGGCCCGTCTCCCGGTGGCCCGGCCGGCCTGAGCCGACGCACCGCACCGACACACCGCACCGACACGACAGTGAGAGGAGAGGTGACATGGCGAATACCGCGGCCTGGGCACCGACGGAGATCGAAGCGGCCGAGGGCGGCGGCCCCGAGGAGCTGCTGCGGCGGGTGGACGCCCTGGAAGGGGGTCTGACCGGAGCGCTGACGCGGGCGAAGGCGCTGGTGTTCCGCGGCTTCGGCATCACGCCCGACACCCTGGACCCGGTGCTGGACCGGCTGCTGCCGAACCGGCTGGCCTACGTGCACGGCAACTCCCCGCGCACCAAGGTCGGGGGCAACGTGTACACCTCGACGGAGTATCCGCAGGAGTACACCATCTCGATGCACAACGAGATGAGCTACGCCCACGCCTGGCCCGCCCGGCTGGCGTTCTTCTGCCAGATCACCCCCGGTTCGGGCGGTGCCACTCCCGTGCTCGACGCGGCGCTGTGGCTCCGGTCGCTGGACGCGGAGGTCCAAGGCGCCTTCGCCGGCGGGGTGCGCTACGTCCAGAACCTGCACGACGGCTACGGCCTCGGCAAGAGCTGGCAGGACACCTTCGAGACCTCCGACCGGGCCGAGGTGGAGGCGTTCCTGAAGGGCGCGGGCGCCGAGTGGACCTGGCGGCGCGACGGCAGCCTGCGCGTCGAGTCGCTGCGCCCCGCCACCACCGTCCACCCGGTGACCGGCACGGAGGTGTGGTTCAACCAGGCCGACCAGTGGCACCCGGCCGGCCTCGGCGACGACACCGCGCAGGAACTCGCGCAGATTCTCCCCGAGGACGAGCTGCCGCAGTCGGTGTCGTTCGCCGACGGCAGCCCCATCCCCGCCGAGTACGTGGCGCAGATCCGCGACCGGGGCCTGGAGAACGCGGTCGACGTCGACTGGCGCGCCGGCGACCTGCTGCTCATCGACAACCTGCTGCTGGCGCACGGCCGGCGTCCCTACACGGGCGACCGCCGGGTGCTGGTCGCGATGTCCGACTGACCCCACGGTCCCCGAACCCGGGCCTCACGGCCCCGGACTCCGCGACGACCAAGCGAGCTGACCATGACCATCACCCCGGAAGAGACCCCCGCCGGCTGGCTGGGCACCGGAACCGTGCCCGGCCTGTGCCGGCCGGACGCCCCCGGCACCGGCATCCACACCTACCTCACCGAGCACCGCGCCGAACTGCGCGCCCTCCTCGCCCGGCGCGGGGCACTGCTCCTGCGCGGCTTCGACGTGGGCGGTGTCGACGGCTTCGACCAGACCGTGCGCGCCTTCTCCGGCACGCCCCCGCTGGCCTACGCCGAACGCTCCTCGCCCCGCTCCACCATCAAGGGACAGGTCTACACGTCGACGGACTACCCGCCGGCGGAGGAGATCTTCCTGCACAACGAGAACTCGTACCAGGCGGTGTGGCCGCGCACGCTGTACTTCTACTGCGTGGAGCCGCCCACCACCCTGGGGGCGACGCCGCTGGCCGACATCCGGCGGGTGCTGGCCGCGGTCGACCCGCAGGTGCGGGCCGAGTTCGAGGCGCGCGGCTGGCAGGTGGTGCGCAACTTCCACACCGGGTTCGGCGTGCCCTGGCAGGAGGCGTTCAACACCTCCGACCGGGACGCCGTGGTCGCGTACTGCGCCGAGCGGCGCATCGAGGCCGAGTGGCGGCCCGACGGCGGGCTGCGCACCACCGCGATCCGCCGCGCGGTGCACCGGCACCCGGCCAGCGGCGAGGAGGTGTGGTTCAACCACGCCACGTTCTTCCACACCAGCACGCTGCCCGAGGAGGTCGGCGCGGGACTGCGCGCGATCTTCGACGACGATGACCTGCCGACCCACACGTTCTACGGCGACGGCGGCGCCATCCCCGACGACGTGCTGGATCACCTGCGCGGCTGCTACCGCGGCGCGTCCGTCCGCTTCGACTGGCAGCGCGACGACGTACTGATCGTCGACAACATGCTCGCCGCGCACGCCCGCGAACCGTTCACCGGTCCCCGGCGGATCGCCGTGGCCATGGCGGAGCCGTCCGACACCTGAAACGCCCCGACGCGGGCACGCACGTCGCGGTCCGCGCCGCACGAGTCCGTCCACCCGACCCGCAGTTGGGAAGAGAGATGCTCACCACACACGGATCACGCATAGCCTCCCTCGCCGTCTACCGACCCGCCCGCCTCGTGTCCAACGAGGAACTGTCGCAGCGGACCACCGTCTCCCCGGAGTGGATCGAGAGCCGCACCGGCATCAGCACCCGCCACCACGCGGACGAGCAGGAGACCATCGCCGCGATGGCCGCGGCCGCCGGGGAGAAGGCGGTGGTCGAGGCCGACATCGACCCGGCCGAGGTGGACCTCACCATCGTGGCCAGCGCCACCCGCCGCGTCCGCATGCCCGGCGTGGCGCCCGAGGTCGCCAGCCGCATCGGCCTGCCCAACTCCGGCGCCTACGACCTGAACGCGGTCTGCGCCGGCTTCACCTACTCCCTGGCCATGGCCTCCAACGCGGTGCGGCTCGGCGAGGCGCGGCACGCGCTGGTCATCGGCGCCGAGCGGACCAGCGAGTGGATCGACCCGAACGACCCGGACACCTTCGTCATCTTCGGTGACGGCGCCGGCGCGGCCGTGGTGTCCCGCTCCGAGACGGCCGGCATCGGCCCGGCGGTGTGGGGCAGCGACGGGGCGCGGCACGAGGTGCTCGGCATCACGGAGAAGGCCGACGGCCGCGAGTACGTCACCATGAACGGCCCCCTGGTCTACAAGTGGTCGACCGCCACCATGCCGGACGTGGCCCACCGGGCGTGCGCCGCGGCCGGCATCGCCCTGGAGGACATCGCCTGGTTCGTGCCGCACCAGGCCAACAACCGGATCATCCGCACCCTGACGGACAACCTGGGACTGCCGCAGGACCGCGTCGTCAACGACGTCGTCGACACCGGCAACACCTCGGCGGCCAGCGTGCCGCTGGCGCTCAGCCGCCTCAAGGACAGCGGCCGTGCCACCCCCGGCGACAAGGTCCTGCTGCTCGGCTTCGGTGCCGGCCTGACCTACGCCGGCCAGGTCGTCGACCTGCCCTAGGACCTGTCCGGTTCCCCGACCCGCCCTTCCGCAAGCCCACTCCGCACAGAGAAGGAACGACCATGACCAGAGACGAAATCATCGTCGAGATCATCAACCTCACCCTGCGCACCGCCCCGGACCTGGAGGGGAGCGAGGTCACCGCCGACGCCAGCTTCGAGAACCTCGGCCTGGACTCCCTGACCCGCATCGACCTGCTGGCGGCCGTCGAAAAAAACTTCGGTCTGTCGGTGCCCGACGACAAGGTCGGTGACCTGCTGAGGGTCAGTGACGTCGCGGACTTCCTCATGGCGTACAAGGCGGGAGTCTGAGCCATGACCCACACGGACCCCGGGGACGGGACGCTGCCCCTCTCGGTGGGCCAGGAAGGACTGTGGCTGCTGCACAGTCTGGCCCCCGACAGCTCCACCTACCACCTCGCGGGAGGTGTCCGCATGGAGCCGGCGCCCGACCCCGAGATCCTGGCACGGGCCGTGGACGCGGTCACCGAGCGGCACCCCATGCTCCGCTCGGTGTACGCGGACACCGAGCACGGCCCGCGCCGCCGGGTCCTGCCGCCCGGCGAGACCGGCCGCCTGACCGTCCGCGAGATGCGCGGAGCCGACGACGAGGAGCTGCGCCGGGCGGTGGACGCGGAGGTCGCCGCGCCGTTCCGCCTGACCGACGAAGGCCCCTTCCGGGCCGTGCTGCTGCGGCGCGCGCAGGACGCCGTGGCCCTCGTCGTCACCCACCACATCGCCACCGACGCCCTGTCCCAGTGGCTGCTCTGGCGCGACCTGCTCGCCGCCTACGCGGAGCTCGCCGAGGGCCGGGAGCCGCGACTGGAGCCGCCGGCGACCGACTTCGACCACTTCGTGGCGGCCGAGCGCACCCTGCTGGACTCCTCGCGCGGCGCCCTCCAGGCCGACTTCTGGCGGGCGCAGTGCGCCGGCTCGCAGGCCGCCGAACTGCCCACCGACCGGCCCCGTCCCGACGTACCGGCGAGCAAGGGCACGAGCCTGGTGCGCAGGCTGCCCGACGCGCTCTCGGAGGGCATCCGGCGCGCCGCGGCCGACCGTGAGGTCTCCCAGTTCGCGGTGGCGCTCGGCGCGCTGCAGGGCCTGGTGAACCGCTGGACGGGCATGCGGGACTTCCTCGTCGCCTGCCCGGCGTCCGTGCGCCGCTCCGCGGCCCGCGAGGTCGTCGGGTACTACGTCAACCCGGTGCTGGTGCGCGCGGAGATCAGCGGGGACGCCACGCTGGGCGAGGTCGTCGACCGTGCCGCGGAGCGGGTCCGGCAGGCCACCGCACGCGCCTCCTACCCGTTCCCGCTGGTCGCCCGGGAGGCGGGTGACGGCGGGCCGCTGTACCGGATCGCCATGACGATGGTCTCCACCGAGCGTTTCGACGGCGGGATGGAGGCCGCCGCCGCCGGAGTGCCGATGCGGGTGGGCGGCCTCACCGTCACCTATCTGGAGATCCCGCACCTGGAGGGCCAGTGCGACGTGTCGCTGGAGGTCACCCGTGACGCACGGGGCCTCACGATCGCCCTGCGCTACGACACGGCACTGTTCGAACGGGCCACCATGGAGCGGCTTTTCGACCAGTACGAGCGGTTCCTCGCGGCCGCCGTAGACGACGCGGACCGCCCCCTGGGCCGCGTCCGGCTCACCGACGGCGACGACAAGCGGGCCCTGCTCGCCCTCGGCGGCCACCCCGGCGCCGCCTCATGAGCGCTCCCGTGCTCCACGGCATCCTCGACGGCGTCGGCGACACGCCGCTGGTGGAACTCACCGGCCTGCTGCCCCGGTTCGGCTCCCGCGTCTTCGCCAAGCTGGAGGCGTTCAACCCGGGAGGCAGCGTCAAGGACCGGTCCGCGCTCTCCATGCTGCTGGGCCGCATCCGCGGCGGTGACCTGGTGCCGGGCCGCTCCACGGTGGTGGAGTCCAGCTCCGGCAACCTCGCCATCGGCATGGCGCAGATCTGCCGGTACTTCGGCATCGACTTCATCTGCGTCGTCGACCCGAAGACCACCGAGCAGAACCTGGCGATCCTGCGGGCCTACGGCGTCACGGTCGACCTGGTCACCGAGGTCGACCCCGAGACGCGCGCCTACCTGCCGACGCGCATCAAGCGGGTGCGGGAACTCGTCGCGACCGTCCCCGGAGCCTACTGGCCCAACCAGTACGCCAATCCCCTCAACCCGCTGGCGCACGAGCGGACCATGCGGGAGATCGCCGAGGCCCTGGACGGCCGCGTCGACTACCTCTTCTGCTCCACGGGCACCGGCGGCACCCTCACCGGCTGCGCCCGCTACATCCGCGAACACCGGCTGCCCACCACCCTGGTGGGGGTGGACGCGCTGGGCAGCGTGCTGTTCGGCGGGGCGTCCGGGCCGCGGCTGCTGCCCGGTCACGGGGCGGCCGTGCGGCCCGCCCTCTTCGACCCGACGCTGGCCGACGAGGTGGTGCACGTCTCCGACCTGGACTGCGTGGTCGGCTGCCGCACCCTCACCGACCGCGAGGCCATCCTCGCCGGCGGCTCCTCGGGCGCGGTCACCGCCGCGCTCGGCAAGTTCGCGGCCCGCATCCCGGCCGGCCGCAACGTCGTACTGGTCTTCCCCGACCGGGGCGACCGGTACCTCGACTCGATCTACTCCGACGACTGGGTGCGCGCCCACTTCGGAGAGGTCTCCCATCTGTGGCAGGAACCCGATCTCTACATGGCGGTGGGCGCATGCTGATCATCAAGCACGGGCAAGTGGCCGGGCTCCTGACCGGGCGCGAGAAGGAGGTCGTGGACCTCGTCGCCGACGCCTACGAGCGCCACGACGAGGGGCGCACCGTACTGCCGCACTCCGTCTTCCTGCGCTTTCCCGACCGGCCCCGCGACCGCATCATCGGCCTCCCCGGCTATCTCGGCACGGCCGCCGGCGACACGGCACGGGGCGGTGAGGTCGCCGGCATGAAGTGGATCTCGTCCTTCCCGGGCAACGTCGCTGGCGGCCACGAGCGCGCCAGCGCCGCGATCCTGCTGAACTCCCTGGAGACCGGGCACCCCGAGGCCCTGATCGAGGGGTCCCTCATCTCCGCCCGGCGCACCGCCGCCTCCGCCGCGCTCGCCTCCCGGCTCCTGCTCGACGGGCGCCGGCCCACCGGCGTCACCCTCGTCGGCACCGGCGTCATCAACCGCGAGGTGCTGCGCTTCCTCGCGGTCGTCCACCCGCACCTCGACTCGCTCGCCGTGTACGACACGGACCCGGAGCGCGCCGCCCGCTTCACCGCCGACCACGCCCGGCTGCTGCCCGGCGCCCGGGTACGGCACTGCGGCAGCCTCGACGAGGCCCTGGCCGCGCACGACCTGGTGTCCTTCGCGACCACCGCCGCCACCCCGCACACCGGTCTCGACGCCTGCCCGCCGGACACCGTCGTCCTGCACGTCTCGCTGCGCGACCTGACCGTGCCCGCGATCCTCGGCTCCCACAACGTCGTCGACGATCCCGACCACGTGTGCCGCGAGAAGACCTCACCGCACCTGGCGCAGGAGCACACCGGCGGCCGGGACTTCATCCACGCCTCCATCGGCGCGCTGCTGAAGGGCACCGCCGCACCCGTGCCCCGGGACGGCAGGCCGGTGGTGTTCTCCCCGTTCGGCCTGGGCGTGCTGGACCTGGCGCTGGCCCGCTTCGTCCGCGACGAAGCACGCGCGCGCGGCATCGGCACCTCCGTCGAGGGCTTCCTGCCCGGTCGTACGCCGTAGGGCGCCGTACGCCGTAGGGCGCCCTACGCCGTAGGGACGGTCCTGACGGAGGGGCCGTCCCCGCACCGCAGACCCGCACCTGATCAACACCTCTGGAGAAGAGATGTCTGTCCCGCTGCACGAACTGATCTCCCGTCAAGCCGCCCGTACCCCCCACGCCATCGCGGTCGACGACGCCCAGGGGACGATGACGTACGAGCAGCTGGACCGGCACGCGAACCGCGTCGCGCGGCTGCTCGGGGACCGGGGCGTCGCCCCGGAGGATCGGGTCGCGGTCAGTCTCCCCCGGCGGCGGGACCTGCCCGCCGTACTCCTCGGCGTGTGGAAGGCGGGCGCCGCCTACGTCCCGCTGGACGCCGCCCACCCCGAGGAGCGGACCGCGTGGATGGTCGAGGACAGCGGCGCCCGGCTGGTCCTGGCGGCACGCGGCACGGTGCCGACGGGGCTGGACGAGAGCGCCGTACTGCTCCTCGACGCCCCGGAGACCGGCTTGGACGGCCGGCCGGACACGGCGCCCGAGCTGCCCGCCGCCGACCCCGCGAACGCCGCCTACCTCGCCTACACGTCCGGCTCCACCGGCCGCCCCAAGGGGGTGCTGGTGGAGCACGCCGGCATCGCCAACCGGGTGTCCTGGACGGTGACCGGACAAGGCCTCGGGGCGGACGACCGGATGGTGATGAAGACGGTCCTCACCTTCGACGCCGCCGCCCTGGAGCTGTTCGCTCCGCTCGTCGCGGGCGGCACCGTGGTGATGGCGCCGCCGGGTGCCGAGTCCGACCCGGCGCTGCTGGTGCGCACCCTCGCCGAGCAGCGGGTCACCGTGCTGCAGGGCGTCCCGTCGGTGCTGCGGCTGCTCACCGGGGAACCCGGCTGGGCCCAGTGCACCGGCCTGCGGATGGTGTTCTCGGCCGGCGAGGCCCTGGACGCCGAGCTGTGCCGCCGCCTGAGCGAGCCCACCGGCGCCACGGTGTGGAACACGTACGGGCCCACCGAGTGCTCCGTCGACGTCACCGCCCAGGAATTCGACCCGGCGCTCCACACGGAGGCCGTGCCCATCGGCCGTCCCCTCGACGGACTGCGCGTCTACGTGCTGGACGAGGAGTTCGACCCCGTGCCCATCGGCGTCGTCGGGGAGGTGTACGCCGCGGGCACCGGCCTCGCCCGCGGCTACGCCGGGCGCCCGGCACAGACCGCGGAGCGCTTCCTGCCCGACCCGCACAGCGGCGACGGCGGCCGCATGTACCGTACCGGCGACCTGGCCCGCTGGCGCTCCGACGGCAGCCTCGCCTACCTGGGCCGCGTCGACCACCAGGTGAAGGTCAACGGCGTCCGCATCGAACCGGCCGAGGTCGAGGCCGCCCTCCACGCCCACCCCGATGTGCGCGGGGCCGTCGTCGGGGCGTACACCGCCGCCACGGGCACCCGGCTCGTGGCCCACCTGGTGGCGGGCCGCCGCATCCCGCGCGACGAACTGCGCGGCTTCCTGCGGCGGCGGCTGCCCGAGTCGATGATCCCCGCCCAGTTCGTGCCCATGGACGCCTTCCCGCTGACGGCCAACGGCAAGGTCGACCGGTCCGCCCTGCCCGACCCGGCCGCCCGCGAGAGCGCCGCGCCCGGTGGCACGGCCGCGTCGGTGGCACCCCGCACCCCCGCGGAACGGCTCGTCGCCGACGTGTGGGAGCAGCTTCTCCAGGTGGAGAACGTCGGCGTGCACGACGACTTCTTCGCCCTGGGCGGTTCCTCCCTCGTCCTGACCCGCCTGGCCGTCGCCCTCACCAAGGCGTCCGGCGACGACGTCCAGCTGCGCGGCCTGTTCGGCGCGTCCACCGTGGAGGCTCAGGCCCGGCTCATCGAGGAGTCCCGGCCGTCCGTGCCCGAGGTGGTGCCGGTCGACCGGGGCGTGCCGCTGCCTCTCTCCTTCGGCCAGCACCGCCTGTGGTTCCTGGACCGCATGCACCCCGGCAGCCCCGAGTGGGTCGCCCCGCTGTTCCTGCGGCTGCCCGCCGGAACCACCGAGGCCACCGTCCGCACCGTCCTCGACACCCTGGAGCGGCGCCACGAGGCCCTGCGCACCCGCTACGTCCTCCAGGGCGAGGAACCCCGCCAGGTCGTCGTCGACGCACGACCCGTCGAACTCCGCGTCGAGGACGCCGGCGAGGCGCGGCTGGAACGGCTCTTCGACGAACAGTTCCGCCGCGGCTTCGACCTGACCGAGGGACCGTTGTGGCGCGCCATGCTGGTGCGGGTTCCGCTCGGCGGCCCCGTCCTGCTCGTCACCGTCCACCACATCGCCAGCGACGGCTGGTCGACGGTCGTGCTGGAGCGGGAGATCCGCGAGCTGTGCGCGGCGGCCGCGGCGAACCGCCCGCACGAACTGCCCGCACCGGTCGTGCAGTACGGCGACTACGCGGCCTGGCAGGCGGCCCGCTCCGACGACGCCGTCCTGGACCGCGAACTCGACTACTGGAAGTCCGCGCTGCGCGGCATGCCCGAACTGCAGCTGCGCACGGACCGGCCCCGCCCGGCCAACCGCGACGGATACGGCCAGGGCGTACGGTTCTCCGTGCCCGCCGGTCTGGCGGACGCCCTCAGCGGCCTCGGCCGGCAGCACGGGGCCACACCGTACGCCGCCCTGCTCGCCGCCTTCTCGGCGCTGCTGGCCCGCTACAGCGGTCAGGACGACTTCGGCGTCGGCAGCCCGGTGACCGGCCGGCTGCGCCCGGAGACCCAGGACACCGTGGGCTTCTTCCTGAACTCCCTCGTGCTGCGCTGCGACCTGACCGGCGACCCGACCTTCGCCGAACTGCTCGCCCGCACCAAGGACACCGTGCTCTCCGGCTTCGCCCACCAGGAACTGCCCTTCGAGCGGCTGGTGGACGAGCTCCAGCCGGTCCGGGACCTGTCCCGCACCCCGCTCTACCAGGTGGCCTTCGACCTCCAGGACGAGGGCGCGACCATGGTGGCCGCCGACGATGTCCTCATGGACGCCTTCCAGGGGGCCTGGCGGGTGGCCAAGACCGACCTCACCCTGTTCGTCTGGCGACACTCCGACGGGTCCCTCACCGGGGCCTTCGAGTACGCGACCTCGCTCTTCGAGCACACGACGGTGGAGCGCATGGCCGACCACTTCGTCCGCCTCGTCCAGGCCGTCGTCGACGCTCCCGGCACCCCGCTCTCCGCGATCGACCTCACCACCGTCCACGAACACCGGCTGCTCCGCCTCTGGAACGACTCCGGGGTGCCGGTACCGCAGCGATCCGTGCCGGAGTTGATCGCCGAGCAGGTCGAGCGACGCCCGGACGCGGTGGCCGTGGAGTCGGACGGTGAGACGGTGTCGTACGCGGAGCTGGACGCCCGCGCGAATCGTCTGGCCCACCGGCTGCGGGAGGCCGGCGTGGGGCCCGAGTCGTCGGTGGCGGTCCTGCTGGACCGGTCGGCCGATCTGATCGTGGCACTGCTCGCGGTCTGGCGCGCGGGAGCCGGCTACGTCCCCATGGACCCCGTCCTGCCCGCCGGACGCATCGCCGACATGGTCACGGACGCCGGTGTGCAGGTGGCGGTCACGTCCGCCGCGTATGCCGACCGGTTCGTGGTGCCGGCGGTGCGGGTCGAGGACGACTTCTCATATCTGCCCCAGTCGGCACCCGACGTGCCCCTGGACCTGGACACGGTCGCCTACACCGTGTTCACCTCCGGCTCCACGGGCCGCCCCAAGGGCGTCCAGGTCACCCACCGCAACCTGGCCAATCATGTCGACTGGGCCGTACGGGAACTGACCTCGGCCGGCTCCGGCGGCGCACCCGTCTTCTCGTCCGTCGCCTTCGACCTCGTCGTCCCCAACCTGTGGGCACCCCTCGCCGCCGGACAACGCACCTGGCTCCACAACGGCGAACTCACCGACCTCGGGTCGGCCCTGACCAAGACGGGCCCCTTCTCCTTCATCAAACTCACCCCCGGCCACCTCGAAATCCTCTCCGGCCAGCTGGCGGACGACGAGATCTCCACCCTGGCCGGCAAGATCGTCGTCGCCGGTGAAGCACTTCCGGGCGCCCTCGTCGAACGCTGGCGCCGGGTCCTCGGCGACGGAGCGGTCCTCAACGAATACGGACCGACCGAAACCACCGTCGGCACCAGCGTCTTCCCACTCACGGAGGCCTTCGACGGCGTCGTACCCATCGGCCGCCCCCTGCCCAACATGACCATGCGCGTCCTGGACGCCCACCTCCGTCCGGTGCCGGTGGGCGCGGTCGGTGAGCTGTTCGTGGGCGGCACGGGTGTGGCCCGGGGTTACGCGGGAGACCCGGCCCGCACCGCGGACAAGTTCGTCCCGGACGTCTACGGTCCGGCAGGCAGCCGGATGTACCGCACCGGAGACCTCGCACGCTGGCGGCACGACGGAGCCGTCGAATTCCTCGGCCGCATCGACGACCAGGTCAAGATCCGCGGCTACCGCATCGAACTCGGCGAAGTCCGCGCCGCCCTCATCGCCCAGCCCGGCATCACCGACGCCGCAGTCATCGTCTCCGAGGGCGACCAGAGGCTGATCGCCTACATCGTCGGCGAAACCCCCGACCTGACCGACGCCCTCCCCGAATACATGATCCCGTCCCACTTCATACAGCTGGACGCGATCCCGCTGACGGCCAACGGCAAACTCGACCGCCGCGCCCTGCCCACCCCCGACGACACCGCCACCGACACCTACATCGCCCCCCGCACCCCCACCGAAGAACGCATCGCCGCCATCTGGACCGATCTGCTCGGCAAGAGCGCCGGCGTTCACGACGGCTTCTTCGACATCGGCGGACACTCCATCCTCGCCGTACGCCTGGTCTCGCGGTTGCAGCAGGACTTCGACCTCGACCTGCCGATCCGGGTCGTCTTCGAGCGGCCGACCATCGCGCAGATCGCCGTGGAGATCGAGGACCGCGTCCGGGCCGAGATCGACGCGCAGCTCGCCGAATCCCACTGACCGAAGAGCGAAGGACGTTGGCATGCGTCACCTCATCTCACTGACCGATCTGACCGACGAGGACCTGCGCACGCTGGTCGCCCGCGGGGCGGAGTTCGCCGCCGGGGCGGTCGCCGATCCGCTGCGGGGCGAGGTGGTCGGCGTCTACTTCCGGCGCACCTCGACCCGCACCCGTACCGCCTTCACCACGGGGGCGCTGCGGCTCGGCGCGCAGACGGTGACCTTCGGGCCCGGCGACCTCCAGCTGAACACCGGCGAGACCACCGAGGACACCGGCCGGGTGCTCTCCGGCATGCTGGACATGCTGGTGGCCAGGACGTCGGACGCGACGGCGGAACTGCGCTCCTGGGCAGCGGCCGGGCCGATGTCGGTGGTGAACGCGATGACCGCGGAGGAGCACCCGACGCAGGGGCTCACCGATCTCACCACCCTGTACTGTCACTTCGGCCGCGTCGAGGGCCTGCGGGTGCTGTACGTGGGCGAGGGCAACAACAGTGCCGCCGCGCTGGCGCTGGCCCTGACCCGCTTCCCGGGCACCGAGCTGGAGCTGCGCACCCCGCCCGGGTACGGCCTGGCGGCGGACGTCCTGGCCACCGCCGGCGAGCAGGCGGCGCGCAGCGGGGCGAAACTGTCCGAGCAGCACGACATGGCGTCCCTGCCCGCCGGGTTCGACGTCGTGTACACCACCCGCTGGCAGACCACCGGCACCAGCAAGCCGGACGCGGACTGGCGCACCGTGTTCGCCCCGTTCCAGGTGTCCGGGGCGCTGTGGGAGACCAGCCCGGACGCGGTGTTCCTCCACGACCTGCCCGCGCACCGGGGCGAGGAGGTCACCGCGGAGGTGCTGGACGGACCCGCGAGCCTGGCGTTCGCCCAGGCCACGCACAAGCTGCACAGCGCCATGGCGGTCCTCGAATGGTGCCGGGCCGTCCGTTCATGAGACGAAAGCGCAAAGCCCGCTCCGGCGGAGGGGGCAGGCACAAGCTGCCGTCGCTGCGCAGCTACCGGGACTTCCGGCTGCTGTGGACCGGCTCGGCGATGTCGGTGATGGCGGAGCGCTGCTCCGGGATGGCCTTCACCCTGCTGGTGCTCTGGCACACCAGGTCGGAGAGCGCCGCCGGCATCGTCGGGTTCGCGGGGCTCCTGCCGGCGCTGCTCGTGCAGCTGCCCGCCGGGGTCCTGGTGGACCGGCTGAACCGGCGGCGCGTCATGATGGTGTGCGTCGTGGTGCGGATGGTCGCGGTGGCGACGGT
This sequence comes from Streptomyces sp. M92, assembly GCF_028473745.1. NCBI lineage: Bacteria > Bacillati > Actinomycetota > Actinomycetes > Kitasatosporales > Streptomycetaceae > Streptomyces > Streptomyces sp. M92. Next base: position 1,282,244 of record NZ_CP101137.1, read on the forward strand.
CGCCGTCTCCCTGCTGGGGGACACGGTGTGGGTGTGGCACATCGCCCTCGTGGCGTTCGTGCAGAGCAGCATGACCGTCTTCTACCAGCTGTCGGAACGGGCCATGGTGCGCCACGTGGTGCCCTCACGGCAGCTGGGCGCGGCGATGGCCACCAACGAGGCCCGCTCCCGCGGCGTCAACTTCGTCGGGCACCCCACGAGCGGGGCGATGTTCGGTCTGTCGGCGTGGGTGCCGTTCCTGACCAGTGTGGCGCTCTACGTGGGTTCGCTGGTGACGCTGGTGAAGCTGCGGGGCGAGCGGCAGCCGCCCCGCCGGCCGGGTGCCGGTCGCCGGATGCGTTCCGAGGTCGCGGCCGGGCTCACGTGGGTGTGGGGGCGGGCCTACTTCAGGACCGCGCTGCTGATCATCTCGGTCAGCAACCTGGTGTTCCAGGGGCTGATCCTGACGGTGGCCGTGGTGATCAGGGAGGACGGCGGGGCGGCCGGCACCATCGGGCTGATCATGGCGGCGGGCGGCATGGGCGGGCTGTGCGGGGCGCTGTCCGGCGGCTGGCTGAACCGGCGGCTGGCCATGCGGCAGATCATGGTCCTCGCGCACACCGCGTGGGCCGTGGTCATGCCCACAGCGGTGTTTTTCCGGCAAGCACCGGCACTTGGCGCATTGTTCTTCATAACGTCGTTTATAGGAGCCACTGTTACGGTCTCCGGCATGTCTTACCAGGTGCGCATCACCCCCAACGACATGCAGGGGCGGGTGGGCAGTGTCGTCATGCTCCTGGTGTCGGGGGCGAGTTCGCTCGGCGCGCTCGGTACGGGATACCTGCTGGAGGCGGTCGGCAGCCGCCACACCGTCGTGGTGCTGTCGGCGGTGATGGCTGTGCTGGCCCTGGTGGCCGCCGTCGTGTTCAGCAGAGCCGGCGCGGCCCTCGAGGACCGCGCGGACAGCATGGAACCACTCGACGCGGGCCACTCCCCGTCGGAGCCGGCGGCGCTGCCGGCCCCGGACGCGCCCGCGCCGGCCTCCGTCCCGGACGGGACACCGGCCGATCCCCTCAACCACGAAGCGCGGAGAACCGATGGATGACGCAGTGCGGCTGGAGTCGCTCACCAAGACCTACGGGTCCGGCGACAGTGCCGTGAGCGCCTTGCGCGACACCAGCCTGTCCTTCTCCCGGGGCAGCTTCACCGCGATCATGGGGCCCTCGGGGTCCGGCAAGTCCACCCTGCTCCAGTGCGCGGCCGGGCTGGACCGGCCCACCTCGGGCCGGGTGTTCATCGACGGCCAGGACACCTCGGGTCTGAACGAGACCCGGCTCACCGAACTGCGCCGCGCCTCCACCGGGTTCATCTTCCAGTCCTTCAACCTGCTGCCCTCGCTGACGGCCGAGCAGAACGTGGCGCTGCCGATGCGGCTGGCGGGGCGCAGGCCCCCGCGCGGCGCGGTCCGGCAGGCGCTCGCCCAGGTCGGCCTGGAGAAGAAGGCCGGCAGCCGGCCCAGCCAGCTGTCCGGCGGACAGCAGCAGCGGGTGGCCATCGCGCGTGCCCTGGTGGCCCGCCCCGCCGTGCTCTTCGCGGACGAGCCGACCGGGGCCCTCGACCTGTCCACGGGACGTGAACTCCTCGACACGCTGCGCGCGCTGACGGGGCCGGGCGTCGGCTCTCCGGGCGGCCCCGGCATCCCCGGCGGCCCCGGCACCGCGCACCCGGTGACCACCACCATCGTGATGGTCACCCACGACCCGAACGTCGCCGCCTACGCGGACCGCGTGCTGTTCCTCGCCGACGGCGGTCTCGTCGGTGAGCTGCTCCAGCCGACCGCCGAGGGCGTCGCCGCGCGCATGACGCACCTGGGGGTGTCGTCGTGATCCGGGTGGCCTTGCAGACCCTGCGGGCGCGCTGGGTCTCCTTCCTCGGCACGGTGGTCGCCCTGGTCCTCGGCGTGGCGCAGGTCGCGGCCATGGGGCTGCTGGTGACGACGGCGTTCGACCTGCCCGACCGTCCGGTGGAGCGCTTCGCCGGCGCCGGCGCCGTCGTACGCCCGCAGTCGGACGGCTGGGACCCGGCCCACCACGACCTGGGCGTCCGCTCCCCCGAGGCGGCCCGCGGCCTGAGCACCGAACTGCGCGACCGCGTCGCCGCGACCGGCGAGACCGTGGTCGACCGCGCCTTCTACGCACAGCTGCGCGGCGGCCCCGAGGACCAGGTGGGGCACCCCTGGCCGGTGGCCCGCTTCGGCGGCTACCGCCTCACCGACGGTGCCGCGCCGACGTCGGACGGGCAGGTCGTGGTCCCCTCCGACCAGGCCCGCACCGGCGACGAGGTGACCGTACTGACGGCGTCCACCGTGCGGACGTACACCGTCAGCGGCACCGTCGACCCCGTCGGCTACGAGGACGCCGTCTTCTTCTCCGAGGCGGAGGCCGCGCGGCTCTCCCCGCGGATCGACTCGCTGGTCGCGCTCGGCCCCGCGGACGCGGTCCGGGACGCCGTCGGCGAGCGGGCCGACGTCCTCACCGGCCAGGACCGGCACAAGGCCGACGCCAGCGAGGCCGAGGACCGCGAGACCCTGGACAACACGATCACGCTGGTGCCGGTGATGGCGAGCGTCGCCGGGACCACCGCCGTCTTCGTGGTCGCGTCCACCTTCGCCTTCGCGGTCGTCCAGCGCCGCAGGGAGGTCGCCCTGCTCCGCGCGGTCGGCGCCACCCCCAAGCAGGTGCGGAAGATGGTCCGCAACGAGGCTCTCCTGGTCGGCGGCCTCGCCGCCGCGGCGGGCACGGCCCTCGGCCTGTTCGGGGCGCAGCTCCTCGCCGACATGCTGATCTCCATGGGAGTGTCGCCGGACTGGTTCACCGTCACCCCGTCCCTGCACTGGACCGTGCTCGCGCCGCTCGCCGCCGCCTTCCTGGTCGGGCTGCTGGTGTCGGTCGGCGGTGCGGCCGCGGCGGCCCGCCGGGCCGGCTCCGTCCAGCCCGTCGAAGCGCTGCGGGAGGCCGCCGTCGACGATACGGGCGTCACCCCCGGCCGCGCCCTGCTCGGTGCCGTGGCCCTGCTCGGCGGCGTCGGCTGGACCGCCTGGATCGCCACCGGCTCCCCGGTGACGGTGCTCTCGCCCACGGTGTACGTGGTCTCGCTGATGGTGCCGGTGCTGGCGGCGGCCGTCCTCGCCCCGATGGCCGTCGGTCCACTGGCCCGGCTGCTGATGTGGCCCTGGCGGCGGGCGAACGGCCCCACGGCGATGCTGGTCCGGCAGAGCGCGCTGACCGCCCGCCGCCGGACCGCGGCGACGGCCGCGCCGGTGCTGCTCACCGTCGGCCTCGCGTTCTCCCTGCTCGCCGCCACCGACTCGCTGGGCGCGGCCCGGGACAGCGGCCTGCGGAACCGGATCGTCTCCGACTACGCCCTCGCCCCCGACGACACCCCCGGCATCAGCACCGAGGTGGTCGACCGGGTCGCCGAGGTGCCCGGCGTGAAGATCGCCGCACCGCTGCTCACCACGGTCTACTGGAAGGACGAGGACCGCTACGACGAGAACGACGGCCTGGTCGTCGACCCCGAGGCGCTGAAGCGGACCATGGACCTCAAGGTCGTCGAGGGCTCCCTCGACGACCTCGACGCGAACAGCATGGCCGTCGCCGACCTGTGGCACATGGACGTCGGCTCCGTCCAGACCGTACTGATGGCCGACGGCAGCACCCAGAAGCTGAAGGTGGCCGCCGTGTACGAGGCGCTGCGCGGCGAGGACGTGGCCTACCTGCCGCAACGGTTCGCCGACACCGCGCTGTTCGCACGCGACGGCCTGGCCCGCCGCGCGTACATCACGCTGGACGAGGGCACCGACCGGGCGGCGGCGACCGCCGCCGTCCGCGAGGCGGTCGAGGGCAGCGGCGCGACCTTCATGTCCCGGGACGAACTGGTCGCCTCCGAGGCCGCCTACGCCCGGCACCTGAACGAGGTACGGCAGCGCTCCACCGCGGTGATCATCATGATGTTCTGCTTCATCGCCATCCTCAACACGCTGCTGATGGCCACCGCGGACCGCCGGCGCGACCTGGCGGTCCTGCGGACCGCGGGCGCCACGCCGAGGCAGGTGCTGCGGTTCTTCGTCGCCGAGTCCCTCCTCGTGTCGGCGATCGGTGTGGTGCTGGCGCTGGCCGCGACCGCCGTCAACCTGGCCGGCCTGTGGGGAGCCCTGTTCCAGCTCTTCGGCACCACCCCGATAGTCGTTCCGTACGCCGTCGTCACGGGCGTCGCGGTGGTCTCCACCCTGCTGGCGCTCCTCGGCACCGTCCTGCCGGTCGGTGCGGCGCTGCGGGCCCGCGCGGTGCAGCTGATCGGGGCCCGCGAGTAGGCCACCCGGCACTCCCGGCACTCCCGGCACACACCGCACCACCCCGGACCACACGGCCCGGTCCCGAAACCCCCGTCGGGACCGGGCCGTGTGCTGTCTTCCCGCGGCTCGGGCCGTCGCGCCCGCCGGGACAAAAGAGAGCCGATAAGAGCCCCGGTATAGGTCGGCGTCGGAGGCTGGGCGAGCATCCGACCACCGAAGGGACACCGTCATGGCTGACGAGCAGACCGACCACCGTACCTACCGGGTCGTCCTGAACGACGAGGAGCAGTACTCGATCTGGGACGCGGGCCGGGAACTGCCGGACGGCTGGCAGGCCGAGGGCACCGAGGGCTCCAGGCAGGACTGCCTCCAGCGGATCGAGGAGGTCTGGACGGACCTGCGGCCGGCCAGTCTGCGCCGGCGCATGGAGCAGGCCGGCGCCTGACCGCGCCGCACGGCCCGAGGTGCCGGCGGCATCACGCCGCACCGCACGGCACCCGGCACCACACGTGCACCACGCAGGCACCACACGAGACACGTCGTACGGAACGAAGGTCGGGAGGGGCGCTCAGCATGACCACGGGCGAAGTCCGCACGGGCGGACGGGTCGACAGCGAAGGAACGGCCGACGGTGGCGGATCCGTCGATGACGGCGGATCGGTCGACGGCGGCGGCGGATCGGTCGACAGCAGGCGTGAGGAGCTGGTGCGGGCCAGGCTCGCCGGGGGCCGCGGCGGCCGGCGGGCCGCCGTCACCCCCGTCGACCGCGACGGCCCGCTCGCCCTCTCCCACGGGCAGCAGCAGATGTGGTTCCTCAGCCGGCTCGACCCGGACAGCTGGGAGTACAGCGTCCCCGTGGTGCTGCGGCTGCGCGGCCGGCTCTCCACCGAGCCGCTGCGCCGGGGCTTCGAGGAACTGGTGGCCCGCCACGAGATCCTGCGCACCCGCTACGCCCTGGACGGCACCGATCCGGTCCAGCTGATCGACCCTCCCGGCCGGTTCGACCTCCCCGTCGACGACCTCACCGGCACCGGCACCCCCGCCGAGCGCGAGGAGCGGGCCCGCCGGCTCGCCGAGGCCGAACCGGGCCGCCCGTTCGACCTGGCCGAGGGCGCCCCGCTGCGGGCGCGGCTGATCCGCGTCGAGGAGGACGACCACCTGCTGGTCGTCGTCTTCCAACACGTGGCCTGCGACGAGTGGTCCGTGGGGCTGTTCCTCGGTGAACTGGCCGCCCTGTACGAGGCGTTCGGCCGCGACGAGCCCTCGCCGCTCGCCCCGCTCCCCGTGCAGTACGCCGACTACGCGGCCTGGCAGCGCCGCCGCCTCGGCTCCGGGGAACTCGACCGGCAGCTCGACCACTGGCGGGACCGGCTCGCCGGCCTCACCCCGCTGGAGGTGCCGACCGACCGCCGGCGCCCCTCCACCCGGTCCTACGCCGGGGACGCGGTCCCCGTCCATCTGCCGGCCCCGCTGGCCGGCACGCTGCGCGACCTGGGCGCCGAGCACGGAGCCACCCTCTTCCACACCCTCCTCGCCGGCTACCAGGGCCTGCTCTCCCGCTACACCGGCCGCGACGACATCGCCGTGGGCACCGTGGTCTCCGGCCGCGACCGGCCCGAGCTGGAAGGGCTCATCGGCTACGGGATCAACACCCTGGTCCTGCGCGGCCGGTGGCAGGGCGACCCGACCTTCCGGCAGCTCCTCACCGGCGCCCGGGAGACCGTCCTGGACGCCTTCGACCACCAGGAGTACCCCTTCGCCCGGCTCGTCGACGAGCTGGCCCCGGCACGGGACATGTCCCGCACCCCGCTGTGCCAGGTCGCGTTCACCATGCACCGCGAACGCACCACCGGTTTCACCCTGCCCGGCGTCGTCACCGAGCCCCTGACCGCCACCTCACAGGTCTCCCGCTTCGACCTCACCCTCCAGCTCCGCGAGGCCGACGACGGCTCCGTCACCGGCACCCTGGAGTACAGCACCGCCCTCTACGACCGGGCCACCGTCGAGCGCCTCGCCCGCCACCTGCGACGGCTCCTGGCGTCCGCCGCGGCCGACCCGGACCGGCCCCTGTCCCGCCTGGACATGCTCGACGAGGACGACCTCGCCGTGCTGCTGCCCGAGGTCCACACCTTCGACGCGCCCACCCGCTGCGTCCACCAGCTCGTCGAGGAACGCGCCGCCGCCACCCCCGACGCCGTCGCCGTGGTCTGCGGCACCGAAAGCCTCACCTACGCCGAGCTGAACACCCGCGCCAACCGTCTCGCCCACCGCCTGCGCTCCCTCGGCGCCGCCCCCGGCCGCCTCGTCGCCGTCGCCCTCGACCGCGGCCCGCACCTGGTGCCCGCCCTGCTCGGCGTCCTCAAGTCCGGCGCCGGCTACCTGCCGCTGGACCCCGAGCACCCCGCCGACCGTATCGCCTACACGCTCCGCGACGCGGGTGCCGACCTCGTCGTCACCTCCACCGGGCACACCGCCCACCTGCGCGACGCCGCCGGGGGCCGGCTGGTCGTCCTCGACGACCCCGCCGAGGCCGCCGCGCTGGCCGCCGCCCCCGGCCACGACCCGGACTCCGGCGTCACCCCCGGCGACCTGATCTACACGATCTACACCTCCGGCTCCACCGGCCGGCCCAAGGGCGTCGGTCTCAGCCACACCAACGTGCTGCGCCTGTTCACCGCCACCGAGGAGCACTTCGGCTTCGGCGAGCACGACGTGTGGACGCTGTTCCACTCGTACGCCTTCGACATGTCGGTGTGGGAGATCTGGGGCGCCCTCGCCCACGGCGGCCGGCTCGTCGTCGTACCGCCGGACGTCTCCCGGTCCCCGGAGGACTTCCTGCGCCTGCTCGCCGAGCAGCAGGTCACCGTTCTCAACCAGACCCCGTCCGCCTTCCGCGGCCTGGTCTCCCTGGCCGCCGAGGACCACCCCCTGATCGGCGAACTCGCCGTCCGCGTGATCTCGTTCGGCGGCGAGCGGCTCGACATCCCCGCCCTGCGCCCCTGGGTGGAGCGCCGCGGCCTCGACGCCACCGCCATCGCCAACCTGTACGGCATCACCGAGACCTGCGTCCACACCACGTTCCACCTCGTCACCGAGGCCGACCTGGACGCCGAGACCGGCAACCCGGTCGGCGTGCCGCTGCGCGACCTCCAGGTCCACCTGCTCGGCCCGCACGGCGAACTCGTGCCCGTCGGCGTGCCCGGCGAGATCCACGTCGGCGGCCCCGGCGTCGCCCTCATGTATCTCGGCCGCCCCTCCCTCACCGCCGAACGTTTCGTGCCCGACCCCTACGGCACCCCCGGCACCCGCCTCTACCGCAGCGGCGACCTCGCCTCCCGGCGTCCCGACGGCAGCCTCGACTACCTGGGCCGCATCGACCACCAGGTCAAGATCCGCGGTCACCGCATCGAACTCGGCGAGATCAAGGCCGCGCTCACCACGCATCCCCGGGTCCGCGACGCCGTGGTCGTCGCCCGCGAGGACACCCCCGGCGACCGCCGCCTCATCGCCTACGTCGTGCCCACCGGCGACGCCGTCGCCGCGCCCAGCGAACTGCGCGCCCTGCTCGCCCGTACGCTGCCCGACTACATGATCCCGGCCGCGTTCCTCGTCGTCGGCCGCATCCCGCTCACCGTCAACGGCAAGCTCGACCAGGCCGCCCTGCCGGCCCCCGACCGCAGTGCCCTCGGCGTCGACGCCGCGCACGTGGCGCCGCGCACGCCCGCCGAGGAGGAGATGGTCGCCGTCTGGCGCGACGTCCTCGGAGTGGAGACGGTGGGCGTCGAGGACAGCTTCTTCGACCTGGGCGGCGACTCCCTGCGCGCCGTCGCCCTGGTCGGCGCCCTGCGGGGCAGCGAGTACGACGTCACCGTCCGCGACGTCTTCGAGCACCGGACGCCCGCCGAACTCGTCGCCTTCGTCACCGGCCGCCCCGCGCCCGCCGCCCCCCGGCAACCCGTCGCGCCCTTCGCCCTGCTCGGCGAGGAGGACCGCGGCCGTCTCCCCGAGGGACTGGTGGACGCCTACCCGCTGGCCCAGGTGCAGCTCGGCATGGTCGTGGAGATGCTCGCCGACGACGGCCGCAACCACTACCACAATTCCACCTGCTTCCGGATTCTCGACGAACGCCCCCTCGCCCCGGACGTCCTCCAGCGGACCGTCGACACCGTCCTGGCCCGCCACGAGATCCTCCGGTCCAGTTTCGCGGTCGAGGGCTACTCCGTCCCGCTCCAGCTCGTGCACCCCGCCGCCGACGTGCACTCCCCCGTCGCCGCACGGGACCTCACCGGCCTGGACGCCGACGCCGTCGAAGCGTCGCTGCGCGCCTACATGGCCCAGGAGCGCACCCAGCTCTTCGACCTCACCCGCGCCCCGCTGATCCGCTTCACCGGGCACGCCTGCGACGACGGCTCCTGGTGGCTGACCCTCACCGAATGCCACGCCGTCCTCGAAGGATGGAGCCACCACTCCCTCCTGATGGAACTCGTCACCACCTACCACGCGCTGCGCGCCGACGAGCCCGTCCCCGACCCGGACACCCCCGACATCCGGTACGCGGACTTCGTCGCCGCCGAACTGGAATCCCTCGCCGCCGAGGAGGACCGCGCCTACTGGAGGGGCATCCTCGACGAGCACACGCCCTTCGAGATCCCCTCCGGTCTCGGCGACGATCCGGCCACCACCCCCGGCGGCCTCAACCGCTCCTGGGTTCCTTACCACGACCTGGAGGCCGGCCTGCGCACCCTCGCCACGCAGGCCAAGGTGCCGATCAAGAGCGTCCTGCACGCCGCGCACCTCAAGGTGATGAGCCAGCTCACTCCCGAGGAGGCGTTCTTCACCGGCCTCGTCACCAACGCCCGTCCGGAGGCGGCCGGCGCGGAACGGGTCTACGGCGTGTACCTCAACCCGCTGCCGTTCGCCCACCGGCGCGGCGCCCGCACCTGGCGGGAACTGGTGCGTGAGGTCTTCGACCAGGAGATCGAGGTCTGGCCGCACCGCCGCTACCCCCTCGGCGCCATGCAACGCGAACTCGGCGGCGGCGAACGTCTCGTCAACGTCCGTTTCAGCTACCAGAACTTCCGCCAGGTCGACCAGGACCTCGTCGACTACCCGGCCACGATCGACGACAGCCCCACCGAGTTCCCGCTCGGAGTCTCCACCCGCGCGGGCTTCATGGTGATCACCGGCCACCGGCACCACTTCGGCCGGGCGGCGGTGGACCGGCTGGCGGCGATGTACCGGGCGGTGCTGGAGTCCATGGCCGCCGACGTGGACGGCGACGCCCGCGAGACCTTCCTGCCGACCGGCGAACGCGAGCGGGTGCTGACCACCTGGAACGACTCCACGGTGCCGGTCCCGCAGTGTTCCGTGCCGGAGTTGATCGCGGAGCAGGTGGCGCGGCGCCCGGACGCGGTGGCCGTCGAGTCGGGCGGTGAGGCGGTGTCGTTCGCGGAGCTGGACGCCCGCGCGAATCGTCTGGCCCACCGGCTGCGGGAGGCCGGCGTGGGGCCCGAGTCGTCGGTGGCTGTCCTGCTGGACCGGTCGGCCGACCTGATCGTGGCACTGCTCGCGGTCTGGCGCGCGGGAGCCGGCTACGTCCCCATGGACCCCGTCCTGCCCGCCGGCCGGATCACCGCCATGGTCACGGACGCCGGTGTGCAGGTGGCGGTCACGTCCGCCGCGTATGCCGACCGGTTCGTGGTGCCGGTGGTGCGGGTCGAGGACGACTACTCGCGCCTGCCCCAGTCGGCCCCCGACGTGCCCCTGGACCTGGACTCGGTGGCGTACACCGTGTTCACCTCCGGCTCGACGGGCCGCCCCAAGGGCGTGCAGGTCACCCACCGCAACCTGGTCAATCATGTCGACTGGGCCGTACGGGAACTGACCTCGGCCGGCTCCGGCGGCGCACCCGTCTTCTCGTCCGTCGCCTTCGACCTCGTCGTCCCCAACCTGTGGGCACCCCTCGCCGCCGGACAACGCACCTGGCTCCACCACGGCGAACTCACCGAGCTGGGCTCCGCACTGACAGGCGCAGGTCCCTTCTCCTTCATCAAGCTCACGCCCGGCCACCTCGAAGTTCTCTCGGGTCAGGTCAGTGACGAGGAGATCTCCACCCTGGCCGGCAAGGTCGTCGTCGCCGGCGAAGCACTCCCGGGCGCCCTGGTCGAACGCTGGCGCCAGACCCTCGGCGACGAAAAGGTCCTCAACGAGTACGGGCCGACCGAGACCACCGTCGGCACCTGCGTCTTCCCGCTCGCTGAGGCCTTCGACGGCGTCGTACCCATCGGCCGGCCCCTGCCCAACATGACCATGCGCGTCCTGGACCCCCAGCTCCAGCCCGTCCCCGTAGGGGCGGTGGGTGAACTCTTCGTCGGCGGCGCCGGCGTGGCCCGCGGCTACGTGGGAGACCCGGCCCGCACCGCCGACAAGTTCGTGCCGGACGTCTACGGCCCGGCGGGCAGCCGGATGTACCGCACCGGAGACCTCGCACGCTGGCGGCACGACGGAGCCGTCGAATTCCTCGGCCGCATCGACGACCAGGTCAAGATCCGCGGCTACCGCATCGAACTCGGCGAAGTACGCGCCGCACTCGTAGCCCAGCCCGGTGTCACCGACGCGGCAGTCATCGTCTCCGAGGGCGACCAGCGGTTGATCGCCTACATCGTCGGCGAAACCCCCGACCTCACGGACCTCCTGCCCGAATACATGATCCCGTCCCACTACGTGCAGGTGGACGCGATCCCTCTGACGGCCAACGGCAAACTCGACCGCCGCGCCCTGCCCGACCCGGACCAGACCGCCACGGACACCTACGTCGCCCCCCGCACCCCCGCCGAAGAACGCATCGCCGCGATCTGGAGCAAGGTGCTCGGCGTCGAACGGATCGGAGTCGAGGACAACTTCTTCGACCTCGGCGGACACTCCATCAAGGCCATCGCCCTGGTCGGCGCCCTACGCGCCGAAGGCTTCGAAGCCGCCGTACGCGACGTCTTCCAACACCGCACGGTCGCCAACCTCGCCGCCACCCTGAGGGACGGCGGCGAAACCACCGACACCCACCAGCCGGTGGAACCGTTCGCCCTCATCGGCGACGAAGACCGCAACCGCCTCCCGGACGGACTCGTCGACGCCTACCCGCTGGCACAGGTCCAGCTCGGCATGCTGGTCGAGATGCTTGCCGACGACGGGCGGAACAAGTACCACAATACGACGACGTTCCGGATCAAGGACGGCCGTCCGTTCGACGTGGACGCCCTCCGTCGCGCCGGACGGTCCGTGGTGGAGCGGCACGAGATGCTGAGGGCGTCCTTCGACCTCGACGCCTTCTCGGTGCCTCTTCAGCTGATCCATGCGACGGCGGAACTCCCCGTCACCGTGCTCGATCTCCGTGGCAAGAGCTTCGAGCAGCAGGCCGAGGCACGCCGGGCCCACATAATCACCGAGCGGGCCACCGCCTTCCAGCTCGACCGGGCCCCGCTGCTCCGCGTCTCGGCACTGGTCGAGTCCGACGAGGCATGGTGGCTGTCGGTCAGCGTCTGCCACCCGATCACGGAGGGCTGGAGCCATCGAACCCTCCTCAGCGACATCGTCGAGGGCTACCTGCGCCTGCGCGCCGGCGAGGAGCTGCGCGAGGCCACGGTGCCCGGAGTCCGGTACGCGGACTTCGTCGCGGCGGAGCAGGCGTCCCTCGACTCCGAGGATGACCGCTCCTACTGGCGGGGCCTCCTCACCGACCACGCCAAGTTCGAACTGCCGGCCGGCTGGGGCGACGCCGAGCCCGCCGACCAGGCGGTGACCGTGAAGGTGCCGCTCGCCGATCTCACCACGGCACTGCAGTCCGCGGCACGTACCACGAGCACCTCGCTCAAGGCGGTCCTGCACGCGGCACACCTCAAGGTGATGAGCCAGCTCACGGCCGAGGACTCCTTCTGCACCGGCCTCGTCTCCAGCGGCCGGCCCGAGCACGAGGGCGCTGAGCGGGTCTACGGCATGTACCTCAACACGGTGCCCTTCGCCTACCGGCGCGGTGCCCGAACCTGGGCCGAACTCATCCACCAGGTCTTCGACCGGGAGACCGAGCTGTGGCCGCACCGCCGCTTCCCCATGCCGGTGATGCAGCGGGAGCTGGGCGACGGTACGCGGCTTCTCGACGTCCGCTTCAGCTACCTCGACCTCTCCGACGCCCAGGCCGACAGCGAGCTCGTCGACGCGGACTCCGGGGACGGTGAGGGCGCCACCGAGTTCGGCCTGGCCGTCGCCGCCCGGGGCAGCGGACTGCTGCTCACCGCGGACCCGGCGGTACTCGGCCGGGCGGCGGTGGACCGGCTGGCGGCGATGTACCGGGCGGTGCTGGAGTCCATGGCCGCCGACGTGGACGGCGACGCCCGCGAGACCTTCCTGCCGACCGGCGAACGCGAGCGGGTGCTGACCACCTGGAACGACTCCACGGTGCCGGTACCGCAGTGTTCCGTGCCGGAGTTGATCGCCGAGCAGGTCGAGCGGCGCCCGGACGCGGTGGCCGTCGAGTCGGACGGTGAGACGGTGTCGTTCGCGGAGCTGGACGCCCGCGCCAATCGTCTCGCACACCGACTGCGTGAGACCGGCGTGGGACCCGAGTCGTCAGTGGCCGTGCTACTGGACCGCTCGGCCGACCTGATCGTGACACTGCTCGCGGTCTGGCGCGCGGGAGCCGGCTACGTCCCCATGGACCCCGTCCTGCCCGCCGGACGCATCACCGGCATGGTCACGGACGCCCAGGCTCGGGTGGCGGTCACCTCCGCCGCGTACGCCGACCGCTTCGACGTACCCGTCGTACACGCGGACGAGGACCTGACCCACCTGCCGACCACCGCACCCGCGACCGCCATGGACCTGGACACGGTCGCCTACACCGTGTTCACCTCCGGCTCCACGGGCCGCCCCAAGGGCGTCCAGGTCACCCACCGCAACCTGGTCAACCACATCCACTGGGCCGTACGGGAACTGACCTCGGCCGGCACCGGCGGCGCACCCGTCTTCTCGTCCGTCGCCTTCGACCTCGTCGTCCCCAACCTCTGGGCACCCCTCGCCGCCGGACAACGCACCTGGCTCCACAACGGCGAACTCACCGACCTCGGATCGGCCCTGACCAAAACGGGACCCTTCTCCTTCATCAAACTCACCCCCGGCCACCTCGAAATCCTCTCCGGCCAACTGACGGACGACGAGATCACCACCCTGACCGGCAAGATCGTCGTCGCCGGCGAAGCACTCCCGGGCGCCCTCGTCGAACGCTGGCGCCAGACCCTCGGCGACGAAAAGGTCCTCAACGAATACGGACCGACCGAGACCACCGTCGGCACCTGCGTCTTCCCGCTCGTGGAGGCCTTCGCCGGCGTCGTACCCATCGGCCGCCCCCTGCCCAACATGACCATGCGCGTCCTGGACACCCACCTCCAGCCCGTCCCCATCGGGGCGGTCGGTGAGCTGTTCGTAGGCGGCCAGGGTGTGGCCCGGGGCTATGCCGGAGACCCGGCCCGCACCGCGAGCCGCTTCCTGCCCGACCCGCACGGCCCGGCGGGCAGCCGGATGTACCGCACCGGAGACCTCGCCCGCTGGCGTACGGACGGAGCCGTCGAATTCCTCGGCCGCATCGACGACCAGGTCAAGATCCGCGGCTACCGCATCGAACTCGGCGAAGTACGCGCCGCCCTCATCACCCAGCCCGGCATCACCGACGCCGCAGTCACCGTCTCCGAACAGGACCAACGCCTCATCGCCTACATCGTCGGCGAAACCCCCGACCTCACCGACGCCCTCCCCGAATACATGATCCCGTCCCACTACATACAGCTGGACGCGATCCCCCTCACCGCCAACGGCAAACTCGACCGCCGCGCCCTCCCCGACCCGGACGACACCACCACCACCGACACCTACATCGCCCCCCGCACCCCCACCGAAGAACGCATCGCCGCCATCTGGAGCAAGGTACTCGGCGTCGAACGAATCGGTGCCGAGGACAACTTCTTCGACCTCGGCGGACACTCCATCAAGGCCATCGCCCTGGTCGGCGCCCTGCGCGCCGAAGGCTTCGAAGCCGCCGTACGCGACGTCTTCCAACACCGCACGGTCGCCAACCTCGCCGCCACACTCACACACGGCGGCGACACCACCGACAGCCACCAGCCGGTGCAACCGTTCGCCCTCATCGCCGACGAAGACCGCGACCGCCTCCCCGACGGAACCGTCGACGCCTACCCGGTCGCCAAGGTGCAGCTCGGCATGCTGGTCGAGATGCTCGCGGGCGACGGGCTGCACAAGTACCACAACACGGCGACCTTCCGGATCAACGACGGACGTCCCTTCGACACCGAGGCCCTGCGTCACGCGGCGCGCACCGTGGTGGAGCGGCACGAGATGCTGCGGACCTCCTTCGACCTGGAGGGCTTCTCGGTGCCGTTGCAGCTGGTGCATCCGGTCGCCGAACCCCAGGTCGTGGTGCGGGACCTGCGTGGCACGGACGCCGAGGGGTTCACCGCGGCACGGCAGGAGCACATCGCCGCCGAGCGGGCCGCGCTGTTCGACCTGGAGCGGCCGCCGCTGCTGCGGTTCGCCGCGTTGGTCGAGTCGGACGAGGCATGGCACCTGGGCTTCACCCACTGCCACGCCATCACGGAGGGCTGGAGCCAGCAGTCGCTGCTGCGGGAGGTCCTCGGCCTGTACCAGACGTACGCGGCCGGCGAAGTGCCCGGCGAACCGGAGCCGGTGGCCGTTCGCTACGCCGACTTCGTCGCCGCCGAGCAGCAGGCCCTCGCCTCCGACGAGGACCGCTCGTACTGGCAGGGCATCGTCGACGAGTACGCGCCGTGCCGGCTGCCGCAGGAGTGGGGCGCGGGGAACGGCGCTCCGCGGGAGGACTTCAAGCTCTCCGTGGACTTCCGCGACATCGAGCCGGAGCTGCGCGAGTTGGCCCGGTCCACCGACACCTCGTTCAAGGCGGTCCTGCTCGCCACTCACCTGAGGGTGCTCGCCACCGTCGCCGGTGAGGACGCCTTCCACACCGGCGTGGTCTACAGCGCCCGTCCCGAGACGCCGGGTAGCGAACGCGTGTTCGGCATGTACCTCAACACGCTGCCCTTCGCGCACGACCGGACCGCACGCACCTGGCGGGAGCTGGTGCGCCAGGTCTTCGACCGGGAGGCCGAGGTGTATCCGCACCGGCGGTACCCGTTGCCCGCCGTGCAGCAACTGGCGGGCGGAAGGAGGTTGTTCGACGTGATGTACCGGTACCAGGACTTCCACCAGACCGCCGGCACCGCGGTCGACGTGCAGGCCGGCGCGGGCGACAGCTCGAACGAGTTCACGCTGTCCGTGGCCAATGTGCCCGGCCGGCTGGTGCTGCGCGCGGTGAGCACCGGTCTCGACCGGGCGAACGCCGAGCGAGTGGCGGGGATGTACCGGGCGGTGCTGGACGCCATGGCCACCGACCCGGACGGCGACGTGCACACCTCTCTGCTGTCCGTTACGGAACTGGCCCAGGTGCTGGACGACTTCAACGACACCGAGGTGGAGTGGGGATGAGACGCTACGTCCACGAGGTGATCGAGGAGCAGGCCGCGGCCACCCCCGACGCCGTCGCCGTTCAGGTGGGCGGGCACACCGTCACCTACCGGCAGCTCGACGAGCGGGCCAACCGGATCGCCCACCGGCTGCGGGAGGCCGGGGTGGGACCGGAGTCGGTGGTCGGGGTGCTGCTGCGGCGCAGTGCCGACACCCTGCCGGCCCTGCTCGGCATCTGGAAGGCGGGCGGATCGCATCTGCCGCTGGACACCGCGCTCCCCGCCGAGCGGCTGCGCTACATGCGCGATACGGCGGGCGCGCGGCTGACGGTGACGCACGGCGGGAGCGCCGCGCTGCTCGGCCCCGGGCAGCAGGGCGAGACCGTCGACCTGGACGTGGAGCGCGAGCGGATCGCGGCCTGTCCGGCGACGCCGCCCGACCGGTCCGCCGACCGCGATCCGGATGATCCCGCACGCACCCACCGGCTGGCGTACACCCTGTTCACCTCCGGCTCCACGGGGCGCCCCAAGGGCGTGCAGATCGGCCAGTACGCGCTGCTGAACATGTTGTTCTCGATGCGGCGGTGGCACCGTTCGGGGCCGGAGCACCGCTGGCTGGCCATCACCTCGCTCGCCTTCGACGTGTCGACCGCCGAGCTGTACCTCCCCCTGGTCACCGGCGGCCGGGTGGTGCTCGCCGACGACGCGGAGGCCCACGACCCGGTGGCGCAGTTGCGGCTGGTGGAGAGCGCGGGGGTCACCCATGTGCAGGCCACCCCGGCCGGCTGGAAACTGCTGCTGGCCGCGGGGTTGGACCGGCTGCCGGTCGTGGCGGTCACCACCGGGGAGGAGTGCCCGCCCGGGCTGGCGCGGCGACTGGTGGGCCGGGTCGCCCGGCTGAGCAACCTGTACGGGCCCACGGAGGCCACCGTCTGGTGCACCGGCACCGACCTGGCGCCGGACGCGGAGTCGGTTCCGATCGGCCGGCCGCTGCCCAACTACCGTGCCTACGTACTCGACTCGGGGCTGCGGCCGGTGCCCGTCGGGGTGACCGGCGAGCTGTACGTCGCGGGCGCCGGAGTGGCCCGCGGCTATGTGGGCCGGCCGGGACTCACCGCGGAACGGTTCCTGCCGGAGCCGTACGGCGGTCCGCCCGGCTCCCGCATGTACCGCACCGGGGACCTGGCCAGGTTCCGGTCCGACGGACAGCTGGAGTGCCTCGGGCGCGTCGACCACCAGGTCAAGATCCGTGGGTTCCGCATCGAGCTCGGCGAGATCGAGGAGGTGCTGCGCGACGGACCGGACGTGCACGACGCCGCCGTGGTGGCCCGCGACGACGACCAGGGCGAGAAGTGGCTGGCGGCGTACGTGGTCGGGGCGGACGGCGCGGAGCCGGACCCGGCGGCGCTGCGGGACCGGCTGGCCGCCGCGCTGCCCGCGTACATGGTGCCCGCGGCCGTGGTCCCGCTGCCGGCGCTGCCGCTGAATCCGGCCGGCAAGGTCGACCGGGCCGCGCTGCCCCTCCCCGGCCGTGCCGCGCTCGCCGGGGACCGCGCCTACGTGGCGCCCCGCAACGCCACCGAGCGGTCCCTGGTGGAGATCTGCGCGCAGGTGCTGGGCGTGACCGACGTCGGCGTACGGGACCGGCTGCGGGACCTGGGTGCCGACTCCATGCGGATCGTGCACGTGATGGCCGCCGCGCGGCGGGCCGGGCTCGGCCTGACCCTGCGGATGCTGCTGGACGGCGAGACCGTGGAGGACCTGGCGCGGGCCCTCGACGAAACCCCGGCCGAGGGGGCCGGAGCGGCGGAGACACGAGAAGGCGAGGAATCGGCCATGACGTCACCGGCTCCGGCGGGCGGGCCCGTCGACCTATCCCGGACCATGGCCGCGCACCGGGTGCCGGGCGCCGCCGTGGCCCTGCTGCGGGACGGGCGCCTGGTGGGTGTGCAGGTGTACGGGGAGCGGTCCGCGGAGACCCGGCTCCCCGTGACGCTGCGTACCCGCTTCCAGGCGGGGTCCATCAGCAAACAGGTCACCGCGTTCGCCGCCCTGCGTCTCGTCGCCCTCGGCGAGCTCGGTCTGGACACGGACCTGGACCGGTACCTGAGCGGGCGGCGAGCGCCCCGCACGGTCGGCGGAGCCACCGTGACCCTGCGCCACCTGCTGTCGAACACGGCGGGCTTCTCCAGTACGGCCGCCACCTGGTGGCGGCCCGGGGAGCCGATGCCGAAGCTCGACACCGTGCTGGACGACGTGAGCGCCGAGCACGAACCGGGCACCCTGTTCCGCAAGGCCGGCAGCCAGTGGGCGCTGGCCGAACGGCTCCTGACCGACATCACCGGGCAGGACTTCGCCGACCTGGCGCAGGAGCTGGTCTTCGCACCGCTCGGCATGGCGGACAGCTCCTTCACGCCCCCCGCCGACGGGCTCACCGCCCGCGACGACTGGGCGGCGGGGCACGACCGGCACGGCCGGCCGCTGCTCGACGGCTTCCGGGTGCGGCCGGTACGGGCCGGCAGCGGACTGTGGTCCACCGCAGCCGACCTCGCCCAGCTGGCCGCGGAGATCCGCCAGGCCCATCTGGGCTGCTCCGACCTGCTGCCGGCCGCGCTCGCCACGCAGATGCTCACCGAGGCGTTCCCCGGCAGCTTCTACGGCCTGGGCACGGTCGTCGACGGGTCCCTGGGAGAGGTGGAGTTCGGCCACGGCGGGCAGACCGCCGGGTTCCGCGCGCTGGTCTCGCTGCGACTGCGGTCCGGCAGCGGCTGCGTCGTGCTGACCAACGGCGAGGGCGGCAAGCACGTGCACAAGGCGGTCGCCGCGTCCCTGGGCCGGGAGCTGACGGTCGACGACGACTGACCGGTGGCGACCGTCCGTTCCCGGACGTTACGGTCGCGTGCCGTGGTGTTACCGAACGAATAACACGAGAATAGGGCTCCCGCATAGCTTCGTGGCGATACATCGATCGCTCATGCCAGACGGGGGATGTCGCATGGACTTCCGAGTCCTCGGCCCAGTGGAAGCACACAGGGGCGGACTACACATTCCGCTCTCCGGATCCAAGGTGCACACAGTACTGGCGGCCCTGCTGCTCGCAAAGGGCCGTGTCGTGTCGGACAGCAGACTCAACTTCCTGCTGTGGGGCTGGGAACCGCCGGCCACGTCCGGCGCCCAGATCTACACGTACATGTCGCGGCTGCGCAAGCTCCTCGGCGACGAGGTGCGCATCGAGCGCAGGCCCCCGGGCTATCTGCTCCATGCCCCCGACAGTGCCGTGGACCTGCTGGAGTTCGAGCGGCTGGACCGGCTCGGTCGGGCGGCGCTGGCGCAGCGCCGCCACCAGGAGGCGGGGGCGCTGCTCGCCGAGGCCCTCGGGCACTGGCGCGGCACCGCCCTCGCCAACGTCACCGAGCACCTCGCCGACGCGGAGCTGCCGCAGCTGGAGGAGGCCCGGATGCACACCCTGGAGAACCGCATCGAGGCCGACCTCGCGCTGGGCCGGCACGAGCAGCTCACCGCCGAACTCACCGGCCTCGTCGCCCAGCACCCGCTGCGCGAGAAGCTCCGGGCCCAGCTGATGACCGCCCTCTACCGCAGCGGCCGGCAGAGCGACGCCCTGCAGAGCTACTACGAGGGCCGGGGCCTTCTCGCCGACCAGCTCGGCATCGACCCCGGCGAGGCGCTCGGCGCGACCTACGCGGCGGTCCTCAAGGGCACCCGGGGGCCGGGCCCCGGCGGCGGCACGCCGCTCGCGCGGGAAGAGCCGGCCGATCCCGTCGCACCCTCCACGCTGCCCCCGTCCGCCGGGCAGCTCGCCGGCCGTGACGCGGAGATCCGGACGTTGCGCACCCAGCTGGCGGAGTCGGTCGCCGGACAGGGGCCGCGCCACCTCCTGATCACCGGCATGGCCGGCGTCGGCAAGACCGCCCTGGCCGTCCACGTGGCGCACGCGGCGGCCGGGGACTTTCCCGACGGCCGGCTCCTGGCCGAGCTGTCGGAGGCGGACGGCCGTCCCCGCTCGCCGGGTGACGTTCTCGCCGGACTGCTGCGCGACCTCGGGGAGCCGCTCGAGGAGAGCGACCCCCCGGCAGGGGACGGGGGCGGGCAGGGCGGCCGCAGGCAGTGCGAGGACCTCGTGCGGCTGCTCCGTGCCCGCACCGCGGGGCGCCAGCTGCTGGTGGTGCTGGACGGCGCGGCCGAGGGAAAGCAGCTGGGCCCGTTGCTGGCCGGCCTCCAGGGCGTCGTGGTGCTGATCACCGGCCGCACCAGGCTCACCCAGGTCATCGGCGCCCGCACCACGGCACTCGCACCGCTCGGTGCCGCCGCCTCCCTCGACCTGCTGGCCGGCGTCACGGGCCGGGCCCGGCTGGCCGCGGAGCCCGACGCCACCGGGGAACTGCTCGGCCACTGCGGTGGACTGCCGCTGGCGCTGCGCATCGCCGGGAGCCGTCTCCTGGCCCGCCCGTTCTGGCCCGTGGCCCGCCTCGCCCAGCGCATGGCGGCCCCGGAGAACCGGCTGCGGGAACTCTCCTACGGCGGCATGGACGTCGGCGCGGCCCTGCTGGCGTCGCTGTACGCCCTGCCGGCGCCCGCGCGGGCGGTCCTGGTACGGCTGGCCGGCATGGGCACCGAGCCGTTCCCCGCGCATCGGGCGGCCGGGGTGCTGGGCATGACGGAGGCGACCGCGGAACAGTGGCTGGAGCAGCTCGTGGACGGTGCGCTGCTCGACCTGTGCGGCGTCGACCTGATGGGGCGGCCCTTCTACCGTTTCCACGAACTGGTGGTGCTTTTCGCCGCCGGCCTGCCGGCCGCGCCCCGCACCGGCACGAGGTCGCCGGCCGCCCGGTGAACGAGCCGGACGCGGCAGCGGCCCCGCCCCGAGCATGCTCGGGGCGGGGCCGCTGCCGTGAGCTCAGTGCCAGCTCTCGTCGTCGGAGCCGGTGGCCGAAGCAGTGTGCCGGTGAGTAAAGCGGAAGTCCATCGTTTTCCCCCATGTACGAACAGTGGTGACCGAAATCCTGGAGCACACGCTAATGCACTCGGTTTTCCCCTCATTATCGAACGGATTATCTTCCCTGTTTCTCCGTCGGCCGGTTCTCCTCCGGCAGTTCGGCGAGCGCGGTCCGGGCTCTCCGTATCCACGCCTCCACACCGATGCGTTCGAAATTGGCCAGTGCTCCGAGAAAACTGCGCCGAGCCTCCTGGAAATCGCCGCATTGCAGACCGGCCGTGCCGAGCGCGAGTTTGATGCGTCCCTCGACGAGCGCGCTGTCCACCAGGGCCGCCGTCTCCAGCGCCTGCCGCAGCGTGACCCGCGCCTGCTCCCACCGTCCGGCGCCCATCCGGGCCTCGCCGAGCGCCAGCAGCCCGTGGGCCAGCCCCAGCATGTCCAGCCGGCTCCGCACGATGTGGATGACCCGGAGCAGGGCGTCCTCGGCGAGTTCGTACTCCCGGCGGGCCAGGTGCACCCGGGCCAGCCGGTGGGTGCCCAGCGCCAGGCTGCGGGCGCCGCCCTCGCCGATCGCGGCGGAGACCCGTACCGACTCCTCGCTCAGCCGCAGCGCCTCGTCGATGTCGTCCCGGTCCAGGCAGATCTGCGCCATGTTGTTCAGCGCGTGGGCCTCCGAGGAGCGGTCGCCCACCGCGCGGAAGACCTCCAGCGCCGCGGTGCTGTACCGCGTCGCGGTGTCCAGTTCGCCGCGCATCTCGTCGATCATCGCCATGTTCCGCAGCACCAGGGCCCCGCCGTGTTCCTCCCCTGCCCGTTCGTGCAGCTCCCGTGCCCGGGTGAACAGGCCGTACGCCGTGGTGAAGTCCCGCTGGCGCATTTCCAGCGCGCCGAGAGCGTGCAGCATGGCGGCCTCGCCGCGCGCGTTGCCCGCGGCGCGGGCCGCGGCCAGGGAGCGCTCCGCGCACTCGCGCCAGTCGTCGAGGTAGTTGCGGGTCTCGAAGAGCACCAGGACGCAGAGGGTCAGGTCCCAGGCGAACTCGTCCATGCCGGCGTCGGCCGCCCGGGCGACGACCGCGCTCAGCGAGAGCCGCTCGGCCTCCAGCCAGTCCAGCGGCCGGGCCAGCAGGAGGTCGGTCAGCTCCGGCGGCAGCCGGTGCGGGACGGCGGTGCCGTGGATGATGCTGAAGTCCCCGCCGAAGGAACGGCGGTGGGCCTCGGCCGCGAGGAACAGGTACGTGCGGAACACCCTGTCCAGGACGGCCCGTCGCTCCTCGGCGCTCTCGTCCTGCGCACGCTCCCTCGCGAACAGCCGCAGCAGGTTCTGGAACCGGTAGCGCGTGTGCCCCGACAGATCCTGGCCGATCACGTCGAGGAACTGCGCGTCGACCAGCTCCTCGATGAGCCGTTCCCCGGTGTAGAGGTCGGTGTCGAGCAGGACGGCGGCCATCCAGGCGGAGAAGTCCGGTACGTCCAGCAGGCCGAGCCTTCGGTAGAGCCGCGCGGTCTGTTCGGCCAGCCCCCGGTAGGTCAGTGCGAAGCTGGCGCGTACCTGCGACTCGCCCCGGCTCAGTTCGTCCAGCCGCAGCCGCTCGTCGCTGAGCCGGTCCACCAGGTGCTCGACGGTCCAGTGCGGTTTCGAGGCGAGCCGGGCCCCGGCGATGCGCAGCGCCAGCGGCAGCAGGTCGCACAGCTCGGCGAGGGTGGCGGCGGCGACCGGTTCGGCGGCGATGCGTTCCTCGCCGACGATGCCGCCCAGCAGCTCGACCGCCTCGTAGGTGGAGAGCGGCCCGAGCCGCACCCAGGCGCGCGGCGGCCAGGCCACCAGCTCCGGCAGCTGCTCGCGCCCCGTGACCAGCACACAGCAGCCGTCGCCGCTCGGCAGCAACGGGCGCACCTGGGCGTAACTGCGCACGTTGTCCAGTACGACGAGCACCCGGCGGTCGGCGAGCAGGCTCCGGTAGAGCGCGGCCCGCTCCTCCGGCTCGGCGGGTATCCGGCCCGCGGGCACGGACAGGGACCGCAGGAAGCGGCTGAGGACCTCGTCGGCGGTGGTCGGCTCCAACTGCTCGTCGTAGCCGTGCAGGTCGGCGAAGAGCTGGCCGTCGGGGAAGCGGTCCGCGACGCTGTGCGCCCAGTGGATCGCGAGTCCCGTCTTGCCGACCCCCGCGACGCCGGTGATCAGTCCGGTGGCCGGGCCGCGGGTGGCACCGGGGGTGTCGAGCAGCTCGCCCAGCAGGGCCATTTCCTCCTTGCGGCCGGCCAGCCTCGACACGTCGGGCGGTAGCTCCAGCGGGTCGCCGACCGGCGCCGGCCCGGGCACCTGGTCGTCTTCGGGGTCGGGTACCGACAGCGACCGTTCGTCCTGCAGGATGGCGTCGCGCAGTTCGGTCAGGGCGGGGCCGGGCTCGATGCCGAGTTCCTCCAGCAGCGCCCGCCGGCCCTCCTGGAAGGTCTCCAGCGCCTCGGCCCGCCGGCCGGAACGGTACTGCGCGGTGATCAGCTGGTGGCGGGCGCGTTCACGCAGCGGGTGACGCCGGACCATCGCCGAGAGGTCGGGCAGCACACGCTGGTGGTCGCCCAGTTGCAGGCGTACGGCGGTGGCGTCCTCGAAGGCGTTGAGACGCAGTTCCTCCAGCCGCTGCGCCTCGTCCTCCACCCGCGGGCCGTCGATGCCGGCCAGCGGGCGCCCGCGCCACAGCCGCAGCGCGTCCGCGTAGGCGCGGGACGCCTCGGGCAGCCGTTCCTCGCGCACCGCCGTCTCGGCCGAGGTGATCAGCTCGGTGAACTCGAACGTGTCCAGCGTGTGGCGGCCCAGCCGAAGGAGGTACCCGGGGTGGGCCGTGACGATGACCTCCTCGGCACAGCCCGCGTTCTTGAACGCCTTGCGCAAGGCCGCGATGCAGATGGACACCTGGGTGCGCGCCGTGGCGGGCGGGTGCTCGTTCCACACCGCGTCGATCAGCGCGTCGGCCGGGACGACCCGGCCCGGACTGAGGAGCAGGAGGGTGAGAATCGTGCGGTGCCGTGGTCCGCCCAACGGCACCTGGACATCTCCGACGCGTACTTCCGGTGACCCCAGGATTCGGAACTCCAGCCGTTTCTCCATGCTCCCCTTGATCCCCGTAGATCGCGGACAGGTGGGAGCAGTATCCCTGTCGCCGCGGAATTCGACGGATCGCCCCCAGGCACACGATACGACGGAGGAGGAAGCTACTGTCCGGTAGGAGGGCGCTAACCGGCAGTAACGGAAACAGAGTTCACGAAAAGGTGCCCCTTCCGAACGCTGCGGGAATGAAGCTGAGTATCGCTCAGCTTTTCGGGGCCGGCCACATGTGGGCGGTGGCTGTTCCGCACGGCGCCGGGCAACGCCGCCCGACGGTTCGGCTTCCCTTGCGACCCTGCCGCTTGCCCTTGGGGCCGTCCGAGAAATTCCACGTGCCACGCAAAAACGACGAGGGCGACACGGCTCGCGCTTTCACGCGGGCACATGTCGCCCTCGACCTGTGGAGATGGCGGGAATCGAACCCGCGTCCAACGGTGCGGAACCAGGGCTTCTCCGTGTGCAGTCCGCTTCGATTTTCTCGGCCCCGGAGATCACGCGGACAAGTCTCCGACGGGCTCAGTCACTGTTTGGTTTCCCTCTTCACCCCGTGACCGGGATCAAGGTTTAGTCCCCTAGCTGATGCCAGGATCCGGGTCGGGAACAGCCCCGGGCTGACACTCCCTTTAGTAGGAGGCTCGCTCTGCTACCTGAGATCAGGCAGCGAGGGCGAAGGCCTGCTGGGAGGAATCGCGCTTGGTGTTGGCGATTATTTTTTTCGGCCTGTGGTTTACGAGATCATGGCCGCTTCCTCGACACGCTTCCCCTGCTTCGACAGCCGCTGTCGAAACCGATCATCCCCATGTTCATTTTTCAAACCCCTCCGGGGAGGGTGCGCACACCCGCTGTGGGGTGCAGGTGCCATCCTACGTGACCAACGCGTACGGGTGCCAGCCTATTCCCGGCGCCTCAGGCCCGCTGCTTGCGCCGGATCGCCGAGATCGTCCGCTCCGCCTCGCGCCGGTCCTGCTTCTCCCGCAGGGCCTGCCGCTTGTCGTACTCCTTCTTGCCGCGTGCCAGGGCGATCTCGACCTTGGCCCGGCCGTCCTTGAAGTACAGCGCGAGCGGCACGATCGTGTGACCGGTCTCCTGGGACTTGGCCTCCAGCTTGTCGATCTCCACGCGGTGCAGCAGCAGCTTCCGCTTGCGACGGGCGCTGTGGTTGGTCCAGGTGCCCTGGCTGTACTCGGGCACGTGCACGTTGTGCAGCCACGCTTCGTGTCCGTCCAGTTGCACGAAGCCGTCGGCCAGTGAGGCCCGCCCCTGGCGCAGCGACTTCACCTCGGTCCCGGACAGCACCAGGCCGGCCTCGTAGGTGTCGAGGATCTGGTAGTCGTGCCGCGCCTTCTTGTTCTGCGCGATCAGCTTGCGCCCTTTTTCCTTAGCCATAGTGCGGTCCATTTTGGCACTACGGAGGGGGGCCGGGGAAAGCCGATTACGCGGTCGGCCCCAGACCGCTCAGCACCGTCCGCGCCCGCTCCAGGGCGGCCGGGTCCGCCGGGTCGACCTCGAGGTCGGGCGTGATGCCCGTGCCGTCGACGCCGCGGCCCAGGGGGGTGCGGTAGTGCCCGACGGTCAGCTCGGCCACCGAGCCGCCGGGCAGCCGGCTCGGCATCTGCACCGACCCCTTGCCGAAGGTGCGCGAGCCCAGGACGACCGCCCGTCCGCGGTCCTGGAGGGCGCCGGTGAGGAGTTCGGCCGCGCTCATCGTGCCGCCGTCGACGAGCGCGACCAGGGGTCTGGCGGTGTCGCCGCCGGGCTCGGCGTGCAGCGCCCGCTGGTCGCCGTCGATGTCGTACGTGGCGACCAGGCCGCCGTCGAGGAAGGCGGAGGCGGCGGTGACGGCCTCGCTGACCAGCCCGCCGGAGTTGCCGCGCAGGTCGAGGACGACGCCGGGGCCGGACGGCAGCCGCTCCACCTCGGAGCGCACCTGCTCGCCGACGCCCTTGGTGAAGGAGGTGACCCGGACGACGGTGAGGCCGTCGGCGAGCCTGCGTACGGTCACGGGGTCGGTGGACAGCCGGGCCCGCCGCACCGTCTCGGTCCACGCGCGCGTGCCGCGCTCCAGGCCGAGGCGCACGTCGGTGCCGGCCGGGTCGTCCTCGGCGTCGCCGCGCAGTATGGAGACCACCTCGGTGACGGGGCGCCCGTCGACCCGCTCGCCGTCCACGCTGCGCAGCCGGTCGCCCGCGCGGATGCCGGCCTCGGCGGCCGGCGAGCCGTCGCGCACCTTGGAGACCTCGATGCGGCCGTCGCGCTCGCGGCGAGCGGAGAGCCCGACGCCGGTGTAACGGCCGTCGAGGGCGTCCTCCAACTCCTCGTACTCGCCACTGGAGTAGACGGCGCCCCAGCGGTCACCGCTGCGGCTGACGACGCGTTCGGCGGCCTCCACGGGGGACTTGCCGTCGGCCATCGCCTCGGCAGCCGCGCGGGCGACCTCCTCGTGCCGCTCGGCGGGGACGGCCGGGCGCACCGCGTCGGAGGCGGCCTTCCGGTCGGTCCCGGGGAGCGAGCCGGTCGCCGCGCCCGCGACGAGCACGCCCGTGAACACCAAGGTCAGGGCGGCCCCGCGGCGTGGGCGGCGGGGCTGACGAAACAGGTCACGGCCTGACATGCCGGTGAGTCTAGGACAACGCGAGAGGGCCGCACGGTCGCTTGCCCGTGCGGCCCTCTTGGTATGTGTCACACCTTCAGGTACTTGCGCAGCGCGAAGAAAGCGGCCAGCGCCGGCATCAGCAGGCTGGTGGCGAGGATGAGCGGCAGCTTCGTCAGTACGGCGTCCCAGCCGATGAAGTTGATCAGATTCAGCTTCTCGGACAGGGCGAGTCCGTGATCGATGATGAAGTACCTGGCGGTCACCAGGAAGGCGCAGGCGACACCACCGCCGATGAGCCCGGCGACCGCCGCCTCCATGATGAACGGCGCCTGGATGTAGAAGCCGGACGCGCCGACCAGGCGCATGATGCCGGTCTCGCGGCGCCGGCTGAACGCCGAGACGCGCACCGTGTTGACGATGAGCATCAGCGCGACGACGAGCATCAGGGCCATCACCGCGCGGGCGGCCCAGTTCATGCCGTTGAGGAGCTCGAAGAGGTTGTCCAGGAGGCCCTTCTGGTCCTGCACGGACTGCACGCCGTCCCGGCCGTCAAAGGCGGTCGCGATGACCTGGTACTTCTCCGGGTCCTTCAGCTTGATGCGGTACGACTCCTGCATCTGGTCCGGCGTGAGCGAGCTGGCCAGCGGTGAGTCGCCGAACTGCTCCTTGTAGTGCTTGTACGCCTCGTCCTGCGACTCGTACGTCACCGTGTCGACCACGGCCATCTCGTCGAGGTCGGACTTGATCTGCTTCTTCTGGTCCTCGGTCACCGCGCCCTTGGCGCAGTTGGGATCGGACTCGGCGTCGCTCTTGTTGCAGAGGAAGACCGAGACGTTGACCTTGTCGTACCAGTAGCCCTTCATGGTGTTGACCTGGTCGCTCATCAGCAGCGAACCGCCGAACAGGGCCAGGGACAGGGCGACGGAGACGATGACGGCGAAGGTCATCGTCAGATTGCGGCGAAGACCGACACCGATCTCCGAGAGCACGAACTGGGCGCGCATGGCGTCTCGTTAAGCCTTTCCGTTCCTCGTCGTCAGTGCTGGTAGCCGTAGACGCCGCGTGCCTGGTCGCGGACGAGGCGGCCCTTCTCCAGCTCGATGACGCGCTTGCGCATCTGGTCCACGATGTTCTGGTCGTGGGTGGCCATGATCACGGTGGTGCCCGTCCGGTTGATGCGGTCGAGCAGCTTCATGATGCCGACGGAGGTCTGCGGGTCGAGGTTGCCGGTGGGTTCGTCGGCGATCAGCAGCTTGGGCCGGTTGACGAAGGCCCGCGCGATGGCGACGCGCTGCTGCTCACCGCCGGACAGCTCCCCGGGCCTGCGGTCCTCCTTGCCGCCCAGACCGACGAGGTCGAGCACCTGCGGCACGGACTTGCGGATCTCGCCGCGGGACTTGCCGATGACCTCCTGCGCGAAGGCGACGTTCTCGCCGACCGTCTTGTTCGGCAGCAGGCGGAAGTCCTGGAACACCGTCCCCAGCTGGCGCCGCATCTGCGGCACCTTCCAGTTGGACAGGCGGGCGAGGTCCTTGCCCAGGACGTGCACCTGGCCGTGGCTGCACCGCTCCTCGCGGAGGACCAGCCGCAGGAAGGTGGACTTTCCGGAGCCGGAGGACCCCACGAGGAAGACGAACTCGCCCTTCTCGACCTCCAGGGAGACGTCCCTGAGGGCTGGGTGGCTCTGTTTGGGGTAGACCTTGGAGACGTTGTCGAATCGGATCACGGATGCACCACGGGTAGCCGGGGGTAGATGTGCGTGACCATACGCGAAGCGGGGTGCGGACCGCAGTCACCGGTCTGGGTTGCGCGTCAGTTGCGCGTTTTGTCCCCGCCCGCCTCTGAACGGAGGGCGCGCGGGGCTCTGCGGAACCTGGCACAGTGGAAGGGGAACGTTCACGGCCGTGTGGGCGTTGTTCCGACGGAGCCGGTGGCAAGGAGGGCGAGCGCATGACGTACGACCGGTTGGTGTGCGCGAACTGCGCGGCGCCCGTGAGCGAGGGCCGCTGCCCGGTGTGCCGGGCGAACCGCGAGCGGCTGCAGCAGGGCAATCTCTTCGCGGGCCTGAATCCGACGACGCTGATCGGGCTGCTGGCGGTGCTGATCGCGGCGGTGGCCCTGCTGGCCCACCAGACCGTCTGACACCCTCAGAGGGCGACCAGGAGACAGTGAAGGGGCCCGGAGCGCTGAGCGCTCCGGGCCCCTTCGTCTGCGTGCGTGCGCGACGCGTACGCGGGTGACTACCGTCAGGCAGCCGCGCCGCGGCCGTTCATCAGGCGCGGCAGCATGCGGAAGCCGATGCCGCCGGCGATCATCGTCGCGGCGCCGACCAGCAGGAACGTGGTCTCGGCGGCGCCGGTCTCGGCGAGCTCCTCACCGCTGCCCTGGGCGGCGGTGTCGGAGGAGGCCGGGGCCTCCTCGCCGGTGTCGGTCAGAGCCGAGGAGCCCTCGTTCTGGGTGACGTTGTCGTTGCTGCCGCCGTCGGGGGTGGTGCCGCCGGTGGTGTCGCCACCGCCGTTACCGCCGGTGGAGCCGCCGTTACCTCCGGTGGAGCCGCCGGTGTTGCCACCGGTGGTGTCCGAACCACCGTCGCCACCGGTGCCGCCGTTGTTGCCGGAACCACCGTTGTTGCCGGTACCGCCGTTGTTGCCGGTACCGCCGTTGTTGCCGGTACCGCCGTTGTTGCCGGTACCGCCGTTGTTGCCAGCGCCACCGTTGTTGCCGGTGCCGCCGTTCTCGCCGGTACCACCGTTGTTGCCGGTACCACCGTTGTTGCCGGTGCCGCCGTTGTTGCCGGTACCACCGTTCTCGCCGGTACCACCGTTGTTGCCAGCGCCACCGTTGTTGCCGGTACCACCGTTCTCGCCGGTACCACCGTTGTTGCCAGCGCCACCGTTGTTTCCGGTACCACCGTTCTCGCCGGCACCACCGTTCTCCTCAGTGCCACCGTTCTCGCCGGTACCACCGTTCTCCTCAGTGCCACCGTTCTCGCCGGTACCACCGTTCTCGCCGCCCTCACCCGGGCACTCGGGGCCAGTGCCGACCTCGCAGCCCGGGTCCGGCTCTTCGCCCGCGGTGATGCCGATGTTGATCTCGAGCGCCGAAGCCGCACCCGCGGCGGTCAGCGACGCGCCCGCGGCGATCACCGCGCCGGCCGCTATCCGCGCGACACGAATCCGCGTCTTCTTCGTCATGTAGTTGCTACCCCCAGTAGCCGATTAGTCAGTGAGGCCGCACTCGGGGGCCGTGATCGACGGGGGTAGCTGCCTGCTGAAGTCCCCCCGGTTCACATGCGCCCCAGAAATACGCATGCCGCGCCTCACCCTTACGAATGTTCTAAGCAACGTCAAGGTCGTTGCGTACGCGATGTCCAGGTACGAGACGTATGCCGGACACAAAGGGTGTGAGTGTGACGTAAAAGCCGGACAGCGCCGTCAAAAAAGGCAACCGCCCCCTCCGCGGGGGCAGTTGCCTTGTCGACAAAGCGCCGTACGCGCTCCGCCCTACTTCTCCTGCTGCTTGCGCCAGCGAATACCGGCCTCCAGGAACCCGTCGATCTCGCCGTTGAACACGGCCTCCGGGTTGCCCACTTCGTGCTCGGTGCGCAGGTCCTTGACCATCTGGTACGGGTGCAGGACGTACGAACGCATCTGGTTGCCCCAGGAGTTGCCGCCGTCGCCCTTGAGGGCGTCCATCTTGGCCTGCTCCTCCTGGCGGCGCCGCTCCAGCAGCTTGGCCTGGAGGACGTTCATGGCGGTGGCCTTGTTCTGGATCTGCGAGCGCTCGTTCTGGCAGGAGACCACGATGCCGGTCGGGATGTGCGTGATGCGCACCGCGGAGTCGGTGGTGTTCACGCCCTGACCGCCGGGGCCGGAGGACCGGTAGACGTCGATGCGCAGGTCGGACTCGTCGATGTCGACGTGGTCGGACTGCTCGACGACGGGCAGGATCTCGACGCCCGCGAAGGAGGTCTGGCGGCGCCCCTGGTTGTCGAAGGGGGAGATGCGCACCAGGCGGTGCGTGCCCTGCTCGACGGAGAGGGTGCCGTAGGCGTACGGCGACTGCACGGCGAAGGTGGTCGACTTGATGCCGGCCTCCTCCGCGTACGACGTCTCGTAGACCTCGGTCTTGTAGCCGTGCTGCTCGGCCCAGCGCAGGTACATGCGCTGGAGCTTCTCGGCGAAGTCGGCGGCGTCCACGCCACCGGCCTCCGCGCGGATGTTGACCAGTGCCTCACGGGAGTCGTACTCGCCCGAGAGGAGGGTGCGGACCTCCATCTCGTCCAGCGCCTTCCTGACGGCCGTGAGCTCGGACTCGGCCTCCGCGCGGGTGTCCGGGTCGTCCTCCTCCTCGGCCATCTCGAAGAGCACGGCGAGATCGTCGATCCGGCCGCGCAGGGCCTCGGCCTTGCGCACCTCCGCCTGGAGGTGCGAGAGCCGACTCGTGATCTTCTGCGCCTCGTCCGGGTTGTCCCACAGGGACGGCGCGGCCGCCTGCTCCTCGAGCACGGCGATGTCTGCCCTCATCCTGTCGAGGTCCAGGACGGCCTCGATCGACTCCATGGTCGAGGAGAGGGACTTCAGCTCTTCGGATACATCGACGACTGCCACGCATCCAGCGTAACGGTTCCGTCCACCGCTCTTCGCCGGGTCGTCACGGTGAGGGCGGCGCGACCGGCCTCAGGGGGAGGCCGGTGCCGAGTTCCGCGTGTCCTCGGGGCCGGTGTCGCCCTCGTCGCCGCCCGTGCTCAGCCAGGTGCCGACGCCGACCGCCGCCACCAGGGCGACCGCGCCTGCGCCCAGGGCCAGCCGGCGGCGCCGCGCGGTGGCACGGTTGCGCGCCGAGCCGGGCCGCGGGGCGCCGGAGGCGCGCGGGGCGCGGGCGGTGCGGCGGGCGCCGCCCGCCAGCTCGTCGGGGGCCGGTACGCGCATGGAGGTGTGCGTGTCGCGGTTGGAGTCGGCCGGTTTCGCGCCCGGGACCAGCGGGACCGCTCCCCGGCGCCGTACCGGCTCCCCGGCGGGCGCGGCGGACCCCGGGGCCGCCGCGGCCTCCTCGGACGTCTCCGGCTCCTGCTCGGCGTCGGGCTCGTCCACGTCCAGCGGCCCCATGCCGGCCAGCATGGGCAGCAGCTCGCGCAGCCGGGCGCCCAGCTCGGAGGCGCGCAGCCGGGAGGCCGGCGCCTTGGCGAGGCACTGCACGAGCAGCTGCCACAGCTCGTCCGGGATGCCGGGCAGGGGGACGACCGCCTCGGTGACGTGCCGGCGCAGTACGGCGCCGGGGTGGCCGCCGCCGAACGGGGTGAAGCCCGCGAGCAGCTCGTAGAGCACCGTGGCGAGGGCGTAGATGTCGACCGACGCGCGCGGGGGCAGACCCTCGACGATCTCCGGGGCCAGGTAGTCGGGCGTGCCGATGATCTTCGTGGCGCGGGTGCGGCGCGGGGTGTCGATGAGCTTGGCCACGCCGAAGTCGGTCAGCAGCGCCGGGTGCGAGCCGCCGGGGCCGAGCGGGCCCTGCATGTCGAGCAGCACGTTCTCGGGCTTGACGTCGCGGTGCACGACCCCGGCGGCGTGGGCGGCGGCCAGCCCGTCGGCGACGTCGGCGACGACGGCCACCGCGGCCTCGGGCGCCAGGCGCCGCTCCCGGTCCAGGCGGGTGCGCAGGTCGGTGCCGCGGACCAGGTCCATGACCAGCGCGAGGTCGTTGCCGTCGACCACCAGGTCGCGCACGGAGACGACGTGCGGGTGCTCCAGACCGAGCAGGGCGGTGCGCTCCTGCACGAAGCGGGAGACCAGCTCCTGGTCGGACGCCAGGTCCTCGCGCAGCAGCTTGATCGCGACGGGCCCCTCGGGTCCCTCGCCCAGCCACACCGTGCCGGCGCTGCCCCGCCCGAGGATCTGGTGGGCGGTGTACCGGCTGCCGATCTTCCGTGCCAAGACTGCTCCTACCGACGCGTGTTGCGCTTAAAAGTACGCGTCCGTGGAGGCGACCTTCACCGGGGAGGCCGAAATCACCCGTGGGGTGTCGACAAATCCCCAGACTCGCCGCCGGGTCAGCCGCCGGTCGACGTCCCCCCGCCGTCCGAGCCGCCGTCGCCGCCGAGCTCGCCGATCCAGTCGGTCGCGGTGGTGAACCAGTCGGTCAGCTGCTCCCAGTAGCCCTTGCCCGTGCCGATCCACTCCTGGAGCGGGCTCAGCTCCCAGATCAGCCAGCCGGCCACGAAGAGGATGACGAGCGTGAACAGGCATCCCTTGAGGCAGCCGAGTCCGGGGATGCGCATGGGGTTGGCGCTGCGCTGCCGGGGCGGCCGGGGCTCGCGCCGGGGCGGCTGCGGCTCCGGCGTGGGCGGCGGGGCGTAGCGCTGCGGCTGGGGCCGGGGCGCCTGCTGGGGCTGCTGCGGCTGCGGGTTGGCGTACCGCTGCGGCTGGTGCTGCTGCGGATAGCCGTAGCCGGGCGGCGGTCCCTGCGGCGGTCCCTGGGGGGCCTGGCGGGGCGGCTGCTGCGGGCGGGAGACCTGCCGCTGGGGGCGGCGGCGCAGCGGGTCCTGGTCCGGGTCGAGGTACTGGACCTGGGTCTGCTCGTTGCGGTCGCGGGCGGCGCGGAGCTGGTTCTGCCAGGGGTGCGGGTCCTCGGGCCCGCCGCCCTGGCCCTGCCCGGGTCCGCCCGGCTGTCCCGGCGGCACGGGCGGCATGACGGCGGTCGGGTCGGCCGCGCCGCGGTTGGGGAGTACGGCGGTGGGGTCGGCGGCGCCCGCGGGGTCGCCGGTGTGCGGCAGGACGCTGGTGGCGCCGTTCGGGTCGTAGGCGCCGGGCGCGTTGTGCGGGAGCACCTGCGTGGGGTCGGCGGCGCCGGGGGCGCCCGGGACCTGTGCGGGCGCCGGGTCGGGGGCGAGGAGCGCGCCGACGTTCTCGGCGGCGCCGATCTGCGCGCTGGTCGCGTGCACGCCGATGCCCTCGGCGACGACGCGCAGGCCGCGGGCGAGGTTCTCGGCGCTGGGGCGGTCGTCGGGGTTCTTGCGCAGGCAGCGCTCTATGACCGTCCACAGCGGGTCGGGGACGGTCGAGGGGCGGCGCGGCTCGGCGCTCAGGTGCTGGTGCAGTACCTCCAGGGCGGAGCCGCCGCCGAACGGGGGCCGTCCGGTGACCAGCTCGTACAGCAGGATGCCGGCGCCGTAGATGTCGACGGCGGAGGTCTGCGGGCGGCCCTCGGCGGACTCCGGCGCGACGTAGGCGGGGGTGCCGACGAACTCGTGGGTGCGGGTGAGGCCGGGTGAGTCGGCCAGCCGCGCGATGCCGAAGTCGGTGAGCATCGGGTGCATCTCGCCGCCGTCCTGCTTGAGCAGCACGTTGGCCGGTTTCAGGTCGCGGTGCACGACGCCGTCGGCGTGGCTGGCGGCGAGGGCGTCGGCGATCTGGGCAGTGAGCAGGGCGGCGGCGACCGGGGTGAAGGGCCCGTTCTCGCGCAGGTAGCGGTGCAGGTCGGGGCCCTCGACGAGGTCCATGACGAGCGCCAGCAGCTCCCCCTCGACGACCAGGTCGCGGACCCGGACGATGTTGGGGTGGGTCAGCCGCAGCAGGACGGAGCGCTCCCGCAGGAAGCGCATCACGATGTCGGGGTCGCTCGCGAGCTCCTCCTTGAGGACCTTGATCGCGACGGTCTCGCCGGGCTGTCCGGCCACGGCGGCCTCGGCGCCCGCGGTCTCGCGCTGGCGGGCACGCCAGACGGTGCCCGTGGCACCGCGGCCGAGGGGCTCCTCGAGGAGGTACTTGCTGCCTACCGGCCGCACGTCATGCGCTCCCTGTTGCTTGCTGGCTGTTCCGACCCACTGTAATGCCGTGGTCCCGGCGCCGGGCTGTCGTCGTTCCGTGGGTTCCCATTGGTCCGCAGGTACGCCGTACGTTCCCCTTCCGGCCCCGTCCAGGCGGTTGTTCGCAGGAAAGACGCGCGACCCGGTCCCATGGTTGCCGAGCCCGGACGTGACCGATCTCAAGCGGACGCCGTTCGATCAGCGGGACGGCACCTGTCAGGCACTTTTGCGGGCAGAGCCGACCAATCAAGATCATTTGACGGCGGGCGGCGGGCGCGTTGTCGGTGGCAGGTGCGAGGATGCGTGCAGTACTGGCCGACGTGTTCGCGTGGCGGTGGGGGAAGTCCGCGGTGGGGGACCGTGGTGAACGGCTTCTGTCCCCGGCGCGCGGGCGCCCGCGCGAAGGGACCGCTGACGGCGATGCAGATCCGGCTGACCGTCGTAGACCCGCTGGGCCCGCCTGCTCCGGAGGGGGACCGCGCCGCGAGCTGCGACGTGCTGGTCACCGCGCCGGCCGGCACCGCCCTGGCCGCGGTCGCCTCCGCGCTGGCCGCGGCGCTCCCCGGCGGCGAGGGCCCCGGCACCGGCCAGGTGGTGCTCTACGCGGGTGCGCAGCGGCTCGACGCCCAGCGCAGCACCTTGGGCGAGCCCCCGCTGATCGACGGTGCCGTGCTCTGTCTGGGCGCCCCCGGCGAGCCCGACCCGCACACCGACCCGGCCGGTGCCCCGGCCCAGCTCCACGTGGTCGCCGGTCCCGACGCGGGCGGCGTCCACCTGCTGCACGGCGGGCAGATCCGGCTCGGCCGCTCCGCCGACGCCGACGTGGCGCTCGACGACCCGGACGTCTCCCGGATGCACTGCGCCGTGACCGTCGCCGCCGACGGCCGCGTCTCGGTCGCCGACCTCGGCTCGACCAACGGCACCACCCTGGACGGCGCCCCCGTGGGTGACCGCCCGGTCCGCCTCACGCCGGGGGCGCTGCTGCGGATCGGCGAGTCGGCGCTGCGCCTGGTGCCGGCCCGCCCCGCGGCGGAGGTGCGGCTGACCACCGCGGCGGACGGCGAGGGGCACGTACGGCTGCCGGGTGCGCCCGCGTCCTCGTACGACGCCGGGGACCGGGTGGCTCACGCGCGGGTGGCGGACGGGGCGGAGGGCCACGCCGGGGCGGACGGGTCCGCGTGCGGGGCCGGGCCAGTGCCTGATGACGCCCCTGAGGGCAGCGTCCTTAGGGGCACGGGGGACTGCGCGACCGGCCACGACGGCGCCGCACCCGCCGAACCACCCGTCCTTCCCGGTGCGAGCGGCACCGGACGCACGTCCGGCCCCGCGCACCGGTCGCGTCCCGCCGCACCGACCCACCACGCCCACGGCACGGCGGGGCAAGGGCCCGGTTCCGCCCCCGACGCGCCCAGGTGCCCGGCCAGGGCGGCGCGCCGCCCATCGAGAGCCACGGCACCGGCCCGGTGGCGGGCGGACCGCGCCCGGCCCCGCCGGCGGGTGAGACACACGGGGGCGGGTTCGGCCCGGGCGCGGGCACGTCCGGGACCCCGACGTACGGCACGGGCACGCACGGCACGGGCACGTACGGCACGGGCACGTACCGTGCGGAGCCGCCCGGCACGCAGGGCACGGAGTTGCGCGGAACGGACGGGTCCGCCGCCGCGCGGCGCAAGGGCACGCCCCTGCGCGGCACGGAGGTCCCCCAGGGCGTGCGCAGGCGTGGCGGGCTCGGGGCGTGGGCGCGGCGGCTGGCCGGGGGACGCGGCGGGGCCCAGGGCGCCGGCGGGCCCGGCCCGCACCCCCCCGGCGCCGAGGCGGCCACCGCCGCACCGACGGCCCCGGCGCCCGGAACCTCGAGCGCACCGGAGACCTGGCCGGACCCCGCCTCCCTCCTGCTGACGGCGCTCGGGCCGGGCCCCCGGCTGTGGGAGCGCGGCCCGGGTCACCCGGAGGCGCTCACCGTGCGGCTGGGTACGGCCGACCGGGTGGCGCCCGGCGGCGACACACCGCTGCCCGCGGTGCCGGTGACCGCCGGCCTGCGCGAGGTCGGCGCCCTCGGGCTGGCCGGCCCGCGCGGGCGGCTCGCCGGGCTGGCCCGCGCGGTGCTGGCCCAGCTCGCCGCGCTGCACTCCGCCGACGTGCTGGAGATCGTTCTGATCAGCGCAGACCGTTCCCGTCCGCTCGCGGAGCGGTCGGCCGAGTGGTCTTGGCTGGGCTGGCTGCCGCAGCTGCGCCCGGGACACGGCCAGGACTGCCGCCTGCTGCTCGCCTACGACCGGGAGCAGGCCATGGCCCGCTCCCACGAGCTGCTGCGCCGCCTGGAGGACCAGCTGGCGGACGCCCTGAACGGCGGCACCCGCCCACCCGCCCCGGCGCCCCCCGCGACCGTGATCCCCGCCCAGCCCACGGCTCCCGAGCACGACGCGCGGCACCCCGGCCCGCCGCACACGGACGCGCACACCGACGCGCACACCGACACCGACACCGCCCGACGGCCCTCCTGGGCGCGGCCGGACGACGGCTCCGACCCGGCGGACGGGCGCTTCGCGGGCCCGTACACGGTGGTCGTCGTGGACGGCGACCCCGGCGGTGCCGACGTGCGGGAGGCGGTGGCGAGGCTGGCCGTGGAGGGACCCCGGGCCGGCGTCCACGTCGTGTGCCTCGCCGAGACGGCCGCCGCCTCCCCGACGTCCCCGGTGGCGGAGACGTACGAGGCGGCCTGCGCGGTGTCCCCCGTGTTCCGCGAGTGCGGCGCCGTGGCACTGCTCAGCGGCGACGTGGCGACAGCCCTGCGGCTGCTGCGCGTGGCCCGCACCGAGGCGTCCGCGAACGGCCGGGGCGGCCCGGTCGGCCACGGCACCCTCGGCACGGTGGACGCCGTCTCCCTCGCCTGGGCCGAGCGGTTCGCGCGGGCCCTGGCGCCGCTGCGCACCGACCAGCCCGGCGGCGAGCGGCACGCGCGTGTGTCCGCGCCGCTGCCCCAGGCCGCCCGCCTGCTCGACGAACTGGGCCTCGCCCGGGCCACCCCGGCATCCCTGATGGCACGGTGGGCGGACGCGGCCGACGACACCCAGGCCCTGGGCGGACGCGCGCACGCCGTCCTGGGCGCCGGGCCGCGTGGCCCGGTCGCCGTCGACCTCGCCGCCGAGGGACCGCATCTGCTGGTCGAGGGGCCGCCCGGCAGCGGCCGCACCGAGCTGCTGCGGGCGCTCGTCGCCTCCCTCGCCTCCGCCGAACGCCCCGACCGGCTCGGGATCGTCCTGATGGACGGCCGGGACAGCGTGAGCGCGGGCGGCGGGCACGGCGAGGGCCTGCGCGTCTGCACGGACGTACCGCACGTCACCACGCACCTCACCGCCAACGACCCGGTCCGCATGCGGGAGTTCGCACAGTCCCTGAGCGCGGAGCTGAAGCGGCGGGCCGAGCTGCTGGGCCGTTCGCACTTCGCCGAGTGGCACACCGGACGCGAGGTGTCGGGCCGGCTGGTCGCCCAGCGCGCCCACGCGGGCGGCACCCCGGGCGGCACCGCGGCCGACGCGACGGCGGAGACCGGGGACGTCGACTCCCCGCCCAGCTCCACCCTTCGCCTGCGGCCGGGCGCCGCCCGGCGCCGCACCGCCGCCGTGCCGCCGCTCCCCCGCCTCGTCGTGGTTGTGGACGACCTGGACGCACTGGTCACTCCCCCGCTCGGCTCCCCCGGGCGGCCCGCCGCCGGGTCGGTGATGCGGGCCCTGGAGGCCGTCGCGCGGGAAGGCGAGCGCCTCGGCGTGCACTTGGTGGCCGCCACCGCCCCCGGGGGGCGCACGGCCCAGACGGAGCCTTCCCTGCGCGCCGCCCTGCGGGTCACCCTCGACGCGCCGGTGCCGGGCCCTGACGAACCGGCGCCGGGCCGCGGCCGGCTGGCCCGCCCCGACGGACAGGCCACGGCGTTCCAGGGCGGCCGGGTCACGGGCCGCATCCCGCGGACGGCGACCCTGCGCCCGACGGTGGTCCCGCTGGAGTGGCACCGCATGGGCGACCCGCCCACCCGTCGGCCGGTACGCGAGCTGGGCAACGGGCCGACGGACCTGGCGCTGCTGGCCAGCGCGTTGGAGCGGGCGGCGCGCGAGGTATCGGCGGCTGAGGTGCCCTCACTGTTGTAGTCGGCGTCTTTGCGTACTGGCGCCCACGGGCGTTCGCGTGATGTGAGGGAGGCCTGAAACAAGCGTAATAAATAGAACAAACGTTTGTTACATTCATGCCTCCACATCACGGAGGTGACGCCTGCGCGCTGAATCGGGGGCCAAGTATCCGCGCCAGGTGCCCTCCTGACAGCCAAGGAGTCGCATGAGCCGGAAACGACGCTGGTTCCTCGGAAAACGCAGACGTGCCAGACGCGCCTCGTTGATGACGGCCTCGGTGGTACTGCTCAGCACGCTGGCGGTACCGGTCGCCGCTGCCGACAGCGCCGCCGAAGGGCCGGTGGAGCCGATCCACCGCACGGCCCGCCAGCAAGTGGCGGATCTCTGGGCGACCGGCGGCGACGAGGTCAGAGCCGCGGCGGAAGCCGCCCTCCTCGGCGACGGGGACGACATCGCCACCTTCCTCGCCACGTACGAGGACCTCAGGACCCAGGACCGCAGGGTCGAGGCGGCACAACTGGCGGACATGGGCGGGGAGAACACGCTCGCCGCCGTGCGTCAGGCGCTGGCCAGCTCCGACGGGGACCTGGCTCGTCTGATCAAGGGCGGCTGGCTGCAACCCTTCGAGCAGGACCAGCGCATTCTCGTAGCCCGTGCCATCGACGCCGGTGGCCCGGAGGTTCAGGCGCGCGGCCGCGCAGCGCTCGCGGGCACGGCCGAGGACATACAAGCCTTCCTCGACGCGGGACTGACTGAGGCTCAGCAGCAGGACGAACGCGTCCTCGTGGCCCAGCTCATCGCCGCGGGCGGCCCTCAGGTGCAAGCTGCCGGGCGCCTCGCACTGGCGGGCACCGCCGACGACATCCGCGAGTTCATCGAGGTCGGGCAGTTCATCGCGCGCAGTCGCGATCAGGAACACGCCACTGTCGCGGACCTGGCCGACCAGGCCGAGCGCGCAGGCAAGCTGGCCGCCAAGGAGACGAAGGCTGCCGAGGACGCCTCCGACGAGGCGGTCAAGGCCGCCCAGCTGGCCAAGGAAGCGGCAGAGAGGGCCGCGAAGGAGGCAGCGGCAACACAGCAGGACTCAGCGGACGCCGCACGCGCCGCGAGCCGAGCCGCGAAGGCAGCCACGTCGGCCGCCGCGGCGGCACAACGGGCCATCTCGGCCGCGAACGCCGCGAGCAAGTCCGCGCGCGTGGCGGCGACGGCCGCGGCGCAGGCCGCCGCGGCAGCGGTCGGGGCCCAACGCCGCCTCCAACGCACGGAGCGCCGCGGCAGCCGCGGCGACCGACGCCACGAAGGCGGACGCGGCGAAAAACGCCGCGGTCAAGGCGCGCGCCGCGGCCGAGGGAGCGACCAGGGCGGCCGATGCCGCGGACCAGGCCGTAAAGGCCGCTGGGGCCGCCGTCCAGGCAGCGTCCTCGGCCGCCGGCGCCGGCGCCAACGCCGCTGCGGCGGCTGATGCGGCGGTTCTGGCGGGACAGTACGCCGGCCAGAGCAGCGCCGCGGCACAGCAAGCCCGGAGCGCCGCGGCGTCAGCCAACCGTCAGGCTGCCGAGGCCAATCGTGCTGCCGGGGCCGCCAAGTCGCTGGCCGGACAGGCCGCCGTCGCGGCCACGGAAGCGCGCGACGCCGCCCGTTCCGCCGCCGGCCATGCGCGCAAGGCGGCTGACGCCGCGGACGAAGCAGCGGCACACGCGGGTGAGGCAAATGAGGCGGCCGAGCGATCGACCGCACACGCCGAGGCGGCCACGGCAGCCGCCGACAGTGCCTCCGCCGCCGCTGCCAAGGCGAAGACGGTGTACACGCTGGCCCGCGAGATCGAGGCGGAGGAGCTTCTCCTCCGCACCAACGCCGGCATCGCCAAGGCCCGTGACCTGAAGGCCGAGGAAGAAGCCGCCAGGAAGCGGGACACGGAGCAGACCGCCGCGGTCGAGGAGTCCCGCGACAAGGCGGCGGAGCTTGTACGCCAAGCACAAGCAGGCGCCGACGACGAGGAAATGGCCGGTCTGGGTCGGCAGGTCGCCCTGCTCGACCTCAAGAGCGGCGGGCCGTGGCTGCGGGCCGCCGCGCAGACGGCGTTGGGCGCGGACGCAGCGGGCGTCGTGGAGTACGTGCGCACGGGCCGCGCCGATGCCCAGGCGCAGGACGACCGCACAGACGTCGAGCGGCTGGCGGGGGAGAGTGCCGTCAAGGAGGTACGGGACGCCGCCGAGGCCGCCTTGGACGGCGATGCCGCCACGGTGAGCGCCTTCCTGCACGAAGGGCAGTACGCGGCGGGCAACGAGGCGTTCCGTGTCGCGGTGGCCCAAGCCGCGGATGCCGGTGGGCCCGTCGTCGAGGAGCGCGCTCGCCAGGTGTTGAGCACCGGCACCTCGGAGGCGTACCGGGCGTTCCTCACCGGAGGACTGGAGGAGGCACAGGAACAGGACGACCGGGTGCGGGCCGCGCAACTGATCGACAGCGGCACACCGGAGGTACGGGCCGCCGCGCGTATCGCTCTGGAAGGCCCGGCTTACCTCCTGCGCAGGTTCATCGAGTCCGGTCAGTACACCGCCCAGCGCAAGGATCTGCTGGCTCTCACGCACGATCAGCAGGTCCAGCAGCTCGTCGCCGAAGCGGCCACGGTCGCGGCGCAGGCACAGCGGGACGCGGCGCACGCGAACGCCACCGCGGCCAGGGCACGCGACGCGGCCAACGAGGCGCAGGATTGGGCGGACAAGGCCAAGGCCTCGGCCGACCTGGCGGCGACCTACGCCACGGAGGCGGACCAGCACGCGAAGGACGCGGCGGCGTCCGCTCAGCAGGCGGCGGAATCGGCTCGGACGGCACGCGCAGCGGCGCAGCGGGCCGACAAGTCGGCTCACCAGGCCGCGGTCTCGGCCGCCGACGCCACACTGTCCGCCAATCTGGCGCACGCCTCCGCCGGCGAGGCGTGGGCGTCGGCCACGCAGGCCCGTGTCTCCGCGGAACGCGCCGGCAAGAGCGCGGCGGAGGCGAAGGCCGCCTCGTTCGGAGCCTATGCGGCCGCCGTCAAGAAGTACCGGGAAGAGGCGGAGCAGCGGCGCCGCGAGGCCGTGGCCGAGAAGGAGGCCGCGGAAGCCGGGGGCATGACGCACGCGGAGCTCTACCGCTGCAACTTCCTCGGCTGCGAGGCGAAGGAGCGTCCGGCACGCTACTGCCAGCACAACTGGGTGCTCTGCGACCTCGCGTCGATGGGTCCGGCGGCCGAGGCAGCCGCCAAGAGGCTCTGGGAGTTCGAGAAGGCCGTCCTGGGCCTCAGCGAACTGGAGAACTGCATGGGCAAGGGCGACTTCATGTCCTGCGTGCAGCTCCACCAGGACGTGCTGATCGGTTCGAAGTTCCGGATGCTGGCCGCAGCGGGCCGGGCCCTGCGTGACTTGACACGCGGCTGCACCCAGTGCTTCCTGCCCGGCACCCGGGTCCTGATGGCTGACGGGACCAGCGCACCGATCGAGAAGGTCCACGCGGGGGACATGGTCCGGGCCACCGACCCCGTCACCGGCGAGACCGGTGCCCGCCGGGTCGCGCAGCAGATCGTCACTCCGGAGGGCGACAAACACCTCTCGGCGATCAGTATCCGAGGACCCACCGGAGATGTCGGGAGGGTCACGGCCACAGACGACCATCCGTTCTGGAGCCCGAGCCTGCGCTCCTGGGCGGTGGCCGGCCAGCTGCGCCCCGGTGACACACTGCGCACCGCGGACGGCACCGAGGCCACGGTCGTCGCCACCCGCTCCCTCGATCAGCGGACGAACACCTACAGTCTCACCGTCGAGGGCCTCCACTCCTTCCACGTACTGGCCGGCGGCACCCCGGTCCTGGTGCACAACTCGGAGTGCAAGGTACTGGTGCTCGGGGTCAACGAGCACGTGCAGGATGAGACCACCCGGCTGAACGGCTACAACTTCATGGACCCCAAACTGCAGGAAACGGTGGGCAACCTCCCTGACGGGACGCCGTACGCCATGTGGATGGCCGAGGTCGAGAACGTGATGCGGAACAACGGAAAAATCGCCGTGAGCCTCAAGGGATTCGATCCCCCAGGTGCTTCGTACCAGGAGAAGTTCGACCTTGCCCTGCAACACGTGAAGGAAGGAAACTGGCGCTCCACCGAGTGGGAGATGAGCCGACTCGTCCACCACCACCGACTGGAGAATCTCGATTGGGACAACATCACCTTCTACGATGACAACGGCCTCAGTATCAAAATCGACCCGCCCGAATAAGGCTCGAAGATGATCACCACTGATGTCTTCTCCTCCGACCGCACGTTCCGGGTGTGGCAGTACACGATCGCCCACCACTGCCGGGTCCTGCTGCGCAGTTCTCGTCGCACGGAGGACGACACCCGGATCGACGTTCACGTCGGCGGAGTCACGGCCATGTTCCTACGTCCCTCCTACGCACGGATCTCGGTCCGGGTGGGTACGGACGACGAGAGGGACGGCGTCATCTCGGTGGTGGGGCCGGAGCCGTTCGAGCGTGGCGAGGTCCTTCACATGATCGAAGGGGATCGCACGTCCGGATTCATCGTGGGCGGCCCGCTGCAGTACCACGAGTCCCACGCGTCGGATGAGGAGCCTTCCGGGTTCCTTCGCATGCCCCCGACGGAATAGCGGCGTCGACCAAGCGGCCCGGGCTGGCACACCGCCGGCCCGGGCCGCGGCTTGAGCACCCTCACCACGACCTGGAGAGACATGGCAGAGACCTTCCGCTCCGACCGGATCTTCACGCTGTGGCACTACACAGCGGCGCACGGCGACCGTCTGCTCCTGCGAGCCAAGGCCGACGCGACCAGGCCGCGCATCGACCTGCACGTCGACGGCGTCGTGGGGCTGCTGCTCGAACCGGTGTACCGCGGGCTGGTCATCCGGGACGGCACCCCCGCGGAGGTCCAGCGCGTGCGGACCGAGTACGGCGTCCCCCTCGATGGGCCGGTCCGTCTGCACGTGATCGGCGAAGACCGCATGCGGGGCTTCGTCGTGGGCGGCCCGCTGCGGTGGCAGGAGGACCGGGGCGGCACCAGGGACCCCTCGCCCTTCGGCCCGATCCCCGGAACACCGTGACGCAGCCGGGGCGTTGACGCCTCGGTCACGACGCGGTCACGAATCCCCGCCCGACAGCGGAGGCGCTCTTGCCGCCCTCACCCCCCTGGCGTACACCAGAGCCCACGGGACAGCGCCGAACGTTCGACGAGGAACGAAGAACGGGGCAGTGATGCGCACGAGCAGCACCATCCGGACACGCAGGACCGTCGAGAGGGCCGGGAACAGCGCCGCGAAGAGGTCCACCAGGGCCGCCGCGTTCCTCGCCGCCGGAGCCCTCGCCCTCTCGCTCACCGCGTGCGGCGGAGACGACGACAGCGGCGGCGGCGGCGACAAGAAGGGGCAGGGAGACGGCGGCAAGGAAACGGCCGCCACCGTCACCCTTCCCAAGCTGGACGGCGAGAGCCTGGAGGTCGCCGCCGTCTGGACCGGCGCCGAGCAGGAGAACTTCACGAAGGTCCTCGAGGAGTTCGAGAAGCGCACCGGCGCGGAGGTCACCTTCGTGCCGGCCCAGGACCCGATCATCAACTTCCTCGGTTCGAAGGTGGCCGGCGGGGCCCCGCCGGACGTGGCGATGCTCCCCCAGCCCGGTGCCGTCAAGCAGGCCGTCGACAAGGGCTGGGCCAAGCCGCTGGGCGCCGAGGCCACCAAGGAGCTGACGGAGAACTACTCCCAGGGCTGGCAGGACATCGGAAAGGTCGACGGCAAGCAGTACGGGGTCTACTACAAGGCCGCCAACAAGTCCCTGATCTGGTACAACGCGCAGGTCTTCGAGAACGCGGGCGCGGCCGAGCCCAAGACCTGGGACGAGTTGCTCACCACCGCCCAGATGATCTACGACTCGGGCGTCACGCCGTTCTCCGTCGGCGGCGCGGACGGCTGGACCCTCACCGACTGGTTCGAGAACATCTACCTCTCCCAGGCCGGCCCGGAGAAGTACGACCAGTTGGCCAGGCACGAGATCAAGTGGACGGACCCGTCCGTGAAGGAGGCCCTGACCACTCTCGCCGAGGTCTGGGGCAA
Source organism: Streptomyces sp. M92 (assembly GCF_028473745.1). Lineage (NCBI taxonomy): Bacteria > Bacillati > Actinomycetota > Actinomycetes > Kitasatosporales > Streptomycetaceae > Streptomyces > Streptomyces sp. M92. Next base: position 1,326,784 of record NZ_CP101137.1, read on the forward strand.
GAAGGACTACGTGGCGGGCGGCGCGGCCGGCGCGCTGCAGACCGACTTCCCGGCCTCGGTGACGCAGACCTTCACCGGCGGCGCCCAGCCCAAGGCCGCCATGGTCTACGAGGGCGACTTCGTGCAGGTCAACATCGCGGAGACGGACGCGGCGGTCGGCGACGGCGCGAAGGTCTTCCCGTTCCCGGCGGTCGGCGACAGCGCGCCGGTGGTCTCCGGAGGTGACGCGGCGGTGATCCTGGAGGACTCGAAGGCGGCGCAGGCGCTGGCCACCTGGCTGGCCTCCCCGGACGCGGCGGCGATCCACGCGGGGCTCGGCGGCTACCTCTCGCCGAACAAGAACCTGGACACGTCGGCGTACCCGAACGACGTGCAGCGGAAGATCGCCGAGGCGCTGGTCTCGGCCGGTGACGACTTCCGCTTCGACATGTCGGACCAGGCCCCGCAGGCCTTCGGCGGCACGCCCGGCAAGGGCGAGTGGAAGGCGCTCCAGGACTTCCTGAAGAACCCGTCCGACGTCGAGGGCGCGCAGCGCCGGCTGGAGGCGGACGCGGCCGCCGCCTACGGAGGCTGACGCGATGGCGCCGGCCACGGCGGCAGGGGCTTCCCGGGGCCCTGCCGCCCCCCAGAGTCCCGGGTCACCCAAGTCGCGCAGGAGCGTGACCGGCACCCGCAGGACCGTGGCGGTGCTGTTCCTGCTCCCCGCCCTGGTGCTGCTCGGCGCGCTCGTGGTCTACCCGATCGGGTACTCGCTGATCCGCAGCTTCTACGACCAGTCCGGCGACTCCTTCGCCGGGCTCGACAACTACCAGGCGCTCTTCACCGACGACGGCATCCGCACCGCGCTGAAGAACAACGTCATCTGGGTGGTGTTCGCGCCGACGGTCGCCACCGCCCTCGGCCTGATCTTCGCGGTGCTGACCGAACGGGTGCGCTGGGGCACGGCGTTCAAGCTGGTCGTCTTCATGCCGATGGCGATCTCGATGCTGGCGGCCGGGATCATCTTCCGGCTCGTCTACGACCAGGACCCGGACAAGGGCGTCGCGAACGCGGTCTGGGTCGGGGTGCACGACACGTTCGCCGAGTCGTCCGCGTTCCCGAAGGCCCACCCGGGCCGCGAGTCGCCGCTGGAACCGGCCGGCGGCGGCGCGTTCATCACCAAGGAACCGGTCAGTGCGGGTCAGACCGTCGTCCTGCCCCTCGTCGGCGTCGCCCCCGACGTGATGCCGGACGGCGCCGAGAAGGCAGTGCCCGCCCAGCCCGAGGACGGGAAGATCACCGGCACCACCTGGCAGGACTTCACCCGCGGCAAGGGCGTCGGGCAGCTCAACGGCGTCGACGCCGCCGAACTGGGCTACGCCGGGATGAAGATCGAGGCGGTGAAGGACGGCGAGGTCGTCGCGTCCACCACGGCGGCCGGCGACGGCACCTTCAGCCTCCCCGCGGCGGCCGACGGGGCGCGGCTGAGGCTCCCCGCCGACAACTTCAAGGAGCCCTACAACGGCCTGAGCTGGCTCGGCCCCTCCCTCGTCACCCCGGCCATCATCGGGTCGTACGTATGGATGTGGGCGGGCTTCGCGATGGTGCTGATCGCGGCGGGGCTGGCCGGCGTGCCCCGCGAGCTCCTGGAGGCGGCACGGGTCGACGGTGCCAACGAGTGGCAGGTCTTCAGACGGGTCACGGTGCCGCTGCTGGCGCCGGTCCTCGCGGTCGTCGTCGTCACCCTGATGATCAACGTGCTGAAGGTCTTCGACCTGGTCTTCATCATCGCCCCGGGCTCCTCCCAGGACGACGCGAACGTCCTCGCCCTGGAGCTGTACCGCAAGGGCTTCGCCTCGGACCAGCCGGGCGTCGCCAGCGCCATCGCGGTGTTCCTGCTGCTCCTGGTCATCCCGGTCATGTGGTTCAACGTACGGCGGCTGCGGCGGGAGGTGCGGCGATGACCGCTCAGGCGGGTTCCCTCACCGAGGCGGCACCGGGGCCCGGCGGCGGCACCGCCGTCAGGGCGAGGCGGTCACTGGGTGCCCGGCTCGCCGAGCGCGTCAGCGGCGGGCTGGTCCAGGTGTTCCTGATCGTCGTCGGCCTGTTCTGGCTGGTCCCGACGATCGGTCTGCTGCTGTCCTCGCTGCGCACACCCCGGGACATGGCGGCCAGCGGCTGGTGGGAGGTCCTCACCAAGCCGTCGCAGCTCACCTTCCAGAGCTACGAGGAGCTGCTCAAGAACGGCGACATCACCTCCTCCCTCCTCAACACCGCGCTGATCACGGTCCCGGCGACGGTCCTGGTCGTGGTCATCGGCTCGCTCGCGGGGTACGCCTTCGCGTGGATGGACTTCCCGGGCCGCGACTGGTGGTTCCTGGCCGTGGTCGGGCTGCTCGTCGTCCCCGTCCAGGTGGCGCTGATCCCGATCGCGGAACTCTTCGGCAAGGTCGGGCTGTTCGGCTCGGTCGTCGGTGTGGTCCTCTTCCACGTCGGCTTCGGCCTGCCGTTCGCGATCTTCCTGCTGCGGAACTTCTTCGCGGAGATCCCCAGGGAGCTGCTGGAGGCGGCCCGGCTGGACGGCGCGGGTGAACTGCGGCTGTTCGTGCGGGTCGTGATGCCGCTGGGCGGGCCCGCGATCGCGAGCCTGGGCATCTTCCAGTTCCTGTGGGTGTGGAACGACATGCTGGTCGCGCTGATCTTCTCGGACGCCGGGAGCCAGCCGATCACGGTCGCCCTGCAGACGCAGGTACGGCAGTTCGGCAACAACATCGACATCCTGGCGCCGGGTGCCTTCATCTCCATGGTGATCCCGCTGGCCGTGTTCTTCGCGTTCCAGCGGCAGTTCGTCTCCGGCGTGATGGCGGGCGCGGTCAAGTAAGCGACGGAAAGACACCCTTGAGGGGGCGGGCCGGTCACCGGCCCGCCCCCTCTCCGGCTTGCGCGTCGTCCCCCGAATGCCGCAGGGGCCGTAACCAAGTCACTCCACTGGCCGTTCCCGGGCCGAACGCCCGCGCCGATCCCGCCGACCCATGGATGTCCCGTGCCCAGGTTCAGTGTCATCGTCCCCGCGCACCAGGTGCAGGCGTATCTGCCCGCCTGCCTGGAATCGGTGCTGTCCCAGTCGTACCCGGACTTCGAGCTGATCGTGGTCGACGACTGCTCGCCGGACGCCTGCGGCGAGATCGCCGACGAGTTCGCGACCCGCGACGCCCGGGTGCGCGCCCTGCACCTGCCGCGCAACGGCGGGCTCGGCCCGGCCCGCAACGCGGGCATGGAGCGGGCCGGCGGCGACTACCTGGTCTTCCTCGACGGCGACGACACGCTCACCCCGCACGCGCTGCGGGCGATCGCCGACCGGATCAAGGAGACCGGGGAGCCGGACGTCCTGGTCTACGACTACGCGCGCACGTACTGGACGGGCGAGGCGGTCCGCAACCAGGCCGCCGCCCACCTCACCGAGCGGGGCCCGGCGCCGTTCCGGCTCACCGACCGGCCGGAGCTGCTGAAGCTGCTCATGGTGGCCTGGAACAAGACGGTGCGGCGCGAGTTCGCCGAGCGCGAGGGCTTCGCCTTCCCGCCGGGCTACTACGAGGACACCCCGTGGACCTACCCGGTCCTGATGACTGCGGAGTCCGTCGCCACCCTGGACCGGGTCTGCGTCCACTACCGGCAGCGCGGCCACGGCAGCATCCTGGGCACGCCGAGCGAGCGCCACCTGGACGTCTTCGCCCAGTACGACCGGGTCTTCGCGTTCCTGGAGTCGAACCCGGAGCTGGACCGCTGGCGGCCGGTGCTCTACCGCCGCATGGCCGACCACCTGACGACGGTCTTCACCCGCCCCGACCGCGTCCCGCGCCGGCTGCGCGCCGAGTTCCTGCGCCGGGCCCGCGTCCACTGCCGCCGCTACCGGGTCCCCGGCGCCTCCGCCCCGCGGCCCGTGCGGCTGCGCCACGCCCTGCTCCGGCTGGGCCTGGGCCGCACCTGGCGGACCCTGCGGCTGGCCTCCGCCCTGCGCCGCCGGACGGTGAAGGCCACCGCCCGGCTGCTGCGCGCCGTACGAGCGGTCGCCCTGCGCGCCCACTACCGCGTCCAGCGCTGCCTGCCCCTGAGCGACCGTGCCGTCTTCGCCGCCGACGGCGAGCGGGGCCACGGGGGCAACCCGGGCGCGCTGGAGGAGGCCTTCCGCGACCTGGCGCCGCACATCCGCACGGCGTGGTCCGCCGCCCCCGCGCACCACCACACCATCCCGACCGGCACCCGCCGTCTGACCCCCGGCACGGCCGCCCACTGGACGGCGCTGGCCCGCTCCCGCTACCTGGTGCACGACGCCGCCTTCGACGCCGGCCTGGTCCGGCGCAAGGGCCAGGTCCTGATCCAGACGCGGGGCGGGACGCCCTTGAAGCACATGGGCCTGGACCTGCGGGAACGCCCGGCCGCCGCGGGCCGCGCCGACTTCGCGCGGCTGCTGCGCGACTCCGGCGCCTGGGACTACGTCGTCTCCGCCAACCGCCACTCCACCCTCACCTGGGAACGCGTCCACCCCGGCCGCTACACCACGCTGGAGTACGGCCAGCCCCGCACCGACGTGTTCCAGCGGGCGACGCCCGCGGACGTGGCCCGGCTGCGCGAGACCCTCGGCATTCCCGCGGACACGGTCGCGATCCTGTACGCGCCCACCCACCGCGACTACCGGCGCACCCAGCGCGCCGCCCTGGACCTGGAGCGCGTCGTCACCCGCCTCGGCCCGCGCTTCATGGTGCTGGCCCGCGCCCACCCCCTTGCCGGCGGCCCGCTCGCCGAGTCCGCCGGCCGGGTCCTCGACGTCAGCGGCCACCCGAGCGTGGAGTCCCTGTGCCTGGCCTCGGACACCCTCGTCACCGACTACTCGGCACTGATGTTCGACTACGCGGGCCTGGACCGGCCGATCGTGATCCACGCCGACGAGCCGGAGGCGTACGAGGCGGCCCGCGGCACCTACTTCGACCTGCGCGACTTCCCCCCGGGCGCGATCGTCCGGGACGAGGACGAACTGATCGGTGTCTTCGCCGGCGGGCACTGGCGCGGCGCCCGGTCCACGCAGCTCAGGGCCGCTTTCCGGGAGCGGTTCTGCCCGCACGACGACGGCCGCGCCGCTGAACGCGTCGTACGCCGTGCGGTGCTCGGCCAGACGGGCCCGGACCTCCCGCCGGTCGTGCCGCCCGCCGAACGCCGGCCCGTGCCCTCCGCCGCGGCGGGCCTCGCGCGCGCCCCGCTGGCGACCGTGCCGCAACCGGCGGGGCCCCGCACCGTCACCGACGGCCTCTGACCGCCGTTTGTCCACTGGGAGTCCACATGCCCCGCGGCTCGTCGCGGCCCGCTCCGTCCCGGCCGCCCGTCCGGCGGCCCACGGGACGGCCGGGCCGGCTGGATCTGCGGGACGGCGGCTCCCGACGGACCAGGACAACGAGAGAAAGAGCAGCATGCCCCGCTTCAGCATCATCGTCCCGTCCCATGGGGTCGCGGGGCGGCTCTCCCAGGCGCTGGATTCGGTACTCGCCCAGGCCTTCGGCGACTTCGAGCTGATCCCGGTGGCCGACACCGCGGACCGGGCCGCGGCGGACGTCGTCGGGGAGCGCGCCGAGCGGGACTCCCGGGTGGCGCCGGTGCACTCGCCGCCGTCGGCCGGCCTGGCCGGGGCACGCAACGCGGGGATGCGGGCGGCGACCGGCGCGTACCTGCTGTTCCTCGACGGCGACGACATCCTCGTCCCGGGCGCGCTGGCGGCGCTGGACGGGCGGCTGGCGGACACCGACGGCGTGGACGTCCTGTACTTCGAGCACGAGCGGATGCCCTGGTGGGAGGGCGAGCCGGCCAACCCGGCGGCCCCGCTGCTGGCCAAGGCCCCCGAGGGCGCCTTCGCCCCGGCGGACGCCCCGCACCTGACCGGCGTGCTCCTGCCCGCGTGGAGCGCGGCCTACCGCCGCACCTTCCTGGCCGAACGGCGGCTGGCCTTCCCCGACGGCCACTTCACCGACGTCGGCTTCGGCCCCCTGGTCGCGGCGCGCGCCGAGCGCGTGACGGTGCTGCGCTCCGTCGTCGTACGCCACCGGATCCGGCGGCAGGGCAACCGGCTGAACCTGCCCGGCGAGCACCACGCACAGCTCCTGGACCAGGCTGAGCTGGTGCTCGCGCACGCCGCCGAACGGGGGCTGCCGGACGCGCGGCGCGGACCGCTGTTCGAGCAGCTCTTCGCCGCGATCCTGAAGACCGCCACCCACCCGCGGCGCCTGACCCGACGGCAGCGCCGCGCCTTCTTCCGCCGGGCGAGCCGCCTCTACTGCCGCCACCGCCCCGCCGGTTTCCGGGCACCGGGCGGCCGGCTCGGCGTACAGCACCGGCTGCTGTCGTCCGGGTCCTACGGCGCCTTCCGCGCCCTGCGCGCCGCCAACCGGGCGGCCGGCGGTGTCCTCGGACGCCTGCCGCGCCCGCACGGCCTGCGCACCCGCCTGAGCTACCGCCGCCACCTGCGCCGCCCGCTGGACCCGGACCTCGTCGTGTACTGCGCGTACTGGGGCCGCGGCTACGCCTGCAACCCGGCCGCGATCCACGCCAAGGCCCGCGAACTCGCCCCGCACCTGCGCTCGGTGTTCCTGGTCGAGCCGGACCAGGCGCACACCCTGCCCGAGGACGTCGACCACGCCGTCATCGGCAGCCACCGCTACTGGGAGGTGCTGGCCCGCGCCAAGTACCTGGTCAACAACGCCAACTTCGCCGAGGGCGTCGTCAAGCGCCCCGGCAGCGTGCACGTGCAGACCCAGCACGGCACCCCGCTGAAGACCATGGGCGTCGACCAGTCCACGTACCCGGTGGTGGCGGCCGCGAGCGGCAGCTTCACCAAGCTGCTGGGCCGCGTGGACCGCTGGGACTACAACCTCTCCGCCAACCGCCACTCCACCCGGATGTGGGAGCGCGCCTACCCGGGCTCCTACGAGCAGCTGGAGTACGGCTACCCGCGCAACGACGTCTACTGCACGGCGACCGCCGAGGACGTCGCCCGCGTCCGGCGCGAACTCGGCGTCCCGGAGGGCAGGACGGCCGTCCTCTACGCGCCCACGCACCGCGACTGGGCGGCGGGGTTCGAAACGGGCGCCCTGGACCTGGAGGCCTTCTGCGAGGCGGCGGGCGAGGACGTGGTCGTACTGCTGCGCGCCCACTACTTCTACGACCGGGGCGACAGGCGCGCCCGCACCGGCCGGGTCATCGACGTGACCGCGCACCGCTCGGCCGAGGACGTGTGCCTGGCCGCCGACGCGCTGATCACCGACTACTCGTCGATCATGTTCGACTACGCCAACCTGGACCGGCCGATCGTCGTGTACGCCGACGACTGGGAGGTCTACCGGGAGACCCGCGGCGTCTACTTCGACCTGATGGCCGCCCCGCCCGGACCGGTGGCGCGCACGCCGGAGGAGCTGGCCCGCGTCTTCCGCGACGGTTCGTACGCGGACCGCGGGTCGGCGGCGCTGCGGGCCGCCTTCCGGGAGCGGTTCTGCGAGTTCGACGACGGCCGGGCCGCCGAGCGCGTCGTACGCCGGGTGCTGCTGGGCGAGCCGCCCGAGTCGCTGCCGCCGGTGGTCCCGCTCGCCGAGCGCGTCCCGGCCCCCGCCGCCGCCACCCTCGTGAGGAGCTGATCCCGCCATGCCCCGCTTCAGCGTCATCGTCCCCTGCTTCAAGGTGCAGGGCTTCCTGCGCGAGTGCCTGGACTCCGTGCTGGACCAGTCGTACCGGGACATCGAGGTCGTCGCCGTGGACGACTGCTCCCCGGACGACTGCGGCACCATCCTCGACGAGTACGCCGCCGCGGACGAGCGGGTGCGCGTGCTGCACCTGGAGGAGAACGCCGGACTCGGCCGGGCCCGCAACGCCGCTCTGCCGCACGCCACCGGCGACTACCTCTTCTTCCTCGACAGCGACGACACCCTCACCCCGGGCGCCCTGCGCGCGATGGCCGACCGGCTGGCGGAGGCGGACGACCCGGACGTCCTGGTCTTCGACTACGCCCGCACCTACTGGTGGGGCGGCACCCGGCGCAACGTCCTCGCCCACGTGCTCGCCGCCACCGACGAGACCTTCACCGCCGCCGAGCGCCCCGAGATCCTCGACCTGCTGATGGTGGTGTGGAACAAGGTCTACCGGCGTGACTTCGTCGAGCGGGAGGGCTTCACCTTCCCGCCGGGCTACTACGAGGACACGCCCTGGACCTTCCCGGTCATGTTCGCGGCCGGGCGGATCGCCACCCTGGACCGCGTCTGCCTGAACTACCGGCAGCGCCGCCAGGGCAACATCCTGTCCACCACCAGCCGCAAGCACTTCGACGTGCACGCGCAGTACGAGCGGGTCTTCGCGTTCCTCGACGACCGCCCGGAGCTGGCCCGCTGGCGGCCGTTCCTGCACGCCAAGATGGGCGAGCACTGCCTGGACGTCCTGTCCAAGCCGGACCGGCTGCCGCCGGCGGACAAGGCGGAGTTCTTCCGCCGCACCGCCGAGATGTTCCGGGAGTACCGGCCCGAGGGCGCCGAGATCCCGGCCGAACTGCGCGTGCTGGAGCACGGGTACGCCGCCTACCGGCTGCGGCGCGAGTCCGGCCGGGCGGGCCGGGAGCTGGGGCGCCGGGCGCGGCAGGCGCGCGGGGCGGCCGCCGGGCGCCTGGCGCGGGTGCGGACGGCAGTGAACACGCGCCGCCCGCTCGACGCGGAACTCGTCGTGTACTCGGCCTTCTCCCACCGGGGCGTACTGGGCGACCCGGCGGCGATCCACCGCAAGGCCCGCGAGATCGCCCCCCACCTGCGCGGGGTGTGGGTGGTGGGCGGCGAGGAGGAGGCGGCGGCGCTGCCGCCGGACACCGAGCACGTGCTCCTCGGCAGCGCGGACTACCACCGGGCGGTCGCGCGGGCCGGGTTCCTCGTCAACAACGTCAACTGGCCCTGGGCCGTGCCCAAGCGGCCGGACAGCGTCCACATCCACACCCACCAGGGCACCCCGCTCAAGTACATGGGCGCCGACCTGCTGGGCCGGCCCGGCGCCCGGCACGGCATGGACGTGCCGCAGATGCTGCGGCGGGCCGACCGCTGGGACCACAGCCTGGTCGCGAGCCGCTACGCGGAACGGATGTGGGAGCGGGCGTACCCCTGCCACTTCGCGTCCGCGCGCACCGGCAGCCCGCGCAACGACGTGCTGGTGAACGCCGGTCCGGAGGCGGGCCGCCGGACGCGCGAGCGGCTCGGCGTCCCCGAGGGGCACACCGTGGTGCTGTACGCGCCGACCCGCCGCGAGTACCGGCGGGGCGGGTACGTGGAGCGGTTCGACCCGGCCCGGCTGGCCGCCGACCTCGGTGAGGGCCACACCCTGGTGGTGCGGCTGCACCCGTCGCTGGCCGGCGGCCCGGCGCGCGGCATGGGCCTGGCGGAGCTGCACCGGCGGGGCGTGCTGATCGACGCGACCGACGAGCCGCACGTCGAGGACCTGATGCTCGCCTCCGACCTGCTGATCACCGACTACTCGGCCCTGATGTTCGACTACGTCCTCCTGGACCGGCCCGTGCTGATCCACGCGGACGACTGGGCCGCCTACACGGCGAGCCGCGGCGCCTACTTCGACGTCACCGCCGAGGCACCCGGCCATGTCTCCCGCTCCTACCGGGAGCTGGCGTGGCTGCTGACCTCCGGCGCCTGGCGGGACGAGGAGGCGGCGCGGCTCAGGGCGGCGTTCCGGGCCCGGTTCTGCGAGTACGAGGACGGCCGGGCCGCCGAGCGGGTGGTGCGGACGCTGCTGCTGGGCGAGCCGATGCCGGAGCCCGCCGGGGTGCCCGGAGCCCGGTCCGTCCCGGCCGTCCCCGGCCGCGATCTGCTGGCCTCGTCATGAGGCCGCGCACCTGGGTGCTGGTCCTGGCCGCGGTCTTCGCCCTGCTCCAGCTGGCGAACGTCACCGGCCGGGACACCCCCGACACCAAGAACTACCTGTCGTACGCCCTGAGTCTGGCCGGTGGCGGCAAGCGCGGGGTGGCCGCGGACACCATCGACTACGTGTGCGCGAGCAAGGCGTCGACGGCCCGCCGCGACCAGAGCGTGCACGTGGTCCGCTTCCACCGCCCCGACCCCACCGACCGGGTGACGGCCGACTGCCGGGAGCGGGAGTGGCGGCAGGTGGAGCCGAGGCTCGCGGCCGGGCAGACCGGCGGGCACACCGTGCCCTACATGACGGAACGCTTCATGCGGATCTTCGAGGCGCGGCCCGGCTACCCGCTGTTCCTGGTGCCCTTCGTCGTGCTCCTCGGGGCGACGTGGGGGCTGTGGGCGGCGGGTGTGGTCATCGCCTGCGCGGGTGGTGTCCTGGTCTTCCTGATCCTGCGCACCCTGTCCGTGCCGGTGCCGCTCGCGCTGACCGGGCAGGCGCTGTACTACGTGCTGCCGTGCGGGACGACGGCCATGCGGCCGATGACCGAGGGCCTGCTGATGGCGCTGACGCTGGCGGCGGTGTGGGGGTGCGCGCTGGTGCTGCGGGCCGGGCGGGCGCGGGCCGGTTACGCGCTGGTCGGCGGTTCGCTGCTCGCGCTGTTCACCGTGAAGCACTCGCAGGCGCTGTTCCTCGGGGTGTGCCTGGCGGCGGCGGGCGCGCTGCTCGCGCTGCGGCGACGCCGGCGGGGGCGGCCGGCGGGCCGGGAGGTGCTCGTGCTCGCGGCGGTCGGCCTGGCGGGCGCCGTCGGCACCATGGCGCTGTCGCGGCTGCTGCACTACCCGTCGGTCTCCGACAGCCTCCAGGACCTGCTGACCGGGCACTTCGCCCGGCCGGACCGAGCGGACCCGTGGCCGGAGTTCTGGCAGTTGCAGGGCAACTTCTGGGTGGAGTGGCTGCGGCGGCAGGCGTGGGAGCCGCTGTTCGCGGCGGCGCTGGGCGCCGGGGCGTGGGGTGCGCTGCGGCGCGGCGGGGCGGTCGGGGTCTTCCTGGTCGCGGCGGCGTTCACCGGCATCCTGACGCAGGCGGGGCACCCGGACATCAACATCTGGGGCGAGCGGCTGATCGTGCTGGCCTGGCTGCTGCCGGTGGTGGGCGTCCCACTGCTGCTGGAGCCGGTGGTGCGGGCCGGCCGGGTGGCGCTGCCGGCGCAGGGGCAGGCCGAACGGGCGCGCGTGGCCGACTGAACGGTCACTCGATGCGGTGACGTGAGGTCGTGTCGTTGACCTCGACGGAGCCACCGGGAACATACGGCAAATGCCCCGAATGTCCCACCCTTCGCACGTCCCGTGAGCGCCGGTGTCCTCGTCCGGCGGCCCGTGCGCGGTGCCACGGCGCTGCGCGGCGGCCGGTCCTGGCGCCCCACCCCGTACCAGGCCGTCGGTTTCCTGTTTTTCCTGGTGATGACGCTGGCGTACTGGGCGGTGCCGCTGTGCTGCGACGCCGGCCAGCACGCGGCCGTCGTCGAGCGCCTGAAGGCGAACCCCCTGAGTCCCCGCCACCCGATGGCCGACCTGCCGGGCGCGGGCAGCGCGTACTACTCGCCGTACGCGGTGGCGCAGGGCCTGTTCGCCCGGCTGACCGGGCTGGGCGGCTGGGAGGTGGTGCGGCTCGCCGGGCCGCTGAACCTGCTGGTCCTGCTGACCGGCCTCGGCCGCTTCGTGCGGGTGCTGAGCCCGCGGCCGTGGGCGCCGGTGCTGGCGCTGGGCGCGATGACGCTGCTGTGGGGCACCGAGCGGGCCTGGTGGAGCGGCTACCTCGGGCTGATGTCGATGACGGGCAACCTCGGCTACCCGTCGGCGTTCGCGATCGGGCTCACCTTCTGGGCCTGGGCGCTGACGGGCGCACGGGCCCGGGACGAGCGCCGGGTGCGGTACGTGGGCCCGAGCGGCCTGCGCGGGCTGCCCGGTTACGCGGGCCTCGGCCTCCTCTACGGCCTGGTCCTCCTCGTCCACCCGATCACGGCGGTGGCGGCGGCGCTGGGCGCGGTGGCGCTGGTGACCGGGTGGCAGCGCCGGTGGCGGGGGCCGGTCGTCGGGCGGTGGGCGCTGACGGGCGCGGTGGCGGCGGCGTCGGCGGCGCTGTGGCCGTACTTCGACGTGTTCGCGCTGGCCGGGGACGACAGTGTGGACGCCATGCACCGCGTGCTCTACCTGGAACTTCCCGGGGAGTTCTGGCTGGCGCTGCTCGGGCTGCCGGCGCTGTGGCGGCGAGGCCGGGCGTCGGTGCGTGATCCGCTGGTGCTGCTCTTCGTGCTGGACTGCGCGGTGGTGGCGTACGGCTGGTTCGGCGGCCACTACACCTACGGCCGCATCCTCGGGCTGACGCTGGTGCCGTTGCAGTTCGCGCTGGCGGTGGAGCTGGCGGCGCCCCGGCCGTGGGGGTGGTGGCGCAGGGCGCTGGGCTCGGCGGCGGCCGCGGGGGCACTGCTGGGCTTCCTCACGGTGCAGGCGGGGGCGGTGGTGCCGCGGGCGCTGGACCCGGTCGGTTTCGAGCAGCCGCCGAACTGGCCGACGTACGAGTGGGCGGCGCGGCACATCGGCCCCGGCGAGGTCGTGATCACCGACGGCTACTACGCGGGGCACGCCATCGCCGGGTACGGGCCGAACCTCGCGGCGCCCGCCTGGCCGGACCCGTCGCTGGACGAGCGGGAGCGCGGTCGGCGGGTGGCCGACGTGGAGGCCTACCTCGACCCCGGCTCGACCCGCGCCGAGCGCACCGCGATCGTCCGCCGGTACGACGTCCGCTGGCTGCTGCTCACCCGCTGGCAGCCGGTGCCCGCGGAGGCGGTGGTGGTGGCGTGGAGCGAGCGGACGGGCGAGGTGCTGGCGCGGGTGGGGGCCGGGGGCTGACCGGCGGAGCCCGCCGGGGGCCGGCTACTCGATGACCAGCTCGACCGGGATGTTCCCCCGGGTGGCGTTGGAGTAGGGGCAGACCTGGTGGGCCTGCTCGACCAGCTTGCGGCCGGTCTCCTCGTCCAGGCCCTCGGGCAGCTCGACCCGCAGCGTGACGGCGAGCGCGAAACCCTCGCCCTGCTTGCCGATGCCGACCTCGGCGGTCACCGCGGCGTCGCCGACGTCGGCCTTGGCCTGCCGGCCGACCAGGCCGAGGGCGCTGCCGAAGCAGGCGGCGTACCCGGCGGCGAACAGCTGCTCGGGATTGGTGCCCTGCCCGTTGCCGCCCATCTCGACGGGGACGCCGAGTGCGAGGTCGAGGGTGCCGTCGGAGCTGACGGCGCGGCCGTCGCGGCCGTGGGTGGCGGTGGCGGCGGCGGTGTAGATGGCGTCCATGGGAGAACCGTCCCTCTCGGTGCGGGGGAAGCGTCGTGGCGACGCCTGACGAGGACAAGTAGAGCACGCAATTCAATCGAGCACAACTACATTGCGCACAACTCAATGGCGCGCAAAACCCGTCGGCTACCCTGGAGGACATGACCCCGCCCGCAACGGACTGGCTCCGCCTGGACCAGCAGATCTGCTTCTCCCTGAACGCGGCATCGCGCGCCTTCAACGGCGTCTACCGCGTGGTCCTCAAGGACCTCGGCCTCACCTACCCGCAGTACCTGGTGATGCTGGTGCTGTGGGAGCACGGGGAGCTGCCGGTGAAGAAGCTCGGCGAGCACCTGCGCCTCGACTCCGGCACGCTGTCGCCGCTGCTCAAGCGACTGGAAGCGGCCGGCCTGGTCCGCCGGGAGCGCAGCGCGCGCGACGAGCGGTCCGTGGAGGTCCGGCTCACCGGTGAGGGCGCGGCGCTGCGCGAGCGGGCTACCGAGGTACCGCGCCGGATCGCGACGGCGACCGGGCTGGACCTCGCGGAGGTCCAGGACCTGCGCGCCCGCCTCGACCGGCTCACGGCGGCCCTGGACACGTACGGCACCGAAGCGGCCCCCACCGCGTCCTGACGTGTGCGGGGCCCGTCGGGCACCGGGATGACGGATCATGACCACCAAGGACCACTGACGAGGGGACGGCCGCACATGACCTGGCTGATCACCGGCGGCGCCGGATACATCGGAGCGCACGTCGTACGGGCGATGTCCGAGGCGGGCGAGAAGGCGGTCGTGTACGACGACCTGACCTCCGGCATCGCCGAGCGGGTGCCGGACGGCGTCCCCGTGGTGGTGGGCTCGGTCCTGGACGGCGAACGGGTCGCCCGCGCCCTCACCGACCACTCCGTCACCGGTGTGGTGCATCTGGCCGCGAAGAAACAGGTCGGCGAGTCGGTGGAGCTGCCGCTGCGGTACTACCGGGAGAACGTCGAGGGCCTGCGCGTCCTGCTGGACGCGGTCACCGCGGCCGGCGTCCCGTCCTTCGTCTTCTCCTCCTCGGCTGCGGTGTACGGCATGCCCGACGTGGACCTGGTGACGGAGGAGACGCCGTGCCTGCCCATGTCGCCGTACGGCGAGACCAAGCTGGCCGGCGAATGGATGGTGCGCGCGACCGGCCGGGCGACGGGCCTGTCCACGGCCTCCCTGCGCTACTTCAACGTGGCGGGCGCCGCGAGCCCGGAACTCGCCGACACGGGCGTCCACAACCTCGTCCCGATGGTCTTCGAGAAGCTGACCGAGTCCGCGGCCCCCCGCATCTTCGGCGACGACTACGCGACGCCGGACGGCACCTGCGTCCGCGACTACATCCACGTGATCGACCTGGCCGAGGCCCACGTCGCCGCCGCCCGCGCCCTGCGGTCCGCCCCGGGCCGCTCCCTCACCCTCAACATCGGCCGGGGCGAGGGCGTCTCCGTCCGCGAGATGATCGACCGCATCAACGCCCTCACCGGCCACGACCACCCGCCGACGGTCACCCCCCGCCGCCCCGGCGACCCGGCCCGGGTGGTCGCCTCGGCCGACCGCGCCGCCGCCGAACTGGGCTGGAAGGCCAAGTACGACGTCGAGGACATGATCACGTCGGCGTGGGCGGGCTGGGTGCGGCTGCATCCGGGGGCGGCGCGGGACTGAGACCGCCGAATCAGCGGGAGAAGCCGTTCGCCGTCGCGTGAACCGGCGGTACCGCGCGGGCCCCCACGTCTCGTGCCCATGGGCCGGGTGCGGCGCGCGGCCGGCCCCGTGTCAGGGGCCGGCCGGCGCGTTCCCTCGGTGCCTGGTCAGAGCGGCTGGACCGGCTGTTCCCAGACGACCAGCGCCAGGCAGCCCTTGGGGCTGCGCGGGGTGTGCACGCTGCCCGGCGGCATGTTCAGCAGGCTGCCGGCCGGGTGGATCCCGGCCTCCGTCTCCAGTTCACCGCTGAGCACGTAGATCAGCTCGCAGCCCGGGTGACGGTGTGTCTGTGCCTTCGCCCCCGGCAGGTACCGGACCACGGCTGCGGCCGGTCCGCCCTCGCCCGTCTGCTCGGGCCCGTAGAGCCGGTGGATCTCGGCGTTCGTGCGCCCGTCCGCGGTCAGCGGCCGGAAGTCGAGGTCCGCCTCTCCGAGGTCACCGGAGGCCAGGACGGAGAAGAGCAGGGGAAGGTTCTCGGACTGAACGGTCATGTCGGCCTCTCCAGGATCTGTCGGCGTCGCGCGGCTGAGTGATGTGGGGACGGGCGGGTGTCACGTGCCGTCACCGACGCGGCCCGGCACACCGTCGATCCACCGGTCCGCGTAACGGTCGGCCGCCGCCTGGTCACGGAAGGCGTACGTCTTCAGCAGCCAGCGCTGCCGGGCCCGCTCGGGGTCGTTGATCTCCATCTTGTCCCGGCAGTGCAGGCCGTCCTGGTTCGCGAAGGTGAAGAGGTCGCCGGTCTGGATCCGGTGCCGGGTCTTGTCGGCCCGTACCAGCGCGTTCTTCAGGGCGAGCAACGCGTCCTTGGCCTCCGGCGGGCTGGTCTCGGTCACCGTGGTGGTGGTGTCCAGGTAGCGGAAGCTGTGGTCGTTCTCGAGGATCGCGTGGTCCTCCGAGACGCTGAGCGCGCCGTTGTTGTCCCGGGAGAACACGTCGTAGGGCGTGATGAAGAAGGGCTGGCGCAGCACCCTCTGCTGTTCCTCGGTGAGGTGGGTCAGCAGGTCCCTGCCGTCCACGAACCCGGTGTAGATGTAGTCGGCTCCGTCGGGGCAGCGCATGCCGAGCAGGGAGATGAAGTCGGCCCGCACCGGGTGTGCCGTACGTTCGTTGTGGTAGACGAGCTCGCTGTCGCTGAACCCGGTCTGCAGCCCGCTGTACTTGTTGATCGCGATGACGTCGACGAAGAACGCCCCGTTGAACCGGGTCCCGTACGACAGCAGCGGGGTGGCGACGAGCTTCCCGAACAGGGCCAGGAAGGCCTCACCCACGAACGTGCGCTTCTTGGCGTGCTTGTCCGTGATCGGGTCGTCCAGGTCGAGCAGCGGGATGTTCTCGTCGAGGGGGCAGTTGCGCAGGACGTGCGCCTGTGAGCCGCCGGCGGCACGTTCCTCGCGGATGCGGTCGCACACCTCGACCAGGTAGGCGGGCACCTCACCGCTGTCGACGAGGTCCGCTGTCGCGGCGTCGAACGCGACGATGTCGTCGTACGGGTTCTTGGGCAGTTCCTTGAGCAGTTCCCTCAGCGAGTCCCGGTCGGTGTCGGAAAAGGTGTAAAAGGGCTCCACTTTCGGCTCCTGGTCTCGATGGGGCGGTCGGTCAGCCTGCGGCGACAGGGGTGAGTTCGGCGGCGAGCCGGGCCTTGACGACGCCGAGGTCCTCGCAGTCACCGCCGGTTCGTTCCTCGATGTGGATGCGGTACAGCTTGTCCAGCTCGCCCTCGGACACGGTGACGCCCAGTTCACCGATCAGGTGACGCAGGACGCTGCGGCCGGAGTGACGGCCCACGAGCACGCTGCGCTCCCGGCCGAAACGGGCGGGCTCGACGTACTCGTACGTGGCCGGGTTGCGCAGGATGCCCTGCTGGTGGAGGCCGGCAGCGGTACCGAAGGCGTACGTGCCGAATATCGCCTTGTTGCGGGGTTCCTCGAGGCGGATGTGCCTCCTCAGGGCGGTGTACACCCCGTACATGGCGTCGAGCCGGATCTCGCTGTACAGGCCGGTGACGTCCTGCTTGTAGGCCAGCAGCGCGGCGATCTCCTCCAGCGCGGTGTTGCCGGCGCGTTCACCGATCCCGCCGAGCGTCGCCTGCACCTCGTCCGCGCCGGCGACGAGTCCGGCCAGCGCGTTCGCGGTGGACAGGCCGAAGTCCTCGTGGCAGTGCGTCGCGATGCGCACCGGGGCCGGCGCCCAGGAGCGGAAGCGGGCGATGAGTCCGGCGTACTCCTCGGGAGTCAGCGCCCCCGAGGTGTCGGCCACCACCAGGCAGGTGGCGCCCGCCTCGACGGACCGTTCGGCCAGCTCGCGCAGCAGGTCGTCCTCGCCGCGGCTGGCGTCCTCGATGCCGACGGACACGTCCTCGACACCGAGTTCCCTGGCCACGGCGACGGAATCGACGACCTCGGCGACCGCCTGGGCGCGCGTGATGCGGCGCTTGTGCCGGAGGTGGATGTCGCTGCCGGTCGAGGCGATCTGCACCTGGTGGCGGGCCGTGCCGCCGGCCTTCACCGCCGTTTCGATGTCCGTCGCGACCGCCCTGCAGAACGTGGTGAACCTCGCCTTCGTCAGGTGCTGCGAGATCAGCCGGGTCGCCTCGAAGTCGCTGGGCGAGGAGGCCGGGAACCCGGTCTCGATACGGTCCACGCCGAGGGACTCGATCCCCAGGGCCAGTTCGAGTTTCTCGTCGGGGCCGAGGGCGTTGGCCGGGGCCTGTTCTCCGTCGCGGAGTGTGGTGTCGAAGAAGGAAACACGACGCATGTCAGATCTCTCCGAGGCACTGGGGGGTGAGACGGGCGACCGGTTCGGGAGGGCTCGGCTCCGCGCCGGCGAGCACGGGGGAACGGCGGGCCAGCGCTTCGCCCATCCTGTGGACCGCCTCGTCGATGACTGCCCGGGACGTGGCGAAGGAGAGCCGCACGTGCCCTTCGCCCCCGGGTCCGAACGCGCTGCCCGGGGTCACCGCGACGCGGGCCTCGTCGAGCAGCCATGCGGCGAACTCCGCCGAGGTGGCGAAGCCGGTGCCGCGGATGTCGGGGAAAACGTAGAAGCTGCCTTCCGGCAGCGCGCACCGCACGCCGGGGAGCCGGTTGAGCCCCGAGACGACGAGTTCACGGCGAGCGGCGTACTCGTGGGTCATCGCCGCCACGTCGTCCTGCGGCCCGGTGAGCGCCGCCAGGCCGCCGTACTGGACGAACGTGCCCGCGCAGCCGACGGAGTGCTGCTGGGCCTTCAGGATCTCGCCGACGACATCCGTCGGGCCGCAGACGTAGCCCAGCCGCCAGCCCGTCATCGCGTACGCCTTGGAGAACCCGTTGACCGTCAAGGTCCGGTCGGCGCAGCCCGGCAGGGATGCCAGGCTGAGGTGGCGCGCGCCGCCGTAGACGATCTTCTCGTAGATCTCGTCGGACACGACCAGCAGATCGTGGTCCCGGACGAACTCGGAGACGGTCCGGGCCTCGTCCGCGCTCAGCACCCGCCCGGTGGGGTTGTTGGGCGTGTTGAGCAGCAGCACCTTCGTGCGCGGCGTGACGTACTGTTCGAGCACGTCACGGGTGAGACGGAACCCGTCTGCCGCGTCGAGCGGCACCGAGACGGGCACGGCGCCGACCAGGCGGGCCATGGAGGCGTAGCTGACCCAGCTCGGTGTGGGCACGAGCACCTCGTCGCCCGGGTCGAGCAGGGCCAGCAGCGAGATGAACAGCGCGTGCTTCGCGGAGGGCGTGACGACGATGTCCCGGTCCTTGCGAGCCACGATCCCGTTGTCCCGTTCCAGCTTCTGCGCGACGGCGGCGAGAAGTTCAGGCAGGCCTCGGCTGGGGGCGTAGTGCGTGTGTCCCTCGTCCAGCGCGCGGGTGGCCGCTTCGACCACGTGGCCGGGGGAGTCGAAGTCCGGTTCCCCACCGCCGAGGTCGAGGACGTCGACCCCCTCGGCCCGCAGGGCGTGCACGCGTTCCAGAACGGCGAAGGTGGCCGAACGCTCGATGCCGGAGAAACGGGTGGCCGTGCGTGGGTTCACCGGACGCTCCCCGGAGCCAGCGCCTCGCCGACCGTCGTGATCCGCGCCGTCCGGCCGATGACCGACAGCGCGGCGGTGTGCATCTCGTCGCCGTCGGCCCCGGTGGCGTCCTCCAGCACCTCGACCGCGTAGTCCCGGTCGTGACCGTCCCGCGCGGTCGCGAGGATCACCATGTCGGTGGAGACGCCGGTGAGCAGCAGGGTGTCGACTCCGAGCGCCCGCAGGGTCAGGTCGAGGCCGGTGCCGTAGAAGGGGCTGATGCGGTGCTTGGCGATCACCGGTTCGCCGTCGGCCGGCTTCACGGCGTCGTGCGGCTGGGTGGCCCACGTGCCGAGCAGAATCCGGCCGTCGTCCTTCGCGCTGTGGAAAACCGGCGAACCCGCCGGCCATTCCGGATAACCCGCGGTAAAGCCCACGACGACGTGAATTACCGGAATTCCTCGGTTCCGGGCCGTCTCCAGCGCGAGGGCCGCATTTTCCAGGACTCCGCGCCGGGCAAGGTGACGGGCGTATCCGTCACGGCCGTATTTGCCCTCGGGGTGAACGATGTCGTTAATGAGGTCCAGCATGAGTAGCGCTGGTTTTCTCGCCACAGCTCTTCAGCTCCTCAGCTTCCTGTGCCGCGCCGGTCGCGCTGCAAATCGACCATGACGCCAAACGGCCGGTCAACCGGGATGAGAGGCGCTCATCCGTCCATGAGTGCATTGGATGACTCCTGCTTTTTCGGCTCACCGCGCCTACGTTGAACGCGTTTTGAACTGGTCTCCCGGCGTCTTTCGAAAGGACTGACACAGGTGCACCACCGCATGCCTTCCGGAGGGCTCTCCCACCACATCGCCGTGATCGGCAGCGGGCCCCGCGGGCTGAGCGTGGTCGAGCGGCTCGCCGCGCGGCTGCTGGACGCCCCGCCTCTCGTGCCTGTCCACATCCACCTCATCGACTCCGTGCAGGTGGGCTCCGGCCGGGTGTGGCGCACCGACCAGCCGCTGTGGTTCCTCATGAACACCGTCGCCGGCGAGGTGTCCGCCTTCTCCGGGCGACCGGACGACGGACCGGTCCGGCCGGGTGCCGGGCCGTCCCTCGCCGAGTGGTGGCGGACCGTCGATCCGGACGGAGCCGATCCGCTCGGGTACGCGCCCCGGGCCGTGTACGGCCATTACATGCAGTACGTCCTGAACACGGTGGAGGAGAACCTGCCCGAGGGCGTACACCTGCACCGCACTTCGGGTGAGGTCACGGACCTGGAGCCCGGTCCCGACGGCTACCGGCTCGTCTTCGCCGGCGGCGGCGCCCTGACCGCCGACCGCGTGGTCGTCACCACCGGGCACACTCGGCCCGAACTCTCCGCGGACCAGCAGCGGCTCGCCGACTTCGCCGCGGCCGTCCCGGGCCTGCGGTACTTCCGCGGGGACTCCGCCGCCGACATGCCCCTCGACGACATCCCGGCCGGCTCGACGGTGGGGATCCTGGGTCTCGGTCTTTCGTTCTACGACGTCATGGCGGCGCTCACCGAGGGCCGCGGCGGACGCTACGCGACCGAGCCGGACGGCACCCTGCGGTACCTGCCCAGCGGACGGGAGCCCCTCCTGGTGGCCGGGTCGCGCAGCTCCATGCCGGTACCCGGCCGCGGTCGTCACCAGAAGGACTTCGACCACCGCTACTCGGCGCGGCTGTTCACCGCCGACCGAATACGCCGTACCAGGGGCGCCTCGGTCCGGTTCCGGACCGAGGCGTGGCCCTGGCTGCGGGCGGAGATGGACCTGGTCTACTACGCGACCGGCCTGCGCCGGGCGGCGGGCGACGGCCCGGCCGAGGCGTTCGTCTCGGACGTGGTCGCCGCCGCGCGCACCGGGGTGCCCGACGTCCGCGCGCTGGCCGCCCGCCACGGGGCGGACACGCTGCCCCCGCTGGACATCGACGCCCTCGCCCGGCCGTTCGAGGGCCGCGAGTACCCGAGCCCGCAGGCCTTCACCGCCGATCTCGTCGCCGCCGTCACCCGGGACCTGGAGCACGCGGAGGAGGGCAACGTCGATTCGCCCCTCAAGGCCGCTCTGGACGTGCTGCGCGACACCCGCGCAGTGCTCCGGGAACTCGTCGACTTCGGCGGGCTGACCCCGGACTCCCACCGGGACGAGTTCCTGGCCTGGTTCGTGCCGCGCACGTCGTTCCTGGCCGCGGGGCCGCCGCGGGCAAGGCTGCGCCAGGTGATCGCTCTGGTCCGGGCCGGCGTGCTGCGCCTGGCCGGCCCGCAGACGCGTTTCGAGACCGCGCCGGAACAGGGCACCTTCGTGGTGTCCTCGCCCCGGGTGCGGGGGTCGCACACTCCCGCCACCACCGTCGTCGACGCCCGCATCCCGACCCCCTCGCTGCTGCGCGACCCCGCCCCGCTGACCCGGGCCCTCGTCTCCCGCTCACTGCTGACCAGCTACGTCAACACGGACGGCGCGGAAGCCTTCGACACCGGCGGCGTCGCCGTGACGAAGAGCCCTTACCACCCCGTCGGCAGCGGCGGGGTCCCCGACCGCGGACTGTACGTCCTCGGCATCCCGACCGAGCACACTCGCTGGTTCATGCAGGGGGGCAGCAGCCGTCCCGGCTTCTGGACCGACTTCATCTGGGACGCGGACGCCATCGCGGCCGACGCCCTCGCCCCCGTGGCCACGGCCGACGCAGCCCGTCGGCAGCCGACCGCCGTCCTGGCCTGACCATCCTCACCGCGGAGACCTCACCTCATGCCATCCACCCTGGCCCGCAAGATCTGGCGCGAGCACACCGTGCGCACCAGCGATTCGGGCGAAGACCTTCTCTACGTCGATCTGCAGCTGCTGCACGAGGTCAACACCCCGCAGGCCTTCGACCGGCTGCGGGCGGCGGGCCGCACGGTGCGCCGACCCGACCTGACGGTGGGCACCGAGGACCACAACACCCCTACCGTCGACATCCGACGGCGGATCGCGGACCCGGCCGGCCGCAGGCAGTCGGAGCTGATGCGCGCCAACTGCGCCGAGTTCGGCATCCCGCTGCACCGGCTGGGGGACCCCGGACAGGGCATCGTCCACGTGATCGCACCGGAGCAGGGCCTGATCCGGCCCGGCATGACCGTCGTGTGCTGCGACTCCCACACCACGACTCTGGGCGCCTTCGGCGCCCTGGCCTTCGGGATCGGAGCCAGTCAGGTCGAGCACGTCCTGGCCACCCAGACACTGCCCATGCGCCCGCTGAAGGACCTGTCCGTCACGGTCGGGGGCACGCTGCCCCCGGGCGTGACCGCCAAGGACCTGGTACTGGCGCTCATCTCCCGGATCGGAACGTCCGGCGGCCAGGGCCACGCCATCGAGTACCGGGGGCCTGCGGTCGAGGCGCTGTCCATGGAAGCCCGGATGACGCTGTGCAACATGTCGGTGGAGGCCGGGTCACGCGCCGGACTCGTCGCGCCGGACGCCACGACGTTCCGCTACCTGCGGGACCGTCCGGGAGTGCCGACGGGGTCCGACTGGGACCAGGAGGTCGCCCACTGGATGTCGCTGCGCACGGACGACGGCGCGGTGTTCGACAAGCAGGTGAGCCTCGACGGCGGCATGCTCAGCCCGTACGTCTCCTGGGGGACGAACCCGGCGCAGAGCGCGCCGCTGGACTCGCGGACGCCGTCCCCCGACGACTTCGGGACGGCCGAGGAGCGGGCGGCGGCCGAGCGGGCGCTCGAGTACATGGGCCTCGCGCCGGGTGTGCCGATGCGTGACATCGGCGTCGACATGGTGTTCCTGGGGTCCTGCACCAACGGCCGTATCGAGGACCTGCGGGCGGCTGCCGACGTCCTCAAGGGCAGGCGCGTCAGGGACGGCGTTCACATGATCATCGTGCCCGGGTCGGCCGCCGTCCGACGACAGGCCGTCGAGGAGGGGCTCGACGCCGTCTTCGCCGAGGCCGGCGCCGACTTCCGGGCCGGGGCGGGGTGTTCGATGTGCGCCGCCCTCAACGAGGACCGGTTGCGACCGGGGCAGCGCGCCGCCTCGACCAACAACCGCAATTACGAGGGACGGCAGGGCAAGGGTTCCCGGACCCACATCGTCTCCCCGTCCGTCGCCGCGGCGACCGCCGTGACCGGCCGCCTGGCCGGCCCCGCCGATCTGTGAGGTACCTGACGTGACCGACACCACGAAGTCCACCGTCCACAGGCAGTTCACCGTCCACACGGGCACCGCCGTTCCGCTGCGCCGTACCGACGTCGACACCGACCAGATCATCCCGGTGCGCTTCTGCGCCAGCACGACCCGGGACGGGCACGCCGACGCCCTGTTCGCCGACTGGCGCGACGACCCCGGGTTCGTGCTGAACCGTCCCGAGCGGGCCGGTGCCACGGTGCTGGTCGCCGGACACGACTTCGGCACCGGCTCGTCGCGGGAGTACGCGGTCTGGGCGCTGCAGGACTACGGATTCAGGGTGGTGATCGCCCCGCGGTTCGGGGACATCTTCCGTGGCAACTCGCTGATGAACGGCTTGCTCACCGTCGCCGTGCCCGCCGACGTCGTCGTCGCGCTGTGGGAGGAGACCGAAGCCGACGCCGCCGTCCCCGTCGTGGTCGACCTAGAGCGCAGGCAGGTCCGTTGCCGGGGCGTGCTGGCGCACTTCGACCTGGAGGAGGACATTCGCAGCAGGCTGCTGCTCGGCCTGGATCCGATCGCCTCCACCCTGCGGTACGAGGAGGACATCGCCGCGTACGAAACGGGACGGCGGTCCCGGCTGCCGCGCACCCGGCCCCGCCCGTGACGGCCCGCCCCCGTCCGCAGGCGGGTGGCCACGTCCGCGCCGTACGGCGGTCAGGGGCGGCCTGCTCACCCCATCACCAGCTCCTTGCGGTCGAGCGAACCCTTGACGAGGGCGACGAACTCGTCCGTGAAGGCGTTGGCGGTGGCCCGCCGGCCCATCGCGAGGACCTGGTCGCAGGGCAGTGTGGGGACCAGCGGCAGCACGCGCAGCCGGGGGGCCTTCGACGGGAGAGCGACCCCGGGCAGCAGGGACACGCCGTAGCCGTTCGCGGTCATGGTCATCAAGGTCACCGGATCGTCGACCCGGAGGGACACCATGGGATCGACGCCGTGCTCCTGGAAGAAGGACTCCAGCCTCGCCTCCAGATCCCCGCCCGCCATCAGCAGGCGTTCACCGGCGAGTTGCCGCACGTGCACGGTCGAGGCCGTGCCCAGCGGGTGGCCGACGGGCAGCACGACGTGCATCCGGTCGCTCAGCAGCGGCAAGACGGTGAATCCCCTGTCGGCCAGACCGCCGATCCCGAGTTCCACGAAGCCGCTCCGCAGCCACTCCTCGACCTGGGTGCACTTCCCCACCCGGACGTCGAGCGCCACGTCCGCGTGCCGGGCGTGGAACTCACCGAGCAGGCGGGCCAGTTCACGCTTGCCGAAACTGCGGCTCACGCCGATGCGCAGCACCGTTCTCGAGGCACTGCGCGTGAGGGAGCCGACCGTGGTGATCTCCTGGGCATGCTTGAGCATGATCCGCGCGCTGTGCAGAACGCGGCGTCCTGCCGCGGTGAGTGAGATGCTGCCGTGCTCACGCTTGAGGAGCTCGATTCCGAGCCCCTTTTCGAGTGATGCGACGGCGTGGCTGACAGCCGACTGGCTGACGCCTATCAATTGTGCTGCGGCAGTGAATGAGCCGGTATCGACCACGGCCACGAAGGCCTTGCATTGGGACAGTTTCATCATGCTGACCCCAGTCCGGCGCACGCGACGGTACGCCTAGATCTCCTCGCCCCTCGACGCTGACGGACCCCTGGTTGCGTGGCACATACGCTGCACGACCGGGAAAGCACTGAGCTGCGCCGAAGTACAAAAGGACGACCCTGTCCCCCGCGATAAGCACGATTAACTCCGCTCCCCCGTCGTAACCATCCAATGATCAGCGACTTCGCGAGGGACGTCAAGACTGGAGAGTGGCCCGTTATGCAATTCCCCCTGACTGCCGCTTGGGAGTAGGATTGACCGCGAGTAAACACTTATTCAAGTTATGGCAATTTTTCACCCGCGACCACCCCCGAGTTTATTCAGGAACTTCCTGAACTCCTCCACGTCATGGACCTTCTCGACGAAGCCCGGGTCCGTCATGGCCCACCTGTACGGACGTTCAGGACTCAGGGCACTACTGCCCCGCCTGCCCGGCCTCCAGCGAGTCCCGCAGGGCGAGGAAGCCGGCCCTCTCCTCCGCCACCACCGCGTGGTGCTCCGCGTACACGTGGTCGAAGAGATCGGTGGGCGCGGGATCCGGCATGGCACGGACTCCCTCGCGGACGTGCTGGGCCAGCTTCTCGCCCTCCTCCGCCACTTCGGCGAAAAAGGCCTCGTCGGCCTGGCCGGATTCGGTCAGATACCGGAGCAGACGGTCGACGGGGTCCTTGCCCTGCCACTCGACACGCTCGGCCTCGTCCCGGTATCGCGTCGGGTCGTCGGAGGTCGCGTGCGGTGCCATGCGATAGGTGAAGGCCTCGATCAGCATGGGGCCCTCGCCCCGCCGCGCCCGGTCGAGCGCGTACCGGGTCACGGCGAGGCAGGCCAGCACGTCGTTGCCGTCCACCCGGACCCCGGGAAAGCCCCAGCCGTCCGAGCGCCGGCTGATCGGCCAGCGGGTCTGCCGGGCCGCGGGTGTGGAGATCGCGTACTGGTTGTTCTGGCAGAAGAACACCACCGGCGCGTTGTTGACGGTGGCGAAGGTGAAGGCCTCCGCCACGTCGCCCTGGCTGGAGGCGCCGTCTCCGAAGTAGGAGAGGACCGCCATGTCCGCGCCGTCCCGCGTCACACCCATCGCGTAGCCGGTGGCATGCAGCAGCGGCGGACCGATCACCAGGGTGTACAGGTGGAAGTTGTGCTCCTGCGGGTCCCAGCCCCCATTGCTCACTCCGCGGTACAGCCCGAGGAGCTGAAGGGGATCGATCCCGCGCGTCCAGGCGACACCGTGCTCCCGGTAGCAGGGGAACACGTAGTCCTCGGGCCGGGTAGCCCGTCCGGAGCCGATCTGAGCGGCCTCCTGCCCCAGCAGCGAGGCCCACAGACCGAGTTCGCCCTGGCGCTGCAGCGACGTGGCCTCGGCGTCGAAGCGCCGGGTCAGCGCCATGTCACGGTACAGGCCCCGCAGTTCGCCGGAGGTGAGGTCCACGGCGTAATCCGGGTGCTCGACCCGCTTCCCCTCCGGAGTAAGCAACTGGATCATTTCCGCCTGGGCGGGATTCGTTCCCATGTGTTCATCTCCACAACTGACGTCTGGGCTGCTGAGGACGACTGAAGATCGACAGCGTAGGCGCGAGGGCCGTGCCGGCTCCGTGGCAACGGAGTCCACCGCTGCCACGCGCTCGTCGCAGGGCTCCGGCTGCGCGAAGTGGTCAGCTCCTGGTGCCCAGGAGGCGGGCGACGTCGACGACCCGGTGCGAGAAGCCCGACTCGTTGTCGTACCAGCCGAACACCTTCACGTGGCGGCCGCCGCCCGTGACGGTGGTCAGCTCGGAGTCGATGACGCAGGACGCCGCTTCGCCGACGATGTCGGAGGAGACGAGCGGAGCGTCGCTGTGGCGCAGGACCCCGGCCAGCGGTCCGGCCGCCGCCGCCGCGAAGGCCTCGTTGACCTCCTCCACGGTGGTCGGCCGCGACACGTACGCCGAAAGGTCGGTCAGCGAACCGACCGGGACCGGCACCCGCAGCGACAGACCCGCCAGCCTGCCCTCGAGTTCGGGCAGGACGAGGGCGATGGCCTTGGCGGCGCCGGTGGACGTCGGCACGATGTTGACCGCGGCGGAACGGGCGCGGCGGAGATCCTTGTGCGGGCCGTCCTGGAGGTTCTGGTCCTGGGTGTAGGCGTGCACCGTGGTCATCAGGCCGTGCTCGACACCGAACCGCTCGTGCAGCACCTTGGCCATGGGGGCCAGGCAGTTCGTCGTGCAGGAGGCGTTGGAGACCACGTGGTGGACGGCGGGATCGTAGCTCGTGTGATTGATGCCGTACGCGAGGGTGATGTCCTCGTTCGTGGCCGGGGCCGAGATGAGCACTTTGCGCGCGCCCGCGTCGAGGTGCGCGGCGGCCTTCCTCGCGTCGGTGAACCTGCCGGTGGACTCCACGACCACGTCGACGTCCAGCTCGCCCCAGGGGAGCTTGCCCGGCTCACGCTCCGCGTGGACGGCGATCCGGCGGCCGTCGACCACGAGTGCGTCGCCCTCGGCCGTGACCTCCGTCCCCAGCTTGCCCATGGTGCTGTCGTAGGCGAGCAGGTGGGCGAGTGTCGCTGCGTCGGTGAGGTCGTTCACGGCCACGACCTCCAGATCGGCCCTTTGGGCGAGAGCGGCGCGCAGGAAGCCGCGCCCGATGCGACCGAACCCGTTGATGGCGACTTTGATGGTCACTCCGCTACTTCCTTCTCTTGCACTCGGTTGTCATGGATGTTCCACACCGGAACGCCGTACACGTACACGTACACGCAGTGAAGGTGGGTCTATTTGCGGGACGCGAGCAGGACACCGACGCCACCCAGGACGAGTCCCGCGATCGCCGACGTACTCAGCGTCTCGTCGATGATCAGCCAGGACAGCAGGGCGGTTACGGCCGGTGTGAGGAAGAACAGCGTGCCGACCCGGCTCGCGTCCTGCTTCTTGAGCATGAAGTTGAGCAGCAGGAACGTGCCCACGGAGTTGATCAGCACGATCCAGGCCAGCGCCCCGCCGAACGCCCCCCAGTCGGTGACCTCCGGATCCTCCAGAGCCAGCGTCATCACCAGCATCACCGGGGCGCTGGCGAGGAAGTGCACGGCGGTGCTGCTGCGGACGTCCGCGCCCTGGGCGAAGCGCTTTTGGTAGACGGTGCCGGCGCTGAGACCGAGCAGACCGACGAAGGACAGCACGATGGCGGTGACGGAGAAGTCCAGCGCTCCGGCGACGGCGAGCGCGACACCGGCTCCGCCGACGGCGAAGCCGAACCACTGCCGCCTGGTGATCTGCTCGCCCACGAAGAAGCCGGCCATCAGTGCGATCAGCACGGGGTTGAAGCCCTGGATCAGCGCGACCAGGCCGCCCGGCAGCCCTTCACTGATGGCCGTGTAGAAGGCACCGAACTGCACGGCCTGCATGAGCAGTCCGGTGACGACGACGTGCAGCAGCAACCGGCCCTTCGGCCACGGCGACTTGGACACCAGGGCCACTGCCATGAGGAGGACACCGGCGAGCGCGAAGCGGGAGAACGTCAGCAGCAGCGGCGGAGCGGCGTCGGTACCGATCACTGCCGCGATGAAGGCACTGCTCCACAGGACGACGAAGACAGCGGGGACGGCGGCGGAGCCTCTGGGAGGTGCCGCGGCCGTTTCCGGTGGCGACGATGCGGGTGCCTCGCCCTTCACGGTGTCGGTTGCAAGGTCGTCACGTTCCGGCACAGCAGTGGCCTCTCGCTTCAAATAACCAGCTACAGGGGTTAGTTATGGCACTGTATCGACGGCGCGAACAACTAGTCAATGCGGTTAGTTCGCGCAGATAAGTAACCACCTCGACCGGTTACTACTTGGCCTCGCGAAGCCGTCCGCACGGGTACCATGACGAGATGGAGTTCGTATTCGTCAGCGGCAGCGCGGCCCTTGACTTCGTCGGCACGGTCAGGAGCCGGCGCGACGCCCCGCTGGACTCGCTCGTCACACCGGGCGACTTGGCCGAGTGGACCGTCGCCTCGGGAATGCTGGACGGTCCGCCTCCGGTGACCGAGGCGGACCTGGTTTCAGCGGTGCGCCTGCGTGAGGCGATCTACCGCGTGATGCTCGCCTCGATCAGCGGTTCTCCCCTCCCGGCACAGGACTGCGCCGTCCTCAACCGCGCCACGGCCCGCGTCCCCGTGCGCCAGGAGCTGCGGCCCGACGGCACGGCCCTGCGGAGCGGCTCGGTCAGGGCCGTCCTGGCCACGCTCTCCCACGATGCCGTGGACCTCCTCGTCCAACGGCCGACCCAGGTCAAGGAGTGCGCGGCACCCAGCTGCACCCGGCTGTACGTGGACCACTCCCGCCGTTCCTCGCGCCGTTGGTGCGACATGATGCGCTGTGGCAACCGGGCCAAAGCCGCAGCTCACCGCTCCCGCCACCACGTCTGACACACGACCGGCCCCGGCCAGGCCCAGGCGACCACGGCGTCAGGTGCGTAGTGGCGCGGTGCGGCGTGGTGCGGCAGGGTGCGGTGTGGTCGGTGTGCACCGAGATTACGGCCGGGCACGCGCCGTCGGCCGTCCCGGCCGTCCCGGCCGCCTCAGAGCGCCCTGAGCCCCTCCGCCGTCGCCCGTGCCAGCGCCCCCAGGTAACCCTTCGGCAGCTTCGGACTGCGGATGACCACCGAGCGCCAGTACAGCGGGCCCGAGATCAGGTCGAGGGCGAGGTCGGGGTCGACGGCCGGGCTCAGTTCGCCGCGCTCCGTCGCCGCCTCGAGGATCTTGCTGGCGACGCCGTCCTGACCTTCCCGCAGGGCCTTCCGCATGGCTTCCGCGATGTCGGGATTGCGGGCCGCCTCCGCCTGGAGGTCGGGGATGACCTGCGAGGCCACCGGGTGGCGCAGGGCCCGGGACGTCACCTCGTACAGCAGCCGAAGGTCCCCCTCCAGGGACCCGGTGTCGGGCGCGGGCAGGCCCTGCACGGCGAGCGCGGAGACGATGTCGAGGACCAGGTGCAGCTTGGAGCGCCAGCGCCGGTAGACGGCCGTCTTGCCGACGCCCGCCCGGCGCGCGATGCCCTCGATGGACATCCGCGCGTAGCCGACCGCCGCCAGTTCCTCGAAGACCGCCGCCCGGATGGCCTCCGTCACGTCCTCGCGGAGCACCGCCGCCCCGGCGGGTGCCCTGCGGCGCGGTCGCGGCTGCGGCTGCGGCTCGTCGGCGTTGGTCGTCATGCGGGCCAAGCATAGGGCGTCACGACGAAACGGTTGCGTTCCGACGTCGGCACGCCCTACGCTCGCGTCACGACGATACGGTCCCGTCCCGACGTAAATGAACCCGCTCCGACACGCAGGTGAACGCCGGGCGCCACCCCCTCCCCCGAGCGAAAGCAGCGGATGTGAGCCAGGTCCTCCACACACCGCCTCCGACACCGGCCCCGGCCGCCGACGAGCACGACCTCGCGGCCCTCGCCGCCCGCCACGGTCTGACGGTCAGCGGTGCCCGCCCCTCCCTTCCCGAGTACGTCCGCCGGCTGTGGGCGCGCCGGCACTTCATCGGCGCCTTCTCCACCGCCAAGCTCACCGCCCAGTACAGCCAGGCGAAGCTGGGCCAGGTCTGGCAGGTGATGACGCCCCTGCTCAACGCGGCGGTGTACTACTTCATCTTCGGCGTGCTGATGAACACCAGCCGCGGCGTGGAGGACTTCGTCCCGTTCCTGGTCACCGGGGTTTTCGTGTGGACGTTCACGCAGAGCTCGATCATGGCGGGCACCCGGGCGGTCTCCGGCAACCTCGGCCTGGTGCGCGCCCTGCACTTCCCGCGGGCCGCGCTGCCGGTCTCGTTCTGCCTCCAGCAGCTCCAACAGCTGCTGTTCTCGATGGCCGCCCTCGTCGTCATCCTGCTCGCCTTCGGCGTGCCGCCCGCCCCGTCCTGGGTGCTGGCGGTGCCGGCGCTGGTGCTGCAGTTCCTCTTCAACGCCGGCGTGTCGCTGTTCATGGCCCGGGTGGGGTCCAAGATCCCCGACGCGGCCCAGCTGATGCCGTTCGTGCTGCGCACCTGGATGTACGCCTCCGGGGTCATGTTCAGCATCGACCACATGACCGGCCCGGACAGCGGCCTGCCGTCCTGGGTCGGCACCGTGCTCCAGCTCAACCCCGCCGTGGTCTACATCGACCTGATGCGCTTCGCCCTGATCGACACCTTCCACGCGGGGCACCTGCCGCCCCACGCGTGGGCGCTCGCCCTGGGCTGGGCGCTGGTCGCCGGCATCGGCGGTTTCATCTACTTCTGGAAGGCCGAGGAGACATACGGTCGTGGCTGACACCCCCGCCGAGCGCGTCCCCACCGTCGTCGCCGACGGCGTCGACATCGTCTACCGGGTCAACGGCACCGGCGCCGGCCGGGGCTCCGCGACCGCCGCCCTCAACCGCATCGTGCGCCGGAGGAAGGCCGAGAAGGCGGCGGGCGTACGCCGGGTGCACGCCGTCAAGAACGTGTCCTTCGTGGCGTACCGGGGCGAGGCCATCGGCCTGATCGGCACCAACGGCTCCGGCAAGTCGACGCTGCTGAAAGCGGTCGCCGGCCTGCTCCCCGTCGAGAACGGCCGCATATACACCGACGGCCAGCCCTCCCTCCTCGGCGTCAACGCGGCCCTGATGAACGACCTCACCGGCGAGCGCAACGTGCACCTCGGCGGCCTGGCGATGGGCATGTCCCGCGCGCAGATCAAGGCGCGGTACCAGGAGATCGTCGACTTCTCCGGGATCAACGACAAGGGCGACTTCATCACCCTGCCCATGCGCACGTACTCCTCCGGCATGGCGGCCCGGCTGCGCTTCTCCATCGCGGCCGCCAAGGACCACGACGTCCTCCTCGTCGACGAGGCACTGGCCACCGGCGACCGTTCCTTCCAGAAGCGCTCCGAGGAGCGCATCCGCGAGCTGCGCAAGCACGCCGGCACGGTCTTCCTGGTCAGTCACAGCAACAAGTCCATCCGCGACACCTGTGACCGGGTGCTGTGGCTGGAACGGGGCGAGCTGCGCATGGACGGGCCGACGGAGGAGGTCCTGCGGGAGTACGAGAAGTTCACCGGCGGCCCGGACCGGGCGGCCAAGCCCGCGCCGAAGGCGAAGACGGCCGTCTGACCTCTTCCGGAGCACGCCCCTCCCCCGGGAGGCGTACGCACGGTTAACCCTTTTGACCGATTAATGCCACTATGGCCGGACGAACGAACAGGAGTGTGCCGGGAGCCACGACGGCGAAGCGACGACGGTGAAGGAGTCCCCGCGATGTCCGAGACACCGAAGACACCGGAGATGTCCGAGACCCCCGACCTCAGCGTCATCGTCCACGGCCGCAACGTCCAGGACCACCTGCCCGCCCTCCTCGACACCCTCGACGCCCACCCCCTCACCGGCGTCGAGGTGATCGTCGCCGCCGTCGGGGACTGGGCGCGGGAGGTGGCCGAGCGGCACACCCCGGCGTTCACCGTCCTGCCGCTGCCGGACGGGGCGGGCGACGCCGCGGCCCGCGCCGCGGGGGCGGCGCGCGCCTCGGGCCGATGGCTGCACTTCGTCCACGCCAAGGACGGCGTACCCGCCGGCGCCCCGCGCACGGTCGCCGAGCACACCGCGGATCTCCCCGGCACGGTGGACGTCCTGCTCCTCGACCACGTCCGCGGCACCTGGCGGACCTCCGGCCTGCCCTCCCCCGACGGCCCCCGCC
Source organism: Streptomyces sp. M92 (assembly GCF_028473745.1). Lineage (NCBI taxonomy): Bacteria > Bacillati > Actinomycetota > Actinomycetes > Kitasatosporales > Streptomycetaceae > Streptomyces > Streptomyces sp. M92. The sequence goes on from NZ_CP101137.1 coordinate 1,359,161, forward strand.
TCGCCCGCGCGGCCGGCTCCGCACTCGCCCTCGACGACCACGCGCCACTGCTCGCCACGACCCCGCTGCTCGGCAACCGCGCCGTGCGCGCTGCCTTCTGGCGGGCCCACGAACGGCTCCTCACCACCGACGACGAGCCGTTCGCCGCGTACACCGCCCTGCTGCTCGCCGACCGCGTCGCCTGCCTCCCCCACCCGGCGTACGAGGACCGGCGGCTGCGCCCCGAGAGTCTGCCGCCGGTCCCGCCCGAGGCGCACTACGCCCTGGTCGAGCGCTACGAGCGGCTCCTCGACCTGTCCGCCGCCCGCCCGGCCGTCCACGCCGCCCTCTACGACCTGATGGTCCGCGACTGCCTGCGCGCGCACGCCCGCGCCGGGATGCCGGACGACGTCGCGCGGGAGTTCTTCCACCGCGCGTCCCTGGCCGCCCGGCACCACCTCCCCGAGGGCCACCGGCGCCGCACGGGCCTCGAAGGCGTACGCCGGTCGCTGCTGGAGCGGGACGCGCACGCCGAGTACCGCGCGCTCCAGGCCGCCAACCGCACGCGCCGCCGGGTGCGGTCGGCGGCCCGCACCGCCAGGCACCGCGCCGGGACGGGGTTGCGCGCCCTCCAGTACCGCCGGGCTCTCGCCGAGCCGGTCGACCAGCACCTCGCCGTCTTCTCGGCGTACTGGGCGCGCGGCGTCGCCTGCAACCCGGCCGCCATAGCCGCCAAGCTCGCCGAGCTCGCCCCGAGCGTGCGTCCGGTGTGGGTGGTCACCGCGGCGGGCGCGGCCCTGTTGCCGCCCGGCACCGACCACGTCGTCCCCGGCACCCGCCGCTACTGGGAGGTGCTGGCCCGCGCCAAGTACCTCGTCAACAACGTCAACTTCCCGGACGCGGTGGTCAAACGCCCCGGCACCGTCCACCTCCAGACCCACCACGGCACCCCGCTCAAGCGCATGGGCCTGGACCAGATGCCGTACCCCGCCGCAGCCCGCGGCCTCGACTTCCAGGCGCTGCTGGAGCGGGTGGACCGGTGGGACTTCAGTGTCAGCGCCAACAGCCACTCCACGCGCATGTGGCAGCGGGCGTACCCGTCCCGCCACGTCTCCCTCGACCACGGCTATCCGCGCAACGACGTCTTCTACACGGCCGGCGCCGCCGACGTCCGCGCGGTCCGCGAACGCCTCGGCATCGCGCCCGGCCGCCGGGCGATCCTGTACGCGCCCACCCACCGCGACTACGAGGCCGGCTGGACACCCCGGCTGGACCTGGCCGCGCTCGCCGACCGGCTCGGCGAGGACACGGTCCTGCTGGTGCGCGCCCACTACTTCTACGAAACCGCCGCCTCGCCCCTGACGGGTCTGCGCCGCACCGGCCGGATCATCGACGTCTCCTCCTACGACCCGGTCGAGGAACTGTGCCTGGCCGCCGACGCGCTGGTCACCGACTACTCGTCGATCATGTTTGACTACGCCAACCTGGACCGCCCGATCGTCATCCACGCCGACGACTGGGAGACGTACCGCACCACCCGCGGCGTCTACTTCGACCTGACGGCCGATGCCCCGGGCCCGGTCGCCCGCGACCAGGCCGAACTGACCGAGATCCTCACCACCGACGCCTGGCGCGACGCCCGCGCGGCGAAGGCGCGGGCCGCCTTCCGCCGCCGGTTCTGCGAGTACGACGACGGCCGCGCCGCCGAACGCGTCGTCCGCCGGGTCTTCCTCGGCGAGGACGAACGGACGCTGCCTCCCGTCCTGCCGATCGAGGAACGCACCCCGGCCCCGACCCCCGAGGAGGCGACCACGTCATGAGCACCGACCGGGCGACGAACACGACCCCCGACGTGACCGTCACGGTCATCGTCTACAACGACGCCGAACGCCTCCCCCGCGCGGTGGCGTCCGTGCTGCGCCAGACCCACGCCGACATCGAGGTCGTCATCAGCGACGACCACTCGACGGACGCGACCGAGGAGGTGGCCCGCGAGCTGGCGGCCCGCGACCCCCGCGTCGTGTACCTGCGGCTGCCGGAGAACAGCGGCGGGTGCAGCGCCCCGCGCAACCGGGCCCTGGACATCGCCCGCGCGCCGTACCTGATGTTCCTGGACAGCGACGACGAACTGCCCGAGCGCGCCGTCGAGGTACTGCTCGCCGCCCACCGCGAGCGCGACCTGGACTTCGCGATGGGCGCGGTGCACCGCATACGCGTGGACGGCGGACGCCGTACGACGTGGATGCCGCACCTGGTCGCCGAGCGCCGCACACTCGACGGCATCGAGGCCGACCCGCGCCTGCTCTTCGAGCACCTGTCGACCAGCAAGATGTACGCCCGCGCCTTCCTCGACCGCCACGAGCTGCGCTTCCCCGAGGGCATCCACTACGAGGACCAGCTCTTCTCGGCGCAGGCGTACTGCCTGGCCAAGACGTTCACCGTCGTCCCCGAGCCGGTCTACCGCTGGTACGTCGCGCCGTACGCGGTCTCCGAGACGGCCTCCATCTCCAACCAGCGGCACAAGCTGACCAACGTCCGCGACCGCGTCCACGTGCAGCGCCTCATCGACGGGTTCCTGGCCGAGAGCGGGCACGAGTCGCTGCGGGAGGACAAGGACTTCAAGTTCCTCAAGCACGACTTCCGGATGTACGCCGGTGACCTGCCGTACCGGGACGACGCCTGGCTCGCGTCCTTCGCGGACATCGTGGTCCCGTACCTCGACACGCTCGCCCCGGGCGCCTACGCGCGCCTGCCCCGCGACGAACGGGTGGTGCTCCAGCTGGTCCGCGAGCGCCGCCTGTCCGACGTGGGGATCGCGGCCCGGGGGCTCGGCCACGGTGTGGCCCCGCGCCACATCACGCCGGACGCGGCGGACGGGCGCACCTACTGGGGCGAGCAGGTCCCGCGCTCGGAGCCGGCCCGGCGCGAGCTGGACCTGACGGAGCTGGAGCTGGACACCCGCCCGTTCTTCGGCGCCCGGCTGCGTCACGAGATCACGGACGTCTCGCGCGGCCCCGGCGCCTCGGTCGACCTGACCGTCCGCACCTACGACCCCGCCCTCCGCCTCCCCGTCGGCCCCCAGCGCGCCGTACTCCACCTCGCCCCCGGCCGCCGTCGCCTCACGGTCCCCTTCCGCCTCTCGCCCGTCCGCCCCGGCGTCTTCGAGGGCAGCGTGCGCCTGGACCTGGCGGCGGCCCGCCTCCCCCTCCAGGGCTTCGAGGGCGTCCGCCATCCCGTACTCCGGCTCCACCACCAGGGCCGCACCCACACGGGGCTCCTCCTGGGCCCCCTCGCCTTCCCGCCTCTCACCGCCCGGGTCCCCTACCGCTCGGGCACCCTGCCGCACCGGGTCACGGTGGAACCGGAGGGCCACAACCCGGGGCGGCTCCAGCTCCGCTGGCAGCCGGTCGGCGCCACGGCGACGGTCATCCGCCCGGCCCTGCACCGCCTGGCCACCCCCCGCGTGCGGCGCGCGGCGCGCCTGGCGTCGGGCATCCTGCACTGACCGCCGCTGCGGGCAGTCGTGCCCCCAGTGCCTTGACGGCCTGGGAGGTACCCCCAGGGCGGCACGGGGAGGGCGGTGGGGGCACCTCCCGCTCATGGAGCCCCTCCCGCGCGAGCGAAGCCGAGAGTGGGGGAGGCACCCCGCAGCGCCGGGCCGCGACACCCACCCCCGACGCCCGCACCAGCCCCGTTCACCTCACCGCCACGCCGTCGGCCACCCCGCTCACCCGACCACCGCGTACAGCACCTCCCCACCCGGCCCCCGCGCCACCACCCGCAACCCCTCAACCCCCCGCAGCCCATCCCCCCGATCCACCACCCACCGCACCCCGTACTCCCGCAAGATCCCCCGCCGCACACTCCCCTCCGCCCCCTCCGAGAAGTACGCCCGCACCGCCCCCGCCCGCTCCCCCTCGTCCCGCAGGAAGAAGTCGGGATACCCGGGAGCCACGGTGTACGCCCCGTACGCCGGAATCTGCCGCGAGGGAAACTTCCGCGCCATGACCACGTCCCCGTACCCCACCCACGGCGTGATCCAGCGGTACCCCGCCCAGGGCTCCCGGTACTTCGCCTCGACCACCCCCGGCAGCAGCCCCCGGTCCACCACGTACCCCAGCGTCCCCGCCTGCGCCCACGCCCCCGCCGCCAGCGCCGCGCCCAGCACGCACGCCCACACCGTCCGCGCCGCCCGCCGGCCCGGCCCGACCACCTCCAGCGCCGCCGCGAGCTGCGCCGGGATCAGCGCGGCGGGCAGCGCCCTCCCCCAGGACCAGTGCCCGGTCACCCCGCCCGCCACGAAGACCACCGCACCCAACGCGAAGAACAGCACCAGGACGTCGCGCCGGTTACGCCACCACCGCACCCCCAGCGCCGCCACTCCCACCAGCACCAGCCAGTACCGCCCGGGCAGCTCCCGGTACAGCGACCGGTGTACCGCGTCCATCCCGTCCCCCGCACCGAGCAGGGCGAAGAAGTCGTAGTACGGCCAGGCCCACAGCACCACCAACCCCAGCACCAGACCCGCGCCCAGCCGCCCCCATACCCGCCACCCCGCCCGGGAGCCGAGCACGACGGCGAGCACGCCCAACGAGGCGACGACTCCGGAGAACTGATGGACGAGCAGGATCACCGCCCACAGCACCCCGCACCCGGCCCAGACCCACCGACCGGCCGGCCGCCGCGCCGGCCACGCCCACAGGTGGAACGCGAGACCGAGCGCGAGCACGCTCGGGTAGGCCACGGTCAGCGCGAGGGAGTGGAAGCCGAGGAAGCCGCTCCAGCTGAACTCCTCCGTGCCCCACAGCAGCACCAGGCACAGCAACGCGAGCGGCGGCGCCGCCGGGTGCCCGCTCAGCGTGCGGACGTACCGCCACACCCCCGTCGTCAGCACCCCGAGCGCCATCAGCGCACCGATCCGCAGCACGACGAAGACCGAGAAGCCGGTCAGCTCGGCCAGCGCACCGAGCAGCACCGTCCACGGCGAGTAGTAGGGGCTCGGCGTGTCCGCGTCGACCAGGGGGTTGCCGGGGTCGGTGAGGCTGTGCCGCAGTCGTTCGACGGTGGCCGCGTGGATACCGAGGTCACCGGCCCACGGCAGTCGGACGACGGCCAGGAGCAGGAGCAGCAGGAGGACGAGCGCGGCGACGCGTGTCGTCCAGAGACGCCCAGTCACACGGTCACCCTATACGGGGCATTACACCCACATCGGACATGAGGCGCCCCGGGCCGCAGGACCCGGGGCGCCTCACTCGGCTGTGCGACTACGGCGTCACGCCGTCACGAGTGCGTGCGCAGCAGCGTCCGCATCGTCCGCATGGCCACGGACAGGTTGGAGAGGTCGAACGTCTCCGAGTTGTGGATCTCCTCCAGCGTGGTGCGGGCACGGCCGAGGATCGCCGCGTTCTTCTGCTCCCACGCCTTGAACCGCTGCTCCGGCGTGGACGTGCCGTTGCCGGCCGCCAGCACATCGGCGGTGAGCGCCGCGTGCGCCGCGTACAGGTCCTCGCGGATCGCCGCGCGGGCCATGGACTGCCAGCGGTCGTTGCGGGGCAGATCGCTGATCCGGTCCATCAGCTGGGTGACACTCAGCCGGTCGGCGAGGTCGTAGTACACCTCGGCGACGTCCAGCGGCTCCTTGCCCATGCGGTCGGCCACCGACACGATGTCCAGGGTCGGGAAGGCCGAGGAGAAACCGGCCACCCGGGTGGCCGGCTCGTCCGGCACCCCGGCGGCGGTCAGCTCGTCGTAGATGTGCTGGTACCACTCCGCGTCCGCGCCGCGCAGCAGCTTCGGCAGCTGCGACCAGACCTGCTCGACGCGCTCGGCGAAGAAGTCCACCGTCTCGGCGAGCTCCAGCGGCTGCGGCCGGTTGTTGAGCAACCACCGCGTGCCGCGCTCGACCAGGCGCCGCGAGTGCAGCCGGATGCGGGTCTGGACGGCGGCCTCGACCTTGGTGTCCAGGGCCTCCACCGCGTCCCACACCGGGGAGGAGCGGAAGATCGCCCGGGCCGCGGTCTGGGCCCGCACGATCTCCTCCAGCGACGCGCCGGTTTCCTCGCGCATCCGGTGCAGGTACGTCGTACCGCCCGTGTTGACCGTGTCGTTGACCAGGACGGTCGTGGTGATCTCGCGGCGCAGCGGGTGGCCGTCGATCTGGTCCAGGAACTGTTCGCGCAGCGCCGTCGGGAAGTAGGCGTGCAGCAGGCCCTTGAGGTACGGGTCGTCGGGCAGCGAGGTGTGCAGCAGCTCCTCGGCGACCGTGATCTTCGTGTACGCCAGCAGTACGGCCGTCTCCGGGCCGGTCAGGCCCTGTCCGGCGCCGAGGCGTTCCCGGATCTGGCGGTCGGTGGGCAGGAACTCCAGGGCCCGGTCGAGGCTGCCCTCGCGCACTAGGTGGCGCATGAAGCGCTGCTGGGCGTGGAGCATGTCGTTGGACTGGGCCAGGGCGTTGGCGATCGCCGTGTTCTGCGCGTAGTTGTTGCGCAGGACCAGCGCGCCGACCTCGTCGGTCATCTGGGCCAGCAGCTTGTTGCGCTGCTTGACGGTCATGTCGCCGTCCTTGACCAGACCGTTGAGCAGGATCTTGATGTTCACCTCGTGGTCGGAGGTGTCCACGCCCGCGCTGTTGTCGATGGCGTCCGTGTTGATCTTGCCGCCGGTGCGGGCGAACTCGATCCGGCCCAGCTGGGTCAGGCCCAGGTTGCCGCCCTCGCCCACGACCTGGACGCGCAGGTCCTTGCCGTCGACGCGGATGGCGTCGTTGCCCTTGTCGCCGACGTCGCCGTTGGACTCGGTGGACGCCTTGACGTAGGTGCCGATACCGCCGTTCCACAGCAGGTCCACCGGGGAGCTGAGGATCGCCTTCATCAGCTCGGCCGGAGTCATCTTGGTGACGCCGGCCTCGATCCCGAGGGCCTCGCGCATGTGGGCGTTGACCGGGATCGACTTGGCCGAGCGCGGGAAGACGCCGCCGCCCGCCGAGATCAGCGCGGTGTCGTAGTCCTCCCAGGAGGAGCGCGGCAGCTCGAACAGACGGCGCCGCTCGGCGTACGAAGTGGCCGAGTCCGGGTTCGGGTCGACGAAGATGTGCCGGTGGTCGAAGGCGGCGACCAGGCGGATGTGCTCGGACAGCAGCATGCCGTTGCCGAACACGTCGCCGGACATGTCGCCGATGCCGACGACGGTGAAGTCCTGGGTCTGGGTGTCCACGCCCAGCTCCCGGAAGTGCCGCTTGACGGACTCCCAGGCGCCGCGGGCGGTGATGCCCATGCCCTTGTGGTCGTAGCCCGCGCTGCCGCCGGAGGCGAAGGCGTCGCCGAGCCAGAAGTTGTAGGACTCGGCGACCTCGTTGGCGATGTCCGAGAACTTCGCCGTGCCCTTGTCGGCGGCGACGACGAGGTACGTGTCGTCCTCGTCGTGCCGGACGACGTCCGCCGGGTGTACGACCTCGCCGGCCACCATGTTGTCGGTGATGTCGAGCAGCGCCGAGATGAAGGTCTTGTAGCTGGCGATGCCCTCGGCCATCCAGGCGTCGCGGTCGACGCCCGGGTCCGGGAGCTGCTTGGCGACGAAGCCGCCCTTGGCGCCGACCGGCACGATGACGGTGTTCTTCACCATCTGCGCCTTGACCAGGCCGAGGATCTCGGTACGGAAGTCCTCCCGGCGGTCCGACCAGCGCAGACCGCCGCGCGCGACCTTGCCGAAGCGCAGGTGCACGCCCTCGACACGCGGCGAGTACACCCAGATCTCGAACGCCGGACGCGGCGCGGGCAGGTCGGGGATGGCCTGCGGATCGAACTTCATGGAGACGTAGTCGTGCGGCCTGCCGTCGCTCGTCTTCTGGAAGAAGTTCGTCCGCAGCGTCGCCTTGATCACGGTGAGGAAGGAGCGCAGGATGCGGTCCTCGTCGAGGCTGGCGACCTGGTCGAGGGCGGCGTCGACCTCTTCGAGCAGGGCGTCGACGATCTCCCGCCCGGCGCGCTGGCGCTCCGGGGCCATCCGCGCCTCGAAGAGGGAGACCAGCAGGCGCGTGGTGTGGACGTTGTTGCGGAGGGTGTCCTCCATGTAGTCCTGGCTGAACGTCGACCCGGCCTGCCGCAGGTACTTGGCGTACGCGCGCAGCACCATGGCCTGGCGCCAGGTCAGGCCGGCGCTGAGCACCAGGGAGTTGAAGCCGTCGTTCTCCGCCTGCCCGTTCCAGGTCGCGGCGAAGGCCTCCTGGAAGCGCTCGCGGGCGTCGTCGCCCAGGTACTCGGCGCCGCCGGCCACCGACTTCGGCATGCGCAGGCCGAAGTCGTAGATCCAGGCCGTGCTGCGGTCCGCGCAGCGCAGCTCGTAGGGCCGCTCGTCGGTGACCTCGACGCCGAGCCGGCTGAGCACCGGCAGCACCGCGGACAGGGAGACCGTGCCGCCCTTCTGGTAGATCTTGAACCGGCGCTCCTCGGGCGCGGCGCCGACCGGCTCGTACAGGCTCAGCGCGAAGGTCTTCTCCTCGTCGAGCCGCTCCAGGTGACCGAGGTCGGCGACGGCGGAGCGCGGGCCGTGGTCGGCCTTGTAGCCCTCCGGGAAGGCGCTGCCGTAGCGGCGCAGCAGCTCCGCCGCGTGCTCCTCGCCGAACTCGGCGGTCAGCGCCTCGGCGAACCCGTCGGCCCAGGAGCGGGCGGCCTCGACGAGACGGGCCTCGACGCGCTCCTTGTCGGCGTCGGACAGGTGCGGCAGCTCGGTGCCCTGCGGGACGCGGACCACGAAGTGCAGCCGGGACAGGATGGACTCGGTGTTCCAGGCCGTGAAGTCGACGCTGGTGCCGCCGAGCTCCTCCTTGAGGATGTCGATGATCCGCAGCCGGACGCCGGTGGTGTAGCGGTCGCGGGGGAGGTAGACGAGGGCCGAGTAGTAGCGCCCGTACTCGTCCTGGCGCAGGTAGAGCCGCAGCCGGCGGCGCTCCTGGAGGTAGAGGACGGAGGTGACGATGGACTGGAGCTCGTCGGGCGGCGTCTGGAACAGCTCGTCGCGCGGGTAGGTCTCCAGGATCTGGAGCAGGTCCCGGCCGTCGTGGCTGTTGGGCGAGAACCCGGCCCGCTCCAGCACCTCCTCCACCTTGCGCCGGATCACCGGCACCCGGCGGACGGACTCGGTGTAGGCGGCCGAGGAGAAGAGCCCGAGGAAGCGGCGCTCGCCGACGACGTTGCCGTTCTCGTCGAACTTCTTGACACCGATGTAGTCCAGGTACGACGGCCGGTGCACGGTCGCCCGGCTGTTGGCCTTGGTCAGCACCAGCAGCCGGTGCTCGCGGGCCTTGGCCCGGGCGTCGGCCGGGAGCCGCTCGAAGGAGGGGCTAACGGGGTGGCTCTCGTCAGTCGCGTGGTGCGGGTCGGAGCGCAGGATGCCGAGGCCGGTGCCGGGGACGGCGGCCAGGGAGTCGTCGCCGCGCAGCTCGTACTCGCGGTAGCCGAGGAAGGTGAAGTGGTCGTCGGCCAGCCAGCGCAGCAGCTCGCGGGCCTCCTCCAGCTCCCGCGGCGGCAGGTCGCCGGGGGTCGGCTCGTCGGGCAGTCCCTCGGCGATGCGGACGGCGGCGTCGCGCATCTTGCCCCAGTCCTCGACGGTCTCGCGGACGTCGTTGAGGACGCGCAGCAGGTCGGCGGTGATCTGCTTCAGGTCGCCGCGGTCGGTCTCGCGGTCGATCTCGACGTGGATCCAGGACTCGACGTGGGCGTCGTGCGGCAGGTCGGCGGAGGGGCCGCCGGTGAGCACCTCGACGAGCTTGCCGGTGAGGTCGCGCCGTACCACGATCTGCGGGTGGACCACGACGTGGATGCCGCGGCCCTGCCGGGTCAGCTCGTTGGTCACGGAGTCGACGAGGAAGGGCATGTCGTCGGTGACCACCTCGACGACGGAGTGGCTGCACGTCCAGCCGTTCTCCTCGACGGTCGGGGTGTGCACCCGCACGTTCGCCGTGCCCTGCGGGCGGTTCTCGGCCAGCCGGTAGTGCGAGACGGCGGCTCCGAAGACGTCGACCGGGTCGCGGTCGGTCAGGTCCTCCGGGGCGGTGTGCCGGTAGTAGCGCCTCAGGAACGCGAACACGGATGCCTGGTCCGGGGTGCCCGGCGTGCCCTCGTCCGTCGTCCCAGTCGGTAGGTGCCCCCCGACCGGGCTGTTCTCAGCTACCCGCGCAGCCCTGTCGAGCAGCTCGGCCTTGGCTTCGTCCAGCTTGGTCTGCATTGTCCTCTGGCTCCTGTCGCGCGCCGTTGCGTGACGTTGAAGGAAGTACGGTCTCCTGCCTTCCGGCACGTCCTCGGGACACGGGGTGTCCGGTCCGTTCAGACGCTATGCCGCAAGGTGAGAGGAGCGGGGGCATATCAGCCAATGTCACCACGTTCACCAGGTGTGACGTCGCTCTCGTCGTCACCGTCCGGGGAGTGCGCGGCGTCGTACCGGGGGCCTGCGATGCCCCGTCCCGCCCGCGAAGACCAGCGACCGCCGCCCGGACACGGATGTCGTCCGTGCTCACCGGGCGCAGGGCGGGGGCAACGGTGCCCCCGCGAGCTATCGCGCTGATCACGCCACAAGGCTATCGCTCCCCGCCGGGACCGCGTCACGACCCGTATGTGTACAAAACCAGGACCCGAACTTTGACGTTCTGCACAGAGACACCGCCCCGGCGTAACCGCGGACAGCGGCCGCGCCCCTCTGGCTGCGGGCAGTCGTGCCTCCCCCATTCCGGAACGGCCTGGGAGGTACCCCCAGGGCGACGGGGGTCTCCCCGCTCATGGGCCCCTCCCGCGGGAGCGAAGCCGAGCGTGGGGGAGAAGCCGAGAGTGGGGGGGTGGGCGCAGCCAGGGCCGCAGCGCCGGCCGCGCGACCCATCCCCGACGGCCGCACCGCCCCGGGTCAGCACACAACCGCCGTCTCCTCGGTCCCGCACCCCGTCGGCAGCCTCACGCCGCCAACCGCGCCGCCTCCACGACCGCCTCCGCCAACGTGTCCACGACCGGCACCCCGGCCCCCTCGAGACTCGCCCGGCTGTGCGACCCCCCGGTGTAGAGCACGGCCCGCGCCCCCACCCGCCCCGCGGCCACCGCGTCGTCCGAGGCATCCCCGATCACCACCGTGCGCGCGGGATCGACCCCCGCCGAACCGGCCAGCGCGGCGATGTGCCGCACCATGTGCTCCGCCTTGCTGCCCCCGGACGGCCCGGTCCGCCCGTCGACGCGTATGAAGTGCGACTCGATCCCGAAGCCCTTGACCAGCGGCACCAGCTCGTCGTGCCCGTACATGCTGAGGATCGACTGGCTGCGCCCCGCCGAGCCCCAGTCCGCGAGCAGCTGCGCCGCGCCCTCCGCGAGCCCGCACCGCACCCTGTGCTCGGTGTAGTGGCGCTGGAAGGTCGAGTCCATGAGCTGCCACTCGGCGTCGGTGGGCAGCCGCCCCATCAGCCGCTCGTAGAACTTCGGCACCGGCACGCAGTACAGCGCCCGGTACTGCTCCAGCGTGATCGGCGACAGCCCCAGCTCGGCGAAGGCCGCGTTCGTCGCACCGATGATCGCGTCGTTGTCGTGGAACAGCGTCCCGTTCCAGTCCCAGACGATGTGCGCCCCTGTCTGCATCCCCATGCCAGAAAACGTACCCGCCGCCACTGACAATCAAGGCGGGCCGCCTCGGCGTCAGTCGCCGGCGGCCTCGACCAGGCCCGCGATCTCCTGCGTCGCGTACCAGAGCAGCTCGTGGTCCTCCGCCCCGTCCACCACGAACTGCGCGTCGTCGTCCCCGCCGTCCGCCGCCTCGAGGGCCCCGGCCGCCGCGGTCACGTCCGCCTCGGCGTCGGCGGAGTCGACGTGCACCGAAGCCGCCTTGGCCAGCGGCAGGGGCCCGGCCACCCGCACCTCGCCCAGCGCGGCGGGACCGGACCCGCGGTCCGGGTCGGCGGTGGCCGCCCCGTCGGGCACGTCGGCGGCGACCACGACCCGGCGCCGCGGCGCCCCGGCGTCGGCCGCCAGCAGCCGCAGCGAGGCCAGCGCGGCCCGGTTGAGCGCGGCGTACTCCAGCTCCTCGGTGTCGTCCGAGCGGTACCACTCGCGCAGCGCCGGTGTGACGGCGAGGGCGACGAGCGGCCCGGTTCCCAGCTGTCCCGTCCTGTGCGCCTCGGCGAGACCGGAGAGGGTCAGGGGAACGTAGACGCGCATGGGGCTGCCGCTTTCGTGGTCGGGGGCTCCGCCGGGTGCCCGGGAAGGGCCGGGAAGGCCTTCAGGATACGTGCGGGTGTCCCCTTTCGAGTCCCCACCCGTGACGCCCGACGCGTCCACCTCCGTCCCGGAACTCACCCGGCGCCCCCGCACCACGCCGGGCCTTCCGACGTCCCGATCACCCGGATAGGTGTATTCGCCGGGCCCTCGACCGCGTCGCGCTCCTCCTTGCCGCACCGTTCCGCCGCCGCGTACAAGATCCCCGACCGCAAGTTACTGCTCGGTACCAGCCGGGCCGTCGAACCGGGAGCCCCCATGCGCAAGGTCATGACCAGGACGCAGTCCCGCCCGCTCCGCCTCGCACCGGCCGCGGCCGTCGCGCCGGCCGCCACGGCACTCGTCCCCACGGACTCCGCCTCGCGCGTCCCCGGCGCCGCGCCGCCCCGCAGGCCCGGCGGCGGCGCCGTACGGTCCACGGCACCCGGTGGCCGCCCGCCGGGCTCCCCGGGCCGGTCCCCGCGGGCCCGTACACGGCCGGCGGACACCCGCCCGTCCGCGACAGGGCCGGGCCGCGCCGTCAGGACGGGTGCGCGCACGGCTGCCGGCGCCGCTGTGCCGGGCTCCGCCGCCCCGGCCGTACGCCGGGAGGCTCCGCCCGCGGCGGGGCCCGTCGTACCCGCCCAGACCCCTCGCCGTCCCGTACCCCAGCTCCGCCCGACCGATCGCTTCGCCGAGCTGCTGCTCAACGTGCTCAGCGGCCGGCGCCCCGTCCACTCGATGCTCCGCCACACCGCCGGACGGGCCTACGACGAACTGGCCCACCTCGCCGAACGCGGCCCCCTGCGCACACGCGGCGCCCTCCCCGTCGTCCGTGACATCGGCTACTTCGAGCCCCGGCCGGGCGCCCTGGAGGTCTTCGCCCGCATCGGCGCGGGCGACCAGCTGCGCGCGATGGCCTTCCGGCTGGAGCAGGGCCGGGACCTGCGCTGGCGCTGCACGGCGGTGGAACTGGGCGGCCCCCGCAGGCCGCGCGCGATCGACGACTGATCCCTGGCCGACGGCTGAGCCCGCCCCGGGAACGGCCGAAGGGCCGGACGCAGGGAGGCGTCCGGCCCTTCGGCGGCCGCGGTGCCCGCGGGCACCGCACGGTCACTTCTTGCGGCGGCGTCCGCCCTTGGCCTGCTTGCGGCGCTCCGCGCGGGTGAGGCCGTCGGACGAGGAGCGCGCGGGCTCCTCGTCGGTGGTGAAGTCACCCTCGACGACACCGCCCTCGCCGTCCACGGTCGGCGCGGAGAAGTGCATGTTCCGGCGCTGCGGGGCGTCGAGGCCCTTGGCGCGGATCTCCGGGCGGGCGCCCGCCTGGGCCGGGACGGCGTCCTGCGCGCCCTTCTCCAGCGACGGCGCCGCGTCCTCTACCGGGACCTCCTCGACCTGCTGCTCGACCTGGACCTCCAGGTTGAACAGGTAGCCGACGGACTCCTCCTTGATGCCGTCCATCATGGCCTGGAACATGTCGAAGCCCTCACGCTGGTACTCGACCAGCGGGTCCTTCTGCGCCATCGCACGCAGGCCGATGCCCTCCTGGAGGTAGTCCATCTCGTAGAGGTGCTCGCGCCACTTGCGGTCCAGGACCGAGAGCACGACCCGGCGCTCCAGCTCACGCATGATCTCGGAGCCGAGCTGCTTCTCGCGTGCCTCGTACTGCTCGAGGATGTCGTCCTTGATGGACTCCTCGATGTAGTCGGCGGTCAGTCCGGCCCGGTCGCCGGCCGCCTCCTCCAGCTCCTCGACGGTGATCTTCACCGGGTAGAGCTGCTTGAAGGCGCCCCACAGCCGGTCGAGGTCCCAGTCCTCCGGGAAGCCCTCGGCGGTCTCCGCGCGTACGTACGCCTCGATCGTGTCGTTCATGAAGTGCTGGATCTGCTCCTGCAGGTCCTCGCCTTCCAGGACGCGGCGCCGCTCGCCGTAGATGACCTCGCGCTGCCGGTTGAGGACCTCGTCGTACTTCAGGACGTTCTTGCGGGTCTCGAAGTTCTGGGTCTCGACCTGGGACTGGGCGGACGCGATCGCGCGGGTGACCATCTTGTTCTCGATCGGCACGTCGTCCGGGACGTTCGCCATCGACATCACGCGCTCGACCATCTGAGCTTTGAACAGGCGCATCAGGTCGTCGCCCAGGGAGAGGTAGAAACGGGACTCGCCGGGGTCGCCCTGACGGCCGGAGCGGCCGCGCAGCTGGTTGTCGATACGGCGCGACTCGTGCCGCTCGGTGCCGAGCACGTAGAGGCCGCCGAGGTCCTTGACCTCCTCGAACTCCGACTTGACCGCCTGCTCGGCCCGCTCCAGGGCGGCGGGCAGGGCCGCGGCCCACTCCTCGATGTGCTCCTCGGGGTCGAGGCCGCGCTGGCGCAGCTCCGCCTCGGCGAGGTCCTCGGGGTTGCCGCCGAGCTTGATGTCCGTACCACGACCGGCCATGTTCGTGGCCACCGTCACGGAGCCCTTGCGGCCCGCCTGGGCGACGATCGTCGCCTCCCGGTCGTGCTGCTTGGCGTTGAGCACCTCGTGCTGGACGCCGCGCTTGCTGAGCTGCTGCGAGAGGTACTCGGACTTCTCGACCGACGTGGTGCCGACGAGGATCGGCTGGCCCTTGCGGTGCTTCTCCTCGATGTCGTCGACGACCGCCTCGAACTTCGCGACCTCGGTGCGGTAGATCAGGTCCGACTGGTCCTTGCGGATCATCGGCCGGTTGGTCGGGATGGGCACCACGCCGAGCTTGTAGATCTGGTGGAACTCGGCGGCCTCGGTCATCGCCGTACCGGTCATGCCGGACAGGCCGGGCTGTTCCTTGCCGTTGTGGTCGTGGCGCTTGTAGAGGCGGAAGAAGTTCTGCAGGGTGATCGTGGCGAGCGTCTGGTTCTCGTCCTTGATGTCCACCCCTTCCTTCGCCTCGATCGCCTGGTGCATGCCCTCGTTGTAGCGGCGGCCGGCGAGGATACGGCCGGTGTGCTCGTCGACGATCATGACTTCGCCGTCCAGGACGACGTAGTCCTTGTCCTTCTTGAAGAGTTCCTTGGCCTTGATGGCGTTGTTCAGGTAGCCGACCAGTGGCGTGTTCACCGACTCGTAGAGGTTGTCGATGCCCAGCCAGTCCTCGACCTTGGCGACACCGGACTCGTGGATGGCGACGGTGCGCTTCTTCTCGTCGACCTCGTAGTCGCCGGTCTCCTCGATGCCCTTGAGGGTGTTGCCGGCCTCACCCTTCTTCAGCCGTGTGACCAGTTTGGCGAAGTCGCCGTACCACTTGGTCGCCTGGTCGGCCGGTCCGGAGATGATCAGCGGCGTACGGGCCTCGTCCACCAGGATGGAGTCGACCTCGTCGACGATGGCGAAGTTGTGGCCGCGCTGGACGAGCTCGTCCTTGGACCAGGCCATGTTGTCGCGCAGGTAGTCGAAGCCGAACTCGTTGTTCGTGCCGTAGGTGATGTCGCAGCCGTACATCTCGCGGCGCTGGGCCGGCGTCTGGTTGGCCAGGATGCAGCCGACGTTCAGCCCGAGGAACTTGTGGACGCGGCCCATCAGCTCGGAGTCGCGCTCGGCCAGGTAGTCGTTGACCGTGACGATGTGCACGCCCTCGCCGGACAGGGCGTTGAGGTAGGCGGGCAGGGTGCCGACGAGGGTCTTGCCCTCACCGGTCTTCATCTCGGCGACGTATCCCATGTGCAGGGCGGCGCCGCCCATGATCTGCACGTCGTAGTGGCGCTGGCCCAGGACGCGCTTGGCGGCCTCGCGGACGGTGGCGAAGGCTTCGGGCAGCAGGTCGTCCAGGCTCTCACCGTCGGCGTACCGCTGCTTGTACTCATCGGTGAGGGCCCGCAGCTCGGCGTCGGAGAGGTCGACGAAGTCCTCTTCGATGGAGTTGACCTGGTCCGCGATGCGGTGCAGCTTGCGCAGGATCTTGCCTTCGCCTGCACGCATGATCTTCGAGAGGACGGACACGGGGGTTGGTCTCCTTGCCGGTCGGGCCTGGGACGGTCGGTTTCCTGTGACGTACTGAGCAACGGCCATCGTAAGCGAGGACCCCGCCGCCCCGGGAGCCCGCTGTAACGGGGACCATGTGCTCCTTCATCCAGCTTCCGGTCTGCCGTCACCCGGTTCAACGTCCGGGCACCGCGGATGGTGCCGCACCCGTCGACGAATCACGCGAAAAGTGACCGCCTGTTCACGCACGGCAAAAAGTTGGCGCCCACCGCGGAGCGCCCCGCAGAATCGGCCGATGGAACCCGTCACGCTCACCACCGGCCGCCTCGTCCTGCGCACGGTGGGCCCCCAGGACACCGAGGCCGTGTACGCCGCCGCGCAGGACCCCGACATCCAGCGCTGGACCACGATCCCCTCGCCCTACCTCCACGAGCACGCACGCAGTTTCACGGAGCAGATGGTCCCCGACGGGTGGGCGAACGCCTCGATGTTCACCTTCGGCCTCTTCCTCCCCGCCGGGGACCTGGTGGGGATGCTCGGCGTCACGATGATCTCCCTGGGCGTCGGCGAGATCGGGTTCTGGGGCGCCAAGGAACACCGCGGCCACGGCTACGTCACCGAAGCCGCCGTCGCCGTCTCCCGCTGGGCCTTCACCGAGCGCGCGATCGACCGCCTGGAGTGGCGCGCCGAGGTCGGCAACACGGCCTCCCGCGCGGTGGCCCAGCGCGCGGGCTACACCATGGAGGGCACGCTGCGCTCCGCGCTCAACAACAAGGGCACCCGCCGCGACGCCTGGATCGGCTCCCTCCTCCCCTCGGACCTCTCCCTCCCGTCGACGGCCCCCTACCTGCCCGCACGAACCTGACCCGCGCCCACCGCGACGCCGCCCACTGTCAGACCCACCCCCTATCGTGCCGACGTATGACGACCCTCCCGCCCCCAGCCACGGAACTCTCCGCCGACGAGGCCCGCCGCATCGCCCTGCGCGCACAGGGCTTCCTCGGCGCCCCCGACCGCCGCGCGGGCGTCCGCGGCGTCCTCCGTCACCTGGGCGCGGTGCAGCTCGACACCATCTCCGTCCTCGCCCGCTCCCACGAACTCATCCCGTATGCCCGCCTGGGCGCGGTGGGCCGCAAGACCGTCGAGGACGCCTACTGGAGAGACACCCACGCCTTCGAGTACTGGTCCCACGCCGCCTGCATCCTCCCCATCGAGGAGTGGCCCCACTTCGCCTTCCGCCGCCGCGCCTACCGCGACCGCCCGCACTGGAACCACCAGCTTCCCGACGGTGTCTACGACCAGGTCGTCAAGCAGCTCCGCACCGAAGGCCCCCTCACCGCGACCGACCTGGGCGGCGCGAAGAGGACCAGCGAGTGGTGGGACTGGTCGGGCACGAAGGTCGCCGTCGAGCGGGCGCTCATGTACGGCGAGGTGGTCTGCGTCGAGCGCCGCGGCTGGAAGCGGGTGTACGACCTGGCCGAGCGCGCCGTCCCCGCCGCCCTGCTCCACGACGACCTGGACGACACCGAGTGCCTGCGCCGCCTGGTCCGTCTGGCCGGCCGGTCCCTGGGCGTCGGCACGCGCGCGGACATCGCGGACTACCACCGTCTCAAGGCCGAGCAGGTCGACGCGGTGATCGCCGACTCGGGCCTGGTCCCGGTCGCGGTGGAGGGCTGGGGCAAGCCGGCCTGGGCGGATCCGGAGGCCCTGCTGACACCCCCGCGCGGCCGTCACCGCACGACGCTGCTCTCGCCCTTCGACTCCCTGGTCTGGGAGCGTGCCCGCACCGAGCGGATCTTCGGCTTCACCCACCGCCTGGAGGCCTACGTGCCCCGGCAGAAGCGGGTGCACGGCTACTTCGCGATGCCCGTCCTGGCCGGTGGCCGGCTCGTCGGCCGAGTGGACCCGGCGCGCGAGGGACGCACCCTGGTCGCCAGGCAGATCACGCTGGACGGCCCCAAGGCCGCCGCGCCGGTGGCTCAGGCCCTGGTCGAGGCGGCGGGCTGGGTGGACTGCACGGACGTACGGGTGGAACGGGTCGACGCGCCCGAGCTGCGCGAAGCCCTCACGGCAGAGCTGGCCCGTCTGCTCGCCTGAACCGGCGGCGACCGCCGCGGCCCCGGCCGTCAGCGGATCTCGAGGATCTTCTCGCGCATCGCGTAGACCACCGCCTCCATCCTGGAGTGCAGCTGCAGTTTCTCCAGGATGTTGCGCACGTGGTTCTTCACGGTGTTCTCGGAAATGAACAGTTCCTTGGCGATGTCCCGGTTGTTCATTCCCGTGGCGACGAGTTTGAGGACTTCGATCTCGCGGTCCGTGAGCCGCGGCGCGGGCACCAGCCGGCGTTCGTCGGTCCGCTGGATCATCGACTTGAACTCGGTGAGGAGTTTCGACGCCATGGACGGGCTGATCTGCGACTGCCCGTCGGCCACCGCGCGAATGGCGGTGGCCACCTCGTCCGTCGAGATCTCCTTGAGCAGGTAACCCGTCGCCCCCGCCTTGATCGCGTCGTAGAGGTCGGCCTCCTCGTCGCTGATCGTCAGCATGATGATCTTGGCGCTGGGGGCCACCTCCTTGATGGAGGTGCAGGCCTCGATCCCGCCGCGCTTGGGCATCCGCACGTCCATCAGGACGATGTCCGGCAGCAGGTCGGCGGCCTTCTCGACCGCCTCGGCGCCGTCACCGGCCTCCCCGACGACCTGGATGTCCTCCTCGGCCGCCAGGACGATCTCCAGGCCTCGGCGGAACAGGGCGTGGTCGTCCACGACCAGGACCCTGATCGGCTCCTCGCGCGCAGAGGCCGCGTCCGGGCCCATGCCGGCCGTCCGGTCGTCGATCACGTCGTCGACGCCCTCGCCCCGCATCGGTCCGAAAGTCTCCGCCATCGTTCCTCCCCCTGAAGGCCGCGGCCCGTGGTCCTGAGCCATCGCCAACCCAGGGCAACGCCCCACCGGTTGGGCCGTTGCCGCCATGATTCCATGCCCGGCCGACACCGGGGCGACCAGCGGGCCACGAAGGGGTCGCACACCCTCGCGCACCGTCGCACGCCGGTGCCCCTGGGGGCGCACACACGCTCCAGGGGCACCGGTTGTGCTGTCATCCGGCGTCGTCAGCCGCCCAGCGCGTCGCCCGCCTCGGGAGCGTGCGCCTGGGTGACCATCGTGTCCGTGGTGAGGTGGATCACGCCGTAGTCGTAGGCGTGCCGCCGGTAGACGACGCTGGGCTCCTTCGTGTCGGAGTCGACGAACAGGTAGAAGTCGTGCCCTACGAGTTCCATCTCGTAGAGCGCCTGGTCCAGGCTCATCGGTGCGGCCACGTGGGTCTTCTCGCGGACGACGAGCGGGCCGTCGCCCTGCACCTCGAGCGAGCCGATCTTCTTGGTGGGTACCGCGTCCTGCTGCTCCTCGGGGACGACCTCGCCGTGCCCGTTGAGCGTCGCCGCGCCGGGGACGTGGTCGGCGACCTCGGCGGCCGGGATCCGGCGCGCGCCGCGGCGCGAGAAGCGCTTGTCGTGCTGCTTGCGCAGCCGGGCGCCGAGCTTCTCCGCCGCCAGGTCGAGCGCCGCGTACGGGTCGCTCGCCGCCGCCTCCGCCCGGATGACCGGACCGCGGGAGCGGAGGGTGATCTCCACTCGGTCACAACGATCGGCCTGCCGGGGGTTCGGCTCCTTGGACACCTCGACGTCGAGGCTGATCACCTTGCCATCGAGCTTCTGGATCTTCTCCAGCTTCAGCTTCTCGGCCACGTGCTTCCGGAACCGCTCGGGCACCTCGGTCTTGCGGCCCTTGACGACGATGTCCACGCAGAACTCCGTTCCCGGATCGCTCCGCTTCGACGGCGGAGCATCTCCCTTTCGCACCAGGCCCCGGTCTGTCCCGGAACCTCGGACTCGGTGACGTCCACCTCCTCCCCCGTGGGCGGGATCTCCACTCCACCGGTGCGGGTGATGACGGTGAAAACCCGCAGCACGGCATTCGGATTCAAGAGGTGTGGCCTGCGGCTTTGCCTCACAACCGAACATATCTCGCCCGGACGGATGTCGTCACCCTCTACCGCGGGGTACCTCCGTTCCGGTGAATTGATCCTCTCATCACCTGCAACGACATAAGTTCTCAGTCAGTTCCGGTTTAATTCGAAAGAATCCGGCGAAGCCGCGACCACCGCCGCGCAGATCACTTCACCGATCACGCCACCGCCTCCGTTCGGACCCGCCATTCGGGGTCCGGCCTTCCGTTCCTCTCTGCCTTCCCCTGCCACCGCGGGATACACAGGCGATTTCGCCGTCCAGTACGTTCCCGGACCCGTCGTCCGCTCAGACACGCAGGGCCTCTTCTCCGCCGTCGCCGCGCGCAGGGCCCGCGCCGCCTCCGTCAGCGACGCCCCGGTAGTCATGAGGTCGTCGACCAGAACGACCGGCCCACCGCCGCACAGCAGCCTGCCGCCACCGGGGACCACTGCCAGCGCGCCGGCCAGGTTGTCGAGCCGCTCCCGGGCACCGAGGCCCGACTGGTCGGCCACGGCGTGCCGCTGCCGCAGCACGGCCAGCACCCGTGCCGGGGTCCCGGTCCGCCGCAGCTCCCCCGCGGCCGCCAGAGCGATCCGCCGCGCCGGATCGTGTCCGCGCGTGCGCACCGCCCGGCGGGCCGACGGCACGGGCACGAGCAGCACCGGCTCCCGCGCGCGTACGGCCGCCCGCACCGCCCCGGCCAGCGCCACGCCGAGCGGTGCCGTGAGCGCCAGCACGCCCCGCTCCTTGTGGGCCAGCAGAGCGGCCCGCACCTCGTCCGCGTACCGCGCGGCCGCGTGCACCACCGGCAGCCCTGGCGGCTCCGGCACCGGCCGCACCCGGCTCGGCGCGGCCCCGCTCAGCGCCGTACGGCAGCGAGGGCACAGCACCGACCGGGCCCTGCCGCAGCCTCCGCACTCGGCCGGCAGCACCAGGTCCGTGAGATCACGCCACCATTCCCGCACGGCCACCACTGTGCCAAGGCCCGCACATCCCCACCAGGCCTGTGGAAAACGAGGAAAACGAGGGGAAACGGCCTGTGGAAAACGGGGAGCCCCACGGCGGCCGTCACCCCGGATAGACCGGCGCCGTCCCCTCCGTCACCTTCTGCCACTGCAGCCCGGACGGCAGCCGCACGATCAGGTCCTCCGAGTACGCCACCAGCGGCAGCGTCTCGTCCTCGGTCGCGGCGATCTCCTTCACCCCGGTCAGCGCGGCGGGCACCGAGACCTCCGGTGTGGAGCCGTCGACCTGGACGTACCCGATCTGCTGAACGCCCCCGCGCTCGCGTCCGACCACCACGAGCCGGCTGTCACCGGCCCAGGACATGGCCGTGACCTCCTCCAGCTCGGGGGTCGCGGAGCGCAGCTCGTGGACGGTGACCGCGGACTGATCGCCCGCCTTCCCGTCCCGTTCGATCCGCCCGATGAGCAGCGAGCGCTTGCCGTCCTTCTCCACGATCAGCGCGATCCGCACACCGTCGGCCGCCACCCGCACGGCCTGGATCCGCCCGTCCAGGCCCGGGGTCCGCACCTCCAGCGGCTCGCCCGCGCCCTCCTTCAGCAGCAGCAAACGGGGGTCGCCCGGGTCGCGGTCGGCGATCCACAGGTCGCCCTGGGCGTCCCAGCTCGGCGCTGTCAGCCGGTCCTGCTCCGCCTTGCCCTTGCTGACGAGCACGGGCTCACCGAGCGAGCCGCCCGACACCAGGGAGCCGACGTACAGCGACTTGTTGTCGAGACCGACGGCGGCCGCGCTGTGCTCGTTGCGCGAGACCGCGACCGACCGCAGGGCCACCGTGCCCTCGCCCAGCGCCCCGGGGACGGGCTCGGCCCGCGTCCCCTTGCTGCCGGCGGCGATGCGTACCAGACGGTCCCGGTCGTCGACGAAGTACAGGTAGTCGGGCCGGTGGGCCGAACCGCGCATCGCGACCGTCTCCGCCCGGTCCTCGGTGAGCGAGCACAACTGCTCGCCACCCGCGCGCAGCTCGACCTCGTCCACCACCGGAGTGAGGCTCTGCACCGTGAACAGGAGCTGCGCCGCCATCTCGCCGCACTTGTCCCTGCCGACGCCGGCCGCCTTGTCGTTCAGCGGCACCGTCAGCCTGTTGTGGTCGTCGGGCGTCAGCGGGTCGGTGGTCTTCGCAAGCGCCGTACCCGTGGGAAAGCTCGACCTGACCACGGGCCCCAGCAGCCGCGTCGGCCCACTGAACAGGGACTCCACCACCTGGGTCATCGGGTCCACGAGCCGGCGCACGTACACGGGATCGGCGACCGCCGCCGGCTGCCGGCTGGTGCCGGCCCGCGTGGTGGGAGAGGTGTTCGAGGCGAAGTAGTACTTGTTGACGGACATATAGGTGCGCTGGAAGTCCGACTTGCCCATGATGACGCCCTGCGGCAGCACGTCGATGCGCCACTGCCGGTTCTTGCCGGCCCGGGTGAGGTGGACCGACTCCCGGTACTCCCCCTCCGCCGGCGTGTACGACTGCTGCGCGTCCACCGTGGCGACCCTGGTGCCGGTCAGGGTGACCGAGTAGTCGTTGGCCTCCTCCCGGTTCCCCGAGTGGTCGGTCTCCGTTCCCGGCCCGCCCGCCAGCACCGTCGTCGACCGCTGAGGCCGCCAGGTCCTGGCCGCCTCACCCGTCAGGTACTTGCGCGCCGTCTCGTACTGCGGGTCGTTGCTGGTCAGCGCCTCCAGGAAGCCCTGGACGATCTCCGTGGGCGGGGCGTCCTCCCGCGGCGGCATCGCGAACACCCGCACCTGGGGGTCCTGCCGCGGTGTGGAGTCCACCCCGCGCACGTCCCCGCTGTCGGGCATGGACGCACAACCGGCCAGCAGTACGACGCCGCAGACCGCGTACGTCACCGCGCGCGCCGGCCGTCGGCCGCTCCCCTCGCGGTCAGCGCCCACGAGTTGCCTCCCCTTGCCTGCTCGATTCCTCCGGCCCGGCGTCCGGGCGGCTCGCCGCCTCCGGCGCGGGCCCGTCGTCCTGTCTCCGGGCGCCCGACTGGGGCCGCGGCACCACGCGCGCGCCGTTGCCGGGCAGCGCCGTCGGGTCGGCGGTGGGTGCCGCCGTCGCCGACCGCGGCGGAATCGGTCCCCGCGCGGATGCCGAGGCCGTCTGACCGGCCGGCGTCTGCGCCGGAACGGTGGCCGCCTTCTCCGCGCTCCGCGACGCGGCGGCGTCGCCCAGCCCTCGGTTGCGCCGCGAGTCCGTCGGCTCCAGCGGTATCGGGGAGCCCCGCAGCGGCTCGTCCGCGGTCCTGGGCAGCGTCAGCCGGAACTGCGAGCCGCCGCCCGGCTCGCCCCAGGCCTGCAGCCAGCCGCCGTGCAACCGCGCGTCCTCCAGGGCGATCGACAGGCCGAGACCCGTGCCGCCGGTGGTACGCGCGCGTGCCGGGTCCGCCCGCCAGAAGCGGCTGAAGACCCGGGTGGCCTCTCCCGGCTTGAGTCCGACGCCGTAGTCACGCACCGCCACGGCGACGGCGCCGCCGGCCGCGGCGAGCTTGACGACCACGTCGTTGCCCTCGCCGTGCTCGACGGCGTTGACGACGAGGTTGCGCAGGACGCGTTCCACGCGGCGGGCGTCCGCCTCGGCGACGACGGGCTGCTGGTCGCCGATAACGCGTATCCGCGTGCCCTTGCGCTCCGCGAGCGGCTCGGCCCCGCTGACGACCCGCCGTACGACCTCGCGGAGGTCTGTCGCGTCGGCCTCCAGCGCCGCCGCCCCCGCGTCGAAGCGGCTGATCTCCAGCAGGTCCGCGAGCAGCGTCTCGAACCGGTCCAGCTGGTCGGCGAGGAGTTCCGCCGACCGCGCGGTCACCGGATCGAAGTCCACGCGCGCGTCATGGATGACGTCGGCCGCCATCCGCACGGTCGTCAGCGGCGTCCGCAGCTCGTGCGACACGTCGGAGACGAACCGCCGCTGCATCCGCGACAGGTCCTCCAGCTGGCTGATCTTCAGCTGCAGGTTCTGCGCCATCTTGTTGAAGGCCTCGCCGAGCCGCGCGATGTCGTCCTCGCCGGTGACCTTCATCCGCTCCTGCAGCCGCCCGGCGGACAGCCGCTCGGCGACGCCGGCCGCCATCCGTACGGGCGTGACGACCTGGCGCACCACGAGCCAGGCGATCGCCCCGAGCAGGACCACCACGAAGAGCCCGGCCGTCGCCAGGGTGCCCCTGACCAGACTGAGGGACTTCTCCTCCTGCGTGAACGGGAACAGGTAGTACAGCTGGTACGGCTCACCGTTCGGGTCGTTGACCTGCTTGCCGATGACCAGGCCGGGCTGGGAGGGCTGGTCGGAGTCGTAGACGATCCGGGTGTAGCTCTGCACCACCGCCGTGCTGCTGTCGATCCGCTCCCGGAGCTCCTCCGGCACACTGACCGACCAGTTGACCAACCCGGAGGCGCGCGGACCGCGCCCGCTGCCGCCTTCGCCGCCCATGGGCAGGGTGACCACGTCGAAGGCGCCCTGGCCGCCGCTGGAGAGCGACTTCACCAGCTCGCTCATCCACTGGATGACGTTCTGCGAGGGACGGGCGTCTCCGACGGACACGCCGTCGTCCCCGGTGGCGCCCGCGTCCTCCTCGGCCCGCTGCTTGGCCACCGCGAACCCGCCGGTGGCCTGGCTCTGGGACGCCTTCACCTTGGCTTCCAGCAGGCCGTTGCGGACCTGCCCGATCACGACGAAACCGAGCAGCAGCACCACGCCCAGCGACATCAGCAGGGTGGTGACGACGACCTTGAGCTGGATGTTGCGCCGCCACAGCCGCATGACGGGCAGCAGCGGCCGGCGCACCCAGCGCATGAACAGCCGGAGCACCGGGCTGCCCTGCACCCCGCCGTTCAGCAGGCCGCCCTCCAGCAGACGGTTCCAGCGGGACCTTGCGGGCGGGGGGCCGACAGGCCGTCCGGCGCGGGCCCCGGACCGGCCGGGCGCCGAAGCGGCACTGTCCTTGCTCATGTCAGCTCGGCCCGGCCTTGTAACCGACGCCACGGACGGTCACCACGATCTCCGGCTTCTCCGGGTCCTTCTCGACCTTGGAGCGCAGCCGCTGCACATGCACGTTGACCAGCCGGGTGTCGGCCGCGTGCCGGTAGCCCCAGACCTGCTCGAGGAGCACCTCCCGCGTGAACACCTGCCACGGCTTGCGGGCCAGCGCCACCAGCAGGTCGAACTCCAGCGGCGTCAGCGCGATCGACTGCCCGTCCCGCTTCACGGAGTGACCGGCCACGTCGATGACCAGGTCGCCTATCGCGAGCTGCTCCGGCGCCGGCTCCTCCGACCTCCGCAGGCGCGCCCGGATGCGGGCGACCAGCTCCTTCGGCTTGAACGGCTTCACGATGTAGTCGTCGGCGCCCGACTCCAGGCCCACCACGACGTCGACGGTGTCACTCTTCGCCGTCAGCATCACGATCGGCACACCCGACTCCGCCCTGATCAGGCGGCACACCTCGATGCCGTCCCGGCCGGGCAGCATCAGGTCGAGCAGCACCAGATCGGGCTTGGTCTCCCGGAAGGCGGCCAGCGCCTTGTCGCCGTCGGCTACGAACGATGGCTCAAAACCCTCACCACGCAGCACAATGCCGAGCATCTCGGCCAGTGCGGTGTCGTCGTCGACGACAAGGACTCGTCCCTTCATAAACGCCATCATCCCATTAGCTAATCGTGACCTGGCGTGACCTGGCACACAGCTCGGCGAGAGCCTCGGCGGTCACGGGCGAAACCGCGCCCTCCTCGGTGACGATCGCCGTCACCAGCTCGGGCGGAGTCACGTCGAACGCCGGGTTGTACGCCTGGGTCCCCAGGGGCGCCACCGGAATCCCGCCTCCCGCTCCCGTCACCGGCACCTGCGGTGCTGTGACCTCGGTCACTTCATATCCGGGGCGCTGTTCGACCTCGACGGACGCCCCGTCCGGCGTGTCCGGGTCCACCGTGGTGACCGGAGCCACCACGATGAACGGCACATGGTGGTACCGCGCGAGCACGGCGAGCGGATAGCTGCCCACCTTGTTCGCGACCGAACCGTCGGCCGCGATGCGGTCCGCACCGATCAATACCGCGTCCACCTCACCCGCCGCGAACAGCGAACCGGCCGCGTTGTCGGTGAGCAAGGTGTACGGCATGTCGTTGCGCGCCGCCTCGTAAGCCGTCAGGCGAGCACCTTGCAGCAACGGACGCGTTTCGTCCACCCACAGACGCCTGAGCCGCCCCGCCCGGTGCGCGGCGAGCGCCACCGCGAAGGCCGTGCCCTCACCTCCCGACACCAGCGCCCCGGTGTTGCAGTGGGTGAGGACCCGATGCCCGCCCCCGGGCAGCAGCTCGTCCAGCAGCGCCAGCCCGTGCGCGGCCATCCGCACGCTGGCCTCGGCGTCCTCCCGGTGCAGTGCCCGCGCGGCGGCCAGTGCAGCCGCGGCGGCCTGACCGGCGTCCCCGGTCCTGGCGAGCGCCTCCTGATGGGCGGCCCGGGCCCGGCGTACGCCGACGGAGAGGTTCACCGCCGTCGGGCGGGCCCCCGCGAGCGCGTCCGCGGCCTCCGCCACGTCGAAGCCCCGGACGGCGGCGAGCGCGACGCCGTAGGCGCCCGCGATGCCGAGCACCGGAGCCCCGCGCACGGCGAGCGAACGGATGGCCTCCACGAGCGCGGGCGCGTCCGTGCAGACCAACTCCACCTCCTCGGCCGGCAGCCTGGTCTGGTCCAGCAGGACCAGCACCGGGCCCTCGGGAGGCTCCTCCCAGCGCAGTGCCGGAATCCCCGTCGGCCGCTTGTCCTCGCCGCTTCGCGCGTCCTGATCAGCCATGCGGTCAGTCTGCCCCCTGTCCGGCGGACAATTGAAGGTGCGCGCCCCGTACCGCGCCCGGTCCGCACCGGAGCACCCCATGGCACGATGGCTGCCAACCTGCCGCCGCGACCGCGGACGGGCACCGTTAAGGAGCGACGATGAACGACACTCCGGGCTGGGCCTCGCCCGGATCCGCCCCGTCCGACGGGCGGGAGCCCGGCGCGTCCGGCCCCGCCGAGCCCGCCGACCGTCCCGGCGGTCCCGACCGGCCCGCGCAGCCCGCGGACCAGCCGGGCACGGAGCCGACGGGGCCCGGCGGGAAGTGGTCCAAGGAGCAGCCGCCCGCGGGCCAGTGGTCCGCCCCCTCCGGCCCCGGGCAGGCCCCGCCCCCTCCCCCGCCCAACGCGGGCTGGGGCACCCCGCCTCCTGGCGGCCCCGGTGGCTACGGGGGTCACGGCGGCGGCTACGGAGGTTACGGCCCTCCCGGTGGCTACGGCGGCTGGGGAGGCGGGTGGGGCGGTCCCCCGCCCGCGGCCAAGCCCGGTGTGATCCCGCTCCGTCCGCTGGGCGTCGGCGAGATCCTCGACGGCGCCGTCTCCACCATGCGCACCTACTGGCGCACGGTCCTCGGCATCTCGCTGACCGTCGCGGTGTTCACGGAGATCATCGTCGTGCTGCTCCAGGGTCTCGTCCTGGACGACGTCGGCTCGGAGGCCCTCAACGACCCCGACGCCACGCTGAGCGAGCTCGGCGACGCCATGGCCGACACCACGATCAACTCGGGCGTCATCTTCCTGATCTCCCTGATCGGCACGGTCCTGGCCACCGCCCTGCTGACGACCGTCACCAGCCGCGCCGTTCTCGGCCGGAAGGTGACCATAGGCGAGGCCTGGCGGGACGCCCGCCCGCAGGTACTGAGACTGTTCGGCCTGATCGTCCTGCTCCTGCTGATCGTCGCCGGCATCGTCACGGCCGGCATGGCACCGGGCCTCGTGATCGCGGCCACGGGCGCCGGCGGGGCCGGCCTGGCCCTGACCATCCTGGGCTTCCTGGCGAGCGGCATCGTCGCGGTGTGGCTCATGGTCCGCTTCTCGCTGGCCTCCCCGGCGCTGATGCTGGAGAAGCAGGGCATCAAGAAGGCCATGAGCCGTTCCACGAAGCTGGTGCGCGGCTCCTGGTGGCGGGTCTTCGGCATCCAGCTGCTCGCGACGATCATCGCGAACGTCGTCGCGTCGATCATCGTGATCCCGTTCGCCTTCCTGGCCGCGGCCCTCAGCGGTGACGGCATCGGCGGCTTCATCGAAGGCACCGGGAATCTCGGCTGGACCTTCCTCATCGTCAGCGGGATCGGCTCCGTGATCGGCTCGATGATCACCTTCCCCATCACCGCGGGCGTCGCCGTACTCCTCTACATCGACCAGCGCATCCGCCGCGAGGCCCTCGACCTCGACCTGGCCCGCGCCGCCGGAACCCAGGGTCCCGGCGCTCCCGGCGCCAACCCGGGGAGCTGATGCGGTGAGCCGGGCGGGGGGAGTTCTCACAGAGGTGCTGTCACGCACCGCCGCACGGTCGGTGTCGCACGCCGGCGACCGCCCCGTGCTGTCGCTGCCACACTCCGGCGACGAACCTCCGGTGACCATCCCGCGCGACCCCGCGCGGGAGGCAGCCCGGCGGGAGCTGTCCAAGCGGATGTACCACGAGAACGACCCCAGCTGGTTCCAGCAGGCCCTGAACGCCTTCTGGGACTGGATCGACGAGCTGTTCAGCAGCGCGTCCTCCGCCACCCCGGGAGGAGCGCTCGGCCTCGTCGTCGTCATCGTGGCCGTCGTGACCCTGCTCGGCGCCCTCTGGTGGCGGCTGGGCACCCCCCGCCGCCAGCCGGTCTCCGCCCCCGCCCTGTTCGACGACCGCCCCCGCAGCGCCGCCGACCACCGGGCCGCAGCCGACGCGCACGCCGCCCAGGGCCACTGGAACCAGGCCGTCCAGGAACGCATGCGGGCCGTCGTCCGCGCCCTGGAGGAACGCGCCCTCCTCGACGCCCGCCCCGGCCGTACCGCCGACGAAGCCGCCCGCGAGGCGGGCCGCGCCCTGCCCGACCACGGCGAGCGGCTGCGCGCCGCCGCCCGGGACTTCGACGACGTCACGTACGGCGGACGCCCCGGCACCGAGCAGTCGTACCAGCGGCTCACCGAACTCGACCGCGACCTGGAACGCAGCAAGCCGCAACTGGCGACCAGCACGGCCGGCGGGACGGCCGACGCCGCGGAGCGCGACACCCGCCCGGGAGCCGCCGAATGACCACCGAGGCCACGCTCCCCACCACCTCGGCCTCGCCCAGCGCCCGCCAGGTGTGGACCCGCGCCCGGGGCATCACCCTCGCGCTCGTCGTCCTGCTCGCCGGCGCCGTCGCGATCGCCGTCGTCCGCTCCGACGCCCGGCACGGCCAGCTCGACCCGCGCTCCGCCGACCCCTACGGCAGCCGGGCCGTCGCCGAACTCCTCGCCGACCGGGGCGTGTCCACCCGTGTGGTCACCACCCTGGACGACGCCCGCGCCGCCGCGGGCCCCGACACCACCCTCCTGGTCGCCGTCCCCGACCTCCTCTCCGAACGCCAGCAGACACAGCTGCACTCCGCCACCGAAGGGTCCGGTGGCCGCACCCTCCTCGTGGCTCCCGGCGGCCCCGCCGTCGAACGCCTCGCCCCCGGCGTCACCGCCGACCCCGCGCTCAGCTTCGACTCGACGCTGGCCCCCGCCTGCGACCTGCCCGCCGCCCGCCGCGCGGGCTCCGCCGACACGGGCGGCCTCCGCTACAGCAGCAGCCACATCGAGGCCGACGCCTGCTACCCCAGCCGACGCCTGGCCACCCTGCTCCGCATCCCCGACGCAGCCGGTGAACCGGCCCGGGAGGGCACCCCCGGCGACACCGTCGTCCTCGGCGCCCCCGACATCCTCTACAACAACCACCTCGACGAGCACGGCAACGCCTCGCTCGCCCTGCAACTCCTCGGCTCCCGCGAACACCTGGTCTGGTACCTCCCCTCGGTCTCCGACACCACGGCACCGGACGACGAACGCAGCTTCTTCGACCTGCTCCCCTCCGGTTGGCTCTGGGGCACTCTGCAACTCTTCATCGCCGCGGCCCTCGCGGCCCTCTGGCGGGCGCGCCGGCTCGGCCCCCTGGTGCCCGAGAAACTCCCCGTGGCGGTCCGCGCCTCCGAAACCGCCGAAGGCCGCGCCCGCCTCTACCGCAAGGCCAACGCCCGCGACCGCGCGGCCACCGCTCTTCGCTCCGCCACCCGCACCCGCCTCGCCCCCCTCGTAGGCACCCCCGTCGCCCAGGCACACACGCCCGAGGCTCTGCTCCCCGCCCTGTCCGCCCACCTCCGCGGCGAACACGGCGACGGACAGACCCTGCACTCCCTCCTCTTCGGCCCGCCGCCCGGCGACGACGCGGCCCTCATCGCCCTCGCCGACCAACTCGACGCCCTCGAAAGAGAGGTACGCCGTCCATGATGGACCCGACCACTGACAACGCCGGGCAGACCGGGGACGCGGGCAACGCCCGTGCCGCCCTGGAGGCCCTGCGCGCCGAGATCGCCAAGGCCGTGGTCGGCCAGGACGCCGCCGTCACCGGCCTCGTCGTAGCGCTCCTGTGCCGCGGCCACGTCCTCCTCGAAGGCGTCCCCGGCGTCGCCAAGACCCTCCTCGTCCGCGCCCTGGCCGCCGCTACGGAACTCGACACCAAACGCGTCCAGTTCACCCCGGACCTCATGCCGAGCGACGTGACCGGCTCCCTGGTCTACGATGCCCGCACCGCCGAGTTCTCCTTCCAGCCCGGCCCGGTCTTCACCAACCTCCTCCTCGCCGACGAGATCAACCGCACGCCCCCCAAGACCCAGTCGTCCCTCCTCGAAGCGATGGAGGAACGCCAGGTCACCGTCGACGGCACCCCTCGCCTCCTCCCGGAGCCCTTCCTGGTCGCGGCGACCCAGAACCCGGTCGAGTACGAGGGCACCTACCCCCTCCCGGAAGCCCAGCTGGACCGCTTCCTCCTCAAGCTCACCGTCCCCCTCCCCTCCCGCCAGGACGAGATCGACGTCCTCACCCGCCACGCCTCCGGCTTCAACCCGCGCGACCTGCACGCCGCCGGCGTACGCCCCGTCGCGAACGCCACCGACCTGGAGGCAGCCCGCGCGGAGGTCGCCAAGACATCCGTCTCCCCGGAGATCACGGCCTACGTCGTCGACGTCTGCCGCGCCACCCGCGAGTCGCCGTCCCTCACCCTCGGCGTCTCCCCGCGCGGAGCCACGGCACTGCTCTCGACGGCACGCGCGTGGGCATGGCTCACGGGCCGCGACTACGTCACCCCGGACGACGTGAAGGCCCTGGCCCTCCCCACGCTCCGCCACCGTGTCCAGCTCCGCCCCGAGGCTGAGATGGAGGGCGTGACCACGGACTCCGTGATCAACGCGATCCTCGCCCACGTCCCCGTCCCCCGCTGATGGCGCTCACCGGACGCGCCGCGCTCCTCGCGGCCCTGGGCTCGCTCCCCGTCGGCATCTGGGACCCGAGCTGGACCGGCATCCTCGCCGTCAACGGTCCGCTCGCCGTAGCCTGCGCCTGCGACTTCGCCCTGGCCGCCCCCGTGCGACGCCTGCTTCTGACCCGATCCGGCGACACCTCGACGCGCCTGGGCGACACCGCCGACGTCACCCTCACGCTCACCAACCCGTCCAACCGACCGCTCCGTGCCCACCTCCGAGACGCCTGGCCGCCCAGCAGCTGGCAGCGGGGCACGGAGACGGCGGCCTCCCGCCATCACCTGACGGTGCCCGCCGGTGAGCGCCGACGCGTCACCACCCGCCTGCGCCCCACCCGCCGGGGCGACCGTCAGGCCGACCGGGTCACCATCCGCTCCTTCGGCCCCCTCGGCCTCTTCACTCGACAGGGCACCCACCGGGTCCCCTGGACGGTGCGTGTCCTTCCCCCCTTCACCAGCCGCAAGCACCTCCCCTCCAAGCTCTCCCGTCTCCGGGAACTCGACGGCCGCACCAGCGTGCTCACGCGTGGAGAGGGGACGGAGTTCGACAGCCTGCGCGAGTACGTCCCCGGAGACGACACCCGTTCCATCGACTGGCGCGCCACGGCCCGCCAGTCCGCCGTCGCGGTACGCACCTGGCGCCCCGAACGTGACCGGCACATCCTGCTCGTCCTCGACACCGGCCGCACTTCTGCCGGCCGTGTCGGCGACGCCCCGCGCCT
Source organism: Streptomyces sp. M92 (assembly GCF_028473745.1). Taxonomy (NCBI): domain Bacteria; kingdom Bacillati; phylum Actinomycetota; class Actinomycetes; order Kitasatosporales; family Streptomycetaceae; genus Streptomyces; species Streptomyces sp. M92. The sequence goes on from NZ_CP101137.1 coordinate 1,391,350, forward strand.
CGACGCGTCCATGGACGCCGCTCTGCTCCTGGCCGCCCTGGCCTCCCGCGCCGGCGACCGCGTCGACCTCCTCGCGTACGACCGTCGTGTACGGGCCCTCGTCCAGGGCCGCACGGCGGGCGACGTACTCCCTTCCCTGGTCAACACGATGGCGACCCTGGAACCGGAGCTCGTGGAGACCGACGCACGCGGCCTCACCGCCACCGCACTGCGGTCCGCCCCCCGCCGCTCCCTGATCGTCCTTCTGACCACACTCGACGCGGCCCCGATCGAAGAGGGCCTGCTCCCCGTCCTGCCACAACTCACCCAGCGCCACACCGTCCTCGTAGCGTCGGTGGCCGATCCGTACATCTCCCGGATGGCCAAGGCCCGTGGGACCACGGACGCCGTCTATGAAGCAGCGGCGGCGGCGCAGGCTCAGGCAGAGCGGGACCGCACCGCAGAGCAGCTCCACCGGCACGGAGTCTCGGTCGTCGACGCGGTCCCTGACGAGCTGGCCCCGGCTCTGGCCGACGCCTATCTGGAACTCAAGGCGGCAGGACGCCTGTAAACGGCGAAAGGCGGGGCTCTCCCGCCCCGCCTTCCCAGCGGTTCTTCCCCTGAAATGCAGAAAGCCCCGCACCGTTCCCGGTGCGGGGCTTTCTCGCAATAATTGTTCGGCGGCGTCCTACTCTCCCACAGGGTCCCCCCTGCAGTACCATCGGCGCTGTAAGGCTTAGCTTCCGGGTTCGGAATGTAACCGGGCGTTTCCCCTACGCTATGACCACCGAAACACTATGAAACTCTCAACCGCACCACGCCTGTGACGAGCGTGGGGTTGTTCGTGGTTTCAGAACCAACACAGTGGACGCGAGCAACTGAGGACAAGCCCTCGGCCTATTAGTACCAGTCAACTCCACACCTTACGGCGCTTCCATATCTGGCCTATCAACCCAGTCGTCTACTGGGAGCCTTACCCCATCAAGTGGGTGGGAGTCCTCATCTCGAAGCAGGCTTCCCGCTTAGATGCTTTCAGCGGTTATCCCTCCCGAACGTAGCCAACCAGCCATGCCCTTGGCAGAACAACTGGCACACCAGAGGTTCGTCCGTCCCGGTCCTCTCGTACTAGGGACAGCCCTTCTCAAGACTCCTACGCGCACAGCGGATATGGACCGAACTGTCTCACGACGTTCTAAACCCAGCTCGCGTACCGCTTTAATGGGCGAACAGCCCAACCCTTGGGACCGACTCCAGCCCCAGGATGCGACGAGCCGACATCGAGGTGCCAAACCCTCCCGTCGAGATGGACTCTTGGTGAAGATCAGCCTGTTATCCCCGGGGTACCTTTTATCCGTTGAGCGACGGCGCTTCCACAAGCCACCGCCGGATCACTAGTCCCGACTTTCGTCCCTGCTCGACCCGTCGGTCTCACAGTCAAGCTCCCTTGTGCACTTACACTCAACACCTGATTGCCAACCAGGCTGAGGGAACCTTTGGGCGCCTCCGTTACTCTTTAGGAGGCAACCGCCCCAGTTACACTACCCATCAGACACTGTCCCTGATCCGGATCACGGACCCAGGTTAGACATCCAGCACGACCAGACTGGTATTTCAACGACGACTCCACCCCTGCGTGCGAGCTTCAAAGGTCTCCCCTCTTCCGACACCGCCCGACCGGAACCCATTCACTTGTAGGCCCGGGTCTGGCCGCCTGCTGAGCACAGCATATTGTACTCTTGGATTTTCCCGAGGGGGCACATACGGCGGTGTTGACACACTGTAGTCCGCGAGTGTCCTTTTACGCCCGCGTGCAGGGTCGACTTACCGCAGATTTCGCTACCTTGATGTTGTGTTAAACCAGCCGTGTCTGCGCGTTATTCTCTAGCTTAGCAGCGATCAAATCAGGGCCCCTAACGTTCAACCGCAAGACGTCTCACTTAAGAAAGTAACCGCTTAAAGGCAGGGGTTGGTTATAACGCAGCGGCTACCCGGGTCGAGGAGAACAACCCCAAAAGCTAAGGGTAAACAGAAACAGCGTGGAAAAGCATTAGATAGGTGGAGGGAATTGGTTTGACGAGGAGTTGAAATAGTTAACCCGAAAGAATAGTATGAGATACTGCACATATCAGTCTTGTAGGGCGGGAAGAAGGAAAGAGATAGGAGGGGAGAGAATGCCTTGTGTGTGTGCATAGCAACAAAAAAGGGAGCGGAAGAGAGTCAAAGGAAGAATTGAGAGAAAAGCCTCTAGCGAGTTTCATGGCGGCCCGTACCCTAAACCGACTCAGGTGGTCAGGTAGAGAATACCGAGGCGTTCGGGTGAACTATGGTTAAGGAACTCGGCAAAATGCCCCCGTAACTTCGGGAGAAGGGGGGCCACACCTGGTGATGATCTTTACGGTCTGAGCTGGGGGTGGCCGCAGAGACCTGCGAGAAGCGACTGAGAACTAACAAAACCGGTCCGTGCTAAGCCTTATGGCGAGGTATCCGGACTGACGCCGGCCCGGTGCTGGATCTTTACGGGGAGCGGTTCGCTGGGATTCGTCCTGGCGAAGATGATAACTTAAGCGCCAGTACACGGGGGTGGTAACTATAACCAGACTAAGGTAGCGAAATTCCTTGTCGGGTAAGTTCCGACCTGCACGAATGGCGTAACGACTTCTCGACTGTCTCAACCCTAGGCCCGGTGAAATTGCACTACGAGTAAAGATGCTCGTTTCGCGCAGCAGGACGGAAAGACCCCGGGACCTTTACTACAGTTTGATATTGGTGTTCGGTTCGGCTTGTGTAGGATAGCTGGGAGACTTTGAAGCTCGCACGCCAGTGTGGGTGGAGTCGTCGTTGAAATACCAGTCTGGTCGTGCTGGATGTCTAACCTGGGTCCGTGATCCGGATCAGGGACAGTGTCTGATGGGTAGTTTAACTGGGGCGGTTGCCTCCTAACGAGTAACGGAGGCGCCCAAAGGTTCCCTCAGCCTGGTTGGCAATCAGGTGTTGAGTGTAAGTGCACAAGGGAGCTTGACTGTGAGACCGACGGGTCGAGCAGGGACGAAAGTCGGGACTAGTGATCCGGCGGTGGCTTGTGGAAGCGCCGTCGCTCAACGGATAAAAGGTACCCCGGGGATAACAGGCTGATCTTCCCCAAGAGTCCATATCGACGGGATGGTTTGGCACCTCGATGTCGGCTCGTCGCATCCTGGGGCTGGAGTCGGTCCCAAGGGTTGGGCTGTTCGCCCATTAAAGCGGTACGCGAGCTGGGTTTAGAACGTCGTGAGACAGTTCGGTCCCTATCCGCTGTGCGCGTAGGAGTCTTGAGAAGGGCTGTCCCTAGTACGAGAGGACCGGGACGGACGAACCTCTGGTGTGCCAGTTGTTCTGCCAAGGGCATGGCTGGTTGGCTACGTTCGGGAGGGATAACCGCTGAAAGCATCTAAGCGGGAAGCCTGCTTCGAGATGAGGACTCCCACCCACTTGATGGGGTAAGGCTCCCAGTAGACGACTGGGTTGATAGGCCAGATATGGAAGCGCCGTAAGGTGTGGAGTTGACTGGTACTAATAGGCCGAGGGCTTGTCCTCAGTTGCTCGCGTCCACTGTGTTGGTTCTGAAACCACGAACAACCCCACGCTCGTCACAGGCGTGGTGCGGTTGAGAGTTTCATAGTGTTTCGGTGGTCATAGCGTAGGGGAAACGCCCGGTTACATTCCGAACCCGGAAGCTAAGCCTTACAGCGCCGATGGTACTGCAGGGGGGACCCTGTGGGAGAGTAGGACGCCGCCGAACAATTGTTGCGAGAAAGCCCCGCACCGGGAACGGTGCGGGGCTTTCTGCATTTCTGGGGTTTTCAGGACGGTTTCACGAGTTTCGTGTCGTACGCCAGGATGACCGCTTGGACGCGGTCGCGTGAGCCGGTCTTGGCGAGGATGCGGCCCACGTGCGTCTTCACCGTCGACTCGGCCAGGTGCAGGCGCTCCGCTATCTCCGTGTTGGTCCAGCCGAGGCCCAGGACGCGCAGGATCTCGCTCTCCCGGTCGGTGAGGGCGGCCAGGCGTGCATCGGGGGAGTCCGGCGTATCCGCAGCAGGAGCCGGCAGATGGTGGACGTAGGCGTCGAGCAGGCGGCGGGTGAGGCTCGGGGCCACCACGGCGTCGCCGGAGGCCACGGCCCGGATGCCGGAGAGCAGTTCTTCGGGCTGGGCGTCCTTGACGAGGAAGCCGGAGGCGCCGGCGCGCAGACCGGCGTAGGCGTACTCGTCGAGATCGAAGGTCGTGAGGATGAGGATCCGGGTGCGGCCTCCGGAGGCGACGATGCGGCGGGTGGCCTCGATTCCGTCCAGGCCGGGCATACGGACGTCCATGAGGACGACGTCGGGGTGGAGTTCGGCCGCCATGCGGGCGGCTTCCGCGCCGTTGGCCGCCTCCCCGACGACCGTCATGTCGTCCTGGCTCTCCAGCAGCATCCGGAAACCGAACCGCTGGAGAGGCTGGTCGTCGGCGATGAGGACGGTGGTCACTGCGGGGACTCCTCCGGGAGGTGTAGATGGACGCGCCAGCCCTGCTCGGGGCGGGGACGCGGGCCGGCCTCAAGTGTGCCGCCGTACAGGGCGGTCCGCTCCCGCATCCCGGGAAGTCCCCGGCCGTCGGTCGTGGCGGCGGGGGCGGCGCGGCCCGTGTCCGTGATCGTGAGGGTGACGGCGCCGCCGTCGCCGTAGGAGAGGTCGATGTCGGCGGTGGCGTCGGGGCCCGCGTGTTTGAGGGTGTTGGTCAGGGCCTCCTGGATCACGCGGTAGACGGCGAGCTGGCGGCCTGCGGGGAGGGCGGGCCGGCCGTCCACGGTGGTGCGGACGGGGAGACCGGCCCGGCGGACGCCGTCGATGAGCGGGGCGAGGTCGGTGAGGGAGGGCTGGGGAGCCAGCTCGGCCGGTTCCTGGCGGCTCTGCTCGTCGTCGCGCAGGACGTCGAGCAGACGACGGAGTTCGCCCATGGCCTGGCGGCTGGTGTTGCCGATCGCGTCGAGGGCCTGCGCGGCGCGCTCCGGGGACTTGGTGGCGGCGTACCGGCCGCCGTCCGCGAGGCCGGTGATGACGGAGAGGTTGTGGCCGATGATGTCGTGCATCTCGCGGGCGATGCGGGCGCGTTCCGCGGCGGCGGCGAGCTGGGCCTGCTGGTCGCGTTCGACCTCCAGGCGCTGGGCGCGGTCCTCGAGGGCGGCGGTGTAGTTCCGGCGGGTGCGGACCGTGACGCCGATGAGGGTCGCCACGCCGATGGAGAGGAGCTGGGAGCCGAACTGCTGGTTCCAGGAGCCGGCGCTGTCCCCGTGCCGGAGGCCGGAGACGAGGACCTGTGTGAGCACCAGGGGAGTCGCCCAGCACAGGGAGCGCAGGGGCCGGCGCAGGGCGATGTGGAAGACGACGAGGAGCTGGAGCATGGCCGCCTGGAGGATGGCGCCGGTCCAGGCGTTGACGACGGCGACCGGGGCCATCGCGAGCAGCACCGCCCCCGGGTGGCTGCGGCGCCACAGGAGAGGGACCGTGAAGCCCAGGGTCATGGCGAGCAGCAGCCAGCCGGGGACGTCCAGGTTGTGGGCGATGTTGCGCCAGCCGCCGCCGGTGTAGTCGATGAGGCCGGCCGTGACCCAGAAGGCGGTGAGGTGCAGGTCCCAGACGAGCGGTCGGCGCCGGTCGAAGGCCCGTACCCGGCGGACGACGCGTTGGACGTGCTCGGTGAGGGGGTCGGCGGCTCTTTCCTCGGTCACGGGCTCCATCGGACCATCGTCGGGCTTCCGGGGCCGGTGGGCGTCCGCCTCGGGGCCGTATATGAGGTGAGGGGCGTAGTACCGGGGTATTACGGTGGCCCGCATGAGTGCCTCGGTCCCCGGTGACTACGTGATCCGCTCCATACGCGCCGACGAGTGGCCCGCCGTGAAGGAACTGCGGCTGCGTGCGCTGCGGGACCCGCTGGCGCACCTCGCGTACCTGGAGACGTACGAGGACGCCGCGGGCCGGCCGGACTCGTACTGGCGGGAGCGGGCGGCGAAGGCGGCCGAGAGCGGGTCCGGGGCGCGGCAGATCGTCGCCGAGGGGCCGGGAGGTGCATGGCTCGGCACGCTGACCGTGCTGGTCGAGGAGGCCGGGACGAACGACTGGGCCGGGTTGCCCGTGGAGCGGCGGCAGGGGCACGTGGTCGGGGTGTTCGTACGGCCCGAGTGGCGGGGGAGCGGGCTCACCAAGGCGCTCTTCGCCGCCGGGCTGGAATGGGCCTGGGCGAGCGGTCTGGAGCGGGTGCGGCTCATCGTCCACCCGGACAACGGGCGGGCGCAGGCCGCCTACCGGAAGGCCGGGTTCGCGCCGAGCGGGCGGACGGTGCCGCTGGTGGGCGGGGAGCCGGGGGAGAGGGAGCTGGAGTTCGTGGTCGAGCGCTGACGCGGCCGCGTGAGCGCGGGCTCAGACCGGGAGTTCGTCGTGGGGCCAGCGGGCACGGCCCTGTTCGCGGGAGCGGAGGAGGGCCAGGGTCGGCAGGCCGAGTTCCGCTCCGCTGGTGAGCAGCTCCGGGAGCTGGGGGAGCGGCGCGACGGCCGCCACGTCGTCCAGGACCAGGGTGAGTGGTGGGTCGAGGCGACCGGAGGATGACCGTTCGGCCATGCGCCGGCCGCTCTCGACCACGCTTGAGACGAGCGCCGTCAGCAGCGGCATCGCGCCGGGGCTCGTCCGAGGGTCCTCGATGGATTTACCCACCACGTAAAGGGTTCCCTGTTCGTGCACGAAGGAATCCAAGGCGAGGGCATCAGTTCGGTTGGGAGTGCAGGCCTCGCGGATGTTGACCGTCGAGAGGGCGGCCAGGGCCCGGCTGGTCAGCTGCTGGGCCATGTCCCGGCGGTCGGGGTGGGCGGTGAGAGCGCCTTCGAGTTCGCCCGCGGCACCGGCTGCGGCCTTGGGGTTGGTACGGAGGATGCGTACGGCGTCCTGGATCTGCAGGCCCTGGGACCAGCGGTGGACGTGGCGGACGGTGCGGCCGTCGACGGCGGCGGCGTGGAGGTAGCTGCGCAGGAGCAGTTCGGCGGTGTCGCCGAGGGCCTGGTCGAGCCGGGCCGTGGGGCGGACCGGCGCGAGGAGCGCGGCCGCCCGGACCGTGGCCGTCTGTCTGTCCTCGCAGCCGGTGGTGGGGGACCAGTGGAGGCGGGCCGGGGTGTCGCAGAGGTGGCCGGGGTCGTAGAGGTGACAGGGGCCCAGTTTGGCGCGGGCGTCCTTGGTGTCCGACCAGAGGCCCGGGTTCGAGGTGATGACGAGGGCGGCGCCTTCTGCTTCGCGCAGGGCGTTGGCGGCGGTTTCGGCGCGGGTGGTCGGGGGGCCGTAGTGGACGGCGCCTTCGGCGCGGGGGGTTTCCCATCCACCCACCCGTCTACTGTCGGCCACAGAGATGAGGGATTCCTCCGCCGGTGCCGGTGCCGGTGCCAATGCCGGTTCCGGCTGTTCTGGTGGCTGCGGGCTCCTCGGGGTCGGGACCTCGTGCACCTGCTCCGGCTCCTGTACGGCCGTCGCCCTCGCCGCAGCCCGCCGCCGCTGCCGTACCGCACGCCACCGCGCCACCGTGCCCATCACGAACACGGTCAGCACGACCAGCACCATCAGCTGGCCGATGAACAGACCCCAGAACAGTCCCCACCCGGAGAGTTCGGAGGCGGGGGTGTCCGGCCAGGCGCCGGGGAGGTCGTGGGGTTCGGCGACCAGGTGACGCATGGCCACGGGCGTGCCGGTGAAGGTCACGCCGGCGGGCCAGGAGCCGTGGGCGAACAGGGCGGCGAGACCGGTCGCCGTCCACACCAGCAGGGTCATGCCGAGAAGGAAGGCGAGTATGCCGATCAGCAGCCCGTCCGGGATGCCGCCGCCCTGACCCTCCCGCCGCCGGTCGTCCGGTCTCATCTGCCCCGTGCCTCCCCCTCGCCTAGGCCACCGTCGATTCGGACGAGTCGCCGATGTGCTGTTCCACGAACGCCGCCGCCCGTTCCTCCGCCTCCAGTTCGGCGGCGCGCAGGGCGTCGTCGCCGAAGTCCGAGGAGGACTCGGTCATCGCCCGGTCGGTGAAGACCAGCGGGCGTTCGGTCTCGGTGATCAGGTGTTTGACCACCTGGACGTTGCCGTTGACATCCCAGACCGCGATGCCGGGCGTGAGGGTCGGGATGATCTCCACGGCCCAGCGCGGCAGGCCCAGGACGCGTCCGGTGGCCCGGGCCTCGTCGGCCTTCTGGGCGTAGATGGTGCGGGTGGAGGCCATCTTCAGGATCGCCGCGGCCTCCCTCGCCGCCGCCCCGTCCACGACGTCCGACAAATGGTGCACCACCGCCACGAACGACAGGCCCAGCCGTCGCCCGAACTTCAGCAGCCGCTGGAACAGCTGCGCCACGAACGGGCTGTTGATGATGTGCCAGGCCTCCTCGACCAGGAAGATGCGCTTCTTCCGGTCGGGGCGGATCCAGGTGTGTTCCAGCCACACGCCCACGATCGCCATCAGGATCGGCATGGCGATGGAGTTGCGGTCGATGTGGGAGAGGTCGAAGACGATCAGCGGGGCGTCCAGGTCGATGCCGACCGTCGTCGGGCCGTCGAACATGCCGCGCAGGTCTCCGTCGACGAGGCGGTCGAGGACGAGCGCCACGTCCAGGCCCCACGCCCGTACGTCGTCTATGGCGACGTTCATCGCCTCGGCCGACTCCGGCTCGGGGTGGCGGAGCTGCTCGACGATGTCGGTGAGGACCGGCTGGCGTTCGACGATGGTCTCGTTGACGTAGGCGTGCGCGACCTTGAGCGCGAAGCCGGAGCGCTCGTCCAGGCCGTGGCCCATCGCGACCTCGATGATCGTGCGGAGCAGCGCGAGCTGGCCCGTCGTCGTGATCGCCGGGTCGAGCGGGTTGAGCCGGATGCCGTGGTCGAGGGCGGCCATCGGGTCGAGGCGGATGGGAGTTATGCCCAGCTCCTCGGCGATGAGGTTCCACTCGCCGACGCCGTCCTCGCCCTGGGCGTCCAGCACGACGACCTGGCGGTCGCGGAAGCGGAGCTGGCGCAGGACGTACGTCTTCTCCAGCGCCGACTTGCCGTTGCCGGACTCCCCGAGCACCAGCCAGTGCGGGGCGGGGAGCTGCTGGCCGTAGAGCATGAAGGGGTCGTAGATGTAGCCCTTGCCGGAGTAGACCTCGCGGCCGATGATCACGCCGGAGTCGCCGAGGCCGGGCGCGGCGGTGGGGAGGTAGACGGCCTGCGCCTGGCCCGTGGAGGTGCGGACGGGGAGGCGGGTGGTCTCCACCTTCCCGAAGAGGAAGGAGGTGAAGGCGTCGGTGAGAACGGTCAGCGGGTCCCGCATCAGGGTCAGCCCCTACCTTCGGATGCCGGTGGCGAACGGAAGTGTGTTCACGAAGGCGCGGTGGTGCTCACGGTCGCACCACTCCAGTTTCAGGTACGACTTTCCGGCCGAGGCCCTTATCGTCCGCTTGTCGCGGGCCAGCGCCTCGGGGGAACGGGAGGAGACGGTGATGTAGCCGACCAGGTTGACGCCGGCCGCGCCGCTGGCGAGGTCCTCGCCCCGCTGGTCCAGGCGGCCGTGGGCGGCGATGTCGCGCGGGTCGACGGTGCGGTTCATCTTGGCGGCGCGGGAGGCCTCGGCCTCGTCGTTGGTCTTCTCGGTCAGCATGCGCTCGATGGCGATCTCGGTGGGTTCGAGATCCATCGTGACGGCGACCGTGCGGATGACGTCCGGGGTGTGGACCAGGAGGGGCGCCAGGAAGTTGACGCCCACCGGGGTCATCGGCCACTCCTTGACCCAGGCGGTGGCGTGGCACCAGGGGGCGCGGGTGGAGGACTCGCGGGTCTTCGCCTGGAGGTAGGTGGGCTCCATGGCGTCCAGCTCGGCCGGCCAGGCGTTGCGCTGGGTCATCGCCTGGATGTGGTCGATCGGGTGGTCCGGGTCGTACATGGCGTGGACGAGCGAGGCGAGCCGCCCCTGGCCCAGCGGCTGGCGTACGCGGATGTCGGCCTCCTGGAGGCGCGAGCAGATGTCGGTCAGCTCGCGCGCCATGACCACCGCGAGGCCCGCGTCCCGGTCCAACTTGCGGCCGTTCTGCGGGCGGGCGGCGCGGGCCATGGCGTTGGCCTCGGCCGCCAGCTCGCGGGTGTAGTGCATGCAGGCGACGAGGTAGGCGCGGTGCTGCTCGCTGCTGGTCGACACCATCGACTGGAGCTGGTCGTACGACTGTCGCAGCCACGGCAGCGCCTTCTCGTCGCCGCGCTGGGCGACGTCCTTGGCGTGCGCGTCGGGGTCGGCCGGGAGGGTGCGGGCGAGCATCTGGATGCGGGTGACGAAACCGTCGCCGTTGGCCACGTGCTTGAGCAGGGTGCCGAAGCGGTCGACGAGGGCTTCCTGGTCCTCGGAGTCGCGCAGGCCGACGCCGGGGCCCTCGATCTCGATGGCGGCCGTCACCGTCTTGCGGTCGGCGTGCAGCAGTACGGCGATCTCGTCCGGCCCGAAGGGTGCGGCCAGCCAGGTGATGCGGCCGATGCCGGGCGGCGGGCCGACCTCGACCTCCCGGCCGTCGAGCCGGGTGCCGGCCTCGATGGCGCCGGAGCGGTACGTGGTGCCGTTGCGGAGCGTCCGCTTGTAGCTGCGGTTGATCTCGAACCACCGGTAGAACGTCCGGTGCTTGTACGGCACGTAGACGGCGGCGAGCGCGAGCAGCGGGAAGCCGACGAGCAGCACGATGCGCAGGGTCAGGACGGGGACGAGGAGCCCGCACATCATGCCGAGGAACGCGCCGACGACGATCAGCGCGATCTCACCGGTCTCGCGGTTGCGGCCGACGATCGCGTTCGGCCGGGCGCGGCCGATGAGATACGTACGGCGGGGCGTGACCGGATGGGACACGTGGGACTCGGTCGTCAACGCCCGTCACCTCCTGTGCTGTTTTTGCTGTTGCGGTTGTTGCTGGCGTGCGGGGTGTTCACCGGGCTGCCGGAGCGCGGTGCGGGCGCGGCGGAGGGGACAGTTCCGCCGCCGCCGTTCGAGGGGCGCGAGCTGTGCGCGGCGACTCCGCCGGAGGCGGGGTTCGAGGGGCGGGACGCGGAGGAGGAACCGCTGCTGCCCTGGCCGCCGCCTCCGCCGTCGCCGTTGTGGCGGGAGCTGTGGGTTCTGATGCCCTGGGCGACCAGGTTGGCCGGGGAGCTGATCACGGCGGCGGCCTTGCCCTCGGCGCCCTGCATGATCCGGTTGTTGCGGCCGCTCGCGATCTCGTCGCCGAAGCCGGGGACGAAGCGGTAGATCATCGCGGACGCGAAGATGGCGAGCAGGATGATCGCGAGCCCGGAGACGACGGCGGAGAAGGCGTCCGGCCCCTCGTCGGCCGACAGGGCCCCGGCGAGCCCGAGCACGATGACGATGACGGGCTTCACCAGAATGACCGCGATCATGATCCCGGCCCAGCGGCGGACGTGACCCCACAGGTTCTTGTCGACCAGGCCGGCGTAGACGACGGTGCCGAGCAGGGCGCCGACGTAGAGCAGCGCGGCGCGGATGACCAGCTCCAGCCAGAGGACGCCGGCGGCGAGGATCGACACCAGGGAGACGACGATCAGCATGATCGGGCCGCCGCCGATGTCCTCGCCCTTCTCCAGGGCGCCGGAGAACGTGCCGAAGAACGTGTTCGTCTGGTCGCCGGTGGCCTTGGCGAGTACGTCCGTGACGGCGTCGGTCGCGGAGACGACCGTGTAGAGGATCAGCGGCGTGAAGGCCGATGCCAGGACGGTGAGCCAGAGGAACCCGATGGCCTCGGAGAGGGCGGTACCGAGCGGGACGCCGCGCACGGCGCGCTTCGCTACCGCGAGGAGCCAGAGGATCAGCGTGAGCACGGTCGACGCCGCGAAGACGACGGCGTACTGCTGGAGGAACTGCGGGTTCGTGAAGTCGACGTTCGCGGTGTCCTCGACGGCGGCGCTGAGCTTGTCGACGGTCCACGCGGCGGCGTCGGCGCAGCCCTTGGCGAGGGAGGAGAGCGGGTCGAGGGTGGAGGAGATCTCCGGGGTGTCGGCTCCGCCGCCGCCTCCTGAGCCGGAGTTGCCGTCTTCGCAGTAGTCCTTGGCGGGGCCGTGAATGAGGTCGCAGGGGTCGTCGCTCGGCGTGGGCGTGGGCGTGGGGGCAGCGAAAGCACGCGTGGTGCAGAGGACGGCCGCCACCTGCACGGCCGCGAGGACACCGGTCAACCTGACGACGCGGCGGTTAGCGGGCATAGCTGAACCCTCCATACTCCTGGACTGCCTTCGCCATCTCGTCCGCGCTGGAGGCCTTGTTGTCGCCGGGGATCGGTGCCGGGCCATCCTTCTGGGAGTGCGTCACGATCTTCCAGTCACCGTCCACCCATTCGAGCTTCATGGTGATGGTGAACCAGCTACTCGTGACCGGGGTTGTGGAGTTCTTACCTGCGAGCCCGAGCAGCCCACTGCACCAGACTTCGACCGTGGCGTTGTCGGCCGAGCTCTCGGTGACCTTGGTACCGATCGGGCTGGTACGGCTCACGAAGGTGTAGCCCTTCGGAGTCGAGCCGTCCTCGTTCAGGCCGACAGCCTTGTTGAACTGAGGGCTATAAGCCTTGTCCAGGGTGGCCTCGAAGTCTGCCGCGCTGGAGGGAACGATGATCGCCTGGAGGATGGAGGACCGCTTGGCCTTGTCGAACATGTCGGCTGACCCCAAAGCCACCGCATAGTTCGCGGCAGCGCTCTGCGCCCCCTGCTCGTCATGGGCGAAGCCCGACTGGACCGGCGTGGTGCCTGTCGGGGCCGTCGATGACGTCTTCGGCTTGTCCGCGGCCGCATCGGAGGAACCGGAGTCCCCTCCTCCACGGTTCGCGAAGGCGATCGCGGCGATGAGGAGGACGACGACGCCGACCACGGTGACCAGGCTTCTGGACGACGAACGGCCGCCGCGCCGGTGCCCGCCCTCGTCCTCGGGCAGCCGCATCCGCGTCCCGCTCCTGCCGCCGTAGCCGCCGGAGGACTGCTGGTCGTCTCCGAGACTCATGCCGCGTACGCCCCCTCGACCTCGTGCCTGCCGTAGAAGTACGACGGTAGCCGTGCTGGTTCCCGCGCGGGCGCGGTGTGGTGACTCGACATCAGGGAAACGCAACCTCAGCCGGTTGGCACGACGGGCGGGTGGGGTGGAGGGTGAGGAACGGACGTGCGCGTGGCTATACGGCCATCCCGTACACGATGGTGAAGAGCGTGCCGAGGGAGCCGATGATGAACACGCCCGTCAGTCCGGCGATGATGAGGCCCTTGCCCTGCTCCGCGCTGAAGGTGTCCCGCAGGGCCGTGGCGCCGATGCGCTGCTTGGCGGCGCCCCAGATGGCGATGCCGAGGCAGAGCAGGATGGCTACGGCCATGACGACCTGGACCATCGTCTTCGCCTCGGCCCCCAGCGCACCGAAGGGGCCCCAGTCGGGAGCGATCCCCCCGATGATGGTGTTGATGTCTCCCTCGTCGGCCGCAAAGAGCATGTAAGTCACCGCCCCTGTTGGGTAGTTCCGCGCCCTCTGCGGACGTGCAGAGGTCAGGCCTCATTGTCGCCGACAAATCCGCCGTCGTATGTCGACTTGGCGTCATTGATTGGCAGGTTTCGTACGGATAGCTTGCCACCGGCCCGCGTCGGCCCCTAGGGGGGTCGTGCGGACCGGTATGCGATGAGTCGTATGGTCACTCTGTGTATCACGCCATGTTACGCCTAGCAATGATGCTGGTGCGCAACCTGTCGCGTGGTTGTGTCGTTGGGCCCTTCTAGGCACCCGCGAAGTGATCGAACTCGCCGGCCTTCACGCCGAGCACGAAGGCGTCCCACTTCTGACGGTCCGTCGTGACGGCGGGGCCGTGGGCGCCGGGGCCCTGGACGCGGACGGGGGCGCCCGCGTCATTCGCGGGAGTGAAAGTGACCTGGACGGGCGCGGGGTGGGTGTTCGCCTTCAGGGCCGTGAGCAGGGCGCCGAAGGCGGCCGGGGGGAGGGTGAGTATGGAGTCGGTGGGGTCGCTGCTCTCGGTGAGATGGACGGCGCCGGGTGTCGTGGCGACGTGGACGCAGGAGTCGCCCTGTGCGCAGTAGGAGGACCTTTGCCAGGCGAGTTGCTTCATGTCGACCTTCCTCACAGTTCTTCCGCGATCTTGTGGATGAGATCCCGTGACCTGTCGGGCGGCAGAGCGCTGGCGTCGATTCGGTCCAGGAGAACCCGGTACTTGTCGAGCTGGGCCCCGGCGTCGAGGAAGACCGGGCCATGGGACTGGTCGAGGTGGACGGTGTCGAGCTGCGGAACGGGGCCGGAGGAGTAGTAGAAGGACTGTCCCGAGCCCGGAAGCATTCCGGCGTCGAACGTCAGGACGCGCAGGGTGATGTGGTCGCGTTCGCTCATGTCGAGCAGGTGGCGTAGCTGCGAGCGCGTGACGTCGGCGCCGCCGAGGCGCATGCGCAGTGCCGCTTCGTGGATGGTCGCCTGATGTGGTGTCGGGGAGGTCCGGAAGATGACCGCCTGACGCTTGATGCGGAAGGAGACCCGGTGCTCGACGTCAGGGGGCGCCATCGCCGGCACGTCCTGGCGGAAGACCTCGCGGGCGTAGTCCGTCGTTTGCAGGAGGCCGGGGATGTGCAGCGTGACGGCTGCGCGCAGGCGCTCGGCGTGGTGCTCCACCTCGGCCAGATCCAGCAGTGCGGCAGGCAGGAGCTCCCGGTACTCCTCCCACCATCCTCGCGTCCGCTCGGTCGCCATGTCGCTGAGCGCGTCGACGAGGGCTTCGTCGCCGCAGTCGTAGTGGCACGCGAGTGCGCGGACCCGCTCGGGGCTCACTCCCGCCCGTGCGGCTTCCACGTTGCTGATCTGGTTCTGCTGTACGCCGAGGAGGCGGCTGGCCTGTGTGGAGGTCAGCCCGGCTCGCTCGCGCAGTTTGCGCAGCTCGGCACCCAAACGGAGTTGACGGCCCGTCGGGTTGCTTCTCACGCCACTCTTGCCTCTCTGTCACTCACACGAGTGTCATCTAAGTTCTTTTCTAGCGCCGTATAAGAACTATGCCTAGCTTACTGGTGGCGCCCCGCCCAGAAGCGCACCGGTCGACGGACCGGCAGGCCACTGGGCACCCGTCCGTCAACCAACTTCCCGCACTGATCGGAGACTTCCATGGCCACCGTAGACCCGTCCTGGGGTTACACCCTCCACCTCCCGCACGATCCACGCGCACCGGGGATCGCCCGCACAACCCTCCGTGCCACCCTCGCCGCGCACGGACTCGGCGAGCTCACGCCCACCGCCGAGCTGCTGGCCGCCGAACTCCTCGCCAACGCCCACCTGCACACCACCGGCCCCTACTCCCTCCGCATCCTGTCGCGCGAGCCGGGGCGGCTCCGGGTCGGTGTGTGGGACACCGACTGGAGGGTGCCGCCCGGCTTCCGGGACGAGGAGCCGCCCGGCGCCGCGGCCCCGGCGGACGCCGAGAGCGGACGGGGGCTTCAGCTGGTGCGGGCCTGTGCGGACGCCGTGGGCGTGTCCGTGCTGCGCGAGCTGGGCGCGTCGAAGGGCGGGAAGCTGCTGTGGGCCGAGTGCCGGAGTCGTCCCGAAGAGAGGCGCGACATGGCTGGAAAGTGTTATTGAACGGCCCGAGGATGGGGGAAGGTTGGGCCATGCGGAAGTTGTGGGTCGGGGCCGGCGTCGCGGTTGCCCTCGGGATGGGCTTCGTGATGCTGCTCGTCGTGGGCGTCTACGTGGTCGCCGGGAACCTGGCCAACGGTGTCGGGGGCGGGTCGAAGAGGCTCGCGAAGGGGTCCGTTCCCGCGGCGTACCAGGCGCTCGTGCAGAAGTGGGGCAATCTCTGCCCGGACATCAACCCCGCGCTGCTCGCCGCCCAGCTCTACCAGGAGAGCGGCTTCAACCCGAAGGCCCAGAGCCACGCGGCCGCGCAAGGGATAGCGCAGTTCATCCCGGGGACCTGGGCCACGCACGGGATCGACGGGGACGGTGACGGGGACCGGGACGTCTGGGACCCGGCGGACGCCATCCCGTCGGCGGCGTCGTACGACTGCACCCTCGCCTCGTACGTGAAGGACGTCCCCGGCAACCCGACCGAGAACATGCTGGCCTCCTACAACGCGGGGGCCGGTGCGGTGATCCAGTACCAGGGCGTGCCGCCGTACAAGGAGACCCGGAACTACGTCAAGGTCATCCGGAGCCTGGAGAAGAGCTTCGCCGCGCCGGAGACCAGGGTCGAACCCTCCGAGCAGGCCGCCGGGGCCATCGCCTACGCGCAGGAGAAGCTCGGGACGCTCTATCTGTGGGGCGGTAACGGGACCGCCGACCAGGGTGGGCGGTTCGACTGTTCGGGGCTGACCAAGGCCGCGTACGAGAGTGTGGGGATCACGCTGCCGCGAGTGGCCAACGACCAGTACAACGCGGGGCCGCATCCGGGGCGGGACGAACTGCTGCCGGGTGACCTCGTGTTCTTCTCGGACGATCTCACCAATTCGCGGGCCATTCGGCATGTGGGGATCTACGTCGGTGGCGGATACATGATCGACGCGCCGCGGCCGGGGGCCGTGATCCGGTTCGATCCGATCGACACCCCGGATTACTTCGGGGCGACCCGGGTGACGGAAGATGGCGCGAAAGCATTGCCCACCACGGTGTGAATGCCATGGTTTGGACACAGCGTGAACCCATGCCCTGAGCTGCGACGACGTGTCTCTCTTCGATAACGTCTGCGTGATCATTCAGTGGAAGGTGGAACGTATCAACGGGGGCCGTGCGTTCCTGTTGTCGTGTAGGTGTGCGGGACAAGAGGAGCCGGCGGATCTACTGACCACGGGGGTGGCAGAGAAAAGGCGTGCGTACGGTGCGCCGCAGGACATGACGAAGGGGCCGCTGCACCATGGCTGGACTCGCCGAATCCGGGTCGAACCCCGACGTCGAGCTGCTCTACGACATCAACGGCCTGGCCAAGGACGCACCGCACTGGTTCGACCGGGTCATGGAGTTCGTCGGTGAGTACGGACTGCTGTTCGCGATCGTGCTGCTGGTGCTGTGGTGCTGGTGGGGCGTGCGGCGGCGGGGCGGTGAGGACGCGGCGTCCTCGGTGGCCGCGCTCGTGTGGGCGCCGCTCGCGGCCGGTGTCGCGGTGCTGGTCAACGTCCCGATACGGGGTTTCGTGGAACGGCCGCGGCCGTTCAAGACCCATGACGGGCTGGAGGTGTTGGTCGCCGGCAAGGACGACTTCTCGTTCGTCAGCGATCACGCCACTCTGTGCATGGCGCTCGCCGTCGCGCTGTTCGTCGCCAACCGGAAGTTCGGGCTCGGCGCGATCGTGCTGGCGGTGTTCGGCGGCTTCATCCGGGTCTACATGGGTGTGCACTACCCGACGGACGTCATCGGAGGCTTCGCCCTCGGTACGGCGGTCGCGCTGCTGCTGTCGCCGGTCGCCATGGCGCTGCTGACGCCGCTGACCCGCGCCGTCGAGCGGTCGCCCCGGGTGGGGTGGCTGGTGCGCGCGCGGGGGCGAGACGGTGCCGACGGGCGCGACGCCGTGATCCCGGGGGCCCGCAGGGAGAGCACCGAGGCGGACGAGCGGGATCTCGCCGCGTAAGGCGGACCTCTCCGTACCGGAAACGCACGCGGCGGCCTTTTCAGGCCGCCGCGTGCGTTTCCGCGTCCGTCCGGGCCTGGCTTCTCGCCCTGCGGGCCGGGCCCCGCCAGCCGCAGCTGCAACGGGCCAGGCAGAAGCGGCCCTGTTCGGCCGTCGTCGTGAGGTGTTCCGGTTCCGGTCCGGGGGCTTCCCCGGGGGCTTCCAGCCCGTCCTGCTGCGCCACGCCGTCCACGTTACCGGCGTCACCCACCCCTCGTTAACCGGGTCGGCAGGGGGTCCGGAGCGGGCGTGACGGCTGGGGTAGGTGGCGATGGTCGGGCGGGAGCGGGAGCGGGAGCGGGAGAGGGAGCGGCGGGGCCGGGTGGCGGTCGGTGGTCTCGCCGTCGTCGGGGGTGTGGTCTGTGTGTGGCTGGCCGGGAGCGGGTGTTCCGGGGAGG
This sequence comes from Streptomyces sp. M92, assembly GCF_028473745.1. Lineage (NCBI taxonomy): Bacteria > Bacillati > Actinomycetota > Actinomycetes > Kitasatosporales > Streptomycetaceae > Streptomyces > Streptomyces sp. M92. The sequence continues at coordinate 1,409,399 of NZ_CP101137.1, forward strand.
GAGCCGCGGTCCAGGGAGCGGGCGGCGGCGATCCGGTCGCCGTGCTGCACCGGGCCGCCGACCGGCTGGTGGCCGCCGGGAGCGCCAAGGCGCGCACCGCGATGGAGATGGCCAGCGGCGGGACGCGGGTCACCATCCGGGGCGAGGGCGTCTACGACTTCGAGCGGCGGTTCGGCAGGCTGGAGGTGCGGCTGCCGCAGGACCCCGCGGGCACGAGCGAGCACCGGCCGATCACCGAACTGCTGGCGCCGGGGGCCCTGTTCATGAAGAACCGGGGGGCCGGCGTGCCCGACGACAAGTGGGTGCGGGTGGAGACCGCCTCGCTGTCCGACGGGAACCTCGTGACCGGCGGCGCGACCGACCCCTTCGCCGCCGCCGAGGTGCTGCGGGGGACGCGGACGGCGACGTACGTGGGGCGGACCGAGGTCGGCGGGACCGAGGTGCGGCACTACCGGGGCACCGCCGACCTGGCGCGGGCGGCGCGGGGCGCGTCCGACGCGAACAAGGAGGCGCTGGCCTCCGCCGCCGAAGGGTTCGCCACCGCCGAGGTGCCCTTCGACGCCTACCTCGACGACGAGGGCCGCATCCGCAAGGTCCGGCACCGCTTCAGCTTCGTCAACGGGCGGGACGAGGGCACCGTCGACGTCGCCTCGACGACGCTGCTCTACGATTTCGGCGCCGCCGTCCGCGTACGGCTGCCGGACGACGCCGACATCTACGCCGGCAAGATCGCCGCGGGGCCGGGCGAGGGGACGGGCGGCAAGAACTAGCCCTTCCGTGCCATGCGCGGTGTGTAGGCCGCTCCCTACTCTAGGAAGTCGGTGACGGCAGAGACGAGGTGACGCGCGTGGCTCCGGTCGGCGGTACGGCGGTTCAGGACCACGTGGCCCTCGCCGAGATCGAGCTGTGCGGCGAGCTGATCATCGCGGCGTCGGCAGCCCGGGAGCGGCTCAGCCTGGAGAGCATCGACGAGGTGCTGCGGGTGGCCGAGGAGCGCAGGGCCGCTCCGGCCGATCGGTATCCGGCCGACCGGTAGTGGCCGACCGGCGCCCGGCAGTGGCCGGCCGCCCTGCGGAGCCGCCCGGGATCAGGTGCGCAGCAGGCGGCCGATCGCCTTCGTCGCCTCCTCCACCTTCGCGTCGATCTCGGCGCCGCCCTTGACGGCCGCGTCGGCGACGCAGTGGCGCAGGTGCTCCTCCAGGAGTTGCAGGGCGAAGGACTGCAGGGCCTTCGTGGAGGCGGAGACCTGGGTCAGTATGTCGATGCAGTAGACGTCCTCGTCGACCATCCGCTGAAGGCCGCGGATCTGGCCCTCGATGCGGCGCAGCCGCTTGAGGTGCTCGTCCTTCTGCTTGTGGTAGCCGTGCACGCCCCGGTCGTGGTCGGTCACGACGTCCGTGCCGTCCGTCTCCACCCCGGTCACCTCGTCGACGGAGGGGGAGGGCGCACCTGCGCCGGCCTCAGTGGTCGTCATCGCGTCCTCCTGTGAGATTGGGCAGATAGCGGACATATACCCCTGGCGGGTATATCGTAACGAACTTTGCGGGGTAAGGGGTCCTTGGAAGAAAACCCTGGCAGTGGCCTGGGCGTCGTCCGGGTGTCGCCCCCCTGCTCATCAGTCTTCCTGATGGGCGACACTGGGGGACGGCCCGTTAGCCGTGGCCGGATGATGCGCCTAGCATCAGCCTGACCGAAACCGATGCACCCCGAGGACCCCACGTGCGCTTTCGTCTGACCCCCAGGGAGACGAGCTTCTACGACATGTTCGCCGCATCCGCGGACAACATCGTCACGGGCTCGAAACTCCTGATGGAACTGCTCGGGGCGGACGCATCCGCCCGGGCCGAGATCGCAGAGCGTATGCGGGCCGCCGAACACGCCGGTGACGACGCCACGCACGCGATCTTCCACCAGCTGAACTCCTCGTTCATCACGCCCTTCGACCGCGAGGACATCTACAACCTCGCCTCCTCCCTCGACGACATCATGGACTTCATGGAGGAGGCCGTCGACCTGGTCGTCCTCTACAACATCGAGGAACTGCCCAAGGGCGTCGAGCAGCAGATCGAGGTGCTGGCGCGGGCGGCGGAACTGACCGCCGAGGCCATGCCGAACCTGCGCACCATGGACAACCTCACCGAGTACTGGATCGAGGTCAACCGGCTCGAGAACCAGGCCGACCAGATCCACCGTAAGCTGCTCGCCCACCTCTTCAACGGCAAGTACGAGGCCATCGAGGTGCTGAAGCTCAAGCAGATCGTCGACGTGCTCGAGGAAGCGGCCGACGCGTTCGAGCACGTGGCGAACACGGTGGAGACCATCGCGGTCAAGGAGTCCTGACCCCTTCATGGACACCTTCGCTCTGGTCGTGACCATCGGGGTCGCGCTCTTCTTCACGTACACCAACGGTTTCCACGACTCGGCGAACGCGATCGCGACGTCCGTGTCGACGCGTGCGCTGACGCCCCGCGCGGCGCTCGCGATGGCCGCCGTCATGAATCTCGCCGGCGCGTTCCTCGGCTCCGGGGTCGCCAAGACCGTCAGCGAGGGACTGATCGAGACGCCCGAGGGCTCGAAGGGGATGGGGATCCTCTTCGCGGCGCTCGTGGGCGCGATCGTCTGGAACCTCATCACCTGGTACTTCGGGCTGCCGTCCTCGTCCTCGCACGCGTTGTTCGGCGGGATGGTGGGGGCCGCGCTGGCCGGGAGCACGACCGTGTACTGGCACGGGGTCGTCGACAAGATCGTCATTCCGATGTTCGTGTCGCCGGTGGTCGGCCTGATCGCCGGTTACCTGGTGATGACGGCCATCATGTGGATCTTCCGGCGGGCCAACCCGCACAAGGCGAAGCGGGGTTTCCGTATCGCGCAGACGGTGTCCGCGGCGGGCATGGCGCTGGGGCACGGTCTGCAGGACGCCCAGAAGACCATGGGCATCGTGGTGATGGCGCTGGTCATCGCCGATGTCGAGGACTACGGTGATCCCATTCCGGTGTGGGTGAAGATCGCGTGTGCGCTGATGCTGTCCGCGGGGACGTACGCGGGGGGCTGGCGGATCATGCGGACGCTGGGTCGGAAGATCATCGAGCTGGACCCGCCGCAGGGGTTCGCCGCGGAGACGACGGGGGCGTCGATCATGTTCGGGTCGGCGTTTCTTTTCCACGCGCCGATCTCGACTACGCATGTCATTACGTCGTCGATCATGGGTGTGGGAGCCACGAAGCGGGTGAATGCCGTGCGGTGGGGGGTTGCGCGGAACATCATCGTGGGGTGGTTCATCACGATGCCGGCGGCCGCGGTGGTGGCGGCGGTGTCGTTCTGGGTGGTCAATCTGGTGTTCCTGTAGTTCCGGGCTGGGCGGGTGCCGCTGCGCCCACCCGTGCCGCCCTGGGGGTACCTCCCAGGCTGTTCAGGCACTGGGGGAGGCACGACTGCCCGCAGCTACGCCGGATAAGAGGGCCCGCCCCCGGAGGGGGCGGGCCCTTTGTGCTCCTCGCGGTGGCACCGCCATGCAGCACCGCGAGGGGATCGGGGTGGGGTCTAGCCGAAGCGGCCGGAGATGTAGTCCTCCGTGGCCTGGACCGACGGGTTGGAGAAGATGCGCTCCGTCTCGTCGATCTCGATCAGCTTGCCGGGCTGGCCGACCGCCGCCAGGTTGAAGAACGCCGTGCGGTCGGAGACGCGCGCCGCCTGCTGCATGTTGTGCGTCACGATGACGATCGTGAAGCGCTCCTTCAGCTCGCCGATCAGGTCCTCGATGGCGAGGGTGGAGATCGGGTCCAGGGCGGAGCAGGGCTCGTCCATGAGCAGGACGTTCGGCTCGACCGCGATGGCGCGGGCGATGCACAGGCGCTGCTGCTGACCGCCGGAGAGGCCGGAGCCCGGCTTGTTCAGGCGGTCCTTCACCTCGTTCCAGAGGTTGGCGCCGCGCAGCGACTTCTCGACGACGTCGTCCATCTGGGACTTCTTGTACTTGCCGTTGAGCTTCAGGCCGGCCGCGACGTTGTCGTACACCGACATGGTCGGGAACGGGTTCGGGCGCTGGAAGACCATGCCGACCTCGCGGCGCACCGCCACCGGGTCGATGCCGGGGCCGTAGAGGTTCTCGTCGTCCAGCATGACCTTGCCGTCGACGCGGCCGCCGGGCGTGACCTCGTGCATGCGGTTGAGCGTGCGCAGGAAGGTCGACTTGCCGCAGCCGGAGGGGCCGATGAAGGCGGTCACGGAGCGGGGCTCGACGGTCATCGAGATGTCCTCGATGGCCAGGAAGGAGCCGTAGTAGGCGTTGAGGCCGCTGACGTCTATGCGCTTGGCCATGGGTATCACTTCTTCTTTCGGTCGCTGACGACGTACTGTCCGGGGGCCGCGCGTCAGCGACCGGTCTGCGGGGCCTTCCAGCGCGCGATGAGGCGCGCCGCGAGGTTGAGGATCATGATGAACGCGATGAGTGTCAGGGCCGCTGCCCAGGCACGGTCGTGCGAGGCGTCGAAGCCGGCGCCGTACTGCAGGTAGATGTACATCGGCAGGGACGCCTGCGGGTCCGAGAAGGGGTTCGAGTTGATGAAGCTCGTACCCCAGACCAGCAGCAGCACGGGGGCCGTCTCGCCGGTGATGCGGGCGACAGCGAGCATCACGCCGGTGGTGATGCCGCCGATGGACGTCGGTATCACCACCTTGAGGATGGTGCGCCACTTCGGCACGCCCAGCGCGAGGGAGGCTTCGCGCAGCTCGTTCGGTACGAGCTTGAGCATCTCCTCGGTGGAGCGGACGACGACCGGGACCATCAGGATGCACAGGGCGAGGGACCCGGCAAGGCCGGAGTAGCCCATGTCCAGGATGACGATCCACAGGCTGAGGATGAACAGACCGGCGACGATCGAGGGGATGCCCGTCATCACGTCGACGAAGAAGGTGACTGCCTTGGCCAGCTTGCCGCGCCCGTATTCGACCAGGTAGATCGCGGTGAGCACACCGAGCGGCACGGAGATGGCGGTCGCGATGCCGACCTGCTCCAGGGTGCCGAGGAGGGCGTGGTAGATGCCTCCGCCCGGCTCGGAGTCGGCGACCACGCCCATCGAGTGGGTGAGGAAGTAGCCGTCGAAGACCTTCACACCCCGCTCGGCGGTCTCCCAGACGAGGGACGCGAGCGGGACGACGGCCAGGAGAAACGCGACCCAGACCAGGCTGGTCGCGATCCGGTCCTTGGCCTGGCGCCCGCCCTCGACCTTGGCCGAGATGGCATAGGAGCCGAGGACGAAGAGGGCGGCGGCGATCAGTGCCCACTGGACGGAGCTCTGCAGGCCGGCCGCGGCGCTGATGCCGAGGCCCAGGGCGACGGAGCCCGCGGCGACCGCCCAGGGGAACCACTTGGGCAGGGTCGCACCGCGCAGCGAGCTGGGCAGACGCCCGGAGGCGTTGTCGGCGAGGCGTGTGTGGCTCATGCGTTGGCCCCCGAGTACTCCTTGCGGCGGGCGATGATCATGCGGGCTCCGCCGTTGACCAGCAGGGTGATGACGAAGAGCACCAGACCGGACGCGATCAGTGCGTCACGGCCCATCGGGGTGGCCTCGTTGAACTTGCTGGCGATGTTCTGTGCGAAGGTGCCGCCGCCCGGGTCGAGCAGGCTGGCACTGATGTCGAAGGCCGGGGAGAGCACCATGGCGACGGCCATCGTCTCGCCGAGGGCGCGGCCGAGACCGAGCATCGAGGCGGAGATGACGCCGGAGCGGCCGAAGGGCAGCACCGACATGCGGATGACTTCCCAGCGCGTCGCGCCGAGGGCGAGGGCAGCCTCCTCGTGCGCCTGCGGGACCTGCCGGAAGACCTCGCGGCTGACGTTCGTGATGATCGGCAGGATCATGATCGCGAGCAGGATGCCGACGGTGAGCATGGAGCGCGGTGCGCCGCCGTTCCACTCGAAGACGCCGGTCCAGCCGAGGTAGTCGTCCAGCCAGCCGTAGAGCCCGCTCATGTGGGGGACGAGCACGATGGCCCCCCACAGGCCGTAGACGATCGAGGGCACGGCGGCGAGCAGGTCGATCACGTACGCGATGCCCCCGCCGATACGCCGGGGGGCGTAGTGGGTGATGAACAGGGCGATGCCGACCGCGATCGGGACGGCGATGGCCATGGCGATGATGGACGACACGACGGTGCCGAAGGCCAGGACCGCGATGCCGAACTCCGGCGGGTCCCCCGTCGGGTTCCACTCGAAGGTGGTGAAGAAGTTGGCCTCGTTCTCGCTGATCGCGATCGAGGCGCGGTAGGTGAGGAAGGCCGCGATGGCGGCCATGATGACCAGCACGAGAAGGCCGGACCCGCGGGAGAGACCGAGGAAGATCCGGTCGCCGGGGCGGGTGACGCCGCGTCCGGCGCCCTTGTCCTTGGTCCCGGGGGGCTGGTGGGGTACGGGGGCTGGTGCGGGCTTCTGGGGATCAGTGGTTATGTCCATCGGGTTCTCCGGTCTGCGGAGCCGTCGTGGGCGACGGCTCGGGCGGAGCCACAGCGGGTCTCGCGGGGCTCCTGGCGGCGGTGCACCGGACGGTGCGGTCCGGACCCCGGGCGGGGCCCGGACCGCACTCGGGTCAGCTCAGGCCCGAGATGGTCTCGCGGACCTTGGTGATGATCTCGGTGGGCATCGGGGCGTAGCCGGCGTCCTCCAGCAGGCCCTGACCGTCCTCGGAGGCGATGTAGTTCAGGAAGGACTTGGTGGCGGGCAGGCTGTCGGCCTTGTTGCCCTTGTCGCAGACGATCTCGTACGTCACCAGGACGAGCGGGTACGCGCCGTCGGCTTCGGGGGTGTAGTCCAGCTCCAGCGCGAGGTCCTTGCCGGTGCCGACGATCTTGGCGGCGCCGATGGCGGCGGTGGCGTTGTCGACGGTGGCCTTGACCGGCTCGGCCGCCTCGGTCTTGATGTCGACGGTCTTGATGCCGTCCTTGGCGTAGGACAGCTCGAAGTAGGAGATGGCGCCGCTGGTCTGCTTCACCTGCTGGGCGACACCCGACGACTGCGGAGCGGACTGGCCGCCCTTGGCCGCCCAGGCCTTGGCCGGCTCGTACTTCCAGTCGTTCGGAGCGGCGGCCTTCAGGTACTTGGTGAAGTTGTCCGTGGTGCCGGACTCGTCCGAGCGGTGGAAGGCCTGGATCTTGAGGTCGGGCAGCTTGGCCTCGGGGTTGAGCTTGGCGATCGCCGGGTCGTTCCAGTTGGTGATCTTGCTGTCGAAGATCTTGGCGAGGGTCGAGGCGTCCAGGGCGAGGGTGTCGACGCCCGGGACGTTGTAGCCGACGGCGATCGGGCCGCCGACCATGGGCAGGTCGATGGCCTGGCCGTCCTTGCAGACCTTCTTCGAGGCCTCGATCTCGTCGGGCTTCAGCGCCGAGTCCGAGCCGGCGAACGCGGTCTGTCCCTGGGTGAACGCGGTGATGCCCGCGCCAGACCCGTCGGGGCGGTAGTTGACCTGCACGTCCTTGCACGCCGCTGTGTACGCCTTGACCCAGGCGTCGATCGCGTTCTTCTGCGCGGAGGAGCCGGAGGCCTGGAGCTGGCCCTTGGCGTCGTCGCACTTGATGTTGCTGTTGGCGGCGGCGCTGGCGCCGCCGCCGTCGCTGTTGCCGCCGGTGTCGTCCGAGCCGCACGCCGTGAGGGCCAGGGCGCCGGAGACGGCGAGAGCACCGAGAGCGAGGGCCCGCCGGTTCTTGCGCTGAAGCTTCACTTGAGGGAGTTCCTTCCAGGAGCCGCCGTCCTGAATTCGGCGGCGTGCGAGGAGTGCGATGAAGACTGGGCGATACGGCCGCGTTCTCGGGATGCGTCCCGTATCGGTAAGGCCGAAATTAGGCAGAACAGGTGAAGCCGCCGATGGCCGTAAATGAACGCGGGGTGAACCCCTGTGGTCGGTGCGGTGAGGTCACGGAACGCTTACGTCAAGGACACGGAGTGGTCCCGGGCGGGAGCGTGGCGAGGAGGGCGTCGACGAGGGGGCGGTCGCCGGGCCGGGTGAGGCGGGCGCGGGCCTGTGCGGGCGCGAGCCACAGGATGCGGTCGACCTCGTCGGAGGGGGTGAAGGCGCCGGTCGTGGCCGCCGCCGCCCAGTACCTGACCTCCTTGGGGCGGCCCCCGGCGAGGTAGCGCACGCGGGGCAGCTCGGCGCCGGGCGCGGCGGCGTACCCGGTCTCCTCCGCCACCTCGCGCAGGGCGCCCGCGAGCGGGTCCTCGCCGCGCTTGAGCTTGCCCTTCGGGTGCGACCAGTCGTCGTACTTCGGCCGGTGGACGAGGCAGAGTTCCAGGCCGGGCGGGCGGGGTGAGCGGCGCCACAGGACGCAGCCGGCCGCGCGGACGACGGGGACCTCGCCGGGGCTCACGGTGTGGGTCGCCTCCAGTCCTGCGACGGGCCTACGGCAGCCTGACGGGCTCCTTGCGCCAGCTGTGCTGGAACGCGTACCTCGCCGCCTCCACCTCATGCCGCTGGTCGGCGTGGAGCACGCCGAGCGCGTACGCAGTCGCGGGCGCGATGCGCGGGGTGCGGGCGGCCTGGGCGGCGGCAGCGGCGGCCTCGGAGGCGTCGCGGTGGCGGTCCAGGGCCTCGCCGGCCGCCAGGAGGCGTACGTCCGTGCCGCCGTCGGTCTCGTCGGCGTACTCGCCGGACAGCACCTCCAGCGCGTACCGGTGCAGGCGCAGCAGCAGGCGGACCTGGTGCCACTGGGTGTCCTGGGGGTGGGGCGCCGGGTCCGGGGAGAGGCCGTGGACCAGGGCCTGGGCGTTGTACGGGTTGCCCGCGGTGACCAGTGGGAGCGCGGCGACGGCGTCGGTGAGGCGGTCCCGGGCCGCGGCGGCCAGGGGGCGCAGGTCGGTGGTGGAGTCCGTGGTGTCCTTCAGCGGTACCTCGCTGGCCAGTAAGGCGACTTTGTCGGCGACCGCGTGGAAGCGGCTGCTGCCCAGCGCCTGGAGGGCCGTGGAGTGCGCCCGGGTGCGGGCCAGGGTCAGCTGGCGGTCGAGCAGCGCGCCCGCCTTGGCCGCGCCCACGGTGAGGCCGCCTCGGTCGGCGGGGGAGGGGCGGGTGGTGGTGGGAGTGAGGGGCGCGGACCCGGTGGGGGCGGCGGGGCCCGTCTGCTGCTGGGCGGGGAGCAGCGCCGTCCCCGAGAGCCGGTGCAGGGCCTGGAGCAGGCGTTCCAGGCGGGACGCGTAGGCGTGCTCCAGCGCCAGCGTGCCGGACAGCCACGCCAGCTCGGGGCGCATGGACTCCGCCCACTCGGTGTCCAGCAGCGGCTGGAAGGTGTGCAGGGTGCCGCTGAGGCGGCGGGCCGCACGGCGCAGGGCACGGGCCGCGTCGACGGGGCCGTCGGCGGCCGGGGCGGCCCGGTCCGGGGCGGCGTGGGCCCCGGTGCCGCGTGCCGCGGTGCCCTGCGCCCCGGTCGCGTGCGCGCCCGTGCCGGTCTCCCGGTGCAGGCGCAGGGCGCGGAGGAACTCCGTGGCCTGGGCGCGCAGGTAGCTCGCGAGGGCGTCACCGCCCGCGGGCACCGGCGGCGGCCCTGCGGCGGCCGCGGGGTCCGTCGGTTCAAGGTGTTGCTGTGCCACGCCGGCGCCTCCGGGCGTCAATGAGCATCTCCTGGACGTTGCGCAGGGGCTGGCCGTCCGGGTCCGTCGCGTGCCGGGTCCACTCGCCGTCCGAGCCGAGGTGCCAGGACGCGGTGGAGTCGGACATGCCGGTCTCCAGCAGCCGGTTCAGGGCCGCCCGGTGGGCCGGGTCGACGACCCTGACCAGGGCTTCTATCCGGCGGTCGAGGTTGCGGTGCATCATGTCGGCGCTGCCGAACCAGACCTCGGGCTCGCCCCCGTTGCCGAAGGCGAAGACGCGGGAGTGCTCCAGGAAGCGGCCGAGGACCGAACGGACCCGGATGTTCTCCGACAGGCCCTCCACGCCCGGGCGCAGCGCGCAGATCCCGCGCACCCACACGTCGACCGGGACGCCCGCCTGGGACGCGCGGTAGCAGGCGTCGATCACGGCCTCGTCGACCATCGAGTTGACCTTGATGCGGATGTAGGCGGGGCGGCCGGCGCGGTGGTGCTGGATCTCCTTGTGGATGCGGGAGACCAGGCCGTCGCGCAGGGACTTCGGCGCGACGAGGAGGCGGCGGTAGGTCTCGCGCCGGGAGTAGCCGGAGAGCCGGTTGAACAGGTCGGAGAGGTCCGCGCCGACCTGCGGGTCGGCGGTGAGCAGGCCCAGGTCCTCGTAGAGGCGGGCGGTCTTCGGGTGGTAGTTGCCGGTGCCGACGTGGCTGTAGCGGCGCAGCGTCTCGCCCTCCTGGCGGACCACCAGCGACAGCTTGCAGTGGGTCTTCAGGCCGACCAGCCCGTAGACGACGTGGCAGCCGGCCTCCTCCAGCTTGCGGGCCCACTTGATGTTCGCGTGCTCGTCGAAGCGTGCCTTGATCTCGACCAGCACCAGGACCTGCTTGCCGGCCTCGGCGGCCTCGATGAGCGCGTCGACTATCGGGGAGTCCCCGGAGGTCCGGTACAGCGTCTGCTTGATCGCCAGGACGTCCGGGTCGGTGGCCGCCTGCTCCAGGAAGGCCTGCACGGAGGTGGAGAAGGAGTCGTACGGGTGGTGCAGCAGGACGTCGCGGCTGCGCAGGGCGGCGAAGACGTCCGGCGCGGAGGCGGACTCCACCTCGGCGAGGTCGCGGTGGGTGCCGGCGACGAACTTCGGGTACTTCAGCTCGGGCCGGTCCAGGCCGTGGATGCGGAAGAGGCCGGTGAGGTCCAGCGGGCCCGGCAGCGGGTACACCTCGGCCTCGCTGACCTTCAGCTCCCGCACGAGGAGGTCCAGGACCTCGCGGTCGATGGACTCCTCGACCTCCAGGCGCACCGGCGGGCCGAAGCGGCGCCGCATCAGCTCCTTCTCCAGCGCCTTGAGGAGGTTCTCGGCGTCGTCCTCCTCCACCTCCAGGTCCTCGTTGCGGGTGACGCGGAAGGCGTGGCTCTCCAGGACCTCCATGCCCGGGAACAGCTCCTCCAGGTGGGCGGCGATGACGTCCTCGATGGGGACGAAGCGGCCCGGGGAGGCCTCCAGGAAGCGGGAGAGCAGCGGGGGGACCTTTACGCGGGCGAAGTGGCGGTGGCCGGTGACCGGGTTGCGGACGACGACCGCGAGGTTCAGGGAGAGGCCCGAGATGTACGGGAAGGGGTGCGCGGGGTCGACGGCGAGCGGGGTGAGGACCGGGAAGATCTGGTGCCGGAAGAGGGTGAACAGCCGGGCCTGCTCCTTCTCCGCCAGCTCGTTCCAGCGGACCAGGTGGATGCCCTCCTCGGCGAGGGAGGGGGCGATGTCCTCCTGGAAGCAGGCGGCGTGCCGGGCCATCAGCTCGCGTGAGCGCGCCCAGATCATCTCCAGCACCTCGCGGGGCTGGAGGCCGGAGGCGGAGCGGGTGGCGACGCCGGCGGCGATGCGGCGCTTCAGGCCGGCGACGCGGACCATGAAGAACTCGTCCAGGTTGCTGGCGAAGATCGCGAGGAAGTTGGCGCGCTCCAGGACGGGCGTGTTCGGGTCCTCGGCCAGTTCGAGCACACGTTCGTTGAACGCGAGCCAGCTGCGCTCCCGGTCCAGGAAGCGGCCCTGCGGGAGCTTGGTGCCGTCCGCCTGGAGCCCCTGGGACTCCTCCGACTCCTCGTACGCGTCGAGGTCGGCGTCGATGTCCGGTTCCAGGTCGGAGACCGTGGCGGCCACGGTGTGCGGGCGGTGCGCGGCGATGGAGCCCACGGAGGGCTGCGGGTGCTGCGCGTGCGCCGCCGACTGCGCGGACTGCGGGTGCTGGACCTCTGCCTGGGTGTTCGGCTGCCTCATGAACCCATTCTTCCGCGCAGCGCGCAGGACAGGCGCGTCGGAAGGCGCCTGATGCCCTGCTCCTGGTTGCTCCGGCACGGTCGGCTGCATTCGGTGAGCGTCGCAAGGCAGTCTGAATCGATGGTTACGGGGACATGACGTCTGGGATAGCGGGCTGGGATCGTGAACCGCCGGCCCCACCCCGTGCGATGAGGAGACGTGAACGGAACGAGAAGCGACGGCGAGCTGCTGCGGGCCGTCGCCGCCGACGGCGACCGGCGTGCCTTCGAGGAGCTGTACCGCCGCTACGCACCCTGGCTGACCGCCCGCCTGCGCGGCCGCTGCGCCGACCCCGGGATCGTCGACGACGTCGTACAGGAGACGTTCCTGGCGGTGTGGCGGGGCAGCGCGCGCTACCGGGAGGACGGCGACGTGGCCGGGTGGCTGTGGCGGATCGGGTCCCGGCGCCTGATCGACGTGGTGCGGGGCGACGGCGCCCGGGGCCGGCTGCGGCAGGCCCTGGCGCGGCTGCGGCACCGGGACGAGGCCTCGGCGGAGGAACGCGTCCTGGCCGGGGTGGAGCACGGCGACCTCGCCGGTGCGCTCGTGCGGCTCTCGCCGGAGCTGCGCGCGGTGCTCCAGGCCACCGTCGTCGACGGGCTGACCACCCGCGAGGCGGCCGTCCTGCTCGGCATCCCGCCGGGCACGGTCAAGACACGGGCGATGCGGGCCCGCCGACAGCTGCGGGAGGCGCTGGCATGACCTGGCACGTTGACGAGGCCGACCTGCGGGCCTACGCCCGGGGCGAGCTGGCGGCGCCCGCGCTCTGGTCCGCCGACACCCACCTGACCGCCTGCGCCCACTGCCGCGCCGTCCTCGCCGGGGCGAGCGACAGCGCCGCCCTGGACGCGGGGTGGGAACGGCTCGACGCCGAGCTGGACGCCCCGAGGCCGGGGTGGTTCGAGGCGCTGCTGGTGCGGTGCGGCGTCGGGGACGGCACCGCGCGGCTGCTCGCCGCCACCCCCGTCCTGCGCCGCTCCTGGCTCGGCGCGGTCGTCTCCGTACTGCTGACGGCGTTCCTCGTCGCCTACGCGGCGGGCGCGGCCGACCGGCCCACCCTCTTCCTCGCCGTCGCCCCGCTGCTGCCGCTGGCCTCGGTGGCGCTCGCGTACGGGCCCGCGCTGGACCCGACGTACGAGATGGCCGTCGTCTCGCCGCTGCACGGCTTCCGGCTGCTGATGATCCGTACCGTCGCCGTGCTCTCCGTGGCGGTGGGTGCGGGCGGGCTGGCGAGTCTGGCCATGCCGGGGTACGGGCTGCGGGCGCTGGCCTGGCTGCTGCCGGGGCTCGCCCTGACCACGACCGGGCTGGCGCTGACGCCCCGGCTGGGGCCGGTGGCCGCGCCGTCCGTCGTGGCGGGGGCGTGGGCGGCGGTGCTGCTGGCCGCGGACGCGGCGAGTGGGGCCGGGGACGCGGTGCCGGCGCCGTTCACGGCGGTGGGGCAGGGCGTGTCCGGGCTGGTGGCCGCGCTGGGCGCCGGGCTGCTGTTCCTGCTGCGCGACCGGTTCGACGTGTCCGCGCGCGGTGTCGCGTGAGCCCCTTCTCCTTCCTCCTTCCTCCTTCCTCCTTCCTCCTTCCGAACTTCTCGTTGATCCGCTCGTTGGACTTCTCGCACGGGAGTGCCGTATGACCCCCACCGTTTCCGCCTCCGGGCTCAGCCTCTCCTACGGCCGGACCCGCGCCCTCGACGACGTGTCGCTGCGGCTCACCCCGGGCGTCACCGGGCTGCTCGGACCCAACGGAGCCGGGAAGACCACCCTCCTGCGGGTGCTCGCCACCGCAGTGCCCGCCGACCGGGGCGCGTTCACCGTGCTCGGGCACGACCCGGGGAGCGCGCGCGGGCGCCAGGAGGTGCGGCGGCGGCTCGGGTACCTGCCGCAGACGCCCGGCTTCCATCCGGACTTCACCGCGTTCGAGTTCGTCGACTACGTCGCCGTCCTGAAGGAGATGACGCCTCGTGCCGCCCGCCACCGCGAGGTGCGGCGCGTGCTGGAGGAGGTCGGGCTGGGCGACGTGCGCGGCCGGAGGATCAAGAAGCTGTCCGGCGGGATGCGGCAGCGGGTCGCGCTCGCGGCCGCGCTGGTCGGCGACCCCGGGTTCCTCGTGCTCGACGAGCCCACCGTGGGCCTCGACCCGGAGCAGCGGATGCGCTTCCGGGAGCTGATCGCCGGGGCGGGCGAGGGACGCACCGTGCTGCTCTCCACCCACCAGACCGAGGACGTGGCGATGCTCTGCCACCGGGTGGTCGTCATGGCCGCCGGCACGGTGCGCTTCGACGGCACCCCGGCCGAACTGACCGCACGGGCCGCCGGCCGCGTGTGGAGCGGCGCGGCGCGCGACGCGGGGGCGAGGGCCGGGTGGCGCACGGGCGACGGGTCGTTCCGGAACGTGGGCGATCCGCCCGAGGGGGCCGAACTGGTCGAGCCCACGCTCGAGGACGGCTACCTGCTCACCCTCGACGGCGCCGGCGCCGACACGGAGGTGGCCGCGTGAGCGCCGCCGTACTGACGACGACCGCCCCGGACACCGTGGACTCCGGTCCCCGCGGGACGGGTGCGAAGGCCGTGTTCGCCCTCGCGCGGTTCGAGGCGCGCCGGATGCTGACGAGCGTCCCCGTCGTGCTGGTCCTCCTCGGATACGTCGCCTGGATCGTCTGGCGCGGCCGCAGCGCATGGGACGGCTACCCGGCCCTCCAGGACGCCGACCGCGCCACCCAGAGCATGCCGATGTTCGTCGGCCTGGCGGTCCTGGTCGGCGTCAACTCCGCGATGCTGCGGTCCCGGCGGCACGGCACCGAACCGCATTTCGCGGTGTTGGTCCTGCCGGCCTGGCAACGCACGGCCGCCCACGCCCTGTCCGTCGTACCGGCCGCCCTGCTCACCGCGGTGTGCGTGGCCGGGCAGTTCACCTGGGCGGCCCTCAAGCCGGGCGCGGTCGGGCACGGTTCGCTCGCCGAGCTGGCCGTCGGGCCGCTGACGGTGCTGCTGTTCGGCATGCTCGGGGTGCTGCTGGCGCGGGTGCTGCGGTCGCCGCTCGCCGCACCGCTCACGGTGGTGCTGCTGCTGTTCGCCTTCGTGCTCGGCACGGGACCCAGCGGCTCGGACGGCACCTCCTGGCTCTCGCCGGTCGTCGCCGCGATCGGCGGCGACCCCCTGCCCTCCGAACTGCTGGGCCGGCCCGCCGCCTGGCACGCCCTCTACCTGACGGGCGCCGCCCTGTGCGCCGCCTTCCTCGCCGTGCTCCTCTCCGGCGGACGGAACCTGGCCGTCCGGACGGGCCTCGCCCTCACCCTGGCGCTGGCGGTGACGGGCGGGGTCCTCCAGGCCCGGGGCGCGGCACCGTCGCCGGAGCTGACCGCGGCCCGGGAGCGTGCCTCGGTGCGGCCGGAGCAGACGTGCGTGGAGCGGGACGGGGCGACGTACTGCGCCTTCGACGAGTGGGTCCCCCGCGTCGGCGCCTGGGCCGGTGTCGTGGAGCGCGTCCGGTCCCTGGCGGGCGGTACGGCCGGGGAGCGGCGGATCGTCGTACGGCAGCGGATCGACGCCCGGTACGGGCCGGCGGGCGACGCCGCGATCCCCGCGCTCACCGAGCCCGGCCAGGTCACCGTGGGCACCGCCTGGGGCGGCAACCGCGTCCCCGAGTTCTCCAGCGCCGTCGCCGCCGTGCTCGTCGCGGGCACCGAGGCGGCCGGGAGCGAGCTCTGCGACGGGCGGATGGTCACCGCCATGTGGCTGTCCCTCGCCTGGCAGGACGACCCGATGGACGCCCTGCGCCGGGTCCGGCTCGACGACGACGTGAGGGGCACGGCGGTCGTCCTGTCGCCCACCGATCCGATGATCATGAAGGATGGCCAGACCGACGTCGTACGCCGGCTGCTGGAGAACCCGCCGGCCGGAACCGGGCAGCGCGTGAAGGCGCACTGGGACGAGCTGACCGAGCCGGGCGTCACCACGGCCCGTGTCGCCGAGCTGCTGGGTGTGCGGGGACCGGACAGGCCGGACTCGTGCGAGGAGTGACGCGCGCCCTGGTCGTCCCCGTGTGGCGCACGCTGCCGTGGCCGGCCCTGGCCGCCGCCGGAGCACTCGGCCTGCTGGCCGCGGCCGCGCCCGCCCTGACGGGCGCGGAGCCCGCCCCCTGGCAGACACTCGTCCTGCTCCGTGGCGTCGCGCTCATCGGCGCCCTCGGCCTGGCCTTCCTCCTGGACGACCCGGCCCGCCACCTCACCGCGCCCGTCCCCGTCCCGCGCCCGCTGCGGCAGGCCCTGCGGGTGGCCCTGGCCGCCCCGCTCGTCGCCCTGTGGTGGGCGGCCGTACTGCTGATCGCCCCGTCGGCGTCCCGGCCCCCGGCCGGTGACATCACCCTGGAGGCGGCGGCGGTGGGCGTCCTGGCCCTCGCGGCCGCCGCGACCGCGGTACGGCTGACGGACGAGGCACGCCCCGGCCCGGCGGTGGCGGCGGCCCTGCTCCTGGCGGCCGTCGCCGCGCCCCTGCTGACGCCGGAGGGCTGGGCGCTGTTCGTCCCGGCCGAGGACCCCCGGTGGCCCGACGCCCACGACCGGTGGGCGGTGCTGCTGGCGGCGGTGGCCGTGGCGTGGGCGGTGTGCGGACCGGAGCCGGTGGGGCGGCGCGGCGGGCGCGTCCGGTGAGGCCGCCTCAGGACTCCGTGCGGTACATCAGGTCCGTCTCGTGGGTGCCGAACCCGAGCCGTTCGTAGACGGACACCGCCGCCGTGTTGTCGGCGTCGACGTACAGCATCGCCGTGGGCAGCCCGCGCTCCGCCAGGTGCCGCAGGCCGATGGTGGTCAGGGCCTTGCCGAGACCGCCGCCCTGGGTGTCGGGGCGGATGCCGAGGACGTACACCTCACCGAGCCGCTCCTCGGCGTGCACCTTGGTCCAGTGGAAGCCGATCAGCTCCCCGTCCCGCTCCGCCAGGAAGAACCCCTCCGGGTCGAACCACGCCTCGGCCTTGCGGTCGTCGAGGTCCCGCTGCGTGAGCGAGCCCTGCTCGGGGTGGTGGGCGAAGGCGGCGGCGTTCACCGCGAGCCACGCCGCGTCGTCCCGGCCGGGCACGAACGTCCGCACGGTCACGCCCTCCGGCAGGCGCGGATCGGGCAGCTCCAGGCCTTCCAACGGGCGCCGCATCTGCCGCAGTTCGCGGAAGAGGGTCAGCCCCAGCACCTGCGCGAGGTGCCGGGCGGCGGAGTGGCCGCCGTGCGCCCAGATCCGCAGCCGCTTGCCGGAGGCGGCGAGCAGCGCGGAGCCCAGCGCCCGCCCGTGTCCCTGCCCCCGGTGCGAGGGGTGGACGACCAGCTCGGCGGCCGGGGGCTCGATCGGGTCGGTGCCCTCCAGTTGGGCGTAGCCGACGAGTTCGCCGCCGTCGACGGTGAGCAGCAGGTGCGAGACGCCCTCCCGCGCCGGCCCGCGCAGCTGCAACCGCCCCTGCTCGGACACGGCCTGCTGACCGTCGTACCGGGCGGCCTCGGCGAGCAGGGCGAGGACGGCCCCCGTCTGCTCCGGGGCGAGTTCGGAGAGGGTGTCGATCGAACGGGAGCGGCCGGGCCGCACGGTGTCGTCGCTGGTCATGCGTACGAGGGTAAAGGGCGGGCACGGCAAAGGGGCGGTGGTCGCAGGAGTCGGCCCGATGCGGAGGTACACCAGGATGTAACCCGTCACCCCCTGTCGCGCTACGCGCGTTGACTCTAGGCTGTCGCGCCGGTGGGCCGTCTCCTCAACGGCCCGCGTCACGCACACCCACAGGGGGGCGCATGCCAGCCACAGCACAGTCGCACCATCCGCGCCGCAGACGCCGCACGACCCGTCTCCTCGCCGCTGCCGCCACCGTCGTCACCGCGGGCGCGCTCGCCGCGGCGACACTGCCGGCGTCGGCGAGCACGGCCGGGAACCACCGGGGCCACGGCGGCCACGGCCACGGTTATGGCCACGGTCATGGCCGCTACCAGGACGTCCAGCTCCTCTCCTTCAACGACTTGCACGGAAACCTCGAACCGCCCGCCGGCTCCTCCGGCCGGGTCACCGAGATCCAGCCGGACGGCACGACGGAGACGGTCGACGCGGGCGGCATCGAGTACCTGGCCACCCACCTGCGCGAGGCGCGCGAGGGCAACCGCTACTCCATCACCGCCGCCGGCGGCGACATGGTCGGCGCGTCCCCCCTCCTCTCCGGCCTCTTCCACGACGAACCGACCATCGAGGCGCTGAACAAGCTGGACCTCGACGTGACGAGCGTCGGCAATCACGAGTTCGACGAGGGCGCCAGGGAACTGGCCCGCCTCCAGAACGGCGGCTGCCACCCCACCGACGGCTGCTACACCGACAAGGAGTTCAAGGGCGCCGACTTCCCGTACCTGGCGGCGAACGTCCTCGACGAGAAGACGCAGAAGCCCATCCTGAAGCCCTACTGGGTGTGGAAGCAGCGGGGCGTCAAGGTCGGCTTCATCGGCGTGACCCTGGAAGGCACCCCGGACATCGTCTCCGCGGAGGGCGTCAAGGGCCTGGCCTTCAAGGACGAGGTCGAGACGATCAACAAGTACGCCGAGGTGCTCCGGCGCCAGGGCGTGAAGTCCATCGTCGCCCTGATCCACGAGGGCGGCTTCCCGGCCTCCTCCGCCTACAACTACGACTGCGACTCCCCGGGCGCCGGCGACGGCATCTCCGGCCCGATCGCCGACATCGCGAAGAACGTGACGCCCCAGGTGGACGCGCTGGTCACCGGCCACACCCACGCGGCGTATGTCTGCACGATCCCCGACCCGGCGGGCAAGCCCCGCATGGTCACCTCGGCGTCGTCCTTCGGCCGCCTCTACACGGACACGACGCTGACCTACGACCGTGCGACGGGCGACATCGCCCGTACGGCCGTGAAGTCGGCGAACCACGTGGTGACGCGGGACGTCCCGAAGGCGCCGGACATGACGCGCCTGATCGACAAGTGGAGCACCCTCGCCGCTCCCATCGGCAACCGCGCCATCGGTTACGTCTCCGGCGACATCGACCGGGGCGGCACCGAGTCCCCGCTGGGCGACCTGATCGCCGACGCGCAACTCGCGTACGGCAAGTCCCAGGACCCGGAGACCGACCTGGCCCTGATGAACCCGGGCGGCATCCGCGCGCCCCTCACCTACGCGGCCTCGGGCGCCGAGGGCGACGGCGTCGTCACCTACGCCGAGGGCTTCACGGTCCAGCCCTTCGCCAACACGGTGAACCTGAAGGACTACACGGGCGCCCAGCTCATCCAGATCCTCAAGGAGCAGGTGACCGGCCCGAACGAGGCCTCCCCGAAGATCCTCCAGATCTCCTCCGGCCTCACCTACACCCTGGACCTGACCAAGTCCGGCGCGGACCGCGTGCTGACGGACTCCATCCGCCTCAACGGCGCGCCCATCGACCCGTCGGCCACCTACCGCGTCGCCTCCAACAGCTTCCTCGCGGGCGGCGGCGACGGCTTCCCCACCCTGAACGAGGGCACGAACGAACTGGTCGGCGCGGACGACCTGACGGCCCTGGAGCAGTACCTGACGGCCAACTCCTCGGCCACCGACCCGATCGCCCCGCCGGCGGCGGACCGGATCACGGTCGTGCAGTAGGCGCTGCGCGTCTGGGAGAGGGGCCCGGTGTCCGCAGGGGTGCGGGTGCCGGGCCCCTCTGTATTGCCCCGAAGCGTGAACACTCAGCCGCGAACTGTCCGCGCCGCGCTCATATGAGCTCGCGGCCAACAGACGACCCGCGACTGTCCTCGCCGCGAGGATGTCACTCGCGACCGAGGCCGATCCGCGCTCCCCGGCTGACCGCGACCCGGAGCACATCCTGAAGCGCCTCGGCCGCCCCTCACCAACGCGCACCGCACCGCCCGCTCCCCGGCCCGCCGGTCCCCGAGCACGGCCCTGGCCCCCGCGAGCACTTCCTCCCCCGACTCCACCAGCGCTTCCTCGACGTCGTCCGCGAGCCGGGAGAGCCGACTGTCGTCGTTGTCGGTGCTCAGGTAGCAGGGGTTGCCTTCGGGGGTGGTCCAGGGGAGGAGGCGCAGTGGCGACGACTTCATGGCTCATGTCCCTTCGGCGTCTGACCGGTGGTGATTACCGATCGGCTCGGTCACCGTCGGGACCATGGTGCGGGACGGGTACGGAGGCGCGGACACCTGCCACGCCCTGTACTGCGCGCTGCCGCGCCCCGAGTTCACGGGCATGTCCATCCTCCTCACCGACAGGGAGGACGCCTACCCGCCCGGTGTCGTCACCGTCGACATCGACTCCCCCGGCATGCTCGGCTACCACTGACTCCCGCCGTCCCCGCCCGTCTCCGGCGGCGGTACCGGCGCTCCCGGCAGCCGTACGGTCGCCGTCGTGCCGCCGCCCTCGCCCGGCGTCAGGCTGACGGTGCCACCCGCCTGCTGCACCGTGCGGGCCACGATGGACAGGCCCAGGCCGGAGCCGGGGAGGGCGCGGGCGGAAGGGGAGCGCCAGAAGCGGTCGAAGACGTGGGGGAGTTCGTCGGCGGGGATGCCCGGGCCGTGGTCGCGGACGGTGAGGGCGCCGTCGGTGAGGCGTACGTCGACCGTGCCGCCCTTGGGGCTGAACTTCACCGCGTTGTCCAGGATGTTGACGACCGCGCGTTCCAGGGCGGCCGGTTCCGCGCGTACGTACCAGGGGTGGACGTCCGCCGTGATGGTCAGCTCCGGGCCGCGCAGGCGGGCGCGGCGCAGGGCGGACTCGACGACGTCGTGCCAGGCGAGGATGCGGGTGCGGCCCTCGTGCTGGCCGGTGTCGGGGCGGGAGAGTTCCTGGAGGTCGCCGATCAGCGCGGCCAGTTCCGTCATCTGGGCCTTCACCGAGGCGAGCAGGGCCTTGCGGTCCGCCTCCGGGATGGGGCGGCCGGTCTCCTCGCTGCGGGTCAGGAGCTCGATGTTGGTGCGGAGGGAGGTGAGGGGGGTGCGGAGTTCGTGGCCGGCGTCGGCGATCAGTTGTTGTTGCAGGTCGCGGGAGCTGGCCAGGGAGGAGGTCATGCTGTTGAAGGAGCGGGAGAGGCGGGCGATCTCGTCGTCGCTGTCGTCCTCGACGGGGATGCGGATCGCCAGATCCTCGGTGCGGGCCACGTGTTCCACGGCGTCGGTGAGTTCGTCGACGGGACGCAGGCCCGCGCGGGCCACGGCGAGACCGGCGGCACCGGCTCCTACGACTCCGATGCCGGAGACGATGAGGAGGATCCAGACCAGGGAGGACAGGGGCTTGGTGACGTCCTCGAGCGGTTTCGCGATGGAGACGGCGATGCCGGGCTGCACCTGGCCGGTGGTCGCGTCCAGGACCCGCCCGGTGAAGACCCGCATGGCGGTCCCGTCGGTGGACCGCGTGGTGTGCAGGGCGTTCTTCGCGCGTCCGTCCGCGACCTCCAGGTCCTCCCGCTGCACGGGGACCTCCTCGTCGCCTGGATTGACGCAGGTCGAGCCGTCGGAGTACAGGATGGTGACGACGGGGGCGTTCGGTACCTGGGGGATCTCCTGCGGGGACCCCGACTGGCAGTTGCGCAGCATGCTGTTCAGCAGGCCCTTCGACACCTGCTCGCCGCGCAGCTGGTCGTCCAGCTGGTTGTACAGCTGCTCGCGGACCAGGAACCAGCAGGCGACCGACACCGCCGCCACAGCGAACGCCACCGCCGACGCCACCAGCAGCGACAGCCGGGCCCGGATGGGCAGGGCTCGGACGCGGCGGGCCAGGCTCGTCACTCCGCGCCGCCCTGCCGCAGGACGTAGCCGACGCCGCGCACGGTGTGGACGAGGCGCGGCTCGCCGGCCGCCTCGGTCTTGCGGCGCAGGTACATGACGTACACGTCGAGGGAGTTGGAGGACGGCTCGAAGTCGAAGCCCCAGACGGCCTTGAGGATCTGCTCCCGGGTGAGGACCTGGCGCGGGTGGGCCATGAACATCTCCAGGAGCGTGAACTCCGTACGGGTCAGTTCGACCGGGCGTCCGGCGCGTACGACCTCCCGCGTCGACAGATCCATGGTCAGGTCGGCGAAGGCGAGGGTGTCGTCGTCCTCGGCGGTGGCCTCCACCGCCGCCGCGTACGAGCTGCGGCGCAGCAGCGCGCGGATGCGGGCGAAGAGTTCGTCGAGCTCGAAGGGCTTGACCAGGTAGTCGTCGGCGCCGGCGTCCAGGCCGGTCACCCGGTCGCCGACCGTGTCGCGGGCCGTGAGCATGAGGATGGGCGTCGTGTCGCCCGCGCCGCGGATACGCCGGGCGGCGGTCAGGCCGTCCATGCGGGGCATCTGGATGTCGAGGACGACCAGGTCGGGGCGGTACGCCGACGCCTTCTCCAGCGCGTCGGCGCCGTCGGCGGCGACCTCGGTGTCGTAGCCCTCGAAGGCGAGGCTGCGCTGGAGGGCTTCGCGGACCGCCGGTTCGTCGTCGACGATCAGGATGCGCTGGATCTCGCGGTCGCGGTCACGGTCGCCGTCTGCGGGGCTCATGGGCTCGGGTTCCTCGGGTGCGGTGTCGGGGTGCGGCTGCGGGCCTCTTCAGCCTCGCATGTTCGCGGCGGCCTCGGGCAGCCGCGCGGGACGCCCGCTCAGCCGTCCGCGCCCGCGCGCAGCTTGGCCAGGTCGGCCTTGACGGTGTTGACCGGGATGGCGAAGCCGAGGCCGACGCTGCCCGCGCTTGCGGAGGACTCGGCCGACGAGTACATCGCGGAGTTGATGCCGACGATGTTGCCGTTCATGTCGATCAGCGCGCCGCCGGAGTTGCCCGGGTTCAGGGACGCGTCGGTCTGGATCGCCTTGTACGTCGTCGTGGACGAGCCGGTGTCGCCGTTGAACTCCTGGCCGCCGAACTCGAACGGCCAGCCGCCGCCCTGCCGCTGCTGCTGTTGCTGCTGGCCCCCGTCGGTGGAGACGGTCACGTCGCGGTCCAGGGCCGAGACGATGCCGCTGGTCACGGTGCCGGTCAGGCCCTCGGGGGAGCCGATCGCCACGACCTGCTGGCCGACCTTCAGGGCGTCGGAGTCGCCGAGGGTCGCGGCCTTGAGGCCGGAGGCGTTCTCCAGCTTGATCAGCGCGAGGTCCTTGCTGCTGTCGGTGCCGACGACCTCGGCCGCGTACTGCTTGCCGTCGTTGGTCGTCACCTTGACGGACGAGGCGCCGGAGACGACGTGGTTGTTGGTGATGATCTCGCCGTCACCGGTGATGATCACGCCGGAGCCGGTGGAGGAACCGGCGGGCGAGGTGGCGCTGATCTCGACGATGCTCGGGCTGACCGCCGAGGCGACGCCGGAGACCGTGCCCTTCTGACTGGAGGGCACCACGTTGGTGCTGCTGGAGCTGGAGGCGACGGTGTCGCCGCCGGTCAGTTCCTGGATGCCGAAGGCGGTGCCGCCGCCGACGGCCGCCGCGACGATCGCCACGGCCGTGAGGAGGGCGACCGGGCCGCGCCGGGCCCGGCGCTTCTCGCGCGGCTGCTCGGGCTGCCCGTCCTGGAAGGAGGCGAAGGGGGCGGCGGGCGGCTGGGTCGGCCGGGGCGGCGGGGGCGGCCACGTGGGGTCGACGGGAGAGGAGGCGTGCTCGTGGGTTCCCTGGTACGGGTTCTGGTGAGGGTTCTGGTGCGGGTTCTCCTGCGCGTGCTCGTACTCGCCGTTCCGGCGGAGGCTCTCGGTCATGTCCATGAGCGTCCCGCCCGCGTATGAGAGCGGCCTGAGTGCTGCCTGAGAAGCCCGGCAGAACCTCGTATGCCCGATATAAAGACCTGCGCGGCAAAGGCCCGCGTGACTGCCCGGAAGGCCGCCGGAGGCTACCCGCAGCCGCAGGACTGGCGGACCACCAGCCGGGACGGGAAGACCTTCAGCCGCTCCCGCCGCGAGCCCGCCACCCGCAGGCCGTCGTCCAGGACCAGGTCCACGGCCTCCCGCGCCATCGCCGAGCGGTCGGAGGCGACCGTCGTCAGCGGCGGGTCCGCCAGGTCGGCCTCCTTGATGTCGTCGAAGCCGGCCACCGCCAGCTCGCCGGGCACGTCGATGCGCAGCTCGCGGGCCGCGCGCAGCAGGCCGATGGCCTGGTCGTCGGTGGAGCAGAAGATCGCGGGCGGGCGCTGCGGGCCGGAGAGCAGGTCGAGCGCCACGCGGTAGGCGTCGTAGCGGTTGTACGGGGCCTCGAAGAGCCGGCCCTCGGTGGAGAGGCCGGCCTCCTTCATCGCCCGCTTCCAGCCCTCGACGTGGTCGGAGACCGGGTCGCCGACGGACGGGGTCTCGGCGGTGCCGCCCATGCACGCGACGTACTCGTACCCGTGCTCCAGCAGGTGGCGCACGGCGAGCTGGGCGCCGCCGAGGTCGTCGGTGACGACGGCGACGTCGTCGATGGCCTCGGGGCGTTCGTGCAGCAGGACGACCCGGGCGTCCCAGGCCTCGATCTCGGCGGCGGCCAGGTCGTTCAGGGCGTGGCTGACCAGGATCAGGCCGGAGACCCGCATGCCGAGGAACGCGCGCAGGTAGTGGACCTCGCGCTCGCCGACGTAGTCGGAGTTGCCGACGAGGACCATTTTCCCGCGCTCGGAGGCGGCCCACTCGACCGCGTGCGCCATCTCCGCGAAGAACGGCTGGCGCGCGTCCGGCACGATCAGCCCTATGAGGTCCGTGCGCCGCGACGCCATCGCCTGGGCGACCCGGTCCGGGCGGTACCCCAGTTCCTTGATCGCGGCGAGGACACGCTCGCGCGTGGCCGGGGCGACCGGCCGGGGTCCGTTGTTGATGACGTAGCTGACGACGGCGGTGGAAGTCCCCGCCAGTCGCGCCACATCATCCCGAGTCACCTTGGCCACGCGCGGAGTCTACGCGGATGGAACCGCCCTGGGCAGGGCGTATCACACCTTGGTTGACGTCGCCCGCGCCGCGGGGGCCGGCTGCGACCGGGTCCCGGCCTCGGCTTTCTCCTCGGCCTTCCCCTTCGCCTCCTCCGCCGAACGCTCGGCCTTCTCCGGCTGACGCTCGGACTTCTCCGGCTTCTCCGGCGTGACGAAGCGGTAGCCCACGTTGCGGACGGTGCCGATCAGCGACTCGTGCTCGGGGCCGAGCTTGGCGCGCAGCCGCCGTACGTGCACGTCGACGGTGCGGGTGCCGCCGAAGTAGTCGTAGCCCCACACCTCCTGGAGCAGCTGGGCGCGGGTGAAGACCCGGCCCGGGTGCTGGGCGAGGTACTTCAGCAGCTCGAACTCCTTGAAGGTCAGGTCCAGGACCCGGCCCTTGAGCTTCGCGGAGTACGTCGCCTCGTCCACCGACAGGTCGCCGTTGCGGATCTCCATCGGGGAGTCGTCGCCGACGATCTGCTGGCGGCCCATGGCGAGGCGCAGCCGGGCCTCGACCTCCGCCGGGCCCGCGGTGTCCAGCAGTACGTCGTCGATGCCCCAGTCGGCGGTGACGGCGGCGAGGCCGCCCTCGGTGACGACCAGGACCAGCGGGCAGCTGAGCCCCGTGGAGCGCAGCAGCTGGCACAGGCTGCGGACCTGGGGGAGGTCGCGGCGCCCGTCGACGAGGATCACGTCGGCGCCGGGGGTGTCGACAAGCGCGGGGCCCTCCGCGGGCGCGACGCGGACGTTGTGCAGCAGCAGGCCGAGGGCGGGAAGCACCTCCGTCGACGGCTGGAGGGCGTTGGTCAGGAGCAGCAGAGAACTCATCGCGCCCCACCTGCCTGGGTCGTCCTGTGGTCGTGCTGGTCGTGCCCGGTTCGCTCGCCCATAACGTCTGGTTCCTCCTGGGTCCCTGCGAGGACGTTTGCGGCACTGCTTCGTACGGTTGTGCGGGTGGCGGGTCCCGTGCCCGTGGGACCTGCCGCGCGTCCGGGAGGTGAACGCCCGGCGGCCGTTCGGCGACCGCTCCGCGTCGCTCCCGAAAGCACAAAAGGACCCGGGGGCTACGTTGCCCGAGTCCTCTGCCCAGCAGAATAGCCGACATGAGCAACCGACCGGCAGGTCATGTGGCGCGTTCCACCATTCGTCCGAATGCCGAGACGCCGGGTGGAACGAAACGCCGCACGCCCGCACGCACCTTCCTCCGCACGTCCGACGGGGTGCGGATCGACGCCGTGTACGAGCCCGGCGCGACCGCCCACGGCGCCTCTGACCTGGTGTTCGTCGTCGCCCACGGCTTCACCGGCGACGCGGACCGCCCGCACGTGCGCCGCATCGCGGAGGTGTTCGCGCGCGACGGTGCCGTCGTCACGTTCTCCTTCCGCGGGCACGGTGCCTCCGGCGGCCGGTCCACCGTCGGCGACCGCGAGGTGCTGGACCTGGCGGCCGCGGTCACCTGGGCGCGCGGCTTCGGGCACGCCCGCGTGGTGACCGTCGGCTTCTCCATGGGCGGCTCGGTGGTGCTGCGGCACGCCGCGCTGTACGGCGATGACAGCGATGCGCGCACGGACGCCGTCGTGTCGGTGAGCTCCCCCGCCCGCTGGTACTACCGGGGCACGGCACCCATGCGCCGGCTGCACTGGCTGGTGATGCGTCCCGCCGGGCGCCTGGTGGGCCGCTACGGCATGCGCACCCGAATCCACCACCGGGACTGGGACCCGGTGCCGCTGTCGCCGGTGGAGGCGGTGCCCCGGATCGCGCCCAGGCCGCTGCTCGTCGTGCACGGCGACCGGGACGGTTACTTCCCCCTCGACCACCCCCGGATGCTGGCCGAGGCGGCCGGTGACCACGGGGAACTCTGGGTGGAGCCCGGCATGGGCCACGCCGAGCACGCGTCCGGCGAGGAACTGCTGCGCCGCATCGGCGACTGGGCGGTGGCGCGGGCGGGCTAGCCTGACATGGTTCACCGCCGAACGGCACCCGACGCCGATCGGCACCGGCGACGAAGGATCCAGATGGCAAAGGTCACGGTGCGCTACTGGGCCGCCGCGAAGGCCGCGGCGGGGGTGGCCGAGGAGGCGTACGACGCGGCCACGCTCGCGGACGCGCTCGGGGCGGTGCGCGAGCGGCACCCCGGCGAACTGACGCGCGTGCTGCTGCGCTGCTCGTTCCTCGTCGACGGCGACCCCGTGGGAACGCGCGAGCACGAGACGGTACGGCTGGCCGAGGGCGGCACGGTCGAGGTCCTCCCGCCGTTCGCGGGAGGGTGAGCATGACCGACCAGCCGCATCAGCCGTACGGGCAGAACCAGCCGTACGAGGGATACGACGGATACAACGGATACGACGGATACGACGCCCAGGCGTGGCCGTCCGGGCAGCAGGCGTATCAGGGCACCCAGGACCAGCAGGGGCACCAGAACGGGTACGAGGGCCTGGACGCCGCCCAGTACACCCAGCAGTGGCAGGGGCAGACCTGGGAGACCCAGGTGCAGCCGCCGGTCTCCGTGGAGGAGACGGCGTACCTCCCGCCGCAGCAGCCGCAGCAGCCGCAGCAGCCGCAGCAGCCGCAGCAGCCGCAGCAGCCGTACCAGGCGCACGCGCAGACGTACGGCTACTACCCCGAGCCGCAGCCGCAGCCGCAGCCGCAACCCCAGCCGGCCGCTCCCGCCCCGGCCGCACCCGCCGCCGCGCCCCCCGCCTCCGCCGACGAGCCCGGCTACGGCCCCGCGACCCTCGCCGGGAACACGCGGATAACGGACGCCCAGCGTGCCCGTGCCGAGGGGCGCTCGCCGATCATCGACCCCGGCATGCAGCCGGCGGGACTCACCGCGCTGCTCGGTCTGCTGCTGGCCGGCGGGGCGGCGCTCGGCACGTACGCGCTACTCGTCCCGCTCGTCGTCCTCCAGGCGGTCACCGCGGCCGGCTGGTTCCGGCTGAACGGCATGTGGCCCGCCCGGCAGGGCATCGCCCTGGGCTTCGCCGCCGCGCTCGCCGCCGACGCGGCGATGCTGGTGTCCGACCGCTCCCCGGCGGCGATCATCGGCACCCTCGGGGTGTGGGTGCTGCTCTCCCTCGTGCTGCAACTGCGCTCGCACGCCGACCCGGACGAGCGGATGTACGGCCTGATGGCGACCATCGTCGCGGCGGCCCTGGCCGTGGTCGCGGGCGGGTACCTGGCCGCCGGCGCGGATGCCGTGACGGTCGGCGCGATCGCGGTGGCCGTCGCCGCCGTGGCGCGGGCCCTGCCGCTGCCGACCGCGGCCTCCATGGTCGTGGCGCTGCTCGCGGCGGCCGGGGCGGGGATCGCGGCCGGCGCGATGACGGACTTCGGATCGTCGGGGGCGCTGCTCGGCGCGGGCGCCGCGGTGTGCGCGCTGATCGGCCACCGGGTGGCGGCGTACGACTACCCGTCCCGTTTCGTCCACTTCACGGCGGGCGTGGCCCTGCCGCTGGCGGCCGCCGCGCCGGCCGTCTACCTGCTGGGCCGGGCGCTCGGCTGAAACCGGCCGCCTGTCACAGGTGATCGACAAAATTCCGGTGGCCCTTGTCCGGCGCGTTACTCTCGCGCTGGACGGCCGCCGGTCGTCGGAGACCGCCGTCGTCGACCGCCCGAGGTGGGGGAACACCGCATGCGTGCACTGCGAATACTGTTGATCGTCGTTGTGATATTGGGCGGTCTCTTCGTGATCGCGGACCGGGTGGCGGTCAACTTCGCCGAGGGCGAGGCGGCGGACCAGCTGAAGAGCACCGAGAACCTGGCCTCGACGCCCGACGTCTCCATCAACGGCTTCCCCTTCCTCACCCAGGTCGTCGGCGGCGAACTGGACGACGTCGAGATCGGCATCGACGGCTACGAGGCGTCCACCGGCGACGGCGCCGAGAAGATCCGCATCGACCACCTGCGCGCGAACATGAAGGGCGTCGGCTTCTCCAGCGACTTCAGCTCCGCCACCGCGGCCACCGCCACCGGCACCGCGACCATCGCCTACGACGAGCTGATGAAGGCCGCCAAGTCCGAGCCCACCACCGTCGCGCCGGGCGTCACCGCGAAGGTCGTCGGCCTCTCCGACGGCGGCAACGGCAAGATCAAGGTCTCCCTCCAGGCCACGGCGTTCGGCGTCGAACTGCCCGAGCCGGTCGACGTCCTCAGCTCGGTCACGGTCAAGGACAACAACGTCGAGGTCGTCGCCGACGGCCTGCCGGAGATCGGCGGCAAGGAGCTGGCCGAGTCCCGCATCCGGGCCATCACCGACTTCCAGCAGACCATCGACGAGCTGCCCGGCGGCGTCCAGCTGGACAAGGTCGAGGCGGCGAAGGACGGCGTCGAGATCACGGTGAAGGGTTCGGACGTCAGGCTGGCCGGGTAGGACGGCGCCGGGGCGTCCGACTGGCGAGACGTGGCCGTCCGCAGCGTAGATGGGTGGCGGGCGCATCCGGTCGAGGGAGGCGCGCGGGGGTGCCCGGTAGGAGTGTGTATCCCATATGACGGACAATGATGTCTCATAATTCGACACGCCGGTGACACGCCCCGCCGTCCGTCCCTACGATCGGGCCTATGAAGCGACAGGCGGATCTCACGAAGCGGCGGGCAGTCGACCTGTGCCGTGTCGCCGCCATGCTCTGTCGCACCGTCTGAGCGGACGGCGACGCCGCCGTCCGTGTCCCCTCACCTCGCCCTGCCCTGGGCACCCGCGCGCCGCCCACCGGCCCGAGCGCGCGCACCCTCTCACCGCACGCCCCGCCGCACCTGCCCCGGAGGAGAAATCATGAGCCGCAGCGACGTCCTGGTCGACGCCGACTGGCTGCAGGACCACCTGGACGACCCGACCATCGCGATCGTCGAGGTGGACGAGGACACGTCCGCGTACGACAAGAACCACATCAAGAACGCGATCCGGATCGACTGGACCCAGGACCTCCAGGACCCGGTTCGCCGCGACTTCGTCGACCAGGAGGGCTTCGAGAAGCTCCTGTCGAAGAAGGGCATCTCCAACGACCACACCGTGGTCCTCTACGGCGGCAACAACAACTGGTTCGCGTCCTACGCCTACTGGTACTTCAAGCTGTACGGCCACGACAGCGTCAAGCTCCTCGACGGCGGCCGCAAGAAGTGGGAGCTGGACGCCCGCGAGCTGGTCGACGGCACCGACGTGCCCGAGCGCCCGGCCACCGACTACAAGGCCAAGCCGCAGGACACCTCGATCCGTGCCTTCCGCGACGACGTCGTCAAGGCGATCGGCGCGCAGAACCTGGTCGACGTCCGCTCGCCCGACGAGTTCTCCGGCAAGCTGCTCGCCCCGGCCCACCTCCCGCAGGAGCAGTCGCAGCGTCCGGGCCACGTCCCGTCCGCCCGCAACATCCCGTGGTCGAAGAACGCCAACGACGACGGCACCTTCAAGTCGGACGACGAGCTCAAGCAGCTCTACACCGACGAGCAGGTCGACCTGGCGAAGGACACCATCGCCTACTGCCGCATCGGTGAGCGCTCGGCCCTGACCTGGTTCGTGCTGCACGAGCTGCTGGGCGTGGAGAACGTCAAGAACTACGACGGCTCCTGGACCGAGTACGGCTCCCTGGTCGGCGTGCCGATCGAGCTCGGCGCCAACAAGTAAGCCCGCCCCCTCTCAACCCCTCAGGAGTACGACATGTGCGGAGCGAAGGCCGGCGGCCCCGACGCCTCGACGATCAAGCCCGGTGAGACCACCATCCAGGGCCAGGTGACCCGCGACGGCGAGCCGGTGACGGGCTACGTCCGTCTGCTGGACGCCACCGGCGAGTTCACGGCGGAGGTCCCGACCTCCGCGACGGGCCAGTTCCGCTTCTACGCGGCCGAGGGCACCTGGACCGTCCGCGCGCTCGTGCCGGGCGGCAGCAGCGCCGACCGCACGGTCGTCGCCCAGCAGGGCGGGCTCGCGGAGGTCGCGATCGCCGTCTGACGGCGACGGCGACGGTGACGGCGAGGGGCCGCACCCCACGGGTTGGACACCCGGGGTGCGGCCCCTCGGCATGTCCGGGGACCGGGTTGCGGACCTACCCTGGACCTATGTACGCGCGGCGGCGGCACCGCTACTTCGTGATGATGGGCATCTGCATCGCGCTGTTCGTCCTGGCCTGGGGCGTCGTCCGGCTCTGGTCGGTCCCCGCGGCCGTCGCCATGTGCGTGGTCGCCATGGTCATCCCGCCGCTCGCCGCCGTCGTCGCCAACCGTCGCGGCCCCGACGACCGCTGGTGGGACGACCCGTCCGGCGACCCGCAGTCCGACGAGTGGTGGGCCGAACTGGACGGCAAGAAGGGGCGCCACTAGCCACCCTCCCCCACCGCCCCCCGTCATTTACATCTGGTCCAGCCCCCCGACGAGTCCTCCCAGGCAGCGCACCGCCAGCTCGGCCGGTGAACCGGGGCCCTCGGGCCCCGCCTCCGTGCCGGCCCACGTCTCCATGGCGATCCGGATGGCGTCGGTGGCCGCGGCCGCCAGCAGCCGTACCTCCAGCGGGTCGGCGGCGCCGTCCGTCAGGCGCGCGACGACCGGGACCAGCCGCTCCTCCGACTCCTGGTTCACGCGGTACCACACGGCGCGCAGCGCCGGATCGTCCTGCGCGGCCCGCAGCAGCCCGCGCGTGCGCAGCATCGCCTCGGCGGCCCGGTCGTCCGGGACCGCCAGCGCCTCCTCGACCGCGGTGCGCAGCGCAGGACCGAGCGGGGTGCCCGGCTCCGTGTCGGCGAGCAGCCCACGCCAGCGGTCGGCGCCGACCGTCAGCAGCGGACCGACCGCGTCCTGCTTGGAGCGGAAGTACCGGTAGAAGGTGCGCAGCGCGACCCCGGCGCGCCGGGCGATCTCCTCGGCCGTCGTGGCGTGCGGGCCCTGGGTGGCGAACAGCTCGGCCGCCGCGTGCGCGATGTCGAGCTGGGTGGCGGCCTTGCGGCGCTCGGTCAGGGACGGGGTCGGCGGCTCGGTGCTCACCCCAGAAGCGTACGACCCGCGACCACTCGGCGGCATGCCGTGACGTAGTGGCAAACCGTGTCACCTAGGCGTACCGTGAAGTGGAATCCGGGCGCCGCAGGAAGAGAGCGGGCGCCGCAAGGGACCGGCCGGCGGACAACGCCGACCCGGCTTGGAGCACACATGAACCACCTGAACCCCCTGACCCCCCTGAACCGCTACGAAGGCCGCCGCGCCCTGGTCACCGGCGCCGGCTCGGGCATAGGCCAGGCCACCGCGCTGCGGCTGCTGGCGGAGGGCGGCACCGTCGTGGCCGCGGACGTCAGCGAGAAGGGTCTGAAGGACACCTTCGAGAAGGCGGCCGCTCACGGTCACACGGACCGCCTCACCACCGGCGTCGTCGACATCGCCGACGAGACCTCCGTGCGCGAGGGCGTCAAGGCCGCGACGGACGCCCTCGGCGGACTGGACGTCCTCGTCAACGCCGCCGGCATCCTGCGCTCCTCGCACACCGAGGAGACCAGCCTCGCGGACTTCACCCGCGTCCTGACGGTGAACCTCGTCGGCACCTTCCTGGTGATCCGCGAGGCGATCCCGGCGCTCCTGGCGGGCCGGGACGCGGCCGTGGTCAACTTCAGCTCCACCTCGGCGGCGTTCGCCCACCCGTACATGGCGGCCTACGCGGCGAGCAAGGGCGGCATCCAGTCCATGACCCACGCCCTGGCCGGCGAGTACGCGGGCCGCGGCATCCGCTTCACCGCCGTGCAGCCGGGGTCCATCTCCTCCGGCATGACGGACGGCAGCGGGGCCAGCGGCCAGAGCGCCGGTCCCGGGCTGCCCGCGGACGCCGACATGAGCCTCTTCGCGAAGCTGTCGCCCGCCCTCGGCCGGGGCTTCGCCGGCCCGGAGACCGTGGCGTCCGTGGTCGCGATGCTCGGCTCCGAGGACGGCCGGTTCATCACCGGCACCGAGATCCGGGTCGACGGCGGCACCCACTTCTGACCTGCCCGCCCCTGGAAGGAGCCCGACATGCACGACCTGACCGGCAAGAACCTGATCATCACCGGCGGCGCCCGGGGCCTGGGCGCGGAGGCCGCCCGCCAGGCGGTCGCCGCCGGCGCGCACGTCCTGATCACCGACGTCCTGGACGACGAGGGCGAGGCCACCGCCCGCGAACTCGGCGACCGGGCCCGCTTCCTGCACCACGACGTGACCTCGGAGGAGGACTGGCGCCGCGCCGCCGACCTCGCGGTCGACGCGTTCGGCTCGCTGCACGGCCTGGTGAACAACGCCGGCATCTCGACCGGCACCCTGCTGGAGGCGGAGTCCGTCGAGCACTTCCGCAAGGTGCTCGACATCAACCTCACGGGCGTCTTCATCGGCATGAAGACCGTGATCCCCGCGCTGAAGGAGGCCGGCGGCGGCTCGATCGTCAACGTCTCGTCCGCCGCGGGCCTGATGGGCCTCGCCCTCACGGCGGGCTACGGCGCCTCCAAATGGGGCGTGCGCGGGCTGACGAAGATCGGCGCCGTGGAACTGGGCACCGCCCGCATCCGCGTCAACTCCGTCCACCCGGGGATGACGTACACCCCGATGACCGTGGCCGTCGGTATCGAGCGCGGCGAGGGCAACTACCCCAACACGCCCATGGGCCGGGTGGGCGAGGCCCACGAGATCGCCGGCGCGGTCGTCTTCCTGCTCTCGGACGCCGCGTCCTACGTCACCGGCGCGGAACTGGCGGTGGACGGCGGCTGGACCACCGGCCCGACGGTGGCGTACGTCATGGGGAAGTGAGCGTCAGTCTCAAGACTGCCGCAGACGCGGCCACCGGGTTCACCATGGCCGAATCGTGATCAACTTCGCCGCAACCCCGGACGTCGGCGGTGGGTCTCCTGGGTGCGCGTATACGGAACGCGCGCTTCACATTCTGTGGGGGGACGTCATGGAAGAGGAACCAGGGAGACCCGCGGCACCCGCCGAGCCGACGACGCCGGACGACGGCACGCCACCGGTCGAGTCCGTGGTGGACGCGGGCCACACGTCGCCGGAGAGGGCGACAGCCGACGAGCAGGATCGCGAGCCGCCGGACGGGCCGGTGGCGCCGGACGAGGACGCGCCGCCGGCCGGTGGCCCTTCCGCGCCCGTCGAGGAGCCCGTACGCCCCCGGAGGCGCGGGCGTACGGCACTGCTCATCGGTGTCGCCACCGTGTTGGGACTGGTCGCCGGAACCTGCGCCGGAGTGCTCGTGCAGGCGGACCGGAAGCCGACGAAGCTGCCGCCGCTGTCGCAGGCCGCGCTCGCACCCAGCACCGGGAAGGCGCCGAAGCCGCTGCCCGCCGACCAGGACCGCCAGGTGCGCACCGAGGGCGACCTGCGTGACCTGCTGCTGGAGAAGCCGCGCGGGGCGGAGGAGTTCGACTGGCTGAAGGGCTCCGAGGGCTGGATGGACCTGGCGGGCTACGCCGGGACCTTCGGGTATCCGCAGCGTGCGTACGAGAACCTGCTCCGCAACGAGTTCCGCCGGGCCGCCGTCACCGGCTGGGAGGTCGGCGAGACGTACTCCGTGGAGATCCGGCTGATCCAGTACCGGCAGGAAGAGGTCCTCGGCGCCACCGAGGCCAACGAGAAGAACCAGTACTTCGCTACCGACCTGGCGGACGAGTACTTCGTGCCCGGCGACGGCCTCCGCGTCGGCGATTGGAGCATCCCGGGCACAGGGGACGGCCGCGTGTTCGTCAACGATGAGCCTGTCCCCGGCCTCGACAGCTCGGAGTTCCCCTACCGGGCGGAAGCGCACGCCCGGCGAGGCGACATCGCCATGGAGATCTGGGTGAGCGGTGCCGAGCCGATCGACAAGAAGATGATCCTGGACCTGGCCGAGCAGCAGATGGAGCGGCTGTGAACGAGAACCGGAACGACGCCCCGTCCACGGCCGAGCCCACCGAACCGCCCTCTCCCGCCCCCGGACGCCGAGGCCGCCGCCGGATCGCCGCCGTCACCGGAGCACTCCTGCTGACCGGTGCCGTCGTCGGAGCCGTCGCGTACACCGCCGTGGCCGTCGCGGACGCCGACCGCGATCCGGGCGTCCCTTCCTGGGCGCGTCCCCAGCCCACCGAGGACCGGACGGCGGCCGCGGCCGAGCCGGGCAGTCTGGCCTGGACCCTCGTGCCGTACCGGCCCCACAACTGGCGGCGCGGCCCCGACCTGGGCGAGTTCGGCTCGGACGCCGTGCTGAACGGAGACCGGACGGCCGCCCTGTTCAAGGAGTCGCTGGCCGGGCTGCCCCGGACCGAGCGCAAAGAGCTGGAGAAGGAGATCGACCGCCGGCGCGTCAAGGAGATGGCGATGCGCAGCTACGCCTTCACCATGGAGGAGGACGCCAGCCGTATGGCGGGCGCCGCCACCATGACGATCGTCCTGGCCCGGATGGAGGACCAGGCCGCGGCCAGTTCCGTGACGACGGGCCGGAACGAGCTTCTGGACGCCCTCGACATCTTCCGCGAGGGCCCCGAGATCGAGGGCTACGAGAACGCCGCCTGCTATCGCTCGCCTTCCGGCTCCGGCGACGACGAGGAACTCGACGCGATGTTCTGCTCCGCCTCCACCGGAGACATCGCGGTCGTCGCCACCGCCGAAGGAGTGCAGCCGTTCGACGCCGACGGTGTCGCCGCGCTGTTGAAGGACCAGTTGGACCGCATAGTCGAACCCGGGGAGTCCGTGTGACCGAGCAGATCACCCCGTCGGCCCCCGCCCCGTCGGCCCCCACCCCGTCGGCCCCCGCCCTGCCGCCCCTGCCGGACGCCCCGCCGCCCGGCGCTCCGACTCCGTCGGGCAAGGACCGCCGCGTCCTGCGCGCCGTGCTCCGCTGGACCGCCGCCGTCGCCGTCTTCGCGGCGGTCGGATCGGCCACGGCGTACGGCGTCACGCGGATGGACCGGACGGACGTGCCGGGGCTCGCGACCGCGTCGGACGGGCGCTGGAAGTACCCGACACTCACCGCGGCGCCGCTGCCGTCCGGCAGCCCGGGGCCGTTCGCCGAGGGGAACGCGGCCGGTGCCCACTACGCCGATCTGCGGGACCTGGTCCTGCCGGCGCCCGACGGGGCGACAGCTGACCCGGCTCTGCGCGGCACGGACGGCTGGCTGGCGACGGAGACCTTCCTCGCGGAGTACGGGGAGGAGTCCGACCGTGAGGCACTGCGGCTGAAGATCGTCGACGCGGGGCTGCGTCACATCGCCGCCCGTGGCTGGACCACCGAGGACGGGACGCACACGCGGATCTACCTGCTCCAGTTCGGTACGGCGGCCGTCGTGGACGACCTGCACACCATGCAGCTGGCGCCGTACGACAGCCCGGTCTACGCCGTGCGGGGCGCGGAGACGGTGGAACCCGACGAGGACTTCCCGGAGGCCGCCGAGTCCGACGACGTACTCACCGCCGTCTTCACCGAACCTGAGCCGTACGGCGACGAACAGGTCCGCGAGGCCTACCTCGGGGCCGGCGACGTCCTGGCGGTGGTGGTGCAGAGCCGCGCGGGCGGGGCGGCGGAGGTGCCCTTCCAGCAGACCGTGGCCCTGCAGACCCGACTGCTTCTCTGAGAAGCACGAACACTTCGCCCTCCAGTGTCCTCGGGGCGCTCGAATGAGCGGTTGGAGGACACTCGGGTGCTGGGTGTTCGCGCTTTTTGGGGAGGGGGTCAGTAGACGAGGGCCTGGGTGTCGTCGGCCAGTGCCTCCTGGACGAAGACCTGGGCGCCGGCGATCCGCACGCCCTCGATGACGTCCTTCTCGGTCAGGTCGCGCCGGGCCGCGCACTGGGTGCACAGCGTCACCCGGCCACCGGCCAGGAGGGAGTCGAGCAGGTCGGGCAGCGGCGCGGCGTGCGGCAGCTCGAACTCGGCCGCGCGCCCCGGCACCGCGAACCAGGCGGACTCCCCGGTCAGCCACAGGGACACGTCGACCCCGCTGGCCACGGCCACCGCCGCCACCGTGAACGCCTGCGAGCAGCGCTCGGGGGCATCGGCCCCCGCTGTCACCTTGATCACGAGCTTCTTCGCCATGCCGGAAGCGTAGCCCTCGCGGGCGGCGTCAGACGGTGAGGGCGATCGTCACCAGCAGCGACGCGACGCACAGCACGGTGAGCAGGCCGCTGACGGTGGCGCCGTCCGGCCTGACGTACGGCCGGGACCGCGCGGGTTTCGGAGCGGGCCTCGGAGCGGGCCTCGGCGGGTGGTCCGGGTGGAACGGGGGCATCGCGAAACCGGGTGAGAGGGGCGTCCGGTCGCGCCGGGGCGACAGCCGCTGGGCCCGTCGGCACTCCTCGTAGGGCAGGCCGCCTTCGTACGTCATGCCTCGTGCTCCGCCCGCTGGTGCTGGCGCAGCAGCACGTTCGCGTCCGTCACCGCGCTGTGGTCGCGTTCCGTGCGCGCCGCCTCCCGCCGGTCGTCCAGCCAGGCGCAGGCCGCGCAGCCGGGGACGGGCGCCGGGGGCCGGTCCAGGTCACCGGGGTCCGGGGGTGCGGTACGTGCGCGGTCGTTCGCGGCGCGCACGCCCGCGCTGAGGCGTTCGCGGTCCGTCGCCGGGCGCAGCGAGGCCGGGTCCGCCTCCCACTCCCGGCCACCGCCGACGGGACGGAGCAGCGCGCGGGGCCCGGACCGGCCCTGGTACGCGCCGACCTTCGCGGCGGCCGGGTCGTACAGCACGGCACCGAGCTGGAAGGTGGCCGGTTCTGTTCTCACGAGTTCGCTCCCTTACGTCAACATCTATACGGAATGCGACAGTTGCCCTACTCTGCGTAGTGGTGGGCAGTAAGAGCATGACCCAGACCGGGGGTCGCCAGGCCCGGAACGGCCGCTAGTGCCACACCGGGCGCTCCAAATTCCACAAATTCCACAGCCGGGAGGGGTGCGGTGCCGCAGCGGAGGGCGATCACGGGTCGCAGTCAGGAACCGAGGGCACGGTTCGCGGAGGAGCTGCGGCTGCTCCGCCAGGGGCGGGGCGTGTCCCTGCGGGGCATGGCGGAGGCGGTGGGCTGGGACGCGTCCCAGTTCGGAAAGATGGAGAACGGCCACACGCTGGGCGGCCCGGAGATCGTCGAGGCGCTGGACCAGTACTTCGGCACGGGCGGAATGCTGCTCACGCTGTGGGAGCTGGCGGTCGCCGATCCGACGCAGTTCCGGGAGCAGTACCGGCGGTACATGATCCTGGAGGCCGAGGCGATCAGCCTGTGGCACTACGCGGTCAGCGCGCCGCCGGGCCTGCTCCAGACCGCCGGCTACGCGCGCGAGACGCTTGCCGTGGGCTGGCTCAAGGGGCCAGAACTGGAGCAGCAGGTCGAGGCCCGTCTCGGCCGTCGGCAACTGCTGGAGGGGGAGGCTCCACCGCCGTTTCGCGTCATTCTCTCCGAGGCGGTGCTGCGCACGTCGCTGCGCGACGTGGGGGCCTGGCGCGAGCAGTTGGCCCACCTGGCCGAGATGGCCGGGCGCCCGAGTATCACCCTCCAGGTCCTGCCGTTCCGTGCGGGCCCGCACGGCCTGATGAACACCGCGGTGAAGTTCCTGCGCCTGCCGAACGGCCGCGTCGTCGCCTACACCGAGAACGATCTGCGCGGTGAACTCGTGGAGGAAAACGCCTCAGTTGAGCTGCTGCAACGTAGGTACGATGCGATGCGCGACTTGGCGCTGTCCCCGGCGCAGTCGCGCGATTTCATCCTGCGGACGTTGGAGGAAGCGCCGTGCGAGTCATCGATCTGAGCGCCGTCTCGTGGCGCAGGAGCAGCTACAGCAACACGAGCGGCGGCGATTGCGTGGAGGTCTCCGACGACCTCCTCCGCGCCGCCGACTGGCGCAGGAGCAGCTACAGCAACGCGAGCGGCGGCGAGTGCGTCGAGGTCGCCCCCAACCTCCCCTCCCTCGTCCCCGTCCGGGACAGCAAGGACCCCTCCCGCGGAGCACTCCTCTTCACCGCGCCCGCGTGGGCCGCCTTCGTGGGCGGAGTCCGACGGGAAGCGTCCGGAGGGGCCGCGTAAGCTGGGGGCGGCCCTGTCGTATGCCCCCCGCTCAAGGAGCACCCCGTGGAGATCTTCTTCGAAGCCCTGCTGGTCCTGGTCTGCGTCGGCGTCCTCGCCTTCGCCGGTCTGACCGTGAAGAAGCTGTACCAGGGCCAGCGCTGATCACCGACGCCAGGAAGTACCCCTCATGATCGAGATCCCGTCCGACCTCCACAAGGACCTCGTCCCCCTCGCCTTCCTCCTCGGGAACTGGGCGGGCGCGGGCGTGCACGACTTTCCCGGCGCCGAGAAGTGCAACTTCGGCCAGGAGGTCTCCTTCACCCACGACGGGCGGGACTTCCTGGAGTACCAGTCGCACACCTGGGTGCTGGACAACGACGGCAACAAGGTCCGCCCGCTGGAGTCCGAGCACGGCTTCTGGCGCATCGACGCCAACCGCAAGGTCGAGGTGACGATGACCCGCGACGACGGCGTCATCGAGATCTGGTACGGCGAGATGGCCGAGCAGAAGCCCCAGATCGACCTGGTGACGGACGCGGTGGCCCGCACGGCGGCCTCTCAGCCGTACACCGGCGGCAAGCGGCTCTACGGCTACGTCAAGAGCGACCTGATGTGGGTCGGCGAGAAGCAGACCCCCGAGGTCGAGCTGCGCCCCTACATGTCCGCGCACCTGAAGAAGGTCGTCACCCCGGAGGACGTCGAGCGCTGGGCCAAGGCCCTCCCGGACGACATGCCGGACGACGGGATCGCTTTCTTCAAGTAGTCCTAGACTCAGGGGTGTGGTGAGCACCGACTGGAAGAGCGACCTCAGACAGCGCGGCTACCGGCTGACCCCGCAGCGGCAGCTGGTGCTCGAAGCCGTGGACACCCTCGAACACGCGACCCCCGACGACATCCTCGGCGAAGTGCGGAAGACGGCGTCGGGGGTGAACATCTCCACGGTGTACCGCACGCTGGAGCTGCTGGAGGAGCTGGGGCTGGTCAGCCACGCCCATCTGGGGCACGGGGCGCCCACGTACCACCTGGCCGACCGGCACCACCACATCCACCTGGTGTGCCGGGACTGCACGAACGTGATCGAGGCCGACCTGTCGGTGGCCGCCGAGTTCACCGCCAAGCTGCGGCGGCAGTTCGGCTTCGACACCGACTTGAAGCACTTCGCGATCTTCGGCCGGTGCGAGGACTGCTCCCCGAAGGGTTCAACTACCGAGTCGTAGGCTAGGGCGTATGAAGAGCCCCCTGCTGTCCCTGCCCGGCGCCGTCCCCGCCGAGGGCGTGGACGAAGGCGTCGCCGCCCACTACGGCGACCTGTTCCGCGAGCAGCGTGCCCTCGCCGACGGCACCGGATTCGTCGACCTCTCCCACCGCGGTGTCGTCACCGTCACCGGCGACGACCGGCTGAGCTGGCTGCACCTGCTGCTCACCCAGCACGTCAGCGAGCTGCCCGCCGGGCAGGCCACCGAGGCGCTGATCCTCTCCGCCAACGGCCACATCGAGCACGCCCTGTACCTCGTCGACGACGGCACGACCACCTGGGCCCACGTGGAGCCAGGGAGTCAGGAGTCGCTGATCGGCTATCTGGAGTCGATGAAGTTCTTCTACCGGGTCGAGGTCGCCGACCGCACCGCCGACACCGCGGTCGTGCACCTGCCGGCCGGGTCGATCGCCGAGGCGCCGGAGCGCGCCGTGGTCCGCGAGACGGCGTACGGACGTGATCTGTTCCTGCCGAGGGAGGAGCTGGAGGCGTACGCCGCGCAGGCCGGGCCGCCGGCCGGGATCCTCGCCCACGAGGCCCTCCGGGTCGAGCAGCACCGCCCGCGGCTCGGTTTCGAGACCGACCACCGGACCATCCCGCACGAGCTGGGCTGGATCGGTACCGCCGTGCACCTGCAGAAGGGCTGCTACCGGGGGCAGGAGACCGTCGCCCGGGTGCAGAACCTGGGCAAGCCGCCGCGCCGGCTGGTCTTCCTGCACCTGGACGGCAGCGAGGTCCACCTGCCGCCGAACGGGGCGGAGGTGCGGCTCGCGGACGACGGGCCGGAGGGCCGGAAGATCGGCTTCGTGACCACGTCCGTACGCCACCACGAGCTGGGGCCGGTCGCCCTCGCCCTGGTGAAGCGGAACGTTCCGGTGGACGCCCGGCTGGTGGCCGAGGACACGGCCGCCGCGCAGGAGACGGTCGTCGAGCCGTAGCCGGCCGCGCTCGGACCCCGGCGCTCAGACCTCGACGAGGACCGTGAAGGGGCCGTCGTTCGTCAGCGACACCCGCATCTGCGCGCCGAAGCGGCCCGTGGCCACCGTCGCGCCCAGCGCGCGCAGCCGCGCGACGACCTCGTCGACCAGGGGTTCGGCCACGTCGCCCGGGGCGGCGGCGTTCCAGGTGGGGCGGCGGCCCTTGCGGGCGTCACCGTAAAGAGTGAACTGGCTGATCACCAGGAGCGGTGCGTCGATGTCGCTGCACGACTTCTCGTCGTGCAGCACCCGCACCGACCAGAGCTTGCGGGCGAGCTGCGCGGCCTTCTCCTCGGTGTCGTCGTGGGTGACGCCGACCAGGACGCACAGGCCCTCGCCCTCGATCGCCCCCACGGTCTCGCCGTCCACCACGACGCTCGCGCCGTCCACCCGCTGTACCACTGCACGCATCCCGTCATGATGCCGTGCGCCCCCAGGGCGCGGGCAGGCGGGCCCGTACGGGGTTTCTTTTCGCTCCCTAACCCCCCATCTGGGGCCGATCGGGTCCGATCGTGGGCACTCGGTCACATAACAACCACCTGGGGTGGCACGATGCTCCCAGACGCCGGTCGAGGGGACGGTAGAGGCGCATGAGCACAACCAGTACGGGGACGGGGCAGTCGCTGGGGGCTGTCGCGTTGACATATCCGGGCGGCCTGGAGGCACCGCGGCCGCCCGTGCAGCGCACGGACAGCCCGGAGTTGCCCGCGGAGCTTCCCGCGGACCGCCCCCCGGGCCCTTCGGGCACGGGGGGCACGGGGGACACGGGGGCGCACGACCTGACCACGCTGAGCCTGCCCGAGCTGCGCACGCTGCGCCGGGACGCCCAGCGCGAGGAGGCCGATCTCAGCTACGTACGACGGCTGCTTCAGGGGCGGATCGACATCCTGCGCGCGGAGCTGGCGCGGCGCGGTCCGGGCCCGTCGTCGTCCGTGGTCACCACCGCGGCGACGGGGTCCGTCGTGGAACGGCTGTCGGAGATCCTCGCGGACGCCCCGGCCCGCCAGCGGTCCTCCGCGCGGCATGTGACGCTCGCCACTCCGCGGACCGAGGAGTGCCGGCGGCTGGCCGCGGAGATGCTGGGCGAGGTGGAGCTGTCCGACCTGACGGCCCGCACCGACGCGGAGCTGACCGGCGGGATGGGCCGGCTCGTCCGGTACGAGCAGCAGGTCTCCCGGCGCAGGCAGCGGCTCCAGCGGACCGCCGACGACTGCAGCGGCGAGATCGCACGCCGGTACCGTGAAGGGGAAGCACAAGTCGACGACCTGCTCGTGTGACGTGAGGGGCGGCCGGTCCGGCCGCCCACCGCAGGCCCGGTGATCCCGGGCCGTCGCCGCGCGGCGGGTCACCCGTCCGGAAGGCCCCACCGCCGATGTCCGCGCCCCAGCAGCCCCAACCGTCGCAGCC
The DNA here is from genome assembly GCF_028473745.1 of Streptomyces sp. M92. NCBI lineage: Bacteria > Bacillati > Actinomycetota > Actinomycetes > Kitasatosporales > Streptomycetaceae > Streptomyces > Streptomyces sp. M92. The sequence continues at coordinate 1,451,701 of NZ_CP101137.1, forward strand.
GCGCCGGTCGCCCCAGTCCGCCCCCACGTCCGCCCTGTCGCCCGTCGTGCCGCCCGTCCTCGCCGAGGTCGTCCGGTCCGGGTTCGTCGAGGGGCGGCACCGGGGCAGTCTCGTCGTGCTGGCCGCGGACGGGGCCGTGGAGCTGGCGCTGGGGGAGGTGACCGAGCCGGTCTTCCCGCGGTCCGCCAACAAGCCGATGCAGGCGGCCGGCGTCCTGCGGGCCGGACTGGAGCTCGCCGGGGAACGACTGGCGCTGGCCGCCGCGAGCCACTCCGGAGAATCGTTTCACCGTGACCTGGTCCGCAAGATGCTCGACGAGCACGGCCTCGACCCGGCCCAGCTCCAGTGCCCGCCCGACCTGCCGCTGGACCCCGAGGAGCGGGACACGTACCTGACCTCGGGCGCCGTCGCCGACCGCGTCACGATGAACTGCTCCGGCAAGCACACCGCGATGCTGGCGGTCTGCGCCGAGCGGGGCTGGTCGCAGGAGACGTACCTCGACCCGGAGCACCCGCTCCAGCGGATCATCCACAGGGTTGTGGAGGACGCCGCGGGCGAGCCGGTCGCCGCCGTCGGCACGGACGGGTGCGGGGCGCCGCTGATGGCGATCAGCCTGGTCGGGCTGGCCCGCGCCTTCCGCTCCTTCGTCGCCGCCGAGCCGGGCTCGGCGGAGCGCCGGGTCGCCGACGCGATGCGCGCCCATCCCGAGTACGTCGCCGGCACCCGGCGCCCCGACACCTGGCTGATGCGCGAGGTGCCCGGCGCCCTCTCCAAGATGGGCGCCGAGGCCGTCCAGGCCGTCGCCCTGCCGGACGGCCGCGCCCTGGCCTTCAAGGTCGAGGACGGCGCGACCCGCGCCCTCGGCCCGGTCCTGGCCCGCGCCCTGACACTGATGGGGGTGGAGGGCCCCGTGGTCGAGCGCATCGGCCGTACGCCGCTGCTGGGCGGCGGGCGCGAGGTGGGGGAGATCCGGGCGGCCTTCTGACCAGCCCGGCAGCCCGCACCGGGGCCCGCAAATCCCCGCGACGCGGGCGGGGGGACCGGCCTACCGTGAGCCCATGAGCAGCCGCACCGACACAGACGTACGTCCCATCACCGAAGCCGAGTACGCCGACTGGCTCCGGGCCCTGAAGACGGGGTTCCTGAGGCCGCCCGCCGTCACCGCGGAGGAGGCGGAGAGCCGCCGCGCCGAGTTCGTGCCGGGCCGGCTGCTCGGCGCCTTCGACGGCGCCCGGTGCGTGGCGACCTTCCGGTCCTTCGACCAGGAGGTCACCGCCGTCGGCGGCACCCCCGTCCAAGCCGACGCGATCTCCAACGTCACCGTCACCGCGACCCACCGCCGCCGCGGCCTGCTGACCCGGATGATGGCGCGGGACCTGGCCGCCGCGAAGGACCGCGGGGACGTCGTCGCGACGCTGATCGCCGCCGAGTACCCGATCTACGGCCGCTACGGCTTCGGCCCCGCCACCACCATGACCGAGTGGACCGTCGACGTCCCCCGCGCCGGACTCGACCCCCGCCGGTCGGCCCCGGAGGACGGCGGGCGGATCGACCTCGTGGACGGCGAGGACGTCCGCAAGCTCGGCCCCGAACTGCACGAGCGGCTGCGCCGGGCCCAGCCGGGCGCGGTGAGCCGGACCGAGCTGTGGTGGCAGATGCGGACGGGCGCCGTCAACTGGAGCGGCGCCCCGTGGACCGAGCCCTACTACGCCCTGTACCGCTCGGCGGACGGCGAGGTGGAGGGCCTGGTCTGCTACCGGAGCGACGACCACTGGGGCGACGGCAAGCAGCCGCTGAACACGGCGACCGTCGAGTGGCTGATCGCCGTCTCCCCGGCCGCCGAGCGCGCGCTGTGGCGCTACCTGTGCTCGATCGACTGGATCACGACCGTCAAGAGCGGCTGGCGCGCCCCCGACGACCTGCTCCCGTACCTCCTGCCGGACCCGCGCGCGGCCAGGATCACCACGCAGGCGGACTGGCTGTGGGTGCGGATCCTGGACGTCGTACGGGCGTTGGAGGCGCGCGCGTACGAGGGGCGGGGGTCGCTGGTGCTGGAGGTCGCGGACCGGGCGGGGCCGGCCGGCGGGCGGTGGCGGCTGGAGGCGGGACCGGACGGGGCGTCCTGCACGCCGACCACCGAGAGCGCCCATCTCGAGCTCGACGTGGGCGAGCTGGCGGCGCTGTGGCTCGGCGACGAGTCGGCCGTGCGGCTGGCCGCGCTCGGGCGGGTCCGGGAAGAACGAGCGGGCGCCGCCCGTGTGGCCGACGCCCTGCTGCGTACGTCCAGGCGGCCTTGGTGCCCGGACCTGTTCTGAGGCGGCTCCCTTCTGCCGGTGACGGTGGGTGTGCGCATCCGTAGCGCTCTTCGGTTGTGGTCGTGCGTGTGCTTGTGGTGCGTGGTGCGTGGTGCGTGGTGCGACTGCCCGTCCGGGTCCCCGGCTCCCCTCCGGAAGGGGGCCCGGACAGCAGTGGGCCGGCTCGGTCGGCCAACCCTCTGGAGGTCTGACCACGTTGCTCAAGTTGGCTGCCAACTTCTCTGTACTTATCTCCGCTTGGGCGCGTCTCATAACCACCTTCCACTGAACTGCCCAAAGATGGCGGGAAGTTGTAGTGTTCGGTCGTGGAGCCGGAACACGCCCTCGTCGACGACCGCAGGAGAGCGCAGCGGCCGCAGAGGACACATCGCGAGGTGGCCGACGAGCTGCGCGCCCGGATCAGGTCCGGTCGGCTGCGGGCGGGCCAGCGCATGCCCACCCAGGCCCAGTTGGCCGACGAGTTCGGCGTGGAGCGCGGCACCGTCCGCCAGGCCCTGCGCATCCTCCAGTCGGAGCGCCTGCTCACCAACGTGTCCAAGGGGAGCCCGGCGACCGTCGCACCCGACCCCGGCGCCGCCCTGACCGGCCCGGCCGCCCTGCCCGCGCCCACCACGGTCGCCCTCGCGCCCCGCATCGCCGAGGCCTTCGCGTCCCCGCACGTGGAGATCGACGCCCTGTGCCTGACCTCGGTCTCCCTCGCCCTCGCCCTCGGTGAACCCCTGCGCCAGATCCACGCGGGGCGGCGGAAACCGGCCAAGATCGACGTACGTGTGCTGCTGCCGGGCCGGAACATCGACCTGGCCTTCCCGGTGGCGGTCGCCGGCCGCGGGGACGGCGACCCGGTGCACGAGCGGTGGCTGGCCATGCGCAACGCGCAGGGGCAGGTGCTCCAGCACAACCTGCTGAGCCTGCGGGCGACGCACGGCATCGACGTCAGCGTCACCTTCCGCGCGCTGCCCTTCACTCCGCCGGTGAAGCTGTACCTGCTCAACGGCGCGGAGGCCCTCTTCGCGTACTACACCCTCGGCCGGCGTGAGCGCGAGATCGATCACGAGCCGACGGAGATGTACGACGTGGAGGGCATCCGTTCGACGCTCTTCGCGTTCGCGCAGGCCGGGGGCGTGCGGGACGGGGTGTTCGTGAAGCAGTCGGGGCTGTGGTTCGACGCGCTGTGGGAGACGATCAGTTCGGAGCTGCTGCTCACGACGTGATCAGAGCGCCGGGGCCGCGACCAGGAGGGCCAGCACCACCGCTCCGGCGGAGCTGACGGACGGGCTCTTGGCCTTGACGCCCACGGTGAGCAGGAGCAGGCCGACGATGCCGGCGGCGCCGTACTTCCACTGGACGAGCTGCTCGAGGGCGACGAAGAGGATCGCGGAGACTAAGGCGAGGACGGGCACTGTCTTTCCCCCTTCGGAGGTTCGGGAAGAAGAACTTCCGCCAACTGGCTAAAGTTGGCAACCAACTCCACTTAGGTTGTCCCCGCTTGGCTGCTACCTATAAACAAGTTCCAAACAACTCCCTATAGATAGCTCGAAGTTGTAGCGTTTGGTCGTGACCCAGGAGAACGTGTCCGTGAACGGCGGCAGAAGGCTCTCGTCCCAGGAGATCGCCGACATACTGCGGGAGCGGATCCGCGAGGGAGACCTCAAGGCGGGCGACCGCCTGCCCACCCAGGCCGAACTGGCCGACGAGTTCGGGGTGGAGCGCGGCACCGTCCGTCAGGCCCTGCGCGCGCTCCAGGAGGACGGCCTGCTCACCAACGTGAGCAAGGGCAGCCCGCCCCGCATCGCCGAGCCCGCCACGCCCCGGGACGAGCCCCAGCCGACGATGGTGGCCCTCGGGCCCCGCCTGTCGGACGCGTTCTCGGTACCGCGCGTGAAGGTCGACGTCGTCTGCCACACCTCGGAGACGCTGATGCTCGCCCTCAGCGAGCCGCTCCGCCTCATCCACGAGGGCCGCATCCGCCCCCAGTCCATCGACTTCCGCGTCCTGATGCCGTCGCGGGACATCGAGCTGGCCTTCCCCGTCCTGGTGGACGAGGAGGACGACGACCCGGTCCACCAGCGCTGGCTCCAGATGCGCAACGCCCAGGCCCGCGTCCTCCAGCACAACCTGCACGCCGTGCGCTCCACCCACCACGTCGACGTGCGCATCGCCTTCCGCGCGCTGCCCTTCACCCCGCCGATGAAGCTCTACCTGCTCAACGGCGAGGAGGCCCTGTACGGCTACTACATGCTGACCCGGCGCGAGGAGGAGTACGAGAGCCGGACGCTGGAGATGTACGACGCCCTGGGCTCCCAGTCGCTGCTGTTCTCCTTCCTGAAGCGGGCGGGCCACCGGGACGCGGTGTTCGTGGAGGAATCACAGAAGTGGTTCGACGCCCTCTGGGAAACCATCACCTCGGACATGACACTCTCCTAGTGACTTCTGATACGACGCGGACCGCAGCGGTGACGGACACGACTCGGCTCGGGCGGCTGATGGGCGGCGCCCGTTTCGTGCTGTGGGACTTCGACGGGCCGATCTGCCGCCTGTTCGCCGGCCACACGGCGGAAGACGTCGCGGCGGACCTCGTCGACTGGCTCGGCAGCCGGGGACTGCACGGCCTGCTCACCGAGACGGAACGCGAGTCACCCGACCCCCACGCGGTGCTGCGCGCCGTCGACCGCCGCCACCCGCGCAGCGACCTGGTCGAGGAGCTGGAGGAACGCCTCACCCAGGAGGAGCTGCGGGCCACCGCCTCCGCGATGCCCACCGCGTACGCCGACCCGCTGATCCGCACCTGGACGGGCATCGGGGTGCGGCTGGCCGTCGCCACCAACAACTCCCCGCGGGTCGTGCGCGCCTACCTGGCCGGCCGGGGCCTGCTGCCGTGCTTCGCCCCCCACATCTACGGCCGCACTCAGGAGCTGCGGCTGCTCAAACCGGACCCGCACACCCTCGTCCGGGCCCTCAGCGCGATGGGGGCCGAACCGTCGGCCTCGCTGTTCATCGGCGACTCCCCCTCCGACTGCGAGGCGGCCCGGCGTGCCGGGGTCCCCTTCCTCGGGTACGGGCGCGACGGCCGAAAGGCGCGGCTCCTCACCGAGGCCGGCGCCGACACGGTCGTCGACTCCTTCGCGCCGCTGCTGGAGCTACTGCGCGGTCCGGGCCGTTAGGGCCTGTCCGGCGGCTGGAGGGACCCCGTCGGCTCCGCTCACCTGCACTGATCGGGTGCCGTCAGCTCCCTGTGACCTGATCTGCCGGACAGAGCCCGGTCCGCGCCGGCCCGTGTCCCGGGGAGCTCTTGCCCACAGCTCCGTCACGCCGCCCTCCGAGACGGGCCGGGAGCGCTACTCTCCGGCCATGCACCGTCTGCACCACCGGGCGCGCAAGGCGCTCGTGCACCAGCTCGTGGAGTCGCGCAGACTCCGTGGCCGGGGTGAGGTACTGCGAGGGCACCACAACGTCAACTACGTCCGGCGCTCGGGTCTGGTGCTGGCGCTGCTGCTGGGCGCCGTACCGTTCACCCGGTTCAAGTACCGCGTTCCGCTGCGGACGGTGGAGGTCGTGCCGCGCATCTGGCCGAGGGAGGCGGAGGTGCTCGGCGTCGTCTGCCGGTACCTGCGGGAGGTCCCGCCCTGCCTCGCCGACCTCGGGGGCGGCTCCGTGCACCGGTACCGGCCGGGCCGGGCGCTCAGCGACAGCGGGGCGGCCGCGGACGTGGGCGAGGAGATCATGCGTTCGTTCGCGTCCTTCTTCGTCCGCACCGCGCGCATCCCCGTGACGGAACTGCCGGCCCGCCCCGAGGACTGGCCGCCCGACGGCGACAGCCAGGGGTTCCTGGACTGGCTGGTCCGCTTCACGCGGGAGCGCGTGCACGCGCCGAACCGGGACCGGTTCGGCGCCCTGTTCGACGCCGTCGGCGTCCCGGACGACGCGATGGGGCGTTTCGCCGCCCACCACCGCTGCCGGGCCTCGCGTCCGTTCCGGCTCCTGCACACGGACGTGCACCGGGCCAATGTCGTCGTACGGGGCAGCCGGCTCGCGGTGATCGACTGGGAGCTGGCCATATTCGGCGATCCTCTGCACGACCTCGCGACCCACCTGGTGCGCATGGCGTACAGCAAGGAGGAGCAGGAGCGCATGACGCGGCTGTGGGCCGAGGCCATGACGGACGCCGGGCTCGCCGAGCTGACCGCGGGCCTGCACGAGGACCTTCCCGTCTACATCGCGTTCGAGTACGCCCAGTCGGTGTTCCCCGACATCATGCGGGCGGCCCTCGAGCTGCCCGAGGACGCGGACACGGGCCGCTTCCACGCCGCCGCCGACCGGATCGAACGGGCGACGCGGCGGGCCCGTGAGCCGCTGCGGCTGGTCGACCTGCCGGGCCGGGACCGGGTCGTAGAAGCCCTGCGGGAGTGGCACGCCGCGCGGGAATGAGGCGCACCACCCTCTTCCGGACCGCCGCCGCGGCGGGCACCATGGGCCGGTCGGCTCCAACCCGAGTGCCGGCGGGGGGACTTGGTGGCTGAGGGCAGACCGTCGCTGGGCGGCAGAGTGGCGGCGCGCTGGAGTCGTGCCGAGACGACGGTGACCAAAGGACTGCTCCTGGCGGTCTTCTGCGTCGGCCTCCTGGCCCAGTTCGTCAAGCCGGTGGGTGACGCCCTGCAGGGAAAGACCTACATCGGCGGAGCGCTGCTCAGCATCGTGGGCTATGTGCTCTACGCCGAGGTGCTGCGGCTGAACACGGCGCACGACGCGCAGCGGGAGGGGACGCGGCAGCTGCACGAGACCGTCCGGCGGCTGAGCGACGAGGTGCGGGAACTGACCGCGCGGCTGCGCCCGCAGTCGGGCGAGGAAGCCACCGCGGACCGGTTGCTCCAGGAGTGCGCGCAGGCGCTCCGGCGCGGCGGCGAGATCGAGCTGTGGGCCATGTGCTTCACCGGGGAGACCTTCGTCGAACCGCTGCGCAGAGTGCTGGAGGACCTGCCGCCCGACCCGTCGAGAAGCGTGTCGGTCCGCGTTCTGGTGCCGGACTTCACCCGCCCCATCGAGGTCCCCGGCCTGGTGCGGCTCGCGGACGGCAGGCTGGCGGACGCCCCGGGGTTCCGCCGGCATCTGGTGGAGACGATCACCGGGTACGAGCGGGGGTTGCGCACGATGCGCGGCAGGATGGCCCGCAAGGCCCAGGGCACACTGTCCGTCGAGTTCCGGACGGTGCACATGTCCCCCTTCCTCAAGCTGTACGTCGTCGGCGACGAGGTGGTGTACGAGGGGATCTACGACAAGCTCGACGTCAGGCCGGACGAGTACCGTGCGCCGGTGCCGCCGGACCCGGAGGCCGACGGGGACCAGCTGCTCGACCTCATCGGACACGGTTCGCTGCTGACCCGCTGGAGCCGGTACGACGGTGAGCTGGGGCGCGAGGTCGTCGCCCGCAGGCGCGCGTTCTTCGGAACCCTCTGGGACGCGGCGACCTCGCTGGAGGCACGGTCCGCGCGTGGCGGGAGCGGTGCGTAGGCTCGCCCCATGAGTGAGCCCGGTCTGCGTGAGCGCAAGAAGCAGCGAATGTTCCAGGTGCTGTCGGACGTCGCGATCGAGCTCTTCGTGGAGAAGGGTTTCGACGCGGTGTCCGTGGCGGAGGTCGCCGCCGCGGCCGAGGTGTCCAAGCCGACGCTCTTCCGGTACTTCCCGGCCAAGGAGGACCTGGTCCTGCACCGCGTCGCCGACCACGAGGGCGAGGCGGCGCGGGTGGTGGCGCAGGGGCCCACGCCGCTGGCGGCGCTGCGCCGGCACTTCCTGGCGGGACTGGAGCGGTGCGACCCGGTGACCGGGCTCAACGACGATCCGGGCGTACTCGCCTTCCACACGCTGCTGTACGGGACGCCCGCACTAGTCGCCCGGCTGCACACCCACCTGGAGCGGTCGGAGGCGGCGCTGGGCCAGGCCCTGGGCGGGGACCTGGACGCCAGGCTCGCGGCCGGGCAGATCATCGCCGTACAGCGGGTGCTCGCGCTGGAGAACTGGCGGCGGATCGCGGCCGGGGAGCGGGTGGCCGCGGTGCGCGGGGACGCGGTGGCGGCGGCGGAGCGGGCGTTCGGGGTGCTGGCGGCCGGGCTGCCGTGGATCGCCTGAGCCGGACCGAGTCGGAATGAGTCGGGTTGAGTCGAGCCAGGTTGAGTTGCGGTAAATAATTTAACCTAGTCTCGGAATTTGGGTACGCTCGACGGAATGAGCTCACCCGACCCCGCCCTGCGGCACGCCCTCGCCCGCGAACGCGCCCACCACGACCACTGCCGCACCGCCCTCGCCGCCATGGCCGACGGCGCCCGGGAACACGTCGTCACCGGCGAGGACGTCTCCGCCTCCGGTGCCGACGCCGAAGTGCTCGGGTACCGGTTGCGCAGCCGGGCGAAGGAACTGCGCGAACTGCCCGAGGGCCCGCTGTTCTTCGGGCGGCTGGACTTCGCCGGGACGGACCCGGCGGGCGATCACGCGGGGCAGACGTATCACCTGGGCCGGCTGCGGATCACCGAGGACCCCGCCGCCCCGCCCCTGGTCGTCGACTGGCGCGCCCCCGTCTCCCGCGCCTTCTACCAGGCCACCGCCGCCGACCCGCGCGGCGTCGCCGTCCGCCGGCGCTTCGGCTGGGCGCCAGGCAGCCGCGGGGATTGCGCCGACCTCACGGGACTGGAGGACGAACACCTCGGCCGGGGCGAGTCCCGCGCGAGCGACATCGTGGCCCGGGAGATCGAACGGCCCCGCGTCGGACCCATGCGGGACATCGCGGCCACCATCCAGCCCGAGCAGGACGACCTCGTCCGCGCCGGCCTCACCGCCACGGTCTGCGTCCAGGGCGCCCCGGGCACCGGGAAGACCGCCGTCGGCCTCCACCGGGCCGCCTACCTGCTCTACACCCACCCGCGGCGCATCGCCCGCGGCGGCCTGCTGATCCTCGGCCCCAACCCCACCTTCCTCGCCTACATCGCCGAGGTGCTGCCCGCCCTCGGCGAGACCGGCGTACGGCAGTCCACCCTCGCCCGGGAGATCGCCCGGCACCCGGTCACCGCCACCGACGACGAGCGGGCCGCCGCCGTGAAGCACGACGCCCGGACGGCCGAGGTGCTGCGCCGCGCCCTGTACGCCCGCGTGAGCCCCGACGCCGCCGGCTCCCTCGCCGTGCCGGACGGCTCGTACCGCTGGCGGGTCCCGGCCGGCGAGCTGATCCGGATCGTGGCGGACGTACGGGAGGAGGGGCCGCCGTACACCGTGGGCCGGGAACGCGTGCGGGCCCGGATCGTGCGGTACGTCCAGGAGCAGGCCGAGCGGCGGAGCGGGCCGCGGACGGCCGCCTGGACGCGCCGGATCGAACGCGCCCGGCCCGTCACCGCGTTCCTCGACGCGGCCTGGCCCCGGGTGTGTCCCGAGGAGGTCGTCGCGGGGCTCCTCGGCGATCCGGGCGCGCTGGCGCGGGCCGCCGAGGGGCTGCTGGACGACGCGGAGCAGAAGGCGCTGCTGTGGACGGCGGCCGACGCGCGGCGGTCGTGGCGGTCGGCCCGCTGGACCGCCGCCGACCTGGTCCTCCTCGACGAGGTCGCCGGACTCCTCGAACACCCCGAGGGCTACGGGCACATCGTCGTCGACGAGGCCCAGGACCTGTCCCCGATGGAGTACCGGGCCATCGCCCGCCGGGCCGCCTTCGGCTCGCTCACCGTCCTCGGCGACCTGGCCCAGGGCACCACGCCGTGGGCCGCCCGGTCGTGGCGCACGGCCCTCGCCCACCTCGGTCGTCCGGACGCCCCGGTGACACCGCTGACCACCGGCTTCCGGGTGCCGCAGGCGGTCGTCGGCCTCACCAACCGGCTGCTGGCGCGGCTCGGCGTGGACGTGCCCGAGGCCCGCTCGCTGCGCGCGGACGGGGAGCTGTCGGTCCGCCCGGTCGCCGACGGCCGGGTCGTGGACGCGGCCGTCGACGCCGTACGGGCCGCCCTCACCCGGGACGGCTCCGTCGGTGTCGTCGCCGCCGACGCGGACGTACCCGGGCTGCGCGACGCCCTCGACGCGGCCGGCATCCCGGCCGGGGGGCCGAAGGAGCTGGGCGCCCGGGTGACCGTGGCGCCGGCGGGCGTCGTCAAGGGGCTGGAGTACGACCACGTCGTGGCCGTCGAACCGGCGGCGATCGCGGAGGCGGAGGGCGCCGGCGGGCGGGGCCTGCACCGGCTGTACGTGGTGCTCACCCGCGCGGTGTCCCGGCTGGACGTGGTGCACGCGCGGCCGCTGCCCTTCTGACGGCCGCCGCCCTCCTGCCGGCCCCGTGCCTTTCCGGCGGCCGCCGCCCGGGTCAGCGCCCGGTGATCACGTCCGCGACACGGGTGTACCCGTCCGTTCCGTGCCCGCGCGCGATGACCCGCCGGGCCTGCCCCTCGACGACCCGCATCAGGCTCGCGTCGATGCCGTGCGCCTCGGAGGCGTGGACGACGTGGGCCATGGTCGAGGCGGCCGAGGTGATCGGGTTCAGCTCGCCCGAGTAGGTACCGGCGTCGGTGTCGGCGGCGAACTCGGTGAACAGCGGCGGCAGGATCGCGGCGATGCCCTGCGCGAACGGTGCGAGTTCGGCGCCGGTGACGCCCTCCGCCCGGGCCACGGCGAGGGCGTGCGCGTAGCCCGCCATCGCCGTCCAGAAGATGTCGAGCAGCGCGATGTCGTACGCCGCGGCCCGCCCGGTGTCCTCGCCGAGGTGGGTGTGCGTGCCGCCGAGCGCCGCCAGCACCGGCCGGTGCTCCCGGTACAGCTCCTCGGGGCCGCTGTGCAGGAACACCGCGTCGTCCGTGCCGATGGTCGGGGTCGGGGTCATGATCGCCCCGTCGAGGTAGCGGACGCCGTGGCGGTCGGCCCACTCGGCCGTGTCCCGGGCCCGCGCGGGGGTGTCGGCGCTCAGGTTCACGACCGTGCGGCCCTTGAGGGCGGCGGTGACGGCGTCCTGGCGCAGTACGGCGTCGGAGGCGTCGTAGTTCACCACGCAGACGACGGTCAGCGGGGCGGCGGCGACCGCCTCCTCGGCGGAGGCCGCCGGGATCGCGCCCTGGGCGACCAGGTCGGCGTCCCGGCCGGGCGTGCGGTTCCAGACGGTGGTGCGCAGCCCGGCGGCCAGGAAGGCGGCGGCCAGCGCCCGGCCCATCGGGCCCAGGCCGAGCACGGTGACGGCCAAGGGCTGGTCGGTGTGTGCGGACATGCTTCAACTCCCGTACTGTGAAGAATAATTGCTGATGAATGGGGGCAGGGCATGGCGCACCGGCGCATCGATCCGAACGTCTGCGGAGTGACCGCCGCGATCGCCGTGATCGAGGGCAAGTGGAAGACCACGCTGCTGTGGCTGCTGGAGTCGGGGCCCCACCGGCCGGCCGAACTGCGCCGTCAGGCACCGGGTCTCACCGAGAAGGTGCTGACCCAGGCGCTGCGCGAGATGGAGGCGGACGGCGTGGTGCACCGCGAGGTGTACGACGTGCTGCCGCCCAAGACCGAGTACTCCCTGACCGCGTTCGGCCGCGATCTCGCCGAGGCCCTCTCCCCCCTCTCCGACTGGGGCCACCGTCGCCTGGAGCTGCTGGCGGAACCGGAGGCCGCCGTCCGCGCGGCCTCCTGACGCCTGCCTGCCTGCCTGCCGCTTCAGTCTCGAACGGGGCGGGGCGCGTTGCCCAGTACGCACAAAAAAGTGGGTGCGGGCACTATTGCAAGCACCTGCTTGCAATAGTTAGCAAGCTGGTGCATGGTGGAGGCATGGCCTCGCTCAACGTCGGCAATCTCGGCAACCTCGGTGAGTACCTGCGCGAGCAGCGGCGCAACGCGCAGTTGTCGCTGCGGCAGCTCGCCGACGCCGCGGGCGTGTCCAATCCGTACCTGAGCCAGATCGAGCGCGGGCTGCGCAAGCCGAGCGCGGAGGTGCTCCAGCAGGTCGCCAAGGCGCTGCGGATCTCCGCCGAGACGCTGTACGTACGGGCCGGGATCCTCGACGCGGAGCGGGACCGGGACGACGTGGAGACGCGTGCGGTCATCCTCGCCGACCCCTCGCTCAACGAGCGGCAGAAGCAGGTGCTGCTCCAGATCTACGAGTCCTTCCGCAAGGAGAACGGGTTCGGGACCGACGCGGAGGAAGCGGCGCCGGCCCAGGACGCGGCGGCGGGCGACGCCGCCGGGGGCGCGGACTCCATACCGGGTCCCGGCACCCGTACGGCCGGCGGCGGCGAGCCGTAGCCGACAACCGGTGGCCGGCCGGGCGCGGGACCACCGCACAACCCCAAAACCCTCAGCAGAACGCGATTCCGGAGGACCAGACACCATGGCCATCACCGACGACCTGCGCAAGACCTTCAGCGACCCCACCCCGCTCTACTTCGCCGCGGGCACCGCCGACCTGGCCTTCCAGCAGGCCAAGAGGGTGCCGGTACTGGTGGAGCAGCTGCGCGCCGAGGCTCCGGCGCGGATCGAGGCCGTGCGCAACACCGACCCGAAGGCCGTCCAGGAGAAGGCGACGGCCCGGGTCAAGGAGACCCAGGGCACCCTCCAGGCCAAGGCCAACGAGCTCTTCGGCTCCCTCGACGCCGACTTCAAGAAACTCGGCGAGAACGCCCAGGACCTCGCCCTGCGCTCGGTCGGCGTCGCCGCCGAGTACGCCGTCAAGGCACGGGAGGCCTACGAGAAGGTCGCCGAGCGCGGCGAGCAGGCGGTGCGCACCTGGCGCGGCCAGGCCGCCGACGGCATCGAGGACGTCGCCGAGGGCGTGGAGGAGTTCGCCGTGGCCGTCGAGCCCGCCGAGCCCGCCAAGTCCGAGCCGGTCGAGGTCACCGAGGACAAGCCCGCCGCGGCGAAGAAGACGCCGGCGCCGCGCAAGGCCCCGGCCAAGAAGAGCGCCGCCGCCAAGAAGACGACGCCGCCCGCGAAGTAGCCGGCTCCGGGCCGGGCACCTCTGGGATGTCCGGCCCGTTCAACGGGTACGGTGACCGCGTAAGGACGCTCCGACTCGGGTGGTGGACGTTGTGCTGATGCAGGGGTTCGCAGGCTTCATGTGGCTGCTGAGCATCGCCCTGATCCTTTTCAGCGGCTTCGCGTTGATCGACGCCGCCACGCGCCGTGAGGACGCCTACCGCGCGGCCGACAAGAAGACCAAGCCGTTCTGGCTGATCATCCTCGGGCTCGCCTTCGTGGTGAACCTGGTCTTCAACATCCTGTCGTTCCTGCCGATCATCGGGCTCATCGCGACGATCGTCTACATGGTCGACGTGCGGCCCGCCCTGCGCGGCCTGCCGGGCGGCGGGCGCAGCACCCGCCGAGGCTCCAGCAGCGACGGCCCGTACGGTCCGTACAACGGCGGGCGCTGACCCGCCCCACCGGCGCGCGGACCGGGCGGCTCAGGGCGTCCGGTCCAGCAGGACCACGGCCACGTCGTCGGCCAGCTCGCCGCCGTTCAGCTCGCGCACCTCGTTGACGGTCGCCCGCAGCAACTGCTCGCCCTGCAGGCCCTCGGCGAACTGCCGGCGCACCATCTCCACCATGCCGTCCTGGCCGAGCCGCTCCCGGCCCTCGCCGACGTGGCCCTCGATCAGGCCGTCGGTGTAGAGCATCAGGCTCCACTCGGCGCCCAGCTCGACCTGCATGCGCGGCCAGCGGGCGCCCGGCAGCAGGCCGAGCGCCGGGCCGTTGTTGTCGTAGGGCAGCAGCCTCGCGGGCGTGCCCGGACCGGCGACCAGCGGCGCCGGGTGCCCGGCCAGGCACAGGCCGGCGCGGCGGCCGTCCGGGGCGATGTCCACCGCGCACAGCGTCGCGAAGATCTCGTCGTGCGCCCGCTCGTGCTCCAGCACCTGCTGCAGCGTGCCCAGCAGCTGGTCGCCGCAGAGCCCCGCCAGGGTCAGCGCGCGCCACGCGATCCGCAGCTCCACGCCGAGCGCCGCCTCGTCCGGGCCGTGCCCGCAGACGTCGCCGATCATGGCGTGCACGGTGCCGTCCGGGGTGCGGACGACGTCGTAGAAGTCGCCGCCGAGCAGGGCACGGGAGCGGCCCGGACGGTAGCGGGCGGCGAAGCGCAGCGGGGAGCCCTCCAGGAGCGGGGTCGGCAGCAGACCGCGCTCCAGCCGGCGGTTCTCCTGGGCGCGCAGCCGGCCCTCGGCCAGGCGCCGCTCCGCCGAGTCGGAGCGCTTGCGCTCGACGGCGTAGCGGATCGCGCGGCTCAGCAGCCGGCCGTCGAGTTCGTCGCGGAACAGGTAGTCCTGGGCGCCGACGGCCACGGCCTCCGCGCCGCGCTCGGCGTCGCTGGAGGAGGTGAGCGCGAGCACGGCGTGCCGGGGCGCGAGCTCCAGCACGTGCCTCAGCACCGCCAGCTCGTCGTGTCCCTCCGCGTCCCCGTCGCCGTCGTCGTCGGCGCTGGTGCGGGGCGGGGCCGGGGCCGGGGCGGGGGACGGCAGGGCGAGGTCCAGCAGGATGCAGTGGACGTCGTCGGTCAGCAGCCGGCCGGCCTCGGTGAGGTTGCGGGCCGTGCGGACGCGGATCGGCTTGCCGGACTGGTCGAGCAGGTCGGGCACGATCGGTGAGCCGCCCGGGTCGTCCTCGATCAGCAGCACCGTCAGGTTCGTGGGGACGGCGCTCCCATGGTGGTCCGTGGCACGGCCGGGGGCCCGGTCCGTGGTCCGGTCCGTGGTCTGGGCAGCGGTCCGGGGCGGGGTGTTCTCGCGGTTCTCCGTGGTCTTCTCGCGCTTCTGGGTGCGGTTCTCCGGCCGGCCGGAGAGGTTCTCGGCCGGGGCTGTCCCGGGCGGGGCCTGTTCCGTGGAGGGGCCGCGGTCCTGGGACGCGGCGGGCGCCTGACCGCACTCCACGGCCGGGATCGCCCTTGGCCGCGGTACGGGTACGGGCATCGTCTTGGTTTCCTTCCCTCCCCCCGAGGGCATGGCGGGGCGAGGGACCTCGACCCACCGACGGGGACCATAGCGGGTGACGCCGCCGCTGCGGAATGGTCCAGGACACGCCGGACGGTCGTCGGCCCCTGTCATATGCCGCGTTGTGTACCGGAGTTGGACACGTCGACCGGGGGCCCGGGATGACGAACGTCACGCGGGGCGGGGCGCCGGGCGTGGACTGGGTCACGTGGCCCGGTTCACGTTCCCGGCGCGAGGGGTCACTTGGGGGCGGATGCGTCCGTGCCGGGTCGTACCACCCCGAGAATGGGCATCGTGCCCGCCCCCGCGATCGTGATCGAGCGCCCCGGGCGCGGGGCGTGCACGACGGAGCCGTCACCGACGTACATGCCGACGTGGCTGGCGTCGTCGAAGTAGATGATCAGGTCGCCGGGGCGCATGTCCTTGATGTCGACACGCTGGAGCTGCTTCCACTGCTGCTGCGAGGTGCGCGGTATCGCCGTGCCGGCCGCCACCCAGGCCTGTGAGGTCAGGCCGGAGCAGTCGTAGGCCTCAGGGCCCTCGGCGCCCCACTGGTACGGCTTCCCGACCTGGGCGGTGGCGTACTCGACGGCCTTGCGGCTCCGATCGGTCGCCTCGCTGTCGAGGTCCTTCAGGATGCCGGAGCCGAGCCAGGCGGTCTGGGCCCGCTCCTGGGCCTCACGTTCCAGCCGGGCCAGGCGCTCCTTCTCCTCCTGCTCCAGCTCGGACTCCAGCTTCTCGGCCGCCTTGATCCGCTTCTCGATCTTCTTCTGGGCGGTGGCCTTGGCCTTGCGGTTCGCCTCCAGCTTCTCGAACTGTGCCGAGGCGTCGGCCGCGTAGGCCTCCAGGTCCTGCTGGGTGCGGGTCATCTCGGCGAGCAGGCCCTTGGTGGCGCGCTGGCCCTGGACGACGCGGCCGGTGCCGTCGAGGAAGTCCTCGGGGTCGTCGCTCAGCATCAGCCTGGCCTCGTCGGGCAGGCCGCCGGTGCGGTACTGGGAGCGGGCCGCCGCGCCCGCGCGGTCCTTCAGGCCGTCCAGCTTCTCCTGGCCCTTGACGATCTTCTTGGCCAGCTCGACGATCTCGGCCGACTGCTTGTCCGCCTTCTCCTCGGCCGCGTTGTACTCCTCGGTGGCCGAGGCCGCCTCGCGGTAGAGCCCGTCGAGCTTCTTGCGCACGGCCTCCAGGTCCTTGCCGGGGGTGGCGGCAGGGGCGGAGGGCGAGGCGCTGGGCGTGCCGGGCGAGGGGGAGGGCCCCGGGTCCGCGAACGCCGTGCCCGGTGCCGCCAGCACGGTGACCGCGCAGACCACGGACACGGCAGCGGTCGTCCAGCCATGCTTCCCCGTGCGCATACCTCGCCCCCAACTGATTAACCGTCAGTAACTTACGTCGCCTGGGGGATCGTGCCATGCCCGCGCGGAAAGCGACAGAGGTCGTGCTTCCCTCCTGCATCCCCCCTTCTGCCGCGCCGTACGACGATTCCCCCGCTTGTGTGACGAACGCCGCACGGAGATCGTTCCTCCCCCTGAGCCATCGCCGGACCCGGCGGGTCCGTCGTCCGGCTCAGCCGCGCGGCGCCAGCGCCTCCCACCGCACCGTCACCTCGCCCTGGCGCCACCGCCCCGGCCCGTCGGTCACCGGCCAGTCGGCCGCCAGGTCCCGCACCGCCCGCATCCAGCGCTGGCGGGCGCCGTAGGAGGCGTAGGGCGCGGCGGCGGCCCAGGCGCGGTCGAAGTCGCGCAGGAAGGCGTGCACGGGCTCGCCGGGGACATTGCGGTGGATCAGTGCCTTGGGCAGCCGTTCCGCCAGGTCGGAAGGGCGGTCCAGGGAGCCCAGCCGGGTGGCGAGGGTGACCGTGCGCGGCCCCTCGGGCCCGAGCGCCACCCACACGTGCCGGCGCCCGATCTCGTCGCACGTCCCCTCGACCAGGAGCCCCCCGCGCGAGGGCTCCGACGCCGGCGCGAGCCGCGCGCACAGCCGCCGCCAGACCGCGGCCACCTCGCCCTCGTCGTACTGCCGCAGCACGTTCGCCGCGCGGATGAGCGAAGGCCGCGGGGAGACGGGCACCTCGAAGCCGCCGTGCCGGAAGTCGAGCCCCGCGCGCGCGTACGGCTGGGCGGCCGCCACCCGCGCCGGGTCGATCTCGACGCCCACCACACGCGCGTGCGGCGCGACCGTGCGCAGGCGGTGCAGCAGCTCGACGGCCGTCCAGGGAGCCGCGCCGTACCCGAGGTCCACGGCGACGGGGTCGGCGGCGCGGCGCAGCTCGGCTCCGTGGACGGCGGCGATCCAGCGGTCCATCCGGCGCAGCCGGTTCGGGTTCGTCGTCCCGCGGGTGACCGTGCCCACGGGGGCGGTGCGGGCGGTGGCGCGGGAGGGCATGCGTACGAGGGTATGCGGCCGGGGCCGTCCGTCCGGACGCGTCCGCCCCCCGCGATGGTGACGCAGCCACCCATCGAACGGTTGATCGACCACCGGTAATGATTCGGCAAAGGTGGGGAATCCGGAAATGGAGCGCCCCGCTCCGGCGTTCGCACCTTTCGGAGGGCGGCGCGTTCCTCCGACCGGCATGCCCGCAGCGAGGAGGAATGGCTCGTGAGCCAGTACGTCAGCAGGCTCGGGCGTCGCTCACCGGCGGCCTCCCCGCGGCTGAGGCTGCACCGCAGGCCCCGGCGCGTCGCCATGCTCTCCGTGCACACCTCACCGCTCCACCAGCCCGGCACCGGCGACGCCGGCGGCATGAACGTCTACATCGTGGAGCTCGCGCAGCGCCTCGCAGCGATCAACATCGAGGTCGAGATCTTCACCCGCGCGACGGCCGGCGGACTCCCGCCCTCCGTCCAGCTCGCGCCCGGCGTCCTCGTCCGCCACGTCGACGCCGGACCGTACGAGGGCCTGGCGAAGGAAGACCTCCCGGCCCAGTTGTGCGCCTTCACGCACGGAGTGATGCAGGCCTGGGCCGGCCACCGCCCCGGGTACTACGACCTGGTCCACTCCCACTACTGGCTCTCCGGCCACGTCGGCTGGCTCGCCGCCCAGCGCTGGGGCGCGCCCCTGGTGCACGCCATGCACACCATGGCCAAGGTCAAGAACGCCAACCTGGCCGACGGCGACACCCCCGAGCCCGCCGCCCGCGTCATCGGCGAGACCCAGATCGTCGCCGCCTCCGACCGGCTGATCGCCAACACCGCCGAGGAGGCCGACGAACTGGTCCGCCACTACGCCGCCGACCCGGCCAGGGTCGCCGTCGTCCACCCCGGCGTGAACCTCGAACGCTTCCGCCCCTTCCCCAAGGGCGCCGAGCCCGGCCCCGGCGAGCGGACCGACGCCCGCGCCGCCGCCCGCGCCCGCCTCGGCCTGCCCCAGGACGCCCTGATCCCGCTCTTCGCCGGCCGCATACAGCCCCTCAAGGCCCCCGACATACTCCTGCGCGCGGTAGCCGTCCTCCTCGACGAGCGCCCCGAGCTGCGCTCCCGCATCCTCGTCCCCGTCGTCGGCGGCCCCAGCGGCAGCGGCCTCGCCAAGCCGGAGGGCCTGCAGAAACTCGCCGCGCGGCTCGGCATCGCCGACGTCGTCCGCTTCCGCCCGCCCGTCGGCCAGGAACAGCTCGCCGACTGGTTCCGGGCCGCTTCCGTCCTCGTCATGCCCTCCTACAGCGAGTCCTTCGGCCTGGTCGCCATCGAGGCCCAGGCGGCCGGCACCCCGGTCCTCGCCGCCGCGGTCGGCGGCCTCCCGGTCGCCGTGCGCGACGGGCACACCGGCCGCCTCGTCGAGGGCCACGATCCCGCCGCGTACGCGCGCGTGCTGGGCGATTTCGCCGACAACCCGGAGCTGGTGCCCCGGATGGGCGACGCCGCCGCCCGGCACGCCCAGTCCTTCGGCTGGGACAGCGCCGCCGCCGCGACCGCCGACGTCTACACGGCCGCGGTCCACGCCCACCGCCGTCGCGTACCCTCCCACCATGGCTGAGGCAGCGCAGAAGGCAGCACAGGTCGTCGAGGGCGCCCTGAAGGACGCCGAGCTGGAGTGGGAGAGCCCCGAACCCGGCAACTACGTCGTCAAACTCCCCGGCACCCGCAAGCTCTCCACGACGGTCTCCCTCCTCGTCGGACGGCACTCCCTGTCCCTCAACGCCTTCGTCGTCCGCCACCCCGACGAGAACGAACCGGCCGTCCACCGCTGGCTCCTGGAACGCAACCTCAAGCTGTACGGCGTCGGTTACGCGGTCGACCGCCTCGGCGACGTGTACGTCACCGCGAAGCTCCCCCTGGCCGCCGTCACCCCCGACGAGATCGACCGCCTCCTCGGCCAGGTCCTGGAGGCCGCCGACGGCGCCTTCAACACCTTGCTGGAGCTGGGCTTCGCCACCGCCATCCGCAAGGAGTACGAGTGGCGCACCGCGCGCGGGGAGTCGACGCGGAACCTGGAGGCGTTCCAGCGCCTGATCGAGCGCACCGAGGACTCCGAGCGCTCCGAGCGCTCCGAGCGCTCCGAGGACTCCGAGGACTCCGAGGACTCCGAGGACTCCGAGGGCTGACGCCCGGTCAGCCCCGGGTGCGGCCGGTGCGATAGGCCCCGGGCGTAACCCCCACCAGCCGCTTGAAGTGCCGGGTCAGGTGGGCCTGGTCGTAGAAGCCGGTCGCGCCGGCCACCTCCGCCGGAGCACGCCCCGCGAGCAGCAGCCGACGCGCCCGCTCCACGCGCCGGGACATCAAGTACTGGTGCGGTGCGATGCCGTAGGCGCCGCTGAACGCCCGTACCAGGTGGGCAGGGTGTGCGGGCACCAGCGCGGTGGCCTCGTCGAGGGTGACGCCCTGGACGACCCGCTCGTCCAGCAACTCCCGCAGCCGCCGCGCGAGCACGGGATCGCGACGTGCCCGGCCCCGGGGCCCCCGGGGCCGCAGGTGGGTGTGCAGCCGCTCCCCGATCAACGTCAGCCGGCTCTCCGCCTCCAGCTCCTCCCCGGGCAGCGCGAGCGCCGCGTGCAGCTGCCCGACCCGCCGCCGCAGCACGGGGTCCCGCAGGTCGGGGCCGTCGACCGCCGGCCCGATCAGCTCCTCGCCCAGCCGGGAGGCGTCCAGGTACAGCACGCGCTTGCGGAAGCCGTCCGGGGTGGCGGGGGAGCCGTTGTGCGGCACGTGCGGCGGCAGCAGCGAGACCGTGTCGTGCGGGGTGCCGTGCTCGTGCCGGTCCAGGTCGTACCGTACGGCCCCGTCGTCGACGATGAGCAGCGTCCAGGCGTCGTGGACGTGCATCGGGTAGGCGTACTCGGTGTAGTGGGCGTGGAAGACCTCGACGACGCCCGGGACGCGGGGTCGCCAGGCGGAGACGGTGCGCGTCCGCTGGTCGGCGGCCATGCAAAGAACGTACAAGACCCGCCCGTACCCGGCCCGGCAGTCTCACCGTATGAACACGCGCTTCGACACCAAGATCGCCGTACTGCTGCGCGAGGACCTGGAGACCTGGCAGCGCCTCAACGTCACCGCCTTCCTGGTGAGCGGCCTGGGATCGCAGTGTCCCGAGGTGATCGGCGAGCCGTACGAGGACGCCGACGCGGTCGGCTACCTGCCGATGTTCCGCCAGCCGGTGCTGGTCTTCGAGGGCACCAAGGAGACGCTGACGACCGCCCACGCGCGCGTGCTGTCCCGCGCCCTGCCGCGCGCCCTGTTCACGTCCGACCTGTTCACCACGGGCAACGACCGCGACAACCGGGCGGCGGTACGGGCCGTACCGACGGCGGACCTGGACCTGGTCGGCCTCGCCGTGTACGGCCCGAGGAACGCGGTGGACAAGGTGCTGAAGGGGGCGCGGATGCACCCGTGAGCGGGGCGGCGCCGGTCAGGTGGGTGTGACCTCGGCGGTCTTCGCGGGCGAGGGCGTGCCGGGAACCGTCTCCGTGCCCGCGGCGTCCTCCCGCGGCAGCCCCCGCATGAGCCCCCAGTACCCGGCCGCCGCCACCGTACCGACGACGGCGCACACGCCCCACAGCCACTCGGCGCCCCAGCGGTCGATGACGAACCCGGACATCAGCGGGGCGACGAGGGAGGCGACCGCCCAGGACATGGTGTACATCCCCTGGTACCGCCCGCGCCCTCGCACGGGCGACAGCCGCACGACGAGCCCGGTCTGGGTCGGCGCGTTGACGATCTCGGCCAGCGTCCACACGCACACGGTCAGCGCGAACACCGCGACCGACCCGGCGAAGGCGGTGAGCCCGAACCCGTACCCGGCCAGCAGCGCCGAGCCGACGAGCAGCAGCCGCGGGTCACGGTGCTCGATGAACCGCGTGACCGGGATCTGGAGCACGACGATCAGCACCCCGTTGACGGCGATCGCCATACCGAAGTCGGCGGGCGTGAACCCCGCCTCGCCCATGGCCACCGGCAGCCCGACGTAAGCCTGCTGGAAGATCAGGGCGATCAGGAAGGACAGCCCGACGACCCCCATGTACCGCCCGTCGCGCAACACGGTCCCGAGCGAGACGGGAACCTCCGTGGCACCGGAAGCCCCGTTGACGACGTCCTCCTGCGGCCGGGACTCGGGCAGCTTCACGAAGACGAGCACGGCGCACACGAGCGTCATCCCGGCCTCGATCAGGAACCCGGCGAGATAGCTGTACTCGGCGATGAACCCGGCCGCCATGGAGGAGATCGCGAAACCGAGGTTGATGGCCCAGTAGTTGAGCGAGAAGGCGCGGATACGGTCCTCGGGCCGCACGATGTCCGCCATCATCGCCTGCACGGCCGGCCGGGAGGCGTTGCTCGCCATGCCGACCAGGAAGGCGACGGCCGCGATGGCCACCGGGTCCCGCACGAAGCCGAGCAGTGCGACGGACAGCGCGGTGGAGACCTGCGCGACGAGCAGCGTGGGCCGCCGCCCGAGACGGTCGGCCATCACCCCGCCGCCCAGCGAGGAGACGACCCCGCCGAGCCCGTGCAGCGCGGCGACCAGACCGGCGTACGAGGCGGAGTACCCGCGGTCGATGGTCAGGTACAGCGCCATGAAGGTGGCGACGAAGGCGCCGAGCCGGTTGACCAGGGTGCTGGTCCACAGCCACCAGAACTCGCGGGGGAGCCCGGAGACGGACTCCCGCACGGCACGCCTGACACCGGTGACGGACATGGGACCCCCGAGAAGACTGTGAGCGGCGAAGACTGTAAGCGGCTGAGCTGTAAGTGGCTGAGCCGGGAAGCACGTCTTACGTGACGTACGAACAACCTACGAAAGCGCCGGTACGGGAGCCACTCGATTAACACTTCCCGTCAACCGTCCGCGCCTCGGGCGCCCCGCGCGGCCGGTGCGCGGGTTCGATTAGGCTCGGAAGCATGGCCGACGCACCGTACAAGCTGATCCTCCTCCGCCACGGCGAGAGCGAGTGGAACGAGAAGAACCTGTTCACCGGCTGGGTGGACGTCAACCTCACCCCCAAGGGCGAGAAGGAGGCGACGCGCGGCGGCGAGCTGCTCAAGGACGCCGGCCTGCTGCCCGACGTGGTCCACACGTCCGTCCAGAAGCGCGCGATCCGCACGGCCCAGCTCGCCCTGGAGGCCGCCGACCGCCACTGGATCCCGGTCCACCGCCACTGGCGCCTGAACGAGCGCCACTACGGCGCCCTCCAGGGCAAGGACAAGGCCCAGACCCTCGCCGAGTTCGGCGAGGAGCAGTTCATGCTGTGGCGCCGCTCCTACGACACCCCGCCGCCCGCCCTGGACCGCGACGCCGAGTACTCCCAGTTCTCCGACGCCCGCTACGCGACCCTCCCGCCGGAGCTGCGCCCGCAGACGGAGTGCCTGAAGGACGTCGTCGGCCGCATGCTGCCGTACTGGTTCGACAACATCGTCCCCGACCTCCTCACCGGCCGCACGGTCCTGGTCGCCGCCCACGGCAACAGCCTGCGCGCCCTCGTCAAGCACCTCGACGGCATCTCCGACGCCGACATCGCGGGCCTGAACATCCCGACGGGCATCCCGCTGACGTACGAACTGGACGCCGAGTTCAAGCCGCTGAACCCGGGCGGGACGTACCTGGACCCGGACGCGGCCGCGGCGGCTATTGAGGCTGTCAAGAACCAGGGCAAGAAGAAGTAACCCGAACTGATCAGGGCCCCTACCTGCTGTTGCTCGCGGGTAGGGGCCTGTTCCTGTGCTGGGAGCGTCGACGGGTGAGGCGTGAGGCGTGGGAAGAACTCGCGGTCACGGAGACCGCGCCCATGACACGGCCCTTCACTCCCATCCGTCCGCGTGTCCGCTGCCGGCCTGCCCTCACGGCAACCGCTCTCGCCATCACGGTGCTTGCCGTGCTGCGCGAGCGAGGGGCCGAGTGGCGGTGGGCGTGCCGTCACCGCTGAGGAGCCTTTCACGGTGACGAAGCCAAAGGGGAGTGGGGCCGTCGGGGCGCTGCCGAGCGAATGCGTCGCGCCGAGCGCACCATGAAAGCAGCACAAGGAGGGCGCGCCATGAGCAGAAGACACCGCGCTCGAGGGCCGCAGTGGGGACCGAGCGCCCCACAAGATCCCGGACCGCCGCCGAGTGGATGGCCGGCACCGCCGCCGCAGGGTCCGCCGCCCGCAAGCTCCTACCGAGCCCGGTCCGGCCTGCCGCCGGGAAAGCGGCGCAGGGTCTTCCCCTGGGTCTTCCTGGCCGTTCAGGTGCTGTTCCTGGTCTGGGTGATCGTAGGCGCGGTGAGCGGCAGCGAGACGCCCGCTGCGTGCAGGGGCCTGACAGGCGACGACCTCACACTGTGCGAGGACGCGGGCGACGCCGGAACGGTTGTCGGCGCCGGACTCGTCATCGGGCTGTGGGCGGCGACGGACATCATCCTCGGCTTCACGTACCTGGTGTTCCGGCTCGCCCGACGACGTACCTGACCTGAGGGCGCTCGCGGCGTTCCGTGGCTTTTACGTCCACGGCTTGATGACTTCTGAGGGGGCTTCTGGGGCCGGCCACACTTGGATGCGGACCTTCTCGGTCGTCTCGGGGCCGTCGTCGGAGTCGACGTCCGCTTCAATGGCCCGTGCCAAGTTGCTCCGGGACGCGCGAACGCGGTTCCAGCCCGGGAGGACCTCAAAAGCCGCCGCTTCCGGCGCGTAGTCCGTGCATCCCTGAACCGACAGTCGCCCCCGCGACACATCGAGGCTGGCTTCCACGACGTGGTCGAACTCGGAACTGTCATCGTCGGGTTCCTGGGGGAGGAGAGCGACCGTGACGGACACGTGGACGTTCACGGCGGTGCCGATGCCCAGTGCATTCCGTGCGACCGCCAGGTGATCGGCAACGGCCTGGGGTGTCCACGCGTCGCTCAGGTCACCGTCTGAATCCGCGTCGGACACGTGGAGCTGGAAGTAGTCGGCGAAGAGGGTGAGCTCCGTGGTCTCTGTCATGGCGGCACACTGACATGAGGCACTGACAGCGCTTGAGTGCCGGCTCGGACGTGCGGCAACCGTGCCGATCGCTACCGGCCGCGTTCTCACAGGGGCCAGACACCGGCCAACTCGAAGGAGACCACCGTCCCGCCGAAACGGCTGCGCCCGCAGTGCCACGAGTCGGCGATGGCGTCGACCAGGAGCAGCCCACGCCCGTGCGCGTCGTCGGAGTCGGGGCACCTCAGCCTCACGTCGTCCGGGAGCCCCGGGTTGTGCACCTCGACCCGGAGGGCGCTCCCCTCGCGGAACCACTCCACCCGCACGACCCAGGGCTCGTCGTCCGACCGGCCGTGAAGGATGGCGTTGGTCACCAGCTCCGAGAGCAGCAGTACGCAGTCGTCGACGGGGCGGGCCGGCTCGTAGGGGGTGATGAACTTCCGGAACCAGTGTCGAGCCCGGGGTACGGATTCCGCGACGGGGGGCAAGGTCATCGCGCCGAGGCGCGGCGACTCTTCACAGGGGGAGCGGTCGATTGTGTAGGCCATCGGCGGGCAGCACCTCTCGCTTCAGAGGCCCCGTGTGGCCTCTCTATACATCTCACTCTGGAGCAACATCTCTAGAGACGTCAATCGAAACGCGAGAAGAGGCCGCCGCCCGGAGTCGACGGCTACGCGCAGCGAGCGAACGCTCAACCTGTGGCCTAAGGTGTCTAGAGAAGAGAGGGAGGAGACCTGCGGGATGGCCCACGCCGAAGACGACCCTCGGCCCAAGTACCAGCGGATCGCGGACACTCTGCGCGAGGCGATCCGGGCGGGCCGGTACGGTCCTGGTGATCGGCTTCCGGGGGAGAACGACCTCATGTCCACGCACGGCGTGGCACGCATGACGGCACGCCAGGCGCTGGGCGTGCTACGGGACGAGGGCATCGCCGAAGCCCGCAAAGGAGCCGGCGTGTTCGTCCGCACCTTCCGCCCGCTCCGGCGCCGCGGCATCCAGCGACTGGCCGAGCAGCAGTGGGGCAACGGCCGTTCCGTCTGGTCGGCGGAGATCGAGAACCGGTCCCTCGAGGTGGATCGGCTCACCGTGTCCGAGGAGCCCTCGCCCGACCGCGTCGGCGCGGTGCTGGGCCTGGCCGACGAGGAGCCGGTGTGCGTGAGGCGGCGTCGCTTCGTCCTGGACGGCAAGCCCGTCCTGCTCGCGACGAGCTACCTGCCCATGTCCCTGGTCGCAGGGTCCGCGATCACCCAGGAGGACACCGGGGAGGGCGGGACGTACGCCCGGCTCGCCGAACTCGGCCACAAGCCGGTGCACTTCCGCGAGGAGATCCGCTCACGCATGCCGACGAAGGACGAGGCGACACAGCTGGGCATGTCGGCGGGCACTCCGGCCATCCTCATCTGCCGTACCGCGTTCACGGTCGAGGGTCGCTCCGTCGAGGTCAACGAGATGACGCTGGACGCGGCGTCGTACGTATTGGAGTACGACTTCGACGCCTGAGCGCGAGCGCGGCCGGCCGGCGTGTCTGGCCCCGCCGCACGTCGGTTGCGTGGTCGGCGCTGGCAGGTCTCTCTTGGCCATCGACGAAGCCCGGCCGTCGGTTGGGTCCCGGGTTGTCCCCGGGCCGCCCCCAGACAGGACCGGGGATGCAGCTGCTCTAAGGAGCTGGACACCTCGGAAGCCGACCACGCGTTCAGGACACTAGCCGCGACCACTGACATTGATTCTGATACTCAGGTTCCGGTGGTCGCCGTCCAGGGACTCGCGGATGATGTCGGCATGGCCCGCGTGCTGGGCGGTCTCGGCGATGATGTGCAGCAGCACGCGGGTGCCGTCCCAGCTCACCGTGGCCTCGCACCCGTTCCCGGCGTGCACCAGGGCGGTGCGGACACCGTGCAGGCCCAGTTCGGCGGCGAGCAGCATGCCGGCCCGCCGCCGACGACCGCGAGACCGAAGTGCTGTGTCGGGGACATGAAGGGGTCCTCTTCCCGCTACGCCTTCGTGGCCGCGCGCCCGCCGCGCCGCCACAGGGCGACCACGGTGAGGAACAGCACGAGGCATACGGCTGCCAGGGCGTACAGGAGGGTGTCGAAGGCGGAGTCGTAGGCGCCGGTGAGGAAGCCGGCGAAGCGGTCCCGCTGGTCGGCCGCGACGCTTTCGGCCGCGGCGGCGAGGTCGCCGCCCGCCACCTGGTTGGCGATCCGGGTGGGGCCGTCGGCGCCCGGGAAGCCGTCGATGCCGGTGCCGATCTTCGCGCCGAGCGCGGTGGCCAGCATCGAGCCGTATACGGCGACGGCGACGGCCTCGCTGCCGAGGCGCAGCGTGTTGAGGAACCCCGCCGCCATGCCGGCCTTCTCGGGGGCGACGTTCTCCAGGGCCTGGCCGTCCACGAGCCCGGCGGACAGGCCCATGCCGGCGCCGGTGACCAGCATCGGCAGGGCGACGACGGCGAGGGCGACGTCCGGGCTGAACAAGGTGAGCGCGATGTCGCCGACGACCAGGCAGGCGAGGCTCGCGTACAGCAGGCCCAGCGCGGGGACTCCCCGGGAGACCAGCTTCGCGGCGAGCATCGGGCAGACGAACACCGGCAGGGTGAGCAGCACCATGGCCAGACCGGCGCTGCCACTGGTGTAGCCGCCGACGGCCGTCAGGTACGTCGGCAGGTACGTCAGCATCGTCACGAACCCGAAGGACGCGGCGACCGGGACCAGGCACAGCGCGAGGAACCGGGTGTTGGCGAGCACGCTCAGATCCAGCATGGGATGGGCGCGGCGCTTCTCGACCGCGGCGAAGACGGCGAGGACGACGACCGTCCCGGCGAACAGGCCGAGCACTCCCGCGCTGCCCCAGCCCCACTGCGAGCCCTGCACGATGCCGGTGGTCAGCAGCAGCATGGCGACGACGAAGAGCGCGCTGCCGGCCAGGTCGACACGGACGCCGGTGCGGCGCTGCTCCGTCACCGAGCGGATGATGGCGGGCACGGCGAGCAGCACCAGGCCGAGGGCCACGGCGTGCAGGGCGAAGACCCAACGCCAGCCGAGGGTCTGCACGAGCACACCCGAGAGGGACGGGCCGATCGCGACGCCGATGCCCGCGACCGTGCCGAAGAGCGCGAAGGCCCTCGCGCGGGCCGGGCCGGCGTAGACGGTCGACAGGATCGCGCTGCCGCACGAGAAGATCGCGGCGCCGCCGAGGCCGGCCAGGCCGCGGGCCACGTCGAGGAGCAGCACGTTCCCGGCGAGGGCGCTGCCGAGCGAGGCGACGGCGTAGACGGCGGCGCCGGCGGCGAACGCCCGTACGCGGCCGATGATGTCGGCGATCGAGCCCCAGGCGAGGGTGAAGCAGGCGAATGCCACGTTGAAGGCGTTGACGACCCACTGGAGCGGGACGAGGCCCGCCTGGGTGTCGGCCCCGATGCCGGGCAGGGCGACGGCGGTGCCCGAGATGGAGGTGGGGACGACGAAGACGGCGAGCAGGACGGCGGCGAGCGTGAGCGTCTGCCGGGGGGCGGCCGGCGGGGGAGCGGAGGCGGGGCCGGCGGCGTCTGCCGGGGCGTCGGGCGTGGACGCGGAACCGGCGGGCTCGGTCTCTGTGGACATGCGTGGGCACTCCGATAAAGGTTCGGTTTTGATCGAACCTAAAGGTGGCACGCGGTGTAGGTAGGATGCAAGTAGAACCTCCCCTGCGAATCAGCCCGACCCGCCCCTGGGCGCGCCGTACCCGGGTACGCCCCCGATAGAGGAGCCGCCGCCATGCCCGACGCAGAGGGACACCCCTCACTCGAAGAGATGCACCTGCGTTCCGTGATGAACGCCCTCTCGGACCCGCTGCGCTACGAGGTCGTCTCGGTCCTCGCCCATGCCGCCGACGACGCCGAACGGCACTGCTCGTCGTTCGGCCTCCCCGTCTCCAAGTCGACGCGCAGCCACCACTTCCGCGTCCTGCGCGAGGCCGGGCTGATCCGCCAGGTCGACCGCGGCAACAGCCGGATGGCGCGGCTGCGCGCGGACGACCTGGAGACACGGTTCCCGGGCCTCCTCGACCTGATCAGGAAGAACCCGCCGCAGCCTCGCGCCGGTACATCCTGACGCGGAGAGCGCGCGATCGCGGCCTCTCACCCGCGCGCGCCGCAGGTGAGAGGCGTACCGCCGGGCGTCAGCCCATGCTCTTCGCGCCGTCCAGGGACTCCCGGATGATGTCGGCGTGGCCCGCGTGCTGGGCGGTCTCGGTCATGATGTGCATCAGCACGCGGCGGGCCGACCACTGCGCGTCGGCCTCGAACCACGGGGCCTTCGGCAGCGGCCACGCGGCGTCGAGGTCGGGGAGGGTGGCGACCAGGTCGTCGGTGCGGTCGGCCACCTCGGCGTAGGCGGCCAGTACGCCGTCGAGCGTCTCGCCGGGCAGCATGCGGAATTCATCGGTCCGCTTGGCCCAGTCGGCCTCGGTCATAGCCGTGAAGTCGCCCATCGCCGACGGGCCCTCCAGGATGAAGTCCACCCAGCCCCGCTCGACCGAGGCCACGTGCTTGATCAGGCCGCCCAGGCACAGCTCGCTGGCGGTGGTCCGGAGCCCGGCCTGCTCGTCGGTGAGGTCGCGGGTGGTGAAGCGCAGGAAGTGCCGGTGCTTGGCCAGCGTTTCCAGCAGGTCGGCGCGCTCACCGGTGAGGGCGGTCGTCGCGGTGGTCGCCTCGCGGGTGGTCTGCTCGTTGGAGGTCATGGTGTGTGTCCGCCTTCCGGGGTTCCTGCTCCGTCGGTGTAGGCACACGTTAAGAAGTATTGAGGACAGATCATGTCCTACTTCGCGGCGGGCCGCCTGCGAATCTCGCGCGACCGTCCCGCCCTCGGCCGATACGATCGCGGCCAAGGGCGGGACGTAGCGCAGTGGTCGACGCGAGCGGTCTCCAGAACCGCGAGGACGCCGGTTCGAATCCGGTCGTCCCGCCCCCCCGGGGACTTACGCGGGCTCCACCGGGAGCCACAGCTCGCAGGTCGCCGTCGAGAAGTCCTCCGCGCGGTCGAGGACGGCGACGATCGAGGGGCCCGGGCGCAGGCGCCACGGGTTGGACGGGAACCACTCGGTTGCCGTGGCCGCCCAGGTGGTCTGGAGGGTCGCCGGGTACGGGCCCGAGCTGCGGAAGACCGCCCAGCGGCCGGCCGGGACCACGATGGCGTCGAGGTCGTCGGGGGCCGGGGTGGCCCGGGTGACGGCGACCCCGTGCAGGTAGGTCAGTTCGCTGCCCTCCGGGCTGTCGGGCTCCAGGTCGTCGCAGACCTGGAGCAGACCCGCGGGGTCGGTGTCGCTGAGGGATTTCAGGCGGGCGTGCTCCTGTGGGGGCAGCGCGGCGATGTGCTGCTGGATGTGCGGGTTGACGCCCTCGTGGATCAGCGGGACGCGGGTCGCGTGGCCGATCAGGCGGAAGGCGGGGCGGTCGGCGAAGCGGGTGTCCATGGGGGTGCTCCCTTCGACGGTCAGGCGGAACCTGAGCTGCGGCTGTGTCTGAAGGGGGCCTCCGTCACGGCGTACGTCACGCGCTGCGGCACCGTGGACCGCCCGGAACGCACGTCCGAACGCCTCCGTGGAGCCGTAACCGTGCCGGACGGCGATGCTCAGCAGGTCGTCCTCACCGCGTACGACGTCGGCGGCGGCGACCGTCATGCGGCGCCGGCGCACGTACTCCGACAGCGGCATGCCCGCCAGGGACGAGAACATCCGGCGCAGGTGGTACTCGGTGGTGCCGAGCGTTCCGGCCAGTGCGGGGACGTCGAGTTCCTCGGTGAGGTGTTCCTCGACGAGGTCGACGAGCTTGTTGAGTGCCGAGATCACGAGGCCTCCTTTCGACATCCACCGTGGCAGGGGGCGGGGGCGCGCTTCCCGATCGTCGTGGTCCGGTTCGGTCGGGTGCGGGAGGGCGCGGGATCAGGCGGCGGTACGGGTTGTCGCGGCCGGCTCACCTCGCCGTCGTCAGCCGCCCCCGGCGTCGGCCGCGCAGGCCCTCCCACGTCGCCCCCAGGGCCAGCGACTGGACCAGGGCCGACAGCACGATGCCGCCGATGAAGAACCAGGTCGGGGCCTCGCCGCCCCAGACCGACTCGCCGAGCCAGGCCACGAAGCCGAAGGCCGGGAAGGTGAAGAGGGCCGGCCAGATCCAGATGAGGGAGGCGTCGGGGCTGGTGGCGAAGAGGGGCGTCAGCGCCGCAACCGCCATCGCGCCGCCGACCACGGCGAGGTAGGCCGCCGAGACGCGGTTGGCGACCGTCAGGCGGGTCAGGCGAGTGAGGGTCGTGAGGGTGCGTATGCGGGTGGTGCGGGTGGCGTTCATCGGGTTTCGGTCTCCCCGGAGGTCGCTTTCCGGCTGGGTGCTCCCGGCCTGGACGTGTGTGTCCAGGGTCGGGCGGGAGCGGCCTCCGGGGCCTGAGTACCCGTACTCAAAGTGGAGACCGGACCTAGACCGTCAGCGGGACCTCGTGGATCTCGTCCGCCTTGTGGCCCGCGCGTTCGTGGACGCGCTGGACCGCGTCGGCCGACGGGCCCTCGGAGAGGCAGTAGACCGTGCCGGAGGCGGGGTCCGCCCATGCCCGCTCGAAGTGGACGTTCTCGTCCTTCTCCAGGGCGAGGTCCGCCTGGTGGGCACGGTGGAGCTGGTCCGCGGTGATGCCGTGCATGCCGTGGTGCACGTCCATGAAGCGAGCCATGGCCTCGCACCTCCTTCAGGAGCGGCTTTCCTGCTCCTTCCAGGGTGCGCGCGCACGGCGGCCGGGGCGAACCGGCCGCCGTGCCCGTCGCGTGTGCCTGCGCCGCTAGCGCACCGTCAGCCGCACTGGCAGGGACTGCCCGACTGGCAGCCGCAGCCGCAGCCCGAGCCGCAGCCGCAGGCGGCCAGCAGGGGCAGGGCGCGCGGCTCCGGGGGCTGCTCGGTGGGGCGCTGCCGGGTGGGGTCGGGCTGCTTCGTGCCGGGAGTGCCGGGGGTGCCGGGCGTGCTGGGGGAAACGGGCATGGTTCCTCCTGGAGGCTGGTGTGCCTCGGTCCATTGCACGCCCGGGGTGGCAGTCGCATCAACGGCGCATTGGGGTGTCCGCGCGCGCCCCCGGCGGGAACCCGGTGGGCTCAGGCGCCCTCGGCCTGGGTCGTCGGCTGGATGTCCGGCTGGAGCTCGTCCGCGTGCTCGCCGGTGACCAGGTAGACGACCCGCTTGGCGACCGCGACGGCGTGGTCGGCGTAGCGCTCGTAGTAGCGGCCGAGGAGCGTGACGTCCACGGCCGTCTCGATGCCGTGCTTCCAGCGGTCGTCCATCAGGTGCTGGAAGAGGGTGCGGTGCAGGAGGTCCATCGCGTCGTCGTCCTGCTCCAGCTGGAGGGCCAGGTCGACGTCCTTCGTGATGATCACCTCGGCCGCCTTCGCCATCAGGCGCTGCGCGAGCTGGCCCATCTCCAGGATGGTCGCGTGCAGGTCGTGCGGCACCGCGCGCGCCGGGTAGCGCAGGCGGGCCAGCTTGGCGACGTGCTGGGCCAGGTCGCCCGAGCGCTCCAGGTCGGCCGACATCCGCAGCGAGGTGACGACTATGCGCAGGTCGGTGGCGACCGGCTGCTGCCGGGCCAGCAGGGTTATCGCCCGGGCCTCCAGCTCGTGCTGGAGCTCGTCGACCTTCTGGTCGCCCTCGATGACCGTCTCGGCCAGCTTCAGGTCGGAGTCGAGGATCGCGGTCGTGGCGCGTCCGATCGCCGACCCGACCAGCCGGGCCATCTCGACCAGACTGTCGCCGATCGAGTCAAGTTCCTCGTGGTACGCGTCCCGCATCAGGGTTCCCTCTCGTACGTCCGTATGGGGGGCTCGCTCCGGTTCGCGCCGGCTCGGACCCCTTGCCGTGCCCCCACGCTTACACGTTCCGGCCCGTACGCGTCCGTTTCCGGCACCACAAGTGAATCGTCCCTGGCTCCAAGGTGAACTCTGGGCGACGAGTGTTCGAGGTCGCAGGCCGAGGGCTGGGGCGGGGTACTCCGGCGTGCCTAACCTGGAGACATGGACGTGAACGCGGCGGTCGCCGCAGCGGCTGCGATCGCCGGAGTGCTCACCGGCGTCATCGCCATGCTGGCGTTCCGCTGGAGCGAGCGGGAGCAGAAGCGCCCCACGCGCACCTCGCTCCACACGGACCCCGTGCTGCCGCCGGGTGTGGACACCGTCCTGTCGGTGCTCCGGTCCTCCGCGGTCGTCCTCGACGAGGCCGACGCGGTGGTCAAGGCCAGCTCGGCGGCGTACGCCCTCGGACTGGTCCGGGGCGGCAAGCTCGCCGTCGAGCCGATGCTGCAGATGGCCAGGGACACCAGGCGGGACGGGGAGATACGGCAGGTCGAGCTGGACCTGCCCAGGCGCGGGAACGGGCGGGGCGAGGCCCTGGCCGTCTCCGCGCGCGTTGCGCCGCTCGGATCGCGGCTGGTGCTGCTGCTGGTCGAGGACCTCACCGAGGCCCGGCGCATCGAGGCCGTACGGCGCGACTTCGTCGCCAATGTGAGCCATGAGCTGAAGACGCCCGTCGGGGCGCTCTCGCTGCTGTCCGAGGCCGTCATGGACGCCTCCGACGATCCGGAGGCCGTGGAGCGGTTCGCCGGGCGGATGCAGATCGAGGCCACCCGGCTCACCAACCTGGTGCAGGAGCTCATCGACCTGTCCCGGGTGCAGAACGACGACCCCCTCGACGACGCCGAGCCCGTCCGGGTGGACGAGCTGGTCGCCGAGGCCATCGACCGGTGCCGGCAGGCGGCCGGCACGAAGCAGATCACCATGGCCGCCGGAGGTACGGCGGATCTGCACGTACGCGGCAACCGCGGCCAGCTCGCCGCGGCGCTCGGCAACCTCGTCGAGAACGCCGTCAACTACTCGCCCGCCCGCACCCGCGTCGGCATAGCCGCCCGCCGCGTGGGCGCACCCGGCGGCGACCTGATCGAGATCGCCGTCACCGACCAGGGGATCGGCATCTCCGAGAGGGACAAGGAGCGCGTCTTCGAGCGCTTCTACCGCGTGGACCCGGCCCGTTCCCGGGCCACCGGGGGCACCGGTCTGGGTCTCGCGATCGTCAAGCACGTGGTCGCCTCGCACGGCGGGGAGGTCACGGTGTGGAGCGCCGAAGGCCAGGGCTCCACCTTCACGCTGCGGCTGCCGGAGTCGGGCCCCGCCCGCGACCGCGCACCGCGCAACCCCGACCGCGCCGGGACCGGCGACGAGACCGAGCGGTCGTCCTCATCCCCCCACACTTCCCCGTACGAAACGCTTCCCGCCCCGGAGGTCCTTCCGTGACCCGTGTGCTCGTCGTCGAGGACGAGGAGTCCTTTTCCGACGTCCTGTCGTACATGCTCCGCAAGGAGGGCTTCGAGGTCGCCGTGGCGACCACCGGCCCCGACGGACTCGACGAGTTCGAGCGCAACGGCGCCGACCTCGTCCTCCTCGACCTGATGCTGCCCGGCCTGCCGGGCACCGAGGTCTGCCGCCAGCTGCGCGGCCGATCGAACGTCCCCGTGATCATGGTGACGGCCAAGGACAGTGAGATCGACAAGGTTGTCGGGCTGGAAATAGGGGCCGACGACTACGTCACCAAGCCCTTCTCCTCCCGCGAGCTGGTCGCCCGCATCCGGGCCGTACTGCGCCGGCGCGGTGAGCCGGAGGAGGTCGCGCCGGCCGCCCTGGAGGCCGGTCCCGTCCGCATGGACGTCGACCGGCACGTGGTGACCGTGGGCGGCACCAAGGTCGACCTGCCGCTGAAGGAGTTCGACCTGCTGGAGATGCTGCTGCGCAACGCCGGCCGGGTGCTGACCCGCATGCAGCTCATCGACCGGGTGTGGGGCGCCGACTACGTCGGTGACACCAAGACCCTCGACGTCCACGTCAAGCGGCTGCGCGCCAAGATCGAGCCCGACCCGGGCGCGCCGCGGTACCTGGTGACGGTGCGGGGGCTCGGGTACAAGTTCGAGCCGTAGAGCGGCCGGCGCGTCGGCGCCCGCGGCGGGTACGGAAAAGGGCGGGGCCTCCGGAGAGGTCCCGCCCTTCTACGTCGCTTCGTTGCCTACGAGGTCGCTCCGTACGAGTCGCTCCGTACGAGGCTCAGTGGCCGGCTTCGGCGCCGGTGCCGGTCTCGGCGCCCGTGCCGGTGTCCTCGGAGGTGCCGTCCGTGGCTGCTCCGGTCGCGCTCGCCTCGCCGGACGGCTCGCCGGTGGCGCCCTCGGTGCCGGTGGCCGACTCGTCGTCGGACGGGGCGCCCGACTCGTCCTGCGAGGGCTCGGCCGACGCGCCGGGCACCGCCGGGACGTCGCTCGGGCCCCACTCGGAGAAGTAGCTCTCGGCCGGGACGACGAAGGCCTCCAGGCTCACCTCACCGGTCTTGCTGAAGGTGAAGGTGATCTTCTGCGCGTTGCCGTCCTGGATGGCCTCGCGGCTGCTGGGCAGGACGGCGGAGGCGTTGCCCTCGCCGCCGAGGACCAGGGAGCCGCCGGCCGGGACGGTCAGGCCGCCGTCCGCGCCCTTCTTGCCCTCGGCGGGCTTCAGCTCGGCGGACTTGTCGGTGCCGTCGACGGTGATGGACTCGAGGGTCTGGTCCGTCCTGCCGTTGTTGAAGAAGGTGGCGGAGACCACGGCCGGGCCGGTCGACTCCAGGTCGGGCTGCGTGATGACGACCGCGTTCTGGATCTGGATGTCACCGACCGTCGTGGCGGCGTTGTCCGGCTTGATCTCCAGCGTCTGGGCGTTGTGACCGGCACCGCACGCGGCGAGCGAGGCGATCGAGAACGCGATGGCGGCGGCGGCGAGGGCACCGCGTCGAAGGCTGCTGCTCACGGCGGCGGCAACTCCTTGGACTCGAGCGAGGCGGCGGCAACGGATAAAGCCGCCCTAAGTGACTGTCAGCGGCTTCAGGCTACCGAGCCGTTCCCCGGCGTCCGCACCCGACCCTCCCCGAAGGCGGCCCGCTTCGCCCGGCAGGCGGCAGGACGGGCGGCGCGGCGGCCTCCCCGGCGGGTAGTGCGACGGGGCGCCGGCGGACCGCTTCGGACATCGTTTTGCGGCCCGCACTCGTCCGCCATTCACATAAGAAGCCGTCCGCCATACCGGTCGCCGATGGGTGCGCGAATTTTCCGTGAAGGAATGCGCGGACGGACAGGAAATTGATCATCCGGTGGCCGGCCGGGGTGGCCTGTGATCAATTCCGGAATCGGCCGGAACCCCGTCCCGGCCCCCGAACGGAGTAGCGGAAGTCGCACGCGTGGAACCGGACATATGGGGCTGTTCGGGCAGGTGGGAGGGTCTCCGGATGTGTGTGACGTGCGCGTTTCGCCCTGCCGGAAGAGCCGCTCCGACCTGCGAATTCTTTCTTCCGCTCGCCCGGCGCAGCACGTTCATGTTGCTGTTGTCAAGCCCCGAGATATGCCCTGACCTGCGAAAACGCCATTCAGAAGACGCCGTATCCGTGTTACCCTGGATAGCCACGGAAGGGGTACCTGTCACATGACGTTCAAGGTTGGCGACACCGTGGTCTATCCCCATCACGGGGCCGCGCTGATCGAGGCTATCGAAACTCGCCAGATCAAAGGCGTGGACAAGACCTACTTGGTGCTGAAGGTCGCCCAGGGCGATCTGACGGTACGTGTGCCAGCGGACAATGCGGAGTTCGTCGGCGTGCGTGATGTGGTCGGTCAGGACGGACTGGACCGGGTCTTCGAGGTGCTGCGCGCGCCGTACGCCGAGGAGCCCACGAACTGGTCGCGTCGTTACAAGGCAAACCTGGAGAAGCTCGCCTCCGGCGACGTCATCAAGGTCGCGGAAGTCGTGCGCGATCTGTGGCGCCGGGAGCGTGAGCGCGGACTCTCCGCCGGTGAGAAGCGCATGCTCGCCAAGGCCCGCCAGATCCTGGTGAGCGAGCTCGCTCTCGCGGAGAACACCAACGAGGACAAGGCGGAGGCCCTGCTCGACGAGGTGCTCGCCTCCTGACGCGTCTCCCGGGGCGGGACGCGGGTAGGCGTCCGCCCGGCTCAGCGCACTGAAATGCCGCGGTGCCCGATGACATCTTCACTGTCGCCGGGCGCTGCGGCATGTTCGTACCCGGACGTCGTCCTCGTACGATCAACCCGGGGGACCCGTCCCCCGGTCCTGGCGTGCCGGGCCCGGGCTGCTGGCTCGACCGGGGTCACGGAAGGGTCCGGTCAAGGCGTCGCGCCCGGCACGGTGAGGCCATACCCAACTAGGTCGAGCACACAAACCTGACAGGAACCGATGTCTGACGAATCGCGTCCCTCGCCCGCCGACACGGCCGTTGAGATGTCCGCCGACGCGGCTGCCGACACCCGTGTGAACATCCGGACCGCGGCCGTCATTCCGGCCGCCGGCCGGGGCGTACGGCTCGGCCCCGGCGCCCCGAAGGCCCTGCGCGCGCTGGGCGGGACGCCCATGCTCATCCACGCGGTGCGGGCCATGGCGGCCTCCCGCCGGGTCTCCCTCGTCGTGGTCGTCGCCCCGCCCGACGGCGCGGCCGAGGTCAAGAGCCTGCTCGACGCGCACGCGCTGCCCGAGTGGACGGACTTCCTCGTCGTGCCCGGGGGCGAGTCGCGGCAGGAGTCCGTACGGCTCGGGCTCGACGCGCTGCCGGACGAGTACGACATCGTCCTCGTGCACGACGCGGCCCGGCCGCTGGTGCCGGTGGACACGGTCGACACCGTGATCGAGACCGTCCGGGAGGGTGCCCCGGCGGTGGTGCCGGCGCTGCCGCTCGCCGACACGGTCAAGCAGGTCGAACCGGCCACGGTGCCGGGCGAGCCGGAGCCGGTGGTGGCCACGCCGGAGCGGGCGCGGTTGCGTGCGGTGCAGACGCCGCAGGGGTTCGACCGGGGGACGCTGGTGCGGGCCCACGGGACGGTGACCGAGAACGTCACGGACGACGCGAGCATGGTCGAGCAGCTCGGATTGACCGTGGTGGTCGTGCCGGGGCACGAGGAGGCGTTCAAGGTGACGCGGCCTCTCGACCTGGTGCTCGCGGAGGCGGTGCTGGCGCGCAGGAGGCTGAACGATGGGTTCTGAGGGTTCGGTGGCGGGCGGGGGCGTCGTGCTGCCGCAGGTCGGGATCGGGACGGACATCCACGCCTTCGAGGACGGGCGCGAGCTGTGGTGCGCCGGACTGAAGTGGGAGGGCGAGGGGGCCGGGCTGGCCGGGCACTCCGACGCGGACGTCGTGGCGCACGCGGCGTGCAACGCGTTGTTCTCGGCGGCGGGACTCGGGGACCTCGGGCAGCACTTCGGTACCGGGCGGCCGGAGTGGTCCGGGGCGTCGGGGGTGACGCTGCTGACGGAGGCGGCGCGGATCGTGCGGGCGGCGGGGTTCCGGATCGGGAACGTCGCGGTGCAGGTGGTCGGGCCGAGGCCGAAGATCGGGA
The DNA here is from genome assembly GCF_028473745.1 of Streptomyces sp. M92. NCBI lineage: Bacteria > Bacillati > Actinomycetota > Actinomycetes > Kitasatosporales > Streptomycetaceae > Streptomyces > Streptomyces sp. M92. Next base: position 1,489,682 of record NZ_CP101137.1, read on the forward strand.
AGCGGCGGGACGAGGCGCAGGGGGTTCTGTCGGAGGCGGTGGGGGCGCCGGTGTCCGTGTCGGGCGCGACGACGGACGGGCTGGGGTTTCCGGGGCGGGGGGAAGGACTGATGGCGGTGGCCACGGCGTTGGTCGTACGGGTGGGTTGAACCGGGGGGGGGTGACCCGGCCCGGCGTTGTGCCCGGTGCCCGGTGCCCGGTGCCCGGTGCCGGGCGTGCCGTATCGCGGGGCTCCGCCCCGCACCCCGCCAGGGGCTCCGCCCCGCACCCCGGCCTGTGCCCACCCGACCACCCGGCTCGGTCGGCCAAGAGGCGAGCGTCGCCTCCCGGCCCGGTCGGGCGAGGGGCGGGCGTTGCCTCCAGCTCAGTCGGCGCCGCCTGGCCCGGCCCGGGGCAGGAGTGTCCGCGTGCCCGTGGCACTGCCCCGCGCCCACTACCCTGGAGGGGTGACTATTCGCCTGTACGACACCAGCGCCCGGCAGATCCGTGACTTCGCCCCCCTCACGCCGGGCTGCGTCTCGATCTACCTGTGCGGTGCCACCGTTCAGGCCGCCCCGCACATCGGGCACATCCGTTCCGGGCTGAACTTCGACATCATGCGCCGCTGGTTCGCGTACCGCGGCTACGACGTCACCTTCGTCCGCAACGTCACCGACATCGACGACAAGATCATCAGGAAGGCCGCGGACCAGAACCGCCCCTGGTGGTCCATCGGGTACGAGAACGAGCGGGCGTTCAACGACGCCTACGACGCCCTCGGCTGCCTGCCGCCGACCTACGAGCCCCGCGCCACCGGCCACATCACCGAGATGGTCGAGATGATGCGCGGCCTCATCGAGCGCGGGCACGCCTACGAGGCCGAGGGCAACGTCTACTTCGACGTACGGTCCCTGCCCGGGTACCTGTCGCTGTCCAACCAGGACCTCGACGAGCTGCGCCAGCCCTCCGGCGAGGGCGAGACCGGCAAGCGCGACCCGCGGGACTTCGCCATGTGGAAGGCGGCCAAGCCGGGGGAGCCGAGCTGGGAGACGCCGTGGGGGCGGGGGCGGCCCGGCTGGCACCTGGAGTGCTCCGCCATGGCGCACAAGTACCTGGGCGAGGAGTTCGACATCCACGGGGGCGGGATCGACCTGATCTTCCCGCACCACGAGAACGAGATCGCCCAGGCCAAGGGGTTCGGCGACGCGTTCGCGCGCTACTGGGCGCACAACGCCTGGGTCACCATGAGCGGCGAGAAGATGTCGAAGTCGCTCGGCAACAGCGTGCTCGTCAGCGAGATGGTGAAGACCTGGCGGCCGGTCGTGCTGCGGTACTACCTGGGCACGCCGCACTACCGCTCCACCATCGAGTACAGCGAGGAGTCCCTGCGCGAGGCCGAGTCGGCGTACGCGCGGATCGAGGGCTTCGTGCAGCGCGTCACCGAGCTGGCCGGACACGCCGTCGAGCCCGCCGCCGAGGTGCCGCCCGCCTTCGCCGAGGCGATGGACGACGACCTGGGCGTGCCGGGGGCCCTCGCGGTCGTGCACACCACCGTCCGGCAGGGCAACAGCGCGCTGGCCGCCGACGACAAGGACGCCGCCGTCGAGCGGCTCGCCGAGGTGCGGGCCATGCTCGGGGTGCTGGGCCTGGACCCGCTGGCCCCGCAGTGGGCGGGGGAGCAGGAGCAGGGCGAGGACCTGCGGCACGTCGTCGACAGCCTCGTACGGCTCGTGCTCGACCAGCGGGAGTCCGCGCGGGCCCGCAAGGACTGGGCCACGGCGGACGCCATCCGCGACGAGCTGGGCCGGTCCGGCCTGGTCATCGAGGACGGCCCGCAGGGGCCCCGCTGGAGCCTCGGCTCCCGCTGACCCGAGTCCTCACTCACAGAGCGATACTCGTAGATCGATTGTGCCGCCCGGCCCTCCGGGCGGCACACTGCATAAGACGCACGTACGACGCACACTCCCGTAGAGAGCGGAGACAGGTACTCATGGCCGCGAACAACCGCCGCATGTCCGGCAAGAAGGGCGCGCAGGTCGGCAGCGGCGGCAAGCGGCGCCGGGGCCTGGAAGGCAAGGGGCCGACGCCTCCCGCCGAGATGCGCAAGGGGCACGCCAAGCAGCGTGCCGCCAACGCCAAGGCGCGCCGCGCCACGGGACGCACCCAGCAGCGGCGCGGCGGCGGGCGGTCCACGTCCGAGCTGGTCGTCGGCCGCAACCCGGTCTTCGAGGCGCTGCGCGACGGCGTGCCCGCCTCGACGCTCTACGTCCAGCAGTTCATCGACAACGACGAGCGGGTGCGCGAGGCGCTCCAGCTCGCGGCCGAGCGCGGCGGCATCAACCTCATGGAGGCGCCCCGTCCCGAGCTGGACCGGATGACCAACGGGCTCAACCACCAGGGCCTCGTCCTCCAGGTCCCGCCGTACGAGTACGCGCACCCGGAGGACCTGGTCGCCGCCGCCCACGACGAGGGCACGGACCCGCTGATCGTCGCCCTCGACGGCGTGACCGACCCGCGCAACCTCGGTGCCGTCGTCCGCTCCGTCTCCGCCTTCGGCGGCCACGGCGTCGTCGTGCCCGAGCGGCGCGCGGCCGGCATGACGGCGGGCGCCTGGAAGACGTCCGCCGGCACGGCAGCCCGCACGCCGGTGGCCCGCGCCACCAACCTCACCCGGGCGCTGGAGCAGTACCAGAAGGCCGGGATCACGGTCGTCGGCCTGGCCGCCGACGGCGAGGCCGAACTCGGCGAACTGGCGGCCCTGGACGGTCCCCTGGTCGTCGTGGTCGGCAGCGAGGGCAAGGGTCTGTCCCGGCTCGTCGGGGAGACCTGCGACGTCCGGGTGCGGATTCCGATGCCGGGCGGGGCGGAGTCGCTGAACGCCGGTGTGGCGGCGGGGATCGTGCTGTACGAGGCGGCTCGGCGCAGGCGCTGAGCCGGGAACGGGGTTTCGACTCCGTCACCCACACGGGGTGTTCCGGGCTGTCCGGGCGGGCTTGACGCGGTCCGGACAGTTCGGCGCGGTCAAGGCAGTGTCCTAACGACACATCACTCGGTTAGATGAGTGTGGACACCAGAACACCCCGCACACCCACGGGGGACCGCTCGTCGGGATACGACGACGCTCCCGCGCTGAGCATGGTGAAGGTGCCGAGCGATCCGGCCCAGGTCATCGTCAATCACGCGAGCTTCCGCGTGCAGCTCGGTGCCTCCGCCGGGCGGACCCGGTCCCCGCGGATCGCGCGGCACTTGAGCGCCACCCAGGACACCGCCCGCATGCCCGGCCTCACGGGCGCCGCCCCGGCAGCCGCCCGCCGCCGAGCCGTCGTCTGGAGCGGGCGTTCCGACCCGGACGACACCGGCGCCCACCGGCTGCTCCAGGCGGTGCGGGCCGGCGCCGGCCGCCACACCGAGGACCCGGCCGCCGACGCCTCCGCCGACGCCGGAGCGACCCAGGTCATCCCCCGCGTGGGCTTCGACGGTGGCGCCCCCGGTCACGAGGGCCACGACGGCTACGACGGCTACGACGACGGGCCCGCCACCCAGACCCTCGAGACGCCCCTCGTCGGCGCCCAGCGCGGCCCCGTCCCCGAGGGCACCCGGCTGCTGCCCGCCATGCGCACCGTCGGCAGCGCCTACGACGAACCCGCCTACACCGGCGAGGACTTCACCACCGGCCCCGGGCAGTACGGCGACGGCTACGACGACGGTTACGACGAGCGCGCGGAGGAGCCCGAGCCGCGCACCCGGCGGCACGCCGACGACGACGCCCGGCACGCCTACTTCCCCGGCCGCCGCATGAACCTCGGCGTCGTGCTGCTCCCGCTGCGCGTCTTCCTCGGCTTCATCTCCATCTACGCCGGCATGGGCAAGCTCTGCGACCCCGTCTACTTCGACGGCGGCGAGCGCGGCTCCATGGTCAAGTGGCTCAACACCCTGCACCCCTGGGACGTCGCCGAGCCGCTGCGCCAGTTCGCCCTCGCCCACCCCGTCGGCGCCGGGCTGGTGATCGCCTTCCTCCAGGTGCTCGTGGGTGTCCTGACCGTGCTGGGCTGCTGGCAGCGCGTCGCCGCCGTCATCGGCGCCGGCCTGTCCGCCGCGCTCCTGGTCACCGTCAGCTGGAAGAGCGTCCCCGTCTACGACGCGCCCGACATCATCTACCTCGCCGCCTGGTCCCCGCTGATCATCGCCGGCGCGCCCGTCTACTCCGTGGACGGCAGGCTGGCCGGCAACGCCTGGCGGCGCCTGGGCCCGCGCTCCGACATCTGGGACCTGCGCCGCTACGTCCTGCGCCGCGGCGCGCTCATCACCTTCCTCGTCGCCGGTGTCACCCTCCTGGTCGGCTCGCTGCTCGGCGGTGCCGTCCGGGACGCCGACCGGGTGGTCGTCCCCGGCCCCGGCGAGGCCCCGCGCAACGAACTGCCCGGCTCCCCGCTCCCGCAGGAGCCCGGCACCCGGGAGCCGAAGACCTCCCCGGAGGCCTCCGCCTCCCCCACCCGTGGCGCCACCGGTGGCGCGGCCACCCCGTCCGAGGACGCCGCGGCCACCTCCGGAGCCACCCGGGACAGCGGCGGCGCGACGGCCGGCACCACACCCAGCCAGACCCAGGGCACCTCGGGCCAGGCCCCGCCGCGGCAGTCCTCCCCGGCCGGCGAGGCACCGAGCACCACGGCGGGCCCGACCGCGGGCGGCACCACGAGCGGCGGCGGCAGCGGCTCCGGCGGTGGAGGCGGCGGCAGCGACAGCGACGAGGGAGGTTCCTCCTCCACCGGAGAGCCGGGGAGGAGCGGCCTCGTGGGCGGCCTCCTGGGCTAGCCACCACCCCACAGCGGCCCACGCGGCCGTACGCACGCCGAAGGGCCCCGCACGTCATCTGTGCGGGGCCCTTCGGCGTACCGGCTGCGAACCGGCGTGCCAGGGTGCTCAGCGGCCGCCCAGGGCCGCCAGTTCCCGTGCGGCCTCCGTCAGGTCCTTCGCGGTGTCGATGGCGCGCCAGTAGGAGCCCTGCGGGATCGGGAAACCGGCCAGCCGGCGCTCGCGGGCCAGCCTCGGGAACGTCGTCCGCTCGTGGTCGCCGCGCTCCGGGAGCATCGCGGCGAAGGCGGACGAGAAGACGTACACACCGGCGTTGATCTCGAAGGTCGACGGCGGTGCCTCGATGAAGTCGGTGATGTGGCCGAAGCCGTCCGTCTGCACGGCGCCCCAGGGCAGGCGCGGACGGGCCAGGGCGAGGGTCGCGACGGCGTCCCGCTCGGCGTGGAAGTCGGCCATGTCGCGCAGCGAGAAACGGGTCCAGATGTCGCCGTTGGTGGCGTACCAGGGCCGGTCCGGGTGGGGCAGGTGCGCGGCGGCGTACTTGAGGCCGCCGCCGCGGCCCAGCGGCTCGGTCTCGACGACGGTCGTGACGGAGAGCGGCAGGTCGGCGCCGTCCAGCCACTTCTGCAGCACCTCGGCCAGGTGACCGCAGGAGACCACGACGTCCGTCACGCCCTCCTCGGCGAGCCAGGCGAGCTGGTGGCCGATGATCGGAGTGCCCGTGCCGGGGATCTCCACCATCGGCTTGGGTCGGTCGTCGGTGTACGGGCGCAGCCGGGAACCCTGTCCGCCGGCCAGGACGACGGCTTGAACGGGGCGGCGGGACGCGGCGTTCGGATCGGTCATGCCCGAACTGTACGCGGCGCCCCGCGGGACCCGAGCGGGCTCCTCAGCTCAGCGTCTCGTCGTCTCGTCGGCCCTCAGCTGTGCGCGGCCAGCACGCCCGAGGCGAAGGCGGTGTCGCACACGGGGCGCGCGTACGACTGGGCGCGCGTAGGGCCGTACACCTTGACCGCGGCGCGGCCGAGGGCGCGGGCGATGGAGGCGCAGTGCCCGGCGAGCGACGGGCGCTCGTTCACGGCCTGCTGGAGGTGGGTGAGGGCCACGCCCGGGTCCTCCTCCTGCAGTTCGGTCAGCAACCGGTCGCGCAGCACCTCGTGCGGGGCGCGCTTGGCGGCCTTGGCGGTGGAGGCCTTGGCGCTGGAGGCTTCCGACGCGGCGAGCACCGAGTCGGCCGAGTCCCCCGACCAGTTGACCCGGGTGACCGCGAGGGTCCCGGAGAGCACCAGGACGACGGGCAGGACGAAGGCGAGAGAGCGGCCGATCCGGTGGGCGGGGCCCCGGCCGCGTCGCGTCTGTCGGGTGGTGGAGTGCTTCACGGAGTGCTTCACGCGAGTGAGGGTAGCGCCCGGTAATGATTTGGCGACATTTAGTCACCTTTTCGGGGGATGAAGAGCGGCATGGAAATGGGTAAGGGGTTGACGCACACTGCTCGAAACGTCCGTTGTGCCGGGGTATTTGTCGACAACGGGAAGAGCCCCGCAGCAGGCCGCGGGGCTCTTTCTCGTCAACGCGGGTGAATTCACCCGGCCGGGTGGTTTCCGTCAGCCGACGTCGTCGGCGTCAGTCGTCGTCAGTCGGTGAGGCGCTCGCCCGTGGAGGACGAGAAGACGTGGCTCTCGCCCGGCCGCGGCACGACGTGGACGGTCGTGCCCTTCTCCGGCACCGCGCGGCTGCTGACGCGGACCACGAGGTCCTTCGTCTCGCCGCCGACCTCGACCGTGCCGTAGATGTAGCCGTCGGCGCCGGTCTCCTCGACGACGTTGACCGAGACCGCGAGGCCCGCCGGGGCGTCCGCGGAGTCCTTCGACAGGGTCTTGGACGCCCCGCCGTTCAGCTCCACCACGTCGAAGTGCTCCGGGCGGACGCCGACGGTGACCGTGCGGTCGCCCTTGTCGGCGGCGGCCGCCAGGGCCTCGCGGCCGACCGGCACCACGCTGTTGCCGAACTTCACGCCGCCGTCGGTGATCGGGACCTCGATCAGGTTCATGGCCGGGGAGCCGATGAAGCCGGCGACGAAGAGGTTGGCGGGCTTGTCGTACATGTTGCGCGGCGAGTCGACCTGCTGGAGCAGACCGTCCTTGAGCACCGCCACGCGGTCGCCCATCGTCATGGCCTCGACCTGGTCGTGGGTGACGTAGACGGTGGTGATGCCCAGGCGGCGCTGGAGCGAGGCGATCTGCGTACGGGTGGAGACGCGGAGCTTGGCGTCCAGGTTGGACAGCGGCTCGTCCATGAGGAACACCTGCGGCTCGCGCACGATCGCGCGGCCCATCGCCACACGCTGGCGCTGGCCGCCGGAGAGCGCCTTCGGCTTGCGGTCCAGGTACTCGGTGAGGTCGAGGATCTTCGCGGCCTCCTCGACCTTCTGCCGGATCTCCGCCTTGTTGACGCCGGCGATCTTGAGCGCGAAGCCCATGTTGTCGGCGACCGTCATGTGCGGGTAGAGCGCGTAGTTCTGGAACACCATGGCGATGTCCCGGTCCTTCGGCGGCAGGTGCGTGACGTCGCGGTCGCCGATGCGGATGGCGCCGCCGTTCACGTCCTCGAGCCCTGCGAGCATGCGGAGCGAGGTGGACTTTCCACAACCGGACGGGCCGACCAGGACGAGGAACTCGCCGTCCTCGATCGCGATGTCGAGACCGTCGACGGCGGGCTTGGTGGAACCCGGGTACACGCGGGTCGCCTTGTCGAACGTAACTGTGGCCATGGTGATGGGCCCCCTTCTACCGGCAGGAACGTGCCGGACGATCCGTTGTAGGAAGGTGGTGTGGTGTAGTCCACACAGGTGAACTGGCACAGGACGGTACCCGGCGTTCACCTGATCTGTCAGTACCTGGGGGCCTGTGAACTTCGCCGGAATTTTCGAATCACATCGTTCACCGGCTCTGTGTACAGTGGAGCCGCCGCGCGCGCCGCCGCGCGACGCCTCCTTAGCTCAGATGGCCAGAGCAACGCACTTGTAATGCGTAGGTCGTCGGTTCGAATCCGACAGGGGGCTCCGGAAGAGCTTCGGCCTGGACTTCCCTCCAGGCGAAGCGCTCGGCCCGGCCTCGGACTCCGTGTCCGGGGCCGTCGGGGCATGGCCGACGAGTCTCAGCCATCCATTTCGAAGAGTTCATGGACACGCTTCGGCGCGGGCACTGTTATGGCTGACCGCGAAACAGAGCTCGTTGGCTTCAGGGGGTCCCGATGTCCTTTCCCAGGAAGGTTTCCGTTGTGGCTGCCACGGTGGCAGCGATCGGTGGCAGCTTCTTCGTCTCCGCGCCGGCCGCCCATGCCGCGGCGGCCGGCACCGCGCCCGCGTGCGTCAACCGGTACGTGACCAACACGCCGAACGGCTTCGACGTGAACCTCACCAACAAGTGCGGCAGGACGATGCGGGTGAAGGTGATCGTGAACAACGGCGGGGACAGCCCGTGCTACACGATCTACGACCGGAGGAGCAAGCTGTTCATCTACGAGGGAGTCTTCGGTACGTACGACCGCACGGTCACCTGTTGAGGCAGCCGGCCGGGTGAGTACGCGGCCGCGGGGGCGCCGGCCGGGCGAAGCGGCACCCCGCGGCCACGTCCCGTGCCTACTTGCCTTCCGGCACCGCCTCCGCCTCGCAGACCGCGCCGGGCTTCGGGAGTTCTCCGTCGAGCAGGTACGCGTGGACCGCGTCGCGCACGCACGGGTTGCCGGAGTCGAAGGCGCCGTGGCCCTCGCCGCGGTAGGTGAGCTCGTGGCCGACGCCCTTGCCGAGCGCCTCGGCCATGCGGGCGGCGCCCTCGTAGGGGGTGGCGGGGTCGCCGGTGTTGCCGACCAGCAAGATCGGCGCCGCTTCCGGTGCGCTCACCTCGGGGTGGTGGGCCTCTCCGGGGACCGGCCAGCCGGTGCAGGAGAGCGCGCTCCACGCCAGGCCCGGACCGAACAGGGGCGACGCCTCGACGAACTCGGGCATCATCCGCTCCACGTCGGCGACGGTGTAGCGGTCGCTGGAGTCGTCGCAGGTGATGGCCCGGAAGGCGTCGTTCTCGTTGCTCTCGTCCACAGCGTCGTCCTCGGTGCCGTCCTCGGCGGCGTCGTCGCTGTCGCCGCCGGAGCCGTGCTGGCCGAGGACCTCCGCCAGATCTGCCAGGACGTCGCCGTCGCCGCCGGCCACCGCCTCCAGGCCGACCAGGAGCGCGGGCCAGAAGGACTGGCTGTAGAGCGAGCCGGTGATGGCGGCGAGCACGTCGTCGCCGTCGAGTTCGCCGCCGTCGGACGTGGCCAGCGGGGTCTCGTCCAGGTCCGCCTGGAGCTCCACGGCGGTGTCCACGATCGCCTCGACGTCCTCGCCGATCGTGCAGCGCTGCTCGACGCACCACTGGGCGAAGTGCTCGTAGGCGAGCTGGAACCCGGCGGCCTGACCGAGGGCCCCCTCCATCGTGTCCTGGGTCGGGTCGACGACGCCGTCCAGGACGGCCCGCCCGACGCGCTCGGGGAACAGGTGGGCGTACACGCCGCCGAGCTGGGTGCCGTACGAGATGCCGAAGTAGTGGAGCTTCTCGTCGCCGAGTACCTGCCGCATCAGGTCCAGGTCGCGGGCGGCCTCGGTGGTGCCGACGTACGGGAGGACGCCGCCGGAGTTCTTCTCGCACGCGGCGGCGATCAGCTCGTTGAGCTCTATCAGCGCGTCGGTCTCGTCGCCGCCGTCGTCGGGCGTCTCGTCGACCCGCTCCTCGGCCTCCTCGGCCGCCTCGGGGTCGAGACAGCGCACGCCGCGGCTGTTGCCGACGCCGCGCGGGTCGAAGCTCACCAGGTCGTAGCGGGAGCGGAGCTTGTCGTAGTCGGGGGCGAAGGCGGGCAGGGTGGCGACGCCGGAGCCGCCCGGGCCACCGAAGTTGAAGAGGAGGGAGCCGATGCGGTCGTCCGCGTCACCGCCGGCGCGGGCCCGGATGAGTTCGATGCCGATGGTCTCTCCGGCGGGCCTCTTCCAGTCCAGGGGCGCCCTCATGGTGGCGCACTGCCAGCGGGTGCCGTCCGGGAGCGGGGCCGGGGCCTCGCCGTCGCCCTGGATGGGGGTCGGGGCGGGGCAGTCCCGCCAGTCCAGGGTCTGCTGCCGGAAGCGGTTCACATCGTCCCGGTCGCTCGCCGCCGTGGCGCCGTCGGCTCCCCGGCCGCCGTCCTCCGCCGTCGGCGCGCAGGCCGCCAGGGAACAGGAGAGCAGGGTCGCGGTGGACAGCAGGGCAGCGGTGGATATCACTCGTGCTGTGGGCATGGTCTCAGGCTCTGGCCGGCCGGCCGCGGACGCACGGTACCGCGGCCATTCGGCGCAAGCGGCCCCCCGCCCGGTGTGGTGACGGCAGCGGGCAGGGGGCGGGGCGGGTCAGGTGCGGTTCGCGCTGGAGGGGCCGAAGAACTCGATCTCCGCGATGGCGACCTGCTTGTCGGCGGAGGCCGCGTGGGCCGACTCGATGGTGAAGCGGACCTTGGTGACCTCACCGACGCGGAAGGGACGGCGCTGGCCGCCCGCGCCCTGGTCCAGGGTGAGGTCGCGGGTCGTGGTGCTGCCGTCCTTGCCGGTGATGGTCGCCTTGACGCGGTGCGGCAGCGCCGACTTGTTGAGCTGGTCGGGCTTGGTGGAGGTACCCGGGGTGATGATCAGGTCCAGCAGCCTGGTCGGCTGGGTGAAGCTGACCTCGACCCACTGACCCTGGCCGGACTGCACGACGCCCGGGCCCCACCACGTGTTGCTGCGCTTGTCGATGAGGAGCTCCGGCTTGTGGCCGGGGAAGGAGCGGGAGGCCGTGATCCGGTCCGGGGAGACCGGGGCCCGCTTGGCGAAGTGGTCGCGGGTGGCCTGGACGCCGTCGGGGACGTAGACGAAGCCGAGGACCACCAGGGTGATCACGACGGCCAGGGTGATCCAGGTGCCGATGCGGTCGAACACGCGGCGCAGGCGCGGCCGGTCCCCCGCCCAGGGCGTCTCGTTGCGCCGCCCGCCGAAGAGCCGGCGCCACCACGGGGCGGGGCGCGGTTCGCCTTCGCCGGTACGGTCCAACGGCATCGCGCAGCGTGCGCAGTAGTGGCGGTCGGGCCGGTTGGGGGTCGAACACCAGGGGCAGGGCGGGCCGTTGGCGATGTCCGGCTGGTGGCCGGGGGCGCGCACCTGGGGCCGGTCGGCGTCGGGACGGCCGGGCAGCACCGGGGCGACCGCGGGGGGCGGGGTGGCGGCGGGCGTCTCCGGGTCGGCGACGGGGACGAGGAGGGAGCGGGCGCGGTGGTTCATGGTGTCGCTGAGGGCGTTCGGCGCGGCGCCGGGCTCGGGTGCTATCGGGGTGGTGGGGGCGGTGTCCTCCGTGTCGGGGGCCGGATCGGAGGGCGCGGGGGTGGTGGGGCGCGCCGGGCCGGTCGGGTGGGTGTCGGCGGTGGCGGACGGGTGGGTGTCGGCGGTGGCGGACGGGGGCGTGGTTGCGGGGGGTTCGGAGGTCGTGGGGGACGTGGTGGCGCCGGTCGACCAGGTGGGGGCGGGGCTGGGCCGGGTGTTCTCGGCGGAAGCGACTGCTCCGGCCGAGCGGGTGGTGCCGGCTGCCGCGGTCGGCCAGGCGGTTTCCGGGGTGCCGGTGGTGCCGGTGGGCGCCGAGGCGGCGGTGGCCGTTCCCGCCGTTCCCGCGGCTCCTGCCGCCATCCTCGCGGTCCTGGCGGCCCGCGCCGCCCTCGCCGCGCGTGCGGCGCTCATGGTGTCGGCGGTGCCGGTGGGTGCCGAGGCGCTCGCCGCCGGTCCCGTGGTGCCGGCCGGTGACGCGGTGCTCGTGGCCGCGCCGGTGACGGGAGCCTCCGCGTCGGGGCGGGTGTCCACGGGGCGGTGGGGCTCCGTGGGGTCGGCGGCGCCCGTGCCCGGTGCCGGGGTCGTTTCCCGGGGCGCCCTCGTCCCTGTCCCTGTGCCGGGGGCCGCCCCCGTGCCCGAGGCCGTCTCCGATCCCGCGCCCGCTGCGGGGCCTGTCCCGCTTCCCGTGCCCGGTCCCGAGCTCGGAGTTGTCCCCGCACCCGAACCTGACCCCGCACCCGAACCCGCGCCCGGAACCGTGTGCGGCTCCGGGGACGGTGCCGGGCCGTCGGTGTGCGGCTGTCCGGGAGCGGCACCGGTGTCCGGTCCGGCGCCGGCGGCCGGCCGGTCCACGAGGCCGGAGCGGGCCGGGGCCACCCCCGTGCCGCCGGGGCCGGGGCGGTCGAAGGCGTCCCAGCCGGGGTTCTGGTCGGACGGTGCCGAGGCGGGCCGGCCGGCGCGGGCGGGACCGGCCTGTTCCCAGCGGAGTACGGCGCCGCACGCGTCGCAGAAGGACTGGCCCGGTTCCGCGCGCGTTCCGCACTCGGCGCAGTTCTGCGTGGTCATCTCTCCGGGGTCCTTTCGGAGGCGGTCACTTCGACGGTGTAGGGCATGTGGGCGGGACGGGCCGCGGCGACGAGGGTGTCCAGGCGGTGCCGGTCGGCCGGGGTCGGGTCGGGCAGCCGCAGAGCAACGTGCAGGTGCGGGCGGGGGGTGCCGGGGAACGGGCCCAGGGGGCGGGCGTTCCACTCGGCGCCGCCGCTCTCGCTGATCTCCGGCTCGGCGCCGAACGCGAGCCGTACGGCCTCCGCGAGCCCCTGCCTGGTGCCGCGTACGCGGTGCAGGCGGGCGGCGGCGGCGACGGCGGCGCGCAGCCGGGGCTCGTGTTCGGTGCCGTCGGTCTCGGCGCCGACCCAGGTGCCGAGCCACTGGGCGAAGTCGACCGGCGTGAGGGCGGGGTCGAAGTAGGTGTCGAGGCAGTCGAGGACGTTGAGGATGGGCGCGAGGACGTCGTCGAGGCCGCCGACGAACCGCTGGGCGAGGTCGTCGTCGGCGAAGACGGCGGGCAGCATCGTGCCCAGCGGCAGGGAGGAGCCGAGGCCGTCGACCGAGCCCCGGTAGGGCGTCGTCGTCACGCGCCGTCCCCGATCACACGGACCCGGTGGTCGAAGGAGAAGACCAGCGAGGGCGGTTGGAGGTCGATGCGGTCGGTGGGGTCGCCGCGCTTGCCGGTGAGGGGGTCGGCGGGGTGCAGGACGACCTCGTCGACGAGTTCCACGCCGGGGACGCGTTGCAGGACCGCGAAGACCTCGCCGGTCTGCACGGGGCGGCCGAAGGGCCAGCCCTTGCCGTCGGCGCCGCCGGTGAGCGGGTCGAGGTGGTGGTAGAGCGCGTCGTGGGCCTGGCGGCGTACGCGGTCGGTGTCGGTGCCGCGGAAGGCGTGGACGGTGGCGACGACGGTGACGCCCTGGTAGTAGGGCGGGCCGACGGCGAGGCGGGTGCCGATGAGGCGGCGCTCGTCGAGGTGGCGGGTGATGCGGGCCAGCAGCGCGTCGCCGGGGACGAGTTGCTCGAAGCGGAGCCGTCCGCCCGGGTCGGGCACGGCCTGGGGGACGACCAGGACGCGGACCGCGTAGGCGCCGTGCTCGCCCTCCTCGCCCTCCAGGCAGGTGATGCGGGCGGTCTCGGGGGCGGCACGGCGGGCCAGTTCCTCGTAGTCCCGCAGGGTGACGGCGCGTTCCTGGGCGCGGAGGGTGATCGGCGCCCTCAGCTTCGCCTCCTCCACCGTCTCGCCGTCCACCCCGCCGCGCGCGGCCTCGCGGTTGACGACCTCGGAGACGTACGGGATGGAGGTGCGCAGCACCTGTACGGCGCCGCGCGCCACGTTGCCGGCCCGTCCTCCGCCGGTGCGGTAGCGGCGGGCGCGGATGACGGCGCCCTTGGGGGCGACGGTGCCGTACTGGCGCAGGGTGCCGTCGGGTTCGCGTACGGCGGGGCCGAAGGCGATCTCGCCGGTGGCGGCGTCGAGGGTGATGTGGTGGTCGTCGGGGCGGGAGGCCGCGAAGTGCGGGACGACCCGCCAGTCCTGCCAGCCGTCGTCGGCGGCGGTCTGGAGGAGGACGGGCGGGTCGTCGGCGACGACGGGGGCGTGGGCGAGCCGCAGCCGCTGGCCGGGCAGGCCGGTGGACTCGCCGAGCGCCTCGTCGTGGACGGTCTCGGCGTGCACGGCCCGGGTGGTGCCGCCGATGGTGTAGGCCTCGGCGGAACGGATGGTGGGGGACGTGGTGTAGAACGGCTGGCCGGGCAGCGGGTCGGTGACCCGGCAGCGTATCCAGCCCGCCTCGTGGCCGCCGTTGCGGGACAGGACGTGCCCGCCGGGTATGTGGAGCACGATGTCGCCGGGGCGGTTGAGGCCGCCGGTGCCGTCCTGGTCGACCTCGCAGGACTGCCAGCCGTCCTCCGTCCACGCCTCCCAGACCAGCGGCGGCTGGCGGGGGTCGACGCCGACGCCGTCGACGCGGCTGTCGAGTTCGAGGGCGAGGGCGCAGTCGGGGGTGGCGGCGGTCAGGCCGATGAGCATGCAGTCGCCGGGCTGCGGGGCCTCGGCGAAGCACATGAGGTCCTTGCCCTCGGCGAGGTCCGTGGTGCGGTCGGTGACGGGCTCGCCGCGGTGCTGCACCACGAGCCGGCCGAGCGAGCACGGTACGACGACCAGGTCGCGTTCGGTGGCGAAGACGACGGCGTCGTCGCGTTCGGTGCGCAGGGTGGCGACCTCGGCGCCGGACGGGACCAGGACCGCGTCCTCCTGCGGCGCGGACAGCCAGAAGGTGACGTCCGTACGGGCCGCGGAAGGCGGGAAGAGGGTGATGCCGACCAGGTCGAGGAAGGCCAGGTGGTTCTTCTCGGGGACCCGGTTGAGGCGGTAGACGATCTGGTCGGCCATGTGCGCGACCGTCTCGACGAGGGTGACGCCGGGGTCGGAGACGTTGTGGTCGGTCCACTCCGGGGCGCGCTGCTGGATGTAGCGCTTGGCGTCGTCGACGAACTGCTGGAAGCGGCGGTCGTCGAGGTTGGGGGAGGGCAGGGACATCAGCGGTCGCTTTCGGGAGAGCCGGGGAGGCCGGCGGGACCACCGGGACCGGCGGTACCGCCCGGTCCGGCGGAGCCGCCGGGGAGGTCCGGCTCGTCGTGGGAGGGGATGACGTAGAACGGGAAGACGAGGCTGCGCGGGTTGTTGGTGCCGCGGATCGAGTAGCGGACGTCGATGTAGAGGACGCTCTGGTCGGTGCCCGTGCTGACGTCGACCTCGTGGACCTCGATGCGCGGCTCCCAGCGGTCCAGGCTGACGTACACCTCGTGCTGGATGCGGCCCGCGGTCTGCTCGTTGACCGGGGCGAAGACCAGGTCGTGGATGGCGCAGCCGAACTCGGGGCGCATCGGCCGCTCGCCGGGCGCGGTGGCGAGGACCAGCCGGATGGCCTCCTCGACCTCGCGCTCGCCGCTGACCAGGGCGATGCCGCCGGTGGGTCCGATGCGCATGGGGAACGCCCAGCCGGAGCCGACGAATTGTTCGGCCATCAGGGGGCCACCTGCCTTCTGCTTCCGGTACCTGGTCCTGTGCCTGGTCCTGTGCCTGCTCGGGTGCCTGTCATGCGGGGAGCGGGTACTTCACGGTGTTGACGAACACGGCGCCGAACAGGTCGACCTTGATGCCCTTGATGTTGACGTTGGCCACGGCGTTGACCGAGACCATCCCGGTGGCGTTGATCGACGTCATGCCGCTCGACGAGAGGTTCATGGCGCCGCCCATCGCGTTGACGTTGACCGCGCCGCCCAGCGAGGTGAGGCTGACCAGGGCCTTGCCCTTGAGGGTGAGCGGGCCGCCGCTGTCGATCATCACCGAGCGGCGCCCGCGCAGGGTGAGGCTGGTGCCCGCCTCCACCGACACCGAGCGGCTGCCGGTGATGCTGACCGAGCCCTTGCTGTCGACGGTGATCTCGGTCTGGGTGCGGTCGAGGTTGATGATCAGCTTGTCGTTGCCGCTGGCGATCCGCACGCCCTGCTTGCGCCCGCCGGTGCGTTGGCTGAGCAGGTCGACGCGGTTGCCCTGGCGGTCGGACAGGGTGTGCCGGGCGGCCTGCTTCTTCAGGCCGTCGTGCAACGGCACGTCCGCAACCTTGGTCGGCAGGTCCCGCCCGTTGTAGAGCCCGCCGATCACGAACGGGTGGTCCAGCGCCCCCCGGTCGAAGCCCACCAGCACCTCGTCGCCGACGTCCATCGGGAAGACCCCGCCGCCGCCCTTGCCGCCCAGCTGCACACTGCGCGCCCAGTCGCTGACGTAGGTGTCGTCCAGCCACGGGAACTGGAGCTTGACCCTGCCCTGCTTCAGCGGGTCCTGTACGTCGGTGACGATGGCGTTGGCGACGCTGGGCAGCCGCGCCGCGCTCGCGGCGTCCACGCCCCCGCCCCCGCCGCCCGAGGCCAGCCCGTACAGGGAACGCCACTGGCGTCCGCTGACGGTGATCCAGGACTCGTAGTGCTTGCCGTCGCCGAACACGTGCCGCACGGAGGTGACCGTGTACTTGCCCTCGAAGGGTCTGCCGACGTCCGAGAGTGCCACGGGGACGCCGGGCCTGAGGTCGGGGTTGCCGTAGACGGCGACCTCCAGCTCGGCGAAGGAGGAGGTGACGTCGGCGGCGAGGGCCTTCGCGGCGTGCCGGACCTCGTCCTGCTTGTCGTAGGGGCTGGCGGTCTCGACGAGCTTGGCGGGCTTGAACTTGCCCGCCGCCTGGCCGGGCGTCGTGCCGATGCTGAAGCCGGGGTCGGTGGTGGCGGGCGCGACCTCGGTTATCTTTTTCTTCGTCGTGACGTTCCAGCCGCGCGACTCGACCTTCCCCACCTGGTCGGCGGCGGTGACGGCGGCCCGCAGCCGCAGGATGTCGTGGCCGGCCTGGAGGACGAAGGTGCTCTTGTCGCCGTCCGTATTCGGCGAGGGCGCCCCCGCCGACGGCTTCGGCGTCACGAAGCGGAACTTCCCCTTGGCGTCCAGGGACATGACCATGTTGTTCTCGTCGGCGAGCCGGGACAGGAAGTCCCAGTCGGTCACGTTGGACTGGCTGATGAACCCGTACATGCCCTTCGTCGGCTGGATGCGGCCGATGGACACGCCGTCCATCGCGGCGAGCTTGCGGGCGATGTCGGACGCCTTCTGGTTGCGGTACGCGGCCACCCGGCGCTGGCGCATCATGCGGTGCCCGTAGTCGTAGCCGCGGATGACGGTGAAACTGCCGGTGCCGTCGTAGTCGGCCTCCAGACCGGTCACCTCGCCGGTCAGCAGCGGGTTGCCGATGCCCTGTCCGTCGGCGATCGGCGTGATGACGATCCTGGTGCCGAACTGCACGTTCAGCTTGCCGAGGACCAGGCGGTAGGGGTCGCGGAAGGTGAGGCGGAAGGCCGCGGGCACGCCGACGCCCTGGTCGACCCAGCCCTCCACGAGCAGGGGCGCGATGTCGGAGGGCAGTTTCGCGCCGCCGACCTTGACCTCGACGATGCTGGAGAACGCGGGACGCACCATCAGTGCGGCACCTCCTCGGTGGCGGGCAGCATCAGTTCGGTGCCGGCCGGCAGGTGGGACGGGTCGTCGATGCCGTTGGCCTCGGCGATCGCCCGCCACGCGCCCGCACTGCCGTACTCGCTCCACGCCAGCGACTGAAGCGAGTCCCCGGCGACGACGCGGTGCACGCGCTGGGCGGTGAGCGCGCCGGAGGTCGGGTTCTGGCCCTGGGTCGGGCCGGGGATCTCCACGAGGGACACCTGGCAGGTGGCGCGGATGGGAACGCCGGTGGTGCCGAAGAGGGTGTACTGCGCCTCGATCGACGAGACGTACGCCGTGAACCGGGCCGTGGAGAAGGAGCCCCACTCGAAGACCACCCAGGGCGGCGAGGGCTGCTTGGCGGCGATGCTCTTGGCGGTCACCTCGCAGCACAGCAGCAGCGACTCGACCTTCTTCATCACGGTGTTGCCGCCCGGCTTCATGGAGGAGTCCAGGAAGATCTCCAGCGTCATCTCCCGCGGGTCGGCACCCATGAACTCCGGTTTCGAACCGTCCCGCACGGCCATCGTCGGCGTCGCCTTCCACTGGGCGCGCTGGGTGAGGGACAGCTGCGCCGGGTTGAACTCGAAGGCGAACCTCCGCATCAGCGCGCCGGGCGTGGTGGTCGTGCCGGTGGGCGGTTCGTGGATGGCGAGGTTGGCGCGTACGAGGCTCTTGCCGGCGCCCTTGCCGCTCTTTGCCATGGTCTCTTTCCTTCTGCCTCTTCTGTCCCTCTGCTGCGGGGCGCCGTCAGTCCGTGAACCCGTGGTGGGCGATCTCCAGGACCTCCGTGGCCACCGCCGGGCTGGCCGGGTCGAGGCTGGGGCCCTGCCAGCTGACGGGCAGCACCTCGATCAGCCCCCAGCGGGCGACCAGCGAGCCGTCCGCGCGCAGCGCCGAGATCTGCGCGGTGGGCCGCTTGATGCCGGTCTGCACGGAGGAGATCCACTTGGCGACCTTGGCCGTGTCCGGGGTGAGGGGGCGGGTCAGCCGGATGTTGGAGTAGGAGACGCGGGTGGGCAGTTGCCACACGAACCCGTTGTTGCCGCCCTCCTGGCGCTGCTCGATCTCCACGTGGGACGACAGCCCTTCGCACCCGTTGAAGTAACCGAGGCTCTCGCCGTCGATGGTGAGGGTGAACCAGATCGTGGAGCCCGGGTCCTGGCGGGGCATCGGGGGTGGCCTTTCTGTCGGGTGGTACGTCGGTCGCGAGGGGGCCGCCGGTCAGGCGCGGGGGTCGCGGAGTCTGCCGACGCGTTCGCGGTCCATGCGCAGTTCGGTGCGGACCAGGCGGGTGACGCGGCCGATGATCCGGTGCACCAGCTCGTCGAGCTGGAAGTCGGTCAGCTCGCGCGGGTCGAACCCGCCCGCGGGTACGGCCGTGTACGCGGGCGGCGGGCCCGCCTCCGGGCCGGGCGCGTGGGACGGGTGACCACCGGGCGGGGCCGTTGCCGCGCTGTACGAGGGGGGCGGCTCGTAGGGCGGGGGCGGGGGCGGGGGTGAGGCCGGGGCGCTCGGCGGTGAGTGCGGGGCCGGCTGGGACGAGGACGACCGGAAACGTCCCAGGGTGTCGGCGACGGTTGCCGACGCGGCGGCGGCGAGGGCGCCGATGGTGCGGCCGGGGGCGCGCTGGACCGGGAGCGCGGGGGCGGTGGCCGCGGCCGGGGTCGCGGGGGCTGGGGGTGTTGGGGTGGGTTGGAGTGTGGGGTGCGGTGCCGGTCGGGGTGGGGTGAGGGACGCGACGGGCAGCGCGGTACGGGCGGCGGTGGCGCCGGGTGGGGTGGGGCGGCGCAGGGGGGCGGGCTTGGCGGGGGTGCGCTGGCGCTGGACGGGGGGAGTGGGGGCGCCAGAGGTGGTGGATGGCGTGGGGGGAGCGGGTGGAGCGGGTGGGATGGTCGGAGTGGGTGGGGTGGCCAGAGTGGGTGGGGTGGTCCGCTGGACCGGGGGGTGTGCGGGGGTGCCGGGTGTGTGGGGGATCGGTGCCGGGGGTGTGGGCGTGGGGGCGGCGGCGGTGGTGGTGGCTCGCTGAACCGGCGTCGCGGTGGGTCGGGCGGGGGTGGCGAGTGGTCTGCTGTCGGCCGGTGCGGTGGAGAGGGGAGCGCCGAGGGGGGAGCGGCGGCGGGCTGCGGGCAGTGGTTCGGCGGGTGGTGGGGTGACGGGCAGTGGTTCGGCGGACTGTGGGGCGGCGGACAGCGGTTCGGCGCGCTGTGGGACGGCGGACAGTGGTTCGGCGGGCTGTGGGGTCGGGGCGACGGCCGGACGCGCGGGCGCGCCGGGCTCGGGGCTCGGGGCCGGGGCCGGGCGTATGCCGACGGGCCTGGAGGTGGGGGCGCCGAGGCCCGTGCGTGGTGCCGCGGTACTGCGCTGGACCGGGGGGACGGCGCGGGGGGCGCCGAGGCCCGCGCGGGGCGGCGTGGCGCCGGACCGGGCGGGGTTTATCGCGTCGGCGCCGGCCTCGGCGGAGTGTCCGGTGGCGGCCGGTCCGGTCATCGGACGGGACGTCCCTGCGGCGGCTCCCGGGGGCGACGGCTGAACGGAAGCCGGCGTGGCGCCGGGGGCGGGGGCGTGGTCCGTGGAGCGCTGCACCGCGGGTGCGGCGGACGGGCCGGTGAGCGGGCGCGGTGCCGTGGCGCGGGGTGTCGCTGTGTGCCCGGTGCCGGGGTCCTGTTCGGGAGCCGAGGGGCGCGATGTGTCCGGGCGGCCGGGTGCCGACGTGCGCCGCTGGACGGCGGGAGTGGTGCCGGGCGCGTCGAGGGGACGGTCCGTCGGGGAAGGGGCCGAGGGCGGCTGCGGCCCGGTTGTGCCGGGGACGGTGCGCGGTGGGGTGGGCGTGGTGGGGGCGGGGCGCTGTCCCTTGCCGGTGGGCAGGGTCGGGCCCGGTGCCGGGATGTCGTGGGACACGGCTCGCTGGACCGGGGGGAGGAGGGTGCCGGGTGCGGCGCCGGTCGTCGTGGTGTTGCCGGTCTCGTGAGGGGGGTGGCTGTCGCGCGGGCCGGGTGCCGGAGTCGGGCGGCCGGTGCGGGGTGCGGACCGCTGTACCGGGGTGCTCGTCGCCGGGGCGGTCGCTGCCTGGCCGGGGGTGCCGGGGGTGCCTGTGGTGCCCTTGGTGTCGGTGGTGTCGGTGGTGTCGGTGGTGTCGGTGGTGTCGGTGGTGCCAGTGGTGCCGGAGGGGCGGGTGCGCGGGTGTGCTTCTCGTGCGGCCGGGCTGCCGGTGGTCGTACTCGCACCGGGGGCGGCGGCGGGCGTGGCCCGCTGGACCGGCGTGGCGGGGGTGGCCTGCGCCGCGCGGGTGGTGATCGTCGGTGTGGGGTCCTGCGGAGGTTCGGGGCGCTGGGCCGGCGTGGTGGGTGACGGGGCGTCGGGGGTGGCCCGGGCGGTGCGGGTGGTGATCGTCGGTGTGGGGTCCTGCGGAGGTTCGGGGCGTTGGGCCGGCGTGGTGGGTGACGTGCCGCCGGGGGCGGACGTGGACCGGTCGCCTGGGGGGTTTGTCCCTGGAGGCGTGCGTCGGGCGGTGACCGTCGTCGGCGCGGGGGTGGCGGGCGTGGACCGCTGGACGGGGAGGCCGGTCGTGGTGCCCTCCGGGCCGACCGGTGCGGTGCCGTGACCGAGTGCGGTCGGCCGCGCCGGGGCGCCGGGTGTCGGCGTACCGGCGCCTGGTGCGATCGCGTTGCGGTCGCCCGTGGTGCTCGTGCGGGGACCGGGCGCAGTTCGGCGTACCGGCGTGCCGGTGCTCGGCGTGATGAGGTTGTGGTCGTCGGGTGCGTTGGTGCGGGAGTTGTGGGCCGAGGGTTGTGTGGGTGCAGCGATGCTGGGGCCGGGTGTCGCTCGCTGGACCGGCGTACTCGCGCTCGGCGCCGTCGGGTGGCGGTCACCGGCCGCGTTCGTGCGGGAACCGGCGGGCGCGGGCCCTGTCGGCGTACCGGTGGCTGGAGATGTCGTGCTGCGGGCGTCGGACGCACCCGGGCCCGAGTCGGGCGTCGCTCGCTGTACCGGCGTACCGGCGACGGGCGTGCTCCCCGCCCGGTCGCCGGGCGCGTTGGTGCGCGAGGCCGCGGTACCGCTGGAGCCGGGCGTCATCTCCCGTCGGCGCACAGCACGCTGGACCGGCGTCCCGGATGCCGGGGCGCCGTGACGGCCGTCCGGCCCGGTGCCGGAATCGGAGCGGGAGCCGGCGTCCGAGCCGGACCCCGAGCCGGACCCCGAGCCGGACCCCGAGCCGGACCCCGAGTGGAGTCCCGGGCCGGAACCGGGCCGGGACGTGGCGCCCGGCACCGGGGCGCTGCCTGCCGGTCCGCTCGCCGTCCCGCGTCAGAGGGGGTTGTCTTCGCGGCTGTTGGGCCGTTCCGACGTCCCAAACCTTAGCGGACTTTCCCGGCGTTTCCCAATCGGTGTCGAGCGGGTCGCCGAGTCCCTTCGGAATTGAATTCGGACATGCCGAAACAGTTCCCGGAAGGAGGTCGTGCTGGTGGTTGGGTGCCGCTGACGCGGCGGAAGGTGTTGCCGCAGAACCGTTACGGCCCGGTGGCAACCCGAAGAACCTTACGGATCGCCCAAGGGGCTGTCAAGCGTCTCTGTCAAGATCTTTTAATCGAGGTCGCTGAGTCGGCCACCGGCGTCGGGCTGGGCATGCTCGACCCTGCGGAGCAGGCGGGTCAGCACCTCGCCGAGGGCCGACCGCTCGTCCGCCGAGAGGTCCTGGAGCAGGTCCTCCTCGAAGACCGTGGCGAGGCGCATGGCCTCCAGCCACTTCTCCCGCCCCTCCGCCGTCAGCTCGACGATGACGCGGACCCGGTTGGACTCGTCCCGGTCCCGGGTGACGAGCCCCTCCCCCACCATGCGGTCGATGCGGTGGGTCATGGCGGCCGGGGTGAGGCCGAGGCGCTTGGCGAGGTCGCCGGGGCCCAGGCGGTAGGGGGCGCCGGAGAGGACGAGCGCCTTCAGCACCTCCCAGTCGGTGTTGCTGATGCCCAGGTCGGCGGTCTGCCGGCCGTACGCCACGTTCATACGGCGGTTCAGGCGGGAGAGTGCCGAGACGATCTTCTCGACCTGGGGGTCGAGGTCCTGGAACTCGCGCTGGTAGGCGGCGATCTGTTCTTCGAGTGTCGGCTCGCCGGCGCCGGAGGTGTCGCCCATGGCCCGCAGTATGGCACGGGACTCCTTTGCCTCGAAGTCCTTCGCTGTGTACTCTTTACCTTCGAACTTTAGCTTCTAAGTCTTCAGCTTTAACGGCTGGAGCAGCGACCCAGAGAGGGTGAACGTGACCAGGGCAATGGGCGCAGCGATGCGCCGGATCCACGTGGGCAACGCACTCAGCGCGTTCGGGCTCGGCTTCACCGTCCCCTACCTGTACGTCTATGTGGCGCAGGTACGGGGACTCGGTTCTGTCACGGCGGGTCTCGTACTCGCCGTCTTCGCCGTGGCCGCGCTGATAGTGCTGCCGTTCGCCGGGCGGGCCATCGTCCGGCGGGGCCCGCTGCCGGTACTGCTGGTCGCCCTGGTCACCGCCGCGCTCGGCGCGCTGAGCCTCGGGCTCTCGGCCTCGGCCACCACCGTGCTGCTGTCCGCCGCCGCGCTGGGGGCGGGGCAGGCCGTGATGCAGCCGGCGCTCGCGACGATGATCGTGGACTGCTCGACGACCGAGACGCGGTCGCGGGCGTTCGCGATGCAGTTCTTCCTCCAGAACCTGGGTCTCGGCGTCGGGGGGCTCATCGGTGGGCATCTGGTCGACACCTCGAAAGCGTCGTCGTTCACGCTGCTCTTCGCCATCGAGGCGGCGATGTTCCTGGTGCTGGTCGCGGTGATGGCGACGGTGCGCGCGCCGCGGGCGCCGCGTATCGAGGAGGCGCCGGGACAGTCCGCCGGTGGCAGCTGGAAGGAGCTGCTCGGCAACCGGGCCATGGTGCAGCTGTGCGTGCTGGGCTTCGTACTGTTCTTCGCCTGCTACGGGCAGTTCGAGTCGGGGCTGAGCGCGTACGGCGTCGAGGCGGCCGGGATCTCCACGTCCGCGCTGGGGACCGCGCTGGCGGCCAACACGCTGATGATCGTGGTCGCGCAGTTCGCGGTGCTGAAGTTCGTGGAGCGCCGGAAACGGTCGCGAGTGATCGCCTCGGTGGGGCTGATCTGGGCCGTGGCGTGGGCCGTGGCCGGGTACGCCGGGCTCGGGCACGGCAGCCAGGCGATGGCGACGGCCGCCTTCATCTCGACGTACGCGCTCTTCGGGCTGGGTGAGGCACTGCTTTCGCCGACGCTGGCGCCGCTGGTGGCGGACCTGGCGCCGACCGGTCTCGCCGGGCAGTACAACTCCGCCTTCGCCCTGGTGAAGCAGCTCGCGCTGGCGATCGGGCCGGCGGTGGGCGGGCCGCTCGGGGCCTCGCTGCACGCGCCGTACATCGTGGCCTTCACGCTGATCTCGCTGGGCATCACGGTGCTGGCGGTGCGGCTGGGGCGGCAGCTCACGGACGTACAGAACCAGCCGTCGCTCGGGCGGAGCCGGGTGGTCACGCAGGGCGGGGCGCCGGCCGACGCGGTGGCGGCCGCGGAGGCGTGACCCGAGCAGTCGGGTCGAGGCGGTGAGGCCGTGCCGGGCGGGTGCCCGTCAGGGCCTCACCGCCTTTCTCTCTTCTGTCGGCTTCGGCAGGAGGAACTCGCACCAGACCGCCTTGCCGCCGCCGGGTGTGCGCCGGGAGCCCCAGTTGGAGGCGATCGTCGCGACGATGGCGATGCCCCGGCCGGACTCGTCGCCGGGTTCCGCGCGGCGGCGTCTGGGCAGGTGGTCGTCGCCGTCGGTGACCTCGATGATCAGGCGGCGGTCGGTACGGCGCAGGCGCAACCGCATGGGGGGCGTGCCGTGCTGGAGGGAGTTGGCGACCAGTTCGCTGGTGGCCAAGACCCCCAGGTCGTGCAGGTCGGTGGGGAAGCGCCAGCTGGTGAGGACGCCGGAGGCGAAGGCACGCGCGCGTGGGGCCGCTTCGACGCCGCCGAGCAGTTCCAGGGCGGCGTTGCGGAAGCGTTCTGCCTCGGCGCCCTTGCGGGCGGGGTGCTGGAGGACGAGGACGGCGACGTCGTCGTCGTGGTCCGGGGTGACGCCGGCCGAGCGGACCAGGCGGTCGCAGACGACCTGGGGGCTGCCGGTGGCGCCGGACAGGGCGCGTTCCAGGGCGGCGATGCCCTCGTCCAGGTCCTCGTCGCGGCGTTCCACGAGGCCGTCGGTGTAGAGGACGGCGGTGGAGCCGGGGGTGAGGGCGATCGAGCCGGACGTGTGCATCCAGCCGCCGGTGCCGAGCGGGGGGCCGGTGGGTTCGTCGGCGCGCTGGACGGTGCCGTTGTGGTCGCGGACCAGGATGGGCAGGTGGCCGGCGGACGCGTAGACGAGCCTGCCCTCGTTCGGGTCGTGGATGGCGTAGACGCAGGTGGCGATCTGGTTGGCGTCGATCTCGGTGGCGAGGCCGTCGAGGAGCTGGAGGACCTCGTGCGGGGGCAGGTCGAGGCGGGCGTAGGCCCTGACCGCCGTACGGAGCTGGCCCATGACGGCCGCCGCGCGGACGCCGCGTCCCATGACGTCGCCGATGACGAGGGCGCTGCGGCCACCGCCGAGGGTGATCACGTCGTACCAGTCGCCGCCGACGGCGGCCTCGGTGCCGCCGGGGTGGTAGGTGGCGGCGACGCGCAGGTCGTCGGGTTCCTCCAGTTCCTGCGGGAGCAGGGAGCGCTGGAGGGTGACGGCGGTCTCGCGCTGGCGGCCTTCGCTCGCGCGGAGGCGGGCGGCGGCCTCGGCGTGGTCGGTGACGTCGGTGGCGAAGACGAGGACACCGCGGTCGCCGTCGTCGGCGTGGGGCTCGGTGACCGGGGTGCAGGTGAAGGTGTAGGAGCGGCCGTCGGGGGCCTTGCGGGACTTGAGGGTGCGGGGTCTGCCGCTGCGCTGGACCTGGTCGAGGAGGGGGAAGAGGCCCAGTTCAAAGAGTTCGGGGAGGGCGTCGCGGGCGCGTTCGCCCAGGGCGCGGGTGCCGAAGGCGCCGACGTAGGCGTCGTTGACGTAGGCGAGGCGGTGGTCGGGGCCGTGTACGAGGGCGACGAGGGCCGGGACACGGTCGAGGACGTCGCGCACGGGCAGTTCGTCGACGGCGGGTACGGGCGGGGGCTCGTCGGTCAGCTGTTCGGCGCGGGCGGCGGGTACGGAGCCGTCCGGCCGGCGGTCCGGGGTGAGCGGCGGATCGGTCCGCGCTGCGGCGCGGCGCTGCGTTCCGGGGAGCCGGGCGCTCCAGCGCGTGAAGTTCACGAATCCTTGCCTCGTGTCCTTGCCTCGTGTAGTTGTCGGCCGCAGTCTGGCAGGGTGCGGGCCGGGCCGACATCCGTCAGACGCCGGACTTGCCGGGGGAGTTCCTCAGTCCGGTCGAGACGACCCCTTCGGGTTGTCCGGGGGCTCCTGAGAAGGCTTTCCACCGGCCGCGAGTTCGAACTCGGCTCGCGGATGTTCGAGTGACCCCAGGGAGACGATCTCCCGTTTGAAGAGCCCGGCGAGGGCCCATTCGGCCAGCACGCGCGCCTTGCGGTTGACGGTGGGGACGCGGCTGAGGTGGTAGGCGCGGTGCATGAACCACGCGGGGTAGCCCTTCAGCCGGCGCCCGTAGACGTGGGCGACTCCCTTGTGGAAGCCGAGGGAGGCGACGGAGCCCGCGTATGTGTGCTCGTACGTCTCCAGGGGTTCGCCGCGCAGGGTGTGCGTGATGTTGTCGCCGAGGACCTTGGCCTGACGGACGGCGTGCTGGGCGTTGGGGGCGCATTCCGCACCGGGCGCGGCGGCGGTGACGTCGGGTACGGCGGCGGCGTCTCCCGCGGCCCACGCGTGCGGGGCGCCGTCCACGGAGAGGTGGGGGGTGCACCTGAGCCGGCCGCGTTCGTTCAGGGGGAGGTCGGTGGCGGCGAGGACCGGGTGGGGTTTGACGCCGGCCGTCCACACGACCGTGCGGGTCGGGAACCGGGAGCCGTCGCTGAGGACGGCGACGCGGTCGGCGCAGGACTCCAGGCGGGTCTGGAGGCGTACGTCGATGTTGCGGCGGCGCAGTTCGGTGACCGTGTAGCGGCCGAGCTCCTCCCCGACCTCGGGCAGGACCCGGCCGGAGGCCTCGACGAGGATCCACTTCATGTCGTCGGGCGTGACGTTGTGGTAGTACCGCGCGGCGTAGCGGGCCATGTCCTCCAGCTCGCCGAGCGCCTCGACGCCCGCGTAGCCGCCGCCGACGAAGACGAAGGTGAGGGCGGCGTCGCGCAGGGCGGGGTCGCGGGTGGAGGAGGCGATGTCCATCTGTTCGAGGACGTGGTTGCGCAGGCCGATGGCCTCCTCGACGGTCTTGAAACCGACGCCGTGGTCGGCGAGGCCGGGGACGGGCAGGGTGCGCGAGACCGAGCCGGGCGCGAGGACGAGTTCGTCGTACGTCAGTCTGCGGACGCCGGCGCCCTCCTCGGTGGCGAGGGTGGAGACGGTGGCGGTGCGGGTGGTGTGGTCGACGGAGCGGGCCTCGCCGATGACGACGCCGCACTGGTCGAGGACGCGGCGCAGCGGCACGACGACGTGCCGGGGGGAGATGGAGCCGGCCGCCGCCTCGGGGAGGAACGGCTGGTACGTCATGTAGGGGTCGGGTGTGACGACCGTGATCTCGGCTTCGCCGCGCCGCAGTTCGCCTCGCAGGTTCCGCTGGAGGCGCAGGGCCGTGTACATCCCGACGTAGCCGCCGCCGACAACGAGAATGCGCGCACGTTCCTTCACCATCCCATGACGCACCCGGCGCTTGCGTTTGTCCACAGGCTCGTCGATTTGTGTGACCGGAGACGGTGGCGGCGGGTGTTCGGCGCAATGGCTTCGCTGTGGAGAGGAAGCGCAGGTCAGTGGGGGCGGGAGCGGGGCGGGAGGGCCGAGTGTTCCGGACGTATACGATCCGTGCTCCGGTCGGGGGACGCACCGTGCGGAACCTGCCCCTTCTGAATTGACCCCCGCTCAACTATGTTCTTTCCCACGGAGCGTAGGGGGATGTGCTCATCGGGTCCGCGACGGGCGGGCCGGGAACCGAGCCTGTTCCGCCGCAATCCGGCTTTCGATGGCGGGGAGAGTCTCCGGGGGGAGACGTCATTACCGGGGGATTGGCTATGCATGTTCAGGGCTCTCATTGGTCGTCCACGTCCACTGTCGCGCCCGGTGGCGCGATGAACGCGGCACCGGGCGGCGGACGTGGGGACGGAGCGCGGACCGCGCCGTTGCGCGTGGACGCCCAGCGCAATCTGGAGCACGTGCTGCGCGCGGCGCGTGAGGTGTTCGGCGAGCTGGGGTACGGCGCGCCGATGGAGGACGTGGCGCGGCGCGCGCGGGTCGGTGTCGGCACGGTGTACCGGCGCTTTCCCAGCAAGGACGTCCTGGTGCGGCGAATAGCCGAGGAGGAGACGGCCCGGCTGACCGATCAGGCCCGGGCGGCGCTCGGGCAGGAGGACGAGCCGTGGTCGGCTCTCTCGCGCTTCCTGCGCACTTCGGTGGCCTCGGGTGCGGGCCGGCTGCTGCCCCCGCAGGTGCTGCGGGTCGGGGTGTCCGACGAGGGTGACGGCGGTGACGGCGATGCCGTGAGCGGCGAGCCGCGGGTGCCGCAGCAGCGGATACAGCCGGGCTCCGGTGAGCTGCGGCTGGTGCCCGAGGGCTCGGTGTCCGCGGGGTCCTCGGCCGGCGGGGCCGTCGACGCGTCGGCCGGTGCGTCGGCCGGTGCGTCGGTTTCCGTGGTGGACGACGACGGGGCGGCGGCGCTGCTCGAGGTGGTGGGGCGGCTCGTCGAGCGGGCGCGAGCGGCGGGCGAGTTGCGGCCGGACGTTTCGGTGTCGGACGTACTGCTGGTGATCGCCACGGCGGCGCCCTCGCTGCCGGACGCCGCACACCAGGCGGCCGCCTCGGCCCGGCTGCTGGACATCCTGCTGGAGGGTCTGCGGTCGCGTCCCTCGTCGTGACGCGGCAGTGCGGCCGGCCCGGGTGCCAGGCCCGGGCGGGGCGGGGCGGGGCGGGGCGGGGCGGTCGGTTCCGTGTGTCCCACCTCCCTCCCTGCTCGAACAGTTGATCGTCATTACCGGGTTTCGGGAAGTCCCCACAGACGAGTGATGGCGTGCGCTGCGGTGTCCTGACCAATGGCCAATATGGCACGCTGACGCGGTGTTCGGGACTGGGCGGGCAGGTGGCGGGGGCTATCCGGGATGAGCGTTGACGGGCGGGACGGATCACTCGGCGAGGACGGCACCGGACCCGGCGGGCCGCCGCCTGTGCCGAGCCAGGGCGGGCCGTCCCGGATCCCGGACGAGTCGGGTGAGGGTGCCGGCACAGCTGAGGGGACGGAGTCCTCAAAGGGGGGCGCTCCCGAGGAGTCCGGATCGGCCGACGTGGTGGGGCCCGCTGAGGGCGCCGGACCGGCCGAGGGGACCGGAGCGGCTGAAGCGGCCGTCCCCGCTCAACGGGAGCTGCACGAGGACACCGTTCTCCCGGCGTCGCGCGAGGTGCGTGACGGAGGAATCCTTCCGCCACCGCGGGAGGTGTACGACGAAGGCGTCCTGCCGCCGCCGCGCGAGGTGCCGGAATCCGACGCCGAGCTGATCGGGCGGATGCGCTCGGGCGACGACACCGCCTACGAGGAGCTGTACCGGCGCCACGCGGACGCGGTGCGCCGGTACGCGCGCACCTGCTGCCGCGACGCCCACACCGCGGACGACCTCACGGCCGAGGTCTTCGCCCGCATGCTCCAGGCGGTGCGCGGCGGCTCGGGCCCCGAACACGCCGTACGCGCCTACCTGCTCACCGCCGTCCGCCGGGTCGCCGCCGGCTGGACGCGGTCGGCCGGGCGGGAACAGCTGGTGGACGACTTCGCGGTGTTCGCCGCGCAGGCCGCGCACTCCGCCAAGGTGCCGGACGACGACACCCTGGAGCTGGGCGCCGACGTCCGGGCCATGCACGAGGCCGAGCAGTCCATGGCCATGCGGGCCTTCCGGTCGCTGCCCGAGCGGTGGCAGGCCGTGCTGTGGCACACCGAGGTCGAGGACGAGTCGCCGAGCGAGGTGGCCGTGCTCTTCGGGCTCGACGCCAACGGCACCCGGGTGCTCGCCAGCCGCGCCCGGGAGGGCCTGAAGCAGGCCTACCTCCAGGCCCACGTCAGCGAAACCCTCGCCGCCGACAAGGAGTGCGCCCGCTACGCCGACCAGCTCGGCACCTACGCGCGCGGCAGGCTGCGCATCCGGGCCGAACGAGGGTTGCGCAAGCATTTGGAGGAGTGCGCCCGGTGCCGGCTGGCGGCCGGTCAGATCGCGGAGGTCGCGAGCGGCATCCCCGCCGTGGTGCCGGTCGCGGTCATCGGCTGGTTCGGTGCCGCCGGGTATGCCAAGGCGGCGGGGCTCATCGTCGGCGGCGCGGGCGCCGGTGCGACGGGTGCCGCGGGCGCGGCGGCCGCCGCGGGCGGAGGTGCGTCCGGTGGGGCGGGGGCCGGGGGTGGCGCGGTCGCCTCCGAAGGGCTGGGCGCCCCGGTGAAGGCCGGCATCGCGGCCGGAGTGGTGGCGGTGGCCGCCGCGGCGGCGCTGGTCTTCGCCCTGATCGGCGACGACACGCCGGCGAAGCAGCCGCCGAAGGCGGGCCCGCCCGCCTCCTCGCCGGTTGCCCAGCCCGCCCCGGACACGCCCACGCCCACGCCCACGCCCTCGCCCCAGCCACCGCGCCCACGCCCACCGGTGGCCGCCCCCGAGCCGACCCCGACACCCACCCCCAGCCCGACGCCCGAGCCGTCACCGCCCCCTTCCCCCACGCCGACGCCCACTCCGGAACCGACACCGACCCCGACGCCCGCACCGACCCCGCCGCCCGCACCGGCCGTCTACCGGTGGAGCGAGCTGGCGTACGACGTCACCGGCGACGGCAGCGGCCCGGAGATGCGGCTGGGCGAGAGCGGCTGGGTGTGGCAGCGCTCGGCGCTCTCGATCGGCGGCGAGCGGTACGCGCACGGCGTCACGGTGCACGGGCGCTCCAGCACCGTCATCGATCTCAACCGCTCCTGCTCGTCCTACGACGCCGTGGTCGGCGTGGACGACCTGACGCTGAAGCTGGGCAAGGTCTACTTCGCGGTGTACGCCGACGGCGTCCGGCTGTGGAGGTCGGGGATGGTCAAGGGCGGTGACTCGGCCGTGCCCGTCCACGTGGACCTCACGGGACGCGAGAGCGTGACGCTGGCCGTGGAGCCCCACAACCACCTCGACCGCGTGGCACTGGCCGACTGGGCGCAGTCCCGGTTCACGTGTGCGTAGGGACCAACGAACAGGGCGACGAGGTCGTCCGGGACCACCCGCGGTCCGGTCGAATGGCGCCCCGCGCCCCATGCCCAACGCCCGACGCCCGACGCCCGACGCCCGACGCCCGACGCCCCGGCGAAGCCTCCCGCGAGGCCCCCGGGTCACCCCCGCCGCACAACCGCCCCCGCCCCGCCCAGCGCCCCCCGCTGCGGCGCGATCCCCGCGGGCACCGCTCGCTGCCGGGCGGGCGTGCCCGTCCAGCACGTGCCGCGCCGGGCGAGCAGGCGGCCGAGCCACAGCTCCAGGGAGACCAGGTCGGCCAGCCCGTCCAGCGGCAGTGCCTCACCCGCCGCGGCGGCCCGCACCGCCTTGCGCACGACCCGCGCCTCCACCAGCCCCGCCTCCGCGAGCAGCGGCGTGTCGAACAGCCCCATCAAGGAGTCCGCCGCGAGCCGCAGCCCGGTCCGCGCGGCCGAGGCGGCCACCGCCTGCGTCGGCGCCCCCCATCCGCTCGGCAGCTCGCTCACTCCCGCCCCTTCCAGCACCGTCCGCAGGATCGACGCCCGCGCCCCCGGCTGCACCCGCAGCGCCTCCGGCAGGGCCCGGCACGCGCGGACGACCTGGTTGTCGAGGAACGGCGTGTGCAGCCGCTGGAAGCGGATCTCGGCGGCCTGCTCCAGCACCCGCACGTCCGCCGCCTGCCGCGCCAGCGCCGCCCGCGCCCGGAAGTCACCGGGCCGCTGCCCCGGCCCCACGCCGGACCGCTGCGACGACGTCTGCAAGCGAACCGATACTTCAGCCAACGCCTCCCCGGTCAGCCACCGCGCCGCCGGCCCCGGCCCCGCCCAGGTCAGCACGGCCAGCGACGCGTCCGTCGCCCCGTCGCCGGGCGCGTCGAAGCGGCGCCGCAGCAGCCGCTCGGAGAGCACCTCCAGGCCGGACCGGTACGGGGTCCGCGCCAGCCGCCGTGCCGCGGCGTACACCCGCGCGGGCACCAGTACCGAGCCGTCCGCCTTGGCCATCGCGGCGACCGGACGCACGAGGTGGCGCCGTTTGCGGTCCATCAGCAGGTCGGCGAGGCGCGCCGGGTGCGCGTCCAGGACCTGCCGCGCCCCGTACCCCGCGAAGTGGTCGGCGCTGCCCGCCGCGAGCCGCGCCCGGTGCCGTGCCGCCGCGATCAGGGAGGAGCCCGGTTCGTCGGTCAGCGGCCCGTCCAGGACGCCGTACGGCAGCATGTCCTCGCCGCCGGGGACGACGACGTGGTGCAGCCGCGGGTTGGCCGCCAGCGCTCCCGCCCGCGCCAGCTCGGCCTCCTGCCCGCCGACGGCGAGGTCGTTGAAGGTGACGGCCAGCAGCCGCTCCCCCGCCCCCGTGCCGTGCCCGAGCACGGTCCCCGGCATGCCCGGCAGCCCGGCGGCCAGGAGCGCCAGCGTCCCCGAGGCCGGTCCGCCGGACAGGTCGGCGCCGATCCCCGGCACCGGCATCCCGCGCGCGGCACGCCGTTCGGCCGGGCCCATGCCGGGGACCGGCCCGGGGTCGATGCCGTCCCCGGGGACATGCCGGGGCGCGGCGAGACGCGTGCGCACGGCCTCCACCAGGGCGTCCCGTACGCCGTCCACCGCGCGGTCGGGGTCGGCGGCGGGCGCCGCGACGGCGAGGGAGGCCACCGGTTCGTACCCGGCGACCTCGCGCGCCCCGGCGCGCAGGATCAGCGCATGCCCCGGCGGAATGCGCTTCACGCCGTCGTACGGGGTGGAGTCGTCCAGCGCGGCCGGCACGTCGGGGGCGGCGAGCAGCGCGGCGAGGTGTCCGAAGTCGAGGTTGGCCTCGACGAGGTCGGCCAGGGGCAGCGCGGCGGTGGCGTAGGCGGTGCCGCCCGCCCAGGGGGTGTGGAACACCGGTCGCACGCCCGCGAGATCGCCGCAGACGGTGATCCGCCGCCCGACCTGGACCACGGCCGTGTAGCTCCCCGGCCACGCGGTCAGGTGCCGCAGGGCCCCGCCCCGCGCGGCGAACAGGCCGACCCGCAGCTGCTCGTCGCTCGCCCCGCAGATGCCGAGTACGGCGATCCGGGTCTGGGGGTCGGCGGAGACGACGCGGACCTCGTCGGGGCGCCAGTCGCCGACCGCCCACAGGGGATCGGGGTCGCCCCACAACAGCTGCGAACCGACGGGCTGCACGGTCTCACCGTCGTACCCGGTGGCACCCGCCGAGCCGGCCGCACCGGCGATTCCACCGGCCCCCACGGCGGCGCTGCTCCACCCCACCAACCACCGCATCGACGCCTCCACAGGCTGGGGACAACCAGTGCACCGTACGAACTGGTCCCATGCTGCCATGAAGGGCGCGCCGCAGAGCAGCGACGGAGCCGCATGTGCTCCCATGAATGCGCCCCCGCGGGTGTTCACCCGCGAAGGCCGACGGCCTGGCCGGAGGGCGTGAAGACGACGCGAATGCGCCCCCGCAACGCGCCCCTTGGCTACCCAACGCGCCCTCAATCTCCATGGTGAGGGCGGTGACACCCCGGAAAGCCGGGGTCGATTTTCAGCCAATTCGACGTTACGAAAGCACGCTCGGACACGCTCCGTACAGGCTTTGCGCACCGTCCGACGGTGCGCAGTCCGGGAGGCGAGGCACACCCCCCGGACCGGTCCACCGCCCGCGGGGATGTAGGCGGCGGTATCCCCCAGCCCACTGGATCCAGTACAGCGGGCCGACCCACGCACCGCCCATGGAACCGCTCCCCGTGTGGCCGGAGAAGAGCGCACGGCCGGGCGCACGGCCACACAGCGGGAGCACGCGGCAACAGACCGTGCTGGGGCCGCACTTGAGTACGGACCACAATCCCGCCATCCGGAACAATGCCTCTTAACGCATGGGATCCGGCGAACTACGCTGGGTTTACGAATGCCGCGTGGTTATGCCAGCGCGGCAGCCGTCTGTGTCGAGGGGTGGCGCATGTCCAGGGAGCAACGCGGGCCGAACGAAAAGCTCGGCGCCGTTCTCGCCCTCGCGGGAATCAGCAACGCAGGTCTCGCCCGGCGCGTCAACGACCTCGGCGCCCAGCGCGGGTTGACGCTGCGCTACGACAAGACGTCGGTGGCGCGGTGGGTGTCGAAGGGCATGGTGCCGCAGGGTGCGGCGCCGCACCTCATCGCCGCCGCCATCGGCCAGAAGCTCGGCCGCCCGGTGCCGCTGCACGAGATCGGCCTGGCGGACGCGGACCCGGCCCCCGAAGTGGGCCTCGCCTTCCCCCGGGACGTCGGCCAGGCGGTCAGGTCGGCCACCGAGCTGTACCGTCTCGACCTCGCAGGCCGGCGCTCCGGCGCCGGCGGCATCTGGCAGTCCCTGGCCGGGTCGTTCGCGGTGAGCGCGTACGCGACGCCCGCCTCACGGTGGCTGATAACCCCGGCCGACAGCTCGGTGGCGCGCGAGGCGGGCCCGGCCGAGGGCTCCGGCGCACCGCTCAAAGTCGGCCACAGCGATGTGCAGAAGCTGCGGGAGGCCGCCGAGGACGCGCGGCGCTGGGACTCCAAGTACGGCGGCGGCGACTGGCGTTCGTCGATGGTCCCCGAGTGTTTACGCGTCGAGGCGGCGCCGCTGCTCCTCGGCTCCTACTCCGACGAGGTCGGCCGCGCCCTGTTCGGCGCCTCGGCCGAACTGACCCGCCTGGCGGGCTGGATGGCCTTCGACACCGGGCAGCAGGAGGCGGCCCAGCGGTACTACATCCAGGCGCTGCGCCTGGCCCGCGCGGCGGCCGACGTCCCCCTGGGCGGCTACGTGCTCGCCTCGATGTCCCTCCAGGCGACCTACCGCGGCTTCGGCGACGAGGGCGTGGACCTCGCCCAGGCCGCGCTCGAACGCAACCGGGGCCTGGCCACGGCGCGCACCATGAGCTTCTTCCGGCTGGTCGAGGCCCGCGCCCACGCGCGCGCGGGCGACGCCCCGGCGGCCGGCGCCGCCCTGAAGGCCGCGGAGAGCTGGCTGGAGCGCTCCCGGCCGGGCGACAGCGACCCGACGTGGCTGGGTTTCTACTCCTACGACCGGTTCGCCGCCGACGCGGCCGAGTGCTACCGCGACCTGAAGGCACCACGCCAGGTCCGCCGCTTCACCGAGCAGGCACTGTCGAAGCCGACGGAGGAGTTCGTACGGTCGCACGGGCTCAGGCTCGTCGTCTCGGCGGTGGCCGAGCTGGAGTCCGGCAACCTGGACGCGGCCTGCGAGCAGGGCGTGCGGGCGGTCGAGGTGGCCGGCCGCATCTCCTCGGCCCGCACCACCGAGTACGTGAAGGACCTCCTGCACCGCCTGGAGCCGTACGGCGACGAGCCGCGCGTGGTCGAGCTGCGCGAGCGCGCCCGCCCGCTGCTGATGACCACGGCCTGACGGCGGCGGCCTGACGAGCGCTGCCTGACCGACATCACGCCGGGCCCGGGTTTGAAGGCATTGTCAGTGGCGCAGTGCACTATCGGAACCGGGAGGTGGGCCGGGAGATGGCACAAGTACGGACCGTGACCGGACACGACTGCGACGTGCTGGTGATCGGCGGCGGGATCGTCGGCCTGTCGACGGCGTACGCGATCACGCGCGCGGCGCCGGGCACGCGGGTGACGGTGCTGGAGAAGGAGCCGGGACCGGCCCGGCACCAGACGGGCCGCAACAGCGGCGTCATCCACAGCGGCGTCTACTACCGCCCGGGCTCGCTGAAGGCGCGCTTCGCGGTGCGGGGCGCGGCGGAGATGGTGAAGTTCTGCGCGGAGTACGGCATCCCGCACGCCGTCACCGGCAAGCTGATCGTCGCCACCGACCGCACCGAGCTGCCCCGCCTGCACGCCCTGGTGCAGCGTGCCCGGGAGAACGGCATACCGGTGCGCGAGCTGGGCGCCGCCCAGATCCCGGAGTACGAGCCGGAGGTCACCGGCCTGGCCGCCATACACGTCGGCACCACCGGCGTCTGCGACTACGTGGCCGTGGCCCGGCAGCTGGCGCACGCCTCCGGCGCGGAGATCCGCTACGGAGCCCAGGTCCAGCGCGTCGACCGCCGCCCCGGCCGCGGGGTCGCCGTCCGCACCCGCTCGGGGGACGTGCTGCGCGCCCGGATCATGGTCAACTGCGCGGGACTGCACTGCGACGAGGTCGCCCGCCTGACGGGCGACGACCCCGGTATGCGGATCGTGCCGTTCCGGGGCGAGTACTACGAACTGGCGCGACCCGAGCTGGTGCGGGGCCTGGTGTATCCGGTGCCGGACCCGGCGTTCCCGTTCCTCGGGGTGCATCTGACCCGGGGCATCGACGGCGGTGTGCACGTCGGGCCCAACGCGGTGCCGGCCCTCGCCCGGGAGGGGTACGGCTGGGGCGTGGTGCGGCCCCGCGAGCTGGGCGGGACGCTGGCCTGGCCGGGCTCGTGGCGGATAGCCCGGCGGCACTGGAGGTACGGGGCGGGCGAGCTGCGGCGGTCGCTGTCCAAGGCGGCGTTCACCACGGCCGTGCGCAGGCTGCTGCCCGCGGTGACGGAGGACGACCTGGTGGCGGCGCCCGCGGGAGTGCGGGCACAGGCGGTGCTGGCGGACGGGACGCTGGTGGACGACTTCCTGATCCAAGAGGGCGCCCACGCCGTGCACGTCCTCAACGCCCCGTCCCCCGCGGCGACGGCCTCCCTCCCGATCGGCCGCGAGGTGGGCCGACGGGCCCTGGCCATGCTGGGGGCCGCCTGACGGCGGGGCGCCAGGCCTGCCGGGGACGGCACGCGGGGCCCGGCACGACCAGGCACCCCTGAGGGGGCCTCCGGCCGGGGACGCACGAGCCGAAGCAGCTCACAGGCCGAAGAAGCCTCCCGGCCCCACAGGCCCCGGTAGGGGGCACGCCGGAGCCCGGGGCCCATACCGGAGGCCCATCCACGCGAGGGGCATGCCCGCGCCTGGGGCGTAGCCGAGCCGGGGGGCACACCCAAGCCGGGGGACCACACCCAAGCCGAGACCACACCAGAACCGCATGCCACACCCAAGCCAGAGACCACACCAGAACCGCAGGCCACACCCAAGCCGGGGCCACTAAGGCCAAGGCGTGGCAGGCCCGCGGACAGACGCGCGGAGGGCACCGCCCCCGGGCCGCCCGGCCAGGACGCGTACGGCCGTAAAATCGAAGGCACTGTGTCTGATTTCCGCAGCGCCTCCGACGCCCCCCAGCCAGCCGCACCGCATCCCGGCGACTCCGTCCGGCACACCCGGGCCAAGGGTGAGCCCCGGTTCCCCGACGGGCCGAAGGCCGACCCGGCCGGGTCGCACTTCGAGCGGCGGATCCGGAGTTTCCAGCCCCGCCGGAGCAGGGTGACCGCCGGGCAGGCGGACGCGCTGCAACGGCTGTGGCCGCTGTGGGGGCTGGACATCGACGGGCAGCGGGTCATCGACCTCGGTGAGCTGTTCGGCAACGACCACCCCGTCGTCCTGGAGATCGGCTTCGGCATGGGCGAGGCCACCGCGCAGATGGCCGCCGCCGACCCGGGCACCGACATCCTCGCCGTGGACGTCCACACCCCGGGCCAGGGCAACCTGCTGGGTCTCGCGGAGCGGAACGGCCTGTCCAACGTCCGGGTGGGCAACGGCGACGCGATCATCCTCCTGCGTGAGATGCTCGCCCCCGACTCCCTCGCCGGACTGCGCGTCTACTTCCCCGACCCCTGGCCCAAGAAGCGGCACCACAAGCGCCGCCTGATCCAGCCGGAGTTCCTGACCCTGGCCGCGACCCGGCTCGCACCGGGGGCCGTCCTGCACTGCGCCACCGACTGGGAGCCGTACGCCGAGCAGATGCTCGAGGTGCTCACCGCGCACCCCGACTTCGAGAACACCGCGCCCGGCGGCGGATTCGCGCCGCGTCCCGCCCACCGGCCGCTGACCCGTTTCGAGGGCCAGGGACTGGACAAGGGTCATGTGGTGAACGACTTGCTCTTCCGCCGCGTACAGCACACCGGGTAGCACCGCGAACCGCCCGCGACCAGCACCCGGAGCAGCCTCCACCGGTTAGGGTCCATGCCGTGGCCACCTGTCCCCCGTATCCGACGAATCCGCCGCGTCCGCACTGGTGGCAGCGCGCCTGGGTGCGTTACGGGGCGGTGGCCGCGTTGCTGGCGACGTCCGGCCTGGTGATCCTGGCGCTGGTGCGTGAACAGACCGGCACCCAGGGCTTCCTGGTGGGACTCGGCCTCGCGGTGCTGCCCGTGCCGCTGCTCGTCGCCGCGTTCCGCTGGCTGGACCGGGTCGAGCCCGGCCCCTGGCAGAACCTGCTGTTCTGCTTCGCCTGGGGCGCCTGCGCCGCCGCCCTGATAGCGATCATCGCCAACAGTTTCGCGACGAGATGGATCGCCACGGCCACCGCCGACCCGGCCGGGGCCGACACCCTGGGCGCCACGGTCATAGCGCCCGTCGTCGAGGAGTCCGCCAAGGCCGCCGCCGTCCTCCTGGTCTTCCTCTTCCGCAGGCGCCACTTCACCGGCATCGTCGACGGCGTGGTCGTCGCCGGCGTCACCGCCACCGGCTTCGCCTTCACCGAGAACATCCTCTACCTGGGCAACGCCTTCGGCACCGACCAGCTCACCGGCGACAGCGGCCTCGCCTCCGTCACCGCCGCGACCTTCTTCGTCCGCGTCGTGATATCGCCCTTCGCCCACCCGCTGTTCACCGTGCTCACCGGCATCGGCTTCGGCATCGCCGCCCTCTCCACCGGCCGGCACCGCCTGCGCCGCGCCCTGCTGCCGTCGGCCGGCCTGCTGCTCGCGATGGGCGTGCACGCGCTGTGGAACGGTTCGGCCGCGTTCGGCGAGTACGGCTTCCTCGCCGTGTACGGGGCGTTCATGGTGCCCTGCTTCGGCCTGCTGACCTGGCTGGTGATCTGGACCCGGCAGCGCGAACTGCGCACCGTGCGCACCGAGCTGCCCGCCTACGTCATGGCCGGCTGGCTGGCCCCGGCGGAGCCGCACGCCCTCGGCTCGATGCACGCCCGCCGACTCGCCCGGCAGTACGCCCGTCGGCACGCCGGGAAGCAGGCCGCGCGGGCGGTGGCGCAGTACGAGGCGTACGCGACCTCGCTGGCGTTCCTGCGGCAGCGGGGGCGAGCGGGCCGCGCGGGCGCCGGCTTCGCCGTACGGGAACGGGAACTGCTGGGCGCCCTGTGGCAGCGCCGCGAGGTGGCACGTCCGGCACTGGACCACGCGGCCCGCGCCACCGCTCCCCCGCCCGTCGCCCCCTGGCCCGGGTCCGGGGTGACCGGAGCGCCCGGGGTGTACGGCGCCACCGTGGCTCACGCCACGTACGGCTACGCGGGCCCCTGGACTCCGGCCTTCGCGGCGGCCCCGTCACCGGCCCCGTACGCCGTGCCGGCCCGGCCCTCGTACCCGTACCCGCCGTACGCCCGGCCCCACCTCCACCGGCCGTAGCCTGCCTCAGGCCGACGCCTCCGTCAGCCGCCCGGTCTCGTCCTCCGTCAAGGTCAGCTCCGCCACCCCCAGCAGCGCCGACAGCTGCTCCACCGTGCGCGCGGACGCGATCGGCGCGGCCACCGTCGGCTGTGCGGCCAGCCAGGCCAGGGCGACCGTGGCGACGGGGGCGGAGTGGGTCTCGGCGATCTCGTCCAGGACCGCGAGGACCCGCTGCCCGCGCTCGCTCTCCAGGTGCTTGGCGGCGCCGCCCGCGCGCGGGCTGTCGACGGTCGCGCCGGGCCGGTACTTGCCGGTGAGGAAGCCGGACGCGAGGGCGTAGTAGGGCACGGCGGCCAGACCGGACCGCTCGGCGAGGTCGCGCAGTCCGCCCTCGTAGGTGTCGCGGGAGACCAGGTTGTAGTGGGGCTGGAGTGCCACGTACCGGGCGAGGCCCTCCCGGTCGGAGAAGTCCAGGGAGGCGGCGAGCCGCTCGGCGGAGATGTTGGAGGCGGCGATGTGCCGGACCTTGCCCGCCCGCACCAGTTCGTCGAGCGCGCCGATGATCTCCTCGACCGGCACCTCGGGCTTGTCGAAGTGGGTGTAGTAGAGGTCGATGTGGTCGGTGCCCAGGCGGCGCAGCGAGGCGTCGGCGGCCGCCTTGATGTTCGCGGCGCTCAGTCCCGGGTAGTCGGGGTGCTGGCTGACCTTGGTGGCGAGGACGACGTCGTCACGGTTGCCGCGGGCCGCGAGCCACTTGCCGAGGACGGTCTCGGACTCGCCGCCGCTGTTGCCGTCGACCCAGGCGGAGTAGGAGTCGGCGGTGTCGACGAAGTTGCCGCCCGCCGCGGTGTAGGCGTCGAGGACGGCGAAGGAGGTGTCCTGGTCGGCGGTCCAGCCGAAGACGTTGCCGCCGAGGGCGAGGGGGAAGACCTTCAGGTCGGAGGAGCCGAGCTTGCGCAGAGGAGTCATGTACTGCGTCAACGAGCCCGGCGGATCCCGGGATTCCGGCAGCGGGGCAAAAATCCCGCAAACCGGCAGCCCTGACGTCGGGGGGTCGCCGTCAGGACCGCCGGGGATCAGGAGTGACGACCGGCGTGTGCGGTGTGGCTCAGGGGGTGAGGCCCTTGCTCTGCAGCCAGGCCATCGGGTCGAGGCTGCCGCCGCCGGCCGTGTGGACCTCCATGTGCAGGTGGGCGCCGGTGACGTTGCCGGTGGCGCCGACGCGGCCGATGACGTCGCCGGTGGTGACCTTCTGGCCGACGCTGACGCTGATCGAGGACTGGTGGGCGTACCAGATCTCGGTGCCGTCGTCGAGGGTGAGCACGGTCTTGTAGCCGTACGACCCCTCGTACCCGGCCGACGTGATGGTGCCGCTGTGCACCGCCTTGAGCAGCGTGCCCGTGGGGGCGGCGAAGTCGAGGCCGGTGTGGTGGCCGGAGGACCAGTAGGGGCCCGCCTGCCCGAAGGTGGAGGAGATCGTGTACGAGGAGGTGGGCAGCGTGAACTGCTTGGCCAGCTTCGCGAGCCGCTCGGCCTCGGCCTTCTTCGCGGCTTCCTCCTCCGCCTTCTTCTTGGCGGCGGCGGCCTCGGCCTCGGCCTCCTTCTCCGCCTTGGCGGCGGCTTCCGCGGCCTTCTTCTCGGCGGCGGCCGCTGCCTCGGCGGCGGCCTTGCTCTCGACCTGGGCCTGCTGCTGCTCGGCCTGTGCCATGATCCGCGCCCGCAGCGACTCACCCGCGTCGGAGGTGCCGCTTTCCTCCCCCGTGCCGGCGGAGGCGGCGGCGATGCCGCTGAGCGGGGTGGCGGAACCCTCGGGCTCGGGCTCCTCGTCGGAGAGGATCGAGCCGACGTTCGGCATGTCCGGCATGGAGATGGACACCGGCGGCTTGCCGGTCTGCGCGCTGGCCATGCCGCCGGCGCCGACGGCGGCTATGACACCGACGCCGAGGACGGTGGAGCTGCGGGCGAGTCCGCCGCGCTGCTTGGCGACGCGGTGCCGGCCGCGCACGGGGCGGATGGACTCCGCGGTGGGGTTCCACTCCTCCCAGGGGCCCTCTTCGGCGCGGTGGACGTCGTAGCCGAAGGTGTCGGTGTCGTGCCCGCTGGGCACGAACGGGGCCTCGGGGGCAGGCCGGTTGGACGCCACGTGGGCGTACTCCTTTCCTTCCTTTCGCCTACCGGGTTAGCTGACGGGTTCGGAGCAGGAAGGTCTCCTACGCGCGTATATCCGCCGTGCCTGGCACGGCGTCATACGCCCGATTCACCCCAAGTGGTGGTTCCCCGGTTCCCTCGCGGGATTCGGCGCGTGCGCACGGAGCCGCCTTCTGTGACGGCTGGGACGACCGCGCTGCGTTATCGAACGTTAATAGACGGGGGCCTCGGATTCCAAGCCGTTCCGCTTGATCATTAACAGAACCCGGGGTGACACAGGCCTCATGAACGGTGAAATCCGCACGAGTTGACCCCTCCTCAGCGCCCCTTCGGCACCCCTTTCCGCAAGCACCACACCTGACGGTATGTCAGTTGTTATGCGCAGGGCGCTCGCCCCGTCACGGGCCGTGGTCAGGGCCGTCGTACGGCGAGCAGCGCCATGTCGTCGGCCATGCCGCCCCCGGAGTGCCTGCGCACGTCCTCGGCGAGGGTGCCGAGCAGGTCTTCCGGGTGCCGGAACACACAGCCGGCCAGCCGCTCGTGCGGGTCGTAGAACTCGCCCCGGCCGTCGCGGGCTTCCGACAGTCCGTCGGTGTAGAGCAGCAGCGTGGCCCCGCCGGGGAACGGGGCCTCCTCCGCCCGGTCGGGCCACACGCCCAGTTCCCCCATCCCGAGCGGCAGCGCCGACTCCCGGGCGGGCAGCAGGCGCAGGGTGCCGTCGGCGTAGAGCAGCAGCGGTGGCGGGTGCCCCCGGTTGAGGACGCGGACGACGCCGTCGCCGTGCGGGAGTTCGGCGAGTACGGCGGTGGTGAACCCCTCGAAGGCGTCCAGCCCGTCGCGCCGGGTGCCCTCGCGGGCCAGCGCCCGCTCCAGCCGCTGGGCCACCGCCTCCAGTGTCGCCTCCTGTTCGGCGGCCTCCCGGAACGCGCCGATCACGACGGCGACGGCGGCGACCGCGCCCATGCCCTTGCCCCGCACGTCGCCGACGATGAGCCGGATGCCGCGCGGGCTGTCCTGCACGGCGTACAGGTCGCCGCCGATGAAGGCGTCGGCCTGCGCCGCCTCGTAGCAGGCGGCGATCTCGAAGCCGCCGATCCGCTCGGCGGGCTCGGGCAGCACGGCCCGCTGGGCGGCCTCGGCGATCTCGCGGACGGAGACGAGCCGCTCGCCGGTGCGGCGCACGAAGGCGTTGACGAGGACGGCGAGCACGGCCACCGTCGTGATGGTGATCAGCTCCGTGAGGGAGTCGACGTAGTGGATGACCTCCTTGGTCAGCTGGAGCCCGACGACGGCGGCGACCACGGCGGCACTCGTGAGCACCGTGCCGCGCCGCGAGTAGACCGCGGCGGCGACCAGGGGCGCGGCCGTGTAGAGGGGGCCCGCGGTGAAGTAGCGGGGGGTGAGGATGTCGTACAGGACGGCGACGACGATCAGCAGGACGGGCAGCGCGCGTACCAGGACCCGCCCGT
Organism: Streptomyces sp. M92; assembly: GCF_028473745.1. Classification (NCBI taxonomy): domain Bacteria; kingdom Bacillati; phylum Actinomycetota; class Actinomycetes; order Kitasatosporales; family Streptomycetaceae; genus Streptomyces; species Streptomyces sp. M92. The sequence goes on from NZ_CP101137.1 coordinate 1,532,233, forward strand.
AGGGGGCCCGGCGGCGCGGCTCTTCCCCGGGCGGCAGTACGCCGGCGGTGACGCCCAGTCCGGGGTCGGGCACGGGATCGCCGGGGAGCCGGCCGCCGGCCCTGGCGTACGCCCCCTCGTCGTCCACGTCACCTGGCCGCACCACTCGTCTCCCGCCACCCCGCACGTCCGCGCCGCTTGCCGCCTGGCCCTCCAGGTTTGCGGGAGTGGAGGCGGGGGGCGAGTCGTGAGGGCCGACCGGGTGAACGCACCGAGGGCCGGAATCCTCATGGATTCCGGCCCTCGGCCTTCAGTAGCGGGGACAGGATTTGAACCTGCGACCTCTGGGTTATGAGCCCAGCGAGCTACCGAGCTGCTCCACCCCGCGTCGTTGTGTTCACCACTGTACGTCATCCGGGGGGCGGAATGCACATCCGTATCTCCCTACCCCTCCAGATGGCGGTTCGGCGCCTTCGCCCGCCCCTCGTAATCCGGCAGTACGACGACGGTGGCGCCCTGCGCGGCGAGCACCCCGCTGCCGTCCGCGCCCGGCACGAAGGTGTCCGGCTCCCGCCAGGCCGTGACCACGCGGCGCACCCCCGCGTCGAGGATCAGCCGGGCGCACGGGGCCGGCCGGGAGGCGCGGCGGGCACACGGTTCCAGGCTGGAGTACACGGTGGCCGTGGCCAGCCGCGGGTCGCCCGGGCCGGTCTTGGCCAGCGCGGCCTCCTCCGCGTGCACCACGGCGTCCCCGCCCTCCCGCGAGTGCCCCCGCGCCAGCTCCGTGCCGTCGGCGGCGACCACGACCGCCCCCACGCTGAACGCCGTCCGAGACGGCGGGCACAGCTCGGCCAGCTCGCAGGCGAGCGCCAGCCAGTGCCGGTCGGCGGCGGTCACCCGGTGGCCGGTGCCGGGCGCCGTCGGCAGGTACCGCGTCAGTACGACGTCCTCGATGCGCCGCGCCTCCACCAGCCTGAGCCGCCCGCTCTGGTACCCGCCGGGCCCGAACAGCCGGGGCGCGTCCGGGTCGCCCACGAGGAGCGGCGCGAGCACGAGCTGAAGTTCGTCGGCGAGCTCCTGCCGCAGCAGCTGGGTGTGGACCGTCCCGCCGCCCTCGACCATCAGCCGCTCCACCCCTCGCCGGTCGTGCAGGTACTCCAGCGCCGTCCGCCAGTCGAGCACGGCACCGAGCGGCACGACGTCGGCGGCGATCCCGAGCGCGTGGGCCCGCCGGGCGCCCTCGTCCGTGGTCAGCAGTACCTTCTCCCCGCCCGTGTGCCAGAACCTGGCCGCCGGGTCCAGCTCGCCGGTGGCGCTGACGGTGACCTTGAGGGGGTACTCCGCCCGCCCCGCCGCGACCCGGGCGGCCCGCCGCTCGGGGGAGTTCACCAGCAGCCGCGGATTGTCGGCCCGGATCGTGCCGGCGCCGACGAGGATCGCGTCGACCGACGCCCGCACCTGGTCGACCCGGTCGAAGTCGGCGGGCGAGGAGAGCAGGAGCCGTTCGGGGCCGGTGTCGTCCAGGCAGCCGTCCAGGGAGACGGCGGCGGAGAGGAGGACGTAGGGAAGGGGCATGGCTGGCGCTCCGACGGACGGACGGATGGACGGACTGGGAGGGGCTGCCGAGGACCGTTACGTGCCCGTGAGACGGGCGAACCGCACCGGCTCGGCCAGGGCCTCCTCGGCATGGGGCACGTCCGCGGTACGGGCGGCGAGCGTCGCCACCGCGAGCCGGGCCGGCAGTGCCTCCGCGAACTTCAGGCCGCGCCCGGCCCGCTCGTCCACCTCGGGCAGGCACAGCCCCGAGGGGGCTTGGGGGACGGCAGCGGCCCAGCTTGCGGGGGTGACGTCCTCCCGGAGCGGCACCCACTGGTCGTGGGCCCGCCGATGCGGCACGACGACGGCTGACAGGGACGCGGCGAGGGTGGCGTTGGCCCGGTGGCCCGCCCAGGTCCACCAGCGGATGTCTCCTTCGGTGTGCCGGGTGACGAGAGTTCCGCCGGGGTGGACGGTGTGCAGGTGCCTGTCGTGGGCCTCGGCGAGTGCGGCGGCCGCGCGGGGCGTCAGCCGTACCGGCGGGTCCTCTCCGAGCAGGACGTCGCGGGCGGCGCGGGCGGGATGGAAGGAACGGACACGAACGGTCGCGAAACCGCTCCACCGTGCGCGTCCGCCCTCGTCGGCCGGTTCCACGGAGCAGCGCTTTCGGTTCCGGTCGATGTAGGTGACCAGCCAGTTGCGCCCCGCGAGCAGCAATTTGCGTGGGCCCTCGACGTGCTCGGTGAGCAGGTCCGGGTCGGTGCGGCCGATCTCGGCGCGGCCGTGGAACACGGTGAACTCGGGTGGGGCCGTGAAGACCGCTGTCAATGGTCGGCCGCGTAGAGCGCTGCGACGGACTTGGCGCGGCGACGCGCTCTCCTCGGACGATGCGGGCGGCTCCACGCCCCGGACTTCCGCAGACGACACCGGTGAACACTCTCCATCCCGCCCGACCCGCCGTGTGGACACGGCGTGCCCGCCCATCCTGCCAGTTCGGACCCGGGGAACGGCAGGACGGAGGCGAGTGGCAGCCGGAGGGGTGCCCCGAATCGCGTGCTACACCGGCACGCTGATCCGCCCGGCGAAGGCGTCGACGTCGTCCATGGCGCCGAGGACCCGGCGCGGGTCCGGGGCCGCGACGACGACCAGCACGTCGCAGCCGGCCTCCTCCACACGCCAGGCGTACCGCACGCCCGCGACGATCGTGCGGTCCTCCTCCGTCTGCGTGTAGCGCAGGGAGCGCAGACCGGTGCCCAGCGGCTCGGTGGTGAAGTCCTCGACCACCGCCTTCTCCACCAGGTACGGGTCCTCCGTGGTGACCAGTGCCCGCAGGTTCTCGTCCCGGTCGCCGTCCGCCTCGAAGGCCCCGACGTACACGGGCAGGGGCATGAGCCGCGGGTCCGGCAGGTGGAGGTAGACGTCGAAGCCGGGGTGGCTGCCCGGGAACTGCTCGGCGCAGGCTTGCAGGGTGGCGGCCAGGCCCTTGAGGTCCTTGCGGGTCGGATCGAGGTCGCTGTCGCCCCACCACGCCTCGGACATGTGGCGGGCCCACTGCTTGGGGCCCTTCCAGGGGGTCGTCTCCCACGTGTCCGGGAGCTTCATCCACAGGTCGGTGTCGTAGTCCACATGCGGCCAGCTCACGCGCGGCTCCATCGGAAGGTGGTCATCATCGCGTCGAAGAGTTCCACGAAGAGGTCGGCGATCGCGTCCTCGGGGTCGCCCGCGCCGAGAGTGGAGAAGACGACGCCGAGCCAGCGGCCTTGGTCCTCGGGGACGGGTACGACGTAGTCGACGCGGCGCGAGGCGAGTTCGCCGCCGGCCGGGGCGTCGGCGGCGACCGTCCGCTCCGTACGGACCGCGCGCACGCCGTCGAGTTCGACGACGCTCGTCTCGCCGCCCCGGCCCGGTGCTTGCCGACGCGGCGGAGGGCCATCCAGGTGGGCACCCCGTCTACCCCCGCTCGCCCCCGAACCACGCCGTGAGGCGTGGGCGTTCGCTCGTGTCGTTGGTGCAGGCGACGGCGTAGGAGGTGATCGTGACGGCCATCGTGGCGCGGCCGGACTCGACCGAGAAGTCCGAGTACGCCCACGGGCTGGGGATGCCGGCGGGGCCGGCCGAGGGTGTGGGGGAGGGCGTGGGGGACGGTTCGGGGCGGTACCGTTCGGCGGCCCGGTCGAGGGCGGCCTGGTCCACGCGGCACTCGGGGGTCACCGGCTGCCCCAGGTACCAGCCCGCGACGAAGACGCCGTAGACCACGGCGGCGGCGCCGAGGCGGCGCGGGGTGACTATGCGGGGGCGGAGGTCAACCCCGTCCGGACCGGGGGGAGTTGCACGCATGACGAGGGACTCTACAGCTGGGCATTGGTGCGCATGACAAAGACCCCAGCTCGTTCACTCTGTGAGCTGGGGTCCGGCCGGTAGGCCCTGTGGGACTCGAACCCACAACCAATGGATTAAAAGTCCACTGCTCTGCCAATTGAGCTAAGGGCCCAGGGGGTGCCGCGCGGTGTTGCGTGATGTTGCCATACCGAGCATAGCCCGACGCGGCCGGGACTCCGATCGGGTATCCCGGTCACGGCCGCGTCGCGCTCGTCGTATCGCGGTCACGGCCGCGTCGCGCTCGTCGTATCGCGGCGGTGTCACGGGTCCACCGGCTCGGGCGCGTTCGCGCGGGCCGCCGCGCGGGCCCGGGTGCGTTCGTGGTCGGGGTTGAGGAACCAGTGGCGGGCCGAGGCCAGCCACCAGGTCGCGGCGAAGCCGAGGACGGCCAGGACGGCGACCGGCGCGTAGTTGAAGGTCTCCCAGGTCACCGGCGAGACCTGCGGCAGCATGAACAGGACCGTGATGACGCAGACCCACGTCACCGCGACCACGCCCACCACCTGCGACCAGCGGCCCAGGTGCCACGGGCCCCGGGCGAAGGCGGCTCCCTTGCGCACCCGCAGCAGGGTCGGGATGACGTAGGAGATGTAGAGGCCGATGACGGCGATCGACGTCACCGCCGCGTACGCCGTGACGTTGATCAGGTAGGGCAGGCCCAGGGCGAGTGCGCCCAGGGCGGCCAGCCAGACGGCCGCGACCGGCGTGCGGGTGCGCGGGCTCACCGTGTGCCAGATGTGCGAGAAGGGCAGCGCCCCGTCGCGCGAGAAGGCGTAGATCATGCGGCTGTTGGCCGTCACCGAGGCCATCCCGCAGAACAGCTGGGCCCCGATGACGACGAGGAGGAGCAGCTTGCCCGCGGTGGCGCCGAGCGCGTCGAGCAGGATCTGCGCGGGCGGCGCGCCGGTGGGGGACGTCAGGGCGCCCTCGTAGGACTGGATGGCGAACGTGAAGCCGAGAAGGAGGACGAAGCCGGCGATCCAGGACGTCCAGATGGAGCGGACGATGCCCTTGGGGCCCGCCGTCGACGCGTCGTGCGTCTCCTCGGTCATGTGGGCGGAGGCGTCGTAGCCCGTGAAGGTGTACTGGGCCATCAGGAGGCCGATGAGGACCACGTAGACGCCGCTGCCCCAGCCCGTGTTGTTGACGAACTCGCCGAAGACGAAGGACGCCGACTGGTGCCGGTCCGGCGCGAAGGTCAGCGCCCCGACGATCACCGCCACACCGACGACGTGCCACCAGACGCTGATGCTGTTCAGGAGGCCGACGATGCGGACACCGAAGGTGTTCAGCAGGCCGTGGAGGATCAGGATGGCCGCGAAGAGGAGGATCGTGCGGCCGGGGGTGACCTCGAAGCCGAACTGGAGGTTCAGGTAGGCGCCCAGGAAGGACGCAGCGCCGAAGTCGATGCCGGCGGTGACCGCGACCTGGCCGAGCACGTTGAACCAGCCCGTGAACCAGGCCCAGGCGGCGGCCGTACGGGGCGGCGCGAGGCGGTGCGCCCAGAAGTACAGGCCCGCCGAGGTCGGGTACGCCGAGCAGATCTCGGCCATCGCCAGGCCGACGAAGAGGGTCATCAGGCCGACGGCGACCCAGCCCCACGTGATGACCGCGGGGCCGCCCGTGTTCATGCCGAAGAGGTAGAGGGTCAGGCAGCCGGAGAGGACCGAGATGATGGTGAAGGAGACCGCGTAGTTGGAGAACGCCGACATGCGGCGAGCCAGAACCTGGGTGTAGCCGAGCTGGGCCAGCCGTTCCTCGTCCGAAAGCCCGCTCGCCTTGGCGTCATCTGTCATGCCCCCAGCAATTTCCCTGCGGGGGACGTGACATGCGTCACTCCATGGCCGAAAGCCAGTCCGGAGCGCGGCAAGCGAAAGCGCCGTGGCCTCCGCCCGGTGAGGGCGGAGGCCACGGCGCTCGGTACTACTCGGCGTCGGCCGTCGCGTCAGCCGTCGCGTCAGCCGTTGCGCTTCCAGCGCGGCTTGTCGTCACGGCGGCCGAAGGAGGAACCGCGGTGGTCGTCGCGGCGGCCGTACGGGCGGTCGTGCCCGCCGGAGCGGAAGCCGGGACGGTCGCCCTGGCGGTCGCGGTTGTACGGACGGTCGCTGCCGCGGTGGCCGCCGCGGTCGTCACGGCGGTCGAAGGAACGGCCACCACGCTCGTCGCGACGCTCGAAGGAGCGGCCGCCACGGTCGTCACGGCGGTCGTTCCGGTCGTCACGGCGGAAGCCGCCACGGTCACCACGGTCGTCACGGCGGTCGAAGGAACGGCCACCACGGTCGTCGCGACGGTCGAAGGAACGGCCACCACGCTCGTCACGGCGCTCGAACGAACGGCCACCACGCTCGTTCCGGTCGTCACGGCGGAAGCCGCCACGGTCACCACGGTCGTCGCGACGGTCGAAGGAACGGCCACCACGCTCGTCACGGCGCTCGAACGAACGGCCACCACGCTCGTTCCGGTCGTCACGGCGGAAGCCGCCACGGTCACCACGGTCGTCACGGCGGTCGAAGGAACGGCCACCACGCTCGTCACGGCGCTCGAACGAACGGCCACCACGCTCGTCGCGACGGTCGTCACGGCGCTCGTCACGGCGGTCGAAGGAACGGTCCCGGCCGTTGCCGCCGCTCCGCTCCGGCCTCTCCGTCTTCTCCACGTCCCGCGCGCCCGGCTGCTCGGGCACCACGGCCTCGGCCTGGGCCTCGGTCGCGGCGGCCACCTCGGCCAGGACCGTCTCCGGGTCCTCGCCGCGCTCCCGCGCGACCCGGGCGACGAGGCGGTCCGCCTCCTCGCGCAGCTCGGTGGCGCGGCGCTGGGCCCGCTCCAGCTCCTTGGTGAGCTGGGTGACCTCACGCTCGGCCTGCTGCGCCGCGTTGCCCGCGGACTCGGCCTGGACCTCGGTCATCGACCGGGCGCCGGTGATCTCGGCGACCTCCGGGTCGAAGGCCGCGCCGCCCTGGATGATGTGGCGCGTGGCGTCGACGCCCGCGTCCTCCATCAGCCGGAAGATCTGGCGGCGCTGGTGCGGCAGGGAGAGGGACACGACGGTGCCGGTGCGGCCCGCGCGCGCCGTACGGCCGGCGCGGTGCAGGTAGTCCTTGTGGTCGCCGGCCGGGTCCACGTTCAGGACCAGGTCGATGCCGTCGACGTGGATGCCGCGCGCGGCGACGTCGGTGGCGACCAGGACGTTGACGTAGCCGTCCTTGAAGTCGGCCAGCGTGCGGGTGCGCGCGCCCTGGGTCATGCCGCCGTGCAGCGCGTCCGCCTTGGCGCCGGCGTCCCGCAGCTGCTCGGCGACGCGGTCGGCGCCCAGCTGGGTGCGGACGAAGATGATGGTGCGGCCCTTGCGGGAGGCGATGGCCGCGGTGACCGGCGCCTTGTCCTTGGGCTTCACGACCAGGATGTGGTGGGACATGGTCGTCACCGCGCCCTGGGCCGCGTCGACCTCGTGGCTGACCGGGTCCTTCAGGTACCGCTCGACGAGGGTCTTGATCTCGTTCTCCATCGTGGCGGAGAACAGCATCCGCTGACCGCCCGCCGGGACCTGGTCGAGCAGCTCGGTGACCTCGGGCATGAAGCCCAGGTCGGACATCTGGTCGGCCTCGTCGAGGACCGCGATCTGCACGTTCTCCAGGGAGCAGGCGCCGCGGTTGATGATGTCGCGCAGCCGGCCCGGGGTGGCGACCAGGATGTCGACGCCCTTCTCCAGGGCGTAGATCTGGTTGCCCATCGAGGTGCCGCCGCAGACGACCTTCATCCGCAGGCCGACGACGTCGCCGTACGGCTGGAGCGCGTCGGCCACCTGCATGGCCAGCTCGCGGGTCGGGGTGAGGATGACGGCGCGGGGCTTGTGCTTCTCGGTGCGGCCGCCGGCGAGCTGCGCCAGCGTCGGCAGACCGAAGGAGAGGGTCTTGCCGGAGCCGGTGCGGCCCCGGCCGAGGATGTCCTTGCCGGCCAGGGCGTCCGGGATGGTCGCGGCCTGGATCGGGAAGGGGGTGGTCACGCCGTTCTGCGCGAGCTTGCGCACGACGCCCTCGGGGAGGCCGAGGTCCGCGAAGGTGACCTCGGGGGCCTGCGGGGTCTCGGGGGACGTGGAGGCCTCGACGGCCTCCGGGGTGCCCTCTACGCCCTCGGCGTTCTCGGGCACGACGACGTGATCAGTACTGGTCATGGACATGCGAATGCGAAACCTTCCGGAGTCTCTCGTCGGCACGCGCCCGTCAACTCCGTGAATCGCGATTCGCAATACGACCGCCTCGATGCGGTCCACCACGGCAGGGGGAGAGTACGCGCCACACGGCGCGCTCTGCGGTGGCGCCGGGCAAATGGGATCAAACGATCTACCACCATACGCACCCCCCACCCCAGAAGGCAAACCGATCAGCGACCGACTAGCACATGCCCAGCTCAGCCCGGCTGCCGGGCCCCGTCCGGTACGCCGCCTGCTCCGTCCGTCACGCCACGGCCCCGTCCGGTACGCCGCCTGCTCCGTCCGTCACGCCACGGCCCCGTCCGCTACGCCGGTGCCCCGGCCGTCGGCGCCGGCTCCCGTTGCGCCAGCTGGGTCCCCGGCGGCTGGTGCGCCGACGACGACGGCTCCGCCGTCGAGGGCTCCGGCGACGGCGAGGCGGGCGGCTCCTCGGTCGGCGTCGGCTCGGGCTCGGGCGTCCGCGTCGGCTGCACGGGCGGCGTCCGGGTCGGCGCGGGTTCGTCGTCCCCGTCCTCCACCGGCGGCGGCTGCGTCAGACCGGCGGGCGGCTCGGCCGCGGGGGACTCGCCCTTCCGCTCCTCGCCGTCACCACCGTCCTCGCCCTTGCCTTTGCCCTCGTCCTCGTCCCCGTCCTCGCCCTTCTTCCCCTTGCCGCGCCCGCGCTTCTCGTCGGCCGCCGCCGCTCCGTAGCCGACGTTGCCGCCCGACACGGCGGGCCCGCCGTCCGGCGCCGCACCGCCCTGCTCCCCGGCGGAGTGCGAGGGCCTGGCGCCCCCGCCGGACGCGTCGTCGCCGACGCTCATACAGCCGGCGGCAGCGGCGACGGCCACGGCGGTGGCGGCCAGACGGACGGGTACGTACAAGGGGCGCACGGGCGGCCACCTCCGGGGCTCAGGAGTCGCTGTGCCCAACTCCCGTCACCCACAAGAGGACACGCGCCGCGCCCCGCGGACCTTGACCCGAGCGCGTCAGCCGTACCCGAGCCGGGCGACGGCGCTCACCCGTACCCGAGGGCGTGCAGACGCGCGTCGTCGATGCCGAAGTGGTGCGCGATCTCGTGCACCACCGTCACCTCGGTCTCCGCGACCACGTCCTCGCGTGTCTCGCAGAACCGCAGCGTCGGCCCCCGGTAGATGGTGATCCGGTCCGGCAGCACCCCCGCGTACCACTCCCCGCGCTCCGTCAGCGGCGTCCCCTCGTACAGCCCGAGCAGCTCGGGATCGTCGGCCGGCGGCTCGTCCTCGACGAACACCGCGACGTTGTCCATCAGCCGCGTCAGCTCCGGCGGAATCCGGTCCAGGGCCTCTGCGACCAGTTCCTCGAACTCCTCGCGCGTCATCTCCAGCACAGGGCCCATTGTCGGGTACGACCGTGGGGTACGACACAGACCGCACCGAAGCCCGCCGCATACCCGCCCCGGGCCTTGGGCATACGGGACCAATGGCCCGCGTCCCCGCCGCAGTCCAGCACGTCCTGGCCGAGGTGATGAACCCCATCCGCAACGCGCCGCGCGCCCTCATCCACCGCCACCGCACCCACCGCACCCGCCGGACGCCCGCGGCGGTCCAGTTCGCCCTCCGGCCACGGCCCCGGTCGGGCCCCTGGACCCGCGCCGCCGGACTCGTCTCCGTCGTGCTGCTCGGGGCCTGGCTCGGCCTGCTGGTCGTGGGCGACGTCCGCGTGCCCGTCGGCCCCATGGACACCACGATGACCCTGCGCCCGTCCGTCAGCGGCGGCACGAAGATCAACGTCTCCCCGCTGGGCGCCCTCCGGCTCGACAGCCACGTCGCCCCCGTCCGCCTCGACGTCAACGTCGACCAGCTCGACCCCGACCGCGCCGCCGCACTGGTCGACCACCCCGAACGCCTCTCCGGCCTCCAGGACGAGGTTGCCCGGGACGTCGGACGCGGCACCCTCGACCTCGCCGTCCGCTCCTGCGTCGCCGTCGTCACCGGCGCCACCGCCCTCGGCCTCGCCGTCTACCGCCGCCCCCGGCGCGCCCTCGCCGCCGGCGGACTCGCCCTCACCCTCCTGGTCGCCTCCGGCGGCACCGCCTACGCCACCTGGAACCCCGACTCCGTCCTGGAGCCGAAGTTCTCCGGCCTGCTCTCCTCCGCGCCCTCCCTGGTCGGCGACGCACGCAGCATCGTCACCGAGTTCGACGTCTACCAGAAGGAGCTGGCCCGCCTGGTCACGAACGTGACCAAGCTCTACGACGCCACCTCCACGCTCCCCGCCTACCAGCCCGACCCGACCACGATCCGCGTCCTGCACGTGTCCGACATCCACCTGAACCCGGCGAGCTGGAAGATCATCGCCTCGCTGGTGGAGCAGTACCAGGTGAACGTGATCGTCGACTCCGGCGACACCATGGACCACGGCACGGCCGCGGAGAACGGCTTCCTGGACCCCATCGAGGACCTCGGCGCCCCCTACGTCTGGGTCCGCGGCAACCACGACTCCCGCGTCACCCAGAAGTACCTCCAGGGCCTGAAGAACGTGCACGTCCTCGACGACGGCCGCGCCCGGACCGTCGCGGGCCTGCGCTTCGCCGGCATCGGCGACCCGCAGTACACCCCCGACCGCTCCAAGCCGGACGGCGCCGAGGCGTCCCAGGAACTGGCCGGCGCCCGCCTCGCCTCCGCCCTGCGCGACCAGCGCGCGGCGGGCACGCCGGTCGACATCGCCATCGCCCACGAGCCGTCCGCCGCCCGCGAGGTCGACGGCGAGGTACCGCTGGTGCTCGCCGGCCATCTGCACCGCGAGGACATGGAGGTCATGGAGTACGGCACCCGGCTGCGCATCGAGGGCTCCACCGGCGGCAGCGGCCTGCGCGCGGTCGAGGGCGAGTACCCCGACCCGATCCAGGCGTCGATCCTCTACTTCGACCGCGACAGCCGGCGCCTCCAGGCGTGGGACGAGATCGAGCTCGGCGGCCTGGGTCTGACGACGGCCGAGGTCAGCCGCCACCTCCCCAAGGAGAACCAGCCCGGCGCGACCCCGTCCCCGACCGGTTCCGGCCCCTCACCCACGGGGAGCACGCCCGCGCCCACCGCCCCTTCCCCGACCCCTCCGTAAACCGTTTTGGCGATACCTCCCGCCATCCCATATGCTTCTCACGTCCCCGACGCGCTGAGAAGCGCCCAGGCGGGCCGATAGCCCTCATCGTCTAGCGGCCTAGGACGCCGCCCTTTCAAGGCGGTAGCACGGGTTCGAATCCCGTTGGGGGCACGCAGTACATGTGCGACACTGTCGTACGAAGCTTGGTCCTGTGGAGCAGTTTGGAGTGCTCGCCACCCTGTCAAGGTGGAGGCCGCGGGTTCAAATCCCGTCAGGACCGCTGAGGTTTCACGTGAAACCTCGCGGCTGGGTAGCTCAGTTGGTACGAGCGATCGCCTGAAAAGCGATAGGTCGCCGGTTCGACCCCGGCCCCAGCCACAGCAAAGGCCCCGATCTTCGGATCGGGGCCTTGTTGTGTCGGCCGCTGTCCGGTGGACAAAAGCGTTCGCCAGGTTTTTCCGTCGGATGAGATCCTGGAACCCGTATGTCTACGCATCCCGCCCCCACTCTCGGCACTCTCGCCCCTCGGCTGACCGAGCTGTCGCTGCGCGACGCGCACCGGCTCGGCCGGAGGCTGGAGGGTGCGCGGAAGATCCGTAAGCCGGAGGCCCGGGCCGCCGTTCTCGCCGAGATCGAGGCGGAGGTGGCCAAGGCCGAGCAGCGCGTCAGTGAGCGTCGGGCGCGGGTGCCCGCCGTCAGCTATCCCGAGCAGCTGCCCGTCAGTCAGAAGAAGGACGAGATCGCGGCCGCCATCCGCGATCATCAGGTCGTCATCGTCGCCGGTGAGACCGGGTCCGGCAAGACTACGCAGATCCCGAAGATCTGCGTGGAGCTGGGGCGTGGCGTCCGCGGCATGATCGGGCACACCCAGCCCCGGCGGATCGCCGCCCGCACCGTCGCCGAGCGGGTGGCGGACGAGCTGGACACGCCGCTCGGTGAGGCCGTGGGCTGGAAGGTACGGTTCACCGACCAGGTGAACCCGGACGCCACCTTCATCAAGCTGATGACGGACGGCATCCTGCTCGCCGAGATCCAGACCGACCGCGAGCTGCGCGCCTACGACACGATCATCATCGACGAGGCGCACGAGCGGTCCCTCAACATCGACTTCCTGCTCGGGTACCTGGCCCAGCTGCTGCCGAAGCGCCCGGACCTGAAGGTCGTCATCACCTCGGCGACCATCGACCCCGAGCGGTTCTCCCGGCACTTCGGCGACGCGCCGATCATCGAGGTCAGCGGGCGGACGTACCCCGTGGAGGTGCGGTACCGGCCGCTCCTCGAAGAGGACGGGGACGACGCCGACCGGGACCAGATCACCGCGATCACCGATGCCGTCGAGGAGCTGATGGGCGAGGGGAAGGGCGACATCCTCGTCTTCCTCTCCGGTGAGCGCGAGATCCGGGACACGGCGGACGCGCTGGAGAAGAAGAAGTACCGGTTCACGGAAGTGCTGCCGCTGTACGCGCGGCTGTCGCACGCCGAGCAGCACCGTGTCTTCCAGCAGCACACCGGGCGCAGGATCGTTCTGGCGACCAACGTCGCCGAGACCTCCCTCACCGTCCCCGGCATCAAGTACGTCATCGACCCGGGGTTCGCCCGGATCTCCCGCTACAGCCACCGCACCAAGGTCCAGCGGCTGCCGATCGAGCCGATCTCACAGGCCAGCGCCAACCAGCGCAAGGGCCGCTGCGGCCGTACGTCCGACGGCATCTGCATCCGGCTTTACTCCGAGGACGACTTCGACGCCCGGCCGGAGTTCACGGACGCGGAGATCCTCCGGACCAACCTGGCCTCCGTCATCCTCCAGATGACCGCGGCCGGCCTCGGCGACATCGAGAAGTTCCCGTTCATCGACCCGCCGGACCACCGCAACATCCGCGACGGCGTGCAGCTCCTCCAGGAGCTGGGCGCGCTCGACCCCGCGCAGAAGGACGTACGCAAGCGGCTCACCGACACCGGCCGCAAGCTGGCGCAGCTGCCCGTGGACCCGCGGCTGGCCCGGATGGTGCTGGAGGCCGACAAGAACGGCTGTGTCCGCGAGGTCATGGTCATAGCGGCGGCGCTGTCCATCCAGGACCCCCGGGAGCGGCCGGCGGAGAAGCAGGCGCAGGCGGACCAGCAGCACGCCCGCTTCAAGGACGAGACCAGCGACTTCCTGGCGTTCCTGAACCTGTGGCGGTACGTGCGCGAGCAGCAGAAGGAGCGCGGCTCGTCGTCCTTCCGCCGGATGTGCAAGCAGGAGTACCTGAACTTCCTGCGCATCCGCGAGTGGCAGGACATCTACACCCAGCTGCGCACGGTCGCCAAGCAGATGGGCATCCACCTCGACGACCAGGACGCCCCCGAGGACCGCATCCACGTGTCGCTGCTGGCGGGCCTCCTCTCCCACGTCGGAATGAAGGACGTGAAGGAGGGCGCGAAGAACGAGTACCTGGGGGCGCGGAACGCCAAGTTCGCGATCTTCCCGGGCTCGGCGCTCTTCAAGAAGCCGCCGCGGTTCGTGATGTCCGCCGAGCTGGTCGAGACCTCCCGGCTCTGGGCCCGCGTCAACGCGAAGATCGAACCGGAGTGGGTGGAGCCGCTGGCCGGGCACCTCCTCAAGCGCACCTACAGCGAGCCGCACTGGGAGAAGGACCAGGCGGCCGTGATGGCGTACGAGAAGGTGACGCTGTACGGCGTGCCGATCGTGGCGCAGCGCAAGGTGAACTACGGGCGGATCGATCCGGAGGTCAGCCGTGAGCTGTTCATCCGCAACGCCCTGGTCGAGGGCGACTGGCGTACGCACCACAAGTTCTTCTCGGACAACCGCAAGCTGCTGACCGAGGTCGAGGAGCTGGAGCACCGCGCCCGGCGCCGGGACATCCTGGTCGACGACGAGACGCTGTACGACTTCTACGACCAGCGGGTGCCCGAACACGTCGTCTCGGGCGCCCACTTCGACTCGTGGTGGAAGCACAAGCGGCACGAGCAGCCCGACTTCCTCGACTTCGAGCGCGAGATGCTCATCAACGAGAAGGCGGGCGCGGTCACCAAGGACGACTACCCGGACTCCTGGCGGCAGGGGCCGCTGAAGCTCCGGGTGACGTACCAGTTCGAGCCGGGCGCGGACGCGGACGGCGTGACCGTCCACGTGCCGCTCCAGGTGCTGAACCAGGTGACGGACGAGGGCTTCGACTGGCAGATCCCGGGGCTGCGGGAGCAGGTGGTCACGGAGCTGATCCGGTCGCTGCCGAAGCCGATCCGCCGCAACTACGTCCCGGCCCCGAACTACGCGCAGAAGTTCCTGCAGCGGGCGGTACCGCTCCAGGAGCCGCTGACGGTGACCATGGCGCGGGAGCTGAAGCGCATGGTGGGGGTGCCCTTCGACGCGGAGGACTTCGACTGGGCGAAGGTCCCCGACCACCTCAGGATCACGTTCCGGATCGTCGACGAGCGGCGGCGCAAGCTGGCCGAGGACAAGGACCTCGAGGCGCTGAAGCTCCGGTTGAGGCCGAAGGCGCGCAAGGCGCTGTCGCAGGCCGCGGCGGCCACCGCCGTGCGCAGTGGCGGCGAGTCGCTGGAGCGCTCCGGTCTGACCGACTGGACGATCGGCACCCTGTCGCGGGTCTTCGAGACGCGCCGGGCGGGCCAGCCGGTGAAGGCGTACCCGGCGCTGGTCGACGACGGCGACACCGTCTCCGTGCGGCTCTTCGACACCGAGGCCGAGCAGGCGCAGGCGATGTGGAAGGGCACGCGCCGGCTGATCCTGCGCAACATCCCGGTCAACCCGGCGAAGTTCGCGTCCGAGAAGCTGACCAACCAGCAGAAGCTGAACCTGTCCGCGAATCCGCACGGTTCCATCCAGGCGCTGTTCGACGACTGTGCCATGGCGGCGGCGGACAAGCTGATCGCCGACTTCGGCGGCCCGGCGTGGGACGAGGAGTCGTACCGGAAGCTCTACGACAAGGTCCGCGCGGAGATCGTCGACACGACCGTTCGCACGGTGGGGCAGGTGCGGCAGGTGCTGGCGGCCTGGCAGGCGTGCGAGCGGCGCCTGAAGGCCGTCCGGAGCCCCGCGCTGCTGGCGAACCTCCAGGACGTGCGGGGGCAGCTGGACGCGCTGGTGAAGCCCGGTTTCGTGACGGAGGCCGGGATCAGGCGGCTGCCGGACCTGATGCGCTACCTGGTCGCCGCGGACCGGAGGCTGCAGCAGATGCCGACCGGCGTCCAGCGGGACACGTCCCGGATGGAGAAGGTCCACGAGATGCGGGACGAGTACGCCTGGCTGCTGGAGCAGATGCCGCGGGGCCGGCCGGTGCCGCAGCAGGTCCTGGAGGTGCGCTGGATGATCGAGGAGCTGCGGGTCAGCTACTTCGCGCACGCGCTGGGCACGGCGTACCCCGTCTCCGACAAGCGGATCGTGAAGGCGATCGACGCGCTGGCGCCGTAGCCGACGCACGTGACGAGGCGTGTACGGAGGGTGAGTTCGACCCGGGGCTCCCCCTCCTGTACAGTCTCTTCTCGCAGCGCAACGCAAGAAAAGCGCCGCGAAACCTGGTCCTGTGGAGCAGTTTGGAGTGCTCGCCACCCTGTCAAGGTGGAGGCCGCGGGTTCAAATCCCGTCAGGACCGCAGCAGAAAGACCCGCACCCATCGGTGCGGGTCTTTCCTCGTCTCCCCGCCCGCAAGTACGAGTGCGCGCCGCGCCGTCAGAACAGCGGACGGGACAGCTCGCCCTCCAAGCCGGTGACGAACCAGTACGGGCCCCATTCTCGTGCGGGCCTCTTCTCGTGCTCCCCCGACGCGTTCCGCCCCACGCTCACCAAAAGGCTCCCAGCGCCCCTCTCCCGGCCTTGACGGCGTCACATTCGCTCGGTACTCCAAAGACAGGGAACGTCCCCGCACGGCCCCGGAGGTGGCGTATGGCGGCATCGGTCAGGCACGAGACGCGGGCCCTGCTCCGCGCGCACTTGTCGGCCGCGACGTCCTACCGTCATCTGACGCGCCACTGTCCGATCTGCCACCGGCTGCTGCGGCTGGCACTGGACTCACCCGCCCCCCAGTCCCCGACGAGCCGTCAAGAGGGCGCCGAGAGCGAGACCGCGTCCCCGGCGTGAGGTCCGCCGGCCCCAACGCCCTTGCCACACCGGCCTTCTGGAGCGCGGGCCTCCATTAACGCACCCGTGCCGCACCCAACAAGCACCGCGCGCTGTGACGGGTGTCACCGCATGAGTTTTTGAAACCGCGGCACTTACGGCTCCCCTACAACTGGTCAATTTAATATGTGCAATTGCACCGCTCCCCCCAGTCTCCCCGCAGTCCCCCCGCAGCCCCCGCACAGCCGTTCCGACACCTCTCCCCAGACTCCGACAAGGGCGCTCACAGAGGGCGGCACACGACCCCTCACCAGGCACAGGACCGCACAAAAAAGAGATCGCGCTGGACCCGGCGGAGTCCAGCGCGATCGACGACGCACCCCTGTTGGGGCAGGAACGGCGTCGTGTGGAGCTGTGGTTCCGAGCTCCTCGGCGGGTTGGGGGACCTGCCGTTTTGCCCGGTTATTCAGTTGTTCAGGCCTCGCTGCGCTGCTGCGGGATGCCCGCGAGCAGGGCGCGGACCTCGGCCTCGCGGTAGCGGCGATGCCCGCCGAGCGTGCGGATCGACGTGAGCTTGCCGGCCTTCGCCCAGCGCGTGACCGTCTTCGGGTCGACGCGGAACATGGTGGCGACCTCAGCCGGGGTCAGCAGCGGCTCGGCATCAGGGGTGCGAGCGGTCATGAGCGGCCTCCTCGGGAGAACCGAACCTTCTCGGTTCTTTCCTCTAAATTCTGCACCTTGACCCGCGTTGCCCGGAATGAGAGACGCGAGTCGAGTCGGTTATAGGACGAACGGCTTGTCCTCGGCACTACAACTACACCATCTGTCCAGCCGCGTCGGCCAAACCGATGGAATTGCCCTCCCAGGTGTTCATCAGCGACGGAAGCCGATGGACCATGCCATAGCGGACAGTCACGCCACTGTGACGATCAGTCACATGACGATCAGGCGTCACCAGACCCCCCAAAGCGTGCAAACCCAGGATTCCGCCCACAGTGCATCACAATGGGACGGATCGAGCCCTCCCCGGGCTCCTTGTCCTATTTTGGCATGAGGAGGGGGAACGGGCGCAAGAGTGATGTACGTGCGGTCCGTCACGCTTGACTCATACGCCCGGATCGGGACCTACGTCCCTTGTCGACAAAAGATCAGCCCACACCGGGCGAGTGTCGGATCGGAAGACGAAACCTCACATCGGGCGGTACGTCAAACGTCAGTTCGCCGACCGGCGGTCCCGGACCGCGCGCCAGCGCTCCACCAGCCGCCCGTACGCCGCCCCCGCCGCGGCCCCGTCGCCGTGCCGCAGCGCATCGATGCCCTCGGCCACGTCCGCCGCGGAGTGGTCGTCCTCCAACTCACCGGCGGGCA
The DNA here is from genome assembly GCF_028473745.1 of Streptomyces sp. M92. NCBI lineage: Bacteria > Bacillati > Actinomycetota > Actinomycetes > Kitasatosporales > Streptomycetaceae > Streptomyces > Streptomyces sp. M92. The sequence continues at coordinate 1,549,839 of NZ_CP101137.1, forward strand.
CGGCGTGCACGAGCCCTCCGTAGTCCAGCTCGACCAGGGAGCGCGGGTGGAACTCCTCCAGCCAGCGCCCCACGTCCACCAGGCCGTCGATGAGCGGCCCCTCGTCCACGGCCTCCTTGAGCGCCCGCAGCCCCCGCGCCACCCGTCGGCGGGCCTGCACCATCGGCGTCCGGTAGCGCAGCACCGGCGCGGCACCGCCGTCCCCGTCACCGCCCCTGTCGTACTCCCGCTCGGCGTCGGAGACCAGCACGAACCAGTTGATCGGCACCTGCCAGGTGGCGGTGCGGATCCAGGGGCGGGCGTCCGGGTTGCGCTCCAGCCACCGTTCGTAGTCCTGGGCGCTCTGGCGGCGTACGACCGGGGGGAGCAGGGCGTCCAGCACCGGCTCCGGGAAGTCCTCGGCCAGCTCGCCCAGGGCCTGCCAGCCGCGCAGCCGGGTCCGCCAGGGGCAGACGCAGACCACGCCGTCGACCTCGGTCACGAAGGCGTCGGCGCTCTCGTGCACCGGCACCGCGACGGGCGGGGTGGGCAGCAGGTCGGACAGGGAGCGGCGCAACTCGTCCTGGTAGGAGGGCAGGTCGGTGCGGCGGGCGTAACGGGTCCAGTGGGCGCGCTCGTCGTCGGGGAACGCGGCCAGCGGCTCGTACACGCGCAGATACGCCGCGTAGGGGACGATCACCGAGGACACCTTGCGCACGCCTGCTCCCTCCCCCGCGCACCGCCCCGAAAACCTGCCGGAACCGATCACAAACGCGCGGGAACCTCGGCAAATCGTCGCACGCCCGTACTCCGTGCGGAGGTGATCCTGAGCACTGTACGGCGGGGGGACGCCTCCAGGCTCTAATCTCATGCCACAGTCCCCGCCACCCCTTGGGGACAGGTCTCCACCCGCCGCAACTACACAGGAGTCACCACCGTGACCGACGTAACCGGCGCACCTGCTGATGTACTGCACACCCTGTTCCACTCGGACCAGGGGGGACATGAGCAGGTCGTGCTCTGCCAGGACCGCGCCAGCGGCCTCAAGGCCGTCATCGCCATCCACTCCACCGCCCTGGGCCCCGCGCTGGGCGGTACGCGCTTCTACCCGTACGCGAACGAGGCGGACGCCGTCGCCGACGCGCTGAACCTCGCGCGCGGGATGTCGTACAAGAACGCCATGGCCGGCCTCGAGCACGGCGGCGGCAAGGCCGTGATCATCGGCGACCCGGAGCAGGTCAAGAGCGAGGAACTGCTGCTCGCCTACGGCCGCTTCGTCGCCTCGCTCGGCGGCCGCTACGTCACCGCCTGCGACGTCGGCACCTACGTCGCCGACATGGACGTCGTGGCCCGCGAGTGCCGCTGGACGACCGGCCGCTCCCCGGAGAACGGCGGCGCCGGCGACTCCTCCGTCCTCACCTCCTTCGGCGTCTACCAGGGCATGCGGGCCGCCGCCCAGCACCTGTGGGGCGACCCGACGCTGCGCGACCGCACCGTCGGCATCGCGGGCGTCGGCAAGGTCGGCCACCACCTGGTCGAGCACCTGCTCGCCGAGGGGGCGCACGTCGTCGTCACCGACGTACGCAAGGACGTCGTGCGCTCCATCACCGAGCGGCACCCGTCGGTCGTGGCCGTCGCCGACACGGACGCGCTGATCCGGGTGGAGAACCTGGACATCTACGCCCCGTGCGCGCTCGGCGGCGCGCTCGACGACGACACCGTGCCGGTCCTGACCGCCAAGGTGGTGTGCGGCGCCGCCAACAACCAGCTCGCCCACCCGGGTGTGGAGAAGGACCTCGCCGATCGCGGCATCCTCTACGCGCCGGACTACGTGGTGAACGCCGGCGGGGTCATCCAGGTCGCCGACGAGCTGCACGGCTTCGACTTCGACCGGTGCAAGGCGCAGGCCGCGAAGATCTACGACACCACGCTGGCCATATTCGCACGTGCGAAGGAAGACGGAATTCCGCCGGCCGCCGCGGCCGACCGGATCGCCGAGCAGCGGATGGCGGAGGCCCGGACCCGTCGGTGACCGGGCGGTGACCGCGGGGCACCTCGACGGTGATCCGGGCGGCCGGTATTCGAATGTGTGAGCGGTACCCGCCGGGAGGCGGTTGGAGAGAACTCTCACTTATCCCGGCGGGTCGACCGTCGAAAGGTGGTTAAAATCGCCCTTGACCAGCGAGGACGGGGCGCCTCGACGGTCCTGGACGTGGTCACGTCCTGCGGGCGACGTACCGTATGGGCGTGGGCTCAGGTACCGTGGAAGCCCTACGGACCGGTCTCTCCACGGAGAGCCCGTTCCGGACCATGAACGCGTGTCAAGACTCTGGGGCCGTCGAGCCCCGTCGTTGAGGGGGTCGAGCCATGGGGCGCGGCCGGGCCAAGGCCAAGCAGACGAAGGTCGCCCGCCAGCTGAAGTACAACAGCGGTGGGACTGATCTCTCCCGCCTGGCCGAGGAGCTGGGCGCATCGCCGTCGAATGCCCAACCGCCGAATGGCGGGCCATTCGAGGACGATGAGCAAGAGGATGACGTGTACGCGAAGTACGCCGACCTCTACGAGGACGACGACGAGGACGAGGACGGCCAGTCCCCGCAGCAACGTCGCGGCGCTTGACCTCGCACTGAACACCCGCCCGGTCGGTGACTCAGGTCACCGACCGGGTGTTGTGCTACCCGCGGGTACCGCAGCGGCTCAGGCGGCGTAGTCGCCGACGAGGGCCGCGCCGGTCCCGTGGTCGCCGCGGTCGGTGATCTCGCCGGCCACCCAGGCGTCCACGCCGCGGTCGGCCAGGGTCGCCAGTGCCACGTCCGTCGACTCCTCGGGCACGATCGCGATCATGCCCACACCCATGTTCAGGGTCTTCTCCAGCTCCAGGCGCTCGACCTTGCCGGTCGTCCCGACCAGGTCGAAGATCGCGCCCGGGGTCCAGGTGGAGCGGTCGACGGTCGCGTGCAGGCCGTCCGGGATCACCCGGGCCAGGTTGGCGGCGAGTCCGCCGCCGGTGACGTGGCTGAAGGCGTGGACCTCGGTGGTGCGGGTGAGGGCCAGGCAGTCCAGGGAGTAGATCTTGGTGGGCTCCAGCAGCTCCTCGCCGAGGGTGCGGCCGAGGCCGTCCAGGTGGGCGTCGAGCGACAGGCCCGCCTCGTTCAGCAGGACGTGGCGGACGAGCGAGTACCCGTTCGAGTGAAGACCGGAGGCGGCCATGGCGACGACCGCGTCACCCTTGCGGATGCGGTCGGGGCCCAGCAGCCGGTCGGCCTCCACGGCGCCCGTACCGGCGCCGGCGACGTCGAAGTCGTCCGCGCCGAGCAGGCCCGGGTGCTCGGCGGTCTCGCCGCCGACCAGGGCGCACCCGGCCAGGACGCAGCCCTCGGCGATGCCCTTCACGATCGCGGCGACGCGCTCGGGGTGGACCTTGCCGACGCAGATGTAGTCGGTCATGAACAGCGGCTCGGCGCCGCAGACCACGATGTCGTCCATGACCATGGCGACCAGGTCGTGGCCGATGGTGTCGTAGACGCCCAGCCGGCGCGCGATGTCGACCTTGGTGCCGACGCCGTCGGTGGCGGAGGCGAGCAGGGGACGCTCGTAGTTCTTGAGGGCGGAGGCGTCGAAGAGGCCGGCGAAGCCGCCGAGGCCGCCGAGGAGCTCGGGGCGCTGCGTCTTCTTCACCCATTCCTTCATGAGCTCGACGGCGCGGTCGCCCGCCTCGATGTCGACGCCCGCGGCTGCGTAGCTGGCACCAGTTGTGTCAGACATGACGATGAGAACCTTTGTGTCGTACGGCAGGTGGTGCGGGCGGCGCTACGGGCGACGGATGGCGTCGGCGGCGGCCGTCGCGGCGGGCCCGGCGGCCAGCTCGGTCTCCAGGAGCTGCTTGCCGAGCAGCTCGGGGTCGGGAAGCTCCATCGGGTACTCGCCGTCGAAGCAGGCGCGGCACAGGTTCGGCTTGGCGATGGTGGTCGCCTCGATCATGCCGTCGATGGAGATGTACGCCAGGGAGTCGGCGCCGAGCGAGGTGCCGATCTCGTCGATGCTCATGCCGTTGGCGATGAGCTCGGCGCGGGTGGCGAAGTCGATGCCGAAGAAGCAGGGCCACTTCACCGGCGGGGAGGAGATCCGGATGTGGACCTCGGCGGCGCCGGCCTCGCGGAGCATGCGGACCAGGGCCCGCTGGGTGTTGCCGCGGACGATGGAGTCGTCGACGACGACCAGCCGCTTGCCCTTGATGACTTCCTTCAGCGGGTTCAGCTTCAGACGGATGCCGAGCTGGCGGATGGTCTGCGAGGGCTGGATGAAGGTGCGGCCGACGTAGGCGTTCTTCACCAGGCCGTTGCCGAAGGGGATGCCGGAGGCCTCGGCGTACCCGATCGCGGCGGGCGTGCCGGACTCCGGGGTCGCTATGACCAGGTCGGCGTCTGCGGGGGCCTCCTTGGCCAGCTTGCGGCCCATCTCGACGCGGGAGAGGTACACGTTCCGGCCGGCGATGTCGGTGTCTGGGCGGGCCAGGTACACGTACTCGAAGACGCAGCCCTTGGGCTTCGCTTCCGCGAATCGCGAAGTGCGCAGGCCGTTCTCGTCGATGGCGACGAACTCGCCCGGCTCGATCTCGCGGACGTACGCGGCACCGCAGATGTCCAGGGCGGCGGACTCGGAGGCGACCACCCAGCCGCGCTCCAGCCGGCCGAGGACCAGCGGGCGGATGCCCTGCGGGTCGCGGGCGGCGTAGAGGGTGTGCTCGTCCATGAAGACGAGGGAGAAGGCGCCCATGACCTGGGGAAGCACCCGGTGGGCGGCCTCCTCGATGGTCAGCGGCTTGCCGTCGTCGTCGACCTGGGCCGCGAGCAGCGCGGTCAGCAGGTCGGTGTCGTTGGTCGCCGCGACCCGCGTGGAGCGGCCGTCCTGCTTGGGCAGGTCGGCGACCAGCTCGGCGAGCTGGGCGGTGTTGACGAGGTTGCCGTTGTGCCCGAGCGCGATGGAGCCCTGCGCGGTGGCGCGGAACGTCGGCTGGGCGTTCTCCCACACGGAGGCACCGGTGGTCGAGTAGCGGGCGTGACCGACCGCGATGTGACCCTGGAGCGAACCGAGCGAGGTCTCGTCGAAGACCTGGGACACCAGGCCCATGTCCTTGAAGACGAGGATCTGGGAGCCGTTGCTGACCGCGATTCCCGCGGATTCCTGACCCCGATGCTGGAGGGCGTAGAGCCCGAAGTACGTGAGCTTTGCGACCTCTTCACCCGGAGCCCAGACACCGAAGACGCCGCAAGCGTCCTGGGGGCCCTTCTCGCCGGGAAGCAGATCGTGATTGAGTCGACCGTCACCACGTGGCACGCCTCCGAGTGTAGGCGAGGTCGACCACTGGTCCGAATTGGGGACAACGGCTCACGCGGGGATCACTGATCGGCCCAGGCCTTGAGGCTCTTTCCGTCTTCCCTGGTCAGCGTCAGGCTTCCATGATCGATGCGGTATTCGACCCGGCCCTCGAAGAAGCCCAGGATCCGCTTCTCGGCGTCCATGAGTGAGCCTTCGCACATCATTCGGGTCGTCGCCGGGGCGCCCAGGGTGATGTGGCCGTCGCCGACCGTGGCCTTCGCGTTGACGTGGTTGCAGGGGAGGCGGCCCGCGACGGTCTTCGCGTCCTTGTCGAAGGTGAGGTGGGCGCTGCCCTCGTGACCGGGGGTCGTGACGGTCCACTTCGTGCCGTACAGGGGCGCGTCCTTCGGTTTGCTGAGGCGGACGGTGTCGCCGTCGGCGGTGGTGAGGGTCAGGCGGTCGCCCTCGGTCCTGGCGGTCAGGTCGGTGGTGAGGGCCCGTCCCAGGGACTTCTCGAAGTCCGGGGGCGTGTCCGTACAGCCCTTCTCGGTGAACATGGCGTCGCTGAACCGGATGCGCTCGCCGTCGATGTGGGCGCGGGCGCTGAAGGTGTTGCAGCCGGTGCTGCCGGACGCCTCACCGCCGTCGTCGATCCGGACCCGCGCGGAGTCGGGTGCCTGGTGGGTGGCGCCGTCCACGGTGAGGGAGTCGATGCTCCACCGCACGCCGGTGACGGGTGTGCCGGCGCCGACGGAGCCGCTGCCGCCGTCGGCCTTCTCGGTGCCGCAGGCCGCGGCGAGCGGCACGAGCACGGCTGCGGCGGCCACGGTCAGGGGCTTGGCGCGGCCGGTCAGGAGGACGCTGCGCTGCTGCTTCTGCCTGTACATGCCGATTCGACGGAGGCGCGGAGGATCTGGTTCCCCTCTTCCGCTCACCTGAGCAACGGCAGCAGGCCCCCCAGGTCGGCCCGCTCTCCGCTCGCGCTCACCTTCGCCTCGGCCACGGCGTCCTCCCAGGCCAGCCGCCCGGCCGCCAGCCGCATCCAGGTCAGCGGGTCGGTCTCGACGACGTTCGGCGGGGTGCCCCGGGTGTGCCGCAGCCCCTCGACGCACTGCACGACGGCGTACGGCGGGACGCGCACCTCTGTCGAGCCGCCGGGCGCCGTCGCGGCGAGCGCGTCCGCGAGCAGCCGGGTCGCGGCGGCCAGCGCCTGCCGGTCGTACGGGATGTCGAGGCCGGGCACGGCGGCGTTCAGGTCGTCGGTGTGGACGACCAGCTCGACGGTGCGGGTGACGACGTAGTCGGCCAGCGGGAGGGCGCCGGCGCCGGTGGGCAGCAGCCGGGTGCCGGGGTGGGTGTCGAGGCGGTCGGTGAAGCGGCGCTCGACGTCGGCGAGGTGGGCGTCGAGGTCGGGGTGCTCGGCCGCCAGGCGCCGGGCGGTGGCGGCGATGGCGTCCGCGTCGGCGGCGATCGCGAACGGCCAGTCGAGCAGCCGCCCGTCCTGCCGCGCGGGCTCGGGCTCGTCCAGCAGCCGGTTCACGGCGGTCAGCGCCATCCCGACGTGCGCCACCAGCTCCCGCACGGTCCAGCCCCCGAGCCGGGTCGGCAGGGCGAGCTGCTCGGGCGTGAGGGTGCGTACGGCGGCCCGTACGTTGCCGAACTGGGCCAGTACGGCAGCGCGGGTGCGTGCGGGGTCGTAGGCGCGGGGGCGTTTCCTGGCGGGCGGCATGACGGTGAGCCTAGGCGAGCCCGGGGTCCGTGCCGTACGCCCGGGGACCGGGGCGACGACACGACCGTCACTCGTATGTGTGTCTGACCGTGAAAGCCCGGACCGGCGCCCCGCGCAGCCCGGAAACACTGGTCCGCGCCTGGAAGGAGGTGCAACATGACGGTTATGGCCGAGCACACGTCTCAGATGTCGGTGGACGAGTTCGAAACGATCGCGTCCGCCGCTCCCGAGACCGTCACGTTGGAGTTCATCGACGGACGGATCGAGGTCAAGCCGGTGACGGACGGGGACCACAACAGCATCGTGTCCTGGCTGGCCAAGCGCTGTATGCAGTCGCGGCCGGACCTGGACCTGTACCAAACGCAGGGGCTACGGGTCGATGCGTACCGGCAGAGCAGGGCGCGGCCGGACGCCGTTCTCGCTCCCGAGGCCCACTTCGCGGGACACGGCGAATGGGCCGAACCGGACGGCGCCCTCATGGTCGTCGAGGTCACGTCGTACGACTCGGACACGGACCGGCGGGACCGGCACGAGAAGCCTGCCGCGTACGGGCAGGCGGGGATTCCCGTGTACCTGCTGATCGACCGGGACACCTGCACGGTGACGGTACACAGCCGCCCGAACCGACGAGTCGGTGGCTATCGCGACATCCGTCTCACGGATTTCGGCGAGACAGTGGTCCTCCCCGACCCGGTCGGCATCGAACTCGACACGGAGGTCCTCAAGAACTACGTCCGCTGAGGCGACGAGGTCCCGCCCGGACAGCCGGACGGGACCTCGACCGCACAGACCCGCTACGCGAGCAGCGCCGGGATCGTGCGCTCGTGGACCTCGCGCAGCTCGGTCAGGGAGAGAGTGAACTCGCCCTGAACCTCCACCGCGTCCCCGTCCACGACGCCGATGCGGGTGGTCGGCAGGCCCCGCGCGCCGCACATGTCGTTGAAGCGGACCTCCTCCGAGCGCGGGACGGCGACGACCGCGCGGCCCGCCGACTCCGAGAAGAGGAAGGTGAAGGCGTCCAGCCCGTCCGGTACGACCAGCCGCGCGCCCTTGCCGCCGAGCAGCGCCGACTCGACGACCGCCTGGACCAGACCGCCGTCGGACAGGTCGTGCGCGGAGTCGATCATGCCGTCGCGGGAGGCGGAGATCAGGATCTCGCCGAGGAGGCGTTCGCGCTCCAGGTCGACCTTCGGCGGCAGGCCGCCGAGGTGGTCGTGGATCACCTGGGACCAGGCCGAGCCGCCGAACTCCTCACGGGTGTCGCCGAGGAGGTACAGCAGCTGGCCCTCCTCCTGGAAGGCGACCGGCGTGCGGCGGGCCACGTCGTCGATGACGCCGAGGACCGCGACCACCGGGGTGGGGTGGATGGCGGCCTCGCCGGTCTGGTTGTAGAGGGAGACGTTGCCGCCGGTGACCGGGGTGCCGAGCTGCCGGCAGCCGTCGGCCAGGCCGCGCACGGCCTCCGCGAACTGCCACATGACCGCCGGGTCCTCCGGCGAACCGAAGTTCAGGCAGTCGGAGACCGCCAGCGGCTTCGCGCCGGTCGTGGCGACGTTGCGGTACGCCTCCGCCAGGGCGAGCTGCGCGCCCGTGTACGGGTCGAGCTTGGCGTAGCGGCCGTTGCCGTCGGTGGCGATGGCGACGCCGAGGCCGCTCTCCTCGTCCACGCGGATCATGCCCGAGTCCTCGGGCTGGGCGAGGACGGTGTTGCCCTGCACGAAGTGGTCGTACTGCTGGGTGATCCACTGCTTGGACGCCTGGTTGGGCGAGCCGACCAGCTTCAGGACCTGGTCCTTGAGCTGCTCGCTCGTCTCCGGCCGGGGCAGCTTGTTCGCGTCGTCGGCCTGGAGCTCGTCCTGCCAGGACGGGCGGGCGAAGGGGCGCTCGTAGACCGGGCCCTCGTGCGCGACCGTGCGCGGGTCGACGTCGACGATCTTGCCGCCGTGCCAGTAGATCTCCAGGCGGTCGCCGTCGGTCACCTCACCGATGACGGTGGCGATGACGTCCCACTTCTCGCAGATCTCCAGGAAACGGTCGACCTTGCCGGGCTCGACCACCGCGCACATGCGCTCCTGCGACTCGCTCATGAGGATTTCCTCGGGCGAGAGGGTGGAGTCGCGCAGCGGAACGTCGTCCAGGGTGACGCGCATGCCGCCGGAACCGTTCGACGCCAGCTCGGACGTGGCGCAGGACAGGCCCGCCGCGCCCAGGTCCTGGATGCCGACGACCAGCTTCTCCTGGAACGCCTCCAGGGTGCACTCGATGAGGAGCTTCTCCTGGAAGGGGTCGCCGACCTGGACGGCGGGGCGCTTCGACGGCTTCGCGTCGTCGAAGGTCTCACTCGCCAGGATCGACGCGCCGCCGATGCCGTCGCCGCCGGTGCGGGCGCCGTACAGGATGACCTTGTTGCCCGCGCCGGACGCCTTGGCGAGGTGGATGTCCTCGTGCCGCATCACGCCGATGGCACCGGCGTTGACCAGCGGGTTGCCCTGGTAGCAGGCGTCGAAGACGACCTCGCCGCCGATGTTGGGCAGGCCCAGGCAGTTGCCGTAGCCGCCGATGCCGGCGACGACGCCCGGGAGGACGCGCTTGGTGTCGGGGTGGTCGGCGGCGCCGAAGCGGAGCGGGTCCACGACCGCGACCGGGCGCGCGCCCATCGCGATGATGTCGCGGACGATGCCGCCGACGCCGGTCGCGGCGCCCTGGTAGGGCTCCACGTACGACGGGTGGTTGTGCGACTCGACCTTGAAGGTGACCGCGTAGCCCTGGCCGACGTCGACGACACCGGCGTTCTCGCCGATGCCGACGAGCATCGCGTCGGACTCGGGGGCCTTCTCGCCGAACTGGCGCAGGTGGACCTTGCTGCTCTTGTACGAGCAGTGCTCGGACCACATCACGGAGTACATGGCCAGCTCAGCGCCGGTGGGGCGGCGGCCGAGGATCTCCACGACCCTCTCGTACTCGTCCTTCTTCAGGCCCAGCTCGGCCCAGGGCAGCTCGACGTCGGGGGTCTCGGCCGCGTGCTCGACCGTGTCCAGAGGCGTCCGGCTCATGCGTTGACCAGCTTCTTGAGGATCGAGGTGAAGAACGGGAGACCGTCGGTGCGGCCGGTGCCGATCAGCGGCTCGACGGCGTGCTCGGGGTGCGGCATGAGGCCGACGACGTTCCCGGCGGCGTTGGTGATGCCGGCGATGTCGTTGAGCGAGCCGTTGGGGTTCATGTCCAGGTAACGGAAGGCGACCCGGCCCTCGGCCTCCAGCTCGTCCAGCGTCCGCCGGTCGGCGACGTAGCGCCCGTCCATGTTCTTCAGCGGGATGTGGATCTCCTGGCCCGCGGTGTAGTCGCTGGTCCAGGCGGTGCCCGCGTTCTCCACCCGCAGCTTCTGGTCGCGGCAGATGAAGTGCAGGTGATCGTTGCCCAGCATGCCGCCGGGGAGCAGGTGCGCCTCGGTGAGGATCTGGAAGCCGTTGCAGATGCCGAGGACGGGGAGCCCGGCCCTGGCCTGGTCGATGACGGTGTCCATCACCGGCGAGAAGCGCGCGATGGCACCGGCGCGCAGATAGTCGCCGTACGAGAAACCACCGCAGAGCACCACGGCGTCGACCTGCTTGAGGTCCTTGTCCTTGTGCCAGAGGGCGACGGGTTCCGCGCCGGCGACGCGGATCGCGCGCTGCGTGTCGCGGTCGTCGAGAGAGCCGGGGAAAGTGACGACGCCAATACGAGCGGTCACTTCGCGGCCTCCGCGACTACGTCCTCGGACTCGACCTTGACGGTGAAGTCCTCGATCACGGTGTTCGCGAGGAAGGATTCCGCAAGATCATGGATGCGGGCGAGGGCGGCGTCGTCGACCGGCCCGTCCACTTCCAGTTCGAATCGCTTTCCCTGACGGACGTCCGAGATCCCTTCGAAACCCAGTCGCGGCAGTGCGCGCTGCACCGCCTGGCCCTGGGGGTCGAGGATCTCCGGCTTGAGCATGACGTCGACTACGACGCGTGCCACTGGCACTCCCGGTGTGTGGTGCTGAGCAGGTTCCTTCAGACTACCCGTACAAAATTTCTACGCGCGTAGCCTTGGAGGAATCTACGTGAGCCCAGTCACGATCGGGTATCGGAAGGGGGTCGCCACGAAAAGCTTCGGGAAAGATCCCGGATCAACCCCCGACACCTATTGCGCACAGACACGCTGAGAGATTTAGTCGGGCTTCCCATTGCAATGCCGGGCACTGTACAAATGAAATGTCATTAGCCGATACTTTGCCCAATTACAGGCGAACAGTCGGCATCATCGCGGCGTCTTGGCACGTTCGGGCACGTCATCGCGGAGATGCCGCACGAAGGGACCGATATTCGTGGCGCAGCGTGTCGTGGTCACTCTCTTTGACGACATCGACGGCTCGGAAGCGGCGGAGACGATCGCCTTCGGAGTCGACGGCCGGATGTACGAGATCGACCTGAACGAAGCCAATGCCCGGAAACTCCGCACGGCCCTCGAGCCGTACGTGTCGGCCGGCCGCAAGCGGTCCCGGTCCGGCAAGACGTACCGGCAGACGGAGGTCGCCCCCGACCCGGCGGCGGTCCGCGCGTGGGCGCAGGCGAACAAGATGGACGTGCCCGCGCGGGGCCGGATCCCGAAGCGGGTGTACGAGGCGTTCGCCGCGGCGCAGTGAGCCGCCCGGGCCAGGGGCCGCCCCGGCCAGGAGGGGCCGACGGGCGCTCAGCCGCCCCTCGCGGCAACCGACTTGCGCGACACCCCGGGTGATCAGCTAAAGTCTGGAGCACGCCGAGGGGCGAGGCCGAAGGGCCCAGCTCACGGAACACGCGGGTGTAGTTCAGTAGTAGAACATCCCCCTTCCAGGGGGAAGGCGCAGTGTGCAATTCCTGTCACCCGCTCTGCACCGCCGTACCGACCACTCGATTGGATCAGGTAGGCTGGTGCTCGCACCGATCGGTGAAGGCCGGTCGGGGGCAATGCGGACGTAGCTCAGTTGGTAGAGCGCAACCTTGCCAAGGTTGAGGTCGCGAGTTCGAGCCTCGTCGTCCGCTCGGGAATCAGACCCCGGTCCTCCGTGGACCGGGGTCTTTTCGTGCGTCCGCGCGACTCCCTCGGGCGGCCGCCGTCTGACATTTGTCATGCCCGGTGATGACGGCCCGCACTGTTCCCGCCCCCGGGCCCCCGGGATGCTTGAGGCATGCGATCAAACGGACACGAACACGTGATTGAGGTCACCGACCTGCGGCGTGTGTACGGGGGCGGGTTCGAGGCCGTGCGGGGGGTCGACTTCTCCGTGCGCCGCGGTGAGGTCTTCGCACTGCTCGGCACCAACGGCGCCGGCAAGACGTCCACGGTCGAGCTGCTGGAGGGCCTCGCCCCTCCGGCGGGCGGGCGGGTGCGCGTCCTCGGGCACGACCCGTACACCGAGCGGGCCGCCGTACGCCCCCGCACCGGGGTGATGCTCCAGGAGGGCGGCTTCCCGTCCGAGCTGACCGTCGCGGAGACCGCGCGGATGTGGGCTGGGTGCGTGAGCGGGGCCCGTCCGCCGGCCGAGGTGCTTTCCCTGGTCGGGCTGGAGACGAAGGCGGACGTCCGCGTGAAGCAGCTCTCCGGGGGCCAGCGGCGCCGCCTGGACCTGGCGCTCGCGCTGCTCGGCGACCCCGAGGTGCTCTTCCTCGACGAGCCCAGCACCGGACTGGACGCCGAAGGCCGCCGGGCGACCTGGGAGTTGGTGAGCGCGCTGCGCGACGCCGGTACGACGGTGCTGCTGACCACGCACTACCTGGAGGAGGCCGAGAACCTCGCCGACCGGCTCGCGATCATGCACGAGGGCCGGATCGCCGCCACCGGCACCCCGGCGGAGGTGACCGCCTCGCAGCCGTCCCGGATCACCTTCGAACTGCCCGACGGCTACTTCGTGGGCGACCTGCCGCCCCTGGGCGAACTGGGCGTGAGCGACCACGAGGTGGACGGCCGGCTGATCCGGCTCCGCACCTGCGAGCTCCAGCGCGCGGCCACCGGGCTGCTGACCTGGGCCGAACGGGCCGGCGTCGAGCTGCGCCGGCTGGACGTGCGGTCGGCGTCCCTGGAGGAGGCGTTCCTGCGGATCGCGAAGGAGGCCTCCGGGAAGGACGCCTCCGCGCGGAGCGCTTCCGCGCAGGCCGCCGACGCCTCCGACGCCACGACGAAGAAGGAGTACGCGGCATGAGCGCCACGGAGACCAAGACCCCCGCGGCGCGCGCCGCCAAGGGCCCGGCCACCACACCGATGAGCCGGATGACGGCGCTCGCCCGCGCCGAAATGACCCTGCTGGGACGGAACAAGGGCACCGTCTTCGCCTCGCTGTTCGTGCCGCTGGTGCTGCCGCTCAGCGTGTACTCGGCGTCCCAGGAGATGGACCTCGCCGAGGTCGGGCTGACCCCCGGCATGCTGGTGCTGCCCGCCGCGGTCGGCTTCTCCCTGCTGTTCGCCGTCTACTCCTCCCTCGTCGGCGTCTTCGTCGTCCGGCGCGAGGAGCTCGTCCTCAAGCGGCTGCGCACCGGCGAACTCCGGGACGTCGAGATCCTCAGCGGCTCCGCGATGCCGGCCGTGCTCGCCGGACTCGTGCAGAGCCTGCTGCTCGCCGTGGGCTGTGCCGTCCTGCTGGACCTGTCCACGCCGTCCGCGCCCCACCTCGCCGTGCTCGGTCTGCTGCTGGGCCTCGTGATGTGCGCCGCGCTCGCCGCCGTCACCGCGAGTTTCACCCGTACCGGGGAGAGCGCGCAGGTCACACCGCTGCCGTTCACGTTCGTCTCGATGATCGGCTCCGGCATGTTCGTACCGCTGGACCTCTTCCCCGACCAGGTGGCCTCCGTCTGCGAGCTGCTGCCGCTGACGCCCGTCGTCACCCTGGTCCGCGGCGGCTGGGCCGGCGACCTCTCGGCCGCCGAGGCGCTGGGCGCCGTGGCGACGGCGGTGGCCTGGACCGTGGTCGCGGTGTTTGCTGTACGGCGGCGGTTCCGGTGGGAGCCGCGGCACTGACGAGCGGGGCGAACGGGATGAGCGAGGGCATGCGCAGGCCGAGGCGCTGGTGGGGGCGGAAGAGCACGCCGGCGAAGGTGGAGACGTACACCCGGTGGTCGTTCCACTTCTTCGGGCTCGCGGAGATCGCCGCCGCAGGGGTGTCCGCGTTCAGTCAGGTCGACGCGCGGCTCGCGGCCGTGCTCTTCCTGGCGGTCACCGCACACGCCGTCGTCCTCATGGTGGTCGCGTCCCGGACCCTGGACTGGGAGCTCGGCCTGCGGAAGAAGCCCGTGCGACCGCTGTGGGTCCTCGCCGTCCTCACCATGGTGATCGCAGCCGCCGCACTGACCTTCGCCAAGCGCGGGCCGGACAACGACGCCGCCGCCGCGGCGGCGGGTGGCGTCTTCGGGTGTGTCGTGACCATCGGATCCGGTGTCCTCGCCCTCGGGGTGCGCAGCCACCGGCACACCGCCGCGCTCGTGCTCGGTGTCGCGACCGGAACCGGAGCCCTGTCGCTCGTGCTGGGCGCTCCGGTCCCCGCCGCTCTGTTCACCGCGGGCGTGGTGCTCGTGGGCGGCGGCTTCATCTCCTTCACCTGCGTGTTCTCCGTGTGGCTGCTCAACGCGGTATACCAGCTCGACGAGGCGCGGGAGACCCGCGCCCGGCTCGCCGTCGCCGAGGAGCGGCTGCGGTTCGGCCGCGACCTGCACGACGTGATGGGACGGAACCTGGCGGTGATCGCCCTCAAGAGCGAACTGGCCGTCCAGCTGTCCCGGCGCGGCCGGTCCGAGGCGGTGGAGCAGATGATCGAGGTGCAGCGCATCGCCCAGGAGTCGCAGCGGGAGGTCCGGGACGTCGTGCGCGGCTACCGGGAGGCCGCCCTGGAGGTCGAGCTCGCCGGTGCCCGGGGCGTGCTCTCGGCGGCCGGCATCGACGCGGTGGTCACCGGCGAGACGGCCGGGCTGCCCCCCGAGGTCCAGTCGGCGCTCGGCTGGGTGGTGCGGGAGGCGACGACCAACGTGCTGCGGCACGGGAACGCGCAGAAGTGTGCCGTCGCGGTACGAGTTTCGGAGGGACGTGCGGTGCTGACGGTGGAGAACGACGGCGTGGCGGAGGTGACCGACGACGGCGGTGCCGCGCGGCCGGGCGGCTCCGGGCTCGCGGGACTGCGGGAGCGGCTGGCCGCCGTGGACGGCACGCTGGAGGCCGGGAGCGCGGGCAAGGGCGTGTTCCGGCTGAGGGCCGAGGTCCCGCTGCCCGCGTCCGCCGGGGCGGGCGTGCTGGAGGCCGCGTCGTGACGATGCCCGTACGCGTGCTGCTCGCCGACGACGAGCACCTCATCCGCGGGGCGCTGGCCGCCCTGCTCTCCCTGGAGGAGGACCTCACCGTGGTCGCCGAGGCGGCCACCGGGCCGGAGGCGCTGGCGATGGCGCGGGCCCACGAACCGGACGTCGCCGTACTGGATCTCCAGATGCCCGGCGCGGACGGTGTGAAGGTCGCCACATCGCTGCGGGCCGAGCTGCCCGCCTGCCGGGTGCTGATCGTGACCAGCCACGGGCGGCCCGGCCATCTGAAACGGGCGCTCGCGGCGGGGGTGCGCGGCTTCGTGCCCAAGACGGTCAGCGCCCAGCGGCTCGCCGAGCTGATCCGCACCGTGCACGCCGGAAACCGTTACGTCGACCCCGAGTTGGCGGCCGACGCGATCTCCGCCGGGGACTCGCCGCTGACCGCGCGGGAGGCCGAGGTGCTGGAGCACGCCGCCGACGGGGCGCCCGTCGCGGAGATCGCCGAGCGGGCCGCGCTCGCCGAGGGCACCGTGCGGAACTACCTGTCGTCGGCCGCGAGCAAGCTCGGCGCGGAGAACCGGCACGCGGCGGTGCGGCTCGCGAGGGAGCGGGGTTGGGTATAGTGGCTGTCGCGCCACGGGGAAACCCACGGCGCGGAGTGCGAACGTAGCTCAGTTGGTAGAGCGCAACCTTGCCAAGGTTGAGGTCGCGAGTTCGAACCTCGTCGTTCGCTCCATGTGAGGAAGCCCCCGGTCCGGCCGGGGGCTTCTTCGTGTCTGCGGTCCGTTCTACGACCAGCTGAGGCCGGTCAGGCGCTCGTAGGCCTCCACGTACTTGGCGCGGGTGGCGTCCACGACCTGCCGGGGCAGCGGCGGCGGGGGCCGCTCGCTCTTCCGGTCCCAGCCGGACTCCGCCGAGGTCAGCCAGTCCCGGACGAACTGCTTGTCGTACGACGGCTGCGCGCGGCCCGGCCGCCACTGGTCGGCCGGCCAGAAGCGGGAGGAGTCCGGGGTGAGCACCTCGTCGGCGAGGATCAGGTCGTCGCCGTCGAGGCCGAACTCGAACTTGGTGTCGGCCAGCACGATGCCGCGTTCGCGGGCGACGTCCCGGGCGCGGGAGTAGACGGCGAGGGTGGCCTGGCGCAGGCGGGCCGCGGTGTCCGCGCCGACCTGATGGGCGACCTGCTCGTAGGAGACGTTCTCGTCGTGCTCGCCGACCTCCGCCTTGGTGGCCGGGGTGAAGATCGGGGCGGGCAGCTCCGAGCCGTCGACGAGGCCCTCGGGCAGCGCGAGGCCGCAGACGGTACGGGTCTCGTCGTACTCGGCCAGCCCGGAGCCGGTGAGGTAGCCGCGGGCCACGCACTCCACGGGGACCATCCGCAGCGACTTGCAGACCAGGGCGCGGCCCTCCCAGTCGGCGGGGGCGCCCGGGGGCAGCTCGGTGCTCAGGACGTGGTTCGGGACCAGGTCGGCGAGTTGCTCGAACCACCACAGGGAGAGCTGGGTGAGGACCCGGCCCTTGTCGGGGATCTCGGTCGGCAGCACCCAGTCGTAGGCGGAGATGCGGTCGCTGGCGACCATCACGAGGTCGCCCGCCTCGTTCTGGTACAGCTCGCGCACCTTGCCGGTGTGCAGATGCACCAGACCCGGAACCTGGAGCGGCTCGGGCTTTTCGACGAATCCGGACACGGTTCCTCCCCGTGGTTCTGTCCAATGCTCTGATTGTCCCGTACGTCGCGGGGAAGGGGGACGGCGGGGCGGTGGGGGCCGGGGTCGGTCAGTCCCGTTTGCAGATGCGGTCCAGGAGGTTGGCGGTGGCCCGCTGGACGCGCGGGTCGACGTGGCCCGGGCGGTCCAGGGCCGGGGACCAGGCGAACGTCCCGGACGCGAAGACCCAGGCGCCCGACGGCGCCCGGTACAGCGATGTCTCCTGGTGGCGGCGGGCGCCGTCCGCGTCGGTGTAGGGGCTGTGCGCCAGCAGGACCCGCTCGTCGTGCTCGGGGAGCGGGGCGCGCGGGAAGTAGCGGTCGGCCTCGCCGGCGACCAGGTCCTCGATCTCGTCGCCCTCGTGGGCGCCGGTCGCCTCCCACAGCCAGTGCCCGGCGTTGCGGACGATCATCGGGTGGGGCTCGGGGACGCGGCCGGCGTACTGGATGCCGAGGAGCTGCTGCTCGGGCCGGTCGATCTCCCGCCACAGCACCGGCTTGCCCGGCCCCTTGCGCTTGCGGCAGGTCAGCAGGCGGTCGGGGGCGCCGGACGGGGACGGGCCGAGCTCCACCTGCCAGTACATGGTGTTGGCGGAGAGGAAGACCAGGGAGGTGCCGTGCTCGCGGGCGAGTTCCGTGGTCCGGCGCATCGGGACGGACCAGTACTCGTCGTGCCCGGGGAAGACCAGGCCCCGGTAGCGGGAGGGGTCGATGCGGCCGGAGTGCAGGTCGCGGGCGTCGGCGTAGGCGAGGTCGTAGCCGTAGCGCTCGGCGAAGCGGATGAAATCGTAGGCGTGGCCGACGTGCAGGGGGAGCCCGGCGCCCGCGTACGGACGGTCGAAGGAGACGGTCGTCGCGGCGTCCGCCTCGCCCAGCAGGCGGCCCTCCTCGTCCCAGGCGTGGTACAGGCTGGCGCCGGTGCGGCCGTCCTCCGGGTAGAGGTTGTACGCCTGCCAGGTGACGTCCGGCAGGAGGAGCAGCAGGTCGGCGGGGTGGCTGTCGCGGACCGTGAACGGCACGTGGGAACGGTGGCCGTCGGCGGTGGTCAGGACGGCGACGTACGCGCCGATGTTCCAGTACGACGGGATCTGCAGCCGCCAGGACAGCCACCAGTGGTGGCAGGAGACCGTGCGGTCGGCGGTGAGCGGCGAGGGCTGGACGATGCCGGACAGCCGGGGGCTGGTGGTGATCTTGGCGGCGCCGTCACCGCCGTAGTGGCCGATGCGGTAGACGTCGACGCTGAACTCCTGCGGCGGGTCGACCGTGATGTGGAAGTCGATGGCCTCGCCGGGGGCGGCGGCTCCGGTGGCGGTGAAGCCCTTGATCTGGCGGCGGACGTCGTCGGCGGCGCGCGGGCCGCCGCCGTCGGTGCGCCACTCGCGGTACCTGGTGCCGGGCGGGCCCGGTGTGCCGTCCGTGTCCGGTGCGGCGTCCGGGTCCGCGTACCAGGCGACGACCTGGCCGGTGTCGCCGAAGTACGTCTCGCCGCCGCGCAGCCAGGGGACGGGCCCCTGTCCGAAGGGGTCCGTGACGGCGTGCGCGAGTGCGCCGGACTCCCAGCGGCGGATCTGCTCGGGCCCCATGGGACAGCCCCCTCCCTCGTGCCCCCGTGGTCGTGCGTATGACGAACGCCTTTGCCATGTGCGCGATCGGTCCCAGCACATCACATTTCGCGCGCGCGCTGTCACTGTTCGTCGCGAAGTGGCCGAAAGTGGAATTCAGAGGTCCGCTTTGAATGGGACGGGACGGGGCGGGGCGGCGACGAGGTGTCGCCGGTGCGCGAGGGCGATGTCTGGGGTTCGGGGCGAGGTCCGGCCGGGTCAGGGTGGGGTCCGGGCCCGGTCCGGGTCGGGGTCCGGGTCCGGTCCGGGTCCGGTCCGGGTCAGACGAGGGCGGGGCGGGGCGGTGACGAGGTGTCGCCGGTGCGCGAGGGCGATGTCTGGGATCCGGGGCAGGGTCCGGTCCAGGTCAGGTGGGGTCCGGGCCGGGTCCGGGTCCGGGCCCGGTCCCGGGTCCGGGTCCGGGTCCGGGTCCGGGTCAGACGAGGCGTACCGGCTTCTCGGGGCGCACGCCGAGTTCGGCCAGCCAGGTGCGCAGCGGGTCCGGGTCGCCGGTCTCCACGAGGCTGCGGACGTGGGGGGCCAGGTCGGTGGCCCGGGCGCCGTCGACCAGGAGGGACGGTCCGTCGAGCCAGTCGAGGCCGGGGGCCGCGCCGGCGGTGTCCATCGCCGAACAGCACACCATCGCGGTGATGTGGGCGGTGAGGATCTCGCGTCCGGTTCGCGGGGGCTGCAAGGGGAGGAGGGGGAGTGCGCGGTCGTCCCAGAGAGCGGTGTCCGGGGCCACCGGTCCGGCGTCCGCCCCGGAGGAAGCGGTCGGTACCTGGGCTCCGGAGGGCTGTGCCCGTGCCTCCTCGCGGGCCAGCTCGGCACTGAGCCCGGCGGCGAGGGCGGCACCGCGGGAGGTGGTGCCGGCGAGGTCGTCATCGTCGTCGGGGGTGAGGGTGATGCCGGTGTCGCCGGTGTCGATGTCGGTGCCGGACTCGGTCGCCGGGTCTCCCGTACGGGCGGGGCCGTCCGGGGACGTGGTCGTGAGGTGGTCCAGGACGCGGGACAGGGTCGGGCCGTCCGTGCCCGGTGCTGCGGCTCCCTCAGCGGCGCGGCGGACACCCAGGGTGTCGAGGACGCGGTGCAGGCGGGCGGCGTCCGTGCGCCAGGTCCGGTCGACGACCTCCTCGGAATACTCCTCCCACCCGACCGGCGCCCAGTCCGGGCCGGTCTCGGCGGGTCCACCGTGGAAGAGGCGCGCGGCCAGGAGCGAGACCGCCTCGTCCACCGCCCCGGGCTCCTCCAGCAGATCGCAGGCGGGACGCTCGCCGAGGCGGGAGGCGAAGCCCTCGGCCAGCCGGTCCCGGCGGGACAGCTCCGTGAGCGCGGCGACGACGCCCACGTCCAGCCGGGAGGGCCAGCGGCCCATCCGCCAGGCGGGCAGCGCGACCCGGGTCAGCAGCCGGTCCCAGCCCGCGTAGGCGAGCCCGACCTGCTCCTGCGCGACGATCCGCAGACCGTAGTCCACAGCCTGTGCACGCTCCGCGGCGGCCGCGGCGACCCCGCGCTCCATCTCGGCCACGTGCACCCGGCAGCTGCGCAGCAGGAGCCGGGACACCCAGCCGAGGCCCGCGCCGACCGCACGGGACAGCGGCCCCCGCCCGACGTCCGACGCCGCCGCCACCGCCGCGTCCAGGCCCCGTATGAAACGGCGGGCCGCGGCTATGTCGGGGTGGGCGGAGGGCCCCGTGCCGGCGACGACCGGGGCGAGGACGGCGCGCAGCTCTCCCACCCGCATCCACCACAGGAAGGGCGAGCCGATGACGAGGACGGGCGCGGAGGCACTCCGGCGCCGGGCGGGTCCGCCCGGTCCGGGCACGTCGTCGTGCTCCTGGGCGGACGGCGGACCGTGGGCCGGGTGGTTGCGGTCCTCCAGCCAGCTGTCGCAGTCCGGGGTGAGGGCTATCGCGGAGGGGGCGGGGACGTCGAGCCGGTCGGCCAGGTCGCGGACCATCCGGTAGAGGTCGGGGGCCGACTCCTCGGCGACCGCGACCGTCGGCGTGACGGCGGGCCGGGAGCGAGTGACGACCAGGGCGACCGCGGCGGCGGCCGCCAGGACGAGGAGCGCGAGCACGGACACGGCCCAGCGGACGGCGTCCCAGCCCCCGCCCACCAGGTGCCCGGTCCAGCCGCCCGCCAGCAGGATCACGGCGGCGGCAGCGGGCAACAGGGCGACGGCGAGCGCCCGGCCGCGGATGCGCAGCACGGCCAACGCCCGGGAACGCGCGGCCTGCGCTCCCAGCTCCACTCCACCACCGATACCGGTCACGACCGGACCTCACCCCCTCCTCGCTGTCCTGTCCGTCCAGGGCTGTCCTGCTGCTCTCCCGCTCTTGCTCACTCACCCCACTGTGGCACCCGCCACTGACATCGCAATGCCGGTGGGCCAAGTGCCGGACGCTTGCGCGGCACCCTAGTTGGGGGTCGTGCACCCGTCAGCCGTATAGCCCATCGGTCACTCGATGGAATGGCTTTGGGGAAAGGTGGGTGACAGACGGCAAGGGTCAGGCCCCGGCTCCTGAGACGGAGCCGGGGCCTGTCGGGTTCGCGGTTCGCGGTTCGCGGTTCGCGGTTCGCGGTTCGCGGTGCGGGTTACGCGCCCGCCGCCTTCGCCGCGATGTCCGTGCGGTGCTGGGAGCCGTCGAGGCCGATGCGGGCGACGGCCCGGTACGCGCGGTCGCGGGCCTCGGTGAGGTCGGTCCCGGTGGCGGTGACGGACAGGACGCGGCCGCCGGCGCTGACGACCGCGTCGCCCTCGCGCCGGGTGCCGGCGTGCAGGACGTAGGCGTGCGGGGCGTCCTGGGCGGCGACCTCGTCGAGGCCGGTGATGGGGTCACCGGTGCGCGGGGTGCCGGGGTAGTTGTGGGAGGCGACGACAACGGTGACGGCCGCGTCGTCGCTCCAGCGCAGCGGCTCCAGGTCGGCGAGGTTGCCGGTGGCGGCGGCCATCAGCAGACCGGCGAGCGGGGTCCGCAGCCGGGCCAGCACGACCTGGGTCTCGGGGTCGCCGAAGCGGGCGTTGAACTCGATCACGCGGACGCCGCGCGAGGTGATCGCCAGACCGGCGTACAGCAGCCCGGAGAACGGGGTGCCGCGTCGGCGCATCTCGTCGACGGTCGGCTGGAGGACGCTCTCGACGACCTCGTCGACCAGCTTGGGGTCGGCCCACGGCAGCGGCGAGTACGCGCCCATGCCGCCGGTGTTGGGGCCCTCGTCGCCGTCGAGGGCGCGCTTGAAGTCCTGGGCGGGCTGGAGCGGGCGGACGTTCTCGCCGTCGGTGATGGCGAAGAGGGAGACCTCGGGGCCGTCCAGGTACTCCTCGATGACGACGCGGTCGCAGGCCTGCGCGTGCGCGCGGGCGGCCTCGACGTCGTCGGTGACGACGACGCCCTTGCCGGCGGCGAGCCCGTCGTCCTTCACCACGTAGGGGGCGCCGAAGGCGTCCAGGGCCGCGTCGACCTCGTCGGCGTTCGTGCAGACGTACGAGCGGGCCGTGGGCACGCCGGCGGCGGCCATGACGTCCTTGGCGAAGGCCTTGGAGCCCTCGAGCCGCGCGGCCTGTCCGGAGGGGCCGAAGACCGGGATGCCCGCCTCGCGCACGGCGTCGGCGACCCCGGCGACGAGGGGCGCCTCGGGCCCGACGACAACCAGTTCGGCACCGAGCCGGGTGGCGAGCGCGGTGACGGCCGCACCGTCGAGGGCGTCGACCTGGTGCAGTTCGGCGACCTCGGCGATACCGGCGTTGCCGGGTGCGCAGTGCAGCGCGGTGACGTCGGGGTCGAGGGACAGGGAACGGCACAGGGCGTGTTCGCGGGCGCCGCCGCCGATGACAAGGACCTTCACGGGGGTCAGCCTAATGGGAACGGGCCGATGTGCTTTGTGCGGGCTTCCGAAGGGGCGGGACGCGGAGGGTTGTACCTTCCTCCAGCGCCACTCCGCCCCTACTCGTTCGCGATCTCCTCGACCACGGTCGCCCCCAGCTCCCGTACCAGCAGTTCCTTGCCGGAGAGGGCCGACTCGTCCAGGTCGGGGTCGTCGTCCTCGGGAATGTCGTCCTCGGGGGAGATCGGTCGCGGCTCGGGCGCCGGGGGTCTGGGCGCGGGAGCGGGTGCGGCGGGCGGGGTGGACGAGGGGGCCTGGGCGGACGGCGCGGGGCCCGGAGGCCGGGCGGCGGGCGAGGGCTCCGACGGGCGCGGCGCGGACGCACCGCCACCGAAGCCGCCACCACCTCCGCCGCCGGTGTTCCCGAAGCCGCCGGTGCCACCGCCGGGACCGCCGTATCCACCGCCGGGACCGCCGTGTCCACCGGCGGGTCCGGACGGGGCCGCCGGTGCCGAGCCGCCCGACGGATCGACGACCGCCTCGATCTTCCACTGCACGTTGAACTGCTCGGCCAGAGCCTGCCGCAGTACGTCCTCGCTGCCGCTGCTCAGGAAGTTGTCGCGGGCCCCCGCGTTGACGAAGCCGACCTGGAGGGTGGTGCCGTCGAAACCGGTCACCTGGGCGTTCTGGCTGAGCAGGATCCAGGTGAACCGGCGACGGTTCTTCACCGCCTCCAGGATGTTGGGCCAGAGCTGGCGGGGGTCCACGCCGGAGCCCGGGGGCGGGGCGGCGGGTGCGGCGGCGGCCGGCGCGGGTGCCGGAGCAGCGGCCGGAGGCGCGGCGGGGCCGGGTGCGTCCGAGGTACGGGGCTGTCCGCCGCCCGCGGGTGCCGCGGTGGGCCACCCTCCGGGCCGCCGTCCGCCACCCGCGGGCGTCGCGGTCGGCCACGCACCGGGCGCGGGCGACGAGGCGGGCGGAGCGGCGTCGGGCTCGGGAGCCGGCGCGGGAGGGGAGGCAGGGGCAGGAGCGGGAGCAGGAGCGGGAGCAGGAGTGGGAGCGGTCTGCGGCGAGCCGCCGCCCCCGAGGGAGTGGCCGGCACCGCCGCCACCGGCGGTCGGCTCTGGGGCCGGCCCGCCCCCGGCCCCACGCACCGCCGCCCGCGCGGCGGCGGGCCCGCCGCCCGGCGGAACCGGAGCGACGGGAGCGGAAGGAGCGGAAGCAGTGGGTGCCGCGGCGCCTCCGTGCGCCTCGGGCCCGGGTACGTACCCCATGGCGGGCGCGCCCGCACCCGCCGAGAACTGCACGCCACGCTCGATGCGGTCCAGCCGCGCCATCACCGAACGCTCGTCGCCGTACGCGGCGGGCAGCAGCACGCGCGCGCAGATCAGCTCCAGCTGGAGACGGGGCGAGTGGGCGCCCCGCATCTCGGTGAGCCCCTCGTTGACGATGTCGGCGGCGCGGCTCAACTCGGCGGCGCCGAAGGAACCCGCCTGGGCCTGCATCCGCTCCAGGACGTCGGCGGGGGCGTCGATGAGCCCCTTCTCCGCGGCGTCGGGCACGGCGGCGAGGATCACCAGGTCACGCAGGCGCTCCAGCAGGTCGGTGACGAAGCGCCGCGGGTCGTTGCCGCTCTCGATCACCCGGTCGACGACCTCGAAGGCGGCCGAGCCGTCCCCTGTGACGAACGCCTCGACGACGGAGTCGAGCAGCGAGCCGTCCGTGTAGCCGAGCAGGGCGGTCGTCATGTCGTACGTCACACCGTCGGCACCGGCACCCGCGAGCAGCTGGTCCATGACGGACATGGAGTCCCGGACCGACCCCGCGCCGGCCCGCACCACCAGGGGCAGCACACCGTCCTCGACCGGGATCTCCTCCCTGCCGCAGACCTCGCCGAGGTAGTCGCGCAGGGTGCCGGGCGGCACGAGACGGAAGGGGTAGTGGTGGGTCCGCGACCGGATGGTGCCGATGACCTTCTCGGGCTCGGTGGTGGCGAAGATGAACTTGAGGTGCTCCGGGGGCTCCTCGACGACCTTCAGCAGGGCGTTGAAGCCCTGCGGCGAGACCATGTGGGCCTCGTCGATGATGTAGATCTTGTACCGGCTGGAGGCGGGCCCGAAGAACGCCTTCTCCCGCAGGTCACGCGCGTCGTCCACGCCTCCGTGGGAGGCGGCGTCGATCTCGATGACGTCGATGGAGCCCGGGCCGTTCCTGGCGAGGTCGCGGCAGGACTGACACTCGCCGCACGGGGTCGGCGTGGGGCCCTGCTCGCAGTTCAGACAGCGCGCCAGGATGCGGGCGCTGGTCGTCTTGCCGCAGCCGCGCGGCCCGCTGAACAGGTACGCGTGATTGACCCGGTTGTTCCGCAGCGCCTGCTGCAACGGGTCGGTGACATGCCCCTGACCGATGACCTCGGCGAAGGACTCCGGGCGGTAACGGCGGTAGAGCGCGAGAGACGACACGCATACGAGGTTATAGGCGACCACCGACAACCGGTCCGCCCCGGGAACGCAGGCGCCCCCCACGCACCCGCCAGAGCCAACCTACCCTTGCTGCCTTCCGGCCCTGGGGGAGTTCAGTCAGATAGCGCCGCGTGAGGGGCTGGGGCACACGTTACCCGATCCGGGGCCCCGGGAACGAGTTCGCGAGCACTCTCCAGCGTCATGTAATGTTCTCTGCGGAGGATTCGCCTAGAGGCCTAGGGCGCACGCTTGGAAAGCGTGTTGGGGGCAACCCCTCACGAGTTCGAATCTCGTATCCTCCGCCAGTGCCTCACCGGGCACGATGTCGAAGGGCCCCCTGGAAACAGGGGGCCCTTCGTCGTTGTCCTGGTCTTTGTCCAGCGCACCGGCGGCCGCCACCGTTCACCGCCGCACGCGCCCCCCGTGTGACCTGCACCGCGAACCCCTATGAACGCCGCCGTACGACCGCGCGGACAGCTGACAGCACGTTGGGGGGGCAACCCCTCGCTAGGTCCAAGCGCTCGTCCGCCGACTTGCACGCTGGATCCAAGTCCGCCGTACCAGCGCCTTCCATGTCGCTCGGCACCCCAGAAGGTCGAGCCGTTTGCGCGGCCCGACCCTCTGACGTTGCACTCAGCCTCCGGCGACCGTTCCTCAGTCCCATCGCCTCGCGAACTCAGCACCGGCCAGCAGGTCGCCCGTCCGCACGATCAAATCGTCGATCCCCAGAGCCACCATCACATCGGCGGGAAGGGCCACGTATCTGCCCTTCAGCTTCGTGACACGACATGGAAAGCGGTTCGCCCTCACCAGCCCGGATGCCTTCGACGGGTCGACCCCGAGGAGATCTGCGGGTCGACCCCGAGGAGATCTGCCACCTTGCGCAGGGGCATTGGCTCGGCCAGCCACTGCGACAGTCGCCTTGCACCTGGGCTCATTCGGCTTCCCTCTGCGGTCCGTCGGGTTCGCCGGACTCACCCTCGGGCTCCTGCTCTGAACCCAAGGCGAGGAACTCGCCCAATAGCCCGAGGCGGTGCAAGGTAGCGCCCATGCGTTCACTGCTGATGCGCTCCCACAACAAGGGGTCCGCCTCGTCGACCGCCTGGATGTCCGACTCGTTGCGGATGGGCGAGTAGCCCTCGTCGCATCGGCTCGTTCGGTCGACAAGGCTGTGCGGATCCATCGTGCGCTCGGCCGGATCAGCGCGATCCACCGCCCAGCCGGCCGCGTTGGCGGATCGAACAACCTCGTCACGGACATCGTCGCCTTCAAGGGCCAGCGCCAGACCGTACAGCGCACCGAACACCATGGCCGATCTCACCTCGGCGACGTCGACGCAGAGCCTCCTCGACACTCTCCCGGCCGACTTCCGTAGGTAGGGATGACGAAATACAGGGCGAGCAACTGACTACGCTGAGCCAGGCTCGGCACCACTACGGGCATTGCGGCCTACACATCGCCACAACGCGTCCCGAAGAGCAACGTCGGTGGCATCTCGCGCCGCAGCATCCTTCGCCTCCGAGAGCGTGAGGTGTTCACCCACCGAACACCTCTCCCCGGGCGCATGTGGACACACCAACTGCCCACCGAACAACTGCGAGACCTTTAGCTCGAACGATCTGAAGACGTCTGCCGAAGGCAGCAGGGACACGGCCCCTCCTCTTGTGGTTCCGCCAACGGCAGGAGGCTCACCGCGTCGAAGCGTGACTATCCACACCAGCCGATGTATGCGCTGGCGGGAGTGAACGGCTCGGGGTGACCGAGTGAAACGGTGTGTCCCAGCGATCGGCATCCGGGAAGGCTCCGGGATCATCCACTCGCATCCTGGCCTGGCTGGTCCACAAGCCTGGTATGGATACGTACACCAAGAGTATGGTCCCTAGTATGGCAACGAAAAAAGTCACGGTGACGATCCCCGAAGATCTCCTCGACGAGATCCGCGCTGACGCGGCTGAGCGGGGACTTTCGGCATATGTAGCCGAAGCACTGCGATTCAAGCGCGATCGGGACCGGCTGCTGGAGCTGGTCGACTGGCTGCAGGCGGAACACGGGCCGGTTACCGAGGACGAGCGCGCGGCAGCCCTCGCGGAACTGGACGATCTCGACGCCGAGCACGAGCGCCGTCACGCCGCCGGAGGACACGATGCCGGAGAGGCCGCGTGAAGAAACGCGCCGGTGAGCACAGGCAGCGGCCACTGCGCGTCTTCGTACTCGACTGCGAAGCCCTGTCCCTGGCCGTGCGCGGCGACCGCAGGATGATCGCCTGGCTGGACCTCGCGGCCGGGGGTGAGGCCGACGTGGTGACGTCTCCCATGACGCTGGTCGAGGCGTACGACGGCAGGACCACCGAGCAACGCTGGGACTGGGTGCTCTCCCGGATCAAGGTCGCCGATATCGGAAAAGACGAGGCCCGCCAGGCCCGGCGTCTCCTGGCCGGCGCCAAGCTGCACGGACACAAGTACGCGATCGATGCCGTGCTCGCTGTCATCGCACGCCAACAGAAGGGGCAGGTCACAGTCTTCACCTCGGACGTAGACGACTTGGAGAAGCTCCTCCCGGACACCATCGTTGTCGTGAAGGTATGACCCAGCAGCACCCTGGTCTCAGTTCTGGTCTCAGTCCTGCATAGGAACGGCGGCGCAGTGCGCCCAGCGCGCCCGGCAGCTGCCGCGTGCCCAATCCCAGCTGGGCGGAGACCACCAGCTCGCCCACCAGCTCCTCGACACCGGCCCGCGCCGTAGCCCGCGCCCGCCGGGCCGCGCTCACCGCGGCCTCCGCGTCGCGCAGGGAGGCGCAGCCGACCGCGGTGGGCACCAGTAGTCCGGTCGGCGTGCGGGCGAACAGTTCCACGCCCAGCTTCCGCTCCAGGCCCCGGATCTGCTGGGACACCGACGGCTGGGCGACACGCAGCAGCGCCGCCGCCGCCGTCACCGAACCCTGCTCGGCCACGGCCAGGGCGTACTCGAACTGACGGAGACTCATCGGCTTGCCGGACGTCGCCTACCTCTCGATGCGGATCCGCCTCGACTCGCTCACCTGGTCGATCTCCGACACCCGGACCGTCGTCCTCATCGTCCAGGTGCCGGGGAGCGGGAGGGTGAGGGAGTTGGCGCTCCAGTAGCCGCCCCGGTCGACGAGTTCCGCGTCGATCGGGCCCACGTCCCGGTCGGGCAGGGTGAAGGAGAGGCGCAGTTCGGGTACGGCGGCCAGGCTGCCGTCGGGTCCGAAGACGACGGCCTGGACCGCGTTGTCGCCGGTGCGGCCGGGGTCCAGGGTGATCTGGACGGTGCCGCTGCCGGAGTCGCCGATCTCGAAGGGGATCGTGGTGACGGACGCGGGCAGCACCCCGCCCGCCGGGGCGGACCGCGCCGCCTCGGCCGCCGCCCGGCCCGGGACGGTGCCGGTGAGCACGGTCGTCACTCCGAGGACGACGGCCGCGACGGTGGCCTCGGCCAGGACCGACCTCCGCAGTCCCCGGCGGTGGGCGTCCACGGCGGTCCCGGCCGGTGGCGCCGGTTCGGGCGGCTCCGGGGTGGGCTCCCCGCCCCCGGGCGGCCCGCCCACCCGTTCCGGCACCCTCTCGGGGGCGCGCTTCCGTTCCCGTACGGCTGTTGCGGAGTCCGCCAGTGCCGCCGTCCACCGTCGCGAGACCGCCGCCGCGGCCAGCAGCACGGCGACCGCCGCCAGTTTGGCCAGCAGCAGCCTGCCGTACGTCGTCTCGGTGAGCGCCTGCCAGGACCCGAGGCCGCGCCAGGACTGGTAGACGCCGGTGACGACCAGGACGGTCACGGAGGCGAAGGCGACTCGGGAGAAGCGGGCGACGGTGGCGGCGTCCGTCGTGCCGCGCAGGGTGAGGAGCAGGGCGACGAGGCCGCCGAGCCAGACGGCGGTGGCGAGCAGATGCAGCACGGACGACGTCATCGCGACCGGCACCTGGATGCCGGCGGAGGCGTGCTCGGCGGCGGACCAGGTCAGGGCGAGGCCGACGGCGAGCGCGGCGCCCGCCGCGGTGGAGGGGGCAGGGGTCGGTACGGGGCGCCGGGCGGCGCGGGTGAGGAGGAACGCCGTCGGCACCAGCAGCGCCAGCCTCGCCAGCAGCAGCGCGCCCGGCCGGGTCGACACGGTGTCGCCGAGGGCCGAGACGTCGAGGACCGCCGACGGTCCCGTCCCCGCCTCGTACGGCGCCCTGAGCAGCAGCAGCGCGACGGTGGACGCCAGCAGGGTCCACCAGGAGGCCACCAGGAGGCGGCGCAGCGGGGCGGGGTCCGGCGGGCGGCACAGGGCGACGAAGGCGGCCGCGCCGATGAGCAGGGCGGCGGCCAGGTAGGCGAGGTAGCGGGCGATGTGGTGGAGGACCGCGGTCGCGGGGTCCTCGGTGGGGCCGGGGTCCACCGCCGCCGTCGCCGCGGAGGGCTTGCCGACGGAGAAGGTGAAGGCGCCGGAGACGGGGTGGCTGTCGGCCGACACCACCCGCCAGGCCACGGTGTACGTGCCCTCGCCGAGCTCGCCCGACAGCGTGACGCGGGCCGTGTCGGAACGGCCCCCGGCACGACCGGCCTCCCCCGTGCGCACCCGATGGCCCCCGGGGTCCAGGACGCGGAAGGAGTCGTCGCGCAGGCCGACGGACTCGGTGAAGGTCAGGGTGACGTGGCGCGGGGCCGACCGGAGGACGCTGCCGTCCCCGGGGTCGGTGGAGCGGAGGGCGGCGTGGGCGGACACCGGTCCGGCACCGCCGACGCCGAGGACCAGCAGGGCGAACACGGTCCCCAGGAGCACCGGCCAGCGCCGCCTCCGCGGTCCCCGCGCCCGCCGGTTCACGGCACGCGCACCGCCACCACGCCTCACGTCGCATCTCCGTCGTCGGGACCCACTGCCTCGGGGATACGTACGGATGCGGGGGCCGCGCCGCTCAGCGGATGTCCGGACGGTTCGGGGCGGGGTCCGGAGGGTGTCTCACCACGACGGGCGGGCGGTCACCCCGCCGTCCACCACGAGGTCGTGGCCGGTGATCCAGGAGGCCAGCCGCGAGGCCAGGAAGACGCACGCGTCGCCCACGTCCTCCGGCCGGCCCAGCCGCCCCGTGGGCGCCGCCCGCCGCCACCGCCGTACGCCGTCCGGCCAGGCCTCGGCGAGCCCGTCCCGGTCGATGAGGCCGGGCGAGACGGAGTTGACCCGCACTCCCCACGGACCGTACTCCAGGGCCGCCGAACGGGCGTGCATCACGACCGCCGCCTTGGAGGCGCTGTAGTGCGCGTGGGCGGGGGCCGGGGCGCCCGCCTCGATGGACGCGATGTGGGTGACGGTGCCGCCGCCGTCCTGGCCCCGCATGATCCCGGCGGCGGCCTGCGTGCACGCGAAGACGCCGGTGAGGTTGGCGTCCACGACCTCCCGCCACTCGGCGGCCGTCATGCCGGGCAGTTCCCGCAGCGGCTGGACGCCGGCGTTGTTGACCAGCGCGGTCAGCCGTCCGCCGCCCCAGTCGGCGGCGTCCTCGGCCAGGGCGCGGCAGGCGTCCTCGTCGGTGAGGTCGGCGCGCAGCACGGTCGCCCGGCCGCCGTGGTCCCGGATCCGTGCGGCCACGTCCCGAGCCGCCGTCACCGCCGTACGGCAGTGCACCGCGACCGCCGCGCCCTCCTCGGCGAACCGCAGCGCGATGCCCCGGCCGATGCCGCCGCCCGCGCCGGTCACCAGGGCGACCTGTCCGTCGAGGAGAGTCATGGACGGCACAGTTCCACGATCCGCGCCGCCCGGTCCGGGTAGCGCGCCGTGAGTTCGGCCGCGTCGCCGTGCTCGTAGTCCCCGTAGGTGAAGCCGGGCGCCATCGTGCAGCCGAAGAGCGACCACGCGCCGCCGGTCCTGACCCGGCCGCCCATCCAGGTCCCGGCGGGGACGGTGAACTGCACGTGCTGCCCGCCCAGGACGTCCGGCCCCAGCACGGCGGTGCGCGTGCCGCCGTCCGGGCCGAGGAGCAGCAGCTCCAGGGGATCGCCGAGGTAGAAGTGCCACACCTCGTCGGAGGGCAGGCGGTGCAGTGCCGAGAAGTCGTCCGGGCGGGCGGTCAGCAGCGCCACGATGGCGGTCCCGGCGGGGCGTCCGTCGGGGCGCCCGGGACCGGCCCAGGTGCGGCGGAACAGGCCGCCCTCTCGGGGGATGGGTTCCAGCCCGTAGTGCGCGATCAGGTCGTCGGCGGTCGGCGTGCGCGTCACGCGGGGAAGGCTACCTCCCGGCGGAGGAAGGCCAGTTGCGCCTTCTTCTCCGGCAGGTACACGTCCGGCAGGTCGACCTCGGGCAGCACGACGGCCGGTCCGGCGGTGAAGCCCTGCTTGAGGAAGCGGGCGATCGCCTTCTCGTTGCCGATGTCCGGGTCGACCACGATGCGCTTGCGGTCCAGGCCGATGAGGACGTACGCCATCAGGGCCGACGCCAGCGCGGCCGTCCAGCCGGGACGCGCGCCCTCCGGTCCCGCGGGCGCGAGCAGCAGGTGGACGCCGATATCACCGGGTTCGGGCTCGTAGCACTCGCTCACCCGGTCGGCCTCGGGGTCGTAGGTCTGGAGCAGCGCGACCGGCTCGCCGTCCTTCACGACCAGGAAGGCGTGATGGGAGTCGAGCGTGTCCATGTGGGCGTAGACCTCGGCGACCTGATCACGCGTGAGGCCGGTCATGCCCCAGAAGGCCGCGCGCTCCTCGCTCACCCAGCGGTGGATCGCGTCGGCGTCCGCGACGGGGTCGAGAGGGAGGACGCGGACGGTGCCGAAGCCGCCGAGCTCCTGCTCGTGGACGGGGGTGCGGGAGGCGTACGGCGGCGTGGCAGCGGCCTGGTGCGGGTCGGGGTCAGTCATCGGTTTCCTTCGTGAGCCGGTCGAAGTCGGTGATCACCGGGGCGAGTTCGCCGTCGAGCCACAGGGGCTGCTGATCACGGTGGTGGGGTGAGCCGGGGACGCCCGAGGCGCCGAGGGGCACCACCCAACGGCTGTGCTGCCGGTCGGCCAGGTCCCAGACGTAGCGGGCGGCGGGGCCGCGTGCGGCGCGGTCGGTGAGGCCGGGGACGGCGGAGGTGCAGAGCACGCAGTCGTGGTCGCCGGACAGGGCGGGCTCCGGGCGGCCCGAGGTGTCCGGCAGGGCCCGCCAGGGGGCGAGGCGGTGGGTGTCGCCCCAGGTGCCGGCGGGGGGCCGGGCGGCCACCTCCTCCAGCGCGGCGCGGACGGCCTCGGCGCGGTCGATGCCGTAGAGGTCGTCCGCGCGCAGGAGGTGTTCGAGGGCGTAGGCGACGCGCGGGACGAGGGCGAGCCAGGGCTGGAGCACCTCGGGGTAGGCGGGCGGGACGGCGGCCGGGGCCAGCGCCGGGTGCGCGGCGAGCCGCCGTACGACGGCCGCGCGGACGGCCGCGTACGCCGCCGCGCCGGCGCTGTCCGCGTCCATGTGGCGGTCCCAGGCGAGGAGGCGGTCGCGCAGGGCGGTGGCCTCGGGGGACAGGGCGGGGGCGCGGGCGCCGGTGGGCGAGGTGGGGGCCTCGCCGGGAAGGGCGGGGGCCTCGCCGGGAAGGGTGGGGCCCCCGCCGGACACGACGGTCGCCCCGGCGGACACGGCGGTCGCCTCACCGGACACAGCGGGCGTTTCGGCGGGCAGGACGGTCGCCTCACCGGACACGACGGTCACCCCGGCGGACACAGCAGTCGCCTCACCGGACACGACGGTCGCCTCGCCGGGCGGGCCGTCGAGTGCGGCGATGTGGTCCAGGAGGGGGCCGGCCGAGGCGAGGTGGGTGTCCGTGTGGATCGCGGGCATGTCGGCCGCCGACCAGCGTTCCCTGCCCGCGAGCAGGGCGGCGATGCGGTCGGCCCGGTGCGGCGGGGCGAACTCCACGCCGAGCGGGGTGGCCGGACCGCGCTGGTTGGCCATCACGGCGACCCCGTCGGTGAGGCCGGCGCGGGGCGGGGTGTGCCAGCCGGTCCACTCGTGACCGGGCTCCCAGGCGGGCACCGGACGCAGGCCGTTCGCGGCCGGGCGCACCGGTACGCGACCCGCCACCCGGTGCAGCAGCCCGCCCTCGGTGTCCGCCGCCTGCACGACGTTGACCGGCTCCGCCCACGCGTCCAGCGCGCGGTCCACGTCGCCGACCCGGCGGGCCCGCAGCAGCGGCAACAGGGCGCCGAAACCGAGGTCGGCGGTGACGCGGGGCGGGTGGCGCAGGCTGAGGGCGGCCGGGGTGCCGTCGTCGAGGCCCTCGGGACCGCCGGCGATCACCGGGCCGCGGTCGGTCTCGATGATCTCGACCTCCACGGAGTCCTCACCCGCGACGTGGATGGTCTCCGTGTGCCGGGCGGCGCGGTGCCAGGTGCCGTCGGGGCCGAGCGCCTCGACGCCGGCGCCGGTGCGGCGCAGCCGTTCCCGGTAGAGGTCCTGGTAGTCGGCCATGGCGTTGGTGATGGCCCAGGCGACCGTGCCGGTGTGGCCGAAGTGGGCGATGCCGGGGACGCCGGGCACGGCGAGGCCGACGACGTCGAACTCCGGGCAGGACAGGTGGATCTGCTGGTAGACACCGGGGTCCTCGATGAAGCGGTGCGGGTCGCCGGCGACGATCGCGTGTCCGGTGACGGTGCGGTCGCCGGAGACCAGCCAGCCGTTGCTGCCGGCGGTGCCGGGGCCGTCGGTGGCGAAGAGGGCCACGGCGTCCGGACCGAGGTGGGCGGTGACGTGCTCGCGCCAGAGCTTGGCGGGGAAGCCGGCGAAGAGGATGTGCGTGGCGAGCCAGACGACGAGCGGGGTCCAGGGTTCCCAGTGGCCCGGGGTGAGGTCCACCCGGGCGAACTCGGGGGCGTCGCAGGCGGCGAGCCCCTCGTTCACGCCGTCGGCGTACGCCCGCACCCAGGTGGCCGTCTCCGGGTCGTTCTCCTCCAGGGCGGTGAAGCAGCGGCGGGCGGTGTCCGCGAGGCGGGCGCGGCGGGCCAGGCGGTCCCAGGACAGGGCCTCGGGGCCGAGGAAGGACGCGGAGGTGCCCTGGGCGCGGTGCCGCTCGACCTCCAGTTGCCAAGCGCGGTCCCGGGCGGTGACCCGGCCCTGGGCGCGGGCGAGTTCGTCCGCGTCCTGCGCGCGGAGATGGGGGATTCCCCAGGCGTCGCGATATGTCTCGGCGCTCACCCCTGTGCCTCTACTTTCCTTTAGGTTAGGCTCACCTAAGTCTTTGGTCGTGGCCGAATAGTACGTGAAGGGTGAAGAAACGATGGGGCAGGGGCGGGGTTGGGAGGGCGCGGTCCTCAAGCTGATGCGGGGCAAGGACTTCGAGTTCACCGTGACGGACGCTGAGGACGTGACGCCGGACTTCCGGCGGCTGCGGCTGACCGACGGCGGCATGCTGGCGGCGACCGGGGTGCACCCGACGATGTGGGTGCGGCTGTGGTTCGAGAACGCGGGCAGGCCCCACCAGCGGGCGTACACGCTGGTCGACCCCGATCCGGAGGCCGGCACGTTCAGCATGGAGTTCGCCCTGCACGAGGGGTGCGCGAGCGACTGGGCGCGGGCGGCGAAGGCGGGGGACACGATCGAGGCGACGGTCCAGGGGACGGGGTTCGAGGTGCCGCAGCCCCTTCCCTCCCGGGTCTTCGCGGTCGCGGACCCGGCGTCGCTGCCCGCGCTGAACTCGCTGCTCGACGCGGTGGGGGCGGTGCCCGCGACCATCTGGTTCGAGGGCGGCGGCGCGGAGGACGGCCTGCCGTTCCGTACCGATCCGGAGCTGCACGAGGTCCGTACGGTGCCGCGCCGGGACGCGGGCGCGCAACTGGTGGCCCGGGTGAAGGAGGAGCTGCCGGAGCTGCTGCGGACCGCTCCCGAGCCGTACGTCTGGATCGCCTGCGACACGGCGACGACGCGGGCGCTGGGGGCGTACGTCCGCAAGGAGCTGGGGGTGGCCAAGCAGCGGGTGAACGCGCTGGGGTACTGGCGCGCGACCTGAGCCGTGGCTTGCGATCATCGGGGGTATGGACGTCACACTGCACCTCGCCCAGGACCCCGAGGCCGACGAGCTGCTCGGCCGCAGTCCGCTCGCCGCGCTGGTGGGCATGCTGCTCGACCAGCAAGTGCCCATGGAGTGGGCGTTCAAGGGGCCGTCGACCATCGCGCGGCGGATGGGCGCGGAGGATCTGGACGCGCACGACATCGCGGCGTACGACCCGGAGGCCTTCGCGGCGCTGCTCTCCGAGAAGCCGGCGGTGCACCGGTACCCCGGGTCGATGGCGGGCCGGGTGCAGCAGCTGTGCCGGTACCTCGTCGAGACGTACGACGGTGATGCCGAGGCGGTGTGGCGGGGTGTGGGCAGCGGGAAGGAGCTGCTGAAGCGGCTCCAGGACCTGCCGGGCTTCGGCAAGCAGAAGGCCCAGATCTTCCTGGCCCTGCTGGGCAAGCAGCTCGGCGTACGGCCGGAGGGGTGGCGGGAGGCGGCCGGGGCTTACGGCGAGCCGGATTCCTTCCGGTCGGTGGCCGACATCACCGGGCCGGAGTCGCTGACGAAGGTGCGGGCGTACAAGCAGGAGGCGAAGGCTGCGGCGAAGGCGAAGGCCTCCGGCAAGTAGCGGGTGGGGTGCCTACGGCGGCCTGTGGCTGTTCGGTGGGGGTGCGCGTAGCCCGGCTGGTTCGGTGGCGGGGCGTCGGGGCCGCGCCGGGGGGTGTCGTCCTCGGAACGGCGCGGAATCGGTCGGCCACGGGGCTGAACGGCGCGGACGCGCCAACCGCTGCGGGCGGACACCCCGACACGTCCCCTTCCCGCCGCACGCGGCCAACCGCCCACGCGGCGCGCGCAGCCGCCAGGCGGGCACCGCGCCAACGTGCGCGGCTGCCGCCCACGGAACGCGCAGCCGCCAGGCAGGCACCGCGCCATCCCGCCCAGCTGCCCCAGTTGCGGGCAGTCGTGTCTCCCCCAGTGCCTGAACGGCCGGGCGGTACCCCCAGGGCGGCACGGGCGGGCACAGCCGCACCCCGCAGCGCCGCACCCCGCAGCGCCGGGCCGCGCGACCCACCCCCGACGCCCATCCCCACGCCCGGCTCCCCGGAAAGCACCCGCCCCGCACCCCAGGCCCGTCAGCCTGACGGCCCAGCCCAAGTGGCGCGGCCCAGCGCGCCGTTCCCAGCATGGAGCATGACCGAGCCACCGAGCGGCGCTCCCGGTAGCCAGCCGTACGACGACCGCGGGGTGCACACCCGGGCCGCCGGCCGGGGCGAGCGCGAGCGCGCGCACGAAGCCGAGCCGGCCCTTGAGGGGCCACTGCACCTGCTGTCCCGCACCGCATGGCAGACCGTGCTGCTCACCGGGGCCGCCTCCCTGGTCCTGGGCGTGCTCGTCCTGGTCTGGCCGGGCGCGTCTCTGCTCGCCGCCGGAGTGCTCTTCGGCCTCTACCTCGTCGTCAGCGGCGTCCTCCAGCTGGCCGCCGCCTTCGGCACGCACCGGACGACCTCGCTGCGGGTCCTCGCCTTCATCAGCGGTGCCGTGTCGATCCTGCTCGGCCTGTTCTGCTTCCGCGGGCACCTGCAGTCGGTGCTGCTGCTCGCGCTGTGGATCGGCATCGGCTGGCTGTTCCGCGGCGTCACACAGATCGTGGCCGCCGTGCACGACCCCGCGATGCCGGCGCGCGGCTGGCACGTCTTCCTCGGCGTCGTCACCGTCGTCGCCGGGATCGTGCTGATCGACTCGCCGGTCGAGTCGGCCGCGGTGCTCATGCTGGTCGGCGGCTGGTGGCTGGTCGTCGTCGGGGTGGTGGAGATCGTCACGGCCGTGGGCCTGCGCCGGCGCGCCCGTCAGGTCCCGCGCACGCTGTGAACGGGGCGCGCCGCTACGCCGAGCGGGCGGTTCTCGAACCGGCGCGATGGGCGAGGGTCGCCCGGCGGGGACACGAACCGACGTGAGCCCCGCACCGTACGCCACCCTCCGCGCCGGGCGTCGTGGTGCGTGGCTGCGGGTCCTCGTTCTGCTGCTCGCCCTCGCCCTGCCCTGCGCCCACGTCACGGGCCAGGCGGCGCCGCCCGCGCCGGTGGCGGGCACGAGCGGCGGGGGCGTCGGCGAGTACGACCATCTCGACACCGCCACGCGCGCACCGGCCCGGAGCGTCCGGCGCGGGGCGCCCACGTGCGCGGCTCCGGTGCCGACGGCCGGTCCGCGGCAGCGGTCCTCCGCGCCCCCGGTGGCTGCCGGGCCGCCGCCCACCCCTCGTTCCGTGGTCCTGCGCTGCTGACAGGGCCGGTGCCGGGCGTTCGTCCGGTCCGTCCGTCCCACGGCAGGAACAGGAAGAGGAACGAGGGAAACAGCCATGCCCAACGACCCCTACGCAGTCCTGCGCGCCCTCCTGCGCGCCGAAGGTGCCCGCCGTACTCCGCATCCCGGCACCGGCAAGCCGCAGGTCCCGAGCGAACCCCGGCCGTCCGCGCGTGAGGGGAGGCGGGACTGACCGAGGCGGCCGAGCGGGGCGGAGGCGGTCCGGCCACCTCCGCCCCGGGGGCGCCCGGACCCGTTTGCCCATGTTTACGGCGTCATTTCCAGCGCCGCACTCCGCCGCCATGGCTGCGCCCGCGACGACTTGGCCGGTAGGCTTTCCGTGTGATCTTCAAGCGCATCGGAAACGGCCGGCCGTACCCCGACCACGGCCGGGAGAGCACCCGGCAGTGGGCGGACGTCGCGCCGCGCCCGGTCCGCCTCGATCAGCTCGTGACGACCAAGGGCCAGCTCGACCTGGAGACCCTCCTCGCCGAGGACTCCACCTTCTACGGCGACCTCTTCGCGCACGTCGTGAAGTGGCAGGGCGACCTGTACCTGGAGGACGGGCTGCACCGCGCGGTGCGCGCGGCTCTGCAACAGCGCCAGGTGCTGCACGCGCGGGTGCTCGAGCTCGACTGAGCCCGGATGAGGCCGGCCGGCCCCGTGACGTTCGGGTTTGATCCGTTCGGGTTGCATCGCACCGGGTCCCGGAACGTCGACTGATCATCTAATAGGCATCGCCGCCGGAGCGCACTACCCTGCGTTCATGAGCATGCTCACTCCCCCTGGCATGGGCGGCCAGTACAAGATCACGGGGGACCGGTACCCGCGTATGCGACCGGCCCGGCGACGCGGCAGGCTCGCGGTCGTCGCGGTCGCCTGCGTCACCGTTCTCGGCGTGCTCGGCTGGGGCACGCTCCAGCTGATCGACGTCTTCACCGGCGGAGACAAGGCCAACGCGGCCGGTGCCGCCGCGGACTGCCCGACCACGGGCACGAAGGCGAGCGCCGCGCCCGCGGCGGTGAAGCTGCCGAAGCCGGCTCAGGTGACCGTCAACGTACTCAACGCCACGACCCTCACCGGCCTCGCCCAGAAGACCGCCGACGAGCTGAAGAAGCGCGGTTTCCGGGTCGGCGAGGTGAGCAACGCGCCCAAGGAGTACGACAAGAAGATCAAGGGTGCGGGGATCCTGCTCGGGCCCCCCGCCTCCCTGAAGACTTCACTGGCCGTGCTCGGCACCCAGCTGCCCGGCGCCGAACGCCAAACCGACGCGGCGCGCGAGGGCGCCGAGGTCGACCTGATGATCGGCGACGGCTTCAAGGGGCTGGCGAAGCCCGCGGACGCCGACACGGCACTGACCGCACTGGCCGCGCCGCAGCCGACGCCCACCGCGGAGAAGAAGGGCTGCTGACGGACGTACGGCTTATTCGGCCGCGCCGTACATGCGGTCGCCCGCGTCGCCGAGGCCCGGCACGATGTAGCCCAGTTCGTTCAGGCGCTCGTCGACCGAGGCCGTCACGACCGTCACCGGGGTGCCCGCCAGCTCGCGCTCCATCAGTTCGACGCCCTCGGGAGCGGCGAGCAGCACCACGGCCGTCACGTCGTCCGCGCCGCGCTTGATCAGCTCCTGGATCGACGCGACCAGGGTGCCGCCCGTGGCCAGCATCGGGTCCAGGACGTACACCTGGCGTCCGGAGAGGTCGTCCGGCATGCGGGTGGCGTAGGTGGAGGCCTGGAGCGTCTCCTCGTTGCGCACCATGCCCAGGAAGCCGACCTCGGCGGTCGGCAGCAGCCGGACCATGCCGTCCAGCATGCCGAGACCGGCCCGCAGGATCGGCACCACCAGCGGGCGCGGGTGGGAGAGCTTGACGCCGGTGGTCTGCGCGACCGGCGTGTGGATGTCGACCTGTTCGGTGCGCACGTCGCGCGTGGCCTCGTAGGCGAGCAGGGTGACCAGCTCGTCGGCGAGGCGGCGGAAGGTCGCGGAGTCGGTGCGCTGGTCGCGCAGCGTGGTGAGCTTGTGGGCGACCAGGGGGTGGTCGACGACGTGGAGACGCATGAACACCACAGTAACCGGGCTCCCGGGCGGACGCTTCACTCGCTCGCTGGAGTCAAACCGCCCGGTCGGGGGAAGGTGGGAGGGACTGACGCTGGGTGGTGAGACTGTGCCTGACCGGGACTTCCACGACGCTCCGTCCCCCGGCGAGCAGCCGGGGGCCGGGAGCGGGGCTGAGCGGAGCACGGAACCGGACCGGGAGGCGGCCCGGCGACGGCGGCGGGCCCAGTTCCTGCGGGACCTGGCGGAGGCCCGGGAGCTACGGGACCGCGTGCAGCCGCGCCGCGCCAAGGCCGCCCGGCTGCGCCACGCGATGCGCATGCGTACCTTCCGCTGGTAGTTCCACCGCCCGGCGGGGGAAGATCGCGCGCCGCGCCGGTGTTGGCGCGACGGGAGTACGCGGGTGGCGGGGGAAACCCGCGTACGATCCGCACGTGGTGGCGACGAGTCTGGTTTCCGGGCGAAACTGCCGGAGACAGGGCGCCGAAGGCGTCCCCTGACGGCCTTGTTTCTGCCACGATTCCGAGTGGGTGGGGCTCGGAGCACCGCTCCCCCGCCCGCAGCCTCCGCCGGGGGGACCCCCAACCGGCACGCCTATGACCAGTGGGAGAGTCACGGTGTACTTCGCCGCACTGCTCGCGCGCACCGAAGAGGGATGGGTAGCGAGCGACACTGAGCTCGACGATGTGGAGACCCTGTCGGATCTGGCCGACCTGGCCCGGGAGGCCTCTCCCGACGAGGACACGGTGCTCGTGCTGATCGAGCAGGAGGACGCGTGGTTCGGAGTCGTCCGGGTGGACGGCGAGGAGGACCCCCGTATCTACGTGTCGGACGCCGCCGCCGCGGCCCGCAGCAGCTACGGCGAGATCCTGCTCACCGACGAACTGCTGGGCCGGGAGCCCGGTGACGACGGCGACGACCTCGACGCCCTCGACCTCGACGGCACGGAGGACGGTGAGTCCGAGGACGACGAGGACGGTACCGACGGCGGTGACGCGGCCGCCGGTGCCGGAGAGGCCGTGCCGCACGGGCCGGTCGGTGACGCCGAGGTCCTGGACGACCTGGGCGTGAGCGAGAAGGAGCTGCGCTCGATGGCCGGCGACGCGGTCGGCGAGATCGCCGAGGCGCTGGGCGCCTCCGAGGTGCTGGAGACCGTGCGCTGACCGGACAGGACGTGGGAGAACAACCGGCGGAACGTTCCGCGCCGCCCGACCCGGTGCGCGACCCGTGGCGGGCGGCGATGCGGCTCGCCCTGGCCGAGGCCGGGCGGGCCGCGCTCGGCGGTGACGTGCCCGTCGGTGCCGTCGTGCTGGCACCGGACGGGCAGACGGTGCTGGCCGCCGGGCACAACGAGCG
Organism: Streptomyces sp. M92; assembly: GCF_028473745.1. Taxonomy (NCBI): domain Bacteria; kingdom Bacillati; phylum Actinomycetota; class Actinomycetes; order Kitasatosporales; family Streptomycetaceae; genus Streptomyces; species Streptomyces sp. M92. The sequence goes on from NZ_CP101137.1 coordinate 1,590,390, forward strand.
CGAGGCCGACGGCGATCCCACGGCCCACGCCGAGGTGCTCGCCATCCGCCGGGCGGCTCGGACGCTCGGCGAGTGGCGGCTGGCCGGGTGCACCCTCGTCGTCACCCTGGAGCCGTGCACGATGTGCGCGGGCGCGCTGGTCCAGTCCCGGGTGGACCGCGTCGTCTACGGCGCCCGCGACGACAAGGCGGGCGCGGCCGGCTCCCTTTGGGACGTCGTGCGCGACCGGCGCCTCAACCACCGTCCCGAGGTGATCGAGGGCGTTCTCGCGGACGACTGCGCGCGGCTGCTGACCGAGTTCTTCCGCGACCGCTGACCGGCCCCGCATACCGATTTCGATCCATGCGGCACTGTGCTGTAAGGTCTGTCTCGGTAGCGTGTCCGAGCGGCCGAAGGAGCTCGCCTCGAAAGCGAGTGTGGCGCAAGTCACCGAGGGTTCAAATCCCTCCGCTACCGCTTCTGAAGGGCCCCGTCGAAAGACGGGGCCCTTCGTGCGATCATGTGCGATCGAAAGGCGTGCGACAAGGGACAGGGGAGGCCGCGGTGGCGGTGAACGCGAAGAAGATCGCCGTCTACGCAGTCGTTGTCTTCGTGCTGTATGTGATCATCACCGACCCGGAGACTGCCGCCGACTACGTTCTCATAGGCTTCCAGGGCATCTCCGACGCGGCGGGCGCCGTGGGCGACTTCATGACCTGGGCCGCCAAGGGAGGAAACTGATGATCCGCCACCTGGTGCTGTTCAAGCTCAACGACGGCGTGGAGCGCGACGACCCGCGCGTCGTGGAGGGCGTCGAGGCGTTCCGCGCGCTCGGCGACCGGATCGAGGAACTGCGTTTCTGGGAATGCGCCTGGAACATCAGCGACCGGCCCATCGCCTACGACTTCGCCATCAACTCCGCGGTCGAGGACGCCGACGCCCTCAAGCGGTACCTCGAACACCCCGCACACCAGGCCTGCGTGGCGCTGTGGCGGGAGTTCGCCACCTGGGTGATCGCCGACTACGAGTTCTAGCGACCCGAGCCGGAGATTCGGGCCACCGGCCCCGCGCCGCGCAGATCGGCCCCGCACCTGATCGGTGCGGGGCCGATCTGCGTTCGTTCACTCAACACGACGTTATGAGGTGCTTGCACACAGTGCACATGTCTTGTGATGCTATGACCGCTTTTGACGGATGAGTGACGGAAGAGTTGACGATCACGAGGTGGAGTTGACCGTGCCGGCCAGTACTGCGCCTCAAGCACCGCCCGCGCCGCCCGCCCAGGCCACCGAGGCGCCCGCGCGGCAGACCACGCGGCAGCGCAGCCGGGGTGCCGACACCCGGGCCCTGACCCAGGTGCTCTTCGGGCAGCTGAAGGGGCTCACACCGGGCTCACCGGAGCACGACCGGGTGCGCGCGGCGCTCATCGAGGCGAACCTGCCTCTGGTGCGCTACGCCGCCGCCCGTTTCCGCTCCCGCAACGAGCCGATGGAGGACGTGGTCCAGGTCGGCACGATCGGGCTCATCAACGCCATCGACCGCTTCGACCCCGAACGGGGCGTGCAGTTCCCGACGTTCGCGATGCCGACCGTCGTCGGCGAGATCAAGCGGTATTTCCGCGACAACGTCCGCACGGTGCACGTACCGCGCCGGCTGCACGAGCTGTGGGTGCAGGTCAACAGCGCCACCGAGGACCTGACGACCGCCTTCGGGCGCTCCCCGACCACCGCCGAGATCGCCGAACGGCTGCGTATCACCGAGGAGGAGGTGCTGTCCTGCATCGAGGCGGGGCGGTCGTACCACGCCACCTCGCTGGAGGCCGCGCAGGAGGGCGACGGGCTGCCCGGCCTGCTCGACCGGCTCGGCTACGAGGACCCCGCCCTCGACGGGGTCGAGCACCGCGACCTGGTGCGGCACCTGCTGGTCCAGCTCCCGGAGCGGGAGCAGCGGATCCTGCTGCTGCGCTACTACAGCAATCTGACGCAGTCGCAGATCAGCGCGGAGCTCGGTGTCTCGCAGATGCACGTCTCGCGGTTGCTGGCGCGCAGTTTCCAGCGGCTGAGGTCCGCCAACCGCATCGAGGCGTAGTCTCACCACAGCGCGGGAAGCATTCGAAGGCGCGAGCGAACGGTCACCGGGGCGAGCGAATCACTCACCAGGGCGGTTGCGGGCGGAATCGGGCCGAAAGCCCGTCAGACCCCCTGTTTCCAGGGGGAATTCGCGTCTCGGATGTCGACATGTCACTACAGCGCGTTGCCGACATGTGACATTCTGCCGGAGACGCGTTTGCCGGAGCTCCGGCTCCGGTATTCAGGTGAAGGCTGCGTTCCCGTCCCGGGAGCGTGTGCCGCGACCGTCCCGCGACCCAAAGGGGGTGGCATGTCCGCAGAACAGGGCAGCTCGAAGGTGCTCGCGCTCGCGGAGAGCGAGACCGCGCCCGACACGCTCGAGGCGCTCGGCCCCGTCGGCTCCATCGACTCCGTCGGTCCCATCGACGAGGGTCAGGCCGCCGAAGCCGTACCGACCCTCGACGCCGTGCCGGCCCAGGCCCTCGCGGCCCCGGAGGCCATCGACACCCGCACCCTGTCCCGCTCCCTGTTCCTGCGGCTCGCCGCCCTCGACACGGACAGCCCCGAGCGTGCCTACGTCCGGGACACCCTGATCGAGCTCAACCTCCCCCTGGTGCGCTACGCGGCGGCCCGCTTCCGCTCGCGCAACGAGCCGATGGAGGACATCGTCCAGGTCGGCACCATCGGCCTGATCAAGGCGATCGACCGCTTCGACTGCGAGCGGGGGGTGGAGTTCCCGACCTTCGCGATGCCGACCGTCGTCGGCGAGATCAAGCGGTTCTTCCGGGACACCTCGTGGTCGGTGCGCGTCCCGCGCCGGCTCCAGGAGCTGCGCCTGGCGCTGACCAAGGCCAGCGACGAGCTCTCCCAGAAGCTGGACCGCTCCCCGACCGTGGGCGAGCTGGCCGCCGTGCTGGGCGTCTCCGAGGAGGACGTCGTCGACGGCCTCGCGGTGGGCAACGCCTACACCGCCTCCTCGCTGGACTCCCCGGCCCCGGAGGACGACGGCGGCGAGGGCTCGCTCGCGGACCGGCTGGGCTACGAGGACACGGCGCTGGAGGGCGTGGAGTACCGCGAGTCCCTCAAGCCGCTGCTGGCCAAGCTGCCGCCCCGCGAGCGGCGGATCATCATGCTGCGCTTCTTCGCCAACATGACCCAGTCGCAGATCGGCGAGGAGGTCGGCATCTCGCAGATGCACGTCTCACGGCTGCTGACCCGCACCCTGGCGCAGCTGCGCGAGGGGCTCATCTCGGACTGACGCCCGGTCCTCGGCATTCCGGCGGCCGCCGCGGCTCCCTCGGGGTCCGCGGCGGTCGCCGTCACATATGCGCGCCCGCGCCCGGAGGCCGGTCGCGTTCCGGCGCTACGCCAGCGCCAGCCAGGCCACGGCCGCGACGACCGCCACGGCGACCACGATGCCGACGATCAGGCCGATGCGCGGGCCGGAGGAGGCGGCGGGGGCCGCCTGCCGGGACTGGGGGGCGTCGTCGACGAACGCGCGGAACATCTGGGTGCTGCCGGCGGGGTCGTGGTTGCCCTGCGGGCCCTGGGTGCCCTGGTTGTTAGCCATGGGCCGAGACACTAGCGAATCCTCGGTGGGGCCCCAAGTGCGGGGCCGCCGAACCCTCTTGAGGCACCTCACCACCCGCCACCTGCACGTTTACTTTCGCAATACTTGCCTTTGCCAACTTTTTGTGGCCGCATGACCGTTTTTGTTTGCCTGTAGCAACCAACCGCTTCTATGGTTGCCCTAAGCAACGAATGCGGGAGGTGCGCATGGCCGAGAGGGCGCAGTACGAGGAGCTGATCCGACAGTTCAGCGCCTTCGGCGCCGTCAAACGGGAGATGGGCCGCATCCTGCCGGCCGACTGCCCCGGCGGTTCCGCCGCCGTACTGACCCTGCTGGGCCGCCACGGGGACATGCGCATCAGCAAGCTCGCCGAGCTGCTGGCCGTGGACATGTCGGTGACCAGCCGCCACGTCGCGCACATCGCCGACCGGGGCTGGATCGAACGCTCCCCCGACCCCGCGGACAAGCGCTCGCGCATCCTGCGCCTGACGTCCGCGGGCCAGGCCCAGCTCGACGAGCTGTCGGAGCGGACGACCCAGCTGCTGGCCCACCGCCTGAGCGACTGGAGCGACGACGAGGTCGGCCAGCTCACCCGGCTGATGACCAGGCTCAGGGCGAGCTTCGACGACTGCCGGTCCGCGCCGGCCCGGCCCCCCGCACCACCCGAGGTCGAACAGACCACCCGTACACCCGCGACCACCACGAAGTAAGCAAAGGAAGTCCATGGCAACGACCACACCGGCCGGTGTGCGGGCTCATGCCAAGCACGGGGGAGGCTCCGCCGGAGACGCTCCGATGTCGCACCGGCAGATCATGGAAGCGCTGTCCGGGCTCCTGCTCGGCATGTTCTGCGCCATCCTGTCCTCGACCATCGTCACCAACGCCCTGCCCGAGATCGTGGGCGACCTCGGTGGCGGCCAGAGCGCCTACACCTGGGTCGTCACCGCCTCGCTGCTGACGATGACCGCCTCCACCCCGCTGTGGGGCAAGCTCGCCGACCTGGTCAGCAAGAAGGCCCTGGTCCAGATAGCCCTCTGCGTCTTCGTCCTCGGCTCCGTCGTGGCCGGCCTGTCGCAGAACGCGGGCATGCTCATCACCGCGCGTGCCATCCAGGGCCTGGGCGCCGGCGGTCTGTCCGCCCTGGCCCAGATCATCATGGCCGCGATGATCTCCCCGCGCGAGCGCGGCCGGTACTCCGGCTACCTCGGCGCCACCTTCGCCGTCGCCACCGTCGGCGGCCCGCTGCTCGGCGGCGTCATCACCGACACCAGCTGGCTCGGCTGGCGCTGGTGCCTCTACGTCGGCGTGCCGTTCGCGGTCATCGCGCTGATCGTGCTGCAGAAGACCCTGCACCTGCCGGTGACCAAGCGGAAGGTCAAGGTCGACTGGGCCGGCGCCTTCTTCATCACCGCCGCGGTCTGCCTGCTGCTCGTCTGGGTCACCTTCGCCGACGACAAGTACTCCTGGATGTCCTGGCAGACCGGAGTCATGGTCGGCGGCTCGATCGTGCTCACGCTGATCTTCCTGCTCGTCGAGTCCAAGGCCAGCGAGCCGATCATCCCACTGCGCCTGTTCCGCAACCGCACCATCACCCTGGCCTCGCTGGCCTCGCTGTTCGTCGGTATCGCGATGTTCGCGGGCACCGTCTACTTCAGCCAGTACTTCCAGCTGGCCCGCGGTGAGTCCCCGACCATGTCGGGCGTCATGACCATCCCGATGATCGGCGGCCTGTTCGTGTCGTCGACCGTCTCCGGTCAGGTCATCACCAAGACCGGCAAGTGGAAGGGCTGGCTGCTGGCCGGCGGCGTGCTGCTGACGGCGGGCCTGGGCCTGCTGAGCGGCATGCGCTACGACACCCCGTACTGGCACATCGCGATCTTCATGGCGCTGATGGGTCTCGGCGTCGGCATGATGATGCAGAACCTGGTGCTCTGCACGCAGAACCAGGTGGCCCCGCAGGACCTGGGCGCCGCCTCCTCCGTCGTGACCTTCTTCCGGTCCCTCGGCGGCGCGGTGGGCGTCTCGGTGCTCGGCTCGATCATGTCGTCCCGGATCAGCCACTACGCCCAGGACACCATCGGGCAGCTCAGCCCCGAGGAGCAGGCGGGCGCCGCCAAGGCCACCGGCGGGGGCATCCCCGACATGGACCTGCTGCCCCCCGGCATCCGCGAGTGGCTGGAGAGCGCCTACGGGCACGGCATCGCCGACATCTTCCTGTACGTCGCGCCGGTCGCCGCCCTCGGCTTCCTCGTGACCCTGTTCATCAAGGAGGTCCCGCTGCGTACGTCGGGCGCCCTCGCCCAGGCCGCGGAGGCCTCGGCCGAGACGGCCTCCCCGGCCGCTCCGGCCCCGGCCGAGGCCACCCGGGTCGCCGCCGAGCCGGTTCCGGCCGGTGTCACGGCCGCCGCCCCGGCCACCTCGGACACGTCCGTCGCCGACTCCGGCACGCAGTCCGCGGCCACCCAGCGGCTCGCCGCCGTCGCCACCGCGGCGGCCGGCGCCGGCGAGACCCCGGCACCCGTCCCGGGCGGCATCGCGGTCCGCGGCTTCGTCCGCGGCGCCGAGGCCGCGCCGGTCCCGCAGGCCGCGGTCACGCTGATCTCGCTGGGCGGCCGGCAGCTGGGCCGCTCGGTCGCCCAGGCCGACGGTTCCTACGCCGTGGACGCGCCGGGCGCGGGCTCGTACGTCCTGATCGCCTCCGCCGACGGTTTCCAGCCGCAGGCGTCGACGATCGTCGTCAACGACGAGCCGGTCGCCTACGACATCCTGCTCAGCGGCACCAGCGGGCTCACCGGCCTGGTGCGCGCCGTGGAGAGCGGGTTGCCGGTCAAGGACGCGAGGGTGATCGTGACCGATGTGCGCGGTGACCTGCTGGCCACCGCCGCCACCGGCGAGGCGGGCGAGTTCGCCTTCACCGAGCTGGTGCCGGGCACGGTGACCGTCGCGGTCAACGCCGCCGGCTACCGGCCGCGCGCCCTGCCCCTGGAGGTGGGCGGCACCGGTGTCACCCGCGTGGAGGTCGACCTCCAGGCCGGGGCGCGGGTCCAGGGCGTCGTGCGGGCTCCGCACGGTCCGCTGGCCGACGCCCGCGTCACGCTGGTCGACGCGGCGGGCAACGTGGTCGGCACGGCCACGACCGGCGCGGACGGGGCGTACGCCTTCACCGACCTGGACGCCGGTGAGTACACCGTGATCGCGACCGGCTACCCGCCGGTGGCCACGTCCCTGACGGTCGCCGGCCCGGGTGCCGACGGCCACGACATCGAGCTCGCCCACCCCGGCGAGTAGCGAGTCCCCGGCCCGTGGTGGCGTGCGCGCTCTGAGCGGAGGCGCGCCCGCCCGCCACGGGCCGGCTTCTTCACGACCACTTTCTGAGCCTTTGCAGGGAGAAAACGGGATGGGACTGACCGCGAGGATCCGAACGCGGGACGGATGGGCCGTGTCGCACGCGGTCGTCACGGTGACCGACATGACCGGCACGCAGGTGCTGCGCGCCGAGGCGGACACCGAGGGCGCCGTGCGGGACACCACCGCGCTGGCGCCGGGGGCGTACACCGTGATCGTCACCGCCGTCGGCTACGCGCCGGCCGCGTCCAGCGCGATCGTCACCGCGAGCGGCCGGGCCGAGGTCGGCACCGTGACGCTGGCCCGCCAGGGCGGCACCGAGCTGCCGCCGCCGGGACCGTGGACCATCGACCCGGCGCACTCCAGCGTCGCCGCGGTCGCCCAGCACCTGGGCATCTCCAGCGTGCACGGCCGGTTCACGGAGTTCGCCGGCACGGTCGACATCGCGCCGGACGACGTGACCAAGTCCAGGGTCGAGGCGGTGATCCGGGCGGCCTCCGTCGACACCGGCAACGGCATGCGCGACACCCATCTGCGCTCCGCCGACTTCCTGGACACCGAGCGGTACCCGGAGATCACCTACCGCTCCACCGGCGTGACCGAGGCCGGCCCCGACCACTGGACCGTCCACGGCGAGCTGGGCCTGCACGGCGTGGTCCGCCCGGTCGACCTGGACCTCGCCTACCTGGGCACCGGCGCCGACCCGTGGGGCGGCACCCGGGCGGCGTTCCGCGCCACCACGGAGCTGCGGCGCGAGGACTTCGCCATGAACTACAACCAGGTCCTCCAGGCCGGCATCGCCGCCATCGGCACGACCCTCAGGGTCGAGCTGGACATCCAGGCGGTCCAGGGGGAGTCACTGCCGGCCGTGTGAGGCGCCGCCGGCCGTCTGGGCCACCAGCTCGCCGCACAGGTCCCGGAGCTTGACGTTCCGGTGCTGCGAGGCACGGCGCAGCCGCGCCAGGGCCCGGTGGGCGTCGATACGCTCCCGGGCCATGAGGATGCCGACCGCCTGGTCGATGACGCTGCGGGAGAGCAGCGCGGTGCGCACGTCGGCCGCCGAGGCCCGCTGCCGCTCCAGGCGCAGGGCCTCGTTGACCGCGTCGGCGGCCCGCTCCGCGAAGGTGCGGGCCGCTTCGCGTCCCCGGCCCAGCGAATCGGGCTCCATGCCGTAGAAGTTGAGCGCGGCGCCCGTCTCGCCCTCGACGGCCATCGGCAGCGCCAGCACACAGCGCACCCCGGTGGCCAGCGCGTACTCGGTGTACGCGGGCCAGCGGGTCTCCGCGGCCAGGTCGGGGGAGTACCGGGGGCTGTCCGTCTCGGCGGCGTCCACGCACGGACCCGAACCGTTCTCGTACTGCCTGAGGTCCAGGCCGCCGGGCAGCCCGGAACTCCCCGCCAGGGTCAGCAGCCGGTCGGCGCGGCGCACGGTGACCGAACAGGCCGCGGCGCCGGGGACCTGGCCGACGGCGCGGTCGGTCAGGTCGCGCAGCAGCGTGTCGAGACCCTGGCTGCGCGCTATCGCCTGGTCGAGCGGGTCAGAGGTCTGCGAGGTCATGCACGTACGGATATCCCGTCATCGTTCCGCCACGCCTCGGCCGCCCGCACCGCTGTTCGCGTCGACGATGCGGCGGGCGAGGTCGCGCAGTTTCACGTTCTCCCGCTGGGAGGCCTTCACCAGGGAGTCGAAGGCGCCGGCCGCGTCGATGTCCAGGCGCTCCATGAGGATGCCGGTGGCCTGGCCGATCAGGTCCCGGGTGCGCATGGCCTCGGTGAGCTGTGCCCGCACGGTCGCCGAGTCCAGGGCGAGGGAGACGTGCGCGGTGAACAGGCGGCCGACGCGGGCGGCGTCCTCGTCGAAGGCCTGCGGTTTGCGGGCGTAGGCCGTCAGCACGGTCAGGCGGCGCCGGTCGGCGCGCAGCCGCAGCGACAGGGCGGAACGCAGGCCGCGGGCGCGGAGGGCGTTCCCCTCGCCGTCGGCCTCGCTGTCGTCCGTCCGGACCACGGGGGTGGTCCACAGGCGGTCCCAGTCCGGGTGCGGTTCGCGGCTCCCCTGCCGGGAGTCGGCGTCGAAGCGTACGGCCTCGTCGGTCCAGGCGAGGGTGCGCAGCCGGCCGCGCTGGATCTCCGAGATGCCCGCGTGCTCGGCGCCGGGCAGCAGGCGCACGGCCAGTTGGACCGCGGTGCTCAGGGTGTCGTCCGGGGAGCCCGTCCCATGCAGCTGCCGAGCCGCCGACGTCAGGGCCTCGGCCAGCTCGAAGCCCACCGGAAAACGCGGCAAATCAGTAAATTCGGACGCAGCCACCACGAACCTCTTCGGCGTGCACGACCCGGTGGCCGTGCGCAGGAGAGCTCCGCAGCACATTCCTGACTGCGAGCACAGGACGGACAGCACTCTAGCTGCTCGGTTGCGTTCCGGTGACGCCCGGTCGACGGAGCGAGCAGGCACCTTCCCCCTCGACTCGGCGGCGTGATGGAATGGGGCACGGGTCAGGAAGCGGCCTTGCCGGAAGCCGGACGTACGTCTGCAAGGTGAATGCCGTGCCCTTACGCCCCCGCCCCTGCGACCCGTGTGATCCACCCGGCTGCGCCGTACTCGCGCTGCCCCCGGACATCGACTTCTGCAACGGCACGGGGCTGCTCCCCCTGATCATGACCGCCGTGGAACACCACTCGGCCGGCCTGCGCGTCCTCGTCCTGGACCTGACGGCGACCCGCTTCATGGACTCCCAGGGCGTACGCCTCCTCGACGAGGTGCGCCGCCGTCTGCCCGGCCGCGCCCGGCTGCGGGTGGTGGCCGCCCCGAAGGGCGTGCCGAGCCGGGTCCTGGAGCTGTCCGGGCTGCGCCGGGACGTGCCGGTGTACGACAACCTCGCGGAGGCGCTGCGCCAGGAGAGCGGTGCGGCGAGCGGGCCCGGAAGCGGGAGCGCGGCCCAGGAGTGACAGCCTGTGACAGCCTCTAGGGTGACGGCATGGCACCGAACATCGCGACGAACACCCGTGTCTCCCTGGCCGAGTTGCTGGACTTCGTACGCCCCCGGCACCGGGCGATCCTGCTGACCCGCCGGTCCGACGGCAGCCCGCAGGGGTCGCCGCTGACCTGCGGGGTCGACGACTCGGGCCGGATCGTGGTCTCCACGTACCCCGAGCGGGCCAAGACCCGCAACGCGCACCGCGATCCGCGGGTCAGCGTCATCGTGCTCAGCGACGAGTGGAACGGCCCCTGGGTCCAGGTCGACGGCACGGCGGAGGTCGTCGACAGCCCCGACTCGGTCGAGCCGCTCGTGGAGTACTACCGCAACATCGCCGGCGAGCACCCCGACTGGGACGAGTACCGGCGGGCCATGGTGGCGCAGGGCAAGTCGCTCATCCGGGTGACGCCGGAGAAGTGGGGGCCGGTGGCCACGGGGGGCTTCCCGGCGCGGCTGGCGTCGGACGGCTGACGTCGGGTGGCTGACGTCGGGCGGGCCGCCCCCGTGCGCCCGGGGGGGGGCGGGTCAGCCCCGTTCGACCATCGCCTCGATGCCCGCCACCAGCAGGTCCAGCGCGAACTCGAAGTCCCGGTCCAGCATCTCGTCGACCGTCTCACCGCCGCGGGCCGACATGATGGCCCGGGACTCCGCGACGACGTCCGGGGCGGTGTCCGACGACTCGACCACCGCGCTCATGGAGTCCTGGAAGTACTCGTCCGGGCTCATCCCGGTGTCGGCCGCCCGGGCGAAGAGATGCCCCTCGATGGTGCCGTAGCCGTACACGAACTGGAAGACGGCCGCGATCCCCCCGGTCAGCCGGTGGGCGGGCAGTCCGCTGCGCCGCATCACGCCCTGCACCGCACGGGAGAACTCCATCGAGTGCGGCCCGATGTTGAGGTAGGTACCGGTCAGCTGGGACATCCACGGGTGGCGCACCAGCAGGGACCGGTTCTCCCGGGCCAGTGCGCGCAACTGCTCGCGCCAGTCCCCCTCGGCCTCCGGGCCGGGGCGGCGCAGCTCGCCGAAGACCGCGTCCAGGGCGAGTTCGAGCAGCTCGTCCTTGGTGTCGACGTACCAGTAGACGGACATGGCGGTGACGTTCAGCTCGGCGGCCAGGCGGCGCATGGAGAACCTGGCCAGCCCCTCGGCGTCCAGCAGCCGCACCGTGGCCTCGGTGATCCGCTCCCGGTCCAGCCCCGACGGCTGACCGCCACGCCGTCCCCCGCGCCGCCCCTCGTCCACCAGCCACACACTGGCCCGCGCCCCCCGGCCCGCCTTCGCCATACGCACCTCTCCTCGACTCCTCACACGCCGGCCCGGATCGGCGCCCCACAAGGGGCGCGGGACGGCGTCAACGTACGGCTCCGCCGTGTGGGCGCGATCAACCACCCGCGGCCCGCAGCCGCACAAGGGCAGAAACCACCCGAGCTCTCAGGCGCCCGCAGTCTCCGAGTCTGCCCGTTCCGCCCGGCTCAACAACACCGACGCCACCGCCCCGCCGGCCAGCACGGCCACCGCCCCCACCAACTGACTGCTCTCCAGCCCGGAGGAGAACGCGTCGACGACCCGCTCCCGCTCCGCCTCCCCCTCCGCCGAGGCCAGCGCCGCGGGCAACGACGCCGCCGCGACCGGCACCAGCGCCGCGAACCGCGAGTTCAGCACCGCGCCCAGCACGGCCACGCCCAGCCCGTTGCCGAACTCCGCGAGCGTCCCGTTGATCCCCGCGCCGACGCCCGCCTTGGCCGGCGGGATCGAGCTCATGATGGCGTGCGCCATGGCCGGGTTGCCGAGCGCGCACCCCACGCCGATCAGCAGCAGCCCCAGCAGCGTGCCCGGATAGCCCGCGCCGGTCAGCGTGGCGATGGCCACCAGGCCCGCCGACATCAGCACCATGCTCAGCATGACCGCCACCGGCGTACCGAGCTTGACCAGCCACTTGGCCGCGATGCCGGAGAAGTTCAGGACCACCACCGTCGCCGCCAGCGGCGCGGTCGCCAGCCCCGCCTCCAGCGGGTCGTACCCGAGCACGAACTGCAGGTGCTGGGTGAGCAGGAAGAGCGCGCCGCCCATACCGAAGGTGATCAGCATCAGCCCGGCGACCGCGCCCGTGAACCGCTGGTTGCGGAAGAAGGCCAGGTCGAGCATGGGATACGGGATGCGGCTCTCCCAGTACGCGAAGAGCGCGAGCACACCGACCGCGACGGCCGCCGTGGCCAGTACCCGGCCGGAGGTCCAGCCGTGCTCGGGGCCGGAGATGATCGCGTAGACCAGCGCGGCCATGCCGATCGTGGAGAGCAGGGCGCCCAGCAGGTCGGGGCGGTCGCCCTGGCGGTTCTTCGACTCCGGCACCAGGGTCACGACCGCGACCAGGCCCAGCGCCACGACCGGCAGGTTGATCAGGAAGATCGCGCCCCACCAGAAGTGGTCCAGCACGAAACCGCCGATCAGCGGCCCGCAGGCGAAGCCCAGCGCGCTCACCGCGCTCCAGATGCCGATCGCCTTGGGGTGCTCCTCGGGCGCGAAGATCTGCATGACCACGGCCAGGGTGGTGGTCAGCAGCAGCGCGCCGCCGACGCCCATCCCGGCGCGGGCCGCGATCAGCTGGCCGGTGCTGTCCGCGAGGCCCGCCGCCAGTGAGCCCAGTCCGAACAGGGCCAGGCCCGCGGTCAGCATCTTCTTGCGGCCGTAGCGGTCGGCGGCGCTGCCCGCGGTGAGCAGCAGGCCGGACTGCACCAGCGAGTAGGCGTTGATCATCCACTGGATGTCGGAGGTGGCCGCGCCCAGCTCGTCGGTGAGGGAGGGGATGGCCACGTTCAGCACGGTGTTGTCCAGCACCACCGTCAGCTGGGCGAGGCTGATGACACCGAGGATCAGCCAGCGCTGCGGGTGGCCCTGGACGGGGGACGCGGTCGGCGCGCGGCCGGGACCCTGTTCCTGCTCGGGGGAGGGCGCTGTCATGCTGTACAGCGTATAGGGGTCCCTATACGCTGTACAGCAAAGTGATTCCCCACCTGGTCAGGAGGTCGGTCGGGTCAGGTCGTAGAAGGTGGCCGAACCGACGGTGACCTCCTCGAAGTTGGCCTCGACCCAGGAAGCGATCTGCGACGAGCTGCCGGAGTCGCCGCCCATGCCGCCTCCCGTTCCGCCGCCGATGAAGTAGTGGATCCTGCCGTCCGCGACGTACTCCTTGAACCGCTCGAGGGTCGGCGACGGGTCCGTGCCGTTGAAGCCGCCGATCGCCATCACGGGCTCTCCGGTGGCGAGCTGGTGGCTCGCCGCGTTCTGGGAGCCGATCGCGGCGGCCACCCAGGTGTAGTCGTCGGCATCGGTCTCCAGCAGCTCCTTCGCCTCGGTGCCGACCTGGGCGCCGTTGAGCAGGCCGCCCACGCCCATGCCGCCACCTCCACCCGCGCCGGGGCCGGCCTCGCCGCCGTTCTGGCCGCCGTTCTGGCCGCCGGGGGCTGTCCGACCGTTCGGGGGCGTCCGGCCGTTCTGGCCCGGTGCGCCGCCCGGGAAGCCCCCGCCACCCGGGAAGCCCCCGCCATCGGGGAAGCCCTCGCCACCGCGACCACCGCCGCCCCGCCCACCGCCCGGAGGCCCCCCGGCGCCCATCATGCTCGCGCCGGACGGTCCGGCCGTGACGATGGAGCCGCTGTGCCCCTCCTGCACGGTGCTCAGCGTGTACGCGGTCGGCGCGGCCAGCGACGTCACGATCCCCAGCCCCGCCGCCGCGAGCGCCGCCCGCCGCCCCAGCCGCCCGGCGAAGACCAGCCCGAGCGCGGCGACCAGGCCTCCGACGAGGACCGGCCACTTCAGCCAGGGCAGGTAGTCGGGCGTGCGGTCGAGGAGCACGTACCCCCAGGCCGCGGTCGCCGTGGCCGCGGCGGCCAGCGCGAGGGACGCCCAGGCCCGCTCGCGTCGCTCCCACAGCGTGGCCGCGCCGATGCCGACCACCGCGGCGAGGTACGGCGCGAGGGCGACCGTGTAGTACTGGTGGAAGATGCCCGCCATGTAGCTGAAGACGGCCATGGTCGTCAGCAGCGAGCCGCCCCAGACCAGGAGGGACGCCCGGGCGGCGTCGGTACGGCCGGCGCGGCGCAGCGCGACCAGCGCCGCGGCCAGCAGGATCAGGGCCGCCGGGAGCAGCCAGGAGATCTGGCCGCCGATCTCGGAGTTGAACATCCTGTCCCAGCCGGTCTCGCCCCACTGTCCGCCGCTGCCGCCGCCGGGGCCACCGCCGCCGCCGACGCTGCCCGTCTCCTCCCCGTTGAGCCGGCCCAGGCCGTTGTAGCCGAAGGTCAGCTCCAGGAAACTGTTGTTCTGCGAGCCGCCGACGTACGGGCGGGACGACGCCGGCCACAGTTCCACGACCGCCACCCACCAGCCGCCGGAGACGACGACGGCGAGGGTGGCGAGCGCGAGCTGCCCGAGCCGCTTCACCGGCCGCACCGGCGCGCAGACGCCGTGGACGAGGGCGAGGGCGGGCAGGATGAGGAACGCCTGGAGGGTCTTCGTCAGGAAGGCGAGCCCGATCGCGGCGCCGGCCCACACCAGCCACTTGGTCCGGCCGTCCTCCAGCGCGCGGACGACGAGGTAGCAGGCCGCGGACATCAGCAGCGCGAGGAGCGCGTCCGGGTTGTTGAAGCGGAACATCAGCGCGGCGACGGGCGTCAGGGCCAGCACCGTACCGGCGATCAGCCCGGCCGCGGGGCTGAACCGGCGGCGCACGGCCGCATACACGACGGCGACCGTCGCGACGCCCATCAGCACCTCGGGGACGAGGATCGACCAGGAGCCGAGCCCGAAGACCCGGACCGCCAGCGCCATCGGCCACAGCGCGGCCGGGGGCTTGTCGACGGTGATGGCGTTGCCCGCGTCGAGCGAGCCGAAGAAGAACGCCTTCCAGGACTGGCTGCCCGCCTGCACGGCCGCCGAGTAGAAGGAGTTGGCGTAGCCGGAGGCGCTCAGGTTGTACAGGTACAGCAGCGCTGTGGCGAGCAGCAGGCCGAGGAAGGCCGGGCGCACCCATCGGGGGTCCTCGGGACGGCCCCGCCACATGCCGCGCCACATGCCGCGCCGCAGGACCCTCCGCTGGACTCTTCGCAGGGCGTGCTGGGTCGTCATCGTGCGTCCCCCAAGTCGGTCCCGTCCCCCGGCCCGGTCGCCGGAGGTGCCGTGTCGGCGAACACCCAGGCGCGGAAGAGCAGGAAGCGCAGCACGGTGGCCGCGAGGTTGGCGGCGATCAGCACCGTCAGTTCCGTGGAGTGGCCGGGGTCGGCGGTCGCCGCGTTCAGGGCGGCGAGCGAACCGCTGGTCAGCACGAGACCGATGCCGAACACCACCAGTCCCTGCGCCTGGTGCCGCACGGCACCGCCCCGTCCCCGCACACGGAAGGTCAGCCGCCGGTTGGCGGCGGTGTTGGCGACCGCCGAGACCAGCAGGGCGAGCGCGTTGGCGAGCTGCGAACCGGCGAAGAGGCGGAAGCCGCTGTAGAGCAGCAGGTAGCCGAGGGTGGACAGGGCGCCGACGACGCAGAAGCCGACGAGCTGCCGGGCCAGGCCCCGCGGTACGCCGGCCAGTTCCCGGTCGCGCGGGTCGTCGCCGAACGGCCGCGCCAGCCGGTCCAGCGGCAGCGAACCGGTGGCCAGTGCCTTGCCGACCCGCCAGACGCCCTTGAGGTCGTCGGTCGCCGTCTTCACGATGCGCACGGTCGAGTCGGGGTCGTCGACCCAGTCGACCGGCACCTCGTGGATGCGGCACCCGGCGCGTTCGGCGAGCACCAGCATCTCGGTGTCGAAGAACCAGCCGGTGTCCTCCACCAGCGGCAGCAGCGCCTGGGCGACGTCCCGGCGGATCGCCTTGAAGCCGCACTGGGCGTCGGAGAAGCGGGCCTGGAGGGAGCCGCGCAGGATGAGGTTGTAGGAGCGGGAGACGAACTCCCGTTTGGCGCCGCGCACCACGCGTGAGCCGGGGGTGAGGCGGGAGCCGATCGCCAGGTCCGAGTGGCCGGAGATCAGCGGCGCCACCAGCGGCAGCAGGGCGTTCAGGTCGGTGGAGAGGTCGACGTCCATGTAGGCGAGGACGGGGGCGTCCGAGGCCGACCAGACGGTGCGCAGGGCCCGGCCCCGCCCCTTCTGCTCCAGGCGGCGGGACGTGACCTCCGGCAGCTCCGCCGCGAGCCCGGCGGCCATGTGTGCGGTGGCGTCGGTGGAGGCGTTGTCCGCGACCGTGATGCGGAAGCCGTACGGGAAGGTCCGCGTGAGGTGGTCGTGCAGTCTCAGGACGCACGGCCGGAGGTCTTTCTCCTCGTTGTGGACGGGGACCACCACGTCCAGGACAGGCGTACCGGCTCCTGCGGCCGGGAGGTGCTCCCGCGCCGGCAGGGAGCCGGGAGAGGTGTCGGTTCGCATGGCACCGACACTTCTCAACTCCCCTGTCGCACCCGTGTGGTGACGCTGTGCTGTGCCTGTGAGTGCGCCGGCGCGTCCTGCGGGGCCGGCAGGCGCAGGGTGAAGACGGTGCGTCCGGGCACGCTGTCGACGGTGACGGCGCCGCCGTGCGCGGCCGCCACGGCCTGCACGATGGCGAGCCCGAGGCCCGTCGACCCGGTGGCGCGGGTGCGGGCCGAGTCGCCGCGCGCGAACCGCTCGAAGACGTGCGGCAGCAGCCCTGCCGGGATGCCCGGCCCGTTGTCCTCCACGTCCGCGCGCAGCCACGCCCCGGCGCGCCGTACGCGCGCGGTGACGGTGGTGCCGGGCGGGGTGTGGCTGCGGGCGTTGGCCAGCAGGTTGACCAGCACCTGCTGGAGCCGGGCGGCGTCCGCCGAGACGATCGCCGGTTCGTCG
This sequence comes from Streptomyces sp. M92, assembly GCF_028473745.1. Lineage (NCBI taxonomy): Bacteria > Bacillati > Actinomycetota > Actinomycetes > Kitasatosporales > Streptomycetaceae > Streptomyces > Streptomyces sp. M92. The sequence goes on from NZ_CP101137.1 coordinate 1,607,170, forward strand.
GGCAGGTCGAGGCGCCAGGTGTGGTCCGGCCCGGCCGCGCGGGCGTCGCTGACGGTGTCCACGACGAGTGGTACGAGGTCGGTCCGCCCGAACTCCAGCGGCCGTCCGGCGTCCAGGCGGGCGAGCAGGAGCAGGTCCTCGACCAGCCCGGTCATCCGCCCGGCCTCGGACTCGATGCGGCCCAGCGCGTGCCGGGTGTCGGGGCCGACCTGTTCCCCTCCCCGGCGGGTGAGTTCGGCGTACCCGCGGATCGAGGCGAGCGGCGTGCGCAGCTCGTGACTGGCGTCGGCGACGAACTGCCGTACCCGCGTCTCGCTCTCCTGGCGGGCGTGCAGCGCCCCGTGCACGTGGTCCAGCATCCGGTTGAGCGCGGCGCCGACCCGGCCGACCTCGGTGTGCGGGTCGCACTCGGACTCCGGGACGCGTTCGTCGAGGTTCACTTCACCGGCGTGCAGGGGGAGTTCGGAGACGCGGGTGGCGGTGGCGGCGACCCTGCGCAGGGGGCGGGTGGCGACACCGACGATGACGGTGCCGGCGAGACAGGCGGCGACGAGACCGGCGGCGGTGACGCTGGCCTCGACGATGACCAGAGTGCCGACGGTGCCGGTGACCTCGGAGGTGGGGACGGCTGCGTAGTAGCCGTCCCGGTACTCCACGCGGTAGTCGCCGAGGCCGCCGATCTCGACCGTGTGTTTGTCCCCGTCCCGGGGTGCGGAGGCCAGCGCGGCGCGTTCCGCCTCGGTGAGGGCGACCGGGCCGATACCGCTGAAGTCGGTGCTGTCGTCGTCCTTCTCGCCGTACTTGGCGTCGACGACGACGCCGCCCCGGACCTCGGCGACGATCGTGCCGAGCGGCTGCGGACCGCGGGTGACGAACTCGTCCAGGTCCATCCGCCGCGGGCCGTCGGCGCCGGGCAGAAGGCCACCGGGTCCGGCCCCGCCGGGCGGCCCGAAGCCGGACACCCGCATCGCGACCTCGTCCAGCTGCTTGTCCAGCTGGTCGTACAGGTGCGACCGCAGCGCCACCGTCGTCACCGTGCCGATCACCGCGCACACCACCGCGATCAGCGCCACCGACGCGACGACGAGCCGCGTCCGCAGGGTCCGCGGACGCGGTCGCCGCCGTCCGCTCACGACACCGCGGGCTTGATCAGGTAGCCGGCGCCGCGCCGGGTGTGGATCATCGGTTCGCGCCCGGCGTCGATCTTCCGGCGCAGGTAGGAGATGTACAGCTCGACGACGTTGGCCTGCCCGCCGAAGTCGTACGACCACACGCGGTCCAGGATCTGCGCCTTGCTCAGCACACGCCTCGGGTTGCGCATCAGGAACCGCAGCAGCTCGAACTCGGTGGCGGTGAGGTGGATGCCGTCGCCGCCCCGCGTCACCTCGTGGCTGTCCTCGTCGAGGGTGAGGTCGCCGACGACCAGTACGGACTCGGAGCGCCGGTCGGCGGCACCGGTGCGCCGGATCAGTCCGCGCAGCCGGGCGACGACCTCCTCCAGGCTGAACGGCTTGGTGACGTAGTCGTCCCCGCCCGCGGTCAGCCCGGCGATACGGTCCTCGACCGCGTCCTTGGCGGTCAGGAACAGCACCGGCACGTCCGGCAGGTCGCGGCGCAGCCGCCCCAGCGCGCTCAGCCCGTCCATGTCGGGCAGCATCATGTCCAGCACCACCGCGTCGGGCCGGAACTCGCGCGCGGCCTGGACGGCGCCGTGGCCGTCGCCCGCGCTGCGGATCTGCCAGCCCTCGTAGCGCAGGGCCATGGAGAGCAGTTCGGTGATGGACAACTCGTCGTCCACCACCAGCACCCGGACGGGGCTCCCGTCCGGCCTCAGCAGTTCGGTGCGCCCCTGGGGCGAGGTCGTGGTCATACCGGTCACCCTGGCGGTGCGCTCTGAGAGCACTCTTTCGCCAACCTGTGATTTTCCTGAGAAACCCACAGAGGGCTCGGGCTCCCCGGCGCGCCCGGCCGGACCGGTCCTGGTCGCCGTCGCCGTCAGTGCCCGGGCAGCTCGAACAGCCGGGCCCCGTTGTCGTGGCACACGTTCCGCAGCCACGCGTCACCGAGCTCCAGCCGCTCCAGCGCGCGCAGCTGGTGCAGATAGGGGTAGGGGATGTTGGGGAAGTCCGTCCCGAGCAGGACGCGGTCGCCGAGGCCGGCCAGCCGGGGCAGCGCCCGCCGGGGGAAGGGGGCGAGCCGCTCGCTGAAGTCGGTGAACGCCATGGTGGTGTCCAGCCGCACCTCGCCGTACCGCTCGGCCAGGTCCAGGAAGTCCTCGTACTCGGGCATCCCCATGTGCGCGACCACCAGCCGCAGCCGGGGGTGGCGGGCCAGTACGCGGGCGATCGGCTCGGGCCCGGTGTGCTTGCCGGGCGCCGGCCCGGACCCGCAGTGGATCACGACGGGCACCCCCGCATCGGCGAGCAGCCCCCACGCGCCGTCGAGCAGCTCGTCGGCCGGGTCGTAGGCACCGACCTGGACGTGCGCCTTGAAGACCCGCGCCCCCGCCTCGACCGCCTCGCGGACGTACGCCTCGACACCGGGCTCGGGGAAGAGGGTGGAGGTGTGCAGGCAGTCAGGGGTCCGGCGGGCGAAGTCCACCGCCCAGCCGTTCAGCCACCGGGCCATGCCCGCTTTGTGCGGGTACAGCATGGCGGTGAAGGAGCGCACACCGAACTCCCGCAACAGTGCCGTCCGTTCGTCCTCCTCCCTCCGGTAGGTGATCGGCCACTCGACACCGCCGGTCAGCGGCCCGAGGGAGTCGAAGTAGCCCCACACCTTGCGCAGCACGCGCTCGGGCATGAAGTGCGTGTGCACGTCGACCAGCCCGGGCAGCCCGAGCCCCTCCCAGAACCGGCGGACCTGTCCGGCCTCCTGATCGCTCATGGAGCCACGATCGCGCCCGGCCCGCCCCCGGAACAAGGGTCCGGATCAAGAGGCCGGGACAAGAGGCCGGAACAAAGGGCCGGAACAAAGGGCCGGAACAAGGGGCCGGGAAGGGGTCAGAACAGCCCGTCCTGCACTCCGGCCGCCGTGTCCCTGAACTCCCGCAGGGGCACGGCACACGGCTCACCCCCGGCCGCCACCAGCTCCCACCCGGTCATCAGCCGCGAGTCGAGCGCGATCACCCCCCGCTCCGTCGCCAGATGCAGATCGGGCCCCGCGACGGCCACCAGCCCGCCCCCGATCGCACCACCCGCCACCAGTTCGGTCACCTCCCCCACGGCGCCCGGAACCTCGGCCCCCGCCTCCGCGATGCCGAAGGCGGCCGCATGGTCCACGCCCCGGAACGGCTCCGGCGTCAGCGACTCCGGCCAGCCGCCCAGCGCCACCGCCCGCGCGTGCAGCTCCGCGATCTCGGCCGTCCGCTCCCCCTCCGACCCCGGCAGTCCGGACCGCACCGCACGCTTCTGGGCGTAGGGGATGCGGTCGGGCACCCCCAGCGCGGCCCGCAGCAGCTCCTCCGTCCGCCGCGCGGCCATCAGCGGGCCGTGGCCCAGCCAGCTGAAGCAGACCGCGCCCTGCTCCAGCAGCCGGGCAGACCCCCGCTCGTACGCGGTGATCCCGACCTTGACCAGGCCCGGCCCGAACCACGCCAGGTAGACGCGGTACGGCCGCGGATCGTCCGCGACGGTGTCGGCGGCCACGGAGTGCGCCCGGTCCAGCCGCGCGCACTCCTCGCACCGCGCCCCCGTACTCCGCCCCGGCACGCCGGCCCGCACCGGGCACCCGTGCCCCCGTGCCCCCACGCAGGTCCGCTCACCCCCCTCAGCGACCCCGAAGGCCACCCTTCTCCCCCGGACCAGCGCACTGCGCCGTCCCCCGACCCACGTCAGCACGGGACCGTCCGCCGCCCACCGCAGCCCCGAGCACTTCCACGTCTGTGCCATCCCCGCCGAGCGTAGAGGCCACCACTGACAACGCCACCGCCACCGCCACCGCCACCGGCAGCCACAGCCACAGCGACGTGGCGGGCACTGCCCGGAAGACAGTGCCCGCCACGACGTACGGTATGAGCATGATGGGAAGCGACGCGACGTGCCCGGAACGCCTGGTCATGGAGCACGTCACCAGCCGCTGGGGCACCTTGGCCCTGATCGCCCTGCTGGACCGCCCCTACCGCTTCAGCGAACTGCGCCGGGAGATCGGCCGGGTCAGCGAGAAGATGCTGGCGCAGACCCTGCGGACCCTGGAGCGCGACGGCCTGGTCCACCGGGAGGCCGAGCCGGTGATCCCGCCCCGCGTGGACTACTCGCTCACGGACCTCGGCCGGGAGGCCGCCGAGCAGGTCCGGGACCTCGCCCGCTGGACGGAACGGCGGATGACCGCGGTGGAGCAGGCCCGCGAGGCGTACGACGCCGGCCGGGCCTGACCCGCCACCGCGCTCCGCGTCACTGCTGCAGGACCGCCTTCATGACGTCCCGGGCGATGGGCGCGCCGAGGCGTCCACCGGAGATGTCCGCGCGGGAGATGTCCATGTCGGTCGGGTCGATGAAGACGGCGACGGCGACGGAGGACCCGTCGTCCTTCTTGCCGTAGGAGACGAACCAGCCGTAGGGCACCTTCTCGTCCACGTCGACGCCGCGCTGCGCGGTACCCGTCTTGCCGCCGACCGTGATGCCGTCGATCAGGGCACGCTCGGCGCTGCCCTCCTTGGCGGTGAACTCCATCATCTGCTGGACCTTCTGCGCGGTCTCGGCGGAGACCGCCTCGCTCATCACCGCGGGTTCGGTCTTCTCCAGCGTGTCGAGGTCCGGGCCCTTGACCTCGTCGACGATGTAGGGCTGCATCAGCTTGCCGTCGTTGGCCAGCGCGGCGGTGACCATGGCCATCTGCATCGGCGTGCTGGTGAGGCTGCCCTGTCCCATGCCGGTGAGCGCGGTGCCCGGCAGGTCGAGGTCCTCGGGGTAGAGGCTCTTGGTGGCGAGCAGGTCGCCGAAGTCGTCGGAGTAGACGTCCTCGTTGAAGCCGAACTTCTCGGCCGTCTCCCGCATCTTCTCCGGCCCCAGCTCGGCGGCGGCGTCGAGGAAGACGTTGTTGCACGACCACTGCATCGCGACCTTCATCGAGGCCTTGTCGCAGACGGCGTCGCCGGCCTCACTGCCGATCTTGGTGCTGGACTGCGGCAGCTGGTACGGCGACTCGGCGTCCGTGCGCGCGTCGATGTCGGTGACCGCTCCGTGCTCCAGTGCGGCGGCCGCGGTGAGGATCTTGAAGGTGGAGCCCGGCGGGTAGGTCTCGCGCAGCGCGCGGTTGGCGAGCGGCTTGCGCTTCTCCTTGGTGAGCGCGACGAAGCGGTCCGACTCGTTGAAGGTGCCGCCCGAGAACGTCGACGGGTCGTAGGAGGGCGCCGACACCAGCGCCAGCACCTTGCCCGTGCTCGGGTCGAGCGCGACCACGGCTCCCCGGGCGCCCTCCAGCTTGGTCAGCCCGTCCCACGCGGCCTTCTGCGCCTTCGGGTCGATGGTGGTGACCACCGAGCCCGCCCGGCGGCCCTCCCCGCTGACGACGTCGGCGAACCGCTGGAACGCCAGCCGGTCGTCCTTGCCGGTCAGGATGCCGTCGTAGGTCTTCTCCAGCAGCGTCATGCCCTGGGCCTGCGACGCGTACCCCGTCACCGGCGCGTACATCGGCCCGTTGACGTAGGTGCGCTTGTACTTGAGGTCGCCCTCGGTCTCGGCGGAGCCCGTGATGGCCCGCCCGCCGACGATGATGTCGCCGCGCGGGGTGGAGAACTGCTCGATCTGCACCCGCCGGTTCTTGGTGTCGGAGGCGAGCTCCGGGGCCCGGACGTACTGCAGCCAGTTCGCACGGATCAGCAGGCCGAGCACCAGCAGCCCGCAGAAGATCGCCACGGCCCTCAGCGGCTTGTTCACCGGATGCCTCCGTCGAGGCTCGGCCGGGTGGCGGTCGGCCTGTCGGATATGGAGACGCGTCGTCGCAACATGGGCACACCCTAGACACAGTCACGGGCCCTCTTCACCGGGCGGTGCGACCTTGCGACGCGTCTGGGACAGACCTGTGCCCCGGTATTGCCCGGCACGGACGGCCCCGTTGATCATAAACTCATCACACTTCCAGGCCGACCCCTCCACTCCCGGCGGCCGGCCCCCACCGTCTCTTCCCACGAAGGGCCCGTTTGTGAGACTCCGTCGTTCCCTGTCCGTGGCCGCCGCGGTCGCGGTCGCCACGCCCGTCGTACTGCTCACCTCCGCTCCGGCGTTCGCCGCCGGGACGCCCTCGGCGCAGACGCAGCACCAGCCCACATACGCGGAGCTGGAGAAGGCCGCCGCGGACGCGGCCAAGGAGTACGAGGACGCCCTCGCCGCCGAGAAGGAGGGGCGGAAGACGGTCGACGCCGCCATGGCGGCGCTGGACTCCGACACCCACCCGCTCAAGGCGGCCACGATCACGGCTGCCAAGGCGGCCAAGGACGCGGCCGACGCCGAGGCGGCCGCCGAGAAGGCCGTCACGGACGCGCGGGCCGCGGTCGAGGCGGCCGGGACCGACGCCGAGAAGGCCGAGGCGCAGCTGGCCCTGGAGGCCGCCGAGACCGACCTGGCGGAGGCCGTCGGGGCCAGGCAGGAGGCCGACGCCGCCGCCGAGGCGGCCCAGACCGCGCTGGACGACGCCCGGGTGGCGGCGGTGCGCGCGTACGGGAAGCTCAAGACGGCCCTGGACAAGGCCCTTGAGGCCAAGGAGGCTGCCGAGGAGGCGCTCGGCACCGCGAAGGAGTGCGTCCGCGAGGACGGACTGACCGCGCTCGCGGTGGGGCTGCCGTCCAAGGTCGTCGCCGGCACCACCGTCGACTTCACCCTGCGCGTGACCAACGGGTCCGAGCGCACGCTGGACGTGGACCCCCTGGCCTTCGTGCACGTGAAGGGCGAGGGCAGCGGTGCGAAGGGCGCGCTGAAGGTCAAGTGGTCCGACGGCTCCGGCTGGAAGACCCTGGGCGGCAACCGGCCCGAGCACATCGCCCCCGTCGACACCATGAAGCCCGGCGAGCACAGCGACGTGAAGCTGCGGATGAAGGTCGCCGCCGGCGCCGGGGCCGCCGACGCCTTCGCCCTGTTCGCCGCAGACGCCTCCAGCGCGTACAAGCCCTGCGTCCTGGGCCCGATGAAGCGCTACGACTTCGAACTCCTGCCCGCGGACAGCGACCCCGGCCCGGTGGACGAGGCCGACCCCGGCAAGCCCGGCAAGGACGACGACAAGCGACCGGACACCGCGGGCACGGGTACCTCCCCGCAGGGCGGCACCCCGCAGCAGACGACGCAGACGGTGGACACGGTGCGCACGTCGGCCACCGGGACCGGCGGCACCCTCGCCCAGACCGGCACGTCCCCCGCGCTGGCGCCGCTCGGCATCGCGAGCGCCGTCGCCGTGGCACTCGGCGCCGGCACGGTCGTCGCCGCACGCCGCCGCAGGGCCGCGGACAACGCCTGACGCTGCCCACCACCGACCGTTTCCGCCCGGTCCGGGCCACCACACGTGGGCTCGGACCGGGCGCTCACGCCCACGGCTCAGCGCATGGTCCTCAACCGTCGCGGCTCAACGGTCTGGGAGGTCGAGAGCCATCGAGGCCGGTACGCCGTGAAACCCGGGTATCCGATCGAGGCCACGGCCGACTGGCCTGCCCAGCCCTGGACCGCGCTCTCTGGGGCCCGTGAGGGCGCCATCTCGCACCGCCTGGGCTCCGCAGACGTGGCCTACGCCGCGTGGGAGCAGGGGACATGGCACTTCCAGCCGTGGCATGAAGGTCCGGATCCGCCCCGGTTGTGGAAACCCTGTCGTTCCGCCGACTCGACCGTCACACCGAACGTCAGTGCGGCGCCGTGTCCTTCGCAGCCCACCGCTGACGGTACGTCGCGGCACCGCTGGTCTTGATGGGACTGAACCTCAACGCCACCGAAGACAACGATGCAGACCAAGGCGGCCATGCCGGCTTGGGAGACAACCGTGACGACGGCTCCGGCCCACGCCGCTGTCGCGGCCGCCGCAACGGCGAGGAGCCCGACTCCGCCAGCAGCAACCAGGTAGTTCCACAACGGGTCGGTCGTGACGCTCTTCGCTGGGTCGAGGTTGAACCCGGACAGGAACCAGAGTCCGAAGATCACCACAAGGATGGTCAGCTCCAGGAGCACGAGACCACACCCGGCCCCGATATCGGCACCGCGGTCCGCACGGCGCCGCGGTCCGGGGCCAGTGGTGGCATCGAAGGCCGGCGCGGCAGCGGGCAGGTTCATACTCGCCACCATGCTCGCCTCTGCGAGGCTGTCGCATGAGTACGGCTACTCAGCTCCGCATCGGGTGGATCTCATGACTCACCCGAGCCCAGCCGGTTCGCCACCCGCCCCGTGAGGAGGTTGCCGTCAAACACTGCCGTCAAGGCAAAAACCAGAGGCCCTGTGGATCACTCCACAGGGCCTCTGGTCTGCTGTGCACTCGGCAGGATTCGAACCTGCAACCTTCTGATCCGTAGTCAGATGCTCTATCCGTTAAGCTACGAGTGCTTGTCTTTTCAGTTCTACCGTCGCTCCCGGCCCTTTCGGCCCGCTCGCGGCGACAGGAAGAACATTACATGACTGCCGCCGTCATGTGAAATCCATTGACCACACCCCTTGTGACCTGCGAAAACACCGAAGCCCCGACCAAGTGGGCCGGGGCTTCGGTGATGGGTGCGGAGGCGGAGGGATTTGAACCCTCGATGGGGGGTAAGCCCCAAACCGCATTAGCAGTGCGGCGCCATAGACCGGACTAGGCGACGCCTCCAGACAACATCACCGACTCGCGGGCGAGCGCGAGCGGTGCGTGCCGATGATGACACAGTTGAGCGCGCTGTCACCAATCGACCCCTACGGTACTAGGCGGGCGGGCCGCAGGGCAAAGCCTTACGGCGTGGTCGGCGACCCGTCGCGCAACGTCCGGCGGGCCGGCGCGTTAGTCAGGTCATGTCGCAGGTCACCCGAGTCCCCGCCGCCCGCCTCCTCGGCGCCGCCGCCCTGTCCGTCGCGAGCCTCGCCGCCCTGTCCGCGCACCCGGCCACGGCCGCCGGCCCGCACACCCCCGCCGTCGGCCCCGCCACCAGCCCGCACGCCCCCGCCGTCGGCCCGGACGCCCGGGCCACGGACCACCTGACCGTCACCGTCCGGGACGCCGGCCCGGACGCCGACGGCACGTACGAGCTGTCCTGCGGCCCCGCCGGCGGCACCCACCCCGACCCGGCCGGCGCCTGCGCCGTCGTCGAGCGCGACACGCGCTGGGGACAGGACGCCTTCGCGCCGGTCCCCGAGGGCAGCGTCTGCACCATGCAGTACGGCGGCCCGGCCACCGCACACGTCACGGGTACCTGGGCCGGCCGCCCGGTCGACGTGACGTACGACCGCCGCGACGGCTGCGAGATCTCCCGCTGGGACCGCATGGTGCCGCTGCTGCCCGAGGTGGGCGCGCCGGGACGGTCGTAGGCGGCTCCGGCGGGTGCCGGAAGGGCGGCGCCCGGGGGCATCGGTCACACGTTCTGCGTCATTCCCGCGTGCGACCTACGTCCCGTCCCGCACCGCCCGCCGGGCCCCAACCCTTAGACTCCCTCGCGTGACACGCTGCGGGCCGATTGGCAGGATGGCCCGAGCGGTCGGCAAGTGCGGTAACAGGAGGGAAGCGTCTCGTGAGCAGCAGGCCATCCCGAGGCGCTGCTCGCCTCGCAGCCATACTGGACGCGCTGCCGGACGCGTTGGTCCTGGTCAACGCCAACGGCACCGTCGTCAACGCCAACACCATCGCGCTGGAGGCCTTCGAGACGCCGGGCACGGCGCTGGTCGGGCGCGGGCTGCTGGACCTGCTGCCGGAGTTCGACTCGCGGCTCATCCCCGGCTCGATGCGGCGCCCCGACCACATCGACCCCCGCGCGCGCACCAAGCCGACCCGCATGGTCGCCCGGCGCACCGACGGCAGTGAGTTCCCCGTCGAGGTCACCAGCGCCAACCTGGAGACCGGCCAGCAGGCCTACGACAACTACGGCTACACCGGCGACGAACTGCTGATGCTCGTCGTCCGCGACCTCTCCGGCACCGTCGACACCGAGGCCGAACTGGCCCGTTCGCAGCGGCAGACCGAGATGATCCTGCGGGCCGCCGCCGAGGGCGTCGTCGGCACCGACACCGACGGGCGGATCGTCCTCGTCAACCCGGCCGCCGCCCAGATACTGGGCTACCGCGCCAGCGACCTCGGCGGCCGTGAGCTGCACACCCTCGTACTCCACTCCCGGGCCGACGGCTCCCCGTTCCCGTACGACGAGTCCCCGCTCGCCGACACCCTGCGCTCCGGACGCAAGCACCGGGTGCGCGGGCAGGTGCTGTTCTCCAAGAGCGGCGACCAGGTGCCGGTCGACCTGACAACCGCCCCCGTGCGCGACGGCGACCAGCTCGTCGGCGCCGTGATGACCTTCACCGACCGGCGCCCCTACGACGCGTTGGTCAAGGAGCACGAGGACGCGGAGCGGCGGCACGCCGAGGAGCTGGAGCGGCTCTCCGAGGAGCACGCCGCCGAGCTGACCGCCCTGCGCCAGGAGCACGTGAGTGAGCTGGAGGAGCTGCGGGAGAAGCACGCGGAGGAGGTCGCCGCGGACGCGGACCGCTACGCCGCCCTCGGCGAACGGGAGAAGGACCGCTACGAGGCGCTCGCCGCCCGGCACGAGCAGCTCCTCACCCTCCTCGGCGGCTCCCTGCGCGGCCCCCTGGACGAACTGCGCCAGGAACTCGCCGCGCTGGCGTCGGACGACGCCGGGCAGCTGTGGCCCGAGGCCAACCAGGTGCTGCACCACCTGTCGGCCGGTTACTCGCGCATCACCACGCTCATCGACAACGTCCTCGGCTACCAGCGCCTCGACGTCGGCAACGAGGGCGTCGCCCGTACGAAGGTGATGCTCGACGCGGTCGTCGCCTCCGGTGTCGACGGTGCCGTCGAGCTGATCGGGCCGGGACGGGTGCAGTTCGCGGTGCACGCGCCGCCCATCGAGGCCGAGGTCGACCACCGGCTGCTCGCGATCGCCCTCGCCCACCTCGTCGCGGACGTGGCGGGCGTCGACGCCACCGGCAACTCGCCCGTGTCGGCGACCGGCGGCTACCTGGACAACACCGTCGTGGTCGCGGCGGCGCAGCGCGGCGAGGTCGTACGCATCGAGGTGCGCGGGCCGTACTCCGGGGGCGACCCGGTGCACGAGCCGATCGTGCGCGGGATCGTGCGGGCGCACGGTGGCGTGCTCCAGACGCACGAGGTGCCGGGTATGAGCGGCAGCGCGTTCGTGCTGGAGGTGCCGATCGGGGGCGGGGCGGGAGCCGTCGCGGGCCGGGCCCCGGCACCGGAGTCCGTACCCAATCAGGCGTCGGTGCCGGTACCGGCCTCGGGACCGGGCGGCGCCGAGGACGCTGCTGCGGGTGCCGCGGGCACGGTCGGTGGTGCGGCCGGTGCGGAGGCGGCCGGGTCCGGTGGCGGGCGGCGGCGTGCCCGGCGGGCGTCCGTCGACGCGTTCCTGGAGAGCGAGGTCGCGGGAGCGGCGGGCGAGGGTGCCGACGGGGCCGGTGCCGCCGAGGCCGGTCCCCAGGGTTCGGGTGCCGCGCCGACGGGACGGCGCAGGCGACGCGCGGCCCAGGCCCAGGCCCAGGCTGGAGAACAGGTGGCGCAGGCGTCCGCACCGCTGCCGGTTCCCGCGCAGGCCGCCCCGGGCGAGGGGTCCGGCGGTACCGGGCGCAGGCGCGGTCGCCCGGCGGAGGACGCGGCCGGCGCCGTCGAGGCCGCGCACCCGATGGCGCTTCCCGCCGGCGTGTCCGAGGGCGCCGTCGTCATGGCCGGGGAACACGGTGGCGGGGCCGCGGCCTCCAACACCGGTCTGGGCGGGACCGTACCGCCGCAGGGCGTTCCCGCGCCGACCGGCCGGCGTGCCCGGCGGGACGGTGCCGCGCAGCAGGCGCTGCCGCCGGCCCTCCCCGCGCAGGCCGGTGAGTCGGACCCGGCGGACGCGGACCGGCCCACCGGGCGCAGGCGTCGCGCCCTGGCCTCCGCGAACGAGCGCGCCGCCGCGCAGGAAGCAGCACCCCGTCAGGTGTTCGCCCTGCCGCCCGCCGACGCGGACCGGCCGTCCGACGCCGTGGCGGAGTCCGGAGGGGCGGATGGGCAGGCAGCGGCCGCGACGGTGGGGTCCGCCGGTGGGACGGCGGCCGCGGCGACCCCGGCGCCCGCTCCGCATGGCCAGGGGCATCAGCAGGGACAGGAGCACGGACGGGGCCCCGGACCGCTGCCCGGACCGACCGTCCCCGGTGACGCCCTCGTCGACGACGGCCGGCACGACGCCGTACCGCACGACCAGGCCGACGACCACACCCCGCCGCAGCCGCACCCGGCCGAGGCGCCCACCGGACGGCGCCGCCGGGCCGCGACCGCCCCGCAGGCGGAGGCGGCCTCGCCCGGGCCGGCGCCGGGTGGTCCGGCCCCGTCGGCACCCGTGCACGGAGGGCCCGTTCCGCCGCAGAGCACCGCCGGTCAGCAGGCACCCGCGCCGGCCGCGCCGGCCGACCCGACGGCGCGCGCCCAGCCCGCCACCGGTCAGCCCGCCACCGATCAGCCCACTACCGGACAGCCCGCGCCGCAGCCCTGGCCGGCGGCCGCCACGGACGTGCCGGGCACCGGTCCGCACGCGACCGCGCCGGACGCCACCGCACCGGACGCCACCGCTCCGGGCGCGGCCACTCCCGGAGCGCCGGGCACCGCACCGGGCACGGAGACCCCCGCGGCGCCCGACGGCACCACCGGCCCCACGCCGGCACCCGCCCCGGGGACCCCCGCCGCACCCGCGGCCCCGGCGCGCCCGCGGGCCGTTCCCGCGACCACGCCGAGCCAGGGCACGCCGCTGCCGCCCGAGAACGCACCCGCCCCGCGCGCGGCGCAGCCGCTGCCCGCCGAGTCGTCCGCGCCCGTCGACCCGAACTCGACCCAGGGGCGGGCGATCAGCGTGCGGACGCTGGGCCAGGGCGTGCCGTTCAACCGGCAGGCGGTCCAGGTGCAGCAGCCGACGGCCACCCCCGCCCCGCAGCAGCCGGGCGGTTCGGGCCGGCGCCGCAAGCTGGGTACGCCGCCCGACCCGGCCGCCGCGCGCACGGACCAGCCGGCCGCCACCACGCAGCCGCCGGCCCGGCCCCAGCAGCCCCAGCAGCCCCAGGGCCCTGCCGCGGGCCAGGCCCAGGGCGCGGGCCAGGCCCAGGGCGCGGGCCAGCCCCAGCCTCGCCCCCAGCCCCAGGAGCAGCCGTCCCTGACCGGGGGTCAGCCCCGGCGCATGCCGGGGACGGAGGGCGTCGGACGCTCGTACGCCATAGGCGCGCCGGACCGCAACGCCGCCGAGGGTCCCGAGCCGCTGGACGGGCCCGGCGGGGCCGTGGAGGTCGCCGACCCGCCGCGTCCGCAGCCGATGGACGACGAGTTGCCGCCGGAGCCGCTGGACAACCCGCGGCGGCTGCTGGTGTGGCCCGCTCCGGACGTGTCCACGCAGCAGGCGCTCAGCGACCGTGGTTACCGGCCGGTCACCGTGAACTCGCGCGAGGAGGTCGACGCCCAGATCGCGGCGTTCCCCGCCGCGCTGTTCGTGGACCCGCTGACCGGCCCCATCACCCGTACCGCGCTCCAGTCCCTGCGCCAGGCGGCGGTGGCGGCCGAGGTGCCGGTGCTGGTCACGGCCGGCCTCGGACAGGCCTCGCGGGACGCCGCGTACGGCGCCGACCCCGCCGTACTGCTGAAGGCGCTCGCGCCGCGCGACAGTGAGCAGCACCCGCCGCGCGTCCTGCTGATCGAGGAGCACGCGGAGATCGCGCTGGCGCTGACCGCGACGCTGGAGCGGCGCGGGATGCAGGTGGCGCGGGCGGCGAGCGACGCCGACGCGGTGACGCTGGCCGGGCAGTTCCGGCCCAACCTGGTCGTGATGGACCTGATGCAGATCGAGGCGCGCCAGGAGGGGCACGCCGGGATCATCGACTGGCTGCGCGCGAACGGGCAGCTCAACCGCACCCCGCTCGTCGTCTACACCGCCGCCGTCGACCAGGCCGACCTGCCGCGGCTGGCCTCGGGCGAGACGGTGCTGTTCCTGGCGGAGCGTTCCACCAGCGGCGAGGTGCAGACCCGGATCGTCGAGCTGCTCTCCCGGATCGGCACCAACTGACGCGCGTACGCCGGGCTCGACACCGCCCGGCGTACGCGCGCTGCGGACCCGGTCAGAGCCGGGTCACGTCCAGCCCTCCGTCGGCGTACTGCCTGCGCAGCACCTTCTTGTCGAACTTGCCGACGCTCGTCTTCGGCACCGCCTCGATCACCGTCCAGCGCTCCGGGAGCTGCCACTTGGCGATCTTGCCGTCCTCGGCGAGGAAAGCCCGCAGTTCCTCGAAGCCGACGCTCGCGCCCTCCTTGAGGACGACGGTGGCCAGCGGGCGCTCGCCCCACTTGTCGTCGGGGACGGCGACGACGGCGGCCTCGGCGACGTCCGGGTGGGACATCAGCGCGTTCTCCAGCTCCACGGAGGAGATCCACTCGCCGCCGGACTTGATGACGTCCTTGGCGCGGTCGGTGAGGGTGAGGAAGCCGTCGGGGGAGATGATGCCGACGTCGCCGGTCTTCAGCCAGCCGTCCTCGCTGAACTTGTCCTCGGGGCGCAGCGGCTCGGCGCCCGGCCCGTTGTAGTACGCGCCGGCGATCCAGTTGCCGCGCACCTCCAGCTCACCGGCGGACTCGCCGTCCCAGGGCAGGCGCTCGCCGCCGGGACCGGTGAGGCGGGCCTCGACGCCGGCCGGGAAGCGGCCCTGGGTGAGGCGGTAGGCGAACTCCCGGTCGGTGCCGATCGCGTGGGCCGGCGGCCGGGCGACCGTGCCGAGCGGGGAGGTCTCCGTCATGCCCCAGGCGTGGCAGACTCGCATGCCGAGCTGGTCGAAGGCCTCCATGAGGGAGGGCGGGCAGGCGGAGCCGCCGATGGTGACCTGGGTGAGGGAGGAGACGTCCCTCGGCTTGGCGGTCAGCTCGGCGAGCAGGCCCTGCCAGATGGTGGGGACGGCGGCGGCGTGGGACGGCCGCTCGCCCTCGATCATCTCGGCGAGCGGGGCGGGCTGGAGGAAGCGGTCCGGCATCAGCATGTTCACGCCGGTCATGAAGGTGGCGTGCGGCAGGCCCCAGGCGTTGACGTGGAACTGCGGAACGACGACCAGTGAGGTGTCCTCGTCGGTCAGGCCCATCGACTGAGCCATGTTGACCTGCATGGAGTGCAGGTAGATGGAGCGGTGGCTGTAGACCACGCCCTTGGGGTCGCCGGTGGTGCCGGAGGTGTAGCACATGGCGGCGGCGGCCCGCTCGTCCAGCTCGGGCCAGTCGTAGGCCGTCGGCTTCCCGGCGATCAGGTCCTCGTACTCGTGCACCTGGACCGACGCACCAGCCAGCAGGGCGCGGTCGCCGGGGCCGGTGACGACGACGTGCTCGACCGTCTTCAGGTGCGGGAGCAGCGGGGCGAGCAGCGGCAGCAGGGAGCCGTTGGCGATCACGACGCGGTCGGCCGCGTGGTTCACGATCCAGGCCAGCTGCTCGGGCGGGAGGCGGAGATTGAGGGTGTGGAGGACCGCGCCCATGGAGGGGATCGCGAAGTAGGCCTCGACGTGCTCGGCGTTGTTCCACATGAGGGTGGCCACGCGCTCGTCGTCGCCGACGGCGAGGTCCTCGCGCAGGGCGTGCGCCAGCTGGGCGGCACGCTCGCCGATCTCGGCGAAGGAGCGGCGGTGCGGCTCGTCCTCACCGGTCCAGGTGGTCACCTGCGAGCTGCCGTGGATCGTCGACCCGTGGTTCAGGATCCTCGAAATCAGCAGCGGTACGTCCTGCATCGTGCTCAGCACGGTGTCCTCCCGGGGCGACATTGCCTACGCGGCGGTAAGGGTTGCGCTGATTCTGCGCACATACCGCGCGGTATGTCACTACTCCGGGCTGATCGATCAGTGTGCGGACGTCTCCGGGGTGTCCCGACGGGCGCCCTCGACGGCGGCACACGCACCGGGCCGGGACGGACGCATACCGGCTCGGAACCGGACGAAGCCCGGCTCAGGACCGGACGGACCTCCGTTCAGGGCCGGACGGACCTCGGCTCAGGACCGGACGGACCTCGGCTCAGGACCGGACGAATCCCAGCTCGGGGTCCTCACGCAGCTTACCGAGCGCCCGGGACACCGCCGACTTCACCGTACCCACGGAAACGCCGAGCACGTCGGCCGTCTGGGCCTCGCTGAGATCCTCGTAGTACCTGAGGACGACCATCGCGCGCTGCCGGGCGGGCAGCTTCATGATCGCCCGCCACATCGCGTCGTGCAGCGCCTGGCGCTCGGCCGGGTCGTCGCCGGCCGGTACGGACTCCGGCTCGGGCAGCTCGTCGCAGGCGAACTCGTCGACCTTGCGCTTGCGCCACTGCGACGTCCGGGTGTTCACCAGCGCCCGGCGCACATAGCCGTCGAGGGCCCGGTGGTCCTCGATGCGCTCCCAGGCCACGTAGGTCTTGGTGAGGGCGGTCTGCAGCAGGTCCTCCGCGTCGCTCGGGTTCGCGGTGAGCGACCGGGCGGTGCGCAGCAGCACCGGCTGGCGGGCCTTCACGTACGACGAGAACGACGGGTACGGGAAGGCCTGCGCCCTTGCCACGGCTCTGGCCGGAGCCTTGGCCGGGGCCATGGCGGTGGCGGCGTTCGAAGCGCTGGTGCAGACGGGTGCGGTCATGTCTCAACGCTATGAGCGCGAGGGTGCCCGGCGGATCGCCCGCAGGTCCCGAAGCCGCGTCCGCCTCAGGTTGTAGGGGTGGTGCTGACTGCACCTCCTGTAGGTGGACGAGGGGAGGAGAGGCAGTACGGGTTCACCCGGGTTCACCCCTGGGGGCCACCGCGGGCAGGACCGCCGGAAGGTCCCCGCGCACCCGAGAACGCCTGGGCGGCGGTGCCGGAACAACCGGTACACCGCCGCCCAGGCGCCTTGCGACCCCATGAAGCACACCCCGCACGGAGAGTGAGGGACCGGGCGCGGGAGCGCACCCGCGCCCCGGCCCCTCAGCTCACCACCACAGCGGGGAGAAGCTGACGGCCACGTTGTCGTTGCCCTGGTTGACCGCCGTGAACGCGGAGCCGTCGACCTGCGCGGTGTTGCTCTGGTTCGAGGCCCCCGAGCCGACGGCCTGCTGCTGTGTGGTCGACGAGTTGCCGTTGTTGTCGTCGCCGACGCCGCTGCCGATGATGCCCGCGAAGGCCTCCGAAGCGGTCGCGTTCGATCCGTCGTCCGCGATGGCGCCGTTGTCCGCCGTCGCGATGCCGCCGAAGAGGGCGGCGGCGAGCGGCAGGGCGGCGACGGCGGCGACGACGCGGGCGGTACGGATGCTTGCCATGTTGTTCCTCCAGAACAAGTGCGCACCGGCTTGCGGCCGTGGGCGCGGTCAGTACGTGAAGCTGCCTGGACCTGCGTGAAGTTGCGTGAAGCGGTTAAGAACTCTGGCTCTTGCCGAGGCAGTTGGCCGACCGCCTCGACGCTGTGCACGACGTCGCGTGATCAGAATTGCCCACCGAACCCCGGCGAACCACCCCGGAAGGCCTGATTCGCCCTCAAGCGTGATGACAAGTCGATAAACCCCTGCGCTTCCCATCCACCCCAGCCCAGCGCAGTAGGGACACCTGCACCCCAAGCACCGCAAGAGGTGAAGCGTTCCAGCACTTTTTCCACCCCACCGCCCCGCCCCGGCGTGTCGTACGCACCCACCCTTCCCTTTTTCGAACGCGCGTACGAACATGAAGTCATGGCCACCACAGACCGGCAGGCCACGACGCTGGCCCTCGCGCACGCCCTGTCAGCCGCCGAACGCGGTCTGGCCGTCATCCCCCTGTCCCGCACGAAGCTCCCGGCCCTCCGCTCCCCCCACCGCGACGACCCGTCCCCCGCCCCCTGCCACGGCGAGTGCGGCCGCCTCGGCCACGGGGTCCACGACGCCTCCACCGACCCGGCGCGCGTCCGCGAACTGTTCGCCGCCGCCCCCTGGGCCACCGGCTACGGCATCGCCTGCGGCCTGCCCCCGCACCACCTCATCGGCGTCGACCTGGACACGAAGTCGGAGACGGACTCCACGGCCGCCCTGCGCGAGCTGGCCCTGCGCCACCTGTTCACGATCCCGCCCACGGTCGTCGTCCTCACCCCGAGCGGAGGCCGCCACCTGTGGCTGAGCGGCCCGCCCGACGCCGTCGTCCCCAACTCGGCCGGCCGCCTCGCCCCCGGCATCGACATCCGGGGCGCCGGCGGCTACCTGGTCGGCCCCGGCTCCCGCACCCGCCACGGCGCGTACTCCGCGGCCCCCGGCACCGCCCACCTCGCCCCCGCTCCCTGCCCGCCCGCCCTCCTGCGCCTGCTCCTCCCGCCGCCCCGGCCGCGTCGGCACACTCCCGCCCACACCGGGACCGACGCCCACGGCCGGGGACTCGTCCAGTTCGTCCTCGCCGCCCACCCGGGCCAGCGCAACACCCGCCTCTTCTGGGCGGCCTGCCGCGCCTACGAGAACGGCATCGGGGCCGCCCTGGTGGCCCCCTTGGTCGAGGCCGCCCGCAGCACCGGACTGACGGAACACGAAGCCCGCGCCACGATCGCCTCCGCGGCCCGCATGACGAGCCACCGCCCCTGACCGCTCCCGGCGCCTTTCGGAGCCACGGTTCAGCCAGTACTCCTACGCGCCCCGGTGACCTTCGAGACGGGCAGCCGGCCGGCCCGGGAGGTACCGGCCAGGCTGTCACCGTCGACCGTCACGTCGAAGGCGAGGTTCAGCCGCGACGGCTTGGTGACCGCCTGCTTCCAGGTGAGCCGGTCGCCGTGGAGTACGACGTCACGCAGCGGTACTTCCTCCCCCGCCCCGTGGGCGGTACCGACGAGGAGCCCGTCCCCGCGCCGCCGGAACTCGGCGACCGCCGCGATCCTGCCGACCGGGGTCGAGATGGACAGGTCCCAGGTGCCTTGGACCGGCATGCTGTGCCTCTTCCTGACGACGAGTGGTGGACGGCGGCATCAGAACCCGACGGGCACGGGTCCCTCGGCCTTCCACACGGTGCCGCGGCGCTCGTGGGCGAACAGTTCCTCGACGGCGTGGGCGATCCGCGGGCCCACCTCGCGCTCCAACAGGTACAGGCCCAGGTCGAGCCCCGAGGTGACACCGGCGCCGGTGACGAGGTCGCCGTCGTCGACGACACGGGCGTTCACCGCGTGGACGCCGGTGGCGTCGAGCAGGTCGAGGCCCATGTGGTGGGTGGTGGCGTGACGCCCCTCCAGCAGTCCGGCCATGGCCGGCACGAGCGACCCTCCGCACACGGCGGCGACGGTGACCTCGGGATTCTCCATCGCCGCCGTCAGCAGTGCGGGCAACTCGGTGGCGAGGGTGCGGCCCAGCAGCACGGGGATCGTCGCGTCGCCCGCCGCCGTGTCCTCGCCCGGGGTCTCGCCGGGCTCCCCGACACGACCCGCCGCCCCGGGCAGCACGATCAGCCCCGCACGCCCGGGATCGAGCGCGGCCGTGGCCCGCAACGCCAGCCCGTTCGTACCGCTGACCACCTCCCGCGGCCCCTCGGCGGACACCAGCTCCACACTCACCGCACCGGGTGCGGCGGTAGCGCCGGCACACAGCACCTCGAAGGGGGCGACGGCATCGAGCGGATCAAAACCGTCGAACAGAACGATCTGGGCGTGCATGGGGGTCACCCTCCAAGTCCGAGAATCCCGGCCCGCACCGGCCACCCCTCGAACCTAACGACCGCCCCACCCACCTCCCAGCGGCAAAAACGACGCCTCTCAACGGATTCGCGCCGGTGGCCCGAACGGCGACGGCCCCCGACCGTGAAGCCTGGTCAGGGGCCGTCAAACAACTGCGGTGGGTGTGGGATTTGAACCCACGGTGACTTGCGCCACGACGGTTTTCAAGACCTTTCGGGGTCGGGTGTCCTTCCGGCTTCCCCCGCAGGTCAGACAGGTCTCGGCGCCCCGGCAGGGGCGATTCATCGCCAGCGTGCCCGCTACGTGCCCCACACGTTAGACGGCAGCCGCAAAGCTAGTGGGCAGCATTGGACACACCGCTCTCGGCCCTGCGCCCGCTCACCCGGACTACCTCTGCAGCAGTTGATGCAGAAGAGCCACCACCGCAACAGCCACTCCAAGGGCTGCGCCTATGGCCGGATACTGCATGACCAGATAGACAGTGAAGGCTCCAACGAGCATGAGCAGAAGAGTCCGCGTACTGATGTGATCCATTTACCCCTCCAAGTAGGTGTCTTGGACCAGCCTCAGCAGCGGACGGCCGTGATTGACGGGTTCTGACAGCCTTTTGTGATCCCTTACAGTTCCTGACAGACCATGACGTTAGGTAACATCATGATCAAGTCATGTGGGGAAGAGGGTGGGGGTAACACGTGGCGCAGTGGCTTAGGCCGAAGCTCCCGGAGGGGCCTCTCCGGATCTTCAACAGCGAGCTTCACGTCCTACACGGCAAGGCTGGGTATCCCTCCGCACGAAAGCTGTACCTGGCCATAGGAAAGGCAGTCAGCCATACCAACATCCACCACGCCTTCGTAAAGCCCACTTTGCCATCGTGGGGCGTGGTCGAGTTGGTCGTTGAGCAGTTAGCTCACCGAGCTCGTCCTCGCCTTGTAGCCGAGACGGAAGTCAACCGCTTCAAGGCACTGTGGGACAAGGCGCATGCCTCAGCCTCTACCCTCACACCGCCAGCCGACGAGTCGAGCCCACAGGCGCCTAGTCAACGCGAGTCGCCATCCGCCTCAGTTCCGTCAACGTTCCTGCCTGGCGCTTTCGCTGTCCCCCGACACCAACTGATCTACCAAGCGATCACGGACCTGCACAGGGCGGGCAAGCCAGTCGGCGTTCCGCAGGTCTCCGCAGAGCTCGAACGACGCGGGCAGCTCGAATTCTGCGGAGGCGAGGACTATCTCTTCGAGTGCGTGAAGAGCGCAATTAAAGGTGCGTACGAAGCAGGAATGAGTCTGCCGGAGTTCGCTGTCTTCAGCGCGCAGAAGGTCCGCGCGGCGGCAAAGGCACGCGCGGAGCTGGCCACTTCGGTTCAGAAACCTGGCTCGGATACCGATCGGACGCGAAGAACGTAGCGCAACTCGAACACGCGTCGGGGGCCTCTCGACGAGAGGCCCCCTCCGGCCACGCCGGTACAAGTGATTCGGCTAAGCCATCACCATCAAAGCTGTGACTGCGATGCACCATCGCGCGTGGGAGCGGCATCGTGGCCGCTGAGCCACGTGTCCGCTGCTTCAGCAACCTGGTCGTCTCGACCGGCGACTGGCCGAGCGTAGTGACGGGTAGTGACGCTGGCATTCGAGTGGCCGAGCCGATGGGCTGCGGTCATCACGCCGTACCGGTCCGCGACCCACGTGCCGTGTGAGGCACGCAGATCGTGTGGAGTGACGTCAGTCAGTCCGGCGGCAGCCACGGCGGGGTCGAAGTACGCCTTGCGCCACTGGTTGTAGCGCAAGGGCTTGCCGCCGGGGGTCGTGAAGAGGAGCGCGTCATCCCCTCCGGGCAGAGTCTCCAAGTGCCGGCCGAGCCGCTTGGCAAGGGACGGGCCCACGCGGAGCAGTCGCTTCTGATGCGACTTGGGAGTGTCGAAGACCAGCGTGCCGTTCGCCTCGGCCAGGTTCTCGTCGACCAGGACGAAGCCCTCGGACACGTCGATGTCCACGCGCCGCAGGGCGAACGCCTCGCCGACACGAAGGCCTGCGTACGCAAGGAGAGCGATCAACAAGTCATGCGGCTTGGTCGCGCCCTTGACGATCCGCGACGCTTCCAGCGGCGTGAGGATGTGCGGCTCGGTCTGCGGCATCCGAGGCAGCCTCACGCCCCTGCACGGTGTCTGCGGGATCATGTCGTTGTCGACGGCAGAACGCATGATCTGCGACAGCACCCGATACGCCTGCCGGATGCGCGACGCACTGAGCCCCTTGGTCCGCATCGCCCCCACCCACTCGGTGACCGTGATGGGCCGAAGGCTGGAGAGTTCACGATCACCAAGTGCCGGATTGATCAACGAGTTGATCAGAGACCGGTATGACGCCTGAGTCTTGTGCTTGAGCTGAGGCGACACGGCCGCGAGCCAGCGTGCCGCCCAGTCGCGTACGGACGTCTGTCCCTCGGCCGGGTCGAGCCAGCGCCCCTCTTCGATCTCGATGCGCTTCCGCATGAGCCAACGGTCGGCGTCCGTAGTCGTGGCGAACGTCCGGTCCGCAGGACGCAGGACACCATCAGGTCCCGGATAGCGAGCTTGGAACCGGCCGGACGGCAGCTTGCGGACACGGCCGAAGCCCCGGCGGGACTTGCGCTTGCCAGCCATCAGGCAGCCCTCCTGAGTCCCGTGGGCCGCAGGAGGATCGGTTCCACGGTGTTGGCGCTCACATACGCCTCTACGGCGGTTTCAGGGATACGGACGTGCCGGCCGACCTTCACGAAGGTGATGCGGCGCTCCTCAATGAGGCGTCGAGGAAAGCGGACCCCGGTACCAAGGCGTTCGGCGACCTGGTCCACGGTGAGAAGCCGGTCCACAGTCACCACTCCCCCTCGTCTGCGGCCAGTCCGGCCAACGCGTCGCGGGAAGTTTCACGATTGGTCTGGAGCCCGCGCGCGATGGTGCCGGCGAGGATGGATTCACCCGGGCTGTGGCCGTGTCCGGCGTACTGCCAGTCGGTGAGGACGAGGACGGTTTCCGGCTCGCGGCCGTCCAGGGCGAGGGCGTCGTGTTCCTGGGCGGCGCGGTAGTCGGCGCGTGTCTGGCGCAGGGCGCCGAGGGTGGTGGAGAAGCGGCGGGATTTGGAGGAGAAGTGGCCGCGGAAGCCGAGCATGTGAGCCCAGGCCCAGAGGCGCCGGTCCGGGTAGAGGCGGTCCAGGTCGCGGCATGCGGTGATGAGTCGGCGGGTGTGGTTGGGGACGTGGTGGCGGTCGAGTTCGGCGAGTTCGCCGTTGCGGCGGTCAAGCGTGCCGGTGTTTTCGGCGGCTTTGGTGGAGTACTTGGCGACGTAGGAGGCGACGGCCTGTTCGGTGATGTCGGAGCCGTCGCCGAAGGCCTGCACCGGGCGCACGTCGAGCTGTGTGCCCCAACGGAAGGACCGGGCCGGTTGGTCCCCGGCGGCCGGGAGGGACACGGACGTGTAGGAGTGCGCGGCAGCAGCATGGATGGCGTCTGCGAGGAGACCGACCGTTGCCCAGTCAGGCGGGGGCGTTCCTGGTCCGTCCGGTCCGTCGAGCCGGATCACGGCATGGAAGTGCAGGGCACCACGCTTCTGAAACTCGGCAACCTTGCCGTAGGAGACACGGACGCGGTCGGCGAGTTCGCGGCGGGTGAGGCCGGCGCGGGCGGCGAGTTCGCGGCGCAGGCGGGTGGTGAAGCGCTGCCAGAGCTGTCCGGCGTGGTTGTTGAACAGAACGGCGCCCGCGTAGTCGTACGTCGCCGGGTCGAGGGCGGTGCCCAGTTCCGGGGCGTCCGGGGTGTGTTGGGTGCCGCAACGGCAGGTGCCGTGGTCGGGGCGGTTGTGGACCGGGCCGAAGGAGGGCGCGGTGAGCGTGGCGAACACGCGCGGGTGATCCCGGACCGTGGTGGGAACGTCTCGGCGGTCGTCTCCGGCCAGGCCCGCGCGGATGAGGTGGTAGGTGTCGCCCGCGTAGGTCCAGGCGCAGGAGGGGCAGCGGGAGGCTCGGCGGTTGCCGCAGGCGAGGCGGAGGCGTCCGCCGGGCTCTACGGCGGTCGTGTAGTGGTGCAGGGTTTCGCCGGTGGTCTTGTCCTTGTGGAGGGTCCAGCCGGTGAGGTGGATGGGATCGGAGCAGCCGCCGGTGCGGCGGATCTGGTCTTCCCAGCGGGTGTAGTCGGGGGCCGAGGCGACGCGGAGGAGGTCGCCGAGGGTGGTCGGGTCGAGCAGCGAGGCATGCGAGGTCGGGGCGCGGTGCGCCATGCTGGGTGCTTCCTTCCGGTTGTGAGATCGGTTGGGGACGGCGCCCGGGCGGCGGATGCTTGGCGGTATCGAGGCCGCCCGGGTGCCGGTCAGCGTCGTTTGGCGTCGGCGTGGACTAGGGAGCGGATCACCAGGGCGCAGACGGCGAGCGAGGCGCCGGTGATGGCGACGGCCAGGAGCATGGAGACGAGCACGGCGCCGACGACCAGGACGACGGCCGTTGCGCCGCCGACGAGGGCGAGGGCGGTGCCGGGGGTGAGCTGCACCGTGGGCCGGGTCGGTGCGGGAGCGACCGGAGCCGGAGGCGGACCCTGCACGCTCGGCACGACAGCGGTCGGCTCCACGACCACGGGCGGCGTGAGGTGGCCGGCGGGCGTGGGATTGGTCGGGATCTTCGGGCGGAGCATCGGTGTTCTCCCTTCAGGTCGTGCTACTTGACGAAGCCGTTGACGACGGGGGCCAGCACGCTGTCGGCGATGAGGAAGCCGCCGAGGAGGAGTACGGCGATGAGCCACCAGGGCGGGCGGATGAGCTTGACGCCGAGGTAGCCAACGGCGAGGAGCGCGAGCCAGAGCGGGACGTCCATGTGGTGGCCTCCTAGCTGACGCGGCAGCGGTGGGTGCGGGCGGCGAGCTGGGCGGCGGACTGGCTGGAGTAGTCGGCGGACCAGCCGCAGCGGTCGTTGGTGCACACGGCGGCGTGTTTGGTCTGGCCCCGGCGGTCGCGGTGGGTGCCGATCTGCACGGGGCCGATCCGCATGACGGAGTGGAAGAAGTCGCGGGCGGGCATGTCAGTTGATCTCCTATCGTGTCGCGGTCATGTCATCCGAGCTGTGCAGCGATGGCATCGGCGAGGTGAGGCGGGACGCCGAGGCGGGCGCGGAGGGTGTCGGTGTCGATCCGGACACCGGTGCGGGCATGGTGGTCGTCGGCGACTTTGCGGGCGTGGTCCACGAGCGCGGCCGGGACCGCCACGGTCGTGGGCAGAGCAGGGGCTTCCTCGATCTGCGGAGCGACGGGGGGTTCAGGCGCCAGGCCCGGCTCAGCGGCAGCCGTTTCGGGCACGGGGTCCGGAGCCGGGACGGAGGGTGCCGGCGGATCCGGGGCCGAGTCCGCGGGCGAGTGGGCGAGGAGGGTTCCGCCCATGAAGGCCAGGGCGGGCCAGGCCGCGACGAGGATGCGTAGCCAAGGCGGGACGTCGCCCAGGTCGAGGAGCCCGGCGGTGGCGACGTTGGCGCCGAGCGAGGCGACCAGGGCGATGAAGAACCAGCACCAGGCCAGCCGGGACGGCCCATCAGCCCGCAGCCGACGCCAGGCGGCGACCATGAGCAGATCGACCGAGACGGGATAGGCCCAGGCCTTCCAGCCGGTCTGTCCGGCAGCGGCGGCGAGGTCGTGGAGGTGGGCGAAGGACAGCGCCCCGGCGATGACGGCCTGGACAAGTACGGCGTCGATACGGAGAGCGGGGCGGGCCATCACGGCTCCTTCCTGTCATCAGGCATGGCGGGGGTAGGGACCTGGCGCGAAGGGCGGTCGCGCCGACCGTGGGAGGGGAGGGGTCAGGCGGTGGCGGGCGCTGTCTTGGACAGCGGCACGTGGGCCGAGGGCAGCGCAGCGACCGCGGGCCGGAAGGGCGCGAGGGCGGGCAGCACAGGGGTGCGGTCGGCGTGCTTGTTGCAGACGTTCACGGCCTGGCGCAGCGTGGTGTGCGGGGCGCGGATGCGGTGCCAGCCGCCGGTGGAGTCCCCGGCGATGGCGATTCCGCGCGTTTCGGCTGGGATCTGAATGGCGGCGAGGACGGCGTCCGGGGCGATGTCGCCGAAGGCCATGTTCGCGGATGTCTCGTCGTTGACGCGGTGGGCGGTGCGGCCGGTGAGCTGGGCGCGGAGCATGGTGATGCCCTTGCCGAGTTCGGAGCCGAAGCGCTGCCCGCAGATCTCCAGGTAGACGCCGGCCGCGCGGCCGAGCTGGGCGAGGCGGACCAGGGCGGTGATGATCCGGTCCCGGCGCTTCTCTTCCTCCTTGCTGGCGAAGAGAGCGAGTTCGGCGACCTCGTCGACCAGGACGACGACCGGCACCGGCCGCAGGTCCTCAGGCAGGTCCCAGATGTCGGCGGCGATCTCCGCATCCGGCACGGCGACGCTGATCCGCTGCTCGGCGCGGATGAGCTGATACACGTCCTGCATGTGGGCCACCAGCGCCTCCAGCAGCTCCAGCGCGGTATCCGGGTTGTCGGCGAGCGCGGAGAACCGGCGGGCCAGCGGGAACAGCTCGACCCCTTGCTTGCAGTCGATGCCGACCAGCGCAACGTGGTGCGGGGCGAGCCCGGCGACGAGGTTGCGTTGGTAGACGGACTTGCCGGATTCCGTGGCCCCGAGGGTCAGACCGTGCGGGACGGCGCGGTAGTCGCGGTAGTGCACCGAGCCGTCCTCCCGCAGCGCGACCGGGACGCGCATCGGTCGGGTGTCGGTCTTGGCCGGCATCTGCACCCGCTTGAGCACGTCGTAGCCGGTCATCCGGATCTCGACCACACCGGAGCGCAGCTCACGGGAGGTGACGCCGTACATCCCGAAGGAGTGGCGCAGCCGGTCAGAGGCGGCGGCGACGTCGAAGGCGTCCTGTCCCGGGCGGAGTTTGAGCCGGAGGACCAGGCCGGTGTGGGTGGGCCGCAGCCGCAGAATGCGTGGCGCGCGCGATTCCGGTGCCGGGCGGTTGGCCATCCGGGCCAGCATGAGGCGCCAGCGCGAGGGCGGGACCGTCAGCCCGCAGGCCTCCATGACGGAGGCGTAGCGGACCAGGACGCGCACGACAGCGAAGGTGACCCCGAAGGTCATCCAGTACCAGGCGGGACGCCGCCACCGCAGGAGCCCCGCAGCGGCGACGACCACCAGCAGTAAGACCGTCGGCCACGTCATGGCTCAGGCCGCCTTCGAGCCCGTGCCCGTGGTGGCCAGCGAGGTGACGGCGACCGCGCGGAAGGCGATGCCGTGCCGCTTCTGGCCGTTGAACTCGTTCTCCCACGGCCGGGCGACCAGCCCCGTGAGCGCGGCCGGGGTGCCCATGGTCAGGTCACCGGAGATGCCGGTCTCCGGGACGGTGACGGACAGGATCTCGACTTCGTCGTTGGCCGCGAACATCACGTCCACGGTCATGAGCTTCGCGCCGGTCTCGGCGTCGGTCGCGATCTCACCGGTACGGCGGTCACGCACCTTGGGCTGCGGGGTCTTGGCAACCATCACGGTCGCGGCGGAGGTGTCGACGGGAATCTGACGCACAGCAGAACACTCCTCTACAGATGCTGTACTCCGCCACTCATGTATATGAGTGACATGAAGAAGAGTGCACCACTCCTGTACATGAGCCAACCCGCCGCGACATCGAAGTCACGACGGGCTACTAGAAGTTGAGCGGGCGTCAGTCGGCGGCGGGGATCCGGTACTCGAGAACGAACTGGTCAGCAGCCATGAGCGTGTCGCAGACCTCCACCACGACTCCGGCCGTCGTACGGGCCTCCCGGATCAGGTGAACAACCGGCGCACCGGGACTCAGCGCCAGCTCGGAGGCTTCCGCCTTGGAGGCCGGCCGCGCTTGCAGCGTCTCGACGAACTCGGCGAACTCGTGTCCGTGGTCTTCGAGTCGGGCGTAGATGCCACCGCCGCCGGGGTTCTCGGCGAACAGCTCGGGGATGTCCTTGACGACGTCCCACGGGAGGTAGGAGGAGGCGGTCTCGACCGGGGTGCCGTTGCGGAAGTAGAGGCGCCGCCGGGCAAGCACCTGAGTACCGGCGGGAACGCCGAGTCGCCGGGCGGCATCCGCAGGGGCTTCTATGGGCCCGATGTAGAGGACGCTCACCTTGGCCGTGGCACCGGACTGCGCAGACTCCGCGAGGTACGCGGCCTTGCCACCCTGGCGGAGCGAGCGCCGGAAGCGGTCGGAGGAACGGTGCCGCACCGGCGGCCGGTCCTTCACGATCGACCCCTTGCCGTGCCGGGTCTCGACGAGCCCGCTCGCCCGCACCTCGACCATGGCCTTGCGGATCGTGCCGCCGGACACGCCGTAGCGGTCCACCAGCTCCGATTCACTCGGCACCATGTCCCCGGGCTTGAGCACACCCGCCCGGATCTGCTGCACGATCTCGTCCGCGATCTGCACGTACCGAGGCCCGGACCTGCCCCCCTCTACCGCAGTTCCCATAGTCCTTCTCTGTCTCCTATGCTCCTGTACATGAGTCAACCACAGGAAGCAACGCCGCCGCCCCTGCACTCCGTATCCGTAGCCGGAGTCGTCGTGCGCGAAGACGGCCGCCTCCTGGCAATCCGCCGAGCCGACAACGGCACCTGGGAACTCCCCGGCGGCGTACTCGAACTCAACGAGACCCCCGAGGCCGGCGTAGCCCGCGAAGTCTGGGAAGAGACCGGCATCCACGTCGAAGTCGACGAACTAACCGGTGTCTACAAGAACACCACCCGAGGAATCGTCGCCCTCGTCTTCCGCTGCAAGCCCTCCGGCGGCACCGAACGCACCTCAAGTGAGTCCACAGCCGTCTCCTGGCTCACCCCCGACGAGGTCAGCGACCGCATGGCCGAGGTCTACGCCATCCGACTCCTGGACGCCCTAGACGGGGCTGGCCCTCACGTACGAAGCCACGACGGCAAGCACCTCATCCCTGTCGGGTCCCAGTTGATGCCTGACGTTCGGGTCTCACCTGATGCTTGACGGTGGGCCTAGACAACATCGGAAATTTTGTGGGGCTTGTTGGCTTTCACGTTACGGACCGGGACGTCGGTGGTGCGCCGGATGACTCGGATCTGGCCGTCGAGGTCGACGGTGATCGTGGTGTCCGAGACGTGGACGGTCACGGTCTGGCCTGCGTAGGGGCGGCCGAGGGAGACGGTCTGGCGGCAGACCATGACCGTGCCCACCGCGCTGACCTTCCGCTGCACCCGGACCGGCTCGACACGGGGCCGGGGCAGCGGGCCGGCAGGCCGCAGACCCCGCAGCCTGCGGACTTCCTCGCCGGTCAGCGGGTTGGGCCGCACTCGCAGCAGTTCCCGTGAGGACGGATCGAAGAACGACAGCGTCTCGTCGTCGATGCGGACACCCACCTGGCGGCCGCCGAGGATCTCCGCCGCCAGCACCTGGTGGCCGCCCAGGCCCACCAGGCCGCTGTTGTTCACGACCCGGTCCACCTCGAACGCGGCCCCGTCACTGTCACCGGCGGGAAGCGGCGGAGGGCCGGCCGCACGACCGCCCCGGGCCGCCAGCCGCCCCAGATCCACCACCGACAGATGCGACCGCACCGTCTTGATCCGCGCCCCCGCGATCAGCACATGGATCACTTGCGTGTCCGCCCAGAACGTCACCGTCAGCCCCGCCCGCGACGGACCCAGCCAGAACTGCTTGCCCGCGACCTGCAGATTCCCACTCGCCGGCACCACCCGCTCGAACTCCACCGCCCCTGCCTCATCCACCCGCATCACGCCGGGAACGGGGACAGGGGCAGGCTCGGCCTCGACCGGAGCCCGGTCCGCGGCCGGCGTCCGCTGCTGCGGCACCCGCCCCAGCACCCCAGGCACCCGCAGCCCCAGCACGGCCCGCTCCTCCTCGGGCACCGGGGCGAACCGGTCAGCAGGAGACTGCATGTCCAGGGCCTGATGCGGCCGCACCGAGTTGTACTCCCGAACCCACGCGTCCAGCACCGCCTGGGCCTCTTCGACACTCTCGAAAGCCGGGCAGTCATCCAGGAGTTCACGCCGCAGCGTCTGATGGAAACGCTCGACCTTGCCCGTCGTGGTCGGCGAGGCCGGCTGGGTCAACCGGTGCGCGATCCCGTTCTCCCGGCAGATCCGGTCGAACAGCACCTCACCCCCGTGCCCGAACCGGTCGGTGAACTGCTTGCCGTTGTCGGTCAGCACCTCCTCCGGCACCCCGAACTCCTCCAACGCCCCGGCGAACGCCGAACAGACCGCCCGGCCCGTCGCCCGCTCCACCACCGACGCGATCACGCAGTACCGGGAATGGTCATCCACCCCGGTCACGACCTTTGCCTCGGACAACTCACCCGTCACCGGGTCGACGAGCATCACCCCGCCCACGATGTCCATCTGCCACAACTGCATCGGACGGTCCCGCTGCCAACGCTTGTAATCCGACCGCTTCCGGCGCCGAACCCCCGGCTCCACCAACCCATGCCGGACCAGAATCCGATACACGGTCATCCGCGACGGCACCGGCGTCACGTTCCCGGACCGCTCCAGCACGAACGCGATCCGCCGCGGACCCCACCGGGGATGCTCCCGCCGCAGCTCACAGACGGCAGCCTCCACCTCGGCAGAGGCCTGATGCGGACACGACGACGGCCTACGCGAACGGTCAGCCAACCCAGCCAGGCCCGAGGCCTGATACCGGGTCTTCCACCCGCTGACCGTCTGCCTGGACACCCCGAGCGACGCGGCGACCTCCGTCACCGTCGCGCCCGCCAGCACCGCAAGCACAGCCTGGTATCTCTGCTCGACAACCGACAACTCCACCAGCGCCAATCCCGGCCTCCTGCCACACGCCGCAACGACGTGCACAGAAAAGCCGATCACGGCCACCGTCAACCATCAGCTGGGATCGAAGTGTCAAGCATCTACCGGGACCGGACACAAGCACCTCATCCCAGCGGGATAAGACTTTCCCTACTTCATCAAGGCCCGCGCACGGCGCGGGCGCGCGCCGCCTCTACGGCGCGGCCCGCCTCCTGTCTTCGCCCCGGCTGGCCGCGCCCGGCGGCGCGCTCGGCGGCTGCGGGCATGAAGTGGGAGACACCCTCTATGGCTGGGGCGGTCGGCTCCACGGCTTTAGGCAGCCACTTTGGGGCGAGCCTCTAAGATCTTGGCCCCAACGTCGTGCTTTAACGGGCAGGTCCACAGACTGCCCGACTCGCCATCAGCTTACGGGGCCAAGATCACTCGCCCCAAAGCAGCTCCAGCCCAAAGCCGCTCCACCGACCTCAGCACTCAGCATCCAGCAAGTTACCGAAACGTAACATCCAGCGCACCGGCACCCCCTCCACGCAGGTCGCAGACAGCCACGCAGGCCAGATGCCATGCAGTCACACACGACGGGTCCACCCCACTCGAACCCCGCTATAGACCGACACCCAATCGGGTGGCAGGGCGAAAGTTGGCGTGTAATATCGCCCAGGACTGGTTACAGTTTTAGTTACAGGTCGGGGCAAGAGTGCCGACGCAGGCGTGAGTAGGGGGCCCTCACGCTCCCGTGTTGCTTCAACGTGGTCCTCGACGGACACAGGCCGCAACATTAGGGGTGAGCGTATGTATCCGAAGCGCGAGATCTTCCCGCGCTCCCCATTGGTCTACGTCACCGCCGAGGTGGCACTGGCGTATGAGCCAGCCATCAACAAGATCGAAGTCCGAGACCTGTTTGCAAGCGCGATCCGCTCTCGGCTTCCAGTCTTGTCCCAAGACGTGGCCGTCTCCCTGCCATCGCCAGAGTCAAGCGATGACAGCCCACCGGAGACCCTACCGACCTTGCGGGCGTTCAATAGGGAGCGGACCTCCTCGGCGCTCCTAAAGGCGACGTCACTGACCTTCGAGACAGTCACCTACCAGGACTTCGATGCGTTCTCCTCCTGCGTAGCGGAAGCCTCACGCGCCCTCGCAGAATGCGCGCCGCAGGCGCTGGTGGAGCGGGCCGGCATCCGCTTCGTGAATGAACTACGTCATCCCCAACACAGCGCCGAAGACAATCCAAGCTGGGACAAATGGGTGGCACCGGAGCTACTTGCTAGCGCACACTTGCTTCCCAGCGGTCATGCGGCGGGCGCAATGGGCACAACCCTCTACCACCTCGAAGGGGATGACTGGGTAGCGCTTCGATGGGGTGACGTCGTCGGCACGTCAATCGTGGATCGGGATGTCCCCTTGCGTCGCACAGAAGCCCCGAAGGGGCGCTTCTTCGCCCTGGACATCGACAGCTCTTGGGAGCCGCCAGAGCCTACGCCGTTGGACCCGGACGCCCTCATGAGCTGCCTACATCGTCTGCGCCCACCCGCTGGCGAGCTCTTCCAGGCAGCAATCACTGAGGACGCAAGGGAGTACTTCAGGGGGGACAAATCATGACTGGACCAGTCGTAAGTAGCCAGGAACTACGCGACCTACTCCTCGAAGCAATCAGGCCACCCGCTGAGTGGGCAGTTGACCGGCGGACGTCTACCAACCATCGGGCCATCGATGCGCAGTGGCGCGAGGACGTCTCCTTGGCCCGTGGACGCCACCGGCAAGCTGAACACGGCCGGCGCCGCAATCGTCGTGAATGGCTGGCAACCCGACGCCAAGAACTGATCCGTACACGAAGCGTGCAGGAGCTTCTGCACGAGCTCTCCGTGGATCAAGGAATGACCTGGGTTGATCTGTCTCGCATGCTACGGGTCAGCGTTCCTGCGTTGCGCAAGTGGCGGAAGGCCGGCGGCGTCTCGACAGAGAATCGTGACCGACTGGCGGGCCTCGTTGCCTTTCTGCAGGTCCTGTACGAGGCAGGTGTCCGCGACCCCGCGCCGTGGATCGCTCACCCGTTGGTTGATGGCTACACCGTGACCGTGTTGGACCTCTATACGCCCGACCTTGCCCCAGACTTCGTAGACTTGGGCGCTGGTGACGTATCGCCAGTTATGCTGTTGGACCGGATCGAGCCGCAGTGGCGCGAGACGTACAAGAGCGAATATGAGGTCGTCAGCGCGGAAGATGGGATGCCCGCCCTGCGGCCTCGCGGCTGACGCAGACGGAGGGGCCCGTATGGGTGCGCAGCTCAACGCTGTACCTGGCACTGACCGGTTGTACGAGTACAGGGGCGCCCTCGGCACAAGCGAGGACGCCCCCCCTCGATTCCTTCCGTATCATCAAGGTGACGTCTTCTCTGGCGTAGATCTACCAGGCCTGCCTGATTACGATCACGCCATGCTGTTTCTGCATCCATGCACGATGCGGAGAGGTTCTCAACTGACACCTGAAGTGACCGTGATCGGCGTGAAGGTCAAGTCCGCAAAGAAGATCATGACCGGGCCCGAAGCCTGGGAAAAGCATTGGTCGAAGGCCTTCGGCGTCATGCCACTGCCTGACATGTACTGCGGGGGGCGCGGTACGCACGTCGCAGAGTTCATGAAGATGGCAACAGTCCCTTCCACTGCTCTCGTGCGTGATCGACGTGTCGCCACCCTCAGCGCAGAGGGACGCCTCTACCTGCTCCAACGCGCCTTTTACCACTTTTCGCGTGCGGTCATACCACTTGGAGACCTGCGAGCGAGCATGCGGCCGGTTGAGCGCGAGATCGAGCTTCAGACAGACTGGGTTGAGTCTTGCTGCGATCAGCACGGGGAACTTACGGACGAGGTCATAGCCGAGGCCGAGCTTGCATTCGATGCTTTCCTGACGACTGACAACCGCAGGGACAGCCTGCAAGATGGTGAGAGTGAGTTTTCGGTTGCGCGTGCCGTAAAGAAAGAGATCGAGATGCGTTACGGCGGACAATCTTGAGAGCAGGTTGCAGCGCCAAAGCGCACTGAGTGCGTAACTGCGTGACAACCGGCGTCGCACAGCTGCTGACGATCACGAGCACAGGTGGCAGACAGCGAGCATCTCAAGTTGCTTCGTGACGAAGATGGCGTGTAGCTAGAGGAAGAGCTGGCCCGTCTCTAGGCATCACGAGGCCGCTCAGCGTCGGCCGGCAACGGAAGAAGCCCAAGGCATCTGACAGCTCAGAGCCATGGGCTTCATCATGTCCGCTGGTCAACCCAAGCGATGATCAGTAAGGCAGGCTTCGATTGCTGATAGGTCTGTCGTCTGTGGAGCGCCCCTGATTAGAGGTCGCTTACGGCCAAGAGGTGACCGCGGCTGGTTGCTACGCGGAGCACGTCTCGCAGGGCCCCGGTCAGTTCGGCCAGCATGCGGCGCAGCTCTTCCGGGACGGTGTCCTGGTCGCCGAGTACCGCCGACACATGCTCCACGAGTTCAGATGCCATTCCCAGCTGTACTGCCTCGATGTTGTCCGCCAGGCGGGACATGTAGCCGCCGCTGTCATCGGTGCTCAGGTAGCAGGGCTTGCCGTCCGGGCCCGACCACGGGAGGAGTCGCAGTTCGTTCTGCGGCGTCATCTGTGCGCCTGCCTTTCTTCGATCACGTGGTGGGTGCTAAAGACGGCGTCGACACGATCCCCAGGGAACACGAGGAGTGCCGCTTCAACGACTCGCCCGGTGTTGTCTACCGCAATGCGAGTGATAGCGAGGACGGCCAAGGCTGCGCTGATCCGCAGGGTGGAAGCCTCATCCGACGTTGGGAGTCGGGCGGACACCGTCTCGTGGACCTCGGCCGGCGGCGGGTCCTGCACAGAGAAGCTGGCATCCGCCCACGCCCTTGAGGACCGGTCGCCGAGTGCCGTGGTCGGTGTCAGGTCTCGCGGTACGTAGACGCGGGCCAGGCTGTGGGGAGACTCTCCCTTATAGCTGAGGCGGAGGAATTCGGTCAGTGGGCTTCCGTCGTCCACCTTCAGAAGCGCAGTCAGGTGCCCCCGCGCGGGCAGTGCCGTAGTGCGGACTGTCACGCGTAGGTCCACGTCTGCGGCAGTCCGAGGATCCAGCGTGCCCCACCCACCGACGTACGTGACCTTGCGCAGCGGACGGCGGACGAAATTGCCCTTGCCGTGGATCTTCTCGACTAGGCCTTCTCCCTGGAGAACGGCGAGGGCACTTCGCAGTGTCGCCGTGCTGACCTTGTACCGGTCCGCTAGGGCGGACTCAGACGGGAGACGATCACCAGGCCCGAGGCGGCCGGTCGTGATCTGGCGTCTCAAGTCGTCGGCGACGACGAGGCGGCGAGACGTCATGGACTGCGTCACCGCCTTCTCGTCATCCGCACGGCAACGAGCCGGGTCCGCCCGTTTATGGTCAGCAGCTCTCCCGACTCGAACAGGAGTTGCTTCGCGCCCTGGGGCAACTGGAAGAGGTCGCTCACCCGGCATGCCCGACCACCGACTTGGATGATGTCGCCCCGCAGAACAGTGGCCGCCGTGACCTCGACGTTGGCAGCCAGCGCACCCCCGGGGGCCCAGTTGCTCACCGCTTCACCGCCGGTCGCGTGCAGTGGTCCGGCGCGGGGTGGCAGGGGCAGGCGCACATCTCGTAGATCACCGGCAGGTCGACCGGCGCAGGAGATGGCGACCCTTCCGCACAGGCTGTGTGCGTTCCGACCCGGCATGCGGTCGACCGGTAGGCAGCAGCCCCGGTTTCCGAAACGTGGAGGCGTTGACGAGGAGGCATCAGCGAGCACCTGCCAGGACCGAGAACGCCTCAGCCGACAGTCGCGGCGCCACGACCATCGAGCGTTGGCGTGCGCGCTGCCGCTCCCAGGCCAGCACGTACGGACGGACGAGCACGTTGTCCTCGCCCAGG
This sequence comes from Streptomyces sp. M92, assembly GCF_028473745.1. Taxonomy (NCBI): domain Bacteria; kingdom Bacillati; phylum Actinomycetota; class Actinomycetes; order Kitasatosporales; family Streptomycetaceae; genus Streptomyces; species Streptomyces sp. M92. Next base: position 1,642,641 of record NZ_CP101137.1, read on the forward strand.
AGCAGGTGAAGGCGGTCAGCGGTGTCCGGCATCCAGTCCGGGACGGCCGGCGGTTCTACGGCGAGCGCGGGAGGCGTCGCAACAGCCGTTTGGGACGGCGTTAAAGCTCGGCGGTGCCTGCCCTTGGGGAAGTACCGCGCTCTGGCGAGCGAGACGGCACGGCGGATACGGTTGAGCACGCTGCTCAGCTCCTATCGCTGATAGCTCGGTCCCCCGACATCGCCCGTCGTGGGGGCCGCTTTGCGTACGACCGCCCAAAGGGTGCGGCCGTTCAAGCTGGTGGCGTGAAGCCCGAATCGATCGGCCTCCGCCACAACTTCCAGGACCTCCCGCCATGACTCGGCGGAGAGCGATTCCGGCACCTCCGCCTCGACCGACGTGCACCGGTCGCGCTCCTCCACACGCGTGGTGAGCCCGACCGCCGATAACCGGGCGGCGATGGCCTCCGCGCTCACTCGCGAAGCGGGCACAAGGAAGCCTCCGTCACTCGGCGATCACTTTGAGTGAAGCTAGTTAACTAGGTTAGAGCTAGTGGACTAGATTTTCCATATGCCTGAGCAGCCGCCCTATCTCCGCATCGCCGACGAGCTACGGCAGCGGGTCGCGGAGCACGTGTGGGAACCGGGGGACCGGCTGCCCTCCCGCGCGCAGATCGGCCAGGAGTACGGCGTAGGCGAGAACGTCGTCCGCAGGGCTCAGGAGCTGCTGATCTCCCAAGGCGTATTGGAGGGCCGAGCCGGTTCGGGCACCTACGTCGCCGAGCCCCGGCAACGCGTACGTGTGGTGCGGTCGTCCGCACGCGAGCAGCCCGAAGGGTCGCCGTTCCGGGCGGACATGAAGGCCGTCGGCAGGCAGGGCGACTGGGAGAGCAGGACCGACGCCAAGGTGCCGGCCCCGGCGGAGGTCGCCGCCCGACTCGGTATCGCCGAGGGCGAGCTGTGTGTCCGAACCGCGTACGAGTTCCTGGCCGACGGCAGGCCCGTGCAGCTCTCGACCAGTTGGGAGCCGTACGACCTCACCGCCGGCAGTCTCGTCGTCCTCCCCGAGGGAGGGCCGCACGCCGGGGCAGGCGTCGTGAATCGGATGGCCGCCATCGGCATCACCGTGAGCCATGCCGTGGAGCAGCCCGAGCCCAGGCAGGCGACCGCCGAGGAGGCGTCACTACTCGGCATTCAGAAGGCCGCGCTTGTCACGCACATCCGGCGGACGTACTACAGCGACCAGGGACGGCCCGTCGAGACGGCGGACATCGTGGTGCCCGCGGCTCACTGCGAGATCGTGTACGAGATTCCGATCAGCCGCGCGTAGGTGACGGCGTGGCCGGTAGGTCGCTCACGCGGTAGACCGCCGTCACTCACCCGGGCGAGTTCTGTCCCGCGCCACCAGGCGACGGGCGTTGAAGCCCCGCATGCTGATGGAGCCCCCACGTACCTTGCGGGCGGACGAGCGCCCGCTCTCCCCTGGCACGGTCTGAGAACGCGACCCATGAACGGAGCCCGACTCATGCAAGCAACTGTCGGCGACAGAATCCGAATGCGCAGCCAGTCGGGCGCCTCAGCGGACGGTGAGATCGCCGAGGTGAAAGGGCAGAACGGCGAACCGCCGTACCTGGTGATGTTCGATGACGGTCACCAAAGCCTGATTTACCCCGGGCCCAACTCCGACTGTGAAATCAATCCCGAGGCTTAAAGATCGACCGGACACGCCCCAGGCGGCAGGCCCCTCAGGGCATGCCCCAGCCGTGCCCCTTCCGTGCCCGATCGGCCGGGGAATCGCGGGGAACGGCGGTCCTCGGCGGGTAGTGCACACGCCGACGGCCCCCGACCGTAACGCCTGGTCAGGGGCCGTCAAACACCGCGGTGGGTGTGGGATTTGAACCCACGGTGACTCGCGCCACGACGGTTTTCAAGACCGTTCCCTTAGGCCGCTCGGGCAACCCACCCCGCGCCGCTCGTGATCGACGGCGCGGGGACAAGGGTAGCGGGTCGGGGGGCGAGGGTGGGATCAGTCGTCGCCGATCTTGGAGCCCAGAGTGAGTTCCGTGGTGTGCTGCTTGCCGCCGCGCTCGTAGGTGACCGTGACCTCGTCGCCGGGCTTGTGGGTCCAGATCTCGCCGATCAGGGTCGGGCCGCTGTCGATGACGCGCTCGTCGAGCTTGGTGATGACGTCACCGGACTTGAGGCCGGCGTCGTCAGCGGGGCCGCCCGGTTCGACGGGCTCGGAGCCGTTCACGCCCTGCTCGGTGATTTTCGCGCCGTTCGTCGTCTCCTCGAGGGAGACGGAGGCGCCGATCTTCGCGTACACCGGCTTGCCGGTCTTGATCAGCTGCTTGGCTACGAACTCGGCCTGGTTGATGGGGATGGCGAAGCCCAGGCCGATCGAACCGGCCTGGCCGGTGCCGAAGCCGCCGTTGCTCGTGGACTGGATGGCGGAGTTGATGCCGATGACGTTGCCCTGCGCGTCGAGGAGGGGGCCGCCGGAGTTGCCCGGGTTGATCGACGCGTCGGTCTGGAGGGCGCTCATGTAGGAGGCCTTGCTGGCGCCGCTGCCGTCGCTGGAGGCCACGGGGCGGTTCTTGGCGCTGATGATGCCGGTCGTCACCGTGTTGGACAGGCCGAAGGGGGCGCCGATGGCGATCGTGGAGTCGCCGACCGCCACCTTGTCGGAGTTGCCGAGGGGGAGGGGCTTGAGGTCCGAGGGGGCGCTCTCGAGCTTGATGACCGCCACGTCGTAGCCCTGGGCGTGGCCGACCACCTGGGCCTCGTACTTCTTGCCGTTAGGGAACGTGGCGCTGAGCTTGCCTCCGTCCACCGCCTCCGCCACCACGTGGTTGTTGGTGACGATGTGGCCCTGCTTGTCGAAGACGAACCCGGTGCCGGTGCCTCCCTCGCCGTTGCTGCCCTCGGCCTGGATGGTGACCGTGCTGGGCAGCGCCTCGGCGGCCACTCCGGCGACCGTGCCCGCGTCGCGCTTGACGGAGCCGCCGGTGTCGGAGGCGGAGACCGTGGTGGAGCCGGACTCGTCGTTGTTCCTGGCCAGGGTGTAGCCGAGGCCGCCGCCCAGGCCGCCCGCCACCAGTGCGGCGACCAGGAGCCCGGCGACCAGTCCGCCCCGGCCCCGGCCGGCCTTCGGAGCGGGGGGCTGGTACGAGGCGCCCCAGCCGCCCGCGCCGTAGCCACCGGCGCCGTAGCCACCGGCGCCGTAACCACCACCGCCATGGCCCTCGCCGCCATGGCCCTCGCCGCCATGGCCGTCGCCGCCTCCTCCGCCGTAGGGCGGGGTGCCCGGGGGCGGGGGCGGGGGCCAGGAAGCGTCCGGGGCGCTGTGCGTCACGCCGGGAGTCTGGTGCGCCGCCGGGTCGTGGGGGGCGGGAGGAGAGTCCTGGTGGGGCGAGTCGGGTGCCTGGGCGGCGGGTGCGGCGGCGGGGACGGACGCGGGTGCGGCGGGTGCCTGGCCGTCCTGCGGCTGCGGTGCCGTCGGCGCGGGGGACGGCTGCTGGGGGTCCTGGCGGGGGTCCTGGCGGAGGGAGGCTGCGGGAGAGTCCACCGGCACTGGAGGCGCGGACGGGGCCGGGGGTACCGCGGTGCCCTCGTTCTCGGTGCTCACAGCTTCTCTCCTCGTTCCACGGCTGTCTTCCGGTCCACGGGTCTTTCCCGGTCCACGGGCTGTTTCGTCACATCGGCCCACCTCGGCCGCGCTCACGCGGTGCTCCGCGGTCCGGCGCGGCGCGGATGTGCGGTGTTTTCGTATGCCATCAGCTTTTCCCACGGGCCGTCAGAGCACCATAAGCGGTTGCTGTGGGTCCACGGACAGCCTTTACATGAGACATCCAAGACTAAACGGACGTACTGGCGACGGCCGCCGACGGCTCCGACGGCTCCGACGGCTCCGACGGCACGTATACCCGCGCGCGGTGGCACCATGACGCGGTGACCCACGCACGACAGCACCCGATCCAGGTCGTCGCCCACCGCGGCGCGTCCGAGGACGCTCCCGAGCACACCCTCGCCGCCTACCGGAAGGCTATCGAGGACGGGGCGGACGCCCTCGAGTGCGACGTGCGCCTGACCGCGGACGGCCACCTGGTCTGCGTGCACGACTGGCGCGTCAACCGTACGTCCAACGGCCGCGGCGCGGTGTCGGCCCTGGAGCTCGCCGACCTGGCCGCCCTGGACTTCGGCGCCCGCAGGACCCGGGAGTTCTGGCGCACGCGCGACGAGCAGCCCGACTGGGAACACCGGCCCGAGGACCGGGAGGAGACCTCCGTACTGACCCTGGAGCGCCTGCTCCAGTTGGTGGCCGACGCGGGGCGGCGGGTGGAACTGGCCATCGAGACCAAGCACCCCACGCGCTGGGCGGGGCAGGTGGAGGAGCGGCTGCTGCTGCTCCTGAAGCGGTTCGGACTCGACGCTCCCGCCTCGGCCGCCGAGTCCCCGGTGCGCGTGATGAGCTTCTCGGCCCGCTCGCTGCACCGGGTGCGGGCCGCGTCGCCGACGCTGCCGACGGTCCACCTGATGCAGTTCGTCTCGCCCCGGCTGCGCGACGGCCGACTGCCCACCGGTGTCCGGATCGCGGGCCCCTCGATCCGGATCGTGCGCAACCACCCCGCCTACGTCGAGCGCCTGAAGCAGGCCGGCCACCAGGTGCACGTGTGGACCGTGAACGAGTCCGACGACGTCGATCTCTGCGCCGACCTGGGCGTCGACGCCATCATCACCAACCGGCCGCGCGCGGTACTGGACCACCTCGGCCGCTGATGCGGCGCTGCTTCGCCACCGCCGCCGCCTTCGTCGCTGATTCGCCGCCGCCTTCGTCGCTGATTCGTCCGGAAACCTTGACCCGGCGGGCTCTCTGGCCCATTCTCCGGTCTCGGCCACACCGACGAAATCCAGCCACGAAATTACGGGGAGTGCTCCGGCGCGTTCGGTACGTGTTCGACCGTGTCGAATGCGTCACTGGACGGGGACCGGCCGGTTTCCGGTTCAGGCCAGAAGGGCATCCACACCGTGGCGTGGGGCGAAGGAGGTCTCGGGGGTGGCGTTGGTGGTGGCACAGGAGGTGCCCACGTCGTCGAGCATGGCCGTTCCCCATGGCCCTGCGGGCGTGGGGCGGGCGCGGCGCCGGATGCGCGAGCAGTTGCGCGGCGGCGGTGTGGCGGAATCGGTCATCGACGACGCCGTACTGGTCCTTTCGGAGCTTTTGAGCAACGCGTGCAAGCACGGCCGTCCACTGGGCGACGCCCTGGCGGGGGACGGTGACGTCCGCGCCGCGTGGCAGGTGGACGCGGCCGGACGTCTCCTCGTGGAGGTCACGGACGGCGGCGGCCCGACCCGCCCGGCACCGGCGACCCCCTCGGTCACCGCGCACGGCGGCCGCGGGCTGAACATCATCACCGCGCTCGCGGACGACTGGGGCGTACGGGACGACGCCCGCGGGGAGGTCACGGTCTGGGTCGTCGTCCACGGCGACGTGCACGACCCGGACGCCGGGCACCGGCGGGACGACTTCGCCACCCGGATCACGGCACCCGCGGTGTCGGAGATCCCCGGGCTGGACTTCGCGGACGCCTTCGACGACGTGGGCTGACCAGCGCCCGCGCGGCGCACGGCGATGGCCGTCGCCCCTGCGGCCTGCCCGGGACACGGTGCGGGCGGACGGTTGGTCGGTCGGTCGGTCGGTCGGTCGGCCCGACGGTCACGTGGTGCGCGGCGGCAGCCGTCCCGGCGGCGCCCGCGCGACCCACGTACACACGGTCGGTCGGCCCGCGCGGCGGGTGAGCCGACCGCTGCTACGGACGCGGTCGCGGCCGCGGCCGCGGTGGGAGACGACCGTCGGCAGCCCGTCATCCTCGAACAGCCCGCTGTCCATCGGCAACCTGTCGTCCGTCGGCGGCGATCCCGCCGTCTGTCGGTGACCCGCGGCCCATCGGCAACCTGCCGCACATCGGCGCCCCGGTCGCGCAGCCCCGGTCGCGCAGCCCCGGTCGTGCACCCGTATCAGCCGCCACCCGAACCAGCCGTCCACCGTCGGCCCGTTGTACACAACGGGCCGGTTGTCCACAGGGCCCCGTCGGCCGGAGTGGGACCGGCTAGGCTCGCGCCCGTACGAGACTGAGCCGCAACCGGGAGACACCCACGATGGCCAAGAAGCGACCCCAGACGAAGGCCAAGCGGCCGCAGCTCACGGACGGCGAGATCCCGGTGGTCGGCGCACGCGAGCCCTGCCCGTGCGGCAGTGGCCGCCGCTACAAGGCCTGTCACGGCCGTGCCGCCGCACAGGCCACGACCGAGCTGGTGCAGCGCCCGTTCGAGGGGCTGCCCGGCGAGTGCGACTGGGTGGCCCTGCGCGAGCTGGTACCGGCGGCCACGGCCGAGCTCACCCTGAGGGACGGCCTGCCCGAAGGCGTCCCGTCCGTCACGCTGGCCACCGTGCTGCCGATGGCCTGGCCCGCCCTGCGCCGCGACGACGGCTCCGTCCTGCTCGGCCTGCAGAACGACACGGCTTCGGGCGACATCAGCCGCGACCTCGCCGACACCCTCCAGCGGGCGCTGACCGCCCAGCCGGGCACCCCCGTACAGGGTCGCCGCGCGCCGTCCGACGGGCCCCGGCTGCAGGACCTGCTCGCTCCCGAGGGCTCGTTCCGGCCCGAGGTGCACGCGGGCTTCGAGTTCTGGGTCCCGGACCCGGAGAACGCCACCCCGGAGGTGACCGCCTCCCTGGAGCGCGCCAACGCCGCGGCCATCCCGACCGTCCGGCTCCAGGGCGTGGACTTCGCCTACTGGTGCGAGACACCGGACAAGAACCATCTGCGCTGGGTCATGCCGCACGAGGAGGAGCGACTTCTGGACGCTCTCGCCCGGCTGCACGCGGCCGGCCGGTCGTCGCTCGGCGAGGGCACCCGCCTCGTCGGCTCGTTCCGGGCGCACGGGCTGACCGTTCCGGTGTGGGACCTGCCGAGCGAGGTCACCGCGCAGGACATCGAGAAGCCGGCGGCCGAGTTCGCGGAGCGTCTCGCCGAGGCGCTGGCGGCCGACACCCCGCTCAGCCCGGACGAGCGCCGGGCACGCGGCGGCCTGACCAACCGGCAGGTCACCCTCAGCTGACCCCCGCCGCGGTAGCCGTCCCGGCTGACCGACCGGTCAGCCGGGGCACCCGGCGCCACACGCGTGACTCCAGTCACAACTACCGCCCTGAACAGGCCAGTCGATGACCGGAAAACGGGAGATCGAATTTGCTAACCGCCGATCTCTTGTTACCGTTCGAGTAGCCCGGTTGCTGGTGCATCCCCCGTCGCCAGCAACCGGGTCTTTCCATGCGCCGGGTCGCCCACGCATCGCGACCGCTCCTCAACTCCCCGTTTCCGTCGCCGAGTTGTCGAGTCGGCCGTCTCCACTCCTGACGCCCCCGTCGCTCCCGCCGCGCCCGCCGCCCACGGCACCACCGCTTCCGGCACCGCCGTCACTACGGTTACTCCCGGTGCGCAGCAGCAGCGGCCCGTACCCCGCCCGGCCCGCGAACTCCGCGACCGCGGTGTACGCCGCGGGTCCGCCGCGCACGGGCTCCCTCGGCGTCTCGCAGGTGCCCGGCGCATCCTCGGCGCCGACCTCGCAGCGCATCCGCAGGCTGCGCCCGTCGGGCCCCAGAAGGCTCAGCACGGCTTCCAGCGGGTCACCGGTCGCGTTGCGGTAGTAGGTCCGCGCCCAGGTCCGCGTGCCGCTCCCCGTGCCCTGGGTGAGGACACAGGTCTGGGCCTCGACGCCCTCCGGGGAGGTGAGTTCGGGACCGCAGCGCACCGCGGTGGCCGGTCCCGCGGGCAGTGGGGAACGGGCGGGCGCGACAGCCCCGGCCCGGCCGCGACCGGCTCCTTCGTCGGCTCCCGCGCCCCCGGGCGCCTTGCCGTCGCCACCCCGCGAGAGCAGGGGGACGGTCGCGGGGGTCTCCTCCGCGTCGCCCGGCCCGTCACCCGACGGCCCCGCGGACGCCACCGCGAACGGCAGTACGACCGCACACACCACGACAGCGGCGAGTCCGTACAGCCGGACCCGCCGGCGGTCCGGCCGGCCCGGGCGCGGCAACGCGCGGCACTGCCCGGCCACGCGGCACTGCCCGGCGACGCGGTACCGCCCGAAGACGCGGTACCGCCTGGCGGCGCGGTGCTCCCCTGCATGAAGCGGCATGGGGCGGACGATAACGACGGCGGGCGGGCGCGCCCTTCCGCGCGCGCCGGACACCCTTACAACTCGGGCGCGCTCACACCCGTACGAGTGAGGGCGTCGACCACCGCGTCCACCACGGCCTCCACATCGGGCACCCAGGGCGAGGCGGAGCCGGGCAGCGGGGCCCGCTCCCAGCGGACGGCGCCCGGACCGGTCTCGGACGGCGGCAGCGCGAGATAGCCGCCCTCGCCGTGGAACCGCAGCGAGCCGGGCACGAAGTCCTTCGCGTACAGCAGCTCGCCCAGCTGCTCCATGGAGTACGGCCGCACCAGCAGCGACCAGCGGGTGGGCGAGGCGACGACCGGACCGAGCCGCATGCCGGCGCGGTCGAGCGCGGCCAGCGCGCGGGCGGCGGGCAGGGCGGGCAGGGAGACGGCGCAGGGGGCGCTGCCCCCGGTGGCCAGGACGATCGGCGCGGTGGGCCGGTTGCTCCACCACCAGCGCACCATGCGCGCGTCGGTGGTGGCCGCGAGGAGGCCGGGGTCGAAGGGATGCGCGCCGGGCACCGTGCACTCGGCGTCGGGACAGCCGCAGCGCGACCGCGCCCGCGGGTCCGCCGCCACTCCCGGGAGTACGGGCCACTGCCATTGTGTCGCGTAGGTCAGGGCCGCGCCGATGAGCTCAGGCCGCCCGTCGTCGTGCTGGGACAAGAGCCTGCGTCGCCTTCCGAGGATCTCGCGCATGAGCGCTCGTTCCTTTCCGTTGCACGCCTGGCAACACCGTGGTCACATCACCATGTGTCGATCACTTCGCTGTGCGTAGCTGGTGGCGCATCACACCCCTGCCGAGGCCATCTTCCGCCGACGACGCCTCCGCCAAGGGCGAGGAGAAGCCCTGTAGGCCGAGCACTGACTGCGTCCGGGACGGTACGTCCGCACTGCGTCCATCAAAAGCATGGGCGTGGCGCGGGGGTGGCGAAGTCTGGCGTTTTGCCGTCGCGCGTATTTCTCTCCGCCTCCGCCACGGGAGGATGGGGCACGGTCGTCGGTGGATAGGACGCCCGGGTCCGCCGCCAGGTTCCGAGTGGCTCCCAACCACCCCTGGCCTTCACCGAGTACGTACCCATCACGACCGTTGTGACGCTCCGTAAAGCACCCCCAGTCGACCGCAACAAGAGGTCCTCCAGGGCAGTTTCAAGCCATTTTCTCTTTTCCGCAAGAGGTCGAGAAGGAGGACACTCACACCCCACGGACACCAGGAATCCCAGCAGGACAATGCTGGACATCTCCTTACGAGTGCGTGTACATGTGGAGACACTGCTAGCGGCGCAGAATGACATGGGGGTTCGCGATGCTTTTGAGCAGTAAGCGCCGGTCGGAAGGCCGGACGCCATGAACGCCCCGCACTCTGCGAAAGTGGCCGGAATCGATTCAACGGTTCCGTCCCCCGCACACACTGTCGCGTCCGCCGCCCCGGGCACCTGCCCGGCCGCGCCGCAGAGCGCCACGTACACCGCGGACACCGCGGAGACCGCGGACACCGCGAACGTCACGGACCGCCCGGGCACCCCCTGCGCCCCCGGCGCCCTGCTCCAGGACCGGCTCGCCGGCTGGGTCTCGGACCTCACCACCCTGCACGAGCTCACCGAGCGCCTGGTCCGTACGGACTCCCTGGCCGACGGACTGCAGGAACTGCTGCGCGCCGGAGCCGTCCTGGTGGGCGCCCGGCGTGGTCTCGTCACCCTGGAACCGGCCGACGGCCTGGGCCCGGACACCACCGTCGGCCTCGGGCTCGCCCGCGCGGACCTGGGCCACATCGAGACGGTGCCCCGCGACGCCCTGCCGCACGGGCGGATTCTGGACGGGCTGCCGGTCGGTGAGGGCGGGCTCGCCGAGCCGGACCTGTTCGCCGAGAAGCTGCTCGACCCCCGCCACCGCGAGGTCGCCGCCCGCCTCGGTTACGCCGCCAGCTACGCACTGCCGCTGTCCGCGGAAAGCAGCGCGAGCACCGGAGCTGCCGGAAGTACCGGAGACAACGAGCGCGCCGAACGCACCGCGCGCCTCGGAGCCGCCGTCTGGTTCTACGACGAGCCCGCCGAGCCCGACGCACGACAGCGCCACCTCGCGGGCCTCTACACCCGGTACGCCGCACCGCACCTGGCCCGGCTGCTGGAAGTCGAGCGCACGCGCGCGTCCATGGCGACGCTGGCCGAGGAACTGCTGCCCTCCCGCCTGCCCCGCGTGCCCGGCGTCCAGCTCGCCGCCCGGCACCGCACCGGGCCGCGCGGCGGCGGCGACTGGTACGACGCCCTGCCGCTGCCGGACGCCGCGCTCGGGCTCGCCGTCGGGTCCGTCACCGGGGCGGGGCCCAGCGCGGTCGCCGCGATGGGACGGCTGCGCGCCTCCCTGCGGGCGTACGCCGTGATGGAGGGCGAGGACCCGGTCGCGGTCCTGTCCGACCTGGAACTGCTGCTGCGGCTCACCGAACCCGCCCGCTCGGCCACCGCCCTCTTCGGCTACTGCGAGCCCGCGCTGCGCCGGATCACCCTGGCCGGCGCCGGACACAGCCCGCCGCTGCTGATCGGGCAGCGGCGCACGGAGTACGCCGAGACCTCCGTCTCCGCGCCGCTGGGCATGCTCGCCTGCTGGGAGGCACCGAGCGTGGAGGTGCAGGCCGAGCCGGGAGAGACGGTTCTGCTGTACACCGACGGTCTGCTGCACCGCACCGGCGGCCCGGCCGACCGCGCCTTCGCCCGACTGCACGCGGCGGCGGCCGGCGTGCCCCGGGCCGCGCGGCAGGACCCGGACGCCGTCGCCGAGCACGTCCTGCGCACGGTGCTGCCGGACGGCAGGGCCGAGGCGGACTCCGAGGAGGACGTGGTCCTGCTGGCGGTCCGGTTCGATTAACGGACGTCGACACCGGGTCCGTGGCGGATAACGGACGGTAGCGCTTCCGTGTAACAGGCCCTTCGGCCCTGGGCCCCCTTCCGTACGACCGTACGATGGGGGGTGGTCCAGTGCCGTACTGAGGAGGATGACCGTGGCGGAGGAGCTCACCCCGGAGAACCCGGAGAACCCGGAGACCCCGGACGAGACCGAGGAGCCGATCAAGCAGCGCAAGAACGGCCTGTACCCCGGCGTGTCCGACGAGCTGGCCGAGAACATGAAGTCCGGCTGGGCCGACACCGAGCTGCACGACCTGGAGCCGATCGCCCAGGCCGCCGAGACCGCCGCCCGCCGCGCCGCGCTGTCCGCCCGCTTCCCCGGCGAGCGCCTGGTGATCCCCGCGGGCAACCTGAAGACCCGCTCCAACGACACGGAGTACTCCTTCCGCGCCTCGGTCGAGTACGCGTACCTGACCGGCAACCAGACCGAGGACGGCGTCCTGGTCCTGGAGCCGAGGGACGACGGTCACGAGGCCACGATCTACCTCCTGCCCCGCTCGGACCGTGAGAACGGCGAGTTCTGGCTGGACGGCCAGGGCGAGCTGTGGGTCGGCCGCCGCCACTCCCTCACCGAGGCCGCGAAGCTGCACGGCATCCCCGCCTCCGACGTGCGCGAACTGGCCGGCGCCCTCCGCGAGGCCACCGGCCCCGTGCGCGTCGTGCGCGGCTACGACGCCGGCATCGAGGCGGCCCTGACCGACAAGGTCACCGCCGAACGCGACGAGGAGCTGCGCGTCTTCCTGTCCGAGGCCCGCCTGGTCAAGGACGAGTTCGAGATCGGCGAGCTGCAGAAGGCCGTCGACTCCACCGTGCGCGGCTTCGAGGACGTCGTGAAGGTCCTCGACAAGGCCGAGGCGACCAGCGAGCGCTACATCGAGGGCACCTTCTTCCTCCGCGCGCGCGTCGAGGGCAACGACATCGGCTACGGCTCCATCTGCGCCGCCGGCCCGCACGCCTGCACCCTGCACTGGGTGCGCAACGACGGCCCGGTCCGCTCCGGCGACCTGCTGCTGCTCGACGCGGGCGTGGAGACGCACACGTACTACACCGCGGACATCACGCGCACGCTCCCGGTCAACGGCCGCTACAGCGAGCTGCAGAAGAAGATCTACGACGCCGTGTACGACGCCCAGGAGGCGGGCATCGCGGCGGTCAAGCCGGGCGCCAAGTACCGCGACTTCCACGACGCCGCCCAGCGCGTGCTGGCCGAGCGGCTCGTCGAGTGGGGCCTGGTCGAGGGACCGGTCGAGCGCGTGCTGGAGCTGGGTCTGCAGCGCCGCTGGACGCTGCACGGCACCGGTCACATGCTCGGCATGGACGTCCACGACTGCGCCGCCGCGCGCGTCGAGTCGTACGTCGACGGCACGCTGGAGCCCGGCATGGTCCTCACCGTCGAGCCCGGCCTCTACTTCCAGGCCGACGACCTGACCGTGCCCGAGGAGTACCGGGGCATCGGCGTGCGCATCGAGGACGACATCCTCGTCACCGCGGACGGCAACCGGAACCTGTCCGCCGGGCTGCCGCGCCGGTCGGACGAGGTCGAGAAGTGGATGGCCTCGCTGAAGGGCTGACACGACCGGCACACGAGCGACGGCCGGGCACCGCGAAGGTGCCCGGCCGTCGGCGTGCCGACGATGGGCCGAGGGGGCGCCGACGGGGTCACACCGCCACCAGCGGTGTGTCTTCCCGCCACTTGAGGATCTTGTCGAAGCTCACCACTGACCCGGAGCGGCCCGGCGTGCCTCCGATGTGGACGTGGTCGGCGAGTTCACGGATGAGACACAGACCCCGCCCGCTCTCCGCCTCGGCCGGAGGCGCGGGAGGCAGTACGCCCGCCCCCGCGACGGCGGCGGGAAAGCCCGGTCCGGTGTCGGCGACCTCGATACGGCACCGTTCACCGTCGAGGTAGGCCGTGACGCGGTACGCCTCCGAGGGGCCGCCGGGCTCGTCGTCGCCGCCGTGCTCGACGGCGTTGGCACAGGCCTCGCTCAGGGCGACGGAGAGGTCGAAGGAGATGTCCGGGTCGACGCCCGCGGTCTCCATGGTGCCGATCAGCAGGCGTCGGGCCAGGGGCACGCTCGCAGCCTCGCGCCGCAGATGGAGTGACCACCAGATGCTCATGCTCCAGCCTCCCGGCCGCGGCTCGACATACCGATACGTATTGCCCTCCGTACCCGGACGTAAGCACGCTGTCCGCCCCGGACCGCCCGAACGGCGGATGCGTCCCTGCCGCCGATCGGTGTATGCGGGGCGGCTCGCACCCGGCAATGATCTTCCTGTCCTTCTTCCGGCCCCTTACGGTCCCTTCCGGTCTCTTCCGCCTTCTTTCCCCCACTTCCGGTCGTACGGCATCTTGTGGACCTGCCGTACGGGGCGGGCGGCGCCAGTGCGATGATGAGGCCGCCATGACTGCCCCCCACTCGCCGACGCGTTCCGGGAACGATCTCCGGATCCTGCGGGCCGCGGTGTTCGCCGCGGTCTGCGTCGTGCTGGCCGCGGCGGGGCACACCCTCGCCTCCTGCGCCGGCGTCCCGCTGTGGTCGCTGGGCGCTGGGTTCCTCGGGGCGGTCCTGGTCGCCGCGCCCCTCGCCGGACGCGAACGCTCCCTGCCCGGCATCGCGGTGCTGCTCACCGTCGGCCAGACGGCCCTGCACGCCCTCTTCGGGCTGGGCCAGCACGGCACCACGGCGGTCACGGCCGCCGGTGCGGCCACGGGTGGTTCGGGTGCGCCGTCCGACGCCTCACTGATCCAGCAGGCCGCACGGCTGGTCTGCGGGACCACCGCGGCGGCGATCAGTCCGGCCGAGGCCCAGCGCATCCTCACCGACGCGCGGATCGCCCCGGCCACCGACGCCCACTCCGGCGCCGCGCACCAGTCCGCCGACGCACTGGCCGGCACCTCCGCCGCCCTGCTGCCGTCCCTGCCGATGCTGCTCGGTCACGTCCTCGCCGCCCTGGCCGCCGGCTGGCTGCTGCGCCGCGGGGACCTGGCCCTGGCGCGGCTGGTCGAACTGTCGGCGCAGTCGGCCCACTCGGTGGCCGAGGCGGCCTTCGTCCGCGCCCTGCGCGCGGCGCTCTTCCTGGTGCGCGCACTGCACGCCGGTCTCGCCGGCGCTCCCGGCAAGGGTCCGCGCCCGCCGCGGGCCGCCCAGCCGGTACCTCCCCGTCCGTGCGCCACCGCGCTCCAGCACACGGTGATCAGGCGCGGACCGCCGAGCGACGCGTTCACTCTCGCCGTCTGACACGACGCGACCGCTTCCGGAGCACGGAGGGGCCGCCGTCGTGCGGCACGCGCGCCTGCGCGCGCTCCTCCCGTCGTCCGACATCCGTCACCGGCTCCGTACCGGTGACCCACTCGAAGCGGAGTGCCCCCCATGAAGGCTTCCCGTATCGCCGCCGCCGGCGCCGTCTCCGGCATCGCCGTCCTCGCCCTGTCCGCCCCCGCCTCCGCGCACGTCAGCGTGCAGCCGGAGGGCCCCGCCGCCAAGGGCGGCTACGCGACCGTCGGCTTCAAGGTCCCCAACGAGCGCGACAACGCCTCCACCACCAAGCTGGAGATCAACTTCCCCGCCGACCACCCGCTGGCCTCCGTGATGCCGCAGCCGGTCCCCGGCTGGAAGGCCGAGGTCACCAAGTCCAAGCTCGACAAGCCGCTGGACTCGCACGGCAAGCAGCTCACCGAGGTCGTCACCAAGGTGACCTGGACGGCCGAGGGCAAGGGCATCGAGCCCGGCTACTTCCAGAAGTTCCCCGTCTCCCTCGGCGCACTGCCCGAGGACACCGACCAGCTGGTGTTCAAGGCGATCCAGACGTACTCCAACAAGGAGGTCGTGCGCTGGATCGAGGTGCCGCAGGAGGGCCAGGAGGAGCCCGAGACCCCGGCGCCGGTGCTGGAACTGTCCGCTGCCGAGGACGACGCCCACGGCGCGTCGGGCGCCAAGGCCGGTGACGACACCGAGGCGGCCGCGCAGAACACGGCCGCCGACAGCTCCTCCTCGTCCGGCTCCGGCGACAGCAGCGACACCACCGCCCGGGTCCTCGGCACCGTCGGCATCGTCGTCGGCGTCGCGGGCGTCGCGTACGGCGTGCTGGCGGGCCGCCGGCGCGACTCCGGTGCGTCGGCGTAACCACGCCCGCGCCGGTGTGCCGGCGTGACCACGTCGGCACACCATCTCGTCCGGTGCGCGCCGGAACCCCGTCGGTGGACGGACCCGGCGCGCACCCGAGCACCTCACATCTGGGACATTTTCCTATGCGCAAGAAGACGTTCGCCGCGGCCGCCCTGCTCGCCGCCGCATCCCTGACCCTGTCCGCGTGCGGCAGCGGCACCGACAGCGACAAGCCCGTCACCGTGGTCTCCGAGGACACCGGCCAGCAGGCCGCCACCGTTCTCGACAAGCCCTTCGAGAAGCCCGACCTGGTCCTCACCGACACCCAGGGCAAGGAATACGACCTCCGCGAGCAGACCGTCGGCAAGCCCACCCTGATCTACTTCGGCTACACCCACTGCCCCGACGTCTGCCCGCTGACCATGAACAACATCGCGGTCGCCAAGAAGCAGCTGTCCCAGGCCGAGCAGGACAAGCTCCAGATCGTGTTCGTCACCACCGACCCGGAGCGCGACACCCCGGCCGCGCTCGGCAAGTGGCTCAAGGGCATCGACCCGCAGATCGTCGGCCTCACCGGCGACTTCGACACCATCCAGGCAGGCGCCCGCACCCTCGGCATCTCCATCGACCCGCCGACCAAGGACAAGGACGGCAAGATCGTCTCGACGCACGGCACCCAGGTCGTCGCCTTCTCCCCGAAGTCCGACGCCGGCTATGTGCTGTACGGCGAGGACGCCACCGTCGAGGACTACACCAAGGACCTCCCCAAGCTCATCAAGGGGGAGAACCCGTGAGGCACACGAGGACCCCGAAGGGCCTGCGCGGCCGCCCCGCCCTCGCCGCCTTCGCGGTGAGCGGCGCGCTGGTCCTCGCGGGCTGCGGCGGTTCCGGCTCGGACTCGTCCGGCTCCGGTGCCGAACTCTCCGTCGGCGCCGCCTACATACCGCAGCCGGTCTCCGACTCGATGGCGGCGGGATTCCTCACGATCACCAACAAGGGCGACGCCGAGGACCAACTGACCTCCGTGACGAGCGAAGCCGGTGACGTCACCGTGCACGAAACCGCCGGCGGGACGATGCAGGAGGTCGACCGCCTCCCGATCCCCGCACACGGCGAACTCGTACTCGAGAGCGGCGGCAACCACCTGATGATCGAGAAGCTGACGCAGCGGCTCGAACAGGGTGAGACCGTCTCCGTCGAACTGCACTTCGCCCACTCCGACCCCGTCACGGTCGAGCTCCCCGTGAAGGCGGCCACCTACCGGCCCACCACCGGACACTCCGAACACACCGGACACTGAGGGAGGGACCACCTTGACGCAGACCACCGCCCCGCGCGTCCGGACCCTGGTGCTGCTGTTCCTGGCCGCGGCCTGCGCCTTGCTCGCCGCCGCCGGACCGGCCTCCGCGCACGCCGCGCTCACCGGCAGCGATCCCCAGCAGGGGGCGGTGGTCGACAAGGCTCCGGCCCAGGTGTCGCTCACCTTCTCCGAGTCGGTCTCCATGGACGACGACTCACTGCGCGTCCTGGACCCCAAGGGCAAGCGCGTCGACGAGGGCAGGCCCTCCGGCACCGGCGGCACGACCTACACCGTGAAACTGCACGCCGGGCTGCCCGACGGCACGTACACGGTGACCTACCAGGTCGTCTCCGCCGACAGCCACCCCGTCGCCGGGGCCTACACCTTCTCCGTCGGCGCCCCCTCAGAGACCTCCGTCTCCGTCTACACCACCGAAGCGGGCGGCGGGGTCGTCGGCTGGCTCTACGGACTCGGGCGGTACGTGTCGTACGCCGGTTTCACCGTCCTGGTGGGCGGCGCCGCCTTCGTCCTCGCCTGCTGGCCGCGCGGCTCCGGGGTACGGCCCGTGCAGCGGCTCGTCGTCACCGGATGGCTCGCGCTGACCGCCGCCACCCTGCTGCTGCTCCTGCTGCGCGGCTCCTACACCGGCTCCGGGAAGTTCGGTGACGTCTTCGACCTGACCCTGCTCGGCGAGGTACTGCAGACCAAGTCCGGTGCGGCGCTGGTCTCCCGGCTGCTCCTGCTCGCGGCGGCCGCCCTGTTCGTGGCGGTCCTCTTCGGGGCCTACGACAAACGGGAGGACGAGGAGAAGCGGGACCTCAGCTTCGGGCTCGCGATCGGCGGAACCGTCGTGGCGGCCGGCCTCGCGGCGACGTGGGCGATGTCCGAGCACGCCTCCGTCGGCCTCCAGGCGGGCATCGCCATGCCCGTCGACGTCGTCCACCTGCTCGCCGTCGCCGCCTGGCTCGGCGGCCTCACCGCCCTGCTCGTCGCTCTCTACCGGGCGTCCGCGGAGACACCCGTCCCCGCTCTCGCCGTACGCAGGTTCTCCCGCGTCGCCTTCGGCAGCGTGGTGGCGCTGGTGGCGACCGGTACCTACCAGTCCTGGCGTCAGCTCGGCTCCTGGACGGCCTTCACCGACACACGGTACGGGCAGCTGCTCCTCGTCAAGATCGGGCTCGTGGCCGTACTGGTCGGCATCGCGTACCTGTCGCGTCGATGGACGGCGCGGCTGGCGGAGAACGAACCGGCGCTGGTCCGGCAGCGGGAGGGCACAGCGGAGGAACCGGAGGCGGCGAAGGCGGCGAGCACGCTGGAGAAGACCGCCGCCGGGAAGGCGTCCGGCGCGGAGTCCGCCACCGAGTCCGGCGTGGAGTCCGCCACCGAGTCCGGCGCGGCGAAGGAAGCCGGCACCGCCGAGGCAGCCGGCACGGCCAAGGTTTCCGCCGCGGCCGCAGGATCCGGTGACTCCCGGCGAGCCGCCCAGCTCGCGCGGCAGCGCGCCGCCATGGACGCCGCCCGGCGCAAGAGACAACGCGACGCCGACCCCCAGCGCTTCGGCCTACGGCGCTCCGTGCTCGCCGAGGCGGGGGTCGCCGTCGTCCTGCTCGCCGTGACCACCGTGCTGACCCAGACGGAACCGGGCCGCACCGAGCAGGAGGCCAAGGCCGCCGACCCGTCGTCCTCCGCCGCCGCGTCCGCCTCCTCCGGAACGGTGACCCTGGACATGCCCTTCGACACCGGCGGCCAGAACGGCAAGGGCGTCATTCGGGTCGAGCTGGACCCCGCCCGCGTCGGCGCCAACGACCTGCACCTCTACGTCGAGCGCCCGGACGGCACCGCCATCGACATCCCCGAGGTGAAGGTCGCCTTCACCCAGGAGGCCAAGGACATCGGGCCCCTGCCCGTCGTCCCCGACCACATCACCACCGGACACTGGTCGGCGAGCGGAGTGCAGATCCCGATGGCCGGCGACTGGGAGGTCGCCGTGACCGTACGGACCTCCGACATCGACCAGGCGACCGTCTCCAAGAACGCGCAGATCGGCTGAACCGCACCATGGCTGACCAGACCAACCCGGAGACCCGCACCCGCGAGGCGAACCGTGGGACGCCCGGCGGGTCCGGGCCCTCCGACGCCCAGGACATCACCCACCAGGGCATCTCACGCCGGCGGCTGCTCGGCACCGCCGGCGCCACCGGGCTCGTGCTCGGCGCGGCGGGCGCCACCGCCGGCTACGCCGCCGCTCCCTCCTCCGCGGCCACACCGCTCGCCGCGGTGGGCAACGGGCAAGTGAAGTTTCACGTGAAACATCAGCCCGGCATCACCACGCCGATGCAGGCCCGCGGCCACCTCGTCGCCTTCGACCTGGCGGCGGGCGCCGGCCGCAAGGAGGCCGCCGCGCTGCTGCGCCGCTGGTCGGACACCGCACGACGGCTGATGGCGGGCGAACCGGCCGGACCCCACGACACGGACGTGGCCCGGGACGCGGGACCGTCCTCCCTGACCGTCACCTTCGGGTTCGGGCACAGCTTCTTCGGCCGCACCGGCCTGGAGAAGGAGCGTCCGGTCGCCCTCGACCCCCTGCCCGACTTCTCCTCCGACCGCCTCGACAAGAACCGCAGCAACGGCGATCTCTGGGTACAGATCGGCGCCGACGACGCCCTGGTCGCCTTCCACGCCCTGCGCGCGATCCAGAAAGACGCCGGATCGGCCGCCCGCGTCCGCTGGCAGATGAACGGCTTCAACCGCTCACCGGGCGCCACCGCCCACCCCATGACGGCCCGCAACCTCATGGGCCAGGTCGACGGCACCCGCAACCCCAAACCGGCCGACGCCGACTTCGACCAACGGATCTTCGTCCCCGACCACCCCGGCAAGGACGGGACGAACGCACCGGCATGGATGGCGAACGGCTCCTACGTCGTCGTACGCCGCATCCGCATGCTCCTCGACGACTGGGAGAAGCTGTCGCTCAAGGCCCAGGAGGACGTCATCGGGCGCCGCAAGTCCGACGGGGCACCGCTGTCCGGAGGCACCGAGACGACCGAGATGGACCTGGAGAAGACGGACGAAGCCGGAAAGCTGGTCGTCCCGATCAACGCGCACGCCCGGATCTCCCGCCCCGACCAGAACGGCGGCGCGGCCATGGTCCGGCGCCCCTTCTCCTACCACGACGGCTTCGACGCCGACGGCACCCCGGACGCCGGACTGCTCTTCATCTGCTGGCAGGCCGACCCGCTGCGCGGCTTCGTGCCGGTGCAGCGCAAGCTGGACCGGGGGGACGCCCTGTCACCGTTCATCCGGCACGAGGCGAGCGGTCTGTTCGCGGTGCCGGGCGGGGCCGCGGAGGGAGAGTACGTGGGTCAGCGGCTGCTGGAGGGGTGAAACCGGCCGCGCTTCACCCCGGCGGGGGGCCTGCGCGGGACGCGTCAGCCGCCTCGGCCGGGGCCCATTAGGGTGAGGACATGCCAGCCAGTTACGCGTATCTCGGTCCCGAAGGCACCTTCACCGAAGTCGCCCTGCGCACACTTCCGGAGACGGCGACCCGGGAACTGGTCCCGTACGTGTCCGTGCAGTCCGCGCTCGACGCGGTGCGCACCGGCGAGGCCGAGGCCGCGTTCGTACCGATCGAGAACTCCGTCGAGGGCGGCATCACCACCACCCTCGACGAGCTGGTCGCCGGCCAGCCCTTGATGATCTACCGCGAGGTGCTGCTCTCCATCACCTTCGCGCTGCTCGTCCGCCCCGGCACCAAGCTCTCCGACATCAAAACGGTCACCGCCCACCCGGCGGCCCAGCCCCAGGTCCGCAACTGGCTCAAGACCCACCTCCCGGACGCCGCCTGGGAATCGGCCGCCTCCAACGCGGACGGCGCCCGCCTGGTGCAGGAGGGCCGGTACGACGCGGCCTTCGCCGGCGAGTTCGCCGCGAGCCGATACGGCCTCGAGGTGCTGGAGTCCGACATCCACGACGCGGAGAACGCCCAGACCCGCTTCGTGCTGGTGGGCCGTCCGGCCCGGCCCGCCGCACCGACCGGCGCGGACAAGACGTCCGTCGTGCTCTGGCAGCGCGACGACCACCCCGGCGGCCTGCGCGACCTGCTCGGCGAGTTCGCTACCCGGGGCGTCAACCTGATGCTGCTCCAGTCCCGGCCCACCGGCGCCGGCATCGGCAACTACTGCTTCTGCATCGACGCCGAGGGCCACATCTCCGACCGCCGGGTCGCCGACGCCCTGATGGGCCTCAAGCGGTCCTGCCTCCAGGTGCGCTACCTCGGGTCGTACCCGCGCGCGGAGGTCACACCGACGGACGTGGACGCGCTACGGCCGGGAACCTCGGACGAGGAGTTCGTGGCGGCGGCGGACTGGGTGGCGCGCTGCCAGGACGGCCGCTTCTGACGGCCGGATTCGGCCAGTGGTAATTCATATCGGTCGATCTTCGTTATCCACAGGAGTTATCCACAGGTCCTCTTCTCGACCTGGGGACAAGTCGACAACGAACCGCCATTCAGTCGACAAATCCGCCTACAGTCCCCCACTTCATCCACAGAGTCGCAGGTCACCCTTCGTCCACCTGTTTCTTGACCGCCATACTCCGGAGTGACACCGAGTGTCCCGTTTTCACTCGAAGGTGGGCGCGTGGAAGGTTTGGACCAACCCTCTCCTGGAATTGAGAATGATCAATTCCAGGAGTCCACAGATCTTTCGCACAGCCTGTGGATAACTTTTCCGGGCTGTGGATTCCGACGGGCCCCGCTCCCCCAAGTCCCCTCCTGGGCACGGAAATCCGGTCAACTCACCGCCTGCCCGTCGGCTCGTTCCAGGGAATGGGACACCTTTCATTGACAGTCCGGATCACGGGCCACCTGAGACGCACACAACGGGCAATACCCGCATAACGGAACGCGAGACCCGCGATGGGCAATAGCGAGTCGAGACCCGTCACCGCTCACCGGTAGCCTTGACCGCGTGATTGACCTTCGCCTGCTCCGTGAGGACCCCGACCGTGTGCGCGCGTCCCAGCGCGCCCGTGGAGAGGACGTCGCGCTCGTCGACTCCCTCCTGTCTGCCGACGAGCGGCGCAGGTCGTCCGGCGTGCGCTTCGACGAGCTGCGCGCCGAGCAGAAGGGCCTCGGCAAGCTCATCGGCAAGGCCTCCGGGGACGAGAAGGCCGAGCTGCTGAAGCGCGCGAGCCAGCTCGCCGCCGACGTGAAGGCCGCCGACGCCGAGCGCGACAAGGCCGACGCCGAGACGCAGGAGCTGCTCCAGCGGCTCGGTAACCTCGTCCACCCCGACGTGCCCGTCGGCGGCGAGGAGGACTTCGTCACCCTGGAGACGCACGGCGCGCACCGCGACTTCGCGGCCGAGGGCTTCGAGCCCCGCGACCACCTGGAGCTGGGCCAGCTGCTCGGCGCCATCGACGTCGAGCGCGGCGCCAAGGTCTCCGGGTCGCGCTTCTACTTCCTCACCGGTGTCGGCGCGCTCCTGGAGCTGGCCCTGGTCAACGCGGCGATCGCCCAGGCCACGGCGGCCGGCTTCACGCCGATGCTCACCCCGGCGCTGGTGCGCCCGCAGTCGATGGCCGGCACCGGCTTCCTCGGCCAGGCCGCGCAGGACGTCTACCACCTCGACAAGGACGACCTGTACCTGGTGGGCACGTCCGAGGTGCCGCTGGCGGCGTACCACATGGACGAGATCATCGACGCCGAGCGCCTGCCGCTGCGCTACGCCGGCTTCTCACCGTGCTTCCGCCGCGAGGCGGGCTCGCACGGCAAGGACACGCGGGGCATCTTCCGCGTGCACCAGTTCGACAAGGTCGAGATGTTCTCCTACGTCCTCCCCGAGGAGTCGCAGGCCGAGCACCAGCGCCTGCTGGAGTGGGAGAAGCAGTGGCTGACGTCGCTGGAGCTGCCGTTCCGGGTCATCGACGTCGCCTCGGCCGACCTGGGCTCCTCGGCCTCGCGCAAGTACGACTGCGAGGCGTGGATCCCGACGCAGGGCAAGTACCGCGAGCTGACCTCGACCTCGGACTGCACCGAGTTCCAGTCCCGCCGGCTGTCGATCCGGGTCCGCGAGGACAAGAAGGTGCGCCCGCTGGCCACGCTCAACGGCACGCTGTGCGCGGTTCCGCGCACGATCGTGGCGATCCTGGAGAACCACCAGCAGGCCGACGGGTCGGTGCGCGTACCCGAGGTGCTGCGTCCGTACCTGGGCGGCCGGGAGGTCCTGGAACCGGTGGCCAAGTGAGTGACACCGACTCCGCGACGGCCGCTTCCGGCACGGGCACCCCGAGTGATTTCCCGTACCGGATGATCGCCACCGATCTCGACGGCACGCTGCTGCGCGGTGACGACACGGTCTCGCAGCGGACCCGGGACGCGCTCGCCGCGGCCACCGCGGCGGGCGCCGCCCACATCGTGGTCACCGGCCGCGCGGTGCCGTGGACCCGGCACATCCTCGACGACCTCGGCTACAACGGCTTGGCCGTCTGCGGTCAGGGCGCGCAGGTCTACCACGCCGGCGAGCACCGGCTGCTGACCTCGGTCACGCTGGACCGCCAGTTGGCCGGGGTGGCGCTGGCCAAGATCGAGGTGGAGACCGGCCCGCTGTACCTCGCGGCGAGCCGTGACGGCCTGGACGGTGACGTCCTGGTCGGCCCGGGCTACTCGGTCGGGGGCGATCTGCCCGCGGTGCCGTTCACCGACGCGTCGGACCTCTGGTCGGCGCCGCTGAACAAGATCTACATCCAGCATCCGACCCTGTCGGACGACGAGCTTGCCGAGGCGGCCCGACGCACCGCTGGTGGCTTCGTCACGGTGACCATGGCCGGTGCGGGCATCGTCGAGCTGCTTCCCCTGGGGCTGACCAAGGCCACCGGGCTGTCGCTGGCGGCCCGGCGGCTCGGTCTGAAGGCCTCGGACACGATCGCCTTCGGCGACATGCCCAACGACGTCCCGATGTTCGGCTGGGCCGCACGGGGCGTGGCGATGGCCAACGCCCACGAGGAGCTGAAGGCGGTGGCCGACGAGGTGACGTCCTCCAACGACGAGGACGGCATCGCCGTGGTGCTGGAGCGGCTGGCGGGCTGACGCCGCCGACCTGACGCCGACGTCCCGGGCGCCGTCCGGTCTGCCCGGCGACGGGCCTCGCGCACGGTCCGGACGGCACCGGCGTCCCCGTCGGGGGCCCACGCCGGACGCCTCGCGAGAGACGGTCCGGCGTGCTCGAAGCGGCCGCCCGATGCGCCGGAGCCGTCCGGCCTCGTGCATCCACCACAGTGCCGGTACGGAAAGCCGGGCGCCACCGATTAAATGCGGACGTAGGGCGCGTTACCGTCGGCGCCACCTGCGGCGGCGGCCCTTGCTGAAGAACCACCCGGCGGGCGGCTCGTCGGAGCGCCACGGCTGCGGTTCCGGCTGCTCCCGGCGCCAGCGGGCGGTGAGCATCCGGGCACGGGCCGACGGCTCGGAGGTCCCGGCGTCGCGTATGAACTCCTCGTCCAGGACGAGACCGTCCCAGGGGTCGTCACCACCGTGAGCGTCGCGCTGAGGTGTCTGGTCCGCCATTCCGGTCCTCCCCGCCCTGCGTCGTCGCGTTCTCCCGCGTTCTGTCCGGCTCTGCCTCGCCTGCCTCGGCCCAGTGTGCCCGGGCCGAGGTGAAGGGGCCGTCAGGCCATGGCCCGTCACTCCTCCCCGGCGAGCGTCAGCGACCGCAGCTTCTGCCCGGCGTACCAGGTGGCGAGCACGGTCACCGCGGCCAGCAGCACCGTCGCCGTCGGCAGGCCGACGTCGGAGGTGACCAGGTTCCCGTCGGCCACCTTCTGCGCCACCGCCAACGACCACTGCTGGACGCTCAGCGTGCGGGCCCCGGGGACCAGGGAGCCGAACAGGGCCTCCCAGACGAGGGCGTAGACGAGCCCGAAGACCACCGCGTGCCGGGACACCGTGCCCAGCAGCAGGAACAGCGCCGCGTAGGCGATGGAGGCGACCAGCGCGGCGATCGTGTAGGCGACGGCGACCTGCTGGCCGTTGCCGTTGAGGATCAGGCCGGCGAGGAGCGTGGGCACGGCGGAGAAGACCATCGTCACGGCGATGGCGACGATCAGCTTGGTGAAGATGATCGTCGGCCGCTTGATCGGCTTGGACAGCAGGTACACCACCGATCCATCGTCGATCTCAGGTCCGATGGCGCCGGTGCCGGCGATGACGCCGATGATCGGCACCATGGTGGCGAGCGCGAACCCGCCCAGGACGTCGGCCGCGGTCTGGTCGTCGGCTCCCGCGAGGGCGCGTACCGCCACGGCGATGATGAGCAGCAGCAGGGGCAGCGCGCCGAGGATGAGGGCCCGGCGTCGGCCGAGCAGGGCCCGGTAGGTGAGCCGGGCGACTGTGGGGTCGTACATTCTTCGGCCTCCTACGCCGCGACGAGATACGAGAAGACGGACTCGAGGGACTCGTCGGACGGCGAGACCGTGAGCAGCCGAATGCCGTGGTCGCGCGCGACCTTGGGCAGCAGGGCCGTGAACCGGCCGAAGTCGACGGCCTGGATGCGCAGGGCGCCCTCGGCGAGGTCGACCTCGATACCGGACGTCGACGGGTCGGCGATCAGCGCCGCGGCGAGCGCCCGGTCGTCGCTGGAACGTACCAGGTACCGGTGCGGCCGGTCGGTCATCAGGCGGCGGATCTTGCGGAAGTCGCCGCTGGCCGCGTGCCGGCCGGCGACGATGACCTCGATGTGCCAGGCGAGCTGTTCGACCTCTTCGAGGATGTGCGAGGAGAACAGCACCGTGCGGCCCTCGTCGCCCATGCGCCGCAGCAGGTCCATCAGTTGCATGCGCTGGCGGGGGTCCATGCCGTTGAACGGCTCGTCGAGCAGGAGCAGGGAGGGGTCGTGCACGAGGGCGCTGGCCATCTTGACGCGCTGCCGCATGCCCTTGGAGTACGTGGCGATCTTCCGGTCCTGCGCGTACTCCATCTGCACGGTGGCGAGCGCCTCCTGGGCCGCCTTGGCACCCAGGCCGTGCAGTTCGGCGTTGGCGAGGACGAACTCGCGGCCGGTCAGGAAGTCGTACATCGCCTCCCGCTCGGGGACGATGCCGATGTGCTGGTAGATGGCCTCGTTGCGCCAGACCGGCTGTCCGTCGAGGGTGACGCTGCCGGTGGAGGGGGCCAGGAAGCCGCCCATCATATTGATCAGGGTGGACTTGCCCGCGCCGTTGGGGCCGAGCAGGCCGGTGACACCGGGGCCGATCGTCATGGTGACGTCGTTGACGGCGACCACGTTGCCGAACCAGCGGGAGACGTGGTCGATGCTGAGGGTGCTCACAGTCCCACCTTCTTGTAGCGGCGCAGCAGCAGGCCGTAGGCGCCGGCGATCAGCCCGAGGGTGACGAGGACGTAGACCGCGCCCTCGGCATTGCTCGGTCCGATCCCGCCTGGGAAGGCCGAGGTGGCGCCCAGGAAGGCGGACTGCACACCGTCGATGAGGGTGATCGGCGAGAACAGGCCGATCCAGGCGACGGCGCCGGTGCTGCCCTGGACGTCCGCGATGGCCTGGAGTGTGGAGACCGCGCCGTAGGTGATGGTCAGGACGGCGATGACGGCCGCGATGCCGAAGCCGCGGCGCGGGGTGACCGACGCGACGACCAGGCCGAGGCCGGCGAAGAGGAGCGAGAGCAGTGCCACGGAGACGAGTCCCTGTGCGAACCCCTTGGTCTGGTCCGCGAAGTCGAGTTTGGCGAGCAGCGCGCCCACGTAGAGCACCACGAGCGGTGCGGCGGTGAGGATGAACAGGGCCGACGCCAGCGACGCGTACTTGGCGCGGACGTAGTCGGCGGTCTCGATGGGCCGCGAGAAGTACAGCGGCACGGTCTTGAAGCGCAGGTCGCGGGAGACGGACTGGGGGGCCTGCGAGGCGACGTAGAGGCTGATGACGGCCTGCAGCACGATGGCGTAGCGCGTGTAGTCCAGCGGCAGTTCGTTCGCCTTGGTGGCGACGGCCACGGCGACCATGATGGCCGCGGGCAGGCACATCACCACGAACAGCAGCATCGGCAGAACCTTGGACTTGACCGAGCGGCCGAGGCCGTAGGCACCGCGCAGGGACTGCGAGTACAGCGAGCGGCGGGCATAGGCGCGGCCGAGGCGGGGGCCGTCGTAGTTGCGGTAGCCGATGTTGTGGATGCGGGTCTGGTCACCCGCCGCAGTGGCTACGGGCTGCTCAGTTGCCATGGCCGACCGCCTCCTTCCGGTCTGCGTCGCTGTCCTTGAAGACCTCCGAGATGTGGTGCCGGCGCTGCTCCATGCGCACCAGGCCGAGGCCCAGGTCGGCGATGACGTCCCGGACCAGGTCGTAGGTGTCCTCGCCCGCCGCGGTGAGCAGCAGGACGTGGCCGGCGCCGGGCAGGCCGCTGCCGTCCTGGACGCTCACGCCGCGTGCGTGGAGTGCGTCGCGGACCGCGCGGGTGCCGTCGGAGTGTTCGTCGGTGTCGGTGACCTCGATCGCGAGGGTCGTCGTGGTCTGGGTGAAGTCCGTGGTGGAGCTGGAGCGCAGCAGCTTCCCGCCGTCGACGACGACGACGTGGTCGCAGGTGCGTTCCAGCTCGCCCAGCAGGTGCGAGGTGACCAGGACGGAGATGCCGAAGTCGGTGTGGATACGGCGGATGAGGCCGAGCATCTCGTCGCGGCCCACCGGGTCGAGGCCGTTGGTCGGCTCGTCGAGGAAGACCAGCTGGGGGTCGTGGACCAGGGCCTGCGCGAGTTTCACGCGCTGTTTCATGCCGGTGGAGTAGCCGCCGATGGGCCGGTACCGCTCCTCGTACAGGCCGACGTGGCGCAGGGTGTCGGCCGTGCGTTCGCGGGCGGCGGTGGGCGGCAGGCCGGACATGCGTGCCATGTGGACGACGAACTCGGTGGCCGAGACGTCGGGTGGCAGGCAGTCGTGTTCCGGCATGTAGCCGACTCGCTCGCGGATGTCGGCGCCCTTGGTGGCGACATCGAGTCCGAGCACCTCGGCCCGGCCCTCGGTGGCGGGAGACAGACCCAGCAGGATCTTGATCAGGGTGGACTTGCCGGCGCCGTTGGCGCCGACGAGTCCGGTCACACCGGGTCCGACGTCCACGGAGAGCCGGTCGAGAGCGGTCACCCGGGGGAACCGCTTGCTCAGGCTTTCGGTCGCGATCACAGTCACATCCATGACAGTAGTGACGGGCGCCACTGAGGTCGTCAGACCGGAGAGCCGTCTTCGCGTCAGTCTCGAGTAGTACGGGCCCGTAGGGGATGCCGTGCCTGAGAGCTACGGCGCGAGGGCGCGGGGCCGCGCCTCGCACCCTATTGACGGCGGGTCTAACAACTGGGAGATTCGGCGACGTCGCTGGGCGGAGGGGAGTCAACGGTGCTGGACGGTGCGCGGGAGCGCTGGGTGCGCTCGGGCGGGGTCGAACTGTGCGTGGCCGAACTGGGCGACCCGGTCCGCCCCACGGTCGTACTGGTGCACGGCTACCCGGACAGCAAAGAGGTCTGGTCCGAGGTGGCAGCCCGCCTCGCCGACCGCTTCCACGTGGTCCTCTACGACGTGCGGGGCCACGGCCGGTCCACCGCTCCGAGCCCCCTGCGCGGCGGGTTCACGCTGGAGAAGCTGACGGACGACTTCCTGGCCGTCGCGGGCGCCGTCAGCCCGGACCGGCCCGTGCACCTGGTGGGCCACGACTGGGGCTCGGTGCAGTCGTGGGAGTTCGTCACCGTCGAGCGGACCAGGGGCCGTATCGCGTCATTCACGTCGATGTCCGGGCCGTCGCTTGACCACTTCGGGCACTGGATCAACAAGCGCCTCAGGCGCCCCACTCCGCGCCGGGCCGGCCAGCTCCTCGGCCAGGGCGCCAAGTCCTGGTACGTGTACCTGCTGCACACACCGGTGCTGCCCGAGCTGGCCTGGCGCGGCCCGCTCGGCAGGCGCTGGCCGGGCATCCTGCGGCGGGCCGAGAAGCTGCCCGGCGGCGACTACCCGACCGCCTCGCTCCCGACGGACGCGGCGCACGGGGCGTGGCTGTACCGGGACAACGTCCGGCCCCGGCTGCGCCGTCCGCGCGGTGACGCCCACGCGCACGCCCCCGTTCAGCTCGTCACCCCGCTGGAGGACGCCTTCCTCTCCGAGCGGCTCTACGACGAACTGGAACTGTGGGTGCCGCGGCTGACCCGCCGCACACTGCCCGCCAAGCACTGGGTGCCGCGGACCCGGCCGGACAGGCTGGCGGACTGGATCACGGAGTTCGTCACCGCCGTCGAGGGCGGCGGGCCCGGGGCCGCGGCGAGTGGCCGGCACGCCGACCGTTTCGCCGGGCAGCTGGTGCTGGTCACAGGTGCGGGCGGCGGCATCGGGCGGGCGACGGCGCTGGCCTTCGCCGAGGCCGGCGCACGCGTGGTGGCCGTCGACCGGGACGCCGAGGCGGCCGTCCGCACCGCGGAGCTGGCCCGGCTGAGCGGTGCGACGGCGGCCTGGGCGGAGACGGCCGACGTCTCCGACGAGCAGGCCATGGAGGAACTGGCGGCCAAGGTCGCCGCCGAGTACGGCGTGGTGGACGTCCTGGTGAACAACGCCGGGATCGGTCTGTCGGGCTCCTTCTTCGACACCACCCCGCAGGACTGGAAGAAGGTCCTCGACGTCAATCTGTGGGGCGTGATCCACGGCTGCCGCCTGTTCGGCGGGCGGATGGCCGCACGCGGGCAGGGCGGCCACATCGTCAACATCGCGTCGGCGGCGGCCTTCCAGCCCTCCCGGGCGCTGCCCGCATACAGCACGTCCAAGGCGGCCGTGCTGATGCTGAGCGAGTGCCTGCGCGCCGAGCTGGCCGGGCAGGGGATCGGCGTCACGGCGATCTGCCCCGGCCTCGTCAACACCGGCATTACGTCGACTGCGCGCTTCGCGGGCGTCGACGCCGAGGAGGAGAAACGGCGGCAGCGACGCGCTGCCCGGCTGTACGGACTGCGCAACTACCCACCGGAGAAGGTCGCCGACGCCGTCCTTGAGGCGGTGGCGCGCAACAGGGCCGTGGTTCCGGTGACGCCGGAGGCGCGCGGAGCCCACCTCATGACCCGTGTCTTTCCCGGGGTGCTGAGGAGACTGGCCCGGGTGAAGCCGCCGCTCTAGTTTCCACAGGCAGCCCCAAACCGCCTGTGGATAACCATACTTGACTGTGGATCAAACCCCCGGCACCAAATCATTCGCGTGACGCGCGTCTCTCTCGCAGCCTGATCACCTACCACAAGACATGCCACGAGCATCCATGGACGACAGACGCACAGGCAGGGTGGCCAAGTTCCTGTCGCGGCCTCTCCGCCATCAGCCGGAGAGGCGGGGGCTCACACTCGACGAGGCCGGCCGGGTCGACATCGACACGCTCATCGCCGCGGCGGCCGCGCACGGCTTCCCCTTCACGCGGGACGAGCTCGACCGCGTCATCGCCGGCAATGACAAACGGCGCTTCGCCGTCGGGGGCACCCGGATCCGCGCCAGCCAGGGCCACAGCGTCGAAGTGGACCTGGGCCTTCCCCGGCGACCCCGCCGCCGCACCTCTGTCACGGGACCGTCACCCGGCACCTGGACGCCATCCGCGCCGAGGGGCTGCGGCCGATGAACCGGCACGATGTGCACCTCTCGCCCGACCGCGAGACAGCGACCCGGGTCGGCGCCCGCCGCGGCCGGGCGGTCGTGCTCCCGGTGGACGCCGCCATGCACCGCGAGGGACATGTCTTCCATGTCAGCGACAACGATCTGGCTGACGAAAGCGGTACCGCCGCGGTATCTGCGTTTCCCCTCCCGGCACTGATCCCGCATGATCGGTGACATGGAGCAGCTGCCCACCACCCAGGCCGCCGTCACCGCCCTGCGCGCCGTCGCTGAGGAGTACGCGCTGGAGATCGAGGTCAGCGACGACATCGGCGCCGACCAGACCTCCCGCCACAGTGCTGCGGGCGTGGGCGTGGTCGTCGACGCCGACGGCTCCCTCCCTCACGAGGCCTTCGTCGAATTCGGCGGGGTGCCCCGGGTGAGCGTCCGGCTCTTCCACGAGGGCGACGCCCTGATCGACGTCGAGGGCGTCGAGTGCCCGGACATCCCGCGCGACGACGTCCCCGCGTTCCTGCGCTCCGTCTTCGGCGGTCTCGCCTACGTCAAAGGCCGCCGCTTCCCGCCCGGCTACCGCCTGATCGTGCCGCTGCCGGGCGATCGCACGCACAAGGAGCTCGTACCGATGATCATGCTCACCCCGTGGCTGAGCAGCCGGGTGCGGTGACGCCGTACACGTTTCACGTGAAACCCGGGGTCAGCCGCTTAGGCTCGGAAGCATGAGCCTTCGCTTGAGCACCGTGATCCTTCCGAACCGCCGCTGGCACGAGGGCGGCCGTTCGGCCTGGACGCGCGCCGAGCAGCTCGGATTCCACACCGCGTACACCTACGATCACCTGTCCTGGAGGAGCTTCCGGGACGGCCCGTGGTTCGGCGCCGTTCCGACACTCACCGCCGCCGCGGCCGTCACCGAGCGGCTGCGCCTGGGCACCCTGGTGACCTCGCCGAACTTCCGGCACCCGGTGACGCTCGCCAAGGAGCTGATCTCCCTCGACGACATCTCCGGTGGCCGGGTCACGCTCAGCGTAGGAGCCGGCGGCACCGGCTTCGACGCCACCGCCCTCGGCCAGGAGCCGTGGACACCTCGTGAGCGGGCCGACCGGTTCAACGAGTTCCTCCCGCTGCTGGACCGGCTGCTGACCGAGGACGCGGTGTCCTACGAGGGCGACTTCTACTCGGCCCACGAGGCCCGCAACATCCCGGGGTGTGTGCAGCGGCCCCGGCTGCCGTTCGCGGTGGCCGCGACCGGGCCGCGCGGTCTGCGGCTCGCCGCGCAGTACGGGCAGGCCTGGGTGACCACCGGTGATCCGAAGCTCTTCGAGCACGGCACCCCCGAGCAGTCCGACCGGGCCCTGCGGGCGCAGGCCGACAAACTCGCCGACGCCTGCGTCGGCATCGGCCGGGAGGTGAACGAGCTCGACAAGGTCCTGCTTACCGGCTTCACGCCCGACCGCAGCCGGCCGCTGGAGTCCGTGGACGCCTTCGTCGACTTCGCCGGCCGCCACCGTGACCTGGGCTTCACCGAGCTTGTCGTCCACTGGCCGATCCCCGACTCGGACTTCACAGCGGACGAGAAGGTCTTCGAGCGGATCGCCATGGAGGCCCCGGCGCAGCTGCGGGTATGAGAGCCGTAGCTCACATATGTGCAGAGTCGCGCACGGGCGTGCAGGCATATGCGGGAGAATGACCGGGTGACCTCAGCGACCCGACAGCCCGAGCCCCCGGCCGCGGTACTTCGCCCGCGGCTCATCGCCACCGACCTCGACGGCACTCTGCTGCGGGACGACAAGTCGGTCTCCCCGCGCACGGTCGCCGCGCTGGCCGCCGCCGAGAAGGCGGGCATCGAGGTCTTCTTCGTCACCGGCCGCCCCGCCCGCTGGATGGACGTCGTCAGCGCCCACGTCCACGGACACGGCCTCGCCATCTGCGGCAACGGCGCCGCCGTGGTCGACCTCCACGGCGGCCCCGGCACACACCGGTTCGTGAAGGTCCGGGAGCTGGCCCGGCAGAACGCACTGGACGCCGTACGGCTGCTGCGCGAGGCGGCGCCCGGCACGGTGTACGCGGTCGAGCAGACGTACGGCTTCCACCAGGAGCCGGCATACCCGAAACTGCACATGGAGGTCCCCGACGACCTCCTGCCCGCCGAGGAGATCCTGGCACCGGGCGGTCGCGCCGCCGAGGAGCCAGTCCTCAAGATCCTGGCCTTCCACCCCGAGCTGGATCCCGACGGCTTCCTCGCACTGGCCCGCCTCGCCATCGGCGACCGCGCCAACGTCACCCGGTCCAGCCCCAGCGCCCTGCTGGAGATCAGCGGCCCGGAGGTCTCCAAGGCCAGCACACTCGCCCTGTGCTGCGCCGAGCGCGGCATCTCGCACGAGGAGGTCGTCGCCTTCGGCGACATGCCGAACGACGTCGAGATGCTCACCTGGGCGGGACGGTCGTACGCCATGGGCAACGCGCATCCGGACGTGGTCGCCGCCGCGTCGGGGCGGACGGTCGCCAACAACGAGGACGGGGTCGCCGTGGTCGTCGAGCGGATCCTGGCGGAACTGCCCTGACGTTCGCCCGGCGGCGCCCGCGGCCCGTCAGAGCGACACCCCGCGCTCCGACAGCCACGGCACCGGGTCCAGGGCCGACCCCGTCTCGGGTGTCACCCGCACCTCGAAGTGCAGATGCGGGCCGGTGGAGTTACCGGTACTGCCCGACTGCCCGACCCACTGGCCGGGCCGGACCCTCTGGCCCTGGTCGACGGCGACCGCGGCGAGATGCGCGTACTGCGTGTAGTAACCGCCGGCGTGCTGGACCACGACCTGCATCCCGAAGGCCCCGCCGCAGGACACCTTCACCACCCGGCCCGCGCCGACCGACCGCACCGGTGTCCCGACCGGCACCGCGAAGTCCTGACCGGTGTGCCGGTTCGCCCAGCGTGCCCCGCCGCTGCCGAAGGACGCCGACAGCGCGTACGTCTGCACCGGGGCGACCCAGGGCCGGTCCAAGTCCTCGTCCGGCTGGTCGAGGCGGACCGCGCCCGGGCATGAACCGGCCGTGACCGAGGCGTCCGCCTCCCCCTCCAGGCGCGCCCGGGCCGCCTCGAGCTTGCCCTCGATCTCCTGCTTCAGCTCGGCCAGCTCCGCGTTGCGCTCCTCCAGCGCCCGCCAGGCGGCCCGTGCTTTCGCCTCGTCGGCGGCGAGCCGGGCCTCGGCCCGCAGGCTCCGGCCGATGGCGTTGTTCACGGCCACGTCGGCCCGGGTGAGGGCGTGCTGACCACGCATCAGCCCGTCGGGGTCGTCGGCCAGGAGCATCTGCGCGGTGAGCGGCAGCCCGCCGCTGCCGCGGTACTGCGCGCGGGCGATCCGGCCCAGGTCCTCGTGCATGCCGTCGATCTTCCGCCGCTGCACGTCGAGACGCTTCTCGTACTCCAGGGCCTTCGACCGCCGTGCCTCGGCCTCGCGCCGCCCGTCCTCGTACTGCCGGGTGGCCTCGGCCGCGTCCGCGTACAGTCGCGCCACCTGTGCGCCGGTGGATGAGCCGCCGTCCTCGTCCCCGGCGTCCGTGGGACGGGCCGCGAGCACGGCGAGCGCGCACAGCAGCACCGGAACCAGCAGCGGGTGACGGCGAGGTGAGCGCATGTCAGCGATCGTGGACCGCGCGGGAGCCCGGGGTCTCGTTCAGGTCGTACGAGTGGGGGACCCGTTGCTGCACACGGCGCAGTGCCGCTGCTGCACATGGAGCAACGCGGCGCCGACGGTGCTCAGTACGGGGCCTCCCACAGCACCGTCGTGCCGCTGCCGTCCCTCCCGATGCCCGGCCCGGTCCGGCTGGTGCCCCCGACGGTCTCGGCGCGCCGCTCAAGATTGCGCAGCCCGCTGCGCCGCCCACCCTCGGGGATGCCGACACCGTCGTCCGCGACGGTCAGCCGGACCCCCGGGCGGCCGTCCGGAAGCGTGACCGTGGCATCGACGGTCACCTCGATCCGGGTGGCGTCGGCGTGCCGGAAGGCGTTGGACAGGGCTTCGCGCAGCGCGGCGATGAGGTTCTTGCCGGTCAGGTCGCCGACGGCGGTGTCGACCGGGCCGACGAAGCGGTGCGAGGGCGAGAAGCCGAGCGGCACGGCGGCCATGGCGACCTCGCGCAGCACGCGTGTGCGCAGCCCCTCGGGTGACTCGGCGGGCTGCCGCAGCGCGAAGATGGCTGAGCGGATCTCCTGGATGGTGACGTCGAGCTCGTCGACGGCCCCGCCCACCCCGTCACGCACCTCGGGCGCGAGCGCCCTGCGCTGTGCGCTCTCCAGCATCATTCCCGTGGCGAACAACCGCTGGATCACGAGGTCGTGCAGGTCGCGCGCGATGCGGTCGCGGTCCTCGTAGACGGCGAGCCGTTCCCGGTCGCGCTGGGCGTCGGCCATCATCAGGGCCAGCGCGGCCTGCGAGGCGAACCGGTCGCCGAGCGCACGCTCCGTCCGCGTGAACGGACGCTCTCCCCGGGCGCGGGGCATGACGAGACCGCCGAGGACCCGCCCGTCCCTGCACAGGGGCAGCAGCATGATCGGTCCGTAACCACGCACGGGCCCGGCCGCCATGCGCGGGTCGGTGGCGGCGTCGTCCACGAACACCGGGCGCCCGGCCAGCAGTTCGGCGACGACGCCGTTGTCCGGCGGGATGACCGTGCCGAGGGCGTTCGTGGCGTGCGGTGTGGCGACGGCCACGATCTCCAGGCCGCCCCCGTCGGCCGGCAGCAGCACGATTCCCGCCCGCGCTCCGGAGAGCCGGCGGGCCTGTTCGGCGACGACCTGGAGGGCCTCGTCCATGTCACCGCCGGCAAGCAGCGCGGTGGTCACAGCGACCGACCCGTCGATCCAGCGCTCGCGCTGCCGGGCCGCCTCGTACAGCCGCGCGTTGCCGATCGCGATGCCGGCCTCGGTGGCCAGGACCCGGACCATCGCGAGGTCCGAGTCGTTGAACGGCTCCCCGGCCGGTTTGTCGCTCAGGTAGAGGTTGCCGAAGTTCTCGCCGTGTACGCGGATGGGGACGCCGAGGAAGCTGCGCATCGGCGGGTGGTGCGCGGGGAATCCGCAGGAGCGCGGGTCCTCGGTCAGGTCCGTGAGTCGGACCGGGTCCGGGTCACGGATGAGGGCGCCGAGCAGACCCTTGTGCCCGTCGGGCAGGTGGCCGATCCGCCGGGCGGTCGCCTCGTCGACGCCGTGGTGCACGAACTCGGCGAGGCCGTCACCGTCCTCGTCGACGACGCCGATGGCCGCGTACCGGGCACTCGCCAGGTCGGCCGCCGTCTCACAGATCCGGTTCAGCGTGGAGTGCAGTTCCAGTCCGCTGCCGACGGAACGCATCGCTTCCAGCAGCTTCGGCACCCGCGCCAGGAGCTCGGCCGAGGTCCCCTGGTGGGGCGGCTGCGGACCGGGAAGTGGTGCAGGGGGCATGACCCGAGCCTAATGAGACCCTTTCGTCCTGGAAAGTCACATTTCGTGAGAAGGTCGTGAACTGCAGAATGGCGGTCCGTGCATCTCGCGGCTGCGGCGGCCCCGGCCAGCCGGTCACACCACTCCCACCAGCAGTTCCGACGCCGCTTCCCGCTCGGCCATGGCCCGCAGCGGACCCGGTACGGCGGCCAGCTCCGCGTAGGTCCCCCGCTGCACGGCCCGGCCCTCGTCCAGCACGATCACCTCGTCCACGGCCTCCAGACCGGCCAGCCGGTGCGTGATCAGGAGGGTGGTACGGCCCTCGGTGGCGGCCAGCAGATCGGCGGTGAGCGCGTCGGCGGTCGGCAGGTCCAAATGCTCGGCGGGCTCGTCCAGCACCAGGACCGGGAAGTCGGCGAGCAGCGCCCGGGCGAGGGCCAGCCGCTGGCGCTGACCGCCGGACAGCCGGGCACCGTGCTCCCCCACCAGCGTGTCCAGACCCTCGGGCAGGCCGTCGGCCCACTCCAGCAGCCGGGCCCGCTCCAGCGCCTGGCGCAGTTCGCCCTCGGTGGCGTCCTTCCTGGCCAGCAGCAGGTTCTCCCGCACCGAACTGTCGAAGACGTGCGCGTCCTGGGCGCACAGTCCGACGAGCCGCCGTACGTCGTCGCCTGCCAGGGCACTGGCGTCCACGCCGGCCAGCGTGTACGAGCCGGCGTCCGTCTTGATGAACCTCAGCAGCACCTGGGCCAGGGTGGTCTTGCCAGCCCCGGAGGGACCGACCACGGCGACGCGACGGCCCTTCGCCAGTGTCAGGTCTAGCCGCGCCAGGGCGTTCCGGTCCTTCCCGGGGTACCGGGCGGCCAGTCCCTTGAGGACGACCGGGAACGGCGACGCGGGCGCCTGCCGGGGCGCCTCCGGCTCCCGTACGGGTTCGGGAGCGTCGAGCACCTCGTGCACGCGCTCCGCACTCCGGTGGACGCGCTGGCGGTACTGCACGGCAAGCGGCAGACCGAGTACGGCCTCGAAGGCGGCCAGCGGGGTGAGCACCACGACGGCCACGGCCACACCGGTGAGCCGACCGTCGGCGACCGCCTGGGCACCGACGAGGGCGGCGCCCGCGACCGTCAGGCCGGAGATCAGCGCGGTCAGTCCGTCGCCCAGCGCGGTGGCGGTGGCGGCGCGCGAGACGATCCGGGTGAGCGCGCCGTCGGCCCGGCGAGCCTCGGCGGCCCGCGCGGGCAGGGCGCCGGCGACGGTCAGTTCGGCGGTGCCGGTGAGCAGGTCGGTCACCCTGGTGGCGAGCACACCGCGGGCGGGCGCCAGCCTGTGCTCGGCCCGCCGGGCCACGGCACCGGTGATCAGCGGGACCCCCGCTCCGGCCGCCAGCAGGCCGACGGCGAGCACGGCACCCGCCTCCGGCAGCAGCCAGGCGGTGAAGCCGACGGACGCGACGGAGACGACCACTGCGGAACCGGCGGGCAGCAGCCAGCGCAGCCAGTAGTCCTGCAGGGCGTCGACATCGGAGACGAGCCGGGACAGCAGGTCGCCCCGACGGCTGCGGCGCAGTCCGGCGGGTGCCAGCCGCTCCAGACGCCGGTACACGGCGACGCGGGTGTCGGCCAGCATCCGCAGCACCGCGTCGTGGGACACGAGCCGCTCGGCGTAGCGGAACACGGCACGTCCGATGCCGAAGGCGCGCGTCGCCGTCACGGCCACCATGAGGTAGAGCACCGGTGGCTGCTCGGACGCCCGCGAGATGAGGTACCCGGAGGTGGCCATCAGGCCGACGGCACTGCCCAGGGCCAGGCTGCTGAGCGACAGCGCGAGACCCAGCCGCCCGCGCCGGGCGGCTGACATGGCTCGCACCCTGGCGAGGACTCCGCCTGCGCGCTCCGTCCCGGTGTCCGGGTCGTCGAGGGCCGCTCGGTCCGGGACGTCAGCGGCCTCCGCCCGAGGACGTGCGGCCGGTGACGCGCCGTGGACGCCGTGGGCCATGACGGCCCCAGCCGGCTCCTCCAGCCGCACCACCCGGTCGGCTACCTCCAGCAGGGCCGGCCGGTGCACGACCAGCAGCACCGTCCGTCCCGCCGCCAGCCTCCGCACCGCGGCCACGATCTCGGCCTCGGTGGCACCGTCCAGTGCGGCCGTCGGCTCGTCGAGCAGCAGCACGGGCCGGTCGGCGAGGAACGCCCTGGCGAGCGCCAGCCGCTGCCGCTGCCCGGCGGACAGTCCGCTGCCGCCCTCGCCGAGCACCGTCGCCGTGCCCTCGGGCAGCGCGTCCACGAACGCCAGCGCATGGGCGTCGCGCAGCGCCCGTCGTACGGCGTCGTCGTCGGCGTCGGGCCGCGCCAGCCGTACGTTCTCGGCGATGGTGCCCGCGTACAGGTGTGGGTGCTGCGGCACCCAGGCGACACGGGCGTGCCACTGCTCCGGGTCGAGGTCGGTGAGGTCGGCTCCCCCCACGCGGACTCGTCCGCCGGCCGGGCGCACGAAACCGAGCAGGGCGTTGAGGAGTGTCGACTTGCCCGCTCCGCTCGGGCCGACCAGGGCGACCGTCTCACCGGGCTGGACGGTGAAGTTCACGTCCGTCACGGCGTCCGTGGCACGTCCTGGGTAGCGGACGGTCACGCCCTCGAACTCCAGGGGGCCGACGGTCGGCACGGTGCCGGTCCCCGCGGCCGGTACCGGCTGCTCCAGCACCGAGAAGATCTCCTCCGCGGCGGCCAGGCCCTCTGCCGCCGCGTGGTACTGGGCGCCGACCTGGCGCAGTGGCAGATATGCCTCGGGTGCGAGCACCAGCACGACCAGGCCGTCGTAGAGGGCCATGTCCCCGTGGACGAGCCGCATGCCGATGGTGACCGCGACGAGTGCCACGGAGAGCGTAGCCAGAAGTTCTAGCGCGAAGGACGACAGGAAGGCGATCCGCAGGGTCCGCATGGTGGCCTGCCGGTACTCGCCGGTGATGCGCTTGATCGACTCGGCCTGTGCCTTGGCCCGCCCGAAGACCTTCAGCGTCGGCAGTCCGGCGACCACGTCCAGGAAGTGCCCGGACAGCCGGGACAGCAGCCGCCATTGACGGTCCATCCGGGACTGAGTCGCCCAGCCGATCAGCACCATGAAGAGCGGAATGAGCGGCAGGGTGCCGACGATGATGGCCGCCGAGACCCAGTCCTCGGTGACGATGCGGGCCAGCACCGCGACGGGGACGACCACCGCGAGTCCCAGTTGGGGGAGGTAGCGCGAGAAGTAGTCGTCGAGGGCGTCGACGCCCCGCGTAGCCAGGGCGACCAGCGACCCGGTCCGCTGTCCGCTCAGCCACCCGGGTCCGAGCACCGTGGCCCGTTCCAGCAGCCGACCGCGCAGTTCCGACTTCACCGCCGCGCTCGCCCGGTGCGCGGCCAGTTCGGTGAGCCATCCGACCAGCGCGCGACCGCATGCCACGCCTATCAGGAGCAGTAGGGGAGTGCGGAGTTCGGCGGCGGTCATGTCCTGCTGGAAGGCGCCCACCACCACCTCGGCGATGAGCACCGCCTGGGTGACGAGCAGGCCCGCGCCGATGGCACCGAGAACGACGACCGCCATCAGGAAGTGTCGAGTGGCGCGGGCGTACCGCAAGAGACGTGGGTCGATGGGTTTCACGTGAAACATGCCCTCCCGTCCGGAGAGGGTGTTTCACGTGAAACAAGGAGACCTGTCACGTGAAGCACCCCCATCGGACTCAGTGCGCGGGTTCGGCGATGTGCTGGGTGCCGATCCGCTTGCGGAACACCCAGTACGTCCAGCCCTGGTAGAGCAGGACGACCGGAGTGGCGACCGCGGCCAGCCAGGTCATGATCTTCAGGGTGTAAGGGCTGGACGATGCGTTGGTGACGGTGAGGCTCCAGTCCGCGTCGAGCGTGGACGGCATGACGTTCGGGAACAGCGTCAGGAAGAGCATCGCCACAGCGGCCACGATGGTGACGCCGGACAGGGCGAACGCCCATCCCTCACGCCCGGCCTGATTCGCCACCAGCGCGATGACAAGACCGGCCACGGCCACCACGAGGGCCACCAGGCTCTTGCCGTCGCCGCTGGCGGCCTGCGTCCAGAGCAGGAAGGCGAGGGCCAGCACCGCCGTGACGAGGCCGATGCGCAGCGCCAGGGTACGGGCCCGTTCCCGGATGTCACCGACGGTCTTGAGTGCCGTGAACACCGTTCCGTGGAAGGTGAACAGCGTCAGCGTCACCAGGCCGCCCAGGAGGGCGTACGGGTTCAGCAGTTCCCAGACGGAGCCGACGTACTCCATGTCCCGGTCGATCTTCACGCCGCGGACGATGTTGCCGAAGGCGACGCCCCACAGGAACGCCGGGATCAGCGATGTCCAGAAGATCGCGGTCTCCCAGTTGCGCTGCCAGCTCTCCTCGGGCCGCTTCACGCGGTACTCGAAGGCGACACCGCGAACGATCAGGCAGACCAGGATGACCAGCAGCGGGAGGTAGAAGCCGGAGAACAGCGTGGCGTACCACTCCGGGAAGGCCGCGAAGGTGGCGCCGCCGGCCGTGAGCAGCCACACCTCGTTGCCGTCCCAGACGGGGCCGATCGTGTTGATCAGCACCCGCTTCTCGGCCCGGTTCCGGGCCAGCAGCTTGGTGAGCACGCCGACCCCGAAGTCGAATCCCTCGAGGAAGAAGTAGCCGGTCCACAGGACCGCGATCAGAACGAACCAGACGTCGTGCAGTTCCATGACTGTGCAGCTCCCTCGGCCTAGTACGAGAAGGCCATCGGCTTGTCGGCGTCACGGAGGTCGCCGCCGATCTTCGTGGGCGGGTTGAGGTCGGCCTCGGTGAGCTCGGGCGGGCCGGCCTTGACGTACTTGGCGAGCAGCTTGACCTCGATGACGGCGAGGACGGCGTACAGCAGGGTGAAGACGGACATCGAGATGATGACCTCGGCCGTGGAGACACCGGGGGAGACCGCGTCGCGGGTCTGCATCACGCCGTAGACGACCCAGGGCTGACGGCCCATCTCGGTGAAGATCCAGCCCCAAGAGTTGGCGATCAGCGGGAACGCCATCGTCCAGAGCGCCAGGAGCCAGTACAGGCGGGTGAGCTTCGTGCCGAGCGGCTTGCGCAGGAGGACCAGGTGCGGCACCTCGTCCTCCCCGGTCCGCAGGGCGGGCGGCAGCAGGAACTTCTTCCGTGTCAGCCACAGGCCCA
Organism: Streptomyces sp. M92; assembly: GCF_028473745.1. NCBI lineage: Bacteria > Bacillati > Actinomycetota > Actinomycetes > Kitasatosporales > Streptomycetaceae > Streptomyces > Streptomyces sp. M92. The sequence continues at coordinate 1,683,383 of NZ_CP101137.1, forward strand.
GCAGGCCGAGGGAGAAGGAGGCCATTCCGAAGCCGATCATCCAGCGGAAGCCCCAGTAGGCGACGGGGACGATGGGCTTGTAGTCGCCGGGACCGAACTTCTCCTGGAGGGCCTCATTGGTGTCGTTGATGCCGGGCACGTACGAGTCGAAATCGCTGTGGGCGAGGAAGGACAGCAGTCCGGGGATCTCCAGGGCGACCTTGTTGTGCCCCTCGTCGACGTCCCCGTAGGCGAAGACGGAGAAGGGAGCCGGTTCCTCGCCGTCCCACAGCGCCTCGGCGGCGGCCATCTTCATCGGCTGCTGCTCGTACATGACCTTGCCGAGGGTGTCGCCGCTGATCGCGGTGAGGATGCCGCCGACCGCCAGGGTGACGAGGCCGAGCCGGAGCGAGGTCCGCATCACCGTTATGTGCTTCTTGCGCATCAGGTGGAAGGCGGCGATGCCCACCATGAAGGCGCCGCCCGTCAGGAAGGCCGCCGAGAAGCTGTGGAAGACCTGGTTGAGGGTGGTGTTCTGGGTCAGAACGGCCCAGAAGTCGGTGAGTTCGGCCCGGCCCTTCTCCTCGTTGATCCGGTAGCCGACCGGGTGCTGCATCCAGGAGTTGGCCGCCAGGATGAAGTACGCCGACAGCAGGGTGCCGATCGAGACCATCCAGATGCAGGCCAGGTGGATCTTCTTGGGCAGCTTGTCCCAGCCGAAGATCCACAGACCGATGAAGGTCGACTCGAAGAAGAAGGCGATCAGTGCCTCGAAGGCGAGCGGGGCACCGAAGACATCACCGACGAAGCGGGAGTAGTCAGACCAGTTCATGCCGAACTGGAACTCCTGCACAATGCCGGTGACGACGCCCATGGCGATGTTGATCAGGAAGAGCTTGCCCCAGAACTTGGTCGCTCTGAGGTACTTCTCCTTCTCGGTACGTACCCAGGCGGTCTGCAGACCGGCCGTGAGGGCGGCCAGCGAGATCGTCAGGGGGACGAACAGGAAGTGGTAGACGGTCGTGATGCCGAACTGCCAGCGCGCCAGCGTCTCCGGCGCCAGAGCCATGTCCACGTCGTCACTCTCCTTGCCTCGCCACTCGCCGTGATCGGCGGCAGTTTGTGCGTGTATGTCACACCCAACTCGGGCGCAACCGAGACACGCTTGTGAACGCGTTCACATTCACAAGCAATTATGACGTACAGCTTTTCGACACCGGAAGGGGGGTCCCTTGTGACGTCAACCCCTTGGCGGGAACTTCAACATCTTGTTGAATTCGCCGCATGAAGATACGGATCTCGTGGCCTGCGGGTCACCTCACCGCGACCCTCACCGACACTCCGAGCACGCAGGCCCTCCTCAAGGCCCTGCCGCTCACCTCCTCCGCCCACACCTGGGGCGAGGAGGTGTACTTCGACACAGGTGTGTCGGTTTCACGTGAAACGGACGCCCGCCAGGTCGTCGAGCCCGGCACGGTCGCCTTCTGGATCGACGGCGACGCCCTGGCGCTGCCGTACGGGCCGACGCCGATCTCGCGAGGAGACGAGTGCCGCCTCGCGAGTCCCTGCAATGTCCTGGGCCGCCTCGACGGCGACCCGCGCCTGCTGGCGACGGTGCGGGACGGCGACCCGGTGCGCGTCGAACGCGTCGACTCCTAGCAGCTGACGACGACGCGCTACGACGACCCCGCTGCGGGCGCCACAGCCGCCCTACAGCTCCTTGCGGAACTCCTGCGCCACCTTCAGGAAGATGTCGTTCGCCTCGCTCTCACCGACCGTGACCCGCACACCCTCGCCCGGGAACGGCCGGATGACCACGCCGGACTGCTCGCACGCGTTCGCGAACGCGACCGTGCGCTCCCCCAGTCGCAGCCACACGAAGTTGGCCTGGGTGTCCGGAACGGTCCAGCCCTGCGCGCGCAGCGCGTCGACCACGCGCGTGCGCTCGCACACGAGCGATCCGACCCGCCCGATCAGCTCGTCCTCGGCCCGCAGCGACGCGATCGCCGCCTCCTGGGCGATGTGACTCACTCCGAAAGGCACCGCCGTCTTCCGCAGCGCGGCCGCCACCGGCTCATGGGCGATCGCGAACCCGACCCGCAGGCCGGCGAGGCCGTACGCCTTGGAGAACGTCCGCAGCACGCAGACGTTGGGCCGCTCGCGGTACAGCTCGCAGCCGTCCGGCACCTCGGGGTCGCGGATGAACTCGCGGTACGCCTCGTCGAGGACCACCAGCACATCACTGGGCACCCGGTCCAGGAATTGTTCCAGCTCGGCCCGCCGCACCACCGTGCCGGTCGGGTTGTTGGGGTTGCAGACGAAGATCAGCCGGGTCCGGTCGGTGATCGCGGCCGCCATCGCGTCCAGGTCGTGCACGTCGCCCGGGGTGAGCGGCACCTTCACCGAGGTCGCACCGCTGATCTGCGTGATGATCGGGTACGCCTCGAACGAGCGCCAGGCGTAGATCACCTCGTCGCCCGGGCCAGAGGTCGCCTGGATCAGCTGCTGGGCCACACCGACCGAACCGGTGCCGGTGGCCAGATGGGAGAGGGGGACGCCGAAGCGGTCGGAGAGCTCACTCATCAGGGACGTACAGGCCATGTCCGGGTACCGGTTGAACGACGAGGCCGCGGCCGTCACCGTCTCCATCACGCCCGGCAGGGGCGGGTACGGGTTCTCATTGGAGGACAGCTTGTAGGCCACCGGGCCATCGGCAGCAGCGGGCTTGCCCGGCTTGTAGGTGGGAATCCCCTCCAGCTCGGCGCGCAGCTTGGGGCTCGTCTCGCTCACCACAGTCCTCCTCATGACCACCACCGGCATCGAATACTTCTCACCATAAGAGGATTCGGCGTCGCTGCGTATAGGTGAGGCCGGACCTCATCCGTCACCAGCAACATGGGCATCAGGACACTAAGGCGCACGATTCGGGGGGCGCGCCACACATATATCTACGCGCCGGTGGCTCGCGCCGTGGCGCGCATCCCTCGTGCAGGTGAGTTGAGACCTCTTCGCAACATCGGACGCGCACCAGGTCCTCAGCCGTCGGCAGGTCAGGTACTGGGGCAGACGACTGCATCAGGCTTGGTTTCCATGGCAGTTGACCATCAATGATCTTGCAGAAACGTGACTGTCAACGCGTGCATATGCGTCCGCCCTACCCCACCCCATGAGCCCTACTATCGGCTCGCCATGACAGCAGCAGGGAAGCACCAGGTGAGCCGCGCGGAAACCTCACGCCGAGGCAGCCGGCCGGGCCGGGCAGGCATCAGGGACGTGGCCGCCGCCGCCGGAGTGTCCATCACAACCGTCTCCGACGCCCTCAACGGCAAGGGCCGACTCCCGGATGCCACCCGGCGCCATGTGCGCGAGGTCGCGGACCGACTGGGCTACCGGCCCTCGGCCGCCGCCCGCACGCTGCGCACCGGCAAGTCCGGACTCATCGGCCTGACCGTGACGACGTACGGGGATGAACCTTTCACCTTCACCGAGTTCGCGTACTTCGCCGAGATGGCACGCGCCGCCACGTCCGCCGCGCTCGCCCGGGGCTACGCACTCGTCATCCTCCCGGCGACCTCCCGTCACGACGTGTGGTCCAACGTCGCACTCGACGGCACGGTCGTCATCGATCCCTCCGACCACGACCCGGTCGTCAGCGAGCTCGTGCGCCAGGGTTTACCGGTCGTCTCCGACGGCCGTCCGGCCGGCACGCTCCCCGTCACCGCCTGGGTCGACAACGACCACGAGGCCGCCGTACTCGGCATCCTCGACCACCTCGCCGACGCCGGCGCCCGCCGGATCGGCCTGCTCACCGGCACCACGACCGACACCTACACACATCTGTCGACCACCGCCTACCTGCGCTGGTGCGAGCGTGTCGGCCAGGACCCCGTCTACGAGTCCTACCCGGCACACGATCCGTGCGCCGGGGCCGTCGCCGCCGACCGGCTGCTGGCCCGCCCCGACCGGCCCGACGCCGTCTACGGCCTGTTCGACCCGAACGGCACCGACCTGCTCGCCGCCGCGCGCCGCTACGGACTGCGCGTCCCGGAGGACCTGCTGCTGGTCTGCTGCAGCGAGTCCACCGTGTACGCCAGCACCGAGCCGCCCATCACGACGCTGTCCCTGAAGCCCCGCCGTATCGGTACGGCGGTGATCCAGGTCCTGATCGACGCCATCGAAGGGCTCGCCCAGGACCAGCCGGTCGAGCAGGTTATACCGACCGAGCTGATCGTGCGTACGTCTTCGCAACGCCGCCCGCCCCGGACAACGGTCAGCCCGCCGCGGTCGCCCGAGCGCGAGTAGGGCCGCCGCCCGGCGCGTCCGGAGCACGGTCGCGCCCCCGTCGCGGACGGGCGAAGCCGGGCCCAATCGGGGCGAAAGCCGCGGTGAACCGGAGTCCTGTTCTGATTCACCACCCCTGGGTCATCACACAGCGCGATCCGCATTCCTATGATGGGCCCACACACCGCGGGCCGCTGCGACCAGGCAGTCCGAAGCGGTGCAGATGCGGCGCGATGGTGGAGGGGTCGATGACTCAGGGGGCCGGTCAGGGACCCGAGGTGCAGCGGACGGCGACGGTGCGCGACTTCCGGGTGCCCGCGTACGTCCACGAGGCCGCTCCGTACGCCGCCCCCGGACCTCAGGCGAGCGAGGCCGCTCCGCCGTCCGAGGAGGGGCACGAGGAGGGCCTCCCGGATGGGTACACGCCCACCCAGCGGGACCTGCCCGTCATCCGTCGGGGTGACACGGTCCAGGTGGCCGTCGACCCGGAGCCGGCCCAGGTGGCACAGCCCGCCACGGGACAGGGCCCGCTGTTCGTCGTCGGCGACGTGCACGGCTACCTCGACGAGCTGGTGGCGGCCCTGCGGGAGAAGGGCCTCATCGACGAGGGCGGCCAGTGGTGCGCCGGCACCACGCGGCTGTGGTTCCTCGGCGACTTCACGGACCGCGGCCCCGACGGCATCGGCGTCATCGACCTCGTGATGCGGCTGTCCGCCGAGGCCGCCGCGGCCGGTGGCTACTGCAAAGCCCTGATGGGCAACCACGAGCTGCTGCTGCTGGGCGCCAAGCGGTTCGGCGACACGCCCGTCAACTCCGGCGCGGGCACCGCCACCTTCCAGGCGGCCTGGCTGCTGAACGGCGGCCAGAAGACCGACATGGACCGCCTGCAGGACCACCACCTGCAGTGGATGGCCCGACTCGACGCCATGGAAGAGGTCGACGGTCATCTCCTGGTCCACTCGGACGCCACCACCTACCTCGACTACGGCCGTTCCATCGAGGAGGTCAACGACACCGTCCGCGAGGCTCTCACGCGCAACGACGCGGAAGAGGTGTGGGACCTGTTCCGCAAGCTCACCAAGCGCTTCTCGTTCCGCGACGAGGGCGGCGCCGACGCCGTGCGTTCCCTGCTGGACACGTACGGCGGCACCCGGATCGTTCACGGCCACAGCCCCATCCCCTATCTGCTGGGCGAGGTCGGTTCCGAGGACGGCGAGGACGACACCCGTACCGCGGTCGAAGGACCTCATGTCTACGCGGACGGGCTGGCCATCGCGATGGACGGCGGCGTCACCATGGCCGGGAAGCTGCTGGTCCAGCAACTGCCGCTGGAATCCTGAGCATTCGCCGGACGGGCTTTTCGGCGGCGGCTTGCTCACAGGTCGGCACCCAATTTCTGGAAACCCCCTGTCACCCTCCACCGTCACCGCTCTACCATCGGCTTATCCGTAGCAGGCTCCCCTCCGTTTCTGCCCGACGGCTCGTTGGCATGCGAGCCCCAAGCCCTACGGAGCATCGGGGGATGCACATGAACAGCGTTCCGCAGCACCTGCCGAACGAGGACCGCCAGGAGTACGAGCGGATCCTCGACGAGGCGCTGCGCTCCGCACCACACCGCCCAGAGCTGGCCGCCGTAGGACAGCGGCTCAACTCCGAACAACTGCGCACCATGGCACTCAACGCCACCGCCCTGATCACCGCGGCGGCCACCACCGAGTACCAGCACTACGTCAAGGTCCGTGAGGAACTGCGCCACCCGTCGCCGTCCACCAAGGCACCTGGCGCGCGCGGCTCCGGCTCCGAGGAGCAGGGCACGGGCGGGGCGGGGCTCGCCGCCACCATGGGCGAGGTCGCCGAGGCGACCGGCGCGGGGGCCGTGGCCGTCGTCGCCGTACTGGCGCCCGTCCTGGCCGGCACCGCCGCGGCGATCTTCCTGCTCGTCGGTTACCTCCTGAAGGTCCTCGCCCCGGGGCAGGCCTTCGCGCAGACCATGCTCACCACCGGGTGGGTTTTCGGCGCCGTGACCGCGGTCGCGATCCTCGTCGCCGGGGTTGGCCTGCTGCTCACCGCGCTGCGCAACCGCCCCTTCGCCGAGTCCGGCTTCTACGGCGAACTCGACGAGGAGGTGGCCCGGGCCAGGGACGCCTGGCACGAAGCCCTGCTGGAGCGGGGCATCCTGCCGTTTCTGCGCGAGGCACTCGCCGATCCGGGCACCGCGGCCCTGCACACAGGGCCGGGGGCGCCGACGAGCCGCATGCCGCACCTCGGCTACGGCCGTCCGGGCTTCACGAGCCCCGGTGAGGGCACCGCCACCGGCCCGCGCCCGAGCTATTCGAGCCCGGACTACAGCAGCCCGGACTTCGGCGGTCCGGAACACCGGCCCGAGTAGTCCCCGTCCGGGCGCCGTACCCCCCGGCCTTCGGGGGTACGGGGCACCGGGCCGGGTGAGGTCAGTCGGCGATCGGCAGGTAGACCCTGTTCCCGCTCGCCGCGAACTCCCTCGACTTCTGGAGCATCCCCTCGGCGACCTCCTCGGGGGACGCTCCCTCGGCGGCCGCACCGCCGAATCGCTCCGTGATGCTCTGGCTGATCTTCATGGAGCAGAACTTCGGCCCGCACATCGAGCAGAAGTGAGCCGTCTTGGCGGGCTCGGCCGGCAGTGTCTCGTCGTGGAACTCCCGTGCCGTGTCCGGGTCGAGGGCCAGGTTGAACTGGTCCTCCCAGCGGAACTCGAAACGGGCGTCCGACAGCGCGTCGTCCCACTCCTGGGCACCTGGATGCCCCTTGGCGAGGTCGGCGGCATGGGCGGCGATCTTGTAGGTGATGACGCCGGTCTTGACGTCGTCACGGTTGGGCAGGCCCAGGTGCTCCTTGGGTGTGACGTAGCAGAGCATGGCCGTACCCCACCAGGCGATCATCGCGGCACCGATGCCGGAGGTGATGTGGTCGTAGGCGGGCGCGACGTCGGTCGTCAGCGGGCCGAGCGTATAGAACGGAGCTTCATCGCAGATCTCCTGCTGAAGGTCGATGTTCTCCTTGATCTTGTGCATCGGGACATGTCCCGGGCCCTCGATCATGGTCTGTACGTTGTAACGCTTGGCGATCGTGTTGAGTTCCCCGAGCGTGCGCAACTCCGCGAACTGCGCCTGGTCGTTGGCGTCCGCGATGGAGCCCGGCCGCAGGCCGTCACCGAGCGAGTAGGTGACGTCATAGGCGGCGAGGATCTCGCAGAGCTCCTCGAAGTTCTCGTACAGGAAGGACTCCTTGTGGTGCGCCAGGCACCACGCCGCCATGATCGACCCGCCGCGCGAGACGATGCCGGTCTTGCGGTTCGCGGTCAGCGGTACGTACGCCAGGCGCACCCCGGCGTGGACCGTCATGTAGTCCACGCCCTGCTCGGCCTGTTCGATGACCGTGTCCTTGTAGATCTCCCAGGTCAGCTCCTCAGCACGGCCGTCGACCTTCTCCAGGGCCTGGTAGAGCGGCACGGTCCCGATGGGGACGGGAGAGTTGCGCAGCACCCATTCGCGCGTGGTGTGGATGTTGCGGCCGGTGGACAGGTCCATGACCGTGTCGGCGCCCCACCGGGTCGCCCAGGTCATCTTCTCGACCTCCTCCTCGATGGAGGACGTCACCGCCGAGTTGCCGATGTTGGCGTTGACCTTCACCAGGAACCGCTTGCCGATGATCATCGGCTCGATCTCCGGGTGGTTGACGTTGGCGGGCAGCACGGCCCGGCCTGCCGCGATCTCCTCGCGGACCACCTCCGGCGCGACGTTCTCCCGGATGGCCACGTACTCCATCTCGGGTGTGATCTCTCCCCGGCGTGCGTACGCGAGTTGCGTGACCGCGTTGCCGTCCCGGCCGCGGCGCGGCTGGCGCGGACGGCCGGGGAAGACGGCGTCGAGGTTGCGCAGGCCGCCACGCGGCGAGGTGTGCTTGATCCCGTCGTCCTCGGGACGGACGGGACGGCCCGCGTACTCCTCGGTATCACCGCGGGCGATGATCCAGTTTTCCCGCAGCGGCGGCAGCCCCCGGCGGACATCGGTGTCGACGAGCGGATCGGTGTACGGGCCCGAGGTGTCGTAGAGCGTGACTGACTGCCCGTTGGTGAGGTGCACCTGACGGACCGGCACCCGCAGGTCGGGGCGCGAGCCCTCGACGTACGCCTTGTGCCAGCCGATGGACTTCCCGGCCCCCACGGTCTCCTCCTGGGCGGAGTTCTGAGCGGAGGCAGGCGTGCTTGCGTCCTTGATGGTCATGAGACCTACTCCCTACGCCGGCATTACCCGGTAACAGGTTCGGCGGTCGACGCAGCGGTTTCCGTCCTCGGACGCTTCGTGGGAAACGTCACTCGTCTTCGGTGACGTTTCCCGTGAAACATCGCTGGGACGGAGGTCAGCGCCCTCTCAGCCCGGTGCTCCGAGCTCCCGCGTGTACAAAGGTGCCTCCACGCTAGCGTCAATTCGGGCGCGGTGAACAGAGGGCCCCCCTCGTTCTTGCGATGATCGGTCGGTGACCACACCGCAGCATCCCCCCTTCCCGCCGCACGAACCCCGCCGCGGACCGGGCACCGAGCACGGCGCCGGCCGCGGAGCCGATCCGGCCTCACCCGGACCTCACGGCGCGGGCGGAGACCGACATGACGAGGGGGGCGGGCACGGCTCGGGCGGTGGGCAAGGCCCCGGCGGGCCCGGTGCCGGTGGAGGCCATGGCTCGGGCGGCGGGGGCGGCGGGCACGGCCACTCGCACGCGCACAGTCATGGTCCGGCGGCGCCCGTCTCCCGGCACCTGCGGAAGGTCATCGCCGCGGTCCTCATCCCGTTCGCCGCGGCCGTGCTGATCGGGCTCGCGGTGCTGTGGCCGGGCGGCGCCCCGCCGCACGAACGCACCGGGGTCGGCTTCGACCGGCAGACGCAGCAGGCCACCGTGACCAAGGTGGTCGAGCTAAGCTGCCAGTCCGTGAACGCCTCGGGCGTACCCCCGACCGGCGACACCTCCACCGCCGAGGGTTCCTCCGCGATGCAGCGGGCGAACGGCGACTGCAAACGGGCCACGATCCGCGTCGACAGCGGAGACGACAAGGGCCGCACCTTCACCGAGATCGTGCAACCGGACCAGTCACGGCAGTTGCACGAGGGCCAGAAGGTCGTGGTCGCCTACGAGCCCTCCGCGCCCGAGGACCTTCAGTACTCGGTGACCGACATCAACCGCCGGGTCCCGATGGCGCTGCTCGCCGGCATCTTCGCCCTCGCGGTCGTGGTCGTCGGACGGCTGCGGGGTCTCATGGCCCTGGTCTCGCTGGCCGTCAGCTTCCTGCTGCTGAACTTCTTCATGCTGCCCGCGATCCTGCAGGGCTCGAACCCGCTGCTCGTGGCGGTGATCGGCTCCAGCGCCATCATGCTGATCGCGCTGTACCTGTGCCACGGCCTGTCGGCCCGCACGTCCGTGGCGGTACTGGGCACGCTCATCTCCCTGGTCCTGATCGGCGTGCTCGGGTCGCTGTTCATCGGCTGGGCCGCGCTCACCGGCAACACGGACGACAACACGGGCCTCATCCATGGCCTGTATCCGACGATCGACATGAGCGGTCTGCTGCTCGCCGGAGTCATCATCGGTTCGCTCGGTGTCCTCGACGACGTGACGGTCACCCAGACGTCGGCGGTCTGGGAACTGCACGAGGCCAACCCAGCGCTGGGCCGCCGCGGACTGTACCGCGCCGGAATCCGTATCGGTCGCGACCACATCGCCTCGGTCGTCAACACCCTGGTCCTCGCCTACGCGGGCGCCGCCCTTCCGCTGCTGCTGCTCTTCTCCATCGCGCAGAGCGGGGTGGGGACGGTCGCCAACAGCGAGTTGGTCGCGGAGGAGATCGTGCGCACGCTGATCGGCTCGATCGGCCTGGTGGCGTCCGTTCCGGTCACCACGGCCCTCGCGGCCCTCGTCGTGTCGGCCGACCGGCCCGCCGACCGCCCCACGGCCCGGACCGCCGGAGCGGCACCGGGGTCGGGTTCGGCGCCCGTACGTGGCGGGCGGGGCCGGCGCCGCAAGCGCTGAGCCATGGCGAGGCCGCCGGTGAAGCGTTACGGCACGTGGAAGGGGCTCCTGCTGTAACGGTTCAGCCCGCGCTCTGTTCCTCCGCCAGGATGCGGTCCAGGGCCTCGTCGAGGTGGGCGTCGAAGTCGGCGAGCGCGCCCTCCTGCCCCAGCGGCACCAGCTTGTCGGTCCGGTCCAGGAACGCCACCAGAGGAGCCGCCGACGAACGGAAGAGCGCCTGGTCGTTCCCGACCTGAAGGCGGATCAGCACCTCGGCCAGCGGCTCCGGGTCGACGGGAGCGATGCGCACATCGCCGTCACCGCACGGCCGGCCCACCCCGTCCACCAGCAGCTCCCGGCCGAAGGCCCAGGTCACCGGCGCGTCCCCGGGCAGGTGGAAAGTCAGTCGCACGGCATAGGGATCACAGGTCTCGTAGCGCAGTTCCACCGGGATGCGGAACGAGAGCTCCTCGGACACGAGAAAGCTCATCATGACCTCTGCCTGTACCGACTCGCCCATCGCACACCCGTCATTCGCCGTCGACTGTCCGGGAATCAAACCTCTAACACTGGTGGCATCTTGCTCAACGTACACACCAGATCACAAGGAGTGAGTTTTCAGATACTGATAGAGATCGCCAGCGACCCCAGAAGCCGCCCCACCTCGTCCTGCAACCGCTGGGCCGCGGGCAGCAGCCGGTCGGCCTGCTGGAGGGGCAGGGAAATGGCCATGGTGGCGGCCGTGGTGCCGACGGTGATCGGGATCGCCGCGCACACCGTCCCCAGTGCGTACTCCTGGCGTTCGACCACCGGGGCCATCCGCCGCATGCGTTCCAGCCGCTTCAGCAGGGCATTGCCATCACGCACCGTGTACGGCGTGACGGGCCGCACGGGGTAGCGGTCCAGGTGGTCACGGCGGGCGCCCTCGTCCAACTGCGAGAGCAGGCACTGGCCGATGGCGTGCGCGTGCCCGGTCTCGCGGAAGTCCGCCCACTCCTCCACGGCCGGATTCCCCGGGGTGTCGGAGACGCACATGACTTCGATCTCGCCGTCGCGGTACATGGCGTAGTACACAGGGACGCCGATCGCGTCGCGCCAGCGCGCCAATGCGTCGATCACCGTGGTGCGACGTTTCTGCTGGGCGCCTCTGCCGCTCAGCCGCTCGGCAGCCTCACCGAGGAAGAACAACCCCTTGTCCCGGCGCAGATAGCCCTCGTGCACCAGGGTGCGCAGCAGGTGGTACGCCGTGGGCAGCGCCAGCCCGGTCTCCCGGGCCAGCTGCTTGGCCGGAGCTCCGTACGTGTGTCCGGCGACGCACTCCAGGAGGCGCATCGCCCGCTGAACGGATCCGATGAGCGTCGCGGAGGGCGGATCCGCGGAGGACGCGGGAGGCGTTCGAGGCGTCGAATGTGGCTGCACGGGCAATGCGTGCAGCGGAACCAATGCGGTGTCGGCCGTGGCCAAGGGTCACTCCCGGAACGCGAGGGGGCAGCCCCGTGCGGGGAACACGGGTGGGGTGTACGCCGCTCGCGGGGTCACCCCCGCGTCGAGTTCCGGACTCTAATCGCCGGTCACCGCTCACCGACGATTCGTCCGGGAAACTTCCCTCGCGCGAGGGAACCGGTGATTCCTGTTACCGCCTCCGGTGTCTCACAGACCTCACCAGTCGCTGCGCGACGATGAACTCGACATGAACTTGCGCACCACGTAGATCAGTCCGCCGACGAGCGCGACGAAGACCAGCAGCTTGAACAGCAGTCCGATCACGAAGCCGACCACGCTGGCGATCAGCCCACCGAACACGACCAGGGCGATGACCGGCACCGCGATCCACTTCACCCACCACGGCAGCCCCGTGAAGATCTCTCGCATCGCCCTCGTCCTTACCTCTCCGCCCGTTCGAGTGCCGGATCCTTCGGCGGCCCGGCAACCGATGGGAACTCCGAATGTCCTGTACTCGATGCTAGGGCCGCGCGAGCCCCGGCAGGGGCTCCGCATCCCTTGTCTCACCCTGACCGATCCCCTAGGGAACCCCGAAGCGCGGACTCAGCTCTCGGGCGGAGAGAAGACCACCAGAACCCGCAGGTCCTCGCTGATGTGGTGGAACTTGTGCGCGACCCCGGCCGGCACGTAGACCACGCTGCCGCGCGCGACCTGGGTGGTCTCCATGCCCACGGTGATCGCGGCCCGGCCGCTGACCACGAAGTACACCTCGTCCTGCGCGTGCGGCTGCTGCGGATCGGAGGTTCCCGCGTCGAGGGCGTACAGACCGACCGACATGTTCCGCTCGCGCAGGAACTGCAGGTAGGCACCGTCGTTGGCGGCGCGCTCCGCCTCCAGTTCGTCCAGCCGGAATGCCTTCATCGCCTCGTCCGCCCCTGCCTCACCGTTCGTTTCCGATCGCGTCTGCCACGATCAGACACATGAAGAATTTCCTAGTCAAGACGATCGCCAACGCGGCCGCCCTCGCGGTCGCCGTGTGGCTGCTCGACAAGATCACGCTGGCCGGGGGCAGCACCGGCGAGAAGGCCCTCACACTGATCGTCGTCGCCCTGATGTTCGGCCTGGTCAACATGCTGGTCAAGCCGATCGTGCAGGTGCTGACCTTCCCGCTGTTCATCCTGACTCTCGGTCTGTTCACGCTGGTGGTCAACGCGCTGATGCTGTTGCTCACGTCGTGGCTGGCCGACAAGCTCGACCTGAGCTTCCACGTCGACGGGTTCTGGACCGCCTTCCTGGGCGGACTGATCATCTCAGTCGTCTCCTGGGCCCTCAACGCGTTCCTGCCCGACAAGGACTGATCCCATGGCCTACCGCGTCTGCTTCGTGTGCACGGGCAACATCTGCCGCTCCCCGATGGCCGAGGCCGTCTTCCACGCACGCGTGGCGGACGCAGGACTGGGCGGCCTGGTCGTGGCCGACAGCGCCGGCACCGGCGGCTGGCACGAGGGCGAGGGCGCCGACCCCCGCACGGTCGACGTCCTCGTGGAGAACGGCTACTCCCTCGACCACACGGCACGGCAGTTCCAGCCGTCCTGGTTCGGACATCTCGACCTCGTCATCGCTCTGGACGCCGGCCACCTGCGGGCGCTGCGCCGCCTCGCTGCCACGGAACAGGACGCGGACAAGGTACGGCTGCTGCGCTCCTACGACCCCGCCGCCGACCACGGTGACCTCGACGTACCCGATCCCTACTACGGGGGCGTGGACGGCTTCCAGGCATGTCTTGAGATGGTGGAGGCGGCGAGCGGCGGACTGCTCGCCGCGGTACACGAGCAGGTGAGAGGACGGGTGGCATGAGCGATTCCGTTGCCGGCGACAGGCACGGTACTGGAGCGGAGTGGCCCCTTCCCGGCGCCGGCGACGGCACGCGTGCCGTTCGGGCCGGGCTGCCGGAGCCAGTCAAGCACGAGCCGACGCTGCCCGGTCCCGTCTTCGCCGCCCACTTCCACCTGCCGGGGGAGCCGACCGGTCCGTACACCTACGGACGCGACGAGAACCCCACCTGGACCCACCTCGAGCGCGCCATCGGCGAACTGGAGGCACCAGGGCAGGACGACGTCGAGACACTCGTGTTCGCCTCGGGCATGGCCGCGATCTCCTCGGTGCTCTTCTCGCAGCTGCGCGCCGGGGACGCGGTCGTCCTGCCCGGCGACGGCTACCAGGCGCTGCCGCTGGCCCGCGCCCAGCTGGAGGCGTACGGCATCGAGGTGCGCACCGCGCCGACCGGCGGGGACGCCCAGCTGGACGTCCTGGACGGGGCGAGGCTGCTGTGGATCGAGACGCCCTCCAACCCGGGGCTGGACGTCTGCGACATCCAACGGCTCGCGGAGGCGGCCCACGCACGCGGCACCCTGGTAGCCGTCGACAACACGCTCGCCACGCCACTCGGTCAGCGCCCGCTGGACCTCGGCGCCGACTTCTCGGTGGCCAGCGGCACCAAGCAGCTCACCGGGCACGGCGACGTCCTCCTGGGCTATGTGGCAGGCCGCGACCGCGAACTGATGGCCGCCGTACGGCGTTGGCGCAAGATCGTCGGCGCGATCCCCGGGCCCATGGAGGCCTGGCTCGCGCACCGCTCGATCGCCACCCTCCAGCTGCGCGTGGACCGGCAGAACGCCACCGCGCTCAAGGTGGCCGAGGCGCTCGGTGCGCGGCCTGAGGTCACCGGCCTGCGCTACCCGGGGCTGCCCGACGACCCCTCGCACAAGATCGCCTCGCAGCAGATGCGGCGCTACGGGTGCGTGGTCTCCTTCACGCTGCCCACGCGCGCGCGTGCCGATCGTTTCCTCGACGCGCTGCGGCTCGTGGAAGGCGCCACCAGCTTCGGTGGCGTACGGTCCACGGCCGAGCGGCGCGGACGCTGGGGCGGCGACGCGGTACCGGAGGGCTTCATCCGTCTCTCGGTCGGCGCCGAGGACCCCGAGGACCTGGTGGCGGACCTGCTGCGCGCGCTCGACTAGTCGGCGGGCTGACCGGCGCCGCCCGGCTCCTCGACAGGCCGACCGGACACGCCGAGCGGTCCGAGCCTCCCCCCTCGTGGCTCGGACCGCCCTTCGGTTCTCGCGCGCGAAGAACCGCGCGACTCAGGCTAGTTGACTCTGTGTCAGTGTCCAATCACAGTAGCGACAGCGACCTATCGACATATTTATAGTTGAGCGCGGCCGGAGGGCCGGTCGAGAACAGAAGAGGGGGCGGCTTCCGTGGATCTGGCCTTGCTGCGCACGTTCGTGACCGTGCACCGGGCCGGTTCCTTCACGCGCGCGGCAGCCCTGCTCGGCCTCTCCCAGCCGGCCGTCACCTCTCAGATCCGCACACTGGAGAGGCAGCTCGGGCGCCCTCTGTTCCTGCGGCAGGCCCGCGGCGTGACCCCGACAACCATTGGCGACGAACTCGCCCACAAAGCCGCGCCCCACCTCGACGCCCTGATGGAGATAGCCGAGACCGGGCCCGACGACGACTCCGCCCTGCGGACCCTGCATCTTGCCGGTCCCCCGGAGTTCACCGCCGAGCGGGCGCTGCCCGCGCTCACGGAGCTCACCGGCGAGGACGGACAGGGCTTCGCCCTGCGCGCCTCGTTCGGCAACGCCGAGGAGGCCCTGGAGGGGCTGGCCGCCGGGCATCACGATCTGGCCATCGGTACGGCCCGGCCGCGCGGGGCGCTGCTCACGGCGACGCCGCTCTGCGATGAGGAGCACGTCCTGGTAGCCGCTCCCCACTGGGCTGAGCGGGCCGTTCCCGGGCAGCCCCGCCGCACCGCCGCACCCGATCTGGAGCACATCCCCGTCGTTGAGGTGCACGAGTCGCTGCCCTTCGTCGCCCGCTACTGGGCATCCGTCTTCGACGCCCGCCCGGCGGCCCCGGCCACGGTCGTCGCTCCCGACCTGCGTGCGGTGCTCGCCTGTACGGTCGCCGGCGCCGGGCTCGCCGTACTGCCCCGCTACCTGTGCGCCGAAGCGCTGGAGCGCGGTGAGGCAGTCGCCCTGCACGACCCAGCGGTGCCACCTCTGCGGACGTATTTCCTGGTGGTGCGTACCGGCACACTCGCGATGCCGCACGTCGCCCGGGCCCATGAGTGGCTGCTGCGCGCGGCCGCCGACTGGAGCTGAGCCGTCGGTCCGGGCCGGTTGACGCCCTCGATGTTTCACGTGGAACCAGCCGGGCCACATTTCCTCCATGACCGTCCGACCCGTGGTCAAGCGCACCGCCCGCGCCGTTCTACTGGACGACGGCGCCCTGATTCTGATCAAGCGCACCAAGCCCGGCGTCGATCCCTACTGGGTCACTCCCGGAGGCGGTGTCGAGCCCGGCGACACCACCGTCGTGGACGCCCTGCACCGCGAGGTGCACGAGGAACTGGGCGCCAAGATCACCGACGTGGTCCCGTGTTTCGTGGACACGGTGGAACACATCGGCGAGGACGGTGGGGCGACCGGTGTGAAGGTGCAGCACTTCTTCGTCTGTCGGCTGGAGTCCATGGACCCGTCCCTGCGGCACGGCCCCGAGGTCGACGAGCCCGCCGGGGAGTACGAGATCGTCCGGGTGCCCTTCACCAGGGTCGGGATCGCCTCCGTGCATCTCGTACCGCTCTCGCTCCGGCACTATCTCGACGGCAACATCGAGGGCGTGCGCGCCATGCTCGCCCCCGACCTCGGCTGACCCCGGAGGCGTCCGGGATGGCCAAAAGCTCGTGTGTTCCACGGAAAGTGGTGGACGCCGACGGCTGCCGTCGGACAGCCTGACCTGCGTGTCGACACCTTCCCTCGCCTCGCTGCCGATCCGCCGCCTGACGTTCCGCGATCTCACCGCCTGCGCCGACCTGTCCGAGGACCGGGGGTGGCCCCGTGAGGAACACAAGTGGTCCTTCCTCCTCACGGCCGGGAACGCGTACGGCATCGACGATCCCGGCGGCGGCCTCGTCAGTGCCTGCGCCGTCACCGAGTACGGGCCGCACGGACGCCCCTGTCTCGCCGCCATCGGCATGGTGCTGGTCGCGGAGCGGCACGCCCGCCAGGGCGTCGGGCGCCGGCTGATGCGCCACGTCGTCAACGCCCTGGGCACCACCCCGCTGACGCTCCACGCCACTCCCTACGGGCGGCCCCTCTACGAGGAGCTCGGTTTCAAGACCACCGGCCGGGCGGAGATGGTGCGCGGGCATTTCGTGCCCGCCGGGAGCGAGCCCGCGGTCCCCACGCGCGCGGCCACGGCCGAGGATCTCGCCGCGATCCTCCGGCTCGACGAGGAGGTGTTCGGCGCCGACCGCACGCACATCCTCACGCGGTTGCCCGCCTTCGCCGATCAGCTCCGGGTCGCCGAGGACGGCGGACGACTCATCGGATACGCCGCCGCCTGGCCCAACATGGACACCCACGTCGTGGGCCCGCTGATCGCCCGTGACACCGAGACGGCCAAGGCGCTGCTGGCCTCCCTCGCCGCCCGCACCGACCGCCCGCTGCGCACGGACATCGACGTACGGCACGAAGAGCTGCTGGCCTGGGTGAAGGAGCACGGTCTCTCCTCCCTCACCACCAACGCGGTCATGACGTACGGCATCACGGAGTTGCCCGGAGACTGGCAGCGGCGGTTCGCTCCCCTGACGGTTGCGGCGGGCTGACCCCGTTCGCACGGCGAGGCCGGCCCCGGTGAGGTTCCGGGGACCGGCCTCGTGGCCCACGGCTGCCGTCAGGCAAGTTTCGTCACGGCGGCCGTGGCGAAGGCGTGGTCCTGCTCGGGGGCTCCGCCGCCGACGCCGAGCGCGCCGATCAGCCGGCCGTCGCGGTGCACGGGAACGCCGCCCGCGATGAACAGCAGCGGCCGGTCGAGCGCGGTCGGCAGGGTGTGGAAGAGGCCCCCGGGCTGAACGGCGTCGACGAGGTCGGCGGTGGGTGCGTCCAGCTGGAGCGCCGTGTAGGCCTTGCGGGTGCTGGTCTCCCCGGAGATCAGCACGGCCCGGTCGTCGCGCCGGAAGGCCAGGAGGTGGCCGCCCGCGTCGAGGACGGTGACGCTGACGGCGATCCCGGCGGCCTCCGCGGCGCGTTGGGCGGCGGTGACGAGGGCTTCGGCATCCTGGATGGTCAGCGGGGCGACGGCGGTGGTGGTCATTGCGGTTCTCCTTGGGGGTGCTGAGTGGTACGTGCCTCGGGTGCTGCCGAGGCGAGGGGGGCGCATGGGTGCGGGGACGGTCCGCGCCCCGCGATCCGGCGGCCGCGATCGTTCAGCGGTGTACGGCGGGGGCCCGCTGTTCGACGGGGACGGACCCCGCGACGACGGCGCCGGCGGCGGGCTCGCGCCGCTCGAGGGCGGCCGAGAGGAGGGCGAGGAGCAGGGCGGCCGCGGCGAGCGCGGCACCGACCCAGTTGGGGGCGGTGTAGCCGAAGCCTGCGGCGATGACGACGCCGCCGAGCCAGGCGGAGAGCGCGTTGCCGAGGTTGAAGGCGCCGATATTCACCGCCGACGCCAGCGTCGGCGCGCCGTGCGCATGGTCCAGGACGCGCTTCTGCAGCGGCGGGACGGTGGCGAAGCCGAGGGCTCCGATCAGGAAGACGGTCACGGCGGACGCGGTCTTGTCGTGCGCGGTGAGCGTGAAGAGGGCGAGGACGACGGCCAGCGCGCCCAGGGAGATGTACAGCAGGGGCATCAGGGCGCGGTCGGCGAACTTGCCGCCCACGAGGTTGCCTCCGACCATGCCGAGGCCGAAGAGGACCAGCAGCCAGGTGACCGAGCCGTCGGCGAAACCCGCGACGTGGGTCATCATCGGCGCGATGTAGGTGATGGCTGCGAAGACGCCCCCGAAGCCGAGCACGGTCATGGCCATCGCGAGCAGGACCTGGACGTTGCCGAACGCGGCCAGTTCGTGGCGCAGGCGCACGCCTTCCGCCCTGGGCATGTCCGGGACCAGCTTGGCGACACCGGCCAGGCCGACGACGCCGAGAGCGGCGACGACCGCGAAGGTGACGCGCCAGCCGGCGGTCTGGCCGATCAGGGTGCCCAGTGGCACGCCCACGACGTTGGCGACGGTCAGCCCGGTGAACATCATCGCGATCGCGCCGGCCTTCTTGTGCGGGGCGACCAAATCGGCCGCGACGACCGAGCCGATGCCGAAGAAGGCTCCGTGGGCGAGGGAAGCGACGACCCGACCGGCCAGCATGACGGAGAAGGCGGGGGCGAGGGCGGAGAGCAGGTTGCCGACGATGAACAGGCCCATCAGCAGCATCAGCATCCGCTTGCGCGGAACCTTGGTGCCGAGCACGGTCATCAGCGGGGCACCGAACATCACGCCGAGCGCATACCCGGTCACCAGGAAACCGGCGGTGGGGATGGAGACCCCGTAGTCGTTCGCGACCTCGGGCAGCAAGCCCATGATCACGAACTCAGTGGTTCCGATACCGAAGGCCCCGATCGCGAGGGCCAGAAGCGCGAGAGGCATGGAGGGGTTACCTTCCCAGGAATTGCAGGAGCGCTTTACAGGCGCCAACAATAATTGCAGACGCGGGTTATTTGCAAGCGCTGGCAATCGCGATACTGGTCTACCCTGGTCCCAGCCGCTCCGGGACGGAGGAAACACATGACAGCGACGGACCCCGCGCTCACCGCCCTCTCCCAGGGCTGGTGCGCCCTCTCCCTGCTGCACGGGAGGATCGAGGCCCACATCGAGCGCGCGCTGCAGGCCGGACACGACCTGAGTGTCCGTGAGTACTCGCTGCTCGAGGTGCTCAGCCGACAGCACGACGGCGACGGCGGGCACCTGCAGATGAAGCAGGTCGCGGACGCCGTGGTCCTCAGCCAGAGCGCTACCACGCGCCTGGTCACCCGGCTCGAGGACCGGGGGCTGCTCGAGCGCTACCTGTGCCCCACCGACCGTCGCGGCATCTACACCAATGTCACCGCGGCCGGCCTGAAGCTGTTGGACGAGGCACGGCCCACCAATGACGCCGCCCTGCGCGAGGCTCTCGACGAGGCCGCCGGGAACCCCGACCTGGCTCCGCTGGTCCGCGTCGTCGAGACGCTCAAAACACCAGTGCCCGCCTGACCTTCCCTGCGTAGGGTGCGGCCATGGCAGATCTTGAGATACGACCCACCACCGAGGCCGACCTTCCTGCGATCGTCGGGATGCTCGCCGACGACCCCCTGGGCGCCCGACGCGAGTCGCCCGACGACCTGAGCCCGTACCTGGCCGCGTTCCAACGGCTCAGCGCCGACCCGAACCAGCACGTGATCGTCGCCGTCCGCGACGGCCGGGTGGTCGGCACGCTGCAGCTGACGATCGTGCCCGGCCTGTCCCGACGCGGCGCCACCCGGTCGGTCATCGAAGGTGTTCGGGTCCACGCCGACGAGCGCGGCGGCGGCCTGGGCACACAGCTCATCGAGTGGGCCGTCGACGAATCCCGTCGACAGGGGTGCCAGCTGGTACAGCTCACTTCCGACAAGACCCGCACCGATGCGCACCGCTTCTACGAGCGTCTCGGTTTCTCGGCCTCGCACACGGGTTTCAAGCTCCAGCTCTGACACGGTGGCTCTGTTTCACGTGAAACAGAGCCACCCGGCGAGGCGCGCGAGTTGCCTAGCCGATCCCGCGCCATCCCTCCTGATCCACCCCTCCCGGCACAGGCGCCCCCTCGTCATACGGCTGACGCGTGAACACGAACGACCCGAGGTCCAGGTGACTCACGGTCCCGTCCGGCCGTCGTATGGCTCGCAGCGACTCCCCGGCGTAGTAGCCCTCCAGTCCGGTCCACGTGCCGTCACCGTTCGCCCGGAAGCGCGAGCGCCGGCCGACGCCCGACAACGGCTCCAGCGAGACCCCCTGGTCGGACGTCAGCCGCAGGGCGAAGGCGTGCGTGCCCCAGTACCACTGGCCGGCCAGCTCCAGGACGGATGCGTCGACGTCCGAAAGCGGCTGCCACGGTTCAGGGATCCTGGGCTCCGCCTCGGCGACCACACGCACGAGGTCGGCGCCGACTCCGGCGAGCAGCGGCCCGGACGTGCAGTTGGCCAGTACCACCGCGGCCACGTCGTCCTCCACGCTGATCGTGAGGTTGGCCAGGAAACCGGGGAGCGACCCGGAGTGCCCGACGAGCAGCCGCCCGTCCCGGTGCTGGATCTGAAGCCCCAGACCGTACGCCGCCCCGTCCGCGACATCGGCGGCCTCCATCGGCGCCGCCGGCCCGCGCATCTCCCGCACGGACTCGTGACTCAGCACCCTGTCGTCCCCCTTCACCAGGAAGACGGCGAACCGGGCCAGGTCACCGGTGGTGGACCAGAGCTGACCGGCCGGGGCCATCCGCCCGAGATCCTCAGCGGGCTCCGCCAGCATCACGTCGGCCCATGGATGCACGGCCCAGCCGCCGGCGTGCGGTGCCCGGGGATGCCGGGACGTCCGGTCCAGGCCCAGCGGCTCCAGTACCTCCTGCCGCAACACCTCTTCCCACGAAGCACCGCGCAGCTTCTCCACCAGGGCGCCGAGCACCGTGTATCCGGGGTTGGAGTAGTGGTGCCGACGGCCCACCGGATGGAGGAGTGGCTGCCTGCCCAGCACATCGGCGAGCTCGGGGCGCAGCGAGCCCGGCGTCCGTTCCCACCACGGCGCGGGCGACTCGGCGGCCAGACCGCCGGAGTGGGCCAGCAACTCGGCGATCGTGGCCTCTCCCGCCCCCGTGCCCGGCAGATGCTTCTCCAGCGGATCGCCGAGATCGAGCGCGCCCTCGTCACGCAGCCGAAGCACCAGCACAGCGGTGAACGTCTTGGTGATCGAGCCGATCCGGTACTGCACGTTCTCGTCCGGTCCGTGACCGTCCACCGAGGTCCGCGCACCGTGCCACACGGGCCGGCCGTCCCGGACGACCGCGGCGACGAGCGACGGCGCACGCCCCTCCGTCTGGGCCACGGCGATCCGGTGCAACAGCGCCCGGCGGGTTGCGGGAAGGAGCTCTTCCTGAGGTGTCGTCATGCCCTCAGTTCACCGGTCGGGGCCTCACACGTCGAACCGATTTCCGCGTGCCGTGGGGATCAGGTCTGCGCCATGTCCACGAAACGCGAGTAGTGGCCCTGGAAGGCAACCGTGATCGTGGCCGTCGGACCGTTACGGTGCTTGGCCACGATCAGGTCGGCCTCGCCTGCGCGCGGCGACTCCTTCTCGTAGGCGTCCTCGCGGTGCAGCAGGATGACCATGTCGGCATCCTGCTCGATGGACCCGGACTCACGCAGGTCGGAGACCATCGGCTTCTTGTCGGTGCGCTGCTCGGGGCCACGGTTCAACTGGGAGAGCGCGATGACCGGGATCTCCAGTTCCTTGGCCAGGAGCTTCAGGTTGCGGGACATGTCCGAGACTTCCTGCTGACGGCTCTCGGCACGCTTGGATCCGCCGGACTGCATCAGTTGGAGGTAGTCGATGACGACCAGCTTGAGGTCGTTGCGCTGTTTGAGCCGGCGGCACTTGGCACGGATCTCCATCATCGACAGGTTCGGGGAGTCGTCGATGTAGAGAGGGGCCGCCGAGACGTCCGGCATCCGGCGGGCCAGCCGGGTCCAGTCGTCGTCCGTCATGGTGCCGGAGCGCATGTGGTGGAGCGCGACGCGAGCCTCGGCGGACAGCAGGCGCATCGCGATCTCGTTGCGCCCCATTTCGAGCGAGAAGATGACGCTCGGAAGGTTGTTCTTGATCGACGCGGCCCGCGCGAAGTCCAGCGCCAGTGTGGACTTGCCCATCGCGGGACGTGCGGCGATGACGATCATCTGGCCCGGGTGCAGACCGTTGGTCAGGGAGTCGAAGTCCGTGAAGCCGGTCGGCACACCGGTCATCTCGCCGCTGCGCGAGCCGATCGCCTCGATCTCGTCGAGCGCGCCCTCCATGATGTCGCCGAGCGGCAGGTAGTCCTCGCTGGTGCGCTGCTCGGTGACGGCGTAGATCTCGGCCTGGGCGCGATTGACGATCTCGTCGACGTCGTCGTCGGCCGCGTATCCCATCTGGGTGATCCGCGTACCTGCCTCCACCAGGCGGCGCAGCACGGCCCGCTCGTGCACGATCTCCGCGTAGTAGGCGGCGTTCGCGGCCGTCGGCACGGTCTGGACGAGGGTGTGCAGGTAGGAGGCACCGCCGACCTTGTTGATCTCACCGCGCTTGGTGAGCTCGGCCGCGATGGTGATGGGGTCGGCCGGCTCGCCCTTGGCATAGACGTCGAGGATGGCCTGGTAGACCGTCTCGTGGGCCGGCTTGTAGAAGTCGTGGCCCTTGAGGATCTCCACGACGTCGGCGATGGCGTCCTTGGACAGGAGCATGCCACCGAGGACGGACTGCTCGGCGTCCAGATCTTGCGGGGGCAGCCGCTCGAACGAGGGCCCGCCGCCGTCCCAGGCACCGGCACCGCCGTCCGGACCGCGCTCGTGCTGCTCGTCGCGTCCGCGGCCGCTGTCACTCCGGCGGCGGGAAGCCGGCAGACGATCACTGGGACCGCTGTCGGCCCACGGGTCGTCCAAGGGCTCGGAAATACTCACCGAGCCACCTCCTCCCGTCCGCCGAGCGGACCCTCGCCGTGCCCTCATTTCTACGGCACGACACTGACAAATAAGACGCCCAACTCCGGTTCTGGCGCGTCGGTTTTATGAGGGTTCACAAGCCGGCGGACGGAGCGGGCGCCGGACAACCGTAGGCCTGTCGGCAGCGTCAGCCAATCTGGTTATCCACAGGCCATGTGGAAGACGGGCCAGATGCTGTGGAGAACTCCCCGAAACCTGTGCACGACCCGGTGGACAGGCCTGTGAACAAGCCCTCGCCCCTCCTGAGAAAACGCCGCTGATCTGCGCCTTTGCAGCCCGCGCCCTGTGCAGAAGAAAAACTTTCTCACTCAAGCCATGATCGTCTCGAACGCCGCCGGGACGTACGCCCGACGAGGCACGAGGTAAGGGTCACAAAAGCTTTGCATCTCTTACCTGTGGACGATTAGATTGGTGCTCATGACACAGGCTTCCGAGCGCTCCCGGACCGATCGGCGTCGGCACGACCGCGAGATCATCGCGCTGGCCGTTCCGGCCTTCGGCGCGCTCGTCGCCGAGCCCCTCTTCGTCATGGCCGACAGTGCGATCGTCGGCCACCTCGGCACCGCGCAACTCGCCGGGCTCGGCATCGCCTCCGCCTTGCTGACGACGGCCGTCAGCGTCTTCGTGTTCCTCGCCTACGCCACGACGGCGGCAGTCTCCCGCCGCGTCGGCGCGGGCGATCTGCAATCCGCGATCCGCCAGGGCATGGACGGCATCTGGCTGGCACTCCTGCTCGGCGCCGCGGTCATCGCCGTCGTCCTGCCCACCGCGCCCTCCCTCGTGGAACTCTTCGGCGCTTCCGACACCGCGGCCCCGTACGCCATCACCTACCTGCGGATCTCCGCTCTCGGCATCCCGGCAATGCTCGTCGTGCTGGCCGCGACCGGTGTCCTACGAGGGCTGCAGAACACCCGGACCCCGCTCTACGTGGCCGTGGGCGGCTTCCTCACCAACGCCGTCCTCAACGTCGTACTCGTCTACGGCGCCGGTCTGGGTATCGCCGGCTCCGCCTGGGGCACCGTCATCGCCCAGTGCGGAATGGCCGCGGTGTACCTCTGGGTGGTGATCCGTGGAGCACATCGGCACGGCGCCTCCCTGCGCCCGGACATCACCGGCATCAAGGCCTCCGCCCAGGCAGGAGTCCCGCTGCTGGTGCGCACCCTCTCGCTGCGGGCCATCCTCATGATCGCCACGGCCGTGGCGGCTCGCCTCGGCGACGCCGACATCGCGGCCCACCAGATCATCCTGTCGCTGTGGAGCCTGCTCGCCTTCGCCCTCGACGCGATCGCCATCGCGGGGCAAGCCATCATCGGACGCTATCTGGGAGCTGGTGACACCCAGGGTGCCCGCGATGCCTGTCGGAGGATGGTGGAGTGGGGTGTCGCGGTCGGAGTCGTCCTGGGTCTGCTCGTGGTGCTGTCCCGCCCGGCGTTCCTGCCCCTCTTCACCGGCGACTCCGCGGTCAAGGACGCCGCCTTGCCCGCCCTGGTGATCGTGGCTGCGTCGCAGCCGGTCTGCGGAGTGGTCTACGTACTGGACGGCGTCCTCATGGGAGCCGGAGACGGCCCCTACCTGGCCTGGGCCATGCTGCTCACCTTGGCGGTCTTCACTCCGGCAGCCCTGCTGGTCCCGGCGTTCGGCGGTGGCCTCACCGCGCTGTGGGCGGCCATGACGCTGATGATGACGATGCGCCTGGTGACCCTGTGGCTGCGCACGCGGTCGGGCCGCTGGATCGTCACCGGTGCGACGCGCTGAGCGTTCGACTCGAAGCGTCGTGTTTCACGTGAAACACGACGCTTCGAGTCGAACAGGTCCGACGGAAGATGGGGCCGCATCCCCCGACCGGGAGATGCGGCCCCATCTCATCGCTTCAGCCAGAGCAAGGCTCAGGCAGCGACGACCTCGATGCTGACCTTGGCGTCAACCTCGGGGTGCAGACGCACGGACGTCTCGTGAGCGCCCAGGGTCTTGATCGGCGAGCCCAGCTCGATGCGGCGCTTGTCGACCTCGGGACCACCGGCGGCCTTGATCGCCGAAGCGACGTCGGCCGGCGTGACGGAACCGAAGAGACGACCGGCGTCGCCGGAGCGGACGGCCAGACGGACCTTCACACCCTCGAGCTGGGCCTTCACCTGGTTGGCCTGCTCGATGGTCTGGATCTCGTGGATCTTGCGAGCACGACGGATCTGCTCGACGTCCTTCTCGCCACCCTTGGTCCAGCGGATCGCGAACTTCCGCGGGATCAGGTAGTTGCGAGCGTAACCGTCCTTGACGTCGACGACGTCGCCCGCGGCACCGAGGCCGGAGACCTCGTGGGTGAGGATGATCTTCATGAGTCGGTCACCCTTCCCTTATCGCGCGGTGGAGGTGTAGGGCAGCAGCGCCATCTCACGGCTGTTCTTTACGGCCGTGGCGACGTCACGCTGGTGCTGGGTGCAGTTGCCGGTCACGCGGCGGGCACGGATCTTGCCGCGGTCGGAAATGAACTTCCGCAGCATGTTCGTGTCCTTGTAGTCCACGTACGTGACCTTGTCCTTGCAGAACGCGCAGACCTTCTTCTTCGGCTTGCGCACAGGCGGCTTAGCCATGATGTTTCTCCTGTGTGATCAAGAAGTGTGGGTGGAGCCCGCCTAGAAGGGGGGCTCGTCCGAGTAGCCGCCACCGCCGCCGGAGCCGCCGCCCCAGCCGCCGCCGCCCTGGCCGCCACCCTGCTGGCCTCCGGCGGGAGCGCCGGTTGCCCAGGGGTCGTCGGCCGGAGCGCCGCCGCCCTGCTGGCCACCGCCGGGGCCGCCGCCCCAGCCGCCGCCACCCTGGCCGCCACCGCCGCCGTAACCGCCCTGGCCGCCGCGCCCCTGGCCCGAGGTCTTGGTGACCTTGGCCGTGGCGCTGCGCAGGCTGGCGCCGACCTCGTCGACGTCCAGCTCGTAGACCGTGCGCTTGACGCCCTCACGGTCCTCGTACGACCGCTGCTTCAGCCGGCCCTGCACGATCACGCGCATGCCTCGCTGGAGCGACTCGGCGACGTTCTCCGCCGCCTGACGCCAGACCGAGCAGGTCAGGAAGAGGCTTTCGCCGTCCTTCCACTCGTTCGTCTGGCGGTCGAAGGTGCGGGGGGTCGACGCGACACGGAACTTCGCGACGGCCGCACCGGACGGGGTGAAGCGCAGCTCGGGGTCGTCGACAAGATTGCCGACGACCGTGATGACGGTCTCGCCTGCCATGGGGGAACCTCTCGGCGGGTTTGCTCTGGCTGCTTGGTTGCTGCTACTCGGATCCCGGGATCAGCTGAGCGGGAAGGCTCAGTGCATCTCGGGACGGAGGACCTTGGTCCGGAGGACCGACTCGTTCAGGTTCATCTGGCGGTCGAGCTCCTTGACGACCGCAGGCTCGGCCTGCAGGTCGATGACCGAGTAGATGCCCTCGGGCTTCTTCTTGATCTCGTACGAGAGACGACGACGGCCCCAGGTGTCGACCTTCTCGACCTTTCCGCCGCCGTCACGGACGACAGAGAGGAAGTTCTCGATCAGCGGGGAGACAGAGCGCTCCTCGAGATCGGGGTCGAGGATGACCATCACCTCGTAGTGACGCATGTGGAACCCACCTCCTTTGGACTCAGCGGCCACGGTCGTTCCGTGGCAGGAGGGTTGCGATGCGTTGGCACCGGCATCAACGAGTAAACCAGGACCCACTGACAATCGGGCTTCCTCCGAGGAGACGCCCGGCCGTGGACGGCAGAAGACACCAGTGCAGAAGGTACAGAGTACCCGCCCATCGCCTTGCGGTTGAAATCCGGCGGTGAGGGGAGACAATCGGTACTCAGCGGATGTGAGGGCCACGACACACTGCCTTCGGCAGGAGGTTCCCCATGGCACAGATCATGCGACCCGCCAAGCCCCGGACCGGCCTGCTGGCCACCGACGGCAAACCGCACCCCCTTCAGGACACCCTGCTGGCCGTGGGCCTCGTCCTGGCCGTGCTCGCCCTGGCCACCGCGTACTTCCGCGGGCTCCACATCCTGACCTCCTGGGCAGGGCTGCTGGGCGTCCTGACCGCCGGATACGGCCAGCTCATCTCGGTGACGACGCGCGAGCGCTTCGGCCTGGTACTGGCGCTGGGCGGCTCCGCACTCGGTCTGTTCTTCGGCATCAATCACGGTGGGTTCTTCGGCTGATCCCGGTCGCCGCCCGGCCACCGCGGGCCCCCATGCACCCGTACGCCGGACGGGGCGCTCACAGGGCGCAGTAGGCTTCGCGCGAGAGCCGGAGCCCCTGTACCCATGGGGACACACCAGCCCGAGGAGCGCCCCGAATGAGCCTGACCCTGAGGACCATCAGCCGCGAGCAGCATCTGGCCTACATCCAGAGCCTGCCGGCGGCGAGTCACATGCAGGTCCCGGCCTGGGCGGACGTGAAGGCGGAATGGCGCTCCGAGAATCTCGGCTGGTTCGACGACCGGACCGGTCAGCTGGTCGGCGTGGGCCTGGTCCTCTACCGGCAGCTCCCCAAGATCAAGCGCTACCTCGCCTACCTTCCCGAGGGCCCGGTCATCAACTGGTACGCGCCGAACCTCCAGGACTGGATGGAGCCGATGCTGGCGCACCTGAAGCAGCAGGGCGCCTTCTCGGTGAAGATGGGCCCGCCGGTGATCATTCGCCGCTGGGACGCCGCGTCCATCAAGAAGGGCATCCAGGACCCCGACGTCAAGCGCCTGCGCGACATAGAGGCCGACCACATCGAGCCGCGCGCCTTCGAGGTGGCCGACAAGCTGCGCCGCATGGGCTGGCAGCAGGGCGAGGACGGCGGCGCCGGCTTCGGCGACGTGCAGCCCCGCTACGTCTTCCAGGTGCCGCTGGCCAACCGCTCCCTGGAAGAGGTCCACAAGAACTTCAACCAGCTGTGGCGCCGCAACATCAAGAAGGCCGAGAAGGCCGGCGTCGAGGTCGTCCAGGGCGGCTACCACGACCTGGAGGAGTGGCAGCGCCTGTACGAGATCACGGCCGTGCGCGACCACTTCCGGCCGCGCCCGCTGTCGTACTTCCAGCGCATGTGGGCGGCCCTCAACAACGAGGACCCCAACCGCATGCGGCTGTATTTCGCCCGGCACAACGGGGTGAACCTGTCGGCGGCGACGATGCTGGTCGTCGGCGGGCACGTCTGGTACTCCTACGGCGCCTCCGACAACATCGGCCGCGAGGTCCGGCCCTCGAACGCCATGCAGTGGGCGATGCTCCGCGACGCCTACGCGCTGGGCGCCACCGTCTACGACCTGCGCGGCATCTCCGACTCCCTGGACGAGAGCGACCACCTCTTCGGTCTGATTCAGTTCAAGGTCGGCACGGGTGGGCAGGCGGCCGAGTACCTCGGCGAGTGGGACTTCCCACTGAACAAGCTGCTCCACAAGGCGCTCGACATCTACATGTCGCGCCGCTGATCCACCTCATCCCCACCCGCACCTCTGACAGCCACGAGAAAGGTTCCAGGTCCGGCCATGGCGCTCACCCTCTACGTCGACACCGCGCGCTGGCGGGCGCATCACAAGCACGTGCAGGAGCAGTTCCCCGGGCTGGTCCCGGTCTGCAAGGGCAATGGCTACGGCTTCGGGCACGAGCGGCTGGCGGAGGAGGCCACAAGGCTCGGCTCGGACGTGCTGGCCGTCGGCACCACGTACGAGGCCGCCCGGATCAAGGACTTCTTCGGCGGCGACCTGCTGGTGCTGACGCCGTACCGGCGTGGTGAGGAGCCGGTGCCGCTGCCCGACCGGGTCGTGCGTTCGGTGTCGTCCGTGGACGGCGTGTACGGCCTCGTGGGTGCGCGTGTGGTCATCGAGGTGATGTCCTCGATGAAGCGGCACGGCATCAGCGAGCAGGACCTGCCGCAGCTGCACGCCGCCATAGAGAACGTCCGGCTGGAGGGCTTCGCCATCCACCTGCCGCTGGACCGCACCGACGGCTCGGACGCCGTCGAGGAGGTCATCGGCTGGATGGACCGCCTGCGTGCGGCGCGCCTCCCGCTGCACACGATGTTCGTCAGCCACCTCAAGGCGGACGAGCTGGCCCGGCTCCAGCAGCAGTTCCCGCAGACCCGCTTCCGGGCCCGGATCGGCACCCGGCTGTGGCTGGGGGACCACGAGGCCACCGAGTACCGCGGTGCGGTCCTGGACGTCACTCGCGTCGCCAAGGGGGAGCGCTTCGGCTACCGGCAGCAGAGGGCGGCCTCCGACGGATTCCTGGTGGTCGTGGCGGGCGGTACGTCACACGGTGTGGGCCTGGAGGCACCGAAGGCGCTGCATGGCGTCATGCCGCGTGCCAAGGGCGTCGCCCGGGCCGGCCTCGCGACGGTCAACCGGAACCTCTCACCGTTCGTCTGGGGCGGCAAGCAGCGCTGGTTCGCGGAGCCGCCGCACATGCAGGTCTCCATCCTGTTCGTGCCCTCGGACGCTCCGGAGCCCACGGTCGGCGACGAACTGGTGGCCCATCTGCGGCACACCACCACGCAGTTCGACCGGATTCTCGACCGCTAGCGAAAAGGCCGTACACGGGCCCTCCGTGTACGGCCTCTCCTGCGTTCCCTCAGGGCGAACCACCCGTCTGCCGGCTCACGCCCCACCGCACCTGCGGCCTCTCGAAGTGAGCGGCGTGCTGCCCGGTATGAGCCGCGGGGCCCAGGGCGAAGACGTCCGGCGCGCCGTCGAGCACCCCGCCCGAGGGGTCGTCGTCGCCCGTGCGCCGGACGGGGTCCCGTTCCGGCATCAGGATGTCGCGCACGACCATCGCGCACAGGAACAGCGTTCCCAGCAGGTGCGCGCCGATGGCCCAGTGGTAGCCGTCCGTCGGCAGGCCCTTGTGGGCGTCGCCGCTGGTCGTGTAGGCGAGGTACATCCAGATGCCCAGGAAGTACACGACCTCGCAGGCCTGCCAGATCAGGAAGTCACGCCACTTCGGCCGGGCCAGCGCGGCCAGCGGCACCAGCCAGAGCACGTACTGCGGTGAGTAGACCTTGTTGGTGAGGATGAACGCCGCGACGATCAGGAAGGCGAGCTGGGCGAACCTGGGGCGCCGGGGCGCCGTGAGGGTGAGCGCCGCGATGGCGCCGCAGCACAGCAGCATCAGGAGCGTGGCGAGCGTGTTGACGGTCTCGGTGCTGGGCGGATTGTCGGAGTTATGGGCCAGGATCAGCCAGAAGGAACCGAAGTCGACACCCCGCTCCTGGCTGAACGTGTAGAACTTCGACCAGCCCTCGAAGGCGAAGAGCATCACCGGCAGGTTCACCACCAGCCAGGCGACCGCCGCGCCTCCCAGCGCCTTCCCGAACTCACGCCATCTTCCGGCACGCCAGCACAGCACCAGCAGCGGTCCGAGGATCAGGAACGGGTAGAGCTTGGCAGCCGTGGCCAGGCCCAGCAGGACACCGAAGGCCACCGGGCGCCTCCGCGACCACATCAGGAGGGCGGCGGCCGTCAGAGCGACCGCCAGCAGGTCCCAGTTGATGGTGGCGGTCAGCGCGAAGGCGGGCGCGAGGGCGAGCAGCAGTCCGTCCCAGGGACGCCGGGCATGGGTGCGGGTCACGCAGACGGCGATGACGGCCGCACACACCATGAGCATCCCGGCGTTGACCATCCAGTACCACTGCTCCTGGTGCTGGATGGAGCCGCTACCGGGAGTGAGCCAGGAGGCGACCTCCATGAACACGCCGGTGAGCACCGGGTACTCGAGGTACTCCATGTCGCCGGGGAGCTTGTCGAAGTACGGCACCAGGCCGTCGACGAACCCACGGCCCTGGTACAGGTGCGGGATGTCCGAGTAGCACGCGTGCGTGTACTGGGAGCTGGCGCCGAAGAACCAGGCGCCGTTGTAGCAAGGCGCCTTCTGAACCAGGCCGAGGGCGAACATACCAATCGCCACGAGTGCGATCACCCGGACAGGCGTCCACCAGGACGTCCCGACAAGGGCCCGCCGCCCGGCCGGGCCGCCGATCAGCTCACTACTGGCCGCGGCGACCGCGTCCTCCCGGGTCGGCCGCACCGAATCCGGCTCGCGCACGCTCGCTGGCGTCGATTCTGCACTGGGCATGGGGACATCCTGCCGTACGCCCCTGGGAAAGGGCCGGGGCCGCCGCACCCTTGTCGGTGCGGCGGCCCCTGTTTCACGTGAAACGTGCGGGTGTTTCACGTGAAACACCCATGCGGTGCGTTCTGCGGCTAGCCGTTCGGCCCCCCGAAAAGGCCGCCGCCACCGTTCTGGTTGCCTCTGCTGTCGTCCTCTTCGCCTGTCGGACTCGGTGACGTCGAAGGTGACGGACTGCCGCCCGGGGCGCCTGAGTCATTGCCTGTGTCGTTGCCGCCGCTATCCCCGTCCTCGCAGTTCCACTCCCAGACACCGCAGGTGTCGCCCGGCGAGGGGGAGGGGCTGGTGTCCTCGCTCTCACTGGGCGACGAGGACGGCGACGGGCTCGACTCCTCTTCTTCCTCCTCCGACTTGGAGGGCGACGGAGTCGGGCTCGGCGACGGAGCGTCGTTGACGACCTCGCCGATGGGCTCTGGCTTCGGGAACCTCTCCGGCGATGTGCCCTTCAGCGCGTCCTCCATGAAGTCCTGCCAGATCTGGGACGGGAACGACGCACCGTGGATCTTCTTCTCGCCACCGGTTCCGTACATCTCCAGGAACTTCCGGTCCTTGATGGACTCGTCGTCCGGATAGCGGAACATGCTGATCGCGGTGGACAGCTGCGGCGTGTACCCGACGAACCAGGCGGACTTGTTGCCGTCCGTGGTACCGGTCTTGCCCGCGACCTCACGGCCGGGCAGCTGGGCGTTGGTACCCGTTCCGTCCTCGACGACGGTCTTCAGGATGTCCGTGACGTTGTCCGCCACCAGGGACGTGAACGCCTGCTCGGTCTTCACCTTGTGCGTGAAGATCGTCCGACCCTCGCGCGTCACCTTGGTCACGGAGTACGGCTCGCGCTGCTTGCCACTGGCGGCGAAGGTGGCGTACGCGTCCGCCATGCGGATGGCGCTCGGGCTGGAGACACCGATGGAGAACGACGGGTAGCCGGCGCCCGCGAGGCTGTCCTCGAGAAGACCCGCTTCGACTGCGGCCTCCTTCACCTTGTCCAGCCCGACGTCCATGCCCAGCTGCACGAAGGCGGAGTTCACCGACAGCCTCATCGACTCCCGGAGATCGATCTGGTAGTTCGGCGGCTCACCGATCGATTCCTTGCCGTCGTTCTCCTGCAGCCACTGCTCGCCGTCCTCGTTCTTCCAGATCGTCCCGTCGTAGTTCTTGATCTTGAGGTCGTTCTTACCGCTGTAGAGGCTCTTCGGGGAGGCGATGGTGCGTTCGTCCTGAGCCTGGACCGGGCCGAGATCAGGGTCGCGCACGCCCCACTTCATCGCCGCGGCGAGCACGAAGGGCTTGAACGTCGACCCGACCTGGGCGCCGGTCACGTCGGCGTTGTTGGTGAAGTGCTTGGTCGCGTCCTGTCCGCCGTACACGGCCTTGATGGCGCCCGTCTCGGGGTCCACGGAAGCACCGCCGAACTGCACGTGCGTGTCCTTCTTGGGACGCTTCTCGGGGTCGATCTTCTCCTTGTAGACCTTCTGCACCGCGGTCTCGAGCTCCTCGACCATCTTCTTGTCGAAGGTCGTGTGGATCGAGTAGCCGCCCTTCTCCAGCTGGTCGCGGGTGGCGACGTTGTTCTTGATCAGGGTTGACTTGGCGAGATCGACCAGGTAGCCGATCTGACCGCCCAGCTTGGCGTTCGACCGCGGGCTCTGCCAGTCGGGCAACGTCTTGTACTTGGCACGGTCCGCCGCGCTCAGGTAGTCGTACTCGACCATCTTGTTGAGCGTGTCCTGCATCTGCTTGAGGGCGCGCACTTGGTTGGCCTCAGGAGTGGCATCAGGGTCGATGGAAGTCGCACCCGCCGGGTCGTAGTACGTGGCGCCCTTGACCATGGCCGCGAGGAACGCGCACTCGCCCGGGTTGAGATCGACCGCGTCCTTGTTGAAGTACGCCCGGGCGGCGGCCTGAATGCCGTAGGCACCGCGTCCGTAGTAGGCGGAGTTCAGGTAGCCCTCGAGGATCTTGTCCTTCGGCTCCTCGGCTCCGACCTTGATCGAGACGAAGATTTCCTTGACCTTGCGGGAAAGCGTCTGGGACTGGTCGTTCAGCATCGCGTTCTTCACGTACTGCTGAGTGATGGTCGACCCGCCCTGCGTCTCACCGCCGGTGGCCATGTTGAACACGGCCCGGGCGATGCCCTTGGGATCGATGCCGCTGTCCGTGTAGAAGGTCTTGTTCTCCTGCGCGATGACCGCGTGCCGCATCTCCTCGGGGATCCGCGACAGATCGACGATCTGGCGGTTGCGGTCACCGCCCGTCGCGACCATCTGCGTGCCGTCGGCCCAGTAGTAGACGTTGTTCTGGGCCTTCGCGATGTTGGCGACGTCGGGGACGCCCACCATGGCGTACGCGATGCCCGCGGCGGCCACCAGGCTGCCGAAGAAGCCGATGCACAGGCCGGAGACGAGCTTCCACGAGGGCACCCACCTGCGCCACCCGTCTCGGTCACGGCGCGGATAGTCGATCATCCGCTTCTTGCCGGGCGGCGCCCCGCGACCCCTCCCGGGACCGGCGGGAGCGGCCCGCCGACCGCTGCGACCGGACTCGGCCGCTCTGCGGCGGCCGCCTGCGCTGCGCTGTGCCGCACGCCTGGCTTCGGCACGGCTCCCGTACGGACGCTCCTCGTCCTCATGGCCGTACGAGCCGGACGGAGACCCTGTGGCGCCCCGCGGTGCCGCACGGCGGCCGGAGGACGAACCGGACTGGCCGCGTCGGGCCGCGGCACGTCCGCCTCCCTGCGGCTGCGGCGGTTTGCGACGGTGCTCGCTCATCGAACGACTACTCCTCGGGCAGGCGCACCTTTGCGCGCCTGGAAAAGGCGGCTGGTTTCCGGTCCCCCCGAAGTACGGATGCGGTCCCTTCCGCATTCACCCGTACTGCACCAGGGACAGGGACGCCCCCACGCGTCACTCGGTTCCCGGTGGTCTGCATGGCGCACAGACTACGCACCGCCAAAACCCCCGAGCCCCGAAGTTCACCTCAAATCAGGCAACTTGCACTCGATGAAACCCTGATGTGATCCCGTTCACGAGTTCCCCTCTTGTCGCACGCGGTAGCTCGTTCTATCGTGCTGATGTATCGAGTCGATACATCAGCGCGGCATAAAGGCGAGAGGAGGCGACGATGAGCCGACGTTCCGGCATCCTCGAGTTCGCCGTACTCGGCCTGCTCCGCGAATCCCCGATGCACGGCTACGAGCTGCGCAAACGACTCAACACATCACTGGGTGTGTTCCGGGCGTTCAGCTACGGGACGCTCTATCCCTGCCTCAAGACGCTGGTCGCCAACGGCTGGTTGATCGAGGAACCGGGCAACGTCGGCGAGGCCGCCGCCTCCCTCACGGGACGCCGCGCCAAGATCGTCTACCGGTTGACGGCCGACGGCAAGGAACACTTCGAGCAGCTCCTCTCGCAGACGGGCCCGGACGCGTACGAGGACGAGACCTTCGCCGCTCGCTTCGCGTTCTTCGGCCAGACGTCGCGTGACGTGCGCATGCGCGTTCTCGAGGGTCGGCGCAGCCGGCTGGAGGAGCGCCTGGAGAAGATGAGCGCCTCCCTGGCCCGTACCCGGGAGCGACTCGACGACTACACGCTTGAGCTCCAGCGCCACGGAATGGAGTCCGTGGAGCGCGAGGTGCGCTGGCTGAACGAGCTCATCGAAAGCGAGCGGGCGGGGCGGGACCTGCGGGGTTCCGCGTCGGAGGGGACCGCTCAACAGGACACGACATCTGGAGCGACGGGCGGCCTGCCCCGGACCGGGGACGACCCCCGGCCGGATACGCCCGGCGACACCGCCACGTGAGCGCCCAGTCAGGGCCTCACTCGTACACACAGGGAGCAACCGGAATGGGTTCGGTTCGCGTAGCCATCGTCGGCGTGGGCAACTGCGCCGCATCGCTGGTACAGGGCGTCGAGTACTACAAGGACGCCGACCCGGCGTCCAAGGTCCCGGGCCTGATGCACGTCCAGTTCGGCGACTACCACGTCCGTGACATCGAGTTCGTCGCCGCCTTCGACGTGGACGCCAAGAAGGTCGGCCTGGACCTGGCGGACGCCATCGGCGCCTCCGAGAACAACACCATCAAGATCTGCGACGTGCCGAACAGCGGCGTCCAGGTCCAGCGCGGCCACACCCTCGACGGTCTCGGCAAGTACTACCGCGAGACCATCGAGGAGTCCGCCGAGGAGCCGGTCGACGTCGTCCAGGTCCTCAAGGACAAGCAGGTCGACGTCCTCGTCTGCTACCTGCCCGTCGGCTCCGAGGACGCGGCGAAGTACTACGCCCAGTGCGCCATCGACGCCAAGGTCGCCTTCGTCAACGCCCTGCCGGTCTTCATCGCCGGCACCAAGGAGTGGGCGGACAAGTTCACCGAGGCGGGCGTCCCGATCGTCGGTGACGACATCAAGTCGCAGGTCGGCGCCACCATCACGCACCGCGTCATGGCGAAGCTGTTCGAGGACCGGGGCGTCGTCCTGGACCGCACGATGCAGCTGAACGTCGGCGGCAACATGGACTTCAAGAACATGCTCGAGCGCGACCGCCTCGAGTCGAAGAAGATCTCCAAGACGCAGGCCGTCACCTCGCAGATCCCCGACCGCGAGCTCGGCGAGAAGAACGTGCACATCGGCCCGTCCGACTACGTCGCGTGGCTCGACGACCGCAAGTGGGCCTACGTCCGCCTCGAGGGCCGCGCCTTCGGCGACGTCCCGCTGAACCTGGAGTACAAGCTCGAGGTCTGGGACTCCCCGAACTCCGCGGGTGTCATCATCGACGCCCTGCGCGCCGCGAAGATCGCCAAGGACCGCGGTGTCGGCGGTCCTATCCTGTCGGCGTCGAGCTACTTCATGAAGTCCCCGCCGGTCCAGTACTTCGACGACGAGGCCCGCACCAACGTCGAGAAGTTCATCGCCGGCGAGGTCGAGCGCTGACGAGCGCCGGCTCCGGTACGTCGGAGGTCCCCGGGTCACATGACCCGGGGACCTTTCCCGTATGTGAGGCTGTGCCCCATGGCCGTCGTCCGTGACCTGCGCGTCCTGCTGCGCCTGAAGGGCTTCAGGCGACTGCTCGCCGTGCGCCTGCTCTCCCAGGGCGCCGACGGGGTCTACCAGGTCGCGCTCGCCACCTACGTCGTCTTCTCCCCCGAGAAGCAGACTTCACCGACCGCGATCGCCTCCGCGATGGCGGTCCTGCTGCTCCCCTATTCCCTGGTGGGCCCCTTCGCCGGCGCCCTCCTGGACCGCTGGCGCCGCCGTCAGGTCTTCCTGTACGGCAACGTGCTGCGTGCCGCACTGGCCTCGGTGACGGCGGTCCTGATGATCGCTTCCGTACCGGACTGGCTCTTCTACGTCTCCGCGCTCTGCGTCACCGCCGTCAACCGCTTCGTCCTCGCCGGTCTGTCCGCCGCGCTGCCGCGCGTGGTCGATGCCGAGCGCCTGGTGATCGCCAACTCGCTGTCCCCGACCGCCGGCACTCTTGCCGCCACGGCGGGCGGCGGCCTCGCCTTCGTCGTGCGCCTCGTGGTGGCGGACTCCGACGCCGCCGTGGTGCTGCTCGGAGCCGCCCTGTACCTCTGCGGGGCACTGGCGTCACTGCGCATCGCCGTGGAACTGCTCGGGCCGGACCGTACGCAGGCGCCGCGTCTGGCGTCGGCGCTCGCCGTCACCGCCCGCGACCTGGTGTCAGGGGTACGCCACCTCGCCGCGCCCGCGCGCCGGGACGCGGCCTGGGCGCTCGCGGGCATGACATTGATGCGGTTCTGCTACGGCGCCCTGCTGGTCATGCTGCTGATGCTGTGCCGGTACGCCCTGACCTCGGACACGGACGAGGGGCTCGCCCTGCTGGGGCTGGCGCTGGGTGTCTCCGGCGCGGGCTTCTTCGCCGCCGCCGTGGTCACGCCCTGGGCGGCGGGGCGGCTCGGGCCCGGCCGCTGGATGGCCGTGTGCGCGGGGATCGCCACGGTTCTGGTGCCTGCGCTCGGGTTGCCGTTCGCCACTGTGCCGCTGCTCATCGCGGCGTTCGTCCTCGGGCTGACGACCCAGGGGGCGAAGATCGCCACGGACACGGTCGTACAGTCCTCGGTCGACGACGCCTTCCGTGGCCGGATCTTTTCCGTCTACGACGTCCTGTTCAACGTCGCATTCGTCGGCGCCGCCGGGGTGGCCGCGCTGATGCTGCCCCCGGACGGCCGTTCGGTCACGCTGATCGTGACAGTCGCCCTCGTCTACGGAGCGGTTGCTGTGGCTATGACCCGGTTTGACAGCGAGTAAGTGTCACATCAGTGCCACGAAGCCCCACAGGACTACAGAGTTGTCAGTGGGGAGCGATAGCTTACGTGGGTCTTATTCGCGACATGTTCGCGACACGCACCTATCTCTTCAGGGGGAACCCAGTGTCCACTCCGCCGCCCCAGGGCAACCCGTTCGCGCAGGGCCAGCCGCCCGCTCCCCAGCAGCCCCAGGGCATGAACCCGTACGCGCAGGGCCAGCAGGGCTTCCCGCAGCAGGCCGGCCAGCCGGGCTTCCCCCCGCCCGGTGGGACCGTTCCGCCGCCCTCCCGCTCCAACGGGTTCAAGAAGAAGCTGCTGAGCGTCCTCGGCGTCATCCTGGTGGCCGCCCTGCTCGGCGTGGGCAAGTGGTACCTGGGACAGTCGGACGCCGAGACCACTGCGGTGGGCGACTGCATGCACAACGAGGGCTCGCAGATCACCCCGGAGCTCAAGACGGTCGACTGCTCCTCGAGTGACGCGGAGTACGAGGTGGTCGAGAAGTTCGACAACACCAGCGACGACAGCAAGTGCAAGGCGGTCAAGGAAGCGACGATCGCCTACTACCAGACGGGCGACAGCAGCCACAGGGTCGTGCTCTGCCTCAAGGAAGTGAAGTAACCGCGCTCTGCATGCGAAAGCGGGGTCATGTTTCACGTGAAACATGACCCCGCTTTCGCATGCTCACCGCTCCTGCGCGGCCCACCACTCCTTGAGCGCACCCACCGCGGCGTCGTGCTCCATCGGCCCGTTCTCCAGGCGCAGCTCCAACAGGTGCTTGTACGCCTGCCCCACCGCCGGCCCGGGACCGATGCCGAGGATCTCCATGATCTGGTTGCCGTCCAGGTCGGGACGGATCGCGTCCAGCTCCTCCTGCTCCTGGAGCTGAGCGATCCGCTCCTCCAGCCCGTCGTAGGCACGGGAGAGCGCCGAGGCCTTGCGCTTGTTGCGGGTCGTGCAGTCCGAGCGGGTCAGCTTGTGCAGCCGGCCCAGCAGCGGGCCGGCGTCCCGGACGTACCGGCGGACCGCGGAGTCCGTCCACTCGCCGGTGCCGTAGCCGTGGAACCGCAGGTGCAGCTCGACCAGGCGCGAGACGTCCTTCACCAGCTCGTTGGAGTACTTGAGCGCGGTCATACGCTTCTTCGTCATCTTCGCCCCGACCACTTCGTGGTGGTGGAAAGAGACCCGCCCGTCCTTCTCGAAGCGGCGCGTGCGCGGCTTGCCGATGTCGTGCAGCAGGGCGGCCAGCCGGAGGGTGAGGTCGGGGCCCTCCGTCTCCAGGGCCATCGCCTGTTCCAGAACGATCAGCGTGTGGTCGTAGACGTCCTTGTGCCGGTGGTGCTCGTCCCGCTCCAGCCGCAGGGCCGGCAGCTCGGGAAGGACGTGCTCGGCCAGCCCGGTCTCCACCAGCAGGGACAGGCCCTTGCGGGGGTGGGGAGAGAGGATGAGCTTGTTCAGCTCGTCCCGGACCCGCTCGGCCGAGACGATGCCGATGCGCCCGGCCATGTCCGTCATGGCCTTCACGACCTCGGGCGCCACCTCGAAGTCGAGCTGCGCGGCGAACCGGGCGGCGCGCATCATCCGGAGCGGATCGTCCGAGAACGACTCCTCGGGCGTGCCCGGGGTGCGCAGGACTCGGGCCGCCAGGTCTTCGAGCCCGCCGTGCGGGTCGATGAACTCCTTCTCCGGCAGCGCGACGGCCATCGCGTTCACCGTGAAGTCACGGCGGACCAGATCGTCGTCGATGGAGTCGCCGTACGACACTTCCGGCTTGCGCGAGGTGCGGTCGTACGCCTCCGACCGATACGTGGTCACCTCGATCTGCCAGATCCGGTCAGCGTCTCCCACGCGTGCGGACTTCTGCGCCCCGACCGTGCCGAAGGCGATCCCGACGTCCCAGACCGCGTCCGCCCAGGGCTTCACGATCTTCAGTACGTCCTGCGGGCGCGCGTCGGTCGTGAAGTCCAGGTCATTGCCGAGCCGGCCGAGCAATGCGTCCCGGACCGAGCCACCGACCAGGGCGAGGGAGAACCCGGCCTCCTGGAAGCGGCGGGCGAGGTCGTCGGCGACAGGGGCGACCCGCAGCAGTTCACTCACCGCTCGGCGCTGCTCCTGGCTGGGGACACTGGGGCTGGCTTCGTTGGCGTTCGGCACAACAGAAAAGGGTACGTGGCTCGCGCGGAACCCCGCGCCCCCTTTGATCGCGTACCGAACACCCCTCATCGGCGCCCCTCCCTATATAGGCGCACATACGGGGCCACCGCGACCGGCGGCGGATCTTGTGGCGTACGTCGCGGCACTTACCCTCAGCGCGCATCGTTACCATGCGTGGACGCACATTCCGACGACCACTGACGACGACGAGGGACGGGCGAGCGCGTGGCCGAGGCGGCAGACTTCCAGGGGACCCGTCCCTCACCTGCCCGCCGGTGGCTACGGCGCACCACGGCACTGGTCGCGGGCGCGCCGCTGCTGGCCGGCCTGGTCCAGCTGCCCGCCGCGAGCCCGGCCCTCGCCGACGGGCAGCCCTCCGCGAAGGCCGACGGCGACGTGGGTTCCGTGGCCGTCGCCGTGGACTCACTCACCCCCTCGGCACCCACCGACGGCGACACGGTGACCGTGTCCGGCACCGTGACCAACAACGGCAAGCAGACCGTCACCGACGCCCACGTGGGTCTGCGGCTGGGGCCCGAGATCAACACCCGCTCGTCCGTCGACGCGATCGCCAAGGACGCCGACGACCTCCAGGGGTCGATTCCTCCGGAGATCGACGACAAGTACACGGAGAAGTTCTCCAAGCTCACCCCCGGCGTCGCCGAGCACTTCAACATCTCGGTACCGGTCGACGACCTGGACCTCGGCGACGACGGCGTCTACGAATTCGCCGTCTCCCTCTCCGGGGAGACCTCCGCCCGGCCCTGGGAGCAGATTCTCGGCATCCAGCGCACCTTCCTGCCCTGGCAGCCCGACGAGGCCGGCACCAAGACGAAGACGACGGCGCTGTGGCCGCTCGTCTCCACCACGCACATGGCCGCCGAGACCGGTCCGAACGAGGAACAGACACCGGTCTTCCTCAACGACGACCTGGCCGAGGAGATCTCCCCCGGGGGACGCCTCAACCAGATGGTGACGCTCGGCAAGGACCTCGACGTCACCTGGGTCGTCGATCCCGACCTGCTGGCGTCCGTCGACGCGATGACGGGAAACTACAGCGTCCGCGACGGGGACAAGACGGTCGCCGGCACCCACCAGGACGTGGCCAAGCAGTGGCTCGCCGACCTCCAGGACGCGGTGGCCGACGCGGAGGTGATCTCCCTCCCCTTCGCCGACCCCGATCTGGCTTCCCTGGCCCACAACGGCACCGACGTCACCGGCTCCCTCAGCCAGCTCAAGAGCGCCACGGACGTCATCCACAACACGGTCGATCCGATCCTGCACGTGAAGCCGAGCACCGACTTCGCGTGGCCCGTGGACGGCGCGGTCGACCGCTCCATCGTCAAGGTCGCCACCTCGGCGGGCGCCGACAAGGTGATCGCCCGCAGCGACAGCCTCCAGGAGACCAGCGGCCTGCCGTACACGCCCTCCGCGGCCCGCCCCGTCGGCGGCGGCACGACGGCAGTCGTCGCGGACTCCCGGCTGTCCAGGGCGTTCGAGGGCGACCTGACCGACGCCTCCGCGTCCACGCTCGCGGTCCAGCGGTTCCTCGCCCAGAGCCTTTCCCTGAACCTCCAGACCGGCAAGCAGCGCAGCATCGTCATCGCCCCGCAGCGGATGCCCTCCGGCAGCCAGGCCCGCGCGATGGCCGAGGCGCTGCGCGCGCTGCAGGACGGCACCTGGACCGAGCCCCAGAAGCTGTCGGCGGCCGCCGCGGCCAAGCCCGACCCGGACGCCAGCACGAAGGTCCCGAGTGCCTCCGCCTACCCCGCGTCCCTGCGCAGGCAGGAGCTGCCCCGGTCGGCGTTCGTGCAGATCGCGCGCACACAGGACGCGCTCGACAACTTCAAGGTCGTCCTGTCGGACCCGTCCCGGGTGGCGACCCCCTTCGGACGCGCGCTGAACAGGGAGATGTCCGCGTCCTGGCGCGGCCGGGCCGACGCGGCGAAGTCCTTCCGCACCAGGGTGAAGACCTACCTCGACGGACTGACCGGCCGGGTCAGACTGATCGACAAGTCGGAGACGAAGCTCTCCGGCCGCAGCGCCACGATCCCCGTGACGGTGCAGAACAACCTGGTGCAGGACGTCGGGCCCCTGGTCCTGCGGCTCACCTCCACCAACCCGACCCGTCTGGAGATCGACGGCGCCGCCTACGAGGAGCAGCCGATCTCCGTCTCCGGCGGCCACAGCCAGTCGGTGAAGTTCACCACGTCGGCCAACGCCAACGGCCGGGCCACGGTGGTCGCCCAGCTCTACACGATGGACGGGCGCGCGTACGGCGACCCCGTCACCTTCGACGTGAAGGTCACCGAGATCACGGCCACCGTGATGCTCGTCATCGGCGGCGGCGTCCTGCTCCTCGTCCTGGCCGGCTTCCGCATGTACACCCAGCGCAAGAGGGCCGCCGCCCGCCACGCCGAGAAGGGCGAGGCGGGTGACGCGGAGGACACCGAGGACGCCGAGGACGGTCCGGAGAACCCGGAAGGCCCCGGCGAGCGTCTCAGCGAGGAGTCCGACGCACGCCCCCGGGCAGGCGACCCGGAGCAGCCGAGTGACCCGGCACCGGACACCGCAGCGGAAAACGCAGACCCGTCCGGC
The DNA here is from genome assembly GCF_028473745.1 of Streptomyces sp. M92. Lineage (NCBI taxonomy): Bacteria > Bacillati > Actinomycetota > Actinomycetes > Kitasatosporales > Streptomycetaceae > Streptomyces > Streptomyces sp. M92. The sequence continues at coordinate 1,725,844 of NZ_CP101137.1, forward strand.
ACGGGTGAGAGAGTGGACCGTTGAGGATGTCGTGGCCGTGGGCCCGGGACGATGAGGTGGGGTAACCATGAACGCGCCGTACGACGGTGACCGCGGTGGTACCGCGGACGGCTCGGGTCACCCCGAGGGTCCGCCGTCCGACCCCGGACAGACACCGCCGCAGCCGCACGCGGACATGTACCTCCAGGACGCCTACGACCAGGATCCCTACCGGGCGCACGACCTCGCCGCCCAGGACCCGGTCTCCGAGGCGCTCTACGACCGCGCCGCGCACCCGCCACCACCGCCGGGCACACACCCGCCCCAGCAGCCGCTGTACTCCCAGCCCTCCCAGTCGCCCTACGCGCCCGACCCGCGTGTCTGGGCCCAGACACCGGCCCCTGAGCCGGAGGGCCCCACGCAGTACCTGCCGTACGGCGACGATCCGCGCACCACTCAGTTCGTCGGCGTCGACGACCTGGTCACCCAGGCGGGCGAGCAGCGCCACGAGCCGGACGCGTTCGCCCACCTGTTCCGCGACCAGCAGCAGGGCGGCGGCCACCCCTCCTACGACGACCACGCCTCCGTCCCCGCCCCTGCTCCGGCACCGGGGCAGTACGGCGGCGGACCCGGGCAGCAGCCGGGCCAGTACGGCTACCCCCAGGGGCACGCTCAGTACGAGAACGCTCCGGCACCCGGGCCGTACGGCGCGCAGCCGCCGACGCACGGGCAGCAGCACGCGGCGCCCGCTCCGGGCCAGTACGCGGTGGCTCCCACCCCGGAAGCGGCCGAGGCCCCCCTCCAGGAGCCCGAGCCGGCACCCAAGCCCGCACCGGCCGCCGCGCCGAAGAAGGGCGGACGTGCGGGCGGCCTGCTGAAGTCGAGCGCCGTGATGGCGGCGGGCACGATGGTGTCGCGGCTGACCGGGTTCATCCGGTCGGCAATGATCGTCTCCGCTCTGGGCCTCGCGCTGCTGGGTGAGTCGTTCCAGATTGCCTACCAGCTACCGACGATGATCTACATCTTGACTGTCGGTGGCGGTCTCAACTCGGTGTTCGTCCCCCAGCTCGTCCGTGCCATGAAGGAGGACGACGACGGCGGCGAGGCCTACGCCAACCGACTGCTGACCTTGGTCATGGTCGCCCTGGGACTTCTTACCGCGCTCGGCATGCTCGCGGCGCCCCTGCTGGTGCGCGCCCTGTCCAACCCAGTCGCCTCGAACGCCGCAGCCAACGAGACGGCGGTTACCTTCACCCGTTACTTCCTGCCGTCCATCTTCTTCATGGGCGTCCACGTGGTGATGGGGCAGATCCTGAACGCCCGCGGGCGGTTCGGCGCGATGATGTGGACCCCGGTCCTCAACAACATCGTCATCATCGTCACGCTCGGCATGTTCCTCTGGGTCTACGGCACCGCCGCCGACTCCGGTATGACCGTCGAGACCATCCCACCGGAGGGTGAGCGACTTCTCGGGGTCGGCATCCTCCTCGGCCTCGTCGTCCAGGCTCTGGCGATGATCCCCTATCTGCGCGAGACCGGATTCAAGCTGCGCCTGCGCTTCGACTGGAGGGGCCATGGCCTCGGCAAGGCCGCGATGCTGGCCAAGTGGACGATCCTGTTCGTCCTCGCCAACCAGGCGGGTGCCCTCGTCGTCATCCAGCTGGCAACGGCCTCGGTCACGGACACCGACCTCGCCGGCACCGGTTACAGCGCCTACGCCAACGCCCAGCTGATCTGGGGCCTGCCGCAGGCCATCATTACCGTCTCCCTGATGGCCGCCCTGCTGCCGCGCATCTCCCGCTCGGCGGCCGAGGAAGACGGCGGTGCGGTTCGAGACGACATCTCCCAAGGTTTGCGCACGACGGCCGTCGCGATCGTGCCTGTCTCGTTCGGCTTCGTCGCACTCGGTATCCCGATGTGCACCCTGATCTTCGGCTCTTCGGGCACGGGCGCCGCCACCAACATGGGCTACATGCTGATGGCCTTCGGCCTCGGCCTCATCCCGTACTCCGTCCAGTACGTCGTCCTGCGCGCCTTCTACGCCTACGAGGACACCAGGACGCCCTTCTACAACACCGTCATCGTGGCCGTGGTCAACGCGGTCGCCTCCGGACTCTGTTACCTCCTGCTGCCCTCGCGCTGGGCCGTCGTCGGCATGGCCGCCTCCTACGGACTGGCCTACGTGATCGGTGTCGGTGTCGCCTGGCGCCGGCTGCGCAAGCGGCTCGGCGGGGATCTCGACGGCGCCCGGGTGCTGCGGACGTACGCCCGGCTGTGCATCGCGTCGGTGCCGGCGGCCCTGCTCAGCGGCGCGGCCTGCTACGCGATCAGCCGTGCGCTCGGCCAGGACGTCCTGGGATCGTTCGCCGCGCTGCTGGCCGGCGGTGTGCTGCTGTTCGGTGTCTTCTTCGTCGCCGCCCGCCGCATGCGCATCGAAGAGGTCAACTCGCTGGTCGGCATGGTGCGCGGACGCCTGGGACGCTGAGAGCCGGGGTAGGCGCACAACTATCGTTCACCGCCGTGTGTCGTGCATAGCGGCGGACTGTGGGCACAATTGGGTTCGGCGTCGGACCGCGCGCATCGGGAGCCGGTCGGCGCGCATCGAATGGGGAGGCAGAACGACGGTGGCAGAACGGAGCACAGCTGCCGTCGACGTGGCAGACAACAGCGGTGACGAGCCGCTGACCGCACAGGCGGACCAGTCCACGGCCGACGGGGTGGCCAACAACCGGGAGCGGGACACGGACAGCGACGAGGCACAGGGGAGCCCGACGAGCGAGGATTCCGGCAAGACCTCGCCTCCCGAACTGCACAGCGGGCACAGACTCGCCAGACGCTACCGCCTCGAGGAGTGCGTCACCCGTCTGGACGGCTTCAGCAGTTGGCGGGCCGTCGACGAGAAGCTCCGCCGCGCCGTCGGCGTGCACGTCCTGCCTGCCGACCACGCCCGCGCCCGCTCCGTGCTGGCCGCGGCGCGCTCCTCCGCCCTGCTCGGCGACCCGCGCTTCGTCCAGGTCCTCGACGCCGTCGAGGACAACGACCTGGTGTACGTCGTCCACGAATGGCTCCCCGACGCCACCGAGATGACCGCGCTGCTCGCCTCCGGCCCGCTGGAGGTGTACGACGCCTACCAGATGGTCAGTCAGGTCGCGGCCGCGATGGCGGCGGCCCACCGCGAGGGCCTCGCGCACCTGCGTCTGAGCCCGAACGCGGTGCTGCGGACATCGACGGGTCAGTGGCGGATCCGCGGTCTCGCCGTCAACGCCGCCCTGCGCGGCATCAGTTCCGAGACCCCCCAGCGCACCGACACGGAGGCCATCGGGGCTCTGCTGTACGCGGCGCTCACCCAGCGCTGGCCGTACGAGACCGACGCCCACGGTCTGGCGGGTCTGCCGAAGGACATCGGGCTCATTCCGCCCGACCAGGTGCGCGCGGGTGTCCACCGCGGCCTGTCCGAGCTCACCATGCGGGCGCTCGTCAACGACGGCGCCACGGCCTCCCGCCACGAGTCCCCGTGCACCACGCCGGAGGAGCTGGTGAAGGCGATCGGCGAGATGCCCCGCATCCGCCCGCCGGAGCCCGCGTACACGGCCCCGCCCGAGTACCAGCGCACCGCCTACCAGCAAGGCGCCTACGGCCGCCCGGCACCGCGTCCCGGCGCCACCCAGCCCGTGCCGACGCCGCCGCCACCGCTGCAGAGCCGTACCGGCAAGGCACTGAAGTGGAGCGTCTCCGCCCTGCTGATCGCAGCGCTCGGCCTGGGCAGCTGGCAGCTCGCCGACGCGCTCATGGAGCGGGGCGGCAAGGCCGACGACCAGAACCAGACCCAGACGACGGACGGCGACGACAAGAACGAGAAGCAGTCCCGTCCGGCGAAGCCGGTCGCGGTTCAGGGAGCCCAGGAGTTCGTCGTCAAGGGCGACGCGCAGCACCCGGGCGACGTCGGCAAGACCTACGACGGCGACAGCACGACCCTCTGGCGGACCAACAGCTTCTACGAGGGGCCGGTCATCGGTCCGTTCAAGCCGGGCGTCGGCATCGTCTACGACCTCGGCTCGTCCAAGGACCTGTCGACGGCGGACGTCGGCCTCTTCTACGGCGGCGACCACACGACGGTGGAGCTGTACGCCGCGGACTCCTTGCAGCCGTCGTCGATCGACGCGATGCGGAAGATCGGCACGGTCACCACCAGCGGGACCGACGCCACCGTCAAGCTCACCAAGCCGGTGAAGACGCAGTACGTCCTCGTGTGGCTCACCGCTCTGCCCCATGCGCCGGGCGACAAGTACAGCGACCCCGGGTACAAGCAGGCCATCACCGACGTGACGTTCAAGGGCTGAGAGCCCGGCGGCTGAAGGGGAGGGGGTCCGATGGCAGACGGCACCGCCTATGGCGACGTCAGCGACCAGGACCTCCTCGCCCGCCACGTCGAGGGCGACCCCGACGCCTTCGGCGAACTCGTCCGCCGTCACCGCGACCGTCTCTGGGCCGTGGCCCTGCGGACGCTGGGGGACCGCGAGGAAGCCGCCGATGCCGTCCAGGACGCCCTCGTCTCCGCCTACCGGGCCGCCCACACCTTCCGTGGCCAGGCGGCCGTCACGACCTGGCTGCACCGGATCACGGTGAACGCCTGCCTGGACCGCGCCCGCAAGGCCGCTTCCCGGAAGACCGCTCCGGTCGACGACACCGAGCGCCTGGAACAGCTCCTGGAACCGCACGAGTCGGCATCGGCCCCCGCCGAACGCAACGACCTGCACCGCCAGCTCCTGGAGGCCCTGGGCACCCTGCCCGCCGACCAGCGGGCGGCGCTCGTCCTGGTGGACATGCAGGGCTATCCCGTCGCGGAGGCCGCCCGGGTCCTGGATGTGCCGACTGGGACGATCAAGAGCAGATGCGCGCGAGGCAGAGCCAGACTCCTGCCGCTGCTGACCCACCTGCGCCCGGACGGCAGCGGCGAGAACGCGAAGGCCGGCCAGGACGGGAAGGCCGGCGATGAACGGAACCGGACCCGGGGGACATCCGTCCCACCGGCAGCGGGACCGCGCCGTGCGGGACCGGCGGACACAGGGCCGAGCGATTCAGCCGCAGTGAAGGGCGGAGGTGGACGAGCGTGACGTCGTCGACGACAGACATGACCGGGCACCCGGACGTCACCGAGATCTCCGACCTCACCGAGGGCCTGCTCCCTCCGTCACGGACCACGGACGTCCGACGGCACCTGGAGACCTGTGAGCTCTGCGCGGACGTCTACACATCGCTGGAGGAGATCCAGGGATTGCTCGGCACACTGCCGGGGCCGGAGCGCATGCCGGACGACGTCGCGGCCCGTATCGACGCCGCCCTCGCCGCCGAGGCACCACTGCGCCCAACCACCGCCGACGACAGCGCGCGTGTTTCACGTGAAACATCGCCATCCACAGATCGTCCCGCCGGGAACGCCCGTCTCTCTTCCACCGGCCCGGGGCGCAAGGAACGCCGCCGAGGTGGACGCCGCAGGATCGCCGTGCTCGGTGCCGTGGCCGCCGCAGCCACCCTCGGACTCGGCTCTGTCGTCGTCTCCTCCCTCACCGGTGGCGACCCTGCCGACGACACCGCCCACGGGCAGCAGACGGCGCTCGCGGACACCTTCTCCGAGGGCAAGCTCAAGGAGCAGGTCGCCGGTCTCATCGCCGACGAGCAGGACACCCGGGACGGGCCTCGTACCCCGCGCAGCTTCGGCATGGAATCCGAGACCGGCGCCGAAAACCACGTTTTCAAGCAGCCGACGGTTCCCGAGTGCGTCCAGCGGGGCATCGGCCGGAACGACGCGGCACTCGCCACGAAGGAGGGCGTCTACAAGGGCAGGGAAGCTCTCCTCGTGGTCCTTCCCGACGCCGCCAACGACAGCCGGGTCACCGCCTACATCGTCGAGTCGGCGTGTGTGGACCGGCCCAGCATCAGCAAGGCCAAGGTTCTGCTGAAGCACTCCTACGCGCGCTCCTGAAAACACGCACCTGAAGGCCCGCCCGGCACTCGCCCGGCGGGCGTCTGCCGTGTGCCCTGACACAGCGGGAATGCGCGCCCCTTAGGATCCGTTGGGTGGGGTGAGGGCTCCGAGAGAAGCTCCACCCGGCCCTGAAGACGCAGTCCAGAGACGAGGAATGAAGCCGTGAGCGACGTCCGAAACGTGATCATCATCGGCTCCGGGCCCGCCGGCTACACGGCGGCGCTCTACACCGCGCGCGCGTCGCTGAAGCCGCTGGTGTTCGAGGGCGCCGTCACCGCGGGCGGCGCGCTGATGAACACCACCGAGGTGGAGAACTTCCCGGGCTTCCAGGACGGCATCATGGGCCCCGAGCTCATGGACAACATGCGCGCCCAGGCGGAGCGCTTCGGCGCCGAGCTGATCCCGGACGACGTCGTCGCCGTCGACCTGACCGGCGAGATCAAGACCGTCACCGACACCGCGGGCACGGTCCACCAGGCGAAGGCCATCATCGTCACCACCGGCTCCCAGCATCGCAAGCTCGGTCTGCCGAACGAGGACGCCCTCTCCGGCCGTGGCGTCTCGTGGTGCGCGACCTGTGACGGCTTCTTCTTCAAGGACCAGGACATCGCCGTGATCGGCGGCGGTGACACCGCAATGGAGGAGGCCACGTTCCTCTCCCGCTTCGCCAAGTCCGTGACGATCGTCCACCGCCGTGACACCCTGCGTGCCTCGAAGGCGATGCAGGAACGCGCGTTCGCCGACCCCAAGATCACGTTCGTCTGGGACAGCGAGGTCGCCGAGGTCCAGGGCGACCAGAAGCTCTCGGGCCTGAAGCTGCGCAACGTCAAGACCGGTGAGCTCTCGGACCTGCCGGTGACCGGCCTGTTCATCGCAATCGGCCACGACCCGCGCACCGAGCTCTTCAAGGGTCAGCTCGACCTGGACCCGGAGGGCTACCTCAAGGTCGAGTCCCCGTCGACCCGCACCAACCTCACCGGTGTCTTCGCCGCCGGTGACGTGGTCGACCACACCTACCGCCAGGCCATCACCGCCGCCGGTACGGGCTGCTCCGCCGCGCTCGACGCAGAGCGCTTCCTCGCCGCGCTCACCGACGAGGACAAGGCCGAGCCCGAGAAGACCGCTGTCTGACCCACCCGCCCCACGCACCAACCATTTGAGGAGCCCGCCGTGGCCGAAACTCTGAAGCACGTGACCGACGACTCCTTCGAGCAGGACGTCCTCAAGAGCGACAAGCCCGTGCTGGTCGACTTCTGGGCCGCCTGGTGCGGTCCGTGCCGCCAGATCGCGCCGTCCCTCGAGGCGATCGCCGCCGAGTACGGCGACAAGATCGAGGTCGTCAAGCTCAACATCGACGAGAACCCGGGTACGGCCGCCAAGTACGGCGTCATGTCCATCCCGACCCTGAACGTCTACCAGGGTGGCGAGGTCGCCAAGACCATCGTCGGTGCCAAGCCGAAGGCCGCGATCGTTCGCGACCTCGAGGACTTCATCGCCGAGTGACGTTTCACGTGAAACACGAAGGGGCCGACCCGGACGGGTCGGCCCCTTCGTTCTGCTTCCGTGCCCGGAACGGTGACTCCACTACAACGGCCGCAGCGCGGGTTCCTTCTGGACGGCACCCAGCAGTCGGTCCAGAGCCATCTCCACGTCTTCCTTCCAGGACAGCGTGGAGCGCAGATCCAGGCGCAGCCGCGGATGGCTGGGATGTGGGCGCACCGTCTTGAAGCCGACGGCCAGCAGGTGGTCGGCGGGCAGCACGCAGGCCGGTTCCTTCCAGCGCGCGTCTCCGAACGCCTCGATCGCCTTGAAGCCCCGGCGCAACAGATCCTTGGCGACTGTCTGGACCATCACCCGGCCCAGTCCCTGTCCCTGATAGCCGGGCATCACGAACGCGGTCATCAGCTGCACGGCGTCCGGCGAGACGGGGCTGGTGGGGAAGGCCGTCGATCGCGGCACATAGGCGGGCGGCGCGTAGAGCACGAAGCCCACCGGCACGTCGTCGACATAGGCCACCCGTCCGCACGATCCCCAGTCCAGCAGCACGGCGGAGATCCAGGATTCCTTCTCCAGAGCAGGCGTGCCCGCCTTTACCGCGGCTTCGCCACTGACGGGGTCCAGCTCCCAGAAGACGCACGTGCGACAGCGCTGGGGAAGGTCTTGAAGGTTGTCCAGCGTGAGCGGTACGAGCCGGCGCCCCATGAAGGCTGTTCCTCGCTTCCTTCGCCCGCCGCGTCGCGGGCGGCTGTCAGAGCGCTCCGCTCCCTGAGCAGGCTGCCAACGAAGCCACCGACCGCGCCCAGCCCCAAGCCCGCGCTCACCAGCCCGGTACGGCTCATCGTTCGCATGGCCCCTGCCTTCCTCTCAGAAGTGCTGCCAGGTGCTTGCGCCATCCCGATCGCATCGTATCCACGAAGCGCCGCCCTCGGCACCGGCGAAAAGGAAAGGGCGGGTCGTGTTCCGATGCCTACCGGAACACGACCCGCCCTGTCGGCAGGGGAACGATGCTCAGCGTTCCCCTGCCGCGCGCATCATGAGTCGAGCTCTTCGGCCTCGCCGTCCGAAAGGCTCTTCTGCAGCACAGGCCCCTCACCGGGAGCGAGGCTCCCAAGGATGCGCTCAAGGTCATCCATGGAGGCGAACTCCACGGTGATCTTGCCCTTCTTCTGGCCCAGGTCGACCTTCACCCGCGTTTCGAAGCGGTCCGAGAGCCTCGTCGCCAGATCGGACAGCGCCGGGGAGACCAGGGAGCCGGCCCGAGGCCCCTTCGCCCGCTGGGGCTTCTGCGGTCGGGAGTCCATGAGGGACACGATCTCCTCCACCGCCCGGACCGAGAGCCCTTCAGCAACGATCCGGTGGGCCAGCCGCTCCTGCTCCTCCGAATCATCGACGGAGAGCAGGGCCCGCGCGTGACCGGCCGAGAGCACGCCGGCGGCCACCCGGTTCTGAACCTTCGGGGAGAGCTTCAGCAAACGCAGTGTGTTCGAGACCTGTGGCCGGGAACGGCCGATGCGGTCGGCCAGCTGGTCATGCGTGCAGTTGAAGTCCTTGAGCAGCTGGTCGTAGGCGGCAGCCTCTTCGAGCGGGTTCAGCTGCGCCCGGTGCAGGTTCTCCAGCAGCGCGTCCAGGAGGAGCTTCTCGTCCTCTGTGGCACGCACGATCGCCGGGATCGCCTCCAGGCCCGCCTCACGACAGGCCCGCCAGCGACGCTCGCCCATGATCAGCTCAAAGCGCGCCGGTCCCACCTGGCGCACGACGACCGGCTGGAGAAGGCCCACTTCCTTGATGGAGGTGACCAGCTCCGCCAACGCGTCACCGTCGAAGACCACACGCGGCTGCTGTGGGTTCGGTGTGATGGCGTCGAGGGGAATCTCCGCGAAGTGCGCGCCCATCGGAGGCCGGAGAGACTCCGGACCGACCGAAGCCACCGACTCCTCTGTTTCACGTGGAACAGGCGGCAGCGTCGTCACCTTGGCCGCGGCCACACCACGGTCGTTGGGCAGCAGCGGCATCGCCGCCGGAGACGCGGGAGCCGCATTCCCCAATGCCGCTGAAGCCACCGACTTCTCCGTCGGAGCATTGGGGATCAGTGCGCCCAGACCACGGCCCAGCCCCCTCCGTCGCTCACTCACTGGATCCCCTCCACCATGTTCGGGTCATTCTGTGCTCCGATGTGGGCGTGCGTACCGTCGTAGCTGACGCCCACGCCCTTGAGCGCGATCTCTCGCGCCGCCTCCAGATAGGAGAGGGCTCCGCTCGATCCTGGATCGTAGGTCAGGACCGTCTGTCCGTAGCTGGGGGCCTCGGAGATACGGACCGAGCGGGGAATGCTCGTCCGCAGTACCTCGTCGCCGAAGTGGCTGCGCACCTCGTCGGCGACCTGGGACGCGAGCCGCGTCCGGCCGTCGTACATGGTGAGCAGGATCGTCGACACATGCAGTGTGGGGTTGAGGTGGCCCCGCACCAGGTCGACGTTGCGCAGCAGCTGCCCCAGTCCTTCCAGCGCGTAGTACTCGCACTGGATCGGGATCAGCACCTCCTGGCCGGCGACCAGCGCGTTGACCGTCAGCAGACCGAGGGACGGCGGGCAGTCGATGAGGATGTAGTCCAGCGGCTGCTCATACGCCTGGATCGCCCGCTGAAGTCGACTCTCTCGTGCTACCAGGGACACCAGCTCGATCTCCGCACCGGCGAGATCGATCGTGGCGGGCGCGCAAAAGAGACCTTCGACGTCCGGGACCGGCTGGACCACCTCCGAGAGCGGCCTGCTCTCGACCAGGACGTCATAGATGGACGGAACCTCGGCGTGGTGATCGATCCCCAGAGCGGTGGAGGCATTGCCCTGCGGATCGAGGTCGACGACCAGGACCCGTGCCCCGTGCAGCGCGAGCGACGCGGCAAGGTTGACGGTCGTCGTCGTCTTGCCCACACCGCCCTTCTGGTTGGCGACCACCATGACCCTGGTCTGCTCGGGCCGCGGCAGCCCTTCACCGGCGCGGCCCAGAGCCTCCACCGCCAGTTGGGCAGCACGACCGATCGGAGTGTCGTCCATCGGTGGCGGTGTTTCACGTGAAACATCCGCCCCCGTCGACTCGGTACGGGGACCGGGGACCGGATCGGTCATCGGTCCCGCGATATTGGCGTCGGACCGCAAGGATTCACTCTCCTCGACTTCAGGCTCGCAATGAACAGAGCCTCCCATGTCTTCAGGGTCATGAACCAGTGAGGCCTGTTGTTCTGTGGAGAAATCCACCTCTGTGGACAACTCCGTACCCTCTCCGAGCGACCCGAGAGGCTTTCGGTCGCGGGGGTCGGCCGCAGCGCGGCCGCGACTGATGATGCCGTGCAGCAGTGAGCGACGTTTCACGTGAAACACGATGCAGCGCCGCCGAGGCCGATCAGCCGCGACACTCCGGCACGCACAGGGAGGGCAGCTTGTGTGGAGTACGGCTATCCGCGACGCCGCCGCGCGCGACCGGTCCGCGCCGCCTTGGCCCGCTTGGCGGCGAAACGCACTCCGCCGGGACTCTCACCGACCTCGACCCGCACCACGGTGGACATGGGATCCACGACCCCCTCACCCACATGCAGGATGGAGGTCTCCACCGCCCCCAGCTTGCTGAGCGCCGTGGCCGCGGCCTTCAGCTCCTCCTCAGCCGTGTCGCCCTTGAGCGCGAGCATCTCGCCGTACGGCCGCAGCAGCGGAACCCCCCAGGTGGCCAGCCGGTCCAGCGGAGCAACGGCGCGGGCCGTCACCACATGCACCGGCGGCAACTTCCCCATGACTTCCTCGGCCCGGCCACGCACCACGGTCACATGGTCGAGCCCCAGAAGCTCCACTACCTCGGTCAGGAAGTTGGTGCGCCGCAGCAGGGGCTCCAGAAGGGTGATCTTCAGGTCGTCCCGGACGAGCGCCAGCGGGATCCCGGGCAGGCCGGCACCCGAACCGACATCGCACACCGTCACGCCCTCGGGCACGACCTCCGAGAGCACCGCGCAGTTCAGCAGATGCCGCTCCCACAGACGGGGGACTTCACGCGGACCGATCAGACCACGCTTCACCCCCGCCTCGGCGAGCAGCTCGGCGTAGCGGACCGCGTCCGCGTACCGAGCACCGAACACGTCGCGTGCCTGCTCGGGAACAGGGGGAAGCTCCGCTGCCTCCGTCACGAGGGGACCGTCCTTCCGTACGGCACCGGCGCACCAGACGCCGCTGCCAGAACCACCAGAACTATCAGGCTGACAAAATTCGGCCCCGTCTGCGCAACAGACGGGGCCGGAGAACGTGGGGGCCGATCAGGCGGGAAGCACGACGACGAAGCGCTCCGGCTCCTCGCCCTCGGACTCGCTGCGCAGTCCGGCAGCCTTGACCGCGTCGTGCACGACCTTGCGCTCGAACGGCGTCATCGGCTTCATCCGCACCGGCCCGCCGCTGCTCTTGGCCTCGGCCGCGGCCTTTGCGCCCAGCTCGGACAGCTCGGCCCGCTTGCTGGCCCGGTAGCCCGCGATGTCGAGCATCAGCCGACTGCGGTCGCCGGTCTCCCGGTGCACGGCCAGGCGCGTGAGCTCCTGGAGAGCCTCCAGCACCTCACCGTCCCGGCCGACCAGCTTCTGCAGGTCCCGGCTGTTGCTGTCGCTGATGATCGAGACGGAGGCACGGTCGGCCTCGACGTCCATGTCGATGTCACCGTCGAGGTCGGCGATGTCGAGCAGACCCTCCAGGTAGTCCGCGGCGATCTCGCCCTCGTTCTCGAGACGAGTCAGGGTGTCTGCGCCCTCGGCAGCGGCGGAGGTGGTGCCTTCCGTCACGGGATGGACTCCTTCTTACTTCTTCGACGGGGACTTGGGCCGCTGCGGGCCCTTGCGCTGTCCGGACTGGGCCTTGCTGCGGCCACCGCCGCCGGGCTTCTGCGCGGGCTTCTTGGCGGCGCCGGCGGACTTGCCGCCCTGGCCGCCCTCCGGCTCGCCGGACTTGCTGAGGGAGGTCTTGGCCTCCGGCTCGCCGGCGGACTCACCGGCCGGCTTGGCGGACTGGCGCTGCGCCTTGCTCTGCCGTTTGGGCTGCTGCCGCTTGGGCATCGCCGTGGTGCCGGACGCGCCGTCCGCGCTCTGGGCGGCGGCGGGTGCCTCGCCCTTCACCACGGTGCCGTCGGTCTGGGCCGCGAGGCCCGCCTTGTTCAGACCGTTGATGAACTTGCGCTCGAACTCGTTGCGGTCCCGGCCCTTGGCGACGATGGCCTTGACGACGGAGCGCTGACCACGACCGCGCGTCTTGCCGGTGTCCGTGACGTGCTTGAGCAGGCGCTCCAGGTAGGCCGCCTGGGCCTTGGAACCCGGGGTCGGGTTGTTGCGGATGACGTACATCTGCTGGCCCATGGTCCACACGTTCGTGGTCAGCCAGTAGACGAGGACACCGACGGGGAAGTTGATGCCGAAGACGGCGAACATGATCGGGAAGACGTACATCAGCATCTTCTGCTGCTGCATGAACGGTGTCTTCACCGTGGTGTCGACGTTCTTGGTCATCAGCTGCCGCTGAGTGAAGAACTGCGACGCCGACATCAGCACGATCATGATCGCGGTGACGACCCGGACGTCCGTCAGCGAGGACCCGAGGGCCTCCACCTTGGACGCGTCGTCGGTGAACTTGGCGGCCAGCGGCGCGCCGAAGATGTGGGCCTTCTGGGCGCTGGCCAGCAAGCGCTCGTTGATCACGCCGATGGTGTCGTTCGACGCGATCGAGTTGAGCACGTGGTACAGGGCGAAGAAGAACGGTGACTGCGCCAGGATGGGAAGGCACGAGGAGAGCGGGTTGGTGCCCGTCTCCTTGTACAGCTTCATCATCTCTTCGGACTGGCGCTGCTTGTCGTTCTTGTAGCGCTCCTGGATCTTCTTCATCTCCGGCTGGAGCGTCTGCATCCCGCGCGTCGCCTTGATCTGCTTCACGAAGAGCGGGATCAGGCAGATGCGGATGAGGATCACCAGGGACACGATCGACAGGCCCCAGGCCCATCCGGTGTCAGGGCCGAAGATGGCGCCGTACACCGTGTGGAACTGGACGATGACCCAGGAGACAGGTGTCGTGATGAAACTGAAGAGGCTGGCAATCGTGTCCACTAATCATGCTCCTTGGGCATGGGACGGGGTCTCTGCGGCCGGACTCGAAGGACTGGACGGACTCGTCGGAGCAGTCTGTCCCTCGTTGGCCGGTTCGGCGGCGGAGGTCCCGCCCTTGCGTGCGCGCCAGGCGTCACGCAGCATTTCGTGCCACCGCGGGCGTTTGCGCGGCGGAACATGGTCCACTCCACCCAGCGACCACGGATTGCACCGAAGGATGCGCCAGGCAGTGAGCACCGTGCCCTTGAGAGCACCGTGTCGATCGATGGCCGTGTAGCCGTAGTGGGAACACGACGGGTAGTACTTGCACACCGGCCCCAGCAGAGGACTGATCGTCCACTGGTACAGCTTGATCAGAGCCAGCAGCGGGTACTTCATCGCGCGCCCCCTCCCAGTAGCCGCTTCAGGGCGGCGTCCAGGTCTCGGGCCAGCTGTGGATGGTCGGCGTCGCCCGCACCGGGCAGCGCTCGTACCACTACCAGGCTACCGGGGGGAAACAGGTCGATCCGGTCGCGCATCAGATGGCGAAGCCTGCGCTTCACCTTGTTGCGCACCACCGCGCCACCCACGGCTTTGCTCACGACGAAACCCGCACGTGTCGGGGGAGCGCTCTCCCCAGGCGCGTGCGGGTCCGTGGCACCGCTTCGAAGGTGGACGACCAGGGCCGGGCGTCCGGCCCGGCGGCCTCGTCGTACCGCGGTCGCGAAGTCCTCGCGCCGCCTCAGCCGGTTCTCGGTGGGCAGCACGACGTCATGACCTGACCGGATCAGGCGGACAGACGGGCGCGACCCTTGCTGCGGCGGGTCGCGAGAATCGCGCGGCCGGCACGGGTGCGCATACGCAGCCGGAAGCCGTGGGTCTTGGCGCGACGACGGTTGTTCGGCTGGAAGGTGCGCTTGCTCACTCGGGGGCTCCAGAAAGAATCGGGGTTGGCGGGGTGCCGTCCTGGCTGTCACCGTGCGCCCACGAGTAGCTCGCGTTACGCCCGAGTGCACCGCTTTTCGATCACCTTGGACGTGACCTGTGCCCATCGGAGGCAGGCGGCAGCAGCCATCGACAACTCGACCTGGTCACGGTACGTGGGACTGCGCCATTCGGTCAAACCAGCGGTGACCGGGAGACACTTGTCCACAGGCTGGGGACAACAACTTGAACCCTACCGGCCACGCTGACTACCGTGACTGGACTCCGATTCGTTCCCTTATCCCTGCCCCACCCGATTTTCATCCCGACCCGTCCCCGAATCACACCTTCGAGGGACTCGTGAGAGAGCGTGCCCTGTGGCTGACGTACCTGCCGATCTTGCCGCAGTGTGGCCACGCGTTCTGGAGCAACTCCTCGGGGACAACCGCGGGCAGGGCGTCGAGTCCAAGGACGAGCACTGGATCCGGCGCTGCCAGCCCCTCGCGCTGGTCGCCGACACCGCTCTGCTCGCCGTACCGAACGAATTTGCTAAGGGCGTACTGGAGGGCCGCCTCGCCCCGGTCGTCAGCGAGACACTGAGCCGCGAATGCGGCCGTCCCATCCGCATCGCGATCACCGTCGACGACACCGCCGGCGAACCCGCGCCCCCTACGCCCGGCCCCACGCCTCAGGCGCCCCCCGCCCGCCCCCAGCCCCGCTACGAGGAGCCCGAGCTCCCCGCACCCGGCCACGGCCAGGGCGGCCGCGACGACTACGAGGGATACGGACGCCACCGCGGCGACCAGCTCCCCACCGCCCGCCCCGCCTACCCGCAGGAGTACCAGCGCCCCGAGCCCGGTTCCTGGCCCCGCCCCACGCAGCAGGACGACTACGGCTGGCAGCAGCAGCGTCTGGGCTTCCCGGAGCGCGACCCGTACGCGTCGCCGCCCCAGGACGGCTACGACCAGGAGCCGTACCCACAGGACACGTACGGGCAGAACTACCGTCCGCAGTCCTCGGAGCGCCCGTCGTACGACCCGCAGCACGGCGACTACCAACGGACCGACTACAAACGCGACGACTACGACCGCGGCGGCGAGTACGAGGCGCGGGACTACGAACAGTCCCGCGGCGACCACGGCCAGCAGCGACCCGACCACAGCCAGTCGCGACCCGACTACGACCAGCAGCGGCCGGACTACGACCAGCAGCGCGGCGACTACGACCAGCGCGGCCCCCGCCGTGACCTGCCCGAGCCGCAGTCCGGATCCGGCCCCGCCTCCGGACACGTGCACCGCGGCGGCCCCGTCGGCCCCGGACCCGCCACCGGCGCCCCCGGCCCCCTGGCCGCACAGCCGGCGCCGGCGACCGGACCCGGCGAGCCGACCGCGCGCCTGAACCCGAAGTACCTCTTCGACACCTTCGTCATCGGAGCCTCCAACCGCTTCGCCCACGCCGCGGCCGTCGCCGTCGCCGAGGCACCCGCGAAGGCCTACAACCCGCTGTTCATCTACGGGGAGTCGGGACTCGGCAAGACCCACCTCCTGCACGCGATCGGGCACTACGCCCGCAGCCTCTACCCCGGCACGCGCGTGCGGTACGTGAGCTCCGAGGAGTTCACCAACGAGTTCATCAACTCCATCCGCGACGGCAAGGGCGACAGCTTCCGCAAGCGCTACCGCGAGATGGACATCCTGCTCGTCGACGACATCCAGTTCCTCGCGGACAAGGAGTCGACGCAGGAGGAGTTCTTCCACACCTTCAACACCCTCCACAACGCCAACAAGCAGATCGTGCTCTCCAGCGACCGGCCGCCCAAGCAGCTGGTCACCCTGGAGGACCGGCTGCGGAACCGTTTCGAGTGGGGACTGATCACCGACGTCCAGCCGCCCGAGCTGGAGACGCGCATCGCGATCCTGCGCAAGAAAGCGGTGCAGGAGCAGCTCAACGCCCCGCCCGAGGTGCTGGAGTTCATCGCCTCGCGTATCTCGCGCAACATCCGCGAGCTGGAGGGCGCGCTGATCCGGGTGACGGCGTTCGCGTCGCTCAACCGGCAGCCGGTCGACCTGGGCCTCACCGAGATCGTCCTCAAGGACCTGATCCCCGGCGGGGAGGACTCGACGCCGGAGATCACCTCGACGGCCATCATGAGCGAGACCGCCGACTACTTCGGCCTCACAGTGGAGGACCTGTGCGGCAGTTCACGCGGCCGCCAGCTGGTGACGGCGCGGCAGATCGCCATGTACCTGTGCCGCGAGCTGACGGACCTGTCCCTGCCGAAGATCGGCGCGCTGTTCGGCGGCCGCGACCACACCACGGTGATGCACGCCGACCGCAAGATCCGCAATCTGATGGCCGAGCGGCGCTCCATCTACAACCAGGTGACCGAGCTGACCAATCGCATCAAGAACGGCTGAGCGCGGCCGGCACCGGCACCGGCACCGGCCCCTCGAAGGCGCCCTGGACACCCTGGGGCGCCTTTTCCGTGCCAGTGGACGGCTCCCGCGGCGCCACCGCCGGGTCACCGACGGGCCCTCTCCCGGTCACCGACGGGTCGCCGCCCGATCCCTGGGGCGACTCCGCCCGGTCCTTGGTGCGACTCCGCCCGGTCGTGGAGGCGACTCCGCTGTTCGATTACCTGCCGGGTTACGGCCGCTCTCCACAGATTCGGTCACTTTTTTCCGTCCACACCTTGGGGACTGGGAAGTTGTCCCGATCTTGTCCACAGGCCAGGCTGTTGAGGAACCATCAGGCCAGGTCAGCTGCCTGTGGATTCGTGGACGAACGATCTCCACAGGGTGTGGACAACGGATCGGTCCACAAGCTGTGCATCGAGTTGTCCACGCACAACCCACAGGCAGCGGCCGGTTGTCCCCAGCGGTCCCCAGCTTCTCCACATGTCTGTCCACTGTTCGGCAACGCAACGCGCCCTCTCACCGCGTCGAGTGAAAGGCGTCACACAGAAGTGCCGAGGCGGGCTGTGGGAAACATCGGGAAACCTGGGGACGGCTCTGGGGAGAAGTCGGCCTTCCCTGTGCACGGAGTGTGCAGAACTTTCTGTTCTCCACAGATACGCCCGGTTGTCCACCGGCTCCGCCCACAGGCCCCGTGGACAAAATTCCTGCCCTGACCTGGGGAAACGAGGTTATCCACGGTATCCACAGGCCCTACTACTACTCCCGACTACAGAGAGAGCGGAATTCGTTTCGAAGCGGGACCTGTGCACAACTCGCCCCCTCGAGCCCGACCGTCCCTCGCCACGACTTGACCCCGAAGGGCACCTACTGTCAGTGGGGTGCGTCAGACTGTTCTCCGGTGTCCTGCCCCGAACGGGGACCGACGACACCGAGTCAGACGACGAAGCCAGGCGACGAAGCCAGGCAGGGCGAGCAGCGCCGGCAACAGCAGGAGGCGGCAACAGTGAAGATCCGGGTGGAACGCGACGTACTCGCGGAGGCAGTGGCCTGGGCGGCTCGCAGTCTCCCGGCCCGTCCGCCGGCGCCGGTCCTCGCGGGCCTGCTGCTGAAGGCCGAGGAGGGGCAACTGAGCCTGTCCAGCTTCGACTACGAGGTCTCGGCGCGGGTGTCCGTGGAGGCCGAGATCGAGGAGGAGGGCACGGTGCTCGTCTCCGGCCGCCTGCTCGCCGACATCTCCCGGGCCCTCCCCAACCGGCCGGTGGAGATTTCCACAGACGGTGTACGGGCGACGGTGGTCTGCGGATCCTCGCGGTTCACCCTCCACACCCTGCCGGTGGAGGAGTACCCGGCGCTGCCGCAGATGCCGGAGGCCACCGGCACGGTCCCCGGTGAGGTCTTCGCCGCAGCGGTGCAGCAGGTGGCGATCGCCGCGGGCCGCGACGACACGCTGCCCGTGCTCACCGGTGTGCGCATCGAGATCGAGGGCGACTCGGTGACGCTGGCCTCCACCGACCGCTACCGCTTCGCGGTCCGCGAGTTCCTGTGGAAGCCGGAGAACCCGGAGGTCTCCGCGGTCGCCCTGGTGCCCGCCAAGACACTCCAGGACACCGCCAAGGCGCTGACCAGCGGCGACCAGGTGATCCTGGCGTTGTCCGGCTCGGGCGCGGGCGAGGGCCTGATCGGCTTCGAGGGTGCGGGCCGCCGCACGACGACGCGTCTGCTGGAGGGCGACCTCCCGAAGTACAAGACGCTCTTCCCGACGGAGTTCAACAGCGTCGCCGTGATCGAGACCGCCCCCTTCGTGGAGGCCGTCAAGCGCGTGGCCCTGGTCGCCGAGCGCAACACCCCGGTGCGGCTCAGCTTCGAGCAGGGCGTACTGATCCTGGAGGCGGGCTCCAGCGACGACGCACAGGCTGTGGAAAGGGTCGACGCGCAGCTGGACGGCGACGACATCTCGATCGCCTTCAACCCGACGTTCCTGCTGGACGGCCTGAGCGCCATCGACTCCCCGGTGGCCCAGCTCTCCTTCACCACGTCCACGAAGCCGGCGCTGCTCAGCGGCAAGCCGGCCCTGGACGCCGAGGCGGACGAGGCCTACAAGTACCTGATCATGCCGGTGCGGCTGAGCGGCTGAGGGTCCGCGCCGGGCTGTCCACAGGCTGAGGACGGACTCGGGACGAATCCGCAGGTGTGGGCGTACGTATGAGCGCGTACGCCCACAGCTGTGCACGGACGTCCGGGTTTAGGCTCGGGGCGGGTACGAAAGTGCCGCGGCACGCATCCGGCCGGCCCGGACGTGCCGCCCCGCCACCTCGCACACCTAAGGAACGCAACTGATGGAGCTCGGTCTCGTCGGCCTCGGCAAGATGGGCGGCAACATGCGCGAGCGGATCCGCCGCGCGGGCCACACCGTCGTCGGATACGACCGCAATCCCGACCTCGCCGACGTCCACAGCCTGGAAGAGCTGGTGGGCAAGCTCGAGGGCGCCCGCGTGGTCTGGGTGATGGTCCCGGCCGGTGAGGCCACCCAGGCCACCGTCGACCGGCTCGGTGAGCTGCTGGAGCCCGGTGACGTCGTCGTGGACGGCGGCAACTCCCGCTGGACGGACGACGAGAAGCACGCCGAGGAGCTGGCCGCCAAGGGCATAGGCTTCGTCGACTGCGGTGTCTCCGGCGGTGTGTGGGGGCTGGAGAACGGCTACGCGCTGATGTACGGCGGCGACGCGGAGAACGTGGCCAGGGTGCAGCCGGTCTTCGACGCCCTCAAGCCGGAGGGCGACTTCGGCGCCGTGCACGCCGGCAAGGTCGGCGCGGGCCACTTCGCGAAGATGGTCCACAACGGCATCGAGTACGCGATGATGCAGGCCTACGCCGAGGGCTGGGAGCTGCTGGAGAAGGTCGACTCGGTGGACAACGTCCGCGAGGTCTTCCGGTCCTGGCAGGAGGGCACGGTGATCCGCTCCTGGCTGCTGGACCTGGCGGTCAACGCCCTCGACGACGACGAGCACCTGGAGGGTCTGCGCGGTTTCGCACAGGACTCCGGTGAGGGACGCTGGACCGTGGAGGCCGCGATCGACAACGCGGTGCCGCTGCCGGCGATCACCGCGTCGCTGTTCGCGCGGTTCGCGTCCCGGCAGGACGACTCGCCGCAGATGAAGATGATCGCCGCGCTGCGCAACCAGTTCGGCGGGCACGCGGTCGAGAAGAAGTAGCGAAAGGCTGGGAGGTCGGCGCACGACCATGCACGTCACGCATCTGTCGCTGGCCGACTTCCGTTCGTACGCCCGGGTCGAGGTCCCGCTGGACCCGGGCGTCACGGCCTTCGTCGGACCGAACGGGCAGGGCAAGACCAATCTCGTCGAGGCGGTCGGCTATCTCGCCACCCTCGGCAGCCACCGGGTCTCCTCCGACGCCCCCCTGGTCCGCATGGGCGCCGAGCGTGCCGTGATCCGTGCTCAGGTGCGGCAGGGCGAGCGGCAGCAGCTGATCGAGCTGGAGCTGAACCCCGGCAGGGCCAACCGGGCCCGCATCAACAGGTCCTCGCAGGTCAGGCCGCGTGACGTGCTCGGCATCGTCCGTACGGTGCTGTTCGCGCCCGAGGACCTCGCCCTGGTCAAGGGCGACCCCGGGGAGCGGCGCCGCTTCCTGGACGAGCTGATCACCGCCCGCTCCCCGCGGATGGCCGGGGTGCGTTCCGACTACGACCGGGTGCTCAAGCAGCGCAACACTCTGCTGAAGTCGGCCGCGCTGGCGCGTCGGCACGGCGGGCGCACGATGGACCTGTCCACGCTGGACGTCTGGGACCAGCACCTCGCGCGCGCGGGCGCCGAGCTGCTGGCGCAGCGCCTGGACCTGATCGCCGCGGTGCAGCCGCTGGCCGACAAGGCGTACGAGCAGCTGGCGCCGGGCGGCGGTCCGGTCGCGCTGGAGTACAAGCCGTCGGCGCCCGGTGAGGCGCACACGCGTGAGGATCTGTACGAGCAGCTGATGGGCGCGCTCGCCGAGGCCCGCAAACAGGAGATCGAGCGGGGCGTCACTCTGGTGGGGCCGCACCGGGACGACCTGCTGCTGAAGCTCGGGTCGCTGCCCGCCAAGGGCTACGCCTCCCACGGGGAGTCCTGGTCGTACGCGCTGGCGCTGCGCCTCGCGTCGTTCGATCTGCTGCGGGCGGAGGGCAACGAGCCCGTTCTCGTCCTGGACGACGTCTTCGCCGAGCTGGACGCGCGGCGCCGTGAGCGGCTGGCGGAGCTGGTGGCGCCCGGCGAGCAGGTGCTGGTGACGGCCGCGGTCGACGACGATGTGCCGGGTGTGCTGGCGGGCGCCCGGTTCTCGGTCGCGGAGGGGACGGTGGAGCGCGTATGAGCGCGGAGGACCCCGTTTCCGGCGCGGCTTGCGGGAAGGCTCCCGGCGCGTCCTTGGGAGAGACTGCCGGCGCGGGCGGCGAAGGCCCCGAGCCGTCGGGTGTCGACCTCGCCCGCGTCGCGCTGCGGGCGGCGCGCGAGGCGGCACGCGCGCGTGGGGATGCCGCGCGGCAGAAGAAGCAGGCGCGGCGCGGTGGGCTGCGTTCCGGTGCGCGCGCCGACGGGCGTGATCCCATGGCGCTGGGGTCGGCGATCAACCGTCTGATCACCGAGCGCGGCTGGGAGACGCCTGCCGCGGTGGGCGGTGTGATGGGACGGTGGCCGCAGATCGTCGGTGAGGACGTGGCGAAGCACTGTGTGCCGGAGCGGTACGACGAGGACGAGCGGGTGCTGTTGGTCCGCTGCGACTCGACGGCCTGGGCGACGAACCTGCGGTTGCTGGCGCCGACGCTGGTGGCCCGTCTCAACGAGGATCTCGGGCACGGGTCGGTGCGGATGATCAAGGTGCTCGGGCCCGGGGGCCCTGCGGGCGCCGGCCGTCGGTACGGTCCGTTGCGCGCGCCCGGCAGCCGGGGGCCCGGGGACACCTACGGGTGACCCCGGCCGGGGCCAGGAGGGGGCTCTGGCACCCCGTCAGCAACAGGTGATGTACCTCACATAATTGGGCGTCAGCGGTCGGTGTGGACCTTCGGCGTCCGCTTCGTCGTACCACCGCACACGGTTGCGAATCACGATCTGACTCCCAAGTAGCCAAGGGTTGACGTACGGAAGCGCTGAGTGCCGTCGTGAGCCTCTTGAGGCCCCCTTCCGCATATCGGGAGTCGGACGAGCCCGGTTCAGGGCGGCACATGCGGACTCAGGTACCGGCAAACCCCCATCAGTGTCAGTGCTACCGGTAGAATGGAAGACAATCCCGCCCCGATCGTGGGGACCGTCCGGGACTAGCTGAGCAACGCTGATCAAGGCTTACCAACGCAACATGCCGCAGCCGCTCCGGCAACCTGCCGACGAGCCCGGCTCGTGCTGTGCCAGAAAGGGCGCTTCGTGGCCGATTCCGGCAACCCCAACGAGAACAACCCGTCCACCGACACCGGCGTGAACGACGTGGTGCACGCGTCGGCCGACGAGGCAGCCGCTTCGTACGACGCCAGTGCCATCACCGTGCTCGAGGGTCTGGACGCGGTCCGCAAGCGACCCGGTATGTACATCGGCTCGACCGGTGAACGGGGCCTGCACCACCTGGTGCAGGAGGTCGTGGACAACTCCGTCGACGAGGCGCTGGCCGGTCACGCGGACACGATCGACGTCACGATCCTCGCCGACGGCGGTGTCCAGGTCGTCGACAACGGCCGCGGCATCCCGGTGGGGATCGTCCCCTCCGAGGGGAAGCCGGCCGTCGAGGTCGTGCTGACCGTGCTGCACGCGGGCGGCAAGTTCGGCGGCGGCGGCTACGCGGTCTCCGGTGGTCTGCACGGCGTGGGTGTCTCCGTCGTCAACGCCCTCTCCACGCGGGTCGCGGTGGAGGTCAAGACCGACGGCTACCGCTGGACGCAGGAGTACAAGCTGGGTGTCCCCACGGCGTCGCTCGCCCGGCACGAGGCCACCGAGGAGACCGGCACGTCGGTCACCTTCTGGGCCGACGGCGACATCTTCGAGACGACCGAGTACTCCTTCGAGACGCTGTCCCGGCGCTTCCAGGAGATGGCCTTCCTCAACAAGGGCCTGCGGATCAACCTCACCGACGAGCGCGAGTCGGCGATGGCGACCGCCGGTGCGGACGAGGCGGGCGAGGACGAGAAGCACGAGGTCAAGAGCGTCTCGTACCACTACGAGGGCGGCATCGTCGACTTCGTGAAGTACCTCAACTCCCGCAAGGGAGAGCTGGTGCACCCGACCGTGATCGACCTCGAGGCCGAGGACAAGGACAAGAACCTGTCCCTCGAGATCGCCATGCAGTGGAACGGCGGCTACACCGAGGGTGTGTACTCGTTCGCCAACATCATCCACACCCACGAGGGCGGTACGCACGAGGAGGGCTTCCGCGCGGCGCTGACCTCGCTGATCAACAAGTACGCGCGCGACAAGAAGCTGCTGCGCGAGAAGGACGACAACCTCACGGGTGACGACATCCGCGAGGGACTGACCGCGATCATCTCGGTGAAGCTGAGCGAGCCGCAGTTCGAGGGCCAGACCAAGACGAAGCTGGGCAACACCGAGGTGAAGACCTTCGTCCAGAAGATCGTCTACGAGCACCTGACGGACTGGCTCGACCGCAATCCGAACGAGGCCGCGGACATCATCCGCAAGGGCATCCAGGCGGCGTACGCGCGTGTCGCGGCCCGCAAGGCCCGTGACCTGACGCGCCGCAAGGGCCTGCTGGAGACGGCGTCGCTGCCGGGCAAGCTGTCCGACTGCCAGTCGAACGACCCGACCAAGTGCGAGATCTTCATCGTCGAGGGCGACTCCGCCGGCGGTTCGGCCAAGTCCGGCCGCAATCCGCAGTACCAGGCGATCCTCCCGA
Source organism: Streptomyces sp. M92 (assembly GCF_028473745.1). Classification (NCBI taxonomy): domain Bacteria; kingdom Bacillati; phylum Actinomycetota; class Actinomycetes; order Kitasatosporales; family Streptomycetaceae; genus Streptomyces; species Streptomyces sp. M92. Next base: position 1,749,628 of record NZ_CP101137.1, read on the forward strand.
TCCGCGGCAAGATCCTCAACGTCGAGAAGGCGCGCATCGACCGGATCCTGCAGAACCAGGAGATCCAGGCGATGATCTCCGCGTTCGGTACGGGCGTGCACGAGGACTTCGACATCGAGAAGCTCCGCTATCACAAGATCATCCTGATGGCGGACGCCGACGTCGACGGCCAGCACATCAACACCCTGCTGCTGACCTTCCTGTTCCGCTTCATGCGGCCGCTGGTCGAGGCCGGGCACGTGTACCTGTCCCGTCCGCCGCTCTACAAGATCAAGTGGGGCCGGGACGACTTCGAGTATGCGTACTCGGACCGCGAGCGCGACGCGCTGATCGAGATGGGCCGAAGCGCGGGCAAGCGCATCCGCGAGGACTCCGTGCAGCGCTTCAAGGGCCTCGGCGAGATGAACGCCGAGGAGCTGCGCATCACGACCATGGACCAGGAGCACCGCGTCCTCGGCCAGGTCACGCTCGACGACGCCGCGCAGGCCGACGACCTGTTCTCGGTGCTGATGGGCGAGGACGTCGAGGCCCGGCGCGCGTTCATCCAGCGCAACGCCAAGGACGTCCGCTTCCTCGACATCTGAGTCGGTCTCAGCTGACCGCACCAGGAAGGACCTTCACCAGCAATGACCGACGAGAACACCCCTGTGACGACGCCCGAGGGTGACGCCCTCGCCATGCGTGTCGAGCCCGTCGGGCTCGAGACGGAGATGCAGCGCTCGTACCTCGACTACGCGATGTCCGTCATCGTCTCGCGTGCGCTGCCCGACGTCCGCGACGGCCTCAAGCCCGTCCACCGGCGCGTGCTGTACGCGATGTACGACGGCGGTTACCGGCCCGAGCGCGGTTTCTACAAGTGCGCCCGCGTAGTCGGCGACGTCATGGGCAACTACCACCCGCACGGCGACTCCTCCATCTACGACGCCCTGGTCCGTCTCGCCCAGCCCTGGTCGATGCGGATGCCGCTGGTGGACTCCAACGGCAACTTCGGCTCACCGGGCAACGACCCGGCGGCGGCCATGCGGTACACCGAGTGCAAGATGGCGCCGCTGTCGATGGAGATGGTCCGCGACATCGACGAGGAGACCGTCGACTTCACGGACAACTACGACGGCCGCTCCCAGGAGCCGACCGTCCTGCCGGCCCGTTTCCCGAACCTGCTGATCAACGGCTCGGCGGGCATCGCGGTCGGTATGGCGACCAACATCCCGCCGCACAACCTGCGCGAGGTCGCGGCCGGTGCCCAGTGGTACCTGGAGAACTACGAGGCCTCCCACGAGGAGCTGCTGGACGCGCTGATCGAGCGCATCAAGGGACCCGACTTCCCGACCGGCGCCCTCGTCGTGGGCCGCAGGGGCATCGAGGAGGCCTACCGCACCGGGCGCGGCTCGATCACCATGCGCGCGGTCGTCGAGGTCGAGGAGATCCAGAACCGCCAGTGCCTGGTGGTCACCGAGCTGCCCTACCAGGTCAACCCGGACAACCTCGCGCAGAAGATCGCCGACCTGGTGAAGGACGGCAAGATCGGCGGCATCGCTGACGTCCGCGACGAGACGTCCTCGCGCACCGGCCAGCGCCTGGTGATCGTCCTCAAGCGGGACGCGGTCGCCAAGGTCGTGCTGAACAACCTGTACAAGCACACCGACCTCCAGACCAACTTCGGCGCCAACATGCTGGCCCTGGTCGACGGCGTGCCGCGCACCCTCTCCCTGGACGCGTTCATCCGCCACTGGGTGAACCACCAGATCGAGGTCATCGTCCGGCGGACGAAGTTCCGGCTCCGCAAGGCCGAGGAGCGGGCGCACATCCTGCGTGGTCTGCTGAAGGCCCTGGACGCCATCGACGAGGTCATCGCGCTGATCCGGCGCAGCGACACCGTCGAGATCGCCCGCGGCGGCCTGATGGACCTCCTGGTGATCGACGAGATCCAGGCCAACGCGATCCTGGAGATGCAGCTGCGGCGCCTGGCGGCCCTGGAGCGGCAGAAGATCGTCCAGGAGCACGACGAGCTCCAGGCGAAGATCAACGAGTACAACGAGATCCTGGCCTCCCCGGTCCGCCAGCGCGGCATCGTGAGCGCGGAGCTGACGGCGCTGGTCGAGAAGTACGGCGACGACCGCAAGACGAAGCTGATCCCCTACGAGGGCGACATGTCCATCGAGGACCTGATCGCCGAGGAGGACATCGTCGTCACGGTCACCCGGGGCGGCTACATCAAGCGCACCAAGACCGACGACTACCGCGCCCAGAAGCGGGGCGGCAAGGGCGTGCGCGGCACGAAGCTCAAGGAAGACGACATCGTCAACCACTTCTTCGTGTCCACCACGCACCACTGGCTGCTGTTCTTCACGAACAAGGGCCGCGTCTACCGGGTGAAGGCCTACGAGCTGCCCGACGCCGGCCGGGACGCGCGCGGCCAGCACGTGGCGAACCTGCTGGCCTTCCAGCCGGACGAGACGATCGCCCAGATCCGTGCGATCCGCGACTACGAGGCGATGCCCTACCTGGTCCTGGCCACCAAGGCGGGCCTGGTGAAGAAGACGCCGCTGAAGGACTACGACTCGCCGCGCTCGGGTGGCGTCATCGCGATCAACCTGCGTGAGCAGGCGGACGGCAGCGACGACGAACTGATCGGAGCCGAACTCGTCTCGGCCGACGACGATCTGCTGCTGATCAGCAAGAAGGCGCAGTCGATCAGGTTCACCGCCTCGGACGACACGCTGCGTCCGATGGGCCGTGCCACCTCGGGCGTCAAGGGCATGAGTTTCCGCGAAGGGGACGAGCTGCTCTCGATGAATGTTGTTCGAGCCGGTACGTTCGTGTTCACTGCCACCGACGGTGGTTACGCGAAGCGGACCTCCGTCGACGAGTACCGCGTCCAGGGCCGCGGCGGCCTGGGCATCAAGGCTGCCAAGATCGTCGAGGACCGCGGGTCGCTCGTGGGCGCGCTGGTGGTCGAGGAGCACGACGAGATCCTCGCCATCACACTCTCGGGCGGTGTGATTCGTACGCGAGTCAGCGGGGTCAGGGAGACGGGCCGTGACACCATGGGCGTCCAACTGATCAATCTGGGCAAGCGCGATGCCGTGGTCGGCATCGCACGCAACGCCGAGGCGGGACGCGAGGCGGAGGAGGTCGACGGCGACGTGGTCGTCGACGAGACCGCCGAGGGTGCCGCGACCACCGGCACGGACGAGGGTGAGGCGCCCTCGGCCGAGTAGCACGAGGAGAGAGTCATCGTGAGCGGAGCCACGGGCGCCGGATCGGCCGGTACCTCCAGGGGTACGGAAACGGACGGGGGCGGCCGTGGCTCCGCCACGCGTGCGGCGGATCCGCACACGACTCAACTGCGCAAGATCGAAGACGGAGCGACCGACTCGCACTCGGGCAGCTCGTCCAAGACGCATTCCCAGGGGGGAACTGTGACGGACACCCGGGGCCAGCAGACCCAGCAGGCGGCCTCGCCGCTGCCGGGGGAACGGCAGCCCCAGCAGCCCGGCGGGCCGTACCACCCGCCGCAGGCCTATGAGACCCAGGGCGGCAACGCCGCCGCCGTGCGCCGCCCGCGCACCGGCGCCCGCACCACGCCCCGCGTCCGCAAGGCGCGCCTGCGCGTGGCCAAGGCGGACCCGTGGTCGGTGATGAAGGTCAGCTTCCTGCTCTCCATCGCGCTCGGCATCTGCACGATCGTCGCGTCCGCCGTGCTGTGGATGGTCATGGACGCCATGGGCGTCTTCTCGACCGTCGGCGGCACGATCTCCGAAGCGACCGGCTCCAACGAGTCCAACGGCTTCGACCTGCAGTCCTTCCTGTCGCTGCCCAACGTGCTGCTGTTCACCACGGTCATCGCGGTCATCGACGTCGTCCTCGCCACCGCCCTGGCCACGCTCGGCGCGTTCATCTACAACCTGTCGGCCGGCTTCGTCGGCGGTGTGGAGCTGACGCTCGCCGAGGACGAGTGACCGTCGCTCTCCGGCCTGGCGCCAACCGATTTTGGGACTGCCCGCCTCGTGCGCTAATCTTCAGGAGTCAGCGCGCGGGACAAACACCGCAGAGCGCGGCGGGGCTATAGCTCAGTTGGTTAGAGCGCATCCCTGATAAGGATGAGGCCACAGGTTCAAATCCTGTTAGCCCCACCAGCACAAAGACCCCCAGTCGGATCCGGCTGGGGGTCTGCTGCGTTCAGGGCCCGGCCGCCGGCGACGGGGGATACGCCGGCGGCCGGGCTGTGGGTCAGGCTAACAAGGGCGGACGGGGCGCGGGAGGGATTCACCGCTCGCACGGTGGTTCGTACGAGAGCCGGGGGAGGTACTCGTGCCACTTCTCCTCGGTCAGCACGCCCCGGGTCGCCGAGCAGATGCGGTCGATGGCGTCGTCCACGTCCAGGTTCCACAGGCGGACGCTGTCCGTGCCGCTCGACACCCCGAGCATGTGACGCACCGGGCTGAAGGACAGGAAGCCGCCCGTCTTGGCGTTGGGGCTCATCGCCTCGCCGATCGGAGCGGCTTCGGTGGGTGTGCGGGTGTCCCAGAGGCGGACCGTGTTGTCGTTGGCGCCGCTGGCCAGGGTGGCGCCGTCCCGGCTGAACGTCAGCGTCACCACCGAGTCGGTGTGGCCGGTCAGCGGCTCTCCGGCCGGCGTGGGGCGGCCCGGGTCGGTGACGTCCCAGAGGCGGACCGTGCCGTCGTCGCTGCCGCTGGCCAGGGTGTGGCCGTCGGGGCTGTAGGCGAGGGCGTTGACGGGGCCCAGGTGGCCGGTGCGGGAGACACCGAGGGCGGTGGCGTGCGCGGGGTCGGTGACGTCCCAGAGCCGTACGGTGTCGTCCGCGCCGCCGCTGGCGAGGGTGCGGCCGTCGGGGCTGAAGAAGAGGGTGTTGACGTAGCCGGTGTGACCGGTGAGCGGGTTGCCGAGCGGGCGGGGCCGGGACGGGTCCTCGGTGTTCCACAGCTGGATGCCCCGGTCGTCCTGGGCGGTGGCCAGGATGTGGCCGTCCGGGCCGAAGGCAAGAGTGCCGGGGCCCGCGTAGCGGTTGCGCAGCGCGACCGGCGGGCCGTGGGCGGTGGGCCGGGACGGGGCGGTGACGTCCCACAGCTGCATGGCCCGGCTGCCCGTCAGCACGGCCAGGGTGCCGCCGTCCGGGGAGAACACCAGGGAACGGACGTCGCCCTCGCCCGGCCTGAAGGGCTCGCTCACGGGCACGGGCCGGGCGGGATCGCTGACGTCCCACAGCCGGACCCGGCCGTCGCGGGCGGCGGTGGCCAGCAGGTGACCGTCCGGGCGGAACGCCCCGATGCGGCCGTTCATGTCCGAGGTGGGCAGGGACCACAGACGGACCTTGCTGTCGCCGCTGCCGGTGGCGAGGGTGTGCCCGTCCGGGCTGAACCCCAGGGCGTACATCTCCCCGCTGCTGCCCGCCAGCTCCACGCCGATCTGCGAGGGGTAGGCCGGGTCGCTGACGTTCCACAGGCTCGCCGTGCTGTCCGCGCTGCTCGCGGCGAGCATGTCGCCGTCGGGGCTGAAGGCCACCGACCAGACGGGACCGGTGTGCCCGGTCAACGGCGAGCCGATCCGCGAGGCGTCGCGCGGGTCGGTGACGTCCCACAGCCGTACGGTGTCGTCGGCGCCGCCGCTGGCGAGGGTGCGGCCGTCGGGGCTGAAGGCCACGGAGTGGATCAGGCCGGTGTGGCCGGTCAGCGGCGTGCCGATCCGGGACGCGTCGTGCGGGTCGGCGACGTCCCACAGATGGACCGTCTCGTCGTCGCCGCCGACCGCCAGTGTCCGCCCGTCGGGGCTGAACGCCACCGAGCGCACCGCCGCGCCGGCGCCCGTCAGGGTGCCCAGTGCCCCGGGCCGGCCCGGAGCGGTCACGTCCCACAGCCGTACGGCGTGGTCGTCGTGGGCGGAGGCGAGGGTGTGCCCGTCCGGGCTGAAGTCGAGCAGGTAGACGGTGCCGCCGCGACCGGGCAGCGGATCACCGAGCGGGCGGGGGGCGCCGGGGTCCGACACGTCCCACAGCCGGATCGTGCCGTCGTCCGAGGCGCTGGCCAGCGTGCGGCCGTCCGGGCTGAACACCGCGGTGCTCACCCAGCTGGTGTGACCGGTGAGGGGCTTGCCCAGCGGTTCGGGACGGGCGGGGTCGGACACGTCCCACAGCCGCACGGTCCGGTCGTAGCTGGCCGTCGCCAGGGTCCGGCCGTCCGGGCTGAAGGACGTCAGGTAGACGGCGCCCGTGTGGCCGAGGAGCGGCGTGGCCAGGGGTGCGTTCACGATCGAGATCAGGCGGTTGCGCACGTCCGCGTCGTCGGGGCGCAGGCGGTGGGCCGCCAGGTCGAGCTGGGCCGACAGCGACGGGTCCGTGTACTGGACGCGGTCCGCCTCGGCGACCACCTGCTCGAACACGGCGTCGTTGCGCTGCTGCCAGGCGAGCACCGCCGAACCGACCGCGAGCAGTGCCAGGACGACCAGGGACGACACCGCGGCACGTCTGAGCACGACGGTGCGCCTGCGCAGCCTGACCGCGGCGGCCAGGAAGTCCACCGCGCCGCGGGTGAGGAGGGTGCCGTCGGCGGACTCCGCCCAGCCGCGGGCCTGCTCGAGCCGGGAGCCCCGGTAGAGCAGCGAGGTGTCGCGGTCCGACTCCTCCCAGGCCCGGCCGTCCTCCTCCAGCCGCTGCCGCAGCAGGTTGCCGGCCCGGTCCTCGTCGATCCAGTCGCGCAGGCGCGGCCAGGCGTGCAGCAGGGCCTCGTGGGTGATCTCCACGGTGTCCGCGTCGAGGGTGACCAGCCGGGCGCGGACCAGCGCCTCCAGGGACTCCTCGGTCTTGCCGGGGTCCCTGGACTCCTTCGCCAGCCGGCGCCGGGTGCCCCGTCTGCGGGTGGCCTGGGTGTCCTCGCTCACCCGGACCAGCCGGAGCAGCAGCAGCCGCGCGGCCGCGCGGGCCGCCGGGTCCAGGTCCGACCAGGCCCGCTCGGCGGTCGCCGCCACCGCCCCCTGGATGCCGCCGGCCGCGCGGTAGCCCGCCAGCGTCAGCCGGCCCGCCTTGCGGCGCTGCCAGGTGGCGAGCAGGGCGTGGGACAGCAGCGGCAGCACGCCCGCGTCGTGCGCGGCGCCCGGGCCGTCGGTGCCGACCTCCCGGGCGATCAGCTCGGCCAGGCCCGGTTCGAGCTCCATGCCCACGGCCCTGGCCGGGCCGGTCACCGCCTCGCGCAGCTCCGCGGTGGTCAGCGGCCCGAGCACCATGTGCCGGTGCTGCAGCGCGTCGGCCAGCTCGGGGTGGCGCAGGCACCGCTCGTAGAAGTCGGCGCGCACGCCGAGGGCGACCAGCAGGGGCGCCGGGTCGTCCGGGCCGCCGGGCGTGCAGGCGGCCTGGAGGATCCGGATGAACGCGCGCCGCTCCCACTCGTCGGTGCAGAGGGTGAAGACCTCCTCGAACTGGTCCACGATCAGGACGGGGCGCGGCGGGGTGGCCGGGCGGGCCGGGGCGGCTGGGCCGGCCGAGACCCCTGATGTGGTGCCGGGTGCCGATGCGGCCGAGGTGCCCGACGCGCCGGTGGTGTACGAGGTTGCCGGTGTGACCGGCGTGCTCGTGGCGGCCGAGGCCGCCGAGGTGCTGGAGGTGGTCGTGGTCACCGTTGTGGCGGGCGTAGTCGTGACTGCCGACGCGGCCGTCGCCGCCGAGGTGCCTGAGGTGCCGGACGTGTTCGTGGCCACCGAGGTGCCCGACGTGCCGGAGGTACCTGAGGCGCCCCATGTGCCGGAGGTGTCCGAGGTCGCCGGTGTTACCGACGTGTTCGTGGTCGGCGTGCCCGAGGTGCCCGAGGTGGCCGACGTGCCAGACGCGCCGGAGGTGTCCGAGGTGGCCGGCGTGCCCGAGGTGGCCGGCGTGCCCGAGGTGCCCGAGGTGTCTGAGGCACGCGAGGTGCCAGACGTGCCCGAGGTGCCCGACGTGTCCGACGTTCTGGAGGTGCCTGACGCGCCGGAGGTGGCCGGCGTGCCCGAGGTGCCCGACGTGCCAGACGGGCCGGAGGTGTCTGAGGTGTCCGACGTGCCAGAGGCGCCGGAGGTGTCCGAGGTGTCCGACGTGCCAGACGCGCCGGAGGTGTCCGCGGTGGCCAGCGTGTCCGACGTGCCCAACGTGCCTGAGGCGCCCGATGAGCCCGAGGTGCCCGGGGTGCCGGAGGTGGCCCGCGTGCCCGAGGTGCCCGACGCCCCCGACGTCCCTGAGGTGCCTGACGCACCCGACGTACCTGAGGCGCCCGACGCGCCGGAGGTGTCCGAGGTCGCCGGTGTTACCGACGTGGTCGTGGCCGTCGGCGTGCCCGAGGTGCCCGACGTGGTCGGCGGGACCGTTGTCGCCGCTCCGTCGCCGGTGGCCCAGGCCGCGAAGGCCCTTCTGACCGCGCGCGCGAACCCCGGGTCGTCCGGTTCCGCCGGCCGCGCCCGGTCGGCTGCGGCCACGGACGCGAGCCCGGGGATGCGGCGGCACAGTTCGCCCAGCGGACCGGCTCCCGGTACGAGCTGGAGCACCGCCCTCGGCGGCCCCGTGTCGCCGTCCGGCCCGCCGTCGCGCAAGGCGGGCACCAGGCCCGCGTTGAGCAGGGAGGACTTCCCCGCCCCCGAGGCGCCCACGAGCATCACCAGGCCGCCGGTGTCCTCGGCCGCGCGGAGCTGGTCGACGAGCGCGGCCGTGCTCCGCTCGCGCCCGAAGAACCAGCCGGCGTCCTGCTGCCGGTAGGCGGCCAGCCCCCGGTAGGGGCAGACGCCGCCCGGGGCCCGGTCGGGTGCGGCGCGTTCCTCGTCGCCCGTGGCCGGCGCCGGGCGCTCGCCGGACGGGTCGGCCAACGCCCGCTCCCACAGCCGCTGCCACTGGGCCAGGTCGTACAGGCCCACGACGACCGGCTCGGGCCGCGCGCGCCGTGCCTGGGGGATGAGGACGTGCAGTACCGCGGCGAGGGCGGGGAACTGGGCGGGGACGTTCTTGGCCCGCCGCCAGTCGCTGATCCGCTGGGCGGAGGCCCGTACGGGGCGTCCCCGTTCGTCGACGCGCTGGAGCCGGACGACCGCTTCGGAGACGCGTTTGAGGGGAGGGTTGCCGGCCTCCCGGTACAGCAGTGCGAGACGTTCGGCGAAGGCCGTGCGTGCCCCTGAGTCGAAACTCAAGGCCTCCACTCCTTACTCCCCCGCACCTGGACGTCCGGACCGGAAAACTCACTCTATACGTCTGACCTGCGGCTACGTCAGTGTTGTGGTGCTGCGGCCTCCTCGCGGGCGACCGCAGCTGGCAGGATCGCGTCGCGGTGCCGAGTCGGCCGGCCGACACCAGGACAGGTCAGCGGCCCGGCGTTCCCGGAAGCCGCCACCTGAGGCCGCATGTTCTCGGTCAGCTTTCGACGGCCCAGCCCTTCCTGTTCCGGTACGGCGTCCAGCACGCCGCCGGCATGGTTGGGCACCGGTCCCCACGAGGGGAGGGACCGGTGCCGAAGCATGCCGGTGGTGGTGGAATCCCGGGGGCGGAGGTCAGTCCTCGGCGGACGCCTGCCGGGCCGGCGGCAGCAGCAGGTCGCGCTCGGGGTGCTTCTCCCCGGTGACGCTGCCCCGGATGCCGAGGTCGGCGCGCGCCTCCTCGTGGAAGGCGTTGATCGCGCGGAACGCGGCCCGGTGCCGCTCGCGCCATTGCTCCAGGGTGCCGGCGACGCGGCCGGTCGCCTGCCAGTCGATCTCGGCGACCAGCCTGTTCAGCTCGTGCCCCGCCTCGATGGCGCCGTCGCCGCCGAGCAGCATGACCCGCTCGAAGGCCGACCCCCAGCGTCGGGCGGCAGCCGCCAGGTCCTCGCGGAGCTCCTCCTCGGGCCGGTGGTCCTCGCGCAGGTTCTCCCTGGCTTCGTACAGCCGTGCGGAAGCGGCGATCCTCGTCTTGGCGGCCTCCACGTACTCCCCGTACGTGTCGACCTTCTTGTCGTCCCAGCGCGTCCGCAGTTGGTGGCGGTTCCTGCTCCGCTCCATCAGGTGGTTCGTGAGGTGCGTGGTCAGTGCGCCGATCACCACGGCCGCGATCGTCACGAGTTGCGCGCCGGTCCCCACGCCGTCCCCCCAGTCGTTTCGCGGAATGCCGGTCGATCTTATGGCCGCTGCCCCAACCGGCAAGCGGGCGGGGCGGATTCAGCGGGGCGGTCCGCGGGCAGGGACGTCGTGTTGGCCGCGGCCGCCGGCCGCGCTTCCCGACTGCCGCTGGAGGGCGTATGAGGATTTCCGTCGATCCCGAGCAGTGCTACGGCTCCGGCGACTGCGTCCACCGGGCTCCGTCCGTGTTCACGAAGGTGGACGGTCTGGGCGCCGTGATACCCGGGCGGGAGCACGACCTGGACGTGCCACGGGTACGTGAGGCGGTCGAGGGGTGCCCCGCTGCCGCGATCACCATCACGCGGGAGGACTGATCATCCGCGGCGGACCGGACGGCGTCGTCCCGCGCACGCTGGTCACCCTCGGCAGCCGTTATGTGCGCGGCGCCCCCGGCACGGTCGGGAAGGCGGCGCTCGCCGCGCGTCTGCTCGACCCGCACCTGCGCGAGCACCCGCGTCGCAGGGTCGTCCAGGTGCGTTCCGGTGACCGGTTCGCCGTGGACACGCGGGACCTGATCCAGCGGTACCTCTACCTCTTCGGGGTCTGGGAGCCGCACCTGACGGCCTGGCTGCGGCGCCGGCTGCGGCCCGGGGACGGTTTCATCGACGTCGGGGCCAACATCGGTGTCTTCAGCGTCCTCGCGTCGCGGCTAGTCGGTGATGCGGGCCGGGTCGTCGCGATCGAGGCTTCTCCCGGGTTCCACCGGCGGCTGGTGCGGCACGCCCGGCTGAACGGGTGCGGGAACCTCCGGACGGTCAACGCCGCCGTCTCCGACGGCCGCAAGACGCTCACCTTCGTCCTCGCCAGTTCGCGCAACATGGGCGCGAACAGCATCGTTCCGTACGAGGGGCCGGCGGAGTCCACGTTCGAGATCGAGGCCCGGCCGCTGCCCGAGCTGCTGGATCCGGCGGAGATCGCGAGCGCCCGGGTGATCAAGATCGACGTCGAGGGGGCGGAGGGCGGTGTCGTGCGCGGGCTGGCGCCGATGCTGGGGGCCCTGCGGCCCGACGCGGAGATCAGTGTCGAGGTGGCCCCCGAGCGCATGGCCCGCCTCGGGGACTCCATCGGCGAACTGCTCACGGTGATGCGCGACGCCGGCTTCCACGGCTATCGGCTGGCCAACGACTACACGCCCGGGAGTTACCCCGCCGCGCGCGGCGACGCGCTGGGCGTCCCGGTGCGCCTGCGGGGGCCCGTGACCGAGGAGAGCGACCTGGTCTTCTCCCGGGTCGACGCGGAGACGCTCCGCTGATCCGCCGGGCCGCCGCCGTGCCGGGTGAGGAGGCGCGGGGCGGTTGAGCGGGGCGGTGGTGTGCCGTCGGGTGCTGGTGGTTCGTGGCGGGCGTGGGGGCCGCCGGGTCCCTACCGCTCCGGCCGCTCCGGGTGGGCAGGCCGGGCCGGATGGGTCGCGCTGGGTGGACGGGCCGCGCTGGGTGGACGGGAGGCTCTGGGCGGACAGGCCGCTGCGGCTGAACGGGCCGCTACGGCTGGAGGTCCGGGCGTCCTCGTCGGCCGGGAAACGCCACCCCAGTGACGCCAGCGCTCGCGCCCCGGCCTCGACCACCGTCATCCGGGCGTCCCACCCAGCCGCTGCGGCTGAACGGGCCGCTACGGCTGGACGGCCCGGGTGTCCCCGTCGGCCGGGAAACGCCACCCCAGTGACGCCAGCGCTCGCGCCCTTGCCTCGACCACCGCCATCCGGGCGTCCCGCTCGCCGGGGTCCACGTGGGCCGCCTGGCCGGTGACCTGGCCCTCCCACTTGCGGTACAGGAGCCCCACCTCCTGGGAGAACCACCCCCGGCTCACACAGTTGAGCGCCAGCAGCAGGCCGGTGTCCTCGGAGGCCGGCAGGGCCATCCAGCCGCCGAGGGCGAGCAGCAGATCCCGCCGGACCAGGAGCGTCGCCGGGTGGACCTGGGCGCGGTAGCCGTTCGCCTTCCAGAAGTCGAGGACCGCCCCGCGCTCGACCGGTCCGTGCTCCGGATCGCCCGGAAAACCGGCCGTCGACCCGTCGGGCAGCAGGTCCAGCACCCGTGACGTGGCCCACCCGAGCGCCGGGTCGGCCTCCAGGGCGGCCAGGTCGCGGGCGAGGGCGCCCGGCGCGAGCTGGTCGTCGGCGTCCAGGATCTTCACGTACTCGCCGTCCGCGTGGGACAGGGCGAGGGTGCGGGTCACACCGGGACCGCCCTGCACGCCGGGCCGCCCCTGCCGGAAGACGACACGCGGGTCGTCGGGCACGTGGGGCCGTACGTCGTCGGTCCGCCCGTCCTCCTGGATCACCCAGCGCCACTCCCAGCCCTCGGGCAGCTCCTGCGCGCACAGGGAACGGTGGGCCTCGGGCAGGAAGGGCGCCGAGGGCCCGTGGACGGCGGTGACGATGATGACGCGCCGGTTCACGGCGGCACTCACCACCTTTCCAGACGAGTGGTGAACAGCAGTTCCGTGCGGTCGCCGGGCAGGGTGACGTCGGAGACGTCCACCACGCGGCCGTCGGTGTCGTACGAGGTCTTGTGGAGCAGGATCACCGAGGTGCCCGGCGGCAGGTCCAGGGCCGCCGCCTCCTCCGGGGTCGGCGGGCGGGCGGTGAAGCGCTCCTCGACGCGGTCCACTTCGATGCCCACGGTGTACAGCTGGTTCTGGGTGCCGCCCGGCCAGGGTTCGTTGGACTCGTCCAGCAGGTCGGGGTTGGCGGCGATCATGTCGCGGACCAGGTAGGAGGTGACGAGGTTGAACGGGGCGGCCTCGGCCGAGCAGCGCGTCCGGTAGCCGCGCCGCAGCAGCACGGTGCCCTCGGGGACCCCGAAGGCCCCGGCCAGTTCGGCGGAGGCCGGGACCTCCCGGTACTCCGCGTGGAAGACGAGGTCGCCGGGGTGCAGGCCGGTGTCGCGCTCGGTGGCGCCGGTCGCGGCCCGGTTGGCGAGGGGTGTGCGGGCGCGGTCCTTCTCCCACTGGTGCCGGCTGTTGTCCCGGACGGCGGGGGTGCGGGGGCGGCGCACGAAGGTGCCGCGGCCGTGGTGCTTGTCGATCAGGCCCTCGTCGTTCAGCAGCCGCAGTGCGTTCTGCACGGTGGGCACGCTGCGCCCGTAGTGCCGGGCGAGGACCGCCTCGGACGGCAGGCGGTCGCCCGGTCCGCGCTCCCCCTCGCGGATGGAGCGGCGGAGGTCGTCCGCGATGACTTCGTACGCCTTGGGCACGAGCACAGCGTACGGCTCCTAAAGAGGTCTTGAGGACTCGAGGGCTCCCGCAGTGGCGCCCGGCATGGCGGCGGCCCGGCTGCTCTCTCGAGCGGCCGGGCCGTTTCTGGCGTGTGGTGCGGTACGCAGATCGCCGGTTGTGTCTGAATGAGGTACTGCGGGTCCGGCTCAGCGCTGGAGTGGCGCGGTGTGCTGGGCGGCCGGGTGCTGGGTCCGGGTCTCGGCGGTGTCGTCGCACAGGAGGTCGGTGGCGGTGGCGGCGGTTCCGGTGGCCGGGCGGTGCCGGCAGTTGGGGGCCTTGCCGTGGGCCTCGGCGCGGATGCGCTGTTTCATCGTGGGGGGCAGGGAGCCGGTGCGGGACCGGGGCCGTGGGATCACCACCGTGGGCGCCGTCTCGGGGGAGGCGCTCTCCGCGTTGCTGTGCGAGCCGCTCTGCGGTACGGCGGCCGAGGCGGACGTCGTGATCAGTCCGAGCGCCGTGCACAGCGCGAGGAAGGCGGTGACGATGGCGGTCCACAGCGTCATGACCTTGTTCCGGGCCATAACCCCTCACTTTCGGGTTGGGCGATTTGCGTACTTTCCTCATGATGTGTATGAGCCTCGCGAAGTGGTGGACCGACGCCCGTGGCGCGGCGATGTTCAGATGAACACCACCCGGATGGGCGCAAGGGGTCGGAAAAGGTGCCGAGACGGGAGAGAGCCGGGCGAAACAACTCTTCGTGAGGGTGTGATCACCCTCCGATCGGACCGGCTCCCGGCCCCTCTACGAGGCTCCGGCGTCCGGAAGTTGGCCGCCGACGCAGGTAACCGATCGGTATCGGCCGGTGTGTATAGTCGGGCGCCAGAGGTCCCCTACGTCAAGGAAAGACGAGGTCGCGCGGTGAAGAAGCTTCTCCTGGTCGCACTGGCCGCCATCGGCGGGCTCCTCGTGTACCGCCAGATCCAGGCGGATCGCGCCGAGCAGGATCTGTGGACGGAGGCGACTGACTCCGTGCCCACGGGTTCGTGAGTACGAGCGACATCCGGTTCTGACACCGGCCCCGAGCAGACCCCGGCCGTCTTGCGGTCGGGGTTTTGTGTTGCCCGGATTCCCGGTGAATTCCCGCTCAGCGCACGGGAGTACGGGTTCGCGCGGCAGGATGGGCCACGGTCCGGTCCGAAAGCGGCGGTGGACGACGCCGGTGAGCGCGGAGGGTGGCGGATGATGGGACGGCGGCGCGGTGAACGGCGGCGTGCCGGGGCGGGACGTGCGCGGCGGGCGGGGATGACCGTCATACGCACCGCGACCGCCGTACGCACCGCGACCGCCGTACGCACCGCGACCGTCATACGGGCCGCGACCGTCATACGGGCCGCGACCGTCATACGGGCCGCGACCGTCATACGGGCCGCGACCGTCATACGGGCCGCGACCGTCATACGGGCCGCGACCGTCATACGGGCCGCGACCGTCATACGGGCCGCGACCGTCGTACGCACCGCGACCGTCGTCCGCACCACGACCGTCTCGCTCACCACGGCCGCCGCACTGGTCACGGCCGCCGCACTGGTCACCACCGCCGCGCTCCCCGGCGGCACGGCTCGCGCGGCCGGTGAGCCCGCCGGATACGCCTTCGCCGACGACGCCCGGCGGATCGACGGCGCGAACAGCACGTCGGACGCTCCGCCGCTGGAACCCGGAGCCACCTACCACAGCTCCCTCCCGAGGAACGGCACCCTCTACTACCGGCTGCAACTCGACGCCGCCTCCGACGCCCACGTCGCCGTCACCGCCGTACCGGGCGCGGCCGGCGAGGTCACCGCCGTCGACGGTGTCCGGGTCTCCGTCCAGGGCACCGACGGCGCCGCCTGCTCCTCTGACAGCGCGACCTTCGGCGCGGCCCGCAGCCCCCGGCCGGTCACCGCCTGGGGACTGCGGGAGATCGACCCCGGCGGGTCCCGCTGCCAGGACCCGGGCACGTACTACGTCACGGTCGAGCGGACCCGGCCCGAGGACTCCCCGCCGGACGCCTGGGACCTGGAAATCACGGCCGTCACCGAACCCCGCCCGGAGCAGCCCGGCGAGACCACCGCACCCGAATCCTGGGACTCCGCCTCACCCGAGCCCCCCGCCGGCGAACCGGAACACCTTGCGGGCGGCAGCGGCTTCGCCCACGCCACCCCGGTCGAGCAGGGGGCCTGGCGCGACGACATCCGCCCCGGACAGACCCTCTTCTACAAGGTGCCCCTCGACTGGGGCCGCCAGGTGCACGCCACCGCCGAACTCGACGGCTCCGGCGACCGCTCCGGCTACGCCACCGGCGCCCTGCGCCTGGCCCTGCACAACCCGGTGCGCGGCGAGGTCGACGACGCCGCCAAGGGCTACACCGGCCGGCCGGCCACGGCCGCCCTGTCCCCCTTGCCGCCGGTCGGTTACGCCAACCGGTACGACGCCGACGGCCAGGTCGCCGCGATGCGTTTCGCCGGCGCCTACTACCTGGTGGTGCACCTGGCGGCCCAGGTCGCCGACGACTTCGGCGAGGGCCCCTTCGGACTGACGCTGCGCGTACGGCTCGGGGGAGCGTCGCAGGCCGGCCCCGAGTACGCCGGGGAGTCCCGGCCGGAGGGCGTCTTCGAGGTCTCGGCGGCGGACCGGGCGGCCGCGCCGGAGGCGGCCGGGGCCACGGACGACGACCTCGCCCTGAAGGCACTCGCCGTGGGCGGCATCGGCACGGGCAGCGCGCTGCTCCTCGGCCTGGGCGCGTGGACGGCGGCGGCCCGCCGCGGGGCGCGCAGGGCCTAGCGACCGGGTCAGAGCCGGGCCAGGGCCCAGAAGCCCACGGCGTAGCAGACCAGCGCGAGCAGCAGGACCGGGACCGCCACACCGGCCGGCGGCCCGGGACGGCGCCGCCGCCGGGACACGCGCCGCCGCGGCGGCGCGGGGACAGGGGCGGTCACGGGTGCGGCTGCCGGTGGTGGTGCTGCCGGCACCGGCCCCTGCGGGCTCCGCGCGGTGTAGGCGGCGGTGGTGTCGGTGTCGGTGTCGGCGTCCTGCTGTCCCGCGGACGGCGACGGCGGGGACTGGGCGGGGAGCGGCGGGCCGTAGTACGGGGGCCGGCCGCCCGGACCGCCCGGGTGGGGGCCGGGGACGGACGTGGAGGTGACGGACGCCTGCGGGGGCGGAAGCCGGAAACTGCCCGTCTCCGACATGGCGGCCGGGGGATGCGCCTCAGGCGCGGGCGCCCGGGTCGAACCCGGTGCGGGCGGTGGGGTGTTGCCCGGGCGCGGTGCCGGGCCGTTCGGGGACTCGGGTGCCCGGTCCCTGCCCGGTGGGGTGGTGGTGTCGGTGGCGGCGGGGGCACCGTCCGGGGCCGGGTGCGGACCGGCGGGGGGCGCCGGTGCGGGCGGTGTGTCGGACGGGGACGCCGGTGCGGGGCTCGCGGCGGACCGGGCGCCCGGGCTGCCGGAAGGCGTCGGTGTGGGGTCCAGGCCCGAGGCCCGTTCGAGGGGGCCGTCAGCGGCGAACCCCTCGGGCAGCGGGCCGACTTGGTCGAAGATCTCGATCAGCTCGTCATCGGGGCCGGGCTCCGCCAGCAGCTCCGCCGCCGCGGCCAGCGCCTTGCGCGCCCCCGTCGCCGTACGGAACCGCGCCGCGGGGTCGGGCTGCACCAGCGCCGCCACGACCTGCCACAGCGGCTCGGGCACCCCCTGCGGCGCGGGCGGCGTCCCGTGCTCGGCGAAGTACCGCACCAGCGCCTTGACGTCCGGCTTGGCCCCCTCCAGCAGGTACAGCGCGACCAGGCCCACGGCGAACAGGTCGGCCGGGAAGTCCGGTTCCGCGCCCATCATCTGCTCCGGCGCGAGGTAACCCGGCGTCCCCACCACGAGGTTGGTCTCCGTCAGCCGGGGCTCGCCCAGCCGCATCGCGATGCCGAAGTCGGACAGCCGCAGCCGCGGCCGGCCCGTCCCGGTCGCCTCCATCAACAGGTTGGCGGGCTTGATGTCCCGGTGCACGACGCCCTCCGCGTGCACCGCGGCCAGACCCGACAGGAGCTGGTCGAGCAGGGTGCACACATAGGCCGGCGGCAGCGGCCCGTAGTCCCCGACCAGGTGGACCAGCGAACCGCCCGCCACCAGGTCCATGGTGAACAGGACCTGGTCGTCGTCGGCGGCCCAGCTCGCGGGCGCGAGCACATGGGGATGGTCGATCCGCAGCGCCTGCTCGCGGACGAACCGCAGCAGCGCGTGCGCGTCCCGCTGCTGGAGCACCTTGGCGGCCACATAGCGCCGGCGCCGGTGGTCCCAGGCACGCCAGACCGCGCCCACCCCGCCCCGGCCGACCGGATCGACCAGCTCGTAGCGCCCCGCGAAGACCTCACCCATGGCCGTGCGCCCGCTCCTCACCTGGACCTGTCGCGCCCCACCCCCTGCCACGGCCCGGCCGCCGCACCCCCGGCGGCGGCCGGACCCGGGCTCAGTTCTGGTGGGACTGGTAGTGCGCGACCGCGTCCGAGGTGCGGCCGGCGCCGTACACCCGCAGGAACTCCGCCAGCTCCGGGTGGGTCGGGGAGAGCGCGTCCGCCGCCTCGATGATGTCCCCGGCCGCCGACACCGAGCGCAGCAGCGACTGGATCTCCCGGACCACCCGCTTGACCGTGGGTGCCCCGGAACTGCTGGTCGTCTGCGTGGTGTTGCTGAGCACCGAGCCCCCCTGCGACTTCTTGATCTCGTCCATGCGCTCCGTCGCCTCGGCCGCGCTCACGCTGCCGTCCGCGACCTGCCCCGCCAGATCCTGCAGCAACTGCACCCGCTGGACCACCGCAGGATTGCCGATCTTCGCCCGCTGACCGCTCATCAGCTGTGAAAGCATCGGCGCGGACAGCCCCAGCACCCCCGCGAGACGAGCCTGGTTGAGGCCAAGATCGTCGATGAGCCTACGGAAGAGCGCCCCCAACGGCTCCCCGTACCAGTTCCGCTGCAGTTCCCGCGCTCTTGCGGTGGCTTCCTGCTGTGCGGCGTCCATTGCGTCTCCCCATCGCTTCCCCAAGAACCGCAGTTCGCTCCAGCGAACCACGCCGAGCATCTTACGGAGCGTGGTCGTTCCCCGGGAGTCCCAATCATTTGTGAGATACGGGGGGCGACCCGGTACTCTTGTCCACGGCACCCGCCGGTACGCGATCCACCCGGCCGGAAGCCGCTCCAGGGGCCTTAGCTCAGTTGGTAGAGCGCTGTCTTTGCATGGCAGATGTCAGGGGTTCGACTCCCCTAGGCTCCACAAGTGAAAGAGGTCCCCCGGTCTGCGAGAACGCCAGACCGGGGGACCTCTTCGTGTACAACGGTGCCCGGCGGCTCCACGACGCTCCCCCGCAGCCCCCCGCGCCCTCACAACACCGGCCCACGGACGGCAACAGGCCCCCGGCAGCAGGCCCGCCGAGCACAACGGCCGCACTGTCTGCTCTTGATATCGTCACCCCACAGGGCACCAGCGCCACACCCCTGCGGGGCGGTGCCACGTGACTCATCGCCGTCGCAGCCGTCCGGTCGCTGCCGACGATGTGGAAGGGGTAGACCATGCGGGCGAAGGTACGAGCCGCTCTCGACGCGCTCTATATGAAGCGGCTGGTCAAAGAACTGGAGGGACGCCCACGCCCCCAGCACATCGGCATCATGCTCGACGGCAACCGCCGCTGGGCCAAGATGTCGGGCATCGACGACCCGCGAGAGGGCTACCGCGCCGGCGCCGCGAAAGTCCTGGACTTCCTGCGCTGGTGCGACTCCGCCAAGATCGAACACGTCACCCTGTTCATGCTCTCCGACGACAACCTCCACCGGCCCGAAGAGCAGCTCACCCCACTCATCGACATCATCGCCGAGGTCGTCGAACGGCTCGCCGCACCCGGCAACCCCTGGCCCGTCGAAGCGGTCGGCGCCCTCGACCTGCTGCCCGCCGAATCCGCCGGCCGCCTCAAGACCGCCACCGCCGCCACGCAGGGCCGCAAGGGCGGCACCAAGGTCGACGTCGCCGTCGGCTACGGAGGCCGCCGGGAGATCGTCGACGCCGTACGATCCGCACTGACCGAGCACAGCTCACAGGGCGGGGACATCGACGAGTTCATCGAGACCTTCACCATGGAGCACATCTCCAAGCACCTGTACTCCAAGACACGGTCCGAGTCCGACCTCATCATCCGCACCTCCGGCGAGCAGCGCCTCTCCGGCTTCCTCCTCTGGCAGTCCGCCTACGCCGAGGTCCACTTCTGCGAGACCTACTGGCCGGACTTCCGTGAGATCGACTTCCTGCGCGCGCTGCGCTCCTACTCCCTGCGCGAACGCCGCTACGGCCGCTGAGCCGCCGCTCCGAGCCGCCGTTTCACGTGAAACACCGCCGCGGGGCGGGAGGCCCTGAAGCCTCCCGCCCCGCGGCGATACCGATCCGTCCCGAAGCCGCCCGGCGAACGTCAGCGGGGCTCCTCGCCCTCCGCCGCGTCGTCCCGCGCCTGCTTGGCCTGCACCTCAGGGTCCAGAATCGCCCCACCGGTGCCGTCCACGGACGTCAGACGCCCCGACTCGGCGACCTCCGTCGCCTCCGGCGGCTCCACCAGCCAGTCCGGATTGGCCTGCTTGTCCCACCACTTCCACGCGGCGAAGGCCCCGCCGGCGACGACGCCCGCCACCGCCAGCACCTTGGCGATACGCCCGGCCCGAGCCCGGCGCTGGTGCCTGCGCGACAGCTTCCGGATCTCCTTCGCCGTCACCTGACCCCGCAGCGCGGCCAACGCCGCGGCACCCCGCGCGGCGGCCTCGTCCCGCACGGGCACGGCCGCGGCCACCGCCTGATCGATCACCGGCCTGGAGTACTCGGCCGCCTGCCGGGCGGCCAGGCGCGTACGAACGGCGGCCTCCTGAGCGGCCGCGTCCACCTTCGGCGGTACATGCGTACGCGCCTGGTCCAGCCGCGGCGCGACATGCGTGCCGTACTGAAGACGCGCCTGGCACGCGGCCTGCGACACCCTGGGCGCCAGCCGTACGCGCGCCTCCTGTGCGTAGTGAGCGGCCCTGTCCTTGGCCGTGTCGGCGTAGGGCGCCACCACTTCCGCGGCGTGCAGCACGCTGTCCTTCGCCGAACCGGTCGCGGCGCGCACGCTGTCGATGCGGGTCACGGGTTCCTCCTCCTCGGTGGCGTACGGTAATTCGACTTTCCACCCTTTTACGGATCATGCCTGCGGACGCACCGCCGGGCATGTGAGAGCGGGCATCCGGGTCACGGGCGGTGTCTTCGTGATGTCCGGGGCACGTGGTGAGGAAGTTGCCGACAAACGCCGATCAACCTCGATAACGGATGAATACCGGGCAACAAGAGCCTGCCGACGACAATGCCACGAATCGGCGCCCCGCGCTCGGGACCCAGGAGTACCGGATGGAGTACCCGACCGGATTCCCGCAACCCCCATCGCCGAATCGGAGCAGGAAACCTCGGCCCGACGCCGTACCCACCGTCGACCGTGCAAGGATCGGCGGGCACCAGAACACGACGGAAGGCACATCGTGGCCGAGCAGCTCTACGCCACCCTGAAGACCAACCACGGCGACATCGAGATCCGGCTCCTGCCGAACCACGCCCCCAAGACGGTCAGGAACTTCGTCGAACTCGCCAAGGGTGAACGGGAGTGGACCCACCCCGAGACCGGCGAGAAGACCACCGCCAGGCTCTACGACGGCACGGTCTTCCACCGGGTCATCAGCGGCTTCATGATCCAGGGCGGCGACCCCCTCGGCAACGGCACCGGCGACCCGGGCTACCAGTTCGAGGACGAGTTCCACCCCGACCTCTCCTTCAACAAGCCCTACCTGCTGGCCATGGCCAACGCCGGCCCCGGCACCAACGGCTCCCAGTTCTTCGTCACCGTCGCCCCGACCACGTGGCTCAACCGCAAGCACACGATCTTCGGCGAGGTGACGGACCCGGCCGGCCAGAAGGTCGTCGACACCATCGCCGCCCTCCCCACCAACCCCCGCACCGAACGCCCCGTCAACGACGCCGTCATCGAGTCGGTCGTCATCGAGACCCGCCAGGACTGACCCCGGCCACGCCGGGAAGGAACCTGACGCCCCGCTCATCCGTATAGATGAGCGGGGGCGGTGCGTCGCACAACACCGACGGACACCGCCCACAGGACGACCGAGGGGAAGCCATGGACCACGCGGCAGCCGGCCCACCGGACGCCCAGAGCCTGCCGGGCTGCTACCGCCACCCGGACCGCGAGACCGGCATCCGCTGCACCCGCTGCGAACGCCCCATCTGCACCGACTGCATGGTCAACGCCTCCGTCGGCTTCCACTGCCCCGACTGCGCGAGCGGCCGCACCGGCGGCGGACCGGCCCCGGCCGCGTCCCGGCCGCGCACGCTGGCCGGAGGCACCGTCGCCGCCGACCCCCACCTCCTCACCAAGATCCTCATCGGGATCAACGTCGCGGTCTTCATCGCCGTACACGCCCTGTCGGAGTCCTTCCTGGGCGGCATGGTCCTGATCGGCCAATGGCCCCCCGCCCCCTACTACATCCCGAACGAGGGCGTAGCGGAGGGCGAGTGGTACCGCCTGGTGACGACCATGTTCACCCACGAGGAAATCTGGCACCTCGGCTTCAACATGCTCAGCCTCTGGTTCCTCGGAGGCCCCCTGGAAGCGGCCCTCGGCAGGGCCCGCTACCTCACCCTCTACCTCGTCTCCGGCCTGGCCGGCAGCGCGCTCACCTACCTCCTGGCCTCACCCACCCAAGCCACCCTCGGCGCCTCCGGCGCGATCTTCGGCCTCTTCGGCGCCACCGCCGCACTCGTCCGCCGCCTCAACGCCGACATGCGGCCGATCGTCATCCTCCTGGTGATCAACCTGGTCTTCACCTTCACCTGGGCCAACATCGCCTGGCAGGCCCACGTCGGCGGCCTCGTCGCCGGCGCCGCGATCGGCTACGCCATGCTCCATGCCCCGCGCGAGCGCCGGACGCTCGTGCAGTACGGCACGTGCGCGCTGGTCCTGGTGGCCGTCGTAGGACTGGCCCTGTTGAGAACCGCACAGCTCACCTGAGCGCAGGTTGTCCACAGACGGTGGCCGATCTTGTGCACAGTGTGCGGGAACAGGTGTGCCCCCTGTCACTGACCCGTGTTTCCGCAGGTCAGGCAGGGGGCGAATGTGCTTTCGGGTGCCGGTACTTCCGTCACACCGGCGTCAATGTCCGATGGGTTATCCACAGATCGTCTTTTCTTTTCCCCACCGTGTGGACAGCGCCTGTGGATAACTCAGTGGATAGCCCTGGGGAGAGCTGTTCCGCGGTGTTCCGCGGTCTGCCGCCGGGCTACTTCCACTGCGTCGAGACACCGAATCCGGCGGCGATGAAACCGAAGCCCACCACGATGTTCCAGTTGCCCAGGGAGTCAATGGGCAGTGAACCGTCGGTGACGTAGAAGACGACGATCCAGGCGAGACCGATGACGAACATGGCCAGCATGACCGGAGCCACCCAGCTGCGGCTCGTCAGCTTGATGCTGGCCGCCTGCTTCGACGGCGGCGGCGTGTAATCGGCCTTCTTGCGGATACGTGACTTCGGCACGAGGGTCTCTCCTGTCGATGCGCTGCGTGGCCGCGCAGGGAACGGGGTCGGGGACTTGGAGCGCTCCCCCGGGCGTCCGTTAGCGTAGTGCTTCCGTGGCGCCGAAGGAGATAAGGGTACGTTGAGCAATTCTGCCGACTCCCCCCAGGCGGGATCCAGCCCCGCCCGCAGGCGCCGTTTCCGGCCCGTGCGGGTCCTGACGGCGGCCGTCTTCGCGCTCGCGGGCCTCATTTTCTTCACCAGCTTCGATACCGCGAAGGGCACCAATATCCGTACGGATGCCTCTTTGCTCAAGTTGTCCGATCTCATCCACGAGCGCAGCCGGGACAACGGTGAGCTGGAGGAGTCCAACGCGGCCCTGCGCGAGGAGATCGAATCGCTCGCCGAGCGCGACGACGGGCGTACGGAGGCGGAGGACGAGAAACGCGCGGAGCTGGAGGCGAAGGCGGGCACGCGGGAGCTGAAGGGTGAGGCGATATCCGTCACGCTCGACGACGCCCCGCCGGACGCCACCGCGAAGCTCCCCGGCTATCCGGAGCCGCAGCCCGACTACCTGGTGATCCACCAGCAGGACCTCCAGGCGGTCGTGAACGCGCTGTGGAAGGGCGGCGCGGAGGGCATCAAGGTCATGGACCAGCGGCTGATCTCCACCAGCGCGGTGCGCTGCGTGGGCAACACCCTGATCCTCCAGGGCCGCGTCTACTCGCCGCCGTACAAGGTCCAGGCGGTCGGCGATCCGGAGAAGCTGAAGAAGGCGCTGGCCGCGTCCCCGGCGATCCAGAACTACATGGTGTACGTCAATGTCTACGGGCTCGGCTGGAAGGTCGAGGACGACGGGACGGTGACGCTGCCGGGCTACTCGGGCACGGCGGACCTGCACTATGCCCAGCCTGTGGATTGACGCCTTTCCGGAGGGGTCCGCGCCGTTAGTCTGGTGCGGTGCGGCGTGAGTGCGGCGCCGTGGTGCGACGGAAGGGACGGCATGTACGGCTGGATCTGGCGGCATCTGCCGGGGAACGCGTGGGTGAGGGCGCTGCTCTCGCTCGTCCTGGTCGTGGCCGTGGTCTACGTCCTGTTCCAGTACGTCTTCCCATGGGCCGAACCGCTGCTTCCCTTCAACGATGTGACGGTGGACAACCAGTGAGCGCGCGCATCCTCGTCGTCGACAACTACGACAGTTTCGTCTTCAACCTGGTCCAGTACCTGTATCAGCTCGGTGCGGAGTGCGAGGTGCTGCGCAACGACGAGGTGTCGACGGGGCACGCCCAGGACGGTTTCGACGGTGTGCTGCTGTCTCCCGGGCCCGGTACGCCGGAGCAGGCGGGGGTCTGCGTCGACATGGTCCGGCACTGCGCGTCGACCGGTGTCCCCGTCTTCGGGGTCTGTCTGGGCATGCAGTCGATGCAGGTGGCGTACGGCGGTGTGGTGGACCGGGCGCCGGAGCTGCTGCACGGCAAGACCTCGCCGGTGGAGCACGAGGGCAAGGGAGTGTTCGCCGGCCTGCCCTCGCCCTTCACGGCGACGCGGTACCACTCGCTGGCGGCGGAACCGGGCACGGTGCCGGCGGAGCTGGAGGTGACGGCCCGGACACAGGACGGGATCGTCATGGGGCTGCGGCACCGGGAGCTGCCGGTGGAGGGTGTGCAGTTCCATCCGGAGTCGGTGCTGACCGAGCACGGGCACCGGATGCTGGCCAACTGGCTGGCGGAGTGCGGCGACCAGGGTGCGGTGGCGAGGTCGGCGGGGCTCGCCCCGGTGGTGGGCAGGGCCACGGCGTGACCGCACTGCGCCCCGAGCGCGACTCCGGCACGGCCGGTGACCAGGGATCCTCGTACGGGCAGCCGTACGGGGATTCCGGTGCGTTCGGGGGCGGTTTCGACGGGTGGTACGAGGATTTCGCCGCCGGGGAGGGGGCCGGGGCGCCTCTCGACGACGAGACGGTGGCGCTGCGGGTCCCGGACCCGCCGCCGGAGCGGTCGGCCACCGCCCCTCCGGTGACGGGTGGGCGCGCGGCCCGCAGGAAGGCCGCGAAACGGCGTCACGGGCGCCGTGGGGGCTCCCGGGGCCCTTCCCGGGCCCCTGAGGCCGACGCGACGCCGAAAGCCCCTCTGTCGCGCGTGGAGGCCCGTCGGCAGGCCCGCGCCCGCAAGCCGGGGGCGGCGGTGATCGCCAGCCGCGTGATGGGTGAGCTGTTCATCACGACGGGCGTGCTGATGCTGCTGTTCGTGACGTACCAGTTGTGGTGGACGAACGTCCGCGCCCAGGCGCAGGCGGACAAGGCGGCCAGCAATCTCCAGGAGGACTGGGCGAACGGCAAGCGCAACCCGGGCACCTTCGAACCGGGGCAGGGTTTCGCGCTGCTGCACATTCCGAAGCTGGACGTCGTGGTGCCGATCGCGGAGGGCATCGACGACGAGAAGGTCCTGGACCGGGGCATGGTCGGCCACTATGCGGAGGGCGCGCTGAAGACGGCGATGCCGGACGCGAAGACCGGAAACTTCGGTCTGGCCGGGCACCGCAACACCCACGGTGAGCCCTTCCGGTACATCAACAAGCTGGACCCGGGTGATCCGATCGTCGTGGAGACGCAGGACGAGTACTTCGTCTACAAGATGGCGTCGATCCTGCCGGTGACGTCGCCGAGCAACGTCAGTGTGCTGGACCCGGTCCCGAAGCAGTCCGGTTTCAAGGAACCGGGCCGGTACATCACCCTCACCACGTGCACGCCGGAGTTCACGAGCAAGTACCGGATGATCGTCTGGGGCAAGATGGTCGAGGAACGGCCGCGCAGCAAGGGCAAGCCGGATGCGCTCGTCAGTTAAGGGCGGATGACCAGTGGCAGCGACCACCGACACCGAGCACGAAGAGCAGTCCGGCACGGACGGCCCACCGGAGCCCGCGGCACGCCGCCGCGGCGGCGCCGGGCGGATCGTCGCCCGGACCGTGAGCGTCTTCGGTGAACTCCTCATCACGGCGGGCCTGGTGCTGGGCCTGTTCGTCGTCTACTCCCTGTGGTGGACGAACGTGGTCGCGGACCGCGCGGCGGACAAGCAGGCGGACGAGGTCCGCGAGAACTGGGCGCAGGACCGGGTCGGTCCGGACGGCCCGGGTGCGCTGGACACCAAGGCGGGCATCGGCTTCCTGCACGTGCCGGCGATGGGTGACGGCGACATCCTGGTGGAGAAGGGCACGTCGATGAAGGTCCTCAACGACGGCGTGGCCGGCTACTACACCGACCCCGTGAAGTCCGCGCTCCCCACCTCCGGCAAGGAGGGCAACTTCTCGCTGGCGGCGCACCGGGACGGGCACGGGGCGAAGTTCCACAACATCGACAAGATCGAGAAGGGCGACCCGATCGTCTTCGAGACGAAGGACACCTGGTACGTCTACAAGACCTACGCGGTTCTGCCCGAGACCTCGAAGTACAACGTCAGGGTCCTCGACCCGGTCCCGAAGGAGTCCGGCAAGAAGAAGGCCGGCCACTACATCACCCTGACGACGTGCACGCCCGTGTACACGAGCCGGTACCGGTATGTGGTGTGGGGGGAGCTGGTGCGTACGGAGAAGGTGGACGGGGAGCGGACTCCGCCGGAGGAGTTGCGCTGACTGACCTCCTTGAGGGAGGTCAGTCCCCTAACATGACGAAGGCCCGAAGCCGCAACTTCATCTTGCGGCTTCGGGCCTCTTCGCGTCTTCGCGAGCGGTCCCTAACGGAGTGCCTTGAGTCGCACTCCGGCGCTCCACGCCTCCAGTTCCTCCCGGTTGACGGTGACGACTCCGCTGAGTTTGGCGATCGCCTCCGACTCGTG
Organism: Streptomyces sp. M92; assembly: GCF_028473745.1. NCBI lineage: Bacteria > Bacillati > Actinomycetota > Actinomycetes > Kitasatosporales > Streptomycetaceae > Streptomyces > Streptomyces sp. M92. The sequence goes on from NZ_CP101137.1 coordinate 1,776,335, forward strand.
GCTGAAGTTGCAGGTGGCGACGAAGAGTGCGATGTCGACCTGGTCGATGGCGCGGGCAGCCCCGGCGAACTTCTGCATGTCCGCGCTCGGTACGGTCCATCGGCCGGACCTGTTCTTGCACTGGACGGCGACGGTGCGGCCGTCGGCGGTCCGTCCGGTGATGTCGATGCCCCTGTCGGTGCGGGCCTGCCGTACGACGACGTCCAGGCAGCCGTCGCGTCGCAGCAGGTCGGCGACGTGGTGCTCGAAAGCTCGCCAGGTCATGGCCTTGAGCTTGCTCCTGACCTCGTCGACGAGGGTGTCTCCCTCCAGGGCGGCGAGGCGGGCGTGGTGCCAGCACAGCTTGCGCTCGACGTTCTCGATGTCCTCGCGGAGTTCGATGAGCTCGCGACGGTGTTCACCGGAGGTCTCGATCAGGGTGTTGAGCATCGGCACGACGGTGTTGCCGAGGATGCGGGTGATGCGATGGTCGATGCGGGCGTCGAGTTCGACGGAGGTGGGGGCCAGGTTTTCCACAGGCTGTGTGCGGGCCAGGTGCTCCATGTCCAGGAGGTAGACACGCACCTGACGTGCGACTTCGCTGTCGCGGAGCAGCATGGCGATGTTGAGGACGGCGCGGCGGGGGAAGAGGGCAAGGGAGCGCGTGCGCGACCGAATGCCACTGCGTTGCTTGAAGTCACTCAGTTCTGGGCCTGTCAGAACTCGGTATCCACTCGTCTCCAGCTCGTCACGGTGATCGTGGACGAGGGCGCGTACTGCTTCCACCGTGGCGTTGAAGTACGTCGCCACCATCGCCGTAGTCACATGCATGCCGTCCGGCAGCAGGGACAGTGCCTTGACGCGGTCTAGTACGTCGGTGCGTCCGAGGACGCTGCTGCGCAGGGCCGCTGATTCCAGCAGGGCCGTTTCGCTGATCATGGTCGTTCCTCTCTCGGGTTGTGTGGTCACCCTGAGTAAACGAGTCATGACATATGAAGACACGACAGAGCCCCGGTCCCTCCGCCGAGGGGCCCGGGCTCTTGCCGTTGGTGTTCTCGCGGGCGGGTCAGTCGTCGCCGCGGAGGCCGCCGATGATGCCGCCGCCGTTGTTGCCGTTGCCGCCGCCGTTGCCGCCGATGGTGGTGAGGACGATCGGCGTGGCGCCCGGGTCGTCGACCTCGGTGTTGGGCTGCGGGTTCATGGCGACGACCATCGCGTTGTCGTCACCGGGCGCGCCCGGCTGGACCTGGACGTTGGTGAAGCCGTTCTGCTGCAGGATCTGCCGGGCCTCGGCGAGGGACTTGCCGCGGACCTCCGGCACCTTGGTCTTCTCGATGGCCTTGCCGATGTGGATCGTGACCTTGGAGCCCTTGTCGATCTGCTGGCCGTTGGACGGCGTGGTGGAGATGACCTTGCCGACCTGGTTCGGGTCGTTGGTCGGCTGGTCGGCGCACTCGCCTTCCAGGCCGCTGCTCTCCATCTGGGCCTTGGCCTCGTCGCAGGTCCGGTTGACCACGTCCGGCACCGTCGCCTTCTCCACGGGCTTGGCGACCTCCAGGGTCACCGTGGAGCCCTTCTCGAGCTCCTTGCCCGGGTCGGGGTCCTGGCTGAGGACGGTGCCCTCGTCCTGGGAGGACTCGGTCTGCTCGGTCTCGACGACGAAGCCCTTGTCCTCGAGCTGCTGCTTGGCCTCGTCGATGTTCTTGTCGATGACGTTGGGCACGGCGACCTTCGGCGCGCCCGTCGAGACCACGAGCTCGACGCTGGACTTCTTCTTGACCTCAGTGCCCTGCTGCGGGTTCTGCGAGCAGACGTTCCCCTTGGGCTGGTCCTCGCAGGGCTGTTGCTTGAAGGTCAGTTCGAGGTCGGCGTTGGTCGCGAGTTGCGTGGCGTCTTCCTTGGTGGTGCCGACGAAGGCGGGGACGTCGACCTTGTCGTTGCCCGGCCCCGCGTCGTTGCCGAAGAGCTGCATGCCGATGAGGATGGCGCCGGCCAGGACCAGGACGCCGGCCAGGACCAGGAAGATCGTGGAGGCGTTGGACTTGCGGGGCTGCTGGCGGCGCCGGTCGGGGCGGTCGTCGTAGCCGTAGCCGCCGTCGTCCGGGTTCATGGGCGGCAGCATGGTGGTGGCGCCCGCGCCGGCGTCGGAGCGCAGGGCGGTCGTCGGCTGGTCGTCGGGGTAGGCGCCGTAGCCGCCGGCGGCCATGGCGCCCATCGCGGCGGTGGCGCCGACGGGCTGGCCGTCGAGGCAGGCCTCGATGTCGGCGCGCATCTCGTCGGCCGACTGGTAGCGGTAGTCCGGGTCCTTGACCAGGGCCTTGAGGACGATGGCGTCCATCTCGGGCGTGATCTCGGGGTCGAAGACGCTGGGCGCCTGCGGTTCCTCGCGCACGTGCTGGTAGGCGACGGCGACCGGGGAGTCTCCGACGAAGGGCGGGCGGACCGTGAGCAGCTCGTAGAGGAGGCAGCCGGTGGAGTACAGGTCGGAGCGGGCGTCGACCTGTTCGCCCTTGGCCTGCTCCGGGGAGAGGTACTGGGCGGTGCCGATGACCGCGGCCGTTTGGGTCATGGTCATGCCGGAGTCGCCCATGGCGCGGGCGATGCCGAAGTCCATGACCTTGACCTGGCCGTTGCGGGTGAGCATGACGTTGGCCGGCTTGATGTCGCGGTGGACGATGCCGGCCCGGTGCGAGTACTCCAGCGCCTGGAGGATGCCGATGGTCATCTCCAGCGTGCGCTCCGGCAGCAGCTTGCGGCCGGAGTGGAGCAGTTCGCGGAGGGTGGAGCCGTCGACGTACTCCATGACGATGTACGGGATCGACACGTTGTCGATGTAGTCCTCGCCCGTGTCGTAGACCGCCACGATCGCGGGATGGTTGAGCGAGGCGGCCGACTGGGCCTCCCGGCGGAAGCGGGCCTGGAAGGACGGGTCGCGCGCGAGGTCGGCGCGCAGCGTCTTCACCGCCACGGTGCGGCCGAGCCGGGTGTCGTGCGCGAGGTATACCTCCGCCATGCCACCACGGCCGAGCACCTGGCCCAGCTCGTACCGGCCGCCGAGGCGACGCGGCTCTTCCATGGTTACTACCAGCCCTCTCCGTCGGTCCCGACCGGCATGCTTGTACGGTCGGTGGCTGCCGTCCGGCCTACCGTACCCGGCCCGCGGCGGGTGACCTGGCCAAGCCCGATACCCGATACAGGACCGGTATCGCAACGTGCGCCTATGTGAAGGGGACGTGACGGGAGTCACGTCCTGTTCAGTGTGTGGTCACTTCTTGCTCTCCAGAACGGCCTCCATCACGTTCTTGGCGATCGGAGCCGCGAGGCCGCCGCCGGAGATGTCGTCGCGGTTGGCGTTCTCGTCCTCGACCACCACGGCGACGGCGACGGGCGAGCTGCCGTCCTCGGCCTTGGCGTAGGAGATGAACCAGGCGTAGGGGTTCTCGCTGTTGTCGACGCCGTGCTGTGCGGTGCCGGTCTTGCCGCCCACGGTGACGCCGTCGATCCGTGCGTTGGTTCCCGTGCCGTCCTCGACGACGGTCTCCATCATGGACTGGAGGATCTGGGCGTTGTCCGCGGACAGCGGCTCGCTCATCTCCTCGGGGTCGGTCTTCTCGACGGTGTCGAGGTTGGGGGCCTGGAGTTCGTCGACCATGTACGGCTTCATCAGGGTGCCGTTGTTGGCGATGGCGGAGGTGACCATCGCCATCTGCAGCGGGGTGGCGGCGGTGTTGTACTGGCCGATGGCGGAGAGCGCGGTCTGCGACTTGTTCATGTCGTCGGAGAAGACGGAGGCGCTGGAGCGGACGGGGACGAACTGCTCCTCGTTGAAGCCGAACTTCTCGGCGGTCTCCAGCATCTTGTCGTTGCCGAGGTCGGAGCCGATCTTGCCGAAGACGGTGTTGCAGGACACCCGCAGTGCCTCGCGGAGGGTGGCGTCCTCGCAGGGGAGGTCGCCCTCGTTGGGCAGTTCGGTGGTGGTGCCGGGCATGGTCCAGGGCAGCGGGGAGTCGGTCTTCTCGTTGGCCGAGTCGTACAGGCCGTGTTCCAGGGCGGCGGCCGCGGTGAGCACCTTGAAGGTGGAGCCGGGCGGGTAGACCTCGCGCAGGGCGCGGTTGAGCATCGGGTCGTCGGGGTTGTTCTTCTTCTGCAGCTGGTTCCAGGCCTCGCCGGCGGCTCCGTCGCTGCCCGCGATGGCGGTGGGGTCGTACGAGGGGTAGGAGGCCATCGAGAGGATCTTGCCGGTGGACGGTTCGATGGCGACGACGGCGCCCTTGCCGCCCTGCTTCTTCAGTCCGTCGTAGGCGGCTTTCTGGGCGGCGCTGTTGAGGGTGGTGACGACGTTGCCGCCCTCGCGCTGCTTGCCGGTGATCATGTCGAGGGTGTTGCGGAAGAAGAGCCGGTCGTCGTTGCCGGTGAGGATGCCGTCGTTGATCGCTTCGAGCTGGGTGGCGCCGTAGGCCTGGGAGACGTAGCCGGTGACGGGCGCCCACATGGCGCCGTCCTTGTAGGTGCGCTTGTACTTGAAGTCGCCGTCGGTGGTGGCGTGGCCGGTGATGGCCTTGCCGTTGACGATGATGTCGCCGCGGGGGCTGGCGTACCGCTCGATGGCGACGCGGCGGTTGTGCTCGTCTTCCTTGAGCTCGTCGGCCTGGACGTACTGGAGCCAGTTGTCGCGGATGAGCAGGGTGAGGACGAGGAGGCCGCAGAAGAGCGCGATGCGGCGCAGTGGCTTGTTCACGGGCGGACCACCTGGGTCATCTCGGCGTCGGGGTTCGCGGGTGCCGCGGGTGCGGGTCTGCGAGCCGTGTCGCTGATGCGCAGCAGGATGCCGATCAGGGCCCAGTTGGCGATGACGGAGGAGCCTCCGTAGGCCAGGAAGGGCATGGTCATGCCGGTGAGCGGGATGAGGCCCATGACGCCGCCGGCGACGACGAAGACCTGGAGGGCGAAGGCGCCGGAGAGGCCGATGGCGAGGAGCTTGCCGAAGGGGTCGCGGGCGGCGAGGGCGGTGCGTACGCCGCGCTCGACGATGAGGGCGTAGAGCAGGAGCAGTGCCATGAGGCCGGCCAGGCCCAGTTCCTCGCCGAAGGTGGCGAGGATGAAGTCGGAGTTGGCGGCGAACCGGATCAGGTCGGAGTGGCCCTGGCCCCAGCCGGAGCCGAGGGTGCCGCCGGAGCCGAAGGCCCACAGGGCCTGCATGGCCTGTTCGGAGTGGCCGCCCTGGCCGGCGCGGGAGAGCGTGTACTCCTTCATCGGGTCGAGCCAGGCGTCGACGCGCTGCTTGATGTGGGGTTCGAAGCTGGCGACGCCGACGGCGCCGACGGCGGACATCAGCAGGCCGAAGACGATCCAGCTGGTGCGCTCGGTGGCGACGTACAGCATGATCACGAACATGCCGAAGAACAGCAGCGAGGTGCCGAGGTCGGTCTCGAAGACCAGGATGAGGATGGAGACCATCCAGACGACCAGGATGGGGCCGAGGTCGCGGCCGCGGGGCAGGTAGAGGCCCATGAAGCGGCGGCTGGCGAGGGCGAGCGCGTCGCGCTTGACCATCAGGTAGCCGGCGAAGAACACGGCCAGCACGATCTTGGCGAACTCGCCCGGCTGGATGGAGAAGGAGCCGACCTGGATCCAGATCCGGGCGCCGAAGACGTCGCGGCCGAGGCCCGGCACCAGCGGGAGCAGCAGCAGGATGAGGGCGCCGACCATGGAGATGTAGGTGTAGCGCTGCAGGACGCGGTGGTCCTTGAGGAAGATCAGCACGGCGACGAACAGGGCGATGCCCATCGCGGTGTACATCAGCTGGCGGGGTGCGGCGTTGCCGGCCTGGTCGATGGACTGGAGGAGTTCGGACTGGTCCAGGCGCCAGATCGCGACGAGTCCGAGTCCGTTGAGGAGGGTGGCCAGGGGCAGCATCAGCGGGTCCGCGTAGGGCGCGAACTTGCGTACGACTAGGTGGCCGACGCCGGCCAGCAGGCCGAGGCCGAGGCCGTAGCTCAGCAGGCCGGCGGGCACCTCGTCGTTGATGGCCAGTCCCACGTTGGCGTACGCGAAGACCGGGATGAGGACGGCGAACACGAGCAGCGCCAGCTCGGTGTTGCGCCGGCTCGGCGCGCCGATGGCGCCGATCGTGGACGTGTGGTGCGTCGGCGAGTTGGAAGTACTGCTCATCGGGTGACGGTGCCTCTCACGGCTTGCCTACTGCTTACCGCACAGCGAGACGACCTTCTGCTCTTCCTCCGAGAGGGTCGGGCCGGGGCCAGGAGTGGGTGCGGTCGTGGACGGGGGCTCGGACGATTCGGGTGCCTTCGGCGTTCCCGACGTGCTCGGGCTCGGTGAGGCCTTGGACGTGAAGGAGGCGGGTGTGGTTCCCGTGGTGCCTCCGGCCTGGCCCTGGCCCGTCTTCGCGTTCTGCTCGTTCTTGGCGTCCTGCTCGTTCTTCGCGTTCTGCGCGGCGCGGCGCTCGGCCTGCTTCTTGCAGGCGGAGGCCTGGACGGCCAGTTCCTCGATCTTGGCGCGCGCGTCGGCGAGGTCGCCTTCGGGCATGGTGGCCTCGACCAGTTTCTGCTGGTAGGGCGGCAGGTACTTGAGTTCGATCTCGGGGTGGTCCTTCTGGACCTTGGAGAGCGAGACCCAGGCGAGGTCCTGGCTGATGCCCCGGTACAGCGCGAGGTGGTCGTCCTTGGTGCCGACGTAGTACTGGGTCTGGGTCCAGCGCCAGCCGCCGTACATGCCGCCGCCGATGACGGCGAGGGCGAGCACCGTGTAGAGGGATCGCTTGAGCCACTTGCGGTTCTTGCGGGGTTTGACGAAGTCGTCGGGGCCGTAGTCGTCGAAGTCGCCGGCGGGGACGAAGCCGGTGGTGTCGCCGCTGCCGGGCGGGCCGAACTCGCCGCCGCCGTGCCGGCCGCCGCCCTGGCGGCCGAGGCCGGCGGCGCGGCCGGCCGGGGTCTGCATGATGCCGTTGTCGCCGAACTGGGCCTGGTTCTCGGCGACGGCGCCGACCACGACCGGGGTGTCGGACAGCTGCCCGGCGAGGGTGTCGCCGGTGTCGAGGTCGAGGACGTCGGCGACGATGACGGTGATGTTGTCGGGGCCGCCGCCGCGCAGCGCGAGCTGGATCAGCTCCTGCACGGTCTCCTGGGGGCCCTGGTAGCTGGCGAGGGTGTCCTCCATCGTCTGGTGGGAGACGACGCCGGACAGTCCGTCGGAGCAGATGAGGTAGCGGTCGCCGGCCCGCACCTCGCGGATGGACAGGTCGGGTTCGACGTGGTCGCCGCTGCCGAGCGCCCGCATCAGCAGGGAGCGCTGCGGGTGGGTGCCGGCCTCCTCCTCGGTGATGCGGCCCTCGTCGACGAGGCGCTGCACCCAGGTGTGGTCCTGCGTGATCTGGGTGAGGACGCCGTCGCGCAGGAGGTAGGCGCGGGAGTCGCCGACGTGGACGAGGCCGAGGCGCTGGCCGGTCCACAGCAGGGCGGTGAGGGTGGTGCCCATGCCCTCCAGGGCGGGGTCCTCCTCGACCATCTGCCGCAGCTGGTCGTTGGCGCGCTGCACGGCGTGACCGAGGGAGGTGAGGACGTCGGAGCCGGGCACGTCGTCGTCGAGGGCGACGATGGTGGAGATCACCTCGGAAGAGGCGACCTCGCCGGCGGCCTGGCCGCCCATGCCGTCGGCGATGGCGAGCAGGCGGGGACCGGCGTAGCCGGAGTCCTCGTTGCCCTCCCGGATCATGCCCTTGTGGGAACCGGCGGCGAAGCGCAGTGACAGACTCATGCCCACCTCGCCCGTCGGCTGCTCCGGGTACAGCCGGTCGTGTCGAGCCACACTGCCCACCCTCCGGTCGGGAGCGCGCCGGGGCCCGGGATGCCGGCCGCCGGTGCGTGCTCGCTCCGCTCGCGCTCAATCATTGGTGTAGCACTACTTCCGCAGCTCGATGACGGTCTTGCCGATGCGGATCGGCGCACCCAGCGAAATCGGTGTGGGGGTCGTCAGCCGGGACCGGTCCAGGTAGGTGCCGTTGGTGGAGCCCAGGTCCTCGACGATCCACTGGCCGTTCTGGTCCGGGTAGATCCTGGCATGGCGGCTGGAGGCGTAGTCGTCGTCCAGCACGATCGTCGAGTCGTGTGCCCGGCCGAGCGTGATGGTCTGGCCCTGGAGGGCAACGGTGGTGCCGGTGAGGGTGCCCTCCGTGACGACCAGCTTGGTGGGGGCGCCGCGGCGTCCCCGGCCGCCGCCGGACTGCTGGCGCTGCGGCGGTGGTGCCTGGCCCTGGCGCGCGGCGGCCTGCTGCGGCCGGTCGGCGCCGCGCCGCGCTCCGCGCTGGGTGACCCGCGTGCCGAACAGGTCGCTGCGGATGACCTGCACGGCCACGATCACGAACAGCCACAGTACGGCCAGGAAACCCAGCCGCATGACCGTGAGGGTCAGCTCTGACATTGCCCCCGGATCACCCTTCGGCTTGCCTATAGATAACGGTGGTGCTGCCCACGACGATCCGCGAGCCGTCGCGGAGCGTAGCGCGGGTGGTGTGCTGCCCGTCCACCACGATGCCGTTGGTGGACCCGAGATCCTGGATCGTCGAGGGCGTTCCGGTCCGGATCTCGCAGTGCCGGCGGCTCACGCCGGGGTCGTCGATCCGCACGTCGGCCTCGGTGCTGCGTCCGAGCACGAGGGTCGCGCGGGAGATCTGATGGCGGGTGCCGTTGATCTCGATCCAGTGGCGGGTGCGTCCGCCGGCCGCGGGGGCGGCCGGGGGCTGCTGGCCGCCCGCGGGCTGCGGGTAGCCGTAGCCGCCGGGGCGGCCACCGGGTGGCGGCGCGCTCGGCATGGGCGGGGCGCCGGCGGGCGGGGCGGCCGGCGGATAGCCGTAACCGCCGGGTGCGCCGGGGCGTCCGGTCGGGGCGGGGGGCGCGGCGGGGCCGGCGGGTCCCGGGCCGCCCTGGTGGCTGCTGGAGGAGGCGAGCGTACGGCTGCGCACCCGGTACAGGCCGGTGTCGAGGTCGTCCGCCTTCTCCAGGTGGACCTTGATCGGTCCCATGAAGGTGTAGCGCTGCTGCTTGGCGTAGTCGCGGACCATGCCGGCCAGCTCGTCGCCGAGCTGGCCGGAGTAGGGGCTGAGGCGCTCGAAGTCGGGCGTGCTCAGCTCCACGATGAAGTCGTTGGGTACGACGGTGCGGTCCCGGTTCCAGATGGTCGCGTTGTTGTCGCATTCGCGCTGGAGTGCTCCCGCGATCTCCACGGGCTGCACCTCGGACTTGAACACCTTCGCGAAGGTGCCGTTGACCAGACCTTCGAGACGCTGCTCGAACTTCTTCAGGACTCCCATGGGGCACCTCCTCCGTCGACGCCGTCCTGTCCGCTGCCTTGCGTACTGCTGTGTCGCGTACTGCTTTCCTGCGTACTTCCCGCGTGCGTACCGCTCACGCGCGCACTGTCCACCTGGTACTGCTTACTGATCGTATCCACGCGCCGGTCGATCGGCTGGTTCCCCCTGTCGGCCCGGTCGACGGTGTCGACGCCTCCCGGTACTCATGCCCAGGATCGTAGAGGCGGCCGCAGACCAGTGTCCCGCACGTGGCCGTGGACCCCGACCGGCTCCTGGACGGATGCGCCGGACCGGTACGAGGTTGATACGTGAACGGCCGGCGGCCGGGACGAGTGCCCGAAGGAGGGCGGGCGTCCCGGTTCCCCTGCCCTTGCCCGCCCGTCCCCGCCGGGAAAGGGATGTGAAACCACCCCGTACAGCGTGCTAATGTTCTCGTGTCGGAAGGCGCCGGACCGCAAGGAAAGGCCCCGAGGACACACCCAATGCGCGGGTGGCGGAATAGGCAGACGCGCTGGATTCAGGTTCCAGTGCCCGCAAGGGCGTGGGGGTTCAACTCCCCCCTCGCGCACCAGGGAGCACCGAAGAAAGTGCTCCAGTTGCACCGACGGAACGGGCGGCATCGTGATCACGATGCCGCCCGTTCCGCTGTGTGTGGCGAGAAACACGCGGTCAGTTTTTGGGGCGCGAGGATCTTCGGCTGTTCTGCTGCGGCCTGGTTTCCCTTCCCCGGGCTACTGGCGGGCTTGTGAGGAACGTCTCAGGGCTGGGTGAGGTAGCCCTCGGGGGTCCAGGTGCCCAGTGGCTTGGTCTTGCGGCGACGGGTGGGTCGGCGGTGGCGAGTTGGAAGGCCGGCAAGAGGGTCCGGGCGGCGATACTTCGGAGCCGTACTGGAGGGGCTGCCGGAGATCGGCGCCGGATTCCGGCGGGACAGTGATGGTCTTCCGGCTGGGGCACATGACGCGACGATGGCCTCCGGATCGCGCCCACTGTGGATGCGACGGCGGACGACGGCGTAGGCGGCCTCGAAGCCGCCGTCGTGATCGGGGCAGCGGCGTAGACCGAGTCGCTGGCGCACCTCGTCGGAGAGCGCGAAGTACAGCAGGTCCGTGACAGCGGTGCGCAGGATGACGCCGCTGCGTGCGGCGGTCAGGCATATGCCGACCAGGGGGCCTCCACCGGAAGGGCCTCGACCGGATGGGTGCAAGGGCTACCTGGCCTGCGCGCGACGAGCGGTTCGAGACCGGTGCGGCCGAAGCCGCCGTCCCGACGTTGCGTGCGCACAGTGGGTGGTCGTGGAGACTACACCGGATAAGCCTGATGTTTCTGTGTCCGCTCAACCGGTGCCCTTAATACTGGTGCTCGGTGCGGGGACTCACCCTCGCAGAGTTCTGGGAAGGGCGCGGAGGTGCCGAAACACTAATTGCCGGGGGCGGACTTGCCATCGACAGTCGTGTGGTCAGAGAACACTTGAGTGAGCCGTTCCATTCCGTACCTTATCGGAATCTCGGACGGTGCCGGGCCTACTGCGAAAGGAGAAGGACATCATGGCAGTCGCAATCGTTGAATCGATATCCGACCGGCTCGTCGGGACGGAGGCGCACCGCGCCTTTGTCGACCACGAGTTCTTCAAGCAGGTGCACAGCCGCGAACTTTCACACGAGCACGTCGGGACCTTTCTCGGCCAGTGGTGGCACCCGCTGCATTACTTCCCGACCTTCCTCGCGCGCTGCATCTCGGTCCTGCCCGACATCGAGTCGAAGAGCGCGATCACGCGCATTCTTTCGCAGGAGGCCGGTGCCCGGTCGGCCACGGCGGCGCACGAGGTGATCTATGCCGACAGCATGGAGAAGGCGGGCTACGACCGGCGGACGGTGACCGGTTCCGCGCCGTTCGCGGAGACCGCCGCGCTGGTGGACTGGTACGAGAAGTGCTCGGCGGACCGGTGTGCCGCGCTCGGCGGCATCTTCGCCACCGAGGTCACGGACCTGCTGATGGTCTCGGCGATCGGTGCGGCCGTGAAGCGGGAGTCCGGCACGGAGCGCAACGCGTGGGTCGACATCCATGTCGCGCAGGAGCCCGACCACGTCGACCAGGCGACCGACGCCCTGTTCTCGGGGCTCGCTCCGGACGAGGAGCAGGCGGTCATCGACTGCGCCGAGGAGATGTGGCGTCACTGGACGGCCTTCTTCGACCGCCTGGCCGTCGAGACCGGGATGATCGCGCCTTCCGGACGATCCTGAGGAAGTGATCGCCGTGGATGCCGCCGCCCCCGTCATGACCAGGTTGACCGATCCTCGTCTCTACTCCGACGGCGATCCGCACGGCGCCTGGGCGCGACTGCGCAGAGAATGCCCGGTCTCCTGGCACGACGAACCGGATCACGAACCGTTCTGGGCGGTCACGACCTACGCCGAGGGCCTTGACGTACTGAGCGACTGGAAGCGGTTCAGCTCGGCCAGGGGGACGTTCCTGCGGCCCAATCTGTCCGATCCGTATCCGGGTGCGGGTGTGATGATGACGCTCTCCGACCCGCCTCGGCACGATGTACTGCGCAAAGCGGCCGCCGCGCTGTTCACGCCCAAGGCGGCCGCCGGGTTCCGGGCCAGGGCGACAGAGGTGTCGCGGTCCTTGCTGCGTGGTGTCGTCGACGCCGGTCCCCACGACTTCGCCAACGACGTCGCGGCGCCGTACCCGCTCCAGGTCATCGCCGGCCTGCTCGGTGTCGAGGGTGAGGACGTGGAGCGGATCGCCGGCTACGCCGAGGCGGCCGTGGGCAACATCGTCGACCTGGACGGGACGGCCGCGCAGCAGGCGCACCTCGAGGTGCTCGCCTACTACGCCGACGTGATCGAGGAGCGCAGGGCGCGGCCGACGAATGACGTGGTGTCGGCGTTCGTCCTCGCCCAGGCGGACGGCCTGGACATCACCGACGATGAGATCATCCTGACCTGCGACAACCTGGCTGTGGCGGCGGGGGAAACGACGCGTCAGGTGCTGAGCGGCGGGCTGCTCGCGCTGCTCGCCAACCCGGTGCAGCTGCAAGTGCTGCGCTCCGGGGCGGTCTCGCTCAAGACGGCCATCGAGGAGCTCGTGCGCTGGATCGCGCCGGTGAGTCACCTCATGCGCACCGCTGTCACCGACACGTCCGTCGGGGGCGTCGAGATCAAGGCGGGCCAGGCGGTGAGCGTGTGGTTGTCGTCGCTCAACCGGGACGAGAACGAGTTCGACCAGCCGATGGAGCTCCATCTGGACCGGACCCCCAACCGGCACGTGAGTTTCGGTGGCGGACGCCATTTCTGCATCGGCGCACCGCTGGCCAGAGTGATGATCGGGGTATTTCTCGAAGAAACACTGCGCAGCGTGGCCAGAATCGAGCAGGTCGGTGAGCCGCGGCGCAAGCCGTCCTACGTCACCAACAGCCTCGAGTATTTGCCGCTCGCTTTTCATTCCGAGTGACCGGGATTTCCCAGCTCAATCGACCTCTTTTCAAGCAGTGCCGTGTTGCCGCGCAAGGGGGCGTCTATGTCCGTGTATCAGGACTCCGCGACGGAGCGATCGGGAATGGACCCGAGAACGGATCTCGTACGGTCGATATTCGCCGAGCTGCTCGGTCGGCCTTCGGTGGCTCCGGACGACGACTTCTTCGAACTGGGCGGTGAGTCGCTGCTGGCGTCCCGTCTTCTGGGCCGGTTGCGTGCCGCGTTCGGGGTCGACGTCACCGCACGGGAGTTCTTCGCGGCGCCGACTCCGATCGGGCTGACGGACAGGCTCGACTCGTACCGGACGACTCGTCCGCCCGTCGCGCCGAAGGAACGGCCCACGCAGGTCCCGTTGTCGTTCGAGCAGCAACGCCTCTGGTTCCTGAACCAGGTTGCCGGCGGTGGGGCCGGTTACAACATCCCGGTGGCCTTGTGGCTGTCGGGCGAGCTGGACCACGACGCGCTCCGGCACGCGGTGCGTGAAGTGATCTCCCGGCAGGAAGCGCTCCGGACCGTCTTCCCGGCCGAGTCGGGCACGCCGGTGCAGCAGGTCCTGGAGGTTCCTGATCTGGCGACCGTCATGCCGGTGGTTCCTGTCGAGCCCGGCGAGGCGGCGGAGGCGGTGCGGCGGCGTGCGGCTGTGGGTTTCGACCTGACCGTCGACGTGCCACTTCGGGCGACCCTGTTCGTCCTCGGGCCGCAGGAGCACGTGCTCCTGCTGTCGTTCCATCACATCGCCGTCGACGGCTGGTCATTCGAGCCGCTGCGGCGCGACCTGTCCGCCGCCTACCGCTCCCGGCTGGCCGGGGAGACTCCGACGTGGCCGGACCTGCCCGTGCGGTACGCCGACTACGCACAGTGGCAGCGGGAACTCGCCGACGGGGACGACGACGGGATGCTGGCCGAGCAGCTGGACTACTGGCTGACGGCGCTCGAAGACCTGCCCGCGCAGATCGCCCTGCCCGCCGACCGCCCCCGTTCCACCACCAGCTACCGCGGCGGCCGCGTGCCCTTCCACCTCGACGCGGAACTGCACCAGAGGCTCACCGACCTCGGCCGCGAGCACCAGGCGACGCTGTTCATGCTCCTGCACGCGGGCCTCAGTGCCCTGCTGACCAGGCTCGGCGCGGGCACCGACCTGCCGATCGGCGCACCTGTCGCCGGGCGCACCGACACGGCGCTCGACGACCTCGTCGGCTTCTTCGTCAACACGCTGGTGCTGCGCACCGACACCTCCGGCGAGCCGACCTTCCGAGAGCTGGTCGAGCGCGTCCGGGCGACCGACCTCGCCGCGTTCGACGCGCAGGACGTGCCGTTCGAGCGGGTGGTCGAGGCGGTCAACCCGGTGCGTTCGCTCGGTCTGAACCCGCTGTTCCAGGTGATGCTCGCGGTGCAGACGCACGTCGATCCCGCGCTCGACGCGCCCGGCGTCGACTCCCGGTTCGACCCGGTCGACATCGGGGTGTCGCGGTTCGAGCTGTTCTTCTCGATCCGGGAACGGCGATCTGCCGACGGCACGCCGGGCGGGGTCGACGGAGTGATCGAGTACTCCTCCGACCTGTACGACCGGGGCACCGTCGAGGCCATGGCCGAGCAGTTCCGCGTGGTCCTCGCCCAGGCCGTCGCCGATCCGGACCGGCCGGTGTCGCAGGGCGAACTGCTGTCCGCGGCCGGCCGGCGCCGGGTGCTGACCGAGTGGAACGACTCCAGCCGGCCCCTTCCGGCCGCCGACCTGGTGACGTTGCTCGAGGACCGGGCCGCGCGCACACCGTCGGCGATCGCCGCGGTCACCGACACGCTCAGCGTCACGTACGCGGAGACGCACGCCAGGGCCAACCGGTTGGCCAGGGAACTGATCAGCCGTGGCGCGGGCCAGGAGCGCGTGGTCGCGGTGCTCCTCGAGCGGTCCGTGGATCTCCTGGTCGCGCTGCTGGCCACGGTCAAGGCCGGTGCGGTCTACCTGCCGGTGGACCCGGACCACCCCGACGAACGGCTCAGTTTCATGATCGAGGACGCCGCGCCGGTGGTCGTCGTGACCCACCGCGAGCACGCACACCGGGTGCCCGGCGCGCTGGTCGTCGACTCCCCTGACGGCATGGCGCGGGTCGAGCGGCACCCGGCGACGGCGCTCACCGAGGACGAGCGCCGCACCGGCGACCCCGCCGCCGCGGCCTACCTGATCTACACCTCCGGCTCGACCGGGACGCCCAAGGGCGTGGTCATGCCGGCCGCCGGTCTGCTCAACATGGTGTGCTGGCAGGCGGACCGCGAGACTGGCGACTCCGGCGGCGTCGTCGCGCAGCTGGCGAGCGTGGGCTTCGACGTGTCCCTGGAGGAAACCCTGCCCGCCCTGGTCAGCGGCGGCACGATCGCGATCCCCGGACCGGATGTGCGCACCGATCCCGTACGACTGGTGCACTGGATGGACCGGCACCGGGTGACCATGGCCATCGCGCCGACCCTGATGATCGACAGCATCTGCTCGGCCGCCGTCGCCGAGGGCCTCGAACTGCCCGCGTTCACCGACATCGCGCAGGCAGGATCGCCGCTGATGCTGAGCGACGACATCCGGGCGATGCTGAGCGGTCCCACCGAGCGCAGGCTGCTCAACTACTACGGTCCGACCGAGACGCACGCCGCGACCATGCTCGGCCAGTCCGGGCGGGCGGCCGCCCGGGAGCCGTCCGCGGCCGTGCCCATCGGCCGTCCGGTGTGGAACCAGCGGATCTACCTGCTGGACAAGGACTTGCGACCGGTCCCGCCGGGAGTGATCGGCGAGATCTTCGTCGCCGGTGCGGGCATCGCCCGCGGTTATCTGGCGAGGCCCGCACTGACCGCGGAGCGATTCCTGCCCGATCCGTTCGTGGGCACCGGCGGGCGGATGTACCGCACGGGCGACCTGGCGCGGTGGACCGGTGACGGCACCCTGGCCTTCGTCGGCCGGGCCGACCACCAGGTCAAGATCCGGGGGTACAGGGTCGAGCCGGGGGAGGTCGAGGCGACTCTGGTCAAGCACCCCGACGTGGCACGCGCGGTCGTGACCGCGGTCGAGCCGGTGCCGGGGGACGTCCGCCTAGTGGCGTACGCGGTGGGGGTGGACGGCACCCGGCTCGTACCGGCGCGGTTGCGGCGGTATCTCTCCGACATCCTGCCCGCGTTCATGGTCCCCGCGTCGTACGTCGTGCTGGATCGGATGCCGGTGAACGCCAACGGCAAAGTGGATCTCTCGGCGCTGCCGTCGCCACAGTGGGCGGTCGGCGGCCGCTCCCCGCGCACGCCGCAGGAAGAGCTGTTGTGCCGGCTGGTCGCCGACGTGCTGAAGATCGCCGAGGTCGGGGTCGACGACGACTTCTTCGAGCTAGGCGGCCACTCCTTGCAGGTCGCCCGGCTGGCGAGCCGGGTGCGTGCGGTGCTGGGCGTCGACCTGCCGGTACGAGTGATCTTCGAACGGCCGACTGTCGCGGGCATCGCCAACGCCATCGACGACCCGGCGTCGACCAGGCCGAGCGCCCGAGTCGTGCCCCGCCCACAGCGCGTGCCGTTGTCCTTCGCCCAGCGTCGGCTGTGGTTCGTGGAACAGCTGGAGACGTCGGCGGGTCATGGTTCGGCCTACCACCTCCCGTCGGCCTTCTCGCTGACCGGTGGGGTGGACGTGGCCGCACTGCGCGCGGCGATCGGTGACGTGATGGGCAGGCACGAAAGCCTACGGACCGCGTTCCCGGTCTTCGGCGACGAGCCGTGGCAGCACCTCCTCGACTCCGGAAGCTCGGTGCTGACCACGGTGGACTGCTCGGAGGCCGAGGTCCGCGACGCGATGGCGGTCGAAGTGGACCGCCGGTTCGACCTCGCCGACGCGCCGCCGATCCGGGTGGTGCTCTTCCGGCTCGGCTCGAACCGGCATGTGCTGCTGATCTGCCTGCACCACATCGCCACCGACCACTGGTCGATGGGGCCGCTGCTGCGGGACCTGTCCACCGCGTACGCGGCCCGGCGTGCCGGCAACGCACCGGAGTGGACGCCGTTGCCGGTCCAGTACGCGGATTACACGCTGTGGCAGCGGGAGCTCCTCGGCGCGGACGGCGGGGCCGCCACCGACGAGGTGACGTTCTGGGCCGAGCAACTGGCCGGTCTGCCCGAGAGGCTCGAGCTGCCGCTGGACCGGCCACGCCCGGCCGTGCGCGGCCATCGGGGCGAGACCGTGCATTTCGAGCTCGACGCCGACCTGCACGCCGCTCTCGCGCGCTTCGCCGGCGCCGGACGCGCCAGCCTGTTCATGGCGCTGCAGACGGCTCTGGCCGGCCTGCTCACCCGGATCGGCGCGGGCACCGACATTCCGATCGGCGCCCCTATCGCCGGTCGCAACGACGACGCCCTCGACGACCTGGTCGGCTTCTTCGTCAACACGCTGGTCCTGCGCACCGACACCAGTGGCAATCCGACGTTCACTGAGCTGCTGGCGCGAGTGCGCGAGACCGACCTCGCCGCGTACGCCAACCAGGACGTGCCGTTCGAACGACTGGTCGAGGAGCTCAGGCCGACCCGCTCGTTGAGCCACAACCCGCTCTTCCAGGTGACCCTCACGCTGCAGGGCGCGGGCGAGGCCGAGCTCGATCTCCCCGGTGTCACGGTGACCAGGCGGCAGATCGACGCGCAGACCGCCAAGTTCGACCTGTCGTTCTCGTTCACCGAACGGCGCGGAGCCGACGGCACTGCGGAAGGGATGGCCGGTCTGGTCGAGTTCGCCACCGACGTCTTCGACCGGGAGACGGTCGTCGCGCTGACCCGGCGTCTGGTCCAGATGATGCGGAGCGCGGTGGCCGATCCGGCTGCCCGGCTCGACACGGCCGACGTGCTGCTGCCCAGTGAGCGCGAGGCGCTGCTCAGCGGCGCGATGCCGATCTGAGATGAGGAGGCACGACGTGCAGGTCACTGCCAGTCCGCCGGCGGAC
Organism: Streptomyces sp. M92; assembly: GCF_028473745.1. Classification (NCBI taxonomy): domain Bacteria; kingdom Bacillati; phylum Actinomycetota; class Actinomycetes; order Kitasatosporales; family Streptomycetaceae; genus Streptomyces; species Streptomyces sp. M92. The sequence continues at coordinate 1,794,067 of NZ_CP101137.1, forward strand.
GCGCGAGCCAAGCCGCTGCGGCACCACCAGGTCTGGATCCGGTGGTTGGCCGCGGCGTCCCTGGCCAGGCTGCCGCAGACCGCGCTTCCGGTCGCGCTGGTGCTCACGGCGCACGAGGCGACCGGGTCGTTCATGGGCAGTGGCCTGCTCAGCGGTGCGAGCGCGATGACGTACGCGGTGTGTGCTCCGTGGCGTGGGCGGCAGATGGACCGGGCCGTACTGCCCCACGCCCTCGGGTGGTCCCTGCTCGCCGCGACTGCCGGGCTCGTCGCCACCTCGGTCGCGGCGGCCGCGGGCGCTCCGTTGTGGCTGCTGCTGGTGTTCGTCGTCCTTGCCGCGTGCGCGGGCTCCGGGGTGGGCGGGGCCTACCGGTCGATCCTGCCCCACTTCCTCCACCCCTCCCAGCTCACCCAGGCCTACGCGGCCGACGCGGTCGCCGTGCAGGTGGCCTGGATCGGCGGCCCAGCGCTGGCAGCCGTGGTGGCTGCCGCGATCGGACCGCAGGCCTGCGTCGGCGTCGTGGCCGCGGTGACGGCCGCGGGCGCCCTGCTCAGCTGGACGCTGCCGAGGAGGGAGCCGGGCAGCGCGACACGGCACCATGCCTCGGTACGCGCGTTGCTCGGGCTGCTGTGGGCGCCGCTCGTCCTCAACGCGGGCATCGGGATCAACCTCGGCGCGCTCGACGTGGCGCTGCCGGCCCTGATGACCGAGCACGGCGAGCCCGCGACCAACGGCGGTCTGGTGCTCGCGGGCCTCTTCGCCACGAGTGCGGTCAGTGGATCGGTCTACGCCGGTCTGCCGTCGACGAACCCGTTGCGGAAGGTGACGACACGCACGGTGGCGTGCGTCCTGGTGGCCGCCTACGGCGCCGTCATGGCAGGCGCCGCCGCGGCACCCGAGTTGTGGGTTTCCGTCGCCTGCCTGCTGGTCGCCGGACTGGCCTTCGCACCGGGCGACAGCGCGGTCATTCTGCTGGTCTCCGAACAGGCTCCGGCGGAGCGGCTGGCGGAGGCGTTCGGATACTTCTCCGCCATCGGCTACCTGGGCATCGCGCTCGCCGGCCCGGTGACCGGTTGGTTCGTGACACGCGTCGGCGCCGGGGCGGGGCTGCTGCTGGCGGGCCTGGCGCCGCTGGCCGCGGTCGTGCTGGTGACGACGACCCGCGGCAGGCAGAAATAGCGAACGAGTATTTGCCGACGACATACGGAGGTCGATCATGGTGGACGTCGACGACAACGTCGATTACATCGTCGTACTCAATGGTGAGGAACAGTACTCAGTTCTTCCGGCCGATCGGGAAGTTCCGTCGGGGTGGACCGCCGAGGGATTTCGCGGGCCCCGACAGAAGTGCCTGGACCACATCGACCTCGTGTGGACCGACATGAGGCCGCTGAGCGTCCGACGGCGAATGGAGGGGAATTAAGATGCTGTACGAACGCGTCGTCCGGCATGCCCTGCGCAGTCCTTCGGCTCCCGCGATCACGTGCGACGGCGAGACACTCACCTACGATCAGCTGGTCAGCCGGGGGGACCGGCTGGCGGACGCGCTGACGACGGCCGGCGTCCGGCCAGGCGACGTCGTCGGTGTCCTGATGCGACGCTCCACCGGGATGATCGTGGCGCTGCTGGCGATCCTGCGGGTCGGCGCGGCCTACGTCGGGATCGACCCCGACGATCCGCCGCAGCGGCGGGAGGAGCTGCTGACGGACGCCGGCGTGGAGTTCGTCGTGGCGGACGACAAGTTGTGCGCGAGCGTGCCTGGCCGGTTCACCACGCTCTCGCCATCGGTCGTGAGCCCGTCCTGCGGCGCCCCGGCGAGCACCACCGCCGACGACCTCGCCTACGTCAGCTTCACGTCCGGCTCGACCGGGCGGCCGAAGGGCGTGATGGTCCCGCACCGCGCGGTCCTCAGGCTGGTCACGGACATGAACTGGATGGCCGTGGGCCCGGCCGATGTGTTCCTCCAGGCGGCCCCGCTGGCGTTCGACGCCTCCACCTTCGAGATCTGGGCAGCGCTGACCCACGGCTGCCACCTCGTGATGGCGCCGCCCGGCCGGCTCACCCTGGACGCGGTGGCGGAAGCCGTACGGGAGCACGGTGTGACCGTGCTGTGGCTGACGGCCGGCCTGTTCCACGAGATGGTCGCGCACCACATCGGCGCGTTCGCCGGCGTACGTCACCTCGTCGCGGGCGGCGACGTGATCCAGACGGGCCCGGTCGCGCGGCTGCTCGCGGCACATCCGGACATCACGTTCACCAACGGATACGGCCCGACCGAGAACACGACGTTCACCACCACCTGGACGACGACCGCCGCCGCCTGGGACGGTCCCGGCACCATTCCCATCGGAACGCCCGTCAACGACACGCGCACGGTGGTCCTCGGCCCCGACCTGCGGCCCGTCGAGGCAGGCGCCTGCGGCGAGTTGTACGTGTCGGGGGCCGGGCTCGCGCGCGGCTATCTCGGTCAGCCGGGCGCCACGGCCGACCGGTTCGTGCCCGACCCGTTCGCGACCGAGCCGGGGGCGAGGATGTACCGCACCGGCGACCTCGTCCGGCTGCGGCCGGACGGCGTCTGCGAGTTCGTCGGCCGGGTCGACGACCAGGTCAAGATCCTCGGCCACCGGGTCGAGCCGGGCGCGGTCGAGACCGCGCTGCACCGCCTGCCGGGGGTCAGCCGTACCGCCGTCGTCGCACGGAGCGCCGCCGACGGCACGAAACGACTCGTGGCCTACGTCGTACCGGAGGACGTGCCCCCGCCGCACTGGGGCGAGCGGCTGCGCGAACAGCTGCGGGAGACTCTTCCGGCGCCGATGATCCCGTGGGCCGTCCTGGTGCGGGACACCCTGCCGCTGACCGGCAACGGGAAGATCGACCGTGGCGCGTTGCCGATGCCGGACCTGATGGCACGCGGCGTGCCCGACGACTTCGTCGCGCCGCGGACCGACGTGGAGCACCGTCTGGCCGGGCTGTGGGAAGGCGTGCTCGGTGTGGAGCCGATCGGCGCCGACGACGACTTCTTCGACCTCGGCGGCCATTCGCTGAACGCCACGGAACTGCTCGGCGCGGTGCGGGCGGAGTTCGGCGTCACGATTCCGGCGCGCGTCCTCTATCTGCAGCCGACCCTGAGCGAGCTCGGCGAGCAGCTGGAGACCGCGCTGCGGAGCGGAGCGCAGCGATGACCGTCGCCGTGGAGGCGGGACGCTGCCCGATGCACGCCGCACCGGGGATCGACCTGTTCGCGTCGGACACGTTCGCCACCACGGACGTGCACGCCGTCTGGCGGACCCTGCGACGGGAGGCGCCGATCAGCTGGCACCCGGTCGGCGACGACGGGTTCTGGTCCGTGACCCGGTACGACGACGTGCGACACGTGCTGCGGGACCACGTCACGTTCACCTCCGAGAAGGGATCGCTGCTCACCCTTCTCGGCAAGGGCGACCCGGCCGGTGGCCGGCAGATGGCGGTCACCGACCCGCCCCGGCACGCGCGGCTTCGGGAGCCGCTGCAGCGCGCCCTGTCGGTCAGGGAGGTGGAGCGGGACCTGCCGCGTATCCGGTCCCTGATCCTGGAACTGCTCGCCCCCATGAAGGACGGCGGCGTGTTCGACTTCGCCGCGGCCACGGCGGCCATGCCGATGGCGGTCATCGGTTCGTGGATGCGGCTTCCCCGCGCGGACTGGCCCGAGCTGACCCGGCTGACGGGCGCGTCCATCGCGCCGGACGACCCGGCCTTCGTCGGCCCGGGCGGCCCGGAGCGGACTCTCGTGAGAGCGCATCGCGAGCTGTTCGCCTACTTCCAGGACGTGGTCGCCGAGCGGCAGGCCGCCCCCGGCGACGACTTGCTCGGCGTGCTCCTCGGCATGCAGGTCGACGGGGCGCGGCTCACGCCGGGTGAGATCGTGTCCAACTGCTACAGCCTGTTGCTCGGCGCCAACGTGACCACCGCCCAGCCACCGAGTGCCGCACTGCTCGAACTCGCCGGGACCGACGCACTGGCCGACTGGGCGGCCCATCCGGACCTGCTGGTGAGCGGGGTGGAGGAAGCGCTGCGCTGGTCCTCGCCCGCGCAGCACTTCATGCGGTACGCCACGCGGGACGTCAGGATCCGTGACATCACGGTGCACGCGGGCGATGCCGTCGTCGCATGGCTGGGATCGGCCAACCGGGACGAGGCCGTGTTCGCGCGGCCCGACACGTTCGACGTCCGCAGGCGCCCCAACAGGCATGTCGCCTTCGGCGTCGGCCCGCACTACTGCGTCGGTCACTCCGTCGCCAGGGTCGCGCTGCGGGTCATGTTCCAGGAGCTGCTGACCGGCTTCACCGACATCCGGGTCGTCGGCGACCCCGTACGGCTGCGGTCGAACTTCATCGCGGGATACACCAGTCTGCCGGTGACGGCACGAGGAGTACGGCCATGACGAGCGGATCGCCCCTTCCGATGCGCAGGTGGCTGCCCCGGCCGCTGCCGGACACCCCGACGCGGGTCTTCTGCCTGCCCTACTCGGGCGCGGGTGCCTCCATGTTCGCCCGGTGGCCGGACGCCGCGGACGGCACCGCACTGTGCCCGGTGCAGTTGCCGGGCCGGGAGAACCGGCTGCGGGAGCCGCACTTCGGGACGTACGAACAGCTCGCGAGGGACGTGGTCGGGGCGCTTCTGCCCGCCATGGACCGGCCCTTCGGACTGTTCGGGCACTGCAGTTCCGCGCTGATCGTCTACGAGATCGCCGTCGCGCTGCGCCGCGAAGGCCTGCCGATGCCGCGACGGCTGTTTCTCTCCTCCCAGGTCGCGCCCCACGAAGGCCCCTATGGCAGCTACTTGACGATGACGGACGAGCAACTGCGGGCGGAGCTGGTCGCGCTGAGCGACAGCGAGCTCGACGACACGGTTCTGGACCTTGTCACGGAGACGCTGAGAGCGGATGTCGAGGCCAACAAGGCCTACCGTCCGGCCGCGCCGGTGCTCCTCGACACGTCGATCACCACGATCGGCTGGACGGACGACCAGGAGGTCGCTCCCGAACTCATGAGCGGGTGGGACCAGTACGCCGAGAAGGTCCACAGGGTGGTGCTGCCGGGCGTGCACCACACGTTCCTCGGCGCGCCGGCCGCGCTGCTGCACCAGTTCGCCGAGGGAATGGCCGCTGATGACTGAGGTGCGGACCTGTCGGGTCGCCCGGACCCACAACGGCCCACCCGGCAGCGCGAACGGCGGATACGCGTGCGGGATGGTCGCCAGGGCCGCTGCCGACGTGGTCGGGCCGGCAGCTGTGGTCCAGTTGCACGCGGCCCTGCCGCTCGACACCGAGCTGACCGTCCACGCGCATCGCGGGCGGGCCCTCGTGCGGCACGGGGACGAGCTCGTCGCGACGGTTTCCGCCGCGAAGCACGGTCAGCGGGCGGTGGCGCCGTTCGTCAGCGTCGCCGCTGCGCGACGGGCGAGCGCGTCCTTCGCGGGTGCGGTGGCGCACCCGTTCCCGGAGTGCCTGGTGTGCGGTACCGCCAGGACCGACTCGGCCGCGCTGCACCTGACCCCTGGGGGTGTGGACGGTCTTCCGGGTGTTGTCGCGTGCATCTGGACCCCTGATGACCCGGACCCCGACACCGTGTGGGCCGCGCTGGACTGTCCCGGCGGCTGGACTCTCGACCAGACCGGCTCTCCGCACGTGCTCGGCAGGATGTCCGCGCGCGTCCGCGCTGTCCCTCCGTCCGGCAAGCCCACGATCGTCGTGGCCCGGCGCATCGCGACCGTCGGACGGACCGCGCGGGTGGTCAGCGCGCTGTTCGGTCCTGACGGAACCGAGTTCGGCCGGGCAGAGGCCACCTGGGTCCGGCTCACTGGTTCTTCCGATCCGGCGCCGAGGAAAAAGGAGCGTCTTCCATCGTGACTGCGAACCTGATCGACCTGTTCGAAGAGCAGGCGCGCCGACGACCGGACGCCGTGGCGGTGGTGTGCGGTGACCTGTCACTGTCCTATCGGGAGCTCGATGGCCGGGCGAACCGGATGGCCCGCCTGCTGGCCGGTTCCGGCGCCCGCCCCGGCACCTTCGTCGGGGTGTGCCTGCCGAGGTCCGTGGACCTGCCGGTGGTGCTGCTCGCCGTGCTGAAGACCGGCGCGGCCTATCTGCCGTTGGACCCGAGCTATCCCGAGGAACGCGTCGCGTGGACGGTGCGGGACGCGGACCCGGTCGTGGTCGTCGGCACGTCGAAGACGCCCCGGCTCGGCGCCTCCGTGCTCCTGTTGGACGATCCGGCCGTGCCGGCCCGGCTGGCGGACACCCCTGACAGTGCTCCGCCGGTCGTGCGGGATCCCGGCGACGCCGCCTACATGATCTACACCTCCGGGTCGACGGGACGGCCCAAGGGCGTCGTTGTCGCCCACGCCAACGTCCTGGCGCTCTTCGCCGCCGCCCGCGTACTGTTCGACTTCGGCGAGGACGACGTCTGGACGCTGTTCCATTCCTACGCGTTCGACTTCTCGGTCTGGGAGCTGTGGGGCGCGCTCCTGAACGGCGGCACGCTGGTGGTGGTTCCGGTCGCCGTCGCCCGGTCCGCGCCGGACCTCCTGCGGTTGCTGGCCGAGCGGCGGGTCACCGTCCTCAACCAGACCCCGTCGGCGTTCTACGAACTCGCACGAGCCGATGCCGAAGACCCGGTCACCTCCGCTCGGCTGGCGCTGCGCTACGTGGTCTTCGGCGGCGAGGCGCTCGACCTGGCGAAGCTCGGGGAGTGGTACGGGCGGCACGATCCGGGCAAGCCCGAGCTGGTGAACATGTACGGCATCACGGAGACCACCGTGCATGTCACGCACGCCGCCCTCGACCGCGACCGGACGGCCACGACCGGGCTGGTCGGACGGCCTCTCCCCGGCGTTCGCTGCTATGTCCTGGACGACGGGATGAACCTGGTGGCGCCAGGAGTGGTGGGCGAGCTGTACGTGGGCGGCGTGGGCGTGGGATGGGGCTACTGGGGTCGCGGCGGGCTGACCGCCGACCGGTTTGTACCCGATCCGTTCGGTGCCGCCGGCGAGCGGCTGTACCGGACCGGCGACCTCGTGCGCTGGGGGCGCTGGGGTCTGGAGTACTCGGGGCGGCTGGACGACCAGGTGAAGATCCGGGGGTTCCGGATCGAACTGGGCGAGGTCGAGTCGGTGCTGTCCCGGTGCCCCGGCGTGGCGGACGCGGTGGTCGTCGCCGGCACGAACGGCCGGGGCGAGCCGTGCCTGGTCGGGCATGTCACGCCGGACAGATCGACGGGTTCGGCGCACTCGTCGCGACTGGGGGTGCATGCCAGGGAATTCGTCTCCCGGTATCTCCCCGCCCACGCGGTGCCGGCCGTGGTCATGGTCGCCGCGGAGTTCCCCCTGTCGCCCACCGGCAAGGTCGACCGGCGGGCGCTTCCCGCGCCGGCGTTCGACGCGTCGGCAAGCCGCCCGCGCTCTCCGGCGGAGGCGGCGCTGTGCACGTTGTTCGCCGATGTGCTCGGCGTCGACGAGGTCGGCCCGGACGACGGGTTCTTCGACCTCGGTGGGCACTCGCTGATGGCGACGACTCTGGTGAGCCGCGTGCGGACCGCGCTGGGAGCGGAGCTGGGGGTCAGCGCGTTGTTCGAGGCACCGACACCGGCCGCGCTCGCGCGGCTGATCGGGGGGCACACCACCGAGGGCGGAGCCCGTGACGTGCTGCTCGAGCTGCGGGGACACGGCAGTCGGCCGCCGCTGTTCTGCGTGCATCCGTCCACCGGGACGAGTTGGTCCTACGCCGGTCTGCTGCACCACCTCGATCCGGGGACGCCGCTGTACGGACTGCAGGCACCGAGCTTGAGCGGCGAATCCGTCATGCCGCAGACCGTCGAGCAGTTGGCGGCGGACTACGTGGGCCGCATCCGTACGGTGCAACCGCGTGGACCGTACCGGTTGCTCGGCTGGTCGTTCGGTGGTCTGGTCGCCCACGCGATCGCGGTACAACTCGAGCGGGACGGGCAGCAGGTGGAGCTGCTGGCCATTCTGGACGTGTCGCCGGTGGCCGGGGAGACCGACGGCAGGCAGACGGGGGACGGGGCCGACGGCCAGCTCGAACCCGAAGCAGCGGTAGCGGAGCTGATCGGCGACATCAGCCTGCCGGAGGAGACGATCGCCCGGATGACCGCCGCCGTCAGGCACAGCGGCCGGATGCGCGTCCGCTTCACCCCCGGCCGGTTCGGTGGCGATCTGCTGCTGTACACGGCCGGCCCGAACGCACTGGCCGACGAGTGGCGCCCGCACATCGGCGGCCGCATTACGACTCACGAGATCGCCACCACGCATCTCCGGATGATGCGTCCCTCGGCGCTGAACCAGATCGGCCCCGTCCTGGCGGCCGCGCTCGCCGACGGGGACCAGTAGACGTCATACCGCCCCTCACACGGCCTCCGGCCTCCGAAGGGTCAACTGTCGCGCTCGAAATTCCCGAAAGAGTGACTCGATGGTCGTCGACGTCTGGCGCGCCTATGCTCGGCGGATGACCTTGGAATGGGAGCACGTAATCGTCCACTCGCAGGACCCGGAGGTTTTGGGTCAGTGGTGGGCGGAGGCGCTTGGCTGGGTTGTTGTCCACTCCACCGATGACGAATTCGGAATCCGCCCGGCGCCGGACCGTCTGCCGGGGGTGGAATTCGTCCGGCTCGCCGAGAGCAAACAGGCCAAGAGCCGACTGCATCTCGACTTCAGGCCCGATGACCAGGAGGCCGAGGTGGCCCGCCTGCTGGCCCACGGCGCACGGCAGGTGGACATCGGCCAGGGCGACCAGTCGTGGGTCGTGCTTGCCGACCCCGAAGGCAACGAGTTCTGCGTCCTCCGACCGCGGCGCCGGTAACGCTCCCGCGGCCCCGCGACGGCCGGCCGTCGCGGGACTCGGACCACCCGGGGCAGGGGCTGGGAACGCCTGATGGTGCGCGGTGCTCCGATCCGTGTCAGGACGGGGCGAGTACGCAGAACTCGTGATCCTCGGGGTCTGTCAGGCACGTCCACGGGACATCGCCCTGGCCGACGTCGAGGTCGTTGGCGCCGAGGGCTCGCAGCCTTGCCACCTCCGCCTCCTTGTCGTCGCCGTGGAACGGCAGCAGGTCAAGATGGACGCGGTCCGGTACTTTCTTCGCGTCGGGCGTGCGGAGGAACGTGAAGTACGGGCCGACATCCTTGGCCGAGCGCAGCACCGCCTGCTCGTCGGTGACCTCGTGCGAGGCCCAGTCCATCGCCTCGCCCCAGAACCGGGCCGTGGCCCGGGGATCCAGGCAGTCGACCACCACCGCGGCGATCGGTCCGGTGTCCTGGTGGGTCTCCCGGGGTTCACGCACACAGAATTCGTTGCCCTCGGGGTCGGCGAGGACCGTCCAGGGCACATCGCCCTGACCCACGTCGGCGGGCGTCGCGCCGAGAGCCGTCAGCCGTGCGACCAGTTCCGCCTGATGTGCCGCGTCGCGGGTGGCGAGATCGAGGTGCACACGGTTCTTCTCCGGCGTCTTGGCTTCCGGGACGGGAACGAGATCGATGCCGACGACCTCCGGGTGCGGCCAGACCAGGCCGCCCGCGGGTCCGACGTAGGTGGTCACCCCCGGGTGGTAGGCGTGCCAGTCGAGCGCCTCCGCCCAGAACCGGCCGACCGCCGCGGGGTCGAGTGCCTTGATGATCACGTGGGCAGGTCGCAGCGCCATGTCGGCGATGCTACCTACCACGCCGCGATGGCATCCAGCGTTTCGCGTCAGCCCGTTGACCGGCGACGAGAGCTCAGCGCTTGAGTGTGAAGGTGAAGTCGCCGGACAGCTTGCCGCTCAGCCGGACGGCCGAGACGAGCTTCCCATCCGTGATGAGTTTCTCGACCTCGGCCCGCGAAAGGCCGCAGCCCTCGGCGATCAGCCGCGCCGGTCGTACGGGTATCCGCGCCGCGAAGCGGACCGAGACGTCGACCACGTCACGGTCCAGGTGATCCGATCCGTCGGTGTCGAGGCGCCAGGCGTCGGCCCAGTCGAGATCGATGCGATTGCGGCGCCGCATGACTGGGTCCTGGAGCATTTCGGCCGCCAGGCCGGCGTCGTTGTCGTGCAGTCGGTCCAGCAGTTCCGGGCGTACGGACCGCACGTTCAGCCGTTCCATGACCGTCAGCTTCGTGGTCTCCCCGCAGGACGTGCAGAGCGCGAGGAGCCAGACGTCGACGAGTTTGTGGTTCGCGTTGATGCGGAATTTCCCGCTCGTCCGGAAACTGTTGGACGGGCACACATGGCAACGACGGCGAACAAGCGGAAGACGGACAGGCTTGACCACCCAGTTTTTGAGCACAGAAGTACACCTGTTCCAGCGGAAGTCCGCAGCAGAAAAAGGGAGTCATCGGTCGGACTCGGGGCGACTTGCGTCGGCCGTGCGCCGGCAAGCACGACGGACGCTACGGACGCCCGGCGTTCCGCGCGTCCGCGACGGGATCACCCGTCGGTAAGCGGTGCGTTGACCTTTCCGCGCCGCGGTCGCGCGCGTCGCTCACCCCGGCCGGTGGGGAAGGAGAGGGGAACAGGACGGGAAGGCCGCACGGCACAGTCGCTCGTATGTGTGCACACTCGCCAAGAAGCCCGCAGTTCAGACTGCTCCTGGTGATGCCGGGACACCAGCTCGTCCGAAAGGGGGCCGAGCTGGGGTTCCGCGTCTGGTCGGTATGGGATCCGACGCAGCTCGAGGCCGACTTCGCGCCGCGCGTCGAGGAGTTCTCCGAGCAGCTGCTGACCACCGACTTCGCCGATGAGACCGGGTTGCGCGAGACCATCTCGCGCACCGCGCAGAGCCATGGCATCGACGCCGTTCTGCACTGCGGGCATGGAGACTCCGTCCTGCCGGTGGCCCGGGAGGCGTGGCGGCTGGGCCTGTCGCCCAACCCCCCGGCGGTGTACGAGCGGCTACGGGTCGGCGAGGGCGACGGCTGGGTCCCCGCAGAGGCCCCCAGGGTGAGCGTGGAGACGCTGACCGTGCAAGGTGTCCATCACGTCCTGGGAATGACGGCTCAACGCACCACCGGCCCCCCGCACTTCCTCGTGACGGGATACCTTCACCCGGCGCCGCTGACCGACGACGAGCAGAAGATCATCGGGGCGGTGGTCGAGGAGCGGCTGACGGCGAGCGGGTACCGTTCCGGCCCGGCCCACACGCAGGTGGCGTTGCTGCCCCACGGGCCGCGAATCGTGTCCTGCCGAGCACATCTGGGGGCCGACCGTATCCCCCTGCTCTTCGAGATCGCGCGCGGGTTCGACCTGGAGGCGGCGGTCTTCAGTGGTCTCCTGGGCAGCCGCCCGGTCGTGCCCCAGGCTTCCCGGTACGCGGAGGTCGGGTTCTTCCTGCTGCCCGAGGGGCGGCTGGAGACGTACACCGGCACGGAGGACATCGCCGTGACCCCGTGGGTCCGTGGAGCCCGCTTCCCCTATACCGTCGGCGACCGGGTCGCGCCCGTCGGCGACCCGCACGCCCGGCGCGCCTATGTGGTCGTCGAGGGGGACACGCCGGAGGTCACCCGCGAACGTGTCGCCAGGGCGCGGCAGGACCTTGTGGCCGACATCCGGCCGGCCAACCGATGACGCGCGCGGGGTAGTCGTGTTTTCCTTCTGAACGTGGCGATGACTCGGGTCCGGAACGTGGCTCGGACATGCCCGGTGCATGTCATCGGCGAGATGATTTACGCTCGCGTTGACGTGTGTCCCATCTCATCGCTGACGGGGGAGGGCAAGGTGCGGGCCGCGACATCCAAGAATATTGAAAACGAGACAAGTCCAGAACCAGAATTCGCCGTTCTGGGGTCGCTGGAAGTCCGCAGCGGCAGCGAACGCATAGCGATCAACGGGGCTCTGCAACGGCGCGTTCTCGTGATGCTGCTCCTGGAGGCCGGGCGCGTCGTGCCCGTCTCCCGTCTGATGGCGGCCGCGTGGGACGAAGAACCGCCGGACAGCGCCGAGCACCAGGTGCGCAAGACGGTTGCCAAACTGCGCAGCCGCATTCCGCACGGCCCCGAGATCGTCGTCACCGACGGGCCCGGCTACCGCGCGGTCGTGGACACCGAACAACTCGATCTTCTGCGCCACCAGAGGCTGTTGCGACAGGCCAGGGAATCACTGGACGCGGGGGAGAGGGAGCGGGCCGCCGCACAGTTGCGTGAGGCGCTGGCGCTGTGGCGGGGACCGGTGCTGGCCGGGTCCGGCGGGCGTGTGGTCGACGCCGCCTCGACGGCTCTGGAGGAGCAACGGCTCACCGCCGCCGAGCAGCTCTACGATCTGGGCATCGACGCGGGCGAGGCCGCCGGGATCACGGGCGAGCTGCGGGCCCTCGTCGACGAGCATCCGCTGCGCGAGTCGCTCCGCAGCCGGCTGATGCTGGCCCTCTACCACTCCGGCCAACAGGCCGCCGCGCTGGACGAGTTCGCCCGAGCGCGAGGACACCTCTCGGACGAACTGGGCATCGACCCGAGCGCGGAGCTGACCGGTCTGCACGAACGCATCCTGCGCCAGGACCCGTCGCTCACCCGCCCGGAACGCGCCACGTCCCGTGTCCCGGACCAGGTGTCCGAGGCTCCGCACGCGCTTCCGTTCGACGTGCCCGACTTCTCGGGCCGCAGTGGCGAGTTGCAGTGGGTCTGCGATGCGGCCAGACGTGCCCCGGAGGGGGCGCCGACGGTCCTGGCCCTCGACGGCATGGGCGGAGGCGGCAAGACGGCACTGGCCATCCGCGCCACCCATCAACTGGCCGAGCAGTACCCGGACGGCAGTCTCTTCATCGACCTGCACGGCTTCACACCGGGCCAGACGCCGGTCAGCGCGTTCCACGCCCAAGGAGACCTGCTCGCCGCCGCCGGCATCCCCAGCGAGGAGATACCCACGGTGCCGGCGGGACGTGCCGCGCGGTGGCAGTCCTACATGCGGGGCCGCCGCATGCTGCTGGTCCTGGACAACGCCGCCGCGTCCGAGCAGGTGAGGGCGCTGATCCCCGCCTCCTCCGACAGCCTGGTCCTGATCACCAGCCGCCCGCGACTGACTGGACTGGACGGAGCCGAATGGCTCTCCGTGGGTGCCCTGCCGGAGCCGGACAGCCACCAGATCCTTCGCAACACCCTCGGCGCCGAACGCGTCGAGAAGGAGCCGGACGCGGCCCGTGAGCTGCTACGGCTGTGCGGAGGTCTTCCGCTGGCGGTCAGGATCGCCGCCGCCCGGCTGGCGAACCGTCCGCACTGGACCGTGGAGCGGCTCGTCGAGCGGCTGCGGGACCACGACCGGCGCCTGGACGAACTCACCAGTGAGGGCAGGGGGGTCGCCGGTGCGTTGCTGCTGTCGTACCAGTCCATGCCCGACGACCAGCGAACGGCCTTCCGGCTTCTGGGACACCACCCCGGACGCTATCTGGACGCCGAAGAAGCCGCCGCACTGTTGGACACCGATGCCCTGACGGCCGAGGACGCGCTGGAAGAACTGGTCGACGTGAGGCTGCTGGAGGCCAGGGAACCGGGGGTGTACGCCCTGCACGATCTGGTGCGCAGCTTCGTGCAACGGGTCGCGCAGGGGCAGAAGACGCCGGCGGACGGGCAGGCGGTGCGGCGACTGCTGGACCACTACTTGGACACGGCGGAACGCGCGTGCGACAGACTGTTCCCCGGACGGCGCCGCTTCGGGGACCGCGACGAAGAGGGCGGGACGCACCAGGACTTCGACCACAAGGAAAAGGCCCTCCAGTGGCTCGACCAGCACCGCGACAGTCTGCTCGCGGCGGTGGACGCCGCGTACCACGAGGGACTCCTGTGGCACGCCGCGCGGCTCCCGCGCGAACTGGGCTTTCACTCCAGCATCCGCGGCTACGACGTCAGTGCGAACGCGGCGCTGGAGATGGGTGTCAGGGCGTCGCAACAGCTCGGGGACCGGCCGCTGACCAGGCTGAACCTGATGAATCTGGCCATGGGCAAGTGGCGGCTGGGGCAGTTGCGCGACGCGGTCGCCCGGCTGGAGGAAGCCGTGGACCTGTCCCGGCAGATGGAGGATGTGCACAGCGAGGCGGAGTGCCGGGCCCGGCTGGGTCAGGCCTGCACCAGCATGGGGGAACTGGAACGCGCCCTGCGGCTCTGCCAGGAGGCCAATGCCTGTGCGCAGGAGCTCGGCTTCATCCGGCTCGACGGCTCGTCGCTGAGCACCCTGAGCCTGGCCCAGGTGCGGCTCGGACGGTTCGAGGAGGCGGCGGAGTCGGCGGAGCGGGCGGTGGCCATCTTCGACTCGATCAAGGAGATACAGCTCTCCGTGGACGCGCTGAGCAATCTGTCCCAGGCGATCGAGCGCCTCGGCCGCTTCGAGGAGGCGCTGGCTTGCGCTGACGCGGCGCTGGAACGGTGCCAGCGTATGAGCATGCACTCCGTGCTGCCGCTCGTACTTGCCCGCAGGGCCGACGTGTTGGTGCGCATGGGAGAGCTGGACGAGGCGGCGCAGAGCGCCGACCACGCACTCGCCAAGGCCACCAGCAGCACCGACGACATCCACCGTGCCGCCGTGCACCTCTCGGTCGGGCGCGTGCGGCACGCGCAGGGGGACCTGGACACGGCGCAGGCTCAGCAGCTTCTGGCTCACGAGATCGCCTGCCGCATGGAGTTGCGCTACGACGAGGCGTGCGCGCTGTGGGGCCTCGCCCGTACCGCCGAGGCCCAGGGACACCCGCAGACGGCCCGGGAGCACCGCTCAGCGGCGGACCACCTCTTCTCGCTCATGAACGTGCCCGAGACCGCACGGTGATTCCCGCACGTCGGGCGGCCGACGACACGGGGACCGAGCGGGTGTCCAGAGGGGAACGGGCCGGGAAGACGGACCGGGAATATCAGCGCAGTCGAAACAGCCGGCCTTCCGAAGGAGTTCGCTCATGCGCTTCGCCCCTGCCGCCGCCGCCTCCGTCATCGCTCTCGGGGCACTTCTGGGTGGATTCACGGCCTCTTCCAGCCCCGCCGCGCCGGAGACGGCCCAGCAGCGGACCGCCGCCTTCGCCTCGTCGACGGGCGTGGTCGTCGCCGAGTCGGGTGACAACAACGGCAACGGCTGAGCCGTTGGGCCGCGGCCACCGGTTGCGGCCCGCCAGCGCGGCCACCCGGAAGAGCCGCTGCTGAGAATCGACACCGCATTGGGCGGTGGACCCGCGTCCGGTCTCCCCTCGCGTCACACGCGTTGCCGCTCGTCACGTCGATGAGGCCGAACAAAAATGCCCTTCCGGGGCGAGCCCCGCGCCGTCGCGCGCCGCGATTCCGTTCGGGACAACGAGGCTTTCTTCGTCATCCTTATCGAGGGGAACACAATGACCATTCGGGTGCTCATCTGTGACCAGTTGCCTGTGATCGCGGACGGTCTCAAGACCCTCCTCGATGCGGTGCCGGACATCGAAGTGATCGGTACGACCGACAACGGCATGGAGGCCATTGTCTCCGTGCGCACCACGCGGCCGGACGTCGTGGTCACGGATCTGAACCTCCAGACCATCTCCGGCCTCGAGTTGATCCGCAGACTCGCCAAGGAGGACGAGCCGCCCACCGTCGTGGTGTTCACCGCGTCCGACGCCGACAAGACGGTGAGCGACGTGCTGCACGCCGGCGCGAGCTGCCTGCTCGGCAAGGACACGAGTCCTCAGGAGTTGATCACTGCGGTCCGGGCGGCGGCCGCCGGGCAGACCATACTCGCGCCGAGCATTGCGCAGCGCCTGGTCACCTGGTTCCGCGCGCAGCCGGAGCCTCAGGAAGCCGCGACGTGCCCGGAGGTGATCGAGCTGACCCCGCGGGAACGGGAGGTGACCCGGATGATGGCGCGGGGAATGTCCACGGAGGAGGTGGCCCGCGAGCTGATCATCGGCGAGGCCACGGTCCGTACGCATCTCTATCGGGTGCGCAACAAACTCGGCGTCCGCGACCGCGCGGAGCTCGTCTCACTGGTCTACCGGACCGGACTCATCCACACGACCGGACAGTCCCTCGGTGACCAGGGCGTCCTGTCGCCGGGGGGCCTGCCCGCGAGGTGACCCCCTAGGGCCGGCCCGGCGCCATGACCCCAGGCTCCGTGCCGGCCGCGGCGTACCGGGCCGCGCGGATGCGGTCGGCGCCGACGATCCGCCATAGCGCGGCGGGATCGCCATACCGGGCGGACTCGGCCGCGGCCAGTCGGAAGTACCGGTGCAGACCGAGTTCTGCCGTCATCGCGCGCACCCCGCAGCTCTGCATGCTCAGCCGCACCACGTCGCGCGCGGTCTCGGCGGCCATCGCCAGGGCCATGACCGGCGCGGTGCCGACGGCGTCCGGCTCCGAATCGACCAACCAGGCGCCCCGGTACACCGCAGCCCTGGTCGCGCGCAACGCCACCATGGCCCGCGCCAGCGGGAACGACACCGCCGGCAGATCACGCAGCGTGGTGTCGAACTGCCGCCGGACACCGGCGTGACGCACCGCGACCCGGTGCGCGCCGTCGGCGATGCCCAGGAGGTAGGCGGCCTGCCGCAGCCGCGCCCGGGTGAGGGGGCCGGTGGGCGAGTCGTCCAGGGGCCCCACCACGTTCGCCGCGGTGACCGGTGTGGCATCGAACTGTACGACCGGGGGCCAGCACCCGCTCTCCGTGGTGCGGCCGGCCGCTCGGTGCTCCACGGCGACGAGCACCGGCTCGCCGCCCGTCCTGGTGGCCACCAGAACCGGCCCGGGTTCCGCGGCGTCGACCGTGACCATGCCGGTCAGCTCCCAGCCACCCGCTCGCGGGGCCGCGGTGATCCCACTGCCGACCGGCAGGGTCTCCAGCCCGGCCAGTGCCGCGCCCGCCGGAGCACCCATGTCGGCTGCCATCGCGTCGGCCCGGTAGGAGTTGCCGCGTGCCGCGCGGCCGAGTTCCTCACTGACGAGCACCCCGGCCGTCAGACCGAGGCCGAGGCCGCCGACGGAGGCTGACCGTTCGAAATCGGCAGCGTCCAGTTCGTCGAGCACCGCCCTGGTGGGGCCGACGGCTCCGTCGGCCACCGGCGCGCCGTGCAGCTCCATCCGGGCGGGGACGCCGGAAAGGCCCGTACGCAACGCCTTGCGCACCTGGATGCTGAGCGGATCGGGGGTGAGGTCCATGTCAGTGCTCTTCCTGTCCGATGGAGTCGAACGCGGCGGCCATGATCTGGAGCATCACCTCGGAGGTCCCTGCCGACAGTGTGAGCCCCGGCGCCTCCCGGTAGGCGGAGTCCAGGGTCAGAGCCGCCCTGGTGCGGTTCGCCCGCTGCTGGGGGCTGGGGATGTTGGCGGCCCACACCGCGATGCTCTGGGCGAGTTCGCTGCTGTGGTACTTGGCGACGGCCGTCGAGACGTGATCGACCTGGTCCGACGCGAGGCCGGTAAGTGCCTCCCAGGCGAGGACGTGGTCCGCCGCGAGCGCGCCATGCCATCGGCCGATCTGCTCGACGCGGTCGTCGTGCGGGGAGTCAGGGGCGTCGTCGACCAGTGCGTCCAGCGCGGCCTCGAGCCAGTGCTCCGCCTTGAGGTAGTAGTCGAGACCGGTGCGTTCGATGGCCAGAGCCTCGTTGAGCAGCGGCCACCCCTGGTCGCGCGGACCGAGGAGGCCGTCACCCGGGACCGGGACCGAGTCGAGGTCCACCCGGTGAAAGTGCTCGTCGCCGACGCCGGGGACAACCGACACCGTCACACCCGATGCGCCCAGGTCGACCAGGAACAGACTGATTCCCTGGTACTTCCCGGCACCCGGCGTCGTACGGGCCGCGCACAGGGCGAGGTCGACGAACCGGGTCTTGAGGCTGAACACCTTCGTGCCGGTGATCCGGTAGCCGCCGCCGTCCGGTTCGGCAATGGTCCGCAGCGCGGCGAGGTCCGACCCGGCGTCCGGTTCGGTGTAGAGCACTGAGGCGAAACTCTCCCCGCGGGCCAGCGCGGGCAGGTACCGCCGCTTCTGCTCGTCGCTGCCCGCCATCAGCAGGAACTGGCCGACGATCTGGATGGTGTTGACGTGGAACGTGTCCGGCACTCCCGCGCGCACCAGTTCCTCCGCGACGATCGCGGCGTCGGTGAGGGGGCGGCCCTCTCCGCCGAACTCGACGGGCCAGTGCACGGCGAGCAGGCCCAGCTTTCCGAGCAGACGGTAGAGCGGACGCGCGTCCGGCTCGACACCGTCCGCGCCGGTGGCGTCCGCCGCCGCGGCACGCACCTCGGCGGAGCGCAGCGCCTTCCGCACGTCCGCCCGGAACCGCTGTTGATCCTCAGTGAACCCGAACCGCATGTACGTCTCCTCAAAGGGCGAGCGTCTCTTCGATCGCCGCGACGACCCGGCTCAACGCCGTTTCCGTGAAAAGGGTGTAGTGGTCGCCAGGCACGCTCTCGGCCCGGAACGGACCCGTGCACACTGCCCGCCACTGCTCTTCCACGGCGATGTGAGATGACGCGGTGAGCACGGTGACCGGTCCGCCGTACGGCCCCGGCGGGCGGTATGCCTGCATGGACAGGGCACAGGACCGGTACGTCTCGAACCGGGAGGTCAGCTCGGCCTCGGTGAGTTCGATGCCGAAGCCGGTCAGCGTCCTTCCGACGTCGGCCACGCCGGCGGCGGGGTCGAGGACCGCGCGCACCCGAGGGCCGTCGCGCCCCGTCAGCCTCACGACGTCGTGCACGAACCGTTGCCGCACCGTCTCCTCGTCGAGGCGGACGGAGTCCTCGTCGTAGGCGGCGTCCAGCAGAACCACCGGAGGCCGTTCTCCGGTCTTCTGCTCGATCTGCCGGGCGACCTCGAAGGCGAGCACACCGCCGTAGGACCAGCCGGCCAGGCAGCACGACCGGGGCAGGCCGGTCTCGACCAGGTACCGCGCGATCCTGGAGGCGGTCGTCGCCAGTCCGTCCCGCGGGGCCACAGAGGCGTCGCGTGGATCGGCGGCGAATCCGGTCACACCGACGTCCTCGCGCAGTGCCCTGACCAGCGGCACGTAGCAGAAGAGCGCACCGCCCGACGGGTGCAGCAGAATCGCCTGCGCCGGACCCGACGCACGCATCACCACGGGTGCCCGGTCCTCTCCCGGCCCGGCGGTCCGGGCGACCTCCTGCCTGGACAGGCTCTCCCACGCGTCGAGCGGATCGCCGTCGTCATCACCTCGTGCGGCGCGCACGGCGTCGATGGTGGCGGCCAGGTGCGCGACGGTGGGCGAGGCGAAGAAGTCGCCGAGCGCGATCTCCACTCCGAACCTGCGGTTGATCGCCGACATCAGCTGAACGGCCTGCAGACTGTTGCCGCCCGCGAGGAAGAAGTCGTCGCGCACGCCGATCCGGTCGTCGCGCAGCAGGGGAGCGAGCACCTCGCGCAGCAGCCCGCGTTCCGTCGCGGTGAGCGACTCGTCGCTGTGCTCCTCGCCCGCGCGGCTCAGGTCCGGCGCGGGCAGCCTGCGCCAGTCGACCTTGCCGCTGCTGGTGAGCGGAAGCTCGTCGAGGACCACGAAGTACGACGGGATCATGTATGACGGAAGGTGTGCGCCCAGATACTCGCGAACCGCCGGCGCCTGGTGCTCGGTGATCCCGGTCAGATAACCGACCAGGTGCTTGGCTCCCTTGTCGTCGGTCCACGCCCGCACGCTGACCGGGCCGATCCCGTCGAACCCGGTCAGCGCCGACTCCACCTCACCCAGTTCGATCCGCAGCCCGCGAATCTTGACCTGTTG
The DNA here is from genome assembly GCF_028473745.1 of Streptomyces sp. M92. Taxonomy (NCBI): domain Bacteria; kingdom Bacillati; phylum Actinomycetota; class Actinomycetes; order Kitasatosporales; family Streptomycetaceae; genus Streptomyces; species Streptomyces sp. M92. Next base: position 1,813,756 of record NZ_CP101137.1, read on the forward strand.
GTCGATCCGGCCGAGGAAGACCAGGCGTCCGTCCGCCAACCGCTTCACCAGGTCCCCTGTCCGGTACAGCCGCCCACCGGGCGCGGTGCCGAAGGGATCGGCGATGAACTTCTGGGCGGTCAGCTCGTCCCGGTTGAGGTAGCCACGCGCCAGACCACCGCCCCCGATGACGAGTTCGCCCGGTACGCCGATCGGCACCTGGCGCAGATCGCGGTCGAGTACGTGCGCCACATGGTTGGTCATGGGCAGGCCGATCGGAGGCGAGACGTCCCAGGTACCCGGGCACTCCTCGACGATCATCGTCACCGTGCACTCGGTCGGCCCGTAGCCGTTGAACAGCCGCCTGCCGGGGTTCCACCGGTTGACCAGTTCACCGCTGAACGCCTCGCCGCCGACGAACGCGATCCGCAGGTCGGTGAACCGTTCCGGCTCCAGCAGCGGCATCACGGTCGGGGGCAGGTCGACGACGGTGACGCCGGCCTGCTCCATCAGCGACTGGAGCCGGTCGACGGACAGCCGTTCCTCGTCGGTGGCCAGGCAGACACGGGCTCCGGTCAGCAGCGCCGAGAACGTCTCGAACACGGAGACGTCGAAGGTGATCGAAGCGAACCCGAGCACCCGGTCGGCCGGTGTCAGGTCGAACAGCTCCCGCGTGGAGTCGACGAAGTTGACCAGGCCGCGGTGCTCGAGGAGTACCCCCTTCGGTTTGCCGGTGCTGCCGGAGGTGTAGATGACGTACGCGACGTCTGAGGACCGCGCCGCGAGCGGGGGGTTGTGATCGGGCAGCGCCGCCAGTGCCCCACGGACGTCGTCCAGCGTCAGGACGGGCACGTGGACCTCGCTCAGGGCCCGGTCGGCCCCGGCGTGCGCGATCACCACCCCCAGGTCCGCGTCGGCGGCGATCTCCGCCACCCGCCCGGGGGGATGCGCCGGGTCGAGCGGCACGTAGGCCGCGCCGGTCTTGAGCACCGCGAGCATCGCGGTCGGCACGTCCACGTTCCTGCCCAGACAGAGGCCGACCCGTGCGCCCGGCTCGACACCGTGCCGGCGCAGCAGGGCGGCGAGCCGGTTCGCTCCGGCGTTGAGGTCGGCGTAGCTGGTGCCGACGCCGTCGACGACGACCGCCACGCTGTCCGGGGCCTCCTGGACACGCGCCTCGAACTCGGCCACCACGGTGGACTCGCGTATCGGGCGCACCGGGCCCTGGGCGGCGCGGGCCAGGAACTCCTTGTCCGCCGGGCTCAGCATCTCGACGGCGGACAGGGGAGCGTCGGGGGTCGCGGTCAGGGTGTGCAGCAGTCCGTCGTAGTGCCGGGCGAACCTGGCGATGCTCTCGGCGTCGAACAGGTCCGTGTCGAAATCGATGGCGAGGTGTGGATCGGCGCCGGAGTCCGGCTGCTCCACCAGGGTCCAGGTCATGTCGAACGGGGTGGTGCCGGTCCGGACGTCCTCGGGCGATACGGACAAGTCGGATAGGCCCGCCGGGGGGGCCGCGTGCTCCACGCCGAACACGATCTGGAAGATCGGTGAGCACGACGGACCGACGACCGGGTCGACCGCGGCGACCAGCTCGCCGAACGGCAGACCACCGTGCTCGGACGCGTCGCGCGTCACACGCCCGATCCGTTGGACCAGCGCGCGGAAGGTCGGGTCACCGGAGAGGTCCGCGCGCAGCACCCGCAGGTCCGTGAAGAGTCCGATCACCGAGGACACCTCGTCGTGCTGCCGGGTCGTCTCGGGCGAGCCGATCACCAGGTCGTCCAGGCCGGTGTAGCGGTGCAGCAGGGTGAAGAAGGCGGCGACGAGGACGTCGAACGGACTCGCGCCCTCCTGCCGGGCCAGCTCCTGCGCCCGTTCCAGCGCCTCGTGCCCGAGGGCGAAGCCGGCTCTGCCGCCCGCGCGGGTCCGCGTCTCGCCCCGGGGCCGGTCGGCCGGGAACTCCAGCACCTCGGCACCCGCGAGCTTGTCGCGCCAGTACGCGGCGAGTCGGCCCCGGTCGCCGCCGAGGCGGTCGCGCTGCCATACGGCGTAGTCCGGGTACTGCACGGGCAGGTCGGGCAGTCGCGGTGCGCCACCCTCGCGCGACGACCGGTAGGTTTCGGCGAGTTCGCGCAGCAGCAGGTCACGCGACGAGGCGTCGCAGACGACGGCGGGCACGTCGAAGAGGAACAGGTGGTCGTCCGGGGCCACCTTGACCAGCATCGCGCGCCACATCGGCGTGCGGTTCACGTCGAACGGGCTCGCGACCTGTCGCTCGACCAGTGCCCGGGCCGCGGCCAGCCTCTGCCCGTGGTCCTCGCCCTCCGCTTCGAGGACCGGCATCTCGACCGGGACCGTGGCCACGACGACCTGCATCGGGCCGCCCTCGCGCTGCGCGATCGAGGTCCGCAGCGCCTCATGCCTCGCCACGGTCGCGGACAGCGCAGAGTGCAACGCCTCCGCGTTCAGCTCACCCCGCAGACGCAGGCACAGCGGGGTGCCGGGGACGCCCGGTGCCGGGTGGTGGAGGAACCGGAGCGACTCCTGCTCGTACGACAGGGGCGTCGGGCCCGTGTCACCGCGTGACGTCGGGCCACGCCTCGTCGCGGCCTTCGCATGCTCCCTGAGCCGGGCGAGGAACCGTGCGCGGCGCTGAACGGGCAACGCGGCGAGGCGCTGGGCCATGTCTGTCACCTGAGACTCCTCACGCGCGGTGGTGCGTCGTCCACCCGGCCGCCCGGGCGAACGGGCAGGTGTGCCAGCTCCGAGATGGCGGTGGTCAGCACGTCGATGCCGCGCTGGTAGTCCGAGAGCACGATGTGCTCGTCGTCGGCGTGATCGAGACTGCTGTCGCCCGGTCCGTAGGTCGCCATCGGGACGTCCCAGGCCTCCGCGAGCGTGTTCATGTCCGAGGTGGCCGTTTTCACCACCAGGCGCGGTCGGGCGTGCAGCCGCCGGATCCCGGACACCAGCGCGCGGACAGCCGGGTCGGCCCGCCCCACTCGGCAGGCCGCGACCGAGTTCAGCACCTCGAGATCACCGGCCGACAGACGCGCACGCAGCTCGCTCACGAACCCGTCGACGTCGAACTCCGGTGGAGTGCGGACGCTGAGGTCCGCCGTCGCCGTGGTCAGGTCGCCGTTGAGCCGGCACAGGGTCGCGCCGGGCTGGTCGAACACGCCGTGGTCCATGTCCGGCCCGAGCAGCTCGACCAGCGCCTGCCAGCACGCGGCGGCCAGTTCGGACGCCTTGGGCGCCGGGTTGCTCGGGTGCGTGGCGGGACGCTTCACGGTGTAGCGCAGGTCGAGCTTGCCCTTGTAGCCGAGTACCACGCTGGACCAGCCGCTCGGTTCGCCGATGATCAGCGCGTCCGGCCGGTCGTGCGTGGCCCGGATCGCCATCGCTCCACGGGACTGCGGGGTTTCCTCCTCGACGACGCCGACCACCACGATCCGGCCGGGGAAGTCCACCGCCCCGGCCGCCGCGCAGATCATCGCCGCGAGCGGTCCCTTCGCGTCCACCGCGCCTCGGCCATAGAGACGTCCGTCCTCGGAACGGACCAGGACATGGCCCGGGACGGTGTCCATGTGCCCGAGGAGCATCAGGGTCGGGCCGGCACCGCGCTCGATCGTGCCGATCACGTTGCCCACGCCGTCGATGTGGGCCTCGAACCCCAGGGCCGACATCGCCTCGGCCAAGTAGTCGGCCAGCGCGCGCTCCTGGTAGGAGGAGGAGGGGATCTCCAGCATGTTGCGCAGCAGTCCGGCGGCGTACGTCTCGGTGACGGTGCCGGACGAAGTGAACGCCCAGTTCATCGTTGCGCCCGTTCCAGTAGGTGGTCGACGACGAGGTCCGCGACATCGACCCGATCGCCGAGTGCGGATTGGAAACCGGTGAACTCGACCCGGTGGTTGACCTCCAGGACCAGCAGCCGACCGTCCTGGTCCTCGATCAGATCGACACCGGCGATCTCGGCGCCGACGGCCGTGGCCGCGTCGAGGGAGAGTTTGGCGATCTCCGGTGTCACCTCGCACGGCCTGGCCTGTCCGCCGAGTGCCACATTGGTCCGCAGGGACTCGCTGGTCCGGTAGACGGCGCCCAGCACCTGACCACCGACCACGATCACCCTGATGTCCCTGTCCGGCTTGTCGATGAGCTCCTGCACGTACCCGAGATGCGACTGCGGTCCGGGCAGCGCGGCGACGTACTCGAGCACACCTTCGGCACTGGCGCGGTCGGGCAGCCGGGCCACCAGCCGGCCCCACGAGCCGACCAGCGGTTTGATCAGTGCCGGGTAGCCGATGGAGTCAAGGGCGTCCAGCGCCGCCTGCGGAGTGAGGCCGAGCGCGGTGCGCGGTGTCGGCACCCGAGAGGCCTCCAGGGCCATGGTGGTGCGCCACTTGTCCCCGCACACCTCGGTCGCCTCCGCGCTGTTGACCACCTCGACTCCGGCCGCGGCGAGGCTGCGGGCGGCGTAGGCCGCGCGGACCTGGCCTATCTCGCGGTTCAGCGCGCAAGTCCACGGCACGTCGCACCGGCCGGCCAGGAACCACTGTCGGCGCGTGTCGACGTGGTCGACGGGCACACCGCGCCGGTCGAATGCGTCGAACAGTCTCTTCTCGTCCGCGCCGACCCGGCTGGCGAGTATGGCGATCTTGCGGCCACTTGGGCGCTCTGATGCCGCTGACACATGACCTCCGTATTAGGGCCCCCGGTTCACAGGGCGGCACACCGGCTTACCGCGTGGAAAGAAAACTACGAGTGCGCCGGCACCGTATGCGTCCGCGTCAAGAGTATTCGCGGGGGCGTGTTTCGTTGACTTCTCGTCCCTTGGTTTGCGAATTCTGGTTACCTCGCCCGGGCCGCCATCGTGTCACTCTCGAATTGATTCGAACGCCGCCGCAATGGTTTACGGCCAGCAGGGAAGAGGGGGAAAACGTGGTACATCAACCGGAGCGGATCCCGGTGCTCGCTCTGTGGAGCGCACCACGCTGCCGCTCAACCGCCTTCGCGCGGATGATGGCCGAGCGGGGCGACTGTGCCGTCGTGCACGAGCCGTTCTCCCGGGTCGTCGACTTCGGTGAGGTGGAGGTCGACGACACGGTCGCGCACAACGAGCGGGACGTGCTCGCGGCGTTGCGGGCCATGGCGGCCAGGAAGCCGGTGTTCTTCAAGGACACCACGGACTTCCACTACCCGGCGCTTCTCGCCGACGGGTCCTTCCTCTCGGCGGCGACCCACACCTTCATCATCCGGGACCCGGCCGAGGCCATCGCGTCGCACCATGCGCTCCACCCGGGCCTCGGTCGCGACGAGATCGGCTTCGCCCGGCTGTACGAGATCTTCACGGCCGTGCAGGCCGCCACCGGCAGCACGCCAGTCGTGATCGACTCCGACGATCTGCTCGACCGGCCGGAGGACACCGTGCGGGCCTACTGCGCGGCGGTGGGCATCGACTTCCGTCCGGACGCGCTGAGCTGGGCGCCGGGCATGCGGCCGGAATGGCAGTCGACCAGCAAGTGGCACAGGTCGACCAGCGAGACGACGGCCTTCACGCGGGTCAGGAGCGGCGGAGCGGAGGCGGTCGAGGCGGACCCTGTGCTGCGCGCCTACCGCGATCACCACCAGCCGTACTACGAGAAACTGCGCGCCGCCGCGCTCCAGCCGTGAGCCCGCCGGCCGAGATCGTCGGCTGGTGGGGCGGGCAGCGCCCGCCCCACACCGCGTATCGACAGGTACGCGGCAATCGAGGCAGGAGGAGCGTGACATGCCAGCAGTCGTGAGCGCCGTCGACCGGCCCGCCGAGGCGGCGGTGGACGTCGCAGTCGTGGGCGCGGGACCCGCCGGGCTGTACGCCGCGTACTACGCCGGATTCCGGGGCCTGTCGGCCGCGGTGGTCGACGCGCTCGACGAGCCCGGCGGCCAGGTGTCCGCTCTCTACCCGGAGAAGCTGCTGTACGACGTGGCCGGTTACCCCGCCGTCAAGGGGCGGCAGCTGATCGACAACCTGCTGGAGCAGGCCGCCCCGTTCGATACGCGGTACCTGCTCGGCCGGACGGTGGTCGGCCTCGCCCGCCGAACCGGAGGCTGGACCCTGAGCACCGACGACGGCGGCACAGTGGACGCCGGAGCCGTGGTGATCGCCGCCGGGCTGGGCAGGTTCGCGCCTCGCAGGCTGCCCTGCTCGGTGCCGTACGAGGGCAGGGGCGTCGCCTACCACGTCCCGCGTCTGGAGGCGCACGCGGGACGGGACGTAGTCGTGGTCGGCGGCGGCGACAGTGCCGTGGACTGGGCGCTGGCCCTGGCCCCGCTGGCCCGCAGCACGACCCTCGTCCACCGGCGGGGCACCTTCCGCGCCCACGAGTACAGCGTCCGGCAGCTGTACGCCTCCGCCGTCCGGGTCGTCACCGACGCCGAGGTGGTCGCCTGCCACGGTGCCCAACGGCTCGAGCAGGTCGAGATCCGACGAGGCGAGGAGGTGTTCACCCTGCCGTCGCAGGCGCTGGTCGCCGCCCTCGGCTTCACCTCCGGCCTCGGTCCCGTCGCCGAGTGGGGAATCGACCTGGAGCACCGCAGGATCCGGGTCGACCGGTCCATGAGCACCAACCTGCCCGGCGTCCACGCGGTCGGCGACGTGTGCACCTACCCGGGCCGCGTCCCGCTGATCACCGTCGGCTTCGGCGAGGCCGGCACCGCTGTGAACCACGCGGCCGTGACCCTGCGCCCCGGCGAACGGCTCGCGCCCGAGCACTCCTCCGACACGTTCCCCGGTGCACGCGACCGCGCGGCCGTCCCGTCCGCGTCGGCCGCGTGACACCGGCGCCTCGGTCACCGCATCGTGTCCCGCGCGCCGGGATGCCCGACCCGCCTCAAGGGGGCTGCACAGCAATGCCGCTCAACAAACTCACCCTTATGCCCGACAGGGTGGAGATCCTGCTGCCCGACGGCTCCTGCCTCACCGACATCGAGTACGAGAGGCCGGAACAGCTGATCCCGTTCGGGTGCCGCTCAGGCGCGTGCGGCGCCTGCGTCATCGAGGTCCTCGACGGCTCCGCGTCGCTCGGGGAGGCCGATCCCGACGAGAGGGACTTCCTCGAGGACCTCGGCCGGGCCGACGGGAACCACCGGCTCGCCTGCCAGTGCCGCCTCCTGGGCGCTGCGACCGTTCGCGTCGTGCAGCAGTGAGCGCAAGCCGGCACGGCTCCGCCTGCCCCCACCACCACCGTGGAGGAACACCGTGCGACAGCACACCGTGATCCCCGGCGTCGTGGACGGCACCGTCACGTCCTGCGTGGACGCCGACGGCCATGTCTCGCTCCGCATCACGATCCGCGACAGCGGCCTGCGGCCCGAGGAGGCCGACCACATCGAGGTCGTCCTCACCCAGCAGGACGCCCGTGCTCTCCTGCCGGCCCCCGAGCGGTCCGCGCCCGTGGCCTGCTCCGTCGGCGTCCGGCTGAACAGCGCGCCCTTCTCCGCCCTCTCCTCCCTCTAGGAGCCCCGATGGCACTGCTCGACCAGCAAGGCTTCTCCGCCCCTGCCGCCGCGGTCCGTGACCCGCGCGAGTCCATGACCGTGCTGCCGGGATTCCTCCAGTTCCCGCTGACGGTCCTCACCGGCAAGGCGCTGCCCGGCCAGCGGTCGCCGGGCTGGACACCCACCTTCCATCTGGTGACCGCCACCGCGTCCATGGCCGCCGGTGTCCTGCTCAGCACGCTGGCCTACGTCATGGGCGGGCCGTTCCTGCTGCTGCTCGCGGCCGGCTGGGCGGTGACCCTGCACGGAATGCGCAACCTGCGGATGATGATCTACCACCAGTGCTCGCACCGGAACATGTACCGCCGCCGCGGGCCGGACCGGGCCATAGGCCACGCCGTGTCCAGCCTCCTGGTCATCCAGAACTTCCAGCGCTACAGCCGCGAGCACGTCAGCGACCACCACGCGCTCGAGCACATGACCCTGAAGGACCCCACGGTCCAGGCCTTCCTGGTCAGTCTGGGCCTGCACCCGGGCATGACCCGCCGCCACATGTGGCGCCGGCTCCTCGGCAAGCTGCTCTCCCCGCGCTTCCACTTCGCATTCGCCGTCTCCCGGGTGCGCTCCTTCTGGAGCGAGTCGGCGCGCACCGAGAAGGTGGCGGCCGTCACCCTCTACGGCACGCTCGCCCTGGTCACGGCGGTGACCGGCACCTGGCCGGCGCTGCTCGTCGTGTGGTTCGTGCCACTCGTCCCGCTCTTCCAGGTCAGCAACACCCTGCGGCTGTGCGTCAAGCACACCTTCCCCGAGCCCGGCCTGGAGGACCGGCGCAGCCGGGCGTACTTCGCCTCGCTGACCAACGCCATCTTTCTCGGCGACCCGGTCCCCGCGCCGCAGCTGCCCGTCGGGCGCCGCGCCCTGGCGTGGACGCGCTGGACCCTGCGGTTGCTGTTCGTGCACGCCCCGTCCCGCTACCTCGTGCTGACCGGCGACACCGTGGTCCACGACTTCCACCACCGCCACCCGCGCGCCGAGGACTGGCCGAACTACGTTTTCGCCCGCCAGGAGGACTCCGGCCGCCTCGCGCCGGGGCAGCCGCCCTACCACGAGGTATGGGGCCTGGTGCCCGCGATCAGCCACGTCTTCGACTCACTGGCCGCCGCCGACCCCGGCGAGTTCGACGTCGACCGGCTGAGGTCCGTGAGCAAGCGGGAGCTCTTCGCCGCGTTCGACGACTGACCGCACAGCCACCGGCACCCCACCAACGACCGCCCCCGAACCAGGAAGCTCGATGCGTACTCTGCCGACCCAGCACCCCGCACCTCCCACCGTCGTCCTCGGCGTGGCGGCCAGCGACAGCCACGCGGTCGCCAACCACCTCATCGCCCACTCCCTGCGCGGCCTCGGCTACCACGTCGTCAATCTCGGCACCTGCACGAGTGTCGAGGAGTTCGCCGAGGCCTGCGAGAAGCACCCGCAAGCCGAGGCCGTGGTCATCGGCAGTCTCAACGGACATGTCCACGAGGATCTGCGCGGTCTCGACCAGGCCAAGCGGTCGGGCCGGATCGCCTGCCCGGTCGTCGTCGGCGGCAACCTCTCCGTGGGCAGCCGCAAGGACGGCTCGGCCCACGACCGCCTGTACGCCGCCGGAGTGGACCACATCCTGGCCGACGCGGCCGAACTGCCCGGCCTGCTCGACCGGTTGCGGCTCGACCGCCGCGGTCCCAGGCTCACCGACCTGGCGGCGTCATGAGCGTCACGTCCGTCCCGTCCGCCGACGGCTCCGCCACCGTCCCACTGGCCTGCGCCACATCACTGCCCACGCCGTCCCAGTCCGCCGCGTACATCGCCTCGCTCGGCAAGCCCACCGCCGCCCAGGTCCTCCAGGACTGCAAGGACCGGGGACGGGTGGCCCTGCAGCCGCGGTGCGGCGTGGGCGGGCACGAGGAGATGAAGCGGCTTCTGACGACCCTGGAAGAGGAGGCCCGCCCCGACATCCTGACACTGACCATCGACTCCCACACCCGGCTCAAGCGGTTCGGCGAGGCCCGGCGCACCCTGCACCTGCGGCCGGCCGACCTCAACGGCTACCCGCTGGTCGCCCACGGCTGGCAGCGCGGTCGTGAACTGAACGAACTGGTCGACGCGCCACTGGAGATCCGGCACGGTTCCCCCGACGCCCGCCTCCTCTTCGACGTTTCCGTCGCCTGCGGCATCACCTCCTTCGAGGGCGGCGGCATCTCGTACAACCTGCCCTACTCCAAGGCCGTGCCGCTGGCCGAGTCCCTGACGGCATGGCGGGACGTGGACCGCGCCTGCGGCGAACTGGCCGACCACGGGGTGATCGTCGACCGGGAGCTGTTCGGCACTCTGACCGCGGTGCTCGTGCCGCCGTCGATCAGCCTCGCCGTCAGCGTGCTGGAGGCGGTGCTCGCCACCCGGGCCGGTGTCCGCTGTGTTTCCGTGGCCTATCCGCAGGGCGGGCACCTGGTCCAGGACGTCGCGGCCCTGCGCAGCATTCCGGTCCTCGCCGAGCGCTACCTCCCCGCCGGTGTCCAGGTCCACGCGGTGCTGCACGAGTTCATGGGCGTCTTCCCCCGCGAGCGCGACAACGCCGAGGACCTCATCCTCTACGGGGCGCTGGCGGCCCGGCTCGGCGGGGCCTCCAAACTGATCACCAAGACGTACCAGGAGGCGTACGGCATCCCCGACACCGCGGCCAACGTGGCCGGTCTGCGACTGGCGAACCGGGCCAACTCGCCGCTGCTGGACTTCGTCACCATCGACGACGACCGGGTCACCGAGGAGCAGAGGTGGATCCTCGACGAGGTCGCCGATCTCGTCGAGCCACTGCTGCGGCGCCCCGACCTGATCGAGGCGATCGTCGAGGCGTTCACCGAGGGGCGGCTGGACATACCGTTCAGCGCCAGCCGTTCCGCCCGGTCCGACATCATCCCGCGGCGCGACGCCACCGGCGCGATCCGCTACCAGACCGCGGGCGCCCTGCCCTTCGCCCCGGCCCGGCTGCGCCGCAACGAGGAACTGCTGCACGGCGTGGACGGCCTCGGGGAACCGGGCATCGACACCCTGATGGCGGGCCTCACCGGCGACATCAACTACTTCCGCGGGCTTTTTCGCGAGTCCGAGCCGCACACCGGGGCCCACGGACCTGGGCGGTCCCGCAATGCGACGGCCGCCACCCCCATCGCACCCGCCGAATCGAGGAACTGATGCGTGCCCTGCAAGTGACCCGCCCCGGCCGACCCGAGGTCCTGGCCGTCACCGACCTGCCCCGCCCCGAGGCCGCGCCCGGCCAGGTCGTGGTCCGCAACGAGGCCGTCGGCCTCAACTTCATCGACGTCTACTTCCGCGACGGCACCTACCCCACGGCCTACCCGTTCGTCCCCGGCCAGGAGGCCGCCGGAGTGGTCACCGCCGTGGGCGACGGCGTCACGGATTTCGCCCCGGGCGACCGGGTCGCGTACGCCACCCAGCTCGGTGCCTACGCCGAGTACACCGCTGTCCCCCAGACCAAGCTGGTGCCCGTTCCCGACGGCGTCGCGCTGTCCGACGCGGCAGCGGTCCTGCTCCAGGGGCTCGCCGCGCTGTACCTCAGCGGTACCACGCACCCCGTGGCGGCCGGCGAGACCGTGGTGGTGCTGGCGGCCGCCGGGGGGCTGGGTCAGCTCCTGGTACGGCTGGCCGCACACCGCGGCGCGCAGGTCGTCGCCGTGGCTTCCACCAAGGAGAAGCGAGAGGCCGCCCTGGCCGCGGGCGCCCACCACGCCCTGCCGTACGCGGACTTCGCGGCCGGCGTGCGCGAACTCACCGGCGGCCAGGGCGCGCACGCGGTCTACGACTCGGTGGGCGCGGCCACGTTCGAGGAGAGCGTCAAGGCACTGCGCCGCCGGGGCACCCTCGCCGTGTGCGGGCTGTCCAGCGGCCCGGTCCCGCCGGTCGACGTCGAACTGCTGCGCACGGCGGGCTCCCTGTACCTGACCCGGCCCACCCTCGCCGACCACGTACCGGACGCGGCCTCGCTCAGGGCGGCGGCCGCCGAGCTCTTCACGCACGTCGCCGACGGCGTGGTCCGTCCCGGCGTCGGTGAACGGCTGCCGCTGGCCGAGGCGGCACGGGCCCACGTCCTGCTGGAGAGCCGGGCCACCACCGGCAAGGTCCTCCTCACGCCATGACGCACCGGCCGGGCCCCGCCGCCGACCGCACCCCGAGCCGTACCCGCAGCCGCTGTGGAGGCGGAGGAAGGACGACATCATGAGCGCCGACGTAGCCACCGAGGGGACCGCGGTCCCGGCCGGCGGTACCGCCCCCCGCGGCATCGGTGCCGTCCCGGCACCGGTGCTGATGCTGGTCGGGATGGTGAGCACCCAACTCGGGGCGGCCTTCGCCAAGCAGTTGTTCGGCACCGTGGGACCCGCCGCGATGACCGTGCTGCGGCTCGGTTTCGCCGCGGCGGTGCTCCTGCTGTTCTGGCGGCCGTCGCTGCGACTGGACCGGCGCACGACGGGTGCGGTCGCCGTCCTCGGCATCGCCATCGCAGGCATGAATCTGTGCTTCTACCTGGCCATGGCCCGGATGCCCGTCGGTGTCGCGCTGACCGTCGGGATGGCGGGGCCGCTCACCGTCGCGGCCCTGTCCTCACGTCGGGCCCGCGACCGGCTGTGGGCGGTGCTCGCCGGGTGCGGCATCGCCCTCCTCGGCTGGCAGGGTGGCGCCGCCGGGATCACCGGGCTGCTCATCGCCCTGGCGTGCGCGGTGTTCTGGGGCGCGTACGTGCCGCTGTCGGCCAGGGTCGGCGCGCTGCTGCCCGGCGGGGGCGGACTGGCGCTCGCGATGGCCTTCGGCACGCTGTGCGCGCTGCCGGCCGGGCTGTGGGAGGGCGGCTCCGCGCTGGCGGACCCGGCGGTGCTCGCCTTCGGGTTCGGCGTCGCGATGCTGTCGTCCCTGGTGCCGTACACCTGCGAGATGGAGACGCTGCGCCGGGTTTCCGCGCTCGTCTTCGGGGTGCTGCTCAGCCTGGAACCGGCGATCGGCGCCCTGGTGGCCCTGCTCGTCCTGCACGAGACCATCTCGCCGTTGCAGACGCTGGGCCTCGCGGCCGTCGTCGTCGCGTCGATCGGCGTCATCCGCGGCACACGCGGCGCCCCCGTCGAGCGGGACGCCGCTTCACGAGACATACCGGACTCACGAGAGCAAGGACTCCGCCAATGATCGACACGGGCAGGAACGCGGCGCTGGTCGGCCGGCCGGAAGCCTTCGAACAGCTGAGGACACTGGTGGACTCCGCGCTCGGCGCGCTCCACGACGCCTCGCTGAAGCGGGGTGGACCGGTCGCGGCCGGCGGCCCCCAGGCGGCGGCCGCCGCGATGGACCGGTTCCTCGAAGGGGGAGCGTTCCTCGCCGAGAGCCCCGACCCCCGGCGGGTGACCGCGCTGTTCGAGGCGTACGCCGCCGGTGCGGCCGACCTCGCGCACCCGGCCGCCGTGTCCCGCATGCAGTGCGCGCCCACGGCCGCCTCCGTCGCCGCCGAGCTGCTCGCCGCCGCCCTCAACCAGTCCCTGCACTCTTGGGAGAGCGGTCCCTTCGCCCTGCAGCTGGAGCGGCGGCTGATCGCGGAGATGGCGTCGTGGGCCGGCTTCGGCGCCGGGGCGTCGGGCACCCTCACACCGGGGGGCAGCATCTCCAACCTGATGGGTCTGCTGGTCGCCAGGGAACACGCGCTGCGGGAGAGCGGCGAGGTGTCCCGCTCGGGCCTGACCGGTCTGCGGGTCGGGCCGAGGATCCTGTGCTCGGCGGCCGCACACTTCTCCGTGGCCCGCGCGGCCGGTTTCCTCGGCCTCGGCCAGGACGCCGTGGTGTGTGTGCCGGTGGACGACCTCGGCCGGATGCGGGTGGACGAAGCACGCCGCATCCTCGACCGGTTCGGTCCCGACGAGCTCCCCCTGGCGCTGGTCGCGACGGCGGGCACGACGGACCGCGGTGCCTTCGACCCGCTGCCCGAGCTGGCCGACCTGGCCGCCGAGCGGGACATGTGGCTGCACGTCGACGCGGCGTACGGCATCGGGGCGCTGTTCTCCCGCACGCTCGCCCCGCTCCTGACCGGGCTGGACCGCGCCGACTCCGTCGCCTTCGACCTGCACAAGTTCGGCTGGACGCCGGCCTCGTCGAGCGTGCTCCTGGTCCGCGACGAGCGGCACCTGCGGTGCCTGGACCAGCAGGCTGTGTACCTCAACCCGGCGGACGACGAGGCGGCCGGGTTCACCGCGCTGCTGGGCACCTCGATGCAGACGACGCGTCGCTCGGACGCCTTCAAGATGACCGCGTCCCTGCTGACGCTGGGTCGGGAGGGCATGGGCGCCTGGATGGACCGGTGCCATGGTCTGGCCCGGTACGCCGCGGCCCGCATCACGGCCGGCACGGACCTGGACCTGCTGGCGGAGCCGCTGCTCAGCACGGTGATCTTCCGCTGCCGGCCGCCCGCGTGGGGCGTGACCGACGAGAACGCCTGGAACGCCGCGGTCCGGCGCACGCTCATGGCGCGCGGACGCGCGCTCGTGGCCCGCACCAAGGTGGCCGGCCCGGATGGTGAGCCCCGGGTCCACCTCAAGCTCGTCTTCCTCAACCCGGCGACGACCGAGGCGGACGTCGACGAACTGCTGGCGGACATCGCCGCCGTCGCCCGGGAACTGGCCGAGGCAGGCCTCGGCGAGGGCAGCGACGGAAGCACGTACGGCGACTGACCGGCAAGCGGCGCGACAACCCCCGGAGGACCACGTGGACATCCGCCAGCTCACGACCTTTCAGAAGGCCGCCACCCTGCTCAGCTTCAGCCGGGCGGCAGCGGAGCTCAACTACGCCCAGTCCAGCGTCACCGGCCAGATCAGGGGCCTGGAGAACGCCCTCGGCATCGAGTTGTTCGAGCGGGTCTCGGGCCGCAGCGTCCGGCTCACCCAGGCCGGGGAACGGTTCCTGCCGTACGCCGAGCAGTTGCTCTGCCTGGCCGACGAGGCCCGCAGCGCGGCCCGGGGCGGCAGTGAGCCGGTCGGCCGGGTCCTCGTCGGAACCATGGAGAGCATCGCGACCTACCACATGCCCCCGGTGCTGGAGTTCTTCCATCACCGCCACCCGGGGCTGCAAGTGGTACTGCGGCCGGGTTCCGGCGAGGACACCCTCCAGGCGCTCGGACGGGGCGCCCTCGACCTCGGTCTGGTGATGGACGTGGAGACCCGGCACGCCGGCATGGAGGGCGTCGTGCTGCGCACCGAGCCGCTGGTCGCCGTCGTCTGTCCGGACCACCTGCTGGCCGCACGCCGGCGGGTGACCTCGGACCAGTTGCGGGAAACGCCCCTTCTGGTGCCCGAGGCGGGGCCGCGCTGCCGCAGGCTGCTGGAACGGGAGCTGTGGAGCGGGCGGGAGCCCGCGCCGCTGCTGGAATCCGGGACTGTGGAGTCCGCGAAGCGCTGGGCGGCAGCCGGGCTCGGGATCGCCCTGCTGCCCGCCGTGGCCGTGGCGGACGACATCGACACCGGTGTCCTCGCCCCGCTCGCCTGGCGGCCACCCTTCGAGGTCAGCACCCAGCTCCTGTGGCGCCGCGGCACACGATTGACCACGGGCATGCGGGCCTGCGCGGAAAAGGTCAGTGAATTCCTGGCCGAAGAAACTGATCGAATAGCCGCCTGAATTCTCGACCGGCCGCCGCTGCCGACCCGATACCGCGACCCATCAGAATGTCCGAACCCCGCGATTCCCTAAGTCGATCGAGAATTCATTGACCGAACGCCCCGGGGTTGGTGAAATTAATACATCAGCACGGGGGCGCAGCACGTAAATCGCTTTTCAAGCCAGGTGCGGCCCTGACGAAAGACTTAATGACCGGGCTAGGTTCGGGACTTAAGACGGTGCTTCAGTGAGGTGGATCACTTGAGGGGTAATCCGGTGTTCTCCGCCAGGACAGGCCGGTGCGAACCGGTGGACATTTCCGGCCATCGCAACAATGCAGCCGTCTCCGCTGCCACGGAGACCAAGGCGGGAGAGTTCAACGTATGGGGAAACTCGTTCTCTGCCGATTATCTGCCGGCGGGCAAGAGTCTTGTGCACGTGGACGGCGTTCCCTTCGAGTTCCCTCCGGTCTGTGAGGGGCCGGACAATGTCCGCTGCGCCGGACAGTTCATTCGTGTGCCCGAAGGCCGTTACGACTGGATCCACGTCCTGGCGGCGTCCGAACGGCGCTGCGAGGACACCGTCGAGCTGAGCTTCGCCGACGGATTCGTCGACGCGGAAGCGCTGCGGGTCTCCGACTTCTGGGCGGCGCCGGCGTGGTTCGGCGAGGTCAAGGCGTTCGAGAGTCTGGTCATGCACTACCCGCACCACGTGCAACGAGGCATTCCCGCCGTCATGTGGGCACAACGGGTGCCGGTCACCCGGCGGGCCGGGCTGACCGGCATCCTGCTGCCCCGCAACGTGGCGATCCATCTCTTCGCGGTCACCCTCCAGCGGACGGAGCTCTGAGATGACCGTCGACACGACGGCACGCACTTACATGATCACCGGACCGGAACCCGAGTTGTGGTACCGCGATCTCATCAGCTGCCTGCAGTCCACCATCGGCTCGGTGCTGGCACGGGCGGGCGCCGATCCGCTGGCCGTGCTCGGCGCGGGCTGGCGATTCCTGCACCTGCCGGGCGACGTCAGGTCCGAGGAGTTCTACTACCCCTGCCTCGCGGACGGGTCCGGCGTCACTGACCTCGGTGCCGCGCTGGCGCCCCACCACGAGCTGCACGCGCGCTGGTGGCAGCCTGCCGACGACGACGTCTGGCGGGAGGTGCGCGAGTCGCTGGCCGACGACCGGTTGGTCATCGCCGCCGTGGACAACTTCCACCTGCCGTTCCGGCCCGCGTACGGAGACGTGCACGCCGCACACCTGGTGGTCGTCCACGGACTGGACGAGACGCGCGGGGTGGTGCACGTCTCGGACGCGATGCCGCCCGCGTTCCGCGGTGCCGTCCCGATCGAGGACTTCCTGCGGAGCTGGGGCTCGGCGAACCCGTCCGACGTCCAGGACGCCTTCTTCAGCGACTCGCGGATCGGCCGGCGCTGTCTCGACGTCCGCCTCGACACCCCGCCCGAGCCCTTGACGCCCGAACGGCTCGGCGAGTTCCTGCGCACCGACGTCGACGGCTTCACCATGGCCACCTCGGCCCGTACCGGTCTCGCCGGATACGACGAGTTCGCCGCGGAACTCCTCGACCGGTGCCGGGGCGCAGACGCCGGCGCACTGCGCGAGCTGTACCCCTTCGGCTGGGGCATGCAGGCGCAGGCGGCACTGCACGGTGAGCTCCTGCGCCGCTGCGGCGGCCGATGGGACGACCCGGTGCTCGCCGCAGCCGGACGGGCGGTCGAGTCCGTCGCGCACGCCTGGACCGGCCTGCGCTTCACCGGCGCGCACGGGCTCGCGGACCCGCGCGCCGCCGCACCCGACATCGCGCGCCACGTCACGCGACTGCGCGGCGCGTACGCCCTCGCGGTCGATGCCGTCGGCGCGGCGGCCGTCCGGCTGTGACCGCGTACGCATCGACCACCGTGAACCTGTGGAGTGGAGAGTGATGAGCAAGCTGGCAGCGCTCGGCGGCACCGCGACCGTGCCGACGGACCGGCGCCACGTGCCGTGGCCCCTGGTGCAGGACGAGGACCGCAAGGCGGTTCTGGACGCGCTCGACGGGGCGAGACTGGTGTCCGACACGGACGGCGTGAACCCGGTGTCCGCGCTGGAGGAGGCGTGGGCCCGCCGCTTCGGTTTCGAGCACTGCGTCGCGGTCTCCAACGGCACCGCGGCGCTGTCCCTCGCGCTGGCCGCGCTCGGTGTCGGACCGGGTGACGAGGTGATCGTGCCCGCACTCAGTTTCATCGCCACCGGGCTCGCACCCGTGCACCAGATGGCCGTTCCCGTGTTCGCCGACATCGACCCGGTCACCTTCAACATCGACCCGGACGACGTGGAGCGCCGGATCACGGCTCGGACCAAGGCGATCATCCCCGTGCACCTGCACGGCGCGCCCGCCGACATGGACCGAATCACCGGGATCGCGCGCAAGCACGGCATCGCGGTGATCGAGGACGCCGCACAGGCCCCCGGCGCGACCCACCGCGGTCGGCCGGTCGGCGGGATCGGTGCCGCCGGCGCCTTCAGCCTCCAGGTCAGCAAGAACATACCGACCTGCGGTGAAGGCGGCCTGCTGGTGACCCGCGACGCGGAACTGGCCGAGGCGATGCGCCGCGGCAGGCAGTTCGGCGAGATGATCGAAGCCGGTCGGGAGCGCGACTACGTCTCGTACGGCCTGGGCTGGAATCACAAGATGAACGCTCTCCAGGCCGCGTTCACCACCGCGCAGCTCGACCGGTACGAAGAGTACGAGCGCGCGCGGCAGCACAATGTCACCGAGTTCCTCGCCCGGCTCGGACAGCTGCCCGGTCTGCGCGTGCCGACCGCGCTGCCGGACAGCACCCACGCCTGGCACATCCTGCGGTTCCGGTTCGACCCGGCCGCGTTCGGCCTGGACGGGGTGCGGCCCGAGGCACTGCGCGGGGCTCTGCGGCGGCTGCTGCGCGCCGAGGGCGTACCGATGTCGCAGTACCAGCTCATGCCGCTGCCCGACCAGAAGGTGTTCGTGGACCGCGCCGGCTTCGGCTCGGGCTACCCGTGGTCCGTGACCGGCGCGCCCGCAACGGTCGTCGGTGAGGACTACCCGGTCACCCGCGCGGTCATCGCCGACTCCCTGACCCTCCAGAAGCGCCACCTTCATCCCGGAGCGGGCGAACTGCTCGGCCTGTACGCGGACGCCTTCGACAAGGTGTGGGCGAACCGCGACATGGTGGCCACGTTCGCGAAGGCGGCCTCATGAACGCGACCCCGGTCCTGGAGCGGACCTCTTTGGCCTCGGCCGCCGCACGCATCCGCTCGCACGTCGTCGACATGTGCGCGGGACCCGAAGGCGGGCATCTCGGCGGTGCTCTCTCCTGCGCTGACGTTCTCGCCGCGCTGTACTTCTCGGTGCTGAACGTGGACCCGCGGCGTCCGGACGACCCGGATCGCGACCGCTTTCTGCTCAGCAAGGGCCACGCCGCCGTCGGCCTCTACGCGGCGCTCGCCGAACGCGGCTTCTTCCCGGTCGGGGAGCTCGCCGGCTATGGACGCCCAGGCAGCAGGCTGATGGGCCATCCGGTGCGCGCGGTGCCCGGCGTGGAGCTGCCGACCGGATCGCTCGGCCACGGACTCGCGCTGGGCTGCGGGTTCGCGCTGGCCGCCCGGTACGCGGGCCGCTCCGCGCGCAGCTTCGTCCTGCTCGGCGACGGCGAGCTCCAGGAAGGTTCGGTGTGGGAGGCGGCCATCGCGGCCGTGTCGCTGCGCCTCGACCGACTGGTCGCCGTGGTGGACCGCAATGGACTGCAGTTGACCGGCCCCACCGACGCGATCGCGCCGATGGAACCACTGGCCGACCGCTGGCGCGGTTTCGGCTGGGCGGTCCGCGAGGTGGGCGGGCACGATCCGGACGAGCTGGCGGCGCATCTCGACTGCGCACCCTGGGAGCCGGGCAAGCCGAGTGTGCTGATCGCCCGTACGGTCAAGGGCCAGGGGCTGCCGTTCCTCGCCGGCCGCAGTGCCAGCCACTACGTGACGCTGTCGCCGCGCAACCACGCACGGGCGGTCCGTGGGCTGCGAGCAGCGGAGGACGCCGCATGAGCCGCGCGACCCGGGAGGCGTACCGGGACAGCCTGCTTCCGCTCCTGAAGCGGCATTCCGATCTGATGTGCCTGGACTCCGACACCGGTCTGTTCAACGCCGACCACGCCACGGCGGCCGGCGACCAGTACCTCAATCTCGGCATCGCCGAACAGAACCTGCTGGGCGTGGCCGCGGGGATGGCCGCGTGCGGGCGGGTCCCGTTCGTCAACACGATGGCGGCCTTCGCGACCTCCCGGGCTCTGGAAACGATCAAGGTCGACATCGCCTACAACCGGTTGCCGGTCCGCATCATGGCCACCCACGGCGGCCTCGCCGCGGGTCATCTCGGTCCGACGCACCAGGCACTGGAAGATCTCGCGGTGATGCGGGTACTGCCCTCGATGACCGTGGTGGTGCCCGCCGACGCCGCCGCCACGGAGGCGTTCGTCGACCAGAGCCTGAACCTGCCCGGACCGCTCTACGTCCGGCTCGGTCGCAAACCCACCCCCGAACTGCCGGCCGCCCCGCCACCGGTCATCGGGCAGGCGCAGACGTTGCGGGAGGGCGGCGACGTGGTGTTCGCCTGCTGCGGCCCGTATCCGGTGCTCGCCTGTCTGGCCGCGGCGGACGTGCTCGCCCAGCAGGGGATCGGGGCCACGGTCCTCAACATGCACACCCTGCGGCCGTTCGACACGCAGACGCTGGTGGCCGCGGCCCGGCCGGCGGCGCTCGTCGTGACGCTGGAGGAGCACTGGCGCGGCGGCGGTCTCGGCGGCGCGGTGGCGGAGACCCTGGCGGAGGCGGCGCCCACTCGGGTGCTGAGGCTGGGCATGCCGGATCAGTTCGTCGACGAGGTGGGCAACCAGGAGCATCTCGTCGCGCATTACGACCTCACCGCGGAGCGGGTCGTGAGGGCGGTCCGAACCGCTCTCGACACCGAGGCCCGCCCCGGGAAGACCGATCGGAAGGAACTCATCTCATGACCACGACCACTGCACAGGCCTGCCCGGGCTGCGAGGAGCCGGTACAGATCGGCGACTCCGTGCGGCTCAACGAAATTCTGGAGTGCGTGGGCTGCCGTATCGAACTGGAAATCATAGCGCTGAGCCCTCTCGTCCTCGCCCTTGCGCCCGATGTCGAAGAGGACTGGGGGGAGTGACGGCCGAAGACGGGTTCGGGCCCATCAGGCGCACCTCTCCCGCGGCCGGGCGATGGCCACCTGGAACCGCGCCGGTCACGCTTCGTCCTGACGTACCCATGGAGTACCGATGATCACTGCACGGCCGACCAGCGGCGTCACGCTCACCGCAATCAAGGATCTGTCCGACTCCGGTGCCCATCTCGTCCGGCACGACGACTTCTCGGCCCTGACAGGCGTCCGTCCCGCCGACTGGGCGCGTTTCGCCGAGAACTGGGAGGTTCTCCAGCGCGACCCCTACATGGCCGACGGCGGCACCTATCGCTATCGCCGGTACGGCCAGTTCGAGCTCGACATGGAAACCGGGGACCTCACCCGACTTCCGCACGGCCCGTACCGCCAGGAGGCCGACGTCAACAAGCTGCACGGCGGCGTCGACAGGGTGTACGAACCACTGACCGAGGCGTTCGTGGGCGACCCCGTCCTGCGCAACGTACTGGTGAGGTCGGCCGAGATCTTCACCGGTGTCGACGGCACCAAGAAGTGGAACGTCAAGGTCACCCCCGTCCGTACCACCACCACGAAGGACCAGGTCGGCGAGCCCACCCCGGAGGGCCGGCACAGGGACGGCGTCACCTTCATCACGTCATTGATGATCGATCGCAACAACGTGACCGGCGGGGAGAGTTCGGTCCACACGGAAGACGGCGAGCTCCTCGTCACCACAACGCTCCGTGAACCCGGCGACATCCTGCTGGGTGACGACCGCCGCACCTTCCACGGAGTCACGGCGGTGCGTCCCGATGACGACGGTGAACCGGGTCACCGCGACGTCCTGATCATGGCCTTCACCTCGCTGTGATCTCCGTCGCGCACGCGGCAGGCCGCCAGGACCCGGTCCTTTCGGGCCAGGTCCGACGGTCTGCCCGTGCGGACCGGGTCCGCGTCGCCGGCCCACGCGGAAGAAGCTCACTGCGGCACACAAGCGAAGGCGACCGAGCGTTTCACCGCGTCGCGGCCGACGAGTAAGTGAAATACGCAGCGGCAGGGGCCCGAAGTCGACGCAACGCGTCCCCTCGAATGAACTTGCCGCAGACGCACCTGGTGGCGACCCGCTCGTAGCGTGCTTCGGCGGGGGACCGGACGTAGTCGTCCGGTCGATCAGTGGTCCCACTACGGAGGTCACGTGCCAACGACACCAGGGCGTTCGGATGACGTCAGGCACGCCGGGCAGCTGACCCGCCCCGCAGTGCGGACGGCCCGCCGCCTCCGAGCTCGTCACCACAGTGAACCGCCGACTGGAGAACCGCCGGAAAAAGCAACGAGCCAAGGGGATTCATGAAGACGAAGACATCCGCGGATCAGCGGCTGCGTACACAGCCCTGGTGGAACGCCCAGCAACCGTCCGGCATGCCGGTTCACCGCTACCAGCGCGCAGAGCCGCAGGACCTCCTCGAGCCCGGCACGCGTACCTGGCTCGGCCGCGCGCCCGGCCACGCCCCGCTGTGGAGCTCGGTGGACCTGCGCGACGGCAACCAGGCTCTGGCCAACCCGATGGACCTGCGGCGCAAGAGGAAGATGTTCGACCTGCTGGTCCGCCTGGGATTCAAGGACATCGAGATCGGTTACCCCTCGGCCAGTGAGACCGAGTTCGAGTTCGTGCGCCATCTGATCACCGGCGGCCACATCCCCGACGATGTCACCGTCACGGTCTTCACCCCGGCGATCCCGGAGCTGATCGACCGCACTTTCGAGGCGATACGTGGCACGGACCGCGCCGTCGTCCATCTCTGCCACGCCACGGCCTGTCTGTGGCGCGAGGTCGTGTTCCGAAAGACACCGTCCGAGGTGATGGCGCTGGCCCAGGAGAGCGCGCAGCGGATGGTGAGGCTGGCCGACCGGGCCGACGGCGCCATCCGGTTCGAGTACTCGCCGGAGACGTTCAACGTCACCGAGCCGCAGTTCGCCCTGGAGATCGCGAACACGGTGGCCGAGATCGTCGAGGCCGCGCCGGAGCGCCCGCTGACGCTCAACCTGCCCAGCACGGTGGAGACGCACGCGCCCAGCGTGTTCGCCGACCAGATCGAGTGGATGAGCCGCAGTCTCGACCGACGCGACGGCATCATCCTCTCCGTCCACCCGCACAACGACCGCGGTACCGCGGTGGCCGCGGCGGAGTTCGCGCTCGCCGCCGGGGCCGACCGGGTCGAGGGCACCCTCTTCGGCAACGGTGAGCGGACCGGCAATGTCTGCCTGGTCACGCTGGCGCTGAACCTGTTCAGCCGTGGCGTCGATCCCCAGCTCGACCTCTCCGACATCCCGTCCGTCCGCCGCGCTGTGGAGGAGTGCAACCGGATGCCTGTGCCGGACCGGCATCCGTACGCCGGCGACCTCGTCTTCACCGCCTTCTCCGGCACCCACCAGGACGCCATCGCCAAGGGACTGCTGCACCTGGAGAACCAGGCCGCCGCCGCGGGGGTGCCGGCCGCGGAGATGCCGTGGGACGTGCCCTATCTGCCGGTCGATCCACAGGACCTCGGTCGCAGTTACGAGGCGGTCATCCGGGTCAACAGCCAGTCGGGCAAGGGCGGTATCGCCCATGTGCTGCGCACACGATGGGGGATCGAGCTGCCCGTCGCGCTGCGCGCCGAGTTCGCCCGCGTCATGCAGCGGGTCACCGATCTCTCCGGTACCGAGATTGATCCGGGCCGGATCTGGGAGATCTTCCGCGCCGAGTACTGCGGTGCCGGTGACTGGGGCGGCTTCGCGGCGCTCGCCTCCGGCGACGACCCGGTCGAGGCGTTGCTGGCCGAGGTCCGTGCGTACGGCGTGGACGCCCACGTGGAGCAACTGGTCCGCGACGAGGGCGGGCCGGATTCCGGCGCACGGCACGTCTGCTACGCGCAGTTGCTCGTGGCGCACGAGCCGGTGTGGGGAGCGGGACTGGGTGCGTTCCCCGACGAGGCGACCGTGCGGGCGGTGCTGTCGGCCCTGCACCGCAGCGGGGCCCGGCCGGCGAACGGCGGGTCTGTGCCGCAGCTGGCCGGAGCCCGGGAGGGGAACCGGTGAACGACCCGATACCCGCGCCGTACGTCGAAGTCGAACCCGGGCGCTTCCGTGAGGACTCCGGCCTGAGTTACGAGGACTACGTCGTCGGCCATGTCTTCGAGCACCGGCCCGGACGCACCATCTCCGCGACCGACAACATCTGGAGCTCGCTGATCTGCCTCAATCAGCACCCCCTCCACATCGATGAGGTGTACGCGTCGAAGACCCCGTTCAAGAGGCTGCTGGTGTCGAGCCTGGTCACGTTCGGGATCGTGAACGGGATGACGGTCAAGACCATCAGCCAGAAGGCGGTCGCCAACCTCGGCTGGGACAAGGTCCGGCTCAGCGCCCCGGTGTTCGTCGGGGACACGCTCTACGCCGAGACCACGATCGTCTCCAAGCGCCCCTCCGCCACTCGGCCGGGCGAGGGCATCGTCACGGTCCACACGGTGGGCCGCAACCAGGACGGAGTGCGGGTCATCGACTTCGACCGCACTCTCCTCGCCACCATGCGGGCCCCGGGGGATCCCGCCGTCGGCCCCTCGTTCCGAGACAGGAAACGCCCATGACCGACATTCCCGTCATCAGCCTGGCCCAGGTCGAGCAGCAGGACGAGGCGAGGATCTGTGCCGAGATCTTCCGGGCCTGCACCGAGACCGGATTCCTCGTCGTGCGCGACCACGGCATCGACCGGAAGGTCTTCGACGACGCCTACGAACTGGCCCACGATTTCTTCCGGCAGGCGCCGGAGAACGCCTGCGTGTACGCCGGCGGCAAGGGCGGGCCGGCCGGGTGCACCGACAAGGCCGGCGTGGGACGGCTCGTGCTCGACGGCTCCGAGCCCCTTCCCTTTCCGGCCGACAAGCGGGGAATCGCACTGCGTGACGCGCTCAAGACCTATTTCGCCGCATGCCGGACCGTCGCCGACCGAGTGACCGGGATGCTGACCGTGGCGCTGGGACTGGGCGAGTTCGTCGACGACGCGTTGCTCACGCTGTTCACCAAGGACGGCCCGGGGCTGCAGCTGTGCGATCCGGCCGGCGACTGGATCGACGTGGACGTCCCCGAAAGGGACTGGTTCGTCGTCAGCACCGGCCAATTCGAGATGCGCTGGTCGCACGAGGCGCGTGTCTCGCCGCGCTGGGCGGGCGAGGGCAACCGGTCAGGGCAGTCGATCGCGCTGTTCAAGCCGGCCCACGACGCCGCCGTCATCGAGTGGTTCCCGAAGTACACCCAGGTGCGACCGGCCGCGTACGAGCCGGCCCGCCACGACGATTTCTCGCCGGAGAGGCTGAACGCCTTCTTCGGGAGTGAGGAGGTCCGGTCGTGAAGGTTCATCCCTGCCTGTTCTACGTCCCCGCGTCGCGCGTCGACAAGCTGCTGAAGCACGTGCCGCGCGAGTCGGTCGCGCTCGTGCTCGACCTGGAGGACTCCGTCCCGAAGCAGGCGAAGCCCGCCGCCCGCGAGCGGCTCGGCGCGGTCGATCTGACGGGTACGGGCCATGCCGGTGTCTGGGTGCGGATCAACAGCATCGAGACACCGGACGGCCTGCTCGACATACAAACGCTCCTCGCGCTCGACGGGCAGGTCGGCGGTCTGCCCGTGGAGACGGTGCTGGTGCCGAAGGTCTGCGACGCCCGCGATGTCGCCATCTACCGGTCGCTCCTGTCCGGCCTTTCCGACCCGCCGGAGATCTGCAGCTTCATCGAGACGGTGGACGCCGTCGAGAACGCCTTCGAGATAGCGGCGGTCAGCGACGGACTGTGCTTCGGACAAGCCGACCTGGTGGCCGAGATGTGGGCGCCGGACGAGTCCTATCTGGCCCATGCGCGAGCCCGGATGTGTGTGGCGGCATCGCGCTACGGCCTGCCAGTGATCGACACGAACTCCTTCGAGCTGTGGGACATGGACATCGTCCTGGCCCAGAGCAAGGCGGCGAAGCAGTGCGGCTACACCGGCAAGGCGGCCATCCACCCGAAGCAGGTCGACGTCATCGTCGAGACGTTCGGCACCTCACCCGGAGAAATCGACCGTCACTACCAGACGATCAAGGACTACGAGGCCGACGAGGCCGGCTTCGCCGTCAGCAAGGACCAGGTGCTCGCTCCGCCCTTCGTCCTGAAGGCCCGGCGCACGATCGCGCTGCACAGCGGCATCGCACATCCCGTCCGCTGAAACCGAACACCCCTCACCCGAGGAGAAGCACAGTGAGCATCCCGATGAAAGACCTCGTACAGCAGGCGATGGTCGACATCTCCGACTACGAGGTCGAGCTGACCGACGGCCGGTTCGGCCCCGTGCCCGCCGACCTCACGGCCCGGCTGGAGAAGCTGGTCGCGCGGAAGGCCGGACTTGCGGTGTGCCACGGCCTCAGCACGCTGCTGGCCAAGCACGGCAAGGACATCCACGACGAGACCGACGCCGCGGCGGCGCGCGACTACCTCAAGGCGATATTCCGCTCCTTCACCGACCAGACCGACCTCGCGAAGCACACCCCGGTCGTCATGGACTACGACCAGGTGGCGAGCATGGACGTGGACGGGTTCAACAAGAACACCAGCTTCACGCCCAATTCGGACCACACCGAGTCACGCGAGTTCCTCACCACCAAGTGCATCCACTTCGATGCCGCGACGACGTTCATCGCCAACGTCTACGGCCCCAACACCAACATCGACGGCGGCCGGCCCATCGTGTGCAACACCCGCGAGTACTGCGACCGGACGGGCGTGGACCCGGCGGATCTCATCGAGCTGATGCCGCACAGCTACAACGTCGCGGTCAGGCCTGAGCATGTCGAGGCGCTTCTCGCCGACCACGCGGTCGTCGTGGACAGCGACCTCCTCGATGACATGATCATGGTTGTCCTCAACAACGAGGTCGACGGCGGGCTCGCGCACGCGGGCTCCGCGCCGTGGCTGATCGACCCCGACAAGCCCGGCAAGCGCCCGCTGCGCCACATGGAGCTGCAGTTCGCGGACGGACAGAACCTCAGCAACTGGTACCGCCACTACCGCCTCGGCATGCCCGAGGTCAACGTCAAGGTGCCTGAGGTGAACACTTCGGACCACGACCGCTACCACCGGGGCGTGGACGCCGTACTCGCGGCCCAGGGACCGTCCGCCCGAGGCAACTGACGGTGACGGCGGGGCGAACCGGGATCAAGCCGGCCGGCGCCGGGCATCGGCCGCCGCCGCGGTCCGGCCGGGGACGATCCACGCCTGGTGCCGTCGTCCCTCAGTTTCGAGACACGTCAGGCGGCCACGCCACTTCGCACCTCGCCGTGAGCGCCCGCGTCCGCCGTCCCCTCCCTCCCAACCGCCCCGACGAGGAGACGCATGCACACCACCGTGATCGACCCCCTGTACGACACCACGATGGGACCGCACCGGTTCCGCAACAACCAGCGCATGGTCCCGGCGGGCGAGGCAGCCTGGAACCTGGCCGCGGAGCACGGCATGCTCGACATCCGCGTCGACGCCAGTGGTGGCCAGAACCGGCTGCGCGACGTACGCACAGGGCATGAGTTCCTGAACCTCGCCTCCTGTTCCTACCTCGGCCTCAACAGCCATCCGACCGTCGTCGAAAGCGGCGTCGAGGCCTTGCGGAGCGAGAACGTCACCGGACTGGCCATGGCCGAGTTCCGGATCCGGCTGGAGGCCGCCCACCGCCTCGAGGAGGAGCTCTCGGCGCTGTTCGACACGCCCGTGCTGCCTTCGATCTCGTGTGGGGTGATCAGCGCGGCGGTGCTGCCGCTGCTGGCGTCCGGGCACATCACCGGGACCGATCCCCTGGTCGTCGTCTTCGACCGGTTCGCGCACTTCTCGATGAACTTCCTCAAGCCGGTCGTGGCCGACGAGACGCTCGTGCTCACCGCCCCGCACAACGACATGAACTTCCTGGAAGAGGTGTGCCGCAAGTACCCGCGCGTCGCCTATGTCTGTGAGGGCGCCTACTCCACCGGCGGCCTGGCCGACCTGGAGGCCATCAGGGCCCTCCAGGAGAAGTACGGCATGTACGTCTACATGGACGACTCCCACGCCCTGTCCACCCAGGGGCCGAACGGCGAGGGCTACGCCCGGTCGGTCTTTAGTGATCTCGACGAACGCACCATGATCGTCGCCTCCACGGCCAAGGCGTTCGGCTCCACCGGCGGGATCGCGATGCTCGGCTCGTCCAGCGTCTTCGACTTCCTGTACCGCTCCGGCCCGATGGGCTGGTCCCAGGGACTGCGTACCGCCGCCATCGGGACGACCCTGGGCAGCATCGCCGTCCACCGGTCTCCGGAGCTGGGTGCGCGCCAGCGACAGCTGGCCGAGAACATCGCGCTGTTCGACCGGAGGATGGAGAACCGGTCGATCCGCGGCGTCGGATCGCACATCAAGTTCGTCACCGTGGGCGAGAACGACTGGGCCGTGGAACTGGCCACCGAGCTCTACCGGCGCGGTTACTACTGCTCGGCGATGTTCTTCCCGGTGGTGCCTCGTGGACAGGCCGGCATCCGGCTGATGCTGCGCGGCGACATGACCACGGCCATGACCGAGAAGTTCGTCGACACCCTCCAGGACGTGCTGGACGGATTCCTGTGACGGCAACGGCGATCGAGCGCACGTCGTCCGCGAGGTTCGTCCGCTCACTGGCCGGGGCGATGGGCGAGGCCCTGCGCAGCGGGGCCGTGGCGCGGATGCTTGTCCCGCCGCGCGAGACCGTCGAGGACGGGACTGGGGCGAAGTTCATCTCCATGCCCGCCGTGTCACCCGACCACGACCTCTACATCAACAAGGTCGCCACGATCGTGGCGCCGGACGTGGCGGGCCGGGGGGCGACCGTCACCGCGCGGGTCCCGGCGTTCTCCGTCTCCACCGGCCGGCACCTCGGCACGCTGGACGGAGAGACCGTCACCAACGCGAAGTGTGCGGCCGTGACGGCCCTGGTGACCGATCGGTGCGCCGTACGGGACAGCCGGGTACTGGGGATCATCGGGTCCGGAGTCCAGGCCCGGCAGCAGTTCCTCGGGGTGTCGGCGGTGCGTGACCTCTGTGAGGTCCGGGTCTTCTCCCGTGACGCACGCCGGGCAGCGGCGTTCGCTCGTGACATCGCCACCATGGCGAGCGTCGCCGGGTCCGCGGTCGATGTCGTGGTGTGCGACTCGGCCGAGGAGGCGAGCCGGGGGGTCGACATCCTGTCGACCGCGACCACGTCCACGGCACCGCTGCCGATCTCGTCGGACCTGCCCGCCAACATCCACATCAACTGCATGGGCGCGCACACCGCCGAATCCCGCGAGTTGCCCGCCGAACTCCTGCGTACCAGCGTCGTGATCGTCGAAGACCTGGCCACAGCGATCGCCGAAGCAGGCGAGAGCCACGCGGCGGCCGCGGAACTCGACGTCCTGACCGGACCCGGCTCGGCCGGTTTCGCGCAACGGCGGACGGTCTTCGCGTCCACCGGGTGCGCCTACCTCGACCTGATCACCTGCGCCCACGTGATCGACCACGACGCATCACCGGCCACACACGGATAGGACAAGAGCTTGGCCAACATCGGACGGGAAGAGCGCTCGGGCGGCCACGACCGGGCGCTTCCCCAGCGATTCCTGGACTTCATGACGACCGGCTGGCGCGACGGGGAGGCGGATCTCGCCCCCGTTCCCCAGGTGAAGCACCTCGCCCGGCGCCGGGACCTGCTCTCGGCGGCGTTCCCGGGCGACACCCTGGTGATCCCCACGGGCACCATCCACTCACGCACGTTCGGCTCCCCCTACCCCTTCCGGGCGGGCAGCGACTTCCTGTGGCTCACCGGCGACCAGGAGCCCGATTCGGTGCTCGTGATGTACCCGACGGCCGGCACACACGACGCCGTCCTCTACACGCGGCCGCGTTCGAACGCGGAGTCCGGTGCTCAGTACCTCGACCGGATGGACGGCGAGATCTGGGTCGGCCGGCGCAAGTCCCCGGAGGAGAAGGCCGCCACCCTGGCGATCGACACGCGCCCGCTGCACCGACTGCGCCCGGCGCTGCGCGCGATGGCCTCCTCGGACCGGCTGCGCGTCCTGCGCGGCTACGACGCCGGCATCGACGGCGGCCTCGATCACGGCATGCTGCCCGTGACACCCGACAACACCGGCCGCGACGCCATGCTGGCCAGTGTGCTGAGCGAGCTGCGGATGGAGAAGGACGAGTGGGAACTCGCCCAGATCCAGGACGCGGTGGACGCCACGGTCCGTGGTTTCGAGGACGTCGCCCGGCGGCTGCGGCCCGACGCCCCGACGCCCGAGCGCTACATCGAGGGGGTGTTCTCCTGGCGTGCCCGCGTCGACGGCAACGCCCTCGGTTACAGCTCCGTCGTGGCGGGCGGCCCCCGCTCCACGATCCTGCACTGGGCACGCAACGACGGCAGCGTCGAACCCGGACAGATCCTGCTCATGGACATGGGCATCGAGAACAACAACTGCTACACCGCGGACGTCACCCGGGTACTGCCGGTCTCGGGCACGTTCAGTCCGGCCCAGCGCGATGTGTACGACATCGTGCACGCCTCGCGGAACGCGGGGCTGGCGGTGCTGGCTCCGGGCGCGGCCTTCGCGGAGATCCACGACGTCTGCATGCGCGTGCTGGCCGAGGGGCTGAGGTCGCTCGGCCTCCTGAAAGGCAGCGTGGACGAGGCGATGGACCCGTCCTCCCTCACCTACCGCCGCTGGTCGCTGCACGGCTTCGGGCACATGCTCGGCCTGGACGTCCACGACTGCGGACATGCCCGGCCGAAGACCTACGGCAGCGGTGTGCTGCGGGAGAACCACGTACTGACCATGGAACCCGGCCTCTATCTGCAGCCGCACGACGAGCTCGTACCCGAGGAGCTGCGCGGTATCGGGGTGCGGATCGAAGACGACGTCCTGGTCACGGCCCATGGCCACCGTCTGCTGACCGAGGCGCTCCCCACGGAGTCGCACGAGGTCGAGGCATGGCTCGCCGCCCAGCGGGAGGCCGGCCCGCGGGAACCGGGCATCGACGACGTGCGACCGGCGGCTCACCGCGGTCCCACCGGATATTGAGGAGTGCCAGGAAGATGTCACGTGACCACGCACTGACCGAGAGGTACCTGGAGCGGATAGGGGGGCGACTCCTCGGACCGGTCCACAGGAGCGAGGCCGGCCGTGCCTCCTACGGAGACGCGTACGCGCCGCGCCCGGTGTTTCTCTCGGCGGCGAAGACCGAAGCGCTGAACCGGGACCTGGAAGTGCTGCGCGACGCGCTCTTCCGCCTTCCGCGTCTTCTGTTCGACGGAGATGTCGCCGCGTTCGCCCGTGCCAGCGGAATGGAGGACGTGCAGGTACGCGCCATCGAGCGCTCCTTTGCCGGTCTGCCGAACCCTCCCACGAGCATGGGGCGGGCGGATCTCTACCACGACCGGACGGGTTTTCGCCTCATGGAATTCAACATGGGCGGCACGATCGGCTTCGAGCTGGACATCTGCAGCGGATTCCTGGCGGACCCCGAATTCAGCCGGTTCGCCGCGGAGGAGGGACTCCAGCACGTCCACACGCTGACGGAGCAGGTCCGCACGGTCCGGGCCGAGATGGAGCTGGCGCCCGATGCCCGCCCGTTCATCGCGCACGTGGAGTGGCCCCGGCACTTCGCGATGAACGAGCCGTACATGAGTGCCATGTGCGAGCGGTGGGGCGATCACGGACTGGAAGCCCGTCCGTGCCATGTCGGGCAGCTCGAGCGGCGGGACGGAAGGCTGTGGCTCGACGACCGCCCCATTGACATCGTCTACCGGCAGTTCCTCATGGAGGACCTCCTCTCGGACGACGCCGAGGCGCTGATGGAGCCCCTGCTCGGGGCGCTGGAAGGGGGCGAGGTGCGCATGTTCACCTCGCTGGAGTCGGAGCTGTACGGCAGCAAGGCCGCTTTGGCCATGCTCTCCAACCGGGCACACCGCCATCTGTTCTCGGCGCGGGAGCTGGATGTCATCGACCGGTTGCTTCCTTGGACCTCACCGGTGACCTCGGGACCCGTCCTCCTCGAGGACGGCACGGAGGCCTCGCTGCTCGATCACGCGATGGCCGACCAGCACGAGCTGATCCTCAAGCCCACCCTGCTGCATGGTGGTCAGGGTGTCGTTCCGGGCTGGTCGTCCGACGTCACCTCGGACCAGTGGCGCAAGCTGCTGCTCGACGCCATGGATGGCCCCTACGTGCTGCAGCGGCGCATCCATCCGGTTCCCGAGCCTTTCCCGGAGCCGGGCGTCGGATCCCGGCCCTGGATCGTGAGCTGGGGGGTGGTCATGATGGCCCGCGGGCACGGTGGGTTCTTCACCCGCTGCGCCCCTGCCGAGGCGGGCAAGGACGTGCTCAACCACTTTCAGGGAGCCCTGGTCGGGTCCGGATTCCAGGCCGGCCCGAGTCCCCGCCGGCAGTAGCCGCCGACGGGGTAAGCGGGAGGTCTAGCGGCGGGGAAGAAAGGTCAACGCACTGGGTCTCCGCGAATGAAATCGTCGCGGACGCTCCTGCCGTCGACCCGGTCGTAGCGTTCTTCCAGGCGCGGCAACCGGTGGTGTCGGCCGGTCAACCAATGGTCCTATTGCGGAGGTCACGTGTCAGCCCCGACGACAATCGAGTGGACGGAAGAGTTCTCCCGAGCCGTGCACCGGCTGATCGACGTTTCCGTCGATGACTACTACAATCCGTACCGCACCTTCCAGTGGCCCGAATCGATCGAGCCCAAAGACCTGTGGATGAGCCGGGATCTGCTGTCCGTTCACGGCACGAGCGCAGAACAGGAACTGAGCCGGGAGCAGCTCGTCGAGCTCTCTCGATGGGAGAGCGTCAACCTCTACAGCCTGATTGCTCATGGCATCAGGGAGCTGCTCATCGAGGTGATGCGTCGCATCCACACGCCCGGCTACGAAATACCGACGCCGTACTTCCACCACTTCATCGGTGAAGAGAACGAGCACATGTGGTTCTTCGCCGAGTTCTGTCTGCGGTATGCCGGCCGCATCTATCCCGATCGGCGCATGGTGTTCCCGACCGATGACCGCTCGCCGGAGATGAACAACTTCATCGTCTTCAGCCAGATACTCATCTTCGAGCAGATCGGTGACTACTTCAACGCCAAGATGGCGGCCGACGAGAACCTGCCGGAAACGGTGCGCGAAGTCAACCGCATTCACCACCGTGACGAGTCCCGGCATATCGCCTTCGGCGGCAAGCTGGTTTCGGCACTCTTCGACGAGGTCCGGCGGAAGCACTCAGCCGAGGAAGTCGAAGAGGTCGGCCGGTACCTGCGCGGGTACATCGATTTGATCATTCAGATGCTCTACAGCCGCGAGGCCTACCAGGACGCCGGTATCCCCGATCCGGCACGGTTCCGGGCCACTGTCATCGCCGATCCTGCGAGGGCGGCCATCACGGCTCGCATCACCAGGCGAACCAACAACTTCTACCGACACATCGGCCTGTTCCGCTGACGGGAGATCCTCATGCCGGCGTTCGTCGCCCCTGGAATCACGGTTCTTGAATCAGAAGAGGCCGCCCTGTTCGACGCTTTGGAGGCCCGCTTCCGGGAGATCGCTGTCGCCTTGGGTGCGCGGCCGGTGGCCGGCCCGGCACTGCTCCCCGTGGAGGACCTGGCGCGCCTCGACTTCTTCCGCAACTTCCCACACCTCGCGCTGCCCGTGGCCACGCTCACGGACGAGACCCGCCAAGTGCTGGCGCGCGGGGAGGAATCGGCACCGTCCGGCGACCACGACCTCGTGCCGACCGGCAACTGTCTCCCGACCGCGACCTGTTACGGCCTGCTCCTGAGTTTCGGGGGGCGCCACCTCGAGGCGCCGGAGGTCATCACTTCGGTCGGCCGCTGTTACCGGAACGAGGACCACTACGACGGTCTGCGTCGGCTGCGTTCCTTCCACATGCGTGAAGCGCTCTATCTCGGCAGCAGGGAAGGCGTGGCGGACCATCTGACCCGGTCGACCGAGCTCGTGCTGGGCCTGGCCGACCGACTGGGCATCAAGGTACGTCATGAACCCGCGACGGATCCGTTCTACCTCGGAAGCGGATCGAGGGCGCTCCTCAATCAAATGGATCCCGTGAAGTTCGAGTTCGTGTCGGACGACGGGACGGCCATCGCATCGGTCAATCGGCACCGCAATTTCTTCGGTGAGCGTCTCGGTATCTCCTTCGGGGAGGAGGACGCCTACAGCGGTTGCCTGGCTTTCGGTGTGGAGCGCTGGGTTCACGCCGTACTGCAGGCGCACGGCAATCCTCAGCGGGCGCTTGCCGCGCTCAATGAGTCCGTAGATTAGGAGGGAAGGGCATGGAGGAAATCATCAAGTGGATCCGGTCTAAGAACCCGGATCTGCAGACGGAGATCACAGGGGACACCGATCTCATCGAGTCCCGACTCATCGCGTCGGTCTCGTTCCTCGAGTTCGTCGCTCTGCTGGAAGAGCTGTCCGGAGAGCCCATCGACGTCGGCTCACTGGACGTCAACGATTTCCGTACGCTCGACCGGATCAGCGCGAAGTTCCTCGTGCCGGTGGGCTGACCGAACGACTCGACGACGGAAACGCTGGAGCGTCGTGGACACCGTACTCATGTCCACTGCGCTCCATGCGGCGTTGGCCACGCGGTCTCGCGGCGGCCACCGAGCGAGCCACCCGAACCGGAGGCCGAGAAGAATGGCAGCACCACCGCCGACAGGGCCGGCCGCGGAGCCGGCGGCCCGGGCCGCGGGCAGGAGTGCGGTGTCCGCGGCCGACGTCTGGTACATCGGCGTGCACCAGGTGCCCGAGTCACTCGCCGTGCTCCTCGACGGCCGCGACCGCGCCCGCCGCCGGCGGATCCTGGGCGAGGCGGACCGGCAACGCTTCCTCGCCGCGTGGGCTCTGACGCGACTCGTTCTCGGCGAGAGGCTGGGCGTGGATCCGGCGATGCTGAGCTTCGACCGCACCTGCGCCCACTGCGGTGATCGCAGCCATGGGAAACCGGTCGTGGAGACCGCGGGGGTCCGTTGCGACTTCTCGCTCTCCCACGTCGGAGGCCTCGCCGTGGTGGCCGTATCGGACCGGGCTGTCGGCGTCGACATCGAGGACGCCACGGCGGGCGAGCAGCCGTTGGTGTCGGCGTTGACGGAACGGGAGCGCGCGACCTGCTTGAGCTACGCGGACTTCGCACGGCTGTGGACACGCAAGGAAGCACTGCTGAAGGCCGTGGGCGAAGGCCTTGGGATCCACCCGAGGCGCATCGAGATGAGCGGCTCGACGCCGGTCGCGCTCCCCGAGGAACTCGGCAGCCCGCAGGACTTCGCTCTGTGCGACCTGCCGCTGCCCGCCCCGTACGTGGGATCGCTCGCGGTACGTGGGCCCCGACCGTCCCTGTCCGTGCGCGGCGGCGCGGAACTGGTCGCCGGCGCGGCGCGGCCGGTCCCCTGCCGGTGGCCGTCGGCACGGGCCTGACACGGCGCCCGGGCCTGCCGACCCCGCGGGCGGGACGGAGGGCCGTCTCGCCGGGCGGGCCGGCAGGCCCCTCCCTTCACCCCGAGCCGTTCGCCGCCTGGTCGGCGGTCGCTGTCCCGGACGGCCTGGCGGCCCGCATCAGCGCGGTTCCAGTGCCGAGGGGGTGATGTTCCTGAAGAAGGGCAGCAGGGTCGCCAGCGTCGCCAGGGCGAACACCCCGAAGGCCGCCCGCACGTCGATGAGCTCGGCCAGTACGCCCACCAGGCCGGCGCCCACGGGCAGGGCCCCGAAGGCGAAGAAGCGGAAGGTGGCGCTGAACCTGCCGAGCATCTCGTCGGGCACCAACCGCTGGGTGACGGTGCGGGAGTTGACGGTCCACAGAGTGCCTCCCATGCCACCGAGGAAGGCCCCGACGATCACCGCCCACAGACTGGTGGTCACGGCGGGCAGAGCGACCAGGGTGGTGGTGCCGAGGGGAGCCGCGAACATGGCCCAGCGCGGGCCCAGGAGCAGGTTCACCCGGGCCACCACCAGCGCGCCGGTCAATCCGCCGATGCCGAGAGCGCTGAGCGCGAGGCCGTATCGCTGCGGGCTCAACTCCAGTGTGTGCGTGGCGTACAGCGGAAACAGCGCCAGCCACGCGCCCCACGTGGCGTTCAGCATGGCCACGACCAGCATGAGGGTGCGCAGCACCCGGTCGCGCCAGATGAAGCGCAGCCCTTCCGCGATCCGGCTGCCGACCGAGGCGGGAGCCGCCCCGAGGGCGGCGCGCCCGGCTGCCTGGAACCGGCCCACCAGCAAAAGCAACGCGAGCGCCGCCACGGTGTACGAGATGCCGATGGCCCCCAGCGCCATAGCGGTCCCCGCGGCCAGCAGCAGGCCACCGGTGAACGGCCCGACGAACTCGAATCCCACGGTCTCGGCCCCGAGCATCCAGGCGTTGACCCGTTCCCGGCCGGCCTCCGGGACCGCCGCCGGTACCAGGGCGGAGGCGGAGATCGACGCGAGTACGTCGGCGACGCCGAGGACCGCGCCGGCAACGAAGAGCTGGGCCAGGTCGACGCCGCCGCCCACGGCGGAGAGGGTGAGCCAGCCCATCGCCGCCATCCGCATCCCGTTCGCCACCCACAGCAGCCGCCGCCGGTCGAAGCGGTCGACGAGCACACCGATGTGCAGCGCGATCAGCAGCCAGGGCAGCGTGAGCGTCATCGAGACCGCGGTGATCTGGGTGGGGGAGTCGGTGAGTTGTGCCGCGAGGAACGGCAGGGCCGTCTTCATGACGCCGTCGGCGAGGCTCGTCACGGCGGTGAAGCCGACCAGGACCGCTGTGTTGCGGCCACCGGTGGATTGCCGGGCGGGAGGGGCCGGGGCTGCTTCCGGCTGCTGCAGGATGTCCGAGTCGCTCACCTTGCACCTCGCTTCATGGTCGGTTCACACACGTCGATCAGTACTCCGATCAGCCCTCGAGACGGCTTTGCTCCACGTCGTCCGGGGCCAGCCGCCGGCGCAGGAACGCGACGATCCCGTCCAGTGCCTCCCTTGCGGTTTCGAGTACGGAGGCCATGGCCAAGAACCCGTGCGGCAGGTCCTTGTACCGGTGGTACTCCACCGGCACGTCCGCGATCGAGAGCGCATCCGCGTAGGCCTCGCCCTCGTCGCGCAGTGGACAGTATTCGGCGGTGATCATCAGCATCGCGGGCAGTCCGCTGTGGTCGGTCGCATTAAGCGGTGAGGCGTAGGGCGAGGCGCCGTCCGCGGGATCGGCCAGGTAGTGGTTCCAGAACCAGGGGACCGAGTGGCCGTTGAAAAACATCGGGTCTTTGTTGTCGC
This sequence comes from Streptomyces sp. M92, assembly GCF_028473745.1. Lineage (NCBI taxonomy): Bacteria > Bacillati > Actinomycetota > Actinomycetes > Kitasatosporales > Streptomycetaceae > Streptomyces > Streptomyces sp. M92. The sequence goes on from NZ_CP101137.1 coordinate 1,850,427, forward strand.
GCATGGAGGCCGTGACCCATCCATGACGCATCGCCGGGTAGATGAGCACCTGGGCGGAGATCCGAGGTCCGTCGGAATCCCTTGCCATCAGCGACACCGCCGCGGCCAGGGTTCCGCCGTTGCTGTCCCCCGCGACGGCGATGCGCCCGCCGTCCGCACCGATCTTGGAGGCGTTGTCCGCCACCCATCGCACGGCGGCGTAGCAGTCTTCGGGAGCGGCCGGGAAGGGGTGCTCGGGCGCAAGCCGATAGCCTACGGAAACGACCACGCAGGGAACCATGCTTGACAGTGCGCGACAGATCGCCTCCGAGGTGTCAAGCGAGCCGACGACAAAGCCGCCGCCGAAGAAGTACACCAGGACGGGCAGCGGCTCGTCGCTTTCCTGCTGCGGGCGGTACACCCTGAGTGTCAGGGGCCCTGCCGGTCCTTCGATGTCCAGGTCGAAGATTTCCTGGGGTTTCTCGATCCACTCCCAGATTTCGGCTTCGGTTTCACTGTCCGCCTTCCTGGCCTCCGCCACCGACATCTCATAGAGCGGGGTGAACTTGGTTGCCATGCGAAATTTTCTGATTCCCTCAACGACGGGGTGAAGCGGCATCGATCCCCCAGCATTTCGATTTCAATGGTGCGCCTCAATGGTTCCATGCTGAGGCCGGATGCGCGTCTGTGGCAGGTTCGTTCACGAGGACACGGTACGTTGAATTTTGTCCGCTGTTGATAAGCCTCTCGCTTACCCCGGTGTTCCCGCGGTCCGTGCCACTCTTTTCCTGCCAGGCGACCTGCCACGGGTCGACAGAAGTGGATCGTCGAGGGGAAGCACGTCGAGCCATGACCATCGAGAATGTGACTCAGCGGCCGGCCGGGGGCAGTGACCCCGCACGCGTCTACGACTACTTCATAGGTGGCGACAGCGGTCTCGAAGCCGACCGGTCGGCCGGTGCCTGGATTCGACTGCAGGCGCCCGATCTGCTTGCGGCCATGCAGGAGAACCGGTCCTTCCTTTCGCGGGCGGTGCGTTGGCTGAGCCGGCAGGGTGTCGATCAGTTCATCGATATCGGCTCCGGATTTCCCGTTTCTCCGAATACGCACGAGATCGCCTTGTCGATGGCACCTTCGGGTTCCGTCGTCTACTGCGACGTCGATCCCGAGGTGGGGCAGCGCACGCGCGCGCTTATCGCCGGCACGAAGGGGACGGACTTCGTTCAGGGCGACATTCGAAGCCCCGAGGAGCTGGTGGCCCAGCCGGCCATCCAGAAGTTGATCCATTCAGGCCGCCCGGTGGCCTGTGTGCTTGCCGCGGTGCTGCACTTCGTGCCGGAGGACGCGGATCCCGAGAGAATCACCGCGGTTCTGCGTGAATCCCTGCCCCCGGGGAGCTATCTGGTGGTCTCCCACGTCGCTGGCGACATTCCCTGGACGGAACGTAACAATGTAGAGACGCTGAGGCGCGCCTTCGAGGACATGTATCCCCGCACCCGAGCGCAGGTCGCCGAATTCTTCGGTGATTTCGAACTGGTCGCGCCCGGTGTGGTGCCCGCGGCCAAGTGGCATCCGGCCGAGGGAACGTCCGGAGAAAAGGCCGACCTTGCCATCTATGCCGGAGTCGGTCACAAGGCGTAGTGGCGGCGAGCTGACTCACGCGTGGGAAACGCGGCAGACCCAGCAGGACCATCTTTACGACGACGGCTCCGACGGGAGCACGCAGGAGGAGTTTCGCCATGACTGTGGACGTTCTCTCCGCCCAGGGCCACATCGGCCTTTCCGAGCGCTGGGGAGCACATGACTCCGTGCCGTTCCCGGTGGTGCTCGCCCAGGGGGAGGGCGCCTGGGTGACCGACGTGGAAGGCCGGCGTTATCTCGACTTCCACGGTGGGTATTCCGCGATGAACTTCGGCCACGGGCACCCCGAACTCATCGCCGCGGCAAAGGCGCAGCTCGACCGGATGACGCTGAGCACGCGGGCATTCCACCACGATCAGTACGGGCCGTTCTGCCGTGAGCTTGCCGAGCTGACGGGCACCGAGACGGTGCTGTTCTCCAACTCCGGCGGTGAGGCCGTCGACACGGCCGTGAAGATCGCCAGGAAGTGGGCCTACCAGGTCAAGGGCGTGCCGGACGGATGCGCCGAGATCATTGTCGCGGGCGCGAACTTCCACGGCCGGACCACGACCATCGTGTCGTTCTCCACGCAGGCCAACCACCGTGCCGGCTTCGGCCCGTTCACGCCCGGCTTCAAGGTGGTGCCGTTCGGCGACATCGACGCGCTGCGCTCGGCGATCACCGAGCACACGGCGGCGGTCCTGCTGGAACCGATCCAGGGCGAGGCCGGTGTGATCACCCCGCCGAAGGGTTACCTCGGCGAGGTCCGAGAACTGTGCGACGACACCAACACGTTGCTCGTCGCCGACGAGGTCCAGTGTGGACTGGCCCGCGCCGGCTCGACCCTGGCGCTGGACCACGAAGGCGTCCGAGCGGACATGTACACCCTGGGCAAGAGCCTCAGCGGCGGGCTGCTGCCGGTGTCCGCGGTGATCGGCCGCGCCGAGGTGCTCGGCGTGATCACGCCCGGCGACCACGGCTCGACCTTCGGTGGCAACCCGCTGGCGTGCGCGGTCGGCCGAGCGGCGGTGCGGCTCCTGGCGACCGGGGAATTCCAGGCCCGCTCCCGCGAACTGGGTGCGCATCTGCACGCCCGCCTCGTCGAGCTCGACGGTGTGACCGAGGTCCGGGGCCGTGGCCTGTGGGCCGGTGTGCAGCTCGCACAAGAGCGGGTGGCCGGCCGCCGGGTGACCGAGGAGCTGGCCGAGCGCGGTCTGCTGTGCAAGGAGGCCAAGGGCCATCTGCGGGTGGCGCCTCCGCTGGTGATCACGCGCGAGGAGATCGATCTGGGCGTCGACATCATCGCCGACGTACTGGGGTGAGCCGGGCCCACCAGCGCACGCGCCGGGACGAAGGCGCCTTGGCCACCGAGTGGACGGGAGAGGGATTCATGAGTGACTTCGCAGGTCTGGCCGCCCTTGTCACGGGCGGTGCGTCGGGAATCGGTCTGGCCACGGCGAAGCTGCTGAGCAGCAGGGGAGCCAGGGTCGCCGCTCTCGATCTGAAACCGGAGGGGCTCCCGGATGGCATCGTGGGCGTCCAGGCCGACGTCACCGACGACATCGAGGTCAAAGCCGCCGTCGACGCGGTGGCCGAGCGGTTCGGCAGGCTGGACATCGTGGTGAACAACGCCGGGATCGGCGCTGTCGGGGACGTCACCGCGAACGACGACGACGAGTGGTCGCGCGTGCTGGACGTCAACGTGGTCGGGATGGCCAGGGTTGCCCGGCACGCGATACCGCATCTGCGGCGCTCACCCGCCGCATCGATCGTCAACACCTGCTCGGTCGTGGCCTGGGCGGGGGTGGAGCAGAGGGTGCTGTACTCGGCCAGCAAGGGGGCGGTGTACGCGCTGACGCTGGCCATGGCGGCCGATCACGTCCGCGAGGGCATCCGGGTCAACTGCGTGGCCCCCGGCTCCGCTGACACCGCCTGGATCGACAGGTCGCTCCGACAGGCGGCGGACCCGGTGGCTGCCCGGGCCGCGCTCGACGCCTTCCAGCCGACGGGCCGCCTGGTGACGGCTGACGAGGTCGCCGGTGCGATCGCCTACCTGGCCAGTCCCTTGTCCGGCGCTTCGGTGGGCACGGTGCTCGCCGTGGACAACGGCATGCACGGTCTACGGCTGCGGCCCGGGGGCCAGGCGTAGCCAGCGGGCCCTCACCGCGCGGCGCCGGCCGGCCTGTCACCGAACTCATTCCGACCACGACACAAGCCCCTTGCCCGGAGGTAGCTGACGATGGCAACCGATTTGCGCTCCCCCACGACACGAGTGGCTCTGGTCGACGCCTACTCGGCAGGGAATCTGCTGGTTCCCGCGCTGAACCGGGAGGGTGTGGAGTGTGTGCATGTTCGGTCACCCGAACCCGACGTCAACATGGTGAAACTGAAGTTCCCCGACGGCTTCCTCGACGACATCAGACACGAGGGCGACCTGACGGCCACGGCCGCCGCGCTGCGTGAGTGGGGGATCGGTTGCGTGATCGCCGGTGGCGAGTCGGGCGTGGAACTGGCCGATCAACTGAACGCGGAACTCGGCACCCCGGGCAACGGGATGAGCCGGCCGACCTGCCGACGCAACAAATACGAGATGGTCCTCGCGGTACGCGACGGCGGACTTCCGCACGCGGCCACCATCGTCTCGCCCGACGCCGACGAGATCATCGCGTGGGCCGAGACGACCGCGGGCTACCCGGTCGTTCTGAAGCCGGTTTCCAGCGCCGGGCAGGACAACGTCATGGCCTGTGCGTCAGCGGAGGAGGTACGCGCCGCCCACGACAAGATCAGGAGCAGCACCAACCGCCAGGGGCAGAGCAACACAGTGGTTCTCGCCCAGGAATTCCTGGCCGGTACCGAATACTTCGTGAATACGGTCAGCCGTGACGGTCGGCATCACACGGCTGAGATCTGGCGATACTGCAAACGCCGAATCCCCGGCGGCCACATCATCCACGACTACGTAGAGCCGCTTTCGCCGGACGATCCGGACGCCCAAGAACTGGAGTCCTACAGTCACCGGATACTCGACGCGCTGGAAATCCACAACGGCGCCGCACATGTCGAGATCATGATGACCGCCGACGGTCCCGTGCTGGTCGAGTGCGCCGGCCGGCTCGGCGGTGGCGCGGCCCCGCAGATCCTCAGCCGGAGCATGGCCAGCAACCAGATCGATCTCATCGCCCTCTCGGTGGCCAGACCCGACGAATTCAACCGACTGCCCGCCAGCCTGCACCGGTTGCTGCGGCACACCCTTTACGTACATCTCATCAACCCGAACGACCACGGCATCGCACCCTCCCATGAGGACATGGGAGTCGTCCGCGCGCTGCCGTCCTGGGCCCACACCGTTCTGATGCACCCGGAAGGCGCACCGCTGACGCGAACGGTCGACTTCCCCTCGCAGCCGGGTTACGTGATTCTGATCTCCGACGACCCGGTGCAGCTCCGCGCGGATTATGAAAAGTTGCGCGAGATCGAACGTGTCCTTTATGCGGGGAACCCGGTTCCGGAACAACGCCGGCCGATCCGACCGGATCGGTGACCGAAGAAGTAAGCGCAGTACGGACGCGAATGATGCGGGTGAGTTCCTAGAGTCCCTGCATATCGATGTCGGTTTCTACGAAAGAGAATCCTGGTGGGGAATCGGAACATGCCGACGAGGGAGGTCTGGTCGTGACCCGGGTGGTGGTAGTCGGTGCGGCGGGATACATCGGCGGGGAATTGCTGCGACTGCTGATCGGCCATTCCGAGGTGGAGGTGGTGGGCGCGGTCTCCTCGCGTTTCCCGGGCAAACGGGTCGACGGGGTGCATCCGAATCTGCGGTCCGCCACGGATCTGCTGTTCTGCTCGGCCGACCAAGTGGACGAGTGCGATGTGGTATTCCTGGCCCTGCCGCACCGCGTCGCGATGACACAGGCCGAGCAGTGGGCCCGGCGCGCGAAACTCGTCGTCGATCTGACGGGGGACTTCCGACTCGACGACGCCGAGGTCTTCCGGCGCTACTACGGCGAGGACCACCAAGCACCCCATCTCCTCGACGCTTTCGTACCCGGCCTTCCCGAGCTGCACCGCGAGAGCATGCGCACCGCAGACCTGATCAGTGTTCCCGGCTGCATGGCGACGGCCGGCGTGCTCGCCCTGTACCCGCTGGTGACTCGGGGTCTGATCGATCTCGAGCGAGGGGCGCAGTTCGACGCCCGTACCGGGTCCAGCGGCTCGGGTGCCACCGCGGGCCCGGCCAACCTGCACGCCGAACGCAGCGGTGCCATGCGGGTGTTCGCGCCCACCGGCCACCGGCACGAGGCCGAGATCTCCCGGCATCTGGGCCTGCCGGCCGCGATGACCGCCACCGGCGTCGAAGCGGTGCGCGGGGTCCAGACCGTCTGCCATGCCACCTTGCGCACCGGCGTGGACACGCAGGCCTTGCGCCGCGCCTACCGCGAGCAGTACGCGGCGGAGCCCTTCGTCCGTGTCGTCGCGCACCGACGCGGCATCTTCCGCTACCCCGACCCGAAGATCCTCCTCGGATCCAACTACTGCGACGTCGGCTACGCCCTCGACGAGGACACCGGCCGCCTGACCACGATCGCCGCCCTGGACAACCTCGTCAAAGGCGGCGCGGGCAACGCCGTGCAGTGCCTCAACATCCGCATGGGGTGGCCCGAGACTCTCGGCCTGACCTTCCCCGGCCTCCACCCCTTGTAAATCCCGGCCCACCGGAGAGAGCGTGACCACCAAACCGCTGACAGTCGTGAAATGCGGCGGCAATCCGGCCGTGGACGCCGTGGGCATCTGCGCCGACGTCGCCCGTCTCGTCCACGAAGGACACTCCATCCTCCTGGTGCACGGAGGTTCCGGCGAGATCGGGCGTCTCGCCGGCAGACTCGGCGTCGCCCAGCGCACCCTCGTCGCCCCGGACAACGTGACCACGCGCTACACCGACCCGGACACCCTCGAAGTGGTCGTCCTCGCCCTGGCCGGCGCGGTCAAGCCCGCGCTGGTGGCGGAACTCTCTCGCCACAAGGTGCCCTCGGTCGGCCTGACCGGCATGGACGGCGACATGCTCCGCGCCCGCCGGAAGTCCGCCGTCCGAGCCGTTGTCGACGGCCGCACCGTCCTCATCCGCGACAACCACAGCGGCCGCATCGCCACGGTACGCACCGAGCTTCCCGAGACGCTCCTGCGCGCCGGATACGTACCCGTGGTCTCACCGCCCGCCATCGACGAAGAGGGCCGCCCCGTCAACGTCGACGCCGATCGCGCCGCGGCGGCGCTGGCGGCGGCACTCGGCGCCGACCGACTCCTCCTTCTCACCGGCGCGCCCGGCGTACTCGCCGACCCCGACGACCCCGCCAGCGTGCGCAGCACCTGCCGCATAGCTCCCACCGGCCCACCCGACCCGTCCGCCACGGGCGGCATGGCGCTCAAACTGATCGCCGCACGCGAAGCCCTCGCCGGCGGAGTGACCACCGTACGCATCGCGGACGGACGCACGCCGGAACCCGTCAGCCGAGCGCTCGCCGGTGCCGGCACCACAGTGCGCGTCTCCGGCGCGGGCACCGGTGTGCCCGTTCCCGCGCAGGCCGCAAGCGTCCCGCAGACCTCCGCCCGACACGACCGCGGTGAGGAGAGGGGCTCATGACCTCGCAGAAGTTCTGTACGTGTCGGCCCGGTGCGACGGTTTGGCTGACCGGACTGCCGAGCGCGGGCAAGACCACGATCGCCCGTGAACTCGCCGGGCGACTGCGCGCCGAGGGCAGCCGCGTCGAGGTGCTGGACGGCGACGAGATGCGCTCCTGCCTGTCCGCCGGACTCGGCTTCGGCCGGGCGGAGCGGGAGACCCATGTCCAGCGCGTCGGCCTGGTCGCCGAGGTCCTGGCCCGCAACGGCGTCATCGCGCTCGTGCCGGTGATCGCTCCGTACGCGGCCAGCCGCGCGGCCGTACGCGAACGCCACGCGAACAGCGCGACCGCGTACGTCGAAGTGCATGTCGCGACCCCCGTCGACGTGTGCCGCACGCGCGATGTGAAGGGGCTGTACGCCCGGCAGGCGGCCGGTGAGATCTCCGGCCTCACCGGCGTGGACGACCCCTACCAGATTCCAAAGGCCCCGGACCTGCGCATCGAGACGCACCGGCAGACCGCCGCGCAGTCCGCGACGGCGCTGCACACAGCGCTCAAAGAGAGAGGACTGGCATGACCGCAGTCGTGGCGGACCGCCCGCATACCGACAACCCGTACGCCCTCTCCCACCTGGACACGCTGGAGTCCGAGGCCGTCCACATCCTCAGGGAAGTGGCGGGCGAATTCGAACGCCCGGTGATTCTCTTTTCGGGCGGCAAGGACTCCATCGTCATGCTGCACCTGGCGCTGAAGGCGTTCGCCCCCGCGCCGATCCCCTTCTCGCTGCTGCACGTGGACACCGGGCACAACTTCCCCGAGATCATCGAGTTCCGCGACCGTACGGTGGAGAAGCACGGGCTGCGGCTGCACATCGCCTCGGTGCAGGAGTACATCGACGCCGGCGCACTGCGCGAGCGCCCCGACGGAACGCGCAACCCGCTGCAGACGGTACCGCTGACCGAGAAGATCCAGGCGGAGAAGTTCGACGCGGTCTTCGGGGGCGGGCGCCGGGACGAGGAGAAGGCCCGCGCCAAGGAGCGGGTGTTCTCGCTGCGCGACGAGTTCTCGCAGTGGGATCCGCGCCGGCAGCGCCCCGAGCTGTGGAACCTGTACAACGGCCGGCACGCCCCCGGCGAGCACGTACGCGTCTTCCCGCTCTCGAACTGGACCGAGCTGGACGTCTGGCAGTACATCGCCCGCGAGCACATCGAGCTCCCCGAGATCTACTTCGCGCACGAGCGCGAGGTGTTCGCGCGCGACGGCGTGTGGCTGGCCGTCGGTGACTGGGGCGGACCGGAGGACGGTGAGACCGTCGAGACCCGGCTGGTCAGATACCGCACGGTCGGCGACATGTCCTGCACCGGCGCCGTCGACTCCGATGCCACCACACTGGACGCCGTGATCGCCGAGATCGCCGCCTCCCGGCTCACCGAGCGCGGCGCGACCCGCGCCGACGACAGGCTTTCCGAAGCCGCCATGGAAGACCGCAAGCGCGAGGGGTACTTCTGACGATGGTCATCGACACGCTGCGCTTCGCCACCGCCGGATCGGTGGACGACGGGAAGTCCACCCTGGTCGGCCGGCTGCTGCACGACTCCAAGTCGGTCCTCGCCGATCAGCTCCAGGCAGTGGAACGCGTCTCCCGCTCACGCGGCCAGGGGGCGCCGGACCTGGCGCTGCTCACCGATGGTCTGCGGGCCGAACGCGAGCAGGGCATCACCATCGACGTCGCCTACCGGTACTTCGTCACGCCGCGGCGGCGGTTCATCCTCGCCGATACGCCGGGGCACGTCCAGTACACGCGGAACATGGTCACCGGAGCGTCCACGGCCGACCTGGCCGTGGTCCTCGTCGACGCCCGCAACGGGGTGGTCGAGCAGACCCGGCGCCATGTCGCCGTGGCGGCCCTGCTCCGCGTCCCCCATGTGGTCCTGGCCGTCAACAAGATGGATCTCGTGGCGTACGAGGAGTCCGTCTTCGCCGCCATCGCCCACGAGTTCAGCGCGTACGCGCGCGGGCTCGGCGTCCCCGAGGTCACCGCGATCCCGGTCTCGGCGCTCGCCGGGGACAACGTGGTCGAGCCGTCGAGGAGGATGGACTGGTACGGGGGCCCCACTGTGCTCGAGCACCTGGAATCCGTGCCGGTCGGCCACCGCCCGGACGAGGAGCCGACCCGGGTCCCCGTCCAGTACGTCATCCGTCCGCAGACCGCCGAATACCCCGACTACCGCGGGTACGCGGGCCAGATCGCCTCGGGCGCGCTGCGCGTCGGCGAGCCGGTGACCGTGCTTCCGTCCGGCCGCACCAGCACCATCGAGACCATCGAGCTGCTCGGCCGGGCCGTGGACTCCGCATGGGCTCCGCAGTCGGTGACCGTGCGGTTGCGCGACGGCATCGACGTCTCGCGTGGCGATCTCATCGCGCCGACAGCCGTCGCGCCCACCCCCACGCGCGAGGTCGAGGCGACCGTGTGCCATCTCTCCGACCGGCCGCTGACAGTCAGCCAGAGGGTGCTGCTGAAGCACACCACCCGCACGGTCAAGGCGATCGTCGAGGAGATCTCGTCGCGGCTCACCCTGGAAGATCTCTCGCAACAGCCGGCGCCCGGCGAGCTGCTCGCCAACGACATCGGCCGGGTTCGGGTGCGTACGACCGAGCCGTTGGCGCTGGATCCGTACGCACGATCACGGCGCACGGGCTCCTTCCTGCTCATCGACCCGGTGGACGGTACGACGCTGGCGGCCGGCATGGCAGAGGGCGTGCCGGACGACAGTGTGGACGGCGTTGGGTGAGCCACGTCTGGCGGGATGCGACACGTCCTGATGGCCGGGTCCGAGGCAATGGTCACGGGGGCCGCAGCCCGGCGCCGGTATGGCCGTGACATTGCTGGTGGTGCGTCAGGCCCGCTGGTGATGTGGCTTGACGGTGCCGTTCCGGTCGGGCGTGGGCCGGTGTTCAGGAAGCCGGCTTCCTTGCGGAGGCTGAAGACGACCGCTCGCCTTCGGTGTCCGCCCGGGCCCGGGCCGTTGGAGGACTACGAGATCCGACGACCGCGTGTACCACCCGCTGCACACGACTCCGTGCGCCCCTGCCCATCACTTCGCCCGCGTTCGGTCCGATCCGGAATTCTGTACGAAGCCGCAGCCGGCCAGGCCGGCTGTCCGGCCCCCCCATGGCTACGAACATGGCCGCGGTGCGCTGTGCTCAGACGGGCTCGGCCATGGCGTCCACCGCGATGTCGGGAGTAGGCACCCAGACCTACGAGACCCCGACCCCTCGCCGTGGCGAGCTTCGGCGAACTCGCGGGGTATGGCATCGCCGACTCCTGGAGCCCGATACGGCGCCGACCGGGGCGGCGGGAAATGATCTCCGTGGGCGCGGGACAACTGCATCGTCGGTGCCCCACCGGCCGGAAGCCCCTCAGGTCTCGGCCCTGAGGGGCTTTCGCGTGTTCGGGTGCCGGGCCGTGGGGTGCCGGGTGCTGTGGGGAAGGTCTCAGGGCTCGCGGCGCCACAGGGCGGGCACGTTGGGCGGCTCCCAGCCGGTCATCGAGGTGTGCGCCTGGAGACAGCGGTAGCCGCCCCCGCCGTACGTCACCCGGTCCCCGGCCGCGTAGGAACGGCCGGCCGCCCAGGTGCCGCCCGGGGGGTCGGTGGGCGGGTCGGTGGGGTCCGGGCCCGGGCCGCCGTCCACGTTCAGGACGAAGTCGAAGGTGGCCTCCTTGCCGCCGCCGGCGTCGCGGACGTTCATCAGCAGCGCCGGGTCGAAGATCGCGTCCGTGCTGTTGCGGGGCTCGCCGGGGAAGTAGAGCTGGGTGGTCAGCACGGGCTCCCCGGGCGCCTGCGCCTTGACGTGGATGTGCCGGGTGCGGCCCGGGTAGAGGCCGGGGACGATCGTGCGCAGGGTGAAGGCCCCGGAGGCGTCGGTGAACTGGTGGCCGCGGAAGCGGTACCCGGCCATGTCGTACGCGCCGGCGTTGTCGGCCTGCCAGAAGTCCAGGAGCACGCCGGACAGCGGGACGCAGTTGCGGCCGAAGACGTAGCCGCTGACGGTCAGCGGGGTGCCCGGGGCGCCGGGTGTCACCAGGTCGGTGCGGAGCGGGGAGTTCGGTTTGAAGTAGGGGCCCTCCATCTGGTCGGGCGTCGGGTCGTCGCCGTCGTCGCAGTAGGGGGTCGGCGGCAGGGTCCGGCCGGTGGAGCCGCGGGCGGCGTCCCGGGCCAGTGCGATCGAGCCGGTGGCGATCAGCGGGACGGCGGCGCCGGCGGCCACGGCCGCCCTGAGCAGCGTCTTGCGGCTGACGCCGCGGTCGGGGGCTGCGGCGGGCCCGGGCTCGTGGGGGCCGGTGGGGGAGATGGGGGCGTCGGAGGTCATGGCGGTTCCTCGGTCTCCTCGGTGGGGTGGTCCCTGGGGAAGCTGGGCGGGACGTGCGGGATCCGGGACGTCGGGACAGGGAGCGCACCCGCCGGCGCGGGGCAGGCTGCTGTCGTTGCTTCGACGGGCGCGCTCCGTGGTGATCGCTGGAAACCGTAGGCGCGGCGGCCGGTGCCTGGGCACCTCCTGCTTCGCCCTCTGTTCGGCGTTATGTGGGGGCGAGGTGTGTTCGGGGTGGGGCGCGCTCGGGTGGTCGGGTGCTCGGGGGCGTTCGGGTGGTGGTCGCGGGGCGGCCGGGCGGGTTGTGGGCGGTGTGGTCGTGTTCGTGGGGGTGGGTGTCGCGGGGGTGTGGGGTGCTTGTGCAGGTGGAGGCGGGGGGTGGGGCGGGGGCGGTTCCGGTGGGTTGGGCACGGCCGTACACGTGGGTGGTGGGAGGCGGCGTGTACGGGCGGTTCGTGCGGCGGTACGGTCGTGGCGCGTTGACGCCGGGTCGATGAGGCCGGGTGGGCTTGGGGTCTGCCGGGTTTCGGGGGCGGCCCTGGCCCGGGCGGCTGTCCGGGGCGGGGGTGGCTCCGGCCGGGCGTCGGTTCCGGGTTCGGGCGGCGGCCTGCGGCCGGGTACGGCTCGGGCGGTGGCCCGGGCGGGCGGGACGGCTCAGGTACGAGGACGGGGAGGGCGGCCGGGATGGCCGAGGCGATGACGGGGACGCGCGGCGCGGCGGACGAGGCCGGTGCGGTGGACGAGGGTGACGCGGTGAGTGTGGTGGACGTGACGGACGTGACGGGCGCGGCGGGGTCGGCGGGCGGCGCGGAGGGAGGCGTCGGCCGGGTGCCGGACGTGCCCGGGTTCGCGCGGTGGCCCGCCGGCGGGTCGCCGAAGGCGGAGGGCAAGGCGCTGCGCACGCGCGTCCCGCGGTCCGCGCACGCCGCCCTCGGCCTGGACGGCTCCCGCCCGGACGCGGTGAGCGCGGTCGAGGAGTCCAACCGCGGCCGGATACCCGGGCTCACCCCCATACGCGCGGGCCGGATGGCGGCCACGCCGTTCGCCTTCCTGCGCGGGTCGGCCGGGCTGATGGCGTACGATCTGGCGCGCACCCCGGTGACCGGCATCGGCGCGCAGATCTGCGGCGACGCGCACGCCGCCAACTTCGGGCTCTACGGCGACGCCCGCGGCGGCCTCGTCATCGACCTGAACGACTTCGACGAGACCGTCCACGGCCCCTGGGAGTGGGACCTCAAGCGGCTCGCCGCCTCGATCGTCCTCGCGGGCCGGGAGGCCGGCGCCGACGAGGACACCTGCCGAGAGGCCGCCCACGACGCGGCCGGCGCCTACCGGCGCACCATGCGGCTGCTGGCGAGGCTTCCCGTGCTGGACGCCTGGAACGCCATCGCGGACGAGGAGCTGGTCTCCCACACCGACGCCCACGACCTGCTCGGCACCCTGGAACGGGTCTCCGAGAAGGCCCGCGCCAACACCAGCGGACGCTTCGCCGCCAAGTCGACCGAGGCCACCGAGGACGGCGGACGGCGCTTCGTGGGCGCCCCTCCGGTGCTGCGGCGCGTCCCGGCCGCCGAGGCGGCGTCGGTCGCGGCGGCCCTGGAGCCGTACCTGGCGACCCTCTCCGAGGACCGGCTCCCGCTGCTGGCCCGGTACGCCGTGCACGACGTCGCCTTCCGGGTCGTGGGCACCGGCAGCGTGGGTACGCGGTCGTACGTCGTCCTGCTCCTGGACCATCGCGGCGAACCGCTCGTGCTCCAGGTGAAGGAGGCCAGGCCCTCCGCTCTGCTGCCCCACCTGGCGACCGCCGGGTTCGACACCCCCGAGGCCGGGCACGAGGGGCGCCGGGTGGTCATGGGGCAGAAGCGGATGCAGGTGGTCAGCGACATCCTGCTGGGCTGGACCACGGTCGACGGGCGGCCCTTCCAGGTACGGCAGTTCCGCAACCGCAAGGGCAGCGTCGACGCCACCGCCCTGGCCGCCGACCAGATGGACGACTACGGCCGGATGACCGGCGCCCTGCTGGCCCGTGCCCACGCGCACAGCGCCGACCCGCGGCTGATCGCCGGCTACTGCGGCAAGAACGGCGAGCTGGACGAGGCGGTGGCCGCCTTCGCCGTGGCCTACGCCGACCGCACGGAGGCCGATCACGCCGTACTGCTCGCCGCCGTGCGGACCGGACGGGTCGCGGCGGAGCTGGGGGTGTGAGGGGAGTGCCGGGGACCGCGCGGGCGGCTTCCCCGGCCCGCAGGCCCTAGGCTGGTCGGGTGACGACGCCCGAAGCTGAGCCCGAGCAGGGGGGTGCGCCGCGTCCCGAGGAACGGCTGGAGAAGGCCGTACGGGCCGCCGAGCAGGCACTCATCGAGTACGAGATCGCGCTGGAGACCTTCCGCGTGGAGGTGGAGAACTTCTCCCGCCTGCACGAGCAGCGGCTCGGACCGGTGTACGCGCGCCTGGAGGAGCTGGAGGCGCAGATCCTGGAGGCCCGGGCCGCCCGCACCGGTGACGCCGAGGACCGGCGCCGGGCCGACGAGGCGCGGGCCCGGCTGATGCCCATCCCCGGGGTCGAGGAGCTGCTGCACGGCTGGATGGACGGGGACGGGCTGTTCCCGGAGGCCACTGCGATGCTCACGGACCAGGCGGTACGCCCCCCGCGGCGGGTGCGCCCGAGCGAGGAGGCCCGCAAGCTCTACCGCGAGCTGGCCCGCAAGGCCCACCCCGACCTGGCGCAGGAGGAGGACGAGCGGGCCCGGCGCGAGGAGTTCATCACCCGGGTCAACGCCGCCTACGCCCGCGGTGACGAGGACGCGCTGCGGGAGCTGGCCGGGGAGTGGGCCGCGGGGCCGGTGCCCGAGCGGCGCCCGAGCCGGGGCGAGGAGCTGTACGCGCGTCTCGAATGGCTCGACCGGCGCAAGGAGATGCTCACGCTGCTCGCCAAGGAGCTGGAGGAGAGCGCGATCGGCGGCATGCTGCGGCTGGCCCCGGACGATCCCGACCGGCTGCTGGAGGAGATCGCCGAACAGCTCGCGACCCAGGTGCGGGAGCGCGAGGCGGAGCTGGCGGCGGCGCTCGGGCAGGACTGAGCCGGGCGGTGGCTCCGGTAGCGTCTGGGGCATGAGTTTCGGAGCTGGTGTGCCCACGGTCGAGGTCGCGGACCTCAAGGACGGCGACTTCCTGCTGGACGTCCGCGAGGACGACGAGTGGCAGGCGGGTCATGCCGCCGGGGCGCTGCACATTCCCATCAGTGAGTTCGTCGCCCGGTACGGTGAGCTGACCGACGCCGCGCCGCAGGACGGCCGCGTCCACGTGATCTGCCGTTCCGGCGGCCGTTCGGCCCAGGTCACCATGTACCTGGTCCAGCAGGGCATCGACGCCGTGAACGTCGACGGCGGCATGCAGGTGTGGGCGGCGGCCGGGCGGCCCGTGGTGGACGGCAAGGGCGAGCCGGGGCACGTCGTCTAGGGCCTGTCCGACAGGCCCTGGGGCAGACCGGGCCCCTGTCGCCGGTGTGGTGTCCCCCACGGCGCGGTCGGCCCACCGGGGGCTGTGCGGGCGGCCGGTCCTGAGTACCGTTCCCGTTCGAACGTCGCCGAGCAGCCGCACCGTGGTGCGCTGGCGCCCCGTGGCGGGGCGGGCGGAACGAGGATCAGGACCGGAACGGGGCGGAATGGACGCGTACGGCACAGGCTCGGACGCTCGGCAGGGGCGGGGCGACGATCAGGACGTCCCGGCCGGAGCGGGCGGCGGCACCGGGAGTACCGGGGCTGCCGGGAGTACCCGGGCTGCCGGGAGTACCGGGGCGGAGGCCGGGGCCGCCGGGGAGCCCGGCGAGGCCGCCGAGCCCCGCACCGGTGTCGCCGCGCTCTCCCCGCGCTACCAGGTCGGTGCCGTGATCGCCCTCGCGGTCGTCGCCGTCGCCGTCTGTGCCCACCTGGGGCTGGTCTTCCTGCACGTGGCCCCGTCGAACACCCTCACCAAGAAGCACGGCGCCGCGGTGGACGAGTGGGTCTTCCCGGAGTTCGAGCAGAACTGGAAGCTCTTCGCCCCCAACCCCCTCCAGCAGAACGTCTCCGTCCAGGTCCGCGCCGAGGTGAGCACCGCGGACGGCGGTATACGCACGACCGGCTGGTACGACCTGTCCGCCGAGGACGGCCGGGCCATCGACGGCAACCCGGCGCCGAGCCACACCCAGCAGAACGAGCTGCGCCGGGCCTGGGACTTCTTCGTCTCCACCCACGACTCCGACGACCGCCCGGTGGGTCTGCGCGGCGCGCTCTCCGAGTCCTATCTGCGGCGCATCGCGGTCCTGCGCCTGGAACGCAACGACGCCGCCGGACCGGACGGCGTGGTCGAGCGCGTCCAGTACCGCTCCCGGACCACCAACGTGGAGCCGCCCCCGTGGAGCGGGGTGAAGGTCTCCGACCGGCCGACCGTGCGCCAACTGCCCTGGTGGCCGGTGTCCGGCGAGAGCGAGAAGAAGGGGGGCGCCGCGTGAACCGCATCGTCCTCTCCGTCTCCCGCGGTGTCGCCCGCGTCACCGGTGCCGCGCTCGGCCCGTACCAGACGGCCGTGATCCGCATCGGCTTCAGCGCCACCTGGCTGCTGTTCCTGCTGCGTGAGCTGCCCCACCGCCAGGAGCTGTACGGCCCCGACAGCCCCTGGGGCCACGACCTCGCCGAGCAGCTGATCGCGGACAACGGCGCCTTCACCGTGCTGATGTGGTCCGACGGGCAGGTCTGGTTCGAGATCGTCTACGCGCTGGCCGTGCTGAGCAGCGTGCTGCTCCTGCTGGGCTGGCGCACCCGGACCGTGTCCGTCCTCTTCATGGTCGGCGTGCTGTCCCTGCAGAACCGCAGCGTGTTCATGGGCGACGGGGGCGACAACGTCCTGCACCTGATGAGCATGTACCTGGTCCTCACCCGCTGCGGCCAGGTGTGGTCGCTGGACGCCCGCCGGGCGCGGCGCGCGGAGCAGGCACGGGCGCGCGGTGAGCGGGTGGCGGACCGGGTCGGGCCGGTGCTGTGGTGCGTGTTCGGGTTCGTGCTGCTCACGGTGACGCTGGCGGGCGGGCTGGACGGCGACTGGTTCGTCCCGGCGCTGCTGTGGGCGGTGTGGGTGGCGCAGGGCCTGTGGTGGGTCGTGGGGCGCGGTACGGGGAGCGGCCAGCCGCGCGTCCTGCTCGACGTGGTCACCAACGTCGTGCACAACGGCGCCCTGGTCGTGATCATGGCCGAGGCCTGTCTGATCTACGCCACGGCGGGCTGGTACAAGATCCAGGGCTCGCGCTGGCAGGACGGCACCGCGGTCTTCTACCCGCTGCACCTGGACTACTTCTCGCCGTGGCCCGCGCTCTCCGACGCCTTGGCGGCCAGCGGCACGATGGTCATGCTCATCACCTACGGCACGGTCGCCGTGCAGGTCGCCTTCCCGTTCACGCTGTTCAACCGGCGGGTCAAGAACGTGCTGCTGGCCGCCATGATGACCGAGCACGCGGTGATCGCCGTGGTGCTGGGGCTGCCGTTCTTCTCGCTGGCGATGATCGCCGCCGACGCGGTCTTCCTGCCGACCTCCTTCCTGCGCCGGACGGGCGGCTGGGCGGTACGCGGGCGGGACCGGCTGCTGCTCCTGCTGCCGGGCTCGCGGGCGGGCGGGCCGCCGGCCGGGGGCGGGGGCATCGGCGGGGACGGCGGTGGTACGGCGACGGTGCCCGGGCCGCGTGCCCACTCCGGCGGGACCGGTGGTGCGCAGGAAGCCGGCGTCCAGCAGACCGGTTCCGGGGCGGACGGGGCCCCGATCACACGCACGTAGGCTTCGGGGCATGACCGATCCCGACCTCGACCCGTCGGCCGACTGGCGCCGGTACGCCGGTGGCTGCGTGCTGCTCGACGGCTTCCACGCCCTCAAGCACGCGCTGCGCTTCGGTGCCGAGGTCCCCGTGGCCGTCACCGCCGACCGCACGGCGGCCCTGGCCCTCGCCGACGAGCTGGCACCCGACGTACGGGACGCCCTGGACGGGCTGCTGACCGAGGTGGCGCCGGAGACCTACGCCTCCCTCGTGCCGCGCCCGCACCCCACCGCCGTGGCCGCCCTGGCCGTACGGCCCTCCCGGGAGGCCGGGCTCCGGGCGCTGGCGCACACGCCCCGCCGGGCGCCCGTGGTCGTTCTCGACCAGCCGCGCAACCTCGGCAACGCGGGGGCGGTGATCCGGCTGGCCGCCGGTTTCGGGGCGACCGGTGTCGTGACCACCGGCCCCCTCGACCCGTGGCACCCCACGGTGGTGCGGGGCGGGGCGGGGCTGCACTTCGCGACCGCCGTGGAGCGGCTGGAGGTGGATCGGCTGCCGTCCGGGCCGCTGTTCGCGCTGGACCCGGAGGGCGAGGACATCCGCGGGCTGAGGCTGCCGGACGAGGCGCTGCTCGCCTTCGGCTCCGAGCGCAGCGGCCTGTCGCGGGAGCTGCGCGCGCGGGCCGACCACCTGGTGGCGCTGCCGATGCGCCCCCAGGTCTCCAGCTACAACCTCGCGACCAGTGTGGCCATGACGCTGTACCACTGGAGCGCGGGCGGGGGCGCACCGCGGGTGTCCCAGATGTCCTGACCGGCCGTCCTGGCCGGCCGTCCTAGGCGGGCCGGCGGACCTCCACCACCCGGAAGCGGTTCGCGACGAACGCGCCGTCGCACAGGGCCGCGTTGGCCGCCGGGTTGCCGCCGGAGCCGTGGAAGTCGGAGAAGGCGGCCGTCTGGTTGACGTACACCCCGCCGGTGAGGTTGAGGGAGAGCTGGGCGGCCTCCTCCAGGCAGGCCTCCCGCACGGACCGCTCCACCTCCGGGTCGGTCGTGTACGCGCCGACCGTCATCGCGCCCTTCTCGCGGACGCTGTGGCGCAGCAGCTGAACGGCGTGGTCGGCGGAGTCGACGGCCACGGCGAAGGAGACGGGGCCGAAGCACTCGCTGGTCCAGGCGGCCTCGTCGTCGGGCTTGGCGCCGTCCAGCTTGACGATCACCGGGGTGCGCACGACCGCGTCCGGGAACTCCGGGTTGGCCACCTCGCGGGAGGCGAGGGCGACCTCGCCGAGTCCGGCGGCGGCCTCCAGGCGGGCCTTGACGTCCGGGTTGACGATGGCGCCGAGCAGGGCGTTGGCCCGGGCGTCGTCGCCGAGGAGGCCCTCTACGGCACGGGCGAGGTCGGCGGTCACCTCGTCGTAGGTCCTGTCGCCCTGGTCGGTGCGGATGCCGTCGCGGGGGATCAGCAGGTTCTGCGGGGTGGTGCACATCTGGCCGCTGTAGAGGGACAGCGAGAACGCCAGGTTGCCGAGCATGCCCTTGTAGTCGTCGGTCGACTCGACGATCACCGTGTTGACGCCGGCCTTCTCGGTGAAGACCTGGGCCTGGCGGGCGTTGGCCTCCAGCCAGTCGCCGAAGGAGGTGGAGCCGGTGTAGTCGATGATCCGGATCTCGGGCCGGGTGGCCAGGGTCTTGGCGATGCCCTCGCCGGGGCGCTCGGCGGCCAGCGCCACCAGGTTCGGGTCGAAGCCGGCCTCGGTGAGGACGTCGCGGGCGACCCGCACGGTCATCGCGAGCGGCAGCACCGCGCGGGGGTGGGGCTTGACCAGGACCGCGTTCCCGGTGGCGAGGGAGGCGAACAGGCCCGGGTAGCCGTTCCACGTCGGGAAGGTGTTGCAGCCGATGACCAGACCGATGCCGCGCGGTACCGGCGTGAACGCCTTGGTCAGCGCGAGCGGGTCGCGCTTGCCCTGGGGCTTGGTCCACTCGGCCGTCTCGGGGGTGCGGGACTGCTCCACGTACGCGTACGCCACCGCCTCCAGGCCGCGGTCCTGCGCGTGCGGGCCGCCCGCCTGGAAGGCCATCATGAAGGCCTGCCCGGAGGTGTGCATGACCGCCTGCGCGAACTCCATGGTGCGGTCCGCGATCCGCTTGAGGATCTCCAGGCAGACCATCGCCCGCAGTTCCGCGCCCGCGTCCCGCCACGCCCGCTGCCCCGCCCTCATGGCGGGCAGCAGCACGTCGAGGTCCGCGTGCGGGTACTCCACGCCCAGCTCGATCCCGTACGGGGAGACCTCGCCGCCGACCCAGTCGTCGGTGCCGGGCTGGCCGAGGTCGAGGCGGGTGCCGAGCAGGGCGTCGAAGGCGGCCTTGCCCGCGGCCGTGTCCAGGCTGCCGTTCTCCCCGTAGGCCTTGGGGTGCTCGGGGTGGGGGGACCAGTACGCGCGCGTGCGGATCGTCTCCAGCGCCTGGTCCAGGGTCGGCCGGTGCCGGTCGATCAGCTGGTGCGCGGTGAGTTCGGCGGCCATGCGGGACCAACTCCTCGTCTCTTCCGGACGCGCCGTCGACTCTTCGTCGAGTCTCTCCGTCGAGTCCGGGACCTGGGGGGAAACCTGGGCGGGAATATCAAAAGGTGCGGCGCGCAGCGCCTCGGGCAGGGTGGTGGTGGGAGACGGGTGGGCGGACACGGCTAGAGTAACCGAACGATCGGTCGGGACAAGGGGGACCGCCGCATCTGTGGAAAACCCCGTGCGGGAGGATCGCGCACATGACAGCACTCGACCTCAGCAGCCCCGTCGCCGTCGTCGGCACCGGCACCATGGGTCAGGGCATCGCCCAGGTGGCGCTGGTCGCGGGCCATCCCGTGCGGCTGTACGACGCCGCCCCCGGCCGGGCCCGGGAAGCGGCCGACGCGATCGGCGCCCGGCTCGACCGGCTCGTCGAGAAGGAACGCCTCACCGGCGCCGAACGGGACGCCGCCCGTGCCCGGCTCCGGCCCGCCGGGTCCCTCGCCGAGCTGGCCGACTGCGGCCTGGTCGTCGAGGCGGTCCTGGAGCGGCTGGACGTCAAGCAGGAGCTGTTCCGCGCGCTGGAGGACGTCGTGGGCGACGACTGCCTGCTCGCCACCAACACCTCCTCGCTCTCCGTCACCGCCGTCGGCGGCGCGCTCCGCGGCCCCGGCCGCTTCGTCGGCCTGCACTTCTTCAACCCGGCCCCGCTGCTGCCGCTGGTGGAGGTGGTCTCCGGGTCCGCCACCGACGTCGCGTCGGCCACGCGCGCGTACGAGACGGCCCGCGCCTGGGGCAAGACCCCGGTCGCCTGCGCCGACACCCCCGGCTTCATCGTCAACCGCGTCGCCCGCCCCTTCTACGCCGAGGCCTTCGCGGTCCACGAGGACCAGGGCGCCGACCCGGCCACCATCGACGCCGTGCTGCGCGAGTCGGGCGGCTTCCGGATGGGCGCCTTCGAGCTGACCGACCTCATCGGGCAGGACGTCAACGAGTCCGTCACCCACTCCGTGTGGCAGGCGTTCTTCCAGGACGTGCGCTTCACGCCCTCGCTAGCCCAGCGCCGCCTGGTCGAGTCCGGCAGGCTCGGCCGCAAGAGCGGGCACGGCTGGTACGACTACCGCGACGGCGCCGAGCGCCCCGAGCCGCACACCGCCGAACCGGCCGGTCCGCCCGCGTACGTCGTCGTCGAGGGTGACCTCGGGCCCGCCGCCGAGGTGGTCGCGATGGTCCGCGAGGCGGGCATCGAGGTGCGCCGGGAGGACGAGGACAAGGGCACCCGGCTCGTGCTGCCCAGTGGAGGGCAGCTGGTGCTCGCCGACGGCCAGACCTCGGTGGAGTTCCGGGACGTCGTGTACTTCGACCTCGCGCTGGACTACCGCGCGGCGACCCGCGTCGCCCTGTCCGCCTCGCAGTCCACCTCGCCGGAGACCGTCGCCCAGGCCACCGGCCTGTTCCAGGCGCTCGGCAAGAAGGTCAGCGTCATCGGCGATGTCCCCGGCATGATCGTCGCCCGTACGGTGGCGCGGATCATCGATTTGGCCGTCGAGGCGGTCGCCAAGGGCGTCGCCACCGAGGAGGACGTCGACACCGCGATGCGCCTGGGTGTCAACTACCCGCTGGGTCCGCTGGAGTGGAGCCGCCGGCTCGGCGGAGGCTGGGCCTGCGAGCTCCTCGACAACCTGCACGCGTGCGCCCCCACCGGCCGGTACGCGCCGTCCCTGGCGCTCTACCGCCACGCCTACGCCTCCGACAAGCAGGAAGGCGGCACCTCATGACCACCGCCAAGCGCGACACGTACACGCCCGAGACGCTGCTCTCCGTCGCCGTGCAGGTCTTCATCGAGCGCGGTTACGACGGCACCTCCATGGAGCACCTCTCCAAGGCGGCCGGCATCTCCAAGTCGTCGATCTACCACCATGTCGCCGGCAAGGAGGAGCTCCTGCGGCGGGCCGTGTGCCGGGCCCTCGACGAGCTGTTCGGGATCCTCGACGAGGAGCACGCGTGCGTGGGCTCCGCCGCCGAGCGGCTGGAGTACGTCGTGCGGCGCATGGTCGAGGTGCTGATGGCCGAACTGCCGTACGTGACCCTGCTGCTGCGGGTACGCGGCAACACGGACACCGAGCGCTGGGCGCTGGAGCGGCGGCGCGCATTCGACCACCGGGTGGCCGACCTGCTGAAGGCGGCGGCCGCCGAGGGGGACGTGCGCGCGGACGTGGAGGTGCGGCTCGCGACCCGCCTGGTCTTCGGCATGATCAACTCGATCGTGGAGTGGTACCGCCCGGACGGTCCCGACGGCCGGGGCGGCGCGGGGGGCGCCGGCGGCGCGGGCGAGCGCGAGGTGGTCGACGCGGTGGCGCGGCTGGTGTTCGGGGGGCTGCGCAAGCCGTCCTGAGCGGGCGGCTCGTCGGTATCCCTGGTGGCCTCGGTATCCCCGGTGGCCTCGGTATCCCCGGTATCCCCGGTGGCCCCGGTGGCCTCGGCGGCCCCGGCGGTCCGGAGGTCAGCCCTGCGGCTCCAGGTCCTCGGTCTCGAACACCAGCAGGGTGCGGGTGCTGAGCACCTCGGGGATGGCCTGGAGGCGGGTGAGTACCAGCTCGCGCAGGGCCCGGTTGTCGGGGGTGTGGACCAGGAGCAGGACGTCGAAGTCGCCGCCCACCAGGGCGATGTGCGAGGCCCCGGGGAGCTGCCGCAGCTGTGCGCGGACGGTGCGCCAGGAGTTCTGGACGATCTTCAGGGTGATGTACGCCGACGTGCCGTGCCCGGCCCGTTCGTGGTCGACGCGGGCGCCGAAGCCGCGGATGACGCCGTCCTCGACGAGCCGGTTGATGCGGGCGTAGGCGTTCGCGCGGGAGACGTGGACCCGTTCGGCGACCGAGCGTATCGAGGCGCGGCCGTCCGCCTGGAGCATGCGCAGGATGTCCTGATCGATGGCGTCCAGCGGGCGCGGGGGCGGCGGGGCCGCGGAGTCCTCGGGACCGGCGGCGTCGTCCGGGCGTTCGGCCATTTGTTCAGATGCCATGTCCCCCCGCCTTCTTACGATGGACGTACTGCGTCCATCTCAGGCTGTGGAGAACCGTTTGTCCACAGCCTGGGGCCGCCTGTAGCCAAAATGTGCCGACGACCGAACAATCGGTAGGTGAGGCCCGTCACACCCGTGACGAGCCCGGAGCCGCTCCCACGAGGAGGTGCCGTCATGACGGTCATGGAGCAGCGGGGCGCGTACCGGCCCACACCGCCGCCCGCCTGGCAGCCCCGTACCGACCCCGCGCCGCTGCTGCCCGACGCGGAGCCGTACCGCGTCCTCGGCACGAAGGCCGCCGAGCAGGCCGACCCCGGACTGCTGCGCACCCTGTACGCCCGGCTGGTCCACGGCCGCCGCTACAACGCGCAGGCCACGGCGCTGACCAAGCAGGGCCGGCTGGCCGTCTACCCCTCCAGCACCGGCCAGGAGGCCTGCGAGGTCGCCGCCGCGCTGGCCCTTCAGGAGCGCGACTGGCTCTTCCCCAGCTACCGCGACACCCTCGCCGTCGTCGCCCGCGGCGTCGACCCCGTCGAGGCCCTCACCCTGCTGCGCGGCGACTGGCACACCGGCTACGACCCCCGCGAGCACCGGGTCGCCCCCCTGTCCACGCCGCTCGCCACCCAGCTCCCGCACGCCGTGGGCCTCGCGCACGCCGCCCGGCTGAGGGGCGACGACGTGGTCGCCCTCGCCATGGTCGGCGACGGCGGCACCAGCGAGGGCGACTTCCACGAGGCGCTGAACTTCGCCGCCGTCTGGCGGGCGCCGGTCGTCTTCCTCGTGCAGAACAACGGCTTCGCGATCTCCGTGCCGCTCGCCAAGCAGACCGCCGCCCCGTCGCTGGCCCACAAGGCCGTCGGCTACGGAATGCCCGGCCGCCTGGTCGACGGCAACGACGCCGTCGCCGTGCACGAGGTCCTTTCCGACGCCGTCCGGCACGCCCGCGCGGGCGGCGGCCCCACGCTGGTCGAGGCGATCACGTACCGCGTGGAGGCCCACACCAACGCCGACGACGCCACGCGCTACCGGGGGGACGCCGAGGTCGAGGCCTGGCGCCGGCACGACCCGGTCGAGCTGCTGGAGCGGGAGCTGACCGAGCGCGGCCTGCTGGACGAGGACGGCGTCGCGGCCGCCCGCGAGGAGGCCGAGACCATGGCCGCCGACCTGCGCGCCCGCATGAACCAGGACCCGGCCCTCGATCCCATGGACCTGTTCGCCCACGTCTACGCCGAGCCCACCGGGCAGCTGCGCGAGCAGCGGGACCTGCTGCGCGCCGAGCTGGCGGCGGAGGCCGAGGCGGAGACCGGTTCCGCGTCCGGTTCCGTGTCCGGGGCATCCGAAGGGGGACAGCGATGACCACGGTCGCCGTCAAGCCGGCCACCATGGCGCAGGCCCTCACCCGCGCGCTGCGCGACGCCATGGCCGCCGACCCGAGCGTGCACGTCATGGGCGAGGACGTGGGCACCCTCGGCGGCGTCTTCCGGGTCACCGACGGACTCGCGAAGGAGTTCGGCGAGGACCGCTGCACCGACACCCCGCTCGCCGAGGCCGGCATCCTCGGCACCGCCGTCGGCATGGCGATGTACGGGCTGCGCCCGGTCGTGGAGATGCAGTTCGACGCCTTCGCCTACCCGGCGTTCGAGCAGGTCGTCAGCCACGTCACCAAGATGCGCAACCGCACGCGCGGGAAGCTGGCCCTGCCGCTGACCATCCGTGTCCCCTACGGCGGCGGCATCGGCGGCGTCGAGCACCACAGCGACTCGTCCGAGGCGTACTACATGGCGACTCCGGGGCTCCATGTCGTCACGCCCGCGACCGTCGCCGACGCCTACGGGCTGCTGCGGCAGTCCATCGCCTCCGACGACCCGGTCGTCTTCCTCGAACCCAAACGGCTCTACTGGTCGAAGGACACCTGGAACCCCGAGGAGCCCACGCCCGTTGAACCTACAGGCCGCGCGGTGGTGCGTCGCTCCGGACGGAGCGCCACACTCATCACGTACGGGCCGTCGCTGGCCGTCTGCATGGAGGCGGCCGAGGCGGCCCGGGCCGAGGGCTGGGACCTCGAAGTCGTCGACCTGCGCTCCCTGGTGCCGTTCGACGACGAGACGGTGTGCGCTTCGGTGCGGCGGACGGGACGCGCGGTCGTCGTCCACGAGTCGGGTTCCTTCGGGGGCCCGGGCGGGGAGATCGCGGCCCGGGTCACGGAGCGCTGCTTCCACCACCTGGAGGCGCCGGTGCTGCGTGTGGCCGGGTTCGACATCCCGTACCCGCCGCCGATGCTGGAGCGTCACCACCTGCCCGGTGTGGACCGGATCCTGGACGCCGTGGGGCGCCTGCAGTGGGAGGCCGAAAGCTGATGGCACACGCTTCTGACGGTCGCAGCCTGGAATTCAGGCTCCCCGACCTCGGTGAGGGCCTCACCGAGGCGGAGATCGTGCGCTGGATGGTCGAGGTCGGTGACGTCGTCGCCGTCGACCAGCCGGTCGTCGAGGTCGAGACGGCCAAGGCGATGGTCGAGGTGCCCTGCCCGTACGGCGGCGTGGTCACCGCCCGCTTCGGCGAGGAGGGCGCCGAGCTGCCGGTCGGGGCGCCGCTGATCACGGTGGCGGTGGGCGAGGGGGCCGACGGCCACCGTCCGGCGGAGGGCTCGGGCACCGGCGGCGGTGGAGCGCGGACGCCTCGGGCCGAGGAGCCCGGGACGGGGGAGGCGAAGTCCGAGGGCTCGGGCAACGTCCTGGTCGGGTACGGCACCTCGGAGGCACCCGCCCGCCGGCGCCGGGTACGGCCGGAGCGGCGGGTGTCCGCCGGGGCACCGGTCGCCGGGCCGGCGACCGGTGCGGAGGCGGTCGGGCGGGTCAACGGCCGGGCCCGGGCCGCCGAGCCGGCGGACGGGCCGGTGCCCGTCATCTCCCCGCTGGTGCGCCGGCTCGCCCGGCAGAACGACCTTGATCTGCGGGAGCTGACCGGCTCCGGACCGGACGGGCTGATCCTGCGGGCGGACGTGGAGTACGCCCTGCGGGCCGCCGAGGCCCAGGGCAGCGGCCGTACGGCGGCCCGGGCGACCGGCCCGCACGCGGCCGGGACGACCGCGGGGCAGGTCCCCGCGGCCACCGCGCGCACCCTGTCCCCCGCGGTGCCGCCGGGCGGCATCCGTACGCCGCTCAAGGGCGTCCGCGGCGCCGTCGCCGACAAGCTCTCCCGCAGCCGGCGCGAGATCCCGGACGCGACCTGCTGGGTGGACGCCGACGCGACCGAGCTGATGCGGGCGCGCACGGCCATGAACGCGGCGGGCGGGCCGAAGATCGCCCTGCTCGCCCTGCTGGCCCGGATCTGCACGGCCGCCCTGGCCCGCTTCCCCGAGCTGAACTCCACGGTCGACACGGAGGCCAGGGAGGTCGTCCAGCTCGACCGCGTCCACCTCGGCTTCGCCGCGCAGACGGACCGGGGGCTGGTCGTACCGGTCGTCCGCGACGCGCACGCGCGGGACGCCGAGGGGCTCACCGCCGAGTTCGCCCGGCTCACGGAGACGGCTCGCGAGGGGCGGCTGACGCCCGGCGAACTGACCGGTTCCACCTTCACGTTGAACAACTACGGAGTCTTCGGCGTCGACGGCTCCACGCCCATCATCAACCACCCCGAGGCCGCCATGCTCGGCGTCGGCCGCATCGTCCCCAAGCCGTGGGTGCACGAGGGCGAGTTGGCGGTGCGTCAGGTCGTGCAGCTGTCGCTGACCTTCGACCACCGGGTGTGCGACGGCGGTACTGCGGGCGGCTTCCTGCGGTACGTGGCGGACTGCGTGGAACAACCGGCGGTGCTGCTGCGGACGTTGTGACCGGCGTGACCGGCGTGACCGGCGTGACCGGCGTGACGGGAGTGACGGAAGTGACGGAGGTGTCGGCACCGGCCCCGGGCACCGGCTCTGCCGCGCGGGCTCCCCAGCGTTCCCTGTGATCGCGCCGGGACGCATACTCGGGGGGTGACCGCGTACGAGCCCCCCGGTGCCCCCGGCGCCGGCACCGATCCCGCGCCGGGCGCGGCCCTCGTCGGGTACGACGCCGTCGTACTCGCCGGCGGTGCCGCCCGGCGGCTCGGCGGTGCCGACAAACCCGGCCTGCGCGTGGGCGGGCGGGCGCTGCTGGACCGGGTGCTCGCCGCCTGCGCCGGAGCGCGGCGCACCGTCGTCGTGGCTGCCCCGCGACCCACCGCGCGCCCGGTGACCTGGGCGCGCGAGGACCCGCCGGGCGGCGGACCGCTGGCCGCCCTCGCCGCCGGCCTCGCACACACCACGGCCGAGTACGTCGTGGTCCTCTCCGCAGACCTGCCGTTCCTGGCCGGCCCCACCGTCGGACGCCTGCTGTCCGCCCTCGCCGCGAGCGACGCCGACGGAGTCCTGCTCACCGACGCCGACGGCCGCGACCAGCCCCTCGTCGCCGCCTACCGCGCGTCCGCGCTGCGCCGCGAACTGGCCGCGCTCACCCGGGACCGGGGAGACGGGACGGGCCGGGCGGGCCTCACCGGGCTGCCCCTGCGCCGGCTGACCGGCGCCCTCCGCCTCACCCGTGTCCCCGACGCGGTCGCCTCGTTCGACTGCGACACCTGGGACGACCTCGCCACCGCAAGGGCACGCATCAGGGAGCATGGTCACGTGTTGGATGAATGGATCTCCGCAGCCAAGGACGAGTTGGGCATCGACCTCGACGTCGACACCGGCCTCCTGCTCGACCTCGCCCGGGACGCCGCCCACGGGGTGGCCAGGCCCGCGGCGCCGCTGACCACCTTCCTCGTCGGCTACGCGGCCGGCCGGGCCGGGGGCGGCCCCGAGGCCGTCGCCGAGACCGCCCGCAAGGCGGCCGCCCTCGCCGGGCGCTGGGCTGAGGAGGCCGCGGCCGCCGAGACCCCGCCCGCCCCGCCCCGGGCGGGCCAGCCCGACGTGGCTCCCGACGCCACCCCCGACACCCGCCCGGACGCCCGATGACCTCCCCCGGCACCCGGACCGGCGAGGAAGCCGACGACCTCGACGTCGAGGAGGCGCTCGCCCTCGTGAAGGAGAACCCCGGCCCTCCCGGCGGCACCCCCGGCGGACCGGCCACCCACCCGCACGCCCCACACCACGGCGATCCCCAGCCCCACGGCGGCCCGCACCCCCACAGCGGCCCCCGTCACCACGGCGACCGCCACAGCGCGACCCCCTGGCCCGAGGCCCGCGCGACCGCCGAACGCGCGGCCCGCTCCGCCGTCCGTGCCGCCCGCCGGGCCCCCGCCCCGGCGCCCCTCGACGCGGCCCTCGGTCTCACCCTGGCCACCCCGCTCACCGCCCTCACCGACCTGCCCTCCTTCGACACCTCCGCGATGGACGGCTGGGCCGTCTCCGGCCCCGCCCCCTGGACGGTGCGCGACGAGGGTGTTCTGGCCGGACACGCGGAACCCGCGGCACTGACCGACGGAGAAGCCGTCCGTATCGCCACCGGCGCCCGCGTCCCCGCGGACACCACCGCCGTCCTGCGCACCGAGCACGGCCGCACCGACGAACGGGACCGGCTGCATCCCACCCGCGAGGTCGTCCACGGCCAGGACATCCGGCCGCGCGCCCAGGAGTGCCGCGGCGGCGACCAGCTGCTGCCCGTCGGCACCGTGGTCACCCCGGCCGTGCTGGGCCTCGCGGCGGCCGCCGGGTACGACACGCTCACCGCGGTCCCCCGCCCCCGCGTCGACGTCCTCGTCCTCGGCGACGAGCTGCTCACCGGGGGGCTGCCGCACGACGGCCTCATCCGGGACGCACTCGGCCCGATGCTGCCGCCCTGGCTGCGTGCCCTGGGCGGCGAGGTCCGCACGGTCTGCCGGGTCGGCGACGACGCCGAGGCCCTGTACCGCGCCGTCACGGCCTCCGACGCCGACCTGGTCGTCACGACCGGCGGCACCGCCGCGGGCCCCGTCGATCACGTGCACCCCGTCCTGAGCCGCATCGGTGCCGAACTCCTCGTGGACGGCGTCCAGGTGCGCCCCGGCCACCCCATGCTGCTGGCCCGCCTGGGGGACGACCAGCACCTCGTCGGCCTGCCCGGCAACCCCCTCGCCGCCGTCTCCGGACTGCTCACGCTCGCCGAGCCGCTGCTGCGCACCCTCGCCGCCCGCCCGGCGCCCGAGTCCTACAGGCTGCCGCTGCGGGACGCGGTGCACGGGCACCCGTACGACACCCGGCTGGTCCCCGTCGTCCTGCGCGGCGACCGTGCCGTGCCCCTGCACTACAACGGTCCGGCCATGCTGCGCGGCATCGCCGCCGCCGACGCCCTGGCCGTCGTACCACCGGGCGGTGCGCGTCCCGGCCAGGAGGCCGAACTGCTCGACCTGCCCTGGACCACCGGCGGTATCGGAGTGTGTTTCACGTGAAACTTCCGGGCCAGGACGCGATCGCCCGCCAGGCGGACGAACACCTCGTGACCCACCGGGTGAAACTCCCCAGGAAGCTGGTCGAGCACCCGATCCGTCAGGTCGGCAAGCGGCTGTCCCTGGCCCTGGTGGTCCTGCTGGTGACGGCCTTCATCGTCTACGCCGACGCCGACGGCTACAACGACAACTCAGACGGTTCCGTCGACCTCCTCGACGCCTTCTACTACGCCACCGTCACCCTCTCCACCACGGGCTACGGCGACATCACGCCCGTCAGCGACGCCGCCCGGCTGACCAACATCTTCGTCATCACGCCCCTGCGCGTGATGTTCCTGATCATCCTGGTCGGCACCACGCTGGAAGCCCTCACCGAGCGCACTCGGGAGGAGTGGCGCCTGAACCGCTGGAGGTCCACCTTGCGCGATCACACCGTCGTCGTCGGCTTCGGCACCAAGGGACGGTCGGCGATCCAGACCGTCTGCGCGACCGGGCTGCGCAAGGAGCAGGTCGTCGTGGTCGACCCCAGCGGCAAGGCCATCGAGGCCGCCACGGCCCACGGCTACGCGGGGGTGATAGGCGACGCGACGCGCAGCGATGTGCTCAACCGGGCCGAACTGTTCCGGGCGAAGCAGATCATCATCGCCACCCAGCGCGACGACACGGCCGTACTGGTCACGCTCACCGCCCGGCAGCTCAACCGGGGCGCGAAGATCGTGGTCGCGGTCCGTGAGGAGGAGAACGCGCCGCTGCTGAAGCAGTCCGGTGCCGACGCCGTGATCACCAGCGCCAGCGCCGCGGGCCGCCTGCTCGGTCTCTCGGTGCTCAGCCCCGCCGCCGGCATGGTCATGGAAGACCTGATCAGCCAGGGCAGCGGACTCGACCTCATCGAGCGGCCGGTCATAAAGTCCGAGGTGGGCAGGGTTCCGCGGGAGGTGGACGACCTGGTGGTCAGCGTTGTGCGGGGGCACCGGGTGCTCGGCTACGACGACCCGGTCGTCGGCGGGCTCCAGCTGACGGACCGCCTGATCACGATCGTGCGGGCGACACCGGCCACCCATGTGGCCCCCGACGCCCGCCCGCTGCCCCGCGACTGACGGCGCCGACCGCGAGCGGTCGGCGCCGGCGCCGTACCGGCCGGATCACTTGCGGTTGTACAGCCGCATGGTGATCGGCCCGAAGACCAGCAGCAGCACACCGGCCCAGCCCAGCGTCCAGGCGATCTCCGCGCCGGGCCACTCGCCCGCCATCAGCCCGCGCACCGCGGACGCCAGGTGGGTGATCGGGCTGTTGTTGACGAACGCCTGCAGCCAGCCCGGCATCGTCTTCGGGTCGACGAAGACGTTGGACAGGAAGGTGAGCGGGAAGATCACCATCATGCTGACGCTCATCACCGACTTCTCGGTGCGCAGCATCAGCCCGAACATCGTCCAGATCCACGAGAACGCGAACGAGAAGAGCAGCAGCAGCGCGATCCCGGCGACTACACCGCCGAACCCGCCGTCGGGCCGGTAGCCGAGGAGCAGGCCCACGACGAGCATGATCACGGACGCGATCGTGTAGCGCAGCGCGTCGCCGAGCAGATAGCCGACCATCGCCGAGGGCCGCCAGATGGGCAGCGAGCGGAACCGGTCGAAGACGCCCTTCTCGATGTCGATGTTGACCGAGACCCCGGTGTACATCGTGATCATGACGACCGACATCACGAGGATGCCCGGCAGCACGAACTGGATGTAGTCACTGGGCGAGCCCGCCAGCGCACCGCCGAAGAGGTACGTGAACATCAGCAGGTTCATGATCGGGAAGGCGGTGACGTCGAAGAGCTGCTCCGGCACGTGCTTGATCTTGAGGATCGCGCGCCAGCCGAACGTCAGCGAGGTCGACAGGGCGCTGGGCCGCGGCGGCCGCTCCTTGGCGACCAGCAGAGCCGCCAGCGACTCGGTGCTGACCGCGGAGAGCTCCTTGCCCTCGGTGCTCGTGGCCGTGCTCATGCCGCCACCTCGTCCTTCGTGTCGGTGTCGGGGCCGGCCCCGGTGGCGTCATCGCCACCCTGACCGGTGTCGTGCCCGGTCAGCGCCAGGAAGACCTCGTCGAGGCTGGGCTGTCCCAGGGAGAAGTTGTCGACGGTGATGCCGGCCCGCGTCAGCTCGCCGAGCGCTTTCGCGGCCTGGTCGGCGGCCGCGTCGCCGGCCGTCACCGCGAGCCGCGCGGTCAGCGCCACCGGGTCGGGCTCCAGCTGCACCTCGGCGACCAGCAGGTCCCGCAGCAGCCGCTCGGCCTCCGGCCGCTGGTCCGCGTCCCGCAGCCGCAGGTGCACCGATCCGGCCCCGACGGACGCCTTCAGCTCGCCCTTGGTGCCCTCGGCGATCACCCGCCCCTTGTCGATGACGGCGATGCGGGAGGCCAGCTGGTCGGCCTCGTCCAGGTACTGCGTGGTCAGCAGCACGGTCGTGCCCTGGGCGACGACCGCGCGCACGATGTCCCACACCTGGTTGCGGCTGCGCGGGTCCAGGCCGGTGGTCGGCTCGTCGAGGAAGAGCAGGTCGGGCGTGTTGAGGATGGACGCGGCGATGTCGATGCGCCGCCGCATGCCGCCCGAGTAGTGCTTGACCTGCCTGGCCGCCGCGTCGGTCAGCCCGAAGGCCTCCAGCAGCTGCTCGCCGCGCTGCCGCGCGGCCGTCTTGCCGTGACCGAGGAGGCGGCCCAGCAGGATCAGGTTCTCGATGCCGGTGAGGTCCTCGTCCACGGACGCGTACTGACCGGTGAGGCTCACCCGGCTGCGCACCTCGTCCGCCTCGCGCACGACGTCGCGGCCGAAGACGCGGGCCTGGCCGCCGTCCGGCCGCAGAAGGGTGGCGAGCATCTTCACCGTGGTGGTCTTGCCGGCGCCGTTCGGCCCGAGGACGCCGTAGACCGTGCCGGCGGGCACGGCGAGGTCGACGCCGTCCACGGCCCGGGTCTCGCCGAACGTCTTCACCAGGCCCGCGGTCTCGATCGCGAGTCCGGACGTGTGCGTGCTCATCGATGGTCCTTCCGCGTTCTTGGACTACGCATGGGAAGACCTTTACCGTCGCGCGAATTCATCGGTCGCGCACAGGCTTTTTCCCACGGACGGTCCCAAAGTCGCAGGGCTCTGCGACCACGGACCCGGGCACGGGGTCCCGGCCGGGGGCGGAGGAGTAGCGTCGCCCCCATGCATGCGATCACGATTTCCGAACCCGGTGGCCCCGAGGCGCTGACCTGGGCCGAGGTCCCCGACCCGGTGCCCGGCGAGGGCGAGGTCCTGGTCGAGGTGGTGGCCAGTGCCGTCAACCGCGCCGACATCATGCAGCGCCAGGGCTTCTACGACCCCCCGCCGGGCTCCTCCCCCTACCCCGGCCTGGAGTGCTCCGGACGGGTCGCCGCGCTCGGTCCCGGCGTGTCCGGCTGGTCCGTCGGCGACGAGGTGTGCGCACTGCTCGCGGGCGGCGGCTACGCCCAGAAGGTCGCCGTCCCGGCCGGTCAGCTGCTGCCGGTGCCGGAGGGCGTCGGCCTGAGGGAGGCGGCCGCGCTGCCCGAGGTGGTCTGCACCGTCTGGTCGAACGTCTTCATGGTGGCCCACCTGCGCCCCGGCGAGACGCTCCTCGTGCACGGCGGCTCCAGCGGCATCGGCACCATGGCGATCCAGCTGGCCAAGGCCGTCGGCGCGAAGGTCGCCGTGACGGCGGGCACCAAGGAGAAGCTGGAACGCTGCGCCGAGCTCGGCGCCGACATCCTGATCAACTACCGGGAGCAGGACTTCGTCGCCGAGGTGAAGGACGCCACCGGCGGTGCGGGCGCGGACGTCATCCTCGACAACATGGGCGCCAAGTACCTGGACCGCAACGTCCAGGCGCTCGCCGTCAACGGCCGCCTCGCCATCATCGGCATGCAGGGCGGCCGCAAGGGCGAGCTCAACATCGGCGCGCTCCTCGCCAAGCGCGCCGCCGTCAGCGCGACCTCGCTGCGCGCCCGCCCCCTGGAGGAGAAGGCGGCGATCGTGGCGGCCGTCCGCGAGCACGTCTGGCCGCTGCTGGCCGCAGGGCACGTCCGTCCGGTCGTGGACCGTGAGCTCCCGATGAGCGACGCCCCGGGCGCCCACCGGGTCGTGGAGGAGAGCGGGCACATCGGCAAGGTCCTGCTGGTCACCTCGTAGCGGCGGCGGTTCAGCCGCGCCGCAGGCGGAGGCCGACGAAGGCGAGGGCCAGCCCCAGGCCGACCAGGACCAGGCCGGTGCCCAGCGGCAGGACCCGCGGTACGCCCCCGGCGGCCTGGTCGGCGTGGGTGCCGGCCCGCGGGCCGGACGGGGCCGCGGAGGGGACCGGGCCGGCTTCCCGGGACGGCACGACAGGGACCGCGTCGTCGGCCGGATCCCCGCCCTCGTCCTCCGCCCGCAGGCCGCCGCCCTCGTCCGCGTCGTCCCGCTCCGGCCCGGGGCCCTCGGGGCGCCCGGGCCGCTGCCGCCCCTCACCCGGGCCGCTCCCCGCCCGGGAGGGCTCCGGGTCGGCCGTGGCGGCGGCGGACGCGGAGGACGACGGGGAGGACGAAGCGGTACCGCGCCCCGCGCCGCCCGACGGCGCCGAGGAGGCCGGCCCGTCGCCCTCGCCGTCGTCGTCGGCGGGACCGGCGCCCGGGCCGCCCGGGCCGTCATGACCGTTCTGTCCCCGGGGGCGCTCGTCTTCCTCGGGACCGTCCCCCTTGGAACCGTCCCCCACGGAGCTGCCCCCTTCGGAGCCGTCCCCCTTGGACCCGCTCTCCCCGGCGCCCTCCCTCCCGGGGCCGTCGTCGTCCTTGGAGCCGTCCGGCCCGGAAGGCCTGCCCGGGGCGGCGGCCTTCCCCGGGGCGGCGGCCGGGACCGTCGGGGACGGTGCCACGGCGGCTCCCGCCCCCGTGAACCCGGTGGCGTACGCCGCTCCCGCCCCGCACGGCGACACCAGCGCACCCACCCCCAGCACCCCCACCAACCCCGTCGCTCGCAGAGAGCGCAGCCATGGATTCACGCCCGTGCCCCCCTCCCGGTGATGAGTTCGACGGAACAAGCCTCACATCATTCAGCCTTCCCGGCATTCCGGACGTCCCCGAATGCGGGGGCACCACCCTGTCGAGGCGTACGGGTGCGAGAGAATGTCGGCATGGAGATGCCGAGGAACGACAGGTCGCCGGAGAACCCCCAGATCCTGGTCGTCGGCCAGGACGGAATGGCGCTCAGCGGCGGCGGGGGAGACGACGACTCCCGGGAGATTCCGGTGACCGAGCAGGTGGAGCAGCCTGCCAAGGTCATGCGGATCGGCAGCATGATCAAGCAGCTGCTGGAGGAGGTGCGTGTAGCGCCCCTGGACGAGGCGAGCCGGGCCCGGCTCAAGGAGATCCACGCCAGCTCGGTGAAGGAGCTGGAGGACGGACTGGCCCCCGAGCTGGTCGAGGAGCTGGAGCGGCTGTCCCTGCCGTTCACGGACGGCGCGACCCCGACCGACGCGGAACTGCGGATCGCCCAGGCACAGCTGGTCGGCTGGCTGGAGGGCCTCTTCCACGGCATCCAGACCACGCTGTTCGCCCAGCAGATGGCCGCGCGGGCCCAGCTGGAGCAGATGCGCCGGGCGCTGCCGCCGGGCGCCGGCCCGGAGGGCGAGGAGCCGCACCCCGGCGGCCGCACCGGCGGCCCCTACCTGTAGCACCCGGAGAACGTCAGCGAACACCCCGACGACGACGCGAAGGGCCCGGCGGCACCGGCCGCCGGGCCCTTCGTCGCGCGGGTGCGACCAGCGCCTGATCAGGAGGACGGCGGGTTGCCCGTCGACACCTTGAGCTGGATCGTCGGCATCTTGTCGGGGTCGGGGTCGACGTCCGTACCGGCCACCGGGAACTGGTCCCGGACCGAGCCCTCGCCGTAGGTGTTCTCGTCGACCTCGACGACCTCCATCGACCAGCCGGCGGCCTGGAAGCACTCCTTGACCGAGCCGATGTACTTGAAGGTGAAGTCCGGCACCTTGATCTTGTCAGGGTCGTTGTACGACTCCTGGGGCTCCGTGCACTCGTCCTTCTCGATGGTCTTCGTCTTGTCCGGCCCGCGGTAGCCCTCCGCCTTCGACGGTGACGGGGAGCCGCTCGCGGTGGTGTCCCCGCCCTTGGGGTCCTCCCCGCCGTCGTTCATGGCCAGCGCGCCGATCAGGCCGCCGCCGACGACCAGGACGGCGACCGCGATCGCGCCGACGACCATCATCTTGTTGCTCTTGCGGCCGACCCCGGAACCCGAGGCGGGCGCGGAGGGCGTGAGGTTGTACGGCGGCGGGGTGTGCGCGCCCTGCGGGTGCTGCTGCCCGTACGGCGACGCGGCCGGGGCCTGGTAGCCGCCCTGCTGCGGGTAGCCGTACGCCGGCGACGGCGTGGGGGCGGGCGTGCCGTACGGGTTGGGGCCCGGGTTCGGCGTCGGCTGGTACGGCGTCTGGACCGGGCCCGTCGGCGCCGGGGTGCTCTGGTCGACCGGCGGGAACACCGCGGAGCCGACGCCCGCGCCGCTGGAGGTCTGCGCGCCGGGCACGATGTTCGGCGCGGCCGCCTGGAAGGAGGCCGCCACCCGCTGGCACTCGTCGCGCATGGCCTCGGCGCTGGGGAAACGCTCGTTGGGGTTCTTCTTCAGCGCGCGGGCCACCAGGGCGTCCACGGCCGGGGGCAGCGCGCGGTTGACCGACGAGGGCGCGACCGGCTCCTCCTGCACGTGCGCGTACGCGATGGCCAGCGGCGAGTCCGCGTCGAACGGGAGGCGCCCGGTGACCAGCTGGAAGAGCATGATGCCGACCGAGTAGAGGTCGGAACGGGCGTCCACGCCTCGGCCGAGGGCCTGTTCCGGCGAGAGGTACTGCGGGGTGCCCACGACCATGCCGGTCTGCGTCATCGACGTCACGCCGGACTGCATGGCGCGGGCGATGCCGAAGTCCATGACCTTGACCACGCCGCGCTTGGTCATCATCACGTTGCCCGGCTTGATGTCGCGGTGGACCAGCCCCATCTCGTGGCTGATCTCCAGCGCCGCCAGCACGTCCGCGGTGATCTTCAGCGCCTTGTCGGCGGGCATCGCGCCCTGCTGCCGGACGTCCTCGTCGAGCACCGAGCCGAGCGGCCGGCCCTCGACGTACTCCATGACGATGTACGGCGTCGTCATGCCGCCCAGGTCGTCCTCGCCGGTGTCGAAGACGGAGACGATGTTGGTGTGCGTGAGCTTGGCCACTGCCTGGGCCTCGCGGCGGAAGCGCTCGCGGAAGGCCTGTTCCCGCCCCAGCTCGGTGTGGAGCGTCTTGATCGCGACCTGCCGGTCCAGCACCGAGTCGTACGCCAGGTGCACCGAGGCCATGCCGCCCTCGCCGAGCAAGTCGCGCAGCTGGTAGCGGCCGCCGGCGAGCGCGCGCCCCGCGTACCGGCCCTGTCCGGCGTCCTGGCTCATGTGTCTGCGTCCCCCATAGGCGTCGGCGCCGTTGGCGGCGGCACGCACGCTTCGTGATCGAAAGTGCTATTCCCGGCCAAGTCTGCCCGAGGGCACTGACACGTCAAGCGCGGTGCCCGTTCCGTGACCGTACGCGAAAGAAGCGTCGCGGAAGCGTTACAGCCGGCGTACCACCGGTACACCGAATTTGCACGGCAGCGCGGAGCCAGGGTTTCATGACCGGTCCGTCTCGATGCCGGTCCCGGCAGCCCGTCTCGGACCAGAGGCTTGCGCGGAGGCTGTAGCGTGGCCGACGGAGACCGTAACAACACCGCGCGTACCGCGGGCAGAAACGACGGCGAGGACTGATGGCACAGCAGCAGCGCGCCCAGGGCCCGTCCGAACCCGAGGCATCTGGCGGCGGTATGTCTGAAGCGCCGGAGAACTGGGGCAACGGCGGCCTGGTCGGCGACGGCCGGTACCGGCTGACCCGGAGACTCGGGCGGGGCGGCATGGCCGAGGTGTTCGCCGCCGAGGACGTCCGCCTCGGGCGCACCGTGGCGGTCAAGCTGCTCCGCGCCGACCTCGCCGAGGACCCGGTCTCCAAGGCCCGCTTCACGCGCGAGGCGCAGTCGGTGGCCGGGCTCAACCACCACGCCATCGTGGCCGTCTACGACTCCGGCGAGGACTTCGTCGGCGGTCAGTCCGTGCCGTACATCGTGATGGAGATCGTCGAGGGCCGCACCATCCGCGACCTCCTCCTCAACGCCGAGGCGCCCGGCCCCGAGCAGGCGCTGATCATCGTCTCCGGCGTCCTGGAGGCGCTGGCCTACTCGCACCAGCACGGCATCGTGCACCGCGACATCAAGCCCGCCAACGTCATCATCACCAACAACGGCGCGGTGAAGGTGATGGACTTCGGCATCGCCCGCGCCCTGCACGGCGCGTCCACGACGATGACGCAGACCGGCATGGTCATGGGCACCCCGCAGTACCTCTCCCCGGAGCAGGCTCTCGGCAAGGCGGTCGACCACCGCTCCGACCTGTACGCGACGGGCTGCCTGCTCTACGAACTCCTCGCGCTGCGCCCGCCGTTCACCGGCGAGACCCCGCTGTCGGTGGTCTACCAGCACGTCCAGGACATCCCGACCCCGCCGTCCGAGGCCTCCGACGCCTCGCCGCCGGAGCTCGACGGACTGGTGATGCGCTCGCTGGCCAAGGAGCCCGACGACCGCTTCCAGACCGCCGAGGAGATGCGCGGCCTGGTCCAGTACGGGCTGCAGATGCTGTACGAGCAGGGCGGTCACACCGGCACCTGGAACACCGGCCCGGTCGCCGCGCACGACGGCCGGCACGCCCCGGCGGCCGGGCTCGCGGGCACGACGGTGCTGCCGCATCCCGACCACGGCGCCTCCGGCACCCAGCAGATCCCCCAGCCGATCCTGCCGAACGGCTACGGCGGGGGCGACGACGGCGGTTTCGAGGGCCACGGCAACCGGGGCAGCGGACGCGGCAAGCTGTGGATCCTGGCCGTCCTGGCGGTGATCGCCATCGCCGCGGGCGTCGCGCTGGCCATGAACAACGGCGGGGGCGAGCAGGGCGGCACGAAGACGGACAACAGTCCGTCGGCGTCCACCTCGCAGAGCACCGACAGCGAGTCCTCCAGCCCTTCGCCGAGCGACGAGGAGACGCAGGAGAACACCGACCCGGAGACGGACCGGAACAACGGCAGCGGGGGCACCGGCGGGGACTGGGACGACGAGCCCTACTCGCCGTCGTACACGCCGTCCGAGAGCGCGTCGGGGGAGCCGTCGGGCGGCGAGAGCGCGCCGGCCACACCGCCGGACGGTGGGGATTCCCCGGGCACCGGCGAATCCCCGGGCACGGGCGAGTCCCCCGGCACCGGCGAGTCTCCGGGCACCGGCGAGTCTCCGCCGGGCGACAGCGGTGGCACCGAGGGCGGCGGCACCGGCGCTCCGGGCGGTTCCGAGGGCGGCGAAGGCGGCAACTGACCGAACGACCCCCACGCGCGCGTGCGGCCCGAACCGGGCTCCACGCGCGCGTCTGCGTTTCCCGGTCGCCCCACCGGCCGTCACAGCACCCCGGCGGGCCCCTCCGTCACGTGCACCGACCCGAACCGCGGCTCGATCCGCAGGTAGACCGGCTCGAACGGCTCACCGTCCACCCGGCCCGGCGCCGGACCGAACCGGTCGATCTCGGCGGCGCTCGGCTCGTGCGTCTCGCACCGCCCCACGACCTGCACGGTCCACACGCTCTCACCGGGCGCGGCCGAGCCGAGGTTGTCCGCGCCGTACGCCACGACGCTCCCGGCGCACACCTGGTGGTATCCGCAGCTCCTCGGCATGCGCAGCAGGACCCGGCCGTCGGCCACGATGTGCCGCGCGGTGGCGAGGAAGGGCAAGGCTCGCATGGTGGTGGCCGCCCGGCCGTAGGCGGTGCGGCCGAGCAGGCCGACGGCGAGCTGTGCGTCGGAGGGCATGCGTCCACTGTGCGCGGGCGGACGGAAAGGGGAACAGAGGCGCCCGCCCCCGCATGAAGGGACGTAAGTCCCGAATAAAGTCCTGTCAGCGGCGGTCAGCGGTTCTCGGCCTGCAACCGGGCCACGAAGGCCGCCGCCTGGGAACGCCGCTGCATTCCGAGTTTGGCCAGCAGACTCGACACGTAATTCTTGATCGTTTTTTCGGCGAGGTGCAGTCTCTCGCCGATCGCTCGGTTGGTCATTCCCTCGCCGATCAGGTCCAGGATGCGCCGCTCCTGCTCGGTGAGGCGGGCGAGCCGGTCGTCGGTGCGGGTGCCGCCGTCGCGCAGCCGCTCCAGCACCCGCGCGGTGGCCGCCGGGTCGAGCAGCGACTTGCCCGCGGCCACCTCCCGGACGGCGCCCAGCAGCTCGGCGCCCCGGATGTCCTTGAGGACGTACCCGGAGGCGCCCGCCATGATCGCGTCGAAGAGCGCCTCGTCGTCCGCGAAGGAGGTCAGCATGAGGCACCGGACGGACTCGTCGCGGGAGCGGATCTCGCGGCAGACCTCCACGCCGCTGCCGTCGGGCAGCCGGACGTCCAGCACCGCGACGTCGGGCCGGGCGGCCGGGACCCGGGCCAGCGCGTCGGCCGCCGTACCGGCCTCGCCCACCACCTCGATGTCGGGCTCGCCCGAGAGCAGATCGTGCACCCCGCGGCGCACTACCTCGTGGTCGTCGAGGAGGAATACCCGGACTTTTCCGTCTTCGCGCACGCGGTCAGTCTCACACACCGACTCTTCCCGTGCCCGGGGTGGCCGGGATAACGTGCCGTTGTTCCGGCCCCCTGCGAGGCTGTGACCAGTAAAACTTCCATACTTCGCCGATTTACTTGGAAATCCGAGTAAAAACGCAGGTCAGGAGGGGTTTCACAGAATTGTGGAGCACTGGGTAACGTGCTGTTCGCAGGGCGCTCGCCGGGGCACCTGTCACGCCTGTTCCCGAACGGGCCGCACCCACCCTTGTGCGTCCGCCGGGCCGCAGGTGAGCCGCACTGGCTTCCGGCGAACCCGGGGGCCGGACCGACGGAGGAGCACACGTGACCGAGAGCACTGCCGCGCGCAAGCCGCGACGCAGCGCCGGAAGCAAGGCGGCCGGTACGACCGGCGGCAAGGCTGGCACCACCGGCGCCAAGCGCACCCGTACCACCCGCAAGACCGGCGCCGCCGCAGCGAAGGGCTCCGAGACGGAGCTGGTGCAGCTGCTGACGCCCGAGGGCGAACGGATCGAGACCGCCGGCGACTCCGCTTACGCCGAGTACGCCCAGTACGTCGCCGACATCACCCCCGACGAGCTGCGCGGCCTGTACCGCGACATGGTGCTCACCCGGCGCTTCGACGCCGAGGCCACCGCTCTGCAGCGCCAGGGCGAGCTGGGCCTGTGGGCCTCGCTGCTGGGCCAGGAGGCCGCCCAGATCGGCTCCGGCCGGGCCACCCGGGACGACGACTACGTCTTCCCGACCTACCGCGAGCACGGCGTCGCCTGGTGCCGCGGCGTCGACCCGACCAATCTCCTCGGCATGTTCCGCGGTGTGAACAACGGCGGCTGGGACCCCAACAGCAACAACTTCCACCTCTACACGATCGTCATCGGCTCGCAGGCGCTGCACGCCACCGGCTACGCCATGGGCGTGGCCAAGGACGGCGCGGACTCGGGCGTGATCGCGTACTTCGGCGACGGCGCCTCCAGCCAGGGCGACGTCAGCGAGGCGTTCAACTTCGCCGCCGTCTACAACGCCCCCGTGGTGTTCTTCTGCCAGAACAACCAGTGGGCGATCTCCGAGTCCAACGAGAAGCAGACCCGGGTGCCGCTCTACCAGCGCGCCCAGGGCTTCGGCTTCCCCGGCGTCCGCGTCGACGGCAACGACGTCCTCGCCTCCCTCGCGGTCACCCGCTGGGCCCTGGACCGCGCCCGGCGCGGTGAGGGACCGGCGCTGATCGAGGCGTACACGTACCGCATGGGCGCCCACACCACCTCGGACGACCCCTCGCGCTACCGGCACGACGACGAGCGTGCCGCCTGGGAGGCCAAGGACCCGATCCTGCGCCTTCGCCGCTTCCTGGAGTCCGCAAACCACGCGGACGAGGGATTCTTCGCGGAACTGGAGGCGGAGAGCGAGGCGTTGGGCAAACGAGTGCGCGAAGTGGTCCGTGCCATGCCGGACCCGGACCGTTTCGCCATCTTCGAGAATGTGTACGCGGACGGGCACGCG
The DNA here is from genome assembly GCF_028473745.1 of Streptomyces sp. M92. Taxonomy (NCBI): domain Bacteria; kingdom Bacillati; phylum Actinomycetota; class Actinomycetes; order Kitasatosporales; family Streptomycetaceae; genus Streptomyces; species Streptomyces sp. M92. The sequence continues at coordinate 1,891,892 of NZ_CP101137.1, forward strand.
CTCGTCGACGAGGAGCGGGCCCGGTTCGCCGCCTACCAGGCGTCGTTCGCAGAGGCCGAGGGGGTCTGACATGGCAGCCGAAAAGATGGCGCTGGCCAAGGCGATCAACGAGTCGCTGCGCCGCGCGCTGGAGTCGGACCCCAAGGTCCTGATCATGGGCGAGGACGTCGGCAAGCTCGGCGGTGTCTTCCGGGTCACCGACGGCCTGCAGAAGGACTTCGGCGAGGACCGGGTCATCGACACCCCGCTGGCCGAGTCCGGCATCGTCGGCACCGCCATCGGCCTGGCCCTGCGCGGGTACCGCCCGGTGGTGGAGATCCAGTTCGACGGCTTCGTCTTCCCGGCCTACGACCAGATCGTCACGCAGCTGGCCAAGATGCACGCCCGCTCGCTGGGCAAGGTCAAGCTGCCCGTCGTCATCCGCATCCCCTACGGCGGCGGCATCGGCGCGGTCGAGCACCACTCCGAGTCCCCGGAGGCGCTGTTCGCGCACGTCGCCGGCCTGAAGGTGGTCTCCCCGTCGAACGCGGCGGACGCCTACTGGATGATGCAGCAGGCCATCCAGAGCGACGACCCGGTGATCTACTTCGAGCCCAAGCGCCGGTACTGGGACAAGGCCGAGGTCGACGCCGAGGCGATCCCGGGCCCGCTGCACGCCGCGCGGGTGGTGCGCGAGGGCACCGACCTCACGCTGGCCGCGTACGGCCCGATGGTGAAGCTCTGCCAGGAGGTCGCGGACGCGGCGGCCGAGGAGGGGCGCTCCCTGGAGGTCGTGGACCTGCGCTCGATCTCCCCGGTCGACTTCGACACGGTCCAGACCTCGGTGGAGAAGACCCGCCGCCTGGTCGTGGTCCACGAGGCACCGGTGTTCCTGGGCTCGGGCGCGGAGATCGCGGCCCGGATCACGGAGCGCTGCTTCTACCACCTGGAGGCCCCGGTCCTGAGGGTCGGCGGCTACCACGCGCCGTATCCGCCGGCGCGTCTGGAGGAGGAGTACCTGCCGGACCTGGACCGGGTGCTGGACGCCGTCGACCGCTCGCTGGCGTACTGAGGAGAGGGTCGTGACGACGATGACTGAAGGGTCCGTGCGCGAGTTCAAGATGCCCGACGTGGGCGAGGGACTCACCGAGGCCGAGATCCTCAAGTGGTACGTACAGCCCGGTGACACGGTCACCGACGGCCAGGTGGTGTGCGAGGTCGAGACGGCGAAGGCCGCCGTCGAACTGCCCATCCCCTACGACGGTGTGGTGCGCGAGCTGCACTTCCCCGAGGGCACCACGGTCGACGTGGGCACGTCGATCATCGCGGTGGCCGTCGGCGGCGGGGCCGCGGCGGAGCCGGCACAGGAGGCCGTCGAGGAGACGGCCGCCGCTCCGGCAGCCGCACCGGCCGCGACGACCGGCGCCGCGGAGGAGAAGAAGCCCGAGGCCCGCCAGCCGGTCCTGGTCGGGTACGGGGTGTCCACCTCCTCGACCCGTCGCCGCCCCCGCAAGGGCGCCCAGGTCCCGGCCCAGGAGGTACCGGCGGCGTCCGCCGCGATCCAGGCCGAGATGAACGGCCACGGTCCGGCCGCGCCGGCCACCCGCGAGCGCCCGCTCGCCAAGCCCCCGGTGCGCAAGCTGGCCAAGGACCTCGGCGTCGACCTGGCCACGGTCACCCCGACCGGCCCGGACGGCGTCGTCACCCGCGAGGACGTGCACGCGGCGGTCGCCGCCACGCAGGCCGCCGAACCGCAGGCGGCACCGGCCGACCGGGCCCCCGCCGCCCCCGCCCCCGCCCCCGCCGCCTCCGCGGCCGCGTCCCCGGCCCCGGCGGCGGTGTCGTACGACACGGCGCGCGAGACCCGCGTCCCGGTCAAGGGCGTGCGCAAGGCGACGGCGGCGGCGATGGTCGGCTCGGCGTTCACCGCGCCGCACGTGACCGAGTTCGTGACGGTCGACGTGACGCGCACGATGAAGCTGGTCGAGGAGCTGAAGCAGGACAAGGAGTTCGCGGGTCTGCGGGTGAATCCGCTCCTGCTCGTCTCCAAGGCCCTGCTGGTGGCGATCCGGCGCAATCCGGAGGTCAACGCCTCCTGGGACGAGGCGGCGCAGGAGATCGTGGTCAAGCACTACGTCAACCTGGGCATCGCCGCCGCGACCCCGCGCGGCCTGATCGTCCCGAACATCAAGGACGCCCACGCCAAGACGCTTCCGCAGCTGGCCGAGTCCCTGGGCGAGCTGGTGTCGACGGCCCGGGAGGGCAAGACCTCCCCGGCCGGGATGCAGGGCGGCACGGTGACCATCACCAACGTCGGCGTCTTCGGCGTCGACACCGGCACGCCGATCCTCAACCCGGGCGAGTCCGCGATCCTCGCGGTCGGTGCGATCAAGCTCCAGCCGTGGGTCCACAAGGGCAAGGTGAAGCCGCGTCAGGTGACCACGCTGGCACTGAGTTTCGACCACCGCCTGGTCGACGGCGAGCTGGGTTCCAAGGTGCTCGCCGACGTCGCGGCCATCCTGGAGCAGCCGAAGCGGCTGCTCACCTGGGCCTGATCCACCGGCAGCGCACGAGAGACGCAGCCGCGCGCCCCGCCCGGGGTGTGCGGCTCCGTCGTTCCCGGCCCGCCGATGACGTATGTCACTGGTCCCGGTGGCCCCGGCGGCCGAAGCTGGACCAAGGGGCCGGCCGGCCGCCCGTCCACCGCCGGTCAGGAGGTCGGAGAGCTGTGCCCGAGGTGACCTTGAAGCCGCCTGTGCGCCACCGGGCGCACATCCTGTACCGGTCCCTCCTCGCCGTCGCCGCCCGCCGCCCGCCGGCCCACGCCGCCCCGGGGACGACGGCGGTGCGCCACTCCTGCGAACTGCGCGCCATGGTCCTGGCCCTGACGCTCACCGAGATCCCGGTGGCCTTCCTCCTCTCCGGGATCCTGCCGCCGCCGGCCCGGCCGTTCCACGCGCTCGCGGAAGCCGCCCTCGTACTCACCGGCTTCGGCGTCCTGGCGGCGCTCGCCCGGTACCCGCACACGGTCACCGCGTCCCGGGTCGTCCTGCACACCGGCTTCATGGGCAGCCTCGGCCTGCCGCGTACGGCGGTGCGCTCGGCGGCCCTCACCCTGCGGACGATCCCCGGCCGCGGCCTGCGCCGGGTGCCCACCGAGCCGACCGCCGTCGCCTGCTCACTCGGCGGCACGACCAGTGTCCGGCTGCACCTCGACCCGCCGGTGCCGATGGATCTCGGCACCGGTGACGCCGTCTCCGTCGACACCGTCTACGTGTCCGTCGACCGACCGGACGCTTTCCTGCGGGCGCTCAGGGAGCGGGCGGAGTCCCTGTGACCGGCCGGCCCGGCCCCGTCGTCCCGCGTCACCGGCTGACCGCCGGTCTCAGGAAGCCCGGCCCGCGCGTACCGCGTTGAGCAGGGCCGCGCCCCGCTCCGCGTCGTCGACGCTCACCGCGAAGTCAGTACGGCGCCCCCGGGGCCGTATCACCAGGCACTCCCCGGCGCGCAGCATCACCGTGGTGCCCAGGCCGCTGACGCGGTAACCCCAGCCGCCCACCTGGGCGGGAGAGCGGACCTCGGCGCGCGCCGCCTCGATGTCGCCGGGCGCCCAGCGTCGCGCGGGCCGGCCGAACGGGCCGAAGGACACCTCCAGGCCCCGCTCCGAGACCCGCACCTGCACCGAGGAGAACAGGGCGCAGGACAGGGACGCGACGGCGCAGCCGGCGAACGCCGCCCACAGGCCGCCGGGGTCCGCGAGGCCGCCGACGACGGCGACGAGGGCCCCCGCGGCCGCCAGGCCGGTCACCGCGGCCACCAGCCGGAGCCAGGGGTTGGCGGTCCGGGAGAACCACACCACCCGTCGGCCGTCGGGGAGGTCCAGGGCCGGTACGCCGGACGCGTGGGCACCGGCGGCCGCGGTGTCCGCCGGGCGCCGGGTGGCGACGAACCAGGCGCCCACTCCCGCGACGACGGCCGCGACGAGGACCGCGACGATCCACGCGGTGGGCTGCCGGGCCTCCTGCCAGTGGGCGCGGTCCAGGTTGGCCCGGACGAGGGCGGCCTGGGAGCCGGCCAGCACGATGCCGGTGGGCAGCAGGGTCGCGGCGGTCCACGGGTGGTGCGACCCGGTGCGGCCGCGCAGCAGCAGGCCGAGCGTCACCCCCGCCATGAGCAGCCAGATCAGCGCCGGGAAGAGGGACGCCGCCCACAGCGGCATCGACCCGTCGGGCACTCCACCGCTCAGCCCCCAGTGGGTCGCCAGCGGGTCGGGCAGCCGTCCCCGCACCATGAGCGGCATCCCGGCCAGCACGGCCGTGACACCGACCGTCCAGACCACCGCCGTCGTCCGCACCGCCACCGTCGTGTCCCTCACGGCATCCCCCTGATCATGTCGATGAGATCGGTCCTGCTGTAGCCCAGCCGAGCCGCCTCGGCGACCAGCTCCCGCACACGGATCTGCAGGCCCGAGTGCGGCCGGGCTCCCTCGGCGACGGTCACCCCCCGGCCCCGGCGGAACTCCAGCAGGCCCTCGTCCCGCAGCCCGCGCAGGGCGCGCAGCACCGTGTTGACGTTGATGTCCAGCGCGGCCGAGAGGTCGCGCGCGGAGGGCAGGCGGTCCCCGGGGGCGCACTCGCCCTCGGCGATGGCGCGCCGTACGGCGCCCGCGACCTGTTCGTGCAGCGGGCGGGTGTCGGTGGTGTCCAGACTCAGCAGCATGGTGCTAATGACGCTATCACCATAAGCTTCATAGAGGCAGGGGTACCGGAACGGGCAAGGGGCCCGTCGCGGTCGCGACGGACCCCTTGCGGTCGGTCCGGCTCAGCTCAGCCTGGCGAAGCCGTAGTTCATGAGCTTCGTGGCGTCCTTGGCGCGTTGCGCCGACGACGAGGAGGTCAGCACCGTGCCGACGACGGTCCTCCCCTTCCGGGTCGCGGCGAAGACCAGGCAGTACTTGGCCTCGGGGCCCGAGCCGGTCTTGACGCCGATCGCGCCGCTGTAACTGCCGAGCAGGGTGTTGGTGTTGACCCAGGGCGCCATCGTGCGGGTGCCGCCCTTCCTGGTGACCGTCCTGGCGGTGTACTTCCTCGTCTTCACGATCGTGCGGAAGGTGGAGTTCCGCAGCGCGCTGCTCGCCAGTCTCGTCAGGTCGCGCGGCGTGGAGTAGTTGTTGCCGTTGCCGATGCCGTCGAACGAGTCGAAGCGGGTGTTCCTCAGGCCGAGCTTCTTCGCCTCCGCGTTCATCTTGCCGATGAACGACTTCACGCGGGCCCCGCGCGTCTTCCCCGAACCGAACCGGTCGGCGAGCGCGTACGCCGCGTCGCAGCCCGACGGCAGCATCAGGCCGTACAGCAGCTGCCGGACCGTCACCTTGTCGCCGACGATGAGGCGGGCGGAGGACGCGTTCTTCGAGACGATGTAGTCGCTGTACGCCATCTGGATCGTGACTTTGGCGTCCAGGTTCAGCCCGGGCTGCGCGAGCACCACCTTGGCGGTCATGATCTTGGTCGTGGAGCCGGTGGCACGCTTGGTGTCCGCGGCCTTGGTGTAGAGCGCCCTGCCGCTCGTGTCGTTCATCACGAAGCCGCCCTTGGCGACGATCGACGGTGTGGCGGCGGCGGGTGCGAGCGGCGCCCGCGCGGGCGCCTCCCGGGCGGGCGCGGCCTGTGCGGGCGCGGCCTGTGCGGGCGCGGCCTGCGCGGGCGTGGTGGCGAGGGCGCCGGTCGTGAGCAGGGCGCCGCTGGTCAGGGCGACGGCTGTGGCTCTGCGCAGGCGTGCGCCCGGAATGACGTTTATCAAGTCGAGTACCCCGATTGTCATGAATGCTGGAACGCAATTCCCCTGGGGCGCTGCCGAGTTGTGGTCGGTGCGGGTCCGGCCGCGCCCGTGTGACATGTGAATAGCACGGACGGCCGCGCGGCAGCGGGGTGTGGCCGCCGGGTCCCTCCTGCGGGTGGCCGGGCGTCCGCATGGTGGACGGCACCCTTCTTGTGTCCCTGTTGTATCTATCCTGTCGGCATGACTACGGCAGTGAAGCAGCCCCCAGCGGCGGACCGCGTCTACACCCACGTCAAGCAGGGCGTCCTGGAGCGCCGCTACGAGGGCGGGACCCTGCTCACCGAGGGCGAGCTCGCCGAAGCGGTGGGCGTGTCCCGCACACCGGTGCGCGAGGCGCTGCTGCGGCTGGAGGTCGAGGGGCTGATCCGGCTCTACCCGAAGAAGGGCGCCCTGGTGCTGCCCGTCTCCGCGCAGGAGATCGCCGACGTGGTGGAGACCCGGCTGCTGGTGGAGGAGCACGCGGCGCGCAAGGCCGTACCCGCGCCGCCCGGTCTGGTCGAGCGGCTGGAGGAACTGCTCGCCCGGCAGAAGGAGCAGGCCGCCGCCGGAGACTTCGCCGCCGCCTCCGTCACCGACCGCTGCTTCCACGCCGAGATCGTCCGCAGCGGCGGCAACGAGATCCTCTCCCGCCTCTACGACCAGCTCCGCGACCGCCAGCTGCGCATGGGCGTCGCCGTCATGCACTCCCACCCCGACCGCATCGCCAAGACCCTCGCCGAGCACGAGGAGATCCTTCAGGCGCTGCGCTCCGGTGACGCGGACACGGCGGTCGGCGTGGTCCATCGGCACGTGGGCTGGTTCTCTCACCTGGCCCGGGGTGAGGTCCGATGAGTTCGGCCACCTCGGCGGGGCGGACCCTGCCGGGCGATCCTCCCCCAGAGGGGGCACCCCCAGGCGGCCGGCGCGCGATCGCCGTCTGGGGCATCGGCGTCTCCGTCTACTTCGTCGCCGTCATCTTCCGCACGTCCCTGGGCGTGGCCGGCCTCGACGCCGCCGACCGCTTCCACGTCAACGCCTCCGCCCTGTCCACCTTCTCCATCCTCCAGCTGCTGGTCTACGCCGGCATGCAGATACCCGTCGGCCTGCTCGTCGACCGGCTCGGCACCAAGAAGGTGCTCGGCATCGGCGTGGTGCTGTTCACGGTCGGGCAGCTGGGCTTCGCCTTCTCCCCGTCGTACGGCATGGCACTCGCCTCCCGGGCGATGCTGGGCTGCGGCGACGCGATGACCTTCATCAGCGTGCTGCGGCTGGGCAGCCGCTGGTTCCCGGCCCGGCGCGGCCCGATGGTCGCCCAGCTCGCCGGACTGGTCGGCATGGCGGGCAACCTGGTCTCCACCCTGGTCCTGGCCCGGCTGCTGCACGGCATCGGCTGGACGGCCGCGTTCGCGGGCAGCGCGCTGGCCGGTGTCGTGGTGCTGGTGCTGCTCCTGCTCTTCCTCAAGGACCACCCCGAAGGGCACGAGCCGGAGCCGATGCGGCACCAGGGCGCCGCGTACGTACGGCGCCAGATCGTCACGTCCTGGCGCGAACCGGGGACGCGGCTCGGGCTGTGGGTGCACTTCACCACCCAGTTCCCGGCGATGGTGTTCCTGCTGCTGTGGGGCATGCCCTTCCTGGTGGAGGCGCAGGGGCTGACGAGGGAGACGGCGAGCGGACTGCTCACCCTCGTCGTCCTGTCCAACATGGCGGTCGGCCTCGTCTACGGCCAGATCATCGCCCGGCACCACGCGGCGCGGCTGCCGCTGGCGCTCGGCACGGTGGGCGCGACGGCGGCCCTGTGGGCGGCGACGCTCGCCTACCCGGCCGACCGGGCGCCGATGTGGCTGCTGGTCGTGCTGTGCACGGTGCTGGGGGCGTGCGGGCCGGCGTCGATGATCGGCTTCGACTTCGCCCGTCCGGCGAACCCGCCGGAGCGGCAGGGTACGGCGTCCGGGATCACCAACATGGGCGGGTTCGTGGCGTCGATGACCACGCTGTTCGCGGTGGGCGTGCTGCTGGACGCGACCGGGGACGACTACGCCGTCGCCTTCTCGTCGGTGTTCGTGCTGCAGGCGGTGGGGCTGTCGCAGATCCTGCGGTTGCGCAAGCGGGCGGCGCGCAGGGAACGGGAGCGGTTGGACGCGAGCCGGGTGGAGACGGTGCACGTGCCTGTATAGGCACCCGGCGTGGGTACGGGCCGGGGGCGGGTCGCAGCCCGGCGCTGACGGGGTGCCGCTGCGCCCACCCGTGCCGCCCCTGGGGGTACCTCCCAGGCCGTTCAGGCACTGGGGGAGGCACGACTGCCCGCAGCTAGGGCGTGACCGTGAAGTGGCGCAGGATCGCCGCCGTCAGATCCGGGTCGCCCTCCGTCTTGACGCGGTCCGCCGCCGCTTCCGGCGTCACGCGGCCGCAGGCCAGGCGGACGTACGTCTCCCAGTCGAGGGTGAGGGTCGCGGCGGGACCGAGGGCGGGGGACGATTCCAGGGTGCCGCGGCCCTGGATGTCGACGCGGATGGTGCGCAGGAACTCGACCGGCCCGTGGACGTCGAAGACGACGGCGGAGCTGCGCGGCGCGTCCGCGCGCTCGGCGACGACCGCCGGCAGCTCGGCGAGCAGCACGTCACGGGTGACGTGCGCGCCGGGGGAGTCCAGGTTGCCGGGGCGGCCGAGGGCCGTACGCAGGTCCTGCTCGTGCGCCCACACGTCGAAGGCGTGCCGGCGCATGGCCTCCGCGAGGGTCAGCTCGGTGCCGAGCGGGCCGCGCACCTTGGTGCCGGGGTCCCGCGACTCGTTCCGCAGCTGGCGGTTGCGCCGGATGATCATGTATTCGAGCTCGGACGTCATCTCCGGCGCCGTGTGGTGGCGGCGGACGTCGACCTGCATCTCCATGTAGCGCTGGTGCTCGTTGGTGACGTGGAAGAGGTCGCGCGGGAGGGAGTGGATGGGACGCGGGTCGCCGAGCATCTCGGAGTCCAGGCCCAGGACGTGGGAGACCACGTCGCGCACCGACCAGCCCGGGCAGGGCGTGCGGCGGTTCCACTCTGCCTCCGCAAGCGGCTGGACCAGCTCGGATATCGCCTCGATGGAGTGAGTCCAGGCGTCGGCGTAGGGCTGGAGGGTGGGATGCAGACTCACGGAACGGGACCCCTCGGCGGTCGGTACACGGGCAGGTTGTGGCGTCGGTGCCAGTGGGAGGTGGCTGCGGTCGGCGGGCGTCTTGAAACGCTAAGTTACGCTGCTGTCCGGCACCCCGGCAGTGCTTTCGTGTGACGATCGTAGGCCCGTGTGGACGGCTCGAATGCCAGGACGGTGGTAGTGTGCGCGCCTCTTTGATCCAAATCGCCGTGAACGAGGGCGAATCGGCAGAAGCGCGTCGTCGGCGCGTGGCGTCCCTGGTACGGGATCAGGCGGGCGCCGCCGACCTGGTCGTGCTGCCGGAGCTGTGGACCACGGGCGCCTTCGCCTTCGAGGAGTTCGGCACGGCGGCCGAGCCGCTCCAGGGTCCGACGTACGAGGCGATGGCGAAGGCGGCGAGCGACGCGGGCGTGTGGCTGCACGCGGGTTCCGTGCCGGAGAGGGACCCCGACGGGACGCTCTACAACACCTCCCTCGTCTTCTCCCCCACCGGCGACCTGGCCGCCGCCTACCGCAAGATCCACCGCTTCGGCTTCGACAAGGGCGAGGCCGTGCTGATGGGCGCCGGGCGCGAGCTGGTGACGGTCCGTCTGCCGGAGACGACCCTGGGCGTCGCCACCTGCTACGACCTCCGTTTCCCCGAACTCTTCCGCGGCCTCGTCGACGCCGGTGCCGAGACCCTGGTCGTCCCGGCGGGCTGGCCGGAGCGCCGCCGGTCCCACTGGACGCTGCTGGCGCAGGCACGCGCGGTGGAGAACCAGGCGTTCGTCCTCGCCTGCGGAACGGCCGGGACGCACGCCGGGGTTCCGCAGGCCGGTCACTCGATCGTGGTCGATCCCTGGGGCGAGGTGCTGGCGCGGGCCGGCGCGGAGGAGGAGGTCCTCACGGTGGAGTTCGACCCGGCGAAGGTGGTGCGGACCCGGGAGCAGTTCCCGGCGCTGAAGGACCGGGTGCTGGGGCTGGAGGCACCGCGCCGTTAGCGGCACCAACCGTAATGAGGGTGTGACGCACTGTGGCCGACCGGTCGCCCACGCCGCTAGGATTCCGCGCATGGCACCGACCGGTACCCCTGCCGTGCGCCGTGTCCGGGTCGACCCCGCCGGCTTCCCCTTCGCGACGGCGTTCGAGCTCCCGGCCGCCGGACTGCCCCGGCTGACACCGGAGGAGTGGGTGCGCGCCAGCTTCGAGGACGTCCCGGTGGCGCTGCGCGAGCTCTTCCGGACGGGCTGGGCGGGCGTGCTGGGTCTGCGGCTGGGACCGCGCTCCTCGGCGCGGCACGTGGTGGGATGGCGCAGGGTGGAGGCCGGGCCGGACCGGATCGCCCTGGAGGCCCGCGCACCCTCCCTGACCGTCCGCAACGTCGTCACCCTCGACGACACGCGGCTGCTCTGGGCGACGTACGCGCGCTACGAGCGCCGGGCCGGCCGGGCGCTGTGGGCCCTGGCCGCGCCGGTGCACCACCTGGCCGTGCCCCTGCTCCTCACCCGCGCCGTCCGCCGCACGGCGTGAGCCCCGAACGGGCCCGTCGCCCCGGGCCCCTCACCCCTCCTCCCGCTCCTTCTCCGCGAGGTGGATCACGCACACCGTCAGCGCGATCAGCAGCGCCGGGTCGGCGTCGTCCCGTACGACGTCCACGCCGTAGGTGTCCCGGAGGGTGAGCCACCGCCGGGAGACGACGGCCAGCAGCTCGCCGTCGTACTCGATGGCGAACTCCCGGTCGAGGATCTTGCCGCTGACGTCCAGTTCGTTGCCGTCGGCCAGGGAGACCCGGTAGTGGTTGCGCAGGAGGGACAGCCGTTTGCGCTTGATGCGCGCCAGCGGCTCGCCGTCCCGCTCGATCACCATCGTGTCCCGCAGGGCGAGCATCTTCTGGTGGATGTCGACGAGGACCCGCCCCTGGGCGTCCTTCAGCTCCCAGGTGTCCCGCAGCCGCATGGCCTTGCCGTCCACGAGGAACACCTTGTTGCCGCTGTCGTCCTCGATCCAGTAGTCGTCACCGAAGCCGAGGAGCCGGTCGTACACGAGGAATCTCATGGCGTGATCGCTTCCCCGGCGTCGGTTCCGAAACGCCGCCGGTAGGCCGACGGGCTGAGCCCGGTCTCGCGACGCAGCTGCGCCCGGAGGTTCGCGGCGGAGCCCAGTCCGCTGCGGTCCGCCACCACGTCCAGCCGCTCTTCTCCGCGCTCGATGAGACGCCGCGCGAGGGTCACGCGCTCGGCCGTCAGCCAGGCGAGCGGCGTCGTTCCCAGCTGGGCCCGGAAACGCCGGTGCAGCGTCGCCGGCGACATCGCGGCGCGGTCCGCGAGATCCGTCACGGTCAGCGGCTCGTGCAGGCGCCCCTGCGCCCACTCCAGGAGGGGCGCCAGCGACGTGTCGGGGACATCGGGCACCGGCCGCTCCACGAACTGCCGCTGCCCGCCCTCCCGGTGGGTGGCGAACACCAGCCGCCGGGAGACGGCGTTGGCGATCTCGGCGCCGTGGTCCTTGCGCCAGATGTGCAGTCCGAGGTCGAGCGCCGCCGCGCTGCCCGCGGCGGTGAGAACGTCACCGTCGTCCACGAACAGCACGTCGGGCTCCAGCAGCACCCGCGGGTGCAGTCGGCGGAAGGCGTCCGCCCACAACCAGTGTGTGGCGGCCCGCCGCCCGTCCAGCAGCCCGGCCTCGGCGAGGGCGAAGCTGCCGGTGCACAGGCTGACGATGCGTGCGCCACGCGCGTGCGCGCGCCGGATGGCGTCCAGGACGGCCGGGCCGCGGGGTACGACGTTGTCCGGCCGCCCGGGGACGACCAGCGTGTCGGCCCCGTCCGCGGCCTCCAGGCCGGGCACGTCGGCGAGCGTGAAGAACCCGTGGTTCATCCGGATTCCCGGTGTCGGCCCGCACAGCGTCACCTCGTACAGCGGCCCCGGCAAGTCCAGCTCGGGACGCGGCAGCCCGAACAGCTCGGTGGCGCAACCGACCTCGAACGGATTGGTGCCCTCGTCGACGATGACGGCGACCCGGTGGGGACGCGGCTGCTGAGAGGATCCTTGCGGCATGTGCGATTTCTAGCACTCGTCCACCGGGTACGGCACCCCGCACGATGACGTCATGACACAGGAACCCGTTTCCCTCGCCTCCGCCCTCGCGTCGTTCACCGAACAGTGGAGCCCCCGCATCGTCACCGCCGTCAACGACTACGACGTCCGCATCGCCAAGGTCGAGGGTGAGCACGTCTGGCACGTGCACGACCACACCGACGAGTTCTTCCTCGTCCTCGACGGCGAACTGCACATCGCCCTGCGCGAACCCGACGGTGAACGCACGGTCGTCCTGCCCAAGGGCTCGGTCTTCACCGTCCCGCGCGGCACAGAACACAAGCCGTACGCCCCCGCCGCCACCGCGATCCTGCTCCTCGAACCGACAGGGACATCGACCGTGGGCGACCGGCACGACGAGGTGCCCGACCACGTGGATGCGACGACGGGGCACGCGCTGACGTGAAGCCGGTACCGGGCACCGGTCACCTGCGGGGTGCGGGTTCCGGGTTCCGTGGCTCAGCACGCTTCCACAGCTCCTCGCTGTGCTCCGCGAATCGGTCGAACATGCCTCCGCTGCCGTGCCGCCGCAGATGCAACAGCGGGGAGTCGTGCCCCACCAACCGTGCGAGGTGGGGTGTCACCAGGGCATCGTCATCGAACCGGAACACGGACAGGCTGACGTGGTTGATGGCGTCCTGCGCAGCGGAGAAGCGTGTTTCCAACCCCTCCAGCGGTCCCAAGCGGTCGAGGTGTTCCAGCGTGATGCTGATGCGCGTCGAAACGGAGAGGGCCACGTCTTCGACGGTCTCTCGCTGGCGGGTCACATCACCGTTCGGATCGCCGAGCAGGAACCGCACACGACATCCCGACTCCGCCTTGCGTCGGACCGTGTCGGCGAAGTGCGGCACCTGGGTCCAGAAGAAGTAGTTCGTGTAGCCCGCGAGGAAGAGGTCGACGTCGGCCGATTCCGCGAGCTCGGCCCAGACCGTCGACGGGCATGCGGACCGGTACGGGTAGCTGTGCACCAGTTCGCGATCGGTCCCGGTCTTGACGCGGTCTTGCACAGCCTTTGGCCACAACATCTCTTCGTCCACTCCCAGCGCCCGGCAGGCGTCCGCTCGGTTCCTTGCGTGTGGTGTGAGATCAGGATTGCTCAGCCATCGTTCCACTTGCTTCGCAGATACCCCGGCCCGGTACGCGAGCTGTCGGGCGGACAACCCCGCGTCGTTCATGGCGAGCTGAAGAGCGTCGTTCAAGTCAACCCCCGTACCCGGGCCTTTTGGGCTTTTCTCGAAGGTAGGGCCCAAAGCTCCAACTGTCCGGCGTACCGGGGAGATACGTCCTCAAGGGTGAGCCACGATGCCGTCATGACCGTACCTACGCGCTACAGCACGCCACCCGTCGAACTGCCGCTGTGCCTGGACCAGGAACCGACAGCGGTCGAGGGGTGCGCGGGGTGCGCCGAACTCACTGCGGTACGGAACCGTGCGCGAGCCGTGGGCGACATGACGACCGTGACCGACTGCAACGTCTTCCTGCGACGGCACCCAGAGGGCCACTGAGGTCACGCGGAGGGAGATCGGGACGGCAGACCGCCGAGGGGGACGGGCTCCGGGGCGGGCCGTCTGCCCGCTGCCCCCGTCGGCCTGGACGCGTGGCACGCAACGGCGCCGCTCAGGCGCCGTAGCCGTCGCTGTAGCCGTCACGCGTGTGGTGGTGGGGCCGGTCCTCGACGACCGGGGTCGTCGGCGGCATCACGACGCGGCGGCGTCGGGCGATGCTGCTGAACGTCGCTACACCGATGAGGCCGACGGCCATGAGGATGACACCGACCAGGTCGAGGTTGACGCCCTGCATGTCCCAGTCGGTCGCGAACGTGAGGATGGCTCCCACGGCGATGAGGATGATGCACCCGCCGAGGCCCATGAGTGTTGCCTCCCTGTCAGATCCGGTCGGTTCCGGGTTTCCGGTCGATCCGGTTCCGTGCGGGTACCCCGGGTCTCAACCACCATGCCGTGGGCCCTCGTTCCGCCTCGGTCCTACGGCCTCAGGAACGCCACCAGCGCGTTGGCCAGCAGGTACGGGTCCTCGGCGCCGCACAGTTCCCGTGCGCTGTGCATCGAGAGGATCGCCGCGCCGATGTCGACGGTGCTGATGCCGTGCCGGGCCGCGGTGATCGGGCCGATGGTGGTTCCGCAGGGCATGGCGTTGTTGGAGACGAAGGTCTGGAAGGGGACGTCCGCCTTCTCGCAGGCGGCGGCGAACACCGCGCGGCCCGAACCGTCCGTGGCGTAGCGGTTGTTGACGTTGACCTTGAGGATGGGGCCGCCGTTGACGCGCGGGTGGTGGGTCGGGTCGTGCCGTTCCGCGTAGTTGGGGTGGACGGCGTGGCCCGTGTCGGAGGACAGGCAGACCGTGCCGGCGAAGGCACGGGCGCGGTCCTCGTACGTGCCGCCGCGCGCGAACACCGAGCGCTCCAGGACGCTGCCGAGGAGCGGGCCGTCGGCGCCCGTGTCCGACTGGGAGCCGGTCTCCTCGTGGTCGAAGGCGGCCAGCACGGGGATGTACGACAGGTCCGCGCCGGAGGCCGCGACGGCGGCCAGGGCGGCCGTACCGGCGTGCACGGACAGGAGGTTGTCCATGCGCGGGCCGGCCACCAGCTCCCGGTCGCGGCCCAGGTACGCCGGGGGCTCCACGGAGTGGGTCATCAGGTCCCAGCCGGTGACCTCGCCGCGCGTGAGACCGGTCTCCTCCTCCAGGAAGGAGATCAGGTCGCCGTCGCGGACCGGGTCGCCGAGGCCCCAGACGGGCTGGAGGTGGCGCTGCTTGTCGAGCTTGAGGCCGTCCGCGGACACGTTGCGGTCCATGTGGATGGCGAGTTGGGGGACGCGGAGCAGCGGGCGGTCGACGTTCACCAGGCGGGTCGAGCCGTCGCGCAGGGTGAGGCGGCCGGCCAGGCCCAGGTCGCGGTCGAGCCAGGAGTTCATCAGCGGTCCGCCGTAGATCTCCACGGCGACCTGGCGCCAGCCGTACGCACCGGTGTCGGGGCGGGGCTTCACGCGCAGGTTGGGGGAGTCGGTGTGGGCGCCGACGATGCGGAAGGGGGTGTGCGGCTCGGCGCCCTCGGGGACGTACCAGGCCACGATCGCGCCGCCGCGCAGCACGTACTTGCCGCCGCTCGTCCCCTCCCAGGCGTCCGTCTCCGCGACCTGCCGGAAGCCGGCCTTCTCCAGCCGCTCGGCGGCGTTCGCCACGGCGTGGTACGGCGTGGGGCTCGCCGCGAGGAAGGTCATCAGGTCGTCGGTGTGGCCGCGGTCGAAGCGGGAGGGTGCGCTCATGGGTTCACCTTAACGACGTGTGAGGGCCCGCTTCCCGTGGAGCGGGAGCGGGCCCTCGTACCGGTGTGTGGAGTTCGTGGAGGGCGGGACCTAGAACGCGGCCTCGTCCAGCTCCATCAGGTCCAGCTCGACGCCCTGGGCGACCTTGCGGGCCAGGGTGAGGCCGGGCAGGACGTTCGCGGCGAAGAACTTCGCGGCGGCGATCTTGCCGGTGTAGAAGGCCTTGTCCTTGGCGGACGCGGTCGGGAGCTTCTCGGCGGCGACGGCGGCGCCCTTGAGGAGCAGGTAGCCGACGATCACGTCGCCGGAGGCCAGCAGGAGGCGGGTGGTGTTCAGCCCGACCTTGTAGATGTTCTTGACGTCCTGCTCGGTGGCCGCGAGGTCGGTCAGCATGAGACCGACGATGGCCTCCAGCTCGACGGCGGCCTTGGCGAGGTGCTCGCGGGCGCCGGACAGCTCCTCGCCGCCGGTGCCGAGGGCGAGGAACTTCTTGATGTCCTCGGCGAGCGAGTTCAGCGCGGCGCCCTGGTTGCGGACGATCTTCCGGAAGAAGTAGTCCTGGCCCTGGATCGCGGTGGTGCCCTCGTAGAGGGTGTCGATCTTGGCGTCGCGGATGTACTGCTCGATCGGGTACTCCTGGAGGAACCCGGAGCCGCCGAAGGTCTGCAGCGACTGCGCGAGCTGCTCGTAGGCCTTCTCCGAGCCGTAGCCCTTGACGATCGGCAGGAGCAGGTCGTTGAGGGCGTGCTCGGTGGCGGCGTCCTCGCCGTTCGCCTCCTTGACCTGGATCTCGTCCTGGACCGAGGCGGTGTACATGACGAGGGCGCGCATGCCCTCCGCGTACGCCTTCTGCGTCATCAGCGAGCGGCGGACGTCCGGGTGGTGCGTGATGGTGACCTTGGGGGCCGACTTGTCCATGAAGTTGGCCAGGTCGGGGCCCTGGACGCGCTCCTTGGCGTACTCCAGGGCGTTGAGGTAGCCCGTGGAGAGGGTGGAGATCGCCTTCGTGCCGACCATCATGCGGGCGAACTCGATGATGCGGAACATCTGGCGGATGCCGTCGTGCTTGTCGCCGATCAGCCAGCCCTTGGCGGGGTGGCGGTCGCCGAAGGTCATCTCGCAGGTGTTGGAGGCCTTCAGGCCCATCTTGTGCTCGACGTTGGTGGCGTAGACGCCGTTGCGCTCGCCCAGCTCGCCGGTCTCGAAGTCGAACTCGTACTTCGGGACGAGGAAGAGCGACAGGCCCTTGGTGCCGGGGCCGGCGCCCTCGGGGCGGGCGAGGACGTAATGGAGGATGTTCTCCGACATGTCGTGCTCGCCGGACGTGATGAAGCGCTTCACGCCCTCGATGTGCCAGGAGCCGTCCTCCTGCTGGACCGCCTTGGTGCGGCCGGCGCCCACGTCCGAGCCGGCGTCCGGCTCGGTGAGGACCATGGTGGAGCCCCACTGCTTCTCGACGGCGATCGAGGCGATGTGCTTCTGGACCTCGTTGCCCTCCTCGAAGAGGATGCCCGCGAACGCCGGGCCGGAGGAGTACATCCACACGGCCGGGTTCGCGCCGAGGATCAGCTCCGCGTACGCCCAGATGAGCGAGCGCGGCGAGGTGGTGCCGCCGATCTCCTCGGGCAGGCCCAGGCGCCAGTACTCGGAGTCCATGAAGGCCTGGTAGCTCTTCTTGAAGGACGCCGGGACCGGCGCGGTGTTCGTCTCGGGGTCGAAGACCGGCGGGTTGCGGTCGGCGTCGGCGAAGGACTCGGCCAGCTCGTTCTCCGAGAGGCGGGTCAGCTCCTCCAGGACGCTCTTGGCGGTGTCCGTGTCCATCTCCGCGAACGGGCCGCTGCCGTAGACCTTGTCGCGGCCGAGCACCTCGAAGAGGTTGAACTCGATGTCCCGGAGATTCGGCTTGTAGTGCCCCATGGCGACGGCTCCGTTGAGAGATCGGCGAGGCACTGAATCCTCGCATCTGTACACATACCGACTGCGCGTACCAAGCAGTAGCTACGATGATGCTACCCGTCGGTAATAAGAAGCAACCCCGAGCCGGTCATCTGTGACCCGTCACTCGCTAGTCTTTGCGGCATGTACGGCTACGACCAGACCGCTGGCCAACAGCAGCAGCAGTACGCCCCGCCGCAGCAGCCGATGTCCGGTGGCTACGGGCAGCAGCCGCCGCTGTACCCCGAGCCGTCCCCGCCCTCGCTCGCGGACGCGGTGCGTGCCTTCACCACCGGTCAGATGTCCGCCGAGGACTTCCAGCAGATCTTCGCCACCTCGAAGGTCTACTGCCCGCGCGGCGACAACCCCGGCTTCCTCGCGCTGCACAACACCCAGCAGCCGGTGATCCCCATGTTCACCGGCCTCAAGGAGCTGCGCCGGTACGCGGGCAAGGAGTCCAAGTACTTCGTGATCACGGGCGCCGAGGTGATCGACCTCCTGCCGACCGGCTACGGCTTCGTGCTCGACATGGAGGGCGAGCACCGGATGGTGTTCGACGCGAAGGCCGTGGAGCAGATGGTCGACTTCGCGATGCGCCGGATGTACGGCTAGGCGTCGCCGATGGCGCTGTGCGAGCCCGGAGGGAATGCCCTCCGGGCTTTCGCGGTTCTGGGTGGCAAGAAGTTCAACGCTCAACTAAAGTGGGGCGCACGCCGCCCGAGGAGGTCGACATGCCTGCCGTGACCGTCGAGAACCCGCTGACGCTGCCCCGCGTATCCGCGTCCGCCGACGCCGTCGCACGTCCCGTGCTCACCGTCACGACCGCGCCCAGCGGTTTCGAGGGCGAGGGCTTCCCGGTTCGCCGCGCGTTCGCCGGGATCAACTACCGCCACCTCGACCCGTTCATCATGATGGACCAGATGGGTGAGGTGGAGTACGCGCCCGGGGAGCCCAAGGGCACGCCCTGGCACCCGCACCGCGGCTTCGAGACCGTCACCTACATCATCGACGGGGTCTTCGACCACCAGGACTCCAACGGCGGTGGCGGCACCATCACCAACGGCGACACCCAGTGGATGACGGCCGGCTCCGGTCTCCTCCACATCGAGGCGCCGCCGGAGCAGCTGGTCATGTCCGGCGGTCTCTTCCACGGCCTCCAGCTGTGGGTGAACCTGCCGGCCAAGGACAAGATGATGGCCCCCCGCTACCAGGACATCCGCAGCGGCAGCGTCCAGCTGCTCACCTCCCCCGACGGCGGCGCGCTGATGCGGGTCATCGCCGGTGAGCTGGACGGCCACGAGGGCCCCGGCATCACGCACACGCCGATCACGATGGTCCACGCGACCCTCGCGCCGGGCGCCGAGGTCACCCTGCCGTGGCGGGAGGACTTCAACGGCCTGGCGTACGTGATGGCCGGTCGCGGGTCGGTCGGTGCCGAGCGGCGTCCGATCCACCTCGGCCAGACCGCCGTCTTCGGCGCCGGAGGCTCGCTGACCGTCCGCGCGGACGACAAGCAGGACTCGCACACGCCGGACCTGGAGGTCGTGCTGCTGGGCGGCCGGCCGATCCGGGAGCCCATGGCCCACTACGGCCCGTTCGTCATGAACACCAAGGACGAGCTGATGCAGGCCTTCGAGGACTTCCAGAAGGGCCGCCTCGGCACCGTCCCGGCCGTGCACGGCATGTCGGAGGCGGGCCCGGAGGCCTGACGCCGGCCGGGGAGCAGCCTCTAGGTGAACCGGTGATCCGTCACCCGGGCGGGCCGTCCGCGCAGGACAGCCCGCCCGGTGCGTGATCGGCTGGGGACGTGCACCTGCTTCCCGACCCGGTGCGTCGGTTCGCCGCCTGGTGCGCCGTCGTCCTCCTCGCCAGCGGTGTCGTCTACGTCGCGATCCGGCTCTGCGTCGAGTTCCGCACCGCGGTGACGCCGGCGCTGCTCGCGCTGCTCGGCACCGCGCTGCTCCGGCCGCTGCACCGGTGGCTGGTCAAGGCGCACGTGCAGCGGTCGCTGGCGGCCGGGCTCACCTGCGTCGCCGTCGTGGCCGTGGTCGGCGGGGCCGTGTACATCGTGGTGTCCGCGCTCATCGAGACCGGCGACCAGATCATCGCCTCGCTGCGGAACGCGGCGCGCGACATCGCCGACCACTTCGGTGCGGCCGGCACCTCGCTGGAGGACATGGCGTCCAACGCGCGGGAGCTGCTCGGGAAGTTCGGCGGGACCGCCGCCTCCGGGGTGGTCACCGGGATCAGCGTCGTCGGCGAGATGCTGGCCATGGCCGTGCTCGCCCTGCTGCTCGTCTTCTTCTTCCTGCGCGACTCCGACCGCGCCGTCTCCACGGTGCGCCACCTCGCCCCGCCCGGCGGCGCCGACATGGTCGAGGCGATGGCCCGGCGGGCCTTCGGCGCCGTCGAGGGCTTCATGCGCGGCACCACCCTCATCGCCCTGATCGACGCCTTCTGCATCACGGTGGGCCTGCTGATCCTGCGGGTGCCCGGCGCGATCGGGCTCGGCGCGCTGGTCTTCGTCGGCGCCTACATCCCCTACCTCGGCGCCTTCATCTCCGGTGCGGTGGCGGTGCTGGTCGCGCTGGCCGACCGGGGGTTCGCCATCGCGCTGTGGGCCCTCGGAGTGGTGCTCGCCGTGCAGGTGCTGGAGGGGCACGTGCTCCAGCCGATGATCCAGAGCCGGACCGTGCAGATGCATCCGGCGATCGTGCTGCTGGCGCTCACCGCGGGGGCGTCGGTGGCGGGCATCCTGGGGATGCTGCTCGCCGTACCGCTGACCGCGGCCGCGTTCGGGATCGTGCACGAGCTCCAGGGGCGTTACGCGGCGTCCGGGCCGCCGTCGGGGCCACCGCCGCCGCGGCCGGCGTCCGGGTCCGTGGACTCGTAGACCTCGTACCAGATGCTCTTGCCGTCGCCGCGCGGGGCGACGCCCCACTCGTCGGCGAGCATCTCGACCAGCATCAGGCCGCGCCCCGAGGACGCCATCTCCCCCGGGCGGCGCTTGTGCGGCAGGTCGTCGCCGTTGTCGGTGACCTCGACCCGGATGCGGCGCTCGCCCGGCTCCCCGGTGACCTCGGCGACCAGCAGGGCGTCGGCGTCGGTGTGGACCAGGACGTTCGTCAGCATCTCGGAGAGCAGCAGCACCGAAGCGTCGAGCTGGTCCTCGCTGGGCCAGTCGTGCAGGAGGTCGCGCAGGTGCTCCCGGGCGGTGGCGATCCGCTCCGGTTCGGCCTGGGCGACCGTCAGCATCGTGCGGCGCACCGGCGTCCGGAGGACCGGGCTGTCGCCGCAGCCGCAACCCTCGCCCTGCCGGCACAGCAGGAGCAGGGCGATGTCGTCCTCCCGCCGGTCGGCGAGCGGGCCGGTGGTGTGGTGCGAGGAGGGCCCGTGCACGGCCTGCACCAGCGCGTCGGCCAGCTCCTCCAGGTCGCCGTCGTGCTGCTCCAGGATGACGCGCAGGCGGTCCCAGCCGGAGTGCAGGTCGTGGCCGCCGGTCTCGACCAGGCCGTCCGTGCACAGCATCAGGGTGTCCCCGGGCTCCAGGGCCAGCCGGGTGGTCGGGTAGTCGGAGTCCGGGTCGATGCCCAGCGGCAGCCCGCCCGCGGTGGCGCGGATCAGTGCCGTTCCGTCGGCCATCCGGACGACGGGGTCGAGATGGCCGGCGCGGGCGCTCTCCACGGTGCCGGTCGCCGGGTCCACCTCGGCGTAGTAGCAGGTCGCGAAGCGAATGTCGCCGGGGTCGTCGTCGGACGCGGTGAGGCCGTGCAGGAAGTGGGAGGCGCGGGCGAGCACCGCGTCGGGGCGGTGCCCCTCGGCGGCGTAGGCGCGCAGCGCGATGCGCAGCTGGCCCATGAGGCCGGCCGCGCGTACGTCGTGTCCCTGGACGTCGCCGATGACCAGGGCGAAGCGCCCCGCGGGCAGCGGGATCATGTCGTACCAGTCACCGCCGACCTGGAGGCCGCCGCCGGTGGGGACGTAGCGGGCGGCGAGGCCCATGCCGGGGATCTCCGGGCCGAGCACGGGCAGCATGCTGCGTTGCAGTCCGTCGGTCAGCTCCCGCTGGGTCTCGGCGGCGCTCGCCCGGGACAGGGCCTGCGCCAGCATCCGCGCCACGGTGGTCAGCACCGAGCGCTCGTCCGGTGTGAACGCCACCGGGTAGGCGAAGGCGGCCATCCACGCGCCCATCGGGCGGCCCGCCACCGTCAGCGGCAGGAAGGCCCAGGAGCGGCGGCCGTAGCGCTCGGCGAGCGGCCAGGTGAGGGGGTAGCGGGAGCGGTACTGCTCGGGCGAGGAGAGATAGACGGCACGGCCGGTGCGCACCACCTCGGCGGCCGGGTAGTCCGTGTCCAGCTGCATGTTCACGAACGCGTTCATGTCGTTCTGCGGCTGCCCGTGGTGGCCGATGACCGTGAGACGGTCGCCCGAGACCCCGAAGACCGCGAGTCCGTCCGGGGAGAACCCCGGCATCGACAGGCCCGCCGCGACCCGCAGCACCTCGGTGGTGGACCGGGCCTCGGCCAGGGCCCGGCCCGCGTCCAGCAGGAAGGCCTCGCGCGAGCGGCGCCACTCGCCGGTCACCGCGCTGCGTCCGGCGGGTGTGCCCGGCCTGGGTTCGGCCACCTCCTGGAGGGTGCCGGTCAGCTCGTACGTCTTGTGCACCGGGTCGAACGCCGGCTTGGAGCGGCTGCGTACGACCCGGACCATGTGGCCCCGCTCGTCCATGATCCGGATGCGGACCTCGGCGAGGGTGCCCTCGGCGACGGCGAGCTGGACCACGCCGGTGATCTCGTTCCAGTCCACGGGGTGCAGCCGCGCCCGTACCTGGGCTTCGGTGAGCCGGGCGCACTCGGCGGGCAGCCCGAGCAGCCGGGCCGCCTCCGCGTCGACCGTGACCTCGCCGGTGGCCGTGTTCCAGTGCCACAGACCGGTCGCGAGAGCGGCAAGGACGTCCCCTACTTCGGGCAGGGGCTCATCGGTGCGCATTGCCCCACTTTAAGAAGGTCTGATCGCACGCTGCCACCGCTCGCCCGGTGCCAATGGGGAGGAAGGCAGGGGCGGCCGCCCGGTACGCTGGGGTTGTTTCAACGCTGGTCGTTTCACGTGAAACACCACTCCCGATCCGCGAAGGCTGGATGAACGACGATGCATCGGTACAGGTCCCACACCTGCGGCGAGCTCCGCTCCTCTGACGTCGGCACCGACGTCCGGCTGAGTGGCTGGCTGCACAATCGGCGCGACCTGGGCGGCATCCTCTTCATCGATCTGCGTGATCACTACGGCATCACGCAGCTGGTCGCCCGGCCGGGCACGGAGGCGTACGCGGCGCTCGACAAGCTGACCAAGGAGTCGACCGTTCGGGTCGACGGCAAGGTCGTCTCCCGCGGCGCCGACAACATCAACCCCGACCTGCCGACCGGTGAGGTCGAGGTCGAGGTGGGCGAGGTCGAGCTGCTCGGCGCCGCCCAGCCGCTGCCCTTCACCATCAACACCGAGGACGGGGTCAACGAGGAGCGGCGTCTGGAGTACCGCTTCCTGGACCTGCGCCGCGAGCGCATGCACCGCAACATCATGCTGCGCACGGCGGTCATCTCCGCGATCCGGCACAAGATGGTGACCCTGGGCTTCAACGAGATGGCGACGCCCATCCTCACCGCGACGTCCCCCGAGGGCGCCCGCGACTTCGTGGTCCCCTCCCGCCTGCACGCGGGCCGTTTCTACGCCCTCCCGCAGGCGCCGCAGCAGTTCAAGCAGCTGCTGATGATCTCCGGCTTCGACCGGTACTTCCAGATCGCGCCCTGCTTCCGCGACGAGGACGCCCGCGCCGACCGCTCGCCGGGCGAGTTCTACCAGCTCGACGTCGAGATGAGCTTCGTCGAGCAGGAGGACGTCTTCCGCCCGATCGAGCAGCTGATGACCGAGCTGTTCACGGAGTTCGGCGGTGGCCGTGAGGTCACCTCCCCCTTCCCGCGGATCCCGTTCCGCGAGGCGATGCTGAAGTACGGCTCCGACAAGCCGGACCTGCGCGCCAAGCTGGAGCTCGTCGACATCACCGACATCTTCGAGGGCTCGGAGTTCAAGGCCTTCGCCGGCAAGCACGTCCGCGCGCTGCCGGTGCCGGACGTCTCCTCCCAGCCCCGCAAGTTCTTCGACCAGCTCGGCGACTACGCCGTCTCGCAGGGCGCCAAGGGCCTGGCCTGGGTCCGCGTGGGCGAGGACGGCACGCTGTCCGGCCCGATCGCGAAGTTCCTTACCGAGGAGAACGTCGCGGAGCTGACCAAGCGGCTCTCCCTGGCCGCCGGCCACGCGGTGTTCTTCGGCGCGGGCGAGTTCGACGAGGTCTCGAAGATCATGGGCGCGGTGCGGGTCGAGGCCGCCCAGCGCGCCGGGCACTTCGAGGAGAACGTCTTCCGGTTCTGCTGGATCGTGGACTTCCCGATGTACGAGAAGGACGAGGAGACGGGGAAGATCGACTTCTCCCACAACCCCTTCTCGATGCCCCAGGGCGGCATGGACGCCCTGGAGAACCAGGACCCGCTGGACATCCTCGCCTGGCAGTACGACATCGTCTGCAACGGCGTCGAGCTGTCCTCCGGCGCCATCCGGAACCACGAGCCGGACATCATGCTCAAGGCCTTCGAGATCGCGGGTTACGACGCGGAGACCGTCGAGAGCGAGTTCGCCGGCATGCTGCGCGCGCTGCGCTTCGGCGCTCCGCCGCACGGTGGCATCGCCCCGGGCGTCGACCGCATCGTCATGCTGCTGGCCGACGAGCCCAACATCCGCGAGACCATCGCCTTCCCGCTCAACGGCAACGCCCAGGACCTGATGATGGGCGCGCCGACCGAGCTGGACGAGACCCGGCTGAGGGAACTGCACCTGACGGTGCGCAAGCCGCAGCCGAAGTAACCTGCGGCGGCAGTATCGCAGCGAGGGGCTCGGAGCCGTTGAGCGGTTCCGAGCCCCTCGCCGTCGTCACACCTGGTCCTCGCCCTGGTAGATCGGCAGGTTCTGGGTCGAGATGGTCCAGTCGGCGATGGTGACGTCCTCGCCGTAGACGAAGTCCTTGCGGGTGGCGTAGCGGGGGCCGTCCGGGGTGGAGTGGATGTCGGTGAGGACCGCGCCCTCGCCCTTACGGGGGTCGAAGATCACGTAAACGGGGACGCCCATGAGGGGGTAGTCGCGCATCTTGGTGACCCAGTCGTTCTCCGGGTTGGACTGGGAGACCACTTCGATGGCGGCGATGAGCGCGCGAGGGTCGATCGAGCCCTGGACGTCCAGGTCCGCCCATGCGATGACCATGACGTCGGGATGGCGCATGATGCCTTCGGGCTCGTCCTCCACATCAGGTGTGCCGGTATGGGCCAGCAACGCGTCCGGCAGCATCCTTTCCAGACGGCGGCTGATGTGCGCAGCTGTGACCTCGTGCGGCCCTCCGGGCGACATCATGTCGTGGACGATCCCTTCCTTGGTGATCTCGAATTTGCCGGGCAGCGTGTCGTCCATGGCCTGAACGAAGTCCCGCATGGCCCGGTACAGGTGGGAGGCGCCCTGCTGAGGGTTGTCCGGGGCGATGGTCATGGCGCTCGCTCCTCGTCGTGTGTGCCCACGGGCTCGGGCAAGGATCGTCGAGTTCATGCTAGGCGCCCTCCGGGCGATCGGTTCGGCAGTCGCGGCAGCGGCCGGGGTCCGGCCCCCGGAAGGCGCGGTCGCAGTCGTCGCAGGTCTGGAGGGGGTGCCGGGGCTCGGGGGCGGCCGACGGGACCGGTGGCCGCAGCGGCGGTGGGGGCGGCAGCTGGGCGGTCAGGCGGTGGGCGAGGAAGGCGGCGGGGCGGATCAGGGGCTCGTCGGGCAGGTTCTCGGTCAGGGCGTGGCGTACGGCGGTGGGGGCGATCTCGCGCTCCAGCCAGGCGGCGACGCCCGGGGCGAGGTGTTCGGCGTCGGTGGCGGAGAGGAGGAGCCGGGGGTCGCGGCGACGCAGGCCGGTGAGGACGTCGACGGCCGCCTGGAGGAGGGCGGGGGCGGGGTACGACGGCTGGGGCACGGCGGGGAGGCGCTTGCGTGACGGCGGTTTCTCCTGGTCCGCGCGCCGGGCGGGGCGACGGGGTGCCGTCTCCCGTGCGGCGCCGCCGCGGCTGTGTCCGGGCCTGTTGCGGGAGACCGTGCGGGTGACGATCCGGCCGGTGGACGTACGCGTACACGTGCGTTGGAGGTAACCGAACTTCTCCAGCTCGCGCAGCCCGGCGGCGATGCGGGTGGGACCCTCGGGGAAGCGGGCGGCGAGGGACTTGATGTCGACGGACGTCCCCTGGCGCACCGACTGGATGTAACAGGCGAGCCCGATGGCGAGCAGGGACATTTCCTTGTGCTGGACAAGGTGGTTGCCGACCACCGTGAAGCTCTCGGTGTGGCGGACGTGGTCGTGGACGACGCCTGCGAGGGGCTGTTCCTGGGGGTGGTCTTCGTCCGGGGTTCGGGACGTGGTGAGTACGGGCGCGTTAGGGTGCTGTGCATCCATCGGGAAGCTTCTTCTTCCTTGGTGGCCAGGCCCTCGCATTGGGATCCCACTCCCGGCGGGGGCCGTCGCATGTCTGGTGGTTGTGTCGCCGCTGAGCGTAGGGCAGACAACCAGCCCCGAATCCAGCCGAGTTGGCATATTCACTCGCGGGAGTGACCGCGCCCGGCGGGAGGGCGGGGAGGGGCTTGGTGGGGTGCTTTCCTCCCAGTGAGTAGTTCATAGGGAGCGCAGGTGCGACCGGAGTCCGACTCGTGGCGTTCCGGTCGTTGCCCCCGCTCAGTGTCCGCCGGTTGTCCGGTGTTGTCCGGGCTTGTCAGGGCGGGCCGTACGGGTAGGGCGTGGCTGGCACCAGGTGGTACGACGGAGGGGCGCGCATGTCGGTGGACGGTGAGGTTCGGCAGCTCAGGACCGAGGCTGACGAGCCCGGGTGGGAGGTGGACCCGGACGACGAGTGGGGCGTGGCGGTGGTCGCCACCGTGGGGCGGCAGTTGAAGCTGCGCCGGGAGGCCGTGGGGATGCGGGCCGGGGAGTTCGGCAAGGCGGTGGGGTACGGCGAGGACCTCGTCTACAAGATCGAGGGCGGGAAGCGGATTCCCCGGCCGGAGTATCTGGACATGGCCGACGAGGTGTTGGACGCGGGTGGGCTGATCGCCGCGATGAAGGAGGATGTGGCGAAGGTTTGGTATCCGAAGAAGGTGCGGGATCTGGCGCAGATGGAGGCTCGAGCGGTCGAGATCGGGGTGTACGAGAACAGCAATATCGCCGGGCTGTTGCAGACTCCGGAGTACGTCAGGGCGTTGCTTGAGTCGTGGCAGCCTGCCTACACACCGGAGGACCTGGAGCGCCAAGTAGCCGCACGTATTGCTCGGCGAAGCGTGTTCGACCGGTCTCCCGCGCCCGCGCTGAGCTTCGTCCTGGAAGAGGGGACGCTTCGGCGCAAGGTCGGAGGCACAATGGTCCGACGGCAGCAATTCGAACGCTTGCTGGAGGTGGGGCAGATGAACAACGTCACTCTCCAGGTGATGCCGATGGAGAGTGGACCACACCCAGGCATGAGCGGCAGGATCGAAGTACTGAAGTTCGAGGACGGCACGGCGGTGGGACGCGCCGACGGGGCGTTCAACGGCCGCCCGACGCACGATCCGAGGCAGCTTCGCATCCTTGAGCTGCGGTATGGCACCATCCGGGCGCAGGCCTTCCCGCCAGGGGAATCGCTGGCCTTCATCGAGCAACTGCTGGGGGACACATGATCCGCAAGGCTCTCGCTGCTGACGCCTCCGAACCGGCGTGGTTCAAGAGCAGCTACAGCAGTGGCCCCGACGGCGACTCCTGCGTCGAGGTCGCCGCCACCCCCGGCACCGTTCACGTCCGCGACTCCAAGCACCGGGACGCCGGTCCCCGTCTCGCCCTCGTGCCGGAGGCGTGGGCCGAGTTCGTGGCGTACGCCTCGGGAAGCTGACTTCGGTTCAGCGGCCCGGCATCGGAGGCGACTCGGGGCTGGTGCTGAACAGGTCCTCCGCCCGTTCCACCGTGCCGGCGCGGTCGAGCCAGTCGTTGAGGACGGTGAGGTCGGAGCATGTGACGATCCGCTCACGGACGGCGTCGGTGATCACCAGGTTACGCACCTCCAGTACCCGCAGCACACCCCTGGCCTCGCCGCGGGCTTCGCCCTCGGCCTTTCCCTCAAGGTATTTCTCCTCGAACAGCGTCCTGTGTCCCGGAAAGTGGGTGACAACCTTCTGCATCAGCTTTCTCCAGTTCTCCCTGGTCGGAGTGGATTCCAGACCGACTTCCACCAATTCGAACCAGTACCTCGTGATGTCCGGCTCGAAGGACAGCAGCCCGCGGGCAACGGCTTCCAGTATGGCGGGCGCACGGCGGCTCTCGCTGTGGACGATGGCGGAGAGCACCGCCAATGCCGGGCGTCGGGCCACTGTGGCCTCGTCGGTCACCTCGGGGACGGTCTGGGGCCCCAGGACGATCGGCCGGGTGGTCTGGGTCGGCCAGGAGGCCACGGTGCATTCGAAGGGGCCCATGGCCCACTCTGCCGTGGCACGGTCCCGGCAGACCGCCACCAGCACGACCGGCAGGTCGTATTTCGCGCACAGGTACGCGACGTAGTACGACCAGCTTCTTGCTTTGTCGGGGTCCTTCTTGGTCTGTGACTCGAGGGCGAGCACGAAGTTCTCCCCCATGTCAGGTGCGAATTTGAGCACCGTGTCCACACGGCGCTCCAACGGCCGGATCTCGGTGGCGTCGGGGGAGAGCTCGTCGAAGTCGTCCTTCGAGGGCGGCGGAAGCCCAAGTGCCTCGAAGGCGGGCGCGAGAGCCTCCGAATGCTCCTGGAAGAGCCGGTGGGAGGCCTCGTGTGTTGCTTTGACCATGAGCGCCAATTAAGCGCGGTCATGGCAGGAGCGCTCGGCATATGCCGGGGCATTCACTCGTTCGAGGGTCGGAGAATCGTTCGCTCCGGCCCCGGTGCTCGCGTCAGCGCGCTACGAACTGGGTCAGGATCGCCTGGACCTCGTAGATGTCGACGCCCTTGGTGAAGGTCTTCTCGATCGGGGCCGGGGTGCCGGAGAGCCAGATCTTCAGTTCGGCGTCGAGGTCGAAGTGGCCGGCCGTCTCGACCGAGAAGTGCGTGATGCTGCGGTACGGGATCGAGTGGTACTCGGTCTTCTTGCCGGTGATGCCCTGCTTGTCGACCAGGATGAGGCGCCGGTCCGTGAACAGGATGGTGTCGCGGATCAGCAGGTAGGCCGCGTGGATCTGCTCGCCGTGGCCCAGGAGCCGGGCGTAGTCCTGCTGGGCCTTGGCCGGGTTGACGGTGTGCGCGTTGCCGAAGAGTGCCATGGACGATCCCCCCATGTGTGCCGGTTTCGCGTCCGATCCTCGCAAACGAGCAGGGCCCGGGAGAAGGTCTGCCCTCTCCCGGGCCCGTGCTGTAGCGAGTGCGTTACGCGGTCGGCTTCTCCTCGAGACGGGGGAACAGCACCGCGCCCTTGGTGACCGTCGAACCGGCCGGCAGCCGGCCCCAGTCCGCCGCGTCCTGGACCTTCTGGTCCGCGAGGCCGCCGAGGGATGCCTCGGCGCCCAGGGAGTCCCAGAGCTTCTGGGAGGTGTCCGGCATGATCGGGTTGAGGAGGACCGCCACCGCGCGGAGGGACTCCGCGGCCGTGTAGAGGATCGTCGCCAGGCGGGCCCTGCCCTCCGGCGAATCGTCCTTGGCGACCTTCCAGGGCTCCTGCTCGGTGATGTAGCCGTTGACCTGCTTGACGAAGTCGAAGACCGCCAGGATGCCGCCCTGGAAGTCCAGCTCCTCGCCGATCTTCCGGTCGGCCTCCGCGACCGCCTTGGTCAGGCCGTCGTGGACGGCCTTCTCCGCGTCCCCGTCGGCCGTCGCGGCCGGCAGCTCGCCGCCGAAGTACTTGTTGACCATCGCCGCCACGCGGGAGGCGAGGTTGCCGTAGTCGTTGGCCAGCTCGCTGGTGTAGCGGGCGGAGAAGTCCTCCCAGGAGAACGAGCCGTCCTGGCCGAAAGCGATCGCGCGCAGGAAGTACCAGCGGTACGCGTCCACGCCGAAGTGCGAGGTCAGGTCCTGCGGCTTGATGCCGGTCAGGTTGGACTTCGACATCTTCTCGCCGCCGACCATCAGCCACCCGTTCGCGGCGATCTTGCCGGGCAGGGGCAGGCCCTGCGCCATCAGCATCGCCGGCCAGATGATCGCGTGGAAGCGGAGGATGTCCTTGCCGACCAGGTGCACGTCGGCGGGGAACGTCGACTCGAACTTCTCCGGGTTCTCGTTGTAGCCGACCGCCGTCGCGTAGTTCAGCAGGGCGTCGACCCACACGTAGATCACGTGCTTGTCGTCCCACGGGACCGGCACGCCCCAGTCGAACGTCGAGCGGGAGATGGAGAGGTCCTGGAGTCCCTGGCGGACGAAGTTCACGACCTCGTTGCGCGCGGACTCCGGCTGGATGAAGCCCGGGTTGGCCTCGTAGTGCGCGAGCAGCTTCTCGCTGTACTCGCTCAGCTTGAAGAAGTAGTTCTCCTCGCTGAGGATCTCCACCGGCTTCTTGTGGATCGGGCACAGCTTCTGGCCCGCGTACTCGCCCTCGCCGTCGAGCAGCTCGCCGGGGAGCTTGTACTCCTCGCAGCCCACGCAGTACGGGCCCTCGTAGCCGCCCTTGTAGATCTCGTCCTTGTCGTACAGGTCCTGCACGAACTCCTGGACGCGGTCGGTGTGCCGCTTCTGCGTGGTGCGGATGAAGTCGTCGTTCGCGATGTCGAGGTGCTCCCACAGGGGCTTCCACGACTCCGTGACGAGCTTGTCGGCCCAGGCCTGCGGGGTGACCCCGTTCGCCTCGGCCGTACGCATGATCTTCTGACCGTGCTCGTCCGTGCCGGTGAGGTACCACACCTTCTCGCCGCGCTGGCGGTGCCAGCGGGTGAGCACGTCGCCTGCGACGGTCGTATAGGCGTGGCCCAGGTGAGGAGCGTCGTTCACGTAGTAGATGGGGGTCGAGACGTAGTACGCCTTCGCCCCCTGCTTCTCGGTTCCAGTGGCCGCCATGGGCGAAATCCTACTGGTCCGGTGGAGATCGGCTCACACGCGTTTCGGGGGGCGGACAGGGGGCGGCGGTGCGGGCCTCCCTGTCCGCCGTCGTGTCCCTACGGGCGCCAGGTGGCCAGTACGCCCTCGTAGAGCTCCTTGTCGGTGAGCTCCTTGGGGGTCTCGCCGGCCAGGAAGTGGGAGGTGTTGCCCGTCTTGAGCTTGCGGAGGTAGTCGAAGGCCTTGTTCTCCGGGTCGCCGAAGGCGACGAAGGAGAAGTGGACGTTCGGGTGGTTCGCGGCCGCGTCCGTGAGGGACCGGGTGGCCGGGGTCTTGGCGTCCGGGGCGCCGTCGGTCTGGAAGACCACCAGGGCCGGGGTGCCGGGGGGTGCTTCCTCGGCGTGGTGGGCGAGGACGGCCTCGACGGCGGCGTGGTAGCTGGTGCGGCCCATGCGGCCGAGCGCCGCGTGCAGCTCGTCGATCTTGTTCTCGTGGTCGGTGAGGGTGAGGTCGCCGGTGCCGTCCACTTCCGTGGAGAAGAACGTGACGTGGACGGTGGCCTCGGGGTCGAGGTGGGCGGCGAGGGCGAGGGTCTGCTCGGCGAGGGCCTGGGCGGAGCCGTCCTTGTAGTACGGGCGCATGGAGGCGGAGCGGTCGAGGACGAGGTGGACCTTGGCGCGGGTGCCGGTGAGGTCGTGCTTCTTGAGGGTGGCGGCGGCGGCCTTGTAGGCGGTGGTGAGGCCGGGGGCGCGGGAGCGGAGGTGGGTGGGGGGTGTCGCGGGTTTCGGGGCCTCGGCTGCGCCTTCGGCCCCGGGGTTCCCACCCGCACCACCCGTGCTGCTCTCGTCGTCGGGTGCGGGTGGCCCCTGTGGGGGCTGCTCGCCGTCGGCGGCTGCGGGGGTGGGGGCGGGGGAGGGAGGAGCCTCCGCCTCGGCCTCCGGCCTGGCTGCGGGCTCCGTCTCGGCCTCCGACTTCGTCTCGGCTTCGGGCTCCGGCTGAGCCTCCGGCTCCGCCTTGCCCTCCGCCTCAGCGACAGGCTGCGGCTTAGTCTCGGGCTCCGGCTTGGCCTCAGCGACAGGCTGCGGCTTGGCCTCGGGCTCCGTCTCAGCGACAGGCTCCGGCTTAGTCTCGGGCTCCGCCTTCGCCACAAGCTCAGGCTCGGCCTCAGCCTCGGGCTCCGGCTTCGCCTCAGCGACAGGCTCCGGCTTGGCCTCGGGTTCCGGCTTCGCCACAAGCTCAGCCTCGGGTTCCGCCTTGGCCTTGCCCTCCGCCTCAGCCTGGGGTTCCTGCTGCGCCGCAGGCTCGGCCTCGGTCTTCGGCTTCGTGTCGTGCTCCGGCCCGGCCTCAGCCTCGGGCTGGGGCACGGGCTCGGCCTCAGCCGTCGCCTCGGCCTCCGGCTTCGCCGCGGCCTCCGCCGCCGGCTCGGCCTCAGTCGTCGGCTCGGGCTCAGTCGTCGACTCGGCCTGCGGCTTCGGCTCGGCCTCCGAGGGCGGCGTCGGCTTGGTGGCCTGGGGCGCTGTCGGCTCGGTCTGCGGGGTTGCTTCCGGCTTCCGAGCCGGCGCTTCCTCGGCTTCCGGGATCGGTACCGGGTCCTGGGACTTCGTCGGCTTCGGGACCGTGAGGTTGGCGAAGGCGGCCTTGACGAGTTCGTGTTCGTCGGGGGCGGCCGGTTCCGGACGGGGCTCGGGGAGCCGGGCGGTCTCCGGGGAGGCGGCCGGCTCCCCGGGTGCCGTGGGCTGGGACGGGAGCTGCGGCGCCGGCGGTGCCGCCTCCTGCACCGCACCCTCCGCCTGGGCGGCTCGTTCTTTGCGTGAGCGGCCGAACGCGTTCCGCAGGAGAGTGAGAATGCCCATGTGCGCAACCCTTCGCGTGAGTTGATCCCCGTCGATCCCTGGCCAGGACGGACACGTAAGGTTAGCGGCCCCGGCTTGTGATCTTGTGCAGGGTCTGCCACGGAAGGACGGGCGCGTCAAGGCGGGATCGAGCCGCCGAGGCAATTCCCCTCCGGCTTCCACGGGTTCACCCGTCGTTCACCGCGGCGCCCGTCTCCCGCACGTATGTGCACCTACGGTCGCGCTGACACCAAGGGCATCCAGGGATTCTCAAGGGGAGAACACAGTGCGCAAGCTGCTGCCGTTGATCGGAACGCCGTCCGGTTCGCACCCCGGCGGCCGGTCCGCCATGACCTGCCGTTTCCGGTGTGGTGACGCCTGCTTCCACGAGGTGCCCAACACCAGCTCCAACGAGTACGTCGGCGACGTCATCGCCGGCGCCCTCAGCCGCCGCTCCATGATGCGTGCCGCCGCCGTCGTCACCGTGGCCGCGGCGGGCGCCGGGGCCACGGTCGTGGCCGGGGCACCGTCGGCGCAGGCCGCGCCGGCGGCCGGAAGGGGGCACGGGCACGGACACGGGCACGGGAAACCGTCGAAGACGGACGGTGCGCGTGGGCTGCGGTTCGCGCCCGTCGCGCCCAACACCGACGACGTCGTGACCGTTCCGGAGGGGTACCGGCAGGAGGTCGTGATCCGCTGGGGCGAGCCGATCCTGCGCGGGGCGCCCGCCTTCGACCCGGAGAAGCAGAGCGCCAAGGCGCAGGCCGGGCAGTTCGGGTACAACAACGACTTCCTCGCGCTGCTGCCGCTGCGCGGTGAGCACGGCCGCCAGGTCCTCGTCGCCAACCACGAGTACACCGACGAGGTGCTCATGTTCCGCGACTACGACCCCGAGAACCCGACCCGCGAGCAGGTCGAGATCGCCTGGGCCGCGCACGGCCTGTCCGCCGTGGTCGTGGAGGAGGAGCGCCGGAGCGGGAAGCTGACGCCCGTCACCCGGCACCGCCTGAACCGGCGGGTCACCGCCACGACCGAGTTCCGGCTGACCGGCCCGGCCGCCGGGTCGGACCTGGTGAAGACCTCCGCCGACCGCTCCGGCCGCAAGGTCCTCGGCACCCTCAACAACTGCTCCGGCGGCACCACCCCGTGGGGCACCACGCTGCACGGCGAGGAGAACTTCAACCAGTACTTCGCCAACGGCGGCAGCGCCACGGACAAGCGGTACGGGATCGGGACCGGCGCCACCGAGCGCAAGTGGGAGCGGTTCGACAAGCGGTTCGACGTCGCGCAGGAGCCCAACGAGGTGCACCGTTTCGGGTACGTCGTCGAGCTGGACCCGTACGACCCCGACTCCACCCCGCGCAAGCACACGCTGCTCGGCCGCTTCAAGCACGAGGCGGCGACCGTGCGGCTGACCTGGGACGGGCGCCCGGTCGTCTACTCCGGCGACGACGAGCGCTTCGACTACTTCTACAAGTTCGTCGGCAGCAAGCGGATGCGGCACGGCAGCTCCCGGTGGGCGCGCGAGCACAACCTCTCGCTGCTCGACGAGGGCACGCTGTACGTCGCCAAGCTGAGCGGTGACTCCCCCGAGATGGAGATCGACGGCACGGGCAAGCTGCCGCGCGACGGCGAGTTCGACGGCAGCGGCACGTGGATTCCGCTGGTCACCGCCACCGAGGACGGTGCCGTCTCGCACGTCGACGGGATGACCGCCGAAGAGGTGTGCGTCTTCACGCGGCTCGCCGGTGACAAGGTCGGGGCCACGAAGATGGACCGGCCCGAGGACATCGAGCCGTCGCCGAAGACCGGCAAGGTCTACGTCGCCCTCACCAACAACACCAACCGCGGCAAGACCGGTTACGCCG
Organism: Streptomyces sp. M92; assembly: GCF_028473745.1. NCBI lineage: Bacteria > Bacillati > Actinomycetota > Actinomycetes > Kitasatosporales > Streptomycetaceae > Streptomyces > Streptomyces sp. M92. Next base: position 1,925,886 of record NZ_CP101137.1, read on the forward strand.
GCCCCGACGAGGCCAACCCGCGCAACGGCAACAAGCACGGCCACGTGCTGGAGCTGACCGAGCGCTGGAACCGGGCCGACGCCACCCGCTTCGCCTGGTCGCTGTTCCTCGTCGCGGGCGACCCGGAGGACCCGGCGACCTACTTCGCGGGCTTCCCCAAGGACCGGGTCAGCCCGATCTCCTGCCCCGACAACGTCGCCTTCGACGACCACGGCAACCTGTGGCTGTCCACCGACGGCAACAAGCTGGGCAGCCACGACGGTCTCTTCGGTGTGGCGACCCGGGGCGACCGGCGCGGTGAGCTGAAGCAGTTCCTGACCGTGCCGACCGGCGCGGAGACCTGCGGCCCGCTGATCCAGGACCGGCGCGTGCTGGTCGCGGTGCAGCACCCGGGCGAGGTCGACGGCGCCTCGGTGGCGGAGCCGGCCAGCACCTGGCCCGACGGGCCCGGCACGTACGTGCGCCCGGCGGTCGTGGCGGTGTGGCGCGAGGACGGCCGCGACATCGGCGTCTGAGCCCGGCGGAACACGCGGGGCCGGTGTCAGCCGGCCCCGTGCAGCGTCAGGTCGACGACCAGCGCCCGGTGGTCGGTGCCGGCCAGGTCCAGGAACCGGGCGCGGTGCGCGGCGAACTCCTCCGAGACCAGCACGTGGTCGATCTGCACGCCGAACGCCGGCGCGGTCCGGGCCGGCCAGGTGACCGTACGGTCCGCCCCGGCCAGCCGGGCCGCGTCGCTCAGCCCCGTGTCGAGGATGCGGCGGAAGGCGGCGTGGTCCTGGGAGGCGTTGAAGTCCCCGGCGAGGACGGTGGGGGTGCCGTCGTCCCCGGCGACGGCGTCGCGCAGCGCGTCCAGCTCCTCGCGCCACAGCCCGACCTGGTCCGGCAGCGGCGGCATCGGGTGGGCGAGCTGGAGCCGTACGGCGTGGCCGCGCACGTCGGCGACGGCGCCGGGCATGCCCATGGTGGCGGGGACGCCGGGCGTGGGCTCGAGCGGGAAGGCGCTCAGGACGACCGAGCCCTCGGAGCCGCCGCCCGCCACGGCCCGCCGGTGGGGGAAGTCGGCGGCGAGTTCGCGCCGCAGCGCCGCGTCGCACGTGTACTCGCACTCCTGCACGAACACGAGGTCGGGCTTCTCGCGCCGTACGGCGGAGACCAGCGAGTCGGTGCCCTGGCCGAACTCCACGTTGGAGGTCAGTACCCGCACCTCGGCGACCGGGGGCCCGGCGGGCTCGGAGGTCTTGCCGTACGGCTCGATGAACCAGGCCAGCAGTCCGAGCAGCGCCACTGCCCACACCGCGCCGGTCCACCACCGGGCGAGCAGCGTCAGCAGCAGTCCGGCACCGGTCGGCACGAGCAGCCAGGGCAGGAAGGCGAGCAGCTGCGGTACGGGGGTGACGCCGTCGGTGTCGGCGGCGCGGCAGCCGACGACCACGCTCACGGCGGCGAACAGCAGCCCCGCGCACCAGGCCCCGAACCGCCGGCCCCCGGTGCGGCGGGTCGTCTGCCCCTCGCGTGCGGCCGTCCACTCGCCGGTCGCCGTGTCGGTGTCCAAGTCCCGGCCCTCCACTCGCGGGTGCGGTGCCTGTTCTTGCGCTTGGTGCGATGCCCGAATCCTCCCTCAAAGACGGGAACCGCGGGCGGAAAGTTGCGCACCCCCGTACACACCCCCGTACACACCCCCGTACACACCCCCGTACGCACCCCCGTGGTTCACCGGCGGGCGCGGGGCGGCCGGGACGGTGCGGGGTCGACGGGGGTGCCCGCGGGGGCCCGGCGGCGGCGCAGCAGGTGTCCGTACCGGCCGGTGAGCCAGGAGGCGAGGGCGACCGTGAGGCCGAGGCCGACCAGCAGCCAGGCGGCGGTGCGCAGGGTCTCGGTGAGGGCGTCGTAGACCACGCCCGCGGCCGGGTCGTCCGCGCCGGGCAGACCGGCGAGGGTGACTCGGCGGCCGATCACGACGGCGAGGGCCAGCAGTGCGCCGCCGAGCGCGGTGCCGATCCCGGCGGCCGTGACCGCGCGGCGGCGGCAGGCGGCGACGGCGATGCCGGTGAGCGCGAAGACGACGGCCGCCAGCGGCAGCCAGAAGGCGGCGACGTCGAGCACGTGGTAGCCCTTCCTGAGCCGGTCCGTCTCGTGGGCCGGGAGCACCGTGACCTCGGTGCGGCGGACCGGGATGCGCCGCGCGAAGGGCACGTTGCCCTGGGCCAGCCGGTCCTTGACGCGGGCGGTGACGGGGGCCAGGTCGACGGTGACCGGGCGTCCCGCCGTCCGGTCGTCCCGCAGGGCGCGCAGGACGGCCGCGTGCACGGTCCGGTTGGCCTCGTTCCAGCCCTCGCGGAAGGCGTCGGTCAGCGTGAACGACCGTGCCGCGTCCTGCACGAAGTCCCGCACGGTGCCGTGCAGCGGGCCGGCCGCCGCTACCTCGCCCGCGACGCCGTCGCCCACGGCGTCGGCGACCGCTTCCCGCACGTCCGGGTCCTTGGCGAGCGGCGCCATGACGGCGACGTACCGCCCGGTGTCGGCCAGCCCGTACACCGCCCATCCGGCCAGCGCGCCGCACGGTGCGAGCAGGCAGGCGAGGACGATCAGGGCGGCCGACAGGACGTTGCGAGGACGTGGGGACACCCTTCCAGGCAAGGCCTCGCGGGCGGCGGGGGCGACCGGCGTGACTGCATATGGCCCCGGGCGGGGCCTCGATCGAGCCCCGTGCGCCCTCGGCGGGGCCGCCCCCGGCGTGGCTCCCGGGTCCCGGACCGGGCCCGGTCAGGCGATGCGGTGGCCCTCCGCGTCCTCGCAGGTGTAGTAGCGGTAGAACAACGCGCCGGTGACCGCGGCCGCGACCAGCAGGGACACCAGGACGCAGGTGAACATGGCCACGCCGCTCCTGGAGTACAGGAATCCCACCGCGCTCCCCGCGAACGCGCCCCACAGCACCGCGTGGCCCTCGCGGGGCAGCCGCTGGGCGAGGACGCGGACCACGGCGTAGAGGACGACGAACGCGAGTGCGGTCATGAAGCCGAACAGCAGGTTCCAGCCGGTGACGGGACCGCCGCGACGGCTGATGGACGCGGCCCAGTAGCCGTAGACCAGCCCGGCCATGACGAGCAGCGTCCACCTCACCACCACGTGGGTCCGCTCGCTGAACACGTCGGGCAGGGCGTTCGGCGGACGGCCGCGTGCGGCCGCTGCGGTGGAGGTGCCGGCGGAGGTGCCGGTTGTCGGTATCGCGTGAGCCATGGGAGCACTCCTCTCGCTCGCCCCCGCCTACCAGGGCACACCTGCCCGCGCCGGCCGGCAAGTCAGGATGCGGGCCGCAGGAGGGCGTGTTTCGCTGGGGTCCGTGAGGGGTCGCGTGCGCAGGCCGGTGCGCGGCCGGTGGCGGCCGCTCGGCCGGCTCGTCCATGCCGCCGGCCGGGGTGACGCCGTGTCCCGGCACGAACTGCTCAGCGTGCGCGGGCACAGCGTGGCCTGGCTGTTCCCGCTGTTGATGCTCGTCGCCATCGCCGCGATCGACACCGCCACCGGCGCGTTCCACATCATCTCCTGGACCGTCCTCGTACCCGGTGTCGCCGCGTCGATCTGCGGGGTGCGGGCCACGGCCGTGTTCGCGGTGGCCGCCGCCACCGTCTACGTCCTCGCCGACACCACCTGGCAGCACCGCGACGAGACCGGGCTGCCCGGCCTGATACTCGTCGTCCTCGGCGGGGTCATCGCCGTGCTGGCCGCCGCGGTCCGGGTCGGCGGCGAGCAGCGCATGCTGCACATGCGGGACATCGCGGACACCACTCGGCGCACCGTGCTGCGCCCGCTCCCGTCCGGCTTCGGAGACCTCGACCACGCCGGCGTCTACCTCTCCGCGGACAGCGAGGCCCGGGTCGGCGGCGACTTCTACGACATCCAGCCCGGCCCGCACGGCACCCGCGTCCTCGTCGGCGACGTGCAGGGCAAGGGGCTGGGCGCGGTGGAGACGGCCGCCGCGCTGCTCGGCACGTTCCGCGAGGCCGGCTACCACGAGCCGGACCTCGCCACGGTCGCCGAACGCCTGGAGATCCGCATGCGGCGCCATCGCGCGCACACCGCGGCCCTCGGCCGCTCCGACGGCGACCGCTTCGCCACCGCCGTGCTGGTGGGGTTCCGCCCGGACCTGCCGGACGCCGTGGAAGCCGTGGTCTTCGGCCACGAGGCCCCCTTGGCGGCCGGGCCGGGCGGCGTACGGTACCTGCCGGCCGGCGGCGGGCTCCCGCTCGGCATGAGCGACCTCCTCCTCCCCGGCCCGGGGGCGCCGCCGGTCTCGCGGCTGTACCTCGCCCCGGAGGAGACACTGCTGGTGGTCACCGACGGGGTGACCGAGGCCCGGGACGCCGAGGGCTGCTTCTACCCGCACGCCGACCGGGTCTCCCGCGCCGTCGCCGCCGACCCCGCGAACGCCGCGCCGTCCCGGCTGGTGGCGCTCGTGCGGGACGGCACGCTGCGGCACTGCCGGGGGCGGCTGTCCGACGACACCACGATCTTCGCGGTACGGCGGCGGGCCGGGCCGGCCCGCGACTGAGTGCCCCGCCGAGTGCCCCGCTTCGCAGCCGCAGCGGTTAACGTGCTGCCGTACGTGATCGACAGGGGGAGGGGACATGCCCGGAACCGTGCTGCTGCTCGCGGCGTCGCCCGTGGGCAAGGGGTGCCTGGTGGACGCCGCCTCCGTGCTTCCGGTACTGGCGGCCGTGGAGCCCGCCGTGCTCTCCGGCACCGACACCGCGAACGTCGTCGAGCTCGCCGACCCGCTGGAGCCGCAGGCCGTCCTGACCCGGCTGCGCGCCGCCGCGGCGGCCCCCGGACCGCTGACCGTCTACGTCGCCGGGCAGCTCCAGCTCGACCGGCGCCAGCGCCTGCCGCACCTCGCGCTGGCCCGCACCACCCCGGCGACCGTCCGCTACACGGCGCTGCCCTGGCACTGGATCAAGGAGGAGCTGCGGCTGCGGCCGAGCGGCGCGACGACGCTGCTGCTCGATCTGCACGCCGACCCCGAGACCTGGCAGTGGCTGCGGGCCAACCCGCTGGACTGCGGTCGCAACAACGCCGTGCACGGGCGCATCGCGCCGCCGCCGTCCCGGCGGACGGTGGCCGCCCCGGCGTACATGCGCGCGGTGGCGACGATCCTGCGCAGCGGGCACCGGCCGCCGGTCGACCAGCTGCACCGACAGGCGCTGGCCCGCGTCGCGGCCGACGCCGCGGCGAGCGGCGCGCCGGCCGGGGCGGACCTGGTGCTGACGGCGCCGGGGCCCGCCGCGGGCGACCCGCACGCCGTCCTCGCCGCCGCCGTGCGGTCCGGACGGCGGACGCGGACGCCGCGCGCTCGCGCCGCCCGCCACGAGCTGGCCGCCGCCCACGCGCGCGGCCCCGCCTCCGAGGACGCGCTGCACTGGGCGGAGGTCCGGGCCGACCTGGCGATGTTCGCGGGGGACCCGGCGCGCAGCTGCCGGGCCTGGCTGACGGTGGCCCAGACGCGCCTGGACGCCGGCCAGCCGCCCGGGGCGCCCGCCGTGGAGGCGGCCGTCGACCGGGCCCACCATCAGTGGGGCCGGGTCCGCGACGACGGGGCCGCCCGGGAACTGGGCACGGCACTCGCCGCGCTGCGGGGCCGGGTGCCGGGCCGGCGCGAGGGGGCACTGGACCATGTGCGGCGCGAGCTGAGCCGGTTGCAGACGCAGGGCTGAGCGCGGCGCCCGGCATCCGCCGCCGGTAGGGGGCGAGGGGGCGGGCGCCCGGCGTGCGACGGGCTCGGGTGCGCTCCCGTTGGGCCCGTGCGCCCGCGCGCACGTCACGTCAGCGGCGTACAGGCCCTCCCCTGCGCGCAACAGGGGTGCCATGATGTCGAGTTATGGCTGAGGGGGATGGAGTGGTGACGCGCGGTATCCGCATCCGGCTGGACGGGACCGCGAGCGAGAGTGACGTCGGCGCGCTGCACAAGTGGCTCGAACGGGAGAAACCGCTCGCCGACCTGGCCCGGACCGACCAGCTGCGCATCGACGAACGGAGCCGGACCGACGAGGCCGGAGCCCCGATGGGCACCGGCATGGACATCGTGGTGGCGGTGATCGGGGGCGCGGCGGGCGCGATGTTCCAGACGGTGGTGGACCAGGTCTCCCGCTCCGTGGAGGCCTGGCGGGCCAACCGCCGTGCGGTGGAGGACGGCGAGCCTCCCGAGGCCAGCGTCGAGCCGGTGCGTCCCGACGACAGGTAGGCGGCCGGTGACCGGTCACGACTCGCGGGGGAAGGCGAACACCGGTTACGACCCGCGTGGAAAGGCGAACCGGGCGCTGCTGGTCGGGGTGTCCGAGTACGACAACACAGCGCCTCCGGACGGTGTGCCCGGCGACCTCCCCGCGGTCAAGCACAACCTGAACCGGCTGGAAGAGGCACTGCGGCACGGCGGGGTGTTCGGCGACCGGGAGATCACGGTGTGCCGTTCTCCCGACCAGGTCACCTTCGGCCGGGAGCTGTGGACGGCCACGAAGGAGGCCGAGGGCGTCCTGCTGCTGTACTTCGCCGGGCACGGGGCGATACCGAACGCCGGCGACGAGCTGTTCCTCCAGATGCGCAACGCGCGCGTGGTCGCCGGCGGGCACGCGGTCTTCCCCGGCGCGGAGACGTTCAGCATCGTGCAGGCGGTGCTCGCCGCCAGCCGGGCCCGGCGGATCGTGGTCGTCCTCGACTGCTGCTTCGCGGGCAACGCCGCCTGGATCCGCCCCGACCCGCGGGACAAGCGGCGCGTGCTGCTGCTGATGAGCGTGCAGGCCAACCACCGCATCGACGCGGGCGGGCCCGACACGCCGACGCCGTTCACCGCCGAGCTCACGGCACTGCTGGAGGAGGGCGGCGACGTCTGGTTCCGCGCTCTCACGGACCGTCTGCGGGCGCGGATGGCCGCCGCCGGTCACCGGACGGTGCGGGGTGACGCGTGGGAGCCGGAGAGCCGCGTCGAGCCGGGGGAGGACGTGCTCCTCGCCGCCGGGACGAAGACCCTCGACGAACCACCCGGTCCCGGCCCCGGTCCCGGCCCCGGCTCCGTCCCCGGCCCCGCGCCCGTCCCCGGTCCGGCGCCTGCCCCCGGCCCGGACCCCCACCCCGCGCCCGTTCCCACGCCCGGCCCGGACCCCCACCCCGCTCCCGGCCCCGCCCCCGGCCCGGGACTCGTCCGCCGGGCACTGGTGCGGCCGGCCGGGCTGCCGGGTGCCGTCGGGGGAGCCGGGCGGGCGCTGGTCCGCGGCATGGTGCGCGTCGCCGACTCCCTGGTGCCCGGCCCGCAGCAGGGCGGTCGGGCCCGGCGCCTGGTCGTCGGGGCCGCGGCACTGCTCGTCCTGGTCGCCGGCGGCTTCGGCGTCCACCAGCTCACCGGCCGCGGCGGAGCCCCGCCCTCCTGCGCCACGCCCCTGGAGCTGCGCGTCCTGACCGACCCCGACCTGGAACCGACCGTACGGGCCGCCGCCGACGCCTACCTGACGTCCGCGGAGAACACCACCGGCGAGGGCTGCCGGCTCAGCGGCATCACCGTCTACAGCGCGGGCGCCGCCGACGCGGTCACCGCCCTGCGCAAGCAGACCCGGGCCTGGCAGGAGCCCCGCGACGACGACACCAACCCGCAGCGCGACGTCGGCCCGCAGCCCGACGTGTGGATACCCGGCTCCCCCGCCGACGCCGCCCGGGTCACCGCGGGCCAGGACACCGACGCGGTGGCCGTACTGGACGCCGACGACGAGCCCTTCGCGTACTCACCGGTCGTGCTCGCCGTCCCCCAGGAGCTCGCCGCCGACGCCCGCGACGAGCGCGTCGGCCCCCCGCTCACCCGCATGATCGACGCCCTGCGCGCCCGGCACCCGGCCGCCGGGGTGCGCCGTCCCGACCCCGAGCACACCACCACGGGACTGCTCGCGACGATCGGCCTGTACCGCGGCACCGGCGACGCGTCCGACCCGGACCCGCGCCGCGCCGAGGACCGGGTCGCCCAGTCCGGCCCGCCCGCGCCGACCGCCGCCGAGCTGCTGTGCGCGCTGCCCGACGACGACGCCGTCGACAACCGCACCGCGGCCCTCGTCCCCGAGTTCCTGCTCAAGAGCGGCGTGGGCTGCGACAGCGCCCGCCGCACCCCGCGCATGGCGCAGTACCCCGGCGACGTACCGGGGCTGGAGCCCCTGTTCGTGCGGGTCCGCTGGCAGGGCGCCGAGCGCGACGCGGCGGACCGGGACCGCGCGGCGGACGGTTTCCGGCGGTGGCTCGGCGGCGAGGGCGGCCGGGCGGCGTTCGCCCGGGACGGCTTCCGCGCGGCCGACGGCGACCGGGCCCTGCTCGACACCGGCGAGGTCGGGGACGGTGTGCTGCACGCGCCGTCGCCGCTGACCGAGTCCGCCGGACGGGACGCGATGGAGGCGTCCCTGGAGGGCTACAAGAACGCCAACGGGCCCGGCCGGGTGCTGTTCCTGCTGGACGCCTCGGGGTCGATGGCCGGCCAGTGGGAGGGGCCCAGCGGCGGTCCCGGCCTGCTCAAGCAGTCCCTGGGCGGGCTCGGCGAGCGGGACGAGTACGCCGTGTGGGAGGTGGCGGACACCGGCGGCGACACGTACGACACCGTCCTGTCCTTCGGCGCGCACACCCGCGCGGAGGCCGAGCGCGCCATCGACCGCGAGGTCCGCGTCCGGGACGCCGAGGCCGATCCGCTCGGCGCCCTGCGGTCCGCGCTCGACGCCATGGAGCAGCGGGGCGCCGGGGACGAGCGTCCGGGGCTGATCGTCTTCGTCACCGACGACGAGGACGTGGGCGCGCTGCGCGGCGACCGGTTCGGCGACCTGCTGGCCCTCGCCCGCGCGCTGGACGTACCCGTCGCGATGGTGTCGTTCAAGGGTGGCGCCTGCGACGAGGGGAAGCCGGACGCCCGGGTCTCCGAGGCGAGCGGCGGCCGGTGCGTCGACGCCGACGACGACCTCGGCGCCGCCCTGCACGACGAGGTGGCACGCATCGGTACGGGGGAGGCCTGATGGACCGGCGGCAGCGAGCGGAGCGACTCGGGCGGGCCCGGCGGCCACCGCGGCCACGGCGCCGGCGCCTCGCCGTGCTGTCGGCCGCGCTGTTCCTGTTCCTGCCGGCCGCGTGCGGCGGCGGCGACGACGGCCACGGTGACCGTCCCGCCACCGCCTCCTCCACCGGTGTCCCCGGTGACATCGTGCTCGCCAGCGGCCGGGACGTCACCGGCAAGAACGGCATCCGCCAGCGGCTCATCGACGCCTGGAACACCGAGCAGGAGAAGGCGGGCACCGGCTACCACGCCCGGCTGGTCGAGCTGCCCGGCAACGCCGACGAACAGCGCAGCCAGCTGCTCGGGGCGCTCCAGTCCGGCAGCGCCGCCTACGACGTGGTCAACCTCGACGTCACCTGGGTCCCGGAGTTCGCCGCCGCGGGCCTGATCAGCCCGCTGCCCGGGTCGCTGCTCGACGAGGACGTCATCCCGGCCGTCGCGAGCACGGCCCGCTGGAAGGGCGAGGTGTACGCCGCGCCGTTCAACAGCGACGTCGGCCTGCTCTACTACCGGCGCGACCACCTGCGGCAGGCGGGCGTCGAGCGCCCCGACCTGACGGGCGGCCTGGACTGGCCGCGGCTGAAGCGGCTCATCTCCACCCTCGACGACCACCGGCCCGAGGGCTACGAGGAGGGGTGGACGACCCAGCTCGCCGGCTATGAGGGACGCACGGTCAACGCCGTGGAGGCGTTCGCGTCCGCCGCGGGGGACGACTTCGCGCTCACCGACGAGGACGGCCGCTACACCGCCACCGTCGAGGAGCTGACGGAGGGCATCACGGAGCTGCGCCGCCGCACCGAGGAGGGGGCCGTCCTGCCGGACGCGTTCACGTCCGACGAGGCGGCCTCCCTCGGTGACTTCGCCGCCGGCCGCACCACCTTCCTGCGCCACTGGCCGTACGTGTATCCCGCCCTGCACCAGTCGTTCCCCGGCGGCGAGCGGCTCGGCGTGACCGCGCTGCCGGGCCGGGCCGTGCTCGGCGGCCAGAACCTCGCCGTGACCGCCGGGTCCCCGCGGGCGACGAAGGCGGCCGAGCTGATCAGGTACCTGACCGGCAGGGAGAGCGAGCGGTGTCTGCTCGACGCCGGCTTCGCGGCGACGCGCACCTCCGCGTACACGGACGACGCGGTGACGTGCGCGGTGGCCGCCGCGACGCCCTCGGCGGCCCCGACCGGCGAGGGCGCCGACACCGTGCCGCGCGACGCCGCCGGGCGGCCGGCGTACGCCCGCGACGTCCTGCTGCCCGCCCTGAGGGAAGCGGTCCACCGCCCGCGCACGCCGCTGTACGGCGCGTTCACCCAGACCTTCACCGCCGAGCTGGGAGCGCTGTTCGCCGAGAACCCGCCGGGCGACGCGGAACTGGCGCGGCGGCTGGACGAGGCGCTGCGGCGCGCCCTGCCGGACTGATCCGGTCAGCGCCCCACGGTGGCCACCGAGTCGGTGACGGAGTCCGGGACCACGTCGGTGAGCGGCGCGGTGCCCTGCTCAGTGGCGGGGACCGGGGCGTGCGCCGTGCCGGCCGGTCCCGCGTTGGCGGCCAGCAGCAGGCAGGCCACGGCGGTCACGGCGGCGGCGACGGCCCTGGCGTACCTTTCGGCGGTGCGGGTGCGTAGGAGCACGGTGTCCTCTGCGGATCGTGTCAAGTGCTGTTAAGCGCGCTTAATCCGCGGTTTAACCTAGAGCCGTCGGGGCAGAACGGCAAGGGCCGCAGGGGGAGTTGGCAGTGGGCGACCGCGACGACCGGGGGACCATCGGGCGCAGGGTGCAGCGGCTGCGCGCGGAGCGCGGGATGACCCAGCGCCAGCTCGCCGAACCGGCGTACACCCCCGCGTACATATCCACCCTGGAGGCGGGCCGGGTCCGCCCCTCCGAGGAGGCGCTGCGCCACCTCGCCGAACGGCTCGGCGTCGGTTACGAGGAGCTGGCCACCGGCCGCCCGGCCCGCCTCGCCACCGACCTGCGGCTGCGGCTCACCGAGGCGCAGCGCGCGCTGGCCACCGAGGGGGCCGAGGAGGCGGCCGGGCAGTACGCCGCGCTGCTGGCCGAGGCCGAGACCCACGAGCTGCCCGAGGAACGGGCCGCCGCGCTGCTCGGGCTCGGGGAGTGCGCCGTCGAGACCGGGGAACTGACCGCCGGGCGCCAGTACTTCGAGCAGGCCGACCAGTGCCTCGCCGACGCCGGCGCCCCCCTGCCCGCCCGCGTCCCCGCCCTGCGCGGACGCGCCCTCGCCCACTACCTCGCCGGTGAGCTGCGCTACGCCGTCTACCTCCTCGAAACCACCCTCGACGAGCTGAACCGGGGCGGCCTGCACGACCCCGACGCGCTGCTGCTGCTCTACGCCAGCGTCATCGGCCCCTACATGGACATGGGGGCCCACGCCCGCGCCGCCCAGGCCGCCGAACTCGCCCTCTCCCTCGCCCCCAGCGCCGGGGACCCGGCCCTGGTCGCCCGCATGCACCGCTCCGTGGCCCGGACCCTGCTCGCCGAGGGCCGCCTCGCCGAGGCCGACGCGTCGCTGGCCAAGGCGGCCGAGCTGTACCGCACGCTCCAACTCCGCACCGAGCTGGCCAACTGCCACTGGATGCGCGGCTACGTCTGCGCCCAGAACGGCGAGCTGCCGCGCGCGGAGGCGGAGATGCGGGAGGCGCTCGGGATGCTCTCGGCCGGGCGCGCGGCCCTCTACAGCAGCCAGGTCGCCGTCGAGCTGGCCGACGTACTGCACCGGCGCGGCAAGTCCGCCGAGGCGGCCGGACTGCTGCACGGCGTGCTGGACGACCTGTCCTCCGAGCGCGGTGCCGTGCACTCCGCGGGCGCGCACCGGCTGCTCGGCGTCATCGCCGAGGACGCCCGGGACACCGAGGCGGCCGAGGAGCACTACGTCCGCGCGCTCAGCCTGCTGGAGCGGGCGGGCGCCGCCGGTGACCTGGCCGACCTGTGCCGGCTCCTCGGCGACCTGCTGCGCCGCACCGGCCGGGTGGAGGCGGCCCTGGACGCCTACCGCACCGGCCTCGGGCACCGTACGGCGCCGGGCACGACGACCCTGGGGCCGGCCCCCGCGCAGCCGCCGCTGTAGGCGGTCCCGGCACCGTGTTTCCGCCGGTCGGGCACGGGTAGTCGAGCCTGCGGCCGCGTCGGAGAAGGAGGCGGTGCGCGTGCGTCCCAGCGAGGAACCCGCGTGGCCCCCGGACGGGACACGCGCCGCCGAGGTGATCGCCGCCCAGGTGCGCGGCGCCCCGCCCGGCGAGGTGCCGGGCCGCCTGTGCCGGACGGCGGTGCGGCTGCTGCCGGTGACCGGCGCGAGCGCGTCGCTGCGGGGCGAGGGCGTGCCGGTACGGCTGTGCGCCAGCGGTGACCGGGCCTCGTACCTGGCGGAGATCCAGGCCACCCTGGGTGACGGCCCCTGTGTGAGCGCCGCCGAGGCGGGCGCCCCGGTGCTCGCCCGCGATCTGGCGTCCGGCGCGGACGCCGGGCGGTGGCCCGTCTACGCCCAGCAGGCGACGGCGGTCGGCGTACGGGCGGTGTACGCGCTGCCGCTGGGCAGCGACGCGGTGTGCCTGGGCACCCTCGACCTCTACCGGGACACTCCCGGCCCGCTGACCGGCCCCGACCTGCGCACGGCACGGCTCGTGGCCGGTGTGATGACGGTGGCGCTGATGGCGTTGGAGCGCGGGGAGGACGCCTGGCTGGACGAGCTGGCCGGCGACCACGACGAGGTCTATCGGGCCGTCGGCATGATCATGGCCCAGCTGGGCGTCGGCGCCGACGAGGCCCTGGCCCGCCTGCGCGCCGACGCCTTCGCCCGCGGCCGCAGCGCCTACGCAGTGGCCCGCGACGTACTCGCCCACCACCGGCGCTTCGACCGCGACGGCTAGAGCCGTCCGTCCGGCGGACCAGGTCGCGGGAGCGGAGCCCGGGGGCGTCCGGCTGCACGGCGGAGGAGCGAGTCGGCGCGATGGGGCCCCGCGTCGGCGCGGTCGAGTGTGGGGGCGCGCCCGGCCTCCGTGTCCGCGGCATGGTCCGCCGGGCCGGTCCTACACCTGCGCCCGCCCCTGCCGCCGTACCTCCGCCAGGTGTTCCGGCTCCGTCGGCGCGGTCGAGTGTGGGGGCGCGCCCGGCCTCCGTGTCCGCGGCATGGTCCGCCGGGCCGGTCCTACACCTGCGCCCGCCCCTGCCGCCGTACCTCCGCCAGGCGTTCCGACCCCCTCTCCACGGCCGTCCACGTCGCGTCGGCGGCCGGATCGGCGAGGGTGCCGTTGGTGAGGGTGATCGCGTCGTCGCCGAGGCGTACGGCGACCAGGGCCACCGTGAGGACGGTGTCCCCGGCGCGCACCGTCACCCGCAGGCCCTGCCGGGCGTCCCCCGCCTCGGGCAGGGCGACGTCGGTGACCCGGACCTCCCGGGCGGCGCCGCCCGCGGCGCGGGCCGTGAAGCTCCCGCACGTGTCCGGCAGCGTGCCGAGCCAGGTCAGCGCGGTGTCGATGTCGGCGGCGCGGTGGGAGGTGATCCGGTAGTGCAGCTGGGCCCCGCCCGTCACCTCGTCCAGGGCGGTGGCGGCGCGCGGGGCGGTGGCGGCGCCGAAGAGGTCCTCGGTGTAGAGGACGTCCAGCAGCCGCCCGCAGTCGGGCCGCTCCGCGCTCGCCTTGAGCATCTGGTCCCGCCAGGTCGCCGCGCCCCGCGTCGGCTCCCACGTCCCCGCCAGGTCGGCCTCAGTGATCAGGGCCGCCCGCGCCTGCCCCCGGGTGAGCACGGGCGGCACGGTGGCCGGCGGGAGCGCGGCCGGGGACTGGGTGGTCGCCGGAGCGGTCGCGGCCGGGCGGTCCGCCTCCGGTCCGCCGGTGGAGCAGGCGGCCACCGTCCACACCAGCAGCGCCGAGAGCGCGGCGGCGTGCCGGAGGCGGGCGGCGGGCGCGGGGTGCTGCATCGGGGTGCCTCCTGGAGGGCCGGGGCGATCGGCGCCGTTCCGGTCCGGTCGCACCCTCCACGGCACCACCGCCCCCGCCCCGCCACCAGCGTGCGGGGCCGTCCGGGTGAGGGGGAGGTGGTGCCGGGACGCGGGGCCCGTGGCCCTACAGCGCCAGCCACACCGTCGTGTCGGGGCCCAGGCGGCCGTCCTCCAGCGGCGCGCTGCTCAGCAGCACCTCCCCGGCCGGCCGGTCCACCGTTCGGCCGGAGAGGTTGGTGACGCAGCGCCAGCCGGGCGAGCGGTCGAACTGGAGCACCCCGTCCGGGACGTCGTCCGCCCAGGTCAGCGACTCTCCGTCGAGCAGCTTGCGGCGCAGGCGCAGGGCCGTGCGGTACAGCTCCAGGGTCGAGCCCGCCACCCCGTCCTGCGCCTCGACGGCGTACGCCGCGAAGCCGGGCGGCTGCGGCAGCCACGCTCCGCCCGCGCCGAAGCCGTACGACGGGCCGTCCGTCGTCCACGGCAGCGGCACCCGGCACCCGTCGCGGCCCTTGCGGACGTGCCCGGTCTGCTCCCAGATCGGGTCCTGGAGCACCTCGGTGGGCAGGTCGGCCACCTCGGGCAGCCCCAGTTCCTCGCCCTGGTAGACGTACGCCGAGCCGGGCAGCGCCAGCATCAGCAGCGTCGCCGCGCGGGCCCGGCGCAGCCCGGCCGCCTCGTCGACGGCCGGTGCCTTGCCGCCGGACAGCAGCCAGGCGTCGGTGTCGGTGTCCGGCGGCAGGACCAGGCGGGAGGCGTGGCGGATCACGTCGTGGTTGGAGAGCACCCAGGTCGCCGAGGCCCCGGCGGCGCGGGCGTCGGCCAGCGAGCCGGTGATGATCTCGCGCAGCTCGGCGGCGTCCCAGCCGCCCTGGAGGTACTCGAAGTTGAACGCCTGGCCCAGTTCGTCCGGCCGGGCGTACAGCGCGCGCCGGGCGCCCGGCACCCACGCCTCGGCGACCGCCGTCCGGGGCGGGGTGTAGGTGTCGAAGATCTTCCGCCAGTCGCGGTAGACCTCGTGGACGTCGTCGCGGTCGTAGAACGGGTGGGTGCCGGGAGCGAACTCCGTGAGGGCCGCCTCGCTGCTCAGCTCGGGGGCGCCGAGGTCGCGCAGCGGCTCGGTCAGGTCCTTGACCAGGGCGTGCGCCACGTCGACGCGGAAGCCGTCGACGCCCCGGTCGCACCAGAACTTCAGCGTGGTGCGGAAGTCGGCGCGGACCTGCTCGTTCTCCCAGTTGAGGTCGGGCTGCTGGGGCGCGAAGAGGTGGAGGTACCACTGTCCGTCCGGCACCCGCTTCCAGGCGCTGCCGCCGAAGACGGACTGCCAGTCGGTGGGCGGCAGTTCACCCTGCTCGCCGCGTCCGTCGCGGAAGACGTAGCGGTCGCGGGCGGCCGAACCGGGGGCGGCCGCCAGGGCCTCGCGGAACCACGCGTGGCGGTGCGAGGTGTGGTTGGGGACCAGGTCGACGATCACCTTCAGGCCCAGGCGGTGGGCCTCGGCGGCCATGGCGTCGAAGTCGTCCAGGGTGCCGAGGCGGGGGTCGACGTCGCGGTAGTCCTCGACGTCGTAGCCGCCGTCGGCGAGTTCGGAGGGGTAGAACGGGCTGAGCCACAGGGCGTCGACGCCCAGGGCGGCCAGGTGGGTCAGGCGCTGGGTGACGCCGCGCAGGTCACCGAGCCCGTCGCCGTCGGCGTCGGCGAAGCTGCGGGGGTAGACCTGGTAGATGACGGCCTGCCGCCACCAGTCGGGGTCCTTGGACGACAGGTCGGGCGTGCTGGCGGTGCTGCGTACGGACACGCGGTCTCCTTCGCGGTGCGTGCGGGCGACACGAATAGATCTGTCCACATCACCCGAAAAGGGAACCCGTGCGCCCGCGACGCGCCGAGGCTACGAACCCGTGCGCTCGACCGTGCTCAGGTACAGCTCCACGTACCGCGCCACGTCCACCTCCAAGCCGACGTCCACCAGCGGCTGTTCGCGCGTGTCCCCGTGGAGTTCGGCCTCGCCGACGCGGGCCCGGCGGTCGACGAGGGTCTGGCCGCGGGCCGGTCCGGGGGCCAGGCACACCTCGACGGGCAGCCGGTGCGTGGTCAGGCCCCCGGGGTCGATCACCGCGCAGACCGCGCCCGCGTCGCCGAGTCCGCCGCCGGGGTCCGTCTCGTCGGTGGCCGGGCCGCGGTGGGCGAGCAGCTCACCGGCGAGCCGGGTGCCGGGCTCGGTGCTCGCGCGCAGCCGGCGCACGTCCGGGCCCGGCACGATCACCCGCTGGAACACGTCCAGCCCGTACATCGTGACCGGCACCCCGGCCCCGAGCAGGATCGCGGCGGCCTCCGGGTCGTGCCAGACGTTGAACTCGGCGACCGGCGTCGCGTTGCCGGTGGCCACCGCGCCGCCCATGAAGACGATCCGCTCGATGTTGCGCGTGACCTCGGGGTGGGTGCGCAGCAGCAGCGCGATGTTGGTCGCCGGGGCGGTGGGGATCAGGGTGACCGGGCGCGGCGCGGTGAGGATCTCGCGGCGCAGCAGGGTCACGGCGTCCACGTCGACGGGGGCGCGGGAGGGCGCGGGCAGGCCCAGGTCGCCCATGCCGTCGTGGCCGTGCACGTGCCGGGCGGTGCGCACCGCCTCGATCAGCGGCCGCTCGGCGCCCCGGGCGACGGGCACGTCCGGGGCGCCGGCCCGCTCCAGCACGGTCAGGGTGTTGCGCACGACCCCCGCCACGTCGGTGTTGCCGGCCACGCAGGTGACCGCGCGCAGGTCGAGCCCCGGGTGGCGGACCGCCAGCAGCAGGGCCAGGGCGTCGTCGACGCCGGTGTCGCAGTCGATGATCACCGGGATGGGCTGCGGCGGGGCGGAGGGGGTCGTCACGGCGGGGGCTCCTAGGTGTGGGTGGGGGCGCCGGTGCGGTGACCCTACGCGGGCCCAGGGCCCGGTCGCCCCGTCGGGCCCGGTGAGGGAGGCCCGCCGGCCCCACCGCCCGGTCAGACCACGATCGCCAGATCGTGCGGGGCGGCGTTCAGCCGCCGGCCGCCGTCCTCGGTGCAGGTCACGACGTCCTCGATGCGGACGCCGAAGCGGCCCGGCAGGTAGATGCCGGGCTCGATGGAGAAGCACATGCCCGCCACGAGCCGCTGCTCCTCGCCCTGCACCAGGTAGGGCGGTTCGTGGGTGGTGACGCCGACGCCGTGGCCGGTGCGGTGGGCGAAGTGCTCGGCGTGGCCGGCCTCCTCGATCACCGCGCGGGCCGCCCGGTCGACGTCCTGGCAGGACACCCCGGGCCGGACCGCGTCGAAGGCCGCCCGCTGGGCGCCGCGGACGACCTCGTGCACCCGGCGCTCCTCCTCGGTCGGGGCGCCGACGTGGACGGTGCGGGTGGTGTCGGAGCCGTAGCCGTTGCGCAGGCCGCCGAAGTCCAGGACGACCATGTCGCCGTCCTCGATGACCCGGTCGCCGGCCCGGTGGTGCGGGTCGGCGCCGCGCGGTCCGGAGCCGACGACCGTGAAGTCGACCCGGTGGTGGCCGTGCTCGCGCAGCAGCCGGGCCAGGTCGGCGGCCAGGTCGCGTTCGCGCCGCCCGCCGAAGCGCAGCCCGAGGACCTCCTCGTACGCCGCGTCCGCCGCCGCGGCCGCGTCCGCCAGCCGGGCCACCTCCTGCTCGTCCTTCACCGCGCGCAGCATCGGCAGTACGGCGGACAGCGGCCGGTAGGTGGCCAGCGGCAGCTGCTCCTGGAGGCAGAGCAGGTGCAGCGCCCAGGTCCCGTCGGACACGGCGTAGCGGCCGTGCGGGCGCAGCAGCCCGGCCGCCGCGGCGTGCGGGTTCTGGCCGTCCCACCACTCGAAGACCCGCAGCGCGCCGGCGCCGGGTGCCGCCTCGGCCTGGGGGCGTTCCAGCCCGGGGACGAGCAGCCGGGGCTGGGAGTCGGCGGTGAGGACGAGGAGGGTGAGGCGCTCGGTGGGTTCGGTGGGCCGGTAGCCGCACAGCCACACCAGGTCGGGGCCCGGGGTGACCAGCACGCCGGCGAGCCCGAGGGTGGCGGCCTCGTACGCCGCCCGCTCCATGCGGGCCGCGTACTCCTGTTCGGTGAAGGCGGCGGCCGGTGCCGTGCCCTGCCCGGCCTCGCTCGGATCGCCCGGGGCGCTCATGGCGTCAGTAGCGCACGGCCCGGGCCACCACCGCGCGCACCTCGCCCGGCAGGTCGTGGCTGCTGCGGGCGGTGGCGCGGGCGGACTCGCCGGCGCCGACGTCCGGGACGGTGACGACGACCGTGTCGCGCAGGGTGCCGTCGGCGTCGGTGAGGTTCACCTGCACCGCGAAGGACTTCGCCGAGTCGGCGGTGTTGCGGACGGTGACCTCCACGGTGGTGCGCCCGTCGGCGGCCGTCTCCGGTTCGCCCAGCCGCACGTCCGCCTCGACGTCGGCGCCCTCCTGGATCTCCGCCAGCCACCGCCCGGCCTCCGCGGTCGCCGACGCCACCGCGTCCGCGCCCTCGGAGGCCAGCGAGGAGGCGGCCGACGCGGCCCGGCTGGCCGCCGCGCTGCCCGCGTCCGAGGGCGCGTCGCCGTCGGAGCCGCCGGAGCAGCCGGCCAGCACGGTGCCCGTCAGGACCACCGCGCCGACGGCGCCGAGCGCCCGGTGCCAACCGGCCATGTGTCGCCTCCAGTGACCTGGTGGGTACTGGTGGGTACCCGCCCGCGCGAGCACGCGGGTCTCCTTCAGTGAAGGTCTGCGGACACCGCCGCGCACACCGGCGCTGGTCCGGACGGGGGACGCCCGGTGCGTTCCCCGGTGAGCGGCGGGTGTCAGACGTGGCCCGGTCCGCCGCCGCCGAAGGACCCGCTCGACCCCGGCAGCCAGCGGCGGCGGTTCTGGTCGGTGCCCCGGCGGCTGCCGGAGTGGTGGAGCTCGTACGGCATGAGCCGTGGGCTGCCGTCCGGCGCCAGCGGGATCTCGTCGGGCTCCCGCATCTCCCGTTCCTCGTGGACGGGGCCGGTGGCGGGGAGCTTGCCGTGCTCGTCGGCGTGGGGGCGATCGGATTCCCGTTCCATGACCCTCAGGCCCATGCGTACGGCCCAGATCAGCGCGCCGGCGATCACCAGCCCGCCGATGAAGGCGATGGTCACGTTGAGCGCGTGCGAGGACGCGGCCAGCAGTTCATACGTTGCCGTACTCATGTTCTGATTATGTACCCCCAAATGAGATAAAGCGCCAGGAATGTCCGACTGGTGCCGTGGAGGTACTCCGGGGGTGTCCGCCGTGATTGAGGACCGCCGCCGACTGGTACCCGGCCGACGGTGCGGCGGCGTCGGAGCCGGAGCGCCGTGCCGCGCCGCCGGCGGAAGGAGCGCCCGTATGACCGCGCCATTGACGGCCGACGCCCACGAGTACGGCCTGGTCGGGGACGGCACCGCCGACGACCGGCCGGCATTGCAGAAACTGGTGGACGCGCTCGGCGACGCCACCGCCGCGGACGGCCTGCCGCGTACCGTCCGCGTGCCCGCCGGGCGGTACGTGATCCGGGACCGCCCGGTGCTCTGGCGCAGCGGCGTCTCGCTGACCGGCGCCGGGCGCGGCGCCACCTGCTTCGCCCTCGCCAACCCGGGCGCCCCCACGCAGCCGGTGCCGCTGGCCTGGTTCACCACCGCCCAGCACGGTGCCGGGCCGGACCACCACATCGCCGACGTCACCTTCGCCCACTTCGAGATCGACGGCTCCGGGGTGCACACCGAGGAGTACGACGTGCTGGCCAAGGGGCTCGGTCTCCAGTACGTGCTGCGCGGCCGCTTCAGCGACCTGTACATCCACGACACGGCCGCCACCGGCTTCGGCTGCGACTTCCTCCAGGACACCGTCGTCGAGGGCGTGCTCGCCGAACGGTGCGGGCGGCAGGACCCCGGCGAGAAGATGGGCGGCGCGGGCATCGGCATCGGCGTCGGCGGCTGGGGGCCCGTCGAACGGCTGGCGGTGACCGACTGCACGGCGAACGGCAACGGCACCAACGGCATCTTCCTCGAACTCCAGCAGGACCACTGGGCCCCGCCGCGCGGCATCCGCGTCACCGCCTGCCACACCGAGGGCAACCGCTACGGCATCTCCGACTGGGGCGCCGAGGGCCTGCTGGTCACCGGGTGCACGATGCTCGGCAACCACGTCGCCGGGTTCGACGTGTCGGCGCAGGGCACCACCAGCGTCGGCGGGCGCGGCGGCATCGTCACCGGGTGCCTGATCGACGGGAACGTGCGGGACGGGATCGCGCTCGGCAACACGCCGGGGCCGTACGCCTTCCACGGCAACCGGATCGGCGCCAACGGGCGGTACGGCTACTGGCAGCACAACCTGGCCGGCGGCGACCAGGAGCCCGCCCACGACATCGTCCTGGAGTCCAACGACATCCACGACAACGGCCTGGACGGCATCCGTCTCGACGCCCCGCTGCACGAACCGGCGCTCCTGGGCAACCGCGTCCGCGGCAACGGCCGCCGCGCCGCACCGGCGACGCGGGGCGGCGGCGAAGGCGTGACCTGCGGCCCGCTGTCCCTGACCGACCCGCACGCGCACTGGCTCCCCGACGGCCACCGCGGCAAGACGCTGACGGTGGGTGCCGGGGACGCGGAGGTCACCGCCGTGGTCACCGGCAACACCGCGACCGGTCTCACCCTCGCCCCGCGGCGCCCCGGAGCCCGGATCGCCTGGCCGTCCGACGCCGCCCCCGCGCCGGGCACCGCCTACCGCCTCCCGGACACCCCGTCCCCGCGCACCGGCCTCACCGCCGCCGCGGCCGTCACCCACCCGTACGTGCACGGCAACCGGTTCCGGGACGACGGTCACCCGCGCACCCAGACCCACGCCCTGTGGATCGCCCACGAGGCCACCTGGACAGCCGGCCGGGTCTTTGGCAACGACTTCAGCGGCAACGCCTCGGCGGCCACCCGCTTCGACTCCGCCCCGAGCGGCGGACGCTGGCGGGACAACGACGGCTGACGGGCGCGGTGGGGTGGCCGGGAGGCGCGGCTGTCCGGATCAGCAGAACGTGCCCCTGATCGCGTCCAGGACCTGTGCGCTCTGCTCCCAGGTCACCCGGAACCGCTGGGCCGCCGCGTCCCGCACCTCGTCCTCGGGCCGTCCCTGCCGGATGTCGACGCACAGCCACCGGGCGTTCTCGACGGCCGCGTCCTCGTCGGCGGTGACGGTCGGGTCGAGGGCCGCCAGGTCGCTCAGCAGCAGCTCCCGCTGACCGGCCTCGGGCGACGGGATCACGTGCCGCTCCCCGCCGCCGACCGTCCGGGACTCCACGCTCTGGGTGTCGCCCCCGTCGCCCTCGCCGCCGTACCCGCCGTACACCGCGGCCGTGACCACCCCGGCCACCGCCACCAGCCCCGCCACGGCGACCGCCGCCCGCTTCCTCATGCCGTCCCCCCGTCCTGTGGATCGCCCGCCGAGACTACGCCGCCCTGCCAGCCGAGACGAGGCTCCAAGACCCACTCCCGCACACTGAAGAGGAACGGCACGACCGCACGGTTGACCCGCCGAGGGAAACGCGGCGTCGATGACCGGGCAGGGCCGCGTCCAGGCCAACCCGCTGATCATGGCGTCGGTGACGGCCACGGCGGTCTCCGGCGAGTTCCACCGGCCGTCGCTCACCGCCGGGAACGAGGACGGGACCCGTACCGAGCCGCTGCCCGACGAGGTCGTCAGAGAGCTGCGCGAGCTGATGCGGGCCATCGTCACCGACGGCACCGCGCGCGTCCTGGCCGACCTGCCCGGCGAGATCGGAGCCAAGACCGGCACCGCCGAGGTCTCCGACCACCAGGACGACAACGGCTGAACGGTCGCCCACCGCGGCAACGTGGCCGTCGCCGTGGCCGCCGAGGAGGGCGTCACCGGCGGCGGCTCGGCGGGGCCGATCGGGCACAGCCTGCTGTCGGCCGTGCCCGAGGACCCGTCGTCCTGAGCCTCCCGCCGGTGTGCGGCGGCGCCAGCGGTGTGCGGTGGTGCGGCGGGGCGCGCGGTCAGCCCTGGGCGCCGCCGCCCCGGCCGCCGGTGGCGCCGTCGGTCTCCCCGCGCTCGACCGTCTCGCCGCGGATCACGCGCGGCTCCCCGCGGTCCTCGGCCGGTGTCCGCTCCTCGTCCTTCATCGCGCGGGCCTCGGCCTTGAGGATGCGCGCCGACTTGCCCGCCGAGCGGGTCAGCTCGGGGAGCTTCTTGGCGGCGAGGACGGCTATGACGACGATGAGGATGATCGCGACTTCGCTCAGTCCGAACACGGCGCTCCCTGGTGGCGTACGGCGGTGCGGACCCGCGGCAGGGCCCGCACGGAATCTACGGCATGGCGGGGTGCGGCGCAGGCGGACCCGGCAAAAGTTTCTACAACAGTGTAGAAGTCGTCAGTCTTCCTCACCCTCGTCTTCACCCCCGCCCTCGCCCTCGTCGTCGCCCTCGAAGAAGTCACCCACCTCGTCGACGACCTCGGCGGCCACCATCCCGCCCGCGACCCCCACCGCGAGCCCGGCCGCGCCCGCCGCCACCGCCGCGCCGCCCGCGAGCCCGGACTCGTGCCCGTACACGGCGTGGGAGCCGTACGACGCCCGGTGCTCCACCAGCTCCTGTACCCAGCCCTCGACGAGGGCGCTCCAGTCCTGCGGCCCGGACGGCCCCTCGTGCGGGACCGTGAACCGGCTGAGGGCGTCGTGGCCGTCGGCGAACGGGCCGCCGCGCTTGTCCGCCTCCAGCACCACCTCGAGCGCGCCGGGCACGGCCAGGAAGGTCAGCTCGATCTCGTTGACCTGGTGGGCGTACCGCTCGGGCGGGGTGAGCTCGATCTCCTGGTAGAAGGGCAGCTGCTGCCCGGTGCCGCCGATGCGGCCGTACTCCAGGTCGGCGGAGCGGAAGCCGAAGCCGAGCTGCCCGAAGGCCTCCAGTACCGCCTCCTGGGCGGGCAGCGGCGCCACGGTCAGCGGGTCCAGGTCGCCCTTGTCCCGGGCGCCGGCCACCGCCAGCTCGGTGCGCACCCCGAGCACGATCCCCAGCGGCTGCCCGTGCAGCTCGGTCACCGGCGTCTCCCAGGGCAGCGGCACCGAGAACGGCACCTCGTGCCGCGCGCCCGCGGCCAGCCGGAAGGAACCGCCGACGGTGTGCCGGTCGAAGGCGACCACGCCCTCGCCCTCCCCGTGCTCGCCGTGCTCGGTCTCGACGCGGGCCACCAGCTCCAGCGCGACGTGCTCGACGTCGTGGTCGGCGGTGCCGCCGACGAGCTCGACCCGGCCGGACAGCGTGCCCCCCGGCCGGGCGGCGCCCGGATCGAGGACCGTGTCCACCGTGGGTCCGCCCACGCCGAGGGAACCGAGCAGCCGCTTGAACACCATCGAGGCGTTCACTCCTAACGTTCGTGCGGGAAACATGTCCGTGCGAGAAACATGTCCGTGCGGGGTACATGTCCGTGCGGGGAACAGGGCCGTGCGGGAACAACCGGGACTGTCCGGCCGTTCTCTACAGGCGGGTAGAAGCATAGGGGCCGAAGGACTCCCCTTGTTTTTGCTCGTCCTTTACCATGAGGGCTGACCCCTCGGGCGGCCGGCCGGCACCGGCGCCCACCGACCCCGTTAAGGAGTCCCGTTCCGTAATGGAGCCTCCCAGTACCGGCCGTGCCACGGCCGTCCCGCCAGTTCCCCCGTCTGCGCGTGAGGGAAGCGGGGTGGCGCGGTGACCGAGGTCCTGCTGCTCCTGCTGGCCCTCCTCCTCACCCTGGCCTGCGCCGTCTTCGTCGCGGCCGAGTTCTCCCTCACCACCGTCGAGCGCTCCGACCTGGAGCGTGCCGCCGAGTCCGGTGAGCGCGGCGCCGACGGCGCCCTGAAGGCCGTACGGTCCCTGACCCTCCAGCTCTCCGGGGCCCAGCTCGGCATCACCGTGACCTCCCTGGTCATCGGCATGCTGGCCGAGCCGTCGGTCGCCGTGCTGCTGCGCGGCCCGCTGACGGCGATCGGCCTGGGCGGTGCCGCCTCCACGGTGGCGACCGTGCTCGGCGTGGTCGTCTCCACCGTCGTCCTGATGGTCGTCGGCGAGCTGGTCCCCAAGAACTGGGCGATCTCCCGCCCGCTGGCCGTCGCCAAGGTCGTCGCCGCCCCGCAGCGCGGCTTCACCACCGCCTTCGGCCCCTTCATCCGGCACCTGAACAACACGGCCAACCGTTTCGTGCGCCGCTTCGGCCTGGAACCGGCCGAGGAGCTGGCGTCCGCCCGCAGCGCCGAGGAACTGGTCGCCCTGGCCCAGCACTCGGCCGCCGAGGGCGCCCTGGAGGCCGACTCGGCCGAGCTGTTCGTGCGCACCCTGCACCTGAGCGAGCTGACCGCGGAGAACGTCATGACCCCGCGCGTGGACGTCAAGGCCCTGGAGGCCCACGCCACCGCCGCCGACGCCGCGAACCTCTCGCACGCCACCGGCCTGTCCCGCTTCCCGGTCTACCGGGACAGCCTCGACGAGGTCATCGGCACCGTGCACATCCGCGACGTACTGGCCCTGGAGCCGGACAAGCGCCGGGCCACCCCCGTCACCGAGCTGGCCACCGCGCCGCTGCTGGTGCCGGACAGCCTGCCCGCCGACCGGCTCCTGGAGCGCATGCGCGAGACCCGCACCATGGCCGTCGTCATCGACGAGTACGGCGGCACGGCGGGCGTGGCCACGGTCGAGGACATCGTGGAGGAGGTCGTCGGCGAGGTCCGCGACGAGCACGACCCGGTCGAGATACCGGACCTGCTCCCCGCCCCCGCCGAGGCCGACGGCCGCGCGGCCTGGGAGGCCGACGGCTCACTGCGCCTGGACCACCTGGAGCGCATCGGCCTGACCGCGCCGGAGGGTCCCTACGAGACCCTGGCCGGCCTGGTCGCCACCCGGCTGACCCGCATCCCCGCCAAGGGGGACGTCATCGACCTGGACGGCTGGCGCCTGGACGTCCTCGACGTCGACCACCACCGCGCCGACCGCCTGCGGATCACCGCGCCCGCGCCGGTCCCGTCGGCCGACCGGGAGCCGGAGGCCGCCCGATGACCGTCGTACAGCTCTTCATCGGCGCCCTGACGCTGCTGACCAACGCCTTCTTCGTCGGTGCCGAGTTCGCCCTGATCTCGGTGCGCCGCAGCCAGATCGAGCCGCGCGCGAAGACGGGCGACAAGCGTGCCCGGATGACCCTGTGGGGCCTGGAACACATCTCCCAGATGATGGCCACGGCCCAGCTCGGCATCACGGTCTCCTCCCTGGTGCTCGGCGCCGTCGCGGAGCCGGCCATCGCCCACCTGATGGAGCCGGTGTTCGAGGCGGTCCACATGCCGCACGCGCTGGTCCACCCGGTCGCCTTCGCGATCGCCCTGGCCCTCGCCACGTATCTGCACATGCTGATCGGCGAGATGATCCCGAAGAACATCGCGCTGGCCGCCCCGGCGACCACCGCGCTGGTCCTCGGCCCGCCGCTGGTCGCCCTCACCCGGGCCCTGAAACCGGTCGTCTTCGGCATCAACGCCTTCGCCAACACGCTCCTCAAGCTGCTGCGGGTGGAGCCGAAGGACGAGGTCGAGGCCGTCTTCACCGACGACCAGCTGGCCCGCATGGTGGTGGACGCCAGCGAGGCCGGACTGCTCACCCCGGCCGACGGCGAGCGCCTGCGCGACGCGCTGGAGCTGGGTACCCGCCCGGTCGGCGAGATCCTGGTCCCGGCCCAGAAGATGCGCACGGTCGGCCACACGGTCACCCCGGCGGAGCTGGAGCGCCTGGCCGCCGAGGCGGGCTACTCCCGCTTCCCGGTCACCGGCCCCGGCGGCACGGTCCTCGGCTACCTGCACATCAAGGACACCCTGGGCCTGACCGAGCGCGACGCCCCCTTCCCGCGCTCGGCCCTGCACCGGGTCACCCGGGTCCGCATCGACACCCCGCTGGACGACACGCTCACCGCCCTGCGCACCGACAACAGCCACCTGGCCGCCGTCACCGGCGAGACGGGCGCGGTCCTGGGCTTCGTGACGATGGAGGACGTCCTGACGGAACTGGTGGGACCGGCGCCGGTGTAGCGGAGCCAAGGGCTGCCCGCCCCGCCCGCGGGGCGGGCAGCGGCCACGGGGCCGGGACCGGGATCGGGCCCTAGGTCTTTGGTGCCGGTCGGGTACCGGCCCGGGACCGATCCACCGCGCCCGGCCCCGCGGATAGCGTCCTTGCCATGCGTATAGGACTCCTTGGTACCGGTAACGTCGGCCGGGCACTGGCCCGCGGCTGGAGCGCGGCGGGTCACGACGTACTCCTCGGTTCCCGCCGCCCCGAAGAGCGAACGGATCTCGGTCTCCCCGTGGCCGGCCTGCACGAGACGGCCGAGCACGCGGACGTACTGGTCAATGCGACGCCCGGGAACGTCTCCGTGGAACTGCTGCGTTCCATCGGGGCACCGGCACTGTCCGGCCGCGTCGTGATCGACGTCGGAGTGGGCCTCACCGACGACTACACCGAGCTCTCCCACCCCAACAACAGCCTGGCGGAGCAGATCCAGGCGGCCTTCCCCGCGACGCCCGTCGTCAAGACCCTGTGCACGATGGATTCCACCGCGATGACCGACCCGGGGGGCCTTGCGGGCCCCTCCACGGTCTTCCTCTCCGGCGACGACGCCGAGGCCAAACGGACCACCGGTCGCCTGCTCACGGACCTCGGCTGGCCCTCGTCCGCGCAGCTCGACATCGGCGGCATCACCACCGCGCGCGGGCAGGAGCACTTCGCCCTGCTCTTCATGGGCATCGCGGGTGGCCTGGGCTCCCACACCTTCAACATCCAGGTGGTCCCGCGAGCCGCCGCCTGAGACCCGGCCGCCCGTGCACGCCGCCCGCAGCGCGTCCGCGGGCGGTGTGCGCGGAGCGTGCCGGGTCGGCAGCTCGACGGTGAGGAAGGACGTCAGGCCCTCCCGCCCGCCGACGGCTTTGCCTTCTCGGCTTTGCCTTCTCTTTACAACCCGCCCCGCCCCCGCCTCGTCTCTCCGTCCGACCCGCACCCACGCGACACACGCGCCGACCGACGAGAGAGAGCGACCCGATGCGCCGCACCATCCTCAGCGCCGTGGCCCTGGCCTGCACCGCCGTACTGGCGGGCACCGCGCCCGCGTTCGCCGACGACCCCACCCCGGCCCCCTCCGCCCCGGTCACCGCGACCCCGAGCCCCACCACCGCACCGTCCGCGGCGCCGACGCCCTCCGTCAGCGTCCCGGCCCCCGCGGCCGAGCCGTCCGAGGCGCCGGCCGACGGCCAGGTGTCCGTCGTGCCCGAGGGCGGGGCCGACACCGGGACGGCGGTCCCGTCGTCCTCCGGGAGCGACGCCGGGCTGATCGGCGCGGGCGCCGGTGCCGGGCTCCTCGCGGGCGGCGCGGTCCTCTTCGTCGTACGCCGCCGGCGGGCGGCGACCGGGGCATGACCCGGCGCCGCTCCGGGCGCGCCCTCGTCGCCGCCGTACTGGCCGCGGTCCTCGCGGGCTGCGGCGGTCAGGGGAGTGACGCGGGCGGTCCGGGACCCGGCGACGGGAACGACGCGACCGCCCGGTCCGCGATCACGACCCCCGCTCCGGCCGGGAAACAGGTGCGGCCGCTGGCGCGCTCGGAGCCGGTCGGCCTGCGCATCCCGGACATCGGCGTGGACACCCCGGTCATGCGGCTGGGGCTGGCGGCCGACCGCACGGTGGAGGTTCCGCCGGTCACGGACGACGACGTCGCGGGCTGGTACCGGCACTCGCCGACCCCGGGCCAGGTCGGACCGTCCGTCGTCCTCGGCCATGTCACCGTCGGCACCCACGGCGACGGCGTCTTCAGCCGGCTCGGGCAACTGCGCCGGGGCGACCTGATCGAGGCGCGCCGGGAGGACGGCACGGCGGCTCGGTTCACGGTCACCGAGGTACGGACGGTGGCGAAGGCGGACTTCCCGACCGACGACGTCTACGGAGACGTCGACCGCCCGGAGCTGCGGCTCATCACCTGCGGTGGGCCGCGCAGCGGCGACGAGTACCGGGACAACGTCATCGTCTTCGCCGAGCTGAGCGCGACCACGAGTGGAGAGCGTTGAAACGGTCCCGTGACAGGGCGGCGTCCGAGCTGTTCGCCGCCCTGTATCCGCGCCTCGCCGGCTGGTGCCGCCGGCTCGTCGACGACGACGGCACGGCCCACGAGATCGCCTCGGAGGCGTTCACCCGGCTCTGGGCCCGCTGGACGTCCGTGGACGAACCCCGGGGCTTCCTCTACGTCACCGCCGCCAACCTCGTCCGCGACCACTGGCGCAAGCTGGAGCGCGAGCGCCGGGCGGTGCGCCGGGTCACGGCCGAGGTCGCCGTACGCCCGCACCCCGAGCAGGCCGACCCCTCGGTGCGGCTGCTCGTACAGTCCTTGCCGGAGCGGCTGCGCGTGCCGATCCTGCTGCACTACTACGCCGACATGCCGATCCGGGAGGTGTCCGTGCTGACCGGGCGCAAGGAGGGGACCGTCAAGGCCGACCTGCACGCGGCCCGTGAACTGCTCCGCGGCCACCTGAGGAGAAGCGTTGACCACACGCCTTGAGGACGGGCCAGACGACCCGGGGTCCGAGCGGGACGGCGACGATCCACTGCTGGTGGTGCTGCGCCCCGGGGCCGACTACCTCGGCCCGCCGCCGGGCCGCTACGAGGCGATCCGCCGGGCCGCGTCCCGCCGGCGGCTGCTGCGCGCCGCGGCCGGCGCCGCCGCGACCGCTGCCGCCGCCGCGCTGATCGCGCTGCCGCTGAACTGGTCGGCCCCGTCGCCGCCCGCCCGCCCGACGGCTCCGCTGGCTCCCGCTCCCGCACCGTCCCGGGAGCCCTCGCCCCCTTGGTCGGCGACCCCCAGCCCCGAGGCGTCCTCACCGCCCGCGACCCGGACGCCCCCGACGGCCGTACCGAGCGCGCCGCCCACCGGGGCCCCGGCGCCATCGGACCCACCCGGTGCGGAGCCGTCGGCCGGTCCGAGCACGGCGGCGGTCCCGTCGGAGAACGGCGGGCCGAGTGCCGCGTCAGGACACTGAGCCGTCGGCCGGCCGACCGCGCCGGTCCCTCGAACGGTGAGTGACCGGCACCGAGCGACACCCGGGCGCCCGACCGGGCGGTGGCCCTGACCGGACACCGGCCATCGGCGGCCCCGCACCGGCCGGAGACCGACCGTCAGGGGGCATCGGCGGGCCGCACCGGCCGGACACAGGGCCGTCCGGAAGCGCCTGTGGCGGGACACCGACCGGCAATGACCGGACACCGGCCATCGGCGGCCCCGCACCGGCCGGAGACCGACCGCCAGGGGGCATCGGCGGCCCGCACCGGCCGGACACAGGGCCGTCCGGAAGCGCCTGTGGCGGGACACCGACCGGCAATGACCGGACACCGGCCATCGGCGGCCCCGCACCGGCCGGACACCGACCGCCAGGGGGCATCGGCGGCCCGCACCGGCCGGACACAGGACCGTCCGCAAGCGCCCGCGGCGGGACACCGACCGTCAGCCGGCCGTACGCCCACCGCCGGAGGGCGGCGCCGCGCGTGCAGGGACGCCCGGCGCGTCGTGCCCGCTCGTCCTCACCCGTCCAGTGGCGTGGTGCCGCCGAGCAGCGCCGACGCCGTCTCGACCGGTGTGGCGGTGGGCGCCGGCGCGGGCGTGGCGCCGGGCGCGGCGTGGCAGGTGAAGCCCAGGCGGGTCATGGCCCGGGTGACCTCGCCGGCGGAGAAGTCGCGGCGGTCCTGCCGGGTGATGACCTCGCCGACCTGCTTGACGGGGTACCGGCGGCGGCCGACGGTCACCGACTCACCCGTGACGGGTTCCGGCGTCACGCCCTTCATCGACTCCACCACCCCGTCCTTGGTGAGGTCGAACGGGTACCGGGCGATGACACAGCGCATGATGCCTCCACGTAGGGGGACGGGGCGGATGGAATTTGCCGGTCGTTGTCTCGGACGGGTCCTATGCCGACGCGCCACCGGAGGACCGGCGCCGCGGACCGCGACGCGGGGCGTCACCGGCGGGCCGGCCCTGGGCGCCCGGGGCGCCACGCCGCCGGCCGGGGCCTTCCTGACGGGTGCGGCCCTGACCGGTGTTCTCCTGGCGGGTACGGCTCTGCCCCGTGCCCGGCTGCCCGGCGCCCGACTGGCCGGAGCGCTCCTGGCCGGTGCGGCCCTGCCCGCCGCCGCCTCGGCGCCGGCGGGAGGAGGAGCCCCCGCCGGCCGCCGCGCGACGCGGGCGCTCCACGACGGGCGCGGTGATCACGACCGGGACTCCGGACGGTGCCTGCGCGCCGGTGATGCGGGACAGCTCCGCCTCGCCCGAACGTACCGGCGTGACCAGGGGGGTGATACCGGCCAGGGACATGAGCCGGGTCATCTCGCGCCGCTGGTCCGGCGTCACCAGGGTGACGACGCTGCCGGACTCGCCGGCCCGGGCCGTACGGCCGCCGCGGTGCAGGTAGTCCTTGTGGTCGCTGGGCGGATCGACGTTGACGACCAGGTCGAGGTTGTCGACGTGGATGCCGCGGGCCGCGACGTTGGTCGCCACCAGCGCGGTCACGTGCCCGTCCTTGAACTGGGCGAGCGTCCGGGTGCGCTGCGGCTGGGACTTGCCGCCGTGCAGCCCCGCCGCGCGGACGCCGCTCTTCAGCAGCTGCTTCACCAGCCGGTCCACCCGGTGCTTGGTGTCCAGGAACATGATCACCCGGCCGTCGCGGGCCGCGATCTCGACGGTCGCGCGCTGCTTGTCCTCCTCGTGCACGTGCAGCACGTGGTGCTCCATCGTGGTCACGGCACCGGCCGACGGGTCGACGGAGTGGACCACCGGGTCGGTCAGGTAGCGGCGGACCAGCCGGTCGACGTTGCGGTCCAGGGTGGCCGAGAACAGCATCCGCTGCCCGTCCGGCCGCACCTGGTCGAGCAGGGCGGTGACCTGCGGCATGAAGCCCATGTCGGTCATCTGGTCGGCCTCGTCGAGGACGGTGATCGTGACGTCGTCCAGCCGGCAGTCGCCCCGGTCGATGAGGTCCTTGAGCCGTCCGGGCGTCGCGACGACGACCTCCGCGCCGGCTCGCAGGGCGCCGGCCTGCCGGCCGATCGACATGCCGCCGACGACAGTCGCCGAGCGCAGGCCCACCGCACGGGCGTACGGCGCCAGCGCGTCGGTGACCTGCTGGGCGAGCTCCCGGGTGGGGACGAGGACGAGCGCGAGCGGGCGCTTGGACTCGGCGCGCCGGCCCGCCGTGCGGGCCAGCATGGCCAGACCGAAGGCGAGCGTCTTGCCCGAACCCGTGCGGCCGCGGCCCAGCACGTCACGCCCGGCCAGGGAGTTCGGCAGGGTCGCCGCCTGGATCGGGAAAGGCGCGGTCACCCCCTCGTCGCCGAGCGCGGCCAGCATCCGGGCCGGCATGTCGAGTTCGGCGAAGGTGTCGACGGCGGGCAGCGCGGGCGTGACCGTCTTGGGCAGCGCGAACTCCCCCTGCGGGGCGGCGGGCCTGCGGCCGGGGGCCTGCGAGCGGCGGGGGCCGCCACCGGAGCGTCGGCGGTCATTGGTGCGTACGCGGTTCATGGGGAACCTTCCTTGATACGGCACGTATCAAGGGAGTCCCGCAGCGGGGGAACCGCGCGGCGAATCGCAAGAACGAGCCGGCTCGGCCGCTGTCGGCGCATTGCATCGCGCGGACGCGGACCGGGAAACGAAAAAAAGAGAATCGAAACGCAACGAGTCGGAATGCCGTGAAGCGAAGCGGAGTGAAACGAAGCGAAGCGAAGAGAAGTGAGACGGAACGCGAGCGAGGGCCCGCACCCCACGGTGCGGGCCCTGGCTGCGAAGTGATGCGAGCGCGTCAGGCGACGACGATGTTCTCGGCGGTCGGCCCCTTCTGGCCCTGCGCGATGTCGAAGGTCACCTTCTGGCCCTCGAGCAGCTCACGGAAGCCCTGGGCGGCGATGTTCGAGTAGTGGGCGAAGACGTCGGGGCCGCCGCCGTCCTGCTCGATGAAGCCGAAGCCCTTTTCCGAGTTGAACCACTTAACGGTACCGGAAGCCATGTTTTTCTCCTTCGGGACGGTGCTCGGAGTTCACCCTGTGCGAACTCCGGTCGCCGTGATGATCACCCCGTCGGAAAAAACCTTCAGGCAACCACAACTGCAACTTCCTACGACAGTAGCACGCCACGTTCGCCGGAGGGCCGGAAAAAACCCGCTCCGACCGGGCCTGCCGGGGAATATTCGTACCCGCCCCGGGGCCGGCCTGCGGGGACGGCACGCTGCCCTTGGACCTGGACGGTGACGTCCTTCACGCCTTCGGGGCAAGGTCCGGCCGGTCGACGTGGCCCTCGTGCCGGGGGACGCCCTCCGGCGGGGCCGGCGGACCCGTCAGTTTTCGAGAAGCGCCGGCGGCCCGGCCGCCCATACCGTCGACGACATGAACGCCATCGACTCCATCACCCTGGAGGTGGCCGACCCCGAGGCCGCCGCCCGTTTCTACTCCGCCGCCTTCGGACTGGACTCGTCGCGGCTGGGCCTGCGCGCCTCCGAGGCCCCCACGACCGGCTTCCGCGGTTTCACCCTCTCCCTGGTGGTCTCCCAGCCGGGCAATGTCGACGCGCTCCTCACCGCCGCGGTCGACGCCGGCGCCACCGTCCTCAAGCCCGCCGCCAAGTCGCTGTGGGGCTACGGCGGCGTGGTGCGGGCGCCCGACGGGACGGTGTGGCAGCTCGCGACGTCCAAGAAGAAGGACACCGGCCCGGTCACCAGGGACTTCGACGAGCTGGTGCTTCTGCTGGGCGTCGAGGACGTGAAGGCCAGCAAGCGGTTCTACGCCGAGCAGGGCCTCACCGTCGCCAAGAGCTTCGGCGGCAAGTACGTCGAGTTCGACACCGGCTCCGGCGCCGTCAAGCTGTCCCTGTACAAGCGCGGCGGCCTCGCCAAGGTCGCCGGTGTCGCTCCCGACGGCACCGGGTCGCACCGGCTCGTGCTCCATGGCGCCTCCCGCCCGTTCAGCGACCCCGACGGGTTCGTCTGGGAGGCGGCCGAGCCCTCCAGGGCCTGACCCGCACCGGAATCCGCACCGGAACTCCGTCCGGAACCCGCGCCGGAACCCGTTCCGTCATCCCCCCGTCTTCTCCTGTCGACGGGCCCGTACATTGCCCTTCGACAGGAAGACGACCGGCCCCGGCTCACCGCCCGTCGTCTTCGCCGGATTCCTTGCTATGGAGGCCATTTCGGGCTGTTTCATAGCAAACAGAATAAAGATTGAGACACATGCCACCGCGGGTGTTTTCACGAATATGCCGCCAACCACGGGCGAGACTCTGGGCCGTGGCGGGTGTGGCGGCCCTCGCGTTCCTCGTCGTGCTGGAGATCGCCGCGCGTCGCTACGGCGAGCGGGGCCCGCTCACCAACCAGGCGAGAGAGGCCGTGTTCGCCCCCGCGTCGGGGCCGCTGCTGTACGCCGGCCTGGCGTTGACGATGGTGGTGCTCACCTGGCGGCAGCGGTTCCTCGCGGCCGGCGCCGCGGTCGGTGTCGACCTCGTCTTCGCGCTGGTGCGGTGGGCGGCCGGGGCGACGGTGACCGAGGGGCACTCGTTCGGCAACGGCGCGCTGTGGGCGATCCTCGGCTGCGCGGCCGTCGCCGTCACGCGCCGCACCGGCCCGGACCGGGCCCTGCTGCTGAAGGGCGTCGGCCTGGGCCTGCTGCTGGTGGCCGGACGCAAGACGGGCGACGCCTGGCTGCTGATCACCTCCAAGACCCGCCCGGACGTCCTCGACGAGTACGTGGCGACCGCCGACCGCGCGCTCGGCAACCCGTCGTGGGTGATGGGCCGCCTGGTCGAGGCCACCGAACCGGTCGGGCCGCACATCCTGGACTGGGTCTACGCCCAGCTCGCGGTGGCCGCGGCCGTGGCCGCGCTCTACCAGCTGCGCAACGTGGCCGCCGAGCGCCGCTTCCCCCGGCACCACCTGGTGCGCACCTTCCTGCTGATCGGCCTGCTGGGACCGGCCGTCTACATGGTCTTCCCCGTGGTCGGGCCCGTCTTCCTCTACGGCACGGGCGCCTTCGGCACCGGCGGCGAGGAATGGGCCGTCGCCGACATCTGGCCCAACGCCCTGCCCCCGCTCGCCCCGCCCCACCCGGTGACGTACGACGGGGTCACACCCCGCAACTGCATGCCCAGCCTGCACACGGCCTGGGCGGTCACGATCTTCATCCACACCCGCCGGAGCCCGCGCCTCCTGCGCTACGCAGGAACGTTTTGGCTGGTCGCCACGCTCACCGCGACCCTCGGCTTCGGCTACCACTACGGTATCGACCTCGTCGCCGGCGTGGTGTTCGCGGTCACCATCGAGGCGGCACTGCGCTCGTACGACCGGGGCTGGGACCGGTCGGGGGTCCGGCTGGTCGCTCACGGCACGGTCGTCTTCGCTGCGGTCCTGGCGTCGTCCCGCTACCTGTCCCTGGAGATGGCCCACCACCCGTGGGTGTTCGGACCGCTCCTCCTGCTCGCCATGGCCTCGGTGGTCCACGGCTACGTGCGGACCGCCAGGAAGTGGGAGCCGAAGGCGGCGGCCGTGCCCCGGCAGGCGGAGGCACCACCGGAGGCACCACGGCTCGAACCGGCCCTGAGCCCGCTCGCTCAGCCGGCGCCGCACGCGAAGTCGTACACGGACCACTCGGCGACCGGGCGGTAACCGAGGCGCTGGTACAGGGCGTTGCTGGTCGGGTTGGCCGCGTTCGTGTACAGCACGACCTCCCGGGCGCCGGCGGCCCGCGCGGCCCGGCTCACCTCGGCGGTCACGGCACCCGCGTAGCCGTGGCCGCGCAGGCGGGCCGGGGTGTAGACGGGGTCCACCTGGATCACCCCGGCGACCATCGGGTTGGCGCCGGCCATGGAGACGGGCGTGCCGTCCGGACGCTCCCAGTAGGTGTAGCGCTTGTCGGCGAACCGGGTGCCGGCCCAGGAGCCGGCGTCGACCGTGACGGCCTCCCGCACGTCCGCCGCGAACTCGGCGCACCAGCGGATGAGGTGCTCTTGGTCCTCCTCGCCCACGGCCCGGCCCCGGCCCGCCGGGAGCGGGTCCGGCGGGGTGAGCGTGCCGAGGCGGTGCAGGCGGAGCCGTACGCGCGGCGTGGGCGTCGCCCCCGTGCGGCGCTGCCACGCCTCGGCGAAGGCGGTGGCGGTGCGGTCCTCGGCGCTGACGTAGGGGAGCCGGTGGCCGAGGTCCGCCAGGTGCGCGGCGAGGGCGTCGGCCTGGCCCGGGGCCAGGGGGGTCGGGGCCAGCCCGAGGGACGGGAGGCGGTGGAAGACGGCGCGGACCTCACCGCCTTCCACCAGCCGACCGAAGAGGGGTGCCCCGGGCCCGTACGCGGCCGCCCCGCGCGCCCGCAGCCTCGCGATCGCCGTCAGCGCCGCGATGTGCAGGCCGGGGCGCGAGCGCAGGAAGTCCCCGGCGCGGGCCATGAAGGCGTCGACGTCCTCGGTGAGCCGCCAGTCGTCCGTTCGCATGCCGTATGGTCCCCGGCGGACCCGGCCGCCGGGAAGAGCGCCTGCCCCGCAGCGCCGGACGCACCGGCTACTTGCTGACGGCGAACCGCATCAGCGCGTGCTCGTCGCCCTGCTTGACCTTCCCCGTCTCGTTGACGACCTCCAGCTTCCAGGCGCCGTCCACCCGCACGGCCTTGGCCACGGCGCAGGCGTTGTCCTGGCTGAGCAGGCTGGGCCAGATGTCGGCGACCTGCTGGGTGCTGCCGCCGGTCGCGTCGTAGACCTTGAAGCTGATGTTGCGGGCCTTCTGGAAGGCGCTGCCCTTCTTGTACGCGGCGGCGACGAACACGACGGACGTGATGGGGGCGGGGAGCCGGGCGAACTCGACGGTCACCGTCTCGTCGTCGCCGTCCCCGTGCCCGGTCTGGTTGTCGCCGCTGTGCAGGAGCGAGCCGTTGCCCATGGGGTCGAGGGAGTCGAGGCCGGCCAGGCGTACCGGGTCGCCGCCCTGCATGGCGACGGCGATCAGGTCGAGGTCGGTGCCGGTCTTGCGGCGGAGCTTGCCGAGCACCCCGCC
Source organism: Streptomyces sp. M92 (assembly GCF_028473745.1). Lineage (NCBI taxonomy): Bacteria > Bacillati > Actinomycetota > Actinomycetes > Kitasatosporales > Streptomycetaceae > Streptomyces > Streptomyces sp. M92. The sequence continues at coordinate 1,961,945 of NZ_CP101137.1, forward strand.
GCTGCTGCCGGCGGTCGGGTCCCAGGAGACGCCGATGGACAGGTGGGTCACCCCGTCCAGGTCCGCGGGGCCGTCTTCCTTCGTCAGCGTGATCATGTGGCGTTCTTCCTTGGATGTCGTGTCAGACGTTGACGCCGAAGTCGGCGGCGATGCCGGCCAGTCCCGAGGCGTAGCCCTGCCCGACCGCCCGGAACTTCCACTCCGCGCCGTGCCGGTAGAGCTCGCCGAAGACCATCGCGGTCTCGGTCGAGGCGTCCTCGGAGAGGTCGTAGCGGGCGATCTCCCGGCCGTCGGCCTGGTTGACGACGCGGATGAAGGCGTTGCGGACCTGTCCGAAGCTCTGGCCGCGGTTGTGCGCGTCGTGGATGGAGACCGGGAAGACGATCCGGTCGACCCCGGCGGGGACGGCGGCGAGGTCCACCTTGACGGCCTCGTCGTCACCCTCGCCCTCGCCGGTGAGGTTGTCGCCGGTGTGCTCGACCGAACCGTCCGGGCTGGTGAGGTTGTTGTAGAAGACGAAGTGACCGTCCGTCGGGACCTTGCCGGAGGCGTCGAGGAGCAGCGCCGAGGCGTCCAGGTCGTAGTCGGTGCCGGTCGTGGTGCGCACGTCCCAGCCCAGGCCGACCAGTACGGCGGTCAGGCCGGGGGCCTCCTTGCTCAGCGAGACGTTGCCGCCCTTGGCCAGGGACACTCCCATTGCGTACTCCTTCTCGATGTCTGTGACGCGACGTGGCAGAGGGCTCGGCGGACGGCCCGGTCAGCGCCGGGAGTTGCCGAACAGCAGGCGGTAGCCGATCAGCAGCACGAGGGCGCCGACCACGGCCGATCCCCACGTCGCGGCGTCGAAGAACTCCCGCCGCACCGGCCGGTCGAGGAACTCGGCCGACAGCCAGCCGCCGAGGAAGGCACCGGCGATGCCGATGACCGTCGTGCCGACGCAACCACCGGGATCCCGTCCGGGCAGGATCGCCTTGGCGATCGCTCCGGCGAGCAGTCCCAGCACCAGCCAGGCGATGACACCCATACTTCCGCGCTCCTTCCACTGCTGTCCGGACAGCTTAGCTTCTACAAATATGTAGAAGTATGGGTGGTGGCGGTGCCGGGACGGCGGCACGGGGAGACTGCGGCCCATGAACACTCCAGCATCACCAGCACCCCGCCCCGGGCCGCGGCGCTCCCCCGGTTCCACCGTCCGGATCGGCGTCCTCGTACCGCTGACCCGGCCCGGCTGGACCGAGGCGGGCCGGCACCTGCTGGCCGGACTCGAACTGGCCGTCGCCGAGGCCAACGGCACCGGGGGGATCGGCGGGCGGCCACTGGAGCTGGTGGTCCGGGACACCGCCGCCGATCCGCGGCGGGCGACCGCGGCCGTGGACGAGCTGGCCGGTCTCGGCGTGGCCGCCCTCGCCGGGGAGTACCACAGCGTCGTCGCCCGCGCCGCCGCCGCCGGGGCCGAGGCCGCAGGCCTGCCGTTCCTCTGTTCGTCGGCCGTGCTCGACGCGCTCACCGACCGGCCGGCCGAATCGGTCGCGCGGCTCCCCCCGCCGCAGTCGTACGGCTGGCGGATCTACGCGGACTTCCTGCTCGGCGCGGGCCACACCCGTATCGCCGTGGCGGCCGAACCGAGCGTGTACTGGGAGTCGGGGACCCGCATCCTCCGCGAGCACCTCGCCCCGCACGGCGCCACCGTGACCGCACTCGACGCCCGCGCGCTCCCGCCCGCCGCCGTGTGCGACGAACTCGCCGCCGACGGCGCCACCGCCCTGCTCCTGCTCACCGGCTTCCCGGACCCGGCCGTGCCGCTCGTCAGGTCGGTCCGCCGCGACCGGCGCCTCGCCGGGCTCCTGATCGGCGCCCCGGCCGGACAGCCGGAGTTCACCGAGTGGGCGGAGCTGCTGGGCGACGACGGCGCCGGCGTCCCCTTCCTGCGGTACCTGCCCGAGCGGCTCGGGCCGCTCGGGGCGCGCGTCGGGGCGGCCCTGCGGGAGCGGCTGGCCGAGGCGCCCTCCTTCGTCGCCTTCGAGGGCTACGACACCGTCACGGTCCTCGCCGCCATGCTGCGCGCCCACGGCCCCGACCGGGCGCGCCTCACCGCCTCCTGGCCGCACACCGCGGTCGACGGCACCCGCGGCCGGCTCAGGTTCACCCGCACGCCCGGCAGCGGTGTGTGGCAGTGGGCCGGGCCCCCCGTCCAGGTCGTCGACCGGGACTCTGCGGTGCCCGGCCGCTTCCGGGTGCTGCACACGGTCGGCTGACGGTCAGCCGTTCGCGAGGCCTCTGGGTCGTACGCGCCCGTGGGGGCCCGGGTCGGGTGCGTGGCGTCGTGCCGTGGCGGTGGACGGTTGTCGATGGCACGCGCGGGCGGATCAGGTTCACTCGCACGCCCGGCAGCGGGGTGTGGCAGTGGGTCCGGCCCCCGGTCCAGGTCGTCGACCGGCGCCCGGCGGTGCCCGGCCGCTTCCGGGTGCTGCACACGGTCGGCTGACGGTCAGCCGTTCGCGACGCCCTCCGGTCGGACAGGCCCCTGACGTCCGGCCCCGGACCAGCCGGCCGCGCACCGGATCACCGGTCGCCAGGACCTCGTCGGTCGGCGCTCTGAGCTTGCCGCCTTCGAAACCGGGGTGGACGACTCGACGCCGTGCCCGACGACGTCCTCGGCGGACGGGCCCCGCACGGCCCGTCGGGCCGGGGCGCAGCGCGTGGCCTTCTGTTCGCCGTGCCGAAGCCGGACCGCCCCCGGGACGAAACGGCGAACAGCGCACACGGCACCGCGGCGTTGCCGACAGGACCGCCCGTCACCGCGAGGTCCCTTCACGAGGCCCGGTCCCCGCCGTCGCGCACCGGCCGGCCACGGCGACTCGGCCGACGCGGGACGGCACGACGGGCGGGGGCCGGGCCCCCGCCCCGCTCACCACGCCTCCGAGTCGTCCGCCGTCCCCCACGCGGGCCGGGACGGGCGGCGCTCGCCCGGTCCCGCCCCGCCGCGCGCCGTCCGGGCCCGCGCCCGCGCCGCCAGCAGCGGGAGGACCAGCACGGAGATCATCGCGGCGCCGACCAGGGCCGCCGCCCGGTCGCTGCCCAGCAGCTCCTGGTCCACACCGATGGTCGTGATCGCCACGACGAGGGGCAGGCACGTCGAGGCGAACAGGGCCAGCGCCGTCCGGTCGGCGCCGTGCAGGTCCTTCGGGGCGAGGAGGTACACGGGCCCGCCGCGCACCAGGACGAACAGCACCAGGAAGGCCGGCACCAGCAGCAGGGCGACCGGGTCGTGCAGCAGGGCGTCGAGGTCGAACTCGATACCGGTGACCACGTAGAACAGCGGCACCAGGAACCCGAACCCCATCGCCTCCACCTTGCCGAGGACCTCGTCGCCGGCCTCCGGCACGGCCCGCCGCAGCACGAGCCGGGTCAGCACCCCGGCGGCGAAGGCGCCCAGCAGCACGTCCAGGCCGAACACCTCGGCGAGACCCAGCATGCAGGCCAGCAGCAGCATGACGAACCGGACCGCGAACTGCCCGCTGCTGTGCAGGGTCCGCTCGGTCAGCTCACCGAACCACCGGGGCCGCGGACGCAGCGCCCAGAACACGGCGCCGGCGGTGACCACCCCGAACGCGACGAGCAGGGCCGCCGACTCGGCCGGCCGGCGCCCGCTGAGCAGCAGCGCCATCGCCACGACGGGGCCGAACTCACCGACCGCGCCGAACGCCGAAACCACCGTCCCGAAGCGGCCCCGCAGCTCCCCGCGGTCCCGCAGCATCGGCAGTACGGTCCCCAGCGCCGTACTGGTCAGGGCGGTCCCGACGACGAACGCCTCGAACACCTCGCCGCCGCTGAACAGGAAGCCCGCACCGATGCCGAGCAGGAGCGAGACCGGCCACGCCCACAGCGCCCGGCGCAGGGTGTCGCCCCGGACCGCGGCGAACTCGATCTCGTAGCCGGCCAGGAAGATCAGCATCGACAGCCCGAGGTCGGCGAGCGTGTCGACGACCTCGCCGGGACGCGCCCAGCCCAGCACCTGCGGACCGATGACGATACCGAGGGCGATCTCGAAGATGACCAGGGGAACGCGGACCCGGCGCCCCGCGAGGTGCACGAGCAGGGGAGCCAGGACGGCGGCCGCCATGATCAGGATCAGGGTGCCGGGGTGGGTCATCGGCGTCCTTCTGGCAGGCGGCGAGCGCGGGCCGTGCTCGCACCCGGCCGCTGCCACTCTGACCCGACGGCCCGCGCCGGACCACCCGGGGTACGCCGGCGGAGCGAAGACCCTGTCTGCCCGGCGTTCCGGAAGGTACTTTGGTGGGGAAGGCCCCATAAGGAGGGCGATTCGATGCCGTGGTTCGTATGGCTGCTCGCCGCCGCGGCGCTGGGTGCCGCGGAGTTCTTCACCCTGACGCTGGTCCTCGGTCTGCTGGCCGGTGCCGCGCTGGTCGCCGCCGTGGTCGCCGGTGTGGGCGTCGGTCTGCTCGGGCAACTGGTGGCGCTCGCCGTGGCGGCGGTGGCGGGCCTCGTCCTGGTGCGTCCCGTCGCGCTGCGGCAGATGGCGCGGCAACCCCTCACCCGCGAGGGCAGCGACGCGCTGATAGGCAAGCGGGCCGAGGTCGTACGGGAGGTCACCGCGACCCACGGCCTGATCAAGCTCTCCGGCGAGGAATGGTCCGCCCGAGCCCTCGACGAGAGCCTGGTGATCCCGGTGGGCGCGCTGGTGGACGTGATGGAGATCGAAGGCGCCACGGCAGTGGTCTACCCCCGCGAACTCCTGCCGTGAGGCCATGACCGTGAACGGCTGAACGAACGGCTGAACGCCGAACCCACCGCAAGCAATGGAGGCACTGTGGACCCAGTTGTCATCCCCATCCTCTTGGCGGCCCTCGTCGTCGTCTTCCTCGTGGCCTCCACCGTGCGGATCGTCCCGCAGGCACGCCGCTACAACGTCGAGCGCTTCGGCCGCTACCGGCGGACGCTGCAGCCCGGACTGAACCTGGTCGTGCCGGTGGCGGACCGCATCAACACCAAGCTCGACGTGCGCGAGCAGGTCTATTCGTCCGACCCCCGGCCGGTGATCACCGAGGACAACCTCGTGGTGAACATCGACACGGTGCTCTACTACCAGATCACCGACCCGCGCGCGGCGGCCTACGAGGTCGCCGACTACCTCCAGGCGATCGACCAGCTCACCGTGACGACGCTGCGCAACGTCATCGGCAGCATGGATCTGGAGGAGACCCTGACCTCCCGCGAGGAGATCAACTCCCGGCTGCGCGCCGTCCTCGACGACGCCACCGGCAAGTGGGGCATCCGCGTCAACCGCGTCGAGATCAAGGCCATCGACCCGCCGCACACCATCAAGGAGGCGATGGAGAAGCAGATGCGGGCCGAACGCGACAAGCGCGCGGCGATCCTGCACGCCGAAGGCGAGCGGCAGGCCAAGATCCTCACCGCCGAGGGCACACGGCAGAAGGACATCCTGGAGGCACAGGGCACGCAGCAGGCCATGATCCTGCGGGCGGACGGCGAGGCCAAGGCGGTGGAGCTGGTCTTCCAGGCCGTCCACCGCAACAACGCCGACCCGAAGGTGCTGGCCTACAAGTACCTGGAGACGCTCCCGCACCTGGCGAGCAGCGACAACAACACGTTCTGGGTGATCCCGGGCGAGCTGACCGAGGCGGTCCGCACCGTCACCCACGCCTTCGGCGACCAGTCGGCGTCGGGCGGCCCCGCGAAGCCGGTGCCGGCGGAGGAGGAGGCCACCGCCGACGCCACGGACTCGGCCGACGCCACCGGCGCGGCGGCCGGAACGGGAACCCCCGAGCTCGGCCCGGCGGGCCGGTCGGTCTCCCTCGACGCCGCCACGGCCGCCGACGAGGCCGGGAAGCAGGCCGCCGCCGCGGTCGACGACGCCAGGGCGGAAGCGGAGGCCGCACAGTCCACGCAGGTGCCCCGCCGGGGACGGACGTCCGGCGACCGAGCGACGTAGCAGCGACGTGGAGAGGTAGTGACGTAACGACGTAGTGACGTCAGGCGGCGTCGGCCGCCGACGCCAGTACCCGGGCCAGCCCGACCGGCCGGGAGACCATCGGCCAGTGGCCCGAGTCGATGTCGGCGAAGCCGACGTGCTCGGCGCGGGCCAGTTCCGGGACGTCACCGGCGTCGATCCACGCCTTCGCCTGGGCAGCTGTGAACTCCGGGCACACGAGCACGACGGGGACACCGAACCTGCGCTCGTCCGTCAGCCGCACCACCCCTCTGGTCACCCCGGCGGGCACCGGAATCGCGGCCGCCGCCAGCCGCTGCCGGGCCGTGTCGTCCAGGTCCGCGGCGTCCGCCCCCTGGAAGGGGGCCCAGCCGGGGAAGGGCACGACGCCGTCGCGCACCTCGAAGAAGTCGGCGTAGGGCTGACCGTCCACGGCAGGGACACCGCCGATCAGGGCGACCCCGGCCACCTTCCCGGGCCGCCGGTCGGCGGCCAGCCAGGCCAGCGTGCAGGCGGCCGAGTGCCCCACCACCAAGGGCCTGCCCGGCGCCGAGTCCACCGCGTCGAGCACCGTCGCCAGCTGGTCGTCCAGCGTGGCGGACGCGTCACCCACCCCCTGGCCCGGCAGGGTGAGCGGCACCGGCCGGTGGCCGAGCGCCTCCAGCGCGGGCACGACGCGGTCCCAGGCGGAGCCGTCCAGCCAGAGGCCGCCGATGAGCAGAATGTCCATGATCAGTACTCCGTCTTCCTTCGTCGTCCACGGCGTCCAGGAGCCACCGTAGGAAGAGATCCGGACGATCCACTGCCGGTATTAACCTGGCTCCCGTGACCAACGAACTCAGCCCCACCGCACGGGCGTTGCGCACCCTGGACATCCTCCGGGCCCGCCCCGTCACGACGGCGGCGGAACTCGCCGAGCGGCTGGACGTCACGGAGCGCGCCGCGCGCCGGTACGTCGAGATCCTGCGGGAGGCCGGCATCCCCGTGGAGTCGGCCCGGGGACCGCACGGCGGCTACCGCCTCGGCCGCGGAACGCGGCTGCCCCCCGTGCACTTCACGCAGTCCGAGGCCCTCGGCCTCGTGATGGCCGTACTCGGCGCCCAGCCGGCCGCGGACGACGCCGACGACCTGGTCGGCACCGCCCTGGGCAAGGTCGTCAAGGCGCTGCCGGAGACCGTCGGCCGGCAGGCGGCGAAGCTGCGCGAGTACGCGTCCGCCGCGCCGGACCCGTATGCCACCCGTCCCGACCCGGCCGTGGCCGGCGAGATCGTCGACGCCGTCGCGACCCGGCGCCGGGTGTCGGTCACCTACCGCAGCGAGTCCGGCGACGAGTGGGAGGCGGAGCTGGACCCCTGGGCCCTCGTCGTCCGGCACGGGCACTGGTACGTGCTGTGCCACTCCCACCGCGCGAACGCGATCCGCACCTACCGGGCCGACCGGGTCCGTACGGTCCGGCCGACCGGGCACGCCTTCGAGCCGCCGGAGGACCTGGACCCGGTGGCGGTGCTGGAGCGGAACCTGGGCCTCGGCTGGGCGTTCCCCACCCGCGTGGTGTTCGACGCCCCGCCGGACGAAGTGGCCCCCTGGGTCCGCCCGCCCATGGGCCGGCTCGAACCCCTGGGGGAAGGGTGCGTGCTGACCGGCAGCACCCGCAACCCGGCCATGTACGCCCAGGAATGGCTGGCGAGGATGCCGTTCGCCTTCCGCGTCCGGGGCGGGGAGGAACTGCGGTCCGCGGTCGCGGCACTCGGCGCACGCCTCGCCGCCGCGGCGGAGGACGACTGCTGACCGGGGGGCGGTGTCCCGGTCGGAGGACCAATTCACCGGCGACCGGGTGACGACGAATTCTGGTTAAGATCGACCGGCTCCCGTCGCTGAGCCCTGTTCCCGTGGCCGGATTCCCGGGCGACGCTCGCGATTTCACCGGGAGCGCACTTCAATCACCCGGAGGTCCTCGATGGCTGCCAACAACGTGCATTACGACGAGAAACTCGCCGGCGTCTACGACCAGATGTACCCGATAGAATTCGACACCTCCCTCGCGGTCGATTTCATCGCCGCCCTGGCCCCGGCGGGCGGCCGGGTCCTCGAACTCGGCGTGGGCAACGGACGGATCGCTCTGCCACTGGCGGCACGCGGCTTCCAGGTCCACGGAATCGACGCCTCGGAAGCCATGCTGGCGGTCCTGCGCAAGCGCGACGCGAGGAACGAGGTGGTCACGGAGACCGGTGACTTCACCGAGACGGGAACAGGTCTGACCTTCGACGTCGTGACGGTCGTTCTGAACACCTTCTTCGTCGCGGTGACCAAGGAGCAGCAGCTCGGCTGCCTGCGGCTGGCGCGCGAACAGCTCGTTGCGAACGGAAAGTTCATCCTTGAAGCATTCGATCCCGCTCCCTACCACGCCATGGAGAAGCAGGACTTCTCGATGCGCCACCTCGCCGACGGCGCGGTCATGCTCGACACCCTCGCCGTCGACCGCGCGCACCAGTTGATGTACGGCACGCACACGATCGTCGACGGCGGCAGGCCGGAGACGAAGCACCATGTCCTGCGCTACGCCTTCCCGTTCGAGATCGACCTCCTCGCCGAGCTGGCGGGACTGCGCCTGGTGGACCGTTGGGAGGACTGGGAGCGCAACCCCTACACGGCCCGGAGTCCGCGTCACGTCTCCGTGTACGAACGGGCCGACGCCCCCGCGTGAGCGGCGCCCGGCGGATCCCGGGCGGAGTTCCGGGCGGCACGCGTGGCAGGGTTCACTCGGCCGTTCCCGTATTGGGCCGTTATCGCAGGTGGACGTCTGGTGAAGAACTGACTTAGGGTCACCGCAAAGTATGCAAACGGGGAGGTTGTTCAGTAGTGGGGATCCTGCTGACTGAGACCGCAGCCGCGCCGGCCGGGCCTGACCAGCTCGTCACCGACGCAGGCAGTGAGACCGCGATGTGCGGGTGCGAGGGGCCGCCCACCCTCAGTTTCGACACCTCGGGTGTGTCGAGACTGACCGGCAGAGAGCGCGAGGTGCTGCTGCTGGTGGCCGCCGCGTTGCCCAACGGCACGATCGCCCGCCGGCTCGGCATCGCCGAACGCACGGTGAAGGCACACGTTTCCAGCATCGTCGAAAAGCTCCAAGTGGCGTCCCGGCTGGAGGCCGCGCTTCTGGTGCATCTGCACCACGAGCTGATCTGCCCGGAATAGCGCCGGCCCGACTGCCCTTTGGGTCACCTCCCCAAAGGGCAATGGCCGGAACACTCGCCCGAGTTCCACAATGAGATGTCCTCGGCGACACGGCGAATGAAGGGGCCACGAGCTCCCGGTTCGCCGATCGCCGATCGCTGCCGTTTTCTCGGCGGCGACTTCCATGTGAACACTCTAGGAGAGTGCGGAATGCAGAACGACATCGAAATCATGGAGCTCGTCGGTGGTTTCGAGGCCTACACCGAGGCGGCGGAGCTGAACATGGAGGCTTCCGTTCAGGCCCCGGCCGCCACCCCGACCGCCACCATCGTCTACACGAAGTTCTCCGTCGCGAGCGTCACGCTCACCGCGAAGAAGGGCTGCTGACCCAGCGGTCGCACCATGACGGTCCTGGACGCGGCCAGTGCGTCCAGGACCGTCTGCGCGGGCCCTCGGAGATCCGGGGACCTCTCGTGCCGGACCCTTCTCCCATTGTGCGCCAGGCAGCCGTCCGAGTGACCTTCGGGCCGCCCCGCACCGGTCTCACCCACGAACCACCGGAGCCTCAGCGATGAGCCGTCACGTTTCCGTCCTTCTGCCGTTCGTCCCCGTCCGGGCGGAACAGGCGGCGCCCTTCGGGGCGTTCGTCCAGTGGCGCGGCGCGCGCGCCCTCTGGCAGGGGCAGGGCTCATCCGTCGAGCAGCACCAGATCTTCAGCCAGCTCAGCGGCATGGGCATGCGTGTGCCCTTCGGCATCGGCGTCTCACTGATGCCGCTCCGCCATCCGCTGCTCGCCGCGCTGGAGGCCCGTACCGTCGCCGCCTCCTCCGGGCACCCGGTCGTCGCGGGGTTCGGCCCCGGCGCCCGCTCCTTCCAGGCCGCGGCCCTGGGCGAGCCCTACGCCAGTCCGCTCACCGCCTCCCGCGAGTACCTCACCCTGGTCCGCGCCCTGCTCCGGGGCGGTGAAGTCGACCAGCGGGGCACCTACTTCTCGTACGCCGGAACCCTGCCGCGGTTGCCCGCGCCGGACGTGGAGATCGGCCTCGGCGTGCTGCGGCCGGGCATGGCCCGGCTCGCCGGTGAGACCGCCGACGTGGCCATCACCTGGCTGACACCGCCCGGATACGTGCGGGACGTGCTGATACCCGCTCTGCGCGACGGCGCCGAGGCCGCGGGCCGTCCCGTGCCCCGCGTCGTCGCCTTCGTGCCCACCGCCGCGGCGGCCGACGGCCGCGACCTGGTGGCCGCCCTCGCCCAGGGGAGTTCCGGTCACTTCCAGGGACCGCACTACCGGGACATGCTCCAGCGCGCGGGCGTGCGGGTGCGCGACGCCGACCACGACGGCATCGCCCGGGGCCTGCTGCGCACCGGCGGCATGCTCGCCGGGGACGCCGACGAGATCGGCGCGGGCGTGGCCGCCTACCACGAGGCAGGCGTCGACGAGGTCGTCCTCAACTGCGCCGGTGTCGCCCTGCGGTGGGGGCCCCGGGCGGTCCTGACCGACCTGGACCTGCTGTTCCGCGGCAACGCCTGGTGACGGAGCCGGCCATGCGCGAAGACACCGCCCGTGAAGCGGCCCCGGAGGCGCCGGCACCGGGGGCGCCCCTGCTGGACGTGCGCCGCCTGCTGCTGATCGGCACCGGGTCGGCCTCGGCCGTCGACCTGCCGAGCTGGCTGGGCTGGCTGCGCGCCACCCACCCCGGCCTGGAGACGCAGGTCGTCCTCACCCGCAGCGCCGAGCGGTTCGTCACCCTCCAGGCCGCCACCGCCGCCGCCGGACGCGTGGCCCTGCGGGACAGCTGGCCCGACGACCCGACGGTGTCCGTGCGCCACGTCGAACTGGCCGAGTGGGCCGAGGCCTTGGTCGTCTACCCGGCCACCCTCGCCTTCACCGCCCGCTTCGCCCAGGGCCACGCCGACAGCCCCGGACTGCTCGCCGCGCAGTGCACCGGCGCTCCCGTCGGCCTGGCCGCCGCGCTGCCGCCCGGCGGGGCCGACAGCCACGCCTACCGCATGCACATCGAGGCGTTGCGGGCCCGGCCCAACGTGGTCGTCCTGCCGCCGGTGCCCGGGCTCAGCCAGACGACCGGCCGCATGGACAGCTGGGCCCCCGGGCTGCTGCCCGACCTGCTGACCCGGCTGGAACGACGCCGTACGGCGCTGGCCGCACGGGACCACGGGAGCGGGCGATGAACCACCCCGCCCCCGGCCACCCCGCCGCCGGTCGTCCGGGTACCGGCCGCCCCGGTACCGGCGCCTTTGGCCCGCCGGTCGACCCGTCCGCCCCCGTGACCTCGTTCGGCACCGGACTGCTGATCACCGAGGTGCGTCGCGTTCCGGGCGGCCAGGAGTACGAGTGGCTGCGTGCCCCCGGCCCGGTGGCCCCCGCCCCCTTCGCGCCGGTCCCCGGCACGCTGCGGCGGGTGTGCGAGGGAATCGGTGAGCACCACGGGGTCCGGTTCGCCGTGGGCGAGGAGACCGAGGGGCCGACCGGAGCAGGCCGCCGCTACCGGGCCGGTCACGACCGGTCCGTCATCCATTACCTGCTCGTCGGCGGGCCCGCCGAGGTACCCGGTGGCGCTGCCGCACTCGAACGCGCCCTGCGCGGCACCGGGGCCCTGCTCGCCGCCCTGCACCGGGCCCCGATACCCACACCCACACCCACACCCACACCCACACCCGCCCCGGCCCCGGGCCCCGCCCGCGGGCTGCGGCGGCTGTGGACCTGGCTGGCCGGGGACAGCCGCGCCGCGGAGGCCTTCGCCGCTCACGACGGCGTCCTGGACACGCTGCGCCGCTGGTGCGCGCAGGCCCTGACCGCCGACGCCGATTCCGCCGATGGCCGGCCGGCCCGGCCCGTGCTCAGCCACGGCGCGCCGGGCCTCGGCTCCCTGGTGCCGGACCCGCGCACCGGCACCGCCGTACTGCTCACCGGCGAGGATCTCTGCCTCGCCCCCTGGCCGTACGACCTCGGCTGGATCACCGGCGAACTCGCCGAACTGCGCTGGGCGCACGGCGGCGACGCCGCCGAGTGGCAGCGCCTTCTCGGCGCTCTGGTCGAGGGGTACGGGCGAGGCCTGGGCGAGAGGGCGCGTCGCTGGGCGGCCCTGCGCATCGCCCTGCACGCCCACGACACGCTCGCCTACAGCGACGAGGGGCGCGCCGCCGCCGTGTACGTCCTGCTGGCGGCCCGCCTCGTCCGGGGCGGTGCGACGCGGTGATCCACAGGTTCACGCTGCCCAACGGCCTGCGGGTCGTGGTGGATCCGACCGACGCGGGGCCGCTCGCCGGGGTCGCCGTGCACTACGGCGTCGGGTTCCGGTCCGAGCCGCCCGGCCGTTCCGGGTTCGCCCACCTCTTCGAGCACCTCATGTTCGACGGCAGCGAGCACTTCCCGGCGCGCGGCTACCTCGCCGAGGTGCTGGCGGCCGGCGGTGACGCGAGCGGCACCACCCACCAGGACTACACCGACTACTTCCACACCGTCCCCGGCCCGGCGCTGGAGCGGGCGCTGTTCGCCGAGGCGGACCGGATGCGCGCCCCGCGCTTCACCGCCGGCGGTCTCGCCGAGCAACTGAGCGGTGTCGAGGGGGAGATCAGGCAGGCCCTGTATGAGGCGCCCCTCGGCGGCTTCCCCTGGCCCCTGCTGCCCGCGCTGCTCTTCGACACCCACCCCAACGCCCACGACGGTTACGGCGACACCGGCGCGCTGGCCCAGGTGACGGTCGCCGACTGCGAGGAGTTCTTCAGGCTGCACTACGGCCCCGGCAACGCCGTCCTGACGGTCTCCGGCGCAAGTGACGTCGCGCGTGTCCGACGGCTGGTCACCCGGCACTTCGCGGACATCGCGCACCGCCCGGCGCCCACCCCGCCCGACCTCGCGGAACCGGATCTCACCGAGGACCGCGTGAGCGTACGGCGGTTCCCCGGGCTGCCTCCCGGCGCCGGAGCCGTGGCCGCCGGGTACCGCCTCACCGACCCGTCAGCCGGACTCGACGGCTACCTCGCCCACATGGTGCTCGCCGGACTGCTGCGCGGACAGCGACGTTCCGGGGCCGCCGGCCGCATCGCCTCCGCCGAGTGCGGTTTCTTCGGCCCGCTCGACGCCCTGACACCCGACACCTTCACCGTCACCCTGCGCCACCCCGACGGCGCCGACCCGCGGGAGACGCTCCGCCATCTCGACCGTGCCCTCGAGGCGGCTGCCGACGGGCTGCCCGCGGCCCGGGTGGCCGGGACCGCGCGACGGCTGGCCGCCGGGCTGCACCGCACCGGGCATGGTCCGACGGCCCGCGCCCGTGGCCTGGGCAGACTGGAACTGCTCTTCGGCCGGGCGGAACTCCACGACGAACTGCCCGCACGGATCGGGGAGGTCGGCGCGGCCCGGGTCGCGGCAGCCGCGCGCGGCCTGCTCACCACGCGACGCGCCACGCTCGTGGCCGAACCCACCTCCACGCGCCCCCACCCAGCCCCACGGCCCGGCACCCCATCCGCCCGCCCTGCGGTGTCCGGCGCGACGCCGGTCGCGGAGCCTGCGGTGTCCGGTCGGGTGTCGGTGGCGGAGCCTGCGGTGTCCGGTCGGGTGTCGGTGGCGGAGCCTGCGGTGTCCGGGCGGGTGTCGGTGGCGGAGCCTGCGGTGTCCGGTCGGGTGTCGGTCGCCGAGCCCGCTGCGCCCGGGGGCGTGCCGGCCGCCCGCCCCGCCGTACCCGGGGTGGTGCCGGTCGCCGAGTCCACCGTGGCCGGTGCCGGGTCGGCCGCCCGCCCTGCCGTACCCGGCGTCGTGACGGCGGCGCGTCACGTCGAGCCCGGGGCCGTCACGGACGTCCGTCGTGTCGTGCCCGCGGTCGGGGCGCGGCAGCCGCTGGGGCTGCGCCGGCACCACGCGCTCGGTCGGCCGGGAACGGACCGTTGGCGCGTCGTGGCCGTGCGGGACGACCGTGTGCCCCTGTGCGAGGTGCGCGTGCGTCTGACGCCACCGCCCGGCCTCGGCGCGGCCCGGCTGCACGCCCACGCCCGCGTCCTCGGCGCGCGCTGGGACGCGCAGCCGCTGCTGGCCGGCGGCGGGCACACCGTCCGCGTCCTGGGCGGCCGGGTCCACCTGGACGGCTGGTTCACCGCGGACGCGGCCCCGCACTGGCCCACGCTCCTCGGCGAACTCGTCGGCGTCCCCCCGGGCGTGGACGAACTGACGGCCGCGGCCCCCGCCGCCGCGAGGGCGCTGCGCGCCGCCCACCGCTCGCACGAGGGCCTGCTGGACCACGTACTCCCGCACCTTCTGACCGGCCGCCCGGTCCCGCCCCTGGAACCCGCGCTGCCCGCCGACGTCCTCACGGCGGAGGCGGGCCGCCCGGCACCCTGGACGGACGGGCTCGTCGTGCTGGTGGGGGACATCGCGTCCGCGACGGCGGCGGAGGGGACACTGAAGACCGTCCTCGACGCGTCACCCGTCGCGGATCCGCCCGCCGAGGACGGTCCCGCGCCGGCCGGCCCCGCCCGGTCCGGGCTCGTCCACCTCCGCGCCCCGGGCCCGCCCCGGCTGGTCTGGACGGTCCGGGAGCGGCCGTATCCCACCCCGCGCCCCGACCCCGCCGACCTCGCGGCCCGCTACCTGGCCGCCGTCGTGCTCGGCAGCGGTCATCCGTCCGCCCGGCTGACCCGGCTCACCACGCCCGAGGCGCCGCTCGGCTTCCCGGTCTTCGCCGGACGGGACACCGCGTACGGGGCACCGCGGCTCCACGTCACCGCGTGGCCGCCCGCGACCGGCGCCGCCCGCGCGGCGCACGCCGTCCACGGCGAGATCACGCGGCTGGCCGACGTACCGCCCACGGACCGGGAGGTCGAGGCCGCCCGGCACTTCACCGACGGCCAGCTGCACGCGGTGTTCGAGACGCAGGCGCACCTCGCCGACCAGGTCGCCGCGTGGGAGCTCCTGGGGCTCGACACCGGCCGCACCGACGCCTTCACCGACGCCGTACGGAACCTGACGACCGCCGAGGTGGCCCGTGCCCGCCACGCGATCCTGCCCGACTCCGGTCTCGTCGGTGTGCTCACCGGCCGGACCGGCGAACCCGAGGTGACACCGTGACCACGTTGCTGCGCTTCCTTCCCGTCCCTCTGGTGGACGCTCCGGAGGTGGGGGCCCTGCTGGACCGTCTGGGGCTGGGCGCCTTCGACCCGGCCGGCCTCACCGCGCTGCCCGGGCGCAACGACACCTGGGCGGGCACCACCGCGTCCGGGACCGCCGTGTTCGTCAAGCGGCTCACCGGCCCCGCCGATGACGTACGACGGCGCATGGACCGTGCCCTCGCCTTCGAGGCCGTCACGGCCGCCGGCCCCGCGGGTGTCCTGCGCGGCCCCCGGCTGCTCGGCAGCGACGAGGAGCACGGCCTGCTGGCCTTCGAGTACCTCGAAGACGCCCGCAGCGGTACGGAGCTGATGCTGGACGAGTCCTTCGGCCCCGGCCTGGCCCGCCGGGCCGGCGAGTCACTGGGGCTGCTGCACGCCACCGTGCCCCCCTGCGGGGACGGCGTCCGCGCACTCGACGCGTCCACCCCGCCGCTGCCCTCGCCCGCCCTCCTGGAGGCGCTGCCCCTGGCGATGTACGAGGAGGCCAGCAGCGCCGAACTCCAGACCTGGCAACTGCTGCAGAGCGACGACGAACTGGTCGCCGCCGTCACCGCCCTGCTGGCGGCCGAGCGCGCGGCGCCCAGCGTGCCGGCCCACTGCGACCTGCGGATGGACCAGTTCCTGGTGACGGCCGGCGACCGCCCCCGGGTGCTGGTCGCCGACTGGGAGGAGTTCCGTGCCGCCGACGCCGCCCGCGACATCGGCGGGTTCGTCGGAGAATGGCTGCACAGGTCCGTCCTGGACATCGTGACGGACCGCGACGGCACGGGCCGGGCGGAGACGGACCCGCTCTCCGGCGCGGAGGTCTTCGCGGACGCGGGCCTGAGCCGCGAGGCCGTCCTGGCCCGGGGACGCGAGAACCTGCTGCGCGTACGTCCCGTCATCGAGGCGTTCTGGTCCGGATACCGCCGGGCGCGCCCCCGCACCGACCGCACCGACCCCGGCCTGGCACACCGAGCCGCCGGCTTCGCCGGCTGGCACCTCCTCGACCGCCTGCTGGCGGGCGCGGCCCGCGCCAACCGACTGCGCGCCATCGAGCGCGCCGCCGCCGGCATCGGACGCACCGCGCTGATCGCACCGGCGCGTTTCACCACCGCCCTCGGCCTCGGAGAGACCCCGTGACCGCACCTACCCACGTCCCCGCCGAGCCGCGCACCGAGCCGTACGCCGCCCCGGGCCCCTCCCGGCCGCGTCCCGCGCCGCGACTGCTCGACGCGCTCCTCGGCATCCGCGTCTCCGCCGACCTGCGGACCGCCTCCGCGGGCGGACACACCACGCGGCCGGTACGGCCCGGCGAACTCCGGCCGGTGCTCGCCGCGCTGCTCTACGACGTCGTGCACAGCGGCCGCCCGCACGGCGAGCGGACCCCGCTGAGCCTGCGCGAGGCGGCCCTGGAGCGCGAGCTGCGGGCCGCGGTCCCGCACCGGACGGTCGACCGGCCCGCGACCGCCCTCGCACCGCGCCGGGACCCGGCGGAACTCGGCCTCGGCCCAGGCGTCCTGGTCGGCCTGAACGGCGTCCGCGTCATGGTCCCGTCCGAAACCCTCCGCGATCCCGGCCCCACCGTCGCCCTGGCGGCCGCGCGCCCCGCGCTCTCCCCGGGCTTTCTCTACGTGTGCGGCAGCCGCGAACCGGAGAACGACGAGGAACTGCTGCGGGTGTACGTCCACCTGACCGACCCGCACCGGGCGGCGGGCGTGTGGGCGGCCGTACTGCGGCGCCTGGAGGACGACGGAGCCTCCTACCACGCCAAGGTGCTGTCCGCCCCGTCGTCCTACCCGCGCCGGGACGCCCTCGTCGTCTACCTCGGCCGCCGCTCCTGGGGCGCCTGCCACGCCGTGGCCGACGCCGTGTGCGATCTGCCCGGCGTCGCTCCCGGTACCTCCGCGTTCACCCACCGCCTCGGGCCCGGCACCGCCATCGCCTGGGAACCCGACGACACCCGGCCCGGCACGGCCGCCATGAGCTTCGGCCAGCACCGCGCGAACGCCCTCGCCGAGGCCGCCGTACGGGCCGCGCACGCGGGCCTCGACCCGGTCGCGCCGGGGGCCCGCACGGCGCTGGCCGCCGTGCTGGCCGAGGTCTGCCGCACGGCCGGCATCGACCCCTCGGCCCCGTTCAGGAACCTGCGGTCCCCGGCGGTCCCCGGCGGCCCCCAGCCCGTGACCGCCCGCACCCCCCACCCGCACGAAGGAGAGGCACCGTGACGACGTCAGCCGCCGTCGAGGTACACGGCCTACGGAAGGTGTTCGACGGCAAGACCGCCGTCGACGGAGTCGAACTGACCGTGCCCGGCGGCAGCTTCTACGGCCTCGTGGGCCCCAACGGAGCAGGCAAGACCACCAGCCTCTCCATGATCACCGGTCTGCTGCGCCCGGACGCCGGCACCGTTACCGTCGCCGGGCACGACGTCTGGCGCGACCCCTACGAGGCCAAGGAACGCATCGGCATCCTTCCCGAGGGCCTGCGGCTCTTCGAGCGCCTCGGCGGACGCGAACTGCTCGCCTACACCGGCCGGTTGCGCGGCCTCAGCGGCGCCGAGACGGACGAGCGGGCCGACCAGCTCCTCGACGTGCTGGGCCTGACCGAGGCGGCCGGCAAGCTGGTGGTCGACTACTCCACCGGCATGCGCAAGAAGATCGGCCTCGCGGCCGCCCTGCTGCACAACCCGCCGGTGCTGTTCCTCGACGAGCCCTTCGAGAGCGTCGACCCCGTGTCCGCGCAGACCATCCGCGAAGTGCTGCGCGCCTACACCGAGTCCGGCTCCACGGTCGTCTTCTCCAGCCACGTGATGGAACTGGTCCAGGCCCTGTGCAGCCACGTGGCGGTCATGGCGGAGGGCCGGATCGTCACCGCGGGCACCCTCGACGAGGTCCGCGGCGGGCGCAGCCTGGGCGACGCCTTCATGGACCTCGTCGGCTCGCCCCTGCCCCCGGGCGGGACCAAGGGAAAGGGGGCACTGCGGTGGTTGGGCTCTTCGTCCGCCTGAAACTGGCCCTGCTCAGGGGCAGCCTGCGCCGCAGCCGCGCCCGGGCCGCCGGCTTCGTCGTCGGGGCCCTGGCGGCCCTGGCCGCCGCCGGCCTCACCGCCGCCCGGCTCGCCCAGCGGCACGGCGAACCCGCCGCCGACCTCGCCGTCCTGGCCGCAGCCGGCCTGCTGGTCGGCTGGGTCGTGCTGCCGCTCACCGCGGGCTCCGGCACCGGGGACGAGAGCGCGGACCCCACCCGGCTCGCCGTGCTCCCGCTCCGCCCCCGGCCGCTCGTCGTCGGTTCCACCGCCGCCGCCCTGGTCGGCCCCGGCCCGCTGGCCACCCTGGTGGTGCTCGCCGGCGCCACGGCCGCCGTGACCGGCACGGGCGCCGCCGTCGCGGTCGCCGTCCCGGCCGCCCTGCTCGCCCTGCTGCTCTGCGTGGTCACGTCCCGGGCCGTCACCGCCGCCTACGCGCGCGCCCTGACCAGCCGACGGGGCAAGGACGCCGCGGCCATGGGCGGACTGCTCGTCGCGGTCGTCTCCTTCACCGCGTACCTGCTGCTCTCCTCGGCGGGGGCGCCCGAGCCGAGCGTCCCGCCGGCGGTGTCCGACGTGCTCCGCCGGACACCGCCCGGCTGGGTCGCCGACGCACCGCACGCCGCCACCGAGGGCAGGTGGGGCGTCGCCCTCGCCGAACTCGGCGCGACCGCCTTGCTGATCCTGCTCCTGGCGGTGTGGTGGCACCACTCCCTGGTGCGGCTCATGACCACCAGCGACCGGTCCACCGCCCGGCCGGCCCGCGCCCGCTCCGCCGACGCGGGCCCCTGGGCCCGGCTGGGCTCCCGCAGCCGGACCCTCCTCATCACCCACCACCAGCTGCGGTCGTTCGCGCGGGCACCCCGCCACCGCATGCTGATGGCCACCTCGCTGGCGTACTCCTCGATCTTCCCGCTCGTCCTGGTGGCGGTGGCCGTCAAGACCCCGTACGCCGCCCTGGGCGGCGCCTGGGTGTTCGCGCTGAGCTCGCCGTCGATGCTGTTCACCATGGACGGCTCCGCCGTCTGGACGAACGTCGCCACCACCCGCAGCGTCGCCCATGCCCGCGCCGAGGTCACCGGCCGCTTCCTGGCCCAGATCGTGGTTGCGGTGCCCTGGCTCGCCGCGATCACCGTGGTGATCGCACTGACCACCGGGACGACCGGGCAGATCCCCGAAGTGCTGGGCTTGATCTGTGCGCTGCTCGGCGTGACCTTCTCGATGGGCGCGGTCATCAGCGTCCGCTGGCCCTACGCCTTCGAGCACGACTCGATCCTCACCGGTGTACCCGGACAGGGCGGGACCTACCACCTGATGAACTTCGCCGCCTCGATCGCCGGCCCCCTGGCCACCACGCCCCTGGTGGCGGGCGCGGTCCTGCTGCACGGCACGGGCCACGCCTGGCTGCTGCTGCCCGCGGGGCTCGCCTACGGCCTGCTGGTGACCTCGGTCGTCCTGCGCCGCACGGGCGCCCGCCTGTTCCGCACCTACCCGGACGTCCTCAACGCCCTCCGCCTGGGCTGACACACGTCCACCGCCACCTGCCGACCCCATCCGTCACCACCCGACGACAAGGACCCCACCCGCCGTGACGACCGCCGCCCACGACTCGTCCTTTAGACGGCTCCTCGGCCACGCCCGCCCGCACCGGGGCACGCTGGCCGCCGGGGCGGCGCTCATCACCGCGGGCGCCCTGACCGAACTGGCCCAGCCCCTGGTGGCCAAGTCGGTCGTGGACGCCCTCGCGGTCGGTGACAGCATGCTGAGGCCGGTCCTGCTGCTGGCCCTGCTGGTGCTCGGCGGGGCGATCGTCGGAGCCTTCGGCCGCTTCCTCATGGAACGCGCGGCGGAGGGCGTCGTACTCACCGCGCGCCGCGGCCTCGTCGACCGGCTGCTGCGGCTGCGTGTGGACAGCCTGGACCGGCAGCAGCCGGGTGACCTCGTCTCCCGGGTCACCGCCGACACCACCCTGCTGCGCTCGGCCGCCACCAGCCATCTGGTGGAGGTCGGGGTCGGCGCCGTCTCCCTGGTCGGCATGCTCGTCCTGATGGCACGGCTCGACCCGGTGCTCTTCCTGGTGGTCCTCGGCGTGGTCGTACTGATCGGCTGCTGCTCCCTGCTGGTGATGCCGAGGATCGGCCGGGCCGGCCGTCAGACCCAGGAGGCCCTCGGTGAACTCGGTGCCGGCCTCGAACGGGTCCTGGGCGCCTTCCGCACGGTCAAGGCCGCCGGCGCCGAGGACCACGAGGCGGCGGCGCTGAACGCCGCCGCCGAACGGGCCTGGCGACGCGGAGTGCTCGCGGCCCGCTGGGGCGCCGTCGCCGGTGTCGCCGGGGGCCTCGCGATCCAGCTGTCGTTCCTGTCGGTGCTCGGCGTGGGCGGCAGCCGCGTCGCCGACGGCACCCTGCCGGTCTCCTCACTGATCGCCTTCCTGCTCTACCTCTTCTACCTGGCGGCGCCGATCCACCAGCTGGTCTCCGGCATCACCGGCCTGCAGATCGGCATGGCCGCCGTACGCCGCACGGGCGAACTGGAGGACATGCCCCAGGAACCCACCCGTGCCCCGTCGACCCGTGGCCGGGCCGGAACCGACGACGGCACGCGAGGCGGCGGAGCCGCCGTACGTTTCCGCGACGTCGCCTTCCGGTACGACGAGACGGGCCCCGCCGTCCTGGACGGCCTCTCCTTCGACGTGCCGCCCAACGGCCTGACGGCCGTGGTCGGCCCCTCGGGCGTCGGCAAGAGCACCCTGTTCGCCCTGCTGGAACGGTTCTACGAGGCGGACGCGGGCAGCATCGAGGTCGACGGCCGGGACGTCCGCGACTGGCCGCTGCCCGAACTGCGGCGCACCATCGGGCTGGTGGAACAGGACGCCCCGGTGCTCGCCGGCACGCTCCGGGACAACCTGCTCCTCGCCGCGTCCGACGCCACCGAGGAGGAGATCGGGGACGCCGTCCGCCTCGCCCGCCTGACCACCTTGGTGGACCGGCTGCCGAACGGCCTCGACACCCCCGTCGGGCACCGGGGCACCACCCTGTCCGGCGGACAGCGCCAGCGCGTCGCCATCGCCCGCGCGCTGCTGCGCCGCCCCCGCCTGCTCCTGCTCGACGAGGCGACCAGCCAGCTCGACGCCCTCAGCGAACTCGAACTCCGTGACGCCGTCGCCGACATATCCCGTACGACCACGGTGCTGGTGGTGGCCCACCGGCTGTCCACCGTCGTCGGGGCGCGCCGGATCCTGGTCCTCGAACAGGGCAGGGTCCGGGCATCGGGCACTCACGAGGACCTGGCCCGCACCGACGACCTCTACCGGGCCCTGGCCTCGACCCAGATGCTCGGCCCCGGCGCGCTCCACCGTGCCCCCGCTGGCCATTCCGTGTAGCCGAGGAGCCGGACCGGGTCCGTGCCGGTGAACTCCGGAGCGCCGGCGGCGGGCGTGCCCGGAACCTCCTGCCTGGAAGAGGGCGCATCGTCTCCTCGCAGGACGCGAAGGCGGCCGTGCGGCCGCCGCCGGCCTGCGGGCGACGCCCGGCCGGGAAACCGAGTCCCCGGCCGGGCGCCTTCTCGGACCGCTCGCGGGGCAGTCAGCCCGTGACTCAGCCCGGTGACTCAGCCCGTGACTCAGCCCGGTGACTCAGCCCGTGACTCAGCCCGTGACTCAGCCCGTGACTCAGTCCGAGACGACGTCGACCACGACCGAGCCGTAGGCGTAGGCGTGCCGCGTGTCGCCGTAGTACTGGACGGTGTACTGGACCTGCCCCTTGGCCATCGGCCGGTCGGTGTAGCTGAACGTGCCGTCCGCGGCGACGTTCGCGGAGCCGATGAGCGTGCCCTCACCCGCCATGGGGTCGTCGATCCGCCAGATGTCGACGGTGTTGCCGGCGCCGAAGCCCACGGGAGCCTCGAGCTTCCCGGTCAGGGTGAGGTCCTGGTTGCGCGGCGACGAGGCCGGTGCCTGCACCGTGACGGTGGTGGGGACCCGCGGGTGGTCCAGGACGTGCAGCGTGAGGGACGAGGTGCCGCTGGTCTCGGTGACCGCGAAGATCCGGCTGCCGTCCGGGGCCCAGGCCAGGCCGCCGGGTACCAGGGTGGTGTCGGCGTAGTCGGAGGGCGCCGGGAAGTCCCAGGCCGCGTAGGACGCCGGGGCGTCCGGCGCGAACAGCTGCACGTCGGCCCCGCTCGGCTGGTAGAGGCCCGCGGCCACCGTGCCGGCGGGGTCGACGGCCACCGAGTTGGGGGACCAACTGGTGGCGAGGACGGAGTCGTCCGCCAGGTCGGCCGTGCGCAGCACCTGGTGGTGGTGGGCTCCGGCGCAGGCGATGACGACCTTCTGGGCGTCCGGGGTCAGGGCGAGGTCCTGCAGGCTCGAGCACCCGTCCGGTCCCGGATCGACGCGCCTCGCCCGGGCGTCGGCCCGGCCGGCGCTCACGTCGTACACCGCGACGGCGGCCGTGTTGCCGTCCGACTCGGCCGCCACGAGGGTGTCCGGTGCCTGCGGGGTGGTGGTCAGGTGGGGCGGGTTGCGGAACGTGTCGAGGCCCTGGTCCCGGGTGACGACCGGCTGCGCACCGCTCAGGTCCAGGGAGCCGAGGGCGCTGCTCCAGGTGTCGAGGCTGTAGCCGAACCAGATCCGGCCTCCGGCCAGCGCGAGGGAGGTCGGACCGGCGTCGGCGCCCGCACCGGTGCCGGTGTCGTAGCGGGCGGTCTCCTGAAGGGTGGCGGTGTCGATCGCGGCGATGGCGCCGGCGTCGCGGAGCGCCACGTACAGCGTGCTGGAGTCGCCGGACAGCGCGAATCCCCAGGCTCCGTCGGCACCGCTGATCTGCTTCACGACCCGGCCCGCGTAGTCCGTCACCACGACGCTGTCACCGAACGGGTCGCTGAGGAAGACCCGCTGGTGAGCGGCGTCGACGGCGATGTCCCGGTACGAGCCGATCGGCAGTGGGGCACTGGTGTCCGCGGCGGCCGGGTTCGTTCCGAGGCCGAGGAGGGAGAGGCTCAGGGCAGCGGTGAGCGCCGCGCCGCGTACGAACTGTCTTATGTGCACGTGATCGTTCGCTTCCTTCGTCAAGGACGTCGTCCGGCGGTGAGTTCCGCCGGGGGCGCGACGGGCACAACCGTCAGGCGCTGTGCCCGTCACTGCCACCGTCGTGATCAACAGGCGGCACTTACCCAGCGCAGACGCCCACCCGGACGTCACCCGGACGTCACCCGGGGAGCGAAGGACGCGATCAGTCTCTGCCGCCTCCCGTCCAGGGCACGGTCGGCTGGAGTACGGCCTCGGTCAGGGCCTGGCTCCGCAGCGCCGTGATCCTCTGGTACTCGGGGTCGGCCACCATGCGGCTGAACGCGTCCCGGCTTGGATAGCGGACGAGCAGCACGGCGTCCCACGCCTGCCCGTCCTCGGCGACCAGCGGCGTGCCGCCGTCACCGGCGTAGAGCAGCTCGCCGCCGTACTGTCGCAGGAAGGGCGCGGCTCGGCGGGAGTACTCCCGGTACGAGTCACGGCCGTCGGGTGCGAAACGCAACAGGTTCAGCATGACGACGGGCTCGTCCGGGGCGTGCGAGCGCAGTGCCGCGAGCGCGGCTCCCGAGGGGTCGACGGCCATGGAGGGCTCCCGGTCTTCGAGGGCCGGCACGGGCTGCGGACCGCTTGGGGAGCGCCACGCGCCGGTGGACGACAGAAGGCTAGAGGAAAGAGCGCGCCCTGCATACCATCCAGTCGGTACGACGATGGGGCGTGCGGCCGCCGTCGGCGACTCGGTGTGGGCCTGTGGGTACGTGCCGGGAGGCGACGTGCCCCACGGCGAGGAGGCCGTCGCGGACCCGGCCCGCCGGCCCGGACGGCGAAGAACCCCCGGGCCTCCGCCTGGGGGTTCCGCATGGAGCCGGTGTCGGGAGTCGCCGGTGCTACGGGCGGATCAGCGCACCCCGGCGAAGAGGTCGTTCTCGGGCAGGGCCGCGCCGGTGGCGTCCTTGACCCGTAGGAAGGTCTCCATGCCCATCAACTCGCCGAACCTCTCCTTCCCCATCTTCAGGAAGAAGATGTTCTCGCCCTGACTGGCGTGCGCGGCCAGCGCGTCGAACTTCTGGCCGCTGAACGCGGTGGTGTCCACCCACGTGGTGATCTCGTCGTCGGGCAGGCCGATCTCGGCCATCGCGGCGGCCTCGGCGGGGTCCGGCTCCGGCATGTCCGGATGGAACTCGCGCATGATCTCGCCGAACCGCTGCATCCCCGAGCGGGGCATCGTGGTCCAGTACACCTTCGGTGTCAGCGCGGTCATCTCCAGCGCCGCCATCGTGATGCGGTGGGCCTGGATGTGATCGGGGTGGCCGTAGAAGCCGTTCTCGTCGTAGGTGACGACCACGTCGGGCCGGTAGTGCCGCATGAGTTCCGCGAGCCGGGCCGCGCCTTCCTCCACCGGGGTCTGCCAGAACGACCCGGGCGCGTCGTTGCTCGGCCAGCCAGCCATCCCGGAGTCGGCGTAGTCCAGCATCTCCAGATCGCTGATCTTCAGGACGCCACAGCTCGCTTCGAGTTCCTGACGCCGCATCAGGGCGACCGCCGCCGGATCGTGCCCGGGCTCGCCCGGTTTGACGCCCCCCGGTCCGTCACCGCAACCGCCGTCGGTGCACGTCACGAGAACCGTGCGGATGCCCTCCGCCGCGTACCGGGCGAGGACACCCCCGGTTCCGGTGGCCTCGTCGTCGGGGTGGGCGTGTACCGCCATGAGCGTCAAGGGCCGGTCGGTCATGGAGCAGTCCTCCTGCAGAGATACGTCTTGGTCCAAGTGGAGCGACGGGCGCACCGCGATTCACGGCCCGGATCCCGGAGGGCTGGACGGCACTGGGGTCTCCGTGTCCCCCGCACGCGCGACGCCGGCGCCTCGATCGATGCAACAGCGCCACCCGGCCGGGCTGTTCCCGACCCCGCGAGCACTCGGCTCCGTCTTGGCGGTCTCCCGCCCAGCCGGCAGGCCGACGTCTGACACCGGGACCGCAAGGAGGTAGGCCGTAGGGCACCTGCTGAGAGGCCCGGCACGACGCACGCGCGGAGATCCACTGCGAAGTCCCGGGGCAGCCACCCGCCCGGCGTCGGCAACGACCGGGCCTCCCGGCGCGCCGCGGCATGCTTCCGGGCGAGGTGGACCGCCGGCCCGGTGGCGCTGTTCCGTCAGGAACTCGCCGAAGGCGTCGGGCCCCGACCAGTGGGCGTACTCGTCGCGGTCCACCGGCGGCCAGGTCCCGACCGCGGCCTCGCCCCGCCTCGTGCGACGCGACGCGGCGCGGCGCGGTCAGTCCGGCGTCCCGCGCCGGTCGCCGATGCTCACGGTGCCCATGGCCCCCCGTTCCTCCGCTTCTCCTGTGCGCCGAGCCGGACGCTACCGTTCCGCCCATGCTCCCGTACTCCACCAGACCCACCACCGAGGCCATCCTGTCCGCCGTCCCCGCCCTGGCCCGGTACGCCCGCCCGGCGGTGCTCCTGCACCCGACGCCCGGAACCCCAGGCCCCCGCGACAGTTCCGTCGCCGGCCCGCTGCTCTGGCCGGCGGACGAGCCGTGGCCGTACTGCTCGGTGCCGGAGGCCCCGGGGACGTCCGGCCTGCCGCCGACCGCGATGGTCCCGGTGATGCAGGTCTTCCGCCGGGACGCCCCCGGCGACTGGTGGCCCGAGGACGCCGATGTGTTCCAACTCCTCTGGTGCCCCAACGAGCACTGGGACCCCCCGGCCCCGCACGCGGACGTCAGCCCGGTCGTCGAGATCCGCTGGCGCCGGACGGCCGACCTGCCGCAGACACCGTTCCCCGCGCCCGCCCCCGTCCGCCAGGAAGAGGAGGACTACGGCTTCTCACCCAGCCCCTGTCTGCTGACTCCTGTGCCACTGACGGACTTCCCCTACCCGGAATCACTGCCGGACGACGTCGCGCAGGACGTCGAACAACTGGTGGCGGCCACGGCCGACGACGGCCACGGCGACCTCATCACGCGTGTGGCGGGCTGCAAGTTCGGCGGCTGGCCCACCTGGCATCTCACCGGGCCGGGGCAGATCGGCTGCCGCACGTGCGACAGCCCGATGGACCTCCTCTTGACCGTCGCCAGCGACGACGCCACGAACATCAACGTCGGCAGATGGGGAGACCTCAGGGTGTTCACCTGCCCCACGGACACGGAGCACGGCTACGAGTTCGACGTCCACTGAAGCTTCAGCCGGAGGCGCCGCCACGGCTTACCGGTGCGGTCGGTACTTGCTCACCGGTCTGTACGAAAACCCCGGGCCGATGACCCGGGGTTTCGCATGGAGCGGGTGACGAGAATCGAACTCGCGCTCTCAGCTTGGGAAGCTGATGTTCTACCATTAAACTACACCCGCGAAAGACGCCGACCGAGGTCGGTGCCTGGACGCTCCGTCACTCTACCCCATCGCTGGCCCCCGGTGTTCCCGCCGTGGGGCCAGTGGTCGTTCCGGTGGCGTGATGCGGCTGCGGGGGCGCGGAGTCGGGGCGTACCGTGGGGGCCCCGCAGAGGGTGTGCGTGGGGGCCGGAGTGCCGCCTGGAGAGTCGTCTCTTTGATCCCGTACTGTGGCTTTTGTCGTCAGGGTAGTAGCAAGCCAGACGCGGCTCTTGGGGAAGGGACTTGAAGGACTTGATGGATCGCACCGTCCTCCGCTGTGCCGATGGGCACGTGTTCACCGCCGCCTCGTTCCCGATGCAGCAGGCCGAGCGGCTCGGCCCCGGCCGGCTCGTCCGATGTCCGCGCTGTGCGCGGCTGCGGAGTGCCGTGCCCGTGGGTTCGCAGAAGCGGTAGCAGCGGGAGCAGTAGCAGCAGTAGTAGCGGTAGCACAGACGCAGAGCGGGTTGGGCGCGCGGCGTGGCGGCGGTTGTCGCTGCTCCGCGCGCCTTGCGTATCCTCGGTGCGTGCTTCTCTCAGACAAGGACATCCGGGCCGAGATCGACGCCGGGCGGGTCCGCATCGAACCCTTCGACGACTCCATGGTGCAGCCGTCGAGCATCGACGTGCGCCTCGACCGCTACTTCCGGGTGTTCGAGAATCACCGGTACCCGCACATCGACCCCTCCGTCGAGCAGGTGGATCTGACCCGGCTCGTGGAGCCGGAGGGGGACGAGCCCTTCATCCTGCACCCCGGCGAGTTCGTGCTGGCCAGTACGTACGAGGTCGTCACGTTGCCCGACGACCTCGCCTCGCGGCTGGAGGGGAAGAGCTCGCTCGGGCGGCTCGGGCTCGTCACGCACTCCACGGCCGGGTTCATCGACCCGGGCTTCTCCGGACACGTGACGCTCGAACTCAGCAACCTCGCGACGCTGCCCATCAAGCTGTGGCCGGGGATGAAGATCGGACAGCTGTGCATGTTCCGGCTCGCCTCGCCCGCCGAGCACCCCTACGGGAGCGAGCGGTACGGGTCCCGCTACCAGGGACAGCGGGGGCCGACCGCCTCCCGGTCCTTCCTCAACTTCCATCGGACCCAGGTATGAGCAGGACGCGCGCATGAGTGATGTTCGGGAGAATCTGACCTACGAGCAGTTCGGGGTCGCCGTGCGCGAGCTCGCGCAGGCCGTCGCCGACGACGGGTACGAGCCGGACATAGTGCTGTCCATCGCGAGGGGCGGCGTCTTCGTCGCGGGCGGGCTGGCGTACGCGCTGGACTGCAAGAACATCCACCTCGTGAACGTGGAGTTCTACACCGGCGTCGGCACCACGCTCGAGATGCCGGTCATGCTCGCGCCCGTGCCGAACGTCATCGACTTCTCCGAGAAGAAGGTCCTCATCACCGACGACGTCGCCGACACCGGCAAGACGCTCAAGCTGGTGCGGGACTTCTGCCTCGACACGGTCGCCGAGGTCCGCAGCGCCGTGATCTATGAGAAGTCCCACTCGCTCGTCCAGTGCGAGTACGTGTGGAAGCGGACCGATCAGTGGATCAACTTCCCGTGGTCCGTGCAGGAGCCCGTCGTGCGGCGGGCCGGGCAGGTGCTCGACGCCTGAGCGTCGAGAGGGACGGCATGGTGCGTGTGAAGGGCCCCCGGCATCGGGCGAATTCGAGGGGCCCTTCACACGCACCACATCGTTCCGTCAGAAGGTGCCCAGCTTCACGATCGACAGCAGGGCGATCAGCTGGATCGCGGAGGCGCCGAGCGCCTTCGGCCAGGGGAGGTCGTGGGAGCGGCTGACCATGAGGGTCAGCAGGGCGCCGCCCGCGATCCAGGTGGCCCAGCCGAGGATCTGGACGAAGGGCGCGTCACCGCCGGCGAACATCGCGACGACCAGGCGCGGGGCGTCGGTGAGCGACATGATCAGCATGGAGAGGCCGACGGTCGGCTGCCACGCGCCGTCGCCGCCGAGCTGGCGGGCCAGGGTGTGGGTGACCACGCCCAGTACGAAGGCGCTCAGCACCATCGCGACGGCCGTCGTCAGCACGATCGGGATCGCGTTCGAGAGGGTGGCGTTGATCGCCTCCTCGCGGGCGGTGTCGAAGCCGAAGACGGCCAGCAGCCCGTAGAGGAACGTCACGATGAGCGCCGGCGCCCACATCGCGTAGTCCCGCATCTGGAGATAGGTCTGGTTGGGGGCGAGGACGACGCCCTTCAGCAGGGCCTTCCAGTGCAGGCGCGGGCCGACCGGGCCGGGCGGCGGGGCGGAGCCGGCGCGGTAGGTGTCGCCCTGGTTGTACGGGTCGTCCCCGACCGTGAACGCCTGGGTGTGGCCCGGGTTGTTGGCCGCGTAGGGGTCGTGCGGGGCGTGGCCGCCGTGCGGGCCGCCCTGGCCGTAGCCGCCGTCGCCGAAGTACTCCGGCTCGCCGTGGCCGCCTCCGGGCCCGCCCCCGTGACCGCCGTGGTGCGGCTGTGGCCACGGTGAGCCGCCGGAGCCGGGGCCGGGGGCGCCGCCTCCGTACGGCTGCTGCGGGTACGGCGGCTGAGGCGCCGCGGGACCGCCGTACGACGGTCCCTGGGGCGCCTGCTGTCCGTACGGTGGGTTTTGCGGTCGCGCGTGCGGAGCGCCGTTGTCCCGGCCGCGTCCGATCCTGAATCCAGCCACGCCTTCGAACGTACCTGGTCCCGCGGAGTGACGTGCGGGGCCCGGCCGTTCGGGGGGTCCTTTGCGGCCGACCTGTGACATCCCCTACGGGAGGTCCCCGAGGGCCCTGAGGGGTCCCTCGTCCCTCGTACGGCGGCACCCCCGGGTCCGGGCGGGACCTGGGGGTGCCGGGTGTAGGTGGCGGACCGGGGGGCGCGGTTACTTCACCGGCTCCGGGGTCGGCTCGTTCTCCGTCTCCTCCTCGCCGGCCGGGTCGGCCGGGGTCTTCACCGACTCCAGCAGGAGCTGGGCGACGTCGACGACCTGGATGGACTCCTTGGCCTTGCCGTCGTTCTTCTTGCCGTTGACCGAGTCGGTGAGCATGACGAGGCAGAAGGGGCAGGCCGTCGAGACGATGTCGGGGTTGACCGACAGGGCCTCGTCCACGCGCTCGTTGTTGATGCGCTTGCCGATCCGCTCCTCCATCCACATCCGCGCGCCGCCGGCGCCGCAGCAGAAGCCGCGCTCCTTGTGGCGGTGCATCTCCTCGTTGCGGACGCCGGGGACGGAGGCGATGATCTCGCGCGGGGGCGTGTAGATCTTGTTGTGGCGGCCCAGGTAGCACGGGTCGTGGTAGGTGATGATGCCCTCGACCGGGGTGACCGGGGTGAGCTTGCCCTCGTCGACCAGGTGCTGGAGCAGCTGGGTGTGGTGGATGACCTCGTAGTCGCCGCCGAGCTGCGGGTACTCGTTGCCGAGGGTGTTGAGGCAGTGCGGGCAGGTGGCGACGATCTTCTTCGCCGACTTGGGCTTCGCCGACTCGGGTACGACCTTGCCGTCGTCGTCCATCTCCTCGCCGAAGGCGGCGTTGAGGGACATGACGTTCTCCATGCCGAGCTCCTGGAACAGGGGCTCGTTGCCGAGGCGGCGGGCGGAGTCACCGGTGCACTTCTCGTCGCCGCCCATGATGGCGAACTTGACGCCCGCCATGTGCAGCAGCTCGGCGAAGGCCTTGGTCGTCTTCTTGGCGCGGTCCTCGAGGGCGCCGGCGCAGCCGACCCAGTACAGGTACTCGACCTCGGTGAGGTCCTCGATGTCCTTGCCGACGACCGGGACCTCGAAGTCGACCTCCTTGAGCCATTCCAGGCGCTGCTTCTTCGCCAGGCCCCAGGGGTTGCCCTTCTTCTCCAGGTTCTTGAGCATCGTGCCCGCCTCGGACGGGAACGCCGACTCGATCATGACCTGGTAGCGGCGCATGTCGACGATGTGGTCGACGTGCTCGATGTCGACGGGGCACTGCTCGACGCAGGCGCCGCAGGTGGTGCAGGACCACAGGACGTCCGGGTCGATGACGCCGTTCTCCTCGGCGGTGCCGATCAGCGGGCGCTCGGCCTCCGCGAGGGCCGCCGCGGGGACGCCCGCCAGCTGCTCCTCGGACGCCTTCTCCTCGCCCTCCATCGTCTTGCCGCCGCCGGCCAGCAGGTAGGGGGCCTTGGCGTGCGCGTGGTCGCGCAGGGACATGATCAGGAGCTTGGGGGAGAGCGGCTTGCCGGTGTTCCAGGCGGGGCACTGCGACTGGCAGCGGCCGCACTCGGTGCAGGTGGAGAAGTCCAGCAGGCCCTTCCAGGAGAAGTGCTCGACCTGGGAGACGCCGAAGACGTCGTCCTCGCCGGGGTCGGTGAAGTCGATCGGCTTGCCGCCCGACGTCATCGGCAGCAGCGCGCCGAGGGAGACGTCGCCGTCGGCGTTGCGCTTGAACCAGATGTTCGGGAAGGCCAGGAAGCGGTGCCAGGCCACGCCCATGTCGGTCTTCAGGGCGACCGTGATCATCCAGATGAAGGAGGTCGCGATCTTCAGGCCGGCGAAGAAGTAGACCAGGTTCTGGAGGGTCGACAGGTCCAGGTCCTGGAGGGCGGAGACGACCGGGTACGAGATGAAGAACGACGCCTCGTAGCCGTCCACGTGGTGCAGGGCGCCCTCGAGGGCGTGCAGCATGAAGATGCAGACGCCGACGATGAGGATGACGGCCTCGACGAAGTAGGCCTGGCCGAAGTTGGAGCCGCCGAAGCGGGACTTGCGGCCCGGCTTGCGCGGGTGGCTGAGCTGCCGGATGACGATCAGCGCGAGGATGCCGAGGACCGTCATGGTGCCGATGAACTCGACGAAGACGTTGTACGGCGCCCAGTCGCCGATGACCGGCAGGATCCAGTCGGCCTGGAAGAGCTGGCCGATGGCGTTGACGATCGTCAGCAGCAGGGAGAAGAAGCCCACCGCCACGAACCAGTGCGCCACCCCGACGATGCCCCAGCGGTTCATCCGGGTGTGGCCGAGGAACTCCCGGACCACGGTGACCGTGCGCTGCACGGGTTCGTCGGTCCGTGTGCCGGCCGGTACGGGCTGGCCCAGCCGCATGGAGTTGTAGATCTGCAGGACGGCGCGGCCGAACAGTGCCACGCCGACCACGATCAGGACCAGCGACACAATGATCGCGGCGAGTTGCATTTGGGGGCTCCTCGGGCCTGCGAGGTTGCGAAGGGGCGGTTGGCGCTCAGTACCGAGCGGTGTCGGTATTACTAAGCGGTAACTTAATTAGTCTGTCTGAGACTACCCCCATCCTCCGCCGCACTGTAGTCGGACGTGCGGTGATCTGCGTCGCTGAGGCAACCCTGACCGGCCCGGTGGCGTCGGGGCGGCGGGCGGAGCGGTCGGCAGGGGCCGGTCGTCCGGGCCGGTCGTCCGGGTTCGGGTGTCCGGGCCGGTCGTCCGGGCCGGGTGTCCGGGTTCGGGTGTCCGGGCCGGTCGTCCGGGCCGGGTGTCCAGGGCGGGTGTCCGGGCGCCACGCCGGGCCCGGGTGCCATTCATAGCAATTCGTGATATTCGGCATAGTTTATGCCCCGTGCTCTACGGGATCGCCGCCGCCACCGCCTCCTTCCTCCTCGCCGCCCTGCTCGCGGGGCTGCTGAGGGCGCCCGCCCTGCGCCTCGCCCTCGTCGACCGGCGCCGCCGACGGCCCGTCCCCCTGCTCGGCGGGGCGGCCGTGGTCCTCGTGACCGGGCTGGTCGCGTGGGCGGGGGAGTGGACCGGCGTCGTGCCGCTCGGCCCGGCGACCGGGCGGCTGCTGACGGCGGCCGTCGCGGTCGGCGCGCTCGGCCTCGCCGCCGACGTGTGGCGGCTGCGGCGGCGGTGGGTGGTCGCCGGCAGCGCCGTGGCGGCGGCGTGCGTGGTGCCGTACGGCGTGACCGGGCCGGTGGCCGGAGGGCTCGCCGTGGTCTGGATCGTGCTGGTCGCCGCCGCCTTCCAGGGGCTCGACCATGCCGATGGGGTGGCCGGCACGGTGGGGGTCGTGACGGCCTTCGGGGTCGCCGCCTGTGCCGCCGCCGAGGTGATGGACGCGCTCGCGGTGCTGCTGAGCGTGCTGGCCGCCGCGCTGACCGGGTTCCTGCTGCACAACTGGCACCCCGCGCGGGTCGCGCTCGGGGCGTGCGGTTCGCTCTTCGCGGGTTTCCTGCTGGCGGGAGCGGCGGTGTTCACCCGCGCGGGGCACGATCCCGGGGCCGGGGCGGGGGTCCTGTTCGCCCTGACCGCGGTGGCGGGCGCCGACGCCGCCCTCGTCCTCGTCTCCCGCCGGCTGGCCGGGCGGCCCCTGCTGCGGGGCGGTCCCGACCATCTCGCCCACCGGCTGCGCCGGCTCGGGCTGACCCCGCAGGGCGCGGTGGCCGTACTCGGCACGGCCTCGTTCGCGGGGGTGCTCGTGGGCGTGCTCGTGCACACCGGATGGGCCGGCCGGGTGGCGGTGCTGTGGGTGGCGGGCGGCGCGGTCGTCGCGGTGGCGGCGCTGTCGCGCGTACGGGTGTACGGGCCGGCGCGCCGGGCGCGAGCCGTTTCCCGGGCGGCGTCGGGGGCAGCCGCGGTGCCGTGCGTCGCGTCCACCCAGGGGGCCCCGCAGCGGTCGATTTTCCCGGTTCGTCAGACCCGGGGCGCCGAGAAACCGCAGGTCAGTGCGCCGTTGCGTGTAAGGAACGGATAAGAGTTGAGTCGTGCTGACTCACCTCTGTTGACCCAGCCGACGGGGTCGTGCACACTTGAGCCTGTTCCACTCAAGTCAGCTGGAGGTTATTCACCATGGCACGTGCGGTCGGCATCGACCTGGGCACGACTAACTCCGTCGTCAGCGTTCTGGAGGGCGGCGAGCCCACCGTCATCACCAACGCCGAGGGCGCCAGGACCACGCCGTCCGTCGTCGCCTTCGCCAAGAACGGCGAGGTGCTGGTCGGCGAGGTGGCCAAGCGCCAGGCGGTCACGAACGTCGACAGGACCATCCGGTCGGTCAAGCGCCACATGGGCACCGACTGGAAGATCAACCTGGACGGCAAGGACTTCAACCCGCAGCAGATCAGCGCCTTCGTGCTGCAGAAGCTGAAGCGGGACGCCGAGTCCTACCTGGGCGAGAAGGTGACCGACGCGGTCATCACCGTCCCGGCGTACTTCAACGACGCCGAGCGCCAGGCCACCAAGGAGGCCGGCGAGATCGCGGGCCTGAACGTCCTGCGCATCGTCAACGAGCCGACGGCCGCCGCGCTGGCGTACGGCCTCGACAAGGACGAGCAGATCATCCTCGTCTTCGACCTCGGTGGCGGCACCTTCGACGTCTCGCTGCTGGAGATCGGCGACGGCGTCGTCGAGGTGAAGGCCACCAACGGTGACAACCACCTCGGTGGTGACGACTGGGACCAGCGCGTCGTCGACTACCTGGTCAAGCAGTTCCAGTCCGGCCACGGCGTGGACCTGTCCAAGGACAAGATGGCGCTTCAGCGCCTGCGCGAGGCCGCCGAGAAGGCCAAGATCGAGCTGTCCTCGTCCACCGAGACCAACATCAACCTGCCCTACATCACGGCCTCCGCCGAGGGCCCGCTGCACCTGGACGAGAAGCTCACCCGCGCCCAGTTCCAGCAGCTGACGTCCGACCTGCTGGAGCGCTGCAAGACGCCGTTCCACAACGTCATCAAGGACGCCGGCATCCAGCTGTCCGAGATCGACCACGTCGTCCTCGTCGGCGGCTCCACCCGTATGCCCGCCGTCGCCGAGCTGGTCAAGGAGCTGACCGGCGGCAAGGACGCCAACAAGGGCGTCAACCCGGACGAGGTCGTCGCCATCGGCGCCGCCCTGCAGGCCGGTGTCCTCAAGGGCGAGGTCAAGGACGTCCTGCTCCTCGACGTCACCCCGCTGTCCCTCGGCATCGAGACCAAGGGCGGCATCATGACCAAGCTGATCGAGCGGAACACGACGATCCCGACGAAGCGTTCGGAGATCTTCACCACCGCCGAGGACAACCAGCCCTCCGTGCAGATCCAGGTCTACCAGGGCGAGCGCGAGATCGCGGCGTACAACAAGAAGCTCGGCATGTTCGAGCTGACCGGTCTGCCCCCGGCGCCCCGCGGCGTCCCGCAGATCGAGGTCGCCTTCGACATCGACGCCAACGGCATCATGCACGTCACGGCGAAGGACCTCGGCACCGGCAAGGAGCAGAAGATGACCGTCACCGGCGGCTCCTCGCTGCCGAAGGACGAGGTCGACCGGATGCGCCAGGAGGCCGAGAAGTACGCGGAGGAGGACCACGCCCGCCGCGAGGCCGCCGAGTCCCGCAACCAGGGCGAGCAGCTCGTCTACCAGACGGAGAAGTTCCTCAAGGACAACGAGGACAAGGTCCCCGGTGAGGTGAAGACCGAGGTCGAGTCCGCCGTCGCCGAGCTGAAGGAGAAGCTCAAGGGCGAGGACACCGCCGAGATCCGCACCGCCACCGAGAAGGTCGCCGCCGTCTCGCAGAAGCTGGGCCAGGCCATGTACGCCGACGCCCAGGGCGCGCAGGCCGCCGGCGGCGAGGCCCCGGGTGCCGACGCGGGTGCCGGTGCCGACGGCAAGGGTGCCGACGACGACGTCGTCGACGCCGAGATCGTGGACGACGAGCGCAAGGACGGTGCCGCGTGACGGAGGAGACCCCGGGTTTCGACGAGAAGCCCGACGTCCCCTCCGGCGCCGCCCCTGAAGACGCCGAGCCGCAGGCCGCCTCCGAAGAGGGGGCGGCCCCGGCCGGGGACGCGAGCGAGAACGCGGGCCTGGTGGCCCAGCTGGACCAGACGCGTACGGCGCTCAACGAGCGCACGGCCGACCTCCAGCGCCTCCAGGCCGAGTACCAGAACTACCGCCGCCGGGTGGAGCGGGACCGCGTCGCGGTCAAGGAGGTCGCCGTGGCGAACCTCCTGTCCGAGCTGCTTCCCGTGCTCGACGACATCGGCCGCGCCCGGGAGCACGGCGAGGTCGTCGGCGGCTTCAAGTCCGTCGCGGAGTCGCTGGAGTCGGTCATCGCCAAGATGGGCCTCCAGCAGTTCGGCAAGGAGGGCGAGCCCTTCGACCCGACGATCCACGAGGCCCTGATGCACTCCTACGCGCCGGACGTCACGGAGACGACCTGCGTGGCGATCCTGCAGCCCGGGTACCGGATCGGCGAGCGCACCATCCGCCCCGCGCGGGTGGCGGTGGCCGAGCCGCAGCCCGGCGCCCAGACGGTCAAGCCGGCCGAGGAGGGCACCGAGGGCGAGGAGGGCACCGACTCCGCCGAGAACTCCGGGAACACCGGGGCCAAGGAGAGCGGTGGCCCGGACGAGGGCTGAGCTCGAAGTGACGCATAAGGCGCGAGAGGAGGGACGTCGGGGATGAGTACCAAGGACTTCATCGAGAAGGACTACTACAAGGTTCTCGGCGTCCCCAAGGACGCCACCGAGGCCGAGATCAAGAAGGCGTACCGGAAGCTCGCCCGCGAGAACCACCCGGACGCCAACAAGGGGAACGTCAAGGCGGAGGAGCGCTTCAAGGAGATCTCCGAGGCCAACGACATCCTCGGCGACCCCAAGAAGCGCAAGGAGTACGACGAGGCCCGCGCCCTCTTCGGCAACGGCGGTTTCCGCCCGGGGCCGGGCGCGGGCGGCGGCACCTTCAACTTCGACCTGGGCGACCTCTTCGGAGGCGGCGCCCAGGGCGGGGGCGGCCAGGGCGGCGCCGGGGGCTTCGGCGGCGGCCTCGGTGACGTCTTCGGGGGCCTGTTCAACCGCACCGGCGGCGGACCCGGCACCGGCACGCGCACCCAGCCGCGCCGCGGCCAGGACATCGAGTCCGAGGTCACCCTCAGCTTCACCGAGGCCATCGAGGGCGCCACGGTCCCGCTCAGGATGTCCTCGCAGGCACCCTGCAAGGCATGTTCGGGCACCGGCGACAAGAACGGCACGCCGCGCGTGTGCCCGACCTGCGTCGGCACCGGGCAGGTCGCCCGGGGCTCGGGCGGCGGCTTCTCGCTCACCGACCCGTGCCCCGACTGCAAGGGCCGCGGCCTGATCGCCGAGGACCCCTGCGACGTCTGCAAGGGCTCCGGACGCGCCAAGTCCTCCCGGACCATGCAGGTCCGCATCCCGGCCGGGGTGTCGGACGGGCAGCGCATCCGGCTGCGGGGCAAGGGCACGCCGGGCGAGCGGGGCGGACCGGCGGGCGACCTGTACGTGGTGGTGCACGTCAAGGAGCACCCCGTCTTCGGCCGCCGGGGCGACAACCTCACGGTCACCGTCCCGGTGACGTACGCGGAGGCGGCCCTCGGCGGCGAGGTCAGGGTCCCGACCCTCGGCGGCCCCCCGGTCACGCTGAAGCTGCCGGCGGGCACGCCCAACGGCCGCACCATGCGCGCCCGGGGCAAGGGCGCGGTCCGCAAGGACGGCACCCGCGGCGACCTCCTGGTCACCGTCGAGGTGAGTGTTCCGAAGGACCTGACGGGGAAGGCTCGTGACGCGCTCGAGGCGTATCGCGAGGCGACCGCGGACGAGGATCCGCGGGCGGAGCTGTTCCAGGCCGCGAAGGGAGCTTGATCGAGATGGACGGCCGTAGTCCCCGCCGGCGCGGGGGTTTCTCACCGTACGAACTGACCGAGGACACCCCGGTCTACGTCATCTCGGTGGCTGCCCAGCTCTCCGGTCTGCACCCGCAGACCCTGCGCCAGTACGACCGCCTCGGCCTGGTCTCCCCGGACCGCACGGCCGGGCGCGGCCGGCGCTACTCGGCCCGCGACATCGAACTGCTGCGCCAGGTGCAGCAGTTGTCGCAGGACGAGGGCATCAACCTGGCCGGTATCAAGCGCATCATCGAACTGGAGAACCAGGTCGCCGCCCTCCAGGCGCGCCTGGCCGAGATGCAGGACGCCCTCGACGGCGCCGCCACGGCGATGCGCCAGCGCGAGGCGGCGGTGCACGCCTCGTACCGTCGTGACCTGGTCCCGTACCAGGAGGTCCAGCAGACCAGCGCCCTGGTGGTGTGGCGCCCCAAGCGGCAGCAGTCGGACTGACGGCCGGAGGCCGGAGGAAGGGGCCCGGGGCCGTGCACGCACGGACCCGGGCCCCTTTCCGTCCGCGGCGGGCGGGCGAGCCGCAGCCGTCAGCCGGGAACGATGTCGCCGATCGCGTCGGCGGCCAGCAGCCACATGGGGTGGGCGCCCGTGCCGAAGGCGGCGGCCAGCGCGTATCCGAGGGCCGCGTCCAGCGCCTCGGGCTCCGCGCCCTCGCGCCACTCGGCCAGCACCCGCCCGTCGCCCTGCGAGACGAAGTCCCCGACGTGCTCCCGGCCGCGCAGCAGCCGGCTGCCCGCCACGGAGTCGGGCACCAGGCGCCAGCCCTGGCCCGCGTACCGGACGTCGACGGCGAACGAGCGCCGGGTCAGCCGCCCCTTCGACGGGTCCACCACGGCCTCCTCGCCGTCGACGGTCAGAGCGAGCCGGTCCCCGTCCCGGGTGCCGACGGGAACGTGTCCGTCGTCCTGCGGCCCCTCGCGGCGGAGCTCGACGCGGGGCACCGCACCGCCCTCGACGACGACCTCGCCCCGGCCGGTGTCCAGACGGACGCGCACGGCGCCGAAGCGCTGGTCCTCGACGACGCTCTCCATGACGTCCGTGCCGTCGGTGCCGTCCGTGCCGTCCGTGACGTCGGTGTGGTCCGTGTCGTGCCCCATGCGCGCGTTCCTCAGCTGTGCGGTTCCGGCGGTTGTCAGTACGTCAGACGCGTTCGCCCGGCGCTCCGTTTCCGTGCCGCCGTGGTCACTCCGGTGGCTGTGCGCACACGTGTGTGCGGGACGTGACCAGCCGGTGTGCGCAGCTCCGCCGGACCTCCGCGGTACGTCCGCATCGCCCCCGCCAGTTGAGCGGAACGTACTGTGCCCATCTCGTTAAGTGGTTCCCCTTGACGCCGATGGTGGCCAAAGCGTTGGCTTTTCAGTCACATGGGCCGCACTGCTGTGCCCACGTCCCGATTCGCACATGAAGTGAGCCCTCGCATGCGTCGTCGTACTGCCATAACCGTGGCCGCCACCTCCATGTCCCTCATGCTCGCCGGCTGCGGCACGCTCGGTGCCTCGGAGAGCAGTGACGAGGCGAGCCCGACCAAGGGCAACGACATCACGGTGGGCCTCCTCCTCCCGGAGAAGGCGAACACCCGCTACGAGCAGTTCGACTACCCCTTCTTCAAGGCGAAGGTCGCCGATCTCACCCGCGACCAGGGCAACGTCAAGTACGCCAACGCCGAGGCCAGCTCGTCCAAGCAGGCCGACCAGATGCGGCAGATGATCGACGACAAGGTCGACGTCATCGTCCTGGACGCGGTCGACGCCAAGTCCATCGGGGACAGCGTGCAGAAGGCCAAGGACGCCGGCATCCCGGTCATCGCCTACGACCGGCTGGCCGAGGGCCCGATCGACGCCTACATCTCCTTCGACAACGAGCTGGTCGGCGAGGTCCAGGGCCGCTCCCTCCTCGAGGCGCTCGGCGGGGACGCCGACAGCTCCGACAAGATCGTCATGATGAACGGCTCGCCCACCGACCCCAACGCCAAGCAGTTCAAGGCCGGCGCGATGTCCGAGCTGAACGGCAAGGTGACGATCGCCCAGTCCTTCGACACCGAGGACTGGAAGCCGGAGAACGCCGAGGCGAACATGGCCGAGGCGATCGAGAAGATCGGCAAGAACAACATCGCGGGCGTCTACTCCGCCAACGACGGCATGGCCGGCGGAATCATCAACGCCCTGGAGGACGCGGGCGTCACCGACCTGCCGCCCGTCACCGGCCAGGACGCCGAACTGTCGGCGGTGCAGCGGATCGTCACCGGCGAGCAGTACATGAGCGTGTACAAGTCCTACCCGCAGGAGGCGGAGCACGCCGCGGAGATGGCCGTGGCCCGTGTCCAGGGCCGGGACATCCAGTTCGACGCCCT
This sequence comes from Streptomyces sp. M92, assembly GCF_028473745.1. NCBI lineage: Bacteria > Bacillati > Actinomycetota > Actinomycetes > Kitasatosporales > Streptomycetaceae > Streptomyces > Streptomyces sp. M92. The sequence continues at coordinate 2,001,546 of NZ_CP101137.1, forward strand.
CGCCCGCGAGCGGGTCGACAGCCCCACCCACAAGGGCATCCCCGCCCAGCTGGTCCCCGTCGTCGCCCTGACCCAGGACAACATCAAGGACACGGTCATCGCGGACGGCTTCTACAAGGTCTCCGACATCTGCACGGCCAAGTTCGAGGCGGAGTGCGCGGAGATCGGGCTGAAGTAGGCCGGCCCCCCGGCAGGGCGTACCCCCCCGGCAGGGCGGGGGACATGAGCACACCCCCCAACGGGTGGATTCTCCGCATGACCGCCCCGCAGCAGTCTTGGAGTCACAGGAACCGTGCAGTTCACTCCCGCGCGGTTGCCGCCCGGCCGCCTGCCGCGGTCCGGGAACTCCATCGGACAAGGGGACGCAGTTCAGTGAACGTCAGAATCGCACGGCGGCTGGGGGTCGGGGCCATCGCCGCCCTGGCTCTGAGCACGGCGACACCTGCCTTCGCGTACGAGATCGGCCCGCACTCCTACGGCGGCGAGCTCCGGTTCTGGACCGAGGGCAACCGCTCGATCATGAACATCAAGGACACGGGATCCAGCCACTGGGTGAAGGCCGAGTACTACCGCGTGGCTCACTCGGGCACCAAGCTGACGCTGTGGAACAAGAACGGCCCGAACGGTCCTTCCGACAACGACGGCAACAGGGGCACCGTCGAGAGCGGTAGGCATTCCGAGATCTACAAGGCCCGCGGCACAGTCTCGCGCAACAACCTGCCCGACTGGCACACCAGTTGGTACTCGGGCTGACGGATCCCCCGTCCGCGCAGCCTGACCACAGCCTGACCGAGAGGCCGACCGGCCTCTCGGTCAGGCATGTGTCGTCGGCGCCGTCCACATCGAGTGATCCCCCCGACCAAGGGAGCTCCGCGTGACCTCACCCCCTGCCCCACCCGTTCTGCGACTGAGCGAGGTGGTCTACGGCGTGTCCGGCCGAAGCCTGCTCGCCGGTGCCGACCTCACCGTCCCGGCGGGCAGTTCCGTTTCCGTGATGGGACCTTCCGGGAGCGGGAAATCCACCCTGCTGATGTGTGTCATGGGGCTGATCCGCCCGCAAGCGGGACGTGTCGAGGTCGTGGGACAGGACGTGACCCGGCTGTCCGCGCGGGCACTCGCCGCGCACCGGCGGCGGCACGTCGGCATGGTCTTCCAGTTCGGCGAACTTCTCCCCGAACTCACCCCGGTGGAGAACGTGATGATCGCGAGCCTGCTGGCCGGTGACGCGGTCGCCGACGCTCGCGCCCGTGCCGAGGCGCTGCTCGGCCGCCTCGGGGTGCCCGGGGCCACCGCCACGAGCGACCTGTCCGGCGGGGAGCGGCAGCGCGTCGCCGTGGCTCGAGCCCTGGTCAACACGCCTGAGCTGCTGCTGGCGGACGAGCCCACGGGAGCGTTGGACGGCGAGCAGCGGGAAGCAGTGGCCGACCTGCTGTTCAGCACCCCGCGGGAACACGGGTGTGCCCTGGTCGTGGTCACGCACGACCCGATGGTCGCCGGCCGCGCCGATGTGCGGCTGCACCTGCACGAAGGACGCCTGGTCCAGGCCCAGGAGGCGCGGTGAGCGGCGGCGGCCTGCGACGACGGCTCCTGCGCATGGGACGCGCCGCGTCCCGGTCGGCGGAAGCGGGCCGCATCCGGTACTTCTCGCTGCTCGCCGCCACTGCCGTGGCGGTCCTCGCCGTCTGCGGATTCCTGCTCGCCGCGTCCTCGTTCGACGGCCGTACCGAGCGCAGCCAGGCGCGTTGGCCGCAGATCGCCGAGGACGGCTCCGCCGCTCTGCTGTGGAGGGCGACGCTGGCCAGCGTCGACGACCGGCAGTACGACGTGGTCTACATCGAGCCGCTCACCCCCGACGCCCCCCTGCCGCCCGGTCTGAGCGAATGGCCGAGGCCCGGTGAGGCCGTGCTCTCCCCTGCGCTCAAAGCGGTCGGACCTCAGGTGCGTGGCGAGTACGGACGGGCCGTGGGCGCCATAGCGGCGGACGGCCTGGAGTCGCCGAGCGAGTACTTCGCGTACGTACGGCCGACGGCCGAGCGACTGGACCGGGAGGGGATGACGAGAGCTTCGGGTTTCGGAGTCTCCTGGACACCGTCGCTCGGGGAGCACATGTACAACTTCGGTCCGAAGGAGTTCTACTGGGCCTACCTGGCGCTGGTCGGTCTCCCGGCCGGATTGTTCGTCGTGATCGCCGCCCGGGTGGGCGCCGCGGCCCGGGACCGCCGGACCGCGGTCCTCACCGCGCTGGGCGCCTCCGGGAGTGCCCGGGCATGGTTCACGGTGGGTGAGGCGCTGCTGCCCGTGGTCCTGGGGGCGTCGGCAGCGGCCGCGGCCGTGGCTCCCGTGCTTCTCACCGACGTACCGCTGCCCGTCGTCGACTTCGTGCTGTACCTGCCCGACGCCCGGGCAGCGCTGCCCGGACTGGCGCTCGCCGTACTGGGCGTACCGCTCGCGGTGCTGGCCGCCGTGGTGCTGCTCCAGCCGCGCTACCGGCCGGGCGTCTCGACCCGGCCCGTGGCCGGCAAACGGCGCCGCGAGTGGATGCTGTGGCTGTTCCCCGTGGCCCTCTTCGGCACGGTGCGGGGCACCGACCTGGCTCCGTACGACCTGCGGCTGCCCGTTCTGGCGGCCGGCAGCGTCATCACCATCGCACTGTTGCCCGGGGTGGCCGGTGCGGTGGTGTCGGCGGCCGGACCCGCGCTGGCCAGGTTCGGTGCCGCACGCGGCCGGGTGGGCATGCTGGTCGCGGGCAGGCGCCTGGCGGTGGGCGCGCGCCCCGTCGCGCGACTGGTGGCCGCGGTGGTCGTCGCGGTCGGTCTCGCCGCTCAGGGGCAGATCGCGATCAGCCTGTTCACGGACATGAGTGACCGGGTCGACGCGGTGGAGGAACACCTCGGCACCAGTGTGGTGCAGGTGTCCACGACGCTGTCCACGACGGCTGCCGACGTGGCGTCCTTCGAACAGAACCTGGGGCCAGGAGTGCACGCCCTGGCCATGGCGAGAGATCCGCGATCGGGGCGGGTCGATCTCGTCGCAAGCTGTCCGGTATGGCGAGGCCTGGGCGTCGAGTGTCCGGCTGCGGCCCCTGCCGAATTGCGTACTCGGCATGCCGGTCTGGATCGGGCGGCGGAGTTGGAGCGGTCGGTCGGAATACGTCTCCACGCTCGTACCGGAGACGTGACCGAGACCGTGCGTACGGCCGAGGAACCGGCCCTGATGGTCCTGGCGCAGGACGGACGGGAGCTGTCGCTGTCACGGGTGCACCGGGCCGCCAACGCGCACCTGGCGATGGCGACCGACGTTCAGGTGTTCGCGATGGCCGGCGCCTTCGGCGGCAGTGGCGAGGGCATCGCGGCCGGGCGGTGGCTGGAGTTGCTTTCCGTGGCGGGCGTGTTGGTGATCGTGGTCGTGGCCGGGATCGGCGCGGTGGCCCAGTTCGTTCGGACCGGCCGCGAACTGGGCCCGGTCTCGGTGCTGAGCGGCAACGGCCGCGTGTACTACGCGGTCTCCGTCTGGTCCCTGCTGGCGCCGACCGCGTTCGCGGTGTGCGCGGCCGTCGCCGTGACCTGGTACGTGACCACACCGCTGATGGCGGACTCCGCCGCCCGTCTGTCCGCGCTGTCGGCGGTGGGCGCGGCCGGGCTGGCGTGCGCGGCGGTCATGACCTGGTGGGGCGCCCGGACGGCGTCAGCGGCGGGGCTCGTGTGGCGTCCGCGCAACGATTGACGCGGAGCGCCCGTGACGAACCCGAGGTGCGTGGGTACGTCCCGCACCTCGGGGCTACTTCTCCGGGACGAAGGACCCTTGCCCGAGGACGGTGTAGAGCCGCCCCTCCGCCCGAAGCGCGGCCACGGCCTTCTGCACGGTGCTCGGCGCCACGTCCATCTCGGCGGCCAATTCGTTCACAGCGGGAAAGCGCGCACCGGGCGCGTACTGGCCCGCCTCCAGGCGTCGCCGCAGCTCATCGGCGACCTGCGGCCACACGGGCACCGAGCGATCAAGGTCCATGATGCTCAGCGTCCGCGTATTTGCGTGATCCCGCGACCGCGTATACGCGAATACGCGTATGCTCCGTTCTGTGAGTCCCCCGCGACCGTGCGACCGGCCCGGGGGTATGGCCACCAGCTACTGAGGAGCTGACGACATGAGCCACACTAGCCACGTCCGACTACTGCCCTGGAGAGGGCCCGAGGGCAACGCGCGTACCTGATCACCGACGGCACGGCCGGCCCGCTCTCTCTGCTGGCTGACGAAGTCGAGAATCAACAGGTCGAGTCGGCAGCCGTCGTGGTGGAGCTTGCACGCCCCATGGTCGAAGCCGCGTCCGGCCTCACAGTGGACGAACTCCGCTGGATCACCCGTCGTCTCGTCGAAAGCCTGACGGACGTGCTCAACATCGCTGAGAGTCGCGCACGGCGCGGCGCGGAGCGTCACGGCACCTGCGGACCGCCGCACGCGAGGGTGTCCCGCTGCTGTGGGCCCGTCGTCGGCTGCTCGGACACCTGCGCCTGCCAGACGATCCGGGAGGCCTGGACGCGGTTGTCGACGCCGAGCTTGGTGTAGAGCCCGCGGATGTGGTCCTTCACCGTGTGTGCACTGATACCCAGCGTCTCGGCCATGTCGGGGTTCGAGGCGCCGGCCGCCAGCAGTTGGGCGATCTCCCGCTCGCGATGGCTGAGTTTCCCCAGCATTCTGCGCGCGGTGGTCGCCGCGTCGGCCGTGCGGGCAGGCCGAACGTACTGGTCGACGAGGAACTGGGCGGCGACCGGCCCGAGGGCGACCGTGCCTTCCGCGGCTGCCCTCACCGCCCACGGCAGGTGCCGCACGGAGTTGGCGCGCAGCAGGATGCCGCGGGCCCCGTGGCGTAGCAGCGTGCGGGTGGTGTGTTCCGTCAGACGGTCGACCAGCACGACGTGGGCCGGAGTGGGCACCGGAGCGTTCGTCGCTCTCGGTGCGGTCGGGTTCGACGACCGGAGTGCCTCGAGTGCGTCGTCCGGGCTGCGGTGGCTGCTGACCACGACGTGCAGACGGGACGTCCGCACCAGGGCGGACGTCGCGTCCGAGGTCTCGCGGACGATCCGGATTCCGCCGTCCTCCTCCAGTACGCGTCTGACGCCGACCCGTTCCAGCGGCTCCCGGCCGAGAATGCCTACGCGTATCACGTTCTCTGTCCCCCTCATGTCCCAACGCCGTGCCGCCCCTGGCGTCCGCGGCCCTGCGGGCGCGACGAAGGCCGACGTCTCCGGTGTGGCATGCGGAGTCGGTCAGGCTCCGCTGTCACCCAGCATGCACACTCCGTACACCCGGGCGACACCTCCAGCTTGCTGCATCAAGGGGAAGCGGAGGGGTTGGCATAAGGGGTGATTGAGGTGCATATCATCTGCGAGTAGGGGAGGAGCCGTGTTGCGGACCCGGTCCCGGCCGCGCATAGTTGCGCTGCGGAAGGGCCGAAACCGGGGGTGGGATGGGCGATGGCCGGGCACGGGGCTCAGGAGCATCCACACGGTGCCGACCGGCTGTGCGCGGACGGGGACCGGGTGTACTCCAGAGCCGTACGACGCGGCCGGGTGCCGCGCCGGGACGCCGAGCCGGCCCCCTGCCTCCTCGAACTGGCCCTGCTGCACCCGGACCCCGACGACATGGACTGGCTGGTGCCGACCTCTCCGCAGGAGGTCATGACCCGGCTGCTGCGTGGGCTCTACGACGAGGTCAGCACGAGCCAGCGACGGGTGGGCTCGGCGGTGGAGGCCTTCGAGTGGTACGCGGGCCTGGACGGCCGGTCCCGGCCCGCCGCCGGCACGGAGGGCACGGCGATCCGCGTCCTCGACGGCCTGGCCCGCATCCAGGCGGCGATGGACGAGGCGACGCAGGCCTGCACGACGGAGGTCCTGACCGTGCAGCCCGGCGGCATCCGGCGTGAGGCGGAACTCTCCGAGGGCCTGCACCGGGCGCTGGCGCTGCGCGGGCGCGGGGTGCGGATGCGGGACCTGTACACGCACGTCGCCCGGCACGGCCAGGGCCTGCTCAACTACCTGGAGCTGATGGGCGACGCGGTGGAGGCCCGCACGCTGGACGAGGTGATCGACCGCCTCATCCTCTTCGACCGCACGGTCGCCTTCATCCCCGCCAACACCGACCGCACGATGGCCCTGGAACTGCGCCACCCCGCACTGATCGCCTACCTGGTGACGGTCTTCGAACGCCTCTGGCGCCTGGCGATCCCGCTGACCGCCCAGCTCCCCGACACCGGCATCGAGGGCATCTCCCACCGCGAGCAGTCCATCGCGGCGCTGCTGGCGGAGGGCCACCAGGACGCGGTCATCGCGGAACGCCTCGGCATAAGCGTCCGCACGGCCCGCGCCCACATCGCCCGCCTCTCGGAGACCTTGGGCGCGGCCAGCCGGACGCAGCTGGGTGTACGCATCGCCCAGGCAGGCCTGGACGGCTCACCGCGCGCGGTGCCCTCCCCCGTCATCTTTCCGGGTCAAGAATCCCCGACTGCCCGATGAGGTAGCCGAGTTGCGCGCGGCTTTCGCTGCCGAGGGTGGCGGCGAGTTTGGCGATGTGGACGCGGGCGGTGCGGACGTTCATGCCGAGGCGTTCGGCGATGACGTTGTCGGTGTGGCCTTCGATGAGGAGGGCGGCTATGGCTCGTTGGCGGGGGGTTATGCCGTTGAGGGTGCGGTGGTGGACGGCTGAGGGGTGCATAGGGGTTGCCAGGTGCCAGAGGCGGTCGAAGACGCTGCCCAGGTAGGTGACTAAAGGACGGTGACGGATTTCCACGGCCAGGGTCCGCTGCTTGTTGGCGGGGATGAAGGCCACCATGCGGTCCAGCATGAGCATTCGCTGGGGCAGTTCGTCCAGGGTGCGGACCTCGATGTCCCCATGAAGCTGCTCGAAGTGCGCTAGGACTGCTGGGTCGTGGCGCGTGGTGTGCTGATAGAGAGTCCGCATGCGGGCGCCGCACGACAGCAAACGCTGTTCCCTGGGGAGCGCGACGGCGAGGGCAGCCGGCGAGCGCCTGCCGCCCGGCTGGATGGTGAGTATCTCTTGGGACGCCTCATCGGTGACGCGGCCGATCGCGTCGTTGATCCGGTCGATGCCGTGCAGGACGGTGATGCCGTCTGTGGCCGGAAGGCCGTGGCCGTCCCTTGTGCCGAGGGTCAGGAGCGGCTCGAAGGCTTCGGTGAGCCACGATTCGGCGCGCCGCCGACGGGCGATGTCCTCTTCCATACGGTGCAGCAGGCGTGGGAGGGCGAGGGCCGGCAAGAGTGGACGCAGCCTGCGCACGTCCTCGACGTCCGGCTGGAGGATTCCCGATTGGGTTACGCACGGCATCGCAGCGGCCTCGTACTCGGGCACCGTTCCCTCGCGCAGTGCTCGGGCGTAGAGCTGCAGGCCCGCTTGGCATACAGCTTCCGCCCTGTGCTCGTGCGCCTCTGCCGTCATGGACGGTCCTCCACCGTCAATATCCCCGACTGCCCGATGAGGTAGCCGAGTTGTGCGCGGCTGTCGCTGCCGAGGGTGGCGGCGAGTTTGGCGATGTGGACGCGGGCGGTGCGGACGTTCATGCCGAGGCGTTCGGCTATGACGTTGTCGGTGTGGCCTTCGATGAGGAGGGTGGCTATGGCTCGTTGGCGAGGGGTGATGCCGTTGAGGGTGGGTAGTTGGGCGGCGTGGGGGTGCATGGGGGTGGCGAGGTGCCAGAGGCGGTCGAAGGTGTTGACGAAGTAGGCGACCAGGGCGGGGTGGCGGACCTCAAGGGCGAGTGAACGGTCGGCGCTGGCCGGGATGCTAGCGACCGTGTCGTCCACGATGATCAGTCGTTTGGTGACTTGGTCGAGCGTGCGCGCCTCCACATCCCCCCGAAGGCGTTCGTATCGTCCGATGATCAAAGGCGCATGGCGGACGGTGTGTTGGTATAGGGCTCGGACTCGACCACCATTGTCGAGAAACGCCTGGTCCCGCTCCATGGCCGCTTCGTGGTAGCGGAAGGGCGGAACGACCAAACCCTCGTGCGGCTGGATGGCGAGGAGTTGGTGCTTGCCCGCGGCCATGGCTTCGGAGATGGCCTGGCCTACTTGCTCCTTGCTGCCGAGGAGTCTCAGGTGTGGACTCTCCTCACCGCCGACGGCTCGACGCTCGAGGCGCATGAGCGGCTCGAAGGCGTCTGCCAGTCTCTGCCCGCGACGTCGTTCGACCGAGATGCGTTCCTCTGTGGAACGGAGCAGGCGCTGCAGTGCGACAGTCGGAGCGACGGGCTCCAGCCGGTCCAGGCCGTCGATCGAGGGGTGGAGGATGCCGTTGTCGATCAGGCAGGGTGCCGTCGTCGCCTCGGCGCTGGTGAGGTGCCCTTCTCGTAGCGCACGGGCGTAGAGCTCCAGGCCCGCATCACACAACTCCTCCGCTCCATGGTGGTGTGCCTCAGCGGTCACGCGTGGCCCTCCTCCTCAGGGTCAATGATCCTTCCTAAGGATCCCGGACTGGGCGATGAGGTAGCCGAGCTGGGCACGGCTGCCACTGCCCAGGACCTGAGCGAGTTTGGCGATGTGGGCACGACACGTGCGCACGTTCATCCCCAAGCGACGGGCGATGGCCTCGTCGACGTGACCTTCGACCAGAAGCTTCGCGATCGAGTGCTGGATCTCCGTGATGCCACCCGAATCGGCTTCGTAGGGGGCTCCGGCACTCAGCGGCACCGCCCGGTTCCATATGAACTCGAAGACCCTCACCAGGTACTGGACAAGGCCGGGGTGACGGAGCTCCAGGGCGACCTGTCGATCTTCACGAACTGGAATAAACGCCACGCTCTCGTCGCAGATGATGAGCCGTTCCACCAGTTCGTCGATGGTGCGGTACTCCACCTTGCCGTCCGTGAACTGATCCGCGTACGCGAGTCTGTCCGGACTGAACCGAGCAGTGTGCTGGTAAAGAGTACGGATGCGTACGCCCCGTTCGATCAGAGGCCTGTCTCGCTCCAGTCCTTCCAGCAGCCGCTTCTCGGGGCGTCTGTGGCTGCTCGGCTGAATCGTGAGTACCTCGGTGTGGCACTGGGCTGTCGCCGAGTCGAGTGCCGCGTTGATGCGGTCGAGGCCTTCCAGGACCGTGATGGAGTGAGCAGGACCGGTCTCCTGGGCGCTGATGTCCATGAACGGTTCGAAGAGTTCGGCCAGGACCATGGACCGCCGACGCCGCTCCGTGATCTCACGTTCGATCGGATTGAGCCGCTGGGCCAGTGCCACCGACGGCGGCACCGGCCGCATCCAGTCGCCGTCGTCGGGGTCGAGGTGGAGCAGCGCCAAGTCCATCAGGCACGGAGCGGATTCGACATCGACCCTGAGTACGCGACCGGCCCTGAGAGCGTCCGAGTAGAGACGGCGTCCTTCGGAGCACAGCTCGTACGTCGAATGGGGATGCTCCGGATTGGTCCCATTTATCACTGAATATCCACCCCCCAGGGTCCTGAACATGCAGGAACATGATGCACCGATTGTGTGGCCATGACGTGCCTGAATGAGCCATCGTCTTATCGGACGGGGGAACGAGGGACCATCAAGTGAGGACGAAGCCGACTATGCGTATGAGAATGCTTCGCTCGGTGCTTGTTGCTGCCTTCTCCACCGTTGTGGCCTTCGGCGCGCTGGCCGGCCTCTCGGGTGGGACGAGCAGCGAGCACAAGGCGGGTGGCACTCACTCTGTGGCGGTTGCGGTCATGGGTGAGACCCCTGTGGCTCTTCCGGCCGATACCGTGTGGGACTGATCGACATGACGACTCCACCCGACGACCGCTCCTTCCGTCGCGAAATGGCCACCGCCTACCGCTCCGGCTGGCACTTCATCGACCTGGTCACCGCGATCCCCCACCCCGGTGACTCCCTGATGGTGACCGTCTTCGGCGAGCCGGTCGTCGTCACGTTGGACGAGGACGGCGACGTGCGGGCGTACCGGTGCCTGCGGCGGCCTCGGGGGGCGCCGCAGCCCGTGCGGTGCGCCATCCGTTACGGAATGATCTTTGTGAACCTGGACCAGAGGGACCACCGGCTCGCGCAGCCGGCGGACCCCGAAGTGAGGACCATCTCGGCCACCCCCCGCAGTGCCTGACGCGATTCCCCCGTCGTAACAGATCGCTCAGGTGCTTCCCCCCGGCAGCGGCGTCACCGTGACCTGAACACGGTGACGCCGCTGTCGTGCGTGTGGCGACATTTCGGGGTACCGACCCGTATCGCTCTCTACTCGGCGTGGCCGAAAAGCCCCTCGCGTGACGGTGTTCACCGCGCGAGGAGGCCGGCAGGCCAGGAACCTGGTGTCATCCGGGACAGGCGTCGTCGCTCCATCCTTGAGTGGAATAGACTCAACTTTGTGTACGTTGGATGAGTCAGCACTGGGAGACACGGCCGCCCGCCACGGCCGACGCTAGGAGGAGAGCCAGAACGTGGACGCCGAGCTGACCAACCGGAGCCGGGACGCGATCAACGCGGCCAGCAACCGGGCCGTGACCGAGGGGCACGCCGACCTCACCCCCGCCCACCTGCTCCTCGCCCTGCTCCAGGGGCAGGACAACGAGAACATCACCGACCTGCTCGCCGCCGTCGAGGCCGACCTCGCGGCGGTACGGTCCGGCGCCGAGCGCATCCTCGCCGGGCTGCCCAGCGTCACCGGGGCCACGGTCGCACCGCCGCAGCCCAACCGTGAGATGCTCGCCGTGGTCGCCGACGCCCAGGCCCGCGCCAAGGAACTCGGGGACGAGTACCTCTCCACCGAGCACCTGCTCCTCGGCATCGCCGCGAAGGGCGGCGCGGCCGGTGAGGTACTGGAGGGGCAGGGAGCCAGTGCGAAGAAGCTGCAGGAGGCCTTCCGCAAGGCCAGGGGAGGACGCCGCGTGACCACGGCCGACCCCGAGGGCCAGTACAAGGCGCTGGAGAAGTTCGGCACCGACCTCACCGCCTCCGCCCGGGAGGGCAGGCTCGACCCGGTCATCGGGCGGGACCAGGAGATCCGGCGGGTCGTGCAGGTGCTGAGCCGGCGGACGAAGAACAACCCCGTGCTCATCGGCGAGCCGGGCGTCGGCAAGACCGCCGTCGTGGAAGGGCTCGCCCAGCGGATCGTCAAGGGGGACGTGCCCGAGTCGCTGAAGGACAAGCGGCTGGTGGCGCTGGACCTGGGGGCGATGGTCGCCGGGGCCAAGTACCGCGGTGAGTTCGAGGAGCGGCTGAAGACCGTCCTCGCCGAGATCAAGGACTCCGACGGGCAGGTCATCACCTTCATCGACGAGCTGCACACCGTCGTCGGGGCCGGCGCCGGCGGCGACTCCGCCATGGACGCCGGGAACATGCTCAAGCCCATGCTCGCGCGCGGTGAGCTGCGCATGGTGGGTGCCACCACCCTCGACGAGTACCGGGAGCGGATCGAGAAGGACCCCGCCCTGGAGCGGCGCTTCCAGCAGGTGCTGGTCGCCGAGCCGACCGTCGAGGACTCCATCGCCATCCTGCGCGGCCTCAAGGGGCGGTACGAGGCGCACCACAAGGTGCAGATCGCGGACAGCGCGCTGGTGGCCGCCGCCAGTCTGTCCGACCGGTACATCACCTCCCGCTTCCTGCCAGACAAGGCCATCGACCTCGTCGACGAGGCCGCCTCCCGGCTGCGCATGGAGATCGACTCCTCGCCCGTCGAGATCGACGAGCTCCAGCGCGCCGTCGACCGGCTGAAGATGGAGGAGCTGGCGATCGGCAAGGAGACCGACGTCGCCTCCCTGGAACGTCTGGAGCGGCTGCGGCGCGACCTCGCCGACAAGGAGGAGGAGCTGCGCGGCCTCACCGCCCGCTGGGAGAAGGAGAAGCAGTCCCTCAACCGGGTCGGTGAGCTGAAGGAGAAGCTCGACGAACTGCGCGGCCAGGCCGAGCGCGCCCAGCGCGACGGCGACTTCGACACCGCCAGCAAGCTGCTGTACGGGGAGATCCCGACCCTGGAGCGGGACCTGGAGGCCGCCTCCGAGGCCGAGGAGGAGGTGGCCAGGGACACCATGGTCAAGGAGGAGGTCGGCGCCGACGACATCGCCGACGTCGTCGCCTCCTGGACCGGCATCCCCGCCGGGCGGCTGATGGAGGGCGAGACGCAGAAGCTGCTGCGCATGGAGGACGAGCTCGGCAAGCGGCTGATCGGGCAGACCGAGGCCGTGCGGGCCGTCTCCGACGCCGTACGGCGGAGCAGGGCCGGCATCGCCGACCCCGACCGGCCGACCGGGTCGTTCCTCTTCCTCGGGCCGACCGGTGTCGGAAAGACCGAGCTGGCCAAGGCGCTCGCCGACTTCCTCTTCGACGACGAGCGGGCGATGGTCCGCATCGACATGAGCGAGTACAGCGAGAAGCACAGCGTCGCGCGGCTGGTCGGCGCCCCGCCCGGATACGTCGGGTACGAGGAGGGCGGCCAGCTCACCGAGGCGGTGCGGCGGCGGCCGTACACCGTCGTGCTGCTGGACGAGGTGGAGAAGGCGCACCCGGAGGTCTTCGACATCCTGCTCCAGGTGCTGGACGACGGGCGCCTCACCGACGGGCAGGGCCGCACGGTCGACTTCCGCAACACCATCCTGGTCCTCACCTCCAACCTCGGCAGCCAGTACCTGGTCGACCCGGTGACCACCGAGGCCGAGAAGAAGGAGCAGGTCCTGGAGGTGGTCCGGGCGTCGTTCAAGCCGGAGTTCCTCAACCGGCTCGACGACCTCGTGGTCTTCTCGGCGCTGAGCAAGGAGGAGCTGAGCCGGATCGCGCGGCTCCAGATCGACGCGCTCGCCCGGCGCCTCGCCGAGCGCCGCCTCACCCTGGACGTCACCGACGACGCCCTGACCTGGCTGGCGGACGAGGGCAACGACTCGGCCTACGGTGCCCGGCCGCTGCGCCGCCTCGTCCAGACCGCCATCGGCGACCGGCTCGCCCGGGAGATCCTCTCCGGAGAGATCAAGGACGGCGACACGGTCCGCGTGGACCGCTTCGGCGACGAGCTCGTCGTGGGCCCGGCGGCGGGCGGCAAGACGTTGTAGCCCCACCTGCGCGCGGCCCCTGGAGTTCGCCCTCTGGGGGCCGCGCGCGTGTCACAGGGTGAACGCGGCGAACCGCACCAAGGCGGTGCCGGCGTCCTCGTGCTCGACGCTCACCTGGACGGCGTGGGCGTCCACACCGTCCGGCAGGCCCTGCGCGTAGCCCAGATCCAGACACAGGTCCACGGCGGCGTCCCCGCAGAACTCGGTCTCGGGCGCGGGCGCGTCCGGGTAGGTGTGCGCGAGCCACTCGGCGACCCCGGCGCGGGGCATCCGGAAGACCGCGCTGTAGTGGACGTCCTGCCATCCCTGCACCGTGCAGGCCCCCACCGGCTCGGCGTCGTCCGGCAGCGCCGCCCCGCCGAAGCCCAGCGCCTCCGGGCAGGGACGCTGTTCGGGGCCGCCGCCGAGCGGGTACTCGGAATCGGACGCCACGAGGCCCACGACGGCCACGAGGACGACGAGGACGGGGAGCAGCACCAGCGCGGCCAGGGCCACGAGGACCGCGGTCGGCCACCATCTGGTCCGCCCGCGCGGCAGCTCCTCGCCCCCGCCCGCGTTCCCCGCCACCGCGTCCCGTGCCCGTCTCATGGCCCCGCCTCCGTCCGCCACATGTCCCACCCGTCCACCCGACCGGCCGGATCATGTCAGCCGAGGGCTGACAGGCCTCCGGCGGGCTTGCCACCCCCCTCCCCGGATGGGAGAGGATGGCGAGATCCGTACGAAGGGAAAATCACGGTGAGCATCGACCCGTCCTCGATTCCGAACTTCGGGGGCAAGCAGCCCGAGCCGCAGCCCCAAGGACCGGCGGGCCCCGTCGTCCCGGATCAGGATCTTGTGAAGCAGCTCCTCGAACAGATGGAGCTCAAGTACGTCGTCGACGATGAGGGTGACCTCGCGGCGCCGTGGGAGCAGTTCCGTACGTACTTCATGTTCCGCGGCGAGGGCGACCAGCAGGTCTTCTCGGTGCGGACGTTCTACGACCGGCCCCACCAGATCGACGAGAAGCCGCAGCTGCTCGAGTCGGTCGACGACTGGAACCGGCGCACCCTGTGGCCGAAGGTGTACTCCCACACCCATGACGACGGCACCGTCCGCCTGATCGGCGAGGCGCAGATGCTGATCGGCATGGGCGTCAGCCTGGAGCACTTCGTCTCCTCGACGGTCAGCTGGGTGCGCGCCGCCATCGAGTTCGACCGGTGGCTCGTGGAGCAGCTCGGCCTGGAGCAGGAGGTCAACGAGGCGGAGAAGCCCAAGGACGAGGGCGAGGAGTAGTCCGCCCCCGGTCAGCGGGGAGCCCGGCCCGGACGGTGACGTCCGTGCCGGGCTCTTCCCCGTTCCGGGACGCTCAGGCCGTCCGGCCCGCCGTCCCCAGCGCCTTCAGCCGGCTGACCGCCTCCTCCAGCACCTGGGTCCGCTTGCAGAACGCGAACCGGACGAAGGGGGCGCCCGCCTCCCGGTGGTCGTAGAAGACCGCGTTGGGTACGGCGACGACGCCCGCGCGCTCGGGCAGGGCGCGGCAGAAGGCGAAGCCGTCCTCCTCGCCGAGGGGGCGGATGTCGGTGGTGACGAAGTACGTGCCGGAGGGGCGGTAGACGCCGAAGCCCGCCTCTTCCAGCCCCGTCGCCAGCAGGTCCCGCTTGGCGCGCATGTCCTCCCGGTAGGCCGTGAAGTACGACTCGGGCAGGGCCAGGGCCTCGGCGACCGCGTACTGGAAGGGGCCGGCCGACACGTACGTCAGGTACTGCTTGGCCGAGCGGACCGCCGTGAGCAGGGCGGGCGCGGCGGTGATCCAGCCGACCTTCCAGCCCGTGAAGGAGAAGGTCTTGCCGGCCGACCCGATGGTCACCGTGCGCTCGCGCATGCCCGGGAAGGAGGCGAGCGGAATGTGCTCGGCATCGTCGAAGACCAGGTGCTCGTAGACCTCGTCGGTCACCACCAGCAGGTCCCGTTCGACGGCCAGCTCGGCGATCGCCGCCAGTTCGGCGCGGGTGAGGACCGTGCCCGTCGGGTTGTGCGGGGTGTTCAGCAGCAGCAGGCGGGTGCGGTCGGTGACCGCGTCGCGCAGCTCGTCTAGGTCCAGGCGGAAGGCGCCCTCGTGCGGGCGCAGGGTCACGGGTACGCGGGTGCCGCCGGCCATGGCGACGCAGGCCGCGTACGAGTCGTAGTACGGCTCCAGCGCGACGACCTCGTCGCCGGGCTCCAGCAGGGCCAGCAGGGATGCGGCGATGGCCTCCGTGGCGCCCGCGGTGACCAGGACCTCGGTGTCGGGGTCGTAGGACAGGCCGTAGCGGCGGTGCTGGTGGGCGGTGACGGCGCCGCGCAGCTCGGGGACGCCCGGGCCGGGCGGGTACTGGTTGCCGCGTCCGTCGCGCAGCGCCCGTACGGCGGCCTCCCGGACCTCCTCGGGACCGTCGGTGTCGGGGAAGCCCTGGCCCAGGTTGATCGCGCCGGTCCGCACGGCCAGGGCGGACATCTCGGCGAAGATCGTCGTCCCGAACTCGGCGAGCCGGCGATTGAGGAAGGGGCGGGCGCTGGAGCCCACGGGCGGCGTGGAGGTCATGGCGGCCATCCTGCGCCGAAGCTCTGAGCTTCCTCAACTCTGCTTTGGGGCGTGGCGGCGAGGGGCATCTCCCGAGCACGCAACGAGAGCTTCACGCCGAGGACGTCGAGGATGCCGAGACGCCGAGACGCCGAGACGCCGAGACGCCGAGACGCCGAGACGCCGAGACGCCGAGGACGCTGAGACGCCGAGTGTGCCGCATGCGGCGCGCACGCCGCGTACGTCCTGGGCGCAGACAGCGAGGCACCCACGGGGGGTTGCTTCGGGGGACCTTCCGGGCGCGAGCCCGGACAGCGGAAGGAGGGTGACGCCATGGTCATCGGCCTCATCCTGATCGTGTTCGCCGCCCTGTTGATCGCCGGGCTCACGGCCGGAGCGCGCAGCGGCTCGTCCGCCGGGCACGTCCGGCGCCGGGGCACGCGGTCGTCCGGCGGGGGCGGCGGCAGCTGGTGGGCCGGGGACGGCGGATCGTCCCCGGGCGGACACGACTCCAGCCACTCCTGCGGTGGCGGCTCGTCCTGCGGAGGCGGGTCGTCCTGCGGGGGCGGGGGAGGGGGCGGCGGCGGATGCGGTGGAGGCGGCGGCTGACACGGGGCAGCCGAGCTCCAGCAGGGGGAACCGCATCCGCGCCACGGGACCCGCACCCGGGTCCCGCCACGGGGCCCGCGCCTGGGACCGGGCCCCGCCCCCTCATCAGCGCCCGCCGGGGAACGAGTCCGGCGGGCGCTCCCACGCACCGGCGCGCGCCGCGCGGGCGGGGGTGTACGCCCTGGTTGAACAGTTGAGCTGAGGAGCCCCCTGAGGGATGGAAACCCCACGAAGTTGGGTAAAAACGCTGTGGCGGCGCCACGGTTCATGATTCGCTCTCCCTCACCAACGCAGCTCCTCGGACGACCTGTTGACCCCCCTCCTGACCGGCCGACTGGGCTGAGCGGGCCGCATCTCCGGCAGTGACCGGGATGCGCAGGCCCCACACCTTCCGTTCCTTGTGTGCTTGCGGAGCCGATCCATGCTCACGACCCTGACAACCGCCTACACCGACACGCGCGCCGCCGACCTGGCCTGGGCCCTGGGGCGCGAGCCGCTGCCCGCGCTCGCCAGTCTCGATGTCGAACTGACCGGAGCGAAGATGCAGTTGAGACTCCTGGGGGCCTCCCACCAAGTGCTGCTCGAGGAGGAGCGGGGCACCTGCTCGGAGACGGTGGCGTGCATCCCGGGCAGCAGCACCCCCCTGCCCCTCGGCGTCGCCAAGCGGGTGGGCGACTGGGAGTACGAGTTCGCCGCCCGCGTGGAACGGCTGACGCCGGGTTCCTTCGCGGGGCGGGCACAGGAGCTGCTGGCCCTGGTCTCCGACCACCCGCACGGTCTGGCCGGTGTCTTCCCCGGCAGTCCGCACGCCTTCACGGCGCTGCTGGCCCAGCGGTGCGAGGGGCAGGTGCACTGGCGGACCTGGCACGCCTATCCGCAGGACGGCCAACTGGTGGCGACCCGGACCCGGGTGGGTGTGCGGGTGCCGGCGTCACGGCTCGCCCCGTCCGCGGGGTGAGCCGCCGCGGTCCGGGCGGACGACGGGACGAACGGGATAAACCTGTGGTGTCCAACGGGGCGCCGGTTTCACACGTGTGGGTGACGAAGCGCAGTGCGGGAGTGACGTAACGTCACTGCGTGATCGAACCGCACGCGCCCGCCCCACCCGGCTCTCCGCCGTCCTGGGGCGGCGAGGGCGGCCCCGGCACGCCGCCCTCGCCGCCCACCCGGGGCGCGCCCGCGCGGCTGCCCGTCCGGCCGGCCACCGGGCGGTTCCTGGTGCTGTCGGGTGTGTTCGTCTGCGCGGCCTGCGGGCTCGTGTACGAACTCGAACTCGTCGCCCTCGCCTCGTACCTGATCGGCGACTCGGTCACCCAGGCGTCCGTCGTGCTGTCCGTCATGGTCTTCGCCATGGGCCTCGGTTCGCTCGCCGCCAAGCGGCTGCGCCGGTTCGCGGCGGCGGGCTTCGGCGCGGTCGAGGCCGTCCTCGCCCTCGTCGGCGGCTCCAGCGCGATGGTGCTCTACGCCGTCTTCGCCTGGACCGGCGGCTGGGGCGGGATGTGGGCCGACGGCCCGCGCTTCCTCCTGGTCGCCTTCTCGCTTGTCATCGGCGTGCTGATCGGCGCCGAGGTGCCGCTGCTGATGGAGCTGATCCAGCGGGTACGCCGCCAGGACGCGGGCGGCGCCGTCGCCGACCTGTTCGCCGCGGACTACGTCGGCGCGCTCGTCGGCGGCCTCGCCTTCCCCTTCGTGCTGCTGCCCTTCCTCGGCCAGCTGACCGGCGCGCTGGTCACCGGCACCGTCAACGCGGTGGTCGGCGCCGCCCTGGTGCTCGGCCTGTTCCACCGGGACTTGTCCCGCAGGGCCCGCTGGCTGCTGCTGACCGCCAATGCCGTGGTCCTCGCCCTCCTCGCCACCGCGACCCTCCTCGCCGACGACTTCGAACGCGCCGCCCGGCACGCCGTCTACGGCCAGGACGTCCGTGTGGCCGTCCGGACCGGCGTACAGGAGGTGGTCCTCACCGGCGACACCGACGGCCGGCCCCTCGCGCTGTTCCTGGACGGCCGGCTGCGGGTCGGCGCCGACGACGGGCGGCGCTATCACGAGGCGCTGGTGCACCCCGCCATGAGCGGTGAGCGCGCCCGCGTGCTGGTCCTGGGCGGCGGCGACGGCCTCGCCGTGCGGGAGGTGCTGCGCCACCGCGACGTGCGCCGCGTCGACGTCGTCGAGTTCGACCCCGAGCTGACCCGGCTGGCCCGGCACGATCCCGGCCTGTCCGCGCTGAACGAGCACGCCTACGGCGACTCCCGGGTTCGCGTCGTCGGGGCTGACGCCTTCCGCCGGCTGCGCACGACGCCCACCGGGACGTACGACGTGGTGATCTCGGACCTGCCCGACCCGGGCGTCACGGCGGGCACCAAGCTGTACTCGCTGGAGTTCTACGGGCTGCTGCGCCGGGTGCTCGCCCCCGGCGGGCGGCTCGTGGTGCACGCCGGACCCGTGTCCGCCCGCCCCCGGACCTTCTGGACGGTGGACGCGACACTGCGGGCGGCCGGCCTGCGGACCGCCCCCTACCGCGTCGGCGCCTCGGGTACCGGCGGCGCGGCAGGCTCCGGCGATGCGGCAGGTTCCGGCGACGCGGCAGGCCCGGACCGCACGACCGCCGTCGGCGGGCACGCCCCCCGCGACTGGGGTTTCCTCCTGGCCGCCCGCAGACCCCCCGGACTGCGCCTCGACCCGGCGGCTCCCCGCCCGCGCACCCTCACGAACGAGTCCCTGGCCCGGGCCGCCCGCGCCGCCTTGCGCACCCGGACCGCGGACCTGCCGCCGTCGACACTGGTGCATCCCCGCTACTGACGCCGGACCCCCGTTCCAGCGCGGACATCCGCCCGTGCGACGGTCCGCCCCTCCCCCGGGACCGGGACGGACCGCCACACCCCCCTGCGGATCGTTCGCACCGAGAACCTACGGCCGCCCCGCCCGTACCCGAATCCCGCAGCGGGTGGACATGGGGGTCGACCCAGCGCGGTAGGCCGCCGGTTCCTGCAACTTCCGCGGTACGGCGGAAGGATGACGCCGCCACCGGGCGGGCGGTTCTACGCTGCGGCAATGCGCCTGCACCCCCTGGCGGCCGACGGCCTGATCGCCGCGGCGCTCACGACCGTGGCCGTACTGCTCGGCACCGAGGCCGTCGCCCAGGGGTGGCCCGCGCTCGACCCGCTCGCCTGGACCCTCGTCGCCCTGGTGACCCTCCCGCTCGCCCTGCGCACCCGCGCCCCCGTCACCGTCTGCCTCGCCGCGCACGCCTGCTGGGCGGTCTACGTCACCCTCGGCTACTGGCCCGTGGTCGGCTCCTTCGGCCCCATGCTCGCCGTCTACACCGTCGCCTCCCTCCGCCCCACCCGCACCGCCGCCGGCTGCGCCGCACTGCTCGCGGGTGTCTGGATCTACGCCGGGGTGGTCAGCGACGCCGAGGCGATGGCGTCGGTCGTGGGGCAGGCCGTGGGCTTCCCGCTGGTGCTGTGGCGGTTCGGGTACGTCGCCCGCCGCACCGCCGAACTCACCCGTCGGCTGCGGGCCGAACAGGCCGACCGGGCCCGCCGTGAGGTGGCCGGGGAACGCGTGCGCATCGCGCGGGAACTGCACGACGTGGTCGCCCACCACATCGCCGTCATCAACGTCCAGACCGGTCTCGCCCGCTTCGTCTTCCACACCGACGCCCGCACCGCCCGCGACGCCCTCGACACCATCGAGGGGGCCAGCGGCGAGGCCCTCGCCGAACTGCGCCGCATGCTGGGCCTGCTGCGGGCCGACGGCGTCCAGGGCGCGGACGGCGCCCCCGCTCCCGGCCTCGACCAGCTCGACGAGATGGTCGCCCGGGTGCGCACCGGCGGCGTAGGCGTCGACCTGCACGTCACGGGCACCCCGCGCCCCCTGCCGCCCGGCGTGCAGCTGTGCGTCTACCGGGTGGTGCAGGAGGCCCTCACCAACGTGCTCAAGCACGCGCCCGGCGCGCACGCCGACGTCGAACTCTCCTACCGCGCGGGCGAGGTGGCGGTGTCGGTGACCGACGACGGGCGCGGCGGGACGGCCCGGGAGGGGGTGGATCCGGACACAATCCCCGAGCGCGGGGGCCATGGCTTGATCGGAATGCGGGAGCGGGCCAAGCTCTACGGCGGGACGATCGCCGTCGGCCCGCGCAGCGAGGGGGGATTCGGCGTGCGCCTGACCCTGCCGACGCCGGTACAGACCGCACGCCGGGGAGACGTCGTCCACGAATGACCGAACCGGACCCGATCAGGCTGCTCGTCGTGGACGACCAGTTCCTCGTCCGCAGCGGACTCGCCGCGCTGCTGCGCGCGGCCCCCGGCATGGAGGTCGTCGGCGAGGCCGCCGACGGGGCCGAGGCGGTGGCGCTGGCCGCGCGGACCCGGCCGGACGTCGTCCTCATGGACATCCGCATGCCCGGCATGACCGGCATCCGGGCGACCGAGCAGATCCTCGCCGAGGCGGTGGACCCCGCCCCCCGGGTCCTGGTCCTGACCACCTTCGACCTCGACGAGTACGTGTACGGCGCCCTGCGCGCCGGCGCCTCCGGCTTCCTGCTCAAGGACGCCGGCCCCGAACGGCTGCTCGCGGCCGTCACCGCGGTGCACGGCGGCGACGCGCTGTTCGCCCCGGCGGTCACCCGGCGCCTGGTGGAGGCGTTCACGCGGATGCCGGACACCGGACCGCGGAGCGCGCCGGACGCCGCGTCCCCGCCCGGGCTGACGGCGCTGACCGGACGCGAGGCCGAGGTGCTGAAGCTGGTCGCCCGCGGCCTGAGCAACGCCGAGGCCGCCGACCGGCTCTTCATCAGCGAGGCCACGGTGAAGACCCACCTCAACCGGACGATGACCAAGCTGGGCCTGACCAGCAGGGCCCAGGCGGTGGTGGTGGCGTACGAGACGGGACTGGTGACGCCCGGGGGTACGGGAGGTACGTGAGGCGGCGGACGACTTCGTGCCGACGGGGGGTGGGCCGGGCGCCCGCTGGGTAGGGTGCCGTGACATGGAGCATGAGGTGTTCGTTCCGGTTCCGGCCGCGCGGCTCGGGGACGCGCTGGCCGACCCCGCCCGGGTGGCGCGGGCCCTTCCGGGGCTCCAGCAGGACGCCGGTGCCGAGCCCGTCACGGGGCGGCTGAAGGTGCGCGTCGGCAGCCACTCCATCACCTACCGGGGCGCACTGCGCCTGACCGCCCGGGACGACGGCACGTACGCCGTCGAGGGCGATGCCACCGAGTCGCGCGGCACCGGCACGGTCGCGCTCGCGCTGACGCTCCGGGTGGCGGACGCGGACGGCGGCTGCACCCTGGTGATCGCCGGGACGGCCACGGCGGACGGACGGGTCACGGAGCTCCCGGCGGACGCGGTGACGTCGGCGACGACGAGGCTGCTCACCCGCTTCGCGGAGAACCTGGGCCGGGCGGCGGAGCAGGAGGCGAAGCCCGAGCAGGAACCCGAGGCCGGGCCGGGCCAGCAGCCCGAGCCCGAGCCCGAGGCCGAAGCCCGGCCCCGACAGGGGCCCGACCCCGAGCACGTCTCCGTCTTCGACACCGAGGTCCCTCCGTCCTCCCTTGCGGACGAAGCGGAGGCAGAGGCAGAGGGAGAGGCGGAGGCAGAGGCGGAGACTCAGGCCGGGCCGCGGGCGCCCGGCACCCCGGAAGTCCCCGAGCCGCCCCCCGCCGAGGCCGCGCACGCGCGCCGTACGATGATCGGCCGCAGCGCCGAGGAGGTGGACCACGCCCCGCCGCGCGGCCGGTACGCCCCCGTCCCCGCGCCGCAGGCGGGCGTGGCCGGCACCTCCCTGCGCTGGGCCGCACCGGCGGCGGCGCTGGTGGTGGCGTCGGCGATCGTCGTGGGCCGCGCGCTGCGCAGGCGGCGCTGAACGGACGCGGCTGAACGGCGGCGCTGAACGGACGCGGCTGAGCGACGCCATTGAACGGCGCCATTGAACGGCGCCACTGAACGGCGCCGACCGACTGGGGCGCCCTTGATCGCCCCAGTAGGGTCGTGGCGTGAGCAACGAACCCATCACGCTGACCGCGGGTGACGCGGAGGCGACCGTGCTGCCGGGCAACGGCGGCCGGATCGGCGGGCTGCGCGTCGGCGGCACGGAACTGCTCCGCCAGGGCGAGCGCTACGGCTGCTTCCCGATGGTCCCCTGGTGCGGCCGCATCCGCGAGGGCCGCTTCCGGGACGGCGCGGTCGTCCACCAGATGCCGCTGAACTCCCCGCCGCACGCCATCCACGGCACCGCCCGCGACGCCGCCTGGCGCACCGCCCGCGTCACCGACGGCGAGACGGTCCTCACGTACGACCTCACCGACCCCTGGCCCTACCCCGGCCGCGTCACCCAGGTGATCGCCCTCACCGGGGACGCGCTGACGCTGACGATGTCGGTCGAGACGTACGAGTCGTCCTTCCCGGCGCAGCTCGGCTGGCACCCCTGGTTCAACCGCACCCTCGACGGCGCGGACGTGGCGATCGCCTTCGACCCCGCCTGGCAGGAGGAGCGCGGCGACGACCACCTGCCCACCGGCAACCGGACCGACCCGAAGCCGGGACCCTGGGACGACTGCTTCGGCATGCCCGACGGAGTCGACGTCACCCTGACCTGGCCGGGTCGGCTGGAGCTGAGGGTGACCAGCCCCGAGCAGTGGGCCGTGGTCTACGACGAGCAGGAGACCGCCGTCTGCGTGGAGCCGCAGACCGGCCCGCCCGACGGCCTGAACACCCTCCCGCGCCTGGTCACGCCCCTGGAGCCGTTGGAGGCCACCACGACCTGGCGCTGGACCCGGCTCTAAGCTTGGGGGCATGACGGACGTACGCGCGGCGCTGCTGCAGCAGATCAAGGACAAGGCCGTGGTGCACGGCAAGGTGACCCTCTCCTCGGGTCTCGAGGCCGACTACTACGTGGACCTGCGCCGCATCACCCTGGACGGCGAGGCCGCGCCGCTGGTCGGGCAGGTGCTGCTGGACCTGACGGCCGACCTGGAGTTCGACGCGGTCGGCGGGCTGACCATGGGCGCCGACCCGGTCGCCGCGAGCATGCTGCACGCCGCCGCCGCGCGGGGCCGGAAGCTGGACGCGTTCGTCGTCCGCAAGGCCGCCAAGGCGCACGGGCTGCAGCGCCGCGTCGAGGGCCCGGACATCGAGGGCCGCCGCGTCCTGGTCGTCGAGGACACCTCCACCACCGGCGGCTCCCCGCTCACCGCCGTCGAGGCGGTGCGCGAGGCCGGTGCCGAGGTCGTCGCCGTCGCCACGATCGTCGACCGGGCGACGGGTGCCGCCGAGAAGATCGAGCAGGGCGCCTCGGTGCCGTACCGGTACGCGTACGACAAGGACGAGCTGGGCCTCGACTGAGCCCCTTCCAGGACGTCCACTCGGAGTATCCCGGTTCGTCTGGAAGGATGGGGCCGACGATGACGTCGCCCCCCATGGTCTAGGTCAGGGCCGAAGCACGTATCAAGCCCACCCGCACATACAAGGAGCGGACAGATGCCCATCGCAACTCCCGAGGTCTACAACGAGATGCTGGACCGGGCGAAGGCAGGAAAGTTCGCCTACCCGGCCATCAACGTGACCTCCTCCCAGACGCTGCACGCGGCCCTGCGCGGTTTCGCGGAGGCGGAGAGCGACGGCATCGTCCAGATCTCCACCGGCGGCGCCGAGTTCCTGGGCGGCCAGCACAGCAAGGACATGGTGACCGGCGCCGTCGCCCTCGCCGAGTTCGCGCACATCGTCGCCGAGAAGTACGACGTCACCGTCGCGCTGCACACGGACCACTGCCCGAAGGACAAGCTCGACGGGTACGTGCGTCCGCTGCTCGCGGTCTCCGAGGAGCGCGTCAAGGCCGGCCGCAACCCGCTCTTCCAGTCGCACATGTGGGACGGCTCCGCCGAGACCCTGTCCGACAACCTCTCCATCGCCCAGGAGCTCCTGGAGCGCGCCCGCGCCGCCAGGATCGTCCTCGAGGTCGAGATCACCCCGACCGGCGGCGAGGAGGACGGCGTCTCCCACGAGATCAACGACTCCCTCTACACGACGGTCGACGACGCGGTCCGCACCGTCGAGGCCCTGGGCCTGGGCGAGAAGGGCCGCTACCTGCTCGCCGCCTCCTTCGGCAACGTGCACGGCGTGTACAAGCCGGGCAACGTCGTGCTCCGCCCCGAGCTGCTCAAGGAGCTGAACGAGGGCATCGCCGCGAAGTACGGTCAGCCGGCCGGCAGCAAGCCGTTCGACTTCGTCTTCCACGGCGGTTCCGGCTCCTCCGCCGAGGAGATCGCGACCGCGCTGGAGAACGGCGTGGTCAAGATGAACATCGACACGGACACCCAGTACGCCTTCACGCGTCCGGTCGCCGACCACATGTTCCGCAACTACGACGGCGTCCTGAAGGTCGACGGCGAGGTCGGCAACAAGAAGACCTACGACCCGCGCACCTGGGGCAAGCTGGCCGAGGCCGGCATGGCCGCGCGCGTCGTCGAGGCCTGCGGGCACCTGCGCTCGGCGGGCCAGAAGATCAAGTAACACCCGGCCTGCACGGCCGTGTACGGCGAGCCCGGCGCCCGAGCGCCGGGCTCGCTGTATACCTGGGACCATGCCCGACGTCCGGCTGGCCGCACCGCAAGGCAGATGGATTCTGCTGACCACCGTCCTCGGCTCCGGCATGGCGATGCTGGACTCGACCGTCGTCAACGTCGCGCTGCCCCGCATCGGCCGCGACCTCGACACGGACCTCGCCGCGCTCCAGTGGACCGTCAACGCCTACATGGTCACGCTGGCCGGGCTGATCCTCCTCGGCGGGGCGCTCGGCGACCGCTTCGGGCGGCGCCGGATCTTCGTGCTCGGCGTGCTCTGGTTCGCCGCCGCGTCCCTGCTGTGCGGTCTCGCTCCGAACGCCGGCGTCCTGATCGCCGCCCGCGCCCTCCAGGGTATCGGCGGCGCCCTGCTCACCCCCGGGTCGCTGGCCCTCATCCAGGCGTCCTTCCACCCGGACGACCGGGGCCGGGCGGTGGGCCTGTGGTCGGGGTTCGGGGGCGTCGGCGCGGCGGTGGGCCCGTTCGTCGGGGGCTGGCTGGTGGACGGTCCGGGCTGGCGCTGGGTGTTCCTCCTCAACGTCCCCCTGGCCCTGCTCTGCGCGCCGGTCGCCGTGCGCCACGTGCCCGAGTCGTCGGACGAGCGCGCCCACGGCCGCTTCGACGTGCTCGGCGCCGTCCTCGGCGCCGCGGCCCTCGGGCTGCTCACGTACGCCCTGATCGAGGCGCGCACGGCGTCCTGGGCGGTGGCGGTCAGTGCCCTGGCGGGGGTGGCCGCGGCGGTGGCCTTCGTCGTCGTCGAGCGGCGCCGCCCCGATCCGATGATGCCGCCGGACATCTTCGCCTCCCGCCAGTTCACCGCGGTCAACCTGGTCACCCTGTGCGTCTACGCGGCCTTCGGGGGCTTCTTCTTCCTGGCCGCGCTCCAGCTCCAGGTCGTCGTCGGCTGGTCGGCGCTGGCCGCCGGTACGGCGCTGCTGCCCACCACCCTGCTGATGCTGCTGCTCTCCGCGCGCTCCGGCGAACTCGGCGAGCGCGTCGGCCCGCGCCTCCAGCTCACCGTCGGCCCGCTGCTGTGCGCGGCCGGGATGCTGCTGATGCTGCGGGTCGGTCCGGGCGCCTCGTACCTCGCCGACGTGCTGCCCGCGCTGCTGGTGCTCGGCCTGGGCATGGTCACCCTGGTGGCACCGCTGACGGCGACCGTGCTGGCCTCCGTGGACACCGCCCGCGCGGGGCTCGCCAGCGGCGTCAACAACGCCGCGGCCCGTGCCGCCGGGCTCGTCGCGGTGGCCGCGCTGCCGCTGCTCACCGGGATGGGGGAGGAGGCGTACCGGAGGCCGGACGCCTTCGACGACGCGTTCGGCCCGGCCATGCTGATCTGCGCGGGCGTGCTGGTGGCGGGCTCCCTCGTCGCCGTCACCACCGTGCGCCGCCCGGCCCCGGACTACCGCAGGCCGGAGTGCCGCACGCACGGCTCGGTGGCGGTGCCGCCACTGGAGGGGGAGCGGGACGGCCGTCCCTGACCGGAACGTGCGCGACCCGCTCCGGCGTTCGCGCGCCCATGCCGCAGACTTGTGCCATGGCCATTCACGAGAACCTCCTCGGGGGACCGCCCCCGACCCACCTCCCCGACGACCCCGGTCCGCGCGAGCTGCTGGCCGGCGGGACCTCGGCCGCCGACGTCGCCGCGAAGTACCCGACGTCCTCGCTGGCCTGGGCCCGGCTGGCCGACGAGGCGTACGAGCGGGGCGGCGTCGTGGAGTCGTACGCGTACGCCCGTACGGGCTACCACCGCGGCCTGGACTCCCTGCGCCGCAACGGCTGGAAGGGCCACGGACCGGTCCCCTGGAGCCACGAGCCGAACCGCGGCTTCCTGCGCGCCCTGCACGCCCTCGCCCGCGCCGCCCAGGCGATCGGCGAGAAGGAGGAGTACGAGCGCTGCAGCCAGTTCCTGAAGGACTCCTCGCCGGAGGCGGCCGAGGTCCTGGGCTGAACCGCGCCCGTGCCGCAAGGCCCGTCCGCCGTGCGCGGGCGGGCCTTGCGGTTTCCTGCGACGATTGCGGAGGATGCCGTGTGGGGACCGGGGCCCCGTGCCGGTAACGGCAGGGCGGACCGCTACCCGTAGTGCCATCAGGAGACAGAAATGTCCCACGACGCCCCGAATCTCGACTTCGAGGGCAGCACGCCGTACGAGGACTACGTCAAGGCGGACGTGCTCACCCATCTCCAGCACACCCTCTCCGACGATCCCGGAGAGATGGTCTTCCTGGTCACGACCCAGGTCATGGAGCTGTGGTTCACCGTCGTCGTCCACGAGTGGGAGACCGCGGCCCGCGCCCTGCGCGAGGACCGGACCGACGTGGCGAGGGACGCGCTGAAGCGTTCGGTGCGGGAGCTGGAGGCGCTGAACGCCTCCTGGACGCCGCTCGCGGGCCTCACGCCCGCCCAGTTCAACTCCTACCGCAGCGCCCTCGGCGAGGGTTCCGGCTTCCAGTCGGCCATGTACCGCCGCCTGGAGTTCCTGCTCGGCGACAAGTCCGCGTCCATGCTCGTCCCGCACCGCGGCGCCCCGCGCGTCCACGCCGAGCTGGAGAAGGCGCTGCACGAGCCGAGCCTGTACGACGAGGTGGTCCGGCTGCTCGCCCGGCGCGGGTACGACATCCCCGACGCGGTGCTCCAGCGCGACGTCACCAAGAAGTACGAGGCGGCGCCCGAGGTGGAGGCCGCCTGGACGGCCGTTTACTCCGGTGACCAGAACGGCGAGCTGGCCCGCCTCGGCGAGGCCCTCACCGACGTCGCCGAGCTGGTGTGGCGCTGGCGCAACGACCACCTGGTCGCCACCCGCCGCGCGATGGGCTCGAAGACGGGCACGGGCGGCTCCGCCGGGGTGGCCTGGCTGGAGAAGCGGGCCCGCGGCAACGTGTTCCCCGAGCTGTGGACGGCGAGGTCCTATGTCTGAGCGAGGTCTTACGTCTGAGCGAGGTCTTGTGTCCGAGGCGCTCGATCTCGCCGGCGAGGCCGGGAAGCTGGACGCCGCCGACGGGCTGGCCGCGGTGCGCGAGCGGTTCGTCCTCGACGACGTGACGTACCTGGACGGCAACTCGCTGGGCGCCCTGCCCGCGCACGTTCCCGACCGCGTGGCGGACGTCGTGCGCCGCCAGTGGGGCGAGCTGCGCATCCGGTCCTGGGAGGAGAGCGGCTGGTGGACCGCGCCCGAGCGGATCGGCGACCGCATCGCCCCGCTGGTGGGGGCGGCGGCCGGGCAGGTCGTGGTGGGCGACTCCACGAGCGTGAACGTCTTCAAGGCGCTGGTGGCGGCGGTGCGGATGGCGGCGCAGGACGGAGGGGACGGAGCGGACGGTCCCGCGCGGGACGAGATCCTCGTGGACGCCACCACCTTCCCCACGGACGGGTACATCGCCGAGTCCGCCGCCCGGATGACGGGGTGCACCCTGCGCCCGGTCGCCCCGGCCGAGGTGCCGTCGGCGCTGGGGGACCGTACGGCCGCCGTACTCCTCAACCACGTCGACTACCGCACCGGCCGGCTGCACGACCTGCCCGCCCTCACGGCCGCCGTGCACGCGGCGGGCGCGTACGCCGTCTGGGACCTGTGCCACAGCGCGGGCGCGCTGCCGGTCGGGCTCGACGAGCACGGCGTGGACCTGGCGGTCGGCTGCACCTACAAGTACCTCAACGGCGGCCCCGGCTCGCCCGCCTACCTCTACGTGCGCCGGGACCTCCAGGCCCGCTTCGACTCCCCCCTGCCGGGCTGGAACTCGCACGCCGAGCCGTTCGGCATGCGGCCGGGGTACGAACCGGCCTCCGGTGCCCTGCGCGGCCGGGTCGGCACGCCGGACATCCTCTCCCTGCTCGCCCTGGAGGCGGCGCTGGACGTGTGGGACGAGGACGCGGTGTCGGTGGCGGCGGTGCGGGCCAAGTCGCTGGCGCTGACGGACTTCTTCCTGCGCTGCGTCGGGGAGTACGTGCCGGACGGCCGGGTGGAGTCCGTGACGCCCGCGGCGCACGCCGAGCGGGGGAGCCAGGTCTCGCTGCGCTGCGAGGACGCCGGTGACGTGATGAAGCGGCTGATCGAGCGCGGGGTGGTCGGGGACTTCCGGGCCCCGGACGTCCTGCGGTTCGGCTTCACTCCGTTGTACGTCGGGTTCGCGGACGTGGAGCGGGCGGCGCGGGTGCTGGCCCGGACGCTGGACGCTGCGGGCTGAGTGGGCTGAGGAACCGGTGGCGGGCTCCGGCGCGTGAACGCGGGTATGGACGATGTGGATCACCGGACCCGTGGCTGCGCCGGATGCCTGGCCGCGAGCGTCGTCGGCGTGCTGACGGCGCTGTTCGCCTGGGCGCCGAACGCACGCGTCAGTGTGACCGGCGGTTTCGAGCAGCAGCACCGCGATCTGAGTGTGCTGTACGTCGACCTGCCGCTCGTCGCGTTCGGCGGCGCGCTCGTGCCGGCCGTCGCGTGGCTGCTGGGTCTGCGTCTGCTGGGCGGCCGGGCGTGGGCCGCGGCGCTGGTGGCGGTGGCCGCGCTCGGGCTGGGGGTGTGGGGGCTGACGGCCTGGTGGACGCCGTACGAGCGGCCCGAGTTCATGGGGTAGGGCGCCCGCTGAACCGTTCGCTCCTGCCCATTTCCCTCACCCTGCGTGACATCCCCGTGTTCGCGCACGTCACCGGCCTGATACCGTCCCGCCAACGGCCGAATCCCCACTTCCGGTCCGCCAACACCGTGTCGTCGCTGAGAGGTTGCAGCATGCCGGACGCCGCCGCAGAACCGGGCACCTCGGCCGGGCGGGCCGCCGCGGAGGAGAAATCGGCCCTGTCCCGTCCGGCGGTCGACCCGGACAGCACCGCGGCGTACGGCGAGCATCCCGACCAGGTGATCGACTTCTACGCGCCCCGGGGAGCCGGAGGAGCGGGCGGCCGCCCGTCCCCCGTCGTCGTGGTGCTGCACGGAGGCTCGTGGCGGGCGCCGTACGACCGCCGCCATGTCAGCCCGTTCGCGGACTTCCTGGCCCACAGGGGATTCGCCGTGGCCAGTGTGGAGTACCGGCGCGGTGCTGAGGGGGAAGTTGGTGCCGGTGCCGGTGCCGGTGCCGGTGCCGGTGCCGGTGGCGGTGGCGGTGGCGGTGCTGGTGGCGGTGCTGGTGGCGGTGGCCGGGGCGTGGGCGGCGGTCCGGTCGCCGGGCGTTGGCCCGACACCTTCGACGACGTGGCCGCCGCGCTCGACGCGCTGCCCGCGCTGGTACGGCAGCACCTCCCCGGGGCCGATCCGGGCCGCACGGTGCTCACCGGCCACTCCGCCGGCGGCCACCTCGCGCTGTGGGCGGCGGCCCGGCACCTGCTGCCCGCCGACGCGCCCTGGCGCCTGGACCGTCCGGCGCCCCTGCGCGGTGTGGTCGCCCTCGCGCCGATCGCCGACTTCGGGGTCGCCGGGAAGATGGACGTGTGCGGTGGTGCTGCCCTTCAATTCCTCGGCGGGGAGCGGTTCTTCGAGGAGCGGCGGCCTTGTGCCGACCCGTCCCTGCTGCTGCCCACCGGTATCGCGACGGCCCTCGTGCAGGGGCGTGCCGACGTGGACGTGCCACAGGCGGTCGCGGAAGCGTACGCCGACGCGGCGGCGAAGGCGGGGGAAGTGGTGGGCTTGACGCTGCTGGAGGACGTCGGCCACTTCCCGCTGATCGACCCGGCGGCGGACGCCTGCGCGGTGGTGGCGGAGGAGATCGCGCAGCTGGCTTGGTGAACTCGGGCCCCGGTGCTCTGGAACTCTGGGCTCAGGGTTCTGGGCTCGTGGCTCGTGGCTCGTGGGTCGCGGCTCGTGGCTCAGGGCTCAGTGCTCAGGGCTCAGGGCTCAGGGCTTTGGGGCATACCCGTAGTACCTGAGAGCTACTCGGCAGGTGAGCTCCGGAGCGGGACGCAGGTTACCCGGCTCGATCCATAACTTCCCTTTCAGGCAAGCCCGATGGGCGGGCTAGCTGGAGGGGAGAGGCCATGGGGCCCGGGACGACGGCACGTTGGCGGCGGCGCGCGAACAGATGGCGCCGTACCGTCATCGCCGCGCTCATCTGTACTGCCGTGGTCCTCCCGCTCTCCGGCGCCGCACAGCCCGAGGTCCCCGCCCCGCCGCCCGCCGCGTTCGCGGCCCCCACGGCCGGCAAGCTGGAGGAGGCGTACGCCGCCAACCGGGCCAACGCCGCCGAGGCGTCCCGGATGGCCGCCGACCACGGCGACCGTCACCGCGCGGCGGCGGACCGCGCGATGGCCGACCCGGCCCGGCAGCTTCTCGCCTTCGACGGCCGGGGCGCCGGCCTGGCCACGGAGGTCTTCGGCGACCTCGCCCACGCCGACCGCGTCGCCGTCCTCGTACCGGGCTCCGACACCGGCCTCGACACCTACGGCCGGTTCCGCGCCGCCGCCCTCGCCCTGCACCGGCAGCTCGCCGCGACAGCTCCCGAAGGCACCGGTACGGCGGTCGTGGCCTGGCTGGGCTACGAGACGCCGGGCACCGTCAGCACCACGGTCGCCACCACCGATCGCGCCGACCGGGCCGCCCCGGACCTGCGCGCCCTTGTCGACGACCTGCGTGACATCACCGGCCCGGGCACCTCCCTCGCCCTCCTCTGCCACTCCTACGGCTCGGTCGTCTGCGCCCGGGCGGCGGACGGCCTGGACGTCAGCGACGTCGTCCTGCTCGGCAGCCCCGGCACCGGCGCCGACTCGGCCGCCGGGCTGCACACCAGGGCCCGGGTCTGGGCGGCGCGGGGTGCCGACGACTGGGTGGAGCACGTCCCGCACCTCAGCGCCGACCTCTTCGGCACCACCGTCGGCTTCGGCACCGACCCGGTCTCCCCGGACTTCGGAGCCCGGGTCTTCGCGGCCGGCGACGGCGGCCACAGCGACTACTTCGACCCCGGCTCCCTCTCCTTGACGAACCTGGCCCGGATCGCCCTGGGCGAGACCGCGGAGGTGACCCATGACTGACCCTGACCCGCGCGTCCTGCGGACCCTGCGCCGCACCGCCGAGCGCGTCGACGCCGCCACGCCAGTGGACCGGGACCGGGCCGTGGACGCCCTGCGCGCCTTCGCCATCCTCGGTGTGGTCCTCGGGCACTGGCTGGTCACGGCCCTGGTCGCCGACGGCGCGAGCCTGCGCGCGGCCAGCCCGCTGGCGGAGATGCCCTGGCTCGCCCCGGTCTCCTGGGTCTTCCAGACCCTCGCCGTGTTCTTCCTGGTCGGCGGCCACGTCGCCACCCGGGGATACGAGTCGGCCCGCGCCCGGGGCGTTTCCTACCGCCGCTGGCTTTCCGCCCGGCTGACCCGGCTGTTCCGCCCGGTCGCGGCCGTCCTCGCCCTGTGGACGCTGATCGCGGGGCTGCTGCTCGTGACCGGCGCGGAGTTCATGACCGTCCACACCCTGGTGAAACTGGCCCTGTCCCCCCTGTGGTTCCTCCTGGTCTTCGCCGCGCTGACCGCGGCGACCCCACTCCTCACCCGGCTGCACCCGCTGTGGCCGCTGGTCGTCGTCCTCCACGTCGACCTGCTCCGCTTCGGGCTCGGCGCCCCTGCCTGGCTCGGCTGGATCAACCTCGCCGCCGGCTGGCTGGTCCCCTACACCCTGGGCGCCGCCTGGACCCGCGGCGAACTGGACCGTCGCCGCGCGGGCTGGATCCTGCTCACCGGCGGCACGGCTGCGACCGCGGCGCTCCTCGCCTGGGCGGGCTACCCGGCCTCGATGGTCGGCGTCCCCGGCGCGGAGGTGTCGAACCTGAACCCGCCGACGCTGGCCGCCGTCAGCTTCGGTCTGGCCCAGTGCGGCCTGGCGCTGCTGCTGCGCGAGAGACTGCGGCGCACGATGCGGCGGCCCGTGGCGTGGGCGGCGACAGCGCTGGTCAACCTCTCCGCGATGACGATCTTCCTCTGGCACCAGACGGCGCTGATGGCGACCACGGCCACCGGCCTCCTCGCGGGCCGCCTGCCCGGCCTCCACACGCTCCCCGACGGGCTGGACTGGGTCGCCGCGCGGCTCATGTGGCTCCCGGTGTTCACGCTGGCCCTGGCGGGCTGCTGGGCCGCCTTCCGATCCTGCGAGCGCGGACCCGCACGCCGCGGCGGACGGCGCCGCGGCCGGGTCGTCCGCACGCACCGCACACCGGGATCGGCGGCGACGGAGGGTGTCCGTCATGTCTAGGGTGGACCAGGTGAAACAAGGGGGGAGCCGGCCGCGGGGCAAGGGCCGCATCGAGCACCTGCTGAAGGTGCTGCACGACGACCTGTGGACCTGGCGGGCGGACCCGCTGCCGCCGTCGGTGTGGCTGCGGTGGCTGCCCCACGGGATCGTGTGCCTGGCGGCGCTCGGTGTGCTGCTCGGTGATGCCGCCCAGCTCAACGACCACAGCAAACTGAGCCCGGAGTTCGCCTTCCTGATCGCGCTCGGGCAGGCCACCGCGATGGTTCTCGCGCTGTGGCGGCCGGTCCCGGCCTGGTGGCTGTCGCTGGCGGCCACGGTGGTCGCGGCCTCCGCCGTGCTCATGCAGCGCGAGGCCTTCAAATTCATGTGGCCGTGGACCTCCGCGGGGCTGATCGCGCACATGTTCGTCCTGCTGCTGCTCGCCCTGCGGGTGCGCACGCGCGTCGCGGTGGAAGTCCTGGTCCTGAGCACGCTGGCCACCTACGTGCTGCAAGGACTGATCGGCGCGCGGAACTACCAGCCCACCGGCCAGCTCGCGGTCGTCCTGTTCGCCGTCGTCGTCGTGCTCGGCATCGCCCTGCGAGGCCGCCGCGAGGCCCGTGCGGAGCTGGTGCAGCAGACCTCCCTCACCGCCGAGGAGAGAGCCCGCCGGACCCTGCTGGAGGAGCGCAGCCGCATCGCGCGCGAGCTGCACGACGTGGTCGCCCACCACATGTCCGTGATCTCCATCCAGGCCCAGGTCGCCCCCCACCTCGTCGAGAACCCTCCGGACGAGCTGAAGGAGAACCTCGCGGGCATCCGGGAGAACGCGCTGGAGGCCCTCACCGAGCTGCGCCGGGTGCTGGGCGTCCTGCGGTCCGAGCACCCGGAGACGGGCGAACCACTCGACGCACCCGGCAAGCCCGGCACGGCCGCCGCCCCGCATGCCCCGCAGCCCACCCTCGACCGGATCGACGCCCTGGTGGAGAACACCCGGGCGGCGGGACTGACCGTGGCCGTCGAGATCAGCGGCACCCGGCGGCCGCTGCCGCCGGGAGTGGAGCTGTCGGCGTACCGGATCGTGCAGGAGGCCCTGAGCAACGTGCTGCGGCACGCGCCGGGCGCCCGCGCCTGGGTCCACCTCACCCACCTGCCGACCGGCGTGCGCGTGGAGGTCGTCAACTCGCCGCCGGTGCGCAGGCCGCCGCCCTCGCAGGGCGCGGGCCACGGACTGCTCGGCATGCGGGAACGGGTCGCGATGCTCGGCGGCACCCTGACCGCGCACTCACTGCCGGACGGCGGCTACCAGGTGTCCGCCTTCCTGCCCGCCGACGGCACCGATCAGCCACCCCCCGACGACCCGAACATCAGCTACTACCCCGAGGACGGCAGCGCATGACGAGTGGGAGCGGCACCCCCGGCGTGATCCGCGTGGTGATCGCCGACGACCAGCAGATGGTCCGGCAGGGATTCACCGTGCTGCTCAACACCCAGGCCGACATCGAGGTGATCGGGCAGGCGGTGGACGGGCTGGACGCCGTGTCCAAGGTCGCCGAACTCGTCCCGGACGTGGTCCTGATGGACATCCGCATGCCGGAGCTGGGCGGCATCGAGGCCACCCGTCGCATCGTCGGGGCGAACCCGGACATCAGGGTGCTGGTGCTGACCACCTTCGACCTCGACGAGTACGTGTACGAGGCGCTGGTCGCGGGCGCCTCCGGGTTCCTGCTCAAGGACGCCTCCGCCGACCAGCTCGCCGAGGCGGTCCGGGTGGTGGCGGCCGGGGACGCGCTGCTCGCGCCGGGGGTCACGCGCCGGCTGATCACCGAGTTCTCCCGGATGCGTGACAGACCGCGCGCCCCGCTGAAGGAACGCGTCGGCGACCTCACCGAGCGGGAGACGGAGGTGCTCGCCCTGATCGCCCAGGGGCTGTCGAACGCGGAGATCGCCCAGCGGCTGGTGGTCGCCGAGCAGACGGTGAAGACCCACGTGGGCAGGATCCTGGTGAAGCTCGGCCTCAGGGACCGCACCCAGGCGGCGGTCTTCGCGTACGAGACGGGCCTGGTACGGCCCTCGGGGTACTGAGGAGCGAGGTGTCGTGGTCCTCGTAGTACCTGAGGCGGACACCGAAGGACCCCTCTCACTGGTGACGACCGCCCTCACCCGGTCGGCCTACGGTGTGAGCGTGACCGAGACGACTCACCCGCAGCACGGCGACGGGACGCCCCGCAGCCCGGAGTACCGGCTGTCCCGGAGCGCCCTGCGGGGACTGCGCCAAGACCTGTTCCACGACCCCTTCGCCTACCGGCCGCTGCCGCCCCGGCGCACGGACGGCCCGTTCGTCCGCCGGCTGCCCGGCCGGCTGCGGCAGCCCGCGCAGCACCTTCCGCACGCGGTGGTGGGTGCGACCGCGCTGTTCGCCCTGGCCGTCGGCTCGGTATCGGGCGGTCTGCCCGGCGGTGACGCACCGGCCCTGCTGTCCGGCATCCTGTGCGCCCTGCCGGTGCTCGCCACGCTGGTCCGGCCCATCGGCGCCTTCTGGCTGTCCCTGGCGGTGACCCCGCTGGTCGCGCTCATCAACGGCGACGGTCTGGACTGGCCGTGGATGCCCGGCGCGTTCGTCTGCCATCTCGCGGTGCTGATCGTCGTGGCGCTGCGCACCCGCCCCCGCACCGCTGTCTGGATGTGGGCCCTGACCTGCGTGTACGGCTTCCTCTCGGACATCGCCTTCGGCGGGTCGTACTCCTACACCAACAGCGGGCCCATGATGGTGACGTCCGCGTTCGCCCTGCTCGTGGTCTGTCTCTGGCACGTCCGGCAGACCGCCCGGCAGCAGGTGACCGCCCAGCAGACGGTCACCGCGCACGAGCGCTCCCGGCGCACCCTGCTGGAGGAGCGCACCAACATCGCGCGCGAGCTGCACGACGTGGTCGCCCACCACATGTCGGTGGTCGCCATCCAGGCCGAGGCCGCGCCGTACCGGGTGGAGAATCCGCCGCCGGAGCTGGAGCGGGCCTTCGCCACCATCCGGGAGAACGCGGTCGCCGCCCTCACCGAGCTGCGCCGCGTCCTGGGCGTCGTCCGCGCCGAGGACTACGAGGCCCCGGACGCCCCGCAGCCCACGCTCGCCGACCTCGACGCCCTGCTCGCCAACGTCCGCGACGCGGGCCTGAGCGTGGACAAGGCGGTGACCGGCGCGGTGCGCGAGCTGCCGCCGGGCGTGGAGCTGTCGGCGTACCGGATCGTGCAGGAGGCGCTGAGCAACAGCCTGCGGCACGCGCCCGGTGCCGCCGCCCGCGTGGAGGTCTCCTATGTGCTGGGCGGTCTCGGCCTGAGAATCGTCAACGGGCCGATGCCCGAACCGTCCCTGGTGAAGCCCTCACCGGGTGCCGGGCACGGCATCACCGGTATGCGGGAGCGGGTGACCATGCTGAACGGCGAGATGACGGCCGGCCTCACCGACGACGGGGGCTACGAGGTGGCGGTGTTCCTGCCGGTCACCGCGCCGAACGAAGGTGACGCATGACCGGCAGCACGATCCGCGTACTGATCGCCGACGACCAGATGATGGTCCGCGAGGGTTTCTCGGTCCTGCTCAACGCGATGCCGGACATCGAGGTCGTCGGCGAGGCGGTCAACGGGCGGGAGGCGGTCGCCAAGGTGCGCGAGCTCGCCCCCGACGTCGTCCTGATGGACATCCGCATGCCGGAGCTGAACGGCATCGAGGCGACGCGCGAGATCGTCGCCGCCGACGGGGCGGCGAAGGTGCTCGTCCTGACCACCTTCGACCTCGACGAGTACGTGTACCAGGCGCTGCGCGCGGGCGCCTCCGGCTTCCTCCTCAAGGACGCCTCGGCCCGTCAGCTGGCCGACGGGGTCCGGGTGGTGGCCGCCGGTGAGGCCCTGCTCGCCCCCTCGATCACCAAGCGCCTGATCACCGAGTTCTCGAAGCTGTCCGACGGCCCGCGCCTGATGCCCCAGGCGCAGGCGGCCTACGGCGACTTGACCGAGCGGGAGACGGAGGTGCTGGTGCTGATCGCGCAGGGCCTGTCGAACGGGGAGATCGCCGAGCGCCTGGTGGTCGCCGAGTCGACGATCAAGACGCACGTCAGCCGGATCCTGGTGAAGCTGGGCCTGCGCGACCGTACGCAGGCGGCGGTGTTCGCGTACGAGGCGCGGCTGGTGACGCCGGGCTGAGGGGGGAGGGGCCGGGTGGTCGGGCCGTCACCCAGCCCCCTGTTCAGCCTGGGTGCCACCGGCTAGCGTCCGTCCATGGCCGCCTTCGACCGCGACAGCTTCGACAGCTTCGACCCGTGGGACCCGGATTTCGTCGCCGACCCGTACCCCGGCTACGCCGAGCTGCGGGATCGGGGCCGCGTGCACTACTACGAGCCGACCGACCAGTGGCTGGTCCCGCACCACGCGGACGTCTCGGCGCTCCTGCGCGACCGCCGCCTCGGCCGGACCTACACGCACCGGTACACGCACGAGGACTTCGGCCGCACCCCGCCGCCCCCGGAGCACGAGCCCTTCCACACCCTGAACGACCACGGAATGCTCGACCTGGAGCCGCCGGACCACACCCGCATCCGGCGTCTGGTGTCGAAGGCGTTCACGCCCCGGACGGTGGAGCGGCTGAAGCCGTACGTCCGCTCCCTCGCCGACGAACTGGTCGGCCGTCTCGCCGAGGCCGGCGGCGGCGACCTGCTGACCGACGTCGCCGAACCGCTCCCGGTCGCCGTGATCGCCGAGATGCTGGGCATCCCGGAGCCGGACCG
Organism: Streptomyces sp. M92; assembly: GCF_028473745.1. Classification (NCBI taxonomy): domain Bacteria; kingdom Bacillati; phylum Actinomycetota; class Actinomycetes; order Kitasatosporales; family Streptomycetaceae; genus Streptomyces; species Streptomyces sp. M92. Next base: position 2,039,196 of record NZ_CP101137.1, read on the forward strand.
CGCCCCGTTGCGCCCCTGGTCGGCGGAGATCTGCGGAATGTACGAGCTGAACCCGTCCGAGGAGACGGCGGCGAGGGCGGTGCGCGCGTCGCTCGAGTTCTCCGAGTACCTGCGCACACTGATCGCGGCCCGCCGCGCGAAGCCCGGCGATGACCTGGTCTCCGGTCTGATCGCCGCCCACGACGAGGACGACGACCGTCTCACCGAGCAGGAGATGGTCTCCACCTGCGCCCTGCTCCTGAACGCCGGCCACGAGGCGACGGTGAACGCCACGGTCAACGGCTGGTGGGCGCTGTTCCGCAACCCGGCCCAGCTCGCCGCCCTGCGCGCGGACCACTCCCTGGTCCCGACCGCCGTGGAGGAGCTGATGCGCTACGACACCCCGCTCCAGCTCTTCGAGCGCTGGGTGCTGGACGAGATCGAGATCGACGGGACGACGATCCCGAGGGGCGCGGAGGTGGCGATGCTCTTCGGCTCCGCCAACCACGACCCGGCGGTCTTCACCGCCCCGGACCGCCTCGACCTCGCCCGCCGCGACAACCCGCACATCTCCTTCAGCGCCGGCATCCACTACTGCATCGGCGCGCCGCTGGCCCGTATCGAGCTGGCCGCTTCCATGACCGCCCTGCTGGAGCACGCGCCGACGCTCCGGCTCGCCGCCGAGCCGGAGCGCAAACCCAACTTCGTCATCCGGGGTCTGAAGGGGCTGGCCGTCGAGGTGTGAACGTCGAGGTGTGAACCCGGAGGCCGCCCTCGCCCCGCCTACTTCGTTTCCAGGTCCCGGCGCCGGAAGCCCGCCAGGCCCAGCCACGCCAGTCCGGCCGCGACGAGGGTCAGCACCAGCAGCGGCGTCCAGTTCATGTCCGCGGCGGGGAGCCGGGGGACGTGGCCGAAGGGGGAGAGGTTGTTCATCCATGCGGGGAACTGGAGGATCTGGCCGAGGTAGCCGACGACGAAGGCGTACACCGGCACGACCCAGGCCGCCGCGCTCGCCTTCGGGAACCAGCCGAACAGCACCGCCGCCACCCCGACCGTGACCCACAGGGCGGGGGCGTAGGCGAGGGCGGCACCGACCAGCCTCGGCACCAGGACGCCGTCACCGGTGGAGGCGGCGCCCGCGATGCCGAAGCCGAGCCCGGCCAGGAGCAGCACGAGCGTGCCGCCGATGGCCGCCACGGCCAGATGGCTGCCGGCCCAGCGGCCGCGTGACAGTCCGGTGGCGAGCAGCGGCTCGGCGCGTCCCGCGCTCTCCTCGGCGCGGGTCCGCAGCGCGGCCATCACGGCGTACACCGCGGCGACCACGGCGACGACCACCATCACCATCGACGCGAAGGCCTCCGCCATGCCGGAGCCGCCGATGCGCTCCAGGGCCTCCTGGAGCTGGTCGATGTCCTTCAGCATGTCCTCGGCCTGACCGAGGATCGACCCGTACATCGCGCCCATCAGGAACAGGCCCGCGCCGAAGCCGGCGAGCATGCCGCGGTGCAGGCGCAGCGCGAAGCCGAGCGGGGTGCCGAGCGCGCCGGAGGCGACCGGTCGGCCCAGCTTCTCCGGCCGGATGCCCGCGCCCACGTCCCGCCGGGTGGAGAGCACGAACCCCGTCGCCGCGCACGCCGCCGCCAGGACCAGGCAGAGCAGCAGCGGCCACCAGTCGTCGTCGACGTAGACGTAGGTGCGCTGCACCCAGCCGATCGGGGAGAGCCAGGACAGGACGCCGCTCTCGCCGCTGTCACCGGCGGCGCGCAGCACGTAGGCGGCGCCGATGACCGCGAGGGCCATGCCGGTGGCGCCGCGCGCGTGCGCGGTGAGCTGGACGGTGACCGCGGCGACGGCGGCGAAGACGAGACCGGCGGCGGCGTGGCAGGCGCCGTACAGCAGCGACCCGCCCGCGTCGATGCCGTCGATGCCGAGACCGGCCAGGCCGAGTGCCAGCAGCGCGGCGAGGACGAGGTTGGCGAGGGCCGCGACCCAGAGAGCGGCGGCGAGGTGGGCGTGCCGGCCGACGACCGTGGAGCGCAGCAGTTCGGCCCGGCCGGTCTCCTCCTCGGCGCGGGTGTGCCGGGTGACGGTCAGGACGCTCATCAGGCCGACGAGGACGGCCATGAAGCCGAGCATCTGGTGGCCGAGCATGGCGCCGGAGTCGTAGGCGTCGAGGTAGTGGCGCGGGCCCGACATGGCGAGGCCGGCCGGGCTGCCCATGGTCTCGACGGCATTGGCCCGGTCCTCGGGCGTGCCGTACAGCTCGGCGTAGCTGTTCGCGGTCGACAGGGTGCCCAGCAGCAGCGCCAGGATCCACACGGGGAGGCGGACGCGGTCGCGGCGCAGGGCGAAGCGGACGAGCGTGCCGGTGCCGGCCAGTGCCCCCGGGCCGCCCGCGGCGGGTCCGGAACGCGCCGGGGACTTGGCCGTGGTGGTGGCGGTCGTGGAGCTCATCGCACGGCTCCACGGACGTCGTTGGCGGGCAGGGCGTCGTCGTAGTGGCGGAGCATCAGCTCCTCCAGGGTCGGTGGGTGGCTGATCAGGCTGCGGATGCCGAACTCGGTGAGCTTGCGGACCGCGCCGTCGACCTCGCCGCCGTCGACGGCGAAGCGGACGCGGCCGTCCTCGGTCCGCAGGTCGTGGACGCCGGGCAGCGCGTCCAGGCCGGACGCGGGGCGTTCGGTCTCCGCCTCGATGGTGGTGCGGGTCAGGTGCCGCAGTTCGCCGAGGGTGCCGGACTGCACGATCCGCCCGAGCCGGATGATGCTGACCCGGTCGGCGAGCTTCTCCACCTGGGCCAGGATGTGGCTGGAGAGCAGGACGGTCTTGCCCGCGGCCTTGGCCTCGGTGATGACGTCCTGGAAGACGACCTCCATGAGCGGGTCGAGGCCGGCGGTCGGCTCGTCGAGGAGCAGCAGTTCGGCGTCGGAGGCGAGCGCGGCGACGATGGCGACCTTCTGCCGGTTGCCCTTGGAGTAGGCCCGGCCCTTTTTGGTCGGGTCCAGGCCGAACCGTTCGACCAGCTCGTCCCGGCGGCCCCGGTCCAGCCCGCCCCGCAGCCGCGCCAGCAGGTCGATGGCCTCGCCGCCGGTCAGGTTGGGCCACAGTTCGACGTCGCCGGGGACGTAGGCGAGGCGGCGGTGCAGTTCGACCGCCTGCGCCCACGGGTCCATGCCCAGGACCTGGGCGGCGCCGGAGTCGGCCCGCAGCAGGCCGAGCAGGACGCGGATGGTGGTGGACTTGCCGGCGCCGTTGGGGCCGAGGAAGCCGTGGACCTCACCGGCCTCGACGACCAGGTCGAGACCGTCCAGCGCGCGTGTCCGGCCGAACGACTTGTGGAGTCCGGAGACGCTGATTGCCTTCGTCATGCTTTGGAACGTACGCTAAATTCACAAATTTGTGAAGTTAAGAAAGCGTCAGGATGTGAGGGATGATCGAAGCATGAGGGAAGCCACGGAGCCGTCGGAACGGGAGCGCGATCCGGAGGCGGTGTCGCAGTTCGTGGAGGGCTTCGCCGCCCAGCTCGTCGAGGCCGGGATGCAGCGCATGCCCGCCCGGGTCTTCGCCGCGCTGCTCTCCTCCGACTCCGGGGCGCTGACCTCGGCCGAGCTCGGCGCCCGGCTCCAGGTCAGCCCCGCCGCCGTCTCCGGCGCCGTGCGCTACCTCGCCCAGCAGCACATGGTCTCGCGCGAGCGGGAGCCGGGCTCCCGCCGGGAGCGGTACCGGGTGCACAGCGACCAGTGGTACGAGGCGCTCACCAACCGCGAGGCGATCCTCAAGCGCTGGGAGGGCGCCCTGCGCGAGGGCGTGGCCAGCCTCGGCGCGGACACCCCGGCGGGCCGCCGCATGGCCGAGACGCTGGCCTTCTTCGAGTTCGTCGACGGGGAGATCGCAGCCATGATGGAGCGCTGGCGGGTGTACCGGGAGGAACGGTTCGGGCGGGCGTGACCGTTCCGCTACGCTGAGTTGCCGCTGGTTCGTCTCACGGGGAGGGCGCATCATGACAGTCATGGCAGAGCGACCGACGACAAACCGGACCGAGGTCAACAGCTTCGAGGATCTGCTGGACACCCTCGACGAGTTGGACGTGCCCGACGGCTACAAGGCCGAGATCATCAGGGGGAACATCATCGTGTCGCCGTGGTCCAAGGCGTACTACCTCGATGTCATGGAACTGGTCTGTGAGCAGCTTCGGCCGTATCTCCCCGAGGAGCACCGGATCAGCTTCGGTCCGTTCCTGTACGTCTTTCCGGGGGTGGAGCGCGCTTACGGTCCTGACATCCACGTGGCGCGGCGAAGCGTCAGCCGAAGCACCAGCACCCATATGGACGGGGAAGCCCTCGCCTTCGTCGCCGAATTGACCTCCTCTTCCACCCGCGACGACGACCTGACCGACAAGGTCGAGATGTACGGACGGGCAGGCGTCCCCGTCTACCTGCTCCTCGACATGCAGGAGGAGCAGGCCACGGTCCTGTGGACGCCGTCCGCCAAGGGGTACGGGTCGCGCATCACCCGCCCGTTCGGCGAGAAGCTCCCCATCCCCGCTCCGTTCGACTGCCTGCTGGACACCGCCGGCTTCCAGGCCCCCTGACGCGGCCCCACCGCGCTGCCCCACTCCGCGGCCCTACCTCGCAGGCAGCGTCAGCCCCCAGGCCCCCTCCCGCACCTCCCACGTCCGCGTCCGCACCGGCCCCGACACCACCGCGTCGGCCCGGTACCGGAAGTGCGCCCCCGACACGGTCACCGTCCGCCCCCGCGCCGTCAGCGGCGACACCTGCGCGCCCCACGCCGGCGGCCGCACCTCCACCTCGGCCTCCCCGTCGGCACCCGGCACCACCGAGACCCCCTCGACCGGCTGGTCCAGGTCCACCAGCGTCACGCCGTCGACCTCCACCCGCAGCCGGGAGGAACCGGTCGCCCCCGGAGCCCCCGTCCGTGCCGGCCGCGAGGGCGCCAGCGTCCGGACGAGGGACCGGCAGGTCCGCAGCCAGGGCCATGCCGGCGCGGACGCCGGGCGCGACCAGCCCGGCGCGGCGTCGTCGTCCGGGCCCACGAACGCCCCCTCGTCCTGGTCCCCGGCGACCGGCCCGATCCCGACCGCCCCCAGCACCACCCCGTCACTGTCGTCGACGAGCAGGTCCAGGCGCCGTTCCGCCCCGTCCAGCACCGCCCGCGCCGCCGCCACCGCGCCCGACGGCAGCCCCAGCGACCGGGTGAGGCCCAGCACCGGCCCCACCGGCACCACGGACAGTCCGCACGCCGCCAGCTCCCGGTGCCGGTGCAGCAGGGCGACGGCACGCAGCAGCGCCCGGTCGTCGCCGACCACCACCGGCCGCCGCGAGCCCCGCCGCCGCAGGGCCCGCGCGAACTCCTCCGGGCCGTCCGGCAGACACACTTTCGTGCTCGACGCACCGGCGCTGAGCACGTCTTTCGCGATCCGGACGGACTCCCCGTCCGCCCGCCGGGCGACCGGATCGACGACCACCAGAAGCGAAACGGACCTCGCGGAAGAGTTCGCGGAAGAGCTCGCGGAAGTCGCCACCTCGGCCATGCCTCGCTTCCTCGGGTAGCATCTTTGTGCAAGAGCCCCTTGCGCTATTGCGCCAGGGGCTTCGTCTATTCCGGGGCATCCGGTCCGACGGTTGGCGGCCAACGACGGTCGCGGTGTACGTGGCGGAAATCCACCGCGTACGCCCTCGACCATGGACATGCCCCGCCCGGAAGGGGTGTACGCGCGTGCCCGCACTTGTGCTGCTCGGTGCTCAGTGGGGTGACGAAGGCAAGGGAAAGGCGACGGACCTGCTCGGTGGCTCCGTCGACTATGTGGTGCGCTACCAGGGCGGCAACAACGCCGGCCACACGGTAGTCGTGGGCGACCAGAAGTACGCCCTCCACCTGCTCCCTTCCGGGATTCTCTCCCCCGGCTGCACGCCGGTCATCGGTAACGGCGTCGTCGTCGACCCGTCGGTCCTGTTCTCCGAGCTGAGCGGGCTGAACGAGCGAGGCGTCGACACGTCCAAGCTCCTGATCAGCGGAAACGCGCACATCATCACGCCGTACAACGTGACCGTCGACAAGGTGACGGAACGCTTCCTCGGCAAGCGCAAGATCGGCACCACCGGCCGCGGCATCGGCCCGACCTACGCCGACAAGATCAACCGCGTCGGCATCCGCGTCCAGGACCTCTACGACGAGTCGATCCTCACCCAGAAGGTCGAAGCGGCGCTGGACGTCAAGAACCAGATGCTCACCAAGCTCTACAACCGCCGCGCCATCGCCACCGGCCAGGTCGTCGAGGAGCTGCTGGGCTACGCCGACAAGCTCGCGCCGTACGTCGCCGACACCGTCCTGGTCCTCAACCAGGCGCTGGAGGACGACAAGGTCGTCCTCTTCGAGGGCGGTCAGGGCACCCTCCTCGACATCGATCACGGCACGTACCCCTTCGTCACCTCGTCGAACCCGACCGCGGGCGGCGCCTGCACCGGCGCCGGCGTGGGCCCGACGAAGATCAGCCGGGTCATCGGCATCCTCAAGGCGTACACGACCCGCGTCGGCGCCGGCCCGTTCCCGACCGAGCTGTTCGACGAGGACGGCGAGGCCCTGCGCCGCATCGGCGGCGAGCGCGGCGTCACCACCGGCCGCGACCGGCGCTGCGGCTGGTTCGACGCGGTGATCGCCCGCTACGCCACCCGCGTCAACGGCCTCACCGACTTCTTCCTCACCAAGCTCGACGTCCTCACCGGCTGGGAGCAGATCCCGGTCTGCGTGGCCTACGAGATCGACGGCAAGCGCGTCGAGGAGCTGCCGTACTCGCAGTCCGACTTCCACCACGCGAAGCCGGTCTACGAGATGCTGCCGGGCTGGAGCGAGGACATCAGCAAGGCGAAGTCCTTCTCCGAGCTGCCGAAGAACGCCCAGGCGTACGTCAAGGCGCTGGAGGAGATGTCCGGCGCCCCGATCTCCGCGATCGGCGTCGGCCCCGGCCGCGACGAGACGATCGAGATCAACTCGTTCCTGTAGGGGACCGAGGAGACAGGCCGGTGGCCGGGGACCCGCTCGGGGCCCCGGCCACCGGCGTACGGGCGCCGGATACGCTGGCCGGTGTCAGCGGCGGACAAACAGCGCGGAGCGGATCGGAACATGCGCAAGCCCACCACCCGGATGTGGAAGCCCGGCACCCGGACGTGGATCTGGCTGGCCGTCGCGGTCGTCGCCGTCACCGGAGGGCTCCTCTACGTCGACGGCCACCGTGTCTCCGCCGCCCCGCACGCGGACGACGCCAAGTGCGGCAAGGTGGTCGACCGCCTCCCCGACGACATACCCGGCGCCTCGCGCGACTGGGCCCTCGGCGACGGCGTCGCCTCCTGGGGCGGCCAGAAGGCGGTGTTCCGCTGCGGCGCCGAGGAACTGCCGCCCAACATCAACCTCTGCGTCACGGCCGACGACGTCGACTGGGTGCTGGACGAGAAGCGGCTGGGGAGCGACGGCGTGAGCGTGCTGCGGACCTACGGCCGCTCCCCGGCCGTCGAGCTCACCTACACCGGGCCGCGCGAGGAGGTGGGCGGCGTCCTCGCCGCGCTGGGCCCCGCCGTGAAGTGGATCCCGCAGGAGCGCGAGTGCGTCGGCCTCCAGGACGCCGAGATCGCTCCGTAACCGGCCGCACCGCGACCGTTCGGCCCACTTCCCCGGGCGCCGGCCCGGTGCGTGGTGTCGGATCGTCGGCATGACCGACCGTGACCGCCGCGACCGCGCCGCTTCCTGCCAGGGCCCGTACGGTGGCGAGGGCGACCCGGGCGTCCCGGACGGCTGCGGCGACCCGGCCCGCTTCGAGGTCGCCCGGCACCTCAGGACGCCGCTGCGGGTGTGCCCCGTGCACCTGGGGCCGTCGCTGCTGCTGGCGGACAGGGTGCTGTGGCCGCCGGAGATCCGTCTGATCCGCTGAGGGCGCCGGGGTCCGGGTGATTCACTTGGGGCAGACCCCGAGGACGCGGAGGGAAGCCGTACGGTGCCCGGACGACCCGATGTGACGGCGCTCCACTTCGAGCGGGACCGCCCCCGGCTGCGCGCCGTCGCGTACCGCATCCTCGGCTCCCTCGGCGAGGCCGACGACGCCCTCCAGGACGCGTGGCTGCGCGCCGACCGCGCGGACACCTCTCAGGTGGAGAACCTCTCCGGCTGGCTCACCACCGTCGTCGCCCGGGTCTGCCTCAACATGCTGCGCGCCCGCGACACCCGCCGTGAGGAGCCGCTGGAGGAGGGCCCGCGGACGGGAACGAGCGCCACCGACCCCGCCGAGGAGGCCCAGCTCGCCGACGAGGTCGGCATCGCGCTGCTGATCGTGCTGGACACCCTGGGCCCCGCGGAACGGCTCGCCTTCGTCCTGCACGACATGTTCGACGTCCCCTTCGACGACATCGCCGCGATGCTCGGCAAGACCCCCGCCGCCACCCGCCAGCTGGCCAGCCGCGCCCGCCGCCGGGTCCGGGGCGTCCCCGTGCCCGACGCCGACCCGCCCCGCCGGCGCCGCGCGGTCGACGCGTACCTGGCGGCCACCCGGGGCGGCGACTTCGACGCGCTGGTCTCCCTGCTCCACCCGGACGTCGTCCTGCGCGCCGACGCGGCGGTCGTCCCGACGCCCGAGCCCTTCGCCGTCACCGGCGTCGAGCCGGTCGCGCGGGGTGCGATGGCCTCGATGGCACGGGCGCGGTTCACCGGCGTGGTCCTGGTGGACGGCCGGGTCGGCCTGGCGATGGCCGAGCACGGCAGGCTGCGCGTGGTGCTCCGCTTCACCTTCGCGGACGACGACCGCGACGACCGCATCACCGGGATCGACGTGATCGCGGAACCGGACCGGCTGCGCGAACTGCACATCTCGGGCATGGGTGCATAGGCTGAAGCTGTACACGTCGCGTCGGCAGAAGAAGGTGAGTGCGATGCGCGTGCTGCTCAAGGCGACGCTGGACACCGAGAAGTCGAACGAGGTGATCCGCAGCGGCAGGATGGCGGACCTGATCAAGGAGACCGTCGACCACATCAAGCCGGAGGCCGCCTACTTCGGCACCGTCGACGGGCGGCGGACCGCCCTGATGGTCTTCGACCTGCAGGACAGCTCGCAGCTGCCGCCGATCGGGGAACCGTTCTTCATGGAGCTGAACGCCGAGGTCGACGTCTGCCCGATCATGAACGGCGACGATCTGGCGAAGGGACTGTCCCAACTCCGCTGACCGCCTCCGCCGACCGCCCGCCGGCGGTTCAGCTGAACACGATCATCGACCCCTGCGCCAGGCTCCGGGTGGCTGCCGCGTGCAGTCCCAGCCACACGTGCCGCTCACGGGCGAAGGGGCCGGCGTCGTACGGTGCGGGAACGGCCGGCTCCTCCAGCTCCGTCGGGCCGAGCGGCGGCGCGGGCGGTGCCGGAGGGTTGACCGGGTCGATGCCGAGGGCCGGGGCGACGGCCTCCAGCTCCCGCAGCAGGGCGTGCGAGGAGCCCAAGGGGCCGCCGCCCGCCAGGAGTTCGTCGCTGGAGAGCGGGTGCGGGAAGTCGACGGGGACGTAGGCGCCCGCGTGGTCGTAGTGCCAGACCAGGTGCGACTGCTGGGCCGTCGCCTCGAACATCTCCAGCAACTGTTCGTAGTCACCGCCGAGTTCGTCCACCGGCGTCACCGCCAGCCCGCACACCTGGAGCAGGTACGCCCGGCGCAGGAAGTGCAGGGCGTCGTAGTCGAATCCGGCCACCGGCGCGACCTCGCCGGACAGCCCCGGCATGTACTGGTACACCGGCACCGGCGGCAGCCCGGCCTCGGCCAGCACCTTGTCGTACTGCGCGAGTTCCTCGGCGAACGGGTTGTCCGGCGTGTGGCACAAGATGTCGACGAGCGGTACCAGCCACAGGTCACAGGCCAAAAGAGGGCTCCTCACACAGCACGGTGGTCAGGGCAGCGTAGTCGGTACGTGGTGCACGGTCGTGTGGTGCGTGCAGGTCACATACCCATCTGGGGCCCGCCCACGACACCTCGGGCGTTGGTCATCGCGGTCATCGCGGTCATCGCCGGGCGAGGCGCTCGATCAGGGCGAGCGAGTGGGCGTTGTACGCGTCGATCAGCGCACGGGCGGCCGGCGCGTCGCGGCGGGCGAGGGCGTCGACCAGTTCGGTGTGCCCCGACCACAGGGTGCCGCGCAGGTCGCTGAGCCGGCGCAGGTGCTGCACCGTGCACACCCAGCTCCGCACGCGCAGCCGGTGCAGGAAGTCGGAGAGGTAGGGGTTGCCGAAGAGCACGGCCAGCTCGCGCCAGTAGCGCAGGTCGTAGCCGATGAGGACGGTCAGGTCCCCGGCCGAGGCGGCGCGCTGGGCCTCCTCGCCACGGCGGCGGACCCCCGCGAGGGCGGCGGCGACCCGGGGGTCGTCCGTGTCCGGACCGCCCCGCCGGGCACCCTCCAGGGCGAGGAACATCCCGCCGATGACGAGACTGCGGGCCTCGACCATCGCCCGGAAGTCGTCGGCCGAGTACTCGTGCACCCGGAACCCGCGGTGGTGGTCGGCGTCGAGCAGCCCCTGCGCGGACAGGTCCACCAGCGCCTCGCGCACGGGCGTCGCGGACACCCCGTACTGCTCGGCGATCTCCTTGACCGTGAACTCCTGCCCCGGCTGGAGCCGCCCGGACAGCACCTCGTCGCGGAGCGCGTCGGCGATCTGCTGCCGCAGGGTGCTGCGCGTGACGGCACCGGTGCGGCTGGGGCCGGGCATGGTCGGGCGGTCTCCTCGTCGCGTGCGCGTACGCACACCTGTGGCGTGCTCGTACACGTGTCTACGGTGTACGGGCACGCCACCTTACGCGCTCGGATCGCCCTCCTGCCCGCAAGCGGGCAGGCCCTTACTCGGTGTACTCGTCCGCGACGGACAGTGCCGTGTCCAGGGCCGCCAGGCCCTCCTTCAGCTCGGCCTCGGAGACGTTGCACGGCGGGACGACATGGGTCCGGTTCATGTTCACGAACGGCCACACGCCGTGCGCCTTGGCCGAGGCGGCGAAGGCGGACATCGGGGTGGCCGCCTGCCCGGTCGCGTTGTACGGCACCAGCGGCTCCCGGGTCTCCCGGTTCCGCACCAGCTCCAGCGCCCAGAACATGCCGGTGCCGCGTACGTCGCCGACGCTCGGGTGCCGCTCGGCCAGCTCCCGCAGCGCGGGCTCGACGACCTCGGCACCGAGCCGCGCCGCGTGCTCCACGATGCCCTCCTCCTCCATCACCTCGATGGTGGCGACGGCGGCGGCGCAGGCCAGCGGGTGACCGGAGTACGTCAGGCCGCCCGGGTAGGGCCGCTCGGCGAACGTCGCGGCGATCTCGCCGGAGATCGCGACGCCGCCCAGCGGGACGTAGCCCGAGTTCACGCCCTTGGCGAAGGTCATCAGGTCGGGCACGACGTCGTACAGGTCGGCCGCGAACCACGTGCCGGTCCGCCCGAACCCGGCCATGACCTCGTCCAGCACGAACACGATCCCGTACTTGTCGCAGATCTCCCGCACCCCGGCCAGGTAGCCGGGCGGCGGCGTCATGATCCCCGCCGTGCCCGGGATCGTCTCCAGGACGATCGCGGCGACGGTCCCGGGGCCCTCGAAGGCGATCGTCGTCTCCAGGTGCTCCAGCGCCCGCGCGCACTCCTGCTCCTCGGTCTCGGCGTAGAAGCGCGAGCGGTACAGGAAGGGCGCCCAGAAGTGCACGGCACCGGCGGTGCCGCTGTCCGAGGCCCAGCGGCGCGGGTCGCCGGTGATGTTGATCGCCTGCTGGGTGCCGCCGTGGTACGAGCGGTACGCCGACAGCACCTTCGGCCGGCCGGTGTGCAGCCGCGCCATGCGCACGGCGTGCTCGACTGCGTCCGCGCCGCCGTTGGTGAAGAAGATCTTGTCCAGGTCGCCGGGCGTCCGCTCGGCGATCAGCCGTGCCGCCTCGGAACGCGCCTCGACGGCGAACGCCGGCGCGAAGGTCGTCATCCGCGCCGCCTGCTCCTGGATCGCGGCGACGACCTTGGGGTGCTGGTAGCCGATGTTGGTGTAGACGAGACCGCTGGCGAGGTCGAGGTAGCGCTTCCCTTCGTAGTCCCAGAAGTACGACCCCTCGGCGCCGGCGACGGCGAGCGGGTCGATGAGCTCCTGCGCGGACCAGGAGTGGAAGACGTGCGAGCGGTCCGCCGCCTTCACGGCGGCGCCGGCCTGGGGATCGGGCTGAGGGGTCATGCGGCCGAGGGTAGATGTCCGCGATGCGGAAACGGAATCGGCGTCCTGTCTGTGGACGGCGGCTTTCCGCGACAGGTTGTCGACGCGGTGCCGGTCCGCGCGGCGGCCCGTTACGGAACCGTAGAGATGGACCCGCTCCCCGTGCGGCCGCCCCGCACTATCCTCGGTCTGTTGCTCACGTGGAGGTTCACGTGCGGGGGAAGGCGGCACGGACATGCAGAAGCTCGGGGACGGGGACCCGCGTCACATCGGGGACTACCGGCTGCTGGGGAGGCTCGGCGCGGGAGGCATGGGCCACGTCTATCTGGCCCGCTCGGACCGTGGGCGCACGGTCGCCGTGAAGCTGGTGCGCGGGGAACTGGCCGCGCAGGAGGAGTTCCGGGAGCGGTTCCGCAAGGAGGTCGAGTCCGCGCGGCGGGTCGGCGGCCACTGGACCGCGCCCGTGCTGGACGCCGACACCGAGGCGGCCGTGCCCTGGGTCGCCACCGGGTACGTCGCGGGGCCCAGCCTCCAGCAGGTCGTGGGCCACGACCACGGCGCCCTGCCGGAACGCTCGGTGCGCACCCTGGCCGCCGGGCTCGCCCACGCCCTCCAGGACATCCACGCGGCCGGGATCATCCACCGCGACCTCAAGCCGTCCAACGTGCTCGTCACCATCGACGGCCCCCGGGTCATCGACTTCGGCATCGCGCGGGCCCTGCAGACGGTGACCGACGGCGGACTCACCCGGACCGGCGCGCTGGTCGGCTCGCCCGGCTTCATGGCGCCCGAGCAGGTGCGCGGCGACCGCATCACGCCCGCCTGCGACGTCTTCTGCCTCGGCTCCGTCATCGCCTACGCGGCCACCGGCGCACTCCCCTTCGGCACCGCCAACAGCGGCGTGCACGCGCTGATGTTCCGCATCGCGCAGGAGGAGCCCGACCTCGACCGGGTGCCCGAGGGCATCGCCGACCTCGTGCGTGACTGTCTGAAGAAGGACCCCGCCGCCCGTCCCAGCCTCGCCGACGTACTGGCCCGCACCGGCGCCCAGGACACGGTCGCCGACGGCCGCTCCCGGGACCCGTGGCTGCCCGGCGCGCTGGTCGCCCAGCTCGGTCGGCACGCCGTACGGCTGCTGGACACGGAGGACCCGGAGTCACCGGCGGCGGCCCCGGAACCGTCGGGCCCGCCGCCGCCCCGCGAACCGGGCGGCGGAGCCGGCGCCGGGGCCCCGCTGAACCACCTCCCCACCCTCGTCGCGGGCCAGAATCCCCCGGCACCCCCGCCCGCCGCCCCCCACGCGTACGCTCCGGTCCACGGTGCGCCGCCGCCGGGGCACCATCCGTACGGCGGCCTCGGCTCGACTCCGCCCTACGGTCCGCCGCCGCACGGCACCCCGCCCTACGGTCCGCCGCCGTACGGCCCGCCCCACGAGCGGCCCGGGAGAGGCCGTTCCACCGCGCTCCTGATCGTGGTCGCCCTGGTGGTGGCGCTGGGCGCCGGAGGCTCGGTCTACGCGCTGATGAGCGGCAAGGACGACGGCGGCGACCGGGCCGGCGGCGACCCCAAGGCCACCGCGACGGCCACCGCGTCCCAGGGCCGGGGAGAGGACCAGGACCCCACCCCGGACGGCTCGTCCCCGACGGCGGAGGCCGACCGGCCCACCACCCCGGCGCCCCGGGACGGCACGATCCCGGCGGCCTATCTGGGCACGTGGACCACGACCATCGACAACGCCTCCGGCGTCCACACCCGGCGGCTGACCATCCAGCAGGGCGAGGTCGGCGACACGGTCCTCTCCCTCGTCGCCGACGGCCCGGCGGGCGGCACCACCTACCACTGCGTCTTCGAGGCCGACCTGTCCACCGCCCCGGACTCGGACGGCCCCCTGCGCATCGGCCCCTCGACGGTCACGGTGGGCCCCGCCACCTCCTGCGCCCCGGGCGAGCCGACCACGGTCACCCTGCTCCCGGACGGCAGCCTGCGGCGGGTGAACAACGCCAACGGGGAGAGCCTGACGTACACCCGGCGGTGACGGCTCGGCGTCAGCTCACGGGCGTCATGGGCGTCAGGGCGCTGTCCAGGAGGATCTCCGCTGCCGCCCGTGCGTGCCGTCCGTAGCCCGCGTCGTCCAGCACCATGGCACGGCTGGCGGCCCCGTCCGCGAGAGTGACGAGTTGTTCGGCCAGTACGGCGGGCTCGCGGCAGCCCAGTTCCGTCACCAGTGCGGTCACCAGCCGCACCATCAGCAGTTTCTGTTCGCGGGCGTAGGAGTGGACCGCGCTTCGCGGGTCCGGGAACTCTGCGGCGGCGTCGATGAACGGGCATCCGCGGACGGGAGTCGCGTCCGCCGAAGGCGCGTCGAACAGTGCGAGGATCCGCTCTCTCGCCGGGATGTCCTCGCGCACCAGCGCGCTCTCCAGGGTCTGCCCCGTCGAGGCGAGGTCCTGGAGGTGGGCGACGACCAGGTCGCTCTTGGTCCGGAAGTGCGCGTAGAGAGTGCGCTTGGACACCGGTGCCTGCTCCGCGACCTGTTCCATGCCGGTCGCGTTGATCCCCTGGGCCGCGAACAACCGGGCGGCGGCGGCCAGGATGCGTTCGCGCCCCCCGCGGCCGGGCCGCCGAGACGTCGTCGTCACCGTGCTCATGGGGAAAGTATACGACCTCGTTTACTTCGGAAGAGGCGATCGGCTACAGTTCTCTCGTAAGTAAACGTCCCCGTTTACTTTGATCCCTGAGCGCCTTGAACACCGTGAGGAGAGTCCGATGAGCGGGCTGGTTTTCGCCGAGCTGAGCGACTACGCGGAGAAGCTGATACGCGGTCGCCACGCGACCCGCGCGTTCCGTCCCGAAGCCGTCCCCGAGGACACGCTGCGCGCGATCTTCTCGCTCGCCGGCGCCGCGCCGTCCAACTCCAACGCGCAACCCTGGCGGATCGAGGTGGTCAGCGGCGCGAGGCGCGTCCGACTGGCGGACGCCCTGCGGACGGCCCACGCCGAACAGCGCACCTCGGCCGATTTTCCGTACTCCGAGGGCATGTACGCCCAGGTCCACCAGGAGCGCAGGGCGGCGTTCGGTGCCGCTCTGTACGGAGCGCTGGGCATCGCCCCTGACGACCACGCGGCCCGCGGGGCCTACGACGCGGAGAGCCTGCGCTTCTACGGGGCGCCACACGCGGCGTTCCTGTTCGTCACCGGCGACGCCGGGGCGCGACTCGCCGCCGACGTCGGCGCCTACCTGCAGACACTGCTCCTGGCCATGGCCGCGTACGGCGTGGACAGCTGCCCGCAAGGCCTGCTCAGCTTCTATGCCGACACCGTCCGCGACGAACTCGGGGTCACGGAAGGGAAGCTGCTCGTGGGCGTCTCCTTCGGCTACGCCGACGAGACGGCGCCGGTGAACCGGGCCACAACCGAGCGGGCCCCCCTCGAAGCGACCACCACCTTCCACGGCCGCTAGGACCTTGGCGCGGCGCGGACGGTCACCGCCGCCACGTGCTCACCGAGGCTCCGGCGGCCGTTGCCGGGGCATGTTCGGCCGAGCCCCGTTCGGCGCGACGGAGAACCGCCCCGGCCCGGCGCTCCCCGTCTCGGACCGCCCCGCGCCGCCACCGGCCGCCCCCCACTGCAACCCCAGCGGAGCGACCCCGCTGCGGAAATCCACCATCCAGTCCGCCGTCTCCGCCCGCACCAGCTCCGTGACGTCCTCGGAGAACCGCCGCAGCACCCCCAGGCACCGCTCGGCCGCCTCGCTCGCCGTCCCGTCCGCCGGGCCCAGTACCTCCCGTACGCTCTCCGACGCCCAGTCGAACTGGAGCACCTGGAGCCGCCGCTGCACCGCCTGCGCCGTGGCCACGTCCCGCATCCACCCGGACGTCACCCCGAAGTACCGGTCCCCGGCCACGCACGCCACCGCGCACAGCAGCGCCAGATACCCCCAGGGCGCGGCCCCGCCCACCGCCCCGGACATGTCCAGCAGCGGCAGCACCGCCCCGGCCAGCGCCCCCGCCGCGGCCCCGCACCGCAGCGTCACCGCGACCCGCCGCTTGCGCACGCGGTCCGCGAGATACCAGGCCGCCGTCTCCAGCGCGCCCCGCTCCACCCACCGGTACAGCTCGTCCAGCCGCTCCGCGGGCAGCGACCAGTCCCCGTGCGGAAACGCCCGCCCGGTCAGGTCGCCCGACCGGAGCCCGGCCGCCCCCTCACCACCCCGTCCGTCGTGCGGCGGCCTCTCGGGCTGCATCTCCGGCTGACCCACCCGGCACTCCCTACTGCTCACCGTCCGTGACGACCTGAAGACTGAAGAGACCCGCGGACCTCGTACGCCGGAACCTTCCTACCGCCCAATGGGTGGCCCGGCCCCGGGTTCCGCCGCTTTTCCGCCCGGAAGAGGGCCTTGATCAGGTATAGGCCTCCCGCGGTGTCACCCGAAAGAGTGCTGGGGCGAGGGCCGCACGGACCACGTAGGCTCGTGCCGAACGGCAAAAACCCGCGGTGACCCCGCGGCGACAGCGGCGACAGGAGCTGAACGTGATCCCCGGTGGTGGCCAGCCCAACATGCAGCAGCTGCTCCAGCAGGCCCAGAAGATGCAGCAGGACCTGGCGAAGGCCCAGGAGGAACTGGCGCAGACGGAGGTCGACGGCCAGTCCGGCGGTGGCCTGGTGAAGGCCACCGTCACCGGTTCCGGCGAGCTGCGCGGCCTCGTGATCGACCCGAAGGCGGTGGACCCGGAGGACACCGAGACCCTCGCCGACCTGGTCGTGGCGGCCGTCCAGGCGGCCAACGAGAACGCGCAGAACCTCCAGCAGCAGAAGCTCGGCCCGCTCGCCCAGGGGCTGGGCGGCGGCGGCATTCCCGGCCTGCCGTTCTGAGCCCGCCTTTCCGGTTCGCCTTTCTCGGACCGGCCGAAGCCATCTACCGTACGTAGTGCAGGAACCTCAGGAAGGACGGCAGTCCGTTGTACGAAGGCGTGGTTCAGGACCTCATCGACGAACTCGGGCGGCTGCCCGGCGTCGGTCCCAAGAGCGCGCAGCGGATCGCCTTCCACGTCCTCCAGGCGGAACCGACCGACGTACGGCGGCTCGCCCAAGCCCTCATGGAAGTGAAGGCCAAGGTCCGCTTCTGCGCGACCTGCGGAAACGTCGCGCAGGAGGAGCAGTGCAACATCTGCCGGGACACCCGGCGCGACCCCGCGGTCATCTGCGTCGTGGAGGAACCGAAGGACGTCGTCGCCATCGAGCGCACCCGTGAGTTCCGCGGGCGCTACCACGTGCTCGGTGGCGCGATCAGCCCGATCGACGGAGTCGGTCCCGACGACCTCCGCATCCGTGAACTGCTCGCCCGCCTCGCGGACGGCACGGTCACGGAACTCATCCTGGCCACGGACCCGAATCTGGAGGGCGAGGCCACGGCCACGTACCTCGCCCGCATGATCAAGCCCATGGGCCTCAAGGTCACCCGCCTGGCCAGCGGCCTCCCGGTGGGCGGCGACCTGGAATACGCGGACGAGGTGACCCTCGGCCGCGCCTTCGAGGGGAGACGACTCCTAGATGTCTGACGCCACGCTGCACGCGACCAACCAGAACCCGGACGACTTCGCCGTCCAGATCGCCGACCAGATCGAGAGCTTCCTGGTCGCCGTCACCGAGGTGGCGAAGGGCGACGAGCCGGACTCCGCCGTCCCCTTCCTCCTCCTGGAGGTCTCCCAGCTCATGCTGGCCGGCGGCCGCCTGGGCGCCCACGAGGACATCGTCCCCGACGAGCGCTACGAGCCCGACCCGGGCCCGGAACTCGACGTGGACGAACTCCGCGAGAACCTCGCCCGCCTCCTCGACCCCATCGACGTCTACTCCGAGGTCTTCGACCCCTACGAGCCGCGCAAGGCGCCCGTCCCGGCCCGTATCTCCGACGACCTCACCGACGTCATCACCGACCTCCGCCACGGCATGGCCCACTACAAGGCGGGCCGCACCACGGAAGCCCTGTGGTGGTGGCAGTTCTCCTACTTCTCCAACTGGGGCTCCACCGCCTCCGCCACCCTGCGCGCCCTCCAGTCCGTCGTCGCCCACGTCCGCCTCAACCAGCCCCTGGAGGAGCTGGACGGCCTCGACACCGACCAGGGCCTCGGCGACGACACCCTGGAGACGGAGGCCGGCCGGGTCATGGTGGAGGAGATCGCGGGACCGCTGGGACTGCGCCCGGTCACGTGAGGACGGGTGCTGTGCTGAAAAGCGTGAGCAGATGGTGGGGAAGTGTCATTTAGGCGCTCGGATGAGCGGGGCGATGACAGTGGGGGCGGTTTTGTTCACGCTTTTTGGGGTGGAGGGGGCAGCGCGGCCCGCAGCCGCGCCGGGCGCCAGCGGGAAGTACGCCCACCTCCCACCACCCGCCTCGCACATGATCGGCCCCGCGTCGTCGTCGGTGGCCTCGACGAGCCAGTCGGCGACCAGCTCCCCACGGATGCCGTCGACCCGTACGGCGTCGAAGTGGACGCCCGCGAGGTGCAGTTGATGTCCGGCGAGCGGGACCCAAGAGGGGCGGCGAATTGTCTCCGTCATGGTCACACGCTGGCGGCAACGTAGCTACGCTCGGTAGCGACTGAGGTGATACACGCCGGGGCGCATCGGTCGGAGGTGCGCGCTGTGTCTCAATCGCCTGTTGCCTGGCGCTACAGCGGCAACCAGATGAACGCTGGCGCACCAGGGCCAACGTGAGCAGGGAGCAGCTAGCCGAGGCTGCCAGCTACTCCCCGGACACCATCAAGTCCATGGAGCAGGGCGTACGCATGCCGACGTCGCGAGTCCTGGACGTGGCAGACGAGATGTGCGGGGCGGAGGGGTTGCTCAGCGCGGCGAAGGAGTACTTGAGTCGGGAGCGCTTTCCCCCTGGGGCTGTCGATTTCATGGAGCGCGAGAGGGAGGCGGTCAGCCGCTGGTGGTACGAGGCCACCTACATTCCGGGGCTGTTGCAGACCAAGGCGTACGCGACGGCTCTCATCGGCAACCATGTGCCGTTGCTGGGCGAGGAGACGGTTCAGGAGCGGATCGCGGCACGCATGGAGCGGCAGGCGACCCTGTCATGCCGGAAGCCTCCCGTGGCGCTGAGCTTCACGCTCTACGAGGCCGCCTTGCGCAGCCCGCAGGTGGATGAGGGGCAACTGCGGCGACTTCTGGAGGTGACTCGCCTCTCGAATGTCGCCCTGCAAGTACTTCCGTGCGAGCGGGCCATCGCTCCAGCGCTCATGGGGCCCATGGTGCTTCTGGAGACTCGTGACCACGAGCGATTCGCCTTCACGGAGGGCGCGTTGTCGAGTGCGCTCTCGGTCGACTTGGAGGTTGTCAGCCGGGCGACAGGGATACTTAGCATGATCCGCGCACAGGCTCTCAGCCCCGACGAGTCAGCCCATTTCATCGAGCGGATGGTGGATCAGGAATGAGCGACGAGATGGAGTGGGTCAAGTCGAGCTACAGCAACTCCGAAGGCGGCGCCTGCGTCGAGGTCGCCCTCGCCCCCACCATTCACGTCCGCGACTCCAAGACCGCACCGGCCGGCCCCGAACTCCACGTCTCCGCCCCCGCCTGGTCGGCCTTCATCGCTGCAGTTCAGCCCGGAGCTTGAGCCCCGGGACCCGAGCTCTTCCCTTGGTTTTCTGGTCTGGTTGGAATACCCAACCAACCAAGTTTGTACGCGAGTTGACGCGCCATACCTCGTAAGAGTGACGTTCCGTGATCGGCTTGCGTCGCTGTGTCAAGCGGCTCTACGTTCGCGGCATATGACCGGCAAATGAGTCGGCCCCGGCGGTGCGCCAACACCAATCCGGGACCTGACCGACGCATCGAAGACAGAGGTTCGATGGTGGCTTGCGCCAACCTTAGTCCCGCCCTGCCCTCCCCGTCCCACCCCATGGCCAATCCGGGCTACGGGAAACGCCTCGCGGGCGACGAATACCCGCACGCGGACCCGGACTTCGCACACCTGAGCCCGCGCGAGGCGGAGATCGCCGTCTTCGTCGACCACCTCGACAACGGTCAGGCGATGGGCCACAAGGTCCTCGCGGCACAGCACCCCCGCTACGGCCAGCAGGCGGTGCGCACGTCGCTCAACCGCCTCGCGGACGCCGGCCACCTGCGCTGGATCAGGGAACACATCACCGTCGAGGACAACACCATGCGGTGGGTCACGCGGACGTACTGGTCGCGTACGCGCAGGTCGAATGCGTGGTGGGAGGAGTTCGCGCGGGAGCGGAAGGGCCGGATCGTGCCCGGCGACCTCCGCCCCGGCCTGGCCCGCACCGACGAGCCCGAACTGCCCGAACCGGAGGCCGCCCCGGAGACCGACCCGCAGTCAGAGCCCAAGTCCGGGCCCGAGCCCGACCCCGAGGCCTCCACCTCGTACCTCACCCTCGCCGGAATCCGCGAGGCGGACCCCCGTATGTCCCTGTCCGCGTCCGACTGCCGGTCCCTCGCCTCGCTGGCGGGGGAGTGGCTGTCGCGCGGGGCGACGCCAGGGGACATCACCCGCGCGGTGACCGAGGGCCTTCCCGCGACCGTGAACAACCCGGGCGGACTCGCCCGCAACCGACTGGAGAACAAGATGCCCCCGAAGAAGGCGAAGATCCGCCAGAAGGCCGCCCCACGCCGGGCCCGCGTGACCCGCGCGGTCATGGCCTGCATGGACTGCGACGCGGACGAGCGGACGACGGAGATCAAGGGCGGGATGTGCCCCGACTGCCGCGCCGAGTTCGAGGCGGCCGTGGCCGCCGAGGAAGCCGGTCTGCTGGACGTCGGCTACGTGCCGGACACGTTCCTGGCCGTCCCCGACGCGGTGTACGAGGTCGTGGACGTCCCCCGCCGCGCGGCGGAGGTGCGCGCGGCGGCCGGCCTGCCGCCGAGGACGGAGCGGACGCTGTGAGCGTGCAGGAGGCGCCGGCCGGGGCACCATGGTGTCGAGGAGGCGACACCATGAGCCCTAGGACCGAGCACCGGCCCCAGATGTCAGTCGAGGAGTTCGAGGAGTTCGAACGCCATGCCCCGGAGTCCGTGTGGCTGGAGTTCATTCATGGAAAGGTCGTGGTCAAGCCCATGGCGGACGGCAACCACCGCGAGATGATCGCGTGGCTGCAACGGGTGTGCGTGCAGCACCGGCCGGACCTGTGGTTGCACGCAGAGAGTGGGCTGCAGACGGAGAAGTACCGAAAGGGGCGAGCCCGCGCGGACGGTGTGCTGGTGCGCGTGGGTGGCTTGAAGGGCCACGGTGAATGGTCCGAGGCTGAGGGAGCTCTCATGGCCGTGGAGATCACGTCGTACGACTCCGACACCAACCGGCGCGACCGAGTAGAGAAGCCCGACGCATACGCCGCCGCAGGCATCCCCGTCTATCTCCTCGTCGACCGGGACGACTGCACGGTCACGGTGTTCACCGAGCCGAAGGACGGCCGCTACCGCACGCAGGTGAACAGCGCCTTCGGCGCCCCCGTGCACCTCCCCGCCCCCGTCGACATCACCCTCGACACCGAGCCCCTCAAAGACCTGGCGGACTGACGTCTCTCACTTGTGAACGTGTGACACACGGCACTTTCCCGAGTGACCCGCGTCGCGATGGGCATGAGCCAGCCTGAGCGAGTACCCGGGTCTCACCATGCGATACCGCAGAGGCGAAACCCGGACGCTCGGTAAAATGAGCCGACCGCAGTACATATACGTACGTGCGGAAAGAGACGGATTGAGCGAGGAGCGCACGTGGGCCTTGTCGTGCAGAAGTACGGAGGCTCCTCCGTAGCCGATGCCGAAGGCATCAAGCGCGTCGCCAAGCGGATCGTGGAAGCGAAGAAGAACGGCAACCAGGTGGTCGCCGTCGTTTCCGCGATGGGCGACACGACGGACGAGCTGATCGATCTCGCCGAGCAGGTTTCCCCGATCCCTGCCGGGCGCGAACTCGACATGCTGCTGACCGCCGGGGAGCGTATCTCCATGGCGCTGCTGGCCATGGCGATCAAAAACCTGGGTCACGAGGCCCAGTCGTTCACCGGCAGCCAGGCCGGAGTCATCACCGACTCGGTCCACAACAAGGCGCGCATCATCGACGTGACGCCGGGCCGCATCAAGACCTCGGTGGACGAGGGCAACGTCGCCATCGTGGCCGGCTTCCAGGGCGTCAGCCAGGACAGCAAGGACATCACCACGCTGGGGCGCGGCGGGTCCGACACGACGGCCGTCGCTCTCGCCGCCGCGCTCGACGCGGACGTCTGTGAGATCTACACCGACGTGGACGGCGTGTTCACCGCCGACCCGCGCGTGGTGAAGAAGGCGAAGAAGATCGACTGGATCTCCTTCGAGGACATGCTGGAGCTCGCGGCCTCCGGTTCCAAGGTGCTGCTCCACCGCTGTGTGGAGTACGCCCGCCGGTACAACATCCCGATCCACGTCCGGTCCAGCTTCAGCGGACTGCAGGGCACGTGGGTGAGCAGCGAGCCGATCAAGCAAGGGGAAAAGCACGTGGAGCAGGCCATGATCTCCGGTGTCGCGCACGACACCTCCGAGGCCAAGGTCACCGTCGTCGGTGTCCCGGACAAGCCGGGCGAGGCCGCCGCGATCTTCCGGGCGATCGCCGACGCCCAGGTCAACATCGACATGGTCGTGCAGAACGTGTCCGCCGCCTCCACGGGCCTCACGGACATCTCCTTCACCCTGCCGAAGACCGAGGGCCGCAAGGCCATCGACGCGCTGGAGAAGAACCGCGCGGGCATCGGCTTCGACTCGCTGCGCTACGACGACCAGATCGGGAAGATCTCGCTGGTCGGCGCCGGGATGAAGAGCAACCCGGGCGTCACCGCCGACTTCTTCACCGCGCTGTCCGAGTCCGGGGTGAACATCGAGCTGATCTCGACCTCCGAGATCCGCATCTCGGTCGTCACCCGCAAGGACGACGTGAACGAGGCCGTCCGTGCCGTGCACACGGCCTTCGGGCTGGACTCCGACAGCGACGAGGCCGTGGTCTACGGAGGCACCGGGCGCTGATGGTCGACATCGCGGGTGCCGGGCGCACCGGGCGGCCGACCCTGGCCGTCGTGGGAGCGACCGGCGCCGTCGGTGCGGTCATGCTCCAGATCCTGTCCCAGCACGCGGACGTCTGGGGCGACATCCGTCTGATCGCCTCCCCGCGTTCGGCCGGCCGCAAGCTGGCCGTGCGCGGGGAGGAGGTCGAGGTCGTCGCGCTGAGCGAAGAGGCCTTCGACGGGGTCGACGTCGCCATGTTCGACGTGCCCGACGAGGTCTCCGCGCAGTGGGCGCCGGTCGCCGCCGCCAAGGGTGTGGTGGTGGTCGACAACTCGGGCGCGTTCCGGATGGACCCGGACGTGCCGCTCGTCGTGCCCGAGGTCAATCCGCACGCCGTGCGGATGCGGCCGCGCGGGATCGTGGCCAACCCGAACTGCACGACGCTGTCCATGATCGTGGCGCTGGGCGCGCTGCACGCCGAGTTCGGGCTGCGCGAGCTGGTGGTCTCGTCGTACCAGGCGGTGAGCGGGGCCGGGCGGGACGGTGTCCAGACGCTGCGCCGGCAGCTGTCCCTGGTGGCCGGGACCGAGCTGGGGACCCACCCCGGTGACGTGCGGCGGGCCGTCGGTGACGACACCGGGCCGTTCCCGGAACCGGTCGCGCTGAACGTCGTACCGTGGGCCGGGTCGGCGCGTGAGGACGGCTGGTCGTCGGAGGAGATGAAGGTGCGGGACGAGTCCCGCAAGATTCTCGGGCTGCCGAATCTTCCGGTGGCGGTGACGTGCGTACGGGTGCCGGTCGTCACCACGCACTCGCTGACCGTCCACGCCCGCTTCGAGGGCGAGGTGACGGTCGACAAGGCCCGGGAGATCCTGGCCACCGCGCCCGGTGTCGTCCTGTTCGACAACCCGGCCGCGGGGGAGTTCCCGACCCCCGCCGACGTCGTCGGCACCGACCCGACGTGGGTCGGGCGGGTGCGGCGGGCCCTGGACGACCCGACGGCGCTGGAGCTCTTCGTCTGCGGGGACAACCTGCGCAAGGGCGCCGCGCTGAACACGGCGCAGATCGCGGAGCTGGTCGCGGCCGAGTTCGACTGAGCGCGGGCCGGGCGGATCAGGCGGATCGGACAGGTCGGGCGGACCGGGCGGGTCGGGCCCATCAAGCGGATCAAGATGTGATCCGGAAGTTGGTCCGGACTACTTGTACCGGACACCTGTGGCATCGGAGGATTTCCTCTCCGCCCTCCGCAACCGTGCGGTGGGCGGCAAGCGTCATTGCGGTCACCCATCAGGGCGCGAAGGCGTGTGATCGGCGTGGGGACGTCGAGGGCGGGCGTGGGGACGCTCGTGCACATGGGACATAGGGGAAGAGCGGGACAATGAGGGCCTATGACGCACCGTCAGCCGGGCTGCCGCCCGGCGGACGCGGGAACGTGACGCCCGGCACGTACAACCCTCGCGGGGGTGGGCGTGTCCAACTGGCGTGGCAGAGGTACTCGATTTCCCCGCGACAGCGCGTGGCCCCGCCGTGCGGCCACCCGTCCGGCCCGTCCGTCCCCGAGTGGCCGGTCCGCCCGGTGGCATGCCGGTGATCGCGCCCATGCCCGCAGCGCGGCCGGCCCGCATATCGAACCAGCGCGACGGCGCGGAGGACGCGGCGGCGGGTACCACCGTCGACCACCTCACCGAGACGTACCGGACGCACTACCGGTCGCTGCTCGGCCTCGCCGCCCTCCTCCTCGACGACACCGCCTCCTGCGAGGACGTCGTCCAGGAGGCCTTCATCCGCGTCCACTCGGCGCGCAAACGTGTCCGCGACCCGGAGAAGACCCTGGCCTACCTGCGCCAGACGGTCGTCAATCTCTCGCGCTCGGCGCTGCGTCGCCGCATCCTCGGCCTCAAGCTGCTCTCCAAGCCCATGCCGGACATGGCGAGCGCGGAGGAGGGTGCCTACGACCAGCTGGAGCGGGACTCCCTGATCAAGGCGATGAAGGGACTGCAGCGCCGCCAGCGCGAGGTGCTGGTGCTGCGCTACTTCGCCGACATGACCGAGGCGCAGACCGCCGAGGCGCTCGGCATATCCCTCGGTTCGGTCAAGGCCTACGGCTCGCGCGGCATCGCGGCGCTCAGGGTGGCCATGGAGGCACCGGCATGAGCGACGGTCACGACGCACGGCGCGGGGACCACGACGAGCACAAGCACACGCACGCTGGGAACGGAACTGTGAATCACGGCCCCGACGGGCACGGCCCCGAGCCCCGGGATCAGGGGGCTCCCCGGGAGCCCGGCGGACTCGACCCCGACGAGCTGGTCCTGCGCAGGATGATGCACCGGGCGGTCCAGGACGTGGAGCCGAGCGACGGCACCCTGGAGCACCTGCGTCGCGCGGTGCCCGCCCGCAGGGCCCGCAAGCGTCAGGTCGCCGTCGGCGTGGCGGCCGCAGCCCTCTTCCTCGGCACGGCGGTCCCGGCCCTCGTGCACGTCTCCAAGACGACCGGCCCGGGGGCCGACCCCTCCGTCGCAGGTCACGCCTCGCAGGCGCAGGGCGGTGCCTCCCAGGGCAAGGACCCGGCCGGCGGCCAGAGCGGCGTCGCCGGTTCCGGGGGGACGGGCGAGAGCAAGGAGAAGGGCGACCCCGAGAAGCAGCCCGAGGACAAGGAGAGCGGTGCCGCGACGGGCACGACCCCCGGCACCGACCCCTCCGCGAGCGCCCCCGCCGACGTGCCCGTGTGCTCGGCCAAGCAGCTCGGCCCGGCCGTCGCGAGCAGTGCGGGACCCGACTCGACGGGTGTGGTCTACGGCTCGTTCCGGGTCACCAACGTCTCCTCCGAGGGCTGCACCGTCGTCGGCCCCGGCACTCTGCTCACCACCCCGCAGGGCGCGGCGGACGCCACCAAGATCGGCACCGCGCGGCACGTGGCCGGAGACCCGGCGGTCGGACTGTCCGACCCGTCCCTGGAGACCACCTCGCTGACCCTGGCGCCCGCCTCCGCCTACGAGGTGCAGTTCGCCTGGGTGCCCTCGGAGACCTGCCCCACCACCGACGCCACCACGGGCGGCAGCACCGGCAAACCCTCGCCCGACCCCTCGCCCACCGGCGAGACGACCGCGGCGGGCGGCACCTCCACGGGCGGCGACGAGGCGGCCGCCTCCGGCACCACGACCCAGCTGCTCACCGCGGACGGCAAGGCCGACGGGAGCGTGTCGGTGACGTACACCCCGGAGGGCGGCTCGGGTTCGGCGACGGCGACGGTGACCGACGCGTGCGCGGGGACCGTGTACTGGACGGGCGTGCTGGCCGCGTCGTAGCCGACGCGGCCCGGGCGCGGCGTCCGGTGCCGGCCCGCGGGGCGGGGCTGGTGCCCGTCCGCGTAACGGGTCTGGCGCGGGCCCGCGCAACCGGTCCGTGGCCTGTCTGCGGACGTCCGGTGTCTTCCGCGGACCGTTCGGCGCTCCGTCTGGGGAATCCGTCTGGTCCTTGTCCGCCGGACGTTCTTCTCTGTCCGTGGATCGTCCGGCCCCTGTCCGCGTGACGGGTTCGGGGTCTGTCTGCGGACGTCCGGTGTCGTTCCGCGGACCGTTCGGCGCTCCGTCTGGGGAATCCGTCCGGGACTTGTCCGCGGAACGTCCCCCTGTCCGCGGACCGTCCGACTCCGTCCGCGGACCGTCCGGCGTCAGACGCCGGACGGGCTGGGCTGCGGCTTCCGCCCGCCCTCCGCGTCCTTGTCCTCGTCCTCGTCCTCGTCCTCCGGGACCAGCCCCAGCTCCGCGTCCCTGGCGAGCTCGACCTCGCGGCGCAGCAGCCGGAACCACATGAAGATCACGAAGCCCACGAAGGCGAACCACTCGGCCGTGTAACCGAGGTTCTGGAACGCCTTCAAATCCAGCCCCGTGCCCTGCGGCGCGCTCACGGGCACGGCCCGCATCCCGGAGTCGCCCTCGTTGAGCGTCACCCACGCGTCGTAGACGTCGTACGGCACCAGGTTCAGCAGCGTCGCGGCACTGATCGCGCCGGTCTGTCCCTCCGGCCAGCCGGAGCGGCCGCTGACACCGTTGCTGCCGACCGACTCGGCGGCCTGGAGGGCTCCGGTGACGGTCACCCGGCCGGTGGGCGGGGCCGGGACCTCCGCCGTGTCGGGGTCGCCGGGCAGCCAGCCGCGCGCGACCGGCAGCGCCTTGCCGTCGTCGGTGCGCAGCAGTGTGAGGACGTAGAAGCCCTCGCGGTCGTC
The DNA here is from genome assembly GCF_028473745.1 of Streptomyces sp. M92. Taxonomy (NCBI): domain Bacteria; kingdom Bacillati; phylum Actinomycetota; class Actinomycetes; order Kitasatosporales; family Streptomycetaceae; genus Streptomyces; species Streptomyces sp. M92. Next base: position 2,066,603 of record NZ_CP101137.1, read on the forward strand.
CAGCTTCCGCTCCGGGACCAGCAACTGGTCGGCGTAGCGGCCGCTCACCGTCGTCTGGTCGCCGACCGTGGCCTTGTCCACGGGCAGCAGCTCCGTCAGCGGCCGGGCCGCCTCCCGGCGCGCCGGGTCCTGCGGGGCGGTGGCGGCCTCGTGGTCCTGGACCCGGTCCTCGAACCGGCCCAGCTGCCACGAACCCATGAAGACGCAGAAGGGGATGGCCAGGACGACGAAGACGTTGATCCCCCACCAGCGGGGCGTCAGCAGAAACCGGTACACGCCCTCCACGGTACGGGGCGCGCCCCGGCCGCCCGGCCGCGGGGCTGTGGAAAACCAGGGGGAGTGCGGCGGGACGGGCGAGGTTGTCCACAGGCTGGGGATCTGGTCTGCGCGTTGTCGCCCGGTCGGGGCAGTATGGGGCCATGACTGAGAGCAACGGGTCCGTTCCGTCGGACATGGGCGTGGACGAGCGGCAGACGCAGGGCGAGCAGATGCCGGACTGGGAGAAGCGGTTCCGGGCGCCGAGGGTGTCCCTGCCCGACTGGGCCGAGGACGCGCCGGACCGCTCCCTGTTCGTGTCGAACGCGACGGGGACCTACGAGCTGTACGCCTGGGACCGGTCCACCGGCGAGCAGCGCCAGGTCACCGACCGGCCCAACGGCACGACGGACGGTGTGCTCTCGCCCGACGGCGACTGGATCTGGTGGTTCGACGACAAGGACGGCGACGAGTTCGGCGTCTGGCGGCGCCAGCCCTTCGCGGGCGGCGAGGACGAGCTCGCGGTGCCCGGCCTGGACGCGTCCTACCCGGCGGGCCTCGCCCTCGCCCGGGACGGGCGCACGGCGGTGATCGGCCGCTCCACCGACGAGGACGGTACGACGATCCATCTCGCGCGCGCGGACGCCGCCCCGGTGGAGATCTACCGCCACCGCGAGTCCGCGGGCGTCGGCGACCTCTCCCACGACGGCACGCTGATCGCGATCGAGCACACCGAGCACGGTGACGCCATGCACTCGGCGCTGCGCGTGGTCCGCCCCGACGGCACGACGGTCGCCGAGCTGGACGACACCCGGGGCGGCGAGGAGGAGCTGGGCCTGGAGGTCCTCGGGTTCGCGCCGGTCGACGGCGACACCCGCCTGCTCATCGGACACCAGCGCCGGGGCCGCTGGGAGCCCCTGGTGTGGGACGTGGCGAGCGGTGAGCAGACCGACCTCGCCCTGGAGCTGCCGGGCGACGTCAGCGCCGAGTGGTACCCGGACGGCAGCGGTCTGCTGATCGTGCACGGTTTCGAGGCCCGCAGCGAGCTGTTCCGCTACGACTTCGCCGAGCGCGAGCTGGTGGAGATCGACACCCCGGCCGGCACGGTCTCCGGGGCGACGGCCCGCCCCGACGGCACCGTCGAGTACCTGTGGTCCTCGGCCGCTCAGCCGTCGACGGTCCGCTCGACGGACGGCCGGGTCGTCCTGGACCCGCCCGGTATGAAGTCGCCGCGCTCGGTCCCGGTGGAGGACGTGTGGGTGGAGGGCCCCGGCGGCCGCATCCACGCCCTGGTCCAGAAGCCGGCCGGCACCAGCGGCCCGCTCCCGACGGTCTTCGACATCCACGGCGGCCCCACCTGGCACGACAGCGACGCCTTCGCCGCGGGCCCGGCGGCCTGGGTCGACCACGGCTACGCGGTGGTCCGGGTCAACTACCGGGGCTCCACCGGCTACGGCCGCGCCTGGACCGACGCCCTCAAGCACCGGGTCGGCCTCATCGAGCTGGAGGACATCGCGGCGGTACGCGAGTGGGCGGTCGCCTCGGGCCTCGCCGACCCGGAGCGCCTGATCCTCACCGGCGGTTCCTGGGGCGGCTACCTCACGCTCCTCGGTGTCGGCACCCAGCCCGAGGCCTGGACGCTGGGCATCGCCGCCGTCCCGGTCGCCGACTACGTCACCGCGTACCACGACGAGATGGAGGGTCTGAAGGCCCTCGACCGCACCCTGTTGGGCGGCACCCCCGAAGAGGTCCCCGACCGCTTCGAGGCCTCCTCCCCGCTGACCTACGTCGACCAGGTGAAGGCCCCGGTCTACATCTCGGCCGGCGTCAACGACCCGCGCTGCCCGATCCGCCAGGTGGAGAACTACGTCGAGCGCCTGGAGGAGAGGGGCGCCGTCCACGAGGTGTACCGCTACGACGCGGGGCACGGCTCGCTGGTGGTGGACGAACGCATCAAGCAGATCCGGCTGGAACTGGACTTTGCGGCAAGGCACCTGCCGCGAGGCTAGCCGCCCGCCGCACGGTCGTAGGGGCGGCGGCGCCCCTTCGACCGTGCCGCCTACGACCGTGCCGCCTACGACCGTGCCCCTACATCCCCGTCCCCCGCCGCGCCCCCCGCCGCCCCAGCAACTCCGCCAGCCCCCGCCGGGTCGCCGCCAGCACCACCCGGTCCCCGCTGCGCAGGACATAGGTGTCGGGCAGCTCCCACACCAGCCTGGACCCCTGCTCCGCCTCACCGTCGGAGGTGTGGTCGGAGACCTCCAGCGCCAGCACCCGCCACGCTCCCGCCCGGAACGCCTCGCCGACCGTCCGCCCCTCCAGCTGCGGGTGCCCCGCCACCCGTACCGCCGCGAACAGCAGCACCCGCCGCTCGACGGGGATCGCACCCAGGATCTGGCGGCCCATCATCGCCCCCGCGAACGCCGGCGCGGACAGGTGTGTCACGCTGCGGCTGCGGGTCAGCGCCCCCGGGTGCGCCGCGCGCAGCGTGCGGTACACGGCGGTCGCGAAGTCGTCGTCGTACAGCCGCAGCACGACCCGCAGCCGGGATCGCACGGAGCGGGCGTACAGCACCGCCTCCAGGTTCGTGGTGTCGACACTGGTCAGCGCGAGCAGCGAGTGCGCCCGGTGGATCTTGGCGGCCTCCAGGACGCCCTCCTGCGTGACGTCCCCGAGCACCACCGGCACCCGCAGCCGCCGCGCCGTCGCCATGCCGCGCGCCTCGGGGTCGGCCTCGACGCACACCACGGGGATGTCCATCTCCCGCAGCCGGGTCAGCACGCGGGTGCCGATCTTGCCGAGACCGAGCAGGACGACGTGCCCGCCGAGCCCGCGCGGCGGCTTGCGCAGCGCCGTCGCGCTCCGGAAGGTCCCCAGGGCCTCCAGTACGGCGGCGAGCAGCACCGGCAGCAGCAGCAACCCGACGAAACCGGCGAGGAGTTGCAGCACCTGCCGTCCGGAGTCGGCGTTGTGCGCGGGCTCGTTGATGGCGAACAGGTCGAGAAGGGTCACGTACGTCGCGTGCAGCGGGTGGTCCCCGGTGACCACCATCAGCGCCACGGCGAGCGCGACCACACACGCCCCCAGGCCCGCCAGCGACCACCGCAGCCGCTGCGAGAACAGCTCGCCGAACGGCGGGACACCGGCCCGCGCGGCGGGCAGCGGCGGACCGGAGTACGACACCTGCTCCAGGGCGACCGTGCCGCGTCCGGTGGCCGCCTCCACCGCGGTCGCGTCGGGCAGCAGTTGCGGTCCCTGCTCGCCGCTCTCCTCCGAACCGTCCGCCCCGGCCGGGTCGTTGCTCGTCGCGGAGAGCAGCGCCAGCGTGCACAGACCGGGGTCGGCGACCTCGCCGGGCCGCGGCGGCTGCCGTTCCACCGCACGCAGCAGCAGCCCGTCCGTCTCGACGACCTTGCTGGTGCCGACCAGCGCCGTCGCCGCCAGCGCGGGCGCCGCCGTGTCCGCGTCGGACAGCACGGTCGTGGACGTACCGGCGCCGTCCAGCCCGGCGTCCCGCGAGTCGCCGGTGGCCAGCGCGGCGCTCTGGTCGAGCAGTTCCTCGATGTGCCGGCCGAGCCGCCGGTTGTACAGGCGCAGGACCAGGCGCAGCCGGGGGTTGAGCCGGCGGGCGGCCAGGGCGGCGCGGATGTTGGTCTCATCGTCGTCGTACACGAGGGCCAGGGCCGCCGCCCGGTCGACGCCGGCCTGCGCGAGGACCTCGTCGGTCGGCTCGGCGGCCTCCAGTTCACGGCCGGCGCCGTTCGGGTCGCCGGCCCCGGGGTCGCCGTTGCCCGAGCGGCCGACGGCCGCGCTGACCCTGTCCAGCAGCGCCGCGGAGGCCGCGCGGGCCCGCCCGACCACGGGTTGGCGTACCCGGCTCCCGGAGGGCGGTACGACGAGTGTGACCTGCTCGCGGTAGACGCCGCGCAGTTCGGCGGCGAGACGGTGTGCCAGCCCGTCGTCGCCGCACACGACCATGTGCGCGTACGTGTCGCCCTGCCCGGCCTGGTGCGGAACGCTCCCCGTTGAAGTCCCCATTTGAGGAAGGACAGTACCGGCGCGAGCCGCGGTTCCGGGAGCGGCCGAGGAGTTGGAGGGGAGACGGAGGAGCGCCGGAGGACGGCATCAAAGACGCGTTAGGACTGCCGGAAAACGGCAATGACGGGATGGCGGCCCGAGGGGGAACATATGACTCACCGAAGCTCAGCGACGGGCGGGAGGGGGACGGCACGATGGCCTGGTCTCTCGGACCGGGTATCACGGGGGTCGTGCCGCTCGCCCTGTCGCTGGTCTTCGGCGGAGTGCTGGAAGGCGCGTTCGGGGGAGCGCTGGACGGCTTCCTGGAGGGGTGGCTGTCGCTGCCGGTCACCGCCGGGTTCACGGCGGTGACCGGCTTCGCAGGCGCCGACGTCCTCGGTACCGGCTGGACCGGCCCCGGCACGCGTACCGCTGTCGGCCGGCCGCTCAGATCTCCTGGGCGGGCCAGCCCAGCAGCCGGGCGCCGATGACCGCGGTCTGCAGGGTGTAGCGGTGCACCGGATCGGCGGGATTGGCCCCGGTCAGCTGGTGGATGCGGTCCAGTCGGTAGGTGAGCGCGCGCACGCTGAGCGTCAGGCGCCGGGCGGCCTCGGCCGCGGTGCAGCCGGCGTCGAAGTACGCCTCCAGGGTCCGCAGCAGCGGCTCGGCCCCGCCGCGGGCGCCGCGCAGCGGACCCAGCACGCTCACCACGAGGTCGGCCATCGCCTGCCGGTCGCGGGTGAGTACCGGGTAGACGAGCAGGTCGGCGGCGTGCAGCACGGGCTCGTCCAGCTCCAGCCGCTCGGCGAGTTCGAGGGTGCTCAGGGCCTCCTCGTAGCTGTGCACGACACCACCCGCGCCGGTCTGCGGGCGCCCGATGGCGACCCGGCTGCCGTCGGTGGCGGCGTACGCCTGCTTGGCGAAGAAGGTGAGGACGTCGTCCTGGTCGCCGGGGGCGATGCAGATGAGCTGACCGTTCTTGGTGGTGATCAGGATGCGGCGGTCGCCGAAGCGGGAGATGAGCGCGGTCTCCACGAACCGGGTGACCGGGGCGGTGTCGTCGTACGCCTCGGGTCCCTCGGCCACCGCGACGGCGTGGGCGCGGGAGAGGACGAGCCCGAAGCGCTCGGCCCGTTCGGCGAGCCGGCCGAGGTCGCTGCGCCCGTAGAGCAGGTCGTCGATGAACTCCCGTCGCGCGGCCTCCTCCTGCCGCACGGCGAGGCGCTGTGCGCGCTCGTAGCCCTCCGCGAACGCGTCGACGGCCTGGGTGACGGCGGCGAGGACGCTGTCGGCGGTGCCGGTGCCGGAGGCGGTCACGGTGCCGGGCCAGGAGGTGCGGGTGGCGTCCAGGTGCAGCCGTACGAGGCTGCGCAGGCTGTGGCCGGCCTCCGCGGCCTGTTCCCCGAGGAGGCGCCGTTCCTCCAGTTCGTCGCGGGTCAGCCGGCGCCCGGTGCCGGCGGCCCCGGCGAGTATCGCGGCGTACCCGTCCAGGTACGCCTCCTGCCGGTCCGTCCGCTGCTCCGTCCGCTGGTCCGTCTGCTGGTCCGTCACCCCGCGCCTCCCCTGCCGGTCACGCCCGGTGCGCGGTCTCGGCAAAGCGAGGGTAGTCAGGACTGCCGGGACCCGGCAACGCGGTAGAGCGGTACGCCGGTTCGGCGGCGCGGGCCCGGGCTCAGGGCCGCTGGTAGGGGTGCTGCGGCGACTGCCCGTACGGCTGCCCGCCGGAGCTTCCCGGACCGCCGCTCACGGCCTGCCTCTGCAACCGGTCCGCCTGTTCCTTGCCGACCTGCTGCTCCGCGCCGCAGAAGGTGCACTGGGTCAGGTACTTCGTGGAGAACGGGAACAGCGGCACGAAGAACAGCGTGAACTTGTTGACGCGCTTCCTGAGCGTGTGCGCGGAGGGATTGCCGCACCGGCCGCACACCAGCGTCAGTACCGCGAGCTGGTAGAGGTATCCCTTGGTGCCGAAGATGATCACGAGCGGGTCCTTCCGGGTCGGCGCCCGCGGGCGCGCGTGCACACGGATCTTCTCCCAGACTGCGCCCGGAGGGGGCCGCGGAGCCACCCGCGGCCGGCACCGGCCCGGCGTCACGTCCCGGCGTACTCGCCCTCGCCGTTTCCGTACTCGTCCCCGGCCTCGTGGCGCAGCAGGTCACCGGGCTGGCACTCGAGTACGACGCAGAGCGCGGCGAGCGTCGTGAAGCGGACCGCCTTGGCGCGGCCGTTCTTGAGCACCGCCAGGTTGGCGGGGGTGATGCCGACGCGCTCCGCGAGCTCGCCCACGGACATCTTGCGCTTGGCCAGCATCACGTCGATGTCCACGACGATCGGCATCAGATCACCTCTGCCAGCTCGGCCCGCATCCGCGCCGCCTCGATGTCGCGGGCGACGGCCTGGGCGAGCAGCATCCGCAGGACCAGCACGACCAGCGCGACGCCCAGGATCGCCACGACGACGCCGCCCAGCATGAGGACGATGCCCGGCGCGACGGCCTCGCCCGGCGCGAGCAGGACCGCGAGGGTGAACACCAGGAGTGCGGCCGCGACGAAGGCGCCGATCACGATGTGCACGTACCGGAAGGCCCCGAGCGAGAACACGGTGCCCCGCCGCACCATCGTCACCAGCCGCCACACGCAGACCAGCACCACCTCGGCCGCCGCGGCCCCCAGGACGACGATCAGGAAGACCGGCGTGCGCACGGCCGCCAGGGCGGCGTCGGGATCACCGGTGCCGGCCGTCAGCAGCCAGATCAGTACTCCCTGGACGAACGCCGCCCCGGCGAGCAGCACCACCAGCACACCGCGCAGCGCGAGCGTCATCAGTTGCCCCATCACCCCTCCTTCAATCGAACTACGATGGAAATCTATCGATAAACGATAGGCGGGGCAAGTCCTGCGGGAAGCGACGGTGTCGTCGGCCCGATTCGGGGCACCGAGTACGTCACGGAGCCGTGTCGAGCGGGAGCGGTCAGTCATGGCGGTGGCGCAGGAACCCGGTGTCGGTGTCACGGAGGCGGCGGAACCCGCCGTCTCGCCCGTCGGGTCACACAACGAGTGGGACCCCCTGGAGGAAGTCGTCGTCGGACGGCTGGAGGGCGCGACGATCCCCTCCGACCACCCGGTCGTGACCTGCAACGTCCCCCCGTGGGCGGCCCGGCTGCAGGGACTGGCCGCCGGATTCCGCTACCCGCGCGTCCTGATCGAGCGGGCGCAGCAGGAACTCGACGGGTTCGTCACCCTCCTGGAGTCCCTCGGCGTCACGGTCACCCGCCCCGAGGCGGTCGACCACCGGCAGCGCTTCAGCACCCCGGACTGGTCGTCCCGCGGCTTCTGCAACACCTGCCCGCGCGACTGCCTCCTGGTGATCGGCGACGAGATCATCGAGACCCCGATGGCCTGGCCGTGCCGCTACTTCGAGACCCACTCCTACCGTCCGCTGCTCAAGGACTACTTCCGCCGCGGCGCACGCTGGACCGCCGCCCCCAAGCCCCAGCTCACCGACGAGCTCTTCGACCCGGACTTCCGCATCCCGAAGCCGGGCGAGCCGATGCGGTACGTCCTCACCGAGTTCGAGCCGGTCTTCGACGCGGCGGACTTCGTCCGCGCCGGACGCGACCTCTTCGTCACCCGCAGCAACGTCACCAACCGCATGGGCGTCGAGTGGCTGCGCCGCCACCTCGGCCCCGGCTACCGCATCCACGAGATCGAGAGCCGCTGCCGCACGCCCATGCACATCGACACGACGTTCATGCCGCTGGCGCCCGGCAAGGTGCTGATCAACCCGGAGTACGTCGACCCCGACCGCCTGCCCGACGCCCTCGCCTCCTGGGACGTCCTGACCGCGCCCGAGCCCGACCCGATCCCCGACCGCATGCTCAAGGTCACCTCGATGTGCGGGAAGTGGCTCAGCATGAACGTCCTCGTGATCGACGGCGAGCGGGTCGTCGCCGACCGGCACCACACCGGCATGCTGCGCGCCCTGGAACGCTGGGGCTTCGAGCCCGTCCCCTGCGACCTCCTGCACTACGCGCCCTTCGGCGGCTCCTTCCACTGCGCGACCCTCGACGTACGGCGCCGCGGCACGCTGGAGTCCTACGTCGACTGACGCGCCGCCCGCCACGCGCGGCGCTGCCGCCCTACAGGTCTCGTACGCCCGCTTGTGGGCTCCGTACCGGATGGTGCCCGCCGTCGCGGACGGCGATCCTGGAGCCGAGCCACTCCCCCCGGCCGGCGCCGGCCCGCCGGACCGGGGCGAACCGGCCACGTATGCGCGGCGGCGCCCCCTCGCCCTGGTGTGATCGTGGCGTACCCACCCGCAAGAGAGCAGATGGCCCGACCGACCGACCGACCGCGCCCGGCCCGGCCCCGTGTACGCCGTGCCGGACGCGGCCGGCACGGCCGCCGGGCCGGCCACGGTGAGCAGCCCCCGCGCGAGCAGCCCCGTGGTGGTGCCGCCGACCGTACGCAGCCCGTCCCGCCACCCGTACGCGACGGCCCGCTTCGTCACCACGGCCGTGTCCGGCCCGGGAACCACAGTCACGACGGCGAGCACACCGGTGGCGGTGAGGAGCTGTACGAACATGGGCGCATCATCGCGCTTGCCCCGGGTCGAAGCAGGCATCAAGAGGGCATCAAGATTGCCGTAACACGGCAATGCGGAGCGTGGCGTGTCTCGGTCATCATGAGGGCGGCAGCAACAGGGGGACGGCCCTGGTGCCAGAGCCCGGCAACGGGCGCCGGCGCCGGGGCCCGGGACCGCATCGGGGGTGAGACGTGGCACGGATCGACGCCGTCTCCGCGCGAGCCCTCAGCCTCCTCGATCCCCTGAGCCCCCTCAGCGCCCTCGGTGACATGCCCCGGCGGCCGGTTCCCCGTAGGAGCCCGGCAGCAGCCCCGTACGACCCCGGCAGTAGCCGCGGCCGCGGCTGAGTCGTAGCCGACGCGCGTTTCACGCCCTGTCTCTTCGCCTCTTGCCGTGGGCGCCGACTCCGCGCTTACGCCGCTTACTTCGCACCATCCGCTGACTTCGCAGACTCAGAGGACTCCCTATGGATTACACCCTGGGCATCGGCGTGCTCGTTTGCCTCGTGCTCGCCGCCGCCGTGCTGTTCGTCGTGGCCCGGCTCTTCCGCAAGGTGGAGCAGGGCAAGGCGCTGATCGTCTCCAAGATGCGCAAGGTCGACGTGACCTTCACCGGGCAGGTCGTGCTGCCGGTGCTGCACAAGGCCGAGGTGATGGACATCTCGGTGAAGACGATCGAGATCACCCGGGCCGGCAAGGAAGGGCTGATCTGCCGGGACAACATCCGTGCGGACATCCGCATCTCGTTCTTCGTCAAGGTGAACAAGACCGTCGAGGACGTCATCAAGGTCGCCCAGGCCGTCGGCACCACACGGGCCAGTGACCGCGACACGCTCCAGGAGCTGTTCCACGCGAAGTTCTCCGAGGCGCTGAAGACCGTCGGCAAGCAGATGGACTTCACCGACCTCTACACCAAGCGCGAGGAGCTGCGGTTCCGGATCATCGAGGTCATCGGCGTCGACCTCAGCGGGTACCACCTGGAGGACGCGGCGATCGACTACCTGGAGCAGACGCCGCTCACCCAGCTCGACCCGGCCAACGTCCTGGACGCGCAGGGCATCCGGAAGATCACCGAGCTGACGGCCGTGGAGCACGTGCGCACCAACGAGGCCCAGCGCACCGAGGAGAAGGAGATCACCCGGCAGAACGTCGACGCCCGGGAGGCCATCCTGGAGCTGGAGCGCCGGCAGGTCGACGCCGAGAGCAAGCAGAAGCGGGAGATCGAGACCGTCCGGGCGCGGGAAGAGGCCGAGACGGCGCGGGTGGTGGAGGAGGAGCGGCTGCGGGCGCAGTCGGCCTTCCTCAAGACCGAGGAGCAGCTCGGCATCCAGCGCGAGAACCAGGGCCGCGAGGTCGCGGTCGCGCAGAAGAACCGCGAGCGGGTCATCGCCGTCGAGAGCGAGCGCATCGAGAAGGACCGCCTCCTGGAGGTCATCGCCCGCGAGCGGGAGACACAGCTCACCCGGATCGCCGCCGAGAAGGAGGTCGAGGCGGAGAAGCGGGAGATCGCCGACGTCATCCGGGAGCGGGTGGCGGTGGACCGCACGGTCGCCGAGCAGGAGGAGGCCATCAAGAAGCTGCGTGCCGTGGAGGAGGCGGAGCGGCAGCGGCAGGCCGTCGTCATCGCCGCCGAGGCCGAGGCGCAGGAGCGGCTGGTCAAGGACATCAAGGCCGCCGAGGCCGCCGAACAGGCCGCCACGCACCGTGCCGCCGAGGAACTCACCCTCGCCGAGGCCCGCCTCAAGAGCGCCGACCTCGACGCGCGGGCCAAGCTGCGGCTCGCCGAGGGCATCCAGGCGGAGAGCGCGGCCCCGGGGCTGGCCGAGATCCAGGTCCGCGACAAGGAGGCCGAGGTCATCGAGAAGGCCGGCCGTGCCGAGGCCGAGGCCACCGAGGCCCGGCTGCGGGCCGAGGCCGAGGGCGCCAAGGCGAAGGCCCTGGCGGAGGCCGCCGCCGTCGGCGAGAAGCTGAAGGCCGAGGCGGCCGGTCTCACCGAGAAGGCGGCGGCGATGGCCGCGCTGGACGAGGCATCCCGCGGCCACGAGGAGTACCGGCTGCGGCTGGAGGCCGAGAAGGACATCCGGCTGGCCGGGCTGGACGTCCAGCGGCAGGTGGCCGAGGCGCAGGCGACGGTCCTGGCGACCGGGCTGGAGAACGCCGACATCGACATCGTCGGCGGCGAGTCGGTCTTCTTCGACCGGCTGGTCGGGGCGATCGGCCTCGGCAAGGGCGTCGACGGCTTCATGCAGCACTCCGAGACCGCCCAGACGCTGGCGCAGCCCTGGCTGGACGGGACGTCGAGCTTCACCGACGACCTCGCCCGCGTCCTCGGCTCGGTCTCCACGGCCGACGTGCAGAACCTGACCGTGTCCACCCTGCTGATGAAGCTCATGAAGTCGGGCGGCGCCGACGCCGCGGCCCTGGAGCAGCTGCTCGGCAAGGCCGGTGAGCTGGGCCTGGCCGACACCCGGCTGACGGCCGCCGTGAACGGCAGTGCCAAGGGCTGACCGCTCTTCCCGATTCCCTGAGAGGGACTTCCTGAGAGGGACTTCATGACCACCGCCCTGGACACGGGTACGTACGAGGTGCTGCGCGACCGCCTCACCGCGCAGGCGGCCGAACTCGCCCGCCGCGCCGAGGCGCTGAACGCCCGCCGCGTCGAGGAGTTCGGCTCCCTGCGCCTGGAACTGGCCGGCACCGAGCAGCTGCGCACCGATCCGGTGTGCGTACCGCGCGACCTCGTGTCCGTCGGCGGGGTCCTGCTCTTCGGCTACAACACCGTCCCCGGCCGGGGCCCGGACACCGCCGTCGGCGACGTCCTCGCCCTGCACGGCCGGGACCTGGACCGGCTGCCCGAGGACGCCGTGCCCGGACTGCTGGACGACCCGGCCTTCGTCCGCGAGTTCGCCGCCCTGCACCGCTACTTCCACCAAGCCCGGCTCCTGCGTCTGAGCCGCGTCGAGGACCGGCTGCTCGCCGTCTTCCGGACCGGCGAGAAGGCGGACGACATCCGGGTCCTGCGCTGGGCGCTGACCGACGACGGCCGGGCGTCCTTCCTGGACGCGCGCGGCGACCGCGACCACGTCCTCGCGCCCGCCCACGACTTCACCTGGACGGCGACGACCCGCGAGGACCACGTCCTGGGCCGCCACCCGCACGTCTCCATCGAGGGCGAGGTGTTCGTCGAGACGCTGAACGGCACCCTGACCGTCAAGGCCGAGGACGACACGGAGACGGACCAGGGCGTGTACGCCGAGCCGGTCGACGAGCCGCTCCAGTCGCTCGCCGACGCACACATCGCGTACGCGCGCGTGGGCGCCCTGGTCCTCCTGGACGTCCGCCCCTACAAGGAGGACACCCACCGCTACCTGGTGTTCAACACCCTCACCAGGACCGCCGTCCGCCTCGACGGCATCGGACGGGCCTGCCGCCGGCTGCCCGACGACCAGGGCGTCGTCTTCGCCGGCGGCTACTGCCTGGCCACCGGCACCCACCGGACGTTCGACGGCGTCGACACCGAGGGCATGGAGTTCGAGCGGACGGTCCGCTCACCGAACGGCGAGGACGTCCTGTACGCCTTCCACGCCCGCGCGGCGGGCCGCCACCTGCTGCTGCCCTACAACGTCATCCGCAAGGAGGTCGCCACCCCGCTGACCTGCCACGGCTGGGCCCTGTCCGACGACGGCACCCTCCTCGCCCTGCGCGCGGCCGGCGCCGAACCGCAGCGCGTGCACCCCGTCCAGCGGTGGACCTCGCCCTACGTCTCCGACACCCACGCGGCCGCCCGCCCGTCCGGCACCGGCCCGCTCGCCCGGGTCGGCAACCCCGACCTGGTGCGCGGCATCTCCGACTGCCTGTCCGTCACCCGCGCCGTCACCGGGACCACCCCGACCGGCGAGGTGTACGAGGCGCTGGTCGCGGCCTGCGTGCGGACCGCCGACACCCACCACTGGCTGACCGAACCGGACCTCGGCGCCCTGCACGAGCCGCTCACCCAGGTGCGGGCCACCGCCGAACAGGTGCTGGCCGAGTTCGAGACGGTCCAGGCACTCACCCGGCAGGCGGCCGACGCCCTCACCGGGGCGTCGGCCCGCGTCACCACCGTCGTACGGCGTCTGCGCGGCGAGACCCCGCGCTCCGCCGCCGCCTGGGTGGCCGGACTCACCGAACTCCGTCAGGCCCAGGGGCAACTGCTCACCCTCAAGGACCTGCGGTACGCGGACACCGGCCGCATCGACGATCTGGCCGCGGAGGTCGAACGCGACCTCGCCTCCTTCGCCCAGCGCGCCGTGACCCACCTGGCGCACGAGGACGCCTTCGCCGACCACCGGGCCGACGTCGAGCGGCTCGTCGCCGACGCCGAGGCGATCACCACCGCGGCCGAGGCGGAGCCCGTCGCCGCCCGCCTCGACGAGCACGCCGAGAGCCTGCGCACGGTCACCGACGTCGTCTCCGGACTCGACATCGGCGACGCCACCGTCCGCACGTCCGTCCTGGAGCGGATCGCCGAGGTCCTGTCAGGCGTCAACCGTGCCCGTGCCACGCTGGACGGCCGCCGCCGCGCGCTGCGGGACCGCGAGGGCCGGGCCGAGTTCGCCGCCGAGTTCGCCCTGCTCGGCCAGGCGGTCACCGCCGCCCTCGCGGCGGCCGGCACCCCCGAGGAGTGCGACGAGCAGCTGGCCCGCCTGCTGGTGCGCGTGGAGAACCTGGAGTCCCGGTTCGCCGAGTCCGACGACTTCCTCGCCGAACTCGCGGACAAGCGCGACGAGGTCCACGAGGCGCTCTCGGCCCGCAAGCAGACCCTCGCCGACGCCCGCGCCCGCCGCGCCGAGCGCCTGGCGGAGTCGGCCGACCGGGTGCTGGCCACGATCGTGCGCCGGGCGTCCGGACTCGCCGACGCGGACGCCGTCACCACGTACTTCACCTCCGACCCGATGCCCGCCAAGGTCCGCCGCACGGCGGACGAACTGCGGGCACTCGGCGACGAGGTCAGGGCGGAGGAGCTGGACGGCCGCCTGAAGTCCGCCCGGCAGCAGGCCCTGCGCGCACTGCGCGACCGCACCGACCTGTACGCCGACGGCGGCCGCACCGTCCGGCTGGGCGGCCACCGCTTCGCGGTCGGCACCCAGGCCCTCGACCTCACCCTCGTCCCCCAGGGCGACGGCCTCGCCTTCGCCCTGACCGGCACGGACTACCGCTCCCCGGTCACCGACCCCGACTTCGCCGCGACCCGGCCCTACTGGGACCGCCCGCTGCCCTCGGAGTCGCCGGACGTCTACCGCGCCGAGCACCTCGCGGCCCGCCTGCTCGACGAGCACGGCCCGGCCGCCCTCGCCGCGGCCGACGACCTGCCGGCCCTGGTCGGGCAGGCGGCCCAGGAGGCCTACGACGAGGGCTACGAGCGCGGCGTGCACGACCACGACGCGGCCCTGATCCTCGCCGCACTCCTGCGCCTGCACGAGGGCGCCGGGCTCCTGCGCCACGAGCCGTCCGCCCGCGCCGCCGCCCAGCTCTACTGGGCGCACGGCACGACGGCCGGGGAGCGCGAGGCGTGGACCCGCCGCGCCGCCTCCCTGGCCCGCGCCCGCGACACCTTCGGACTCGCCCCCGCCATCGCCGACCTGGAGGCGGAACTGGCCACCGCGACCGGCACCCGCGCGGCGGCCGCGTACCTCTTCGAGGAACTGACGTCCGCCCCCGAAGGCTTCGTGATCAGCGCCGGCACCCGGACCCTGCTCGACAAGTTCCGCCGCACCACGGGGGACTCGGCCTACGACGACGACCTGACCGCCCTCACCGACCCGGCCGCCCGTCGGCAACTCGTCGAGGCGTGGCTGACGTCGTACACGGCCGCGACCGGCACCGACCTCGCGCCGGGCGACCTGGCCGAGGCGGTGGCCGCCGAGCTGTGCCCCGAACTGCCCCGCTACGAGTCGGACGCACCCCTGACCGAGACCGTCGCCGGCCTCCTGGGCACCCACCCCCGCATCCACGACGACGACCGGGCTCTGACCGTCCGGATCGACGAGCTCCTCGCCCGTACCCGCGACTTCCGCGCCCGCGAGGTCCCGGCCCACCGCGCCTACCAGCGCCGCCGCGCGGAACTGGTCGCCGCCGAACGCGGCCGCCTCCGCCTGGACGAGCACCGGCCGCGCGTGATGTCGGCCTTCGTGCGCAGCCGGCTCATCGACGAGGTCTACCTCCCGCTGATCGGCGACAGCCTCGCCAAGCAGCTGGGTACCACCGGCGACAGCAAGCGCACCGACACCGGCGGCCTGCTGCTGCTCATCTCCCCGCCGGGCTACGGCAAGACGACCCTCATGGAGTACGTCGCCGACCGCCTCGGCCTGCTGCTGGTCAAGGTCAACGGCCCCGCCCTGGGCCACACGGTGACCTCCCTCGACCCGGCCGAGGCCCCGAACGCCACGGCCCGGCAGGAGGTGGAGAAGATCAACTTCGCTCTCCAGGCGGGCAACAACACCCTGCTCTACCTGGACGACATCCAGCACACGTCCCCCGAACTCCTCCAGAAGTTCATCCCGTTGTGCGACGCCACCCGCCGCGTCGAGGGCGTGCGCGACGGCGAGCCGCACACCTACGACCTGCGCGGCAAGCGGTTCGCGGTGTGCATGGCGGGCAACCCGTACACCGAGTCCGGCAGCCGCTTCCAGGTGCCCGACATGCTCGCCAACCGCGCCGACGTGTGGAACCTCGGCGACGTCCTGACCGGCAAGCGGGACGCGTTCGCCGCCAGCTTCGTCGAGAACGCCCTGACCGCCAACCCGGTCCTCGCCCCGCTCGCCGGCCGCGACCGCGCGGACCTGGAGCTGCTGCTCCGGCTGGCCGGGGGCGACCCGGACGCGCGCGCCGACCGGCTGACCCACCCGTACGAGCCCGCCGAGCTGGACCGGATCACGGCCGTACTGCGGCACCTGGTCGCGGCCCGCGAGACCGTCCTCGCGGTCAACGCCGCGTACATCGCCTCGGCCGCCCAGTCGGACGCCACCCGCACCGAGCCGCCCTTCCGGCTCCAGGGCTCGTACCGCAACATGAACAAGATCGCCCAGCGCATCCAGCCGGTCATGAACGACACCGAACTGTCCGCCCTGCTCGACGACCACTACGCGGCCGAGGCCCAGACCCTGACCACCGGCGCCGAGGCCAACCTGCTGAAGCTCGCCGAGCTGCGGGGCACGCTGACCGCCGACCGCGCCGCCCGCTGGGCGGAGCTGAAGGCGGCGTACGTCCGCACCCAGTCCCTCGGCGGCCCCGAGGACGACCCCCTCACCCGGGCCGTGGCCGCCCTCGGCCTGCTCGCCGACCGGGTGGCGGCCGTCGAGTCGGCGATCAGCCGGGCCACCGACCCGCGCCACCTCGTCGCGAACCCGTCCGCCCGCCACGCGGCCCGGCCGGTCCGGGAGCCCGGAGGGGACTGACCGGGAGCCCTACCGAGGACGGACGGCGAACGGCCCAGTGCTCACCAAGGCGCGAGGTGAGCACTGGGCCGTTCAAGGAGCCGGGCCGCGTGAGGCGGTCAGACGGTGGTCTTCGCCGACTCCTGGTCTCCGTCGCCGTCCCCGGTGCTCCCACCGGACTTCCGGGCGCGGACGTGCTCCAGGAAGCTGTTGAGCTCCCGCCTGACGACGGGGGCGAGCAGGTAGAGACCGATGATGTTGATGACGGCGAGCGAGAAGAGGAAGGCGTCCGCCAGGTCGATCAGGGTCTGCAGCGTCAGCAGCGAACCCGCGATGGCGAAGAGGGTGTAGACGACCTTGTACGTGATCTCGCTGGCCCGGCTGCGGCCGAAGAGGTACGTCCACGACTTGAGGCCGTAGTAGCCCCAGGTCAGCACCGTGGAGATCGCGAACAGCAGCACCGCGAGGGTGAGGACGTACGGGAACCAGGGCAGGACCGTCTCGAAGGCGTCGGAGGTGATCGTGACGCCGCCGATGTCCTGGCCCGCGCGGGCCTCGCCCCAGCTGTCGGGGTTGGCGATGACGATGGTCAGCGCGGTCATGGTACAGACGACGACGGTGTCGATGAACGGCTCCAGCAGCGCGACCAGGCCCTCACTGGCGGGGTGCTTGGTCTTGACCGCGGCGTGCGCGATGGGGGCGGAGCCGAGACCGGCCTCGTTGGAGAAGGCGGCCCGCTTGAAGCCGATGATCAGCGCGCCCAGCACACCACCGACGACGCCCTGGGGGTTGAACGCGCCCTCGACGATGCGGACGACGGCGTCCGGCACGGCGGTGATGTTGACCAGGATCACGGTCAGGCAGGCGAGGATGTAGATGCCGGCCATGGCGGGCACGAGCCTGCTGGTGACGCTGGCGATGGAACGGATGCCGCCGAGGAGCACGATGCCGACGACCGCGGCGACCAGGATGCCGAAGAACAGGGCGCCGGCGGAGGAACCCAGCGCGCCGTCCTCGCCGCCGGCGACCGAGACCAGCTGCGCGTAGGACTGGTTGACCTGGAAGAGGTTGCCGCCGAAGAGGCCGAAGAACAGGATCAGGAAGGAGGCGAGAACCGCGAGGACCTTGCCGAGGGTCTTGCCGTTCTTGCCGAAGCGCTCGGCCAGCCCCTTGGGCAGGTAGTGCATCGGGCCGCCGGAGACGGTGCCGTCGGCGTGCACCTCGCGGTACTTCACGCCGAGGGTGACCTCGACGAACTTGGTGGCCATGCCGAGCAGGCCGCACAGGACCATCCAGAACGTGGCGCCGGCACCGCCGATGGAGACGGCGACGGCCACACCGGCGATGTTGCCGAGGCCGACGGTGCCGGAGACGGCGGCGGTCAGCGCCTGGAAGTGGTTGACCTCACCGGCCGACCCCTTCTCGTCGTACTTGCCCCTCACCACGTCGACGGCGAGTTTGAACTTGCGGAGCTGGATGAATCCGAACCAGCTGGTGAAGACCAGGCCGGCCACGACGAGCCAGGCGACGATGAGGGGCAGGTCGGCATCGCCGACGGGGACGGTGTAGAAGACCACCTCCCCCAGCCACTCGGCTATGGGCTCGAAGAATCCGCTGACTGCTTCGTCCACGGACTGGGTGACGGAGTCGAGTGACACTTGGCTACCTCGATGACGCGGGGGTGGCGGGCTGGGGTGTCTCGCCGGATGAGCGGTCTCTGAGCGAACTTCGTTGTCCGTTGAGCGAACCGGTGCGCACGGCCCGGCTTCGGACCGTGATCGTCCCGGGCCGTGGTGCGCGTGCGGGCCGACCTTCCGCAGATCGAAGTCGAGTCGATTTACCTGCGGGGTTGCGCAGTTCTACCACGTCTTTGCCGCATGTTTAGTGACGCATCTCACATAACGGCCCGTGACCAGCGGATGTCCCAGTTGGTGAGATCGGACCGTTATCCGGGACGCGAGATGGGTGCTGGGGACACCTATATGCCGACCGATCCGGCTCAGCCGTTTGTGCCGCGCGGTGCGGTGATACCCGGCGGACAGCGACAGCGACAGCGACAGCGACAGCGACGACGACAGCGACAACGACCGACCCGAACACGAGGAGAGCCGCCATGACCACCACCGTCAACGACATGCTCCGCACCTACCCCGCCGACCTGGGCGGGGTGGACCGGGAAGCCATGGCCAGGTGCATCGAGGAATGCGTCGCCTGCGCACAGGCGTGCACCGCGTGCGCGGACGCCTGCCTCTCGGAGGACATGGTCGGCGACCTCACCAAGTGCATCCGCACGAACATGGACTGCGCCGACGTCTGTGACGCCACCGCGTCGGTCCTGTCCCGCCACACGGGCTACGACGCCAACATCACCCGAGCCGTCCTGCAGGCCTGCGCCACCGTCTGCAAGGCCTGCGCCGACGAGTGCGCCACCCACGCCGACACGCACGAACACTGCCGGGTGTGCGCGGAAGCCTGCCGACGCTGCGAGCAGGCGTGCAACGAACTGCTCGCGAGCCTGGGCTGAGACGCGGCAAGGGCCTGTTCCCCACCGGGGCCCCGGGCCGCCCACCGGCTCAGCAGGCCGTAGGCAGGCGCTCCCCGACGTGGTGGCCCCGGCAGCTCCGACAGCGCCCCGGCTCCTGGGCGCGAAAGGCACGCTCGCAGCCGTCGCAGGTCTGGAACGGCAGCACGGCAGGACGCTCGACGGCCGGTGGGAGAGGCGCGGGGGCCGGGGGCGGCACGGGCAGAGGCGTCTCCCGCAGGCGGAACGCGAGGATGCTTGCCGGGCGTGCCCGGAAGCGGTCGGGAAGCCGTACGGTCAGCAGCTCGGTGATCTCGTGCGCTCCCACTCCGGCCGCCAGCCATGCGGCCACGGCCGGTGCCAGGCGGGCGGCCTCCCGCGCGGACAGGACGAGACGGGGGTCGACCCGACGCAGGGCGGTCAGCACGGCGACCGCCTTCGGATCGGCGTCGGCGAGCGCGGGCGTCGGCCTCCCGGTCACCTCGGGATCGGGGCCGGGCGCCACCTCACTGTCCCGTTCCCGTTCCCGTTCCCGTTCCCGGGGCAGGGGCCGCGTCGGTGGCGCGGGCGGCCGGCCCGGGCCGTCGCCCCCGGGCACGTCGTAGAAGTACGTCCGGGTGCGGATCCGCCCGGAGGGCGTTCGCTCGCGTCGCCGTTCCAGGTACCCGGCGGCCTCCAGCTCCCGCAGGGCGCGCGAGATCAGGATCTCGCCCTCGCTGAAGTGCTCGCACAGGGCGGCGATGGTGACGGGGGCGCCGGTGGGCAACGACAGGATGTACACGGCCACGCCGACCGTGACCGCGCTGCCGCGCGGTATGGGTCGAGTTGACCCTTGAGGTGCCGACTCTGCTCTAGCCGCCGTTGTCACGCAGCGCTAACGAGGACATCGTGCCGGGCGGGTCGGTGGACGTGGCGGGGCCTCACCACCCGCAGTCGATGTCGGCCGATCCTCCGTTGACGACCGGATCGGTGCTTGTGCCGCTGATCCGCAGAGAACCGCCGTCCTCCCCCCAGCGCAACGCGTACGTGCCAGCGTCGAAGGGCCGGTAACCATCGTCGACCGTCCAGGATCCCGACTGGCCCAGGGCCAGGCCCGTGTGCCCCACCGCGTACGCCTCGCCATTGGCGATCGCGAGAAAGGACGTCTCCCGCACCACGACCGTGCAGCCTTCCGGCCCCGCAGGGCGCAGTATGTGGTACTCCGCGTCCGAGAGCAGGTCGTCCACCGCTCCCCATGCGATGCCAAGGACCGCCGAGCCGATCAGCAGACTGTCCCCCAGCCGTGCCCACCTGGCCGGCGTCCGCGGAAGCCCGGAAGCGCCCGCGGGGCGGCCCGCCCGAGTGAGGGCCCGCCGGAGAACGAGCGACATGACGAGCAGAGCCGCACTCACGCCCCAGCCAGGGACCACCCTCCCTTGTACGACCAGCAGGAGGCTGCACCAGCTTGCCGCGGCGGCGAGTGCCAGACTCCCGATACCCACTGCCGAGGCGACTGCGGGTGGCAACCTCACGGTGTGCTGTGCGCGTGCTTCAGTCACGGCGGTAAGACACTCCGAACGCGTCGACAGTTGCGGTGGGAGGCCGAAACGCGGTGAGAGTTCGGGGGTCCACGGCAAACTGCTTGCCTGGGCCTCGTCGGGGAGCTTGGTCAGCTGGATGTTCGCTGGGCAGGGACCCGTGCGTCTGATGATCGTCGTTGGTCACCGTCGAGCGGTGGTCACGCAAATAGACCCGCACGCGAAACAGGTCTCTAGCCTACTCATGTGAATAGGCTAGAGACCTGGTGTTTCTCTGTCGGGGTGGCGGGATTTGAACCCACGACCTCTTCGTCCCGAACGAAGCGCGCTACCAAGCTGCGCCACACCCCGATCGTCGCCGCTCTCGCGGCGACGTCGTTTACTTTAGCCCACCCGGAGCCGGAGACGAAATCCGGTTTACCAGCGGCGGCGCAGTGGGTTCGGGCGGATGTGGTCCAGGGCCACGAGGAGGACGCCCAGGGCGTAGAGGGAGAGGCCCAGGAGGAGGGCGTTGCCGAGGACGCCCCGGTAGCCGTGCTGGTCGACGTCGAGGAAGGGGTAGAGGTAGCGGTCCTCGGTGCCGGGGAGGAGGAGCTCGCCGCGGGCCAGGGAGAAGGCCAGGTAGGCCAGGGGGTAGAGGAGCCACGCGGCGGCCTGGCGCAGGTGGAGGCGGCCGGGGGCGGTGAGGAGGAGCCAGTCCAGGGCCGCGGCGGCGGGGACGGCCGTGTTGAGGATGTGGGTCGCGGTCGCTTGCCAGCCGGCCCCGGCGGCCGCCGCGTCGGTCAGGAGCAGGTGGTGCACCAGGCCGGCGGCGACGACGTAGAGCAGGGCCGCGCCGGTCAGGGCGCCCGGCAGAGGGCGGCGGGCGGACCAGGCGCGGCGGGCGGAGGCGAGCATGACCAGGGTCAGCAGGACGCCGCTCTGGAGCGTGAAGTGGCTGACCGTCCGCGTGGCCGGGCCGCCCGTCACCAGTGCGAGCGTCACGCCCGTCAGGGCCAGCAGCGCCGTCAGGAGCCGGTAGGCGGCGACCAGGGGGCGGCGTACCGGGGTGATCACGGCGGTCGCCGGGACGGGGGAGGGGAGCAAGGTGGGCGGGCGGCCCGGGACCGCGGGGAGGTCCGGGATGTCCCTGGGTATCGGGGCTGTCATGGGCTCAAGCTAGACAGACCGGATATATGCGGCTACGTGGGTGGGCCGTGTGGGTTACCCACCCGTCCCCACCGGCCCGCCCGGCGTCAGTCCCGTCCCACCAGCGTCAGCAGCGTCGCCTCCGGGGGGCAGGCGAAGCGGACCGGGGTGTAGCGGTTGGTGCCGCAGCCCGCCGAGACGTGGAGGTAGGAGGTACGGCCCTCGGCCGTGTGGGTGGACAGGCCCTTGACGCGGTCCGTGTCCAGGTCGCAGTTGGTGACCAGGGCGCCGTAGAAGGGGATGCAGAGCTGGCCGCCGTGGGTGTGGCCGGCCAGGACCAGGGGGTAGCCGTCCGCCGTGTAGGAGTCCAGGACGCGCAGGTACGGGGCGTGGACGACGCCCATCGAGAAGTCGGCGGTGCCGGACGGGCCGCCGGCCACCTCCGCGTACCGGTCGCGCTTGATGTGCGGGTCGTCCAGTCCCGTCAGCTCGACGGAGACGCCCTCGACCTTGAGCGTGCCGCGCGTGTTCGTGAGGTTCTGCCAGCCGGCGGCGTCGAAACCGTCGCGCAGGTCCTCCCACGGATTGTGGACGGCGCCCACGGCGGGCGCGTTGCCGTTCAGCCCGTGGCGGCCCTGGACCTTCTCGATCAGGTATCGGGCGGGATTGCGCAGCTTGGGGCCGTAGTAGTCGTTGGAGCCGAAGACGTAGGCGCCCGGGAACTCCATCAGGGGGCCCAGCGCGTCCAGGACCTCCGGGACGCCGTCCGGGTCGGACAGGTTGTCGCCGGTGTTGATCACGAAGTCGGGGCGCAGGCCGGCCAGGGAGCGCAGCCAGCGCTGCTTCTTGCGCTGGCCGCCGACCATGTGGATGTCGGAGACCTGGAGCACGCGCAGCGGACGCATCCCGGAGGGCAGGACGGGGACCGTCACCCGTCGCAGGCGGAAGGACCGGGCCTCGAAGCCCGCCGCGTAGACCAGACCGGCGGCGCCAACCGCCGTGATTCCCAGGGGTACTCCGTATCGCGCGCGCATGTGTCCATCGTGTCAGAAGCGGGTGCGGGAGTCGGGTGCGGGAGCCGACCGCGCGCCCGTCCGCCGGGGCACCCTTTAAACGGCAGGCGTCCTTTCCCCGGTACCTGCGACAATCATCATCATGACCACGCTCAAGTCGAAGCTGCAGGACGACCTCAACGCCGCGATCAAGGAGCGCGACGAGCTCCGCTCCTCGACGCTCCGGCTGACGCTCGCCGCGATCACCAAGGAAGAGGTCGCGGGGAAGGAGAAGCGGGAGCTCTCCGACGACGAGGTACAGAAGGTGATCACCCGCGAGGCGAAGAAGCGCCGCGAGGCCGCCGAGGCCTTCGCCCAGGGCGGTCGCGCCGAGAGCGCCGAGCGGGAGAAGGCGGAGGGCGAGGTGCTCGCCGCCTACCTGCCCAAGCAGCTGTCCGACGACGAGTTGGACGCGATCGTCGCGCAGGCCGTCGAGGAGGCGAAGGCGGCGGGCGCCGAGGGGCCGCGGGCCATGGGTGCCGTCATGAAGATCGTGAACCCGAAGGTGGCCGGGCAGGCCGAGGGCGGCCGGGTCGCCGCCGCGGTCAAGAAGCTGCTGGCCGGCTGAGAAAGCCGCGCGTGCGCTCCCTGCGCCTGTTCCGGCTCCGGTCTTCCGGAGCCCGGGGCAGGCGCAGTGCTTTGCGTGCTCTGCCCCCTCCGTGTCGCATTCCCAGCTGTTTCCCGTGATTGCCGATTGCTCCCGCCGTTTCCCCTGGCGTAATGACGCCGATTTCCCGTCGACGGTTGAGTCGCATTGTCGAGCCTGGTCGAATCGTGCAGGAACGTGTGTGACCAGTTGAGCCCGATCTACTCAAATGGGGATACCACCATGCGGAGAACCGCCGCGCTCCTGTCCGGTCTGCTCGTAGCGGCCGGCCTCAATCTCATGGCCGCCCCGTCGGCGTCGGCCGCCGCCGAGGCCTACGGATGCCCGGGCTCGCAGATCGACACGTACCACATCAAGGACGCCAACGGGAGTACGTGGGGGTCGATCTACCTCTACTACTCCAGCGCCAACGGCGGGACCAACTGTGTCATCAACATGACCAAGAAGTACGCCGGTCAGCGGCACTACATGGACGTCAAGCTGCGGCACAGCGGCGACAGCGACAAGGACGAGGGCTACTTCACCCAGTACGCCGGTCCCGCCACGGTCACCAATTCGAACGGCAAGTGCGTCACCCTCTCCGGCTGGGTCGCCGACCCGGCATACAACACAATCGTCGGCGACCAGTGGCAGAACGTCCACTGTGGCTGAAATTCCCGGAGAGAGTGCCCTGAATACGTCCTTCTGAATTCGACGACGCGGAAGGCGGTGTGACAGCCGCTTTTCGCGTCGACGTATATCCATTTCCTTTGAGTCACGCCCAGCGCGGAAAGGATGAATAGTTGACTGTACGCGATCATGGCAGCTTCCGTACGGGCCTGCTCCAGGATCCGGCGGACGCAGAGGCGTGCGGGCACCGCTGGCGCTGCTGACGGCCGGCGTACTGCTCGCGGGTCTGCTGTAGAGCGTCGCGTGGGCCGAGGAGCCCGCGCCCGGCGAATCCGCACCGGCCGCGGCGCCCGCACCGGCCGCGGCGCCCGCACCGGACCCGGTGCCCAGTGGTGACCGTGCGAGGTGCTCGGCGACGACTACCGGAAGTCGGCCGATATCGCCTGGACCAGCTCCGGGGGCGCCCAGGGCTTCCACTTGCTGACCGCCACGGAGAAGAGCGGATACGCGTGGCAGACGCCGGCCTCGCCGGCCGAGCCCGGCTTCGACGCGGACCAGTGGATCGGCAAGGTGTGCGTCACCGGTTCCGGCAAGCGCGCCGTGGTCGTCCACGCCCCGCGCAGCTTCTTCGTCTCGGTTCCACTGTTCCTCTATGCGCTCCTCATGACATGGCTGTGCGTCAAGGTTGGCGAAAAGATCTCGCGGAGGACGGGCTGGGCAATGGCCGCAGCCGGTATCTTTCTGCCGCTTGGCCTGTTTATCGCCTTCCTGATTCCCTGATCTCCCGTTATCTGTTGTTCATTCAGCCGTATCGCGTCATTCCATTGTCAAGGCGGCCGTTCTGTCACAAAGCTGTCAAATCGGCTTCGTGTATTCCCGGGATGTGGCGTAATTACGTCATCCTAAATGCGTCGGTTGGTATGCATGGTCGACTTTGTGTGGCTGTCGACGGAACCTGTGAGTCACTTAGGATCACCTGTGGGTGAACAAGTGTTACGTGCTCATGGGGGAATCGCGTATGGATCATCCAGTGGTCATCAATGAGGTCGAGCTGCGCATTCTTCGCCTGCTGTTCGAAGGGCTGGGCGAGGCGGCCATAGGCCGGCGCCTGGGGCTGGGGCACCGGACGGTCCAGCGGAAGATGCGGGGCCTCATGCTCCGATGGCGCGTCAAGGGCCGTGTGGCGCTGGGCGCGCGTGCGCACGAGCTGGGCCTGCTGCCGTCGGGCGCCGGCTTCCACGAATCGGCCGTGACCGGGCCGGACATGGGTCGCGAAGACCGGGAGTTCTGAACGGTCTGACTGATTTCGCCTGTGAAGGTGTGTACCGTGCCGCAGTTATTGGGTCGCGAGTCGCAATCTCGCCCCGGATGATTGCTGCGCCATTCTGAAAGTCGAACGGAGGACAGTAATGCGTCGGTATCAGCAAATCACGTTCACGGTGGGCGCCGCGGCGGCTCTCACGATCGGGCTGAGTGGCAGTGCGACGGCGGGAACGGACTGTTACATCCAGGCGAAGAATTACTACGCGTCCATAGTGACGTTCACCCACTACGGGGAAAAGGTGAACATCATCGACGAGGAGGCGGACGGCCACTCGGCGGTCGCGATCTTCGACGTCAACACCGGAACGCCGAAGACCTACACCCTGTGGAATTACAAGGGCAAGGGCACCGGCATGCTCTACGACTTCGAGCTGCCCGAAGGCACGCCGGTCGCCATCCAGGCCTGCACCGGCGAGTACGGGAGCAAGACGGTGATCTGGAGCTCCTGCGGCCCCTGGGACTTTGGTGAAGCCTGACGCCCGCGCGAGACGGAAGCCTGACACCTGCACGAAACAACGGAAGGAAATCGGCTGTGCGCCGTACAGCGAAATGGGCCGCCACCGTGGCGGCCGCCTGCACGATGATCGGGTTCGGCTCCTCCTCGGCCCAGGCCGACGACGCGAACGCGGGCATCTACACGGGGTGGAACCAGGTCGGATACTGCGAGTTCCGGCCCTACGGCGAACACCTCATCATCAAGGACCGTGACGCCGACGGGCACTCCATCATCGCGGAGCTCCGCGTCGACGGATACGGGACCTACTACTACTGGAACAGCAGCGGCAGCGGTACCACGCGCGACGTCGACCTCGACTTCGCCGAGGACCACCACGTGACGCTCCGCTGCCTGGTGGGCGACTGGCAGGGCACGCCCACCGGCGGAATCATCTGGGACAGCTACGACAAGATGATGGAGTGGGTCACGACCTGGACGTGATCCGAGCCCTGGAGCGCTCCGCGGTGCCGAGGAGCGCTCCAGGGCGCGGGCCGCGCGTCAGCGGCCGCCGGGGCCGTTGCCCCGTCCCTGGACGAAGCCCTCCGGGAAGGTGAAGCCGGGGTTCGGCTCGGTGCCGCCGTTGCCGCCTCCGTTGTCCCCGCCGCCGAGCAGGCCGCCGATGAGGTCGCCGTCGTCACCCCGGCCCCTGTCCTCGTCTTCGTCCTTCTCCTTGTCCTCGCCCGTGTCCACGTCGGGCACGTCGGGCACGTCGACCAGGTTGAAGGACGGGGAGTCCTTGCCCTCCAAGGCGCCGGTCATGGCGTCCCTCCAGATGGGACCCGGCACGCCGCCGCCGAACACGAGATCGTGGTGTCGGCCGCCGATGGTGATGTCCCTCATCTGGACCTTCTGCGTGGCACTGCCGACCCAGACGGCGCCCGACAGGTTTGGCGTGTAGCCGACGAACCACGCGTTCTTCCGCTCGTCCGTCGTACCCGTCTTGCCCGCGTTGGCGCGGTCGCTGAGACCGGCCTCCTTGCCCGTACCGGAGTCGATCACGCCCTGCAGCAGGGTGTTCATCGTGTCCGCGGTCTTCTCGCTCATCGCGCGGGAGCACGTCGACTTCGGAACCTCGAGCGACTTCTCCTTGTTGCCGATCTTCTGCGTGATCGACTCGATCGCGACCGGCGTGCAGTACATGCCCCGGGAGGCGAAGGCGGCGTACGCGCTCGCCATCCTCAGCGGGGAGATGCCCTTGGAGCCGAGGGCGACGGCGGGCACCTCGGGGAGCTTCTCACCGTTGCCCTGCACGACGTGCAGGGAGTCCGTCATCTTCATCACCGGGCACAGACCGATGTCGGCGACCATCTGCACGAAGTAGGTGTTGACCGAGAGGGCCATCGCCTCCTCCAACGGGTACGGGCCGACCTCGGATTTGTTCTCGTTGGGGACGGTCTCGTCGGCCTGGTTCAGCCAGGGCTTGCCGCTGCACGTCTGCACGGGCTCGGGGTAGGGCATCTCGTACGGCGAGGAGTACACCTGAGTGGCCGGCACCCCCTGCTCGAGCGCGGCCGCCGCGACGAAGGGCTTGAAGGTCGAGCCGGTCGGGAAGCCGTAGTTGGAGCCGCCCCAGTCGTGGTCGACCGAGTAGTTGATCTCGGTCTCGTTCTTGCCGTAGCCGTACGGCTTCGACTGGCCCATCGCGATGATCTTGCCGGTACCTGGCTCGACCAGGGTGCTCGCCGCCGCGACGCTGTCCGACTGGTCGAGGTGGTCCTTGAGGGACTGCTGCACCGACTTCTGGGCCTGCGGGTCGAGCGTCGTGCGAATGGTCAGGCCGCCCTGGTTCCAGATCTTGGCGCGGTCCTTGCGGGTCTTGCCGAAGACCGGGTCGTTCAAGAACACCTCGTGCACGTAGTCACAGAAGAAGCTCGCGCCCTTGACGGCCGTGATGCAGCCGTTCTTCGGCCGGCTGACCTTCAGTCCGAGGGGCGTCTCCTGTGCCTTGTCGGCCTCCGCCTGGGAGATGTCGCCGACCTGGGCCATGCGCTCCAGGACGACATTGCGGCGCTTGGTGGCCTCCGCCTCGTCGTTGACCGGGTCGTACCGGCTGGGCGACTGGACGATGCCGGCGAGGAGGGCGGCCTCTTGCAGGTTGAGGTCCTTGGCGGATTTGGAGAAGTAGCGCTGGGAGGCGGCCTCGACGCCGTAGGCCTGCTGGCCGAAGAACGTGATGTTCAGGTAGTTCTCGAGGATCTTCTTCTTGCCCAGCTCCTCCTCGACCTGGATGGCGAGCTTCAGCTCGCGAATCTTGCGGCCGATGGTCTGCTGGGTGGCCTGGGCGACCTTCGTCGGGTCGTCGCCGGCCTCCTCCACGAAGACGTTCTTGACGTACTGCTGGGTGAGCGTGGACGCGCCCTCGGAGACCTCGCCGCTGCGCGCGTTCTTGTTGAGGGCGCGCAGGACGCCCTTCAGGTCGACCGCGCCGTGCTCGTAGAAGCGCGAGTCCTCGATCGCGACGATCGCCTTCTGCATGTACGGCGAGATCTCCTTGAGGGGGACCACCGTGCGGTCGCGCGAGTAGACCGTGGCGATGGTGCCGCCCTCGGCGTCGAGGATCGAGGTGCGTTGGCTGAGCGGGGGAGTCTTCAGGTTGCCCGGGAGAGCGTCGAAGCTCTCCACCGACCCCTTGGCGGCCAGCCCCAGCGCGCCCACGGCGGGCAACGCGATGCCGGCCAGCACTGCTCCCGCGAGCACACTGACACCGAGGAACTTGGCGGCCTGCTGCGTTGGTGACAGACCGCCGCCCGAGCGCTTCTTTGGCATGGAGGCAGCCTACGTTCTCATTCGCCGGACACGCGTATATGCCTTGGCCTAAGCTGCACTCAACTGTCACAGCAGTGAGGCCACGTATCAATACGTCCGGCGATCCCGAATCGTTCCGGATCCGCTCGACTTTTTTCCGAGGGGCACCGCTGGGGGCGCATTGGTGTGTACCGGCGTGCGTCACGGCGTGGGGGATGCGTGTCCGAATCCGCCTTGTGTGTCAATCGGTGTCCGTTGTGGCGCAACAAGAATGACCCTTATGCCGGGATAATCACGCATGTCGCCAGCTCACTCCCCCGGGTGATCTGCCGCTTACCCATAGTCCGTTCGGGCCATTCAAGATTGGGCCCGAAGGGGGTGTTGCGCTGTGCCCACCTTCCGTAACGTCCTCAACTGGCGGCGGTGAATATGCCGCTGCCGCCGTGGGGGAGCCTCGATTCGGGAGAGGACGGCGCCGGTATGGGCTGGGTAACCGACTGGAGTGCGCAGGCCGCCTGCCGCACTACCGATCCGGACGAACTGTTCGTTCAAGGAGCAGCGCAGAACAGGGCCAAGGCGGTGTGCACCGGATGTCCGGTGCGGACCGAGTGCCTGGCCGACGCGCTGGACAACCGCGTCGAGTTCGGCGTGTGGGGAGGCATGACGGAACGGGAACGCCGCGCACTGCTGCGCCGGCGGCCCACCGTGACCTCCTGGCGCCGACTCCTGGAGACGGCGCGGACGGAGTACGAACGAGGGGCAGGCATCGTGCCCCTCGACGACGAAGAGGTCTACGAGAACTACGCGGCCGTGGGCTGAGCGGGCCCGGAGCGTCCGCCAGGGCCACGAACCCACGGTCCAGGTGTCCGTCCCCAGGCGTCCGTCCAGGCCGGATCAGGCGCCCGGCTCGGGCAGCTCCGGCCGGCCCGTCGCGAGACGGGCCCCGATGTCCCGCAGCCCGGCGAGGTCGTGCACGTCGCCGGGGAGTGCGGCCACTTCGGTGACCGCCACCTCGGGGTGACGCGCGGTGAAGCGGTCGCGTGTGCGCTGCTCGCGGGCGAGCAGGTGCATGCGCTCCGCGTGCAGCCGCAGCAGGTCCGCGGTGAGCCGGTCGACGGACCGCTCCGGTGTGTCCTCCACAGGGTCGGCGGCTCGGGGAGCCTCGGGCGCCTTCGCGGCGGGCTCGGGAGTGTCTGAACTGTCTTGCGGATCGGGGGAGTTACGAACTCCAGCTTTCCCGTCCTCCTGATCCACAATGCGGGGATCCTCAAGATTTTCCGCGGCGGCGAGCGCCCGCTCGGCCGACAGCCGTTCGGCGCCGCTGCCGTGGACGCGGTTGAGCACCAGACCCGCGAGCGGCATGTCCTCCGCGGCCAGCCGCTCCACGAAGTACGCGGCCTCGCGCAGTGCGTCCCGCTCCGGGGCGGCGACCACGAGGAACGCCGTCCCGGGCGCCTGGAGCAGCTTGTACGTCGCGTCCGCGCGGGTGCGGAAGCCGCCGAACATCGAGTCCATCGCGGCCACGAAGGTCTGCACGTCCTTCAGGAACTGGCCGCCCAGCACCTTCCCCAGGACGCCGGTCATCATCGACATCCCGACGTTCAGGAACTTCATGCCGGCCCGGCCGCCGACCTTCGCCGGGGCCAGCAGGACGCGGATCAGCTTGCCGTCCAGGAAGGAACCGAGGCGCTTGGGGGCGTCGAGGAAGTCCAGTGCCGAGCGGGACGGCGGGGTGTCCACCACGATGAGGTCCCAGTCGTCCCGGGCCCGCAGCTGCCCCAGCTTCTCCATCGCCATGTACTCCTGCGTGCCCGCGAAGCCCGCCGAGAGCGACTGGTAGAAGGGATTGCCGAGGATCGCCGCCGCCCGGCCGGGGTCCGCGTGCGCCTCGACGATCTCGTCGAAGGTCCGCTTCATGTCGAGCATCATGGCGTGCAGCTCGCCGCCCGCCGCGTCGTCGACGCCCTTCACCCGGCGCGGGGTGTTGTCCAGCGAGTCGATGCCCATCGACTGGGCGAGCCGCCGGGCCGGGTCGATGGTGAGGACGACCACCTTGCGGCCGCGTTCGGCCGCGCGCAGGCCCAGGGCCGCCGCGGTGGTCGTCTTGCCGACTCCGCCCGAGCCGCAGCACACCACGATGCGGGTCTGCGGGTCCTCCAGCAGCGGGTCGATGTCGAGCACCCGCGCGGGGGACAGGTGCCGGGCGCTCTCCTGGTGGCGGGCGCTCTCCTGGTGGCGGGCGCTCTCCTGGTGGCGGCCGGCCGGGTCCGGACTCATGCGATCCCCTGCTTCCGCAGCTCGGTGGCCAGTTCGTACAGGCCCGCCAGGTCCATGCCCTCGGCGAGCAGCGGCAGTTCGTGCAGCGGGAGGCCCAGTCCGGTCAGGACGGCCCGCTGCTCCTCCTCCAGGGCGTACCGCTCGGCGTACTCCTCGGCCTGCGCCAGCAGCGGGTCCACCAGCCGCTCGGCGTGCCCGCCGCGCCGCGCCCCGCCGAGCCCGGCGGCGGACAGGGAGCGGGCGAGCGCCGTACGAGGTGTGCTCCGTACGAGGTCCAGCCCGGCGGCGTCCAGCACCGAGGGCCGGACCATGTTGACGACGACCCGCCCCACCGGGAGCCGTGCCGCCCGCAGCTCGGCGATGCCGTCCGCGGTCTCCTGGACCGGCATCTCCTCCAGCAGCGTCACCAGGTGCACGGCGGTCTCCCGCGACTTGAGCACCCGCATCACCGCCTGCGCCTGATTGTGTATCGGGCCGACCTTCGCGAGCCCGGCCACCTCGTCGTTGACGTTGAGGAAGCGGGTGATGCGGCCGGTCGGCGGGGCGTCCATGACGACGTAGTCGTACGCGAACCGCCCGTGCTTGTCCTTGCGCCGCACCGCCTCGCAGGCCTTGCCGGTCAGCAGGACGTCTCTGACCCCGGGCGCGATGGTGGTCGCGAAGTCGATCGCCCCGAGCTTCTTCAGCGCCCGTCCGGCGCTGCCCAGCTTGTAGAACATCTGGAGGTAGTCCAGAAGCGCCAGTTCGGGGTCGATGGCCAGGGCGTACACCTCCCCGCCCCCGGGAGCGACGGCGATCTTCCGCTCCTCATAAGGCAGCGCCTCCGTTTCGAAGAGCTGCGCGATGCCCTGGCGACCCTCGACCTCGACGAGAAGCGCGCGCTTCCCCTCGGTGGCCAGGGCCAGCGCGAGGGCCGCGGCCACCGTGGTCTTGCCGGTTCCGCCCTTGCCGCTGACGACCTGGAGCCTGCTCACGTATTCGAGCGTAACCAGTCCGCCCGCCGAGTACGCCGGAGGCTGTGGACAACGTCGTCCCGGCCGACCGCTTAAGGGGCGGCGGGCAACGGCTAGAGTCGGCCACATGACCAAGTGGGAATACGCAACCGTGCCGCTGCTCGTCCATGCCACGAAGCAGATTCTGGACACCTGGGGCGAGGACGGCTGGGAGCTCGTCCAGGTGGTGCCCGGACCGAACAACCCCGAGCAGCTCGTGGCCTACCTGAAGCGGGAGAAGCAGGCGTGAGCGCCGTCGAGGCCAAGCTGGCCGAGCTCGGTCTGACGCTGCCCGAGGTCGTCCCGCCGCTGGCCGCCTACCAGCCGGCCGTGCAGTCCGGCCCCTACGTGTACACCTCCGGCCAGCTGCCCATGCTGGACGGCAAGCTTCCGGTCACCGGCAAGGTGGGCGCCGAGGTCACGCCGGACGAGGCCAAGGAACTGGCGCGCACCTGCGCGCTGAACGCCCTGGCCGCGGTGAAGTCCGTCGCCGGTGACCTCGACCGCGTCGCGCGCGTCGTGAAGGTCGTCGGCTTCGTCGCGTCCGCGTCCGACTTCACCGGCCAGCCGGGCGTGATCAACGGCGCCAGCGAACTCCTCGGCGAGGTGCTGGGCGACAAGGGCGTCCACGCCCGCAGCGCGGTCGGCGTGGCGGTCCTGCCGCTGGACGCGCCGGTCGAGGTCGAGGTGCAGGTGGAGCTGGCACAGGCGTGACCGTGACGCGTCGCCCGCGCGTGGCGCGGCCGTAACGGCCACCGCGCGGGTACGGCGGCCGTTACGGCCGCCGCGCGGGCGTGCGGTACCTGCGGGCGTGGGGGTGCGCCTTTCGGTATGTGCGGTACCGGAAGCGCGGGTGGGCGTTGCCGGTCCGGCGACAGGGCTCGCCTCCCGGAGCGCCGCCGCGGACGTGACGCGTCGTCCGCGTGAGGCGTGGTCGTAACGGCCACCGCGCGGGTATGGCGGTCATTACGGCCTCTGCGCGGTGTGCGGTTTCGGGCCTGTCGGGTGGGGTCTGCGGTTCCTGCGGTGCGCCCCGTGCCGGGCGGTTCCTGCGGCGGCCCCCTCCGCGTCGGGCGGTACCGGAAGCGCGGGTGGGCGTTGCCGGCCCGGCAACAAAGCTCGCCTCCCCGGTCGCGCCGCCGCAGGATCGCTTCCGGTGCCCCCGCCCGGAGCGGTGCCGGCACCGGACCGACCGTACGTGCCAGGAGGAGCCATGCCGCAGCCGCCCGCGACCGACCGTCACCGTCCCGTCCACCGTCTGGTGCCCTCCCCGGCCGGGCGGACCCACCTGGTGGAGCAGGGCAGCGGGCCGCTGGTCCTGCTCGTGCACGGCTTCCCGGAGTCCTGGTACTCCTGGCGCCGCCAGCTGCCCGCGCTCGCCACCGCCGGCCACCGCGCGGTCGCCGTCGACGTACGCGGGTACGGGCGCTCCTCGCGGCCGGAGGCGGTCGAGGCGTACCGGATGCTCGACCTGGTGGCGGACCAGGTCGCCGTGGTGGAGGCCCTGGGGGAGCGGTCCGCGGTGATCGTCGGCCACGACTGGGGCGCGACCGTCGCCGCGCACTGCGCGCTGCTGCGGCCGGACGTGTTCCGCGCGGTGGGCCTGCTGAGCGTGCCGTACACCCCGCCGGGCGGCCCACGGCCGAGCGAGGCCTTCGCCGCCATGAGCGATCCCGCCGGGCCGTTCGCCGGGCAGGAGTTCTACGTCTCGTACTTCCAGGAGCCCGGCCGCGCCGAGGCCGAGATCGAGCCCGACGTACGCGGCTGGCTGGCCGGCTTCTACGCCGCCCTGTCCGCCGACACCATGCCGGCGCCCGACGCCCCCGACCCGCACTTCGTCGCCCCCGGCGGCCGGCTCCGCGACCGTTTCCCGGCCCACGGGCGGCTGCCCTCCTGGCTGAGCGAGGAGGAGCTGGACGTCTACGCGGGGGAGTTCGAGCGCACCGGCCTGACCGGGGCCCTCAACCGCTACCGCAACATGGACCGCGACTGGGCCGACCTGGCCGCTCACCGGGGCGCCCCGATCACCCAGCCGTCCCTCTTCCTGGGCGGCGGCCTCGACGCCTCCACCACCTGGCTGTCCGACGCGATCGCGGCGTACCCCGACACGCTGCCCGGCCTGACCGCCTCGCACCTGATCGACGGCTGCGGGCACTGGCTCCAGCAGGAGCGCCCCGAGGAGACGAACCGGCTGCTCACCGAGTGGCTGGCCGCCCTCCCCGGCTGACCCGCGCCCGCCCCCGGCCGGCGCACACTCCGTCCCGGGGGCCCCTCGAACATCCGCCCGTCACCGGATAGCCTCCGGCCATGGCGAACGGTCACGCGAACGAGCAGGCGAACGGCCAGTGGTACCCCCCGGAGTGGCCGGACCGCATCCGCGCGCTGGCGGCCGGCACCCTCACGCCGGTCACCCCCAAGCGCGCGGCCACCGTCATGCTCCTGAAGGACACCGCCACCGGCCCGGCCGTCCACATGCTGCGCCGCCGCACCTCCATGGCGTTCGCGGGAGGCGCGTACGCCTATCCGGGTGGCGGCGTCGACCCGCGCGACGACGACCGTGACATCGGCTGGGCGGGCCCCACGCGCGCGTGGTGGGCGGACCGGCTCGGCGTCGACGAGGCGGGCGCCCAGGCGATCGTCTGCGCGGCCGTGCGGGAGACCTTCGAGGAGGCCGGTGTGCTGCTGGCCGGCCCGACCGGCGACACGGTGGTCGGCGACACGACGGGCGCCGACTGGGAGGCCGACCGGACCGCCCTGGTCGGCCGTGAGCTGTCCTTCGCGGAGTTCCTGGACCGCCGGGGCCTCGTCCTGCGCTCCGACCTGCTGGGCGCGTGGGCGCGCTGGATCACCCCGGAGTTCGAGTCGCGCCGCTACGACACGTGGTTCTTCGTCGCCGCGCTGCCCGAGGGCCAGCGCACCCGCAACGCCTCCACGGAGGCCGACCGCACGGTGTGGATCACCCCGGCCGACGCCGCGGCCGGGTACGACAAGGGCGAACTGCTGATGATGCCGCCGACCGTCGCGACCCTGCGCGGTCTGGCGGAGTGCGCTACGGCGGCCGGTGCGCTCGCGTCGGCCCCGGGTCGTGACATGACGCCGGTACTGGCGCGGGCCCGGCTGGAGGGCGGGGAGATCGTGCTCTCCTGGCCGGGGCACGACGAGTTCACCAAGCACGTGCCGGGCACCGCACCGGACCAGGCACCGGCGACATCTTCCGACCCGACCCCGGGAGCCCCCGCATGACGAACGCGGCAGCACTGCCCGGCCAGCCGAGGGGCGGCGTCCTCTCGGGGCCCGCCACCGCGCGCGCGGTGAACGTCCTCGCGCCCAACGCCTCCGCGATGACCCTGGACGGCACGAACACCTGGATCCTCGCCGAGCCCGGCTCCGACCTGGCCGTAGTCGTCGACCCGGGGCCGCTGGACGACACCCACCTGCGGCACGTCGTCGACACGGCCGAGCGGGCGGGCAGGCGCGTCGCCCTCACCCTGCTGACGCACGGTCACCCCGACCACGCGGAGGGCGCCGCGCGCTTCGCCGAGCTGACCGGGACGAACGTACGGGCGCTGGACCCGGCGCTGCGGCTGGGCGACGAGGGGCTGGCCGCCGGGGACGTGATCGGGGTCGGCGGCCTGGAGCTGAGGGTCGTACCGACC
Source organism: Streptomyces sp. M92 (assembly GCF_028473745.1). NCBI lineage: Bacteria > Bacillati > Actinomycetota > Actinomycetes > Kitasatosporales > Streptomycetaceae > Streptomyces > Streptomyces sp. M92. The sequence goes on from NZ_CP101137.1 coordinate 2,101,793, forward strand.
CCCGGGCACACGGCGGACTCCCTGTGCTTCCATCTCCCGGCCGACCAGGCGGTCCTGACGGGCGACACCGTCCTGGGGCGCGGTACGACCGTGGTGGCCCACCCCGACGGGCGGCTCGGCGACTACCTGGACTCCCTGCGCCGCCTCAGGTCGCTCACGGCCGACGACGGGGTGCACACGGTGCTCCCGGGGCACGGGCCGGTCCTGGACGACGCCCAGGGCGCCGTCGAGTACTACCTCGCCCATCGAGCCCACCGACTGGCGCAGGTCGAGACGGCGGTGGAGGACGGTTGCCGGACGCCGGAGGAGGTCGTCGCCCGCGTCTACGCGGACGTCGACCGTTCACTGTGGCCGGCGGCGGAACTGTCGGTGCGGGCGCAGCTGGAGTACCTGGGCGAGCACGGGATCGTCCAGCTGCCCGAGTAGGACCCCGGGCAGCTGCCCAGCGGGCCCCCGGGGGCGCGTCAGCGGGAGCGCTTGGCCAGCCGCTCCACGTCCAGCAGGATCACCGCGCGGGCCTCCAGGCGGAGCCAGCCGCGCTGCGCGAAGTCCGCCAGCGCCTTGTTGACCGTCTCGCGGGACGCGCCGACCAGCTGGGCCAGCTCCTCCTGCGTCAGGTCGTGCACGACGTGGATGCCCTCCTCGGACTGCACGCCGAAGCGGCGGGACAGGTCCAGCAGGGCGCGGGCGACACGACCGGGGACGTCCGAGAAGACCAGGTCCGACATGGCGTCGTTGGTCTTGCGCAGGCGGCGCGCGACGGCGCGCAGCAGGGCGGTGGCCACCTCCGGACGCACGCTCAGCCAGGGCTGGAGGTCGGGGTGGCCGAGGGCGAGCAGCTTCACCTCGGTCAGCGCGGTGGCGGTCGCCGTGCGTGGGCCCGGGTCGAAGAGCGACAGCTCACCGATCAGCTCGCTGGGTCCGACCACGGCCAGCATGTTCTCGCGGCCGTCGGGGGAGGTGCGGTGGAGCTTCACCTTGCCTTCCGTGACCACGTAGAGGCGGTCTCCGGGGTCGCCCTCGTGGAACAGCGAGTCGCCCCGGGCGAGGGTCACCTCACTCATGGAGGCGCGGAGCTCCGCGGATTGCTCGTCGTCGAGCGCCGCGAAGAGCGGGTTGCGCCGCAGAACGTCGTCCACGAGTTCTCTCCTTGTCGACCGGCTCAGAGGATCTTGTTCCCCCGGTGTACCAGGGGTCCGTGGTGCCCATTTTGCCGGACAGTCCAAACAGTGTGATCTGTCACAAGGATGCCGCACTGGTGTCCCGGGGTACGCGGCAGGGGTCCAATTGGGCGCCGATCTTCGAGGTCCGGGGCGGATGTCGGTGGCGGGCCGTAGGCTGGCCGGGTGTCCAAATCGCCGGTGAGAGCACAGGCAGAGGGGGCTGCACGGGTGGGTGTACGTCGCGATTCCGCCGTGGGCGAACAGGGCCCCGATGGCGGTAGGGAAACGGCGAAAGCGACAAAAAAGGCGGCACCTGCCAAGAGGGTGACCGCGGAGAAGGGTGCCGTGAAGAAGTCCGCCGGGAAGAGCGTCGAGAAGCGGGCGGCCGTCAGCAAGCAGGCGCCCGCCAAGAAGCCCCCCGTCGCCCCCAAGAAGGCCGCCGCCGCCGTCAAGGGCGTCGCACCGGCGAAGACCGTCGCCGCGCAGCCGGCGCGCGAGGAGTCCCGGACCGCGCTGGTCCGCCGCGCCCGCCGCATCAACCGCGAGCTGGCCGAGGTCTATCCGTACGCCCACCCGGAGCTGGACTTCGAGAACCCCTTCCAGCTGGTCGTGGCCACCGTGCTGTCCGCCCAGACCACCGACCTGCGCGTCAACCAGACGACGCCCGCGCTCTTCGCGAAGTACCCGGCCCCCGAGGACCTGGCCGCCGCCAACCCCGAGGAGGTCGAGGAGATCCTCCGCCCCACCGGCTTCTTCCGGGCCAAGACCAAGTCGGTCATAGGGCTGTCCAAGGCGTTGGCGGAGGACTTCGGCGGCGAGGTCCCCGGCCGCCTCGAAGACCTCGTCAAGCTGCCCGGAGTGGGCCGCAAGACCGCCTTCGTCGTGCTGGGCAACGCCTTCGGCCGCCCCGGCATCACCGTGGACACCCACTTCCAGCGCCTGGTGCGCCGCTGGCAGTGGACCGCCGAGACCGACCCGGACAAGATCGAGGCCGCCGTCGGCGCGCTCTTCCCGAAGAGCGACTGGACCGACCTCTCCCACCACGTCATCTGGCACGGCCGCCGGATCTGCCACGCCCGCAAGCCCGCCTGCGGCGCCTGCCCCATCGCCCCGCTCTGCCCGGCGTACGGCGAGGGCGAGACGGACCCCGAGAAGGCGAAGAAGCTCCTGAAGTACGAGAAGGGCGGCCTGCCCGGCCAGCGGCTGAACCCGCCGCAGGCGTACCTGGACGCGGGCGGGAAGCCGGCGCCGCCGCTGGGGGCCGGGTGACGGAACGATCTCGGGGGCGTCGGGCGTTGGAATCGGCAGGACGGGGGTGGAGATGACACGGGCGAGTGACACGCAGGGCGACACACGCGGCGCCATGCTCAGCACGGAGGACCTGCCGGGCTGGCTGGACCCGGTGGTGCGGGCCGTCGCGACGGTGCGGCCCACCCAGCTGAGCCGCTTCCTGCCCCCCGAGGACGGCGCCGGACGGCAGTCCGCCGTGCTGATCCTGTTCGGTGAGTCGGAAGGAGGCCGGGGCCCGGAGCTGCTGCTGATGGAGCGGGCAGGCACCCTGCGCTCGCACGCCGGGCAGCCCGCCTTCCCGGGCGGGGCCCTCGACCCCGAGGACGGCGACCCGCAGGGCGAGGGGCCGCTGCGGGCCGCGCTGCGCGAGGCGGAGGAGGAGACCGGCCTCGATCCGTCCGGCGTGCAGCTCTTCGGCGTCCTGCCCAAGCTCTACATCCCGGTCAGCGAGTTCGTCGTCACCCCGGTCCTCGCCTGGTGGCGCGAGCCCACCCCCGTCGGCGTGGTCGATCCGAACGAGACGGCACGGGTCTTCACCGTCCCCGTGGCCGATCTCACGGACCCCGCCAACCGGGTCACCACTTTCCACCCCAGTGGTCACAAGGGCCCCGCGTTCCTGGTCGAATCGGCGCTCGTCTGGGGCTTCACGGCCGGCATCATCGACCGGTTGCTGCACTTCGCGGGCTGGGAGCGGCCCTGGGACAGGGGGAAGCAGGTCCCGCTGGACTGGCGGTCATGACAGGGTGACCGGTGTGAGCGTAGGACGACGAGGCGGGGCCTGAATCGGTGAACGTGCTGGACATCCTCTTGCTGCTGGCCGCCGTCTGGTTCGCGGTCGTCGGCTTCCGCCAGGGCTTCGTCGTCGGCATCCTGTCCGTGGTCGGCTTCCTCGGCGGCGGTCTCGTCGCCGTCTATCTGCTGCCGGTGGTCTGGGACGCGCTGACGGACAACGCGGAGGTGAGCACGACCGCCGCCGTCGTCGCGGTGGTCGTCGTCATCGTCTGCGCCTCCGTCGGCCAGGCCCTGACCACGCACCTGGGCAACAAGCTGCGGCGCTACATCACCTGGTCACCGGCCCGCGCCCTGGACGCCACCGGTGGCGCGCTGGTCAACGTGGTGGCGATGCTGCTGGTCGCCTGGCTGATCGGTGCCGCCCTCGCCCAGACGACCATGCCGACGATAGGCAAGGAGGTCCGTCAGTCCCACGTGCTGTCGGGCGTGCAGGAGGTGCTGCCGGACCAGGCCGACACCTGGTTCAACAGCTTCAGCTCCGTCCTCGCCCGCAACGGCTTCCCACAGGTCTTCAGCCCGTTCGCCAACGAGCCGATCACCGAGGTCCAGCCGCCCGACCCCGCGCTGGCGAACAGCCCGGTCGCCGTCCGGGCCAAGCGCTCCATCGTCAAGGTCATGGGCACCGCCCCCGACTGCGGCAAGGTCCTGGAGGGCACCGGCTTCGTCTTCGACGAGCGCCGCGTCATGACCAACGCCCACGTGGTCGGCGGCGTCGACGAGCCCACGGTGCAGATAGGCGGCGAGGGCCGGAAGTACGACGCGACGGTCGTCCTCTACGACTGGCGGCGCGACATCGCCGTACTGGACGTGCCGGAACTGGACGCGCCCGTGCTGCGGTTCAGCGAGCAGGACGCGGTCCGCGACGACGGCGCGATCGTGGCCGGCTTCCCGGAGAACGGGGCGTACGACGTCCGCGCCGCGCGCGTGCGCGGGCGCATCACGGCCAACGGCCCGGACATCTACCACCGCGACACCGTCGGCCGCGACGTCTACTCGCTGTACGCGACCGTCCGTCAGGGCAACTCCGGCGGCCCGCTGCTGACGCCCGAGGGCGAGGTCTACGGCGTGGTCTTCGCCAAGTCCCTGGACGACCCCGACACCGGCTACGCGCTCACCGTGGACGAGATCCGCGAGGACATCGCCGAGGGCCGCACCGCCAACCAGCAGGTGGACAGCGACAGCTGCGCGCTGTAGGGCCTGCCCGGCGTCAGGTGCCGGACCGGCCAGACCGGCATCCGGTTCGGAACCCGGGAGCGCGGACAGGCCGCGACCGGCGTGCGGGTGTCAGCCGACGCCGCGTGGATGGCGCAGGCGTACGGAGACCCAGCGGGCCCGGCGGCGCAGGATGCGCGGAATGCCCACCCGGGGGTCCTCCGCCGCCAGTTGCGGGGTGCCGCCTCGTCGGTGGGTGCTGCTCACGCCGCTCGTGGAGCGGCCGTCGCGTGCTACGTCACTGTAGTCGTGCGTCCAGCCCATACCCCGACGTGTGCCCCCACCCGAAGGTCGATAACCGTTCCGGGGGCGCCCAATTGGCCTATGCGCCGGGCAAGTGGCCGTTCATAGGACAAGAGTTCCCGTTCGGGTACCGGACGCGTCCGTACGGTCACCGATCGGGTTCGGGATCCTTCAGCCAATTGATCAGTTCGGTGGAAAAGGCGACCGGATCCTCTTCGTGCGGGAAGTGCCCGAGCCCGTCGAACAGCCGCCACCGGTAGGGCGCTTCGACGTACTGCCCGGAACCGGCCGCGCTCCGGGTCCGCATCACCGGGTCCAGCGAGCCGTGCAGGTGCAGCGTCGGCACCCGCACCGGCCGCTTCATACGGCGGTAGAACTGGATGCCGTCCGGACGGGCGAGCGAGCGCACCAGCCAGCGGTACGGCTCGACGGAGCAGTGCGCCGTGGAGGGGATGCACATCGCGCGGCGGTAGGCCGCCACCGCCTCCCCGTCCAGCGGCCGGGGGCCCGACCAGTCGTCGATCAGCCGCCCGACCAGCGCGCCGTCCTCCGCCGTCAGTTGGCGCTCGGGGATCCAGGGGCGCTGGAACCCCCAGATGTAGGAGCCCGCGCGGGTCTGCCGGACGTCCCCGAGCATGGCCGAGCGCCAGCGCCGCGGGTGCGGCATCGAGGAGACCGCGAGCCGCCGTACGAGCTTGGGCCGCATCGCGGCGGCCGTCCAGGCGAGGTAGCCGCCCAGGTCGTGGCCGACCAGCGCGGCGTCCGGCTCGCCGAGCGAGCGGACCACGCCGGTGATGTCGAGGGCGAGGCCGGCCGGGTCGTAGCCGCGCGGGGTGCGGTCGCTGCCGCCGACGCCGCGCAGGTCCATGGCGACGGCGCGGAAACCGGCGTCCGCGAGCGCCGTCAGCTGGTGCCGCCAGGCCCACCAGAACTGCGGGAAGCCGTGCAGCAGCAGTACCAGCGGTCCGTCGCCCACCTCCGCGATGTGGAAGCGGGCGCCGTTGGCGGCGACGTCCCGGTGGGTGACCTCGCGTCCGCCGGGGATGTCGAGGCGTACGACCGAGGCGGGGTTCTGCGCCGACGGGGATGGCTCCATCGGGGTGGCGGGGTCCGTCATGAGGACGAGCGTGCCACAGCCTCGATGGCTTCGGGGGACCGGTCCGCGGGCAGCTCGGGACGCGGGTGCGGCTTGGCGTTCTGCAGCACGCCCGCCGACTGCTTCACCGACGCGGCGACCTTCTGCGGGCCCTTGCCCTTCTTCGCCTTCTTGGCGAAGACGACGCCGATCAGCGCGAGTACGCCCGCGACGAGGACGTTCGCCGCGAAGGACAGCAGGAAGCAGACCGCCATGTTCCAGCCGCTCCAGGTCCGGATGCCGTAGGCCAGCGCGAAGCTCAGCATCGGCAGCGAGAAGACCAGGAGGAGGCCCGCCAGCGAGAAGGCGCCGCCGCTCGTCGCCCCGCGCTTGACGTCCTGCCGCAGCTGCGCCTTGGCCAGTGCGATCTCGTCGTGCACGAGCGCCGACAATTCGGTGGTCGCCGAGGCGAACAGCTGGCCGATGCTGCGTTCGGTGCCGACCGGGCTGCCGTCGGGTGCGCTCATCGCGTCTCTCCCTCTTCCGCTGGCTGATCTGCGTACGGTTCCGTGGCTGTCGGACGCCGCCTGACTGCCGCGGCCCGACCGCGTACGGTCCGTCTTTTGTACCGTCTCGTCAGATCATGCCGGACCGTCGCCCTGATCGCCTGCCCCGCCCGGCACTTCGGCAAGCCGCGCCGCCTCCATCTCCTCGGCGATCCGGCGGTGCTCGGCGGCCTTCTTCTCGTAGATCGCGGCCACCCGCAGGTGGTACGCCGGGTCGTCCTCCTCGTAGATGTCCGGCACGCCGCTGAGGTCCTCGTCGCGCTCCTCGGCCTCGGTCAGCCTGCGGTACTTGGCGTTCCGTACCTTCAGCAGCACGGTGGCCAGCAGCGCCGCGACGACCGAGCCGGTCAGGACGGCGGCCTTGACCTCGTCGGTCATCGCCGCGTCGCCCTCGAAGGCCAGCTCGCCGATCAGCAGCGACACGGTGAAGCCGATGCCGGCCAGCGTGGCCACCGCGAACACGTCGGCCCACTGGAGGTCGTCGCTGAGCGAGGCCCGGGTGAAGCGCGCCGTCAGCCAGGTGCCGCCGAAGATGCCGAACGTCTTGCCGACGACGAGCCCGAGGACCACGCCCAGGGTCTCCGGCTTGGTGAACACGTCGGCCAGCGCCCCGCCCGAGACCGACACACCCGCGCTGAACAGTGCGAACAGCGGCACGGCCAGACCCGCCGACAGGGGGCGGACCAGGTGTTCGATGTGCTCGCCGGGGGAGTGGTGCTCGCCCTCCCGGGTGTGGCAGCGCAGCATCAGGCCCATCGCGACGCCGGCGATGGTGGCGTGGATGCCGCTGTTGTACATCAGCCCCCAGATGACGAGGCCGAGCGGCACGTACACGTACCAGCCGCGCACTCCCTTGCGCAGCAGCAGCCAGAAGACGACGAGGCCGGCGACGGCGCCGCCGAGCGCGGCGAAGTTCAGGCTGTCGGTGAAGAAGACCGCGATGATCAGGATCGCGAAGAGGTCGTCGACGACGGCGAGGGTCAGCAGGAAGGCGCGCAGGGAGCTCGGCAGGGAGGTGCCGATGACGGCGAGCACGGCGAGCGCGAAGGCGATGTCGGTGGCGGTGGGCACGGCCCAGCCGGCCAGCGAGCCGCCGCCGGCGGTGGCGGTGACGGTGTACACGAGCGCCGGTACGGCCATGCCGCACAGCGCCGCGACCACCGGGAGCGCGGCGGCCTTCGGGTCCTTCAGGTCTCCCGCGACCAGCTCGCGCTTGAGCTCGATGCCGGCGACGAAGAAGAAGATCGCGAGCAGTCCGTCGGCGGCCCAGTGCGCGACCGACAGGTCGAGGCCGACGGCCCCGATCCCGAAGTGGAAGTCGCTGACGCTCTCGTAGCTGTCACTGAGCGCCGGTATGTTCGCCCACACCAGTGCGGTGATCGCGGCGACGAGCAGCAGTACGCCGCCGACGGTCTCGGTGCGCAGTGCTTCGGCGACGTAGTTCCGCTCGGGGAGGGACAGCCGTCCGAAGACTTTGCGGGGGGTGCGGGGGGCGGTCACGGGGAAGACCTCCGGTCGTTGGGCAGCACGGACTCGCTTGCCGACCAGACTTCCCGGCACACCATGAGGATCTTGTTGAGCTTCTTACGCGTTCCTTAGCCTACCTAAACTGCCGTGGCGCTGCCGGGTGACCTTCGTGACGGTACGCAACCGGACGAAGCGTGCGAAAAGGGCACCCGGGCGGTCGTGCGCCGGGTGCCCTTCGTGTGGGCGGCTCAGTCCTCGCTGGGTGCCGCGGGGAGCTTCGACTGGATGAGGTCCATCACGGTGGAGTCCGCCAGCGTCGTGACGTCGCCGACCTGACGGTTCTCCGCGACGTCGCGCAGCAGGCGGCGCATGATCTTGCCGGAGCGGGTCTTGGGCAGCTCGCCCACCGGCAGGATCCGCTTGGGCTTGGCGATCGGGCCGAGCGTGGCACCGACGTGGTTGCGCAGCTCGGTGACGAGGTCCTCGGACTCCGCCGCCGCACCGCGCAGGATCACGAAGGCCACGATGGCCTGCCCGGTGGTCTCGTCGGCCGCGCCGACCACGGCCGCCTCGGCGACGGACGGGTGGGAGACGAGGGCCGACTCGACCTCGGTGGTGGAGATGTTGTGGCCGGAGACCAGCATCACGTCGTCGACGCGGCCCAGCAGCCAGATGTCGCCGTCCTCGTCCTTCTTGGCACCGTCGCCGGCGAAGTACTTGCCCTCGAAGCGCGACCAGTACGTGTCGATGAAGCGCTGGTCGTCGCCCCAGATGGTGCGCAGCATCGACGGCCAGGGCTCGGTGAGGACCAGGTACCCGCCCCCGCCGTTCGGCACCTCGCCCGCCTCGTCGTCCACGACGGTGGCCGCGATGCCGGGCAGCGGGCGCTGGGCGGAGCCCGGCTTGGCGTGGGTGACGCCCGGCAGCGGCGTGATCATCATGGCGCCGGTCTCGGTCTGCCACCAGGTGTCGACGACCGGGGTGGCGTCCGCACCGATGTTCTTGCGGTACCAGATCCAGGCCTCGGGGTTGATCGGTTCACCGACCGAGCCGAGGACCCGCAGCGAGGACAGGTCGAACTTCGCGGGGATGTCGTCGCCCCACTTCATGAACGTCCGGATCGCGGTGGGCGCGGTGTAGAGGACGGAGACCTTGTACTTCTGCACGATCTCCCAGAACCGGCCCTGGTGCGGGGTGTCCGGGGTGCCCTCGTACATGACCTGCGTCGCGCCGTTGGCGAGCGGGCCGTAGACGATGTACGAGTGGCCGGTGACCCAGCCGACGTCGGCGGTGCACCAGTAGACGTCGGTCTCCGGCTTCAGGTCGAAGACGGCCCAGTGGGTGTACGCGGTCTGCGTGAGGTAGCCGCCGGAGGTGTGCAGGATGCCCTTCGGCTTGCCCGTCGTACCGGACGTGTACAGGATGAACAGCGGGTGCTCGGCGTCGAACGCCTCCGGCGTGTGCTCGGCGGACTGCCGGTCGACCGTCTCGTGCCACCACTTGTCGCGGGAGTCGTCCCACGCCACGTCCTGGCCGGTGCGGCGCACGACGAGGACGTGTTCCACGGTGCCGGCGCGCTCGACCGCCTCGTCGACGGCGGGCTTGAGGGCGGACGGCTTGCCGCGCCGGTAGCCGCCGTCGGAGGTGATGACGACCTTGGCGTCGGCGTCCTGGATACGGGTCGCGAGCGCGTCCGAGGAGAAGCCGCCGAAGACCACCGAGTGGGCGGCGCCGATTCGGGCGCAGGCCAGCATCGCGATCGCCGTCTCCGGGATCATCGGCATGTAGACGGCGACCCGGTCGCCCTTCTGCACGCCGAGTTCCAGCAGGGCGTTGGCGGCCTTGGAGACCTCGTCCTTGAGCTGGGCGTAGGTGATGGCGCGGCTGTCGCCGGGCTCGCCCTCGAAGTGGATGGCGACGCGGTCGCCGTTGCCGGCCTCGACATGGCGGTCGACGCAGTTGTACGCGACGTTGAGCTTGCCGTCCTTGAACCACTTGGCGAACGGCGGGTTCGACCAGTCGAGGGTCTCGGTCGGCTCCTCGGCCCAGGTCAGCCGGCGAGCCTGCTCGGCCCAGAACCCGAGTCGGTCGGCCTTGGCCTGTTCGTACGCCTCCGCCGTGACGTTGGCGTTCGCGGCCAGGTCGGCGGGGGGCGCGAACCTGCGCTCTTCCTTGAGCAGGTTGGCCAAGGATTCGTTGCTCACGACATCTCCCGTTCTCAGGGTTGTCCGTTGTGTCCCAGGCCACAGCTCATCAGACCCGGGGGGCCGATGACAAGGGTCGACGGGCAACTGGTTTAGACCTGTGCGGCGGGCCGCCGTCCTCGTGGCCAGTGGTCATCAGTACCCACGGACGCCGAAGGCGCGGGGTTCAGCGTCTGTAACGACGCTCACACTCCCCGCGCCTCGGCCCCCGTGCCGTTCAGGCGGTCAGATCGGTCTCCAGGACCAGTTCGAACACGCCGTCCCCGGCGTCGCCCGCGTCCGGGGAGAGCAGGTACGCCTGCGCCTCGCCCACGTGGAAGTACATGCCGTGCAGCTCCAGGTCCCCGGTTCTCAGGGCCCGGGCCACCGCGTCGTGGGCCCGCAGGTGTTCCAGCTGCTGGACCACGTTGGCCAGGCAGAGCCGCTCGGCCGCGTCGGCGGGCGGGCGTCCGGCCAGCAGGGGCCGGCCCCCGGCGTCCTCGGGCGGGCCTCCCGGCGCTCCGGGGAGCCGGTCCAGACTCGGCAGCCCGTGCCGCAGCCACCGCTTGAGCGGCGTCTGCGCACCGCCCGTATCGGTGCTGAGCAGCGCCTGCATGGCCCCGCACCCGGAGTGCCCGCACACCGTGATGGACCGCACCTTCAGTACGTCCACCGCGTACTCGATCGCGGCGGCCACCGAGTCGTCACCGCTCTCCTCGCCGGGCAGCGGGACGAGATTGCCCACATTGCGCACGACGAAGAGATCACCGGGACCGCTGGAGGTGATCATGGAGGTGACCACCCGCGAGTCGGCGCAGGTCAGGAAGAGCTGGGAGGGCTGCTGTCCCTCGCGGGCCAGCCGGGCCAGCTCGCCGCGCACCAGGGGTGCGGTGTTGCGCTGGAACGCGCTGATGCCACGCGCCAGCTCCCGTCCGCTGAGCCCGCCGGAGGTGCCCGCGACGACCGGGCCGGTGGGGCCGGTGTGTCCGTCCGGTGCGACGGTCCCGTCAGTTCCGTGCCCGTCCGCCGTGCTCCGTGCGCCTTCCCCGCTCCGCGCGCTCCCCCTGCTCTGCGGGCCGTTCCCGCCCTGTCCGCGCGATCCGCCGGGAGCGGGCGCGGTGTCGGCGTCCGTGCCGGTCCCGTCCCGCCGGTCGGTGCCGGGCTGGGGCGTCGGCTGCGGGGGCTCGCACTGGTGGTTGCGCCAGGGGGTCCAGGGGCGGCAGCGGCAGCCGTCGGTGTCGGCCGGCTCGGAGATGCGGGTGCCCGGGCGGCGGCCGGTCACGTCGACGCGGCCGCCCTGCGCGGTGTGCGTCTTCTGCCAGTCCTGCAAGGTCTCGTACGCCGCGTGGTCCATGAACGACCCGTCCAGCTCCACGACGGTGTCCGACCCCTGGGGCACTTGGTGCAGGACCCGGCTGAGCCGCGGCACCGCGAGGAACGTCAACTGGCCCCGCACGTGCACGTGGTGGACCCCTGCCGTCTCGACGTGCCTGATCCGGGTGCGGGTCAGACGGTGCAGGGCGACGCCGACGGCCACGGCGATGCCCAGCGCGACGCCCTCCAGGACGCCGAAGAACACCACGCCGCCGGTGGTGACGGCGTAGACCAGCACCTCGCGGTGGCGGGTCACCGTCCGGATGTGGTTCAGCGACACCATCTTCAGGCCGACGGCCATGACCAGGGCGGCGAGCGAGGCGAGCGGGATCAGCTCCAGGGCCGGGACCAGCAGCAGCGTGGCGATCAGTACGAGAAGGCCGTGCAGCATCGTGGAGTTCCGGCTGACGGCGCCGGCCGACACGTTGGCGGTGCTGCGTACGGCCACACCGGCGATGGGCAGTCCGCCGAGCGAGCCGGAGACGATGTTGCCGGCGCCCTGGCCGAGCAGCTCGCGGTCGAGGTTGGAGCGCTTGACCCGGCCGGTCAGACTCGGCCGGGCGGCGACCAGCTTGTCCACGGCGACCGCGCCGAGCAGTGACTGCACACTGCACACCAGCGTGGTCGTGAGCACGGCGGCGAGAAGGCCGAGCACCGGTCCGTCGGGCAGCGCCGCCAGGGCATGGCTGCTCCAGGAGGGCAGGTCCACCTTGGGCAGGCGGAGCCCGGCCAGCACGGCGACCGCGGTGGCGCCGGCGACGGCGACGAGGGCGGCGGGGAGCTTGCCCAGCAGTCGGCCGGCCCGGCCGGGGATGCGCGGCCAGAGCAGCAGCAGGGTCAGCGTCAGGACGCTCGCCGCCACGTCGGCGGGGCGCAGGTCGGCCAACTGGGCGGGCAGCGCGAGCAGGTTGTCCGGCACGGAGCTCTGCGGGGTGCCGCCGAGGACGATGTGCAACTGGGCGACGGCGATGGTGACGCCGATGCCGGCGAGCATGCCGTGCACGATGGCGGGGCTCACCGCGAGCGCGGAGCGTGCCACGCGCAGGCAGCCGAGGCCGAGTTGGGCGATGCCGGCGAGCACGGTGATGGCGCAGGTCGTGCGCCATCCGTACTGCTGGATGAGGTCGGCGGTGACCACGGTGAGCCCGGCTGCGGGTCCGCTGACCTGGAGGGGGCAGCCGCCGAGCCGTCCGACGACGATCCCGCCCACCGCGGCGGCGACGAGGCCGGCCTGGAGGGGGGCGCCGGTGGCGAGGGCGATGCCCAGGGAGAGGGGCAGGGCGATCAGGAAGACCGCGATCGACGCCGACACGTCGGCGCCCGCGACGCGGAAGCGCCGGGGGCCGCCGGGCGGCGGACTGTGGGGTGGGTGGATGTGCTCGGTCCGGGCCGAATCGGCGCGGGCGGGGACGCAGGACGACATGTTTCCCGTCTCCTACAGCGGCGGGATACCGAGCGCCCGGCGGACGCTCGGTGCGTACGTGATGAGCGCTGGGGAACGCGCTGGCGATTGCGCTCAGTAAATAGATCGTAATTCAGAGTAAAGACGAGGCATAGACTTTTCGCGCAAATGGAGTAATGTGCCGCTCAAGTGAGTGAATCTATACATTTCATCGGCTTGTCGTACTAATTCCCTCTCGCATTCGTGCCACCTTGACGGCGCTGACGCCACGTCCCCGGCGCAGCACGCGATTCACCCGACATCGCCGTCGTCGGCGTTGGCCCGAGAGAAGGAAGAAGGTGGGCGGAACATGGCCGCCACCCACAGGATCGCCGCGCGCACCGTGGTCGCCGCCGCGGTCTGCGCCGCGTCGCTCGCCGGTTGCGCGATCGGCAGCGGTACCGGTTCCGGTGAAGGGACGCAGGGTCCGGAGAAGGAGAAGGGGAAAGCGGCGCCTGCGCCCAAAAACGCGGTCCGGCTGATCGGCGACGGTTCCACCGCGTACACCGGGGCCCAGCCGCACCTGCCCCGGCCCGAACGGCTCAAGCCCGGCCAGAAGCCGCCGCAGTTCGTGGTGTTCTCCTGGGACGGCGCGGGCGAGGACAGCCAGAAGCTGTTCTCCTACTTCCGTGAAGTGGCCAAGGAGAACGACGCCACGATGACGTACTTCCTGAGCGGCGTCTACATGCTGCCCAAGGAGAAGCGGGACCTCTACCGGCCGCCGCAGCATTCCCCGGGCCGCTCGGACATCGGCTTCAACGACGAGCAGGGCATCGCCGACACCGTCAAGCAACTGCGGCTGGCGTGGCTGGAGGGCAACGAGATCGGCACCCACTTCAACGGGCACTTCTGCGGCCCCGGCGGCGGGGTCGGCGAGTGGTCCGTCGAGGAGTGGAAGGAGGAGATCAGGCAGGCCAAGCAGTTCGTGAAGACCTGGAAGACCAACACCGGGATGAAGAACGCGGCGCCGCTGCCCTTCGACTACGACAAGGAGCTGATCGGCGCCCGCACTCCCTGCCTGGAGGGCCAGGAGAACTTCGTGAAGGCCGCCGGTGACATGGGCTTCCGCTACGACAGCAGCGGCGTGAACAACCAGGTCTGGCCGGAGAAGAAGGAGGGCGGCCTGTGGGACCTGTCGATGCAGCTCGTCCCCTTCCCCGGGCACACCTTCGAGCAGCTCACCATGGACTACAACTTCATGGTCAACCAGTCGGGCACCACCACCCAGGGCGATCCGGCCAAGCACGAGCTCTGGGGCGACCAGATGCGTGACGGCCTGCTCCAGGGCTTCCGGCGGGCCTACGACGGCAACCGCGCGCCCCTGATCATCGGCAACCACTTCGAGTCCTGGAACGGCGGCACCTACATGCGCGCCGTCGAGGAGGTCATCGAGACGGTGTGCACCAAGGACGAGGTGCGCTGCGTCTCCTTCCGGCAGCTCGTGGACTGGCTGGACGCCCAGGACCCGAAGGTGCTGAAGAAGCTGCGCACCCTCGGCGTCGGCGAGGCGCCGGAGAAGGGCTGGGCGTCCTTCCTGTCGGCCCAGCCCGCGCCGGCTCCGAAGGGCGTGCCCGGAGCCCCGGCCGCCAAGCGGTAGCCGTCGGGCGGGCGCGGACGTACGCGCGGCTCAGGCGCCGGCACCGCCGGGTGCCGGCGTCACGCCGGGGCGGCGACCGTCTCGCGGAGTACGAAGCCGGGGTCGACCTGCGCGGCCAGGTCGGCCCCGGTGCGCTCGTTGCCCCAGCTGCGGGCGTTCTTCAGGTGGAAGTGGACCATCTGGCGCGTGTAGCGCTCCCAGTCCCGAGACTCGTACGTCGCGTCGGCGGCCGTGCGCAGCGTGCGCAGCGCGCGGTGGTTGGCGTCCTCCAGGAGTCCGAACCGGGGCGGCCGGGCCTTCTCCATGGCGCGCACCCAGTCCGAGTGGCCGACGGTCGTCAACAGGTCGTCCCCGGCCTCTTCGCGCAGGAAGTCGAGGTCGTCCGGCCCCTGCACCTTGTTTCCGACGACCTTCAGGGTGACGCCGAAGTCGCGGGCGTACTCCTTGTACTGGCGGTAGACGGAGACTCCCTTCCGGGTCGGCTCGGCGACGAGGAACGTGATGTCGAAGCGGGTGAACATGCCGGAGGCGAACGAGTCCGAGCCCGCGGTCATGTCGACCACGACGTACTCGTCACGGCCGTCGACCAGGTGGTTCAGGCACAGCTCCACCGCGCCCGTCTTGGAGTGGTAGCAGGCGACTCCGAGGTCGGACTCCGTGAAAGGTCCGGTGACCATCAAACGGAGGGCCCCGGCGTCGAGTTCCACCGGCCGGGCGCAGACGTCGTAGACCGGGTTGTCCTCGCACACCCGCAGCAGGCGCGAGCCCTCGCCGGGCGGGGTGGTCTTGATCATCGTCCCCGTGGAGGTGATCCGCGGGTTGGTGCCGCGCAGGTACTCCTTGATCAGCGGCAGGTGCTCGCCCATCGCGGGCAGTCCCGCGGCCTCCGTCTCGTCGAGGCCCAGCGCGGCCCCCAGGTGCTGGTTGATGTCGGCGTCGACGGCGACGACGGGCGCACCGGTGGCGGCGAGATGGCGGATGAACAGGGAGGACAGGGTGGTCTTGCCGCTGCCGCCCTTCCCGACGAAAGCAATTTTCATGTTCACCAAGAGTAGTGCCGCTCTGGCTGTGCGTGACGCCGCGGTTCGGGCACACGTGAAGAAGACCACTCATTCGTGGGGCGGGGCCGAGGGGTGCGTAATGTCGTACTCATGAGTACGACAGGCGCGACCGCCGACCCGCTCGCGGCCCTGGGCGAACTGCCCGGCGTGGCCGAGTCCGTGGAGTCAGTCCGCAAGGCCGTGGACCGGGTCTACGGCCACCGGATCATGCGACGCCGCAGCAACGCGATCACCTCGGAGGCGGCACTGCGCGGCGCCCGGGGCTCGGCGGCGCTGTCCGGAGCGGACTGGGCCCTGGAGGAGGTGCGGCGACGCAGCGACTTCAGCGTCGACGACGAGGCACGCACGGTGGGCGCGGCGCTGCGGCTGACCGCCGAGGCGGGGCAGCTGCTGTCCATCTGGCGCCAGTCGCCGCTGCGGGTGCTGGCCCGGCTGCACCTCGTGGCGGCGGCGGACGAGGCCGACCGGGCGGGGCGGCCCCGCCAGGAGGGCGAGCCGGTGGACGAACCCCTCGTCGAGCTGCCCCTGCCGGGCGCCCGGGAGGCGCACGGCAGGCTGGAGGGCCTGGCCGGGCTGGTCATGGCGGGCGGTGCCGCGCCGGCGCTGGTGACGGCGGCCGTCGTGCACGGCGAGTTGCTGGCGCTGCGGCCCTTCACCTCGCGCAACGGCCTGGTCGCACGTACGGCCGAGCGCATCGTCCTGGTCGGCAGCGGTCTCGACCCGAAGTCGGTCTGCGCTGCCGAGGTCGGCCACGCCGAGCTGGGCCGCGCCGCCTACCTGGCGGCGCTCGACGGTTACGTCTCCGGGACGCCGGAGGGCATGGCCGCCTGGATCGCGCACTGCGGCCGGGCGGTCGAGCTGGGCGCACGCGAGTCGACGGCGGTGTGCGAGGCGCTGCAGCGCGGGGCGGCGTGAAGATGCGGCGGTACGAGAATTCGTACCGCCGCTGGCATGACCACCGGGTTACCAAGCGTCCTCGAAATGTTGCCCATCAGGTCGGGAGCTTTGCCCGTCACCTGGTGCGGCTGGCCCGTAATCGACGGGTCGACGTCGCGTGGGTGCTCGATGTCCATGCTCGGTCCGTGGGGCCAATTGCGTTTCTTAAGGTGATCCTTTCGGATGTCCTTGGTCTCGCGGGCCGTTGAGTCCTTTGTACTCCTGCGCCGGAGCAAGCGGAAGTGCCGACCGCACTTCTTTACATTTGCACTCATACGCGGGTGAAAGGGCGGGCCGGGGGAGGGCTCAGGCCGCCGTCGCGGACCGGCGCCGGCTCGCGTACCAGACGAGGCCCGCGGTGGCCGCCGCGGCGCCTATCGCGGCGGCGGCGACCAGAGCGGGGCGCGGCGGTACGGAGAGCCCCCGGATGCGCTGCTTCAGCCGTACCGGGCGGTGGAAATCGAGGATCGGCCACTCGCGCGCGAGAGCCTCCCGGCGCAGCGCCCGGTCCGGGTTCACCGCGTGGGGGCGGCCGACGGACTCGAGCATCGGCAGATCGGTCGCCGAGTCGCTGTAGGCGTAACAGCGGCTCAGGTCGTATCCCTCGGACTCGGCCAGCTCGCGGACCGCCTCCGCCTTGGTGGGGCCGTACGCGTAGTACTCCACCTCCCCGGTGAAGCGGCCGTCGTCGCCGACGACCATGCGGGTCGCCACCACCCGGTCCGCGCCGAGGAGCTCACCGATGGGTTCGACGACCTCGGCGCCCGACGTGGAGACGATCACGACGTCGCGGCCGGCGGTGTGGTGCTCCTCGATCAGTGAGGCGGCCTCGTCGTAGATGATCGGGTCGATCAGGTCGTGCAGGGTCTCGGCGACGAGCTCCTTGACCAGCCGGACGTCCCAGCCCCGGCAGAGGGCGGAGAGGTACTTGCGCATCCGCTCCATCTGGTCGTGGTCGGCTCCGCCCGCGAGGAAGACGAACTGGGCATACGCGGTACGCAGTACGGCCCTGCGGTTGATCAGCCCGCCTTGGTAGAACGACTTGCTGAACGTGAGTGTGCTGGACTTCGCAATGACCGTCTTGTCCAGGTCGAAGAAGGCCGCCGTGCGGGGCGAGGAGTGCGCCATGGAGTGGGGCGAGGAGTGGTTTTCCACGACTCCGAGCATAGGCGCAGCCCATTCGGCGTAAGGTGGGGCGCGTGGGTTTGCCTGAGAGGCCTCTCGGGTACACCATGGAAGTCACGGATCGTTCGCGACCGTGCTAACCCGGTCCGACTCCTCCCCCCCCCCGAGTCGGCCGTGGAGACGACCCCCGCTCTCCCCCCCGGCGGGGGTCGTCGCATGTCCGGATGGGTTTTTCTCCCTCCGGCCGACCCGGAGCCCGTGGTGCGGTGCGGTCGGCGAGAGGTGTTGTCATGGGCATGATTGGCTACGGTGCGTAGTCGTCGGACTGCTCTGCGGGTGTCGTACACGGGGTGGATCGACGAGCGGCGGGGCTCACCGGTTTGAGTGACGGCGATATTCACATCCATCGAGTTGTCCACAGTTTTTGACCAAGATCCACACGATTTCCCGGATCACCGCACCGTGATTCCCACGCGTCCGGGCCGCGCCGAGTTCCATGGCCGGTTCCCTTTGCCGGACGCGTATGGCCGGCCGGTTCTCCACCGGTTCTCCACCGGATCTCCGGTCGGCCGGAAACGCGGGGTCGCAGGGGCCGCGCGAGTTACGGGACACCGGCCGCGGCCCGAAGCCGCGGCGAAGGGGGACGCAGACCATGACCGGGACCATCACCCATGACCCGCCGCACCCCGCCGGAGGTAGGCAGGGCGGACCGCTGATCGTCACCGAGGACACCGATCTCCTCGACGATCTGCTGCGCCTGTGCGCGGCGGCCGGCGCGACACCGGAGGTGCACCACTCGGTGCCCGCGCCGCCCGCGACACCCGCCGTGTCGTCCACGGGAGTCACGGGGGCCACGGGGACTTCGGGGACTTCGAGGCTTTCGGGGGCTGCCAGGTGGCCGGGCGGCTGGGAGGCCGCGCCGCTCGTCCTCGTCGGCGACGACGCCGCGCGGCGCGTGCGGGGGGCCGTGAGGCGACGGGGTGTGGTCCTGGTGAGCCGCGATCAGGACGATCCCGGAGTGTGGCAGCGGGCCGTCGAGATCGGCGCCGACCACGTCCTGGTGCTCCCCGACGGCGAACAGTGGCTCGTCGACCGCATCGCCGACGTCGCCGAGGGGGTCGGCCGGCCCGCCCTCACCGTAGGCGTCATCGGGGGCCGGGGAGGTGCCGGGGCGTCCACGCTGGCCTGCGCGCTCGCCGTCACCTCCGCGCGAGAGGGACTGCGCAGCCTCCTGGTGGACGCGGATCCGCTGGGCGGCGGCCTCGACGTCCTCCTCGGCGGCGAGACGGCCGAGGGGCTGAGGTGGCCCGCGTTCGCGGCCTCGCGCGGACGGGTCGGCGGCGGCGCCCTGGAGGAGTCGCTGCCCGAACTGCATTCACTTCGGGTGCTCAGCTGGGACCGCGGCGACTGCGTCGCGGTGCCGCCCCAGGCCGTACGCGCCGTGCTCGCCGCTGCCCGGCGCAGGGGCGGCACGGTCGTCGTGGACCTGCCGCGCCGGATCGACGACGGAGTCGCCGAGGTCCTCGCCCAGCTGGACATCGGGCTCCTCGTCGTCCCGGCCGAGCTGCGGGCCGTCGCGGCGGCAGGCCGGGTGGCCGCCGCGGTCGGCATGGTGCTGCGCGATCTGCGCGTCGTGACACGGGGGCCGTACGACTCGGGCCTCGACGACCGCGAGGTGGCCCGGCTGCTCGGACTGCCGCTGGCCGGCGAGGTGCCCGTCGAGTCCGGCCTCGCGCGCGCCACCGACGGCAAGCGCCCTCCCGGCGCGTCCGCCCGTGGCCCGCTGGCGCGCTTCTGCCGGGCGTTCTGGGAGCGGGCGTTGGTGGAGACGGGGGGTGGAGCGGCGTGAAGGCGTCAGTGGGGCGTGAGGAGGCCGTGCGGCGGCCGAACGGGCGGGGTTGTGTACCGGGCTGGGCCGTCCGGGCGGCCCCTGGGGCGGAGCCGGTTTCCCGGGCGGCTGCGGGGACGACGGCCGGGGGAGGGGCTGGGCCGGAGACGGCCGCGGGTCGGACCGACGGGCTCGGCCCGGGGCGGCACCGGGGAGTGGCTCCGGGGCGGCACCGGGGAGTGGCTCCGGGGGTTGTCGGGAGGCGGTCTCAGGGGGCGGCCCCAGGGTTCGTCGGGGGACGGTCTCAGGGAGCGGCCCCGGGGTTCGTCGGAGGACGGTCTCAAGGGGTGACTCCGGGGTTCGTCGGAGGACGGTCTCAAGGGGTGACTCCGGGGTTCGTCAGGGAGCGGTTTCGGGGGACGGTCTCAGGACTCGCTCCGGGTGCGGGTGCGGGTGCGGACGCTGGAGCGGAAGTGGTGCCGGGGCTGGCTTCGGGACTTGCTTTCGGCTTGGGCGCAGGGCGGTCCTCGAGGGCTGCCGACGGAACGCCGGCAGCCGGCGCCCCGGCAGCCGTGGCCCCCGTTCCCGGCCTGGCTTCCGGGATGCTCGACGGGGTGCGGCGGTGGCTCGCCGAGAGCGGGGCGGAGCCGACGCCCGCGCGTGTGGCGCAGGCCCTGCGGGAGCAGGGGCGGGTGCTCGGTGACGCCGAGATCCTCGCGGCCGCCGGACAACTGCGTTCGGAGCTCGTCGGCAGTGGGCCACTGGAACCGCTGCTCGCCGACCCGTCGGTGACCGACGTACTGGTGTCCGCCCCGGACCGGGTCTGGGTGGACCGGGGCGGCGGCCTGGAGCTGACATCGGTCTCCTTCCCGGACGCCGGTGCGGTACGGCGGCTCGCGCAGCGCCTCGCCACGGTCGCCGGGCGCAGGCTGGACGACGCCCGGCCCTGGGTGGACGCACGGCTGCCCGACGGCACCCGGCTGCACGCGGTGCTGCCCCCGGTCGCCGTCGGCTGCACCTGCCTGTCGCTCCGGGTGGTACGGCCGCGTGCGTTCACGCTCGACGAACTGGCGGCCGCCGGCACCGTGCCGCCCGGCGGTGACCGCGTACTGCGCGCGCTGCTGCGGGCACGGCTGTCCTTCCTCGTCAGCGGCGGCACCGGCAGCGGCAAGACGACGCTGCTGAGCGCGCTGCTGGGCCTGGTCCGGCCGGACGAGCGCATTGTGCTGGCCGAGGACTCGGCGGAGCTGCGGCCCGACCATCCGCACGTCGTCCACCTGGAGACCAGACCCGCCAACCAGGAGGCCGCGGGCCGGGTCACCCTGGAGGACCTGGTGCGGCAGGCGCTGCGCATGCGGCCGGACCGGCTGGTCGTCGGCGAGGTGCGCGGGCCCGAGGTGGCCCATCTCCTGGCGGCGCTGAACACCGGCCACAGCGGCTGCGGGACGGTGCACGCCAACGCCGCCGCCGACGTACCGGCCCGGCTCGAAGCCCTGGGTACGGCCGCAGGGCTGGACCGCGCGGCCCTGCACAGCCAGTTGTCGGCGGCTCTCTCGGTGGTCCTGCACCTGGTCCGGGACCGGGCGGGACGGCGCCGGATCGCCGAGGTGCACGTCCTGGAGCGCGACCCGTCGGGGCTGGTGCGGACGGTGCCGGCGTTGCGGTGGGAGCCGGAGGCCTTTGCGGCCGAGCGCGGGTGGGAGCGGTTGCGGGAGTTGCTGCGCGGAGACGGGCTCGGGCGCGAGCACGTGGATCGGAGGAGTGCGGGTGACGGTGACGGGTGAGCTGTCGACGGGCGTCGCCCTCGGGTGCCTCGGGGCGGCGGCATGGCTGGCGGGGAGCGGGTGGCACGCCGGAGTGCGGCGCGCGCGGCTGGTGTTCGCCGGTGGCGTGGCGGCCGGCACCGGGCCGCCGTCACCGGGGCGTCGGCCGGCGGACGTGGTGCTGCGCGTCCGTGGCCGGCTGAGGCCCGAGTGGTGGGCGCCGGTGGCCGGGCTGGTGCTGGCCGTGCTGGGCGACTCGGTGCTGCCGGTCGTCGCGGGGGCGGCCGGGGTGCCGTTGCTGCGGCGCACACGCCTCGCCGGCCGGGAGAGCCGGGCCCGGGAGCGCCGGCGGGACGCGGTGATCGCCCTGTGCGGGTCCCTCGCCGGTGAGGTGCGGGCGGGACGGCAGCCGGGTGAGGCGCTGCTGTGCGCCGCGCACGATTCCGGAGGGCTCGGCGACGGGCAGGCCGCCGTGCTGGCGGCGGCGCGCTTCGGCGGGGACGTGCCGGGGGCCCTCACGGTGGCGGCGCGGCGACCGGGGGCGGAGGGGTTACGGGGCCTCGCGGCGTGCTGGCGGGTCGCCGCCGACCAGGGCGCCGGACTGGCGGCCGGTCTCGACCGGCTAGAGGGCGCCCTGCGTGCCGAACGGGACCAGCGCGCCGACCTGCGGGCCCAGTTGGCGGGCGCGCGAGCCACGGCCGTGATGCTCGCCGGTCTGCCGGTCTTCGGCCTCCTGCTCGGCGCCGCCCTCGGGTCCGACCCGCTGCACGTGCTGCTGCACACCGGAGCCGGGCTGGGCTGTCTGCTGGCGGGCGGGGCCCTGGAGGGCCTGGGCGTGTGGTGGGTGACGCGGATCGTGCGCATGGCGGAGGCGGCGTCGTGACCGCGGACGTTGTCCACAGGCTGGGGGCGGTGACGGGAGCGGTGCTGATCGCCGGCTGGCTGGCCCACGGATGCGCGGCCTCGCGGAGGGCGCGGACCGCGCGCAGACGGCTCGCCGTGCTGCTGGCCCCGCCGGCGGTGCGTTCCGGCCCAGGACGCGCCGAGGTGCTGGGCGCGGTGCGTGACCGGCTGCCGTTGGTGGCCGCGGTGGGGGTGGGCTGGGCCCTGGTCGGGGGCGTCACCGGTGTGGTGGCGGGTTTGGCGGGCGCGGTGGTGCTGTGGCGCCTGCGCGCTCGGCGGGCGGCCGCCGGTACCGCCGCGGAGCAGAGCCGTGCCGCCGAGGCCGCCCGCCAACTGCCCCTGGCGGCCGACCTGCTGGCAGCGTGCGTCGCGGCCGGTGCCGGGCCGGTGACCGCGGCCCACGCGGTGGGCGAGGCCCTCGGCGGGCCCGTGGGGGACGCGCTGGGCCGTGGCGCGGCGGAGGTGCGGCTCGGCGGTGAGCCGGGCGGTGCCTGGCGGGCACTCGCCGCTCTCCCGGGTGCCGCTCCCCTGGCGCGGCTGTTGGAACGGGCCGATGTGTCCGGGCTCCCCGCGGCCGGCCCCGTCGCCCGGCTGGCCACCCAGGCCCGTACCGACTGGGCCCGCACCACGACGGCACGGGCCCGCCGGGCGGCCGTCATGGTCACCGCGCCGGTGGGGCTGTGCTTCCTGCCCGCGTTCATCGCGGTGGGTGTGCTGCCGGTGGTGATCGGGCTCGCGGGCGGGGTGCTGGGGGACGGGGGAGGTGGTGGCTGACGGGAGGGGTGGACCGATGGACCGGTGGGCGAACAACCAGTAGCGATCAACGTGAAAGAACCTCAGGGGGTTGTGATGTATCAGGTGGTACGGGCGCGGACGAGTGCCCTGATCTGTGCGATGCGGTCGGCACGGCGCGGGCGGGCCGCTGCGTCGCGGGACGAGGGAATGGTCACGTCCGAGTACGCGATGGGGATCGTCGCGGCGGTGGCCTTCGCCGTGGTCCTCTACAAGGTGGTGACGAGCGGGGCGGTCAGCGCGGAGCTGCAGGGCATCGTGAAGCAGGCACTCGATGCGCGGATGTGAGCGGCGTGCGAGGGCGGGGTCCCGCGACTCGGACCGGGGCTTCGTGACGGCGGAGACCGCCGTGGTGCTGCCCGTGCTGGTCGTGTTCGCGATGGCGCTGGTGTGGGGGCTGCTCGTGGTGGCCGCGCAGATCCAGTGTGTGGACGCGGCCCGGACGGGTGCCCGCGCGGCGGCCCGCCAGGACCCGGCCGACGCGGTCGCCGAGGTCACCCGGGAGGCGGCACCCCGCGGGGCGCGGGTCACGGTCAGCCGGGAGGGGGACCGGGTCCGCGTGGTCGTGGTGGCCGAGCCACCGGCGCTGCGCGGGCTGCCCTTCGAGGTACGGGAGGAGGCCGTGGCGTCGGTGGAGCGGACGGCGGGGGGTGTGCCGTGAGGATCCGGGCCGGGAACGCCGACCGGGGTTCCGCCACTGTCTGGAGCGTCGGTGCCGTCACCGTGCTGTGCCTGGTGTTCGGTGTCGTGCTGGCCCTGGGCCAGGCGGTGGTGGCCCGGCACCGTGCGGCCGGCGGCGCCGACCTGGCGGCGCTGGCGGCGGCGGCCCACTGGGACCGGGGCGGTACGGCGGCGTGTGCCCGGGCGGAACGGATCGCGGCGGCCCAGGGGACCCGGTTGGTCAGCTGCGTGCTCACGGGGCAGGTCTCGGACGTGACGGTGGCAGCGGGCCGGCGTCCGTTCTCGGCGGAGACCCGGGCAAGGGCGGGCCCGGCGGTGGAGGCTCGCCCGGCGGGGCACGGGGTGCCGGCGGACCGGTCGGCGGGGGTTACGGCGCTGGAGGTCCCGTCGCAAGAGCCGCCCCCACGGAAGTCGCCCACGTGAGGCCCCTGGTCGGCATCACGCGCCGGGTCTCCCTCCCGCCGCACGGTCCCCGGCCTCATCCCCCACCCCGTCCGCCGCCCCGTCCGCCGCTCCCCGCAGGAGCACCGTCAGGAGCCGTACGGCCCCCCGCTTGTGCAGTGGCTCGTTGCCGTTGCCGCACTTGGGGGACTGGATGCAGGACGGGCAGCCGGCGTCGCACTCGCAGGAGGCGATGGCCTCCCGGGTGGCGGCGAGCCAGTCGCGGGCCGTGTGGAAGGCCCGCTCGGCGAAGCCCGCCCCGCCCGGGTGGCCGTCGTACACGAAGACCGTCGGCAGCAGCGTGTCCGGGTGCAGGGGGACGGACACGCCGCCGATGTCCCAGCGGTCGCAGGTCGCGAAGAGGGGCAGCATGCCGATCGAGGCGTGCTCGGCGGCGTGCAGGGCGCCGCCGAGGATCTCCGGGTTGATCCGGGCGGCGTCCAGCTGGTCCTCGGTGACCGTCCACCACACCGCCCGCGTACGCAGCGTCCGGGGAGGCAGGTCGAGCTTCGTCTCACCCAGGACCTCGCCGGTGATGAGACGCCGGCGCAGGAAGGAGACCACCTGGTTGGTGACCTCGACGGAGCCGTAGCACAGGCGTCCGTCGCCCCACGGGACCTCGGTGTCGGTCTCCAGGACCGAGATCGCCGTCGTGTCACGGGCGACCGTCGAGTACGCGGGCGTGGCCTGCTCGACCAGCGCGACGGAGTCCTCCAGGTCCAGGGACCGGACGAGATAGGTGCGCCCCTGGTGGAGGTGGACGGCGCCCTCGTGGACGGTCGTGTGGGCGGCCCCGGCGTCCACCGTGCCAAGGAGCCGGCCCGTGCCGGCCTCGACGACCTGGACCGGCCGTCCGCCCTCGCCGCGGATGTCGGTCAGGTCGGCGGCCCGCTCCCGGCGCGTCCAGTGCCAGGCCCTGGTCCGGCGGCGCAGCAGCTTCGCCGCCTCCAGCTGGGGAAGCAGCTCCTCGCAGGCGGGGCCGAACAGTGGCAGGTCCTCGTCGGTCAGGGGCAGCTCGGCAGCCGCCGCGCACAGGTGCGGGGCGAGGACGTACGGGTTGTCCGGGTCGAGGACCGTGGACTCCACGGGCTGGTCGAACAGCGCTTCGGGATGGTGGACGAGGAAGGTGTCCAGCGGGTCGTCCCGGGCGACCAGCACCGCCAGCGCCCCCTGCCCGGCCCGCCCCGCCCGGCCCGCCTGCTGCCACAGCGACGCGCGGGTCCCCGGATAGCCGGCGATCACCACGGCGTCCAGGCCGGAGATGTCGAGGCCGAGTTCGAGGGCGTTGGTCGCGGCGAGGCCGAGGAGGTCGCCGGAGTGCAGGGCGCGTTCCAGCGCGCGGCGCTCCTCGGGGAGGTAGCCGCCGCGGTAGGCGGCCACGCGCCCGGCCAGCGAGCGGTCGACCTCGGCAAGGCGCTCCTGGGCGATCACCGAGATCAGCTCGGCGCCGCGCCGGGACCGCACGAAGGTGATCGAGCGCATGCCCTGCACGGTGAGATCGGTGAGCAGGTCGGCGGCCTCGGCGGTGGCCGTGCGGCGGACCGGCGCGCCCTTCTCGCCCTCCAGCTCGGTCAGTGGCGGCTCCCAGAGGGCGAACACCAGTTCACCGCGCGGTGAGGCATCGTCGGCGACCTCGACGACCGGCAGTCCGGTGAGCCGGCGGGCCGCCACGGAGGGTTCGGCGGCGGTGGCGGAGGCGAGCAGGAAGACCGGCGACGCGCCGTAGCGGGCACACAGTCGGCGCAGTCTCCGCAGCACCTGGGCGACATGGGAGCCGAAGACGCCCCGGTAGGTGTGGCACTCGTCGATGACGACGTACTTCAGCGCCTTGAGGAAGGAGGACCAGCGCGGGTGGGACGGCAGGATGCCGCGGTGCAGCATGTCCGGGTTGGTCAGCACGTAGGTGCCGTACTGCCGGATCCACTCGCGTTCCTCGAACGGCGTGTCGCCGTCGTACACCGCGGCTCGAACGGACGTGCCCAGCGGTCGGACGAGTTCCTTCACCGACCGGCACTGGTCGGCGGCCAGCGCCTTCGTCGGCGCCAGGTACAGGGCGGTGGCGCCCCGCCCGTTCGGCGCCTCGGAGCCGTCCAGCAGCGTGGACAGCACCGGCACCAGGTACGCCAGGGACTTGCCGGACGCGGTGCCCGTGGCGACGACCACCGAGTCGCCGTCGAGGGCGTGCTCGGCGGCGCGTGCCTGGTGGGCCCAGGGCTGTTCGATTCCGGCGGCGCGCACGGCCGCGACGACCTCCGGGCGAATCCGGTCCGGCCAGACGGCATGACGGCCCGCACGCGGGGGCAAGTGCTCCGTATGAGTGATGCGCGCAGCCCGGCTCGGTCCCGCGGCGAGCCGGTCCAGGACCATGCCTGGTTCCGGCCGGGAGCCGGGCTCCGCCAGGGGTCGATCGGGTCGGTGATTCTTGGCCATCGGCACCGAGTCTGTCACTGGCGTGACGGACAATGGGACCAAGGCGTCGTGCACGCCTGCCGGTAAGTGATTGAATGCCATCGCGGCTGGCGAACCGTCCTGGGGGCTTCAAGCCGAGGTGTCCCGAGGGACGACCGCTCGATAGCAAGGTGCTGGAGGATCCGTGGACCTGTCCCTGTCGACCCGTACCGTCGGCGATCGTACGGTCGTCGAGGTCGGTGGCGAAATTGACGTATATACCGCGCCCAAGCTGCGTGAGCAGCTGGTCGAGCTCGTGAACGACGGGAGTTTCCACCTCGTCGTCGACATGGAGGGCGTGGACTTCCTCGACTCCACCGGGCTCGGCGTACTGGTCGGCGGACTGAAGCGGGTGCGTGCCCATGAGGGCTCGCTGCGCCTGGTCTGCAACCAGGAGCGTATTCTCAAGATCTTCCGTATCACCGGCCTGACCAAGGTGTTTCCGATTCACACCTCGGTCGAGGAAGCGGTGGCGGCCACCGACTGACGACCGGCCCCGGCCGGCCCTCGGGCCGCCCGGGGCCGCAGTAGAACGACGGAGGTCCGGGCTGTCGGCGGCCCGGACCCCCGACAGCACGCCCGTAGTTCCGAGGGGGATGCATGGCCACCGTCGAACTCCGCTTCAGCGCGCTGCCCGAGCATGTCCGGACCGCCCGTCTGGTGGCGGCCGCGGTGGCACGCCGGGCCGGAGTGGACGAGGCCGTCCTCGACGAGGTCAGGCTCGCCGTCGGCGAGGCCTGCACCCGGGCTGTGGGCCTGCATCAGCACGTCGGCATCACGGCGCCGGTCAAGGTGTCGCTGATCGAGGAGGAGAAGCAGTTCTCCATCGAGGTCGGTGACGAGGCGCCGCACGCCGTGACCGGGGCGGCGGCCCCCGGCTCCGCCGTCGACGAGACGGAGACCGAGGAGGACGAGATGGGCCTCGCGGTCATCAGCGGACTCGTCGACGACGTGGAGGTCACGGCGGGCGAGGACGGCGGACTGATCCGCATGACCTGGCCGACCGCGCCGGCGGTACTGCCGCCGGCCTGACCCACCCTCGCGTCACCCGAAGGGCCCCACCTGGTGGGGCCCTTCGCCGTGTGCGCACTTACATTGGGTTCGTGCGGCCCTTAAGTGAATTCATTCACGATCAATCGCGTGAAATCGATCACCAAAAGGATCACGGAATTAATGCCGGAAGGGCATTACTATGCATTGCTACTTGCCTCGTCCTTCCGGTTGACAGGTCAATTCCATTTGTCGTGCACTGTTTTGATCAGGTTCCGGTACCTACAATCCCGTCCACATCTTGAGCTCAGCCCAAGCGTCAAGGAGGACGAATGGCGGAGCTTTCCACCCCTCATCAGTTGGGCGATCCCTCCACCCTCGCGGCCGCCGTGCTGACCGACGGGAACCGCGTCCTGGTCGCGGTCATCGCGGTCGTCGCACTGGCCGCGCTGGTGCTCGCGGGCGTCCTGGTGCGCCAGGTGCTCGCGGCGGGCGAGGGAACCGACAGCATGAAGAAGATCGCGGCGGCCGTCCAGGAAGGCGCGAACGCCTATCTGGCCAGGCAGTTGCGCACGCTCGGCGTATTCGCCGTCGTCGTGTTCTTCCTCCTCATGCTGCTGCCCGCGGACGACTGGAATCAACGTGCCGGGCGATCGATCTTCTTCCTGATCGGCGCGGCGTTCTCGGCGGCCACCGGTTATATCGGCATGTGGCTCGCCGTACGCAGTAATGTGCGCGTCGCCGCGGCCGCGCGGGAAGCGACACCGGCCCCCGGCGAGCCGGAAAAGGATCTCACCGTCGTCTCGCACAGAGCGACCAAGATCGCTTTCCGTACGGGCGGCGTCGTCGGCATGTTCACGGTGGGGCTCGGCCTGCTGGGCGCCTGCTGCGTGGTGCTGGTCTACGCGGCCGACGCGCCGAAGGTCCTGGAGGGCTTCGGCCTCGGCGCCGCGCTGATCGCGATGTTCATGCGCGTCGGCGGCGGTATCTTCACCAAGGCCGCCGACGTCGGCGCCGACCTGGTCGGCAAGGTCGAGCAGGGCATCCCGGAGGACGACCCGCGCAACGCCGCGACCATCGCCGACAACGTGGGCGACAACGTCGGCGACTGCGCGGGCATGGCGGCCGACCTCTTCGAGTCGTACGCGGTGACCCTGGTGGCCGCCCTGATCCTCGGCAAGGTGGCCTTCGGCGACTCGGGGCTGGCCTTCCCGCTGCTGGTGCCGGCGATCGGCGTGCTCACCGCCATGATCGGCATCTTCGCCGTGGCGCCGAGGCGGTCCGACCGCAGCGGCATGAGCGCGATCAACCGGGGGTTCTTCATCTCCGCCGTGATCTCGCTGGTGCTGGTGGCGGTGGCCGTCTTCGTCTACCTGCCCGGGAAGTACTCCGAGCTGGACGGTGTCACCGACGCGGCGATCGCCGCCAAGGACGGCGACCCGCGGGTCCTCGCACTCGTCGCGGTGGCGATCGGCATCGTGCTCGCCGCCCTCATCCAGCAGCTCACCGGCTACTTCACCGAGACCGCCCGACGCCCCGTCAAGGACGTCGGCAAGAGCTCCCTCACGGGGCCCGCCACCGTCGTCCTGGCCGGGATCTCCCTCGGCCTCGAATCCGCCGTCTACACCGCCCTGTTGATCGGCCTCGGCGTTTACGGGGCGTTCCTGCTCGGCGGCACGTCCATCATGCTGGCGCTGTTCGCCGTGGCGCTGGCCGGCACCGGCCTGCTCACCACGGTCGGCGTCATCGTCGCCATGGACACCTTCGGCCCGGTCTCCGACAACGCGCAGGGCATCGCCGAGATGTCCGGCGACGTCGAGGGCGCCGGTGCCCAGGTCCTCACCGACCTGGACGCGGTCGGCAACACCACCAAGGCCATCACCAAGGGCATCGCCATCGCCACCGCCGTCCTCGCGGCGGCGGCCCTCTTCGGGTCGTACCGCGACGCCATCACCACCGGCGCGGCGGACGTCGGCGAGAGACTCAGCGGCGAGGGCGCGCCGATGAGCCTGATGATGGACATCTCGCAGCCCAACAACCTCGTCGGCCTCATCGCGGGCGCCGCGGTCGTCTTCCTCTTCTCGGGGCTGGCGATCAACGCGGTGTCGCGGTCGGCGGGCGCGGTGGTCCACGAGGTGCGGCGGCAGTTCCGGGAACGGCCCGGAATCATGGACCACAGCGAGAAACCCGAGTACGGCAAGGTCGTCGACATTTGCACCAGGGACGCCCTGCGGGAGCTCGCCACGCCCGGACTGCTCGCCGTGATGGCGCCCATCTTCATCGGCTTCACCCTCGGCGTCGGCGCGCTCGGCGCGTTCCTGGCGGGCGCGATCGGCGCGGGCACCCTGATGGCGGTGTTCCTCGCCAACTCCGGCGGTGCCTGGGACAACGCCAAGAAGCTCGTCGAGGACGGCCACCACGGCGGCAAGGGCAGCGAGGCCCACGCCGCCACCGTCATCGGCGACACGGTCGGCGACCCGTTCAAGGACACCGCGGGCCCGGCGATCAACCCGCTGCTGAAGGTGATGAACCTGGTGGCGCTGCTCATCGCGCCGGCGGTCATCAAGTTCTCCTACGGCGCCGACGAGAGCATCGCCGTACGGGTGCTGATCGCCGTCGTCGCGTTCCTCGTCATCGCCGTGGCGGTCTACGTCTCCAAACGGCGTGGCATCGCGATGGGCGACGAGGACGACGGCGAACGGGACCCCAAGTCGGCTGATCCGGCGGTGGTTTCGTAGACCCTCGCCCCGAGCCTCGTCACAGGCGCTGGTCAAGGACCGGGTGGACGGCGCGCGTTGACGCGTCGTCCACCCGGTCCGTGCGTGCGCGCACCGTTCACCGTGAGCCTTCTCTCTCTTGGTGCAAATGGCTTCAATACGGTCTTAACGGATGTTCGTCCTGCGGATGTCCTCCATCCGGCGTGTATGTTCCGGGGCCGAGAGCCATGGAAGGGACCAATCCGGTGAACAAGAAGCTCGCGGCCGCACTGTCCGGCGGTGCGGTACTGGTACTGGCGCTGACGGGATGCGGCAGCAGCGACGACAACGAGAAGCTGGACGCCTGGGCGAAGGAGGTCTGCGACGCGGTGCAGCCGCAGGCCAAGAAGATCGAGGCCGCCAACGCCGCGATCCAGAAGGAGACCTCGGACAACAGCACGCCCGCCGATGTCCAGAAGACCGACGCGCAGGCGTTCCAGGACATGTCCGACGCCTACAAGGCGATGGGCAACGCCGTCCAGAAGGCCGGGGCCCCGGACGTCGAGGACGGTGAGAAGAAGCAGAAGGACGCCGTCACCGAGCTCAACAGCCTCTCCTCGTCGTACGCCTCCCTGAAGAAGCAGGTGGAGAAGCTCGACACCAAGGACCAGGCGAAGTTCGCCGACGGCCTCAAGGACATCGCCACCGAGCTCAACAAGCTCAGCAAGAGCGGCAGCGACGCGCTGAAGACGCTGGAGGAGGGCGACGTCGGCCAGGCGATGGCCAAGCAGGCCAGCTGCAAGTCGGCCTCGGTGACGCCGTCGGCCACCAACGGCTGACGTCCGCTCCGGAGGCAGGGGGCGCGAGGCGGGCCACAATGGGGGTGTGAGTAACGCCAGCCTGTCCCCCCTGCCCTCCGCCGACCGGCCCGACGTCTCCGCCCGGCTGCGGGACGCCCTGCTCGGGGCGTCCTTCACCGCCGACGGGCTGCTGGAGCTGCTCGGCGCACCCGCCTACGCGGCGCTGTCCCGCAGCGAGACCGTGCCCGCCCTGCGGGCCACCCGCGGCGACACGCCGCTCGAACGGCTCGTCAGGCTGTTCCTGCTCCAGCAACCCGTGCCCCACGCGCGCGTGGCGGACGTCCTGCCCGTCGACGCCTGCCTGGAGAGCGGCTGGCTCGTCCGCGCGGGCGACGACGAGGTGGCCGCCACCGTGGACGTACGGCCGTACGGCGGGCCCGACGGTGAGGACTGGTTCATCGTCTCCGACCTGGGCTGCGCCGTCGGCGGCGCGGGCGGGATCGGCCACCGCGCGGAGGGCGTCGTCCTCGGCGTCGGCGGGGCCTCCATGACACTGGCCGCCCTCACCGTCCGTACGCCCGTCTCCGCCGCCCTCGACCTCGGCACCGGCTCCGGCATCCAGGCCCTGCACGCCTCCCGCCACGCCACGCGCGTGACCGCGACCGACGTGAACCCGCGCGCGCTGCACATCACCGCGCTCACCCTCGCCCTCTCCGGAGCTCCGGCCGCCGACCTGCGCGAGGGCTCCCTGTACGCGCCCGTCCGCGACGACGAGACGTACGACCTGATCGTCTCCAACCCGCCGTTCGTGATCTCACCCGGCGCCCGCCTCACCTACCGGGACGGTGGGATGGGCGGGGACGATCTGTGCCGGTCGCTCGTTCAGGAGACGGGGGAGAAGCTGACCGAGGGCGGGTTCGCGCACTTCCTCGCCAACTGGCAGCACGTGGAGGGGGAGGACTGGACGGACCGGCTGCGCTCCTGGGTGCCGCGCGGCTGCGACGCCTGGATCGTGCAGCGCGAGGTGCAGGACGTCACGCAGTACGCCGAGCTGTGGCTCCGGGACGCCGGCGACCACCGCGCCGACCCGGCCGAGTACCAGGCGCGGTACGACGCGTGGCTGGACGAGTTCGAGGCGCGCAAGGTCAAGGCCGTCGGCTTCGGCTGGATCACCCTGCGCCGCACCGGGGCCGCCGAGCCCTCGGTCACCGTCGAGGAGTGGCCGCACCCCGTCGAGCAGCCCCTCGGCGAGACGGTGCGCGAGCACTTCGACCGCGTCGACTACCTGCGCGCCCACGACGACGCGGCCCTCCTGGAGGCCCGTTTCACGCTGGCCGGCGAGGTCGTCCAGGAACAGGTCGGCCTGCCCGGCGCCGAGGACCCCGAGCACGTCGTGCTGCGCCAGAACCGCGGCATGCGCCGCGCCACCCGCGTCGACACGGTCGGCGCCGGCTTCGCGGGCGTCTGCGACGGCACCATGAGTGCCGGCCGCATCCTGGACGCCATCGCCCAGCTGGTCGGTGAGGACCCGGTGGCGCTGCGCGACCGCACGCCCGCCCAGATCCGGCTGCTGGTGGAGCAGGGCTTCATCGAACCGGCGTAGCGGGACGGCCGACCGGCCCCGGTGGCTCTCGGCTCCTGGCTGCCGGCCCCCGGCTCCCGGTTCCACGAGGGCGGGGAAACGAGCCACGGGTCCCGAGCCGTCGGGCCCGTCGGCTCCCCGTTCACCTCGGGTTCGTTTCCCCGCCGCCCGCGCGTGACAGCCTCCCCGGGGCTGGACACGCGCGGGCTGGAGAAAAGGGGCACGGGGCCATGGAGAGCGGACCGGCGATCTTCGCGGGCTTGGTGTTCGCCCTGTTCGGGGCCGGTCTGCTGGTGTGGACCGCGACACGCGTGCGGCACGGCCGCCCCGTCGCGCTCGGTGTGAGCCCCGTCGCATCGGCGGCCGTCGCGAGCCTCGCCGGAGTCGTCGCGCTGGCCGTCGGGGCCTGGTGCCTGACCCGCGTCTGAGGGGCCGGTTCCGGACCCCGGCCGCACCCCCGCCCGGGTAACCGGCGGGTCGCGCTCCGGATGCGCGCGTCCGGGCCGGTCAGCACTCCGGGCGGCAGGAACAGGGTTCGTCGGGTTACCGTTCGAGTGGCCGTTGCGGGCTTTTCCCGTTTGACACGGGGGCGGGAGGTACCGTCACACTCCGCAGCGTCACGACCGAAACGCAGCACGACCCGACCCCGGGAGCACTGCCTGGGGAGGCCCCAGCGTCGACCGGAGAGAAGAGCGAAGTTGTCCCCGACCAGCGAGACCGCGAACGGCGGCCGCCGACTCGTCATCGTCGAGTCGCCTGCCAAGGCGAAGACGATCAAGGGCTATCTCGGCCCTGGCTACGTCGTCGAGGCGAGCGTCGGGCACATCCGCGACCTTCCCAGCGGCGCGGCGGAGGTGCCGGAGAAGTACACCGGCGAGGTCCGCCGCCTCGGTGTGGACGTAGAACACGACTTCCAGCCCATCTATGTGGTCAACGCCGACAAGAAGGCCCAGGTCAAGAAGCTCAAGGACCTGCTGAAGGAGTCCGACGAGCTCTTCCTCGCCACCGATGAGGACCGCGAGGGCGAAGCCATCGCCTGGCACCTCCAGGAAGTCCTCAAGCCGAAGATCCCGGTCAAGCGCATGGTGTTCCACGAGATCACCAAGGACGCGATCCGGGCCGCCGTCGCCAACCCGCGCCAGCTCAACCAGAAGCTCGTCGACGCCCAGGAGACCCGCCGCATCCTCGACCGCCTCTACGGCTACGAGGTCTCGCCGGTCCTGTGGAAGAAGGTCATGCCGCGCCTGTCGGCAGGCCGCGTCCAGTCCGTCGCGACCCGGCTCGTCGTCGAGCGGGAGCGCGAGCGCATGGCGTTCCGCTCCGCCGAGTACTGGGACCTGACCGGCACCTTCGCCACCGGCCGCGCGGGCGACGCTTCCGACCCGTCCTCGCTGGTCGCCCGCCTCCAGACGGTCGACGGCCGGCGTGTCGCGCAGGGCCGCGACTTCGACTCCCTGGGGCAGCTCAAGAGCGCCAACACCCTCCACCTCGACGAGGCGAACGCCCGCGCGCTCGCCGCCGCCCTGGAGGACACGCGCTTCGCGGTCCGCTCCGTCGAGTCCAAGCCGTACCGCCGCTCGCCGTACGCCCCGTTCCGTACGACGACGCTCCAGCAGGAGGCCTCGCGCAAGCTCGGCTTCGGCGCCAAGGCGACGATGCAGATCGCGCAGAAGCTGTACGAGAACGGCTACATCACCTACATGCGTACGGACTCGACGACGCTGAGCGACACGGCGGTCGCCGCCGCCCGCGCCCAGGTCACGCAGCTGTACGGCGCCGACTACCTGCCCGCCCAGCCGCGGACGTACGCCGGCAAGGTCAAGAACGCGCAGGAGGCGCACGAGGCGATCCGCCCCTCCGGGGACCGCTTCCGCACGCCCGCCGAGACCGGGCTGACCGGCGACCAGTTCAAGCTGTACGAGCTGATCTGGAAGCGGACCGTCGCCTCCCAGATGAAGGACGCGACCGGCAACAGCGTCACCGTGAAGATCGGCGGCGCCGCCTCCGACGGCCGGGACGTCGAGTTCAGCGCGTCCGGCAAGACGATCACCTTCCACGGCTTCCTCAAGGCCTACGTCGAGGGCGCCGACGACCCGAACGCCGAGCTGGACGACCGCGAGCGCCGGCTGCCGCAGGTAGCCGAGGGCGACGCGCTGACGGCCGAGGAGATCACGGTCGACGGCCACGCCACCAAGCCCCCGGCCCGCTACACCGAGGCGTCGCTGGTCAAGGAGCTGGAAGAGCGCGAGATCGGCCGCCCCTCGACGTACGCGTCGATCATCGGCACCATCCTGGACCGCGGCTACGTCTTCAAGAAGGGCACGGCGCTCGTCCCGTCCTTCCTCTCCTTCGCCGTGGTCAACCTCCTGGAGAAGCACTTCGGGCGGCTCGTCGACTACGACTTCACCGCCAAGATGGAGGACGACCTCGACGCCATCGCCCGCGGCGAGGCCCAGGCGGTGCCGTGGCTGCGGCGCTTCTACTTCGGCGAGGGCGACGGCGCGGGCGACGGCGGCGCCGCCGACGCGGGCAACGGCGACGGGGACCACCTCGGCGGCCTCAAGGAGCTGGTGACCGACCTCGGCGCGATCGACGCGCGCGAGGTGTCCTCCTTCCCCGTCGGCAACGACATCAAGCTGCGCGTCGGCCGCTACGGCCCGTACGTCGAGCGCGGCGAGAAGGACTCCGAGAACCACCAGCGCGCCGACGTCCCCGAGGACCTGGCGCCCGACGAGCTCTCCGTGGAGCTGGCCGAGGAACTGCTCGCCAAGCCGAGTGGCGACTTCGAGCTGGGCACCGACCCGGCCACCGGCCACGCCATCGTCGCCAAGGACGGCCGCTACGGCCCGTACGTCACCGAGGTGCTGCCCGAGGGCACCCCGAAGACCGGCAAGAACGCCGTGAAGCCGCGTACGGCCTCGCTGTTCAAGTCGATGTCCCTGGACACGGTGACCCTCGACGACGCCCTGAAGCTCATGTCGCTGCCGCGCGTCGTCGGCACCGACGCGGAGGGCGTCGAGATCACCGCGCAGAACGGCCGCTACGGCCCGTACCTGAAGAAGGGCACGGACTCCCGCTCCCTCACCTCCGAGGAGCAGCTCTTCACGATCACGCTGGAGGAGGCGCTGGCGATCTACGCCCAGCCCAAGCAGCGTGGCCGGGCCGCGGCCAAGCCGCCGCTGAAGGAGCTGGGCACCGACCCGGTCAGCGAGAAGCCGGTCGTGGTCAAGGACGGCCGCTTCGGCCCGTACGTCACCGACGGCGAGACCAACGCGACCCTGCGCTCCGGTGACAGCGTCGAGGACATCACGCCGGAGCGCGGCTACGAGCTGCTCGCCGAGAAGCGCGCCAAGGGCCCCGCCAAGAAGACGGCGAATAAGACCACGAAGAAGACGGCCGCCAAGAAGGCGCCCGCCAAGAAGACCGCCGCCAAGAAGACGGCGGCGGCCAAGACGACGGCCGCGAAGAAGACCACGGCCAAGACGGCGGCGAAGAAGACCGCCACCAAGACGGCCGCCGAGAAGGCGACCGCCGACAAGGGTTCGCAGGACTGAGCCCGCCTCAGCAGTACGCGTCGGCGGTCTCCGTCGTTCGCTGAGCGAACGCCCCGGCACCCTCGCGGTGCCGGGGCGTGCGCGCGTTCGGCCGGGAACGCCGGACTGTCCGCGCCGACCTATAGGCTGAACGCATGACGCGAGCCGAGCAGCCAACGGCCCCTCACCCCGCCCCGGACGACGCCCTCGTCGCGGACTCCCGCGAGCGTGCCGTCCGCGCCCTGCTGCGCCGACCGCAGCTGAGGCGGTTGTGGAGCGCACAGCTGGTGGGGGGTGTCGGCGACATCCTCGCCCTCCTGGTGCTGGTCCTCCTCGCCGTGCAGGCCGCGATCGGCGCGGGCTCCCTCGGGGGTGGGTACCGGGGCGTGGCGTTCGCAGTGGCGACCGTTTTCGGCGTACGCATCCTCGCGACGCTCCTCTTCGGCGCCGTACTGCTCGGCCCGCTCACCTCGCTCACCTCTCCCGAGGGTCCGCTCGACCGCCGCTGGACCATGGTCGGCGCCGACGGGCTGCGCGCCGCGCTGCTGATCGTGGCGCCGCTGTGGATCGACTGGACGCCGGACGACGCGCTGGCCTACCTCCTGGTGACCGCCTTCGTCACCGGGGTCGCCGAGCGCTTCTGGACGGTGTGCCGGGACAGCGCCGCGCCCGCGCTGCTGCCCGCGCCGCCCCCGGAGGGCGCGACGGTACGCCCGCTGCCGGACCACATGGACGCGCTGCGCCGCCTGTCGCTGCGCACGGGCTTCGTCGCGGTCCCGCTCGCCGGCGCCGCCCTGGTCGTCGCGGGCCTGCTGAACAACCTGCTGGGCGCCGGCGTCGACTGGTTCGCCGAGCACCAGGCGGCCCTCGCCTCGTACGTGGCGGCCGGGCTGTTCGCCGCGTCCCTGTCCGTGGTGACCTTCCTGGAGCTGCCCTCGGTGCGCACCCCCCGCGCGCGGTCGCCGCTGGAGGGCGCACGCCGCCCGAAGAGCGGCTCGGGCGTCGACAAGGGCCGCACGGGAGCCCTGCCCCTGCTGGTCCTCGCCTGCGCCGCGGTCGCCGCGGTGGTGGCCGCCGCGGTCGCCGTGGCGGTGCTGCACGCCAAGGACCTCGGCGGCGGCCCGGTGCTGTACGGGCTCATGATCGGCGCGCTGACCGGCGGCGTCGTCGTCGGCATCCGCACGGCGCCCGCCCTGCTGCCCTCTCTGTCGCGCCGGCGGCTGCTGGCGCTGGCGATCGCCTTCGCCGGCGTCGCCCTGCTGGCCGCCGGGCTGGTCCCGGACGACACCACCGTCCTGCTGCTCCTGGCGCTGACCGGCGTCGCCGCGGGCGTGGCCGCGAACACCGGGCACACCCTGCTCGACCAGGAGACCGAGGACCACCGGCGGGCGCGGACCACCGAGCACCTGCACGCGGTGGTCCGGGTGTCCGTGACGCTCGGTGCGGTCGCCGCCCCGGTGGTGGCGGCGTCGATCGGGCCGCACCGCCTGGAGAGCGGCAAGTTCGTCTTCGCGCACGGCGGCGCCGCGTTCGTCCTGATGCTGGCCGGCGCGCTGCTGCTGCCGGTGGCCGCGCTGGTGCTGGCCAAGGTCGACGATCGCTCCGGGGTGCCGCTGCGGCACGACCTGCGCGACGCGCTGCTCGGCGGCGACGACCCGGTGCCCACGCCCGAGGCGAACGGATTCTTCATCGCCCTGGAGGGCGGCGACGGCGCCGGCAAGTCCACCCAGGCCGAGGCCCTCGCCGAGTGGATCAGGGGCAAGGGCCACGAGGTCGTGCTGACCCGGGAGCCCGGGGCGACCCCCGTAGGCAAGCGCCTGCGCTCCATCCTGCTCGACGTGTCGAGCGCCGGTCTGTCGCACCGCGCGGAGGCGCTGCTGTACGCCGCCGACCGCGCGGAGCACGTCGACACCGTGGTCCGGCCCGCTCTGGAGCGCGGCGCCGTGGTCATCTCCGACCGCTACATCGACTCCTCGGTGGCCTACCAGGGCGCCGGGCGCGACCTGTCGCCGACCGAGATCGCCCGCATCAACCGCTGGGCGACCAACGGGCTCGTACCGCACCTGACCGTCCTGCTGGACGTCTCGCCGGAAGCCGCGCGCGAGCGGTTCACCGAGGCGCCGGACCGGCTGGAGTCGGAGCCCGCCGAGTTCCACACGCGGGTGCGCTCCGGCTTCCTCGCCCTGGCCGCCGCCGACCCCGGCCGCTACCTCGTCGTGGACGCCGGCCAGGAGCCCGAGGCCGTCACCACCGTCGTACGCCACCGGCTCGACCAGGTGCTTCCGCTGTCCGAGGCCGAGATCAAGGCCCGGGAGGAGGCACGGCGCAAGGCCGAGGAGGAGGCGCGCCGCAAGGCCGAGGAAGAGGCCGCGCGCAAGGCCGAGGAGGAGCGCCTGGAGCGCGAGCGCCTCGAACAGCTGGAGCGGCTGCGCGCCGAGGAGGAGGAGCGCAAGCGCCGCGAGCTGGAGGAGGCGCAGCGGCGCGAGGCCGAGCGCCAGGCGGAGGAGGCCCGGCAGCGGGCCGAGGAGGCGCGCCGCAAGGCCGAGGAGGAGCGGGCCCGGCTCCTCGCCGAGGAGAAAGCGCGGGCCGAGGAGGAGGCGCGTCGCCGGGCAGAGGAGGAGCGGCGGCGCAAGCAGGCCGAGGAGGAGGAGCGGCTGCGGGCCGAGGCCGAGGCCCGGCGCCTGGAGAAGCAGCGCAAGGCCGAGGAGGCCCTGATGCGGGCCGAGGAGGCACGCCGGGCGGCGGAGCAGGCGGCTGCGGCCGCCGCGACCGGCCCGAAGCCGACGGCTCCGCCCGCGGCCGACGCGCCCCGCCCGGCACCGTCCGCACCGCACCACTCGGACGCGGTGACCGTGCCGACCCCGATCGTGACCCCGACGAACGCGTCCGGCGGTCCGGTGGAGGACACGGCGGTACTGCGGCCGGTGCGGGACCCCGAGGATCCGCACGGCGACGCCGGTGAGGCCGGTGACGCCGGCCCGGGTGACGGTGGGGCGTCCGGGGAGTCCGAGTCCGAGGTGACGACCGAGCTGCCCAAGCCGCCCGCACCGGCGGGCGCGGCGGACGAGACGGCGGTCCTGCCGGCGGTGGAGCCGCGGGCCGGGGACGAGACGGCGGTCCTGCCGCCCGTCACGCCGTCGGCCGCCGACGAGACGGCCGTGCTGCCGCCCGTGCGCGCGGAGGACCCCGCCGACCGGGTGCCGTCGGACTACTTCCGCAAGGAGGACCCGGCCACCGGTTCCGGCCGTTCCGCGGAACCCCAGGACCGCACCCGCGAGCTGCCCCGCGTCGACCCCGGCCAGGCACCGCCCCGCAGGCGGCGCTCCGACTGGGCCGAGGAGACCCCGCTGGACGACCTGCCGACGCTGGCGGACGAACTGCTCGGCCCGCGCGACGGGGGCGCCCCCGAGGCGGACGGCAGCGGCGACGGAGGCCGCGACGGTCACGGTGGTCAGGGTGGCGACGGAGGCCGTCGCGGCAAGGGCGGCCGGGGACGGCGCTGAGCCCCCGGCGCCCCGCCCTTCCGGGCCCCGGCGCCCGTTGTCAGTGCCGCCCCGCACAATGGAGGGCGCGACGCGGAGTGCGGGGCGCGGCGCGGTACGACGACGGAGTGTGACGGAAGGACGGCGTGACCCATGAGCGTGTGGGACGACCTCGTCGGGCAGGAGAGGGTGAGCGAGCAGCTCGCCGCCGCCGCCCGGGACGCCGACGCCTTCGTCACCGCCGCCGCGGCCGACGGCCCGCTGCCCGAGGCGTCGAGCATGACCCATGCCTGGCTGTTCACCGGGCCGCCCGGCTCTGGGGTGACGCAGACGGCACGCTCCTTCGCCGCCGCGCTCCAGTGCGTGAGCCCCGACCGGGCGCTCGGCGGAGTCCCCGGCTGCGGCTTCTGCGACGGCTGCCACACCGCCCTCGTCGGCACCCACGCGGACGTCAGCACGGTCACCGCCGTCGGCGCGGAGATCCGCGTCGCCGACATGCGGGACACCGTCCGCAAGTCCTTCACCTCACCGGCGAACGGCCGGTGGCAGATCATCCTCGTCGAGGACGCCGAGCGGCTGAACGAGAAGTCCGCCAACGCCGTCCTCAAGGCCGTCGAGGAGCCCGCCCCACGGACGGTGTGGCTGCTGTGCGCCCCGTCCATCGAGGACGTCCTGCCCACCATCCGCTCCCGCTGCCGCCACCTGAATCTGCGCACCCCCTCGGTGGAGGCCGTGGCCGACATGCTCGTCCGCCGCGAGGGCATCGAGCCGGACGTCGCCGCGGCCGCGGCCCGCGCCACCCAGGGCCACGTCGACCGCGCCCGGCGCCTGGCCACCGACCCCACCGCCCGCGATCGCCGGGCCGCGGTGCTGAAGCTGCCGCTGCGGGTCGAGGACGTCGGCGGCGCGCTCAAGGCGGCCCAGGAGCTGGTGGACGCCGCGGCCGCGGACGCCAAGCAGCTCGCCGAGGAGATGGACACCAAGGAGACCGAGGAACTGAAGGCGGCCCTCGGCGCGGCCCAGGGCGGCCGGTTGCCGCGCGGCACGGCGGGCGTGGTCAAGGAGCTGGAGGACAACCAGAAGCGCCGCCGCACCCGCACCCAGCGCGACAGTCTCGACCTCGCCCTGACCGACCTCACCGCCTTCTACCGCGACGTGCTCGCCCTCCAGCTCGGCTCCCGCGTGGCGATCGCCAACGCCGACGCCGAGGACGCCCTGGAGCGCATCGCCCGCGGCAGCTCCCCGGAGGCCACGCTCCGCCGCATCGAGGCCGTCGCCGCCTGCGGGGAGGCCCTCGACCGCAATGTGCCGCCGCTGCTCGCGGTGGAGGCGATGACGATGGCCCTGAGAGCGGGCTGACCGGGCCGCCCCGGCCGGTACCGGACCGGCCCGGTTGACCGGGTAACTCGTACGAGGCACGTCGAGCACGCTGAGCGTCAGGTCGGTCGCGGAGAGTTAATCTCGCTGAATGCACACATGGCGCACCCACCGCAGGACCCGCATCGGCAGGACCCGTACCGCCGCCACGCTGCTCGCCACCGCGCTGCTCGCCGGCGCCTGCTCCGCCCAGGGCGCGTCGACGTCCGCCGGCCCGGCGGCGGCCGAGGCGGCGGGATCGACGGAGGCGGCCGAGACCTCGCTGGCCGCGCTGCCGCAGGCCACCCCCTCCGAGCTGGCGCCGTACTACGAGCAGAAGCTCGGCTGGCGCGACTGCGGCGTCCCCGGCTTCCAGTGCGCCACCATGAAGGCCCCGCTCGACTACGCGAAGCCGGCCGAGGGCGACGTCCGGCTCGCCGTGGCCCGCAAGAAGGCCACCGGCCCGGGCGAGCGCCTCGGCTCGCTGCTGGTGAACCCGGGCGGCCCGGGCGGCTCGGCGATCGGCTACCTCCAGCAGTACGCGGGCATCGGCTACCCGGAGGAGGTCCGCGCCCAGTACGACATGGTGGCGGTGGACCCCCGGGGCGTGGCCCGCAGCGAGCCCGTCGAGTGCCTCGACGGCCGTGAGATGGACGCGTACACGCAGACGGACGTCACCCCGGACGACGAGGGGGAGACGGACGAGCTTGTCGACGCGTACAAGGAGTTCGCCGAGGGCTGCGGGGCGGACGCGCCGAAGCTGCTGCGGCACATGTCGACCGTCGAGGCGGCCCGCGACATGGACATCCTGCGGGCGGTGCTCGGCGACGAGAAGCTGACCTACGTCGGCGCCTCGTACGGCACGTTCCTCGGGGCGACGTACGCCGGCCTGTTCCCGCACCGGGCGGGCCGTCTGGTCCTGGACGGCGCGATGGACCCGTCCCTGCCCGCGCGCCGCCTGAACCTGGAGCAGACGGCCGGCTTCGAGACGGCGTTCCAGTCCTTCGCGAAGGACTGCGTGACCCAGCCCGACTGCCCCCTCGGCGACAAGAACACCACCCCCGACCAGGTCGGCAAGAACCTCAAGGCCTTCTTCGACGACCTCGACGCCAAGCCGATCCCCACGGGCGACGCCGACGGCCGCAAGCTCACCGAATCACTCGCCACCACCGGCGTGATCGCCGCGATGTACGACGAGGGCGCCTGGCAGCAGCTGCGCGAGTCCCTGTCCTCGGCGATGAGGGAGAACGACGGTGCCGGCCTGCTGGTCCTCTCCGACAGCTACTACGAGCGCGAGGCCGACGGCAGCTACAGCAACCTGATGTTCGCCAACGCCTCCGTGAACTGCCTCGACCTCCCCGCCGCCTTCACCTCCCCGGACCAGGTGCGCGACGCGCTCCCCGACTTCGAGAAGGCCTCCCCGGTCTTCGGCGAGGGCCTCGCCTGGTCCTCCCTGAACTGCGCCTACTGGCCGGTCGAGCCCACGGGTGAGCCGCACCGCATCGAGGCCGCCGGCGCCACCCCGATCGTCGTGGTCGGCACCACCCGCGACCCGGCCACCCCCTACCGCTGGGCCGAGGCCCTGGCCTCCCAGCTCTCCTCCGGCCGCCTCCTCACCTACGAGGGCGACGGCCACACCGCCTACGGCCGCGGCAGCGCCTGCATCGACTCCGCGATCAACACCTACCTCCTGCGCGGCACCGCGCCAAAGGACGGCAAGCGCTGCTCGTAGCCACGCCGGACGCCCGCCCCGCCCGCCCCGGAGGCCGGTCCTCCGGGGCGGGTGCGAAGCACCCCCGGAAACTGTGTAGACTTACCGACGTTGCTGATCGCACCATGGGTGCACAGCGCGCCGCCTTAGCTCAGATGGCCAGAGCAACGCACTCGTAATGCGTAGGTCTCGGGTTCGAATCCCGAAGGCGGCTCCATAACGAACCCCAGGTCAAGGCTTTGACCTGGGGTTTCTTGCGTCCGTTGACCTTGAAATCGATGCAAGTCGGGCACTTGTGGTCTGTGCGGTCTCGCACTACGCGGAGGCGGGGGCACTCGACACACAGGGCGCGGCCGTGCAGATGGCGATCACCCGGCCCGGGCAGGACGGTACCGCCTCCTTCACCGCCGAGGCCGGGCAGAAGGTGTCGCTCGGCGTCACGTCCACGGGCTTCGCCTCGTACGTCTCCTTGCGGCTGTACGCGCCGGACGGCAGCAGGGTGGACAGCTTCATCGTCTCCTCCGAGGACACCACGGACTGGGACAGCGACGCGCTCACGCAGACGGGCACCTACCGGCTGGCGGCAGAGCCCGCCCGGATCGGTACCGGAACACTGGCCCTCACGCTGTCCCGGCCCGTGGACGTGGGACGGTTGAGCAGCACCGGGGACGCGGCCGTCGCGACGGTCAGCCGTCCCGGGCAGGACGCCGAGGTGACGTTCAATGCGACGACGGGGGACGACCTGTCGCTCGGCATCACGGAAAACGCGTTCACCAGCTCCTTCAGTCTCACCGTCGTCGCGCCGTCCGGTGCCGAGGTCGTCGGCTCTGCGACGGTGAGTGCCGCCAGGGCACGGACACAGGGGCTGCCCGACCTGCCGGAAACCGGCACCTATACGGTGATCATGGATCCGCGCGACGGTGCCCAGGGCAGTGCCAAGCTGACCCTCTCGGCCGATCTGGCCGTCGATGTCGACGTGGACGGCGACTCGGTGCCGGTCACCGTGAAGTGCGGGCACCTTCGTACAGATCACCGCTGTCCGCAGCTGGTCGCAGCACAAGGACGTCTACAACCTCAC
This sequence comes from Streptomyces sp. M92, assembly GCF_028473745.1. Taxonomy (NCBI): domain Bacteria; kingdom Bacillati; phylum Actinomycetota; class Actinomycetes; order Kitasatosporales; family Streptomycetaceae; genus Streptomyces; species Streptomyces sp. M92. The sequence continues at coordinate 2,145,402 of NZ_CP101137.1, forward strand.
CATCAATGACCTGCACACCTATTACGTGCAGGTGGGCGATACATCAGTACTTGTCCACAATGAGAGTTTCAAGGTCTGCCGCGTCTTCGAGGTCGACTCCCACGGTGTGGCGACGCCGCGGTACAAGCTTCGCAAGAGGGGCCCGGATGTCGGTGCTGAGGACGGAGGGGCTCACCTGGCGAACCGTCGGGCGATGGGTGAGGAGACTGAGCGCCGGCGATCCGCGGTAGCCGGTGCGCCGAACCGGGCCAAGGACATGGCCCATGCCTGGCCTCAGGCCGACGGAGCCGCGGACGGCATCGGTGGGGCCGGTATCACCGGGGTGAGACTCTGGCAGAAGATGAAGCAGTGGTGGAAGAACAGGTGATCTCGTGGCTCAGGTAATTCGGGCGGCAAGGACTGTGCTGGAAGAATTTCGAGACACCGGCCACATCTCACCTAGTTCCCGTGCCGCTGCGAGACTTGACCGGTCGGAACGTGTCAGTCCGGGATGGGTGCTCGTGACGGCTGTCGAACTCGTGGTCAACCTCCGAAGAGAGGTGGACGACGTGGTCGTCGAAGACATCGTTTCAGAACTCCGGTCGCCTGGCTCCCACGCGCTGGTGGTCGACCTGATCGTCCGCTCGTCCCTCGGCGATATCGACGCTCAACGTGAACTGCACAGCAGGGAATTGCTGGACGTGAGTGATCTGACAGCAATACTCGCGACGGCGGTCGAACGCAATGGAATTTCGGGCGGTGAACTCAACAAGCTGCTTGAAATGTCCGAGAAGGCGTGTCACGAACTGTCTTCCGCAGGGGACGTGCCGGCGCTGCATCCAGCGAAGCGTGGCGTGCTCACTGGCCCGTGGGATGCAGGAGAAAGGGAGGCGCGCGACGGTGAGATTGATTTCGGCGGGCTGCGCATCCCCGTTTCGGCAGGCTATGAGCTGGCACCTGGGTGGGCGGGGGACGGGCTCGAGGCCGTGACGTCGCATGGCAGGAGACATCACTTCAGCTTCAGGCCTTTCATGACACCACCTGGGAGGCCAACAGGGTCGAGTGGCAGGCGGACATCCGAACGCGCAGCGGGCGCGTCTCCGAATTCATGGGGCCTGCAGGCGTGGAACTGCGTGGCTGGACCGTCCGTGCAAGGCCGGACGGCGAAAAGGTGAAAAAGGATGTGAGACTGCTCGGCTGTGATGGCCCGGGGTGGATGCTGTACGGGGTCATCAGGGGCAGGGGAGCTCACCCTGATAGCACAGACCTGTGGGCGTACAAGGTGTTTGAGCATACGGTCGTCGACGCGTCTTACTCACCTGCAACCCCTGGCCGGCTCGTTGAGCTGAACTGGCCGGAATGATCAGTATGACCAACCGGCGGCAAATCCTACGCGCCTCTGCGGCTGCCGCTGTCGGAGTAGGCGGCCTCACTGCTGTGGGTGCGGCCGCTCTGCGCAGGTCGCCTTCTCATCGGGACGAGGTGCCGGCTCATCTGCGTGGAGCCGCCCCCTTGCCGTATGCGCAAGTCATCTCCCTCGACCTGGCCACAGGCAGCGAACGGCGGGCCGACGCGCTACGGGCCGCACACCGTGCCGTCGTGGCGATAGACGGCGGCGGGGTCGCCGCCTGGCTGGCGCTGGGGCAGGGCATGCTTCCACCTGGCGCGGAGAGTCCCCGGCACCTCAAGCGGATGCCGTCGTTCGCGGGTGACGTGCTGGACCTCGCCCAGTCGCACGGTGACCTGCTGCTTCAGATCACCGGAGCCTCGGAGCGTGCCGCACGGGAGGCGGCCGAGGAGACACTGGGCGCATTGCCGCACTGGAACGTGCGCTGGCGCGTGAAAGGCGATCGCCCCGACAACCGCGAGGAGGACGGCAGAGGGCTGGCACGCAACCCGTTTCACTTCACCGAAGGACACGGAAACCCCGATACTCCGCTCGGAACCGCCGACCGCGCGATCGTCACCAGCACCCAGAGCGAGCCGTCCTGGGCGGTTGGAGGAAGCTACCAGGTTGTACGGATCATCCGGCTCGCGACCGATTTCTGGGACCGGGACACCGTCCACGTGCAGGAGCGCATCATCGGCCGGCGAAGGGACGGGCGGTGGCTGGACGGAACCCCCAGCACCGAGCGGCCCGCCTTCTCGACCGATCCCCAAGGCAAGATCACACCGCTTGACGCCCACGTCCGCAGAGCGGCTCCGGACCGGCGCAACCCACCGCCCATGGTCCGGCGCGGCTACAACTACCGCGGAGAGGACAACGACCAGGGACTCATCTTCTCCTGCTTCCAGCGTGACCTGGCCAAAGGCTTCGAAGCCGTGCAGAAGCGACTGGAGGGAGAGGCCATGGCAAAGTACCTCCTCGCCACCGGCGGCGGCTACTTCTTCGTGCCGCCGCCTGAGGACGAGTGGATCCGCGCAATTTCGTGACGCCGAAGGCTGCGATCAGTGGCGTGGTCTGCCGGTCGTGCACACCCATGAGTTCGACGGCACCACCCCGGCTACACATGACCACCGGGTCCACCGCGACCGGTTGCGCACCGCCGTCCCGTTCCCGATGGATCTCGCCCCCACCGACCTCTCCCGGTAGACGGTCGGCCTGCTCAACGGTCGGCGCTGCCGGGCGGTACGACCCATTCGGTGGGTTGGCCGGTGAGGGAGGCGATCATGTCGAAGTCGCCGTCGTAGTGGAGGACTGTCCGCCGGTGCAGTTCTGCCGTAGCGGCGATCAGTAGGTCGGGGAGGGACAGTGCGCGGTGGAAGCCTGCGTTGAGAGCGTGGCGTTGGACTTCCAGGGCGCGGGCGAAGGTGTGGTCGTCGGCGCGGAGGTAGTCGAAGGCATGGAGCCAGGTGCTGATCCGGGTCGCCTCTGAGCTGTCCCGTGCGGAGTGGATCATCTCGTACTCGGTGGGCTGGCACACGGCGAGGAGGTAGCGCTCGTGCAGGGGCTTGAGTACCTCCTTGACGTTCGGTTTCGCCCAGCGGGCGAGGGCGGACTTGTCGATCAGGTAGCGGTCCTGCATCAGGCGGCCCGGCCTCCGTCGCGGTCGCCGGTGTGCTTGAGGGAGCCGTCGGCGTTGCGGGGGCCGGTGTTCTCCACGATCTCGCTGAAGTCGAGCTCGCCGGCTTCGATGGCGTCGAAGCCCTCCTGTCGCAGATGTCGCTTGACGGCGTCTTCCATGGCGAGGCGGACAGCTTTGGCCTTGGTCTTGGTGCCGAAAATGCGCATGGCCTCGGTGACCATGTCTTCGTCGAGGTCGATGACGGTTCTGGCCATGAGGATGGTCCCTTCGAGAATGCTTCTGTCATGAAAACGATAGCATCGACCGACGGCAATAGATATCGTTTTGATTGAGACTGGCGTTGTGGATGGGGACTTTGCCGCCCGGTTGCGAAGTGTCGCGCTGTTGCTCCTTGTGGAGGCAGGCAGTCGTCCTCATGGCAGACTCTGCCCATGTCGGGGTCTCGCCAGAAGTGATGGGGCGGGCGATGGGCAGCTGATTGGGCGGCCCTGCCGGTGGACATCCGGTGGACAGACGCCTTTGGACGGTGCGTCACGGGATGGCATGGGCCGACCTGTTGCACATCCTCTGATCAGGAAAAACGTCACTGGACGGCATGGCGAGGCACTGGGCAACACGAACGCTCATGGTCTCGTAATGCGTAGGTCTCGGGTTCGAATCCCGAAGGCGGCTCCATGGTGAACCCCAGGTCAGACCTCTGACCTGGGGTTCTTCTGTTGAATGGTCTTGAGTTCCGGGCGAATAGGGCATGTGCGACCTACGCATTGCAATGCGTAGGTCGCAGGTCCACATGTAGTCGTCCGAACGTGATCGCAAGGCCGTGATCTGCTGTTCCGGTCGGCCGAGCTGTGGGACTCCCCGGGTGCGTGATGCCACCGGTGGACAGCTGTGCGTGACGAAGCGGGAGGATCCACGCGGGGCGACCAAGTCTTGGCGTCGGGTGCGTTGTCCGTGACCTGGGCTCGGCGATCTTGAATGTGCGTTAGTTCTCACAGGTGCGCGTGCCGTCTGCTCTCGCAGCGACTGCGCCGCCGGCTGAGCCGTCGCCGATCAGCGGGTCCAGGGCAGGTCGCCGTCGACCTCGCCGCTCAGGGGGGCGACGACGTCCAAGACGGTGTCGAGCACCAGCTCCACCGGGCGCGCCGGCGGTGCAGTCCAGGGAAGGTCGCGCTCGCTCCCGCCGCCGGCGGCGGCGGCCGGAGTCGCCAGCAGCAGGACGTTCAGCAGGATCGCACCGGTCGCCGCCGCAAGGAACGCGCTCTTGTTACGCATCTGAATTTTTCCCCCTAGTTGAACGCCGCATCGGCCGTTCGAGCTGTTTCGTTTTCTGGGCTGAACCTTACGGAGCTGGACTTTCGAGCCTATTTTTCCTCGATTTCGCAGCGCGGAAATCCTCGTGAAAATGGGTGAAAAGGAGGTCGGCATACGCTGCGCGCACCATCGACGACTGGAGGCCGGAGTGCTCACGGAGATCGGGCTCGGCGCGGACGCCGCGTGCGCGTACCGCGCTCTGCTGAAGGAGCCGCGAGCGGAGACGGGCGCGCTCGCCGCACGCCTCGGCTGGTCGGTCGACCGGGCGTCGAACGCCCTCGATGAACTCTTCGGCCTCTCTCTCGTGCGGCCCTCGCACGAGCACCGGGACAGCCGGCGGCTGGTGGATCCTGAAGTCGGACTGCAAGCTCTGATCGACGTACAGGAAAGAGAATTGCTCCGGCGGCAGCAGATTCTCACGCAGACGAAACTCGCAGCGGAGAACCTGGTCGACGAATACCGCAGTGCATCGGAGAGCGGGCCGGTGTCATCCGTGCGGGAACTGCGCGGGATCGACGCCGTGCAGACCTGCGTGGAAAAGGCGGGTCATGAGTGCCGGGAGGAGATCCAGGTGTTCGTGCCCGGTGGCGCGCAGCCCGGCGACGTCCTCGCCTCGTCCCAGCCGCTCGATCTGCTGCTCCTGGAACGGTCGGCCCGGGTCAGCTACGTCTACCAGGACAGCATCCGCAACGACCGGCCCACCAGCGAGTACGCGCAGTGGCTGGTCGAGCAGGGGGCCGAGGTCAGGACGGTTCCGCATCTGCCGCTCCGGGTGATCATCTGGGATCGGCGCACGGCGCTCGTGCCGATCGACCCGGCCGCACCGGACGCGGGAGCCTTCCTGCTGTCCAGCCCGGGGCCGGTGGCCGCGCTGCAGTCCTTGTTCGAGCAGGTGTGGCAGCGGGCAGCGCGGTTCGGCGAGGAGCGGGACCGGGAGCGGGACGGGGCGCTCGCCGACCAGGAGAGCGCGGTGCTCGGACTGCTCGCGGCCGGCCTCACCGACGAGGTGATCGCCCGCAAGCTGGGGGTGTCGGTGCGTACCAGCCGCCGGGTGACGGCGGCGCTGATGAACCGTCTGGGGGCCCGTAGCCGCTTCCAGCTGGGTGCGCTGGCGGCCGAGCGGGGCTGGCTCGTCGGCTGAGCGGACCCGGACGGCGGGGCCACCGTCACGCTGTCCCGGAAGGTCAGCCGCGCAGGTAGGCCAGGACGGCCAGTACCCGGCGGTTGGTGGCGTCGGACAGGCTCAGGTCCAGCTTGGTGAGGATGGAACCGAAGTGCTTGCTGACGGTGCCCTCGCTGACGTGCAGGGACGCGGCGACGGACGCGTTGGACTGGCCCTCGGCCATCAGCGCGAGGACCTCCTGCTCACGGGCAGTCAGTTTGGCCAGCGGGTCGCGGCGGTGGCGCAGGAGCTGGCGGACCACTTCGGGGTCGACGACGGTCGCGCCGGCGGCCACCCGCTGGAGGGCTTCCACGAACTCCTCGACGTTGCCTACGCGTTCCTTGAGGAGGTAGCCGACGTGGGTGCCGTCGGAGGAGTCGAGCAGCTCCTCGGCGTAGGCGCGCTGGACGTACTGGCTGAGGACCAGGATGGGCAGCCGGGGGTTCTTCTCGCGCAGCCGCAGCGCGGCCCGCAGCCCCTCGTCGGAGAAGCCGGGCGGCATCCGTACATCGGTGACGACGATGTCGGGGTCGTGCTCCGCGACGGCTGCCGTGAGCTCGTCGGCCGTACCGACACCGGCGAGAACCTGGTGGCCGAAGCGCTCCATGAGCCCGACGAGGCCCTCCCGCAGCAGCACGCTGTCCTCGGCCAACACGATGCGCAACATCTGGTTCCTCTGGGGGCTATCGGGCCGGCGGGGCGTCGAGTCGGCGGTCCGGAGCCGGGGTGCAGGGCACGAGGAGACGGAAGAGCGTGGGCCCGCCGGACGGTGAGGACACTAGCAAATGCCCGCCCAGGACCGAGATGCGATCCGCGACCCCCTCCAGCCCGGTGCCTTCGGCCTCATCCGCGCCGCCCACGCCGTTGTCCCGTACGCGGACGACGAGTTGGCCCTGATCGACGCGGGCCTCGACGGTGGCCCGGGTGGCCCGGCTGTGCTTGGCCACGTTCGCCAGCGCCTCGCACACCGCGAAGTAGACGGCGGACTCGACCGCTTCGAGGAAACGGTGGGGCAGGTCGAGATCGAGGTCGACGGGGACCGGGGAGCGGTCGGCGATGTCCTCGATGGCCGCGGCCAGGCCCCGGTCGGTGAGGACGCGGGGGTGGATGCCCTGGATCAGCTCCCGCAGCTCGACCAGAGCGGCCTGGGCCTCGTCGTGGGCCTGGGCCAGGAGCCCGGCGAGGGGCTCCTCGCGGGCGTCGAGGCGTGCCAGGCCCAGCCGCATCGACAGGGAGACCAGCCGCTGCTGGGCGCCGTCGTGCAGGTCGCGTTCGATACGGCGGCGCTCGGCCTCGAAGGCGGTCACCAGGCGCATCCGTGAGCGGCTCAACTCCTTGACACGCACGTCGTCCTGATGGTGTGACACGTCCAGCAGGAGGCGGGTGAGCTGTGCGCGTCCCACGGCGAGCAGGCCGAGCGGGTAGGCCAGCAGGGGGAGCAGGAGCAGCCCGGCCAGGGCGACGGCGAACGCCGCCGGGTAGGAGTGGACCAGCCACAGCTTGATGACGCGCGCCTCCTCGCCGCCGCCTGCTGTGGCCATGACCAGGGGGGTGGAGATCAGCCCCCCGCTCACGCCGAGGACCGTGCCGATGACCGCTGCCTCCACGGGCCACAGGAGGCAGCCGAACAGGAGGGCGTAACCCAACTCCCGCCAGGTGGCACGCTCCTGGAGGCGGGTGCGCAGCCAGGCGGCGGGCCCGGTGCGCGGCGGGTCCTGGTGGGCGTCGGCCAGCGGCACGGCCGGATCGATCAGGCGCAGCCGGCGCCGCTCCACATGCGCGACCGGCAGCCCGACGAGGACCAGTGTCAGCAGGAGAGGCACCCCGACGAGGACCACGGTCAGCAGGCTGCCGGCCAGCGCGAGGACGAGCAGACAGACCAGCAGAGCGGCGCCCAGCGGCACGCTGGTCAGGAAGTACAGGGCGCAGCGCCACGGCCAGCCGCTGTGGAGGTACCGGCGCTGGTGCAGGGCCTGCCAGAGGCTGGGTGAGTGCATGGGGGCACGATATGAGGCCCGTATCGCGCGGACCACCCAGCCAGCTCCACCATCGGACCGGTAGCGGGCTCCCCGTAAGGACGGCCACCAGGTGCAATGTGCGCCAGGGGTGCCGCGGGGTCGGATGGGGGCAGTGGGCAGCCGCCCGCTCCTGTACGAGGGGGAGGGGTCCGGGATGTTCTCGCCGGAGGCCATGTTCGCGGTCGTGCCCGTCTGGCTGACGCTGGTGATCGTGTTCCTGCTGCCCGCGGTGGAGCCCGCGGTACCGGTGGTGGGCATGCTGTTCCCTTCGCAGACCGCCCTGGTGGCGAGCGGGGTGCTCGCGCACCACGGGGTGCTGCCGGTGGTGGGGGTGTTCGCGCTGGCGGTGGCCGGGGCGCTGGCGGGCAACGTGCTCGGGTACGGGGTGGGCCGGCGCTGGGGCGACCGGCTGGAGGGCGCACTCCCCGGGAGGCTCACCGGCTCGCGGTCCTACCGGCTTGCGCTGGCCACGGTGGGCGCCCGGCACGGTCGGGCCGTGCTGCTCGGCCGGTTCAACGGGGGCCTGCGCACCCTGGTCCCGGCGCTGTGCGGCTCCGTACAGGTGCCCTGGCGGCCGTACCTGGGGTGGTCGGTGCTGGCCGCGCTGTTGTGGGCGCCCTGCTGTGTGGGGCTCGGGCTGCTCGCCGGGGGATCCTGGGAGAAGTGGGGCGGTTCGGGTGTGCTGGCCTGCGCGTCGGTCGTGCTGCTGCTGACCACGTCGCTGCCGCTGCTGCTCACGGCCCGTGGCGAGCACGCCCGGGCCGCCCGTGCCGAAGAGGCGGGCGCCCAGGGCCCCCCGGGCGGGCCCGCCGAGGCCGGTGACGTCCGGGTCACAGCCGCTCGGCGAGGAAGCGCACCAGTGCCTCTTCCTGCGGGACCAGGTAGAAGTGGTCCCCGGGGAACAGCCGGTGCTCGTACGACGCTGTAGTCAGCGCCGACCAGGACAGCAGCTCGGGGAGGGTGCAGCCCGGGTCGGCCGTGCCGCCGACGGCCGTCACCGGAGCGCGCAGCGGCGTCACGTCGAGGGGCCGGTAGGACTCGATGAGCCGGAAGTCGCCGCGCAGCGAGGGCAGCAGCAGCGGACGCAGGTCGGGGTCGTCGTAGACGGCGGAGCCCACATCACCGAGCCGGCGGGCCGCGGCCACCAGGAGCTCGTCGTCCAGCAGGTGCAGGGTGCCGCCGGGCCGTTCGGTGTGCGGGGCTCCCCGACCCGAGACGACGACCCGTTCGGCGACGACGCCGTGGCGGTCGTCGAGGCGGCGGGCCACCTCGTAGGCGACGGCCGAACCGAGGCTGTGGCCGAAGAAGGCCACCGGCGCGTCGAGTTCCGGCTCCAGGGCGTCGGCGATCGCGTCGGCCAGCTCCGTCATGGACGAGGCGCACGGCTCGCCAAACCGTTCCTGGCGGCCGGGGTACTGGGTGGCCAGCACCTCCACGGCGTCGGGCAGCAGCCCCGCCCAGCGGTGGTACAGCGTCGAGGTGCCGCCGGCGTGCGGCAGGCAGACCAGGCGCAGCCGGGGTGCCCCGCTCCGCGCCGGGTACCTCCGGAACCAATTCCCCGCTGTTCCCCTGCTGATGACCGTCATCCCGAGCCGCCCTCCCGCCACCCCGCGGTGGCCGTGTCCGTCCCTCCATGGTGCGGGCCGTTGCCGCGGTGACCTGACCGGGGCGGCGGCAGGAGGCTGCCCACGCAAGTTCCTGTCGCCTCCGGGCCCTGCCTTTTCCCGCCCGGGGCGGCCACCGTGCACAGAAGGGTGGAGCTATCTCCACCCCGAAGACTCCGCCCGGCTGCGATGTGCGCCAGCTCCGGGCCCGATTGAGTGGACACCATGAATCAAGCAGCCGTCCGACTCCGTTCGGTCACTCGCTCCTACGGCAAGGGCGCGAGCGCCGTGACTGCCCTGGACAATGTCTCCCTGGACATTCCCCGCGGCACGTTCACCGCCGTCATGGGGCCCTCGGGCTCCGGCAAGTCGACCTTCCTTCAGTGCACCGCGGGTCTGGACCGGCCGACCGGCGGCCAGGTGCTTCTCGGGGAGACCGACCTGAGCAAGCTGAGCGAGAAGAAGCTCACGCTGCTGCGGCGGGACCGCATCGGTTTCGTCTTCCAGGCGTTCAACCTGCTGCCCGCGCTCACCGCCGAGCAGAACGTGGCGCTGCCGCTGCGACTCGCCGGCCGCCGCCCCAAGCGGAACGATGTCCTGGACGTGCTGGAGAAGGTGGGCCTGCGCGAGCGGGCCGGGCACCGGCCCAGTGAGATGTCCGGCGGTCAGCAGCAGCGGGTGGCGCTTGCCCGCGCCCTGGTCACCCGCCCGGAGGTGCTCTTCGGTGACGAGCCGACCGGCGCCCTGGACACCACCACCAGCCGTGAAGTGCTCACGCTGCTGCGGCAGATGGTCGACCAGGGGCAGACCGTCATCATGGTGACGCACGACCCGGTGGCCGCCTCCTTCGCGGACCGGGTGCTGTTTCTCACCGACGGCCGGGTCCACGACGAGCTGTTCGCCCCGACGGCCGAGCAGGTCGCCGCGCACATGACCGGACTGGCGGCCCTCCCGTGCTGAAGCTCGCTCTGCAGGGAATGCGGACCCGCTGGGTCACGTTCATCGGCTCGTTCATCGCCCTCGCCCTCGGCGTCGGCCTCATCGCCACCACGGGGCTCGCCCTCGCGGCGACCTTCAGCGCTCCGGACCGCGGGCCCGAGCGGCTCGTGAAGGCGCCGGTCGTCGTGAAGACCTCCGGCCTCGTCCGGGCGGACACCCCCATCGGGGAACGTACGCAGACGATCCCCCACCCCGCGCCCGTCCCGGCCGCCGTCACCGCGAAGCTCGCGGCGCTCGGCAGGACCGTCGAGGACCGCACCTTCTCCGTGTCGGGCCCCGGACTCGGCGAGGACACCGTCGGCCACCCGTGGTCGGTCGCCGCGCTCACCCCCTACACGCTGACCGCCGGACGCGCCCCCTCAGCGCCCGGCGAGGTCGTCGCCACCGGGGACGCGCTGCGGCCCGGCACCCGGGTGCAGGCCGCCACCGCCCGCGGGTCCGAGCAGGTCACCGTCGTCGGGACGGTCGCGTCGGCCGGTTTCGAGAACGCGCTGTTCTTCACCGACGCCGAGGCCGCGCGGATCTCTCCCGACGTGGACGCCGTCGCCGTGCACGCCCCGGCCGGCCGGGTCGAGGCGGCCGTGGGCGCCGGGTTCGACGTACTGACCGGCGACGAACGCCGGCGCGCCGACCCGGACCCCGACCGGGACGAGGAGGCACTGGTCTCGGTGAACGCGCTCCTCGGCACGGCCGCGGGCGTCACCGGCTTCGTGTCGGTGTTCGTCGTCGCCTCGACGTTCTCCTTCGCCGTCGCCCAGCGACGCCGGGAGTTCGGACTGCTGCGCACCGCCGGTGCCACCCCCGCCCAGGTGCGGCGGATGGTGTTCACCGAGGCGTTCGTCATCGGCGTGCTCGCCTCGGCGGCCGGCTGCTGGCTCGGCGCGGCGGGCGCGCCACGGCTCGCCGCCTGGATGGCGGACGCCGGGATCGCACCCTCCTGGTTCCGGATCGGCGAGCAGACGTGGCCGCTGCACACCGCGTTCTGGACGGGCCTGTTCGTCGCCCTGAGCGGGGTGGTCGTCTCCTCGTGGCGGGCCGGCCGGGTCGGTCCGACGGAGGCTCTGCGCGAGTCCGCGATCGACTCCCGCGCGATGCCGGTGAGCCGCTGGCTGATCGGTGGCGCGGTCCTCGCCACCGGCCTCGGGCTGCTCTCCCTGGCCCTGCTGGACAGCCCGGGCGACGTCCTGAAGCGCAAGACCTACATCACCCAGCCGATGCTGCTGATCGTCGGGTTCGCCCTGTTCGCGCCGGTCCTGGTCAAGCCGCTGACCCGGTTGCTGACCTGGTTGCCGGCCCGGCTGCCCGGCGCGACCGGCATGCTGGCCCGGGAGAACGCGTCCGCCGGGGTCCGCAGGACCGCAGCCGTCGCCGCCCCGGTCATCATCACGGTGGCCCTCGCCGCCTCCCTGATGGGCACCACCGCCACGATCAGCGAGGCCAAGGCCGACGAGGCGCGGGAGCAGATCACCGCGGAACTGGTCGCCACGGCGGGCGGGGAGGGCCGCGCGCTGCCCGAGGAGTTCGTCCGGCGCGCCGGGGCCGTCCCCGGCGTGACCGTCAGCGCGATCCGGTCCACCGGGGTGACCGTCCTGGAGGAGGGGGTCGCCCTCGTCAAGTCCGAGGCCAAGGCGGTCGATCCGGCGGCGCACGCGGCCGTCTCCCACCTGCCGGTCGTCGCGGGCCGCCTCGCCGACCTCGACGACGACAGCATCGTCGTCAACGAGGAGTGGCTGACCACGAAGGTGGGCGACAGGGTCTCCGTCTGGCTGGGCGACGGCCGCAAGGCGGACCTGCGCATCGCGGCGGTGCTCTCCACCGGCACCGGCAGCAACGGCGTCTACCTCACCGAGCGCAACGCCGCCGGTGCCCCCGTCGACCGGGTCGACCTCGCGCTGCCCCAGGACGGCGCGGACACCGCGGCCGCCGCACTCGGCGCCGCCGCGAAGGCGACCGGCGTCCAGCTCCTGACGGGCGACCGGTGGGTCGAGGTCCACTACCCGCGTTCCAGCGAGAACACCCGGCTCGGCCTGTGGATGATCCTCGGCATCGCCCTGATCTACACGGGCATCGCGCTCGCCAACACCCTGATGATGGCGACCTCGGACCGGGTCCGCGACCTCGCCTCGCTGCGTCTGACGGGCGCCACGAAGGGGCAGGTGCTGCGGCTCGTCGGGGTCGAGGCCCTGGTGGTGGTCGCGGTCGGCGCGGTGCTCGGGGCGGTGATCGCCGGGGTGAACCTGCTCGCTGTGTGGAGCGCCCTCGGCCTGCTCGACGTGTGGTCCGACGTCGTGGTGCCCTGGGGCACGGTCGCCGCGGTGATCGGCGCGAGCGCCCTGCTCGCGACGGTGGCTTCCGTGCTGCCCGCGTCGTTCGCGCTGCGCGTCCGGCCGGTCGAACTGGCGGGCATGCGCGAGTGACCGCCCGGTCCCGGGCGCATTCCGTCGCGCCCCGGCACCCCGCGCCCACTCCCTTACAACGCGAGAGGCCAGCGCTGTGACGAGCGACCGAGCCACCCTGCCCGGTGGGCCCCCGCGCCGGGGGCCCTGGGCCCGCGCCGGGGCGTCCGGCCCCCGTCGGATCGCCATGGCCCTGACCGCGCCGGTGCCCGAGTCGGGACCCGCCGTGGTGGTGGAACTGGACGCGTACGAAGGCGAGGTGACCGCCCTGGTCCGGGAGCTGCTGGGCGGCCGGGGGCGGCACCTGGCCGTGGAGTCCGACCCGGTGCGGGCGGCCCGCCTGAGCCTGCGCTTCCCGGACATCGAGGTGGTCACCGCCGACGCCGCGTCCCTCCCCGGTGTGCTCGCCGGGCGGGGGATCGCGGCGGCTGATGTGGTGATCGCCGGCCGGTCCTGGGCGGGCCTGCCGCACGCGAAGCGGCGGGCCTCCCTCGCCGCGGTCCGCGAGGTGCTGAGCCCCGCGGGAGCGTTCACCGCGCCCGGCCCGCTGCACGCCCGGTTCCGGGCGGAGGAGCGGCGCTTCCGGCGGATGCTCGGGGTGTCCTTCGAGGAGGTGGTGGCCGGCCGCACGTCGTGGGACTCCCTGCCGCCGGCCTTCGTCCTGCACTGCCGGCGCCCGCGCGCGCTGGCCCCGCTGAACTCCTCCCCGTAGGGCCGACGGAACACACGGACGCCCGAAGGGGCCGGCCTCCCTACCTCCCGGGCAGGGTGGCCGGCCCCTTCGGGCGGTCCGGCGGGCGGTGGCTCAGCCGGCCGCCGGCTGCGACGGCTCGGCCATCGCCACCGCGATCCTGCGCGGGCCGGTGAACGGCTCACGGGCGTGGGCGGCGAGCATGTTGTCCACCACCAGGATGTCGTGGCGCTGCCAGTCGAAGCGGGTGGAGGCGTCGCGGTAGCACTGGCGCAGGTGGGCCACCACGTCGTCGGGGATGGGGGCGCCGTCACCGTAGTAGGAGTTCGTCGGCAGGTCCTCGTCGGCGAAGATCTCCTGGAGGCCCTCGCGGACGTCCGGAGCAACCGTGCTGACGTGGAAGAACGTGATGTGGTTGAACCACACGTCCTCGCCGGTCACCGGGTGGCGGTGCACGGCGTCGCGGATCGCGGTGGTCCGCAGTCCGCCGGCGGTCCACTCGACGCCCAGCCCCTTGCCCTCGCAGTACGCGGTGACGGCGGCCCGGTCGTCGGTGTTGAACGCCTGCTGCCACGGCACGCCGAAGTCCTCGTGGAAGTTACGCACCACGCGCCAGCGGCGTCGGGTGAACTCCTCCCGCACGTCCGGGTCGATGGCGCGGAACACCTGGCGGATGTCGGCGAGCGGGGTCGCCCCCAGGGTGTGGGCCGGCTCGATGCAGTAGAAGTACAGCGCCTTCGGCCAGACGGCCTGGTAGGAGTTCTCGTTGTGCAGGAAGATCTCCTCGTCCGCCGGGTAGTCGGTCGACGTGTAGACCTGGCCCTTGATGGTGGAACGGGGCGAGGAGCGCTCGGCGTACGTCAGCGGCGGCGTGCCCGACAGGGCGTGCACGGAACCGTTGAAGCCGTCGACGCCGGCCACGTCGAAGCCGCGCAGCAGCACGGCCCCGCGGGAGTGCAGCGCGGCACGGATCCCGGGGCGGTTGCTCTCGATGAACTCCGCGACCGCGATGCCAGGGGCCGGTGCCTCGTACACCTGCGGCAGATATCCCGCACGGACGGTGGGGCCGAGCAGGGGTGTGGTGGTGGTCATGGTGACGGGCTCCTTCAGGAACGGAAGGGTACGAGCAGGGAGGTGGCGGCGGTGTCCCGTGCGGGGACGGGGGCGGCCTCGGGGGCGGGGCCGGTGGCGCTTGTCAGGGTCCGCACAGTCACCGGGCCGGCGCTGCCCGCGGGCCGGGCGAGGGCGACGAACAGGCCGCCCGCGCCGGGCAGGTCCTGCACCAGCCATTCGCCGGTGCCGCCCTGCCCGGTGCTGCGCACGGTCAGCGGACCCGCGTGTTCGGGACGGACCTCCAGGCCCTTGAGGTCCGCCGTGATGCCGGTGCCGATCGTTTTCACCACCGCCTCCTTCCTGGTCCAGCACCGGAGGAAGGCAGCTTCACGCGCGTCGCCCTCCGGCAGGCCGTTCACGTAGGTCAGTTCGGACGCGGACAGCACCAGGGCCGCGGCAGCCGCCGAGCTCCCGGAGCGTCCGTCCTCGACGTCGATGCCGACCGGCCCCGCGGTACTGACCGCCAGGGCCCAGTGCGGACCGGCGTGCGAGAGGTTGAAGTCGAGGTCGGTCGGGGGGCCGGCGACGACCGGGCGGCCGTGACCGGGGTCGGCGCACCACGGGCAGGGCCGGGTGCCGAAGCGCAGGCCCGCCGCGGGGACGCCCAGGTAGCGGGAGAGGATCTGCCGCACGGCGATGTGCGCCCCCGCGTACCGCAGTCCCTCGGTGTGCGGTCTGCGCCGCATCACGGTGCGTTCGGCGGCGGAGAGCAGCCGCAGGGCGGCGGCGGGCGGCGCGTCACGGGTCGAGCCCTGCCAGACGTGCACACCGCCGTCCGCCGCCAGCGCCCGGTACTCCGCCGGGGAGTCGCTGTCGCTCATGGCGCCTCAGTCGGACATCGCCACGAGCACCCGGCGGGTGCCCGTGAAGGGGCGGCGGCCGTGCGACACGAGCATGTTGTCGATGAGCATGAGGTCGCCGGTGTTCCAGTCGCAGTCGCGGGCGTGCTCCAGGCCCCGGTCACGGATCTGCAGGATGTAGGCGTCGGGGATCGGGGAGCCGTCGGCGAACGTCACGGACTGCGGCAGCTCGTCGGCGGACAGGATCTGCGCGAGCGCGGCGGCCGTGTCGTCGCCGAGCCCGGCCGGGTGCCACTGGTCGGACTGGTTGAACCAGACCTCGTCACCGGTCACCGGGTGGACGGCGGTCGCGGGCCGGATCTGGCGCACCCGCAGCGAGCCGTCCCGCTGCCACGCGTACTCGGCCTCGGTCCGGGTGAGGAACTCCTCCACCACACCGCGGTCACTCGTCTCGAAGGTGTCCTGCCAGCTCTTGCCGAGGCCGAGCCCGTCGTGGAGGTTCTGCTGGTAGCGGACCCCGCCGCCGAACGCCTCGCGCACCTCGTCGTCGAGCGAGGCCAGCCACAGCGCGGAGTCGGTGACGGGCGTCGCGCCGCCGGTCGCGGCGGCCTTCTGGCAGAAGAACAGCAGCCGGGCCGGCCAGGCCGCGGCGTAGGACATCTCGTTGTGCATCGAGATGGTGAACTCCTGCGGGTACTCCGTGGAGGTGTAGACGTTCTTGCCGACCTTGGTGCGGGGCGAGTTGCCGTGCACGTAGGCGAGGCGGTTGGGCAGCAGTTCGTCCATGACGGGGTCGAGCGTCTGCTCGGCGACGCCGAAACCGCGGAAGATGAGTGCCTTCTCCTTGACGAGCTGGTCGCTGATGGCGGCGGTGTCGCCGACCACGCGGAGGAGTCCGGCCGCCGACGCCTCGACACCCGCGTCCTGCGGGGTGATGACGAGCGGGGACCAGCTGGGCGTTGTGTTCATTCCTGATCTCCTTGGGGAGTGTTCCGGTGGTGTCGTGGAAGGTCGATGACAAGTGCGGTGAGCGCGAGCGCTGCCATCGCGGCACCGAGGACGGCGGCGGTACCGGCCGCGCCGGTCGCGTCCAGGAGCAGCCCGCCGAGAAGCGCGCCGAGCGCGTTCGCGCCCGAACCCACCAGTTGGAGGGCGCTGTTGACGCGGCCCTGGAGCCGGTCGGGAGTGGTGAGCACCTGGTGGACGCCGCCCGCGACGTTCACGGCGCCGCCGACCATGCTCATCACGGCGAACAGCGCGCCGAGCAGCCAGGGCGAGCGGGTCAGCGCGAGCGCGGGGACCAGGACCGCCCAGGCGAGCAGCGCCCAGCGGACCAGGGACGGCAGGCCCAGGAGCTTCATCGCCCGGCCGCCGGCCAGTGCGCCGAGCGCGCCGCCGGCCCCGCTGATGGCGGCGATGACGCCGACCGTGCCGGGTGACAGCCCGTCCTCGTACAGGACGAAGGCGGGGAGCAGGGCGAGGGCCTGGAAGAGCACGTTGCTGCCGGAGACCAGCAGCATGACCAGGCGCAGGAAGGTGTTGCGCCACAGCCAGCGCAGCCCCTGGGCGATCTGCGGGCCCAGCCGCCCGCGGGGCGGCCGGTCCTCGGCGGGGTCCTGGAACGGGGAGCGGATGAGCAGCACCGCGGCGAGCGAGAGCAGGTGGGCGACGCCGGCCAGCAGGAACGGCGACCAGCGGGCGAGCGCGAACGCCATGCTGCCCAGGGGCTGGCCGAGCAGTCCGGCGGCGCGGCCGCGCGCCTCGCTGCCGGAGAGCGCGGCGGTGAGCTGCGCGGCCGGAACGACATGGCGCACGCTCGCCCGCTCCGCGAGCCGGTAGCAGACCATCAGGGAGCCCTCGACGAACGCGGCCGCCGCCAGGTGCGCGAGCCACACCCGGCCGCTCGCCACGGCGGCCACGACGCTGAGGGTGCTGAGCGCGCAGCCCACGCTGCACAGCACCATCAGCCGTCGCCGGTCGCAGCGGTCGACCAGGACACCCGCGGGCAACTGCACCAGCAAATGTGGCAGTTGCGCCGCAGCCGCGGCCACCGCCCCCGCCGCCGCCGATCCGGTGGACCAGATCAGCAGCAGCGGGTAGGCGACCATGGAGGCGCGGGAGCCGAGCAGGGTGAACCCGGCCCCGCTCCACAGCAGCAGGAAGTCGCGGTTGCGGCGCAGCGGCGGGGGCGCGGCGGCCGGCGCTTCGTCGAGGACGCTCATGCGGTGGTCGCCGCCTCGGAGCCGGCCCGCCCGCCGCGGGCCCAGGCAAGGACCGCCATGGCGCTGTGCATCTTGTTCTCGGCCTGCTGGAAGGCGAGGCTGTGCGGCCCGTCCAGGACCTCGCCGGTGACCTCGTCACCGCGGTGCGCCGGCAGGTCGTGCAGGAAGACGGCCTTGGGGCTGGCCTGCCAGAGATCGGCGGTGACCTGGAAGGGGGCGAAGACGCGCCGCCAGTCGGGGTCGGCCTTGGTGGTGCCGGTGGTCTGCCAGCGGGTGGTGTAGACGGCGTCGACGTCCTCCGGCAGGCCGGCCATGTCATGGCGTTCGGTGACGGTCGATCCGCAGCGGGCCGCGGTGCGCCGGGCGCGGTCGAGGAAGGCGGGGTCGAGGCCGTAGCCGGGCGGGGTGCGCAGGTCGAGGTGGGCACCCTCGAAACGGGTGAGGGCCAGGGCGAGCGCGGAGGCGGAGTTGTTGCCCTCACCGACGTACAGGACGCGCAGGCCGTCCAGGCGGCCGAAGTGCGCCTGGAGGGTGGTGAGGTCGGTGAGTGCCTGAGTGGGGTGTTCGTCGGCGCTCATGGCGTTGATGACGGACATCCGTCGCTGGTTCGCCCAGGCCCGCATCTCGGCCGGGTCGTCGGCGGTGCGGGCGACCAGCACGTCGAGCATCCGGGAGAGCACCGCGCCGGTGTCCTCGCTGGTCTCACCGGTGTTGAGCTGGAGGTCCCCGGCTCCGTACGTGATCAGGTGACCGCCCAGGCGCAGTGCGCCGCTGGAGAAGGCGGTACGGGTCCGGGTGGAGGTCCGCTTGAAGTAGACGCCCACCACCTGACCGGCCAGCGGGCGCCGGGCGCCGGGGCCGGCCTGGGCGAAGGTCACGCCGTCGTGGACGATTTGGCGCAGGTCGGAGTCGGAGAGGTCGTCGATGGAGATGAGGTGGCGGGCGGGCGGGTGGGTCACGGGGTCCTCCTGGAGGGGGTGGAAGTCGGCCGGGGGAGCCGGGCCGCCCGGTCGGGGCGGCCCGGCCTCGGATCAGGCCCGGTCTTCCTCCGTCACCACGGGGGTGAGCAGAGGGTGGTCGGCCGGGGCGTGGGCGCCGGTGCCGGCCGCCGCCCAGTCGGCCATCAACTCGCCTTGGCCGAAGGCGTGCTCACGCTTGCTGAGGGACGCCGTGAGGAACTTGACGATGTCCTTTCCGCTGTCGGAGTTGGTGAGGGCGACCAGCCCCACACCGCTCTTGAGATGGGTGAGCGAGAGGTTCCAATACCCGGCCGGTTCGCCGCCGTGCCCGAACTCGGCGTCGTCACCGGTGTCGTCGACGATCGTGCCGAGTCCGTAGAAGCTGCCCGGATGGGTGTGGAGCAGCTCGGCGGCGATGTCCCGGGGGATCAGGGCGCCGTCCAGGCCGAGGAGCGCGGCCCGGAAGTGGCGGGCGACCTTGCCGAGGTCCTCGGCGGTCGTCCACAGCCCGGCGGCGGCGAGGTGGGCGCGTTCGCGCCAGCCGCCGTCCAGGTGCTTGCCCTTCACGTGGTGGCCGAGCGCCACCGGGCGTCCGGCGGTGCGCGGGAAGGACTGGTCGAAGCTGCTGCCCGTGAGGTCCATGGGCCTCAGCACGAGCCGGTCCATCAGCTCCTGGAAGGATTCGCCGGTGGCGTCCTCCAGGAGCTGCTGCAGCACCCAGTAGTGCGTGCTGCTCTTGCGGAATACCTCACCGGGTATGAGCTGCCGGCTGACCCGGGGCGTGGACACCGGCCCGGTTCCGTCGAGCAGTTCCCGCAGCGTGGGCACCCGATCGCCGGGCCGGAACCCGACGCTGCGGTGGCGTGCGAAGCCCGCCGTGTGCCCGAGGAGCTGGCGGACCGTGACCGGTCCGGGCGCCTCGGGCAGGTCGGCGAGTTGCCACGAGGTGAGGTGTCGGTCGATCGGGTCGTCGAGGCCGATGAGCCCCTGGGCCACGAGTCGCAGGGTGGCGAACGCCGTGACGTGCTTACTGATCGAGCCGACCTGGAACAGCGTCCGCGGGGTCACCGGTGCGCCGCCCCCTGCCCGCAGGTGGCCGACGCCGTGCAGCTCGGTCGAGCCGTCGGCGCCGAGAACGGCGACGCTCACACCGGGCACCTGGTGCTCGGCCATGAGAGCCGTCAGCTCGTCGAGGGGGAACGCCGGCGCGGCCGGCCGCCCGATCAGGGCGGCCACCTCCGCGAGCGGCCCCTCGGCCAGCTTGGCGCTGTCTCCGCCGCTGGCCCGGTCGAGCAGCGAGGCCAGCAGGTCGGCGGAGACCTCCACGCGGGCGGGGGGAGCGGGGGCCACGGGGGCCGCCTCCGCCTCCGCCTCGTGTGCGTCCTCGTCGATGGCCGCGGCCAGGTCGGCGAGGGTCCCGTGCTGGTACATGCGCCAGACGGAGACGGTGAGGCCCGCTCGCCGGGCGGCGGCCAGTACCTGGATCATCAGGATGGAGTGGCCGCCGAGGTCGAGGAACCGGTCGTGGATGCCGACGGTTCCGACGCCGAGCACGTCCTGCCAGATCGTGGCGAGGAGCTGTTCGGTGGGGGTGCGCGGGGCGACGTAGGGGTGGTCGTCGCCGCGCAGGGCGGAGCGGTCGGGGGCGGGCAGCGCCCGCCGGTCGACCTTGCCGTTGGCGTTGAGCGGCATGGTCTGAAGGGCGACGAACGCCGAGGGGACCATGTACTCGGGGAGCCGCAGGCCGCATTCCTCGGCGAGGGCCGAGGCGTCAGGGAGCCGCTGTCCTTCGTGCGGCACGCAGTAGGCGACGAGGCGCTTGTCGCCGGGGGTGGGTTCGTGGACCGTGACCACGGCGTCCCGCACGGCGGGGTGGGCGGCCACGACGGCCTGCACCTCGCCGAGCTCGACGCGGTAGCCGCGGATCTTGACCTGGTCGTCCAGGCGGCCGAGGAACTCGACCGCGCCGCCGGCGAGCATCCGCACCCGGTCGCCCGTGCGGTACAGCCGCCCGCCGGCGGGCCCGTACGGGTCGGGCACGAAGCGCTCCGCGGTCAGGTCGGGACGGCCCGCGTAGCCGCGTGCCACCCCGGTGCCGCCGACGTACAGCTCGCCGACCACGCCCACGGGCACCCGGCGCATGGCCCCGTCCAGGACGTGGGTGGTCATGTTCGGCAGGGGCGTGCCGATCGGCACCACATCGAGGGTGACCGGCTCGGTCACCGGGTGGACGGTCGAGCCGACGGACGCCTCGGTGGGCCCGTACTCATTGATCATGCGTCCCGCACCCAGGAGTTCGAGGGCCTGGTTGCCGGTGGTGGCGGGCAGCGCCTCGCCCGCGACGACGAAGACCTGGGCGAGCCGGTCCACCTCGTCGGTCGCGAGCTGCTCGGAGAGAATGTCGAGGTGGCCCGGGGTCAGCTTCACGAAGCTGTACGGGGCCCGGTCCATGAGCGCTTCCGCGAGGTCGCCCGGCGCGGTGTCCTGCGGTACGACGTGCACGGCCTGCCCGGTGACCAGCGGACCCCACAGGTTGGGCACGACCAGGTCGAAGGCGACGGACGAGAACAGCGGTGCGCCGCCGGTGCCGCGCGCGGCCAGCTCCACCGCCGCCCAGGCCACGTGGTTGGCCAGGCCCCGGTGCGGGATCTGGACGCCCTTGGGCCGGCCCGTCGAGCCAGAGGTGAAGATGACGTACGCGAGCCGGCCGGGGTCGTCGGTCCGGGCGGGCGCCTGCTCCCGCGTGGCGAGGGCCTCGCCGACCAGGAGCGGGGTGAGGCCGCCGAAGCGCGCCGCGTACTCGGGTTGGGTGACCGCGTGCGCCGCGCCGGCCGTCTCCAGCATCGAGGCGATGCGCTCGGCCGGGTAGGACGGATCGACCGGCACGTACGCCGCGCCCGCCTTCCACACCCCGAGCAGCGTCGCGATGAGCCGGGGGGAGCGGTCGAGGAGCACGGCGACGGCGGACTCCTGGCCGGCGTTCTCGGCGAGCAGGCGGTGGCCGATCGCGTTGGCCGCCTCGTCCAGCTCCCGGTAGGTGACCTCCTCGCCCCGGAAGGTGACGGCGACCGCCCCGGGGGTGGCCCGGGCCTGCCGCTCGAAGCGCTCCAGGACGGAGAGCGCCGGGTAGTCCTCGGCGGTCTCGTTGAGCGCCCCCAGCCACTCCGCCTCGCCCGCCGGCAGCGGGGCGTACTCCGCGCTGCCGTCCGGGTCGGTGGCCATCGCCTCGAGGACCTGCCGGTACAGGCCGGTCAGCCGGTCGGCGTGCTCCCGGGCCAGGGCGTGGGTGTGGGTGGTCAGCAGCAGGTGCCCGGAGACAGCGGAGACCGCGAGGGCGAACTCGGTGCCGCCTTCGCCGCTGCTGGCCTCGGGGTCGACCAGTTCGGTGTCGACGTGGTCGAAGTCCTGGTAGCTGAAGCGGACGTCGAGGAGCCGGCCGGTCCCGGCGTCGCGCTGGATGACCGGCATCGGGAAGCGTCGGCGGTCCCAGACGCGCCCTTCGGCGGCGAACACCTCCCGTACGAGATCGGTCCAGGTGCCCCGGGCTCCGGCGAAGGCGAACGGCAGCGTGTTGAGGTACATGCCGTACACCCGCTCGGCGCCCGGCGACTCGGGGCGCGCGCTGCACACCAGACCGCTGTGGAAGGCGGGTTCCTCGGTGAGCAGGGAGAGGACCTTCAGGTGAGCGGCGAGCAGGACGCTCTTCAGCGACACCTGGGCTTGCGTGGCGAGCGCGCGCAGCCTCGGCTGAAGGTCGAAGAGCTCGACCGCCACCCGGTACTTCTCGCGCGGGGCCAGGGGGTCCCCGGCCCACGGAGCGGGCAGCGCGAACGGGGCGTGGCCGCTCACCACGTCCTTCCAGTAGGCGCGGTCGTCCTCGGAGTCCAAGGAGGCCAGTTCGGCGGCGATGAAGTCCGCGTAGCGCACCGGCGGGGCGGTGTACGGTGCCGGCTCGCCGCCGTCCCGCAGGACGCGGTAGGTCTCCAGGAGCTCCATGAGCATGGCCCGGTGGCTCCAGCCCTCGGTGATGGCGTGGCAGACGGTGACGACGAGCCGCCAGGCGTGGTCGTCCTCCAGCTGTGCGGTCATCCGCAGCAGCGGTGCCTTCGCCAGGTCGAAGAGGACCGTGCGCTCCTCGGTGAGGATGGCGCGCGTCCGCTCCTCCCGGTCGCCCGCGAGCCTCAGGTCCTCGACCACCAGCGGCACGTGGGCGGTGGGGGCGACGATCTGGAGGGGCGTGCTGTAGCCGTCGAGGTCGAAGGAGGTGCGCAGCATCTCGTGGCGCCGGGTGACGATGTTGAGGGCCTGGCGGAACGCGGCGACCTCGAAGGGGACGCCGTCGGTGATGCGGAAGGACGCCACGTTGAGGTAGGCGCGCTTCTCCTCGTCGGCGAGCATCTCCACGATCATGCCGAGCTGAACCTGCGACATCGGGTAGGCGTCGACGGTTCCCTCGGGGAGCCTCGCCCGGTCGTCCGGACCGAGGAGTGCGAACGGCTCGACGGGCGGTGCCGTCTCGGCCGGCGCGGGGCGCCCGGTCAGGAACTCGCTCAGCTCGGCGACCGTGCGGTGTTCGAAGACCTCGCGCACCCCGACGTCGAACCCGGCGGCGCGCAGGGCGCCGACCAGGGAGACGGCGCGGATGGAGTGGCCGCCGAGGTCGAAGAACCCGTCCTCGACGCCGACCCGCTCCAGCTGGAGGACCTGCGCCCAGATGTCCGCGACGCGCGCCTCGGTTCCGGTGCGCGGGGCGACGTAGGGGGTGCCGGTGCCGTCCGCGGTGTCGTCGGGGTCGGGGAGGGCGCGCTTGTCGGTCTTGCCGTTGGCGTTGAGGGGGATGGTGTCGAGGGGGATGTAGGCGGCGGGGAGCATGTAGTCGGGCAGCCGGGTGGCGGCGTGCTTCCCGAGGTCGGCCGCATCGACGGAGTTCTCTTCGGTGCTCACGTAGTACGCGACGAGGTGGGTCTCGCCGGTGGCGGTGGGGCGGGCCACGACGACCGCGTCGCGGACGGCGGGGTGGTCGGTGAGGATGCTCTGGATTTCGCCGGGTTCGATGCGGTAGCCGCGGATCTTGACCTGGTCGTCGAGGCGGCCGAGGAATTCGACGGTGCCGTCGGGGCGGGTGCGGGCGAGGTCGCCGGTGCGGTAGAGGCGGTCGCCGGGTGTCCCGTAGGGGTCGGGTACGAAGCGGTCGGCGGTCAGGTCGGGTCGGCCGGCGTAGCCGCGGGCGACCCCGGTGCCACCGACGTACAGCTCGCCCGGGACGCCGACCGGGGTGGGCTCGAGTGCCGCGTCGAGGACGTACATCGTCATGTTCGGCAGGGCGCGCCCGATGGGCAGCACCTCGGCCGCCTCGTCGGCCGGGACCGGGTAGACGCAGGTGCCCACGGATGCCTCGGTGGGTCCGTACTCGTTGATGATCCGGGTGTTGGGGGCGAGGGCTCGCCAGCGTTCCAGGGTGGTGCGGGTGAAGGCCTCGCCGGCGACGACGAGCACCGGGGCGAGTGCGGCGGCTTGTTCGGCGGTCAGCTGCTCGGCCAGCAGGTCGAGATGGCCGGGGGTCAGTTTGATGAAGCTGTACGGTCCCGCCGCCGCGACCTCACGGCAGAGGTCGGCCATGTCGGTGTCCTGGGCGACGGTGTGGACCTTCTGGCCGGTGACGAGGGGGGCCCAGAGGTTGGGGACGACGAGGTCGAAGGCGACCGAGGAGAACAGCGGTGCGCCGCCCTGCCCCTGGGACGCCAGGTCCCGTGCTGCCCAGGCGACATGGTTGGCCAGCCCTTGGTGGGTGACCTCGACGCCCTTGGGGCGGCCGGTCGAGCCCGAGGTGAAGATGGTGTAGGCGAGCGCCTGCGGGTCCTCGGCCCGCTCGGGGGCGGTGGCCGGCTGCGCGTCGATCGCTGCATCGTCCACCCGTACCGTCGTGAAGCCGCTGAAGCGTTCCGCGTACGTCTCCTGTGTCACCGCGAAGGCGGCGCCGGCCGTCTCCAGCATCGAGGCGATCCGCTCGGCGGGATAGGACGGGTCGATCGGCACGTAGGACGCGCCGGCCTTCCACACCCCGAGGAACGCCGCGAGGAGATTGGGCCCCCGGTCCAGCAGGACGCCGACCGGGGTGCGCGGACGCACCCCCAGCGCCCGCAGGTGGTGCGCGATCCGGTTGGCGCGCGCGTCCAGCTCCGCGTACGTCAGAGACGTGCCGGCCAGCGAGACGGCCTGCGCACCCGGGGTGCGACGGGCCTGCTCCTCGAACCGGGACGGTACGGTGGCGGTGCCGAAATCGGCCCGCTCACCGTTGCCTTCGGCCAGCAGGCGGTCCCGGTCGGCCGTCGGCAGGCAGGCGGCGGCGGCGTCACCGAGCGGGTCGGCGGCCATGGCCTCCAGCACCTGCCGCAGGATGCCCGCGAGGTGTCCCAGGGCTTGCTCGGTCAGGTGCTTGCGTCCGCCGGTGAGGAAGAGGTGGCCCAAGCGGGCGGAGACGCCGAGCGGGAACTCGGTGGGGCTGTCGTCGATGCTCGCCAGGTAGTCGACCTGTTCGCGGTCGACCTGGTCGAAGTCGTGGTAGCTGAAGCGGACCGAGACCAGCCGGCCGGCGTCAAGCGCGGCACGCTGGATGTCGGGCATCGGATAGCCGCGGTGCGGCCACAGCTCCACCTCGCGGCCGAAGACCCGCGCCACCAGGTCGGTCCAGGTGCCCGAGACGCCGTCGAAGGCGAACGGCAGGGTGTTGAGGTGCATGCCGTAGACGCCGTCGGCGCCCAGCGCCTCGGGGCGCGCGTTGCAGACCAGGCCGGTGAAGAACCGCTCCTGGCCGGTGACCGCGCTCATCGTCCTGAGGTACGCGGCGTGCAGCACGCTCTTGAAGGACGCCCCGGCCGCCGAGGCCAGTGCCCGCAGCCGGTCCTCCAGGTCGTGCACGGGAACCTTGACGCGGTGCGGGTCACCCGCCTCCCCGTCGCCCGCCCAGGCCTCGGGGAAGGCGAACGGCTCGTAGCGCTCGACGATGTCCGTCCAGTACGCGCGGTCCGCGCCCTCCTCGAGCGAGGACAGCTCGGCCGCGACGAAGTCCGCGAACCGGACGCCGGGTGCCTCGGGACGCGTGATCGCGGCGCCACCGCGCGCCCGGTCGTACCCCTCGACGAGCTCCATCAGGAGGGAGTGGTGGCTCCAGCCGTCGAGGATGGCGTGGCACTCGGTGATCGTCAGCCACCAGCTGCCGTCGTCGCAGGCGTGCCCGGTCAGCCGCAGCTGCGGGGCCGCGTCCAGCGGGATGAGCGCGGCCCGCTCGCGGGCGGTGAACTCCCGCAGCGCGCTCTCGACGCCGGCGGCGTCCAAGCCACCGAGGTCGTTGCCCGCGACCGGCGGCTCGACGTCACGGTGCACCAACTGCATAGGCACGTCGTAGGAGTTGAGGTCGAAGGAGGTACGCAGAACCTCGTGGCGCGCCACAGCGGCCCGGACCGACGCACGCAGCGCCTCGATCGAGAAGGGCCGGTCGTCCCGGACCCGAAACGAGGTGGAGTTGTGGTACGGGTGGCGGGCGTCGCTGAGCATCTCGACGACCATGCCGATCTGTACCTGCGACATCGGGTACGCGTCGGCCAGCCCCGCCGGCATCCGCTCCCGGTCGGCTGCCGTGACCAGCTCGAACGGCTGGACGCCGGCCGTACGGACCACCGGCGCGCGTTCGACGAGCCGCTCCGCCAGCCGGGCCACCGTGCGGTGCTCGAAGAGATCGCGCACGGACACGTCGAGACCGGCCTCGCGCAGGTGCCCGGCGAGGTTGATGGCGCGCAGCGAATGCCCGCCCAGATCGAAGAAGCTGTCGTGGACGCCGACGGACGGTACTTGGAGAACCTCGCCCCAGATCGCGGCCACCCGGCGCTCCAGGCCGGTGCGCGGCGCGGTGTACGTCTGGCCGGCGGCGCGCACGGCGCCGGGCTGCGGCGCGGGCAGCGCCTTGTCGTCGAGCTTGCCGTTCACGGTCAGCGGCAGCCGGTCGAGGGCGACGAAGTAGGCCGGGACCATGTACTCGGGCAGGTCGCGGCCGAGCGCGGTGCGCAGGGCGGCGGCGTCGAACTCCGTGCCGGGTGCGGGCACCACGTAGGCCACGAGCTGGCGGTCGCCGGGGGTGACCTCACGGGCCAGGACCACGGCGTCACGGACGCTCTCCCGCGCACCGAGCACGGCGTTGATCTCGCCCAGCTCGATGCGGAAGCCGCGGATCTTGACCTGTTCGTCGTTGCGGCCGAGGAACTCCAGGCTGCCGTCGGCGAGCCGGCGGGCCACGTCGCCGCTGCGGTACAGCCGGCTGCCGGGCTCCCCGAAGGGGTCGGGCACGAAGCGCTCGGCGGTCAGTTCGGGCCGGCCCAGGTAGCCGCGCGCCACACCGCGCCCGGCGACGTGGATCTCGCCGAAGACGCCGACGGGGACCGGGTTGCCGCGTCCGTCGAGGAGGTGGACGGCCAGGTCGTCGAGGGCGACGCCGACGGGGCTGACGCCCGCGCCCAGGTCGGTCGCCGTCAGCTCGTGGTGGGTGACGTGCACGGTGGTCTCGGTGATCCCGTACATGTTGACGAGCGTCGGCCGGGCGAGGCCGAGCCGGTCGGCCCACGGCCGCAGGTCGGCGACCTCCAGCTTCTCCCCGCCGAAGACCACGGTGCGCAGCGCCAGCCGGTCCACGCGCGGGTCGCCCTCGCGGGCGGCGGCGACCAGGGCGCGGAACGCGGACGGCGTCTGGTTGAGGACGCTGACCCGCTGGTCGACGAGCAGGTCGAGGAAGGCGGACGGGTCGCGGGTCACCTCCTTCGGCACGACGACCAGGCGCCCGCCGTGCAGCAGCGCGCCGAACATCTCCCAGACGGAGAAGTCGAAGGCGTAGGAGTGGAACAGCGTCCACACGTCGTCGGCGTGGAAGCCGGTGCGCCGGCCGGTGACGTCGAACAGGCGCAGCACGTTGGCGTGCGTGAGGCAGACGCCCTTGGGGCGGCCGGTGGAGCCCGAGGTGTAGATGACGTAGACGAGGTGGTCGGCGCCCGCGACGGGCTCCGGGTCGTGGGCCGGGGCCGTCTCCCGCGTCCCGTCCGCGTCCAGGACCAGGGTCGTGCCGGAGTGCAGCGGGGCCAGGAGCCCCGCGTGCGCGCTCTGCGTGACGACGACCGGGACGGCGGCATCGGCGATCATGAAGCCGAGCCGGTCGGCCGGCGCCGCCGGGTCGAGCGGCAGATAGGCGCCGCCCGCCTTGAGGACGCCGAGCAGCGCGGGGACCAGGTCGGCCGAGCGCTCCAGGCAGACGCCCACGAGGGTCTCCGGGCCGACGCCGGCCGCCCGCAGCCGGTGGGCGATGCGGTTGGCCCGTTCGTTGAGCTGCGCGTACGTCAGCTCCTCGGCCTCGAAGGTGACGGCGACGGCGTCCGGGGTCCGCCGGACCTGCGCCTCGAAGGCGCCGTGCACGGTGCCGGTGACCTCGCCGGTGACGGCGGCGCCCGCGGTGAGCAGGGCGTGCTCGTCCGCGCCGAGCAGGCCGAGGGCGCCGACCTCGCGGTCCGGGGTGGTGACGGCCGCCTCCAGCAGCCGCACCAGGTGGCCGGTGAGCCGCTCGGCGGTGGTGCGGTCGAAGAGTTCGACGGCGTACTCCAGGTGCCCGTGCAGGGACCCGTCGGCGCCCTCGCGGAACTGGAGGTCGAGGTCGTACTTGGCGGCGTCGCCCTCGCCCTGGAAGGGTTCGGCGGCGATGCCGGGCAGGGCGAAGGCGCCGGTGCGCTCGCCGTGCATGGTCAGCGCCACGTCGAACAGCGGGTTGCGGGCGAGGTCGCGTTCGGGCTGGACGGCGTCGATGAGCTGGGCGAAGGGCACGCCCTGGTGGTCGAAGGCGCCCAGCACGGTGTCCTTGGTGCGGGCCACCAGTTCGCGGAAGGTCGGCTCGTCCTCCCAGTGGCCGCGCAGGACCAGGCTGTTGATGCCGTAGCCGACCATGCCCTGGAGCTCGGGGCGGCCGCGCCCGGAGACGACGGTGCCGACGGCGATGTCGGCGGTGCCCGTGTACCGGGCGAGCAGGCCGTGGTAGGCGGCCAGGACCACCATGAAGAGCGTGGCGTCCTGGTCCTCGGCGAACGCCCGCAGCCGGGTGGCGAGTTCGCCGGGCAGGGAGAAGGCCACGGTGGCGCCGGACGCGTCACGGACGGCCTTGCGGGGGCGGTCGGTGGGCAGCTCGACGGGGGTGAGCCCGACGAGCTGGCTCTTCCAGTAGTCGAGGTGGCGCTCCAGCGTCGCACCGGACATCTCGGCGCGCTGCCAGGCGGCGAAGTCGGCGTACTGCACGGGGACCGGTGGAAGGGCCGCCTCCGTACCCTCGGCGAGGGCCGTGTAGAGGGCGCTCAGTTCGCGGGCCACGACCTCGGTGGACCAGGCGTCGCAGGCGATGTGGTGGAAGACCAGGGCCAGGACGTGTTCGTCGTCGGCGAGGCGCAGCAGCCGGCCCCGGACGGGCAGGTCGCGCTCCAGGTCGAAGGGGAGGAACAGCTCGCGGTCGATGACCTCCTGGACGGCGGCCGTCCGCGCACCGGGGGCGGTGCCGGTCAGGTCGACGACGGGCAGGGTGACCCGCTCGGCGTCGGAGACGACCTGGACCGGGCTGCCCCCGGCCAGGGTGTAGCGGGTGCGCAGGATCTCGTGGCGGTCGGTGAGGCGCTGCCAGGCGGTGCCGAGCAGGCCGGCGTCCAGGGGCCCGGTCAGGGTGACGACGAACGGGACGAGGTACTGGGTGCTGTCCGGGTCGAGGCGGCTGAGGAACCACATCTGCTCCTGGCCGTAGGAGAGCCGCAGGGGGGCCGTCCGGTCGGCCCGCGGTATCGCCGGTCTGCGGCCGGGGCCCCGGCCGGCCAGGCGCCGCCGGATCAGCTCCTGGCGGGCCCGCTCGGCGGCCTGGACCTCCGGGCCCGCTCCAGGCTCGTCGGTGCCGAGGCCGGCGGGGATGATCGCGTCCGTGCTCATACCGTGGACTCCTTCGCCAGTGCCTGGCCGTTCGTCGGGGTTGCGTGCGGGTGTGCGGCTGGGGAGTACGCGGCCAGCTCCGCGTCGATCTCGGCGGTGACCGCGGCCTCCACGGCGGCGGCGAGCCGGGCCACGGTCGGGCCCTCGAAGACGGTGCGCACCTTGAAGTCGATGTCGAACTCCTCCTGGATCCGCGAGATGAGGCGGATGGCGAGGATCGAGTTCCCGCCGCTCTGGAAGAAGCTGTCCTCCACGCCCACCCGGGTGCCGAGGAGTTCGCTCCAGATGTCGGCGATCCGCTCCTCGGTGACGGTGCGGGGCGCGATGCCCGCCGCGGCGTCCGCGGTGTCGTCGGGGTCGGGGAGGGCGCGTTTGTCGGTCTTGCCGTTGGCGTTGAGGGGGATGGTGTCGAGGGGGATGTAGGCGGCGGGGAGCATGTAGTCGGGCAGCCGGGTGGCGGCGTGCTTCCCGAGGTCGGCCGGGTCGAGTTCCTGGTGCGCCACGTAGTACGCGACGAGGTGGGTCTCGCCGGTGGCGGTGGGGCGGGCCACGACGACCGCGTCGCGGACGGCGGGGTGGTCGGTGAGGGTGCTCTGGATTTCGCCGGGTTCGATGCGGTAGCCGCGGATCTTGACCTGGTCGTCGAGGCGGCCGAGGAATTCGACGGTGCCGTCGGGGCGGGTGCGGGCGAGGTCGCCGGTGCGGTAGAGGCGGTCGCCGGGTGTCCCGTAGGGGTCGGGTACGAAGCGGTCGGCGGTCAGGTCGGGTCGGCCGGCGTAGCCGCGGGCGACCCCGGTGCCACCGACGTACAGCTCGCCCGGGACACCGACCGGGGTGGGCTCGAGTGCCGCGTCGAGGACGTACATCGTCATGTTGGGCAGAGGGGTGCCGATGGGCAGCACCTCGGCCGCCTCGTCGGCCGGGACCGGGTAGACGCAGGTGCCCACGGACGCTTCGGTGGGTCCGTACTCGTTGATGATCCGGGTGTTGGGGGCGAGGGCTCGCCAGCGTTCCAGGGTGGTGCGGGTGAAGGCCTCGCCGGCGACGACGAGCACCGGGGCGAGTGCGGCGGCCTGTTCGGCGGTCAGCTGCTCGGCCAGCAGGTCGAGATGGCCGGGGGTCAGTTTGATGAAGCTGTAGGGCCGCGACCCGGCGAGTTCCTTTCCGAGGTCGGCCATGTCGGTGTCCTGGGCGACGGTGTGGACCTTCTGGCCGGTGACGAGGGGGGCCCAGAGGTTGGGGACGACGAGGTCGAAGGCGACCGAGGAGAACAGCGGTGCGCCGCCCTGCCCCTGGGACGCCAGGTCCCGTGCTGCCCAGGCGACATGGTTGGCCAGCCCTTGGTGGGTGACCTCGACGCCCTTGGGGCGGCCGGTCGAGCCCGAGGTGAAGATGGTGTAGGCGAGCGCCTGCGGGTCCTCGGCCCGCTCCGGCGCCGTCCTGGGACGGGCGTCGATCGCGGCCCGGTCCCGGTCGACGAGCACGGTCGTGAAGCCGCTGAAGCGTTCCGCGTACGTCTCCTGTGTCACCGCGAAGGCGGCGCCGGCCGTCTCCAGCATCGAGGTGATCCGCTCGGCGGGATAGGACGGGTCGATCGGCACGTAGGACGCGCCGGCCTTCCACACCCCGAGGAACGCCGCGAGGAGATTGGGCCCCCGGTCCAGCAGGACGCCGACCGGGGTGTGCGGGCGCACCCCCAGCGCCCGCAGGTGGTGCGCGAGCTGGTCGGCCCGCAGGTCGAGTTGCTTGTACGTCACCGACGCGTCGCCGAAGGACACCGCGGGCGCCTCGGGCGTGGCCCGGGCCTGCTCCTCAAAGCGCCGGACGACGCTCGTGTCACCGAGATGGGCCCCGGTCGCGTTCCACACGTCCAGCACGAGGGTGCGCTCCTCGGGGCGCAGCAGCGCCACCTCCGACAGCCGCACCCCGGGCCGGGCCGTGACCTCCTCCATGACCCGGACGAAGTGGTCCTTGAAGCGGAGGACCGTGGCCTCGTCGAAGAGGGCGGTCGCGTACTCCAGGACCCCCTCCAGGGCGCCGTCGGCGGAGCGCCCCACGAAGACCGACAGGTCCGTCTTGGCGACCGTCCACGCCTCGGCGAAGGCCGCGAGGTCGGCGGTGCCGGTGGCGACGCTGGTGACGCCTTCGCTGTGCATGTCGAAGGCGACCTGGTAGAGCGGGGTGCGCGACAGGTCACGCTCCGGCGCCAGCTCCTCCACGAGCCGGTCGAAGGGCAGGTCCTGGTGGGAGAAGGCCGCCATGGACGCGGCCCGCACCCGGCCCAGCGCCTCCTCGAAGGTCGGGTCGCCCTCCAGTGCGCAGCGCACCACGAGGGAGTTGAGGAAGAACCCCACGGTGCCGGCCACCTCCGGCCGGCCGCGTCCCGCCACCGGTGTGCCGACCGGGATGTCCCACCGGCCGCTGTAGCGGGCCACCACGGTGGCGAAGACCGTCAGCAGGGTCATGAACGGGGTCGCGGCGTGGGCGCGGCCCAGCTCCTCCACCCGGGCGAACAGCTCCGGCTCCACGCGGATCGGCACGACCGCGCCGCGCGAGTCCCGCTCGGCGGGCCGGGGCCTGTCCGCCGGCAGCTCCACGGGCTCGACGCCGTCGAGTGCGGCGCGCCAGTGCGCCAGCTCCCCGGCCAGGAACGCGTCGGTGAGCCGCTTGCTCTGCCAGGCGGCGTAGTCGGCGTACTGGAGGCCGGGCGCGGCCAGCCGGGGCGCGCGGCGCTCGACGGAGGCCGCGCACAGCTCGCGCAGCTCGCGCTCCAGGACGACGGTGGACCAGCCGTCGCAGGCGATGTGGTGCAGGGTGACGAGCAGGACGTGGTCCTCACCGGGGACACGGGCCAGCAGCGCCCGCCACAGCGGCCCGGCCGCCAGGTCGAAGCCGCGCGCGAACTGCTCCTCGAAGCGGCCGGCCAGCTCCTCGCGGCCGGTGTCGGCCACCCGCAGCTCCACCGGGACGGGGGCGCCGATCACCTGCCGGGGCTCGCCGTCCCTCTCCTCGTAGCGGGTGCGCAGGATCTCGTGGCGGGCGGACAGCTCGTCCAGGGCCGCCTGGACGGCGGCGACCGGGGTCCCGCCCGGCAGGCGCACGATCAGCGG
The DNA here is from genome assembly GCF_028473745.1 of Streptomyces sp. M92. NCBI lineage: Bacteria > Bacillati > Actinomycetota > Actinomycetes > Kitasatosporales > Streptomycetaceae > Streptomyces > Streptomyces sp. M92. The sequence continues at coordinate 2,177,784 of NZ_CP101137.1, forward strand.
GGCGACCCACTCACGGCTGCCCGGGTTCATCCGGTCCAGGACCCACAGCCGGCGCTGGCCGGAGGAGAGGGGGAGTTCACCGGTGCGCGGGACGGCGGTCATGGCGTCGGTGTCGGCGGCCGGCGCGTCGATCAGGCGGGCCTGCGCCTCCACGGTGGTGGAGCTGAACAGGCCGCGCATGGAGATCGTGACGCCCGCCGCGCGCAGCCGGGCGGCCAGCCGGGTCAGCTGGAGGGAGGTGCCGCCCAGCGCGAAGAAGTCGTCGGTCGCGCCGACCCTCTCGCACCCGAGCAGGGCCGCCCAGACATCGGCGACCTGCTGCTCGGCAGGGGTGCGCGGGGCGACGTACGCGTCCTGTCCGAGGGCCGTCGTCTCGTCCAGGAGGGCGGTGACGGCCTTGCGGTCGGCCTTGCCGTTCGCGGTGAGGGGCAGCGCGTCCAGCGGCAGGAAGAGCGACGGTACGTGGCTGTCGGGCAGCCGGGTGCGCAGGTGACGGCGGAGGTCGGCGGAGCCGGTCCGGGTCCGCGCGGTGACGGCCGCTCCGATCCGTCGGCCCCCGTCCGCGGCGGTGAAGGCGACGACGACGGCGCCGGTCACCTCGGGGTGGGCGGTGAGCGCGGCCTCGACCTCACCGGGCTCGATACGTACGCCGTTGACCTTCAGCTGGTCGTCGAGGCGTCCCAGGTACTCCAGGACGCCGTCGGTGTTCCAGCGCACGAGGTCACCGGTGCGGTAGAGCCGGCTGCCGGGCGGCCCGTACGCGTCGGGCACGAAGCGCTCGGCGGTCAGGTCGGGGCGGCCCGCGTACCCCTGGGCCAGGCCCGTGCCGCCCGCGTACAGCTCACCGGCGACGCCCTTGGGGGCGGGAGTGCCGTCGGCGCCCATGACCAGGACACGCATGCCCTTGAGGGGGCGGCCGATCGGGACGGGGCCGGACTCCTGGGCGGGGTCGGCGGGGTGGGCGGTGATGTCGATGGAGCACTCGGTGGGCCCGTAGGTGTTCCACACCTCGACCGGGCCGGGGGCCACCTGCCGCAGCCGCGAGACCAGCTCGGCGTGGAGCGGCTCGCCGGCGCTGAACAGCAGCCGCAGCCGGTCGCAGCCGGCCCAGCCGGACTCCTCGGCGAGCAGCCGCAGGACGGACGGCACGGCCTGGAGGACGGTGACTCCGGCGTCGGCCACAGCGCCCAGCAGGGCGCGCGGATCGCGCTCGGCGCCTTCGGGGGCGCAGACCACCCGGCCGCCGCTGACCAGCGGCGCGTGGACCTCCAGGCCCGCCGCGTCGAAGCCGGGGGATGTCTTGAACAGCCAGCGGTCATCGGCGTCCAGTCCGTGCTTGCGCACGGACCAGGCGATCCGGCCCGCGAGACCGGCATGGGTGACCTGGACGCCCTTGGGCTGTCCGGTCGAGCCGGAGGTGAAGATCGTGCAGGCGACGGCTGCGGGGTCGGGCGCCGCGAACGGCGCGTCGGACAGGCCGGTGGCGTCGATGTCGGCGGGGGTGAGGGCGCGTACCCCCGGCGGGGCGATGCGAGCGGCGAGCCGCGGCTCGGCGACGACGAGGGCGGCACCGCCGCCGGTGAGCAGCGCGGTCAGCCGGTCCTGGGGGTGGGAGGGGTCCAGAGGCAGATAGGCGGCCCCGGCCCGTCCCACGCCCAGGAGGGTGGCGACGAGATCGCTGCCCCGGTCCAGGCATACGCCGACCAGTGTCCCGGGGCCGGCGCCCGCCGCCCGCAGGAAGCGCGCGACCTGCTCGGCGGCGGCGTCCAGCGTGCGGTAGTCGACCGTGTGGCCACCTCCTTCGACGACGGCGATCGCGTCAGGGGTGCGGGCGGCCTGCGCGGCGAAGAGCGCGGGCAGCGACTCCGGCTGCGCGGTGGACACGGTTCCGCTCAGGGACGTCCTCGGCAACTGTGCGGCGTTCAACAGGTACTCCTTAAATGACCTGGCGCCAGGTGTGAACTAGGCATGGGATGGAGGGAACGGGCCCTGAGCGGGGCCCTCGCGGGACGGTGATCAGGCGGCGAGGCGTTCGCGCAGGCTCAGCGGACGCATGTCGGTCCACACCTGGGCGATCCGCGCGAGGCACTCCTCGCGGGTTCCCTCGGTGCCCTCGGCCTGCCAGCCGGCGGGCAGGGCGCGGTCCGTCCACCAGATCGAGTACTGCTCCTCGTCGTTGAGGACGACGCGGTAGGAGGTCTGCTCGCTGGACATGGTGGTTCTCCTTCGGAAAAGGGGTGGTGGGTGGTGTCCGGCGCCCGGGGCGCCGTGGTCGCGCCCGCGGTGGCTGCGGGCGCGCTCAGGCGAGGAAGTCGGTGATGTCGACGCCGAGGCCGAGCTCACGGGCCGCGGTGTGCACCTCGACGGCGAGGGCGAGGTCGAGGACGCCGAGGCCGAACGGGGAGAAGACGGTCACCTTGTCCGGGTCCGGCGTGAAGGCGCGGGTCCCGGCGATGAGCTGACCGATCGAGGCGTCGATGAAGCGGCGGTGGCCGCTCATGCGTTCGGCCAGGTGCAGCGAGGTGAGCTCACGGCAGACGTGATCGGCGTCGTCGACGATGTTGTGCGTGTGCAGCAGGGTCTCGGGGGCGATGTCGCGCAGCGAGACGTGCAGGACGACCGAACCGGCCGCCACCGCGGTCAGATCGGTGTGCGGGACGCCGGCGGAGGTGGCGAACGACACCAGCCGCTGGGCGGCGAGCGCCACGTCGAGGGAATCCACGACGGCGACGCGGGCCTGCGGAAGCAATTCCGCACAGCGGCGCGCGAATTCCCCGGCGCGAGCCGCGGAACTGTCGTAGATCGTCACTTCTTCCAGGGTGTCGATCGCCGCGTTCACATAGCGCAGGATCTCCAGGTTGATGACGCCGCAGCCGACCAGGGTGATTCCGGTGGGCCGGCTCTCCCGGGTGAGCATCTCGGCGGCGAGCGCGGCGGAAGCGGCCGTGCGCGCGGCGGATATCAGGGATCCTTCGAGCAGCGCCTCCGGATGGCCGGTGCGCAGGGAGTTGAGCAGCATGGCGGCGCTCGCCCGGGGAATACCCGACTGTACGTTGCCGGGGAAGGAGGATATCCACTTCATCCCTGCCGCGGGGTGTTCCCCGCCCCGGAAGGCCGGAAGCCCGATGATGCGGTCGGACGGCTGGTCGGGAAACCGCAGGAAGACGGAGCGCGGAATGACGGTGGCGCCCTGCTCGTGGAGCAGATAGGTCGCCCTGACGGCATCGATGTGTTCCCGCTCCTTGTTGCTGAGGAGCTTCTCCACATCCGCTTGCCGGATTACGAGCATGGGGGGTCAGCCTTTCCACAGGTGCGAGACTTCACCGAAGTGGTCCCGCACCCAGTCGTCGGAGTAGATGGTCTTGAGATAGCGGTCCCCGCCGTCGGGGAAGATGGCGGCGCACACCGATCCCGGCTCGATCCGCGGCAGGAACTTGTCCACGGCGGCGAGCACCGCGCCGGACGACCCGCCGGCCAGGATCGCCTCGCGCCCGACCAGCCGCCGGCAGAACACCACGCAGTCGAGATCACAGACGTGGATCACCTCGTGCGCCGCCGCCGGGTCCATCAGGGCCGGCCGCACCGATGCCCCGTGGCCGGGGATGAGGCGGCGGGTGGGCGACCGGTCGAAGATCGCGCTGCCTTCGGCGTCGACCGCGACCACCTTGGTTGCGAGGCCCGCCTTGCGCAGGTAGTCCGCGCAGCCGCGCAGCGTGCCGAAGGTGCTCACCGAGGCGAAGAGATAGTCGACGCGGCCGTCGAGGGCCTCGACGATCTCGTGCATCGTGTTCTCGTGCGCCTTCGGGTTGAACAGGTTCGCGTACTGGTTGGGCGAATAAGCGTGCGGAATCCGTGCCATGAGTTCGCGCACACGGCGCAATCTGTTGGGCAGGAACTCGCCTGTCTCCTCATCGCGTTCGTCGACGACCTCCACTTCGGCTCCGTAGGCCCGGAGAATGGCCAGGTTCTGTTCCGTGGTCTTGGCGTCCACCACGCACAGGAAGCGCAGGTTGAAATACCTGCATATTTGTGCGAGCCCTACTGCGAGATTTCCCGAACTCGACTCCACGATCACCGAACGTCCCGGCTCTATGTCGCCGTTGCGCAGCGCTTCGAGGAGCATGTTCAGGCCGCTCCGGTCCTTGATGCTGCCCCCTGGATTGAACCGCTCGATCTTGGCGTAGACATGAGCGCTCCCGCCAGCAAACATGCGGTCCAGCTTCACCAGAGGTGTCTTGCCGATCGTCCCCAGAATCCCCGAATGCGATGCGCTCGGCATGGATTCCCCCTCACCTGTTGGGCGTGCACTGAGGACAGTAGAGCGCGACTTCGCCTGGGAACGGGTTTGGCCATGGCAGGGAAGTGTCACCGCAAGGTCCTGACAGCTCGGGACCGCCACAGGGGCCCCTTGTTGGCCAAGACTGAGGTCATCAGAAACAGCCGTGAACCGTTCGCAGATTCAGGTGGGGGCAGTGGATTCAGGTGAGGTCGTGGATTCCGGGAGGACCGTCGTTTCCGGGGGGAGTGCGGATGCGGAGGGACGCATCGGGCAGGGGGAGAGCCAGGACGTGGTGACGCGGAAGGGACCGCGGCCCGCACCGGACTACCCGCCGTACGCGCTGGCCGGCGCTCTCGACCGGGAGCTGGGCGACCCCGCCCGCGCCGATCTGCCCTTCTTCCCGGGCCGGCTGCGCGAGCTGGACGCGGCCGAGGACTTCCCGGCCGACCAGGTGCGCCTCCTCGACGCGGCGGGCCTGCCCGCGCACTACGTGCCGGCCCGCCACGGCGGCGCCCTGCACAGCTACGAGGACCTGCTGCACCTGGTCCGGGTGGTGGCGCGGCGGGACCTGACCGTCGCCATCGCGCACACCAAGACCTATCTCGGCGCGGTCAGCACCTGGGTCGCGGGCTCGGCCGAGCAGGCCCGTGCCCTGGGCGAGCGGGTCGCGGCCGGCGCGGTCGTCTCCTGGGGCCTGACCGAGCGCGAGCACGGCAGCGACCTGCTCTCCGGCACCCTGACCGCGACCCGCACCCCGGACGGCGGCTACCGGCTCGACGGCGAGAAGTGGCTGATCAACAACGCCACCCGCTGCGACCTGATCTGCGTACTCGCCCGCACCGCACCCGAGGGCGGCACCCGGGGCTACAGCCTGCTGCTCGTCGACCGGTCGACGCTCGCCGACGGCACCCACACCCCGCTGCCCGCCGCCCGCACCCACGGCATCCGCGGCGCCGACATCAGCGGCATCTCCTTCACCGACGCGCGGGTGCCCGCCTCCGTCCTGCTCGGTGCGGAGGGCAGCGGGATCGAGACGGTGCTGCGGGCCCTCCAGATCACCCGCACCCTGTGCGCCTCGCTGTCCCTCGGGGCGGGCGACCACGCGCTGCGCATCGCCACCGGTTTCGGCCTGGAGCACCAGCTGTACGGCAAGCGCCTCATCGATCTCCCGCAGGCCCGCCGCTCCCTGACCGAGGCGTACGCGGACCTGCTCACGGCGGAGGCCGTCACCCTCCTCGCGGCGCGCGGGGTGCACACGCTCACCGAGGAGATGAGCGTCGCGTCCCCCACGCTCAAGTACCTGGTGCCCACGACCGTCGACCAACTGATCACCGACATGGGGCAGTTCCTCGGCGCGCGGTCCTTCCTCAGCGAGGACTTCGCGCACGGCGCGTTCGCCAAGCTGGAGCGTGACCACCGCATCGTCGGCATCTTCGACGGCAACTCGCTGGTCAACCTCAACGCCCTGATCAACCAGTTCGGTTCACTCGCCCGCGGCTACCGGGCCGGGCGCACCGAGGCCGACGCGCTCGCCACGGCCGCCGACCTCGGCCTGCCGGTACCGGAGTTCGATCCCGTACGGCTCGAACTGACCTCCCGGGGCGGCAACAGCGTCACCGCGTCGCTGCCCGCCGGAGCCGACGCGCTGCGCGCGCTGGCCGACGCCGGCGCGGTGCCCGCGTCCCTGGCCGACCGCGCGGCGCACCTGCGCGAAGTCGCCGACGAGACCCACGAGCGGATGGCGGCCCACCGGCCCACACCCCGCGACGTGCCCGCCGACGCCTTCGACCTGGCCCACCGGTACACGCTGTGCGCGGCCGCGGCGGCCTGCGTACAGATCTTCCTGCGCAACCGGGCCGCCCGCACCGGGGGCGCCTGGCGCGACGGCCTCTGGCTGGAGGCGTGTCTCGCCCGGCTCGCGGCCCGGCTGGCGCCGGGCCGGCTGCCCGCTGAGGGGACCGGGGACGAGGAGGCCGTCCTGGACGACCTGCTGCCCCACCTCCTCGACCAGCACGCAGGCGGACACATGTTCTCGCTGCTGCCCTTCCCCCTCGCCCCCTCCCCGGACGACGCCGGGCGGCCCGTCCGGTCCGCCGCCGTACCGCAGCTCCAGGAGACGTCGTGACCCCGACCGCCCCCGCCCCCACCACCGGCCGCCCCTCGACGGCCGACCTGGAAGCCGTCCTCGGTGATCCGCACGACTCGGCCAACCCGCTCGGCCTGCACGCGGTCCTGGCCGCCGACGAGCGCGCCGAGCTGCTGCCCGAGGGCGAACGAGCCCTCGACGAATGGGGGCTGAACGCCGAGTTCGTACCGGCCCGCCTGGGCGGCCGGCTCACCGACATCGAGCGCCTCATGCACGTGATGCGCGCGGTCTCCCGCCGCGACCCCACGCTGGCCCTCGGCTACGGTTTCACCAACTACATCTCCGGCTCCGCCATGTGGACCTCCGGCAGCCCGGCGCAGCAGCGCCGGATGGCCGACATCCTGCTCGCCGGCGGCCGGACGGCGGCCGGATACAACGAGCTCCCGCACGGCAACGACTTCACCCGCACCGACCTCACCGCCACCCCCGACGGCGGCCGGCTGCTGCTGGACGGGCGCAAGCAGGTCGTCAACAACATCGGGCGCGCCGACGCCGTCGTGCTGCTCGCCCGCACCGGCGAGGGCCCCGGCAACCGCAGCCACTCGCACGTCTTCGTGGACTTCACCGAAGGCCACGCCGACCGGGTGCGGCGCGACGAGCGCTTCCCCACGGCGGGCCTGCGCGGCTGCCTCATCGGCGGCGCCGAGTTCACCGCGTTCCCGGTCCCCGCCGACGCCCACATCGGACCGGTGGGCGGCGCCATGGAGACCGTCCTGCGCGCCTTCCAGACCACCCGCGCCGTCGCCCCCGGCATGATGGCCGGCGCCTTCGACACGATCCTGCGTACGGTGACCCGCTTCACCCTGGAGCGCCGGCTGTACGGGCGCCGGGTCGCCGACCTGCCGCACGCGCGGGCCACCCTGGTCGCCGCGTACGCCGATCTGCTGGCCGCCGACGCCCTCACCACGGTCTCCTGCCGCGCGCTGCACGTCCTGCCCGACCAGACGAGCGTCCTCACGGCGGCCAACAAATACCTGGCCCCCAAGCTCCTGCACCGGGCGAGCCGTGACCTGGGGGCGATTCTCAGCGCCAACTCCTTCCTTCGTGACGGCGGTTACGCGGTCTTCCAGAAGTTCGCCCGCGATCTGCCCGCGATCACCTTCGCGCACGCCAACGCCTCCGTCTGCCTGGCGACGATGCTGCCCCAGCTGCCCCGGATGGCCGCCACGAGCTGGGGGCTCGCCGAGCACCCGCCGGCGGGCCTGTTCCGGCTGGACGCGCCGCTGGGCGACATCGACTACCAGGCCCTCGAACTGACCGCGCGCGGTGCCGACCGGCTGACCGCGACGCTGGGCCACCCGGGCGTGGCGGAGCTCCTGCCGGACGCCGCCGCCCGCCTGGTCGCCCTGTTCCGCGCCGACCTGGCGGACCTGCGGGAGCGCTGTCTCGCCCTGCGGCCCACGGACACCTCGGTGATGGCGGGCCGGGCGGGGTACGTCCTCGCCGACCGCTACGCCCATCTGGCGGCCGCTTCGGCCTGCCTCGGGATCTGGTTCCACAACCAGCACGCGGCGGACCCGTTCCTCACGTCGCCGCACTGGCTGACCGCCGCCCTGACCCGCCTGGCGGCCCGCCTGGGGCACGCCGCGGCCCTCCCGCCGGAGACCGAGGCCGTCCTCTTCGACTCCCTCACGGGCAGCGACAGCCCGTTGTCGCTCACCCGCACCTGACCCGCGCCCGCCGACGTACCGCCGGCGGCCCGCATCCCGCAGCCTCACACCACCTTTCCACCCGCCAAGGAGCACCCATGAGCACCGACCAGGCCACCACGACCACCACGACCACCGTCCGGACGCCGGAGGAGGTCCGTGAGTGGCTCACCGAGCGGGTGGCCTACTTCCTCGACGTGACGCCGCAGGACATCGCCTCCGACGCCCTCCTCGTGGAGATCGGTCTCGACTCGGTCTACGCCCTCACCCTCTGCGGGGACGTCGAGGAGCAGTTCGGCATCGTCGTGGAGGCCACCCTCGCCTGGGACCACCCCACCGTGGACGCCCTCACCACCCACATCCACGCGCAGATCGCCGACCCGCGATGACCACGGCCCCCGGCAGACCGCTGTCCGTGGGCCAGGAGGCCCTCTGGTTCCTGTACCGGATGGCCCCGGAAAGCCCCGCCTACAACGTCCAGGCCGCCCTGCGCGTGCGCGGCGCCCTGGACGAGAGCCGCCTGCGGCACGCCCTGTACGCCCTGGCCGAACGCCACGACGTCCTGTGCTCCACCTTCACGGAGGGCCCCGGCGGCCCCGAGCGCGTGCCCGGTCCCCCCGCCCTGCTCCCCCTGGAGGTCATGGACGTACCCGAGTCCGCCGACGACGGCCACCTCACCGAGCTCGTCGCCGAGTTCGGCAGGCTGCCCTTCGACCTGACGGCCGAGGGCACCTCCCGCGCCCTCCTCGTACGCCGCTCTCCGACGGACGCCGTCCTCGCGGTGTGCACCCATCACATCGTCTCCGACGCGACCTCCCAGTGGCTGCTCCTCCAGGACCTCCTGGACCTGTACGCGGACCAGCCGCCACCCCCGCTGAGGAGCACCTTCGACGATTACGTGGCCGAGGAGCAGCGTGTCCTGAGCAGCCCCCGGCGCGCGGAACTCGCCGCCTTCTGGGCGGACTTCTGCGCCGGGGCGCCGGCCGGCGAGCTGCCCACCGACCGCCCCCGCGCCGCCGCCGAGGCGGGTGTCCTGCACGGTGCCACCTGCGAACTGCGGCTGCCCGACGAGCTGGTGCCGCGCCTGCGGGAGACGGCCCGGCGGACCAAGGTCACCGGCTTCGCGCTGCTGCTCGGCGTCTTCCAGAGCCTGGTGCACCGCTACGGCGGCCGGCGCGACTTCCTCATCGGCACCCCGACCACCACCCGCAGCGGCCCCGGTATGCGCCAGGTCGTCGGCTATCTCGTCAACACCCTGGTGGTTCCGGCGCACTTCACACCTGAGACGACGTTCGCCCAGGCCGCGGGGGCGGCCCAGCGCCAGGTGATGACGGCGATGCGCAACGTCGCCTTCCCCTACGCCCTGCTGGCGGGCGAGGACCCGTACAGCACCCGGAACCCGCCGGTGCGGATGGCGTTCACGATGGTCGCGCCCACCCGGCTGGAACCGCTCCTGCAACGCGTTACCGAGGCCGCCGCCACCGGCACCACCACCCGGTACGCGGGTCTCGACGTCGCCTTCGTCGACGTCCCCATGCTGGAGGGCCAGTTCGACATCTCGGTGGAGATGCGGCAGAGCTCGACGTCCCTGACGGCCGTCTTCCGCTACGCCACCGACCTGTTCGACGAGAGCACGGTGCGCCGGCTGCTCGACCACTACGTCCAGCTGCTCACCGCCGCCGTCGACGGCCCCGAGGACCCGGTCACCGGCCCCGCCCTGGTGCGGGCGGGCGAGCTGGACTCGCTGCTAGCCCTCGGCGCGGACGACGACTGGTGACCCCGCCGCCACGGCCCCGTACACCCCGCCCAGCCCGCTCCGCCCGATCCAGCCGACCCCCTGGGGGAAACATGTCCTGGCAGCCCAGCGCCCTGCCGTCCGCGTCGAGCGCCACGGCCCGCATCCGCGAGAACGCATCCGCCGCACCCGGCGAGACCGCCGTCGTCTTCGTCCGCGACCCCGCGTCCCCGGGCCCGGAGAGCCACGAGCGATGGTCCTACGAACGGCTCGACCACGAGGCACGGAAGATCGCCGGCCGGCTCCAGGAGCTGTGCACACCGGGCGACCGCGTTCTGCTCCTCTACCCCGAGAGCCTCCAGTTCGCCGCCGCCTTCGTGGGCTGCCTGTACGCGGGTGTGGTCGCCGTCCCCTCGTCGCTGCCGGGCGCCTACGCCCACCAGCGGCGCCGCGTCGACTCCATCGCGCGCAGCGCCACCGTCTCCGTGGTGCTCACCAGCGAGGCGGTCGCGCCGTCCGTCCTCGACTGGGCGGCCGCCTCGGACACCGCCCCCGCCTGCCTGGTCACCGACGGCCCCGAGCTGACCGAAGCGCACGCGGACGCCTGGGTGATGCCCGACGCGATCACCCACGACGACCTGGCCCTTCTCCAGTTCACCTCGGGCTCCACCTCGGACCCCAAGGGCGTGATGGTGACCCAGGGGAACCTGCTGCACAACTCGGACGGTCTCAGCCGGGCGTTCGGCCTCGACCGCACCACCCGCTTCGGCTCGTGGATACCGCAGTACCACGACATGGGTCTGCTCGGCATCCTGCTGCCGCCGCTGCTGCTCGGCGGCTCCTGCGTCCTGATGAGCCCGACGAGTTTCCTCAAGCGCCCGTACTGGTGGCTGAAGGTCATCGACGACTACGGCATCACCTGGTCGGCGGGGCCCAACTTCGCGTACGAGCTGTGTGCCCGCCAGATCACCGACGAGCAGCTCGCCACACTCGACCTCTCCCGCTGGCGGTACGCGGCCAACGGCTCGGAGCCGATCCAGGCATCCACCCTGACCGCGTTCAGCGAGCGGTTCGCGCCCGCCGGCTTCCGCGCCGACGCGATGCTCCCCTGCTACGGCATGGCCGAGGCGACCGTGTTCGTCTCCGGCACCGGGCCGCGCGAGCTGACCGTCACCCGGGTCGACGAAGCGGCCCTGGAGGAGCATGCGTTCACCCCGGTAGACGCGGACCGGCCGGGCCGCCCGGTGGTGAGCTGCGGTGCCGCCCTCGACTACGACATCGCGGTCGTGGACCCCGCCACCCTGGCGGCGCTGCCGGCGGGCCGGGTCGGTGAGCTGTGGCTGCGCGGTCCGAGCGTCGCCCGCGGCTACTGGGACCGCCCCGAGGCCACCGCCGCGACCTTCGGCGCGCGCACCGCCCAGGGCGACGGCGGATACGTAAGGACCGGCGACCTGGGCACGGTCCACGACGGCGACCTGTACGTCACCGGCCGCATCAAGGAGCTGATCATCCTGCGCGGCCGCAACATCTACCCGCAGGACATCGAGCACTTCATGCGTGCGGGCCACGAGGACCTGGTGGGCCTGTTCGGCGCCGCGTTCCTCGTACCGGCGACGACCGACGACGGCGAGGTGGACGAACAGCTCGTCGTGGTGCACGAGGTGCGCGGCGGGGTACGGTCCGACGCGCTCGGGCCGCTCGCGGAGCGGATCAGGGCCGACATCACCCGCGCGTTCAGCGTCCGGCCCGGTGCGGTCGCCCTGGTCCGGCGCGGCGCCGTACTGCGGACGACCAGCGGGAAGATCCAGCGTGCCGCGATGCGCGAACAGTTTATGGCGGGCGGCCTGAGCGCTCGCCACCTGGCCACGAACGACGCCCTGGCCCGAGCTGTCGCCACGGCCACGCGGTCCGTGCCGGTACCGGCCTGAGCGAAGGCGGGGCGGCCCCGTCCTCCGGGCCGCCCCACCCCTGCCGTCCCCACCTCGCTCACAGCATCCGGAAGACCAGCCCGCGCAGCGGCTTGGGCTCGAAGGACGTCGATTTCCAGGGCAGCGTGACACCGGCCTGCGCCAGCTCGCGCACCACGTCCTCACCGACCGGACGCATCAGGACCGCCGTCCCGCCGTCCGCTCGCCGCACCGCCTCGTCCGCGTCGTGCGCGTGCCCGACCTGCCGCGCGTCGTGCGTGGGCACCTTCCACAAGTGGCCGAGCAGCGTGTCACGCAGCACCGTGGCGTCCAGCTCCCGCCAGCGCGCGGGCCGGTCGTGACGCACTGTGTGCCCGGTCAGCTCCGGGGCGGGCGCGTCCAGCAGGTGGAAGGCCCGCCCGTCCGTGACCACGTAGGCGTTGCCCCGCACCTCCAGGCCCGCCGCCCGTCCGTCCAGCGTTTCGAGCGCCTCCACGCAGCCACCGGGCAGCCGCCGTACGCGGAAGAGGCCCCCGACCGCCGCCAGCGCGTCGCGGAGCGGCAGCCCGGGCAGCACCCGGTGGATGGGGCCCATGGCGAACGGATGGCGGCCGGTGTCCACGAGCAGTGCCAGCCCGAACTCCCCGGCCGCCGCGTCCACCTCCCGCAGCTCGCGGTAGGTCGCCCAGCGGTGGTGCCCGTCCGCGATCAGCGCCTGCCGGACACCGAGGTCAGCACGTACCACCCCCTGGTCGGCGCGGCCGGTGATCGCCCACAGCCGGTGCCGTACGCCGTCCGGGTCCCACGCGTCCAGCAGCGCGGTCTCCTCGCGCGCGGTCCGCTCCAGCACCCCGGCGGCCCCGCCGTCGCCGCCCCGGTACCCGAGCAGCACCGGTTCCAGCTGTGCGCGCCCCGCCCGCAGAAAAGCCACCCGCTCCTCCACGGCCTCCGCCGCCACATCCTCGTGCGGCACCACCGCACCGGTCAGCCGCACCGCACCGATGATCCCGCGCCGGCCGCCGCCCCACTCGTACCCGTACAGTGCGGGCCACTTGTCGAAGGCGAGGACTCCTCCCGCGCCGACCCGCACCCCGCGGAACGGCACCACGTCTACCCCAAGGCGTCTCATCCCCCGAACATAGGAAGCCCGCCTTTCACTCCGATTTCCCCCGCGCCCCGCCCCTGCTACCGCGCGGCGAGCTCCCGGGCGAGCACCGTGGCCTTCACGACGACCCCCTCCCGCTCGCCGGCCACCACCCTGTCCAGCGCGCGGCCCACCCGGCGCTCCCAGCTCCCGGCGTCCATCCCGCGGAAGACCTCCCGCGCCCGGCGGAGCCGACTCACGGCCCCCGCGCCCCGCCGGGTGGCCTCCGCGCACGCGAGGTCCACCTCTGTACGGGCCTGGAGGAACCGGTCCGCGACCTCCTCCGCCACGGCCAGTGCCTCCTTCAGAGTCGCCTCCGCCTCGTGCGGCCGGTCCTGGCGCCACTGGGTCTCGCCGAGGGCGCGCAGCGCGTACGCCTCACCGAGCCTGTCACCCTGCACCCGGGTGAGGGAGACGACCTCCCGGCACGCATCCTCGGCCGACCGCACCTCTCCCGCCCGCAGATATGCCTCCGCGAGCCGGTAGATGTTCTGGGCCTTGCCCCGCACGGACCCGGCCGCCTCGCCCGACCTGATCGCCTCCCGGGCGAGCGCGATGCCCGCTTCCGTATCGCCCCGTTCCAACTCGATCTGCGCCAGCAGCCCGAGCGCGTGCGAGCGTTCCGCGAGATCGTCGCCGTGCTCGAAGTGGTCGAGCGCGGACCGGCAGAAGTGGGCCGCCCTGTCCAGATCCCCCTTGAAGCGGTCGCACAGGGCGAGGTTGCGCAGCACGAGCGCCCGCTCCCCGCTGCCGTCCGCCGACCGCCCGTCGAGCAGCTCCATCGCCTGCGAAAGCAGCTCCTGCGCATCGCCGTACCGGCGGCGGGTGATGGCGAGCGTGCCGAGCGAACGCAGCATCACCGCCGCGCCCAGGCCGTCCCCGGCGGCCCGCGCCGCTTCCAGGGACACCCGGGCCGCTTGCTCCCAGTCGTCCAGGTAGTTGCGCGTCTCGAACAGCGGGACCGTCCGCGCGATCAGCTCCCAGGCGTGTCCGAGCGCCGGGTTCTGGGCCGCATGCCCGGTCAGGCCGAGGACGGTGGTGCGCTCCGACTCGAACCACTCGATCGGGTCGGCGAGCAGCCGGGCCACCGTGGTCCCGGGCAGTGCGACCGCGTGCCGCGCCCGGTGCGGCATGAGCGTGCCCTTGCCGTACAGCCTCCGGTGGGCCTCGTCGGCCAGGGTGAGCAGCGTGCCGAACGCGCGTGCCACGGCAGCCTCCCGCTCCTGCTCGCCGTCCTCGACGCAGGCCCGCTCCCATGCGAACAGCCGGAGCAGTTCCTGGATGCGGAAGCGGCTCTGCAGGGTGCCGGCCTCAGGCGTCGACACCTCGAGCAGCTGCGCGTCGACCAGTTGCTCGATCAGGTCCTCGGCCCGGTGCACGCCCACGTCGAGCACCGCCGCTCCCATCCAGCCGGTGAACGTGGTCACCGGCAGGAGACCCAGCCGCCGGTAGAGCTGCGCCGCTTCCGGGGACAGCTCGCGGTAGCTGAGCTGGAATCCGGCCCGTACCCCGCCGTCGTTCGGGCTCAGCACGTCGAGCCTGCTGAACCGGTCCTCCAGACGGGACGTGAGTTGGTGCAGTGACCAGTGCGGCCGGGTGGCGAGCCGCCCCGCCGCGATCCGCAGCGCCAGCGGGAGCCGTCCGCACAGCTCGACCAGCCGGGCTGCCGACACGGGGTCCGTGGCCACCCGCTCGGTCCCGATCACCGCCGCCAGCATCCGGTCGGCCTCGTCGGGTGTCATCACCTTCAGCGGGATGTGCACGGCGGCGTAGTCCCCGGCCAGTTCGTCCAGCTGGTCGCGGCTGGTCACCAGGACGACGCACTGGCCGCGCCCGGGCAGCAGCGGTCTGATCTGGGTGGAGGACCGCACGTCGTCCAGGATGATCAGCAGCCGCCTGCCGCTCAGCACGGACCGGTACAGCGCCGAGCGCTCCGGCAGCCCCGCGGGTATCTGCGCGCTGGACACCCCGAGCGCGCGGAGCGCCTGGTCGAGCACCGTCATCGGCGACAGGGGCTGGTCGTCCTCGCGGTAGCCGTGGACATCGATGAAGAGCTGCCCGTCGGGGAAGTGCCGGGCCGCCCCGTTCGCCCAGTGCACGGCCAGGGCGCTCTTGCCGACCCCGCTGACCCCGGAGACGACGGCGACGGCAAGCACCCCGTCGTCCTGGCCCGGCAGCAGCTCGTCCAGCGTCGCCAGTTCGGGCTCGCGGCCGGTGAAGGCGGCCGCCGGCAGCGGAAGCTGGGCCGGTACCGACGCCCCCGCCGTCAGCGCGGCCACCGCCGGAGCCGCTGGTGCCGCCGGGGCCTTACCGCGCGGAGCGGCGCCGGGTCCGTCCTCCTCCTGCAACACCTGGCGGTGCATCTCCCGCAGCGCGGGACCCGGTTCCACTCCCAGTTCCTCCACGAGCGCCTCGCGGCCAAGCCGGTAGAGCTGCAGTGCCTCGGCGCGCCGCCCTGCCAGGTGGTGCGCCTGCATGAGGTGAGCGCGGGCCTGCTCGCGCAGCGGGTGCTCCCTGACCAGGGGTGTCAACCGCGCGATGACGGGCCGGTGCCAGCCGAGCCGGAGTTGGAGGGCGGCGAACTCCTCGTTCACGTCGAGCCAGAGCTCGTTCAGTTCGGTGACCGTGTCGTCGATCCGGCCGCCGCCGAGGCCGTCCAGGGCCTGCCCCCGCCACAGCCCGAGGGCCTGCTCGAACAGTTCGGTGGCCTCCGGTGCCCGGTCGTCGTGCGCGGCCGCGAGGCGGGCCCGCCCGATGAGTTCGCCGAGCTTCTTCAGGTCGATCCGGCAGTTCCGCGAGGACAGGATGTACCCGGGGTGGCGCGTCTCGATGAGCCCGTCGTCCGCCCCCGCCGCCCGGAACGTCTTGCGCAGTGAGGTGACACAGATGGCGATCTGGTTACGAGCGGTGGCGGGCGGCGTCCCCTGCCATACCGTCTCGGTGAGGGCGTCCACGGAAACGACCCGGTCCGGAGAGATCAGCAGCATCGTCAGCACCGCCCGCTGCCGGCCGCTGCTCACCCGCACAGGGCGCCCGTCCACCTTGATCTCCAGCGGTCCGAGCAGGCTGAACCGTATTCGCTCCGTCATACATCCCCCAGATCCCCCGCCGTACCGTGCTCTGCGGATCCCCCCCCCGCGTTCGAGGAGTGCCGCCGGACACGATGCTCGATTCAATCGATCAACGATTGAAACACGAAGTCAACACAGAGAGGCTGCGTGTTTTCACGAAGGGTTCACATTGCTGCATCCGCCATGGTTCGCATGTAGAGCGCTGGCGACGGCTTGTAGAGGTCCGACAGTGGAGCACCGCCGGTGGACAGTCGGTGGACGGACGCCTTTGGACGGTGCAGCACGGGGTGGCACAGGCCAAGCTGCTGCACATGCTCTGATCAGGAAGAACGTCATGAGGCAGCGCAACAAAGCACCACGCAGCATGATCGCTCATGGTCTCGTAATGCGTAGATCCCGGGTTCGAATTCCGAAGGCGACTCCATCGAAACCCCGAGTCGGAATCGCTTCCGGCCGGGGTTTTTCGTCTCTGCTCCGTGTGCCGGTGACCGCCGCCAGTGCGGCGAACCGCGGAGCCACCCACGGGCGTACGCCGTGAATCGCGGTCGTGAACGGTTAGCATCGCGCACACGCTGTCGGCCGGAACGAGGTGTGGGCATGGGCGAGGACACGGGCCGGGACGCCGGGGTGCCGAGGATCGCCGTCGCCGTGGTCACCATGGGGAACCGGCCCGCCGAGGTCGACGCCCTGCTGGAGTCCGTGGCCGAGCAGGACGTGCCGCCCGCCCGGATCGTGATCGTCGGCAACGGCTGCCCGCTGCCCGAGTTCGCCGCACGGCTGTCGCTGCCCGGGGAGGTCACGGCGATCGAGGTCGAGGAGAACCTCGGCTGTCCCGGCGGACGGAACGTGGCGCTCGCGCGGCTGCGGGAGTTCGGTGACACCGACGTGGTCGTGGAACTGGACGACGACGGGCTCCTCGTGGACGCCGATGTGCTGCGTCGGGTCGGGGAGCTGTTCGCGTCCGACGAGCGGCTCGGCATCGTGGGCTTCCGGATCGCCGACGAGCACGGCGAGACACAGCGGCGGCACGTCCCCCGGGTCGGCGCCTGCGACCCCATGCGGGGCGGGTACGTCACCGGCTTCCTGGGCGGCGGGCACGCGCTGCGGTCGGCGATGCTCGACGAGGTCGGTGACTGGCCCGCCGAGTTCTTCTTCGCGCACGAGGAGACCGACCTCGCCTGGCGTGCCGCCGACGCCGGCTGGCGCATCCTCTACGCGCCCGAGCTGCTGCTCCAGCACCCGAAGACCTCGCCCGCGCGGCACGCCGTCTACTTCCGGGTCAACGCCCGCAACCGCGTCTGGCTGGCCCGGCGCCGGCTGCCGCTGCCGCTCATCCCCGTCCACCTCGGCGTGTGGGTGCTGCTCACGGTGGCGCGCAACCGGTCGCTCGGCGGGCTGCGGGCCTGGTTCGGCGGGTTCGTGGAAGGCATGCGCAGGCCCGCGGGGGAGCGGCGGCCGATGCGGTGGCGGACCGTGGGACGGCTCACCCGGCTGGGGCGGCCGCCCGTCATCTGACGGCGGGCCGGGTGCCCGCGCGCCGCTCACTTCGCGTCCGCGTAGCACTCCACCACCGCCGTGGTGAACGGAAACCGCACCGGCGTCGGGCCGAACGTCAGCCGCCCCGCCAGCTCCGCCGACTCCCGTATCGCCGCGACGACGGCGTCGGCCTCCTGCCTCGGACAGTGCACGATCACCTCGTCGTGCTGGAAGAAGACCAGCTCCGCCGCCATGTCCGCGCAGGCCTGCCGCAGTGCGGCGAGCAGCAGCAGGGCCCAGTCGGCGGCGGAGCCCTGGACCACGAAGTTGCGGGCGAAGCGGCCCCGGGCGCGGGCGTTGGTGGAGGCATAGCCGGGCACCCACTCCTGCGGGCCGGGGACGTCCGGCGGCCGCTCCTCCTGCGGGATGCCGGCCTCCTCGGACGCGTCGTCGGAGGAACCGGCGGCCGGCGGGCAGGTGCGCCCCAGCCAGGTCCGCACGAGCCGCCCCTCCTCCCCCGCACGGGCCGCGTCGTCGACGTACGCCACCGCGCGGGGGAAGCGGCGTCTGAGCGCGGCGAGGTTCCTCAGGCCGTCGCCGGAGGTCTGGCCGTAGACCGCGCCGAGCACGGCGAGCTTGGCCCGGTCACGGTCGCCGGAGAAGGCGCGGTCGGAGACGGACTGGTACAGGTCGGTCTCCCGGCCGGCCACCTCCATCAGGCCGGGGTCCCTGGAGATCGCCGCCAGCACCCGCGGCTCCATCTGGTCGGCGTCGGCGACGACCAGGACCCAGCCCGGGTCGGCGACGACGGCCCGCCGGATCACCTTGGGGATCTGGAGCCCGCCCCCGCCGTTGGTCACCCAGCGGCCGGTGACGGTGCCGCCGGCCAGGAACTCGGGCCGGAAGCGCCCCTCGCGCACCCAGTCCTGGAGCCAGGACCAGCCGTGGGCGACCCAGATCCGGTACAGCTTCTTGTACTCGATCAACGGCTTGACGGCCGGGTGGTCGACGGACTCGATCTCCCACCGGCGGGTGGAGCCGACCTTGATACCGGCCTGCGCGAACGCCTTGACCACGTCCGCGGGCAGGTCGGGCCGCACCCGGCGGCCGAAGGCGGCGGACACCTCCTCGGCCAGCTCCGCCAGGCGGCGTGGCTCGCCCCCGCCCGCGTACCGCTCGCCGAGCAGGTCGTGCAGGACCTCGCGGTGCACGTCGGCCCGCCAGGGCAGCCCCGCGCGGTTCATCTCGGCGGCCACCAGCATCCCCGCCGACTCGGCGGCCGTCAGCAGCCGCAGCCGGCCGGGGTGCGCGGACCGGTCGTGCCGGCGCTGCTGCTCGGCGTAGACGGCGAGCAGGTCGTCCAGGCGGAGGTGGACGCCCTGGGGCTCGAAGAGCGAGGACTGCGCGCCGGGCTCGGCGGAGCGCTGCGGCGGATCGGGCGGTACGGGGCCACCGCGCAGCCGGGCCAGGGCGGCGGCGGCCGAGCGGGGCTGCCCGTAGTGCCCCTCGTGGCCCAGCAGGAGGGTCTCGGCGGCCTCCACGTCGTAGCAGCGCTCGACCCGGACTCCCTCGGCGAGCAGGCGCGGGTGGATCTCGGAGGTGGACCGCCACACCCAGCGCGAGACGTCCGGCCGGGCGCGGACCGCCTCGGCCGGGCCGGGCTCCCGCCGCACCGGTCCCGCGGGCAGCCCGCCGGGGCCGAGGGGGGCGACCTCCACGCCACCGTCCTCGGCCACGGCGAGCGCCCACCGGTCGGCCATGTCGCGAGTGTCGCAGCAGGGACTGACAACGGCCCCCCGCCGTGACCACCGGGGCGTCGGCTCAGCCCTCCTGGCGGTCGGCCTCCGTCCCCTCCGACTCCCGGGCCACCTCGATGAACTGGGCCAGCGCCTCGGTGACGTACCGCTCGGTGGCCTCCTTGCCGAGCCCGAGCCCGCTGAGCACGCCCTCGCCGTTCTCGTGCTCCAGCAGGGCGAGCAGGATGTGCTCGGTGCCGATGTAGTTGTGGCCGAGGCGCAGGGCCTCGCGGAAGGTGAGCTCGAGGACCTTCTTGGCGGCGGGGCCGTAGGGCACCAGCTCCGGGACCTCCGCCGCGGCGGGCGGGAGCGCCGCGGTCGCCGCCTCCCGCACCGCGTCCGGCGCCACGCCCTGTGCGGCGATCGCCTTGGCGGAGAGGCTCTCGTTCTCCGTGAGCAGGCCGAGGACCAGGTGCTCGGGCAGGCCCTCGGTGTTGCCGGCGGTCTTGGCCGCGTTGTGGGCGGCCATCACGGCGTTGCGGGCACGGGGCGTGTAGCGGCTGAAGCCCTGGTTCGCGTCGAGGTCGGCGGACTCCTTGGGCACGAACCGCTTCTGCGCGGCCTGCCGGGTGACGCCCATGCTCTTGCCGATGTCCGTCCAGGACGCGCCCGAACGCCGGGCCTGGTCCACGAAGTGGCCGATGAGGTGGTCGGCCACCTCACCGAGGTGTTCGCCGGCGATGACGGCGTCCTGGAGCTGTTCGAGGGGCTCCGCGTGCACCTTCTTGATCGCCGTGATGAGTTCGTCGAGGCGTACGGATGACGTGATGCTCGGGTTCGTCGTCATGTGTCAACCGTAGGTTGCCCCCCACTCGCTGTCAACTGGCAGTTGACAGCCCGGGTTCCCGGTGGTCGTGGCACCATCGCCGGGTGAGTACGCCCCGCACCGTCGACCGTGCCTTCGAGACCGCCCTGTACGACACCGGCGACGCCGCTCTCGACGGCGCCGCCTCACTGCTGGCCGCCGACCCGGCGGCGGACGCGGAACTGGCCCGGCGGGGCGAGGAGTTCGTGGCGACCGCCTGGCGGCGCGGCTGGCAGCCCGCCGACCTCGTACGGATCGTGCGGCGCGAGCTGGACGACACGCACGTGCGGCTGGTGGCGGCGCTGATCCGTGCCCAGGCGCCGCACGACCGCCCGCGCGGGCCCCGCTGGACCGCCCAGCTCGACGCCGTACCGGACCAGGCGCCGCCCCGCACCGACCGCTTCTCGCACGCCACCGCCGTACTGGAGCTGTACCGCCTGCTGCTGCGGCTGCCCGTGCTGGAACCGCTGGAGGCGCCGCGGGCGCCGGGCGCGCCGCGCGGCGAGGCCCGGCCGGAGTCCCGCGCCCTCGCGCGTATCCGCGCACTGCTCGCCAAGGCGGAGGCGACCGGGTACCCGGAGGAGGCGGAGGCGCTGAGCGCCAAGGCGCAGGAGCTGATGGCCCGGCACAGCGTCGACGAGGCGCTGCTGGCGGCCGGCGCCCCCGCGCCCGACGCGCCGGGAGCCTGCCGGATCGGGGTGGAGCCGCCGTACGAACAGGCCAAGGCGGTGCTGCTGGACGCGGTGGCCGACGCGAACCACTGCCGCGCGGTGTGGAACGAGGCCCTCGGTTTCTCCACGGTCGTCGGCTTCGAGGGTGACCTGGAGTCGGTCGAACTCCTCTACACCTCGCTGCTGGTGCAGGCCGAGGCCGCGATGGCGAAGGCGGAGGCCGCGCAGCGTGCCGGCGGGCGCAAGCGGACCAAGACCTTCCGGCAGTCGTTCCTCGCCGCGTACGCACACCGCGCGGGCACCCGGCTCCGGGCGGCGGCCGAAGCGGCCACCGCCGAGGGCGGTGCGGCGGCGGGCGTGGACCTCCTGCCGGTCCTGGCCTCCCGCGAGGTCGCGGTCACCGACCGGCTGGAGCGCCTGTTCCCGGAGACGACCACGACCCGCCTGCGCGGTGTCTCCGACGCGGCGGGCTGGACGGAGGGCACCCGCGCCGCCGACGACGCGCGGGTCGAGCGCCGACGGCCGCTGCGGTAGTGCACCGCGCGGTGGCGGCCCGGCTCAGGAACCGAGGCCCTCGGTCGGCAGGCCGGGCGGCAGCGAGCCGCCCTCGGACCTGGTGTACGTCTCCTCGCCGACGCCGCCTTCCCACGTCACCTTCAGTGAGGTGTCGTCGACCGACTCGACCGTGCCCCTCGCCCGGTCGTCGCTGCCGGCGGTGCACTTCAGGCGGATGGTCCGGGTGCCGGACTCCTCACCGGCGGTGCCGCTGCACACGGTCCCGCCGGTGGCGAAGAGGGCGGCCTCGTCGCCGGTGACCATCAGTGCGACCGCCTGGCCGTCGGCGGTGGCGAGCCAGCTGCCCTCCAACTGCCCGGCCGCGGAGGGTGACCCGCCCGTGCCGCCGCCGGTCTGCGAGCTCGCGCTCGCGGAGGCGCTGGGCACCGCCGAGGACTTGTCCCCGCCCGAGCCGCCGTCGTCGGAGTCGCCGCTGTCGGTGCACGCGGTCAGCGCCAGGGCGCCCATCAGCCCGACGGCCACGGCCGCGGCCCGCACGGACCGCCGGGCCGACCGGATCGACCGGGCCGACCGCCCGCGCGGGCCCCCGGTGCTTCCGGGCGCAGTCACAGCAGTACTCACAGCAGTACCCGCAGCCGTACTCCTAGCCGTGCCAGTCGCGTTCGCCGTGCCAGTCGCGTTCGCCGTGCCAGTCGCGTTCGCCGTGCTCGCCGTGCTGTCCACCGTCACCCGTGTCACCGGAAGCTCCAAGCTGTTGCCGGACGGCCGTTCGGCCCCAAGACAGCCGCAAGCTACCAGGAGGCCTTGCGCACCCCGGGAAGATGCCCGGCGTGTGCCTGCTCACGCAGGTTCACCCTGGACAGTCCGAAGGTGCGCAGATAACCGCGCGGGCGCCCGTCGACCTGGTCGCGGTTGCGCACCCGCGTGGCGCTCGCGTCGCGGGGCTGCCGGCGCAGTTCCCGCTGGGCGGCGAGCCGTTCGGCCTCCGTGGAGGACGGCCGGCGGACGATCTCCTTCAGTTCGGCCCGGCGCGCGGCGTACCGCGCGACGGTCCGCTGCCGCTGCTCGTTCTTCGCGATCTTGCTCTTCTTCGCCATCAGATCCTCACTCCCCGGGCACGGATGCGCGCCACCGCCGCCTCGACGCCGATCGCGTCGACGGTCTTGATCCCCTTCGCGCTCAGCTTCAGCCGGACGTGCCGGTTCTCGCTCGGCAGCCAGTAGCGCCTGGTCTGGACGTTGGGGTCGAAGCGGCGGGAGGTCCGCCGGTGGGAGTGCGAGATCCGGTTGCCGAAGCCGGGCCGGGCCCCGGTGAGCATGCAGTGGGCGGACACGGTGACGTACCTCTCCTTCGGGTCGGACGACCCCTAGCTGTTAATGGAATTCATTTTCAGTAAGATAGCAGCCATGGCACGCAACGAACTCCGCCCGGTCATCAAACTCCGGTCCACCGCCGGGACCGGCTTCACCTACGTCACCCGCAAGAACCGGCGCAACGACCCCGACCGCCTGGTCCTGCGCAAGTACGACCCGGTGGCCGGCCGCCACGTCGACTTCCGAGAGGAGCGCTGACCCGCCGTGCGCAAGGGAATCCACCCCGAGTACCGCCCGGTCGTCTTCCGCGACCGCGCCGCCGACTACGCCTTCCTCACCCGCTCGACCATGACGAGCGAGCGCACCATCGAGTGGGAGGACGGCCACACGTATCCGGTCGTCGACGTCGAGATCTCGGACGTCAGCCACCCCTTCTACACCGGCACCGCCCGCGTCCTGGACACCGCCGGCCGCGTCGAGCGCTTCGAGCGCCGGTACGGGAAGCGGGGCGGGGCGTGAGCGGGCCGGAGCGCCCGGCCCTGCCCGTGGTGATCGTCGGCGGACTGCACGCCGACGCCCGCAAGGCGGCCGTGGCCCGGCTCCTGGCCGACGTGCCCGGCAGCGTCGTACTCCACCACGACCTCGCCACGGCTACCGCGGGCACGGTCGTACGGACCGTGCGGGACGCCACCGGCATCCGCTCCGCCGGTGAGGCGCCGCTCGTCAACGACTGCGCCTGCTGCGCCCTGCGCGAGGACCTCGTCCCCGAGCTGGCACGGCTCGCGCACGCCGGAGGCACCCCGCTGGCGGTCGTCGAGCTGTGGGACTCCGTGGAGCCCAAGGCGATGGCCGAGGTGGTGACGGCCGGCGGCTTCACCGTCACCGGCGTGATCACCGCCGTCGACCCGGCACTCGTGCTGCCGTACCTCGGCAACGGCGACGACCTCGCCGAGGGCGGTCTCGCCGCCGCGGCCACCGACCAGCGCACCGTCGCCGACACCTTCGCGCGCCAGCTGGAGTACGCCCCCGTCCTCGCCCTCGCCGACTCCCCTCAGGCCGACGACGAGGACCGCGAGCTGCTGGCCCAGCTCCACCCGACGGCCCGCCGGGTCCCGATCGGGCAGGGTGACCCGGCCGGCGGCCACGGAGACCGGAACGGCCCCTGCGCCCCGCTGGCCCGTGCCGCGCGGGCCGGGTTCGACGTCGAGGCCGCGGCCGCCGCCCAGCACCCGGCCTGCGCCCTGCTGCCCGCCGAGGCCGACGCGCACGGTGTCTCCACCCTGGTGTGGCACCGCCGCCGGCCCTTCCACCCGGAGCGGCTCTACGCGGCGCTGGAGGACCTGACCTGTGCCGCGGCCCGCAGCCGGGGCCGGTTCTGGCTCGCCGACAAGGCGGACACGCTGCTGCACTGGGACGCCGCGGGCGGGGCGTTGTGCGTGGAGAGCGCGGGGCCCTGGCTCGCCTCGCTGCCCGACGCCGCGTGGGAGATGGTCCCGCCCGTGCGCCGCGCCGCCGCCGCGCTGGACTGGCACCCGGAGCACGGCGACCGCTGCCAGCACCTGGTCTTCACGTCCCCCGGCCTCGACCGCGACGGCCTCGAACGGCTCCTGGAGTCGTGCCTGCTGACCGACGCCGAGTACGCCGCCGGGCAGGCCGCCTGGGAGCGCCTGCCGTCCGCCTTCGACACCCTCCTGGAGGTCTGAGACCCCATGCCCCGCAAGAGCGACCGCAAGCCCGCCAAGCAGCGGCCCAATCCGCTGGACCAGGCGGGAGTGACGTACATCGACTACAAGGACACCGATCTGCTGCGGAAGTTCATCTCCGACCGCGGCAAGATCCGCAGCCGCCGCGTCACCCGGGTGACGTCCCAGCAGCAGCGGCAGCTGGCCAGGGCGATCAAGAACGCGCGGGAGATGGCGCTGCTGCCGTACTCCGTGCGCTGACCCGCGCCGCCGGCCGTCCACCGGCGCCGCGACCCGGGGGCCCGCTCGACCGAGCGGGCCCCCGGGTGTTGGTGCATGTTGTTGCATGTTCTCCGAATTCGGGGGCATACGGGGGAACGAGTTCTTCGGAGCGGGCGTCAAAGAGTGCAGGACTCGGTAAAGCGGTCGTCAAAGCTGTAACTGAGGGAACACCCCGCGTGCACGTGCATTTGCTCATGCATCTGCACGTGAACGGAGCTATGATCCGGATCAGTTGACCACTGCATCAATGGCCACATCAGCCAGTGCACCACCGGGGAGCGACCTGTGGACCACGACGGGTACGACGTGTACGCCGCTGACGACGCGTCCGGCGTGTACAACGGCATGGCCGCCGCGCAGTTGCACGACGTGGCCTGGCAGAAGAGCCGGCACAGCAACTCGCAGGGGTCGTGCGTGGAGTTCGCGCGGCTGCCCGACGGCGCGGTGGCGGTGCGCAACTCCCGCTTCCCCGACGGGCCGGCGCTCGTCTACACGCGCGCAGAGATCGAGGCCATGCTGCTGGGCGTCAAGGACGGCGAGTTCGACCACCTGGTCACGAGCTGACACGTGTGCGGCCGCGGCGCGGAAAGGCGCCGCGGACACAGCAGGCACCGCGGGCGCCACAGGCCCCCCGGCGGCGGGTCACACGCCGGGCTGCGGGAGCCGGAACAGCGCCCAGACCACCTTCCCGTCGAGCGTCCCGGCGAGCGGGTGCCAGCCCCAGCCGTCGCTGAAGGAGTCGACCAGGAACAGTCCCCGGCCCGACTCCGCCGAGAAGTCGTCCGTCTCGCGGGCCACCGGGCTGTCGTGACTGGGGTCGCGCACCGCGCACACCAGCCGCTCGGGCCAGCGCATCAGATGCAGCCGGACGGGACCGTTCTGCTCGGCGGTGCGCGGTGTGTCGGCGGGCAGCGCGTGGCGCAGGGCGTTGGTGACGAGTTCGGAGACCACGAGGCAGACGTCGTCGAAACGGTCGCCCATGCCCCAGCCGTCGAGCGTCCTGCGGGTGAACCCCCGGGCCTCGCGCACCGCTTCGAATCTCGGTGGCAGGGCACAGGAGGCGGCGTTGGAGACGGCCGCGGGGTCGAGTGGTGGAAGGCCCTGCCGTAACGGCTCGAGCATGGTCGATCCATTCGTCCCCATGCGAGGCACTCCCGAAATTCGCGGTCCGAGGCGATGCGGCGCGGTGGTGCGGGACCATGGTTTCGGATGCGTACCGCAGATGCAAGGGCAGATGCACGTGCACGTGACCGAAATGGACCTGCCCGTACCGCTTGTTGGTCAATTTTTCCGTCATCTTCGCCCGCTCTTCACCTCCGTCCGCGGCTGGTTCCAGGCCGTTCGGTGCATGATCCTGTGCGTTTCCTTTGGCTCGATTCCGTTTCCGTAACCGGACGAGTACTGCTCGGAGTGTTTTAGTGGCAGACTTCGGCCCCTGAAGACGGTTGGGGAGGCTGGCGAACGTGAGCGCGGGAGAGCCCGGATCGGTGGTGCGGCGCATGCTGCTCGGATCACAACTCAGGCGACTGCGTGAGACGCGGGGGATCACGCGGGAGGCGGCGGGCTACTCGATCCGCGCCTCCGAATCGAAGATCAGCCGGATGGAGCTGGGCCGGGTGAGCTTCAAGACGAGGGACGTCGAGGACCTGCTGACGCTGTACGGCATCACGGACGAGCAGGAGCGCGACTCCCTGCTCTCCCTCGCCAAGGAGGCCAATGTCGCGGGCTGGTGGCACAGTTACTCCGACGTGCTGCCCAGCTGGTTCCCCACCTACGTGGGCCTGGAGGGCGCCGCCTCGCTGATCCGGGTCTACGAGGTGCAGTTCGTGCACGGCCTGCTCCAGACCGAGGAGTACGCCCGCGCGGTCGTCCGGCGCGGCATGAAGGGCGCCGGCGAGGAGGACGTCGAGCGGCGGGTGACGCTGCGCCTGGAGCGGCAGAAGCACCTCGTCGCCGAGAACGCGCCCGAGTTCCACATCGTCCTGGACGAGGCCGCGCTGCGCCGCCCGTACGGCGACCGCGCGGTGATGCGCGGCCAGCTCCAGCACCTCATCGAGATGTCGGAGCGGCCCAACATCCGGCTCCAGGTCATGCCGTTCGGCTTCGGCGGGCACTCCGGTGAGAGTGGCGCGTTCACGATCCTCAGCTTCCCCGAGTCCGACCTCTCGGACGTCGTGTACCTGGAGCAGCTGACCAGCGCCCTGTACCTCGACAAGGGCGAGGACGTCACCCAGTACGAGACCGCGCTGAAGGAACTCCAGCAGGACAGCCCGGGGCCGGACGAGAGCCGGGACCTTCTCCGAGGGCTTCTCCAACTCTCCTGAAACGTAAGTACGATGACGCCCAATCAGGCCGTCGGCTCACGGACGTGACGGCCGGCGGCAGCTATGGGGATTGAGGGATCACATGTCGTCGTACTTCACCGACCTCGCCCAGCAGTACATCGACGGCGAGTGGCGCCCGGGCACCGGCTCCTGGGACATCATCGACTTCAACCCGTACGACAACGAGAAGCTGGCCTCGGTCACGATAGCCACCGTCGACGAGGTCGACGCCGCCTACCGGGCCGCCGAGCGCGCGCAGAAGCAGTGGGCGGCGACCAACCCGTACGCCCGCCGCGCGGTGTTCGAGAAGGTGCTGCGCCTGGTCGAGGAGCGCGAGGGCGAGATCAGCGACGCGATCGTCGCCGAGCTCGGCGGCACCCGCCTGAAGGCCGCCTTCGAGCTGCACCTGGCCAAGGAGTTCCTGCGCGAGGCGGTGCACCTGTCGCTGGCGCCCGAGGGACGGATCATCCCGTCGCCGGTCGACGGCAAGGAGAACCGTGTCTACCGGGTGCCGGTCGGTGTCGTGGGCGTCATCAGCCCCTTCAACTTCCCCTTCCTGCTCTCCCTCAAGTCGGTCGCCCCCGCCCTCGCCCTCGGCAACGGCGTCGTCCTCAAGCCGCACCAGAACACGCCGGTCGTGGGCGGCACCCTGGTCGCGAAGCTCTTCGAGGACGCCGGCCTGCCGGGCGGCCTGCTGAACGTGGTCGTCACCGACATCGCGGAGATCGGCGACGCCTTCCTGGAGCACCCCGTCCCCAAGGTGATCTCCTTCACCGGCTCGGACAAGGTCGGCCGCCACGTGGCCACCGTCTGCGCCGCGAACTTCAAGCGCTCGGTGCTCGAACTGGGCGGCAACAGCGCGCTGGTGGTCCTCGACGACGCGGACGTCGACTACGCGGTCGACGCGGCCGTCTTCAGCCGGTTCGTCCACCAGGGCCAGGTCTGCATGGCCGCCAACCGCGTCCTGGTCGACCGCGCGGTCGCCGACGAGTTCACCGAGAAGTTCGTCGCCAAGGTCGCCGGTCTCAAGGCGGGCGACCCCCGCGACCCGTCGACGGTCATCGGGCCGGTGATCAACTCCTCGCAGGCGGACGCCCTGACGGCCGTCGTCGAGCAGGCGCTGGCCGAGGGCGCCACCGCCCTGGTGCGCGGCACGGTCACGGACAACCTGGTCGAGCCGTCGGTCCTGACCGGCCTGCCCGCCGGCTCCGCCCTGCTGCGGCAGGAGGTCTTCGGGCCGGTCGCCTTCCTCGTCCCCTTCGACGGCGAGGAGGAGGCCGTACGCCTGGTCAACGACACCCCTTACGGCCTGAGCGGCGCCGTGCACACGGGGAACGTCGAGCGCGGCGTCAACTTCGCCAAGCGGATCGACACCGGCATGTTCCACGTGAACGACGGCACCGTGCACGACGAGCCGATCGTGCCGTTCGGCGGCGAGAAGCACTCCGGCATCGGCCGCCTCAACGGCGACACCATGCTGGACGCCTTCACCACTCAGAAGTGGATCTCGGTGCAGCACGGGCGCAGCGGGTTCCCGTTCTAGTCCGGGTCCCGGGTCGGCCTAGTCTGGACCCATGTCAGTGATCCGTCTCCTGGTGCTCGGCGCGGTCCGCCAGCACGGTCGGGCCCACGGCTACCAGGTGCGCAACGACCTGGAGTACTGGGGCGCGCACGAGTGGTCCAACGCCAAGCCCGGCTCGATCTACCACGCGCTGAAGCAGATGGCCAAGCAGGGCCTGCTGCACGCGCACGAGATCGCCCCGTCGACCGCCGGCGGCCCGCCGCGCACCGAGTACGAGATCACCGAGCAGGGCACGGAGGAGTACTTCACCCTGCTCAGGGAGTCCCTCACCGCCTACGACCAGAAGCCCGACGTGCTCTCCGCCGGGCTCGGTCTCATGGTCGACCTCGGGCGCGAGGAGGTGCTCGGCCTCCTCGAGGAGCGGATCCGCGCCATCCAGAAGTGGCGCCGGTCCGTCACCGAGTACTACACGCCCGAGGACGGCCCCGCACAGCTGGGCCACATCGGCGAGATCATGAACTTCTGGGTGCACTCCGCCGACACCGGCGCCGAGTGGACCCGCGCGCTGATCGAGCGCATCCGGGGCGGTGCGTACACCTTCGCCGGAGAGGGCGAGCCGTTCGTCGGGGTCCTGGGCGAGGGCGAGGAGAACCCGTACGGGGCGGGGGAGCCGCACCCCGGAGACCGGGGTTGACGGATCATCTTGACTAATCAAGTTTGACTAAGCGCCTCGACGGGCATACGCTCTCCGCGAGCAAGTAGTCAAGTTTGACTAACCGAGCTTCGAGGAGAGTAAGTGACCGACGCGGCGATCACCGTCGAAGGGGCACGCAAGAAGTACGGCGTCAAGCACGCGCTGGACGGTCTCGACCTCACGGTCGCGCGGGGCACGGTGCACGGGATCCTGGGCCCGAACGGCGCGGGCAAGACCACCCTGGTCCGCATCCTGTCCACCCTGCTCCGCCCGGACGCGGGACGCGTCGAGGTGGCCGGCCACGACGTCGTCACCCGGGCGTACGCCGTGCGCCTGCGCATCGGCCTGCTGGGTCAGCACGCCGCGCTCGACGAGGAGCTCGGCGGCCGGCAGAACCTGGAGCTGTTCGGCCGCCTGCACCACCTGGGCGCCCGCCGGGCACGCGCGCGTGCCGACGAACTCCTGGCCCGTTTCGACCTCACCGAGACCGGACGCAAACCGGTCAGCGCCTACAGCGGCGGCATGCGGCGCCGCCTGGATCTGGCCGCGTCCCTCATCACCGACCCGGAGGTGCTCTTCCTGGACGAACCGACCACCGGCCTCGACCCGCGCGGCCGGGCGGAGGTGTGGGACTCCGTCCGCTCCCTGGTCGGCGGCGGTACGACGGTCCTGCTCACCACCCAGTACCTGGAGGAGGCCGACCAGCTCGCCGACCGGATCTCGGTCGTCGACGCCGGCCGGGTCGTCGCCGACGGCACGGCCGACGAACTCAAGGCCGTCGTCGGCGGCGACCGCGTCGACATCGTCCTGCGCGACGCCGGGCAGCTCGGCGCCGCCCTCGCCCTGCTGCCGCTCACCGACGCCCGCGTGGACGCCGACCGCCGACTGATCAGCGCACCCGTCACCGACCGGATGACGGCCCTCGCAGGCGTCGTACGGGCGCTGCAGGAGGCCGGTCTGGAGGCCGAGGACGTGGCCCTGCGCCGCCCGACCCTGGACGAGGTCTTCCTGCACCTCACCGACCGTCCCGACCGCATCAAGGAGGCCGCGTGACCACCTTCGCCCTGACCGACTCCTGGACCATGACCCGCCGGGAGCTGGCCCGCTGGGCGCGGCAGCCGGTCCCGGTCGTCGTCAACCTGGTCTTCCCGGTCATGCTGCTGCTGATGTTCGGCTACCTGGTCGGCGGCGGCCGCGGCGTGAGCGGCGAGTACGTCGACTACCTCGTCCCCGGGATGCTCGCGCTCACCATGGCCTTCGGCCTGGAGGGCACGATGATCGCCGTCACCCGGGACCTCGACAAGGGCGTCGTCGACCGGTTCCGCTCCCTGCCCATGACCAACGGCGCGGTGCTGGTGGGCCGCTCGGCCGCCGACATGCTCCAGTCGGTGGCCGGCCTCGCGGTGCTGCTCGCCGTCGGGTACGCGCTCGGCTGGCGGGCGCACGGCAGCGCAGGCGCCTTCCTGGGCGCGGTGGGCCTGCTGCTGCTCTTCCGGTTCGCGATGCTCTGGGTCGGCATCCACCTGGCCCTCGTCGCGGGGAAGCCGGAGATGGTGCAGGCGGTGCAGATCCTGGTCTGGCCGGTCGGCTTCCTCTCCAACGCCTTCGCCACCCCGGACGCCATGCCGGGCTGGCTGGGCACGTTCGTCCAGTGGAACCCGATGTCCCAGACCGCGACCGCCGTACGCGACCTGTTCGGCAGCCCCGGCGGCGAGAGCGGCCACGTGTGGGCGGCGGTCGTGTGGCCGCTGGCCATCCTGGCGGTGTTCTTCCCGCTGGCGGTACGCCGCTTCGCCCGTCTGAGCCGGTAGCCGCGGCTTCGGCGACCACCGGTCTCAGTGGCGGGACCACCGGTCTCAGTGGCGGGACCACCGGTCTCAGTGGTGGAAACCGGTGGCCGCACCCCTGTCCCGGGTCAGCGGGTGCGGCTGCCGGCGCAGCTCCGGCAGCAGCCGTTCCAGCTCCTCCACCAGGAGGTCCGCCATGTCGGCCGAGAAGCCGTTGCGGCACACCACGCGCAGCACGGACAGGTCCTCGCGGTGTGGCGGGAAGGTGTACGCGGGCACCAGCCAGCCGCCTTCCCGCAGCCGCCGGGAGACGTCGAACACGTCGTACGCCGTCACGTCACCGGCCGTGGTGAAGGCGAAGACCGGCAGCTGGTCGCCGCGCGTCAGCAGCCGGAAGTCGCCGAGCGCCGCCACCCGGTCGGCGAGCCCCCGCGCGATGTCCCGCGACGCCTGCTGCACCGCCCGGTAGCCCTCCCGCCCCAGCCGCAGGAACGTGTAGTACTGCGCGACCACCTGCGCGCCGGGCCGGGAGAAGTTCAGCGCGAAGGTCGGCATGTCGCCGCCCAGGTAGTTGACCCGGAAGACCAGCTCCTCGGGCAGCGCGTCCGCCTCCCGCCACAGCGCCCAGCCCACGCCCGGGTAGACCAGCCCGTACTTGTGCCCCGAGGTGTTGATCGACGCGACCCTCGGCAGCCGGAAGTCCCACACCAGGTCCTCGTCCAGGAAGGGCGCGACCATGCCACCGGAGGCGCCGTCGACGTGGACCGGGACGTCGAGCCCGGTCCGCTCCTGGAGGGCGTCCAGGGCGGCGCACAGGTCGGCGACCGGCTCGTAGGACCCGTCGAAGGTGGAGCCGAGGATGCCGACGACCCCGATGGTGTTCTCGTCGCACAGCTCGGCGGCGGCCCGCGGGTCGAGGTGGAAGCGGTCGCCCTCCAACGGGACCTGCCGGGCCTCCACCTCCCAGAAGGTGCAGAACTTCTCCCAGCAGACCTGGACGTTCACACCCATCACGAGATTGGGCCGGGCGTCCTTGGAGGGGTACCGGTCGGCGTTGCGCAGCGCCCAGCGCCGCTTCAGCGCCATCCCGGCCAGCATGCACGCCTCGCTCGACCCGGTCGTCGAGCAGCCCACGGCCGCAGTCGGGTCCGGCGCGTGCCACAGGTCGGCGAGCATCGCCACGCAGCGCCGCTCCAGCTCGGCGGTGCGCGGGTACTCGTCCTTGTCGATCATGTTCTTGTCGCGGCACTCGGCCATCAGCACCCCGGCCTGGGGCTCCATCCAGGTGGTGACGAAGGTGGCCAGGTTCAGCCGGGCGTTGCCGTCGAGCATCAGCTCGTCGTGGACCAGGCGGTACGCGGTCTGCGGCGGCAGCGGGGAGTCGGGGAGGCGGTGCGTGGGCGGGGCCTCGGTCATGCCGCCGAGGGGGTTCGCCTGGCCGTGGAACGGGTTCACGGCGAGCCGGCGCCGGGCGCGCTCTGCGTCCTGCGGCGGGTGGGGCCCGTGATGCAGTGGCATGTGACCGACGGTAGGTCCGGGACCCGGGCCGCGCACCCGGGCTTGCACCTCACGTCGCGTGAGGCGGCAGCGTGGAGGGCGCCAGAGAAGGGAGCGGAAGTGAGCTACTCCGTGGGACAGGTGGCCGGCTTCGCCGGAGTGACGGTGCGCACCCTGCACCACTACGACGACATCGGTCTGCTCGTACCCAGCGAGCGCAGCCGCGCGGGCCACCGGCGCTACAACGACGCCGACCTCGACCGGCTGCAGCAGATCCTGTTCTACCGGGAGCTGGGCTTCCCCCTCGACGAGGTCGCCGTCCTGCTCGACGACCCGGACGCGGACCCGCGTGCGCACCTGCGCCGCCAGCACGAGCTGCTGACCGCCCGGATCGAGAGGCTGGAGAAGATGGCGGCGGCCGTGGAGCACGCCATGGAGGCACGCAGCATGGGCATCAACCTCACGCCCGAGGAGAAGTTCGAGGTCTTCGGCGACTTCGACCCCGACCAGTACCAGGAGGAGGTCCAGGAACGCTGGGGCGACACCGACGCCTACCGCCAGTCGCGGCAGAAGACCGCCTCCTACACCAAGGAGGACTGGCAGCGCATCCAGAACGAGGCCGACGAGCTCACCCGGCGCTTCGTCGCCCTGATGGAGGCCGGTGAGCCCGCCGACTCCGAGGCGGCCATGGACGCCGCCGAGGACCACCGGCAGGGGATCACCCGCAACCACTACGACTGCGGGCACGAGATGCACACCTGCCTGGGCGAGATGTACGTCTCGGACGAACGTTTCACGCGAAACATCGACGCCGCGAGGCCCGGCCTCGCCGCCTACATGCGCGACGCGATCCTCGCGAACGCCGCCCGGCACCGGGCGTGACGCCCACCGGGACGGCGGCCGAGGAGGTGGGCCGCCGTCCCGATGCCCACGTCGGCACAGGGTCGTTACTTTCCCTTGTGCGGTCCTCGGCTTCCAGCAGTCGCGCAATCGAAGGCCGACCGGTCAATTTACCCATAACTTGAGGCCTGTCCCGCGTGTTACGTTCGGTCGCCTTGACGACGGGCTCGTGCGGCAGGGCTGACCACCCGGTACCGCCACGTTCACCGTGACCGTCGGAAAAGCGGGGGGAGCGCTGGTGCTGGGCCACAGGGAGCAGACGAGCCCGGGAGCCGGGGCCGCGAAAGGCGCCGGATCGGTCGCGCGCGTCAGCAGGCAGCACTCCCGCCTGCTGTTCACCGGCGTACTGCTCGGCCTGCTGGGCGTGGGCGCCTCGCTCGCCCAGCCCTGGGCCATCGGCGAACTGATCCAGGCGGCGGGCCGGGGCACCCCGATGACCGGCCCCGTCGTCACGCTCGTCGGGCTGTTCTGCGCCGGCGCGCTCTTCTCCGCGCTCCAGGCCTACACCATCGGGCGGGCCGGGGAGAACATCGTCCTCGATGTCCGCCGCATCCTCGTCGGACGGCTGCTGCGGGCCGATCTCACCGCATTCGCAAGGCAGTCCCAAGGGGACATCCTCACTCGCACGGTCACCGACACCTCGCTGGTGCGGATCGCCCTGTCGCAAAGCCTCGCCCAGCTGATCGTCAGCGGTGCCACGGTCGTCGGCGGCGTCGTGCTGATGTTCCTCATCGATTTCTGGCTGATGGTCATCACCCTCAGCTGCCTGGGAGCCGCCAGCGTCGTCTCCGTCGTGCTCGCCCGCAGACTGCGCGGGGTGGCCCTGGAGAACCGCGACGACACCGGCGCCTTCGCCAGTGACGTTCAGCGGGTGCTCGCCGCACTGCCCACGGTGAAGGCATCCCGGGCCGAGAGCCGCGAAGCCGACCGCATCGGAGAGCTGGCGGAGCGGACGCGCCGCTCGGGTGTACGCGTCAGCGCCTACAACGCCCTGCTGATGCCGTCCATGAATGTCGGCACGCAGGGCGCGCTGGCCGTGGTCGTGGGGGTGGGGATGTCGCGGGTGGCCCGTGGCGAGATGGACATGGCCGGCCTGACCACGTTCATCATGTACTTGTTCCAACTGGTGTCGCCGCTGGTGATGTTCTTCATGGGGGTGGGCCAGTTCGTCCAGGGACGGGCCGCCGTCCAGCGGGTGGACGAACTCGCCCGTCTGCCCCAGGAGGACGCCGGGCCGTCCGGGGGCAGGGTGCCCTCCCCTCCCCCTGTGCGGCTGCCCCCGAACGAACCGGCGGTCGAGTTCCGCGACGTCCGCTTCTCCTACCGCCGCGGAAACGACGCGGAGCGGACGCAGGTACTCAAGGGCGTCTCCTTCAGCGTGCCGGCGCGAGGGCTGACGGTGGTGGTCGGGCCGTCGGGGGCGGGCAAGACCACCCTGTTCCAGCTCATCGAACGCTTCCACACGGCGGACGGCGGCCGCGTCCGGCTCGGCGGGCAGGACATCGAGACGCTGCCCCTCGACACGGTCCGCACGCTGGTGGGCTACGTGCAGCAGGACAGCGCGGCCATGCGCGGAACCATCAGGGACAACCTGACCTACGCCAGCCCCCACGCCGACGACGCCGCCATCCGGGAGGCGGTGGAGCTGGCCGGCCTCACCCCGGTGATCGCCCGGCTCCCGCGCGGCCTCGACACCGAACTCGGCGACCAGGGCAGCGGGCTGTCCGGCGGTCAGCGCCAGCGTCTGAGCATCGCCCGCACACTGCTGCAACGGCCCGCGGTCATGCTGCTCGACGAAGCCACGTCCCACCTCGACTCCGACTCGGAACGGGATTTCCGTGCCGTGTTGCGCGGGGTCTCCCGGCGCTGCGCGGTCATCGCCATCGCCCATCGGTTCTCCACGGTGATCGACGCCGACGGCATCGTGGTGCTGGAAGAGGGCCGGGTCCGGGCCACCGGAGCGCACCACGAACTGATGGAACACGACGAGCTCTACCGCCGCCTGGCCGGGGCCCAGCTGGACGCCGGCCCCCGGTCGGCCGAGCACAGGATTCGGCTCCGGCCCGTCACACATGAGGAGTACCGGTGAGCACAACGGACGTCGCCATCGTGGGTACCGGACCCAACGGCCTCGCGGCCGGCGTGGTCCTCGCCCGTGCCGGACTGCGCGTGGAGCTTCACGAGGCGGCCGACACCATCGGCGGAGGGCTGCGCACGGCCTCCCTCTTCGACTCCGGTGTCGTGCACGACCTCTGCTCCGCCGTCCACCCCATGGCCGCCGCGTCGCCGTTCTTCCGCGCGTTCGGCCTGGCGGCCCGCGGGGTCGAGCTTCTGCAGCCGGAGATCGGCTACGCCCACCCGCTGGACGGTGGCCGGGCCGCCCTCGCCTACCGCTCGCTCGCCGAGACCTGCGCGCGTCTGGGTGCCGACGGTCCGGCCTGGCACCGGTTGATGAGCCCGCTGCTCGAGCGCAGTGAAGCGGTCGTCGATCTCGTCCTCTCCGGACAGCGCAGGCTGCCCCGGGACCCCGCCGCGGCCCTGCTGCTGGCGAGCCGGGTGGCGGTACACGGCAGCGGACTGGGCGTGCGGAGCTTCCGGGGGGAGGAGGCGCCGGCCCTGCTCGCGGGCGTCGCCACGCACGCGGTCGGCAGGCTGCCGAGCCTCGCGTCGTCGGCGGTGGCCATGCTGCTGGGCCACCTCGCGCACGGCACGGGGTGGCCGTTGCCCCGCGGCGGCAGCGGCCGGATCGCCCAGGCGATGGCCGAGGACATCACGGCGCACGGCGGTGTCCTGCACACCGGACACCACGTGATGGACCTGGCAGAACTGCGCGGCGCCCGCGCCGTGCTGCTCGACACCAGCCCCAAGGGGCTGCTGGCCCTGGCGGGCGACCGGCTGCCGAGCGCCTACCGGCGCGCCCTGGGGCGGTTCCGCTACGGTCCGGGCGCCGCCAAGGTCGACTTCCTGGTGTCCGAACCGGTCCCCTGGGCCGACCCCGCGGTGGGCCGCGCCGGCACGGTACACCTGGGCGGCACGTACGCCGAGATGGTGCGGCAGGAGACGGCGAACGCCCGCGGAGTGCGGACCGGGAAGCCGTTCATCCTGGTGGTGGACCCGGCAGTGGTCGATCCCGGGCGGGCCCTGCCCGGCAAACGCCCGCTGTGGGCGTACGCGCACGTCCCGAACGGCGACCCCACCGATCCCTACGACCTTGTGCGGGCCGGCATCGAGCGCTACGCACCCGGGTTCGGCGACACCGTGGTCGCCCACCGTTCCGTGCCCGCCGCCGCCTACGAGGCGTACAACCCCAATTACGTGGGCGGGGACATAGGCTCCGGCGCCATGACGCTTCGGCAGAGCCTCGCGAGACCGGTGCCGCGTCTCGATCCCTACCGCACTCCGCTGCCCGGAGTCTTCCTGTGTTCCTCTGCCACTCCGCCGGGGCCCAGCGTGCACGGAATGTCGGGTTACCTGGCGGCGCTCTCCGCACTCCGGCACTGTTTCGGGATACGTGACGAACCCGACTTGGGACCCGGCCCGGCGTCACTCGCATTCGCTCCTCCCGTGTAGTTGCGGGAAGCGCCGTGGGGCTGATGCTGAGACAACTCCCGTCGGCTCGCCGACGGGTGGCGAAAACCACGACGGTTTTCCATGGAACAGGCAAGATCGCGTTTGGTACGGTGAGGCAACGAAGTCTCCCCACAGGCTTTCGTTGAGGCGTTACCGTACGATGTTCGACCAGTCGTACGGCCGGTTGCGGATATCGTGACCGATCCAGCCGAGGTACCTCGTTCCGCCCGGTTCCAACCCCCGGCTTCATGGCGATCTCACCGGTTAGGCAGTGGGGACAGGATGAGGGGGAACAATGGAAAACGGAGTTGAAGATATAGGGTACGGCCGACAGTTCGAGGGCTGGTACGACCGGTTGATCCCGGATGGAAGAGTTACCCGCGAAGCCGTGAAGGGGCTGCGGGACCGCCACCCCGATCCCGCGTCCGGGACCCTTGAACTCGGTGTGGGAACCGGGCGGATCGCCATCCCGCTCTCCCGCGACGTCGGCCGGGTGACCGGCGTGGACAGTTCCCCGGAGATGCTCGACGCGCTGCGCGTCAAGCTGAAGGAGGGCGGGGACGTCGCCCCGGTGCACGGGGACATCCGCACCTACACCTCACCGGCCCGGTACGGGCTGGTGTACTGCGTGTGCGCGACCCTCTCGTGCCTGACGACACCCGATGATCAGCAGCGAGCCGTGCGGCGCGCGGCCGACCTGCTGGTTCCCGGTGGCCGGCTGGTGATCGAGACGCACAACAAGCCGGCGATCGTGGACCTGCACGATGGCCGGGCCCGCACCACCTACTTCGTTCCCTACCCGGAGCCGGGCACGGGGGTGCAGACGCACTCCACCCTGCTCGACGGTGGCCTGTGGCAGTGCTCGCACATCCTCTACCAGAGCGACGGGACCACCCGGGTGGGCAGCGAACTCACCCGTCTGACCACACCGGACGACGTCGACGGCTACGCCCGCGCGGCCGGACTGGAGCCCGAGGCCCGGATGTCGCGGTGGGACGGCACGCCCTACAGCGAGACCGCACCACTGTTCATGTGCAGCTACGTCAAGCCCTGAACACGGTACACACGGCAAACGGTCGGCTATGAGGGGTTTCACATGGGGCGTCCGCCAGTACTTCCGACAGACAAGAAACTCGGCCTGGTGCTCAGGGTGATGAGCGGCGAACTGACAGCGGCCGAAGCCGCACGGGAAGCCGGGGTATCCGAACAATCGGTGTCGAATTGGCGCAGGCAGTTTATTGAGGGAGGGCGTAACGGATTGGCCGGTGAAAGCGGAAGAAGCGCCGTAGGGGAGTCCCGGATGGCTGAGCTGACCAAAGAAAATGCCATGCTGAAGGCGACGATAGGCGAGCTGTACATGGAGCTGCGAAAGTACGGCCGCGGTCCGGTCGTACGGCCGCCGCAGCCTCGGGGAAGAACGCGTCCCGGGCGCCTGGTCAACTAACTCATTAATTGATGACGGAAGCGGGTGTTAGCCTTCCGGGCAGATAGTCACTTCACATCACGGGGGAGGGAATGTGGCGTCTTTGGAACGCCAGTTTGCCGCCGGCATGGCCGGATTGGCCGGCACCAGCCTTCTGGCCGGTGCGATAACGCGGTTCACCGGTACACGTGAACGTGCGCGGCGTTGCATGCTCCACGAGCGGCCGGACGGAAGCCTCGTCGAGGTCGAGGTGCACATTCCTCCGCAGGCGCGGCGGGCCGTTCTGCTCGACAACGGAATGGGCGCACCCCAGGAGTACTGGGACTGGGTGTGCGACGCGCTCCCCGCCGACATGGGGTACGTGCGTTTCAACCGCCCCGGCTACGGGCTCAGCACGCCGGACACCAGGTACGGCCTGGAGCCGCGCTTCGAACTCCTCCAGGAACTGCGCGACACCTACCTGCCCCAACTTCCCGTGGTCCTGGCGGGGCACTCCCTGGGCGGGTACTTCGTTGCTGCCTACGCGTCGATGTACCCGGACGCGGTGGAGGGCGTGTCCCACGTGGTCATGATCGACGCCACCGAGGTGGTCAGCCTGCGCCACGCCCGCCGGACCGACGTCGACCGCTGGTCCCACCAGCGGATGGTGATGGAGCAGGTCTTCGCCGCCACCGGCCTGTCGGTCTTCCGCCCCGCCATGAACGCGCACCAGCAGTATCGCCCGGAGATCAACCGGAGCTACCGGGCGTTCCTGGCGACCCCCGGTACCTGGGCCACGGCCCACCGGGAGTACCGGGACGCCCAGACCTATCCGGAACTGTCCGAGCTGGACTGCCCGTTGACCGTGATCACGGCGGAGAACAACATCGGCGACAACACGCTGCACGCCGGTGTACAGGCCAGGCTGGCGGTCATCTCCCAGCGGGCCCGCCATCACTTCGTCCTCGGCTCCGACCACGAATCCCTCCTCGCCGTGCCCAAGCACGCCGAAGAGGTGGCGGGACTGATCGCTGGTGAACCACCGGCCGGCCCGCTCGGACCGGCGTGGCAGCCGTCCACCACGGAGCACCGGGCCGACGGGGACGTCACCGGTCGGAAGGAGCAGTTGGCGCGGTCATGAAAGTGAACCCGGAACGCGTGAAGACGGCCGTCGTCACCACGTCGCTCGCCGCATGGCTGGTCGCGACCGCGGTGGCACAGATCCCCGAGCAGCGCTTCGACGGACTGCTGCGTCGCGGGAAGCTACGGATCCCGACCCCGAACTGGCGCTTCTTCGGACCCAACCCCGGCGTCAAGGACGCCCACCTGCTCTACCGCGACATCACGGACGGCGAGCCCGGTGCATGGACGGAGGTCCCCATCGTCCAGGACCGGCCGTGGTACGCGCTGGCATGGAACGCGCGCAACCGGAGCCCGAAGGCCCTGTTCGACGCGACCCAGCACACCCTCGCGCAGGCGGTCGCCTTCGGATCGGCGGTGCTCCCCGTGACGACGGCGTCCGGCTACCGGCTGCTGGCCCGCTACATCCAGCTGCACCTGCCGCACTCCCCGGGCGCCTCGCACAGCCAGTTCATGCTGCTGCACTCGTATCCCACCAGCCCCGAAGACCGGAACATCGAACCCGCCTTCGTGTCCCTGGAATTCCCGCTGGAGGGAGACGTCACCCCTGCCGGGGCACCGTCTCTCGCCGCATAGCGACTCGGACAGCCCTCTCGACTGGAAGCTGCGAGCTCACTCGGCACGCCACGTGCCGCGTGAGTCCGCGCCCTCCCGCCGAACGGCTGGAGAACTCGCTACGAGTTTATTCCTGAGAAACCGCAGAGAAAGAGGAACACCATGTCTGTCGTGGCTGACTTCGCCAACGCCGAGCTGACCGACGTGACCCCGGGCCGCATGGGCAACGACGCGACGCCGACCATGCTCACCCCGCTGGCCACCCTCGCGACCCCCGAGGGCGTCGCCGTGACCTCCGCCACCGCCTACGCGCTGAACGAGATCACGAACGACCTCGCGGGCTGAACCATCGGCCGGCGGGCGGTGCTGACCGGCATCGTCGGCCGGGCCGGATGAAAGACGCGGCGGCACGGTACGCCCGATACGCATACCGTGCCGCCGCTTTCGTTTCCACCGTACTCGCACGCATCACATCACCGGGAGCACCCATCCATGTTCCTCAGCGCTCCACCCGAGGTCACGGCACGCCGAGTGGCTTCGCTGGGCACGCTGGTCTCCGCACTGGAAATGCTGAGCCAGTCACGTAAGTTCGAAGACGGCGAAATGCTGAGCGGCCAGCTGGGCAACACGCGCCCCAAGTTCGCCAAGCGCTTTCCACGGCTGACGCGGGCCCTCGAGTCCAAGAAGGCGGCGGTGGCCCTGTACGGGATACAGGCCGGTGCCTCCGCCGCCACCCTGGTCTGGGGCCACAGGCGAGGAGTCCGGACGGCGGGCAGTGCCGTGCTCGCGGTGACGGGCGCGGCCGGCCGGCTGCGCTCCCCCTACGGGGGCGACGGAGCGGACCAGCTGCAGCAGGTGATC
This sequence comes from Streptomyces sp. M92, assembly GCF_028473745.1. NCBI lineage: Bacteria > Bacillati > Actinomycetota > Actinomycetes > Kitasatosporales > Streptomycetaceae > Streptomyces > Streptomyces sp. M92. The sequence continues at coordinate 2,218,508 of NZ_CP101137.1, forward strand.
AACGTCGTCCTCGCCTCGACCGGCACCTTCATGGACGGCGAGAAGGCCCGTGACGTGGCCATGCGCGCGCTGGCCCTGGAGACGACCATCTCCTATGTCGCCTCCGGCGTGGTCAAGCTCGTCTCCCCGGTGTGGCTCAGCGGTGAGGCGTTCAATGGGGTCATCCGTACGCACAACTACGGTGACCAGCGTGTCTACCGGCTCGTACACCGGTACCCGGTGGTGGGAAAGCTGGTGACCTGGGGCACGATCGCCGCGGAGGTGTCCTTCCCGCTGGTCTTCGTGCTGCCCAAGCCCGCGGCCAAGGCGTTCCTCGGCTCGATGACGCTCTTCCACCTCGGCATCGGGCAGTTCATGGGCCTCAACCGCTTCGTGCTGGCCTTCGGCGCCACCCACCCCGCGCTCCTCTACGTCTTCGCCCAGCAGGAGAAGGGCGCGGAACTGGCCGCCGCACACGCCACGGCCTCTCCGGCCGCCCAGGGGTGACACCGGGGGTGACGAGCGGGCGGGACCAAGGGGCCTCAGGGGGAGGTGCGCCGCCGTATTCTTCTGGGTCCACGGTTACCGGGTCTTCCGGACCGGGGCAGCGCACGCTCCGGGGCCCGGTGGAACCCGGGACCCGACGGCTGCGTTGATACGTTAGGGCAGCCAGTCCCAGCCCGCCTCCCCCAGCAGCAGGAGCCACAATCCCGTGACCACGCTTGCGCTCGGCCCCGAGTGGCTGAGCCCGGACTACCTGATCGAGACCTTCGCTCTGCCGGGCATCCTGCTCATCGTCTTCGCCGAGTCCGGACTCTTCGCGTTCCTGCCCGGCGACTCGCTGCTGTTCACGGCGGGGCTCTTCGTCGCCCAGGGCGAGTACATCAGCCAGCCGCTGTGGCTGGTGTGCACCCTGATCGTGCTGGCCGCCGTCATCGGCGACCAAGTGGGCTACATGATCGGGAAGTTCCTCGGCCCCAAGCTCTTCAACCGCCCCGACTCCAAGCTCTTCAAACAGGAGAACCTGGACAAGGCGCACGAGTTCATGGAGAAGTACGGCCCCAAGGCGATCGTCCTGGCCCGTTTCGTGCCGATCGTGCGCACCTTCGCCCCCATCGTGGCCGGCGCCGGCCGCATGCAGTACCGCACCTTCCTCACGTACAACGTCATCGGCGGCGTCGCCTGGGGCTCGGGCGTCACCCTCGCGGGCTACTGGCTCGGCCAGATCGAGTTCATCCGTACCAACGTCGAGCCGATCCTCGTCCTGATCGTTGTTCTTTCGGTCGTCCCGATCGCCATCGAGTACCTGCGCGAGCGCAAGAAGAAGCAGCAGCAGCCCGTGGCGGCTCCCCAGCCCGCGGCGCCCCAGCCCGCGGCGCCCCAGGGCTGGCAGCAGCCCCAGCCCGCGTACCCGGTGATGGACGACGCCACGACCCAGCTCCGCAGGGTGGACCCGTACCAGCAGCCGCAGCAGCCCCAGCAGTACCAGGAGCCGTACGCCCAGCAGCCGTACGACCAGCAGGGCGGCCAGTACCCCTACAACCAGGGTCGCTGAACCCCGCCCAGGGGCGCGGGGCCGCATCGACATGCGGCTCCGCCGCGTGGGCGCGACCGGCCCCAGCGAGCCGGCAGCCGCCGACGTGCAGCACCACCCGAGCTCGTAGGCGCCCGGCGCTAGAACCCCCGCGTCCGCTTCGCCGCCCGGCGTCCCGCCGCACTCGCCGCGCCGGGCACCTTCAGGAACAGCCGCGAGATCTCCCCACCCAGGTTCACGCCGATCGCGATGGCCATCGCCAGCGCCACCGCGTTGGACAGCGACAGCAACCCCGAGTCGACCTCGCTCTGCGCGATCCCCAGCAGACCGAAGTACGTCGCCGAACCGGGCAGCAGCGGGCCGATCGCGGCCGTCGTGTACGGCAGCGCCGACGCGAACCGGTACCGGGACATCAGTTGCCCGAACAGGCCCACGAGCCCTGCCGCGGCGGCCGTGGAGGCCACCGGCGAGATGCCGCCGGCGAAGTGCATGGCGCCGTAGACGCACCAGGCGACGCCCCCGTTCAGAGTCACCGCCAGCACGGTGGACCGTTCCTGCTGGAGCAGGATCGCGAAGGCCAGCGACAGCAGCATCGAGGCGAAGATCTGCACGAACGGTTCGTCACCGGTGCCCAGCTTGGCGTCCGGATTGAGCTCGGCGCCCAGCTGGACGCCGAAGTACAGCACCACCAGCACCCCGGCGACGATGCTGACGAAGAAGTACATGACCTCGAGCAGACGTGCGGCGGCGGTGATGTAGAAGCCGGTCAGGCCGTCCTGCACCCCCGCGACCAGCGCCCGCCCGGGCAGCAGTGCGAACAGGCCACCGGTGATGACCGCCGACGCCTTCACGTCGACGTGCGTCACCGTCAGCACGACGCCCATCGCGGCCGGCGGCATCGCGGCCACCGCGAACTGGTAGAACTCCGGCAGCCCGCGCCCGGCGCACAACCACGCCAGCCGGTCGCCGAGCATCGAGCCGAACATCGCCGCGAAGAACACGGTCAGCCCGCCACCGACCAGCAGCGAGGCCGCGCCCGCGAGCAGGCCACTTGCCACGGTCAGCACCCAGGTGGGGTACGGGTGACGGTTGCGGCGGATCTCCGCGAGGCGCCGGTAGGCCTCCTCCAGGGAGATCTGCGTGTCCGGGTCGCTGAGATCGTCCACCAGGTGGAACACGGCCGCCAGCCGCGTGTAGTCGGTGCCCCGGCGGCGCACCGTCCGGGACGCCGTCACCGGGTCGTCGACCAGGGACGGCTGGTGGGAGATCGACAGCAGGGTGAAGGTGACGTTCGGCTCGCAGCGGTCCAGGCCGTAGGAGCGGCAGACGGCGAACATCGCCGCCTCCACGTCCTCGGCGCCCTCACCGCCCGCCAGCAGCAGCTCCCCGATGCGCAGCGTCAGGTCGAGCACGCGCGGCACGGCGGGGCCGGTCTCGTCGTCGTGCTTCTGCGACGGCTCGGGCGCGGGCCGCTCGGCCACCGGCATGCGCAGCATCGCGCGCATCCGGTCCTGCCAGGGCACGTCCGTCAGGTTGACCGCCGGGATGCCGCTCGCCGGGGTGAAGGTGGCCGGCGACCACGCGTGGTACGTGCTCGGCATGCTGAACGCCGAGCCCTCGAAGTCCGCGGGCGTTCCCGACGGCGCGTCCAGCCCCTCCGGCAGCGCGAACTCGGAGGTCGTCTCGGACTCCGTGCCGGCGTGCCGGGGCACCGCCAGCCCCTGCGGGATCTCGAACTCGGACGTCGTCGACGACTCGTCGTCGACCGGCGCGCCGACGCCGACGGGCGGCCGGAAGGCACTGCGCGCCTCGTCCGACTGCGGCTTGCGGTCCTCCGCCTCCGTCACCTGCGAAACGCTCCCTGGGCCCTCGTACGACACACCCCCTTGTAGCCCTCAGTATGCGCACCCAAACGCGTAACGGGCCGCACGCGTGCGCGTGCGGCCCGTTACGGAAGGGATTCAGGAGGCGTGCTCAGTGGCCGCCCTGGTCCTTGAAGCGCTTGTAGGACCGCTCGATCTCGGCCTCGGCGTCCGTGCGGCCCACCCAGTCGGCGCCCTCGACGGACTTGCCGGGCTCCAGGTCCTTGTAGACCTCGAAGAAGTGCTGGATCTCCAGGCGGTCGAACTCCGAGACGTGGTGGATGTCACGCAGGTGCTCCACACGCGGGTCGGTCGACGGGACACACAGCAGCTTGTCGTCGCCGCCGGCCTCGTCCGTCATCCGGAACATGCCGATCGCGCGGCAGCGGATCAGGCAGCCCGGGAACGTCGGCTCGTCCAGGATGACCAGCGCGTCCAGCGGGTCGCCGTCCTCGCCGAGGGTGTTCTCGACGAAGCCGTAGTCGGTCGGGTAGGCGGTCGAGGTGAACAGGCGGCGGTCCAGGCGGATACGACCGGTCTCGTGGTCCACCTCGTACTTGTTCCGCGAACCCTTCGGGATCTCGATCGTGACGTCGAACTCCACCGGACGCTCCTCCATGATCAGCACACAGTTCTGGTGGTTAAGTGTCCCTCACGCAGGTGTGTGATCGCGAAAGGGGCTGGTGGTAGTGCCAGAGCTGAGGCCTTGGCGGGCCGCGGGACCGCGTGTGGCGCGGGCCGCGCGTGCCGTCCGACCGCGGTTCGCACGGTTCGCACGGGCCACGGCGCCGCAGCTCGACCGGGTCACGAGGCCCAAGACCTGGCAGTACACCGCCGGTGCCGCCACGGCCGGGCTGGCACTGGCCGCCGGTGTGGTGACCGCCGCCGGCCCCTGGGACTCCAGGGGTCAGCGTACGGCCGAGCGGGACCGGGCCGTCGCCCTGGAGCGCACGGGTGGCGCAGATCACGGCCGCGGACCGGACGGCTCCGGTACGACGTCCGGCTCGCCGCGCCCCGCGCCCAGCGCCCCGTCCGTCCTCACCGGCCTCGGCGGCACGGCGGACGGCGCCCCGCGCGGCGCCGAGGCCGTGCCCGGCGGCACTCCCCTGGCCGACGTCCTCGGACCGCTGACGGAGGACCCGGCGCTCGGCGGCCGCGGGGCGGCCGTCGTGGACCTCACCACCGGCGAGCGCCTTTACGGCCGAAGCGCCGACACGGCACTCACCCCCGCCTCCACCACCAAGATCGCCACCGCCGTCGCCGCGCTCACCGCCCTCGGTCCCGACCACCGCCTCACCACCCGCACCGCCCTGGAGACCGACACCGGCGAACTCGTCCTCGTCGGCGGCGGCGACCCCACGCTCACCGCGCGGAAGGACGCCCGGGGCCTCGCGAGCCTGCGCACCCTCGCCGAGAGGACCGCCGCCGCCCTGAAGAAGCGCGACGTGCGCGAGGTGACGCTGTCGTACGACACGACGCTCTACGCCGGTACGGAAATGCACCCGATCGGAGTCAACGAGAACCTCGCCCGCGTCACCGCCCTGATGGCCGACGAGGGCCGCACGGACGACTCCGTCAGCGGCCCCGCCCCGCGCGTGCCCGACCCGGCCGCCGACGCCGCCCGTGCCTTCGCCGAGTTCCTGGAGCGGCACGGCGTCACCGCGTCGGCCCCGGGCCCCTCCAAGGCCACCGACCGCGCGGACACCCTCGCCACCGTCTCCTCACCCCCGCTGTCGGCGCTGGTCGAGCGGATGCTGACCAACAGCGACAACGACCTCGCCGAGGCCCTGGCCCGCCACACCGCCCTGGCGAGCGGCGAGAGCGCCGACTTCGACGGGGTCTCGGCGGCGATCACGGCCCGCCTGAAGCAACTGGGCCTGCCCGTGGACGGCGCCCGCTTCCACGACGGCAGCGGCCTGGACCGCACCGACCGCATCACCGCCGGCCTCCTCACCGCCCTGCTCGCCGAGGCCGCCGACCCGTCCCGCCCCGAGCTCCGCCCGGTCCTCACCGGCCTGCCCGTCGCCGGCTTCACCGGCACCCTGAGCGGCCGCTACACGGACCGCGCGGCCGGTGTCGTACGCGCCAAGACCGGCACCCTGACGGGCGTCAACACCCTCGCCGGCACGGTCGCCACCCCCGACGGCCGCCTCCTGGGCTTCGCCTTCCTGGCCTCGGACACGACGAACGCGTGGGAGGCCCAGGCGGCCCTGGACCGGCTGGCTACGGCCCTGGCGTCCGGGCCGCCGTAGCCGTCCCCCTCCGCGGCTGCGGGCAGTCGTGCCGCCGGGGCGGACGGGTGGGCGCAGCGGCACCCCGCCGCGTCGGGCCGCGCGCCCACCCCCGCCCCGCACCAACGCGGGTTCCCCCGAGCCCCCCACCCCACCGCCCGCCACAGCCTGCCCCCAGCGGCAGCGCTCACGTACGGTTGAGGAATGACGAGCATCGGCGCATCCTCCGGCATGGTCGACTGGAACCTCGCGGTGGCGACCGCGACCCGGCTCGTACGGCCGGGCCCCGAGGTGAGCCGCGACGAGGCCAGGGCCGTCGTCGCAGAGCTCCGCCGCCACGCCAAGTCCTCGGAGGAGCACGTCCGCGGCTTCACCCGCCTGGCCACCGAGGAGGCCCACGACACCCCCGTCCTCGTCGTCGACCGCCCGGGCTGGGTCCGGGCGAACGTCGCCGGGTTCCGGGAGATCCTCAAGCCGCTGCTGGAGAAGATGGAGGAGCGGCGCGGCGGCGGCGCGGGCAACGCGGTCCTCGGCGCCGTCGGCGGCAAGGTCACCGGCGTGGAGCTGGGCATGCTGCTGTCCTTCCTGTCCTCCCGGGTCCTCGGCCAGTACGAGACCTTCGCCCCGGCCACCCGCGAGCTGCCCGCGGGCGCGAACGGCGGTGGCCGGCTCCTCCTGGTCGCGCCGAACATCGTGCACGTCGAGCGCGAACTCGACGTCGACCCGCACGACTTCCGCCTCTGGGTGTGCCTGCACGAGGAGACGCACCGCACCCAGTTCACTGCGGTGCCCTGGCTGCGCGACCACCTGGAGGGCGAAATCCAGTCGTTCCTCTCGGAGACCGACGTCGACCCCATGACCGTGCTGGAGCGGGTCCGCGAGGCCGCCCAGACCCTCGCCGGGGGACGCCCCGAGGGCGAGGAGGACGACGGCGGCCGGTCGCTGGTGGAGCTGGTGCAGACCCCGGCCCAGCGGGAGGTCCTCGGCCGCCTCACCGCCGTGATGTCGCTCCTGGAGGGGCACGCCGATTTCGTGATGGACGGGGTCGGCCCGGCGGTCGTGCCGAGCGTCGGGGAGATCCGCGAGAAGTTCCAGCAGCGCCGTGCCAAGGGCGCCTCGCGCCTCGACCTGGCGCTGCGCAAGCTGCTCGGCCTGGACGCCAAGCTCCGCCAGTACCGGGACGGCGAACGCTTCGTGCGGGCCGTCGTCGAGGAGTGCGGCATGGACGGTTTCAACCGCGTCTGGACCTCGCCCAACACCCTCCCCACCAAGGCGGAGATCTCCAAACCGGCGGACTGGATCGCGCGGGTGCACCGCAAGCCGGAGTCGTGAGCCCCGGGGATCGGGCGTGAACGAATCCGGCCGACGGCAGTCGAACGCCCCTCCAATCACCCGTCCGAGGGACCGTGGGCTCTCGACAGGCGTGCGATGCTCGGGGAACGGCCCGTTTCTGTCACCATCTACACACTCTGTGTGACCGAACCTCGGGCTCACCCCCCGACAACTTCATGAAGGGCACCGGACATGGGTCCCCATCCTGCGGTCGCGGCGATACGCCTGGCGGTCCGCCGCGTCCTCCACGACATCCTCACCGAACTGAACACCACGGCCGGCGTACCCGCTGCGACGGCCGCCGAGCGCATGCCCGAGCGCCCGCCGTCGCCGCTCGTGCTCGTGGCCTGCTCCGGCGGCGCCGACTCCATGGCGCTCGCCTCCGCCCTCGCCTTCGAGGCCCCCCGCCTCGGCGTCCGCGCCGGCGGCGTCACCGTCGACCACGGCCTGCAGAGCGGCTCCGACCTGCGCGCCGAAGAGGTCGTCCTGCGCCTGCGCGAACTGGGCCTGGACCCCGTCGAGGCCACCGCCGTGAGCGTCGGCCGCGCGGGCGGGCCCGAAGCCGCCGCCCGCGACGCCCGTTATGCCGCCCTGGACGCCGCCGCCGCCCGCCACGAAGCCGCCGCCGTCCTGCTCGGCCACACCCGCGACGACCAGGCCGAGACCGTCCTGCTGGGCCTCGCCCGCGGCTCCGGCATCCGCTCCCTGTCGGGCATGGCCGCGGTCTCGGGGGCCGGCGGCCGTTACCGGCGTCCCTTCCTCCAGGTCGACCGGCAGACCGCCCGCAAGGCCTGCATGGTCCAGTCCCTGCCCGTCTGGGACGACCCGCACAACGCCGACCCGGCCTACACCCGCTCCCGGCTGCGTCACGAGGGTCTGCCCGCCCTGGAGAAGGCCCTCGGCAAGGGCGTCGTCGAGGCCCTCGCCCGTACGGCCCAGCTCTCCCGGGACGACGCCGACGCCCTCGACACCTGGGCCCGGCAGGCCGAGGCGGGCGTCCGCGACGCCTCCGGTGTGCTGGAGTGCGCCAAGCTCTACGCCCTGCCGCCCGCCGTACGCCGCCGGATCCTGCGCCGCGCCGCCATCGACGCCGGTGCTCCGGCCGGCGCCCTGTTCGCCCGCCACATCGAGGAAGTCGACCGGCTGATCACCGGCTGGCGCGGTCAGGGAGCCATCAACCTCCCCGGCAAAGTCGTCGCCCGGCGGCAGGGTGGCAGACTGGTGATTCGGCAAGGCTGAATCCGGACCCTCCCACCGATCCCGTACACGGATCGCCGGGGCGCTCCGGAGTGGCCGGTGGGACGACCGAAAGTGATGCGGGTGGACGCGAACGACATGGGTGCCGACCTCGAGAAGGTACTCATCACCAAGGAAGAGATCGACGCGAAGCTGGCCGAGCTGGCCTCGAAGATCGACGCGGAGTACGCGGGCAAGGACCTGCTCATCGTCGGCGTGCTCAAGGGCGCCGTGATGGTCATGGCCGACCTCGCGCGCACGCTGTCCACCCCCGTCACGATGGACTGGATGGCGGTGTCCTCGTACGGCGCGGGCACCCAGTCCTCCGGCGTGGTGCGGATCCTCAAGGACCTCGACACCGACATCAAGGGCAAGCACGTCCTGATCGTCGAGGACATCATCGACTCCGGCCTGACCCTGTCCTGGCTGATCTCCAACCTCGGCTCGCGCGAGCCCGCCTCCCTCAAGGTGTGCACGCTGCTGCGCAAGCCCGACGCCGCGAAGGTCGCCATCGACGTGGAGTGGGTCGGCTTCGACATCCCCAACGAGTTCGTCGTGGGCTACGGCCTCGACTATGCCGAGAAGTACCGCAACCTGCCGTTCGTCGGTACGCTCGCGCCCCACGTCTACGGCGGCTGACACGGCCCTGTGGCGCGCTCCGCGGCGTTTCGGGGGCGGCCGGGAACCCCGGAGGCCCCCGCGCCGTTGAAGCATGCAGACGGGACGCCGGCGGTCCCGTGCGGCTGAGGGCCGCCCCGCTGGGGTACCGTCAGAAGAACTGTCTTATCAAACTCACTATGGCAGGAGGGACGGGGCGCCACCGCTCCGGAGGATGGACGTGAAGCGATACTTCCGTGGGCCAATCATGTGGATCGTGCTGGCCGTCCTTGCCGTGGTCGTGTTGATGCAGGTCGTCGGCTCGTCCGGCGGCTACAAGACGGTGGACACGGGCCAGGTCGTCCAGGCGATCAACGACAACAGGGTCGAGTCGGCCAAGCTGACCACCGGCGACGAGCAGAAGATCCAGATTCAGCTCAAGGACGGCGAAGAGGTCGAGGGCAGCTCGAAGGTCCAGGCGAGCTACATCGGCGACCAGGGCGAGACGCTCGCCAGCACCCTGCAGAACAAGTACCAGGACAAGCAGATCCCCGACGGCTACACGGTGTCGCCGTCGAAGCAGAACCCGTTCGTCGGGATCCTGATCACCCTGCTTCCCTTCGTCCTCATCATCGTCATCGCCCTGTTCCTGATGAATCAGATGCAGGGTGGCGGCTCCCGGGTCATGAACTTCGGCAAGTCCAAGGCCAAGCTCATCACCAAGGACACTCCCAAGACGACGTTCTCCGACGTCGCCGGGTCCGACGAGGCCGTCGAGGAACTCCACGAGATCAAGGAGTTCCTGCAGGAGCCGGCCAAGTTCCAGGCCGTCGGCGCCAAGATCCCCAAGGGCGTGCTGCTGTACGGCCCGCCCGGTACCGGCAAGACCCTGCTCGCGCGGGCCGTCGCGGGCGAGGCGGGCGTGCCCTTCTACTCGATCTCCGGTTCCGACTTCGTCGAGATGTTCGTCGGTGTCGGTGCCTCCCGGGTCCGCGACCTGTTCGAGCAGGCCAAGGCGAACGCCCCGGCGATCGTCTTCGTCGACGAGATCGACGCGGTCGGCCGCCACCGCGGCGCCGGCCTCGGCGGCGGTCACGACGAGCGCGAGCAGACCCTGAACCAGCTGCTCGTCGAGATGGACGGCTTCGACGTCAAGGGCGGCGTGATCCTCATCGCCGCGACGAACCGGCCCGACATCCTCGACCCGGCGCTGCTGCGCCCCGGTCGTTTCGACCGGCAGATCGCCGTCGACCGTCCGGACATGCAGGGCCGTCTGGAGATCCTCAAGGTCCACCAGAAGGGCAAGCCGGTCGCCCCGGACGTCGACCTGTCGGCCGTCGCCCGCCGTACGCCCGGCATGACCGGTGCCGATCTGGCCAACGTGCTGAACGAGGCCGCCCTGCTGACGGCCCGCAGCGACCAGAAGCTGATCGACAACCACATGCTGGACGAGGCGATCGACCGTGTGGTCGCGGGCCCGCAGAAGCGGACCCGGATCATGTCGGACAAGGAGAAGAAGATCACCGCGTACCACGAGGGCGGTCACGCCCTGGTCGCGGCGGCCTCGCCGAACTCCGACCCGGTACACAAGATCACCATCCTGTCCAGAGGCCGGGCCCTGGGCTACACGATGGTGCTCCCGGACGAGGACAAGTACTCGACCACGCGCAACGAGATGCTCGACCAGCTCGCCTACATGCTGGGCGGCCGCGCGGCCGAGGAGCTTGTCTTCCACGACCCGACGACGGGCGCGGCCAACGACATCGAGAAGGCCACCGGCCTCGCTCGGGCGATGGTCACGCAGTACGGCATGACCGATCGCCTCGGCGCGATCAAGTTCGGCGGCGACAACAGCGAGCCGTTCCTCGGGCGTGAGATGGCCCACCAGCGCGACTATTCGGAAGAGGTCGCCGCGCTGGTCGACGAGGAGGTCAAGAAGCTCATCGAGACGGCGCACAACGAGGCCTGGGAGATCCTGGTCGAGAACCGCGACGTCCTCGACAACCTCGTCCTCGCGCTGCTGGAGAAGGAGACGCTGGGCAAGGAGGAGATCGCCGAGATCTTCTCCCAGATCGTCAAGCGCCCGTCCCGGCCCGCCTGGACCGGCTCCTCGCGCCGTACGCCGTCGACCCGTCCGCCGGTGCTCTCCCCCAAGGAGCTCGCCCTGACGAACGGAACCAACGGCGCGTCGGCGGCGATCTCCACGGCCAAGAGCGCCACGCCGGAGCCGGCCCCGGCACCGGAACGAGCCCCGGAGGACCGTCCGGAGAGCTGACCCGGCTGCTCCCGGCGGCCCCGCCAGGCCCGGAATGTATGCCGTGCCCCCCAGGTTCTAGCCTTGGGGGGCGCGGCATTTCCGTGTGCCGACCGCAGGACAGGACAGGAACGAGGCACCAGATGACCGACCCCGTGACGCTGGACGGCGAGGGCCAGATCGGCGAGTTCGACGAGAAGCGGGCCGAGAACGCCGTACGCGAACTGCTGATGGCGGTCGGCGAGGACCCGGACCGCGAGGGGCTGAGGGAGACGCCGGCGCGGGTGGCGCGGGCGTACAGGGAGATATTCGCGGGACTGTGGCAGCAGCCCGAGGATGTGCTGACGACGACGTTCGACCTCGGGCACGACGAGATGGTCCTGGTGAAGGACATCGAGGTGTTCAGTACGTGCGAACACCATCTCGTCCCGTTCCGCGGGGTGGCGCACGTCGGCTACATCCCGTCGACCAACGGCAAGATCACCGGCCTGTCCAAGCTGGCCCGCCTGGTGGACGTCTACGCCCGTCGGCCCCAGGTGCAGGAACGTCTCACCACGCAGATCGCCGACTCCCTGATGAAGATCCTGGAGCCGCAGGGCGTGATCGTCGTCGTGGAGTGCGAGCACATGTGCATGTCGATGCGCGGCATCCGCAAGCCCGGGGCGAAGACCCTGACGTCGGCGGTGCGCGGGCAGCTGCGCGACGTCGCCACGCGCAACGAGGCGATGAGCCTGATCATGGCTCGCTGACGCCGGGGCCGGGCCGAGCGGGCGTCCGGCGGACGGGCGTCAGGCCGCCGTGGCCGTGCCCTGGTGGTCGTCGTCCTCCGGGAGGCGGCAGACGCGCTCCAGGAAGAGGGCGGCCGCTATGACGGCGATGCCCGCCACCACCGAGAAACCGGCGTAGACGGCCTGGTCGCGGCGGGCGGGGACGTCCAGGTACTCCAGCAGGAAGACCGCCGTGCCGCCGTACACCCCCGCCACCAGGGCGGCCACCAGGGCGCTGGCCTGGCCGAAGACGACCGCGCGGGCCGCCAGCATCGGGTCGACGCCCTTGGCGCCCGGCACACGCTCCCGCTGGGCCTTCAGCCGGGCGCGCAGCGAGAGCGCGGTGGCGAGCAGGAACACCGCGATCAGGGCGAGAACGACGGGGGCGGCCAGAGGGACGCTCGGAAGGCTCCCGAGCGAGTTCCACAGGCGGGCGCCCGCCCAGGACAGGACGCCGGCGACGAGGAACACGCCGACCAGCACCCTGATGCGCAACTCTTTCACGCTGTTCCGTGTCCCTTCGGTCCCCGGTGCCGGTCTTCGGCGTGGCCGTCGGCCTGGCCGGCCTTCTCGTCCTTAACGACTACTCGGGCAGCCGGAGTTCCAGGTCGGCGCGGGGCGCGACGCCCTCCCGGGTGACGGTGTCCAGGAGATCGGCGACCGCGCCGTGTCCCGGCAGCTGAGCCTCCGGGTCCACGTCGTGCCAGGGGGCGAGGACGAAGGCGCGTTCGTGGGCGCGCGGGTGGGGGAGGGTGAGCTGCGGGTCGTCGGAGACGACGTCCGCGTAGGCGACGATGTCGACGTCGAGGGTGCGCGGGCCCCAGCGCTCGTCGCGGACCCGGTGGAAGGCCTCCTCGACCGCGTGCGCCCGCTCCAGCAGGGAGGACGGGGGCAGGGTGGTCTTGAGGATCACGACCGCGTTGAAGTACGACGGCTGGCTGTCCGGGTCGACGCCCCAGGGTTCCGTCTCGTACACCGGCGAGACCCCCTTGACGCGCACGCCGGGGGTGTCCTCCAGGGCGTCGATCGCCCCCTGGAGGGTCTCCAGGCGGTTGCCGAGGTTGGCGCCCAGGGCGACCACGGCGCGCTTGGGGTTGGACAGCGTGGTGTCGGCCGCGTCGACCTGCTCGATGACGGAGGCGGGCACCGGCTGTACGGTCGGGTCGCTGGGACCCTTGGTGAAGGGGGCGCTCATACACGGCTCCGGATGATGGTGACGGTCACGTCGTCGAAGGGGACGGTGATCGGTGCGTCCGGCTTGTGGACGCAGACCTCGACCTCCTCGACCCCTTCGTGCTTCAGACAGACCTGGGCGATGCGCTCGGCGAGTGTCTCGACGAGGTTGACGGGCTCGCCCTCGACGACGGCCACGACCTCCTCGGCCACGATGCCGTAGTGCACGGTCTTCGCCAGGTCGTCGTCGGCCGCGGCCGGTCGGGTGTCCAGGCCAAGGACGATGTCCACGAGGAAGGTCTGGCCGTCCTCGCGCTCCTTGGGGAACACACCGTGGTGCCCGCGGGCCTTCAGGCCGCGCAGCGCGACACGATCCACGCGAATCACTCCTGCAGTCGTCGGTCTCGGCCGTGCGTACCACGTGCGGGCGGTACGGCGGCCTCAGTCGAATCTACCCGCGGGCACCGACAGCGCCGGGACACGGGGTGTGCGGGGGAGGGCGCACGCCGCGAGGTTTCATCCCGCGTTTGCCCTGGCGGCCCCGGTGGATCACGGGTTGGTAGCCGCCCATACCCGGTGGCCCGTGATTCCAACCACTTCCGGGATCAGGGTTCACCCGGACCGGTCAGGGGTGGGTTTCCGGGGCCTTCGTCGTCCTCGTCCTCAGTTCCGGTCTCGGCGAGTACCGGGGAGGCGTGGTGCGACCAGAGCTTCCAGCCGGCGGGCGTGCGCCGGTACGTGTTGGTGGCGACCACGAGCTGGCCGACGAGCGGGCCGAGCTCGTCGTCGCCCTCGGGTGCGGGGCCGCCGCTGAGGATGTTCTCGGTGCAGGTCACCAGGGCGGTGTCGCCGGTCACGGAGACGTGCACGTCGGTGAGGAAGAACTGGATGTAGTCGGTGTTCGCCATGATCAGGGCGTAGGAGCGCAGGACCTCGCCGCGGCCGGTGAGGACCGGCCAGCCGGGGTGTACGCAGGAGACCACGCCGGCGTCGGCCGGGTCGTGGTACGACTCGTCGACGCCCAGGTCGGACGGAGTGAGCCAGGCCTCGGAGACCTTCTCGAAGTCGCCCTGTTCGAGTGCCTCGTAGAAGGCGGTGTTGGCCGCCTCGACCTGCTCGACGTCGATGTGCGGGGCGTTCACCGGGCTCCCTCGACGGCGCGGGCGACGCGTACGGCGTCGGCGGTGGCGCGGACCTCGTGCACGCGTACGGCCCACGCGCCGGCGTGTGCGGCGAGGGCGGAGACGGCGGCGGTGGCCGCGTCGCGCTCCCGCGCGGGGGGCGGAGCGGCGTCGGGGCCGGCCAGGACCCGGCCGAGGAAGCGCTTGCGGGAGGCGGCGACGAGGAGGGGATGGCCGAGGGCGTGGAGGCGGTCGAGGTGGGCGAGGAGGACGAGGTCGTGCTCGGCGTCCTTGGAGAAGCCGAGACCGGGGTCGACGACGACGCGGTCGGGGGCGACGCCGCCGTCGAGGACGGCCTCCACGCGGGCGCGCAGTTCGTCGACGACCTCGGTGACGACGTCGGCGTAGGTGCCGCGGACGTTGCCGCCCTCCAGGAGGCCGCGCCAGTGCATGACGACGAAGGGGGCGCCGGCGTCGGCGACGACCGGGATCATGCGGGGGTCGGCGAGGCCGCCGCTGACGTCGTTGACCAGGGCGGCGCCGGCGGCGAGTGCCTGGGCGGCGACGGAGGCGCGCATGGTGTCGACGGAGATCGTGACGCCCTCGGAGGCCAGTCCGCGCACGACCGGGACGACGCGGCGGAGCTCTTCGTCCTCGTCGACGCGGGTGGCCCCGGGGCGGGTGGACTCGCCGCCGACGTCCACGAGGTCGGCGCCCTCGGCCACCAGGTCGAGGCCGTGCTTGATGGCTGCCGTGGTGTCGAAGAAGCGACCGCCGTCGGAGAAGGAGTCGGGGGTCACGTTGACGACTCCCATGACCGCGCAGCGGTCCCATGCGGTCAGTCCCGCGAGGTGGTGGCGGTGGGCGGTCTGCTTGCTCATGTGTTCAGCGTAGGCCTCCGGCGGTGGGGCCACTTGGTTGCGGGTGCCTCCGGCGGTTGGGGGTGGGGTGTCTGCGGCGGCCCGTGCGGGATCGGTGGGTGGGGGTGGGGTGTCTGCGGCGGCCTGTGTGGGTTCGATGGGTGGGGGTGGGGGTGGGGGTGCGTGCGGTGCCGCTGCGGGTTCGGTGGGGGTGCGGGTAGCGCGGTGGGTTTGGTGGTGGGTCGGGGCCCGCGTCGGGGGTGTCCGTCCTCGGGACGGCGCGGAATCGGTCGGCTACGGGGGTGGACGGTGCGGACGCGCCAACCGCTGGGGGCGGACACCCTCCCCGGCACGTCCCCTTCCCGCCGTACGCGGCCGACCGCCCGCGCGGGGCGGCCAGCCGCCGGGCGGGCGCCGCGCCATCGTGCGCGGCTGCGGGCGGTGGGGCTACGCCGCCGGGCTGCGGGCCGCCGTCCCGCCCAGCTGCCGCAGCTGCGGGCAGTCGTGCCTCCCCCAGTGCGTGAACGGCCTGGGAGGTACCCCCAGGGCGATGGGGGTCCCCCCGCTCGAGCGAAGCCGAGAGTGGGGGAGGGTGGGCAGTGGGGGCACCTCCAGCTCATGGGGCACCTCCCGCGCGAACGAAGCCGAACGTGAGGGAGAAGCCGAGAGTGGGGGAGGCACCCCGGCAGTGCCGGGCCGCGACAGCCACCCCCGACGCCCCACCCCCGGCGCCCGCACCCGCGTCGGGTGACCTGCGAACCCCGGACCGCGGAGCCCTACGCCGCCCGCACCCCCCGCTCCGACACGCCGTGCGGACACGGCCGCCGCGTCGGCGTACCCCGGCGCAGGAAACGCGGCGGGGTCAGTGTGACGAAGCCCTCGGCCTGCATCGCGGCGAAGCCGATGCGGGGGAGGTCGGCGGAACGGCGGTAGACGACGAAGCGCGGCTCCCAGCGGGGGCGGAACTTGGCGTTGAACTTGTACAGCGACTCGATCTGGAACCAGCGGGAGAGGAACACCAGCAGACCTCGCCAGGCACGGAGCACCGGACCCGCGCCGATCTTCTCGCCCCGTGCGAGCGCCGCGCGGAACATCGCGAAGTTCAGGGACACCCGGGCGATGCCCAGTTTCGGGGCGGCCTGGAGGGCGGCCACGATCAAAAGCTCGTTCATGCCGGGGTCGGCCGCGCGGTCGCGGCGCATGAGGTCGAGGGACGCCCCGTCCGTGCCCCACGGCACGAAGTGCAGGACCGCCTTGAGGTCGCCGAACTCGCCGGGCTCGGTGTCCTGCCGGTGGGCCGTCGCTATCAGGCAGTCGCCGTCGGAGGGGTCGCCGATGCGGCCGAGGGCCATGGAGAAGCCGCGCTCGGTGTCCGTGCCGCGCCAGGCGTCCGCGGCGCGGCGGACGCGGTCCAGTTCGGCGTCGGAGAGGTCAGCCGCGCGTCGTACGCGGGTCTCGTAACCGGCGCGCTCGATGCGCTTGACCATCTGGCGTACGTTGCGCATCGCGCGGCCGGTGAGGGAGAAATTTGCCACGTCCACCACCGCCTCGTCGCCGAGTTCGAGGGCGTCGAGCCCGGTCTCGCGGGTCCAGACCTCGCCGCCGGTCTCGGAGCAGCCCATGACGGCCGGGGTCCAGGAGTGGGCGCGGGCCTCGTCCATGAAGCGCTCGATGGCGCCCGGCCACGCCTCCACGTCGCCGATCGGGTCGCCGCTGGCCAGCATCACACCGGAGACGACGCGGTAGGTGACGGCCGCCTTGCCGCTCGGGGAGAAGACGACCGCCTTGTCGCGGCGCAGCGCGAAGTGGCCGAGGGAGTCGCGGCCGCCGTGCCGGGCGAGGAGGGCGCGCAGGCGGGTCTCGTCGTCCTCGGTGAGGCGGGCCGCGGGGTGTTCGGGGCGGAGGGCCAGGTAGATGGTGGTGACGGCGGTCAGCAGGCCGAGGGCGCCCAGGGAGAAGGCCACCGTCCAGGAGGTGGTGCCCCGGTAGTCGACCGGGCCCTCGACGCCGAACAGGCCGTACAGCACGTGGGTGATGCGGTCGGCCAGACTCGGGTCGCCGATCACGCGGTGCGGGTGGGCGCTGACGACGAGCAGGCCGAGGATCACGGAACCGGCGGACATGAGGACGAAGTTGGCCAGCGCCCGCCAGCGGCTGCGGGGGTCGGGGAGCGCCGAGAACTGGTCGCGGTGGCGCAGGAGAGGGGCGAGCAGAGCGAGGGAGATGAGTACGCCGAGGAGGGAGTGGCGGTAGCCGAACTGGGCGACGGCGCCGAGGGGGAGCAGCGCCACGGCCGCTCGCCACGCCCGGCGCTTGCGGCGCTTGAGGCCGTGGGCGAGCAGGAGGAGCAGGACGCCGGCGCTGAGGGAGAGGGCCGCGGCGAAGGGGCCGAAGGAGCCGGGGAGGACCTCGGCGAGGGCGTGCACGCGGCTGTGCCGGAAGCGGGGGAAGACGCCGGCGGCGATGTCCAGGAGGCCCACGAGTGCGCACGCGCGGCCGACGAGGAGGGGGACGTTCTCCGGGCGGGGGCCGCGCAGTACTCGTCGTGGGCCGGTGGACTCGACCGGAACCCTGCCCGACATTTCCTCATCTGTCCTGACAGACATCGCACCTGTGGTTCTGCGAGAGAGAGTGGATCCGGGCCTGTTTCGGGCATCCGGCGACATTGCGCCCTCTAGGACGGTGTCTCGGGTGGAGAGGTTCACTCCGCCTGTCGGAAAGCCCCTTGGAAAGCACAGGCAGGTAGCAACGCATGGGTCTCACGAGCGACAAGGTGCTGGCGCTGGCGGTGGTGTCAGGCGTGCTGCTGTTCGCCGGCACGGTGTGGTGGTGGCCACGGCTGGGGCGGCGGAGTGTACGGGCCGTGCTGGGGCGGGTGGGGCTGCTGCTGGGCACTCAGGTGGCGGTGTTCGCGGCGGTGGGGCTGGCCGCCAACCAGGCCTTCGGGTTCTACGGGAGCTGGGCCGACCTGTTCGGGCGGGTGGACGGTCAGGGTGTGGTCGTGGACCACTCGGCGGATGGGAGCGGTCCGGTGCGGGTCGTGGGTGAACGGCGGGTGACGCCGGCGGGCGGGGGACGGCCGGAGGTTGCCGGGCAGGTGCAGGAGATACGGATCGTGGGCCGTACGACGCGGATCGCGTCGCCCGCGTACGTGTATCTGCCGCCCGAGTACTTCCAGGCACGGCACCGTGCGCGTACCTTTCCCGCCGCCGTCGTACTGACCGGCTATCCGGGGACCGCCTCGGCACTGGTGGACAAGCTCCGTTATCCGCGCACGGCGTTCGATCTGGTCAAGGCGGGGCGGATGCGGCCGATGATTCTGGTGATGCTGCGGCCCACCGTGGCGCCGCCGCGCGACACCGAGTGTGTGGACGTGCCGGGCGGCCCGCAGACGGAGTCCTTCTTCGCCAAGGACCTTCCCGAGGCCGTGAGCGCGCACTATCGCGTCGGCAAAGGGCGGGGGAGTTGGGGTGTCGTCGGCAACTCGACCGGAGGCTACTGCGCTCTGAAGCTCGCCATGCACCACCCCGAGGTGTTCGGGGCGGGGGCCGGACTGTCCGCCTACTACGACGCGCCCAGCGATCCCACCACGGGCGATCTCTTCCAGGGAGATCAGCGCGTCGAGAATCGGGCCAGTCTGTGGTGGTGCGTCAAGAACCTTCCGGCACCGGACACGTCATTGCTCGTCAGCAGTAGCCGGTCCGGTGAGACGAACTACAAGGACACGGTGAAGTTCATCGGTCTGGTGAAGGAACGGAAGCCGACGCGGATCTCGTCGATCATCCTGGAAAGCGGCGGGCACAACTTCAATACCTGGCGGCGCGAGATTCCCGCGACGCTGGAGTGGCTGAGCGGGCGGGTCGGCGGGCGGTCCTGAAATGATCTTGAGGTAATTCGGGCGTCGGCGGCCTTGTGGAATGCCGGTGGCGTGTGAACACCTTCGAGATGACTGTGTTTTTGCGGGGCGGGGCGCCAAGATTCGCCTACGCGCGGTAAGTTTCTGGCCATGCCACGTGGACGTCACCGCCATTCCCCGCCCCTGCACAGGCTGCTTCCGCCGTCGGCGATCGCAGGCGTCTCCGTCGTCTGCGCCTTCGGTCCCTGGGTGTTCAGCGAAGCGACGGTCCTGCGCGCCCTGGCCGCGGCCGCCGCGGTGACGGCCGTCGTGGGCGCGGTCGTCATGCGGCACTGGGACGCCCAGGCGGGCAAGCGGGTCGCCGACCTCACGCGCGCGCGGGCGAGCGACGAGTGGCGCTACGAGGAACGGGTCGCCGAACTGGAGTCCGACCTGGAGGAGTCGCGCGAACTGCGTCAGAAGCTGGAGCACCGGCTGCGGGCCAAGCGCACCGAACTGGCGGGGCTGCGCAACGAGCACGCCTCCCTGCTGCGGCGTTACGCCACCGCCGAGACCGAGCGGGCCAGCGCCCTGGAGGGCCGTCGGCTGCTGGAGATAGAGGCCGTGCCGCAGGCGCCCGCGCTGCCGGCCGCCCGCCCGGCACCGGACGAGGCTCCGGCGGCCGAAGAGGTGGCGGCCGAAGAGGTGGCGGCCGAAGAGGTGGCGGCTGAGGAGGCGGCGGTCGAGGACACGGTGACTGACTCGGCCGACGGGGAAGTTCCCGCCGTCTTCTCTCCCGAGGGCTCCCGGCTGTTCCTGCGGGCGAACGCGGCACTGGCCCGCTTCGCCGGGGACGCGCCCGCCGGCCACCGCGACTCCGGTCACCGCGACTCCGGTCACCGCGACTCCGGCGACGGCGACTCCGGCGACTCCCGTGGCGGCGGAGGCGATGACGGGAACGGCGGCGGGCAGCGCGCGTCGGCGGACGGCACCGCGCGGGAGGACGAGGCGCAGGGGCAGCCCGAGGCGGCCGGCGGACACGAGCGCACCGCCGCCGCCTCCCCCACGGACCGGCCCGACGAGCGGCCCGCGCAACCCACCGCGCCCACCGGGCAGGCCACCGGTCACTACACGGTGCCGGCCGCGGTGGCGGTCGTACCGTCGGCCCCGGCGCGGCGCCCCCTGGTCGAGGGCGGCTTCGACTTCTTCGGCACCAAGGAGGGCCAGGACGGCAGGTCGTCGTCGCCCGAGGCCCTGGAGACCGTCCAGAACGAGGACCTCGCCGACGTGGTCGGCCAGGAGGCCCTCGCCCTGCACAAGGCGGAGAAGGAGGCGGGCTTCAAGCCGGCCGGCGAGGAGTCCCGGGGCGTGGGCCAGGTGATCGACCTGACCGCCCACGACGAGACGGAGCAGATCGACGTGCAGGGGCTGCGCAGCGCCGTGTCCTGACCGGGAGGGAGTGGGGCAGGGCAGCAGGGCAGGGCGGGGCTCTCAGGCCATCCACCGGTCCGGCAGCGCGTCCCGGCGGCCGGTCCGGGAGTGTTCCGCCTGGGCCCGCAGGAGTTCCACCGCCTCGCCGGCGTCGCGCAGGCGCGCGGTCACGGTCTTGTTCGCCCCCGTGTCCACCCGTACGTCGGCCAGCCGCAGCGCCCGCTGCCACGGCCCCTGGGTGCGGCGGACGCTCTGCACCTTGGCGTGCGGCACCAGGGCCAGGCTGCGGCGCAGCAGCCCGTACCGGGCGGCGAAGACCGTGTCGGTGACCACGAGCCCGTAGCCCCGCCACCACAGCGGACGGCAGCGCGCGGCCCGGCTTGGCGGGCGCGACAGCTCCGGGCCGGCCGGCACGGTCACCCCGGGCAGCACGCGCGCCACGACCGACTCCGCGAGCTCGCGCGGGGCGACCGGCAGCAGTACGGAGTTCGACGACCCGGCCACGTCCAGCTCCACCCGCACCCAGCCCCGCCGCCGCCACAGCAGCGGCTCCACGATCCGCACGGTCTGCACCCGGCCCGGCGGCACCGTCTCGTGCGCGCGGTCCAGCAGCCCGTGGTCGAGGCGGAGCCCGTCCGGGGACTCGGCCACCGTCCAGTCGTACTCCCCGACGAACCGGCCCGCGCTGCTCGCGCCCGCGGCGCCCAGCAGCGGCAGGGCGGTCGCCAGGACCGTCCACAGGTTGTGGGTGGCGAGCCACAGGAGGGTGGGTACGACGACGGCGGCGATCAGCGTGCCCCAGGTGGCGCCGGTCAGCAGCAGCGAAACGGCCAGCACGCGCGGTGGTACGCGCAGGAGTTGCCGCGAGGGTGCCTCGCCGACCTCGTGGGCGGTCTCGGGTGCGAGGCCGGCGGCGCGGGCGAGCAGTTCGGCCCGCAGGGCGCGGGCCTCGCCGGCGCCCAGGAAGGCCAGTTCGTCCTTCTTGCCGGTGCCTATGACGTCGAGTTTGAGTTTGGCGACCCCCGCGACGCGGGCGAGGAGGGGCTGGGTGACGTCGATGGCCTGGACGCGTTCGAGCCGGATGTGGGCGGTACGCCGGAAGAGCAGCCCGGTGCGGATGCGCAGCTCCGTGTCGGTCACCGCGTAGTGGGTGAACCACCAGGTCAAAAAGCCGTACAGGGCGGCGGCCGGGATCAGTACGGCGAGACCGATCAGCAGGTGGGTCGTGGTCAGCCGGGTCAGCTGGCGCTGCGCCTGGTCGGGGTCGTGCACGGCCCACCCGACCAGCACGGCCACCGGCGCCCACGCCCGCCGCAGTGGCGTGACGGGGTGCAACCGGCGCTCGGTGGTTCCGCCTCCCGGGGCAGCGGGGTCCGTGCCGGATTCCTTCGGTGCGGGCAGCGTGGGGCTGCTCGTGCCGGTCTCTTCCGTCCCGGGCGGCGCGGAACCCGTGCCGGGCAACTCCGGTGCGGGTGCTGCCGGGCCCGCGCCGGCCGCCTCCGTCGTGGGCGCGGCGGGGCGCGGGGCGGAGTTCTGCGTCCCTGGCGGGGCGGGGCGCCGACGGGGTTCCCCCGGACCCGGTGGGGCGGGGCGCGGACCGGGGCCGTCCGCCTCGGGTGCCGCCGCCGGACCCGTGTCGGCCGTTCCCGGTGCGGGGGGCGCGGGGCGCCTGCGGGGGGCCTCCGTCCCCGGCGTCACCGGGTCCCGGCCCGTCTCCTCCTCGCCGGGCGTCGTCACAGCCCCGCCGATCGGGCCTCGCCCAGCTCGGTGAGCCGGTCGCGGAGCCGTTCCGCCTCGGCCGGGTCAAGGCCCGGGATGGTCGCGTCGGTCGCGGCGGCGGCCGTGTGCAGCTGGACGCTGGCCAGGCCGAAATGGCGCTCGACGGGACCGGACGTCACCTCGACCAGCTGCATGCGCCCGTACGGGACGACGGTCTCCTCCCGCCACAGCACACCCCGGCTGATCAGCAGGTCGTCGGAGCGCTCGGCGTACCGCCAGGAACGCCAGTTGCGCTCCAGCATCACCCAGCCCCACACCGCCAAAGCCGGCGGCAGCAGTGCGAGGAACGCCCAGGCCGGTTCCAGGAACAGGCCCGGCAGCAGGCCCGCGGCGAGGGTGAGCAGCCCCAGCCACACCACCAGCAGCAGGCGTCGCATGCGCAGCAGTCCCGGCGGCAGGCCGGTCCACACCGGCTCCTCCCGCGTGGCCCTCGCCGTCCCCGCCGCGCCCGTGTCGTCAGGGCTCCCCGTCTCCATGGGGCCAGCGTACGTAGGGGAGACTGTGTGCATGACTCCCACGACGGAGACCATGGTCGGCATCGGCGGCGCCGCGGAGAGCACCGACATGGTGCTCAACATCGGGCCACAGCACCCGTCCACGCACGGAGTGCTGAGGCTGCGGCTGGTCCTGGACGGCGAACGCATCGTCCGCGCGGAACCCGTGATCGGGTACATGCACCGCGGCGCGGAGAAGCTGTTCGAGGCCCGTGACTACCGTCAGATCATCGTGCTCGCCAACCGCCACGACTGGCTGTCGGCGTTCTCGAACGAGCTGGGCGTGGTCCTCGCCGTCGAGCGCATGCTCGGCATGGAGGTCCCCACCCGCGCGGTGTGGACGCGCACGCTGCTCGCCGAATTGAACCGGGTGCTCAACCACCTGATGTTCCTCGGCTCGTACCCGCTGGAGCTGGGCGGCATCACCCCCGTCTTCTACGCCTTCCGGGAGCGCGAGGTCCTCCAGAACGTCATGGAGGAGGTCTCCGGCGGGCGCATGCACTACATGTTCAACCGCGTCGGAGGCCTCAAGGAGGACCTGCCCGCCGGATGGGCCCAACGCGCGCGCGGTGCCGTCGCCGCCGTGCGTTCGCGCATGGACGTCTTCGACGACCTGGTGCTCGGCAACGAGATCTTCCGGGGGCGCACGCGCGGGGTGGGTGCCCTGAGCCCCGAGGCCGTGCACGCCTACGGCGTCAGCGGGCCCGTCGCCCGCGCCTCGGGTGTCGACTTCGACCTGCGCCGCGACGAGCCCTACCTGGCCTACGGCGAGCTCCAGGACACCCTGAAGGTCGTCACCCGCGCGGAGGGCGACTGCCTGGCCCGCTTCGAGTGCCTCCTGGAGCAGACGCACAACGCCCTCGACCTCGCCGACGCCTGCCTGGACCGGCTGGCCGAGCTGGCCCCCGGGCCGGTCAACCAGCGGCTCCCGAAGGTGCTCAAGGCACCCGAGGGCCACACCTACGCCTGGACCGAGAACCCGCTCGGCATCAACGGCTACTACCTCGTCAGCAAGGGCGAGAAGACCCCGTACCGGCTGAAGCTCCGCTCGGCCTCGTACAACAACATCCAGGCGCTCACCGAGCTGCTGCCCGGGACGCTGGTCGCCGACATGGTGGCGATCCTCGGGTCACTGTTCTTCGTGGTCGGGGACATCGACAAGTAGGGCCCCGGCGTCGACGGGCCCGACCGGCTGGAGCAGCCAGCGGAAGTCGCCGAGCCCGCCCGCCGCGGTCAGCTCGGCGGCCTCGGAGGCGTCTGCCAGCGCGCGTACGTACGCCGCCGGGTCGGTGGAGGCCAGCGCGAGCGGGGGGCGTACGCCTGTGATGCCGAGGGCGCGCAGGACCTCCCGTTGGGGGCGCAGCAGCGCGTCGGGGGGCGTGCGCTCCACAGTGCGCTTCCCTGCGGCACTGCTCGCGTCAGCGCGTTCCACGGCGGCCGCGCACGCGTCCAGTGCCACGTGCGCGGTGATGTCGCAGGAACCGTCCGGCACGGGCGGCGTCTGGCTCCCCTCCCGGAAGCCCGTCAGCGTCCCGAACGGCGGGCGGGCGGCCGTGGTGTGCGCGTAGTCGGCGGCCACGGCGAGCCCCGCCTCCAGGGCCGAGACGGCGGCGGCCCAGGCGGCGTCCCGGGGGAGCCCGATCTCCGCCCGCAGCCCCTCCTCGCCGGTCAGCGGCCACCACCGGGCCAGCCACCGGGCCTCCGCCCCCGCCACCGGCACCCCGAGCCGCTCGGTGCCGTCGCCCCGGACGAGCACCCGCCGGACCACTCCGTCGGAGTCCACCTCCGCGACGTCCACCGGCACGTTGTCCAGCCACTCGTTGGCGAACAGCAGCCCCGTCGCCCCGCGCGGCGGCTCGGCGAGCCACTCGATCCGGTCGTCCAGCCCGTCCGGGCGGTCGGCGATCTCGACGGCGTACGCGCGCGTGCGGGCGGCCACGCCGGCGGGCAGCGCGGCCAGCACCCCGGTGACCAGCTCGCCGCGGCCGGCCGCCATGTCCACGAAGTCCAGTGACGCGGGCCGCCCCAGCGCCTCGTCGACCCGGCACAGCAGCCGTGCCACCGCCCCGGCGAACAGCGGCGACGCGTGGACGGACGTCCGGAAGTGCCCGGCCGGTCCGCCGGGCGCGACGCGGTAGAAACCGGCCGGTCCGTAGAGGGCGTCCTGTGCGGCCTCTCGCCAGCCCCGCCACTCCTGCCAGTCCTCGTGCGTCCCGGAGGCCTCTTCGGCCCCGCTTGTCCCAGCTGTCACAGACCCAGGCTAGGGGTACAGAGGAACGGAGCCTCCACCTTGCGGAGTATGCGTTGAGACTGCGGATCGGCCCTCCGGTTGACCCCTGCACCTATCTCCCTTCCCTACGCTGGGTTACGTGCAGCGCCTCTACGACTTCATCCGCAGACACCCGACCGGGGTCGACTGTTTCTGGGCTCTCGTCCTGCTCGGTATCTCCCTGGTGTCCCTGTCGGCCCCGCAGCCGCGGGGCGAGGGCACGGACACCACGGCGCTGCTCGTCGTCTTCACCGTCCTGCTGTGCCTCGTGATCGCGCTGCGGCAGCGGATGCCGGAGAGGATGCTGATACTCGCCCTCGTCCTCGGCGTGGGGCAACTGGCGCTGGACGTCTCCACGCTCCCGGCCGACTTCGCCTTCCTGGTGATCGTCTACACCGTCGCCGCGACCGGAGCCCGCTGGGCCTCCCGGACCGCGCTCGCCGTGGGGCTGTGCGCTGCCCCCGTCGCCCAGCTGCGCTGGGCCGACGGGGAGCTGGGCATAGGGGCCAACATCGCCATAACGGTCTTCCAGGCGGTGCCCTTCGCCCTCGCCTGGGTGCTCGGCGACTCCGTCCGCACCCGCCGCGCCTACTTCGCGCAGCTGGAGGAGCGGGCCGCCCGGCTGGAGAAGGAGCGCGAGGCCCAGTCCAAGGTCGCGGTCGCCGCCGAACGCGCCCGGATCGCGCGCGAGCTGCACGACGTCGTCGCGCACAACGTCTCCGTGATGGTGGTCCAGGCCGACGGCGCCGCCTACGTCATGGACGCCGCCCCCGACCAGGCGAAGAAGGCCCTGGAGACCATCTCCTCCACCGGCCGCCAGGCCCTCGCCGAGATGCGGCGCCTGCTCGGCGTGCTGCGCACCGGCGAGCACCAGGAGGCCGGCGAGTACGTGCCACAGCCCGACGTCCAGCAGATCGAGGACCTCGTGGAGCAGTGCCGCAGCTCCGGCCTGCCCGTCGACTTCAAGGTCGAGGGCACCCCGCGCGAACTGCCCAGCGGTGTCGAGCTCACCGCGTACCGCATCGTCCAGGAGGCGCTCACCAACACCCGCAAGCACGGTGGCCCCAACGCGGGCGCGAGCGTGCGGCTGGTCTACTTCGACGACGGCCTCGGTCTGCTCATCGAGGACGACGGCAAGGGCGCCCCGCACGAGCTGTACGAGGAGGGCGGCTTCGACGGTCAGGGCCACGGCATGATCGGCATGCGGGAACGGGTGGGCATGGTGGGCGGCACCCTGGACGCCGGCCCGCGGCCGGGCGGAGGATTCCGCATCAGCGCGCTGCTGCCCCTGAAACCCGCACACTGAACCACCGCGCCCGTACGCGCGTACCGCGTTGACACCTGTAAGACCGCAAGCCCCATGGAAGAGGCCCCGATGACGATCCGCGTAATGCTCGTCGACGACCAGGTGCTGCTGCGCACCGGGTTCCGGATGGTGCTCGCCGCCCAGCCGGACATGGAGGTCGTCGCGGAGGCGGGCGACGGCGTCGAGGCCCTCCAGGTGCTGCGTTCGACCGCCGTGGACGTGGTCCTGATGGACGTCCGCATGCCCAAGCTCGACGGTGTCGAGACCACCAGCCGGATCTGTGTGGACCCGGCGGCGCCGAAGGTGCTGATCCTGACCACCTTCGACCTCGACGAGTACGCCTTCTCGGCGCTGAAGGCGGGCGCCTCCGGCTTCATGCTCAAGGACGTGCCGCCGGGGGAGCTGCTCGCCGCGATCCGTTCCGTGCACAGCGGGGACGCGGTGGTCGCGCCCTCGACCACCCGCCGGCTCCTGGACCGCTTCGCGCCGATGCTGCCGGCCACCGGCCAGGAGCCCCGGCACAAGGAGCTGCAGCGGCTCACCGAGCGGGAGCGCGAGGTGATGGTGCTGGTCGCGCAGGGCCTGTCCAACGGGGAGATCGCGGCGCGGCTGGTGCTGTCCGAGGCGACGGTGAAGACCCATGTGGGCCGCATCCTGACCAAGCTGGACCTGCGCGACCGGGTGCAGGTGGTGGTCCTCGCCTACGAGACGGGGCTGGTACGGGCGGGCGGCGGGCAGGGCTGAGGGGCGGGCAGGGCTGAGGGGCGTGCGGGGCCGGCCGGGCCCCGATCGGACCGCCACGCCCCGTGATCAGCGGAGTATGCCCTCCAGGAAGTCGCTGCCCAGCCGCGCCACCACCGTCACGTCCAGCTGGTGCAGCACGTACCGGCCGCGGCGGCGGGTGGTGATCAGCCCCGCCTTCTTCAGCACCCCGAGGTGCCGGGATATCTCCGGTGCCGTCACGCCGTGCGCCTGCGCCAGCTCGCTCGTGGTGTACGCGCTGCGGGCCAGGTGGCGGCAGATCCGCATCCGGACCGGGTGGGACAGCGCGGTCATCCGCAGGGTGAGCTGCTCGACCGACGGCGGCGAGGCCAGTTCCGGGGAGCCGACCGGGTAGTGCAGCACCGGCTGCCAGTCGTGCCGGTGCAGGACCATCAGGTGCGGCCAGCCCAGGCTGGTCGGGACGAGCAGGAGGCCGCCGCTCCCGGTCGCCGAGCGGCCGTCGCCCAGTTTGTCGACCGTGATCCGCGCGGCGTCCTCGTCCAGGGAGACGGCCGGGGACACGGCGGCCAGCGCCTCGGCCAGGCCCTTGCGGCGCAGCAGCTCCGTCTTGTGCCGGGCGTCGGCCGCGAGCTGGTGGCGCAGCCGGGACCAGGCCTCCGCGAAGAACGCCTCGTCGCAGTCCTGCGCGAACTGCCGCAGCCAGCCGCGGATGCGCGGCGGATCGGCCAGCAGCCGCTCGCTGAACCGCAGCTGCTGCGGCCCCCGCGCGGCGGCCAGGTCCAGCGCGCGTCGGCGCGCTTCGGGGTCGCCGAGCGCCGAGACGCCTCCGGTGCTGTACGGCAGCGCGCAGGTGAACTCCAGGGCCGCGTCCACGAACTGCTCGTCGGACAGCTTGTCCAGCAGGTCCAGGTCCTCGGCGAGGGTGGCGCCGGGGAGCGTGCCCCGGCCCGGCACGCCCGCGAAGGGCATGAACAGGTCCGAGAACGTCGTCCGCCACAGGAAGTCGGCCTCGCACATCCGGTCGGCCAGATGCGGGTCGAGCCGCGCGGTCACGCCCGTCGCCCAGCCCTGCAGTCCCGGGTGGTGCCCCGGCTCGGACAGGGCGTGCAGTGCCATGCCCAGCTCGGCCAGGGGCGAGGGCACGACGGCGACCCTCTCCGGCCGCAGCCCCGCGATGTCGATGCGCACGCTCATGCCCTCATGGTGCACCCCGCCACTGACAACGCCGCCGCCGATTGACCGCCGCCGTCAATCGACGGACCGCGGCTCGCCGCGGGCGCAGTCTGGAGCCACGGGGCAGCCGCGGAGCCCGACTTCCACTCCTACGTCCCCTGGAGAAGGCGATCCGCCATGAGCATCACACAGCAGTACCTCCTCGACACCTACCGCGCCCGGCAGCTCGGCGACCCCGCGCCGCCGGCGCCCGGGAGCAGGGACCGGCAGGTCGTGCGCGAGTGGCGCGACCACCGCCGGTTCCGGGCCGTGCTCGCCGGCCGCCCCGCGCACGGCCGCCTGCGGCGCGCCCTGCGTCGGTGGCGGTCCCTGTGGCCGCGCCCCCTGGGCTGAGACCTCACGCCCGGGCACCCGCGGGCCCGGGCGGCCCGGGCGGCCGGCGCGTGCCCGGTCAGGCCCGTGGACGTGGACCGGCCGCGGAATGGTCGGGCCTGCTGGGGCGGTCACGGGTGGTCTCGGCCAGCTGGGGTGGTCGCGGACGGTCGGTTCTGCGGGCCGGCCGTGAGCGGCCGGACCACAGCCCGGCCGAGGTCGGTCGGGTGCCGCGGGTCGGCTGCGGGCCGTCGGAGTCGCGGTCCGGTCGTGCGGGGTGCGGGCCCCAGGGCGGTCGCGGATGGTCGGGCTTGCGGTCCGGTCGCGGGTAGGTCGAGGTCGTGCAGGGACGGGCCCGGGTGCAGGTCGGTCAGTGTGCCGGTGCCGCTGCGCGGTGTCGGCGCTTGCGGTCTGGCTGCGGGTGATCGGAGTCGCGGTCCGGCCGCGGAGGGCCGGCCCGCAGCCAGCCCGTGAGCCGTCGGCCTCGGACCACACCGTGAGCGGTCAGAACCGCAGCCTGGCCGCGAAGTCGGCGACCGCCGCCCTCACGTCGTCGGCCGTCCACTCCAGGCCCGCCGACTCCACCCCGATCTCGGTGAAGGCGATCCCCGGGCCGCGCGCGTCCCAGGGCCGGGAGAAGAGCATCGTCCCGGTCTCCTCGCCCTGCCGCAGCGCGGCCTCGCCCGCGTCGTCGGCGTCGCAGGGCAGCCAGACCTGGAACTCGTGGGTGTGCGGCACCTCCGGGTGCACCCGCGCCCACGGGAGGCCGGCCGCCGCGAAGCCCTCGCGCAGCGCGGCGGCCACTACGCGCGCGTGGGCCACGTACTCGGGCAGCCGGGGCAGCTCCCGCTCCAGTCCCGCGAGCGCGGACAGCGCCGTGGGGAACTGCTGGAACAGCAGGCCGCCGTACCGGTGCCGCCAGGCCTTCGCCTCCTCGACCAGCGTCCGGGGACCCGCCAGGGCGGCACCGCCGTAGCCCTTGAGGGACTTGTAGTACGAGACGTACACACTGTCCGCCAGGGCGGCGATCTCGGTGAGCGGGCGGCCGAAGTGGACGGTGCACTCCCACAGGCGGGCCCCGTCGAGGTGGACGACCGCGTCGCGCTCCCGCGCGGCGGCGACGACCTCGGTCAGCTCCTCCCAGGTGGGCAGCAGGAAGCCGGCGTCCCGGAGCGGCAGTTCCAGCATCAGCGCGCCGAACGGTTCGTCGAAGCCGCGCACCTCGTCGGCGGTCGGCTGCCGGGGCTCGTCCGTCAGCCGTACCGGACGCAGACCGCCGACCCGGCTGAAGGCGTCGCGCTCGTGCACCTCGGGGTGGCCCAGCCCGTGCAGCGCGACGGTCGGGTTGCCGGTGCGGCCCGCCCAGCAGCGCAGGGCCACCTGCTGGGCCATGGTGCCGGTCGGGAAGAAGGCGGCGGCCTCGGTGCCGAGCAGAGCCGCGGTCTTCTCCTCCAGTGCCGCCACGATGCCGTTGCCGTACATGTCGGAGGGCTCGTCGAGGTCGTACAGCTCGGCGGCGTCGTCCAGCAGCGCCATGCGCTCCCGCAGGGACGTGATGAACCCCGGGCGCGCGAGCAGGCGCCGTGCGTCGCGGTGGACGGCCACGCGTCGTTCACGCAGCCGCCGGTACCGTTCCTCGGTCGTTTCAGCTTGCTCTGCCGTATCGCTCATGCCGGGATCATGCCGTGCGGGCCGCCGGCGGGGCACCCGGGTTGCGCGGGCCCGGCACGCACCGCGGCGTGTGTCCGGCCGCAGTGCGGAAACCCACAGCCTGTGGACAACCGGACGTGCCCCGAACCAATCGCGTTAACATGACGAGAAATCGTCCGGTACCCCGAGCGGACTGGAACGGGAAGGCCGCCGTCGCGTGAACACAACCCCACAGCCAGACCCCAAGGACCGCCCCGCGCGGCTCACCGTAGGCGTCGTCGGCGCCGGACGCGTGGGTCCCGCGCTGGCCGCGTCGCTCCAGCTCGCCGGGCACCGCCCGGTGGCCGTCTCCGGGGTCTCCGACGCCTCCAGACGGCGCGCCGCGGCACTCCTGCCCGACGTACCGCTCGTCCCGCCCGCCGAAGTACTCCAGCGCGCCGAACTGGTCCTGCTGACCGTGCCCGACGACGCCCTGCCGGAGCTGGTCACCGGGCTCGCCGAGACGGGGGCCGTGCGGCCGGGCCAGCTGCTCGTGCACACCTCCGGACGGTACGGCGCGAGGGTCCTGGACCCCGCCCTGCGCGCCGGCGCCCTGCCGCTCGCCCTGCATCCGGCGATGACCTTCACCGGCACCCCCGTGGACGTCCAGCGCCTGGCCGGCTGCTCCTTCGGCGTCACCGCGCCCGAGGAGCTGCGGCTGGCCGCCGAGGCCCTGGTCATCGAGATGGGCGGCGAGCCCGAGTGGATCGCCGAGGAGCGGCGCCCGCTGTACCACGCCGCGCTCGCCCTCGGCGCCAACCACCTGGTCACCCTCGTCGCCCAGTCCATGGAGCTGCTGCGCACGGCCGGCGTCGCGGCCCCCGACCGGATGCTCGGCCCGCTGCTGGGCGCCGCCCTCGACAACGCCCTGCGCTCCGGCGACGCGGCCCTCACCGGCCCCGTCGCGCGTGGGGACGCGGGCACGGTCGCCGCGCACATCGAGGAGCTGCGCGCACACGCCCCGCAGGCGGTCGCCGGCTACGTGGCGATGGCCCGCGCGACCGCCGACCGGGCCCTGGACCACGGCCTGCTGAGGGCGGAACTCGCCGAGGACCTCCTCGGGGTACTCGCCGACGGGACCGGGACCGGGGCCGCGACCGCGACCACGCCCGGCGGACCCGGCGGCGCGACGCGAACCCCCGCCCCCACCGACGACGACACCACGGGCCCAGACGGCACCACAGGCCCAGACGACACCGGCGACACCGGCGACACCGGCGGCCCAGACGGCACCGACGGCACCGACGGCACCGAGGGAGACGCCCGATGACCACCACCCCGCCGCCTGTCCTGCTGCGTACGGCCGACGAACTCCACGCGCGCGTGCGGCACGGCCGCCGGGCCGTCGTGATGACCATGGGCGCCCTGCACGAGGGCCACGCCACGCTGATCCGCACGGCCCGCGACCTGGCCGGCCCGGACGGCGAGGTCGTCGCCACCGTCTTCGTCAACCCGCTCCAGTTCGGCGCCGGCGAGGACCTCGACCGCTACCCGCGCACCCTGGACGCCGATCTGAGGATCGCCGGGCAGGCGGGCGCGGACGCCGTCTTCGCCCCCTCCGTCGACGAGGTCTACCCGGGCGGCGAACCCCAGGTGCGCGTCACCGCCGGACCGATGGGCGAACGCCTGGAGGGCGCCTCGCGGCCCGGCCACTTCGACGGCATGCTCACCGTCGTCGCCAAGCTGCTCCACCTCACCCGCCCGGACCTCGCCCTCTACGGCCAGAAGGACGCCCAGCAGCTCGCCCTGATCCGCCGCATGGTCCGCGACCTGAACTTCGGCGTGGACATCGTCGGCGTCCCCACCGTGCGCGAGGACGACGGCCTGGCCCTCTCCAGCCGCAACCGCTATCTCTCACCCCGGGAGCGCCGCACCGCCCTCGCCCTCTCCCAGGCGCTGTTCGCCGGCCTCGACCGGCACGCCGCCCAGGAGGCGCTGCGCGCGCGGGCCCGCGAGGTGCCCGCCACGCACGCGCGTGCCGAGGCGCTGAGCGCCCTGGGCGAGTCCCGCGCGGCGGCCGACGCCCACGCCGTCTCGAACGCGTCCCCGGGCACCCCGGGAGCCGTACGCGCCGCCGCCCGCCTCGTGCTCGACGACGCCGCCCGCCTCGACCCGCCGCTGGAGCTGGACTACCTCGCCCTGGTCGACCCGTCCGACTTCACCGAGATCGGCGACGACCACACCGGCGACGCCGTCCTCGCCGTCGCCGCCCGGGTCGGCGCCACCCGGCTGATCGACAACGCACCCCTCACCTTCGGAGCCGCCTCGTGACCAGCACAGGCATACGACTGCACGCCCCCGCGCCCGGCTGGGCCATCGACGCGGACGTGGTGGTCGTCGGCTCCGGGGTCGCCGGCCTCACCGCGGCCCTGCGCTGCGAGGCGGCGGGCCTCAGGACGGTCGTCGTCACCAAGGCCCGCCTCGACGACGGCTCCACCCGCTGGGCCCAGGGCGGCATCGCCGCGGCCCTGGGGGAGGGCGACACCCCCGAACAGCACCTGGACGACACCCTGGTCGCGGGCGCGGGCCTGTGCGACCGGGAGGCGGTCCGCACCCTGGTCACCGAGGGCCCGGACGCCGTACGCCGCCTCATCGCCACCGGCGCGCACTTCGACGAGTCCACCGAGGGCGGCCTGGCCCTCACCCGCGAGGGCGGCCACCACCGCCGCCGCATCGCCCACGCGGGCGGCGACGCCACGGGCGCGGAGATCTCCCGCGCGCTGGTCGATGCGGTCCGCGCGCACGGCATCCGCACCGTCGAGAACGCCCTCGTCCTGGACCTCCTCACGGACGCCGGCGGCCGCACGGCCGGCGTCACCCTGCACGTCATGGGCGAGGGCCAGCACGACGGCGTCGGAGCCGTCCACGCCCCCGCCGTGGTCCTCGCCACCGGCGGCATGGGCCAGGTCTTCTCGGCCACGACGAACCCCGCCGTCTCCACGGGCGACGGCGTGGCACTCGCCCTCCGCGCGGGCGCCGAGGTCAGCGACCTGGAGTTCGTCCAGTTCCACCCCACGGTGCTCTTCCTGGGCGCGGACGCGGAGGGCCAGCAGCCCCTGGTCTCGGAGGCGGTACGCGGCGAGGGCGCCCACCTGGTGGACGCCGACGGCGTGCGCTTCATGCGGGGACAGCACGACCTCGCGGAACTCGCCCCCCGGGACATCGTCGCCAAGGGCATCACGCGCCGCATGCAGCAGCAGAACGCCGAGCACATGTACCTGGACGCCCGCCACTTCGGCGCCGAGATGTGGGAGAACCGCTTCCCCACGATCCTCTCCGCCTGCCGCGCCCACGGCATCGATCCGGTCACCGAGCCGATCCCGGTCGCCCCGGCCGCCCACTACGCCTCCGGCGGCGTCCGCACCGACGCCTCGGGCCGCACCACGGTCCCCGGCCTGTACGCGTGCGGCGAGGTGGCCTGCACGGGCGTACACGGAGCCAACCGCCTGGCCTCCAACTCCCTCCTCGAAGGACTGGTCTACGCCGAGCGCATCGCCGCCGACATAGCGACGGCCCACGCGGAAGGCACCCTGCACGCGCGCGTACCGGCCGTCCTCCCGCACCGCGAACAGCCCGAGCACCCCCTCCTCCCGCCCGAGTCCCGCCTGGCCGTCCAGCGGATCATGACCGAGGGCGCCGGCGTCCTGCGCTCGGCGGAATCGCTCACCCGCGCGGCGGACCGCCTCCACCACCTCCACACCGAGGCCCGCGAAGCCCTGCACGAGCACGGCAAGACGTCCGAACCGGGCGTGGACACGTGGGAGGCCACCAACCTCCTCTGCGTGGCCCGCGTCCTGGTGGCGGCGGCGGCCCGACGCGAGGAGACCCGCGGCTGTCACTGGCGCGAGGACCACGCCGACCGCGACGACACGATGTGGCGCCGCCACATCGTCGTACGCCTGAACCCGGACCGCACCCTCGCCGTGCACACCACGGACACGCCAGAATTCCCCCCGACGAATCCCTCACCCCAGCCGACGCGGCGCCCCCAGGAGCAGTGACAG
This sequence comes from Streptomyces sp. M92, assembly GCF_028473745.1. NCBI lineage: Bacteria > Bacillati > Actinomycetota > Actinomycetes > Kitasatosporales > Streptomycetaceae > Streptomyces > Streptomyces sp. M92. The sequence continues at coordinate 2,252,529 of NZ_CP101137.1, forward strand.
CAGTGAACACCCACGACCTTCCCCTCGCCTCCGGCGGAGGCTGCGGCGACGGCTGCGCCTGCGGCGCGGACACCGACGAAGACACCTACATGGAGTGCGGCCTCGACCCGGCCCTCGCGGCACTCCTCCTGGACTCCGGCCTCGACCCCGTCGAGATCGAGGACCTGGCGAACCTGGCGGTCCAGGAGGACCTGGCGGGCGGCGTGGACGTCACGACGGTCGCGACCATCCCCGAGGATGCCGTGGCGACCGCCGACTTCACGGCCCGCGAGCCCGGCGTCGTGGCGGGCCTCAGGGTCGCCGAGGCGGTCCTCTCGGTCGTCTGCACGGACGCGTTCGAGGTGGAACGCCACGTGGAGGACGGCGACCGCGTCGACGAAGGCGACAGGCTCCTCTCCGTCACCACCCGCACCCGCGACATCCTCACCGCCGAACGCAGCGCGCTGAACCTCATGTGCCGCCTGTCGGGCATCGCGACCGCCACGCGCGCGTGGGCGGACGTCCTGGACGACACGAAGGCCAAGGTCCGCGACACCCGCAAGACGACGCCCGGCCTGCGCAGCCTGGAGAAGTACGCGGTCCGCTGCGGAGGTGGCGTCAACCACCGCATGTCCCTCTCCGACGCGGCCCTGGTCAAGGACAACCACGTGATCGCGGCCGGCGGTGTGGCAGCGGCCTTCGAGGCCGTCCGCGAACGCTTCCCGGACGTTCCCATCGAGGTCGAGGTCGACACCCTGCACCAGCTCCGCGAGGTCCTCGACGCGGGCGCCGACCTGATCCTCCTGGACAACTTCACCCCGTCCGAGTGCGAGGAGGCGGTCGCCCTGGTCGGCGGCCGGGCCGCCCTGGAGGCGTCGGGCCGGCTGACCCTCGACAACGCCAAGGCGTACGCGGCCACGGGCGTCGACTACCTGGCCGTGGGAGCCCTCACCCACAGCTCCCGCATCCTGGACATCGGCCTGGACCTGCGAGCGGCGGAGTAGAAGCCATGCTGCTGACGATCGACGTAGGCAACACGCACACCGTCCTGGGCCTCTTCGACGGCGAGGACATCGTCGAGCACTGGCGCATCTCCACGGACTCGCGCCGCACGGCCGACGAGCTCGCGGTCCTCCTCCAGGGCCTGATGGGCATGCACCCGCTCCTCGGCGACGAGCTGGGCGACGGCATCGACGGCATCGCCATCTGCGCGACGGTCCCCTCCGTCCTCCACGAACTCCGCGAGGTAACCCGCCGCTACTACGGCGACGTCCCCGCGGTCCTCGTGGAGCCGGGCGTGAAGACGGGCGTCCCCATCCTCACCGACCACCCCAAGGAGGTCGGCGCCGACCGCATCATCAACGCGGTGGCGGCCGTCGAGCTGTACGGAGGCCCGGCGATCGTCGTGGACTTCGGCACGGCGACGACGTTCGACGCGGTCAGCGCGCGCGGGGAGTACGTCGGCGGGGTCATCGCCCCCGGCATCGAGATCTCGGTGGACGCGCTCGGCGTCAAGGGCGCCCAGCTCCGCAAGATCGAGGTGGCCCGGCCGCGCAGCGTGATCGGCAAGAACACGGTCGAGGCGATGCAGTCCGGGATCGTCTACGGCTTCGCGGGTCAGGTCGACGGCGTCGTCAACCGCATGGCCCGCGAGCTGGCCGACGACCCCGACGACGTCACGGTCATCGCGACGGGCGGGCTGGCGCCGATGGTGCTGGGCGAGTCCTCGGTCATCGACGAGCACGAGCCGTGGCTGACCCTGATGGGACTCCGCCTGGTGTACGAGCGGAACGTGTCCCGCCTGTAGCGGTGACGCGGGGTGCGGGCGGCGTAGGGCTCCGCGGTCCGGGGTTCGCAGGTCACCCGGCGCGGGTGCGGGCGCCGGGGGTGGGGCGTCGGGGGTGGGTGTCGCGGCCCGGCGCTGCCGGGGTGCCTCCCCCACTCTCGGCTTCTCCCTCACGTTCGGCTTCGTTCGCGCGGGAGGGGCCCCATGAGCGGGAGGTGCCCCACTGCCCGCCCTCCCCCACTTTCGGCTTCGCTCGAGCGGGGGGACCCTCATCGCCCTGGGGGTACCTCCCAGGCCGTTCAGGCACTGGGGGAGGCAGGACTGCCCGCAGCTGGGGCAGCTGCGGCAGCTGGGCGGGACGGCGGCCCGCAGTTGGGGCAGCTGCGGCAGCTGGGCGGGACGGCGGCCCGCAGCCCGGCGGCGTGGCCCCACCGCCCGCAGCCGCGCACGATGGCGCGGCGCCCGCCCGGCGGCTGGCCGCCCCGCGCGGGCGGTCGGCCGCGTACGGCGGGAAGGGGACGTGCCGGGGGGTTTCCGCCCACCCCCGCCCACCGATCCCGCACAGTCCGCCGCAGGCACCCCCCCCGCCCCACCGCCGGAGGCACCCGCAACCGAGTGGCCCCCACGCCACACCCCGCCCACTTATGCCGAGTTTGTCTGATTAGCGCGTATCGTCACCGCATGCCCACGCCCTACGGACCCCGCGGCGGCATGGCGTTCGGCGCTCAGGAGCTGCGTGTGCTCCGGCGCGCCCTCGCCCTCGCCCTCAAGCCCAGCCCCGTCTCGGCACAGGAGGCCCGGGACTGCCTCCACCTCGCAGAGTCGCTCGACGAGGCGATGCGGGAGAGCGTTAGGTTGCGCGCCTTCCTGGTGGCCGACCTCGCCCGGTACCGCGCCGCCCTCCCCGGCACCGCCACCGGCTACCTCGCGCTCCTGGAAGAGGCCCTGGCCGCCGGACACCGCCCGGACGCGGACGACCTGGCCGCCCTCGGCGCCCTGCGCGGCAACCCCGCCGCAGCCGCCCTCCTGGCCCGCTGCGCGCCCCAGGTGCCGCCCGCCGCCCTCAAGGTCACCCTCCCGGCCGCGCGCACGCGCACCGGCACCCGTCTCCTCCTCGCCCTCCCCGGCGGCCGGCGGTCCGACAAGAAGCCCGAGCAGGACCCGCCCCGCAAGCCCGCCCAGCAGCCCGCCCCGAAGCCGGCCGCTCCCAAACGCCCCGTACCCACCCCGGGCGAGGTGTTCCCCCGCCGCAAGCCCGCCCCGCCCGAGCCCGAGCCGGAGTCCGCGTCCCGGCACCACCTCGCCGCCGGCTGAGACGGCCTGGCTACCCTGGATCCATGGACTACGTCTCCGCGCTCCTGCCCCCGGCCGTCATGGCCGTGTTCTTCATCGGCGTGATCAGGGTGATCGTGAAGACCCAGGGCGGCGCCAACAAGGCCAAGGAGGACGCGGCCGTCGACGCCGCCCTCGCGCGGGCGGAGGGCGCCCGCCAGCCGTCCGCCCACCCCGAGACCTGACCGGCCTCACCCCGGCCCACAGGCGTACGACTCCCCGCACCCACCACGAGGAGCCGTACGCCCTTTTCGTGTCTGTTTGACGCCGAACATCCACGTACGGCACGTTCCGGCACGCCATCGCCCGGATCTCCCACTATCGTTCGAAGCGTGCCTCGCCCATTGGGAGAACTCGAAGACGCGGTCATGACGAGGGTGTGGAAGTGGAACCGCCCCGTCACCGTTCGAGAAGTCCTGGAAGACCTGCAACAGGAACGGTCCATCGCCTACACCACGGTGATGACCGTTTTGGACAATCTCCATCAGAAGGGCTGGGTGCGCCGCGAGGCGGAAGGCCGGGCTTATCGATACGAGGCGGTCTCCACCCGCGCCGCCTACGCCGCCGCGCTGATGAACGACGCGTGGTCCCAGAGCGACAACCCCGCCGCCGCCCTCATCGCCTTCTTCGGCATGATGAGCGAGGAACAGCGCCAGGCGCTGAGAGACGCCATCCGCATCGTGCAGGGGCCGGATACCGCGCCCGATACCCGACCGGATACCCCCGCTCCCAGCCCCGGTTCGGTACCGGACGCCGGTGAGCGATAGCGTCCCCACATGCCAAAAGCCATCACCGTCCGGCGGGCCCGCACCAGCGATGTCCCGGACGTGCGCCGGCTCCTCGACGCGTACGTTCGTGACCGCATCCTGCTCGACAAAGCGATGGTGACGCTTTACGAGAGCATCCAGGAGTTCTGGGTCGCGGAACGGGACGACAACGCCGAGGTGGTCGGCTGCGGTGCCCTGCACGTGATGTGGGAAGACCTCGCGGAAGTGCGGACGCTCGCGGTGAAGCCCGGACTGAAGGGCTTCGGCGTGGGGCACCGGTTGCTGGAGAAGTTGCTGGACACGGCGCGCTGGCTCGGTGTTCGCCGCGTTTTCTGCCTGACCTTCGAAGTGGACTTCTTCAGCAAGCACGGCTTCGTCGAGATCGGGGAGACGCCCGTCGACACGGATGTCTACGCGGAGCTGCTGCGTTCCTATGACGAGGGTGTTGCTGAGTTCCTGGGTCTCGAACGAGTGAAACCGAACACTCTGGGCAACAGCCGGATGCTTCTGCATCTGTGATCGCCGTGCGCCGACGGGCTGTCACGGGCTTCGACGGGCTTCGACAGGCGTCCTTCGCCAGGTTTATTCCACCGATGCGCCGTGCGCGGGTTCCCTATGTCCGAAACGCGCATCTTTTCGTCCCGGAGGGGTGCTACCGGTCTCTGCCGGGGGGTTTGTGTTTTTGCGGCAAAAGCGGTTTGCTTTCCGAGGTACTGCAGTACTGCTTATAACAAGGGACGGCGATACGGCGGACGCCGGCGGACGCCCGGTCCCTCAAGTTATCGATGAAAGGAAATCCGGTGGCACAGAAGGTTCAGGTCCTTCTTGTCGACGACCTCGACGGTGGCGAGGCAGACGAGACCGTGACGTTCGCGCTGGACGGCAAGACGTACGAGATCGATCTCACCAACGCCAACGCGGACAAGCTCCGCGGCCTTCTCGAGCCTTACGTGAAGGGCGGGCGTCGTACCGGGGGTCGTGCTTCCGGTGGACGCGGCAAGGCCCGTGCCTCTTCGGGCGGCAGCCAGGACACCGCGGCGATCCGCGCCTGGGCGAAGGAGAACGGCTACGACGTCAACGACCGCGGCCGTGTCCCCGCGATCATCCGCGAGGCGTACGAGAAGGCCAACGGCTGATCACCCGGCCGCACCGCACGTCACAGGACCGGCGCCGGGGGCGGCGAGAGCCGGAACCGGTGGCATTCCGTCGCCAGGGTGTGCACCAGCCGGGCGAGATCGGGGGCGGACCCTACGCCGCCCACGGCCGACAGCGTCGGCAGCGAGGCCTCGACGTCGCGCCCCTGCTCCGGGGGCCGCAGCCAGACGGCGGCCCCCCGCCGGAGCCGGCCGTCGCGGTCCTCGGGACGCGGCGGCGGGAGTGCCGAGCCGGAAGCCGGGGCCGGGGCGCCCGCACCGCCCGTCGGCTCCAGCGGCGCGTCGACCAGGCCGCCCGCCCCGACCGCCGTCAGATCGAGCGGCAGGGACCCCCACTCCAGCCACTCCAGCAGCCCGGGCAACTCGTCCGCGCCGCCCGCGGCCACGAGCAGCAGCATCCGCTCACCCCGCAGGGCCACCGGGAATCCGGGTCGCCGCGGGCCGGTGCCGCGGTGACCGAGCCGCTCCAGCGCGGCGTGACCGGCCTTCGCCGGGACGTCCAGGACGTCGAAGCGGACCCCCGTGCGCAGCCGGACCGGCGCCCCGGCGGCCGTCGGCCAGCCGAGCACGCTTTCGTACCACCGCCGCACCCGGTCCCGGGAGCCGGCCGCTTCGGCCGGCCGGCGGGGAACGGGCACGCCGGAAGCGGCGACGGACGCATCACGGACTGCCGGTACCGGTGCCTGGGGCGGGACGCCAACCATGCCAAGTGCAACAGTCGAAACAACCCCCGAGTTACGCTGGGTTGCGGTGTGGACGCGCAGAGTGCCGGAAAGGGAGGCGTGCGGGGGTGCGGGGAGGCGCAAGGTTGTTCGCCCATAGCGGAGGGAACCGGTGCGCGCGGCATGGAGTGTCAGTCCCAGCGGGTAAGACATCCCTAGTGGGAGGGGGCGACGAGCGGATCGGGCCGCCTCACGTTCGCCATCGGCGTAGTGGCGAGTGGGGTAAGTGCCTGGCCTGCGGGAACATCGTCTCGCACCATCGGGTTGTGGCAGATGTCGGCGTCTGGGGTCAGGAGGCCATCGACGGTGTCGGCAGTTGGAATGAGCGGTCCCCGCTTGCGGGACTAAGCTGCGGAAGGACAGGGAGGGGAAGTTCCCCTTACTGCCTGACCGCTCTGAGGAGCGATTAACGATGTTCGAGAGGTTCACCGACCGCGCGCGGCGGGTTGTCGTCCTGGCTCAGGAAGAAGCCCGGATGCTCAACCACAACTACATCGGCACCGAGCACATCCTCCTGGGCCTGATCCATGAGGGTGAGGGTGTCGCCGCCAAGGCCCTTGAGAGCCTCGGGATTTCGCTCGAGGCGGTCCGCCAGCAGGTGGAGGAGATCATCGGGCAGGGCCAGCAGGCCCCGTCGGGTCACATCCCCTTCACCCCCCGTGCCAAGAAGGTCCTGGAGCTGTCGCTCCGCGAGGCCCTTCAGCTCGGTCACAACTACATCGGCACGGAGCACATCCTGCTCGGCCTGATCCGTGAGGGCGAGGGCGTCGCCGCCCAGGTCCTGGTCAAGCTGGGCGCCGATCTGAACCGGGTGCGGCAGCAGGTGATCCAGCTGCTCTCCGGTTACCAGGGCAAGGAGACCGCCACCGCCGGCGGTCCTGCGGAGGGCACGCCTTCCACGTCCCTGGTCCTCGACCAGTTCGGCCGGAACCTCACCCAGGCCGCTCGTGAGTCCAAGCTCGACCCGGTCATCGGGCGCGAGAAGGAGATCGAGCGGGTCATGCAGGTGCTGTCCCGCCGTACCAAGAACAACCCGGTGCTCATCGGTGAGCCCGGCGTCGGCAAGACCGCCGTAGTCGAGGGCCTCGCGCAGGCCATCGTCAAGGGCGAGGTGCCCGAGACCCTCAAGGACAAGCACCTCTACACCCTGGACCTCGGCGCGCTGGTCGCCGGCTCCCGCTACCGCGGTGACTTCGAGGAGCGCCTGAAGAAGGTGCTCAAGGAGATCCGCACCCGCGGCGACATCATCCTGTTCATCGACGAGCTGCACACGCTGGTCGGTGCGGGTGCCGCCGAGGGCGCCATCGACGCCGCGAGCATCCTGAAGCCGATGCTGGCCCGCGGTGAGCTGCAGACCATCGGTGCGACCACGCTGGACGAGTACCGCAAGCACCTGGAGAAGGACGCGGCCCTCGAGCGCCGCTTCCAGCCGATCCAGGTCGCGGAGCCGTCGCTGCCGCACACGATCGAGATCCTCAAGGGCCTGCGCGACCGCTACGAGGCGCACCACCGCGTCTCCATCACGGACGAGGCCCTGGTGCAGGCGGCGACGCTCGCCGACCGCTACATCTCGGACCGCTTCCTGCCGGACAAGGCGATCGACCTGATCGACGAGGCCGGCTCCCGGATGCGCATCCGCCGGATGACCGCGCCGCCGGACCTGCGCGAGTTCGACGAGAAGATCGCCGGCGTCCGCCGCGACAAGGAGTCCGCGATCGACTCGCAGGACTTCGAGAAGGCCGCCTCCCTGCGCGACAAGGAGAAGCAGCTCCTGGCCGCCAAGGCCAAGCGGGAGAAGGAGTGGAAGGCCGGCGACATGGACGTCGTCGCCGAGGTCGACGGTGAGCTGATCGCCGAGGTCCTCGCGACCGCCACCGGCATCCCGGTCTTCAAGCTCACGGAGGAGGAGTCGTCCCGCCTGCTGCGCATGGAGGACGAGCTCCACAAGCGGGTCATCGGCCAGGTCGACGCCGTCAAGGCGCTGTCCAAGGCGATCCGCCGTACCCGTGCCGGTCTGAAGGACCCGAAGCGCCCCGGTGGCTCGTTCATCTTCGCCGGCCCGTCCGGTGTCGGTAAGACCGAGCTGTCCAAGGCGCTCGCCGAGTTCCTCTTCGGCGACGAGGAGGCGCTGATCTCCCTCGACATGTCGGAGTTCAGCGAGAAGCACACGGTGTCGCGTCTCTTCGGTTCGCCCCCCGGCTACGTGGGCTACGAAGAGGGCGGCCAGCTGACCGAGAAGGTCCGCCGCAAGCCGTTCTCCGTCGTCCTCTTCGACGAGGTCGAGAAGGCCCACCCGGACATCTTCAACTCGCTGCTGCAGATCCTGGAGGACGGTCGCCTGACCGACTCCCAGGGCCGGGTCGTGGACTTCAAGAACACGGTCATCATCATGACGACCAACCTCGGCACCCGGGACATCTCCAAGGGCTTCAACCTCGGCTTCGCCGCCGCGGGTGACACGAAGACCAACTACGAGCGCATGAAGAACAAGGTCCAGGACGAGCTCAAGCAGCACTTCCGGCCCGAGTTCCTCAACCGCGTCGACGACGTGGTCGTCTTCCCGCAGCTCAGCCAGGACGACATCCTGCGGATCGTCGACCTGATGATCCAGAAGGTGGACGAGCGCCTCAAGGACCGGGACATGGGCATCGAGCTCTCCCAGTCCGCCAAGGAGCTGCTGTCCAAGAAGGGCTACGACCCGGTGCTGGGCGCGCGTCCGCTGCGTCGCACGATCCAGCGCGAGGTCGAGGACACCCTGTCGGAGAAGATCCTCTTCGGCGAGCTGCGCCCCGGCCACATCGTGGTCGTGGACACCGAGGGCGAGGGCGACTCGGCGACCTTCACCTTCCGGGGCGAGGAGAAGTCGGCCCTCCCCGACGTCCCGCCGATCGAGCAGGCGGCCGGCGGTGCCGGGCCGAACCTGAGCAAGGAGGCGTAGCCCTCCGGGGGTGAGCCTGAAAGGGGGCTGCCCCGGGACTTCGGTCCCGGGGCAGCCCCCTTTCGCATGCCGGGTCACTGTTCCTCCAGGACCACCTCGGCGCCCGGGAAGAGGGGACGGAAGTCGGCCAGAGCGAGGGAGTGGCCGACGCGGTTGAGGAGGGTCACTCGGTGCACCTCCGGCAGCCGGGCCGCGAGCGCCGCCAGGTGCTCGGTGCCCTCCAGGCCGACGACCGCCAGCTCCTCCACGCCCGGTAGTTCGGGCATCCGGCCGATGGAAGCCGGCACCTCACGGAGGATCGCCGCGTTCAGGTACAGGTGGGTGAGGGCGGGCAGGGCGGCGACCTGCCGCCAGTCCTCCTCCGTCAGCTCCGTGGTCAGCGCACCGAGGCTGAGGGTGCGCAACGTCCGCCACTGACCGAGTCCCCGCAGCCCGGTCGAGGCAGTGCACTCGTCCCCCAGGTAGAGGAAGGCCAGTGGGGCGTCGGTGGGCAGCGCCTCGGTGAGATCGGTGCCCGGCAGTTCCTGGACCAGAGAGAGGAGGGTCAGTGTCGTGAGCGACCGGAGCCCCGCCAGGTCGGTGCCGGAACTGAGGGCGAGTTCGGTCAGGCCCAGCCCCGCCAGCCGGTCCAGGCCGTGCGCGTTCGGGCACCGGTAGGACGCCAGCCGCTTCAACGAGGTGAGGCGGCGCAGGGCGGACAGGTCGGTGAGCAGCGGGTTGTCGGTGAGGGTCAGCGCGGTGACCGCCGAGGGCTCGGGGATCCGGGCGACGAGCGAATCGGCGGAGTACCGCCCCGAGACGGTCAGCCTGTGCCACGGCCGCATTCCGGCGAGCGCCGCGAACTGCTCGGGTGTCTCGCAGCCGAGGAAGAGGTTCGTCCGGTCCAGGTGGTCCAGTACCTCCCTCGCGTACTCCTCCGCGTCGAAGCGGTGCCAGGTGCCCGCGAGCTGGCGGCGGACGTCCAGGTCGGGGTGGTCCCGGAACCGGCGGAGGACGGCGAGGGCGCCGTCGGGTTCCTCGCCGCCGAGGATCGAGGCGGTGACCGTGACGCCCTGCGCCTCCTCGGCCGACAGGCCCTCCGGGCCCGGCAGCAGTTCCAGGACCAGCGGCCCCGCGCCCGCCAGCTCCCGCGCGGCCTCGGCCGTACGCGGGGGGATCAGCTCGGCGGCCCGCTGCTCCACCTCCGCCCGTACCTCCGGATCCAGGGCGGCGACGTGCTCCAGGGCGGCCAGGGCCAGCAGGGTGAGTCGTGGGTCGTTCCCGCCCAGCAGCTCCCTGAGCAGGGAGACGCGTTCGCGTGGCCGGGCGTGGGCCACGGCCATGCGGATCACGTCCTCCCACCCGGTGTCCTCGGCATGGCCGGCGAGGACACCGAGGTGGCCCTCCTCGACCGCGTACCGGGCTGCCAGGTAGTCCTGGAAGGTGCGGTGGACGAAGTCCAGGACGTCCTGGGCCGGGCGGCGCAGGACACCGCTGCGCAGCAGCAGGGTCCGCAGCACCTCGGGGGCGCCCCCCTGCCCGGAAGCCGGGCCGAGGGAGGGAAGGGCTCGGTCCACGATGCCCTCGGCCGTCTCCAGCGTCATTTCCTGCCGACCGCTGAGGACGAGGGCGTAGGCGAGGCGCTGCAGCAGTTCGAGCTGGGCTTCCTCGCCCAGCTCCGGGCCGTCCACGGCGACCGTGCCCCGTTCCCGGTCCCGGCGGGCGAGGAGCATGGTGAGGGCCGCGTCGTACAGCTCCTTGCGGCCGGTGGGCAGGTAGCCGCGGCGCTCGCGGTGCAGAGCGCAGATCAGGCCGCACATCAACGGGTTGGTGACGAGACGGGCCAGATCGCGCTTGGTGCGCAGGGAGTCCAGCAGCCGCTGCTCGTACTCGGGGGAGCGAGCGGCCTCGTGCCAGCGGTGGACGAAGGTGGCGACCTCCGCCCGGCCCATCGGCGCGAGGGAGAGTTCCGTGAAGCGTTCCCGGGCGAGCCAGTCGGCGCGCACGGCGGTAGGGCGGCTGGTCAGCAGCCAGTGGTTGCCGGGGTAGGCGTGGAGAAGGCCGCTCAGCCAGTCCCGGGTGGCGTGACGGTCGGCCTGCGGAATCTCGTCCAGGCCGTCGACCAGGACCAGCGCGCGGCCGTCGGCCAGGACGCGTTCCGCCCAGCCGTCCGGCGGCGTCAGGGGACAGCCGACCGCGCCGAGGAAGGCGGCCGGGGCGGGCAGGGGGCCGGTACGGACCAGGGTACGCAGGGGGAGCACGAACGGGACGCGCGTGCCCTCCTGGGCCGCGGTCACCGCCAGCCACTGGACCAGGGTCGTCTTGCCGGAGCCCGCGTCGCCGCGCAGCAGCACACGGGGTTCCCTGTCCAGCGCCGCTTCGGCGGGCATCCGCCCCGTACGGGCCGGTGCGCTCTCGCCGGTCGCCGTGTCCCGGCCGGGTTCCCCGCCGATGGTCGCCTCCAGGCTCAGGTAGGCGACTTCGAGGGGCCAGCGGTCGGGGGAGTCGCGCAGGTCGAGGCCGTAGATGGTGAGGTGGTTGTGGCGCTCGGCGACGTAGGGGAGGTAGCGGCGTTCGAAGGCGGTGTCGCGGGCGTCGGGGCGCGGGACGCGGGCGATCAGCTCGTCGACCTTCGCGATCAGTTCGGACTGGCCGCGGGTCTGCTCCACCAGGGTCCGTGCCACGAAGGTCGAGCGCCTGGTGAAGAACTCCAGGATGTGCAGGCAGGCCCACTCGGTCGCGGAGTCGAGGAAGTAGCAGGCGTCGGTGGACAGGCCCCTGGTGGCTGACGGCGTACGGCGCCGCAGCTGCTCGGCCAGCTCCCGGTGCCCGAGCCGCACCGCTTGGACGTCGTCCATGTCCAGGTCACCGAGGGCCAGCAGACGGGCCGTCAGGGCGTCCGCGACGGCCTCCGTCTCGTCCGGCGGGAAGGGCGGCTCGCCGGGGGAGTCCAGGGACGCCCCGACCAGCCGCCCCGCGAGCCCGCGCACCTCCTTCTCGCCGAGCGTGCGCTGCTCGCCCCGGAACGCCACGAGGTGGGTCAGCCGGACCGGCCGGTCGACCAGTCCGGCGCCGGGGCCGCCCGTGGCGAACAGCTTCTTCACCAGTGGGGCGACCAGGCTGGACGCCAACTTCCCGCCCAGTACCGTCGGTTCCATGCGCCACCCCCGAGCTCGTTCGACCAGGGGAGGAGCCTATCGGGCGGCGTCAGGACAACTGGCCGCCGTAGTCCGGGAGCTTGAACGTCCGCTCGGCGTGGCCGCCCGACAGGTCGGTGGCGCTGTTGCCGATGTTCGCGATGATCGTGTAGCCCTTGGACTCGATCTCGGCGCGCTGTTCCGTCTTGTACTCGGCGACGTCCCGGAACAGGTCGAGGAAGCCTCGCACGTACAGGCCGGAGGACTCGTACCCGGCGTGGTCGAGGTTCCACTCGGTGGGCGCCTCGATGATGCCGGGGCGGGCGGTCACGAAGAACAGGGCGACGCCGTGCTCCTGGGCGTACTGGGCGGCCTCCAGGACCGGCCGGTTGGCGGGCTGCGGGTAGCTGAAGCCGAAGTCGGTCTCCAGCGAGGTGTTGTCGATGTCGAGGACGATCGCCTGCTTCTCGCCGGGCGCGGCGTCGGCGATGCGCTCCTTGAGGTAGGGCAGCGCCTGGTCCATCACCGCCCGGCAGTCGCGCTGCCAGGTGTCGTAGTCGACGTCGGCCGCGGCAGCGGCGACCGTGGTGACGGCCGGCTGCTCGGCGGGAGCGGAGGGGGCGGCCACGGCGGGCGTGACCGTCACCGAGAGGGCCGCCGCGGTCACGGCGGCGGCACCGACGGCGCGCTGCCACGTGCGCCGAGCCTGGCCGGTCTCCGTGGAGGCCTGTCTGGTCTGTCCGTTCTGTTCGGTCATGGGGGGTTGGGGTCCTCTCATGCCTGCGCGGATGCCTGACGGCACCAAGTTGTCGCGTGCATGTTCGCCCGAACAAGTGGCGGGACGGCAACGATTGGGTTACTGAGCAGTAGTCAGCTGGGTGCGGGAGTCGCCGTCAGGCCGTGATCTCCACCCCGTCCGGCACGTTCCGCACCCGCGGCAGCCGCGGATTGACCCGCAGTACCCGCAGCCGGGGGAAGCCGGACAGCCAGGAGAGGTCCGTGTCGGGCAGCTCCGCGTTCAGCCAGAGGTGGGTCAGCTGCTCGGGGATCAGCCCCGCCAGCAGTTCCTCGGCCCGCATCACGCCGGCCACCTGGATGCGCGGGCGTCCGCCGAGCCCGCGCAGCGCCGCCAGCTCGGCGGCGTCGGAGACCGGGAAGTAGAGGCCGTCCGGGTCCAGGTGGGCGATGATCTCCTCGGCGTACCGCTCGGTGTCGAAGTGCCGCCAGCCCCGGGCCAGTTCGGCGCGGACCGGCAGGGCCGACCGGGAGCGCAGCCGGACGAGGTAGTCGATCGCGGCGTCGTCCTCCACCCGGGTCGCGGTGATCGCGAGCAGCAGCGCCTGGCGGTCGTCGGGGACCTGCCCCGGGTCCGGCAGCAGTTCCAGCACGATGGGGCCGACCCAGCCGAGGCCCCGGGCGGCGAGCTCCGTCGTCGGGCGCACCAGGTTCTTCGTCCGCTCGTGCACCAGTTGCTGCACCGCGGGGTCGAGTTCGGTGACGTGCTCCAGGCAGGCCGCGGCCATCAGCCGGCGGTGGTTGACCTGCGGGCGGCGCAGCCCTGGCGCGGCGGCGAGCAGCCGGTCCAGGAAGTGCGCGCACTCCTCGGGGCGGGCGTGGGCGGCGGCCATCCGGATGACCTCCTCCCACTCGGGCTGGTGGGCGTGGTCGACCAGGGTGGGAAAGCGGCCCCGCGCCACGATCTCCTTGGCGGCCAGGTAGTCCTGAAAGGTGCGGTGGACGAAGTCGACGGACTCGCCCGACCGTTCCCGCAGCAGCCCGGTGCGGTGCAGCAGATGGTCGAAGATCTTCGCTCCGTCGCCCTGCGCGCGGGCGGCCGGCATGGCGGGCAGCGCGGCGTCCAGGATGCCGACCGCCCGCTCGCGGGTCAGCTCGGAGGCGTCCTCCTCCAGCATGGCGTGGGCCAGCTTCTGCAACAGCCGCTCCCTGGTGCTCTGCTGGAGCCGCACGTCGTCGGCGTACAGCACGTCCCGTTCGGGGTCGCGGCGCTGGAGCAGCATCTCCAGGGCGGCGTCGTACAGCTCCTTGCGGCCGCTGGGCAGGGAGCCGGACCGGTCGCGGTTCAGGGCGCAGATCAGGCCGCACATCAGCGGGTTGGTGGCGAGCTGGCGCAGCTCGCGGTAGATGCGTACGGAGTGCAGGAGGCGCTGCTCGTACTCGTCCAGGGCGCCGCGCTCCCGCGGCCCGCGCGACCGGCTCTGCTCGTCGAGGCGGGCCGCCGAGTGCCAGTCGCGGATGAACCGCGTCACCTGCTCCCGCGACATGGGCGCGAGCGACAGTTCGACGAAGTCCTCCTCGGCCAGCCCGCCCCCCGACAGCCAGCCGTCGGAGACGGCGGACGGCCGGGAGGTGACCAGGCAGCCGTTGCCGGAGAAGACCCGCAGCAGCCGCCGCAGCCGGTCGCGCAGCTCGGCCCGCGTCTTCTCGGGCGCCTCGTCGATGCCGTCGACCAGCAGCAGCGCCCGGCCCGCGAGCAGGGTGCGCACCACCCAGCCCTCCGGAGCCCGGCCGGCGAGCGGGTGCCGGACCGCGTGCAGGAAGTCGTCCGGCGCGGGGAAGCCCTCCCGGGCGAACCGGCGTACGGGGAGCACGAAGGGGACCCGGGAGCCCTCCCGGGCGGCGGCCACCGCCAGCCACTGCACCAGCGTCGTCTTGCCCGAACCGGCGCCGCCGCGCAGCAGCACCCGCTCGTGGTCCTCCAGGGCACGGTCGGCCAGCAGCACGGTGCGCTGCTCGTCCTCGTCGCCGCCCACGCCGCCGCTGCGCTCCTCCGCCTCCAGGCTGAGATAGGTCTCCTCCAGCGGCCAACGGTCGGGCGCGTTGGGGAAGTCCACGCCGACGATGGTCAGCCAGCCGTGCCGTCGGGCCACCCACTGGGCGTACTCGGCCTCGAACGCCGCGTCCTCCTCGGACCGCTCGGGCTGCCGCGCCGCCGCCTCCGCGTCCGCCAGGTCGACGAGCTGGGCGATCCGGCTGGCCCGGCCCGGCAACTGCCGCTGGAGGTGCGGCGAGCGGCGCACCAGGTGGTGCAGGACGTGCAGGCACACGGAGACCAGCAGCGCGTCGTGGAACCAGGCGGCGTCCGGCGACAGCCCCCGGTCCGCGCCCTGCACCGCGCCCCGCAGGCGCCGCGCGTAGCCCTGCGGCCCGAGCCGTACCGCGTCGGCGTCGGTGACGTCCACCTCGGCGATCGCGAGCAGGGTGCGGGCCAGGACGTCGACGACCGACGCCAGTTCGGCGGCGGGCGCGGTGTGCCGCTCGGCGGCGAGGTGGACGAGGTCGGCGGCGGTGCGGTGGACGTCGTCCGGCGTGGCCGACGCGCCCCGGCCGTGCCAGGTGACGAGGCCGGGGACCGGTTCGGAGAACACGGGCGGCCGGGAGGGGGCGCGGAAGAGTCCGCGGACGAGGGGCGCGGCGAGGTGGGAGGGCGTGCGGACGGCGGAATCCATGGATACGGCTTACCCCTGGGGTCGGGAGGACGAGTCGTTCGCGGTGATCTGGAGCTTCACCCCTCCCGGCACCTGCCGGGCCACGGCGGGGTCCGTGTCCGACAGCACGGTGACGGTGCGCAGGCCGGGGAAGGCGGCGAGCCAGGCCAGCCCTTCCACGGGGTGGGTCGCGTCCAGCGTCAGGTGGAGGAGGCGGTCGGCGACGATCAGTTCGGTCAGGTCCTCGACCCGGTAGGCGCCGCGGACGTGGATGTGTTCCCAGCCGCCGAGCGAGCGCAGGGTGCGCAGGTCCTCGACCGTGGACACGCCGACGGCCCACTGCCTGGGCAGATGGGCGAGGACCTCGCGGGCGTACCGTTCCCGGTCGAAGGTGTGCCAGGCGGCGGCGAGGGACTGCTGCACGCCGGCACCGCGGTGATCGCGGAAGCGGCACAGGAACTGCAGCGCCGCCTCGCTGCCCACGCCGACCGCCGTGTGCACCACGCGGGCCGCCAGGCCGAGGTCCGCCTCCTCCGGGCCCGGCAGCAGCCCCAGCACCAGGTCGCCTCCGGCGCGCGCCAGTTCCAGCGCCGCGTCGAAGGTCTTCGGCGGCACGTGGGCGAGCAGCCCGGCCTCGACCCGTTTGCGCACCGCCGGGTCGACTTCCGCCACGTACTGGAGCCCGGCGGCCGCCAGCAGACTGCCGCGCGGGTGGCTCAGCTCCGTCAGCCGGCCCAGTACGTACTCCGCCTCCCTGGGCCGGGCGTGTGCGAGGGCGAGCAGGACGACGTCCTCCCAGTCGTCCAACTCCGCGTGGTTGACCAGCAGGTCGAAGTCCATCTCCTGCACGGCCAGCCGGGCACCCAGATAGTCCCGGAAGGTGCGGTGCAGGAAGTCCACCCGTCCCTCGGCCGGCTCGCGGAGCAGTCCGGAGCGCAGCAGCAGCGCGCGGTAGACCTCCTCCCCGCCGGTGTCCGCCAGGCCCAGTGCCGGCAGCGAGCGGCCGATGAGCTGCAGGGCCTCGGCCCGGTCCATCTCCTGGCGGCCGTTGCGGATCAGCCACCACGCCAGCTTCTGCAGCAGCTGCACCTGGGTCGAGTACGGCAGCCGCGGCCCCTCGGAACCGGGCAGTTCACGCTCCCGGTCGCGGCGTTCCAGGAGCATGGTCAGGGCGGCCTCGTACAGGGACTTGCGGTCCTGCGGCAGGAAGCCGCGGCGGTCGCGGTGCAGGGCGCACAGCATGCCGCACATCAGCGGGTTGGTGGCCAGCCGGTTCAGTTCGGACGTGCTCCGCACCGACCTCAGCAGCGACTCGCCGACCGACTCCCGCGCGTCGGCCGCGCGGTGCCAGCGGCGTACGAAGGTGGCGACGTCGTCCTGGGACATGCGGGCGAGGGAGTGCTCGCCGAAGCCCTCGGCGGCCAGCCAGTCCTCCGGTACGGCCGAGGGGCGGGAGGTGACCAGCCACAGGTTGCCGGGAAAGGCCCGCACCAGTTCGCGCAGCCAGCGCCGGGCGGCGGCGCGGCGGTCGCCGGCGATCTCGTCGATGCCGTCCACCAGCAGCACGCCGCGCCGGGCCCGCAGCACGCGCTCGGCCCACCCCGGCGGCTGCTCCCCGGCCACGGGGGCGCCCACCGCCCGCAGGAAGTCGCCGGGGAAGGGCAGCTCCGCCCCCGGCCGGACGATGCGGCGCATGGGCAGCACGAAGGGCACCCGCCCGATGAGGTGGGTGAGCCCGTGGTCGTAGGCGCGGCTCGCCGCCGTCACCGCGAGCCACTGCACGAGGGTCGTCTTCCCGGAACCGGCGGCGCCGCGGAGGAAGACCTGCTCCTGCCCGGCGAGCAGCCGTTCGGCGGCCACCGTCAGGTACTCCGGGTCGCGGCGGCCCTCCCGCCCCGCGTGCGGCCGGGTCGCCTCCAGACTCAGGTAGGCCGCGTCCAGCGGCCACTCCCGCGTACCGGCGTCCAGCCCGTAGATGGTGAGGGTGCCGTAGCGGGCGGCGACGTGGTCCGCGTAGCGCTCCTCGAACCCGGCGTCCTCGGCCGACTGGGACGGCAGCCGTTCCAGCAGTACGTCGACGGCCCGGACCAGCCGGGCCAGCTGCTGGGTCTGGACGGTCTGCTGGCGGGCCACGTAGGTGGAGCGCTGGGTGAGGAAGTTCAGGATGTGCAGCGCGGCGGTGTGCAGCAGCCGCTCGTACAGGAGCGTCCCGCTCTCGCCCAGGCCGTACGGGTCGAGCGGCACGCCCGTGCGCAGCTCGCGGGCGAAGCGCTCCGGGCCGAGCCCGACGGCCTGGTAGTCCTCGATGGTGATCTCGCCGAGCCGGGCGAAGGTGCGGGCCAGCGCGTCCGTGACGGCGCGGGCCTCGTCGGGACCGACGGGCCGCTCGTCCGGCCCGGCCGCCCGCAGCGCCCGGCGGACCAGCTCCCCGGCGACCTTGTCGACGTCCTTCGGCGTGACGCCGCGCTTCTCGCCCCGGAAGGACACCAGCGCCGATATCCGCACCGGCCGGTCGACGAGCCCGGCACCGGGGCCGTCCCGGACGAAGAGCCTGCGGACGAGCGGAACCACCGCGCTGGACGCGACACGGGCCCCGAGTGCTGTGACGTCGACCATGTTCCGAGCCTAGGTGAACGGCCTTGTGCGGGGGGCGGGTTAAGGGTGACGGGAGTAGCCCGGGTCACATTCGAGGGGTCATCGAGGACCGCCGCCGGTGATGTGCCGCACAGGGCTTCCGGGGCGTACTACGGGGAATAGTGGACGCCTCAAGAACTACGAAAACGGACATACCTCCGCGAAGAGATGGCCGATTTGCGGGGCTCTGGCCTGGTTTTGTCCGAATCGGGAGTTGTGTCAAGAGGTGGGAAGTATCGTGCTGAAGTACTAGATAGGGTCGTAGGTCACACCATTGTGCGGTTTGGGCTGGTCGGGTTACCAAGGTTGAGCCCGCCCGGTGAGCGCCTCGAGCGTCCCGCCGGAGGGGCTTTCCTCTGTTCCCGTCCCCATGAGGTTCGAATGTTCCCGCGTGTCACGTCCCGTGTTTCCCGTACGACCGTCCGCACCCGCGCCGCGGTGATGGCCGCCGGCCTCGGAGCCTCGGTCGCACTGGGGGCCGGGGTCGCGGCAGCCACCGGCACCACGGCGGCTTCCAGCACCTCCACCGCGGCGAGCGCCGTCGAGGCCCAGGCCGCGGCGCAGGCCAAGGCGGCGAAGGCCGAGAAGGCCGCCGCCAAGACCGCCACCGCCAAGAAGACGGCCACCAAGAAGAAGGCCGCCTCCTGGGTCGACCCGGTGAAGAACTACAAGCTCACCGCCAGCTTCGCGCAGAACGGCGGCATGTGGGCCAGCAAGCACAGCGGCCAGGACTTCGCCGTGCCGATCGGCACCAACGTCGTCGCCACCCACGGCGGCACCGTCGTCAAGGCCGGCGGCAACGGCGCCGGTGACGGCCCCGCCTACGGCAACGCGATCGTGATCAAGCACGGCAACGGCACGTACTCCCAGTACGCGCACCTGTCCAAGATCAACGTGAAGGCCGGCCAGATCGTGAAGACCGGCCAGTCCATCGCGAAGTCCGGCAACACCGGCAACTCCAGCGGCCCGCACCTGCACTTCGAGATCCGTACGACCCCGAACTACGGCTCGGCGGTGGACCCGGTCTCCTTCCTGCGCTCCAAGGGCGTGACGGTCTGAGGACCGAGGGTCACGTACCCGTAGCACCCCGGTGCGCCTGAGTCACCAGATCGGTGGCGACCTCGAGGACGGCCGCGCGCTTGTCCTCGGGGTCGCCCGCCAGGTCGTTCAGGACGAACATCCCGGCGTGCAGCGTGAAGAGCGCACTCACACAGCGGACCTGGTCGGCCAGGTCCGCTTCGGGGTCTATCAGGATGTCCCGCAGACCGAGCATGCGGCTCTTGAACATCTCGCCGATGCGCAGGTCCCGCACGGTCGCCTGGTTCTCCTGCATGAAGCGGAAGAGCGGGCCCGCGGCCGCCAGCGCGTCGCTGTAACGGCGGATGATCTCCTGCTTGGTCTCCAGCGTGTGCGGCTGCTCCCGCCCCCACTCGATCAGGTCCTCCATCGGCCGGACCAGACCCTCGAAGACGCTGACCAGGATCTCTTCCTTGGTCTTGAAGTGGTAGTAGAGCGCCGCCTTGGTGACGTCCAGCCGCTCGGCGATCTCGCGCAGCGAGGTCTTCTCGTACCCCTGCTCGGCGAAGAGCGCGAGCGCCACGTCCTGGATGCGCCGGCGGGTGTCCCCGCGGCGTCGCTGCTGCTTGGTGCTGTCCATCGTGCCGCCCATCCTCCTACGCACCTCCCGCTCCGCGCACTTTCCAAAAACTTACTTGACGCCCGGCTAGTTACGCCTCTACCTTCCCGAGTGTAGTCAACTTGCCGGTCGGCAAGTAAGCGGGCGAGCGACAGCGGTAGCTGGGGGAGTGAAGGTCCATGGCGGACGCACCGGCGGCAGGGGCCGTCGAAACGGGCGGCGGCAAACAGCCGAGGAGCGTGCGGGTGGTCCTGCTCGCGCTCATGATCGCGATGATGCTCGCGATGCTGGACAACATGATCATCGGTACCGCGATGCCGACGATCGTGGGCGAACTCGGCGGCCTGGAGCACCTCTCCTGGGTGGTCACCGCCTACACGCTCGCGACCGCGGCCTCCACCCCGCTGTGGGGCAAGCTCGGCGACCTGTACGGGCGCAAGGGCGTCTTCATGACGTCCATCGTCATCTTCCTGATCGGCTCCGCGCTCAGCGGCATGGCGCAGGACATGGGCCAGCTCATCGGCTTCCGCGCCGTCCAGGGCCTCGGCGCCGGCGGTCTGATGGTGGGCGTCATGGCGATCATCGGCGACCTCATACCGCCCCGGGAGCGCGGCAGGTACCAGGGCATGATGGCCGGCGTCATGGCGCTGGCCATGATCGGCGGACCGCTGGTCGGCGGCACCATCACCGACCACTGGGGCTGGCGCTGGTCCTTCTACATCAACATCCCGCTCGGCGCGATCGCGCTGGTCGCCGTCAGCGCCGTGCTGCACCTGCCGAAGAAGCGCGGCCAGGCCCGGATCGACTATCTCGGCGCCGCGCTGCTGACCGTCGGCATCACCGCGATCGTGCTGGTCACCACCTGGGGCGGCACCGAGTACGCCTGGACCTCCGCGCGGATCATGGAGCTGATCGGCATCGGCGTCGCCGCGCTGGTCGGCTTCGTGTTCTGGCAGACCAAGGCCGCCGAGCCGATCGTGCCGCTGCACATCTTCCGCAGCCGCAACTTCACGCTGATGTCGCTCATCGGCTTCATCGTGGGCTTCGTGATGTTCGGCGCCACCCTCTTCCTCCCGCTGTACCAGCAGGCGGTGCAGGGCGCCTCGGCCACCAACTCCGGGCTGCTGCTCCTGCCGATGCTGGGCGCGATGCTCGTCACGTCGATGGTCGCCGGGCGGATCACCACCAACACCGGCCGCTACAAGGTCTTCCCGGTGGCGGGCGGCGCGCTGATGACGGCGGGGCTCTTCCTCCTCTCCCTCATGGACACCGACACCAGCCGCGTCACCTCCGGGCTGTACATGGCCGTCGTCGGTCTCGGCATGGGCTGCCTGATGCAGATCACCATGCTGGTGGCGCAGAACAGCGTGGAGATGAAGGACATGGGCGTCGCCTCCTCCTCCACCACCCTCTTCCGCACCCTGGGCTCCTCCTTCGGCGTGGCGATCATGGGCGCGATCTTCAACCACCGGGTCCAGGACGTCATGTCCGAGCGCGCCGGAGCGGCCGGCTCCCAGGTGACCGAGCAGTCGGCGACGCTGACCAAGGAGGCGCTGGACCTGCTTCCGGCGACGGCCCGCGAGGCCTACCAGCACGCGGTCTCCTCCGGCACTCACGGAGCGTTCCTGCTCGGCGCCGCGGTGGCGGTGCTCGCGCTGGTCGCGGCGGTCTTCGTGAAGGAGGTCCCGCTGAAGGGCGCGGGCCCGCGGGCGGCGGACGGCCCGGCCGACGGGGACGACGACACGGCGGCGAAGAAGGCACCGGTGACCGAGGCGGTGTGACGCCCCCTGCCCTGCTCTGCCCGCCGGAAGGTCCCCGGGTGGTTCCGACCCCCGGGGACCTTCCTCGTGGGCTGTGTTCACCCCGCCGCGCGGCCGGTAGCGTGGCGGGACGAGCGCCGTTCCCGCAACACCGCTCCGGTACGGCTCCGCACTCGCGAGGAGGTCGCCCATGAAGCGCTCCGGTGTCCGCGCCCTCGTCCTCACCGCGGGCGTCGCCGCGCTGGTGGCCACCGTCGTCGTACTCCGGCAGGACACGTCCGAGGACCCCGCATCTCCCGCCGAGTCCGGGAGCGGCACATCGTCCTTCGAAGTCCAGCAGAATCAGCGCGAGGTGGAGAGGTACTGGACC
This sequence comes from Streptomyces sp. M92, assembly GCF_028473745.1. NCBI lineage: Bacteria > Bacillati > Actinomycetota > Actinomycetes > Kitasatosporales > Streptomycetaceae > Streptomyces > Streptomyces sp. M92. The sequence goes on from NZ_CP101137.1 coordinate 2,274,169, forward strand.
GAGCGCCGCATGGCGGAGGCCGAACCGGCACCCATGCCGCACGAGGAGTGACCCCACCGGCCCGGGGATCAGTCACGGCCGCACTCGAACCACACCGTCTTGCCCCGCCCGTCGGCGTACGGCGTGACGCCCCACCGGTCGGCCACCGCCCCGACGATCACGAGCCCCCGCCCGCCCTCGCCCAGTACGTCGACGGCCGCCGCCACCGGCAGCTCCGGGCAGCCGTCGGCGACCTCCACGCGCACGCCGCCCGGGTACAGCAGGAAGCACACGCGGCAACGACGGCCGGGCACGTGCCGTACGACGTTGGCGACCAGCTCCGTGAGCGCCAGCTCGGCGGCGTCGGCCACGTCCCGCAGGCCCGAGCGGACGAGGTACAGCCGCAGCACGCGGCGCAGATGGCGGGCCGAGTGCGCGCCCATGGCGAACTCGGCGTGGTACTGGCTCTCAACGTCCGCCGCCTGCGGACCGGTTACGTGATTCACGCCACAAGGCTGCGACGCCCTGCGTACGCTCGACTACGCACAGGAGCGAACGCCGTGAGGTGTTGCCGTCCGCAGTCCCGGAGTGAGGTGCCGCAGTGGCCAACATCCAGTCCCTTGACCCGACCGCTTCCCCCCTCGACTACTACGGCTACGAACTGCGCCGCCAGCGCGAGGCCCACGGCCTCAAGCAGGGCCAGCTCGGCGAGATCATCTTCTGCACCGGATCGCTGATCGGCCAGATCGAGACCACGAAGAAGGTCCCGACGCGGGACTTCTCCGAACGGGTGGACGCCGCGCTGGGCACGGACGGGCTGTTCTCGCGGCTGATCGGCCTGGTGCTGCGCAGCCAACTGCCCACGTGGTTCCAGCCGTACGCGGAGATGGAGGCGAAGGCGGCGTACATCTCGACGTACCAGGCGCAGCTGGTCTACGGGCTGTTGCAGACGGAGGAGTATGCGCGGGCGGTGCTCGCCACCGGCATGCCGGACGACTTGGAAGGCCTGCTGGCCGCCCGAATGGAACGACAGCGCATTCTGGAGCGTGAACAGCCGCCGCTGACCTGGGTGGTGCTGGACGAGGCGGTACTGCACCGGCCGATCGGCGGGCGCGAGGTCATGCGGCGGCAACTGGCCCGGCTGTTGGAGTTCGCCGGTCACCGGTGGATGCATGTGCAGGTGCTGCCGAACGAGGCGGGGGCCCACGCGAGTCTGGACGGGGCGTTCACCACCATGCGCTTCGACGACAACCCGGACATCATCTACACGGAGGACCTCATCTCCGGCCACATGACGGCCAATTCCGAGACCATCAGGGAAGCCGCTCTCCGTTACGCTCGCTTGCAGGCTGCTGCCCTCTCCGTGGAGGATTCGGCGGAACTGATCATGCGGGTGATGGAGGAACGCTATGGACACGGCTCCCAGCCAGAGGAACAGCCAGTGGCGTAAGTCCAGTTACAGCGGAAGTACCGGCGGCGAATGCGTCGAGTGCACCGTCACCGGCGGCGCCGCCTGGCGCACCTCGACTTACAGCGGTCCTAACGGAGGTGACTGCGTCGAGGTCGCCGACAACTGCCCCGCCGGTGCCGTCCCCGTGCGGGACAGCAAGAACCCGGCCGGTCCGGTCGTCACCGTCGGGGCCAGCGCCTGGCAGGCCTTCGTCGCCAACCTCCACTAGCCCCCCAACTGTCATCGAGCCGCTCATTCGAGCAGCTCGATGACACTCACCCTCGGACTGCTCACGCCCGCGAGACAGGCATGACCAGCGTGCTCGTGAAGTCGACGGCTCCTTCGCGCTGGTAGAAGCGCAGGGCGCGGTCGTTGCCCGCGCACGGCTCCGACAAGGGCCTGTCCGACCCCGGCACCGCGAGCCTCGTCATCGACCACGAGGGTTTCCAGCACGCCGACCCGGTCCCCCCACTGCCACGACCCGGGGGCGTCCAGGACGCGGACGAACCGTGCCGAGCGCCGCCAAGTGCGCCGCTTCCCGACTGTGGTGGGCCAGAAGCTGCCCCCACAGATGCTCAAGGCGGTCCAGCTCGGAAGCAACAAGGACGTCGATCACGGGATTCATGCCGGGAAGCCCAGCCAGCGCCGCAGCCCCTAGGCCCCGCCCACCCGGTCCGGCAGCATCGGGTGGCTCCCGGTGTTCGTCGGCGCGTGCTCCGGCAGCCAGAGCACGGCGACCGCGCCCTCGGAGGGTACGTGCTCGGGTGCCCCGGCGGGCCGGACGTTGCGGAAGGTGAGGCGGGCCCCCAGGACCCGGGCCTGGCCGGCCGCGATGGTCAGGCCCAGCCCGTGTCCCCGCCCGGCCCGGTCCGCCGCGCCGGTGCGGAAGCGGCTCGGTCCCTCGGCGAGCAGGTCCTCGGGGAAACCCGGCCCGTGGTCGCGGACCCGGATCACCCGCCCCTCGACGCTGACCTCGACGGGCGGACGGCCGTGCCGGGCGGCGTTGGCGAGCAGGTTGAACAGCACGCGCTCCAGGCGCCTCGGGTCGGTGGTGACCTCCGACTCGTGCACCACGTGGACGGCGACGGCGGGATCCTTGGCCGCCACCCGCCGGGTCACGAAGGCGCCCAGCATGATGTCCTGCAGCTCGGCCCGCTCCGAGGCGCCGTCGAGCCGGGCCACCTCCAGGACGTCCTCCACCAGCGTGCGCATCGCCTTGGCCCGGTCCAGCACCAGCTCGGTCGGCCGCCCGGGCGGCAGCAGCTCGGCCGCCGTCAGCAGTCCGGTCACCGGCGTACGCAGCTCGTGCGCGATGTCCGCGGTGACCCGGCGCTCGGCGTCCAGCCGCTTCTGCAGGGCGTCCGCCATCGCGTCCACCGCGCTCGCGAGGTCGTCCGTCTCGTCCCGTACGACGCCGCCGATGGCGTCCCGCACGCGTACGTCCGGCTCGCCGTTGGCGACCTCGTTCGCGGCGGCGGCGGCCTTGCGCAGCCGGCGCGAGAGCTGGCCGCCGATGAGCACGCCGAGCGCGCTGCCGCCGAGGACGACCGCGATGGAGCCGATGACCAGGGCCTGGTCCAGGTCCTTGAGGATGTCGGCGCTGCGGTCGGTGAAGCCGGAGTGCAGGGACATCACGTGCCCGTCCTTGAGCGGCACGGCGGCCCAGATGTCCGTCACCCCGTCCCGCTCCGAGACGTACGTCGCCCGCCGCCCGGCCTCGACCTTGCGGCGCAGCTCCGGGGGCAGGTCGGGGTCGTCGATCTTGGCGTTGGGGAAGTTCTGCCGCCCGGACAGCTCGTAGTTGCGCTGGGCGATCAGGACCCGGTCGTCCGCGAGGTCGCGGGCGTTGTCCAGCATCGAGACCCGCGCCGCGTTGTGCACGACCAGGCTCAGCGCGACCGCGACCAGCGCGCCGACCAGCGCGATCGCCGCGCTGAGCTTCCAGCGCAGCCCGCTGCGGATGCCGAGCGTACGGATGCCTGGCGTGCGGACGCCCTGCCCGCGTCGGAAGAACCCCCGCATGTCCCTGTGTCCCGCCGTCCCCGCTCAGGCCTTCAACTTGTAGCCGAAGCCGCGGACCGTCTCGATCCGGTCCTGGCCGATCTTGGTGCGCAGCCGCTGCACGTGGACGTCGACGACGCGGGTGTCCCCGCCCCAGCCGTAGTCCCACACGCGCTCCAGCAGCTTGTCCCGGGAGAGCACCGTGCCCGGCGCCGAGGAGAACTCCAGCAGCAGCCGCATCTCGGTGGGGGTGAGTGCCACCGGCCGTCCGGCCCGCCGCACCTCCATGCCCTCGGTGTCGACCTCCAGCTCGCCGAAGGTGAGCACACCCCCGGTGTCCGGGCCGCTCCCCGCGTCCGCCCGGTCGCCGCCGCCCGCGTGCCCGAAGCGGCGCAGCACCGCACGGATCCGGGCGACCAGCACGGCCCCGTCGAACGGCTTGGTCACGTAGTCGTCGGCGCCCGCCTCCAGGCCGAGCACCACGTCGATGGAGTCCGCCCGCGCCGACAGCATGATCACCGGCACGGTCGACTCGTCCCGGATGCGGCGGCACAGACTGACGCCGTCGAGGCCGGGCAGCATGACGTCGAGGAGTGCGATGTCCGGGCGGTCACTCCGGAACGCCTCCAGTCCCGACAACCCGTCGGGCATCGCGGTGACCGCGAAGCCGTCCCGCTCCAGGGCGAGCTGCGTGGCCTCGCGGATGACGTCGTCGTCCTCGACGAACAGGACGTGGGTCTGGTCTGCCATCCCGGTGCTCTCAGTCCTCGTGTGCGGTCACTCGGTAGACGCGGCGAGCGCGCACCGCGTTCATTCCCCCCGGTGTTTCACGTCTTCATCGGTTCGGGCCGCCCGACCGGTTCGGCCGGCTCAGTTGTCCGGTTCCGGAGCCGGAGTGGGCACGCTTCCCACCGCGTTGCTGTAGTCGTTGTGGGTGCGGTACTCCTCGGTGAACCGGTCCGACGCCCAGGCGTACGTGATCACGATCTGGCTGGACGGACTCGACACCGTGTCGCCCTTCTCGTACACCTGCTTGGACACCACCAGGTCACCGCGGTCGATCTCCGCGTAGACCGGGGGCTCCTCGGCCTGGAACACATTCTGGTACGCGCCGCCCTCCTCGCGGTACACGTAACTGCCCACACCGACGCCGTCGGCACACGTCAGCACGTTGACCACGACGTCCTCGGCCGACCCGCCGGTCAGCTTCCCGTAGGAGACGTCGACGGGGTACTGGTCGCCGGCGCACGGCTTCAGCTCGCGCTTGACCTCGGCGGAGACCTTCGGGTCGGTCTTCACGAGCCGCACCGCGTCCACGCGCTTGGGAACCTTCGAGGGGGAGGCCACGGGGGAGGGGGAGGCGGCGCCCTCCACCGCCTCCGCGTGGGCGGGTCCCTCGTCACGGGCGCCGGTACCGCCGGCCCCGCAGCCGGACAGGGAAACGCCGAGGGCGACGAACGCGGCCACCGCCGCACTCGCCGCCTGCGTGCCGTTCCTCGCCCCGCCGGGTGATCGACCGTTGGTCAGGCCGCGCAACGCTCCCGCTCCTCACGCTCCAGCGCCCGCGCGTCCAGATCGCGGGCGACCAGCTCCTCGCGGAGCCGGGCGAGCGCTCGGTGCAGCGTGCTCTTGACCGTTCCCGCCGACATGCCGAGGGCGGCGGCGGTCTCCTCCGTTGACATCTGCTCCCAGTGTCGCAGCACCACGACACTGCGCTGCTTCGGGGCGAGCACCTTCATGACGTCCATCAGCAGGGCGCGGTCCGCGTGCTGCTCGGTGGAGTCGTCCACGCAGGACTCCGGGAGCTGCTCGGTCGGCACCTCCTCCAGCTTCCGCGCCCGCCACCACTCGGTCCGCGTGTTGATCATCACCCGGCGCAGGTAGGCGTCCGCGAGCCGCTTGTCCTCGATGGTCGACCAGCGGCGGTACGTCCGCGCCAGCGCGGTCTGCAGCAGGTCCTGGGCGTCGACGGGGTCCGGGACCAGGCGCCGGGCGCTGCGCAGCAGCGCGTCCTGCCGGGTGCGGACGTACTCCTCGAACTCGAGCACCTCGCCCATGTCAACCGCCTTCCGATCCCCGTACTCCGACGGTGGTCACCGCCGGAAACGAAGTTAGGGAAGCGTTGTCACGGCGCTGTGCGAAGGACCCTGCGGCAATCCCTCGGCTGTCCGTCGGTTGTGTAACGGAAGGAGGAAACGGACAAATTTTCGCGTCGCTTGCGGGTGAGTCACCCAGTCGTGCCGGTGTTACGGGCGGCGTCAGCCCACCGGCAGCCGGTACAGCCCGTCGGCCAGCGGTTCCACCAGGCCGTCGGAGACGAGGCCGTCCAGGGCGCGGGCGCGCTGCACCGGCTCGTGCCACACCTGGTCGAGCGCTGCCTGCGGCACCGGTCCCGGCGCCTCGCGCAACACCGCGAGCAGCCGTCCGCGCACCTGCCGGTCGGTGCCCGCGTACGTCTGCCCGCGTCGCGGCGGCCCGTCGTGCGCGGGCTTGCCGGCCAGCCGCCAGGCGCACCGGCCGGAGATCGGGCAGCGGTGGCAGGACTCGTTCTTCGCCGTGCACACCAGGGCGCCCAGCTCCATCGAGGCGGCGGCCCAGCGGGCGGCGACGCCCTCGTCGTCCGGCAGCAGCGTGCGCGCCAGCTTCCGTTCGGCCGCGGTGGTGGCGTTCGGCGGGTACTGCACCCCGGTGACCGCGCGGGCGAGGACCCGGCGGACGTTGGTGTCCAGTACGGCGTGCCGCTGACCGTAGGCGAAGGAGGCGACCGCGGCGGCCGTGTACTCGCCGATGCCGGGCAGCGCCAGCAGCTGTGCGTGGTCCGACGGCACGTCGCCGCCGTGCCGTTCCGTTATGGCCGCGGCGGCGCCGTGCAGGCGCAGGGCGCGACGCGGGTAGCCGAGCCGGCCCCAGGCCCGGACCGCCTCGCCGGGTGCCTCGGCGGCGAGGTCGGCGGGGCGCGGCCAGCGGGCCAGCCACTGTTCGTAGACGGGCAGGACGCGGTTCACCGGCGTCTGCTGGAGCATGAACTCACTGACCATCACGCCCCAGGCACCGGCCTCGGGACGCCGCCACGGCAGATCGCGGGCGTGCTCGGCGAACCAGTCGACGACGGGGGCGTGCAGCGGCCCGCCGGACGCGGCGGCGGGGGCCGGGGGCGCGGCGGGGTCGGAGGGGCCGTTGTGCGAGGGCTTCGTGGGCGCAGTCATGACCCTCCGATCCTGCCACGGAAGGACCGCCGCACGGGCGCATCGCCACCCGGCGGCGGTGCGTCCATGGGCACGACACCTGACGATCGGCAGGGGCGCCGCCCTGCCCGCCGCTTGTAGCGTCGGGCCCATGGAAGGAACCCGCCCGGCCGACGCCCCGGCACCCGCCGCCGACACACCCCCGGCCCGGGCCGCCGACCCCGCCTCCCCTGCTGGGGCCGCCCCTGCCCCCGGCGCCGGTGATGCGTCCTCGGTCCGGACCGTGGGTCCCGTCATCGCCCCCGTTCCCGGCGCCGCCGATGCGCCGCGCGTCGGGGCCGCGGGTCCCGCCGCCTTTGCCGGGGCTGTTCCTGGTCCAGGCGCCGGTGATGCGTCCCCGGTCCGGACCGTGGGTCCCGCCGTCGCTGCCCGGGTTGCTCCCGGTCCCATGACTGATGCGGCCCGCGTCCCGGCTGCGGACCTCGCCACGTCTGCCGGCGCTGCCCCCGGCCCCGGCCCCGGCGCCAGTGATGCGTCCCCCGGCTGGGCCCAGGGCCCCGCCACCGCTGGCGAGGCTGCCGGGACCACTGTCGCCGCCACCACCGCTGCCGGAACCACCGCTGCCGGCCTCGGTCTCGTTCCGCTCGGCAGGGGTGTCCTCCTCTGGGCCGTCCTCGCGCTGCCCGCCGTCACCGCCGACCGGCTCGGGATGAACGAGCCGCGGCCCCTGTGGCAGCAGCTGGCCGGGCTGGGGGTGCTCGCCGTCGCCGCCGCGCTCTCCCGCCGGCGGCCGCTCGTCTCCTTCACGCTCACCGCGGCCCTGGGCCTGACCGCCGCCCCGGCCCTGTTCACCGTCTCCTACGGTCCCGCCCTCGGCGTCTTCGCCCTCCTGCTGGGCCTGCGCGCCCAGCGGGCCCGCCCCGCGGTGGCCGCCTTCGTCGCCGTCGGCCTCGTCGGCACGGCGCGGATCGCGCTCGTCGGGGCCGACCCGCCGCCCGAGTGGCTGGTCCTGACGGGCACGCTGCTCTTCGGCTGCGTCTTCCCCTGGCTCTGCGGACGCTACTGGCGCCAGAGCCGGGAGCTGGCCGAGGCCGGCTGGCTCAGGGCGGCCCGGCTGGAGGACGAGCAGCGGCACGCCGAGGAACGGGCCAGGCTGCGCGAGCGGGCCCGGATCGCCCAGGACATGCACGACTCCCTCGGCCACGAACTGAGCCTGCTCGCCCTGCGCGCCGCCGCCCTGCAGGTCTCGCCCGGCCTCACCACCGACCACCGGGCCGCCGCGGCCGACCTGCGCGCCGCCGCCGCGGACGCCACCGACCACCTGCACCGCATCATCGGCGTACTGCGCGAGGACGACGAGCCGGCCCCGCTCGCCCCCGCCGGGGAGAGCATCGAGGACCTCGTCGTCAGGGCCGCCGAGTCGGGCCTCCCCGTACGCGTGGAGCGGCCCAGGGGCACCGCCGCAGCCCCGGAACCCGGCGGCGTCGCCGGACGCCTCCTGCACCGCGCCGTGCGCGAGGCACTCACCAACGCGGCCCGCCACGCGCCGGGCGCCCCCGTCGTCGTGGCGGTGGGAAGCCAGACCCACGGCACGACCGTCACCGTCACCAACGGACCGGCCACCGAGGAGGCGGCCCCGACCCGGGGCGGCTCGGGCCTGCTCGGGCTGCGCGCCGCCGTCGCCTCGGTCGGCGGCGACTTCTCGGCCGGCCCGCACGGGGAGGGGTTCCGCGTCCGGGCGTACGTCCCCGCACAGCAGCCCACGCCCACCACCCCCGTCCTGCCGCCCCCGGCCCCCACCAGTCCCTTCCCCCGCGCCCGCCGCCGCGTCGCCCTCGGCCTGGGCGCCGCCGCCGGCACGGGCGTCGTCCTGGTCGGCGCGGCCTTCGGCTGGTACGCGTACACGGAGACGCACTCGGTGCTCACCCCGGCCGCGTACGCGCAACTGCGCCCGGGAACGCCGTACGACGAGGTCGCCCCCGTGCTGCCGGACCGCGAGGCGCACGACCCGCCCACCGACCGCGCCCCCGCACCGCCACCGGGCGCCCACTGCCGCTACTACCGGGCGAGCGGCGAACTGCTCGTCTCCATCGACCACTTCCGGCTCTGCTTCGACGCACCGGGACGGCAGGGGAAACTGATCGCCAAGGACGTGGTCCCCGGCGTCGGCCGACCGGACCAGGACCGCGTCGAGGACGCGGAGAGCGCGGAGAGCGCGGAGAACGGGGGGCCCGTACGGTGATCCGGGTACTGCTGGCCGACGACGAGGCGATGGTGCGGGCCGGCGTGCGCGCCATCCTGGCGAGCGGCGGCGAGAGCGAGGTCGTCGCCGAGGCGGGCGACGGCCGCGAGGCGGTCGAACTCGCCCGCGCCCACCGCCCCGACGTGGCCCTGCTGGACATCCGCATGCCCCGCCTGGACGGCCTCGCGGCGGCCGAGGAGATCGCCCGGACCGTCCCCGGCACGGCCGTCGCGATGCTGACCACGTTCTCCGAACAGTCCTACGTGGCCCGCGCCCTGGCCGCCGGAGCCACCGGCTTCCTGCTCAAGTCCGGCGACCCCTACGAACTGATGGCCGGCGTGCGGGCCGTGGCGGAGGGCGCGGCCTTCCTGTCCCCGAAGGTCGCCCGTTACGTCGTCGAGGACCTCGGCCGGGACGGCGGCCGCCTCGCCCGCGAGGAACGGGCTCGCGCGAGCGTCGCCCGCCTCAGCCCGCGCGAGCGCGAGGTCCTCGGCCTCGTCGGCGCCGGCCTGTCCAACCCGGAGATCGCCGCCCGGCTGCACCTCGTCGAGGGCACGGTGAAGGCGTACGTGAGCGCGGTCCTGGACCGGCTGGAGGTACGCAACCGGGTCCGGGCGGCGATCGTCGCGTACGAGGCGGGACTGGTCGCGCCGGAAGCCTGAGTCCTCTCAACGACGCCGGTGCGAGGCGGCGTACGCGGTGCCGCGGGGCCCCGTCCCGGTCAGCCACCGCACCGCAGGCGCCGACGACGCCCGCATCGCCCCGGCCAGCCGCGTCGCCGGGCGCGTGCCCAGACGTACGGCCGCGGCGGCGACCAGGGCGCCGAACAGCAGCCCGGCGACGACGTCGTGCGGGTAGTGCACGCCGACGAAGACGCGGGAGAAGGCCATCAGCAGGGCCAGCGGCACCGTCAGCCACACGGCCGCCCGCCGGACCAGGACCAGCGTCACCGCCGAAGCGCCCGCTATCGTCGCGTGGTTGCTCGGGAAGGACCAGTCGCCGGTCGGCGGGCACTCGGCCAGGGACGGCACCGCCCCGGCGACCGCCCGGCACGGACGCTCCTGCGTGAAGCCGGACTTGACCAGCTCACTGCAGACGTACGCCACAGCTGTGGCCACGGGTGCAAGGGCCGCGATCGCGAACGCCCGGGTGCCGTCGCTCCTCGACCGCCACCAGGCGACGACGAACAGCGCCCCGAACAACAGGATTCCCGCCTCCGTCCACACTTCCGCCGTGTGCTGTACCCACGTTGGGGTGTCCTGGGCGAAGCCGGTGATGTCGCGGTAGAGCTCGTCGTCCTCGAAGTTCATGCTCACGGACGGTAGGCAACTGCCCGGAGTCGTCACACCCCGCGATCGACACCCGCCGCCCCTGACGATCGGCAGGGGGTCGGGGACCGTCTCCGGAATGATGATCGGGAAAAGATCGGCCCTGAACGGCGGGTGGGACAAGGGAACGCGCCGATCTCTCGTACAGTTTGCGCCGTGGGATCTCTGCGCAATCCGATCGGGCCGCTTCCCTCCTCCATCTACTGGCGACGGAGGGCCGTACTGCTGTCCCTGCTCGCCCTGTTGGCACTGCTGATCACGTGGATCGTGGTCTCCGGTGGCGGTGACGGCGGCAAGGGCCGCGAGGACAGCGCCGACGGCAAGAACCCGGCTCCCTCGATCACCCCCGGACCGTCGGGTTCCGGCCCGGCGATCAGTGAGGCGCCGGGCGGACGCGACGAGTCGGGCGGCGAGGACTCCGGCGGAGCGGGCTCGGGCAGCGGGGGAGCGGGCGGCACCGGCAGTGGCACCGGCAGTGGCTCAGGCTCAGGCTCCTCCGGCGACGCGGGCGGCGGCAACGGCACCGGAAGCGGCGCGGGCACCGGCGGCGCGGTGACCGGAGTCGGCGCGGGCGACGCGCTGCCGGGCGGCTCGGGCCTGCCCAACTGCACTCCGGGTGCCGTGCAGTTGAGCCTGCGCAGCGTCCGCAACAGTTACACGCCGGGCCAGACACCCACCTTCGAACTGACCGCGCGCAACACCTCCGGCGCCGACTGCCAGATCGATCTCGGCCCGGAGCACGCGGTGTTGACGATCACGCCGGCCGAGGGCGACGACGCGTACTGGGCCTCCGACGACTGCGTGAAGGGCTCGGGAAGCCTGCGGTACCGGGTGGCGGCGGGCAGCGGCATCAGCTACACCGTGAAGTGGGACCGCAAGCCGAGCGCCCCCGAGTGCGGGACCCCTCCGGCGGGATCGGCGAACGCGGGCACGTACCTGGTGGAGGCGAAGGCCAAGGGCTTCGAGAAGGTGCGGACGTCCTTCGTCCTGAAGAACGACTGAGCCCGGCCCGCGACGGGGGAGCGGGAGCCGGCTAGACGTACCGCTCGAGGATCGACGACTCCGCCAGCCGCGACAGCCCTTCCCGCACGCTGCGCGCCCGCGCCTCACCGACGCCGTCCACCGTCTGCAGGTCGTCCACGCTCGCGGCGAGCAGCTTCTGCAGACCGCCGAAGTGCTCCACCAGCCGGTCGATGATCGCGCCCGGCAGCCGCGGCACCTTCGCCAGCAGCCGGAACCCGCGCGGCGACACCGCGGAGTCCAGCGTCTCGGGCGAGCCCGTGTACCCCAACGCCCGCGCCACCGTCGATAGTTCGAGCAGCTCCGCATGGCTGAGCTTGTCCAGCTCGGCGAGCGCCTCGTCGACCGTGCGGGACCGCTTCGCGGTCGGCTCGGGCACGTAGTCCCGCACGACCAGCTCCCGCTCCGGCTCGACACCGGCGATCAACTCGTCCAGCTGAAGCGCCAGGAGGCGCCCGTCCGTCCCCAGCTCGACCACGTACTCGGCGATCTCGGTCGCGATCCGGCGCACCATCTCCAGCCGCTGCGCGACCGCCGAGACGTCCCGGACGGTCACCAGGTCCTCGATCTCCAGCGCCGACAGGGTGCCCGCGACCTCGTCCAGCCGCAGCTTGTACCGCTCCAGGGTCGCCAGCGCCTGATTGGCCCGCGACAGGATGGCGGCGGAATCCTCGAGCACCCGCCGCTGCCCGTCCACGTACAGCGCGATCAGCCGCATCGACTGCGAGACCGAGACGACGGGGAACCCGACCTGCTTGCTCACCCGGTCCGCCGTACGGTGCCGGGTACCGGTCTCCTCCGTCGGAATGGTCGGGTCCGGAAGCAGCTGCACCCCCGCCCGCAGGATCTTCGACAGGTCCGACGACAGCACGATGCCGCCGTCGAGCTTGCACAGCTCCCGCAGCCGCGTCGGAGTGAACTCCACATCCAGGACGAAACCGCCGGTGCACATGGACTCGACGGTCTTGTCCGAGCCCAGCACCATCAGGCCGCCGGTGTTGCCGCGCAGGACCCGCTCCAGGCCGTCCCGCAGCAGCGTGCCGGGCGCCACCGCGCTCAGCGAGGCGCGCATCAGGCCATCGGCACCGGCACTCCCACCGGACTTTCCGGGAGCTGCTGCCCGGTCGTTGGCTGCCACTGCACTCCTCCGGTCGCAGGTTCTTCTGGCGCTCCCGTGTCGCACACTCGGTCGTACGGACGGACGAGACCAGGGCAAAGTCTACCGGCGGTCCTCCTCTTCCCGTGGGGCCTCTCGCCGACGCGAGCGCGGAAGCACCCGCAGGGCGTCACCCATGTCCGCGACTTCCAGGACCTTCATGCCGTCGGGGACCCGCCCCGGATCGGCCGGTACCAGGGCGTGCGTGAACCCCAGGCGGTGCGCCTCGGAGAGCCTGCGCTGCACGCCCGTGACCCGTCTCACCTCACCGGCGAGACCGACCTCGCCGATCGCCACGAGGTTCTTGGGCAGCGGGGTGTCACTCGCGGCGCTCGCCAGCGCCAGCGCCACCGCGAGATCGGCGGCGGGCTCGGACAGCTTCACACCCCCGACCGTCGCCGAGTAGATGTCCCGCTTCCCCAGGGCACTGATCCGCCCCCGCTGCTCCAGCACGGCCAGCATCATCGACACCCGGGAGGTCTCCAGCCCGGACGTCGTACGCCGCGGGGACGGGATCTGCGAGTCGACGGTCAGCGCCTGCACCTCGGCCACCAGCGGCCGGCGCCCCTCCAGGGTGACGGTCAGACACGTGCCGGGGACCGGCTCGGCACGCCGCGTCAGGAACAGCCCGCTGGGGTCGGCCAGCCCCGTGATCCCCTCGTCGTGCAGCTCGAAGCAGCCGACCTCGTCCGTCGTGCCGTACCGGTTCTTGACCCCTCGCACCAGCCTCAGCCGCGCGTGCCGGTCGCCCTCGAAGTGCAGCACCACGTCCACCAGGTGCTCCAGCAGCCGGGGACCGGCGATGGCCCCGTCCTTGGTGACGTGCCCCACCAGCAGCGTGGACATCCCGCGTTCCTTGGACGCCCGGATCAGCGCCCCCGCGACCTCCCGCACCTGCGCCATGCCCCCCGGCGCCCCGTCGATCTCGGGAGAGGCGACCGTCTGCACGGAGTCGAGGATCAGCAGCGACGGCTTCACGGCGTCCAGATGCCCCAGCACCGCCGCGAGATCGGTCTCGGCCGCGAGATACAGGTGATCGTCGATCGCCTTGATCCGGTCGGCCCGCAGCCGCACCTGGCTCGCCGATTCCTCACCCGTGACGTACAGCGTCCGGTGCTCGTCACTGGCCGACTTGGCCGCGACGTCCAGCAGCAGCGTGGACTTCCCGACGCCGGGCTCACCCGCGACCAGCACCACGGCACCGGGCACGAGCCCGCCGCCGAGCACCCGGTCCAGCTCGGGCACGCCGGTGGGCCGGGCGGTGGCCTGCCGCCCGTCGACCTGCCCGATCGGCAGCGCGGACGTGGTCACCCGCCCCGGCGTGGTCGTCCGTACGGCGGGCGCGCCGTACTCCTCGACCGTGCCCCATGCCTGGCATTCGGGACAGCGGCCGAGCCACTTGGCCGTCTGCCAGCCGCACTCGGTGCAGCGGTAGGACGGCCGTTCCTTGCTGGTCTTCGCACGGGCAGCCATGCACGAACCGTAACCGCCCCCACTGACAACGCGGGTACGGCCCGTCTGGAGTGGGTGCCTCACCCGGCGCGGGTGTGGGCGCCGGGGGTGGGTGTCGCGGCCCGGCGCGACGGGGTGCCTCCCCCACGTTCGGCTTCGTTCGCGCGGGAGGGGCCCCATGAGCGGGAGGGGCCCCATGAGCGGGAGGTGCCCCATGAGCGGGAGGTGCCCCCACTGCCCACCCTCCCCCCACTCTCGGCTTCGTTCGAGCGGGGGGACCCCTATCGCCCTGGGGGTACCTCCCAGGCCGTTCAGGCACTGGGGGGAGGCACAACTGCCCGCAGCTGGGCGGGACGGCGGCCCGCAGCTGGGGCAGCTGCGGCAGCTGGGCGGGACGGCGGCCCGCAGCCCGGCGGCGTGGCCCCACCGCCCGCAGCCGCGCACGATGGCGCGGCGCCCGCCCGGCGGCTGGCCGCCCCGCGCGGGCGGTCGGCCGCGTACGGCGGGAAGGGGACGTGCCGGGGGGGTGTCCGCCCCCAGCGGTTGGCGCGTCCGCGCCGCCCACCCCCGTAGCCGACCGATTCCGCGCCGTCCCGAGGACGGACACCCCCGACGCGGGCCCCGACCCACCACCAAACCCACCGCGCTACCCGCACCCCCACCGAACCCGCAGCGGCACCGCAGGCACCCCCACCCCCACCCACCGAACCCGCAGCGGCACCGCAGGCACCCCCACCCCCACCCACCGAACCCGCAGCGGCACCGCAGGCACCCCCACCCCCACCCATCGAACCCACACAGGCCGCCGCAGACACCCCACCCCCACCCACCGAACCCGCACAGGCCGCCGCAGGCACCCCACCCGCCCCACCGCCGGAGGCACCCGCAACCACCCCACCCACCACCCCGAACGGACCACCCGCCACCCCGCCCCATCCACGGAACAACAGCTTCCTGTCCCCTTATGAGGGATCGTTTCACCCGTACGGATTAAAAGTGCCCAACGCGCCAGTTCGCGCCACCCATAGCCCCCTACGGTCGCCGAGTGATGAGCAGCAGTACGGAGACCACGACCCGCACGACCGGCGCACACCGGGCGCACCGGGAAGCGCGTGACCGCACCGCGGCGCGGACGCTGGCGGAGCGGCCGCCCGCGCGCTACGACGCCCACCTGGACGGCCTGTTCACGTACTGCCTGTCCGTCCTCTGCGACCACGACGCCGCGACCGCCGCCCTGGGTGACGCACTCGCACTCGCCGAGCGCCGCACCCAGCGAAGCCACCGCGGCCACCGCGGTCCCGCCTCGGCCGCGGACCGCAGGGCCTGGCTGTACGCCCTGGCCCGCTGGGCCTGCCTGCGCAGGCTCGCCGAGGCGAAGGCAGAGGCCAAGGCCAAGCAGAAACGTCCGAGCAGCCACGCGGCCGGCCGCCCCGGCACCCACGCCCAAGACGCCGCCCCGCCCCGCCCAGGCACCCACGCCCAAGACGCCGCCCCGCCCGGCCCCGACACCCCGCACAGCGACGAGGAGCACCAGCGCCACCGCCGCGAACTCGCCCTCCTCGCCTGGCCGGAGGCCGCCGGCACCACCCCGGAGCAGCGCGAGGCCCTCGAACTCGCCGTGCGTCACCACCTCGCCGCCCACGAGGTCGCCGCCGTCCTCGGCACGGACCTGGCCGCCACCCGTGAACTGCTGGCCTCCGCCGCCTGCGAGGTGGAACGCACCCGCGCCGCCCTCGCCGTGGTCGAGACCGGCACCTGCCCGGGCGTCGCCCGCCTCACCGGCGACAACCAGTACGTACTGAGCACAGCCCTCCGCCGCGAACTGGTCCGGCACGTCGACGACTGCCCCCGCTGCCGCCGCACCGCCGAACGCGCGATCCCCGGCCGTTGGCCCGGCACCAGCGTGACCCCCGCGGAGCTGCCCGTCCTGGAGGCCCCGCGCGCGGCGCTGCACATGGCCATGGCCCACGTACCGCGCGCGCGGAGCGCGGCCCCCCGCTTCGACCGGCGCGGCTTCCCGATGGACCCCAAGGACCGCGCGGCCCGCCGGGACCGTATGCGGGCGCGCGCCGTCACCACGACCGTCGTCGCCACCGTCGTGGCGGCCCCCGTGCTCGCGCTGTGGGCCGCCTACCGCGGCACCCCGGTCGTCGAGGGCGAGGAGGGCCGCTCGGCCAGCGCCACCGAGGCCCAGGACCCCAGCGCCATGGACGGCGAGTCCGCGGGCGACGGCTACGGCTTCGAGAACACCGGCAACACCCACACCACCCCCGGCCCCCGTTTCGGCGAGAACGGCAAGGCCGACGTCTCCGTCGAGGTCGTCAGCGTCACCGGCGCCGGCGAGAAGGCCGCCGGCCACCTCGAGGTGGCGGCCGGCCACGACGGCGACACCACCCTGGTCACCCTCACCGCGACCGGAGACGCACCGGTGAGCTGGTCCGCGACCACCGGGGCGCCGTGGCTCTACCTCAGCCAGTCCTCGGGCACCCTGCACCCCGGCGAGTCACTGACGATCAAGGTGTACGTGGACCACCTGCGCGAGCCGTCCGGCCACTGGCGCGCCCGCGTGGCCGTCTCGCCCACCGGCGCGGTCGTCTCCATCCAGGGCTACGGGACGGCCCCCAGCCCCTCCCACCCGGGCCCGCGCCCCAGCACCCCCGGCGACTCCCCGCCCCCCTCCGACCCCGGTCCCGACCCGGACCCCTCCACCTCGCAGCCCCCCGACCCGACACCCACGGACGACCCCCCGCCCACCTCACCGGACCCGGACCCGACGGCCCCGACCGACGACCCGTCGCCCACCGACGGCACGGGAGACCCCGGCGCCCCGGACGGCGACCGGGACGGCTCCTCCCCACCCCCGAGCGACACCGGCGGCCCGAGCCCGACCACCTCTTAGGCACTCATCCCACGAGCCCGCCCCGGCTTCAGCGGCCGTCCGCCCCCGGATCCGCCGGATGAGGCGCCAGCAGCGGCAACTGCGACGCCAGCCGCTCCTCGCACAGCTCGACCAGCCGGTCGTACCCGGCCTTGCCCATCAGCTCGATCAGCTCCGGCCGGTAGGACACGTACACCGGCTCCCCCGCCCCGTGCGCCGACGTCGCCGAGGTGCACCACCAGTGCAGGTCGTGCCCGCCCGGCCCCCACCCCCGGCGGTCGTACTCACCGATCGACACCTGCAGCACACGCGTGTCGTCGGGCCGGTCGATCCACTCGTACGTCCGCCGCACCGGCAGTTGCCAGCACACGTCCGGCTTGGTCTCCAGCGGCTCGCGGCCCTCCTTGAGCGCCAGGATGTGCAGCGAGCACCCCGCGCCGCCGGCGAACCCGGGCCGGTTCTGGAAGATGCACGAGCCCTGGAAGGGCCGGGTCTGCCGGGAGCCCTCGTCGTCCTCGGAGACCCACCCGTCCCGCGTGCCCTCGGCGTGGTGCTGCCAGATGTCCGGCGTGAGCCTCGCCACGTGCTCGGCGACCCGCTTCTCGTCGTCCTCGTCGGAGAAATGGGCGCCCAGCGAGCAGCACCCGTCGTCCGCGCGGCCCGCCTGGATGCCTTGGCAGCCGCTGCCGAAGATGCAGTTCCAGCGAGAGGTCAGCCATGTCAGATCGCAGCGGAAGACCTGCTCGTCGTCCGCCGGATCCGGAAACTCCACCCACGCGCGTGCGAAGTCGAGCCCCTTCTCATCGCCCATTTCACGCGTCTTTTCCCGTTTACCCTGCTTGGCCGACTTGGTCGACTCGGCCGACTTGGCCGGCTTGTCGTCCTTTGCCTTCTTCGTCTTTGGCACGGCTCCAGGGTAAGTCGCCCGAGCGCGAACACGGTGCCGCCGCCGGCCCCGCCGGCAGTAGCGTTCCGTACATGAGACTCGGTGTCCTCGACGTGGGTTCGAACACGGTGCATCTGCTGGTGGTGGACGCCCACCCCGGTGCCCGCCCGCTGCCCGCGCACTCCCACAAGGCCGACCTGCGCCTGGCCCAGCTCCTCGACGAGGACGGCGCCATCGGCCCCGACGGCGTCGAACGCCTGATCGCCGTCGTCCACGACGCCCTCCGCGCCGCCGAGGACAAGGGCGTCGAGGACCTGCTGCCCTTCGCCACCTCCGCCGTGCGCGAGGCGACCAACGCCGACGACGTCCTCGCGCGCGTGCGCACCGAGACCGGCGTCGAGCTGGCGGTCCTCAGCGGCGAGGAGGAGGCCCGGCTCACCTTCCTCGCCGTCCGCCGCTGGTTCGGCTGGTCCGCGGGCAAGCTGCTGGTCCTCGACATCGGCGGCGGCTCCCTGGAGATCGCCTACGGCATCGACGAGGAGCCCGACACCGCCGTGTCGCTGCCGCTCGGCGCGGGCCGGCTGACCGCCGCCCGCCTGCCCGGCGACCCGCCCCACCCGGACGACGTCAGGGCGCTGCGCCGCCACGTCCGTACGGAGATCGCGCGGACGGTCGGCGAGTTCAGCCGCTTCGGCGCCCCGGACCACGTGGTCGCCACCTCCAAGACCTTCCGGCAGCTGGCCCGCATCGCGGGCGCCGCCCGTTCCGCCGAGGGCCTGTACGTCCAGCGTGAGCTGAAGCACGCCTCACTGGAGGCGTGGGTGCCCCGCCTCGCCGCCATGACCGCCGCCGAGCGCGCCGAGCTCCCCGGCGTCTCCGAGGGCCGCGCGAACCAGCTGCTGGCCGGTGCCCTGGTCGCGGAGGCCGCGATGGACCTCTTCCACGTGGAGAGCCTGGAGATCTGCCCGTGGGCCCTCAGGGAGGGCGTGATCCTGCGCCGCCTGGACCACATGGGCCAGGGATGAGGGGCGCCCGGAGGAGCATGGCGAACAGGCGCCCCGCACCCACCCGACCCCACCCCGTAACCTGGCCCCCGTGGCAGAACCAAGGGACGTAGTCCGCATCCCGGATGCGAAGGTCGCCCTGTCGACCGCCTCCGTCTACCCGGAGTCGACGGCGACGGCCTTCGAGATCGCCGCGCGCCTCGGCTACGACGGCGTCGAGGTCATGGTCTGGACGGACCCCGTCAGCCAGGACATCGACGCCCTGCGCAGACTCAGCGACTACCACCACATGCCGATCCTGGCCGTGCACGCCCCGTGCCTGCTCATCACGCAGCGCGTCTGGTCCACCGACCCCTGGACCAAGCTCCAGCGCGCCCGGTCCGCCGCCGAGCGGCTCGGCGCGTCCGCCGTCGTCGTCCACCCGCCGTTCCGGTGGCAGCGCCAGTACGCCCGGGACTTCGTCGACGGCATCTGGCGGATGGCGGACGAGACGGACGTGCGGTTCGCCGTCGAGAACATGTACCCCTGGCGCTACCGCGACCGCGAGATGCAGGCGTACGCCCCCGACTGGGACGTGACCAAGGACGACTACCGCCACTTCACGATCGACCTGAGCCACGCGGCCACCTCCCGCACCGACGCCCTCGCCATGGTCGACCGCATGGGCGACCGCCTCGGCCACGTCCATCTCGCCGACGGCAAGGGCTCCGCCAAGGACGAGCACCTGGTCCCCGGCCGCGGCAGCATGCCCTGCGCCGAGGTGCTGGAGAGCCTCGCGCACACCGGCTTCGACGGCCATGTCGTCATCGAGGTCAACACCCGTCGCGCGATGTCCAGCGCCGAACGTGAGGCCGATCTCGCCGAGGCACTGGCCTTCACGCGCCTGCACCTGGCGTCGGCGGCGAAGGCGCGGGGGCGGTGACCGGTACCCCGGAGGGGACCCGCCGCCGCGGCCGCCCCCCGCGCACGGAGTCCGCCGACACCCGCGCCCGCATCCTCACCGCGGCCCGCGAGGAGTTCTCCGAGCGCGGCTACGAGAAGACCTCCGTACGCGGCATCGGCAAGGCGGCGGGCGTCGACGCGGCGCTGGTGCACCACTACTTCGGCACCAAGGAGCAGGTCTTCGAGGCGGCCATCGAGGTCGCCTTCGCGCCCGCGCTCCAGGCCCCGGACGCGATCGGCGACGGCCCCCTCGACGACGTCGGCGAGCGGCTGACCAGGTTCATCATCGGCGTGTGGGAGAACCCGGCCACCCGCAAGCCGGTGCTGGCCATCGTCCGCTCCGCCGTGAACAACGAGACCGCCGCCGCCGTCTTCCGCCGCCTGATCGCCGCCCAGGTGATGCGGCGCCTCGCGGCCCGGCTGGAGCGGCCGGACGCGGAGCTGCGCGTCGAACTGGCGGCGGCGCAGCTGGTGGGATGCGCGATGCTCCGGTACGTGATCAAGGTGGAGCCGCTGGCCTCGGCCGACCCGGAGGACCTCGTCGCCCGCCTGGCACCGGTGGTACAGGGCCACCTCACCGGCCCCTGAGGGCACCCGCCCGCAGCCTGCGGCGAGACGGACGTCCCGTATTCCGGACGCCCTGTCCCGACCCATGGATGACCGGCGTACGCTCGACGACAGTCATAACTCTCCGAAGGAGCGAGCGACGATGCCCGAACTGAGGTCCCGCACAGTCACCCACGGCCGCAACATGGCGGGCGCCCGCGCCCTTATGCGTGCCTCCGGTGTACCCGGCGCGGACATCGGGCGGAAGCCGGTCATCGCCGTCGCCAACAGCTTCACGGAGTTCGTGCCGGGCCACACCCACCTCGCGCCGGTCGGCCGGATCGTCAGCGAGGCGGTCGTCGCGGCCGGCGGCATCCCGCGCGAGTTCAACACGATCGCCGTCGACGACGGCATCGCCATGGGCCACGGCGGCATGCTCTACTCCCTCCCCTCCCGCGACCTGATCGCGGACAGCGTGGAGTACATGGTCGAGGCCCACTGCGCCGACGCCCTGATCTGCATCTCCAACTGCGACAAGATCACCCCGGGCATGCTCAACGCGGCGCTCCGCCTGAACATCCCGACGGTCTTCGTCTCCGGCGGCCCCATGGAGTCCGGCCGCGCCACCCTGGTCGACGGCACGGTCCGCACGCTGGACCTGGTCGACGCGATGTCGGAGGCGGTCAACGACAAGATCTCCGACGAGGACATCCTCCGCATCGAGGAGAACGCCTGCCCGACCTGCGGCTCCTGCTCCGGCATGTTCACCGCCAACTCGATGAACTGCCTCACCGAGGCCATCGGCCTCTCCCTCCCCGGCAACGGCTCGGTCCTCGCCACCCACACCGCCCGCAAGGCGCTCTACGAGAACGCCGCCCGCACGGTCCTGGACCTGACCCGCCGCTACTACGAGCAGGACGACGACTCGGTCCTGCCCCGCAACATCGCCACCCCCGCGGCCTTCGAGAACGCCATGGCGCTCGACATCGCGATGGGCGGCTCCACCAACACGATCCTGCACCTGCTGGCCGCCGCCCAGGAGGCGGAGGTCGCCTACGGCCTCACCGAGATGGACGCCCTCTCGCGCCGCGTCCCGTGCCTGGCCAAGGTCGCGCCGAACGTCGCCAAGGACCGCACGTACTACATGGAGGACGTGCACCGCGCGGGCGGCATCCCCGCCCTCCTCGGCGAACTGCACCGCGGCGGCCTGCTCAACGAGGACGTCCACTCCGTCCACAGCCCGTCCCTGGCCGACTGGCTGAAGACCTGGGACATCCGCGGCGGCTCGCCCTCCCAGGAGGCCGTCGAGCTGTGGCACGCGGCCCCCGGCTGCGTCCGCTCCGCCGAGGCCTTCTCCCAGTCCGAGCGCTGGGACTCCCTGGACGAGGACGCCGAGGGCGGCTGCATCCGCTCCGTCGAGCACGCCTACTCCAAGGACGGCGGCCTCGCGGTCCTGCGCGGCAACCTCGCCGTGGACGGCTGCGTCGTCAAGACCGCCGGCGTGGACGAGTCGATCTGGACCTTCGAGGGCCCGGCCGTCGTCTGCGAGTCGCAGGAGGAGGCCGTCCAGAAGATCCTCACCCAGCAGGTCAAGGAGGGCGACGTCGTCGTCATCCGCTACGAGGGCCCCAAGGGCGGCCCCGGCATGCAGGAGATGCTCTACCCGACCTCGTACCTGAAGGGCCGCGGCCTCGGGAAGGCCTGCGCCCTGGTCACCGACGGCCGCTTCTCCGGCGGCACCTCGGGCCTGTCCATCGGCCACGCCTCGCCCGAGGCGGCGGCCGGCGGCACCATCGCCCTCGTCGAGGACGGCGACCGCATCCGCATCGACATCCCCAACCGCTCCATCGAGCTGCTGGTCGACGACGCCGAGCTGACCCGTCGTGAGCAGGCCCTGAACGGCCGGTACGCCCCGAAGAACCGCGACCGCAAGGTCTCCGCGGCCCTGAAGGCGTACGCCGCGATGGCGACCAGCGCCGACAAGGGCGCCGTGCGCGACGTGAGCAAGCTGGGCTGAGGCCCCTCGGACCCCGCCTACCAGCCGGCGGGGTCCCGCCCCGCCACCCCGAACACCGTCCCGTCGGGCGCACCCGCGTAGACGTGGCCGCCCGCGAGCACGGGCCGGGGGAGCGCGGCGGGCACGCGGTCCGACTCGGCACCGAGCCGCGGCCGCGTCTGCCCCAGCAGCCGTCCCGTACGGGCGTCGACACCGAGGAGCCGCCCGTCCGGCGCGCTGACGTACACGTGCCGCCCGTCGGACGCGGGCGCCGAGCCCCGGCTCACCCCCGTCTCCAGCCGCCACCGCTGCTTCCCCGCCGCCATGTCCACGGCCACCAGCGAACCGCCCGCGCCCATCAGGTACACGGTGTCCCCGCGCACCCCGGCCTCGGCCTGCGCGACCGGCACCGGCAGCTTCACCCGCCGGACGTCACCCGTACCGGGCGTGTACCGCACCACGGCCTTCGCGTCCCCGTACACGGCACCGCCCGCGACGAGGTACACCGACCCGTCCGCCGCCCCCACGGGCGTCAGCGACCCGGCCAGCTCCGCGTCCCACCGCACGTCACCGGTGGCCGGGTCCACCGCGGTGACCCGGGTCCGCTCCCCGTCCCCGGCCGCACTCACCGCGTACGCCGACGGGTCCCCGGCGAAGGTCGAGAAGTACGGCACGGCCTGCCCCGGAATCCGGTGCGACCACTCGACGTCGCCCGAGGCGCTGTCCACACCGGTGACCGTCCCGTCGGAGCGGGTGAGCAGCAGGGTGTCACCGGCCACCCGCACTCCGTCGTACTCGGGCACGTCCTCCTGCCACACCTGCCGGCCCGTGGCCGGATCGAGCGCCTCCAGCGTGCCGGTCCGGTCGAGGGAGGGCTGCACCAGGCCGCCCGACACGACCGGCGGTTCACTGCGCACCGCCTCCTCGGCCTCGTGCCGCCACAGCGTGCCGCCGTCGGCCGGATCGAGGGCGAAGACCACCCCGGGCCGCGCGCACAGCAGCACCCGCGCCGCGTACGAGCACTGCGGCATCCCCGCGCCCTTCGACGCGGGAGCCGCCTCCCACACGCCGAAACCGCCGGGCGCGCTCCGGCCGGCGGGCGCCTTCCGCGCCGGTTCCGCGCCGCCGAACACCTGGACCGAGGCGAGCCCGCCCAGCACGGCGAGGCTCACCGCCCCGGCCACCAGCCCCGTCCGCCGCCCCAGCCGCCGCACGGACCACCGCGCGGGTACGTCGGCTCCGCGCCCCGGAGCACTTTCCGCAGGAGCCTCGCCTACGGCGGCAGCCTCGCGTGCGGCGGGGACCTCCCGTACGTCCGGCGCCCGCGGCGCCACCGCCCCCGCTTCCCCTTCCGCCGCCTGCACCCGCTGCGCCGGTATGAACACCTGCGTGTCGTACGCCGCCGCCACCGACCGCAGCTCCCGCATCAGCTCGTCCGGCGTGGGCCGGTCGCCGGGCTCCTTGGCGAGACAGCGCAGCACCAGCGGCGCGAGCGTCTCCGGTACGCCTACCAGGTCGGGCTCGTCGTGCACGACCTGGTAGGCGACGACGTAGGGACTGTCGGAGTCGAACGGCCCGCGTCCGGTCGCCGCGTGCACCATGAGCGACCCGAGCGCGAACACGTCCGCGGCGGGCCCGACCTCCCGGGGCCGCCGGAACTGCTCGGGCGCCATGAACGGCGGCGTGCCGATCAGCTTCCCGGTCTCGGTCCGCAGCTCGCTGTCCTTCGGCCGGGAGATGCCGAAGTCGATGACCTTCGGCCCGTCCTCGGCGAGCAGCACGTTGCTCGGCTTCAGGTCCCGGTGCACGACCCCGACCCGGTGGATGTCGCGCAGCGCCTCCGCGAGCCCGGCCATCAGCCGGCGCAACTGGTCCGGATCCATCGGCCCGTTCCGCTTCACCTGCTCGGAGAGCGTCGGACCGGGGATGTACAGCGTGGCCATCCAGGGCCGCCCGCTGTCCGGATCGGCGTCCACGACCGGTGCCGTGAACGCCCCGCTCACCCGCCGCGCCGCGGCCACCTCCTGCCGGAACCGTCCCCTGAACTCGGGGTCCCTGGCATACGAGGCGTGTACGACCTTCACCGCGACCCGCATTCCCGAAGTGCTCCGGGCCAGGTGCACGACGCCCATCCCGCCCGAACCCAGACAGGACTCCAGACGGTAGTGACCGGCGTACTCCGGAAGTTCCGCTTCCGCGCCCGCTCCGGCGTTCGGCTGCGGCGCCATGGAACCACCCCCGTGCTGTTCGTTCGCGCGCGCGACGCTCGGAGCCTAGTCGATGGTTCCGACGGGGCCGAGGCGGCTTGCTAGCCTCCGCGTGCGAGTCACGAACTGCTGTTCCACGGCTCGTCTCAGGGGAATCAATGTGACCCCGCGGCACTCGCGGGGTGAACGGGGGAGGTTTTCATGTCTGCCGACCAGCTCACGGACGCCGCGGGCGAGGACGAGAGCACGACCGCCGAGGCCGTCACCACGACGGCCGCTGCCGCCGGCTCCTACCCGGTGGCGCCGGGCTACCGGCTGAACGTCCGCAGCGGTCCCGGCACCGGCTACTCCGTCGTCCGGGTCCTGCCCGAGGGGTCGCGGGTGCAGATCTACTGCCAGACGTCGGGCACCAGGGTCTCGGGCCCGTACGGCACCTCGAACATCTGGGACAACATCGGCAGCGGCCAGTACGTCTCCGACGCGTACGTCCGCACCGGCAGCGACGGTTACGTGGCCCCCCGCTGCTGACCTTGTAACTGACCTTGTAACAGGGCTGTCCTGAGGACGTCTTAGGAGGTCGCCGAGGGGAACGGCGTGCCGGTCCGAGCGGCTCTTGCTGACCGGAAGCGCCGCTCGCACCGATGGGTACGGGCGGCGGACCGGCACGCCAACCGACTCCGAGGTAGACAACGATGCGCGTTCGCAAGCTGACCATCGCCGCCATGGCCCTCGCCGCCGGCCTTTCGCTCACGGCCTGCCAGAACGACGACGCCACCGACGGGAGCGCCGCCCCGCCGGCCGCCTCCACCGGGTCCTCCTCGACCGGCGGCTCCGCTTCGACGGGCCCGGACCAGCAGGGCGGAACGGACTCCGAGGGGACCCCCGGCGCCACGGGAGGCACCGGAGGCGCCGGAGGCACCGACGAGGACGGCAAGGCGGCGGCCAAGTGCCGCACGGACGAGCTGGAGATCACGGCGACCGACGCCACGATCGGCGGCGACGACAGGGGCACCGTCGCGGTGGACCTGAAGAACGGCGGCGGCCGGGACTGCTCGCTCGCGGGCCACGCGGGCGTCGACCTGAAGACGAATTCCGGCACCCTGTCCGCCGAGCGCACGGGCGAGCCGGCCCCCTCGGTGGTCCTGAAGGACGGGGAGCGGATCACCTTCGGCATCACCTACCCGATCAACGACTCGGGCGGCTCCGGCGTCCGCATCACGGGGCTGGTGGTGACCCCGCCGGACGAGACGAAGTCGGTCACCCTCGACTGGCCGGGCGGCGCCACGCTGCCCGTCACGGACGGCTCCGGCACCCCGGTGCAGGTCGGCCCGCTCGGCAGCGCCGGCCAGGGCGGCTGACCGCGGCGCAGCCTCCCGAGAGGCGCGCGCCATAATCGACCCGTGAGCGCAGAGAACGGCACCAACGGCACCCCGGACACCCCCGCGGGCCCCCGCCCCGAACCCCTCCGGTTCTACGGCACGACCTGGGTCCACCACGACAACGGCTACACCGCCCGTCGGGTGGGCCTCGCCGTCGGCTCCCTCGCCGCGGCGGCCGCCGCCTGCTTCGTGCTCCGCGTCGCCTACCAGGGTCTCCAGATCGCGGACATCGGCAGCTTCGTCTCGCTGCTGATGATCGTGATGTTCGCGGTCTGCAGCGCGCTCGCCTTCCGCCACACCTGGTCCGCCTTCGGCACCCGCCCCGACCCCGACCGCCAGTCCTCCCTCCGCGGACTGCTGGCCATCGGATTCGTCGGCTCCCTCCTCGCCTACTTCTTCCGCACCTTCACCGAGGCCCCGGGCGAGAAACTGCACCGCGCGGAGTACGAGAAGGCCCGCGCGGAGTACGAGAAGCGCACCACCCGCCGCTCGGGAAACCCTTCCAAGAAGCGCCGCCGCCGCTGACACCACCTACGCCGCCCCGCCGCTGACACCACCTACGCCGCCCCGCCGCTGACCCGCTTACGTCGGGCGGTCGCTGACCCGCCTACCCTGGCCCGTCGCTGACGCTGCTCACGCCGGGCCGTCGCTGATGCGCTCACGTCGGGCCGTCGCTGGCCCGCCTACGCTGCCCCGCCTACGCTGGCCCGTCGCTGACGCTGCTCACGTCGGGTCGTCGCTGATGCGCTCACGTCGGGCGGTCGCTGACCCGCTTACGTTGGCCCGCCGCTGACACCACCTACGCCGCCCCGCCGCTGACCCGCTTACGTCGGGCGGTCGCTGACCCGCCTACGCTGGCTCGTCGCTGACGCTGCTCACGCCGGGCCGTCGCTGATGCGCCCGCGCCGGTCCGTCGTCCATGCAGCCCGCCCCACCTCTCCCGCCACACGCCGCCCGTCGTCATCGCGGTTCCGTCGCCTTCGCCGCCCGTTGCCTGGGTCGGCCATCGCTTACAGCGTCGCTCGCCAACGCCGGCGCGGTCGCCGATGGCGCCGCCTACGCCGGCCAGTCGCCTAATCCGGGCGGTCGTTGATGCCGCCCGCCACACACCGCCCGTCGTGATCACCATTCCGTCGCCTACGCTGCCCGTTGCCTGGGTCGGCCGTCGCTCACCGCACTGCCCGCCATCGTCGGCGCGGCCGCCGCTGACGCCTTGCCGGCCCCCGCGCGGCCGCCCGCCGCCTGCCCGGCGCGGCGCTGGATCTGCCTGGTCCCTGCCTGCCCTGCCTCGGTGCCTGCCCGGCCCGACCGCCGGGCCTCCCTCAACGCCGACCCGGCCCGGCGATGCCGAGTCCCCGCCCCTCCCGGCCCCTCCCGCAATCCCCTGCGCCCCCCCAGCACCACCCGGCCACCATGTCCCCATGACGCCGACGCCCGGAGCCACCCCACCCCCGGCCCAGCCCGCCGCCCACGCCGCCCGCGCCCACTCCTTCAACTCGGCCGCGGCCCAGTACGCCGCCAACCGCCCCTCCTACCCGCCCGCCCTCTTCGACGTGCTGGAGGAGTTCGCCGGCCACCCTCTGGCCGGCTCCCGTGTCGTGGACGTCGGCGCCGGTACGGGCATCGCCACCGCCCGCCTGCACGCGCGCGGCGCCGACGTGATCGCCGTCGAACCCGGCGACGGCATGGCCGCCGAGTTCCGCCACACCCTCCCCGACGTGCCGGTCGTCCAGGGCAACGGCAACGCCCTCCCCCTCGCCGACCACAGCGCCGACCTCCTCACCTACGCCCAGGCGTGGCACTGGACCGACCCCGCGCTCTCGGTCCCGGAGGCGCTCCGCGTGCTGCGACCGGGCGGCACGCTCGCACTGTGGTGGAACACCGAGGCCTTGGACGTGCCCTGGATCGCCGCGGCGGCCCGCCGCGTCGACCGGCACTTCGACCACGAGCTGTCCGCCGAGAGACGGGAGGTCGGCCCGGGCGTCGCCGACCCCGCGGGCCGCCTCGGCCTCACCCGCCGTGAGATCCGCTGGAGCCGCCGCGTCCCCGTCGACACCCACCTGGCCAACCTCACCAGCCACTCCGTCTTCCTGACCGACACCGCCGAACGCCGCGCGGCCTTCCTGGCCGAGGAGCGCCGGCACCTCCTGACCGCCTTCCCGGACGGAGTCGTCGAGGAGACGTACGTCGTCGTCCTCCTGCTCGCCGGGGCCCCTGCGACCGCTTGACGACGGATGGGCCGCGGAGGAGTATTCATCGCATGATGAATTACTCTTCCGCCCCACCCGGAGAAGCCGGCGGTGCCCCCGCCCCACCCGCCGTCCACGCCGAGGACCTCACCGTCGTCCGAGGCCCCCGCACCGTCCTGCGCGGCCTCGGCTTCACCGTCCCCCGAGGCCGGATCACCGGCCTCCTCGGCCCCTCAGGCTGTGGCAAGTCGACCCTCATGCGCGCGATCGCCGGCACCCAGGCCGAGGTCACCGGCACCCTGGACGTCCTCGGCCGCCCCGCCGGCCACCCCGCCCTCCGTACCCGCATCGGCTACGTCACCCAGGCCCCGTCCGTCTTCGACGACCTGACCGTCCGCCAGAACCTCGACTACTTCGCCGCGATACTCGCCCCCGGCAGAGCCGCCTCCGACCGCCGTCGGGACGACGTCACCCGGGCGATCACCGACGTCGACCTCACCTCCCACGCCGACGCCCTCGCCGGCAACCTCTCCGGCGGCCAGCGCAGCCGCGTCTCCCTCGCCGTCGCCCTCCTCGGCGACCCGGAGCTCCTGATCCTCGACGAACCGACCGTCGGCCTGGACCCCGTACTCCGCCGAGACCTGTGGACCCTCTTCCACTCCCTCGCCGCCGACCGCGGCGCCACTCTCCTCGTCTCCTCCCACGTCATGGACGAGGCCGAGCGCTGCCACCGCCTCCTCCTCATGCGCGAGGGCGAGATCCTCGCCGAGGACACCCCCGACGCCCTGCGCGCCCGCACCGGCTCCGAAACGGTCGAGGGAGCCTTCCTCCACCTGGTCGACGAGGCGAAGGCGAAGGCGGCGACCCGCACGAAGGAGACCACCCGATGACCACACCCACGGCCCCCGCGCCCGCTCTGCCCCCGGCCCCCACACGCGCCCTCAGCCTCTCCCGCACCACCGCCACGGCCGCCCGGGTCCTGCGCCAGCTGAGCCACGACCCGCGCACCATCGCCCTGCTGATGCTGATCCCCTGCGTGATGCTCTTCCTGCTGCGTTACGTCTTCGACGGCAGCCCGCGCACCTTCGACAACATCGGCGCCTCGCTCCTCGGGATCTTCCCGCTGATCACGATGTTCCTGGTCACGTCCATCGCGACCCTGCGCGAGCGCACCTCCGGCACCCTCGAACGCCTCCTCGCCATGCCCCTGGGCAAGGGCGACCTGATCGCCGGCTACGCCCTGGCCTTCGGCACCCTCGCCATCGTCCAGTCGGCCCTCGCCACCGGCCTGGCCGTCTGGCTCCTCGGCCTCGACGTGACCGGCAGCCCCTGGCTCCTGCTCCTGGTCGCGCTGCTCGACGCCCTCCTCGGCACGGCACTCGGCCTCTTCGTCTCGGCCTTCGCGGCCTCCGAGTTCCAGGCGGTGCAGTTCATGCCGGCCGTGATCTTCCCCCAGCTGCTCCTCTGCGGCCTGTTCACCCCGCGCGACAAGATGCACCCGGCCCTGGAGGCGATCTCCGACGTCCTGCCGATGTCGTACGCGGTGGACGGCATGAACGAGGTCCTCCGCCACACCGACATGACCACCGCCTTCATCCGTGACGCCCTGATCGTCGCGGGCAGCGCCGTGCTGGTCCTGACCCTGGGCGCGGCGACCTTGAAACGCCGAACGGCGTGACAGCCCGTCCGGCGTTTGCGGACGAGACCGTCCAGGCCGAAAGCGGGCCCGACGGTCCCCGCCGGCCCCCGACGGCCGCCGCGTCCCGCGGACTGGACACGACACCCCACCCCGCCACCACGAATGCGAGGATGACGACAACGGACGACGCACCCCAGACAGGTCACCGGAGGGCACCCGAACCCATGACCCAGAAAGTCGCAGTCCTCGGCACCGGCAAGATCGGCGAAGCCCTGCTCAGCGGAATGATCGGAGCCGGCTGGGCCCCCGCCGACCTCCTGGTCACCGCCCGCCGCCAGGAACGGGCCGACGAACTCCGCGCCCGCCACGGAGTCACCCCCGTCACCAACGCCGAGGCCGCCAAGACCGCCGACACCCTGATCCTCACGGTCAAGCCGCAGGACATGGGCACCCTCCTCGACGAACTCGCCCCGCACGTCCCCGCCGACCGCCTGGTCATCAGCGGCGCCGCGGGCATCCCGACCGCCTTCTTCGAGGAGCGTCTCGCCCCCGGCACCCCGGTGGTCCGCGTCATGACGAACACCCCGGCCCTCGTCGACGAGGCCATGTCCGTCATCTCCGCCGGCACCCACGCCACCGCCGATCACCTCGCCCACACCGAGGAGATCTTCGGCGCCGTCGGCAAGACCCTGCGCGTCCCCGAGTCCCAGCAGGACGCCTGCACCGCCCTCTCCGGCTCCGGCCCGGCGTACTTCTTCTACCTGGTCGAGGCCATGACCGACGCAGGCATCCTCCTGGGCCTGCCCCGCGACAAGGCGCACGACCTCATCGTCCAGTCCGCGATCGGCGCCGCGAAGATGCTCCGCGACAGCGGCGAACACCCGGTCAGGCTCCGCGAGAACGTCACGTCCCCCGCCGGAACCACGATCAACGCCATCCGCGAGCTCGAGAACCACGGCGTCCGCGCCGCCCTCATCGCCGCCCTGGAGGCCGCCCGCGACCGCAGCCGCGAACTGGCCTCCGGCACCAAGGACTGACCGGACCCGTAGGACACGCCAGACTTCGTGTCCTTGGGGCGGGGACGGACCGGCGAAGTTCACGTTCTCGCCGAATTCTCGCCGAACGAGGCCGACACCGACATCGTCTCTGACGCGGCACCTGCCCGCTCGCGTCAAGGACATCCGTGTCTGGGCCGGCGCTGTGGGCCCGGCCCAGCGACTCCACGAGCCGACCGGCGACCGACCGAGACCGCCGCCCCGTGCGCCCCGCCCCGGTCCGCGCACCAGGGGCGGGGCTCACTTCGCCGCGCTCAGCACGTCCTCGGTCGTCACCACCCGCGCGAAGCCGCCCCCGTGCAGCGAAACCGCCGATGCCCGGGCCAGCTCGTCGGCGCTCTGCCGCCAGCCGAAGGGTCCCGCCAGCCCGAAGGTGTACGTGGCGTCGAGGGCGACGACGACCTCGTATCCGAGGTTCCCGCCCATCCGTGCCGTCGTCTCGACGCACATGTTGGTCTGGATCCCGGCCAGCACGATCTGCGAGATTCCCGCCCCGCGCAGCCAGGCGCCCAGGTCCGGCGACCCCAGGAACGCCGAGTTCACGGACTTCGTGACCAGCAACTCGGCCCCGCCGCCCTTCCCGCGCCGCTGCTCCACGTACTCCTTGAACCCGTTGCCCCGGTACCCGGCCCGCAACGGCGATCCAGGCTCGGCGGAGTCGTGCCGCACGAAGACGACCGGCCGCCCGGCCGACTGCCATGCGTCGATGAGTGCGGCGATGTTGTCGTCCGCCGCCGGATTGTTGCGCGTACCCCAGAAGTCGGCTTCCTCGAAGCCCTTCTGCACGTCCACGACCACCAGTGCCGCGTTCTCCAGGATCTCCATGCCCCGATGGTCACGCCCCGCGGGACCAGATCACAGAGGTACAGAAGTCAGCGACCGATGGTTTACTGCCACTCATGGCAGCCCCCTACCGCATCGCCATGGTCGCCTTCCCGGGTATCCGGGCCTTCGACGTCTCCGTCATCACCGAGGTGTGGGGCGCCGACCGCACCGACCGGGGCGCCCCCGCCTTCGAGCTGCGCCGCGCCGCCGTCGACGGCACCACCGTCGTCCCGATGCGCGGCGGCCTCGCCCTCCACCCCGACCGCCCGCTCGACTGGCTGGACCGGGCCGACCTGGTCGTGGTGCCCGGCCTCGACGACCACGTCACCCCGGCACCCGCCCCGGTCCTCGACGCCCTCCGCCGCGCCCATGCCCGCGGCACGCCTGTCGCCGCCCTCTGCGGAGGCGCCTTCACCCTCGCCCAGGCAGGCCTCCTCGACGACCGCCGTGCCATCACCCACTGGCGCCTGGTCGACCTCCTCCGGACCCGGCACCCTCGGATCAAGGTCGTCCCGGACGCCCTCTTCATCGAGGACGACAACATCTGGACCGCCGCGGGCACGGCGGCGGGCATCGACCTCTGCCTCCACCTGGTCCGTCTGGCCCACGGCGCCGAGGCCGCCGCCACCATCGCCCGCTCGATGGTCACCGCCCCCTTCCGCACAGGCACACAGGCCCAGTTCATCGAGCACCCCACACCCCGCGCCGACCGGGACGCCGACGCCCTCGCCGACGTCCGCGAGCACGCCCTGCGCCACCTGCACGAACCTCTCACCGTCGCCGACCTGGCAGCCCGCGCGGGCATGTCCCCCCGCACCTTCGCCCGCCACTTCACGGCGGCGACCGGTACCACCCCGCTCCGCTGGCTCCTCGACCAGCGTGTCGCCGCCGCCCAGAAACTCCTGGAGCGCACCGACCTGGCCATGCCCGAGGTGGCCCGCCGGTCCGGCTTCGGCAGCGAGGTCACGATGCGCCAGCACTTCGCATCGCGCCTCGCCACCAGCCCCCGCGCCTACCGAGCCGCGTTCACCGGCGGCAGCAACCCGATCGCCCGGTAGGCCGCATCCACGGTCGGCCGGGCCATCGCCCGAGCCTTGTCCGCCCCCTCCCTCAGCACGCCCTCCACGTACCCGGGATCCGCGCACAGCTCCTTGTGCCGCTCCCGCACGGGACGAAGCACCTCGACGACGGCCTCGGCGGCGTCCTTCTTCAGCGCCCCGTACGAGTCGTACGCACCCGCCAGCTCCGCCGGCTCCCCACCCGTGCAGGAGGCGAGGATCTCCAGCAGATTGGCGAGCCCCGGCCGCGCCTCACGGTCGTACACGACCTCCCGCCCGCTGTCGGTCACGGCCCGCGCGACCTTCTTCCGCACCACGTCCGGCTCGTCCAGCAGGTAGACGATCCCCGGCCCGACATCGTCGCTCTTCCCCATCTTCGACGTCGGGTCCTGCAGGTTCATGACCCGGGCCGCCACACCCGGCAGGGTCGCCCGGGGCACCACGAACGTGTGCCCGTACCGCTGGTTGAACCGCACCGCGAGATCCCGCGCCAGTTCCACGTGCTGCGCCTGGTCGTCCCCCACCGGCACCTCGTCCGTCCCGTACGCCAGGATGTCCGCCGCCATCAGCACCGGATACGTCAGCAGCGACAGCCGCACACTCCCGCCCCGCACCCGCTCACGCGCGGCCTTCTCCTTGTACTGGATCATCCGCCGCATCTCCCCGTCGGTGGCGACGCACTCCAGCACGTACGACAACCGCGCGTGCTCGTCCACGTGGCTCTGCACGAACACCGTGCACCGCTCCGGCTCCAGCCCCGCCGCCAGCAACAGCGACGCCGCCTGCCGGCTCAGTCTGCGCACCCGCGCCGGATCGTGGTCGACGGTCAGTGCGTGCAGGTCGACGACGCAGAACACCGCGTCCGACCGATGCTGGTCGACCGTGACCCACTTCCGCATGGCGCCCAGATAGTTGCCCAGCGTCAGGTGCCCGGTCGGCTTTACCCCACTGAAGACCCGTGTCATCTCTCCACCTCCTGGTCAGGACCGCCGCCATCCGCCGGCCGCCCCTCCCGGAGGGAGATACGAGAACGGCCGCCGAAGCGGCGGCCGTCGAGTGCATACGTGTGTACGGCCGCCGTCAGGCGGCCCACCAGAGCTGAGTACACGTACGCGTCATCACGCCCTCCACACTACGCCCCGGCGGAGCGCCAGGCTCGGGATTTGACACCTTGGGGGCCCACTCGTAGTGTTCTCCGAGTTGTCCGACGTGAGCGCCGACTCCGGTCGGTCCCCGGACAGCGATTCCGTAAGTACCAACACACCTCGACGGGCTGTCGCATTGTCGACGTCGTCGTCGTGTTGTCGGTGCGTGCAATTACGGAATGAGGAATCCACGTCCGACAGGACGCGGTCCCCGATTAGCTCGGAGGCCGGGAATCCGCTAAAGTCTCACTCCGTCGGAACGGCCCAACAGCCGCGAAGGCAACCCCCTCTGACGGGGAATCAGAGCCCGAAAGGATCTGATAGAGTCGGAACCGCCGGAAAGGGAAACGCGAAAGCGGGAACCTGGAAAGCACCGAGGAAATCGGGTCGGAAAGATCTGATAGAGTCGGAAACGCAAGACCGAAGGGAAGCGCCCGGAGGAAAGCCCGAGAGGGTGAGTACAAAGGAAGCGACCGTTCCTTGAGAACTCAACAGCGTGCCAAAAGTCAACGCCAGATATGTTGATACCCCGACCTGATCGGTTCGATCGGGTTGAGGTTCCTTTGAAATAACACAGCGAGGACGCTGTGAACGGTCGGACTATTCCTCCGACTGTTCCGCTCTCGTGGTGTCACCCGATTACGGGTAAACATTCACGGAGAGTTTGATCCTGGCTCAGGACGAACGCTGGCGGCGTGCTTAACACATGCAAGTCGAACGATGAACCACCTTCGGGTGGGGATTAGTGGCGAACGGGTGAGTAACACGTGGGCAATCTGCCCTGCACTCTGGGACAAGCCCTGGAAACGGGGTCTAATACCGGATACTGATCCTCGCGGGCATCCGTGAGGTTCGAAAGCTCCGGCGGTGCAGGATGAGCCCGCGGCCTATCAGCTTGTTGGTGAGGTAATGGCTCACCAAGGCGACGACGGGTAGCCGGCCTGAGAGGGCGACCGGCCACACTGGGACTGAGACACGGCCCAGACTCCTACGGGAGGCAGCAGTGGGGAATATTGCACAATGGGCGAAAGCCTGATGCAGCGACGCCGCGTGAGGGATGACGGCCTTCGGGTTGTAAACCTCTTTCAGCAGGGAAGAAGCGAAAGTGACGGTACCTGCAGAAGAAGCGCCGGCTAACTACGTGCCAGCAGCCGCGGTAATACGTAGGGCGCAAGCGTTGTCCGGAATTATTGGGCGTAAAGAGCTCGTAGGCGGCTTGTCACGTCGGTTGTGAAAGCCCGGGGCTTAACCCCGGGTCTGCAGTCGATACGGGCAGGCTAGAGTTCGGTAGGGGAGATCGGAATTCCTGGTGTAGCGGTGAAATGCGCAGATATCAGGAGGAACACCGGTGGCGAAGGCGGATCTCTGGGCCGATACTGACGCTGAGGAGCGAAAGCGTGGGGAGCGAACAGGATTAGATACCCTGGTAGTCCACGCCGTAAACGGTGGGCACTAGGTGTGGGCAACATTCCACGTTGTCCGTGCCGCAGCTAACGCATTAAGTGCCCCGCCTGGGGAGTACGGCCGCAAGGCTAAAACTCAAAGGAATTGACGGGGGCCCGCACAAGCGGCGGAGCATGTGGCTTAATTCGACGCAACGCGAAGAACCTTACCAAGGCTTGACATACACCGGAAAACCCTGGAGACAGGGTCCCCCTTGTGGTCGGTGTACAGGTGGTGCATGGCTGTCGTCAGCTCGTGTCGTGAGATGTTGGGTTAAGTCCCGCAACGAGCGCAACCCTTGTCCCGTGTTGCCAGCAAGCCCCTTCGGGGGTGTTGGGGACTCACGGGAGACCGCCGGGGTCAACTCGGAGGAAGGTGGGGACGACGTCAAGTCATCATGCCCCTTATGTCTTGGGCTGCACACGTGCTACAATGGCCGGTACAATGAGCTGCGATACCGCGAGGTGGAGCGAATCTCAAAAAGCCGGTCTCAGTTCGGATTGGGGTCTGCAACTCGACCCCATGAAGTCGGAGTCGCTAGTAATCGCAGATCAGCATTGCTGCGGTGAATACGTTCCCGGGCCTTGTACACACCGCCCGTCACGTCACGAAAGTCGGTAACACCCGAAGCCGGTGGCCCAACCCCTTGTGGGAGGGAGCTGTCGAAGGTGGGACTGGCGATTGGGACGAAGTCGTAACAAGGTAGCCGTACCGGAAGGTGCGGCTGGATCACCTCCTTTCTAAGGAGCACTTCTTATCCAGGCTTTGCTTGGTTCAGAGGCCAGCATGCGAGCGAACGTCTCGCACTGGTTGCTCATGGGTGGAACGTTGACTACTCGGTTCAGACCACGGGTCGGTGGCTGCTAGTACTGCTCTTCGGAGCGTGGAACGCATGATCACCGGGCGGGACTGGGCCGGGCACGCTGTTGGGTGTCTGAGGGAATGATCTTCCTTCAGTGCCGGCCCCAGTGCACTCGGGATGTGGTCCCGGGGTGATGGGTGGTTGGTCGTTGTTTGAGAACTGCACAGTGGACGCGAGCATCTGTGGCCAAGTTTTTAAGGGCGCACGGTGGATGCCTTGGCACCAGGAACCGATGAAGGACGTGGGAGGCCACGATAGGCCCCGGGGAGTCGTCAACCAGGCTTTGATCCGGGGGTGTCCGAATGGGGAAACCCGGCAGTCGTCATGGGCTGTCACCCGCTGCTGAACACATAGGCAGTGTGGAGGGAACGCGGGGAAGTGAAACATCTCAGTACCCGCAGGAAGAGAAAACAACCGTGATTCCGGGAGTAGTGGCGAGCGAAACTGGATGAGGCCAAACCGTATACGTGTGAGACCCGGCAGGGGTTGCGTGTGCGGGGTTGTGGGATCTCTCTTCTACGGTCTGCCGGCCGTAGGGCGAGTCAGAAACCGTTGATGTAGGCGAAGGACATGCGAAAGGTCCGGCGTAGAGGGTAAGACCCCCGTAGTCGAAACGTCAGCGGCTTGCTTGAGAGACACCCAAGTAGCACGGGGCCCGAGAAATCCCGTGTGAATCTGGCGGGACCACCCGCTAAGCCTAAATATTCCCTGGTGACCGATAGCGGATAGTACCGTGAGGGAATGGTGAAAAGTACCGCGGGAGCGGAGTGAAATAGTACCTGAAACCGTGTGCCTACAAGCCGTGGGAGCGTCGCGCAAGGACTTGTCCTTGCGTCGTGACTGCGTGCCTTTTGAAGAATGAGCCTGCGAGTTTGCGGTGTGTTGCGAGGTTAACCCGAGTGGGGTAGCCGTAGCGAAAGCGAGTCCGAACAGGGCGGTTGAGTAGCACGCTCAAGACCCGAAGCGGAGTGATCTAGCCATGGGCAGGTTGAAGCGGAGGTAAGACTTCGTGGAGGACCGAACCCACCAGGGTTGAAAACCTGGGGGATGACCTGTGGTTAGGGGTGAAAGGCCAATCAAACTCCGTGATAGCTGGTTCTCCCCGAAATGCATTTAGGTGCAGCGTCGTGTGTTTCTTGCCGGAGGTAGAGCACTGGATAGGCGATGGGCCCTACCGGGTTACTGACCTTAGCCAAACTCCGAATGCCGGTAAGTGAGAGCGCGGCAGTGAGACTGTGGGGGATAAGCTCCATGGTCGAGAGGGAAACAGCCCAGAGCATCGACTAAGGCCCCTAAGCGTACGCTAAGTGGGAAAGGATGTGGAGTCGCACAGACAACCAGGAGGTTGGCTTAGAAGCAGCCACCCTTGAAAGAGTGCGTAATAGCTCACTGGTCTAGTGATTCCGCGCCGACAATGTAGCGGGGCTCAAGCGTACCGCCGAAGTCGTGTCATTGCAGCATGACGGCTAACGCCGGCTGTGATGGGTAGGGGAGCGTCGTGTGCCGGGTGAAGCAGCCGCGTAAGCGAGTTGTGGACGGTTCACGAGTGAGAATGCAGGCATGAGTAGCGATACAAACGTGAGAAACGTTTGCGCCGATTGACTAAGGGTTCCTGGGTCAAGCTGATCTGCCCAGGGTAAGTCGGGACCTAAGGCGAGGCCGACAGGCGTAGTCGATGGATAACCGGTTGATATTCCGGTACCCGCTGTGAAGCGTCAAACATCGAGCATCGTGATGCTAAGGCCGTGAAGCCGCCCTGGATCCTTCGGGTGAAGGGGAGTGGTGGAGCCGCTGAACCAAGCGGTTAGTAGGTGAGTGATGGGGTGACGCAGGAAGGTAGTCCATCCCGGGCGGTGGTTGTCCCGGGGTAAGGGTGTAGGCCGTGCGGTAGGTAAATCCGTCGCACACAAGGCTGAGACCTGATGCCGAGCCGATTGTGGTGAAGTGGATGATCCTATGCTGTCGAGAAAAGCCTCTAGCGAGTTTCATGGCGGCCCGTACCCTAAACCGACTCAGGTGGTCAGGTAGAGAATACCGAGGCGTTCGGGTGAACTATGGTTAAGGAACTCGGCAAAATGCCCCCGTAACTTCGGGAGAAGGGGGGCCACGCCTGGTGATCGGATTTACTCCGTGAGCTGGGGGTGGCCGCAGAGACCAGCGAGAAGCGACTGTTTACTAAAAACACAGGTCCGTGCGAAGCCGTAAGGCGATGTATACGGACTGACGCCTGCCCGGTGCTGGAACGTTAAGGGGACCGGTTAGCTTGGATTCGTCCAGGCGAAGCTGAGAACTTAAGCGCCAGTAAACGGCGGTGGTAACTATAACCATCCTAAGGTAGCGAAATTCCTTGTCGGGTAAGTTCCGACCTGCACGAATGGCGTAACGACTTCTCGACTGTCTCAACCATAGGCCCGGTGAAATTGCACTACGAGTAAAGATGCTCGTTTCGCGCAGCAGGACGGAAAGACCCCGGGACCTTTACTACAGTTTGATATTGGTGTTCGGTTCGGCTTGTGTAGGATAGCTGGGAGACTTTGAAGCTCGCACGCCAGTGTGGGTGGAGTCGTCGTTGAAATACCAGTCTGGTCGTGCTGGATGTCTAACCTGGGTCCGTGATCCGGATCAGGGACAGTGTCTGATGGGTAGTTTAACTGGGGCGGTTGCCTCCTAAAGAGTAACGGAGGCGCCCAAAGGTTCCCTCAGCCTGGTTGGCAATCAGGTGTTGAGTGTAAGTGCACAAGGGAGCTTGACTGTGAGACCGACGGGTCGAGCAGGGACGAAAGTCGGGACTAGTGATCCGGCGGTGGCTTGTGGAAGCGCCGTCGCTCAACGGATAAAAGGTACCCCGGGGATAACAGGCTGATCTTCCCCAAGAGTCCATATCGACGGGATGGTTTGGCACCTCGATGTCGGCTCGTCGCATCCTGGGGCTGGAGTCGGTCCCAAGGGTTGGGCTGTTCGCCCATTAAAGCGGTACGCGAGCTGGGTTTAGAACGTCGTGAGACAGTTCGGTCCCTATCCGCTGTGCGCGTAGGAGTCTTGAGAAGGGCTGTCCCTAGTACGAGAGGACCGGGACGGACGAACCTCTGGTGTGCCAGTTGTTCTGCCAAGGGCATGGCTGGTTGGCTACGTTCGGGAGGGATAACCGCTGAAAGCATCTAAGCGGGAAGCCTGCTTCGAGATGAGGACTCCCACCCACTTGATGGGGTAAGGCTCCCAGTAGACGACTGGGTTGATAGGCCAGATATGGAAGCGCCGTAAGGTGTGGAGTTGACTGGTACTAATAGGCCGAGGGCTTGTCCTCAGTTGCTCGCGTCCACTGTGTTGGTTCTGAAACCACGAACAACCCCACGCTCGTCACAGGCGTGGTGCGGTTGAGAGTTTCATAGTGTTTCGGTGGTCATAGCGTAGGGGAAACGCCCGGTTACATTCCGAACCCGGAAGCTAAGCCTTACAGCGCCGATGGTACTGCAGGGGGGACCCTGTGGGAGAGTAGGACGCCGCCGAACAGTTATTGCGAGAAAGCCCCGCACCGGGAACGGTGCGGGGCTTTCTGCATTTCAGGGGTCGTTTAGTGTCTCCGTATGCGCTACGACCTGGTTATCTTCGACAACGACGGCGTCCTCGTCGACAGTGAGCCGATCTCGAACCGGCTGCTGGCCGGCTATCTGAGCGAGCTCGGGCACCCGACGTCGTACGAGGACTCCCTGCGGGACTACATGGGCGCCGCGATGCACCGGGTGCACGACCTCGTACTGGAGCGGACGGGGCGGAAGCTGCCCGAGGACTTCGACGACGTGTTTCACCGGCGGGTCTTCGCCGCGTTCGAGGAGGACCTGGAGGCCGTGCCCGGGGTCGTCGGGCTGCTGGAGAAGCTGGCGGTGGACGGAGTGCCGTACTGCGTGGCGTCCTCGGGGAGCCACGAGCGGATCCGGGTGGGGCACCGGAAGACGGGGCTGGACCGGTGGTTCGAGGACGAGCGGATCTTCAGCTCCCAGGACGTGGGGCGGGGGAAGCCCGCTCCGGACCTGTTCCTGTACGCGGCGGAGCGGATGGGCGTCGCGCCGGAGCGGTGTGTCGTCGTGGAGGACAGTCCGCTGGGTGTGCGGGCGGCCGTCGCCGCCGGGATGGACGTGTACGGGTTCACGGCGATGACGCCGGCCGGGAAGCTGGCCGGGGCCACCGGGCTCTTCCAGGACATGGGGGAGCTGGCGGGGTTGCTGACGACCTGACCGGAAAAGCTGAGCAGGATTCATCTCTGGCTGGATCTACCCACGGGTAAGCGGGAGCTCTACGCTCGCCGCCATGACGGATGTGCTGCGGCGCGGCAGGGTCTCGTTGGCGTTCGGCTTCTTCGCCCAGGGCGTCGCCTTCGCCCTGCTGGTGACGCGGATCCCGGCCGTCCAGGACCGGTACGGGGTCTCCGACGCGCTGCTGCCCGTCTTCCTGGCCGCCGTGCCCGTGCTGGCGGGGGTCGGGAGCGTCGTGACCGGGCGCTTGGTGCGGCGGGCGCGGCCGAGCCGGCTGCTGCGGTGGTCCCAGCCGGTGGTGCTGCTGACGCTGCTCGGCGTCGGGGCTGGGGACGGGGTGGCGGCGCTGGCCGTGGCGCTCGGGCTCTTCGGGCTCGCCGTGGGGGCGCTGGACGCCTCGATGAACATGCTCGGCGTGAGTCTCCAGCGGGCGTACGGGCGCAGCATCATGCTGGGGTTCCACGCGGCGTACAGCCTGGGCGGGATCCTGGGGGCCTCGCTGGCCTGGGCGGGGGCGCACTGGGACCTCGCGTTGTGGGTGTCGTACCTGCCGGTCGTGGTGGTGCTCTTGCCGCTGGCGCTG
Organism: Streptomyces sp. M92; assembly: GCF_028473745.1. Classification (NCBI taxonomy): domain Bacteria; kingdom Bacillati; phylum Actinomycetota; class Actinomycetes; order Kitasatosporales; family Streptomycetaceae; genus Streptomyces; species Streptomyces sp. M92. The sequence goes on from NZ_CP101137.1 coordinate 2,314,869, forward strand.
GTGGGGAGCCGGTGGTACGTCGACGAGGAGGGCGTCGGGAAGGGCGGGTCGCGAGCGGCGGAGGGTGCGGGCGTCGGGTTCAAGGTGCTGTTGCCGTTGTGCCTGGTGATGACGTTCGCGTACATCGGGGACTCGACCGTTTCCAACTGGAGCGCCAAGTACCTCCAGGACGTGCTGGGGAGTTCCGAGCAGCTCGCCACCGTGCCGTACAACGTGTACATGGTGACCACGCTGGTGGGGCGGGCCCTGGGGGACTTCGGGGTGCGGCGGTTCGGGGCCGTGGCGGTGGTGCGGGGTGGGGCCGTGGTAGCGGCGGGTGGGTTCGCCGTGGTGGCGGGAGCGCCGGGGGCCTGGGCGGGGATGCTCGGGTTCACGCTGCTGGGGCTGGGGTTGTGCGTGCTGGTGCCGCAGACGTTCGCGGCGGCGGGGCGGCTGGCCGAGGAGAGGGGCGGCGGTCCGGGGGCGTCCGACGCGGCGGTGGCGCGGCTCAATGTGTTCAACTACGTCGGTTTCCTGATCGGTTCGCCGTTGGTGGGGGCGCTCGGGGACGCCTGGAGCTATCGCGGGGCGATGCTCGTACCGATGGTGTTGGTGCTGGTGACGGTCGTGTACGCCAGGTCGTTCGAGTCTCAACGGGACCGATACGGTGACGGGCATGAGCGGCCGCGCACAGCTGATGTGGGACGAGGCAGTAACGGGCTATGACTTCGGGCCGGAGCATCCGATGGATCCGGTCCGGCTCGCCCTGACACGGAGTCTGGTCGGCGCCCTCGGGCTCGACCGGGAGGTGGACGTGGTCGCGGCGCGTGCGGCGGGGGAGTCGACGCTGCGGCTCGTGCACCGGGAGGACTACATCGACGCGGTGAAGGCGGCGTCGGTGGAGCCGGACGCGGCGGACGTGTCGTACGGACTCGGGACGGTGGACGATCCGGCCTTCGCGGGGATGCACGAGGTGTCCGCGCTGATCGCCGGGCAGTCGGTGGGGGCGGCGGAGGCGGTGTGGCGCGGGGAGGCGCCGCACGCGGTGAACTTCGCGGGCGGGCTGCACCACGCGATGCCGGGCGCGGCGTCCGGGTTCTGCGTTTACAACGACGCGGCGCTGGCGATCGCGCGGCTGCTGGAGCTGGGGGCCGAGCGGGTCGCGTACGTGGATGTGGACGTGCACCACGGGGACGGGGTGCAGGCGGCGTTCTGGGAGGACCCGCGGGTGCTGACGGTGTCGCTGCACGAGCATCCGCGGACGCTGTTCCCGCAGACCGGGTGGCCGGAGGAGACGGGGGCGGAGTGCGCGCAGGGGTCGGCGGTGAACGTCGCGCTGCCGGCCGGGACCGGGGACGCGGGGTGGTTGCGGGCGTTCCACGCGGTGGTGCCGGAGGTGCTGGCGGACTTCCGGCCGCAGGTGCTGGTGACGCAGCACGGGGCGGACACGCACTTCGAGGATCCGCTGGCGCACCTGGCGGTGTCGCTGGACGCGCAGCGGGCGGTGCAGGTGGCGTGCCACGACCTGGCGCACGAGTACGCCGGGGGGCGGTGGGTGGCGCTCGGGGGCGGTGGCTACGCCGTGGTGGACGTGGTGCCGCGGTCGTGGACGCATCTGGTGGGGATCGCGGCGGGGCGGCCGGTGGAGCCGGAGACGGTGATCCCGGAGGGGTGGCGGCAGGAGGTGTTCGCGCGGACGCGGCAGCTGGGGCCGATGCGGATGACCGATGGGCGATGGCCGGTGGGGTGGGCGTCGTGGGAGGCGGGGTACGACCCCGCGGATCGGTTGGATCAGGCGGTGGTGGCGGCTCGGCGGGCGGTGTTTCCGTTGCGGGGGTTGTTGGCGTAGCGGGGGTGGGTCGTTGGTTGCCCGGTGTGGGTGCCGGCCGGGGCGGGTGTCGCAGCCCGGCGTTGCGGGGTGCCGCTGGAGGGAGCGGGAACGTTACGCCGACCGTGGGTAGATTGCCGCGTTCCTCACCCGGGAGACGGCTGGACCCGGCAGCATCTGGTTCGTGCTGACCCGTCGAGCTCTTCGGGCTCATCTTCTCGACGTTCGTCTTGCCGGGGTGGTGGCGACATCCCGGGAGGTGAGTCTGCGGAGCTACCGGTTGTTCGCGGCGCGGGATCCGCGGGTGCTGATCGGGATCGACCCGGCGCGGGACTGGGGGCACCGGGAGCTGCTCGGGCTGATGGCGGACAGGTGCGGGGTCTCGGCCGATCCGTGTCGGACCGAGGGCCCGGACGTGATCGATCCGGACCGGACGCTGGCGGCACTGGACGCGTTCGCCGGAAGGCTCGCCGCCGTGGCTGAGCGTCGCGGTCCGGTGCTCCTCGGCACCGGGCACCCGCACCGGCTGCTCGGTTTCTACGTCGCCTTGGCCGAGGCGTTGTCGGCGGCGGGATGTGCCGTCCTCACCCCGGCGCAGGGTCGCCGTATCGACATAACGACCCGGTTCGGTCTACGCACGTACAACCTCGACTACGTCCGGGGAGTCGCGTTGGTGCGGGAACCCGGCGCCGGGCGCGCCGGTGGTGAGCCCGGCGCGCACACGCATTCGCCGCTCCCGGTTCGTACCGCGCTGGCCGCCGCGGCCGACGCCGGCGGGCCGCTGCCCGAGTTGGTGATCGGGGACCACGGGTGGGTTTGCGGTGCAGGTCAGCTGGGGTTCGAGGCGATCGGGCCGGCCGATACGGACGATCCCGCGCTCTTCGTCGGTGAGGCCGAGGGGTCCGTGTCCGTGGTCGTTCCACTTGATGACGGTGTGCGGTCTGAGTACTACCGGCCGCTTACCCGCTACGTACTCAATCGGGCGTGTCTGTCACGGTAGGGATGTGATGGGTGCACCTCTTCCCCACTCGCATCACCCGCCCCTACATTGGGGAGTGAGCACGCAGCGACGAAGAGTCACCGGAAGGGGAAGCCGGTGGCCGTCGAGTGCGGAAGGTTCAGGTGTGTCATGGCTGCAGCTGGCGAAAGGCCTCTGAACGAGGTTCAGTTCCTTACCGTGGCGGAGGTCGCCTCGGTGATGCGCGTGTCCAAGATGACCGTGTACCGGTTGGTGCACAGCGGTCATCTGCCCGCGATCCGGGTGGGACGGTCGTTCCGTGTCCCGGAGCAAGCGGTTCACGAGTACCTCCGGGAGAGTTACGTGGGGGTGGAAACGGCCTGACGACCTCGATTACGACCTCAGCGCTCGGGCGGGTAGGCTGGCCCCTCGTAGGTCGTGTGGGCCCATGGCGCTCACCAACCGAGTGATGAGAAGTGAGCGAGGGTAGTCGTGGGCTCTGTTATCAAGAAGCGGCGCAAGCGGATGGCCAAGAAGAAGCACCGCAAGCTGCTGAAGCGCACGCGCGTTCAGCGTCGCAACAAGAAGTAAGCGACGCTGCGCCGTCAGCGTGGTCTGTGGCCCCCCACCGCATCCGGTGGGGGGCCACAGTCGTACCGGGCCCCGGGTGCGAATTCTCGTCACTTGCCGCGTCCGTCGGTCATCACAGCGCAACACCGACCGGCTAAGTTGGCCCGCAGGCGGGGAACGCGGCAGGGTACGCAGCAGGGCGGAAGGAAGGCGCTGATCTTGGGCAAGGTCGTGCTCGTGACCGGAGTGGCCCGTCAGCTGGGCGGCCGGTTCGTCCGGCGCATCCAGCGTGACCCCGACGTGGACCGGGTGGTCGGCGTGGACGCCGTCGCGCCGGAGCACCATCTGGGCGGCGCGGAGTTCGTCCAGGCCGACATCCGCCAGTCTGCGATCGGGCGCATCCTCGCGGAGACCGGGGCGGACACGGTGGTCCACCTGGACGTCACGGGCACCCCGCTGGGCGGTGGCAGCCGTACCTCGGTCAAGGAGACCAACGTCATCGGCACGATGCAGCTGCTCGGTGCCTGCCAGAAGTCGCCGGCCGTGCAGCGGCTGGTGGTGAAGTCCAGTACGAACGTCTACGGGTCCGCGCCGCGCGATCCGGCCGTCTGCACGGAGACCACCGCGCCCAAGTCGCTGCCCAGCGGCGGCTTCGCCAAGGACGCCGTCGAGGTCGAGGGGTACGTGCGGGGCTTCGCCCGGCGCCGTCCGGATGTCGCGGTGGCCGTGCTGCGGTTCGCCAACATCCTGGGGCCGGCCGCGGACACGCCGCTCGCCTCGTACTTCGGGCTGCCGGTGCTGCCGACGGTGTTCGGCTACGATCCGCGGCTGCAGTTCGTGCACGAGGACGACGTGATCGAGGTGCTGCGGATCTCCTCGCACGAGCCGCGGCGGTCCACGCTGAACAGCGGCACCTTCAACATCGCGGGAGACGGTGTCCTGACCCTCTCGCAGTGCTCGCGTCGGCTGGGCCGCCCCACGGTGCCGCTGCTGCTGCCCGCGGTCACCTGGGCGGGCTCGCTCGTGCGTACGCTGGGGATGACGGACTTCTCCCCCGAGCAGATCCGGCTGCTCACCCACGGGCGGGTGGTGGACACCACGCAGATGCGCGAGACCCTGGGTTTCCGGCCGAAGTACTCGACGGCCGGGGCGTTCGCGGACTTCGCGCGCGGCCGTGGCGCGGGTCTGCTGCCGCCCGAGGCCCTCGCGGGGGCCGTCGACCGGATCGCGGAGCTGTCCCTGCGGGGCAGCGGTCACCTCCCGACGCAGAGCGCCAACTGAGGAGCGCATCAACGATGGCGGACGCCAAGGTCATTCCGTTCGACGACGACCGGTCGCGGGGGAGCGGCGGCAGCGGGGGGAACGCGGCCCAGCGCCCGGCCCGGCGCCGGGGTACGGGGAGCCGGCGCAAGGGCTCGGCGGAGTCCGCGCCGGTCCGGGAGGTGCAGCCGCTGCCGGTGCGGGGGACGGCCGGCGGGGACGGCGACGCCGTGACGCCCGAGCCGGGGTCGCCCGAGGGCGCGGACGTGGGCGTGGGCGCGGACGGAGGGCTGGAGCGGCGTATCGCGGGCGGCCTGGCCTTCCTGCGCCGTCGTCTCACCGGTGACTACGAGGTCGACGACTTCGGTTACGACGCCGAGCTGACCGACCAGGTGCTGATGTCCATGCTCCGTCCGGTGTACGAGAAGTACTTCCGGGTCGAGGTGAAGGGCGTGGAGAACATCCCGGCCGAGGGCGGGGCGCTGATCGTGGCGAACCACTCGGGGACGCTGCCGCTGGACGGTCTGATGATGCAGGTCGCCGTGCACGACCACCATCCGGCCGACCGGCATCTGCGGCTGCTGGCGGCGGACCTGGTGTTCGTGCTGCCGGTGGTCAACGAACTGGCCCGCAAACTGGGGCACACGCTGGCCTGCGCGGAGGACGCCGAGCGGCTGCTCGCCCAGGGTGAGCTGGTCGGGGTGATGCCGGAGGGCTTCAAGGGGATCGGGAAGCCGTTCAGCGAGCGCTACAAGCTCCAGCGTTTCGGGCGGGGCGGCTTCGTGTCGACGGCGCTGCGGCAGGGGGTGCCGATCATCCCGTGCTCGATCGTCGGCGCGGAGGAGATCTACCCGATGATCGGCAACGCGAAGACGCTGGCGCGGCTGCTGGGCTTCCCGTACTTCCCGCTGACGCCGACCTTCCCGTGGCTGGGGCCGCTGGGCGCGGTGCCGTTGCCGACGAAGTGGACGATTCAGTTCGGCGAGCCGATCCCGACGGACGGCTATCCGGCGGAGGCGGCCGAGGACCCGATGCTGATGTTCAACCTGACCGACCAGGTGCGGGAGCAGATCCAGCACACGCTCTACAAGTTGCTGGTGCAGCGGAGGTCGGTGTTCTTCTGAGACGGGGTGCGTGGACGGCGCGGTGGGTGCGGTGAGCCGACGGACGGAGTCCGGCGCAGCTGGTCGAAGCCCGCGGAGCGGTGCGAGGGCAGCAGAGCAGACAGGAGGGGCCAAGCTGTTGTTGGTGCAGCGGAGGTCCGGGTTCTTCTGAGACGACGACGGGGGTGCCCCTCGTGCGAGGGGCACCCCCATCATGCTCACTCCGCGTCGTCCGCCTCGATGCCCAGGCCGGGCAGGAGGCCCGGGAGGAGGGGTGGGAGGGTGACGTCCGGCTGGGCGGGCGGGGTGTTGCCGCCCGTGGACGGGGAGGCGGGGCTGCTGTCCTCGGGCGGGTCGAGCAGGCCGCCCGTGCCGCCGCCGAGCAGGCCGTCGTTCTCCTGGCCGGAGCCGGTGGACTCGCTGGGCCGGCCGCTGTCCGTGCGCCCGCGCTCGGAGGTGCCGCCGTCGCCGGTGCTGGGCGCCGACGAGTGACCGCCGCCGGAGCCGGGGGCGTCGCTGGTCGCCGATCCGGAACTGCCCGGGCGGCCGTCGTCCGCGCCGCCGGTTTCCCGGTCGGGCGGCTGCGGCAGCATGGACTGCAGCGGCGCCACGTCGTCCTCTATGGCGTCGAACACCGACGACACCTGCTCGCTGACGTCCCCGAGCTGCACGGGCAGCCGGTCGCGCAGGGCTCCCCAGGTCTCCCGGTGGGAGCGGGAGAAGGTGGAGAGGGCCTGCATGGGGGCCAGGGAGCCGGGGTCGCGGGCGTACACCGCGCTGAGCAGCCGGTGGCCCTCGGAGGCGTCGTGCCGCATGCCGGACAGGGCTCGGCGGATCTCGCCGAGGGACTCGTGGTCGAGGGAGCCGCTGCGGCCGCGCTCCATCAGCCTGCGTGCCTCGTTCAACCGGGTGGACGCCAGGTCCAGGTAGGCCCGGCCGCGCTCGTCGTCCCCGTCGGCGAGGCCGAGGCGGAAGTCCTCTATGCCGCGCTTGAGGCCGTAGAGCGAGTCGCCGGGCAGGGCGTCCGAACTGGCTGCGGCGACTCCGCCGAAGGCTCCGGCGGCCACGCTCACGCTCAGCCCGCCCGCGGTGAGGCCCTTCGCCAGCCGCGAGCGCGGCCGGAACCTCTTCAGCGGGGCCGCCCGGTGGGTGCCGCGCGCCCGGCGCTGTTCGGGAACCGAAGGGTCCGCCGCCCCGCCCGCGGTGCCCTCCTGGAGCATGGATTCGAACGCGGCCACCAGCTGGGCCCGCTGGACGACCTTGACCTCGGGATCAAGCTCGGGCCGCGGCAGTGTCTCCAGGCCGGTGGCGAGGGTCAGCAGACGACCCTGCTCGGTCTGTTCCCCGGCGGCTGCCGGGCCTCCGGACTGCTCGGCCGCCGCCCCGGGATCGGACTGCTCCTCCAGAGCCTGGGCGAAGGCGTTCGCCCGCCGGTGTGCCGATACGTTCGCGATCACTGGCGGCACCTCCTCTCGTCATGACGGTCGACTCCCCAGGGGGTCCTGAGGGTTGCACACCCCGACCGGAACCACCCGATCGTGTGATCGGAGTCGGTCAGGGGGTGACCACAGGGAGCCTGCATCCCGCACAACGAGTGGCGCGGCACTTGGGTTACGGACGGTGGATGATCGGACCGCTGTCTCAACGGACTTTCACCAGGGGTGACTTGGGGAACGCGAAGGGTGAGCGCCGGAAGTGCTCTCAGCGCGCGTCGTCCGGGAGGAGCCGGGCGAGGGTGCGTACGGCCCGGTACTGGAGCGTCTTGATGGCACCCTCGTTCTTGCCCATGACCCGGGCCGTCTCGGCGACCGAGAGGCCCTGGAGGAAGCGCAGGGTCACGCACTCCTGCTGCTGCGGGTTGAGCCGTCGTACGGCGTCCAGCAGGGCGGCGTTGGAGAGGGACTCGAGGACGGAGTCCTCGGGGGACCGCTCGACCTCGTTGGCGTCGAGCATCTCGCCGGTGGTGACCTCCAGCCGGAAGCGGCTGGACTTGAAGTGGTCGGCGACGAGGTTGCGGGCGATGGTCACCAGCCAGGCGCCGAAGTCGCGGCCCTGCCAGGTGAAGGTGCCGATGCGCCGCAGGGCCCGCAGGAAGGTCTCGCTGGTGAGGTCCTCGGCGGTCGCCTTGCCGCCCACCCGGTAGTAGATGTAGCGGTACACGGTGTCGCTGTACTGGTCGTAGAGCCGGCCGAAGGCCTCGGCCTCGCCGGCCTGGGCCCGTTCGACCAGATCCATCATGCGGGCGCTGTCGCTGTCGGCGGCGGGGCGCCGGTGGGTGGCGGCGGCCCCGGACGAGGACGACCGCGCCCGTCTGCCGACGGCGGCGCCCGAGTCGGCCAGTGCGTAGCAAGGGCCGGCGGGGACGGTGGCCGTGGCGAGGGCGGGGACGGCGTACGCGGTGGGGACGAAGCCGCGCAACAGGTCTTGGGCTGTTTTGACCGTTGCGCGCAGCGTAGCCAGGCCCGAGGCGTCAACCCCGACGTGTGGGTACACGGGACTCCCAGAGGCAGAGCTTCCATCACGTGCAGTACGGAACCATTCACCCGTCGTAGCGAAGGTGGGGTGCCGGAATGCGTCTGAGGAGAATAACGCTTCGTGCAGGCACTGCTACGCCCAGTTGCTCAAATCATCGATTACGTCGCTTCCGTGCCCGATTGACGCTCGATCAGCTGCCATAGAGTGATCGGTTGATGACCGGATCGGTTCGGATTTCGTGTGACTACAGAGCGTGTTGTGGTCGATGTGAGGAAAGGGGACTGGAGAGGCTGCCTCGGGGGTACGTCACATCGATTGGCCCAACGCCGTGGCCCACCGCAGTGGCCCGACGGCATTGGCCCGACGACGGAGCGCGGTCAGCGGCGGCGGCGGTGCAGCGCGATGGCCGCCGCGGTGCCGCCGGCCACGGCGCCGACGCCCGCGGCCGCCGGGATGCCGACCTTGGCCGCCTTGCGGCCGGTGCGGTAGTCCCGCAGCCGCCACTCCAGCTCCCGGGCATGCTTGCGCAGCTTGGAATCCGGGTTGATCGCGTACGGGTGGCCGACCAGGGACAGCATCGGGATGTCGTTGTGGGAGTCGCTGTAGGCGGCGCAGCGGGACAGGTCCAGGCCCTCCGCCGTCGCCAGCGCCCGTACCGCCTCCGCCTTCGCGGGGCCGTGCAGGGGTTCGCCGACGAGCTTGCCCGTGTAGACGCCGCCGATCGACTCGGCCACCGTGCCCAGCGCTCCGGTCAGGCCGAGGCGGCGGGCGATCACCTGGGCGATCTCCACCGGGGCCGCGGTGACCAGCCAGACCTTCTGCCCGGCGTCCAGGTGGGCCTGGGCGAGGGCGCGGGTGCCCGGCCAGATCCGTTCGGCCATGTACTCGTCGTAGATCTCCTCGCCGATCGACCTCAGCTCGGAGACGCGGTGGCCCTTGACGATCGAGAGCGCGGAGTCGCGGGCGTCCTGCATGTGCTCGGGGTCCTCGAACCCGGCGAGCCGGAACCACGCCTGCTGCCAGGCGAACCGGGCGAGGTCGCGGGTCTCGAAGAACTTCCGCTTGTACAGGCCCCGGCCGAAGTGGAAGATCGCGGCGCCCTGCATCACGGTGTTGTCGAGGTCGAAGAAGGCGGCCGCCCGCTCGTCGCCGTGGACCGGGAACTCGGGCTCCGCGCCGGTGTCGGGGGCGGTCGCCTCAGCGGCCTGCGCGGACTTGCGGGCTGCCTCCGCCGAGGCCTCGCCTGCCAACACGCTCCGCGCCGTGGCGGAGCGCCTGCGGGGGGTGAGCCATCGAAGAGCGGCCATGTCCGTGAGCATAGCCAGTTTGTTCGGGGGCTTCGGAGTCGAGAGGTTCGGAGGCTGTGAACTCTGGACGACCGCACCGTTACGAGGGCGGCCGCGCGCGGGAGAATGGCCGGCATGAGTCCCCTCTTCCGCCGAAAGCCCGCGACCGGTCCGCAGGCCCCGCGAGACCCGCAGCCGCACGGGACCCCGCAGCCCGCTCAGTCCCCCGAGCACTCCGAGAACCATCTCGTCACCCTCATCCGCAAACCCGGCTGTCATCTGTGTGATGACGCACAGCTGGTCGTCGAGAAGGTCTGTGCCGACCTCGGTGTCCCCTGGGAGGGGAAGGACATCACCGAGGACCGCCAACTTCACGACGAGTACTGGGAACAGATCCCGGTCGTCCTGGTCGACGGCAGGCAGCACACCTTCTGGCGTGTGAACGAGGAACGCCTGCGCAAGGCACTGACCGATCAGTACAAGTAGTCCGGATGGTCGCTTAGGATCGATGGTGACTTGGTCTCGGGGGCGTTGATCGTGAGGAGCGTGTGCGGCTTTGCCCTCGATGGAAGAGGAACGCGTGCGTGTACGCGCCGGTTCCCGGTTCGTGCGCCGGGCGCGCGTGAGCCCGGTCACGTTGGCCGGGCAAATCGGACACCATCTTTGTGCACGCGTTCACAAAGACATAGCCTGCATTCGACGGGGCGGTCATGTAGGGACGTATGACCGCCTACAGCCCCGCTCTACCCGCAGGAGCACCGTGGCAACTGGCCGAACACACCGACCGGCGACCCGCAGCCGAGGGATTCCCGAGGCCACCGTCGCCAGGCTTCCGCTGTACCTCCGCGCGCTGACCGCGCTCTCCGAGCGCTCGGTGCCCACGGTCTCCTCCGAGGAGCTGGCGGCGGCGGCGGGAGTCAACTCCGCGAAGCTGCGCAAGGACTTCTCCTACCTCGGCTCCTACGGGACCAGGGGTGTCGGCTACGACGTCGAGTATCTCGTGTACCAGATCTCGCGCGAACTGGGGCTCACCCAGGACTGGCCGGTTGTGATCGTCGGTATCGGTAACCTCGGCGCCGCGCTCGCCAACTACGGCGGGTTCGCCTCCCGCGGATTCCGGGTCGCCGCGCTGATCGACGCCGATCCGGGAATGGCCGGAAAGCCCGTCGCGGGCATCCCGGTGCAGCACACCGACGAGCTGGAGAAGATCATCCAGGACGACGGTGTCTCCATCGGTGTGATCGCGACCCCCGCCGGCGCCGCCCAGCAGGTCTGCGACCGGCTCGTGGCCGCCGGTGTCACCTCCATCCTGAACTTCGCGCCGACCGTGCTGAACGTCCCCGAGGGCGTCGACGTGCGCAAGGTCGACCTCTCCATCGAGCTGCAGATCCTCGCCTTCCACGAGCAGCGCAAGGCGGGCGAGGAGGCCGTGGCCGACGCAGGCGCCGTGCCGCCCGCCGTCGCCCGCAAGCAGCAGTCCGCCACCGACCAGGGACCCGACGGGGACGTGCCCGCCGTGATGCCGGCATGAGCCTCCTCGTCGTCGGACTCAGCCACCGCAGCGCGCCGGTCAGCGTGCTGGAGCGGGCGTCCCTGAACGCGGACGCGCAGCTCAAGCTGGTCCAGGACACGGTCGCCGCCGAACCGGCCGCCGAGGCCGCGGTGCTGGCCACCTGCAACCGCATCGAGCTCTACGCCGACGTGGACAAGTTCCACGCCGGTGTCGCCGAGCTGTCCACGCTGCTCGCCCAGCACAGCGGGGTCGGCCTGGAGGAGCTCACTCCTTACCTTTACGTGCACTACGAGGACCGGGCCGTCCACCACCTCTTCTCGGTGGCCTGCGGGCTCGACTCGATGGTGGTCGGCGAGGGCCAGATCCTCGGCCAGATAAAGGACTCCCTGGCCCGCGCCCAGGACCAGCACACCGCCGGGCGGCTGCTGAACGACCTGTTCCAGCAGGCGCTCCGGGTCGGCAAGCGGGCCCACTCGGAGACCGGCATCGACCGCGCCGGGCAGTCCCTGGTCACCTTCGGCCTGGAGCAGCTCGCCGCGGGTGCCGACGTGCGGCAGTGGGCGCGGGGCAAGAAGGCCCTGGTGATCGGCGCCGGTTCGATGTCCTCGCTGGCCGCCGCGACGCTGGCGCGGTCCGGGGTCGCCGAGATAGTGGTCGCCAACCGCACCTTCGAGCGGGCCGAGCGGCTCGCCCAGATCCTTTCCGAGGGCGACGACACGGACGTGCTGGCCCGCGCGGTACCGATGGACGCGGTGCCGGCCGAGCTGACACGTGCCGACGTGACCGTCTCCTGCACCGGCGCGACCGGGCTGGTCCTCACGGCGGACGCCGTGGCCGCGGCGGTCGAGGGCCGCACCGGCGGGCCCGCCGCGGAAGCGCCGGACGTGGACACCGCCGTACGGGAGACCGCCGTACGCGAAGCAGCCGTGCGCGAGGCAGCCGAAACGCCTCTGCAGACCGCCGGTGGCGACGAGAACTGCCCGCTGGACCTGTCCGCCGTCCCGTCCGGTTTCTCCGTCATGGGCGAGGCCGCCGTGGCCGGCATGGACGCGGCGACGCTGGAGCAGCACGGGGCCTGGGCCGCGAGCGGTACGACGGTGGACCGGCAGCGCGAGACCGGGCGGCCGGGCGCCGAGGCGGACGCCGAGCTGATCACCGCGCTCGCCGCGACGGCGACGCGCGTCGGCCGCATCCCCGAGCGCCGCCGCCCCGAGCCGGTCGCCGAGGTGCCGCGCCCGCAGCCCGTGCTCTTCCTCCTCGACCTCGCGATGCCGCGCGACATCGACGCCGCCGTGCACCGCCTGGCCGGGGTGCGCCTGGTGGACATCGAGTCGCTCGCCGACGCCTCCGCGGACGCGCCGATGGCCGCCGACGTCGACATGGTCCGCCGGATCGTCGCCGACGAGGTCGCCGCGTTCGGCGCCGCCCAGCGGGCCGCGCACATCACGCCGACCGTCGTCGCGCTGCGCAGCATGGCCGCCGACGTCGTGTCCGGCGAGATCGCCCGCCTGGAGGGGCGGCTGCCGGGGCTCGACGACAAGCACCGCGCCGAGATCACCCAGACCGTCAAGCGTGTGGTCGACAAGCTGCTGCACGCGCCGACGGTGCGGGTCAAGCAGCTCGCCGCCGAGCCCGGCGGCGCCGGGTACGCGGACGCGCTGCGCACCCTGTTCGACCTCGACCAGGAGACGGTGGCCTCCGTCTCCCGCGCCGAGAACAGCACTGAGAAGAACCGAGGGCCGGCATGACTGAGAAGGCACTGAGGCTGGGGACCAGGCGGAGCAAGCTCGCCATGGCCCAGTCCGGGCAGGTGGCGGACGCCGTGAGCCAGGTGACCGGTCGGCCCGTTGAGCTGGTCGAGATCACCACGTACGGCGACGTGTCGCGCGAGCACCTGGCGCAGATCGGCGGCGCGGGCGTGTTCGTGGCCGCGCTGCGCGAGGCGCTGCTGCGGGGCGAGGTGGACTTCGCGGTTCACTCGCTGAAGGACCTCCCCACGGCGCAGCACGAGGGCCTGGTGGTGGCCGCGATCCCCGAGCGCGAGGACCCGCGGGACGTGGTCGTCGCCCGGGACGCGCGCAAGCTGACCGACCTGCCGCGCGGCGCCCGCATAGGAACGGGCGCGCCGCGTCGCATGGCGCAGCTGAACGCGTACGCCCGCACCCACGGCATGGAGATCGAGACGGTCCCGATCCGGGGCAACGTCGACACCCGCATCGGATACGTCCGCAGCGGTGAACTGGACGCGGTCGTGCTGGCCGCCGCCGGGATGAACCGGGTGGGCCGCATCGACGAGGTGACCGACTTCCTGTCGGTCGACACGGTTTTGCCCGCCCCCGGCCAGGGGGCCCTGGCGATCGAGTGCCCCGCGGACAACGCGGACCTGATCGCCGCGCTCGCCGAGCTCGACGACCCGTTCACGCGGGCCGCCGTAACGGCCGAGCGGTCACTGCTCGCCGCCCTGGAGGCCGGCTGCAGCGCACCCGTCGGGGCGCTGGCCGACCTTCTGGCCGACGGGCAGACTGTCAAGGAAATGCGCCTGCGTGGCGTCGTCGGCACGACCGACGGCTCGACGCTGGTGCAGCTGTCCACCACCGGTCCCGTGCCTGAAACGCACGAGGCGGCTATGGCACTCGGTCGCGAACTCGCCACCGAGATGCTCGCCCAGGGCGCGGCCGGTCTGATGGGGGAGCGAGCACATTGAGCCCCACCACCTTTCCCGCCGGTCCGGAACAAGGGCACGTCACCTTCCTCGGTGCCGGACCCGGAGATCCGGGACTGCTGACTCTGCGCGCCGTGGAGGCGCTGGCGCACGCGGACGTCCTCGTCGCCGAGCACGAGGTGCTCGACGTCGTACGCACGCATGCGAGGCAGGGCGTGTCGGAACTGCACACGGACGCCGATCCGGCGGATCCGGGCACAGGCGCGCCCCAGTTGAAGGTAGTTGACGGCACGTCAACGACCTCGGGTGTCCCCGCTGTGCGGGATGCCGCACATCTTGTCATGGAGGCCGTGCGGGGCGGCAGGCGGGTCGTGCGTGCGGTGACCGGGGACCCCGGGCTGGACGCGTACGCCGCCGAGGAGATGCTGGCGTGTGCCGCGGCCGGGGTGCCCTTCGAGGTCGTCCCCGGCATCGCGAACGCCGTCGGTGTGCCCGCGTACGCCGGTGTGCCGCTGCGCGACGCCGAGGGCGCCGACGTGCGGTTCGTGGACGCCCGTACGGCGACGGCGCGGTGCTGGACGGAGGTGGGTGCCTCCGACGGGACGGTCGTGGTCTCGACGACGCTCGACTCGGTGGCCGCGGCCGCCGGTGAGCTGGTGTCGGCGGGCCGCAAGCCGGACACCCCGCTGACGGTGACGATCGCCGGTACGACCACCCGCCAGCGGACCTGGTCCGCCACGCTCGGCACGGTCGCCCAGACCCTGAAGCAGGCCAAGGTGCTGCCGTCGCCGGACGGTGGCCGTCCGGTGATAGCCGTGGTCGGTGAGCGTTCCGCGTCCGCCCGGCGCGACCAGCTGTCGTGGTTCGAGTCCAAGCCGCTGTTCGGCTGGAAGGTGCTCGTGCCGCGTACGAAGGAGCAGGCGGCGTCGCTCTCCGACCAGCTGCGGTCCTACGGGGCCGTGCCCAGCGAGGTCCCGACCATCGCCGTCGAACCGCCGCGCACCCCGCAGCAGATGGAGCGGGCGGTCAAGGGCCTGGTGACGGGCCGCTACGAGTGGATCGCGTTCACGTCGGTCAACGCGGTGAAGGCGGTCCGGGAGAAGTTCGAGGAGTACGGCCTGGACGCCCGTGCCTTCGCGGGCATCAAGGTCGCGGCGGTCGGCGAGCAGACCGCGAAGGCGCTCATCGCCTTCGGCGTGAAGCCCGACCTGGTGCCGAGCGGCGAGCAGTCGGCGGCGGGGTTGTTGGAGGACTGGCCGCCGTACGACCCGGTCTTCGACCCGATCGACCGCGTCTTCCTGCCCCGCGCCGACATCGCCACGGAGACCCTGGTCGCCGGTCTGATCGAGCTGGGCTGGGAGGTCGACGACGTCACCGCCTACCGCACGGTGCGCGCCTCGCCGCCCCCGGCCACCACCCGGGAGGCCATCAAGGGCGGCGGCTTCGACGCGGTGCTCTTCACCTCGTCGTCCACGGTCCGCAACCTGGTGGGCATCGCGGGCAAGCCGCACAACGTGACGGTCATCGCCTGCATCGGCCCGGCGACCGCCAAGACGGCCGAGGAGCACGGGCTGCGGGTCGACGTCATGTCCCCCGAGCCGTCCGTCACCAAGCTGGCGGAGGCCCTGGCGGACTTCGGCGCCCGCCGCCGCGCGGCGGCCGTGGAGGCCGGCGACCCGGTGACCCGGCCGAGCGAGCGGCGGCCGGGGGCGCGTCGGCGGCGGTCTTCGACGTGAGGTGACGTGAGGTGAGGCGGGGCGCTCCTTGTGGGGCGCCCCGCTCGTTTCTGGGGTCCGGAGCGTATGCTCCCCGCCGGGCATAGGAATGGCCTGGTAGCGGCCGTAGGGCGGCCTGGGACAACCACCCTGGACCGCTCCACGCGTGTCGACTGAAATCGTGTAAGGCCCGCACCCCATGTACTCGGGTGGGGGCCGACAGTGTTCGTTCCGTCAGTGTCCGGAGGCGTACGGCAGGAAGGTCGCCCAGGCGTCTGAGGTGAGGTCGAGGCGGGGTCCTGCGGGGTTCTTGGAGTCGCGGACGAGGACGTGGCTCTCGTCCGGGGTGGCTACCTCGACGCAGTCGGGACCGCTGGACGTGCTGTAACTGCTCTTTATCCACTCCGGCTTCATGTCTCTCCAAGCAAGCACTTTCTCGATGAGGGCTTTCGACTCCCGTGGGCAGAGAGCCTGTGCCCGGATAATTCCATACTGGATGTCCATGAGCTGCACCTCTTTCGGCTCCGCGATCACGCGGCTGATGTGCGCCACCGCGACGTGACCGACAGTCGTGCCGGTACGCGCACAGCTCGACAGCACCCGCCTCCAGCTTCTTCAAGTCCCGCACCTTCTTCGGGTACCGGACCTCCATCAGGTCCTGTTTGAGCGCCGGGATCTTCCCGCCCGCGTCCAATGCTTCGTCCGCCGCGTCCAGATACTCCGGCCGAGGAATCCGCCGCCCCCGCTCCACCGAGGAGACCAGTTCCTCCCCGTATCCGATGGCCGCGCCGAACTCGGCCTGGGTGAGGCCGGCCGACTCGCGCCACAGCTTCAGTTGCCGTACGACCGTGCGCATCACCGCCCCGGCCTCTTCGTCGTCCAGCCCCGCTTCCCACTCGCTCATGCCGCCGCCCTCCCGCCGCGCGCCCTTCCTCGGACCAACCTCCGACCTTCGCGACCGGTCACCCCGGGCAGCCCGGACAGAACCGGACGCACCACGGACAGCCATCGACCGCACGGGCCAGCCGTCTTCACAGCGTTTGCACGTATGAACACGCTGGGTGACGCGAATCAGGGAGTCTCCACCCGTCACCTTCCGCTGCGCCAGTTCTCGGTGCCGCTGTCGGCGCACGCGCCGTGGCGCGCGACTGGCCCGGCTGCTCGCGACTGAGAAGTTGCTCGCCTGGGAGCTGCCATTCGACAACAACGTCGTCGGGTACGACAGGGCGGACGGCTCCGGCAAGTCCAAGGAAGAGGCCATCAAGGACGCCAAGCGCAACGTGCCCGTCCCGTCGGGGCACTACAAGCGCCACTGCGACGCGAAGCGCGTCTGGTAGAACGGAGCGGAGGGAGGGGGCGACGCGTCTCTCCCTTCCTCCCGTCCGTCCCTCCCCGAACAGGAGCGAGTGCCCGTGTCCGAAGAGCGAGGCGTCTACGAGCTGCGGCTGGGCCTGTACGCGAGCCAGGAGGAGGCCGAGAAGATCAAGGCACGCGTCGCCGCCCTCCTGTGCCCGGACCCCGACCACGCGCCGCCGTGCCCGGTGCCCTGGTCGATGCTCCTGCTGAGCGAGGACCACCTGGACGAGCCCGACGCGTACGCCGAGCTGGTCGAGCAGGCGAAGATCGAGGGTCGCTCCCAGCCGTAGTCACAGGTGTAGGCACAGCCGTACCCATACCCGTACCCGTGCCCGTAGCCGAATCCGCCCCATGCCGCAGCCCGTCCGCGGCCGGGCGGATTCCGTGTTTTCGGACTGCGCCGCGTTGACAGCCGGCGGCGGGGTGCGTGTAATGAGGCTGGTGCCGCGTGGCGCCGGTCAAAGAGCAGTGGGCCGGCCGGCGATCGGGCGAGCGCCCTGGCATTCAAGGGGTACGTGTTGAGTCACCACTCCGCGCCCTGACACGACGTAGCGCTTCCGCACGTCGTCGTCCTCTCTTCTCTCCTCCCCTTTTCTTCACTTCGCCCTTCCGGCACCGCGCCGCTCGCCGCGGCCCGCCGTCATGGAGACACGGAATCGTATGCCCACGTCTTTCCACCAGTCCGTCATCGACGAGTTCCGCGCCAACGGCGGCAAGGTCGGTGGTCCCTTCGAAGGCGGGGACCTGCTGCTGCTGACCACCACGGGTGCCCGGTCGGGAGCCTCACGGACCACGCCGCTCGGCTACGTCCGGCACGGGGAGTCGCTCCTCGTGGTCGGGTCCAACCTCGGCGGGCCGCGCCACCCCGGCTGGTACCACAACCTGCTCGCCCACCCCGTCGTACGGGTGGAGGTGGGCACGTCGAACTTCGAGGCGCTCGCCGTACCCGCCGAGGGAGCGCGGCGCGACGAGCTGTTCGCACACGTCGTGCGGGCCGTGCCCGGTTACGGCGACTATCAGCGGGGAACCTCGCGGCGGCTGCCGGTGGTGGTGCTGGAGCGGGCCGAGCCCGAGGGGTGGCAGGGGCCGGGGGAGGTGCGGACCCTGGCCGGCAAGCTGCTGGAGGTGCACACCTGGCTGCGGGCGCAGTTGCGGCAGGTGCGGGCGGAGACCGAGGCGTACTTCGCGGCGCCGGGACCGGCCGGCGCGCCGCCGGGGCTCGGACTGCAGATCAGGCAGCGGTGCCTGGCGTTCTGCCAGGCGCTGGAGTTCCACCACGTGAGCGAGGACGGGCACCTGTTCCCGGGGATCGCCCGGCACCACCCCCACCTGACCGACGTCTTCGACCGGCTCGCGGACGAACACCGGACCGTCGCACGCGTCCAGGGTGACCTGGCGGCGCTGCTGGCCGAGGTCCACATCACCGACCCGGAGCATTTCCGTACGGAACTGGCGGCGATGTCGGCCGAGTTGAACGCCCACCTCGACTACGAGGAGAAGGCGCTGCTCCCGCTGCTGGCCGACGTGCCGTGGCCGCCCGTCCCCCCGGGTGCGGCCATCTCGTCGTAGGCCAGGTCGGGCAGCCCGAAGAATTCCGTGACGGCGCGCGTCGTCCGGACCTCGACGTCGCTTCCGTCGAGGTCCGCCGCCGGTCCGACCAGGCGCGCGGCCGTGAGCGCGGGCAACAGCAGGTCGGGTTCCTCTCCCCACGGGTGGGCGAAGAGGTCGTCGAAACTGAAGGCGGTGATCAGACGCCCGTCGCGGTAGTACTCGAAGGACGGGCAGTGCCCCTTGGCGATGCAGGGTTCGGTCACGAACACCGCGAGCTCGGCTCCGCCGGCGCTCAGCGGGCCGTAGCCGACGAGGCCGTAGTCGTACTCCTCCCAGCTGAGCATGTCGTGCATCAGCAGGCTCCAGTCGGCGCCCTTTCCGTAGGCGAGCGGCCTGCGGTGCCGACGGAGGAGACCACGGGTCAGCGCGTCCAGGGACGTCCCCGGAAGAAGACGACGTTGGTCTCCTCGTGATGCGGAAGGGCGCGGTGTATCCAGTGCGTCATACGTGCAAGGTAGAGGAGGCCACCGACAGAGCCGCTGCGGCCGTTCAGTGGTGCCAGGCCCTGCCGCCCGTGTTGTGGATGAGGCGCTGGAGCACCTTCATGGTGGTCAGGTACTCGTCGTCGGAGATGCCGGCGTGGCGTTCCGCCCACAGGTCGTCCTGGAGGGCGGCGGCCTTGTCGAAGAACGTCCTGCCCGCGGGGGTGAGGGTCAGGTGGCCGTCGGGGGTCTGCGTGGTCCAGCCGTTGGCGATGGTCGCGTCGATCTCCGACTCCATCGACTCCGGGCCCGTGTCGAGGTAGTCGCGCAGCAGGGCGGAGATCTCGGCACGGGTCTTGGGGGAGCGGGCGCGGGCCACCTGGGCCAGCACCCACCACTGGGGCTGGGTCGTGCCGAGTTCGGCGAGGGCGGTACGGATGCGGGTGACGACGGCCTTGTAGGCGGCCCAGGTCCAGTAGCCGGCGGGCTGCTGGATCAGTTCGGCGTCGCTGTGCGAGTAGTCCATGGCGACGACCGTAGAAACTGAAGCTTGGTTGAGGTCAAGGGGCGGGGGTCCTCGCCCCGGGCCGACTCGTCGTCGGCAAAGGCACGGGTGGGGCGGGCGTAGCGTAGGTGGTATGTCGACGTACGGATCCTTTCCCGGTACGCGGCCCAGGCGGCTGCGGAGCACTCCTGTCATGCGTCGGATGGTCGCCGAGACCCGGCTGCACCCCGCCGACCTCATCCTCCCGGCCTTCGTGCGCGAGGGCGTGAGCGAGCCGGTGCCGATCGCGGCGATGCCCGGGGTCGTGCAGCACACCCGGGACACGCTGAAGAAGGCCGCCGCGGAGGCGGTCGAGGCCGGGGTCTCCGGGATCATGCTCTTCGGCGTGCCGGAGGAGGGGAAGAAGGACGCCGCCGGGACGGCGGGCACCGACCCCGACGGGATTCTGCAGGTCGCGCTGCGGGACGTGCGGGCCGAGGTCGGGGACGAGCTGCTCGTCATGTCCGACCTGTGTCTCGACGAGTTCACGGACCACGGGCACTGTGGGGTGCTCGACGCCGAGGGACGGGTGGACAACGACGCCACCCTGGAGCGGTACGCCGAGATGGCGCAGGTCCAGGCTGACGCGGGCGCCCACGTGGTCGGGCCCAGCGGGATGATGGACGGGCAGATCGGGGTCGTCCGAGACGCCCTCGACCAGATCGGGCGGGAGGACGTCGCGATCCTCGCGTACACCGCCAAGTACGCCTCCGCCTTCTACGGCCCCTTCCGGGAGGCCGTCGGCTCCTCGCTGAAGGGCGACCGGAAGACCTACCAGCAGGACGCCGCCAACGCGCGCGAGTCCCTGCGGGAGCTGGCCCTCGACCTCGAGGAGGGCGCCGACATGGTGATGGTCAAGCCGGCCGGCCCCTACCTCGACATCCTCGCCAAGGTCGCCGAGGCCACGGACGTGCCCGTCGCCGCCTACCAGATCTCCGGCGAGTACTCGATGATCGAGGCCGCCGCCGAGAAGGGCTGGATCGACCGCGACCGCGCCGTCCTGGAGGCCCTCACCGGCATCAAGCGGGCCGGTGCGCGCAACATCCTGACCTACTGGGCCACCGAGGTCGCTCGCACCCTCCGCTGAGCGGCGACCTCGCCCGGTGCTCCGCGCAGGGAGGGCGGGCACCCCTTCAGTGGCCGAGGGCGGCGTCCATGTCGGTCTGCCAGTAGGTGACCGTCAGCGCGCTGTCGACGTACACGCCGCCGGCGGGCAGGGCGACGGTGGCGATGGAGCCGTCCTCGAAGGGGACGGTGAGGGTGTCCGTCTCGTAGCCGTTCTCGCCGCTGCCGTCGCCGGCCGACAGCACCACGCCCGCGTAGCCGGACTTGCCGGGCTCGACCCCGGTCAGGGACTGCGGCTTGGTCGCCTCCGCGACCGGCGGCACCGCCTGGGCCTCGCCGAAGCGGGCCGCCGGGTACGGCGGCAGCACGCACGTCTTCGAGCCGGTGTTGGTGGCGGTCAGCAGCAGGTGGTTGATGGGGCGGGTCACCTTCGTCGCGGTGATCTTCACGTCGGCGGCGGAGCACTTGCCGGGCAGGTCGGAGTCGGCGTCGGAGGCGTCGCTCCCTCCGGCGGTGGAACCCTCGGTCGGCTCGTCGGAGGAGTCGTCCGCGCCCGAGGAGCCGTTCGTGCCGGCGGAGCCGTTCGTTCCCTTCGAGCCGTTCACCTCGGTGCCGCTGCCCGACTCGTCCCCTCCGCCGGGCCGCTCGCCCTGCGCGCCGGCCGGGGCGGAGGACGGGGCCGAGGCGCCCGTGTCGGAGGTGTCGCCGCTCTCGCAGGCCGTCAGGGCGAGTGCGGCCAGCGCGGCCGTGGTGGCGGCGAACAGGCGGGTGCGACGGGCGGTGCGTGTGGACATGAGTGGACCCCTTCGGGTGGAGTTGAGGTGAGCCGCTCGACCGTTCGCCGGGAGCGGCTGCTTGGATGTCCACAGCTTGGGGCCGGGGCCGTCCCGGTCGCCACAGCTGCCGGGGCATGCGGGACACTGGAATGCCGAGAACGGCTCTGACCTGCGGGGATGACCTCCCGCTGGGATGCGGTACGGGGATGCGGGAGAGGGAGAAACGGTGGCGGGGGACGACTTCGCGGGACTGCTGAGGGAACTCAAGGAGCGGTCCGGGCTGAGCTACGGGGCGCTGGGCAAGCGGCTGCACATGAGTGCGTCGACCCTCCACCGGTACGTCAGCGGGGAGGTCGTGCCCGTCGAGTTCGCTCCCGTCGAACGCCTCGCCCGCGTGTGCCGGGCCACCCCCGAGGAACTGCTGGAGCTCCACCGCCGCTGGATCCGCGCGGACGCTTTACGGGGTGTGAAGAAGGGCGAGAGTGAGAGCGGGAGCGAGGGCGAGGAGCGGACCGGCGGCTCCGAGCAGCCGAGCCTCCCGGCCGCCGTCGAGGACGCACCGCCCGAGCCCCCGGAACCGGCGCCGTCCGAACCCGCCCCGCCCCGGCCCCCGCAGCCGGAGCCCGCGCCGCCCGCCCCCCGCCGCCGTGTCCCCCGCGCCGCCCTCTACGCCGCCTCCGGCGTCGTCGCCGTCAGTGTCGCCGTCGCGCTCGTGGCGAACCTCGTGTCGGGCTCGGGCGACGACGGGCGGCGCGGTCCCGCCGGGGCCGCCGGTACGGTGCCGCACTCCCTGTCGGCGTCCGGGAGCGCGACCCCGCCTCCGGCCCCCGGCGGCAGCGCCTCCGCGTCAACGTCAATGTCCCCGTCCACGTCCGGGTCCGCGACCCCCTCGGCGTCCGCGACGGGCGCCGGTCCCGCCGCGTCCCCGAGCCGCCGCCCGCCCGCCGACGGCCCGATGCTCACCGTCTCGACCACCCCGTACCACTGGGACTCCCCCTGCGACCACGCCTTCCTCGTCGACCGCAGCCCGAAGAACGTGCTGAAGCCGCCCGCCCAGCAGGACGCGGTCGGCTGGGCCACCGCCTACGGCGCGGTCTCCGCGAACCGGCAGACCGCCGTCCTCACCGTGCAGGGCACCGGCCCGGAGACCGTCGTCCTGGAGGCCCTGCACGTACGCGTGGTGCGCAGCGAGGCGCCGCTGGACTGGAACCAGTACGTGATGGGCAACGGCTGCGGCGGCGAGGTGAGCGTGAAGGCCTTCGACGTCGCGCTGGACATGGGCGATCCCCTGGCGATGCCGATCGGGGGCCAGCGGGACTTCCCGTACTCCGTCAGCGAGTCCGACCCCGAGGTCTTCCACGTCAACGCGCACACCAGCGGCCACGACGTCAGCTGGTACCTGGAGCTGGAGTGGTCGAGCGGCGGCCGGGAGGGCATCCTGCGCGTCGACGACCACGGCAAGCCGTTCCGCACCAGCGCCTCCAAGGACGGCTCCTACTACGCCTACCCGCTGGGCAGCGACCACTGGGAGCTGGTCGAGGACGACTGAACCGGAGCGAACGGGGGACCGGGCGCGGCCAACTGGGCCGGGGCGTTAGGTTGTTGACCACACAACGGTTCCCCCGTCAGGAGACGCCCATGCCCGGTGACGCCCTCAGCCAGGACCCCGCGGAACTGAGAAGGAGGATCGACAGCAGCAAGGCGCACCCGGCCCGCGTCTACGACGTCTTCCTCGGCGGCAAGGACCACTACCCCGCCGACCGCGACGCGGCCGCCGCCGGGCTCGCCGCCAACCCGCGCGGCTACCTCGACGTACGGCACAACCGGGACTTCCTGCGCCGCGCCGTCACCGCGCTGGCCGAGGAGGACGGCATCCGCCAGTTCCTCGACGTCGGCACCGGCCTGCCGACCGCGGAGAACGTGCACCAGATCGCCCAGCGCATCGCCCCCGAGTCCCGGGTGGTCTACGTCGACAACGACCCGGTCGTCCTCGCCCACGCCCGCGCCCTGCTCACCAGCGGCCCCGAGGGGCGCACGGACTACATCGACGCCGACCTGAAGAGTCCGGCGCGCATCCTCGAACAGGCAGCCCGGACCCTGGACTTCAGCCGTCCCGTCGCGCTCTGCCTGGTCGCCGTCCTGCACTTCGTCGAGGACGAGGAGGCGTACCCGATCGTCCGCGAGCTGATGGACGCGCTGCCCGCCGGCAGCCGCCTCGTCCTCAGCCACCTCACCGAGGACCTCAACCCGGAGAACATCCGCGCCGTCCAGCGGACCTACACCGAGCGGGGGTTCACCTTCGTGCTGCGCTCCCGCAAGGACGTCGAGCGCTTCTTCGCCGAGGCCGGGCTGGACCTCGCCGAGCCGGGCACCGTCGTCCCGGTGCACCACTGGCGCCCGGACCACGCGGCCCCCGTGCCCGAGCAGCCGGAGGAGTCCTACCTGGCGAGCCTGGAGGCCATCGAGAAGGTCCGGTACAAGGACATCAACGACGTCACGGACGCCGACATCAACGTGTACGGAGGGGTGGGCACGAAGGGCTGAGCGCCGGGCGGCGTCCGGATCGCGGAAAGTCGCTTGTAGACGCCACGTACTTCTCTAGGGTGCGGGCATGACCGTGACCGAGACAGTCCCCGAGAACGTGCCCGTCCCCGCCGCCCCCCTTCCGCCGCTCGCCGCGCGGGCCCGGTCGACCGGCGGTTCGCCGGTACGGGACATCCTCGCCGTCACCGTCCGCCCCGAGGTGATCAACTTCGCGGGCGGGCTGCCCGCTCCGGAGCTGTTCGACGCGGACGGCATCGCCGCCGCCTACCGGGCCGTTCTCACCGAGACGCCCGCGCGGGCACTCCAGTACTCCGCCACCGAGGGCGAGCCCGCCCTGCGCGCCGCCCTCGCCGCCCGCACCACCGCGCGCGGACTGGCCACCGACGCCGACGACCTCCTCGTCACCACCGGCTCGCAGCAGGCCCTGTCCCTGCTCGCCACCGCCCTGCTCGAACCCGGCGACACCGTCCTCGTCGAGGACCCCTGCTACCTGGCCGCCCTCCAGGTCTTCGGCTTCGCGGGCGCCCGGGTCGTCGCCGTGCCGGGCGACGAGCACGGCATGGACCCGGCCGCCCTGGAGGAACTGGTCGTGCGCGAGCGGCCCAAGCTGCTCTACACCGTGCCCACCTTCTCCAACCCCACCGGCCGCACCCTGCCCGCCGACCGCCGGGCCGCCGTCGCACGGACCGCCGCGCGGCGCGGGGTGTGGATCGTCGAGGACGACCCGTACGGGGAACTGCGCTTCGAGGGCGAACGGGTGCCGTGGATCGCCTCCTACGACGGAGCCCGCGACCGCACCGTGCTGCTGGGCTCCTTCTCCAAGGTCATGGCGCCCGGCCTGCGCCTCGGCTGGCTGCGGGCGCCCGCCGGACTGCGCCGGGCCTGCGCGGTCGCCAAGCAGGCCGTCGACCTGCACACCCCGACCGTCAACCAGCTCACCGCCGCCCGTTACCTGGCCGACCGCGACCTGGACGCCCACGTGGCGCGCGTCGCCGCCGCCTACGGCGTCCGCCGGGACGCCATGCTCGCCGGTCTCGCGGACGCGCTCCCGGCGGGGTCGGAGTGGACCCGACCCGAGGGCGGCATGTTCGTGTGGGCGCGGCTGCCGGAGCGGTACGACACCACGGCCCTGCTCCCCGAGGTGGTCCGGCACGACGTGGCGTACGTCCCCGGCGCCCCGTTCCACGCCGGCGAGCCCGACCGCGCCACCTTGCGGCTGTGCTTCGTCACACAGACGCCGGACGAGATCGCGGAGGGGCTGCGGAGACTGGGGGAGGGGCTGCGGGCGGCGTCGGACGAGTCGTAGGCCCTCCGGACCAGGCCGAAGAGCCGAGGACGGGCGGCGCGTCCGCACGTACGGTGAAGCCATGTCTGAGACCGCACGGACGACGCCGCCCCTCGACCTCGACGCGTACTTCGGCCGGATCGGCTGGGACGGGCCGCGGCGGGCGGACGCCGAGACGCTCCGCGGCGTCCACCTCGCCCACGTTCGGGCCATCGGGTTCGAGAACCTCGACGCCCTCGGCGGCACCGCCCCTTCCCTGGACCTCGCCGACCTCACGGCCAAGCTGGTCCACGGCCGCCGGCGCGGCGGCTACTGCTACGAGCACAACACCCTGTTCGCGGCGGCCCTGGAGGTGCTCGGGTTCCGGCTGACGCGGCTGGCCGCGCGGGTCGTCATCGGCGCCGAGCGGTTCGAGGACCGGCCGCGCACCCACATGGCCCTCCTGGTCGAGGTGCCCGGCGACCCCCGGCCGTACCTGGCCGACGTCGGCTTCGGCGCCATCGGCTCCCTGCTGGAGCCGGTGCCGCTGCTGGCGGACGCCGAGTTCCACGGCGCCGGGCGCCGGCACCGGCTGGTGCACGCGCCGCATCGGGGGCCGCTGGAGATGTGGGTGCTTCAGGCGCACGGCCCGGACGGCTGGGTGAGCCAGTACGCCTTCACCGTGGAGCCGTTCGAACCGTCCGACTTCGAGATGATCAACTGGCACGTCGCCACCAACCCGCGCTCCCCGTTCTCCCGGCGCCCCTTCGCCCAGCGCCTGACCCCGGCCGGGCACCTGCTGCTCGACGGCGACCGTGTCACCGAGACCCGCGACGACGGCACGGTCACCGAGCGGAAACTGGCGGACGAGGCGGACGTCCGCCGGGTCCTCACCCGCGAACTGGGCCTCGACGTGCCGGAAGGGCTGACGCTACCGACGTGACGGCGGCCGGGCGGTGGCCGTGGCCCCGCCCACGCGCGCCTCGACACACTCCCGCCCGCCGTCGGCGTCGGCGGCCGCGGGCCGGAAGCAGGCCCGCAGGACGGCTCCGGGACGCACCTCGGTCATGACGGTGTAGACGTACGACTCCGCGTCCACCGCGTCCGCGATCTCGGCCCGGCGGGTCGGACCACCGGCCGTCACCTCCAGCCGGTCGCCGACGCGCGTCCCCCACATGCGGGCCCAGCCGGCGCCGCACTTCTCGCTGTAGCGCAGCTCCAGCCGGGCCCCGGTGGCGGTGCGGTGGGTGGAGAGGGTGTCGGGGCCGCCGCCGCAGAGCATGTGCATCGGGTCCTGGCCCTCGCAGGTGGTGCCGTGGCAACGAGGTCCGGGGGCCGTGGCGGCGGACGCCCGGGGGGCTGCTCGCTCCCGGTCGGGGAGCAGGAGGAGTGCCGAGGCGACGCCGACCACGGTCACGGCGCAGACGGCGACGAGCACGGCCAGGAGCCTTCCCCTGGCCCCCGGTTGCGTCGTCGTCGGCGGTGGGGGCTGCGGCTGCGGATCTGGCTCGGCAGGTGCGGGGGCCGGTGGCGCCGCGCGCCCGCTCCACGCCGACTCCGCGATCTCCCACAGTGCCAGCACCCGTCCCTCCGGTTCCCGGGCGAGCCGGCACAGGTCACGCACCGCCTGACGCGGCGGCAGCGTCTTGCCGTTGAGGTAGCGCTCCCACGACGACTTGCTGTACGCCGTGCGCTCCGCCAGCGCCGCCAGGCTCAACCCCGTACGCGTCCGCAGCTCCCGCAGTGCCGTGACCAGCCTGGTGTGCGCCGGCGTCACGGCGGGGTCCCGCGCAGGGCCTTCCAGGTGTGCGGGCCGACTATGCCGTCCACGACCAGTCCGCCCCGCTTCTGGACGCGCTTGACCGCGCGCTGCGTCAACGGCCCGAAGATCCCGTCGATCTCACCCGGCGAGAGTCCCGCCCGTTCCAGCAGACACTGCACCTCCGCCACCTCCGGCCCGGCCTCGCCGTACGCCACGATGGCGTCCTCGCTGCGGCTGTTGCCCGCGTACCAGCGTCCGTCGGTCCGCTCCACGCGGCAGGTGTACGCCGTGGGGGAGCGGGACGCCGACCGGGTGGACGTGGCGGCGGTGGCCGCCGCTGCGCTGCCGCCGCGCTCCGGGCCGCCGGAGCGGTCGGTGAGGCGCACGGCCAGCAGGACGGCCGCGGACACGGCCAGCACCAGGGCCGCCGCCCCGGCCACGACCGCGACGCGCCGCGGCCGTCCCCGGCGCCGCTCGTCCTCGGAGGCCTCCGGTTCCGCGGTCCCGGGCTCGGCGGGCGCGGTCCCCCTCGTCCTCCCCCAGTGCTCCGAGGCCACCTCGTGCAGTGCCAGTGTCCGGGCCGGATCCTCACCGGCGATCCGGGCCATCGACTCGACGGCCTCGCGGGGCGGCAGGGACCTGCCGTTCAGGTACCGCTCCCAGGACTTCGCGCTGTACCCGGTCTTCGCGGCCAGTTGCCGCACGGTCAGTCCGCCGTGGTCCTTCAGCCCGCGTAATCGCACCACCAACTGGCGGACGTGCGGATGCAGTTCCGCGGGCAGCTCTTTCCAACGCGACATGTTCCCCCACTCGCGTTCGGGCTCGCCGGTCCGGTCCCCGTTCCCCCGTCTCATTCTGCCTCAGCGACCACGCCCTACACCCGCAAGCGGTTCCCGCACCCGTGCATATCGGCCACCGCCCGCCGAGGCCGTCCCGGGACACCGACTTCTTGGTCGGCGTCTCCGCAGGTCAGAGGGTGGGACGTCCCGTGTCGGCGTCACTTCGGCGGCACCTGTGGAGGCTCCCGCCGGGTGTCTCGCATGCTCGTTGCCGACAGCACCGCGAATGCAGGGGAGGGGAAACACATGCGAGGTTCGACCAGGGCGCTCGTGAGCGTGACCACCGCGATCGGAATCGCCGTCGGCGGTCTGGCCGCTGCCGGCACCGCCACGGCGGCGCCCGAACCGGTGCGGCAGCACGCGGCGAGCGCCGGGGCCGTCACACCGCTCGCGGTGAACAACCTGGGGCTGAGCAGGGCGCAGGCCAGGGAATGGCAGCGCCTGATGCTCAAGTACGGCTTCAACCCCGGCAAGGTTGACGGGCTGCTCGGCACCCAGAGCTGGAGGGCGTCGCAGGGCTACCTCAACCACCGGGGCTTCAGGGCCGGGGCAGAGGACGGCATCCTCGGCCCCGACACCATCAGGGCGCTGCAGCGCTACCTGAACGACCGCGGGGGCTATCGCCTCGTGGTCGACGGGATCGCCGGACCGCGCACCAAGGCCGCTTTCCGGGACCACATGTGCGCGTGCTGAGTCCTGGCTGAGGCCGCCAAGACGCCGCGGCCCGTCCTCCCACGGGGGAGAGGACGGGCCGCGTGTGCGTCTTCGGGCCTCAGAGCCGCTCGGGCGTCCTGATCCCCAGCAGGGCCATGCCCCGGTGCAGGGTGCGGGCCGTGAGGTCGCACAGGAAGAGCCGGTTCTCCACCTGCTGGGGCGTCTCGGCCTTCAGCACCGGGCACTTGTCGTAGAACGACGTGTACAGCGACGCCAGCTGGTACAG
Source organism: Streptomyces sp. M92 (assembly GCF_028473745.1). Classification (NCBI taxonomy): domain Bacteria; kingdom Bacillati; phylum Actinomycetota; class Actinomycetes; order Kitasatosporales; family Streptomycetaceae; genus Streptomyces; species Streptomyces sp. M92. The sequence continues at coordinate 2,343,341 of NZ_CP101137.1, forward strand.
GTACGCGGTCAGCTTGTGCGGGGCGTACTCCGCGGCCGCCTCGAAGACCGTGTTCCCGAACGCGTCCAGGTGCAGGCCCAGCGCCCGCTCCGCCTCGTGCAGCTCCAGCTCCGGGTGGGCGGCGGGGCGGACCTCTCCGGCCTTGCGGAGGATCGACTGGATACGGGCGTAGGCGTACTGGAGGTACACGCTGGTGTCGCCGTTGAGCGAGACCATCTGGTCCAGGTCGAACTTGTAGTCGCGGTTCGGCGACGTCGACAGGTCCGCGTACTTCACGGCCCCGATGCCGACCTGCGCGGCCCGCTCCTGGATCTCGGCCTCGGTGAGGTCCCGCGCCTTCTCCCGCACGACCTCGGCGGCCCGCTGCACCGCCTCGTCCAGCAGGTCCTCCAGCCGCACGGTCTCGCCGGCACGCGTCTTGAACGGCTTGCCGTCCGCGCCGAGCACCGTGCCGTAGCCCATGTTGTGCGCGGTGACGTCGTCGTTCAGCCAGCCCGCCCGGCGGGCCGTCTCGAAGACCATCTTGAAGTGCAGCGACTGGCGCACGTCGACGACGTACAGCAACGTGGTCGCGTGCAGGTCGGTGACCCGGTTGCGGATCGCGGTCAGGTCGGAGGCCGCGTAGCCGAAGCCGCCGTCGGCCTTCTGCACGATCAGCGGCACCGGCTGGTCGTCCTTGCCGCGGATGTCGTCGAAGAACACCACGAGCGCGCCCTCGGAGCGCACCGCGACGCCCGTCTCCTCCAGGATGCGAGCGGTCTCGGGCATGCCCTCGTTGTACGCGGACTCGCCGACGATCTCCTCGTCGCGGATCTCCATGTCGAGCTTCTCGAAGACGGAGTAGAAGTACACCTTCGACTCGTCCACGAACTGCTGCCACAGCTCGAGGGTCTCCTTGTCGCCGGACTGGAGGGCGACGACCCGCTTACGGGCCCGCTCCTTGAACTCCTCGTCCGAGTCGAAGACCGCGCGCGACGCCTTGTACACCCGGTTCAGGTTCGACATGGCCTGCTCGCCGTCGACCTCCTCGGCCGGGGCCAGCTCGCCGGGGTGCTCGAACAGGTACTGGATGAGCATGCCGAACTGGGTGCCCCAGTCGCCGATGTGGTGCCGGCCGATCGTCCGCTCGCCGGTGAAGTCGAGCATGGAGCGCAGGGCGTCGCCGATGACCGCCGACCGCAGGTGGCCGACGTGCATCTCCTTCGCCACGTTCGGCTGGGCGTAGTCGACGACCGTGACGCCCGCGTCCTCCTTCGGCGGCACGCCCAGGCGCTCGCCGTCCGCGTACCGCGCGGCCAGGTTCCCGGTGATCGCCCGGTCGGCGACGGTGATGTTGAGGAAGCCGGGGCCCGAGACCTCGACGTCCTTGATCAGCTCGTCGCCGGTGGTGATGTGGGCGACGACCTCGGTCGCCAGCTCCCGCGGGTTGGCCTTCGCCTTCTTGGCCAGGGCGAGGATGCCGTTGGCCTGGTAGTCCGCCCGGTCGCTGCGTCGCAGCAGCGGGTCGACGCCGGCGGCCTCGGGCCGGGTGGCCGTGAGGGCGGACGCGAGGTGCTGCTGGACGGAGTCGCTGAGGGACGTGACCGAGGCCATGGAGTGGCTGCCGTTCTGCTCGGGTTCCTGGAGTACTACGGAAACCGAGTATCCCACGCGGTGAAAAGCGGTTTTCGCGGATGTGGGCCGGGCTGGGAGAATGGAGCGGTCAGCCGTGCGACCGTACCGGCTGCCCGAGTCAGAAAGAAGGACGTGCCGATCGTGGCTCAGAGCACAGAGACCACCGACTGGGTCTCCCGTTTCGCGGACGAGGTCATCGCCGAGTCGGAGCGCCGTGCCCCGGGCAAACCGGTCGTCGTCGCCTCCGGGCTCTCCCCCTCCGGCCCCATCCACCTGGGCAACCTGCGCGAGGTGATGACCCCGCACCTGGTCGCCGACGAGGTGCGCCGCCGGGGCCACGAGGTCCGGCACCTGATCTCGTGGGACGACTACGACCGCTACCGCAAGGTCCCGGCCGGCATCGCGGGCGTCGACGAGACGTGGGCCGAGCACATCGGCAAGCCGCTGACCTCCGTCCCCGCCCCCGAGGGCTCCCCGTACCCGAACTGGGCCGAGCACTTCAAGGCCGCCATGGTCGACTCGCTCGCCGAGATGGGCGTCGAGTTCGACGGGATCAGCCAGACCGAGCAGTACACCACCGGCGTCTACCGTGAGCAGATCCTGCACGCCATGAAGCACCGGCAGGACATCGACGCGATCCTCGCCCAGTACCGCACCAAGAAGGCACCGGCGAAGAAGTCGCAGAAGCCGGTCGACGACGCCGAGCTGGAGGCCGCCGAGGGCTCCGGCGCCGCCGCCGAGGACGACGGCAGCTCCGGCTCCGCCGGGTACTTCCCGTACAAGCCGTACTGCGGCAACTGCGAGAAGGACCTGACGACGGTCACCGCCTACGACGACGGCTCGACCGAGCTGACGTACGCCTGCACCGCGTGCGGCTTCTCGGAGACGGTCCGGCTGAGCGAGTTCAACCGCGGCAAGCTGGTCTGGAAGGTCGACTGGCCGATGCGCTGGGCCTACGAGGGCGTGGTCTTCGAGCCCAGCGGCGTCGACCACTCCTCGCCCGGCTCCTCCTTCCAGGTCGGCGGGCAGATCGTCGGGATCTTCGGCGGCGAGCAGCCCATCGGCCCGATGTACGCCTTCGTCGGCATCAGCGGCATGGCGAAGATGTCCTCCTCCAAGGGCGGGGTGCCCACCCCGGCCGACGCGCTGCAGATCATGGAGCCGCAGCTGTTGCGCTGGCTGTACGCCCGCCGCCGCCCCAACCAGTCCTTCAAGATCGCCTTCGACCAGGAGATCCAGCGGCTCTACGACGAGTGGGACCGCCTCGACGCCAAGGTCGCCGACGGATCGGCCCTGCCCGCCGACGCCGCCGCCCACTCCCGCGCCGTCCGCACGGCCGCCGGTGAGCTGCCGCGCACGCCCAGGCCGCTGCCGTACCGCACCCTCGCCTCGGTCGCCGACATCACCGCCGGCCACGAGGACCAGGCACTGCGCATCCTCAGCGAACTCGACCCGGCCGACCCGCTGGGCGCGCTGGCCGAGGCCCGTCCCCGGTACGACAAGGCCGAGGCGTGGATCAACACCCACGTCCCCGCCGACCAGCGCACCATCGTCCGCGACGAGCCCGACGCCGAGCTGCTCAAGTCGCTGGACGAGCAGGGCCGGGCCTCGCTGCGGCTGCTGCTCGACGGACTCGCCGACCACTGGTCCCTGGACGGGCTCACCCACCTCGTCTACGGCGTGCCCAAGGTCCAGGCCGGCTTCTCCGCCGACGCCACGCCCAAGGAGCTGCCGCCGGAGATCAAGACCGCCCAGCGGTCGTTCTTCGCGCTGCTCTACCACCTGCTCGTCGGCCGCGACACCGGCCCGCGCCTGCCCACGCTGCTGCTGGCGGTGGGGCAGGAGCGGGTGCGGTCCCTGCTCGGGGAGTAGGGGGTTCCGGTGCCCGTCGCGGGGCGGGCACCGGAACTCAGCGGGTCAGCGCGAAGCCGGCCAGTGAGACGGCGACCACGGTGACGACGAGGAAGGCGAGGTGCCCGCGCGGGACCTTGATGTGGTCCGTTGGCTCGCCCCTGCGCCACCGCTCCAGCACCTCCTTGAACAGCTTCCGCTGGGGCAGCATGCCCAGCGTCAGGCCGATGTGGGCGCAGGAGTACATCACCAGCGCCTCGGACAGACCGAAGCCGTTCAGCTCACAGACGACGATCAGGAGCCCGCCGCAGGTGACCATGATCAGCGGATAGGCGATGCGGAACTTCCGCAGCGGTATCCAGCTCCCCAGCAGGCAGCTGGACAGGGCGGTGGACGCCGCGGCCAGCAGCCACAGCCATCCGACGGGTACGGAAGTGAGCATGAGATTCCTTCTGTCCGGGGTCGGGGCGGACCGTCGGCTTCGGTCCGCCGCCACTCCGGTCGGATCAGTGGTCGGCGCTCACAGTGTGACCCCCTGGCCGTTGTGTGATCACCCGAAAAGGGAACTCGGCGTACCGGTGACGGGGGAGATGACGTCGCCGCCGTGCTGGGTGGCCCGCTTGGCGACGGGCGAGGCCACGCCCTCCAGCGTGGGCCCCGATCCACTCGGACTGGCCGAAGGTGAGCAGTCGGGCACCGCGTCGTCCCCACCGTCCAGCGCGGCGGACACCTCACGCCGCAGGCCCGCACCGGACCGGGACAGGTAGGAGGCGACCGCGACGCGCGCGTCCTCCGTCGTCGGTGCGCCGCATGCGCCGCATGCGCCGCCTACGCGATGTGGTCCTCCTCCAGCTCCGCGCTGTGGCGGTCGGTGAAGTGGGTGACCATGCGCTTCGTCTCGTGGTCGGGAAGCTGCGTGCCGAACGTCGCCTCCACGTTGTCGCCGAACTCCCGCGGCGTCGGATAGCTGCCGTTGATCGACTGCTTGAAGACCTGGTAGTAGGCGTCCTCGTCCGGACCCTGCGACGAGGGATCGGACGCGGCCGGAGTACCGCCGCCCTCACCCAGCTCGCGGGTACGGCCCGGAACCACCGGTATCGGGAAGCTGCCGGTCTCCTCCGGCGAGGGCTCCTGAAGCGGAGGCTCCTCCTCGTACTGGTCCCGGTACTGGTCGGCCCGCCGCTGCTCCTCGTACCACTCGGCGTAGTGCTCCGCGGGGTCGTAGGCGGGGTCGTAGCCGCCCTGGTACTCGACCTGGCGGGTGTTGAACCAGGGGCTCTGCTCGTCGGGCTCGCCCTCCGCCTCCGGCACCTCCCGGGCGGGCGGCGTCTTCGCCGCCGGGGCCTTGACCAGCTCCGGACGCTGCTCCGCCGAGGGCGCGACGGCCTGCGGCTCCCCGCCCTGCTCCCTGGGCGCCGGCGGCAGCAGCGCCGGCTCGATTCCCGCCGCCGCCAGGCCCGCCGGGGCCGTCTGCGCCAGCGGCACGCCGTACCGGGCCAGGCGCAGCGGCATCAGCGACTCCACCGGCGCCTTGCGGCGCCAGTTCCGGCCGAACCGCGAACGCAGCCGCGCCTGGTACACCAGCCGCTCCTGCTCCAGCTTGATCACCTGCTCGTAGGAGCGCAGCTCCCACAGCTTCATGCGCCGCCACAACAGGAAGGTCGGACCCGGCGAGAGGAGCCAGCGGGTGAGGCGGACGCCCTCCATGTGCTTGTCGGCGGTGATGTCCGCGATCCGCCCGATCGCGTGCCGGGCGGCCTCGACGGACACCACGAACAGCACCGGGATCACGCCGTGCATGCCCACGCCCAGCGGGTCGGGCCAGGCCGCCGCGCCGTTGAACGCGATCGTCGCCGCCGTCAGCAGCCACGCCGTCTGCCGCAGCAGCGGGAAGGGGATGCGGATCCAGGTCAGCAGCAGGTCCAGCGCCAGCAGCACGCAGATGCCCGCGTCGATGCCGATCGGGAAGACGTAACTGAAGTCGCCGAAGCCCTTCTTCAGGGCCAGCTCCCGCACCGCCGCGTACGAACCCGCGAAACCGATCGCCGCGATGACGACGGCACCGAAGACGACGATGCCGATGAGAACGCGATGCGTCCGGGTCAGCTGTAGTGGCGCGGCCACCCGTACTCCCCTCCCAGTGCCAGTTGTTGCGCGCAACAGAGTGGCACATGTGTGCGGGGGTCGGGTGGCCGGTGGGGTGATACGGCCCGTCAGTCCGTCTTCGGCGACGACGACGTCGACGACTTGGACGACTTGGACGGCGACGGCGAGCTGCTCGACGTGCTGCCGTTGGCCTTCGTCACCGAGGCCACCGCCTCCTTGGCCGCCTTCTGCGCGTCCTTCGCCAGGTCGGCGGCGTCCGGCGTCTTGTCACCGGCCAGGCCCGCACCGTTGTAGTCGACCGTGACGACGACGTTCTCGACGCGCGCCACGACCGTCTGCTGCTTGAAGGTGCCCTCCTTCTTCTTCAGCTCGTAGCTGACGACGGAGGCCTCGTCGCCCGTGCCGTTCACCGGTGCCGTCTTGACGCTCTTGGCGTTCTCGGTGCCCTGGGCGTCCTGCACCTGCTTCGTGTAGTAGTCACGCGCCAGCTTGTCGCCCGGGCCGCGCGACTGATCCGACTCGAAGCGCAGCATCGACACGCTCAGCCAGCGGAACTGGGAGCCCTTCACACCGTTGTCGTCGAGGCTGTCCCAGGAGCAACCGCCGCGCGTCGCCGTGTCGTTCGAAGCGCCCTCCTTGCCCTTGTCCGCCTCGGGCACCAGGTCTTCCAGCGTCTTCTCGGCCAGCACGGAACACGGCTCCGGAAGCTTCCCGTACGCCGCCGCCCGCACCGTCGGGGACGGCTTCGCGGACTTGGAGGCGGCCGTCTTCTCCGCCGCCTTGTCCTTCCCGTCGTCGGAGCCGGAGTCCGAGGAACAGCCGGCTGCCACCAGCATCACGGGGACGGCGGCCGCGCAGACAAGGGCGCGGGTGAGTCGCTTCGCACGCGGATCCTGCTGGTCACGCTGGGCTCGTCGCTGCATGGTTCCTTCACTCATGGCACTCGTGGTTCCTGCGTTCGGAACGGGTCCGAGGGGTCACCGTACGCGGTGGGGAAACCGTGTGGCTCCTCTTCAGGTGCTCCACACACGGCCGCCGGGGCGCCCGGAGCGGACTCAACCACCCAGCGAATCGGCCAGCTGGGAAGCCAGTTTCCGCGCCTTGTCCTGCATTTCCTCACTGTCCGGCACGGCTCCGAGGGTCGCCGACTGCTCCGCGTACTCGACGGTCACCATGACGTTCGACGTGCGGAACGCCACAGTCACCGTGCGCCGCTTCGCCGTGGAACCCGAGCTGCTCAGCTCGTCGTCCACGAAGGCCTCGTCCCCCAGGTCGTCCAGGAGCCGGGGCTGGAGTCCGGTGGGCGTGGCGTCGGCGGAGGCGCTCGACGAGGGCGCGGAGGACGCGCCGCTCGGGCCGGAGCTCGGTCCCCCGGACGACGGGGCGCCGGATGAGGGGGCCCCGGACGGGGACGCGGAGTCCGGGGCGGACTCGGAGTCCGAGACCACCGGTTCGGGGAGGTCGGCCCCCTCCACCTGCTCCGCGAAGAGCTGTTCGGCCTCGCTGTCGTCGCTCACGGTGTTGTCGTACGACACGACCCGCTCGAAGTTCACGAAGAGGTGGTTGGTGGCGTCCGCCGACTCCACCTTCCAGCGGCAGCCGACCTTGCGGTCCGTGTCGTAGGCGAGCGTCGGCTCACCCGCGTACGCCTTCTCGCGCTGCCGCTCGTCCGCGATCTCCTCGATCCCGGGCAGCAGCGAGTCGAGCGCCTTCTCGCCGACCGCGCCGCACGGCTCCGGGAGGGTGCGGTACTTGCCGGGCTCGGCCGCCTCGGTCGTCACGCCGGGCCGGCCCGGGTTGGAGTCGTCCGACGTGGCGCCGTCACCCGAGGCGCCGGTGCAGCCGGCCAGCAACACCGCCAGACAGGCGGCGGCGCCGGGTACGTAGGCCTTCCGCTGCACGGTGCGGCTCCTCTCGCCGGGTGGCTGTGGTCGGTACGCCAGGCACTGGTACTTCAGTGTCCCCGCTGGTTATTCGCTTGCCGCGCGGGGGCGTCCCCTGAAGACAATGTGTATCGCACGCGCCGCCGTGAACGCCGGTCAGCCGCCCCTTTGGCTGCCCTTGGCGCCGGTTTTGCGCTTTGAGGCTTCTGTTGGTTTTCCGGGGGAATGAGGGCGATATGTCGTACGTGGAGATGCCGGGCGCGAAGGTGCCGATCCGGATGTGGACCGACCCGGCGACGGTCGAGGAGGGTGCGCTCCAGCAGCTACGCAACGTCGCGACCCTGCCGTGGATCAAGGGCCTCGCGGTCATGCCGGACGTGCACTACGGCAAGGGCGCGACGGTCGGGTCCGTGATCGCCATGCGGGGCGCGGTGTGCCCGGCGGCGGTGGGCGTGGACATCGGCTGCGGGATGTCGGCGGTGAAGACGTCCCTGACGGCGAACGACCTGCCCGGTGACCTGTCGCGGCTGCGCTCGAAGATCGAGCAGGCGATTCCGGTGGGGCGGGGGATGCATGACAGTCCCGTCGATCCGGGGCGCTTCCACGGGCTGGCGACGGGTGGATGGGACGACTTCTGGGGGCGGTTCGACGGGGTGGCGGAAGCGGTCAAGTTCCGTCACGAGCGGGCCGGGAAGCAGATGGGGACGCTGGGCGGGGGCAACCACTACCTCGAACTGCTGCTCGATGATGAGGGGGCTGTGTGGATCACGCTGCACTCCGGGTCCCGGAACATCGGCAAGGAACTGGCCGAGTACCACATCGGCGTGGCGCAGAAGCTCCCGCACAATCAGGGCCTGGTCGACCGCGACCTCGCGGTGTTCGTCGCGGACACCCCGCAGATGGCGGCGTACCGCAACGACCTGTTCTGGGCGCAGGAGTACGCGAAGTACAACCGCACCCTCATGATGGCGCTCCTGAAGGACGTGGTCCGCAAGGAGTTCAAGAAGGCCAAGCCGGTTTTCGAGCCGGAGATCTCCTGTCACCACAACTACGTGGCGGAGGAGCGGTACGAAGGGATGGACCTCCTGGTAACCCGCAAGGGCGCCATTCGGGCGGGCTCGGGCGAGTACGGGATCATCCCTGGCTCCATGGGGACCAGCTCGTACATTGTGAAGGGGCTCGGTAACGAGAAGGCCTTCAACTCCGCCTCGCACGGGGCGGGGCGGCGCATGAGCCGGAATGCTGCGAAGCGGCGGTTCACGGTGCGGGATCTGGAAGCGCAGACCAGCGGTGTGGAGTGCCGCAAGGACTCGGGTGTGCTGGACGAGATCCCCGGGGCGTACAAGAACATCGATCAGGTGATGGGGCAGCAGCGTGACCTGGTCCAGGTCGTGGCCAAGTTGAAGCAGTTCGTGTGCGTGAAGGGTTGAGGAGCACCGCCTCCTACGCCTCCCGGTGCACCTTCGTGTTCGACGCCTGGGCGCGAGGGCGGACCACCAGGAGGTCGATGTTGACGTGGGCGGGGCGGGTGACCGCCCAGGTGATGGTGTCGGCGACGTCGTCGGCGGTGAGGGGGTCCGGGACGCCGGCGTAGACCTTGGCCGCCTTGTCCTCGTCGCCGCTGAAGCGGGTGAGGGCGAACTCGTCGGTCTTGACCATGCCGGGCGCGATCTCTACGACGCGGACCGGGCGGCCGACGATTTCCAGGCGGAGGGTCTCGGCGAGGACGTGTTCGGCGTGCTTGGCGGCGACGTAGCCCGCGCCGCCCTCGTAGGTGGCGAAGCCGGCGGTGGAGGAGACGACGACGATCGCGCCGTCGCCGCTCGCCTCCAGCTTGGGCAGGAGGGCCTGGGTGAGGTTGAGGGTGCCGAGGACGTTCGTCTCGTACATGCGGCGCCAGTCGTCCGGGTCGCCGGTGGCGACGGGGTCGGCGCCGAGCGCGCCGCCCGCGTTGTTGACGAGGACGCCGACCGTCTTGAAGGCGGTGGCGAACTCGTCGACGGCCGCGCGGTCGGTGACGTCCAGCGGGTACGCCGTGGCCTTGTGGCCGGCCGCCTGGATCTCCTCGGCCAGCGCCTCGATGCGGTCCTTGCGGCGGGCGGTGAGGACGACGCGGTAGCCGGCGGTGGCGAGCTGCCGGGCCGTGGCGGCGCCGATGCCGCTGCTCGCACCGGTGACGACGGCGATGCGGGAGGCGGCGGACGGGGTGGCTGCGGTGGCCATGGGCTGCTCCTGGGCGTCAGAGACTGTACGAACGGTCGCCGCCAGCGTAGTCAGCCGCCGTTGCGCGGCGCCCACATGATCACGGCCATCCCGGCGAGGCAGACCAGGGCCCCGGTGATGTCCCAGCGGTCCGGGCGGTAGCCGTCCGCGATCACGCCCCACAGGATGGAGCCGGCGACGAAGATCCCGCCGTACGCGGCGAGGATGCGGCCGAAGTGGGCGTCGGGCTGGAAGGTGGCGACGAAGCCGTACGCGCCGAGGGCGAGGACGCCGCCGACGGCCCACAGCCAGCCGCGCTGTTCCCGCACCCCCTGCCAGACCAGCCAGGCACCGCCGATCTCGAAGAGGGCGGCGACGACGAAGAGGGCGGCGGAGCGGAGGACCAGCATGGGGGCAGCCTCGCACGCCGCCTGCGGAATATCGGCCGGTGGGCGACCGTTGCACGGGTATAGTTGAACCGTCAACAAATCGGAGGTTGAGCGACCATGCAGTTCGGCATCTTCACCGTCGGCGACGTCACCCCGGACCCGACCACGGGCCGGACGCCGACCGAGCGTGAGCGCATCAAGGCCATGGTCGCCATCGCGCTGAAGGCCGAGGAGGTCGGCCTGGACGTCTTCGCGACCGGTGAGCACCACAACCCGCCCTTCGTGCCGTCGTCCCCGACCACGATGCTCGGCTACGTCGCGGCCCGCACCGAGCGGCTGATCCTGTCCACCTCCACCACCCTGATCACCACGAACGACCCGGTGAAGATCGCCGAGGACTTCGCGATGCTCCAGCACCTGGCCGACGGCCGGGTGGACCTCATGATGGGCCGCGGCAACACCGGCCCGGTGTACCCGTGGTTCGGCAAGGACATCCGGGAGGGCATCAACCTCGCCGTCGAGAACTACGCCCTGCTGCACCGCCTGTGGCGCGAGGACGTGGTGAACTGGGAGGGGAAGTTCCGCACCCCGCTCCAGGGCTTCACCTCCACGCCGCGCCCGCTGGACGGCGTCGCGCCCTTCGTCTGGCACGGCTCGATCCGCTCGCCCGAGATCGCCGAGCAGGCCGCGTACTACGGCGACGGCTTCTTCCACAACAACATCTTCTGGCCGGCCGATCACACCAAGCGCATGATCGAGCTGTACCGCAACCGCTACGCCCATTACGGGCACGGCACCCCCGAGCAGGCGGTCGTCGGTCTCGGCGGACAGGTGTTCATGCGGAGGAACAGTCAGGACGCGGTCCGCGAGTTCCGGCCGTACTTCGACGTCGCGCCGGTCTACGGGCACGGGCCGTCGCTGGAGGACTTCACCGCGCAGACGCCGCTGACGGTGGGCTCCCCGCAGCAGGTGATCGAGAAGACGCTCGCCTTCCGCGACTACGCCGGTGACTACCAGCGCCAGCTGTTCCTGATGGACCACGCCGGGCTGCCCCTGAAGACCGTCCTGGAGCAGCTCGACCTGCTCGGCGAGGAGGTCGTGCCGGTGCTGCGGAAGGAGTTCGCCAAGGACCGTCCGGCCGACGTGCCGGACGCGCCGACCCACGCGTCTCTGCTGGCCGCCGCCCGCAGGGAGCGCGAGGAAGGAGTACGGGCATGAAGCTCGTCGTCGTCTCGGCGGGACTGAGCGTCCCGTCCTCCACCCGGCTGCTCGCCGACCGCCTGGCCGCCGCCACCGCCGAGCGGACGTCGGCCGAGGCCCAGGTGGTCGAGCTGCGCGACCTCGCGGTGGAGATCGCGCACACCTTCACCAACGGTTTCCCGGGCCCGGACCTCGCCGCCGCCTTCGACGCGGTCGCGGCGGCCGACGGGCTGATCGTCGTCACTCCGGTGTTCTCGGCGTCGTACAGCGGGCTGTTCAAGTCGTTCTTCGACGCGCTGAGCGTCACCGACGAGAACGCCGTCGCCGGGAAGCCGGTCCTGATCGGCGCGACCGGCGGCACGGCCCGGCACTCGCTGGTCCTGGACCACGCCCTGCGCCCGCTCTTCGCCTACCTCAAGGCCGTCGTCGTCCCGACCGGCGTGTACGCCGCCTCGGAGGACTGGGGCGCCGAGGGGCTGGACGGGCGGATCGAGCGGGCGGCCGGCGAGCTGGCCGCGCTGACGGCCGGGCTGCCGGCGGCCGCGCGGCCGGCCGGGAAGCCGGCGGACGACGCTTTCGAGGTCGTGCCCTTCGAGGAACGGCTGGCGGCGCTGCGGCCCCCAGGGTGAGAGATCGGTAAGAAGCCCGGCCGTCCGGTCACGGGCCCGGTCGCCTTGGCAGACTGGACGGGTGCCCCGGACTGTTCTGCTCGCCGAAGACGACCGCGCGATCCGGCACGCCCTGGAGCGTGCCCTCACCCTGGAGGGCTACCGGGTCACCGCGGTCGCCGACGGCACCGAGGCGCTGGCGCAGGCGCAGAGCGGCCGGCCGGACGTGCTGGTGCTGGACGTGATGATGCCGGGCGTCGACGGCCTCCAGGTCTGCCGGGAGCTGCGCGCCGAGGGCGACCCGACGCCGATCCTGATGCTGACGGCGCTGGTGGAGACCGCCGACCGGATCGCGGGCCTGGACGCGGGCGCCGACGACTACGTGGTGAAGCCCTTCGACGTTGAGGAGGTCTTCGCCCGGCTGCGTGCCCTGCTGCGGCGCACGGACCGGGAGGACCCCGACTCCGACTCCCCGGCCGCGGCCGGGCCACAGGAGCCGGACGCCGCCGCCCGGTACGTGGAGGCGGCCGGGCTGCGCATGGACCCGCGGGCCCGCCGCGCCTGGCGGGACGGGCGGGAGCTGGAGCTGACCCGCACCGAGTTCGAGCTGCTGGAGCTGCTGGTGCGCAACGCGGGCGTCGTCCTGGACCACTCCACGATCTACGACCGTATCTGGGGCTACGACTTCGGGCCCGGCTCCAAGAACCTCGCCGTCTACGTCGGCTACCTGCGCCGCAAGCTGGACCAGCCGGGCGCGCCGCAGCCGATCCAGACCGTGCGCGGGGTGGGTTACGTGCTGCGGGAGGACTGAGTGGGCCCGTCCCCGCTCGGGCGCCGGCCCCGGCTGCTGTCGCTGCGGACGACGTTCGCGGTGTCCTTCGCGACGGTCACCGCCGTGGTCACCGTCCTCGTCGGGGTGCTCTCGTACAACGCGGCGGCCCGGCTGGTGCGGGTGGACCAGGAGACCGTCTTCGCGCAGGTCGTGCAGGACCTGCGGGCCGAGGTGCGCCAGCGGCGGATGTCGCCCGGCGACTTCGCCTCCTCCGCGCCGGGCCACGAGATCGTGCGCCCGGCCCGCACCGACGTGCAGGTCCTCGGGCCGGACGGTGAGATCTCCGACCCGGCCGGTCCCCGGTTGCCGGTGACCGACGCCGACCGGCGCACCGCGCACGCCGCCGTGGCCGGGCGGACGGTCGAGCACGAGGACGTCGGGGTCGGCGACGACGTCTTCCGGGTCGCGACGGTGTCCCTGGGCGGCGGCCGGGGCGCGGTGCAGGTGGCGCAGGAGTTCAGCGACACCGAGGAGCTGCTGCGGGCGCTGCAGCGCCGGACGCTGCTGCTGATGGCGGCGGTGGTGACGGCCGCCGGGCTGTTCGGCTGGTGGCTGGCGCGGCGCATCACCCGGCGGCTGGTGCTCCTGACCTCCGCCGCCGAGGACGTCGCCCGCACCCGCCGGCTGGGTGTCCAGGTGCCGGTGACCGGCCCGGACGAGGTGGGGCGCCTGGGCCGCGCCATCGACCTGATGCTGGTCCGCCTCGCCCAGTCGGAGGAGGACCAGCGGCGGCTGGTCCAGGACGCGGGGCACGAGCTGCGGACGCCGCTGACCTCGCTGCGGACCAACATCTCGCTGCTGCGCCGGATCGACGAGCTCCCGCCGCAGGCGCGCCGGGAACTGGTCGCCGACCTCGGCCAGGAGGCCCGTGAGCTGACCGACCTGGTCAACGAGCTGGTCGAGCTGGCGGCCGGGCAGTCCGCCGGGGAGCCCCCGCAGCGGGTCGACCTGGCGCGGGTCGCGCGGGACGTGGCGAGTCTGGCGCGGCGCCGTACGGGGCGGGACATCGGGGTGAGCGTCCGTGGGGAGACGGTGACGGAGGGGCGGCCCGCCATGCTGACGCGGGCGCTGTCCAACCTGGTGGAGAACGCCGCGAAGTTCGACCCGGGCGGCACCGGGCCCATCGAGGTCGCGGTCGCCGGGCCGGCTCTGGAGGGCCCGATCAGGGTGGAGGTCCGCGACCGCGGTCCGGGCATCGCCGAGGCCGACCTGACCCGGGTCTTCGACCGTTTCTACCGCGCCGCCGACGCCCGCTCCCGGGCCGGTTCCGGCCTCGGCCTGTCGATCGTGCGGGAGGTGGCGCTGGCGCACGGTGGAGCGACGTTCGCCTTCCGGCGGGACGGGGGCGGGTCGGTGATCGGCTTCACGGTGGGCGGGGGGCCCGTGGCGGGCGGGGACGGGGACTGAGGACGGCGAGTGCGTTGTCGTCGCCCGTGCGGCTTTCGCGCATACCCCCACGGGGTATAGATTGACCGAGCGAGCTCGCGTACCCCCACGGGGTACCCAGGGTCTCGGGCTGGCCCGGGTGTCCCCACCGATCACTCCCAGGAGGAAGAAATGTCCTGCTGCACCCCTGACGGCAGCTGCTCCACCACCGCCGCCACCGACACCACCGCGGCGGTCGCCGAGGGTGTCACCACGGTCTACGCCGTCTCCGGCATGACCTGCGGACACTGCGAGGCCACGCTCGACCGGGAGATCGGCGTCCTGGACGGCGTACGGGCGGTCGAGGTCGACCGCGAGGCCGGCCGGGTCTTGGTCACCACCGAGGGGGAGCCCGACGACGCGCTCCTGGCGAAGGTCGTCGACGAGGCGGGCTACGAGCTCACCGGCCGCGCCGCCTGAGGATCCCCGTACGACGCCGGGCGGCCCCCGATGCTCCGGGGGCCGCCCGGCGGCACGTTCGGACAGGCGGTCGCGAAGGTGCCGTCAGTGGTAGGCGTGGACCACGGCGTGGCCCTTGCCGCGGCCGATCATCCACTTGTTGACCGGTGTGGTGACCAGGAACGCCACGGCGAAACCGCCGAGCAGCGCGTACCAGAACAGTCCGTCCGACAGGTGCGCGTCCATCGCCCCCGGCGTCAGCGCGATGATGGCGTTGTCGACCAGTTCCATCACCGCGATGGACACGGTGTCGGCGGCCAGCGCCACCTTCACCGCGGCCTTCAGGGACACCCCCGCGCGCACCACCGCGAAGAGGGTGAACGAGTAGCCGAAGACGAAGGCGAGGCCGATCGCCAGCGCCATCGTCGGCACGTTGCCCCACAGCAGGGCGGTGCCGATGACCATGCCGAGGATCTCGCCGATGGCGCACCCGGTGAGGCAGTGCAGGGTCGCCCGCACCGCCATCGCCCAGGTCGCGCCGTGCGCGTGCTGATGCTCCATGACGTGTCAACCCCAATCGACGTCCCGACCGTGGGGGTCCGGGTGGGCCCCACGGTCGGGAACCATATACCCCCATGGGGTATTCCGGTACCTGTTTTGAGTACCCCGGTGGCGACGGACGCCCGCCGGTGGATCAGCCCTTGCCGAGGAGCCGGTTCATGCGCTCGATCTCGGCACTCTGGGATGTGATGATCTCGTCGGCCATCTTCCTGGCCGGGGCGAACGAGCCGTCGGCCTGCTCGGTCTTCGCCATCGTGAGCGCGCCCTCGTGGTGCTTGACCATCAGCTCCAGGAAGGCGGTGTCGAACGCCTCGCCCGAGGCGTCCGCGAGCCCGCTCATCTCCTGGTCCGTCATCATGCCGTCCATGGCGCCCGCGCCGTGCCCGGAGTGGTCCATCGCGGCGCCCTCCGCGGGCACCTCCTCGCCCCACGCGGTGAGCCAGCCGGAGAGCGTCCTGATCTCCGGGTCCTGGGCCTTCTTGATCTCCGTGGCCAGCTTCTCGACCTCGGGCGACGCCGCCCGTCCGGGCGCGAGGCCGGCCATCTCGACGGCCTGGCGGTGGTGGGGGATCATCCCCTTCGCGAACGCCACGTCGGCGGCGTTGTGCTTGCCCTGCGAGGACGGTGCGGAGGCGGACGCGGACGCGGAGGCCGTCGCGTTGTGGCCGCCGTGTCCGGCGGAGCCGCCGGTGTCGCCGTCGTCGGCCCCGCCGCAGGCGGCCAGGGCGAGTGCCGCCGCTCCGGCGGCGATCACGGCGGCGGTACGGCGTACGAGGGAACGCTTGTGCTTCATGCTGGGTGCAACTCCTTCACGCGCGCCTGCTCGCGGCGCGCGTTCGAGTGGATGTGCCTGGTGGATGCGAGGGCGTGCGGGCCGCTCTATATCCGCAGGAGTTGCAGTTCGGAGAGGTCGGGCGGGCCCCGTCCGTCCTGGGGCGCTCCCGGGGCCGTCACGGCTGGGGAGGCGGCGGCGGGCGCGTCGGCCGTGCCGCCGGTCAGGGGCGGCGGCGTGTAGGCGGAGGCGGTCCCGGCGGCCGCACACGTGCCGTCGGCGTGATCGACGTGTCCCGATCCGCCGGCCGAGTGTCCGCAGGCCCGGTCCGCGAGGGCCGCGGCGCCGTCCGCGTGAGCCGCCACGGCGTCCGTGTGGGCCGTCACGGCGTCCGTGTGGGCCGTCGCCATGGCTTCCGTGTGGGCCGCCGCCATGGCTTCCGCGTGGTGGGCACCGGACGACGTGCCGGTGCCGGCGTGCGCCGTCGGCACCCCGGGAGCCAGGCCGTGCATGCCGAGCAGCCCGGCCAGTACCGCAGTCACCAGCAGCGTGAACAGCCGCCCGGCCGGGCGGATGATCGACGGGGTGCTCCTGGTCACGCACGTCATGCTACGGGTTGGGGCGGGAGCGGACGCGGCGGCCTCGCGCGGGGGAGCGGGGAGCGGCGTTCCCCGTCCGGCGCCGGAAGTTCACTGCCGAGTCACCGGGCTCATATATCGTCTGCCGATATCGAAAACCGTAAGCCGTGTGCCGTGTGCCGTGTGCCGTGTGCCGCGTGCCGCGAGCCACGTGGCCGGGCCGCGCGGCGTGAGACGGAACGGAGTGGGCTGATGGGCGAGTCTTCGACCGCCGCGGCGGGGACGCCGGACGAGCTGCGGCGGCGGCTGGGCGTGCCCGACGCCGTGACGATCGGGCTGGGCTCGATGATCGGCGCGGGGATCTTCGCGGCGCTCGCCCCGGCCGCCCGCGCCGCCGGCTCCGGGCTCCTGCTGGGGCTCGCGGTGGCCGCCGTGGTGGCGTACTGCAACGCCACCTCGTCCGCCCGGCTCGCCGCCCGATACCCCGCCTCCGGCGGCACCTACGTCTACGGCCGGGAGCGGCTCGGCGACTTCTGGGGCCACCTCGCCGGCTGGGCCTTCGTCGTCGGCAAGACCGCCTCCTGCGCGGCCATGGCCCTGACCGTGGGCGCGTACGTCTGGCCCGGTCAGGCGCACGCCGTCGCCGTCGCCGCGGTGGTGGCGCTGACCGCCGTGAACTACGCCGGGGTGCAGAAGTCGGCGTGGCTGACCCGGGTGATCGTCGCCGTGGTCCTGGCGGTGCTGGCCGCGGTGGTGATCGCCTCCTTCGGCTCCGGCGCGGCGGACGCCGCCCGCTGGGACGTCGGGGGCGACGCCGACGTGCGCGGGGTGCTCCAGGCCGCGGGCCTGCTGTTCTTCGCGTTCGCCGGATACGCGCGCATCGCCACCCTGGGCGAGGAGGTCCGCGACCCGGCCCGCACCATCCCCCGCGCCGTTCCGCTCGCCCTGGGCATCGCGCTCGCCGTGTACGTCCTCGTGGCGCTCGCCGTCCTGTCGGTGCTCGGCCCCGAGGGGCTGGCCGAGGCCACCGCGCCGCTGTCGGACGCGGTACGGGCCGCGGGCGCCGACTGGCTGTCGCCGGTGGTCCGGGCCGGGGCGGCGGTGGCCGCGCTCGGCTCGCTGCTGGCGCTGATCCTCGGCGTCTCCCGCACCACCCTGGCCATGGCCCGCGACCGGCACCTGCCGCACGGCCTGGCCGCCGTCCACCCGCGGTTCAAGGTGCCGCACCGCGCCGAACTGCTCGTGGGCGCCGTGGTGGCCGTGCTCGCCGCGACGGCTGACCTGCGCGGCGCGATCGGCTTCTCCTCGTTCGCGGTCCTGGTGTACTACGCCGTGGCCAACGCCTCCGCCTGGACGCTGCCCCCCGAGGAGGGGCGCCCGCCGCGCCTGGTCCCGGCGGCCGGGTTCGCGGGCTGCCTGCTGCTGGCGTTCACCCTGCCGGTCTCCTCCGTGATCTCGGGGGCGGCCGTGCTCGCCGTCGGCGTCATCGCGTACGGCGTCCGCCGGGCACTCGCCGCCCGCGGCGCGTAGCCGCAGTCACCTCCCTGGTGAATGATCAGGGCGGTGCCGCTCGTCGCCGAGCACCTCGCGGGCCAGTTCCTCCAGGGCCCTGCGGTCCTCGGCGAGGGCCGCCCGCCCCGCTTCGGTCGCCCGGTAGACGCGGCGCGTGCGGCCGTCCACCACGCGCTGCTCGGAGGTGAGCAGCCCGTCCGCCTCCAGGCGGTGCAGCGTCGGATAGAGGGTGCCGGGGCTGATCCGGTACCCGTGCCGGGCCAGCTCCGCGGTCATCCAGGCACCGTGGATCTCCTCCTGGGCCGCGTGGTGCAGGATGTGCAGCCGCACCGCGCCCCGCTGGAACTCCCGCACCCGGTCCACCTCCGACAGTGACGCAACCGATATCGGCCGTCGAGTCTACGAGGCCCGGACGGTCCGGCACGGGAGTCCGGCGGCACTCGGGTGGACCCGGGCTGGACTCCGGGTGGACTCGGGCTGGACTCCGGCGGAACTCGGGCGGGACCCGTGCAGGCCCGCTGGGCTACCCTGGGCGGCAGCGGCCTGCCCCGTCCGGGTGGTCGCGCGGCGGTGGGGCTCGCCGTACCCGAACCGCGGCACCTTCGCCGCCAACAGTCCCTACTGGTGACCAGGACCGTCCGCATGCCCGGACGGCCGCACGAGTAGGAGACCCGCGTTGCGGAACACCCCGCGCAAGCCACCGCCGGTGGACGCCCCCGAGGGCCGCGAGCCCATCGACTGCGACGTCGACCTGTCGGTCCCCGCCCAGCGGCGCGAGCTCGCCGAGGGACAGGCGCCCGTCCTCCTGGCGGTCGCGGCCGGCGGTGCCCTGGGCGCCGCGGCCCGCTACGGCGCCTCGCTGCTGTGGCGCACGGAGCCCGGCGCCTTCCCCTGGACCACCCTGCTGGTCAACGCGGCCGGCTGCGCGGTGATCGGAGTCTTCATGGTGCTCGTCACCGACGTGTGGTCCGCGCACCGCCTGCTGCGCCCGTTCTTCGGCACCGGCGTCCTGGGCGGCTTCACCACCTTCTCCACCTACGCCGTCGACATCCAGCGCCTGCTCCGGGGCGGCGACCCCGGCACCGCCCTCGCCTACCTCGCCACCACCGTGTCGGCCGCCCTCGCCGGCGTCTGGTGCGCCGCGAGCCTCACCCGACGCGCGATCTCCGGGAGGCGCAAGTGAACTGGCTGCTCGTCGTGACCGGTGCCATGGTCGGTGCGCCCCTGCGGTACCTGACCGACCGCGCGGTCCAGGCCCGGCACGGCACCCCCTTCCCCTTCGGCACTTTCACCGTCAACGTCGTCGGCTGCCTGGTCCTCGGCACGCTCACCGGAGCGGCCGCCCACGGCGCGGCCTCCGACTCGGTGCGCCTGCTGGCCGGCACCGGGTTCTGCGGAGCGCTGACCACCTACTCCACGTTCTCCTACGAGACGCTGCGGCTGGCCGAGACCGGCGCGCGGCTCCCGGCCGCCGCCAACGTCGTCGCCGGTGTCGCCGCCGGCCTGGGCGCGGCCTTCCTCGGCGCCGCGATCGCGGACGGGGTCTGGGGCTGACCGGAGCACGGGAGCCCGCACATCGCGCGTTCACCGGCGCCGTAAGAGATGCATCAAAGGCGCTCGGGCCGCCGTAAGGAAGCCATCAACGGCGGCCGAATCGGGTCGGACCGGGGTTCTCATCTCGTTGTCAGACTCCCGTTCGAACCTCACTAGGAGCTCGCGATGGCCGACGTGGCCTTCGTCGTCACCACGATCGCGGTGTTCGCGCTCGTGGCTCTCGTCGCCAAGGGGGTGACGAAGCTGTGACCGCAGAGAACGTCGTCGGCCTGATCGTGGCCGTCTCCCTGCTGGGTTACCTCGTCCTCGCCCTGATTCACCCGGAGAGGTTCTGAGCGCCCCATGAGCCCCGTCCTCGCCGGCGTGCTCCAGATGCTCGCCCTGATGGCCGCGCTGGCGCTCGCCCACGCCCCCCTCGGCACCTACATGGCCCGGGTCTACTCCTCCCCCCGGCACCTGCGGGTCGAGAAGTGGATCTACAAGGGCATCGGCGCCGACCCCGACACCCGGATGGGCTGGACCGCGTACCTGCGCGGCGTCCTCGCCTTCTCCTTCGCGGGCGTCCTCTTCCTCTACCTGCTCCAGCGGCTCCAGGGCGTGCTGCCCGGCTCGCTGGGCTTCGCCTCCATCGACCCGGACCAGGCGTTCAACACCGCCGCGTCCTTCGTGGCCAACACCAACTGGCAGTCGTATGCCGGCGAACAGGCCATGGGCCACGTCGTGCAGACCGCCGGGCTCGCCGTGCAGAACTTCGTCTCCGCGGCCGTCGGCATCGCCGTCGCCGTCGCCCTCGTACGCGGCTTCGCCCGGTCCCGCACCGGCGAGCTGGGCAACTTCTGGGCCGACCTGGTGCGCGGTGTCGTCCGGGTCCTGGTGCCGCTCGCGGCGGTCGGCGCGGTGGTGCTGGTGGCCTGCGGCGTCATCCAGAACTTCTCCGGCATCCACGAGGTCGGCCAATTCCTGAATGAGCACAGCACCGGCGGTTCGCAGCAGTGGAACGGCGGCGCGGTCGCCTCGCAGGAGGTCATCAAGGAGCTGGGCACCAACGGCGGCGGCTACTTCAACGCCAACAGCGCCCACCCCTTCGAGAACCCCACCCCGTTCACCAACCTGTTCGAGATCTTCCTGATCCTGCTGATCCCCGTCGCCATCACCCGGACCTTCGGCGTCATGGTCGGCTCGGTGCGTCAGGGCTACGCGATCCTCGCGACCATGGCCGCCATCTGGGCCGGCTTCGTGGCGCTGATGATGTGGACCGAGTTCTCCCACCACGGCCCCGCCCTCCAGGCGGCCGGCGGTGCGATGGAGGGCAAGGAGCTGCGCTTCGGCATCGGCGGCTCGTCGCTCTTCGCGGTGTCCACCACCCTCACCTCCACCGGCGCGGTGGACTCCTTCCACTCCTCCTTCACCGGCCTCGGCGGCGGCATCGCCATGCTCGGCATGATGCTGGGCGAGATCGCGCCCGGCGGCGTGGGGTCCGGGCTCTACGGCATGCTGATCATGGCGGTCGTCGCGGTCTTCATCGCCGGGCTCATGGTCGGGCGCACCCCGGAGTACCTGGGCAAGAAGATCGGCGGCCGCGAGATCAAGTTCGCCGCCTGCTACATCCTCGTCACCCCGACGCTGGTGCTGGCCTTCACCGCCGCGGCGATGGCCCTGCCCACCCCGGGCGACTCGATGACCAACACCGGCGCGCACGGCTTCTCCGAGATCCTCTACGCCTACACCTCCGCCTCGAACAACAACGGCTCGGCCTTCGCCGGCCTCGACGCCGACACCCAGTGGTTCAACACCACCCTGGGCCTGGCCATGCTGCTCGGCCGGTTCCTGCCGATGGTGTTCGTCCTGGCGCTCGCCGGCTCCCTGGCCGGTCAGCAGCCCGTCCCCGCCACCGCGGGCACCCTGCGCACCGAGAAACCGCTGTTCACCGGCCTGCTCGTGGGCGCGATCCTCATCATCACCGGTCTGACCTACTTCCCGGCACTCGCCCTGGGCCCGCTCGCCGAAGGGCTGGCGGCATGACCACCGACACGACCGACACCCAGGAGCACGAGGACTCCATGTCCACAGCCACGTCCACGGCCACCGACCCCCGGACGCCGCACGACGACATACCGACCGGGCACAAGCCGGGGGGCCGCGTCGGCGCGGGCCTCTTCGAACCAAGACTGCTGGTCAGGTCGCTGCCCGACGCGCTGCGCAAGCTCGACCCGCGGCTGATGGTGAAGTCGCCCGTCATGTTCGTCGTCCTCGTCGGCTCCGTGCTGACCACGGCGTTCTCCTTCACCGACCCCGGCGACCGGTTCGGCTGGACCATCAGCGCCTGGCTCTGGCTGACCGTGATCTTCGCCAACCTGGCCGAGGCCGTCGCCGAGGGCCGCGGCAAGGCGCAGGCCGACACGCTGCGCAGGGCCAAGACCGACACCGTCGCCCGCCGGGCCGACGGGAGCACGGTGGCCGGCACCGAGCTGCGCGTCGGCGACCTGGTGGTCTGCGAGGCCGGCGACGTCATCCCCGGCGACGGCGACGTCGTCGAGGGCGTCGCCTCGGTCGACGAGTCGGCGATCACCGGCGAGTCCGCGCCCGTCATCCGCGAGTCCGGCGGCGACCGCAGCGCCGTCACCGGCGGCACCAAGGTCCTCTCCGACCGCATCGTCGTCCGGATCACCACCAAGCCGGGCGAGACCTTCATCGACCGGATGATCAACCTGGTCGAGGGTGCGGCCCGGCAGAAGACGCCGAACGAGGTCGCGCTGAACATCCTGCTCGCCTCGCTGACCGTCGTCTTCCTGCTGGCCTGCGCCACCCTCCCGCCCCTAGCCGGCTACGCGGGCACCGAACTGACGATGGTCGTGCTGGTGGCGCTGCTGGTGTGCCTGATCCCCACCACGATCGGCGCGCTGCTCTCCGCGATCGGCATCGCGGGCATGGACCGCCTGGTGCAGCGCAACGTGCTGGCGATGTCGGGCCGCGCGGTCGAGGCCGCCGGCGACGTCTCCACGCTGCTGCTGGACAAGACCGGCACCATCACGCTCGGCAACCGGCAGGCCGCCGAGTTCGTGCCGGTGCGCGGCACCACCGCGGCCGAGGTCGCGGACGCCGCCCAGCTCTCCTCGCTGGCCGACGAGACGCCCGAGGGCCGCTCGGTGGTCGTCCTCGCCAAGGAGAGGCACGGCCGCGAGTGCCGCCACAGCGACATCTCGGGCGCCGAATGGATCCCCTTCACCGCCCAGACCCGCATGTCCGGCGTCGACGTCGGCGGCCGGCGCGTCCGCAAGGGCGCCGCGGGCTCCGTCACCGCCTGGGTCCGGGAGCGCGGCGGCACGGTGGCCGAGGACGCGGACACGGCCGCCGAGCGCATCTCCGCCGCGGGCGGCACGCCGCTGCTGGTCGCCGTCGAGGACGAGCGAGGCGCCCGCGTCCTCGGGGTGATCCACCTCAAGGACGTCGTCAAGCAGGGCATGCGCGAGCGGTTCGCGGAACTGCGCCGCATGGGCATCAGGACCGTCATGATCACCGGCGACAACCCCCTGACCGCGAAGGCGATAGCCGACGAGGCGGGCGTCGACGACTTCCTCGCGGAGGCCACCCCCGAGGACAAGATGGCCCTCATCAAACGGGAGCAGGCCGGCGGCAGGCTGGTCGCGATGACCGGCGACGGCACCAACGACGCGCCCGCCCTCGCGCAGGCGGACGTCGGCGTGGCGATGAACACCGGCACGTCGGCCGCCAAGGAGGCCGGCAACATGGTCGACCTCGACTCCGACCCGACCAAGCTCATCGAGATCGTCGAGATCGGCAAGCAACTCCTCATCACCCGGGGCGCCTTGACGACGTTCTCCATCGCCAACGACGTGGCCAAGTACTTCGCGATCATCCCGGCGCTGTTCGCGGCCGTCCATCCGGGACTGGACAAGCTCAACATCATGCGCCTGTCCTCGCCGGACTCGGCGATCCTCTCCGCGGTGATCTTCAACGCGCTGATCATCGTCGCGCTGGTCCCGCTCGCCCTGAAGGGGGTGCGCTACCGGCCGGTCAGCGCCGACCGGCTGCTGCGCCGCAACCTCACCGTCTACGGCCTCGGCGGGCTGATCGCCCCGTTCATCGGCATCAAGCTCATCGACCTGATCGTCTCGCTCTTCCCCGGAATCGGTTGACCGTCATGAACACGTCCGTAAGCAACACCGCCCGGCTGCTCGTGGCGGGCCTGCGCGCCCTCCTCGTCCTGACCGTCGTCACCGGAATCGCCTACCCGCTGCTGGTCACCGGCATCGCCCAGGGCCTCTTCCCCGACCGGGCGAACGGCTCGGAGATCGAGGCCGACGGCAAGGTCGTCGGCTCCTCCCTGATCGGCCAGCAGTACAACCTCCCCCTCAAGGGCGGCCAGGACACCCCGGAACCCGACCTGAAGTGGTTCCAGGGCCGCCCTGCCAACGGCCTCGGCACCAACAGCGTCAACACCCAGTACGACCTCATCGTGTCCGGGGCCACCAACCGCTCCGCCGACAACGCGGAGCTGCTCCAGTGGGTGGAGGACGCCAAGGCCGCCGTCATCAAGGACAACTCCGTGGCCGGCCACACCGTCAGCCCCTCCGACGTACCGGCCGACGCGGTGACCTCCTCCGGCTCCGGCCTGGACCCGCACATCTCCCCCGAGTACGCGGACCTCCAGGTGCACCGGGTCGCCGACCGCAACGGACTGCCCGCCGAACGCGTCCGGAAGCTGGTCGACGAGCACACCGAGCCCCGCACCCTCGGCTTCATCGGCGAGCCCCGGGTGAACGTGCTGGAACTGAACATCGCGCTGAAGGAACTCGTGGCCGAGAGGTGAGAGCAGGCAGAAGGGGGTTCTCGGGGACGGCCGCCGAGGTCAGGCAGTGGTGGCGGGGCGCGGTTCGCCGCGGAAGACCTGCCGGGCATGCCAGTCGCGGTGAGCGGCGGCGACGGGACGCGAGCCGGGCTGCGGTCCGATGAGCGGGCGGCCCGCGAGGGCTATGACGTGCTCGCGGGCGGCGGGGCTGTGGCCGACGAAGCGTTGCGAGACCAGGACGCGCCGGTCGTCTCCCACGCCGAGGACGCCCTTGTCGAAGAGCTTGTGGTGCAGCGAGCACAGACACAGCCCGTTCTCGGTCTCGTCGGGTCCGCCGAACGCCCACCACCGCACGTGGGCGGCCTCCAGACCGACCGGCACCGCGCCGATCCTCCCGTCGTATCCGCAGAAGGCGCACCGGTACTCGTAGGCGGTCAGGACCAGCTCCCGCATCCGCGGGTCCCGCTGTCCGCGTACCGCCGAGAGCCGCTCGACCGCTCCCGGCTCCAGCTCCAGGCCGACGGCTTCGCACAGTTCTCCGTGCAGGGAGGGCGGGAAGTGCAGGTCGAGCAGCAGCCGCGTGATACTGCCGAGCAGGTCCGGCTCACGTCGCAGCGCCGCTCTCAGATCCGGCGCGAGCCGCCCGGTGGCGCCCGTCTCCCGGAGGTCCCGCACCCCGCTGCCGGGGCTGCCCGGTCCGCGGTCGGTGCGGACCTCCCACACCCCGTCGCTGACCAGGTGGTGGAAGGGGTAGGCGGGTGTGGTCCTGTTCGGCGGCCCGTACTCGACCAGCAGGTCCTGCAAGTCCCGTTCCACCGCGGTGTACCGCAGGGCGCCGTCGGCATCGTCCTGGAACCGGCCGAGGGCGTACAGGAGCAGCAGTGGCTTGTGCGGAGCGCGGGTGCCGCTCCTGGTCCACTGCCGCAACTTCGCGATCCGCTCCAGCCAGTCCATGACGGCTGATCGTAGACGGACCGGATCGTCATCCCTCAGGTCCAGGGCGCTGTTCGGGCATGTCCTACTGGATTTCGCTGAAGCGCTCGGTCGCTCGCGTGCGTCCGGCGACGATGATGGTGTCGTCCGCTTCCACGACGGTCTCGGCCGTGGCGTAGGTGAAACCCTCACCCGGGTCGCTTGATGGTGACGACGGTGATGCCGTAACGCGTGCGGACGGCGCTGTTGGACAGGGGGAGGCCGATGATGTCGGACGGCGGGTTGGTCTTGACCATGGCGGAGTCGTCCTCGAACTCGATGTAGTCGAGCATCCGTCCGGGCTGAATCCCAGGTTGAGGGCGACGCTGACGACGTCGATCAATTCCCTGGCCGCTGCCGCACGGTCACCGTGCGTGAGGTGCTCTCTCAACTCCTCGAACTGGATCTGTGCGGCGCGTTCGAGCCCGTTCGTCGGGAGATGCCCGGACGCCTGCGCGGCAGGAGTGCCTATGCCTTGCGTACGGCATTCAGGCAGCGGGCGGCGTGGGCGTGCAGGGCGTCGGCGAGTTCGGGTGGCGCGTGGGTGAGAGTGAAATCGGCGTCGACCGAGGTGATCATCCAGGCGAGGTCACGGGGATTGTCGGCGCCCAGGTGCAGTAGGCAGCTGTCGTCGTCGACGGGTTCGATGGCGCCCATGCCGGGCCAGATACGGTCGGTGACCGCTGCGGCGGGCTCGTGCAGGGTGATGGTGGCCCGGAACGGCCAGGTCCGTGACGACAACTGGTGAGCCAGATAGGTGGCCACGTCGGTGTCGGGGAGTTCGCGGGGGGTGAACCGCGGTCCAGTCGGAATGCGCGGAGTAAGTCTGTCGACGCGGAAGGTGCGCCAGTCGGTGCGGTCGGTGTCCCAGGCGACCAGGTACCAGTGGCGGTCGAAGCTGACGAGGCTGTGCGGCTCGACCAAGCGTGTGCTGCGGCTGCGGCGAGGGCTGACGTAGTCGAAGCGCAGCCGCTCGCGTCGGCGGCACGCCTCCGCGATGGCCATGAGGGTGTCCGCGGAGACCTTGGGAGCCGGGGCTGCGCCTGCCCGGACGGTAGCGGTGTGCAGGGTGTTCACTCGGTACCGCAGCCGGGGTGGGAGCATCTGCTCGAGCTTGGTGAGCGCGCGCATCGAGGACCCTTCGATGCCGGCGACCGAGCCACCGGCCGCCGTGCGCAGGCCGATGACGACGGCGACAGCCTCGTCGTCGTCGAGCAGCAGCGGCGGCAGCGTGGTCCCGGCCCCGAGCCGGTAGCCCGCAGTGCCCTGGGTGGCGTTCACCGGGTAGCCGAGCGCGCGCAGCCGTTCCACATCACGGCGCAGGGTGCGTCGGCTGACGCCGAGGCGTTCGGCGAGTTCGGCCCCGGACCAGTCGCGGTGGGTCTGCAGCAGGGAGAGCAGCTTCAGCAGCCGCCCGGAGGTCTCCAGCATGCCGTAAGACTGCCGGAAAGTGAGGACCGAACCTGACCTAAGCGAGTCCTAGCGTCGCAACCATGGCGAACACAACACCCAGTGGTATCCGCTCCTTCCGCATCGACATACCGCAGGCCCAACTCGATGATCTGCAAGCCCGCCTGGCCGCCACTCGATGGCCGGATGAGCTGCCCGGTGTCGGCTGGAGCCGCGGCGTCCCGGTGGCCTACCTGAAGGACCTGGCCGAGTACTGGCGCGCCGCCTACGACTGGCGGGCGCACGAGGCGGAACTCAACACGTTTCCTCAGTACGTGACCACCATCGACGGGCAGAACATCCACTTCCTGCACGTGCGCTCCCCCAGGGCCGATGCCACGCCGCTGATGCTGCTGCACGGCTGGCCGGGCTCGGTGGCGGACTTCCTCGATGTCATCGGTCCGCTGTCCGATCCCGGCGCGCACGGCGGTGATCCGGCCGATGCGTTCCACTTGGTCATTCCCTCGCTGCCGGGGTTCGCCTTTTCCACCCCGCTGGCCGGGCCGGGCATGGACACGGCTCGGATGGCTGGGGTGTTCACCCAGCTGATGGCCTGCCTCGGCTATACGCGCTACGGCGTGCAGGGCTACGACACCGGATCATGGGTTGCCCCGGAGATGGGCAAGCAGGCACCGGACCATGTGATCGGCGTCCACGTCAACGCCATGATCACATTTCCCGCCGGGGCGGAGGGCGAGATGGACGGCCTGACGGAAGCCGAACAGCGACGCTGGCATCGGATGCAGAACTTCAACGACGGTTACCTGCAGTGCAATTCCAAGCGTCCGCAGACCGTGGCCTACGCCCTCACCGACTCCCCTGTCGGCCAGCTGGCTTGGACCGTGGAAAAATTCAAGGAGTCTACCGACCCGGAAGACGCACTGCCCGAGGACAGCATCCACCGGGACCGCATCCTGACCGAGGTCTCGCTGTACTGGCTGACCGCCACCGCTGCCTCGGCCGCGCAGGTCTACTACGAGGAGATCTCAGCGAGCACCTGGAGCGAAGCCGCAACCGACGACTGGACTGCCCTCGGCGCGGCGCACGACACCGGCTGGAGCGACGGTCAGGGCGACTGGGCAGCCGGTCCACGGGGGACCGTGCCCACCGCCGTGCTGCTCTCCGCCCGCGATGTGACCATCCGCCGCTGGGCCGAACGTGACCACAGCATCGTGCGGTGGACCGAACTCGACCGTGGCGGCCACTTCCTCGCGATGGAAGCTCCGGAACTGCTTGTCAGCGACGTCCGCGAGTTCTTCGACAAGGTGCGCTGACGGGAAGCGCCCTGAACCATCAAAGGCCGGGCGTACCGGAGTCTGGACGTACTGCGTGAGATGGGCGTCCTGATCGGCTCCTACGAGCCTCACCGGCCGAAGGCGGGCGGCGGGGCCGAGCGCTACCGCTGGGAGGAGGTGCTGGAGCTGCTCGCCCCCAGGCTCTCCGCGCGGTAGCGATCAGCGCCCCGCAAGAACCCCCAGCTCAGGGCCACACCAAGCAGTACGGCTGATGCCCCGCCTCATGCAGCCGATGTGAGAAGTCCTGCCACTCGTGCAGCAACTGGTACACGTTGAACGCGTCCCGCGGCCCGCCCCGGTCCGGGACCGTCGACCAGATGAAGGCCGCCGCGCCGACCGCCTCCTCGCCGATGCCGCGCAGGGGGTCGACGACGGTCATCGGGAGTTTCACGACCGCGTAGTCGGGGTGGAGGACGACCAGTTCCAGCGGGGGCACTCTGTGCAGGGGCACGCCCTCGATGCCGGTGAGGACCATGGCGGCCATGGTCTCCGGCTTGATCTTGGTGAACATGCCGTTCATCCCGAGCTCGTCGCCGCCCAGTTCCTCGGGGCGCATCGAGATCGGGACGCGGGCCGCGGTCGCGCCGTCGGGCGCGCCGAAGTACTTGTAGGTCACCCCCACCCGACCACCATTCCTGCTCCCCGCCCCCAGCCGGTCGGTCCGCCCCTCGAGCCGGTCCGGCTCGCCCGGGGTGCCGTGTGCCTGACGTGCTTCGGTCGATTCCGCCGCCTCGCGTCGGTGCCTTCCCCGCCGGGCACGTCGAGGACCCAGGTCGTCGGTCCCCTCGCCCAGTCCGCCACCGCGATGCATATCTCCACCCGACTGCTTTTCTAGGACGCGTGGTCCCCGCCGCGCAACCCGATCATCGTGTCAGTGACCTCCCCCACGGCCGCTCGCCGAAACGTGCGGTCGGACATATGCCCGCCGGACGTTCGGCAGCCCCGTCCGCGTCGCCCGGTGAGCTGCGTGGATGACTTCCAGTCTGGCAGACGGCACGGCATTGGGGGCGGTTGTCTACCCTTGACGAAGTCACCCTGGGCAACCAGAGGCCGCGCAGGGTCCGATACGTCGGAGAAGGTCGAGAAGGTCGGAGAAGTCGCAGGTCATGAGCGAACTGGCATACCCATACGAAGCACCGGCCTCGCAGGCTCTGTTCGACCGCGCGGCGGCCGTCACGCCCGGCGGCGTGAACTCCCCGGTGCGGGCCTTCCGCGCCGTCGGCGGCACGCCCCGGTTCATGGTGTCCGGCACCGGCCCGTACCTGACGGACGCCGACGGGCGTGAGTACGTCGACCTCGTGTGCTCCTGGGGTCCGATGATCCTCGGGCACGCCCACCCCGAGGTGGTCGCCGCCGTGCAGGAGGCGGTCGCGCGCGGGACGTCCTTCGGTACGCCCGCCGAGGGGGAGGTCGCCCTCGCCGAGGCGATGGTGGAGCGGGTCGCGCCGCTGGAGGAGGTCCGGCTCGTGTCGAGCGGGACCGAGGCCACCATGTCGGCCATCCGGCTCGCCCGCGGGTTCACTCAGCGCACCAAGGTGATCAAGTTCGCCGGGTGTTACCACGGTCACGTCGACTCGCTGCTGGCCGCCGCCGGCTCCGGCGTCGCGACCTTCGCGCTGCCCGACACCCCGGGCGTCACGGGCGCCCAGGCGAGCGACACGATCGTGCTGCCGTACAACGACCTCGACGCCGTGCACGCCGCCTTCGCCGCCCACCCCGGCGAGATCGCCTGCGTGATCACGGAGGCCTCGCCCGGCAACATGGGCGTCGTGCCGCCGCTGCCCGGGTTCAACCAGGGGCTCAAGGACGCGTGCGCCGCGAACGGCGCGCTGTTCGTCTCCGACGAGGTCATGACCGGCTTCCGGACCAGCCGCGCCGGATGGTACGGGGTGGAGGGCGTCGTTCCCGACCTCATGACCTTCGGGAAGGTCATGGGCGGCGGGTTCCCCGCCGCCGCGTTCGGCGGGCGCGCCGACGTCATGGCGCACCTCGCCCCGGCCGGGCCCGTCTACCAGGCCGGCACCCTCTCCGGGAACCCGGTGGCCACCGCCGCCGGGCTCGCCCAGCTGCGGCTCCTCGACGAGGCGGCGTACGACAGGATCGACGCGACCTCCCTCCAGATCCAGGGCCTCGTCACCGAGGCGCTCGGCAAGGAGGGCGTCGCGCACACCCTGCAGACCGCCTCCAACATGTTCTCCGTGTTCTTCACGGACGGTCCGGTGCGCAACTACGAGGACGCCAAGGCGCAGGAGTCCTTCCGCTACACCGCCTTCTTCCACTCGCTCCTCTCCCAGGGCGTCTACCTGCCGCCGTCGTCCTTCGAGTCCTGGTTCGTGTCCACCGCCCACGACGAGCGGGCCGT
Organism: Streptomyces sp. M92; assembly: GCF_028473745.1. Classification (NCBI taxonomy): domain Bacteria; kingdom Bacillati; phylum Actinomycetota; class Actinomycetes; order Kitasatosporales; family Streptomycetaceae; genus Streptomyces; species Streptomyces sp. M92. The sequence continues at coordinate 2,373,715 of NZ_CP101137.1, forward strand.
CCAGCGCGTCGCCGACGCCCTCCCGGCGGCGGCCCGCGCGGCTGCGGAGGCGACGGCGTGAGCCACGACACCGACGACCAGGAGCTGACCGTCGTCCACGTCATGCGGCACGGCGAGGTGGAGAACCCCACCGGCGTCCTCTACGGCCGCCTGCCCGGCTACCACCTCTCCGACCTGGGCCGGCGCATGGCCGACCGGGTCGCCGAGCACCTCGCCCCCCGCGACGTGAAGTACGTCGTGGCCTCCCCGCTGGAGCGGGCGCAGGAGACGGCGACGCCGATCGCCAAGGCGCACGGACTCGACCTCGCCACCGACGCGCGGCTCATCGAGGCCGACAACGTCTTCCAGGGCAAGACCTTCGGCATCGGCGACGGCGCCCTGCGCCGGCCCGGCAACTGGCGGCACGTGGTCAACCCGTTCAAGCCGTCCTGGGGCGAGCCGTACGTCGACCAGGTGGTGCGGATGATGGGCGCGGTGGACGCGGCCAAGGAGCGGGCGCGCGGGCACGAGGCCGTGGTCGTCAGCCACCAGCTGCCGATCTGGATCCTGCGCTCGTACGTCGAGCGGCGGCGCCTGTGGCACGACCCGCGCAAGCGGCAGTGCACGCTGGCGTCCCTGACGACGTTCACGTACCGGGGCGACCGCATCGTCTCCGTCGGCTACACCGAGCCGGCCCGCGACCTCGTCCCCGCCCACCTCCTGGCCGGCGCCAAGCCGGTCAAGGGGCAGCAGGGCAAGGCGTACGGGGCCTGACCGGGGCCTGACCCCCCCGTCACGCAATCCGCACAAATTTCCGGAACCCGCACGTTCGTCACGTCCTCTCACCTAGTGACCACCAGAGGACGTGACGAACGAGGTTGCGATGCGCACTTCCACCCGCACTCTCACCCGCAGGGGGATGCTCGGACTCGGCGCGGGGGCCGCGGCCGCCGTCGGGCTCGCGGGCTGCGGTACCGGCTCCCACCCGTCGTCGGACGGCTCGGACCGGGCCGGCGGTTCCGGGAAACCCTCGCCGTCCGGCAGCGAGAAGGCCCCCGCCAAGCCCATCGGGGACGGCTCGACGTCGTACACCGGCAAGCAGCCCCACCAGCCGGACGCGCCGGTGCCGCTGGAGCCGGGGCAGGCGCCGCCGCAGTTCGTCGTCTTCTCCTGGGACGGGGCGGGGGAGGTCGGCAACGGGCTCTTCCCGCGCTTCCTCGACCTCGCACAGGAGCACGGCGCGCACATGACCTTCTTCCTCTCCGGGCTGTATCTGCTGCCCGAGTCGAAGAAGCGCCTCTACGACCCGCCGAACAACCCGCGCGGCGCCTCGGACATCGGCTACCTCACCGACGCCCACATCAAGGACACCCTCGCAGGCGTGCGCCGGGCCTGGCTGGACGGCCACGAGATCGGCACCCACTTCAACGGGCACTTCTGCGCCGGCGGCGGCAGCGTCGGCAACTGGACGCCGGCCCAGTGGCGCAGCGAGATCGACCAGGCGAAGTCCTTCGTCAAGGAGTGGAAGACCAACAGCGGCTGGACCGACCTCCCGGCTCTCCCCTTCGACTACGACAAGGAGCTGGTCGGCGGCCGCACGCCCTGCCTCCTCGGACAGGACAACCTGCTGCCCACCGCCCGCGAGCTGGGCTGGCGCTACGACGCCTCCTCGCCCGGCGGCCGTCAGGTGTGGCCGGCGAAGAAGGACGGGATCTGGGACCTGCCGCTGCAGCAGATACCTTTCCCCGGGCACTCCTTCGAGGTGCTCTCGATGGACTACAACATCCTCGCCAACCAGTCCGTCAACTCCACCAAGGCGCCCGCCCACAACTACCCCGGCTGGCGCGAACAGGCCACCAACGCCTACATATCCGGCTTCAAGCGGGCATATGAGACGAATCGGGCGCCGTTCTTCATCGGCAACCACTTCGAGGAGTGGAACGGCGGCATCTACATGGACGCCGTAGAGAACGTCCTCAAGCACATCGCCCGGGAGAGGGAGAAGGGCGAGGACATCCGGCTCGTCTCCTTCCGCCAGTTCACCGACTGGCTGGACGTGCAGAAGCCCGACGTGCTCGCCAAGCTGCGTACCGTCGAGGTGGGGCAGCGGCCGGCCGGCGGCTGGAACGCCTTCCTCAAGGGGGCCGGCACAGGCGCCCCGACCTCCTCGGGAAACGCCGCCTGAAATGCGGGTTTCCGCCCGTGAGGGGGGTGCGCAAGATCCCCGGAACGGACATGCGAAACTTTTCACATGAGTGCCGCCAGCCGCGCCCCCCTGCGCTCGAACCGCTCGAACCGCACCGCCGTCCGCGTCCGCCGTCGCGCCGCGCTCGCCGCCGCAGCGGCGGTCTCGGCGCTGCTCGTGACGGCGTGCGGCTCCGGCGGCACCTCGGGCGGCGGCGGCCAGACCGGCTTCGTCACCGGCTCGGACGGCATCTCCACCGTCAAGAAGGGTGAGCGGGCCGACGCCCCCGACCTGTCCGGCGAGACGGTCGACGGCGGGCAGGCCGACATCGACGACTACAAGGGCAAGGTCGTCGTCCTCAACGTGTGGGGTTCCTGGTGCCCGCCCTGCCGGGCCGAGGCCAAGAACTTCGAGAAGGTCTACCAGGACGTCAAGGACCAGGGCGTCCAGTTCCTCGGCATCAACACCCGCGACACCTCCGTCGGCCCCGCGCGGGCCTTCGAGGAGGAGTTCGGGGTCAGCTACCCGAGCCTGTACGACCCGAGCGGCAAGCTGCTGCTCCGCTTCGAGAAGGGCACCCTCAACCCGCAGGCCATCCCCTCGACGCTGATCGTCGACCGGGAGGGCAAGGTCGCCGCGCGCACCCTCCAGGCGCTCAGCGAGGAGAAGCTCCGCAAGATGCTGGACCCGTACCTGAAGGACACCTCCGGCGGGTCGGAGAAGTGACGTGAACGCTCTGTCCACGCTCGCCGTGGCGGGCAGCAACGGCACGGTACTCAACGGTGCCCTGCTGGTGGCCCTGCCCATCGCGTTGCTCGGCGGCCTCGTCTCCTTCTTCTCGCCCTGCGTCCTGCCGCTCGTCCCCGGCTACCTCTCCTACGTGACCGGCGTCACCGGCACCGACCTCCAAGAGGCCCGGCGCGGGCGGATGGTCGCCGGCGCCTCACTCTTCGTCCTCGGTTTCACCGCCGTCTTCGTCTCCAGCGGCGCGCTGTTCGGCTACTTCGGTGAGACGCTCCAGGACAACCGGAGCATCCTGAACAAGGTGCTCGGCGTCTTCATGATCCTCATGGGCGTCTTCTTCATGGGTCTGATGCCCTGGCTCACCCAGCGCGAGTTCCGCTTCCACCGCAAGCCCGTCAGCGGCCTGATCGGTGCCCCCGTCCTCGGCGCCCTGTTCGGCATAGGCTGGACGCCCTGCATCGGCCCGACCCTCTCCTCGGTGCTGATGCTCTCCTCCCAGCAGGGCACGGCCGGCCGCGGCGCGATACTGACCGTCGCCTACTGCCTGGGCCTCGGCCTGCCCTTCGTGCTCGCCGCGGTCGCCTTCCGCAAGGCGCTCGGCGCCTTCGGCTGGATCAAGCGCCACTATGTGTGGGTGCTGCGGATCGGCGGCGGCATGATGATCGCGACCGGCCTGCTGCTGCTGACCGGCGCCTGGGACAGCATCGTCCAGGACATGCAGACCTGGTCCAACGGCTTCACTGTAGGGATCTGAACCGATGAGCGGCACTTCGAAAACGGCGACCGGCAAGACCCCGGCAGCCGCCGAGGACCAGGACCTCGGCGCCGCCGGCTCCCAGCTGACCACCGCCCCCAAGGAAGAGGCCCCGAACCTCCCCTCCCTCGGCGTCGTCGGCTGGTTCCGCTGGTTCTGGCGGCAGCTCACCTCGATGCGGGTGGCGCTGCTGCTGCTCCTGCTGCTGTCGCTGGGCGCCATCCCGGGATCGCTGATCCCGCAGGAGGGCGTCGACGCCCTGAAGGTCGAGGAGTTCCGCGAGAACAACGACTTCCTCGGGCCCCTCTACGACAAGCTCGGCCTCTTCCACGTCTACAGCTCGGTGTGGTTCTCCGCGATCTACATCCTGCTGTTCGTCTCCCTCATCGGCTGCATCGTCCCGCGCACCTGGCAGTTCGTCGGCCAGCTGCGCGGCCGTCCGCCGGGCGCCCCCCGGCGCCTGTCCCGGCTGCCCGCGTACACCACCTGGCGCACCGGGGCCGAGCCCGAGGAGGTGCGCGAGGCCGCGCTGAAGCTGCTGAAGAAGCGCCGCTTCCGCGCCCACGCCGTCGGTGACGCCGTCGCCGCCGAGAAGGGCTACCTGCGCGAGGCCGGCAACCTCGTCTTCCACGTCGCGCTGATCGTGATGCTGATCGCCTTCGCCTGGGGCCAGCTCTTCAAGTACGAGGGCAACAAGCTGATCCTGGAGGGCGACGGCTTCTCCAACACGCTCACCCAGTACGACGACTTCAAGTCCGGCAACCTCTTCGACCCGGACCACGACCTGGTCCCCTTCAGCTTCAGCCTGAAGGACTTCCACGGCACCTACGAGGCCACCGGTCCCAACCGCGGCACCCCCCGCGTCTACGAGGCCGAGGTCACCTACACCGAGGGCGCCTACGGCGAGCAGCAGTCCAAGGTCATCGAGGTCAACAAGCCGCTGGAGATCGACGGCTCCAAGGTCTACCTCACCGCCCACGGCTACGCGCCGATCCTCACCATCAAGGACGCCGAGGGCAACGTCGTCATGGACAAGGAGGCCACGGCCCTGCTGCCGCTGGACTCCAACGTCACCTCCTCCGGCGCCGTGATGGTCCGCGACGGCTACCGCAACGCCGAGGGCGAGAAGGAGCAGCTCGGCTTCAACGCCTTCTTCCTGCCGACCTACGGCGGCGAGGGCAGCGCGATGTACTCGACCTTCCCGGCGCTGCTCAACCCGACGCTGGCGCTCTCGGCCTACCACGGCGACCTCGGGGTGGACGCGGGCATCCCGAAGAGCATCTACCAGCTCGACAAGACCAAGCTGAAGGAGTTCAAGGACTCCGACGGCGAGCTGTTCAAGAAGCTGCTGAAGCCCGGCGAGACCATGACCCTCCCGAACGGCGCCGGCACCGTCACCTTCAACGGCGTCCAGGAATGGGCCAACTTCCAGGTCACCCGGCAGCCCGCCAGCGGCTGGGCGCTCGCCGGCTCCGTCGCCGCCATCCTCGGTCTCGCCGGCTCCCTGTTCATCCAGCGTCGCCGCGTCTGGGTGCGGGCCGTCAAGGGCGACGACGGCGTCACGGTCGTCGAGATGGCCGGCCTGGGGCGGAGCGAGTCCGCGAAGGTGCCCGAAGAACTCGGTGACCTCGCCGGAAGCCTGTACGAGCGGGCCCCAGACACTCCCGATTCCCCCGACACCCACGTCGTATCTGCCGAAGGGTCTGACAAGTGACTCTCGCCGCCGCAACCGAGGCCGCAACCGAGCTGGCCGCCGCGACCAACGAGAACCTCGCGAACATCAGCAACACGCTGATCTACTCCGCGATGGCCGTCTACACGCTGGCGTTCTTCGCCTACATCGCCGAGTGGCTCTTCGGCAGCCGCAGCAAGGTCGGCCGCACCGCCGCCGCGCTCACCGCGTCCGGCGAGGACAAGGCCGAGGGCAAGGGCAAGGCGGCCCCGGCCGTCACCGTCAAGAAGGCCGGCGGCACCGCCGTACTGGAGCGGCCGAAGGTCGTCGTGCGTGCCGCCACCGGCTCCCGCGACGTGCCCGACGGCCCCGGCGCCCACGGCGGCACCGAGAAGGGCGACCTCTACGGGCGGATCGCCATCTCCCTCACCGTGCTGGCCTTCGCCATCGAGGCAGGCGGAGTGATCGCCCGCGCGCTGTCCGTGAAGCGGGCGCCGTGGGGCAACATGTACGAGTTCAACATCACGTTCACGACGACCGCCGTCGGCGTGTACCTCGTCCTGCTCGCCCTGAAGAAGAACGTCCGCTGGCTCGGCCTCCCGCTGATCACCACGGTCCTGCTCGACCTCGGCCTCGCCGTCACGGTCCTCTACACCGCCAGCGACCAGCTCGTCCCCGCGCTGCACTCGTACTGGCTGTACATCCACGTCTCCACGGCGATCTTCTGCGGCGCGGTCTTCTACGTCGGCGCGGTCTCCACGATCCTGTACCTGTTCAAGGACGGCTACGAGAGCAAGCTGGCCTCCGGCGGCACCCCCGGCCGCTTCGCCGACTCCGTCCTGGACCGCCTGCCCTCGGCCGCGTCCCTCGACAAGTTCGCCTACCGCGTCAACGCCGCCGTCTTCCCGCTGTGGACGTTCACGATCATCGCGGGCGCCATTTGGGCGGGCGACGCCTGGGGCCGCTACTGGGGCTGGGACCCCAAGGAGACCTGGTCCTTCATCACCTGGGTCGCCTACGCCGGCTACCTGCACGCCCGCGCCACCGCCGGCTGGAAGGGCCGCAAGGCCGCCTACCTGGCGCTGGCCGCCTTCGCCTGCTGGCTGTTCAACTACTACGGCGTCAACATCTTCGTCTCCGGCAAGCACTCCTACGCCGACGTGGGCCTGGGCGCCCTCCGGTCCGTCGGGTTCTGATCCGCCGGACGGGAGGACCCGAAGGACCCGCCGGTGCCCCTACGGGTGCCGGCGGGCGACGCCCGTGACGACGTCCCGCAGCCGCTCGACGTACAGCCGCAGGTTCTTGTGCGCCACGTCGGTGTCCGGGTAGCGGGCGGCGAACCACAGGCCCTCCGGGAGCCGGGTGACCCAGGCGCACACCTGGTCGCCGTACGAGACCCGGAGCAGCGCGTACGCCGTGCGGTCCGGCCAGCTGCCGGAGCCGGGGACGTCGCGGGCGTCGACGTACGACACGATCGAGTACAGGTCGGGCGAGGTCGGCTTGAAGTCCGTGCCGAGCAGGCGCAGCACGCGGTCGATGGGCATGCGGGACATCCGCCGGTTGGCCTGGAGTTCGGCGCGTACGGTGCGCAGGGCGGCCGTGAAGTCGCCGGCCCCCGCCACCGGGACCTCGATCGGCGCGCCGCCGACGTACCAGCCCACCGACTCCGACCACTGGGACCGCGACCTGGTGTGGAACGGCACGACGGTGCGGTAGACGGGCTCGCCGCCGATCTCGTGGACGGCCAGGGCGGTGGCGGCCAGGACACCGACCAGGCTGCCGCCGTAGGGACGGCAGTACGCCTCGAAGGCGGCGGCGTCGGCCGCGCCCACCAGCGGCTCGCGCAGCAGCTTCTGCTCGGGCAGCGGGCCGCCCGGCTCCAGGCCGAGGTCGACGGGGAAGGACGGCAGCCGCCCGTCGCAGCGCCGGATGAACTCCCGCCAGCGGGCGACGGTGTCGTGGCCGCCGTCGATCCGGTCCGCGTCCGCCCGCTCGGCCTCGCAGAAGTCGACGTAACTGCCCACCCGGGGGCGGGGCACCGTCCGGCCCGCGACACCGGCCGCGTACAGCTCCTCGACCTCGGCGGGGATGCGGTAGATGGAGTAGGCGTCGACGTTGCTGTGGTCGAAGGCCATGTAGACGCTGACGCCGTCGTCGCGGACGACCGCCGTGTAGATGAGGTTGGGCCAGCGCAGCGCGTCCGCGACCCGGTCGAAGCGGTCCTGGAGGTGGCGGGAGAGTTCCGTCGCGTCCGGGAAGTCGCCGACGTCCTCGCGGTGCAGGGACACGGCGTCCGCGTCGAGGGTGAACCGCCGCATGGGGGCGCCGGGGGCGTCGCCCCACCGGAAGCCGCTGCGCAGCGTCTCGTGCCGCAGGGTCCAGGCGCGCAGCGCCTCCTGGAGCACGTCGAGGTCGACCGGTCCCGGGAGGTCGAAGGCCGCGCCCAGCCAGGTCGGCACGAACAGACCGTCGTCGCGCACCGACCGGGCCGTCCGGATGTGCGACTCCTGGATGTACGCCGGTGGCCGCGTGTCCTCGGGCAGCGCCGCCGCGACCTCGACGGTCGCCGGACTGAGCGTCCACTCGACGAGGCGCCCGGGCCGGATCTCGCAGCGGTGGATGTCGGTCAGTCGCACGAGGGGTCTCCGTTCGCAGATGTAACAGACCCGACCAAGGGAATGCCGTGCCCGCGACCGCGCACATGGTGTGTCGGCAGGGTTCAACGAAACGGATGGCCCCTCGAACGGCGGTACGGGGGCCGCGCGGTCAGCCGCCGAGCAGCGCGAGGACGCTGTTCACGGCCTCGACGACGGGCTGGCCGACCGCTCCCACCGTGGCGGCGATCCCGGCGACCGCCATCAGCGCGCGGTGCCGCTGCTGCGGCTCGACACCGGTCGGCGCGGTGATGTCCGGCAGACAGTCGTCGATGGACTGCGCGCTGGCCGGCGGCACCTGTGCGCGCAGCTCGCCCACCAGCTCGACGAGCTGCTGGATCGCCGCCTCCAGGGCGGGCGACGCCTCGGTCCCGGCGGGGGCCGCGTGATTCTTGACGATGCCGGTGTTGCCGAAACCGCCGTGCATCGAGACGCTGTCGCCGAAGTAGTAGTTGTCGCCGCTCATGAGTTCCCCACCCCTACGTTGCCCGATCCGCCGTACATGTTGACGTTGTCGCCGAAGTAGTAGTTCCTGGGATTGACCAGGAGCTGCTCCACCTTGACGTGGAACTCCGCCTCGGGGTTCTCGATGGCCTGCACGATGGGCGCGACGAGCCGGTCGAGCTGGTGCGGGTCGGCGCTGGTCACCATCGCGATGGACGGTCCGGACGTCTCCATCGCCAGGACGTACTGGGCCGGTGCCGTCAGTACGGAGAACAGCTCCACGATGCTGAACACCAGCGCCGCGATGGCCCCCAGCCAGACGAAGGTGAGGATGCCGCCCGCCGTCGACGTGTCCGCGAACGCCGCCAGCCCGGCGACGATCGTCAGTCCGAAGGCCACCGACAGGATCAGCGCCGTGCGCTTCAGGAACCGCAGCGTGGCTTCCTTGCGCCGGGGCGTCATGGTGAAGGTGTGGACCCGGGTGATGTTCTGCAGGGGGTACGCCGCCGCCCCGACCCACAGCAGCCGCTTGCCGACCCGCAGGTCGATGGCCCGTACGGACCGCGGCGGCACGGCGGGCGGTGGCGGGATGTCGTACTGACCCGGTGGCTGGGCCGGCTGGCCCGGTGGCCGGGTTCTCTGGCCGGGTGGCTGGAATCCCTGGCCCGGTGGCTGGAACTCCTGGTGCGGGGTGCTCTCCATCGCTGTCCTGACCCTCCGTCGGCTGATGGGCCGTCAGTGAGTGACCCATTAACCACGCACGGTGTCCTCGGTGCAAGTCAGATACGTGTGCAGCCGGCCCGCACCCTCCAGGGTGGCCCGCGTACGGGCCGTGAGCGCCTGCTCCCGTGCGGCGATCGCCGTCCGCAGCGCCTCGCCGCCGCCCTCCCGGCGCAGGCCGTCCAGGACGGGCCGGATCTGGTCGAACAGGTAGTGGCTGCGGCGCAGCGTGTGCACCACCCGCGCGTCGCGCACGTCGGCGGGCCCGTACACGCGGTACTTCGTGCCCCGCTCCCGCCCGGGCGCGAGCAGCCCCGCCGTCTCCCACACCCGCAGCGCGGACGTCCGTACGCCGACCAGCGCGGCCACCTCGCCGATGCGCAGGCCGCCGGTGCCCGCCACCGCTTCCGTCCGTTGCCCGGCCAGCACCTCCAGCGCCTCCCGCGCGGCCCGCAGCGAGACCCGTTCCTCGTGCAGGGCGGCGTGCGCGGCGTCCACGAGGGCGAGCGCGCCGGGGACGTCCCCCTCGTGCACGGCCCGCATGACCCGCGTCGCCGTCACCGGCCCGTACCCCTCCCGCAGCCCCCGGTACGTCAGCAGCGCCTGCCGGTGCCGCTCGCCGAAGACGCGGTACCCGGACTCGGTCCGCCCGGCCGGCGGCAGGACGCCGGCGTCCTCGTAGTTGCGGATCTGCTGCGTCGACAGCCCGGCCGCGCGGGCCAGGTCGACGGTGCGCAGACGGCGGCGGCGGTCGTCGGTGTTCATCGGCCCGCAGCCTATGCGCGGCCCGCGCTCGGAGCCGGCGCTCCAGCACGGCGCGACCGGAGAAGGGGCGCCGGTGGGCGTTGTTCTCGCGGCTCGCCACCCGTCGCCCGCCACCGCGTCCAGGGCCTCGCACGACCCGGCCGCCGCCCCTGCGGCGCAGGACTCCGGCGCGGGCAGGCCCACGGGCAGGCCCACGGGCAGGCCCTAAGACCCGCCCGGTCCCCGGAACGCCGCGACGGCGCTCCGGACGAACGCGCGGACCAGCGGGTTCGGGTCGCCCTCGGGCCAGGCCACCACCGCACGGCTCGCCGGCATGCCGGTCAGCGGGACCACGGTCAGGCCCTCCGTGGGCTCGTGACCGACGAGGGTCATGCCGACCGTGCCGTTCCAGAGCACGGCCTGCCGGCATTCCTGCACGGTGCGGACCACCGGGCCCTCACGGAGCCGCCCGCCGCTCCAGTAGGCGCTCCAGAGCGGGTCGGTTCCCTCCGGGAACCGGAACCAGCGGCGGTCGGCCAGGTCGGCCGGGGTCAGGCCGTCGCGGCGGGCCAGCGGATCGTCGGCGCGCAGCAGTGCGCCCACCGGATCGGCGCGCAGCTCACGCACGGTCAGGCCGGTGGTGCCGAACGGCGCGCGGGTCAGGGCCACGTCCACCAGCCCGGCGTGCAGTCCGCAGGTGGGGTCGGTCAGGTCGGTCTCGCGGACGGTGACCTCGATCTGGGGGTGGCGCCGGCGGTAGGCGGCGGCCAGCCGGAGGACGTCCGGGTCGGTGCTGTCGCCGAGGATGCCGACGGTGAGGGTCGCGGTGCCGGCTGCGGCGGCCACCCGTACCCGCATCCGGTCACTCCGGTCGAGCAGGTCGCGCGCCTCGTCGAGGAAGACCGTGCCGACCTCGGTGAGCGTGACCCCGGCCGGGTTCCGGTCGAACAGCGGAGCGCCGACTTCCGTCTCCAGCCGCCTGATCGCCCGGCTCAGCGGGGGCTGGCTCATGTGGAGCCGGGCGGCCGCCCGGCCGAAGTGGAGTTCCTCGGCGACCGCCACGAAGTAGCGCAGCGTACGTAGCTCCATACAGCGACGATACCCGTACGGTATCGCCTTCGCGGAAGAGGTCTTGGACGGTCGTGCCGCCCCGGCGGTGCAATCGGAGCATGACCCACCAAGAAGCGCGAACCAGTGAGACGGCCATGACCACGACCGGTGATCCCGCCGTGTCGGTGGTCGGGCCGGGGGACGGGGAGGTGATCCTCCTGGGCAGCACGCGGATGCGCGTCCTGGAGGACGGCCGCAACACCGGGCACCGCCTCGGGGTGGCCGAGTCCGTCCTCGCCCCGCACACCCCGGGACCGCCGCAGCACCGCCACGCCGAGCACGACGAGGGCTTCTACGTCGTATCCGGCACGGTCCGGTTCACCGTCGGGGACACGGACCACGACGCGACGGCGGGCACGTTCGTGCTCGTCCCGCCCGGCGCACCGCACACCTTCGCCAACGTGACCGGTGAACCGGCCGTCCTGCTCAGCACCTTCACCCCGGACCTGTACGTGCGGTACTTCCGCGACCTGGGGGACCAGTACGCGGACGGCCGGGCCCCGACCCCGCAGGACAGCGTCCGCACCATGCGCCGTTACGCGACCGAACCCGCCACCGACTTCGCGGGGAGGGCGCGGTCGTGACCGTCGCCTACTGGATCGTCGCCGCTCTCCTCGCCGCCTTCTACCTCTACGGCGGTGTACTGAAGGCGGTCCGCAGCCGTGAGCGGCTGCGGCCGATGATGGCCTGGGTGGACAGCATGCCGATGCCCGCCGTCCGGGCCGTCGGGGTGGTCGAGGTGCTGGGCGCCGCCGGGCTGGTCCTCCCGCCGCTGACCGGTGTCGCGCCCGGGCTGGCCCCGGCCGCGGCCGTCGGGTTCGTGCTCCTGCAGATCGGCGCGACCGGCGTGCACCTGCGCCTGGGGGACCGGCGGATCGCCCTCAACCTCACCCTGCTCACCGTCGCCGCGGCCACCGTCCCGCTCGGCACGGTCTGGCTGTGAGCCGCCACCGCGGAAAAGGCGGGGGAGGCGGTCGGCCGGTGACCTACATCGCTCCTAGCGTGCGGTCACGAAAGACCCGGCCGGACAGGAGCCCACCCATGAACCTCGCATCGATCCGCATCATCACGGACGACGTCGCCCGCCTCGTCGACTTCTACGAACGCGCCACCTCGGTCCGCGCCGACTGGGCCACCGAGGACTTCGCCGAAATCCGCACCGGCTCCGGGACCCTCGCGATCGGAAGCACCCGGACGGTGCCGCTCTTCGCTCCCGGCTCCGCCCACCCGGCCGACAACCGCAGCCTCATCATCGAGTTCCGCGTCGACGACGTGGACGGCGTGCGTCGCGACCTGGCCGGCTTCGTGGACGACATCGTCAGGGAACCGACGACGATGCCTTGGGGCAACCGCGCGTTCCTGTTCCGAGACCCCGACGGCAACCTGGTCAACTTCTTCACCCCGGTGACCCCGGAAGCCGCCGCGAGGACAAGGTGACGCGGCCTCACCAGACCGGTACAGCGGCGTACTCGGGGGCGCCATGCCAACGATGTGGCTTCCCGCGAGCGCCGTGACGGTCCCACGGGCGCTCGCGGCGCCAGGCGAACGGGGAGAGAGTTGAGCGGGGAGGCCGGACCCGGACCAGGCCTCACGGGCAGTGGTGCCGAGCCGTTGGAGGACGACGCCCCGCGCCGCTGCTCGCGGGTGACCGGGACACCCGGCCGCCGAGGCGCTGGGGCTGATCCTGCGCGAGGCCGCCGCAGCAGCCAGAGCGGTCAGGAGTGGCGGCGCCGTCGTCGCCCCCAGGGACGGCACGTGTCCGGCAGAGGCCGCGGCGGGCAGCATGATCATGATGCGGAGGTGCGACGGCTCCGCCGCGCAGCGCTGGGCCCGCTCCTGAGACACGGGCGTGGCCGGCCGCTCTCCGGCACTTTCGAGCCGTAGATGGCCGGATCGCCTTGTTGCTGTGGGGAGTTGACCACCCTAGTGTGTCAAGGAGTGGTAAAAACGGGGGTTGGGGGCCTGGTGCCGGGAAGAGAAACCGTCGACGTGCGTGTCAGTCGTCGAGTGCTGTGGCTGCGCGACGACGCCTACCCGCTGCAGAACATCGCTCGGGCGAAGACCGTCGAGATACCGACCCGCCGAACCGGCGAAACGCTGAAGTTCCTCGCCGGTGGCGTCGGGATGACCCTGTTCGGCGTCATCGTCATCGCGATCCTCGACGCACTGCCCTCGTGGGGCCTCGTCACCTTCCTCGGCTACGCGGTGCGCATCTGCGGAATCATCTTCTACCTGCTCCTGGCCTTCGCCCTGTACGAGATCCTGACCCGCAAGCTGCTGTACGCGTTGGTGATCGAGACGTCCGGAAACCCGGCCACCCTGGTGGCGAGCGAGGACCGCGCGGTCGTCGACGACCTCGTCGTCAAGATCATGGACGCGATCGACGACCCCGGCGCGGAGTTCCAGGTCTCGGTGGAGAACTTCCACGTCGGCGACAGGATCCAGCAGATCGGCAACGGCAACACAGGGGTGAGGCGATGAGCGGGGACATGCACTTCGGTGACCGGGTGAGCCAGTACGGCAACAACAACACGGGCATCGTCCACAACTACGGACCCGTGGACCCCGCAGCCGCCCGCGCCCGGATGATCGAGGCCGTCCAGAACCTGCGCACACACCTCTCGGACACCGACCGGCAGGTGGTCGACCAGTGCCTGCCGGAACTGCAGGCGGCCGACGGGAGCGACCCCGCGCGTCTGCGGAACGTGCTCGCGGCGGTGACGGGGATCGCGGTACTGGTGGGGGACGTGGGAGCGCCCGTCGTCGAGGCCGTCCGGAACTTCCTGAACGCCCTCGGCGCATAGAGCGCACCGTCCGCCCGGACGGCGTTCACTCGGCCCGGGGGTCCTCGTCCTTCTCGTCGTCCTTGTCCAGGGACTTCAGGAAGTCGGGGTTGTCGTCCGGCGCCACCCACTGGCGGCGTCCGCCACCGCCCCACGGCGACGAGCCGGCCGGCTGCCGCTTCTTGCCGGCGATGAGCCAGGAGATCGACCCGACCAGCGGAAAGAGCAGCACGAGGATCGCCCACAGCGGCTTCGGCATGTGCCGGATGTCGCCGTCCTTCGTGCTGATGCAGTCGATGAACGCGTAGACGCTCAACGCCAGTGGGATCAGGAACATCAGCACCCGAAGCATGGAGCCTCTCCAGCGAAAGCGGTGGGGTACAGGGTCGGTACAGGCCCAGGGTAGCCGCTCGGGGATACTGGACCGCATGGCTTACGACGATCTTCGCTCCCTGCTCAGGGCTCTGGAGCGCGAGGGCGACCTCAAGCGCATCAAGGCCGAGGTGGACCCGTACCTGGAGGTCGGGGAGATCGTCGACCGGGTGAACAAGGCCGGCGGCCCCGCCCTGCTCTTCGAGAACGTGAAGGGCTCCGACATGCCCCTCGCGATGAACGTCTTCGGCACCGACCGGCGCCTGCTCAAGGCCCTGGGCCTGAAGTCGTACTCCGACATCTCGGACAAGATCGGCGGGCTGCTGAAGCCCGAGCTGCCGCAGGGCTTCGTCGGCGTGCGCGAGGCCTTCGGGAAGCTCGGCGCGATGACGCACGTACCGCCGAAGAAGGTCAAGGGCGACAGCGCGCCGGTCCAGGAGGTCGTCCTGCACGGCGACGACGTGGACCTCGACCGGCTCCCCGCCCTCTTCACCTGGCCCGACGACGGCGGCTCCTTCTTCAACCTCGGGCTCACCCACACCAAGGACCCGGAGACGGGCATCCGCAACCTGGGCCTGTACCGGCTCCAGCGCCACGACAAGCGCACCATCGGCATGCACTGGCAGATCCACAAGGACAGCCGGAACCACTACCAGGTGGCGGCCAGGAGGGGCGAGCGGCTGCCCGTCGCCATCGCCTTCGGCTGCCCGCCCGCCGTGACGTACGCCTCCACCGCCCCGCTCCCCGGCGACATCGACGAGTACCTGTTCGCCGGGTTCCTCCAGGGCAAGCGGATCGAGATGGTCGACTGCAAGACCGTCCCGCTCCAGGTCCCGGCGCAGGCCGAGGTCGTCATCGAGGGCTGGCTGGAGCCCGGCGAGATGCTCCCCGAGGGCCCCTTCGGCGACCACACCGGCTTCTACACCCCGCAGGAGCCGTTCCCCGCCCTGAAGATCGACTGCGTGACGATGCGGAAGCGTCCGCTGCTCCAGTCGATCGTGGTCGGGCGCCCGCCGACGGAGGACGGCCCCCTCGGCCGGGCCACGGAGCGGTTCTTCCTGCCCCTGCTGAAGATCATCGTCCCGGACATCGTGGACTACCACCTGCCCGAGGCCGGCGGCTTCCACA
This sequence comes from Streptomyces sp. M92, assembly GCF_028473745.1. NCBI lineage: Bacteria > Bacillati > Actinomycetota > Actinomycetes > Kitasatosporales > Streptomycetaceae > Streptomyces > Streptomyces sp. M92. The sequence continues at coordinate 2,389,004 of NZ_CP101137.1, forward strand.
ACTGCGCGATCGTCTCGATCGACAAGAAGTACCCCAAGCACGCCCAGAAGGTCATGCACGCCATCTGGGGCGCCCACATGATGTCCCTGACCAAGCTGATCGTGGTCGTCGACTCCGACTGCGACGTCCACGACCTGCACGAGGTCGCCTGGCGGGCGCTCGGCAACACCGACTACGCCCGCGACCTCACCGTCGTCGAAGGCCCGGTCGACCACCTCGACCACGCCTCCTACCAGCAGTTCTGGGGCGGCAAGGCGGGCATCGACGCCACGAAGAAGCTGCCCGAGGAGGGGTACACGCGAGACGGGGGCTGGCCGGACATGGTGCTGTCCGACCCGGAGACGGCGGCGAAGGTCGACCGCCGCTGGAAGGAGTACGGACTGTGACGTCGGCTTCCGCCGCGCTGCCGCAGCAGCCGGGGCGCACCAAGGCGTTCCTGCGCCTGGTGATGATCGAGCACTCGGTCTTCGCCCTGCCCTTCGCGTACATCGCCGCGCTGACCGCGATGTACATGTGGGACGAGAACATCCACTGGGGCCGGCTGCTCCTGGTCACCGTCGCCATGGTGGGCCTCCGCACCTTCGCGATGGCGGTCAACCGGATCATCGACCGCGAGATCGACGCCCGCAACCCGCGCACCGCCCACCGCGAACTGGTCACCGGCGCCATGTCGGTCAAGCACGCCTGGACCGGCGCGCTGATCGCCCTGGTCGTCTTCCTGGGCGCGGCGGCCCTGCTCAACCCGCTCTGCCTCGCCCTCGCCCCCATCGCCGTCGTCCCGATGGTGGTCTACCCGTACGGCAAGCGGTTCACGAACTTCCCGCAGGCCATCCTCGGTCTCGCGCAGGCCATGGGCCCGATCGGCGGCTGGCTGGCGATCAGCGGCGAGTGGTCCTGGGACGCCGTGATCCTCGGCCTCGCGGTCGGCATCTGGATCGGCGGCTTCGACCTGATCTACGCCTGCCAGGACGTCGAGACCGACCGGCAGGTCGGCGTGAAGTCGGTCCCGGCCCGCTTCGGCATCCCGGCCGCGATCTGGGGCGCCCGCGCCTGCCACACGGTCACCACGGCCCTGTTCGCCTGGTACGCGGTCGCCACCGACGCCGGCGCGTTCTTCTGGCTCGGCCTGCTGATCGTCGCGGCCGCGTTCGCCTACGAGCACACCATCGTCCGCCCCCACGACCTGACCCGCCTCAACCGGGCGTTCTTCAGCGTCAACGGCTTCATCGGCATCGCACTCTTCGTCTGCGCGCTGCTGGATCTGCTCGTACGGGGCCTCACGGTCTGAATACCCTGAGCCTGCGACTAGGCTCGGCATCATGAACCCAGGACAGACGCAGCGCGTGCCTTGGATCGTGGGGGTCTCCGGGGCGTCCGGCACCCCGTACGCCGCCGCCGTGCTGCGCGCGCTGCTCGCCGCCGGTGAGAGCGTCGACCTGGTGGTCAGCCGGGCCTCGCGGCTCACCCTGCTCGACGAGACCGGCATCTCCTTCCGCGACGCCCACTGGCGCGACGACCTGCACACCTGGCTCGCGCGCGGGGCCGACGGCAAGCCGGACACGTTCGACGTGGACGTCTTCGGTGACCGGGTGCGGCACTGGAGCGCGGGCGACCTCGCGGCCGGGCCGTCCTCCGGGTCGTACCCCGTCAAGGGCATGCTGATCGTGCCCGCGTCGACGGCCTGTGTGGCGGGTGTCGCCCTCGGGCTGTCGAAGGACCTGTTGCAGCGGTCGGCGAGCGTGACCCTGAAGGAGCGCCGCAAGCTGGTCGTGGCCGTCCGGGAGACCCCGCTGGACGGCCGGACCCTCAGGCACCTGGTGACACTGGACGACGCGGGCGCGACCGTGGTGCCCGCCTCGCCGGCCTTCTACGCGGGGGCGACGCACATCCAGGACCTGGTCGACTTCGTCGCCGGACGCGTCCTCGACGCGGCGGGCGTCGGGCACGGCCTCTACCGCCGCTGGAGCGGCGACCTCGGAGGGGCCCGCCCCGCCACCTGAGCACCACCTCCCCCCACACGTTTGTTACCCACATCTTCAGAACTCTTCAGTGGAAGGCTTCGATCGCATGGACGCGGTGGACAGGCAGCTCATCCAGGCCCTGAGGGAGAACGGCCGGGCCTCGTACGCGGAGCTGGGGCGCCTCGTCGGACTGTCGGGACCCAGCGTCACCGACCGCATCAACCGGCTGGAGGCGGCCGGCGTCATCACCGGTTACCGGGCCACCGTGGACGCCGCCTCGCTCGGCCTCGGCGTCACCGCCCTCGTCGGCGTCTCGCTCTCCGACGCGGCCGACCACGAGGACGTGGCACAGCGGCTGCGGGAGCTGCAGGAGATCGAGGACTGCTGGTTCATCGCCGGCGACGACTCCTACATGCTCAAGGTGCGCGCGGCCGACGTGGACGGCCTGGAGAGCATCATCCGGCGCCTGTCGGGGACGAAGGGCGTCTCCCGGACCCGTACCACCATCGTGCTCTCCACCAAGTGGGAGAACCGCGTGGGCGAGCTGCCCGAAGAGGTGTAGCGAGCGGGGCGTACGGTTTACGGAGTCTGTCTCAGAAAGAGGTATCGCATGGACGCCGGGCTCAAGCGGGAGCTGGAGCAGAAGGTCCGCTCCGGGGAGCGGCTGACCCGCGAGGACGGCATCGCGCTGTACGAGTCGGACGACCTGGCCTGGCTCGGCGGCCTCGCGCACGAGGTGCGGACGCGCAAGAACGGCGACGTCGTCCACTTCAACGTCAACCGTCACCTCAACATGACCAACGTGTGCACCGCGTCCTGCGCGTACTGCTCCTTCCAGCGCAAGCCGGGCGAGAAGGACGCGTACACGATGCGCATCGAGGAGGCGGTGAAGCTCGCCAAGGAGATGGAGGGCGAGAACCTCACCGAGCTGCACATCGTCAACGGCCTGCACCCGAACCTCCCGTGGCGCTACTACCCGCGCTCGCTCAGGGAACTGAAGGCCGCGCTGCCGGGCGTGTCGCTCAAGGCGTTCACCGCCACCGAGATCCACCACTTCGAGACCATCTCCGGGATGTCCGCCTCCGACATCCTCGACGAGCTGATCGACGCCGGTCTGGAGTCCCTGACCGGCGGCGGCGCCGAGATCTTCGACTGGGAGGTGCGGCAGCACATCGTCGACCACCGCACCCACTGGGAGGACTGGTCGCGCATCCACCGCCTGGCCCACGAGAAGGGCCTGAAGACCCCGTGCACCATGCTCTACGGCCACATCGAGGAGCCGCGCCACCGCGTGGACCACGTACTGCGCCTGCGTGAGCTCCAGGACGAGACGAACGGCTTCCAGGTCTTCATCCCGCTGCGCTACCAGCACGACTTCGTGGACCTGAAGGACGGCAAGGTCAGGAACCGACTCCAGGCGCGCACGCAGATGGCGACCGGCGCGGAGGCGCTGAAGACCTTCGCGGTGTCGCGGCTGCTGTTCGACAACGTCCCGCACGTCAAGGTCTTCTGGGTCATGCACGGCGTCCAGACCGCGCAGCTGGCCCTCCAGCACGGCGCCGACGACATGGACGGCTCGGTCGTCGAGTACAAGATCACGCACGACGCGGACGACTTCGGCACGCCGAACAAGCTGACGCGCGAGGACCTGCTCGACCTGATCCGCGACGCGGGGTTCCGGCCGGTGGAGCGGAACACGCGGTACGAGGTCCTCAGGGAGTACGACGGTCCCGACGCGGGGCGCCGGGAGTCTCCGCAGCCGATGCGGGTGTGACAAGGGGCGGTGCGGCTGTCCGCCGGGTGCGGGCCGGTGGGTGGTCGCTCGCGCAGTTCCCCGCGCCCCTGACAGAGGCGCGGGGAACTGCGCGACCAGCCCCCACCCACCCGCACCCGGCACGGGTCCGAATCCCCATGGCGGGTAGTCGGACCCCATGGCCGGTACCGAGGACGCCTACACCGCCGAACCCTTCGTTCCGAAGCGCGGCGGTCTCCCCGCCCTGCGCCGGGCGGCCGTCGACTGCCGCGGCTGTCCCCTGCACCGGGACGCCACCCAGACCGTCTTCGGCGCCGGCAAGGCGACCGCCCGCGTCATGCTCGTCGGTGAGCAGCCCGGCGACCAGGAGGACCGGGCGGGCGAACCCTTCGTCGGCCCCGCCGGCAGGCTCCTCGACCGGGCGCTGGCGGAGGCCGGCCTCGACCCGGCGGACGCCTACGTCACGAACGCCGTCAAGCACTTCAAGTTCACGCGGGCCGAACCCCGCAAGCGCCGCATCCACAAGGCGCCCACCCTGCGCGAGACGACCGCCTGCGGGCCCTGGCTGGCCGCCGAGCTGGACCGGGTGGAGCCCGAACTGATCGTGGTGCTCGGCGCGACGGCCGGCAAGGCGCTGCTCGGCTCCTCGTTCCGGGTCACGCAGGTGCGCGGCACGGTGCTGGAGGAGGAGGTCCACGGGCGCCTCGAACGGCTGGTGCCGACCGTGCACCCCTCGGCGGTGCTGCGGGCCGAGGACCGGGACGGGGCCTACCGGGGACTGGTCTCCGATCTGGAGGTGGCGACCCGGGCACTCGCCGAGTAATGGTTACGATGGGGCTGTGTCCCTTACTTTCACTCTCGATCCCGCCCTCACCCCGGACCTGCGCGACGGCGTACTCGACCTGTGGACCGACGTCACCGACGCGGGCGGCTCCGTCGGCTTCGTCCCGCCGGCGACCCGGGAGGACATCCGCCCCGAGCTGGTCAAGCACATGGTCGCCATGGCCGAGGGCCGTACCCGCCTCCTCGTCGGGCACGACGAAGCCGGCCGCGTGGCCGCCACCGCGTTCCTCACCCTGAACACCCACCGGCTGATGACCCACTGGCTGTGGCTCTACACGGTGATGGTCCACCCGCGCCACCAGGGCCGGGGCTACGGCCGGGACCTGATGGCCGCCGCCGCGGACGCGGCCCGCACCCTCGACGGTGTCGAGGCGATCCGGCTCACCTGCCGGGGCGGCCTCGGACTGGAGCGGTTCTACGAGTCCTGCGGCTACAAGGAGGTCGGCCGGGTGCCCGGCGCGATCCGGGTGGCTCCCGGCGACGACCGCGACGACGTCTTCATGCTGCTGCCGCTGGCCTGAGCCGACCCCCCTGCGGGGCGGGCGGCCCGGCATGCTTCACTGGACAGTGCCTCTTTGTGCCAGAAACGGAAGAGTGGATTGAGATGCTCCGCTACACGCTGATGCGCCTCGGGATCTTCGTCGGCTGCCTCGTGGCCGTCTGGGGACTCGTCTACGTCGGCGTGTTCCCGCGCGGACTCGGCGACTCCAACGGCATGTGGATCATCCTGCTCGCCCTGCTGGTCTCCGCCCCCATCAGCTACGTCGCGCTGCGCAAGGAGCGGGACCGGGCCTCGGTGCAGGTCGTGAACCGGGTCGACCGCTTCAAGACCAACCTGGAGGCCAACCGCGGCCAGGAGGACGTCGCCGACGACTCCGCGAGGGCGCAGGGCCAGACCTCGTAACGTCCGTCACACCCACGTACGCCCCGGTTCCCGCATTCCGCGGAAAACCGGGGCGATCTGCGTTTTACGGGCAGGAGCCGGCCTCCAGCCTCTCAAAGTGAGGCTTTGAGGGCCCCAAAGCACTGGTGTTAAAGTCGTGTGCATGAAGCACGCAGCCGCGCCCCACACACCCCCGAGCCTCGCGCTCGTGGCGCGCCTGCACGTGGACCTCTGTCGGTGCGCGTCCGCGAACTGTCGCCCCTGACGTTCCTCCTCATCCCGTCGTTCTCCACGTCAGCCCTGCGCGTCCGTCCCCCGCGTCCCGTCCCCTACGGAGTCTGTCCGTGTCCTCTTCCTCGCCCGCGAATCCGTCGCCCGCGAAGCCTTCCGCCCAGTCCCCGGCCAAGAAGTCCTTCAAGGTGCCCTTCTGGGCCCAGATACTCGCCGGTCTCGTCCTCGGCGTCCTGCTGGGCTGGCTGGCCCGCAGCCAGGACATATCCTGGCTCGTCACCACCCTGGAGAAGGTCGGTGACCTCTTCATCGGCCTGCTGAAGCTGGCCGTCGCACCGCTCGTCTTCTTCGCCATCCTGGTGTCGATCACCAACCTGCGGAAGGTCAACAACGCGGCCCGCCTGGCGTCCCGCACCCTCCTCTGGTTCATGATCACGTCGCTGATCGCGGTGGCCATCGGCCTCGTCATCGGCCTGGTCACCAACCCCGGCGCCGGCACCGGCCTCACCCCGGCCGACGGCGCCAAGCCCGAGAACACCGGGTCCTGGATCGACTTCCTGACCGGCATCGTGCCGACCGACGTCATCACGCCGTTCACCGACCTGAACGTCCTGCAGATCGTCTTCATGGCCGCCGTCGCCGGCATCGCCGCCCTCCAGCTCGGCGAGAGGGCCCAGCCGATCCTCAACCTGAGCGAGTCCGTCCTCGAACTCCTCCAGAAGGCCCTGTGGTGGGTCATCCGCCTCGCCCCGATCGGCACGATCGGCCTCATCGGCAAGGCCATCGCCACCTACGGCTGGGACCTCATCGGCAAGTACGCCACCTTCACCGCCGACATCTACGTCGGCTGCGCCATCGTGCTGTTCGTGGTCTACCCGGCGCTGCTCGCCACCGTCGCCAAGCTCAACCCGCTGCAGTTCTTCAAGGGCGCCTGGCCCGCGATCCAGCTGGCCTTCGTCTCCCGCTCGTCCGTCGGCACCATGCCGCTGACCCAGAAGGTCACCGAGCGCCTCGGCGTCCCGAAGGAGTACGCGTCCTTCGCCGTGCCGTTCGGCGCGACGACCAAGATGGACGGCTGCGCCGCGGTCTACCCGGCGATCGCCGCGATCTTCGTCGCGCAGATCTTCGGCATCGACCTCGGCGTCGGCGACTACCTCCTGATCGCCTTCGTCTCGGTGGTCGGCTCCGCCGCCACGGCCGGCCTCACCGGCGCCACGGTGATGCTGACCCTGACCCTGTCCACGCTGGGCCTGCCCATGGAGGGCGTCGGCCTCCTCCTCGCCATCGACCCGATCCTGGACATGATGCGCACGGCGACGAACGTGGCCGGCCAAGCTCTCGTCCCGGTCATCGTCTCGGCCCGCGAGGGACTGCTCGACCGCAAGGCCTACGACGAGGCGCACAGCTCGCCGATCGACGAGCCGGAGCGCGAGCGGGAGAAGCAGGTGCCGGAGCCGGTTCCGGCCGCCGCCTGACCTCGTTCCGACAGGCGAACGGGCCGGTCCCCCTCCCCGTGCGACACGCACGGGGAGGGGGACCGGCCCGTTCTCGCTTCCACGCCCACCGCGCCGGCCCTGACGCCGCCACGGCCGCCGTCAGACCACCAGGACCCGGCGCCCGCGCGTGTGCCCCGCCCGGCTGTCGACGTGCGCCGCCGCGGCATCGGCGAGCGGGTACGCCTTCTCGACCGGGATGTGGAGCCGGCCCCGCGTGATCAGGTCCACCGCCTCGGCCAGCGCGTCCGGCACGCTCCCGGCCGTACCGGAGAACCGGACGCCGAACTCCGGCGCGCCGAGATCGGCGATGGAGACCACCCGCCGCGGGTCCCCGGTCAGCTCGACCAGCTCGCCGATCACCCCGGAGCCGGCCAGATCGAGCGCCGCGTCCACGCGGCCGAGCCCGCGCACCCGCTCGACCCATCCCTCGCCGTACGTCGTGGGTACGGCGCCCAGCTCCCGCAGGTAGTCCTGGTTGGCGGCACCGGCCGTGCCGATCACCGCGATGCCGCGGTCGCGGGCGCTCTGCAGCACCGCCGACCCGACTCCGCCGGACGCGCCGCTGACCAGCAGCGTCTGTCCGGGCCGCACCCCCACCTCGCGGATGACGCGCAGCGCGGTCTCCACGACGGACGGGTACCCGGCCGCCTCCTCGAACGTCAGGCCCTCGGGCATCCGGGCCCAGGCCGACAGCACGGCGAACTCGGCGTAGGTGTCGACGCCCTCGCCGAACACCGGATCACCGGGCTCCACACCGTCGACGCCCTCACCGACCTCGTCCACCACCCCGGCGGCGTCCAGCCCGACCCCGGCGGGCAGCTCGATCGGATGGGCGCCCAGGACCTGGCCCTCACGCAGCCTCCAGTCGACGGGGTTCACGCCCGCCGCCCGCACGGCGACGCGTATCTGACCGGGGCCCGCGTGGGGCTCCTCGGCGTCCAGGAGTTCGAGGACTTCCGGACCGCCGAACTCGGCGAAGCTCACTTTCCTCATGCGGCCGACCGTAGCACTAACCGTTAGTGTTTTGAAACGGGTTCGATTTCGCACCTGATAGCTTTGGGGTCATGACGACCGTGCCGACCGGACGCCGTGAGCGCAAGAAGGCCGCGACCCGGCAGAAGATCGCCGACACCGCCCTGCGCCTCTTCCTGGAGCGCGGGTACGACGCGGTGGGCATCCGGGAGGTGGCCGCCGAGGCCGACGTGGCCGTCACCACGCTCTTCTCCCACTTCGCCGCCAAAGAGGCCCTGGTCTTCGAGCGGGACCCGGACTTCGAGCGGCGCCTCACCGGGGCCGTCACCGGCCGGGCGCCGGACGAGCCGCTGATCCCCGCGCTGCGCCGCGAGGTGCACGCTCTCGTGGCGCACTGCGCGGCGCCCGAGGCCGCCCCGGTCTGGCGCATGATCGACGCGTCGCCCGCGCTGCGGCAGTACGAGGAGTCGATGAGGCTGCGCCACGCGGAGTCCCTGGCGGCGGCCGTCGCCGCCGACCTCGGCCTGCCGCGGACCACGACGGCCTGCCGGGCGCTCGCGAGGTTCGTCGTCGACGCCCACGCGCTGGCCCGCGAGGCGGACGATCCCCGGGCGGCGGTGGAGGAGGTCTTCCGGATGATCGAGGCGGCCTGGGAGGCCGCCGGAGCGCGGACGGCCTGATCACCGCCGCGCGGACCGTACGCTGATGCCTATGGGTGCAGGGAAGACCAAGCGGATGCCGCGGGCGGTCCGTGAGCAGCAGATGCTGGACGCCGCCGTGCGGATCTTCGGACAGCGCGGGTACATGGCGGCGTCGATGGACGAGATCGCCGAACTGGCCGGTGTCTCCAAGCCGCTGGTGTACCTGTACCTGAACTCGAAGGACGACCTCTTCAGCGCCTGCGTCCGCCGCGAGTCCCGGGCCCTCACCGAGGCCGTGCGCGCCGGTGTACGGCCGGGACTGCCCGCCGACGGACAACTCTGGTCGGGGCTGCGGGCGTTCTTCACCCACACCGCGAGCAACCCGGACGCCTGGCGGGTGCTGCACCTCCACGCCCGCACCCACGGCGAGCGGTTCGCCGCCGAGGTCGCGGCGATGCGCGAGGACATCGTCGCGTTCGTGACCCAGCTGATCGCGGCCGCGGCGCGGGAGGCGCACGGCCGCCCGCACCTGCCCGAGGGCGAGGTCGCGGGGCTGGCCGAGGCGCTGGTCGGCGCGGCCGAGTCGCTCGCCGACTGGGCCGGCGCCACCGAGGGCGTCACCGCCAAGCAGGCGGCGGCGACCCTGATGAACTTCGCCTGGGCGGGGCTGGGCGACCTGATGGCGGGCCGGCCCTGGGCACCGCCCCAGGAGACCGGGACGGAGGCCGATGCCGAGACCGGTTCCGAGTCGGGGGCGCCGGCGGTGCCGGTTCAGGCCGGGTAGGGCCCGGCCTGACCGGACAGGTGCAGCCGGCGTCCGTCCCCGCCGCGCAGCTCGAACCGCCCGCCCCCCGCCCCGTACGCCACCGTCCCCGGCAGCAGCACCGGCGCCCGGAACCGGGCCCGCACCACGGCCGCGTCCGGCGTCCCGTGCTCGGCGAGGCAGCGGGCCACGGTCCACATGCCGTGTGCGATGGCCCGCGGGAAGCCGAACAGGCGGGCGGTGAGCGGGTGCAGATGGATCGGGTTGCGGTCGCCGGAGGCGGCACCGTAACGCCGCCCGACGTCACCGGCGAGGCGCCACTCGGCCCGGACGGGCAGCGGCTCGGTGTCCGGGGCGGCCGGGTCGTGGTCTCGCGGGTTCGCGGCGGCCGGCTCGGGGCCGCGCGGTGCCGCGCTCCCGTCCACCCGGTGCCGCGCCAGGTACGTACTGCGCGACTCCCACACCGGCTCGTTCCCGCCGCCGGTGCGCAGCTCCGTCACCACCGCGGCCTCGGTGCCGCGCCGGTGCGGGGCCAGGCCCTCGACGTGGACGCTGACTTCGTACTCGGCGGTCGCGGGCATGGCGGCCCGCCGCGTGATGCCGATCGACGTGTGGACGAGCCCGAGCAGCGGCAGCGGGAAGTCCCGCCCGCTCATCAGGCGCATGGCCAAGGGGAAGCCCAGTACGTGCGGGTACGTCACGGGCAGCGCGTCCGCGCCGGTCGGGAAGCCGCACACCCTCTCGTACGCCGCCAGCCGCGCCAGGTCCACCCGCAGGCCGGGCAGTACCAGCCGGGTGCGGGGGAAGTCCGCGTCCGTGCGGGGGCGTTTGAGGGGCGAGAGCAGGGCGCCGCGCAGCAGGAGCGGCGCGAGGGCGGGCGGGCGTGCCGTGTGTGTCATCACGCCCCCAGCAGGCTCTGGCCGCAGACCCGTACGACCTGGCCGTTGACCGCGCCCGAGGCGGGGTGCGCGAGCCAGGCGGTGGTCTCGGCGACGTCCACCGGCAGGCCGCCCTGGCCCAGGGAGTTCATGCGGCGGCCGGCCTCGCGGATGAACAGCGGGACCGCCGCCGTCATCTTCGTCTCGATGAAGCCCGGCGCCACCGCGTTCACCGTCACCCCGTGCCCGGCGAGCGCGCGCGGCGCGAGGGAGCGGACCAGGCCGGCGATCCCCGCCTTGCTCGCGCCGTAGTTGGTCTGCCCCGCGTTGCCCGCGAGCCCCGCGATCGAGGCCGTCGCCACGATCCGGCCGCCCCGGTTGACCGCGCCCGCCGCGAGCAGCGCGTCCGTGGTGCGCAGGACGCTCGCGAGGTTGACGTCGAGGACGGAACTCCAGCGTTCGGCGGGCATGTTGGCCAGACGCCGGTCGCGGGTGATGCCGGCGTTGTGGACGAGGACGTCCAGCCCGCCGGGCACGGCGGCGGCGATGCGCTCGCCCGCGTCGGCGGCAGTGATGTCCAGGGCGAGGGCGGTGCCGCCGAGGCGTTCGGCGAGCCGGCGCGCCTCCTGCCCGGCCTGCGGCACGTCGAGGACGACGACCCGGGCGCCCCGCCCGGCCAGGGACCCGGCGACGGCCGCGCCGATGCCGCGCGCGGCGCCGGTGACCAGCGCGGTGCGCCCGGCGAGGGGCAGTTCGGCGTCGTCGGGTACGGCGGTGGGGGAGCCGGCCGCGGGGCCGACCTCGATCACCTGGCCGCTGACGTAGGCGGAGGCGGGGGAGAGGAGGAAGCGCAGGGTGGACTCGGCGGCGGACGCGTCGGTGAGGCGGACGAGGTTGACCGTCCGGCCGCGTCCGATCTCCTTGCCGAGCGAGCGGGTGAAGCCCTCCAACGCCTGCTGCACGGCTGCCTGGTGGTGGTCGGCGGGGTCGAGCGGGGCGCCGAGCACCACGACCCGGCCGCTGGTGGCGACGGACCGTACGACGGGGTGCAGGGCGGCGTGCACCTCGGCGAGCGTGTCGACGTCGCGGACGCCGGTGGCGTCGAGGACGACGGCGGCGGGGTGTCCGTCCGTGTCCGGGGCGAGGCCCGTGCGGTCCAGCACGGACGCGAGGTCGAGTTCCGTCTTGCCGGCCGCGAGGTGCAGCAGGCCGCCGGTGAGCGCGTCGCGCCGCAGCTGTGCGGGCTGCGGCAGGCCGAGGCGGCGGGTGAGGAAGCGGCCGGGTGCGGTGCCGGTGAAGCTGAGATAGCGGTCGGCCATGTCCTGTCTCCCCAACGGCTGTGTAGGTGGCGCTGACGCTGTGCTTACTCTGGAGTAAGGTTACCGTAGGTAAGCCTATGTCACGGGTGAGGAGAAGGTCGAGATGAGCCCCCTGAAGCCGCAGCCGCCACAGGCGCGCCGCGTCGCGGTCGTCGGTGGCGCACGCGTCCCCTTCGCCCGCTCCGACGGGCCGTACGCCACCGCCTCCAACCAGGAGATGCTCACCGCGGCCCTCGACGGCCTCGTCGGGCGCCACGGCCTGACGGAGCCGGGCGCCGTCGGCGAGTTCGTGGCCGGCGCGGTCCTCAAGCACAGCCGCGACTACAACCTCGCCCGCGAGACGGTCCTCGGCTCGGCCCTCGACCCGCGCACCCCCGCCTACGACATCCAGCAGGCCTGCGGCACCGGACTCCAGGCCGTGATCGCCGCCGCCAACAAGATCGCCCTCGGCCAGATTGAGTCGGCGGTCGCGGGCGGCGCCGACACCGCCAGCGACGCGCCGCTCGGCGTCAACGACCGCCTGCGCCGCATCCTCCTGGAGGCCCGCCGGGCGAAGTCCGCCGGCGGCCGGGCCAGGGCGCTGGTGAAGATCCGCCCGGCCCACCTGGTCCCCGACATCCCGCGCAACGCCGAGCCCCGCACCGGCCTGTCGATGGGCGAGCACGCGGCCGTGACCGCCCGCGCCTGGGGCATCACCCGCGAGGCCCAGGACGAGCTGGCCGCCACCAGCCACCAGCGGCTGGCGGCGGCGTACGAGCGGGGCTTCTTCCAGGACCTGGTGGCCCCCTTCCGGGGGCTGGCCCGCGACCAGAACCTGCGCCCCGGCTCCACCGCCGCGAAACTGGCGGCGCTGAAGCCGGTGTTCGGCCTGGACGCCCCCGGCCCCACCATGACGGCGGGCAACTCGACGCCCCTGACGGACGGCGCGGCGACGGTGCTGCTGGCGAGCGAGGAGTGGGCCGAGGCGCGGGGGCTGGAGCCGCTGGCGTACCTCACGGCGTACGAGACGGCGGCCGTGGACTTCGCGGGCGGCGACGTCGCGGGCGGCGAGGACGGTCTGCTGATGGCCCCGGCGTACGCGGTCCCGCGGATGCTGGAGCGGGCCGGGCTCGGGATCGAGGACTTCGACCTGGTCGAGATCCATGAGGCCTTCGCCTCCCAGGTGCTGGCCACGCTCGCCGCCTGGGAGAAGCGGGGCCTGGCCCCGGTGGACCGCGCCCGCCTGAACACGGCCGGGTCCTCCCTGGCCACCGGCCACCCCTTCGCCGCGACCGGCGCCCGCATCGTGGCGACGCTGGCCGGGCTGCTCGCCGAGCGCGGGGGGCCGGGACGCGGACTGATCTCGGTCTGCGCGGCGGGCGGCCAGGGCGTGACGGCCATACTGGAAAGAACGTGACTTACTGGCAGGTAACCCCCAAGACTGCACACCCCCGGCGCGGGACCGTCCCGGAACCCGCACCAACTCCCCACGAGGGAACCGTACGATCCCCACCTGACCGCCGGTGACCCACGTCCGCGGACCCGGCGATGAACGCCTCGGCGCGCGAGGCACGTACGTCATGCAGCAGAGCACCGCCGACCGCGCGGTCGCCAGCAGAGCAGTGTCGCCGCTGCACGTTCGCAGTGTCGCCGCTGCCCGTTCCAGGAGCCGCCCGTGTCCACCCCGCTTCCCTCCTTCGCCGCGTCCGCCGCCTACGCCGACTCGCCCGGCCCCACCCTGGTGCGGCCCGAGACGCGGCGGCTGGACGGGGCTGTGCGGGAGGCGTACGTACCCCCCTTCGCCCCGCCGGTGCGGCGCGGCTCCCTCGCCGACCTGCCCTTCGACAACGCGGCGGCCGTCCCGGACCAGGTGGTGCTCAGCCGCAGGTCGCCGGACGGGGACTGGTCCGAGGTGACGGCGGCACAGTTCGCCGCGCAGGTGCTGGCGGTGGCCAGGGGCATGATCGCCGAGGGCCTGACGCCGGGCGACCGCATCGCGATCATGGCCCGGACGACGTACGAGTGGACGCTGCTGGACTTCGCCGCCTGGGCGGCCGGTCTGGTCACCGTCCCGGTCTACCCGACCTCCTCCCTCTTCCAGACCCGCTGGATCCTCCAGGACTCCGGCGCGGTCACCCTGGTCACCGAGACCACCGCGCAGGCCGCGGCCCTCGGTCCCGAACTGGACCGGATCCCCGATCTCAAGCACCTGTGGGTCATGGACAAGGGGCACGTGGAGCGGCTGGCGGAGCTGGGCGAGCGGGTGCCGGACGCGGAGATCGACGTACGCCGCGGCATGCTCGGCCCGTCCACCCTCGCCACCCTGATCTACACCTCGGGCACCACCGGCCGCCCCAAGGGCTGCGCGCTCACCCACGGCAACTTCTTCGCCGAGGTCGACAACGCCATCGAGCTGCTCTACCCCGTCTTCAAGGCGAAGACGGGCGAGGAGCCCTCGATCCTGCTCTTCCTGCCGATGTCCCACGTCTTCGGCCGCATGGTCGCCGTGGCCTGCGTCCGCGCCCGCGTCCGCCTGGGCCACGCCCCGAGCCTGAAGCCCGAGGACCTGCTCCCGGACCTGGCCGCCTTCCGCCCGACCTGCCTCCTCACCATCCCGTACATGCTGGAGAAGGTCTTCAACAGCGCCCGTGCCAAGGCCGAGTCCGGCGGCCGCGCCTTTGCCTTCGACCGCGCCGTCTCAGTGGCCGTGCGCTACGGCGAGGCCACGGAGGCCCGCCAGACCGGCGAGGGCGGCGGCCCCGGCCGCGGCCTGAAGACCGCCCGCTCCTTCTACGACCCGCTCGTCTACCGCAAGATTCGCAACGCGATGGGCGGCCGCGTCAAGTACGCCATCTGCGGCGGCTCCCCGCTCGGCCGCCGCCTGGCCGCCTTCTACGCCGGGGCCGGCATCGAGATCTTCGAGGGCTACGGCCTCACCGAGACCACGGCCGCGGCGACGGTGACCCCGCCGCTCAAGCCGCGCCTCGGCACGGTCGGCTGGCCGCTGCCCGGCACCCGCGTCCGGATAGCCGCCGACGGCGAGATCCTGGTCGCCGGCGAGCAGGTCCTGCACGGCTACTGGGACCCGCAGGCGGGCGGCGTCGTCCCGGCCGCCCCCGACGGCTGGTTCGCCACCGGCGACCTCGGCAGCCTGGACGACGAGGGCTATCTGACGATCACCGGCCGCAAGAAGGAGCTCCTGATCACCGCGGGCGGCAAGAGCGTGGCCCCGGCCCCGCTGGAGAACTGGCTGCGCTCCCACCCCCTGATCTCCCAGTGCATCGTGCTGGGCGACCGCCGCCCCTACGTCTGTGCCCTCTTCACCCTCGACGTCCAGGGCGTCGACCACTGGCGCCGCATGAACGGCAAGCACCCGGTGCCGCCGGAGTTGCTCGTCGACGACGAGGAGGTGCACGCGGTCCTCCAGCGCGCCGTCGACGAGGCCAACAGACTCGTCTCCCGCCCGGAGTCCATCCGCCGCTTCGCCGTCCTGCCGAGGGACTTCACGGAGTGGGAGGGCCACCTGACCCCCTCGATGAAGCTGCGCCGCGACGTGATCGTGCGGGACTTCGCGGAGGCGGTGGAGGGCCTGTACGAGACGTAGGGCCGGGAGGGGGAGCTTCAGCGGCGGGCGATCAGGCAGGCCTGCGGGACCTTCGCGGAGGTGTCCTCCTCCTGCACGCGCACCGTCCGCGACAGCACGGTGAACCCGGCCTCCTCCAGCAGCCGGGACATCGCCTCGGGCCGCCGCCGTTCGAAGTGCAGGGCGACCGGGCGGCCGAAGGGACGGTCGAGGTGCATCGGCTCGTCACCGACCTGGAAGGCGAGGAGGAAGTGCCCGCCCGGCGCCAGCACGCGCCGCACCTCCCCGAAGAGGTCCGGCAGCCGGTCCCACGGCGTGTGGATCGACGAGTACCAGGAGACGGCCCCCGCGAGCGCCCCGTCGGGCAGCTCCAGCTCCAGCATGGAGCCCTGCTCGAACCGCAGCCCCGGGTGCTCGCGGCGCGCGACCTCCAGCATCGCGGCGGAGAGGTCCAGGCCGAAGACGCGCAGGCCGAGCGAGGCGAGGTGCGCGGTGACCCGGCCGGGCCCGCAGCCCAGGTCGGCCACCTCCCCCTCCGGCCCCACCAGCTCGGCGAAGGCGCCCATCAGCGCCCGGTCCAGCGGGGTGCCGGCGCCCGAGGAACGGTGCAGGTCGGCGTAGTCCTCGGCGATGGTGTCGTAGAAGGTGCGGGTGGTGTCCAGGAAGCCGGTGTCGTGGGTCATGGCGGGACCCTAAGGCTTGCCACCGACAGCCGCCTGGACGCACAGGATCCACCAGGAGTCACCGGGAATTCATGGGGCGCCGGGCGCCGGGCGCCGGAAAGGGCAGGAGCCCCGTCGCCGAAACCGGCGCGGGGCTCCTTGGGTACTGCTGTCGATCAGACAGGAGTGACATTCTCCGCCTGCGGGCCCTTCGGACCCTGCGTGACGTCGAAGGACACCTGCTGGTTCTCCTCGAGGGACCGGAATCCGGTCGCGTTGATCGCGGAGTAGTGGACGAAGACGTCGGGGCCGCCGCCTTCCTGGGCGATGAAACCAAAGCCCTTTTCGGCGTTGAACCACTTCACGGTTCCGGTAGCCATAAGCCCTCCTTGGGCTCAAAGGGTTGCCCTGCTCCAGAACCAGCAAGTGTGAAGACTGTGAATGCCGCACAACTGCATACGTCTGAGAACGACGAGAGCCCGCGGTCACATGCTCCGCAGGCTCTGTACTGCAAGGGAAACCAAACTGCAACTTGCTGTGAGCCTAGCACGCAGGGCCCCCGGCGCAACAGAGGCCAAGATCACTTCACCCGAATGTTTGAACCACCCGGCCGTTCGGCTGACGCCGGGGGTCGGCGACCGGCGGAAACGGGGGGAGGGCTAGCCTCGCGATGTGGACAATTCTCGCACCCGGCCGCGCGTCGGCCACATCCAGTTCCTGAACTGCCTGCCCCTGTACTGGGGGCTCGCGAGAACGGGAACGCTCCTCGACTTCGAGCTCACGAAGGACACCCCGGAGAAGCTCAGCGAGCAGATCGTCCAGGGCGATCTCGACATCGGTCCCGTCACCCTGGTCGAATTCCTCAAGAACGCCGACGACCTCGTCGCCTTCCCCGACATCGCCGTCGGCTGCGACGGACCGGTCATGTCGTGCGTGATCGTCTCGCAGGTGCCGCTGGAGAAGCTGGACGGCGCCCGCGTCGCCCTCGGCTCCACCTCGCGCACCTCCGTCCGCCTCGCCCAGCTCCTGCTCGCCGAGCGCTTCGGGGTCACGCCCGACTACTACACCTGCCCGCCGGACCTGAGCCTGATGATGCAGGAGGCCGACGCGGCCGTCCTCATCGGCGACGCGGCGCTGCGCGCGAACATGATCGACGGCCCGCGCTACGGCCTCGCCGTGCACGACCTGGGCGCGCTGTGGAAGGAGTGGACGGGCCTGCCGTTCGTCTTCGCGGTCTGGGCGGCGCGCAAGGACTACGCGCGGCGCGAGCCGGAGCTGACCCGCAAGGTGCACGAGGCCTTCCTCGCCTCCCGCAACCTCTCCCTGGAGGAGGTCGACAAGGTCGCCGAGCAGGCGGCCCGCTGGGAGGCCTTCGACGAGGAGACCCTCGCGAAGTACTTCACCACCCTCGACTTCCGCTTCGGCGGCCCGCAGCTGGAGGCGGTCACCGAGTTCGCCCGCCGGGTGGGCCCGACGACCGGCTTCCCGGCGGACGTGCAGGTGGAACTGCTCCAGCCCTGACACAGCCCTGTTTCCACCGGGGCCCGGCACGGGCGGCGCACTACCCTGCTCCCAGACACTGGCGTACGGGGGAGGGGTGGACGCCATGCAGCCGCTCGACGTCGACGAGCCCACGGCCGTGGGGCCCTACCGGCTGCTCGGCCGGCTGGGCGCCGGCGGCATGGGCCGGGTCTACCTGGGCCGCAGCGCCGGCGGCCGCACGGTCGCCGTGAAGATCGTGCACCCGCACTTCGCGCTCGACCAGGAGTTCCGCGCCCGATTCCGGCGCGAGGTGGACGCGGCGCGCCGGGTCGGCGGCGCCTGGACGGCGCCCGTGCTCGACGCGGACCCGGAGGCCCGCGTCCCGTGGGTCGCCACCGCGTACGCGGCCGGCCCGTCCCTCACCGCGGCCGTCACGGACGGCGGCCCGCTGCCGGACCACTCGGCACGGGCGCTCGGCGCGGGCCTGGGCGAGGCGCTGGCGGCCGTGCACGACCTGGGCCTCGTCCACCGCGACGTGAAGCCGTCCAACGTCCTGCTCACCCTCGACGGCCCCCTCCTGATCGACTTCGGCATCGCCCGCGCCACGGAGGGCACCGCGTCCCTCACCTCCACCGGCGTCTCGATCGGCTCCCCCGGCTACATGTCCCCCGAGCAGATCCTCGGCAAGGGCGTCACGGGCGCGGCGGACGTCTTCTCCCTGGGCGCGGTACTGGCGTACGCGGCGACGGGCGAGCCGCCCTTCCCCGGTGACTCCTCGGCCGCGCTCCTCTACAAGGTCGTCCACGAGGAGCCGCGGCTCGGCACCCTGGACGGCGAGGTGCGGGACGTGGTGGCCGCGTGCCTCGCCAAGGACCCGGCGGCCCGCCCGGCCCCCGGCGACGTGGCCCGGCGCCTCGCTCCCGAGGGCGCGGCCCGCCTGGTCGCCGGCGGCTGGCTCCCGGGACCGCTGGTGGAGCGGGTCAGCCGGAGCGCCGTGCGGCTGCTGAACCTGGAGGCGGCGGAGGAGCCGCCGGGGGCGGTGTCGGGGCCGGTGGGGTTCAGCCGGCCGTCGGTGGGGGCGGGGGACGCGGGGTTCAGCAGGCCGCCGGGGGAAGCGGGGGATGCGGGGAGTGCGGGGAGCGCGGGGAATGCGGGGAGTGGTGCGGCGCCCGGCGTCTTCGGGCCCCCGCCGGTGATGCCCACGCCGACGGTGATGCCCACGCCTACGGCGCCCGGCACCGGCGTACCGGCCCCGCGCGACGGCGACCGCCCGCCCGGCAGGCTCTCCGTCTCCGTCGCGGCCACCTCCACACAGGCGGGTGAGGGGCGCCGGGGCCGCCGGCTCAGCTGCACGGTGGCGCTCGCGGTGGCCGGGGCGATGGCGGCGGTGACGGTCGGTTCGGTGTTCGTCCTCGACCTGCTCCCGGGCGGCGGGAGCAACGACTCCGCGGACGGCGGCACCCCCACCCCGTCGGCGACCGCACCGTCCGACCCCGGAGCGGACACGGGCGGCGCCGGTGCCGCCCCCGTCCCCGACCGCTACGTCGGCACCTGGGAGGGCCAGGCCGTCGCCGTCGACGGCAACCTGCCCCTCGGCACCTTCCGGCTGACCGTCCGCGAGGCCGCGGTCGGCGAGAAACTGGGCACCCTGCGCCACACCGACCTCTTCGGCGGCACCTGCGACGACGTACTGACCCTGAAAAAGGTCACCGACAAGCAGATCGTCGCCGGCGCCGTGGGAGCCGAGGGCAACCGCGACGTGTGCAACCAGGCCCTCCACACCGTCCGCCTCACGCCGGTCGGCGACGACCTCCGGTACGAGTCGGACAGCGAGGACTCGGGGCGGCCGAAGGCGCGGTTGTCGAGAGTGCGGTAGCCGCCGCGTCAGGTGTGCGGGAGGGCCGATGGACCGCCGTCCCCCTGCAACCGCCTCAGCCACCCCTCTTACTACTGTGTCTGCCACAGCGAACGTCCCTGTGCGAGGCGCGGCGTTCGCCCACGCTTGACGACGGGGAAGGCCGGCCATGGACACACTGCAAGCGGACGATCCGAGGGAGTTGGGCCCCTACCGCCTCCTGCGCAGACTGGGCGCCGGTGGCATGGGACGCGTCTACCTCGCCCGGTCGCCCGGCGGCCGTACGGTCGCCGTGAAGGTGGTCCGCCCCGACCTCGCGGCGGACGGCGACTTCCGGGCCCGCTTCCGGCACGAGGTCGAGATCGCGAGAGCGGTCTCCGGCCGGTTCACCGCGCCCGTCGTGGACGCCGACCCGGACGCGCCCCTGCCGTGGCTGGCGACGTCGTACGTCCTCGGTCCCGACCTGACGGACGTGGTCGCGGCCCACGGAGCGCTGCCGGAGCGCACGGTCCGCGCGCTGGCCGCCGGACTCGGCGCCGCCCTCCAGGACATCCACGCGGCGGGCCTGATCCACCGCGACCTCAAGCCGTCCAACGTCCTGCTGGCGGCCGACGGACCGCGCCTCATCGACTTCGGCATCGCGCGCGCCGTGGACGGCAGCCGGATGACCCAGACCGGCGTGGTGGTCGGCTCTCCCGGTTACATGTCGCCGGAGCAGGCGACGGGCAAGGACGTCGGCACGGCGGGCGACGTGTTCTCGCTGGGTTCCGTGCTCGCGTTCGCGGCGACCGGGCGCGGCGTCTTCGGTGACGGCACGGCCTCGCACGCCTCGCTGCTCTACCAGATCGTGCACGGCGAGGCCGACCTGACGGGCGTACCCCCGTCCCTGCTGGGGCTGATCCGTGCCTGCCTCATGAAGGACCCGGCGCGGCGTCCGGCGCCCGCGGAGATCGTGACCGCGCTGGCCGGGCAGGGCATCGACGCCGCCCTGCACGACTGGCTGCCTTCGGCGGTGGCCTCGACGATCGCGACCCATGCCGCGGGGATCCTGGACCTGGAGGCACCCGACGCACCCGCGAACGTCCCGCCGGCGCAGGCGGCGCCCGCGTTCGGTCCGGCGCCGACCATGCCGGTCGGGACACCGCCGGCCGGTACGGCGCCGCTCGGGACACCGCCCGGCGGTACGCCACCGGCCGGATACGGCACGCCGCCCGGCGGCACGTCGGCACCGTCACCCGGCTACGGCGCCCCCCTTCCCGGCACGGTGCGGGTCGGCGCGGGCGGGGCGCCGGCGCCGGACCGCTCCCGGCGGCGGGCGCTCGGCCTGGCGTTCGGCGCCGCGGCGGCCGTCGCGGTGGCCGGAGTCGGCGGCGGGTGGCTGTTCGCCTCCGGGGACGGCGTCTCCGACGACGCGACGGACGCTCCCGGCAAGGGCGGTTCGGCCGAGCCCGCGGACGAGACCTTTACGACCCCGCCCGCCGGAGTGGCCCCGCAGCCGCTGTGGCACAAGTCGGCGAAGGAGGACAGCACCAGCCCGCGCGTACCGCTCCTCACCCACGCGGGACTGCTCCTGGTCAGCGGCGACCCGCTCGTGGCCTACGACGTCAGGACCGGCAAGGCCCGCTGGACCAAGGCGGGTATCTGCCGGCCCGGAGCCAGGCTCCTCTTCCACGGCGGCAAGGTCTTCCTCGCCGACGGCGACTACGAGGGCGCCCTGGTCGCCTACGACGTCAAGACCGGAGAGGAGGCCTGGCGCAGCCGCCTCGGCAAGCAGCTGTCCGTCGAGGACACGATCGCCATCGACGGCAAGAACGTCTACGTCACGGCGACCGACCACGGCCAGTCGAAGAGCGCCACCAAGTACCGCACGGCCGTCGCGGCCGTCAGCCACACCACGGGGAAGACGGCGTGGGTCCAGCACCGTGACTGGGGCACGAAGGACTACGACGTCCAGGGCACCGCCTCCGGCAAGTACCTGGTCTACGCCGACTCGAACCTCAACCTCACCGTCCGGGACACCGCCACCGGCGGCCAGGTGTGGACCAAGAAGATCGGCGACGAGTGGTCCTGGCAGCCCACGGTCGCGAACGGCCTCGTCTTCCTCCCGGGCGACGAACTCAAGGCCGTCGACGTGGAGAAGGGCCGCACCGTCTGGACGCTCGACCCGGCCGGCCGCCGAGGCTTCGACAACCCCACGGTCTTCGACGGCGTGCTCTACGTCAGCGACCACGACGACGGCGTGTGGGCGGTGAACGTCAAGACCGGCAAGCGGACCTGGCTCTGCGACGAACTGGACGTCGACGGCCCGGAGTCGTTCCTCCGCGCGGGCTCGACAGTGTACGGCGCCACCGGCTCCGTCGACGGCGGCATCGTCGCCCTGGAGACGAAAACGGGCAAGCTCCGCTGGACGTACACCGACAGCAAGACGGTGGGCGAGCCGTGGCAGATCACCCTCGCCGGCAACCGGCTGCTGGCGACGCACGGCCACGAGATCTACGCGCTGCCGGCGGTGTAGCGAGAACGACGGGCCGCAGAACCGAACGTCGGTCCTGCGGCCCGTCGCCACTCCCGGGCGGCGGGCGCCCGTCACATCGGCGTGGTCACCGTCAGATGTTCCCCGCTGCCGAGGTGCAGCATGCCCTTGCCCGGAGTGATCTGGCCGCCGACCATGCTCCGGTTCGTGCGGATGCCGATCAACTCA
Organism: Streptomyces sp. M92; assembly: GCF_028473745.1. Lineage (NCBI taxonomy): Bacteria > Bacillati > Actinomycetota > Actinomycetes > Kitasatosporales > Streptomycetaceae > Streptomyces > Streptomyces sp. M92. The sequence goes on from NZ_CP101137.1 coordinate 2,411,006, forward strand.
CCCGCGGAGCTGTCCTGCGGGGACAGCAGGATGCCGCGGCGGGCCTTCTTCATGTCGACCTGCCAGCCGGAGAAGCCGTCGCAGATCTCCTCCTCGTCACCGGCGATGACGACGGCCAGACCCTCCTCCACACCGCGTTCGACGATGCGCTTGAAGATGTCCTCGGCGTCGCAGTCGTCGTGCACCTCCGCGTCGTCGACCAGGACGACGATCGGCTGCCCGGGACTGGCCGACTCGATCAGCTCCTCCATCTCGTCCTCGTCGATGTCCCGGCCGGTGAAGACCTTCAGGACTCCGTCCGTCCCCTCCAGCTCGCGCAGCGGCGACGGGCGGGGTGCCGCCAGGACCAGCCGTACGCCCTGGGCGAGGCAGGAGCGCGCGACGTTCATCAGCACCGTGCTGCGCCCGGACTTCGCGGGCCCGCCGATCACGAACGCCGGGACCCCCTGCGCGAGGTCGGGGCCGAAGGCGGTGAGCTCGTCGCCGCCGACACCCACCAGCGCCCACAGCGGCGAGGCGCTCGCCACCGGGTCGCGCATGTCCCAGGCATCGGCGAAGGAGATCCGGCTGGGCAGCACGTCGACGCGGAACGGGCGGCGGGAGCGCGGCAGCCCGGCGTCCCGGGCGGTCGCCGCCTCGCCGATCGCGACGAGCGCGGCAGCCTGACCCTGACCGGTGGTGTCCTCGGCGAGCAGGGCGAACTGCGTCTCGGTCGCCGTCCCGCTCGCGTAGCCCCGGCCGGGCGGGATCTCCTCGGGAAGCTTGCGCGCGTTGATGTCCAGCAACGAGAAGTCACCGCGGTCGGCGAGGCGCAGACCGTACTTGTCCTCGGTCAGGGAGGAGATCCGCCCGGTCAGGAGCTGGCGGTCGCCGGTGATCACCAAGTGCAGGCCGATGCTGGCGCCCTCGCGCATCAGCACCATCACCTGGTCGGTGAGGTCGCCGTGGTTGTACTCGCCGAGCGTGGGCAGCCAGCCCTCCCAGCGGTCGAGGAAGACCACGATGTGGGGCAGCCGCTCGTCCTCGGCCGCGGCGGCCCGCTGCTCCCCGATGTCGGCGTAGCCCTCCTCGGCCAGCAGGTCCTGTCGCCGGGTGAGTTCGCCGGTGAGCCGGTTGAAGAACCGGATGACCCGCTCCTGCTGATTGCGGCCGACGACCGCGCCGCAGTGCGGCAGCCGGGTGAGCGCGTTCAGGGCGCCGTTGCCGCAGTCGATGCCGTACAGATGGACGTCAGCGCTCGACACGGTGCGGGCCAGGGAGCCCGCGATGGTACGCAGCACCTGTGAGCGACCGCTGCGCGGACCACCGGCGATGAGCAGATGCCCGAAGGTGGCGAAGTCGACGACCACGGGGCGACGGGCCTGTTCGGCGGGCAGGTCCGCGATGCCGTACGGAGCAGCCGGCAGCGCCCCTTGGCCGCGCACCTCCGGAACGTCGTCCAGCAGCAGCGTCTCGTCCAGGGCGGGCAGCCACGGAGAGTGCTGGGCCGGGATGCCGAGGGCGGTGTTGGCCTCGCGGACGGCGTCCACCAGGACCTTCAGATCGGTGATCTCGTCGTCCTCCCGCGCCTCGGACTTGGGCTTGGCGAGCCCCGCCCGTCCCAGGTCCTCCCACGAGAGCTGCCCGGCCCACGGGGCGAGCGCCGCCGGATCGGCGGCACCCGGGCGGCGGCCACCGACGCGGCCGGACTGGAAGGGGATGAGGGAGGCGTGGCCGAGACGGACGTACGCGCGCCCCGGCGTGCTCTTGGCGATGTGACCGGCGTCGGGAGCGTCGATGACGTCGGTCGACTCACCGGCGTCGGTCACGCGCAGCGCGATCCGGAGGTTGGTGTTGGCGCGGATCTCGGGCGACACGACACCACTCGGCCGCTGTGTGGCCAGCAGGAGGTGAATGCCGAGCGAGCGGCCTCGCTGGGCGATGTTGACGAGACCCGTCACGAAGTCGGGCAGGTCCCGGACCATGGACGCGAACTCGTCGATGACGATGAGCAGCCGGGGCACGGAAGCGTGGGACGGGTCCCGGCGCACCAGGTCCTGGTAGTCCTCGATGTCCTTGGCGTCGGCGGCGGCCAGGATGTGCTCGCGCCGCTTCAGCTCCGCGCCCAGCGATTCCAGGGCGCGTTCGACGAGGTGCGCGTCGAGGTCGGTGACCATACCGACGGTGTGCGGGAGCTTGACGCAGTCCTTGAAGGCGGAACCGCCCTTGTAGTCGACGAGGACGAACGTCATGTTCTCGGGCGTATTGGCGACGGCGAGCGCGGCCACGATGGTCTGGAGCAGCTCCGACTTGCCCGAACCGGTCGTACCGGCGATGAGCCCGTGCGGGCCGTCGCGCCGGATGTCGATGCCGAACGGCCCGTCGTACGACTCACCGATGACCGCCATGGTGGACTGACCGCCCATGCGCCAGCGCGCGGCGACGCCGTCGTGCGTCGGGGGTTCCAGCTGGAGCACGTCGAGGAGCCGGCTCGAGGACGGGAGGGCGGAGTCCTCGGTTTCGCCGCTGATGTCGCGCAGGGGCGACAGCGCCCGCGACAGCCGGGCGCACCAGGCGGGGGAGACGAAGTCCGGGCGTACCCCGGACCTGCGCCGTGCGCCGGTCTGCTCGACGCGCAGCCGCAGCTCGGGGGCCCGCTCGGCGGCCTGCTGCGCCTGCTGGGCACCTTGGTGCCAGGCCTGGAAGGAGGGAAAGCCGCCGGCGGCCTGCGCGGAACCGCCGGCCTGAGCGGTGACGCCGTCATCGTGGCGGCGCAGTGGCTCGGCGACGACGAAGGCCTGGCACTCGCCGGGCAGGAAGCGCTCCTCCTCGTCCAGGCAGATCGCGTACATGGCGACCGCCGGCCCTTCCCGCAGGAGCCGCACGACACCCGGCAGCGACCTCAGCCGACGCGACCCGTCCCAGACGACGACGATGTCCGGGTCGGAGAAGGCGGGACCGGCACCCCCGCGGTTGTTCTCCTTCAGCGCCTTCTGCCGGGCGTCGAGCAACTGCGTCAGCTCACCGACCCGGGCGCTCACGGTCTCGGAGTCCGTCCCCACCATCACGTTGACGTCCTGGCCGTTCACCGGGCGGGCGTGCGGGAGCCAGCGGACCCAGTCCCAGCGCGGCTGCGCCTGGTTCTCGGTGAGCACGTAGAACTGGACGTCCATCGGGCTGTGCAGCACCGCCGTCTGCGCCACGGCCCACCTCGCCAGTGCCTGGGCCGAGTCACCGGGCCCCGCGACACCGATGACGCCCAGCTCCCGCAGCGGCAGCGCGACGGGCGAGTCCTCGATGTCCCAGGTCACCTGGCGCTTGTGGTCGTCCTGCTCCGGATCGTCGAGCACGACCTCGGACGGCACCCGCCCGGTGCCGACCCGAAGAAGCAGATGGTCGGCATCCGTGCGCCGCCTCTCCCACAACCGGGTACGGGGCCCGGTGCCGAAGGCGAGCACGGAGGCGGGGTCGGGAACGGTGCCGCGCCGCTCGAGCCGCTCCAGCCGCAGCGCGTCCTGCGCGTCCTTCTCGATCCGCTCCTTGGTCTCCTTGTACTCCTTGACCTGCTGCGCATGGGACTTGCGCCCGTGCTTCTTGTCCATGAAGTAGTTGCCGAAGAGCATGACCGGGCTCAGCAGCGCCATGATCATGTAGTACCAGCGCCCGAAAATCATGACGGACACGACGGCGCCGACCAGCGGGAACAGCGCCATCAGCCAGGGCAGCGGCCGGGCTTCGTAGTCCCTGGGCGGAGTAGGCAGCCGAAAGTGCGTCTCGCGCTCCGCCGGGCGCAGTCGAGGAGGCCGGTTGTAGTCGAGCCCGGCCCCGTCCTCCGACCACTTCAGGGCGGCGTTGGGAGGGGAGTAGGCATCGATCTCGAGAAGCGTGTTGCGGAGGGCGAGTTGGGAGCCGAGGGGCCAGGTCCCGCCGTCGAAGTCGTCACCGTCGAGCCGGGGGTGGTTGGGGTCGCGCTCCGTCTCCTCCTGCTTATCCTCTCCCTTCCGCCTCTTCTTCCACTTCTCCTGCGGCTCCTCCTGGACCCCGGTGTTCTTCTTCTCGATGCCGTGAAGGGTGACGTCGCAGGTGCCGTCCATGGCGATGGACAAGGTGGCGGCGCGCGAGGCGAGTTCGGGATCGTCGATGCGGAGGTGCGCGGCAGGCCCGCTGCCGATGTCGTACCGGCCCACGCCCAGCCGGTGCACGACACCGGCGGCTGGACCGCCGGCCACGCGGAACTCCACGACACCGGTCGGCTCACCGGCAACGCAGCCGGCCGGATCGTGCAGACTGACGACAGCCCCCTCGCGCAGCGGTGAGCCGACGATGTTGGCGTCGGGATCGAGGGCGTAGCCGTCGACGAAGGCCTGCGGTGCGCCGCCGGGGCCGGGACGCCCGCCGATAGGAATGACCTGCGCACCATCGGCAACACCGACATGGCGTGCCAGCTCCCGAGTGATGTCGCCGACCGACGACTCCGGATCGGCGTCGAGCACCACATCGGCGCTGGCCCCGCCGATCGGGTCGACGACGGTCAGACTCAGGCGCACGTTCGTCCTCCTCGCTGGGCTGAGGCCGCCCCCGGAACGCTGAACACAGTGCAGCGACCTTAGCTGCCGCACCTTTCCCCTGTGCAACGGGCTGCGCACCGGTTCCCGCTTCCCTCGCCGGGCATCCCTGTCATCCCAACAGCCCCACCCGTAAGATCTTTGCTCGTGCGGACCGTCGGCACACGACCGGGCGGCCCGCGTCGGGCAAGCCACGGGGGAAGGCCCTGCGGCGACCGCAACGGGAGGGAGAGCCGTCATGGCCAAGGACGCAGACCTTACTTATGCCGAGATGGAGAAGAAGGCCAACGACCTCATCAAGGCGATGGGCGACATGGAAGACATGTTGAAGGCCATCGAGAAGGGCGTCGAGGAACTCGTCGCCAACGGCTTCACCACGCAGAAGGCCTCCGGCGCCTACGACGAGTCCATCAAGGACTTCACCAAGGGCGCGGCCAAGACCGTGAAGGGCCTGGAGGGCCTGTCCAAGTTCCTCACGAACGCGAAGAAGGCGTACGAGGACCTGGACGAGCAGCTGGCGAAGAGCGCCAAGGGCTGAAGTCGGCGTCACCCCCTTGTCCGGGCGCGAGGCGACACGTACGTGTCAGGCCGCGCCCGGACGGGGTGGTCCCTGAGGAAGAAAGTCTGAACGGGCGGCAGACAGAACTCGGTATGACCGCGGCGACGCTTTGGGCAGCGAGAAACCGCGCGACGTCCTCGGCGATTTTTCGGTCACATGGAAAGATCGCTAAAACTCAACTCACCTGAACGATGAGCTCGGTGGCCAGTCGACGTCGGCCTCCCGGAGGATGCGCCCGTACTTCGAGTACCTGCGCCGGGCGATGTACAGGCCGGTCGCGAAGAGCGCGGCGAAGAACAACCAAATCCCAGCGCACACGAGGGTCGACTGGGGCGTGAAGCCTGTCTGGGAGAGGGGAATGAGCATGGCTAGGGGAATGACCAGGAGGGCGGTCAGCCCTCGCCGCCGATGGGTCCGGCTGTAGTCGACCATGATGCGGGCGTGCAGGAGGTCGACGTCATGCTTGGCCTCGGCCAGTGGGCGCAGACGATTGCCACCGGGCCGCATACCGGGCAATTGTCCCCCTTGCAGTGCGGTGGGGAAGTGCCGGGCGGCCCACGCGGATCGCTCCGGGGCGTCCGGGAGGCGTCGAAAGGCGAAGTACGGGTTCGGGCTTCCCTTGGGCGAAATCGACGACAGCCCTTCGTAGCGGTACCCGTACTGCTCGGCGACATAGGCGAAGGCCGCGAACTTGCGCCAAGAACGCTGCAGGTTGCGTGCGTCATGGCGCTCTGCGCCTTGTGCACTGTCCCGCAGCAGTGCCTTCATCTGAGGCTGCAGGAACATCGAACCTCCTGGAGTGGGGCCGGGGCCGGGTCGTCGGAAGGTGTCAGGACGCGGTTACCGTGTTCGTCGGCGGCGGGGGAACCACTCGCCTCACGGATAGCTTCCTATCACTAGGCCAGACAAGCCCCTAGCGGCGGGGGCGCGACATGTAGGGGGATGGCAGTGGGTTCGTCGAAGTACCCCAACCTCGGGTTCGATCCGGCTCCGGGCGATCTGGAGACGGTGCGCCTGATGGTGTCCGCGATCGGCCGTGTCAACCGGGAGAGTGGTACGGCGCAGACCCAACTCGGCAAAATCGGCAAGTCCGACGGCATCTGGGCCGGCAAGGCCGCCGAGGTGTTCACGGAGTCCGTCGACAAGATTCCGCCCTATCTCAAGCGGGCCCTCGACTCGGTCGGGTCTGCACACCGTGCGCTGTCCAACTGGGAGACGAGTCTCGACGCGTTCCAGGCACGGGCGCGCAAGCTGGAGGAAGAGGCGGCGGCGGCCGCACGCAAGGTGAGCAGTGCCAAGGGTGACCTCGACGGTGCCTCCGACGACACGTCACAAATGACGGACAAAGAAAAGGAAGAGTACGAGAAGGACAAGAAGGGCAAGGAGCGGGCGTACGACGCGGCGAATGACGAGTTGGAAGCCGTGCGGGGAAGGGCTAGCGCCCTGAACGTGGAGTACATCTCGGCGGCGGACGCGACGGCACGCACGGTCAAGGAGGCGGCGGACGACGCACCGCCCGAGCCCGGCTGGTTCGACGACCTCGTGGACGGTTTCACCGAGTTCCTGACCGATGCCTGGAACGTCCTCAGCGACCCCAACTTCTGGAAGCTGGTCGGGGACATTCTCGCCGACATCGCCATGGTGATCGGTGTGGTCTGCCTGGTCGCCCTCATGCTCGGTACAGGCGTGGGAGCGCTGGGGCTCATCGGTTTCATCGTCGGTGTCGGCGCTCTCGCCGCCCACAGCGCCGCGATGATCGGTGGGGCGGAGGGTGTCACCTGGGAGACTCTGGCCTGGGACGCGCTTGGAGTCGTCGCCGGTGGCGCTTCCCTCGCCGGTGCGAAGCTGGCGCAGGCCGGGCGGGCACTCGTTCAGTCCGGCCGGTCTCTGAGGGCTTCCCAGGGACTCATGGCCACCCTGGGCAGGATCGGCCCGGGGGCCTGGGGGAACATCGCGAAGATCCCCAGTGGCATGGCCGGCTCGCTGCGCGGATTCGCCAGGGCGGGGCAGGGTTGGGTGCACGTCGCCACGGGCAAGGCGCTCGATGTCGTCGGCACGGTGACCGGTGCGGGTTTCGCCATCGGCTCCAACACCAATGACGGCCGGTGGCTGGACGGCGACTGGAACATCTCCGACATACCGGTGGTCGGCCCGGGAGCCGGATTCGCCGCCTACGAGGCGCCGGACAGCGAGCCGAATACGATGGCGCCCGGTCCGCTGGGGCCCCGGTTCGACACCGCCACCACACTCACATCGGCCGGCGAAAGCTTCACCAAGGGCCTGCAGCCCTCCAACTTCGGGACTGCCGCATGACACAGACGCCGATCGACGCGGCCGCTCGTCGCGAGGTTCCCTATGCCTTCCAGTGCACCGTTCCCGACGAGTTCGTCCGACTTCCCGATCCGGGAGCCGTCGACGGCTGGCGCGAGGCGCTGGCACAGCTGGTACCGGACGCCGACGAGGGGCAGCTGGACTCCGCGACGCAACAAATGCGTGCTGCCCTCCCCGGCTTCTCCGCAGGAGGCGATGACACCGTCGATCTGACGGCGATGTGCCTGGGGACCGAAAACGTTTCGGGCGAGGAGCGACTGTCCATGGGGCTGCTCGCGGTCACTGTGCGCCCGAGCGGGCACTACGACCGGCTCCTGACGGCTGAAGGCATTTACCGGGCGAAGTACGAGAAGTTCTTCGCCGGCGAGGGAGAACCGCAAGAATTGGACTTCGACCTGGGCAAAGGCGCACAGGGGCGTCAGGACATGCTGTTGGCAGCCAAGCTGCCCTGCGGGCCAGGCGTGATGTCCGCGTCACTGCGCCTGCTCACGCTGCCGGCGCGCTTTATGACAGAGAGCGGGGTCCTGGACGCCGACAGTCCTGCCGGGGCGATTCGGCCAACTCTGCCCGTGGCATCGCTCCAGCTGATCGTCCCCGCGCCGCGGGACTACTGCGTCTACGTGACCATCTCCACGCCCTCAGTGTTCCTGCTCGATTCCTACTGTGGACGGCTGGCGCAGATAGGCCGCACGTTCACGTTCGACGTGGCGCAGCAGAACCGCTGAGCTCGGCAGACCGCCATATTCAGATTACTTACCGGACTCCGCCTGCTTCTTCTTCATCTCGTCATAAAGTTTCTGATCTAGCTTGGTGAATTCCTCCGACGCCTTCTTGGCGAACTTCGACACGCCTTTCGTCACTTTCGACAGCTGACCGAAGCCGTAGTCCCAGGAGTCAGCGAAATCGTCACAGGCCGATTCGAGGCCGCTGTGGCCCATCTGTTTCGAGTCGGCGTGCTTCATCTCCTTCGAGGCGGACTTCATCTGGCCGCCACTGGTCTCCAGTGTCCCGGCCATGCCCATTACTTCGTCACTTGCAAATCGAAGAAAAGACACCGTCTGCTCCTCCCGTCGTTCCTTAGGCTGCCATCGACGCCTGAGCATACTGAGCCTGAGGCAACCCGCTCTCATCGCCGTCTGCTCACCGATTGACCGCTTGAATCTCCTGCACGGTGACCGCCTGGTTGCTGCCAAAGGTCCCGTCCGGCAGGTCGCCGCCGGCGCCGTCGGTGCCGGTCCAGGTGATCTCCCAGGTAATGGTGGCCTGGAGGTCGTACGTGCCGTCTCCCGAGGAGCGGAGATACTTGATGCCGCAGGTCGGTTCCTGGTCGGCTTTGCCCTTCGCGTAGGGCTCGCCGATGGAGCCGTCAGCGTTGATGACGCATTCGCCGGAGGCGGGGTAGACATCGGCGTCCGGTGTGCCAGGCTCGAGTTTCAGTGACACCGGGGTGGCCGTGGTCGTGGCGGAGAGGTTCCAACCACCCACATCGAGGGTCGCGGTGACCGAGACCTCGTGGAAGTCAGCCTTGTCGAGCCAGGCCCAAGTGGGGAGGTTGACCTTCGTGGTGTCCGCAGGGGCCAAGGAGACCTCCGTGTCGGGTACCTGAAGTTGGTTGTACGCGAGCATCGCCAAGGTCTCGGTGTCGATGGCCCCTTCCACCGGTGGGTCATCGCCGTTGTCGACCCAGAAGTCGGCTTGGCTGCAGGCCAGGTAGTCATCCCCTTCGAGGCGGCCCCAGTCGTAGACCGTTCCCCAGAACATGCCTTCGCCGGCCTTCTCCTTGTTGAAGTCCTCGTAGGGGTTTCCCTCGATGTACCGAGACTTCTCGGCGGCGTAGCCCTCCGCCGCGCCGCTGAAGTGCCCGACGTTCCAGCGATCCTTGAAATCCTTCTCGTACTCTTCGGGCGTCCACTTCGGCTCGTACCAGCAGGCAGGTGGTTCATAGTCGCCCACTGGAGTAAGAGCGCCGGTCGACTTGGCGGTTCCGTTTTCGGAGGTATTGAAAGTTACCTGAGAGGTTATCGTGCGGCCGCTTGAACCGCTGCTGGTCTCGGCTTCTCCGCGTGATCCGCCGAAGCCAGTCTCTGCGTGCGCCGAGCCCGCTGTGAGCGGAGTACTCATGAACAGCACGGCTGCTGGCAGGGCGAGCAGCTTTCTGCTCAGCCTTACGGAATGCACTTCTCGCTCCCCCGCTTGGAGATGACCTTGCTGGTGACCCAAACCCCCGCAGGGTTCTGCTCCAGGCGGCTGACGTAATACACGTAGGAGTTGTCGGAGGGGGCGCTACGGTCGACCTTGTTCGACTCCCGGAACTTGTTGAAAGCCTTGCTCTCATCTGCGCAGAGCGTGACCGCTGCGGTGGTCTTGCCGGACAGATCCACGGTCGGCGCGTAGTAGCGCGTGGTTCCGGTGATGGTCGCGCTGTGGTCCACGAAGGTCTGCACCCATTTCGCGGCTCCCGCCAATGCCTCGCCCTCGTAGTAGAAGCTGAGAGCGGGCGACTTGGTGTCTCCCTCGGTGATGGCACGAGTGACAGCCGTCATTGATCGTCCCGCGTCTTCGAGGACTGCGTCCTTGGCGGCGTCCCCGGTGTTCCAGTCCTCGAAGACTTCCTTGACATCGTCGGGCAACGAGAGGTCAGGGCGATCGACGTCGGCCGATGGGCTTGGTGAGGGAGACACCGATGCCGACGAGTCGCCGGTGTCAGCGCCAGCGATCTTGTCCTTGTCGCTGGGCTCTCCTTCCCCACTGCCGCAGGCCGTCAAGAGCAGTGCTGCCGTTGCGGTGACTGTGGCTACAAGCGGCAAAGAGCGGCGCTTCACAGTGGACTCCCCGTGAGACAAAAGTTCAGTCAAGAGCACAGACGTTATCGATGAGGTTGCTGGTTTCGCCAGGGCGAACTATTCCGAGAAGCGGGGCATTTCGGGCTCCCCGGGGCGATATGACGTGGCGCTGTGTCCTGATTGTGTCAAGACGGGGCGCGGCTCCGGGCGCAGGATGTGCTGCGTCCGGAGCCGTGGCGGGACTGTGGGTGTTCTGTTCTCGCTACAGGGCCGGTCGGCGTCCTGTACACGCGCAGGGCGGGTGCGCCCTTGGACAGGGGGTTGGCCGGGTGTCGCCGGCGTGGACTTCGGGCTTGGGGGTGGAGTCGGCCGCGGTCCCGTCCGCGTTGGCGTCGCAGACGCGGATCTTCAGGTGGGAGCGGCGGCGGGCGGCGGCGTCGAGGATCTCGAGGGGGTCCGGCATCGGCGGGTAGTGCGGGGCGCACTCCGGGCATGCGTAGACGTTGAAGCCGGGGCCTGTGGCGGCGTGGACTTCGTGGACCAGAACCGGTTCGTCCGTGGTGCGCTGACAGCGGGCGCACATGCGCCGGGCGGGGCGGGTCATCGGGTGGCTGCCGGTGCGTATGCGTTGTCGGGGTTGTGGATGCACTTCTGACCCACGGTGACGCCGACGCCGATGCCGAAAGTGGCTGGGTGTCGGCGGTTGGGCGACGCCAGAACGTAGGGGCGTACGAGGCGGGAGGCGTTGCCGTCGAGGGTTTCGGTGAAGCGGGGTGGCGGTGCGGGGATGAACCGCAAGGGCGGCTCCTCGACCAGGCGGTGGCGGCCCTGAGGGCCTGGTGTGCAGATGCTCAGCATCCACGCGAGAAAGCGGACGGTAAGGTCCAGCATGTTGGCGCTCCTTTGCAGCGTCGGCCATGCCCCGGGGCGGCCACTACCCGTCGCCGGGGTCCTTGTCGTGGCAGCCACGCTACAGGGTGCGCATGTGTGGTGTATAGCGGTTAGGTGTGCTCCGGTGATGGCTGGCGCTGAGTGCTGTCGTACGTTGTTCGAATGACACGGGAATCAGGGCAGTCGCCGATTGACCCGAACAAGATCGCCTACGTGTACATGCAGATGGCTGATCACATCGCAGAGCGGATTTCGGCAGGGGAACTGCGACCGGGTGCTCGGTTGCCCGGCGAGCGTGACCTTGCTGCGGAGTACGGAGTCGCACATCTCACCGCTCGTCGCGCCACTCGCGAACTCCGAGAGCGGGGGCTCGTCGTCACGCTCCCCGCCAAAGGCACCTTCGTCGCGTATCCCGAGGGCACCAATGAGTCGCCGGTGCCTGAGCAGGGCGACGCCGAGCAGTAGCCCGACCGGCTGTCGAGAGCCCTGCTTGCCCTGGCCGGGCCCGTCATGATGCGGGTAGGAGGTCAGCCGCCGTGTCCCTCATGAGTGAGCTGATCGGGCGGGGTGTCGTACCCCAGGGATTAGGGTGCGGTACGCCCCTGAAGGCGTCGCCGGCCCGACGGACGACCCGGACAGCAGCTCGTACGGAGGGTTCCTCGGGACCCTCTTCGTGATGGCCGTCGTGATGGGCACCTGGGGCGGGGTTCGGCAGAGCAGGTGGGATCGTGAGTACGGCGGGGAGCGAGCAGGTGTCGGACGAGGAGAAGGCCGACGAGGACGTCCCGACCCGGAAACGGGACATGACCGGGCTGGTCCTGTACCTGGTTGTGGGCGTACCGGTGCTGGTCCTCGCCATTGGGAGCATGCGGTGGTTCTCGCGTCACATCGCGCCGGTTGTGTACGACGTGCCCGGTGGCTCCTGGGCAGTCGGTGCCGCTCTGGGAGTGCTGAGTCTTGTCGGGTGGGCCGGTGTTGTGCCGGGCCGGTTCGACGGCCAGGCGAGGCCCAGTGGCCCGGCGCGTGTGATGTGGGTCGTTACCCGAGTGGCCTGCGTCGCGGCTGTGTTGGCGCCGGTCTCCTTCCTGATCAGTGGCCTGCCGGGCAAGAACTGCCGGTCGTACGAGCCGGGGTGTGCCTATATCCCCGGGGCAGGGTCGGCAGTGCTCGCGTATGTCGCCGTCGCGGGCGGAGTGGGCTGGCTCTTCTACCGTTGGCGCCGTGCCGTCATCGAAGAGCGCCGTGCGCGGGAGGGGGAGCGCCAGCGGAAGCTGCGCAAGAAGGGCAAGGGCAAGAGTCGCCGCGCTGCCGCTGGGCGGTAATCGGTGCCGGTGTCTCGTGTGTCCATCGTGTGTCCTCCGATCGGCGTCAGACGCGATGCGGGGAGCGGTCCCTGGCTCACTGGGCGGGTGAGGTCTCCCGCACTCGGTCCGCCAGGCGGTTGATCCCGTCGCCGAGCACGGACAGGGGACTGCCCGTCGGCTCGTCGTACGGCACGCGCGTGCCGGACGGGCCCGGCAGGGTCAGCCTGCGTTCGCGCAGTTCGTACGGTGTGGTGTTGGCCGCGTCCAGGCAGAGCGGGCACAGCGACAGCCTGCGCCTGCGGTTGCCTTGCGCCAAGACGCGGACGTGGCGGCGGCCGGCCGAGGGGCCGTGGAGCGGGTTGATGGCGCAGCAACGGTCGTTGGTATCGCCGTCGAGGGCGTTGCGGGCCCCGCGGGCGAGGACAATGACGGCCAGGAGGGTCGCCGGGTCGGTACCCGGCGCACCAAGTGAGCTCATGCCTTCGATGTCGCCATCGACGAGGAACATCGCGGCGTCGAAACGTTCCCAGGCGAGGGCGAGAGCCTCCCGCCCGGCGTCGGTCTCGGCGACGGCCTGTCCCGCCGCCGAGAGTTCCGTACAAGCCGTACGGCACAGGTACGCCTCGGACGGCTTGCTCGGTGCCGCCAGAGTCAGCGCCTGCGTCCGCAGCACCGCCGGAATACGCCGGCGCAGCACCGCCGCGACGATCCCGAGGAAGCCCGCCACCAGCCCGAGCAGCAGCAGCGCCGCCACCACGCCGACGAACAGGCCCGGCCAGAAGTCGGTGGCGAAGAGCGGCGGGAGGGCGTTCTCTGCCTCGGGACTGAGGGGGCGCGCAGGGTCGCCGGAGGTGGTCGGCTCGTCGGTGCGCGGTGACTTGTCGAGGTACGTCATCAGCGCGTCGAGGCGCTCGCCCAGGAGGTGGTCGTCTGCCTCGTCCGACCGGTCGTCTCCGTAGGAGATGAACTCGGGGATGTCGTAGAGGAGGCGGAGACTCTCCAGGCGCAGGCCGTGGTTGAAGACGTCGATGTAGCCGTCCAGCGGGTCGGCGACGACGTACACGCCGTCCGCCTCGCCGACCTGGTCCGCCTTGCTCAGTTCTGCCCGCACCGCGGCCGCGAACAGCTCCTCGTCACCGGCTGACTCGTCCTCCGGCAGGTGCGGCACGACGGTGACGTACACCGGGCCACCGCCCTCTGAGCGCCCGAACTGTTCGATGCGGTCGTGCAGCCGGGAGAGCTGAGTGGCGTCCAGAACCTGTGGGCTCTCCGGGTCCACGTACACCGGGTCGCGGGCCAGGCCGGCTGCGACCCGTTCGACGCGTGCCGTCATGTCGGCGGCGCTGGGCAGCGGAGCAACACTTCTTTTCGTCTGGTCGAAGACGAGCGGAGCGGTGAGGGCGATCGCTGCCACGGCGGCGAGGGCGAGGCCCGGGGTGAGCAGACGCCGCCAGACGGGGCGGCCCGCGGCGGGGCGGGGCGGGGTCGCTCGTGGGAAGCGGCGACGGGCCCGCCGTACACACGGCGCCAGCAGCAGGATCGTCAGCGGTACGCTGGTGAGCGCGATGCCCGTGACGAAGGACTGGTTCTTCCGGTCGGCCGGGCCGATGTACATCTCCTCGGGCTCGTAGCCGTCCCGGAGCTTCTTGCCGGCTGCGGCCGCTCGCGCCTCCGCCTTCTCCGGGCCCTGCGCGACGACGTCCACGAAGCGTTCGAAGTTGCGCAGCGGGCCCGCGTCGTGGGGGAGCTCGTAGGCGGCGACCCTGCGGGCGGCCTCAGCGGGGGCGTTCACGCCGTAGGCCGCCGCCTTCCTCACTCCCGAGTCGTCGAGGAGTACGTAGAGCCCGTCGTGCCCGAGCTTGTCGTGCACCGTGCCCAGCAGGTCCTCGCCGGAGCCGCTCTGGTACGGCAGGACGAGCACGTACGTCGGTACACCGGTGCGCTTGGCGAGCCGGGCGAAGTCGGGCGCCATGGAGGGCGGGATCACGCGGGGGAGCTGATCGGTGACGTGGACCGGGTTCTCGCGGAGGCGGTCGGCCAGGTAGGCGGCCTGGTTGGGCGGCTGGTTCGCCGCGGGGGCGTCGGCGGCGCGGGCCGGGGAGGCCGCCAGAGCCGCTGAGGTGAGGAGCAGGGCGGTGAGGCCGCAGAGGGTGAGGAGCAGGCGGATCCCGCCGAGCCCGGTGCCGACGGCCGGGGGTCGTTCGTCCGGCATGAGTGTGGTCACCGCTCGCTCTGCCCCGTGTCCCCGTCCCCGACCGTGCATTCCTCGCCCGCGGCACTCTACTGACGACTTCGCTGCTGCGAACCGCCCTCCCTCAACCCAGCTTGGCGTTCTGCGCCTTCACGACCGCCGCGGACAGCTTCGCGTCGCTCGGCCTCGCGTTGACCATGGCCATGCCGTCGACCGAGAAGTACACGGCGACGACGTCACCGCTGCGTACGGCCTGGGTGTGCACGGAGTGCGTGGCGCCCCGGAACGTCAGCGTCGACCGGAAGGCGAGCGACTCGTCACCGGCCTCCGCCACGGGCTTCTCGGCGGTCACGGAGTCGTACGCGCTCGTGTTGCCGTTGGCCTTGGCGGTGAAGCCGCCGGTGCAGGCTCCCACGGCCTTGGACAGGCCGGCCAGGGCGGCCTCGGCTTTGCCGGACTCGTATGCCATGAGCATCACGTACGTGAAGGGTTTGGTGGCGTCGGAACTGAGGGAGCGCGTGAGGTCGGCCTGCGGCTCGCCGAGGGGGAGCTGGTTCATGGCGTGGGCGAGTGGGGCGCAGACGGGCTTCTCGACCGTTACCTCCTGCGGGGACTTGGCGAAGGCGAACTCGCTGTTGTCGGAGCTCGCCACGTCCGCGTCGGACAGGGTCATGCCGGAGACGTCCGCCTTGGTGATCACCAGCTGCTTCAGCCGCTCCTCCGGCGTCTGCTGCTTCTCCTGTTGTGCGGTCGCTGCCGGCTTCTCCGCCGAGTCCGTGTCCGAGCCGGAGTCCCCGCCGCAGGAGGTGAGCGCTGCGAGGGAGAGGGTGGACAGGGCGGCGAGTGCGGCCGGGGCGGCGCGCTTCATGGGGACTCCTTGGTGGGGGGTGGGGGGGAGTTCGGTCCGGTCAGTCGTGTTGTGATTCGGTCAGTTCGCGTAGCTTGGGCGAAAGTTCGGGCACTTTGGCCCCGGCTGCCTGCGCCGCCGCGACCTCCCGGACATAGGCCAGCGCCGCCTCCCGCAACCGTTCCTTCTCCCGGCCCTGCCGACGGCCGACGAGCCAGATGTACACGGCGAGGGGGACGAGGAGCAGGGCACCGTAGGCGCCGGGTTCGTCCGACGTCGCGGCCCACATCGCCCCGCACGCGCCGCCCAGGATCAGCAGGCAGCCCGTCTCGTCGTGCCAGCCGCCGACGTCGGCCATCGTCTCGTACGCGCTGACGGCTTCGGGCTTCGGCGGCACGGTGACCGGTGCGGTGGCGGGGGCGTCCGCCGCGCGGCACGGCCCCGCGCCCGGCGGTGCCGTGCCCGGCAGTGGCTCGTCCGGTGGCGCCTGGTCCGGCAGTGGCTCGACGGCCGCGTACGTCGGAATCGGCACCGCGCCCTTGCCGCCCCCGGTCGACGACCGGCCCTCCAGCCACGCCGGTACGTGTGTCAGCGGAATGCCGTGTGCGCGGGCCACGCCGAGGACCTCGCGGTAGCCGGCGAGCGGTCCGTCCGTCAGCGCGCGCTTCCAGCGGACGCGCACGTGCACGACCATGGCCACCCCGACGACGAACAGACACCCGGCGGCGCCCAGCGCGGCGAAGAGGTGATCGGTCAGCGCCGGGACTATCGGGACGGCGCACGGCAGGAGCAGGCCGGCCGTCAGCGCCAGTACCCCCAGCGTTGCCGCCGGCCGTCGCTGCTCCGCGGTCAACGCCTGACGTCGCTCGGTGAGGAGCACGGTCACCGCCGCGTCGTCGGTGTAGTCGAAGCCGTGTCGCGTGCTGATGGCCTGGACCGCGGCCAGGGCTCTGGCATCGGCGGCCAGCGCTGCCCCGTTCACCGGTAGCAGGTCCATCGTCCTTCCCCCTGTATGCCGTGCAGACCCATCATCAGTCCGAGCGAAGATCATGGCACGCGCCCTCCGCACCTTCGTGAGTGATTCGTGCAGGCATCATGGCCGCACCGTGACGAACGGCATGCGGACGGTGTCTCGCTGTAGCGGGAGCCTATTCGCACACGCACAGTTGGAACGGGTGGCTCTCGGGCGGTACTCAAAGGGGCGGCGGCGGCGCGAAGTTGCCGAATGGTAACGGTGTGAGGCGTGAGGTCCGAGGGAGCCGGCGCGTCTTGAGGGGCTTATGTGCGGCTGATACGGTGCGATGGCTTGACACTCGCCTCGCTGCTGGCTATTCGCCCAGGTCGGGCGGGTGTGTCAGGGGGTGCCCCTGGACACCAACGGTCGGGCGGGACGCGCGGAGTGTCCGAATTTACTGATGATTGCGCGCACTTGAGTGGTGACTGCTGCTCAAGCGAGTGCGCGGCAGACAATTTCTTGGGTGTACGGGGAGCGGTTGCGTGAAGATCCAGGGGCGTACGGGGGCGGGCGCGGGACGTGCCGCGGCTCCGGCTCAGCCGTCGGTCGGTGACCGGCTTCCCAGCCCTCCTCGCGAGCGCAAACCCGCGCTGGCCGCGCTGGCGGTGCTGCTGATCCTGCTGGGCGCGCTGGGTGCCACGATGCTGGTGCTGCGGGTCGGGGAACGGGTCGAGGTCGTCAAGGTCACGAAGGACATCCCGCCGGGCGGGAAGATCACCGATCAGAACTCCACGATCGTGATGGTCGCGGACGACCCGGGCATCCACTACATCAAGGAATCGCAGCTCAAGACCATCCAGACCTACCAAGCGGTGACCATGATTCCCGGTGGCTCCCTCCCGGTCGGCGAGATGTTCGCCAAGGAGCCCAAGATGCCCGCCGGCAAGGCGTCCGTCGGCGTGGCTCTCAAGGAGGGCCAGTACTACGCGGACATCAAGGGCGGTGACACGGTCGCCGCGTACCGGGTCGGCTCCCGCAGTGCCGGCAGCTCCGACTCCGACCAGGACTCCTCGTCGTCCTCCTCCGGCAACGCCCTGATCGCGAACGCCTCGGTCGAGAAGGTCACGGGAGACAGCGACGCCACCGTGAGTACGGGCAACAAGTCCATCACCCTTCTCGTCGACGAAGCCGACGCGGCCGCCCTCGCCTCGGCGTCCTCCGCTGGCGAGGTGGCCCTCGTGCGCGTCCCCGGCAAGTAGAAGGCGACCCAACCACCCATGGCCCTCATCGCCCTCGCCGCCGACAAGGGTTCCCCCGGCGTCACCACCGCGGCCGTCGCCCTCGCGGCGGTCTGGCCGCGCCGCGTCCTGCTCGCCGAGACCGACCCGGCGGGCGGCGACCTGGTGTACCGGTCCGCCGCAGCGCACGGCGGGCCGCTGAACCCCAACACCGGCATGCTGTCGATCGCCGCGACCGCGCGCCGCGGCCTCGTGCCCGACCAGCTCTGGGACCACGTACAGCCGCTCAGCGGTGGCCTGGAGGTCCTCGTCGGCCTCGGCATCTCCGAGCAGGCCGCCGGTCTCGCGGGCCTGTGGCCCACCCTGGGCCGGGCCTTCGCCTCCCTCGCAGACTCCCCGAACGCGCCCGCCGACGTCATCGCCGACTGCGGTCGCATCAGCGGCGACTCCCCGGCCACCGAGCTGTTCCCGCACGCCTCGCTCGTCCTCCTGCTCTCCCGTACCGAGCCGGAGGCCATCGCCCGCGTCCGTGACCGCGCCGCCGCCCTCAACAACAAGCTGCACGGCGGCCCGCGCGGCGCCGCGAGCCTCGGCATGCCGCTGATCGGCGTCGTCCTCGTCGCTGACACCAACAACGCCGCCAAGTTGTCGGGCCAGGTCAACGACATGCTGGTGGCCGCCCAGACCGGCGCCCGCGTGGTCGGCACCATCGCCGACGACCCGGCCGGCGCCGACCAGCTGGCCGGACGCAGGCGCGGCCGGCTGGAGAAGTCGCTGCTCATCCGCTCCGCCCGCAAGGTCACCTCGGACCTGTACCAGCAGTTCGGCGCCGCCTGGTCCATGCCGACCGGACCCGCCGGTCCTGCTGGTTCCACCGGTTCCACCGGTCCCGCAGGCACCGGCATGGCCGGTCACGCCGGAGCCGGCCGATGACCACAGTCGACCACTCGTTGGTCAAGCGGTTCCGGCAGGAGGCTGGCGACCGCATCGCCGAGCAGCGTCGCCAGGACCAGGTCAGCGGCGTCACGCCGATGTCCACCGAGGACGAGAGGCAGTACGCGCGCGCCGTCATCGCGCAGATCCTGGAGGAGTACGCCCGCGCCGAGATCAACGCCGGGCGTACGCCACTGGACGCGGAGACGGAGGAGGCGTACGCCGCCGCCGTGCACGCCGCGCTGTTCGGCGTCGGGCGGCTCCAGCCGCTGCTGGACGACCCCGAGGTCGAGAACATCGACATCAACGGCTGCGACCAGGTCTTCGTCGGCTACTCCGACGGGCGTGAGGAGCGCGGGGAGCCGGTCGCCGAGACCGACGAGGAGCTCATCGAGCTGATCCAGATCCTCGGCGCCTACTCCGGCCTCTCCTCCCGCCCCTTCGACTCCGCCAACCCGCAGCTGGACCTGCGCCTGCCGGACGGTTCGCGTCTGTCGGCGGTCATGGACGTCGCCCGGCGCCCCGCGCTCTCCATCCGGCGCGCCCGCATGGGCAAGGTCTTCATCTCCGACCTGGTCGGCAACGGCACCCTCACCCCCGAGCTGGGCCACTTCCTGGCCTGCGCGGTCCGGGCCCGCAAGAACGTCATGATCGCGGGCGCGACCAACGCCGGAAAGACGACGCTGCTGCGCGCCCTCGCCAACGAGATCCCGCCCAACGAGCGCCTGATCACCGTCGAGCGCGCCCTGGAGCTGGGCCTCGACACCTTCCCCGACCTGCACCCCAATGTCGTCGCCTTCGAGGAACGGCTGCCCAACTCCGAGGGCCACGGAAGCATCAGCATGGCGGAACTGGTCCGCCGGTCCCTCCGTATGAACCCCTCCCGCGTCATCGTCGGTGAGGTGCTCGGCGACGAGATCGTGACCATGCTCAACGCCATGTCGCAGGGCAACGACGGCTCGCTCTCCACGATCCACGCCAACAGCTCGCACGAGGTCTTCAACCGCATCTCGACGTACGCGCTCCAGGCCGCCGAACGGCTGCCGATCGAGGCCAGCCAGATGCTGGTGGCCGGCGCCGTCAACTTCGTCGTCTTCATCCAGCGGCGCAACAACTTCCACAGCGGCGGACGCCTCCAGCGCATGGTCACCTCAGTCCGCGAGGTGAACGGCGTCGACGGACGCGTGCTCTCCAGCGAGGTCTTCGCCGAGGCGCCCGACGGCCGGGTCGTCCCGCACGCCCCCATAGCCTGCCTGGAGGAACTCATCGCCTACGGCTACCGGCCCAACGGAACGTGGGGGTGACGCACATGACCACCACACCCCCCACGCACACCACTCTCGCCGCGCTCGACTCCCTCGGCTCCATGGGCGGTCTGTTCTCCACCACCGTCCTGTACGCGCTCGGCTGCGGCGTCGCCGTCGGCGGCGGCATCGCGCTGCTCATGGTCGCCGTACGCGGTCTGCCCGCCAAGCCGGAGCACGAGAAGCGCCAGGCCGCCGAGCGGGCCAACGAACTGATCCGCTGGGCGGGCCAGCGCGGCTCCCTCGCGGCCATCGTCGGCCTCGCCGTCATGCTCGTCACCCGCTGGGCGGTACTGGGCATCGCCGCCGGCATCCTCGTCTTCTTCTGGGACCACCTCTTCGGCGGCGCCGCCGAGGAACGCGCCGCCATGAAGCGGGTCGAGGCCCTGGCCTCCTGGACGGAATCCCTGCGCGACACCATCGCCGGCGCGGTCGGACTGGAGCAGGCCATTCCGGCCTCCGCCCGAGCCGCCGCGCCCGTACTCCGCCCCCACCTCGACGCCCTGGTCGACCGGCTGCGCTCGCGCACCCCGCTGCCCGACGCGCTCCAGCACCTGGCCGACGAGATCGACGACGCCTCCGCCGACATCATCGTCGCCGCGCTGATCCTCAACGCGCGGCTGCGCGGCCCGGGTCTGCGCCAGGTCCTCGGCGCGCTCGCCAAGTCGGCGCGCGAGGAGGTCGACATGCGTCAGCGGGTGATGGCCCAGCGCGCATCGACCCGCCGCTCGGTGCAGATCGTCGTAGCGGTGTCGGTGCTGTTCGTCCTCGGCCTGTCCATCTTCAACCGGGACTTCGTCGAGCCGTACGGCTCCCCCGTCGGCCAGCTCGTCCTGGCCTGCGTGTGCGGCCTGTTCGCGCTGGGCTTCTGGTGGATGCGCAAGCTGTCGACCATCGAGACGCCGGAGCGCTTCCTGGTCCGGGACGGCTCGGACGTCCAGTTCGTGCGCCCCCGTACGCCGGGCCAGCCGGGCCACCCCGGCCAGCCGGCCGCCCAGACCGCGCAGCGCCTGCCGCAACCGTCCCAGCCGTCGCAGGCGTCTGGGGACGAGGGGGTACGACGATGAACCTGACGATGCCGGTCCTGGTCGGCGCGGTCATCGGCCTGGGCGTCTACGCCCTGGTCCGCGCCCTGATGCCGAGCAGGCGGAGCCCGGTCCAGCAGGTCGCCCGGATCGACGCGATGCGGGCGCGCGGGACGGCGTACGAGTCGTCGTCGCGCACGGCGAAGGACGACGGCCGCCTCGGCACGCTGCGCGCCCGGGTCGGCGCCCGCGTCGCCGAGCTGTACCTGCAGCAGGGCTGGGAGCTGCGCTCGCTGCGCGCCGACCTGGCGGTGCTGGACCGCAGCTGGGAGAAGTTCCTGGCGACGAAGACGCTGCTGGCCGTGGGCGGCCTGTTCTTCGGTCCGTTCCTGTTCGCGATCGTGTGGCGGCTCGGGTTCGGCGACAGCCCGATCATCCCGGTCTGGCTGGCCCTGCTCTGCGCGGGGATCTTCTTTTTCCTCCCCGACCTGGAGGTACGCCGGGACGCCGCCGACAAACGCCGTGACCTGCGGCGCGTGATCGGTGCGTACCTGGACCTGGTCTCCATGAGCCTGGCCGGCGGCCGTGGCCTGCCCGAGGCCCTGATGGCGGCGGCGGAGGTGTCGGACGGCTGGGCCACCCACCGCATCCGCAACGCCCTGGCCGACGCCCGCATCACTGGCATCAGCCAGTGGCAGGCGCTCGGCCAGCTCGGCGAGGACCTGGGCGTCGAGGAGCTCAAGGACCTCGCCGCCTCCCTCGCCCTGGTCTCCGACGACGGCGCCAAGGTCCGGGAGTCCCTCGCCTCCCGCGCCGAGACCATGCGGCACCGCGAACTCGCCGAGATCGAGGGCAGTGCGGGCGAGAAGTCCCAGTCGATGCTCGTGGCCCAGCTCCTGCTGTGCGCCGGGTTCCTGGTGTTCCTGATCTATCCGGCGGCGATGCGGGTGTTTCAGGTGTGACGCGGCTTACCAGCTCCAGAGGCTCGGGAGGCCCAAGAGGCTTACAGGGGCTGCACGTGCTCCAGAGACTTCAGAGGTTCCGGAGCGGCTTCGCTTCCAGAAACTGATACGAGAGGACAACTCATCATGAACGGACAGAACTTCCGCACCGGCATCCCGGCAGTGGACTTCCTGGTCGTCTTCCTCCAGGGCCGCGTGGAGCGCGCCCGCTCCGGCGAACTCGACCGCGGCGCGTCCGCCGTCGAATGGGTCATCATCTCCGCGGTCGTGGTCGCGATCGTCGGCGTGGTGGCCGCGATCATCACCAAGGCCATGGAGAAGGGCGCCGAGAACGTCGGTAACTGCATCGAGGGCGCCGACGCGAGCAGCACCTGCTGACCGGACGTACGGGGTACACGGGGATGCCGGCCAACGTGTTCAGACGGTTGCGCCGCAGGGTCGAGGCCGCCCGCGAAGCGGCGGCCGCCCGCGGCGAATCCGGCATGACCGCGATCGAGTTCGTGTTCCTCACACCGGTCCTGTTCTTCATGATCTTCGCGACGGTGCAGTTCGGGCTGTACTTCTTCGCCGACCACGTGGCGCAGGCGGCGGCCCAGGCGGGCGCGCGCAAGGCCCGTGCGACGGCCGACGCCCAGCCCGGCGCCTGGCGCGGCGAGGCGCGGGACGTGGTGGACAGCTACATCAGCCAGTTGGGTCCCCAGCTGGTCATCGCACCGGACGTGAAGATGCTCCAGCCGGAACAGGACACGGTCGGTGTGGAGATCACGGCCCGTATCCCGACGGTGTTCCCGGGCCTGGACCTGACGGTGCACGCGGAGTCGATGGGTCCGGTGGAACGCTTCGTCGAGGACGGGGGGAACTAGATGCGTGTCGCCCTGCGGGCTCTCGTACCGACGGCGCTCGAAGACCGCCGTCGGGTGTCGGCGGACGACGACGGGCTGTCCACCATCGAGGTGGTCATCCTCGCCCCGGTGATGATCCTCTTCATCCTCGTCCTGGTGGGCTTCGGCCAGCTGGTCGAAGGACGGGGCGCCCTCGACGGCGCGGCCCGGGACGCGGCACGCGCGGGCTCGATCCAGAAGAACCACGGCACGGCGGTCGCCGAGGCGAAGAAGGCCGCCGAGGCCAACCTCGCGGACGTCTGCTCGGGCCCGGTCTCGGTCGTCCAGAAGAGCGCGGGCTTCGAGCCCGACACGCTGTTCACGGTGGAGGTCAGCTGCGAGGTGCGCGGCCTGGCGATGATCGGCCTGAACATCCCCACCACCCTCTCGGCGACCTTCAGCTCCCCGCTGGACCCGTACCGGAGGACGGCGTGAGATCCCTCGTACGCGGCAGGATCGCGCACCGGGTCGCCCACCGGCTCGCCCACCTGGACGACCGTGGCTCGGGCGCCGGCGCGGTCATCATCTTCGCCCTGGTCTTCCTCGCCCTGTCGGCCTTCGTCATCGACGGCGGCATGTCCATCTCCAAGCGGGAACGCGCCGCGGACATCGCCGAGCAGGCCGCCCGCTACGCCGCCCAGGACATCGACCGCGAGGCCCTCTACGACGACGTGGGCGGTCCCGCCCCCATCAACTACGAGAACTGCGACGCGAGGGTCAAGGCCTTCGCCGCCGAGATGAACATGACCGGCGCGGACATCGCCGGGACGCACTGCGTGGTGGCCGACACGGAGCAGGTGCAGGTCGAGGTGCAGCTCACCTACTCCCCGGTCTTCACGGGGATGTTCTACGGCGGTGACGTGGTCGTCCACGGGCAGGCGGTGGCGGAGAACGAGGTGGGCTGAGCACACACGACACCGCCCCTGCCTCTGACCGCGCCCCCCCATCCCCCCACCGACGGAGGAAAAACTCCCATGCGCACACGCACGACCACCGCCACCGCTGCCGCCGCCCTGACGGCAACGGTCGCCCTGCTCCTCTCCGGCTGCGGAGGCTCGGACTCCGGGGGGTCCGGGGACTCGGGGAAGGACGAGATCGCGGGCGCGGACACGGGTGCTTCGGCATCCACGTCGCCCTCCCCGTCCGCGAGCGAGGACAGCATCGACCGCCCGGAGATCAAGCTGCCGTCCGACGTGAAGAACGTCTTCGAGGGCGGTCCGACTGGCGATCCGGTCAAGGACGCGGTGCTGGCGGACAACGAGCGGCGCGTCAATTCGATCGACGAGGCGATCGTCGTGGACGCGGAGAAGCACCCGGCGCTGAAGTTCTACTCGAAGGACGAGGCCCTCATGTCGGCCGCCACCTACATCAAGTCCTTCTACGACAACAACCGCAGCTTCACGGGTGAGACCCGCTACTACGACCGTGAGGTGACGTTGCCGAAGGACGGGGTGGCGACGGTCACCTACTGCATGGACGCGACCGGCACCTACCCGAAGGACCGCAAGACGGGCAAGGTGGACCGCTCCGTCACCGCGTCACCCAGCGACTACGTCTTCTACAACACCCGGCTGGAGAAGAACTCCGAAGGTGTGTGGCAGACCACGAGCGTGTCCTCGACCGAGGCGGCGAAGAAGTGCATGTGATGCGTCCTCTGCCTGCGACACGCGCCCTTCTCGTACCCGTCCTGGCCCTGGCCGTGACGGCAGTGCCGTCCGTGGCCGTCGCCGGTGGCGGCCGCGACGCCGGCGGTGGCACGGAGGGCAATGCCAAGGGCTCCACCGGGGACGGCGTCATCAGGGCCGAGACCAAGGTCACGACCAGTGTGAACGGCAGTTCCGAGCCGACCGGCACGGGAACCCTCACTCCGGAGAACAGCAACTGGACACCGCCCGCCTGCTGGTACGAGCCTGCCTTCTCGCCCGAGCAGATCGAGAAGACCGTGAAGCTGTGGCGGGGCATCGACGGCCTGTTCTTCCTCCGTGGCGTCGGTGACTTCATCGGTGACTCGCTGGACGCGTACTACAAGGACGGCGAACCCTACAAGAACTACAACCTCGACAAGCAGGGCGAGGGGATGTTCTGGGCGGCGGTGAAGAACCCCAACCGGAAGGATGATCCGGAGGCCAATTCCTGCAACAGGCAGCCGTTCTGGGTGGACGAGGGAGACGTGCCCGAAGAGCCCCTGGCCGTCACTCCGCAGATCCTCGCCGAATACGCCTACGACGAACTCCCCGTCCCCGGCACGGAGATCGAGATCAAGCCGGCCGGAGCCACGAAGGTGAACCTCCCCACCTGGATCTGGCTGGACAAGTCCAGGTTCAAGAAGATCTCGGTCACCGCCAGCCTCCCCGGCACGGGCCTGTCCGCCACCACCACCGCCGAGCCCGTCTCCCTGCACATCGACCCCGGCACGAGCGACGCCCGCACCTACCCCGCCTCGGGCGACTGCGAGATCGACGCCGACGGCAGCATCGGCGAGCCGTACGCGGACGGCAAGGCGAACGACACCCCGCCCTGCGGCGTCACCTACCTCCGCGCTTCCGGCTCCGACGGTGCGTACGCCCTGCAGGCGACCGTCACCTGGAAGATCTCGTGGACCAGTACCACGGGCGAGGGCGGAGACCTCCCGGACGGCACGTTCGGCGCCACGCAGGACGTTACGGTGCAGGAGATCCAGTCGGTGAACCGCTAGGCCGGCCCGTTGTCACTCGGGCTTCCACTGGGTGGCCGTGAAGATGTACGTGCGCAGGTTGTCGTTCTCGGCGCTCTCCTTGTTCACCCTGGTGATCCACAGGTGGGTCACCGTGCCCTGGCCGGACTCGATGCACAGGGCGGTTCCCTCCTTGAGGAGGGAATCGTCCCTGATCCTGCTGAGTGGAATCGGGTTCGGAAGCGTGGCCGCGCGGGCGGCGTCGCGGCACTCTGTGGGTGTGGGACGGCGTTCGGTCAGGGTGGCGAACGACCCGCCGTCGTCGGCGAGACGGATGCCGTTCAGTTTGATCGGGTCCGGACAGTCCGTGTAGGTGAGCCACCGACCGGAAGTCGGCACGTAGGAACCATTGGTTTCCAGCGTGAGGTCCTCGATGTCGAGCGTGGTGACGTCGGAAGGGCTGCACCGTGTGCCGGAGCCGATGTCCTCGGCGTTCGCGTAGTACTTGGGCGCCCGCAGTACCAGGTTCTTGTTCCGCGCGCTGATCTGCCATCCCGGCTCAGTCCTCGGCGCCTCGTCGGTCGATGGCGCACCAGCCCCGGAGTCCTGCCCGACCGCGCCGTCGGCAGCGGTGGGATCGGGGGAGACAGGGCCGGAGGCGGCACCGGACGCCGTCCGATCGCCCCCGGAGCCGTCGTCCGCCAGTAGTCGGTAGGCGGCGACCGAGCCCCCGCCGATGGCGAGGGCGCCGATGACGGCCAAGGTCGCGACCAGTGGCCCACGACGACGCCTGGACGGTTCCCCGGTCGCGGCCGGCCCCTGCTGAGCCGGCCCGCCGATGACCTGCGGGGGCTGCGACGGTGCGGTGGGCGCCGCGGCCATGAACGCTTCGGCGGGTGAACTCGCGGGCCGGGTGGGCGCCGCGGCGGCGAACGCGGCCTGCGGCGGCAACCCGGGCCGGGTGGGCACCGGGGACGGGAGAGGCGGGACCGCGTCGGCGGGGCCGGGAGCCGAGTACAGGCGCAGCGTGTGCTCCTGGTGGGCGATCTGCTGGGCGACGGGGGTCGGCAGCCACCAGCCCTCCTGGCGGGCCAGCCCCGAAGTCCCGGCCAGAGTGTGGCACGTCTCGATGACGCGGGCCGGCGTCGGCCGTGCGTCCGCCTCCTTGGCCAGGCACGCGGCGACGAGGCCGCGCAACTCGTCGGGGCACGCGGTCAGATCGGGCTCGTTGGAGACGATCCGATACAGCAGGGCCGGCGATGAGCCCTCGCCGAAGGGATGGCGTCCGGTGGCCGCGAAGTAGGCGACGAGGCCGAGCGCGAAGATGTCCAGCGCCGGTGTGACATCACCGCCCATGGCCTGCTCGGGAGCCATGTAGGCAGGGGTGCCGAGTCTTACGTCCGTCCCGGTCAGCGCGGTGGTGTCGGCCGCGCGGGCGATCCCGAAGTCGATGACACGCGGCCCGTCCGAGGCCAGGAGCACGTTGGACGGCTTCAGGTCCCGGTGGACCACACCGGCCGCGTGAATGGTCTGCAGGGCTTCGGCCATGCCGGCGACCAGTTGCAGCACGGTACGCAGCGGCAGCGGGCCGTGCTGGTACACCGCGGAGGCGAGGGAGGGACCCGGAACGTAGCCGATGGCGAGCCAGGGCTCGGGGCCGTCGGTGAGGCTGTCGAGGACGGGAGCGGTGTACGGACCCTGCACCCGGCGGGCGGCGGCGACCTCGTGGGCGAAACGCCTGCGGAACTCCGGGTCCTGCGCGTAGTCACGCCGTACGACCTTGAGGGCGACCGGCTGCCCGCCACGGGTGTGCGACAGATACACGACTCCCATGCCGCCCTCGCCCAGCCGCGCACGCAGTCGGTAGCCGGCTATCTCCCGGACGTCGTCGGGCGACAGCGCTTCCATCGGGGGGTCCTTCCGCGAGCGGGTTGAGTCAGTCATGGTACGGATGGGGCCGGAGCGGGGCGTGATCGAGGGGCTACATGCGTCTGGACGAACGGCAGCCCCAGCGAGAGGGCCCCCGCCCGACCCCGGCCCCTACGGCTCCACTTGTCGCCCCGCTACCCGTGCCGCCCTTCCCGCCTCGCTGGTCCTCCGTCTTGGCGGCATCGTTGACCTTCTTGGTCGGGTCGTCGTCGAGTTTCTTGAACTCCCGGACCACGGCGTCCGACATGGAGGCGAGCGCGTCGAGCTGCTGGGTGATGTCCTCGCGGCCGTCTTCCCAGTAGGACTCGAAGTCGCCGAGAGCGTCGTTGACGCTGCCGTCGCCGATGTCGTCCTTGTACGACTCGAAGAGCTTCTTGGTGTGGTTCAGCCGCGTCTTCAGCGACCGCAGCTGGCGCCCGTAGTCCTCCAGCTCGGTCAGCGGGATTGCGGTCCCGTCAGGAACCTCGTCCGTCGCCGTATCAGGAGCACCCGCCCCTCTTCGACTCGGTGGATACCGCCTGCCACACGCCCTGGTCGTTCTTCTGCATCGTCACCGTGTAGGCGACCTTCGGGTCGGTGCCGGGAGGGTTGGCCTCGACCTTGCCCGTCTTGCGGTTCTTGGTGCGTGCTTCGCTCTCGTCCGTGCAGTACCTCAGCTGTGCCTTGGTCTCCTCGGCGAAGAGCGTCGCCTCCGGTTCGAACACCGGCAGTTCACCGAGGACGGTGAGCTCCTTGTCCGTGTACGACTTGATCCACTCGCGGTCCTGGGAGAGGCCGGCTTCGGTGTCGTAGAAGGCGAGCGCCTCGCTGTCGGGGTCGCCGGCGATGATCGCCGCGTAGCCCGCCCGGAGTTGTTCGTTGCCGTCGTTCAGGACGGTCTGCTGGCCGGGCTCGTCGGCCGTCCAGTCCTCGAAGGTGAGGCGGAAGCTGCTCGGAAGCGTGATCTCCGGACGCCCGGCGGCTGCCGCCGCAGACGCGGATGCCGACGGCGAGGAACTGCCCACCCCCGTGCCCACCCCCGTGTCCGCCCCCTTGGTGTCCTCCGACGACGAGTCGTCCCCGCCCCCTCCGCACGCGGTCAGGAACAGTGCCGCCGTCGCTGTGAAGGTGCCGGCGGTGATGGAGAGGGTGCTGCGGGCCACGGTTGTTCCTCCCCGGAGTGCGGCGTTGCGACAGGGAACGGAGCCATCAGGGGCGGTGCGGGGGGGGGTCTGGCCGGTTCCCGGGGATTGTGTGGGGGCCGTGAAGGGGGTGACGGCGTTATGGGGCAAAGGGAGCGAAGCGGGCGGATGTTGCGGTGGAGTCCTCATTCGGGCCTTCGACGGTGTCGGTGGGAGTCCATAAGATCTCTGTAGGCTCAGCACATCCCTCATACCGGACGCTCCCGCCGCCTTCTCCGACACGGCCCACGACCCAGGACACCGCCCATGCCGCGACGCCGCACCTCAAGCTCCGCAAGCTCGACGGCTCCCTCGGCGGCACCGAGGAACCGTACGCCGCAGCCGGTGCGGGTGCGGCGGCGGTCGTTCGGGGACTTCGTCAAGGCGTTCCTCGCGTTCGTCGCGCTGCTCGGGCTGGTCGTCGGGGTGCCCCTCGCGCTGGCCATGACCGCCGGGTGGCCGTTTCCGGACGGGGCGCCCAGCCTCGACTGGCTTCAGCGTGAGATCACCGTCAAGACCTTCCAGAACATCCTGACCGTCGTCGTCTGGTTCGCCTGGGCGCAGTTCACCGCCTGCGTGCTCGTCGAGGTCAAGGCCGCGCTGTCCGGCGTCGGGGTGCCGGGGCGGGTGCCGGGGTCCGGGCCCAGTCAGCTGCTCGCCCGGCAGCTCGTCGCCGCGCTGCTGCTGGTCGGCGCCACCGCGGCGAGCCTCACGCCGGGACTGTCGCAGCTCGGGCAGAGCATCGAGGGGAACCAGAAGCCCTCCGTGGCGGCGGCCCAGCAGACGCCGGGAATCTTCGCCCAGCAGCAGGAGCAGGCCGCAGGCACCGCGAGCGCCGTCGCCGAGCAGGCCGGTCAGGCCGCGGCCCGCGCCGAGGGTGCCTCCGCCGCGCACGGCGACACGAAGTACTACCGGATCCAGCCGCCGGAGGGACGTCACCACGACTCCCTCTGGGAGATCGCCGACCGGCACCTCGGTGACGGACGCCGGTACAAGGAGATCTTCGAGCTGAACAAGGACCGCGTGCAGCCGGACGGGTCCAAGCTGTCCGAGGCCAGCCTCATCCGACCCGGTTGGATCATGGAGATGCCCGGCGACGCCCGCGGCGGCGAGCTCGTCGAGATGCCCGACGAGGCGCCGAACGTCTCCGAGCAGGTGCAGCAGCAAATCAGCGACTACGCCCAGACCGGTGACCACGCGCAGGGCGGCGGCGGAGCCGGGAACGGGGCCCAGGGGGCTGGTGGTGCTGGTGGAGCCGGGGCCCAGGGGGGCGGCGACAACGCCCAGGTCTCCCTTCCCGAGCAGCGGCCCGCGCCCGCCACTCCCGCCCCCAGCACCGGGCACGACCAAGCCGCCCCCGCCGCGGCCGACCACTCCTTCGGCCTTCCCGAAGCCCTCCTCGCCGCCCCCCTCCTCGCCGCCGGCCTCCTGGGCGCCCTCGGCCGCCGGCGACGGCAGGCGCTGTGGCAGTCGGCGCTCGGGAGCGTCGGCGGGCGGCGCGGCATGGAGCCGCCCACGCCGACCGGCGACGCTCAGGACGTGCAGGACGCACTGCTCGTCGGCGCCGACCCCGAGGGCGTACGCCTCCTGGACCGGGCGCTGCGCGGACTCGCCGCCGCCCTCACCGCCGAGTCGCGGCCGCTGCCCGTCGTGTACGCGGCCTGGATGGGCGGCAACGGCGACCTGCACCTCCAGCTCGCCCAGCCCGCCGGGAAGCCGCCGACGCCCTGGCAGCTCGGGCAGGACCAGACCTTCTGGATGCTGGCCCGCGCCGACGCCGAGCGGTACGAGGACGCCGACACCGCCGCGCCGTACCCCGGGCTCGTCAGCCTCGGCACCATGGACGACTCCCGGCTGCTGCTGAACCTGGAGTCGGTGCCCGGCATCGTCTCGCTCGGCGGCACCGAGGCCGACCGGACCGCCGTGTTCGCGTCGGTCGCCGCCGAACTGGCCACCAACGGCTGGTCCGACCGCATGACCATCACGCTCGTCGGCTTCGGCGACGACCTCACGCCGCTCGCGCCCAACCGCATCCGGCACCTCGACGGGTTCGAGGACCTCTTCGAGACCATGTCCGCCGAGACCCGACAGCGGCGCGGCGCGCTCGGTGCCGCCGGGCACGACTCCGTCCTCACCGGCCGCACCGGGCCCGCCCGGCACACGCGTTGGGCCCCGCACCTCGTCCTGCTCGCCGCCCAGCCCTCCGACGAGGACGCCCTCCGGCTCGCCGAACTCGCCGCCGACGCCGGTCGCCTCGGTATCGGCTACCTCGTCGGCACCGAGGGCGCCGACCTCCCGGGTGCCGCCTGGGAGATGCAGATCACCGGCGAGGGCAAGCTGCTCGCACCGCTCCTCGGACTGGAGCTTGGGGCCCAGATGCTGCCGGCCGCCCAGCAGCGGGCCGTCGTCGAACTGTTCACCGACGCCGCCCCCGACCCCGAGCACGGGCCGGGTGGGTCCGATGGGCCCGACGGGTCCGGTGGCCGGGCCAACCGCCCGCCCTTCCTCGTCGACATCAGCGAGCAGGGGCGGCCCGCGGTGTACGCCCGCCTCGTCGGGTCGTACGAGATCATCGGCCTGGACGCGCCCGACGGCGACCGCAGTGCCCTGCTCCACGAGGCGCTGGCGATGCTCCTGCTGCACCGCGAGGGCGTGCACCCACGTGTGCTGTCCTCCGCGCTGTGGCCGCGCGGCGTCACGGCGGACGTGCGCGACGCGCTGCTGGAGCGGCTGCGGGTCTGGCTCGGCACCGACCCCGACGGCACCCCGCGGCTCGGCACCGACGCCACCGGACGGCTCACCCTCGCCAAGTCCGTCGTCTCCGACCTCGATGTCCTGCGCTCCCTCTACTACGAGGCCACGCAGGGCCGCGGCGTCGGCAGCCGCCAGGTGCGCGGGCGGCTCCTCACCGACGCACTGGTGCTGGTGCGCGGGCCGCTGCTGGCCGACCGGCCCGAGGGCCGTTACCGCTGGCTCACCCACGAGATCGTCGACGCCCAGCTCCCGCTGCTCGTCGCCGACACCGGGCTGGCGCTCTCCGAGTTCCACCTGGAGAAGAACCGCGCGGAGAAGGCCATCGAGGCGCTGAACGCGGCCCTGCGCACCGCCCCCGCCGACGAGCGCCTGTGGCACGAGCTGCTGCGCGCCACACGCGCCACCGACGACACCGCCCGGCTGCACGCCCTGGCCGCCGACCTCGTCGACCGCAGCGGCGCCCGCGGGCTGCCGCCGCGCACCGAGGCGCTGCTGGACGAACTGCTGCCCACCTGGCGCGACGGCGTCGCGGCGGCGGGATGAGCCTCGACCTCCTGATCGTCCTCGTCGCCGCGCTCTGGGGCCTGGTGACGGGAGCGCTGCTGCCGCGGGCCGCCTACCGCTTCTCCGCCCCCGCGGGGGCGGAGTGGCGTGATCGGTGCCCACGGGAGCATCCCGTGCCGGGCTGGCTCGGTCGGGCCCGGTGCGGGCAGTGCGCGACCGACAGCAACGGCGGTAACGGCGGCACCGGTACTATCGGTGGCACCTGCAGTACCGGTGGCAACGGCAGCACCGGTGGCACCGGCACTACCGACGGCACCGGCAGTACCGGCGGCACCGGCAGTACCGGTGGCAGCGATAACTCCCGCAGCACCGACAACGCGTTCTACGGCCCCGGCACCGCCGTCCTCGCCACCGTCACCGCCCTCGTCTGCGCCGCCCTCGCCGCCGCCACCGGGACCCGTCCGGAGGTGGCGGTCTGGCTGCTGCTCGCCCCGGTCGGCGTGCTGCTGGCCGCCGTCGACCTGCGGGTACGGCGCCTGCCCGACCCCCTCACCCTGCCGCTCGCCGGCGCCGCGCTCGTCCTCCTCGGGCTCACCGCGCTCGTGCCCGAGCACGCGGGGGAGTGGACCACCGCCGTGCTGGGCGCCCTCGCCCTCGGCGGCGGCTACGGCGTGCTCTTCCTCATCAACCCGGCCGGCATGGGCTTCGGAGACGTCAAGCTCGCCCTCGGCGCCGGGGCCGTCCTCGGCTGGTACGGCTGGCCGACCCTGATGCTCGGCACCTTCGCCGGCTTCCTGCTCGGCGCGCTGTACGGCGGTGCCCTCGTCGTCGCCCGGCGGGCGGGGCGCAAGACGGCGATCCCGTTCGGGCCGTTCCTGATCGCGGGCGCCTTCCTGGGCGTCCTGGCGGGGGCCTACGCGGCCTGAACACCGACCCGTAAAAGGCCTGGCGTACGCTGGTCAGGTCTGTCCACAACCCTTACGAACCTTGCGAAAGGGACGCCGGTGACCGAGAAGGCCGACCTTCAGCCCATCCTCGACCGCGCCGCCGCCGGTGGGCGGATCACCCCCGAAGAGGCGCTCGACCTCTACCGGGACGCCCCGCTGCACGCGCTGGGCGCCGCCGCCGACGCCGTACGCAGGCGCAAGTACGCCGGCAGCGAGCACATCGCGACGTACATCATCGAGCGCAACATCAACTACACCAACGTGTGCGTCACGGCGTGCAAGTTCTGCGCCTTCTACGCGGCCCCCAAGGACACCAGGAAGGGCTGGACCCGCGACCTCGACGACATCCTGCGCCGCTGCGCGGAGACGGTCGAGCTGGGCGGCACCCAGATCATGTTCCAGGGCGGCCACCACCCGGACTACGGCGTCGAGTACTACGAGAAGCACTTCGCCGCCATCAAGAAGGAGTTCCCCGACCTCGTCATCCACAGCCTGGGGGCGAGCGAGGTCGAGCACATGGCGCGGATCTCGAAGGTGTCGGTCGAGGAGGCGATCCAGCG
This sequence comes from Streptomyces sp. M92, assembly GCF_028473745.1. Taxonomy (NCBI): domain Bacteria; kingdom Bacillati; phylum Actinomycetota; class Actinomycetes; order Kitasatosporales; family Streptomycetaceae; genus Streptomyces; species Streptomyces sp. M92. The sequence continues at coordinate 2,444,261 of NZ_CP101137.1, forward strand.
CATCCACGCGGCCGGGCTCGACTCCTTCGCCGGGGCCGGTGCGGAGCTGCTGCCCGAGCGTCCGCGCAAGGCGATCGCCCCGCTCAAGGAGTCCGGCGAGCGCTGGCTGGAGATCATGGAGATCGCCCACAATCTGGGCGTGGAGTCGACGTCCACCATGCTCATGGGCACCGGCGAGACCAACGCCGAGCGCATCGAGCACCTGCGGATGATCCGGGACGTGCAGGACCGCACCGGCGGCTTCCGCGCCTTCATCCCGTACACCTACCAGCCCGAGAACAACCACCTGAAGGGCCGCACGCAGGCCACGCTCTTCGAGTACCTGCGGATGATCGCCATCGCCCGGGTCTTCCTCGACAACGTCGCCCACATCCAGGGTTCTTGGCTGACCACCGGCAAGGAGGTCGGCCAGCTCTCCCTGCACTACGGCGCCGACGACCTCGGCTCGATCATGCTGGAGGAGAACGTCGTCTCCTCCGCGGGCGCCAAGCACCGGTCCAACCGGCTGGAGATCATCGACCTGATCCGCAAGGCGGGGCGCGTCCCGGCGCAGCGGTCGACCACGTACGAGCACCTCGTCGTGCATGACGACCCGGCGAACGACCCCGTGGACGAGCGCGTCGTCTCCCACATCTCGTCCACGGCCATCGCGGGTGGCACGGCCCACCCCGAGCTGAAGCTGCTCGCCCCCAACTGAGGCCGTCGTGCTGACGATCCACGTCTCCGAGGCCTCGCCCGAGGCGGCCGTCGTGGTCGACGGCGCGCAGCTCGCCGCCGTCGGCCCGTACGAGGCACTGGCCGCCGACCACCCGCGGGCGCGGGTGCGCCGGTGGCCCGGCATCCTGACGCCCGGACTGCTCAATCCGTACGGCCCGGAACTGCTGGAGCAGGCGTACCACCCAGACCCGCGCGAGGCGGACCGGCTGGGCACCGAGCCGATCTTCGGGGAGCGCGGGCTCGCACTCCTCGGCGCGAACGCGTCCGCGCGGGGCGCCAGCGCGCGCCGGGGGGTACAGCGCATGCTGGCGCACGGCACGGTCGCCGTCGCCGGTGAGCTGCGCGGCCGCGCGGTCCTGGACGCGGTGCGCGGGGCGGGGCTCGCCCTGGCGGGGCGGCCGGCCGGTCTGCCCGGGCCCGCGTCCTTCTCGCCGGTTCCGCTCGTGCTGCTTCCCGGGCTCGCTCCCGGGAAGTCCGCCCGGTTCGCGGTGTTCGACGTACCCGACCGGGCCGCGCTCGTACGGGAGGGTGCGGCCACGTGCGTGGCCACCGTCGTGGGCGGTCGGCTGGTGTACCGGGGGCGCTGAGCCGGGCGTCTCAGGGACCTCGGTGTCCGGGACCGAGGTCGCCGTGAGCCCGTCCGCCCCGGGCGGGACGCGTGCTGCAACAATGGGCCCGTGACCCGCGCTTCCCTGAACAAGCAGCCGCACGAAGTCGCCTCGATGTTCGACCACGTCGCGGAACGGTACGACCTGACGAACGCCGTGCTCTCGCTCGGCCAGGACCGGGCGTGGCGCAAGGCGGTCGCCCGGGCCGTCGACGCCCGCCCCGCGCAGAAGGTCCTGGACCTCGCGGCGGGCACGGCCACCTCCTCCCTGCCCTTCGCCCGCACCGGCGCCTACGTCGTCCCCTGCGACTTCTCCCTCGGCATGCTCCAGGTCGGCAAGGAACGGCACTCCTGGCTGCCGTTCACCGCGGGCGACGCGACCCGGCTGCCGTTCCGGGACGACACCTTCGACGCCGTCACCATCTCCTTCGGGCTGCGCAACGTGCAGGACACCGACGCGGCGCTGCGCGAGATGTACCGGGTGACGCGGCCCGGCGGCCGGGTCGTCATCTGCGAGTTCTCGCACCCCACCTGGACGCCCTTCCGCACCGTCTACACCGAGTACCTGATGCGCGCCCTGCCGCCGGTGGCCCGCGCGGTGTCGTCCAACCCCGACGCGTACGTCTACCTCGCCGAGTCCATCCGCGCCTGGCCCGACCAGCCGGCGCTCGCCGAGCGGCTGGGCAAGGCCGGCTGGTCGAGGGTGGCGTGGCGGAACCTGACGGGCGGCGTGGTGGCGCTGCACCGGGGGTTCAAGGCGGGCTGAGGACCGCGCCACGTTCCGGTGCGGGCTGAGGGTCGCGCACGGTTCGAGGCGGGCTGAGCAATGCGCAACGGTTCGAGGCGGCTGAGGACTCCGCAGCGGCTCAAGGCAGGCTGAGGACCGCGCAGCACGGCGGTCCGCCCGTTTCCCCTCCGGCCGCGTCCGGCCCGCTGTGCCCCGGCTCGGTCAGCTCCCGCCGCAGCCCGCCCGACGGAGGCCCCGGCACGCGCGGCTCGCGGATGCCTCCGCCGCCCTCGCCCTCCCCGAAGTCGAACCACACGTACACCTGCGAGTCCCGCGGCACGTGCGCGCCGGGCAGCGGGTACTGGCGTACGACGTGGTCGACGACGGCGAGGCGCAGGTCGGGCCGGTCCGGTGTGTGCAGGGACAGGCCCCGCGCACGGGCCTCCTCGCACGCGTCCACGGCCATCAGGCCGACCAGGCGCGGTACGCGTACGTCCTTCTTGGGTGCCAGGCGCACGGACGTCACCCCCCAGCGGTACCCGGCAGCGTAGCGCCGCCGCGCACCGCCCGGAAGCGGCAAGTGGCTTACTGTGACAGTTGGTTGCAGTGAGTCACCGGCTGGGCAGCGGGAGCCGGTAGCAGTGCCCCTGCCGTTGCGAGGCCGGGGTGGTGAAGACCTCGGCGAGGCGCATGCCCAGCCGCTCCGTCACCGCGATGGACCGGGCGTTGCGGGCGTCGACCATCGCGACCACCTCCGCGACCCCCGCGGCGCGCACCCGCTCCAGCGTCTGCCGGGCCGCCGCAGTGACGTACCCCTTCCCCCAGTGGGCCCGTCCCAGGCGCCAGCCGATCTCGATCTCACCCTTGGGGCCCCAGTCCTGCGGCCACGGCTGGGCACCGGTGAAGCCGATGACCGTGTCCGCCTCGTCCACCATGGTCCACAGGCAGAAGCCGTGCTCCGCGTCGTGCCGGCGCTGGCGGGCGGTGAGCTCCTCGTAGACGGACAGTTCCGCGGTCCTCCCGCCGTGGAACTCCATGACGTCCGGATCGTCGAATATCCGGTGCCAGGCGACCGCGTCCTCGTCGGTGGGAACGCGCAACCGTACAACGGGCAGAGCTCGGTTCACTGGGCAGCCCTTCAGCCGGGACATGGGTGTCGCTGAATAGACTGCCCATGACCAGTGCCGGTCGGCACGCAGATTTCGAACTTGGGGAGATCCCGCCGTGACCGTCGAGACTGAGCCACTCTCCGAGAACACCGCCGACGTGATCGTCGTGGGCGCGGGGCCGGCCGGCTCCACGACCGCGTACCACCTGGCCAAGGCGGGGCTCGACGTCCTGCTGCTGGAGAAGACCGCCTTCCCCAGGGAGAAGGTCTGCGGCGACGGCCTGACCCCCCGCGCGGTCAAGCAGCTCGTGGCCATGGGCATCGACATCTCCGAAGAGGCCGGCTGGCTGCGCAACAAGGGGCTGCGCATCATCGGCGGCGGCTCCCGCCTCCAGCTGGACTGGCCGGATCTCGCCTCCTTCCCCGACTACGGACTCGTCCGCAAGCGCGACGACTTCGACGAGCAGCTCGCCCGGCAGGCCCAGAAGGCCGGCGCCCGCCTGTACGAGCGCTGCAACGTCGGCGCCCCCGTCGTCGACGACCGCACCGGCCGCATCACCGGCGTCCACGCCAAGCTCGGCGAGGACAAGCGCGAGGTCACCTTCCGCGCGCCGCTGGTCGTCGCCGCCGACGGCAACTCCACGCGGCTGTCCCTGGCGATGGGCCTGCACCGACGCGAGGACCGTCCGATGGGCGTCGCGGTCCGCACGTACTTCACCTCGCCCCGCCACGACGACGACTACCTGGAGTCCTGGCTGGAACTGTGGGACCGCCGCGGCGCCCAGGACCGGCTGCTGCCGGGCTACGGCTGGATCTTCGGCATGGGCGACGGCACCTCGAACGTCGGGCTCGGGGTGCTGAACACCTCGGACTCCTTCAAGGAGCTGGACTGGCGCGAGGTGCTGAAGGCCTGGTGCGCCTCCATGCCGGAGGACTGGGGCTACACCCCGGACAACATGACCGGCCCGATCCGCGGCGCCGCCCTGCCCATGGCCTTCAACCGCCAGCCGCACTACACCAAGGGCCTGCTGCTCGTCGGCGACGCCGGCGGCCTGGTGAACCCCTTCAACGGCGAGGGCATCGCCTACGCCATGGAGTCCGGCCAGATCGCCGCCGACGTCATCACCCAGGCCCACGCGCGGGCCACGCCGGCCCAGCGGGAGATCGCCCTCCAGCGCTACCCGCGCGTCCTGAAGGACACCTACGGCGGCTACTACACGCTGGGCCGCGCCTTCGTGAAGCTCATCGGCAACCCGAAGGTCATGCAGATCGCGACCCAGCGCGGCCTCACCCACCCGCTGCTGATGAAGTTCACCCTGAAGATGCTCGCCAACCTGACGGACCCGACGGGCGGCGACGCGATGGACCGCATCATCAACGGACTGAGCAAGGTCGCGCCGAAGGCCTGATCAGCTCCCGGCCTCGGCCTCTTCCAGCGTTCTGGCGTTGGCCGCCCGGCGCGCGAACACCTCGTCGCGCCGGGCGGCCGACTGCCGCAGCGCCCGTTTGCGGTCGCGCGCGGAGAGCCGGTCCAGGTACACCTGACCGTTCACGTGGTCGGTCTCGTGCGCGAGGCAGCGCGCGAAGTAGCCGGTGCCCTCGACGACGAGCGGCTCGCCGTCCTTGTCGAGGCCCCGCACGACGGCCCGGTCGGGGCGCGGCACGGCCATCATGGCGCCCGGCACCGACAGACATCCCTCGCCCTCGTCCAGCAGACGGCGCCCGGCCGGGTCGAGGGGATCCAGCACCGGGTTCACGATGTGCCCGACATGCCGGGCACCCTCGTCGTCAGGGCAGTCGTACACGAACAGGCGCAGATCGACCCCCACCTGATTCGCCGCCAGCCCGCAGCCGTCGGCCACGTACATCGTGCGGAACATGTCGTCGATGAGCGCGGCGAGGTCGGGCCCGAACTCGGTGACGTCCCGGCAGGGCTTGTGCAGCACCTCTTCGCCGACCTCGGTGACCCGTCGTACCGATCCGCACCGGGCCTCGGGCGCGAGCGGGGGATAGGCGGCGGCGGGCCGCCCCTGTACGAACACGCTGGGCATGGTCTCTCCTTCGGCTCGTGGACGGGCCGGTGGAGGTCCGGCCCGCCCCGAGCATGCCAGGAGCGACCGCGGGGACGCAGCCCTCGAACGGCTGCGGCCCCGCGCGGACGTGTCCGCGTCGTGCGTCTCGGGAGGTGCCGGGGTCCGGAGCCGCGTGCTGGACGCGGACCCCGTCTCCGGGAGTTACAGCACCCGCACCGCGCCGCTCGGCGGGTCGTACGACAGCGGCTTCAGGGCCACGCCGGTGGACGGGTTCTGCGCGCCGACGAACATGCCGTCGCCGACGTAGACACCCACGTGGTACGCGCTGCCCGCGCCACCCCAGTACAGGATGTCGCCCGGCTGGAGGTTGCCCAGCCCGACCTGGGTGCCGGCGGTCGACTGGGCCTGGGAGACGCGCGGCAGGTCGACGCCGACCTGCTTGAAGGCGGCCTGCACCAGACCGGAGCAGTCCCACGAGTTGGGGCCGGTGCCGCCGGAGACGTAGGCGTCGCCGACCTGGGACTGGACGAAGGAGACGACGGCCGCGGCCGAACCGGTGGCCGACGAGGAGGTGCTGCCGATGCTGCTGCCCGAGCTGTCGGAGGACGACCCGGTGTCGGCGGAGGCGCTCAGGGTGGCGCGCTCGGCGGTGCGCGAGGCGCGCTCGGCGGCCGCCTTGCGTGCGGCCTCCTCGGCCTTCTTCTTCTCTTCCTCGGCCTTCTTCTTGGCCTCGGCGAGGTCCGCCTCGGCCTGCTTGGCGGCCTTGGCGGCGGCCGCGTCACGCTCGGCCTGCAGCTCGTAGCTCGCGGCCGCCTGCTGGGTGACGTCCGCGGACTGGGCGACCTGAGCGGCCAGGTCGGCCGTCAGGGTGGGCAGTTCCATGGTCTGCGTCACCGGCTCGGCCGCGCTGGCCGAACTCGACGCACCGGCCACTGCCAGGGTGCTGAGGACGCCACCGGCAACTCCGGCCCGCATCGCGATGGTCGACGCGCTGCGGCGGGGCTTCCGGTGGCTGCGTATGTGAGCGGTGTGGGACATAGGGACAACCGGTATCAGGAGCTCCTCCATACCTTCAAGAAACGTGGGCTGCGCCACAGTTGTTCAATCGGGCCCCGAATCCCGGGCGTGTCGCTCCTTATTGACGCCCTAACGGACATTGCGGGCGGTCCGTAACCGCCCTGTGATCACGGTCTTTGATCGTTACGCCCGAATTGCCCCGCGCTTACCACTTGTTGAGGCAGTTGGCCAAGCCCGGTTCTCAGACGCCTCTCATGGATGTGGCACAGGTCACGGAACGGTTACCCCTTCGGTCGCGTCCGCAGCGCGTGGCCGGCTCCCGCGTTCGCCGTCGGGCGCTCGTGAACGCGTGCACGTGTCCACACCGCACCCCGACCCTCCCTCTGACGTGTGAACGCGCCCTCTATCAAGTGATCGCGTCCAGCGCCAGTTTGCATGCAAGGGAACCCTCTTGATATTGAGACGCCCGCCGCGCACCCCCTCTGGTCAGCGGTGACGATCGAAATTGTCACCTCTGGTGATCACCTGAACGCTTCTTGTGTGAAGATCACTGCTCATCCGACTTCATGATCCTTCGTCAGGTGGTGGAGATCACAAAGCTTGTGCAATACCCCGTGTCGCAGATCACAGAGCGTCGGGCATAGGATGCGAGGCAGTTGGGCTTGTGACCTGCTTCACATGTTCGCGATCTTCGCCGGGACGAGCGGGGCTCGTGGGGCTGTTGGGGCGGCTGTGAGTCCGATGCAACCGCCAGCAGTCAGTGCCGACTGAGAGGAGCGAGGAGCGGTGAACGCGTATGCGCCCATCCTCGTACTGGGAGCCCTCGGGGCAGGCTTTGCGATCTTCTCCGTGGTGATGGCCACGCTGATCGGTCCGAAGCGGTACAACCGGGCGAAGCTCGAGGCCTACGAGTGCGGAATCGAGCCGACCCCCACGCCGGCCGGCGGCGGGCGCTTCCCCATCAAGTACTACCTGACGGCGATGCTCTTCATCATCTTCGATATCGAGATCGTCTTCCTCTACCCCTGGGCCGTCACCTTCGACGCCCTGGGGATTTTCGGGCTCGTGGAGATGCTGCTCTTCGTGCTCACCGTCTTCGTCGCGTACGCGTACGTATGGCGGCGCGGCGGCCTGGAATGGGACTGAGGGGCCTTTGACATGGGACTCGAAGAAAAACTGCCGAGCGGCTTCCTGCTGACCACCGTCGAGCAGGCCGCGGGCTGGGTACGCAAGTCGTCCGTCTTCCCCGCCACGTTCGGCCTCGCCTGCTGTGCCATCGAGATGATGACCACCGGCGCCGGCCGCTACGACCTGGCGCGCTTCGGCATGGAGGTCTTCCGCGGCTCGCCGCGGCAGGCGGACCTGATGATCGTCGCGGGCCGCGTGAGCCAGAAGATGGCGCCGGTGCTGCGGCAGGTCTACGACCAGATGCCGAACCCGAAATGGGTGATCTCCATGGGGGTCTGCGCCTCCTCGGGCGGCATGTTCAACAACTACGCGATCGTCCAGGGCGTCGACCACATCGTCCCGGTCGACATCTACCTCCCGGGCTGCCCGCCGCGGCCGGAGATGCTGATGGACGCCATCCTCAAGCTCCACCAGAAGATTCAGACCTCCAAGCTCGGGGTGAACGCCGAGGAGGCGGCCCGTGAGGCGGAGGAGGCGGCGCTCAAGGCCCTGCCCACGATCGAGATGAAGGGGCTGCTGCGGTGAGCGACGCGAACAACACCGAGGGTGACAAGAGCAACACCCCGGATGACGCGAACGGGGTGAACCCCGAGAAGGACCTGTCCGCCGAGAACCTCCCCGGCCAGCGCGGTCAGGGCGGCGAGGAGATCCGCGTCCAGCGCGGCATGTTCGGCGCCAACAACGGCGGCGACACCTCCGGCTACGGCGGCCTGGTCCGCTCCGTCCGGCTCCCCGGGCCGGCGAGCCGGCCCTACGGCGGCTGGTTCGACGAGGTCGCCGACGAACTCGAGGGCGCGCTGGAGGAGCAGGGACTCCTGCCCGACAACGCCATCGAGAAGACGGTCGTCGACCGCGACGAGCTGACCTTCCACATCGAGCGCGAGCACCTGGTCCGCGTCGCCCGCACCCTGCGCGACGACCCGGCCCTGCGCTTCGAACTGTGCACCGGCGTCAGCGGCGTCCACTACCCGAACGACAAGGGCCGCGAGCTGCACGCCGTCTACCACCTGCGCTCGATCACCCACAACCGGCTGATCCGCCTGGAGGTCAGCGCCCCCGACGCCGATCCGCACATCCCGTCGCTCTTCGCGGTCTACCCGACGAACGACTGGCACGAGCGCGAGACGTACGACTTCTTCGGCATCGTCTTCGACGGCCACCCGGCGCTGACGCGGATCATGATGCCGGACGACTGGCAGGGCTTTCCGCAGCGCAAGGACTACCCCCTCGGCGGCATCCCCGTCGAGTACAAGGGCGCCCAGATCCCGGCTCCGGACCAGCGGAGGTCGTACTCATGAGCACTTCGCACGCCTCCCCTCGCGAGACCACCGAGGGCACCGTCTACACGGTCACCGGCGGCGACTGGGACGAGGTCGTCCAGGCCGCGGCCCGCGCCGACGACGAGCGCATCGTCGTCAACATGGGGCCGCAGCACCCCTCCACCCACGGCGTGCTCCGCCTGATCCTCGAGATCGACGGCGAGACGGTCACCGAAGCCCGCTGCGGCATCGGCTACCTGCACACCGGCATCGAGAAGAACCTCGAGTACCGGACGTGGACCCAGGGCACCACCTTCGTGACGCGCATGGACTACCTGACGTCGTTCTTCAACGAGACGGCGTACTGTCTGGGCGTCGAGAAGCTGCTCGGCATCGAGGACGAGATCCCGGACCGGGCCACGATCATCCGGGTCCTGCTGATGGAGCTGAACCGGCTCTCCTCCCACCTGGTGTGCATCGCCACCGGCGGCATGGAACTCGGCGCCACCACGATCATGATCTACGGCTTCCGTGATCGTGAACTCGTTCTCGACATCTACGAGCTGATCACCGGCCTGCGGATGAACCACGCGTTCATCCGCCCGGGCGGACTCGCCCAGGACCTGCCGCCCGGCGCGGTGGACCACATCCGCGAGTTCGTGAAGAAGATGAAGAAGAACCTCCCGGAGTACGACAAGCTCGCCACCGGGAACCCCATCTTCAAGGCCCGCATGCAGGACGTCGGCTATCTCGACCTGGCCGGCTGCATGGCCCTCGGCGCCACCGGCCCGGTCCTCCGGTCCACCGGCCTGCCGCACGACCTGCGCAAGGCGCAGCCGTACTGCGGCTACGAGACGTACGACTTCGACGTCCCGACCGCCGACACCTGCGACGCCTACGGCCGCTTCCTGATCCGGCTGGAGGAGATGCGCCAGTCGCTCCGGATCGTCGAGCAGTGCCTGGACCGGCTCCAGCCCGGCCCGGTCATGGTCGCCGACAAGAAGATCGCCTGGCCCGCCCAGCTCGCCCTGGGACCGGACGGACTCGGCAACTCCCTCGACCACATCAAGAAGATCATGGGCACCTCCATGGAGGCTCTGATCCACCACTTCAAGCTGGTCACGGAGGGCTTCCGCGTGCCGCCGGGCCAGACCTACACGGCGGTGGAATCGCCCAAGGGCGAGCTCGGGGTGCACGTCGTCTCCGACGGCGGCACCCGCCCCTTCCGGGTCCACTTCCGCGACCCGTCCTTCACCAATCTGCAGGCCATGGCGGCGATGTGCGAGGGCGGCCAGGTCGCCGACGTCATCGTCGCCGTGGCGTCCCTCGACCCCGTGATGGGAGGCGTCGACCGGTGACCACCTCTTCTTCGGAGCGGGGCGTCAGCCTGGGCATGCCGGAACTGCCCGCGCCCGCCTACCCGGACGACGTCCGGGCCCGGCTGGAGACCGACGCGCGCGAGGTCATCGCACGCTACCCGGACTCCCGGTCCGCCCTCCTGCCCCTGCTGCACCTCGTGCAGTCCGAGGAGGGGCACGTCACGCGCACCGGGATGCAGTTCTGCGCGGACATGCTGGACCTCACCACGGCCGAGGTCACCGCGGTCGCCACCTTCTACACCATGTACCGGCGCAGGCCGAGCGGGGACTACCAGGTCGGCGTCTGCACCAACACGCTGTGCGCGGTGATGGGCGGCGACGCGATCTTCGAGTCCCTCCAGGAACACCTGGGCGTCGGCAACGGCGAGACCACCGGGGACGGCAAGGTCACCCTGGAGCACATCGAGTGCAACGCGGCTTGCGACTTCGCGCCGGTCGTGATGGTCAACTGGGAGTTCTTCGACAACCAGACCCCGGCCAGCGTCAGGCGCCTCGTGGACGACCTGCGCGCGGGACGGCCGGTGACGCCCACGCGCGGTGCGCCGCTGTGCACCTTCAAGGAGACCGCCCGGATCCTGGCGGGCTTCCCCGACGAGCGGGACGGCGCCGTCGCGGCCGGCGGCAGCGCGGGTCCCGCCTCCCTGGCCGGGCTCAAGCTGGCCAAGGGCGAGGCGTCCGCCGCACGCGTGGTGCACCCGCGGGACGGCGGACCGCACGACGCACCGCAGGACCGGGCCGTGCACGACCCGTCCCCGACGGAACACCTGAGCTCGCACGACGCGCCGCAGGACACATCGGCATCCGACCCTTCCCACCCGGCAGGGCCTACCGCCGAGGAGGGGGAGTGATGACCGTGGCAGCCGAGATCAAGGGCACCAGTCCGGAGAAGCTGCTCGCACCCGTGCTGTCGGCCTTCTGGGACGAGGACGAGTCCTGGACTCTGGACGTCTACCGGAGGCACGAGGGGTACGAGGGGCTCCGCAAGGCGCTGGCGATGTCGCCGGACGACCTGATCGCGTACGTCAAGGACTCGGGTCTGCGCGGACGCGGCGGCGCGGGGTTCCCGACGGGGATGAAGTGGCAGTTCATTCCCCAGGGAGATGGCAAGCCTCACTATCTAGTTGTCAACGCCGACGAATCGGAGCCGGGGACCTGCAAGGACATCCCGCTCCTCTTCGCGAACCCGCACAGCCTCATCGAGGGCATCGTCATCGCGTGTTATGCCATCAGGTCTTCGCATGCCTTCATCTATCTGCGTGGTGAAGTCGTCCCAGTGCTGCGGCGGTTGCACGAGGCCGTGCGCGAGGCCTACGCGGCCGGCTTCCTCGGCGAGAACATCCTGGGCAGCGGACTCGACCTCGAACTCACCGTGCACGCGGGCGCGGGCGCGTACATCTGCGGTGAGGAGACCGCACTGCTCGACTCGCTCGAAGGCCGCCGGGGTCAACCGCGGCTCCGTCCCCCCTTCCCTGCCGTCGCGGGCCTCTACGCGTGCCCGACTGTGGTGAATAACGTCGAATCGATCGCGTCGGTTCCCGCGATCCTGAACAAGGGCAAGGACTGGTTCAGGTCGATGGGCAGCGAGAAGTCCCCGGGCTTCACGCTCTACTCGCTCAGCGGCCACGTCGCGGGTCCCGGCCAGTACGAGGCCCCGCTCGGCATCACGCTGCGCCAGCTCCTCGACATGAGCGGCGGCATGCGCCCGGGCCACCGGCTGAAGTTCTGGACGCCGGGCGGCTCCTCGACGCCGATGTTCACCGACGAGCACCTTGACGTCCCCCTCGACTACGAGGGAGTGGGCGCCGCCGGATCCATGCTCGGCACCAAGGCGCTCCAGTGCTTCGACGAGACGACCTGCGTCGTGCGGGCCGTCACCCGCTGGACCGAGTTCTACGCCCACGAGTCCTGCGGCAAGTGCACGCCCTGCCGCGAGGGCACGTACTGGCTCGTCCAGCTGCTGCGCGACATCGAGGCCGGCAAGGGCGTGATGTCCGACCTCGACAAGCTGAACGACATCGCCGACAACATCAACGGCAAGTCCTTCTGCGCCCTCGGCGACGGTGCCGCCTCGCCGATCTTCTCCTCGCTCAAGTACTTCCGCGAGGAGTACGAGCAGCACATCACGGGCCGCGGCTGTCCCTTCGACCCGGCCAAGTCGACGGCCTGGGCCGACCGCACGGAGGTGAACGCATGACCGTGACCACCAATGCTCCCTCGGGAGGGGGAGAGGCGGCGGTCCCGCCGGAGGACCTCGTATCGCTGACGATCGACGGCGCCGAGATCAGCGTGCCCAAGGGCACCCTGGTCATCCGGGCCGCCGAACAGCTCGGCATCGAGATCCCCCGGTTCTGCGACCACCCCCTCCTCGACCCGGCCGGCGCATGCCGCCAGTGCATCGTCGAGGTCGAGGGCCAGCGCAAGCCCATGGCCTCCTGCACCATCACCTGCACCGACGGCATGGTGGTGAAGACCCACCTGACCTCGCCCGTCGCGGAGAAGGCCCAGCACGGTGTGATGGAGCTGCTGCTCATCAACCACCCGCTGGACTGCCCGGTCTGCGACAAGGGCGGCGAGTGCCCGCTGCAGAACCAGGCGATGTCGCACGGCCAGGCGGACTCCCGCTTCGAAGGAAAGAAGCGGACGTACGAGAAGCCCGTGCCGATCTCCACGCAGGTGCTGCTCGACCGCGAGCGGTGCGTGCTGTGCGCCCGCTGCACCCGGTTCTCCAACCAGGTCGCGGGCGACCCGATGATCGAGCTGATCGAGCGGGGTGCGCTCCAGCAGGTCGGCACCGGCGAGGGCGACCCCTTCGAGTCGTACTTCTCCGGCAACACCATCCAGATCTGCCCGGTCGGCGCGCTCACCTCGGCGGCGTACCGGTTCCGCTCCCGCCCCTTCGACCTGATCTCCTCGCCGTCGGTGTGCGAGCACTGCTCCGGCGGCTGCGCGACCCGCACCGACCACCGGCGCGGCAAGGTCATGCGGCGCCTGGCGGCCAACGACCCCGAGGTCAACGAGGAGTGGATCTGCGACAAGGGCCGCTTCGGCTTCCGGTACGCGCAGCAGCGGGACCGGCTGACGACGCCCCTGGTGCGAGGCGCCGAGGGCGAGCTGGAGCCCGCCTCCTGGCCGGAGGCCCTGCAGATCGCCGCGCAGGGGCTGCTCGCCTCCAGGGGCCGGACCGGTGTCCTGGCCGGCGGGCGGCTCACCGTGGAGGACGCCTACGCGTACAGCAAGTTCGCGCGCGTGGCGCTCGACACCAACGACATCGACTTCCGCGCGCGCGTGCACAGCACCGAGGAGGCCGACTTCCTGGCCGCCCGGGTCGCCGGGCGCGGCCGCGACCTCGACGGCACGGGAGTCACGTACACCGCGCTGGAGAAGGCGCCCGCCGTCCTGCTGGTCGGGTTCGAGTCCGAGGAGGAGGCGCCCGGCGTCTTCCTGCGGCTGCGCAAGGCCTGGCGCAAGCACGGGCAGAAGGTCTTCTCGCTGGCCACGCACGCCACGCGGGGCCTGGAGAAGGCCGGCGGCACCCTGCTGCCGGCGGCTCCCGGCACCGAGACCGAGTGGCTGGACGCCCTCGCCAGCGGCGTCGGCCTGGAGGACGGTGGCACCCAGGCCGCCGAGGCACTGCGCGCCGAGGGCGCCGTGATCGTCGTGGGCGAGCGGCTGGCGTCCGTGGCCGGGGGCCTCACCTCCGCGGTACGGACCGCCTCCGCGACCGGCGCGCGGCTGGTGTGGATCCCGCGCCGGGCCGGGGAGCGCGGTGCCATCGAGGCGGGGGCGCTGCCCTCGCTGCTGCCGGGCGGACGCCCGGCGACCGACCCGCGCGCGCGTGAGGAGGTCGCCGCGGTCTGGGGCCTGGCCGACCTCCCGCACCGCTACGGCCGCGACACCGGTGAGATCGTCGAGGCCGCCGCCCGGGGCGAGCTCCAGGCACTGCTCGTGGCGGGAGTGGAGGTCGCCGACCTGCCCGATCCGGCACGCGCGCGTGCGGCACTCGCGGAGGCCGGGTTCGTGGTCTCCCTGGAGCTGCGGCCCAGCGAGGTCACCGAGAAGGCCGACGTCGTCCTGCCGGTCGCCGCGGTCGCCGAGAAGGCCGGGACCTTCCTCGACTGGGAGGGCCGGGCGCGCATCTTCGAGGCCGCGCTCAAGCCCGACCAGATGACCCGCCGCCTCGCCCCCACCGACGCCCGCGTCCTGCAGATGCTGGCCGACGCCATGGACGTGCACCTGGGTCTGCCGGACCTGCGCACCACCCGCGCGGAGATCGACCGGCTCGGTGCCTGGGACGGGCCGCGGGCCGGCGAACCGCTGTACACCGCGGGCGCGCTGCCCCGGCCGGCCGCCGGCGAGGCGGTACTGGCCGGGCACCGGCTGCTGCTCGACCAAGGACTGCTCCAGCAGGGCGACGAGGCGCTGGCCGGCACCCGGCACGCCGCCCGCGCGCGCGTGTCCGCCGCCACCGCCGCCGAGGCCGGCGTCAAGGACGGCGACCTCCTGGCGGTCACCGGACCCGCCGGTGCCGTCGAATTCCCGCTCCAGATCACCGAGATGCCCGACCGGGTGGTCTGGCTCCCGCTGAACTCGGCCGGCAACGGCGTCGCCTCCGACGCCGGGGTGCTGCCCGGGACCCTCGTCCGCATCGGTCCGGCCACGCTCGCGGGCGAGGCCCCCAAGGAGGTGGAGGCATGAGCCCGTACCTCGCCGCTGAAGACCTCTCGATGTTCGGCACCGACCCGTGGTGGCTGGTCGTCGTCAAGGCGGTCTTCTGCTTCGCCTTCCTGATGGTGACCGTGCTGTTCTCCATCGTGTGGGAGCGCAAGGTCGTCGCCTGGATGCAGCTGCGCATCGGCCCCAACCGGCACGGCCCCTGGGGCATGCTCCAGTCGCTCGCCGACGGCATCAAGCTGATGCTCAAGGAAGACGTCGTCGTCAAGCGCGCCGACAAGGTGGTGTACGTCCTCGCGCCGATCGTCGCCGCCATCCCGGCCTTCATGGCGATCGCGGTGATCCCCTTCGGGCCTGCCGGCAATGAGATCTCGATCTTCGGCCAGCGCACCGCCATGCAGCTCACCGACCTGCCGATCGCGCTGCTCTACATCCTCGCGGTCGCCTCGATCGGCATCTACGGCATGGTGCTGGCGGGTTGGAGCTCGGGATCGACGTACCCGCTCCTCGGCGGCCTGCGCTCCTGCGCGCAGATGATCTCCTACGAGATCGCGATGGGCGCCGCGTTCGCCTCGGTCTTCCTCTACTCGGGGTCGATGTCGACGTCGGAGATCGTCGCCCAGCAGGGCGACCGCTGGTACATCGTGCTGCTGCCGGTCTCCTTCATCCTCTACATCGTCACCATGGTCGGCGAGACCAACCGGGCCCCCTTCGACATGCCGGAGTCCGAGGGCGACCTGGTGGGCGGTTTCAACACCGAGTACTCGTCGATCAAGTTCGCGATGTTCATGCTCGCCGAGTACGTGAACATGGTGACGGTCTCGGCGGTCGCCACCACGCTCTTCCTCGGCGGCTGGCGGGCACCGTGGCCGGTCAGCACCTTCTGGGAGGGTGCCAACCACGGTTGGTGGCCGCTGCTCTGGTTCGTGGTCAAGGTGCAGCTGCTGCTGTTCTTCTTCATCTGGCTGCGCGGGACGCTCCCGCGCGTCCGCTACGACCAGCTGATGAAGCTCGGCTGGAAGGTCCTCATCCCGGTCTCCCTGGTCTGGCTGATGCTGGTGGCGACCGTGCGGGCCCTGCGCAACGAGAACTACGAGTTCACCGACATCGCCCTCTACATCGGCGGCGGAGTCCTGGTCCTGCTGGTGCTGTCCTTCGTCGTCGACATGTACCGCGACAAGGGCAAGCGGGCCGAGGCCCCGGCCGAGGAACCGGCCGCCTTCGACCCGATGGCCGGCGGGTTCCCCGTACCGCCGCTGCCCGGGCAGGAGCTGCCGCCGGTGCCCAGGCGCCGTCCGCGCCGGGAGCGGGAGCTGATTGTCAGTGGTGGGCCCGATACTCACAGTGACGGATCTACGGGTGGATCTGCGGGTGGATCTACGGATGGAAAGGAGGCGTCCGATGGCTGAGGAACCGAAGGAGACCGACCCCGGTTTCCTGAACCCCGTGGCCGGCTTCGGCGTGACCTTCAAGGCCATGTTCAAGAAGCGGCTGACCGAGCAGTACCCGGAGCAGCAGAAGACCACCGCTCCGCGCTTCCACGGACGGCACCAGCTCAACCGCCATCCGGACGGCCTGGAGAAGTGCGTCGGCTGTGAGCTGTGCGCCTGGGCGTGTCCCGCCGACGCCATCTACGTGGAGGGCGCGGACAACACCGACGAGGAGCGCTACTCGCCGGGCGAGCGGTACGGCCGCGTCTACCAGATCAACTACGCCCGCTGCATCCTGTGCGGCCTGTGCATCGAAGCGTGCCCCACGCGTGCGCTGACGATGACCAACGACTTCGAACTGGCCGACTCCAGTCGCGCCAACCTCATCTTCACCAAGGACCAGCTCCTCGCCGGTCTGGAGGAGGGCATGGTCGACTCGCCTCACGCCATCTATCCGGGCACGGACGAGCAGGACTACTACCGGGGCCTGGTGACCGAGGCCGCGCCCGGCACCGTCCAGCAGGTCGCGCACTCCAAGGGCGAGGTCGTCCAGGAGGGCGACTCGACGTTCGGCGGGACCGAGCCGGCCTCGGAGGAGGTGATCCGCCGATGAGCGCGCAGCTCGCCGCCGCGGCGACTCTCTCCGCCGGCACCTCGACCGGAGAGGCCGTCCAGTTCTGGATCCTCGGCACCGTCGCGGTGATCGGCGCCCTGTGCACCGTCTTCATGAAGAAGGCAGTGCACAGCGCGCTCTGCCTCGCCGGAACCATGATCGTCCTGGCGGTGTTCTACCTCGCCAACGGTGCCTACTTCCTCGGCGTGGTGCAGATCATCGTCTACACCGGCGCGATCATGATGCTGTTCCTGTTCGTGGTGATGCTCGTAGGCGTCACCGCGGCGGACTCCCTGAAGGAGACCATCAAGGGCCAGCGCTGGCTGGCCCTGCTTTCCGGGCTCGGCTTCGGCATCCTGCTGATCGGCGGCATCGGCAACGCCTCGGTCAGCGAGTTCACCGGCCTCGGCCAGGCGAACGCGAACGGCAACGTGGAGGGACTCGCGTCCCTCATCTTCACCAAGTACGTCTTCGCCTTCGAGATCACCGGCGCCCTGCTCATCACGGCCGCGGTCGGCGCCATGGTGCTCACCCACCGCGAGCGCACCGAGCGGGCCGCGACCCAGCGGGAGCTGGCCGAGAAGCGCGTCCGCGAGGGCAAGTACCTGCCGCCGCTGCCCGCACCCGGCGTCTACGCCCGGCACAACGCGGTCGACATCGCGGGCCTGCTGCCCGACGGCACCCCCTCCGAGCTGACCGTCAGCAAGACGCTGCGCGATCGGGGGCAGATCCGCGACGTCTCGGCGGACGCGCTCAACGACCTCAAGGCACTGGAGCAGCGTGCCGAGGAGCGCCTGGAGCGAACGGCGGTCGACCCGGCCAACTTCAAGCGGTCCGAGGAGGCGTCGAAGTGAACCCCGTGAACTACCTCTATCTCGCGGCCCTGTTGTTCACGATCGGTGCCACCGGCGTGCTGATCAGGCGCAACGCGATCGTGGTGTTCATGTGCGTGGAGCTGATGCTCAACGCCTGCAACCTCGCGTTCGTCGCCTTCTCCCGCATGCACGGCAACCTCGACGGCCAGATCATCGCCTTCTTCACGATGGTCGTCGCCGCCGCGGAGGTCGTGGTCGGGCTCGCGATCATCGTGTCCCTGTTCCGTTCCCGCCACTCGGCCTCGGTCGACGACGCCAGCCTGATGAAGCTGTAAGGGGCTGAAACGTGGAGAACCTGATTGCGCTGCTGGTGGCGGCGCCCTTGCTCGGAGCGGCGGTCCTGCTGTGCGGCGGACGCCGGCTGGACGCCGTCGGCCACTGGATCGGCACGGTGCTGGCGGCCGCCTCGTTCGTGATCGGCGTCGTCCTCTTCGCCGACATGCTCGGCGCCGGCGCCGAGGACCGCACGCTGACGCAGCACCTGTTCAGCTGGATCCCGGTGGAGGGCTTCCAGGCCGACGTCGCCTTCCGGCTCGACCAGCTGTCGATGACGTTCGTGCTGCTGATCACCGGCGTCGGTTCGCTCATCCACCTGTACTCGATCGGGTACATGGAGCACGACGAGCGCCGCCGCCGCTTCTTCGGCTATCTGAACCTGTTTCTCGCGGCGATGCTGATCCTCGTGCTCGCCGACAACTACCTGCTGCTGTACGTCGGCTGGGAGGGCGTCGGCCTCGCCTCCTACCTGCTGATCGGCTTCTGGCAGCACAAGCCCAGCGCCGCCACCGCCGCGAAGAAGGCCTTCCTGGTCAACCGCGTCGGCGACATGGGCCTGTCCATCGCGATCATGCTGATGTTCCTGTGGTTCGGCACCTTCGCCTTCGGGCCGGTGCTCGGCGGCCACGGGGAGGCCGGGCTCGCGGGCGAGGCCGGTGAGGGCAAGCTCACCGCCATCGCCCTCATGCTGCTGCTCGCGGCCTGCGGCAAGTCCGCCCAGGTTCCGCTGCAGTCCTGGCTCGGGGACGCGATGGAGGGCCCGACCCCGGTATCGGCCCTGATCCACGCCGCGACCATGGTGACGGCGGGCGTGTACCTGATCGTCCGCTCGGGAGCCATCTTCAACGGCGCGCCCGACGCGCAGCTCGTCGTCACCATCGTCGGCGCGGTCACGCTGCTGTTCGGTGCGATCGTCGGTTGCGCCAAGGACGACATCAAGAAGGCACTGGCCGGCTCGACCATGTCGCAGATCGGCTACATGGTACTGGCGGCCGGTCTCGGCCCGATCGGCTACGTCTTCGCGATCATGCACCTGGTGACGCACGGCTTCTTCAAGGCCGGGCTGTTCCTCGGCGCCGGTTCGGTCATGCACGGCATGAACGACGAGGTCGACATGCGTCGCTACGGCGGGCTGCGCAAGTACATGCCGGTCACCTTCATCACCTTCGGCCTCGGCTACCTCGCCATCATCGGCTTCCCGGGCCTGTCCGGCTTCTTCTCCAAGGACAAGATCATCGAGGCGGCGTTCGCCAAGGGCGGCACCGAGGGCTGGATCCTCGGCGCCTGCGCCCTGCTGGGCGCCGCCATCACGGCGTACTACATGACGCGCGTGATGCTGATGACGTTCTTCGGCGAGGAGCGCTGGCGCAACGCCCCGACGCCGTCGCCGGCCCAGCCGGACGTGGAGCCGGCCGCCGAGACGCGCGGCGAGTACACACCGCCGCACCCGCACGAATCCCCGAGGACCATGACGATCCCGATGATCGTGCTGGCCGTCGGCTCGGTGTTCGGCGGCGCGTTCTTCAGCGTCGGCGACCGCTTCGTGCACTGGCTCGAGCCCATCACCGGGCACGACCACGGCCACGCGCCGATCAGCGCCCTGACCGTCACCGTCTCGACGGTCGCCGTGATGGTGATCGGCGTCGCGGTCGCCTGGGCGCAGTACGGCCGCCGCCCGGTCCCGTCCGTCGCCCCGCGCGGATCGCTGCTCACCCGGGCCGCCCGGCGTGACCTGCTCCAGGACGACTTCAACCACGTGGTACTGGTCCGCGGCGGAGAGCACCTGACGCGCTCCCTGGTGTACGTCGACCACACCCTGGTCGACGGCGTCGTCAACGGCACGGCGGCCTCGGTCGGCGGCCTGTCCGGGCGGATGCGAAAGCTGCAGAACGGGTTCGCGCGCAGCTACGCGGTCTCGATGTTCGGCGGTGCGGCGGTCCTCGTCGCCGCGACCCTGCTGATGAGGGCGGTCTGATACCGATGTCCTTTCCCCTGCTGACAGTCACGGCGGCGCTCCCGGCCGTCGGGGCCATCGCCACCGCCGCGGTGCCGGCCGCGAAACGCACCGCGGCCAAGTGGCTCGCGCTGCTGTTCTCGCTGGCGACCCTCGCCCTGGCGGTCGCGGTACTGGTCCGCTTCGACCCCGGCGGCGACCGCTACCAGCTGACCGAGTCGCACTCCTGGATCGCGGACTTCGGAGTCCGGTACGAACTGGGAGTGGACGGCATCGCCGTGGCGCTGATCGCGCTGACCGCCCTGCTGATCCCGTTCATCGTCCTGGCGGGCTGGCACGACGCCGACCCGCTGGAGACCGGCAGCAGCCGGTGGCGGCCGACCCAGGGCTTCTTCGCCCTGATCCTGCTGGTCGAGGCGATGGTGATCCTCTCCTTCGAGGCCACCGACGTCTTCCTCTTCTACATCTTCTTCGAAGCCATGCTCATCCCGATGTACTTCCTCATCGGCGGCTTCGGGGACCGTGCCCACCAGCACGGCGAGAAGACGGCGGCGACCCAGCGGTCGTACGCGGCGGTGAAGTTCCTCCTCTACAACCTGGCCGGCGGTCTGATCATGCTGGCCGCGGTGATCGGCCTCTACGTGGTCGCCGGGAACTTCTCCCTCACCGAGATCGCCCAGGCCAGGGCCAACGGCGAGCTGGAGATGGCGACCAGCACCGAGCGCTGGCTCTTCCTCGGTTTCTTCTTCGCCTTCGCGGTGAAGGCGCCGCTGTGGCCGCTGCACACCTGGCTGCCCAACGCCATGCAGGAGTCGACCGCGCCGGTCGCCGTGCTCATCACGGCGGTCGTCGACAAGGTGGGCACCTTCGCGATGCTCCGCTTCTGCCTCCAGCTCTTCCCGGAGGCCAGCAAGTGGGCGACGCCGGTGATCCTCGTACTGGCCGTCATCAGCATCATCTACGGAGCGTTGCTCGCGGTCGGCCAGCGCGACATCAAGCGGCTGATCGCCTACGCGTCGATCTCGCACTTCGGCTTCATCATCATGGGCATCTTCGCGATGACCAGCCAGGGCCAGTCCGGCGCGACGCTCTACATGGTCAACCACGGCATCTCC
The DNA here is from genome assembly GCF_028473745.1 of Streptomyces sp. M92. Taxonomy (NCBI): domain Bacteria; kingdom Bacillati; phylum Actinomycetota; class Actinomycetes; order Kitasatosporales; family Streptomycetaceae; genus Streptomyces; species Streptomyces sp. M92. Next base: position 2,465,230 of record NZ_CP101137.1, read on the forward strand.
ACCGCCGTCCTGATGCTGATCGCCGGATTCCTGATCTCGCGGCGCGGCTCGCGGCTCATCGCCGACTACGGGGGAGTGCAGAAGGTCGCCCCGGTGCTCGCCGGCACCTTCCTGATCGGCGGACTGGCGACCCTGTCCCTGCCGGGGCTGGCGCCGTTCATCAGTGAGTTCCTGGTCCTGGTCGGCACCTTCACCCGCTACCCGGTCATCGGCATCATCGCCACCTTCGGCATCGTGCTCGCCGCGCTCTACACCCTCGTCCTCTACCAGCGGACGATGACGGGCCCGGTGAAGCCGGAGGTGTCGGCGATGCCCGACCTGCGGGTGCGGGAGCTGGTGGTCGTGGCGCCGCTGGTGGCGCTGCTGATCTTCCTGGGCGTCTTCCCCAAGCCCCTCACGGACATCGTCAACCCGGCGGTGGAGCAGACCATGTCCGACGTACAGAAGAAGGACCCCCAGCCTGAGGTGGAGGCGGCCAAGTGAGCGCAACAGCCGTCCACAGCCTGTGGACAACGGTGACGACGGCGGCCGACCCGATCGGCAAGATCGACGCGCCGAAGATCGAGTACGGGCAGTTGTCGCCCACCCTGATCATCCTCGGCGCGGCGATCATCGGCATCCTGATCGAGGCCTTCGTGCCCCGCAAGTCCCGCTACTACGTGCAGATGTTCCTGTCCGTCGTCGCGCTCGTCGCCGCCTTCGCCGCGGTCGTCGCGCTCGCGGCGGGCGGATACGGCACGACCAAGGCGGGCATCGCGGCGATGGGAGCCATCGCCGTCGACGGCCCTGCCCTGTTCCTGCAGGGCACGATCCTGCTGGCGGCGCTGGTCGGCCTGTTCACCTTCGCCGAGCGGCGGCTCGATCCGCAGGCGCACGGCAACCGGGTCGACTCCTTCGCCGCGCAGGCCGCGGCCGTGCCGGGCAGCGAGAGCGAGCAGAAGGCGGTCAAGGCCGGCTTCACCACGACGGAGGTCTTCCCGCTCCTCCTCTTCGCCGTCGCCGGCATGCTGATCTTCCCGGCGGCCAACGACCTCCTGACGCTCTTCGTGGCCCTGGAGGTCTTCTCCCTCCCGCTGTACCTGCTGTGCGCGCTGGCCCGCCGCAAGCGGCTCATGTCGCAGGAGGCAGCGGTCAAGTACTTCCTGCTCGGCGCGTTCGCCTCGGCCTTCACCCTGTTCGGCATCGCGCTGCTCTACGGCTACGCGGGCTCCATGTCGTACGGCACGATCGCCTCGGTCGTCGACGGCACCGTGCAGAACGTCACCCCGGCGCTCGCCGACACCATGGGCAACGACGCGCTGCTGCTCGTCGGGTCCGCGCTGATCGTCATGGGCCTCCTGTTCAAGGTGGGCGCGGTGCCGTTCCACATGTGGACGCCGGACGTGTACCAGGGCGCGCCGACGCCGGTGACCGGCTTCATGGCGGCGGCGACCAAGGTGGCCGCCTTCGGCGCCCTGCTCCGCATCCTGTACGTCGTCCTGCCCGGCCTGCGCTGGGACTGGCGGCCGGTGATGTGGGCCGTGGCGATCGTCACCATGCTGGCCGGCGCGATCGTCGCGATCACGCAGACCGACATCAAGCGGCTGCTGGCGTACTCGTCGATCGCGCACGCGGGCTTCATCCTCGCCGGTGTCATCGCGACCACGCCGGAGGGCATCTCGTCCGTCCTCTTCTACCTGGCCGCGTACTCCTTCGTCACGATCGGCGCCTTCGCGGTCGTGACGCTGGTGCGCGACGCGGGCGGTGAGGCGACGCACCTGTCGAAGTGGGCCGGACTCGGGCGCAGGTCACCGCTGGTGGCGGCCGTTTTCGCGGTGTTCCTGCTGGCCTTCGCGGGCATCCCGCTGACCTCCGGGTTCTCCGGCAAGTTCGCCGTCTTCAAGGCGGCGGCGGAGGGCGGCGCGGCCCCGCTGGTCGTGATCGGCGTGATCTCGTCGGCGATCGCGGCGTTCTTCTACATCCGCGTGATCGTGCTGATGTTCTTCAGCGAACCGCGCCCGGAGGGCCCGACCGTCGCGGTGCCGTCACCGCTGACGATGACGGCGATCGGAGTCGGGGTCGCGGTCACGGTGGTGCTCGGTGTGGCGCCGCAGTACTTCCTGGACCTGGCGGGACAGGCGGGGGTGTTCGTGCGCTGACGCGGCGCTCGCCGGTTCGGACACGGCGGCGGCCCGGCAACCCACAGGGGGGCCGGGCCGCCGCCGTGTGCGCGTGGGTCACTCGCCGCCGCGGCGCGCCTTGATGGCCGTCAGGTCCAGATCCAGCGGGAAGGGAGCGCTCAGCTTCATCCGCTCACGGAAGATGCCGACGGCGACGTATGCCCCGGTGGCGGGCTCCAGCTCGAAGGCGTGGACGACGGCGAGCCCCTTCTCGTTCTCCACGCGCCAGTAGTGGGTGATGCCCGCACGGGCGTACTTCAGGGGTTTGGTCTCGCGGTCGCGGGAGACGGACTCGGCGGAGACGACCTCGATGGCCAGGGTGACGGCTTCGGCGGGATAGCGCGTCTGCTCCGGGTCGTCGACGACGTCGCCGCGCACGACGATGACGTCCGGTTCGGGCCGGTTCTGCCGGTCGATGTCGATGGTGAACTCGCGGATGACCTCGAACTCCGCCGGGGCGAGGGACTGCAGCCGCCAGTTGAAGAAGTCGACAGCGCGTGAGTGGAAGAGGGTCTGCGGACTCACGAAGACGAGGCTCCCGTCGATCAGCTCCGTGTGCGGAGGCAGGTTCGGAAGCCGGTCCAGGTCGTCCGCGGTCCAGCCGCCCTCCGGCGGGACGGGCCAGTCGCGCGTGGACGCCTTCGGTGCGACGCTCATCAGTGCTCCCATGGGACGGAGTCTCGCGGGTGCAATCAGACTACTCGCGGGTGCAATCAGACTATTCGCCGGAAACGGGCGGGTCTCCCGCGAACGTGTGAACGACTGTCGTGTCCTTGACGCGGGTGGTGATCGCTACGGTATGCGGCCTGTGGATAACTCCGGGGCTGTCGGCGCGGCCCCCTATCGTTGAGGCAGTGGTCGGGACAGGGCGGACCAGACGGACAGGACGGGTGCAGAAGGCCCGGGCAGGCAGGCAGGACGTACGGGGGACCAGGCGATGGGCGGGACGGGCATGATCGGCGAGATGGCAGAGACAGCACAGGTGACCGGCTTGGGCGGTGAGGCGCTGGCCGCGCTGCACCGGGTCTTCGGGTACGAGGCCTTCCGGGGCGAGCAGGAAGCGGTCGTCGACCATGTGATCGCGGGCGGCGACGCCGTCGTGCTCATGCCGACCGGCGGCGGCAAGTCGCTCTGCTACCAGATTCCGTCCCTGGTCCGGCCCGGCACGGGCATCGTGGTCTCGCCACTGATCGCGCTGATGCAGGACCAGGTGGACGCGCTGCGGGCGCTCGGTGTGCGGGCCGGGTTCATGAACTCCACGCAGGACTTCGACGAGCGGCGCGTGGTGGAGGCCGAGTTCCTCGCCGGCGAGCTGGACCTGCTGTACCTGGCGCCCGAGCGGCTGCGGCTGGAGGGCACCCTCGACCTGCTCTCCCGGGGCAAGATCTCCCTCTTCGCGATCGACGAGGCCCACTGCGTCTCGCAGTGGGGCCACGACTTCCGGCCCGACTACCTGGCCCTGTCCCTGCTCGGTGAGCGCTGGCCGGACGTGCCCCGGCTCGCGCTCACGGCGACGGCCACACACGCCACGCACCGCGAGATCACCGAGCGGCTGAACATGCCGACGGCGCGACATTTCGTGGCCAGTTTCGACCGGCCCAACATCCAGTACCGGGTCGTGCCGAAGACCGACCCCAAGAAGCAGCTCCTGAGCTTCCTGCGTGAGGAGCACCCGGGCGACGCGGGCATCGTCTACTGCCTTTCGCGCAACTCCGTCGAGAAGACCGCCGAGTTCCTCTCCCGCAACGGCGTCGAGGCGGTCCCGTACCACGCGGGTCTGGACGCGGGCACCCGCGCCGCGCACCAGTCGAGGTTCCTGCGGGAGGAGGGCCTGGTGGTCGTGGCGACCATCGCCTTCGGCATGGGTATCGACAAGCCGGACGTCCGGTTCGTCGCCCACCTCGACCTCCCGAAGTCGGTCGAGGGCTACTACCAGGAGACCGGCCGCGCGGGGCGGGACGGCCTGCCTTCCACGGCCTGGATGGCGTACGGGCTCAACGACGTCATACAGCAGCGCAAGCTGATCCAGTCCGGTGAGGGCGACGAGGCGTTCCGGCGCCGGGCGCAGTCCCACCTGGACGCGATGCTCGCGCTGTGCGAGACCGCCCAGTGCCGCCGCGGCCAGCTCCTCGCCTACTTCGGGCAGGAGCCCGCCCCGGCCGGCTGCGGCAACTGCGACACCTGTCTCACCCCGCCGGAGACCTGGGACGGCACGGTCGCGGCGCAGAAGGTGCTGTCGACGGTGGTGCGGCTGAAGCGGGAGCGCGGGCAGAAGTTCGGCGCGGGGCAGATCATCGACATCCTGCTGGGCAAGCGCACCGCCAAGGTGATCCAGTTCGACCACGATCAGCTCTCCGTGTTCGGCATCGGGGAGGAGCTGACCGAGGGCGAGTGGCGCGGTGTCGCCCGGCAGCTGCTGGCCCAGGGCCTGCTCGCCGTCGAGGGCGAGTACGGCACGCTGGTGCTGACCGAGGCCAGCGGGGCGGTCCTGCGCCGGGAGCGGGAGGTGCCGCTGCGCAAGGAGCCGAGGAAGCCGGCTTCGGCACGGGCGTCGGGCGGCGGGCGTGGCGACCGCAAGGCCAAGACCGCCGCCGCCGAACTGCCACAGGAACTGCTCCCCGCCTTCGAGGCGCTGCGCGCCTGGCGCGCGGAGCAGGCACGGGAGCAGGGCGTTCCGGCGTACGTCATCTTCCATGACGCCACTCTCCGGGAGATCGCCACCGCCTGGCCCACCTCGATCGGGCAGCTCGGAGGCATCACCGGGGTGGGTGAGAAGAAGCTGGCGACGTACGGGGAGGGTGTGCTGGCCGTGCTGGCCGAGCTGGAGGGGCCGGCCGCTGCGGCGGAGCCCGCCCCGGGCCGTCCGTCGGCCGGTTCCGACCCGGGTGCGGACGACTGGCCGGAGATGGAGCCCGAGCCCGAGCCGGACGACTGGATATAGGGGCGGACGGCGGCGACCGGCCGCTGGTTCATTTCGCGCCCGTTGAGACGGTCCCTACGCCAGCGCCGTCAGCCCCGGAGCGAAGGTGATCAGCAAGGGGACCAGGGGTACGAGGGCGGCCGTCGCCGTGGTCAGGGCCCGGTGACGTGGCGTCAGTCGAGGCGGCGGTTCGAGGAGGCGGTCGACCCGCTCGCCGAGGAGGCGGTGGCTGGAGGCGCAGGACAGGACGCCCCGGTGCTGGTTCAGCTCGATCAGGGCCAGGGCCGTGGTCAGGTGGCCGCAGCGGCGGGAGGCGGTGTCGTCGGCGGCCAGTTCGACCAGGCGGTGGGTCTGGTCGCAGAAGTGGGCGAAGAGGGGGACTCGGGGGAAGCCGGTGGCCAGTGCGGTGGACAGGTGCAGCAGCCAGTCGTGGCGGGCGCGGGCGTGGCCGCGCTCGTGGGTGAGGACGGCGTCGAGCTGGTGGTCGGTGAGACGCTGGAGGGCGCCGGTGGTGACGATCAGCTGGGGCGGGCTGCCCGGCATCCACCAGGCGTCCGGGTACTCGTCCTCCAGGACCAGCAGGGGGCCACGGGCGGCGGGAAGACCGGCGGGCAGATCGGGGGCGCGCTCGCGCAGATGGGCGCGGGACTGGGCACGGCGCCGTCGGGCCTCGGCGAGTTCGCGGGCGAGCATGGCGGTCGTCCATGCGGCGCCGCCGGCCAGCAGCAGGATGAGGACGGCGGCCCAGGGCGGGCCGGCGGAGAGGTTGTAGGCGGCGGTCACCGCGGGCGGCGCCGGCGCGAAGAGCTGGGCGCGGACGGTGCCGAAGACGGCGGCGGCCCCGAGCACGAGTGCCGTCAGGCAGCACAGCAGGACGGTGGCGACCAGGCACTGCCACACCCACAGAGCGACGACCGGGTCGCGTTCGGGCCACGCGGACCGGGTCAGCGCGCGCGGTACCGGTACCGCGGCGGTCACGGCGACGACGAACAGCAGGAGCAGGCAGAGGGTCATGCCACGGGCTCCGGATCCTGGTCGGAAGGGCGGCTCTGGCTGTGGTGCGGTGGCGGTGGGCGGTGCCGGGGCTTCGGCGGGCCCCGGTGGCCCGGTGGGAGGCTGCCGTCACGGTGCGGACACGCCGTGCCGCGCACACCGCCCGACGCCAGTATGACGGTGACGGGCGGTGTGAGTCAGGCCCCGGCGGGCAACCGATCCGGCGCATCGCGGCACACCGAACTGCACCGCACCGCACCACATCGCGGCGCGCCCGCGTGAGCACTGGGCCGGCGCGGTGAGACTGCCGCCCGCGCGAGTGCCGGGGCTCGCGGCGAGCTGTCGTCCGCCGCGAGTGCGGGGGCCTGCGGTGGACTGCCGTCCGCGCGAATACCGGGCCGGTGCGACGGGTCGGCGCTTGCGCGGGTGCGGGACCTCGCGGGGCTGCCGTGCGTGGCGGGTGGGCTACCGACCGGTGCGCGGTGCGGTGATCCGGCCGGTGACCTCGCCCAGCCCCACCCGGACGCCGTCCGGGCCGGGTGCCCAGGCCGACAGGGTCACCACGTCCCCGTCCTCCAGGAACGCCCGTTTGCCGTCGGGGAGTTCCAGGGGGTCGCGGCCGTTCCAGGTCAGCTCCAGCAGGGAGCCGCGTTCCCGCTCGGTGGGACCGCTCACCGTGCCGGAGCCGTAGAGGTCGCCGGTGCGCAGGGAGGCGCCGTTGACGGTCATGTGGGCCAGTTGCTGGGCGGCCGTCCAGTACATGGTGGAGAAGGGAGGTTCGGAGACGACATGGCCGTTGATCGTGACGGTGATCCGCAGGTCGTAGCCTCCGGGCTCGTCCAGTTCCGGGTCGGTGTCGTCGAGGTAGGGCAGCAGGTCGTGGGTGCGCTCCGGCGGCGCCACCCGTGCCTCCTCCAGGGCGTCCAGCGGCGTGATCCAGGCCGACACCGACGTGGCGAACGACTTGCCGAGGAAGGGGCCGAGGGGCACGTACTCCCAGGCCTGGACGTCCCGCGCGGACCAGTCGTTGAGGAGGCACAGCCCGAAGACGTGCTCGCGGAAGTCGCCGAGCGGCACCGGGGCGCCCGGCTCGGACGGCACACCCACCACGAAGCCGACCTCGGCCTCGATGTCCAGGCGGACGGACGGGCCGAAGACGGGAGCGGCGTCGGTAGGGGCCTTGCGCTGCCCGCACGGGCGTACGACGTCCGTGCCGGACACGACGACCGTGCCGGAACGGCCGTGGTAGCCGATGGGAAGGTGTTTCCAGTTGGGGGTGAGGGAGTCGGCGGCGTCGGGACGGAAGATCTGGCCGACGTTCCGGGCGTGGTTCTCGGAGGCGTAGAAGTCGACGTAGTCCGCGACCTCGAAGGGCAGGTGGAGGGTCACCGACGAGAGGTGATGGAAGAGAGGCTCCAGGGTCTCGCGGTGGGAGGGGACCGTCACCCAGGCGGTCAGGGCGCGCCGCACGTCGGACCAGGCGGTGCGGCCGGCCGCCAGCAGCGGGTTGAGGGTGGGCCGCGCGAGCAGGGAGGCGTACGGCGAGCCGAGCGCGTGGGCCGCCGCGCCGACATCGAGGACATGGTCGCCGAGCCGGACGCCCACCGTCCGGTCCTGGGCGCCGGGGATCGAGAACACGCCGTACGGGAGGTTGTGCGGGCCGAAGGGGTCGCCCTCGGGGACATCGAAGGGGGGCATCGGGTGCTGCCTCGCTTTCGTGCTCGCCATGTGCGCCGTGTGCGCCGGGTGCGCCACGTGGTTCGTGGGCCGGGCCACACGTTACGGGTGTCGTACCGGTGTTGGGCAGTGCATCGGGAGGCGGCGGTGCGTGGCGAGGAGAGCGCGCGCAGGTGTGCTGACGTGCGGGGAGTGGTCCGGCGGCCGATGCGTGAGGCGAGGGGAGAGGCCGGTGGGGCGGTGCCTCGGCCGTCGGCGCGCGCCTGCGGGAACGCGGGGAGATGTTGCGCTCCGCTTCCGTTTGAGTGCGGGAAGTTGTCCACAGGCCGGTACGCAATCTTGACGGAGCGGTGCGAACGGGGCGACTCTGGGCAGGTGCTGGAAGGCCTCGGGGAGGGGGCCTTCAATGGCACACCAGGGGGGCGGATGGCCATTGGGGAGGCCGGTCCGGGTTCGGTGCGGGATGGTTCGCAGCCGAGGAAGCGGCTGGAAGCAACCATGCGCGGCCGGCTCGGCCGGGAATGCGTGTACGTACCGTCGTGCCGTTTCGGGCTGTACGCGGCACTGCGTCACTGGTGCCCGCCGGGCGGCCGGGTGCTGATGTCACCGGTCAACGACGACGTCATCTTCTTCGTCGTGCTCGCGGCCGGGCTCCGGCCGGTGCAGGCGCCGTTGAAGCCGTCCGACGCGTCCATCGACATCGATGCCGTGCCCGAGGACGTGTGGGGTTCCCTGTCCGCAGTACTGACGACGAACCTGTACGGGAACCCGGACCCGGCCCCCGGTCTGCGGGCCCGCTGCGACGCGCTCGGCATCCCGCTGTTCGAGGACGCCGCGCACGCCATCGGCAGCGAGGTGGGCGGCCGGCCGGTCGGCTCCTGGGGCGACGCCTCCGTTTTCAGCCTGTCCAAGCACGTCGGGGCCAAAGCCGGAGGCATCCTCGCGCTCGCCGACCCGGGATTGCGGGAGGCGCTGGAGAAGGCCTGCGACGATCTGCTGCTGCCGCGCCGCACCACGGCCGAACTCGCCTACGCCGTAAGGCCGTACGCGGAGGCCGCCGTGCGCGGACTGCGGTTGCGGCGAGCCGCCTGGGCCACGATGCGGATGCTGGGCCTGATGGAGCGCGAGGAGATCCGGATGCCGCTGCGTCCGGAGGAGCTGGGCCGCGCGGTCGCCTCGGCCCCCGACCTGGACGCCCACGACTCCTGGGTCCGCGTGGACATGCACGACTACCGGTTGCGGGCCGGCCGGTTACGGCTCGGGCGCGTCGGGCGCAGGTTCGACCGGCTGGACGACGTCCTCGCGGACTGCCGGGCGGGTACGGAACTGCTGCTGTCGACCCGGTGGGGGCAACTCGCGGTCGGCAGAGAGCGGCCTCCGGCCCAGCCGCTGTTCCGGGTGCCGCTGCTCGTGGCGGACCGGGACGCGGCGGTACGTGCGCTGGCCCGGCGCGGCATCGTCGTCGGCTACCTCTACGACCCGCCGCTGGACGACTACGCGGGCGCGGCCTTCACCGACCCGTCCCCGTCGCCCGAGGGTGCGCGCTGGTTCGCGCGGCACGCGCTGCCGGTGGACCCGCTGCGGGCCGCGTCGGTGGTCGCGGCGCTGGAGGAGTCCGGGGTGAGGCCCGCCGAGGCGCCGGAAGGGCTGGTTCCGACCGGTGACTGAGACGCAGGTCCACGAGACGGCCGCGGCGCCCGCGGGCGGCGGCCCGACGCCGGCCGGGCGCGGACGCGGCGGCGACTCGCTCTTCAAGAACGCCTATTTCCTCATGCTCAGCACCGGCGTCTCCGCCGTGCTCGGCCTCGGCTTCTGGCTCGTGGCCGCCCGCTACTACTCGGAGGAGGCGGTCGGACAGGGCTCCGCCGCGATCGCCGCGATGCGGCTGCTCGCCAGCATCACGGCGACCACGATGATCGGCGCCGTCGTCCGTTTCGTGCCACGGGCCGGCCGTGCGACCGGACCGCTGGTGTGGCGGGCGTACGCGGCCAGTTCGGTGGTCGTCGCCCTGGCGGCGGTCGTCTTCCTGCTCACCCTCGACCTGTGGGGCGCCTCCTACGCCCCGCTGGGCACCGTGGAGACGGGGGCCCTGTTCGTCGCGGCGTGCGTGGCCTGGGCACTGCTCACCCTCCAGGACGGTGTGCTGACCGGGCTGCGCAAGGCGGAGTGGGTGCCCGCCGGCAACGCCGTGTTCTCGGTCGGGAAGCTCGTCCTGCTTGCCGTCTTCGCCACCGCGTTGCCGGTGCTCGGCATCTTCGTGTCCTGGGCCGTGGCCATCGCGTTCTCCACCCTGCCGCTCGGCTGGCTGATCTTCCGCCGGCTCATCCCGCGCCAGGCCGCCGCCGACCACGACGTGGAGCCGCCCAAGGTCCGCGAGATGGGGCGGTTCCTGGCCGGGGACTCGCTGGGCGCGCTGTTCAGCCTGGCGATGATCAACCTGCTGCCGGTGATGGTCGCGGTCAACTTCAGCGCCGCGGAGAACGGCTACTTCTACGTGGCCTACACCGTCGGCGGCACGATGGAGTTCATGGCCATCAACATGGCCTCCTCTCTCACCGCGCACGCCTCCCACGACCCGCGCCGCCTCGCCGACGGCGTTCGCGGAGCGCTGCGCCGCATGACGCTGCTGCTGGTGCCGGTCGTCCTCGTCCTGGTCGCCTTCGCCCCGCAGATCCTCACGCCCTTCGACGACGGCTACGCCGAGCACGGCTCCACGGTGCTGCGGCTGCTCGCCATCGGGGCCCTGCCGCGCATCGTGGTCGAGTTGTACATCGGCGTACTGCGTGTCCAGGGACGCACCGGCGCACTGGCCGCCGTGCAGGGCACCATGTGCGTCCTGGTGCTGGGCAGCGCGGCGATGCTGTTCACCCCGGCCGGGATCGCGGGCGCCGGGTGGGCCGTGCTGGGCGGCATGACCGTGGTCGCCATCGGCTGCGTGCCCGGACTGCGTGCCGTCCTGCGGGGCGGCGACGGGGGCGGGCATCGCCCCGCAGGGAACGGGGGGCCGGGCGCCCTCCCCGCCGGCACCGCGACGCGGACCGGCCGCGAGCCGGGCTCCGGTACGGCCTACGGCACCCGCTGGGCCAGGCTGAACGCCACCGCGGGGTACGGCACCAACTGGGCCCGGCGGGCGGCGTACGAGCACGGGCAGAGCGAAGACGCGGTGCGGGAGGACACGGTCGCCCTGTTCATAGGGCGTCCCGGGTACGAACGCGAGGCACTGGAGGCGGACACCCTCGCGGTGATCGTCCGGCGGCCGCGGGACGCCGACGCGGAGCCCGGGGCCGAGCCGGACGCCGACCCCCGGCCCGAGTCCGAGTCCGACTCCGAGTCCGAGACCGACTCCGGGCCTGTGCCCGAGACCGGGTCGGGGCCCTGTCCGGACACGGAGACCAAGCCTGAAGGTGAGCACGCGCTCGACGACTTCCCCGACGACGGGGCGGCACGCGACGACGGGATCGGGGCCGTCCCGGAGCGGCTCCTGCGTCCGGCCCTCTGGCTGTTGCTCGGCATCGCAACAGTCGTCCTCCTGGTCGCGTCGCGCGAACTGCCGTGGCTGGGCGCCGGCGTGACCGAGGCCGAGCTCACGGGCCGGGAGCTGCTGCGGGAACTGCCCCTGTCGGCACTCGTCGCCGGAGCCGTGCTGCTCGTGGTGTTCGTGGCGTCCGTGACGTTGTGTTTGGCGACCGACCCGCGGCTGCCCGGCGCCGCGCTGGGTGCCGCCGTGCTCACCCTGCACGCGGCACCCGTGGCCCTCGGCCGGGAACCGGAGACGGTCGGTGGGACGTTCTATACCGAGACGGCCGGTTTTCTGGCGGAAGCGGCGGGGCTCGACGGGCCCGCCCCGCTGCTGCGCTGGGCGCCGCTCGTCCTGCAGTTGCTGTGTCTCGTACCGCTGTGGCTGCTCCTCGCGAAGGCGGGCGACCGGCTGCCGTGGCAGGGGCGCTGGGGGGTTCTCTATCTCGCCGCGGTGGGGGGCTGGGTCTGGCGCGCCGAGCTCGCGCCCCTCACGCCGCCCCTCCTGCTGCTGCTCGTCCTCGCCGTCGTGCTCCTGTCGCTCCGCCGCCCCGCCCTGACGACGGACATGACACAGCCCGCGCACCACACCAGACCGAACCGCACGTCCAGGGACTGATCAAGCACAGAGCCGAATCGCCAGGGGGGAACCGTCGTGCGTCCGCCAGCAACTCCACGGGAGAGATCCGTACCAGAGCCCGTGCCCGGGCAGGAAAACCCGGACGCGCCGAACAGGGACTCCGCGACGACGCCCCTGGAGAAACCGGAGACGGCCGGGACGACCGCCTCCGTGTCCGAGGACGAGGACGAGCACGATCCCGAGTACGAGTACGAGCACGATCCCGAGCACGAACACGAGGAGGAGCAGGAGCACAGGCGCGGGCACGCACACGTGCGAGAGGCGACGGCATCCCTCCGCGCCTCGCAGGAGACGGACAACAGGACCTCGCAGGAGGCGTCCGCCCGGCCGGTCCGGGAGCCCGCCCCCCGGGGTCCCGCACGCGCCGCCCACCGATCCTCTACCCCGGAGCCCCCCGGCTCCGCCACCGAGCCGCCCGTGACGGATCTGTCCGAACTCGCCCCCGCCGCCTGGCCGGCCCGCGCGGCCGCCGCCTGGCCTGCCCTGCCCCTTCTCGTCGCGCTCACCCTGTGGGGCTACGCGCTACGGCACACCGACGTGTCCGCCCTGGACGACTTCGGTCTCGTCAGCGCCCTGCACCCCGCCTTCTGGGCCGGGCTCGCCGTACTGACCGGGGGCTTCTGGTTCACGGTCCGCGATCCGCGCCGCCCGGGCGCCTGGTCGTTCGCGTACGTCCTGGGCCTGCTGGTCATGGAACGGGCCACCCAGGCCCTCCTCTACCCGACCCCGCTGTACGCCTGGGCGTGGAAGCACGACGCCGTCATCGACCACCTGCTCACCTCCGGCAGCCTCCAGGGCGCGGACCAGCTCGGCGACATGGCCGTCTACGACCAGTGGCCCGGCTTCTTCGCCGCCCAGGCCGCTCTGGTGCGCCTGCTCGGCGTGGACAACGCCGCGATGTACATGGCCTGGTGGCCGCTGGTCTCCAGCGTCCTGCTGCTGCTCCCGCTGCTGCTGATCTACCGGACCTTCACCGAGGACCGGCGGCTGATCTGGACCGCGGTGTGGCTGTTCTGCGTCGGCAACTGGGTCGGCCAGGACTACTTCTCCCCGCAGTCCGTCGCCTTCGCCCTGCACCTGGGCGTCATCGCGGTCGTGCTGCGCCGCTACGGCCGTTCCGGCGGGCGGCGGGGCCGGCAGGGGCAGGCGGTGTGGACCGTGCTGCTCAGCGTGCTGGTCACGGCCATCGTCGTCTCGCACCAGCTGACGCCCGGCATGCTCGTCGTGACGCTGGCCGCCCTGGCCCTCACCCGTCGGTACCGCGACTGGGTCCCGGTGGTCACCACGGTGGTGATCTTCCTGGCCTGGTGCCTCACGGCCGCACTGCCCTTCCTGTCCGCCGCGATGCCGGACATGATCCGCTCCATAGGTGACGTCGGCGCCAACGTCGAGACCGGGTACGGGACCACACCCACCGGAACCGGCGCGGTGGCGACCTCCTGGGCGGCCAGGCTGCTGTCGGGATCGGTGCTGCTGCTCGCGCTGGCCGGCATCCTGCGCCAACGGGTGCTGCGGCACCGGGCGGTGCCGCTGCTGCTGGTCGCGGCGGCACCGCTGCCGATGTTCGTGGCGAGCAGTTACGGCAGCGAGATGATCTTCCGGGTGCTGATGTTCACGCTGCCCGGCGCCGCCTTCTTCGCCGCCGCCGCGCTGCTGCCCAAGGTCCGGACCCTGGCCGCCGACGCCGTGGCGCGGGAGACGGCGGGGCACTCGCCGAAGCCCACCAGCGCACGGCGGCGCCGCGTCCCGTTGCCCGCGCTGCCCCCGCTGCCCCCGCTGAGGTACGGCGCGTGGGTGCCGTTGCTCGTGCTGCTCGCCGGGACGCTGGCGTTCGTGCCGAGCTACTCCGGCAAGGACCGCGTCAACTACTTCCCGCCCCGGGAGGTAGCCCTCGTCGACCAGCTCTTCGGCCGGGCCCCCGACGACTCCCTGGTCGTCGCCGCCAACCGGAACTACCCGCTCGCCTACGAGCAGTACTGGAGAGTCGACCACTACTGGTTCCTCGACGACGACCGGCGCCACGTCGACGAGATCGTGCGCGACCCGGCCACCGTCCTGGCCCGCGACATGGCCGCCGTGGAAGCCCCGGCGCGCGCCTACTTCCTGCTCACGCAGGGGCAGGTCGCCAACTCGGAGATGAACGGCCAGTTGGACAGGGACCAGTTGGACCGCATCCGGGAGTCCGTGGCGTCGTCGCCCGCGTTCGAGCTGGTCGCCGAGAACGACGCCGGCGTGCTCTACGTCCTGAAACCGGCGAGCTGACGAGGGACGGGCCAGACGGTGAAGCAGAAACCCATGACACAGCGGACCACCACGAAGCAGCGGAACGCCACGAAGCAGCGGACCACCACGAAGCAGCGGAACGCCACGAAGCAGCGGACCACCACGAAGCAGCGGAACGCCACGAAGCAGCGGAACGCCACGAAGCAGCTGAACGCCATGACGCCGCAGGACCTCGTCATCCGCATGCTGCCCCCGTTCGGCGGCTGGCTGGCGCTCGCCGCACTCGCCCTGCCCGGCGGCTCGCCGCTGCGCGGCGCGGCGGTCGCCCTCTTCCTGGCCCTCGGCCCGGGCGCGGCCCTGGTCGGGCTCTGCGGCCCGGCGCTGCGGACCCGCCGCGCGGAAACCCCCGTCGAACGGCGGGACGCCCGCTTCGAACACCACTCCGACCTGCTCGAACGGCTGATGCTGGTCGTCCTGCTCAGCATCAGTGCCGCGATGCTCGTCGCCACGGTGCTGATGGCCGCCCAGGCCTTCAGCGGGGACCGCGTCCTGCTGACGCTCACCCTGCTGGCCACGCTGGCCGCGTTCTGCCCGCGCCTGCGTGCCTCCCCGACGCCCAGGACGGCGCCGGAGGCGCCGCCGAGGACACGGAAGGGTTCCACTCTGTGAGGTTCGCCCGTCCCGCTCGCCGTACACGCGGGGACTCGACGACGACCGGACAGCACCGCCGGCCCAGGACCCCGGAGGAACACCGGGCCCGGGGCCGGCGCCGGCTGCTGCTCACCTCCGTCACGGCCACCTGCGCGGTCCTGGTCGCGGTGCTCGCCCTGCGCGACGCCTCCGGCCCGGCCGGCCCGGCCGGCCCGGCCGACGACCCGAAGTGCCGCCCGACCGAGCTTCTCGAACCGCCCTGCGGGGCCTGGTTCGGCGCCTTCGTGCCGCACGACAAGTCCGACCTGGCCGAGAAGGTGTACGCCTACGAGGAGCAGGTCGGCCGCCGGCTCGACATCGTGTACACGTACCACGACATGTCCGCCGTCACGGAGACCCGCCTGGAGGGCCAGCTCCTCACCGAGCAGGAGCAGCGCGTCGGCGAGGACCGCATGCTGCTGCTGTCCTGGGAGAGCAAGTGGTGGGGCGGCACGAAGCGGCAGCAGCCCACCTGGAAGCAGATAGCCGCCGGTGACCTGGACGACTCCGTGATCGACGTCCAGGCGCGGCGGATCAAGGAGTACGGGGAGCGGACGGGGAAGAAGGTGTTCCTCTCCTTCGACCTGGAGATGGACACCCGTACCCCCGGCAACGGCACCCCGGCCGAATACGTCCGGGCCTACCGGCACATCCACGACCGCTTCCGCGAGCTGGGCGTCGACAACGTCGTATGGACCTGGATCATCACGGGCTACCTGAACCACGCCGACCTCTTCGAGAGGATGTACCCGGGCGACGCGTACGTCGACTGGATCGGCTACAACCAGTACAACTACTACCTCTGCCACAAGACGGACTGGCTCAGCTTCGCCCAGACCCAGTACGCCACCCACGACTGGATCCGCGCCAACATCTCCGACGACAAGCCCCTGATGCTGTCGGAGTTCGGCAGTGCGTCCGATCCGAAGCGCCCGGACCGGCAGGCGGACTGGTACGCGCAGGTGCCCGGCGTGCTCAAGGACCTGGCGGGCGTCAAGGCGGCTCTCCAGTGGAACTACCGCGACCCGGGACCGCACTGCGACCTGGCCATCGCCAACGAACAGGCGTGGGGCAGCCTGCGCAAGGTGGCCGCAGACCCCCACCTGAACCAGCCGCTCGAATGACGGTCCGGAGCCGGTCACGGGCCGGGCGGTATCCGGCGGAACGGGTCGGCCGGTCGTCGGGCGACCCGCGCGGTCGTCAACCGGCGAACTCGGGCCCGCGGACCATGGCCCGTCCCCGCCGGTACCAGCGCCACGCCACCGTCTTCGGACCGTCGCGGTACGGGGCGATCCGGGCGCCCTCGCCCGCCAGCCACCCCGCCACGTCGGCGACCGTGTGGCTCTGCCGCACGATCAGCCGCGCGATGCGGTACCGCTCGTCGCGGTCCGAACTGAGCGCGTGCCGCACCGCGGTGGCCGTCTCGTACCCGGCGCGGGCCGACAGCGACCGCACCTTGGCGCTGTTGTAGCCGTGCGGATAGGCGAGGTGGCGTACCGGATGGCCGAGGGCGTCCTCCAGCACCGACTTGGACCGGCGCAGTTCGTACGCCAGGTCCTTGGCGGACAGCGTGTCGAGCTGGGCATGGGTGACGGTGTGGCTGCCGATCTCCATGCCGGAACGTTCCAGCTCTGCCACCGCGTCCAGTGTCATCATCGGAGCGGGCGGCAGCAGGCTGCGGCCGCCGGGGGCGATGGCGCCGGTGGTCAGGTACGCGGTGGCGGGCATCCCGCGCTCGGCCAGCGCCTCGGCCGTGGGGCCGGGCAGGTCGGCGAAGCCGTCGTCGAAGGTGAGCAGCACCGGCCGGGGCGGCAGCGGCGCCCGCCCGGCGAGGTGGTCGGCGAGCACGCCGATGGTGACGGGCGTCCGGCCACTGTCGGCGATCGCGTCGAGGTGCGCCGCGAACTCCTTGGGACGGACGGTGAACTCGGCGATCCACGAGGGCGGGTCGTCCATCACCGCGTGGTAGAGGAAGACGGGTATGTGCGCGGTCGTCCCCTCGTTCATCCCGCCTCCAGTCCGACCGTACGCAGCGCTCGGCGGGCGCGCAGATAGCCGACGGGGCCGTACAGCATGCCCCGGCGCTGCAGCCGGGACAGCCGCCGTGGCCAGGGATGCGTACGTGAGCCGTGCCCACCTGGCACGCCCGCACCCGGTCCCGCACCCGCTCCCACACCCGCGCCCGCTCCCGTGTCCGTGTCACCGGAACCGCCCCCCGCACCGCCCCCCGCACCGGTCGCGCGTACGGCCGTCAGCCCTCGCGCGTGCGCCAGTCCGCCCGGCACCCGCGCGAGGAAGGCCGGCAGCAGCGCGGGCCGGTTCACGAGGACCGCCGTGAGGTAGGCGGTGAGGCCCGCTCCGTAGCCGTACGCCTGCGTCTCCAAATCCCGCCAGGTCTCCCGGTGGTGGTGCCAGACCAGCGCGCTCGGCGTGTACCGCAGCCGCCGCCCCTCGGCGAGGACGCGGACGAACCCGTAGAGGTCGTCGCCGCCCCGCGCCCGCGTACCCGCGCCGGTCGCCGGGTCGAAGCCGCCCACCGAGCGCAGCACCGCCGTGCGGAAAGCCATGTTGGCGCCGGAGCCGAAGCGGCCCGCGGTGAACGGGAACAGCGGCTCGCCGGCGGGCGGGTGCGCCGGGTCGTACGTGCGCGGGGTGAACCCCTTCGCGAAGCCGCCGTGGCTCTCCAGCAGTACCTGGGCGGGAGTGCGCAGCCGCGCCGGCAGGATCAGCCCCGTGGCGCAGCCCAGCCCCGGGTCGGCGGCGAAGGGCGCGGTCAGTTCGGTGAGCCAGCGCGGGTCGGCGACCACGTCGTCGTCGGTGAAGGCGACCACTTGGCCGCGTACGGCCACCAGGCCCCGGTTGTGCGCGATCGCCAGGCCCGGCACCGGTTCGCACACGTACCGCACCCGCTCGCCGTACTTCCGCTCGACCAGTTCCCGGGTCTCCTCGGTCACGGGCGCGTTGTCGACGACGACGATCTCGAAGTCCGGGTGGTCCTGCGCCAGCAGCGAGTCCAGGGCGCGGGCCAGTTGGCCGGCGCGTTCCCGGGTGGCGACCACGACACTGGCGGACGGTGGCACGGGCAGCGGCTCCGGCGGCGCCTGCGGGGGCAGCTCCCGGGCGAGCCCGGCCAGCACCGCCACCGGATCCGCGCCGTCGGGCACCTGCCCGAGGAGGGTGCCTACGGGCCGCCCCGCGCGTCTGACGAGTACGAACACCGAACCGGACGTGACCGGTGGGCTGCCCGGCCCCGGTCTCAGCTCGACGCCCTCGTCGCCACGGTCGCCCCCCGCCCCCGCCGCCTCCCGAGCACCCGGCAGATCCAGCTCGGCGACCTGCACCGGCCCGATGCTCAGGAACTGCTCGATCTCCCGCCGTGTCTCCCGCCGCGCACGCCGCCCACCGGCCATGCGCCCACCCCCTCGTGGTTGCCCTCGGTGCTGCTCTCGTGTTGCCCACCATCCCGACCGGCCCACCGTCCCGACCGGCCCACCGTCCCGACCGGCCCGCCGTCCCGACCGGCCCACCATCACGACCGGCGCAGCCGGGACGCGCCCCGCAGCGTCCGCACCGCCAGCGACGCCAGCCGCGGCCGCTCGCGCACGAAGCCGTGCGCGCGGCGCACCGGCTCGCGACCGAGCCAGTGCAGCGCGGCGCCCGCTCCCGGCCGCGTCGCCGCGCCCTCGTACACGGGCAGTTCGCCGGTCTTCAGCGAGTCCTTGTACTCCGCCGGGCCCCGCCCCATGTCGAGCATGCCGATGCCCTCGGCCGCGGCGGCCTCGGCCATCCGCAGGTGCAGGATCAGCCCCGGCGAGTACTTGGCGAAGTCCGGGTCGTACGCCGGGAACCAACACGCCAGGACCGTCGCCGAGCGGAGCCCGAAGTGGGCGGCGACCGGCCGTCCGCCGGCGTAGAGCACGGACAGCGTGCCCGTGCACTCCGGCGCCCGGGTCCCGGCCAGCCGCCGGACGAGCCGGGTGATCCACTCCCGGGCGAACCGGTCCCGGCGCCCCGTCCTGCGGTACTGCGCCGACTTCCAGCCCATGAGGGTGCGCAGTGCGGCCGGGTCGCGCTCGTCGAAGACGAAGCGCACGTCCCCGACCTGGCGGCCGAGCCGGCGCTCCTTGGCGAGGGTGGTCTTCAGGAACTTCGGCGACCGCGCGCGCAGCGCGCTCTCGTACGCCGCGTACCCCTGCTCCACGTCGATGACGTAGGTGGCGTGCTCCTCGGCGGCGAGCGGCACGAACAGACCCTGGTCCGCCTCCAGGTTGTCGAAGGCGAAGCTGGACAGGGAGCAGGCCCGCAGCAGTCGGCGGGTGTCAGGGGCGAGGTCCTGGCGCAGCACCGCGCCCTGGCAGTCCGACACCCCGAGCCCGATCGCGCGGCCCTGCCCCAGGGGCCCGCGCTCGTGCGGCAGGAAACCCGCCGCCTCTCCGCCGTCGTACACCACTGCCACCCGCGCTCGCGGCCGCACCCGGCCCACGACGTCGGTGAACTCCGGTTCCATGAACGGATTGCGTGGCGCCGTCGACTTGGCGCGCAGCTCGCGCCAGCGTTCCCGTTCCCCCTCGCCCAGTTCCTCCGGCCTGAGCACACGCACACGTCCGCTGTTCAACCCGACCCCCCGATCAAGCTCCCCCTGGACACAAGGAAGGTACCTCCGGGGCCGCCCGGCCGGTAGGTAGCGGACCATCTTGTTGCCAACCGGTGCACAGGCCTTTAACCGGCTTTAGCCGATGATGTGTAAGGTTTCGGACACGATCGGGCGTCGTCGTGCGTACTCGGACGTACTCGCTGCGCCCTCGTTCGGAAGCGGTCCGGAAGCGGTCGCGGGTGAGTCGGGCACGTGCCGCGTCCGTATTCTCTGATCATGGACCGCACCGCATACTCACTCGTCGCCACCGACCTCGACGGCACGCTGCTCCGCGGCGACGACACCGTCTCCGACCGGTCGCTGGCCGCGCTGGCCCGGGCGGCCGACGCCGGTGCGCGGCACCTGGTGGTGACGGGGCGGCCGGCGCCCAGGGTGCGGCCCCTCCTGGACCGCCTCGGCTGCACGGGGCTCGCGGTGTGCGGACAGGGCGCGCAGGTGTACGACGCGGGCGCGCACCGGATGCTCTGGTCGGTCACCCTGGACCGGGAACTGGCCGAGACCGCGCTCGGCAAGATCGAGGCGGAGGTCGGGCAGGTGTACGCCGCGGTCGACCAGGACGGCGTCGACGGCCTCACCCTCATCGAGCCCGGGTACCTGATGCCCCACCCCACCCTGCCCGCGGTGCGCGTCGGCCGGCGCGACGAACTGTGGGCCACGCCGATCAGCAAGGTGCTGCTGCGCCACCCCGACCTGTCCGACGACGAGTTGGCGGCGACGGCGCGCGCGGTGGTCGGCTCCCTCGCCACGGTCACCATGTCGGGGCCGGGGACGGTGGAGCTCCAGCCGTGCGGCATCACCAAGGCGACCGGCCTGGCGCTGGCCGCGGAGCGCCTGGGGGTGGGCCGGCAGCGGACGATCGCCTTCGGGGACATGCCCAACGACATCCCCATGTTCCACTGGGCTGCCCACGGTGTCGCCATGGCCGGCGCCCACCCCGAACTCAAGGCGGTCGCCGACGAGGTCACCACGGCGAACGAGGACGACGGCGTGGCCGTCGTCCTCGAACGGATCTTCAGTACCTCTTGATGCGGCTCAGTACGCGCCCGGGTGCGGCTCAGTAAGCACCGAAGACGTTGTCGATGGAGCCGTAGCGGTCGGCCGCGTAGTTGCAGGCGGCGGTGATGTTGGCGACCGGGTCGTACGGGTCCCAGGAGGTGCCCTCGACGTGGTACGCCCGGAAGGTCGGGTCGATCACCTGGAGCAGGCCCTTGGACGGGGTGCCGTTGATGGCGTTGATGTCCCAGTTGTTGATGGCGAGCGGGTTGCCGGACGACTCCCGCATGATGTTGCGGTGGATGCCCTCGTAGGTGCCGGGGATGCCGTGCTGCGCCATGACGTCGAGCGACTCGCGGATCCAGCCGTCGAGGTTGTTCGAGTACGCCGTGGTGGCGGTGGCGGTGGCGGTGGCGGTGGCGGTGGCGGTGGCGGCCGGCGCGGCGGCCGGGGTGGCCGCGGAGGCGCTGGTGGCACCGATGAGCGGCAGGGCGAGCACCGCGGCGCCGGTGCCGGCCACAGCCAGCTTCCGGGCGATACGGCCGGCGCGGGCGTGACGGTTCTGACCGTTGGCAGACATGCTGAGTCCCTCTCCTTACGCCTGCGAGGTGAGCTGTCGGGTTCGGGCGGGGAGGTGCCCGGCCGGGCCCTGACGGGCACGGCTTCACCCCGAGCCGCTCCGGTGGTGACCGGTGCGGCGACTTACCTGGGTCCCCCGCTCCTGCCGGCGAGTGTGTTGGCGGATGACTGTGCGTCCGGGCGGTGGCAGGATTCGGCGTCCGCCCGACAGGCCGGGAACGTATGCGAGAGCACATGTCCGGAACAAGTGCAGGAATCACCCAACACGCCTGTTGACCTTGGTCTGGGGCATTTGGGGTGCTTGATCCTTTGCGGCCGCCAAGCTTCAACTCGCTTGCGGGGCAACGGGAGGGCGCAGTCGGCGGCCGGGTTGCCTGCGGGTGGCCCGAAGTGAGCCAACTCACCGGCCTCAATAAGAGCGGCAATTCGGGCATTCAGCCCAAGTGTGAGTCAATCGTTCGCAGGTCGGGAGGGCTTCGGGAGTGGGAGGGCGTCGGGGGTGGGAGGGCCTCGGGGGTGGGAGGGCTTCGGGAGTGGGTGGGCCTCGGGGCGGGTGAGCGGCCGGCCCCGAGGTGCCGTCGGGCGGTCTCCGTGAGCGGCCGCCGTGCTGTCCGGTGTTCACGAGCGCGCCCTGCGGGCATGCGTTCGTATCGACAGAGGAGGGCCGAGTGGGTGACGTACTCGGAGTGCGGGCCGTTGGGAGGGGTGATGTGATCTTCGGTGGCGGCTTCTGGCGTCGAGGGTGTCGATCGATATCTGCTCATATCGCCTGATCAAAAACATACCGCGCATGATCCGATACCGACCGGCCTGTAACGGTGGGCGCTAGCGGTGATCGAAACGTGACCGGATACGCTGACTTGAGTGGTGGCAGCGACCTATCGACAAACCAGGTAATCGCCAGTAGACACCAGCAGACAGGAGACCCCTCGTGACCGTCGTCGGGCCGTTCGGGCTGAGCGTGCGGGACCAGGCTCTGGAAGCCGATGTCCAGGCCGGATTGGTCGCGGTCGAGGAAGGGTTGCTTGAGGCAACCAAAAGCGAGGTGCCCTTCATCACGGAGGCCGCCCAGCACCTGGTGCGGGCCGGCGGCAAACGGTTCCGGCCACTGCTGGTGATGCTCTCGGCCCAGTTCGGCGACCCCTACGCCCCCGGCATCGTGCCCTCGGCCGTCGTCGTCGAGCTGACCCACCTCGCCACCCTGTACCACGACGACGTGATGGACGAGGCCGCCGTGCGCCGCGGGGTGCCCAGCGCGAACACCCGCTGGGGCAACTCGGTCGCCGTCCTCACCGGCGACTTCCTCTTCGCCCGCGCCTCCCAGATCCTCGCCGACCTCGGCCCCGAGGCGGTCCGCGTGCAGGCGCTGGCGTTCGAGCGGCTGGTCACCGGCCAGATCCTCGAGACGGCCGGGCCGCAGGACGGACGTGACCCGGTCGACCACTACCTGGACGTGCTGGGCGGCAAGACGGGGTCGCTGGTGGCGGTCTCCTGCCGGTTCGGCGCGATGATGTCGGGCGCCGACGAGACCGTCGTCGACGTGCTCACCCAGTACGGCGAGCGGCTCGGCGTCGCCTTCCAGCTCGCGGACGACGTCCTGGACATCGCCTCCGACTCCCAGGAGTCCGGCAAGACCCCCGGCACCGACCTGCGCGAGGGCATCCCGACCCTGCCGGTCCTGCGGCTGCGCGAGCGCGCGGAGCGGCTGGGGCTCGCCGAGGACGTCGCCCTGTCCGAGCTGCTCGACTCCGACCTGAGCGACGACGCCCGGCACGCCGAGGCCCTGCGCCTGCTGCGCGCCCACCCCGCGCTGGAACAGGCGCGCAAGGACACCGTCCGGTATGCCAGGGACGCCCGGGCGGCGCTGGCCCCGCTGCGGGAGTGCGAGGCGAAGTCCGCGCTGGTGGAGCTGTGCGACGCCGTGGTGCACCGGGCCGGCTGACCGCGCGGTGCGGTGACCCGCCTCACGTCGTGGGCGTACCCCGCCCCCTACGGGCCGGGGGAGCCGCCGCCCGTCGGTGTCATCCCGTAGGAGTACGCGGAGTTGAGTCCGCGGTCTGACGCTTCTCCCCGGCCGATTTGGTCAGATGGACACCACGGAAAACACCAATCCTCACCGATTCGGGTGAGAATGGCGGCTCACGGGTGAGACGACGAGTGCGAGGTCGCGAGACAGCCGCCGCCGACGACGGAGGTAGGGCACAGATGGCACCGATCGATTCCGACGACAACAGGACCGCCGCGGAGGGCGAGGACTCGCGCGCCGGACGGCGCAAGGCCGCGCGCTACGTCGTCCCGGTCGCGGTGATGGGAGTGGCGGCCGCGACGATCGGGCTGGTCCCCGCGATCGCCGACTCCGGGGACCCGGACCTCCCGAAGGTCACGGCGGAACAGCTCATAGAGAAGATCGCCAAGTCGGACGTCGAGCAGCTGTCCGGCACGGTGAAGATCACCACGGATCTGGGCCTGCCGAACCTCGGTGGCCTGGAAAGTGGCTTGATGTCCGGTATGTCCGGCGCGCCGGGTGCGGCCGGTGAGGAAGACGGCTCCGCCGCCGACCCGTCGGCCAAGCTCACCGAGCTGGTGTCCGGCACCCACACGCTGCGGGTCGCGGCGGACGGCCCCGACCGGCAGAAGCTCTCCCTGCTGGAGAACGCCGCCGAGTACAGCCTGATCCACGACGGCAAGGACGTCTGGGGCTACGACAGCGCGTCCAACGAGGTCTACCACTCGACCACGTCCGGGGCGGCCGGGCAGTCGGAGAAGCAGAAGCAGCGGCAGCAGCCGGAGCAGGACGTGCCGGCCACGCCGAAGGACTTCGCCGAGCAGGCGCTCAAGGCGGTCGACGACACCACCTCCGTCACCGTCGACGGCACCGCGCAGGTGGCCGGCCGGGACGCGTACCGACTGGTGATCGAGCCCAAGCAGGAGGGCTCCACGGTCGGCGCCGTCAGCATCGCGGTGGACGCGAAGACCGGTATGCCGCTGAAGTTCACGCTCACCCCGGCGAGCGGCGGCGCCGCCGTCGTGGACGTGGGCTTCACCCAGGTCAGCTTCGCGAAGCCGGACGCGTCGACCTTCGACTTCACCCCGCCCAAGGGCGCGAAGGTCACCGAGGCCGACGAGATGGCCGGGGCGCCGGAGCACGGGCGCGAGGCGGCCGGCGCCGACGTGGCCGGGGAGCTGGACGGCCTGGAGGTCATCGGCGAGGGCTGGGACTCCATCGCCACCTTCGACACCGGCGGCCAGGGCCTGCCCACCGCCTCCGCGGGCGGCGACGCCGGTGCTCTCGGCGGCTTCCTCGGCTCCTTCGGCGACCAGGTCGAGGGCGACTTCGGCTCCGGCACGGTCTTCAAGACCCGCCTGGTCAACGCCCTGATCACGGACGACGGCAAGGTCTACGCCGGCGCCGTCACCAAGGACGCGCTGGTGAAGGCGGCCGACGCGGCGAAGTAGACGCCGGACCGGAGCGGGAACGACGAGGAGAGGGAGCCGATGGCCGAACCGTCCGCCACCGAGCCGGAGCACCCGGAGCGCGGGAGCGGGGACGACGCCGTCATCGCCACCCGCGCCCTCACCAAGCGCTACCGCGGCGGACAGCTCGCCGTGGACGGTCTCGACCTGACCGTCCCGGCGGGCAGCGTCTTCGGCTTCCTCGGCCCCAACGGCTCCGGCAAGACCACCACCATCCGCATGCTGATGGGCCTGATCGAGCCCACCTCGGGCACCGCCGCCGTACTGGGGAGACCCGTGCCGCGCGACGCCCACGCCGTACTGCCCCAGGTCGGCGCCCTCATCGAGGGCCCGGCCCTGTACGGCTTCCTCTCCGGCCGCGACAACCTGCTGCGCTACGACTCCGCCGACCCGACCGCCGACCCCCGCACCCGGCGCGAACGCGTCGCCGCCGCGCTGGACCGGGTGGGCCTCGCGGCGGCCGCCGGCAAGAAGGCGAGGGCGTACTCGCTCGGCATGAAGCAGCGACTCGGGCTCGCCGCGGCGCTGCTCCAGCCGCGCCGCCTGCTCGTCCTGGACGAGCCCACCAACGGACTCGACCCGCAGGGCATGCGCGAGATCCGCACACTGGTGCGCGAACTCGCATCCGACGGCACCACGGTCTTCCTCTCCTCCCACCTGCTGGACGAGATCGAGCAGGTCTGCACGCACGCCGCCGTGATGGCGCGGGGGCGGCTGATCACCCAGGGCCCGGTCGCCGACCTGTCGGCCGGGGCCCGCGGCCGGCTGGTGGTGACCACGCCGGACACGGGGGAGGCGGCCCGGGTGTTGAAGGAGCAGGGAGCCGGCGACGTGGCCGTCGCCGAGGACCGGGTGACGGCGGAACCACCCGACCGCGACCTCGCCGACCTGAACGCCGCCCTGGTCACGGCCGGCGTCCGGGTCCGCGGCTTCGGCGTGGAACGGGCGTCGCTGGAGGACGCGTTCGTGGCGCTGACCGGGGAGGGCTTCGATGTCGCAAGCTGAGACGCGTCTGCCGGCGCGCACCCCGAACCCGCTGTGGACCTTCGGGCTGCTCCGCAGCGAACTGGCGGTCACCTTCCGGCGCTGGCGCACCCTCGCCCTGCTGGGCGTGCTGGCCGCCGTGCCGGTACTGGTGGGCATCGCCGTGAAGATCGAGACGAGCGACGGCTCGTCGTTCGGAGGCGGTGGCCAAGGCGGAGGCGGCGCGGGCGGCGGGGGCCCCGCCTTCATCTCGCAGATCAGCAACAACGGGCTGTTCCTGGTCTTCACCGCGCTCGCCGCGACCCTCCCGTTCTTCCTGCCGATGGCCGTGGGCGTCGTCGCGGGCGACGCGATCGCCGGCGAGTCGAGCGCGGGCACCCTCCGCTATCTCCTGGTCGCCCCCGCGGGCCGCACCCGCCTGCTGCTCACCAAGTACGCCACGGTGATCGCCTTCTGCCTCGCCGCGACCCTGGTGGTCGCGGTCTCGGCACTCGCGGTCGGGGCGCTGCTCTTCCCGGTCGGCGACCTGATCACCATCTCCGGCACCCGGATCACGTATGCCGAAGGTCTGGGTCGGGCCCTGCTGATCGCCCTGGTCGTCGCCGCCTCACTCGTCGGCGTCGCGGCCCTCGGCCTGTTCGTCTCGACCCTGACCGGCAGCGGCATCGCGGCGATGGCGACCACGGTCGGGCTGGTGATCACCGTCCAGATCCTCGACCAGATCCCGCAGCTCGACGCGCTCCAGCCGTACTTCTTCTCGCACTACTGGCTCTCCTTCGCCGACCTGATGCGCGAACCGGTCTACTGGGACGACCTGACCAGGAACCTCGGCCTCCAGGCCCTGTACGCGGCGGTCTTCGGCTCGGCGGCCTGGGCGCGGTTCACGACGAAGGACATCACGGCCTGAGGCGCGACGGCACGGGGCACGACAGCACGAGGCACGGCCGGCGGGCTCCGACGGAGCCCGACGTCCCTCTCGCACCTGGAACGAGCCTGTGACACCCCGGTGACGCGAGAACCGGGAGCGAGCGGCGAAACTCGACGGTAGGTGTACGACAGGCATGACAGGCTCTGGACGGCACGGGCACCAAGCCGCCGACGGAAGCCGCCGATGAGTGGGGGAACGATGTCTCGACTCGGCCGCGACAGGCAACGGGAGCACGAGGACGCCGAGCGGCCGCCCGGCCCTGCGGTGGCGCCGATCGACGTCCGTGTGCCGGCGGTCACGCAGGCCGCTTCCGGCGCGCGCAGCGCTTCGGTCGACGGCTCACCCGTCGTCGCCGCCCCCGGCGAGGAGATCCAGAACGCCGTCCTGAACCGCCTCCACCGCCTCGCCGTCGCCGCCGGCCGCCCCGTCCTCGCCACGGTCCACGACGAGCGCATCGGGTGCTCCGTCCCGCTCCGGGTCGACCCGGACGGCTCCAGCCACCTCGCCGGGGAACCGGCGCCGACGACTCCCGAACGAGGTGCCGTACGGCAGGACCGGCCCACGCACGTCCTGCGCTCGGTGGCACCGGCACGGGACAGCGCCCCGGCGTTTTGCCCGACACCGGTGCCCGAGCCGTTGCCCACGCCGGCCGGTGACTCCTCGCCGACCTTCACGCTGCGGGCCCTGCCGGAGCCGGCGGGCGGTGCGGAGAGGACCGCGGCGCCCGGGACGGTGGCGCAGCCGACGGGAGCGTTCGGGCCGCCGCCCCGGATGGACGGTGGCGTGGCGGACGGTGGCCTCGAGGGCGAAGGCGTGGGCGGGGGAGAGGAAGCGTACGGGCGCGAGGGGGCGCGAGCAGCCGCCGGTGTGGTCGCCGGGGCCGAGGCGCCGACCGGGTCCGGGGCCGCCGGCGGGCCGTTCCTCGTCGTGCCCGACGTGGACCCGGACCGCAAGCCCACCCCCACCCCCGCCCGCGGCTTCGACGCCGTCGCCGAGGCCGTGCTCGGGGACGGGCCGCTCACCGCCCCCGGTGACGCCACCGCCCCGGCGCTCCTCGCGGAGCCGACCGCGCGTGTCAACGAGGCCGTCAAGGAAGGGCGTACGGAGGAGGCGGCGCGGCTATCGGAGCAGGCCGTGGCGGACGCCTCCGGAACGCTGGGACCGGAGCACCCCGAGGTGCTCCGGCTCCGCGAACTCACCGCCTACATCGCCTACTTGTCCGGCGACCCCGACCGCGCCTTCGGGCTCTCCCTGGACCTCGCCCGGATACACCGCCGCGCGGGCGACGCGGAGGCCGCCTACGGCAACGTCCAGAGCGCGGCCACCGCCTGGCGCGCCGTACGCGATCCGGCACGCGGGCTGGAGCTCGGCCACGACCTGATGGGCCTGTGGGGCGAACTGGCCGCTGAGGACGGCCCGGCCGCCGAGGACGCCGAGGAGCTGGAGTCGGCCCGCACCCGCATGGGCCGCCTCACCGAACGCGCCGCCCGCGCCCAGGCCGGCTGAGACCGGCCCACGATCCGGGCGGGCCCGTGATCCGGCCGGGCCCGTGATCCGGCCGGGTCCGCCAGGTGGTGCTACTGCGACAGCTCCCACATCGCGTACGCGATGGCGTCGCTGTTGCGGTCCAGGGCGGTGTCGTCGATGTTGGCCGTCGTGTCGCACGACGAGTGGTAGCACGGGTCGAACGGCCGGCCCGCGGTGCCGCCCCACTTGGCCGCCTGTGCGGACGTCTTCCGGTAGTCGGCGCCGCTGAAGAGGCCGCCGACGGGCACCCCCGCGTTCTTGAAGGGCGCGTGGTCGGAGCGGCCGTCCCCCTCGGTCTCGATCTCCGTGGGGACGCCGAGGCCGGCGAAGTAGTCCTTGAAGGTCTTCTCGATCGTGGGATCGTCGTCGTAGACGAAGTAGCCGGGGTTCGGCGAGCCGATCATGTCGAAGTTCAGGTAACCGCTGATCTTCGCCCGGCCCGCGGAACCGAGGCTGTTGACGTAGTACCGGGAGCCGACCAGTCCCAGCTCCTCGGCGCCCCACCAGGCGAAACGCAGGTGCTTGGCGGGCTGGTGGCCGGACCGGGCCACGGCGAGCGCGGTCTCGAGGACGGCCGCCGATCCCGAGGCGTTGTCGTTGATGCCGGGACCGGAGGAGACGCTGTCCAGGTGCGACCCGGCCATGACAACCTGATTCGCGTCGCCGCCCGGCCAGTCGGCTATCAGGTTGTATCCGGTACGGCCGGAGGCGGTGAACCGCTGGACGGTGGTGGTGAACCCGGCCGCGTCCAGCTCGGCCTTCACGTAGTCGAGCGACGCCTGGTAGCCGGGGCGGCCGTGGGCGCGGTTGCCGCCGTTCGCCCTGGCTATCGACTGGAGCTGCGCCAGGTGCGCTTTGACGTTGGCCACCGGTATGTCGGGCGCGGCGGCCGCCGCGGGGGTGGGGGCGGCGGCGGGCGCCGCACCGGCCACCGATCCGCCGGCGGTCAGTGTGGCCACGGCGACGGCGCCGGCCGTCAGCGCGCGTCCGGGAAGGGGGAGCTTCATGTGGGGGGCTCCGAATTCCTGGGGAGTCCCTGGGGACGGACTCCGCTGTGAATGGGGTGCCTGGATGGTGGGGCCGGGACTGATTGCGCGTCAAGACCGTTAACCGGCCATGATGTCGCGCATATCGGAGGCCCGGCCGGTCACCCGCGCCACGCGGCCGTCTTGACCCTGTTCGGCCCTCCGCCCCCTAATGCACGCAGAATTCGTTCCCCTCGGGGTCCGCCATCACCACCCACTCCCCGCCCGGCTCCTTCACGTGCCGCAGCACGCTCGCCCCCAGCGCCTCCAGCCGGACCACCTCCTCCTCACGGCGCCCCTCGGCCGCGTGCACGTCGAGGTGGACCCGGTTCTTCCCGGACTTGGCCTCCGGGACCCGCTGGAACAGCAGGCGCCGTCCCAGTCCGGCGCCGCTCTCCTCCTGGTGCGGGTCGTCGGGGTGCCGTACGGCGGCCAGGTCCCGCCAGGCGCGGCGGCCGTGCGACTCGGTGGTCAGCTCGGGCGGCACGGCCCCGAAACCCAGCAGCTTCTCGATGAGCGCGCTGTTGTCCTCCACCTCGAAGTGCAGGGCGGCGGCCCAGAAGTCCGCCTGTGCGTGCGGCGCGGCGGCGTCGATGACGATCTTGAAGTGCAGGGGGGTGGGCCCCGGGGTCGAAGTCATGTAACCAGTTATAATGGTTACGTGAGTGAGCGGGCAATGGAATCGCCGGAGGCGTCTCCCGGACTGACGCTGGTGTCGCACGAGGGCAAGCCGTACCGCTTCGACCCGGGTGCGCTGTGCCTGGAGTTGCTGACGACGGGCGGACCGGGCGCCTATGCGCGCTGGGAGGTGCTGCACCGCCCCGAGGACCTGGCCGCCTGGGCCGACCGCAGCCGGCTGCCGGGCGGGCTCGACCTGGTGGTGGAGCAGGCCGATGTCCGGCGGGCCAGGGCACTGCGTGATGCCCTCTTCCTGCTCACCGCGGATCGCGCCCACGGACGTCCGCCGCGGCCCGAGCACCTGGACGCGGTCAACGCCGCGGCCGCCGAGCCGCCACTCGCCGCCCGCATCGAGGCGGACGGCACCCGCGGCTGGGCCCCCGGGGCCACGGGGACGCGCCTGCTGTCGACGGTCGCGCGCGACGCGATCGAGCTGTTCACGGGTCCCTACGCCGGCCGTGTCCGCGAGTGCGGCGCGCACGACTGCAAGCTGCTCTTCGTCGACACCTCACGCCCGGGCCGCCGCCGCTGGTGCGCGATGGAACACTGCGGCAACCGCGAGAAGGCCAGGGCCCATCGCGCCCGGCGGGCACCGGAGACGCGCTGAAGCAGCAGGGGCGTGAGGGGGCGCTACGGCTTGCCCGCGGGGGCGTGAGGGGGCGCTACGGCTTGCCCGCGGGGGCGTCGGCCTGTTCGGCCTGTTCGGTCTGTTCGCTGCCGACCGGGTCCTGGGCCGGGACCCCGGAGGCCACGACTCCCTTCTCCCGTCCGGCGCCGTCCTTGGCCGCCGGTACGCCGCCGCCCGCACGGTCCACCTGGGTCCGCAGGGTCCGCGCGTTGCGGTGGGTCGTGCGCAGGGCGTCCCAGGTCAGCAGGGAGAGCGCCAGCCAGACCAGCGCGAAGCCGGCCCAGCGCTCGGGCGGCATGGCCTCACCGAAGTAGAGGACGCCGAGCAGGAACTGGAAGACCGGGGCCAGGTACTGCAGCAGCCCCAGCGTGGACAGCGGCACGCGGATCGCCGCCGCGCCGAAGCAGACCAGGGGGATGGCGGTCACCAGGCCGGTGGCGGCCAGCAGCGCCGAGTGACCGAGGCCTTCGGTGGTGAAGGTCGATTCGCCCTGCGCGCCCAGCCACAGCACGTAGCCGAGGGCCGGCAGGAACTGGATCGCCGTCTCGGCGGCCAGCGACTCGACGCCGCCGAGGTTGACCTTCTTCTTCACCAGGCCGTACGTGGCGAAGGAGAAGGCGAGGCAGAGGGAGATCCAGGGCGGCTGGCCGTAGCCGACGGTGAGGACGAGCACGGCGGCGAAGCCGGTCCCGACCGCCGCCCACTGCGCTGGCCGCAGCCGCTCCTTGAGCAGCAGCACGCCCATCGCGATGGTGACCAGCGGGTTGATGAAGTACCCGAGCGAGGCCTCGACCACGTGGCCGCTGTTCACAGCCCAGATGTAGACGCCCCAGTTCACGGTGATGACCGCGGCGGCCACGGCGACCAGGCCGAGCCTGCGCGGCTGCCGCAGCAGCTCCCCTGCCCACGCCCAGCGCCGTACGACGACCAGGGCCACGGCGACGAAGGCGAGGGACCACACCATCCGGTGGGCGAGGATCTCCCCGGCGCCCGCGGGCTTGAGCAGCGGCCAGAACAAGGGAACCAGGCCCCACATCCCGTACGCCGCGAAGCCGTTCAGCAGGCCTATTCGCTGCTCACTCCTGGACGACCCGGCCACGGCCACCTCCTTCTCGCACTCGGCATGCGGGGAACGGATGCATGCCAGGACGAAGGTAGCGCCGCACCCGGCCTCCTGTCATGCCCGTATCGGCATACGGTCATGACAGGAGGGGGTGGGGCCGGAGCCGGACCGGGTTCGGGTGGGGCGGCCGGCCTGCGTGGTTCAGTTCGACAGCGCCGCGGCGACGGCCTCGGAGAGCGGAGTGGTCGGGCGGCCCGTCAGCCGCGAGAGGTCGCCGGTGGAGACGACCAGTTCGCCCTTCTCGATCGCCGCGTCCACTCCCGCGAAGACGTCGGCCAGCGGGCCGGGCACCCCGGCGGCGGTGAGGATGCCGGTGTAGGCCGTGGTGGAGACGGGGGTGTAGGTGATCTCCTTGCCGGTCTGCCGGCTCAGCTCGGCGGCGTACTCGGCGAAGCTCCACGCCTCGTCGCCACCCAGCTCGTACGCCTTGTTCTCGTGGCCCTCGCCGGTGAGTACCGCGACGGCGGCGGCCGCGTAGTCGGCGCGGGAGGCGGAGGAGACGCGTCCCTCTCCCGCCGCCTGGACGACGGCGCCGTGCTCCAGGGCGGGGGTCAGCTGCTCGGTGTAGTTCTCGTGGTACCAGCCGTTGCGCAGCAGCACGTACGGCACGCCCGAACCGGCCAGGACCTCCTCGGTGGCGCGGTGGTCGTCGGCGAGCGCGGCCGTGAGGCTGCTCGGGGCGCTGGTGTAGGCGAGCAGGGCGACGCCGGCCTTCTTCGCCGCGTCGATCACGACGGTGTGCTGCCGGACGCGGCCCTTGTCGAACTCGTTGCCGGAGATCAGCAGCACCCGGTCGCCGGCCGCGAACAGGTCGTCGAAGGTCTGGGGGTCGTTGTAGTCGGCGACCGCGAGCCGTACGCCGCGGGCGGCGAGGTCGGCGGCCTTGGCGCGGTCGCGGACGACCGCGGTGACCTGGTCGGCCGGCACCTTCTCCAGCAGTTGCGACACGACGTGACGGCCGAGGTTTCCGGTGGCTCCGGTGACGACGATGCTCATGGTTTCAGCACTCCTTGTGGGGGTCGGTATGACTAACCCTAGGTCGTGCGCTAACTGTAGGAAAGTGCCTACTTAGAAGTAAGGTACTTACGTTGTAGTAAGCATCCAGTGCGCCACCGTCGCGGCATGTGAAGGGGCCCGGGCGTTCTGCCCGGGCCCCTTCACATGCCGCCTGTGCCGTGAAACCTCAGCCGACGACGGTCCAGGTGTCGTTGCCGGCGAGGAGGGCGGTGAGGTCGCCCTTGCCGTTCTGCTCGATGGCGGTGTCGAGCTGGTCGGACATGAGGGTGTCGTAGACGGGCCGTTCGACGGAGCGCAGGACGCCGATGGGGGTGTGGTGGAGGGTGTCGGGGTCGGCGAGGCGGGAGAGGGCGAAGGCGGTGGTGGGGGAGGCGGCGTGGGCGTCGTGGACGAGGACGTGGGCTTCGTTGTCCGCGGTGACCGTGACGACCTCCAGCTCGCCGGTGGCCGGGTCGCGGACGACGCCCTTGGCGTTGTCGGTGCCGAAGCGGATGGGCTGGCCGTGTTCGAGGCGGATGACGGCTTCCTCGGCCTGCTGTTTGTCCTTGAGGGCGTCGAAGGCGCCGTCGTTGAAGATGTTGCAGTTCTGGTAGATCTCGACGAGGGCGGTGCCGGGGTGGTCGGCGGCCTGGCGCAGGACCTCGGTGAGGTGCTTGCGGTCGGAGTCGACGGTCCGGGCGACGAAGGAGGCCTCGGCTCCCAGGGCCAGGGAGACCGGGTTGAAGGGGGCGTCCAGGGAGCCCATCGGCGTCGATTTGGTGATCTTGCCGGTTTCGGAGGTGGGGGAGTACTGGCCCTTGGTCAGGCCGTAGATCCGGTTGTTGAACAGGAGGATCTTGAGGTTGACGTTGCGGCGCAGGGCGTGGATGAGGTGGTTGCCGCCGATGGAGAGGGCGTCGCCGTCGCCGGTGACGACCCAGACGGACAGGTCGCGGCGGGAGGCGGCCAGGCCGGTGGCGATGGCGGGGGCGCGGCCGTGGATGGAGTGCATCCCGTAGGTGTTCATGTAGTACGGGAAGCGGGAGGAGCAGCCGATGCCGGAGACGAAGACGATGTTCTCCTTCGCCAGGCCGAGCTGCGGCATGAAGCCCTGCACGGCGGCGAGGACGGCGTAGTCACCGCAGCCGGGGCACCAGCGCACTTCCTGGTCGGACTTGAAGTCCTTCATGGACTGCTTGCCCTCGGCCCTGGGGACGAGCTGGAGCAGTGCGTTGGTGTCAGCCATCGATGGCCTCCTTCAGGACGGTGGCGAGCTGTTCCGCCTTGAACGGCATGCCGTTGACCTGGTTGTACGACTCCACGTCGACCAGGTACTTCGCCCGGACCAGGGTGGCGAGCTGCCCGAGGTTCATCTCGGGGAGCACGACCTTGTCGTACCTCTTGAGTACGTCGCCGAGGTTGGGCGGGAAGGGGTTGAGGTGGCGCAGGTGGGCCTGGGCGATGTGGCCGCCCTCGGCGCGGATGCGACGTACGGCCGCCGTGATCGGTCCGTACGTCGAGCCCCAGCCGAGGACCAGGGTCCGCGCCCCGTCCGGGTCGTCGACCGTGAGCTCGTCGACGTCGATGCCGTCGACCTTGGCCTGGCGGGTGCGGACCATGAAGTCGTGGTTGGCCGGGTCGTAGGAGATGTTCCCGGTGCCGTCCTGCTTCTCGATCCCCCCGATCCGGTGCTCGAGTCCGGGGGTGCCCGGCACGGCCCAGGGGCGGGCCAGGGTGTGCGGGTCGCGCTGGTACGGCCGGAACACCTCGGTGCCGTCGTCCAGGGTGTGGTTGGGGCCCTGCGCGAACTGCACCGTCAGGTCGGGCAGTTCGCCGGTCTCCGGGATGCGCCAGGGTTCGCTGCCGTTGGCCAGATACCCGTCCGAGAGCAGGAACACCGGGGTGCGATAGGTCAGCGCGATCCGGGCCGCCTCCAGCGCGGCGTCGAAGCAGTCGGCCGGGGTATGGGGGGCCACCACCGGGACCGGCGCCTCCCCGTTGCGGCCGTACATCGCCTGCAGCAGGTCCGCCTGCTCCGTCTTGGTCGGCAACCCGGTGGAGGGGCCGCCGCGCTGGATGTCCACGACCAGCAGCGGCAGCTCCAGGGAGACGGCGAGCCCGATCGTCTCGCTCTTGAGCGCCACCCCCGGCCCGGACGTGGTCGTCACCGCCAGCGAGCCGCCGAACGCCGCGCCGAGCGCCGCGCCGATCCCGGCGATCTCATCCTCGGCCTGGAAGGTGCGCACACCGAAGTTCTTGTGCTTCGAGAGTTCGTGCAGGATGTCCGAGGCCGGGGTGATCGGGTACGAGCCCAGGAACAGTGGCAGGTCCGCCTGGCGGGAGGCGGCGACCAGGCCGTAGGCGAGGGCCAGATTCCCGGAGATGTTGCGGTAGGTGCCGGGCGGGAACGCCTTCGACGCCGGAGCCACCTCGTAGGAGACCGCGAAGTCCTCCGTGGTCTCACCGAAGTTCCAGCCCGCCCGGTACGCGGCGATGTTCGCCGCCGCGATGTCCGGCTTCTTCGCGAACTTCGTCCTCAGGAACTTCTCCGTGCCCTCCGTGGGCCGGTGATACATCCAGCTCAGCAGCCCGAGCGCGAACATGTTCTTGCTCCGCTCGGCCTCCTTGCGGGACAGGTCGAACTCCTTGAGCGCCTCCACCGTCAGCGTCGTCAGCGGCACCGGATGCAGGTGGTAGCCGTCGAGCGAACCGTCCTCCAGGGGCGAGACGTCGTAGCCGACCTTCTGCATCGCCCGCTTGGTGAACTCGTCCGTGTTGACGATGATCTCCGCACCGCGCGGCATGTCGCCGATGTTCGCCTTCAGCGCCGCCGGATTCATCGCCACCAGCACGTTCGGGGCGTCGCCGGGGGTGAGGATGTCGTGGTCGGCGAAGTGCAGCTGGAACGACGAGACACCCGGCAGTGTCCCGGCCGGCGCCCGGATCTCCGCCGGGAAGTTCGGCAGCGTCGACAGATCGTTCCCGAACGACGCGGTCTCCGAGGTGAAACGGTCACCGGTGAGCTGCATACCGTCACCCGAGTCCCCCGCGAACCGGATGATCACCCGGTTCAGCCGGCGGACGTCCTTCGCCCCGGCCGGTTTGCGCTGCTCTCCTACGACGGTTCCGTCGGCCTGCTCCGCTGGGCTGCTGACCTGGCTGGTCACTGACTGGACCTCCCTAGAGGCGGCTGTCCGGGGAGTGGTCTCCCACCGACCATCCCGGGATCAACCCTACGTCCGCAGGGGTTGGCTATCGGTGGACATTCGCATGATGGACACGACCCCGAGATGGTCGGCCGCCCCGTAGACCCACAGTTTCCGCGCCCCCCGGCGCCTGTGAGGACGCCTACGGCCCGTGCTCCGGTTTCCCATTCGTTCGGATGAGCGGCCGGCGAACGGCTGAGCCGTCCGGTCCGGCCGGCGATTCCAGCAGGTGGGCTGCCGTGTCAGGAATTGAGATAGGTGAGGACGGCCAGCACCCGCCGGTGATCACCGTCGCTGGGGGACAGCCCCAGCTTCAGGAAGATGTTGCTGACGTGCTTCTCCACGGCCCCGTCGCTCACCACCAACTGCCTGGCGATCGCCGAGTTCGTCCGGCCCTCGGCCATGAGCCCCAGGACCTCCCGCTCCCGCGGGGTGAGCCCCGCGAGCACGTCCTGCTTGCGGCTGCGCCCGAGCAACTGGGCGACCACCTCGGGATCCAGGGCCGTCCCGCCCCCGGCCACCCGCACCACCGCGTCCACGAACTCCCGCACCTCGGCCACCCGGTCCTTGAGCAGATACCCGACGCCCCGGCTGGAACCGGCCAGCAGCTCCGTCGCGTACCGCTCCTCCACGTACTGGGACAGCACCAGTACGCCGAGACCGGGATGAGCTTTGCGCAGCTGGACCGAGGCGCGCACACCCTCGTCGGTGTGCGTCGGCGGCATCCGTACGTCCGCCACCACGACGTCCGGCAGCTCGCCCTGCGCGTCCAGCTCCGTGATGGTCTTGATCAACGCGTCGCCGTCGCCGACACCGGCCACGACCTCGTGCCCCCGGTCGGTCAGCAACCGGGTCAGCCCCTCTCGGAGCAGCACTGAATCCTCGGCGATGACCACCCGCACCCTGTCCTCCACGATCCTCGGCCCCCCACGCCCGTCCACCGCACGGCCCGCGCGGCCCACGCCGCGTCCACGAGCCCGTCCGTTGACAGGACCAGCATTCCAGCATCGGAGACCGAATGCGCCCGGGCAACGGGAAGAGAGCGCGAAGCAGAGGGTTCCGGCCGGGTCCGGCTGCGCGGCGACCGATTACCGGCCACCTTGGCCGGGGGCCGGCTCGGTGACGCCGGTCTGGGGCCTGACCGGGCCCACCCGTCGTGATCCGGGCCGGACCCACCCGTCGTGGTCCTGACCGGGCGCGCCGGTCGAGGTCCGGTTGCCACGCCGACCGGATCTCGGTCCGGTGAGGCGTGGCACGGCATGGCATGGCACGACACGGTATGGCGCGCCGGGTCTGGCCCGGCGAGGGCCGGCCCTGCCGGGACGAGTCCGGTACCTGCATGCCCCACCGCCTCCGTCCAGCACGCGCGGCGCCGACGGAGGAGGCGGGGACCAGGTGGCTCAGTGGGCGGCCACCGGCTCGCTCCGCCACGGCAGTTCCGCGGTCACCCGCGTCGGGCCGCCTTCCGGCGAGTCCACCACGAGGATTCCGTCCACGGCGTCGAGCCGTTCCGCCAGGCCTGCCAGCCCCGAACCGGCCGACACCTCGGCTCCGCCCACACCGTTGTCCACGACCTGGAGCATCAGCCGGTTCTCCACGCGCCAGACCTCCACGAAGGCCGCCGTGGCCCGCGCGTGCTTGCTGACGTTCTGCAGCAGCTCCGAGACGGTGAAGTAGGCGATGCCCTCGATCGCCGACGCCGGCCGCTCCGTCAGGTCGACCTCCACCTTGACCGGCACGGTGCAGCGTGAGGCGACCGAGGAGAGTGCCGCGTCCAGGCCGCGGTCGGTCAGGACCGCGGGGTGGATGCCGCGGGCCAGGTCCCGCAGCTCCTGGAGGGCCGTCTTCACCTCGCCGTGCGCCTCGTCGACCATGGCCGCCGCCGCTCGCGGGTCCTCCTTCAGCTTCTCCTTGGCCAGCCCGAGATCCATGGCCAGGTTGACCAGGCGGGCCTGGGCCCCGTCATGCAGGTCACGCTCGATGCGCCGCAGGTCGGCCGCGGCGGTGTCGACCACGACCCCGCGGTCCGACTCCAGCTCCACCACCCGGGTGGCCAGCCGCGACGGCCCGAGCAGGCCGTACACCATCACCCGGTCCACCGTCGTCAACGCCCGGACGATCCACGGCGTCGCCAGCGTGAACAGCAGACCGACCAGCGCGGTCATGGTGATCTCGAACGGGTTGTCCAGGTAGACCCGGTGCGTCTCGTCACCGTAGAGCTGGAGCCCGTCCTGGCCGGCGTACATCGGGAACACCCAGAACCACAGCGGGTACGTGAGCATCGCCCACCCGAACGCCCAGACGTTCACGGCGACGACGAAGGAGAACACCGACCACGGGAACTGCAGCACCGCGTAAAGCAGGCTCCGCCAGGACACGCCGCTCTTCAGGACGGCACCCATCCAGCCCATCGCGCCCTGCTTCTTCATCCGCAGCGGCTCCGGGTCGGACACGCGCAGCCCCAGCAGTATCCGGGCCCGTGCCCGCTCCATCGCACCGAAGCCCCGGCAGCCGGCCAGCGCCGCCGCCAGCACCGGCACGCCCAGGAACGTCACCAGCAGCCCCGCTCCCAGGGACACCATCGTGACGGCGTAGGTGAAGAGCAGGATGCCGATCGGCAGGCTCAACAGCACATAACCGAACTCCCGCCAGCTGCGTGCCTCGAACGGCGCGCGCAGCCCCGCCGGCAACCGGCGGCGTCGCGCGGCGGTGCCCTCGGGAAGCCCGGACCCGCTCCCGAACCCGTAACTGTGTCCGTAATCCGTGGCCATCGGTGCCGTCCTTCTCCTCGTCCTATGGCTGTGCTGTCGTAACTCCACCCTGATCGACCGCCCGCCCACGGGCCATGGAGCCCGTCGGCGTCTCGAGAGGGGGGTTTTCCCCACCCCGGGGCGGATGCCGGCCCGTGCGGCGTGCTCTTTCAGCGCCCGCGCGAAGCGCCCGAAGCGCGCGCGGTGGCGTCGTCGCCGGTGCGGTCGCGCCACGGCAGCTCAGCGGTCACCGTCGTCGGGCCGCCCTCCGGCGAGTCGACGACGAAGAGGCCGTCGACGGCGCTCAGCCGGTCGGCCAGCCCCTTCATCCCCGTACCGCCGTCGAGGCGGGCACCCCCGCGGCCGTCGTCGCTCACCTGTATGAGCAGCCGGTCGGAGGACCGCCACACCTCCACGGCGGCGGTTCTCGCCCGGCTGTGCTTGCTGACGTTCTGCAGCAGCTCCGAGACGGTGAAGTAGGCGATGCCCTCGATGGCCGCGGCCGGGCGCTCCATGAGGTCGACGGTCACCTTGACCGGCACGGTGCAGCGTGAGGCGACCGAGGAGAGTGCCGCGTCCAGGCCGCGGTCGGTCAGGACCGCGGGGTGGATGCCGCGGGCCAGGTCCCGCAGCTCCTGCAGGGCCAGCTTCACCTCGCCGTGCGCCTCGTCGACCATGGCCGCCGCCGCGTCGGGGTCCTCCAGCAGCTTCTCCTTCGCCAGACCCAGCCCCATGGCCAGGTTGACCAGACGGGCCTGGGCTCCGTCGTGCAGGTCGCGCTCGATGCGCCGCAGGTCGGCCGCGGCCGTGTCGACCACGATGCCCCGGTCCGACTCCAGCTCGGCGATCCGCCGCTCCAGCTCGTCGGAGGGGGAGAGCAGCGCCCGCACCATCGCCCGGTCCGCGTTGGCCAGGCCCCGCGCGATGAACGGCAGCACCGGCCACAGCACGAACAGCGACGTCAGCGTGACGACGAAGGTCAGGATGCCCCAGGGGAGCCGTATGAAGTCGTACAGCACGGTGCGCCAGCCCACGGGATCCTTCAGCGCCATCCACAGCTGGGGGAAGAATCCGCCCCCACCGCGCAACGGAAGCCGGCTCGGCTCGTCCACCCGCACACCGAGCAGTACCCGGGCCCGGGCACGCTCCAGCTTGCCCAACTGCCGTGCACCCATCAGCCCCGCGGCCAGCAACGGGAACCCGATCACCGTGACCGTCAGCCCGACGCCGGTGCACAGCATCGTCACCACGTACACGAATCCGAGCAGCGACGCCGGGAGGTTCGCCAGCAGGTGGGCGATCTCCATCCAGGTGTGCCGGTCGTAGGCGAAACGGGCCGGCGGCGGGCGGTCGCCGGGCGCTGCGCCGGTGTTCCCGCGAGGCGTCGGTGTCGAGAGGCGTTCGGTCATACGAGTCAGCGTGCCGTGCCGCGCGACGCCGCGCCATGAGGTGTACCGCCAGGACGCACTGAGGAAAACCCCACCCCCCGGGGGCCCGCCTTTCGGAGCCCGCCCCCGTGGGCCCGCCTTCCGGAGCCCGCCTCCCTGTCCCAAGGTGTGACGGGCTGCTTACCGTCTCTTTATCAGGCCCTAGACTCCCGTGCGTACAGATCGTCGATCAGCAGCGTTCGGGACAGGGAGCGCGGGGAGCGAGGGACGGACGTGCCGGAACCGACCGTCGGCCTTGCGGCCGACTATTTCCAGTCCTACTCGGTCGTCGGACTGCTCGCCGTCGTCGGCGTGCTCTTCGTCGCCGTCGCCTTCGGGGCCGGGCGCCTGCTGCGGCCCGTGGTCCCGACGCCCGAGAAGCTGCTGACGTACGAGTGCGGTGTCGACCCCGTCGGCGAGGGCTGGGCCCACACCCAGGTTCGCTACTACGTCTACGCGTTCCTCTATGTCATCTTCGCGGTCGACTCGATCTTCCTCTTCCCCTGGGCGACGGTCTTCGCCGATCCTGGTTATGGAGCGACGACCCTCGTGGAGATGTTCATCTTCCTCGGCTTCCTCGCCGTGGGCCTGCTCTACGCATACAAGAAGGGCGTCCTGTCGTGGACGTGAACCCCGCCGAACCCGTGCTGCTCCCCGAGCCCAAGCGGCTCGGTGCGCTCGCACGCCTCGCTCCCGAACCCATGAAGGTCGTCCTGAACTGGGGCCGCAGGTACTCCCTGTGGGTCTTCAACTTCGGCCTCGCCTGCTGCGCCATCGAGTTCATCGCCGCGTCGATGGCCCGCCACGACTTCATCCGGCTCGGCGTCATCCCCTTCGCGCCGGGCCCCCGTCAGGCCGACCTGATGGTGGTGTCCGGCACGGTGACCGACAAGATGGCGCCGGCCGTCAAGCGCCTGTACGAGCAGATGCCCGAGCCGAAGTACGTCATCTCCTTCGGCGCCTGCTCCAACTGCGGCGGCCCCTACTGGGACTCCTACTCCGTGACGAAGGGCGTCGACCAGATCATCCCCGTCGACGTCTACGTCCCCGGGTGCCCGCCCCGCCCCGAGGCCCTCCTCCAGGGCATCCTCAAACTGCAGGAGAAGATCGCGCGGGAGTCGCTGGGGGAGCGGTACGCCACATCGCACCGGCCGTCGACGGCGGCGCTGCGGAGCGGCCTGGTCCGGCCGCCGGCGCCGGGTGCCGCCGTGGACCGCGACGCGGGCACGGCTGCGAACCGGGCTGCGGACCCGGGGGAGGGCCGATGACCGCCGCCGGCTGGCTCCCCGCCGATACCGCGGAACTCTTCGGTCCGCAGGCCGCCGCCGACGAGTCGTACGACGTCCTGACCGTGGACGTGCCGCCGGCGTCCTGGATCTCTGCCCTCGAGACCGCGCGGGACCGGCTGGGCTGCACCTACTTCGACTGGCTGAGCGCGGTCGACGAACCGGGCACGGGCTTCCGCGTCGCGGCGCACGTCGTGGCGCTGGGACCCGTACGCCGGCTGCTGCTGCGCACGACGGTCCCGCACGAGTCCCCGGTCCTGCCCAGTGCCATCGCGGTCTACGCGGGCGCGGCCTGGCACGAACGTGAGACCCACGAAATGTTCGGCGTCGCCTTCCAGGACCATCCCGCGCTGGACCACCTGCTCCTGCCGGAGGGCTTCGAGGGCCACCCGCTGCGGAAGGACTTCGTCCTCGCCGCCCGTGTCGCCAAGGCCTGGCCGGGGGCCAAGGAGCCCGGCGAGTCCGACCACGGCGGTCCGCGCCGCCGGCAGATGCTGCCGCCCGGCGTCCCCGACCCCAACGAGTGGGGCCCGCTCAAGGGCCAGCTGCCTCCCGCTCCGGCCCGCCCGGCACGGGGAGCCGGACGCGCGGCGGGGGAACGCCCGGCCCGCGCCGAGGGGGAACGCCCGGTCCGCCGTTCCCGTACGGCGGCGGAAGGCTCCGCCAGTCAGGGTGCCCCGGCGCCCCGGCGTGCACGCAGCGCGAGCGGGGGTTCCGCGTCCCAGCGGACGGGCGCGCCGGAAACCGGGCCCATCACCGAGACGGACGCGAGCGCGGAGACCGGGCAGGCGGTTTCCGGGCCGACCGCCCGGCCGCGCCGCGCACGCACCGCCGGTGAGGGCTCCGCGTCGCAGCGAGCCGCCTCCGACGCCCGTCCGGCAAAGACTGCCCCGGACGCGCAGGCGCCCAGCCCTGGCGCCGGTGATGACACGGGCACGTCCCCGGTGCCCGAGGCAACGGCTCCGAAGCCGTCGGCCCCCGCCACACCGCGCAGTACGGACGCCCCGTGGCACCACGCCCGCCCCGCCTTCGACGACGCTGAGTCCGAGTCCGAGCCCGAGCCGGACGCCGGCACGGAACGCCAGCCGGACACGACCTCGGACGGGCCGAGCACCTCGGACGGGCCGAGCACCTCGGACGGGCCGAGCACCTCGGACGGGCCGAGCACCTCGGACGGGCCGAGCACCTCGGACGGGCCGAGCACCTCGGACGGGCCGAGCACCTCGAACGGGCCGAGCACCTCGAACGAGAACGAGAACGAGAACCCGGACCGGGACCAGTCCTCGAACCCGATTCCGGATCGGGACCAGTCCTCGGACCCGAACCCACCCCGCTCGACCCGCCCGAACCCCCCAGGAGGCTCGCAGTGAACGACGCGCTCGACGTCACCCTGCGCCTCCTGATCGTCTTCGTCGTCTTCCTCGCCCTGCCCCTGATCATCGGCCAGACCGAGCACAAGGTCATGGCCCACATGCAGGGCCGTCTCGGCCCGATGTACGCCGGCGGATTCCACGGCTGGGCGCAGCTC
The DNA here is from genome assembly GCF_028473745.1 of Streptomyces sp. M92. Taxonomy (NCBI): domain Bacteria; kingdom Bacillati; phylum Actinomycetota; class Actinomycetes; order Kitasatosporales; family Streptomycetaceae; genus Streptomyces; species Streptomyces sp. M92. Next base: position 2,507,834 of record NZ_CP101137.1, read on the forward strand.
GTCGCCGACGGCGTGAAGTTCGCGCAGAAGGAGGACGTGGTCCCGGCCGACGCGGACCGCCGCATCTTCCAACTCGCCCCCGCCGTGGCCCTCCTGCCGTACCTTCTGGTCCTCCTGGCCATCCCGGTCGGCCCCGGAGAGGGCGCGGTCGGCCAGGTCGTCGACGCGGGCATCTTCTTCGTGCTCGCCGTCATGGGCGTGGGCGTCCTCGGCTCCCTCATGGCGGGCTGGTCCTCCGCCAACAAGTTCTCCCTCCTCGGCGGTCTGCGCACCGCCGCCCAACTCCTCGCCTATGAGCTCCCGATGCTGCTGACCGCGGCCTCGGTGGCCATGGCGGCCGGCACCGTCTCGCTCGTCGGCATCCTCGACGCCTTCGAGTGGTGGTGGCTGCCCTGGCAGATCGTGGGCGCGATCGTCTTCTTCGTAGCCGGTCTGGCCGAGTTGCAGCGCCCCCCGTTCGACATGCCGGTGGCCGACTCGGAGATCATCTTCGGTGCCTACACCGAGTACACCGGCCTGCGCTTCGCGCTGTTCCTCCTCGCCGAGTACGCCGGGATCGTCGTCCTGTGCGGCCTGACGACCGTCCTGTTCCTGGGTGGCTGGCACGGCCCCTGGGGCGCCGACGGTCTCGGCTGGGTGTGGACGCTGCTGAAGACCGCCGTCCTCGCCTTCGTGGTGATCTGGCTGCGCGTGACCTACCCGCGCCTGCGCGAGGACCAGCTCCAGAAGCTCTCCTGGACTCTCCTCGTCCCTCTTTCCCTCGCCCAGATCGCCCTCACCGGCATCGTCAAGGTGGTGATCCAGTAACCATGCCCCCCATCCCCGGCTCGGGTCTGGCCAAGGGCCTGGCCGTCACCCTCCGCACGATGACGAAGAAGACCGTCACCGAGCAGTACCCGGACGTCCAGCCCGACCTCCCGCCCCGCACGCGCGGCGTGATCGGCCTGTTCGAGGAGAACTGCACGGTGTGCATGCTGTGCGCCCGCGAGTGCCCGGACTGGTGCATCTACATCGACTCCCACAAGGAGACGGTCCCGGCGGCGACCCCCGGCGGGCGCGACCGCAGCCGCAACGTCCTCGACCGCTTCGCCATCGACTTCTCGCTCTGCATGTACTGCGGTATCTGCATCGAGGTCTGTCCTTTCGACGCCCTGTTCTGGTCTCCGGAGTTCGAGTACTCCGAGACCGACATCCGTGACCTCACCCACGAGCGCGACAAGCTCCGCGAGTGGATGTGGACGGTGCCGGCCCCGCCCGCCCTCGACCCCGGCGCGGAGGAACCGAAGGAACTCGCCGCCGCCCGCAAGACCGCCGACAAGCTGGCCGCCCAGCAGGAGGCGACCGGACCGGAGGCGACCGGACCGGAGGCGACCGGACCGGATGCGACCGGCCCCGAACAGGAGGGCCGGGAATGACCCTCGCAGTGACCTTCGGTCACCTCGCCGCGGACTCCACGACCGTGGCCGCCGAATCGCAAGGCTTCCTCTCCCCGACCGGCGTCGAGATCGCCTTCCTCCTCGTCGGCCTGGTCACCTTCGGCGCCGCCGTCGTCACCGTCACCACCCGGCAGCTGGTCCACGCCGCCCTGTGGCTGGTGGTGGCCCTCGGGGGCCTTGCCGTCGAGTACCTCCTCCTCACCGCCGAGTTCATCGCCTGGGTGCAGGTCCTCATCTACGTCGGTGCCGTCGTCGTCCTCATCCTGTTCGGCCTGATGCTCACCAGGGCCCCCATCGGCCGTTCCGCGGACGCCGACTCCGGCAACCGCTGGGCCGCCCTCACGGTGGCCGTGGCCGCCGCCGCGGCCCTGGTCTGGGTCGTCGTCGACGCCTTCCGCACCACCTGGATCGACCTGGACGGTCCGGCCGCCGGCTCCACCGCCGTCACCGGAGCGAGCCTGTTCCAGAACTGGGTCCTTCCCTTCGAAGCCCTCTCGGTCCTCCTCCTCGCCGCCCTCGTCGGCGCCATCGTCCTGTCCCGCAGGGCGAAGACGGACCGCGCGGCAGAAGCCGGCCGCCCGGCCGCCCCGAACAGCGCCGACAAGGGCGGTGACCGCTGATGCACCTCGCCTATCCCGCCGTCCTCTCCGTCCTCCTGTTCTGCACGGGCCTGTACGGCGTCCTCGCCCGCCGCAACGCGATCCTGGTCCTGATGTCGGTCGAGCTGATGCTCAACGCCGTCAACCTCAATCTGGTCGCCTTCGACGTCTGGCTCAGCAAGGCAGCCGAGGAGACCCTGCACTCCGGCCAGGCCCTGACCCTGTTCACCATCGCCATCGCGGCCGCCGAGATCGGCATCGGCCTGGCGATCGTGCTCGCCGTCCACCGCAACCGCGGCACCTCGGACATCGACAAACTCCGCGACACCGCCGAGGGACCCGACGGCTACGGCCCCGACGGCGACGGCCCCGATGGCAAGGACTCCCACGGCGCGGGCCCCGGCACCGGCGCCGCCGCGACCGGGCCGGGCACCGAGAAGGCTGAGGCCACCGCGTGACCACGACGACCCTCGCCGCACTCGTTCCAGTCCTCCCCTTCCTCGGGGCAGCCGCCGGTCTCCTCCTGGGCCGCTCGGCGCCGGGCTTCGTCCGCCCGCTCGCCGTCCTGCCGACGCTGGCGGCCCTCGTCCTCGCCGTGGTCGTCGCGGCCCGCCAGGGCGGCGGCCGTGCCGTCGGCGCCGTCACGGAACTGACCCCCACCGGTTCCGTCCCCGTCGAACTCGCCCTGCACATCGACGGCTTCGCCGCCCTCGTAGCCGTCCTGGTCGGCTGCGTCGCCACCTGCGTGCAGATCTACTCGACGGGCTACCTGCGCGACGACCCGCGCTACCCCTCGTACGCCGCTCTCGTCTCCCTGTTCACCTCCGCCATGTTCCTCGTCGTCTACTCCGGCGACCTGATGGTGCTGCTGGTCGGCTGGGAGATCATGGGCATCTGCTCGTACTTCCTGGTCGGCCACTACTGGGAGACCCCGGAGGCCCGTGCCGCCTCCCTCAAGGCCTTCCTGGTGACCAAGCTCGGTGACGTCCCCTTCCTGATCGGCCTGCTGGCGCTGGCCACCGAGGCCGGCTCCTTCCGCATCACCAAGATCCTCGGTGCGGTCGCGAGCGGCTCCCTCGACCACCCGACGCTGATCGCGCTGCTGCTCCTGGCCGGTGTGGCGGGCAAGTCGGCGCAGTTCCCGCTGCACACCTGGCTTCCCGACGCGATGGCGGGCCCGACGCCCGTCTCCGCGCTCATCCACGCCGCGACCATGGTCGCCGCCGGTGTCTACTTCGTCGCCCGGCTCCTTCCGCTGTTCCAGGCCTCGCACGCCGCGATGGTCGTCCTCGCAGTCATGGCCGCCGTCACGATGGTCGGCTCGGCGCTCGCCGCGCTCGCCCAGGACGACATCAAGCGCGTCCTCGCCTACTCGACCATCGGACAACTCGGCTACATGACCGGCGCCCTCGCCGTCGGCGACCGCGGTGCCGCCGTCTTCCACCTCCTCACCCACGGCGCCTTCAAGGCGCTGCTGTTCCTCGCCGCCGGCGTGATCATCCACGCCGCCGGCACCAACTCGCTGGCCGCCATGTCCCGCATGCGGGGCCTGCGCGACCGCGTCCCGGACGCCTACTGGACGATGACCGTGGCGCTGCTCGCCCTGGCCGCGATCCCGCCCTTCAGCGGCTTCTTCTCCAAGGAGGCCGTCCTCGTCGTCGCCGAGCACACCGCCACCGGCAACACCGGGCACGCGTCCGGCGCCGCGGGCTGGACCGTCCTCCTCGCCGGCCTGGTCACGGCCCTGCTCACCGCCGCCTACGCGGTGCGCCTGTGGCTCCTGGCCTTCCGCGGACAGGGCGCCGAAGCCCCCGACCACGGTCGGCAGCCCGTGGCCATGAACGCCGTGCTCTGGGTCCTAGCGATCCCGTCACTCGCCCTCGGCGGGCTCGCCTTCCGCCCCCTGCCCGAGTGGTTCGACGGCCACGACCTCACCCCGACCCTCACCACCTCCGTGCTCGGTACGGGCGTGGCCCTGGTCGGCGGCATCGTCACCTACGCGGCCTGGCGCCACACCACGGCCCTTGCGGCCCGCCCGCCGCTCGGTGCGGTCGCGGCCCATCCGGAGGGCGACGCCGCGCTCGTGGAGGCCGAGGCCATCGCCAGCCACAAGCCGGCCTACGGAGACATCGCCCACGCCCCCGACCCGTCCGACCCCGGACGGCTCCTGCTGGGCCCGCTGCACCGGCACGCGGCCGTCGGCTTCCACCTGGACGCGGTGTACACGACCCTCTTCGTCCGCCCGGTCCAGGCCGGCGCGAGTCTCGTGCGGTTCCTCGACCGGGAGGTCGTCGACACCTACGTACGTGGGGCGGGCGCCCTGCCGCGCGTCCTGGGAACCGCCGTACGCCGGGCCCAGACCGGCAATGTGCAGACCTATGTGAGCGCGCTGCTCGCCGGCACCGTCGTCCTCGCGGTCGCCGCCGTCCTCTTCGCCACGGGAGCGTGAGCAGGCGTGATCGATATCAACGAGTCCGTGATGCAGTTCCTTCTGGCGTTGGTCGTCGTCGGCCCGCTCATCGGTGCCGCCGCCGCTCTCCTGCCCGCCCCTCCCGGGCTGAAGGGGAACTCACCCGACCAGGCTGTCCTGCGGCACGGCGTCACCGTCACCGGTGCCGTCCTCGTCGCCGCGATCGCCCTCGTGCTCGGCTTCGACCACGACCAACCGTCGAAGATGCAGGCCAGCACCGACATCAGCTGGATCCCCGCACTCGACGTGCGCATCCACCTCGGCATCGACGGCATCTCCCTCCCCCTGCTGGTCCTGACCGCGCTGCTGACCTTCCTCTGCGCGCTCTACTCGTACTTCAAGATGCCTTCGGGCCCGAGCCCGAAGGCGTTCGTCGCGCTGCTGCTCGTCCTCGAGTCCGGCACCCTCGCGACCTTCGCCGTACTCGACCTGGTCCTGTTCTTCCTCGCCTTCGAGATGGTCCTCGTCCCGATGTACTTCCTCATCGCCCGCTGGGGCGGGGAGGGACGGGCCGGGGCGGCCTGGAAATTCATCCTCTACACCCTCCTCGGCTCCGTAGTCATGCTGCTCGGCCTGCTCTTGGTCGGACTCAACGCGGGCACATTCGACATGGTGGCACTCGCCACTGACAATGGCCGGTCGCTGACCACGTCCGTGCAGGTCATCGCCGTTCTGGCGATCGGGATCGGCCTCGCGGTCAAGACCCCGATGTGGCCCCTGCACAGCTGGCTGCCCGACGCCCACACCGCCGCCCCGACCGTCGGATCGGTCCTGCTGGCCGGTGTCCTGCTGAAGATGGGCACGTACGGGTTCGTGCGTATCCTCCTCCCCGTCGCGCCGGAGGGCTTCCACACCTTCGCGCCCTACCTCGCCGCCCTCGCCGTCGTCGGCATCATCTACGGCTCCCTCGCCTGCCTGGCCCTCGCCAAGCGGGGCGCGAAGGGCGACCTCAAGCGCCTCATCGCCTACTCCTCCGTCGGCCACATGGGCTTCGTCCTGCTCGGCATCGCCACCATGACCCCGACCGGCGTGAACGGCGCCCTGTTCGCCAACATCGCCCACGGCCTCATCACCGGCCTGCTCTTCTTCGTCGTCGGCGCCCTCAAGGACCGCACCGGCACCACCGACCTCGACACCCTGGCCGAGGAGACCGGAGCCGCCCTGTACGGCAAGGCGCCCCGCCTCGGCGGCCTCCTCGCCTTCGCCGCCGTCGCCTCGCTCGGCCTGCCGGGCCTGGCCGGCTTCTGGGGCGAGATGCTGGCCCTGTTCGGCGCCTTCGACCCCCACGAGGACCTCAGCCGCCCCGCCTTCCTCACCTTCATGGCGATCGCCGCGTTCGGCACGCTGCTGACCGCCGCCTACATGCTGATCGTGGTCCGCCGAGTCTGCATGGGCGCCGTACCGCGCGAGGCCCCGAAGCTCACCGACGTACGCACCTACGAGTTCGCCGCCTGGACGCCGCTCGTCGCCCTCACCGTCGTCGCCGGACTGTGGCCCAGGACCCTCCTCGGGCTGACCGACCCGGCCGTGCAGCAGCTCCTCTCAGGAGGCACCCGATGAGCACCCCGGCCCAGCCCCTCGCCGAGGCCCTGCCGCAGTCCCTGGCCCAGAACCTCGTCCAGTCCGTCGACTGGCTCGCCATCGCGCCGCCCACCATCACGGCGGTCGTCGGACTCGCCGTCCTCGTCACCGACCTGTTCGTCAAGGACGCCCGCAAGTCCCTGCTCGGCTGGATCTCGGTCGCCGGACTCGCCGCCGCCGCGCTCATGCTGCTGCCCCTGGTGAACGACGACCGCTCGACGTTCTGCCTGACCGGCGACGCCGACGTGTGCAGCTACACCGCGGACACCTTCACCCTCGCCATCCAGTTCCTGGTCCTCGGCGGCGCCCTGGTGACCGCCCTGCTCTCGGTCACCGCCGTGAAGGACGCCGACCGCGGACTCCCCGAGGGCGAGTACTGGTTCCTGCTGCTCTCCTCCGCGGCCGGCGCCGCGCTCCTGCCCGCCTCCCGCGACCTCGCCACGCTGATCGTCGCCCTGGAGGTCGCCTCCCTCCCCGCCTTCGCACTCGTGGGCCTGCGCCAGGGTGACCGCCGGTCCTCCGAAGCGGCCCTGAAGTTCTTCCTGTCCTCGGTCACCGCGACCGCGGTCAGCCTCATGGGCATCAGCTTCGTGTACGCCTCCACCGGCACCCTCTACCTCACCCAGGTGGCCGAACGCATCCAGGACGTGGACGGACAGCTCACCACGCTCGCCCAGACCGGCGTCGTCCTCACCCTCGTCGGCTTCGCCTTCAAGACGGCCGCCGTACCCTTCCACTTCTGGGTGCCCGACACCTATGTGGGCGCACCCCTGCCGATCGCCGCCTACCTGTCCGTGATCGGCAAGGCGGTCGGCTTCACCGGCCTGATCCTCGTCACGGTCGTCGCCCTCCCGTCCTACGCCGACGTCTGGGGACCGGCCCTTGCCGCCCTGGCAGCGCTCACCATGACCGTCGGCAACGTCGGCGCCCTGCGCCAGCAGGCCACGCGCGCGTACAGCGCGGTACGCCTGCTCGCCTGGTCTTCCGTCGGGCAGGCCGGCTACCTGCTGGTGCCGATCGCCGCCGCCGCGTACTCCGACCACCCGGAACGCTCGATCGGCTCCACGGTCGCCTACGCCCTCATGTACGCCGCGGTGAACCTCGGAGCTTTCGCGGTGGCCGCCCTCGTGGGCCGTACGAGGTCCCTGAACCGCGTCGCCGACTACCGCGGCCTGTACGCCTCCAACCCGCTCACCGCCCTGCTCCTGGCCTTCTTCCTGCTCTGCCTGGCCGGCCTGCCGCCCGGCGTCATCGGCCTCTTCGCCAAGGTCACGGTGTTCTCCGCGGCCGTGGACGCCGGGCTCGGCTGGCTGGCCGTCGTCATGGCGGTCAACGTCGCCATCGCGCTGTTCTACTACCTCCAGTGGACGGCTCTGCTGTTCCGGGCTCCCGAGGAGGCGACCGCCGGACACCGCGTTCCGGCGCCCCTCACGGCCGCGATCACCGTGACCGCCGTCCTCGCCGTCGCCCTCTCGGGCGCCCCCCAGCTGATCCTGCGCTTCGTCGGCACCGGCCTCTTCTGAGCAGCGGCCGCCTCCCGCCCCGACCCGGCGGGAGGGGCAGTAGCGCACGCGAGCGGGACCACGCCCGGCACCCGCGCGGGCGGGCACCCGGCCCCCACGCGCGCGTGCCGCGCACCACGCCGTCACCCGTACGGACCACGCGCGCCCCCGCGGACGCCGGGGAACTGGCCGCCCTCGCCTGGCGTTGACCAGTACGGAAGGGTCCACTGGACGTGATGCCACGGCACCGGTGGCTTCGGAGACCAGGAAGCAACCACAGCGAGCGACACCAGCAAGCAAAGGGTTCCCCTGCTGCACCACTTGGAGGGCGTACCGTGCACCGCCGGCACAACGGGCTCAGGACCGCAGTACTCCTCGGGGGACTGTCCGCGCTCATCATCGTCATCGGCAGTTTCTTCGGCCGAGCGGGGCTCGTCGTCGCCGTCCTCGTCGCGCTCGGCACGAACGCGTACGCGTACTGGAACAGCGACAAGCTCGCCCTGCGCGCGATGCGCGCCCGCCCGGTCAGCGAGTTCGAGGCCCCGGCGCTGTACCGCATGGTGCGGGAGCTCTCCACCCAGGCCCGCCAGCCCATGCCCCGCCTGTACATCTCACCGACGGAGGCGCCGAACGCCTTCGCGACCGGCCGCAACCCGCGCAACGCGGCCGTGTGCTGCACCGAGGGCATCCTGCGTCTGCTCGACGAGCGCGAGCTGCGCGGCGTCATCGGCCACGAACTCAGCCACGTCTACAACCGCGACATCCTGATCTCATCCGTCGCCGGAGCCCTCGCCTCGGTGATCATGTTCCTGGTCAACTTCGCCTGGCTCATCCCGATCGGCCGGTCCAACGACGATGACGGACCCGGTTTGCTGGGCATGCTCCTCATCATGCTCCTCGGTCCGCTCGCCGCCACCGTCATCCAGCTGGCGATCAGCCGTTCCCGGGAGTACGAGGCGGACGCGTCCGGAGCCCAGCTCACCGGAGACCCGATCGCCCTCGCCGGAGCCCTGCGCAAGCTGGAGCACGGCACCAAACAGCTCCCGCTGCCCCCGGAGCCCCGGATCGAGACGGCGAGCCACATGATGATCGCGAACCCGTTCCGCCCCGGACAGGGCCTCTCGAAGATGTTCTCCACCCATCCGCCGATGGCGGAGCGAATCGCCCGACTCGAAAAGATGGCAGGTCGTCAGCAGTGAAGACCATCCTGAACGTCATTTGGCTCGTGCTCAGCGGCTTCTGGCTGTTCCTCGGCTACGTCGTCGCGGGCGCGCTGCTCTGCATCACGATCATCGGCATCCCGTTCGGCATAGCCGCGTTCCGCATCGGCGTATACGCACTGTGGCCCTTCGGGTACGCGGCGGTCGAGCGACGGGACGCGGGCGCCCCCTCCTGCATCGGCAACGTCCTGTGGCTGATCCTCGCCGGCTGGTGGCTCGCCATCGGCCACATCGTCACCGGCATCGCGCTGTGCGTCACGATCATCGGTATCCCGCTGGGCATCGCCAACTTCAAGCTGATCCCGGTCTCGCTGCTCCCCATGGGACGCGAGATCGTACGGACGGACCAGCCGTTCACGGCCACCGCCGGCACCCAGCGGACCGGTTGGTAGGAGCCCGCGGTTCTCCACAGGCGTGGAGTTGTCCACAGGCCCGCACGCCTGCCGGTCGCGGCCCGCATGATGAACCCATGACCGACGATCACCGAAACCACCGGGCGGCTTCACGACGTCCTTCACACCGAGAGAACGGCAACGCGCGCGGAGGAACGAGCAGCCCACAGCAGTGGGACGGCTCGGCCGCGAAGAGAAAGGGCGGGGGCGGGGCATGACCGTCATCAGCTGGATCATCCTGGGACTGCTGGCCGGGGCCATCGCCAAGTTCCTGCTCCCGGGCCGCGACCCGGGCGGGCTCGTCGGCACCACCCTCATCGGCATCGCGGGCGCGTTCACCGGCGGCTGGATATCGGCCCGCTGGCTGGATCACCCGATCAGCAAGGACTTCTACGACGGAGCCACGTGGGCGGCCGCGATCGGCGGTTCCCTGGTGCTGCTGATCGCCTACCGGCTCCTGTTCGGCAACTCCCGCGACTGACGCGACCGGCGCCGACCGAGCGGGCGGGGGGCGAAAGCCCAGGCAGACGAAAGCCCAGGCAGACGAAAGGGCGGGCAGACGAAGGGCGGGCAGACGAAGGGCGGGCACGCCGTCGGCACCCGCCCTTCCCGGTACGCCCCTTCAGCAGCTCACCGGTAGTTGACGAACTGCAGCGCGAAGTCGAAGTCCTGGTTCTTCAGCAGGGCGATCACGGTCTGCAGGTCGTCCCGGCTCTTGGAGGAGACCCGCAGCTCGTCGCCCTGCACCTGGGCCTTCACACCCTTGGGGCCCTCGTCCCGGATGAGCTTGGCCACCTTCTTCGCGTTGTCCTGGGAGATGCCCTCCTCGATCGACGCGAAGATCTTGTACTCCTTGCCGGAGAGCTGGGGCTCGCCCGCGTCCAGAGCCTTCAGCGAGATGCCGCGCTTGATCAGCTTGGACTGGAAGACGTCGAGGATGGCGTTCACCCGGTCCTCCGAGTTGGCCTCCATGAGGATCTTCTCCCCGGACCACGAGATCGAGGCGCCCACGCCCTTGAAGTCGTAGCGCTGAGAGATCTCCTTGGCGGCCTGGTTGAGGGCGTTGTCGACCTCCTGCCGCTCGACCTTCGAGACGATGTCGAAACTGGAGTCGGCCATGTCCTGTGGCTCCTTGTATCTGGGTGCGTGTCGGGCCGCGTATCGGCTCCGTACCGGCATGCAGCTACGGCCGCCGAGCTCCGCAGAGGTCCCCCGGCCGCATTCGGACAAGCCTAGCCACCCGCCGTCGCCCGGGCGGCGATCAATCGGGTGGCGAAGCACCCCTCCACATCAGGTATTGTTTACGTCGTTGCCGGGGAGCACCGCCGCAAGGCGGTTCGACTGGCAGCGAACCCCGGCGGTGTGCCCGAGCGGCCAAAGGGAGCAGACTGTAAATCTGCCGGCTCAGCCTTCCCAGGTTCGAATCCTGGCGCCGCCACAAGACCGAAAGGGTCTGTGAACAGCAGCAATGCTGATCACAGACCCTTTCGGCGTTCATGAGCCCGACCTGATCGCTATGACGCGTTTGGGGCGTGCGTGGGGCAGGCGCGGGGCATGTGTGGGACAGCTTTCGCTCGCCGAGCCAGGCGGGCGCGGCGGCGTGGCGAAGATCACGAACGTCATACGGGCGTTCCGTCGGCCGCGACGGGCACTGAGCGGGCGCGAGAGATTGAGGCTCGGCGGTGAGGGGGCGCGACGCCGGCACCCGCTCGCGCGCTGCGGGCAGACTGGGCTCATGGTCCCGTCCTCCCGCCGCAGAATCTGCCCCGAATGCCGTCGCGAGATCGCCGTGGTCGCGGGGCGGTACGCGCGTCACGACCCGCCCGGCGCGCGGGAGAGCGGCGAGCTCGTCTCCTGCCCCGGGTCGCGCCGGGCGGCGCGACTGGGAGCGGTGCAGCCGTCCTTGGACGGGTACGCCGTCCCCGACTTCCCCGGGCAACTGCCCCTGTTCTGACCGATGTGCGCGGCCCCAGCGTCCCCCGCCGAGCCGGCGCCGCTTCCTCAGTTCCCGGCCACCGATTTCACCGCCACCGACACCGGCGCCGAACCCGCGATCAGCTCAAGTGTCAGGCCCGCCGTGGCCGGCGTGTCGACCAGCTCCGCCAGTACGGCGGCCACGTCGTCACGCGGCACGGGACCTCGGCCGGTGTGTGCTTCCAGGCGCACCAGGCCGGTGCCGGCGTCGTCCGTCAGCATTCCGGGCCGCAGGATCGTCCAGTCCAGCGCCTCCAGGGATCGCACGTGCGCGTCGGCCTCACCCTTGGCACGCAGGTAGACGTCGAAGATCTCGTCGCCCTGGTGCTCCGGGTCGGCGCCCATGGAGGACACGACCACGAAGCGCCGTACGCCCGCCCGGACCGCCGCGTCCGCGAAGAGGACCGCCGCCGCCTTGTCCACCGTGTCCTTGCGGGCCGCCCCGCTCCCGGGGCCCGCGCCCGCGGCGAAGACCGCGGCGTCCGCGCCGCGCAGTCGCTCCGTGACCTCCTCCGCGGAGGCCGACTCCAGGTCCAGGACGACCGGTTCGGCGCCGGCCGCACGCAGATCGTCGGCCTGCTCGGCCTTGCGGATGATGCCCGCCACCTCGTCGCCGCGCGCGGCGAGCAACCGCTCCAGCCGCAGCGCGATCTGACCATGACCACCAGCGATGACAATGCGCATGTCTTCGACCGTACGCCGCGACGGCCGCCCGCGCCGCACGACTTGCACCAAGTCCCGTCGGCCGCCCGGCGCGCGCCGCCGACAGCTGTTTCCGGGCGTCCCGGTGGCCGCGTGCCGCGCCGCCCTCCCCCAGCGCGTCAACGCCTCCCAGGTCCCCCACGCCCCTGCCGCGGCAGCCCCAGGTCGGTCGCGGCCGCCGAGTCGCCGTACTCCCGTACCGCGCTCGTCCGTGCGACCACGCGCCCCCGGTGCACCACGATCCGGCTGTACGCCAGCGACAGTGCCCCCGCCAGCCGGTCCCCGCGCACCGCGAGGAGTTCGGCCGGGAAGCCCGCCTCCACCCGTACCTCGGGCAGCCCCAGGGCCGTCCGTGCCGCCGCGCTCACCGCGTCGTAGGCGTCCTCGGGACGCAGCCCGTGACGCGAGGCCAGCAGGTACGCCGCCTCCAGGGGGTCGCCGCGCCCGACCGGGTTCGACACGTCCCGCAGGGCGCCGCTCCCGGCGGTGACCCGCACGCCGGCCGCGCGCAGCAGCCGTACCGGGGCCGTGCCGTCGCGGCCTTCCACGGCGCCGCAGGTGCCCTGCGGGAGGCACACCACGGTCACTCCGGCCGCGGCGAGGCGGTCCGCCGCCCGGGCGGCCACGTCGGAGGGGAGCCGGGCGAGGCCCTCGCAGGGGCTCAGGGTCACCCCGGGGCGCAGTCCGCCCGCCATCGCCGCCAGCCGGGCCAGTCGTGCGGGGTCGGCGGCGTCCGTGTGCAGGTCGACCGGGCAGCCGTGCTCGGCGGCGACCTCGAGGACCGCCTCCACGTACCCCGTCGGATCGGGGTCCAGGTCCGGGCAGCCGCCCACCGCGTCCGCGCCCATCTTGACCGCGTCCCGCAGCAGCGCCAGCCCGTCGGCGCCGGCCGCCCCGGTCAGCACCCTCGGCATCGCCACCGTGGTCAGGTCGGTCAGCCCGCGCAGCGAGCGCCGGGCCCGCAGTACGCCGATCAGCGCGCCGAGCCCCGGAACGTCGCCCACGCGTACGTGCGCCCGCAGCGCCGTCGCCCCGTGCCCCAGCTGGAGCAGGGCGGCCTCGGTGGCCCGCCGCTGGACGTCCGGCGGGTCGCAGGAGACGGGGCCCGGAGTCTCGCCCGTAAGCGCGGTGTCGCCGTGGACGTGGGGGTCGGCGGGGGCGGGCAGGAGCAGGTAGCCGCCGAGGTCCACGCGCGCGCCCGGGCCGCAGGCTCGGGCCGGGGACAGGCTGCCGGCCGTGCCGACCGCCTCGATGCGTCCGCCGTGCAGCCGTACGTCCACGGTCCGGCCGTCGGTCAGGCGTGCCCCGGCCAGCAGGAGCGAGCCGGGACCGGCGGCACCGGAGGGGGAGGGCGAGGGGGACGGCTGCGGCTGGCTGTCGGGCATCGCGCTCCTCTGGGCTCGGGGCTGCGCAGTGGGGGACGCAAGATCACGCAGAGTGAGTCGAGCCTAGGACGGTGATCAGCTCGTGGCGCGGAGGAGCGCAATAGTCGTACCGGCGCGGGCCGTCGCTCCACGGTGGTCGGGACGGGCCGGGGCAGGGGCGGCGAAACGGATTTGGGCGAACGGCGGGCGACCGTGTAATGTCTTCATCGCTCGCCCCAATAGCTCAGTCGGCAGAGCGTCTCCATGGTAAGGAGAAGGTCAACGGTTCGATTCCGTTTTGGGGCTCTGGTGTGAGAGGTTCCCGCCGCGAGGCGGGGCCCGATCGCATCACAGCGGTGTAGCTCAGTCGGTAGAGCAAGCGGCTCATAATCGCTGTGTCACCGGTTCAAGTCCGGTCACCGCTACTCCTAGTAGCCGATTGCGGGGTCGGTCCTTCAATCGGCTACTCTTTCCTGCGTTAATACCATCAATCCGTTCGTCAAGGAGCACTCACGTGGCTGCCACCGACGTCCGCCCGAAGATCACGCTGGCCTGCGTGGAGTGCAAGGAGCGGAACTACATCACCAAGAAGAACCGGCGTAACAACCCGGACCGACTGGAGATGAAGAAGCACTGCCCGCGTTGCAACGCGCACACCGCGCACCGCGAAACGCGATAAATCAGGCTCGTACGTGAGGCCGTCCCCGAAGCTCGGGGGCGGCCTCACGTCGTTTCGACTCTCGCGGGCAGACATTCGCATGCAGACTTCGCAGGCGACCGCAGCAGGCAGACAGAGACCAGCAGGAGGTGCCGAGCCCATGGCGCTCGACCAGTCCTTCGTGGGGCGGACCTATCCGCCCACCGAGCCCTACGAGGTGGGCCGGGAGAAGATCCGTGAGTTCGCGGAGGCGGTGGGGGACGCGAACCCGGCGTACACGGACGCCGAGGCCGCCAAGGCGCTCGGCCATCCGGACGTGATCGCGCCGCCGACCTTCGTGTTCTCCGTCACGTTCCGTGCGGCCGCGCAGGTCATCGAGGACCCGCGGCTCGGTCTGGACTACAGCCGGGTGGTGCACGGCGACCAGAAGTTCGCCTACTCCCGCCCGGTGCGCGCCGGTGACCGGCTGAGCGTCACCTCGTCCATCGAGGCGGTCAAGTCGATGGCGGGCAACGACATCCTGGACATCCGCGGTGAGGTCCACGACGAGGCCGGCGAGCACGTCGTGACCACGTGGATCAAGCTGGTGGCCCGCGCGGCCGAGGGGGCGTGAGCATTCGATGACGGCGAAGATCTCCTACTCCGACGTCGAGGTCGGCACCGAGCTGCCCGCCCAGAGCTTCCCGGTGGACCGCGCCACGCTCGTCCGGTACGCGGGCGCCTCCGGCGACTTCAACCCCATCCACTGGAACGAGAAGTTCGCCAAGGAGGTCGGCCTCCCGGACGTCATCGCGCACGGCATGTTCACCATGGCCGAGGCGATCCGTGTGGTCACCGACTGGACCGGTGACCCGGGCTCGGTCGTCGAGTACGGCGTCCGCTTCACCAAGCCCGTCGTCGTCCCGAACGACGACAAGGGGGCCGTCATCGAGGTCAGCGGCAAGGTCGCCGCCAAGCTGGACGACAACACCGTCCGCGTCGACCTGACGGCGACCAGTGCCGGTCAGAAGGTGCTGGGCATGTCCCGCGCGGTCGTACGACTGGCCTGACGCCGACAGGCGTGTCCGGCAGGGGTAAGGGGCGTCCTCCATTGAGGTGCGCCCCTTACGTGTGCCCGCAGTCCCGTCAGCGGTTGACCAGTTAGTGATTGAGTACTAACTTACTCGTCATGGTCAGGATGAGCGCAGAAGAGAGGCGCGAGAGCGTCATCCGCGCGGCGATGAGCGAGTTCGCCCGGGGCGGCTACTACGGCACGTCTACCGAGGCCATCGCCAAGCGGGTGGGGGTCTCCCAGCCGTACCTCTTCCGGCTCTTCCCGGGCAAGAAGGCGATTTTCCTGGCAGTGGTCGAGCGGTGCTTCCAGGATGCGCGCAGCGTCTTCGTGGACGCCTCCGATGGCCTCCACGGCGAAGAGGCGCTGCACGCCATGGCGAACGCCTACACGCAGCTGATCACCGAGCAGCCCGAGAAGCTCCAGATGCAGTTGCAGACGTACGTGGCGGTGGCGGCGGCCGAAGCCGCCGGGGACCTCGAGTTCGGCGAGATGGTCCGTGAGTACTGGATGGACCTCTTCGACGCCGTCCACGTGCCGCTCGGTGGCGACGTGGGTGAGACGACGACCTTCATGGCGTACGGCATGCTCGTCAACGCCCTGGTCGGCATGGGCTTCCCGCCGGAGCACCGGATCTGGGAGGGCTTCTACATCTCGGCGAGGGCCAAGGCCGGTCAGGGCGAGGTGTAGCTTCACGACGCCCCGCGCGGGCTTGCCCTTCACCTGCGTCTCCGCATGACCGCAGAAGTTAGTCATCAATTACTAATCTACAGACGTCCGACGCAAGCAGTGCACACCCTCTGGGGGAGAGATGTCACAGCACGGCACACAAGGGAGCGCCCGCCGCGGGGGAACGGCCTGGGCCCTCGTCATCACCAGCGTCGCCGGTTTCATGGCGGCCCTGGACAACCTCGTCGTCACCACCGCCCTGCCCGCCATCCGCGAGGACCTGGGCGGCGCGCTGCACGACCTCGAATGGACCGTGAGCGCCTACACGCTCACCTTCGCCGTCCTCCTGATGTTCGGCGCGGCCCTCGGCGACCGCTTCGGCCGCCGCAGGCTGTTCCTCGTCGGCATCACCGTCTTCACCGCGGCCTCCGCCGCCGCGGCCATGGCCCCCGGCATCGACTCGCTGATCGCCGCCCGCGCGGTGCAGGGCGTCGGCGCGGCCATCATGATGCCGCTCACCCTGACCCTGCTGACGGCCGCCGTGCCCGCCGAACGACGCGGGATGGCGTACGGCATCTGGGGCGCCGTCAACGGCCTCGCCGTCGCCTCGGGTCCGCTGGTCGGCGGCAGCCTGACCGAGCACATCTCCTGGCAGTGGATCTTCTGGCTGAACGTCCCGCTGGGCCTGGCCCTCCTGCCGCTCGCCCGCCTCCGCCTCGCCGAGTCCCACGGCACCGGCGCCCCGCTCGACCTCCCCGGCACGCTGCTCGCCAGCGGCGGACTTTTCGGCGTCGTCTACGGCCTGGTCCGCGGGCCCGTCGACGGCTGGACCGGTCCGGTGGTGCTGACCAGCCTGTTCGCGGGCGCCGCGCTCCTCGTCGCCTTCGTCCTCTACAGCACCCGGGCGAGGAACCCCATGCTCCCGATGCGGCTGTTCCGCTCCCGCGCCTTCGCCGGTGTCAACGCGGCGAGCCTGCTGATGTTCCTGGGGATGTTCGGCTCGATCTTCCTGCTCAGCCAGTACATGCAGAACGTGCTCGGCTACACGCCCACCGAGGCGGGCCTGCGCATGCTGCCCTGGACCGGCATGCCGATGCTGGTCGCGCCGCTCGCGGGAATCCTCTCGGACCGGATCGGCGGCCGCCCGGTCGTCGCGGCCGGCCTCTTCCTCCAGGCGGCCGGACTCGGCTACCTCGCCTCCGTGGTCACCGACGACGTCACTTACGCCGCCCAGCTGCCCGGCCTGATCCTCAGCGGCATCGGCATGGCCCTCTTCTTCGCCCCGGCCTCCGCCCTGGTGATGTCCAGCGTCGTCCCGAGGGAACAGGGCATCGCCTCGGGCGCCAACAACGCCCTGCGCGAGGTGGGCGGCGCGCTCGGCATCGCGGTGATGTCCTCGATCTTCGCGGCCCAGGGCGGCTACGGGTCCGCGCAGTCCTTCGTCGACGGGCTGCGGCCCGCGATCGCGGTGGGCGCCGCGGTCGTCGCCCTCGCGGGCGTCGCGGCCCTGCTGATCCCGGCCCGCCGCGGGAACGGCGCGGCACCCACGGGCCACCGCCAGGCCCAGTCGCCCACCGCCCCGGCACCCCTCCCGCCCGCCGAAGCGGCCACCCACTGACCGTCGGCGCGCTGGAGTGCCCGACCCGAACCGAGGAACGCCCCGGCCGACCGGCCGGGGCGTTTCCCGCTGCCCAGCCCTGTCACCGCCGTCTCGTACTCTTGACCGCGTGCAGGAACTCCACGACGCCCCCCTCGCCCCGCTGACCACCTTCCGGCTGGGCGGCCCCGCGACCCGCCTGATCACGGCCACCACCGATGCCGACGTCATCGCCGCCGTCCGCGAGGCCGACGACACCGGCACGCCCCTGCTGCTCATCGGCGGCGGGTCCAACCTGGTCATCGGGGACAAGGGCTTCGACGGCACCGCCCTGCACATCGCCACGCGCGGCCTCACCCTCGACGGCACGACGCTCACCGTGGCGGCCGGCGAGATCTGGACCGACGCCGTCGCCCGCACCGTCGAGGCCGGACTCGCCGGCGTCGAGTGCCTGGCCGGCATCCCCGGCTCGGCGGGCGCCACCCCCATCCAGAACGTCGGCGCGTACGGCCAGGAGGTCTCCTCGACGATCACCGAGGTCGCCGCCTACGACCGCAGGAACCGCGAGACGGTCACCCTCACCAACGCCGACTGCGCCTTCTCCTACCGCCACAGCCGTTTCAAGGCGGAGCCCGAGCGGTACGTCGTCCTGAGCGTCCGCTTCGAGCTGGAGGACGCCGACGGGCTCTCCGCGCCCCTCCGCTACGCCGAGACCGCCCGCGCCCTGGGTGTCGAGGCCGGCGACCGGGTATCGCTGACCGCCGCCCGCGACACCGTGCTGAAACTCCGCGCGGGCAAGGGCATGGTTCTCGACCCCGAGGACCACGACACCTGGTCGGCCGGCTCGTTCTTCACCAACCCGATCCTCACGGACGACGAGTTCACCGCCTTCCGCTCCCGCGTGGCCGACCGCCTCGGTGACTCCGTGGCCCCCCCCGCCTTCCCCGCGGGTGAGGGCCGGATCAAGACCTCCGCCGCCTGGCTGATCGACAAGGCGGGCTTCACCAAGGGCTACGGCGCCGGCCCCGCCCGCATCTCCACCAAGCACACCCTGGCCCTCACCAACCGCGGCGAGGCGACCACGGAGGACCTGCTCGCCCTGGCCCGCGAGGTCGTCGTCGGCGTCCGGGACGCCTTCGGCGTCACGCTGGTCAATGAACCGGTGACGGTCGGCGTCAGCCTTTAGGGGCTCAGTAGGCCACGCCCACGCCCTGTTTCACGGTCGCCGCGTCCTCGGTCAACGCCAGCATCGCGTGAGCGACGTCGGCCCGGCCGACGAAACGCCCCTTGGCCGGGAAACCGCCCACCACCGTCCGGTACCGGCCGGAGAGCGGCTTGTCCTGCAGTCGCGGCGGCCGGACGACCGTCCAGTCCGTGCCGCTGCGCGCCAGCTCCTCCTCCATGGCGCGCAGGTCGGCGTACACGTCCTTCAGCACGGCGGAGACGATGCCGCGCACCGTCCGGTCCAGGGGGCCGTCGCCCTGCGCCGGCGGCCCCACCGGGGCGGCGCTGACCACCAGCACCCGGCGCACGCCCTCCGCCCGCATCGCGCCGAGCACCGTCCGGGTCAGCCGGGTCGCGACGCCCGCGTCCTTCCGGCTGCGGGCGCCGAGCCCGGACAACACGGCGTCCCGCCCGGCCACGGCCGGACGCACCGACGCCGGGTCGCTCAGATCCGCGCGGAACACCTCCAGGCGCTCCCCGCTCACGGTCAGCCGCGCGGGGTCCCGGACGACGGCGGTGACGTGGTGCCCCGCGCCGAGCGCCTGGCGTACGACCTCCTGGCCGATGCCTCCGGTGGCACCGAAGACGGTGAGTTTCATGGCGTGCCCCATCCGACGATCCGGTGGGTGAGTACTCACTCACCCCGGTCTCTCCTATAGTGAGTAAGTACTCACCCACCGGTCAAGCCCCGACTGGAGCAGCCATGCCGCCCACCAAGCCGGCCCGGGAACGCCTCCTGGACGCCGCACACGAACTGATGCTCACCGTCGGGCTCGCCCGTACCACCACCAAGGAGATCGCCAAGGGGGCGGACTGCTCAGAGGCGGCGCTGTACAAGCACTTCGCGAGCAAGGAGGAGCTGTTCATCCGCGTCCTCTCCGAGCGGCTGCCCCGGCTGGCGCCGCTGCTGCACAGCCTGGCCGCCGAGCCGGAGCGGGGCTCGCTCGAGGAGAACCTCACGGAGATCGCCCACCGCGCGGCGCTCTTCTACGAACAGAGCTTCCCGATCGCCGCGTCGCTGTACGCCCAGACGGAACTGAAGCGACGGCACGACGAGGCGATGCGGGAACTGGGCACCGGCCCGCACCTGCCCATCGAGGGTCTGGACGCCTACCTGCGCGCCGAGCAGGCCACGGGGCGGGTACGGGAGGACGCGGACACGTTCGCGGCGGCGTCGCTGTTGCTGGGGGCCTGTGCGCAGCGGGCGTTCGCCTACGACGCGGTGGGGGAGGGCGGGAGGCCGGCGGCTGACGCCTTTGCGCGGAGGCTGGTGCGGACGGTGCTGGTGGGGATCGGCGGAGGTGGGTGACGGCACCCGGTTTTCCTGGTCACCCGGCGCGGGGGCGGGCGTCGGGAGGCGCGGCCCGGCGCGACGGGGTGCCGCTGCGCCCACCCGTGCCGCCCCAGCGGCACGACTGCCCGCAGCCGGGGCGGGAGGGCGGCGGCGCGCCCCGCGCGGGCGGTTGGCCGCGTACGACGGGAAGGGGACGTGCCGGGGTGTCCGCCCCCAGCGGTTGGCGCGCACGCGCCGCCCACCCCCGTAGCCGACCGATTCCGCGCCGTTCCGAGGACGGACACCCCCGGCGCGGCCCCGACCCACCACGCAACACACCGCGCTACGCGCACCCCCACCGAACAGCCGCAGGCCGCCGCAGGCACCCCGCCGACCTACCCCGCAAGCCACTCGTCGACCCCAGCCAGCAACTTCCCCTTCACCTCCTCCGGCGCAGCCGAACCCCGCACCGACTGCCGCGCCAGTTCCGCCAGTTCCACGTCCGTGAACCCGTGGTGATCGCGCGCGATCTCGTACTGCGCCGCCAGTCGCGCCCCGAACAGCAGCGGATCGTCCGCGCCCAGCGCCATCGGCACCCCCGCCTCGAACAGCGTCCGCAGCGGCACGTCCTCCGGCTTCTCGTACACGCCCAGCGCGACGTTCGACGCCGGACACACCTCGCACGTCACCTGCCGGTCGGCGAGCCGCTTCAGCAGCCGCGGGTCCTCCGCCGCCCGCACCCCGTGCCCGACCCGGTCCGCCTCCAGATCGTCCAGACAGTCCCGTACCGACGCCGGCCCGGTCAGCTCACCCCCGTGCGGCGCGCTCAGCAGCCCCCCGTCCCGCGCGATCGCGAACGCCCGGTCGAAGTCCCGCGCCATCCCCCGCCGCTCGTCGTTCGAGAGCCCGAACCCGACGACCCCCCGATCCGCGTACCGCACCGCCAGCCGCGCCAGCGTCCGCGCGTCCAGCGGATGCTTCATCCGGTTCGCGGCCACCAGCACCCGCATCCCGATCCCGGTGTCCCGCACGGTCGTCTCGACCGCGTCCAGGATGATCTCCAGCGCCGGGATCAGCCCACCCAGCCGCGGCGCGTACGACGTCGGGTCCACCTGGATCTCCAGCCAGCGCGACCCGTCCCGCAGATCCTCCTCCGCGGCCTCCCGCACCAGCCGCTGGATGTCCTCCGGCTCCTGCAGACACGACCGCGCCGCGTCGTACAGCCGCTGGAAGCGGAACCACCCCCGCTCGTCCGTCGCCCGCAGCTTCGGCGACTCGCCGCGGCCGAGCGCCTCGGTCAGCGTCTCGGGCAGCCGCACACCGTGCTTGTCGGCCAGTTCCAGCAGGGTCGTGGGCCGCATCGACCCGGTGAAGTGCAGGTGCAGATGGGCCTTCGGCAGTTCAGAGAGATCACGTACACGCTCCATTCCGTGATCCTGCCGCACGACACGCCCGGCCCGACAGCACTTTCCCCGTACGTGGTCTTGCTCGCACAAACAAACAGGGCCACCCCCCAACGTCGAGGGGTGGCCCTGCGGGGCGGACGCGGCGGTCAGTCCCGCGCCTCCGCCAGCAGCTTCTGGATCCGGCTCACGCCCTCCACGAGGTCCTCGTCCCCGAGCGCGTACGACAGCCGCAGGTACCCGGGCGTACCGAACGCCTCACCCGGCACCACCGCGACCTCGGCCTCCTCCAGGATCAGCGCGGCCAGCTCCACCGTGTCCTGCGGACGCTTACCGCGGATCTCCTTGCCGAGCAGCCCCTTCACCGACGGGTAGGCGTAGAACGCCCCCTCCGGCTCCGGGCACAGCACGCCGTCGATCTCGTTGAGCATCCGCACGATCGTCCGGCGGCGCCGGTCGAAGGCCTCCCGCATCTTCGCCACGGCGTCCAGGTCACCGGAGACCGCGGCCAGCGCCGCCGCCTGGGCGACGTTGGACACGTTGGACGTGGCGTGCGACTGGAGGTTCGTCGCGGCCTTGACCACGTCCTTCGGGCCGATGACCCACCCGACGCGCCAGCCGGTCATCGCGTACGTCTTGGCGACACCGTTGACCACGATGCACTTGTCGCGCAGCTCGGGCAGGACCGCCGGCATGGAAACCGAGGAGGCGTCGCCGTAGACGAGGTGCTCGTAGATCTCGTCCGTCAGCACCCACAGCCCGTGCTCGACGGCCCACTTGCCGATCGCCTCGGTCTCGGCCTCGCTGTACACAGCACCCGTCGGGTTCGACGGCGACACGAAGAGGACGACCTTCGTCTTCTCGGTGCGCGCGGCCTCCAGCTGCTCCACGCTCACGCGGTAGCCGGTGGTCTCGTCGGCGACGACCTCGACCGGGACACCGCCGGCCAGCCGGATCGACTCGGGGTACGTCGTCCAGTACGGCGCCGGGACGATGACCTCGTCGCCCGGGTCGAGGATCGCGGCGAACGCCTCGTAGATGGCCTGCTTGCCGCCGTTGGTGACCAGGATCTGCGACGGGTCGACCTCGTAGCCGGAGTCGCGCAGCGTCTTCGCGGCGATCGCGGCCTTCAGCTCGGGCAGGCCGCCGGCCGGCGTGTAGCGGTGGAACTTCGGGTTCTTGCAGGCCTCGATCGCGGCCTCGACGATGTAGTCCGGCGTCGGGAAGTCGGGTTCACCGGCGCCGAAGCCGATCACCGGTCGCCCGGCGGCCTTGAGGGCCTTGGCCTTGGCGTCCACGGCCAGGGTGGCGGACTCGGAGATCGCGCCGACTCGGGCGGAGACCCGGCGCTCGGTGGGAGGAGTTGCAGCGCTCATGGCCCCATCGTTCCAGACCGGAAACTTCCCGGGCACAGGGGTTTCACGGACTGAACAGAACCGGACCGGGACCTGATACCGCACCGACCCAGGACCCCGATACCGCACCGGCCCAGGACCCGATACCGCACCGGACCGGGCTCGCACGGGACCCGCCACCGGACCGGGCGGAGCCCTGAACATCAGTCCGGTCGTCCTTTCTGTTCGACGCCCGGCCGTTGAGCACGTACACTCTCACCTCGTTGGCCTTCAGCGGCCCGCGCTCATCCGGTGCACACCGAGCACCCGGGCGGATGCGGTACGTTGGGGACACACAAAGGGTCGTAGCTCAATTGGTAGAGCACTGGTCTCCAAAACCAGCGGTTGGGGGTTCAAGTCCCTCCGGCCCTGCTACACACACCTTCGCCAGGATGTGTGCGCATGTACGTACAGCAATGCACCGCCGTGCGGCTCAGACCGGGCGCGGCACGGCCACGACCCGGAATCAGGTGAGGACGAGTGACGGACGCCGTGGGCTCCATCGACATGCCTGATGCCGAGGACGAGGCTCCGGACTCCAAGAAGAAGTCCCGCAAGGGCGGCAAGCGCGCCAAGAAGGGCCCGCTGAAGCGGCTGGCGCTCTTCTACCGCCAGATCGTCGCGGAGCTGCGCAAGGTTGTCTGGCCGACTCGCAGTCAGCTGTCGACGTACACCACCGTGGTGATCATCTTCGTGGTCATCATGATCGGCCTGGTGACTCTGATTGACTATGGCTTCTCTCACGCCGCCAAGTACGTCTTCGGCTGAGTCGAGAGCGAAGGGCGCCGAGGTACCCGGCGCCCCTTTCGCGTGTTCCACCCCTATGTATCCAGGAAGAAGCAGCCACCGTGTCTGACCCGAACGTGAACGACGCCATCGAGCCGGTCGAGTCCGTCGAGGACGAGCTCGGCACCGTCGAGGGCGCCGACAACGAGGACACCCAGGTCTCCGCCGAGACCGAGGCTGCCGACGACGCCGCCGCGGACGCGGACGAGATCGCCGAGGCCGACACCCCGGACGCCGACGAGGCCGCCGAGGCCGAAACCCCGGACGCCGACGAAGCCGAGACGGACGAGGCCGGGGCCGACGAGGCCGAGGCCGCGCCCGAGGAGCCCGAGCTCGACCCGATCGAGGCGCTCCGCCGTGAGCTGCGCGTCCTCCCCGGCGAGTGGTACGTCATCCACACCTACGCCGGTTACGAGAACCGCGTGAAGACCAACCTCGAGCAGCGCGCCGTCTCCCTCAACGTCGAGGACTACATCTTCCAGGCCGAGGTGCCGCAGGAAGAGGTCGTCCAGATCAAGAACGGCGACCGCAAGACGATCCGGCAGAACAAGCTGCCCGGCTACGTCCTCGTCCGCATGGACCTGACCAACGAGTCCTGGGGTGTCGTCCGCAACACCCCCGGCGTCACCGGCTTCGTCGGCAACGCCTACGACCCGTACCCGCTGACGCTGGACGAGATCGTCAAGATGCTCGCCCCGGAGGCCGAGGAGAAGGCCGCCCGCGAGGCCGCCGAGGCCGAGGGCAAGCCGACTCCGCAGCGCAAGGTCGAGGTCCAGGTCCTGGACTTCGAGGTCGGCGACTCGGTCACCGTCACCGACGGCCCGTTCGCCACGCTGCAGGCCACGATCAACGAGATCAACGCCGACTCGAAGAAGGTCAAGGGCCTCGTCGAGATCTTCGGCCGCGAGACCCCGGTCGAGCTGAGCTTCGACCAGATCCAGAAGAACTAGCTTCTTCTGGACGTACAGCTTCCGAACAGGTCGGACGGGCCCTCGCTGCCCGTCTGACCTGCTCGGTTTTCAGCCGCACATCCATACCCGTTATCGTTGTGCGGTATGCCTGCGTCCGGGTGGTCCCCGAAACGCGGGCAGGACCCGAATCGAAAGGACCCGGAGAGCTATGCCTCCCAAGAAGAAGAAGGTCACGGGGCTCATCAAGCTCCAGATCCAGGCCGGTGCCGCCAACCCGGCTCCGCCGGTCGGCCCCGCGCTGGGTCAGCACGGCGTGAACATCATGGAGTTCTGCAAGGCCTACAACGCCGCGACCGAGTCGCAGCGTGGCTGGGTCATCCCGGTGGAGATCACGGTCTACGAGGACCGCTCCTTCACCTTCATCACCAAGACGCCGCCGGCCGCCAAGATGATCCTCAAGGCCGCGGGCGTGGAGAAGGGCTCCGGCGAGCCGCACAAGACCAAGGTCGCGAAGATCACGCGCGAGCAGGTCCGTGAGATCGCCACCACCAAGATGCCCGACCTCAACGCCAACGACCTGGACCAGGCGGAGAAGATCATCGCCGGTACCGCGCGTTCCATGGGCGTCACGGTCGAGGGCTGACCTCCACCCCCGTAACCAAGCAGAAGTGGCAGGGCCTGCTCGGCCCGGACCACGACTCCTAAGAAGCCAACAGGAGCAGTAGTGAGCAAGCGCAGCAAGTCTCTCCGCGCTGCGGACGCCAAGATCGACCGGGAGAAGCTCTACGCCCCGCTCGAGGCCGTCCGTCTCGCCAAGGAGACCTCCACGACCAAGTTCGACGGCACCGTCGAGGTCGCCTTCCGCCTGGGTGTCGACCCGCGCAAGGCCGACCAGATGGTCCGTGGCACCGTGAACCTCCCGCACGGCACCGGTAAGACCGCCCGGGTCCTGGTCTTCGCGACCGGTGACCGTGCCGAGGCCGCGCGTGCCGCGGGCGCCGACATCGTCGGCGCCGACGAGCTGATCGACGAGGTTTCGAAGGGCCGTCTGGACTTCGACGCCGTCGTCGCCACCCCGGACCTCATGGGCAAGGTCGGCCGCCTCGGCCGCGTGCTCGGTCCCCGTGGTCTCATGCCGAACCCGAAGACCGGCACCGTGACCCCGGACGTCGCCAAGGCTGTCAACGACATCAAGGGCGGCAAGATCGAGTTCCGCGTCGACAAGCACTCGAACCTGCACTTCATCATCGGCAAGACGTCGTTCGACGACACCAAGCTGGTGGAGAACTACGCCGCGGCGCTGGAGGAAGTCCTCCGTCTGAAGCCGTCGGCCGCCAAGGGCCGGTACATCAAGAAGGCCGCCATCAGCACCACGATGGGCCCCGGCATTCCGCTGGACTCCAACCGCACCCGCAACCTCCTCGTCGAGGAGGACCCGGCCGCGGTCTGAGCCCACGGCTCGCCCCACCGGTTCACGGGCCCCGCACCTTCCGAGGTGCGGGGCCCGTTCGGTTTTCCGTACGGGTGCCGCGGCCCTGCGTTAACGTGCGGGGCAGGGGGTGGGCGGATGAGGGGCACGAGCAGCGGGGCACGCCGTGCGGTCGCGTCGATCGCGGTGACGGTGGCGCTGGGGTGCGTCACGGCCTGCACCTCCTCCGGCGGGCCCGCCGGCCCCACGGAGTCCGCCGACCCGTCCACCGCGCCCTTGCGCTCGGTCAAGCGGGCCACCGAGCAGGCGGGCTCCGCGCGGGTCGAGTCCACGACCGCCATGGGCGGCGAGCTTTCCCTGGAAGCCACGGGGGTCCTCGGCTGGGACGGCGGCCTCACCGGCACCCTGAAGATCACCTACACGGGCGGTACGACCGCCGAGACGATGCGCAGGCTGGGCACCACCGCCATGGAGGCCCGGTACCTGCCCGACGCGTACTACGCCCGGATGGGCGACGAGTTCGCCGACCGGGTGGGCGGCCGGCACTGGATCAAGTACGGCTACGCCGACCTGGAGGACCTCTCGAGCGGCGCGGCCGGTGTCGCGGACGGGATGCGCCGTACCACGCCCGACCGGACGGTGGAGCGGCTCCTGGCCTCCGACGACGTACGCAGGGTGGGCCAGGAGACGACCTGCGGCCGGCGCACCACGCACTGGACCGGCACCGTGGGCGGCACGGCCGGGCAGGCCGGGCAGACCGTCGACATCTGGGTGGACGACCGGGACCTGCTGGTCAAGAAGGTCGAGCGGGGACGGACGGAGACCGGGGAGCTGACCCAGACCGCGTACTACAGCGACTACGGCGTGGCGGTGGCCGCCGACCGCCCGCCGGCCTCCGACACCGCGGACTTCACGGAGCTGCTGCGGCAGGCGCGGGACAACGAATGAGCAACAGAGAGCACAGGACCGCTCGTAAATCACAAGATCGTTCGAACCATTCCGGTTAAGCTCGCGTCCTCGTTGTTGAGCGGCGGCTGTCTGAGAGGCGGCTGTGGGGAAGCGATCTCCGTGCTGTGGAGAAGCCGTCTGTGGCCCCGTGCTCACTGATTCCCGTGGGGGGAACGTATGAAGACTTCCGTACGCATGCCCGTCGGTGCCGGACTGGCCGCGCTGCTGCTCGCCGCCGGTGCGGTGGGCTGCTCCAAGGAGGACGAGGCCGGTGAGTCCCCGGAGATGACGCCGGCGGCGGCCGTTGCCGAGGCGGCGAAGAAGACGGAGGAGATCGACTCCTTCAGCTACCGCATGACCGGGCAGGCTCCCGAGGAGGGCCGGGTCGAGGCCGAGGCCCAGATGCGGATCGAGCCGACGCTCGCGATGAGCATGAAGATGACGGCGCTCGACCAGGGCGCCGACGCCAAGGCGGAGATCCGGATCGTCGACAAGGCCATGTACATCGGCGGCGGAGCCGCGGCGGCCAAGGAGATGGACGGCAAGAGCTGGATGAAGTTCGACCTGGCCGCGATGGGCGCCGGCGACGAGCTGAACCAGCTGGGCGGAGCCTCCCAGGCCGACAAGAACCCGGCGACCGAGTCCACCTTCCTCACCGGCGCCAAGGACGTGGAGAAGGTCGGCACCGAGACCGTGGACGGCGTCGAGACCACCCACTACAAGGGCACCGTCGCCCTCGCCGACCTGGAGAAGTCCCTCGCGGACGAGGACAAGGCCACCCAGGAGAAGCGGCAGAAGAGCATCGAGCAGTACGAGAAGATGGGCATCGACAAGCTCACGATGGACATGTGGGTCGACGGCGACGACCAGACCAAGCAGTTCCGGATGCGCGGCGACGCCGACAAGGGCCCGCTGGACATGACCATCACCTTCCTCGGCATCAACGAGCCCGTGAAGGTCACCGCCCCGCCGGCCAAGGACACGGTCGACCTGGCGGAGATGATGAAGGAGGCCCAGCAGGGCTGAGTCGCCGTACGGGTGGATTTGCTTGACACTGCCCCGTTCCCGTACGCTCTTCCACGAAGCCAAAGACCGCTGGTCGTTGCCGTGTGCTCGCGAGAGTCACGGTGGCCGAAGGATCCGCTGAACTGCGGACGACCCGCGCAGGTGACTGTGGATGAACTCCCGGAGTGCGCGCCTCAGGCGCGTGCCGACCGGTCGAGTCACGCCCCGTGCGCCTGCGCCGGGGCGTTTCGTTTTCCCCAGTCCTCCTTCGGGTCCGCGCGGTCCGAATCACCCGGAAGGAGGCCGAGGCTCTATGGCGACGCCCGAAAAGGCTGCCGCGGTTGCCGAGCTGACGGACAAGTTCCGCAGCTCCAACGCCGCCGTGCTGACCGAGTACCGCGGTCTCACCGTGGCGCAGCTCAAGACGCTGCGCCGGTCGCTCGGTGAGAACGCCCAGTACGCCGTGGTGAAGAACACGCTGACCAAGATTGCGGCCAACGAGGCCGGGATCACGCTCGACGACCAGCTCTTCGCTGGTCCGACGGCCGTCGCCTTCGTCACCGGTGACCCGGTGGAGTCGGCGAAGGGTCTGCGCGACTTCGCCAAGGACAACCCGAACCTCGTCATCAAGGGCGGAGTCCTTGACGGCAAGGCGATGTCCGCCGACGAGATCAAGAAGCTCGCGGACCTCGAGTCCCGCGAGGTTCTGCTCTCCAAGCTGGCCGGTGCCTTCAAGGCGAAGCAGTCCCAGGCTGCCTCCGTCTTCCAGGCGCTGCCGTCGAAGCTCGTCCGCACCGTGGACGCGCTCCGTGCCAAGCAGGACGAGCAGGGCGGTGCCGAGTAATTCGGCTCGCTTTCTGATCCGGGCCGCCTGAAAACGGCACGGATCGCAGCGGGCCCGACGTACGCCCGCCTCACCCCGTACATCCGGCACCTGCCGAATTAGTGGAAGGACCGCCATCATGGCGAAGCTCAGCCAGGACGACCTGCTCGCCCAGTTCGAGGAGATGACCCTCATCGAGCTCTCCGAGTTCGTGAAGGCCTTCGAGGAGAAGTTCGACGTCACCGCCGCCGCTGCCGCGCCGGTCGTCGTCGCCGGTGGTGCCGCTGGTGGCGCCGCTGCTGACGCCCCCGAGGAGAAGGACGAGTTCGACGTCATCCTCACCGGCGCCGGCGACAAGAAGATCCAGGTCATCAAGGTCGTGCGTGAGCTGACCTCCCTGGGTCTGAAGGAGGCCAAGGACCTCGTCGACGGCACCCCGAAGCCGGTCCTCGAGAAGGTCAACAAGGAGGCCGCTGACAAGGCCGCCGAGTCCCTCAAGGGCGCCGGCGCCTCCGTCGAGGTCAAGTAAGACCGCACCGGCACCACGGATCCGTCAGGGTCTGTAACGCCGTAGCACCGAAGAGCGATCATCCATCCGGGTGGTCGCTCTTCGGCGTACCGGGGGTTGGGCGGCGGCTGCCTTGCACGTGTGACGGCGAAGAGTATGGTGATCTTCGTCGTGCCGTCTCCGGGGCCCTGAGAGCCGCTGGAGGCAACCGGTTCGGGCCTAGGGGGGCCTTGACGAACCGCACGCAGCGCGCAATTCTCAGGGCGTCGTCAAAGGATCCGAATCCGAGGCATGGATCGACGGCGAAGAGGGCAGTATCTGGGTGCGTTGAGGGCGAGGCCTTGCCGCACAGGTGGTGAGAACAACGAGGAGCGAACACGGTCCGCGAGAACCGCACTGGACATCAGTGTGCCAAGTGGCTACACTGACCCTTTGCGCTGCCTGTTAGCTGCCCCCTGCCCGTCACCAGGGGTCTGCCCTCGCCCGAGCACTGACGACCAGAGCATGCCCGACCTGGCTCTTTAGCCACGAAAGGCACCCCCTGTCTCCGTGCACGGAAGAGGGGCCGGTACGCGCGTAGTGAGTCCGAGCCCTCGGAAGGACCCCCTCTTGGCCGCCTCGCGCAATGCCTCGACCGCGAATACGAACAACGCTGCCAGCACCGCCCCGCTGCGCATCTCCTTTGCAAAGATCAAGGAGCCCCTCGAGGTTCCGAACCTTCTCGCGCTGCAAACCGAGAGCTTCGACTGGCTCCTCGGCAACGACGCCTGGAAGGCTCGCGTCGAGTCGGCTCTGGAGTCCGGTCAGGACGTCCCCACCAAGTCCGGTCTGGAAGAGATCTTCGAGGAGATCTCGCCGATCGAGGACTTCTCCGGGTCGATGTCGCTGACGTTCCGCGACCACCGCTTCGAGCCCCCCAAGAACAGCATCGACGAGTGCAAGGACCGCGACTTCACGTACGCGGCCCCGCTCTTCGTCACCGCCGAGTTCACCAACAACGAGACCGGCGAGATCAAGTCCCAGACGGTCTTCATGGGCGACTTCCCGCTCATGACCAACAAGGGCACCTTCGTCATCAACGGCACCGAGCGTGTCGTCGTGTCGCAGCTGGTCCGCTCGCCGGGCGTCTACTTCGACTCCTCCATCGACAAGACGTCCGACAAGGACATCTTCTCCGCCAAGATCATCCCGTCCCGGGGTGCCTGGCTGGAGATGGAGATCGACAAGCGCGACATGGTCGGTGTGCGCATCGACCGCAAGCGCAAGCAGTCCGTGACCGTCCTGCTCAAGGCGCTCGGCTGGACCACCGAGCAGATCCTCGAGGAGTTCGGCGAGTACGAGTCCATGCGCGCCACCCTGGAGAAGGACCACACCCAGGGCCAGGACGACGCGCTGCTCGACATCTACCGCAAGCTGCGTCCGGGCGAGCCCCCCACGCGTGAGGCCGCGCAGACGCTGCTGGAGAACCTGTACTTCAACCCGAAGCGCTACGACCTCGCCAAGGTCGGCCGCTACAAGGTCAACAAGAAGCTCGGCGCGGACGAGCCGCTGGACGCCGGCGTGCTCACCACCGACGACGTCATCGCCACCATCAAGTACCTGGTGAAGCTGCACGCCGGTGAGACCGAGACGATCGGCGAGTCCGGCCGGGAGATCGTCGTCGAGACCGACGACATCGACCACTTCGGCAACCGCCGCATCCGCAACGTCGGCGAGCTGATCCAGAACCAGGTCCGTACGGGGCTGGCCCGTATGGAGCGCGTCGTGCGCGAGCGCATGACCACCCAGGACGTCGAGGCGATCACGCCGCAGACCCTGATCAACATCCGGCCGGTCGTCGCCTCCATCAAGGAGTTCTTCGGCACCAGCCAGCTGTCCCAGTTCATGGACCAGAACAACCCGCTGTCGGGGCTGACGCACAAGCGTCGTCTGAACGCCCTCGGCCCGGGTGGTCTCTCCCGTGAGCGGGCCGGCTTCGAGGTCCGCGACGTGCACCCGTCGCACTACGGCCGCATGTGCCCGATCGAGACGCCCGAAGGCCCGAACATCGGTCTGATCGGCTCGCTCGCCTCGTACGGCCGGATCAACCCGTTCGGTTTCATCGAGACGCCCTACCGCAAGGTCGTCGACGGCCAGGTCACGGACGACGTGGACTACCTGACCGCCGACGAGGAGGACCGCTTCGTCAT
Organism: Streptomyces sp. M92; assembly: GCF_028473745.1. Lineage (NCBI taxonomy): Bacteria > Bacillati > Actinomycetota > Actinomycetes > Kitasatosporales > Streptomycetaceae > Streptomyces > Streptomyces sp. M92. Next base: position 2,538,942 of record NZ_CP101137.1, read on the forward strand.
CGCGCAGGCCAACGCCACGCTCAACGACGACATGCGCTTCTCCGAGGCCCGCGTCCTGGTCCGCCGCCGTGGCGGAGAGGTCGACTACGTCCCCGGTGACGACGTCGACTACATGGACGTCTCGCCGCGCCAGATGGTGTCGGTCGCGACCGCCATGATCCCGTTCCTCGAGCACGACGACGCCAACCGTGCCCTCATGGGCGCGAACATGATGCGTCAGGCGGTGCCGCTCATCAAGAGCGAGTCCCCGCTGGTCGGCACCGGCATGGAGTACCGCTCCGCCGCCGACGCCGGCGACGTGGTCAAGGCCGAGAAGGCGGGTGTGGTCCAGGAGGTCTCCGCGGACTACATCACCACGACCAACGACGACGGCACGTACATCACGTACCGCCTGGCCAAGTTCTCCCGGTCCAACCAGGGCACCTCGGTCAACCAGAAGGTCATCGTCGCCGAGGGCGACCGGGTCATCGAGGGCCAGGTCCTGGCCGACGGCCCGGCCACCGAGAACGGCGAGATGGCGCTCGGCAAGAACCTGCTGGTCGCGTTCATGCCGTGGGAGGGTCACAACTACGAGGACGCGATCATCCTGTCGCAGCGCCTCGTGCAGGACGACGTCCTCTCCTCGATCCACATCGAGGAGCACGAGGTCGACGCCCGTGACACCAAGCTCGGCCCCGAGGAGATCACCCGGGACATCCCGAACGTCTCCGAGGAGGTCCTCGCCGACCTCGACGAGCGCGGCATCATCCGCATCGGTGCCGAGGTCGTCGCCGGCGACATCCTGGTCGGCAAGGTCACGCCCAAGGGTGAGACCGAGCTGACCCCGGAGGAGCGCCTGCTCCGCGCGATCTTCGGTGAGAAGGCGCGCGAGGTCCGCGACACCTCCCTGAAGGTGCCGCACGGCGAGATCGGCAAGGTCATCGGCGTCCGCGTCTTCGACCGCGAGGAGGGCGACGAGCTGCCGCCCGGCGTGAACCAGCTGGTCCGCGTCTACGTCGCACAGAAGCGCAAGATCACCGACGGTGACAAGCTCGCCGGCCGCCACGGCAACAAGGGCGTCATCTCCAAGATCAACCCGATCGAGGACATGCCGTTCCTGGAGGACGGCACGCCCGTCGACATCATCCTGAACCCGCTGGGTGTCCCGTCCCGAATGAACCCGGGACAGGTCCTGGAGATCCACCTCGGCTGGCTCGCCAGCCGCGGCTGGGACGTCTCCGGCCTCGCGGACGAGTGGGCGCAGCGCCTCCAGGCGATCGGCGCCGACAAGGTCGAGCCCGGCACCAACGTCGCCACCCCCGTCTTCGACGGTGCCCGCGAGGACGAGCTGGCCGGCCTGCTCCAGCACACCATCCCGAACCGCGACGGCGAGCGCATGGTGCTCCCGTCCGGCAAGGCGCGGCTGTTCGACGGCCGCAGCGGTGAGCCGTTCCCGGACCCGATCTCGGTCGGGTACATGTACATCCTCAAGCTCCACCACCTGGTCGACGACAAGCTGCACGCCCGGTCGACCGGTCCGTACTCGATGATCACCCAGCAGCCGCTGGGTGGTAAGGCCCAGTTCGGTGGCCAGCGCTTCGGTGAGATGGAGGTGTGGGCGCTGGAGGCTTACGGCGCCGCGTACGCCCTCCAGGAGCTGCTGACCATCAAGTCCGACGACGTCACCGGCCGCGTGAAGGTCTACGAGGCCATCGTCAAGGGCGAGAACATCCCTGAGCCCGGCATCCCCGAGTCCTTCAAGGTGCTCATCAAGGAGATGCAGTCCCTGTGCCTCAACGTGGAGGTGCTGTCCTCGGACGGCATGTCCATCGAGATGCGTGACACCGACGAGGACGTCTTCCGCGCTGCGGAGGAGCTCGGCATCGACCTGTCCCGGCGCGAGCCGAGCAGCGTCGAAGAGGTCTGACGGGAGTCAGGCGGGGCCTCCCACCCGGAGGCCCCGCCGATCCCGCGACCCCCGTTTCAGACCACAGACTTACAACCCTGAGAGGGATTGACGCATAGTGCTCGACGTCAACTTCTTCGACGAGCTCCGGATCGGTCTGGCCACCGCTGACGACATCCGTCAGTGGAGCCACGGCGAGGTCAAGAAGCCCGAGACCATCAACTACCGCACCCTCAAGCCCGAGAAGGACGGACTCTTCTGCGAGAAGATCTTCGGTCCGACCCGGGACTGGGAGTGCTACTGCGGCAAGTACAAGCGCGTCCGCTTCAAGGGCATCATCTGTGAGCGCTGTGGCGTCGAGGTCACGCGCGCCAAGGTGCGCCGTGAGCGGATGGGCCACATCGAGCTGGCCGCCCCCGTCACCCACATCTGGTACTTCAAGGGCGTCCCGTCGCGCCTGGGCTACCTGCTGGACCTGGCGCCGAAGGACCTCGAGAAGGTCATCTACTTCGCCGCGTACATGATCACCTTCGTGGACGAGGAGCGCCGCACCCGCGACCTGCCCTCGCTGGAGGCCCACGTCTCCGTCGAGCGCCAGCAGATCGAGCAGCGCCGCGACTCCGACCTGGAGGCCCGCGCCAAGAAGCTCGAGACCGACCTCGCCGAGCTGGAGGCCGAGGGCGCCAAGGCCGACGTGCGCCGCAAGGTGCGCGAGGGTGCCGAGCGTGAGATGAAGCAGCTGCGCGACCGTGCGCAGCGCGAGATCGACCGCCTCGACGAGGTGTGGAACCGGTTCAAGAACCTCAAGGTCCAGGACCTGGAGGGCGACGAGCTGCTCTACCGCGAGCTGCGCGACCGCTTCGGCACCTACTTCGACGGCTCGATGGGCGCCGCCGCGCTGCAGAAGCGCCTGGAGTCCTTCGACCTCGACGAGGAGGCCGAGCGCCTCCGCGAGATCATCCGCACCGGCAAGGGCCAGAAGAAGACCCGTGCGCTCAAGCGCCTCAAGGTCGTCTCCGCGTTCCTGCAGACCAGCAACAGCCCCAAGGGCATGGTGCTCGACTGCGTGCCGGTCATCCCGCCGGACCTGCGTCCGATGGTGCAGCTGGACGGTGGCCGCTTCGCGACCTCCGACCTGAACGACCTGTACCGCCGTGTCATCAACCGCAACAACCGCCTGAAGCGGCTTCTCGACCTCGGCGCGCCCGAGATCATCGTGAACAACGAGAAGCGCATGCTCCAGGAGGCCGTGGACGCCCTCTTCGACAACGGCCGTCGCGGTCGCCCGGTCACGGGCCCCGGCAACCGTCCGCTGAAGTCCCTGAGCGACATGCTCAAGGGCAAGCAGGGCCGCTTCCGTCAGAACCTGCTCGGCAAGCGAGTCGACTACTCGGCGCGTTCCGTCATCGTCGTCGGCCCGCAGCTGAAGCTGCACCAGTGCGGTCTGCCCAAGGCCATGGCGCTGGAGCTCTTCAAGCCGTTCGTGATGAAGCGCCTGGTCGACCTGAACCACGCGCAGAACATCAAGAGCGCCAAGCGCATGGTCGAGCGCGGCCGCACGGTCGTGTACGACGTGCTCGAAGAGGTCATCGCGGAGCACCCGGTTCTGCTGAACCGTGCGCCCACGCTGCACCGCCTCGGCATCCAGGCCTTCGAGCCGCAGCTGGTCGAGGGCAAGGCCATCCAGATCCACCCGCTCGTCTGCACCGCGTTCAACGCGGACTTCGACGGTGACCAGATGGCCGTCCACCTGCCGCTCTCCGCGGAGGCGCAGGCCGAGGCCCGCATCCTGATGCTGTCCTCGAACAACATCCTCAAGCCGGCCGACGGCCGTCCGGTGACGATGCCGACCCAGGACATGGTCCTCGGGCTGTTCTTCCTCACCACCGACGGCGAGGGCCGCGACCTCAAGGGCGAGGGCCGTGCCTTCGGTTCCGCCGCCGAGGCGATCATGGCGTTCGACGCGGGCGACCTGTCGCTCCAGTCGAAGGTCGACATCCGCTTCCCGGTGGGCACCATCCCGCCCCGCGGCTGGGAGCCCCCGGCCCGCGAGGAGGGTGAGCCGGAGTGGCAGCAGGGTGACACCTTCACCCTGAAGACCACGCTGGGCCGCGCGCTCTTCAACGAGCTGCTGCCCGAGGACTACCCCTTCGTCGACTACGAGGTCGGCAAGAAGCAGCTCTCCGAGATCGTCAACGACCTCGCCGAGCGCTACCCGAAGGTCATCGTGGCGGCGACGCTCGACAACCTGAAGGCGGCCGGCTTCTTCTGGGCCACCCGTTCCGGCGTGACCGTGGCCATCTCCGACGTCGTCGTTCCCGAGGCGAAGAAGGAGATCGTCCGCGGCTACGAGGCGCAGGACGAGAAGGTCCAGAAGCAGTACGAGCGCGGTCTGATCACCAAGGACGAGCGCACGCAGGAGCTCATCGCGATCTGGACCAAGGCGACCAACGAGGTCGCCGAGGCGATGAACGACAACTTCCCGAAGACCAACCCGATCTTCATGATGGTGAACTCGGGTGCACGAGGCAACATGATGCAGATGCGTCAGATCGCCGGTATGCGTGGTCTGGTGTCGAACGCGAAGAACGAGACGATCCCGCGTCCCATCAAGGCCTCCTTCCGTGAGGGCCTGTCCGTGCTGGAGTACTTCATCTCCACGCACGGTGCCCGTAAGGGTCTGGCGGACACCGCTCTGCGTACCGCCGACTCGGGTTACCTCACGCGTCGTCTGGTCGACGTCTCCCAGGACGTCATCATTCGCGAGGAGGACTGCGGCACCGAGCGCGGTCTCAAGCTGCCGATCGCCACGCGCGACGCGGACGGCACGCTGCACAAGGCCGAGGACGTCGAGACCAGCGTGTACGCCCGCATGCTCGCCGAGGACGTCGTCATCGACGGCAAGGTGATCGCGCCGGCCAACGTCGACCTCGGTGACGTGCTCATCGACCAGCTCGTGCGCCACGGTGTCGAGGAGGTCAAGACCCGCTCGATCCTGACCTGCGAGTCCCAGGTCGGCACCTGCGCCATGTGCTACGGCCGCTCGCTGGCCACCGGCAAGCTGGTCGACATCGGTGAGGCGGTCGGCATCATCGCCGCCCAGTCCATCGGTGAGCCCGGTACCCAGCTGACGATGCGTACCTTCCACACCGGTGGTGTGGCCGGTGACGACATCACCCAGGGTCTGCCGCGTGTCGTCGAGCTCTTCGAGGCCCGTACCCCGAAGGGTGTCGCCCCGATCTCCGAGGCCTCCGGCCGCGTCCGGATCGAGGAGACCGAGAAGACCAAGAAGATCGTCGTCACCCCGGACGACGGCAGCGACGAGACGGCGTTCCCGATCTCGAAGCGTGCCCGTCTGCTGGTGGGCGAGGGCGACCACGTCGAGGTGGGCCAGAAGCTCACCGTGGGTGCCACCAACCCGCACGACGTGCTGCGCATCCTGGGCCAGCGTGCCGTCCAGGTCCACCTGGTCGGCGAGGTCCAGAAGGTCTACAACTCGCAGGGCGTGTCGATCCACGACAAGCACATCGAGATCATCATCCGGCAGATGCTGCGCCGCGTGACGATCATCGAGTCCGGCGACGCCGAGCTGCTGCCCGGCGAGCTGGTGGAGCGCTCGAAGTTCGAGACCGAGAACCGTCGTGTGGTCCAGGAGGGCGGTCACCCGGCCTCCGGTCGTCCGCAGCTGATGGGTATCACCAAGGCCTCGCTGGCGACGGAATCCTGGCTGTCGGCCGCCTCCTTCCAGGAGACGACCCGAGTCCTGACGGACGCGGCGATCAACGCCAAGTCCGACAGCCTCATCGGCCTCAAGGAGAACGTCATCATCGGTAAGCTCATCCCGGCCGGTACGGGTCTGTCCCGCTACCGCAACATCCGGGTCGAGCCGACCGAGGAGGCCAAGGCCGCGATGTACTCGGCCGTCGGCTACGACGACATCGACTACTCGCCGTTCGGCACGGGCTCCGGCCAGGCCGTTCCGCTGGAGGACTACGACTACGGTCCGTACAACCAGTAAGCGAGTGCTCGCTTGACCGACCGAAGGGCGGCCACCCCCGTGGGGTGGCCGCCCTTCGGCGTGTCCGGGCGCGTCAGCGGGTCCGTTGGAGGTGGGGTTCCAGGGCGCGCATGCGGGTGTAGTTGTCGGGGTGCGAGGAGAGCAGCTTCGCCAGGCCCGAGGGCTGCTTGAGCCATTGGCCCTGGGCCGCGGCGAGGGCCTTCGCGGTGTCCTCCTCGGCCTGGAAATGGTGCAGCACCTCGGTGAGCTGCGGGGCGAAGCCCAGGGCGGCCGCCGCCTGGTCGGCGCGCAGCTCACCCTGGCGGCCGGCGTAGGCGAGCAGGTGCGGCGCCGCCACCAGGGGGACGGCGATGTACGGGACGGCCATGAAGGCGGCCACCAGCACACAGCCCAGGAAGAGGTACAGGACCCCGGTCGCCGCGACCGAGAACACGCGGGAGACGGCGAGCGCCGCCCGGGCGAACCCGCGGGCGACGGCCCAGGCGATCCGGCCGGGCAGCGAGTACCAGTAGCCGAGCAGTCCGGCCCAGGCGTGGCCGCCCGTGTGGTGGCCCAGTTCGTGGGCGAGTACGGCGGCCAGGTTGCTGCTCGGGATCCGGTTGAGGGCGTAGGTGGTGACGCCGACGATGTGGCCGGCGGCCGCGCTCGCGTTCAGGTCGGTGCTGTTCTCGATCATCAGCTCGTAGGTGTCGCCCTCGATGCCCGCGCGGGCGGTCACCTCGCGCCAGATCGGTTCCAGGCGGGTGCGTTCCTCGGCGAGCGGGGCCCGCAGTTCGAGCACCCGCCGGGCGAAGAGCAGTTCGGTGGGTCGGTGGAAGACGAGGGCACCGGACGCCAGCCAGGCCAGCAGGAGCACCGGGCCCATGACTGGCCCGAACGTCGTGAAGGTGAACACCGCGACCACGGCGAGGCTCACCAGGAACCCGGGGATCTGGGTCGCGAGCTGCCAGACGGCGGTGGCATCGGCGCCCCGCTGACGCTCGGCCACGTGGACGCGTGAGCCCTCGTGGCGGTAGTCGAGGTGGTCCGGGGCGGTCACCGGCCGCGGCATGAAGGGGGCGGGTCCGGGCTGCGGAGGAGCTACGGACGCCGGGTGGGGAAGCCCGCCGGCGGGGTACTGCGGGGCGGGGCAGGGGGCGGCGGTGATGTCGGGGTGGGGCGGGAGTGGCTGGGGGGCTTGCTGAGCGGGACGGCGAGCGCGACGCCCCCGCTCGTGCGGCGTCCGTGGGTGCGCGCCAGGTCGAGCAGCAGCACCGCGAAGCGCTGGCGCACGTTCATCGACGCGAACTCCAGGCGGCGCCGGTCGGCGGCCCGGGTGCGGTCCGCGGTGAGGCCGAGCAGGGCGAACGAGGCGGCGGGCGAACGGTTCAGGAAATCCTTGAAGCGCTCGTGCTCCATGGCCACCGCCCGCACCGGCTCCAGGGCGGTCACCGTCGCCGATCGCGGCCGGCCGGTCAGCGCGGCCGACCCGCCGATGACGTCACCGGGGCCGCGCAGGGCGAGCAGGGCCTCGTACCCGTTGGCGGCGGAGGCGGTGACCTTGGTCCAGCCCAGCGCGATCCGGCCAAATCGGCTAGGGCACGCCCAGCTCGAAGATGACGTAGTGCGCGTACCAGCCGGAGGCGAGCGCGGCCGTGGAGAAGAAGACCACCAGGCTCGGGAGCTTGAGGCGGGCCAGCGCCGCGGCCGGGGCGAGGAGCAGTGGGAAGGCCGGCAGCAGGTAGCGCATGGTGTTGCCGAACATCTGCTGGGTGCCCAGGACCGTGATGATCGTCGCCAGGGTGTAGGCGACGAGGACCAGCGGGGGCTTCTTGCGCAGCATCAGGGCGATGAGGAAGGGCAGCGCCAGGACCAGTTGGAGGGAGAGCAGGTCCGGGGTGGAGAAGGCGAAGACGTAGTCGCCCTTGCCCACCGCGAGGTTGCGCAGCACGTCCAGGGTGTAGGCGCCGTAGTCGAAGAAGTGCGCCCAGCCCTCGCGCTGGAGGGTGAAGTACGCGGTGGCCTCGCCGGTGCTGTAGCCGACCCAGGCTATGTAGCCGAGCAGGCCCAGGGGCGCCATGACCATGGCGTAGACCGGGCCCCGTATCCCGTGCTCGCGACGGCCGGCCGGGCGGGCGACGGTCACCAGCGCGGCGAGCCCCACGGCGCCGATGAGGACGGCGGAGGTGGGGCGGTTCAGGCCGGCGGTGAAGGCGAGCAGGCCGGCCGTCACCCAGCGGCCGGTCATCACGGCGTAGCAGGCCCAGGCGGCGATGGCGACGAACAGGGACTCGGAGTAGACCGCCCACTCGACACCGGCGCCCGGAGCAACGGCCCACAGGCCGGCGGCGACGGTGCCGGCGCGGGCCCCGGCGACCAGGCGGACCACGGCGAAGACGCCCGCCGCGGCGATGAAGGAGAAGACGACGGAGACGAGGATGCCGGAGCCGTACAGGCCGAGGCCGGTGGTCTCCGAGACCATGCGGATCAGGGCCGGGTAGAGCGGGAAGAAGGCGACCGAGTTCTGCTGGACCGTGAAGATGCCGTCGCCGCCGAGCCGGACCAGCGAGGGGCTGTAGCCGTGCTCGGCGACCTGGAGGTACCACCAGCCGTCCCAGGTGGCCAGGACGTCCCACCAGTGGGCGCCGCCGCCGAAGCGCGGGTTCTTGCCCTTGTAGTCCCCGGCGTACTCCAGCAGGGAGGCGAAGACCGCGAGGCCGACGAGCTTCGTGACGGCGTACAGGGCGAGCGCGGGCAGGTAGGGGCGGGCGGTGTCCGGCAGGGGCGGGAGCCAGGTCCGCCGGTCGCGCGGAGGGCGCTCCTTGCGGGAGTCGTCGGACAGTCCGTCCCGGGTGCCGCGTGACCCGTCGGTCACCGTGTCGTCGGCAGCCGTGTCCATGGCTGTCATCCCCCTCGGTACGCCCTCAAGCGTCAGTTGCTGCCATAAGATCGCACAAGAGTCGCACATTTGTGCTCAGTGCTCAGTGCTCAGTGCTCAGGACTCGGGGGAGGGGAGGCGTGGTGCCCGAGGAACCGGACGCGGAACGGCGGCAGCCGGTCGTGCTGTCGGTCGTCATTCCGATGTACAACGAGGAAGAGGTCCTGCCCGCGCTGGTCAGCAGGTTGCGGCCGGTCCTCGACGAGCTGGGCGTCCCGCACGAGGTCGTCGCGGTGGACGACGGCAGCGGGGACCGCACGGCGGAGCTGCTCGCCGCCTTCCGGCTCGGCTGGCCGGAGCTGCGCGTGGTCGCGCTGCGGCGCAATTCCGGCCATCAGGCGGCTCTGACCGCCGGTCTGGACCGGGCGGCGGGTGCCTACGTCGTCAGCATCGACGCCGACCTCCAGGACCCGCCGGAGAAGATTCCCGAGATGCTGGCGCTGGCCCGCGCCGAGGGCCTCGACATCGTCTACGGGGTGCGGGCCGACCGCAGCAGCGACACCGGGTTCAAGCGGTGGACGGCGGGCGCCTACTACCGGCTGATGCGGCGCCTGGCGGGCCCGTCGGTCACCGCGCAGGCCGGTGACTTCAGGCTGCTCAGCCGCGCGGCGGTGGACGCCCTGAAGGCGCTGCCGGACCAGCAGCGGGTCTACCGCCTCCTGGTGCCCTGGCTGGGCTTCCCGAGCGGTCAGGTGACCTACGAGCGCGTCCCGCGCCCCGCCGGGCGCACCAAGTACCCGCTGGGCCGGATGATCCGCCTCGCGGTCGACAGCGTCACGGGCTTCTCCGCCGCCCCGCTGCGCATCGCCACCTGGCTGGGTGCCGGCGCCTTCCTGGTCTGCCTGGGCCTGCTGGGCTACACCCTGACCGCCTTCGCGCTGGGGTGGACGGTGCCCGGCTGGACCTCCCTGCTCGCGAGCATCGTGTTCATCGGCGCCGTGCAGCTGATCTGTGTCGGTCTGCTCGGGGAGTACGTCGGGCGCATCTACACGGCCGTGCAGAACCGGCCGACGTACTTCGTGCGGCACGACACGGCGGCGTCGACGAAGGGCGGGGAGCCCGCCGGGGAGCCCCGGGAGTCCGAAGCGCGGGTGCCCGTGCCCAGGGTCTGATCCCTGGAGCCGACCGGGACGAACCGGAACAGTCCGGGTGTCGCTGCCGGTCCCGCCCATTTGTTTTGACCGCAGCGAATGCGATAGGTACGCTCAGACCTTGTGCCTGGGGTGTGCCCTGGCCCTCGTGCGTGCCTACGACCGCACCGGGGCGTGCGTGGCCACCGTAAATCGCGTCTTCTTCCGCCCTGCGGCCGGAGCTCGCGGCTTCGACACACCCGACCGCGTGGGTCGGTGACGTTCCAGGTTAGCTTTACCATTCGGCACACAGAAACCGGAGAAGTAGTGCCTACGATCCAGCAGCTGGTCCGTAAGGGCCGGCAGGACAAGGTCGAGAAGAACAAGACGCCCGCACTCGAGGGTTCCCCTCAGCGTCGCGGCGTCTGCACGCGTGTGTTCACGACCACCCCGAAGAAGCCGAACTCGGCCCTGCGTAAGGTCGCGCGTGTGCGTCTGACCAGCGGGATCGAGGTCACCGCTTACATTCCGGGTGAGGGGCACAACCTGCAGGAGCACTCCATCGTGCTCGTGCGCGGCGGCCGTGTGAAGGACCTGCCGGGTGTTCGCTACAAGATCATCCGCGGTTCGCTTGACACCCAGGGTGTGAAGAACCGCAAGCAGGCCCGCAGCCGCTACGGCGCCAAGAAGGAGAAGTAAGAATGCCTCGTAAGGGCCCCGCCCCGAAGCGCCCGGTCATCATCGACCCGGTCTACGGTTCTCCTCTGGTGACCTCCCTGATCAACAAGGTGCTGCTGAACGGCAAGCGCTCCACCGCTGAGCGCATCGTCTACGGCGCCATGGAGGGTCTGCGCGAGAAGACCGGCAACGACCCGGTCATCACGCTCAAGCGCGCTCTCGAGAACATCAAGCCGACCCTCGAGGTCAAGTCCCGCCGTGTCGGTGGTGCGACGTACCAGGTGCCGATCGAGGTCAAGCCCGGTCGCGCCAACACCCTCGCGCTGCGCTGGCTGGTCGGTTACTCCCGCGCCCGTCGCGAGAAGACCATGACCGAGCGTCTGCTCAACGAGCTCCTCGACGCCTCCAACGGCCTCGGTGCCGCTGTGAAGAAGCGCGAGGACACGCACAAGATGGCCGAGTCCAACAAGGCCTTCGCGCACTACCGCTGGTAGTCGCTACCCACATCGAGACCGAGAGAAGACTGAAGCCTTATGGCTACCACTTCACTTGACCTGGCCAAGGTCCGCAACATCGGGATCATGGCCCACATCGACGCGGGCAAGACGACCACCACCGAGCGGATCCTGTTCTACACGGGTGTGTCGTACAAGATCGGTGAGGTCCACGACGGCGCCGCCACGATGGACTGGATGGAGCAGGAGCAGGAGCGTGGCATCACGATCACGTCTGCTGCGACCACCTGCCACTGGCCGCTCGAGGACAACGACTACACGATCAACATCATCGACACCCCGGGGCACGTCGACTTCACCGTAGAGGTGGAGCGTTCCCTGCGTGTGCTCGACGGTGCCGTGACCGTGTTCGACGGTGTCGCCGGTGTCGAGCCGCAGTCCGAGACGGTGTGGCGTCAGGCCGACCGTTACGGCGTGCCGCGCATCTGCTTCGTCAACAAGCTGGACCGCACCGGCGCCGAGTTCCACCGCTGCGTGGAGATGATCTCGGACCGCCTGGGCGCCCAGCCGCTCGTCATGCAGCTCCCGATCGGTGCCGAGGCCGACTTCCAGGGCGTCGTGGACCTCGTCCGCATGAAGGCGCTCGTGTGGTCCGCCGAGGCGGCCAAGGGCGAGATGTACGAGACCGTCGACATCCCGGCCACGCACACCGAGGCCGCCGAGGAGTGGCGCGGCAAGCTGGTCGAGGCCGTCGCGGAGAACGACGAAGAGATCATGGAGCTGTTCCTGGAGGGCCAGGAGCCCACCGAGGAGCAGCTGTACGCCGCGATCCGTCGTATCACCATCGCGTCCGGCAAGTCCGACGAGACCACCGTCACCCCGGTGTTCTGCGGCACCGCGTTCAAGAACAAGGGCGTCCAGCCCCTGCTCGACGCGGTCGTGCGCTACCTGCCGACCCCGCTCGACGTCGAGGCCATCGAGGGCCAGGACGTCAAGGACCCCGAGGTCGTCATCAAGCGCAAGCCGTCCGAGGACGAGCCGCTGGCCGCGCTCGCGTTCAAGATCATGAGCGACCCGCACCTCGGCAAGCTCACCTTCGTCCGGGTCTACTCGGGCCGCCTGGAGTCCGGCACCGCGGTGCTGAACTCCGTCAAGGGCAAGAAGGAGCGCATCGGCAAGATCTACCGCATGCACGCCAACAAGCGTGAGGAGATCGAGTCGGTGGGCGCCGGCGACATCGTCGCCGTCATGGGCCTGAAGCAGACCACCACCGGTGAGACGCTGTCCGACGACAAGAACCCGGTCATCCTGGAGTCCATGGACTTCCCGGCGCCGGTCATCGAGGTCGCGATCGAGCCCAAGTCCAAGGGCGACCAGGAGAAGCTGGGTGTCGCCATCCAGCGTCTCGCGGAGGAGGACCCCTCCTTCCAGGTGCACACCAACGAGGAGACCGGCCAGACCGTCATCGGCGGTATGGGCGAGCTTCACCTCGAGGTGCTGGTCGACCGGATGAAGCGCGAGTTCAAGGTCGAGGCCAACGTCGGCAAGCCGCAGGTCGCGTACCGCGAGACGATCCGCAAGACCGTCGAGCGCGTGGACTACACCCACAAGAAGCAGACCGGTGGTACCGGTCAGTTCGCCAAGGTGCAGATCGCGATCGAGCCGATCGAGGGCGGCGACGCCTCGTACGAGTTCGTGAACAAGGTCACCGGTGGCCGCATCCCGAAGGAGTACATCCCTTCGGTGGACGCGGGTGCGCAGGAGGCCATGCAGTTCGGCATCCTGGCCGGCTACGAGATGACGGGCGTCCGCGTCACGCTCATCGACGGTGGCTACCACGAGGTCGACTCCTCCGAGCTCGCCTTCAAGATCGCCGGTTCGCAGGCCTTCAAGGAGGCCGCGCGCAAGGCTTCGCCCGTGCTCCTGGAGCCGATGATGGCCGTCGAGGTCACCACGCCCGAGGACTACATGGGTGAGGTCATCGGCGACATCAACTCCCGCCGTGGCCACATCCAGGCCATGGAGGAGCGTGCGGGCGCCCGCGTCGTCAAGGGCCTCGTGCCCCTGTCGGAGATGTTCGGCTACGTCGGCGACCTCCGCAGCAAGACGTCGGGTCGCGCAAGCTACTCGATGCAGTTCGACTCCTACGCCGAGGTTCCCCGGAACGTCGCCGAGGAGATCATCGCGAAGGCCAAGGGCGAGTAACGGGCTACTCCGTTTAACGGACCCCGTTCTCACGCTTTAGGCTTGACCCCGGAGCCTGCATGGGGCATTCCGCCGTGAACCCGGCGGAATGCCCCCGGCACCCGGGCTTTCCAGCAAAGATCACCTGGCGCCGATGAGTAAGGCGTACAGAACCACTCCACAGGAGGACCCCAGTGGCGAAGGCGAAGTTCGAGCGGACTAAGCCGCACGTCAACATCGGCACCATCGGTCACATCGACCACGGTAAGACGACCCTCACGGCCGCCATTACCAAGGTGCTGCACGACGCGTACCCGGACCTGAACGAGGCCTCGGCCTTCGACATGATCGACAAGGCGCCCGAGGAGCGCCAGCGCGGTATCACCATCTCCATCGCGCACGTCGAGTACCAGACCGAGACGCGTCACTACGCGCACGTCGACTGCCCCGGTCACGCGGACTACATCAAGAACATGATCACGGGTGCCGCGCAGATGGACGGCGCCATCCTCGTGGTCGCCGCCACCGACGGCCCGATGCCGCAGACCAAGGAGCACGTGCTCCTGGCCCGCCAGGTCGGCGTTCCGTACATCGTCGTCGCCCTGAACAAGGCCGACATGGTGGACGACGAGGAGATCCTGGAGCTCGTCGAGCTCGAGGTCCGTGAGCTCCTCTCCGAGTACGAGTTCCCGGGCGACGACGTTCCGGTCGTCAAGGTCTCCGCTCTGAAGGCCCTCGAGGGCGACAAGGAGTGGGGCAACTCGGTCCTCGAGCTCATGAAGGCCGTGGACGAGGCCATCCCGGAGCCCGAGCGCGACGTCGACAAGCCGTTCCTGATGCCGATCGAGGACGTCTTCACCATCACCGGTCGCGGTACGGTCGTCACCGGCCGCATCGAGCGTGGTGTCCTCAAGGTCAACGAGACCGTCGACATCATCGGCATCAAGACCGAGAAGACCACCACCACGGTCACCGGCATCGAGATGTTCCGCAAGCTGCTCGACGAGGGCCAGGCCGGTGAGAACGTCGGTCTGCTGCTCCGCGGCATCAAGCGCGAGGACGTCGAGCGCGGCCAGGTCATCATCAAGCCGGGCTCGGTCACCCCGCACACCGAGTTCGAGGCCCAGGCCTACATCCTGTCCAAGGACGAGGGTGGCCGCCACACGCCGTTCTTCAACAACTACCGTCCGCAGTTCTACTTCCGTACGACGGACGTGACCGGCGTCGTGACCCTCCCCGAGGGCACCGAGATGGTCATGCCGGGTGACAACACCGAGATGAAGGTGGAGCTCATCCAGCCCGTCGCCATGGAAGAGGGTCTGAAGTTCGCCATCCGCGAGGGTGGCCGGACGGTCGGCGCCGGCCAGGTCACCAAGATCAACAAGTAAGTTCCGCTTGCTTGTCGGTCAACTGACCTGACATGGGCTGATGCCTGAGAAGGGGCCCGTACGACTTCGGTCGTGCGGGCCCCTTCGTCGTTGCCGGGGGCCTTGAAGCGTCAACGGTGGTGGCCCAGTTGTCACTCGTGCGCGGTAACTGTCGGCATATGCTCCTGGCAATGTCCGGTGCTCTCCTACGTTCGCCGCATGGTCAGTTCATCCCACGAGGCGCTGCACCGGATCTTCCAGGAGGATCCGGCGCTCTTCGCCCGTGCCGTCAAGGCGCTCGGCGTCTCCTTCGCCGAACCGGTCTCCGCGGTACCACTTACCACCGACCTCACCGAGAACCGCCCGGTGGAACGGCGGGTCGACACGCTGCTGCGCATGGAGACCGGCGACAACGGCAGCTTCCTGCTCGCCGTCGAGTCGCAGGGCAATCAGGACCGCGACAAGCCCGCGAGCTGGGCGTACTACTTGTCGCACCTGCACGCCAAGTACCGGCTGCCGCCGGTCCTGCTGGTCGTCTGCGCCGACCGGCGTACGGCTGCCTGGGCGTCCCGGGAGGTCGACATCGGCCCACCGCAGTGGCCCTCGCTCACCGTGCGGCCACTGGTCCTCGGGCCGGACCAGCTGCCCGTGATCGACAGCCCCGACGAGGCGGCGCGCGACATCCCGCTGACCGTACTGTCGGCTGCTCTGCACCGCCGGGACCCGGACGCCGATGCCATACTGAAAGCGCTGGCGTCGGCCCTGAAGGGCCTGTCGGCCGACGACGAGAACACGGCAAGCATCTTCATCGAGCTCACGGAACAAGGCCTCGGCAAGACGCCGGCCGCGGAACTCTGGAGGCAGATCATGGCCGCCGACCTATGAGCGGTGGCTCAGGTTCGTTGACAGCTGACCGTTGAGGTCGAGCTGGGATTCTTGTGATGAATCGACAGAACGCCGCGACAGGCTGGGAGTCAGGATGGATCGGGGTTTTCGGCCGGCCGAGACGGTCGGCCGAAGGTACCGTAGCGTGAGCGTCGACTGGCCCGTGATCGAGAGGCGCTTGGGCACCGCGCTGCCCGCCGACTACAAGGCGTTCTGCGAGACGTTCGGCCGGGGAGAATTCCAGGAGTACCTCACCGTCTACTCCTCCGGGGGCGGCACGGACTCGCAGGTGGCCGAAATCCACGAGGAGAACCGGCGGATCGCCGCGGAGGACGAGGCGGGGGCCGAGTACTACCTGCCGCAGGGGCTGTACCGGCCGGGGTCGGGTTCCGGGCTGCTCCAGTGGGGGGCGAGTGCGCGGGGCGACGAGTTCTTCTGGCTCGCGGACGACTCCCTGTCCCCGGACGCCTGGACGGTGCTGGCCCGTGACGACGCCCAGCACGCGCGCGGCTACGACATGTCCATGAGCGAGTTCGTCCACCGGCTGCTGGCGGACGAGTCGTTCGAGGGCTTCGCAGGAGTCGGGGCGACCGGTCGCACGCCGCCGTTCTCCACCCCGTACCCGCTCTGAAACTCTCGTCGGCTCTCGTCCGGTCGGCATCGGCACACGTGCCGAGGCGAAGACGGTGGCCGGGCTGAGCAAGGCCGACACGGAGCTGGCCCTGCGACGCACCGGTTGCGGGTGCAACCCCTCCCTAGACCAGGGGGAGCGGCATCGGACGGCGGCGAGGAGCGCTCGGTGCCGCTCGATCCAGTCGTCCGGCGCCGCCACCGGAACCGTGACGCAGACCTGGGAAGCGGAGATGTCACACACACTCACTTCCACGCACTCGCTTTCGTTGATAGCGGGCGGAGTGACCTGGACGCGCGGTGATCGTCCGCTTTCCAGCCAGGTCGCCCCCTGGTCTGCCTCAACGGTGTTCAGTGCTTCTTCCCAGGCGTCGTCCGAAAGGGAAATCAGCTCGGTCGGCGGGGAATCGGGCATGGGGTCCCCGTAAGGGGCGGGGCCCATGAGGGCCGGATTGGACTGGGTCATCGTCCTCGGCGTACGGGCGGTCGCCAGAGGTACCCAGGGGGGGGACCAGTCACCGTGACGGAGCGAGGGGTACGCTTCATCACTCCCGTGGCGGACCGGCAGAGGAAGGGCCACCCGTGTTGAGCGGTGTCGGTGAGGTCGAACGCGTGGTGCCGGGGTTGCGCGCACAGCGCGCGGAGCGGCCCAGGAACATCCGCGCGAGCCAAGCTGGAGGCGCTGGAGGACCCGGCCGAGGACGACATGGCCGGTCGCTACGCCCCCCACTCCCGGGCTGGCGGGCTGCTGCACTGCGCCGAGACGAGCTCCGGCGATCTCTTCTACTGGCGCACGGGCGGCACGGATCCAGACTGCTGGCCCGTGGTGAGCACCGGGAACGACGACTGGTGGGAGTACGACAAGGGACTGGTGTCCCTCCTCGCGGGACTGGTCTCGGGCGACGCGACCCGGCGGGGCTTGCCGGACCTGTTCCTCGGCGACGACAGAACGGTGCGGGTGTCGTGACGGGCAGCCGCCATGCGAACGCTTCCGGTCCACAGGGAGGACATCCGTGAATTCGCCCCCGCCCTCCGGTCACGCCGACGGTCCGTCCGACGAGCCGTCCCCCATATCCGACGAGCAGTTGGAGTCGTTCCTGCGGGAGGCCGCCGAAGGTGGTGGCGCCGCCACGCCCAAGGAGCCGTCGGCGCGGGCGCGGATGGTGGCGGCGCGGCTGCGGGATCAGGAGGAGCCGGCGCCCTGGCGTGCCCCGCGACCCGCCCCGAAGCGTCGGCGCCGGTGGGGCACGGTCGTCGGCGTGGTGGCGCTGGCGGCGGTCGCGGTGATCGCCCTGCGGCCCTCCCTGGTGACGGACCACCTCCCCGGCGGAGGGGCGGAGGCCGCCGCCTCGCCGACGCCGCTGCCCGCCGAGACGGCGCGGCCCACCGGCGCTCCCGGAGGCACCGACGGGGCGCGACAGGCCACGCGCGAGCACCCGTTCCGCGGCTCTCCCGCCCTGCGCTGGGCCGACGGCGCCGACGCCATCGAGCTGCCGGAGGCCAGGGCGGTGGCCGGGATGAGCAAGGCCGACGCGGAGCTGGCCCTGCGGCGCACCAAGGAGTTCCTGGTCGCCGCCAACCTCGACCCGGACGTGATCGCGGGCGGGCGGCCCGACAAGGCGCTGGGCCTGCTCGACCCCGAGGCGCAGAAGGACCTGCTGCCGGACCAGCGGCGGGGGCTGCGCGAGCCGTCGCGCGAGTACGACCCCACGGGGCTGTTCAGCCGGTTCGATCCGGATGAGGTGCGGCTCGCGGGCGAGGTGGTCAAGGTACGCGGCCGCATGTCGCTGGCCGGCGGGAAGCCGGGCGAGATAAAGGTGCACGCCGACTACACCTTCGTGTACCCGCTGGCGAAGTCGGACGGGGGCGACCACGTCGAGCGCACCATCGTGCGCCGTGAGATCACGACGCTGCTGCTGGACCCGGACCGCTGGTACGCCACGCCGGGCAAGCTCGCGATCGAGGAGTACAAGGTCAACACGTTCAACACCGCGTGCGACGTGTACGACGGCTACCTGCACCCCGTCTTCCCCGAGGACCGGACGCGGGCGACGGGGCCCTCCGTCGACCCGTACGACCGCAGCGGGGAGATGAGGGAGACGCAGGGGGAGGAGTGCGGCACGGTCACCCGCACCTGACCCACCTCCGTCGGCCGGACGTCGACGTGACCGGGCCCGGGCGCTCTCCCTTCGCGCGCCCGGGCCCGTCCCCGTCACCCCGTGGGCCGTACCCCCCGCGGGCCGTCCCAGGGGCCGTCCCCCGTGGGTCATTCAGCCGTTCATCCAGCCGTTCACACGCGCTGCCACAGCGCCGGAACGTTCGGCGGCTCCCAGCCCGGGTAGGCCTGGTGCCCCTGGATGCAGCGGTAGGTGGCGCCGCCGTACGTCACCGTGTCGCCCGGCTGGTAGACGGTGCCGGCCGCCCAGGTGCCGCCCTCGCCGGGCGGCGGCTCCTCGCCGCCGTCGTCACCGGTCGTCTTCAGGGTGAGCCCGTAGTTCTGGAGCAGCGGGTTGATCGGCTGGAAGAACGTCGTGCCGCCGCTGCGGCAGTCGCCGGAGCCGCCGGAGGTGACGCCCTGCGCCTGGCTGCCGGAGATGTACGAGCCGCCCGAGTCGCCGGGCTCCGCGCACACCGTGGTCCGGGTGACGCCGCTGATGGTGCCCTCGGGGTAGGTCACGCTGGTGTTGTGCTGCTGGACGGTGCCGCAGTGCCAGCCGGTGGTGGAACCGGAACGGCACACCGACGCCCCGACCGGCGCCTGGGTGGACCCGGTCACCTGGACGTTCTGGCCGCCGGCACCGCTGACGTACGGGGTCGCCCGCCAGTTGGAGTTGACCGCCACCCACGCCATGTCCCGGCCCGGGAAGACCGAGCCCTGGAAGGTGCCCTGCGCCACCCGGTTGGACCCGGTGGTGCTCGCCCCGGTCCGTCCGCAGTGACCGGCCGTGGCGAAGCCCTCCTGACCGCCCTTGGTGACGGGGAAGCCGATCGAGCAGCGCCCGCTGTTGTTGATGTAGTACGCCTCGCCGCCCCGCAGGTCGTACAGCGGACGCGGCTTCTCGGCCGCCTTCTCGACGCGTACGGCTCCGGCGTCGACCCCGGCCGCCTCGACGAGGGCACGGGCGGCGGAGGGCCGCGTGGCCTGCACGGTGACCGTGTTCGCCCGTACGTCGACGTACCGGACGGCCGCGTCGGTGGCGTCCCCGCCCCGCTCGGCGGCGGCCCGGTCGATGCGGGCCTTGGCCGCGTCGAGGTCGGCGAGCGAGTGCCGTACGACCTCCGCCACGGCGCCCTGGGCCTCGATCGCGGCGACGTCGGCCGCGTCGGTCGTCGCCACGGTCAGCGTGCCGGACTCGGCGCCCCGCACCCACGCGCCCGCGAAGTCGGCGCCGAGCGCGGCACGGAGCCGGCCCGCGGTGGCGCCCGCGTCGGCCTCGTTGGCGAGACGGCGCTCGGCCTGCTGCCGGTCGAGACCGAGGTCGCGCTCCATGGCCCGGAGCAGGGCGGGCGGCGCGGCGTCGGTGCGCAGGGTCTCGGCCGCGGTGGGGGCGGAGTCGGCGGGTGCCGTCCCGGCGCTCGCGGAGCCGCTGAGCCCGGCCACGAGCAGGGCGGCAGCCGCCACGGCGGCGGCACCCGCGGCTCTGGTGTGTCGGTGACGGTGGGGCATGGGGGATCTCCTCGGTTTCGGTGGGGAGGTGCCGAAACCGTAGGGAGGGCCGACCGGGCGCCGTAAGACGTCGGTCGGCCCTCCCCCCGGCGTTATGGAAGGCGGGTGAGGGGCGCCAGGGGGCGCCGGGGGTGGTCAGGGCACCCGGTGCGCGGCCATCCACTCGGTGTAGCTGTCGCTGCTCGCCGCCACTCCCGCGTGCGCCATGCGGGCCTGCGCCAGCACGGTCGCCGCGGTGTCCTGCCGCCCGGTCACCGCGTGCCAGCCCAGCAGGTGCCGCCAGGCCAGCGGTGTTCCGGTGAGCGGCCGGGTGACGATGCCGGGCGTCGTCGGGAAGGTCGCCCGGCACAGGCCCACCGCCCGCCCCACCTTCACCAGGTGCACCAGCGAGGCGGTGTCCGTCTCGTACATGCGGCGCGGCGTGAACCCGGCGCGGGCGCACGACGCGGTGAAGCAGTCGCCGAAGCAGCCGTCGCCGGGCACGCAGGCCCACTCCTCGCTCGCCAGCTCCGTCAGGTCCACCTCGGCGCGCGAGGCGAGCGGATGCCTCTCGGGCACCATCACGAACACCGGATCGACGGCGACCTCCCGCCACACCAGGCCTGCCGCGCCGGGCGGCTCGGCGGAACCGCACGTCCCCGCGAGCGCGAAGTCCAGCCTGCCCTCGGCCAGTTGGTCGGCAAGCTCCCGCTCCGACCACGACGTACAGGTCGTCATCCGGGCCTCCGGCGCCACGTCCGCCAGCCGGTCCACCAGCGCCCCCAGCAAGGGCCCGTGCGTCCCGCCCAGCCGCAGGTGCCGTGCCGTCCGCGGCGCCCGCGCGAACCGCGCCGCCTCCTGCTGCAACTCGGTCACCGCGGGCAGCACGATCCGGCTCCGCTCCAGCACCAGTTCCCCCAGCGCGGTCGCCCGCACCCCGTGCCGGCCCCGCTCGAACAGCGCCCCGCCCAGGGCCCGTTCGATCCGCTTGAGCTGTGCGCTCAACGCGGGCTGCGCGAGGCCGAGCACCGTCGCCGCCCTGGTGAGGCTGCCGGCGTCGGCGATGGCCCGGACCGTCTTGAGATGCCGCAACTCCAGCTCCATGAGGGGAGCTTGCGACGCGGGGAGTGCGGGGGCAAGAGGTTGGTACGGACCTGTGGAGGAAACTTCAAGTACTTGCTTCCCCGTTCGCGGCGAGCAACTCCCGGGCCCGGCGCAGCAGTGCCTCCCGCACGGAGTCCGGCGCCAGCACGTGCAACGGCGTGGCGAGGCTGAACAGATAGCGGGCCAGCCCCTCGGCGCTCGACCCGCCGATCTCGACGACCGTGGCGTCCGGCCCGTCGGCCCGGTGCAGCCCGACCGTGGCGGGAATGGACCGCAGCGCCTCCTCCATGGGCACCGGCAGCCGTACGGTGGCCAGCACCGCGTACGGCCCGGTCGCGCTCGCCCGGGACACGAGCAGCGCCGGATCGGGCAGCGGTTCGGTGAACTCCACGGCCCGCCCCGTCGGCTGCACCCGCTCGACCCGGTCGGCCCGGAAGGTTCGCCACTCGTCCCGGGCCACGTCCCGGGCCACGAAGTACCAGCGCCGCCCGGTGTGCACGAGCCGGTACGGATCCACGTCCCGCACACTGGTCCGCCCGCCCCAGTCCCGGTACGCCATCCGGGCCCGCTCGCCCCGCCGGCACGCGGCGGCCAGCTCCAGCAGCGTCCCCGCCGCGACCTGCGGCTCACCGGCCCGCGGCGTCTGCACGAACGCGGCGTCCATGTCCTCGAGCCGGTCGCCCAGCCGCTTGGGCAGCACCTGCCGCAGCTTCAGCAACGCCGACAACGCCGCCTGGTCCCCGCCCAGCGCCCCGCTCAGCGCGGCCTCCCGCAGCCCGACGGCCACGGCGAGCGCCTCCTCGTCGTCCAGGATCAACGGCGGCGTACGCGTCCCCGGCCGCAGCCGGTACCCGCCCCACGGTCCCGGATCGGAGTCGACGGCGTACCCCAGCTCCCGCAGCCGCGCCACGTCCCGCCGCACGGTCCGTTCCGTGACCTCCATCCGCTCGGCCAGCTCACCGCAGGTCCAGGCGGGACGGACGGCGAGCAGGGAGACCAGCCGCAGCAGCCGGGCGGAAGTACTGAGCACGGTCCCGAAGTCTCCCACGCACCCACCGACGACCAGGACCGAATCTGTCCTGATCACGTCCTACGGTCTCCCCATGACGACAACGCAGAACACCCCGGCCCCGGCCTTCCGCTACTCGGCCGTCACCTTCGACTGCCCCGACCCCGCCGCGATGGCCCGCTTCTGGGGCAAGGCACTCGGCCTCACCGTCTCCTTCCACACCGACGACTTCTACTTCCTCGGCGGCCAGGACGGCGCCCCCGGCCTCGGCTTCCACCGCCTCCCCGACTACCGCCCGCCCACCTGGCCGGGCGCCGGCCAGGAGAAGCAGGCCCACATCGACGTCGGCGTCGACGACCTGGACGCGGGCGAGACCCGCCTGCTCGCCCTGGGCGCGACGAAGCCCGACTTCCAGCCGTCCCCGGACCGCTGGAGGGTGCTGCTGGACCCGGCGGGGCATCCGTTCTGTGTGTCGACGGTGGCGTGAGGGCGGGAACGGCAGGGATCAATAGACGAAGCTGTGCATGACGCCGCCCACGTTCGGAGACCGGAACTGCGGGGCCGGGTCATCGGGGGGCACGACCCCGACGCAGATTTCGTAAGACGTGCCCGGCATCAGTCTCACCTCCACCACATGTTCCCGGCGCACGGGGGTGAGATCGGCTCGCATGTCGTGCCACCCATACGGCGTGTCCGTGGCAGCCACGTAGTCGATGACCCGCTTCGTGGCCGTCTCCTCCAGCCACATGTACACGTCGACCAGCTTCGGCGTTTCTGTCCCGGTCAACTCGTACACCATGTAGGCCTTGGTGCCCTCGCGGCGGAGACACACGTCGACGGTCACGTCCTCGACCACCGTCCGACCGCGGCAGTCGTCCGTCTGTGTCTTTTCGGGCGACGGAGCGGATGACGAGGGGGTTTCAGCCGGTGGGGCGGCGGCGGAAACGGAAGACTTCGGGGCCGGTTCGGACCGATCGGCGGGGGGTGCCCCAGAATCCTTCGCTGCAACCGTGGGCTGAGCCGAGGCGGAAGGGCTGGTGCTTGTCCAGGTAAACCGACTCGGGGCGGTCAGGTGTCCCCACGAAGGGCCTCCACGTACTCCACGGCGTCCTGACCGCCGGTCATGTCCGGCCAGAAGCCGCCCCGCAGATCGTCGTCCGACAGCTGGGGCTGTGTCGGCAGGAGCTCGATGTCCCGCGCACGCATCCACATGCTCTGCCCCTGAGCGTTCTCGGTGATCTCACCGGTGATCTCCACGCGGTCGCGTCGCCACGCCCGACGCAGTTCGGGATCGAGGTCGTCCCCGAAGTACACGGGGATCACCTCTTCTCCGACCTCGGTGCGCAGCAGGGCCCGGGGCCGCCGCTGTCTGCCGCCCTCGTGCAGCCCGCTGAGGCGTCCCCTGCGAGAACCGAACGTGTGGTGGCGGGTCTTCGTCGCGGACTCCAGATGCAGCGCGGTCCGCTGGGTGATCTCCACAGTACGCAGGGGCTCTCCGTCTCCCCGGACCTCGAGGATCATGCCGACGTCCGGCGACGCGCCGAGCGACTTGGCGACTCGGCGCCCGAGATTCGCGGCCCGCAGTGTCCAACCGGTGGGGATGCGGGCGGTGGACTCGGCCTCGTGCAGCCCGCCGACCGCGCTGCGGGCCACTCGTTCGACCACGTCGTAGGTCGAGTGCTCGGCGATCCGCAGTGGTTCCAGAGTGCAGGCGACGCTGCCGAGTCGTAGTTCGTTGAACGTCCAGCGTGTTCCGTTCCCGCTCGGCCGCGCCGTCTCGGTGGCTTCCAGTTCACGCAGGAGGGACAGCACGGTGGTGAGGGCCTGGAGCGATTCCTGCGCGTCCATGCCGGCGTGCGGGCCGAGTAGCCTCAGCGCGAGTTCGATCCTCATGATGTCCCTCCTTCCACGGTCACGGTTCCCGGCGTCACAGTATGCGAAGCCCGTCACCATGCTCGGCGCGATCCGCGAAGCTGTCACCCGCACGAGGCCGTCGCCGTGGACGGGACCGGCGAGTGGCGCCCCTTCGAAGCGGGCGGTGGACGACACGACTCTCCTCCGACGGCCGAGCCGACAGGACCTTGCGTTGGTGTGTGTGACTCGCCACGGCGACGTGCCTCGGGCAGTCGGTCATTCGTCTTCGTCGAAGATCTCTTCCGTGGTGGACGCGGTGACGGCGCGGAGCAGCCAGCGGAGCAGGGTTTCGGGGTCCTGGCAGTCGGCGACCTCTTCGCGGGTGCTCTCCGAGAGGACGAGACCGCGCTCTCCCAGGAGAAGCAGAAGGTGCTCCGTGCGGAACTTCGTGATGCGCTCGACCCGATCCTTCTCGCGTTCCCGATCCAAGATGATCGCGCTCACGAGGTGCTTCCAGACGATCCCGGCCGGGTGCGTGTGGAGGCCCTGGGCCGTCAGAGCTATGAGTGGGTTGGCGTCCACGTCCGGGAGATCCCGCAAGATCGTGGACAATGTGTCCAGCGCAGATCCGATTCCCTGTGCGGCCGGGTGCATGATGGCCGACAGCGCGGACAGGGCCGGGTCGGCCTGAACTGCTTCGGGGTCGGTGATCAGCGGCAGGTTGGCAGGTCCCGCGACGAAGGGGTGGAGGGTGAGCGCGGG
Organism: Streptomyces sp. M92; assembly: GCF_028473745.1. Lineage (NCBI taxonomy): Bacteria > Bacillati > Actinomycetota > Actinomycetes > Kitasatosporales > Streptomycetaceae > Streptomyces > Streptomyces sp. M92. The sequence goes on from NZ_CP101137.1 coordinate 2,563,406, forward strand.
CGGCTGAACAGGCCCGCTCGCCACGGGCTGTGCGGCCCAACGTGCTGTGTCCTGGTCGGGGCACACGATCAACAGAGCCGTGGGCAACCGATACTCGGTCCACAGGCATGCGACGTGGTGTGCCCAGTGCGCGGGTCGTAGGTGGTCCTGGCGGTCCTGTGCCTCGATCAACAGGAGGAAGGTCTCCTGCCCCGCCGTCTCGAGCTGGAGCAACGTGTTTCCCCGACAACCGAGAGCTCCCCAGTTGCCGACGCCCGAGAACAGCACACTCGCCTTGGTGACGGCGGGAACGGCGATCCCGAGCAGCGGTGCTACGCGGGCGAACAGGCCGGGATCGTGTCGGAAGAGGCGGTGCAGGGATTCGGCGGGCGGGTCGGACATGGTGGCCTCGGGCTTCTGAAGGTGATGGATGAGGAGCGGGGGACTGTGGTGTCAGGCGGCTGCCGTGACTGCCCGACAGTCGCGGCAGCGGTCTTCGGTCTCGGGGGCGCGGAAGCCCCGGTCGCAGCCCTCGCAGTTCTGGAGTGGGTGGCGCGGCGGCGGTACGGCGGCCGGCGGCGTGCGGAACGGGGGCGGGGGTGGCAGCCGGTCGGTGAGGCGGTGGGCCAGGAGAGCGGCCGGGCGGCGCAGGGGCTCGTCCGGGAGGTCGGCCGTCAGGGCGCGGCGTACGGCGCCGGGGAGCACGTCCCTTTCCAGCCAGGCGGCGACGCCGGGCGCCAGGTGCGCGGTCTCGGCGGCGGAGAGCACCAGGCGGGAGTCGTGTCGGCGCAGGTCGGCGAGGAGATCGGTGGCCGCCCGGAAGAGCCCGGGGACCTTGCAGTCGGGCTGCGGTACGGCGGGGAGCGCCTTGCGGGGGCGGGGCTCACGGGGGCGGGAGGGGCGGTCCGGGCAGGTCGTGGAGGACTCCGCCCGGCGGGCGGCCTTCGGCTGGTTGCAGGAGACGGTACGGGTGACGATCCGGCCGGTGGACGTGCGTACGCGCTCGCGGCGCAGATAGCCGTGGGCCTCCAGCTCGCGCAGGGCGGCGGCGATGCGGGTGGCGCCCTCGGGGAAGCGCGCGGTGAGGGACTTGATGTCGGCGCCCGCACCCGTGGGCAGCGACTGGAGGTGGCAGCTGAGACCGATCGCCAGCAGCGACAGCTCCTTGTGCTGGGCCAGGTGATTGCCGATCACCACGAAGCGGGTGGTGTGACGGGTGTTGTCGTGGGTGATGCCGCCGCCGTGGTGACGCGTACGGGTCGGATCGGCGGTGAGGGCTGACTGGGCGTGGGAGGGCGCGTTAGGGTCTTGGGTATCCATCGGGAAGTCTCGTTTCCTTGGTGGTAGGCCCTCGTATTGGGATGGCAGTCCCGGCGGGGGCCGACGTATGTCTGCGGTCGTTTGCGCTGAGCGTAGGGGAGTTGGGGGTTCGGAAATCCAGCCCAGGCGGTGATGTTCACCCGCCCGGGTGATGACGCGCCTCGGGTGGAAAGGCGGGGCTTGGTGGGGTGCTTTCTCCCCGGGTTCTTTCCTTGGTAGGGCACCGGCGGCACCGCAGCCTCAGAACGCGGGTTCCGGCGGTGTGCAGGGCAGTTCCGCCCACACGGTCTTGCGCGGGAAGCGTTCCTCGGTCACTCCCCAGCGGTCCGCCAGCGCCTCGACGAGCAGCAGGCCACGGCCCGATTCGGCGTCGGGGGCGGGTGTCTGCGGGCGGGGGAGTTCTTCGCCCCGGGTGTCGGTGACCTCGATACGGAGGGTCGCGCCGACGACGTAGAGCGTGAGCCGGAAGTCGCGGCCGGGGACGCGTCCGTGGGCCGCCGCGTTGCTCGCCAGTTCGGCGACGAGCTGGCGGGCCGGGTCGAGCGGGAGGCCCCAGCTGCGGAGCTGTTCCGTCGCCAGCAGACGGGCGAGGCGGGCGCCGCGCGGCGTGGGGGACAGCTGCACACTGAAGTTGCGGACGGACGTCGGGAGTTCGGCGGATTTCTGGTTCACGTCACTCAGCGTGGCGGTGCGTGCGTACGGTGAGAAGTGACTCAGCGGGTACGTACGGTGACTGTCCGGTTGTTGTCCGGTGTGTACGGGGCTGTCACGGCGGTCGGTACGGGTAGGGCGCTGGTGCATCCGATACGGGCACGACGGAGGGGCACGGCATGACAGTCGAGACGGACGCGGGACGGCTCAAGAGTGAGGCGGACGAGCCGGGTTGGGAGGTCGACCCGGACGACGAGTGGGGAATCGCCGTCATCACGACCGTCGGTCGGCAGCTGAAGCTGCGGCGCGAGGCGGCGGGGATGCGGGCCGTCGAGTTCGGGGCGGCGGTCGGGTACGGCGAGGACATGGTCTACAAGATCGAGGGCGGGAAGCGGATTCCCCGGCAGGAGTACCTGGACCGGGCCGACGAGGCGCTGGACGCGGGCGGGCTGATCTCGGCGGCGTGGGAGGACGTGAAGAAGGTCCGGTACCCGAAGAAGGTGCGGGAGCTGGGGAAGCTGGAGGCGAAGGCCGTCGAGATCGGGGTGTACGAGTGCAACATCGTCGCGGGGCTGTTGCAGACGCCGGAGCATGCTCGGGTGCTGATCGAGGCTGCGCAGCCGCCCTACTCACCCGACGATGTCGAACGCATGGTGGCAGCCCGGTTGGCCAGGCAATCGGTGTACGAGCGCGATCCGGCTCCATCGATTCATTTCGTGTTGGAAGAGGCGCCCCTGCGTCGGCAGATCGGGGGCACAATGGGATGGCGACGGCAGCTCGAACGTCTGTTGGAGGTTGGGAGGTTGGCCAGTGTCACGCTCCAAGTCATGCCGACCAACGTTGACGCTCATCCAGGGCTCGACGGCAGGATCGAGTTGTTGAAGTTCCAGGACGGTACAGCGGTGGGGCGCGCCGACGGCTTGTTCAACGGACGTCCCGTCTCTGAACCGAGGCAACTCCGCATCCTGGAGTTGCAGTACGGAACCATCCGGGCGCAGGCACTCCCCCCTAGGGAGTCGCTGGCCTTCATCGAGAAACTGCTGGGAGAAACATGATCCGCGAGGCCGAACTGGTCTGGTTCAAGAGCACCTACAGCGGCGGCACCAACGGCGAGTCCTGCGTCGAGATCGCGACCACCCCCGGCACGATCCACGTCCGAGACTCCAAGCACGTACCAGGTGGCGGCCCCCGCCTCACCCTCACCCCGACCGCCTGGGCGACCTTCCTCCCGTACGCGTCGGAGCCGCGCTGACCACCTCCTGCGTCCCCACCACCGCCAACAGCTCCAGCAGCCCCGCGCTCTCCGTCCCCACGGCCGGCGTGAACCAGAGCAGTCGCTGCCGTCCGTCCTCGCTGAAGAGATGGAGGCAGTTGACCTCGATCACGCCGAGCACGGGATGGACGAGCCGTTTGCGGTCCTTCCGCCGGACGGCCACCTCGTGGTCGGCCCACAGCGAGGCGAACTCGGGCGAGACGGCGAGCAGCGTCCGGATCATCGACCCGACCTCGGGGTCCTTCGCGTCCCTCCGTGCCGCCGCGGCCCGCAGGTCGGCGACGAAGGAGCGGGACTGGCCCTCGTGGTCGGCCTCCGGATACAGGCGCCGGGCGTCGGGCTCGGTGAACCACCGGTGGACGAAGCTGGCCCTGGGCCCCCGGAAACCCGAGTGGTCCCCGAGCAGCGCCACCGCCAGCGGATTCTGCACGAGGGTGACGTGCAGGTCGGTGATCACCTGCGCCGGGGTCGAGGTCATCCGCCCGAGCAGGTCCAGCATGCCCGGGTGCACGTGCGAAGCGGCCCCGCCCTGCACGGGCACCGGCCGGTCCGCGAGCCGGTACAGATAGTCCCGCTCGTCGGAGGAGAGCCGCAGCGCACGCGCCAGCGCGGCGATCATCTGCTCGGACGGCTGCGACCCGGCCCCGCGCTCCAGCTCGTTGTAGTAGTCCACGGACGCCCCGGCGAGCTGGGCGACCTCCTCGCGCCGCAGCCCCGGCACCCGGCGCCGAGGGCCGGCCGGAAGCCCGACGTCGGCCGGGCGGATGCGCTCCCGCCGCGACCGCAGGAACGCTCCCAGCTCGGCGTACTTCACAGCGCTCATGCCCTCCATTCTGCGCCGGGCGGGGCCGGTGACCCAGGGGATGACATCCCCTGGCTGCGCGGGTGGGCCGGGCGCATCGTGGACGCATGACCACGAGAACGAACACGAGCAGGAACCAGAACCCAGCGGCCGACACCCGCGTAGCGATCGTCACCGGCGGGTCGCGCGGCATCGGCCGGGCGGTCTCGCGCAAGCTCGCCGAGGACGGCCTGGCCGTCGTCGTGAACTACGCCAGCGACGCCGCCTCCGCCGACGAGACGGTGGCGGCGATCACCGGGACCGGCGGCCGGGCGATCGCCGTGGCGGCGGACGTGGCGGAGGAGAAGGAGATCGCCGCGCTGTTCGACCGGGCGGAGACCGAGTACGGCGGCGTGGACGTCGTCGTGAACTCGGCCGGCCGCATGACCTTGTCGCCCATCGCCGACCTGGACCTGGACGCCCTGGACGCCATGCACCGCACCAACATCCGCGGCACCTTCGTGGTCGCCCGGGAGGCCGCCCGGCGCCTGCGGGCGGGGGGCTCCTTCGTGGGATTCTCGACATCCGTCGTCGGCACGCAGTTCCCGGCGTACGGGGCGTACGCGGCGAGCAAGGGCGCGGTGGAGGCGATGACGCTGATCCTCGCCCGTGAGCTGCGCGGACGGGACATCACCGTGAACACGGTGGCCCCCGGCCCCACGGCCACGGACCTGTTCCTCACCGGCAAGACGGAGGAGCAGATCGACCAGCTCGCGAAGACGCCGCCGCTGGAGCGGCTGGGCACCCCGGAGGACATCGCCGAGGTGGTCGCCTTCCTCTCCAGCCCCGCCGGTCACTGGGTGAACGGCCAGATCCTGCGTGCCAACGGGGGGATGATCTGAGATGCCCTTCGCCCACTTCAAGGTCCCCGAGGGCACCCTCACCCCGGAGGACAAGCGGAAGATCGTCGAACGCACCACCGACCTCTACGCCGAGATCTACGGGGAGCGCGCCCGCCCCACCACCGTCGTCCTCGTCGACGAGGTCCCCGACGGCGGTTGGGGCGTCGCGGGCAACGTCCTCACCGCCGAGATGCTCAACGCGGACGGAGACTGACGGCCGACGGCGGGTCCGTCTGCTGTTCTCGCGGCAGGCGGACCGGCACCGAAGAGATCGGTCAGCCCTGCGCGTACTCGTTGTACAGGTCGATGACCCAGGAGCCGAAGTGCGGCGACCTGATCACGGTGGGGTTGTCGCGGTCGTCCGCGTTGCTGTTCACGCCGGAGACGTACGGTACGGAACCGGTGTTCTCGACCCACGGGCCGCCGCTGGCACCGCCCGTCTGGTTGGTGCAGTCCATCTCGTACTGCCCGCCTTCGGGCTCGGCTTGCGCGTCGCAGACCTGGAGGGTCATTCCGTCGTAGGCCCCTGCGGCCGAGTAGCCCATGGCAAGGAAGTTCTGGGTACCGCTGTAACCGGCCCACACGCCGTTGCCTCCGACGACCTCCACGACCTCGTATCCCTGGAACTGCCCCATGAGGGCGATGCCGAAGTCGTAGTCGAAGTCTCCGTCCTCGGCCCAGCCCACGGTGGTGACCAGGGTCTCGAACTCGTACCCGCCGTACGGTGCGGTGTTGTTCTCGAAGCCGGGGTAGAAGGTGAACTTCTCCGCCCAGGAGCCTCCGTTGCCGTCATGCAGGCAGTGCCCGGCCGTGAAGACCATGTTCTTGCCGGCGCTGCTCACGACCGACGCGGAGCACACGTAGCCCGCCCCGTCGACGGTGAAGAAGACCTTGCCGACCGTGGCGTGCGAGACGGCTGCCGCGCCCAGGGGGGCGGCCAGGGGGGATGCGGCGGGGGAGGTGGGTTCGGCGAGCACGGTCGGCGCGGTCCGGGCGTCGGAGGCGGCCTGCGGGCGGACGGAGTCCGGGACTTCGACCTCGCCCAGGGCCCGGGGGACGGCCGCCGCCCGGCGCTCGGGGGTCCAGTACTCCGTGCCCGACTGGGCGGACCGGGCTTCGGCGGCGTGGTGCACCACCGCCGTGCCCGGTTCCTGAGTGCGTGCGGTGGCTGCTTCCGGCAGGAACAGGGCGACCAGCGCGACAAGGAAGGCCGCCGCCGAGGATCTCTGCAACGAGGTGCGCATTCTTCTCCAAGCACGGTTGCGTCTCTACGCTCGGGCCGAGCGGAGGCAGGCTGCCCTTGGCTTAGAATGTCCATGCCAAGCATGATCGTGAAGTGAGTCACAGTGCTGTCGTTGGTCGTGAAGTGCCGCGACGCGTCGGGTCACGTCCGTTGGAGGAGTGCCATCGTGCCCTTGCCTGTGCGTGTCGCCCGCTGGGCGTTGTTGCTCCCGTTGTTCGTTCTGGGGGCGGCGGGGTGCGAGGAGGAGAACGCCGACCCGGGTGAGGTTCGCCCGTCGGCCCCGACGCCCGCTCCGAGTTCGGCGTCCACCGTGAGCCCCTCGTCCACGAGGATTCCGGCGACCGAACCCGAGGTGACGGCCGACCCGGACTGGAGCCGGACTGTCGAGGAGAGTGGGGACCCGGTCATGCCGACCCGCTGAGGCCGCGGCGGTCTTGCGCGGCAGCACGGGGACGGCGCGTCCCATATGGCGGACGACATGGTTTCGCCCTCTGGCCGGGACCTTGACACGCGAGCGACACTGGGGAGTCGGCCGTTTCGCGGTGCGCCCAGCGCAGTTCCGGGACGGTCGCTGTTCCGCGCGCGGCAACGGCGCCGAGCGCTCTCCGTCGGACCCGACATGCCCGCACGCTTGTCCGGGAATCCGGCGTCAGCCGTGCCAGAAGGGACCCCCGTGACGACGCGATCCGACACCACGACCGCGCTCAACCGACTCCTCGCCGAGATCGAGCACCGCAACCCGGCCCAGCCCGAGTTCCACCAGGCCGCCCACGAGGTCCTGGAAACGCTCGCGCCGGTGATCGCGGCCCGCCCCGAGTACGCGGAGCCGGGCCTCATCGAGCGGCTCGTCGAGCCTGAGCGCCAGGTGATCTTCCGGGTGCCGTGGCAGGACGACCAGGGCCGCGTCCACGTCAACCGGGGCTTCCGCGTCGAGTTCAACAGCGCGCTGGGCCCGTACAAGGGCGGCCTGCGCTTCCACTCCTCCGTGAACCTGGGCGTCATCAAGTTCCTGGGCTTCGAGCAGATCTTCAAGAACGCCCTGACCGGCCTCGGCATCGGCGGCGGCAAGGGCGGCAGCGACTTCGACCCGCACGGACGCAGCGACGCGGAGGTCATGCGGTTCTGCCAGTCGTTCATGACGGAGCTGTACCGGCACATCGGCGAGCACACGGACGTCCCGGCCGGTGACATCGGCGTCGGCGGCCGCGAGATCGGCTACCTCTTCGGCCAGTACCGCCGCATCACCAACCGCTGGGAGGCCGGCGTACTGACCGGCAAGGGCCAGGGCTGGGGCGGCTCGCTGATCCGCCCGGAGGCGACGGGCTACGGCAACGTGCTCTTCGCGGCGGCGATGATGCGGGAGCGCGGCGAGGACCTGGAGGGCCAGACCGCGGTCGTCTCGGGCTCCGGCAACGTGGCGATCTACACCATCGAGAAGCTGGCCGCCCTCGGCGCCAACGCCGTCACCTGCTCGGACTCCTCCGGCTACGTCGTCGACGAGAAGGGCATCGACCTCGACCTGCTGAAGCAGATCAAGGAGGTCGAGCGCGGCCGCGTCGACGCCTACGCCAAGCGCCGGGGTGCCTCGGCCCGCTTCGTGCCCGGCGGCCGCGTCTGGGAGGTCCCGGCGGACATCGCCCTCCCGTCGGCCACGCAGAACGAGCTGGACGAGGCCGACGCCGAGACCCTGATCCGCAACGGCGTCAAGGCGGTCTCCGAGGGCGCCAACATGCCGACGACCCCCGAGGCCGTCCACCTCCTCCAGAAGGCCGGCGTCGCCTTCGGCCCCGGCAAGGCGGCCAACGCGGGCGGCGTCGCGGTCAGCGCCCTGGAGATGGCGCAGAACCACGCGCGTACGTCCTGGACGGCGGCGCGCGTCGAGGAGGAGCTGACGCACATCATGAACGACATCCACACCACCTGCCACGAGACCGCCGAGCGCTACGACGCCCCCGGCGACTACGTCACCGGCGCGAACATCGCGGGCTTCGAGCGGGTGGCGGACGCGATGCTGGCGCAGGGCGTGATCTGACCGGGCGAACGAAGGGGGCCGTGGCGCCACGGCCCCCTCGCGCAGTACGGCTCCGCCCTCAGCCGAAGGTCACCACCGGCCGCCCGTTCGAGCCCGGCCGGAAGCGTCGCCGCTCTTCACGAGGGCGGTACGGGCGCGGAGGGCGCGCGCCCGGCCAGCCGCGCCAGCACCCGGGCGTGGACCGTGGTCGCCGCCGCGATCACGGAGGCCACGGTCGACAGGGCCAGGATGCCGAGCAGCGCCGGCCACTGACGCAGCTCGCTGTGGCAGTAGTAGCCGTCCTGCTCGAACGGCTCGATCAGCGGCCCCTTGCAACGGGGTTCACCGTCGTGGAGCTCGGGGCCGTACGAGGCGAGCATGAGGTAGGCGAAGTACGCCCACAGCGCGGCCGCGAGCATGACGAACGCGACGGACCACTTGTCCGCACGGCTCGCGTCCCTCAGGTCCCGCGAAGGCCCGGTCGCCGCTGCCGGGTCTCCGTCGCCTGCCGGTGAGCCGTCCTCGTCGCCCACGTCCGCGGTGTGTCTGCCGGTGGCGGTGTCGTCGGCCGTCAAGTGATCCCCCAGGTGTTCGGTCCCGTCACGATGGACCACGACCCTAGTGCGGTGACCGGTGCGGCACCCCCGAGCCCTGTCGCCGGGTCCGGAGCCTCGGACGCCGCGAGGTGTACCCCGCGATCACGTGGGGTACAGTCATCCGCTTCGATTGGCCAGCGACACGCCCCGTATGGCAGACTAGCGGGGTTGCTCGGTCGAGTGCCGATGCTGCGCGCCTCCCGCCGGGGGGACCGGAAGCGAGTCCCACAGTACTCGTCGCCCCTGATCAGGAGCGGACGTACGGGAATCTTCCGGGAAGCGTCAGCGGGGTACCGGCCAGGCGCCCGGTGGGCCTCTCGCCCCCGGTCCGCGGTTCCGGTAGGGCCCGCACCTCCCAGAGCAGGGATGTTCGAACAAGGGACATCTGTGTCAGCGGGAGTGCGACACGCCCGACCGCGTGGGTCGGAGGGGGAGCGGGATTGCAAGGAACCGCCGGGTACCAGAGCGTTACGAGAGACAGGACTACGAAGTAGCCATGGCGGGACAGAAGATCCGCATCCGGCTCAAGGCCTACGACCACGAGGTCATCGACTCCTCGGCGAAGAAGATCGTCGAGACGGTGACCCGCACTGGTGCGTCGGTCGCGGGCCCGGTGCCGCTGCCCACTGAGAAGAACGTGTACTGCGTCATCAAGTCGCCGCACAAGTACAAGGACTCGCGCGAGCACTTCGAGATGCGCACGCACAAGCGCCTGATCGACATCCTCGACCCGACCCCCAAGACCGTTGACTCTCTGATGCGACTCGACCTCCCGGCCGGTGTCGACATCGAGATCAAGCTCTGAGGCCGGTGATCTGAAGATGAACAAGCAGATCAAGGGCATCCTGGGCGAGAAGCTCGGCATGACGCAGGTGTGGGACGAGAACAACCGTGTTGTTCCGGTCACCGTCGTCAAGGCCGGCCCCAACGTCGTCACCCAGGTCCGCACGAACGACGTCGACGGCTACGAGTCCGTCCAGATCGCGTTCGGCGAGATCGACCCGCGCAAGGTGAACAAGCCCCTCAAGGGTCACTTCGCCAAGGCCGACGTCACCCCCCGCCGCCACCTCGTCGAGATCCGCACGGCCGACGCCGCCGAGTACACGCTCGGCCAGGAAGTCACCGCCGAGGTCTTCGAGGCCGGCATCAAGGTCGACGTGACCGGCAAGAGCAAGGGCAAGGGCTTCGCCGGTGTCATGAAGCGTCACAACTTCAAGGGCCTCGGCGCCGGACACGGCACCCAGCGCAAGCACCGCTCGCCCGGTTCCATCGGTGGCTGCGCCACCCCGGGCCGCGTGTTCAAGGGCCTCCGCATGGCCGGCCGTATGGGCAACGAGCGGGTCACCACCCAGAACCTGACCGTCCACGCCGTTGACGCGGAGAAGGGTCTGCTGCTCATCAAGGGCGCGGTTCCCGGTCCGAACGGCGGCCTCGTCCTGGTCCGCACCGCGGCCAAGGGGGCCTGAGGTAACCGATGAGCACTGTTGACATCCTTTCGCCGGCGGGCGACAAGGCCGGCACCGTCGAGCTCCCCGCGGAGATCTTCGACGTTGAGAAGGTCAGCATCCCGCTGATCCACCAGGTCGTCGTCGCGCAGCTGGCCGCTGCCCGTCAGGGCACGCACAAGACCAAGACTCGTGGCGAGGTCCGCGGCGGTGGCAAGAAGCCGTACCGCCAGAAGGGCACCGGCCGCGCCCGTCAGGGCTCGACCCGCGCGCCGCAGTTCGCCGGTGGTGGCGTCGTGCACGGTCCCGTGCCGCGCGACTACTCGCAGCGCACCCCGAAGAAGATGAAGGCTGCCGCCCTGCGTCACGCCCTCACCGACCGGGCCCGTCACAACCGCATCCACGTCGTCTCCGGCGTCGTCGAGGGCGACAGCCCGTCGACGAAGGCCGCCCGGACGCTGTTCGGCAAGATCTCGGAGCGCAAGAACCTGCTCCTGGTCGTCGACCGCGCCGACGAGGCCGCGTGGCTGTCCGCCCGCAACCTGCCCCAGATCCACATCCTGGAGCCGGGCCAGCTGAACACGTACGACGTTCTCGTCTCGGACGACGTGGTCTTCACCCAGGCCGCCTTCGAGTCCTTCGTGTCCGGCCCGAAGGCCAATGACACCGAAGGGAGCGAGGCCTGATGGCCATCCGTCACCCCGCCATCGCCTCCAAGGCCGCGAAGAAGGCCAAGGAAGCGCGCGTCAAGAAGGCGCGTCGGCACGCCGCCGAAGGCAAGAACACCGTCGTCACCCCGGCGAGCAAGTCGTTCACGGACCCCCGTGACGTGCTGCTGAAGCCGGTCGTGTCCGAGAAGAGCTACGCGCTCCTCGACGAGAACAAGTACACGTTCATCGTCGCGCCGGGCTCCAACAAGACCGAGATCAAGGAGGCCGTCCAGGCGGTCTTCTCGGTCAAGGTCACCGGGGTCAACACGATCAACCGCCAGGGCAAGCGCAAGCGGACCCGCACGGGCTTCGGCAAGCGTGCCGACAGCAAGCGCGCGATCGTGACCCTTGCCGAGGGCGACCGTATCGACATCTTCGGCGGTCCGACCTCCTGACGGAGGTCCGGATCGTCCGAATATCGGACGAGGACTGAGAAATGGGAATCCGCAAGTACAAGCCGACGACGCCGGGCCGCCGTGGCTCCTCCGTCGCCGACTTCGTCGAGGTCACGCGGTCCACGCCGGAGAAGTCGCTGGTCCGCCCGCTGCACAGCAAGGGCGGCCGTAACAACGCCGGTCGTGTGACCGTTCGCCACCAGGGTGGCGGACACAAGCGCGCCTACCGCGTGATCGACTTCCGTCGTCACGACAAGGACGGCGTGCCGGCGAAGGTCGCGCACATCGAGTACGACCCCAACCGCACCGCGCGTATCGCGCTGCTGCACTACGCCGACGGCGAGAAGCGCTACATCCTCGCCCCGCGCAACCTGCAGCAGGGCGACCGCGTCGAGAACGGTCCCGGGGCCGACATCAAGCCGGGCAACAACCTGGCCCTCCGCAACATCCCGGTCGGTACCACGATCCACGCGATCGAGCTCCGTCCCGGTGGCGGTGCCAAGTTCGCCCGCTCCGCCGGTGCCTCCGTGCAGCTGCTCGCGAAGGAGGGCCAGATGGCCCACCTGCGCATGCCGTCCGGAGAGATCCGCCTGGTCGACGTGCGCTGCCGCGCCACCGTCGGCGAGGTCGGCAACGCCGAGCAGAGCAACATCAACTGGGGCAAGGCGGGCCGCAAGCGGTGGCTGGGCGTTCGCCCGACCGTCCGTGGTGTGGTCATGAACCCGGTGGACCACCCGCACGGTGGTGGTGAGGGCCGGACCTCCGGTGGTCGTCACCCCGTGTCCCCGTGGGGCAAGAAGGAAGGCCGTACTCGTTCGCCCAAGAAGGCGTCGAACAAGTACATCGTCCGCCGCCGCAAGACGAACAAGAAGCGCTAAGGACGGGTTGAGATGCCTCGTAGCTTGAAGAAGGGACCCTTCGTCGACGACCACCTGATCAAGAAGGTGGACACGCAGAACGAAGCCGGTACCAAGAACGTCATCAAGACCTGGTCCCGTCGCTCGATGATCGTCCCGGCGATGCTCGGCCACACGATCGCGGTGCACAACGGCAAGACCCACATCCCGGTGTTTGTCACCGAGTCCATGGTCGGCCACAAGCTCGGCGAGTTCTCGCCGACGCGCACCTTCCGGGGTCACGTCAAGGACGACCGGAAGTCGAAGCGCCGCTAGTCAGCGGGGTGTGAAAGACCATGACAAACACTGAAGGGACAACCATGGAAGCCAGGGCCCAGGCGCGGTACATCCGCGTCACGCCCATGAAGGCCCGCCGCGTGGTGGACCTCATCCGTGGCATGGATGCCACGGAGGCTCAGGCGGTCCTGCGTTTCGCCCCGCAGGCCGCGAGCGTGCCGGTCGGCAAGGTGCTGGACAGCGCCATTGCCAACGCCGCGCACAACTACGACCACACCGACGCCGACAGCCTCTTCATTTCCGAGGCCTACGTCGACGAGGGCCCGACCCTGAAGCGGTTCCGGCCGCGTGCCCAGGGCCGCGCCTACCGGATCCGCAAGCGGACCAGCCACATCACCGTGGTCGTCAGCAGCAAGGAAGGAACCCGGTAATGGGCCAGAAGGTAAACCCGCACGGGTTCCGGCTCGGTGTCACGACCGACTTCAAGTCGCGTTGGTACGCCGACAAGCTGTACAAGGACTACGTCAAGGAAGACGTCGCCATCCGACGGATGATGACGTCCGGCATGGAGCGCGCCGGCATCTCCAAGGTCGAGATCGAGCGCACCCGTGACCGCGTGCGGGTGGACATCCACACCGCTCGTCCGGGCATCGTCATCGGCCGCCGCGGCGCCGAGGCCGACCGCATCCGCGGTGACCTCGAGAAGCTCACCGGCAAGCAGGTCCAGCTGAACATCCTCGAGGTCAAGAACCCCGAGACCGACGCTCAGCTGGTTGCCCAGGCCGTCGCCGAGCAGCTCTCCTCCCGCGTCTCCTTCCGCCGTGCCATGCGCAAGAGCATGCAGTCGGCGATGAAGGCCGGCGCCAAGGGCATCAAGATCCAGTGCGGTGGCCGCCTCGGCGGCGCCGAGATGTCCCGCTCGGAGTTCTACCGCGAGGGCCGTGTGCCCCTGCACACGCTCCGCGCGAACGTGGACTACGGCTTCTTCGAGGCCAAGACGACCTTCGGCCGCATCGGTGTGAAGGTCTGGATCTACAAGGGCGACGTCAAGAACATCGCCGAGGTCCGCGCCGAGAACGCCGCCGCCCGTGCGGGCAACCGCCCGGCTCGTGGTGGCAACGACCGCCCGGCCCGTGGTGGCCGCGGTGGCGAGCGTCGCGGGCGCAAGCCGCAGCAGCAGTCGGCTCCGGCCGCCGAGGCCCCCAAGGCCGAGGCGCCCGCCGCTGCCGCTCCGGCTGAGAGCACCGGAACGGAGGCCTGACCGTCATGCTGATCCCCCGTAGGGTCAAGCACCGCAAGCAGCACCACCCGAAGCGCCGTGGTCTGGCCAAGGGCGGTACGCAGGTTGCGTTCGGCGAGTACGGCATCCAGGCCCTCACGCCGGCGTACGTGACCAACCGCCAGATCGAGGCGGCCCGTATCGCGATGACCCGCCACATCAAGCGTGGCGGCAAGGTCTGGATCAACATCTACCCGGACCGCCCGCTCACGAAGAAGCCGGCCGAGACCCGCATGGGTTCCGGTAAGGGTTCTCCGGAGTGGTGGATCGCGAACGTGCACCCGGGTCGGGTCATGTTCGAGCTGTCCTACCCCAACGAGAAGATCGCCCGTGAGGCGCTGACTCGTGCGGCCCACAAGCTGCCGATGAAGTGCCGGATCGTCAAGCGCGAGGCAGGTGAAGCGTGATGTCGGCCGGTACCAAGGCGTCCGAGCTGCGCGAGCTGGGCAACGAGGAGCTTCTCGCGAAGCTCCGCGAGGCCAAGGAAGAGCTGTTCAACCTCCGCTTCCAGGCGGCCACGGGTCAGCTCGAGAACCACGGCCGTCTCAAGGCGGTCCGCAAGGACATCGCCCGGATCTACACCCTCATGCGTGAGCGTGAGCTCGGCATCGAGACGGTGGAGAACGCCTGATGAGCGAGAACAACGTGACTGAAGAGACGAAGGCCGCCCGCGGCTTCCGCAAGACCCGCGAGGGTCTGGTCGTCAGCGACAAGATGGACAAGACCGTCGTCGTCGCCGTCGAGGACCGCGTCAAGCACGCGCTGTACGGCAAGGTCATCCGCCGTACGGAGAAGCTCAAGGCGCACGACGAGCAGAACGCCGCCGGTGTCGGCGACCGCGTCCTCCTCATGGAGACCCGGCCGCTGTCCGCGACGAAGCGCTGGCGCGTCGTCGAGATCCTCGAGAAGGCCAAGTAATTCCTGCGGTAATTCCCCGCAGGTCAGTTCCGCCAGGCTCGGCAGGGGTGCTCGTACTGGGCCCCCTGCCGGGAACCGGCAGACAATCAGGAGATAGACGTGATCCAGCAGGAGTCGCGACTGCGCGTCGCCGACAACACTGGTGCGAAGGAAATTCTTTGCATCCGTGTGCTCGGTGGCTCCGGTCGCCGCTACGCGGGCATCGGTGACGTCATCGTCGCCACCGTCAAGGACGCGATCCCCGGTGGCAACGTGAAGAAGGGTGACGTCATCAAGGCGGTCATCGTTCGCACCGTCAAGGAGCGTCGCCGTCCGGATGGCTCGTACATCCGCTTCGACGAGAACGCCGCCGTCATTCTGAAGAACGACGGCGACCCCCGCGGCACCCGTATCTTCGGCCCCGTCGGCCGTGAGCTGCGCGAGAAGAAGTTCATGAAGATCATCTCCCTCGCGCCGGAGGTGCTGTGAGCATGAAGATCAAGAAGGGCGACCTGGTCCAGGTCATCACCGGCAAGGACAAGGGCAAGCAGGGCAAGGTCATCGCGGCCTTCCCCCGCGAGGACCGCGTCCTGGTCGAGGGTGTCAACCGGGTCAAGAAGCACACCAAGGCCGGGCCGACCGCTCGCGGTTCGCAGGCCGGCGGCATCGTCACCACCGAGGCCCCGATCCACGTCTCCAACGTCCAGCTGGTCGTGGAGAAGGACGGCAACAAGGTTGTGACCCGCGTCGGTTACCGCTTCGACGACGAAGGCAACAAGATCCGCGTTGCCAAGCGGACGGGTGAGGACATCTGATGACGACCACCACCACTCCGCGTCTGAAGACGAAGTACCGCGAGGAGATCGCCGGCAAGCTGCGTGAGGAGTTCTCGTACGAGAACGTCATGCAGGTTCCGGGCCTCGTCAAGATCGTGGTCAACATGGGTGTGGGCGACGCCGCCCGCGACTCCAAGCTGATCGAGGGCGCCATCCGCGACCTCACCACGATCACCGGTCAGAAGCCGGCCGTCACCAAGGCCCGCAAGTCCATCGCGCAGTTCAAGCTGCGTGAGGGTCAGCCGATCGGTGCCCACGTCACGCTCCGTGGCGACCGCATGTGGGAGTTCCTGGACCGCACCCTGTCGCTCGCGCTGCCGCGCATCCGCGACTTCCGCGGCCTGTCCCCCAAGCAGTTCGACGGCCGTGGCAACTACACCTTCGGTCTCACGGAGCAGGTCATGTTCCACGAGATCGACCAGGACAAGATCGACCGCGTCCGGGGTATGGACATCACCGTGGTGACCACGGCGACCAACGACGCTGAGGGCCGCGCGCTCCTTCGTCACCTCGGCTTCCCGTTCAAGGAGGCGTGAGCGAGATGGCGAAGAAGGCTCTGATCGCTAAGGCTGCTCGCAAGCCCAAGTTCGGTGTGCGTGGCTACACCCGCTGCCAGCGCTGCGGCCGCCCGCACTCCGTCTACCGCAAGTTCGGCCTGTGCCGCGTGTGCCTTCGTGAGATGGCTCACCGCGGCGAGCTGCCGGGCGTGACCAAGAGCTCCTGGTAATCCGGTAATCCCGGGTTATTCAGACTCTCGGTAAGCATCTGGGTCGGCAGGGGCCCGCCCTCACATGCCTTAGGCTTGTGGGGTTGGGCGTCTGCCGCCCGTACGACTTACTACGCCGTAGGTCCACCGCGCCGCACCCGTCCCGTCTCGGATCGGGGAGAGGGATGGCGCACCAGGAAACCCCGGCGAGAGAGGCCGAAGGCCAATTCATGACCATGACTGATCCGATCGCAGACATGCTTACGCGTCTGCGGAACGCGAACTCGGCGTACCACGACTCCGTGACGATGCCGGCGTCCAAGATCAAGTCTCACATCGCGGAGATCCTCCAGCAGGAGGGCTTCATCACGGGCTGGAAGACCGAGGACGCCGAGGTCGGCAAGAACCTCGTCCTCGAGCTGAAGTTCGGCCCGAACCGTGAGCGCTCCATCGCGGGCATCAAGCGGATCTCCAAGCCCGGTCTCCGGGTGTACGCGAAGTCCACCAACCTGCCCAAGGTGCTGGGCGGCCTCGGCGTGGCGATCATCTCCACGTCGCACGGGCTCCTCACCGACAAGCAGGCCGGCAAGAAGGGCGTGGGTGGGGAAGTCCTCGCCTACGTCTGGTAGCGGAAGGGAACGGAGGAAACAGCTATGTCGCGCATCGGCAAGCTCCCCATCGCGGTTCCCGCCGGCGTGGACGTCACCATCGACGGCCGTACGGTTTCGGTCAAGGGCCCCAAGGGCACGCTGACCCACACCGTCGTGGCACCGATCGACATCGCCAAGGGTGAGGACGGCGTTCTGAACGTCACCCGCCCCAACGAAGAGCGTCAGAGCAAGGCCCTGCACGGCCTGTCCCGCACGCTGGTGGCGAACATGATCACCGGCGTGACCCAGGGTTACGTGAAGAAGCTCGAGATCAGCGGTGTCGGTTACCGCGTTGTCGCCAAGGGTTCGAACCTGGAGTTCTCCCTGGGCTACAGCCACCCGATCACCGTCGAGGCCCCCGAGGGCATCACCTTCAAGGTGGAGTCCCCGACCCGCTTCTCGGTCGAGGGCATCGACAAGCAGAAGGTCGGCGAGGTTGCGGCCAACATCCGCAAGCTGCGCAAGCCCGACCCGTACAAGGCCAAGGGCGTCAAGTACGAGGGCGAAGTCATCCGCCGCAAGGTCGGAAAGGCGGGTAAGTAAGCCATGGCATACGGGCAGAAGATCCTCAAGGGCGACGCCTACAAGCGCGCCGCGATCAAGCGCCGTCACATCCGGATTCGCAAGAATCTCTCGGGTACGGCGGAGCGTCCCCGTCTGGTCGTTACTCGCTCGAACCGCCACATCGTGGCCCAGGTGATCGACGACCTCAAGGGTCACACCCTTGCGTCGGCGTCCACCCTGGACAGCTCGATCCGTGGCGGCGAGGCCGACAAGTCCGCGCAGGCCAAGCAGGTCGGCGCCCTGGTCGCCGAGCGCGCCAAGGCCGCGGGTGTCGAGGCCGTCGTGTTCGACCGCGGTGGCAACCAGTACGCCGGGCGCATCGCCGCTCTGGCGGACGCCGCCCGCGAAGCCGGTCTGAAGTTCTGAGCCGGTTCCGTAGCTAGCGGAAACAGAGAGAGGTAATTCCAATGGCTGGACCCCAGCGCCGCGGTGGCGGTGCCGGTGGCGGCGAGCGGCGGGACCGGAAGGGCCGTGACGGCGGCGCAGCTGCCGCCGAGAAGACCGCTTACGTTGAGCGCGTCGTCGCGATCAACCGCGTCGCCAAGGTTGTGAAGGGTGGTCGTCGCTTCAGCTTCACCGCGCTGGTCGTGGTGGGCGACGGTGACGGCACCGTGGGTGTCGGATACGGCAAGGCCAAGGAGGTGCCGGCCGCCATCGCCAAGGGCGTTGAGGAGGCCAAGAAGCACTTCTTCAAGGTCCCCCGCATCCAGGGCACCATCCCGCACCCCATCCAGGGTGAGAAGGCTGCCGGCGTCGTGCTGCTCAAGCCCGCGTCCCCCGGTACCGGTGTTATCGCCGGTGGTCCGGTGCGCGCCGTGCTCGAGTGCGCCGGTATCCACGACGTGCTGTCGAAGTCGCTCGGCTCCGACAACCAGATCAACATCGTGCACGCGACCGTGGAGGCCCTGAAGGGCCTGCAGCGTCCCGAGGAGATCGCGGCCCGCCGCGGTCTGCCGCTCGAGGACGTCGCCCCCGCGGCTCTTCTCCGTGCGCGTGCCGGGGCGGGTGCGTAATCATGGCGCAGCTCAAGATTACGCAGGTCAAGTCCTACATCGGCAGCAAGCAGAACCACCGTGACACCCTGCGTTCCCTTGGTCTCAAGGGCATCAACACGCAGGTCGTCAAGGAGGACCGCCCCGAGTTCCGCGGCATGGTGCACACCGTCCGCCACCTCGTGACGGTCGAGGAGGTCGACTGATCATGGCGGAGCAGAACCCGCTCAAGATCCACAACCTCCGTCCGGCCCCCGGCGCCAAGACCGCCAAGACCCGTGTCGGTCGTGGTGAGGCGTCGAAGGGTAAGACGGCCGGTCGTGGTACGAAGGGTACGAAGGCCCGTTACCAGGTTCCGGAGCGCTTCGAGGGTGGCCAGATGCCCCTCCACATGCGTCTTCCGAAGCTGAAGGGCTTCAAGAACCCGTTCAAGACCGAGTTCCAGGTCGTGAACCTCGACAAGCTGGCCGCGCTGTACCCCGAGGGTGGCGAGGTCACCGTCGAGGGCCTGGTGGCCAAGGGTGCCGTTCGCAAGAACAGCCTCGTCAAGGTCCTCGGCCAGGGCGAGATCTCCGTGGCGCTGCAGGTGACGGTCGACGCCGTCTCCGGCTCCGCCAAGGAGAAGATCACCGCCGCCGGCGGTACCGTCACCGAGCTCGTCTGAACTACTCAGGCGTGTCGATGACATGAGCGATCCCAACCGGGGATGCCCCACAAAAGGGGTATCCCCGGTTGGTCGTTCCAAGGGAAGTGCTCCCGCCGGTAAGGTGGCCTGCGCTGCCCTCTTTCACGGGTGCGTCACATGAGGCACCCTGAGCGGCAGTTGACCGTTACTTACTTTGTCGTCAGTCGAACCTCAAGACCGTCACCCTTGACGCAGTAGCGCGGGGGTCGCAGGAGGCACCGTGCTCACCGCGTTCGCCCGGGCGTTCAAGACGCCCGACCTGCGCAAGAAGCTGCTCTTCACGCTCGGCATCATCGTGGTGTACCGGCTCGGTACCCACATCCCCATTCCAGGCGTCGACTACAAGAACGTCCAGGAGTGCGTGGACCAGGCGTCCGGCAACCAGGGTCTCTTCGGCCTGGTCAACATGTTCAGCGGTGGCGCCCTGCTGCAGATCACGGTCTTCGCGCTCGGCATCATGCCGTACATCACGGCGAGCATCATTCTGCAGCTGCTGACCGTGGTGATCCCGCGCCTGGAAGCCCTGAAGAAGGAGGGCCAGGCGGGCACGGCGAAGATCACGCAGTACACCCGCTACCTGACCATCGCCCTCGCCATCCTCCAGGGCACCGGCCTCGTCGCCACCGCCCGCAGCGGCGCCCTGTTCTCCGGCTGCACCGTCGCCGGCCAGATCGTTCCCGACCAGGCCATCTTCACCACCGTCGTCATGGTCGTCACCATGACCGCCGGTACGGCCGTCGTCATGTGGCTCGGTGAGCTGATCACCGACCGCGGCATCGGCAACGGCATGTCGATCCTGATGTTCATCTCGATCGCCGCGACCTTCCCCTCCGCCCTGTGGGCCATCAAGCAGGAGGGCGACCTGGCGGGCGGCTGGATCGAGTTCGGCATCGTCATGCTGGTCGGCTTCGTCATGGTCGGCCTGGTGGTCTTCGTCGAGCAGGCCCAGCGCCGCATCCCGGTGCAGTACGCCAAGCGCATGATCGGCCGCCGTTCCTACGGCGGTACGTCGACGTACATCCCGCTCAAGGTGAACCAGGCGGGCATCATCCCCGTCATCTTCGCCTCGTCGCTGCTCTACATCCCGGCGCTGATCGTCCAGTTCTCCGGCTCGACCGCGGGCTGGGCCACCTGGATCCAGAAGAACCTCGCCGACCCCGAGGCCGCGCCGCACATCGCGCTGTACTTCCTCCTGATCGTCTTCTTCGCCTTCTTCTACGTGGCCATCTCGTTCAACCCCGAGGAAGTCGCGGACAACATGAAGAAGTATGGTGGGTTCATCCCGGGCATCCGGGCTGGCCGACCGACCGCTGAGTATCTGAGCTACGTACTCAACCGGATCACCTGGCCGGGTTCGCTGTATCTGGGCCTGATCGCTCTCGTACCGACAATGGCGTTGGCCGGTTTCGGGGCAAACCAGAACTTCCCGTTCGGCGGGACCAGCATCCTGATCATCGTGGGTGTCGGTCTCGAGACGGTGAAGCAGATCGAGAGCCAGCTCCAGCAGCGCAATTACGAAGGGTTCCTCCGCTGATGCGAATCGTCCTCGTCGGGCCGCCGGGTGCTGGAAAGGGTACGCAGGCCACCCGCCTTGCCGAGACGCTGCACATCCCGCACATCTCCACGGGCGACCTGTTCCGCGCGAACATCAGCCAGCAGACCGAGCTGGGCAAGCTCGCGAAGTCCTACATGGACGCCGGCAACCTCGTACCCGACGAGGTCACCATCGCCATGGCGAAGGACCGCATGGAGCAGCCCGACGCCGAGGGCGGCTTCCTGCTGGACGGCTTCCCGCGCAACGTGTCGCAGGCCGAGGCGCTGGACGAGCTGCTCGAGACCGAGGAAATGAAGCTCGACGCGGTGCTGGACCTGGAGGCTCCCGAGGACGAGGTCGTCAAGCGGATCGCCGGCCGGCGCGTCTGCCGCAACGACTCGGCGCACGTCTTCCACGTGACGTACACGCCGCCGAAGCAGGAAGGCGTCTGCGACGTCTGCGGCGGCGAGCTGTACCAGCGGGACGACGACTCCGAGGAGACGGTCCGCAAGCGGCTGGAGGTCTACCACACGCAGACCGAGCCGATCATCGACTACTACAAGGCGCAGGGCCTGGTCGTCACCATCGCGGCGACGGGACCGGTGGGCGAGGTCACGGGCCGCGCGCTGGAGGCGCTCAAGCGCGACCAGTAGTAGATCGCTTTGGCTGCAGCCGCGGTCCCTCGCCCGGGGGCCGCGGCTGAGCTGTGTGGGGCGGGTGGACCCCGCCCCGTATCGTTGGAAGCGTTCCCGGGAACCCCGTCGGAACGTGTGCCCGTCCCCATCGGTCCAGAAAGGCCGCAGTCCCCATGGTGCAGATCAAGAGCCCCGAGCAGATCGCCAAGATGCGTGAGGCGGGGCTGGTCGTCGCCGCCATCCACGCGGCCACGCGCGAGGCCGCCGTGCCCGGCGCCACGACCAGGGACCTGGACCAGGTCGCCCGCAAGGTCCTCGCGGACCACGGCGCCAAGCCGAACTTCCTGGGCTACGGCGGTTTCCCCGCGACCATCTGCACCTCCGTGAACGAGGTCGTCGTCCACGGCATCCCCTCCGACGACGTGGTCCTCAAGGACGGTGACGTCATCTCCATCGACTGCGGCGCGATCATCGACGGCTGGCACGGTGACGCCGCCTACACGGCCTTCGTCGGCTCCGGTCACTCCCCGGAGCTGGTCGAGCTCTCCCGGGTGACCGAGGAATCGATGTGGGCGGGCATCGCGGCGATGAAGCAGGGCAACCGCCTGGTCGACGTCTCCCGGGCCATCGAGACGTACATCCGCCGCCAGCCGAAGCCCGGCGGCGGCAAGTACGGGATCATCGAGGACTACGGCGGCCACGGCATCGGCACCGAGATGCACATGGACCCGCACCTGCTGAACTACGTCGACCGCAAGCGCGGCAAGGGCCCCAAGCTGGTCCCCGGCTTCTGCCTGGCCATCGAGCCGATGGTCTCCCTCGGCACCCCGCGCACGGAGGTCCTCGAGGACGACTGGACGGTCATCACGACGGACGGCACCTGGTCCTCCCACTGGGAGCACTCGGTGGCCCTGACGGAGCAGGGTCCGCTGGTCCTGACGGCGGTCGACGGGGGCCGGGAGAAGCTGGCGGAGCTGGGCGTCGCCGCCGCTCCCGACCCCCTCGCATAACGATCAGGTATCCGGGGCAGACTTCCCCGTTTCGCCTTTCCGGGTTCGCTGACGTAGACTGACTCGTCGGCTCTGGTGCACCCGCATGTCCGCATGCGAACGCTACATCGCACGGGAGCCGATCAAGGTAGTCGATTCGAAGGGCGAAGCGTGGCCAAGAAGCAAGGTGCCATCGAGATCGAAGGCACTGTCGTCGAGTCTCTTCCGAACGCCATGTTCAAGGTGGAGCTCCAGAACGGCCACCAGGTCCTGGCACACATCAGCGGCAAGATGCGCATGCACTACATCCGCATCCTCCCTGACGACCGGGTCGTGGTGGAGCTGTCTCCGTACGACCTGACACGTGGCCGGATCGTCTACCGGTACAAGTAGATCTTGCCCACGTCCCGCGCGCCCCGCGCGCGGGTCCGCCGGCAACTGACCCGGAGAACCTCACACCCATGAAGGTCAAGCCGAGCGTCAAGAAGATCTGCGACAAGTGCAGGGTGATCCGCCGTCACGGTCGGGTCATGGTCATCTGCGACAACCCGCGCCACAAGCAGCGCCAGGGCTGACGCCTGACCGTTCCCTCCGCGATTCGCATGACTTCGCGCGACGCGAGCTGAACATGTTCATACGCAGGACCCGGGCGGAAGACCGCCTGACACCCCCGGTTCGGAGGCCGGGGACCCGAGCCGTACCAAGCCTTTGAAGAAGGTGCCGGCGGCCGGGATCCGGTTCTGTGGAAGACCTCCGACAATCAACTGGAGCCATTGAATGGCACGCGTTTCCGGTGTTGACATCCCGCGCGAAAAGCGCGTGGAGATCGCCCTCACCTACGTGTTCGGCATCGGCCGGACCCTCTCGCAGCAGACGCTCGCCGCGACCGGCGTGGACCCGAACACCCGTGTTCGGGACCTCTCCGAGGAGCAGCTCGTCGCGATCCGCGAGTACGTCGACAACAACATCAAGACCGAGGGTGACCTCCGTCGCGAGATCCAGGCCGACATCCGCCGCAAGGTCGAGATCGGTACCTACCAGGGTCTCCGTCACCGTCGCGGTCTGCCCGTCCGCGGTCAGCGCACCAGCACGAACGCCCGCACCCGCAAGGGCCCGCGTCGCGCCATCGCCGGCAAGAAGAAGCCGGGCAAGAAGTAGTCCGCAGCGGACTCGCCGTCCAGCGGTCTTCGCTGTAGGACCGACCACCTCCCGTAGGAGAACGACATGCCCCCCAAGGGACGTCAGGGCGCGACCAAGAAGGTGCGCCGCAAGGAAAAGAAGAACGTCGCTCACGGCCACGCGCACATCAAGAGCACGTTCAACAACACGATCGTGTCCATCACGGACCCGACCGGCAACGTGATCTCCTGGGCCTCCGCCGGCCACGTCGGCTTCAAGGGCTCCCGGAAGTCCACGCCGTTCGCCGCGCAGATGGCCGCCGAGTCGGCTGCCCGCCGCGCGCAGGAGCACGGCATGCGCAAGGTCGACGTCTTCGTCAAGGGCCCGGGTTCCGGTCGTGAGACCGCCATCCGCTCCCTGCAGGCGACCGGCCTCGAGGTCGGCTCCATCCAGGACGTCACGCCCACCCCGCACAACGGCTGCCGTCCGCCGAAGCGTCGTCGCGTCTGATCTCGCTTCACCTGCTTCACCAGGGTTTTTCGGGCGGTACGGCTCTTTCGGGTCGTATCGCCCGTACCCTTGCAGTACTAGTCGGGCGTCAAATAGCGGGCGCCCCTGACTGAAGGATCACCACATGCTGATCGCTCAGCGTCCCTCGTTGACCGAAGAGGTCGTCGACGAGTTCCGCTCCCGGTTCGTCATCGAGCCGCTGGAGCCGGGCTTCGGCTACACCCTCGGCAACTCCCTCCGCCGCACCCTCCTGTCGTCGATCCCCGGCGCTGCTGTCACCAGCATCCGCATCGACGGCGTCCTGCACGAGTTCACCACCGTGCCGGGCGTCAAGGAGGACGTCACCGACCTGATCCTCAACATCAAGCAGCTGGTCGTCTCCTCGGAGCACGACGAGCCGGTCGTGATGTACCTGCGCAAGCAGGGCCCGGGTCTGGTCACCGCCGCCGACATCGCGCCCCCGGCCGGTGTCGAGGTGCACAACCCCGACCTCGTCCTCGCCACGCTCAACGGCAAGGGCAAGCTGGAGATGGAGCTGACCGTCGAGCGCGGTCGCGGCTACGTCTCCGCCGTGCAGAACAAGCAGGTCGGTCAGGAGATCGGGCGCATCCCGGTCGACTCGATCTACTCGCCGGTTCTCAAGGTCACGTACAAGGTCGAGGCCACGCGTGTCGAGCAGCGCACCGACTTCGACAAGCTGATCGTCGACGTCGAGACCAAGCAGGCGATGCGTCCGCGCGACGCCATGGCCTCCGCCGGTAAGACGCTGGTCGAGCTGTTCGGTCTCGCCCGCGAGCTGAACATCGACGCCGAGGGCATCGACATGGGTCCGTCCCCGACGGACGCCGCGCTCGCCGCCGACCTGGCGCTGCCGATCGAGGAGCTGGAGCTCACCGTTCGGTCGTACAACTGCCTCAAGCGCGAGGGCATCCACTCCGTGGGTGAGCTGGTCGCCCGCTCCGAGGCCGACCTCCTGGACATCCGCAACTTCGGTGCGAAGTCCATCGACGAGGTCAAGGCGAAGCTGGCCGGCATGGGCCTGGCCCTGAAGGACAGCCCGCCCGGATTCGACCCGACCGCCGCCGCGGACGCGTTCGGTGCCGACGACGACGCGGACGCGGGCTTCGTCGAGACCGAGCAGTACTAAGAGCTCGGGCCTTTCGGTCCGTACTCGGGTGCGGGTGCGCTGTGGCTGGTCGCGCCCACGCGACGGAGTCGCATATCGACACCGCCCCGCGCCCCTTCCGGGGCGCCCCTTCGGGGCCGCCCCGGATCTCCGACAGGCGGCCGCCTGCTCGGATACTGACTCCGGTACCTGATACGGCCGGGGCAGACACCTAGGAGAATCACCATGCCGAAGCCCACCAAGGGTGCCCGTCTGGGCGGCAGCGCCGCGCACGAGAAGCTGCTCCTCGCGAACCTCGCGAAGAGCCTCTTCGAGCACGGCCGGATCACCACCACCGAGGCGAAGGCGCGCAAGCTGCGTCCGTACGCCGAGCGTCTGGTCACCAAGGCGAAGAAGGGCGACCTTCACAACCGCCGTCAGGTGCTCCAGGTGATCACGGACAAGAGCGTCGTCCACACGCTCTTCACCGAGATCGGCCCGCGCTACGAGAACCGTCCCGGTGGCTACACGCGGATCACCAAGATCGGTAACCGCCGTGGCGACAACGCGCCCATGGCCGTCATCGAGCTGGTCGAGGCGCTGACCGTGGCGCAGGAGGCGACCGGCGAGGCCGAGGCCGCCACCAAGCGTGCCGCCAAGGACGCCGAGGGCTCCGTGGCCAAGGTCGACACGACCAAGGCCGACGAGGCTCCCGCCGAGGAGTCCAAGGACGCGTAAGCGTTCTGCCGGGGCCTGTGCGGTCGCGGCTGCGGCACCGTCGTGGCTGGTCGCGCAGTTCCCCGCGCCCCTTCAGGGCGTTGCGGGTCCGTTCCTTTCGAGGGGCGGGCCCGCTTTCTCGTGGGTGAGAGGATTTCTGGGTGAGTGACGAAGTAGAGCCCGGGTTCGTGCGGGTGCGGCTGGATCTTTCCTACGACGGGTCCGAGTTCTCCGGGTGGGCCAAGCAGGCCGGCGGGCGGCGGACCGTGCAGGGGGAGATCGAGGACGCGCTGCGGACGGTCACGCGGTCCGGGCGGACGTACGACCTGACCGTGGCCGGGCGAACCGACGCGGGCGTGCACGCCCGGGGCCAGGTCGCCCACGTCGATCTGGAGCGCGAGGTGTGGGCCGAGCACCACGTGAAGCTGCTCAAGCGGCTCGCGGGGCGGCTGCCCAGGGACGTACGGGTCTGGGCGCTCCGGGAGGCGCCGAGCGGCTTCAACGCCCGGTTCTCCGCCGTCTGGCGCCGCTACGCCTACCGCGTCACCGACAACCCCGGCGGTGTCGACCCGCTGCTGCGCGGGCACGTCCTGTGGCACGACTGGCCGCTCGACGTGGACGCCATGAACGAGGCCGCCCGCGGGCTGCTGGGGGAGCACGACTTCGCCGCCTACTGCAAGAAGCGGGAGGGGGCCACGACCATCCGGACCCTCCAGGAGCTGAGCCTGGTCCGGGGCGACGACGGGATCATCACCGCCACCGTCCGTGCCGACGCCTTCTGCCACAACATGGTGCGCTCGCTCATCGGCGCCCTGCTCTTCGTCGGAGACGGCCACCGCCCGCCCGACTGGCCGGCCAAGGTGCTCGCGGCCGGCGTACGGGACTCGGCGGTGCACGTCGTACGGCCGCACGGCCTGACCCTGGAGGAGGTCGGCTACCCGGCGGACGAACTGCTGGCGGCGCGCAACCGCGAGGCGCGGAACAGGCGGACGCTGCCGGGGAACGGCTGCTGCTGAGCGCATGAGGCACAAGCGCCCCCGCTAGACTCCCGTTCGACGTTGTCTCGTCCGTGTCGTCCGCCGGAACCCCGCCGACGGGACGGCGAGACCGTCGGGCCGCCACGACTTCATCACTGGACACCGGACGCGCCCTCGGGGGGCGGCCGTCCGGTGCGTCGCTGCGCGGCCGGGTCCGATCCGAGCTGGGGGCACTATGAGCAGAGCGAGAAAGCATTCGGCGACCGCCGACAGAGACTCCAGGGCGAAGGTGGGCCGGCGTTCGGCCCTCGGCCTGCTGGGGCTCGGCGGCCTGCTGACGGCCGGCGGCGTGGCCGCGGGCGTGGCGGGCAGGGACCTGATCCTGCCCGCGTCGGCGGAGAGCGCCGCCGGGGCCGTCGACCTCGGTGTGGGCGGGAGCGCCAAGAATCTGACCCCGCCGACGTACGCCCCGACCGGGCGCCGTCCGCAGTACCGGCGGGCGACCTGGAGCGAGCAGTTCCAGGAGGGGCACGAGTGGTCGGCCGGCGGCGAGGGCACCGCGTCCTCCGACTCCGACGCCGAGGTCTTCACCCGGGGTGACCGCTCGTACCGGGTCACCACGCGCGGCGACGGTGTCCAGTCCTTCGTGCGCCGTACCGGCATGGAAGCGGTGAGCCTCAAGGGGAAGATGCTCCGGCTCGTCTTCCAGGTGGAGGACGTCGCCCATCTGGAGCGGATGGAGTTCTACCTGGGCAGCCGGAAGCTGGCGGACAACTTCAGCTGGGTCTTCCACTACCACGCGGCCGAGGGCACCAACTACGTGCAGTCGGGGGAGTGGGTCACCGTCCACCTGCAGTGGGCGGACGTCACCGGGGCGGCCGGCGACTACGAGCTGTCGTCGCGCGGTGAGCCGTCGGACCGGTCAGGCTTCACCGACATGTCGTTCGCCGTGTACGACGACGGGAAGGGGCCGGTCACCTACCGCCTCCAGGCCGTCGAGGTGGTGCCGGACACCACGGACGTCTTCCCCAAGGGCGTCGTCTCGATCACCTTCGACGACTCGCACGGGTCGGTGCACGATTTCGCCCGCCCGGTCATGGACCGGTTCCAGATGCCCGGCACGCTCTACAACATCGCCGACGCGATAGACACCGAGCCCTTCATGAGCATCGGGCAGATGCGTTCCCTGCAGGACTCGTCCGGCTGGGAGATGGCCGGACACGCCTACTCGCTCAAGGCCCATGAGGCGAGCTACCCGAAACTCACCGCGGAGGAGGTCGACGACGACTTCCGCAAGCTGCGCGAGTGGCTGGTCGGCCGGGGTTTCACCAGTGAGCACTTCGCCTATCCGCACGGGGCGTTCGGCAAGACCCGCGACGGCGTGCCCGTCGACCTGCTGGCGGCCCGGCACTTCACCACCGCGCGTTCCATCATCTCCGAGACGACCGAGAGCTTCGCCCCGGCGATGCCGTACCGGCTCAAGGCGCTGACCGGGATCAACGACGGGAAGAAGATCGGCGGTGAGACGCTGGCCGACGTGATCGAGAAGGGCGGCGCGCTGGACCGCTGTGCGCAGAACGGCGACTGGCTCATCCTGTGCCTGCACCGGATCGTCCAGGGTGTTCCCACGCAGAACACGGAGCTGAGCACCGAGGGCCTCGAACGCCTGATGCGGGAGATCGACGAGCGGGGCATCGAGGTGCTGACGGTGCAGGAGGCGATGGCGCACTACACCTAAGGCCTTCGGGCCGTCCGCACGACGACGCCGGGGGCGCCGCACAGGATCTGTGCGGCGCCCCCGGCGTTCGTACGCGTGCGGCGTGCGGTCAGGAGCGGCGCGCCCGCCTCCTGCCGCCGCCGGCCGCCCGGCGGTCGTGCCGGCTCCGCTTGACGGAGAGTATCCAGCCCAGCAGGGTCAGGGTGACGGCCAGGCACGTGAAGCCGAGGACGACGATCTCGACCTGGGTGACCTTCGTGACGGTGTAGGCGATGCCGGCGAGGACCGCGCAGGCTCCGAGGCCTCTGAGGGTGTTCATTCTTCTACTTCCAGGCGGACACACGCGTCACGTAGGACTTGAGGATGGACGACACGAGCCAGTACGCCCGTACGACGGTGTAGACCAACTCGGGGATGAGCAGGGCCTCGACGAGCATCGCCTTCCAGCCCAGGGTCCGTACCCGCAGCGCGGGATAGATGATCCAGAAGGCGAGCAGGGCCCACAGCAGCGGGTGGGTGCTCAGGCTGTACTGGGCCGCGGCGATGAGCTGGCGGGCGCCCCAGATGAAGATGTACGAGAAGCCGAACAGGCCCAGGATCATCGTGATGATGGAGTGCCAGGTGAACTTGGTCCAGCCACGGCGGCGCAGTGCGTCCACGGTGCCCCGGCTCCACCGCTCGCGCTGCTGGATCAGCTCGCGCAGGGTGGGCATGAGGTCGGTGTAGGCGATGCACAGCTGATTGGCCGTGACCTTCCAGCCGGACTCCTTGAGCGCCAGTGTGGTCTCGTAGTCCTCGACGAGGTTGCGGTGGTCCTCCCAGAACACCTCGCCGCGCCAGTCGATCAGGCCCTGCAGCGCCTCGGCCCGGTAGAAGGAGCCGGCGCCCGACATGGTGTGGACGTCCTTGCGGAAGCGCGAGTTGGCCGCCCGGCCGTACTCGATGATCTGCATGCCGACCAGGAACCGCTGCCAGGGGCTGCGCCACAGGTCGGTACGGCCGAAGCAGGCCGCGCTGACACCGCCGATCTCGGGATCGGACAAGATGACGTTGCGGGCGCGCTCGATGAACCGGGAGTGCAGTTCGGTGTCGGCGTCCATGACGAGGATGTGGCCCACGCGGCCGTTGAGACGGCCGCCGACGGCCTGTCTGAGCCAGCTCAGACCGTAGTTGAGGGCGCCGGCCTTCTTGTGGGGGTTGTCCGGGAAGTTCAGCACGACGGTCGGCGGCGTGCTCTCGTCCTCGGCGAACTGGAGCGCGTAGTCCTCGGTACGGTCGGTGGAGTTGTTGACCACCACGACGATCAGGTCGGGCCGGCGGGTCTGCTGGGACAGGGACTCAAGAGAGGTGAAGACTCCGACCTCCTCGTTCCTCGCGGGAACCAGGACGACGGTCTCGTAGACCATGGTGGTCTGGGCGGGGGCGGCGCGGACGTCCCCACCGCGGCCTCTTCGGTGACGGCTCCGGGCCGGCGGCTGCGACTCAGCCCGGTCGTGGCCCGTGTCGATGACGGACAAGGCGATCCCCCCACCCTGTTTTCTTCTGAGATGACACACCCACTCCCTGTGGGCAGTGCGAAGGCGCTTGTGAAGATACCGCAAGCATGTCCGACTCCTGAGTGGTTGAGCAGGTCACTACTTGTAGGGGTATCCAGCGCAAATTGGACATGGCGTTAGACCCCCGTTATCCGTCATCGGTTTGTGAACCCAAGCAATTCAGGCAATCACGGCAGGGGTTGTGCTATTTCGGCGTGATGAAGGTCACTGCCGTGACGGGATGGGGTTGGCTGTGAGGGTGAGGTGAGCGTGTGCCTAAGATTCGCACGACAGTCGGCCGTCGAATCCGGGGTATTTCGTGTCCCATCGCAATAAATCATCTGGTAAAGGGCGAAGTGCCCTTATCATTGTGTTTGTGGTGGTCCTCCTGGCCGCCGCCGGTGCGGCCGCCTATCGATGGTGGCCGTCGGACGAGGAGTCCACGGCCCTGACCGTCCGCTACCGCACCGAAGGTTCGACGGTGACGGACGCCGCCAAGCCGTGGCTGGAAGTCGTCAACACGTCGGGCAAGGCGGTCGACCTCGCCGACGTCACCGTCCGGTACCACTACACCGCCGACGACGGCGCCCAGTTCGCGGCCAACTGCGTGCAGACGTCCCTCGACTGCTCCAAGGTCACCCTGCGCACGGCCCCCGCGCAGAAGGCCGGTCCGAAGGCCGACCGCTATCTGGAGATCGGCTTCACGGGAGAGGCCGGCACCCTGAAGCCCGGCGGCACGACCCAGGCGATCGGGCTCCAGCTGTACCGCGTCGACGACAAGAAGCTGGACCAGGCGGACGACTACTCGTTCGACGCGGAGAAGACGTCGTACCAGGAGTCCGAGCGGGTCACGGCCTATCTGGCCGGGGCCCAGGTGTGGGGCGAGGGGCCGCGGGGGGAGACCACGGGATCGGGGAAGCGCACGAACGCGGGAGCCCCCGCCGAAGCGGTGCGGCCGCCCGACGGCCTCCTCTTCGACGACTTCGCCTACACGGGTCCCGAGGACCCGGCGCTCGCCGCCAACGGCTGGGAGGTGCGCGACGGCGCGGGCGGCCCGGGCGTCGAGGACTCGTGGTCGGCGAAGGGGGTCACGTTCCCCGCCGGCGAGAAGGGCGAGGGCGGGCAGGCGCTGCGGCTGGAGGCCCGTACCGACGGCACCGAGAAGGGCACGGTGCAGTCCGAATTCCACACCGCGCGCCCGGTGTTCCGGGAAGGCACGTTCGTCGCCCGCGTGTACTTCACCGACGAACCGGTGACCGGCGAGGACGGTGATCACGCTTCCCAGTCCGTCTTCGCCATCTCGCCGGACCACAGGTCGGAGAAGTACAGCGAACTCGACTTCGAGTACATGGCGAACGGCGGCTGGGGCCGCTACGGTCCGCTTCTCGACACCACCAGCTGGCGCAACAGCGAAGAGGGCGACCGGGTCACCCAGCCCCACCAGCTGAAGCTCGGCGGCTGGCACACCCTGGCGATGACCGCGGCCGACGGCAAGGTCACCTACTCGGTGGACGGCGAGACGCTGTTCACCAGCGGGAGGAAGTACCTCCCGCGCGAGCCGATGAGCGTCAACTTCAGCAACTGGTTCATCGACCTCCCCTTCAAGGGGGAGCGTTCCTGGGAGATGAAGGTCGACTGGGTCTACCTCATGACCGGTGAGGTCGTCGCCCCGGACGAGGCGGCGAAGGCCGCCGCCGCCTACGCCGCCGCGGGCACCAGGCACGTGAACACGCTCGCGGGGAGTGACTGACCGGGCGGCGGTCAGCCCGCCTGGGCCGCCGCCGACGCCTGGGCCTCGCCGCGGCGGCGGATCTGGCGGAAGGCGAACTCGGCCAGGTCGTCGCCGGCCTTGAACACCTCGGTGGTCTTCTCCGTCACGTCCTTGCCGTCGGTGAAGCCGGCGACGGTGAAGTAGGCGTAGCGGCCGTAGGAGTTGGTCGTGGAGCGGCAGACGGCGCCGGTGCAGAAGGACTTCACGCCGCCGCCGGACAGGGAGCGGATGATGCTCTTCTCGTCGGCCTGCTGCTTGGCCTTGACGGCCTGCGCCTCGGTGTCGAAGACGGCCACGCCGACCGTCACCGCCACGTCGCCCTGGGTGTAGGTGACCCGCATCAAGCGGGTGCAGTCGTTGTCGGTGAGGACCTTCGGCAGCGTCTTCTGGGCCGCGGATCCGCAGGTCCGGGTGTCCGCCGTCGGGCCCTTCCTGTAGACCGTCCCGCCCATGGTGAGCTGGGTGCCGGGGAAGAGCCCGTCGGGGCTGAGGGGGGCCTTGTCCTTCTTGGCGCTGGAGACGAAGTCCTTGGGGTCCAGCGGGGGCGGGGCGCTGGTCGGCGCGAACGAGGGGGCGGTGGCCGACGCGCTGGGTATGTCCGCCGTCGCGGGCAGCTGCGAGGAGGGCCCGTCCGACGCCTGCCCGGAGCCGTTCGCCGAGACCACGGCCACGGCGACGGCGCCGGCGATCGCCACGGTGGCCAGGGCGCCGCCGCCGATGAAGAGCAGCCGGCGGCGCTTGGCGCGGGCCTCGGAAGCCTCGGCGAGGGCGGCCCAGTCAGGGGTGTTGTCGCCCTGACCGCTGTTCCAGGGCTGCTGGGACGGCTGCTGCGATTGCGGTTTCCAGGGATCCCACTGCGACTGAGGTCCCCCCTGCCCAAAGCTCATGGGCGGCATCTTAGACGGGCCGTGCGGCGTGCTGGTGCGGCTCCTGAGGCCCCGCAGGACCTAGCGTTCCGTCCATGCGGACGGGCAAAAGCGACATCTCGGGGTGGTTGGCGCGGCCGGCGGGTGGGCCGCTGTGGGCGGCGCTCCTGGCGGTGCTGGCGGCGTGCGCGGGGCACGCGGCACGGGCGACCCCGGACGGGGGAATGGACAACGCGATCGTCGTGCGGGCCGCCCGCACCTGGCTGGCCGGGGGCTCCCCGTACGAGGATCCGCACTTCCTCTACCTTCCGAGCGCGGTCCTGGCCGCCGCACCGCAGGCGATGCTGCCCGGTCCGGTACTGCGGTGGCTGGTGCCGTGCGCGGTGACCGCCCTGCTGGCGGCGGGCTGGGCGGGCGCGCTGCGGCTGCACCGGGTGCCGCTCGGCAGCAGGCTCGCGGTTCTCGGGCTCACCGGGCTCGCGGCGGGCTTCGCGCCGTTCGGGCACCTGGTGCGGCTCGGCAACTGGACGGTGACGGCGGCCGTCGCCCTGCCGCTGTCCCTGCTGCTGGCGAGCCGGGGGCGGTGGACGGGGGCCGGGGTGGTGATCGGCGCCGCGGTGGCGCTCAAGCCGCTGCTCGCGCCCGTCGTCCTGCTCTTCGTGTTCGCCGGGCGGTGGCGGGCGCTGGCGGCGGCCGTGGCCCTGCCCGCGCTCGCCTCCGGCGCCGCGGCGCTGCTGTTGCCCGACCCGGCCGGCTTCTTCACCCGCACCCTGCCCTTCCTCCTGCACGGCGACGACGGCTTCGTCCGGCTGTACGAGGCCTCCCCGGCGGCCGTGCTGCCCCGGCTCGGGGTGCCGGAGGCGCTCGCCCAGGCCCTGGCGGTGGCGGCGGCCGGGGCCGCGGTGCTGTGCGCGTACGTCCGCTGGCGCCGCGCCGACCCCGGTCCGCTGCGGCTCGCGGAGACCGGCGCGGGGCTGATGCTGGCGGCCTTCCTCGTCTCCCGGCCCTCCTACGACCACTACCTGCTGGTCGTCCTGCCGCTACTGCTCGCCGGACTGCCGTACGCCGGTTCGGCGGCCCGCGTGGTCTGGTTCTGGATCTCCCTGGTGCCGCAGGTGCCGGGGGTGACCTGGCCCTGGCTGGAGTCGGAGAAGCGGCGGGCCTTCCGGGACGCGTTCACACTGTGTGTGCTGGCGGTGACGGTCGCCCGGCAGGCGAATACGGGGCGTCCGTCCGCGGACGGAGTCGACGAGGCGGGCGCCGGGGCCGGGGCGAGGGATGCGCGGGCCGCCGCGGCTCCGTTTTGACCAGGCTGTGCCACCCCGGGTACTCTGCACAGTCGTATGTGTATTGGCTTGCTCATTCTCACGTGAGGGGCCCTTACACCGGTCCACCGGGACCGATGACCAGCGACCAGCACGCGGTTTGCGTCACCGCGGTGCGGTCAGGGCTGTCGTGATCGTCTTCGGTGACCATGTCAGGACCACTCACTGAAGAAGCGAAGGCTACGAACCGTGCGTACGTACAGCCCCAAGCCCGGCGATGTGACGCGCCAGTGGCACGTCATCGACGCTCAGGACGTCGTCCTGGGCCGTCTCGCCACCACTGCCGCCACCCTCCTGCGCGGCAAGCACAAGCCGATCTACGCGCCGCACGTCGACGCTGGTGACTTCGTCATCATCATCAACGCCGACAAGGTGCACCTCTCCGGCAACAAGCGGACCCAGAAGATGGCGTACCGCCACTCCGGCTACCCGGGCGGTCTGCGCTCGGTGCGCTACGACGAGCTGCTGGACAAGAACCCGGAGAAGGCCGTCGAGAAGGCCATCAAGGGCATGCTCCCCAAGAACTCCCTGGGCCGTCAGATGCTCTCGAAGCTGAAGGTCTACAAGGGTGACCAGCACCCGCACGGCGCGCAGCAGCCGCAGCCGTTCGAGATCACCCAGGTCGCGCAGTAAGTCCGGCCACCCCCTAAGACTGAAGAGAATCTGAGGAGCATCGTGGCCGAGACCACTGCCGAGCAGCCGCTCGAAGAGATCGACATCGACAGCTACACCACCGAGTCCGAGGTCCCCGTCGAGGGCGAGTACACCTCGGAGTCCATGGCCTCCGCCTTCGGTGAGCCCCAGCCGGCCGCCGGCCTGGGCCGCCGCAAGAACGCCATCGCCCGTGTCCGGATCGTCCCGGGCACCGGCAAGTGGAAGATCAACGGCCGCACCCTTGAGGACTACTTCCCCAACAAGGTGCACCAGCAGGAGGTCAACGAGCCCTTCAAGGTGCTCGAGCTGGACGACCGTTACGACGTCGTCGCCCGCATCGCCGGTGGCGGTGTCTCCGGCCAGGCCGGTGCGCTCCGTCTCGGTGTCGCCCGCGCCCTGAACGAGGCCGACGTCGACAACAACCGCGGCCCGCTGAAGAAGGCCGGCTTCCTCAAGCGCGACGACCGTGCGGTCGAGCGCAAGAAGGCCGGTCTGAAGAAGGCCCGCAAGGCCCCGCAGTACAGCAAGCGCTAAGTCGCACCGGCTGGTAACGGCTGTACTCCGAACGCCCCGGCGGCACGCCACTGTGCTGCCGGGGCATTCGTTTATCCCCGCCGTTGGGCGTATAACGGCACAAGACGTTCTTAGGCTCATGTGATCGGATGTCGGGCGGTGCGCGCCCGGGGGCGATGGGAGCCCGCTGCGTGGGCCGCACCGGCAGCGCTCCCGTCCGTGACGTTTCCTCAGGAGGACAAGTGGGACGACTCTTCGGCACGGACGGCGTGCGCGGCGTCGCCAACGCGGATCTGACGGCCGAGCTGGCGCTCGGTCTCTCCGTCGCCGCGGCGCACGTACTGGCCGAGGCGGGCACCTTCGCCGGACACCGGCCGACCGCCGTGGTCGGACGGGACCCGCGCGCCTCCGGGGAGTTCCTGGAGGCCGCCGTGGTCGCCGGCCTGGCCAGCGCCGGCGTGGACGTGCTGCGCGTCGGCGTGCTGCCGACGCCCGCCGTCGCCCACCTCACCGGCGCGCTCGGTGCCGACCTCGGCGTGATGCTCTCCGCGAGCCACAACGCCATGCCCGACAACGGCATCAAGTTCTTCGCCCGCGGCGGCCACAAGCTCGCCGACGAGCTGGAGGACCGCATCGAGTCCGTCTACGCCGACCACCGCACCGGCGCCCCCTGGGACCGCCCGACCGGCGCCGGCGTCGGCCGTGTCCGCGACTACGACCAGGGGCTCGACCAGTACGTCGCCCACCTCGTCGGAGTCCTGCCCAACCGCCTCGACGGGCTGAAGATCGTCCTCGACGAGGCGCACGGCGCCGCCCACCGGGTCTCGCCCGAGGCGTTCGCGCGGGCCGGTGCCGAGGTCGTCACCATCGGTGCCGTGCCGGACGGCCTCAACATCAACGACGGTTGCGGCTCCACCCACCTCGACCTGCTCAGGGCCGCCGTCGTCGAGCACGGCGCCGACCTGGGTATCGCCCACGACGGCGACGCCGACCGCTGCCTGGCCGTGGACCACACCGGCGCGGAGGTGGACGGCGACCAGATCCTCGCCGTGCTGGCGCTGGCGATGCGGGAGCGGGACGCGCTGCGCTCCGACACCGTCGTCGCGACCGTCATGTCCAACCTGGGTTTCAAGCTGGCCATGGAGCGCGAGGGCATCCGGTTCGCGCAGACCGGTGTCGGCGACCGGTACGTCCTGGAGGAGATGAAGGAGCACGGCTACGCCCTCGGCGGCGAGCAGTCCGGGCACGTCATCATCCTCGACCACGCCACGACGGGTGACGGCACGCTGACCGGCCTGATGCTGGCGGCGCGGGTGGCGCAGACCGGGCGTACGCTGCGGGACCTCGCGGCCGTCATGGAGCGGCTGCCACAGGTGCTGATCAATGTGCCGGACGTGGACAAGTCGCGGGTGACGAGCTCCGCCGAGCTGGCCACGGCGGTCTGCGAGGCCGAGCGGGAGCTGGGGAGCACCGGGCGGGTGCTGCTGCGTCCCTCCGGGACCGAGCCGCTCGTGCGGGTGATGGTCGAGGCGGCGGACATCGAGCAGGCTCGGGCTGTTGCCGGGCGGCTGGCGGATTCGGTCAAGTCGGCGCTGGGGTAGTTTTCCGGCTGCCGGGTTCGGGGTGGGGGGTTCTGTGTCGTTGCGGGCTGCGGGGTTCGTCGTGGCCGGGCGCGCCCACGCGGCGGAGCCGCACATCGACAGAGCCCCCGCGCCCCTTAGGTGCGTTTCGTCATCCGGCGTCTTCGGGTTGCCCACAGGGCCTTCTGGGTCAGGAGCGTCAGGGTGCCGGCCAGGATGATCGCGGCCAGGTTGAGCAGTAGCTGCTCGGTCGAGAGCCAGGCCTGGTGGGCGTCCTCGTAGAAGAGGGCGACGGCCGCGTTCGCGGCGGCCGGGACCGTGGTGACGGAGATGGCCACGCCCACCAGGGCGCCGGACTTCGCCGACGTCAGCGACAGCGTCCCCGCGATGCCGGCGAGGATCGCCACCACGAAGGAGAACCAGTCGGGGGCGTACACGAACCCGGTGTTGGGGCGCTCCGCGTCCAACTGGGCTTCGCTGAAAAGGTCCACGGCGTCCATGAAGAGGCTGAAACCGACCGTCACGGCCATCGCCACCGCGAACCCCACCAGCAGGGCGATCAGTGAGCGCAGCGCCAGCCGCGGGGCCCGCTGGACGATCGCCGTGCAGATGCCGGCCAGCGGGCCGAACTCCGGGCCGACCGCCATCGCGCCCACGATCAGGATCGCGTTGTCGAGCACCACACCGCAGGCCGCGATCATCGTGGCGAGCGTGATGAAGGCGATGTAGGTGATCGAGAGGGTCGACTCCTCCTGCGTCGCCTCCTCCAGCTGCTCCCACAGCACCGCGTCGGCGGGCTCGCCCGGCGCCTCCTTCTCCGCCCGGTCGGCCCGCTCGGACAACGACAGGTCGATCTTCTCGGCGGTGATGGCGCCGTAGCTGTCGACGCCCAGGGCGCGGAGCCGGTTGATGAGCTCGTCGCCGGCCTCGCGGGCCACGTCGCACATGACCACGTCGCCCACCGGATCCCGGGCGGCGCCCGGCAGGACGACCAGGTGCGTGGTGCCGACCGTCCGGTCGATCAGGTGGACGACCCCGTCGGTGCGGTCGGCCGGGGTGATCAGGCGCAGATGCAGCATCCGGCATTTCTACCGGCTGGGACGGGCGCCGTCACAGTTTGCGCAGGCTCAGCCGCTGCACCTTGTGGTCGGGTCCCTTGCGCAGGATGAGGGTGGCCCGGCCGCGGGTGGGCGCCACGTTCTCCACCAGGTTGGGCTTGTTGATGGTGCGCCAGGTGGTGCGGGCGTAGTCGAGGGCCTCCTCCTCCGACACCTGGGTGTACTTGCGGAAGTACGAGGACGGGTTCTGGAAGGCGGTCTCGCGCAGCTTGCGGAAGCGGCTGAGGTACCAGCGCTCGATGTCCTCGGTGCGGGCGTCGACGTACACGCTGAAGTCGAAGTAGTCGGCCAGGCCGACCCTGGTGCGGCCGTCCTTGCCGGGCAGCGCGGGCTGGAGGACGTTCAGGCCCTCGACGATCAGGATGTCCGGGCGGCGGACGGCGAGCTTCTGGTCGGGGACGATGTCGTAGATGAGGTGGGAGTAGACGGGCGCGGTCACCTCCGCCTTGCCCGCCTTGACGTCCGCGACGAAACGGGTCAGAGCCCGGCGGTCGTAGGACTCGGGGAAACCTTTCCGCGACATCAGTCCCCGGGCCTCCAGCTCCTTCGTGGGCAGCAGGAAGCCATCGGTGGTGACCAGTTCGACGCGCGGGTGCTCGGGCCAGCGGGAGAGCAACGCCTGGAGCAGGCGGGCGACGGTGGACTTGCCGACGGCCACCGATCCGGCGACCCCTATGACGAACGGGGTGCCGGACTGGGAGCCCTGTTCGCCGAGGAAGGTGTTCAGCGCGCCGCGCAGACCGTCGGTGGCGCCGACGTAGAGGTTGAGGAGCCGGGACAGCGGGAGGTAGATGTCGCGGACCTCGTCGAGGTCGATGACGTCACCGAGGCCGCGCAGCTTCTCGACCTCCTCGGCGGTCAGCGGAAGCGGCGTCTTGTCGCGCAGCGCGCTCCACTCGGGGCGGGTGAGGTCGACGTAGGGAGTCGCCTCCGGACGTTGCCGGTGGGCGCTCCGGGGCATCGAGGAGACCGGAGAGATCACAGTCCATTGTTAACGGAGTTCGAACGGGGCGGCAGGTGGGGTGTGTCACGTCGGCCGGGCCGCCGGCGATCGACGACTCCGCCGAAGTTACGGGCGGGTACGGGTGGCTGGTTATCGATCACAGGTGCGATTGCCGTGTGTATGGTGCACAACTTCGAACGGAATCCGTCTGCCTGTCCCGGCAGACCTCGACGTGATCCGACACGATCCGCCGCGTGATCCGACATCACCCCGATGAAAGAGTGCCGACGTGAGACCGACCGCTGTCCGCCGCGCCGCCCTCGCGGCCTCGGCCGCCGCCCTTGCCCTGCTCGTCACGGCCTGCGGGGGTTCGTCCGACGAAGACGGCGACGAGGCGAAGGCCACGTCGGACCAGTCCGCTCCGGCGGGTGACGGCAAGACGGAGTCGGAGCAGGCCGCCCCCGAGGGCGGCGCGCTGGGCGCCGCGGAACTGGAGAAGGTCGCTCTCGCCCAGGTCGACGTCAAGAGCGGCAAGGTCGCCACCGAGATCCCGGCCGACGAGGATGTTTCCAGGGACAAGGTCTCCACGGACGACGAGGCCTGTCTGCCGGTCGCGCTCGCCGTCGCGGCGGTGGCCCAGGGCGAGCCGGGGGCCGAGGTGAAGCGATCCTGGGAGGGGCGGACGGACACGCTCTCCGAGGGATCGGGCCCGGACGGTCAGGACATGACCGAGACCCAGGTGAACATGATCAGGCTGAACGTCGCCTCGTACGCGGGCGGCGGCGCCGAGCAGGCGCTGACGGAGCTGAAGACGGCCACCGAGAAGTGCGCCGGCGGCTTCAACGCGACCGTGGACGGCGAGAAGATGCGGGTCGCCGCAGTCACCACGACCGCCGCCCCCGAGGGCGGGGACGAAGGCGTCGCCGCCACCGTCGGCATCGACATCGGCAAGGAGACCGCCTC
Source organism: Streptomyces sp. M92 (assembly GCF_028473745.1). Taxonomy (NCBI): domain Bacteria; kingdom Bacillati; phylum Actinomycetota; class Actinomycetes; order Kitasatosporales; family Streptomycetaceae; genus Streptomyces; species Streptomyces sp. M92. Next base: position 2,603,025 of record NZ_CP101137.1, read on the forward strand.
GCCCATGAAGATCGTCCTGGTCCGCGAGGGCGGCACGCTCGCCACCTTCAGTGCCACCAACCTCTCCTCCATGATGAGCGGTGCGGACTTCGAGGTCCCCATGGACGTCGTGGACGCGCAGGTCGCGAAGCTCGGCTGACGCGGGGTGCGTCCGGTGACGTTCGTACCCCGGTGGGAATTTCCGATTTCGGGCACGGGAAGGCCGGTTCGCGATCGAATCTGATCGTAGGCTGCCGGTCATGTGCGGAATCGTGGGATACGTGGGGTCTCAGTCGGCGCTCGACGTCGTGATGGCCGGGCTGAAGCGACTCGAGTACCGGGGATACGACTCGGCGGGCGTGGCCGTGCTCGCGGACGGCGGCCTCGCCACCGCCAAGCGCGCCGGGAAGCTCGTCAACCTGGACAAGGAACTGGCCGAGCGGCCGCTGCCGAGCGCCGTGACCGGCATCGGTCACACCCGCTGGGCCACGCACGGCGCGCCGACCGACGCCAACGCCCATCCACACCTCGACAACGCGGGCCGGGTGGCCGTCGTCCACAACGGCATCATCGAGAACTTCGCGCCGCTGCGGTCCGAGCTGGAGGAGCGCGGCCACGCGCTGGCCTCCGAGACCGACACCGAGGTCGTCGCCCACCTGCTCGCCGAGGAGTTCTCCGCCTGCGCCGACCTCGCCGAGGCGATGCGGCTGGTGTGCCGGCGTCTGGAGGGCGCGTTCACGCTGGTCGCGGTGCACGCCGACCAGCCGGACGTGGTCGTCGGCGCCCGCCGCAACTCGCCGCTCGTGGTGGGCGTGGGGGAGGGCGAGGCCTTCCTCGCCTCGGACGTGGCGGCCTTCATCGCACACACCCGGAACGCCGTCGAGCTGGGGCAGGACCAGGTGGTGGAGCTGCGGCCGGGCGGCGTGACGGTCACCGGCTTCGACGGCAGCCCGGCCGACGTCCGCTCCTACCACGTCGACTGGGACGCCTCGGCCGCCGAGAAGGGCGGCTACGCCTCCTTCATGCTCAAGGAGATCGCCGAGCAGCCGCAGGCGATCGCCGACACCCTCCTGGGCCGCATCGACGGCTCCGGCGCGCTGAGCCTGGACGAGGTGCGCATCCCCGCGGACGTGCTGCGCGAGGTCGGCAAGGTCGTCGTCGTCGCGTGCGGTACGGCCTTCCACGCCGGGCTGATCGCCAAGTACGCCATCGAGCACTGGACGCGCGTCCCCTGCGAGGTGGAGCTGGCCAGCGAGTTCCGCTACCGGGACCCGATCCTGGACCAGCAGACCCTGGTCGTCGCGATCTCCCAGTCCGGCGAGACCATGGACACCCTCATGGCCCTGCGCCACGCCCGCGAACAGGGCGCCAAGGTGCTGGCCGTCTGCAACACCAACGGCTCGACGATCCCCCGCGAGTCCGACGCCGTCCTCTACACGCACGCCGGCCCCGAGGTCGCCGTCGCCTCCACCAAGGCCTTCCTCACCCAGCTGGTGGCCTGCTACCTCGTCGCCCTGTACCTCGGGCAGGTGCGGGGCACGCAGTACGGCGACGAGATCCGCGACGTCGTGCGCGACCTCTCCCGGATCTCCGGCGCCGTCGAGCAGGTCCTGGAGACGATGACGCCCGTACGGGAGCTGGCCCGCTCCCTCGCCCACAAGAACACGGTGCTGTTCCTGGGCCGGCACGTGGGCCATCCGGTCGCCCTCGAAGGCGCCCTCAAGCTCAAGGAGCTGGCGTACATGCACGCCGAGGGCTTCGCGGCGGGCGAGCTGAAGCACGGGCCGATCGCGCTGATCGAAAAGGACGTGCCGGTCGTCGTGGTGGTGCCGTCCCCGCGCGGGCGCTCGGTCCTCCACGACAAGATCGTGTCCAACATCCAGGAGATCCGCGCCCGCGGCGCCCGCACCGTCGTCATCGCCGAGGAGGGCGACGAGGCGGTCGTCCCCTACGCCGACCACCTGGTCCGCGTCCCGGCCACCCCGACGCTGCTCCAGCCGCTGGTGGCGACGGTGCCGTTGCAGGTCTTCGCCTGCGAGCTGGCGACGGCACGGGGCAACGAGGTGGACCAGCCGCGGAACCTGGCGAAGTCGGTGACGGTGGAGTGAGCGGAGGATCCCCCTGACGAGCCGGTCGGCGCAGGCGGGAAGGCTCCACCCCGGTCGAGAGGTTGCCCGAGGACCCGCAGGGCCGCAGCCCGACGCCTGACACACCACGAGCACCGACACAGGTCACACCGTGTGCTCACCGCCCCGGGCCACATCCCGCCAGGCCCTCGGCACGGCCCCGGCGACGTCGTGCGCCCCCACCGGCGCCCCCTCCGCCGCGAACCGCCCCGCCAGCCCGTGCAGGTACGCCCCCGCGCTCCCCGCGTCCCGCGCCGACAGCCCCGCCGCCAGCAGTGACCCCGCGAGCCCGGACAGCACGTCCCCGCTGCCCGCGGTGGCGAGCCACGACGTCCCCGTCGAGTTGACCCGCACCGGTCCGCCCTCCGCCCCGGCCACCACCGTCGTCGAGCCCTTCAGCAGCACCGTCGCCCCGTACCGCCGCGCCAGCTCCCGCGCCGAGGCCAGCCGCGCCCCCTCGACCTCCTCGCGGCCCACCCCGAGCAGCGCCGCCGCCTCCCCGGCGTGCGGCGTCATCAGCGTCGGCGCCCTGCGCACCCGCACCGCCGTGGCGTCCGCCAGCCGCAGCCCGTCCGCGTCGACCAGGACCGGCACCTCGGCCGCCAGCACCTGGGCCACGGTCCCGGCGTCGTCCCCGGCCCCCGGCCCGACGACCCACGCCTGCACCCGCCCCGCCCGCTTCGGGCCCTGGTCCGACACCAGCGTCTCCGGGTACCGCGCGATCACCGCGTCCCCGGCCGGACCGACGTACCGCACCGCCCCCGCCCCGCCCCGCAGCGCACCGGCGACGGCGAGCACGGCCGCGCCCGGGTAGCGCGCCGACCCGGCGGCGATGCCCACGACCCCCCGCCGGTACTTGTCGCTCTCCGCCCCCGGCACCGGCAGCAGCCGCGCCACGTCCGCGTGCTGCAACGCCTCCAGTTCGGCCGCTTCGTCCGGCAGCGGCAGCCCGATGTCCACCAGCCGCACCGACCCCGCGTACTCCCGCGCCGGATCGACCAGCAGCCCCGGCTTGTGCGCCCCGAACGTCACCGTCAGGTCGGCCCGCACGGCCGCCCCGCGCACCTGTCCGGTGTCCGCGTCGACCCCGCTCGGCAGGTCGACCGCGACGACGGAGGCCCGCGACCGCGCCGCCGCGTCCGCGAGCGGCACCGCCTCCTCACGCAGTCCGCCCTTGCCGCCGATCCCGACGATCCCGTCGACGACCAGGTCCGCCCGCTCGATCAGGTCCCGGGCACCGGCGCTCCCGGCGACGCGGCCGCCCGCCCGGCGCAGCGCCGCGAGCCCACCGCCGTGCGCCCGTTCCGGGGAGAGCGGCACGGCCGTCACCCCCGCGCCCCGCCGGGCCAGCCGGGCACCGGCGTACAGGGCGTCGCCGCCGTTGTCCCCGCTGCCGACCAGCAGCACCACCCGGCCGCCGTAGACCCGGCCGGCCACCCGGCCGAGCACCTGGGCGCAGGCGACGGCCAGCCCGGCCGCCGCCCGCTGCATCAACGTCCCCTCGGGGAGCCGCGCCATCAGCTCCCGTTCGGCGTTCCTGACCGTCTCCACGCTGTACGCAGTCCGCATGGCATCGAGTCTTCCCCGTGCACCGTGATCACGCACGGCCCGCCGTCCGCGATGGTGGACAGTAGTTCCATGGGTGACACGGGTGGCACGGGTGGCATCGGCGACGAGGAGACGGCACAGGTCATGACCTCGCTCGGGTCCCGCCTGCGCGCCATCCGGCAGGCCCGGGGTCTCACGCTGGCGCAGCTCGGCGCCGTCACCGGCATCTCGGTGTCCACCCTGTCCCGGCTGGAGTCGGGGCGGCGCGAGCCGGGGCTGCGGCACCTGCTGCCGCTGGCCAGGGCCCACCGGCTGCCCCTGGACGAACTGGTCGGCTCCCGCACCGGCGACCCGCGCGTCCACCCGCGCCCCTTCACCCGGCACGGCCAGACCTGGGTCCCCCTCACCCGCAACCCCAACGACGGGCTGCACGCGTACAAGCAGATCCTGCCCGCCCCCGCGACCGCCCGCACCGAGTGGACCCCGCGCCCCGAACAGGGCTCCCACGAGGGCCACGAATGGATCTACGTCCTCTCCGGGCGCCTGCTCCTCGCCCTCGGCGACCACGACCTCGTCCTGACGGCCGGTGAGACGGCGGAGTTCGACACCCGCGTCCCGCACGGGATCGCCAACGCGGGGGACCGGCCCGTCGAATGGATCGCCCTGTACGGAGCACAGGGCGAGCGCATGCACATCCGCGTCCAGCCGGCCGGGAACTGACCCCACCGGGCCCGGATCACCCCTCCGCGATCACCACCGCCGACGCCACCCCGGCGTCATGGCTGAGCGACACGTGCCACGACGCCACCCCCAGCTCCGCCGCCCGCGCCGCCACCGTCCCCGTCACCCGCAGGCGCGGCTGCCCGCTGTCCTCGACGTACACCTCCGCGTCCGTCCAGTGCAGCCCGCCCGGCGCGCCCAGCGCCTTCGCCAGCGCCTCCTTCGCCGCGAACCGGGCGGCGAGCGAGGCGACGCCCCGGCGTTCCCCGCCGGGCAGCAGCAACTCGCTCTCCCGGAAGAGCCGCCGGGCCAAGGCCGGCGTACGTTCCAACGCCGCGCCGAACCGCTCGATCTCGGCCACGTCGATACCGACCCCGATGATGCTCATGCCGGGCACCCTAGCGAGTGAGGCCGGGGCGCGGTCCGTGGCGGAAGCGGGGGGCGGGCGCTCTGAGAGACTGGGGCCACGATGAGTGAGACAGCTGCTGGGCGGGACGCGGGGACGCGGGCCCGTGCCGAGATCGACCTGGCCGCCCTGCGGGCCAACGTCCGCGCGCTGCGCGAACGGGCCCCCGGGGCGGCTCTCATGGCCGTGGTCAAGGCCGACGCCTACGGTCACGGCGCGCTGCCGTGCGCCCGCGCGGCCGTCGCGGCGGGCGCGACCTGGCTCGGCACCGCCACGCCGCAGGAGGCCCTCGCCCTGCGCGCGGACCCGGCACTGCCGGACGACGTGCGGATCATGTGCTGGCTGTGGACGCCGGGCGGGCCCTGGCGGGAGGCCGTCGAAGCCGGACTCGACGTGTCCGTCAGCGGGATGTGGGCCCTGGAGGAGGTCGTCGCGGCCGCACGCCGCGCCGCGCTGCCCGCGCGGGTGCAGCTCAAGGCCGACACCGGACTCGGGCGAGGCGGCTGCCAGCCGGGCGGGGACTGGGAGGAACTGGTCCGCGCGGCCCTGCGCGCCGAGAGCGAGGGGCTGCTCCGCGTCACCGGCCTCTGGTCGCACTTCGCCTGCGCCGACGAACCCGGCCACCCCTCCATCGCCGCGCAGCTCACCCGCTTCCGCGAGATGACGGCGTACGCGGAGCGGCAGGGCGTACGCCCGGAGGTGCGGCACATCGCCAACTCGCCGGCCACGCTCACCCTCCCCGAGACCCACTTCGACCTCGTACGCCCCGGCATCGCGATGTACGGCGTCTCGCCCAGCCCCGAGATCGGCGCCCCCGCCGACTTCGGACTGCGCCCCGTGATGACGCTGTCCGCCTCGCTGGCCCTGGTCAAGCAGGTCCCCGGCGGCCACGGCGTCAGCTACGGGCACCACTACACCACCCCCGGCGAGACCACCCTCGGCCTCGTCCCCCTCGGCTACGCCGACGGCGTCCCGCGCCACGCCTCGTCCGCCGGGCCGGTCCTGGTCGGCGGCAAGTGGCGCACGGTCGCGGGGCGGATCGCGATGGACCAGTTCGTCGTCGACCTGGGCGGGGAGCGGCCGGAGCCGGGCGCCGAGGCGGTGCTCTTCGGCCCCGGCGACCGCGGCGAGCCCACCGCCGAGGACTGGGCGCAGGCGGCCGGCACCATCGCGTACGAGATCGTCACCCGGATCGGATCACGCGTTCCGCGCGTCTACGTCGACGAGTGACGCGCGCGGTCCGCGCTTTCAGGTTCAGTCGAGTCAACGACCAGCGGGTGTCCGCACAGCAGCCCGCGGGCCCGGCGAAGAGGAGCGGTGTACGTGAGCGAGAGCAACGCGCAGGCCGTCGCGTCGGCCGTCGCCTCCGCCACCGAGGCCGCCACGGAGGCCGCCGCCGGCGGCTGGCGCCGGGCGACCGGCATCGCCGGCGTCGCGATAGGCGTGGTCGCGGCGGGGGCCGCGGCCGGCGTGGCGATAGAGCGGCTGACCGTCGGCCGCGGCATGCGCCACAGGGCGCGGGTCGCCCTCGACTCGGCAGGACCGTACGGCGGACTGCGCGGCACCCCCGGCAGGGCGTACGCCGACGACGGCACCGAGCTGTACTACGAGGTCGACGACGTCGAGCCGGAGACGGAGACCGCGCTCACCCGGCGCCGGCGCCGGCTCTTCGGCCGCAAGGCCCCCGCCCCCGTGACCGTCGTCTTCAGCCACGGCTACTGCCTCAACCAGGACTCCTGGCACTTCCAGCGGGCGGCCCTCAGGGGTGTCGTCCGCACCGTCCACTGGGACCAGCGCAGCCACGGCCGGTCCGGCCGGGGCGTGGCCCAGGTGCGGGAGGACCGGCCGGTCACCATCGACGAGCTGGGCCGTGACCTGAGGACCGTGATCGACGCTGCCGCCCCCGAGGGCCCGATCGTGCTGGTCGGGCACTCCATGGGCGGCATGACGGTGATGGCGCTGGCCGACGCGTACCCCGACCTGATCCGCGAGCGGGTCGTCGGCGTCGCCCTCGTCGGCACCTCCTCCGGGCGGCTCGGCGAGGTGAACTTCGGGCTGCCCGTGGCCGGGGTGAACGCGGTGCGGCGGGTGCTGCCGGGCGTGCTGAAGGCGCTGGGGCAGCGGGCCGAGCTGGTGGAGAAGGGGCGGCGGGCGACGGCGGACCTGTTCGCCGGGATCATCAAGCGGTACTCGTTCGCCTCCCGGGACGTCGACCCGGCCGTGGCGCGGTTCGCCGAGCGGATGATCGAGTCGACGCCGATCGACGTGGTCGCCGAGTACTACCCGGCCTTCAACGACCACGACAAGACCGACGCCCTAGCCCGCTTCGCGGATCTGCCGGTGCTCGTGCTGGCCGGGGTGCGGGACCTGGTGACGCCCAGCGAGCACAGCGAGGCCATCGCCGGCCTGCTGCCGGACGCGGAGCTGGTGCTCGTGCCCGACGCGGGCCATCTGGTGATGCTGGAGCATCCGGAGCTGGTCACCGACCGGCTCGCCGACCTGCTCGCCCGCGCCGGTGCCGTCCCGGCAGCCGCTACCGTGAATGGCTATGGAAGCACCAGCAGCACACCAGGACCCGGCTGACCCCTCCGGGGCCTCCCACTCCGCCCCCGCCGTCGAGATCACCGTCACCTCCCCGGAGCAGATGCGGGAACTGGGCCGCAAGCTCGCCAAGGTGCTGCGCGCCGGTGACCTGCTGATGCTCAGCGGGGAGCTGGGCGCGGGCAAGACGACGCTGACCCGGGGACTCGGCGAGGGCATGGGCGTGCGCGGCGCCGTCACCTCCCCGACCTTCGTGATCGCCCGCGTCCACCCCTCGCTCGGCGACGGCCCGCCGCTCGTCCACGTCGACGCCTACCGGCTCTCCGGCGGCCTCGACGAGATGGAGGACCTCGACCTCGACGTCTCGCTGCCGGACTCGGTGATCGTCGTGGAGTGGGGCGAGGGCAAGGTCGAGGAGCTGACCGACGACCGGCTCCAGCTGCGGATCCACCGGGCCGAGGGCGACACCACCGACGAGGTGCGGCACGTGACACTGGCCGGGATCGGCGAGCGCTGGGCCTCGGCCGACCTGAGCGTGCTGGCCGTCTGAGCCGCCGGTCCCGCGCCCGCCGTGGGGCGTTCCGGCAGGACGCCGATGTTCCGACAAGACGTCGGCAAGATATTGCGCTCGGGGTCTCGCGCGTGGTCACATGGTACCCAGCTCGTAGTTAGGCATGCCTAACTACGCCCGCCCCCGCCCATCAGGAGGCGTCCATGCCGGAGACCAAGCCGCAGCCGGGGCCCGTGCCCACCGGTGTGTCCATGTCCGACCTGCTCGCGTCCTGCGCCGCCGCCGCGGCGGTCTCGACACCGCCGTACGCGCCCGAGCCGGAGGCCCGCCGGGCGCCCCTCCCGGAGCACCGCGAGGCCGCCTGATCCCGCGGTCGTCCCGGCGGAGGGTCAGCGGACGACGACGACCTGCTGCCCGATCGTCGCGAACCGCCACATGGCGTCGCCGTCCGCCCGTGTCTCGCGGATGCCGCCGGTGCGCTCGCCCGGGTCGGGTTTCGCCGTCGAGCCGTTCACGGCCGCGCTGAACCCGATGACCACGCCGTCGACGCTGGTGAAGCGCACGACGTGTTCCACCGGGACGCCGTCCGATCCGGTGACGCGGTTGGACCGGGACGTGACCGCGTAGGTGCCCGGCGCCGGGTCGACCGTGCTGGGTGTGACCTCGAAGGTGCGCCGGACCCGGTTGTCCGCGCCGACCAGCCACACGCGGTCGTCGTCCACCGAGTACACCACCCGTTCACCCCTTCCGGTCCCCGCGGGCAGCGCTTCCGGGTGCCGCCGGTCGCGGGGCGCCTTGGAGGCGCCGGGGGCGGGTGTGCTGCTCGCGTGCGCCCGGCCGAGGTCGTGCGGGGCGGCGACCGAGGCCTGGTGGGCGAGGTAGCCGATCGTCGCGAGCGCCGCCGCCGTGAGTCCGGCGACGAAACCGGCGCTGCTGCTTGCCACTGGCGACCACCTCGTCGTCGTACGTCGTGCGTTGGTGCGTTCGTCACCGGCGAAGGTAGCAGTACGTGACCGTATGACCGCTTTGCGCGACACGAGGGGGGCGGTCGGGGTCGGCCCGCCGTCCCCCGCGCACCGCCCACCGGCGTCCGACACGGGCCCCGCGGCGCCGTAGGCTGTTTGCGTGCTCTTGCTCGCTCTGGATACCGCCACGCCCGCCGTGACCGTCGCGCTGCACGACGGTACGGACGTCATCGCCTCGTCGAGCCAGGTCGACGCCCGCCGCCACGGTGAGCTGCTGCTGCCCGCCGTCGACCGGGTGCTCGCCGAGGCCGGACTGCGCCTCGACGCGGTCACCGGCATCGTCGCCGGCACCGGCCCCGGCCCGTACACCGGGCTGCGGGTCGGACTGATGACCGCGGACACCTTCGGGCTCGCCCTCGGCGTCCCCGTGCACGGCGTGTGCACGCTGGACGGCCTCGCCTACGCGGCCGACCTGGAGGGGCCCTTCGTGGTGGCGACCGACGCCCGCCGCAAGGAGGTCTACTGGGCCCGGTACGCCGACTCCCGCACCCGCCTCACCGACCCGGCGGTCGACCGCCCCGCCGACATCGCGGAGCGGGTCGCCGGGCTCCCGGCCGTCGGCGCGGGCGCGCTGCTGTACCCGGAGACCTTCCCGAAGGCCCACGAACCCGAGCACGTGTCCGCCGCCGCCCTCGCGTGCCTGGCCGCCGAGAAGCTCGCGGCGGGCGAGGAACTGCCCGCGCCCCGGCCGCTGTACCTGCGCCGGCCCGACGCCCAGGTCCCCAAGAACTACAAGGTGGTCACCCCCAAGTGACCGAGTCAGCCACCGCCGCCGGCCCCTCCGCCGCCGCACTGCGCGAGATGCGCTGGTGGGACATCGACCCCGTCCTGCGGATGGAACGGGAGCTGTTCCCGGAGGACGCCTGGTCCCGCGGCATGTTCTGGTCCGAGCTGGCCCACGCGCGCGGCCCCGGCGCGAGCCGGCGCTACCTGGTCGCCGAGACGGACGGGCGGGTCGTCGGCTACGCGGGCCTGGTCACCTCCGGCGAGCAGGCCGACGTGCAGACCATCGCCGTCGCCCGCGACCAGTGGGGCACCGGCCTCGGCGCGCGGCTGCTGACCGAACTGCTGCGGGCGGCGACCGCCTTCGAGTGCGCCGAGGTGCTGCTGGAGTGCCGGGTCGACAACACCCGCGCCCAGCGCCTCTACGAGCGCTTCGGCTTCGAACCCATCGGCTTCAGACGCGGCTACTACCAGCCGGGGAACGTGGACGCCCTGGTGATGCGCCTGACCGACCCTTCCACCTCCGTACCGGGAACCGAACGAGGAACCGACAACCATGCCTGACGAACCTCTGGTCCTGGGGATCGAGACATCCTGCGACGAGACCGGTGTCGGTGTCGTCCGGGGCACCACCCTGCTGGCCGACGCCGTCGCCTCCAGCGTCGACGAGCACGCCCGCTTCGGCGGTGTCGTCCCCGAGGTGGCGAGCCGCGCCCACCTGGAGGCGATGGTCCCCACCATCGACCGCGCCCTGAGGGAAGCGGGGGTCAGCGCCCGCGACCTCGACGGCATCGCCGTCACCGCCGGACCCGGCCTCGCCGGTGCCCTGCTGGTCGGCGTCTCGGCGGCGAAGGCGTACGCCTACGCCCTCGGCAAGCCCCTGTACGGCGTCAACCACCTCGCCTCGCACATCTGCGTCGACCAGCTCGAGCACGGCCCGCTGCCCGAGCCGACGATGGCCCTGCTGGTCTCCGGCGGCCATTCCTCCCTGCTGCTCTCCTCCGACATCACCTCCGACGTCCGCCCGATGGGCGCCACCATCGACGACGCGGCCGGCGAGGCCTTCGACAAGATCGCCCGCGTGCTCAACCTCGGCTTCCCCGGCGGCCCGGTCATCGACCGCTACGCGCGCGAGGGCGACCCGAACGCCATCGCCTTCCCGCGCGGGCTCACCGGCCCGCGCGACCCGGCGTACGACTTCTCCTTCTCCGGGCTGAAGACGGCCGTGGCCCGCTGGATCGAGGCCAAGCGGGCGGCGGGGGAGGAGGTGCCGGTGCGGGACGTGTCGGCCTCCTTCCAGGAAGCGGTCGTGGACGTGCTCACCCGCAAGGCGGTGCGGGCCTGCAAGGACCAGGGCGTCGACCACCTGATGATCGGTGGCGGCGTGGCCGCCAACTCCCGGCTGCGGGCGCTGGCGCAGGAGCGCTGCGAGGCGGCCGGCATCCGGCTGCGCGTGCCGCGCCCCAAGCTGTGCACGGACAACGGCGCGATGGTGGCCGCCCTCGGCGCCGAGATGGTCGCCCGGGGCCGGGCCGCCTCCGACTGGGACCTGTCGGCGGACTCCTCGCTGCCGGTGACAGACCCGCACGTGCCGGGGCACGGGCACCCGCACGGCCACGATCACGACCACGTCCACGAGGTCAGCAAGGAGAACCTGTACTCGTGACGGTCGCGCTGATGTGGGAGGCGCGGGCGGTGCCCGGCCGGGGCGAGGAACTGCTCGCCTGGGCGCGGGCGCAGCCGCTCGCCGGCGCGCCGGTCCGCCGGGAGACCCTGCGCGCCCCGCAGGACCGGGTCCTCGTCATCACCTGGTGGGACGCCGCCTACGACGCCAAACTGCCGGAACTGCCCGAACCGGACGCCGGTCTGGTCACACGCGCGGTGCACCGATGGCGGTTCGAGTCGGTGGCCGCTGACTGACGACTGCTCTCCGTGATTGACAGAATGTTTCGGAGCATATGGCGAATGTGCCGATGCTCCGTCGCTGTCCGAGGACTGCGTCAAGAGGGCCCGCAGGGTTACGATCGCCGCCATGACATCCCCGCAGCCCGCTGAAACCCGGACGCAAAGGCGTTCCGCGCAGACCGCGACCCTCGCCGAGATCGCGCGGGAGGCCGGCGTGTCGGCGCCGACTGTTTCGAAGGTTCTCAACGGTCGCGCCGACGTCGCGCCCGCCACCCGGTCCCGGGTGGAGGAACTGCTGCGCACCCACGGGTACCGGCGCAGGCGGGCCGAGGCGAGCCGCTCGCCCCTGATCGACCTGGTCTTCCACGAACTGGAGAGCGCCTGGGCGATGGAGGTCATCCGCGGCGTGGAGAACGTGGCGCGGGACGCGGGGCTCAGCGTCGTGCTCTCCGAGAGCGCGGGACGCCTCACCCCCGGCCGGAGCTGGGCCGACCAGGTCGCCGCCCGCCGCCCGCACGGCGTGATCCTCGTCCTGTCCGGCCTCGACGAGTCCCAGCGGGCCCTGCTCACCAGCCGCTCCATCCCGTTCGTGGTGATGGACCCGGCCGGCGACCCGGGCGCCGACGTGCCGTCCATCGGCGCCACCAACTGGCAGGGCGGACTCGCCGCCACCCGGCACCTGGTCGACCTCGGGCACACCCGCATCGGCGCGATCAGCGGACCCACCCGGATGATGTGCAGCCGCGCCCGCGTCGACGGATACCGGGCCGCCCTGGAGACGGCGGGGCTGCCGGTCGACCCCGGCCTGATCGTCACCGGCGACTTCCACCACGAGGCCGGCTACCGCCAGGGCCTGGAGCTGCTGCGCCGCCCCGACCGGCCGACCGCCGTCTTCGCCGGCAACGACCTCCAGGCGCTCGGACTGTACGAGGCCGCGCGCGAACTGGGGCTGCGCATCCCGCAGGACCTGAGTGTGGTCGGGTTCGACGACCTGCCGGTGGCGCGGTGGGTGGGCCCGCCGCTGACGACCGTACGGCAGCCGCTGACGGAGATGGCCGAGGCGGCGGCCCGGCTGGTCCTGGACCTCGGGCGCGACGACGGCTCGGCGGCGGCGACCCGGGTGGAGCTGGCCACCAGCCTGGAGGTGCGCAGCAGTACGGCGGCGCCTGCGGCGGGCTGAGAAGTCTGAGAATTCCCGCAGAATCCCGTCCCGCATGTTCCTGATTTCAACAATTCAGACGTATGTTCCTGTCGACGGGGCATTCGGGTGGGGACGCGAACGGAGCCGGGCACGGCACCGGCACGAGCGGGGGCGGACGCATGGCGGGGCGGGACGGGCAGGACGCGCGGCAGAGGCCGAGCGGGCGCTCCAAAGGGCTCCGGGCCGCCGGTCTCGCCCTGGCCGGCGCCCTGTTGCTCGGGGCCGGCGCGGCGGGCTGGGCCTACTGGCACCTCAACGACAACATCACAAGCGTCGACATCGACGGCGCGCTCGGCGGCGACCGCCCCGCGAGGCCGGTCGCCGTCCCCTCCGCGTCCCCGGTGCCCACCGGCGCCCTCAACATCCTGGTCCTCGGCTCCGACTCGCGCGGCGGCGAGAAGAACCGGGAGCTGGGCGGCGGCGACAGCGAGGGCGCCCGCTCCGACACGGCGATGGTCGTCCACCTCGACGCCGGCCGGACCGCCGCCACCGTCGTCAGCATCCCCCGCGACACGCTCGTCGACCGCCCCTCCTGCCCGCTGCCGTCCGGCGGAACGACCCCCGAGGCGAGCGGCGCCATGTTCAACACCGCCTACGCCGTGGGCGGGCCGGTCTGCGCGGTCAAGACCGCCGAGTCGGTCACCGGTGTCCGCATGGACCACTACATGGAGATCGACTTCTCCGGCTTCGCCGACCTCGTCGACGCGCTCGGCGGGGTCACGGTCACCACCGACGTGGACATCGACGACGACAAGAGCCACCTGCACCTGGACGCCGGCACCCACCACCTCGACGGCACCGAGGCCCTGGGCCTCGCCCGCACCCGGTACGGCCTGGCGGGCGGCAGCGACCTCGCTCGCATAGAGCTCCAGCACAAGCTGGTCAAGGCGCTGCTGGAGCAGATCTCCGCCACCGACCTGCTCACCGACCCCGCCCGCCTCTACCAGGTCGCCGACGCGGTCACCGGCAGCCTCACCACCGACACCGGCCTGGACTCGCTGAGCGAGCTGATGAGCCTCGGCCGCAGCCTGGGCGGCCTGTCGGCGGACGACGTACGCACCGTGACGATGCCCGTCGTACCGGCCCCCTGGGACACCAACCGGGTGGTCGCCCTGGAGCCGGACGCCGGTGAGCTGTGGGAATCGCTCCGCTGAGAGAAGTCCCGAAGGAAACCGGCGAGAATCCCGGGACACGTGTCGATCCACGCCCCGCCCGTTCGACGCACGGGTGAGAGGCCGGGACGGACCCGGCCCGGACCACCCGAGGAGTCACCATGCCCCGCTTCCTGTCGCTGATCCGCATCGAGGAGAACGACGCCCTCTCCGGCGGCCCCAGCCCCGAGCTGGTGCAGCGCATGGAGAAGCTGATGGAGGAGATGACCAAGGCCGGCGTGCTGCTCGACACCGCCGGGCTGACCCCGACCGCCCAGGGCACCCGCGTCCACTACGAGGGCGGGCAGCTGTCCGTCACCGACGGGCCGTTCACCGAGTCCAAGGAGGTCGTCGGCGGCTACGCGCTCCTCCAGGCCAAGGACAAGGCCGAGGCCGTCGAGTGGACCAAGCGCTTCCTCAAGGTGCACGAGGAGTACTGGACGGTGACCTGCGAGGTGCGGGAGCTGATGGAGGGCTGAGTTCCGTTTGGTCCCGGCGGCCCGGCGGTGTTGCATGGTGGGCTGTGCGACCACAGCCCACCGAGGCCGTCGAGACGGTCTTCCGCCTGGAGTCCCCGCGCGTCATCGCCGGCGTCGCCCGCCTGGTCCGGGACGTCGGCATCGCCGAGGAACTCACGCAGGACGCGATGGTCGCGGCCCTGGAGCAGTGGCCCCGGGACGGCGTGCCCGACAACCCGGGCGCCTGGCTCATGGCCACCGCCCGGCGCCGCGCCGTCGACCTGATCCGGCGCCGCGAGAACTACGCCCGCAAGCTGGCGGAGATCGGCCGCGACCTGCCCACCGCCACGCCGCCGCCCGAGGAGCCCGCCGACCCGGAGGACATCGACGACGACCTGCTGCGCCTGGTCTTCACCGCCTGCCACCCGGTGCTGTCCGCCGAGGCCCGCATCGCCCTCACCCTGCGCCTGCTCGGCGGCCTCACCACCCCCGAGATCGCCCGCGCCTTCCTCGTCCCGGAACCGACGGTGGCGCAGCGCGTCGTCCGCGCCAAACGCACTCTGGCCCGCAAGAACGTCGCCTTTGAGGTGCCGTACGGCCCGGACCGCGCCGCCCGCCTCGGCTCGGTCCTGGAGGTCATCTACCTGATCTTCAACGAGGGCTACGCCGCCACCGCCGGCGACGACTGGCTCCGCCCGGCCCTGTGCGAGGACGCCCTGCGCCTGGCCCGCGTACTCTCCGCGCTGATGCCCGAGGAGCCGGAGGTCCACGGCCTGACCGCCCTGCTGGAGTTCCAGGCCTCCCGCACCGCCGCCCGCACCGGCCCCGACGGCACGCCCGTCCTCCTGAAGGACCAGAACCGCCGCCGCTGGAACCGCATGCTCATCGCCCGCGGCGTCACCGCCCTCGACCACGCCCACGCGAGCAGGGACGTCGGTCTGCCCGGCCCGTACACCCTCCAGGCCGCGATCGCCGCCTGCCACGCGACGGCGTACACCTACGAGGACACCGACTGGCCGCGCATCGCCACGCTCTACGGCCTGCTCGCGGCCCGCGCCCCGTCACCGGTCGTCGAACTCAACCGCGCGGTCGCCGTGTCGATGGCCGAGGGCCCGGCCCCGGCCCTCGCCCTCGTCGACGCCCTCGCCGCCGAACCGGCCCTGCGCGACTACCACCTGCTCCCCAGCGTCCGCGCCGACCTCCTGCTCCGCCTGGGCCGCAGGGCCGAGGCCCGCGCGGAGTTCGACCGCGCCGCGTCCCTCACCCGCAACGAACGCGAACGCGCGCTCCTGGCGCGCCGGGCACGGGAGACGGACACCGCCTAGCGGCGGACGGGGTGCCCGATCAGCATCGTCGGCGCCCCGGCGACCCGGGTCATGAACACCGTCGCCGCGTTCGGCCCCTGCGGCTTGACCTTCCTGCGCAACTCCTCCGGCTCGACCGCGGAGCCCCGCTTCTTCACCGTCAGCGTGCCGACCTGGCGCTCCCGCAGCAGCGCCTTCAGCTTCTTGACGTTGAAGGGCATCCGGTCGGTGATCTCGTAGGCGCCGGCGTACGGCGTGTGGCGCAGTTCGTCCGCGGTGACGTAGGCGATGGTCGGGTCGATCAGCCCGCCGTCCAGCTCCTCGGCGACCTCGGCCACCAAATGGGCTCGGATGACGGCGCCGTCCGGCTCGTACAGGTACCTTCCGACCTCCCGGACCTCGGGGTCGGGGAGCATGGCTTGGGGTGTCACGTAGATGCCCGCGTGGGCGGGCAGCAGCGTCGCCCGCCGCGCTCCGGGCGTCACCTCCGGGCCGAACCACAGCATGGCCTCCTTGACGTCCCCGCCGTCCGAGACCCACTCGGCCGTCGCTTCCGCGGGGATCGCCTCGTGCGGAATGCCGGGCGCGATCTTCAGCAGGCCCAGCGGCGCCCCGAGCGCGGCGGACACGGCCCAGGACAGGGGAGGGGAGTAGGCCTCCGGATCGAAGATCCGGCCACGCTTGGAGGAACGCCGCGCGGGATCGACGAACACGGCGTCGTACGAGGCGGTGTCCACCTCCGTCACATCGGCCTCGCGCACCTCGATCAGGTCGCCCAGCCCCAGCGCCTCCGCGTTGGCACGGGCCGCCGCGGCCGTCGCCGGGTCCCGGTCGACCGCCAGCACCCGGATGCCCGCGCGGGCCATCGCCACCGCGTCGCCGCCGATCCCGCAGCACAGGTCGGCGACGGACCGCACCCCGACCGCCCGGAGGCACTCCGCGCGGTACGCCGCGACGCTCGCCCGTGTCGACTGCTCGACCCCGTTGGGCGTGAAGAACATCCGCGCGGCGTCCTGGGCCCCGAACTTCGCCACCGCCCGCTGCCGCAGCCGCGCCTGTCCGAGCGCCGCCGACACCAGTTCCGCGGGGTGCGTGCGCCGCAACCGGGTCGCGACCGCCAGTTCCCGCGCCGGGTCGGTGTCGCGCACCTCGTCGAGGAGGGCGCGGCCCTCGGGGGTGAGCAGGGCGAGGAGGGCGTCGAGGTCGTTCACCGGAACATTGTGGGCCAGTCGGTGGATGGTGTGCGTCCGGTGCGGTGTCGGGCCGGGTCCGGGGGCCGGGGACTGCGAGGATCCCGCACCATGCGAGCAGTCGTACAAAATGACAAGAGCCGGGTGTTCAGGGCGTATCGGGCGCCGTCCGCGAGGCTCCGGACGCGCGGCGGCGCAGCGGCCCTCGCGGTCGCCGCCCTCGCCTCCGGCTGTGCGCAGGACGCCTCCGAGGCGCGCGGCGCCGCCGGCCAGCAGCCCCTCCAGGCGCCCCCGGCCCGCGCGCTGGACGCCTACGCCTCCAAGCTGGGCGCGGCGCACGCCGCCCGGGTCGCCGCCGCCAAGCGCTGGAAGCTGAAGAAGGTCCCGCTGACCGCCCCGCCGCCCCCCGCGAAGAAGCCGGAGATCAAGGCCCGCAAGGGCTTCGAGGTGGCGGGCCAGGAGAACCTCCCGCCGGTCTTCACCTCGATCCCCACCGAGGAGAAGATCGTCTTCCTCACCATCGACGACGGCGCCGAGAAGGACCCGGCGTTCCTGCGGATGATGGGCGAGCTGAAGGTCCCGTACACCGCCTTCCTCAGCGACTACCTGGTCAAGGAGGACTACGGCTACTTCAAGAAGATGCAGGACCGCGGCGTCACCCTCAACAACCACACCCTCAACCACCCCTACCTGCCCGGCCTGTCCTACGCCGAGCAGAAGCGCGAGATCTGCGGCATGCAGGACGTGATCGAGAAGCGCTACGGCAAGCGTCCCACCGTCTTCCGCCCGCCCTACGGCAACTACGACCGCGACACCCTGCGCGCCGCCAAGGCCTGCGGCATCGAGTACGCCCCCATCTGGAACGAGGAGGTCTTCGCCGACCACTGGGACTACCGCGAATGGGACCGGAAGATCCACCCCGGTGACATCGTCCTCACCCACTTCCGGGGCGAGGGCGACTGGGACGGCACCATGCGCGACATGGTCCGCGAGTTCCTCGACAAGGTCACCGCCGAGGGATACGCCGTGGCCCGGCTGGAGGACTACCTGTGAGGCGCGGGCGGTTCCGGCCGGCCGGGGCCGCCCTGGCCGCCGTACTGCTCACCGGCTGCGCCCAGTTCGCCGGGCCCGCGCAGCCCACGGCGGGCGTGGAGCCCGCCCAGGGCGGCGACCGGGGGCAGGGCCTGCCGCCCGTCGTGGACCACGTCCGCACCACCGACCCGGTCGTCTTCCTGACCTTCGACGACAGCGCCGAGCGCGACCCGCACTTCGCCGACACGGTCCGCGAACACCGGCTCCCGGTCACGCTCTTCCTCACCGACACCGTCGCCGGGCCCGCGTACGGCCACTTCGCCCGGCTGCGCTCGGTCGGCGCCAGCCTGCAGAACCACACCCTCGACCACCGCTCCCTGCGCGGCCTGCCCTACGCCGGCCAGCGCGCGGAGATCTGCGGCCAGCAGGCCAAGCTCCGCGCCCGCTTCGGCGTCCGCCCCCACCTGTTCCGCCCGCCCTACGGCAGGTACGACACCGCGACCCTGCGCGCCGCCGCCGACTGCGGCATCACGGCCGTCGTCCTGTGGCGGGCGGCCCTGAACGCCGACGGCGACCTCACCTACGCCCGCGGCGAACACCGCCTGCACCCCGGCGACATCGTGGCCGTCACCCCGGACCACCCGACGGGCACCGGCCTGAGCGCCCGCACGGAAGCGCTGCTGGAGACGATCGGGGAGCAGGGCCTGAGGGTGGCGGATCTGGGGGACTACCTCTGACTGGGGGACTACCTCTGAGAGGGATCCAGCCCGTCCGGCGTTCGAGGACGAGGCCGTCCAGGCCGAAAGGGGGTCTGGGGGCGCAGCCCCCAGCGAGCCCGGCCCCGACGCGGGGTGCCCACCTGGACCGGCGTCCGTCAAAATCCGCCGACGCGCCGCCGGCATTGGCACTCCGCTTGACCGAGTGCTAATCGCAGTCATAGTCTCGGCTCTGGCACTCCCCCTAGGAGAGTGCCAACACAGCGACGGGCAGGTCCGGCACCCGCGACGACGGATCGACCTGGTCGCCACCTCAGACAGTTAACCCCGTGAGATCTCCGAAGGGGGAGGTCGGATCGTGACGACCGCCAGCTCCAAGGTTGCCATCAAGCCGCTCGAGGACCGCATCGTGGTCCAGCCGCTCGACGCCGAGCAGACCACGGCTTCGGGCCTGGTCATTCCGGACACCGCCAAGGAGAAGCCCCAGGAGGGCGTCGTCCTGGCCGTGGGCCCGGGCCGCTTCGAGGACGGCAACCGTCTTCCGCTCGACGTCACCGTCGGCGACGTCGTGCTCTACAGCAAGTACGGCGGCACCGAGGTGAAGTACAACGGCGAGGAGTACCTCGTCCTGTCGGCCCGCGACGTGCTCGCGATCGTCGAGAAGTAGTTCACCGAAGCACCCAGTAGTTCAGCTGCGCCCCTGGCTCCCGCGACCATAAAAAGCCGGGCGCCCGGGGCGCAGTGCCGTATAACCCCAAGATTTCCGGAAGAGGGCTCACGCTCCCATGGCGAAGATCCTGAAGTTCGACGAGGACGCCCGTCGCGCCCTCGAGCGCGGCGTCAACAAGCTCGCCGACACGGTGAAGGTGACGATCGGCCCCAAGGGCCGCAACGTCGTCATCGACAAGAAGTTCGGCGCCCCGACCATCACCAACGACGGCGTCACCATCGCCCGTGAGGTCGAGATCGAGGACGCCTACGAGAACCTCGGCGCCCAGCTGGTGAAGGAGGTGGCGACCAAGACCAACGACATCGCGGGTGACGGCACCACCACCGCCACCGTCCTGGCCCAGGCGCTGGTCCGCGAGGGCCTGAAGAACGTCGCCGCCGGTGCTTCCCCGGCGCTGCTGAAGAAGGGCATCGACGCGGCCGTCGCCGCCGTGTCCGAGGACCTCCTCGCCACCGCCCGCCCGATCGACGAGAAGTCCGACATCGCCGCCGTGGCCGCGCTGTCCGCCCAGGACCAGCAGGTCGGCGAGCTGATCGCCGAGGCGATGGACAAGGTCGGCAAGGACGGTGTCATCACCGTCGAGGAGTCCAACACCTTCGGCCTGGAGCTGGACTTCACCGAGGGCATGGCCTTCGACAAGGGTTACCTGTCGCCGTACTTCGTGACGGACCAGGAGCGCATGGAGGCCGTCCTGGAGGACCCGTACGTCCTCATCAACCAGGGCAAGATCTCCTCCATCACCGACCTGCTGCCGCTGCTGGAGAAGGTCATCCAGACCAACTCCTCCAAGCCGCTGCTGATCATCGCCGAGGACGTCGAGGGCGAGGCCCTGTCGACCCTGGTCGTCAACAAGATCCGCGGCACCTTCAACGCGGTCGCCGTCAAGGCCCCCGGCTTCGGCGACCGCCGCAAGGCGATGCTGCAGGACATGGCCGTCCTCACCGGCGCCACCGTCATCTCCGAGGAGGTCGGCCTCAAGCTCGACCAGGTCGGCCTCGAGGTGCTGGGCACCGCCCGCCGCATCACCGTCACCAAGGACGACACCACGATCGTCGACGGTGCCGGCAAGCGCGACGAGGTCGAGGGCCGCGTCGCCCAGATCAAGGCCGAGATCGAGTCCACCGACTCCGACTGGGACCGCGAGAAGCTCCAGGAGCGCCTCGCGAAGCTGGCCGGCGGCGTGTGCGTGATCAAGGTCGGCGCCGCCACCGAGGTGGAGCTGAAGGAGCGCAAGCACCGTCTGGAGGACGCCATCTCCGCGACCCGCGCCGCGGTCGAGGAGGGCATCGTCTCCGGCGGTGGCTCCGCGCTGGTCCACGCCGTCAAGGTCCTCGAGGGCAACCTCGGCAAGACCGGCGACGAGGCCACCGGTGTCGCGGTCGTCCGCAAGGCCGCCGTCGAGCCGCTGCGCTGGATCGCCGAGAACGCCGGCCTGGAGGGCTACGTCATCACCTCCAAGGTCGCCGAGCTCGACAAGGGCCAGGGCTTCAACGCCGCCACCGGCGAGTACGGCGACCTGGTCAAGGCCGGCGTCATCGACCCGGTCAAGGTCACCCGCTCCGCCCTGGAGAACGCGGCCTCCATCGCCTCCCTCCTGCTGACGACCGAGACCCTGGTCGTCGAGAAGAAGGAAGAGGAAGAGCCGGCCGCCGCGGGCCACGGCCACGGCCACGCCCACTGAGCGACACGCTCGTAGAAGTCCCGGCACCCACCAGGGTGCCGGGACTTTTCGTTGGCGCGTCCGTTAGCGTCATGATCGATTCGGCTGAGCGCTGCTGACCACAGCGTGTGCCGAAGCGGCGACGAGCCAGTGAGCAAGGGGGAGGAAGAATGCCCGAGAACCCGCCCGGCGACGCGTTCACCGGCCGCGTGCTGGAGTGGCACAGCGAAGAGGGCTGGGGCGTACTGGCGTGCGATGCCCTTCCGGAACGGGTGTGGGCGCACTTCTCGGTCGTCGGGGCCGAGGGTTTCCGTGAACTGACCGCAGGCCAGTGGGTCGTGTTCACGGCCGAACCGGCCGAGCAGGACGTGTACCACTGGCGCGCCGCGTCCGTCTGGCCGAGGACCGCCGCGCACCGCCGTCCGGACGAGGAGAGCGGGCCGGGCTACTCGTCGGGCCTGGACATCGACTTCGATTCCTGACCGCACGTCGGCCACCGCCGAATCGGTCCTCTCATCCGCGCCCGGCGGCCGGGTGGTCTCTGCCGCCGGGCGTGTGCGCACACAGGATTCCTCAGTTCTCCACAACACCGTAACCACCAGGCGGGCAGCGGTCGTCGGCTCCTCAGCCTCCGCCGCTGTCCTCGCCGTGGGTACTGTGCCGGCCGAAGCGGGGGTCACCAGGCCAGGCACACCTTCAAGATGCCTGCCCCGTCCTACGGGCGGTCGGACCGGCGGCAGTCCGGCCGCTCCACCGCACACAGGTGCCGGCTCACCGAGGAGCCGTCACAGCAGCCCGCTCAGCGGCAGCGCCCGCTCGGCGAGCCGCCCCCGCAGCCGCTCCCCGGCGGTGTCGGCCTCCTCCGCGAGCCAGCCCGCGGCGACCAGCGGCCCGACGTGCTCGGCGACGTCCTCGGGCCGCAGCCCGCAGAAGGAGGCGACCACGTCCAGAGCGAGCCCGTCACCCTCCTCGCCGCCACCTCCCAGGCGCCCGTCAGGACGGCTGTGCGCGGCGGTGTACACGGCGAGGAGCCGCGTGGCGGGCCCGGCCTTCTTCTTCCGCAGCTTCCGGTCGCCCACCACCTTCTGCGCCCACCCCGAGAGCCGCGCCCGGGTGACCTTGCCGAAGAAGAACGGGCGGGGCAGGGTGGGGATCAGCGTGGGCACCGTGATCTGGGTGGGTTCCTCGGGCCGGGACATCAGCGCATCGTCGGCGGTGACGTCCTCCGGCAGCACCAGCCAGCCCGCGTCGGCCAGTTCCTGCAACACCCGCTCGGCGTCCGACGCCAACCAGCCGCTGAGGTCCTGCCCGGTGACGTTCCCGGTGCCGGTGCGTGCGGCCCGCAGGGTGAGCATCAGCACGGCGAGCCGCGCCTCGGCCCCGGGGAGCGGGGAGGCGGCGCGGACGTGCTCCAGCACGTTGCGGGCGTGGACTCCCTGGCCCCGGGTCAGCAGCCGCTGGACCGGCCCTGCCCCGTCCACCAGCAGGCCGCGCCGGTTGGCGTCCATCTCGCGGGTGGTCCGCGCGGCCGTCGCGGCCCGGTCCGCCTCCTCCCGCAGGGACGCGTCGCCGGTTACCTCGGCCCACAGGGCGAAGGCGCGGGCCTTGCGGTCGTGGAGATCGGCGAGCACGGCAAGGTCCGGTTCGGGCCGCCGCTGGTACGCGCGGAACGCGTCCCCGAGTTCGGTCAGCTCCACGCGCAGCTCTTCGGGCTGGAGACCGTCCGGCACGATCCGCTGCGCGACCGTGGCACCCCGCCCCGCCTTCCGGGCCCGGGCGGGGACACCGCCGGACCGGGGACGCGGGGCGGGCCGGGCGGGCGGGACGGAGGCCGGGGCCGCCGACGGCACTCCACAGCCGGGAGCGTCGGAGAACAACACCGTCCCACCCCCGGCCACGGGCCCCCGGCCCGTCCTCCCCCTGTCCGTACGTCCCCTGTCCGTGCCGTCGACGAACACTTCGCCCCGGTCACCAGTGCCCGCGTTCACGCGATGCCGCCCTCTCCCTCGCCGTACCTGCGACCTCCCGCCCGCTGCGGGCGCAGCCACCCGACGCTAAGACGCACGGGCGCCTCGCCGAGCAAGGACCGGGATAGACCACACGTTCGGGTGATGGCCTGCCCGCGCGAGAGGCACCGTGGCCAGCCGCACCACACGGGTCGAGCCCTTCCCGCTCCCGACGGAAGCCGGACCTCCGCGGCTGGAACCAGCGTTCCCGCGCGGCGGGAGCTACTGCCCGAGACCCGCTCGACGACAGGCAGGAAGGAATCCCAGCCCGCACGTAGGGCCCCGGTGCTCACTGCGGCCCGTACTTCCGCCCCGTCCGCGAGGTGATCCCGCCCAGCACCCCCCGCGGCACCAGCTTCGCCGCGCCCATCAGGGCCTTGTAGCGGGGGTCGGGGATCGACAGGGACTTGCCGCGCGCCAGATCGTCCAGCGCCGCCGCGACCACCTTGTCCGCGTCGAGCCACATCCAGCCCGGGATGTTGTCCGTGCCCATGCCCGCCCGCGCGTGGAACTCCGTGCGCACGAAGCCGGGGCACAGGGCCATCAGGCGCACCCCGCTGCCGGCCAGGTCCTTCGCCACGCCCTGCGTGAACTGCACGACCCACGCCTTGGAGGCGCCGTAGGTGCCGCGCGGGACGAAGGCGGCGACCGAGGCGACGTTGACGACGCCGCCGCGGCCCCGCTCCCGCATCCCCTCCGTCGCCGCCGAGGTGAGCCGCAGCACCGCCTCGCAGTGCACCTTGAGCATGGTCAGCTCGTCGCCCATGGAGACGTCGAGGAAACGGCCCTTGTTGCCGAAGCCGGCGTTGTTGACCAGCAGGTCGACGGGGTTCCTGCGCTCGCCCAGCCGGGCGGCCACCGCGTCGATGCCGGCGTCCGTCGCCAGGTCGGCCGTCAGCACCTCCGCCTCGATGCCGTGCCGGTCGTGCAGCTCGGTGGCCTGCTCGCGCAGCCGCTCGGTGTCGCGGGCCACCAGCACCAGGTCGTGCCCGTCGGCCGCCAGCCGCCGCGCGAACGCGGCGCCGATGCCCGCCGTCGATCCCGTAATCAATGCCGTTGTCATGGCGCAAGGTTATGGGGCCGGACCGGGCACGTCCGCTTCGCTCACACCGTGAGCGCCGATCGTGAAGAACCGGTGAACGGTGCCTGATGAAAGGGCATCAGAAGGAGATCAGGAGGACCACCCCGCCACGTACTTCCGCGCCGTCGCCAGCGCCTCCGGGTGCAGCGCGTCGCCCGCCGCGAGCAGTCGGGGCAGCAGCTCCCGCTCGGTCGTCACCGCCCGGAACTGCAGGGCGACGGTCACCTCGTGGCCGGGCCGGTGGACGATCCCGACCGGGTCGCCCTCCCGTATCTCCCCGGGCTCGATCACCCGCAGGTACGCGCCCGGCGCCTCCTTCTCCGTGAAGCGCCTCACCCACCGCTCCTCTCCCAGGTGGCCCTGGAAGGTGCGGCAGGGGATGCGGCCTGAGGTGACCTCCAGGACCAGGTCGCTGCCCACGCGCCAGCGTTCGCCGATCAAGGCGCCGCAGACGTCCACGCCCGTCGTGGTGAGGTTCTCGCCGAAGGAGCCGTTCGGCAGCGGGCGGTCCAGCTCGCGCTCCCAGTCGTCCAGGTCCTCGCGTGCCATCGCGTAGACCGCCTGGTCGGGACCGCCGTGGTACCGGGTGTCGCAGACCGTGTCCCCGGCCAGCCCGCTCGCCCCGCTGCCCTTCGGCCCGGGAGCGGTCACCCGCACGGCCCCGTCGGCCGGCCGCTTGTCGATACCGGTGACGCCCTGCGGCTGGTCCGTGTACGGCACCGCCTTCGCGCGGCCCAGATTGACAGAGAGAAGCTTCATGGCCGAACGGTAGGACAGCCCTCATCAAAGCGTCGACGCATTATTCGCCATCGGGTCAAAGGGTCGCTTATCCTCGGGGGTGTGATCGAGGCTCGTCATCTCCGTGTACTGCGCGCCGTGTCATCGACCGGTTCCTTCTCCGCCGCCGGGCGCGAGCTGGGCTGCACCCAGCCCGCCGTCAGCCAGCAGATGAAGGCGCTGGAGGCCTCCGTCGGCACCCCGCTGCTGGTGCGCACCGGCCGCGAGATGCGGCTGACCCAGGCCGGAGAGGCGCTGGTGCGGCACGCCGCCGGGATCATCGCCGGGCTGACCGCCGCCGAGGAGGAGGTCGCCGCCATCGCCGGGCTGCGCGCCGGACGGGTCCGCCTGGTCTCCTTCCCCAGCGGCAGCTCCACCCTCGTACCGACGGCGCTGGCCGCACTGCGCGCCGCGCACCCCGGCACCCGGGTCTCCCTGGAGGAGGCCGAGCCGCCGAGGTCCGTCGAGCTGCTGCGCGAGGGCGACTGCGACGTGGCGCTGGCCTTCCGCTACGAGGGGGCGGCGGGCGCCGAGGAGTGGGACGACCTGGTCGTACGGCCGCTGCTGACCGACCGGCTGGTGGCGCTGGTGCCGGAGGGCCACCGGCTCGCGCGCACGGAGGCCGCCGGTTCGGTGGCCATCGGAGAGCTGGCGGGGGAGCCCTGGATCGCGGGCTGCCCGCGCTGCCGGGGCCAGCTGGTCGAGGTCTGCGAGGGGGCCGGTTTCACGCCCCGCATCGACTTCGCCACCGACGACTACCCGGCGGTCGTCGGCCTGGTCGGCGCCGGCCTGGGCGTGGCCGTGCTGCCCCAGCTCGCCGTCGAGTCCGTACGGCCACGGGGCGCGCGCACGGTGACGCTGGAGCCGGCGGTGCGGCGGGAGATCGTCGCGCTCACCCTGCCCGACCTGGCGCAGGTGCCCGCGGTGACGGCGACGCTCGACGAGCTGGCGCGGGCGGGGGCGCGCCAGTCGGCGGCGCGCTGAGAGCCGTGCGTTGAGAGCGGCGCGCTGGGAGCGGCGCGCACCTCACCTACGCGCCCGCCCTCGTAGAGAAACGTTCCTTCAGTGATGCGCGGCCGCCTCCCCGCCGGCCGACGCCGATGCCGTCGCCGCCACCAGGCGGTGGCGGGCCCGGCCCATGAGCTCCTCGCGCTCGTCCTCCGTCAGTCCGCCCCACACGCCGTACGGCTCGCGCACCGCCAGCGCGTGCGCCGCACACTCGGCGCGGACCGGGCACCTCATGCAGACCTCCTTGGCCGAGTTCTCGCGAGCACTCCGCGCCGCTCCCCGTTCGCCCTCCGGGTGGAAGAAGAGCGAGCTGTCCACCCCGCGGCACGCAGCCAGGAGCTGCCAGTCCCACAGGTCCGCGTTCGGTCCTGGAAGGCGGGAGAAATCTGCCATTGCGTGACCCCTTGTAGCCGATATGGGTAGATGTGGGATACAGCGTCCGCAACCGTACAACTACGATCTAAGGAGATGAAAATATGACTCATTGCGAATCTAGCCGCAGACACCAGCGAAGCGGAAGAAAAGCGGCTAAATGGGGCACGGGATGTGATGAAACGGGGCGGGTCCGACGCGCATGTCTGCTGCGTGGCCGCCCCCTCACGTAGAGTGCCGAAGACGACACACAGCCCCGTAACTCTTTCGAGTGACCGTCGTTGAGAGTGCGGAGGCGGTTGAAGGAACAAGTGCTCGGGCGGGCGTCCGGGACGGTCGACCGCACAGGTGACGATTTCGTACCAGCCTGGAGGCTCAACGTGACGCGCAAGAGCTGCGGAGGACGGCCATGACTTCCGTTCTCGTCTGCGACGACTCCCCGCTTGCCCGAGAGGCGCTCCGCCGCGCGGTCGCGACCGTGCCCGGTGTCGAGCGCGTGACGACGGCCGCCAACGGCGAGGAAGTCCTCCGCCGCTGGGGTGCCGACCGCTCGGACCTCATCCTGATGGACGTGCGCATGCCCGGTCTGGGCGGCGTCGAGACCGTCCGGCGGCTGCTGTCCGCCGACCCCGGCGCGCGGATCATCATGCTCACCGTCGCCGAGGACCTGGACGGCGTGGCCCTCGCGGTCGCCGCCGGTGCCCGCGGCTACCTGCACAAGGACGCCTCGCGCGCCGAGCTGCGCGCCACGGTCACCCAGGCCCTCGCCGACCCGACCTGGCGGCTCGCCCCGCGCCGGCTGCGCTCGGCCGAGATGGGCGCCGCGCCCACCCTCACCGCGCGTGAGATCCAGGTGCTGGAGGGCATGAGCCACGGCCGCTCCAACGCGGAGATCGGCCGCGAGCTGTTCCTCTCCGAGGACACCGTCAAGACCCACGCCCGGCGGCTCTTCAAGAAGCTCGGCGCCTCGGACCGGGCACACGCGGTGGCGCTCGGCTTCCGATGGGGCCTGGTCCGCTGAGACCGTGCGACGGAGTCCGAAGGGGCCCGTCGGGGGAGCGGCGATCCCCGCTTATCGCGAGGTGAGCGGGGGTGACAAGGCGACCCGCCGGGTGCCCACTGCTCGTTTCGGCGCGGATGCCGCATCCTTGAGGTGTGGAGTTCCTCGGGGACGAGTCGGTCGAGCGGAAGGGGAGGGCGCAGGGGATGAGTTCCGGCGCACCTGCTCATAACGCTTCGGTGCACAACAACGGGCACGAAGCCACGGATCGGACGGCCGCAAGGCACCATGGACCGATGCGTGACGACGAGGCGGCCCCTGATCAAGGGACGGTCGGCGGGCTCGTGCACCGCGCCGTCGACGGGGACGAGCAGGCCACGCACGACCTGCTCGCCCATGTCCACCCCTTGGCGCTGCGCTACTGCCGCACGCGACTGTCCCGCCTGCCCGGCGACGCCCGGCACTTCGTCGAGGACCTCGCCCAGGAGGTCTGTGTGGCGGTGCTGCTCGCGCTGCCCCGCTACAAGGACACCGGCCGCCCCTTCGAGGCGTTCGTCTTCGCCATCGCCGCCCACAAGGTCGCCGACCTCCAGCGCGCCGCGATGCGGCACCCGGGCTCGACGGCCGTCCCGTCCGACGAGATGCCCGAACGCCCCGACGACTCCCTCGGCCCCGAGGAGCGCGCGCTGCTCAACAGCGACGCCGCCTGGGCCAAGAAACTGCTGGCCAACCTGCCGGAGAATCAACGAGAGCTGCTCCTGCTCCGCATCGCGGTGGGCCTCACGGCCGAGGAGACGGGCCAGATGTTGGGAATGTCACCCGGCGCCGTCCGGGTCGCCCAGCACCGTGCGCTGAGCCGGCTGCGGGCCTTGGCGGAGCAGTAGCACCGAGGGGATGAACGGGCGGCGCGTTCTGCTCGTAGGAAGATATGAACGCCGGTGGGATGCTTGATCGTGGAATGAGACACCTCCGCTTCCCGTTAGCATGGACATCCGCACCGAGCAAGGCCATTGGGGAAGGTGTCATGACTGCCAACGTCGACGGAGTGCCCGACAAATTCGCGACACTCGGGCTGACCTACGACGACGTGCTGCTGCTGCCGGGTGCATCCGAGGTGCTCCCCAACGCGGTCGACACCTCGTCCCGCATCTCCCGCAACGTCCGGGTGAACATCCCGCTGCTCTCGGCGGCGATGGACAAGGTGACCGAGTCCCGCATGGCCATCGCCATGGCCCGCCAGGGCGGCGTCGGCGTGCTCCACCGCAACCTGTCGGTCGAGGACCAGGTCAACCAGGTCGACCTGGTCAAGCGCTCCGAGTCCGGCATGGTGACCGACCCGATCACGGTCCATCCCGAGGCCACGCTGGCCGAGGCCGACGCACTGTGCGCCAAGTTCCGCATCAGCGGCGTCCCGGTCACCGACCCGGCGGGCAAGCTGCTCGGCATCGTCACCAACCGCGACATGGCCTTCGAGTCCGACCGCACGCGCCAGGTGCGCGAGGTCATGACGCCGATGCCGCTGGTCACCGGCAAGGTCGGCATCTCCGGCGTGGACGCCATGGAGCTGCTGCGCCGCCACAAGATCGAGAAGCTTCCGCTGGTCGACGACGCCGGTGTCCTCAAGGGCCTGATCACGGTCAAGGACTTCGTCAAGGCCGAGCAGTACCCCCACGCCGCCAAGGACGCGGAGGGCCGGCTGCTGGTCGGCGCCGCCGTCGGCGCCAGCCCCGAGGCCCTGGAGCGCGCCCAGGCGCTGGCCGCGGCCGGCGTGGACTTCCTGGTCGTCGACACCTCGCACGGCCACAACAGCAACGCGCTGAGCTGGATGGCGAAGATCAAGTCCAGCGTCGGCGTGGACGTGATCGGCGGCAACGTCGCCACCCGCGACGGCGCCCAGGCCCTGATCGACGCCGGCGTCGACGGCATCAAGGTCGGCGTCGGCCCCGGCTCCATCTGCACCACCCGCGTCGTCGCCGGCATCGGCGTCCCGCAGGTCACCGCCATCTACGAGGCGTCCCTGGCGGCCCGCGCCGCGGGCGTCCCGCTGATCGGCGACGGCGGCCTGCAGTACTCCGGCGACATCGGCAAGGCGCTTGCCGCCGGCGCCGACACGGTGATGCTGGGCAGCCTCCTCGCGGGCTGCGAGGAGTCGCCGGGCGAGCTGCAGTTCATCAACGGCAAGCAGTTCAAGTCCTACCGCGGCATGGGCTCGCTGGGCGCCATGCAGTCCCGCGGCCAGGGCAGGTCCTTCTCGAAGGACCGCTACTTCCAGGCCGAGGTGGCCTCCGACGACAAGCTCGTGCCCGAGGGCATCGAGGGTCAGGTGCCCTACCGCGGCCCGCTGGCCAACGTGCTGCACCAGCTCGTCGGCGGTCTGCGCCAGACCATGGGGTACGTCGGCGCCGCCACCATCGCGGAGATGGAGTCGAAGGGCCGCTTCGTGCGGATCACCTCCGCGGGCCTCAAGGAGAGCCACCCGCACGACATCCAGATGACCGTCGAGGCACCGAACTACAGCCGCAGCAAGTAAGAGGCAGCCTTCCGAGGGCGGTCCCGGACCATCCGGGGCCGCCCTCTGCGGTGCCCCGCCGTGCCCGTCGGGGATACTGGAAGGCGCTGCAACGCATCAGGGAAAGGCCACAGACGTGACTGAGATCGAGATCGGGCGCGGCAAGCGCGGCCGCCGGGCGTACGCCTTCGACGACATCGCCGTCGTCCCCAGCCGCCGTACCCGGGACCCGAAGGAGGTCTCGATCGCCTGGCAGATCGACGCCTACCGCTTCGAGCTGCCGTTCCTGGCCGCTCCCATGGACTCGGTCGTCTCCCCGGCCACCGCCATCCGCATCGGCGAGCTCGGCGGCCTCGGCGTCCTGAACCTGGAAGGGCTCTGGACCCGGCACGAGGACCCGCAGCCGCTGCTCGACGAGATCGCCGGCCTCGACCCGGAGACCGCGACCCGCCGCCTCCAGGAGATCTACGCCGCTCCGATCAAGGAGGAGCTGATCGGGCAGCGCATCAAGGAGGTGCGCGACTCCGGCGTCGTCACCGCCGCCGCGCTCTCCCCGCAGCGCACCGCCCAGTTCTCCAAGGCCGTCGTGGACGCGGGCGTCGACATCTTCGTCATCCGCGGCACCACGGTCTCGGCGGAGCACGTCTCCGGTTCGCACGAGCCGCTGAACCTGAAGCAGTTCATCTACGAGCTGGACGTCCCGGTGATCGTCGGCGGCTGCGCCACCTACACCGCCGCACTGCACCTGATGCGCACCGGCGCCGCGGGCGTCCTCGTCGGCTTCGGCGGCGGCGCCGCCCACACCACGCGCAACGTGCTCGGCATCCAGGTCCCCATGGCGACCGCGGTCGCCGACGTGGCCGCCGCCCGCCGCGACTACATGGACGAGTCCGGCGGCCGGTACGTGCACGTCATCGCCGACGGCGGCGTCGGCTGGTCCGGCGACCTGCCCAAGGCCATCGCCTGCGGCGCCGACTCCGTGATGATGGGCTCCCCGCTGGCCCGCGCCACCGACGCGCCGGGCAAGGGCAACCACTGGGGCATGGAGGCCGTCAACGAGGAGCTGCCCCGCGGCAAGAAGGTCGACCTCGGCACGGTCGGCACCATCGAGGAGATCCTCACCGGCCCGTCCCACTCCCCCGACGGCTCGATGAACTTCTTCGGCGCCCTGCGCCGCGCGATGGCCACCACCGGCTACAGCGAGCTGAAGGAGTTCCAGCGCGTCGAGGTGACCGTGGCGGACTCGCAGCACCGGCGGTAGTCACCCGTACGCAGTAGCAGGGGCCCGGAGCGATCGCTCCGGGCCCCTCGGCGTGTCCGGGCGCCGGGTCAGAGCCGGTGCGCCGCCCCCGTGGGCGTCGCCCCCCGCGTGTCCAGCAGCAGCTGGGCCTTCACCGACAGGCCCTGGAGGTCGTACGTGCGGTGCTGCTGGAGGAGGATCGTGAGGTCGGCGTCGGCGGCGGCCTCGTAGAGGGAGTCGGCGCGGGGGACGGGGCGGTCGGCGACGTTCCAGGACGGGATGTGCGGGTCGTGGTAGCTGACGGCGGCGCCCATCGACATCAGGCGGGTCGCGATCTCCTCGGCCGGCGTGGCCTGCTGGTCGGCGAGGTCGGCCTTGTAGGTGACGCCGAGCAGGAGGACGCGGGCGCCGCGCGCGGACTTGCCGTGCTCGTTGAGGAGGGCTGCGGCGCGCTGGACGACGTAGCGGGGCATCTGGCCGTTGACCTGCTGGGCCAGTTCCACCATGCGCAGGCTGTGCGGGGCCCGGCCGGTCAGGTCCTGGGGGACGGAGTGGCCGCCGACGCCGGGGCCGGGGCGGAACGCCTGGAAGCCGTACGGCTTGGTCTCCGCGCAGCGCAGCACGTCCCACAGGTCGACGCCGAGGTCGTCGCAGAGGACGGCCATCTCGTTGACGAGGGCGATGTTGACGTGCCGGAAGTTGGTCTCCAGGAGCTGGACCGTCTCCGCCTCGCGCGGGCCGCGGGCGCGGACCACCTTGTCGGTGAGGCGGCCGTAGAAGGTGGCGGCGGACTCGGTGCAGGCGGGGGTGAGGCCGCCGATGACCTTCGGGGTGTTGGCCGGGGTGTGCTCGCGGTTGCCGGGGTCGACGCGGCTGGGGGAGTAGGCGAGGTGGAAGTCGCGGCCGGCGCGCAGTCCGGAGCCCTGCTCCAGGACCGGGCGCAGGAACTCCTCCGTCGTCCCCGGCCGCACCGGCGACTCCAGGATGACCGTGGTGTGCGGGCGCATGTGGGCGGCGAGGGTGCGGGCGGCGGCCTCCACCTGGGTGAGGTCCAGGCCGCCGTCCGGGGCGGGCGGGGTGGGCGCGCAGATGACGGCGGTGCGGACCCGGCCCAGCTCGGCCGGTGTGGCGGGGGTGCGGAAGCCCGTCGCGAGCATCCGGCGGACCTCGGCGGGGGTGAGCGGGTCGGCCTCGGGGCCGGTGCGGTAGCCGAGGGTGGGGATGCCTGCGGTGACGGCGGCCTGGGCCAGGGGCAGGCCGTACGGGCCGAGTCCGATGACGGCGAGGTCTGCGGGCATGGCGTAAGCCGTCCTTCCCAGTAGCCGAAGCGGGACAGGTGCGCAAGCCCGGTGGACAGGATGGGCGAGCACAACGTCAGACTAGGAGTAAATATGACCGATTTGCGGGATTGGTCGGCCTGGTTTCGGTGAGTGTCGACGGGGATCCGCGAGGAGGTTGTCCACAGGCTGGGGCCGCGCGACGGCCGATGTCGGGCGAGCGGGTCAGAATCTGGGCATGGTGGGTACCAGGAACCGGGCTTCGCCCGACGGGTGTGTTGGCCCGGCGGACGCGGCCGACGCGACCGACAGCGGGAGGCAGCAGTGAGGACAGCGACCCTGGGGCCGGCGCAGCGCGCCGAGTCGCTCGCGGCCATGGCCGAGCGCGAGCTGGACGTTCTGGTGGTGGGCGCGGGCGTGGTGGGCGCGGGCACCGCCCTCGACGCGGTGACCCGCGGCCTGTCCACCGGCCTGGTCGAGGCACGGGACTGGGCCTCGGGCACCTCCAGCCGGTCCAGCAAGCTGATCCACGGCGGCCTGCGCTACCTGGAGATGCTCGACTTCGCCCTCGTACGGGAGGCGCTGAAGGAGCGCGGGCTGCTGCTGGAGCGGCTCGCACCGCACCTCGTGAAGCCCGTGCCGTTCCTGTACCCGTTGCGGCACAAGGGCTGGGAGCGGCTCTACGCCGGCTCGGGCGTCGCCCTCTACGACGCGATGTCGATGGCCCGCGGACACGGCCGGGGCCTGCCGACGCACCGCCACCTGAGCCGCCGTCACGCCCTGCGGGTGGCCCCCGCCTTGAAGAAGGACGCGCTGGTCGGCGCGCTCCAGTACTACGACGCCCAGATGGACGACGCCCGGTTCGTGACGACCCTGGTGCGCACGGCGGCGGCGTACGGCGCCCAGGTCGCCAACCGCGCGCGCGTCACCTCCTTCCTCCGCGAGGGCGAGCGCGTGGTCGGGGCGCGGGTGCAGGACGTCGAGGCGGGCGGCGAGTACGAGATCCGCGCCAAGCAGGTCGTGAACGCGACCGGCGTATGGACCGACGACACCCAGTCGATGGTGGGCGAGCGCGGCCAGTTCCACGTCCGGGCCTCCAAGGGCATCCACCTGGTCGTCCCCAAGGACCGCATCCACTCCACCACCGGGCTCATCCTGCGCACCGAGAAGTCCGTGCTGTTCGTCATCCCCTGGGGCCGGCACTGGATCATCGGCACCACCGACACCGACTGGGACCTCGACAAGGCCCACCCGGCCGCCTCAAGCGCGGACATCGACTACCTCCTGGAGCACGTCAACTCGGTGCTCCACGTGCCGCTCACCCGCGACGACGTCGAGGGCGTCTACGCCGGGCTCCGCCCGCTGCTGGCCGGCGAGTCCGACGCCACCAGCAAGCTCTCGCGCGAGCACACCGTCGCGCACCCGGTGCCCGGCCTGGTCGTCGTGGCCGGCGGCAAGTACACGACGTACCGGGTGATGGCCGAGGACGCCGTCGACGAGACGGTGCACGGGCTCGACATGCGGGTCGCCGACTGCGTCACCGAGGACACGCCGCTGCTCGGCGCCGAGGGCTACCGGGCCATGTGGAACGCGCGGGCCCGGATCGCCGCACGCATCGGCCTGCACGTCGTGCGCGTCGAGCACCTGCTGAACCGGTACGGCGCGCTGACGGAGGAGGTGCTGGGGCTCATCGCCGACGACCCCTCCCTCGGCGAACCCCTGCACGCCGCCGACGACTACCTGCGGGCCGAGGTCGTCTACGCCGCCTCGCACGAGGGCGCGCGCCACCTGGACGACGTACTGACCCGGCGCACCCGCATCTCCATCGAGACCTTCGATCGGGGCACCCGCAGCGCCCGCGAGGCCGCCGAGCTGATGGCGCCGGTGCTCGGCTGGGACAAGGACCAGGTCGAACGGGAGGTCCAGCACTACGAGAAGCGGGTCGAGGCCGAGCGGGAGTCGCAGCGCCAGCCCGACGACCTGACGGCCGACGCGGCCCGGCTGGGGGCGCCGGACATCGTGCCACGGTAGGGGCCGCCGGGGCGGGTGTGACGCAGGGTCACCCCGCCGTGCCGCCCGCCCGCCCGGCCGGCGCCAGGGGCACCCTGGGCGTCGAGCACTTGTCGGGTGAGGGACAATGAAGGCTCTGTCAGGGCGGGTTGCATGAGGGGACGCATGTCGGAGGCGGAGCGGGCGGGGACACCCCGTACGGACAAGAGCGCACGTCTCCTCGCCGGGCGGTACCGGCTGGGAGACGTGCTCGGCCGCGGCGGCATGGGGACGGTGTGGCGGGCGGAGGACGAGACCCTCGGACGCACGGTCGCCGTCAAGGAGCTGCGGTTCCCGGGCAACATCGACGAGGAGGAGAAGCGGCGCCTGATCACGCGGACCCTGCGTGAGGCCAAGGCGATCGCGCGGATCCGCAACAACAGCGCCGTCACGGTCTACGACGTCGTCGAGGAGGACGACCGCCCGTGGATCGTGATGGAACTGGTCGAGGGCAAGTCGCTCGCCGAGGCCATCCGTGAGGACGGCCTGCTGGAGCCGAGGCGCGCCGCCGAGGTGGGCCTCGCCATCCTCGACGTGCTGCGCTCGGCGCACCGCGAGGGCATCCTGCACCGCGACGTGAAGCCGTCCAACGTGCTGATCGCCGAGGACGGCCGGGTCGTGCTCACCGACTTCGGCATCGCCCAGGTCGAGGGCGACCCGTCCATCACCTCCACCGGCATGCTCGTCGGCGCCCCCTCCTACATCTCCCCGGAGCGCGCCCGCGGCCACAAGCCCGGCCCGGCCGCCGACCTGTGGTCGCTCGGCGGACTGCTGTACGCGGCGGTCGAGGGGGCGCCGCCCTACGACAAGGGCTCCGCCATCGCCACGCTCACCGCGGTGATGACGGAGAACCTGGAGGAGCCGAAGAACGCCGGACCGCTGCGGGACGTCATCTACGGCCTGCTCAACAAGGACCCCGCCCAGCGGCTCGACGACGCGGGCGCCCGCGCGCTGCTCAACAAGGTGATCCACGCCCCCGACCCGGCGGACGAGCCGGCCGACGCCACCAAGGTCGTGCCGCTGCCCGCCCAGCCGGACGAGCGGTCCCGCAGGGGCGGTTCGGCGGGCGCGGGCAAGCGCGGCGAGGAGGCCGGGGAGCGACTGCGCGGCGCGCTGCGTTCCGTGCGCAAGGCCGCCGTCGGGGCGGGTGCGGCCGGTGCCGCGGCCGCCTCCCGCGCCAAGCAGGGCGAAACCGGCCGGGACGCCTCGGGCGCCGCCGGTCCGGCCACCGCTTCGGCGACCGCCGGTACGGCCGCGACGTCCGCTGCCCGCCCGGGTGTTGGTGCCGGTGCCGGTTCCGGGACGGCACACGCGCCCGCCGGCACCCGCAGCTCCGGCTGGCCCGTCGTGCCGCCCCCGGACCTGCCGCCCCGGCCCGCGCCCCGGGCGCCCCTCACCGACGTGGTGCCGCGCCGGACGCTGGTCGTCATAGCGGTGGTCGTGGCGCTCGCCGTGCTCGGCACCGTACTGGCCCTCGCGCTCGGCGGCGACGACGACAAGGGTGCCCAGGGCGGGAACGGCGACAAGCCCGTCGCCACCGCGGGCGCGAGCGGCGACACGAAGCAGGACGACGAGGGCGGGGCCCGCACCGACGGCTCCGCGTCGCAGGAGGCCGCGGACGGGGGCTCGGCCGGGGCGCCGGACTCCGGCGCGAGCGCGTCCGGCGACACCGGGGCGGACGGCACCGGCCCGGGCGACGAGGGCAAGGCCGACGACAAGGCCGACGACGAGGGCGCGGCGGCCACCCACCAGGGCGCCCAGGGCTACTCCATCGGGCTGCCCGAGGGCTGGAAGTACCAGACCAAGGCCTCGGCGGGGGACCGTTTCACCGGTCCGAACGGACAGAAACTGCTCGTCGCCTGGACGTCCACGCCCAAGGACGACCCGGTCGCCGACTGGAAGAACCAGGAGCGGTACATGGTCCGCTCCCAGTACGAGAAGATCCGCATAGAGAAGGTGGGCTACCGCGGCTGGAACGCGGCCGACTGGGAGTTCACCTACACGGACGACGGCACCAAGTACCGCACCGTGGACCGGGGCTTCGTCGTCAACGACCACCAGGGCTACGCGCTGATGTACACCGCGAAGGCCGACGACTGGGGCAGCGACCTGCGCCGGGACACCTGGCGGACACTGACGAAATCGTTCGAACCCAAGTCCTGAACCGGACGGGCCGGGTTCGCTCGGTCCGAGATCTGGCATCCCCTCTTTGCGGGTTGCCTCCGGCACGTATCGTGAGTGCTCGCGGACCGTACGCAGCCGGAACGGCCCGCCGGGCGAACGGAATTGACCGACGGGCTGCCGGGGGTGGCGACGTGGACGACTATGCGGGTCGGGTGCTCGCCGACCGCTACCGCCTGCCGCTGCCGCCGTCCGACGAGTACGAACTCACCGAGACCCGGGCCTTCGACACCTACAGCGGACAGGAAGTCCTGGTCAGGCAGGTGCCGTTGCCCGAGGTGGTCGAGGCAGAGGTGCTCGACGCGGACGGCCTGCCCGACGGGTTCACGGCCCGCGACGGCGGCTTCCGGCACGCCGGCGGCCGTTCGGCGGCAGCGCGCGGCGGTTCCCGCAGGCCCGCGGACCCGGTGGTGCGCCGTGCCGTCGAG
Source organism: Streptomyces sp. M92 (assembly GCF_028473745.1). Classification (NCBI taxonomy): domain Bacteria; kingdom Bacillati; phylum Actinomycetota; class Actinomycetes; order Kitasatosporales; family Streptomycetaceae; genus Streptomyces; species Streptomyces sp. M92. The sequence continues at coordinate 2,639,879 of NZ_CP101137.1, forward strand.
GCGGCGCAGGCCGCGGCGGCCGTACCCGACCATCCGCGTCTCGACCAGGTCTTCGACGTGTTCGCCGAGGGCGGTTCGCTGTGGATCGTCAGTGAGCTGGTGGCCGCGCGACCGCTGGCCGCCCTGCTCGCCGAGGAGCCGCTGACGCCCTACCGGGCGGCCGAGGTGGCCTCCGACATCCTCCTGGCGCTGCGGGTGCTGCACACGTACGGCTGGGTGCACCGCAACATCACCGCCCGCACCGTGCTGGTCTGCGACGACGGGCGCGTGGTGCTGACCGGCCTGGCGGTCGGGGCGGCGGAGGAGGCGCTGTGCGGGTACGACCCGGTGCCGACCCCCGACGGCGAGGAGGGCGGCGGCGCTCGGGTCGCTCCCGACGGGACCTTCGGTCGGGGCGCCGGGTCCGGTGGCGCCGAGGTGGCCGGCGTCGGTCCGGAAGGTGCGCGGCCCGGGATCTCCGGGGCGGGCGGCGGCGATCCCGAGGCCGCCCGGCGGGCCGCCATCGAGGCACGGGACGCGGGCGGGCTGCCCGTCCCCCAGGGCCCCGGGGACACCGCCCCCGGGCTCGCGCCCGCGCCGCTGGAGACCAGCGGGGACGTCCGCGCCGCGCGCGCCGGAGCCATCGCCGCCTACCGCGCGGGCGCCCGTGCCGCCGCCCGGGTCCAGGAGGGGAGGAACGGCCGCGCGGCCCTGCCCGGCGCCCGCCCCGCCCCCGACGACGGCACCGGCACCGACCGGGGACGGCCGTCGTACGCGCCGGACCGGCCCCCGCACCCCGCCGGCCACGACGCGGAGCCCGGCGCCCGCGCCCCCGGCCCTCACCTCGCCGTCCCCCGGCCCGCCGACGCCGCCGCAGCCGCACAGGACGCACCGGCCGCCGCCCCGCCGGGACGGATCGCCGACCCCTACGGCGTACGCACGACGACCTCCTGGCACGGCGCCACCCCCCGCGCCACCGGTGAACCACCCGCCCCCGCCCCGGCGGCCGGGCCCGGCGGGCACGGTCAGTGGGACGCCCCGGCCGCCCGCACCCCCGCCCCGCGCGGCCCGGCCACCGCGCTCGCCGCCGAACGGGCCCGGCAGACCCGGATGGCCGTGGTCGGACCGGTCACCGAGCGCTGGGCCCCGGAGCAGGCCGGGCCCGTGCACGAGAACTGGCAGCTGGCCGCGCCCATCGGACCCGCCACCGACCTGTGGGCCCTGGGCGCGCTGCTCTTCCGCGCAGTACAGGGGCACGCGCCGTACCCGGAGGAGTCCACGGCCGAACTGGTGCAGATCGTCTGCGCGGAGCCGCCGGCGTTCGCCGAGGAGTGCGGGCCGCTGCGTCCGGTCGTGGAGTCGCTGCTGCGTCAGGACCCCACCGAACGTCTCGACTTCGAGGAACTGCGCGGCTGGCTGCGCTCCCTGGTCAGGTCGGCGCCCGAGCCCGAGGCCGGACTGCACGTCGTCTCCGCACCGCCCGCCGAGACCGGCCGTCTGCCCATCGTGCGCCGCCGGGGCGAACTCGTGCGCAAGCGGCGCGCCGGGCTGCCCGCACACCACGGACGGCACAAACGCGACCGGCGGGAGAAGACCCGTTCCCCGCGCAGCCTCGGCCGCACCCTGCTCCTGCTGATACTGCTCGCCCTGGCCGGCGCGATCGCGTACGCCATGTTCTTCATGCCCAAAAGCGGCACGGACGGCGCCGCCGACCGCACGGGTGCCGCCGGAGAGGCGAGCCAGGCGCCGCCCGAGCGGACCCCGGACGGCGGCGCCGAGCCCCGCCCGGAGCAGACGTCACCGGAGAAGGACCCCGCCCCCTCCCGGTCGGCGTCCGGCGCCACCGAGACGCAGGGCGACACCCCCGCCGTGGCCGACGGGTTCGCCCTGCGCGAGGACGACGAGGGCTTCCGCGTCGCCGTCGCCGAGGGCTGGGAGCGCACGCCCCGCAACGGCAGCGGGCAGGTCGTCTACAGCGAGGGTGACTTCGAACTGATCGTCGTACCGGGCCGGGACCGCGCCGCCGAGTACGGCGACGACCCGATGGCCTACCAGCGCGACTCCGAACCCGAGTTGGCGTCGTACCGCGCCTCCAGCTGGGCCACCTCAAGCGGGCTGAAGACCATCGAGGTCGGCGGACGGACCATGGCCGAGGGCCAGTTCACCTGGACCGGCGCGGACGGTGAGCTGTACGTGCGCAATCTCGCGATGCTCGTCGACGGCCGGTACCACGTGCTCCAGGTCCGCGGCCCGGTGTCGGGGCGGGACGAGGTGACCCGGCTGTTCGAACAGGCCTCGGCCACTTACCGGTACACCGGCTGACCGTCCAGGGACTCGGCCCCGGGGGGGGGGTGAGCCGCGGTCGGGAGGCGACAACCGTCACAGAGCGGTTTCCATACCACCCCACCCGTTCCCCGCGGGGTGAGCGGTCCCTAGTCTGACCTTTGACCAGATCATTGCGGGGCAACGTGAATCAGATGCAGGGCCGGCTCGTCGCGGGCCGTTACCGGCTCAGTGACGCCATCGGCAGCGGCGGCATGGGCCGGGTATGGCGCGCACACGACGAGGTACTGCACCGGGCCGTCGCCATCAAGGAGCTGACCGCCGCGCTCTACGTCTCCGAGAGCGACCAGGCGATACTGCTGGCGCGCACCCGGGGAGAGGCACGGGCGGCCGCGCGGATCAACCACTCGGCCGTCGTCACCGTGCACGACGTACTCGAACACGACGGCCGGCCGTGGATCGTGATGGAGCTGGTCGAGGGCCGGTCACTGGCCGACGCGGTCAAGGAGGAGGAGCGGGTCGAGCCCCGGGAGGCGGCCCGGATCGGCCTGTGGGTCCTGCGGGCCCTGTGCGCCGCGCACACCGCGGGCGTGCTGCACCGCGACGTCAAGCCCGGCAACGTGCTGCTCGGCGAGGACGGCCGCGTACTGCTCACCGACTTCGGCATCGCCCAGATAGAGGGCGACTCCACCATCACCCGGACCGGAGAGGTCGTCGGCTCCGTCGACTACCTGGCCCCCGAGCGCGTCCGCGGCCACGACCCGGGCCCCGCCTCCGACCTGTGGGCACTGGGCGCGACCCTGTACACGGCGGTGGAGGGGAGATCGCCGTTCCGCCGCACGTCACCGCTCACCACCATGCAGGCGGTCGTCGAGGAGGAGGCCACCGAGCCCCGGTACGCCGGTCCGCTCGCGCCCGTCATCGAGGCCCTGCTGCGCAAGGACCCGGCCACGCGCCCCGACGCGGCCGAGGCCGAGCAGATGCTCGCGGAGGCGGCGGAGGGACGGCGGCCGAAGTCCGCCCAGGCGTATGTGCCGACGCGGTACTCGGGCTCCTCCCGGCAGGACGGCACGGTCCACCAGGGAGCCGCGGGGCCCGCGGGTGGGACCACCGCGACGCCGTACCGAACGGCCACCGGCCCGACGGTGGTCGGCCCGGCACCCGTGGGCCACGCCGCGCCCGGTCCGGCGCCGGCCGGCCACACGACGGCCGCCCCCACGCCGGCGGGGTACTCGCCGGCGGCGGCCGGCACCGCGCCACGCCCCCGACGCCGCCTGCGTACGTTCGCACTGGTCGTCGCCGTGGCCGCGCTGATCGGCGCGGGTACCGCCGTGGTGCTGCAACAGCGGGACGACACGGGCTCCTCGGCCGGCCCGCACACCGCCGGCTCGCCCTCCGCCTCCCCCTCCGCCACGCAGGGCAAGGGCCCCGGTGGCTCCGTTCCGGCCGACTGGGTGCGCCGGGACGACCCGCTGGGTTTCAGCCTGTACCTGCCCGAGGACTGGCAGCGCACGGACTTCGGCGGCGACAGCGGAGAACTCCGGCAGATCGACTACACCCCCGACGGCGGCGAGCACGTCCTGCGCATATCCGTCGACCGCGCTCCCGACTACAACGACCCCTACGCGCACCAGCTGGACCTGGAGGTGCAGCTCCAGCGGCTGGTCGACTACCGGCGCGTCGTCCTGGAACGGAGCGGCTACCGGGACCGCGACAGCGCCCGCTGGGAGTACACCTGGACCGCGCTGGCCAAGGACACCCCCTTCCCCGGGCCGCGCCGCGCGGTGTCGCAGACGTACATGTCCCGGGACGGCGTCGAGTACGCCCTCAACATGTCCGGGCCCGCCGACGACTGGGAGACCACACGGAAGCGGTTCCGCACGGTGCTGCAGAGCTGGCAGGAGAAGACCGGGACCGCCTGACCTCTCCCGCCCCGGGGCGGCGGGCGGACGGTGGCCGGAAATCGTCGCAACAGCGTTCGTATGTCCGTCGGTTGTCGGCCACCCTGGTGACGGCGGCCCGGAGCCGGTGCGTCCGGTGGGGCATGATGGGGCACATGGTGACCGAGGGGGCGGGCGGGCGTGTCATCGCGGGCCGTTACCGGCTCCACGAGCGGCTCGGCCGCGGCGGCATGGGCATCGTGTGGCGGGCCACCGACCAGCTGCTCGGCCGCGAGGTGGCCGTGAAGGCGCTCCCCCTCGACGAGACGCTCTCCGCGGCCGAGGCCCGGCGGCGCCGCGAACGCACCCTGCGCGAGGCCCGCGCGGTCGCCCAGCTCAGCCATCCGCACGTCATCGTCGTGCACGACGTCGTCGAGGACGACGAACGCGCGTACATGGTCATGGAACTGGTCGACGGCGGTTCGCTCGCCGACCGGGTGCTCGACCGGGGTCCGGTCGACGCCGCCGAGGCCGCCCGCATCGGCATCGCCCTCCTCGGCGCCCTGCACACCGCGCACTCGGCCGGCATCCTGCACCGGGACGTGAAGCCGTCCAACGTGCTGGTGGCCGAGGACGGCCGGGTCGTGCTCACCGACTTCGGCGTCGCCCAGGTCGCGGGCGCCACCACGCTCACCGAGACCGGCTCCTTCGTGGGGTCCCCCGAGTACACCGCCCCGGAGCGGATGTCGGGCGCCGGGACGGGCCCGGAGTCCGACCTGTGGTCGGTGGGCGTGCTGCTGTGCGCGGTCCTCAGCGGCGCCTCGCCCTTCCACCGGGACTCGCTGGGGGGTGTCCTGCACGCCGTGGTCACCGAGGAGATCCGCCCGCCCGCCGAGGCCGGGCCGCTGCTCCCGGTCGTCCTGGGCCTGCTGGAACGCGATCCGCGACGACGCCTGGACGCGGCGGAGGCGGAGCGGATGCTGCGCGCCTTCCTGGCCACGGGCCGTGCTCACCGCCGTGCTGCTGGTGGTCGCGGCGATCGGCGCGGGCGTCACGGCGGCGGCCCTGCTCGACGACGGGGACGGCGGCGACGGGGGTGGCGCGCCGACGCGTTCGCCGTCCGCCACCTCGACGACGCAGCCCGCGTCCCCGTCTCCCCCGGAGGCCTCCGTGGCGCCCTCGAACGGGAGTTGAACGGCAGCCGTGCGTCACGGCTCTGTGACCGCCGCGCACGGGTGGTGGATGCGGGCACGGCCGGCGCGGTATGCATGGACCCATGAACAGCAACGGGGGGCCGCACAACGGGCCGGACGAGCCCACGAGTTTCGGCCTGCAACCACCCAACCCGCCCGTGGCCGTGCCCCGTCCCGGCAACCCGTACGCGGCGCCCACCCAGGTCGTGCCGCCGCGGACGCAGGCCCGGCCGGAGATTCAGGGGCAGCCGGAGGTCCAGGGGGAGCCGGAGAACCAGGCACCGCGGCCGCCCCGCTCCACGGGCACGCCGGAGCCGGGTGCCGGTCGGCTCATCGCCGGCCGCTACCGGCTGATCGCCAGGCTCGGGCACGGCGGCATGGGCACGGTGTGGCGGGCCAAGGACGAGACCGTGGACCGCGAGGTCGCCGTCAAGGAGCCCCGCGTCCCCGACCACCTTCCCGAACGCGAACGGGCCAACGCCTTCGAGCGGATGCGCCGCGAGGCCCGCGCCGCCGCCCGGCTCGACCATCCCGCCGTCGTCGGCGTGTACGACGTGGCGGTGGTGGACGACCAGCCGTGGATCGTGATGGAGCTGGTGCGGGGCCGCTCGCTGGGCGACGCGTTGCAGGAGGGCACGCTCGGTGCCCGCGAGGCGGCCCGGATCGGCCTGGAGGTGCTCGGCGCGCTGGAGGCCGCGCACGCGGCCGGCATCCTGCACCGGGACGTGAAGCCGGACAACGTCCTGCTCGGCCGGCACGACCGGGTCGTCCTCACCGACTTCGGCATCGCACAGATCGAGGGCGAGACCAGCCTCACCGACACCGGCGGATTCGTCGGCTCGCCCGAGTACATCGCACCGGAGCGGGTGCTGGGCCGGCGCCCCGGCCCGGCGAGCGACCTGTGGTCGCTGGGCGTGGTGCTGTACGCGGCCACGGAGGGCGTCTCGCCGTTCCGTCGCAGCAACACCCCCGCCACGCTCCAGTCCGTGCTCAACGCCGCGCCCGCGCCGCCCGCCGCGCAGGGGCCGCTCGCCGAGCTCGTCACCGGCCTGCTGGACAAGGACCCGGCCCGCCGCCCGGACGCGGCCCGCACCCGCGCCCTGCTGGAGGCCGCCGCGAACCCGCCCGAACCCGCACCCACCCGCGTGGCCGGGGGCGGCGGAGCGGACGGTCCGGAGGGTCTTGCCAGGTCGTCCGGTGCCGGCTCCAAGTGGGGCGTGCGGCTGGGCCGCAACGCGTGGATCACCCTGGGCGCGGCGGTCGTCGCGGCGGCCGCGGCGTCGTACCTGGTGATCGCGGAGCCCTTCGCAGGGCCGCTGCCCGAGGGGTGGAAGACGCACCGGCTGAGCGGGAAGACCGGGGTGAGCGTCGGCCTGCCGGCCTCGTTCGTGAAGGAGGAGGAGCACCCCGACGACTGGGACGGCACCAACGAGACGTTCGCCGACCCGAGCGGCGCCGTGACCGTCCACGTCGACCGGGACATCAAGGCCGAGGACGAGGACGGGGACATGCCGGGCACCGCGATCGCGGGCGCCTGGGCGGACTGGGACACGCTCAAGGACGGCGAGTACTCCTGGGACCTCGCCGACGAGCCCGCGCCCGAAGGGGAGCCGAAGGAGACCGAGTACCGGGGCGAGAAGGCCGCCGAGAACGTCATCGCGTACACGACCACGGACGCGCGGGAGCCACGCGAGCGCGAGATCCACATCGTCTACTACCGGGCCGCGAACGGCGACATGTACCGACTGTGGATCGACTACCCCCGCAAGGGCTACTTCGCCGACGAGGGACGCGAGATCGCCCGCACGGTGATCACCAACTGGGAGGTCGCGGAGTCCTGACGGGGCGCGCGACCAGAGTGCGGGGGGCCCGCGGCCCGGGGCGCGCCGCAGGGAGCGGCCTGTCGCCAAAAGAAACAGTCAGGTGCAACCCATCCGCGTAACGCCCTGATCAGCGGGTTTGTTGCCAGCGATCACTGGCATTGTGTGAGCACTCGGTGAATCCCGATTACCGACGGGTACACAAAGCCGTCGCGGCGTCATACCCTGCGGCTCATGACGGACGCGCAGGCCCCGGAACTCACCGGCACCAACCCCCTCGCCCCCAGCCCGGCGGGCGCCCGCACCGCTGCGGACGTGGTCACGCCCGAGCTGGTCGCCCAGCTCGCCAAGGGCGTGGCCGGTTCCGGGCGGACCGCCAACCACACGCCGTTCACCGGCGAGAAGCTCGCCGACCTGCCCGAGTCGACGCCCGAGGACGTGGCCGGCGCCTTCGAGCGGGCCCGCGCCGCACAGGCCGTGTGGGAGCGCACACCGGTACGGCAGCGCGCCGCCGTCCTGCTCCGCTTCCACGACCTGGTCCTGGAACGCCAGGCCGAGGTCCTCGACCTCATCCAGCTGGAGACCGGCAAGGCCCGCCTGCACGCCCACGAGGAGGTCCAGGCCGTCGCCGTCGCCGCCCGGCACTACGGCCGCAAGGCCCCGGCGTACCTGCGCCCCAAGCGGCACACCGGCGCCGTACCGACCCTCACCAAGGTCACCGAACTGCGGCACCCGCGCGGCGTCGTCGGCCAGATAGCCCCGTGGAACTACCCGCTGGAGCTGTCCGTCGGCGACGCGCTCCCCGCCTTCGTCGCGGGCAACGCGGTCGTCATGAAGCCCGACACCGAGACCTGCCTGACCGCCCTGTGGGCCCGTGACCTGCTCATCGAGGCCGGCCTGCCCGCCGAGGTCTTCCAGGTCGTCCTCGGCGAGGGCCCGGTCGTCGGCCCCGAGGTCGTCAAGCACGCCGACTACGTCTCCTTCACCGGCTCCACCCGCACCGGCCGCGAGGTCGCCCAGGGCGCCGCCGCCCGCCTGGTCGGCGTCTCCCTCGAACTCGGCGGCAAGAACGCCATGCTGGTCCTGGAGGACGCCGACATCGAGAAGGCCGCCGCGGGCGCCGTGCGGGCCTGCTTCTCCTCGGCCGGCCAGCTCTGCATCTCCATCGAGCGGCTCTACGTCCACGAGTCGGTCGCGGACGCCTTCCTGGACCGCTTCGCCGCCCGCACCAGGGCCATGCGGCTCGGCACCTCCCTCTCCTACGGCGCCGACATGGGCTCGCTGGTGGGGGAGCGGCAGCTCCAGACCGTGACGGCGCACGTGGCGGACGCCGTTGCGCGGGGGGCGAAGCTCGTCGCGGGCGGGGTCGCCCGCCCGGACATCGGCCCGTACTTCTACGAGCCGACCATCCTCGACGGCGTCGTGGCCCCCATGACCGTGTGCACCGAGGAGACCTTCGGCCCGGTCGTCTCCGTCTACCGCTTCAAGACCGAGGACGAGGCGGTCGAGCAGGCCAACTCCACGCCGTACGGCCTGAACTCCTCGGTCTGGACGAAGGACGCCCGGCGCGGCCACGAGGTCGCCGCCCGGATGCGCACCGGCACCGTCAACATCAACGAGGGATACGCCCCCGCCTACGGCAGCGCCCAGTCACCGATGGGCGGCATGAAGGACTCCGGCCTCGGCCGCCGGCACGGCTCCGAGGGCATCCTCAAGTACACCGAGGCCCAGACGGTCGCCCACCAGCGGCTGCTGCCGATGGCGCCGTCGCTCGGCATGGACGACGAGAAGTACGCGGCGTTCATGAGCCGGAGCCTGCGACTGATGAAGGCATTCCGCTTCCGCTGACCCGCCCGCGCAACCCCCGAGACCACCGCCCGTTCTCAACGAGGAGAGCACGTGTCGCAGGAGAACTCCGTCCAGACCCGGGACGAGAACGGGTACGACTACGACGTCCTCGTCGTGGGTTCCGGCTTCGGCGGCTCGGTGTCCGCCCTCCGCCTGACGGAGAAGGGATACCGGGTCGGCGTCCTGGAAGCGGGCCGCCGCTTCACCCGCCAGTCGCTGCCGAAGAACTCCTGGGACCTCAAGAACTACCTCTGGGCCCCCAAGCTCGGCATGTTCGGCATCCAGCGCATCCACCTGCTCGGGAACGTCATGGTCCTGGCGGGCGCGGGCGTCGGCGGCGGTTCCCTCAACTACGCCAACACCCTCTACGTACCGCCGCAGCCTTTCTTCGACGACCCCCAGTGGCGGGACATCACCGACTGGCAGGACGAGCTGACGCCGTACTACGACCAGGCCAAGCGCATGCTCGGGGTCCGCCTCAACCCGACCATGACCCCCTCCGACGTCCACCTGAAGGCCGCCGCCCAGCGGATGGGAGTCGGCGACACCTTCCACATGGCGCCGGTCGGCGTCTTCTTCGGCGACGGCGAGGACGCCGACGGCACGGCGAGGGCGAAGCCGGGCGAGGAGATACCCGACCCGTACTTCGGCGGCGCGGGACCCGACCGCAAGGCGTGCAACGAGTGCGGCGAGTGCATGACCGGCTGCCGGCACGGCGCGAAGAACACCCTCAACGAGAACTACCTGTACCTCGCCGAGAAGGCGGGAGCGGTCGTGCACCCCATGACGTCGGTCGTGTCGGTCACCGAGGACTCGCGCGGCGGCTTCGCCGTGGCCACGCTCCCCACCGACCGGAAGAAGAAGGGCGCGGGCCGCACCTTCACCGCCCGCCGCGTCGTCATGGCGGCCGGCACCTACGGCACCCAGACCCTGCTGCACCGCATGAAGGCCAACGGCCAGCTCCCGCACCTCTCCGACAGGCTCGGCGAGCTGACCCGCACCAACTCCGAGGCCCTGGTCGGCGCCCAGACCGACGACCGGCGCTACCGCAAGGCGACCGGCGAACCCCGCGCCGACTTCACGCGCGGCGTCGCCATCACGTCCTCGATCCACCCGGACGCCAACACCCACATCGAGCCGGTCCGTTACGGCAAGGGCTCCAACTCGATGGGCGGCCTGTCCATCCTCCAGGTCCCCTACGCAGGCCACACCGCCTCCGGCACCTCCCGCGTCCTGGGTTTCCTTGGGCACGCGGCCAAGCACCCTCTCCTGGTCCTGCGTTCGCTCTCCAACCGCAAGTGGTCGGAGCGCACCATCATCGGCCTGGTGATGCAGTCCCTGGACAACTCCCTGACCACCCACCTGAAACCGACGGGCGTCGGCAAGGGCCTGCTCACCGCCCGCCAGGGCCACGGCTCGCCCAACCCCAAGCAGATCAAGGCCGCCACCGAGGGCGCCGCCGCGCTCGCCGCCGAGATCAACGGCTTCGCCGGCTCCAACGTCGGCGAACTGATGGGCACCCCGCTCACCGCCCACTTCCTGGGCGGCTGCCCCATCGGCGCCTCCCGCGATACCGGCGTCATAGACCCGTACCACCGCCTCTACGGCCACCCCGGCATCTCCGTCGTCGACGGCGCCGCGGTCTCCGCCAACCTGGGCGTCAACCCGTCCCTGACCATCACGGCGCAGGCCGAGCGCGCGATGTCGTACTGGCCCAACAAGGGCGAGGAGGACCCGCGCCCGGCGCAGGGCACGGAGTACCGGCGCCTGACGCCCGTCGAGCCCAAGTCCCCGGCGGTCCCGGCGGAGGCCTTCGGCGCGCTGCGGCTGCCGTTCCTCGGGATGCCGGCGGTGCCGCCGAAGAAGTAACGGCCCGCGAAACAAGGGAAGGACCTGCGCCCCCCTCCGAGCGCAGGTCCTTCTCGTCTTGTGGCAGGCCGTGCCGGTCAGTCGTTACGCCTGGGCACCGGCCTTGCGGCGGCGGACGAGGTACATCGCGCCGCCACCGACGACGACGGCGAGTCCGCCGACGAGACCGATGGTCGGCAGCGCGGAGCTGGAACCGGTGGCGGCGAGACTGCCGGTGACCGGCTTGACACCGCCCTGCGGCTTCAGGTCCCTGTCGACGCCCTGCGGACGCAGGTCCTTGTCGATGCCCTTGGGCTTCTCGCCGTTCGGCTTGACGTCGTTGACGTCGTCCGGGAGGTCGCTGTTCGCGGCGAGCACGGTGAAGTCGTAGTACTCACCGTTGCCGTAGCAGGACTGTCCCTCGCCCGCGTACACCGCCTGGCTCATGGAGAACGCCGAGCCCGCCGGGGCGTCGGCGGCGATCCTTACGCGAAGGTCGAGCGTGGCCGTGGAGTTCTTGTCCAGGGTCGGCAGGAGGGCGACGATGCTTCCGGTGAACGTGAGCGCGTCCTCGCCCTCTCCGTAGGTCTCCTGGTAGGCGCTGGTCCACTTGCCGTCCTGCTTCACCTGCAGCTCGGCCAGGTCCTGCGAGAGGAGGACGTCGGAGTTGACTTCGCCGCTGTACTCGGCGAAGGCGTTGATCCAGACGTTCTTGAGGTTCTTGTCGGAGTCGTTGTCGATGACGAACTCGAAGTCGTGCCAGCCGGAGCCGGCCACGATCTTGTTCGGCAGCCCGGAGACGGAAGCGGTGAGCTTCTCGTCCAGGTCGAATTCGGCGCAGTCCTCGAAGGGGTCGAAGACGGCGTCGTCGGCGGGGGGCTCCTCGTCCTCGGAGGGCTCGCCGGCGTCGTCCGAGGGCTTCGTGTCGTCCTCCGACGGCTTGGTGCCGTCCTCGGAGGGCTTGGTGTCGCCCTCAGCCGGAGGCTGCTGGCCCTCGGACGGGTTTTCCTCGCCGGACGTGGTGTCACCGTCCCCGGAGGGCGGGTTCTGGCCCTCGGCCGGGGTGCTCGGGTCGTTCTCGTCGCCCGAGGACGCGTCATCCCCGGCCGGCTTCTCGTCGGCGGGCTTCTCCTCGGAGGAGGAGTCGCCGGGGGGCGCGGGGGCGGTGGTGTTCTCGCCGGACGCGGCGTCCTGGTCGGCATCCGTCGTGGTGGAGGCCTGCTCCTCGGACGAGGTGCTCGTGGACGGCTCGTCGGCCGCGAACGCGGCGGGTGCCGACACGAGGGCGAGCGGTGCCAGGACGGTGGCGGCGGCGGCCGTGACCATGGCGCGGCGAAGCTTCATGAAGACCTCGACAAATTCGGGCGTACTGCTCTGCCGCAGTACGGAGGTTTTGCGGGAGGCCTCCGCGTGTGGGGCGCGGGTGCCCGTGCGTCTCGGTGAAGAGTCGCTGTGTTTGATCAGTGAAGCCTGTGAATGGTTGTCCCGAACTGATGTCTTCTTTATGTGCCCTGCGTCACTCGCCGGGCAGAGCGGCTCCGGACGAACGCGAAGGGCCCCGCGGCTCTGCAGCCGCGGGGCCCTTCCTCAGCCAGCACCGGCGTCAGGGCTGCGCCGGTGCCTCGGAGCGGCGCCGGGGGGGTGCGCCGCTGGTCTGTCGAGCATGCGGTTGTCGGGGGAGGGGCGTCCCGGGCCCGGGCATCTCCCGTCGGCCGGCCCCGGGCGTCCCCGGAGCCGGCCGTTCTCATGGGTGACCGGGCTGCTGTCCCCTGCCGTCCGGTCACTTCCTGGGGCGAGGTCCCACGACGTACGGCACGATCCGTACGTCTCATCGCCCCAGCGAGCCACGCGTGGTTCTCTCGGGCCCGCCCCTGGCTGGCACGGACACCGGGACCAACGAAGCGTCCCGCGCGGCGGTCACGCGCCGTACGGGTGAGAAGTGGCCCGAACTCGCATGCGACGCTCAGACACGCCCCCGGCACAGCTCCAGCAGCGTCATCGCCAGCGACGTACCCGGCTTGCCCAGCGCGTCGCTGTAGTGGGCGAGGACCTCCATCTCGCGGGAGAGATTCACGCGCCGGCCGCCGGAGGCGATCCGGGCCTGCTGGATGACGGCGGACACGGCCATCCGTTCCTGGATCAGGCCGATGATCCGGTCGTCGAGCGCGTCGATGCGCTCCCGGGCGCCGGTGATCACGTCGGCGGCCTCTGCGGTGCGGGCGCCGGTCTTGTCTGCGGTGGTGACGGTCACGTCGGGGGCTCCTCGCCGGGAAGGGGGTGGTGGCGGTGCCCCGGGGCGGCAGGACCCGGAAAACGACAGGCGCCCCGGGCCTTGTCGGCCCGGGGCGCCTGGGAAGTTGTCGCTCGTCAGTTGCTCAAGCAGCACGACCATGGCAGCCGGTGGGCCGGTTGCCATAGGTAAAGCTGAACACCTGGTACTTGCGCATGGCGCCAGTATGCCCTGCGAACGGTCCGTGGCCAACCCGGTTCGCATGGTGATCCGAGGCTGACCCGAAGGTGATCCGCATGGTGAGACGTGCCACCGGGGCGGCGCCGGGCACCGCGGCCGGGACGGGGCGGCCGTCCGCCTCGGTAGAATCGGGAGCACAAGACCCCCGCCCGACCGCCGGAAGGCACCCCGTGTCATCAGCGACTCCCGCTGCCGCCGCCCCCGACACCGTCCTGGTCGTCGACTTCGGCGCGCAGTACGCCCAGCTCATCGCCCGCCGTGTCCGCGAGGCGCGGGTCTACAGCGAGATCGTGCCGAGCTCCATGCCGGTCGAGGAGATGCTCGCCAAGAACCCGGCGGCCATCATCCTCTCCGGCGGCCCCTCGTCGGTGTACGAGCCGGGCGCCCCCACCCTCGACCGTTCCCTGTTCGAGGCGGGCGTTCCCGTCTTCGGCATGTGCTACGGCTTCCAGCTGATGGCGCAGACCCTCGGCGGCACCGTCGACAACTCCGGCGCCCGCGAGTACGGCCGTACGGATCTGCACGTCTCCAAGAACTCCTCCACCCTCTTCGAGGGCACCCCGGCCGAGCAGGCCGTGTGGATGTCCCACGGCGACGCCTGCTCCGCCGCCCCCGAGGGCTTCACCGTCACCGGCTCCACGGACGTCGTCCCGGTCGCCGCCTTCGAGAACGACGAGAAGAAGCTCTACGGCGTCCAATACCACCCCGAGGTGATGCACTCCACGCACGGGCAGCAGGTGCTGGAGCACTTCCTGTACCGCGGCGCGGGCCTCGCCCCCGACTGGACCACGGGCAGCGTGATCGACGAGCAGGTCGCGGCCATCCGCGAGCAGGTCGGCGACAAGCGCGCCATCTGCGGCCTGTCCGGCGGCGTCGACTCCGCCGTCGCCGCAGCCCTCGTCCAGAAGGCCATCGGCTCCCAGCTGACCTGCGTCTACGTCGACCACGGCCTGATGCGCAAGGGCGAGACCGAGCAGGTCGAGAAGGACTTCGTCGCCGCGACCGGCGTGCAGCTGAAGGTCGTGGACGCCGAGGAGCGGTTCCTGGAGGCGCTGGCCGGGATCTCCGACCCCGAGGAGAAGCGGAAGATCATCGGCCGCGAGTTCATCCGGGTCTTCGAGCAGGCCCAGGCCGAGATCATCGCCGACCAGGGCCCGGCCGTGGAGTTCCTGGTCCAGGGCACCCTCTACCCGGACGTCGTCGAGTCCGGCGGTGGCACCGGCACCGCCAACATCAAGTCCCACCACAATGTCGGCGGGCTCCCCGAGGACCTCGAGTTCAAGCTCATCGAGCCGCTGCGCAAGCTGTTCAAGGACGAGGTCCGGATGGTGGGCCAGGAGCTGGGCCTGCCGGACGAGATCGTCCAGCGCCAGCCCTTCCCGGGTCCGGGTCTCGGCATCCGCATCGTCGGCGAGGTCACCAAGGAGCGGCTCGACCTGCTCCGCGAGGCCGACGCCATCGCCCGCGAGGAGCTGACCGCGGCCGGCCTCGACCGCGACATCTGGCAGTGCCCGGTGGTGCTGCTCGCCGACGTCCGCTCCGTCGGCGTCCAGGGCGACGGCCGCACCTACGGCCACCCGATCGTGCTGCGGCCCGTCTCCTCCGAGGACGCGATGACGGCCGACTGGTCGCGGCTGCCGTACGACGTGCTCTCCAAGATCTCGACCCGCATCACCAACGAGGTCAAGGACGTCAACCGCGTCGTCCTCGACGTGACCTCGAAGCCGCCGGGCACCATCGAGTGGGAGTGACCGAGAGCCGCTAGGCGCGCCGGACGGTACGCAGGGGCTTGCCGGGCTGCCAGACTTGGACGGCGAGGTACGCGTCGTCCTCCACGTAGGTCCGCACGACCTCCGTCAGCTCGGTTCGGAAGAGGTGGAACGGCTCCGGCGGTTCCACCTCTTTCACGTACCGGGCCCGCGTCGCGGCGTCCTCGACCTCTACCGCCCGCCCGCCGATCCGCACGTCCCCGCCGCCCATCCCGGTCCCGTCCCCCGGGTTCGCCTGCAACGCGAACCGCGGGTCACGGCGCAGGTCGAGCGCCTTCACCGAGCCCGGCATCATGCCGAGCCACAGCTCACCGCCCAGGAAGCGCACCTCCAGGCCGGTGGTGCGCGGCGAGCCGTCCTTGCGCAGGGTGGCGAGGACGTGGTGGGTGTACGCGCCGAAGCGCGCCTCGACGGTGGCGGCGAGCGCGGGTTCGGCGGTGGCGAAGTGCGACCAGTTCACGGTGGGGCCGGGTGAGGCGGCCGGTGCGGCGCTGTCAGTCATACGGCGAGTGTGACCCCGAAAGGCGACATCCTGTGTCCGCTATCGCACCCGGGCTCCTCGTCTGTCGCCGTCCGCCCGTCAGCGTCGCCCGGTCGCCTGCCTGCCCGGCCGGGTCAACACGGCGGGGCCGCATGTCACCCGCGCTGGGCAGTGCGGGCCGGGGCGGCGGGCGCGCAGGGGGCTCCGTGCGGCACAATTCGCTTTCGTCCCACGGGACTTAGGGCTTCCGCCGCGGCCGGTGCGGTGGCCGCCCGGACCGGTGTCGTGCGGACGTCGCGCGCATGGCGTGCGGGTGTCGTTGCTGGGTTCCACCGCGGTGTGCGCGGGGTTGTCGCAGGGGTCGGGGAAGGCGGGCGTC
The DNA here is from genome assembly GCF_028473745.1 of Streptomyces sp. M92. Classification (NCBI taxonomy): domain Bacteria; kingdom Bacillati; phylum Actinomycetota; class Actinomycetes; order Kitasatosporales; family Streptomycetaceae; genus Streptomyces; species Streptomyces sp. M92. The sequence continues at coordinate 2,655,829 of NZ_CP101137.1, forward strand.
GGGCGTGGCGGTGCAGGAGGCGAGACACGGGAGCGGCCCGGGCGGGGACGCGTACGGGGCTGCGCACGGGGGCGGCTGCACCTGCGGGGGCTGCCCGCACGGCGCCCGGGAGGGGCATCGCCGGGCGGTCGCGGCGTTCCTGTCGCGGCGGGACGAGTTCGCGACCGGGCAAGGGCTGCCCGCCGCGGTGGCCCACTCGCCCTCCGCCTCCCGGCAGTGGGTCTCGGAGGAGCTGACCCAGTCCGCGGAACAAGTCGCCGAACGCGGCCGTGCCGAGGGTGAGGCGTGGCTCGCGGGCCTCGGGCGTCGCACGGCGACCGTCGTGTGGGCCGCGGTCGTGCTGCTGCTCCTCGTGCAGGCGCTCACCGCCGTCGGCGGCGGCTGGACGGCCGCGCGGACCGCGGGGCTCTCGGCGGCGCTGGTGGTGGCGGCGGCGCTGACGGCTGCGTCGTGGTTCCATCGGGCGCGGGGCGGGGCGCTGGCCCCGGTGATCGGTGAGGACAACCGCCTCTCCACGTCCCGCGCCGTGGCGGCGGCCTGGGTCCTGTTCGTCGCCTACGCCGTGCTCGTCCTGGCCGGGCAACTGGCCCTCGCCTCGGGGCACGCCCGGCGCGACGCGTTGGTCTCCGGGCTGGACCTGGCCCGCGGAGCCGGCGCGGTGACGGTGCTCGCGGTGGTGTGCGGGATCGCCGTCCTCGTACGGCGGGTGGTCGGGCTGCGGGTCCTGGGCCAGCGACTGCAGAAGGTCCGGGCGGACCGGCCGCGCGCCTGTGACCTCCTGACGGACGACGCCGGACGCGGCACCTTCGCCGACATCCAGTACGTCGTGATCAGCTCGGTCGCCCTCGTCTTCGCGGCGGTACGGCTGGCCCGGCGTCCGGACCAGCTGCCCGACCTGCCCTGGGGTCTGGCGGTCGTGGTGCTGGTGTCGGCCGCGACGTACGTGGCCGGCAAGTACGCGGAGGGAGGGCGCCCCGTGATCCTCTCCGTGGTCCGGGCCCGGGAGGCGGGCGACCTGGACGCGCCGATCCGCACGGGCGACGACATCGAGATCCGCGGTGCCGGTTTCGTACCGCCGGGTGCCCAGCGCGCGGACCGCCTGTCCCGCATGGTCGTCCGCATCGGCGCGGTCAACGTCCACGTGCCCCTGGTCCCGGTCACCGGCGGCTTCAGCAACCCCACGGACGACCTGCTGACGGTCCCCGTCCCGGCGGACGTCGAACCGGGCCGGGTGGATGTCCAGGTCGTCACGAGCGCGGGGGTGGAGACCAACCGGTACGCGATCGACGTGACGGACTGACCGACGCGGGCGTGGGCAGGGGAGGATGGCGCTATCGGTACCCGCCCGTCCTCCGGTGTCGCCGGGAGCGCAACGCGGCGTCCAGTGACAGCAGCGGGGCGCCCGCCAGTACGAGGGGGATCCAGGCCATGAGGTAGGCGAGGTCGTTGCCGTAGTAGTAGGGGTCGGAGGCCCAGCTGACGGTCAGCCAGAGGCTCAGCGAGATCAGGGCGCCGCCGAGCGCGGCGAGCCGGGTCAGCAGCCCGAGCAGCGTGCCGATGCCGACGGCCAGCTCGCCCAGGGCGATGGCGTAACCGAACCCGGAGGGGCTCTTCAGGGCCAGGTCGACCAGCCCGGGGACGGCCGAGGAGTCGCGGACCGTCCGCATCATGTCGCCGACGGAGCCGGCCCCGGAGTCCTTCATGAAGGCGCTGTCGGTGAGCTTGTCGAGACCGGCGTAAACGAAGGTGACGCCCAGGAAGATCCGCAGAGGCAGGAGGGCGTAGCGCGTGGCCTGGTCCCGCCAGCCTCCGCCGCCGTCCGGTTGCGAGGTGTACGCATCCGTCCGCATGCCGTGAGTCATCACTGCCAGCCGCCTCTCGCCCGCGTGTGCCGAGACCCCCTCATCAGTCCATACGTACGACGCCGAGACGCCGCTCAACCCTCCTTCGGCCGGTTTCTTCCTGTCGGTTTCGACAGATCGCCGTCCGGCGGGATGCCGGTGCCGGCACCGGCCGGGGTGGCAGGTCGGTGGCCGTCAGCCGGGCAGGTCCGCCCGCGGCCCGTCCGCCTTGGCTCGGAGCCTTCCCCGGCGCCGGTGCACGGACCGGGCCAGGACGCCGACCGCTCCCGCGGTGCAGAGGCCGCCCAGCACGAGGGGGATCACGACGAACCACGGTGTCTCCCAGAGCCCGCCCGCATCGCCCGCGTAGACGACGCCCGCCAGGGTCAGGAAGAAGCCCGCGACCAGCCGTCCGGGCTGGAACCTATGACGCAGCACGGGTCACCTCCGCCTGTCCGACGCCGACCTGGAGATCGAGGTCGAGGGTGCCGGCGTTCTCGCCGCCCTCCGTGGGGGGCAGGGTGACCTCCTTGTGCTTGCCCGGTGCCACGTCCACGTCCTTCTTGTCGTCGCCGGGCAACTGGATGTCGCCCACGCCCACCTCGACGCTCAGCCGCACGGTTACGTCCGGCGGCACCACGACCTGTATTCGGCCCATCCCCACGTCGGCCCGGGTGGTCACCGTCTGTCCCTCGGCCAGATCCAGCCGGGACAGGTCCAGGGTCCCGGTGCCGGCCCCGATGTCGTACTGCTCGTGCACGCCGGCCACGGTCGTGGGCTCCCAAGTCCTTCGGACCCAGTCGGTGCCGACGTCCTCGGGCAGGGTGGCGGAGCCGGCCAGCAGGCCGGCCGTGATGATCGCCAGGAAGATGGAACCCGCCCCTGTGCGCCCCAGGAAGGCGCTGACCGCGATGCCGACGCCGAAGACCGCGAGCGCGCAGGCCAGGCCGGTCTGCAGGCTGGTGCCGAGCGGCTGCTCGTCCCACGTCAGGCGGGTGCCGAGGAATCCGGCGAGCAGCGCGAGGAGGAAGACCCAGCCGCCGATGCCGCGAGGGCCGCGCGGCTGCGGGGTACGAGGGCGCCGGTCGGCCACCGGGGCGCGGTCGCCCGGAACACCGCGGCCGATGTTGACGGCCGCCGCGATGTCACGGTCCTCGGACTCCGGCGGGCCCCACAGATATCCGGTCCCGCCGACGTGGCTGCCGTCCTTGACTATGGGGTCGCGCCACCAGGAGGGCCAGGTGTACATGATCGGCGGTGCCTGAGCCTCGGGCGGGGCGTCGGCGACGGCCTGGGTGGCCAGGGGGTCGGGGTCGGGAGTGCGCCGGTGCCGTGACCAGTACCCGGCGCCCGCGAGGACCAGGGACAGCACCACGGCGAAGGTCAGCACTCCGCCGTTGTTCAGCATCGTCAGGAAGACCCCGCAGCCGACCAGGGCGAACAGCACGGCCGCCAGGGCCTGGCCGTCGACTCGGCCGGTGAGCAGCTTGCGCAACTCGTTCTCCTCCTCGTCGTCGTACGGGACGAAGAGCCAGGCGAAGCCGTAGAAGATGAGGCCGATGCCGCCGGTCGCGGAGAGCACCGCGAGCGTGATCCGGAAGATCACCGGGTCCATGTCGCACTGACGCCCGAGGCCGGCGCACACGCCGCCGAACGTCTTGTGCCGCCGGTCGCGCCGGAACCGGTGGGGCGGCCCGGGGGCGTCGCCCTCGGCTCCGGCAGTGGCGCCCGGGGCGGCTCCGGCACCCGTGGCATCCGCGGCGGGCGCGGCGTCCTGCGGCCCGGTGCCCTGCGGTGGGCGCGGGCCGGGGCCGGGTCCCGGACCCGTCGCGGCGTGCTCGTGATCTGTCATGGGTCCATGGTGACGGGCGCGGCGCCGGGGCGGCAGTCGGTTCGACCCTGGTCGGACCCTGATATCGGCCCTGAGCCGGCGCCGGGGGAGCGTTCGAAGGGCTCGCGGTCCGAAGATCAGGGGAGTCTAGGGGGCCGACCCTGATGCTCCGACTCCCGGGGCCGTGTGACCATCAGTGTCATGCCGGAAGCCGCAGCAGCGCCCCTCGTCGAACCGCGGCCGCCGCGCAAGCTCTACCGCAGCAGCGACGGACGCTGGCTCGGCGGGGTGGCGCGGGGGCTCGCCGGACATCTCGGGCTGCCCGTCATCTGGGTGCGGTTCGCCTTCGTCGGCCTGTTCATGGCCGACGGGCTCGGCGCGCTGTTGTACGCGGCCTTCTGGTTCTTCGTGCCGCTGGGCGTCGGCGGCGTCGACTCCCAGAAGCCGTCGTCCCTCGTCGCCGCGGAGACCGCGCCGGACGGCCGGCGCAGACTCGTCGCCCGCAAGCCGGACAAGGGCCAGATCGTCGCCCTGCTCCTCATGGTCGTCGTGGCACTGGTCTTCGTGGGCAATGTCGACCTCGGCGGCGGAGCGAAGGCCTATCTCTGGCCGACCGTGCTCGTCGGTGCCGGTGTCGCCCTCGTCTGGCGCCAGGCGGACAACGCCCGCCGGGCCCGCTGGGCCGAGGTGGGACGCCACCGGCGGACCGTCACCCTGCTGCGCTCCGTGGCCGGCGTCCTGCTGGTGACCGCGGGCGTCACCGGCATCTTCGTCCTCCAGGGGTCCGCCGCCCACCTCGGCTCCGTGCTCCAGGCCGCGCTCGCCGTCCTCGTCGGCATAACGCTCCTCGCCGGCCCCTACCTGGTGCGCATGACCCAGGACCTCTCCGAGGAGCGGCTGATGCGCATCCGCGCGCAGGAGCGGGCCGAGGTCGCCGCCCACGTCCACGACTCGGTGCTGCACACCCTGACCCTGATCCAGCGCAACGCGGAGAACGCGGGGGAGGTGCGCCGCCTGGCCCGTGCCCAGGAGCGGGACCTGCGCGCCTGGCTCTACAAACCGGAGGGCAACGGCAAGGACGAGGACGACGAGCCCACCACCCTCGCCGAGGCCGTCAAGCGCAACGCGGCCGAGGTCGAGGACAAGCACGGCGTCCCCATCGAGGTGGTGGTCGTCGGCGACTGCCCGCTCGACGAGAGGATCGGGGCACAGATGCAGGCCGGCCGCGAGGCCATGGTGAACGCCGCCAAGTACGGTGGCGAGGGCGGCGCCGTACAGGTCTACGCCGAGGTCGAGGGCAGGACGGTCTTCGTGTCCGTCCGGGACCGCGGTCCCGGCTTCGACCTCGACTCGATACCCGCCGACCGGATGGGTGTCAGAGAATCGATCATCGGCCGCATGGAGCGCAACAGCGGCACGGCGCGGCTGCGCGCGGTGCCGGACGGCGGCACGGAGGTCGAGCTGGAGATGGAGAGGGCGGAGAAGACGTCATGAGCGACCCGATCGAGGCGAACGCAACGGCGGCGGGAGAGGCGGCCGAGCCCGCACAGCCGGCGAACGCGGGCGCGGGGGAGCGTCACGTGCGCGTGGTGCTCGTCGACGACCACCGTATGTTCCGCACCGGCGTCCAGGCCGAGATCGGTCAGACCGCGCAGACCGGTGTGGAGGTCGTCGGTGAGGCCGCCGACGTCGACCAGGCCGTCACCGTCATCACCGCCACCCGGCCCGAAGTGGTGCTGCTCGACGTCCACCTCCCCGGTGGCGGCGGCGTCGAAGTGCTGCGCCGCTGCACCCCCTTGATGAGCGACACGGAGCGGCCCGTCCGCTTCCTCGCCCTCTCCGTCTCGGACGCGGCGGAGGACGTCATCGGCGTGATCCGTGGTGGCGCCCGGGGTTATGTGACCAAGACGATCACCGGCACGGACCTCGTCGACTCCATCTTCCGCGTGCAGGAGGGCGACGCCGTCTTCTCCCCGCGCCTGGCAGGGTTCGTCCTCGACGCGTTCGCGTCGACCGACGCCCCGCCGGTCGACGAGGACCTCGACCGCCTCACCCAGCGCGAGCGCGAGGTACTGCGCCTGATCGCCCGCGGCTACGCGTACAAGGAGATCGCCAAGCAGCTGTACATCTCGGTGAAGACGGTCGAGTCCCATGTCTCGGCGGTGCTGCGCAAGCTCCAGCTGTCCAACCGGCACGAGCTGACGCGGTGGGCGACGGCGCGGCGGCTGGTCTGACCGTCCTCGGCGCTCCGGCCCGGCACGGGCACGCCGCCACCGTCGTCCGGGCGTCACGCCACCCGCGCGGCGCCCGCGAACGGCATCTGGTCCACGGGCGCCACACGCACCGGCGCCGACGGGTTGGGGGCGTGGATCATCTTGCCGTCGCCGACGTAGATGCCGACGTGGCTGATGCCGGAGTAGAAGAAGACCAGGTCGCCGGGGAGCAGTTCCGAGCGGGCGACGCGGCGGCCGGCGTCGATCTGGGCGTAGGTCGTGCGGGGCAGGGAGACGCCCGCGGCGCGGTAGGCGGCCTGGGTGAGACCCGAGCAGTCGAAGGCGTCGGGGCCGGTCGCGCCCCAGACGTAAGGGCTGCCCAGTTTCTGGTAGGCGTAGGCGACGGCCGCCGCCGCACGGGAGTTGGGCGCCTGGGATGGGCCGGAGATGCCGTCCCGGGGGCCGGGCGAGGAGCGGGAGGCACGGTCACCGGTGCCGTCGCCGAGGCGGGCGCGTTCCTCGGCGGTCAACCGGGACAGCAGGCGGCGGGCCGTCGCCAGCTTGCCGGTGATCGTCTCGCGGTGACGTTTCAGCTCCTCCCGGCGTGACTTCAGCGACGCCACCTCGACGCGTGCGGCGCCGCGCAGTTGCTTGATCTCCCGCAGTTCCTTGCGCACCCGGCCCACGGTGGCCTGCTGCCGGCTGCCCGCCCGCTCGGCGAAGGCGGCGCCGTCGAGGTACCGGTCGGGGTCGGCGGAGAGCATGAGTCGCAGCGCCGGGTCGAGGCTTCCGCTCCGGTACTGGGCCGCCGCGACCGTGCCGAGATCCTCGCGCGCGGAGTTCAGCCGGTCCTCCTTGCGGGCCACCTCGTCCCGCAGTTCCTCGAGGCGCTGCTCGGCGGCGTCCGCCTTCTCCTTGGCGCCGTTGTACTTCTCGGTGGCGACCTCCGCCTCCTGGTAGAGCTTGTCCACCTCGGCCTTGACCTGAGCCGGTGTCTGCTCCGGCTCGGCGTGGCCGGTGCCGCCGCCCAGGCCGGTCGCGGTGGCCGCACCGGCCAGGGTGATGGTGGCCGCCGTACGGGCTCTTCCGCCGCCCGTCATGCGCTGTCGCGGCCTGCGGTGCCTTCCCACTGCGCTCCACGTCCTTCCGTACGACTCGGCTGGGCCTGCCCGGGGGAGGACGCTAGGCGTGACGGTAACGGTCCGGTGACGGGTTGTGCGGAACTGGCGGTACCGGTCCGGTGGGCGACCGTATGTGAACGTGGGCCCGTCCCGCGGCCGTCGTCTTCACGCTGGGTGATGACCGATGTGCCGGATCAGGGGCGGGAGGGGCAGGCGAGGTGCTAGGGGACGCATATATGCGCCGGAGCGCGGAGTGCGGCGCCGCGGTCCGGACGGGCCGGTGTCGGAGCGTGTCCGGCCCCCTGATTAGGCTCCGGCCTCATGGACGTACTCATCCACATCTTCGTCGGTCTGCACATCATCGGCATCGCGTCGCTCCTGGGCGGCTTCCTGACCCAGATGAAGGCCATGGGCCAGGGCACGGCCCGTTTCGTTCCCGCGATGCTGCACGGCGCGCTGACGATGCTGGTCACCGGTGTCGTCCTGATCGGCCTCAACCAGGCCGACGACCAGTCCGTCGACAACATCAAGATGGGTGTGAAGCTCGCCCTGCTGATCGTGATCCTCGGACTGGTCTACGTGAAGCGCGACGACGAGAAGGTGGAGAAGCCGCTGTTCGGGCTGGTGGGGCTGCTGACCGTGGCGAACATCTTCATCGCCGTGCTGTGGACCTGACAGCCGCCGGGCCCGCGCCGGCCGACCGCAGCCCGGCCCGGCCCTGGAGGAGTGCCCCCGCCGCGACCGCCAGCCACGCGGCGACCGCGACCCACAGCAGCGCCTGACCCGGGGCGTCCAGCCACGGCACGTCGACGGCGGCGGCGACGGACAGCGTCGCCGCCGCCGTCATGCCGAGCGGGAAGACGGTCGACCAGCGGCGCACGTCGTAGCGGAGCCGCGGCCACGCGATCTCGGCGGCGAGCAGGACGGCGTACCAGGCCAGGTCGAGGACGAGCAGGAAGACGGTCACGTCGTGCAGTACGGCCTGGTCGTCCGCGTTCCACAGGTACATGCCCGTCCCGGCGGCGGCGAGCAGCTTGGCGCCGGCGAGGGCCGAGATGGCGAGCGCGCCGCCCGCCACCCAGTGGTCCCCCGAGCCTCGGGCCACCTGCCGGAGATCGAAGCGGAACAGCGCGATCAGGTAGAGCACGATGCCCAGCCAGAACGGCACCAGGGACGCGTGCGCCAGCCACGGCGTGGTCGTCGCCGCCGCGAGCGTGGCACCGAGCACGGCGAGCCCCTCCGTGGCGACGCAGCCCAGGAACACCGCGCCGGGCATCCGGCGCCCCCAGTGCCGCACGACGAGGAACAGCAGTCCCGGCCACAGCAGTGCCGCCAGCGCCAGCAGCACCGCAGCCATGGGCGTCCAGCCGAGCAGTGAGATACGGGTGCCGAGCACGGTCGTCGCGGCCACGGCGGTGAGCGCGCCCGGTGTCCCCGCCCGCGTCAACCACTGCGCACGCTCGACCAGCAGCAGGTAGACGAAGTTCGCCGCCAGGGTCAACCAGGCGGTGCCGGCCAGGACCAGGGCGAGCCGGGACAGGATCTCGTGGCCGGTGAGGTGCAGGCCGACCGACAGGATGCCGGTCGCCATCACCGCGGCACCGGCCGCCGGCGGACGCTGCGCCCACCAGGCGCGCAGAGGGTGGAGGGCGGCAGGGGAGGTGGGAGCGGCGCCGGATGACATGCAGCCGATGCTAGAGAGCGCGGCGGGTCAGGCCGGGCGCACCACGCTGTGGATCGACCCCTCGCCGTCGTAGTAGATCGACTCCTCGCGCACGTAAGCGCCCGGCTTCGGGGCGTGGATCATCATGCCGTTGCCGATGTAGAGGCCCACGTGGCTGAGGTCGTCGTAGAAGAACACCAGGTCACCGGGTTGCGCCTGGGAGACGGGGACGGTCGTGCCGGCGTCCACCTGGTCGTAGGTGGTGCGCGGCAGGGTCACGCCCGCGGCCTTCCAGGCGGCCTGGGTCAGTCCCGAGCAGTCGTAGGAACCGGGGCCGGTGGCGCCCCAGACGTACGGCTTGCCGATCTGGGCGCGGGCGAAGGCGAGTGCCTTCTCCGCCTTGGTGCCGTGGGAGGCGTCCGGTGCGGAGGGCTCGGTCGCGCCGGTGCCCGAGGAGGTGCCGCCGGAACCACCGGACCCGCTCTCCTGCCGGTCCGCCTGCTCCCGTTCCCGCTGCTGCCGCTCCCGCTCCTCCGCCTGCTGCTTCGCGAGCTCGGCGGCCTTGCGGGCGGCCTCCTCCTGCTTCTTCTTCTCGATCGCCGCGAGCCGGACCTTCTCCTCGGCGGTCAGCTCCGACAGCAGTTCACGGGCGTTGGCGAGCTTCTTCTGGACGGTGGCCTTGGCCGTCTTCAGGTCGTTCTGCGAATCGGTGAGCGTCTGGAGGCTCTCGGTGGCCTCCCGGCGCTTCTTCATCGTCTCGGACTGCTGCGTGACGTAGTCGTCGACCGCGTCCTTCTGGCGGCCGGTGAGCCGGCTCATCAGCTGGTTCTGGTCGAAGTAGTCCTGCGGCGAGTCCGCGAGCAGGAAGGTCGCGGTCTGCGGGACCGCGGCGCCCGTGCGGTACTGGGCGGAGGCGAAGGACCCCAGCTCCTCGCGCGCCTCGTTGAGCTTCTGGGTGCGCTGGGCGACGTCGTTCAGGAGGTTGTTGACGCGCTTGCGCTGCTTGGCGGTCTTCTCCTTGGCCGCGTTGTACTTCTCGGTCGCCGACCCCGCCTGCCGGTAGAGGTCGTCGACCTTCTTCTCGACCTCTTCGAGGCTCGGTCTGTCCTCGTCCGACGGCGTGGCGTCGGCCGTCTGGGACAGCAGGGCCACGGAGGTGAGGGCGGCCGTGGCGAGGGCGGGGGTCCGTATGCCTGCGACGCGCGTACCCGTGGGGCGCGGCCTGCGGTGCGACGCCAAGGAGGCGACTCCTTCCAAAGATCCGCCTACCGGGTTAGCTGTCGGGTTCGGGCGGAGTGGATCCGGAAGGGTTGCCCTACGGCGTGCGCCCCGACGAGGGGGCGTGTGCCGATTCACCCCGAGGTTCTCGGTTGGGTCCCCGGCTCCGGGCGCCGTGCGGGCACGCCGGACTCGGCGGAGGCCGCGCGGCCCGGCGAGGTTCGCCGGAGGGGGCGTGCGGCCTGCCCGCACCGTAGCCAACTCGTGTGGCGGCTGTGAAGGTTGGTGGGTGATATGCCCGATACATTTTCGTGACCTTCGGTGAGAGGGTCACGCATGGTGTGCCGTTCGGTCGCGGCGCGTGTCCGGTGCGGGGATCGCGGCCATTCTCCGGGGCGGGGACCGGTTGTCGGTGGGGCGCCCTAGACTCGGAGAGCGATGAGCAGCCTCTTTGACGACAGCTTCCTGGCGAGCCTCCAGACCCCCCGCGGTCACGAGGAAGAACCTCCGCCGCCGCCCGAGGACGATCACGGACCGGAGCCGGTCCCGCACGATCTGTTCGGCGGGAAGTTCGACGTGCCTCCGGACCGGGACCAGTACTACCGGGACGGCGCCCCCCGCCCCGCCCTGGACCCGGCCGCGCTCCTGGAGGGGCTGAACGAGAACCAGCGCGCCGCCGTCGTCCACTCCGGCTCCCCGCTGCTCATCGTGGCCGGTGCCGGCTCCGGCAAGACGCGCGTGCTCACCCACCGCATCGCCCACCTGCTCGCCGAGCGCGGCGTCCACCCCGGCCAGATCCTCGCGATCACCTTCACCAACAAGGCCGCGGGTGAGATGAAGGAGCGTGTCGAGCAGCTCGTCGGCCCGCGGGCGAACGCGATGTGGGTGATGACCTTCCACAGCGCCTGTGTCCGCATCCTGCGCCGCGAGTCGAAGCGGCTCGGCTTCACGTCGTCCTTCTCGATCTACGACGCCGCCGACTCCAAGCGCCTGATGGCCCTGGTCTGCCGCGACCTCGACCTGGACCCCAAGCGCTTCCCGCCCAAGTCCTTCAGCGCCAAGATCAGCAACCTGAAGAACGAGCTGATCGACGAGGAGGATTTCGCCGCCCAGGCGGCCGACGGTTTCGAGAAGACGCTCGCCCAGGCCTACGCCATGTACCAGTCGCGGCTGCGCGAGGCCAACGCCCTCGACTTCGACGACCTGATCATGACGACGGTCAACCTGCTGCGCGCCTTCCCGGACGTCGCCGAGCACTACCGCCGCCGCTTCCGGCACGTCCTGGTCGACGAGTACCAGGACACCAACCACGCCCAGTACGCCCTGGTGCGCGAGCTGGTCGGCACCCCCGCCGAACACCCCGTCGACGTGCCGCCCGAGGCCGAGGTCCCGCCCGCCGAGCTGTGCGTGGTGGGCGACGCCGACCAGTCGATCTATGCCTTCCGCGGCGCCACCATCCGCAACATCCTCCAGTTCGAGGAGGACTACCCGGACGCGACCACGATCCTCCTGGAGCAGAACTACCGCTCTACCCAGACCATCCTCAGCGCCGCCAACGCGGTCATCGAGCGCAATGAGTCCCGACGCCCGAAGAACCTGTGGACCAACCAGGGCGCCGGCTCGCGGATCACCGGGTACGTCGCCGACACCGAGCACGACGAGGCCCAGTTCGTCGCCGACGAGATAGACCGCCTCACGGACGCGGGTGAGGCCAAGGCCGGAGACGTCGCCGTCTTCTACCGCACCAACGCGCAGTCCCGCGTCTTCGAAGAGGTCTTCATCCGCGTCGGCCTGCCCTACAAGGTCGTCGGCGGTGTCCGCTTCTACGAGCGCAAGGAGGTCCGGGATGTCCTGGCCTACCTGCGGGTGCTGGCCAACCCCGAGGACTCGGTGCCGCTGCGCCGCATCCTCAACGTTCCCAAGCGCGGCATCGGCGACCGCGCCGAGGCGATGATCGACGCCCTCGCCCAGCGCGAGAAGATCAGCTTCGCGCAGGCACTCAGGCGCGTCGACGAGGCGTACGGCATGGCCGCGCGCTCCGCCAACGCCGTCAAGCGGTTCAACACCCTCATGGAGGACCTCCTCACCGTCGTCGAGTCCGGCGCCGGACCGGCGACCGTGCTGGAGGCGATCCTCGAGCGCACCGGCTACCTCGCCGAGCTGCAGGCCTCCACCGACCCGCAGGACGAGACCCGCATCGAGAACCTCCAGGAACTCGCGGCCGTCGCTCTGGAGTTCGAGCAGGAGCAGGGTGAGGGTGAGGGCGAGGAGACCGGGACCCTGGCGGACTTCCTGGAGAAGGTCGCCCTCGTCGCCGACTCCGACCAGATCCCCGACGAGGAGGACGGCGACGGCGTCGTCACCCTCATGACCCTGCACACCGCGAAGGGCCTGGAGTTCCCGGTCGTCTTCCTCACCGGCATGGAGGACGGCGTCTTCCCGCACATGCGCGCCCTCGGCCAGACCAAGGAGCTGGAGGAGGAGCGCCGCCTGGCGTACGTCGGCATCACCCGTGCCCGTGAGCGGCTGTACCTGACCCGGTCCACACTGCGCAGCGCCTGGGGCCAGCCGTCGTACAACCCGCCCTCGCGCTTCCTGGAGGAGATTCCCACGCCCCACCTGGAGTGGAAGCGGACCGGGGCGAACGGGCCCGCGCCCGCCGCGCCGGTCTCCGCGGTGGCCGCCTCGCTGTCGTCGTCCCGCTCCCGCTCCTCGGCGTCGGGCGCCTCCGGCTTCGCCACCCGCCGGTCCGCCGCGGCCGACCAGCCGGCGGTGTCGCTGGCCGTGGGCGACCGGGTCACGCACGACCAGTTCGGGCTGGGCACGGTGGTCGGGATCAAGGGCACGGGGAGCAACGCCGAGGCGACGATCGACTTCGGGGACACCAAGCCGAAGCGGCTGCTGCTGCGGTACGCGCCGGTGGAGAAGCTCTGAGGTGTCGCGTCCGGGTCAGGGGGGCCGGGCCGTAGGGCTCGGACCCCGCTCGGCGGGGCTGCTGAGACGTTACTCCGCTACGTCGGGTTGAGGCCGTGGCTGCGCAGCCAGGAGAGCGGGTCGATGGCCGAACCGCCCGAGGGGCGCACCTCGAAGTGCAGGTGCGGGCCGGTCGAGTTGCCCGAGTTTCCGGAGAACGCGATGGCGTCGCCGGCCTTCACCGTCGTACCGGAGGGCACCTGGTAGCTGGAGAGGTGGCAGTACCAGGTCTCCGTGCCGTCCTTCGCGGTCACGATCATCATGTTGCCGTACGCGGAGTTGTACTGCGTGCGGACGGTGCCGTCGGTCGCGGCCATCACCGTCGTGCCGTACGCCACGGGGAAGTCGATGCCGCTGTGCACGGACATCCAGTTGATGCCGGCCTGGCCGTAGTACGCGCTGAGACCGTGTTGTGCGACGGGGAGTGCGAACTTCGGGCGCAGCCGCTCCTTGCGGGCCGCCTCCTCCGCCGCCCGCCTCTTCTCGGCGGCCTGCTGGGCCTTGAGGTCGATGCGTTCCTGGGTACGGCTGGCCCGGTCGGCGAAGTCGTCGGCTCCGGCGGCGAGACTGGTGAGCTGGGTGTCCAGTTTGTTGTTGGCGGCCGACGGCTTGACCGGGGCCGCCTTGTCCTCACCCGCGTCCGAGTCCGCCGCGGACGCCGCGGCCTCCGTGCCGTCGTCGCCGCTCAGACCGCCGACGGAGGCTGCCGCGATGCCCGCGACGCTCACCACGCAGGCCGACGGTACGGCGATGGTCATCAGCGCCGAGCGCTTGGCGGGCTGGCGGCGGCGGGAACGGGCGCCGCTGCGGGAGCCGGCGCGTGGCGCCGGGATGTGGGCGGCCGGGGCCACGACCTCCTCCTGCTCCTCCAGGAGGGCGGTCACGGTGGGGAGTTCGCCGGTGGCGGCCAACTCGTCGTCGCGTGCGCCGGGGTCCGAGCCGGGCGTGCCGGTTGAGCCGGATTCCTGGGAGACCGGTGCGGCGGCGGGAGTGGCGTTCTCCGGTGCCTCGGGCGTTTCCGGGGCGGTGCCGGCCGGGTTCCACTGCGTGGCGTCGTAGGCGCCGGTGTCGAACGTGTCGGCGTTGAAGGTGCCGGCGTTGAAGTTGCCGGTTGTGAACGAGCCGGTCTCGAAGGTCTGTGTGCCCCAGTCCCACTGCTGGGTCCGGTCGGCGGGGTTGCCGGTCTGGTCCGGCTGGTCCCAACCGCCCGTGTCCCACTGTCCGGTGGCCTCGGCGCCCGCAGCCTGCGGCTGTACGGGAGCGGGCTGCTGGTACTCGGCCGCCCAGGCGGTCGTGTCGTAGGCGCCGGTGTCGTAGGCGGCGTGGCGCTGGTCCGTGTAGGCGTCGTAGCCGGGCGTCTGCCCGCTGCCGGTGGACCACTGGGTGGCGTCGTACGAACCGGTGGTGTCGTAGGTGCCGGTGCCGGTGCCGGTGCCGGTGCCGGTGCCGGTGCCCTGGTCGGGGAGGCTGCCGAAGAGGGGATCCGCGTCGAAGGCCGCCGTGGTGGTCGCGCCGGTGGAAAAACCGGTGGTGCCGTAGCCGCCGTACGTGGTGAGGTCGCCGTACTGGGCCTCCCCTGTGCCGTACGACGCGTACTGCGCCGGATCGGCGTCGGAAGCCGAGGCCGGGGTGGTCATGGTCCCCGACGGGTGACGGTCGTTCACCAACTTCTCTTTCGCCTCGACAACAGGGGCTGCCAGAGCAGTGCGGCGACTGTACCCGGCGGTATACGGGCACGACAATCTTCGTCAGGTTTCGCGCGCGCAGGAAACGGGCAATCGGCCGTGTTTTGGGGGACGGCGGGCGCGAGCTTGGCTTTGTGTTCGAGTCTTGTTCGGATCCGATCGGGTGGTGGACGCGCGGTTTCGGGGTCCTCTGCCGGCTGAGGCGGCTTTCAGGCGACCGTCAGGCCGCCGGTGCTCTTGCCCTTACCCGTGCCCGCCTGGGGTGCGGCGGTGTCGAGCGCCTCACGGATGCCGGTGGCCACGGCGGGGTGCACAGGCAGGGCCAGGTGTCCGATGCCGCTCACCCGTACGTTCTGCACGGAAAGATCGGGGTGGTCCAGGCAGGCCGTCTCGAGCGGGTCCATCACGCGGTCCAGATCGCTCCAGAAGCTCACGAACCGCGTACGGCAACCGGGCGACGGCCGGGTCAGCTCCTCGATCACCGCGGAACCAGGGCGCATCTGGCGCACGATCGGGTGCGCGTTCGCCAGGGGAACCACCCGGGTGCCGGCGTGCGGGGTGCCGAGCGTGACGAGCGTCCTGACGCGGAGGTCTCCACCGAGGCGCTGCACGTAGTACCGCGCGATCAGCCCGCCGAGGCTGTGCCCGACGACGTCGACCCGCTCGCTGCCCGACCGCTCGCAGATCTCGTCGATGTGCCGTCCGAGCAATTCGGCCGCGGTGCGGATGTCGCAGGTCAGGGGTGAGTAATTGAGCGATTCGATCTGATGCCTGCCGTGCTGGGCCAGGCTGCGGCGCAGCAGGAGGAAAACCGACCGGTTGTCGATGAAACCGTGCAGGAGGACGACCGGGGGGCTGGTGGGGGCGGGGAGCCGAGGGGCGGGGGGTGAGGTTTCGGGGTCGTGGGAGTCCGTCGGCGGGAGGGCGCAGGCCGAGCGGCGCTCCTGGACGATCCCCGAGGGGTAGAGCAGAAGATGCCCGGCGAGGATCGCGACTTCCAGGGCGCTGGCCTTCAGGAGGGTCATGGAGAGCCCGGTCAGCCGACCCGGGAGACCCGTGAGACTCGTCAGCCCTGGCAGTCTCGGCAGGCCGGAGAGCCCCGGCAGGCCGGGCAGGAGACGCTGGCAGAGCGGGAGAAGGGGCAGTGCTGCCGTGGTGACCTTCATGGGCCGACCTCCTGTCGGCACGCGCAGGGACGCCTCTGTCCCCCGTGTGCCCTCGTGGAGAGTCGTGACACCAGTGATCGGTGATGTTTGCGAGGTATGCCTGAATGGGTGTGTCGAAGTGACACCCGGTGCTCGGATGCTCTGTGAGCCCTGTGGTGTCGGTGATACGGCGACGAGGCCGGCTGCTGCCCGGTCCTGCCCTCGCTGCGGCTCTCCGTACGCGTGATGCCGCCGCGCCCTGTGAACGGTGCGCGGCGAACATGTCCCACCGTGTGATTTCCCCCTCTGTATCCACCGCGAAACTGCCGGTTGCGGGATGCTGGCGATAACGTTCGTTCACTTCCCCGGACGACGTGGTGCGGGGTGTCCGCGCCGACGAGATGTGCGGTACTTGTCGGTACGGATGGATGTAGTCGCTTCATGGAGGCAGTGATGGGTGTGGCAGCCGGTCCGATCCGCGTGGTGGTGGCCAAGCCGGGGCTCGACGGCCACGATCGTGGGGCGAAGGTGATCGCGCGGGCACTGCGCGACGCCGGTATGGAGGTCATCTACACCGGGCTCCACCAGACACCCGAACAGATCGTGGACACCGCGATCCAGGAGGACGCCGACGCCATCGGGCTGTCCATCCTCTCCGGCGCCCACAACACGCTCTTCGCCGCCGTGATCGAGCTGCTCAAGGAGCGGGACGCGGCGGACATCCTGGTCTTCGGCGGCGGGATCATCCCGGAGGCGGACATCGCCCCGCTGAAGGAGAAGGGTGTCGCGGAGATCTTCACCCCCGGCGCGACGACGGCGTCGATCGTGGACTGGGTGCGGACGAACGTGCGGGAGCCGGCTGGGGCGTAACCGGGCGGTCCGGCGGTGCGGCCGACGGGTGGCCCGACCGTGTGGCCCGATCGTGTGGTGCGGTCCGCGTGGTGTGGTGGTGCGTGGTGCGGTCCGCGTGGTGCGGTCCGCGTGGTGCGGTCCGCGTGGTGCGGGTCGCGCAATGGTGCCGATGCCGTCCGCTGGAGCGCGCCCGGTTCGGTCGCCGGGTGCCAGGGCCGTGTGATCGCCTGGTCGACGGGGCGCGCGGTGGCCCGATCGGCTTTCGGCGTCGCACGTTTTCACCACCCGCACCGCCGCTACTCCGCCGCTACTCCCCTTCCAGCTCCTCGGTCATCGCCGCACGAAACCGCAGTGTCGTCACGAGTCGTTGGAACGCCTCCGCCCAGTACCCGCCGGCTCCCGGCGACGCGTCCTCCGGTTCGTCGGGTATCGCCAGCAGGCCGTCGAGGCGGCCCGCCTCCGCGGGGTCGAGGCAGCGTTCGGCCAGACCCATGACACCGCTGAAGCTCCAGGGGTAGCTGCCCGCGTCCCGGGCGATGTTGAGCGCGTCGACCACCGCACGTCCGAGCGGCGGGGACCACGGCACCGCGCACATCCCGAGCAGCTGGAAGGCCTCCGACAGGCCGTGTGTCGCGATGAACCCGGCGACCCACTCGGCTCGTTCGCCGGCCTGCAGCGTGCCGAGGAGTTTGGCCCGCTCGGCCAGTGACACCGCACCCGGACCCCCGGCCTCGGGCGCCGTGGGCGCGCCCAGCAACGCCCTCGCCCACGCCCCGTTCCGCTGCCGTACCGCGGCCCGGCACCACGCCGCCTGCAGATCACCCTGCCAGTCGTCCGCCACCGGCAGGGCGACGATCTCCTCGGGGGTACGTCCGCCGAGCCGGGCCGGCCATGTCCCGAGCGGCGCCGCTTCCACCAACTGACCGAACCACCAGGACCGTTCCCCCCGTCCCGAAGGCGGCTTGGGAATGACGCCGTCCCGTTCCATGGCCGCGTCGCACTCGTACGGAGCCTCGACGGCGATCGCCGGTGGGTCCAGGGAACGGTCGAGGGACACGCACGTCGCCGCGCGCGCCGCCATGCGCGCGGCGAGCGCCGACTCGGGCAGCGCCGACAGCAGCTCCGCCGCAGTCGCCCGCACATTGCGGCTGCGGTCGGCCAGCGCCTGCTCGAGGAACGGCTCGTCCGCTGCCTCCAGCCCCGTCCGCAGCGAGTCGAGGAACATCAGCCGGTCCTCGGCCCGCTCCGTCGTCCACGTCGAGGCCAGCAGCGCTCGGGCCGCCACGGGATCGCGGGCGCGCAGGGACGCCAGCAGGGTCACCCGCTCGGCGAAAAGACCCTCCTCCCACAGCCGCCGGGTCCGCTCCATGGACTCCGGGCCGGGCAGCGCGGTGCCGCCCCCCGGCGTCGCCCGCAGCGCGAACCGCCAGTCCGGATTCAGCCGGGCCAGCCACAGGGCGCGGGACCCCGCGAACGCCAGTGCCGCCGGACGCAGATCCGTGCGTCCCCGTGCCGCGTCCAGCAGCGCCGGGACCGACTGGGGCGGTGCAGCGAAACCCCGGGCGTTCGCCGCCGCCAGCCACTGGGGGAGCAGCTCCATCAGGTCGGGCGCGGTGCCTCGACGGCCGCCGCCCGCCGTGCCCGGCCGGTCGGTGAGCAGCATCGTGAGCCGCTGGGCCGCGGCGGCCGGCAGGGGCGGGCGAGGGTCCTGCGGAGCCGGTTCCGGCCGCCCGGCCGCGGGGACCGGGCACAGTCCGGCACGCCTTCGGACGGTTTCGGCGGCGGCCGCGTCCAGCAGCTCCGCCGGCGCACGCACCCCGGACGCGCAGCCGCGGGGGGTACGCCGGTTCGTACCGAGCAGCGCCGCGGTGACCAGGTCCTCCCAGAGGCTGGGTGCTGGTGCTGGTGCTGGTGCTGGTGCTGGTGCTTGGGCGGGGCTCATGGCGGTTGTGGGCGCGGAGGCGGGTGCTTGCACGGGCGTGTCCGCGTCCGCGCTCGCGGGCGTCCTGTTCATGCGGTTCCCTTCCGGTTCCGTGGTGAGTCGGGACAGCGGGGGTGGGTCAGTACAGCGGCACCGCACTGCCCGGCCCGTCCGGCCAGGCGGTCAGCGGAGTGAAACCCCGGTGACCGCACTCGCCGAACACCGTCACGGGCGCGCCGCCGGCCAGGGCGACGAGGCGCCACAACCCCGTGCGGCTGCCGACGGCCGGAGTGAGTGGCAGCGCCGTGTCCTCGGCGGCGTCCGCCAGTTGCCAGGAGTCGCCGTCCGGCACCGGAACGACACGCTCCAGCGTCACCGGTACCGACTCCAGCCACGGATCGTCACGGAGGGCCCTGCCGTAATGGGCCACCGCCTGGGATGCCGTGACGCCTCTCGGACGTGTCTCGCAGGGTGCGGGCGGCGCGAACTGTTCGCCCAGGGCGGCCCGCTGCCGGACGGCGCCCGGATACGCGGACAACTCCGCGTCCAGGCTCAGCCCCACGGGCAGCGTCAGCTCCGGGGCCCGGCCCGCGGCGCCGTAGGAGAGGAGCAGGGCGACGCGGTCCGTCCGCGTGCCGTAGAGCCAGACGCGACGGGTCGTCAGCCGGGCATCGGCGGTGTCGTACTGGGCGAGGACCAGCCAGTGGTCCCGCACCGGAGGTCCGTCCGCGGCCGACGGCAGACCGACGCGGGTGCGGACCGTCGCCGCGAGATCCTCCGGCAGCCGGTCGCGCCGCAGCCAGCCCTGGCCGAGGAGGTGGAGCAGGGCGCACTCCTCCAGCAGCCGGACCGGCCAGCCGGGGCCGCCGGACGACGGTATCGACCCCAGCTCACGCACGCGCGAGGCGAGGCCGGGCGCCTGGGCGTCGACCATGCGGGCCGCCGTCTCCTCCCACAGCCCGTACCCCGCCCGTTCCGCTTCGGCCAGGCCACCGCGCAGCACGTCCGCCAGGCGTTGCTCCAATTCCGTCGCGCCCGCGGTGACCCGCTCGGCCCGCTGTGCGACGCGGCGCCGCGCGGCCGTCGGATCACCGGGCCCAGTGGCGGACCCGGGCGGTCCCGAGGCCGTCCTCTGCGCCGCGCGCGTGCGTCGCCCGGACACCCACTGCTCCGCCCAGCCCGGCGGCTCGCCCGCCGGGACCGCGTCCTCTCCGCCCGCCCAGAGCAGCAACAGCCCGAGCGCGTGCTTGCACGGGACCTTGTTGCTCGGGCAACCGCACGTGTACGCGGGCCCGGACACGTCCGCGATGTCGACGACCGTCCGATACGGCCGGCCGCCGCTGCCCTGGCACAGCCCCCACACCACCCCTTCCCCGGAGCTCCCCGTCTCCGACCACGGGCCGACTGTGGCGAGTCGGCCGCCTGCTCTGCGTGACGCCGCGTCAGGTGCCAGTGCCAGCACCTGGTCCGCGGTCCAGCGCACCCCCTGCTGAGTCATGCCATCGAAGGTAGATCCCACCACTGACAATCGGCTCCGAGCGTGCATTTCCGCAGGTCAGAGCGATTGTCAGTGGCGTGGTGCACCGTGGATGACAGATCGAACCGGCCGAGCTGGAGGGGGAAACAGCCATGCCTGTGTCCGTAGCACCGACATCCGAGGCACCGACGTCCGTCGACCCGAGCCGGGACGGCGCCGCACCGGGCGCGGAGGCCTTGCGGCCGCACGCCGAGAACGAGTTCGCGGCCGAACTCGACGCGCTGGCGGCGCAGGACGACCGCCCGCGCCCGCCCCGATGGAAGCTGTCGCCGTGGGCGGTCGCCACCTACCTGCTCGGCGGCACCCTGCCCGACGGCACGGAGATCTCGCCGAAGTATGTAGGCCCGCGCCGCATCGTCGAGGTGGCCGTCAGCACGCTCGCCACCGACCGCGCCCTGCTCCTGCTCGGCGTGCCCGGCACGGCGAAGACCTGGCTGTCCGAGCATCTCGCCGCGGCCGTCAGCGGCGACTCGACCCTGCTGGTGCAGGGCACGGCCGGCACTCCCGAGGAGGCCATCCGCTACGGCTGGAACTACGCGCGGCTCCTCGCCCACGGCCCCAGCCGCGACGCCCTCGTGCCCAGTCCCGTCATGCGTGCCATGGCGGACGGCATGACCGCCCGGGTGGAGGAACTGACCCGCATTCCGGCCGATGTGCAGGACACCCTCATCACCATCCTGTCGGAGAAGAACCTGCCGATACCGGAGCTGGGTCAGGAGGTCCAAGCGGTCCGCGGATTCAACCTGATCGCCACCGCCAACGACCGGGACCGCGGGGTCAACGACCTGTCCAGCGCCCTGCGCCGGCGTTTCAACACCGTGGTGCTGCCGCTGCCCGGGACCGCCGAGGCCGAGGTCCAGATCGTCTCGCGCCGCGTCGACCAGATCGGCCGCTCGCTCGACCTGCCGACGGCGCCGGACGGCGTCGACGAGATCCGTCGTGTCGTCACCGTCTTCCGTGAGCTGCGCGACGGTCTGACGGGCGACGGGCGCACGAAGGTGAAGTCGCCCAGCGGCACGTTGTCCACGGCCGAGGCCATCTCCGTCGTCACCAACGGTCTGGCACTGGCGGCCCACTTCGGCGACGGGGTGCTCCGGCCCGGTGACGTCGCCGCGGGCATCCTGGGCGCCGTCGTCCGTGACCCCGCCGCCGACCGTGTCGTCTGGCAGGAGTATCTGGAGACGGTCGTCCGGGAGCGAGACGGGTGGAAGGACTTCTACCGGGCGTGCCGGGAGGTGAGCGCGTGAGCGGCACGCGGACGTGGGCGCCACCGCGGACGGGCACTCCGGCGCCCGGCGCCGCGGCGGACGACAAGGACTCGTCCTGGTCCCGTAGGCGAGGGGGACGGTGTGGAGGGAGCTGAGAGCACCAGGGGCGGCCGGCCAGGTGGGAACGGGCGCGGCAGCGCCGGGAGCGGCGGGGACGACGGGAGCGCGGGGACGGGCAGCGGGCCGCTGCTGCTGGGCGTACGCCATCACGGGCCGGGGTCGGCGCGGGCGGTCCGGGCGGCGTTGGAGGCGGCCCGGCCGGGGATCGTGCTGATCGAAGGGCCGCCCGAGGCCGACGCCCTGATCCCGCTGGCCGCGGACGAGGACATGCGACCCCCGGTCGCGCTCCTCGCCCACGCCGTGGACGAACCGGGGCGCTCGGCGTTCTGGCCGCTGGCCGGGTTCTCCCCCGAGTGGGTGGCCGTCCGCTGGGCCCTGGAGCACGCCGTACCGGCCCGATTCATCGACCTTCCGGCAACGCACACGCTGGCGTGGCGGGCGTCCGAGGACGGGGAGGACGGGTCCCCAGGGCCCGAGGGGGACGAGTCGGGAGCTGCCCACCCGGGGCTCCGGGGCGATCCGCTCGCCGTGCTGGCCGAGGCCGCGGGCTACGACGATCCCGAGCTCTGGTGGGAGGACGCCGTCGAGCACCGTTACGCGGGCGAAGGGGGCGTGCTCGCCCCGTTCACGGCGCTGGAGGAGGCCATGACGGCGCTGCGGGAGACCGAGGAGGGCGAAGGGCACGGCCGAGAGCCGGTGCGGGAGGCGTACATGCGGCTCCAGGTACGGGCGGCGCAGCGAGAGTTCGGCCGGGGCGTCGCCGTGGTGTGCGGTGCCTGGCACGTGCCCGCGCTCCGGCGCAAGGTCGCCGTCGGCGCCGACCGGGCACTGCTGAAGGGGCTGCCCAGGACCAAGGTGGACATGACCTGGGTGCCCTGGACCCACCGCAGGCTGTCCCGGGCCAGTGGGTACGGGGCCGGTGTCGAGTCGCCGGGCTGGTACGGGCACTTGTTCGACGCGCCGGACCGGCCCGTGGAGCGGTGGCTGACCAAGGTGGCCGGGCTGCTGCGGGCGGAGGACCGGCTCGTGTCCTCGGCGCACGTCATCGAGGCGGTGCGGCTGGCCGAGACCCTCGCCGTGCTGCGTGGCCGCCCGCTGCCCGGGCTGAGCGAGACGACGGAGGCCGTACGGGCGGTGATGTGCGAGGGCTCGGACGTGCCCCTGACGCTGGTCCACGACCGGCTTGTCGTCGGTGACGTGCTGGGCGAGGTGCCCGAGGCGGCGCCCGCGGTGCCGCTGCAACGTGACCTGGCCCGGCTGCAGCGACGGCTGCGGCTGAAGCCGGAGGCCCCGGAGCGGGAGCTGGAGCTCGACCTGCGCAAGGAGACCGACGCGGGGCGCAGCAGACTGCTGCACCGGCTGCGGCTGCTCGGCATCGGCTGGGGGGAGCCGGCCTCCTCGCGGGGCAGCACGGGCACGTTCCGGGAGACGTGGCGGCTGCGGTGGGAGCCGGAGTTGTCGGTGCGGGTCGCCGAGGCCGGCGTGTGGGGCACCACCGTGCCGGCCGCCGCGACCGCCAAGGCGGAGGCGGACGCCGTCACCGCGCAGACCCTCGCCGAGGTCACCACGCTCGCCGAACACTGTCTGCTCGCCGAACTACCGGACGCGCTGGGACCGGTGATGCGGATACTCGCCGACCGCGCGGCGCTCGACACGGACGTCGATCACCTCGCCCAGGCCCTGCCGGCCCTCGTCCGTTCACTGCGCTACGGCGATGTGCGCGGCACCGGCACCGGCGCGTTGGCCGAGGTCGCCGCGGGCCTGGCGGAGCGGATCTTCGTGGGCTTGCCACCGGCCTGCGCCGGGCTGGACGCCGACGCGGCGCAGGAGATGTGCCGTCACGTGGACGCCGTGCACGGCGCGGTGGAGCTGCTCGGCGACGCCGCGGCGCCCGGCGACGGCGACCTGAGAGTCCGCTGGCGGGCCGTGCTGTACGCCCTGTCCGGCCGGGACACCGTGCCCGGTGTCGTCCGAGGACGGGCCGTTCGACTCCTGCTGGACGGCGGCGGTCTCGCGCCGGTCGAAGCGGCGCGGCTCATGGGCCTGGTGCTGTCCCCGGGGACCCGGCCGGCGGACGCCGCGGCGTGGATCGAGGGCTTCTTCGGCGGCGGCTCGGGCGGCGGCATGCTGCTCCTCCACGACGAACGGTTGCTCGCACTGGTCGACGGGTGGCTGACCGGGGTACCGGCGGAGGCGTTCACGGACGTACTGCCGCTGTTGCGGCGCACCTTCTCGGCGTACGAGCCGGGAGTCCGCCGCGGCATCGGCGAGCTGGTCCGACGCGGCCCGGAAGTTCGAGTGGGGGTGACGGCGGCTGATGGCGGCGCACCAGGTTTCGCCACCGGTCTCGACACCGGGCGGGCCGACGCCGTGCTGCCGGTGGTCAGGCTGCTGCTCGGCATCGAGGGGGAGGGGGAGGCGGTGGGGGAGGCGGACCCGGAGGGCGATGCCCGTCCGACGGGCCCGGTGGATCGAGCCGTCCCGACGGACCCGGCGCGCCCGGCAGACCTGGCGGAGAGCGCAGGCCTGCGGGGCGCGGTGGACCGGACGGCCCGGACGGAACCAGCGGATCGAGTGGATCCGTCCAGCCCGGTGAGCGCAGCGGATCGGGCGGACTCAGCAGGCCCGGCGGACTCAGCGGGGCCGGCGGACTCAGCGGGGCCGGCGGACTCAGCTGATCGGGTGGGCACGAGTGCCGTTCCCGTGGGCTGCGCCGTCAAGGAGTCGGTGGAGGTGGACGCATGACGACCGAGCCGGTGGATGCCGAGGCGGTACAGGAGCGGCTGCGGCGGTGGCGGCTCGTGCTCGGCGGTGACCACGCCGACGGCACCGGCCACCCGCTCTCCGGGCCGGACGCCGCGATGGACGGGGCACTCACCGCGCTCTACGGGAAGGGGGCGCAACCACGTACGGGGCGCGACCGTTCCGGGGGACTGGGATCCTCCGCGCCGGCCGTGGCACGCTGGCTCGGGGACATACGGACCTACTTCCCTTCCTCCGTCGTCCAGGTCATGCAGCGGGACGCCGTCGACCGGCTAGGCCTCGCCACACTCCTGCTGGAGCCGGAGATGCTCGAGGCCGTGCAGGCCGACGTGCACCTCGTCGGCACCCTGCTGTCCCTCAACCAGGCGATGCCGGAGACGACTAAGGAGACGGCGCGTGCCGTCGTCCGCAAGGTCGTCGAGGACTTGGAGAAGCGGCTCGCCGGCCGGACCCGGACCGCCCTCACCGGAGCCCTCGACCGCAGTGCGCGCGTCAGCCGGCCCCGCCACCACGACGTCGACTGGAACCGCACGATCGCGGCCAACCTCAAGCACTACCTCCCCGAGTACCGGACGGTCGTGCCGGAGCGGCTCGTCGGCTACGGTCGCGCGTCCCGCTCAGTGAAGAAGGAGGTCATCCTCTGCGTCGACCAGTCGGGGTCGATGGCGGCGTCCGTCGTCTACGCCTCCGTGTTCGGGGCGGTGCTCGCGTCCATGCGGTCGATCGGCACGAGGCTCGTGGTCTTCGACACGGCCGTGGCCGACCTCACCGAACAGCTCGACGACCCGGTCGACGTGCTGTTCGGCACCCGGCTCGGCGGCGGCACGGACATCAACCGTGCGCTGGCCTACTGCCAGTCGCACATCACCCGGCCCGCGGAGACGGTGGTCGTGCTGATCAGCGACCTCTACGAGGGAGGCATACGGCACGAGATGCTCAAGCGGGTCGCGGCGATGAAGGCGGCCGGCGTGCAGTTCGTGACGCTGCTGGCGCTGTCGGACGAGGGGGCACCCGCGTACGACCGGGAGCACGCGGCGGCACTCGCCGAGCTGGGCGCACCGGCCTTCGCCTGCACACCCGATCTCTTCCCGGAGGTGATGGCCGCGGCCATCGAGAAGCGGGCGTTGCCGATACCGGATACCGGGTGACGATTTGTCGACCCGGGTGGCCCGATTCCTTCCGTCAAAGCGGACATGACTGGCCATCGGCGGGGCCAGGCTTGCGTGACCTACGGAGTCACGTGCGAGGATCGCGCGTCGTATCGACAGTTCGTGTGAATACGACACGTGAACCGTTCCGCCGCACGGGAGGAATCTCCCCCTCTTGATCTGGTCAGCAGTTCTGCCCGAGGTCGCTTGGCGCATGATGCGCACGGCGGCCGGGCGGCGTGCGCTGCACGTGGCGCTGCTGGTGGGCGGGTTGTTCGTGCTGGGGGTGCTCTGCGGGGAGCGGGCTGAGGCCGCCGAGGGCGTTCCGTCGCCGAGGGGCGTCACCGGTCAGGTTGTCGACGTGTCCCAGCAGCGCCCGAGTGAGGAACCGGCCGCACGGGAACCAGTCGTCCCGGAGGGCCTCCGGAGCAGCCAGGACTCTCCGACCGGCCGGGCGCACGAGGTGGCCGTACCCGGCCTCGGTCTTCGTCACGTGACCGAGGATGTCGTCCGGCCCGTGGAGGACCGGGTCGTGCGGCCGGTCGTCGACGTGGTGCAGACGGTGGCGGACGGGATCGGAGCGGCCGCGCAGGCGGAGGCTCCTCCGTTGGAGAGCCTGACCGCCGCGCCCGGTCTGACCGCCGCGTCCGGTCTGACCGCCGCACCCGGTCTGACCGCTCCGCCCGGTCTGACCGACCTGACCATCCCGCCCGGTCTGACCGACCTGCCCGGTCGGGTGGTGCCCGCCGACCCGCTCCCGCGGCCCCTGCCGTCGATCACGCAACCGGCCGCCTCCCACACGGTCGGAGCCGAGGAGGACGCCGCGGACCAGGCGGCAGCCGCCTCGGACCCCCGGTCCACCGAAGGAACCGCGGGCCCGTCGGCCGCCGCCTCCGGACCGCGGCCCGGCACGTCCGCCGCCCCGTCCGCGGCGCACGCCGCCACCGACCGCACGGTGGCGGCGTCCCCCGCGACCACTCAGAGCCCCGCCCCCGCCCCCGCCCCCGCCCGCCAGTCGCCCACCGGTGATCCGGACGGCACGCTGGGCGCCGGGGCCGGTGCCGACCACGGCACGCCCCGCCACGGTGACGCGCACGCGGTCACTCCGCATCACCGGGTCCCGATCCGGCTCCTGCCTGGCGCCCTCGCGAGCGCCGACGCTGCCGGGACATGGGACCGGCACCGGGACATTCCGGTCTCTCCCGCCTAGCGGCGGAACCTTCCCTCGCCGCAGACCCGCCGCGCGGGGCGGAGAGGTCTGCCCGCCGCCCGGACGCCGTCGGCCGCTGCCCCGAGCCGCTCGCCCTGGTCCGCCCTCAGTGGCCGACCGCAGCGGCGCGACACCGGCCAGACATCAGCCATCCGGCATCAGTCATCCGGCATCAGTCATCCGGCATCCGGAAATGTCCCAAGCTCAGCTTTTCGAAGGACCTGACACACCCATGAACATGAACATCCGCCGCTCCATCGTCATCACCGCAGGCGTCACCGGCGCCTGGGCCCTCGGCTCCGCCGTCGCCAGTGCCGGCGAACTGCCCGCCGCCTCCGTGTCCGTCCCCGACGCCGTGACGGACACGGCGACCGAGGCCGGCCCGGCGACCGGCACCGTCACCGACGCCCCCTCCACGTCGGACGCCGTCACGTCCGCGTCGGACGCCGTCACGTCCGCGTCGGACACCGTCACGTCCGCGTCGGACACCGTCCCGGCCCCCGCCGCCGTGACGCCCTCTGTCGCGACCCACGTCACGCCCCGTGCCGGACGCGGACGAGGCGACCGCCGACGTCGACTACCTCTTCGGCCCCCTCTCTGCCTTCGCCCCGGAACTCGAGCAGGCACCGGCCGCCGCCCGGGAGACGGCCGGCACGGTCACCCCGCCGGTCGCCGAGCAGGCGGTGAGCGGTGCCGTGCCGGTCGCCGAGGGGATCGTCGGCGACGTGCGGCCATACCTCACCGGGCTGGCCGGTGAGGCCACCGGCGACACCAGGGACGCCGTCCTGCCGCCGGTCGCGAACACCGTCGTGGACGGTGCCGTGCCCGTCGCCGGGCAGACCGTCCGGGACGCCGGTGGGCTGACCGACGGCGTCGTGGGCGACATACGCCCGTTCGCGGACGGTGTCGCCGGGACCGTGCCGCCCCTGGCCCAGGGCGTGACCGGGCACGCGGAGTCATTCGCCGGCGGCGTCGAGGGCGCCGTGCGCCCGGTCGTCCACACCGTCGCGGCCACGGTGTCGGACGCCGTGGCCGAAACCGTGCGTCCGGTCGCCGGGGGCGTCGGCGAGAGCGCCGCGACGCTGGCGTACGGCGTCGCCGGCGAGGCGGTCCCCTTCGCGCACGACGTCACGGGACAGGTCGCCCCCTTCACGCAGGACCTGACCAGCACCGTCCAGGGCACCCCGTTGGCGGGCAACGCCGTCACCGGCGCGCAGAACGTCGCCGAGTCGGTCACCCCGGACTACGCCCAGGACCTCCGGGGCGGCGCCTACGGCGCGCTCGGCAACCCCTACGGGGTCTGACGGTCGCCCGCCGCCCCAGGAACAGGCCTGAAATCCGTCCACCGGGACATCGGACGGGTCGGACGGACGTCAGGTGACCAACGGGCTTCGCGGAGCGCGCGGCCCGGACGGTCCGGCCGAAAGCCGTCGGCCCCCGTCCGGCCGTAGCTCCGCGGACCGGGCCGGCGGTCCCCATTGGGGTGGGGATCGGCCGCCCGCACCCCGGACGGTCGCACCCCGCGGCCCTCCGGGGCGTTCCACGGGCCTCACCGGGTCAACCCCAGCCCGGTGAGGCCCTTCCCTGCGTTTCCGGCCCTGCGTTTCCCATCCCTGCGTTTCCCGCCCCTGCGTCTTTGGCCCCTCACACCAGGCACCCCGTGCCAGTGAGCGCGGCATCATGTGACAGGCATCACCGCTCAGGTGTGACCCACGATTTAGAGACCCCCCGCAAGCGGCGATAACCTGCGAGACGGACATGCCGCGCGCTCGGACACCGTGTGCGCCTCCCTTGTGACTCACAGCGGACGTCACGTTGCCCTTCGCGGCACGCCCACGCATCCAACGAACCGCGAGATCACTGATAGGGACGGAAGCGCGTGGACCTGTTCGAGTACCAGGCGAGGGACCTCTTCGCCAAGCACGATGTACCGGTGCTGGCCGGTGAAGTCATCGACACGCCTGAGGCGGCGCGCGCGATCACCGAGGGTCTGGGCGGCAAGTCCGTCGTCAAGGCTCAGGTGAAGGTCGGTGGCCGCGGCAAGGCCGGCGGCGTGAAGCTCGCCGCCTCCGCGGACGAGGCCGTCGCCCGCGCGACGGACATCCTCGGCATGGACATCAAGGGCCACACGGTCCACAAGGTGATGATCGCCGAGACCGCCCCCGAGATCGTCGAGGAGTACTACGTCTCCTTCCTCCTCGACCGTGCCAACCGCACCTTCCTCTCCATCGCCTCCGTCGAGGGCGGCGTGGAGATCGAGGAGGTGGCGGCCACCCGTCCGGAGGCCGTCGCCAAGACGCCGATCGACGCGATCGACGGCGTGACGCCCGAGAAGGCGCGCGAGATCGTCGAGGCCGCGAAGTTCCCGGCCGAGGTCGCCGACAAGGTCGCCGACATCCTGGTCAAGCTGTGGGACACCTTCATCAAGGAGGACGCCCTCCTGGTCGAGGTCAACCCGCTGGCCAAGGTCGTCTCCGGCGACGTCATCGCCCTCGACGGCAAGGTGTCGCTCGACGACAACGCCGAGTTCCGCCACCCGGACTTCGAGGAGCTCCACGACAAGGCCGCCGCCAACCCGCTCGAGGCGGCTGCCAAGGAGAAGAACCTCAACTACGTCAAGCTCGACGGCGAGGTCGGCATCATCGGCAACGGCGCGGGTCTCGTCATGAGCACCCTGGACGTCGTCGCGTACGCCGGTGAGAAGCACGGCAACGTCAAGCCCGCCAACTTCCTGGACATCGGTGGCGGCGCCTCCGCCCAGGTCATGGCGAACGGCCTGGAGATCATCCTCGGTGACCCGGACGTCCGCTCCGTGTTCGTCAACGTCTTCGGCGGCATCACCGCCTGCGACGAGGTCGCCAACGGCATCGTCCAGGCGCTGAAG
Organism: Streptomyces sp. M92; assembly: GCF_028473745.1. NCBI lineage: Bacteria > Bacillati > Actinomycetota > Actinomycetes > Kitasatosporales > Streptomycetaceae > Streptomyces > Streptomyces sp. M92. The sequence goes on from NZ_CP101137.1 coordinate 2,685,162, forward strand.
CTCCTCGAGGACCGCGGCGAGAAGGTCGAGAAGCCGCTCGTCGTCCGCCTCGACGGCAACAACGCCGAGCTGGGCCGCAAGATCCTCACCGACGCCAACCACCCGCTGGTCCAGCGCGTCGACACCATGGACGGCGCGGCCGACAAGGCCGCCGAGCTGGCCCACGCCGCCAAGTAAGCACTCAGGACGAGGACACCAACACACCATGGCTATCTGGCTCAACAAGGACAGCAAGGTCATCGTCCAGGGCATGACCGGCGCCACCGGCATGAAGCACACCAAGCTCATGCTCGGCGACGGCACCAACGTCGTGGGCGGCGTGAACCCGCGCAAGGCGGGTCAGTCCGTGGACTTCGACGGCAACGAGGTACCGGTCTTCGGCACCGTCAAGGAGGCCATCGAGAAGACCGGCGCCAACGTCTCCGTCATCTTCGTGCCGGAGAAGTTCACCAAGGACGCCGTCGTCGAGGCCATCGACGCCGAGATCCCGCTGGCCGTCGTGATCACCGAGGGCATCGCCGTGCACGACTCGGCCGCCTTCTGGGCGTACGCGGGCAAGAAGGGCAACAAGACCCGCATCATCGGCCCGAACTGCCCCGGCATCATCACCCCGGGCCAGTCCAACGTCGGCATCATCCCGGGCGACATCACCAAGCCGGGCCGCATCGGCCTGGTCTCGAAGTCCGGCACGCTGACGTACCAGATGATGTACGAGCTGCGTGACATCGGCTTCTCGACCGCCGTCGGCATCGGTGGCGACCCGATCATCGGCACCACGCACATCGACGCGCTCGCCGCGTTCGAGGCCGACCCCGAGACCGACCTGATCGTCATGATCGGCGAGATCGGCGGCGACGCCGAGGAGCGCGCGGCCGACTTCATCAAGGCCAACGTGACCAAGCCGGTCGTCGGCTACGTCGCCGGCTTCACCGCGCCCGAGGGCAAGACCATGGGTCACGCCGGCGCCATCGTCTCCGGTTCGTCCGGCACCGCCCAGGCGAAGAAGGAGGCCCTCGAGGCCGCCGGCGTCAAGGTCGGCAAGACGCCGACCGAGACGGCGAAGCTCGCCCGGGAGATCCTGGCCGGCTGAGCGCCTTCCACGCCGCGGCGCACGGCGCACGCACCACACCGAGTGGGCCCGCCCTCGTCAGAGGGCGGGCCCACTCGGCGCAAGTCATCCGACCCGTCATCCGATCCGTCATTCGACCGGATTGTCATTCGATCCGGGGCGTCAGCCGTTCCGGGCCGTCCTGCAACTGGTCCCGCAGCTTCTGCCGCAGCTCCAGCTGCTCGTCCGACAGCGATCCCGGCGCGACCCTGGGCGGCACCCCGCGCACCGTCTCCCCGGGGGACACGGGCGGTTCGTAATGCGTGGGCGCGGTACGCAGGGTCAGGGCCGTGGTCCCGATGAGGGCGACCGTGAAGGCGATCGCGGCCCGGGTCAGGAAACGTGCCCGGCGTTCGCTGCCCGTGCGCACCGCCGTCGGTTCGGCCGCCCGCAGCCGTTCGGCCGACGCCAGCTCGGCCAGTCGCCGGTGCAGCACCTGCGGGTCGGCCAGCTCGGGCAGCCGGCCGGCGAGGGTCTCGCGGGCCCGCATCAGCCGGTTGGCCGCCGCCGGGGTGCTCGCCTCCGTCTCCGCCGCGGTCTCGGGCAGGCCCAGACCCACGCCGTCGTAGAGCAGGAGCGTGCGGCGGTGCGGCGGTGGGAGCCTGAGCAGGGTGTTCAGCAGAGTGCGGTCGCCGGGGTCGGCGGGGGGCGGTTCCGGGTGCCGGTGGCGCAGCCGGAACCGCTGCCAGGGCGAGAGCGCGTACTCGTACGCCGACGCCCGCACCCAGCCCACCGGGTCGCGGTCGCGGGCCACCTCGGGCCAGTGCTCCCAGGCGACCTGGAAGGCCCGCTCCACCGACTCGCGCGCCAGTTCGCGCCGGCCGGTCAGCAGGTAGGTCTGTCGCACCAGGGACGGGGCGCTGAACTGGTACAGGGTGTCGAAGGCCTGAGCGGGGGTCAGCTCGTCCGGGCCGGGGCGTGCCGCCCCGGGCATCGGCTCCGAGTGGGGTTCCGTTTCCGGGCCGCGGTCCGGCTGTTCCTGCTGACCTTGCTCTTCCAGCGGCTTCGCGGGGAGTACGAGGCTGTCGACGGCCCCCTGGGCGGGCTTGCTCCGGGTGCCCTCCCGAGCGGGCTCCTGGGTGACCTCCTGGGCCGGACTCTGCGCCCCGGCTCCCACGGCCACGACGACGGGCACCGGTGACCGTTCCGCTTCGGGCTCCGGTTTCGGCTCCGCCCTCGGCTCCGGCTCCGGCCTCGGCTCCGGCTCCGGCGTGAGCGTCGGCTTCGCCCGCCGGGCCGCCGCCTCCTCGGCCAGGGTGCTCAGCAGCTGGGCGTACACCTCCCGTTTGCGGCCGCGCGGAGTGGTGCGGCCGGACTCCCACGCACGGACCGTCTCGCGGGCGACCCCCACCCGCGCCGCGAGCTGAGCCTGCGTCAGCGCGGCGGACTCGCGCAGGCGTCGGCGTGCCTTGGGGGGAGGGAGCGGGGTCGCGGGGCTCCGGGTCACAGGGCGCCCCTTCGTACGAAAAAGTACATAAACATATATTGGGCGACACAGCGGGGCTTCGCCTGTTACGCCGGGAAAGCGCGTGTCGTTGGGAGCATGGCGGGCGTGATGCAGACGACCGCTCGCCCAGCCCCGCTGTCCCTGCTGCGCACCCGGTGGCGCGACCGGTCGCCCGGTCTCTCCGACGGCCTCCTCGGCGGCGCGGTCGCGGCCGGGCTGGGACTCGCGTCGTGCGCCGTGCTCGTGACGGTGCTTTGGATCAGCTCGCCCTACCCCGACAGCGGGCCCGGCGGCACTCTGCACGTCGCCGCGGCGCTGTGGGTGCTCGCGCACGGGGCCGAGCTGGTCCGCGCCGACACGCTCTCGGGAACTCCCGCGCCCGTGGGTGTCACCCCGTTGCTGTTGCTCCTGCTGCCGGTGTGGCTGCTGCATCGCGCGGCCCGGGACGCCACCGACCCCGGGGAGGGGGTGGGGGTGGCCGTGGGCGGCGGCGCGAAGGCGGGGGCCGGACGCCTGGGCGCGGGCGGGCGCCCGCGGGACGCCGGGCCGCCGCCCGTCTCCGCGCGCAACGCCTGGGCGGGGGTCGTGCTCGGCTACCTCGCCGTCGCCGCGCCCGTCGTGCTGTACTCGGTCGACGGCGCGCTGCGGCCGTCCTTGTGGTGGGCGGCGATCTGCCTGCCGCTGGTCACCGCGGGCGCGGCGGGCGCGGGAGTGTGGACGGCGTTCGGCCGTCCGGGCGGCCCGGTGGGCCGGGCGCTGCGGGTGCTGCCCCGGAACCTGCGGGAGCTGATCGTGGAGCCGGACGCGCGCCTGGGCGCCGCCACGCGCGCCGCGGGCGCCGGTGCGGCGGTGCTCGTCGGAGGTGGGGCGCTGCTGCTCGCCGTGTCGCTGGTGTGGCACGGGGGCGCCGCGCAGGAGTCGTTCCTGCGGCTGACCGGGGGGTGGTCGGGGCGGTTCGCCGTACTGCTGCTCTGTCTGACCCTGGTGCCGAACGCGGCGGTGTGGGCGGCGGCCTACGCCCTCGGCCCGGGCTTCGCGCTCGGCACCGGTCATGTGGTGGGCCCGCTCTCCTCCGCGCCGGCACCGCTGCTGCCACCGTTCCCGCTGCTGGCGGCGGTGCCGGACGCCGGGCCGGGCACGCCGCTGCACTGGGCGGCCGGGGCGGTGCCGTTGGCGGCGGGGGTGGCGGTGGGGTGGTTCACGGCGCGGGCGGCCACGGCGGATGCGGGCCGGGAGCAGGCGGTGCCGGGGGGCGACGCGGCCGCCGCGGGGTGGTCGTGGCGGCGAACCGTCGGCGCCGCCGTCCTGGCCGCCGTGCTGTGTGCCGTGCTCGTCGCCCTGCTGGCCGCGTTGGCGGGCGGTCCGCTCGGCAGTGCCGCGCTTGCCCGGTTCGGGCCGGTGTGGTGGCAGGTCGGGGGCGCGACGCTGGGGTGGATCGCGGTGGTGGCGGTACCGGTGGCGGTGGTGGCGCGGGGGGCGCGGGTGTGGCGACGGCGGGGGCGCGGAGCCGCGGCGGGAGCCGTGGCGGAGGCTGCGGTGAAGGCGTCGAGGGCGGGGGCGGAGACGCCGAGGGTGGGAGCGGATGTCGGCGGGCGTCGGTGGGGGTGGGTGCGGTTGCCGTTTGGGGGGCGGCGTGAGGAGGGCGGGGATGTGGGGGAGGAGCCGGCTGACGAGGACGCGGTACCGTACGACCTTCTGCCGGTCGACGCTCCTGGGCAGCCGCCTCGGACGCCGTGAGTGGTGGGAGGCGGGCTCGGTTGGAGCCCGGGAGGTTTGGTCGCCCCCGCCGCCCCTTCCCTTGCCTTCCCTTCTCTTCCCGTCCCGTCCCGTCCCGTCCCTGGGGGCTGCCGCCCCCAGACCCCCGCTTCCTGCCTGAACGGCCTCGTCCTCAGACGCCGGACGGGCTGAGACGGCCGCGGGTGGCCACCCCCGCGGTCTCAGTCCTCCGTGCCCAGCAGGTCCCGCAGCTGTTCCGGCAGATGCCGGTCGCAGGCCTGTTTCGACTCGTTGGTGAGGGCGTCGTTGCGGCAGGTGTAGTAGTCGTTGTAGACCAGCTGGGCCCCGAAGGAGGCGGCGACCAGGAGGACGGCCAGGGAGGACGTGACCAGGCCGCTGATCGCCGCGGTGCGCTGCGGTCGGCCGGCGGTCTGGTCGGCGGGCCGGGCCGGGGTGTCCGGGTCGGAGGCGGCGCGGGGCTTGGCGCGCAGGGAGCTGATGCCCCAGTACAGGGCGAGCGCGCCGAGCAGCAGGGCCACGTACGGCCAGGTGAACAGGGCGAAGAACAGGGCCCACATGCCGCTCAGCAGCGCGTAGCGGGCACGCCGCTGGACCGGGTCCGTCGGGTCCCAGCGCGGACCGGAACCGCCGCCCGGGCCCTCTGGGCCGGACCCGGAACCGGAACCGCCGGGACGCTCGCCGAAGCCGCCGGAGGACCGGCCGGGCTGTCGGTCGCTCCACCGGCCACCCCACGGAGAACGTCCGCCGCCGCCCTGGGAGTCGCCGTCGCCCGACGGGTGCCGCGGCTGCCAGGGGCGGTCCGGCGTGCCCTCCGGGGGCGCTGCGAACGGATTGTCCCTGTCGGTGTCCCTGTCGGTGTCCTTGTCGGCGGCGCCGTCCGAGGGGGTGTCGGGCGGTGAGGAGGGGCGCTCCCGCAGCAACACGGTGCTGCGCTCCCCTGGCTGTGCCGACTGCTGGGGGAGCGTGAGCAGTCGCAGGCTGCGGTCCGGCATCAAGTGAGCGTCTTCCCCTTGGCGATCTTGACGGTGAGGCACGGGCGAACTGGTCGGCCCGACCTGTGAACGCGTGACGCGCGGGCCGCGTTCCCGGTCCGGCTCCACGCAGACGCTACCTCCCGGCCACGCCCCCGTCCCGAGGGGGCCGCCCGGTGTGCCGGTATCGTTGCTGACGGTCGACCGCTTCGTAGACTTCCCCGTATCCCGGGGCGCGAAGCATTCGTACGACCGCACAAACGGATGAACGTACAAAACGTACGGCCGTGAAGACCCGCTCCCCCGAGAAAGGCCCCCACCGTGGCCGCCAAGCCCGTGGCCCAGCGAGCCAAGCGCCTAGTGGTGCTGGTCTCCGGATCCGGCACCAACCTGCAGGCGCTCCTCGACGAGATCGCCGCCACCGGCGTCGAGGCCTACGGCGCCGAGGTCGTCGCCGTCGGCGCGGACCGTGACGGCATCGAGGGGCTCGCGCGCGCCGAGCGCGCCGGCCTGCCGACCTTCGTGACGAAGGTCAGGGACTACGGGACCCGTGACGCGTGGGACGCGGCGCTCGCCGAGGCCGTCGCCGCCCACGAGCCGGACCTGGTGGTCTCGGCCGGGTTCATGAAAATCGTGGGGAAGGAGTTCCTGGCGCGGTTCGGCGGACGGTTCGTCAACACCCACCCCGCGCTCCTCCCCAGTTTCCCGGGAGCCCACGGTGTGCGGGACGCGCTCGCGTACGGCGCCAGGGTCACCGGCTGCACCGTCCACTTCGTCGACGACGGCGTCGACACCGGGCCGATCATCGCGCAGGGCGCGGTGGCGGTCCGGGACGAGGACGACGAGAGCGCTCTGCACGAGCGCATCAAGGAAGTCGAGCGAAGGCTGCTCGTCGATGTCGTGGGGCGGCTCGCCCGCAACGGCTATCGCATTGAGGGACGAAAGGTAGTTATCCAGTGACCGCCACCGCCACCGCCGGGAGCAACAAGCGGGCCATCCGTCGCGCGCTCGTCAGCGTCTACGACAAGACCGGGCTGGAGGAGCTGGCGCGCGGGCTGCACGAGGCCGGCGTCGAGCTCGTCTCCACCGGTTCCACCGCCGGACGGATCTCCGCGGCCGGCGTGCCCGTCACCAAGGTCGAGGAGCTGACCGGCTTCCCCGAGTGCCTGGACGGCCGGGTCAAGACCCTGCACCCCAAGGTGCACGCCGGCATCCTCGCCGACCTGCGCCTGGACAGCCACCGGCAGCAGCTCGACGAGCTGGGCGTGGCGCCGTTCGACCTGGTCGTGAGCAACCTCTACCCGTTCCGCGAGACCGTCGCCTCCGGCGCCACCCCCGACGAGTGCGTCGAGCAGATCGACATCGGCGGCCCCTCGATGGTGCGCGCCGCGGCCAAGAACCACCCGTCGGTCGCCATCGTCACCAGCCCCGCCCGGTACGCCGACGTGCTCTCGGCGGTCAAGGACGGCGGCTTCGACCTGGCCGCGCGCAAGCGCCTGGCCGCCGAGGCCTTCCAGCACACCGCCGCGTACGACGTGGCCGTCGCCTCCTGGTTCGCCGCCGAGTACGCCCCCGTCGACGAGTCCGGCTTCCCCGACTTCCTCGGCGCCACCTACGAGCGCGCCCACACCCTGCGCTACGGCGAGAACCCGCACCAGCCCGCCGCGCTCTACACCGCTCCCGGGGGCGGCGGCCTCGCGCAGGCCGAGCAGCTGCACGGCAAGGAGATGTCGTACAACAACTACACGGACACGGACGCCGCCCGCCGTGCCGCGTACGACCACGCCGAGCCCTGCGTCGCGATCATCAAGCACGCCAACCCGTGCGGCATCGCCGTCGGCGCGGACGTCGCCGAGGCCCACCGCAAGGCGCACGCCTGCGACCCGCTGTCCGCGTTCGGCGGCGTGATCGCGGTCAACCGCCCGGTCTCCAAGGAGATGGCCGAGCAGGTCGCCGAGATCTTCACCGAGGTCATCGTCGCGCCGGACTACGAGGACGGCGCCCTCGAAGCCCTCACCAAGAAGAAGAACATCCGCGTGCTGCGCGCCCCCGAGGCCCCCGCCGCCCCGGTCGAGGTCAAGCCCGTCGACGGCGGCGCCCTCCTCCAGGTCACCGACCGTCTCCAGGCCGAGGGCGACGACCCGGCCACCTGGACCCTCGCGACCGGCGAGGCGCTGTCCGAGGCGGAGCTGGCCGAGCTGTCCTTCGCCTGGAAGGCGTGCCGGGCCGTCAAGTCCAACGCGATCCTCCTCGCCAAGGACGGCGCCTCCGTCGGCGTCGGGATGGGCCAGGTCAACCGCGTCGACTCCGCGAAGCTCGCGGTGGAGCGGGCCGGCGCCGAGCGCGCGCAGGGGGCGTACGCCGCCTCCGACGCGTTCTTCCCCTTCCCGGACGGCCTCGAGATCCTCACCGCGGCCGGTGTGAAGGCCGTGGTCCAGCCCGGCGGCTCGGTCCGTGACGAACTGGTCGTCGAGGCCGCGAAGAAGGCCGGCGTGACGATGTACTTCACGGGGACGCGGCACTTCTTCCACTGATTCCACCGATTCCACTGACGCGGACGCCCGCCCCGCCGCCGCACACCGCGGCGCCAGGGCGGGCGTTCCGGTTCACGCCACCGCGTTGTTGACCACGGCGATCTGGTCCGTGAGTCCGGAGTCGTCCCAGAGCTCGATGACGAGCCGCCTGCCGTCGGTGATGTCCAGGTCGTACATGCGGTAGTCCACGGCGGCGGACGAGGTACCCGCCGACATGACCCCGCCGACCCGGACCTTGCGTCCGGCCTCGTTGTAGTAGGAAACGGTCACGTAGTACGAGTCTCCGTCGTCCCGGGTGTCGTAGACCCAGACCTGTTCGTCGTGCGGGTGGAACTCCATCTTGCCGACCCACGTGCCCCTGTTGACGTCGAGGTGGACCTTCATGGCCACCCCACCGGGGTCGTACTTGAAGTACGTGCCGTCGTAGGAGTCCGGGTGGCTGCACGGACAGCTGTCCGTGTCGTAGGGGATGGGCTGAACGCGCGGGTTGGGCGAGTACGCCTCGGCCGGTGCCGCCGTGGCGAGCATGGCACCAGTGGCCAGGCTCACCCCGGTGAGGAGCCCGGCGATCCGCCTTCTGCGTGTCATGGGTCTCCTTCGTCCGTCCGTCAGTCGCAGTAGTTGGCGGTGTACGAGGCGTACACCGGGCCGCCCTTGTCCCGGTCGCCGTCGGTGTAGATGATGTACCTGCCGTTCGTGGCGCGGAGGAAGTCGAGGTCGTGGTACGCCCCGTCGTACCTGACCCGGAGGTGCTCGCCCGAGGCTGTGCTGCCCGAGACATACCGCAGTTTGCCGTCGGCTCGACCGAACGTGTTGCCGCCGACCCAGCCGTCGGCGGTCAGCCCCCAGCGTGACTGGAGCTTCTTCGTGGCGTACGTCGTGTTGGGCCCGAACCTGCCGTCGATGTCCGAGAGGTCGTAGCGGCTGCCGTTCGACTCGGTGGCACCCTCGGCCCAGAGGATCTGCTGCCACAGGCAGGTGGCGGTCGAGTTCGCGTACGACGAGCTGGACAGGTCGCCCTCGTCGCCGAAGTCGTCCGTGTAGGTGCCGCCACCGTTGACGTAGCCGGAGCCGGCCGAGGCCGAAGCGGGCGAGGCGCTCACCGCCATGGCGCCGGCGGCGAGTGCGGCGACTGCGGCGGCGCTGACGCGGGTGCGTGACAGACGGATACGTGGAGTGCGGAAACGCATGGTGGGCCTTCCCCCTTGGTCCGGTGATGCCTGGCGTGCTGACATCGCCATGTTGGGCGGGTTGCCCGGTCGGGGGTACCTGCAAAGTTCCAGGGTGCCGGACGCGTCCCGCACCACGCCGCTTCTGCCGGGCCGCGTCGTTCACCCGCCCAGCGGCACACGACCAGCCGGGCCTGGGCGCGAGGGACCGCGCGAGCCCAGCCGTCGAAGGACGTTCTGGGCCGGTCGACAGTTGCCCCCCAGCACTCAGTCCCCCGTCCTGCTCTCGCGCAGCGCCCGCCACGTCGCCGGCCCGACCGTCCCGTCCGCGTCCAGGCCCGCCCGCTGCTGGAAGATGACGACCGCTCCGTGGGTCATCGGGCCGAAGTCGCCGTCCACCGCGCCGACCTCCTCGATGCCGTGCAGGTGCTTGAGCAGGCACTGCAGCTCCCTCACCTGACTTCCTCCGTCGCCCCGCTTGATGGTGAAGTCCCAGGTGCCGCTGTGGCCGGCCGTGTAGCCGCCGCCGTGGGTGGCGTCCTCGTAGACCGCGGGCTTCTCGCAGGTGGGTGGCGCGGCGGCGGCCGGGGCCGATTCCCACGGAGTGGTGTACGCGAGGCTCGCCGCGCCGATCGTCGCCGCCGCCAGTGCCGCCGTCAGGGCCGGGCGCCGCCACCGCCGGGGACGCAGCCTCGGCAGCCGGGCCGACCGGGAGGTGCCCGCGGCCTCCTCCACCCGGCGCAGCAGCGCGGCGGTGGCGGTGGTGCGTTCGGTGTGGGTGGGGGCCAGACAGTCCCGCAGGATGTCCCGCCAGACCTCGGGGAGCCCGGGGGACAGGCGCAGTCCGTCACGGCCGCGCGCGTAGCGCATCGCCGCGTCGGAGCGTGCCTCCGAGGTGCCGCCCGGCAGCGGGAACTCGCCGGTCAGGACCACGTGCGCGAGCACACCGAAGGCCCAGACGTCGGCCGACGGGCGGATCCGCGTCCCGCGCTCGTCGACCTCCGGCCACAGGAGTTCCGGCGGGGTGTAGTCGGGGGTGGCGAAGGCGGGGGTGTAGGCGTGCGTGCCTTCCAGTTCGGCGGCCATGTTGAAGTCGGCGAGCCGGGCCGAACCGTCCGCCATCAGGAGCACGTTGGCCGGTTTCAGGTCCCCGTGCACCCACCCGGCGTGGTGCAGCTGGTGCAGGCCCTCGCAGATCTGGGCCAGCAGGGCCGGTCCGGCGTCCGGGGTCGGGTCCCGGGCCAGTACCGCGTCCAGGGAGCCCTCGGCCCGCTCCAGCACCAGGACGGTGGCCCCGTCCAGCTCGGGATGGTCCGGGTCGTCGACCGTCAGTGTGTCGTACATGCGGATCAGCCGGGGCGAGCGCAGCCGCCGCAGCAACTGGACCTCCCGTTCGGTCAGGTCGCGCAGGTGGTGCAGCTGGCGCGGGGTGCGGGTGCCGGTGGCCAGGAACTTCAGCGCCGCCCGGCACGGCGGCTCGCCACCGTCCGAGGTACGTCCGGCCGACGCGCCGGCGGCGTCGCGGGTGGCGTCGTAGACCGTGGCGAACGCTCCGGACCCGAGCGGCTCGCGCACCTCCCACGGCCCGATCCGGTATCCCCTCGGCACCGGGACGGCGTACGGCCGCCCGGTCACTGTGCCGCTCCGCTCGGGGCCGGGGCGAGTACGACGAGGTCGTCCTCGCGGACCAGGTCGAAGCGGAGCGCGAGGGAGGCCAGGGACTCCTTCTTGCCGTGGGTGCGCCTGCCCGGCTCGGCCGTCTCCGGGCCGGGTCGCAGCCGCAGCTTGACGGCGAGGTAGTCGATGTTCCAGTAGACGGCGGAGCGGCTGACCTTGGGCCAGCTCGGGCGCAGCCGTTCCACTATCTCCTCGACGGCGGGCAGCGGGGCGCGGGGCTCACCGCGTAGGCGCCGCTCGCACAGCGCGGCCAGCACCGCGAAGTACCGTTTGGTGCGGTCCAGCGCGAACGCCGGTACGGTCCCCGTCCCCTCCAGACCCCCGCGCTCGACGCTGCGGAAGGCGTGCCGCGGCGCCCACACGTCGAAGGTGAGCAGGTCGCCCGCGGCGGGCAGGGTCACCCGTGCCAGTTCGAACGGCACGGGCGCCTCCACGCGGCCCGGAGCGACCTTGATGTGTTCGCCGGCGCCCTCCGGGTTCTCCACCACGTAGGTCTGGTCCTCGCTGAGATTGCTCAGCAGCCAGAACGTCCGGTGCGCCGCGATCTCCCCGGCGACCCGGGGCACTCCCGCGTGGGCGATGGTGAGCCCGCCGCCGGATCCGGCCCTGCCGAACTCGACGCGCTCACCCGCGCTGATCCTCAACTGGTCGGTCACACTGCCGCACGACGGCGGCACGACGATGACGCTGTACATGGAGTCGTCCCCCTCCCCCGATTCCCCTCGGGGTCAACCTTCCCCAGTCCAACAAGGGGCAGCGTAGGGGAGGCGGGTGAGGGCATCCCAAGCATTCGGACGGCCCGGCGGGTCGGTGGAACGCGGAGCGGAAGCGGCCCCCGGTCCCCTCCGCGGAGGGGACCGGGGGCCGTCGTCCTGCCGGCTCCGGTGGGGCGGGTCAGCAGGGGCGCAGGTACCAGATCGGGTCCCAGGTGGCGGTGCCCGCCTCGTACGCCGTGGACGTCCAGCGGACGCTGCGGTCCTGGTTGTAGAACCTGGCGACCGTGCCCGGTGTCTGGTTGTTGGTGAACGGGCCGTCGCCCGTCCAGTTGGACAGTTCCCACGTCTGGCACTTGTAGAAGTCGAACTTGGTGCCGTTGACGAGCATGCACAGGTGGCCGTAGTCGCAGGCCAGGGCCTGTGCGTCCTGGGCTCCCAGGGTCCGGGGCGCGTCGGTGACGGTGAGGCCCTCGTACTCGACCGCGTCCGCGGACACGCGCAGCGGCTTGTGCCGGTCGGCCAGTACCTGGTCCGCCTTCTGCTGGAGGCCGGTCACCCGGGTGCCGCCCGGGGCGTCGCCGGCGGCGGCCGTGACCGTCGAGCCGGCCACCAGGGCCGAGGCCGCGAGGAGCAGCGCGGCGGGCTTGGAGATGTTCACTTTCGTCCCCCATGAACGTCGGTCGGTGTCGTACCGCCGAAGCGGTGTGCTCACACCGTGCCCGCGGCCTGCGCCGGGCGGTACCTCACAACTCTCAGGGTCACTTCCTCCCCGGCGGGGTGTACTCCTTGAGGTGGTGAGCGACGCGGTCGGCGTAGTCGCGGTACTTCGGGGGAACCCCGGCCGCGTCGTTCACCTTGTCGTACGACGTCCGGTAGGCCACGGCGATCAGCACCCGGCGGTCGCCCGGCAGGCCGGCGTCGAGACGCGGGGTGATCCAGCACAGGTAGCGGCCCATCGCCGGGATGGACTCGGCGGGCGGGAACGGGGGTTCGGGGACGCTCTCGCCGGGAGTGCCGTCCTCGTTCATCCACCAGCGCAGTACCTTCGGCGTCCAGCGGGCGATGCCGTACTCGTCCCTGGCGGGGTCGGAGAGGTCCGGGTCGAAGTCGCTCTCCACCTTCAGTATGGCGGCGATCAGGGGCGGACTGACCTCCTTGCGATCGCAGTCGTGGGCCGTCTCGACGATGAGCAGACGGTAGGCCGCCGGCACGCCCTTGTCGGTGCGCAGCTCACCGGCGCCGTAGGAGGCGGCGGAGACGTTGGTCGCGCTGCCGCCGGCGCCCGGGACGCCCTGGCCGGGGCCGCCGCCGTCGTCGCCGTCGACGAGGACGGTGATGCCGTAGCCCAGCGCGGCGACGGTCGCGGTGGCGGCCGCCGCGGCGAGGACCGCCCGCCGGGAGCGGGCCCGGCGCGGGAGGAAGGACCGGACGGTGCCGGTGACGGTGCCGGTCCCGGCGGCCGCCGCCACCCGCCGTGCCAGGGCGTCCGTGCCGATGCGTTCGGCGTGCGTCCGGGTCAGGCAGGCGCGCACGACTTCCCGCCACGCCTCGGGCAGCTCGGGCGACAGGCGCAGTTCCTCCGTGCCGCGCGCGTACGCGGCCGCGGCGTCCCGGCGGGCGGCCGGGGTGCCGCCGGGCAGCGGGAAGGAGCCGGTGAGCACGAGGTGGGCGAGGACGCCGAAGGCCCACACGTCGGCGGAGGGGCGGATGCGCCGGCCGCGTTCGCCGATCTCCGACCAGAGCAGTTCCGGCGGGGTGTAGTCCGGGGTGGAGAAGGCGGGCGTGTAGGCGTGGGTGCCCTCCAGTTCGGCGGCCATGTTGAAGTCGGCGAGGCGGACCGAACCGTCCTTCATCAGCAGCACGTTGGCCGGTTTCAGGTCTCCGTGCACCCATCCGGCACGGTGCAGCTGGTGCAGGCCCTCGCAGATCCCGGCGACCAGCGCGGCCGCGCCGGCCGGGCGGGGCGCGGCGGACAGCAGCGCGGACAGGGAGCCCTCGGCCTTCTCCAGTACGAGGACGGTGGCGCCGTCGAGCCCGGGTCGGGCCGGGTCGTCGACGACGAGGGTCTCGTACATCCGCACCAGCCGGGGCCGCCGCAGCCTGCGGTGCAACTCGACCTCCCGCTCCACCAGTTCCCGCAGGTGGGTCAGCTGGCGGGGCGTGCCCGTGCCGGTGGGCAGGAACTTCAGGGCGGCCGTGCGCGGCAGGCCGGCCCGGTCGTCGCCGACCCGGCGGGCCTCGTACACGCTGCCGAAGGCGCCCGTCGCGATCGGCGCCCGCACCTCCCAGTCGCCGACCCGGTAGCCCTTCGGCACCGGGACGGCGTACGCCTCGGTCACCGGGGCACCCGGCGCGGGGGCGCGGTCAGGACGGCGAGGTCGTCCTCCCGGACCAGGTCGAAGCGGAGCGCCATGGCCACCAGGGACTCCTTCTTGCCGTTGAGCCGTGCGCCCGCCTCCGCCGCCTCCGGGCCCGGCTTCAGCCGCAGCTTCACCGCCAGGTAGTCGATGTTCCACTGCACGGACGTGCGCGAGGCGGCCGGCCAGAGCGGCCGCAGCCGCTCGACGACCTGCTCGACGGTCGGCAGCGGCGCGTGCGGCGCCCCGCGCAGCCGCGGCTCGCACAGGGCGGCCAGCACCGCGAAGTAGCGCTTGGTGCGGTCGACGGAGAAGGCGGGGGCGGTCGGTTCGCCGTCGGTGCCGACCGGTTCGCCGTCGGTGTCTTCCGCGGCGCGCAGGTAGTCGTGGCGCGGCGCCCAGACCTCCAGCGGCAGCAGGTCGCCGGCCGCGGGCAGCACGATCCGCGAGAACTCGAAGGGCACGGGCGCGTCCAGCCGGCCCGGCGCGACCTTGATGTGCTCGCCGGCGCCCTCCGGGTTCTCCACCACGTAGGTCTGGTGGGCGGAGAGGTTGCTCAGGGTCCAGAAGGTGCCGTGGGCGGTGATCTCACCGGCTCTGCGGGACACTCCGTCGTGCCCGATCAGCAGTCCGCCCTCGGGCACGGACCGCCCGAAGACGAGCCGTTCGCCGGGTGCGAGCCGGTACTGGGTGCGGGCGGGTTCGTCCTCCGTGGTCGGCGGAGGTACCACGATGATGCTGTACAAGGTGCGTCTCCCCGTGCCTGACGGCTACCCACGTCAGACTATGGCGACGCACCGGGGCCGTGCCTCCCCTCGTACGGGTGAGACACGGCCCGGTGGCGTGATTGGCGCGAAGTGTGCCGTGGCGGACGCTGTTCAGTACTGCGGCCGGTTGAACCAGTGGCTGCCGTTCTTGTTCGCGCAGAAGACGATGATCAGGATGCCGAGGATCAGGCTGATCAGGGCGAAGACGTTGGCGCCCAGCAGGTTGATCACGCTGGCCAGTGTCACGACCGAGCCGTAGACGATCGCCGAGACGCGTGCACCGCCGCGGCCGGTGGCGAACTTGACACCTGTGAATATCGCCCAGAAGGCGAACGCCAGGAAGATCACGCCGAGCCCGATCATGAGGCCCGTGCCGATGTTCGTGACGGCCTCCGCGTCCTGCGCCGAGATGTTGGGGTCGGAGTTGACCTCGTCCTCGATGTAGTCGGCGAACCAGGAACTGGCCGCGATCATCAGCACACCGCCGATGACCTGGCAGGCGCCGAGCACGAACAGCATGACGCGAGCGGCCTTCACCGTGCCGGGCATGACCACGGGGCCCGGTGCGTGGCCGTAGGACTGGACCGGCGGGGCCGCGGGGTACCCGTAGCCGGGCTGGCCCTGGGGCGGCTGCTGGCTGCCGTAGCCCGGCTGCTGGCCCTGCGGCGGACCGTAGGGGTTGTTCGGGTCGCCGAAACTCATGGCGGGACTTCCTCCGTAGCTGTCACGTGCGGGGACGGCGCGCGGCTCGGCTCGGAGGAGGTACTTCGTGCGGTTCGTCCCCCCGGTACGGCCCCGCGGCACTGTGCTACTGCCCAATCGTTCTTGACCTATCTCTTACTTGTCCAGTCCGGCCGCAAGGTGTTGTGCAAGTGCAACAACGCCGAGCACGCCCGCCCGCGGGCGGACGCCTCCCGCGGCGTCCGTACGACGGCCGGATGGGAACCGGATTGGAACCCGGGGCCGGTCATCCGCGAGGATGGGGGCATGACCGCCCAGATTCTCGATGGCAAGGCCACCGCAGCCGCGATCAAGTCCGAACTGACCGCCCGCGTGGCGGCGCTGAAGGAGAGGGGCGTCACGCCCGGCCTCGGCACCGTCCTGGTCGGCGACGACCCCGGCAGCCAGAAGTACGTCGCCGGCAAGCACCGCGACTGCGCCCAGGTGGGCATCGCGTCCATCCAGCGCGAGCTGCCGGCCACGGCGACGCAGGAGGAGATCGAGGCGGTCGTCCGCGAGCTGAACGACGACCCGGCCTGCACCGGCTACATCGTCCAGCTGCCGCTGCCCAAGGGCATCGACGAGAACCGCATCCTGGAACTGATGGACCCGGACAAGGACGCGGACGGCCTGCACCCGATGAACCTGGGCCGTCTCGTCCTGAACGAGCCCGCCCCGCTGCCCTGCACCCCCAACGGCATCCTCACCCTCCTCCGCCGCTACGGCGTGGAGATCAAGGGCGCCGAGGTCGTGGTCGTCGGCCGCGGCGTCACCATCGGCCGGCCGATGCCGCTGCTGCTGACCCGGCGCAGCGAGAACGCCACCGTGACCCAGTGCCACACCGGCACCCGGGACCTGTCCGCCCACCTCAAGCGCGCGGACATCGTCGTCGCCGCCGCCGGCTCCCCGCACCTGGTCCGCCCCGAGGACGTCAAGCCGGGCGCCGCCGTCCTCGACGTCGGCGTCTCCCGCAACGCCGAGGGCAAGATCGTGGGCGACGTCCACCCCGGCGTGGCCGAGGTCGCCGCCTGGATCTCCCCGAACCCCGGCGGCGTCGGCCCCATGACCCGGGCCCAGCTGCTCGTGAACGTGGTGGAGGCGGCGGAGCGCAGTGCCGGCTGAGGACACCCATGGGGGGCGCCCGGGACGCCTGGAGCGCCGGGGGAGCGCGGAGAGCGAGCCCGAGCCCGGGGAGACCCCGAACACCGACGGCCCTTCCGGCTCGGACGACATCACCGTCCGCGACCCCGTCAGCGCGCCCGACGCCGAGGGCAGGCCGCGCCGGACGACCCGGCGATTCCCGCTCTTCACCCGCGACACCGCTCGCCCCGAGGGCGGCGGCCGGGCCGCGGCCGGTGACGCGCCGGCGCCCGCCCGGCAGTGGCCGGTGCTCACCGTGGTGCTGCTGGTGGGCCTGGGGCTGCTGCTGACGGCGCTGGACGTGTTCCGCTGGGGCACGTTCCTGGTCGGCGCCGCGCTCCTGGTCGGCGCCGCGCTCCGCTGGACGCTGCCCGACGTCGGCATGCTCGCCGTGCGCTCGCGCTTCACGGACGTCGCCACCTACGGCGTCCTGGGCCTCGCCATCGCCTTGCTGGCGCTGATGGTCCAGCCGAAACCGGTGCTGAAGCTCCCGTTCCTCCAGGACATCCTGCACTTCACGGTCAGCTAGGGCCTGTCCGGCGGATCATGCCGCAGACGGGGGGCTGGCACGCCCATCTGCGGCGTTGCCGCCGGTCGCCGACTCCCCACGCTCGACTGCGCTCGCGCGGAGGGACCTCCGTCGCGTCGGCTCCCTCCTCCGCCTTGCAGCTGGACGCACCAGCCCCCGCTCACCTGCACTGATCAGGCGCAGTATCTTTCCCGCGACCTGATCCGCCGGACAGGCCCTACGGTGGCCGGGTACGGCGGCCCGTCCTCACCCCCGTGAGAGGACGGGCCGCCGCCGGGACCAACCCTCCTGCACGGCGAAGGCCCTGTTCAACGCCTGTCAGGGCGCTGTGGCACGGAAGTGACCGTTCCGCTACTCCGCTACGCGCCCCACCGCACGGGCCGGGAAAAACGGGGTTCGGTTCCGGGCACGGCTAAGCCGGTGGGACACTGGTCCCCAATCGTTGGGCGTGCGACGGTGCATGCTCGCGGCCTCTGTGCTCCTGTGCGCCCCCACCCCGGGAACTGAGATCCTGACCGGGCGCATCCCTGTGGGTAGCCAGAACGGGGACTTCGCGCGGGACGCCGCGCGAGAGGACCAAGCGGGGGAACGAACAGCACGTCACCGGGGGTAAGAGGGGGGAAGCAATGCCTCGTTGGAAGGCCTTGCCGGAGGAACTCGATCCGCAGATCAAGGAGTTCACGAGCCAGCTGCGGCGGCTCGTCGACCGCCACGACCTGAGTATCGCGTCGGTGGCAGACGCCACCGGCTACAGCAAGACGTCCTGGGAGCGGTATCTGAACGGCCGGCTGCTGGCGCCGAAGGGCGCCATCGTGGCCCTGGCCGAGGTGACCGGTACCAACCCGATGCACCTCACCACCATGTGGGAGCTGGCCGAGCGCGCCTGGAGCCGCTCGGAGATGCGGCACGACATGACCATGGAGGCCATCCGGATCTCCCAGGCGCGCGCCGCGCTCGGCGAGCTGGGCACGCCCGCCGCCAAGTCGGGCGGCGCCGGCCGGAGCGGCCGGGGGAGCCGTGCCGGCCGCCACGCCGGCGGTGCGACGGCCACGCCCGGCGTCGCCGGGCCGGCCGGCGTGGCGCCCACGCTGCCGCCGTCGGTCCCGGCGCAGCCGACGGCCGCCGACAGCGCCGACTCGGCCCTCGGCACGGCCCGGGGCGGTGCCGCACCGGGCGCGCCCTCCGTCCCGTCCTCCGGCGGCGCGGACGACGGCAATTCGTGGGGCCTCGCCGGTTACCGGGGTCCGGCACCGGCCGGCGGCCGTACGGCGAGGCTCGGTACGCGGGCCGACCGCGGGGACGCCGCGGGCCCCGCGACGCCACCGGCACAGGCGTCCGTCGCCCCGGGCGGTCACGGCCGCACGGACGTGCGCGGCGGGCCTCCGCGCGGCGGCTCCCGGGCCCGGGGCGGCTCCTCCGGGGGCGGCGGCAAGCGGGTGACCTCGTTCGTCGCGGGTGTCGTCGGCGTGCTCGTGGTGATCGCGGGCGCCTTCTACGTCATGAACGAGGACGGGGGCGAGAACGAGGGTGCCAAGCCCTCCCCGTCCCCCACCGCGACCACCGAGGCCGCCCTGCCGCCGGGCGTGAAGTGCAGCGGTGACGCCTGCACCGGCAAGGACCCGGAGATCATGGGCTGCGGCGGCGACCTGGTGACCACCGCCGCGACCGCCACGGTCGGCACGGCCGCCGTCGAGGTCCGTTACAGCAAGACCTGCGGTGCCGCGTGGGCCCGTGTCACCCAGGCCACGCAGGGCGCCGAGGTCGAGGTGAGCGCGGACGGGGCGAACCGCCAGACGGGCGCGGTCACCGGGGCCACCGACACCGTCGCGTACACCCCGATGGTGGCCGTGAAGTCCGCGGCCGACGCCAAGGCGTGCGTGACGCTGGCCGGGGGCCAGAAGGGCTGCACGGAGTGACCGGCGCGACCGGGGACGGGCCGCACCGCGCGCCGTCCCCGGGCCGGCCCCGTACCGGACCGTCCTGAAGAAAGTCCCCCGGCGCCAGGCATGGCCCGCCCGGGGGCGGGCAGGCGAGAAGTACCCCCACGGGAGTCCGGCAACGGTATCCCCGAACGGCGGTCGCCTTAGTCCCCCCTCTCCCGGACAGGCGGCCGCCTCCTCATGCCCGCGTGTTCCTCCGCGAGGGGCGTGACGTGCTCCGACGGTGGCCCTGTGGGCCGGGCCACACCGACCCGGAGGTGCCGGGCACCGCGGGCGCGATAGCCTGACCGCTGGATGGATCTCTTGATGCCAAGAGATCGATCAAACGCCCGGGGCCGGGACGCCCCACCGCCAGCTGTCATACGGAGAACGCCATGACTCGCACTCCCGTGAACGTCACCGTCACCGGCGCGGCCGGCCAGATCGGTTACGCCCTGCTCTTCCGCATCGCCTCCGGCCAGCTGCTCGGCGCGGACGTGCCGGTCAAGCTGCGCCTCCTGGAGATCACCCCGGCGCTCAACGCCGCCGCGGGCACCGCGATGGAGCTGGACGACTGCGCGTTCCCGCTGCTCCAGGGCATCGAGATCACCGACGACCCGAACGTCGCCTTCGACGGCGCCAACGTCGCCCTCCTCGTCGGCGCCCGCCCCCGCACCAAGGGCATGGAGCGCGGTGACCTCCTGGAGGCCAACGGAGGCATCTTCAAGCCGCAGGGCAAGGCCATCAACGACCACGCCGCGGACGACATCAAGGTCCTCGTCGTCGGCAACCCGGCCAACACCAACGCCCTGATCGCCCAGGCCGCCGCCCCGGACGTACCGGCCGAGCGCTTCACCGCGATGACCCGCCTGGACCACAACCGCGCGCTGACCCAGCTCGCGAAGAAGACGGGCTCGTCGGTCACCGACATCAAGCGCCTGACCATCTGGGGCAACCACTCCGCCACCCAGTACCCGGACATCTTCAACGCCACGATCGCCGGCAAGAACGCCGCCGAGACCGTGAACGACGAGAAGTGGCTGGCCGACGACTTCATCCCGACCGTCGCCAAGCGCGGCGCCGCCATCATCGAGGCCCGCGGCGCCTCGTCGGCCGCCTCCGCCGCCAACGCCGCCATCGACCACGTCCACACCTGGGTCAACGGCACCGCCGACGGCGACTGGGCCTCCATGGGCATCCCGTCGGACGGCTCCTACGGCGTCCCCGAGGGCCTGATCTCCTCCTTCCCGGTCACCTGCAAGGACGGCAAGTACGAGATCGTCCAGGGCCTGGAGATCAACGACTTCTCCCGCGCCCGCATCGACGCCTCCGTCAAGGAGCTGTCGGAGGAGCGCGAGGCGGTCCGCGCCCTCGGCCTCATCTGAGCCACGCACGGCACAGCACCGGTCCCCGGCTCCGCCCTCGCGGAACCGGGGACCGGGCTGTTTCGGCCAGCACGCGGTCGGCGTTCCGGACCCGCCGGCTCCACCGCTCCCCTATGCTGATGCCCCGTCAAGTCATCCGTCACCGACGGACTTCACGCGCATCGGGGGATCGGCGTGAGCACCGCCTACGTGCCGCAGCAACCACCGCAGAACAACCCGGGGACTCCGTCGGAGCCCCCGCCCGCCCCGCCGTACGCCAGCGAAGCCACCCGGCTGCTGTGCGCGGGCACCTACCTGGACCCCGGTTACCGGGACCGGGTCATCGACGAGCTGTACCTCGACGAGCAGCGGATCGTGGCGCCGTCGCTCGGCTTCGACGCGGCCCGGGTCCTCGCGCACGCCCTGCGCGCCCGACGGCAGGAGCTGCTGTGGTCCGCGGCGGTCGTCGGGCTGTGGGTGGTGGGGCTGCCGCTCAGCGGCTGGCTGCTCGCCGTGGCCCTGTGGCCCAGCGTGCTGCTCGCCGTGGCCCCCTGGATCAGGGGCCGCGCCGAACGGCCGCCGCTGTACCGGCTGCTCCTGGCCTTCGTGGCCCGCTGGTGGGGGCGCCTGCAGTTCGCCTTCTTCCTGTTCTTCCTGGTCGCCTTCGCGTTCGGTGGCGGCTCGGACAACGACTCCTCGTTCGGATCGCCGGACGGCTACTACGGCTCCGACAGCTTCGACTGGCAGGACGTCACCGACCTGGTCCCGTCCGGGGGGCAGGGCGGCGGCCTGGTCGAGGTGTGGCAGGCCTGGTTCGGGATCGCCGTCCTGGTGCTCATCGGGATGTGTGTGGCCGGGCAGCGCAGCCAGCTCGCCCGCGCGCTCGCCGCCGAACTCTCCCCGGAACGCTTCCCGGACGCCGCCGGCGACCCGGCGGAGAAGGCAGAAGGCGCACGGTTTCAGCGGCTGATGCGGCGCATCCGGCTGGAACAGCACGCGCCGCTGGTCATGTACAACGAGAGGCATCCGTTCTGCGGAGCGGGAGCGGCGTACGACACCTGGGTCCTGGCCGTGGAACTCAGGCCGGACGACGAGAAGCGGCAGCAGCCGCTCAGCAACCGGGCGATCCTGGACCGCGTCCGGCCCCTGATCGAGCAGCTGCGCCTGCCCTCGGAGTACGCGGGCGCCGGAGTACGCGACCGGCTGCGCCGGCTGGAGATCGACGAGTGCGTGTTCCTCCCGGTGGAGGGACTGCTGAACCGCGAGCACGCCCCGTACGGCTGGGAGATGTTCGAGCAGCACCGGGCGAGTGCCGTGGAGGAGGGCGCCGAGAAGCGGCGGCACTTCCTGCGGATCCGGGTCGGCGGCTGGGAGGAGGAGCTGGTCGTCACCGTCTTCGTGCGCCTGCACACCCAGGGCCGCATGCTCATGCTGGAGATCGCGCCGCACGTGCTGACCCCGGTGCGCGGCGACTTCAAGGACGCCGACCGGGCCTCCCACCGCTTCCGCAACAACAACGTGCTGGGCAAGGCGGCCGGGGCGGCCGTCCTGGTGCCCGGCTCCGTGGGCCGCTCCCTGGTCACGCTCGGCCGGGGCCTGGTGTACGGGTGGCGGCTGCTGACCGGCGGGCACACGGGTGCGCTGCCCGCGGGCCCCGCCGTGTCCGTGCGGGAGCTGGCCGCGGAGCCCGCCGGGTCCACCTTCCAGGAGATGGACGTCAGCCGCTACCTCAGGAGCATCCAGGACCGGGTGGGGCACGGCGTGCGGCTGGCCCTGGGCGACGCCGGCTACGAGACCGGCGAGTTCGTGCAGAAGATCGTGAACCTCAGCAACGGCAGCACCTACATCGGCAACGCCGAAGGGGCGACCTTCGCCGTCGGCGACAAGTCCCACGTCTCGTCCAAGTCCGGCGGCCCCGCGCCGCAGAAGGGATCCGGCAGCAATGACGCAAAATGAGCCGAACGTCCACATCGGCAACGCTCAGGGAGCCACGTTCGCCGTGGGCGACAACGCGAACGTGACCAGTCACTACGGCGCCACGGCCGCCCGCGACCAGGCCGCCGAGGAACTGCTGAGAGCCGTGCGCGAGCTGCGCGCCGACCTGGCGCGGATCCAGCGCACCGAGCAGACCGACCAGGTCGACACCGCCCTCGCGGACACCGAAGAGGAGATCACCCGTACCGGCGCGGTCCCCGAGGGACGCCTTGCGCGCCTGCGGGCGCTCCTCGAGGACTCGCAGACCGTCCTGTCGCTGTTCGCGTCCTTCGGGACGGTGGCCGGGCTGCTGGGGATGTGAACCGATGAACGGGGGACAGCAGCGGTACTGGAACGAGACGACCCAGCGCTGGGAGGACACGGCGGGCGGCACCGCACCGGTCACCCCGCCGCCACCGCCCCGGCCGGCGGCGACCCCGCCACCGCCCCGGCCGGCGGCGGCTCCCGAGGCGCCGGCCGGTGAGCACGCCGGCCACCCGGCCGGCGCCTCGGCGCCGGTGCCGCCACCCACCCACGGCGCCTGGTCCGCGCCCGAGCCGCCCCGCACCGGCGCCTGGTCCGCGTCCGAGCCGCCCCGCACCGGCGCCTGGCCGCAGCCCGGTCACCCGCCGGTGCCGCCTCCCGCCCGCACCGGCAGGCCCAGCCGCCGGCTCGTGTGGTCCGTGCTGGGCGGGGCCGGCGCGGCCGGTGCCGTGGCGGCCCTCGTGCTGACGCTGGTGGTCCCGGGGGACGACGGCACGGACGACCGCGGCGGCCACGCGGCGGGCCCGGCGGGCACGTCAGCCTCCGCCGGCCACTCGACCCCCGAGCCCTCGGCGCTGCGGACCGATGAGCCGGAGGCGTCCGCCGAGGCGCCCGCGACACCGTCCGCCACGGCCCCCGGGCTGCCCGCCGACTACGAGCTGCACGCCGACCCGGAGGGCTTCACCGTCGCCCGGCCCGTGGGCTGGGTGCGCGAGACGGTGCCCTCGAAGTACGGCATCGACGTGGTCAACTACCGCAGCTCGGACGGTGAGCGGCGGCTGCAGGTGTACCAGGTGGAGGAAGCCTCGCCAGAGGCGTCGTTCGAGCTGTTCCTCTCCGACGGCACCCCCAAGGCCGAGGGTTTCCGGAAGATCTCCCTGGAGACCCTGGACGACGGCGACTTCACCGGCTCCCGGCTGGAGTACCTCGTCGATTCCGTCAGGGGCGAGCCCGACGTCGGCACCTGGCACGTCGTGGACGAGCGCTTCGTGGCCGCCGACGGCGAGGTGTACGCGATCGCCGCCTACGGAGCCGACGCGGACGGCCGCGAGGACGAGCGGGAGCTGCTGCGCACGGCCCTCGGCCACTTCTGTCCGCCGCACACGGCCTGCGGCACCGGCACGGACTCCCTGTGACCACCCCCGCACACAGGGGGTGATTCGCGCCCCTTCGTCCCTTTGTTCCGTGACTCGTCGCACTTCCGTCCCCGGAACCGCATGCATCCGGGCGCCAAGGGCATGAGCACCCGGTCCCGTGGATGACACCTGCGTGACTCACGGGCACGGAACAGGGAACGAAAGGCAATGACGATCATGGCGGACAGTACGGAACTGCGGGCGCGTGGCACCATCCACGCCGGGGGCGAGTGGCGGGCGGCCGTCTCGGGGGGAACGCGCGAGATCCTCGACCCCGCGGACGCCCGGCCCTTCGCCGTGGTCGCGGAGGGCGACGAGAAGGACACCGACCTCGCGGTGGCCGCCGCCCGGCGCGCCTTCGACGCGGGCGAGTGGCCGCACACCCCGGTCGCCGAACGCGCCGCCCTGCTGCGCCGCGTCGCCGACCTCCTCGTGCGCGACCGCGAGAAGCTCGGCCTGCTGGAGAGCCGCGACGCGGGCAAGACCGTCGAGGAGGGCCGGGTCGACATCGACTGCGTCGCCGACGCCTTCCGCTACTTCGCGGACCTCGTCGCCGGTGAGGCGCCCGGCCGGGTCGTCGACGCGGGCTCGCCCGACATCCACAGCGTCGTCGTGCACGAGCCGGTCGGCGTGTGCGCGATGATCACCCCCTGGAACTACCCCCTCCTCCAGGCCAGCTGGAAGATCGCCCCCGCCCTCGCCGCCGGCAACACCTTCGTGATCAAGCCCAGCGAGATCACGCCCATGACCACGATCGCCCTGATCGACCTGCTGGCCGAGGCCGGCCTCCCCACCGGCGTCGCGAACATCGTCACCGGCCCTGGCCACACCGTCGGCGCCCGGCTCGCCGAGCACCCCGACGTCGACCTGGTCTCCTTCACCGGCGGCCTGGTCAGCGGCACCAAGGTCGCCCAGGCCGCCGCCGTCACCGTCAAGAAGGTCGCACTCGAACTCGGCGGCAAGAACCCCAACGTCGTCTTCGCCGACGCCTGCGAAACCGAAGAGGGCTTCGACACCGCCGTCGACCAGGCCCTCAACGCCGCCTTCATCCACAGCGGCCAGGTCTGCTCCGCCGGCGGGCGCCTGATCATCGAGGAGTCGGTCCGCGAGCGCTTCGTCGCCGAACTCGCCCGCCGCGCCGCCAGGATCCGCCTCGGCCGCGGCACCGAGGACGGCATCGAGTGCGGCCCGCTCGTCTCCGAGCAGCAGCGCGCCAAGACCGAGGACTACGTCGCCTCCGCGCTCGCCGAGGGTGCGGTGCTGCGCTGCGGCGGCAAGCGTCCCGAGCCGTCCCCCCAGCGGCCGGAGACGGGCTACTTCTACGAGCCGACCGTCCTCGACCAGTGCCACCGCGAGATGCGGGTCGTGCGGGAGGAGGTCTTCGGGCCGGTCCTCACCGTCGAGACCTTCCGCACCGAGGACGAGGCCGTCGCCCTCGCCAACGACACCGAGTACGGTCTCGCGGGCGCCGTGTGGACCGCCGACGCGGGCCGCGCCCGCCGGGTCGCCGGCCGGCTGCGCCACGGCACCGTCTGGATCAACGACTTCCACCCCTACCTGCCGCAGGCGGAGTGGGGCGGCTTCGGCAAGAGCGGCGTCGGCCGCGAACTCGGCCCCGCGGGCCTTGCCGAGTACCGCGAGAGCAAGCACGTTTACCAGAACCTCGCACCGCGGCCCGTCCGCTGGTTCACCGGCTGACACTCCCGTTTCCGTACGCCCCCGAAACATCCGCTCGCCCCACTGGAGTACCCCCATGTCCGAGACCACACACGAATACGACTACGTCGTCATCGGCGGCGGCACGGCAGGCTCCGTCATCGCCTCCCGCCTCACCGAGAACCCGGACGTCACCGTCGCCGTCATCGAGGGCGGCCCCAGTGACGTCGGCCGCGACGACGTGCTGACCCTGCGCCGTTGGATGGGCCTGCTCGGCGGCGAGCTGGACTACGACTACCCCACCACCGAGCAGCCGCGCGGCAACTCGCACATCCGGCACAGCCGCGCCCGCGTCCTCGGCGGCTGCTCCTCGCACAACACCCTCATCGCCTTCAAGCCGCTGCCGTCCGACTGGGACGAGTGGGAGGCCGCCGGCGCCAAGGGCTGGGGCGCGGTCCAGATGGAGGCGTACTTCGCCCGGCTGAAGAACAACATCGTCCCGGTCGACGAGAAGGACCGGAACGCCATCGCCCGCGACTTCGTCGACTCCGCGCAGAAGACGCTTCAGGTCCCCCGGATCGAGGGCTTCAACAAGAAGCCGTTCAACGACGGCGTCGGCTTCTTCGACCTCGCCTACCACCCCGAGAACAACAAGCGTTCGTCGGCGTCGGTGGCGTACCTCCACCCGGTGATGGACGAGCGCCCCAACCTCACGCTCATGCTGGAGACCTGGGCGTACAAGCTCCAGCTCGACGGCGCCCGCGCCGAGGGCGTCCACGTCCGCACCAAGGACGGCGAGGAGATCCTCGTCAAGGCACGCAACGAGGTCGTCCTGTCCGCCGGCGCCGTCGACTCCCCGCGCCTGCTGATGCACTCGGGCATCGGGCCCAAGGACCAGCTGGAGGCCCTCGGCATACCCGTGGCGCTCGACCTGCCCGGCGTCGGCGAGAACCTGCTCGACCACCCCGAGTCGGTGATCGTGTGGGAGACCAACGGCCCCATCCCGGACAACTCCGCGATGGACTCCGACGCCGGTCTGTTCGTGCGTCGCGACCCCGAACACGCGGGCCCCGACCTGATGTTCCACTTCTACCAGATCCCGTTCACGGACAACCCGGAGCGACTGGGCTACGAGCGCCCCGAGTTCGGCGTCTCCATGACCCCGAACATCCCCAAGCCGAGGTCCCGCGGCCGCCTCTACCTCACCAGCGCCGACCCGTCCGTGAAGCCCGCCCTGGACTTCCGCTACTTCACCGACGAGGACGACTACGACGGCCGCACCCTCGTCGACGGGATCAAGATCGCCCGGGAGATCGCCAAGTCCGAGCCGCTGGCCGGCTGGCTCAAGCGCGAGGTCTGCCCCGGCCCGGACGTCACCGGCGACGAGGAGCTGAGCGAGTACGCCCGCAAGGTCGCCCACACCGTCTACCACCCGGCGGGCACCTGCAGGATGGGCGCCGCCACCGACGAGAGGGCCGTCGTCGACCCCGAGCTGCGCATCCGCGGCCTTCAGGGCATCCGCATCGCCGACGCCTCCGTCTTCCCGACGATGCCCGCCGTGAACCCGATGATCGGCGTCCTCATGGTCGGGGAGCGCGCCGTCGAGCTGATCGGCGGTGACGCCCGATGAGCAAGACCATCGACGACACCGACACCCCCACTGACACCGGCGTGGCCGAGCGTCCCCCGGTCTTCTCCGTGGACGGCCTGTGGAAGGTCTTCGGCCCGAAGGCCGCCAAGATCCCCGCCGACCCCGAACTGACCGCCCTGAGCCCGGCCGAGCTGCGCTCGCGCACCGGCTGCACCGCCGCCGTCGCGGACGTCTCCTTCGACGTGCGCAAGGGCGAGGTCTTCGTCGTCATGGGCCTGTCCGGCTCCGGCAAGTCCACCCTCGTACGCTGCCTGACCCGGCTCATCGAGCCGACGGCCGGGACCATCGCCATCGACGGCGAGGACGTCCGCGCGATGGACAAGTCCCGGCTGCGCGAACTGCGCCGCCACCGCGCCGCGATGGTCTTCCAGCACTTCGGCCTGCTCCCGCACCGCACGGTCCTCGACAACGTCGCCTACGGCCTGGAGGTCCAGGGGATGGGCCGCGCCGAGCGCCGCGAACGGGCCGCCGCCGTCGTCGCCAAGGTCGGCCTGGAGGGCCTGGAGCACCGCCGCCCCGGCCAGCTCTCCGGCGGCCAGCGCCAGCGCGTCGGTCTGGCCCGCGCCCTCGCCGTCGACCCCGAGGTCCTGCTCTTCGACGAGCCGTTCAGCGCGCTCGACCCGCTGATCCGGCGGGACATGCAGGAGGAGGTCGTCCGGCTGCACCGCGAGGAGGGCCGCACGATGGTCTTCATCACCCACGACCTCCAGGAAGCCCTCAAGCTCGGCGACCGCATCGCCCTGATGCGGGACGGCCGCGTGGTGCAGCTCGGCACGCCGGAGGAGATCGTCGGCTCGCCCGCCGACGACTACGTCCGCGAGTTCGTCCGCGACGTGCCGCGCGAGCAGGTGCTGACGGTCCGTACGGCGATGCGTCCGGCGACCTCAGCCGACGAGGCGGGCACGGGCCCGGCGATCCGGCCCGAGGCCACCGTCTCCGAGGCCATCGAGGCCGTCGCCCGCGCCGGTTCGCCCGCCCGCGTCATGGACGACGGCCGCTGCCTGGGCGTGGTCGACGCGACCGCGCTGCTCGGTGTCGTCGCCGGCACGGCCGGACCCGAGGAACGCCCCGAGGAGGCGGCCGTCCTCCCTGAGGAGGCGGAGCTGCCCAAGGAGGCGGTCTGATGGCGACGATCACCGCCCCGGCCCGGAAGCCCGCCCCGCCGGGCATCCTCACCCACCCCGCCGCCCGCAAGCTCCTCACCCTCGCGATCGCCGCCGCGGTCCTCGTCCCCCTCGCCGTCATCCAGTGGGGCGGCACCACCTGGCCGAGCGCCCTCACCGTCGACGTGTCCGAACCCCTCGGCAAGGCCAGCGACTGGATCATCGACAACCGCGACAGCCACCCGCTGTTCCTCTACTTCTTCGGCCACGTCAGCAACGTCGTCGTCATCGCCGTACGCGCCGTGTACCTCGCCCTCCTCGCCGTCGGCTGGGCCGGGGTCACCGCGATCGGCGCCCTGGTCGCATGGCGCGTGGCCGGCGTGAAGCTGGCCGTCGGCACCGCGGCCGCGTTCCTGGCCTGCGGCCTGCTCGGCATGTGGGTGCCGACCATGCAGACCCTCGCGCTCATGGTCGTGGCCGTCCTCGCGTCGGTCGCCGTGGGCGCCCTGCTGGGCCTGGCCGCCGGCCTCTCCGACCGCATGGACCGGGTCCTGCGCCCGGTGCTCGACACCATGCAGGTGCTCCCCGCCTTCGCCTACCTCCTCCCCGTCGTCCTGGTCTTCGGCATCGGCGTCCCCGCCGCCGTCCTGGCCACCGTCGTCTACGCCGCCCCGCCGATGGCCCGCCTCACCGCCCTCGGTCTGCGCGGCGCCGACAAGGAGGTCCTCGAAGCCGTCGAGTCCCTCGGCACCACGAGCCGCCAGCGCCTGCTGACCGCCCGCATTCCGCTGGCCCGCAAGGAACTCCTGCTCGGCGTCAACCAGACGATCATGATGGCGCTCTCCATGGCCGTCATCGCCTCCGTCATCGGCGCCGGCGGCCTCGGCGACCGCGTCTACCAGGCCCTCGCCTCGGTCGACGTCGGCGCGGCCCTCGCGGCCGGCATCCCGATCGTGCTGCTCGCCGTCGTCCTGGACCGCGTGACCGGCGCGGCGGGGGAGCGGCTGGGGGAGGCCGGGAAGTCCCCGCTGACCGGGCTGTACGCCCTGGCCGCCGCGGCGGCCGTCGCGGTCGCCGGGCGTCTCGCCGGGTTCCTGGAGTGGCCCGACGGCTGGGAGCTGAACATCGCCGAGCCCGTCAACCGGGCCGTCGACTGGATGACCGCCCACCTGTACTCCGGCGTCCCCGTCGTCGGCGGCACCGCCGACTGGGCCGCGCACTTCACCAACTGGGTCCTCAATCCGCTGCGGGACGGCCTCCAGTGGCTGCCCTGGTGGTCCGTGCTCCTGATCGTCGCCGCACTGGCCTGGCTGATCGGCACCTGGCGCACCGCGCTCACCGCCGTCCTCGCCATGGCGGCGATCGGCGTGCTCGGTGTGTGGAACCCGTCCCTGGACACGCTCTCGCAGGTTCTCGCGGCCGTCGCCGTCACCCTGGTCATCGGCTTCGCGACCGGTGTCGCCGCCGCCCGCAGCGACCGTGTCGAGCGCGCGCTGCGGCCCGTCCTGGACGTCTTCCAGACGATGCCGCAGTTCGTGTACCTGATCCCGGTCGTCGCCCTCTTCGGGGTCGGCCGGGCGCCCGCCGTGGCCGCCGCGGTCGTCTACGCCCTCCCGGCCGTCGTCCGCATCACCGCCCAGGGCCTGCGCCAGGTGGACCCGGCCGCCATGGAGTCGGCCCGCTCGCTCGGCGCCACCAGCGGCCAGCAGCTCCGCCAGGTCCAGCTCCCGCTGGCCCGCCCGGCCCTGCTGCTCGCCGTCAACCAGGGCGTCATCCTGGTCCTCGCCGTCGTCATCATCGGCGGCCTGGTCGGCGGCGGCGCCCTCGGCTACCAGGTCGTCTTCGGCCTCGCGCAGGGCGACCTGGCGACCGGTCTGGTGGCCGGCGCGGCGATCGTCTGCCTCGGCCTGATGCTCGACCGGGTCACCCAGCCCACCGAACGCCGTACGACGAGGATGGGGGCCTGACATGCGACCGCGTATACGTACGACCTCCGCCGTCGCCGGAGTGGCCGCGCTGACGCTGCTCACCGGCTGCGGCGCCGCCGACATGACCAAGCAGGCGTCCCCGTTCGCGAACGCCCAGGGCGCCAGGACCGTCACCCTGTCCGTGCAGTCCTGGGTCGGCGCCCAGGCCAACGTGGCCGTCGCCCAGTACCTGCTGGAGCACGAGCTCGACTACCGCGTCGACACCGTCCAGGTCGACGAGGTCCCCGCGTGGGACGCGCTCAGCCAGGGCCGGGTCGACGCCATCCTGGAGGACTGGGGCCACCCCGAGCAGGAACAGCGCTACGTCGAGGACAAGAAGACCATCGCCCCCGGCGGCGACCTCGGCGTCACCGGCCACATCGGCTGGTTCGTGCCGACGTACTTCGCGAAGAAGCACCCGGACGTCACGGACTGGAAGAACCTCGACAAGTACGCCGAGCAGATGCGTACCGCGGAGAGCGGCGACAAGGGCCAGTTGATGGACGGCTCCCCGTCCTACGTCACCAACGACAAGGCCCTGGTCAAGAACCTGGACCTGGACTACAAGGTCGTCTTCGCCGGCTCCGAGGCCGCCCAGATCACCCAGATCCAGCAGTTCGCCAAGGAGAAGAAGCCCTTCCTGACCTACTGGTACACCCCCCAGTGGCTGTTCGAGAAGGTCCCGATGACGGAGGTGGAGCTGCCGCCGTACGAGGAGGGCTGCGACGCCGACCCGGCGAAGGTCGACTGCGCCTACCCGGTCACCGAGCTACAGAAGTACCTCAACGCGGACTTCGCGGAGAACGGCGGGGACGCGGCGGAGTTCCTGAAGAACTTCAAGTGGACGACCGAGGACCAGAACCAGGTCTCCCTGATGATCGCCGAGCAGAAGCTGCGGCCCGAGGAGGCCGCGAAGAAGTGGGTGGACAGCCACGAGTCCGTCTGGAAGAAGTGGCTGCCCTGACCCTCACCCCGCCAGTTGTGCCGCGATCTCCCGCAGCGCGCCCTCCGCGCGCCGCTGGAGGCCCGGCCCGAACGTGATCCGGGTGGCCCCGAGTTCGCCGAGCCT
The DNA here is from genome assembly GCF_028473745.1 of Streptomyces sp. M92. NCBI lineage: Bacteria > Bacillati > Actinomycetota > Actinomycetes > Kitasatosporales > Streptomycetaceae > Streptomyces > Streptomyces sp. M92. The sequence continues at coordinate 2,716,137 of NZ_CP101137.1, forward strand.
CCTCAGCTCGGCGGACGCGGGGCCCGCCCCGGGCCGCCCGCCGACGTTCACCGGCCCCTGGATGCCGGACCGCAGCAGCGGCAGTACGCCGTCGGGGGCGCCGATCGGATACACGCAGTCGGCGCCCGCCGCGACGTACAGCGCGGCCCGTCCGACCGCCGCGTCCGGGTCGTCGACGCCCCTGATGAACGTGTCGATCCGGGCGTTGAGGAAGAGCCGGTCCCCGGCCGCCGCCCGCACCTCGCCCAGCCACTGGGCGTGCTCCCGCGGGTCCTTGAGCACCCCGCCCGTGGAGTCCTCCACGTTGCAGCCCACCGCGCCGGCCTCCAGCAGCCGCTCGACCAGCTCCCTCGGCGCCAGCCCGTACCCGTCCTCGACGTCCGCCGACACGGGCACGTCCACGGACCGCGCGATCCGCGCGACCGCCGCGAACATCTCGTCGGCCGGGGTCGCCCCGTCCTCGTACCCGAGGGACGCCGCCACGCCCGCGCTGGGCGTCGCGAGCGCCGGGAACCCGGCGTCCGCGAAGACGCGGGCGCTCACCGCGTCCCACGGGCCGGGCAGGACGAGGGGGTCACCGGGCGCGCGGCCGTGGTGCAGGGCCCGGAAACGGTCCACCCCGCTCATCGCGTCCGTCGTCGCGGGGCCCGTCATCCGTGCTGCCCCGGCGTGTAGTGGCCCGGCGTCAGCCGGCACGTCACACCGAAGCGGTTCCAGGCGTTGATCACCGTGATCGCGGCGATCAGGTGGGCCAGCTCGCTCTCGTCGAAGAGCTTGGCGGCCCTCTCGTACACGGCGTCGGGGACGAAGCCGTCCGTCAGCACGGTGACCGCCTCGGTCAGCTCGATCGCCGCGATCTCCTTCTCCGTGTAGAAGTGCCGCGACTCCTCCCACGCGGCCAGCTGCACGATCCGCTCCACGCTCTCGCCGGCCGCGAGGGCGTCCTTGGTGTGCATGTCCAGGCAGAAGGCGCAGTGGTTGAGCTGGGAGGCGCGGATCTTCACCAGTTCCTTGAGCTTCGGGTCCAGGCCCCGGCCCGCCGCCTTCTCCAGGCCCAGCATCGCCTTCCAGACCTCGGGCGCGTGCTTGGCCCACTCCAGCCGGGCGGGCTCCTCGGGGGCGAAGGAATCGGTGGCGGTGTTCTCGTTCGTCGTCGTCATGCCGTCGAGACTAGAGGCGAGGCAGCCCACGGGTATGGTCCATTCCCATGGCGAAACCATGGGCCACTTTCGGCGTGGACCTGCACCTCGACCGGTCCGGTCCCGGACTGCGCCGGGGCCTCACCGACGCACTGCGCGAAGCGGTCCGCGGCGGCCGGCTGGCCCCCGGCACCCGGCTGCCCTCCTCCCGCTCCCTCGCCGCCGACCTCGGCGTGGCCCGCAACACCGTCGCCGAGGTCTACGCCGACCTCGTCGCCGAGGGCTGGCTCGCCGCCCGCCAGGGCTCCGGCACCCGCGTCGCCGACCGCACTCCCGCCACCCCCGACCACCACCCCGCTCCCCACCGCCGGGAACCGGCCCGCCCCGCCTACGACCTGATCCCCGGCACCCCCGAACTCGCCTCGTTCCCCCGCACCCAGTGGCTGCGCGCCGCCCGCCGCGCCCTGGCCGCCGCCCCCGACCGCGCCCTCGGCTACGGCGACCCGCGCGGCCACGCCGTCCTGCGCACCGCGCTCGCCGGCTACCTCTCCCGCGCCCGCGGCGTGCACGCCGACCCCGACCGCATCGTGGTCGTCGCCGGTTTCCTCGGCGGCCTCGGCGTCCTCGCCGACCTGCTGCGCCACCGGGGCACCCGCTCCGTGTCGGTCGAGTCCTACGGCCTGCCCCACCACCGCGGCCTGCTCACCCGCGCGGGCCTCGCCACACCGCCGCTGCCCTTCGACGACCGCGGCACCCGGCCGCCCGACGAGGACCCGCCCGACGAGGACCCGGACGGCGCCCCGGACGCGGGCACGGACGCCGCCGGGGCCGTCCTCCTCACCCCCTCCCACCAGTTCCCGATGGGCCTGCCCCTGCTCCCCGAACGCCGCACCGCCCTGATCGACCGCGCCCGCCGCACCGGCGGACTGGTCCTGGAGGACGACTACGACGGCGAGTTCCGCTACGATCGCCAGCCCGTCGGCGCACTCCAGGGCCTCGACCCCGACCGCGTCGTCTACCTCGGCACCGCCAGCAAGTCCCTCGCCCCGGCCCTGCGCCTGGGCTGGCTGGTGCTGCCGCCCGCGCTCGTCGAGGACGCCATGGACGCCATGGCGGGCCGCACCCCCGGCGTCCTGGACCAGCTGACCCTCGCGGAGTTCCTCGCCTCCGGCGACTACGACCGCCACGTCCGCGCCGCCCGCCTGCGCTACCGGCGCCGCCGCGACGCCCTGGTGGCCGCGCTGGCCGAACGCGCCCCCGGCGTCCGCGTCACCGGTATCGCCGCCGGCCTGCACGCCGTGCTCCGGCTGCCGCCCGGCACCGAGCAGCAGACCGTCCGCTCCGCCGCCTGGCACGGACTCGCCGTCCACGGCCTGTCCGCCTTCCGCCACCCCGACGCGGACGTCGCCCCGCTCGACGCCCTCGTCGTCGGCTACGGCACCCCGCCGGACCACGCCTGGGCAGGGGCCCTGGACGCGCTGTGCCGGGCGCTGCCGTAGAGTCCCCCGGCGACGGCCGTACACTCGATCGGTCCAACTGTCGTACTGGAAGCGGACAACGGGGGAGAGACGGACATGGCGGAGACCCGGCGACGGCTGCGGTCGAGCACCGTGGTGCTCGGCGGCATGGGAGTGCTCGCGGCGGCCCTGAGCGCGTGCGGATCGGACCCCGACCGCCGCTGCGTGGACCGCGACAGCTACGACTACATCTACGGCTACAAGGTCGTGGCCGACAAGAACTGCAAGTCCGGCTCCACCGGCGGCTCGTACGGCAAGGGCGGCAAGAAGAAGGGCGCCAAGGGCGTCGACGACGCCGACTGGTACTACGACGCCGACGTCAGCAACGGCTGGGCCGACTACGGCACCTTCAGCCGCGACGAGGCCGTCGACCGCGGCGGCTTCGGCTGCTCCGGCTCGGGCAGCGGCGGAGGCTGAGGCCGGCCCATGGAACGCCGCACCACCGAGCCCCGCCCCGGCTGGCAGCGGACCGTCGAGGAACAGGGCTGCGTCTACCCCCTGACCCGCTACCCCGACGGCACCCTGCGCCCCTACTGGGACGAGAGCGCCTACTACGTCTTCTCCCTGCCGGAGGTCGAGGCGCTGGAGGAGGTCGTCGAGGAACTGCACGGCATGTGCCTGGCGGCGGCCGGGCACATCGTCACCGCCGGCCGCTTCGCCGACCTCGGCATCACCGACCCGCGCGTGGTCCGCGCGGTCACCGAGGCCTGGCACCGCCGCGCCGAACTCCCCTCCGTCTACGCCCGCTTCGACCTGCGCTACGACGGCACGGGGCCCGCCAAGCTCCTGGAGTACAACGCGGACACCCCGACCTCCCTGGTGGAGGCGGCCTCCCCGCAGTGGTTCTGGATGGAGGAGCGCTTCCCCGGCGCCGACCAGTGGAACAGCCTCCACGAGCGCCTGGTCGACGCCTGGAAGAAACAGTCCGCCCTCCTCCCGCCCGGCACCCCGCTGTACTTCGCCAACTCCGAGGCCGACGAGCTGGGCGAGGACCTGATGACGGTCGCCTACCTCAAGGAGACCGCCGAGCAGGCCGGGCTGGCCACCGAGTGGATCTCCATGGAGGAGATCGGCTGGGACCGCCTCTCCGGCCGCTTCGTCGACACCCGGCTGCGCTTCGTCCGCAGCGTCTTCAAGCTCTACCCCTGGGAGTGGCTGACCACCGACCGCTTCGCCGACCACGTCCTGGAGACCCTCGACAACGGCGGCGGCACCGGCACCACCCTGTGGATCGAGCCCGCCTGGAAGATGCTGCTGAGCAACAAGGCACTGCTCGCGATCCTCTGGGAGCTGTACCCGGACCACCCCAACCTCCTCCCCGCCTACCTCGACGGCCCCCGCGACCTCGCCGACACCACCGGCTACGTCGCCAAGCCCCTCCTCGGCCGCGAGGGCGCCGGCGTCACGATCCACCGCCCCGGCACCGGGCCCCACGGGCGCACCGAGCCCTGCTGCTACCAGGAGCTGGCCCCCCTGCCCGACTTCGACGGCAACCGGGTCGTCCTCGGCGCCTGGGTGGTGGAGAACGAGTCGGCGGGTCTCGGCATCCGTGAGTCGTCGGGCCTGGTGACGGACGAGTACGCCCGCTTCCTGCCCCACGTGATCCTCTGAGGGGGAGGGCCTTCGCCCGCATGGTGGACGCCACGGCCCGGCCCTCCGTGGTGCCCGGTAGGCTGCCCGTGGGCCGTGACTGGCGCGCTGGGATGGGACCGACCATCGGGGAGCGGCTCGAACGACGAGTGCCGTGCGCCTGGGCCGACCCGAACGCCGACCACACCGTCCGGAGGTCCTCATGCCCGCAGAGCTCACCCCCGAGTCCACCGCCTACCGCGCCGCGCTCGACGTCATCCGCTCCGTCGAACCCCGCGTCGCCGACGCGATCGGCCAGGAGGTCGCCGACCAGCGCGAGATGCTCAAGCTGATCGCCTCCGAGAACTACGCCTCCCCGGCCACGCTGCTGACCATGGGCAACTGGTTCAGCGACAAGTACGCCGAGGGCACCGTCGGCCGCCGCTTCTACGCCGGCTGCCGCAACGTCGACACCGTCGAGTCCCTGGCCGCCGAGCACGCCCGCGAGCTCTTCGGCGCCCGCCACGCCTACGTCCAGCCGCACTCCGGCATCGACGCCAACCTGGTCGCCTTCTGGGCCGTGCTCGCCGACCGCGTCGAGGCGCCCTTCCTCCAGAAGACCGGCGTCCGCCAGATCAACGACCTGACCGAGGCCGACTGGGCCGAGCTGCGGCAGGCCTTCGGCAACCAGCGGATGCTCGGCATGTCCCTGGACGCCGGCGGCCACCTCACCCACGGCTTCCGCCCGAACATCTCCGGCAAGATGTTCGACCAGCGCTCCTACGGCACCGACCCCGCCACCGGCCTCATCGACTACGAGGCCCTGCGCGCCCAGGCCCGCGAGTTCAAGCCGCTGATCATCGTCGCCGGCTACTCCGCGTACCCGCGCCTGGTGAACTTCCGGATCATGCGGGAGATCGCCGACGAGGTCGGCGCGACCCTCATGGTCGACATGGCGCACTTCGCGGGCCTCGTCGCGGGCAAGGTCCTCACCGGCGACTTCGACCCGGTCCCGCACGCCCAGATCGTGACGACCACCACCCACAAGTCCCTGCGCGGCCCGCGCGGCGGCATGGTGCTGTGCGACGACTCCCTCAAGGACCAGGTCGACCGCGGCTGCCCGATGGTCCTCGGCGGCCCGCTCCCGCACGTCATGGCGGCCAAGGCCGTCGCCCTCGCCGAGGCGCGGCAGCCCGCCTTCCAGGACTACGCACAGCGCATCGTCGACAACGCCCGCGCGCTGGCCGAGGGCCTGATGAAGCGCGGCGCCACCCTGGTCACCGGCGGCACGGACAACCACCTGAACCTGATCGACGTGGCGTCCTCCTACGGCCTCACCGGCCGCCAGGCCGAGGCCGCCCTCCTCGACTCCGGCATCGTCACCAACCGCAACGCCATCCCCGCCGACCCGAACGGCGCCTGGTACACCTCCGGCATCCGCGTCGGCACCCCGGCGCTCACCACGCGCGGCCTGGGCACGGCGGAGATGGACGAGGTGGCGGGCCTGATCGACCGCGTCCTGACGGCCACGGAGCCGGGCACCACGAAGTCGGGCGCCCCCTCGAAGGCATCCCACGTCCTGGACGCCAAGACCGCCGACGAGATCTCCCGCCGGGCGACGGACCTGGTGGCGGGCTTCCCGCTGTACCCGGAGATCGACCTCGGCTGACGACCGCCGACCGGGGAACGAGCCGCCGGTGGGACCTGAGAGAATGACGGACATGGCGAATGACCGACCCCGCGTGCTCTCCGGTATCCAGCCCACCGCCGGCTCGTTCCACCTCGGCAACTACCTCGGCGCCGTGCGCCAGTGGGTGGCGCTCCAGGAGACCCACGACGCGTTCTACATGGTCGTGGACCTGCACGCGATCACGGTCCCGCAGGACCCAAAGGAGCTGCGCGCCAACACCCGCCTGGCCGCCGCCCAGCTGCTGGCCGCCGGTCTCGAGCCGGACCGCTGCACGCTCTTCGTCCAGAGCCACGTCCCCGAGCACGCGCAGCTCGCCTGGGTCATGAACTGCCTCACCGGCTTCGGCGAGGCGTCCCGCATGACCCAGTTCAAGGACAAGTCCGCCAAGCAGGGCGCCGACCGCGCCTCCGTCGGCCTGTTCACGTACCCGGTCCTCCAGGTCGCGGACATCCTCCTCTACCAGGCGGGCGAGGTCCCCGTGGGCGAGGACCAGCGCCAGCACATCGAGCTGACCCGCGACCTGGCCGAGCGCTTCAACGGCCGCTTCGGCGACACCTTCACCGTCCCCTCCGCCTACATCCTCAAGGAGACGGCGAAGATCTACGACCTCCAGGACCCGACGGTCAAGATGAGCAAGTCGGCGTCCACGCCGAAGGGCCTCATCAACCTCCTGGACGAGCCCAAGGCCACCGCCAAGAAGGTCAAGAGCGCGGTCACCGACACCGACACCGTGATCCGCTTCGACCGGGAGAACAAGCCGGGCGTCAGCAACCTCCTCTCCATCTACTCGGTGCTCACCGGAGCCGACGTCACCGAGCTGGAGGAGAAGTACGCGGGCAAGGGCTACGGCGCCCTCAAGACCGATGTGGCCGACGTCATGGTCGAGTTCGTGACCCCCTTCCGGGACCGCACCCGGCAGTACCTGGACGACCCGGAGACCCTGGACGCGATCCTCGCCAAGGGCGCGGAGAAGGCCCGTGCCGTCGCCGCCGAGACCCTCTCCCGGGCGTACGACATGGTGGGCTTCCTCCCCGCCAAGCACTGAGCGCCGCACCACCCCCGGTGCTGCTCACGGCACCCGCCGCCGCGCCCGTGCGCCCCGGCACGCCGCCGTAGCGCTGCACATCACTCCGGTTGCGCCTGCCCCGGGCACGGCCTGGGCCGTACAGTCGATAACCGGGTGTCCGACTCGGCGGCACCCACCGAGTGACACGTAACGACAGGAGACGACGTGGGGACCGTAACGATCGGCGTGTCGATCGCGGTCCCGGAGCCACACGGCAGCAAGCTCCAGCAGCTGCGCGCGGGCTTCGGCGACGCCGCCGCTCACGGCATCCCCACGCACGTCACCCTGCTGCCGCCGACCGAGGTAGACGGCGGCGCGCTGCCCGCGATCGAGGCGCACCTGGCGGAGGTGGCGGCGCGCGGCCGCCCCTTCCCGATGCGCCTGTCCGGCACCGGCACCTTCCGCCCGCTCTCGCCCGTGGTCTACGTCCAGGTGGTCGAGGGCGGCGCCGCCTGCTCCTGGCTGCAGAAGCGGATCCGTGACGCCTCCGGCCCGGTCCCCCGCGAACTGCAGTTCCCGTACCACCCGCACGTCACCGTGGCGCACGGCATCGACGAGGCGGCCATGGACCGCGCCTACGAGGAGCTGTCCGACTACGAGGCCCAGTGGCCCTGCACCGGCTTCGCGCTGTACGAGCAGGGCGCCGACGGGGTGTGGCGCAAGCTGCGGGAGTTCCCGTTCGGCAGCGCCACCGTGCCCCCGCAGACGGGCCGCGTCGAACGCGACTCCCTGCCCACCCGCTAGCGGCCCTCACACCGGCAGTCGCCGGAACACTCCCCGCGGCAGGTGCCGCAGCGCCGACATCACCACGCGCAGCGCACCCGGCACCCACACCGTCTCCGAGCGCCGCCGCAGCCCCAGCTCGATCGCCGTGGCGACCGCCTCCGGGGTCGTCGCGAGCGGCGCCTCCTCCAGCCCCTCGGTCATCCGCGACCGCACGAACCCGGGGCGCACGACCATGACGTGGACGCCGGTGCCGTGCAGCGCGTCCCCGAGGCCCTGCGCGAAGGCGTCCAGACCGGCCTTGCTGGAGCCGTAGATGAAGTTGGCGCGGCGGGCCCGCTCGCCGGCCACGGAGGAGAGCACCACCAGAGAGCCGTGGCCCTGGGCCTGGAGCGCGCGGGCGCTGATCAGGCAGGCCGAGACCGCTCCGGTGTAGTTGGTCTGCGCCACCCGCACCGCGTTCAGCGGTTCCCGCTCGTCGTGCGCCTGGTCGCCCAGGACGCCGAAGGCGAGCAGCACCATGTCGATGTCGCCCTCGGCGAAGACCTTGCCGAGCGCCGCCTCGTGGGACTCGGGGTCGAGCGCGTCGAAGGCGACGGTGCGGACCTCGGCGCCGAGGTCGCGCAGCTGCTCCGCCGACCGGTCCAGGGTGGAGGAGGGGCGGCCGGCCAGCCAGACGGTGCGGGTACGGCGGGCGACGAGACGGCGCGCGGTGGCGAGCGCGATCTCGGACGTACCGCCGAGGACGAGGAGGGACTGGGGGATGCCGAAGGCGTCCTTCACTACAGCTCCAGGGGTCAGAGGGCGAGGCGGCGGGCCAGGTCGGACACGAACACCCCGTGCGGGTCCAGCTCCGCGCGCAGCGCGCGGAAGTCGGTAAGGCGCGGGTACATCGCGTCGAGCAGTTCGGGCCGCAGCCGGGAGTCCTTGGCGAGGTAGACCCGGCCGCCCGCCCGCGCCACCTCCTCGTCGAGGCCGTCGAGGAAGGCCCCGAGGCCCGGCAGGCCGGCCGGGACGTCCAGGGCTAGGGTCCAGCCGGGCACGGGGAAGGACAGCCAGCCCGGGTCGGCCTCCCCGAAGCGTTTGAGGACGGCCAGGAAGGAGGGGCAGCGGTGCTCGGAGATGCGCCGCACGATCCGGCGCAGGTCGTCCGCCCGGTCGTGGCCGACGACGAACTGGTACTGCACGAAGCCGCCGCGGCCGTAGACGCGGTTCCAGTGCGGGACGCCGTCCAGGGGGTGGAAGAAGGTGGAGATCCGCTGGAGCCGTCCCCGGCTGGCGCGGGGCGCCTTGCGGTACCAGACCTCGTTGAACAGGCCCACCGTCGTCCGGCTCAGCAGGCCGTCCGGGACCAGGTCGGGGGCGGCAGGGAGGCGGGAGGTGCGGAAGGCCAGCGGGTCGCGCCGGGCCCGCGAGCGGGCGGGGAGGGCGTCCAGCGGGGCGTGGTCGCCGCGGGTGAGGACCGCCCGGCCGGTCCGCGCGCCCCGCGCGAGCAGGTCGATCCAGGCGACCGAGTAGCGGTAGCGGTGGTCGGTGGCCGTCAGGCGGGCCATCAGGTCGTCGAGGTCGGTGGCGCGCTCGGTGTCGACCGACATCAGCGCCGTCTCGACCGGCTGGAGCCGCACGGTCGCGGTGAGGATCACACCGGTCAGGCCCATGCCCCCGGCGGTCGCGTCGAACAGCGGCGTGCCCCGGTCCACGGTGCGGACCCGCCCGTCGGCGGTGAGCAGCTCGAACGACAGCACGTGCCGGGAGAACGAACCCGACACGTGGTGGTTCTTGCCGTGGATGTCGGCGCCGATCGCCCCGCCCACCGTCACGTAGCGGGTGCCGGGCGTCACCGGAACGAACCAGCCGAGCGGCAGCAGCACCTCCATCAGCCGGTGCAGGGAGACCCCCGCGTCGCAGAGCACCGTGCCGCCGTCGGCGTCGATGGCGTGGACGCGGTCCAGGCCCGTCATGTCGAGCACCGCGCCGCCCGCGTTCTGCGCCGCGTCCCCGTACGCCCGCCCCAGCCCTCGCGCGATGCCGCCGCGGGCCCCGCACTCCCGGACGGCGTCGGCGGCCTCCTGGTAGGTGCGGGGGCGGATCAGCCGGGCGGCGGTGGGCGCGGTGCGGCCCCAGCCGGTGACGGGCCCCCAGGTCGTACCGGGGTCTCCTTCGGCGGCGGGAACGGTGTCGGCGGACATGCCGGCGACCGTATCGCCCCTATACATGCGATTGGTCCAGAAACATCCATCGCATCCCCGAAACGGGTGATTAATGGTATGTCGCCCGATCGTGCCGGACTTCCGCGCCGCGGGGCGTGAACAGTGAGTCCACATGGACGACCTCGACATGGACCACCGGATCGTGACGGCGCTCAGAGCCTGCGGCACGGACCCGCGCGTGGCCGGTGCCGCGCGTGCCCTGTCCTGGGCCGGGGAACACGGAGCGCTGTGGCTGGCGGCGGGCCTCGCGGGAGCCGCCGTGGACGGCCCGCGGCGCCGGGCCTGGCTGCGCGGCACCGCCCTCACCGCGGGCGCACACGTCGTCAGCATGGGCGTGAAGCGGGTCGTGCGCCGTCCGCGTCCCGCGCACGTCGTGCCCCTGGTGAGCACCGCCGGCCGGCACTCCTTCCCCAGCTCCCACGCCACCTCCGCCGCCGCGGCCGCCGTCGCCTTCGGCGCGCTCGGCGTGCACCCGGTCTGGCCGCTGGCCGCCGCGGTGTGCGTCTCCCGGCTGGTCGTCGGTGTCCACTACCCCTCCGACGTCGCCGCGGGCGCGGCCCTGGGCGCGCTCACGGCCCGGCTCGGCGCCGACTGGATGCGCGGAGGCCGGCCGTGACCGACACGACCGTCCTGCGCCAACGCGCACCGGAGCAGCGGCCCGACTCCGCGCCGCCCCGCCGCAAGGGGCTCCTGGCCGGTCTGCTGAGGACCGCTCGTCCCCGCCAGTGGGTCAAGAACGTCCTGGTCGTCGCCGCCCCGGCCGCCGCCGGCGAGCTGTTCGCCCCGAACGTCCTGACCCGGCTCGCCCTGGTCTTCGTCCTGTTCACCGCCTGCGCCGCCGCCGTCTACCTCGTCAACGACGCCCGCGACGCCGAGGCCGACCGCGCCCACCCGGTCAAGCGCCACCGCCCCGTGGCCGCCGGACAGGTCCCGGTGCCCGTCGCCTACGCCGTCGGAGGCACCCTGGGCGTCCTCGCGCCCCTCGCCGCCGCCTGGCTGTGCCCGCCCGCCGTCCCCGCCCTGCTCACCGCCTACCTCGCCATGCAACTGGCGTACTGCATCAGCCTCAAGCACGTCCTGGTCGTCGACCTCGCCGTCGTCACCACCGGCTTCCTGATGCGGGCGATGGTCGGCGGACTCGCGCTCGGCATCCCGCTGTCGCGCTGGTTCCTCATCACGACCGGCTTCGGCGCGCTGTTCATGGTCTCCGCCAAGCGCTACAGCGAAGCCGTCCAGATGGCCGGGAAGGCGGGCGCCACCCGCGCCCTGCTCACCGAGTACACCACCGGCTACCTCCGCTTCGTCTGGCAGCTCGCGGCCGGTGCCGCCGTCCTCGGCTACTGCCTGTGGGCCATGGAGGAGGGCGGCGTCCCGCACACCAGCGTGCTGCCCTGGCGCCAGCTGTCCATGGTCGCCTTCATCCTCGCAGTCCTGCGCTACGCCGTCTTCGCCGACCGCGGCACCGCGGGCGAACCCGAGGACGTCGTCCTGCGCGACCGGGCGCTCGCGCTGATCGGCGTGGTGTGGGTGGCGATGTACGCCCTGGCGGTGGCCAATTGGTAGACGGCACCACCAAGGGAACCCGGCGGCGCGAACTGACCGGCTTCGCCGCCGCCGGCCTCCTCGCCTACGCCGTCGACCTCGCCCTCTTCACGCTCCTGCGCGGACCGGCGGGCCTCGACCCGCTCACCGCCAAGGCCCTCTCCTTCGTCGCCGGCTGCTCCGTCGCCTACGCGGGCAACGCGCTGGGCACCTACCGCCACACCCGCCCCCGGGGCCTGCGCCCGTACGCCGTCTTCTTCGCGGTGAACGCCGCCGGAGCCGCCGTGCAGCTGCTGTGCCTGGCCGTCAGCCACTACGGCCTCGGCCTCACCTCCCAGCGCGCCGACACGGTCTCCGGCGCCGGAATCGGCATGGTGCTGGCCACCATCCTGCGTTTCTGGGGCACAAGAACACTGGTCTTCCGCACCGGGGACGGAACCGGTGGCACGACGGGATCATGGACCGGGACGAGCGGGGGCAGGGTCGGATCATGGACTGGCTGAAGAAGCTCCCCGTGGCGGGGCCGTGGCTGGCACGGCTGATGACCACGCACGCGTGGCGCTCCTACGAACGACTCGACCGGGTGAAGTGGACGCGGCTGGCCGCCGCCATGACCTTCACCAGCTTCGTCGCCCTCTTCCCGCTGCTCAGCCTCGCCGCCGCCGTCGCCGCCGCCACGCTCAGCAAGGAGCAGCAGGACAAGCTCCAGGACAAGATCTCCGAGCAGGTCCCCGGCATCTCCGACCAGCTGAACATCCAGGGGCTGATCGACAACGCCGGCACCGTCGGCCTCATCGCCGGCGCCCTGCTGCTGTTCACCGGCATCGGCTGGGTCGACGCCACCCGGGGCTGCCTGCGCGCCGTCTGGGAGCTGCCGGACGAGGAGGAGAACCCCGTCCTGCACCGGGCCAAGGACGCCGGCGTCCTCGTCGGTCTCGGCGGCGCCCTCCTGGTCACCGTCGCCATCTCCACCGTGGCCTCGGCGCTGGTCGGCTGGATCGTCCGCCAGCTGGGCCTCGACGGCGGCTTCGGCAGCGTCCTGCTCTACGTCGCCGCGTTCGCCGTCGCCGTACTCGCCGACTTCCTCCTGCTGCTGTACGTCCTGACCCTGCTCCCCGGCGTACAGCCCGCCCGCCGCCGGCTGGTGGTGGCCGCGCTGATCGGCGCGGTCGGCTTCGAGCTGCTGAAGCTGCTGCTGAGCGGCTACATGCAGGGCGTCGCCGCGAAGAGCATGTACGGCGCCTTCGGCGTCCCCGTCGCCCTGCTGCTGTGGATCAACTTCACCTCGAAACTGGTGCTGTTCTGCGCCGCCTGGACGGCGACGGGCAGCAAGGAGCAGGAACTCGGGGACGAGGACGGCGGCGGTCCGGGCGTCAGGGGCGCGTCCGGCGACGGACCAGGTCCGGCAGCGGCCACCGCCGGTTGATCAGCCACGCCCCGCCCGCGAGCAGCACGAGCACCCCGGCGGTGATGCCGGCCGCGACCCCCACGCCGGAACCCTCCCCGGCCGGGGCCCCGGCCACCGGCTGCGCGCCCGCCGCACCCTTCCCGGCGCCACCGGCCTGCCCGGAGGACGACGCGTCCGGCCTCGGGCTCGCCTGCGCGGCGCTCTTCGGCGGGACCAGCTCACCCACCGGCTGAACCTTGCCGACCGCCTTGAAGCCCCAGTCGAAGAGGCGGGCGGTCTCCTTGTAGACCTCGTTGTGCTCGTCCTCCTGCGGGTTCATCACGGTGACGAGCAGCACCTTGCCGCCCTGCTCGGCGACGCCCGTGAAGGTGTAGCCAGCGTTGGTGGTGTAGCCGTTCTTCACGCCCGCGATGCCCGGGTAGACCTCCACGTCGGAGTCACCGGCCAGCAGGCGGTTGGTGTTCTGGATCTCGAAGGACTCGCGGGACGTCTTGCCCTTCTTGTCCTTCTTCGTCTCGCCGGGGAACTTCGAGCGGACCGTCGAGGCGTACTCGCGGAAGTCCTTCTTCTGGAGCCCGGAGCGGGCGAAGAGCGTCAGGTCGTACGCGGAGGAGACCTGACCCGGCGCGTCGTAGCCGTCCGGGCTGACCACGTTCGTGTCGAGGGCCTGGAGCTCCTCGGCGTGCTCGTTCATCTCCGTCACGGTCTTCTTGGTGCCGCCGTTCATCGCGGACAGCACGTGCACGGCGTCGTTGCCGGAGCGCAGGAAGACCCCGAGCCACAGGTCGTGGACGGTGTAGGTCTCGTCCTCCTTGATGCCGACCATGCTGGAGCCCGAACCGATGCCCGACAGGTCGGACGGGGCGACCTTGTGCTCGGTGGTCTTCGGCCACTTCGGCAGCAGCGTGTCGGCGAAGAGCATCTTCAGCGTGCTCGCCGGGGCCAGTCGCCAGTGCGCGTTGTGCGCGGCGAGCACGTCGCCGGACTCGGCGTCGGCCACGATCCACGAGCGGGCGGTGAGGTCCTTCGGCAGCACGGGCGCCCCGCCCGCCAGGTCGACCTGCGTCCCGGGCTTCCCCAGCCGCGCGCCGCCCACGGTCGACATCGACGCGGGCGGAGTGGCGGAGGGGCTCGCCGACGGGCTGGCCGAGGGGCTCGGGGCGGCGAGCGCGGCGGGGGAGAGGAGACCGAGCGCGGTCAGGGCGGCGGCGGTGACCGTCAGGGAGCGCCTGACGGTCTTCGTGGATGCGGGCACGAGCGAGAACGTACCGCCCGCGGGTGACGCCTTCCCACCCCGCTCCCCACCCCGCGCACGGTTCCGGACACGCGGCGGCGATACTGAAGGCATGAAGCTCAGCCGCCCCGTCTCCTGGTTCCTGCTCGCTTTCGGGGTGTGGAGCTGGATCATCTGGATCACTTTCGTCAAAAATCTGATCAAGGACAGCAGCGGGCTCGCGTTCGAGGACGGCGACCCGACGGCGTACTTCTGGGTGCACCTGCTGCTCGCGGTCGTCTCCTTCGTATTGGGGACGGTCGTGGGGGCCATCGGGTTGCGCGGGGTGCGCGCACTGCGCCGAACGTCATAGGCGTCGCGGACGCCGCAACTGAGGGGAATCGACGGCATGGTGGTCGTCTTCGTGCTCGTCGCGCTGGCCGTGGTGGGCGTCATCGCGACGGCCAACTGGTACGTGTGGCGGCGCCTGTTCCGTGACACGACCCGCCGTCCCGGCCCCGTGCGCCGCATCGGCGCGGCGGTGATCGCCGGGGGCTGGGTGCTGGCGGTCGGCGCGCTGGTCGCCGAGCGAGCGGGCGCACCCTTCTGGCTCCAGCGCGTCCTGGCCTGGCCGGGCTTCCTGTGGCTGGCCCTGTCGGTCTACCTGCTGCTCGCCGTGCTGGCGGGCGAAATCGTACGGCCGCTGCTGCGGCGGGTCCTGGAGCGGCGGGCGGCCGGGCGGCGGCAGGCGGAGCCGGAGCAGCGCACGGCCCCGGCCGAGGACACCGAGCGCATACCGGCCGGGACCGCCCCGCCCAAGGCCACCCGGGCCCCGGAAGCCGACGCCGGTACCGGCACCGGTACGCCCGGCGCTGCTGACGCCGACGCGGGCACCGGCACCCCGGCCACCCCGCCCGAGAGCCCCCTCGCCCTCCCCTCCCGCCGCCTCTTCGTCTCGCGCGTCGTCGCGGGTGCCGCCGCCGCGGCGGCCGTCGGGACGGTCGGTTACGGCACGTACGGCGTGCTGAACGGCCCGAGCGTGAAGCGGGTCACCGTGCCGCTGGCCAAGCTCCCGCGCGCGGCGCACGGTTTCCGCATCGCCGTGGTCAGCGACATCCACCTCGGGCCGGTGCTCGGCCGGGGCTTCGCGCAGAAGGTCGTCGACACCATCAACTCCACGCAGCCCGACCTCATCGCCGTCGTCGGCGACCTGGTCGACGGCAGCGTGAAGGACCTCGGCCCGGCCGCGGCCCCGCTGGCCCGGCTCAAGGCGCGGCACGGCGCGTACTTCGTCACCGGCAACCACGAGTACTTCTCCGGCGCCGAGCAGTGGGTCGCCGAGGTGCGCCGCCTGGGCCTGATCCCGCTGGAGAACGCCCGCACCGAGCTGCCCCACTTCGACCTGGCCGGCGTCAACGACGTGGCCGGCGAGGACGAGGGCCAGGGCCCCGACTACGCCAAGGCCCTCGGCGACCGGGACCGGGCCCGCGCCTGCGTGCTCCTCGCCCACCAGCCGGTGATGATCCACGACGCCGTCGACCACGGCGTGGACCTCCAGCTCTCCGGCCACACCCACGGCGGCCAGCTGTGGCCCGGCAACCTCATCGCGGGCGCCGCCAACCCGACCCTGGCGGGCCTGGAGCGCTACGGCGACACCCAGCTGTACGTCAGCCGGGGAGCGGGTGCCTGGGGGCCGCCCACGCGGGTGGGGGCCGAGTCGGACGTCACGGTGATCGAGCTGGCGTCCCGTCAGGCCTGAGGAGCGGAACCCCGCGCCGGCTTCTTCGCGGGGTCCGGCAGCGCCTTCGTCATCCCCGGCAGGAAGTCCGTGAACAGCTCGTGCACCTCGCGCACCAGCGGGCGCAGCACCCGGAACCGGGCCAGCACGACGCCTCGCGCGGTGAGCCGGGCGCCGCGCTCGGCGAGCCGGTAGCTGCGCTCGCGCCCCTCCGTGCGGTCGAAGATCCAGTACAGGACCAGGCCCATCTGCGAGAGCCACATCAGCTCGGGCAGGATGTCCCGCAGCTCCTCGGGCACCTTGGTCTTCGCCCCGGCGAGCACCGCGCGGTGGATGCTGATGGCCTCCGCGCGCGCGTGTTCCGACTCCGGGGAGAAGGGGCTGAGCGGGCTGTCCGGGTCGGCGGCGTTCTTGAAGAACTGCACCGCGAACTCGTGGTATGGCGTGGCGATGTCCAGCCAGACCTTCAGCACACCCGCCAGCCGCGCCTCCAGGTCGCTCTCGCGGGCCAGCACCTCCCGGACCGCCGCCTGGTGCTCGGCGGCGATCCGGTCGTAGAAGCCCTGGATCAGGTGTTCCTTGCCGGCGAAGTAGTAGTACGCGTTGCCGACGGAGACCCCGGCCTCCTGGGCGATCGCCCGCATCGTCGTCCGGTCGTAGCCGCGTTCCTGGAACAGCCGCATGGCCGTCTCCAGGATCAGCGCGCGGGTCTGCTCGGACTTGCTGAGGTGGGCGCCGTCGTCGGGGCCGTCGTTCTTCGCGGGCACGACCAGAGCCTAGTCAGTGGCGCAGGCGCCGTCGGCACAGCCTCGTCCGGCGTAGGTCCAGCCGAGCCGCGGCTCGTACACCCACCCGTCGGCGCGCCGGTACCCGCCACCTCCCCACCGCTGCTGTCCGCCCCGCCACTTGGCGGCGGCGAGCACGGCTCCCCGGGCCAGCACCGCCCCGGTGGGCGTGCTGAGCCGGTGGGCGAGCCTGCGGTAGCCGCGCAGGGCCCACAGGACGACGACCCAGGCGGCGGCACCCCGGTAGACCTGGCCGGCGTCGCCGACGGCGGTGACCTCGTCGAAGGTGGCCGCGTGGTCCAGGCCGGGGAAGCGCCGCCGTGCCTCGTCCGACCCGGCCGGGACCAGATCCAGCGGTACCAGCCGCGGCTGCCGCAGCAGCCAGTCCCGTACGTGGGTGCACAGTGAGCACTCGGCGTCGTAGAGGACGGTGAGCCGGCGCACGGGGGCGCCGGCCGTCCCGGGGGCGTGTGCCATCGGCTCAGGCCCCGGCCGTCGGAGCGGCCCAGCCCTGCGGCGGGACCGGCGGCACCTGCTCCCGCTCCATCATCCCGCGCCGCCGGATCTTGTTGAGCACCCAGACGTTGCCCAGGTGCATCACGCCGAGCACCAGCAGGACGACGCCCAGCTTGGTCGACAGGGCCTCGAAGATGCCGCGGGTGTCGGCGATGGTGTCGTCGCCGCTCAGGTAGAGGGCGACGAAGCCGAGGTTCACCAGGTAGAAGCCCACCACCAGGAGGTGGTTGACGGCGTCGGCGAGCTTCTCGTTGCCGTGCAGCACGTCGGCGAGGAAGACCCGGCCGTTGCGGCTGAGCGTGCGGGCCACCCAGACGGTCAGACCGATGCTGACGGCCAGGTAGATGACGTAGGCGATGACGGTGCGGTCCATGCCCCACCCCTTCTTGAACGCGTTCAAAACGCTGACGGGAGTGACTGTAGACCTCCTTTTGAACGCGTTCAACTCGGTGGGGGAGTGGCCCGCGTCACGGCCGCCGGCCCAGCTCCGGCCGCTTGCTGTAGTCCGTGAGGCCGATGACGTTCCCCCACGGGTCGGCGAACTCGACGGTCCAGCCGGTGGCGACGGGGAACGGCTCGTCGAGCGGCGGCACCCCGGCCTCGCGCAGTTCGCGGGCCGCCCTGCGGGCGTCCGTCACCTCCAGCCACACCCGCGCGGAGGGCCACATCGGCGGCTGGCGCCCGAACTCCTCCTCGTGGCGCAGCAGGAGGCCCGGCGTCTCGACGCCCACCTTCAGCAGGGCGATGCCGGCCTCGTCGAGCCGGTAGGCGACCGGGAAGCCGGCCCGCTCGTAGAAGTCGACGGCCACGCCGAGGTCCCCGACGGGCAGCAGCACGTTGTCGAACCCGAGCAGTTCGTACGACTCATGATCTGACATGACGTCACATTAGGTGTACGCGGAGTGAAGAGAGCGCAATCGGTGACGCGACGACGCCGGGGTCACTCGTCGGGCGGACCGCTGCTCCCGGGCCCCGACTTCTCTTTGTTCGTACAGTCCTGCAATATGACCGGCAGTTTTCCGCAACGTCCAGGAGTGACACCACTGTGAGCGAGCAGCCGCAGCAGCCGAACCAGCCGCCCGGTTACGGCTACCCCAACCAGGCCTCCGGCCCGACCGGCCAGGCCGGTCCCTACGGCTACCCGCAGGGTGGCCCACAGCAGCCCTCCGGCGGCTACCAGCAGCCCCCGGGCGGCTACCAGTCCCCCTACCAGCAGGCGCCCGGCTACTACGCCGCGGACCCCAACGCGCCCTACGGCTACGACCCCTACGGGCGCCCGATCTCCGACAAGTCGAAGATCGTCGCCGGCGTGCTCCAGCTCTTCCTCGGCAGCTTCGGCATCGGCCGGTTCTACGTCGGCAACGTCGGCATGGGCATAGCCCAGGTCCTCACCTGCGGCGGGCTCGGCTTCTGGGCGCTGATCGACGGCATCATGTACCTCGTCAGCAACGACCGTACGGACGCCCAGGGGCGGATCCTGCGTGGCTGACGCGGCCCGTTCCGCCCCGTCCGAGGAGCGGCGCCCGTCCTGGCATCCCGCGGCGGCGCCCCTCGCGGTGCTCGTCGCGGGCGCCGCGGGCGCCGGGTACCTGTGGTTCACCGACCCGCACGAGTCCGGCCACCTGCTGCCCCAGTGCCCGTTCCGGTACGTCACCGGGCTGCTCTGCCCGGCCTGCGGCGGCACCCGTATGACCTACGACCTGATGCACGGACACTTCGCGGCGGCCTGGCTGGACAACCGCGCCCTGCTGCTCGCCGCGCCGTTCGCGCTGGCGCTGTGGGGCCGCTGGACGGTGGAGGGCCTGCGCGGGCGCTTCTACCGGCCCCGGATCGCCCCGTGGGCCCAGGCACTGATCCTGCTGACGGCGGTGGCGTGGACGGTGGCGCGCAACCTCGTCTGAGACGGCGCCGGGCGACCGCCGCGTGATCACGGAATGGGAACGTTCTGTCGATTCCACTCCCGCCTGCCCCACCCGTCTCTCTAAGCTCTCCTCGCACAGGGGGGACGTCCACGACGCTACGTGGACCGCCGTGCAATTCCGTGCGCGATCAGCGGTGTTCCTTCCTGAGTCTCCGGGCGGCCGTCCGTCCCGGCCCGTTCCCACTTCTCCCCAGGAGCACCACCATGACCGTCCCCCCGAACCCCGCCGCGCCCTACGGCTTCGACCCGCAGGGCCGCCCGTACTCCGACAAGTCGAAGATCGTCGCCGGTCTGCTCCAGATATTCCTGGGTGGCCTGGGCATCGGCCGGTTCTACGTGGGCTCCGTCGGCGTCGGCGTGGCTCAGCTCCTCACCTGCGGCGGCCTGGGCTTCTGGGCCCTGATCGACGGCATCCTCTTCCTGACCAGCAAGGACCGCACCGACAAGGAGGGCCGCGTGCTGCGCGGCTGACGCCGCCTCACCGCCCCGCGGTACGGCCGAGGGCCCCGATCGTGACGATCGGGGCCCTCGGCCGTGTGCTCGGCGCGTGCGGGTCAGAAGCGGCGCGTGATGAGCGCCCGCTTCACCTCCGCGATCGCCTTGGTGACCTCGATGCCGCGCGGGCAGGCGTCCGTGCAGTTGAAGGTCGTGCGGCAGCGCCAGACGCCGTCGCGGTCGTTGAGGATCTCCAGCCGCTGCTCGCCGGCCTCGTCACGCGAGTCGAAGATGAAGCGGTGGGCGTTGACGATCGCGGCCGGGCCGAAGTACTGGCCGTCGTTCCAGAACACCGGGCACGAGGACGTGCAGGCGGCGCACAGGATGCACTTGGTCGTGTCGTCGAAGCGCTCGCGGTCCTCGGCGGTCTGCAGGCGCTCGCGCGTCGGCTCGTTGGTGTCCTTCGTGATCAGGAAGGGCATCACGTCCCGGTACGCCTGGAAGAACGGCTCCATGTCGACGACCAGGTCCTTGAGGACCGTCAGGCCCTTGATGGGCTCGACCGTGATCGGCTTCTCGGGGCTGATGTCCTTGATCAGCGTCTTGCAGGCGAGGCGGTTCTTGCCGTTGATCCGCATGGCGTCCGACCCGCAGATGCCGTGCGCGCAGGAACGGCGGAAGGTCAGGCTTCCGTCCAGGTCCCACTTGATCTTGTGCAGCGCGTCGAGGACACGCTCCTTCGGGTCGATCTCCAGCTGGAAGTCTTCCCAGGCCGCCTCCGCCGAGACCTCCGGGTTGAACCGGCGGACGCGGAAGGTGACCGTGATGTACGGGGAGTCGGCGAAGCCGGGCTCGGGGGCCTTGTCGCTCTTCTCCATGACAGGGGTAGCCATCAGTACTTACGCTCCATCGGCTGGTAGCGGGTCTGGACGACCGGCTTGTAGTCGAGCCGGATGGACTCGGCGCCGTCGTCGCCCACCTCGCGGTACGCCATGGTGTGGCGCATGAAGTTGACGTCGTCGCGGTTGGGGAAGTCCTCGCGGTAGTGACCGCCGCGCGACTCCTTGCGGGCGAGCGCGGACACCGCCATGACCTCGGCCAGGTCGAGCAGGTTGCCCAGCTCGACGGCCTCCAGCAGGTCGGTGTTGAAGCGCCGGCCCTTGTCCTGGATCGCCACGTTCTGGTAGCGGGCGCGCAGCTCGCCGATCTTCTCGACGGCCGTCTTGATCGTCTGCTCGGTGCGGAACACCATGACGTTGGCGTCCATGGTCTCCTGCAGCTCGCGGCGCAGGGTCGCCACCCGCTCGGTGCCGGTGGAGGAGCGCAGCCGCTCGATCTGCTCGACGACCAGGGACTCCGGGTTCTCCGGCAGCTCGACGAAGTCCGCCTTCTGCGCGTACTCCGCGGCCGCGATGCCGGCCCGCTTGCCGAAGACGTTGATGTCCAGCAGCGAGTTGGTGCCCAGGCGGTTGGCGCCGTGCACCGACACGCAGGCCACCTCGCCGGCCGCGTACAGGCCCGGCACGACGGTGGTGTTGTCCGCCAGGACCTCGCCCTCGACGTTGGTCGGGATGCCGCCCATGGCGTAGTGCGCGGTCGGCTGGATCGGGATCGGGTCCGTGTAGGGCTCGATGCCGAGGTAGGTCCGCGCGAACTCCGTGATGTCGGGCAGCTTGGCGTCCAGCTGCTCCGGCGGGAGGTGGGTGAGGTCCAGGTAGACGTGGTCGCCCTCGGGACCGCAGCCGCGGCCCTCGCGGATCTCCGTGTAGATGGAGCGCGAGACGACGTCACGCGAGGCGAGGTCCTTCATGACCGGCGCGTACTTCTCCATGAAGCGCTCGCCGTCCTTGTTGCGCAGGATGCCGCCCTCACCGCGGGCGCCCTCCGTCAGCAGGATGCCCATGCGCCAGATGCCGGTCGGGTGGAACTGGAAGAACTCCATGTCCTCCAGCGGCAGCCCGCGCCGGTACACGGCGGCCTGGCCGTCACCGGTCAGCGTGTGCGCGTTGGAGGTCACCTTGAAGAACTTGCCGGTGCCGCCGGAGGCGTAGATCACGGACTTCGCCTGGAAGACGTGGATCTCGCCGGTCGCCAGCTCGTAGGCCACCACGCCGGCGGACTTCTTGACGCCGTCGACCTCGGTGATCAGCTGGTCCAGGACGTAGAACTCGTTGAAGAACTCCACGCCCTCCTTGACGCAGTTCTGGTACAGCGTCTGGAGGATCATGTGACCGGTGCGGTCGGCCGCGTAGCAGGACCGGCGGACCGGCGCCTCACCGTGGTTGCGGGAGTGGCCGCCGAAGCGCCGCTGGTCGATCGTGCCGTTCGGCGTCCGGTTGAACGGCAGGCCCATCTTCTCCAGGTCGAGGACCGAGTCGATGGCCTCCTTCGCCAGGATCTCGGCGGCGTCCTGGTCGACCAGGTAGTCACCGCCCTTGACCGTGTCGAAGGTGTGCCACTCCCAGTTGTCCTCCTCCACGTTGGCCAGCGCTGCGGCCATGCCGCCCTGCGCGGCGCCGGTGTGGGAGCGGGTGGGGTAGAGCTTCGTCAGGACGGCGGTGCGGCTGCGCTTCGTCGACTCGATGGCCGCGCGCATGCCGGCGCCACCGGCGCCGACGATGACGGTGTCGTACTTGTGTACCTTCATGATTTTCGCAGCCCCGTGCCTAGCGGATGTTCGGGTCGAAGGTGAAGATCACCAGCGTGCCCAGCAGGATGGTGAACACCGTGGCGGTGTAGAGCAGGCCCTTGAGCCACAGGCGGGTGTTCGGGCGCTCCGCGTAGTCGTTGATGACCGTGCGCAGGCCGTTCGCGCCGTGCAGCATCGCCAGCCACAGCATCAGCAGGTCCCAGACCTGCCAGAACGGCGAGGCCCAGCGGCCGGCCACGAAGGCGAAGCCGATCTTGGAGACGCCGCCGTCCAGCACCAGCTGGATGAGCAGGTGGCCGATGACCAGGACGACCAGCACGACGCCGGACAGGCGCATGAAGAGCCAGGCGGCCATCTCGAAGTTGCCGCGCGTGGACTTCGGGGACTTCTTGGTCCGCTTGCGGGGCGGCTCGATCAGCGGCGCGGGATTGTCCACGTCGTAGACGGAGGCGCCGGCGCCCTCGACGGGGCCGATGCCGGAGGCGGTGGTTTCAGTGGTCGACATGCGCGTCAGCTCCCGAACAGTTCACGAGCGGCGTGGCCGAGGACGGGGTAGATCGCCCCGAGCATCAGCACGACCCACAGACCAACGACGGTCCAGAGCATCTGCTTCTGGTAGCGGGCGCCCTTGACCCAGAAGTCGACGGCGATGACACGCAGGCCGTTGAGCGCGTGGAACAGGATGGCGGCCACCAGGCCGTACTCCAGAAGCGCGACGATCGGCGTCTTGTACGTGGCCACGACGGTGTCGTAGGCCTCGGGGGACACACGGACGAGAGCGGTGTCCAGCACGTGGACGAACAGGAAGAAGAAAATGAGGACGCCGGTGACTCGGTGAGCCACCCAGGACCACATTCCTTCCCGGCCGCGGTACAGCGTTCCAGCCGGCACGGAAGTTTCCTCCGGGAGCGGGGATTGGGGCCGCGCCGGCTTTCCTTGTCGGTCGGGCCCGGCCGGGTACGGTCCACCGGCCCCCAGCATCGTAGCGACGGTTGTCTGCGGCGCTTACGGGGGGCCTGCTTGTGTGATCAAAGTTGCACTCAAAGGAGCAGTGGGTTGGCTGCGGGGCGGCCTAGGGGGTGGGGGTTTGGGTGATTTGCCGGGTGCGGGTAGTCCGTGGCTGGTCGCGCAGTTCCCCGCGCCCCTGTAGGACGTCGGTCAATCTGCCTCTCGCCAGTCGCCGGAGTTCGTCTGCCGCTAGCTGGCGTTCCTCGTCGGGATCGTTCGCCAATCGTGACCGGATGCCGGCGAGGGCGTGGTCCACGGCCTCGTTCGCGGGCATGCCGTCCAGGCAGATGACGAACGCGTGTCCGAAACGACTCTCGTAGGCCGCGGTCGCCGCGTTCAGGGCCGTGTGGGCCGCCGCGTAGGTGTCCTGCGGGAGGGGCGGGAGGGTTTCCGCGGCCAGGGCCTCCGTCAGGTCGTCCGGAAAGAGGTCGTACGCCGCCTCGTCCGCGGCCGCCAGGAGGGACGGGAGGTCGGGGTAAGGGCGGTGGGAGACGAGGCGGTGGGCCCAGTGGCGGCTGTTCAGGCAGGTCAGGAGGGTCCGGGCGGCCACGTCGGCGGGCGCCGTGTTGAAGCGCTCCAGCGAAGAGGGTGCTACCGGTGTGGCGCGGGTTTGCGCTTGTGTCGGTATGGCCACTCGGCCGGGGAAGTCTGGGAGACGGTGCGCAGGCAGCGTGGGTCCTCGTGGGCGTCACGTGTGTGTCGGCAGGGGATTGTGCGAAGGAAGTGGCGTCACGTTATCGAGTGATGGCATGGCGTGTCCGACCGATGCCCGAATTTCACCTGAACGGGAGAGTTTCAGAACATGTGGTGGACGCATGGTGGAGTTCGCGGCCCTAGGTTGGCGCCGTGAGCCAGCACGGACGCCGGATACCGGCGCACAAGGTGAGGCAGCGGGCCGTGATCGCCGGCACGGTGGTCGCCGCCCTCGGTCTGGGAGTCGGCCTGTGGGCCACCGACGGGGACGGCGGGCCGGGAGCGCCGGCCGTCCGCACCTCCGAGGAGGCCGCCGCCCCCAGCCCCAGCCGCTCGTACCCGCTCTCCGAGGAGCCGCGCACGATACCGGCGGTGCGCGAGCACACCCCGGCCCGCGGCCCCGGCTGGCAGCCGGAGAAGGGCCACCGCGTGGTCGTCGCCGACGCCTCCCTCGCCGACGAGGGACGGCTGATCGCCGGCGAGCTGGGCATGGCGTACGCGGGGGAGAAGGACGACGAACGCGCCGGGGACCTGCTGCTGGACGTCAAGCACGACAAGGGCGCCGACCCCGAGTCGTACACCATGACCGTGCGCGACGGCCGGGTCACCGTCACCGGGCCGGCCGAGGCGGGCGTCTACTACGGCACCCGGACCCTGAAGCAGGCCGTGGACGGCGGCGGCACCGCGCCGGAGGGCGAGGTGAAGGACGAGCCGGCCAAGGAGCGGCGCGGGTTCATGCTCGACATCGCCCGCAAGCACTACGACGCCGACTGGATCAAGGACCGGATACGCGAGCTCGGTGACCTGAAGTTCAACGAGCTGGGCCTGCACTTCTCCGACGACCAGGCCTTCCGCATCGAGTCCGACTCGCACCCCGAGATCGTCTCCGACGACCACCTGACCAAGGCCGAGGTCAAGGAGATCATCGACCTCGCCGCCTCCCGGCACATCACCGTCGTCCCCGAGATCGACTCGCCCGGACACCTCGGCGCCGTGATCGCCGCCCACCCCGACCTCCAGCTGCGCAACGCGCGGGGCACGCCCACGCGCGGCGCCATCGACATCTCGAAGCCGGAGGCCGGCGAGATCGTCGACGACCTGCTGAACGAGTACGCCGACCTCTTCCCCGGCTCGCAGTGGCATCTGGGCGCCGACGAGTACCAGGCGCTCGTCGTGCCCGACCCCGAGGCGTCCTACCCGGACCTGGCCGCCGCCGCCCGCGAGGCGTACGGCCCCGGCGGCACCGTCGCCGACCTCACCACCGGCTGGCTCAACGCCCGCGCCAAGACGGTCATGGCCCACGACCGCACCCCGCGCGCCTGGAACGACGGCTTCTTCAAGGACACGTCCGTCGAGCCGCTGAAGGAGATCCAGGTCGCCTACTGGACCGGCAAGGAGATCGGCGCCCGGCAGCCCGCCGAGTACCTGAGCGCGGGCCGGGAGGTCATCAACTACAACGACGAGTTCCTCTACTACGTCCTCGGCGAGCCGCTGACCTTCGTCTACCCGACCGGCGAGCGCATCTACGAGCAGTGGACCCCGCGCGTGATCCGGGGCACGGAGGCGGTCGACGCCGAGTACGACGACCAGATACTCGGCGGCAGCTTCGCGGTCTGGGGCGACATCCCGGACGCTCAGACGCAGGCGCAGGTCGCCGAGGGCATCCGGCTGCCGTTGGCGGCGACGGTCCAGAAGCTGTGGGACCCGGGGAAGCCGGAGCTGTCCTGGGCCGACTTCAAGGCGCTGGCGAACCGGCTCGACTGACCGGCTCGACTGACCGGCTCGACTGACCGGCTCGACTGACCGCCCGGCACGAGATTGTCGGATACGGCTGCGAACTTCCGTACGGCTGTGGTGGTCTTTTGCCGAGCCGAAGGGACACGCGGGGGGAGCCGGGACATGGGCTACTGGGGCTATTTCGTCGTGGGCCGGGCCGAGCGGCCGCTCACGGAGCTGGAGGCGCTGTCGGGCGCCGCGGACATGACGCTGCGCCGGTCCGCGCCGGACGGCTGGCAGGTGTGGGAGTTCCCGGGCGGCGACGGCGACGTCGGGAACATGAACGACCTGGCCGGGCAGACCGGCGCGCCCGCGCTGTTCGGGTACGTCATGGACAGCGACTGCGTGGTCGTGGAGGCGGCGGCGCCCGAGAGCGGGGCGTGGACGACCTGCCTGGCGCGGTCCGCGATGGCCGGGTACCTCGGCGCGGAGAAGGAGGGGCTCACCCTGGAGGACTACTTCCTCGAGCCCCGCGACGCCGCCGAGCGCGCCGTCGCCTGGGCTGCCGAGGCCGGGCGCACCGCGAGCGCCGGGGAGCTGACGGAGGTGCTGGCGGCCGACCCGGGCACCGCCGGTCCCGAGGACGGAGCCCCTGATGACGCCGCCGGTGACCCGGTGGCCGAAAACCTCTTCTTCCGGTTCCTCGACCGGCTGGGTGTGGTGCCGCTGTGACACTCCCGGGCCGTCGCACGCAGTAAGGGGAAGTGCGGGCTCCGTGGTCGTGAGCGGGGCGGAACGGCAGAAACAGGGAGGCACCGGATGAGCCTGGTGGAACTGATCGCGCGGGCCGACGCACGCGGACTCGCCGGGAGTGGACTGGCTTGTTTGGATCGCTGCCTGCCGCTGCTGGACGGCGGCGACGACGTCCTGCGGCCCCTGTGGGCCACCCTCGCCGACGACGCCCCTGCCGGGGCCGCCTGGACGCGGGAACTGGAGCGGGTGCGCGACGCCCTCGCCGGGCCCGGCGCGAGCGGCGAGGACGAGTCCGTGCTGCTGGCCCGCCGGATGCTGGACGCGGCGCCCGCCGAGTGCTCCGGGGCCGGGCTGCGGACGTGGGCCGACGCCTGTTCCGTCGCCTCGCTCCGCGTCCACCGGCTCCTCGACCCCGCGACGGACGCCGCCTTCGGGGAAGACGTCCGCGGCACGGGCGGCGCGGAGTCGCAGTCCCCGCTCGTCGCCGCCGAACTGCGCCGCCAGCTCACCGTCCTGGACGCGCTCTCCGGCCACGGCCCGGCCGGACTGCGCCGCGCCCTCGAGGTCTCCACGGAGGGCCGCCGGGTACTGCGGGCCGTGGTCTCCCGCCGGGCCCGCGGGCGCACCTGACCGGAGGGCCTCGCCACCGTCCTGCGGGCGGCTTGGCCGGGCTGCGCCGTCGGTTCTCCGGGCTGGGTGTACGGGCGGTGGCGGGTTGGTGCGGTTGCGTTGTGCCCTGGAGGGCCGCCGGGTACTGCGGGCGGTCGTCTCCGGACCGGGCTCGCGGGCGCGGCTGACCGCAGGTCCTGCGGTCGGCGCGGTCGGCGTACTGCGGGCGGGCTCGCCTGTGACCGTCATGCGCGGGACGCGCGACGGTGGTGCGGTGGTCGTGGGGGATGTGGGGTGGTCCTGCGCCGGTTGCGCGGCGGGCGGCGTACGCGTGTGACGAATCACCGGCCGGCGGCGCTCTAGCCCATGTGACGACAGCCCGTGAGACGACTGTGACCAGCGGACCGACGACCCGGCGGCAGGCCCGGCCGCCGGCCGCCGCCAAGCCGGTGCGGTGGGCGGCCGACGCGGTGACCGCCCTGCGTGAGGGCGCCCGGCTGCGCCTGGACCACACGGCGCAGAGCCTGTGGCGCGTCGACCGCGTCATCGACGGCATCCGGCGCGAGGGAACGCCGTACGCCGCCGTGGAGCCCGTGCTGCGCGGACTCGGCGCCTACGCCGGTGAGGTGATCGTGCGCGAGGCGGGCGGCGAGTGGTGGGCGACCGGCGGCGACCACTGGGTCCGTACTCCCGACGGCCGCCTGTGGGACCCGATCGACGAGGCCCGCCGCTGCTTCGCCGGCGACGGTTCGCTGCGGCTGCTGTGCCGGGACGCGGCGGCGGACGGCTGAGCCGCCGCCTGTGACACTTCCGTGCGCTCCGACGCTGATGACCGTGGGGGCGGGCTCAGCCGAGCACGCGAGGACTCGGTACGGACTAGGACGGTTCTTGGGCCAGCGAGGGGAACCCCGGCGCGTACAGACGTACGACGGGGAACTGGGCGCGGCCGTCGCGCGGGCCCAGGACGGTGACGAGGCGGCCTTCGGGGTCGCCTACCGGCTGGTGCAGCCGGGCCTGCTGGGCTACCTGCGCGGGCTGGTCGGGGACGACGCCGAGGACGTCGCGTCGGACGCGTGGCTGGAGATAGCCCGCGACCTGCGCCGTTTCCGGGGCGACGGGGCCGGTTTCCGGGGCTGGACGGCGACGATCGCCCGGCACCGGGCACTGGACCACCTGCGCCGCCAGAAGGTACGGCCCCGGCCGGCCGCGCTGGAACAGGACGTCCTGGATCTGCCCGGCCCGCATTCGACGCACGACCAGGCGCTGGAGAGGTTGTCCACGGAGGCCGCCCTGGCCCTGATCTCCGGGCTGCCCCGCGACCAGGCCGAGGCCGTGCTGCTGCGGGTCGTCGTCGGCCTCGACGGTCCCGCCGCCGCGCGTGTCCTCGGCAAGCGGCCGGGCGCGGTGCGCACGGCGACGTACCGGGGCCTGAAGCGGCTGGCACGGCAGCTGGGCGCCGACGGTGTGACGGATGACGCGCCCACGACGCTGGGGGAGTCGACATGACGGGCACGGGCGGCGCCGCCCCGGCGGACCGAGCGGGAACGGAGGCGGACATGGGCGCGCAGCACGGCGACGGCGGTACCGGCCACCGCCCCGGCCATCACGGCACTCCGCAGACGGAGGCCCTGCTCGCGGCCGCCCTGCGACGGGACCACGCCGACGACGAGGGCGAACGGCGGGCCGTGGCCGCGTTCCGCACCGCCCGCGAAACGGAACCGGGCCGGGTGGCCCGCACCCGCCGGCGGGACGACTGGCGGCCGCGTGAGCGGCGGCGGGCCGGACGCCCGCTGAAGACCGCCCTGTCGGTGCTGCTGGCGAGCCTCACCCTGGGCGGCGTGGCCTACGCGGCGATCGGTGCGGGCGGCTCCGCCGCCGACGGCGCCCGGCCGCACGGCCCGCGTCCGTCCGCCACCACCGAGACCGGGGGCGGCGGCGAGGGTGCGGGCGGTGGGAACGGCACCGAGGTCCGGCCGGTCCCCACCCCGCGGCCCGCGAGCACCGCCCCGGACGCCTCCGTCCCGTCCGGCCGTCCGGCTTCCGCCCGGGGGAGCGAGGCGGCCTGCCGTGCCTTCCAGCGGCTGGACGGCCGCGGCAAGGCGCTGGACGCGGCGGTCTGGGAAAGGCTCGTCGCGGCGGCGGGCGGCGAGGAGAAGGTCGCCGGCCACTGTGCCGAGGTGCGTGCCGCTCAGGCCCGGAAGGATGCCACCGACGGGCGTGTCCCTCCGACCGTCACCGTCCCCCCGGAACCGTCGAGGGGACCTGCCGACGGATCGGGCGCGGCCCGCGGGAACGGCCAGACCGACGGGAACGGCCAGGGCGGCGGCGGGAACGACCAGGGCGGCGGCGGGAACGACCAGGGCGGCGGGAACGGCCGGGAAGCGGGCGACGGCACGGCGGGCGGCTCAGCCGCGGGGCGGGCCGATCGGGCTCCAGGGACGGAGGGATAGCCCTCGTCCGGGTGGGGGCGCCGGGGACGACCGGGGCCGCCACCCCCCACAGGAGAGGCCCCGGCCGTCGCGCGGCACGGGCCGCGCGGCGGCCCGTACTCCCTACAGCGCCGCGACTGCGTTTTCTGTCACACCCCACCGCGTCACGGCTTAGTTGCATCTTGTACGGCAATGCGATGGGGACATGGACGAGCGGTGGTTTCAAGACGTAACGTGCCATTCGCGCCGATGCAGCGGGAGACCACCGCGATCATCCATTGAGAAACCACGACGGCGAGGACCACGTCCGCGAGAGCGGCGCCGTCTCAGGCGCAGAAAGGCCTTCTCGGTGCTGGGGGACGACGCGGAGCTGACCGCCTCGGTGCGGGCGGCGCAGGACGGGGACGAGACCGCGTTCCGGACCGTGTACCGCGCCGTGCATCCGCGACTGCTGGGATACGTGCGGACGCTGGTGGGCGATCCGGACGCGGAGGACGTGGCGTCCGAGGCCTGGCTGCAGATCGCCCGTGACCTGGAGCGGTTCGACGGCGACGCCGACCGCTTCCGGGGCTGGGCCGCCCGTATCGCCCGCAACCGGGCACTGGACCACATCCGCATGCGCGGTCGCCGGCCCGCGATCGGCGGTGACGAGACCGAGCTGACCGGCAAGCCCGCCGAGTCCGACACCGCGGGCGAGGCCCTGGAAGCCCTGGCCACCGACAGCACCCTCTCCCTCATCGCCCGGCTGCCCCAGGACCAGGCCGAGGCGGTGGTCCTGCGCGTGGTGGTGGGCCTCGACGCGAAGAGCGCCGCCGAGACGCTGGGCAAGCGGCCCGGTGCCGTCCGTACGGCGGCGCACCGCGGCCTGAAGCGGCTGGCCGAACTCCTCGGCGGCGATCCGGAATCGGGCGGCGGGCTCGACGCACTGCCGCCCCAGCGAGAACCGCACCGTCGTGCGGTGACGTCCGCGAGTGTGACGCATACGCGTGCGCGGACGCAGAAGGACATGTGATGGCCGACGAGCAGGACAGGTGGCTGGACCGCGAAACCGCGGAGATCTTGCTGCGCGGAGAGTCACTGGAGGCTGTCGACCCCGCGGTCCGCGACCGGGCCGAACGGCTCGCCGAGGCCCTGGGCGCGCTCACCGTCCCACCCGTGCCGACCAGCGAGGAACTCCCCGGCGAGGCCGCCGCGCTGGCCGCCTTCCGCAAGGTGCGCGCCGAGCGGGCCGACGAGGCGGCCGAGGCGTCGGCCGGGCTCGGACGCGGCGCCTCGGCTCCGCCCGCCGACGCCGGGCTGATCCGCATCGGCCCGCGCGGCGAGGGCG
The DNA here is from genome assembly GCF_028473745.1 of Streptomyces sp. M92. NCBI lineage: Bacteria > Bacillati > Actinomycetota > Actinomycetes > Kitasatosporales > Streptomycetaceae > Streptomyces > Streptomyces sp. M92. The sequence continues at coordinate 2,746,794 of NZ_CP101137.1, forward strand.
CCCGGCGCCCCGGGCGGTTCCGTCCGCTGCGCCTCGGGCTGGCCGCCGCACTGACCGCCGGCATGGTCGGCTCGGTCGCGGTGGCGGCCGGAACCGGAGTCCTGCCGCAGCCGTTCGGCGACGCCGGACCGGACCCCGCCGCCACCGTCTCCGCAGCCGCGTCCCCCGACCACCCCCTCGCCTCGCCCTCGGCCCCGGACGGGGCACGGGGCGGTGCGGTGCCGGGCGGTCCCACGACCGGCGAACCCGGCCGCGACGAGCGGGCGGACGGCGAGGACGAGGACCGCGACACCGACTCCGGGGTCCGGGGGGCCGGCGGCTTCGGGGGAGGACGGCAGGATCTCGCCGCGGCCTGCCGCGACGCGGAGGCCGGCCGGGAACTCGACGACGCCCGCAGGCGCGCCCTGGAAGAGGCCGCCGGGGGTTCCCCGGCGATCGGCAAGTACTGCCGGGGCCTCCTCTCCGGGTCCGGCGCCGACGCCCGGGACCGCGACACCGGACGGGACGCCGGGGGCAACGGCGAGGCCGGCGAGGCGGCGCGGGACCGGGAGCCGCGCAAGGACGCGGGCGGCAAGGGCGCCAGCGAAGGCCGGGGGGACAAGGGAGGCAAGGGCGCCGACGAGGGCCGGGGGGACAAGGGAGGCAAGGGCGCCAACGAAGGCGACGGCGGCGGGAACGGCCAGGGGGCCAACGGCGGCAAGGGCGGTGGAAAAGGCGGCGGCGACAAGGGCGGCAAGGACGATGACGACGACGGCGGCCACATAGCCCCGCCCGCCGGGCACCACCGTCCGCAGGCCCTCCCGGCCCTCCCGGCCCTCCCGCGCCTCCCCCGGCAGGGCCCCACGTATCTGCCGCACCACTGGCCCACCCTCCGCGACACCCTGTCTGACCTGCGAGTTTCCTAGGCGGACAGATTTTTCTAGCGAGGGTGTGACACTTTCGGGCGCCACGGCGCAGTAACAAGTGAGCCGACTGGTCATCGGCTTTCGCACCGAGCCGGGGTTCCCCCCGTACCTACGGCTCGTGCACCTCGGCGCGGGCGGGACACGTTCCCCCGGTCCCGCCCGCGCCCATTCCGCTCCCAGGGGCCTCACCGGTACACGACGACCTTGTCGCCGTCGCGCACCCGCGCGTACAGCTCCGCGACGGCGGCCTCGTCCCGCACGTTGACGCAGCCGTGCGAGGCGCCCGCGTAGCCGCGGACGGCGAAGTCGTACGAGTAGTGCACGGCCTGGCCGCCGCTGAAGAACATCGCGTACGGCATGGGCGAGTCGTAGAGCGTCGAGACGTGGTGGCGCGACTTCCAGTAGACGTGGAACACGCCCTCGCGGGTCGGCGTGTACTGCGAGCCGAACCGCACCGGCATCGTCGACACGGTCCGCCCGTCGACCATCCAGCGCAGCGTCCGGCTCGTCTTGCTCACACACAGCACCCGGCCCCTCAGGCAGCGCGGGTCGGGCGGATCGGCCGGCTGCCCGCCCATCAGATACAGATCCCACTTGCCCGGCTCGCGCGTCATGTCCAGCAGCCGCTGCCAGGTGACGGTGTCCGTCCTGCCGGTCCTCGGCAGCCCGCGCTTGCCCTGGAAGCCGCTCACCGCCCGCTCGGTCAGGTCGTCGTACGTCCCGGTCGGGCCGTCGACCAGCCACTCGACCTGGCGCAGCCGGGCCTGGAGCGCGCGCACGTCCCGGCCGCTGTCGCCGGGCCGCCACAGCACCGGGGCCACGGTCCGGGCGGGCGGCGCGCTCGACGGCCGGTCACCGGCCGGTGTGCGCTTCGGCCCGTCCGCCCCGTCCGCCCCGTCCGCGCCCTGCGGTGTTCTCTGACTCTCCGGTCCCTCCGGCGGCGCGCTGGTGACGTCTATGCGCACCGGCGCGCGCCCCTTGCCGTCCGGGCCCGTGCCCTGCACGGTGCAGCCGCCGACCGCCAGCACGACCCCCAGCGCGGCCGCGCACGCCCTCCCGGTACCGCCCACGCGCCCCGTCCCCGCCATACGCATCACGACCCCCCGCCGTCTCACCGCCCCGCACGGACGTCCTCTGAGATGTTCCCCGCGGATGACGCGCCCCGAACGGCGCGGCATCGTTGTGACCGGTACCGCATCGAAGTTGTGAGCAAGGTCCCAGCGCGCGCACCTCCACGCGTGGTGCGTGCGCCGATACAGTCCGTCGACAGGGTCGTTCTGTACTGGCTGGTAACTGACGAACAGTTCGAGCATGTGCTCAGCGGGAGGCAACACACCATGGCGCGCGAGTCGGAGTCCGGACTGCCCATCGAACCGGTCTACGGGCCCGACGCCCTTTCGGGCTGGGACGCGGCGGAGAAGCTGGGCGAGCCGGGGAAGTACCCGTTCACGCGGGGCGTGTACCCGTCGATGTACACCGGCCGGCCCTGGACGATGCGGCAGTACGCCGGTTTCGGCACCGCGACGGAGTCCAACGCCCGCTACAAGCAGCTGATCGCCAACGGCACGATGGGTCTTTCGGTCGCCTTCGACCTGCCCACCCAGATGGGCCACGACTCCGACGCGCCCATCGCGAGCGGCGAGGTCGGCAAGGTCGGCGTGGCGATCGACTCCATCGACGACATGCGGGTGCTGTTCGGCGGGATCCCGCTGGACAGGGTCTCGACGTCGATGACGATCAACGCCCCGGCCGCCCTGCTGCTCCTCCTCTACCAGCTCGTCGCCGAGGAGCAGGGCGTCAGCGCCGACCAGCTCACCGGCACGATCCAGAACGACGTGCTGAAGGAGTACATCGCGCGGGGCACGTACATCTTCCCGCCCAAGCCGTCGCTGCGTCTGATCGCGGACATCTTCAAGTACTGCAAGGCCGAGATCCCGAAGTGGAACACCATCTCGATCTCCGGCTACCACATGGCCGAGGCGGGTGCCTCTCCCGCGCAGGAGATCGCGTTCACACTCGCGGACGGCATCGAGTACGTGCGCACGGCGGTCGCGGCCGGCATGGACGTGGACGACTTCGCGCCCCGCCTGTCCTTCTTCTTCGTGGCCCGTACGACGATCCTGGAGGAGGTCGCCAAGTTCCGGGCGGCCCGCCGGATCTGGGCGCGCGTGATGAAGGAGGAGTTCGGCGCGAAGAACCCGAAGTCCCTGATGCTGCGCTTCCACACCCAGACCGCGGGCGTGCAGCTGACCGCCCAGCAGCCCGAGGTGAACCTGGTCCGCGTCGCGGTGCAGGGCCTCGGCGCGGTCCTCGGCGGCACCCAGTCCCTGCACACCAACTCCTTCGACGAGGCCATCGCGCTGCCCACCGACAAGTCGGCCCGGCTCGCCCTGCGCACCCAGCAGGTCCTCGCCTACGAGACGGACGTGACGGCGACCGTCGACCCCTTCGCCGGTTCCTACGTCGTCGAGAAGATGACCGACGACGTCGAGGCGGCGGCGCTGGAGCTGATGGGCAAGGTCGAGGACCTGGGCGGCGCGGTCAACGCCATCGAGCACGGCTTCCAGAAGAACGAGATCGAGCGCTCCGCCTACCGCATCGCACAGGAGACCGACTCCGGCGAGCGCGTCGTGGTCGGCGTCAACCGCTTCCAGCTCGACGAGGAGGAGCCGTACGAGCCCCTGCGCGTCGACCCGGCCATCGAGGCCCAGCAGGCCGAACGCCTGGCCAAGCTCCGCGCGGAGCGCGACCAGCAGACGGTGGACACGGCACTGGCGGCCCTGAAGAAGGCGGCCGAGGGCGAGGACAACGTCCTCTACCCGATGAAGGACGCGCTGCGGGCCCGGGCGACGGTGGGCGAGGTGTGCAACGCGTTGCGGGAGGTCTGGGGGACGTACGTGCCTTCGGATGCCTTCTAACGGCGGCTGAGCTGGGTTGTCACCTCGAATGGGTGATCGGGGGCGAAAAGCGTACCTTCCTGGTTAGGCTCGTGGAGGGTGTTCCCGTAAGGAGGGTGCCGTGGCTGTCATGATGCACGAGTCGTCGCTTGCCGATGCTGCTGACCACCTCTGGGAGGAGCTGCCCGGCCACCGGGTAGAGATCCTCAACGGGAGCATCGTTGTGACACCGCCGCCGGATGGTCCACACCAGGAGTCGCTGACGTGGCTCGTCGAGGAGTTCGCACGAGTCGGCGCCAGGCAGGCGGGGCTCAGATACCTCGGTGGCATCGGGTTGTGGCTGCCGACAGGGCCCGACGACTACGCGGTGCCCGACTTCTCCGTGGTCGACGACGTCTACAGGGACGCGGTTGTGGAGAAGAACTGCTACGCGCCGGACGTCTTCCGATTGGTCCTCGAGGTGACCTCTACCAATTGGTCCAACGACACGGCCATCAAAGTCGGGACGTATGCCAGGGCGGGCATTCCCGTCTACGTAATTGCCGACCGCCATCACGACGAGGTCCTCCTCTACACCGACCCGGCCGACGGCAAATATCCCGACCCCCAGCGCTTCAAGCGAGGTCAGGACATCCCCATCCCCGAATCCGTAGGCGTCACCCTCACCCTCTCCGTCGACACCCTCCTCGACGGCGACGACTGAGCCGGGCGGGATCCGGTTCGGGCCTCAGTCGCCGAGCCCGAACCGGCCGAGGTAGCCGTCGAGACCGTCCGGCGAGTCCCCGGCCCACCCCACATACCCGTCCGGCCGCACCAGGAACACCCCCGCCCCGTACGCCCCGTGCGCGGCCCCACGCACCACCCGCACCCGCTCGGGAACGTCCGGGGCGTCCGCGCCCAGTGCCAGCAGCGTCCAGTGCGGCCCCCGGAAGGCGTCGAAGAGCCGCACGCCGTCCACCGTGCCGTCCGGTGCCCGGTCCCCGGCCCGCACCGCGCCCTCCGCGACCGCCGCCCGGGTCTCCACCGTGAGGGACGATTCCCGGTACCCCAGCCCCAGCTGCCGCGTCGCCCCACCGCGCCGCACCTCGCCGCGGTGGACGCCGGTCGACAGGTCGAGCATCTGCGCCGCGACCGGGTGCCGTTCCTCCTCGTAGCTGTCCAGGAGCCCGGCCCGAGCCCCGCCCGTCAGTACCGCGCCCAGCTTCCAGCCCAGGTTGTAGGCGTCCTGGACGCTGGTGTTCAGGCCCTGTCCGCCCGCCGGTGAGTGCACGTGCGCGGCGTCCCCGGCGAGGAAGACCCGGCCCGCCCGGAAACGGTCGGCGAGGGCGGCGCGCGGCCGGAAGTCGGAGGCCCAGCGCACCTCGGTCACGTCCTCGGGGGCGAGGTGCGAGCGCTCCGCGATCACCTTCCGGATGCCGTCCGCGCCGAGGTCCACCGCCGCGCCCTCGGCGAACCGCGCGACCACCTGGAAGTCCTCGGTGCCGGCCAGCGGGCAGACGGCGAGGAAGTGCGGGCCGCCGTCGGCTGGCGGGAAGACGTGCCAGTGGTCGCGGTCCAGCCCGCTGATCCGGACGTCGGCCACCAGCATCGGGCTCGGGTCCACGGTCTCGCCGGTCATGCCGATGTCCAGGGCCCGGCGCACCGCCGACCGGCCGCCGTCGGCGGCGACCAGGTAGCGGGCGCGGACCGCGGTGCCGGAGGCGAGGTGCGCGGTGACGCCGGCCGTGTCCTGCTCGACGCCGGTGACCTCACGGCCGAAGGCGACCGCGCCGCCCAGCTCCTCCAGCCGGTCCCGCAGTATCTCCTGCGTGCGCCACTGCGGCACCATCCACGGCTCGTCGTACGGGGAGTCCTCGCTCGCCCCGGCCGGGTCGAACATCTGGTGCTCGCCGACCCGCTGCCCGTCCCGCCAGATCATGCCGACCGGATAGGTCCCGCCCGCCGAGTGGACGGCGTCCAGGACGCCGAGGTCGTCGAAGACCTCCATCGTGCGGGGCTGCATGCCCTTGCCGCGCGAGCCGGGGAACAGCCCCGCCCCGCGCTCCACGACCAGCGCGTCCACCCCGCGCCGGGCCAGGTCGACGCCGAGGGCGAGACCGGTGGGGCCCGCGCCGACGACCAGGACGTCCGTGTCCGTCACCGTGTCCATGGCACCCTCCTTAACGACGTTAAGTGCTACTTGGTTCCGAGAATGGACTTAACGTCGTTAAGCTGTCAAGCGTGGCTACGGAACGACGCGCCCCCCTCGACCGCCGACGGGTCGCGGACACGGCGTTGAAACTGCTGAACGAGGTCGGCCTGGACGGCCTGACCCTGCGCGCCATCGCCAGGGAGCTGGATGTCAAGGCACCCGCCCTGTACTGGCACTTCGAGGACAAGCAGGCCCTGCTCGACGAGATGGCCACCGAGATGTTCCGGCGGATGGTCGCCGGCACCGCGCTCGACCCGGCCGACAGCTGGCGGGAGCGGCTGCTCAAGGCCAACCGGGGCCTGCGCGCCGCGCTGCTCGGCTACCGCGACGGTGCCAAGGTGTTCAGCGGCTCACGCTTCACCGGCGCGGTGCACGCCGAGCGGATGGAGGACGACCTGCGCCTGTTCACCGCCGCCGGCCTCACCCTCCCCCAGGCGGTGCGGGCGACCACGACGGCGTACCTGTTCACCCTCGGCTTCGTCACCGAGGAACAGGGCGTGCATCCCCTGCCCGGCGAACGCCGGGAGGGCTACGACCTGGACGAACGCGCCCGCCTGATGGCCGATCATCCCTTGACGGCTCAGGCGGGCGCGGAGATCTTCACCGACTACGACCGGCACTTCGAGGAAGGGCTGGCCCTGGTGATCGCGGGGATCGGGGCGTCCTACGGCCTCGACTGACCCGTACCGCCCGTGTTCCGGGCAGTGGCGCCGGCCTTCGCCCGCTGCGCCGCCCGGTACCGGCGCACCGCACGGGTGACGACCGGCGGCAGCACGTCCAGGGCGAGCCGGCGGGCGCGGTCGCGCGGGGTCCGCGGCCGGGGCGGACGGGTCTGCGCGGGCAGGGTCTGCGCTCGTGGCGTCGGGGCCGTCGGCGCCGGGGCCGCCGGCGCCGGTGTGGGCGCGGGTGCCGGGTGCCGCGAGGCCGGCAGCGACGGCGGCTGCATCCGCTTCCCCTTGGCGCGGGCCCGGACCAGCCGGTGCCCTGCGGCCTGCTCCACGGTCACGGCGACGTCGTCGCGGTCGCGCAGGGCGGCCATCAACTCCTCCTGGAGCGGCTCCGGATCGCCCCAGGTGCCGTACAGCTTCTGGCTGCTCAGGCAGACGGGCCGCAGTCCACGGTTGAGCACCGCCTCCCAGGCGGCGACGGCGACGCCCGGGGTGTGCTCGCTGCGGAAGTCGTCGAGGACGACGATGCCGTCGGGCAGCAGCAGGTCCCGGGCCGCGCCGATGTCCCCGTGCACGTGCTCGTACAGGTGCGAGGCGTCGATGTGGGCGAAGCGGCAGGTGCCGGGCGCGACCTCGTCGGTGATCGTGGAGCTGACGTCCTGGACGATCGCGGGCAGGGAGTCGTGGAAGGAGAGGTAGTTCCGCTCGAAGGCCTGCCGGGTGAGCGTGGAGTACGACTGCGCCGCCTCCGCCCGGTTGGCCGCGTCCGGCGGCTCGGTCCCGAACAGGTCGCAGACCGTGAGCGTCTCGCCCTCCCGCAGGTGGTGCCCGAGCAGGATCGCGCTCTTGCCCATGTAGGCGCCCAGTTCGAGCAGGTCGCCCTCGGTGCCCTGCCGCTTCTGACGCTCCAGGAACCAGGAGAACAGAACCTGGTCGAGCGGCCAGAACCAGCCGGGTACGTCGTTCAGGTCGCCGGGGTACTTGTGCGTCTCTTGCGCAGTGGCCATGGCCCGAGGATGCCTCCTCGGCGCTCACCGCGTAAGCGGCACGCGCGATCTCATCGAAAGAACATCACACAAATGACCCAACGTGTCCGGAGGCACACCTTCCGAGTGCGGCGCCGCGTGCCCCCGGGCATCGTCGGCGCCGCTGCCCCGGTCCCGACGTCAGGGTTCGATGTTGAGGGCGTCGATCTTGTTGTTCCAGGTGTTGTAGGTGGTCCCGCCGCAGCGCCACGTGGAGAAGTCGTACACGTAGGCGTCCGGGCCGAGGACGGCGTATTCCTCGCACTCCGAGTACAGAACGACGTAGTGATCGGTGTTGTTCCAGATGCTGGATACCTTGTTCCGCACCTTCGAGCCCACCGTGTAATACCCAGACCCGCTCGCCGCGGACCACGCCGCACCCTCGTAGCCGGGGTACTCCCAGAGGCACACCCACCCCCTCTTGCAGTCCGATGCCGCGGCGGACGCGGTTCCGCCGGAGACGGCCAGGAAGGTGGCGGTCATGACGGCGGAAAGCGCGGCGGCCGAAAATGCCCGTCGTACGCGCATGCGTGACTCCAGTTTCTCCAGAGGGGTGTGCGGTCCTGTGCGGTCCGCTCAATATGGAGCCACGGGCTCGCCCGCGTTGCATATCCCAAAACCGTTGTTTCGTTTCCTGTTCATTTCCCCGTCTGTGGAATGAGGGATTCCGAAGACGCACGCAGATACGCCGAATGTGCCGCTTTGCCCAGGAAGGTGAAACGCGTCTCGCCCTTCAGGCGGTCGTCCAAGGCTTCCTTGACACCCGGCCACTGCGAGTCGCCGTAGTCGTCCAGGACGACGACCGCGCCGGGAGCGGCGATCGTCTCGGCCCACTGGAGGTCCTGGGCCACACCCTCGGCCGAGTGGTCACCGTCGACGATGATCACGCCGTAGGCGCGGTCCGACACGGCCGCCCGGGTGTCGGGGTTCTCGGAGTACCCCTGCCGGATCCGTGCCGCAGCACCCGCCGGGCCGGCCAGGGAGAGGTTGGTGCGTACGGCCTTCTCGTCGACCGGGGCCCCGGTGGGGTCCGGGGGTTGGCTGGTGCCGGGCTGGAGCTGGAGGCCGGCGAAGGGATCGACGATGGTCAGGCTCGGGCTGCGACCGTCGCGCTCCATCATCCGCAGCAGTCCGGCGGAGAACATGCCGTACAGCGTGCCGATCTCAAGGATCTCGTCGTTCGGCGGGTCGAGTAGCGGGATGGTGCCGAGCTTGCCGCAGATGTTCATGGTGCCGCCCGCGATCCGGCCGACCCCCAGCGACTCCAGTGCGACCAGCAGCCGGTAGGCGGCGGCCACGTTGCGCTCCGCGGCGTCGCGGTCACCAGCGAGGGCGGCGACCTCGCCGTAGAGCCGCTCCAGCGGAGCCTCGGCCAGTACACGGGAGTTGCGGCGCCCGTGCGGGCCGAGGAGCAGGTCGAAGGTGAGCTGGCGGCGCCTCAGCAGGTCGACTTCACGCACCAGGCGCTCGGTGTCCGCTCCGCCCGCCGCGGTGCTGGCCGCGCGCCGGATCGCTGAGCGGACCTGACGCTCGATGCGCTGGTCGATCAGGTCGGCCACCGGGCGCAGCAAGCGCCGGGAAGCCGAACTTCTCAGTAGTGCACGGCTGTTCATTGTCCAGGGACCTCGATCCGTTGTGGAGTCGAACGTGGTGTGGTGCGCCGCGGGGCGGGGCCGGGCGGTTGAACGGTCCGTGCTCGCCGCGGGGTCAGCGGGGCTTGGACAGCGCGGTGCGCAGTCTCGGAGTCAGCGTGTTCTCCACGTACCGGTTCAGCAGCCAGGCCAGTACGAGCATCGCCGCGACGGTCGTCAGGAAGGTGGCGTACGACGGGACGCCCAGGTCCTGGTGGAGTGTTTCGATGACGACCCAGCCCAGGTGCTCGTGTACGAGGTAGAACGGGTAGGTCAGCGCGCCCGCGACCGTGAGCCAGCGCCAGTCGGCCCGGCGTAGCCAGCCGAGGGCGATGGCGGCCACCAGGGCGAAACCGGCGGTGACGATCAGGATGATGCCGAACGACGACCGGTTGGCGAAGGCGTCCGGGGTGGGGGGCCGCCACAGGTCCTGCACGGCGGCGTGCTGGCCGATCAGCCAGCTCACGGCGACGATGCCCCACGCGTACACGTCCCGCCGGTCCCGGTGCACCAGGTACAGGCCGATCCCGCCGATGAAGAACGGGGCGTACTGAGGCATCAGGACCAGGTCGAGCAGTGGCTCGTCCGCTGCCTGCCCGAGCGCCGCCGCCAGCGTCCAGCAGGCGCAGAAAAGGACGATCCGCCGCCGGTTGGCGCCCGGCAGGACCACGCAGAGGGCGAACAGGGCGTAGAAGCGGATCTCCACCCACAGCGTCCAGTCCACGCCGAGGACCCGGTCGGCGCCGAGCGGTTCCTGCAGCAGCGTCAGGTTCAGCAGGCCGTCGCTCGGTGACACCGCTTCGTAGGACACGGCCGGCAGGGCGAACACGGCGGTCACCACAACGACCGCGACCCAGTAGGCGGGCAGCAGCCGGGAGGCACGTGAGGCGAAGAACGACCGCAGCGACCGTCCCCATCCGCTCATGCAGATGACGAAGCCGCTGATGACGAAGAACACCTGAACGCCCAGGCAGCCGTAGGCGAACAGGGAGTGGAGCGTGGGGAACTGGAACTCGGGCGACGTCCCCCAGGCCGTGGTGACGTCGCCCCCGCGCCCGCCGTAGTGGTACGCCGCCACCATCAGCGCGGCCAGCAGCCGGAGCCCGTCCAGCGCGCGCAGCCGGGTCTGGCGGGGCGCGCCGGGCCCGCCCCGGCGAGGTGCGTCGGTGTCCGGCAGGACGGTGCGTATCGCCGTGCCCGCGGGCTTCCCCGGCGCGGCATTGGGGGTGTCTATCAAGGCTTCCCCTCACGGGAACGATCAGGATTCCCGCACATTAGTCCCAAGGAGATTCCCCGCTGACCGAAGCGGTCTGGATTTGACGGACCAGGACGGGAATTCATCGAGTGTTCGCTTTCCGTGCCGTACTTGTCCGTGAAGAATCCGGTCAACGGCCTACAACCCGCTTGAAGTGACGGGCCCGGCGCGCCACCCGGCGCACCGTCGCGTTGCGCGGGATGAACGCCAACTGGCTCGGCACGACCCCAGGGAGCGCGAGTGAGGCGATGCGCCGCCGTTTGAAATAGCGCCAGGTATGCGAGTCGAGGCGGGTCGACAGGAACTTCTCCGCGGTGGGGCGCAGGCCCGGATACAGCTTCGCCTGCATGGCGTAGCCGACCGTCCGCACGAGATCGGTCAGCTCTGCGACGTCCATGCCCCGGCGCCGCTGGGCGACCGCTGGGCCGTCCGCCAGGTCGGGCAGCAGCGCGTCGACGATCGTCACGGGCACCCGGTTGCTGTTCTCGTACGGGGCCAGGCGCTCCAGCAGGGTGCCGGTGCCGGTACGCGCGACCGGCAGTCCGTACAGCGCGGACGCGGTGAGGAGCGCGGTGGAGAAGCAACCGACGACCAGCTCGGGACTCATCCGACGGTAGAGGACCTCGGCGAGCACGGGGGTGTCGAGCACCGTCAGCTCGGCGCCCAGGTGCCGCGCCTCCCGCTCCAGGGCCTGGGACCAGAGCACCGGTGCGGACGGATGGGGTTTGAACACCACGCGTCGGTGGCCCAAACGCACCACACCCCGCAGCATCTGCAGGTGGAGGTCTTCCTCCTCCTCGGCAGTGAGGATGCCGAGGGCGGACAGGTACTGGCCCAGCAGCAGCGCGGCTCCCTCGGTGCCGGGCGTCGCGGCGGCGGCCCCAGCGGTGCCACCGAGCTCGTCCAGGACCTTCAGGAAGGCGTCCGTGGGCACGAGCTCCGGCTCGACACCGAACTCGGTCAGCAGCAGCGGCTTCAGACCCGGCACCAGGTCGAGGTGGAGCAGACGCCGAACCCTGGTGCCGACCAGCGGGTCGATCCTGAATCGGGTCGGGCCGTAGCTCATCAGGCCGTCCGCGTACACGTCCACGGGCGTACCGCCGAAGATCTGGCAGATGGCGAGCGCCGGGTCGACCTGTATGGACTCGACGGCAAGCTCGATCCGGTCCTCGCCCAGCCCCCACAGCAGCCGCAGATGGCGTTCCCACAGCGGCTGGTCGTCGGCACGCGGCGACCAGCCGCCCGGATGGAAGGGAGCGATGACCTCGTTCCAGGACAGCACGGTGTCGAAGCGGTCCCGCAGGTGCGCGAAGGCCGGGGAGGAGTCGAAGGCCGGACTCAGTTCCGGAGTGGCACCGTTGTTGGTGACCAGCAGGATCCGCCGGTCGGCCGGTCCGAAGCACTCCGCGTCGATCGCGGCCGCCAGGGTCGCGGCGCCGTACAGCGTCGAGGCGCAGAAGATCTGCGTGGTGCGGCGGCGGGCGGCGGCGTCGGCAGGCGCCGGCGCGTCCGGGAAGGGTGTGTACGGGACGCTCATGCGGCGGTCTCCCCAGAGGGCGAGGGCCTGCGCCGCAGTCGGCGCAGCTGGGTGGCGCGGGCCAGGTCCATGGAATCCAGCGTGTCGTTGAGCAGGTCCTGTGGCATCCGCCGCAGGGCTGCGGCGCTCAGGGAGCGGAGCCTGCGGGCGACCTGCGGCTCGAACTTGTCGATGGTCACCAGGTGGTGGGAGATGATCGCGCAGTACGTGCGCACTGCCTTGGGCAGGAAGATGCCGGCGTCGGGGTCCTCGGCGGTCTCCGCGAGCACCCGGTCGAACGAGGGGATGAAGTCCAGCTGCCGGGTGTCACCGATCTGGGTGAGCGAGGAGGTGACGCCCCTGCGGTAGAAGATGCCGCAGAGGTCGGGGACCGCGAACGACTCGGCCTTCCGGTGCAGTCGCCAGATCCACGGCCGGTCCTCGGCGGTTCGCAGGTCCTCCGGGAAGTGCAGCAGACCTTCGTCGACCAGCCTGCGACGATATGCGCCGGCCCAGGAGTACGGGTAGTCGACCGGGGTGGAACGATCCGCCGGCAGGATCACGTCGCGGGGTGACACGACGGTGTCGCGCGGGCCGAACGGCACCCGGTGCACCGTCCGCCGGCTGCCGGTGAACCGTACGTGGTCGGTACGGACGAAGTCGCAGCCCAGGGATTCGACGGCATCGAGCAGCAGGCCGAAGTAGCCGGGTGCCGCGAAGTCGTCCCCGTCCATGAAGGTCAGGTACTCACCCCGCGCCGCGTCGATCCCGGTGTTGCGGGCGGCGGACACGCCGTTCTCGGTACGCCGGACCAGGACGGCGCCGGGCAGCTCGCGCTCGGCCCGGTCGAGCAGGTCTCCGGTGCCGTCCGTCGAGCAGTCGTCGACCAGGACGAACTCGACGTCGTCGCGGACGTTCGCGCGCAGCGATCTCAGGGCGTCTGGAGCGTATTGCCGTACGTTGAAAAACGGCACGATTACGGAGAGCTTGACCACGGACCGGACTGTAGACGGCGACTCCGGGCGGCGTCGTTACTGAGGTCTGGACACCGCATGAATGAAGCATTACGAAGCCGTTAACCGCATTCTCTCCAGGTGGCTTCTGAGGGCTGGGACCCCGTTCGGTGTTGTGCTGTTAACCGTCCGTTGGAATCCGGTTGGCCGGTTCCTAGAAATGGATTCCTAGCGTCTACGACGTGCCAGCAAGTGCAACGAAGACCCTGCGAGTAGCCGTCCTGGCGGACTCCGACACTCGGTGGAAATGGGGCGCGCTCACCGCGAACCGAATGACACCGGACGACACGGAGATCAGCCTCGACGGCTACCTGCTGCGGGGCCGAGCCACCCCCACCCCCCGCCAGCTGAGGGAAGTCGGCGTCACCGCGGACACGCTCCGCGAGGTGACCGCCGTCGAGTTCCTGCGCGCCATGGGCGACGCGACCGGCGAGGACACCTACGACGTCCTCGTCCTCGCCCTGGTCGGCGGCGGCGTCCAGGCGATGCTGCACGGCCTGGGACGGGTCTGGCAGGACCGCGCCGAGCGGCCCGTGGTCGTCACCGGCTACGTCGGCGTCGTCTACGAGAAGCTCGCCGACGGCCTGCTGCTGCGCCACGGAGCCGACGTCGTCCTCGCCAACTCCCGCCAGGACGCCGACCGTTTCCGTGCCGTGTACGAGGGGGTCGGCGCCGACGCCTCCGCGGTGACCGAGGTCGCCCTGCCCTTCCTGGGCGGAGCCGCCTACGCCGGGGAGCCGGGGGCCGGCGAACGTCCCTGCACGGTCGTCTTCGCCGCCCAGCCCTCCGTGCCGGACAACCGCAAGGACCGTACGTACCTCCTCGACCGGCTGATCCGGCACGCCCGCCGCCACCCCGAGCGGGAAGTCGTGCTCAAGCTGCGCTCCAAGCCCGGCGAGCACACCACCCACATCGAGGAGCTGCCGTACCAGAAGCTGGTGCAGCGGGCCGACCCCCCGCCCAACTTCCGCCTGATGTACGGCCACATGGGCGAGGTCCTCGACCGCACCGACCTCCTCGTCACCGTCAGCTCCACGGCGGCCCTGGAGTCCCTGCACCGCCGCATCCCCACGGCCGTACTGACCGACCTCGGGGTGCGCGAGGCACTCGGCAACCACCACTTCGTCGGCTCCGGGTGCCTCGCCTCCTGGGACCAGCTCGACGAGGGGCACCGCCCGGTGCCCGACGCCGAGTGGGTCGCCCGGCAGGGTGTGGCGGCCGACGGCGGCGCCTACGAGAGGGCCTTCGACCGGGCCAGGGAGCGCATCGCCGCCCTGCGCGCCCGACCCGGCGGCCTGCCCCCGCTCGCCCCGTACTACACGACCGTCACCGCCCCCGGATACCTCCCCGGCATCCTCGCCCGCCACCACCTCGCCCCCGACGGCACCCCGCTGCCGGGCGCCCCCGCCGCCGACAAGGCACCCGGCCCGGTGCGCCAGGTCGTCCGCCGGGCCGCCCGCGGGGCCTACCGCCACGGCGTCCAGCGCGTGGCCCCGGTGATCCGGCGGATGGGGGAGCTGTGAACGCCCCGAACCGTCTCCAAGGAGTACCGTCCATGTCCCAACCGGAAGCGGGCCGGGGCGCCGAGGTGCGCCGTGTGCTCGCGGTGATCCCCGCGCGCGGCGGCTCCAAGGGCGTGCCCGCGAAGAACCTCGCCCCCGTCGGCGGCGTGCCCCTGGTGGCCCGCGCGGTGCGCGAGTGCCGGGCCGCCCGTCTCGTGACGGACGTCGTGGTCTCCACCGACGACCGGTCCATCGCCGCCGCGGCCCGCGAGGCCGGTGCCGAGGTCGTGCTGCGGCCCGCCGCCATCGCCGGGGACACCGCCACCTCCGAGGCCGCCGTCCTGCACGCCATGGACGCCCACGAGGCCCTGCACGGCGCCGCCGTCGACGTGGTGCTGCTCGTGCAGTGCACCAGCCCCTTCATCGTCCGCGAGGACATCGACGGGGTGGCCGGCGCGGTCGCCGAGAACGGCGCGGACACCGCGGTGACCGTCGTCCCGTTCCACGGCTTCGTCTGGCGCGACGGCGACGACGAGGAGCGCCCGGCGGAGGGCGGCCACGGCGTCAACCACGACAAGTCCCACCGCCCCCGCCGCCAGGACCGCCCCCAGGACCTGCTGGAGACCGGCGCCGCCTACGCCATGGCCGCCGACGGCTTCCGCGAGCACCGGCACCGCTTCTTCGGCCGCACCGAACTGGTCCGCACCGACCCGGCCCGCGTCCTGGAGATCGACGACCCGCACGACCTGGCCCGCGCCCGCGCGCTCGCGCCCCTCTTCGACGCCGCCCGGCCCGGCGCCCTCGCTGTGGAGCCTCCCACCCACCTCCCCGCAGCCGAAGACATCGACGCGGTGGTCCTCGACTTCGACGGCACCCAGACCGACGACCGGGTGCTGATCGACTCCGACGGACGGGAGTTCGTCTCCGTGCACCGCGGCGACGGACTCGGCATCGCCGCCCTGCGCCGCAGCGGCCTGACGATGCTCGTCCTGTCCACGGAACAGAACCCGGTCGTCGCCGCCCGCGCACGCAAGCTCAAGCTGCCCGTGCTGCACGGCATCGACCGCAAGGACCTCGCCCTCAAACAGTGGTGCGAGGAGCAGGGCATCGCGCCCGAACGCGTGCTCTACGTCGGCAACGACGTCAACGACCTCCCGTGCTTCGCCCTCGTCGGCTGGCCCGTGGCGGTCGCGAGCGCCCACGACGCCGTACGCGGCGCGGCCCGCGCGGTCACCACCCTCCCCGGCGGTGACGGCGCCATCCGGGAGATCGCGACCTGGATCCTCGGCCCCGCACTCGACGTACCCGACTTCCCCGACGTACCCGACTCCCTCGAATCCCCCACGATCACCCAGCCCAGGTAAGGAAATCCCCGCCATGAGCACCAACTCCCGCATCCGCACCTTCGGCACCCGCGAGGCCGGTCCCGGCCGCCCCGTCTACGTCACCGGCGAGATCGGCATCAACCACAACGGTGAGCTGGAGAACGCGTTCAAGCTGATCGACGCCGCCGCCGAGGCCGGCTGCGACGCCGTCAAGTTCCAGAAGCGCACCCCGGAGATCTGCACCCCGCGCGACCAGTGGGACATCGAGCGCGACACCCCGTGGGGCCGTATGACGTACATCGACTACCGCCACCGCGTGGAGTTCGGCGAGGACGAGTACCGGCAGATCGACGAATACTGCAAGACCAAGAACATCGACTGGTTCGCCTCCCCGTGGGACACCGAGGCCGTCGCCTTCCTGGAGAAGTTCGACGTCCCCGCCCACAAGGTCGCCTCCGCCTCGCTCACCGACGACGAGCTGCTGCGCGCCCTGCGCGCCACCGGCCGCACGGTCATCCTCTCGACCGGCATGTCCACCCCGAAGCAGATCCGCCACGCGGTCGAGGTCCTCGGCTCCGACAACATCCTCATGTGCCACGCCACGTCGACCTACCCGGCGCAGGCCGAGGAGCTGAACCTCCGCGTCATCAACACCCTCCAGCAGGAGTACCCGAACGTGCCGATCGGCTACTCCGGCCACGAGACCGGCCTGCAGACCACCCTCGCCGCCGTCGCCCTCGGCGCCGTCTTCGTCGAGCGCCACATCACCCTCGACCGCGCCATGTGGGGCTCCGACCAGGCCGCCTCGGTCGAGCCGCAGGGCCTGACCCGCCTGGTGCGCGACATCCGCACCATCGAGGCCTCCCTCGGCGACGGCGTCAAGAAGGTCTACGACTCCGAGCTGGGCCCGATGAAGAAGCTGCGCCGCGTCCCCGGCGTCGTCGCCGAGGCGGAGATCGCCGACGCCGCGGGCGAGCCCGTCACCGTCTGACCACCGCCCACCGAGTCACCCACCACGGGACGGTCCCACACCGATGAGCCCCCGCGCCGGGAACGCCGGCCCCCGCACTCTCGCCTTCGTCGAGAGCCCGGTACAACTGCTGAACGTGCTGGAGTGGGCGCACACCCGCGCACCCGGCGCGGAGCTCACCCTCGTGGTCCTGTCCCCGGTCGACCCGATGACCCGGGGCCAGCTGCGCCGCATGGCGGAACTGGCCCGGCAGGAAGGGCACGAGATCCGCTGGGAGGAGGCCCGCGGCGGCGCCACGGCCCCCTTCCGCACGGTGGGCGGCCTGGCCGGCGCGCTGCGCCGGGCCGAACGGATCGTCATGGGCGACCCGTTCTCCCGTTACGTACAACTGCTCCTGACCATCACCCGCGCCCACGACCTCGTCGTCGTCGACGACGGCACGGCCACGATGGAGTTCGTCACCCAGCTGGCGCAGGGCGAGCGCCTGGTCCGCTGGCACCGCAAGGGCAGCCGCCCCGGCCCCCGCGACCTCCTCTTCGCCCCCGTCTCCCGCTCCGCCCGCCACCGCCTGACCCCGGCCCCCGACCACCAGGTCACCGTCTTCTCCTCCATGCCGATCGAGGACATCCCCGACGGCGTGACCGTCACCGCCAACGACTTCGCCTGGACCCGCGCCCGCTTCGGCCCGCCCAGCGTCACCAAGGGCGCCGACATGGTCGGCACGTCGCTGGTGGAGACCGGTGTCGTGGACGCCGACCGCTACCTGGACGCCGTACGCGGTCTGGCACGGACCCACGGCGCGGCCCGCTACTTCGCCCACCGCCGCGAGAGCACGGACAAGCTCCACCGGCTGGCCGTGGAGACCGGCCTGGAGATCGTCCGCCCCGACCTGCCCCTGGAGCTGATCGCCCGCCGCGGCCCGATCGGCCGCACCATCCTCAGCTTCCCCTCCACGGTCGTCCACACTCTGCCCCTCGCCCTGGCCGGCACCGAGGTCCGCGTCGCCGTCTGCGACATCGACCCCGCCTGGCTCACCCAGCACGCGTCTCCCCGGGCCCGGGGGTTCCTGAACGGCGTGACCGGCTCGGCCCGGGGCGCATACCGGTTGTCGGCGGTGGCGGGCGCCGGGTAGCCGTTCGGCGGGGCGGGCCATGGAACCGGGACCGGCCGCGCGCTGTCCGTGGCGGGTATGGCGGATTCCGCGCTCCTGCCGCCCGTCCTCGTCCTCGCGCCGCCGGTGGCGCCGTTCGCCGTCCTGGGCGCCGTCGTGCTGCTCGCCCGGCGGCCCGGGGCCGGGCCGCGGCGCGTGGGATGGCACCGTCCGAGCGGGACGACGTGCGCCCAGCTGGCGTTCCTCGGGGCGCAGCCGCACTCGGCGCGTACGGGTACGGAGCGGGCCGGGACCCCTACATCCTGGACCCCGACCAGCTGTGCGCCTCGTACGGCGTCCAGGGCGAGTACATCGTGACCCGGCTGACGCTCACGGTCAGCGTGCGGTGCGTCACGGAGGACGGTAGGGGCACCGAGGTCGTTCCGGACTGGGCGAATCCGGTGGTCCTCGCGGGACTGACGCTCCTCGTGCTCGCCGGCGCGGAGGCGGTCCGCGGGACCGTGCACCGGTGGAGGCGGGCCGGTTCCGCCTCCGGCCGGTGACCGCCGGGCGTGGGGCGCACGTGGCGTGGTATGCGTGAAGACAGCAAGGAAAGGCGGAGAACGGACATCGTCGCGGCGCGAGAAAAGGCGACGATTTTACCCACCTCCGGCGACACCCATGCGCCGTGCGGCCAACTTCTCTTCCCCTAAGGGGCTGAACTTTTGTTGATCGCGGGACAGTTGACCGCCCCGGCGTCCTACCCTTCAGAGGGTGAAGCAACTGATGTCCCTGTCCCGAGAGACCGAGGCCGACCCGTCCGGCGAAGCGGTGCTTCCCGGCACCCTGCCGGAGGCGCTCCGCGCGGAGCTCGTCGCCTTCCGCCGCGACCTGCACATGCACCCCGAGCTGGGCAACCAGGAGTTCCGCACCACCGCCGCGATCAAGGAACGGCTGGAGCGGGCCGGCCTCAAGCCGCGGGTACTCCCCGTCGGGACCGGGCTCGTCTGCGACATCGGCACCAGCACCGACTCGGGACAGTGGGCCGGCGGCCCCCGCATGCTCGCCCTGCGGGCCGACATCGACGCGCTGCCCATCCCGGACACCAAGAGCGAGTGCGAGTACCGCTCGCGCGTCCCCGACCGCGCCCACGCCTGCGGACACGACGTGCACACCACCGTCGTCCTCGGCACCGGCCTCGTCCTGGCCGCCCTGCACGAGCAGGGCCTGCTGCCCCGGCCCGTGCGGCTGGTCTTCCAGCCGGCCGAGGAGGTGCTGCCCGGCGGCGCCGCCGACGCCATCGAGGGCGGCGCGCTCGACGGGGTGCGCCGCATCCTGGCCGTGCACTGCGACCCCCGGGTGGACGCCGGGCGGATCGGCCTCCGGGTCGGCCCCATCACCTCCGCCTGCGACCGGCTGGAGATCTCCCTCGACGGTCCCGGCGGACACACCGCCCGCCCGCACCTCACCACCGACCTGGTCACCGCGGCCGCCCGCGTCGTCACCGACGTGCCGCCGCTCGTCGCCCGGCGCGTGGACAGCCGCAGCGGCCTCGCCCTGACCTGGGGGCGGATCGAGTCCGGGCACGCGCCGAACGTCATCCCGCAGCACGCCGAACTCGCCGGCACCGTGCGCTGCCTCGACCTCGACGCCTGGCGGCAGGCCCCCGACCTGGTGGTCGGCGCCATCGACGAGATCGCCAACCTCTACCGCGCCAAGTCCGAGATCACCTACGTCCGCGGTGTGCCCCCGGTCGTCAACGAGGTCACCAGCACCGAACTGCTCCAGGCCGCCATGGTCGCCCGGCGCGGCACGGACTCCGTCGAGCCCACCGAGCAGAGCCTCGGCGGCGAGGACTTCTCCTGGTACCTGGAGCACGTGCCCGGCGCCATGGCCCGCCTCGGCGTCCGCCCGCCCGGCGAGCGCGTGATCCGCGACCTCCACCAGGGCGACTTCGACGTGGACGAGGCGGCCATCACCGTCGGCGTGGAGATGTTCACCGCGGCGGCGCTGATCGACGCCGTGCAGTGACCTCGTAGCGTCGAACCCGTCCGCCGGGGTTGCGGCCCCGGCGGGCCGGGGGCAGCCTGATGCACAAGCGCACGGGGCCGCACCGCACGCACCTGGAACGCGCTAAGCACGCCCCTGGCACTCCGCGGCACGAATGGATAACGGCACCGCGGAACCCCGTTCCCAGGAGTTTCTACGCGCGTTAATCTGCGCCGAACCGAGCACCCGCTGCGGGGCTTTGGAGAATGGGGAACTTCAGATGCGTCGGATATCGAGACTGACCCGCGCCGCGGTGGGGGTCGCGTCGCTCGCACTCGCCGCCACGGCCTGCGGCGGCACCAGCAGCGAAAGCAACAGCGGTGACGAGGGCGGCAAGGACGACAAGGGCCTCGCCATCGCGTACGACATCGGCGGCGAGGGCGACCAGTCCTTCAACGACGCCGCCCACGCGGGCCTGCAGAGGGCGGAGAAGGAGTTCGGCTACAAGACCGCCGCCATCGAGCCCAACGACGGCGAGACCAACGCCGACAAGGAGCAGCGGCTCTCCTCGCTGGCCAAGCAGGGCTACAACCCCGTCATCGGCGTCGGCTTCGCCTACGCGCCGGCGATGAAGACGGTCGCCGAGAAGTACCCGGACACCAGCTTCGGCATCGTGGACTCCGTGGTCGAGGGCAAGAACGTCGCCTCCCTCGTCTTCGCCGAGAACGAGGCCTCCTACCTCGCCGGCGTCGCCGCGGCCAAGGCCACCAAGACCAACGTCGTCGGATTCGTGGGCGGTGTCGACGTCCCGCTGATCCACAAGTTCGAGGCCGGCTACGAGCAGGGCGTCAAGGACACCGACCCCAAGGTCAAGGTCGTCTCGCAGTACCTGACGCAGACCGCGGAGGAGGGCGGCTTCTCCAGTCCCGACAAGGGCCGCGCCGCCGCCGAGGGCCAGATCGAGAAGAAGGCCGACGTCGTCTACCAGGCCGCCGGCCTCTCCGGCCAGGGCGTGATCGAGGCCGCGGCGAAGGCGAAGGTCTGGGCGATCGGCGTCGACTCCGACCAGTACAAGCAGGACCCCCTCGCGGCGTACAAGGACTTCATCCTGACCTCCGCGCTCAAGGACATCGACGGCGCGGTGTACGCGCTGGCGAAGTCGGTCGAGGACGGCAAGCCGCTGACCGGCGTCCAGGCCTTCGACCTGAAGTCGAACGGTGTGGGCCTGTCCGACGCCAACCCGAAGTACGCCGAGGTGCCGGGCCTGACGGAGGCCGTGGCGAAGGCCAAGGAAGGCATCATCTCCGGCTCCATCGAGGTGAAGACGGAGTAGGGGCTGTCCCGCGCGGCAGCGCACAGCGGCACGCCGAAGCGGGCGGGCACCCCCGGTGCCCGCCCGCTTCGGCGTGCGGCGACCGGCCGTCCGGGCCGCCCCGGCGTCACTCTCCGCCGTCCCCCGTTTGCGTCCGGCAAGCCCCGCGGGCCCGCCCGGGCCCCCTTGCTCACGGGCGGATAACAAGAAGGACAGAAGGGGTTTTCAGGCAGGTCTACGCGCGTTAATCTGCGGCGAAGCCAGCGCCGTACCCGAACCGTCCCCGGCGCTTGTACGACAGGAGCACCAGACATGCGCCGGATTTCCCGGATCACGGTCGCAGGCGCAGCGACCGCCTCCCTGGCCCTCGCCCTGACCGCCTGCGGTGGCACCTCGACCTCCTCCGGGTCGTCGGAGTCCAAGGGCGACAAGGGTCTCGCCATCGCCTACGACGTCGGCGGCGAGGGCGACCAGTCCTTCAACGACGCCGCCCACGCGGGCCTCATGAAGGCGGAGAAGGAGTTCGGCTACAAGACCGCCGCCATCGAGCCCAACGACGGCGAGACCAACGCCGACAAGGAGCAGCGGCTCTCCTCGCTGGCCAAGCAGGGCTACAACCCCGTCATCGGCGTCGGCTACGCGTACGCCGCCGCGCTGAAGAGCACCGCCGAGAAGTACCCGGACACCACCTTCGGCATCGTGGACGACGCCACGATCGAGGCCGACAACGTGGCCGACCTGGTCTTCAACGAGGAGCAGGCCTCCTACCTCGCCGGTGTCGCCGCCGCCAAGACCACCAAGACCAACACGGTCGGCTTCGTGGGCGGTGTGGACATCCCGCTGATCCACAAGTTCCAGGCCGGCTACGAGCAGGGCGTCAAGGACACCGACCCCAAGGTCAAGGTCATCTCGCAGTACCTGACGCAGACCGCGGAGGAGGGCGGCTTCTCCAGCCCCGACAAGGGCGAGACCGCCGCCGAGGGCCAGATCGAGAAGAAGGCCGACGTCGTGTTCGCGGCGGCCGGTCTCTCCGGCCAGGGCGTGATCGAGGCCGCCGCCGCCAACAAGGTGTGGGCGATCGGTGTCGACTCCGACCAGTACAAGCAGGACGCCCTCGCGGAGTACAAGGAGTGGATCCTGACTTCGGCCACCAAGGACGTCGCCAAGGCGGTCTACAACCTCGCGAAGTCGGTCGAGGACGGCAAGCCCGAGACCGGTATCGTTCGGGGCGATCTGAAGTCCGGCGAGGTCGGCCTCTCGAACTCCAACCCGAAGTTCGCGGACAACGCCGAACTCCAGGAAGCCATCAAGACGGCCAAGGAGAAGATCGTCAGCGGCGAGATCAAGGTCAAGAGCAGCTGATCACCAGCAGTACCTCGAACAGCGTGTAACCGCGGTGGTCGCACCGCTCGACGGGGTACGGGGAGGGCGCCCCCCGGGTCCCTCCCCGTACCCCGTCGTGTCGATGTGCCGCCGCCGCTTTTAGATGCCGTAGGGGCGCTACGCGCGTAGACGGCCCCCGTCCCCAGGAGAGTGCGCCATCAACGCGTCCAGCAGCCCTCCGGCCAAAGCGGCGGTCAACGAATCGGTGACCGCCGTCGAGCTCGCCGGGATCACCAAGCGGTTCCCCGGCGTCGTGGCCAACCACGACATCCACCTCACCGTCCGCAAGGGCACCGTCCACGCCCTCGTCGGCGAGAACGGCGCCGGCAAGTCCACCCTGATGAAGATCCTCTACGGCATGCAGAAGCCGGACGAGGGCACCATCACGGTCGACGGCGAGAAGGTGAGCTTCTCCTCGCCCGCCGACGCCATCGTCCGCGGCATCGGCATGGTCCACCAGCACTTCATGCTCGCCGACAACCTCACGGTCCTCGAGAACGTGGTCCTCGGCAGCGAGAAGCCCTACGGCATCGGCGCCAAGGCCCGCCGCCGGATCAAGGAGATCTCCGAGCGCTACGGCCTCGGCGTGGAGCCCGACCGCCTGGTCGAGGACCTCGGCGTCGCCGCCCGCCAGCGCGTGGAGATCCTCAAGGTCCTCTACCGCGGCGCCCGCACGCTGATCCTCGACGAGCCCACCGCCGTCCTCGTGCCCCAGGAGGTCGACGCGCTCTTCGACAACCTGCGCGAGCTGAAGGCCGAGGGCCTGTCCGTCATCTTCATCTCCCACAAGCTGGGCGAGGTGCTGTCCGTCGCCGACGACATCACCGTCATCCGGCGCGGCACGACGGTCGGCACCGCCGTCCCGTCCGAGACCACCCCGCGCCAGCTCGCCGAACTGATGGTCGGCAGCGAACTGCCCACCCCCGAGACCGCCGAGTCCACGGTCACCGACCGCGAGGTCCTCGCCGTCGACACGCTGCGCCTGGCGGCCCCCGGCGGCAAGGCCCTCCTCGACGACATCTCCTTCACCATCCACGCCGGTGAGGTGCTGGGCATCGCCGGCGTGGAGGGCAACGGCCAGACCGAACTGGTCGACGCCCTCATCGGCCTGCGCCACGCCGACTCCGGCACCATCCGCTTCCTCGACGAGGACATCACGGCGCTGCCCACCCGGGGGCGCCGCGAGCAGGGCGTCGGCTACATCCCCGAGGACCGCCACCGCCACGGGCTGCTCCTGGAGGCCCCTCTCTGGGAGAACCGCATCCTCGGCCACGTCACCGAGAAGCCCAACAGCAAGGGCGTCTGGCTCGACCTCAAGGGCGCCCAGGACGACACCCGCCGCATCGTCGAGACGTACGACGTCCGCACCCCCGGCATCGACGTCACCGCCGCCTCCCTGTCCGGCGGCAACCAGCAGAAGCTGATCGTCGGCCGCGAGATGAGCCACAAGCCGCGCTTCCTCATCGCCGCCCACCCCACCCGCGGTGTGGACGTCGGCGCGCAGGCCGCCATCTGGGACCACATCCGCGAGGCCCGCCGCGAGGGCCTGGCGGTCCTGCTGATCTCCGCCGACCTGGACGAGCTGATCGGCCTGTCCGACACCCTGAGGGTGATCTACGACGGCAAGCTGGTCGCCGACGCCGACCCGGCCACCATCACCCCCGAGGAGCTGGGCTCGGCCATGACCGGTGCCGCCTCCGGACACCTCGAACACGAAGAGACCCCGGCCGACGGCGGCCCGGGCGCGGAAGACGAGGCCCGCTGATGAAGAAGTTCGACAAGGAGCGCGTGCTCCTCGCGGTGGCCGGTCCGGTCATCGCGCTCGCCGTGGCCTTCGTGCTCAGCGCGATCGTCCTGATCGCCTCGGGCAAGAACCCGGTCGAACCGTTCGCCCTGATGTTCGAGCAGGCCGGGTTCTCCGACATCCAGGTCCTGATCATCAACCAGGCGTCGATGTACTACATCGCGGCCCTGGCGGTGGCCATCGGCTTCCGGATGAACCTGTTCAACATCGGCGTCGACGGCCAGTACCAGCTCGCCGCCATGATGGCCGCGATCGTCGGCGCCCACGCGAACCTCCCCGCCTTCCTCCAGATCCCGCTCCTCCTGCTGACCGCCGTCCTCACCGGCGCCTTCTGGTCCGGCATCGCCGGCGTCCTCAAGGTGACCCGGGGCGTCAGCGAGGTCGTCGCGACGATCATGCTGAACGCCATCGCCACCTCCGTCATCGGCTACCTGTGGCTGCCCGACGTCTTCGGCGTCAAGATCGGCAACAACCACACCACCGGCGAGATGCACGAGTCCGGCTGGATCCCCGGCATC
This sequence comes from Streptomyces sp. M92, assembly GCF_028473745.1. Taxonomy (NCBI): domain Bacteria; kingdom Bacillati; phylum Actinomycetota; class Actinomycetes; order Kitasatosporales; family Streptomycetaceae; genus Streptomyces; species Streptomyces sp. M92. Next base: position 2,771,788 of record NZ_CP101137.1, read on the forward strand.
GACATGGGCGCCGCCGGCGAGATCTACGGCCTGGTGATCCTCGCCGTCCTCCTCGGCATCGGCTACTGGGTCGTCCTCAACCGCACCCGCTTCGGCTTCGACCTGCGCGCCTCCGGCGCCTCCGAGTCCGCCGCCGCGGCCAGCGGCGTCAACCCGAAGCGCATGGTGCTCACCGCGATGCTGCTCTCCGGCGGCCTCGCCGGCCTCGCGGGCCTGCCGATCCTCCTCGGCGACACCCACACCTACAGCCTCAACTTCCCCACCGGCATCGGCTTCCTCGGCATCGGCATCGCCCTGCTCGGCCGCAACAGTCCCGTCGGCATCGCCTTCGCCGCCCTGCTGTGGGCCTGGCTCGACAAGGCCAGCCCCGAGCTGGACTTCCACGGCTACGACAAGGAGATCGCGGTCATCATGCAGGGCCTGATCGTGCTCTCGGTCGTCGTCTCCTACGAGGCCGTCCGCGAGTGGGGCCTGCGCCGCCAGCAGCGCCGCGTGGGCGCGGAGCTGGCCGCCGGTCACGTCCTCGGCGCCACCGACAACACCAAGAAGGAGGTGGCTGGCCGATGACCACCGCAACCGACCTCAACCAGCCCACGCTGGAGCACGGGGCCCCGGCCGGCCGCCGGATCTCGCTGCCCGTCCTGCTGCTGATCATCGCCGGTGCCCTGGCACTGACCTCCATCGTCCGCCTGATCACCGGCGCCAACGGCATCACCAACGTCAGCCAGATGTCCACCGCGCTCCAGCTCGCCGTGCCGATCGGCCTCGCCGGTCTCGGCGGCCTGTGGGCCGAACGCGCGGGCGTCATCAACATCGGCCTCGAGGGCATGCTGATCCTCGGCACCTGGTTCGGTGCCTGGGCCGGCTTCCAGTGGGGCCCGTGGACCGGCGTCCTGATGGGCATCGTCGGCGGCGCGCTCGGCGGCCTGCTGCACGCCATCGTGACGATCACCTTCAACGTCAACCACATCGTCTCCGGTGTGGCCATCAACATCCTCGCCCTCGGCGCCACCCGCTACCTGGCCCCCCTCGCCTTCGAAGGCCACCAGGGCGGCTCCGCCAAGCAGTCCCCGCCCGTCGACGACCTCGGCCACTTCTCGGTGCCGGGCCTCTCCAGCGCCCTGGAGAGCCTCAACGACCAGCACTGGTTCTTCGTCTCGGACATCGCCGGCCTGCTCGGCGGCCTGGTCACCGACGTCTCCTGGCTCACCCTGATCGCCGTCGCGCTCATCCCCGGCAGCTGGTACGTCCTGTGGCGCACCCCGTTCGGCCTCCGCCTGCGCTCCTGCGGCGAGAACCCGGTCGCCGCCGAGTCCCTCGGCGTCAACGTCTACAAGTACAAGTACCTCGCCGTGATCATCTCCGGCGGCCTGGCCGGCCTCGGCGGCGTCTTCCTCTCCATCGTCGCCAACCCCTTCTACCTGGAGGGCCAGACCAGCGGCCGCGGCTACATCGGCCTCGCGGCGATGATCTTCGGCAACTGGATGCCGGGCGGCCTCGCCATCGGCGCCGGTCTCTTCGGCTACACCGACAGCCTCAACCTGCGCGGCGGCTCCGCCAACGTCCACGCCCTGCTGCTGCTCGGCGCGCTGCTGCTGCTCGCCGGCGCCATCTGGCTCGTGATCCGCAAGAAGTACGTCCAGGCCGCGATCACCGTGGTCATCGGCGCCCTGGTCTTCGCCTGGTACGCCACCACCGACGACGTCCCCAACCAGGTCGTCGCCGCCACGCCGTACGTCGTCACCCTCGTCGTCCTCGCCCTGTCCGCGCAGCGGCTGCGGATGCCGAAGGCGAACGGCATGCAGTACCGGAAGGGACAGGGCAAATGACCGACGTCGACTGGGGCGCGCTGCGCACGGCGGCCCGCGAGGCGATGGGCCGCGCCTACGCCCCGTACTCCGGGTACGCCGTCGGCGCCGCCGCCCTGGTCGACGACGGCCGCACCGTCACCGGCTGCAACGTCGAGAACGCCAGCTACGGCATCGGCCTGTGCGCCGAGTGCGGGCTCGTCTCCCAGCTCCAGCTCACCGGCGGCGGCCGGCTGACGCACTTCGCCTGCGTCGACGGCCACGGCGAGATCCTCGTCCCGTGCGGCCGCTGCCGGCAGCTGCTGTACGAGTTCGGCGGCCCGGAGCTGCTGCTGGAGACGCCGGAGGGCATCCTTCCCCTGTCCCGGATGCTCCCGCAGGCCTTCGGCCCCGACCACCTCACCAAGTAAGGAAGCGAGCCTCCATGGCCATGGACGTCATCTCCGTCATCCGCACCAAGCGGGACCGCGGCGAACTCAGCGACGAGCAGATCGACTGGGTCATCGACGCCTACACGCGCGGCGAGGTGGCCGACGAGCAGATGTCCTCGCTCGCGATGGCGATCCTGCTCAACGGCATGAACCGGGGCGAGATCGCCCGCTGGACGGCCGCGATGATCGCCTCCGGCGAGCGCATGGACTTCTCTTCCCTGTCCCGCCCGACCGCCGACAAGCATTCCACGGGGGGCGTCGGCGACAAGATCACCCTGCCGCTCGCGCCGCTGGTCGCGGCCTGCGGCGCGGCCGTCCCGCAGCTCTCCGGCCGGGGCCTCGGCCACACCGGCGGCACCCTGGACAAGCTGGAGTCCATCCCCGGCTGGCGCGCCCTGCTCTCCAACGAGGAGATGATGGACGTCCTCGGCGGGGTGGGCGCGGTGATCTGCGCGGCCGGCGACGGCCTCGCCCCCGCCGACAAGAAGCTCTACGCCCTCCGGGACGTCACCGGCACGGTCGAGGCGATCCCTCTCATCGCGTCCTCCATCATGTCCAAGAAGATCGCCGAGGGCACCGGCTCCCTGGTCCTGGACGTGAAGGTGGGCAGCGGCGCCTTCATGAAGACCATCGAGGACGCCCGGGAGCTGGCGTCGACGATGGTCGGCCTCGGCACCGACCACGGCGTGAAGACCGTCGCCCTCCTCACGGACATGGCGACCCCCCTCGGTCTCACCGCGGGCAACGCCCTGGAGGTCCGCGAGTCGGTCGAGGTCCTGGCGGGCGGCGGCCCGGCGGACGTGGTCGAACTGACCCTGGCCCTGGCCCGCGAGATGCTGGACGCGGCGGGCCTGCCCGACGCCGACCCGGCGAAGGCCCTCGCCGACGGCTCCGCGATGGACGTCTGGCGCCGCATGATCGCGGCCCAGGGCGGCGACCCGGACGCGGCCCTGCCCACGTCCAGGGAACAGCACGTGGTGAAGGCGGGCGCCTCCGGCGTCCTGACCCGCCTCGACGCCTACGACATCGGCGTCGCCGCCTGGCGCCTGGGCGCGGGCCGCGCCCGCAAGGAGGACCCGGTGCAGGCCGCCGCGGGCGTCGAACTCCACGCCAAGCCCGGCGACACGGTCACCGAGGGCCAGCCCCTCCTCACCCTCCACACCGACACCCCGGACCGCTTCGAGTACGCCCTCGCGGCGGTGGAGGGTTCCTACGACGTGGCCCCGGCGGGCACGGACTTCACGGCGACGCCGGTGGTGCTGGAACGTATCGCCTGATCAGGGGGTTCCTCGATCGGGTGAACGGGACCGGTGGACCTGTGCCGGTCCCGTTCGGCATGCTGGGATCGGTGACGCACCGATGGGAGAACCGCCATGAGCGCACTCACCGTGAGCCAGGAGCCCGACCAGAACTGGGACGACCTCGTCCGGTTCTGGGAGGAGATGGAATGGCCCGAGGGCAGCAAGGTGGAGATCATCGAAGGGATCATCACCGTGTCACCTGCTCCCGGACTGCCTCACAACGCCATCGCCGAACGAATTCAGCGCCGCTTGTATTCGGTGATTCCTGGTGAATGGGGGATCTATCAGACGCTTGCGCTCGCGGTGCCGTCCCGCCTGGGGATGTTGATCCCGGACATTGTGGTGGCACAGTTGCCCGACCACACCGAGTCCGACACCCACATCCCCGCCGCCCTCGCCGAACTCGTGGTCGAGGTCACCTCCAAGTCCAACGCCCGGCACGACCGCATCAGCAAGCCCGCCGCCTACGCCACCGCCGGCATCCCGCTCTACCTTCTCGTGGACCGCTGGGCCCCTGGTGGACCCACCGCCACGCTCTACGGCGAACCGAAGGGCGACGTCTACCGGGTGCTGAGCGCCGCCAAGTTCGGCGACCCCCTCAGGCTGCCCGCCCCCTTCGACCTCACGATCGACACCAGCGAGTTCCCGGAGACCTGACTCACCCCAACACCGCCGCCACCCCCACCAGCACCGGCACCGAAACCACCGTCGAGACGAGGATCGCGTCCCGCGCCAGCCGCTCGCCCACCCCGTACGTCGACGCGTACGTGTACAGGTTCTGTGCCGCCGGCAGCGCCGACGTCACCACCACGTCGAGGAGTTGGGCACCCCGCAGTCCGAACACCCCGGACGCCAGCGCCCAGGCAACCGCCGGCTGCCCCACCGTCTTCAGCGCCACCGCCAGCAGCACGGGCCGCCGTTCCACGCCCCGCAGCGGCATGGTGGAGCCGCACAGGCCGATGCCGAAGGCCAGCAGGACCGCCGGGACCGACATGTTGCCGATCAGGGTCACCGGGTCCATCACCGCGTCCGGCACCCGCAGCCCACTCGCGGCGACCGCGACCCCGGCCAGCGAGCCCAGCGCTATCGGATTGCGCAGCGGCGTCAGCAGCACCCGCCACAGCGGGCCCTTCCCGCCGCCTGTCGACAGGTCGAGGACGGTCACCGCGATCGGCGTCACCAGCACCAGCTGGAACAGCAGCACCGGCGCCACCAGCGAGGCGTCGCCCAGGACGTACACGGCGATCGGGATGCCGAGGTTGCCGGAGTTGACGTAGCCGGAGCAGAGCGCGCCGACCGTCGTGCGGCCCACGCCCCAGCGCCGTACGACGCCCACCGCGACGAAGAACCCGGCCACCGCGACCGTGGACAGCGCCGTGACCAGCAGCCGGCTGGAGAAGACCACCGACAGGTCGGCCGTCGCGAGGGTCGTGAACAGCAGGGCGGGGGAGGCCACGTGGAAGGCGAGCCTGGTCAGGACCTCGCGTCCCTGGGGGCCGAGGTGGCCTCGCAGGCCGAGCACATAGCCGACGGCGATGACGACCGCGATGACCGCGAAGCCGGTCAGGACTCCCTGCACGGCACCTCATCGCTGAGCGGACGGACCCGGGACGGCATGGCGCGCGGAGGGGGTACGTGGGGCATGCAACAAACCCTCCGGGCCAGGGTGCGCGCACGTCAATGCGATCTCGGCCGGCGGACACCGATGAATTCCCGGCCCGCCCCGGGTCTACCGCACGTGGACGCCGTGACACCCGCCGTACTCGTGCTGCCGGGGCCCGTCTCCCGAGGGGAGACACCCCGGCTCTGCGACGAGGTGCGCGCGCTGATGGAAAGCACCCGGGCCGGGGTGGTCGTCTGCGACGTCGGCGGGCTGGGACCGCCGGGGCTCGCCGTCGTCGATCTGCTGGCCCGCCTGGAGCTCACCGCCCGGCGGGCCGGGGGCCGGATCAGGCTGCGCGACCCCGACCCCGCGCTGCACGCCCTACTGGACCTCGTCGGCCTCCGCTTCGAGACGGAGCGGCAGGTCGAACAGCGGGAACCACCGCTTGGTGTCGAGGAAGCAGTGGAACCCGGTGATGCGGCCGTCTGAGATCTCCAGCACCTGCACCGCCCACGGCGCGTAGCCGCCCGCCTCCGGGTCCGGCTTGTAGTGTGCGAACGCGGGCAGCCCGTTGGCGTTGACCGGCAGCAGCCGCGAGTTCGCGCACGCGGCGCCGAGGGTCGTCATGAAGCCCGTGATGTCGGCCGAGCCGGACAGCCACAGGTCGAACGGCGGCATCGTCATGATGGCGTCCTCGTGCAGCAGCGCCGTCAGGGCCGTCATGTCGTAGCCCTCGAAGGCCGCGACATAGCGCTCCAGGAGCTTCTGCTGCTCCTCGTCCAGCGGGTCCGAGACCGCCGCGCCCTCGCCGTGCTCCGCCCGCTCGGCGAGGGTCGCGCGGGCGCGCTGGAGGGCGCTGTTGACGGAGGCGACCGACGTGCCGAGCAGCTCGGCGACCTCGCTCGCCCGCCACGCCAGCACCTCGCGCAGGATCAGCACCGCCCGCTGCTTGGGCGGCAGCTGCTGGAGCGCCGCCATGAAGGCGAGCCGCACCGACTCCTTGGCGACCGCGGCCTCGGCCGGGTCGGCGGTCGTGGGCAGTACCCGGGCGTCCGGCATCGGCTCCAGCCAGGTGTTGTCCGGGCGCGGGGAGAGGGCCGCCTGCGCCAGGGGGGTGGAGTCGGTCAGGTCCATCGGGCGGGCCCGCTTGTTGCCCGCGGTCAGCATGTCCAGGCAGACGTTGGTCGCGATGCGGTAGAGCCAGGAGCGGAGGCTGGAGCGGCCCTCGAACTTGTCGTAGCTCCGCCAGGCGCGGACCAGGGTGTCCTGGACCGCGTCCTCGGCCTCGAAGGAGGAGCCGAGCATCCGGTAGCAGTACCCCGTCAGTTCGACCCGGTGCTTCTCCAGCGCGGCATCCAGCTCCGTCGTCACGGTGCCGTTGGTCATCGTCCACCCACCCCTGTGGCGTTCCCGTCGTGCGCGTCTTCGCGCCTCGCACTTCGGAAGCTACCGCAGGGGACTGACAATGGCCTGCGGAGTCGGAGAACGTGCAGGTCACAGAGGTGTGCCCGACGGCACCTCCGGCGCTTTCAGGCCCGCGCCGGCACGCCCCGGCCCGTGCGCCGGGCCGCCAGCGAACCGGTCACCGTGATCGCCAAGACGCCGGACACCGCCAGCAGTCCGACGCCGACCGTCCCGGCCCAGCCGCCGGAGTGGAAGGCCACCGCGCCGACCGTGCTGCCCGCGCTGGAGCCGATGTAGTAGGCGGACTGGTACAGCGCCGAGGCCTGCGCGCGGCCGTGCGCGGCCGTCCGGCTCACCGCCGAGGAGGCCACCGCGTGCCCGGCGAAGAAGCCCGCCGTGATCAGCACCAGGCCCAGCAGGACCAGCGGGAGGGAGGGGGCGAGGGAGAGCAGCAGGCCGGCCGCCGTGGTGCTACCGCCCAGGTACAGTGCCCCGCGGCGGCCGAGGCGGCCCACCAGGCGACCCGCCGTGGACGCCGAGACGGTGCCCACCAGGTACACGAGGAAGATCGAGCCGATGACGCCCTGCGGGAGCGAGAACGGGGCTTCCGCCAGGCGGTAGCCGATCACCGTGTAGACGCCGCCGAACACCGTCATGAACAGCGCGCCGATCGCGTACAGCCGGCGCAGCAGCGGGTTGGCGAGGTGGTCGCGGACCGTGCGGGCCAGCACCCCCGGTCGCAGCGAGCCCGGGGTGAAGTGCTTCGGCGCCGGCAGCAGCATCCGGAAGGCCACCGCGCACGCCACCGCCACCACGCCGATCACGCCGACGGCGACCCGCCAGCCCCACTCCTGGGCGACCCAGCCGGTGATGACCCGGCCGCTCATCCCGCCGACGCTGTTGCCCGCGACGAACAGGCCGATCGCGGTGACCAGCGCCCGCGGGGCGACCTCCTCCGCCAGGTAGGCGGTCGCCGAGGCGGGCAGCCCCGCCAGCGCCGCGCCCTGCACCGCGCGCAGCGCGACCAGCGCCGGCAGCGACGGGGCGAACGGGACCAGCAGCCCGACGGTCACCGCGACCGCCAGGGACGCCGTCATGACCGTACGCCGTCCGAACCGCTCCGAGAGCGCGCTCATCGGCAGGACGAACACCGCGAGGCCACCGGTCGCCGCGGCCACCGTCCAGCTCGCGTCGCCCGCCGTGACGCCCATGTCGCCGGAGATCAGGGGCAGCAGCGCCTGGGTGGAGTAGAGCAGCGCGAAGGTGGCGACGCCCGCGAGGAAGAGGGCGAGACTCATCCGGCGGTAGCCGGGGCCGCCGGGGGCCATGCGCGGTGTGTGGACGTCGGGTGTGCCGGGGACGTCGGGAGCGGAGACGGAAGCGGCGGCGCCCACGGTGGTGGACGCCCCGGTATCGGCGGGAGTCATACCGGGACCGTACGGAGACCGCGACTCATCCGTCCAATGCATGGAATGGCCATAATCGTTCCCATGGTGCATCAGCAAAGCTCACAGGCACGCCTGTCACCATCCGGTGACACAGAAGACATCGTCGCGCTGCTCGCGCCCCGCCTCGCGCACTTCGCCGGCGTGGCCCGTACCGAGCACGTCACCCGGGCCGCGCAGGAGATGAACGTCCCCCAGTCGACGCTCTCCCGCGCCCTCGTCCGCCTCGAAGCCGACCTGGGCGTCGACCTGTTCGTCCGCCGCGGCCGCACCCTCGCGCTGACCGTCGCCGGGCGCACCTTCCTCGGCTCGGTCGAGCGCGCCCTCGCCGAGGTCGAGCGGGCCGCCGAGGAGGTCCGCGCGGACGCCGACCCGGCCACCGGCAAGGTCGCCTTCGGCTTCCTGCACACCATGGGCGCCGAGACCGTCCCCGGCCTGCTGCACGCCTTCCGCGCCGACCACCCCCGGGTGCGCTTCAGCCTCGTCCAGAACTACGGGGAGGCGATGCTGGAACGCCTGCGCGCCGGCGAACTCGACCTGTGCCTGACCTCCCCGGTCCCGGACGCACCCGACCTGGTCGCCCGACGCCTGGACGAGCAGAAGCTGCGCCTGGTCGTCCCCGCCGACCACCCGCTGGCCGGCCGGCGGCGCATCCGTCTCGCCGAGGCCGCCGACGAGAACTTCGTGACCCTGGAGCCCGGCTACGGGCTGCGCCGCATCACCGACGCCCTGTGCAAGGAGGCGGGTTTCCGGCCCCGGGTGGCCTTCGAGGGGGAGGAGGCGGAGACCCTGCGGGGCCTGGTCGCCGCCGGTCTCGGCGTCGCGCTCCTGCCGCCGCCCGCCGTGCCCCGCCCCGGCGTGGTGGAACTGGCGGTCACGGCGCCGCGCGCGGCCCGGGAGATCGGCGTTGCCTGGCTGGCGGGGCGCACGGACACGCCGCCGGTGGCGGCGTTCAAGAAGTTCCTGCTGTCGCGGAGGGGCCACCTCCTGCCGGACTGACCGCGGCCTCGGCCCTCCGGCGGACTGCGCCCCCGGCCCTCAGGCTGTTCGCAGGTCCTGCCGCCGAGGCGTTCACAGCCCCACGATGCCGGCGGGTCGCAGGGTCGGCCATCCTGGCGGACCACAGACCCTGCCGCCCCGGCGGTTCACAGCCCCACCACCGCGACCGGCCAAGGCCTCTACCGCCGCAGCGACTTCCCGAACCCCACCGCCAACGGCATCCGCAGCCCCAGCGGCGGGGGAGCGGCCAGCGCGTCCTCCACCGGGCGGGAGAAGGACTGCCCGAAGAGCGCGCCCATCACGAAGTCCTCCGCCAGCGCCACCACTTCCTCCCGGTAGTGGCGCAAGCCGTGGCCGTCGGAGTGGACTTCGAACCGGCACACGGCCCGGTTGGCCTTCTTCGCCCGGGAGGCCAGCCGGAACGACAGCTCGGGGTCGCTGCGTTCGTCGTTGGTGCCGTGCACGATCAGCACCTGCCGCCCGGCGAGCTGCTTCACCGGTTCCGGCGACGCGGCCACGTCCTCGTCGGGCAGCCAAGGAGCGATCGCCAGCACGGAACTGACGGCCTCGTGCCCGGCCGCCCGCAGCGCGGCCCGCCCGCCCATGCCGAGGCCGACGAGGCAGACGGGCACGTCGCCGTAGCGCCGTACGGCCTCGTCGGCGGCCCAGTCGGCGTCACGGGCGAGGTGCGCCTCCGCACCGTTCCAGCCGCGGTAGCGGTAGTGCACGACATGCGTGGCCAGGCCCTCGTCCCGCCCCGCGCGCGCGAGCCGGCGCCCGAGCGCGCGCACGGAGGCCGCGGCCAGCAGCGGAGACGGTCTGCGGCTGGACACCTCGTCCCCGGCGGGGAGCAGCAGCACCACCCCGCTCACCGCCGTCCCCTCCGGACCGAGCGTTCGCCCCAGCCGGGCCCGACGGACCGGCGTCGCTTGCTGTGCCATGGCAGAACATTCTCAGAAGACCGGGTGTACGCCACCCGTCTTCGCAGTCACCGTTACATATCGGCCGGTTCGTAAAGCCGGGAAGCCCGCTCCCGCCGCCGCGTTCGACCGTGTCCGGGCGTTCACCCGGTGCTCTACGCGCGTAGGGGCTACAGTGCGGAAATGACGAGCCAGAGCACCGCGAAGACCAGCGCGAGGACGCCGACGCCGGACCGCATCCGCCGGGCGCCGAAGGTTCTGCTGCACGATCACCTCGACGGCGGGCTGCGCCCCGGCACGGTCGTCGAACTCGCCCGCGCCACGGGCTACTCCAACCTCCCGGAGACCGACGCCGACCGGCTCGGCACCTGGTTCCGCCAGGCCGCCGACTCCGGTTCGCTGGAGCGTTACCTGGAGACCTTCTCCCACACCGTGGGCGTCATGCAGACCCGCGAGGCCCTGGTCCGGGTCGCCGCCGAGTGCGCCGAGGACCTCGCCGAGGACGGCGTCGTCTACGCCGAGGTGCGCTACGCCCCCGAACAGCACCTGGAGGGCGGACTCAGCCTCGAAGAGGTCGTCGAGGCCGTCAACGAGGGCTTCCGGGAGGGCGAGCGACGGGCCCGGGAGGGGGGCCACCGCATCCGCGTCGGCGCCCTGCTCACCGCCATGCGGCACGCCGCCCGCGCCCTGGAGATCGCCGAGCTCGCCAACCGCTACCGCGACCTCGGCGTCGTCGGCTTCGACATCGCGGGCGCCGAGGCCGGCTACCCGCCCACCCGGCACCTGGACGCCTTCGAGTACCTCAAGCGGGAGAACAATCATTTCACCATTCACGCGGGTGAGGCCTTCGGGCTGCCGTCCATCTGGCAGGCCCTCCAGTGGTGCGGCGCCGACCGGCTCGGGCACGGCGTGCGCATCATCGACGACATCCAGGTCCACGAGGACGGCACGGTCAAGCTCGGCCGGCTCGCCTCGTACGTCCGGGACAAGCGCATCCCCCTGGAGCTGTGCCCCAGCTCCAACCTCCAGACCGGCGCGGCGGACTCGTACGCCGAGCACCCGATCGGCCTGCTGCGCCGGCTGCACTTCCGTGCCACGGTGAACACGGACAACCGGCTGATGTCGCACACCAGCATGAGCCGTGAATTCGAGCACCTTGTCGACGCGTTCGGTTACACGCTCGACGACATGCAGTGGTTCTCCGTCAATGCGATGAAATCAGCGTTCATTCCTTTCGATGAACGACTGGCCATGATCAATGACGTCATCAAGCCCGGGTATGCGGAGCTGAAGTCCGAATGGCTGTTCCAGCAGACCGCTTCTACCAGCACGTTTGTCGAGAACGAGGGTTGATCGAGGGAGGACGGTAATACGGAAATGCGGACGGGCTTTCACAATCCGTCCGCATTTCGATGTTTGCCGTCGGGGGCGGTACGTGTTTACGGTCAAGGACCGCTCACATCCCCGTCACCCCATTCGAGGACGCATTTCATGAAGCAGTCTGCTGCCAAGACCCTCGGCGTCGCCGCCCTCGGTGCCGCCTTCGCCGCCGCCGGCGCGGGTGCGGCCACCGCGGCCCCCGCGCTCCCGGACACCGCCCAGACGGTGGACTCCGTCGCCCGGACGCTCCCCGCGGAGACCGTCTCCCAGGTGGTGCCCGGCGCCGGCAACATCGTGGAGCAGGGCCGGAAGGTCTCCGCCACGGGTCTGACCGCCGCGCAGCCGGTCGTCGAGCAGGTCGTCGAGCAGCAGCTCTCCGAGGGCCCGACCAAGCCGGTCGCCGGGCTCCTCGGCGGTCTGCCGGCCAAGGGCCTGCCCACCCAGGGCCTGCCGGTCAACGGCCTCCCGATCGGCGGCTGACCCACAGCTCCCCACGCGCCGGAAGGGGCGCACCCGGTGTCGCCGGGTGCGCCCCTTCGGCGTACCAGAGGGGAGGTACGTCAATCGGGCGCCGTCACCTGCGGCGCGGGCCGGTCACCAGGCCGTCCGCGCGGCCTTCTCCTCGGACGGCAGCAGGAGCCACAGCGCCAGGTAGAGCAGGAACTGCGGGCCGGGCAGCAGGCAGGAGACCACGAAGATCACCCGCATCGTGGTGGTGGAGGTGCCGAAGCGCCGGGCCAGCGCGGCGCACACTCCGCCGATCATGCGGCCGTGGGTGGGGCGGGCGAGGCGGGACATCGCGGCTCCTTCGTCAGCGTGTTGCGGGATCTGCCCTGTCGGCTTCCCCTTCATCTGCCCTCCACGCTACGGAGACGAACGGAACAAAGCGTCGCTCTACGGGGCGATACCGACCCTGGGAATCGTCGGGGTCCGCCCCTGAGCCGGCTCCTCCTGGGGGACGTCCTCCCGCGGCGCCCGCTCGGACCAGCGACGGACCCGGGCGCGGCCCGCGGGCACGACGGCGAGGTGCACGAGGGCTACGCCCGCCGTGTTCAGCAGCAGCGAGTCGACGTCGACGACCTGGCCGGGCACCCCGGTCTGCAACAGCTCGATGCCCAGCGACAGCAGCGCCGCCGCGGCCGTGGTGCGCAGCAGCGAGCCCAGCGGAGAGACGGCCAGCCGGCCGCCCGCCACCGGCAGCAGCACGCCCAGCGGCGCCAGCAGCGCCAGCGACCCGCCGATGGCCCGGGCCGCCGCGGGCCAGCCCAGCGCCAGATCGGCGCGGATGCCGTCGAAGGGGCGCAGGTTCGGCGGCAGCACCCAGGGCACGTCCAGCGGCCGCAGCGTGTACCAGGCGACGAACGCGAGATGTGCGACCAGGAGGACACTTCCGGTCACACGGATGCGGAGCGCGGCGCTGCCGCCGAGGAACCCATGACGCTGCACGCCCCCCTAGACGCGGCCGCCGCCGCGCGCGGTTCCGGCCCCTCCCACGCAAGGGTGAGTCCTGCGCCACACGGCCCACACCACACGGCCCACACCGTACGGCCCAACCGTACGGCCCAACCGTACGGCCGACACCGTACGACCCCACACCGTACGGCCCAACCGTACGGCCCACACCGTACGACCCCACACCGCACGGTCCACACCGTATGGCCCGCACCGCACGGCCCCTGCGGCCCGTCAGCCGTCGGTGACCTCAGTGGACGGCGGCTCGTTGCTGCCCGGCCGGGCGCGGACCTCGTCCGTGCAGGAGTAGCGGCGGGCGGGCGCGTCGGAGGGGCCGGCCAGGATCACGGAGCCGTCGCCCTCGGCCGCCGCCGAGTCGGAGAAGGTGCACACCACCTGGGCGAGCGCGTACGAGGTGAGGTCGGCGGGGGCGGTGCCCAGGCGCAGCGTGTCGTCGGGGTCGCCCGGCCGCGGGCCGCTCACGGTGATCCCGTCGCGCACGTCCGTCGTGTACCCGGCCTGCTTCTCCGCGGCCGACGGCGACTGGGCCAGCTCGTCGAGCAGGCCCTGGGCCACCCGCGCCCGCCGCCCGGAGTCCGCCGCGGCCTCCGGCACCCGCACCGTCCGGTCGACGGCCACCAGGGACGAGCCGCACAGCAGGAACACCCGCACCGGCATCCCGGGCGCGGCCCGCTCCGCCGTGTCCGGCCCGGCGAGCGAGCAGCGTGCCCGCGAGGGCGCCGGACCGAAGTCCGTGGGCACCTCGGTGGCACGGATGCCGCACCCGGTGAGCAGCAGGGCCGGCACGGCCCACAGGACCGCCCAGCGCGGTACCGGCCGACGGCGTACGGTCATCAGACCTGTCCCTTCGGGTCCTCGCCCTTGCTCTCGTCGTCCGGGGAGCCGTCGTCGCCGTCCGTCGGCGGCGTCGGGTCCTGCGGCAGCCGCAGCACGAACACCGCACCCCCCTCGGGATGGTTCTCGGCGCTGATCTCACCGCCGTGGATGTGCGCGTTCTCCAGGGCGATGGACAGGCCGAGCCCGCTGCCCTCGGAGCGGGGCCGGGAGGCGCTCGCCTTGTAGAAGCGGTCGAAGACGTGCGGCAGGACGTCCTCGGGGATGCCGGGCCCGTGGTCCCGCACCCGGATGACGATCTCGTCGTCCGCCCGTGCCACCGACACCCGCACCGGCGACCCGCCGTGCTTGAGCGCGTTGCCGATCAGGTTGGCCAGGATGACGTCCAGCCGGCGCGGGTCGAGCCGCGCGTGGATGCCGCGCTCGGCGTCCAGGTCGACGGCGTCCAGCCAGGCCCGGGCGTCGACGCAGGCGGTGATCTGGTCGGCCACGTCGACGTCGTCGAGGACCAGCCGGGCGGTGCCGGCGTCGAAGCGGGTGACCTCCATCAGGTTCTCCACCAGGTCGTTCAGCCGCCGCGTCTCGCTGACCACCAGCCGCACGGCGGGCTCGACCATCGGGTCGAAACTCCCGCCCTCGCCCTCACCCTCGTACTCCAGCTCCTCCTCCAGCACCTCCGTCACCGCGGTGAGCGCCGTCAGCGGCGTGCGCAGCTCATGGCTCATGTCCGCCACGAAGCGCCGCGACGCCTGCTCCCGGCCGGCCATGTCCGCGACCCGCTTCTCCAGGTTCTCGGCGGCGCTGTTGAACGTCCGGGACAGATCGGCCAGTTCGTCGGTGCCGGAGACACGCAGCCGGGTGTCCAGCTTGCCCTCGCCGAGCCGCCGCGCCGCGACCCCCAGCCGGTGCACCGGCTTGAGCACGGTCGTCGCCAGCGCCTGGGCCAGCAGCGCGGAGCCGAGCAGCGCGAGCCCGGTGGCGATCCCCAGCGACCAGGCCAGCGAGTTCAGGTCCTCGGCCTCCGGCTCCAGCGACTTGAGCATGTAGCCGGTCGGCCCGCCGCCGATCACCCTCGTTCCGGCCACGAGGTACGGGGTGCCGTCCTCGGTGGTCCGCTGCCAGTACAGGTGGTACGGGTGCTTGTTGGCCGAGGTGAGCTCCTGCTCCTTGTTCACCGCGGTGCGCAACGACTCGGGCACGTCGGCCAGCGAGAAGCCGCCCAGCCCGCCGGAACTGCCGTACACGGTCTTCCCGTCGGAGTTCTCGGCGACCAGCAGCACGCTGAACCGCTGGCTGCTGCTCGCCATCTGCCCCGCCGTGTGCTGCAACTCGTCCTGCGAGGGGTGCTCCGGCAGCGCGCCCGCGCGGTTCTGCATCTCCTGCTCGAAGCCCCGCAGCACGGCGTCCTGGGCACGGGTCAGCACCGCCTCCCGGTTCAGCCAGTAGGCGATGCCGGACGCGGAGACGGCCGCGGTGAGCGCGACCAGACCGAAGACGAGGACGAGCCTGAGCCGCAGACTGGTGAAGCGCAGCCCGGACCAGACTCCCCTGCGAGCCGCGGCCCAGCCGCGTGAACCCCCCTGGTGTTCCTGTGTCACTGAGGCGGATCCAGCCGGTAGCCGACACCCCGCACGGTACGGATCAGGGTCGGGGACGACGGCACGTCCTCGACCTTGGCGCGCAGCCGCTGCACGCAGGCGTCCACCAGCCGGGAGTCGCCGAGGTAGTCGTGCTCCCACACCAGCCGCAGCAACTGCTGCCGGGACAGCGCCTGGCCCGGCCGCCGGCTCAGCTCCAGCAGCAGCCGCAGCTCGGTCGGCGTCAGCTGGAGGTCCTCGCCGTTCTTCGTCACGGTCATCGCGGAGCGGTCGATGACGAGGCTGCCGAAGCTCGCCGAGTCGCTGGACTCGCGCTCCCCGCGCCGCAGCACGGCCCGGATACGGGCGTCCAGCACCCGGCCCTGGACCGGTTTGACCACGTAGTCGTCGGCGCCCGACTCGAGACCGACGACCACGTCGATGTCGTCGTTGCGCGCGGTCAGCAGGATGATCGGCAGCTGGTCGGTGCGCCGGATGCGCCGGCACACCTCGAACCCGTCGATGCCGGGCAGCATCACGTCCAGCACGATCAGGTCCGGCCGCTGCTCGCGCAACAGCTTCAGACCGTCCTCGCCGCTGGCAGCGGTGGCCACCCGGTGACCCTGGCGCGTCAGTGAGAGCTCCAGGGCCGTGCGGATGGCGTCGTCGTCCTCGATCAGCAACAGGGAAGGCACGGGCTCATTCTGGCCCATGGAGGGGGTGCGGTTCGACCTGTGGGTCCACAACGGTGCCCGCCCCCGCCGCCGGACCCTGTGAAGGAACCGTGCGGCCCCGGTGACGGACCCCTGTGACAGGTCTGTGACAGTCGGCGGACACGGCCATGAAGTCGCCCCGGCAAGCTTCTCGGCACAGGCAACACCGGAAGTCCACGACGGGAGGCGCGAGATGAACACGCTGCACGGCACCAGCACCAGCGCAGTGGTCACGCGTCTGCACGACGTGCACACACACCGGTCCGAGAAGTCCGGTGCCGTGAGCGGGCGGGGGTGCGCTCGCGGCACCGGGCGGCAGCACACCACCTACATGACGGTGGTGGACGCCGCCAAGGGGGGAACCCAGGGGGGAACGCACGGGGGAACGGCGTACGGGGAGGCAGAGGGGGAGCGCCGCTCGCTGTCGGAGGCGGAGTTCACCGCCTACGTCCAGGAGCGCCGCGCCTCCCTGTACGCCACCGCCTACCACCTGACCGGCGACCGCTTCGAGGCCGAGGACCTGTTGCAGAGCGCGCTGTTCTCGACCTACCGGGCGTGGGACCGGATCAGCGACAAGGCCGCGGTCGGCGGATACCTCCGCCGCACCATGACCAACCTGCACATCAGCGCCTGGCGGCGTCGCAAGCTCAACGAGTACCCGACCGAGGAGCTGCCGGAGACGGCCGGCGACACGGACGCGATGCGCGGCACCGAACTGCGCACGGTCCTGTGGCAGGCGCTGGCCCGGCTGCCCGAACTCCAGCGCACCATGCTGGTCCTGCGCTACTACGAGGGCCGCACGGACCCGGAGATCGCGGACATCCTCGGCATCAGTGTCGGCACGGTGAAGTCCAGCATCTGGCGGTCGCTCCGCCGGCTGCGCGACGACGAGGTCCTCAGCTTCGGCCGTGACCGGGAGGACGCCTTCGGCGAGCTCGTCGCCTGAAGGCCAGGAGGTCCGGGGGGGGGGACCTCCGGAAGGACCCGTGAAAAAAGTTCGAGCCGGGGTGTATCAGGGGGAGGGGACCGGGCTCTTACTCACGGGGAAGCACCACGGGGGAACAACGGGGGACACGGGGGAACAGCACGGGGGGAACGGGGAAACGGGGGAGCACGGGGGAAGAGAGCGGGGCTGGAGGGCCGGGGGGTCCGTCCAGTCCCGCTCTCGCGTGTACCGCGTACGGGGGTGCGCGCGAGGGGCGCGTTACGCCGCCGTACGGGCCGTCGTGCACCGTCCCGCCGCCGCGGCCGCCAGCCGGCCCATCGCCTCGTCCCGGTCGCAGGCGTGCGCGCCCAGGGCCGTCTGCCGTGCGATGACCGACCGTTCCCGCCGCATCAGCCGCCAGCCGCGGCGCAGCAGGACCGGCACCGACTTGCGGCTCTCCCGCAGGTCCCGCGCCAAGCGCCGGCGGAAGGTCGTCACCGGGCCCCGGCTCAGACACAGCGCGTCGGCCAGCACGCCCAGCTCCCGGCAGCGCGCCACGAGTTCGGCGGCGAAGATGCCCTCCGCGAGGAACAGCGGGGTGCGCCCGATGTCGACCGCCTCCTCGCCGGTGCGCGCGCTCAGCGAGATGTCGTAGACGGGCACCCGCGTACGGCCCGACCGGCACAGCTCCGCGATCGCGGCGACGGCCGCGTCCGCGTCCCACGAGCCCGGGTGGTCCCAGTCGATGTCGGAGCTCTGCGGCACCAGCGGCAGCGTCGGGTCGGTGCCCTCCTTGTAGAAGTCGTCGAGCCGCAGCACCGGGAGGCCGGAGCGGGCGGCGAGGAGGGACTTGCCGGAGCCGGAAGGGCCGCAGAGCAGCACGACTCGGGTCGGTATGGGCGGATGGGAGCTCACGGGACACCAGTCTGAGGCATCCGGCGGCCGCCGTACGACCCCGCGGGGGACTTTGCCGCAGGCGTCACATCCCGATCGCGCCGCGCGGGTGACCTGATCACGGTGTGCGCTGTTATCAGGGCAGTCCGTAGCAATCCACACCAAGAGGTGGCTCACCGATGGCCCGACACGCGTCCCCCCACACCACCACCGTCCACCGCGCCCTGGTCCTGCTCGCGACCGCGGGGGCCGCCCTGGGGGCGGGTGCGGCCACGGCCTCCGCGGCGGAAGGCGGCGGCGAGACGATCGCCGGTCTGGCCCACACCCGCCCCACCTCGATGGGCAACATCGACCCGCAGGCGGGCGTCCAGGCGGTGACCGGCATCGTCGGCTACGTCACCGGCCCGGTCGCCGACCTCAAGCCCAACCCGCTGGCCGGTACCGGCGTCGACCCTCTCCACAACGGCGTCGGCACGAAGGTCGCCGACTTCCAGCCGCTGACCTCGACGTCCCTGACGGGGCCGGTCGCCCAGGCGCGGTCGTTGGGCGCCGTGCCGGTGGTGGGGCAGGCGACGGAACTGCTGCGCTGACGCGACCGGCCCGGCGGGGGTCAGGCCGTGCGGCCGAGGTGGGTCACCAGGATGCGGACAACGGCGACGTCGATGGCGTAGAGAACCCGGTACTCCCCGATACGCAGCCGTCGGATGTCGGCTGATCCGTACGGAACCGAACCAGCGGGTCGGGGGTCCTCCGCCAGTTTGTCGATGGTGTCCAGTACCACAGTGAGGCCGCTCGGGTCGTCCTCAAGGAACCGGGCGGCGGCGTTGAGGGCCTGTGGCTCGAAGTTGATCTCGTAGGTCACTTCTGCTCGAGCCCCAGCCGCCTGCGCACCTCGGCCATGGGGATGCCCTCTCCGAGGGTCCCCTCCGCCTTGCGCCGCTGGTAGTCCGCTACTGCCAGCGCGTCCTCCAGATCCTCTATCACCTGCGGCGACACCAGAAGGGCGGCCACGTGCCCATGGTCGGTGAGCGCGATGGTCTCGCGGCCGTGGGCGGCGCGGCGCACGAGGTCGCCGAGCTGGGAACGGGCGGCGCTGATGGCGATCTCAGTCATGCTCACATATTGACAGAAGGTTAATCTAGTGTGCAACTCATGACCGACTGCTGGCCGAGGGGCACACGATCCCGGACCGGCGAGGCGCCCCACGGTTCGCCGCGCCGGTCCGCCGTGACTGTTCGTCATGAGGACCCCACGGCCCGGCACCGCGGCCGTCTAATCTTGGTGAACCACGTTTCGCGCAAGAGGTGCCAGGGGGCCGGGTGCACAACGACGACGGAATCAACGGGACCGGTGGCGGCGCCGGCGGGCATCCCGAAGATCGTGCTTCAGCCCCCCACGCGGTGATCGAGGGTCGCTACGAGCTGCTGGAGCCCATCGGCAGCGGCGGAATGGGCGAGGTCTGGAAGGCCCACGACCGACGGCTGCGCCGGTTCGTCGCCGTGAAGGGACTCCTCGACCGCAGGGCCATGACCCCGGACACGCAGAAGGACGCGATGCAGCGGGCCCGCCGTGAGGCGGAGGCGCTCGCCAAGATCGAGCACGAGAACGTCGTGACGGTCCACGACCAGATCGAGACCGCCGACCAGGTCTGGATCGTGATGAAGCTGCTCGAAGGGCGTTCGCTCGCCGACCTGTTGAGACGTGACCGGGTCCTCGGCGTGCCCAGGGCCGCGGAGATCGGCCTCCAGATGGCCCAGGGCCTGCGGGCCGTCCACGAGGCGTCGGTCCTGCACCGCGACGTCAAGCCGGGCAACGTCCTGGTGCGGGACGGCGGCCAGGTGGTTCTGGTGGACTTCGGCATCGCCACCTTCGAGGGCGCGGACCGGGTCACCCGGCACGGCGGCATCATCGGCACGCCTCCCTACCTGGCGCCCGAACTCTTTCCCCCCGTCCGCTCCGGTCCCACGCCCGCCTCCGACCTCTGGGCGCTGGGAGTCACCCTCTACGAAATGGTCGAGGGACGCCTGCCCTTCGGCGGCAACGAGATGGCAGGGGTGCAGGAGAACGTCCGGCTGTCGCCCGACCCCGTCCTCCGGTACGCCGGCCCCCTCGGCCCCGTCATCCGGAGGTTGCTGGTCACGGACCCCGGCCGCCGCCCGGACGCGGCCGCGGTGGAGGAGATGCTCCGGGAGGTCCTCGCGGACCCGGGCACGCCCACCCCGCACCCCGTGCCGACGGCGCCCTTACCGACGCCCGCGCTGTCCTCCGCCGAAGGAGCCGTCCCGTCCTCCCACGCCGTTCCTTCCGAAGGCGGTCCTTCCGGAGGTGTTCCGTCCGTGCCTCCACCGTCGGCGCCGCGCCGGGGCGGCGGGCCGTTCCGGGGATGGAAGGCGGCTGTGGCCGCCGCGTGCGTCGTTCTGCTGGCCGGGGGTGGCTGGCTCGTCTCCCGGGGTGGGCCCGGGGGCGAGCGGGGCGACGCCTCCTCGGCGCAGGGTGCGGGATCCACCGGTGGTGACGCGGAGCAGGCGTGGGAGCAATGGCGGGACGGGAAGAAGAGGCTGACGATCGGTGCCAAGGAGGATCAGCCCGGTCTGAGCCTCCACAACAAGGACACCGGCGTGTGGAGCGGATTCGACATCGACATCGCCTACGCCCTCGCCGGCGAACTGGGCTACGGCAGGGAACAGGTCGACTTCTACGGGGTGACCACGGCCAACCGGGCGAGCAAGCTGAAGAACGGGGAAGTGGACCTGGTCATCGCCTCGTACAGCATGACGCCCGAGCGGGAGAAGAAGGACGGCATCACCTTCGTCGGCCCCTATTACATGGCGGGCAGAAGCTTCCTCGTGCGCAGGAACTCCGCGAAATACGATCTCGACGAAGCCGCCGACGTGGAGAGGCACCAGGTCAAGGTGTGCACGGCACGGGATTCCACGTACGCGGACTACCTGCGGAGCAAGGGGTACGCCACCGGGAAGTGGCAGCCCGACACCTACGAGGAGTGCGTGGAAAGGCTGCTGGACAAGCGCTCGGACGTGTACGCGGTCGCCTCGGACGACGTTCTTCTCGCCGGGTACGCCCAGCGGGATCCGGCGCGTCTGAAACTGCTGCCCAGCGGCGAGGGCACGGAACCCTACGGGGTGGCGATGCGGAAGGGTGACCTTCTCCTGAAGAACAAGGTGTGCTCGGGGCTCCAGGAGATTCTGGCCGGAAAAGATTGGCCAGAGATGTATATGAAGGACCTGGCCCCGCTGACGGGACGGAAGACCGCGCCGAGAAAGCCGGAACTGGTGCCGTGCTCGGGTGAGTGAGTGATCCCGGCGGGCCGCGGCTCCTTCGGACGGAAAGGGACCGCGGCCCTGTCGGTGCGGCTCAGTACGACGAGCCGGACGCGCCCAGCGAGCCCGTCGGGTGCCAGACCGTCTTCGTCTCCAGGAACGCCGTCATGCGGTCGGTGCCCGGCGTCGCCGACCAGTCCGCGCCGTCCACAGGCTGTGGACGCAGGACGCGCTTGAGGTTGTCGGCCGCCGCGATCTCCAGCTCCTTCGCCAGCGTCTCGTCGGCGCCCGCGAGGTCGATCGCGTTGACGTCCTGGTGGGCGGCGAGGGGCGTGGCGAGCTCCGCCGTACGGCCGGAGAGGATGTTGACCACGCCGCCGGGCAGGTCCGAGGTGGCCAGGACCTCGCCCAGGGAGAGGGCGGGCAGGGGCGACCTCTCCGACGCCACCACGACCGCCGTGTTGCCGGTCGCGATGACCGGGGCGACGACCGAGACCAGGCCCAGGAACGACGACTCCTGCGGGGCCAGAACGGCGACGACACCGGTCGGCTCCGGGGAGGAGAGGTTGAAGAACGGGCCCGCCACCGGGTTGCCGCCGCCGGTCACCTGGGCGATCTTGTCGGTCCAGCCCGCGTACCAGACCCAGCGGTCGATCGCGGCGTCCACCTGCGCCGCCGCCTTCGACTTCGACAGGCCCTCGGCGTCGGCGACCTCCGCGACGTACTGGTCGCGGCGGCCCTCCAGCATCTCGGCGATGCGGTAGAGGATCTGGCCGCGGTTGTACGCCGTCGCGCCGGACCAGCCGCCGAACGCCTTGCGCGCGGCGACCACCGCGTCACGGGCGTCCTTGCGGGAGGAGAGAGGGGCGTTCGCCAGCCACTTGCCCTTTGCGTCGGTCACCTCGTACACCCGGCCGCTCTCGGAACGCGGGAACTTCCCGCCGACGTACAGCTTGTAGGTCTTCAGCACGCTGAGTCGGTCAGACATCGAGGTACGCCTCCAGGCCGTGGCGGCCGCCCTCGCGGCCGAAGCCCGACTCCTTGTAACCGCCGAACGGCGAGGTCGGGTCGAACTTGTTGAACGTGTTGGACCAGATCACACCCGCGCGGAGCTTGTTCGCGACCGCCAGGATGCGCGAGCCCTTCTCCGTCCAGATGCCGGCCGACAGGCCGTACGGCGTGTTGTTGGCCTTGGCGACCGCCTCGTCCGGCGTACGGAAGGTGAGGACGGACAGGACCGGGCCGAAGATCTCGTCGCGGGCGACCGTGTGCGCCTGGGTGACGTTCGTGAAGAGCGTCGGGGCGAACCAGTAGCCGGTCGAGGGGAGTTCGCAGGCCGGGGACCAGCGCTCGGCGCCCTCCGCCTCGCCCTGGTCGGCGAGCGCGGTGATCCGGGCCAGCTGCTCGGCGGAGTTGATCGCGCCGATGTCGGTGTTCTTGTCCAGCGGGTCGCCGAGGCGGAGCGTGGACAGGCGGCGCTTGAGGGAGTCGAGGAGTTCGTCGTGGATCGACTCCTGGACCAGCAGGCGGGAGCCCGCGCAGCAGACCTGGCCCTGGTTGAAGAAGATGCCGCTCACGATGCCCTCGACGGCCTGGTCGATCGGGGCGTCGTCGAAGACGATGTTGGCGCCCTTGCCGCCCAGTTCGAGCGTGAGCTTCTTGCGGGTGCCCGCGACCGTGCGCGCGATCTCCTTGCCGACGGCCGTGGAGCCGGTGAAGGCGACCTTGTTCACGTCCGGGTGGGCGGTCAGCGCCGCTCCGGCGCGGCCGTCACCGGTGATGATGTTGACTACGCCCTTGGGCAGCCCGGCCTGGCGGCAGATGTCCGCGAAGAACAGGGCGGACAGGGGGGTCGTCTCGGCGGGCTTGAGGACCACCGTGTTGCCCGTCGCGAGCGCCGGGGCGATCTTCCACGCCAGCATCAGGAGCGGGAAGTTCCAGGGGATGACCTGGCCGGCGACGCCGAGCGGGCGCGGGTCCGCGCCGTAGCCGGCGTGGTCGAGCTTGTCGGCCCAGCCCGCGTAGTAGAAGAAGTGCGCGGCGACCAGGGGGAGGTCCGCGTCGCGGGTCTCCCTGATCGGCTTGCCGTTGTCCAGGGTCTCCAGGACGGCCAGCTCGCGGCTGCGCTCCTGGATGATCCGGGCGATGCGGAAGAGGTACTTCGCGCGCTCGGCGCCGGGCAGCGCCGACCACTTCTCGAAGGCCTTGCGGGCGGCCCGTACGGCGCGGTCGACGTCCGCCTCGCCCGCCTCGGCGACCTCGGAGAGGACCTCCTCGGTGGAGGGGGAGACGGTCTTGAAGACCTTGCCGTCGGCGGCCTCGGTGAACTCGCCGTCGATGAACAGGCCGTACGACGGCGCGATGTCGACGACCGCGCGCGACTCGGGCGCCGGTGCGTACTCGAAAACAGGTGCCATGGTGATCAGTCCACCGTCACGTAGTCGGGGCCGGAGTAGCGGCCGGTGGCCAGCTTCTGGCGCTGCATCAGCAGGTCGTTCAGGAGCGAGGAGGCGCCGAAGCGGAACCAGTGGTTGTCCAGCCAGTCCTCGCCCGCGGTCTCGTTGACCAGGACCAGGAACTTGATCGCGTCCTTGGCGGTGCGGATGCCGCCGGCCGGCTTCACGCCGACCTGGACACCGGTCTGCGCGCGGAAGTCGCGGACCGCCTCCAGCATGAGGAGGGTGTTGGCGGGCGTGGCGTTCACCGCGACCTTGCCGGTGGAGGTCTTGATGAAGTCGGCGCCCGCCAGCATGCCGAGCCAGCTCGCGCGGCGGATGTTGTCGTACGTCGACAGCTCGCCGGTCTCGAAGATGACCTTCAGGCGGGCGGACGTGCCACAGGCCTCGCGCACGGCGGTGATCTCGTCGTACACCTTCATGTAGTTCCCGGCGAGGAAGGCGCCGCGGTCGATGACCATGTCGACCTCGTCGGCGCCCGCCGCCACGGCCTCGCGCACGTCGGCCAGCTTGACGGCGAGCGAGGCGCGGCCCGCCGGGAACGCGGTGGCGACCGAGGCGACCTTCACGCCGGAACCGGCGACGGCCTCCTTCGCGGTGGGCACCATGTCGGGGTAGACGCAGACGGCCGCCGTGGTGGGGGCGGTGCGGTCGGTCGGGTCGGGGTGGGCCGCCTTCGCGCCGAGCGCCCGGACCTTGCCCGGGGTGTCCGCGCCTTCCAGCGTCGTCAGGTCGACCATCGAGATGGCGAGGTCGAGGGCGTACGCCTTCGCGGTGGTCTTGATGGAACGGGTGCCGAGCGAGGCGGCGCGCGCCTCCAGGCCGACCGCGTCGACGCCGGGCAGCCCGTGGAGGAAGCGGCGCAGCGTGCTGTCGGACGCGGTGACGTCGGCGAGTCCGTGTGCGGGAGCAGCGGATGCAGTGGTGGGCATGGTCACCAGGCGAGCATATCTACGCGCGTAGCGGCTGTACAGTCCCGTGCGGTTCTTCGGCGGGCGGCACGGTCGGCGGTCGCGGTCCGGCACCGCCGGTCGGCCCCGTCAGCCCCGCGGGTCAGCCCCGTGCGTCGGTCCCGTGCGGGGCGTCGGGCACAATCGGCTGCATGACGACCCCGGAGCCCCAGTCACCGTCGCCGCAGCCTCCGGTACCCGTGTCCAAGGACCGGGCCTACCGCTCGCCCGCAGGCATCGCCGGTGGCGTTCTGCTGCTCGCCCTCGCCCTCTGGCTCGGTATCGACGCCGTGGTCGCCGGGGAGGGGCGGACCCCCTGGCTGGCGCTCGCGGCGCTGCTGTTCCTCGTGCCGCTCATCGCCACCTACACCGTGCGGCCCGCCGTCTTCGCCAACGACGACCGGCTGCGCGTGCGCAATCCGTTCCGCGTGATCGTGGTGCCCTGGGGGCAGGTCGCCTCGTTCCGGTCGGCGTACTCCAACGAGGTCCTCACCGAGGGCGGCGACAAGTACCAGCTGTGGTCCATCCCGGTCTCGCTGCGCGGCCGCAAGAAGGCCGCACGGCAGGAGGCGCGGCGGGCCGCCGGGGTCGGCCGGGGGAGGGGGCGCGTGCTCGGCGGCTTCGGGCAGTCCGCGGCCAAGACCGACATCGACGGCGCGGAGCCGGACGCGGCGGTGGACCGGCCGGTGCGCGCCGAGGCCGACAAGATCATGGACGAGCTGCGCGACCTGCTGGAGGCGCGGAAGCCCGCCGAGACCTCGCAGGGCGAGGTGACGGTGCGGTGGGCCTACGAGATCCTCGCGCCGGCGGCGGTGGGGGCGGTGCTGTTGGCGGTGCTGACGGCCACCGGGTGACCGTGGCCGGGCGTTTCAGGGCGCCGCCGACCACACCAGGAGCATGTACGCACCGCAGTACGCCGAGCCCAGCACCGCTGTCGTCAGCGCCAGCGCGCGGTGGCGCCGGGAGGCGCGGGACAGGTGCAGGGCCAGCGGCAGGAGCAGCGGGAAGGCCGGGAGCAGGAACCGGGCGCGCGGGAAGTACACGCCCCCGCTGCCCAGCACGATCACCAGCACCACGCCCGTGTAGACCAGCAGCGCGGGCGGCTGGCGGTCCCACGCCGACAGGCCGAACAGCACCACCGCCCCGACCAGCGTGAGCGTCACCATCACCAGGAACAGCTGCGGGGTCGGGTCGCGCCACAGCAGCCACCGGAACTGGTGCAGGGTGCGCAGGCCGCCGTCCAGCTCGTTGTACCAGAGCCGCTGCACCGCGAAGTACCCGTCCCAGCGGCCCAGCCGCAGCCCCACCCAGGCGAGGTACGCGCACCAGCCCAGCGGCGCCAGGACCGCGGCCGCGACGACGCGCGGTGCCGGGGCGCGGTGCCGGGCGAGGTGCAGCAGGGCCGTCACCGTGACCGCGGCCGCCACCGCGATGCCGGTCGGGCGGGTCAGGCCCGCCAGCGCGGCGCAGCCGGCCGCCCACAGCCAGCGGCCCGTCAGCACCGCGTACAGCGACCACGCCGCGCACGCCGTGAACAGGGACTCCGTGTAGCCCATCCACTGCACCGCGCCGACCGGGAACGCCGCCCACAGCGTGGCCAGCAGCACGCCGACGCGACGGCCGTGCAGGCGGTCGCCCACGGCGAAGACGCCCCAGGCCGCGACGAGTGAGGCGACGACCGCGAGACCGAGGCCCGTGGAGGCGCGGGAGCCGGGGGTGAGGACCGCGACCGCCTTCACCAGGACCGGATAGAGCGGGAAGAACGCCAGGTTGTTGGCGTTGGGCGCGGTGCCGAGTTCGTCGGTGTAGCCGTGCTCGGCGATACCCAGGTACCAGTCCGAGTCCCACTGCGCGGCCAGGTTGACCCACAGGTCCTGGTGGCGGCGGGGGGCCCAGAAGGCGAGTACCGCGAGGCCCGTCAGGCGTACGGCGAGGTACGCGGCGAGGGCGGGGGCGGCGTGCCGGGCGGCTTCGCGCAGGGTGCGCAGGAGGTGCCGGGCGCGGGCCTGCCGGCTGCGGGGTGACGTGGGGGCGGGCGGGGTGCGGGGGCGCCGGGTGCCGGGGATGTGTCCGTTTGGCGTGGTCTTGGGCGCGGTCGAGGACACGGCGGCGGCTCCCTGGCTCTTGGCGGTGCGGTTCCGGTCCACCGTTGCCCGGAGGGCGGCCAGGTAAGGCGAGGGTGCGTCAATGAGCTGCGGGATATCACCCGATGGGGTGCCGCCGGGTGGGGCACCCCATGGGGATCGGGTGACGTACGGGGGCGGGAGGGGCGCGAGGGCCGTGCGGTCAGATGCCCGCCGCTGTCGACAGGTCCTGCTTGAGCGCCGTCAGCAGGTCCCTCGCCGTCGCGCGGGCCTTCGGGAGGTCGGCGTGGGCCGTGACCGGGACGACCACCTCCAGGTAGCACTTCAGCTTCGGCTCCGTACCGCTCGGGCGGACGATCACCCGGGCACCGTCGAGCGTGTAGCGCAGGCCGTCCGTGGGCGGGAGCGTGTCCGTGCCCCGGGTGAGGTCCTCCGCGTTCGTGACGGGCAGGCCGGCCAGGCGGGTCGGGGGCTGTGCGCGCAGGCGGTGCATGGCGGCGGCGATCAGGGACAGGTCCTCGACCCGGACCGAGAGCTGGTCGGTGGCGTGCAGGCCGTGCTCCACGGCGATGTCGTCGAGGAGGTCGAGGAGGGTGCGGTTCTGTGCCTTGAGGGTCGAGGCCAGTTCCGTGATCAGGAGGGCCGCGGTGATGCCGTCCTTGTCGCGGACGCCCTCCGGGTCGACGCAGTAACCGAGGGCTTCCTCGTAGCCGTAGCGGAGGCCGTCGACGCGGGCGATCCACTTGAAGCCGGTGAGGGTCTCCTCGTAGGGGAGGTGCGCCTTCTCGGCGATGCGGCCGAGGAGGGAGGAGGACACGATCGACTCGGCGAACGTGCCGTGCGCTCCGCGGGCGACCAGGTGGGCGGCGAGGAGGGCGCCGACCTCGTCGCCGCGGAGCATGCGCCAGTCGGTACCGTCGCCGGCCTTCTCGGGGGCCGGGACGGGAACGGCGACGGCCAGGCGGTCGGCGTCGGGGTCGTTGGCGATGACCAGGTCGGGGGCCGGGGTCGTCGCGCGGGCCTTCGCGAAGGCGAGGTCCATCGCGCCGGGCTCCTCCGGGTTGGGGAAGGCGACGGTCGGGAAGTCCGGGTCGGGGTCGGCCTGCTCGGTGACGAGGGCGGGGGCGGGGAAGCCGGCCCGGGCGAAGGCGGCCAGGAGGGTGTCCTTGCCGACGCCGTGCATCGCCGTGTAGACGGTGCGGGCGGTGCGGGGGGAGTCGGGGGCGAGGACGGCGTCCGTGCGGGCGAGGTAGGCGTCGAGGACGTCGTCGCCGAGGGTCTGCCAGCCGGTGGTGGGGCGGGGGACGTCGTTCAGGGAGCGTACGGCGTCGATCTCGGCGGCGATGTCGGCGTCGGCGGGGGGCACGATCTGGGAGCCGTCGCCGAGGTAGACCTTGTAGCCGTTGTCACGGGGCGGGTTGTGGCTCGCCGTGACCTCCACGCCGGCGACTGCGCCGAGGTGGCGGATGGCGAAGGCGAGGACGGGGGTGGGGAGCGGGCGGGGGAGGACGGCCGCGCGCAGGCCGGCGCCGGTCATGACGGCTGCGGTGTCGCGGGCGAAGTCCTCGGACTTGTGGCGGGCGTCGTAGCCGATGACGACGAGGCCGTTCTCGTCGCCCTGTTTCTTGAGGTACGCGGCGAGGCCGGCGGCGGCACGGATGACGACTGCGCGGTTCATGCGCATGGGGCCGGCGCCGAGTTCGCCGCGCAGGCCGGCGGTGCCGAACTGGAGGGTGCCGGCGAAGCGCGCGGTGAGCTCGGTGCGGTCCTCGGCGTCGATGAGCGTGGCGAGCTCGGCGCGGGTGTCCGAGTCGGGGTCCTCGGCCAGCCATGCGTGGGCCCGGGCGAGGAGGTCGTCGTCGTGCACGTCGGTCAGCCTCTCGTGGTGCGGGTTCGGTGGGTGGGGGTGCGGGTGCCTGCGGCGCCGCTGCGGGTTCGGTGGGGGTGCGGGTGGCGCGGTGGGTTCGGTGGTGGGTCGGGGCCGCGCCGGGGGTCTCCGTCCTCGGAACGGCGCGGAATCGGTCGGCTACGGGGGTGGGCGGCGCGGACGCGCCAACCGCTGGGGGCGGACACCTCCTGACACGTCCCCTTCCCGCCGTACGCGGCTAACCGCCCGCGCGGGGCGGCCCAGCCACCGGGCGGGCGCCACGCCAGCGTGCGCGGCTGCGGGCACGTCCCGCCCAGCTGTGGGCCGTCCCGCCCCAGCTGCGGGCCCCGTCCCGTCTCGCTGCGGGCAGTCGTGCCTCCCCCAGTGCCTGAACGGCCTGGGAGGTACCCCCAGGGCGATGGTGGTCCCCCCGCTCGAGCGAAGCCGAGAGTGGGGGAGGGTGGGCGGTGGGGGCACCTCCCGCTCATGGGCCCCTCCCGCGCGAGCGAAGCCGAGCGTGGGGGAGAAGCCGAGAGTGGGGGGAGGAACCCCGCAGCGCCGGGCCGCGACCCACCCCGGCGCCCACGCCCACGCCGGGTGCGAAGTGCCCCCGGGATGACGGCGCCCGAGCCGGACGCGGAGGGGGCGCCGGGTGACGTCACCCACTCCGCCCCTCCCGCGAGGGCAACGCCCCGGACTACAGCCGCCCCAGCACCTGCGTCAGCAGGGCGCCCATCCGCGCGGCGGAGTCGCGGCCCGCCTGCAGGACCTCTTCGTGGTTGAGCGGCTCCCCCGTCATGCCCGCCGCGAGGTTGGTCACCAGGGAGATGCCCAGTACCTCCGCGCCGGCCTCGCGGGCCGCGATCGCCTCCAGGACCGTCGACATGCCCACCAGGTCGGCCCCGATGACGCGGGCCATGCGGATCTCGGCCGGCGTCTCGTAGTGCGGGCCGGGGAACTGGGCGTAGACGCCCTCCTCCAGCGTGGGGTCGACCTCCTTGCACAGGGCCCGCAGGCGGGGGGAGTAGAGGTCGGTGAGGTCGACGAAGTTCGCGCCGATGATGGGGGAGGTCGCGGTGAGGTTGATGTGGTCGCTGATCAGGACCGGCTGGCCGGGGCGCATGCCCTCGCGCAGACCGCCGCAGCCGTTGGTCAGGACCACGGTCTTGGCGCCGGCGGCGACGGCGGTGCGGACACCGTGGGAGACGGCGGCCACGCCGTGGCCCTCGTAGTAGTGGGTGCGGCCCAGGAAGACCAGCGCGCGCTTGTCGCCGAGGGCGTACGAGCGGATCTTGCCGCCGTGCCCCTCCACCGCGGGCTTGGGGAAGCCCGGCAGTTCGGTGACCTGGAACTCGGCCTCGGGGGCGCCCAGGGCGTCCACGGCCGGTGCCCAGCCGGAGCCCATCACGAGGGCTACGTCGTGGGACTCGGCGCCGGTGAGTTCGCGCAGGCGGGCCGCGGCGGCGTCGGCGGCGGCGTAGGGGTCGCCCTGGATGTCGTCCGGAAGAAGAGATGCGTTCACGCCGAAGAGGGTAGCCGGTTTACGCCTACGCGCGTAGATGACGGAGCTCACGGGATTGTGATTGTTGTTTTGTTGTTTCTGACGAGAGGCTCGTTCAGCAGGGGCGTTTGCGGAGTTCCATGACGTAGTCGTGGGGCGCGCCGGCCGACTCGGCCGCGTCCGCCACCTGGCCCAGGTAGCGGGCGGAGGGCAGGCCGCCCTCGTAGGCGTTCAGGACGTAGGTCCAGGCCTGCTCCTCGCCGTCCAGGGTGTGGACGCGGACGCGGGTGCGGCGGTAGACGTCCAGGCCCACGCCCTCCCAGCGGTCCAGGGAGTCCTCGTCCATCGGGGCGATGTCGTAGAGGGAGACGAAGACCTGGGAGATCGGGTCCTCCACGAGGGTCGCCAGCGCGCCCTCCCAGCCCATGTGCTCGCCCCCGAAGGTCAGCCGCCACCCGTTCAGCCAGCCGGTCGCGCGCAGCGGCGAGTGCGGGGCGCGGCGGGTCATCAACCGCGCGTCGAGGTTGCCGGCGTACGCGGCGTAGAGCGACATGGGGAGAGGGTACGCGCCGTTCTTGTAACGACTGCGCCCCCGGGCGGCCCGACGTTGAAGGGTGCGGGACAATGGAGTACGTGACTCGGATCGTGATCATTGGCGGCGGACCCGGCGGATACGAAGCGGCGCTCGTGGCCGCTCAGCTCGGCGCGGAGGTGACCGTCGTCGACTGCGACGGTCTGGGCGGGGCGTCGGTGCTGACCGACTGCGTGCCGTCCAAGACCCTCATCGCCACGGCTGAGGTGATGACCACCTTCGATTCCTCCTACGAGGAGCTGGGGATCATCGTCGCCGACGACACCCCGCCCCTGGAGCAGGCCGCCCGGGTGGTGGGCGTCGACCTGGGGAAGGTCAACCGGCGGGTGAAGCGGCTCGCGCTGGCGCAGTCGCACGACATCACCGCCTCCGTGACGCGCGCGGGTGCGCGGGTCATGCGCGGGCGCGGGCGGCTGGAGGGCATGCAGGCCCTCGACGGGTCGCGGAAGGTCGTGGTGCGGGCCGCCGACGGGAGCGAGGAGACGCTGACCGCGGACGCGGTGCTGATCGCCACCGGTGGGCATCCGCGCGAGCTGCCGGACGCGCGGCCCGACGGCGAGCGGATCCTGAACTGGACCCAGGTGTACGACCTCGACGAGCTGCCCGAGGAGCTCATCGTGGTCGGTTCGGGTGTCACCGGTGCCGAGTTCGCCGGTGCCTACCAGGCGCTCGGGTCGCGGGTCACGCTCGTCTCGTCGCGGGACCGGGTGCTGCCCGGTGAGGACCCGGACGCGGCCGCTGTCCTGGAGGACGTCTTCCGGCGGCGCGGCATGAACGTCATGTCCCGGTCCCGGGCCCAGTCCGCCAAGCGGGTGGGGGACCGGGTGGAGGTGACGCTGTCGGACGGGCGCGTCATCACCGGGTCGCACTGTCTGATGGCCGTCGGTGCCATTCCCAACACCGAGGGGATGGGGCTGGAGGAGGCCGGGGTCAAGCTCAAGGACTCCGGGCACATCCGCACCGACCGGGTGTCGCGGACCTCGGCTCCAGGCGTGTACGCCGCCGGTGACGTCACGGGCGTCTTCGCGCTGGCCTCGGTGGCCGCCATGCAGGGACGGATCGCCATGTACCACTTCCTGGGCGACGCCGTGACTCCGCTGGACCTGAAGACCGTCTCCGCCAACGTCTTCACCGACCCCGAGATCGCCACCGTCGGGTACTCCCAGGCCGACGTCGACTCCGGCAAGATCGACGCCCGCGTGGTGAAGCTGCCGCTGCTGCGCAACCCGCGCGCCAAGATGCAGGGCATCCGGGACGGCTTCGTCAAGATCTTCTGCCGGCCCGGTACCGAGATCGTGGTGGGCGGTGTCGTGGTGGCGCCGCGGGCCTCGGAGCTCATCCATCCGATCTCGATCGCGGTCGACAACAACCTGACGGTCGAACAGATCGCGAACACCTTCACCGTCTACCCGTCTCTTTCGGGGTCGATCGCGGAGGTCGCGCGGCAACTGCACACGCGGAAGGCCGGCGGGGAGGGCTGAGCGCCGGTCGTCGCGGCCGGAATCGAATCCCCGCCGGTCACGGGGAGTTGCGGTGCTTGCGGGCGGCATAGGCGGTTCGGGTAGGCACGTATACCACTTCCGCCTCTGCCGTGCGAACAACTTCTGTTATTCGGCGCATACTGCTGAAAGCAGACGGTCGTTGGGGTTACTGTCAGTTTCGTGTTCGCTGCAGAACGTCGCCAATTGATCCTCGAAATGGTGCGAGCGAACGGGGCCGTGTCGCTCCGTGAGCTCGCCCGCGTCGTCCAGACCTCCGAAGTGACCGTACGGCGGGACGTGCGCGCACTGGAGGCAGAAGGACTCCTCGACCGCCGGCACGGCGGTGCGGTATTGCCGGGCGGTTTCACGCGGGAATCCGGCTTTCCGCAGAAGTCACATCTCGCGACCGCCGAGAAGACGGCCATCGCCGACCTCGCCGCGGGCTTCGTCGAAGAGGGCGAGGCCATCGTGGTGGGGGCGGGGACCACGACGCAGGAGCTGGCGCGCCGGCTCGCGCGGGTGCCCGGGCTGACCGTCGTCACCAACTCGCTGCTGGTGGCCCAGGCCCTCGCCCACGCCAACCGGGTCGAGGTGGTGATGACCGGAGGCACGCTCCGGGGATCCAACTACGCCCTGGTCGGGTCGGGCGCCGAGCAGTCCCTCCAGGGGCTGCGGGTGTCCAAGGCCTTCCTGTCCGGGAGCGGGCTGACGGCGGAGCGGGGGCTGTCCACGTCCAACATGCTGTCGGCCTCCGTCGACCGCGCGCTGGTGCAGGCCGCCGCCGAGGTGGTGGTGCTCGCCGACCACTCCAAGCTGGGCACGGACACCATGTTCCAGACCGTGCCGACGGACGTCATCACCCGCCTGGTCACCGACGAACCGCCCGGCCACGACGACCGCTGCGCCACCGAGCTGCAGGCCCTGGCGGACCAGGGCGTGCAGATCGCCGTGGCGGGATCCGGTGCGGCGGGGAGCTCCGGGACCCCGGGGGGTGAATCCGTCCCGGCACGTCAGCAGCAGCGCCGGGACGTGCCGCTTCCGGGGCCGCGCCGTCAGGTCCCGGGCGCCACCGCGGGGCTGCGGCAGGCCGCGGCCATGGGTGAGCAGAACGCCGGTGCGGAACGGGCACGCGTCGCGGATCTGCGCCGACGCTGATCGTTCGTACGGTCCGTCGCGTCCCCGGCAGCGATGACGGGGCGCCCGGCGGACCGAGTGTGTCGGTGTCCGCCGGGCGCCCCGTCGTGTGCTGCGGTGCGGGTGATCAGTCCTTGATCTCGCAGATCGCGGCGCCGGAGGTGACCGAGGCGCCGATCTCGGCGCCCAGGCCCTTGATGGTGCCGGCCTTGTGGGCGTTGATGGGCTGTTCCATCTTCATGGCCTCCAGGACGACGATCAGGTCGCCCTCCTGGACTTCCTGGCCCTCCTCCACGGCGATCTTGACGATGGTGCCCTGCATCGGCGAGGCGAGGGTGTCGCCGGAGGCCGCGGGGCCGGACTTCTTGGCCGCGCGGCGCTTGGGCTTGGCGCCGGCCGCCAGTCCGGTGCGGGCCAGGGACATGCCCAGCGAGGACGGGAGGGAGACCTCCAGGCGCTTGCCGCCGACCTCGACGACCACGGTCTCGCGGCCCGCCTCCTCGTCCGTCTCCGCGTCGGCGGGAGAGGTGAAGGGCTTGATCTCGTTGACGAACTCCGTCTCGATCCAGCGGGTGTGGACGGTGAACGGGTCGGCCGAGCCGGTCAGTTCGGGAGCGAAGGCCGGGTCGGTGACGACCGCGCGGTGGAAGGGGATGGCGGTGGCCATGCCCTCGACGGTGAATTCCTCCAGGGCGCGGGCGGCGCGCTGCAGGGCCTCCTTGCGGGTGCGGCCGGTGACGACGAGCTTGGCGAGCAGGGAGTCCCAGGCCGGGCCGATGACGCTGCCGGACTCGACGCCGGCGTCCAGGCGGACACCCGGGCCGGTCGGCGGGGCGAACGTGGTCACCGTGCCGGGGGCGGGGAGGAAGCCCCGGCCGGGGTCCTCGCCGTTGATGCGGAACTCGAAGGAGTGGCCGCGCAGCACCGGGTCGTCGTAACCGAGCTTCTCGCCGTCGGCGATGCGGAACATCTCGCGGACCAGGTCGATGCCGGCGACTTCCTCGGTGACCGGGTGCTCGACCTGGAGGCGGGTGTTGACCTCCAGGAAGGAGATCGTGCCGTCGAGGCCGACGAGGAACTCCACGGTGCCGGCGCCGACGTAGCCGGCCTCCTTGAGGATCGCCTTGGAGGCGGAGTACAGCTCGGCCGTCTGGGCGTCGGAGAGGAACGGCGCGGGGGCCTCCTCGACGAGCTTCTGGTGGCGGCGCTGGAGGGAGCAGTCACGGGTGGAGACGACGACCACGTTGCCGTGCTGGTCGGCCAGGCACTGCGTCTCCACGTGCCGGGGCTTGTCGAGGTAGCGCTCGACGAAGCACTCCCCGCGGCCGAAGGCGGCGACCGCCTCGCGCACGGCGGAGTCGTAGAGCTCGGGGACCTCTTCCAGGGTGCGGGCGACCTTCAGACCGCGCCCGCCGCCGCCGAAGGCGGCCTTGATCGCGATGGGCAGGCCGTGCTCCTTCGCG
This sequence comes from Streptomyces sp. M92, assembly GCF_028473745.1. Classification (NCBI taxonomy): domain Bacteria; kingdom Bacillati; phylum Actinomycetota; class Actinomycetes; order Kitasatosporales; family Streptomycetaceae; genus Streptomyces; species Streptomyces sp. M92. The sequence goes on from NZ_CP101137.1 coordinate 2,806,301, forward strand.
AACGCCACGACCTCGTCGGCGCCGGAGACCGGGTCGGGGGTGCCCGCGACCAGCGGGGCGCCGGCCCGCTGGGCGATGTGCCGGGCGGCGACCTTGTCACCCAGGTCGCGGATGGCCTGCGGCGGCGGGCCGATCCAGATCAGGCCCGCGTCCAGCACCGCCTGCGCGAACTCGGCGTTCTCCGAGAGGAAGCCGTAGCCGGGGTGGACGGCGTCCGCGCCGGACTCCCGCGCGGCCTTGAGGACCTTGGAGATGTCCAGATAGCTGGCGGCAGGGGTGTCACCACCCAGGGCGAACGCCTCATCAGCGACGCGGACATGCAGAGCGTCCCGGTCCGGGTCCGCGTAGACGGCCACGCTCGCGATCCCGGCGTCCCGGCAGGCCCGGGCCACGCGGACAGCGATTTCGCCACGGTTGGCGATGAGCACCTTGCGCACGATTGAGGCTCCCTCCTTGAAACAAGCCGAGTTTAGGGACTGCCGACACGGCACTTCGACCCGTCCCCAGTGGTGAGCTTGCCCACACGGAGCGTGATTCGAGGCTCGCTCGACCCGCGAAAGCCCTTGCCGTACCGCGATACGCAGGACTCCTCGGGGAAACCCTAGCCCCCCGGTGTGGGCAAGGTCTCTGTAAGAGGGTGCTGCGGGCCACTCCGTTTCTTTGTGGAGTCCCTACGAATGGCCCAATGATTCTTTGCTCGCGGCAGAACCCTTGTCGCGAGGTTTACCCGTTAGTAGCGTTCCGGTCGCTGAAGAAGGTGCATGGCCCGAAGGGCCTCCTTGAGGGGTGGTGGTCGGGTGACGGGCGGGCGTACTTGGGGTAACAGCTGTCCTGTGCGGCAGCGGTCGAAAGTGGGTGGGGACCGGTGACAGTGCGCAGGCCGGTGGCGTGGGCCGTGGCGGTCGTGCTCTTCGCGGAGGCGGTCGGCGTCGCGGCGCTGAACTGGCTGATCGCGACCGTCGTCGACCGCCAGGACATGTCCCTGGCCGGTCTCGACCCGGACGTGATGTCCCTGTCCTCGAAGATCGGCGGGGTCGTCTTCGGGCTCTACTTCGCGCTGTGCGGGCTGGTCGCCCTGCTGGTGGCGGTGCGCGACCGGTCGCCCGCGGGCCTCGGCCGGGCCCTCCTGATCAGCGTGGCCGTGGTGCACGGGCTGCTCGGCGCGTTCTCCTGGGGTCTGGTCGGCCGGCAGGCCTTCCTGGCCATGATCCTCGTCCTCGGCCTCGTCGTGCTGCTGCTGATGACCTACGACGCCCGGGACGGGGCCGCGGCCGGGCGGACCGGCGACGGCGAGGGGGACGACGGCTCCCCGGTCACCCCTCCGCCGGCGCCCACAGCTCCGTGATGCCCACCCCGAGCTCGGCCAGGAGGCGCCGGAGCAGGGGCAGGCTGAGGCCGATCACGTTCCCGTGGTCGCCCTCGATGCCGTCGATGAACGGGGCCGAGCGGCCGTCCAGGGTGAACGCCCCGGCGACGTACAAGGGCTCGCCGGAGGCCACGTAGGCGGCGATCTCCTCGTCGGTCGGGTCGCCGAAGCGGACGACGGTGGAGGCGGTGGCCGAGACGTGGCGGCCGGAGGCGGTGTCCCAGACGCAGTGGCCGGTCTGGAGGGTGCCCGCGCGGCCGCGCATCGCCTTCCAGCGGGCGGCGGCCTCCTCGGCGTCCGCCGGCTTGCCGAGAGCCTGCCCGCCCAGGTCCAGCACCGAGTCGCAGCCGATCACCAGCGCGCCGTGCACCTCGGGCTTGGCGGCCACGACGGAGGCCTTCGCCTCGGCGAGGGCCAGGGCGAGCTCGGCCGGGGTGGGCGCGGTGACGGCGTCCTCGTCGACGCCGCTGACGAGCACCTCGGGGGTGAGTCCGGCCTGACGGAGGAGGCCGAGGCGGGCCGGGGACTGGGAGGCGAGGACGAGTCGCCTGCGGCGCTGAGCGGTCATGGGGTCAGGTTAGCCACCGGTGCCGGGGCGGCTCATCTCAGGCCGAGCACGATCATCGCCAGCAGCATGGCCGTGGCCAGGAGGACGCTCAGCCGCCGCAGCATGTGCTGCATGTCCCGCAGCTCTTCGGGCGGCTCGTTCTCGGGGTCGGACCACAGCATGCCACTAGCGTGCGGCTTGGTGGCGGGGCGGCGCTTGAGTATCGGTACCTAGATCGGGGCGCGGAGTTCGCTCCTCCGTGCGCGGCTCCCCGCGCCCCTGGGTGGCTGTTCCTAGCTCGGCCAGTAAGTGCGGCCCCATGACGCCGGGCCCGGGTGGGGCAGGTGGGCCGCCGCGATGCGGGACGGGTCGGACCACGCGTCCCGCGGGGGCTCGGCGCCGGACGGCTCGGCGGTCGCCGTCGCGGCGCGGGCGCGGACCACCGCCAGGGCGGCGGCCAGCTCCTCCGGGGTCGGGTTGCCCCGTACGACCTTGATCACAGCGGCTCCTTACCGGGCTCAGAGGGGGATGTTGCCGTGCTTCTTCGGGGGGAGGGATTCCCGCTTGGTGCGCAGCTGACGCAGGCCGCGGACGATGTGGCGGCGGGTGTCGGAGGGCATGATCACCGCGTCGACATAGCCGCGTTCGGCCGCGACGTAGGGGTTGAGGAGGGCGTCCTCGTACTCCTGGATCAGGCGGGCGCGGACCGCCTCGACGTCCTCGCCGCTCGCCTCCGCCTCGGCGATGGTGCGGCGGTGCAGGATGTTGACCGCTCCCTGGGCGCCCATGACGGCGATCTGGGCGGTGGGCCAGGCGAGGTTGAGGTCGGCGCCCAGGTGCTTGGAGCCCATGACGTCGTAGGCGCCGCCGAAGGCCTTGCGGGTGATGACCGTGATGAGCGGGACCGTGGCCTCGGCGTACGCGAAAATCAGCTTGGCGCCGCGCCGGATGATGCCGTCGTGCTCCTGGTCCACGCCCGGGAGGAAGCCGGGGACGTCGACGAAGGTCAGCACGGGCACGTTGAAGGCGTCGCAGGTGCGGACGAACCGGGCCGCCTTCTCGGAGGCGGTGATGTCCAGGCAGCCGGCGAACTGCATCGGCTGGTTGGCGACGATGCCGACCGGCCGGCCCTCGACCCGGCCGAAACCGGTGACGATGTTCGGCGCGAACAGCGGCTGCGTCTCGAAGAACTCGCCGTCGTCGAGGACGTGCTCGATGACGGCGTGCATGTCGTAGGGCTGGTTCGCGGAGTCCGGGACGATCGTGTCCAGCTCGCGGTCCTCGTCGCCGACCTCGAGGTCCGCCTCCTCCGGGAATGCCGGGGGCTCGGAGAGGTTGTTGGACGGCAGGTACGACAGCAGCTGCTTGACGTACTCGATGGCGTCCTTCTCGTCGCCCGCCATGTGATGGGCCACGCCGGAGGTGGAGTTGTGCGTGCGGGCGCCGCCCAGTTCCTCGAAGCCGACGTCCTCGCCGGTGACCGTCTTGATGACGTCGGGGCCGGTGATGAACATGTGGCTGGTCTGGTCGACCATCACCGTGAAGTCGGTGATCGCGGGCGAGTAGACCGCGCCGCCCGCGCACGGGCCGACGACCAGGCTGATCTGCGGGATCACGCCCGAGGCGTGGGTGTTGCGGCGGAAGATCTCGCCGTACGCGCCCAGCGAGGCCACGCCCTCCTGGATACGGGCGCCGCCGGAGTCGTTGATGCCGATGACCGGGCAGCCGGTCTTCAGCGCGAAGTCCATCACCTTGACGATCTTCTGGCCGTAGACCTCGCCCAGCGCCCCGCCGAAGACGGTGAAGTCCTGCGAGAAGACGGCGACCGGACGGCCGTCGACGGTGCCGTAGCCGGTGACGACGCCGTCTCCGTAGGGACGGTTGGCGTCGAGGCCGAAGTTGGTGGAGCGGTGCCGGGCGAATTCGTCCAGCTCGACGAAGGAACCCTCGTCGAGGAGGAGGTCGATGCGCTCACGGGCCGTCAGCTTGCCCTTGGCGTGCTGCTTCTCGACGGCGCGTTCCGAACCGGCGTGCGTCGCTTCCTCGATACGGCGCCTCAGGTCCGCGAGCTTGCCCGCGGTCGTGTGGATGTCGGGCTGCTGCTCTTCCGGCTCGGACATCGGGATGCGGCTCCCTGCCTGCTCAAAAGGGGGGACGGTTACTCGTTCGTAGAGTAGTAGGGGGCCTTCCGTTCGGCAGTGCGGTCTTTCCCACACCTAGGGTGGGTTGCATGACGCCCCAAGATGCCTCCGACCCCTCCGGCAGCCCGTGGTCCGACCTGAGCCGGCCGCCCCTGAGCACCACGGCCCTGCGCCGGGGACTGGTGCGCGAGGGCGGGCTGTGGCGGCGGGTGGACGTCGTGCGGCGCACCGGGTCCACCAACACCGACCTCGTGGCGAGGGCCGCGGAGGGAGACCTGGCGGAGGGGGCGGTCCTCGTCGCGGAGGAGCAGACCGCCGCGCGGGGACGCCTGGACCGGCAGTGGTCGGCGCCGCCGCGCTCGGGTCTGTTCTTCTCCGTACTGCTGCGGCCCGCCGAGGTGCCCGTGCAGCGCTGGGGCTGGCTGCCGCTGCTCACCGGCGTCGCGGTGGCGACCGGGCTGTCCCGGGTCGCGGGCGTCGACACGGCCCTGAAGTGGCCCAACGACCTCCTCGTCACCGTCGGCGACGAGGAGCGCAAGGCGGGCGGCATCCTCGCCGAGCGGGCCGGCGACGACGGGGTCGTCATCGGCGTCGGCGTCAACGTCAGCCTCCGGGCGGAGGAGCTGCCGGTCGCGCGGGCCGGGTCGCTGGCGCTGGCCGGCGCGGTGAACACCGACCGGGACCCGCTGCTGCGGGGCGTGCTGCGGTCCCTGGAGGACTGGTACGGGCGGTGGCGGGAGGCCGGCGGCGACCCGGCGGCCAGCGGGCTCCAGGAGACCTACGCCGCCGGGTGCGCGACGCTCGGCCGGATGGTGCGGGCGGAGCTCCCCGGCGACCGGTCGCTGGTGGGCGAGGCGGTCGCCGTGGACGGCGACGGCAGGCTGGTGCTGGCCACGGGGGCGGGCGTGCAGGAGCCGGTGGGAGCGGGCGACATCGTGCACTTGCGGCTGGCGTGAGCGGGGCGGCGGGTGGGTCCGTGTGTACGGCCCTGGTGGGTCCGTGAGCGCGGGCCGGGTGGGGGCCGTGAGCGCAGTACGGGTGGGGACCGTATGTACGGCCTGGGTGGGGTCCGTGAGTGCGGCCCTGGTCGGGTTGGCGAGTGCGGGCCGGGTGGGGTCCGTGTGTGGGGGCTCGGGTGGGGTTCGCGAGTGAGGCCGGGGAGAGCGCCGCGGGTACGGCCCGGGCGGGTCCGGTGGGCGGGTCGAGCGGGAGTGAGCTGGGGCACACCTGACGTAAAGTTGGGGCCGGTCGAACCTGACCGCGGCAGATCGGAAGGGCAGCAGGCGTGACCGTCGACGACACGGGCTCCGGCGCGGACGGGGACGGCCGGGTGGACCCCGAGCCCGCCCCGGACTCCGCCGAATCCGGCGAGGACCCGCTCGCACTGCGCCTGGAAGGGCTCATCCTGGGCGCCGAGCGCCGCTACACCCCCTTCCAGGCCGCCCGCAGCGCGGGCGTCTCCATGGAGCTGGCCTCCCGGTTCTGGCGGGCCATGGGCTTCGCCGACATCGGCCAGGCCAAGGCGCTCACCGAGGCGGACGTCCTCGCCCTGCGGCGGCTGGCCGGTCTGGTCGAGGCGGGACTGCTCAGCGAGGCGATGGCCGTGCAGGTGGCGCGGTCCACCGGGCAGACCACCGCCCGGTTGGCCGAGTGGCAGATCGACTCCTTCCTGGAGGGGCTGACCGAGCCGCCCGAGCCCGGGATGACCCGTACCGAGGTGACGTACCCGATCGTCGAACTGCTCCTGCCGGAGCTCCAGGAGTTCCTGGTCTACGTCTGGCGGCGCCAGCTCGCCGCCTCGGCCGGCCGGGTCGTCCAGGCCGGGGACGACGAGGAGATGGTGGACCGGCGGCTCGCGGTCGGCTTCGCCGACCTGGTCGGCTTCACGCGGCTGACCCGCCGGATGGAGGAGGAGGAGCTCGGCGAACTGGTCGAGGCCTTCGAGACCACCGCCGCCGACCTGGTCGCCGCGCGCGGCGGACGCCTGATCAAGACCCTCGGCGACGAGGTGCTCTACGCCGCCGACGACGCGGGCACGGCCGCCGAGATCGCGCTGCTCCTCGTCGAGACCATGGCGAACGACGAGACCATGCCGGAACTGCGCGTCGGCATCGCCTTCGGCACGGTCACCACCCGGATGGGCGACGTCTTCGGTTCGACCGTGAACCTGGCCTCGCGGCTCACCTCGATAGCTCCCCGCGACGCCGTCCTCGTGGACGCCGCGCTCGCGGAGGAGCTGATCCGCACCCGCGACGCCCCGGCCTCGGAGGCGGCGGCGGCCGAGGAGACCGCCGCGGCCGAGAAGGAGGGCGAGGAGCCGCCGACGTACCGCTTCACGCTCCAGCCGATGTGGCAGCGGCCGGTGCGCGGACTCGGCGTGGTCGAGCCGTGGCTGCTCTCGCGCCGGGGGAGCGGCGAGGAGTCGTAAGCCCTGCTGTGCCGTGCCCGGGACGGCGCGAGTGCGTCAGCCGTCGTCGCCGAGCAGGCCCACGCAGAGGCCGATGACCGGCACGCACAGGCCCGGGTCGTCGGGTTCCGGGGACGGCGCGGGAGACCTCGGTGGCGCGCCGCGGGCCGGTGGCGGAGTCGGGGCGGGGTGCGGGTCGGGAGCACCGGTGGCCGACGGCGGCCCGGGGGAACGCGGCGGTCGCGGGGACTGTGGTGTGCGAGGGAGTGAAGTCCGGGCGTCCGGGTCCGAGGTGTCCGGGGTCTCTGTGGCGTCCGGGACGGTCGTCGAGGGCCGTGGCGCGTCCGAAGGGCCGCCGGTGGACGCGCCGGCTGTCGGTCCCGGAACTCCGCCCAGGCCTCCCGGGACCGAGGTCGCCGACGGGCTCGCCTCCGGGGGACCGGCCGTGCTCGTGGCGGCAGACGCCGAGGCCGGGTCCGGCGTGGTGTCCTGCCCCGAGCCCGCCCCGGCGCGCGGCCCGGCCTCGGTGCGGAACCCGTCCTCGCCGGTGCCTCCGGGACCGGGCAGCAGCCGTACGAGACTCAGGGCGCCGGCCGCCAGGGCGAGGCCGCCCGTGGCCAGCAGCGCCGTGCGGGGGCGCGGCCGGCGGTGCCGTCCACGGTGGTCCCACGGGCGGCGCGGCTTCGCCGCCGTACCGGCCGTCGGTGTGCCGGTCGTACCGGCCGTACCGGTCTGCTGCATGGGCCCTCCCCGGTGCGCACGCGCCCCCCTGCGCCGTGGCGGAGTGACGCTACGCTCCGTCGGTGGCCGGGACACGGCGGTCGGCCGGATGTCACTCGAACGGGTGGGCGGGGAGGGTGCGGGGACGTGGGCGCGCCCGGCCTTTCCCCGAACCGGTCCGCCTGCGATGATCGGGCCGTCCAGTTGTTAACCCGCGTTAACCGGAGGGTGTCATGAGCGAGGAGCGGTTCGGAGAGTTCGTCCTGGTGCGGCGGCACGGGGACGGGCACGTCGCGGAGCTCGCGCTCGACCGGCCGAAGGCCATGAACGCCGTCTCGACCGCCATGGCCCGGTCCGTCGGCGCGGCCTGCGCGGCCCTGGGCGAGGACCGGAGCGTACGGGTCGTGGTGCTGACCTCCACCCACGAGCGGGCGTTCTGCGTCGGCGCCGACCTCAAGGAGCGCAACTCCTTCTCCGACGCCGACCTGCTGCGGCAGCGCCCGGTCACGCGGGGCGCGTACACCGCGGTGCTGGAGCTGCCGGTGCCGACGGTGGCGGCCGTGCACGGGTTCGCGCTGGGCGGCGGTTTCGAGCTGGCGCTGTCCTGCGACGTGATCGTGGCCGACCCGACGGCGGTGGTGGGGCTGCCCGAGGTGTCCGTCGGCGTGATCCCCGGCGGCGGCGGCACGCAGCTGCTGCCGCGCCGGGTGGGGGCCGCGCGCGCCGCCGAGCTGGTGTTCACGGCGCGGCGGGTGGAGGCTGCCGAGGCGCGGGAGCTGGGGCTCGTGGACCGGCTCGTGGAGGAGGGCCGGGACCGGGAGGAGGCGCTGGAGCTGGCCTCCCGGATGGCCGCGAACTCGCCCGTGGGGCTGCGGGCGGCCAAGCGGGCGCTGCGGCTCGGGCACGGCCTCGACCTGCGGGCCGGGCTGGAGGTCGAGGACGCCGCGTGGCGTTCGGTGGCGTTCTCCGGTGACCGGGCCGAGGGCGTCGCGGCGTTCAACGAGAAGCGCGCGCCCCGCTGGCCGGGGGAGTGAGGCCGCGCCCTCACGTCCCTCAGGACGGCGCCCCGTTTCGACCCACTTGAGTCCCCTTTCTCCATAAAACTCCCTAGCCTGGAGTGATGGGTGAGGACAGGCGGCTCACGGCCGTGGTGGCGTTGGCGCAGGGCATGGCCGCCGCGCAGAGCACGCGCGAGGCGTGGCGGGCGGCGGCCCTGGGCGGGTGCCTGGCACTGGGGGGCAGTTTCGCGGCGCTGTCGGTGTGGGAGCGCGAGCTGGGCCGGCTGCGGGTCCTGGTGAACGTGGGCGAGCGGGCCGAGGGGGAGGAGGAGTTCCCGGAGGACGAGTCCTACCCGGTGCACCAGTTCGCGGAGATCACCGAGTTCCTGCACGAGCGGTGGGCCGGCGGGGGCGAGCCCGACGCCTGGGTCGAGACGGCAAAGGGGCCCGCCGCGGGGCGGCCCGGGTACGTCCACCAGCGCGTCGCCGCCCTGCGCCGCCGGGGGCGCGGCTGCTGTGTGGTGGCGCCGATCGTGCTGCACGGCCGCGCCTGGGGCGAGCTGTACGTGGCCCGTCCGGTGGGGGCGCGGGTCTTCGAGCGGGCGGACGCCGACTTCGCCACCGTGCTGGCCTCGGTGGTCGCCGCCGGGATCGCGCAGACCGAGCGGCTGGAGGAGGTCCGGCGCCTCGCCTACACGGACGCGCTCACCGGGCTGGCCAACCGCCGCGCGGTGGACGCCGCGCTGGACGAGGCCGTCGAGCGGCACCGCGCGGAGCACGTCGCCGTCAGTCTCGTCGTCTGCGACCTGAACGGCCTGAAGCGGGTCAACGACACACACGGGCACGCGGTCGGCGACCGGCTGCTGGAACGTTTCGGTTCGGTGCTGTCGCTGTGCGGGGCGATGCTCCCGGGGGCCCTCGCGGCGCGGCTCGGCGGGGACGAGTTCTGCCTGCTCGCGGTCGGCCCGCCCGCCGACGCGGTGGTCAAGGCGGCCGAGGAGCTGTGCCGCCGGGCGGCGGAGCTGGAGCTCGGCGACGGCGTGGCCTGCGGGGTCGCGTCCACCGAGGACCCCGTCGGACCGGTTCCCTCCGCCCGCCGCCTGTTCCGGCTCGCGGACGCCGCCCAGTACCGGGCCAAGGCCGAACGGGCGGCCGGCCCGGTCGTCGCGGGGCGCGAGGGGCCCGACGACCCCGTCGTACGGCTGGCGGACGAACCGACGCGGGAGGAGGGCGGGGAACGCAGGCGGTTCCGGGGGCGGCATGCTCCGTAGGGTCGGCGCGGTAAGGGGTGCAACCGGCGCGCATCCGTGACGCATCCCCTCGTGACATCATCGAATTCACTGCGTACGCTCCTGAATATGGATATGCACACTGTGGTGGTGGGGACGGCCGGGGTCACCGTGTCCGACGTCCTCGCCGTGGCGCGCGACGGCGCCCGGATCGAGCTCTCCGAGGAGGCGGTGGCGGCCCTCGCCGCCGCCCGCGGCATCGTGGACGCGCTGGCCGCCAAGCCGGACCCCGTGTACGGCGTGAGCACCGGCTTCGGTGCCCTGGCGACCCGGCACATCAGCCCCGACCTGCGGGCGCAGCTCCAGCGGAACATCGTCCGCTCGCACGCCGCGGGGATGGGCCCGCGCGTCGAGCGCGAGGTGGTCCGGGCGCTGATGTTCCTGCGGCTGAAGACCGTCTGCTCCGGGCACACCGGCGTCCGCCCCGAGGTCGCACAGACCATGGCCGACGTGCTGAACGCCGGGATCACCCCGGTCGTGCACGAGTACGGCTCCCTCGGCTGCTCCGGCGACCTCGCCCCGCTCTCGCACTGCGCGCTCACCCTCATGGGCGAGGGCGACGCCGAGGGCCCCGACGGCGCCGTACGGCCCGCCGGTGAACTGCTCGCCGAGCACGGGATCGCCTCGGTCGAGCTGCGCGAGAAGGAGGGCCTCGCCCTCCTCAACGGGACCGACGGCATGCTCGGCATGCTGATCATGGCCCTCGCCGACCTCGACACCCTCTACAAGAGCGCCGACATCACCGCCGCGCTGACCATGGAGGCCCTGCTCGGCACCGACAAGGTGCTCGCCCCCGAGCTGCACGCCATCCGCCCGCACCCCGGGCAGGCCGCCAGCGCCGCCAACATGGCCGCCGTACTCAAGGGTTCGGGCCTCACCGGGCACCACCAGGACGACGCCCCCCGCGTCCAGGACGCCTATTCGGTGCGCTGCGCCCCGCAGGTCGCGGGCGCCGGACGCGACACCATGGCCCACGCGGGTCTCGTCGCCGAGCGGGAGCTGGCCTCGGCCGTGGACAACCCGGTCGTGCTGCCCGACGGACGGGTGGAGTCCAACGGCAACTTCCACGGCGCCCCGGTCGCCTACGTCCTCGACTTCCTCGCCGTCGCCGTCGCCGACCTCGGCTCCATCGCCGAGCGGCGCACCGACCGGCTGCTGGACAAGAACCGCAGCCACGGCCTGCCGCCGTTCCTCGCCGACGACGCCGGCGTCGACTCCGGCCTGATGATCGCCCAGTACACGCAGGCGGCGCTGGTCAGCGAGTTGAAGCGGCTCGCCGTGCCGGCCTCGGCGGACTCGATCCCGTCCTCCGCGATGCAGGAGGACCACGTGTCGATGGGCTGGTCGGCGGCGCGCAAGCTGCGCACGGCCGTCGACAACCTCACCCGGGTGATCGCCGTCGAGCTGTACGCCGCCACGCGCGCGATCCAGCTCCGCGAGGGCCTGGCCCCGGCCCCGGCGTCCCAGGCCGTCATCGACGCCGTACGGGCGGCGGGAGTGGAAGGCCCCGGCCCGGACCGCTACCTGGCACCCGACCTCGCCGCGGCCGACGCGTTCGTGCGCGACGGGAGCCTGGTCGCGGCGGCGGAGACGGTCACCGGACCCCTGCGCTAGCGATTCCCCCCGAACGGGGAGTGAGACCCGGCGAGCACGGAGGGGGTCCCCGTCGGAGTGACGGGGACCCCCTCCGTGGTCTCACCTGGCCTCACTTGGTCAAGAATCCCAAAAGAACGTCAAGCCTTCCAAAACTCAAGGCGTTCCCGGCGCACCGAGTACCCGACGAAGCCGACGCCCAGCCCGAGGCAGAGGGCGCCGCCGACGACGTAGGGCGTGCTGTCGAAGCTTCCGGTGTCGGCCAGGCGGGCCGTCTCCTCACCGGTGGCCGCGGTGCCCGTGGACGCGGCTCTGGCCTGCGCGGTGACCTGCGGAGACGGGCTCGCGGCGGCGGACTCGAGCACCGGTGTCTCCGGCGTCGCGTTCGCGGACGGGACGAACCACAGGGCGCACAGCAGACCGCCCGCGGCGGCGGCGGTCAGCAACGGACGACGAGCGGATGACACGGAATATCGATCCCCTTGTGGCGCTGGCGAATTGGCCGTGTGGGCAGATGTTAGTGAAAGGCGCGGGTCACAGGAAAGTCACGGGAGCGGTCGGCCTTACGCTCCGGGCATGAGCACTCCTCAGACATCACGTTTTGTGCGGATTCGCGTCGACCTCGTCCTCGAGGTCGACGACGAACAGGCCGTCACCGGTGCCGCCCTGCAGGCCGTCGCCGGCGACGCCGACCTGTCCGACGCCGAACGGGCGCACGCCGAGAGCGCTGTGACCGACGACACCGCCGAGGCCCTGGCCTACCTCGTCGACCCGTTCGACCTGGTCGGCGAGGTGCCCGGGGTGGAGCTCCAGCAGGCCTCCTGGAGCAGTGAGCAGATCGACTACGACCCCGATTCGCCCGAGTGGGACCTGGACGAGGAGGATGGCGACGAGAACGACCCGGAGGACGATGAAATGACGGTCGGCTGACGCGGTGTGGGGAAATTCGTGACCCCGGGCGGCAACCGCCGTCCGGGGTTTCGTCGTCTCACGGGACGCACGTACCGCCCCCGTGCCGCCGCACACCACCGCCTCCCGAGGAAACGTGGTGTGCCCCACACCGGAGACCGATGTGGAACGGGATGAACCGGTCGTAGCGTTGAAAGTCTTGACGGGGAATCTCGGGGTCACGGGAATCGGCGACGATGGAGAAGCGTGTGATGACGGACGGTAAGCGGCGCAAGGGCCTGGCGGCCGCGTCCGCACTGCTCGGCGGTGTGCTGGTGCTCTCGGCATGTTCCAGTGGCGACGCCGACACCTCCGCGGGTGGGGACGGCAAGACGTCGCAGGCCGAGGCCGACAAGGCGGCGGCCAAGAAGTCGTCCGAGGCCCAGATCAAGATCACTCCTGGGGACGGCACCGACAACGCCTCCATCAACAACTCGGCCGCCGTCACCGTGAGCAAGGGCACGCTCACCGAGGTCAAGATGACCGCCAAGGACGGCACCGCGGTCGAGGGCCAGATATCCGCCGACAAGAAGAGCTGGAAGCCCAGCGGCCAGCTGGAGCGCGCCACCACCTACGAGGTGACGGCGACCGCCACCGACTCCGAGGGACGCGCCGCCCACGAGAACGCGTCGTTCACCACGGTCTCCCCGAAGAACAGCTTCATCGGCACCTTCACCCCGGACGACGGCACCACCGTCGGCGTGGGCATGCCCGTGTCGATCAACTTCGACAAGGAGATCACCAACAAGGCCGCCGTCCAGAAGGGCATCACGGTCAACACCAGCAGCGGCCAGGAAGTCGCCTGCCACTGGTTCAGCACCCAGCGCATGGACTGCCGCCCCCAGGACTACTGGCAGGAGGGCTCCACCGTCACCCTCAAGCTGGCGCTCGACGGGGTGGAGGGCGCCGAGGGCGTCTACGGCGTCCAGCAGAAGTCGGTCACCTTCAAGATCGGCCGCAATCAGATCTCGTACGTCGACGCCAAGACCAAGCAGATGAAGGTCACGCAGGACGGCAAGACGATCAAGACCATCCCGATCTCCGCCGGCTCCCCCGAGAACAAGACCTACGAAGGTCAGATGGTGATCTCCGAGAAGTTCAAGGAGACCCGGATGAACGGCGCGACCGTCGGCTTCACCGACGACGACGGCGAGGGCGAGTACGACATCAAGGACGTGCCCCACGCCATGCGCCTGAGCACCTCCGGCACCTTCATCCACGGCAACTACTGGGGCAAGGGCATCTTCGGCAAGGCCAACACCAGCCACGGCTGCGTGGGCCTGGCCGACGCCCAGGGCGCCGACGACCCGAACACGCCGGGCGCCTGGTTCTACGACAACTCCATCGTCGGTGACGTGGTCGTCGTCCAGAACACCGGCGACAAGACCATCGCCCCGGACAACGGCCTCAACGGCTGGAACATGGACTGGGCCCAGTGGAAGGCGGGTTCGGCGGTCTGACCCCGAACGCACGCCCTCCCGCCGCGACTTGACCGGGCGCCCGTCACCCCCTCACCCGGGGGCGGCGGGCGCTCGCCGTTTCCCCACGACACCCTGTCCTGCGGTGCGGTACGACCCGACCGCCGCCGACGCCTGGCGCTCGGACTGCACGCCCTGGTCAACAGCGGCTACAGCGGGGGCGACGCCCCTCGCGGACATCGCGGACGCCTACCGCGCACTTCGGGTCGGGGCGGCGAGCTCGTGAACGGTGTCGTGCGGCGGCTCCCCCTCCAGGTCGCACCAGACCGTTTTGCCGTGCTCGTGCTGTTCCACGCCCCACCGAAGCGCCAGCGCGTCGAGGAGGGCCAGGCCGCGCCCGGACTCGGCGGTGGCGCCGGCCGGCCGGACGAGTAGGGGCAGGGCGCGTGGGTCGGGATCGGTGACCTCCACGCGCACCTGGCCGGTGGGCAGTTTCATGACGCGGACGGTTGCGGGAGTGCCCTCGCCCACGTGGTCGATGACGTTCGTGAGCAGCTCGGTCGCGCACAGGCGGACGTCGTGGACGTGGTGCCGCAGGAGGCGACGGAGTTCGGGGACCGCCTTCGGCGTGGCGATCAGGCTGATCTCGACGGTCACGAGGACGCCGCCTCGCGGAGTACGGCGGTGAGGGCGCGCGCCGCGGCGGTGTTGCAGTTGCCGAGCGAGACGAGACCGGTGGCCGGTGCGTACGTTCCGGCGAACGTCGGCAGGTCCAGGCCGAGGGAGGGGAGCGTGATGCCGTGCAGGGCGAGTGCTGCGCGGAGTCCCTCCACGCAGCGGGTCATGTCGTCTTCCGGACCGGAGGACTGGGTCATGGACGTACACCTTCCGTGTGCGCTCTGTGACGGTCCCCTCACACGTTGGCGTTGATCGCCCTACCGTGAAAGGGATCTCGCGTCGGCAGCCCGGAGTGCGGAAGAGGCAACGCCACGGCACAGCGCAAGGACATCGACGGCTCGACGAGCGTCCCGACCTTCTACGGCAAGGAGTTGAGATGGCAGCGGGAGCGGGCGGGGCTGTCGCTGGAGGCGCTGGTGGAGGGCAGCTTCTACGGCAAGTCGCACCTGAGCGACATCGAACGCGGGGAGCGCCGGATGCCGGCGGACCTGGCGCGGCACGTGGACCGGACGCTGGGGACGGACGGGTTCTTCGAGCGGCGGTGTGAGGATGTGCGGAAGGCGCGGCGGGCCGGTCACGCCGCTTACTTCGAACAGGTCCTGGAGGCGGAGAAGCGCGCCAAAACCATCGAGGAGTGGTGTCCCAGTCTCTTCCCCGGGTTGCTGCAAACCCCGGCGTACGCGCGGGCCGTCGTCCGGGCGACCCACCCGCTGGCTCTCGACGAAGACGTCGAGCCTAAGGTCAGCGCGAGGATGGCCCGTGCCAGCCTCTTCGAGGAGGACCACCACACTCCGACGTACTGGGTGATCCTGCACGAATCGTTGCTGCTTGAGCCGATCGTGCCGTCCGGGGAAGTGGCCGAACAGCTCGGCCGGATCGCGGAGCTGTCTGAGCGCCGACGCATCGTTCCGCAGATCCTCTCGCGGACATGCGGCCCGCACCCCTTCATGGTCGGGAGCGCGAAGCTGATGACCTTTCCGGACGCTCCCCCGCTCGTCTACACGGAGTCGCTGCACAACGGTGTCACCCTTGACGATCCGGCGCTCGTAGAGGAGTACCGCAAGTCGTACGATCGGCTCAGGGCCGTCGCACTGTCACCGGAGACGTCCCTGGCCCGGATCGAGGCAGCGGCAGGGGATTACCGAAATGGCAAGCAACCGGATCGACTTGAGTGACGCGCTCTGGGCGAAGAGCAGCTACAGCAACGGCTCCGGTGGCGACTGCGTCGAGGTCGCGAGCGACTTCCCCGGCGCCGCCCTCTGGCGCAAATCGACCTACAGCAACGACGACGGCGGCGAGCGCGTCGAAGTCGCCGACGGTATCCCCGGCCTGGTTCCCGTCCGTGACTCGAAAATCTCCCGCGACGGCGACGGCGACGGCGACGGTGACGGCCCCGTCCTCCTCCTCACCGCCCGCGCCTGGGTGCCCTTCGTCACGGCGCTGGGCCGGGGCGGCCTCACCGTGTGAGGCGAGGACGCCCCTCGCACGTAGCCCTCCCCGAAAAGCGTGAACACTAGGACGCTTTCTGTCCTCACCCCGCTCATCTGAGCGCCCAAATGACACTCTCCCCCCGACTGCTCACGCTTTTCGGGAAGGTACGTGCGCCCGGCACCCTCACTGCGCGACCGTACGGTGGCGGCGTTCCAGGTCCGCCACGAGCCGTGCTGCGACCGGGACGGACACGCCGTGTCGCCGGGCGGCGCGCAGAAGCGCGCCCCCGATGGCGTCCAGCTCCAGTGGGCGCCCTGCTTCGGCGTCCCGCT
Organism: Streptomyces sp. M92; assembly: GCF_028473745.1. Classification (NCBI taxonomy): domain Bacteria; kingdom Bacillati; phylum Actinomycetota; class Actinomycetes; order Kitasatosporales; family Streptomycetaceae; genus Streptomyces; species Streptomyces sp. M92. Next base: position 2,822,169 of record NZ_CP101137.1, read on the forward strand.
GCATCGACGACCTGGCGTCGGACGGGAACGCCTCGTACAGCGCCAGGGACCGGGCGACATCGACGGACGCACCACAGGCTCCGCCGACCGCCGCTGCCTCCTTGAGGACGGCGACCAGCTCCGCGCGGCGCTCGGTGCGAACCTCGCCGATCGTCATCCCGTACCACGTCGTGAGCAGCGCGAACGGCGCGAGGAAGGCCAGCTTGGTCCAGAGCAGCGCGGACTCGTCACCGGCTGCTTCGACGGTCACGCCCGCGGCCCGAAGGACCGCGCGCAGCGTCCCGAGCCGTTCGGCGGGGCCGGCCAGGTCGATCTCGGTGAACGGGCTGCCGTGTTCGACGACCCCCGGTGCGACACGGGTCGACTCGACCCGGATGACGCCCGGCACCACCCGGCCCTCCCCGAAGTGCCGGGTCAGCGCCGCGAGATGCTCCACACCGTTCAGGAGCGGCAGCACGAGCCCCTGGCCGAGCAACCCGCGCGGGACCCTCCCCAGAGCCTCCTCCAACTGCGTGTTCTTGACCGTCACCAGGCACAGGTCGACCGGCTCCCGCAGCTCGGCGGCCGCCTCCACCGGCACGGAGAAGTCGCCGAACTGAGCACTGCGCACGCGCAGCCCGTCCTCGCGCAGGACGGCCGCCGTGGCCGGACCCGCCAGACAGATCACCCGGTGCCCCGCACGGGCGAGCAGCGCGGCCAGCAGTCCGCCGACCCCACCGGGGCCGAGTACGGCCACGGTCCACGGCGGTGCGGGGGCGGGCGCGTCCGGACGTACGGGAGAAGTGGGCATGGGCGAGGTCCTTCCGGCGGCTCGGGCCTCCGGCTGCACGGCAGACGGGGCGGCAGGGCGGTCGCCGGGTCGGCACCCGGACGGCGCCGTCGCTCGGTCCGGAGCCGAGCGAGGGCACCGGACGGGTTGCCGCCTGGACCGCAGTACGATCCTGATGGCCCGCAATACCCCAGTCAATCCTGGGAATTGCTCGCTGTCCCCAAGCTGTACCTTGGGTCCATGACCCTGGACGACCTGCGCGTGTTCGTCGCCGTGTGCCGGGCCGGGAGCCTCAGCGCCGTGGCCCGGGACCTGGGCTGTACGCAGTCGGCGGTGAGCCAGCACGTGAAACGGCTGGAGCGGGAGAGCGGCGCGAGCCTGCTGGAACGCCGGCCACGCGGAGTCGTGCCCACGGCCGCGGGGCGCATCCTGTGCGAAGCCGCCGCCGACGGGATCTCCGGTCTCGATCTCGCGCTGCGCCGCCTCAAAGACCTCGTCGACGGAGAAGGCGGCTCGGTACGGGTCACCACCGGCGGCACGACCGTGCGGCACTTCATGGCCGAGGCGATCGTCTCCTTCCGCCACCGGTACCCCAGGGTGAGCCTGGAGTTCCGGACCGAGACCTCCAGCCGGAACTGTTTCGACGCACTGCTCTCCAGCGACCTGGACCTGGCCTGGATCACCATCGGCGGTTCGGTACGCGGGATAGAGCAGCGGCCCGTCCTCGACCTGCCCTGGGTGCTCGCGGCCCGGGCGGACGACCCGCTCGCGGCGCGCGGGCACGTCGAGGTGACCGACCTCGTCGACAGCCACCTCGTCCGCCTGCCCCCGAACTCGACCTCGGGCGGCCTGCTGGAGGAAGCCTTCAGGGAACTGGGCGTCGGGACCGGCTCGAACACGAGCGTCGCCGACTGGGACACCGCCCTGCTGCTCGCCGAACTCGGCCTGGGACACGCCGTCGTGCCCGCCGTACCGGGTCTGCCCGCCGCCAAGGAGAACGGGCCGCTGCGCCTGGTCCCGATCCCGGCGTTGCCGCCGCTGTCGGTCGGCTGGGCGGTACGCCGCTGGGACGCGCTGTCGCCGCCGGCCCGGGCCTTCGCCGACATCGTCGCGGGAGACGTGCCTTCGTCGCGGCGCTGAAATCAGGGCACGTTCACGGCGTGACCGTGGTGGTGGCCGCCGCGTCCGTCCCCCAACTGGCCAGCAGCCGCAGTCCCTCCGCCGACGGCGAGCCCGGCTCGGCGTGGTACGTCACGAAGCACTGCTCCTCGTCGTCGACCAGGCGGAACGCCTCGAAGGACAGGGTCAGGTCACCGACCAGCGGGTGCCGCATCCGCTTGACGCCGTAGCTCTTCTCCTTGACGTCGTGCGTGGCCCACAGCCGCCGGAACTCCTCGCTCTTCACGGACAGTTCGCCGACCAGCGCGGAAAGCCGCGGATCGTCCGGGTGCCGGCCCGCGTCCATGCGCAGGAAGCTGACCATGTCGTACGCCTTCTGGTCCCAGTCCACGAACAGATCGCGGTAGTCCGGGTTCAGGAAGACCAGCCGCGCCCAGTTCCGCTCCGCGGCCGGCAGCTTGCCCCAGTCGCCGAAGAGGGCCGCCGCCATCCGGTTCCAGGCGAGGATCTCCGAGCGGCGGCCCGTCACGTAAGCGGGCACCGTCTCGATCGACTCCAGCAACTGGAGCAGCGCCACCCGCACCGGCTGCTTGCCCCGCGGGGCCCCGGCCCGTCGGCGCTGCTGCTTCGGCCTCGCCAGATGCGTCAGGTGGGCCTGTTCCGCGTCGGTCAGCCGCAGGGCACGCGCGATGGCGTCCAGGACCTCCGCCGACACGTTCTGCCCGTTGCCCTGCTCCAGGCGCGTGTAGTACGCCACCGAGACCCCGGCCAGCTGTGCCAGCTCCTCGCGCCGCAGCCCGGGTACCCTGCGGTGCCGCCCGAAGGACTCCAGGCCCACGTCCTGCGGCTTCAGCCGGGCCCGCCGGGTGCGCAGGAACTCGCTCAGTTCGGCCCGCCGGTCAAGCTGTCCATCCATGCTTCCAGTATCGCCGGACGTATTCCCGGTCGTACGCACATGAGCCTGTCCCCGCCAGTGGTACGCACGCCGGTCGTACGCAAAGGCGTGGTCTGGGTGGAACCGCAGGTCACAGGCAGGGTGGAGGCATCACCCAGTCAAGCCAAGAGAATCCCGGAGAACCCGGCATGACCACTGTCGCCGCGTACGCAGCACCCGCCGCCAAGGCTCCGCTGGAGCGCACCACCATCGAGCGGCGCGAGGTGGGCGAGCACGACGTCCTGATCGACATCAAGTTCGCCGGCATCTGCCACTCCGACATCCACCAGGCCCGCGAGGGCTGGGGCGAGGCCATCTTCCCGATGGTCCCCGGCCACGAGATCGCCGGTGTCGTCGAGGCCGTCGGCCCCGGTGTCACCAAGTTCAAGGTCGGCGACCGCGTCGGCGTCGGCTGCCTCGTCGACTCCTGCCGCGAGTGCGAGAACTGCAAGGCCGGCATGGAGCAGCACTGCCTCAAGGGCAGCGTCGGCACGTACAACGCCGTCGGCTACGACGGTGAGCCCACCTACGGCGGCTACTCGCAGCAGGTCGTCGTCGCCGAGGCCTTCACCGTCCGCATTCCCGACGGGCTGTCGCTGGACGTGGCCGCGCCGCTGCTGTGCGCGGGCATCACCACGTACTCCCCGCTCAAGCACTGGGGCGCCGGCCCCGGCAAGAAGGTCGCCGTGATCGGCCTGGGCGGCCTCGGCCACATGGGCGTCAAGATCGCGCACGCGATGGGCGCCGAGGTCACCGTCCTGTCCCAGTCGCTGCGCAAGAAGGACGACGGCCTGAGGCTGGGCGCCGACCACTACTACGCGACCAGCGACGAGCAGACCTTCAAGGACCTGGCGGGCACCTTCGACGTGATCCTCTCCACGGTCTCCGCGCCGCTCGACTTCGGGGCCTACCTCGGTCTGCTCAGGACCGGTGGCGCCCTGGTGAACGTCGGAGCCCCCGAGGAGCCCATCGCGCTGAACCTGTTCTCGCTCATCGGCGGCAACAAGACCCTCGCCGGCTCCATGATCGGCGGCATCGCCGAGACCCAGGAGATGCTGGACTTCTGCGCCGAGCACGGCCTCGGGGCCGAGATCGAGCTGATCGCCGCGTCCGAGATCAACGAGGCCTACGAGCGGGTCGTGGCGAGCGACGTGCGGTACCGCTTCGTGATCGACACGGCGACGATCTGACGCCGGGGGAGGGCCCCGCGAAGAGACGAGGAAGAGGCCTCGGAAAAAATCTCGCCCTCCCTGTCACACTGCCGCCCCGCCCCGGGTCATACCGCCACGGACACACAAGGCGGACGTCCGGGCGGGGCGGACCCACACCCGCTCCCCCGGACGCCAGGACCCCGGGAGCAGCAGCCATGACGTACCCCTCGACCCCCTCCGAGCCCGCCACCCCCCTCCTGGTCACCGGTGGCACCGGCACCCTCGGCGGCCACGTCGTCCCGCTGCTGCGGGCGGCCGGCCGCGAGGTGCGGATCCTCACCCGGAACCCCCGCCCCGACGCGGACGGCGTCACGTACATGACCGGCGACCTCCTCACCGGGGAGGGCGTCGAGGCCGCCGTCGCCGGCGTGCACACGGTGCTGCACCTGGCGGGCGGCCCCAAGGGCGACGACGAGGCGACCCGCACCCTGGTGCGCGCGGCCGCCGGGGCGGAAGTACGGCACCTCGTGTACATCTCGGTCGTCGGTGCGGACGGCGTCCCGCTGGCGTGGCTGCGGACGAAGCTGGAGTCGGAGCGGGCCGTCGCCGAGTCGGGCATCGGGTGGACGGTGCTGCGGGCGGCCCAGTTCCACGAGCTGACCCTGACGATGATCGAGAAGATGGCCAAGCTGCCGGTACTGCCCGTCCCCGGCGGCCTGCGCCTCCAGCCCGTCGACTCCCGCGAGGTCGCCGCCCGCATGGCCGAACTGGCCCTCGCGGCCCCCGCCGGCCGCGTCCCCGACCTGACCGGCCCCGAGGTCCACGACCTGCCCGCCCTGGTCCGCCCCTACCTGGCCCTGCACGGCCGACGCCGCCGCCCGCAACTGCCGGTCCGCATCCCCGGCAAGGCGGGCCGCGCCTACCGCGCGGGCGCCAACCTCACGCTGGAGGGCGCGCGGACGGGCCGGCGGACGTGGGAGGAGTTCCTGAAGGAGCGGGCCGGACGGGCGCGGGAGGGCGCGTCGGCTACCGCGCGTTCGTGAGCCCGGCCGGGACCGGGGCCGGGCGCCGCCGCAGCGACGGGTCGAGCAGCGCGGGCGGCGTGTCGAACTTCTCGTGCGCCGCCAGGTCGGTGCCGGGCGCGACGATCTCGTCGATCGCGTCCAGCACGTCGCCGGGGAGCACGGTGTCGGCGGCGGCGAGCTGCGCGTGCAGGTGGTCCAGGGTGCGGGGGCCGATGAGGGCGCTGGTCACGGCGGGGTGCGCGGTCACGAAGCCGAGGGCGAGCTGGATCATGGTCAGTCCGGCCTCGTCGGCGACCCTGGCCAGCCGCTCGACGGCGTCCAGCCTGGCCTTGTTGGCGGGCAGCGAGGTGTCGAAGCGCTCCGGCATGAACGCCGACCGGTGGGTGGTGATCTCCCGGCCCGCCCGCACCGCGCCCGACAGCCATCCCGACGCCAGCGGGCTCCACGCCAGCACGCCGAGCCCGTACTCCTCGGTCACCGGCAGGACGTGGCTCTCGATCCCGCGCTGGAGGACGGAGTAGCTGGGCTGCTCGGTGACGTAACGGCCCAGGCGGTGTTCGCGGGCGGCCCACTGGGCCTGCACGATGCGGTACGCGGGGAAGGTCGAGGACCCGAAGTAGCGGATCTTCCCCGCGCGCTGGAGGTCGGTCAGTGCCGACAGGGTCTCCTCGTCGCTGGTCTCCGGGTCCCACCGGTGGACCTGGTACAGGTCGACGTGGTCGACGCCGAGGCGGCGCAGGCTGTCGTCGAGCGCGGTGACCAGCCAGCGGCGCGAGGCCCCCCGGTGGTTGCGCTCCTCGCTCATCGGCATGACCGCCTTGGTGGCCAGCACGATGTCCTCGCGGCGGCCGGCGACGGCCTTGCCGACCATCTCCTCCGACTCGCCCCGGCCGTACATGTCGGCGGTGTCGATGACGTTGACCCCGGCCTCCAGGGCGGCGTCGACGATGGCGGTGGCCTCGTCCTGGGTGGTGCGGCCGATGGCGCCGAAGTTCATGGCGCCGAGCGCGAGGGAGCTGACCTGGACGCCGGTACGGCCCAAGGTGCGGTACTGCATGATCGTGTTCCTCCGTCGAGGGAAGGGGGCGGCGCAGCGGTGCGCGCGGGCGCACGGCATGGCACGGCACGGCACGACGGCTCCGGGCTCTGGCATCATGGGCAACCGGAACGCCGTCCCGTTTGACGATACGGAACGGTGTCCCGTTTAGCAACGCCGGGATCTGGAGGGACGAAGCGATGGTGGACGCCGACGAGGCCGCGGGACGCACCGGCCGCCCCAAACGGGCGGATGCCCGGCGCAACCAGGAGGCCCTCCTGGACGCGGCCGCCGCGGTTTTCGTGAGGTCCGGCGTGGAGGCACCGGTCCGGGACATCGCGGCCGAGGCGGGCGTCGGTACGGCCACGATCTACCGCCACTTCCCGACGCGGGCCGACCTCATCATCGGCGTCTACCGGCATCAGGTGGAGGCCTGCGCCGAGGCCGGTCCCGCGCTGCTGGCGAGCAGTCCGACCCCGTACACCGCTCTCGCGCGCTGGATCGACCTCTTCGTCGACTTCCTGGTCACCAAGCACGGCCTCGCCGGCGTGCTCCAGTCCGGCGACGCCGGTTTCGAGACACTGCACGCGTACTTCCTCGACCGCCTGGTGCCGGTCTGCACCGGCCTCCTCGACACCGCGGCCGCCGCCGGCGAGATCCGCTCCGACCTGTCCGCCTACGAACTCATGCGCGGCGTCGGCAACCTCTGCATCGGCGCGGAGAACGACCCGCGCTACGACGCCCGGCGCCTGGTGGGGGTGCTGGTGACGGGGTTGCGGCGGGGGGAGTGACCGGAAAGCCGCGGGACATCACTCGGCACCGCCGGGGCGCTCCGTGTCCGTCCCGCGCGTCCACAGGGAGAGGTCGCTGCTCGTGGCCACCGCGAGCGTGCGACCGGAGGGTGAGAAGCCGGCGGCACGGAACGTCGAGTGGTGCGAGTGGAAGATGTGCCACCAGCGCTCCCCGTGCGGACCGGTGTGGAAGCCGTCGCCCCTGGACAGCAGGACGCGCTCGTGCGGCCACGCCGGGGTGACCACGTCCAGGCACCAGCCGTCCCCGGTGGTGGTGTGCAGTCCGCCGCCGAAGAGCCCGGCGATGCGTACGCGGTTCCCGGCGGCGGGCCCCAGTCCGGGGCACGACAGGTCGGCGACGGCGTCGGGGGTGCTGTCCTCGGGATCGGGGTCGCGGTCCCTGGCGATCTTCTGGCCGGTGACGGCGTCGAAGAGGCCGTGCCCGTCATCGGAGACGACCATCACCAGATCCTGACCGGTGTGCGGATGCGTCGCGAAGCCGATCCCGAGCAGACCGCCGACGGGCACGCCGTACCGGTACTCGAAGACGGGCCGCCAGGGGTCGGGTGCGGCGACCACGGGCGCCGCGAGCAGCCGGTCCCGCAGCGACCGCTGGTGGGCGGTGAGTTCCGGCTCCTTCGTCCACTCCGTCACGGATCCATGATCCATGACTGGGCGGGAGAGCCGTGCCGATTGCCGCATGCCCCCGAGGTGGCGCGGAATCGCCCGCGGCGTTCACGCGTTGAGGAAGGTGGACGTGGGATGTCGGTGTGCGAGCCGAGTAGCCCCAGTGATCAGAGTGACGGAAAATTGGAGGGCCGCGATGGCCGCGCAGACGCAGAGGGCCGTGCTTGCGGGCGGATGCTTCTGGGGGATGGAGGAGCTGGTCCGGCGGCTCCCGGGCGTGACGGCGACCCGGGTCGGATACACCGGGGGTGACGTGCCGAACGCGACGTACCGCGATCACGGTACGCACGCGGAGGCCATCGAGATCCTCTTCGACCCCGAGCAGACCGACTACCGCACGCTCCTGGAGTTCTTCTTCCAGATCCACGACCCGAGCACCAAGAACCGCCAGGGCAACGACATCGGCACGAGCTACCGCTCGGCGATCTACTACGTGGACGACGAACAGAAGCGGGTCGCCGAGGACACGATCGCGGACGTGGACGCCTCCGGGCTGTGGCCGGGGAAGGTCGTCACCGAGGTGGAGCCGGTCGGCCCCTTCTGGGAGGCCGAGCCCGAGCACCAGGACTACCTCCAGCGGTACCCGGACGGCTACACCTGCCACTTCCCGCGCCCGGGATGGCGGCTGCCCGCCCGCTCCGAGGGCTGACGGGACCGGAGAGTCAAACGGGAGGACGGCCCGGCGGTGATGCCGCCGGGCCGTCCTCCCGCGTCGGGTCGCCGGTGCCCGGGCCGTCAGTGGGGGAGTGTCGCCGGGCTCCCGCCGTTGGCCTCGTAGCCCGCCACCGCCAGGGCGCGGTAGACGGCGAACTCCCCGGCCGGGTCGGGGGACAGGGTCCAGGGCAGCGCGCCCACGTGGCCGTCGATCACTATCAGCTGGTTCATGGCCTCGGACCAGCGTTCGCCGCGGACCAGGAAGAACACCAGCAGATGGCGGACGTGCGCCTGCATCGGGTCGTCGGGGCGGGCCGAGTGCACCGCGTGCAGCGCGCCGTGCACCGCCTTGGTGACGACCTCGCTCTGGTGGAAACTGCGGACCATGGTGATCTCGGGCAGGTGCTCGAAGACCGCGAAGAGGGGCATCGCCGCGAGGAGGGAACCGTGCGGTGCGCGGGCGGCCGCGGCCTCCGCGAAGGAGTACGCCAGCTCGCGGGAGCCGTGCCACTTCTCGCACCAGTAGTGCAGGGCGGCCAGGTGCGCCCCCATGTGGTTCGGGGCGCGGTCGAGGATCTTCAGCCAGAGCTGTTCGAACTCCTCGCGCGGATAGCCGAGCCCGCGGGCCACCGACAGCTCGACGATGTAGGGGACCGGGTCGCCGGGGGCGAGCAGCGCCGCCTCCCCGCAGGCCGTCCTCGCCTCCTCCATGATGATCCGGAACTCGTCCGTGCCCGGCGTCGCCGTCCGCCACGCCTGCTGCACCAGGAACTCGGCCTGCACGGCCGCCCCGCCGGCGTCCTTGGGGGCCTCGGCCCGCCACACCCGCAGCCACTGGCCGCCCGGCGTCTCACCGACACCGCCGGGCCGCTGCGCCAGCTCCAGCGACGCGGCGCCGGCGAAGGCCTGCACACGCTGCCAGCGCCGCTCGCCCTCGGCCTCCGTGCCGGCCAGGAGCTGCTGGGCCCCCCGGTAGTCCTGGGTGCGCTGCACCAGGTCCAGGACCTCCAGCAGGTCCTGGTCGGGACCGGGCATGCGGATGTCGAGCTCCTCCTCGCGGGCGAAGCCGTAGTTCGCGGGATCCGCCGCGTCGGGGTGGCCGGGCGGGACCAGGCCGACCGCGCCCCGCCGGCGCCGCAGAAGGGGGACCAGCACCACGGCCAGCATGGCCAGTGCCATCAGGACCCAGAGAATCTCCATGTCTCAAGCGAACCAGACCGCGCCGACAATTGGCCAACCTGCCCCGTGAGCCTGTGGAAAACCCACGGAGCCGTCCGCGCCGCTACGCTCGGCCCCATGAGCGACAGGCACATCAGTCAGCACTTCGAGACGCTCGCGATCCACGCGGGCAACACCGCCGATCCGCAGACCGGCGCGGTGGTCCCGCCGATCTACCAGGTGTCGACGTACAAGCAGGACGGCGTGGGCGGGCTGCGCGGCGGCTACGAGTACAGCCGCAGCGCGAACCCGACGCGCACGGCCCTGGAGGAGAACCTGGCCGCCCTGGAGGGCGGCCGCCGCGGCCTCGCGTTCGCGTCCGGACTGGCGGCCGAGGACTGCCTGCTGCGGGCGCTGCTGCGCCCCGGCGACCACGTCGTCATCCCCAACGACGCGTACGGCGGCACCTTCCGGCTGTTCGCCAAGGTCGCCACGCGGTGGGGCGTGGAGTGGTCCGTGGCCGACACGAGCGACCCGGCGGCCGTCCGCGCGGCGCTCACGCCGAAGACCAAGGCCGTGTGGGCGGAGACGCCGTCCAACCCGCTGCTCGGCATCACCGACGTCGCGGCCGTCGCCCAGGTCGCCCGGGACGCCGGCGCGCGGCTCGTCGTCGACAACACCTTCGCCACGCCGTACCTCCAGCAGCCGCTGGCGCTCGGCGCGGACGTCGTCGTGCACTCCCTGACCAAGTACATGGGCGGCCACTCGGACGTCGTCGGCGGCGCGCTGATCGTGAACGACCAGGAGCTGGGCGAGGAGCTGGCCTTCCACCAGAACGCCATGGGCGCCGTCGCCGGCCCCTTCGACTCCTGGCTGGTGCTGCGCGGCACCAAGACCCTCGCGGTGCGCATGGACCGGCACAGCGAGAACGCCACCAAGGTCGCCGAGATGCTCACCCGGCACGCGCGCGTGACGAGCGTCCTGTACCCGGGGCTGCCGGAGCACCCGGGCCACGAGGTCGCCGCCAAGCAGATGAAGGCGTTCGGCGGCATGGTGTCCTTCCGCGTCGAGGGCGGCGAGGAGGCGGCGGTCGAGGTCTGCAACCGCGCGAAGGTCTTCACGCTCGGTGAGTCCCTGGGCGGCGTCGAGTCGCTGATCGAGCACCCGGGCCGCATGACGCACGCCTCCGCGGCCGGCTCGGCCCTGGAGGTGCCCGCCGACCTGGTGCGGCTGTCGGTCGGCATCGAGAACGTCGACGACCTGCTCGCCGACCTCCAGCAGGCGCTGGGCTAACCCTGGCCGGGAGAACGGCTCACCAGCCCTCCCAGCCCGTCACGGGTGGGGTCGTCTCCGACGGCGGCTCCACCCAGGGCTGGACGGTCAGCGCCCACACGGTGAACGCCACGGCCGCGGCGCACAGCAGCAGCCACATCACGCGGCGGACGGCCGTCCTGCGGCGCAGCATGCGGCTCCCGCGGCGCACGGCGTCCGCGTACAGCCCGGGCGGCACCGGCGGCGGCGACTGCTCCATGATCCGCCGAGCCGCCGCCTCTCGTCGCAGCGGGTTCACCGCAGCCTCCCCGTCCGCCGCACGGGCGTGCCGGCCGCACCGGCCGCTTCCCGCGCGGACGCGCCCGTCATGGCGTCGCCGCCTTCGGTTCCGGCACCGGGCGGGACCGTTGCGCGGGCGGGCGCAGCAGCGCGGCCGTGGCGCGTTCGCAGATCGTCCGTACGCGTTCCACGGGCAGGCCCAGCAGGGCCGCCGTCTGTTCCTCCGCGACGCCCTCGCAGAGCCTGAGCACCAGGATCAGGCGCTCCTGCGGGGCGAGTCCGCGCAGGGGGCCGGCGGGGCGCCTGCGGGCACGGGCGAGGACGGCGCCGTGCCGGTGCCAGGCCCCGCGGGCGAAACGGGCGGCCAGGTACTGGCGGGCGAGGTCGTACGGGTCCTCGCCGTGCAGCCGGTCCCAGGACGCGTACGTGTGGGCGAGCGAGAGGGCGAGCAGGCGCCGCGCGCGCGGGTTGCCGTCCGGCGGTTCGGCCGTGAGCAGGGTGGCGGCATGCAGCAGCCGCCCTGCCGCGCCCGCGACGAACGCCTCGAACTCGCGGGCCCGGCGGGCGCTGTGGGACGCCTGCCTGTCTCGCACCGCGCCTCCCGCCCGGAGAGCGACGGGCCTCCGGGACTCGACGACGACCCTGAGCCTCCTGGACGGCTCCTGAGGTGTTGTGTACGACCCCTGAGGTCTCATATCAGGACAGGGGTGGCCCGCCGGTCAAGAGTCCCGTCAGGAGTCCGGTGCGATCCGCTCGCGAAAGCCCTGGCGGCGGTCTCAGGTGGACGACGGGGCCTCCTGGCCCGCCGTCACGCCCGACGGGGCCATACGGGCGGACAGGGCGCCGTTGAAGCGCGCGAGGAGCGCGCAGAACGCCTCGCGCTCCTCCGGCGCCCAGTCGTGGGTCAGCTCGGCCATGAGCTGACGCCTGGAGGAGCGGACCTCCTCCAGGCGCGACACGCCGCGCGGGGACAGCTGGAGGACCACCGCACGGCCGTCCTCGGGGTGCGAGGTCCGCTTGACGAGGCCGGTGTCGACGAGCGGGGCCACCTGCCGGGTGACCGTCGACGAGTCGATCCCCATGCTCGCGGCGAGCGCCTTCACGCCCATCGGGCCCTCTTTGTCGAGGCGGTTGAGCAGCAGGTAGGCGGCTCGGTCCATGGAGTTGCGCACCTGCCCGACGCCGCCGAGCCGGGTCTGTTCGGCACGACGGGCGAAGAGTGCGACCTCGTGCTGGAGCGTCTCGAGAAGACCGGTCTCACCGGCGGTCGTCATGTCCATCGACATTCCAGGTGTTGTGGGCATGGCCGGGGGCTCACTTCGTGGAGGGCTGCTAATTGGGGGACAGGGTACGCGGCCGGGCGGTGAGCCGTACCTGCGCCGGGCAAAGCGGGTCTCGGAGGTTGGTCACAACGGACCCGGACGCCGGTGAACTGCGATGCTGGAGACATGAGCTACCGCACGGTCACCCCTGCCGCGCCCGTCACCCTCGACGACGTGCGCGGGGCGCAGAAGATGCTCTCGGGAGTGGCGCGGGTGACCGCGATGGAGGGCAGCAGGCACCTGACGCAGCTGGTCGGCGCGCCGGTGCACTTCAAGTGCGAGAACCTTCAGCGGACCGGTTCGTTCAAGCTGCGCGGCGCCTACGTCCGTATCGCCGGTCTGCTGCCCGAGCAGCGGGCCGCCGGCGTGGTCGCGGCGAGCGCGGGGAACCACGCCCAGGGGGTGGCGCTGGCGTCGTCGCTGCTCGGGGTGGACTCGACGGTCTTCATGCCGAAGGGCGCGCCGCTGCCCAAGATCAGCGCGACCCGGGAGTACGGCGCTCAGGTGCGGCTGCACGGCCAGGTGGTCGACGAGACGCTGGCCGCGGCGCAGGAGTACGCGGAGCGGACGGGCGCGGTGTTCATCCACCCCTTCGACCACCCCGACATCATCGCGGGGCAGGGCACGGTCGGGCTGGAGATCCTGGAGCAGTGCCCCGAGGTGCGGACCGTCGTGGTCGGCATCGGCGGGGGAGGGCTGGTGGCCGGGATCGCGGTCGCGGTGAAGGCGCTGCGGCCGGACGTGCGGATCGTGGGCGTGCAGGCCGAGGGAGCGGCGGCGTACCCGCCCTCGCTGGCCGCCGGGCGCCCGGTGGCCGTCGAGAACCCGTCGACCATGGCCGACGGCATCAAGGTGGGGCGGCCCGGTGACGTGCCGTTCGGGATCGTCGGCGATCTGGTGGACGAGGTGCGCACGGTGTCCGAGGACGAGTTGTCCACGGCCCTGCTGCTGTGCCTGGAGCGGGCCAAGCTGGTCGTGGAGCCGGCCGGGGCGAGCCCGGTGGCGGCGCTGCTCAGCGATCCCGGCGCCTTCGCGGGGCCGGTCGTGGCGGTGCTGTCCGGCGGGAACGTGGACCCGGTGCTGATGCAGGGCGTGCTGCGGCACGGCATGGCCGCGCAGGGCCGCTACCTGGCGGTCCGGCTGCGGCTGACGGACCGTCCCGGTGCCCTCGCCACGCTTCTCGGGGTGTTGTCAGTGGTGGACGCTAACGTCCTCGACGTGAGCCACGTGCGGACCGACCCACGGCTCGGGCTCACGGAGGCGGAGGTCGAGCTGCACCTGGAGACGAAGGGCCCGGAGCACTGTGCCGAGGTCGGCCGGGCGCTGCACGAGGCGGGGTATCCCGTCATCGGCTGAGCCGGGCCACCGCTTCGTCACTCGTTCGAGTAACAGTGCGGGCAATCGCATTGTGAGACGCGATACATCGCGTTATGGTGTTCGGTAAATCGCTCGCTGAGCCGAGCGAAATGCACAAACCTAGGCTTTTCGAAGATTCCCCGACGACGTGGAGACTCATATGCCAGGCGCCATCTATGCCGAAGGCCTGGTGAAGACCTTCGGTGACGTAAGGGCTCTGGACGGCGTCGACCTCGACGTTCCCGAGGGCACCGTCCTCGGCCTGCTCGGGCCGAACGGCGCGGGCAAGACCACCGCCGTCCGCTGCCTGACGACCCTGCTGCGCCCGGACAGCGGCAAGGCCGTCGTCGCGGGCATCGACGTACTCAAACACCCCAACGAGGTCCGGCGCTCGATCGGCCTCTCCGGCCAGTTCGCCGCGGTCGACGAGTATCTGACCGGCCGGGAGAACCTCCAGATGGTCGGCCAGCTCTACCAGATGCGGGCCAAGGCGGCGAAGGCCCGCGCCGTCGAGCTGCTCGAGCAGTTCCACCTCTCGGACGCCGCCGACCGTCCCGCCAAGACCTACTCCGGAGGCATGCGCCGACGGCTCGACCTGGCCGCCGCCCTGGTCGTCTCCCCGCCCGTGATGTTCATGGACGAACCGACGACCGGCCTCGACCCGCGCAACCGCCAGCAGCTCTGGGAAGTCATCAAGCAGCTGGTCTCCGGCGGCACGACCCTGCTGCTGACCACGCAGTATTTGGAGGAGGCCGACCACCTCGCGCACGACATCGCGGTCGTCGACCGCGGCCACGTCATCGCCCGCGGCACCTCCGACCAGCTCAAGGCCCGCACCGGCGGGGAGCGCGTCGAAGTCGTCGTCCACGAGCGCGAGCACATGGCGACGGCCGCCGAAGTGCTCGCCGGCTTCGGGAAGGGCTCCACCACCGTCGAGGAGCACACCCGCAAACTCACCGTCCCCGTCACCGGCGGCGCCAAGCTGCTCGCCGAGGTCATCCGCGAGCTCGACATACGCGGCATCGAGATCGACGACATCGGCCTGCGCCGCCCCACCCTCGACGACGTCTTCCTCTCCCTGACCGGCCACGCGGCCGAGACCCGGGCCGAAGAGGGCGACACCGAGGCGGACGCCGGTCACCAGCCCGAGAAGGAGGCCGCCAAGTGAGCGCCGCCACCGAAGCCGCCCAGACCGCGGCGCCCGCCGGTTCCGGCAGTTCCGTCGGCCAGTCCCTGCGGGACTCGCTGGTCATCGCCCGCAGAAACCTGATCCGGATGACCCGGATCCCCGAGATGGTCCTCTTCGGGGTCATCCAGCCGGTGATGTTCGTCGTCCTGTTCACCTACGTCTTCGGTGGCTCGATGCAGATCGGGAACAGCACCGACCCGGACGTCTACAAGGACTTCCTGATGGCGGGCATCTTCGCCCAGACCGTCACCTTCGCCACCGCCGGGTCCGCCGCCGGCATCGCCGACGACATGCAGAAGGGGCTCGTCGACCGGTTCCGGTCACTGCCCATGGCGCGCGGTGCGGTGCTGACAGGCCGGACCGTCGCCGACCTCGTGCAGACGTGCATCACCGTGCTCGTCCTCGCGATCGTCGCGCTGCTCGTCGGCTGGCGGACCGGATCCGCCGAGCCGACCAACGCCGGGAAGGTCCTGGGCGCCTTCCTCCTGCTCCTCCTGCTCGGCTACGCCTTCACCTGGATCGGGGCACTCATCGGCCTGTCCGTGCGCACCCCCGAGGCGGCGACCTCGGGCGGGATCATCTGGCTGTTCCCGGTGACGTTCGTGTCCAACGCCTTCGTGGACTCCAGCAAGATGACTCCCTGGCTGCGCCACATCGCCGAGTGGAACCCGTTCAGCGCGACCGTGCAGGCCACACGCGAACTGTTCGGCAACCCGGGCGTCGTGCAGTCCGACGCCTGGCCGATGCAGCATCCCGTCTGGGCGTCGATCATCTGGTCCGTGCTGATCATCGCGGTCTTCCGCACGCTGGCGGTGCGCAAGTACCGCTCGGCCGCCGCATGACGAAACCCCCGGCGTCACCAGGACGCCGGGGGCTCGTACGGAAGCGGATGGCCGGGCGCACCGGCCCGCGCCGCTCGCCGGGTCAGCCGTTGTAGGGCTCGGCCTTGAGGATCCTCACGGAGGCCATCTTGCCGTTCGGCAGCTCGTACTCCGCGTCCTCGCCGACCTTGTGGCCGATGACGCCCGAGCCCAGCGGGGACTGCGGCGAGTAGGTCTCGATGTCCGAACTCGCGTACTCGCGCGAGGCGAGCAGGAAGGTCAGCGTGTCGTCCTCGTCACCGTCGAAGGCGATCGTGACCACCATGCCGGGCGCCACCTCGCCGCCGGCGGCCGGGGCCTCACCCACCTTGGCGCTCTCGAGCAGCTGGGTCAGCTGGCGCACGCGGAGCTCCTGCTTGCCCTGCTCCTCCTTCGCCGCGTGGTACCCGCCGTTCTCACGCAGGTCCCCCTCCTCACGCGCCGCGGCGATCTTGGCAGAGATCTCGGTGCGCGCAGGACCAGTAAGGTATTCAAGCTCCTCCTTGAGCTTGTTGTACGCCTCCTGGGTCAGCCAGGTGACGTTCTCGCTGGTCTGGGTCACGGGTGCTCCTCGTTGGTACTGGGAATACAAATCAACGCCCTACCCAGAAGGATGTTCCTTCACGGAAGGGCGAAACCACGAGCCTAACAATTGAGTGGCCAAAGGGGGAGGACATAAGCCACCAGATTCATGACACCGCAGGTCAGAGCCGACGGATTGGCGGCGGGCGGGGCCTGTGGGGTCAGTCGGCGTGGCAGCCGAGGAGCTCGGCCGTGGTGCCCGCGGCCTTGGTGCGCAGGGTGACCACCTTGTCGATGCGGGTGCCGTCCCCGTCGAAGCGGAAGTCGGCCCGGCCGACCTCGCCGCCGTCCTCGGCCTGGGAGCGGACCGTGCAGTAGCCGCTGACTCCGGCATCCTTGCGGACCTCCAGGTGCACCTGCACCGAGTCCTCCGCCAGCTCGAAGCCGATCAGCTCACCGCTGATCTTGTTCTGGCCGACGTAGTGGTAGCCGAACCAGCCGATGACGGCGAGCAGGACCGCGCCGAGGACGGCACCGACGATCTTGAGGGTGCGGTCGGCCCGTTCGTCCGAGGAGCGGCCGTAGCGGCTCTCGGGCGCTCGTGTGCTCGCCGTACTCATGATCGTCCTCTCGGCAGACGCCGGTCCTCCCGGGTCGCGGAATTATTCCGCCCCCGATTCGGTCACTATAGAAGCCTCCCACCCGCCTCCCGACCGCCGCCCCTTACGGACGCCCCTCCGGGGCGGCACCTATTGGATTGCGCCGCTGTATGAGGGCGCCGACTGACCGAGGATTGAGTCTTGACTGACCAGCTGCGACTGATGGCCGTCCACGCCCACCCCGACGACGAGTCGAGCAAGGGCGCGGCCACCATGGCGAAGTACGTGTCCGAGGGGGTGGACGTGCTGGTGGTGACCTGCACGGGCGGGGAACGCGGCTCCATCCTCAACCCCAAGCTCCAGGGCGACGCGTACATCGAGGAGCACATCCACGAGGTGCGCAAGAAGGAGATGGACGAGGCCCGGGAGATCCTGGGCGTGAGGCAGGAGTGGCTCGGCTTCGTCGATTCCGGCCTGCCCGAGGGCGACCCGCTGCCGCCGCTGCCGGACGGCTGCTTCGCCCTGGAGGACGTCGACAAGGCGGCCGGCGAGCTGGTGCGGAAGATCCGCTCCTTCCGTCCCCAGGTGATCACCACCTACGACGAGAACGGCGGCTACCCGCACCCCGACCACATCATGACCCACAAGATCACGATGGTGGCCTTCGAGGGCGCGGCCGACACCGAGAAGTACCCGGAGGCGGAGTACGGGGCGGCGTACCAGCCGGTGAAGGTCTACTACAACCAGGGCTTCAACCGCCCCCGTACCGAGGCGCTGCACAACGCTCTGCTGGAGCGCGGGCTGGAGTCGCCCTACGAGGACTGGCTCAAGCGGTGGTCGGAGTTCGAGCGCAAGGAGCGCACGCTCACCACGCACGTGCCCTGCGCCGACTTCTTCGAGATCCGCGACAAGGCGCTGATCGCGCACGCCACGCAGATCGACCCCGACGGGGGCTGGTTCCGGGTCCCGATGGAGATCCAGAAGGAGGTCTGGCCCACCGAGGAGTACGAGCTCGCGAAGTCCCTCGTGGAAACCTCCCTCCCCGAGGACGACCTCTTCGCGGGCGTCCGGGACAATGCCTGACATGAGTGCAAGCGCAAGCATGGCAATGACGCACCTCGTCACTCTCGCCGAGCTGGACGAGGACAAGGTCACGCCGGGTGTCCTCGGGTTCATCGTCTTCGCGGTGATGGCCCTGGCGGTGTGGGGGCTGATGCGCTCCATGAGCCGGCACATGGGGAAGGTCGACTTCAAGGAGTCGCCGGAGCCGGGCGCCGAGGCCGGGACCTCCGGCCGGGCGGAGCCGCAGAAGGGGTGACCCGGGGCCGGCCCGCGGTCACGGCGTCGCCGTGACCGCCACCCCCATCACCTCCCGGGCCTGCCGGTCCGGGACCATGCCCAGGCGCCAGGCCTGCCAGCCGGACTCCAGTTGGACGCCGCGTTCCAGGAGCAGCTGGTAGGCCTCGATGTAGTCGTCCAGCTTGGTGTCCCGGGCCGGATGGCGGGCGCGGGACAGCTGGGCCAGCTCCTCCTGCGCCACCGCCGTGCCGATCTCCACGCCCCCCGCAGCGGCGTACGGCAGCAGCGTGCAGCGCAGGAAGCGGGCCCAGTCGTCGCCCCGCCGGTCGCCGTACGCCGAGAAGAGCGCCGCCGCCTCGTCGCACAGGGCGAGTGCCTGCGGCGTACGGGCGTTGCCCGCGTCCACGACCGCCAGCTCCAGGCAGGTCCACGCCTCGCCGTGGCCGACGCCGATGCGCTGGAAGTCGGCGCGCGCGTCCACCAGGAGCTGCCGGGCGAAACCGGAGTTGCGCAGCGAGCCCGTCTGGGCGGCGCGCTGGTCACGGGTCACCCGCGCCGAGTGGTGCCGGGCGCAGGCCAGGCCGTACGCGTCCCGCATCCGCGAGAACATCGTGCGGGAGCGTTCCAGCGCACGCACCGACTGGTCCAGGGCGCCCGTCTCCTCCAGCGCCTGGCCCAGGTAGTAGAAGCTCCACGCCTTGCCGCGCGCGTCCTCGTTCTCGCGGTGCCGGGTCGCCGCCCGCCGCAGCTCCTCCACCGCCGCGGACACGTCACCGGCCACCAGCCGGGCCCGCGCCAGCTGGGTCAGTGCCCAGGCCTCGCCGCGGGCGTCCTGGGTGCGGCCGTACAGATCCAGGGCCGTACGCAGGTCCGTCTCGGCCCGCGGCACGTCCCCCATGCGCAGGTGCAGCTGGCCGAGCTGGAAGTGGGCCCACGCCTGGCCGTGCACCGACTCGCCCGCGCGGTGCAGCACCAGGGACTGGGTGAGCAGGTCCATGGCCTCCGCGAGCCGCGCCCGGTCCCGCTCCACCGCCGCCAGCGCGTGCAGCGTCCACGCCCGGTCCGTGGCCAGCCCGGGCGGGGCCTGGAGGTCCAGCGCCTCCCGCAGTTTCGCCGCCGCCTCGGTCAGGTTGCCCTGGTGGTGCAGCGTGATGCCCAGCGAGCACAGGGCACGGGCCGCCCCGGCGTCGTGGTGGGCCTCCATGTACAGGTCGACCACGGAACTGAGGGTCGTCCGCGCCGTGTCCAGCTCGCCCAGCTGCCGCGCCGCGATACCGGTACGCCATTGCACCGAACGCACCAGCAGCCCCTGGTCCACGGACTGCGCCAGCTCGCTGATCTCACCGAGCCGGTACAGGTCGCCGCGCAGCAGGCAGTAGTCGCACAGCGCGCCCAGCAGGTTCAGCACCGCGCCCTGGTCGACGCCCTCCGCGTGCCGCAGCGCGGCCGTGATAAAGCTCGACTCGTCGTCCAGCCAGCGCAGCGCCTCGTCCAGGGACGTGAAGCCGTACTGCCCGAACCGGTCCGAGCGGGTCGACATGTTGCCGTCGACCATGCGCAGCACCGAGTCGGCCAGCTCGGCGTAGTTAGCGATCAGCCGTTCCTGCGCGGCGGCCCGCTCGCCGGGCTCCTCCTCGTCGGCGAGCCGGGCCAGGGCGAAGGCCCGCACGACGTCGTGCAGCCGGTAGCGGTTGCCCCGGACGTGGTCCAGCAGGCCCGCCCGCGACAGTTCCGCGAGCTGCCGGGCCGCCTCCGTCTCGTCCGTGGCCAGCAGCGCGGCGGCGGCCGGGGCACCCAGCGAGGTCCGCCCGGCCAGCGCCAGCCGGCGCAGCAGCCGCCGGGCGGGCTCCGGCTGGTCGGTGTAGCGCAGCCACAGGGCCCGTTCCGCCGGTTCCACCGGCCCGTACGCGCCCAGGTCGGTCGCCAGGGCGCGCGGCGAACGCGGGCCCAGCGACGACCCCGCGACACGCAGCGCCAGCGGCAGCCCGCCGCACAGCTCCCGGACGCGGTCGCTGGAGTCGGCGTCGTAGGGCCCCGAGCCGTCCTGCGCGCAGGCGGACAGCAGCTCCTCCGCGCCGGCCGCGTCCAGCGCCCCGACGGGCAGGTCGTACACCCGCGCCGGCAGGTCGGGCGGCAGCCGGAGCGGCTCCCGCGCGGTGACCAGCACCAGGCTGTCCGACCGCTCCGGCACCAGGGTGCGCACCTGCTCGGGGTCCGAGGCGTCGTTCAGCACGATGGTGACCGGTACGTCCGTCAGGTGCTGGTGGTACAGCTCGCTGAGCCGCTTGACCTGCTGGGCCGCCGAGGAACGCTCCCGGAACAGCAGCTGCTCGCGGGGCGCCCCGAGCCGGTTCAGCAGGTGCAGCAGGGCGTCCCGGGTGCTCAGCGGGGACTCGCCGCCCGAGACCGGGCCGTCCCCGCGCAGGTCGACCACACAGGCCCCGCGGAAGTAGTCCCGCAGCTCGTGGGCGGCGCGTACGGCGAGCGTCGTGCGGCCGCTGTCCGGCGTCCCGTGCAGCACCACCACCGTCGGCTGCGTCTGCGCGCTCGCGCGGGCCGCCTGCACCCACTGCCGCAGCCGGGCCATCTCCTGCCGCCGGCCCGCGAAGGTGGGCTCCGGTTCCGGCAGCTGCGCGAACGACTGCTCCAGCGCGCTGCGTCCACGGGCCGCCGCGCTCTTGTCGGCGCCCCGCAGCCTGGGCCCGGCCTTCTTGGGGCCGGTCGACGCGGCGAGCATCCGCTGCTGGTCCAGGAACGGCCGGATGCCCCGTACCTCCAGCGCCGTCAGCCACTGCAACCGCAGCTGCTCGGGCCCGCCGGGCTGGCTGACGGCACCGGCGCGGTGGTGGGCGGCCGGCACGTGGGACCCGACGACCTTCACCACCGTCGCCGCGGCACCGACGACCCCGACGGTCACGCCCGCGCCCACCGCGGTGCCCGCACCGGTGCCCAGGGCCATGTCGGCCACCGCCGCGGCGACCGCCGCCACGGCGGCCACCAGCAGGGGAGTGCCGGCGCCCTCCCGGGCGTACCGCTGCCGGAAGGTGAGCTGGCCGGCCGCCGCCTCGTCCAGTGCGCGGGTGTAGGCCTCGTACTCCTCGGCGGCCGTGCCCGCCATCGCGTCCAGGGCGGCTCGGGCCCGGGACAGCAGCACCTTGCCGTCCGTGCGCCCGCCCGAGCGCCGTACCTCCTCCTCCACGGCCCGCCCCAGTAGCCGCTCGGCCTCCGACCGATGACTGTCCCGCATGTCGCGCCCCCTCCGGCGGCATCGGTGTCACCCGGGTGCCCCCGGACCACTGGGGAGCTCTCCCGGCCCATCCCGGGTCCTTCCCCGGTTGTGCGCCGGTCAAGTGTCCTGCGCGGGGGAGGCCGCGGGGAGACCCCGCGTCGTCCCGATTGTTCGGGCGTCCCGGTGTCCCGTTGTCCCGTGTTGTTCCGCACCCCTTGACCCGGGTGACCGCAGCCACTAATTTGCGAAGGAAGCAGACCCATATTCATCGAAAGGAGGCGACGGGCAGATGTACATCAACTCTGATCTCGGTCGCCTCGCCCGCCGTACGGTCTGGGTTTCCGGTCGGGTCGCGCACGGCTGCTGAGTAGCCGTTCCGCTGTGCCTCCGCGTGGCACATTTCGGGTTTTCCCCTTCTTCACTTCACGGCATGCCCCCGTCGCGTGCCGGTGTGCGCCCGCGCCCTGACGCGGCGCGTTCCGAACACAGAAAGCTGCCTGAATTGGCGAACATGATGAATCGACCTGCCCGAAACCGAAATGAAGGCCTGGCATGGTAGCGGCACGCATCACCGTCAACGGGAAAGAAGAACCGATCGCTCCCGTCGCGCCCCACACCACGGTGCTGGACTTCCTGCGCGAGCGCGGTCTCACCGGCACCAAGGAGGGCTGCGCCGAGGGCGAGTGCGGTGCCTGTTCCGTCCTGGTGGCCCGCCCCGGCGTGAACAAGCCCACCGACTGGGTCGCGGTCAACGCCTGCCTGGTCCCGGTCGCGGCGCTCGACGGCCAGGAGGTCGTCACCTCCGAGGGCCTGGCCACCGCCGGCGAGCCGGGTGCGCCGGCCGCCCTGCACCCGGTGCAGGAGGAGATGGCGGTCCGCGGTGGCTCCCAGTGCGGCTACTGCACACCGGGGTTCGTGTGCAGCATGGCCGCCGAGTACTACCGGCCCGGCCGCTGCGAGCACACGGGCGCCGCCGAGGAGACGGCCGACGCCGAGCACGGCCCCAACGGTTTCGACCTGCACGCGCTCAGCGGCAACCTGTGCCGCTGCACCGGCTACCGTCCGATCCGCGACGCCGCCTTCGCCGTCGGCGCGCCCACCGACGAGGACCCGCTGGCCCAGCGCCGCGAGCAGGCCCCGCCGGCAGCCGTGGCCACCGAGTACACCCAGGACGACACCGCGTTCCTGCGCCGGGACACCCTGGCCGAGACCCTGCGGCTGCTGCGTGAGCGGCCCGACGCGGTGGTGGTCGCCGGCAGCACCGACTGGGGCGTGGAGGTCAACATCCGCTCCCGCCGCGCGGACTGCGTGGTCGCCGTCGACCGGCTGCCCGAACTGCGGGAACTGCGGGTCGAGGACGACCGCGTCGAGATCGGCGCGGCCCTCACGCTCACCGAGATCGAACGCCGCCTCGACGGCACCGTACCGCTGCTGGCGGAGCTGTTCCCGCAGTTCGCGTCCCGGCTGATCCGCAACGGCGCCACCCTGGGCGGCAACCTCGGTACCGGCTCGCCCATCGGTGACAGCCCGCCGGTGCTGCTCGCGCTGGAGGCGTCGCTGGTCCTCGCCGACGCCGACGGTGAGCGCGAGGTCCCGCTGGCCGAGTACTTCACCGGCTACCGGCAGAGCGTGCGCCGTCCCGGTGAGCTGATCCGCGCGGTGCGCCTCCCGCTGCCGCTGTCGCCGGTCACCGCCTTCCACAAGATCGCCAAGCGGCGCTTCGACGACATCTCCAGCGTCGCCGTCGCCTTCGCCCTCGACGTCGAGGACGGCGTCGTCCGCAAGGCCCGGATCGGCCTGGGCGGCGTGGCAGCCACCCCGGTCCGCGCGCTCGCCACCGAGGCGGCCCTGGAGGGCAGGCCGTGGACGGCGGAGACCGCCGAGGCCGCGGCCCGGGTGCTGCGGGGAGAGGGCACCCCGATGGACGACCATCGCGCCAGCTCCCTCTACCGTTCCGCGATGCTCGGCCAGAGCCTGCTGAAGCTGTACGCCCAGACCACCGAGGCGGTGCCGTCATGAGCCACCTGTCCGAGCGTCCCGAGAAGCCGGCCGTCGGCGTCTCGCTGCCCCACGAGAGCGCCTACCAGCACGTCACGGGCACCGCGCTCTACACCGACGACCTCGTCCAGCGCACCAAGGACGTGCTGCACGCCTATCCGGTCCAGGTGATGAAGGCCCGCGGCCGGGTCACCGCGCTGCGCACCGCCCCCGCGCTCGCCGTGCCCGGCGTGGTCCGCGTCCTGACCGGCGCCGACGTGCCCGGTCTCAACGACGCCGGGATGAAGCACGACGAGCCGCTCTTCCCCGACGAGGTCATGTTCCACGGCCACGCCGTCGCCTGGGTGCTCGGCGAGACCCTGGAGGCGGCCCGGCTCGGTGCGGCGGCCGTCGAGGTGGAGCTCGACGAACTGCCCTCCGTGATCACGCTGCAGGACGCGATCGCGGCGGACAGCTACCACGGTGCCCGTCCCCTCATGACGCACGGCGACACCGACGCCGGCTTCGCCGACTCCGCGCACGTGTTCACCGGCGAGTTCCAGTTCTCCGGCCAGGAGCACTTCTACCTGGAGACGCACGCGGCGCTGGCCCAGGTCGACGAGAACGGGCAGCTGTTCATCCAGTCCAGCACCCAGCACCCGTCGGAGACCCAGGAGATCGTCGCGCACGTGCTCGGCGTGCCCTCCCACGAGGTGACCGTGCAGTGCCTGCGGATGGGCGGCGGCTTCGGCGGCAAGGAGATGCAGCCGCACGGCTTCGCGGCCGTCGCCGCGCTCGGTGCCAGGCTGACCGGCCGCCCGGTCCGGTTCCGGCTCAACCGGACCCAGGACCTGACCATGTCCGGCAAGCGGCACGGGTTCCACGCCACATGGAAGATCGGCTTCGACGCCGAGGGCCGCATCCAGGCCCTGGACGCCACGCTGACCGCGGACGGCGGCTGGAGCCTGGACCTGTCCGAGCCGGTGCTGGCCCGGGCGCTGTGCCACATCGACAACACGTACTGGATCCCCAACGCGCGCGTCGCCGGCCGCATCGCCAAGACCAACACGGTCTCCAACACCGCCTTCCGCGGCTTCGGCGGACCGCAGGGCATGCTGGTGATCGAGGACATCCTCGGCCGCTGCGCGCCGCGGCTCGGCCTGGACCCCATGGAGCTGCGCGAGCGCAACTTCTACCGCCCGGGTCAGGGCCAGACCACGCCGTACGGGCAGCCGGTCACCCAGCCCGAGCGGATCTCCACCGTCTGGCAGCAGGTCCGGGACAACGGCGGCATCGCCGACCGCAAGCGCGAGATCGCCGCCTTCAACGCCGCGCACCCGCACACCAAGCGGGCCCTGGCGGTCACCGGCGTGAAGTTCGGCATCTCGTTCAACCTCACCGCCTTCAACCAGGGCGGCGCACTGGTCCTGATCTACAAGGACGGCTCCGTCCTGATCAACCACGGCGGCACCGAGATGGGCCAGGGCCTGCACACCAAGATGCTCCAGGTGGCCGCGACCACCCTGGGCATCCCCCTGCACAAGGTGCGCCTCGCCCCGACCCGCACCGACAAGGTGCCCAACACCTCGGCCACCGCGGCCAGTTCCGGCGCGGACCTGAACGGCGGAGCGATCAAGAACGCCTGCGAGCAGCTGCGCGAGCGGCTCCTCCAGGTGGCCGCCTCGCAGCTCGGCGCCAACGCCTCCGACGTGCGCATCGTCGAGGGCGTCGCCCGCGCCCTGGGCAGCGACAAGGAGCTGGCCTGGGACGACCTGGTGCACACCGCGTACTTCCAGCGGGTCCAGCTCTCGGCGGCCGGCTACTACCGGACCGAGGGGCTGCACTGGGACGCGAAGAGCTTCCAGGGCTCCCCGTTCAAGTACTTCGCGATCGGCGCCGCGGCGACCGAGGTGGAGGTGGACGGCTTCACCGGCGCGTACCGCATCCGGCGGGTCGACATCGTCCACGACGTCGGCGACAGCCTCTCCCCGATGATCGACATCGGTCAGGTCGAGGGCGGCTTCGTGCAGGGCGCGGGCTGGCTGACCCTGGAGGACCTGCGCTGGGACACCGGCGACGGCCCCCACCGCGGCCGGCTGCTCACCCAGGCCGCCAGCACCTACAAGCTGCCGAGCTTCTCGGAGATGCCCGAGGAGTTCAACGTCCACCTGCTGGAGAACGCCACCGAGGAGGGCGCGGTCTACGGCTCCAAGGCGGTCGGCGAGCCCCCGCTGATGCTGGCGTTCTCGGTGCGGGAGGCGCTGCGGCAGGCCGCCGCCGCGTTCGGGCCGAGCGGGGTGAGCGTGGAGCTGGCCTCGCCCGCGACGCCGGAGGCGGTGTACTGGGCGATCGAGGCGGCCCGGCAGGCCGGCACGGCCGGTGACGACGGGACCCGGAGCGCGGCCGCCGGCGCCGGCGGTGTCCGCACCGGCGCGGAAGCGCTGAGCGGTGCCTGACATGACGTGGATCGCCGCGGTCGCGCGGTTGCGGGCACGCCGGGAACCCGGCGTGCTGGTGACCGTCGCGACCGTGCGCGGCCACGCCCCGCGCGACGCCGGTGCGAAACTCGTCGTGGGGCGGACCGGGGCGTGGGGCTCGATCGGCGGCGGCAACGTCGAGGCCGTCGCGATCGACCGGGCCCGGGAGATGATCGACGCGTCCGATCCGAAGCCCGAGCTGATGGACTTCGCGCTGAACGACAAGGTGACCAACCAGCACGGCGTGCAGTGCTGCGGCGGCACGGTGTCGGTGCTGCTGGAACCGCTGCCGGTGGTCCGGGCGGTGGCCGTCTTCGGGGTCGGGCACGTCGGGCTGGAACTGGCCCGCATCCTGGCCCGCCAGGACCTCGACCTCCACCTGGTCGACAGCCGCGCCGACCTCCTGGCCGAGGAACGGCTCGGCGTGCTGGCGGACGCGGTGGCGCAGGTGCACGTGCACCACACGCCGCTGCTGCCGGAGGAGGTGCTGGCCGAGCTGCCGCCCGGCACCCACGTCCTGATCATGACCCACGACCACGCCGAGGACGCCGCCCTGTGCGACGCCGCCCTGCGCACCGGCCACCTCGGTTCCATCGGGCTGATCGGGTCGGCGGCGAAGTGGACGCGGTTCCGCAAGCGCCTGTCCACCGAGGGCGGTCACGACGACGCCGCCATCGACCGGATCAAGACCCCGATCGGGCTGTCCGACATCAACGGCAAGGAGCCCGCGACCATCGCCGTGAGCGTCGCGGCCGACCTGCTGCGCACCTTCGAGTCGACGGGGGACTGACCCCCCCCGGCCGGTCTTCAGGGGGTGCCCCGCCCGCGTGCACCGTGCGGGCGGGGCACCCCTTCGGCGTCCTCGGGGGCCGGCGCCGCAAGCATGAATAGCCTTTGTGTGAACCTACGAAGCGCTGACGGCAGCCCGCTCGTTGTTCGTGCCTTCGGTCCCTGGCCGGTATTGGCCCGCAGCCTGTGTACTCCCCGTACGGGTTGCAGCCGCAGGTCCACCACACACCAGCCGAGGAGCCGCCATGACCACCCACATCGCCGAGACCGGCATCCGCGAGGACGAGCGCGCCTGGATGAACCAGGCGATCGAGCTGGCCACCACCAGCGTCGCGAACGGCGGCGGCCCCTTCGGCGCGCTCATCGCCAAGGACGGCGACATCGTGGCGCTCGCCAACAACAAGGTCACCTCCAGCCTGGACCCCACCGCGCACGCCGAGGTCAGCGCCATCCGCGCCGCCTGCCAGACGCTCGGCACCTTCAGCCTGGAGGGCTGCACCCTCGTCACGTCCTGCGAGCCCTGCCCGATGTGCCTGTCGTCCTCCCTGTGGGCGCGCGTCGACCGGCTGATCTACTCCGCCGACCGCCACGACGCCGCCGTGGCCGGCTTCGACGACCGCAAGTTCTACGACCTGTTCGAGAAGCGGCCCCAGGAGCTGTGGCCGATGTCCGTCGAGCACCTCGACCTGCCCCACCGCACCCAGCCGTTCGACGCCTGGATCGCGAAGACGGACCGGATCGACTACTGACCGGCCGTCCCCCTCGCACGGAGCGATGGCCGCACGTCCTGCCACGTGCGGCCACCGGTCGCCGAGCCGGGACTCAGAGCTTCAGCACGTCAGCGCTTCAGCGTGAACGTGAAGTCCCCGCGGATCCGGCCGCTCAGCCGGACCGCCGACACGAGTCTCCCCTCCGTGACCAGCCGCTCCACCGCGGCTCGTGAGAGACCGCACCCTTCAGCGATCAGCCGCACCGGCCGTACGGGTATCGGCGCCCCGAAGCGGACCGCCACGTCGATCACCTCGCGGTCCAGGTGATCCGACCCCCCGGTGTCGAGGCGCCAGGCGCCGTCCCAGTCGAGGGCGACGCGATTGCGGCGCAGCAGGACCGGCTCCCGGAGCAGCTCGGCCGCCAGAGCGGAGTCGTTGTCGTGCATCCGGTCCAGCAGTCCGGGCCGTACGGAACGCACGTTCGCCCGCTCCAGCACCGTGAGCTTCGCGGTGTTCCCGCAAGCGGTGCAGAGGACGAGGAGCCACGCGTCGATGAGCTTGTGGTTGGCGTTGACGCGGAACTTGCCGTTCGCCCGGAAGCGGCCGGACGCGCACGTGCGGCAACGGCGGCGGACGAGTGGCGGGCAGGTGGGCACGACGGCCCATTCGTTGAGCACAGGAGTACACCGGTTTCAGTGAGAAATCCGCAGCAAAAAGGAGCGCGGCGCGCAGGCGCGACGCGCGACAGATCAGCGCTCGGGAGGTCTCACACGGTGTACAACGGCACGTCCTCACTCAGACGACTCGGTCAGCCAGCACGGTAAGGGGGCGCGGCGGCGCCCTTCCACCGGTTTTCGCGGGCACGTGCGCGAGGATGGAGGCATGGCCAACCGACTTGCGCAGGCGACGTCCCCGTACCTCCTCCAGCACGCGGAGAATCCCGTCGACTGGTGGCCGTGGGAGGCCGAAGCGTTCGAGGAGGCCCGGCGGCGCGACGTGCCCGTCCTCCTGAGCGTCGGCTACAGCGCGTGCCACTGGTGCCACGTCATGGCGCACGAGTCCTTCGAGGACGAGGACACCGCCACGTTCATGAACGGGCACTTCGTGTCCGTCAAGGTCGACCGCGAGGAGCGGCCCGACGTGGACGCCGTCTACATGGAGGCCGTACAGGCGGCCACCGGGCAGGGCGGCTGGCCCATGACCGTCTTCCTCACCCCGGACGCCGAGCCCTTCTACTTCGGCACCTACTACCCGCCCGAGCCCCGCCACGGCATGCCCTCCTTCCGGCAGGTGCTCCAGGGCGTCCACCAGGCATGGGCGGAGCGGCGCGGCGAGGTCACCGAGGTCGCGGGGAAGATCGTGCGGGACCTCGCAGGGCGGGAGATCTCCTACGGCGACGCGCAGGCGCCCGGCGAGGCGGAGCTGGGGCAGGCGCTGCTCGGACTGACCCGGGAGTACGACCCGCAGCGCGGCGGCTTCGGCGGGGCACCGAAGTTCCCGCCGTCCATGGTGGTCGAGTTCCTGCTGCGCCACCACGCCCGCACCGGCGCCGAGGGCGCGCTCCAGATGGCGGCCGACACCTGCGAGCGGATGGCGCGCGGCGGCATCTACGACCAGCTCGGCGGCGGCTTCGCCCGCTACTCCGTCGACCGCGAGTGGGTCGTGCCGCACTTCGAGAAGATGCTGTACGACAACGCCCTGCTGTGCCGCGTCTACGCCCACCTCTGGCGGGCCACGGGCTCCGACCTGGCCCGCCGGGTCGCCCTGGAGACCGCCGACTTCATGGTCCGCGAACTGCGCACCGCCGAGGGCGGCTTCGCCTCCGCGCTGGACGCCGACAGCGACGACGGGACGGGCCGGCACGTCGAGGGCGCCTACTACGTGTGGACGCCCGCGCAGCTCACCGAGGTGCTGGGGGCCGAGGACGCCGAGCTCGCCGCGCAGTACTTCGGCGTGACCGTGGAGGGCACCTTCGAGCACGGGTCCTCCGTGCTGCAACTGCCGCAGCAGGAGGGTGTCTTCGACGCCGCCCGGACCGCTTCGGTCAGGGAGCGGTTGCTGGCCGCCCGGGACGGCCGCCCGGCACCCGGCCGCGACGACAAGGTGGTCGCCGCCTGGAACGGGCTCGCGATCGCCGCGCTCGCCGAGACCGGCGCCTACTTCGAGCGCCCCGATCTGGTGGACGCCGCCGTCGGCGCGGCCGACCTGCTGGTGCGGCTTCACCTCGACGACCACGGCCGGCTCTTCCGCACCAGCAAGGACGGCCGCGCGGGCGCCCACGCCGGGGTGCTGGAGGACTACGCCGACGTGGCGGAGGGGTTCCTCGCGCTGGCGTCGGTCACCGGGGAGGGAGTCTGGCTGGACTTCGCCGGGCTGCTGCTCGACCACGTCCTCACCCGCTTCCGGGACGACTCCGGCTCCCTCTACGACACCGCCTCCGACGCCGAGCGGCTGATCCGGCGCCCCCAGGACCCCACCGACAACGCCACCCCGTCCGGCTGGACCGCCGCCGCGAACGCCCTGCTCTCCTACGCCGCCCAGACCGGCTCCGAGGCCCACCGCAGCGCGGCCGAGCACGCGCTCGGCGTGGTGAAGGCGCTCGGACCGCGGGTCCCGCGCTTCATCGGCTGGGGTCTGGCCGCCGCCGAGGCGCTGCTCGACGGTCCCCGCGAAGTGGCCGTCGTGGGGCCGGAGCCGGGCGACGCCGCCACCCGGGGGCTGCACCGTACGGCGCTCCTCGGCACGGCGCCCGGTGCGGTGGTCGCCTTCGGTGTCGAGGGGAGCGACGAGTTCCCCCTGCTCGCCGGCCGACCGCTGGTGGGCGGGGCGCCGGCGGCGTACGTCTGCCGGAACTTCACCTGTGACGCGCCGACCACCGATCCGGAACGGCTGCGTGCCCGCCTGAACAGCTGAAACGACATAAGGAGAAAGAACGGGAACGAGACCGGTGGGTGAAATGTTCAGACCCGGTCCGCGTTGTGAGGAAACACGCTCTTCACCCAACCACCTTATGTGTTTCACGGATTACCCCTAACCTCTTCACCGTGTCGCGGCTGAGCGGTCGCCCGGGTTCGGGCGCGCCGCCGCGGCAGGGGGAGTTCAAGGATCTGGGGGGATCTTTTGCTGACGTCCGTGTTCATCGCTGCCGTTTCACTGGCGCTCTTCTGGATGGCGGCGTTCACGCTGTGGTGGCAGATGCACGCCTGGCGTACGCCGGAGGTTCTCGCCTCCACCCGGTTCAGCCCGCCGGACGGGGACGAGCACGTGTCGTTCTCGCTGCTCGTGCCCGCGCGGCACGAGCAGGCGGTGCTGGACCACACCATCCAGCGGCTGCTGACCTCGTCCCACACCGACTTCGAGATCATCGTGATCGTCGGGCACGACGATCCGGAGACCACCGCCGTCGCCGAGCGGGCCGCCGACCGTGACCCGCGCGTGCGGGTCGTCGTCGACACCCACGAGAAGAAGAACAAGCCGAAGGCCATGAACACGGCGCTGCCGCACTGCCGCGGCGACGTCGTCGGAGTCTTCGACGCGGAGGACCAGGTCCACCCGGAGCTGCTCGCCCACGTCGACCACGCCTTCCGCACCACCGGCGCCGACGTCGTGCAGGGCGGCGTCCAGCTGATCAACTTCCACTCCAGCTGGTACAGCCTGCGCAACTGCCTGGAGTACTTCTTCTGGTTCCGCTCGCGGCTGCACCTGCACGCGCAGAAGGGGTTCATCCCGCTCGGCGGCAACACCGTCTTCGTCCGCACGGACGTGCTGCGGGCGGCCGACGGCTGGGACCCCGAGTGCCTGGCCGAGGACTGCGACCTCGGCGTCCGGCTCTCCAGCACCGGCAAGAAGGTCGTCGTCGCCTACGACTCCGACATGGTCACCCGTGAGGAGACCCCGGGTTCGCTGGTCTCCCTGCTGAAGCAGCGCACCCGCTGGAACCAGGGCTTCCTCCAGGTGTACCGGAAGAAGGACTGGAAGCAGCTCCCCACCTTCACCCAGCGGCTGCTGGCCCGCTACACCCTGATGACGCCGTTCTTCCAGGCGTTCAGCGGCGTGATCATCCCGCTCAACGTGGCCGTCGCGCTGCTGCTGGACGTGCCCGTCGGCATCGCCTTCGTGACCTTCCTGCCGGCCGTGACCGCCCTGGTCACCTTCGTCTTCGAGGTCGTCGGCCTGCACGACTTCGGCAAGCAGTACGGCCTGCGCGTCCGCTTCACGCACTACGTGAAGCTGATCGTCGGCGGCCCCTTCTACCAGGTCCTCCTCGCCGGGGCCGCCGTCCGCGCCGTGTGGCGCGAGCAGCGCGGCCGCACCGACTGGGAGTTGACCAGCCATGTCGGCGCCCATCTCGCGCCGGTGGACCGAGAGGACGTTCCCGCGTGACCTCCACCCTTCCCGCGGCGACCGGCACCCAGGTCCCCGCGCAGCGCCGGCCTGCCCACGACACCGACCCGCCCGCCCGGCGGGCGGCACCACCGGGCCGGCTGCGCTCCTCGCGCTCCGACCTCCTGCTCTGCGGCGCGCTCCTGGCCGCGATCATGCTCGTGCAGGGCTGGAACATCTCCGCCTACCCCACCCTCAGCGACGACGAGGGCACCTACCTCGCCCAGGCCTGGGCCGTCCAGCAGGGCGAGGGCCTGGCCCACTACACCTACTGGTACGACCATCCGCCGCTCGGCTGGATCCAGATAGCCGTGCTGACCTGGATACCCGCGCTGCTCAGCCCGGAGTCGATGACCGTCGGCACCATGCGCGGCGTCATGCTGCTGATCAGCGCCGTCTCCGCGGTCCTCGTCTACGTCATCGCCCGCCGCATGTCCCTGCCCCGCTGGGCGGCCGGGCTGGCCATGGCCCTTTTCGGCCTCTCCCCGCTGTCCGTGGTCCTCCAGCGGGAGATCTTCCTCGACAACCTCGCGGTGATGTGGACGCTGCTGGCCTTCGCGCTGGCCGCCTCCCCGAGCAAGCACCTGTGGCACCACTTCGGCGCGGGCGTCGCCGCCGCCACGGCCGTGCTCACCAAGGAGACGATGCTCGTCGTCCTGCCCGCCCTCTTCGTCACCGCCTGGCGCCACAGCCACCAGGACACCCGCAAGTTCGCGCTGACCGGAGCCGTCACGGCCTGCGCGCTCATCGGGTTCTCGTACCCGCTGTTCGCCCTGCTCAAGGGCGAGCTGCTGCCGGGCAGCGGGCACGTGTCCCTGTGGGAGGGCATCGAGTACCAGCTCACCCGCCCAGGCTCCGGCTTCATCCTCGACGAGGGCTCCGGCTCGTGGGGCGTCCTCCAGTCCTGGCTGTACTACGACCGGGTCCTCCCGCTCGGCGGCCTCGCGGGCGCGCTGCTGCTGCTCGCCACCTGGCGCTGGTCGGTCACCGCCCGCGCCCTGGCCGGACCGGCCCTGACCGTCGCGATCCTCGCCGCCCTCGCCCTGCGCCCCACCGGCTACCTGCCCGCCATGTACGTCATCCAGGCCCTGCCCTTCCTCGCCCTGGTGCTGGCCGGCGGCGCCGCGAGCGTCGCCCACGCCGTCTTGCGCAGATGGCGCACTCAGGCCGAGAAACGGGGCGTCACCCTCGGCCGGTACGCCCTCGCCGCGGCCTTGGTGCTCGCGGCCGGCGCCTACGTCGTACCCCGCTGGTACGACGGCGACCGCACCGCCGTCACCGCCGACGCCAACGCGCCCTACGAGGCCGCCGCCGACTGGATGGCGACCGAGGTGGAGAACCCGGAGGACACCCGGGTCCTCGTGGACGACGCGCTCTGGCTGGACCTCGTGCACGCCGGGTACGAACCCGGGCTCGGCGTCATCTGGTTCTACAAGGCGGACCTCGACCCGGCCGTCACCGAGACGATGCCGGGCGGCTGGCGGGACATCGATTACGTGGTCGCCTCCCCGACGGTGCGGCGCGACGCGGTCGACCTGCCCAACGTGAAGGCCGCCATGAACCACTCGGCTCCGGTCGCCGTCTTCGGCACCGGTGCGGACCGTATCGAGATCCGCCGCGTCCAGCCTGCCGGAGCCGCCCGATGAGCCACGAGTCCACCGTCCCCGGCGAGCTGGGGAACCCGGCCGTCGACGCCTCGGAGGTGCCCGAGCCGGGCGCCGTCACCATCGTCGTACCGACCTTCAACGAGTCCGGCAACGTACGGCGGCTGCTGGGCCTGATCACCGAGTCGGTGCCCGCTCGGCTGCCCTGCGAGGTCGTCTTCGTGGACGACTCCACCGACGACACCCCGGACGTGATCCGCGCGGCGGCCCCCGACTGCCCCTTCCCGGTCACCGTCCTGCACCGCGACGAACCCTCCGGCGGGCTCGGCGGCGCCGTCGTCGAGGGCATGCGGGCGGCCGGGTCGGACTGGATCGTCGTCATGGACGGCGACTGCCAGCACCCGCCGTCCCTGGTCCCGGAGCTGGTCGCCACCGGGGAGCGGGCGAACGCCGGGCTCGTCGTCGCCTCCCGCTACGTCAAGGGCGGCAGCCGCGCCGGACTCGCGGGCGGCTACCGGATCGCCGTCTCGCGCGCGGCGACCTGGCTGACCAAGGCGCTCTTCCCGCGCCGCCTGCGCGGCATCAGCGACCCGATGAGCGGCTTCTTCGCCATCCGCCGCAGCGAGGTCACCGCCGACGTGCTCAAGCCGCTCGGCTACAAGATCCTCCTCGAACTGGCCGTCCGCAGCCGTCCGCAGACCGTCACGGAGGTGCCGTTCGTCTTCGAGGAGCGCTTCGCGGGCGAGTCCAAGTCCACGGCGCGGGAGGGCGTGCGCTTCCTGCGCCACCTGGCCGGACTGCGCACCGCCTCCCCGCTGGCCCGCATGGTGGCCTTCGGGCTGATCGGGCTGAGCGGCTTCATACCGAACCTGGCCGCCCTGTGGGCGTTCACCGAGGCGGGCGTGCACTACCTGCCTGCCGAGATCGCCGCCAACCAGTTCGGCGTGGCCTGGAACTTCCTGCTCCTGGAGCGGCTGCTCTTCCGCGACCGGCGCCGGCACCGGCACTGGGCCGACCGCACCGCGCGGTTCGCGCTGATCGCCAACGCCGACCTGGTGCTGCGCATCCCGCTCATCGCCCTGCTCGTCGGCCAGTTCGGGCTGGCGGTGCTGCCGGCCACCGCGCTGGCCCTCGTCATCACCTTCGTCCTGCGTTTCGCCGGGACCGAAGCGCTCGTGTACCTGCCGCGCCGACGCCGTACGGCCGCCCGCACAGCAAGGAGTGACGCATGAGAAGCAGACCGCGAAGATTCGCGCGCCGGACCCCTGGACGCCGGACCTCCGCCCTCCTGGCGGTGTCCGCCCTCACCGGCGGCCTCCTCCTGACCGCGCCGCAGTCCGCCTCCGCCGCCAACCTGATCACCAACCCCGGCTTCGAGACCGCGGGCACCGGCGACATGCCGTACTGCTGGGAGAAGTCCGGCTGGGGCGACAACGACTTCACCTTCGAGACGGTCGCCGACGCCCACTCCGGCACCAAGGCGATGAAGGTCGGGCTGACCCGCCGGACCGACGGCGACCGCAAGGCGCTGATCACCGAGTCCGCCGAGTGCGCGCCGGTGGTGACGGAGGGCAAGCAGTACGACCTGTCCCTCTGGTACAAGTCGACGACCCCGGACGCCTCCCTCACCCTCTTCCGGCACGACACCACCGCGGGCTGGCAGTACTGGACCGACCTCAAGACCCTGGACATGGCGGCCGGCTGGACGCAGACGGGCGTCCGCACCCCCGAGGTCCCGGCCGGCACCGACCGCATCAGCTGGGGCGTCTCCGTCTACGGCACCGGCTCGGTGACCACCGACGACTACACGATGGAGCAGGTCGCCGACCCGGTCCCGGACCCGGAGTGCGCGGCCACCGCCGAGGAGTGCGCCAACGGACGCTGGGACGTGCTGCCCACCGAGAACCCGGTCCGCTCCATGCACTCCGTCGTCCTGCACAACGGCAAGGTGCTGCTGATCGCGGGCTCCGGCAACGACCCGGAGATGTTCGAGGCGGGCACCTTCACCTCGGCGGTCTACGACCCGCGGACCGGCGACTACAAGACCATCCCGACGCCGAAGGACATGTTCTGCGCCGGGCACGTCCAGCTCAAGGACGGCCGCGTCCTCGTGATGAGCGGCAACGCCGGTTACCCGTCGGCGGACGGCACGATCGGCTACCAGGGCTACAAGGACTCGTACGTCTTCGACCCGGAGACCGAGACCTACACCAAGACCAACGACATGAACGACGGCCACTGGTACCCGTCGGCGACCATCCTCGGCAACGGCGACGTGATCTCCTTCGGCGGCCTGCGCGAGGACTCCACCGGTTCGGTGACGGCGGAGCTGTGGTCGGACGAGCAGCAGAAGTGGCTGCCGACCTGGCAGGTCAACCAGACCTGGTCGTACTGGGGCCTGTACCCGTCGATGATCCTCATGCAGGACGGCCGCCTCTTCTACTCCGGCAGCCACGTCTTCGGCAACAACATCCCCGGCACCGGCTCGGCGATCTACGACTACGAGGCCAACACCATCACCGAGGTCCCCGGCCTCCAGCGCAAGGACGAGCGGGACCAGTCGATGAGCGTGCTGCTGCCCCCGGCGCAGGACCAGAAGGTGCTGACCATCGGCGGCGGCAACATCGACTCCAACCCGGACGCCAACCGCCTCACCGACATCATCGACCTCAAGCAGCCCGACCCCGCGTACGTCGCCGGCCCGCCGCTCCCGCAGGGCACCGTCGACCTCGGCAACGGTCCCGTCCCGCAGACCGGTGACCAGGGCAAGATGTACGTCTCCGCGGTGCTGCTGCCCGACGGCAAGGTCCTGGAGACCGGCGGCGCCCTGCACAACCGGGCCAACCCGGTGTACGAGACGTCGATCTTCGACCCGGCGACCGAGACCTTCGACCCGGTGGCCGTCGACCCGGAGGCCCGCGGCTACCACTCCTCGGCGTTCCTCCTCCCCGACGGCCGCGTGATGACCACCGGTGACAACCCGGGCAACGGCTCCTGGAACCACGACGTGTCGATCTACACCCCGCCCTACCTGCTCAAGGGCGAGCGTCCGACGATCACCTCGGTCATCGACACCGAGTGGAACTACGGCGACACCCAGCGGATCACCGTCGACCGGCCGATCGCCAAGGCCGAGCTGATCCGCCCCGCCGCCGTCACCCACTCCTCCGACCCGAACCAGCGCTTCGTCGACCTGCCGCTGTCCGTCGACGGCGACAACGTCGACCTCAACGTCACGAGCAACCCCAACCTGGCCCCGCCCGGCTGGTACATGCTCTTCGCGGTCGACGCGGCCGGCGTGCCCTCGGTGGCCGAGTGGGTGCACCTCGACGGTCCGCAGGCGCTCAGCACCAAGGACGCCTCCGCCCACGTCCACTCCTTCGCCGACGCCCCGAAGGGCAAGGTGACCGAGGCGGGCAAGAAGCGGTCCTCGCAGCCGGTCAGCCCCTCCGTCTCCGGCTGCGACCGGCACTACGGCTCCGCCAACGTGTGCGTGCCGACCGCCTTCCCCGAGGAGGTGAAGGCGACCACGGCCGACCGCTGCACCTGGCTGAAGGAGCACGACTACGGCCCCCTGAAGGTCAACGGCAAGGACGACCCGCTGAAGCTGGACCGCGACCGCGACGGCGTGGCCTGCGGAAAGGGCGACGTGCGCGGCAAGCGCTAGGGCTCGCGCCGCGATTCGGTGAGGGCGCGCTCCACGATGGCCTCCAGCTGCTCGTGGTGCGCGCCCTTCCAGTACGCCCGCCCGCACTCCCGGCACTGCGCGAACACGTCGTACGACCGCTGGGTGCCGCCCTTGAGCTGGTCGGCCACCTCGTCCTTGGTCGCCTTCCTCAGCAGTCCGTTGCAGGCGGTGCACCGCGTCCACGGGCGCAGCTCGGGCCGGAACCGGTCCAGCACCTCGCGGAGCTGGTCCTCGGGCCGGGTGCTGTAGACATAACCGCCGGCCCACAGCTCGCGGCGGCGCAACAGGCCCCGGTCGCGGCTGAGCATGACCCGTTTCTCGGCCGCCGACAGCGCGGCGAGCGCCGGGTCGCCGAGGTCGGTGGACTCGTAGGACGTGTCCACGCCGAGCAGTCGCAGCCGACGGGCGAGGGTGCCCAGGTGCACGTCGAGCAGGAAACGCAGGGGAGCGCCCGGCACCCGCTGCGGGCGCTCGACGGCACGGACGCTCACCGACTCGCCGCCGGCCGGCACGTGTCCGGGGGCCACCTCACGGCCGTCGACGAGGAGCGTGCCGACCTCGGTCAGCGGGACGCCGAGGGACTCGACGACGTGGCCGAGGGTGGAGACGCCGTCGGTGGCGGCGCGGGTGGCGCCGGTGGGGCGGGCCCGCGGGACGAACAGGTGCAGTTCGGGAGCGAATTCGACGTGGATCTCGGGTCCGTTCACCCGGTCAGGATGCCACGGGGCGTGGGGCTCGGGCCTGGAGGTTTCCGTACGTGGGGGTGGAACGATTCGTTCAGTTCTTGCGGCAGGACCAGTTGGCGCTGAGGGTGATCGTTCCCTGGTTCGGGGCGTACGCTTCCTTGACCTCCGGGGGACGGGGGCCGTTCCCAGCAGAACGCGGTACTTGCCGGACTCGACGTAGTCATGCTCATGTTCCCGGCAGGCTCGTTGTCGAAGGACTCGACGGGGCCGTCGGGGGTCCAGCCGCGTGTCTGCATGCGATCCACGAGCCGCGCGGGATTCGCACCTTGTCCGCGAGTTCGATCGCCCGCCCGAAGTCGTCAGCCTCCGAGGCGATGGCTACCGCATGCACCACGGTGAACACACACCGGAACGTCTCCGCCAGGCACTCGTAGGCCAGCCGCTGCCCTTCCCCGGTACTGGTGTGCACCGCCTGCACCGACTCGTCGATCAGCACAGGCAGGTCGCGCGCCATGTCGTGCAGGGGCGAGCGGCTTCCTCGTCAAGGACATGGACATGGACCAGATCCTCACCGCGATCGAGGTCGTAGCCGCGGGCGACGCCCTCATCGCACCGAGCGTGACACGCCGCCTGATCGCGGAGTTCTCGGCCCGCCCCGATGCCACACCGCCGCCCCCGCGACCGGTGGAGGGCATCACCGTCCGCGAACGGGAAGTGCTCACCCTCGTCGGTCGTGGACTGTCCAACGCGGAGATCGCCACGCGGCTGCACATCAGTGTGGCCACCGCCAAGGCCCATGTGAGCAGACTGCTGACAAAACTGGACGCGCGAGACCGGGTGCAGTTGGTCATCTTGGCGTATGAGCTGGGGCTGGTGACGCCGACGACGCGCGGTTAGGGCTCCGACCAAGACGAGTGTCAGTGCCGGTGCCTGGGGCTACGCCCCGCAGCCTGTGGACCCGCCGCCCGGACCGGCCCCTGGTCGGGCACGGCGGGCCCCCGGGATCAGCAGTCGACCGCAGGAGCCACTGACGTGCGTCAGGACCCGGCACCCAGGGGCAGCCATGCGAGACCCGTGTCGGCGCCACCACTGCCAGAGGATTCCCGGCACGTGCGTCCGTGGGATCGCTCAGGGTGACGAAACCGATGTCAGCAGGTGAGAGCGCCCGTATGCTGGCCGTGTGCCGCCTGCCTGGCCTTCTACGGCTGCGGGCGGACGAGGAGGTGAAAGGGAATGAGCGTTGCCATCGACCACACAGGGCCCTGGACCGTCGCCGACGTCCTCGCCCTGCCCGAAGACCGCACCATGCGGTACGAATTGCTGGGGGAGTCCCTCGTAATGTCCCCCGCGCCCGGCATCCGTCACCAGCGGGCCTCGCTCCGCCTCGCCATGATCCTCCATGCGGCGGCCCAGGCCGCCAAGGCCCCGGTCGAGGTGCTGGAAGCCATCAACGTCATCCTGCCCTCCGGTCTTGTCGTCCCCGACCTCGTGGTGACCGACGCCGGCGCGACCGCCGAGGACGGCGTCGGTGTCGATGCCGACGGTGTGCAGCTCGTGGTCGAGCTTGTCTCTCCCGGCAACCGCACCGTGGACCGCAAGTTCAAGCCGATGCTCTACGCCGAGGCAGCCATCCCGCACTTCTGGCGACTCGAATTCGACCCCGCGCCCATGCTCGTGGTCTACGAGCTGGAAGGCGGCCGGTACGTGGAGCGGGCGACCGCACTCGCAGGCGCGACCACTGACCTGGACACCCCGTTCCCTGTTGCGATCGATCCGGCCGGACTCTCTCGCCAGTAGATGTCGCATGACGGCAACGCTGACGGCAACCGAAGCGCCCGGCCTGCTGCCGGTCCGCATGATGGCCGCGTGACTGGGCGCGCCGGCGGCCAACCCGCAGCACCGCCTGGAGGCGCACGGCGTTCCGCCGGTCCTGCTCACGGACCGGGCCATAGCGGCGTTCCGCTCGCCTGCGCGAAGCACGGCCACGGGGCGGCAGCTCCCCCGCCGTGCCGTCCCGACCTGCGGCGACGGATCAGTACGCGACCAGCGAGATCCCCACGTAGTGCGCGATGAAGGCGGCCAGCGTGAAGGAGTGGAAGACCTCGTGGAAGCCGAACCAGCGGGGTGAGGGGTTGGGGCGCTTGATGCCGTAGATGACGCCGCCCGCGCTGTAGAGCAGACCGCCCACGACCACCAGGACCAGGACGGCGATGCCGCCCGCCCGCATGAACTCGGGGAGGTAGAAGACGGCCGCCCAGCCCATCGCGAGGTAGCAGGGGGTGTAGAGCCAGCGTGGGGCGCCGACCCAGAAGACGCGGAAGACTATGCCCGCCGCCGCGGCCGCCCAGATGCCCCACAGCAGCCACTGGCCCTTGGCCTCGGGCAGCAGGAGCATCGTGAGGGGTGTGTAGGTGCCCGCGATGATCAGGAAGATGTTGGCGTGGTCGAGACGGCGCAGGACGCCGTCCATGCGCGGGCTCCAGTTGCCCCGGTGGTAGAGGGCGCTGACGCCGAACAGCAGGCAGGCCGTCAGGACGTAGATCCCGCAGGCGATGCGGCCCTCGGGGGACTCGGCGAGGGCGGTGAGCACCAGGCCCGCGACCAGCACGGCCGGGAACATGCCGAGGTGCAGCCAGCCGCGCAGCTTGGGCTTGACCGGATGCGGCAGGGAGAGCGCCACGGGACCGCGGCCGGCGGCCGGCGTGTCCTCGGGCGCGTCGGGGACGGACGCAGTCATGGGCGCATCGTACCTACGGGACCGTAAGTTACGTGTCAGTACGGAGCCTGGACGTTCCTGAGTGGTCATCGTCTCACGGGGTACCCGGCCGCGCATCCCCCCAAAATCCCCGATGTGGACACGTGGCGATCCTCACGCCGCTCAGGTGTGACGCCCTCTGGACAGATGGGCGCTTACGTCGGATGATCAAATGAGTGCGGTCGACACCGGATGAGCGCCCAAGAGGACAACGTCACGCATCCGGGTCGCAGCCCCCACGGGGCCCCCAAACAAAAAACCCCTCATCTAGGAGCAATCGTGGCGCGCGACATCGCTGCTCCCCCCGTCCCCACCGACCACCAGGAGCTGATCTCGTGGGTGAACGAGATCGCCGAACTGACCCAGCCGGACGAAGTGGTCTGGTGTGACGGATCCGAGGCCGAGTACGAGCGCCTGTGCGGGGAGCTCGTCGAGAAGGGCACCTTCCGCAAGCTCGACCCCATCAAGCGCCCCAACTCCTACTACGCGGCCTCCGACCCCTCCGACGTCGCGCGCGTCGAGGACCGGACCTTCATCTGCTCCGCGAAGGAGGAGGACGCCGGCCCGACCAACCACTGGAAGGACCCCGCCGAGATGCGGGAGATCTTCACCGGTGAGAAGGGCGAAGGCGGCCTGTTCCGCGGCTCCATGCGCGGCCGCACCATGTACGTCGTGCCCTTCTGCATGGGCCCGCTCGGCTCCCCGCTCTCCGCGCTCGGCGTCGAGATCACCGACTCCGCGTACGTCGCCGTCTCCATGCGCACCATGACCCGCATGGGGCAGCCGGTCCTGGACGAGCTGGGCGACGAGGGCTTCTTCGTCAAGGCCGTGCACACCCTGGGCGCCCCGCTGGAGGAGGGCCAGGAGGACGTTCCGTGGCCGTGCAACAGCACCAAGTACATCTCGCACTTCCCCGAGGACCGCGAGATCTGGTCCTACGGCTCCGGCTACGGCGGCAACGCCCTGCTCGGCAAGAAGTGCTACGCCCTGCGCATCGCCTCCGTCATGGCCCGCGACGAGGGCTGGCTCGCCGAGCACATGCTGGTGCTGAAGCTGACCCCGCCCACCGGTGAGCCCAAGTACGTCGCCGCCGCCTTCCCGTCGGCCTGCGGCAAGACCAACCTCGCCATGCTGGAGCCCACGATCTCCGGCTGGACCGTGGAGACCATCGGCGACGACATCGCCTGGATGCGCTTCGGCGAGGACGGCCGCCTGTACGCCATCAACCCCGAGGCCGGCTTCTTCGGCGTCGCGCCCGGCACCGGTGAGCACACCAACGCCAACGCGATGAAGACCCTGTGGGGCAACTCCGTCTTCACCAACGTCGCCCTCACCGACGACGGCGACGTGTGGTGGGAGGGCATGACCGAGGAGACCCCGGCCCACCTCACGGACTGGAAGGGCAACGACTGGACGCCCGAGTCGGGCACCCCGGCCGCGCACCCCAACGCCCGTTTCACCACCCCCGCCGCGCAGTGCCCGATCATCGCGCCGGAGTGGGAGGACCCCAAGGGCGTGCCGATCTCGGCGATCCTCTTCGGCGGCCGCCGCGCCACCGCCGTACCGCTGGTCACCGAGTCCTTCGACTGGAACCACGGCGTCTTCCTCGGCGCCAACGTGGCCTCCGAGAAGACCGCCGCCGCCGAGGGCAAGGTCGGCGAGCTGCGCCGCGACCCCTTCGCCATGCTGCCGTTCTGCGGCTACAACATGGGCGACTACATGGGGCACTGGGTCGACGTGGCCAAGGACAAGGACCAGTCCAAGCTGCCGAAGATCTACTACGTCAACTGGTTCCGCAAGGACGACGACGGCAAGTTCGTCTGGCCCGGCTTCGGTGAGAACGGCCGCGTCC
The DNA here is from genome assembly GCF_028473745.1 of Streptomyces sp. M92. NCBI lineage: Bacteria > Bacillati > Actinomycetota > Actinomycetes > Kitasatosporales > Streptomycetaceae > Streptomyces > Streptomyces sp. M92. The sequence continues at coordinate 2,864,341 of NZ_CP101137.1, forward strand.
TGAAGTGGATCGTGGAGCGCCTGGAGGGCAAGGCGGACGGTGTCGAGACCCCGATCGGCGTGCTGCCGACCAAGGAGTCCCTGGACACCGACGGCCTCGACCTCGCCGACGCCGACCTGGAGTTCCTGCTCAGCGTCGACAAGGAGGTGTGGCGCGAGGAGGCGGCGCTCGTCCCCGAGCACCTGAACACCTTCGGCGACCACACCCCCGCCGAGCTGTGGGACCAGTACCGGGCCCTGGTGAAGCGCCTGGGCTGACGTCCCCCGCAGTCTCCGTGGCCGGTCCGACTAGCCCTGACCCGCGAAGTCGTCACGAAGGCCGGCCACGAGGGGACCTCCCCACGCTCCAGTAGCTCAGCAGTGCCCGGAGCACGGGGAGCTCCCACCCGGGCCGGGTCCCCGCACAACGGCGTGCGGACGACCCGGCCCTTCACCATTTCAAAACGCCGGCGGGATTCGCGCCCCAAGGGGCGCGGGGAACGGCGCGAGCAACCACCCGCAACGGAAAGCCGCCAACCGCCGGCCGCCCCACGGCGCCGTAGCGATCCAGCCAAGGCCAACGCAGTGAATGGCACCCGGCCCGCGCGTCGCTGCGGGTGCGCGCGGGCCGGGGCCGTACGGGGGGAGCCCGGAGGGCTCAGTGGGAGGCGAGTTCGCGCGGCTCGACGGCCGCGGCGTGCGCGTCCATGCGCTCGGCGGTCAGGATCGCGGCCGCCGTGTCGGCGCGGGAGGCCGCCACCACCAGGGCACGTCCCGCCAGGGTGTGCGCCCGGCGGTGCAGGGCCGCCAGGTGGGGCGAGGGGCGGGCCGCGGTCACCGGCACGCGGACCGGCGCCTGGCCTTGCCGCAGCCGGGCCACCTGCGCGGCGAGCCGGTCGGCGGCGGTGTCCAGATCGGTGTCGGGCGCCAGTGTGCGCAGCTCGTCCGTGACGGCGAGCAGTGCCGCGAGGTGGCCCGCGAGCTGGATGTCCAGCTCTTCCTCCCGGGACCGGTGGGGGAAGTCCGAGGTGTCGCCGGCCGTCGTGCTGTGGACGGACCTGGTGCGGATCGGTTCGTACATGGGACGGCCTCCTGAGCGCTTCAGGAAACCATCCTACATTAGATTGAATCTAAAGTTGACGATCGTCGGAGATGGGCTCAGGGCTGGCCGTACCCGTCCAGGAAGTTCCCGATCCGTCCCACGGCCTCGCGCAGGTCGCTCGCCGTCGGCAGGGTCACCACGCGGAAGTGGTCGGGCTCGGGCCAGTTGAAGCCGGTGCCCTGGACGACCATGATCTTCTCCTGGCGCAGCAGGTCCAGGACCATCCGCCGGTCGTCCTTGATCTTGAACACCTTGGCGTCGAGCCGGGGGAAGAGGTACAGCGCCCCCTTCGGCTTCACGCACGTCACGCCCGGGATGCTGGTCAACGCCTCGTGCGCGGCGTCCCGCTGCTCCCGCAGCCGCCCGCCCGGCAGGACCAGCTCGTTGATGGTCTGCCGCCCGCTGAGCGCGGCGACCACACCGTGCTGGCCCGGCATGTTGGCGCACAGCCGCATGTTGGCCAGGACCGTCAGGCCCTCGATGTAGGACTCGGCGTGCGCCCGGGGCCCGGAGATCGACATCCAGCCGACGCGGTAGCCGGCCACCCGGTACGCCTTCGACATGCCGTTGAAGGTGAGGGTGAGCAGGTCCGGGGCGACCGCGGCGGTCGGGGTGTGCGTGGCCTCGTCGTACAGGATCTTGTCGTAGATCTCGTCGGAGCAGACCAGGAGGTTGTGGCGGCGGGCGATGTCGGTCAGCGCGCGCACCATGGCCTCGTCGTAGACCGCGCCCGTCGGGTTGTTCGGGTTGATGATCACGAGCGCCTTGGTGCGGTCGGTGATCTTCCGCTCGACGTCCGCGAGGTCGGGCATCCAGTCGGACTGCTCGTCGCAGCGGTAGTGCACCGCCGTGCCGCCGGAGAGCGACACGGCGGCCGTCCACAGCGGGTAGTCGGGCGCCGGGACGAGGACCTCGTCGCCGTCGTCCAGCAGGCCCTGCATCGCCATCACGATCAGCTCGGAGACGCCGTTGCCGATGAAGACGTGCTCGACGTCCGTCTCGATGCCGAGGGTCTGGTTGTGCATGACCACGGCCCGGCGCGCCGCCAGCAGGCCCTTCGCGTCGCCGTAGCCGTGGGCCGTGGACACGTTGCGGAGGATGTCCTCCAGGATCTCCGGCGGGCACTCGAACCCGAAGGCGGCCGGGTTGCCGGTGTTCAGCTTCAGGATGCGGTGCCCGGCCGCTTCCAGCCGCATCGCCTCCTCGAGCACCGGGCCCCGGATCTCGTAACAGACGTTGGCGAGCTTGGTCGACTGGATCACCTGCATGTGCGTGAGCTTACGGCCCGGTTACGTTCCATGGGTGGTGGTATCCGCCACTTGAGACGTGTGCTTTGGGTGGGTTTCGTCACCCCGCGCGGTCCGCGCTACCGGGGAGCGCGCCGCACCGACCGGCCCGCCAGCACGTCCGTGCGCCGCCCGTCCTCCATCACGAACCGCCCGTCGACCAGCACGTACGGGATGCCCGTCGGCAGCACGCGCGGGTTCTCGTACGTGCTGCCCGCCGCGACCGTCGCCGGGTCGAAGAGCACGAGGTCGGCCCGGTACCCCTCGCGGACCAGCCCCCGGTCCGGCAGCCGCAGCCGGGCCGCCGCGCGGGAGGTGAGGTGCGCGACGCACTCCTCCAACGACAGCACGCCCAGCTCGCGCACGTAGTGCCCGAGGTAGTGCGGGAAGGTGCCGTAGGCGCGCGGGTGCGGCTTGGCGCCCTGGAGGATGCCGTCCGAGCCGCCGGTGTGGACGCGGTGGCGCATGATCGCGCGGACGTTCTCCTCGTGGCCGACGTGCTGGAGGATGGTCGGCGCCAGCCGGTCGGCCAGCAGCAGGTGCCGGGCGACCGTCCACGGAGTCTCGCCGCGCAGCCGCGCCGACTCCAGGACCGTACGGCCGACGTATTCGCCGAGCGCCGGGTCGCCCGTGCCGGAGATCTCGATCGTCTCCCACTCCATGGGCACGCCGTGGCAGCCGTCGGAGCCGATCTCCTCGACGTGGTGGCGGATGCGTTCGGCGGTGTCGTCGTCCGCCAGCCGCTTCATGATCTGCTCCGGGCCGCCCTCGCTCGCCCAGCTCGGCAGCAGCGCCACGAGGGTGGTGCAGCCGGGGGTGTACGGGTACGTGTCGAGCGTGATGTCGGCGCCGGCGGCGAGCGCGCCGTCCAGCAGCGTCAGCAGCTCGGGGGCCCTGCCCTTGTTGACGCCGAAGTTCATGGTGGCGTGCGCGAGGTGCAGCGGGCAGTCCGCCTCCCGCGTCAGCTCCACCATCTCCTCGTACGCCTGGAGCGCGCCGGCCCCGTACGAGCGGTGGTGCGGGCAGTAGTAGCCGCCGTACGACGCCACCACCCGGCACAGCTCGGTCAGCTCGGCGTCCTTGGCGTACATGCCCGGCGTGTAGGTCAGCCCGGACGACATGCCGACGGCGCCCTGCTCCATGCCCTCGGCGACCAGCCGCCGCATGTGCTCCAGCTCCGCCTCGGTCGCCTCCCGGTCGTCCCAGCCGACCGCGAGGGCGCGCACCGTGCCCTGCGGGATCAGGTAGGCGGCGTTGACCGCGATGCCCGCGTCGAGCCGGTCCAGGTACTCGCCGACCGACCGCCAGTCGAAGTCGACGTCGTCGCCGGGACCGTTCCACCCGGCGATCGCGCGGCGCACCTCGGCCAGGGTGCGGTCGTCGACCGGCGCGTACGACAGCCCGTCCTGGCCGATGACCTCCAGGGTGACGCCCTGCGCGGCCTTGGCGCTGTGGTCGGGGTCCCGCAGCAGCGCCAGGTCGCTGTGGGCGTGCATGTCGACGAAGCCGGGCGAGAGGACCAGGCCCTCGGCGTCCAGCTCGCGGCGCGCCTTGGGGCGCTGGCAGCCGGCGGCCGCCGCCTCCTTGACGATCGAGACGATCCGGCCGCCGTCGACCACGACATCGGCGCGGTACGCGTCCGCGCCGGAGCCGTCGACGACGTCCGCGTCCCTGATGACCAGCTCTTCCACCGGAGCCTCCTCTAGAAGAACGTGCGGATGTAGTCGACGACCGTCCCGTCCGCCTCGGCGACCGGGATGAGCTGCCACTTGTCGAAGGACGTGCACGGGTGCGACAGGCCGGTCCCGAGCCAGTCGCCCACCTCCAGGTCCGCCTCGGCGCTCGTGCGCAGCCAGGCGTGCTGGTCGGACAGGCCGGTCACCGTGATGCCGGCCGCCGGGCGCTCCGGGCCGCCGTCGGCGGGTCGCACGACCTGGGCGAAGGGCAGGTGGAGGTCGTAGGCCGCGTCCCGCTTGCCCGCGTTGGTGAAGGCCTGCTCGGGGGAGGGGCGGGAGACGACCTGGCTCCACAGGCGGAAGGCGGGCTCCAGGGCGCCCTCCTCGGGAACCCGGTTGAAGGGGGTCAGCTCGCGGTAGTGCCCGTCGTCGTGGGAGACGTAGGCGCCCGAGCGCAGCAGCTTCAGCACGGGCCGGGACAGACCGGGGACCTCGGCGAACACGTCGGCCACCGCGTCGAACCAGGCGCTGCCGCCCGCGCTCACCACGATCTCCTCCAGCCCGTCGAACCGCCCGCCCTTGTCGAAGTCGACGGCGAGCGCGACCAGCCGCCGCAGCCAGGCGTGCACCTTCTCGGGGTCGGCGTCCGGCACCTCGCCCTCGTACCCGGCGACACCGGCGAGCCGCAGCGTGCGCGCCCCGGCCACGGCGTCGGCGACCGCCGCGCACTCGGCCTCGGTGCGCACGCCGGTCCGCGCGCCCGCACCGGCGGCCAGCTCCACCACGACGTCCACCGGGCGGGAGGCGCCCGCCTTTGCCAGCGCCGCGTCCATCAGCTGGACGCCCCGCACGGAGTCGACGCAGCAGACGAAGCGGAAGTCCGGGTCGGCGTCCAGCTCGGCGGAGATCCAGCTGAGGGCGGCGGCGTCGACCAGCTCGTTGGCGAGGAAGACCCGCTGGATGCCGAAGGCCCGCGCCACCCGTACCTGGTGCGGCACGGCGAGGGTGATGCCCCAGGCGCCGTGCTCGATCTGGCGGTGGAAGAGCTGCGGGGCCATGGAGGTCTTGCCGTGCGGCGCGAAGGCGAGGCCGTGCCGGGCGGAGTACGTCTCCATGAGCCTCAGGTTGTGCTCCAGGCGTTCGGCGGACAGGGCCAGCACGGGCGTGGTGAAGCCGCCGGTGAAGAGGCTGCGGCGCTGTCCGGCCAGCTCGGCGACGGTCAGGCCGTACGCGTCCGGCGGGAGGCCCTTGAAGCGGTGGTCGACGTGCTCCTCGGCCAGTCGGGCGAGGGCTTCGCTGCCGTTCGCGGAGCCGGTGTCGAGGGCCATGGAGCCTCCTGATCTGAACCTGATCTGAAGCGTCGCGGACGCGTTGCAGTATCTGCAACGACCGTTGCGCATATCGCTTACTGCTGTCTAACATCTCGGCGAACGCGGGGTCAACGGAGCCCCCGCCCGAGCGACGCGACCAGGAGCCGAGACCATCGTGACCGTCGAACGACCCCGTGGCACCACCCCCGACGTCGTGGACGTCGTCGCGCTCGGCGAGTCCATGGTCACCTTCCTCCCCTCCGTACCCGGCCGCCTCGCCGACGTCCCCTCCTTCGACCGCGCCATCGGCGGCGCCGAGTCCAACGTGGCCTGCGTGCTCGCCGCCGCCGGACACACCGCCCGCTGGATCAGCCGGGTCGGCGCGGACGGCTTCGGCGACCACCTCGTCGAGGCGATCGGCGCCTACGGGGTCGACGTCTCCGCCGTGCGCCGCGACCCCGCCCGCCCCACCGGCGTCTACTTCCGCACCGCCGGGGACCGCGCCACCGACGCCCACGAGGTCGCCTACTACCGCGCGGGCTCCGCCGCCTCCGCGATGTCGGTCCGCACCATGGACCTCGACGCGATCCGCTCCGGCCGCGTGCTCCACCTCTCCGGCATCACCCCCGCGCTCTCCGCCGACTGCCTGGAGCTGATGCGGGAGCTGACCGCCCGCCGCCCCGGCCGGCCCCTCGTCTCCTTCGACGTCAACCACCGCCCCGGCCTGTGGCGCGGCGACACCGACGGCGCGCGGGTGCTGCTGGAGCTGGCCCGGGGCGCCGACCTCGTCTTCGTCGGCGAGGACGAGGCCTGGGACCTGGGCGGACCGGAAGCCGTGCGCGCCGCGCTGCCCGAACCCGAGGTGCTGGTCGTCAAGCAGGGCGCGAGCGGCGCCACCGCCTTCCACGGGCCGAAGGCCGTCTCCGTCCCCGCCCTCACCGTCGACGTCGTCGCCGCCGTCGGCGCGGGCGACGCCTTCGCCGCCGGGTTCCTCTCCGCCACCCTGCGCGACCTGCCCGTGCGCGAGCGCCTGCGCCACGGCCACCTGATGGCCGCCGCCACCCTCACCGTCCCCGGCGACCTCGCCACACCCCCGGCCCGCGGCCACGCCGACCGCCTGGCCGCCCTCGACGACGACGCGTGGGGGACACTTCGACTCGGCCCCGGCTGGACACAGGCCGACGCGAGGGCCGAGGAGGAGGTACGCACCCCATGAGCCAGACCGTCGACCGCGCGCTGAGCATCCTGCCGCTGCTCGCCGAGGGCCCCGCCGACCTGGGCCGGGTCGCCGACCGTCTCGGCGTCCACAAGTCCACGGCCCTGCGCCTGCTGCGCACCCTCCACGAACACGGCTTCGTCTACCGCCAGGAGGACCAGCGCTACCGCCTCGGCGCCCGCCTCATCGCCCTCGCCCAGGAGGCGATGGAGAACCTGGACGTCCGCGAGATCGCCCACCCCCACCTCGTACGCGTCAACGAGCAGTGCGGCCACACCGTCCACCTCGCCGTGTACGAGGAGAACGAGGTCCTCTACATCGACAAGGTGGAGAGCCGCTACCCGGTCCGCATGTACTCGCGGATCGGCAAGCCCGTCGCCATCACGGTGGCGGCCGTGGCCAAGCTGCTCCTCGCCGACCTCCCCGAGAGCGAACGCCGAGCCGTCGTCGAGAAGCTCGACTACCCCATGTACACGGCCCGTTCGACACCCAACGCCGACGGCTTCCTCGCGGAGCTGGCCAAGGTGCGCGAACAGGGCTGGGCCACCGACCTCGGTGGCCACGAGGAGTCCATCAACTGCGTCGCCGCGCCCATCCGGGGCGCCGACGGCCGGGTGGTCGCCGCGATGTCGGTCTCCGCGCCGAACGTGGTCGTCACCGCGGACGAACTCCTCACCCTGCTCCCGCTGGTGCGCCGTACGGCGGACGCGATCAGCGGCGAGTACTCCGGCAGGACCCCAGTCAAGGAAGTCACCGCATGACCGACAAGATCGCTCTCACCCCCGCCACCCACACCGTCCCCCCGGCGAAGTTCAGCCACGGCGTCAAGAAGGGCAACATCCTCCAGGTCGCCGGCCAGGTCGGCTTCCTCCCCCACGAGGACGGCAAGGCCCCCACCCCGGCCGGCCCGACCCTGCGCGAGCAGACCCTCCAGACCCTCGCCAACGTCAAGGCGATCCTGGAGGAGGGCGGCGCCTGTTGGGACGACGTGATGATGCTCCGCGTCTACCTCACCGACGTGGACCACTTCGCGGAGATGAACGAGATCTACAACGCCTACTTCGAGGAGCAGGGCCTCACCCAGCCCCCGGCGGCCCGCACGACGGTCTACGTCGGTCTGCCCGCCGGCCTCCTCATCGAGATCGACGCGCTGGCCGTCCTGGGCTGACCCGCCCCCCCCGGCCGCACCTTCTCTCTTCTTCACCTGTCGCACGGCACGGCGCCCTCCCCCGATCGGGACCCGGGTGCCGTGCCGCGCCCCGCCCTGCCCGAAAGCAGTATGTGTTTACCCAGAGGACCCCCGTATGTCCTTTCCATCCCTCCAGCTCGCCGCCTCCCCCGCCCCACAGACCCCACCGCACACCGGCGGCCTGCTCACCCTGATCGACGGCACGGCCGGCCTGCTCACCGTCGCCGCGATCGGCATCGCGCTCCTGCTCTTCCTGATCATCAAGGTCCGGCTGCAGCCCTTCGTCGCGCTGCTCGCCGTCTCCATAGCCGTCGGCCTGCTCGCCGGCCTCTCGGTCACCGAACTCTTCGGCACCGTCCAGAAGTCCGACGCCGTCTCCACCATCGAGTCCGGCATGGGCGGCATCCTCGGCCACGTCGCCATCATCATCGGCCTGGGCACCATGCTCGGCGCCATCCTCGAAGTCAGCGGCGGCGCCCAGGTGCTGGCCTCCCGCCTGCTGGGCCTCTTCGGCGAGAAGCGCGCCCCGCTCGCGATGGGCCTCACCGGCCTCATCTTCGGCATCCCGGTCTTCTTCGACGTCGGCATCTTCGTCCTCGCGCCGATCGTCTACGCCGCCGCCAAGCGCTCCGGCAAGTCGGTCCTGCTCTACTGCCTGCCGCTGCTGGCCGGCCTGTCGATGACCCACGCCTTCCTGCCGCCGCACCCCGGCCCGGTGGCCGCCGCCGGACTGCTGAAGGTGGACCTCGGCTGGGTCATCCTCATGGGCATCGTCTGCGGCATCCCCGCCGTGCTCGCCGCCTGGGCGTTCTCCGCCTGGATCGGCCGCCGCATCTTCGTGCCCGTGCCGCAGGACATGGTCGAGGCCGCCGAGGAGGCCAAGCAGGCCGTCGTCGACGAGCAGTCCAAGGCCGGCGTCGCACCGCACGAGAGCCCCGTGGCGCTCGGCACGGTCCTCGGCATCATCGGCACCCCGCTGGTCCTGATCCTCGCCGCGACCTTCTCCTCCATCGCCCTGGACGAGTCCACGCTGCGCTCGGTGATCGAGTTCTTCGGCAACCCGTTCGTGGCCCTGACCATCGCCCTGCTGCTCGCCTACTACCTGCTCGGCATCCGGCGCGGCTGGTCCCGCAAGTCCCTGGAGACCGTCTCGACGGCCTCGCTGAAGCCGGTCGGCAACATCCTGCTGGTGGTCGGCGCGGGCGGCGTCTTCGGTGCCGTCCTCAGTGCCAGCGGCGTCGCCCAGGCACTCTCCGACACCTTCAACGACGTCGGCCTGCCGGTGATCGTCCTGTCCTACCTGATCTCCCTGGTGCTGCGGGTCGCGCAGGGCTCGGCGACGGTGGCCATCGTGACGACGGCGGGCATCGTGGCGCCGCTGCTCGCCGAGGGCGACCACTCGCAGGCGTTCGTCGCCCTGGTCATCATGGCCATCTCGGCGGGCTCCATCTTCGCCTCGCACGTCAACGACGGCGGCTTCTGGATGGTCGCCAAGTACTTCGGCATCAGCGAACGGGACACGCTCAAGACGTGGACCGTGCTGGAGAGCGTGCTGTCGGTCGCCGGGTTCGTGGTCGCGGCGGTACTGAGCCTGTTCGTGTAGGTCCCGGCACGGGTGTCGTGCAGGGCTCGGCACGGGTATTCCGGTGCTCTCGGGGCGCCGACCCGGAACCGCCCGGAAAGAGACCCGGCCGCGACCGGGCCGTGCGGTGCAATGGAAGGACCGGGGGGAGCACCGGATCGGGCTTGTGAGGAGGGAGGCGGCAATGGGATTCTTGACGCCATGCCGCATCCCCCTCACCAGCCCGATCACGCGGCGGTGCTCGCCGAGGTGAGAGCGGTGCGACGGGCCGGAGTCGTCCGGCTCCGCGGGCTCGCCGTCCCGGAACTTCTCCGCATCGCCCGCGAACGCCCGGGAGCCCTGGGGGAGTCGACCGGTCCGGCGGTCGAGCGGTTACTCCGAGACGCGGTCACCGGCATCGGCGGAGGCACCCTGCAGGCGGCCGCCGAGTACACCCTCGGACTCGCCCAGGGCACCCGCGACTGGCCCCCGGCCGACCGGCGGCGCCGGGCCGCCGAGGTGTACGGCGTCAGCGTCGAACGGTTCCGCAAGCACCACGAGTTGATGGTGCTGGACCAGGTCACCGAGCAGATCCTCGGCCTGGCCGGCCACACTCCCGCGGTCGTGTCGCTCGACGAGGGCCCGGTGGCCGCCGGACGGCCCGGACTCGCCGCCGCCCACCGCGTGGTCAAGCCCCGCGTCCACGGCCGCGTCGTCCCGGTCACCCTGCACGTCCACTCGGTGGACCTCCTGCGGGACGTCGACGTCGTGATCTCCCCCTCCAACACGTACTTCGCGCTCCCCGCGCCCTACAAGGCCTCCGTCGCGGCGACGCTGCGCCGGGCCGGGGCCCGCACTGACGCGACCGGGGGAGTCGTCGAGGACCGGGTACACGACGAACTGCGCGACTGGGCCGCGCGCCACGGCGTCCCCGGCCGGGCGGCCCTGCCCGGCACGGTCGCCGTCACCTCCGCCGGCGCCCTCGCCGACCAGGGCGTGCGCCGCATCTACCACCTCGCCGTGGCCGTGCCCCGCCCCGGCACCAACGACTACGACGTCCAGTCCGCCGACATCACCCGCGCCGTCGACCGGGCCTTCCGGCTGCTCGCCGAGGAGTCCGGGCGCCACGATCCGCCGCTCACCTCCATCTGCCTGCCCCTGCTGGGGGCAGGCCGCGGCGGCCTGCCGGCCCTGGAGAGCTTCGGCGCGCTGTGGACGGCCGTGGAGGCGGAACTGGCGCGCGGCGCCGACTGGGACATCCACTTCGTCGTACGCCGCCACGCCCGCGCCGATCTGCTGGAACGGCTGCTGGCCACCGCAGGGAGGAGGAGTGATGGCATCGCTTCGGCCGGGCCGGGAGGACCCGTCTGATCCGCACGTCGTCCTGGCCGCCGCCGCGGCACGCTGGGACCGTCTCTCGGGGCGGCTGGGGCCGGAGCTCCGTGCCCTGCTGGCCGAGCTGCTCGCCCTCGTCCGTGCCCCGGAGCAGGACGAACAGGCCCGTCGCGCGGCGGACCGGGCCGCCCGGCTGCTGCGGGAGCGACTGCCCGACGAGTTCGGGGAGGGCCGGCAGGCGCGGCTCGTCGCCGTCCACGAGACCCCGGGCGGACCGCCGACCGTGGAGGGGTTCGCCACCGAGGATCTGGCCGTGCTGCTGATCGACGGGCACCGCATGGTCGGGCCTCTCCTCCGCCCGGTGCGCGAACGGCTGCTGGTGGAGCCCGCGCTGGCCCCTGAGACGGTCGAGCGGCAGGGCGGCTCCCCCTACGCGCCCGACCTGATCCGGCTGCGCGGCACCGGTGGCCGGCTTCGGCTGCCGAGCTTCCAGTTCTCCGAGGACGCCCTGCCCTGGCTGGCCGTCCTGGAGGTCAACGCGCTGCTGGACGCCGACCACGATCCCTGGGGCGCGGCCGACTGGTGGCTGTCGGCCAACGCCTGGCTCGGCACCAGCCCCGTCCGGCTGCTCGGCACCGGGCGGGACGCCCAGCTCGTCGAGACCGCACGGTTCCTGATGGAGAGTGACTATTAGCCGTGCCGTATGGAGAGTGACTACTAGCCGTGCCGTGCTCAGGGGAGAGTGAGTAGCCGTGCCCAACTACCGGCCGCCCGAGGAGCTCACCGGCGACCCCGGCAAGGTCACGCTGGCCCGCGGCACCCTGCTGTACCGCGTCCACGGCTCCCACCGGGGCGCCGCCGACTTCAACCCGAAGCCCTCGCACTGTCTGTACGGAGGCGGCCGCTTCGACGCCACCACGCACGATCCCTACGGCTACCTGTACACGGGGCTGAGTGCGGCCGCCGCCGTGTGCGAGACGCTGCTGCGTTCGCTGCCCTTCGACCCCCTCGGCGGGCCCCGGCTGCTGCAACGCGCCGCCGTCGAGGGGCGCCGCCTGAGCACGCTGCGGCTCACCGCCGACCTGTGCGTGCTGCCCCTGATGAGCGCGCGGGACCTGGCCGCGGTGCACCAGGACACCTGGCTCGTGCACACGGAGGCCCAGGAATACCCGTACACCCGCGACTGGGCGCACTGGATCCGCCGTCACACCGAGCCGTGGGCGCAGGGACTGGTGTGGTCGTCCAAGCGGGAACCGGCGGACCGGACGGTGGTGTTGTTCGGCGACCGCTGCCGGGACGGGGCGCTGCTCTGCGAGGAGGACGGCGCCGTGGACTTCGACACGGCCGAGGGGCGGGACTGGCTCAACTCGGTGCTGCTGCCCTACTACGTCCAACTCGCGCCCTGACGGCGTGCGTTCACGAGAAACCTGGAAAGCTCGCCCCGTGACCGTTGAAGCCCCGAACCCGGACGACGCCGTCGTCGCCGAACTCCGTGGCAGGCGCGAAGAGCTCCTCGACACCCTCGCCACGATGGAGTCCGGCGACCCGGAGACGCCCGCGCTGTGCGCACTGGCGGGCGAACTCAGTTACCGGCTGCACCTGGTCACGGAGGGCGACGAGGACGACCTCCGGTTGGCGGCCCAGGCGTTCGAACTCGCCTTCAAGGCACCCGGAGACGGCGGGGACTGGGCAGCCTGGCGGATCATGTTCGGGCACGTCCGGGCCTTCCAGTACGACAGCGAACCCGGTGCGGAACTCCTCGAGGCGGTGTGGGAGCTGCTCACCGCAGGGATGGCGGCGCTGCCCGAGGACGATGCCGAGCACGACCTCGTGAGGGGACTGGGGCGGCAACTGCTCGCGGCCTGCGCCAAGCAGCGCTACCTGCACTGCGACGGGCCCGTCCCGCAGCGTGTCGGGCTTGTCGACGAGGCCCTGCGTCGGCACGAGGCGGTGGCCGGGATGCTGGAGCCCGGCAGCGAGGAGGCCGTCGACCTGACGGAGGCGCGGGGCTATCTCCACCTGGAACGCAGCGAGTTGCTGCGCGACCCGGCGGACGCCGAGGCCGCGGCAGTCCACTACCGGGCCGTGCTCGACGCCGGGCTGCCCACCAGCGATCTCCCCCTCGTCCGCTACAGCCTGGGCGTCGCCCTCATGGTGCACGGCAGGGCGCGGACCGACCGGGATGAACTGGAGCGGGCCCGAGAGGAGTTCGGCACCGCGCTGCTCGAGGCGCGGCAGGTGACCGGACAGCAGCCGTCCTGGGCCTGGGAGGTCGGGATCCGCAGCGCCCTCATCCGCTTTCTCATCTGGGCCCACTGGAAGGACCAGGCACACGCCGCCGCGGCCGAGGTGGAGCTGACCGGACTGCTCGCCGACCCTGCCGATGTCGAGCGGCTCACCCCGGTCTTCCTCGACAGCTTCGGGCGCCTGCTGTACGAGCGGGCGAGTGCGCGGGGCGACGGCGCAGCTCAGGACCGGGCGATCGGGCTGATCCGGCGGGCGATGGACATCTGGACGCCGGAACGCGACGGCGTGGTCACCGTCACCGCCATGTTCCTCGCGGTCTTCCAGCTGAGCCGGTACCGGGAGGACCCCGATCCGCTGCGGCTCCACGACGTCACCGAGGCCTGCGCGCTGATCCTCCAGGAAGAGGACGTCACCGGCAGTATGCACAAGATGGCCCAGGGGATGGGCGGTTGGGCCTGGCTCACTCTGGAGCAGGACCATGGCATCTCTCCTGGAACCCCGGAGGACATCCCGGAAGCGATGCGCGTCGAGAACGCAAGGAGCACCTACCTCGGGATGCTCGACGACATCGTTGAGGGGCGCGGTTTCCTGGACTTCAGCGACACCGACGACGACTTGCCCGGCATCATGAAGGGCATCGACGGCATCGCCCGGGGGGCGGAGGCCTTCGACCTGGGGTACGAGCGCTTCGCGGCCCTGGAAGAGGGGAGCGAACGCGCGTTCTTCGCCCTCAACCTGCTCTCCCACGGCCTGCTCCTCGACCCGCACGGCACGCACGTCACCGAGGCGCAGAGGGCGGAACTGATCGATTTCGTCCTGTCCCACAGAAAGGACGATCCGGCCTGGCAGCGCAAGGCGCACGCCGTCGTCGCCCAGGCCCGGCTGCGCGAGGAGCTGAGCGGCTCGGGCCGCGGCATGGACGCGGTCCTCGACCACCTCACGCAGGCCGAGGCGGCGGGTGCGGCGGGGGGCGCGGACGACGGTCTCGGGCACGGCGTGGGCCTTCTCCGGTTCGCCGCCATGTCCTACCGCGGGCAGACCGCCGGTGCCGCCGACGACATGGAGGCGGCCGGCGCACTGTGGCGCGAGCTGCGCGACGACCCCCGCCTGACTCCTTATCACCGCCGGGTCATGTCCGCCCAGCAGGCCGGTTTCGACGCCCAGACCGCCGTCCAGCGCGGCGACCTCGCGGCGGCCGACGACCACATCGCCCAGCTGCAAGCCGTGCACGCGGACCTCGACCCCGACGACTCGACACGCATCGAGCTGTGGACGCTGCTGGAGAACGCCCGCTCGGCCCGCGACCGCCTCGCCGACGAACTGGGCGCGTCGCCCGCACCACCCCTGACCGGGCGTCCCTCGACGGCCCAGTTGCGACGGGCGGCACGTGAACTGCCGCGCGACCACCGGGCCTGGGTACTCGGCGACAACGGCATCACCCGGTTCCTGCGGGCCCGGGACGCGAGCGGGCTCACGGAGGCCATGGAGCTGCTCCAAGAGGCCTACGACCTGGTCGACGAGGGCAGTGACAGCTGGCTGCGCTATGCCTACTGCCTCGGCTCGGGCCACTGCGCACTGGCCGAGGTGCAGCGATTCCCCACGGCCCGCGCCCGCCACCTCGCTCAGGGCATCACCCTGCTGGAGTCCGCCTTCGGGGCCGCCGGGGGCCCCGAGCACCGGCTCTACGCGGCCGCCGGGCTCGCCCTCGGCCGTGCCTACCGCGCCCGGGGGGAACTGCGCCGCGACGACAAGGGCACGGGCCGCCGCACCGGGCTCGACGCGCTGCGCGGGCTCGCCTGGGCGGCGCTGCTGCAGTCCGGCACCGAGCACGCCGCGCAGGCCGTGAAGCAGGCCACCACGACGGCCCTGGAGATCGTCGGCTGGTGTCTGCGCGACCACGCCCTGGACGAGGCCGTCCAGGCCCTCGACGCCTGCCGCGGCCTTCTCCTGCACGCGGCGACCACGTCCCGTACGGTGCCCGAACGTCTCGTCGCGGCGGGCCACGACGCCCTGGCCGAGGAGTGGCGGGCCGCGGGTCTCGCCGCCGCACCCGCCGACCCGCTCGCCTCCGTGCAGGCGCCGCTGGCCGTCCCGAGCGCCTTGCGCCGCCGGGTCCTGGCCGCCCTCACGGGCGGTGACCTGCTGCACGACCGCCTCCTGCAACCTCCGGCGCCGGACGAGATCGCCGCCGCGCTGCGCACCCTGCGCAAGGACGCCCTCGTCTACCTGGTCCCGGCCGGCGACGACACCCCGGGCACGGCCGTCGTCGTCACCACCACCGGCGCCGTGCACTCCGTGCCCCTGCCGACCCTCACCGAGCACGCGGCACCACTGCGCGAGTACGTCCACGCACCGGCACCCGGCGCCCTCCGGCTCGGCGAGCCCGGGCCGGACGGGCGGGACATGGGGCCCGTCCCCGGATGGGCCCAGGCGACCGCCCGGCCGGGAACCCCGTCGTTGCGGCAGCGGCTCGACCGGCTGTGCGGATGGGCCTGGTACGCCGGGATGCGGCCGCTGCTCGACGTCTTCGCCACCCGGAGCGGGCGGGCGCCCCGGCTGGTGTTCGTACCGATGGGGACACTGGGTCTGGTGCCCTGGCACGCGGCCTGGGAGCTGGAGCCGGGCGGACGGCGCCACTACGCGCTGCACGAGGCGGAAATCTCGTACGCCGCCTCCGCGCGCCTGCTGTGCGACGTGGCCGACCGGCCGGAGGCCGCGCACTCGGGGGCCGCGCTCGTCGTGGGCAACCCCACCGGAGATCTCGGGTGGGCGGGCGCGGAGGCCGACGCCGTACAGCGGGCCTTCTACCCGCGCGGCCGGTTCCTCGGGCGGCGCGAGGACGGCGCCGCCGACGGGCCCGGTACCCCGCAGGAGGTGCTGTCCTGGCTGACCGGCGCGGACCCGGACGACCCGGACCACGCGGTGGAGGGCGGCGTGCTGCACCTCGCCTGTCACGCCTCCGTCGCGCGCACCGCCGGGCGAACCGCCCATCTCTCCCTGCACGGCGGTGAGCTGTCGGCCGAAGAGCTGACCGACGCGGTCGGCGGGGGGCGCGGCAGGCTCGGGCTGGTGCTGCTCGCCGCATGCCGCAGCCATGTGTCGGGGCGCGGGCACAACGAGGCGTACAGCCTCGCGACCTCCTTCCTGGTGGCCGGCGCCCGCTCGGTCGTCGGCTCGCTGTGGCCGGTCCCGGACGACGCGACCTCGGTCCTGATGTTCCTGACCCATCACTTCCTGCGCACCGAGGACGAACCGCCCGCCAAGGCGCTGCGCCGGGCCCAGCTGTGGATGCTGGACCCCGAGCGCGAACTGCCCCCCGGCCTGCCCGCCCGGCTCGCCGAACGGGCACGGCACATCGACCCGGACGACTTGAGTGCCTGGGCCGGGTTCACACACCTCGGCCAGTAGCCGCCGTCGGCAGCGGTGGTACGACCGTCCGCACCGCGATCGTGCGGGTCGCCCACCGTCCGGGCGCACCCTGCGTCACCGCGCCGGCCTCACGATCCCCGGCCGGTGTCGCGGGGGCTTCGAACCGTAGCACCCCCTCGGCGTCCGGACCGCCCGCCGTGTCGGCCTCCCGGCTCCCCGAGCCGTCCGGGTCCCATGCCGGCAGCCGGAACGGCGCCGTACTCAGCTCGCCCTCGGCGACGATGAGTTTGAGCCAGTCCCGGCACTCGGCCCCCGGTACGGCCGCCCGGCCCACCGGCAGCGACAGCTGCACGGGGTCGCCGTCCAGGGCGTAGCCGGTGCTGCCGGGGCCGATGAAGTGGCCGGGGAAGAGCGCGGGGTCGGCGGCGTAGCGGTCGGTGAGGTCGAGCAGCACGCACCACAGCGAGCGGTGCGGCGAACGGTTGTGCAGCCGGATGGAAACCCACGGCTCCCGCGGCCCGCGTGCGCCGTCGGGCGCGTACGAGCAGACCAGGTCACCGCTCCCGTCCGGCAGGAGGGCCCGGTCGTCGGCCGCGTCCCAGGGGACGACCTCCACCTGCACCAGGTTGTCCAGCACCGAGGGCCGCGAGGTGAGGTCCCGCAGCTGGTACCAGCGGGCCAGATGCGACAGGCAGTCCACGACCCGCCGGGCGTCGGCGTCCGTGGCGAACGGCAGCGGCCTCACGAACTCGGTCCCGTCCCGCCCCAGAACCCGCGCGGTGGTGTCCCGCACCACCACTCTGACGTGCAGGTCCCCGTACTCCTCGGCCGTCGTCACGACCCGTACCAGCGGCGCGGGCCCGCCCCCGGGGCCGTACGACGCCACCGCCGCCCGCAGCCGGGCCGCCGCCCCGGGCCGGCCGGTGTCGTCCACAGTCACCGTCGCGAGCGGGGTGGTCAGCGCGGTCAGGCTCACCGGGTACACCCGCTCGGTGTCCGGAGCCCAGCCGACCGGATCCACCAGCGTCCGGTCGGCCCCCACCACGCGGGCCCGCACGACGGCACCCGGCGCCGCCCCCCGCGGCCCGACCACGCCGAACTCCGTGCTCTCGGCACCGTCCCCGCCGCGCAGGCCGTGACCGCTGCCGCAGTCCACCTCCCAGCCGTCCGCCGCGAAGCGCAGCAGATGCTCACCGGCGACTCCCGCGACCGCGCCCCCGAGGAACGGCAGATCCGCGGTGCCGCCCGGCACCTCGGGAAACAGCACCGGCCGCTGCCGGCTGCCGGAGCGCTGCACCCGCGCACCGGCCGCGGACAGCAGCTGCCGGTAGGTGGCGTCCGGCCCGGCCGCCTGCACCGAGCCCAGCAGCGCGTGCGTGAACGCCCCGTGCCGCCGGCCTTCGAAGACTCCCTCGTACGACAACTGGTCGAGCCGGCTGGCCGCCAGCAGCACATGCCGCGGGGGCCCTTCGGGCAGCGCGAGGTCCCGCCCGCTCACCGGCCGCCAGCCGGGCAGCGGCGGCGCGAACCGCGCGGTCAGCCCCTCGGGGGCCTCCCCCCGGGTGGCGCCCCCGGAATAGCAGCAGTCGAGCACCGCCACCACGTGGGCCCCGCCCGCGGCCACCGCGTCGAGCAGCGCGCCCAGCCGCTTGTCCGGCAGCGGACCGTCCGCGCACACCAGCGCCTGGTTCCACCCGGTGGCCTCGACCAGCAGGTCCGGGCCCGAGGCGGCCGACTGCGAGCCGTGCCCGGAGAACCAGAACATCGCCGTGTCACCGGGCCCGGCAGCCCCCAGAAACGTGCGGATCCCCTCCTCGACCGCGGCCACGGTCGCCGCGCCGTTCAGCACGGTCCGCACCTTCGCTCCGCCCGCCGTCCGGTCCGTCACCAGCCGTTGGGCCTCGGTGACGTCGTTGACGCACCCCGCCAGCGGCGTCGCGATCTCCGACCGGTAGTTGTTGATGCCCGCCATGAACGTGTAGATCGACCCCATGCCGGGCAGTGTGTCAGCCGTACCGGGCCGTGACATGGGTGAACCGGGCGGGAACGGGGCGAGTGCGGGGCGAGTTCGGGTCCGAAGCGGGTTTTTCGGATCACAAGTGGCGTGAATACTCGCAGTATTGACTCGACGTCATTACTCTTCACTTCTCGCGGAACGCTGCACTCACGTCGGGGGACACATGAGCCACTTGGAGCGGCCTCGTCGCATCGTGCAGCCGGGCGGACCGGCCGGGACGCCGTCCACCTCCTCGGACGCCCTGCGCCGCACGGACCAGGGCCCCACCGCCGGGGCCGGCTCCCGCCGCACCGTCGGCGCGCCCGGCCCGGCCGCACCACTGCGCCGCGAGCGCCTCGCCCCGCGCCCGCAGGGCCTGCGCGACGCGGTGGGCCGCCTCGACGCGGGTTTGGACGAGCACGCCCGCAGGCAACTGGCCCAGTGGATCGGCGAGGAGTACCGGGCCAACTACGGCGAGACCCCGCTCGGCTTCTTCGCCCGCTGTTACCTGGGCCCGCCCTACGTGGACCACCAACTCAACCTGTTCCAGGTTATCGTCCGCCACTTCGCCCCGTCCGACCCGGTCCCCGAGCCGTTCTCGGGCGCCCGGATGCTGGTGCGCTCCGGCGGCTACGCCTTCGTCGAGGTCTATTCCGGAGGCCTGCTCCTGCCGGTCCTCGACGACGGGACGGTCGTACGCCCCTGAGCCCCGCACATCCCACACCCGCGTGACCACGCCACAGACCCATGTGATCGGAGAAGCGAATGTCCGAGGTGGACTACGCGCTGCACCAGAAAATGCAGCAGGTCAGCAACCTCGTGGTCCGACTCAGCGAGCAGGTCGGCTCCGTGTCCGGCCAGGTACAGGCCGTCGAGGTCAACCAGCAGCAGACCCGCAGTGAACTGAAGGATCTGCGCGACGAGTTCCTCGCGTTCGTCCGGACCGCGCAGCTCACCGCCAACGTCCAGCGCGCCGAGACCCGCGTCGGCGTGATCCAGGACCAGGTCGACCACGAGTTCGGCCACCACAAGACCGTACGGCGCACCGCCGTCGGCATGCTCCAGGCCTTCGACCTTGGGCTGGTGTCCGAGGACAACGTCCGCACGGTCGGCGACCAGCTGATGATCCAGACGCCCCGCTACTGGCTGGCACCCGCCCTGGTGGCACTCGCGTCCTGGTCGGCCGACGACCGCACGCTGTGCGAGAAGGCGGTGGAGGAGGCGTTCCGCCGCTCACCGGACCGCACCTCTCTGTTCTTCGCCCTGGTGCTGCGCCGCCAGAACCGCAGGGAGGCGTCCGTGCGCTGGCTGCGCCACTACCTGCTCGCCCAGGACCCGGCGGCGCTCGGCCGGGAGTTCGCGGTCATCCTGGAGTCCATCGCCCAGGGCGCCTTCGGGCTCGCCGGACGTGAGCTGCTGAACAACACCCTGGCCGGCTGGCGCGAGACGCTCATGGACAGCGCCGAGGGCCAGCAGAAGCAGATCACCCGCTGGCGCGAGGAGATCGACTCCCTCGTGCAGCCCTCCGCGGCCGCCGAGTTTCCGCGCCTCGTCCAGGTCTGCCCGCAGTGGCTGCAACTCGACTGGGTGCTGGCCCGGGCCCGCACCCAGCAGGTGGTGCTCGACAAGTACCGGGCGCTCATGGACCGCGAGTTCCAGCCCTCGGACCGGCTGGAGGACGCGGTCGACGACATCCTCGACCGGCTTGTCTCCGAGTACGACAACGAGGAGCTGCCGCTCCGCCGCGACCTGGCGTTCAACCACGCGGTGATCGACCACGGCGGTGACCTGGACGCCGCCCGCCACGCCGCCGACGCGGACTCCGCCTCGTACGAGGAGACCCTCGACTACCTGACCGTGCAGACCACGGCCGCCCTCAACCCGGCCGCCATCGGCACCTCGCCCGCCACCCAGCGGCTCTCCGTCGCCGCCTGCCAGGAGTGGTTCCTGCAGGCGCACGCCGGGTTCACCCGCGACTACCGGGCCGGCGTGCCGCAGGACGTGCAGGCCCGGTTCGGTACCGCGTACACGGTTGCCGCCCAGACCTTCCAGCTGCCGCCCTGGCACGGGTCGTTCACTCGGCCGCTGACCGAACTCGAGGTGTCGCTGTCCGCCCACTGGGACCAGCACATGGAGCCGTTCATCGCCGGATACGCCTTCCCCTGGGGGAAGAAGCTGGCGCTGCCCGCCCTGGTCCTGGTCGGCATCCTGGTGATCATCGGGGCCTTCTCCATCGCCACCGCGCTGGTCACCGCCGCGGTCGTCGGAGGCGTCTGGGCACTCGTCCTGCGCAACGGCGCACAGGCCGCGCAACGCCTCCAGGACAATGCCCGCCAGATCCTGCAGCAGGCCAAGCTGGAGTCCCTGCACCATCTGCGCGCGGCCTCCGCCGAACTCACCGACTGGAACACCAAGCAGCGCGCCGCCGACGCCGTCGAGCCCCAGTGCCGGGAGCTGATCAAATCCCTCGGCACCGCCTCCCGGGGCGGCTCGCCGTTCGAGGGCCGGACCGTGGCCAAGGAGGAAACCGCGTCATGAGCACCGCACCCGGTCAGCACCCGGCGGTCCCGCCACCGCCTCGCAGACCCCCGGGAGACCCCCAGTGGTCCACGCCCGGCACCCCCGCCGAGGACTCGCCCTGGGGCGCTTCGCGCAGGCCCACCGGAGAGCGCGCCACCAGCCGGGTGCGCAAGATCGCCGAAGGGCTGCCCGACTGGGAACCCCTGCCCCCCGGTGAAACCGTCGTCCGCAGGCCGGGCGGCGTGACGTGAGCACGTACTGGGGGCACGGCGGCCCCTACGAGACCTGGGTGGACTTCCTGCGCCGCTGGGCCGCCGAGGAGAACCCCGACCCCGCTGCCCTGCCGCCGCTGGCCCAGGAGGACTTCCCGGGCGAGACCTGGGAGCGCTTCGCCCTCCATCTCGGCGAGGCCCTCGACACCCGGCTGAAGTCCTGGGCCGACCGGCTCACCGAGGCGGTCCTCGCCGCCCCGGACGAATTCTCCGCGGGCCGCGAACTGGCCCAGGCGCGGACAGGACTCCTGACGGTACGGGCGGTGGCGGGGCACCCCGGCCTGCCCGAAACACTGAGGACGAGGTTCCGTGAACTCGTCGACGGCCAGATCACGGACCTCCAACAGCAACTGGAACGCCGGCTGGACGACCTTGCCGCCGCGAACGGCTCCGATCCCCGCTGGGTGGAACAACGCCGCCGCACGGTCCGCGACAACGCCCTCACCGCAACGCTCTCGCCCTTGAACACCGGCACGGCCGATCCATGGGCGCGGACACACACCGCAGACCGTCCCCGCCGTCGCGTCGTCACGGACTGAAGAACCGCGACCGGGCAGGCACCAGAGGCATCCGAAAACCGATCCGAAGGCCCGTATGTCGAATTACAACGAAAGCCTGCATCACCTGGACAGCTACATCTCCGCCCGTGTCCCAGTGATCGGCATGCGCACCATCGAGCAGCAGCGGGCTCTTCGCCTCCTGAGGGACGCGGCCCTTCAGCACCGCCGCAGCAGCATGCCGTTCTGGATCTACACCAGGGCCACCGGCCTGCGTGACCTGCGCACCAACGCACCCGTACAGGACGACCGGTCACTGACCGGGGCCATGGACTTCGCCGCCGCCCAGTTCAGCAGCCGCGCCAACGCGACCGTCGTCTTCGTCGACCCCGACCACCTGGAGGACGACACCCCCGTCACCCGGCACATCGCCGAACTCGCCCGGCTCGCCGACAACAACATGGGCAGCATCGTCCTGATCACGGACGCGCCCATCTGGAGCGGGCTGCAGCGGCTCGGCATGAGCCTGCAGCTGGACCTGCCGAACGCCGAGGAGATGTACGGCACCCTCGCCGGCTTCCTGGCCGACCACCGGGGGCACATCCCCATCGAGTGGGACGAGAACGACACCCGCCGCGCCGCCGAGTTCCTGAGCGGTGTCACCGAGGCCGAGTGCATCAACCTGATGGCCACCATCACGGCCAAGGGCTCGATCGGGAAGGCCGACGTCCTCGGCCTCGCCCAGGCCAAGGACCGCATCTTCAGCAATCTGACCGGCCTCGAACGTGTCCAGCTGAAGGAGAGCGACTACACCGTCGGCGGACTGACCAGCCTGCGGGAGTGGCTGAACCGCAAGCACGACATGATGCACGCCGACCTGCGCGACTCCGAGCTGCGGCCGCCCAGGGGCGTCCTGCTGGTGGGGGTGCCCGGCTGCGGGAAGTCCCTCTCCGCCAAGGCCGTCGCCCACGAGTGGCAGCTCCCGCTCTACCGGCTCGACATGGCCAGCATCCACGGCAAGTACCTGGGTGAGTCCGAGGGCCGGTTCCGGGAGGCCCTGGCGATGGCGGACCGGGTGGCCCCCTGCATCCTGTGGATCGATGAGATCGAGAAGGGCCTCGCGGGCAAGGACGACATGTCCGGTGTACCGCAGCGGATCATCGGGCAGTTCCTGTTCTGGCTCCAGGAGTCACGGTCGCGGGCGTTCGTCGTGGCCACCGCCAACGACGTCCGCAGCCTGCCGCCCGAGCTGTTGCGCAAAGGCCGCTTCGACGAACTGTTCTTCGTCGACCTGCCCGACAGCCAGGACCGCAGGGAGATCATCGAGCTCTACTACCGCCGCTACCTGAAGGTCGGCCCCGAGCCCGAGCAGGTGGACCGGCTCGTCGATCTCTCCGAGGGCTTCGCGGGCTCCGACATCGAGTCGACCCTGCACGACGTGGGCGAGGAGGCGTACCGCTGCGGCGGCGCCGAGCGCCTCAGGCCGTCCTTCCTCCTGGACACCTTCGCCAACACGGTGCCCCTGAGCCGGGTCAACCCGGAGCAGATCGAGGAGATCCGCGCCTGGGGCCGCGAGCGCGCGGTGCCGGCCGGCCGCGCGGCGACGACGGCGGGCGCGGGCGTGGCGACGCCGTCGCGAAGGATCGTGTTCATGGACGAGTGAACTGGGCGAGCCCGTGAGCCCGTGAGCCCGTGAGCTTGTGAGCCGTGGGACCCGTGTTGGCGTCTTATAACAAAGTTGGGGGCTGGCTGTGTCGGGCACAGGTTTGTCGACCATACTCCTGCGGTGTGGAGCAGCGCAGAGGATCGACGAGCCAGCCCCTGGAAGGCGCCGGATTCGACCCGGCATTCATCCCCGGGCTCACCGCGCCCGTGACCGGTGAGCCGGAGGACGCGAGACCGGCGGAGGAGGAGACCGAGGCCGTCCGCGACGCGGACGAGACCACGGCGGAACCTGTCGACCAGGCCGGGGACGCGGAGGAGGAAGCGGAGGAGGAAGAGGACGAGGCCCCCGACGGCCCCGTCTTCGAGGCCGCCGACCGCCGCGCCCGGATCGTCGCCGACCACAAGGGCGTACGCCTCGCCCTCGACGACCAGAGCTGCGAGTTCCGCTGGGACGAGGTCGGCGCCGTCGAGACGGAGACCGGCCGCTTCGGCAAGCGGTTCACCGTCACGGTGCACACGCCGGACCGCCGCTGGTACCCGATCGAGATCGAGGCGACGTCCCGGAGCCGCTTCAAGGAGTGGGAAGCCGCCCTGGACGAGGTCCTGGACGCGTACTTCGAGGACGGCGAGGCGGAGGTCGAGGCGACCGAGGAACAGGACACGACCGAGGAACGGGACACGACCGAGGAGCAGGAAGCAGCCGACGCGAAGTAGGGCCTGGGTTGGGCACCTTCGGGTGAAGATCCCCGCACGCCCTCTTGTCCCGTCGCCCGGCATGGGCTTTCTTGGCCCGCATGGCGGACACCACGGGCAACACCAGTGACAGGGCCACGGGGACACCCCACGGCTCCGACTCGGCACCCCGCAAATCCAGTTGGCGCTACATCGGCCCCGGCATCGTCGTCGCGGCGACCGGGGTCGGCGCCGGCGACCTCGTGGCCACCCTGATCGCGGGCAGCAACTTCGGCTACACCCTGCTGTGGGCGGCGGTCCTCGGCTGCCTGGTCAAGATCTCCCTGGCCGAGGCGGCGGGCCGCTGGCACCTCTCCACCGGCCGCACCCTCTTCGACGGCTGGGCCAGCCTGGGCCGCTGGACGACGTGGTTCTTCGCGGTCTACGTCGTGATCTGGGGCTTCTCCTACGGCGCGGCGGCGATGTCGTCCAGCGCCCTGCCCCTGCAGGCCCTCTTCCCCGGCGTGATGGACCTCGAATGGTGGGGCGTGGCCTGCGGCGTGGTCGGCCTGGTCTTCGTCTGGTTCAACAAGTACGCCGTCTTCGAGAAGGTCATGA
This sequence comes from Streptomyces sp. M92, assembly GCF_028473745.1. NCBI lineage: Bacteria > Bacillati > Actinomycetota > Actinomycetes > Kitasatosporales > Streptomycetaceae > Streptomyces > Streptomyces sp. M92. Next base: position 2,888,850 of record NZ_CP101137.1, read on the forward strand.
CGGTCCTGGTCGGCGTCATGTTCGTGGTGACGGTCTACCTGGCGATCCGGGTCGCCCCCAACCTGGGCGACGCCTTCGCCGGCCTCCTCCCCGTCATCCCCGACGGCGAGGACTCCGTCCTCAACACCCTCGGCCTGATCGGCGGCGTGGGCGGCACGATCACGCTCGCCGCCTACGGCTACTGGGTCAACGCCAAGGGCTGGGCCAATACCGGCTGGATGAAGGTGATGCGGCTGGACAACCGGGTCGCCTACATCACCACCGGCGTCTTCGTCGTCGCCATGCTCTTCGTCGGCGCGGAGCTGCTGCACGCCGCGAACATCGCGCTCTCCGGCGGCGGCAAGGGCCTGGTGCAGCTCGGCGACATCCTGGAGGACGAGTACGGCACGGTGACGGCCAAGTTCTTCCTGATCGGCTTCTTCGCCACGTCGTTCACCTCGCTCATCGGCGTGTGGCACGGCGTGAGCCTGATGTTCGCCGACTTCGTGTCCCGGCTGCGGGACAAGCGGGCGGGGAAGGCCAAGGAGATCGCCACCGGTGAGCACGAGCGCTCCTGGCCCTTCCGCGCGTACCTCCTGTGGCTGACCTTCCCGCCCATCGTCCTGCTCTTCCAGGGCGAACCCTTCCGCCTGGTCATCATCTACGGCGTCCTGGGCGCGGCCTTCATGCCCTTCCTGGCCCTGACCCTGGTCTGGCTCCTCAACTCCTCCCGCACACCGGCCGAGTGGCGCAACGGCTGGCTCAGCAACGGCATGCTCACGATCGCGGGCCTGCTGTTCCTGGTGCTGTGCGTGAAGGAGATCTGGGACCAGCCTTGGGCCAGCTTCTTCTGACCGCCGCCCGGACCGTCGCCGTCCTTACCGAAGCTTGTCCCACTCCGGGCTGAGCGCCATCTCCCGCAGCTGATCGATGGTCAGCGCGGGAGTGGCACGGGACGGCTCTGCGTGCGCGGCCCCGTTGTTGAAGGCGCTGATCACCACACGGAAGCCGTCCTTGCCGGGCCGCAGGGTGTCGGCGGTCCACATGAGCACCCCCGGGACACGGTCGTCGCCGATTCCCTGCCGGGTCTTGACCAGGGTGCCGTCGGGAAGCTCCTCCCCACCGCCGTAGAGCTGGTCGGCGACGTCGTCCATCCCGTACTGGACGTTGACCTGGACGAGGCTCTCACCCTGCCCGTCATCGACGACGACGTAGGTGAACCCGCTCTCCTGCCCACCCTCCTTGACCACGTCCAGCCCCTCCGGGAGCAGCCCGACCAGCGTCTCGTTGGCGTCCTTGCCGGAGACGGGGGCAGGCGGTTCGTCGGCGGGCGGGGCGGCCTTGGTGGGCGCGGCGGACTTCGGGTTCGGGGGGATCGCGTCCACGACCTGGCGCCACACCTCGGCCGTGACGACCTCCTTCAGCTGCTCGGCCGACAACGGAGGCTCCGCACGGGAGACGGGCGCGCCCTTCTGCGCGGGCGCGTTCCACTCGCTCAGGCTGACGTGCTGCCCCTGGTCCGTGACCAGGTCGGCGGACCAGAGCTTGGTGTCGACACGCTTGTCCGCATACTCGTAGCCCTTGAACAGCCGCAGCAGCGAGCCGTCGGGCAGGCGGGTGGAGGAACAGGAGTCGTGCGGGACGAACGTCTCGTCGGGACACTCCATCAGCTGGCGGACCTGAGCACTGCCCGGCTCCACCCGATACAGGCCCATGCTGATCGCGGCGGCCCCCTCCCCGTCGTCGTACACGACATACGCGTACGGCGAGGGCTGGTCGGCCGACCCCCGGGCGTCCTCCTGGCTGAACTCGCCCTCGGGAAGCAGCTCCTTGAGCTGACCGAGGACGGTGTCGCCGGAGACGGGAGGCGGAGCGGGCGTCGTGGCGGAGGCCGAGGGCTGTGACGTGGCCCCGGTGGTCGCGGAGGAGACGTCCCGCCCGCCGGAGTTCCCCTGCGGCAGCAGCATCGCCCCGCCCACCCCGACCAGCGCGACCCCGGCCACCCCGCCCAGCACCCCGGCCCGGCGCCGCGTCAGCGCCCGCCGCCCGCGGGCCCGCCCGCCGGTGACGAGGGCCGAACCGTCGGCGTGGAAACCCCCGCCGGTCTGGTGCAGGGCGGCGGAGAGCCGCTCCTCGAAGATTTCCTGGTCCTGGTTTTCGGGCATGGCGAACCACCCTTTCCGCATGGATGGGAGAAGTGAGAGCCGAAGTGGGGGAGTGGGAACGGGGGAACGAGATCGGTTACGTCAGTATCTGGCGTACTCCGCGAGATCCTCGCCGAGCAGTTCACGCAGCCGGCCCAGCGCCCGGGAGCACCGGGTCCGCACGGCCGCCGAGCTGACGTTCATGACGTCGGCGGTCTCCTCGATCGACCGGTCCTCCCAGTACCGCAGGACGACCACGGCCCGGTCCTTGGCGGGCAGCCGCGCCAGCGCGTCCAGCAGCGTCAGCCGCAGCGAGGCGTCGCCGTCCCCGGCGCCGGGCAGGTCCGGGAACACGTCCGTGGCCCGCTCCCGGCTGCTGCGCCGCCGCTGGTGGGCGAGGAAGGCCCGGGTGAGCACGGTCTGCGCGTACCCGGCGGGGTTCCCCACCCGGGAGACGCGTCCCCAGCGGACGTACAGCCGCCCGAAGGTCTCCTGGACGAGGTCCTCGGCCAGGTGCGTGTCCCCGGCGGTGAGCAGACAGGCGGACCGGTACAGGTGGCCGGCCCGCGCCACCGCGAACTCGGCGTACTCGTCCGCCCGCGCCTGTCTCATACCCGCGTTCCCCCGTACTCACCGCTGTCGTGTACTGCCTTCACCTCACTGATGCGGTGGGCCCCGGGAAATGTTTCATACGGACTTCACAGGAGGTGGTCGGCCTTGCCCGCCTTGATGTCGAGGATCATGCGGCGCAGGGCGTCCCGGCTGTCGGTGAGGGGGGTGTCCTCCTCGCCGGCTATGGCGATGTAGGCGTTGCCGGTGGTGTCTGTGCCGAGGCGGAAGCAGGAGTTCCCCTCGCCGCAGAAGGGGTCTTCCCACGTGATGTCGCTCATCAGGCATCTCCTCAGAGGTCGTTGGCGATCTCGCGGATGAAGTCGCGTGATGCCGCCGACGACAGGGCGATGCGCTCCATCCAGTCCAGGTGGGCACGGTACTTCGCCAGCTGGGCGTCGGCGTGGAGGAAGTCCGGCCCGTGCGAGCTGTCGATCTGCACCGTGTCCAGTTGGGCAACGGGACCCTCCGCGTACAGCACGGTCTGTCCGGCCCCCGGGAAGGCGCCGGCGGCGAAGGGGATGACCAGGACGGTCACGTTCTCCTGCTCCGACTTCTCCAGGACGTGATGCAACTGCGCCTTGGCGACGTGGCGTCCACCGAACTGCATGCGGAGCGCCGCCTCGTGCACGACGGCGACGAACGGCGTCGCATCCTTGCCGTCCAGCACCTGCTGACGCTCCACGCGGTGTGCCAGGCGCAGGGCGACCTCGTGGTCGGGCAATTGCGGAATGACGACACGGAAGACCGCCATCGCGTGGTCGGAGGTCTGCAACAGCCCTGGAATGTGCATGGAGTAGGCGGCCCGCATGCGAACTGCGTGCGCCTCCAACTCCGCGATGTCCAGCATCCCTTGGGGAAGGGATCCCCGATACCTCTCCCACCACCCGCGCCGGCCGCCTGCTGCCATGCTCACCAGGGCCTCGACATACTCGGTGTCCGGGCATTCGCAGTTGCAGGCGAGGGTGCGCACCCGCTCCGGGCTGACCGCCCGTACCCCCGACTCGATGTGCGAGATCGTGCCACGGTCGACCCCCAGCAGCCCCGCGGCGGACTCCGCGGACATCCCCGCCGACGTACGCATGCGACGGACCTCGATCCCGAGCCGTTTCTGACGTGCTGTGGCTGACGTCCTCGCTCCCACACCGCTCCCTCCGCCTGCCGTCGTGAGCAGCCTGCCACCCACGATCGAGCGCACTTTTCACTTCATGGTGCCAAATTAGGCACTCGCGTCGATACATTCGGTACCGCACACGCTACACACGGCGATTGGAAGTGCATCGCGCAAGCCTGCCCGCGCGACGGAGCCACCGACCGCCCCCGACAAAGGAGTCGCCATGCCCCCGTCCCACTGCCCCGTCGCCCCCGCCTACCCGGCGGACCCGACACCCCCCATCCCCGAAACCCTGGCCTACAGCTTCACCCTCCCCGCCGCCCTCTCCAGCCCCGCCCTGGCAAGGGCAACCGCACGCCACGTGCTCCGGACGCACGGCCTGACCGACATGCTGGACCCGGCGCTGCAAGCGGTCGGCGAACTCACCGCCGTCGCGTGCCGGTTCACGGAGTCGGTGGACTACTACCTGACCCTCCGCTACCGCTTCTCCACCCTCCGGGTCATCGCCTACGACAGCCACCCCCGCCACACCAGCCCCCACCTGGCCACCGCCTGCGACACCCGCCGCCGCGCCGCCCTCCGCCTCCTGGCCTGCGTCTGCCGCGCCTGCGACGGCACGTGGGGCTTCGGCGAGGCGAGGGAGCCCGGCGGCGGCACACGCATGTGGGCGACCCTGCCGAGGGCGAGCGCGGCGGCGTACGGGGCGCCTTGAGGGAACCGTGCCGACGGCCCGTGTGTCCACCGGCCTCCGGCCGTATGGGAGCCGTCTTCAGCCGGGTCCCGGCCGACGGGTGGCGAAGCTGTCGTCGATGCCCGGGATCCAGAAGCAGATCTCCAACGTCTTCAGGCGGTCCCAGTGCCGGACGCGGCGCCCGTGCCTGACCGCGGCGATCAGAGCGGCGAGCAGCAGTGCCGAGGAGACCGCCGCCCATACGCGCTCGGGTCCCACGGCGAGTTCTGCCAGCGCCGCGACGCAGGCGAACGTCAGGGCGAGGGCGGAGTTCCGCAGCATCAACGCGACCCCTTGCAGCCGGGTGATCTCGCTCGCTGCCTCCTTGTCGTGGAGTTCCGCCGCCGCGAGCAGGAGCGGCATGTCGGAGTGCACGAAGGGTCGGTCCCGGGCCTCGGGTACCGCGGTCACGAAGGCCGACCGAGCGTGGTCGGCGCTCCAGTTCCAGCTCGGTGCCAGCTTGTCCAGGAGGGCGCTCAATGGATAGGTGAGGTGGCCCAGAAGGTAGCTGGCAACGGCGGCCGCGACCAACTGCAGTGCCGACGGAGCCGAGGCCAGACTCGCGAGGTCAAGGATCTCCAAGCGTGCGAGCAGGTAAAGGATGAGGGACAGGTGCAGAGCGCCGGGTATCCCGTAGGTGAACAGGTCGAAGATGCCCACAGCCAACGTCACGTTGCTCCCCCTGACTCGCCGAGGGGTCCGACTTTAGTGAGCAGGGCGGAAGAGCGGTGCAGGGGCCGTCCGCAGAGGCCGGGCCCGGGTGGGGTGACGGCGACATGCCGTTCCCCTCGCCCGTCTTCCGGGGGCGAGGGGAACGGCATGTCGGCCTGAACTACGGCAGCGCGTCCACGTGCGGACCCACCACGTTGGACCACGCGTTGCCCGACGTCGCGTCCCAGTTCGTGGACCAGGTCATCGCGCCCCGCAGGTCGGGGTACGTCCTCGACGGCTTGAAGGAGCCGCAGTTCGTGCCCTTGGTGAGGCAGTCCAGGGCGGCGTTGACCACCGACGGGGCGACGTAGCCGCCGCCGGCCGCGCGGGTGGAGGCCGGGAGGCCGAGGCCCACCTGGGACGGGTCGAGGCCGTTCTCCAGCTGGATGCAGGCCAGGGCGGTGAGGAAGTCGACCGTGCCCTGCGCGTACACCTTGCCGTCGCAGCCCAGCATCGTGCCGCTGTTGTAGTACTGCATGTTGACGACGGTGAGGATGTCCTTCACGTTCAGCGCCGTGCGGAAGTACGACCCCGACGTCGACTGCATGTCGATGGTCTGCGGCGCCATCGTGAGGATCATGTCCGGGCCCGCCTTCGCCGACAGGGCGCGCAGGGCCTGCGTCATGTAGGTCGCGTTGAGGCCGTTCTCCAGGTCGATGTCGACGCCGTCGAAGCCGTACTCCTGCATCACCGCGTACACGGAGTTCGCGAAGTTGGTGGCGGAGGCCGCGTCGTTCACCGAGACGGTGCCCTTCTCGCCGCCCACCGAGATGATGACCTTCTTGCCGGCCGCCTGCTTGGCCCGGACGTCCGCCTTGAACTGGTCGACCGTGTAGCCGTCGAGGCCGGCCGTGTCGAGGTTGAAGTCCACCGCGCCCGGGGTGCCGGTCGCGTCCGCGAAGGCCACCGCGATGATGTCGTACTGGGAGGAGACGTCCGAGATCCGCTGGACCGCCGCGCCGTTGTCGAAGTTCTGCCAGTAGCCGGTCACCGCGTGCTTGGGCAGGTCGCCGCCGTCGCCGCCGCCGTCGTCCGGCGCCGTGGTGCGGGCCGTGACCGCCGCCGACTTCGCCGACTCACCGGCCGCGTTGGTGGCCGTGACCTGGAAGGAGTACGACGTCGAGGCCGCGAGGCCGGTCACGGTCGCCGACGTGCCGGTCACCGCCGTCACCTTCGTGCCGTCGCGGTAGACGTTGTAGCCGGTGGCGCCGGAGACCGTGTTCCAGGCGAGGGACGCCGAGGAGGAGGTCGTACCGGAGACGCTCAGGCCGGCCGGGGCGGCCGGCACCGTGGGCTCGGGGCCGCCGTCGTCGCCGCCGCCCCCGTCCGGGCCGAAGACGGACAGGTCGTCGGCGTAGTAGGCGGACTGCCCGTACCAGCCGTGCGTGTAGACCGTCACGGAGGTGGTGGAGGAGCCGGTGGTGAAGGTCGTCCGCAGCTGCTTCCAGGACGCCGAGTCCGGGGTCCACGTCGAGACGTCCGTGGTGCCCGTGCCGGTCACGCCCAGGTAGGCGTACCCGCCCTGCACCCAGGCGCTCAGGTCGTACGTCGAGCCGGGCTTGACCTTCACCGTCTGGGAGCAGCGGGCGTTGTCGTGGCCGTTCGGCGTCGCCTTCAGCGCGGCGGAGCCGCCGTGTGCCGGGGAGGAGACGGTCGTACCGCTGTTCGCCGAGCAGGTCCAGCCGGTCAGCCCGGCCTCGAAGCCGGCGTTCTTCGCGTTGTTGACGTCGGCGGCGGACGCCTGGCCGACGGCGGTGACGGACAGGGCGAGCGCGGCGGTGACGGCACCCGCCCAGAACTTCGTCCGCCTGCCGAACTGTCTGCCGATCTGTCTGCCGGTGCGTCGGCGTACGGGGTCCATGGGGGCCTCCGGTGGGGAGATGGGGGCAGTGAGGTACAAGGTGGTCCAGACCAATTGAAGGTGTCAAGAGGTAGGTACGGACCAAGTTCTGTACCGTCTCGCGGACTTGGCGACGTCCGGGATGAGGCCGCGCGCCGCCCGAGCTGTGACCGAGAAATGCTCAACCTGTCCCGTTTTGGCGCAACTTGTGCCACACAAGTTGTTCCACAGCTACAGAAACGCTGTTCTCCGGTCACAGACGCGTGGATACAGTGCTCAGGTAGTCACGCAGTGAAGTCATCCGGGTGTGTCGGAGTAACACCGGCACGCCGACGGGCATGGGGAGACGGGGAGCCGCGCGTGCCAACTGCCATTGCCGTGACCAGTGCCGACATGGCACTGCCGCCGCAGGACGACCGGACGCTGCCCGCGATCGTGCTCCAGGACGTCGACCAGCGTCCGCTGGAGCAGGTGCTGGCCGAGTTGCAGGGGCTGGTCGAGCAGCACGGCCACGTGATCGTGGTGTGCTCGCAGGTCCTCCCGGAGAGTGTGGAACGCCGGCTGCACACCGTCCGCGCCCTCCTGGAGACCGACCGGATCGCCCTGTTCCGGCCGCCGCTGCCCCCGCTCGGACTCGCGGTGCTGGCCCGCCAGTTGCGCCAGCTCGCCTCCTGCGACCTCAGCCCCGGCGTCCTCGCCTCGGCCGGCCGCCTCCTCACCCACTACATCCACGCCGGCGCGCTCCTCGGCTCGGTCGCCCGGCTCGACCACGTCCCCGTGGGGCTCAAGTCGCACGCCCGGTCGTGGATGCCGGGAAGCCAGTTCGGCGTCGTCGCCCACCCCGTCCCGCAGCTGGTGCGGATCGGGCCGGACGCCGCCCTCGACGGACCCGAGTTCGGGACGTGGCTGCTGGTCGCCAAGGGGCAGCTCGCCCCCGACTGGGTCACCGGCACCCTCGCCCCGTCCTGGCGGGTGCAGGGCCTGCGCGAGCTGCCGCTGCCCGCCGACTCCCCGGGCTGGTGGGGGACCGGCAAGCTGACCGAGTTCTGCGCCTACCTGCCCGACCTGTCGGTCCTCTACCAGTTGGTCGCGTCCGTGCGGCAGAGCAGGTGCCACTGGTGCGGCATCGACGTCATCGGCGACCGGTGCGTGTTCTGCTCCGCGACGCCGCCGGAGTACGACGCCGACCCGGGCCGGGGTCGGGCTCTCGGCGAGCGCCGCGCCCTCGGTGAGCGTGGGGGCCCCGGTGAGCGCCGTGGCCCCGCGCTCGGCCGGCGCCGTGAGAGACGCGCCCTCACGGGGTAGGCCGTACCGCCACCGGGGTAGGCCCGTACCGCCCCGCCCGCCCCGCCATCCGATCCGGCTCGACCGATTCCCCCAATGAGGTTGCACGGCACATGAACTCCCGTCAGCGCCGCGGCATCATCCTGCTGATCCTGTCGGTCCTCTGCGCCCTCGGCGTCTTCGCCGGCGTGCTGTCCGTCGTCAACGACGTGAAGTCGAAGGTCGGACCCGAGGTCACCGCGTACCGGCTCAAGGACGACGTCGAGCCCTACACGCCGCTGAACGCGCGGCAGTTCGAGAAGATCGAGATGCCCGAGCGCTGGCTGTCGGAGAACGCCGTCACGGATCTCGGCCAGGTCCGCGGCAAGATCGCCGTGACGAAGCTGAAGGCGGGCTCACTGCTGCAGAGCGACATGATCGTCAAGCAGCCCGCCCTGCAGCCGGGGCAGCAGGAGGTCGCCATCATGATCGACGCGGCGACCGGCGTCGCCGGCAAGATCACACCGGGCTCCTCCGTCAACGTGTACGCCACCTTCGAGGGGCAGCGGGAGGGTGATCCCGCCCAGTCCAAGATCATCGTGACGAACGCCAAGGTCATCGACGTCGGCGACCTCACCTCGCTGCAGCCCGACGCGAACAGCCGCGACCGCGAACCCACCGACGCCGTCCCGATCACCTTCGCCCTGTCCACCATCGACGCCCAGCGCATCACCTACGCCGAGTCGTTCGCCCAGCGGGTCCGGCTCGCGCTGGTGGCGCCCGGCAGCGACACCACGGTCCCGGACGAGGACCGGACGTACGAACTCGCGAAGGACAAGTGAGCCCCGTATGCCCACGAGGATTCTCCCGGCGGTCGGCGACGCGGACGCCGTACGGTCCATCACGACCCTGCTCAGCCAGCTCCCGGACGCCGAACCCGTCGCCCCGGTCGTCGACTCCACCCAGCTCGTCGACACCCTCGCCCGCCTCGCCGCCGAGTCCGTCGACGAACTGCCCGAGGTCGTCGTCGTCCACGAGCGCATCGGCCCGGTCCCGGCCCTGGAGCTGATCCGCGAGGTCGCGCTCCGCTTCCCCGCCGTCGGCGTCATCCTCGTCACCTCCGACCCCGGCCCCGGCCTCTTCCAGGCCGCCATGGACTACGGCGCCCGCGGCCTGGTCGCCCTGCCGCTCAGCTACGAGGAACTCGCCAGCCGCGTCCAGGCGGTCGCCCAGTGGTCGGTCGGGGTACGCCGGCACCTGGGCAGCGGCGGCGACGTCTTCACCGGCGTCGGCGGCACCGTCGTCACGGTCGGCGGCGCGAAGGGCGGGGTGGGGGCCACCCTGACGGCCATCCAGCTGGCGCTGGCCGCACAGGCGTCGGGCCGACCCAGCGCCCTGGTCGACATGGACCTCCAGGCCGGTGACGTCGCCTCCTACCTGGACGTCCAGTTCCGCCGCTCGGTGGCCGACCTGGCCACCATCAACGACATCTCCCCGCGCGTACTGGCCGACGCGGTCTTCCGCCACGACACGGGTCTGGCCCTGCTGCTCGCCCCCGGCGAGGGCGAACGCGGCGAGGAGGTCACCGACCGCGCCGCCCGCCAGATCGTCAGCGCCCTGCGCTCCCGCTACGAGGTCGTCGTCATCGACTGCGGCGCCCAACTCGGCGGGGCCGGCGCGGCGGCCGTGGAGATGGCCGACGCCGCGCTGCTGGTCACCACCCCCGACGTGGTCGCCGTACGGGGCGCCAAGCGGGCGGTGCGGATGTGGGACCGGCTGCAGATCCGCAAGGCCGAGGAGACGACCGTGGTCGTCAACCGGCACACACGGGGCACCGAGATCCAGCCCGCCCTGATCGAGAAGATCACCGGCACGCCGGTCGCCGGGACCACCGTCCCCGCCAACTTCAAGGAACTCCAGGGCGCCGTGGACGCCGGCCGCGTCCACGAACTGGACGCCAAGAGCACGGTGAAGCAGGCCCTGTGGGCCCTCGCGGGCGAACTGCGCCTGGTCAAGGCGCCGGAGGCCGACCACAGGAAGGGCGGCGGCCGGTTCCGCGGCGACCGGGGGTCGGTGAGCTTCCGGCGGCGGAAGGACGGTGCGGGATGAGCGCGTTACCGGGACGGGGGAGGGCGCGGGACTCGGGTCAGGTCACCGTCGAGTTCCTCGGCATGCTGCCGACGATCATCGTCACGCTGGTGGTGCTGTGGCAGCTCGTACTCGTGGGATACACGTTCACGCTCGCGGGTAATGCTGCCGACGAGGCGGTACGGGCGGCGACGGCCGCCGAACGGGGGGCACGGCAGGGCGCCTGCGAGGAGGCGGGCCGCGACAAGCTGCCGGGCGCGTGGGAGGGGGGCGCCGGTGTGGACTGCGGCACGGCGGGCGGCTTCGTCACGGCCGACGTCGAGATCAGGGTCCCGATCCTCTTCCCGGGCACGGTCAGCTTCCCCTTCGACGTGCGGGGTCACGCGGGGGCCGTGGAGGAGGAGACCGACTGAGATGCCGTACTCCTCACGGAAGTGCCGCGCGGGGGAACGGGGCCGGGATCGCATGACTCGGGACCGGGACCGGGACCGGGACCGGGGCCGGGGCGGGGCCGACCGAGAACGTGGCGGGGCTGACCGAGCATGTGGCGGGGTCGACCGAGAACGTGGCCGGGCCGACCGAGAACGTGGCCAGGCAGCCATCGAGTACCTCGGCTTCCTCCCGATCCTGATCATCGTCGCCCTGGCCGCCGTACAGCTCGGCCTGATCGCCTACACCGCTCAGCAGGCCGGCACCGCCGCCCGCGCCGGGGCCCGCAGCGCCTCCCTCGACGAGGGCGCCGGGCAGGCCTGCGACGCGGCGGTGAGCGACTGGCTGGCCGACGGCACGGACTGCGGGGCGGCGGAGGGCGGCGACGAGGTCACCGTCACGGCCACCGTCGACATCCCGTCGATCGTCCCCGGCTGGGACTTCGGGAACGCCACCAAGACCGCCACCATGCCGATCGACCACTGACCGAGGAGCCCGAGGACGCATGAGCCTGCGCGCACGCATCCACTCCCCCGAGGAGCACGGCAGCCGGGGCGAGGACGGACACCTCGTCGCCTCCTACCGGGCCAAGCTCCTCGAGGAGATCGACCTCGCCGAGATGAGCTCGCTGGCGACGGCCGAGCGCCGGGCCCGCCTGGAACGCGTCCTCGGCCACATCATCAGCCGCGAGGGCCCGGTCCTGTCGACCGTCGAACGCTCCCAGCTCATCCGCCGGGTCGTCGACGAGGCCCTGGGCCTCGGCATCCTGGAACCCCTGCTCGAAGACGCGTCGATCACCGAGATCATGGTCAACGGCCCCGACGCGATCTTCGTCGAACGCGGCGGCCGGGTCGAACAGCTCCCCCTCCGCTTCGCCTCCAACGACCAGCTGATGCAGACCATCGAGCGCATCGTCTCGACGGTCAACCGCCGCGTGGACGAGTCCAACCCGATGGTCGACGCCCGCCTCCCCTCCGGCGAACGCGTCAACGTCATCATCCCCCCGCTCTCCCTCACCGGCGCGACCCTCACCATCCGCCGCTTCCCGCGCTCCTTCACCCTCCACGAACTGATCGGCCTCGGTTCGCTCGACGACCACATGCTGTACCTGCTGGCCGGCCTGGTGCAGGCCCGCTTCAACATCATCGTCTCCGGCGCGACCGGCACCGGGAAGACGACCCTCCTCAACGCCCTCTCCGGCCTCATCCCGGAACACGAGCGCATCATCACCATCGAGGACTCGGCGGAACTCCAGCTCCAGCAGGCCCACGTGATCCGCCTGGAGTCCCGCCCGCCGAACGTCGAGGGCCAGGGCCGCGTCACCATCCGCGACCTCGTCCGCAACTCCCTGCGCATGCGCCCCGACCGCATCGTCGTCGGCGAGGTCCGCGGCGGCGAGTCCCTGGACATGCTCCAGGCCATGTCGACCGGCCACGACGGCTCCCTCGCCACCGTCCACGCCAACAGCGCCGAGGACGCCCTGATGCGGCTCCAGACCCTCGCCTCCATGTCGGACGTCGAGGTCCCCTTCGTCGCCCTGCACGACCAGATCAACAGCGCGGTCGACGTCATCGTCCAGCTCACCCGCTTCGCCGACGGCGCCCGCCGCATCACCGAGATCGCGCTGCTCGACAGCCACGGCGGCGAGCCGTACCGCCTGGCCACGGTCGCCCGCTTCGGCGCCCGCCCGATGACCCCCGACGGCCGTATCCACGGCGCCTTCGAGTACCACCCCCTCCCGCGCCGCACCGCCGAGCGCCTCCACATGGCGAACCAGCCCGTCCCCCAGGCCTTCGGCGTCGCCCACACCACCGACCAGCTCGCCACCCGGGAAGCCAGGTAGGACCGCCGATGACAACCAGGCAGCGCAACGAGACGGAAACCAGGTAGGACCGCCCGATGGAACTCGACACCCTCGTCACCCTCACCACCGGCATCACGCTGCTGACCTGCGCCCTCGCGGTCGCCGGCGTGCACTCCTACGCCGCCGGCAAGGCCCAGCGCCAGGCCCTGGTCGACCGCCTCTCCGCCACCGGCCAGCTCCCACCCGCCGGCCGCAGACGCCGCTTCCGCGCCCTGGACCGCCGTCTGCGCCGCACCAAGCTCGGCCGCAGGCTGGAACTGCGCCTGGCGGCGACCGGCCTGGACCTCACCCCCGGCGAGTTCTTCGCCTACATGGTCGCCACCGTCGCCGGCCTCTGGCTGATCGGCCAGGCCGCCCTGGCCCCCTTCTTCGGCCCCCTCGCCGGCCTGCTGGGCATCGGAGCGGCGATCCAGTTCCTCAACTGGCAACGCCAGAAACGCATCGAGAAGTTCATCAGCCAGCTCCCCGAACTCGCCCGCATCCTCGCCAACGCCACCCAGGCCGGCCTCGCCCTGCGCACCGCCATCGGCATGGCGGCGGAGGAGCTGGAGGCCCCCGCCGGTGAGGAACTGGGCAAGGTCGCCGACCAGCTCGCCATCGGCGCCTCGATGGACGACGCCCTCGGCGAACTCGCCGACCGCCTCCCCTCCCGCGAACTCGTCGTCCTGGTCACCACACTCGTCCTCTCCAACCGGGCGGGCGGCCAGGTCGTCAGCGCCCTGCGCAACCTCACGGAGACCCTGGAGGAGCGCAAGGAGACCCGGCGCGAGGTCCGCACCCAACTCTCCCAGGTCAGCATGACCTCGTACGCCGTCCCCGCCCTCGGCATCGGCTCGTTGTTCCTCATGAACGGGGTGAAGGACGGCGCCCTGGAACGCATGACCGGCTCCCCGGCCGGCCAGGTCGCCGTCGTCGTCGCCTTCGCGCTCTACGCCGTCGGCTTCGTCCTCATCCGCCGCCTGTCCCGCATCGACGTCTGAGAAGGGAGCCGCAATGGGTATCGGACCGCTCCTCGCACTGCTGGCGGCCCTGAGCGTGTGGGGCGTCTTCGCCGGCATCCGCATGTACCGGGCGGAGGCGAAGCTCCCCGGCGACCTCGCCCTCGCCCTGGAGGTCGGCTCCACCCGCACCGGCGCCGTCGACTCCCTGGTCGACCGCATGGGCATGCGCTACGCCCCCGCCGTACTGCGCGTCATGGGCCCCGCCCTGGTTGCCAAGTACCGCCGCAGGATCGACCTGGCAGGCAACCCCGGCGGCCTCACCATCGACCGCTACGCCGCCCGCCGAGCGGTCTACGGCTTCCTGGGCGCGGTCGGCTTCCTGGTCTTCCTCCTGCGCGGCCAGTTCATCGTCGCCCTGCTCCTGCTGGCCTTCGGCGCCTTCTGGACCGAGGTCGGCATCTGGTCGGCGATCCGCATCCGCAAGGACGAGATCGAGCGCACGCTCCCCGACTTCCTGGACGTCCTGGCGGTGGTGGTCAGCGCCGGCCTCGGCTTCCGCCAGGCCCTGGACCGCGTGGCGACGCGCTACGAGGGTCCCTGGGCCGACGAACTGCGCATCACCCTGCGCCAGATGGACCTCGGCATGGGCCGCCGCCAGGCCTTCGCGGAACTGCGCCGGCGCAACGACTCCGAACAGGTGGCGATGTTCGTGACCGCACTCCAGCAGGGCGAGGATCTGGGCGCCCCCATCGTCGACACCCTGGTCTCCCTGGCCAAGGACATGCGCCGCACCGACGCCCAGAACGCCCGCCGCAAGGCGGCCCGCGCCGTCCCCAAGGCCACGATGATGATCACGACGTTCATGGTCCCGGCCACGATGCTCCTCCTCGGCGCGGGCCTGATCCTGGGCTCGGGAACGGACTTCGGAACGATCACGGGCGAGTAACCGCCCGCAACGAACGACACGAACGACGGACACGGGACACGGGTGAGCAGGGAAGGAGGACGAGGACGGCATGACGATCACGAACCCACCGATGGCACTCCCGACTCTCCCACCGGGATGGGAAGCCGCACCGCAGCCGCCGACCCCCACCCCGGCGGCACACCCCTCGCCGGGCAGCGCCCCACGCAGCTCCCCGATCGCGGGGCAGGCGCCCCCGGCCATCCCCCTCCAGGTGAACGCCCTGCAGGCCCTGTGCCGACAGGTCTTCGGCTTCCGCCTGGCCATGATCGCTGTCGCCGCCCCCGCCGCCCTCCTCAACGCGGGGCCCGGCCTGGGCGTCAAGCTGGTCGGCGCCGCGGTGGTCGTCACCTTCATGGGCTCGTACGTCCTCTTCCGGGACTGGGAGCGATTCGGCCCCCTGCTCCTGCGCCACCCCACCCTCCTGGCGGTGGACACCCTCTTCGGCTTCCTGCTCCTCATCTCGGCGGGCCCGGACACCACGCTGGCGTACGTCAGCGTCTGCACCCCGCTCCTGGCGGGCCTGGCCTACGGCTGGCGCGGCGCGGCGTTCTTCGCCTCCCTCCAGATGCTCCTCCTGCTCCTGGTCCACGCGACCCTGAACGACGACCACCCGCACCCCGGCCCCGCGGAGTCCCTCCTGCTTCCGGGCCTGTGCGTCATCACCGGAGCCATCGGCTCCACCCTCCGCAACCTGCTGCTCCGCTTCGGCGCCGCCACCCGGGCCCTGACCGAGGTCCAGGCCCGCCTGGCCGTCACGGAGGCGGTGAGCGCGGAACGCGCCCGTCTCGCCCGGGAGCTGCACGACTCCGTGGCCAAGACCCTGCACGGCGTCGCCCTGGCGGCCGAGGGCCTGGCCGCCACGGCGAGCACCGACGCCATGGACCCGGCACTCGCACGCCGCCAGGCCGAACTGATCGCACGCTCGGCCCGCAGGGCGGCCGCCGAGTCCCGGGAACTCCTGACCGACCTGCGCCGCGAGACGGACCCGGCCCACGGCACGGACGTACGGGCGGAACTGGCCGCGCGCACAGCCGACTTCACGACCCGCACGGGCGTCCCTGCCACGTTCGCACACACGGAAGCTGTACCCGTACCCCCCATCCCTCCCTCCGTGGCCCGCCAACTCCTCACGATCGCCTCGGAGGCGATGGAGAACGCCCACCGCCACGCCTCACCGACCCGCGTCGAGGTGCGCGCGGGCGTCCACGGCGGTCACCTGCGCATCAGCGTGTACGACGACGGCAGGGGCCTCCCCGAGGCAACGAGCCTGGAAAAGCTGGGCAAGGAAGGCCACTTCGGCCTGGTCGGCATGGTCGAGCGGGCCGCCTCAGTGGGCGCCCGTATCCGCATCGGCCGGGGCGAGCACGCGCACGGCACGGAGGTACGGGTGGACCTGCCCCTGGCCGCGCTGACACCGGCCGGGAGCATCCCGTGACCACCACCGCACCACCCCACACGCCCGAAGGGAGGCCCCCAATGCGCGACGAGCCCCTACCGGCCACCACCACCCCCGACCCCCCTGCACCGCTACGGGTCGTCGTGGCGGACGACAACCCGGTCGTCCGCGCCGGCCTCACCGCCCTGCTCTCCGGACGCGCGGACATCACGGTCGTGGCAGAGGCCGCCGACGGCCGCGCGGCCTGCGAGGCCGCCCGGCGGCACCGGCCCGACGTGGTCCTGCTGGACGTACGCATGCCCGGCGTGGACGGCATCTCGGCCCTCCCGTACCTGGTGGACATCGCTCCGGTGATGATGCTGACGTACAGCAGGGAGTCGGACATCATCCAGGAGGCCCTGCGACGCGGGGCGGGCGGTTACCTGGTCCACGGCGAGTTCACGGCGGAGCAGCTGGTGACGGCGGTGCGGGACGTGAGACTGGGCAGGGCCCACTTCACTCCGGCGGCTGCGGGGGCCCTGCTGGAGCAGTTGCGGGGGACGCCTAAAGCAAACGCGACAGCACACGCACGCAACGCGTCAACACCCCCCGAGAGTGAGCTCAGACGGCCCTCTTCGCCCCAAAACCTTTCGCAACTGCAACCATCTATGGCACAGTCATCCTCAGGTACGCCCGACAGGTCGAGGTTCCAACTGAGCGCGAGGGAGCGGGAGATCATGGATCTGATCGCGTCCGGCATGAACAACCAGCAGATCGCCGGCACCTGCTTCATCAGCGAGAAGACGGTCAAGAACCACATCAACCGCATCTTCGCCAAGCTCCACAGCACCAGCCGCTCAGAGGCCACCGCCAAGTGGCTGGGCCTGGGGTGACCGCGATGAACAACCGACGCCCGCCCCGCGATTGGGCCCCCGATTGGGCCCACGGACCCTCGGCCCCCAACACCCTCCAGCCGTACCTTCCAGACGACCACCGCGGCACCGCCCACCCTGGAGGGGAACACCATGACCAACTGGCTCCACACCATCGCCGCCCACCTTCAGTCCCGCACCGCCCGCGACGACGAGGGGCAGACGGCGGTGGAGTACCTGGGGATCATCGCGGTGGTGGTGGCGATTGTGTTGGCTATTACGGGGACGGATATCGGGGAGACCATTTACAACGCCATCACGGACCAGATCGACGAACTCATCGGCTGATCTCGCAGCCTCACCGTAATGACGTAGGGCAGGCCTTCCCCATCTACATCACGGTGGTGGCAGGTCTGCTCTTTCTCGCGTTCGCGTATCTCGCGGTCGGGCAAGCCGCAACAAACCGTAACGGAGCGCAAACGGCGGCTGATGCGGCGGCGCTCGCGGCGGCACAGGAAACCAGGGATCAGCTGGCTGGTGAGTGGGCGGAGAACGTTGGAGATCCGGCCTCTTGGGACGCCATCTTCGACGGAGCAGTGACCGGTCTCGATGATTCATGCTGGCGAGCGGATCAACTTGCAGCGCAGAACGCGGCACACATCGACGACTGCACGATGGACGGTCCGCTCCGCTACTCGATCGAGGTCACGTCGGACGAGCCGGTCGGGGACTCGATTGTGCCGGGTACGGAGGACGACTACGCGCAGGCGTCAGCCGTCGCGGTGATCGAGTCAAACTGCACGTTCGAGCTTCCCGAAGAGGGTGCGGAAGCTGATGATGCGCTCCCGCGGCTCACCTGCAAGGAGCAGGCCTGGGACCTGGACCTGGACGATCTTCCTGAGTTGCCAGAGCCTCAGGATCTGTTCGACGTACACCTGACCGACTGACAAGCCTGCGACGAGAGACGAAGGAAGCGGAGTCATGAGCATTCGGTGCACAGCGAAGACCCGCAGGGGGATGGCCGCGTTGACCGTTGTCGCTGGGCTGGCCCTCGGTGTTGCTGGCTGCGGTGGTGGCGGCAACGACGACAAGAAGCCAGAGGCATCGTCGTCTGCGTCATCAGGCGGCGAGTCGGGCCCTAGTGCCCAGCAGGGCACTGACGATTCCCTGGCCGAGGTTAAGGGAGAGGATGGTTTGGTCCTAACGATCAGCTCTGCAGCACGAGACGCGGGCGGATTCGTGACCGTGAGTGGCGAGATCAAAAACGACGGTGCAGAAGCGGCTCGTGTCCCGATTCAGACCAGAGGTGACGAGACGGAGATCATGCGGCATGGCGGATCGCTCGGTGGAGCAACCCTCGTAGACTCCGGCAATAAGAAGCGCTACTACGTCTTGCGTGACACCGACGGCCGCCCTCTGACGACCACGGATATGCCCCGAATCAAACCCGGCGCTTCCATCCCCGTCTTCATGCAGTTCCCGGCACCACCTGCCGATACGACGAAGGTCACCTTCCAGCTTCCGACCTTCGCGGCCGCTCCCATTGAGATCTCCGGGTGAGGCCACCGATGACCCACAACCGCCTGACAGTGCTCGTCACTGCCTCCCTATTCATCGCAACGGGCATCGTGGGAACAACGTCGGCCCACGCCGCCGACGACGACCCGAACGACCCCCCAGGCACCGACCCCTCCGCAGCCGCCCCCGTAAAGGTCGACCCCGCCGACCCGGACCTCAAACTCCCCGACGGCGCCACGCTCGCGCAGGCGAAGGTGCTGGACATCAAGTCGGTCGTCGAGGACCAGAGCGGCGACGAGCGTCGCGAGGACACCAACACCAGCGTGACCTTCGCGCTACAGGCAGAGGTGCTGTTCGGCAAGGACAGCGCGAAGCTCGGCGCCGAGGCCAAGTCCCGGATCACCGGTATCGCCGAGGAGATCAAGACCCAGAACGCCACCCGCATCCGCGTCTTCGGCTTCACCGACAACCTCGGCTCCTCGGCACACGGCGACGTACTCTCCAAGAAGCGGGCCAACGCCGTACACGACATCCTCACCGAGACCCTGAACGACGCCGGCATCACCTACGAGGTCCGCGGCTACGGCGAGCAGTACCCCATCGCCGACAACTCCACCGAAGCCGGCCGCAAGAAGAACCGCAGGGTGGAAGTCTCCTTCCCGCGCACGGAGGACTGACGGAGAGCGATGCCGAACAGGACCACCCGAAACGGCGAACGGCACCGGCCGACCCTTGCCACCCTCCTCGCGGCGCTGACGGCCACCCTGAGCCTGACCGCGTGCGGCAGTTCCCACCCGGCCGACGATTCACCGGCGTCCCCGGCGTCCCCGGCGTCCCCGGCGTCCCCGGCGACCCCGCAGCCACGCACCGAAGCGCCCGGACCCTCCATCTCGGCGGCGGACGGAGCGGACATCGGCGCCTGCGCCGACGGGAACTGCGAGGTCGCGGTGACCAGGCCCGCGACCGTCCGCTTCCAGGCACCAGGCGGCACGGTGGCGCTGTCCATCGCCGAGGTCGGCCAGGAGAAGATCGAGTACGAGGTGAAGTCGGGCAACGGCCAGACGAAGGGTGGCACGACCGGCGCAGGTCAGGGCTGCGTCACCGCGCTTCGGGAGAACGGCAGCGGCACCTCCTGCGGCGGTATGAGCGGTACCCGACCGAGCGCTCGGCCCGGTGCGGTCGTCATCCAGGCATCGACCGGCCCGGACGGCACGGCACTCCTGCACGTGGTCACTCCCTGACGCCGAAAACGAGCTGCCGCGACCGACCGAAGCGGATAGCGTCCCGGAGGTGCCGAACCTTCCGGAGAACACGGCCCCCACTCCACGAACCCTCCCCACCTACGACGCGTTGTTGGCGCACGCCTCCACGGCCCCCACCGTCCTGGGCCTCGTCCTCAAGGGCTCCCACGCACACGACGGCACGGCCACCCAGCACTCCGACCACGACGTGTACGCCATCGTCTCCGACGAACGGGAAGCCGCCCTCGAAGGCTTCGCGGACTGCCGTACCGCCGATCTGGATCTCGTCGTCGTGACGGTGGAGGGTTTCCGACGGCTCGACGGCCTGGAACGCTACGGAATCGCTCGGGGCCGAGTCCTGCTCGACCGGCTGGACGGTGAGATCGCGTCGATCGTCGCCGCGAAGGGCCACCTGGAAGCCGGTGAGGCGTCCCGTGCAGCCACCGGCTGGCTCGACGCCTACGCGAACTCGCACTACCGGTCGGTGAAGAACGCCCGGGACGGCCACCTGCTCGCCGCCCACCTCGACGCGGCCGACAGCAGCGGCTTCCTGCTGGAGTTCCTGTTCGCCCTCTACCGTCGCCCCCGCCCGTACAACAAGTACCTGACCTGGGAACTCGAAAGGTTCCCGCTACCGCGCTGGGACGCCGCCGGACTTCTGGCCACGATCGGCCGAATCGCGGCAGACAGCGACACGGACCTGCAACGACGTCTGTTCGGCCAGGTCGAGGCGGTGGCACGAGAGGCAGGTCATGGGCCGGTCCTGGACGACTGGGGCGAGGACCTGCGCTTGATGCGCCCGCGCCCGTGACACGACCCGTCATATGGAGAGAGGCAAAGCATGCACCGAAGCCGTGTGTACGCCCTTCTGATCGACGCGCCGGAAGCGGAGGCCGCGCGGGCGGCGCGGTTCTGGGCAGGGGCCCCCGGCGTGGAGGCCGCCCCTTTCCCTCCACAACCGCAGTTCACCACGCTTCACCAGGCACTGCCCGGGCTGGTCACCGCGGTGCAGGCAGTCGACGACGTACCGCGTATCCACCTGGACATCGAGACCGACGATCCCGACGCCGAGACCGCGCGTCTGACCGCCCTGGGCGCGGAGCAGGTCTCGCAGTGGGAGGAGTGCCGCGTCCTGCGTGTACCGGGCGGCCACCTGGTCTGCGTCCTGCCAGTGGAGAGCGCGCGGGAAGTCTTCGCGGCGCGGGCCACCGTCTGGCCGTGAGGGCGCGGTTGTCTCCGGGCGTGCTCACACGTCCGACCCCACCGCCTCACCCGCCCCCCGCACCAGCCTCCGCGTGTGCTTCGCCGGCCCCCGCGATCTCTACTCCCACCCGCACGCCGACCCGGATACCCCACCCGGCCATCACCCCGGCCTCCGCCTCCAGAACATGCCGGGAACGCACCCGGGGAAGCCCGAGCCTGCCCGGCCGCATGGTGCGCACCGCGATAACGACCAGTCGCCGGTCGAGGTAGGCGACGTCGATGGGCATCCGCATCCGGAAGGTGTGGATGCTGTTGGCGGGAGACAGGAGCATCGCCCCGTCGAGCGAGCCGCGCCCCAACAGCCCTCGCCTACGGGCACGGTACGACCCGGCGATCTCCAACGGGACGCGGACACCGCTGCCCCCGGTCTCCCCGCCCACCACCAACTCTGCCGCCCCGTCCCGCCACCGCCGCCCCATACCGAACTCCTCCCGTACCCCACAGCTGGTTACCCCGGTCGGCCGGCCGGCCGACCAACCGACCGAACGTATCGGTCACGACCCGACCACGTGGCTCCTTTGCGGCAACGCTCACGCGTTACGCAACCGTTGCTGCTCAAAAGGCCACACGTAAGGCTGATTGAGTCCCGTGAACCCCGTGGGGAGACAGGCACCACCCTGGTGCCGCCCGATCCCCCTGGATAGCGTGGCTTCGCTCGAGAGAAGCCACGTCCCACCAGGAGTCGACCGTGAATCGCCGCCACCCCACCCTCCTCACAGCGTTCACGCTGACCGCCGCAGCGGCGCTGACGCTGTCCGCGTGCGGAAGCGACGACAGCGCCTCCGGCGACAATGACAAGATCGCGGGAGCGGACACGGGCAGTTCCACGCCGTCGGCTGCCCCGGCCGAGACGGGGGCACAGCAGACCGATCGCCCCAAGATCGAGTTGCCCTCCGATCTCTCCTACACCTTTGAGTGGCCTAAGACGGGCGACAAGGAAAAGGACGCTGTACTTGCAGATACGAAGGAATCGATCAAGGCGGTGGACCTGGCGATCACCAACCAGGACGCTCTCGACGAGGCGTATCTCTACTACTACGAGGGTGAGGCCGCTGCCGGTACACAGGAGTTCATTCAGAACTACGTTGATCAGAAGGCCGGCATCACCGGAAAGTATCGATTTTACGCTCCCGAAGTAGCCGTAGACAAATACGGAACTGCTTCCTTCACTTACTGTGAGGATCAAGGGAAGGCGTACGTGAAGTACCTCAAAACCAACAAGGTTCGAAAGACCGAGGTGACTGAGAAGAGTTATGTCATCTACCACACGTCGCTGAAGAAGAACAGCGAAGGTGTGTGGGAGATCCAGAAGATCACGTCGCAGAGCGGGAGTCCCAAGTGCCAACCCTGACACGTGCGGTGAACGGGCTGCCGGTTGCCGTCTTGGTCGGCGCTTGCTTGTCACTTCTTGTATGCCCTGGCACGGCACGCGCCGATGACATCTTGGACGGAAATACGCAGAACTCGGGCACAGAACAGCGTGCGGATGCGAGCGACGACGGCACGGTGTCTGTGACCGTTGGTGGCGTTGTATTCGATCACTCGAAGAACGGCAGCGGAGACTCCGCCGGGTCCTTGACGTCATCCACGTCCTGGAGCCCACCTCCCTGTTGGTACGCCCCCAAGTACACCCCGGAACAGTTGCAGAAGTACCTGGAGCCCATCTGGGAAGCCGGCTCCACGGGGTACCAGTGGGACGCCGAGCAGCGGGAGAAGTACAACGCCGGCGACGAGGAAAAGGGCTTCAACAAGGACAAGACCGGCGAAGGCTACTGGTGGGGCTCGTACGTCAACAAGAACTACCCACCAGGCTGGGACTCTTGCGACAAGGACTACTTCTGGGTGGACACGGGTGACGCCCCTCCCGCCGACATCGAGAATGCGGTGACACCCGAGGTCCTCGCGGAACTCGCCTACGCGGAGATCCGTGTCCCCGGCACGGAGGTGACGCTGGCCCCCGAGGAAGCAACCAAAGTGAACCTTCCGACATGGGCATGGCTCGACGGTGCCGAGTTCAAGCCGGTCTCCGTCACCGCGTCCGTGGAAGAGATCGGTGTCGAGGCGACGGCTACGGCAGAGCCGGTCTCGCTGGAGATCGAGCCGGGCACCCCGGACGCGGAGGTTTACCCGGCCTCGGGTGTCTGCCAGATCCATGATGGCCGTATCGGTGAGCCGTACGAGAAGGGCAGGGCGAATGACACACCGCCGTGCGGAGTGAAGTACCTCCGGTCCTCGGGTGACGGCTCGTTCCCGCTCGAGGCGACGGTCACCTGGGAGATCCACTGGACCGGTAGCGGCGGCGCGGGCGGCGACCTTCCCGACGGCACGTTCGGTGCCACCCAGGACGTCGTCGTCCAGGAGATCCAGGCCGTCAACCGCTGACGTCGGCGCCAGCCCTCTGTGCGTAAGCGCCCCTGCGCACGCCACGAAAACCGGATGCTGTCGTTCCCCTCTTCGGTGTAGATGGACCGGAGAGGGAGCGGACACATGGCGGGGCGGCTTGCCGTTGACGGTGACGAGCTCGGGCGCTTCATGAAGTCGCTGAGGAATTCGTCGACATCGCTCAAGGGGGTCCGCAAAGCGCTGTCGGACGCGAGCATCACCGGCCTCGGCACCGACGATCTCGACTCGGCGTGCGAGGCCTTCCAGGAGGACTGGAAGTACGGGTCGGAGGAGATCGGCAAGCAGACGGAGGATCTCGCCGACATCATCGGCAAGAGCAAGGACAGCTACCTCGAGGTCGACAAGGCGCTCGAGGAGGCGGTGCGGAAGTCGCGCGAGGCCGAGGGCGGCGGCAAGAAGTGACCGCCATCGCCGGGCAGGACCAGGACGGGGCCGCCCTGGACCCGCGTTCCCGAGCCGATCTGGGCAAGCCGCAGGGCCTCAAGTCGGCCCCGCGCATCCCCAACCCCGACTACCCGCACCTCGGCTTCAACCCCGTACCGGGCGACACGGAGACCGTGCGGGGTTTGCAGAAGAAGCTCAGCGGTTGCGCCAAGGTCCTTCAGGACACCTACGACACGGTCACCAAGCTGCTGGACGGCAGCTACTGGAAGGGCGATGCCGCGGTCGCCTTCCGCGAGCAGCTCGAGGGCGGCCCACTGCCGCTCAACCTCAAGAACGCGGCACACTCCATCCGCAAGGCTGCCACGCAGCTGAGCCGGTGGGAGGGCGAACTCGACGACTTCCAGCGGCGTGCCAAGAGGCTGGAGGAGGACGCGAAGGAAGCCCGGGCCGCGGTCGACCGTGCACGGGGGCTGGCGGACGAGGCGGGTGAGGACCCCGACCTCAAAGCGGGGGGTGCCGACCGTGAGGCCGCGCAGAAGGCGCTGACACGCGCGAACGGTGACCTGGACGACGCCGAGGCCGAACTTCGGAAGATCATCGGCAAGGCGAAGAGTCTGGCCGAAGAGCACGAGGAGAAGGCCGGGTACCGGGCCGGCAAGATCCGCGACGCCACGGAGAAGCTGGCGCCACAGGAGCCTGGGTGGTTCGACGAGGCACTGGACTGGCTGGGCGACAACCTGCCGGACATCCTGAGCTTCACGGCGGGACTTATCGGTGTGGTGGCTCTTCTCTTGTCGGGACCACTGGGGTGGGGCCTGGCGACCGCAGCGGCGCTGATGCTCACGGCTTCGGGGTTGAGCATCACAGCACTTGTTCTTCGGTTGAGCGATCCGGAGATCCGAGCTTCGCTCCTGGATGGTTTCACTAAGGGAGAGTTCGATGCCGACTTCTGGAGCAACGCTGTCTCCGTGGGGGCGGATTCTGTGGGCGCGTTGCCAGGGCTGGGGGCGGTGCTGAACGGCAGCATCAAGGCTACTCGCACCGTCCGGACGGGCAGTCAGTCGATCGGGTTCTGGCAGAAGGCGGCCACTTACGGATCGGAGTCCTTTGAGGAGGCGAGACACATTGCTGGACTGGGAAATCCGCTCGTTGCGCGAGCCGTAAGTGGGTTCAGTGATCCTGCTAAGGCGGCAAACGCCGTAGTCGCGACGTCGGCTGTGACCGGCGTAGTCACTGGCGGTTTTGGGTTGTACGGCAAGGCGCTTGATGCAGAGGAAGACGGTATCAAGAGTGGCACTGTCGCGGGAATCGACGGATCTCGTCTCATCCTCGATAGCGGCGGGATCATTGGTCTGGTCCGACACGTCTTCTGAGGTCATTGAGTGGAGAACCAAACTGTGCACGCTGCCCTCTACCCTTCTGCTTGGGACCACCCTCCGACGCGACGGTTCTGGGCCTGGCACGTCATGAGTAGTGTCCTCGCAGCTTCAGGTTGGGCAGCCTGTTGGATTCTGCTACTGAGTATCTCTACCTACACGCCTCAATGGGTGGTGTGGGTTTTCATGCCGTACTTTATCTATGGTCCTTATCGAGTGGCCGCCCAGGTGAAGAACGTCCTCGAAGCGTTGATGATGCGGCGAATTCTTCGTACGTACTCCTGGCGAATCATGTGTGACGTGCCGCGGGGTATTATCGATCGACCAGAGGTGGAGGGTAGTCAATTCGGATGGTTTGAGTTCCCCAATCCGGCGCGTGAGGATCAGTGGCTTCCCATGGTTTTCTCGACACACCTCCGCACTCGGTGGTGGGTCAGACGCATGGTTCCTCATGCGAACTCTCGCTCGAAGGCGGAAATCGAAACTGTTTGGTTTGCCGGTGACTGTCGTTTCGTTGGGGTTGTGGCTGCTCCCGCTGGGAAGGGCACCACACCGCGACGCCTGCACATTGTCGAGCAGCGAATCGGTGAGCGGAGTGGTCAGCGGTTCAGTGACTGGTGCGCGACGGCAGATGACATCGAGCGGGGCCGACGCGCGGGCGTACGCCCGGTCGCTCCTCGCACCGCGGAGAGAAGGTTGCCGTGAGCACCCCGCCAATCGTCCTTCACGAGTCCGTCGAAGACCTCTGCGCAGAGCTGTGGTTTGCCGAACCAGCCGGTTTCATGGCACTGCCATTGGACGTCCTGCTTGCCGAGCCTGATTCGTCTGCCGCCGTGATGATGCAAGAGACTGTCGCTCCCTTGCTCGAATCGATGTCGGATGGCGCAGAGCGCCAACGGTTCATCGCGCAGTTCGCGGCGGGACAGCAGATGTTGGCAGCCCTATGCGAAGCAGGCACCGTCTTTTGCTCGCTGGGCTTGCATCTCGACGACGTCGATTCAACCAAGGCGGGTTCCCCGCTGCTCTCCCTCTTCACCATCTCATGGCGTGAATCGAGCGTGGCTCCGCGCGGTGTCACAGCGGCGCGGGTGGTCACGTCGGATAAGGGGCGCACACATGTCACCCTCCTCGAACTGCCATGCGGGCCGGGTGTTCTGAGCGAGACCACGCTGAAATGTGCCGAAGGAAGTGGCCTCCCGCCGCTTCCCCTCCTCCAGATCCACGCCCACCTCCCCCACCCCGACTGCACCCGCCTCGCCGTCCTCACCCTCAGCACCACAGCCACCGCCCGGAGGGAGGAGTACCGGGCGATCCTGCGCCAAGTGGTGGAGACGGTCCGTTTCGAGAAGCCCTTGGGGAACGCCCCGTAAAGCGGTTGTCCCCCGCCGGAGGCGCAGGTAGGAAGACCTCCATGACCCCCATGCCTCCCATGACGCCCAAGACGACCGCCCTCGGCGCCGTGTTCCGCCCCCAGCTTGCCCCCGAGCGGCTGCGTGCCGTCGCTCGTGTCGCCGACGAGGCGGGGCTGGAGGAGTTGTGGCTCTGGGAGGACTGTTTCCGTGAGGGTGGGATCTCCACCGCCGCCGCCGCGCTCGCGTGGACCGAGAGGGTGCGGGTCGGGGTCGGGCTGTTGCCCGTGCCCCTGCGGAACGTGGCGATCACCGCGATGGAGGCTGCCACTCTGCACCGGATGTTCCCCGGCCGCGCGATCCTCGGCGTCGGCCACGGTGTACAGGACTGGATGGGGCAGGTCGGGGCGCGGGTGGAGTCGCCCGTCACCTTGCTGAGGGAGCATCTTCTCGCCCTGCGGGCCCTGTTGGCGGGGGAGCGGGTGACGACCGAGGGGCGGTACGTCCGGCTCGACGGCGTGGCGCTGGACTGGCCGCCGGGAGAGGGCGTCGAGGTACTCGCCGGGGCCACCGGCCCCCGTTCGCTGCGGCTGGCCGGTGAGGCCGCCGACGGGACCGTTCTCACCGCGTCGACCCCGCCGGACGGCGTACGCCGGGCCCGGCGGCTGATCGACGAGGGGCGTGCGGCGGCCGGGCGGACACAGGCGCACAAGGTGGTCGTCTATCTACTCGCCGCCACCGGGGCCGGCGCCCACGAGCGGTTGCGGGCCGAGCTGGTCGCCGAGGGGGACGACGGGGTTCCGGGGCTTGGTGTGGCCGGGGACGCGGAGGCCGTTGCCGCGGCCGTACGGCGGTTGGCCGAGGCTGGCGCGGACTCCGTGATTCTCCAGCCGACGGGCGACGAGCCGGACCCGGAGGGCTTCGTACGGTTCGCCGCCGAAGAGGTCCGCCCCTTGGTGGCGTAGACATCGTCGCCCTCCCCTCCCCTCTCCTCCCCTCGGCCGTTCCCCGCTCGCACCGACACACCGATAGGACCCCCATGGCACCCCCAGCCTCCCGCGCCTTCGACGACCTCGTGACCGAAGGCGCCGCCGTCCCCACCGAAGGGTGGGACTTCTCCTGGTTCGAGGGGCGGGCCACCGAGGCGCGGCCTTCCTGGGGGTACGCCCGTGCCATGGGCGGGCGGCTCGCCGGGGCCGGTGCCGTGCTGGACGTGCAGACCGGGGGAGGGGAGGTGCTGGACTTCGCCCTCGGGGCAGCGGCGCCCGCGCGGCCCGGCCTCCTCGTCGCCACCGAAGGGTGGCCGCCCAACGTCGCGAAGGCCACCGAACTGCTCCGCCCCCGCGGCGTCCCCGTGGTCGCCTCGCCCGACGACGAGCCCTTCCCCTTCGCCGACGGGGCTTTCGACCTCGTCGTGAGCCGGCATCCCGTCGTGCCGCACTGGTCGGAGATCGCCCGGGTCCTCGCGCCCGGCGGTACGTACTTCGCCCAGCACGTCGGTCCGGCCAGCGTGTTCGAGGTCATCGAGTTCTTTCTCGGGCCGCAGCCGGAGGAGAACCGGAACCATCGCCACCCTGACCGCGAACGGGCCGGCGCCGAGGGGGCCGGGCTGGAGGTCGTCGATCTGCGGGTGGAGCGGTTGCGGATGGAGTTCCATGACGTCGGGGCCGTCGTCCACTTCCTGCGCAAGGTCGTGTGGATGGTCCCGGGGTTCACCGTCGAGGCCTACCGGGACCGGCTGCTGGAGATGCACGAGCGCATCGAGGCGGAGGGGCCCTTCGTGGCCCACAGCGCACGGCACCTCTTCGAGGTCCGGAAGCCGCGGCAGTAGGGAGCCACGGGGAGGAGCGACGGGGAGGAGCGACGGAGAGGAGCGACGGGGAGTCCCCGGCGTCGCCGATGGTCCGTACGTCCGTCAGGGGCGGGCCGTCGACCCGGATGCCGACCCACGACTCCGCCGCGGAGGGGACCCGGGTGTGGACGCCGGGCAGCGCGCCGGCCGCTTCGGCGACCGGCGCGCCCGTTCGGGCGGAGTTGGCGAGGAACTGCCGTTCGAGGCATCGTGCGCCCGCTGCCTCCCAAGCGATCGCCGCCCTCTTCGTCATGAGGCAGCGTCAGGGGAGCGGTAGGCCAGTGAGCGGCCTCGACGGAATCGGCGGTGGCTTCCGCGGGGGCGGGGTTGTGCGGGATCTTCTGGGCATACATGGCGCACCTTCGCAAATATCCGTGAATATTCTGTGCCTGGAGGGAGGGTGCGGAATCCTCCGGCGATCCTCACGGGGTTTCCACATCGTTATTCATCGTTGCCCTTACCGCGTCGAATCTGCCCGGTCCGATCACGTAAGTTCGGTGCCAGGTAGTTCGCGTGAGCAAAGCTGCGCGTGTGGCACCGCGCAGTGGAGGGGGCTGCGCGGTGCCTGGTCAAGCGAGGGTTCGCCGGTGAGGTCACCCGGTGGGGGGAAGCGCGGGCGGTCCGCCGTGCGGGCGCCGGTGTGCGCGGGGCGTTGCCAGGTCGCCCCTCCGGTGCGCCGGGGCGCGGTTTTCTGTCTCCCGTCCGCTCTGTTCCGGCCATGATTCACGGCGGAATGAGTGCTTCCATGCCTACCCGGGCGTTGCCGGGCGATTTCGGAGAGTAGTTGTGGCATGCCGATGCACACGACATCCCTTACGAAGGGTTATGGTGGAAACCCCCCCTCGGGCCGGTCCGTCTCCCCCCCCCCACGGACCGGCCCGTTTTTTCTGCCCGCATTCGGCGGGGTCTCCCGGCGGGGTCGCCCGGCGGACGCCCGAGGGGCGCGCGTCATGAGGAGTTCACCGGTGCGTCGTCCTGTGCCGGGGCATGGCGGCGCTTGTTCGAGGGCATAAACCAAGCAGGTCGACGCCCGAACCACGGGTGTCGTATCTCAGCGGACGGCACGGAGCCGTCCGCCCGGGAGGCCCTTTGCACCAGCCCCACCGTGCGGTCACGGCACGGAAGACGCGGCGGAGGGCCGGTTCGCGGCCCGCGCCCGTCCGGGGCGGCCGTCGACCGGCCGACTCGTCAGTGCAGGGCGGCCGTCGGCCGGCCGGTTCGTTCCCGCTCTCCCGGCCCAGCGTCCACTCCGTCGCTCCCCGACCTCATCCGAGGGGGTACGTCCTTCCGTGGTGACCAGCGCAAAGCGCCACAAGCCAGACAGGCGCACCTACGTACTCGACACCAGCGTCCTGCTGGCCGACCCGAACGCCCTGAACCGCTTCGACGAGCACGAGGTCGTGCTCCCCATCGTCGTGGTGACGGAGCTGGAGGCCAAGCGGCACCATCCCGAACTCGGTTACTTCGCCCGGCAGGCCCTGCGCCTGCTCGACGAGTTCCGGGTGCGGCACGGTCGCCTCGACGCCCCCATCCCGATCGGTGATCTCGGCGGGACCGTCCGTGTCGAGCTCAACCACTCGGACCCCAGCGTGCTGCCCACCGGCTACCGCCTGGGGGACAACGACTCCCGCATCCTCGCGGTCGCCCGAAACCTCCAGGCGGAGGGATACGACGTCACCGTCGTGTCCAAGGACCTCCCCCTGAGGATCAAGGCGTCCTCCGTCGGCCTGCTCGCCGAGGAGTACCGCGCCGAGCTCGCCATCACGGACGCCTCCGGCTGGACCGGCATGTCCGAACTGACGCTGCCCGGCGAGCAGGTGGACATCCTCTTCGAGGAGGGGCGGGTCTACGTCCCCGAGGCCGCCGAGCTGCCCGTGCACACCGGGCTGACCATCCAGTCGGAGCGCGGCAAGGCCCTCGGCCGGGTCACGCCCGACGGCAGCGTCCGCGTGGTGCGCGGCGACCGCGAGGCGTTCGGCATCAAGGGCCGCAGCGCCGAGCAGCGGATCGCGCTCGACCTGCTCCTCGATCCGGACGTCGGGATCGTGTCGATGGGCGGCCGGGCCGGCACCGGCAAGTCGGCGCTGGCGCTGTGCGCGGGGCTGGAGGCGGTGCTTGAGCGGCGGCAGCACCAGAAGGTGATGGTCTTCCGGCCGCTGTACGCGGTGGGCGGGCAGGAACTCGGCTACCTGCCCGGCTCCGAGGCCGAGAAGATGAGCCCCTGGGCGCAGGCGGTCTTCGACACGCTGTCGGCGGTCACCAGCCGGGAGGTCATCGAGGAGGTGACCGCGCGCGGGATGCTGGAGGTGTTGCCGCTCACCCACATCCGGGGGCGCTCGCTGCACGACGCGTTCGTGATCGTGGACGAGGCCCAGTCGCTGGAGCGGAACGTCCTGCTGACCGTGCTCTCCCGCGTCGGGGCCAACTCGCGGGTCGTGCTGACCCACGACGTCGCACAGCGGGACAACCTGCGGGTGGGGCGGTACGACGGTGTCGTCGCCGTCGTCGAGAAGCTGAAGGGGCATCCGCTCTTCGCGCACGTCACCCTGACCCGGTCCGAGCGGTCGCAGATCGCGGCACTCGTGACCGAAATGCTGGAGGACGGCCACATCTGAGGCATGACGCGTGACGTGGGCGCCGTCCGGAAGGCGAAGAGCCTAGCCGGGCGGCGCCTCGGCGTGTGTGGCTTTCCGAGAATCCCCTGGGCCAAACGAGATGTGAGCT
Organism: Streptomyces sp. M92; assembly: GCF_028473745.1. NCBI lineage: Bacteria > Bacillati > Actinomycetota > Actinomycetes > Kitasatosporales > Streptomycetaceae > Streptomyces > Streptomyces sp. M92. The sequence continues at coordinate 2,919,886 of NZ_CP101137.1, forward strand.
TTCACACGCAACACAGAATTGCCTCACCCCGTCGGGTTACGGCAGAGTCTCGTTCCTGTCAGGCCCCGCATACGACACAGCTGTATCCCCAGCGGTACGGCAGCACGACAGAAGCACCAGTCTCAACTCCATAGCAGCGTCGTATGCCGCCCGAGCACCACGCGGCGCTCCCTCCACGGGGAGTTGTCCACCGGGCCCGTGCCTCCCGTGACCCGTAGTTGGGGAGGCCAGTGTCAGGGGCACGATTGCGTCCGCGAGGGTCACCGAAGCGGGCGATGCTGGAAGGAAACCGTGTGAGCCGGATCTCGGTCCGGGGATTCGCAGTGGCCTCGGCCACGGCGGTCACCGCTGTCGGAAGTGTCGTCGGCGTTGCCTCGGGCAGCACCGCGCAGAACAACGACGCGGAAGCCACCGCAGCCGGCACGACGCTGCTTGCGGACATCCCCATGGGCGAGCAGGCGCAGGTGCAGACCGCGTCACTGACGCAGCAGGCCGACGTGCAGGCCATCGCCGCGGACGCGAGCGCCAAGAAGGACGCGGAGGAAGCGGCCCGCAAGGCAGCCGCCGAGACCGCCGTGGCCAAGCAGGAGAAGGCCAAGAAGGCGGCCGAGGAGGCCAAGAAGCGCGAGGCGGAGAAGGAAGCGGCCAGCCGCGACGCCCAGCGCGAGGCCACCAGCTTCTCCGTCCAGAGCTCCTACAGCATCAGCCAGATCCAGGCGATGGCCCGTCAGATGGTGCCGAGCGGCCAGTGGCAGTGCTTCAGCAACATCGTGGACCACGAGTCCAGCTGGAACTACAAGGCCGTCAACCCCTCCTCCGGTGCCTACGGCCTCTTCCAGGCCCTCCCGGCCGGCAAGTACGCCTCGGCGGGCGCCGACTGGCGGACCAACCCGGCCACCCAGATCAAGTGGGGCCTCAACTACATGGACAACCGCTACGGCAGCCCGTGCGACGCCTGGGCCTTCTGGCAGGCCAACCACTGGTACTGAGTCCCGCCCGGTTCCGTCCGGTTCCGTCCGGCACCGCCCGGCACAGACCGGTTGCCCCGTCGCTCAACCTCGCGAAGCCCCTCACCGTCCTTCGGTGAGGGGCTTTCGCGTGCCCGCGAGGTACGGTCGGACCGAAACGACTCCAGGGGGGAGTGGTGGGGAAAGACGGGGGAAGAGGACGGATCATGTCGCGAGTGCCAGGGTGGCTCGGCCGGCTCGGCGCCGGACTGACGCAGATGAGCGAGCGGTTGGAGCAGCGCCGCGAGGAGGCGCGGGGAGAGGGCCCCGACGGCGAACCGTCACCGGCCGCCCACCACGCGCCGACGTCGCGGCAGGACCCGTCCCCGGAGCACGCCACCGCACCGCAGCACCAGCTCGTGGCCCAGAGCCGTCCCGATCCCGCGCAGGCCGTCCCCTGGGGCGTACGGGTCGCGGCGGAGGCCGGGTGGCGGCTGTTGGTCCTGGCGGGGACCGTGTGGGTGCTGATGCGGGTGATCAGCGCGGTCCAGCTGGTGGTGCTGGCGTTCGTGGCCGCGCTGCTGATCACGGCGCTGCTCCAGCCGACCGTGGCACGGCTGCGGCGGCTCGGGGTGCCGCGGGGGCCGGCCACCGCGCTCACCGCGATCCTCGGGTTCGTGGTGATGGGGCTGATCGGCTGGTTCGTGACCTGGCAGGTCATGGAGAACATCGACAACCTCTCCGACCAGGTCCAGGACGGCATCGACGAGCTGCGCAACTGGCTGCTGAACAGCCCCTTCCACGTCACCGACAAGCAGATCAACGAGATCGCCAAGAACCTGCGCGAGGCGGTCGGCGCCAACACCGACCAGATAACGTCCGCCGGTCTGGAGGGCGTCACGGTCGTCGTCGAGGCGCTCACCGGCATCCTGCTGGCCGCGTTCTCGACGCTCTTCCTGCTCTACGACGGCAAGCGCATCTGGCAGTGGACGCTGAAGCTGGTGCCGGCGGCGGCCCGGCCGGGCGTGGCCGGTGCCGGCCCGCGCGCGTGGCGGACGCTGACCGCGTACGTGCGCGGCACGGTGATCGTGGCGCTGATCGACGCCATCTTCATCGGTCTCGGCATCTACTTCCTGGACGTGCCGATGGCCGTCCCGCTGGCCGTGTTCATCTTCCTGTTCGCCTTCATCCCGCTGGTCGGCGCGGTGATCTCGGGAGCGCTCGCGGTGGTCGTGGCGCTGGTGACGCAGGGCGTGTTCGCGGCCGTCATGACGCTCGTCGTGGTGCTGGCGGTGCAGCAGATCGAGGGGCACATCCTCCAGCCGTTCATCCTGGGGCGCGCGGTGCGGGTCCATCCGCTGGCGGTGGTGCTGTCGGTGGCCACGGGCGGCATGGTGGCCGGCATCGGCGGCGCGGTGGTCGCCGTACCGCTGGTGGCGGTGACGAACACGGTCGTCGGCTATCTGCGGGCGTACTCCCGGGAGGCCGCGGTACGACAGGCGCCGAAGCCGCACGGCGCGACGTCCACGCACACGTCCCCGGCGACGTCGGGGGGGTCCGGGGGCTCCGGGGCCGCGGCGGGCGCGGGCACGGAAGCGCCGGTGAAGGACGTGTCGAGGACCATGACGAAGGACACGGCGAACGACACGGCGAGGGACACGGGAGACGGGCCGCCCGCGGGCGCCTCACCCGGCTAGCGGCGACGCGACGGGCCCCGCTCACCGACTCGGTGAGCGGGGCCCGTCGTCGTGCGCGCGGCCGCCTCCCGCTGGGGGAGGCGGCCCGCACGGGGACTACTGCGCGGCCAGCACGGCCTCCGCGTCCAGCGTGGCGCCGACGGCCTCGACCACGGCGGCGATCTTGAACGCCTCCTGGATCGTCTCGCGGTCCACACCGGCCTTGCGGAGCACCTGCTCGTGCGAGTCCAGGCACATGCCGCAGCCGTTGATGGCGGACACCGCGAACGACCACAGCTCGAAGTCGACCTTGTCGACACCCGGGTTGCCGATGACGTTCATCCGCAGTCCGGCGCGCAGGGTGCCGTACTCGTGGTCCGACAGCAGGTGCCGGGTGCGGTAGAAGACGTTGTTCATCGCCATGATGGCGGCGGCCGACTTGGCGGCCGAGTACGCCTCGGGCGTGAGGTTCGCCTTCGCCTCCGGCTCCAGCTCGCGCAGGACGATGGGGGAGCGCGAGGCGATGGCGGTCGCCAGCACGGTGCCCCACAGCTGCTGCGCCGGGAGGTCGGAGTTGCCGATGACCGAGCCCAGGTTGAGCTTCAGGTCCTTGGCGTAGTCCGGTACGGCGGACTTCAGGGAGTCGAGGGACACGTCAGCTCACTCCCCCGACAGCAGCGCGACCGGGTCCAGGGTCTCGTCGCCCTTGCTCCAGTTGCACGGGCAGAGCTCGTCGGTCTGCAGGGCGTCGAGGACCCGCAGGACCTCCTTGGGGTTACGGCCGACGGAGCCGGCGGTGACCATCGTGAACTGGATCTCGTTGTTCTGGTCCACGATGAAGACCGCGCGCTGCGCGAAGCCGTCCTCGCCCTCGATGCCGAGGTCACGCATGAGCTCGTGCTTCGAGTCGGCCATCATCGGGAAGGGCAGGTCGGTCAGGTCCGGGTGGTCCTTGCGCCAGGCGTGGTGCACGAACTCGGAGTCGCCGGAGAAGCCGAGGATCTGCGCGTCACGGTCGGCGAACTCGTCGTTCAGCTTGCCGAAGGCGGCGATCTCGGTCGGGCACACGAAGGTGAAGTCCTTGGGCCAGGCGAAGACGACCTTCCACTTGCCCTCGTAGGTCTTGTGGTTGATCTGCTCGAACTCCTTGCCCTTCTCCAGCGAGACACAGGCAGTCAGATCGAACTCGGGGAACTTGTCACCGACAGTGAGCACACGCTCTCCAAAAAACGCAGCGAGAAAACACCCGTTTTGCGAGTGTTTCCCATGGGTTGGACGGTGTTGATGTTGGCACAGCGTGCATTGATTACGGAAATAGCTACACTCGGTCGAGTTGATCGGAGGTGGCTATTAATGTCGGGCAGGAAGAGGCAGCCCAGTCTCGCCCAGCTGCGGGCTTTCGCGGCGGTCGCGGAGCATCTGCACTTCCGCGACGCCGCCGCCGCGATCGGCATGAGCCAGCCGGCGCTCTCGGGCGCCGTCTCCGCCCTGGAGGAGGCACTGGGTGTCACCCTCCTGGAGCGTACGACGCGCAAGGTGCTGCTCTCTCCGGCGGGGGAACGCCTCGCGGTGCGGACGAAGGCGGTACTGGCGGAGGTGGGCGCGCTGCTGGAGGAGGCGGAGGCGGTCCGTGCGCCGTTCACCGGCGCGCTGCGGCTCGGCGTCATCCCGACCGTCGCGCCGTACCTGCTGCCCACCGTGCTGCGCCTGGTCCAGGGCCGCTACCCGGACCTGGACCTCCAGGTCCACGAGGAACAGACGGCGAGCCTGCTGGAGGGGCTGTCCACCGGGCGCCTCGACCTGCTCCTGCTGGCGGTGCCGCTCGGTGTCCCCGGCGTCACGGAACTCCCCCTCTTCGACGAGGACTTCGTGCTCGTCACGCCGCTCGACCACCGGCTCGGCGGGCGAGAGGGCATCGAGCGCTCGGTGCTGCGCGAGCTGCACCTGCTGCTCCTCGACGAGGGACACTGCCTGCGCGACCAGGCGCTCGACATCTGCCGGGAGGCCGGCCGCGCGGACGTCCCCGCGACCACGACGGCCGCCGGGCTGGCGACGCTGGTGCAACTGGTGGCGGGAGGCCTGGGCGTGACGCTGCTGCCGCGCACGGCGGTCCGCGTGGAGACCTCCCGTTCCAGCCAGCTCCTCACCGGCTCCTTCGCCGACCCGGCCCCCACCCGCCGCATCGCCCTCGCCATGCGCACGGGCGCGGCCCGCTCCGCGGAGTACGAGGAGTTGGCGGCGGCGCTGCGGGAGGCGATGACGGACCTGCCGGTGCGGACACTCGGGGCCTGAACCGGCCCCGCCCGCCTCGGGTCGTGCGTCTCGGGTCGTGTGCGTGGGGCTGCCTGCCCAGGGTTGCTCGTATCGGTTCGTGCGTCCTGGGTCGTCGGTTTCGGGTTGTCTGCCTGGGCTTGTGTGTTCCGGGCTGTCCGATGTGGGTCGGGCGATCGGGGGTGTCTGCCTGCGATCGCCTGGGGCGGGTCGTGTGTCGGGTTGTGTGTGGGGCTGCCTGCCCAGGGTTGCTCGTATCGGTTCGTGCGTCCTGGGTCGTCGGTTTCGGGTTGTCTGCCTGGGTTTGTGTGTTCCGGGCTGTCCGATGTGGGTCGGGCGATCGAGGGTGTCCGCCTACGACCGCCTGCCTCGGGTCGTGCGTCTCGGGCCGTGCGCACCGGGCCGTGCGCATCGGGCCGTCCGCCTCGGGGCGCCTGCCCCGAGGGCCCGCCTCGGGTTGTCCGATTCGGATCGTGCGCCCCAGCCGTCCGCCCCGGGGCGGACGGCTGGGAGCGCCCGGCTCCGGCTGCCCGCCCCGGATCGCCCGCCACCGTCAGTTTCGGGCCGTGCGCCCCGGACCGTCAGCCTCGGAGCCTCCGCCCCGGACTGCCCGCCCCCGGACTGCCGACCCCGGGCAGGCGGCCCCGGACGGGAAGCCCCGCCCCGGGCCCGGCCCTACTCCGTGCGCAGCCCCTCCGGTCGCATCAGCCGCAGCAGTGGGGGCAGGCTCAGCAGGGTCACCACCAGGACGACCGCCGCGCCGATGCCGGTCATGGCGAGGACGCCGGTCCAGTCGACGCCGACCGGGGTGTTCGTCATCTTCAGCAGGACCGTGCCCAGCGTCAGGCCCACCACCATGGCCAGCAGCAGGCCCAGCGCGATGGGGATGGCCGTCTGCCACAGCACCGACAGGCTCAGCGTGCGGCGCCGGGTGCCGAAGGCGACCAGGGCCGACAGGAGCTTCTTCCGCTCGCGGAGCTGCTCCAGCTGTGAGACGAGCAGGCTCGCCCCGATCAGCGCCAGCACGCACGCCGCCCCGACGAACAGACCGGTGCGGATGGCGTCGAACCGGCCGGTGCGCTCCGTCGCCGCCCACACCATGGCGTCCGCCAGCGGGTGGACGGCCGCCGTGGTGTTCCGTACCCGGTCGTGCACGTCCGGCACCGACTCGTCCAGCCTGAGGTAGGCGTGCCCGGCCAGGGCCGGCACCAGCGTGTCCGGCATCGCCTCCGGCGTGATCAGGAAACCGCCCCGGTCGATCCCGGCCAGCAGACCGCGGCGCGGCTCGGCCGCCTTCACGCCCTGCGGCACCGTCCAGGGGATCTCCAGGCTCCTCGGGCTGCCCTCGTACGACGGGTCGAGGTACAGCTTCCGTCCCGGCTCGGCCAGCTTCGCCATGTCGACTCCGGTGTCCCACTCGGCGCCGCGGACGGCGAACACGTCCCCGTCGGTGCACGAGGGCAGGTCGGCCATCTCCCGCAGCGCGGCGCAGTCGCCCACCGTCACGGACGTCATCGCCTCCGGTTCCAGGGCGCGGTCGCCGAGGTAGCCCTCGGAGTAGCCGTAGACCGCCTTCACGCCCTCGGTGTCACGGAGCTTGTCGGCCACCCGCGTCACCGGCATCCCGTCCGGCAGGGCCACCTCCATCTGCGCCAACGACACGTCCTGCCCGGTGGGCCGGGTGTAGTCGTCCTCCACGCCCGCGAAGAGCATCTGCAGCGCGATCGCGCCCGCGACGGCCACCGCGATGCCGTTGACCATGCGTGCCGCCGTACCGCTGCTCAGCTGCAGCCTGCGCACGGCCAGCTGCCAGGCCACGCCACCGGCACCGAGCCGGGCGACGACGGCCTCCACGATCCACGGCAGCAGCGCGGTCACGCCGACCAGGAGCAGGACGACGCCGCCCGTCACCAGGTACTGGTTGAATTCCCCGTTGTCCCGCCCGTTGCCGATCATCGGGTAGAGCATCACCAGGCCGGCCAGCGGCAGCAGCAGCCGCCACCACAGCCGGCGCCGGGGCGGCCGGCCCGCGCGCACCACGCCGAGCGGCTCGATGACGACCCCGCGCAGCGCGAACAGCGTCACCAGCACCGCCGCCGCCGGCACGGCCACCGCGACCAGCAGGGCGAGCAGCGGCGAGGGGTTGAGGTAACTCGGGAACACGCTGATGCGGAACACCTCGGCGGTTCCCGCGAGCTGCCGCCCGATCATGAAGAACCCGGCACCGAAGACCAGCCCCAGCACCGCCCCCGCCAGCGCCTCACCGGCGGCGATCCGCCGGGTCATCCCGCTGTCGGAGCCCACCAGCCGCAGCGCCGCCAGCCGCCGGTCCCGCCGCTCCCCGCCGAACCGCACGGCCGCCGCGATGAAGACCGCGACCGGCATCAGCAGCACCACGAAGACGACGAGGATCAGCAGGAGCAGCACCGGGTCGGACCGCTCGGAGGTGGCGTTCGGGTTGCCGTACCCGTCGATGCGGGCGACCCGGCCGCCGTCGATGTGCGGCGCGAGCCCTTCGGCGCCCTGGTAGTAGGCGAGTTCGGCCGAGCCGATCAGCCCCTCCTCCCCGATGGTGCCGATGATCCGGTCCGGCAGCCGCTCGCGCAGCAGCGCGCCGGAGTCCGACTCCAGCAGCTCCTTCAGCGCCGGCGAGACCACCATCTCGCCCTTCGCCGGGAACCTCTCCACCCCCGGCGGCAGCGGCGCCCGCGGCCCCTCGGGTTCCAGGGCCCGGCCCCGGACGGTGTCGTCGCGGAAGTCCGTACCGACGTTGGCGACCACGAGGGTGTCGTCCGCCTTGGCCGGCTGCTCGTCGGTGAAGGTGATGTCGGTGCGCGCGGCCTCCCGCTCGTGCCGGACGTCGAGCGCGTTGGGGATCGCCGTCGTCAGCAGCAGCAGCGCCACGCCGAGCCCGACGCCGACCGCCGTCAGCACCGCCCGGGTCCACCCCTCGCGCCCGCCGGTGAAGGCGAAGCGGACCCCCATGGCCAGGTCGGCGGCGGCTGCCCGGCCCCGGCCCCGCTCGCGCCGGACCTCTCCGGTGGACAGGCTCGGCGGCCGCTCGCGCGTGGGCGCGCTCATACGACCCGCTCCATGTCCCGGGACCTGCCGTCCCGCACGACGATCTCGCGGTCGGAATAGGCGGCCACCCGTGCCTCGTGCGTCACCAGCACGACGGCGGCGTTGGTGGAGCGGGCGGCGTCCGTGAGGAGTTCCATCACGCGCTCGCCGTTGAGGGAGTCCAGCGCGCCGGTCGGCTCGTCGGCGAAGAGCACACGCGGGTCGGTGACCAGCGACCGTGCCACCGCGACCCGCTGCCCCTGGCCGCCGGAGACCTCACCGGGCCGCTTCTTCCTCAGGTCGTCGACCTCCAGCCGCTCCATCCAGGCCAGCGCGGCCCGCTCGGCCGCCTTGCGGGAGGTGCCGTTCAGCCGCAGCGGCAGGGCGACGTTCTCCACGCACGTCAGCTCCGGCACCAGCTGCCCGAACTGGAACACGAACCCGAAGTCGGAGCGGCGCAGCGCACTGCGCTCGGCGTCGCCCATGGCGGACAGCTCCCGCCCGCCGTACATGATCGTGCCCGAGTCGGGCGTGACGATTCCGGCGAGGCAGTGCAGCAGCGTCGACTTGCCCGACCCGGAGGGTCCCATCACGGCGACGACCTCGCCGGGGTGGATGGAGAACTCGGCGCCGTCGAGGGCGAGGGTCGGGCCGTAGGCCTTGCGCAGCTGCTCGGCCGAGAGCAGCGAACCTGCGGGAGGAGTCATCGGGCCACCGCCTCACGGAGCTTGTCGAGGCGCGCGGCGGTGAGTTCCAGCCACCGCAGGTCGGCCTCCAGATGGAACAGGGCGTGGTCGCAGATCAGCTGGTCCGCGAGGTCGCCCTTGCGCTTGCGGTCGGTCAGGATGCGCATGCTGCGCAGGTGTTCCGAACGCTGGGTGTCGAGGACGTCGGCGGCGTCGCGCCGGGTGAGCAGCGCGAGGACGACTTTCGTGTAGAGCGTCGACTGGAGGTACGGCTCGGGCTTCTCGGGCGTGGCGAGCCACCGCTGTACGTCGGTGATCCCCGCGTCGGTGATCGCGTACCGCTTCCGCTCGGGGCCGCCGCCGGTCTCGATGCCGTCGACGACGACGAGGCCGTTCTTCAGCAGGCGGGACATCGTGGAATAGACCTGGCCGTAGTGGAGCGGCCGGTCGTGACCGAACTTCTCGTCGAAGGCGCGCTTGAGGTCGTAACCGTGGCGCGGCCCGGACTCCAGGAGCCCGAGGAGGGTGTGACCGATGGACATGCCGAGCACTCTACACACGGTGTATACGCGCCATGTATACGCGCGGTGCAGAGATCGTGGCCGCGCGTACGGGAGCCCTGGTCGGAGGCGTTTGTCACGGTTCCGCTACGACGGAAGCCGCGCCTCCGCAGTGTGCGGTGACGCGGCTTCGCGACAGGTGTGACGCGGCTTCGGGACAGGTGTGACGCGGCTTCGCCGACTTCTCTACGGCGGTGGCGGTGGCGTGGACCCCGGGCCAGGGCGTCGCGGCGGGCGCCCCCGCCGGGGCAGCGGTCCGGCGTCGCCGGGCAGCCGGCCCGCCTCCGCCAGGGCCCGGCGGAGCAGGAACTCGATCTGGGCGTTGGCCGAGCGCAGCTCGTCGCCCGCCCACCGGGCCAGCGCCTCGTACACCTGGGGGTCCAGCCGCAGCAGCACCTGCTTGCGCTGCTGCGGCGGCCTGCGCTTCGGGGCGGCCGGGCCGCCGGGGCCGGGCCCCTCGGGCGGGGCTTCCCCGGGCGGCTCGGGCGGCGTGCCCTCGGACCGGGCCGTCACTGGTAGAGCGTCCCGGTGTTCAGGACCGGCTGGGCGGCGCGGTCCCCGCAGAGCACGACCATCAGGTTGGACACCATCGCCGCCTTGCGCTCGTCGTCCAGCTCCACGATGCCCTGCTCGCTGATCCGGGCGAGCGCCGCCTCGACCATGCCGACCGCCCCGTCCACGATCTGCCGCCGCGCGGCGACCACCGCGCCGGCCTGCTGCCGCTGGAGCATGGCCGAGGCGATCTCCGGCGCGTACGCGAGGTGCGTGAAGCGGGACTCGACGATCTGCACGCCGGCCGCCTCCACGCGCGCGTGCAGCTCGACGGCGAGCTTCTCGGTGATCTCCTCGGCGTTGCCCCGCAGGGAGAGGCCGTTCTCCTCGTGGGCGTCGTACGGGTACTCGATCGCGATGTGCCGCACGGCCGCCTCGGTCTGGGTGGAGACGAACTCGACGTAGTCGTCCACCTCGAAGGTGGCCTGCGCGGTGTCCTCCACCCGCCAGACCACCACGGCCGCCAGCTCGATGGGATTGCCGTAGGCGTCGTTGACCTTCAGGACGGCCGTCTCGTGGTTCCGCACCCGCGTCGAGATCTTGGTGCGCGTGGTCAGCGGATTGACCCAGCGCAGCCCGTCCTGCCGGATCGTCCCCCGGTACCGCCCGAAGAGCTGCACCACCCGGGCCTCGCCCGGTGCCACCATGTTCAGCCCGCACATCGCGAGGAAGGCGGCCAGGGCGATCACGATCCCCGCGACGATCAGCGCCGCCTTGCCCCCGGCCGACGAGACCGCGGTGGCGGCCGCGATCAGTCCGGCTCCGGCCACCAGCCCCGCCAGGCCCAGCAGCAGCGCCATCCCGCCACCGATGCTGTGCGCCTGCGTCTCGCGCACCCGTGGCACCGGCATCTCCGGTACGTCCGCCCGTACGTCCGCCCGTACGTCTGCCGTGACCTGCGGAGTCTTCTGTGCGTCGTGTGTGGACACGGTGGGTCCCCCGTTCTCGCCGGGCCGCTCCCGAGTGCGCCCGTCTGTCTATCATCGACCTATCTAAGTGATAGCACTTTACCCCCGAACTGCAACCCTTAACCCCTCTCGTACGTCGGTTCCAAGGGAACAGGTGCTGATTCTCACGTCCGTACAAGGCCGGATCGGCACGCGTTTGTCTTATCTCCCGGTGTTAGCTTTCTGAGCTGACCTGAGCGACGAACCTGTGTGACACCTGAGCAGAGCGTGCCCACAGATGAAGGAAGCGGAGCGGATCGGACCCATGGGACGAGCGGATGAGAGAAGAGCGCGACAGCGCGGTGGCCGCCGCGCGGCGCCGAGAACCCGCCGTTCGTCGGGGGCCGGCCAGAAGAGCGGCATACGCAGGTTCTTCACCTGGAAAAAGATCCTCGGCACGTTCTTCGGCCTCTGCCTGCTCGGCATGGGCGCCTTCATCGTGCTGTACATGGTGATCGACATCCCCGAGGGCAACCCCGAGGCCGAGCTGCAGAGCAACGTCTACAAGTACAGCGACGGCAGCATCATGACCCGCACCGGCGACCGCAACCGCGAGATCGTCGACCTGGCCAGGGTGCCCAAGGAGGTCCAGCGCACCTTCGTGGCCGCCGAGAACAAGACCTTCTACAAGGACTCCGGCGTCGACCTCAAGGGCACCGCGCGCGGCCTGCTCAACACGCTCTCCGGCAAGGGTGCGCAGGGCGGCTCGACCATCACCCAGCAGTACGTCAAGAACTACTACCTGTCCCAGGAACAGACGGTCACGCGCAAGCTCAAGGAGCTGGTCATCTCCCTGAAGCTGGACCGGGAGAAGTCCAAGGACTACATCCTGGCCGGCTACATCAACACCAGCTACTACGGCCGCGGCGCCTACGGCATCCAGGCCGCGGCGCAGGCCTACTACCGCGTCGACGCCGAGGACCTGACGGTCGAGCAGGGCGCGTACCTCGCGGCGCTGCTCCAGGCGCCGAACCAGTACGACTGGGCGATCGCCAGCGACACCGGCAAGAAGCTCGTCCAGGAGCGCTGGAACTACGTCCTGGACAACATGGTCGAGGAGGACTGGCTGAACCAGTCCGAACGCCAGGGCATGAAGTTCCCGGTGCCGAAGGAGCCCAAGGCCGCAGCGGGAATGCAGGGCCAGACCGGGTACCTGGTGACCGCGGCCGACTACGAGATCAAGAAGCAGCTCGTCGAGCAGGGCGCGGCCGAGGACATGGAGCAGGCCAAGGCCCTCCTGGACCTCGGTGGCTACACCGTCACTCTCAACATCGACAAGAAGAAGCAGGCGGAGCTGGAGAAGGCCGTCAAGGCCAAGCTCACCAGCAAGCTCGACCCCGAGAAGCGCGACGTCGACGCCGACGTCCAGGCCGGCGCGGTCTCCGTCGACCCGAAGACGGGCGGCGTCGTGGCGATGTACGGCGGCGTGGACTACGTGAAGCACTACACGAACAACGCCACCCGCGACGACTACCAGCCCGCCTCCACCTTCAAGCCGGTGGTCTTCGCCGCGGCCGTCGAGCAGGACGCCGAGACCCAGGACGGCGAGCCCATCACGGCCAACACGATCTACGACGGCACCAGCGAGCGCCCGGTCGTGGACGGTGGCCGTGAGGTCGGCTTCGCACCGCCCAACGAGGACGACAGGAGCTACGGGGACATCACCGTCCAGGAGGCGATGAACAAGTCCGTCAACTCCGTCTTCGCGCAGATGGGCATCGACGTCGGCATGGACCAGGTCATGAAGGTCGCCGGCGACCTCGGAATGAACACCGAGGGCGACCAGGCCGTGCCCGCCCAGACCCTGGGCAGTATGGGCGCCAGCCCGCTGGAGATGGCCGGCGTCTACGCCACCCTCGAAAACCACGGCAAGAAGGTCACCCCGGCCGTCGTGAAGTCGGTCGAGCACAAGGACCGCACGGTGGAGTTCCCCGAGCCGACCGGCGAGCAGGTCATCAGCCGCGAGGCCGCCGACACGGTGACCTCCGTGCTCACCGGCGTCGTTGACGACGGTACGGCCAGGACGTCCGTGCGGAACAACCCGCTGCGCGACGGCCAGACGGTCGCCGGCAAGACCGGCACGTCCGACGACAACAAGTCGGCCTGGTTCAGTGGCTACACGCCCGAGCTGGTCACCTCGGTCGGCCTGTTCGGCGAGGACCCGAAGACCCACGCCCAGGTCCCGATGTACAAGGCCGGCGGCGTCGACTACCGCGTCAACGGCGGTGGCTTCCCGGCGGAGATCTGGGCCGCGTACACCTTCGGCGTCATGGACGAGGTGACCGAGTTCGACCTGGAGACCAAGCAGGGCAACGCGGTGAAGCCGAGCACCACCCCGTCGCCGAGCCAGTCGCCGTCCCAGTCGCCGTCCCAGCAGGAGTCGCCCGAGCCGCCGGAGAGCGAGGAGCCGGAGACGGAGGACCCGACGTCCGAGCCGCCGGTGAGCGAGTCGCCGTCGGAGTCGGTGTCCGAGTCGCCGTCCGGCAGCCCGTCGTCGGAGGCACCGCCCACCGGCGGGGAGCCCACGGATCCGGAGAACCCGCTCTTCCCGGACGGGGACCGGCAGGAGCGGTAGGGACGCAGGCGGCGGAAGCAGGTACGTGGAAGGGCGCCCGGCGAGCACCGGGCGCCCTTCCACGTGAACGCGGGCTCAGCCCCGGTTCAGCTCGAACCAGACCACCTTTCCGGTGCTCAGCCGGGTCGCTCCCCAGCGCCGGGCCAGCCGGTTGACCAGGTACAGTCCGCGCCCGCCCTCGTCGGTGGCCCGCGCCTGCCGCAGCCGCGGCAACTGGGGCACCTCGTCGCCGACCTCGCAGCGCAGCACGTCCGTGCGCAGCAGCCGCAGGGTGACCGGCTTGGTGGCGTACCGCACGGCGTTGGTGACGACCTCGCTGACCAGCAGCTCCACGGAGTCGGTCAGGTCCTCCATGCCCCAGCGGCCGAGGGCGCGGCGGGCCAGCCGCCTGGCCCGTCCCGGAGCGGTGTCGTCGGGCTCCAGGAACCAGTACGCCACGTCGCTGGGCGCGATGCCGTCGAAGCGGGCGGCGAGCAGCGCGATGTCGTCGTCCCGGTCGCCCGGCCCGAGCATGTCCAGCACCTCGTCGCACAGGGCTTCCAGGGGCGGCGGATGGTCGGGGCCGGTGAGCTGCGCGGTGACGGCGAGGCGCTCCCGCAGCTGCTCTATGCCGGTCCACACGTCGCGCAGGCGGGACTCGACCAGCCCGTCGGTGTAGAGCAGCAGCGTGGCGCCCGCCGGCGCGTCCAGCTCCACGGCCTCGAAGTCCACGCCGCCCACGCCGATCGGGGCGCCCGCGGGCACCCGCAGCACCTCCGCGTGACCGCCGAGGTGGAGCAGTACGGGCGGCGGGTGGCCGGCGTTGGCGACGGTGATGCGGTGCGTGACCGGGTCGTACACGGCGTACAGACAGGTCGCCATGCGGTCGGTGCCCAGGCGCTGGGCCTGCTCGTCGAGGTGGTGCAGCACCTCCTGCGGCGGCAGGTCGAGCCCGGCCAGGGTCTGCGCGGTGGTACGCAGCTGGCCCATGATCGCCGCCGACGTCATGGAGTGGCCCATCACGTCGCCGACGACCAGTGCGACGCGGCTGCCGGGCAGCGGGATCGCGTCGTACCAGTCGCCGCCGACCCGCGCGGTCTCGGCGGCCGGGAGGTAGCGGGAGGCGAGCCGCACGCCGGTGCAGTGCGGCAGGTTCTCCGGGAGCATGGTGCGCTGCAGCTCGTCGGCGATGTACGCCTCACGGCCGTACAGCACCGCCTTGTCGATGCCGAGCGCGCTGTGCGTGGCCAGCTGGGCGGCGACCAGCAGGTCGTCGGCCTCGAAGGCGATGCGCTCGGGGCCGCGCAGGAAGAGGGCGGCCCCGATCACCCGGCGCCGGCCGCGCAGCGGCGCGAGGATCGCCCGCTGCCCGTCGGGCACGGCGAAGCCGCCGCCGTCCCCGAGCAGCTCGGGCAGGGCGGCGCGGGCCGCGGGGGTGTCCGTGAAGACCGGCCGCACCCCGCGCAGCACTTCGGCGAGGGCGCTGCCCGGCCGCACCTCGCACAGCTCGGAGCCGACCGCCTCCAGCTCCGACGGTTCGGGCTGGACCGCGGGTGTGAACCCGCTCTCGGTGTCCCGCTCGGCCGGTATGCGGTCGGTGCGCCGCAGCCGCAGCACCAGCGGGCCGGTGGGCCGTTCGTCGCCGACCGGCAGCGGCTCGCGCAGGTAGACGAGGATCGCGTCCGCGAAGGTCGGCACGGTGGCCCGGCACAGCCCCATCACGATCTCGTCGAGGTCCATGCCCCGCGCGATCCGCCGGGTCGCGGCCCCCACGAAGCGCAGCCGGTCCCCGTCCCGCCGCATGGGCGTGGGCCGGCCGGGCGAGGTGACCTGCCCGGTACGGCGCTCGGCCCGCGCCGGTGCCCCGGCACCGTCGGGCTCGGGCCCGGCTCCCGCACCGGTCTGCGCGCCGCCCGGCTGCACCGGGACGCCGTCGGGCGTGGGCCGGGGGCGGTGGGTGTCGGAATGGGTGGCCGGTCCGGTGCCGGGCTGGGAGTGCTCGAAGGCGCCCGTGCCGGAGGTCGGCGGCGTCTGGCCGGCGCGCCCCTGTGCCGATAACGCGGACCCGGAGGCGCGCGGCGGCACGGGGGTACGCAGGAGCGCCCCGCGGGGGTCCGCGGGGTCACCGCCCGCCGTCGGGCGGTCGAAGGAGGTCGGGTGCTCCGTCACGCGTGTCGAATCCATCCGTCCGGGACTGCGCGCGGCGCGTGCAGTTCGTCCCGCAGAAATCCCGATACCCGCAATACGTGCCCCGGGAACGGGATTCCCGCGTGGTCAGAGGCTGTTCCTGTGTCACCGGCGGACCGTCCGCGGCCCGTGCCCGTGTTGTCTGCGTACCTCTCGCTCACGTCCTGCCGCCCCTCGGTGACGATCGGTCAAGCACGGTGCACGCCCCGCTGGTTGCTGCCCTGCTGGTTGCGGAGGACGATCCTACGTTTCCTGCCCGGGGGCGCATCAAGGGTCTCATGAGGACACATGCTCGGGTGTGCGGTCCCAGTCTCCGGGGAGCGACGGTACCTCCCAGGACGGATCCGGTCGCCAGTGTTCCCAGCCGTCCGCGTACGGGGACCCCCAGGCGCGGATCTCCGCCACCGCCGCCCGCCCCGCCTGCCGCACCCGCTCGGCCAGTCGGGCGTCCATCAGCCGGTCCCGCTGGGCCTGCGCGAACTCGTCCTCGTCCCGCCAGTGCCAGCCGCGGTCCGGGTGCACGGAGATGTCCAGGAAGTGGTCCTCGGAGTCGACGCCGCCCTCCCAGCGGGCGAGCGGCTCCTCCAGGTTCACGTACCAGTTCTTGAACCGCCAGCCCGGGTCCCAGAACAGCCACACCGACCAGGGGGCACCGGGCCGCGCCAGCTTCAGCACGCCCGTGCCGAACCACCGGTCGCGCTGCACGGTGCGCGGCTTGGTGTAGCGCGTCACCAGCGGTTCCAGGTGCACGGGCGTGCCGTCGGCCATGACCGGCTTCACGCACTCGGTGCCGGGCGCCAGCCAGACCGCGAGCAGGTCCGCGTCGTCCCGTACGACGGTGACGGGGCGCGCGATGTGCACGTGCGGGCCGCCGTTCTCCCGGTACCGCCACAGGATGTGGCTCCCGGGCGTCCAGAACTCCGTGGGGGCCGCCGGCCCGTCCGCCTCCGCCGCGCTCACCGTCTCACCGTCTGCCATGGGCAGATATTAGGTGCCCCGGCCATCCGACGCGCCGGTGATCGCGAGGAGCACCCCCGCGCGGGACGGCCGCCGGGCCCGTCCGGACCGTTCAGGTTCGCCGGGCCCGCCGGGCCCGTCCGGTCACGGGTGGGTCATCCGCAGCACGTCCAGCGCCTCGTCCAGCTGCTCGTGCGTGAGGTCGCCGCGCTCGACGTACCCGCCCTCCAGTACGACCTGACGGATCGTCTTCCGTTCCGCGAGCGCCTTCTTGGCGACCTTGGCGGCCTCCTCGTACCCGATGTACTTGTTCAGCGGCGTGACGACGGAGGGCGACGACTCGGCGTACTCCCGGGCCCGGTCCCGGTGCGCGACGACGCCGTCGACGGTCCGGTCGGCGAGCAGCCGGGAGACGTTGGCGAGCAGCCGCACCGACTCCAGCACGTTCTTGGCGATGACCGGAAGCATCACGTTCAGCTCGAAGTTGCCGGCCGCTCCGGCGGCGGCGACGGTCGCGTCGTTGCCGGTGACCTGGGCGGCGACCATGAGCACGGCCTCCGGGATCACCGGGTTGACCTTGCCGGGCATGATGGACGACCCGGGCTGAAGGTCGGGCAGCGAGATCTCCGCGAGCCCGGTGCGCGGCCCGGACGCCATCCACCGCAGGTCGTTGGCGATCTTCGTCAGGCCGACCGCGATGGTCCGCAGCTGTCCGCTGGTCTCGACGACGCCGTCCCGGGCGCCCTGCGCCTCGAAGTGGTCGCGCGCCTCGGTCAGCGGCAGCCCCGTGACGCGGGCCACCTCCGCGATGACGGCGGCGGAGAAGCCGGGCGGGGTGTTGATGCCGGTGCCCACCGCGGTGCCGCCCAGCGGCAGCTCGGCGAGCCGGGGGAGCGACGCCTGAAGCCGCTCGACGCCGTACCGCACCTGGGCGGCGTACCCGCCGAACTCCTGCCCCAGCGTGACCGGCGTGGCGTCCATGAGGTGCGTGCGCCCCGACTTCACCACGTCGGCGAACTCCTCCGCCTTGCGCTCCAGGGCGCCGGCGAGGTGGTCGAGGGCCGGGATCAGGTCACGGGTGACGGCGGCGGTGGCGGCGATGTGGATGGAGGACGGGAAGACGTCGTTGGAGGACTGCGAGGCGTTGACGTGGTCGTTGGGGTGCACGTCGCGGCCGAGCCGCTCACTGGCGAGGGTGGCGACGACCTCGTTGGTGTTCATGTTGGACGAGGTGCCCGAGCCCGTCTGGAACACGTCCACCGGGAAGTGCGCGTCCCACTTCCCCTCCGCGACCTCGCCGGCCGCCTCCTGGATCGCGGCCGCGACGTCCTCGTCCAGGACGCCCAGCTCGGCGTTGACCTTGGCCGCCGCGCCCTTGATCCGGGCGAGCGCCTCGATGTGCGCGCGCTCGATGCGCTGCCCGGAGACGGGGAAGTTCTCCACCGCCCGCTGCGTCTGGGCCCGCCACTTGGCGTGGGCGGGCACCCGCACCTCGCCCATGGAGTCGTGCTCGGTGCGGTATTCGGTCCTGTCCTGCTCGTCGGCCATCGACGATCACCTCCACGTGTCACAGCGTCCGCGCCGGGACCACTGTTCCCCGTGGAGGCGGATCGTCACGGCCGGGGCTCAGGCGAGTCCGGGACCGCGCACCGGAATGGACGTGAAGGTGGGCGCCGGAGCCGGGTCCTGGAAGAAGTCGTTGCCCTTGTCGTCCACCACGATGAACGCCGGGAAGTCCTCGACCTCGATCTTCCAGACCGCCTCCATGCCGAGCTCCTCGTACTCGACGACCTCGACCTTCTTGATGCAGTCCTGGGCGAGGCGCGCCGCCGGACCGCCGATCGAGCCGAGGTAGAAGCCGCCGTGCGTGTCGCACGCGTCGGTGACCTGCTTGCTCCGGTTGCCCTTGGCCAGCATCACCTTCGAGCCGCCCGCCGCCTGGAACTGCTCCACGTAGGAGTCCATGCGCCCGGCGGTGGTCGGTCCGAAGGACCCGGAGGCGTACCCTTCCGGCGTCTTGGCCGGACCCGCGTAGTACACGGGGTGGTCCTTCAGGTACTGCGGCATCTCCTCGCCCGCGTCCAGCCGCTCCTTGATCTTGGCGTGCGCGATGTCGCGGGCCACGACCAGCGGGCCGGTCAGGGACAGCCGGGTCTTGACCGGGTGCCTGGTCAGCTCGGCGAGGATGGCGTCCATCGGCTGGTTGAGGTCGATCCTGACGACGTCGCCGGACTCGTCGAGCTGCTCGTCCGTGGTCTCCGGCAGGAACCGCGCCGGGTCGGTCTCCAGCTGCTCCAGGAAGACGCCCTCGGCGGTGATCTTCGCGACCGCCTGCCGGTCCGCCGAGCAGGACACGGCGATGGCGACCGGGCAGGACGCCCCGTGCCTCGGCAGGCGCACCACGCGCACGTCGTGGCAGAAGTACTTGCCGCCGAACTGCGCGCCGATGCCGATCTTCTGCGTCAGCTCGAAGACCTTCTCCTCCAGCTCCTTGTCCCGGAAGCCGTGCCCGAGCTCCGAGCCCTCGGCGGGGATCTCGTCCAGGTAGTGCGCGGAGGCGTACTTCGCGGTCTTCAGCGCGTACTCGGCGGAGGTGCCGCCGACCACGATCGCCAGGTGGTACGGCGGGCAGGCGGCCGTGCCCAGCGAGCGGATCTTCTCCTCCAGGAACTTCATCATGGAGGACTCGTTCAGGACGGCCTTCGTCTCCTGGTAGAGGAAGGACTTGTTGGCCGAGCCGCCGCCCTTGGCCATGAAGAGGAACTTGTAGGCACCGCCGTCGGTCGCGTACAGCTCGATCTGGGCCGGGAGGTTGGAGCCGGTGTTCTTCTCCTCCCACATGGTGAGCGGGGCCATCTGCGAGTAGCGCAGGTTCAGGTTCTTGTAGGCGTCGTAGATGCCCCGGCTCAGGGCCTCCTCGTCACCGCCCGCCGTCAGCACGTTCTGCCCGCGCTTGCCCATGACGATCGCCGTGCCGGTGTCCTGGCACATCGGCAGCACGCCCGCGGCCGCGATGTTCGCGTTCTTCAGCAGGTCCAGCGCCACGAACTTGTCGTTGCCCGACGCCTCGGGGTCGTCGATGATGCGGCGCAGCTGCGCCAGGTGGGCCGGGCGCAGGTAGTGCTGGATGTCGTGGACGGCCTCCTCGGCCAGCTTGCGCAGCGCCTCCGGCTCGACCTTGAGGAACGTCCGCCCGTCGGCCTCGAAGGTGGACACACCCTCGGCGGTCACCAGCCGGTACGGAGTGGTGTCCTCACCCTGGGGGAGCAGATCGGTGTACGCGAACTCAGGCATCTCGCCCATTCCTCACTAGACATGGCTGGCCTCCGTTGGCAGCGCCAACCAGCGTAAAACCTGCCCGCGGCGCCGAGCCTGTGAGGTAAGGCTCAGTAGGTCCGCGACCGTGCCACGAGAAGGTTGCCCACAGGGCTAGTCGCGATCTATCGCGTTTCGCTACCCTGTTGCCGTGGACCTTCACAAGCACGCCCCAACGCAGGACGCGGTACCGCGCGGCACCGCGCCGAGTGTCTCCGAGATGCGCGCCTCGGACGCCGACCGCGACCGTATCGCCGACATCCTCCGCGACGCCGTCGCCGAGGGGCGGCTGACCGCCGAGGAGCACGCCGAGCGCGTCGAGCGCGTGCTGGCCGCCAGAACGGTCGGCGAGCTGGACGCCTTCGTGCGCGACCTGCCCGCCGCGCACGCGGGCCGGCCCAGCGCCGCTCCGGCTCCCCACCGCCCCGCCGCCGGCACCGTCCCGGCGGACCCCGACGAGAACGTGGTCGCGGTCTTCAGCGGCGCCGTCCGCAAGGGCCGCTGGCGGGCGGGCCGCCGCATCCACGCGTACGCGGTCTTCGGCAGCGTCGAGATCGACCTCAGCGAGGCGATCTTCGAACACCAGCAGGTCGTGATCAAGGCGTTCTCCGTCTTCGGCAGCGTCGAGGTGCGGGTCCCGGAGAACGCGTCGTTGCGCGGAGCCGGGGGCGGCGTGCTCGGCAGCTTCGAGGTGGACGCCCTGGACTCCGCCGAGACCGACGCCCCCGTCGTGTACGTGGACGGCTGGGCGGTGCTGGGCAGCGTCGAGGCCCGGCCGAAGCGGGGCAAGCTCGTCGCGGACATCCTCGGCCGGGTGCACCGCAAGGTCGAAAAGGGTTTGGGCAAGCACCTGTAACGCGACTCGCGCGCCGGTTGAGGACCCTGTGCATAGGCGCGCGTACAACGGGTAAGCCTGACGCATCGTCTCTCGCTCGCGAAGCCGTCGTCAGGAGTAGACCGTGCTGCAACCGCCGCCTTCGTCCCTGCAGGTAGCTGCCGTTCCGGCCCAGCGGGTGCCTGTGCGGCACAGGGACCAGGACGCTCCTTGGCACACCGAGGCGGTGTGTCGGCGCGACGAGGCCGGACTGTTCTTCGCCCCTTCCAAGGAACCCACCGCGGCCCGCCTCTCCCGCGAGGAGGCGGCCAAGCGGGTCTGCGCACGCTGCCCGGTCATGGTCGAGTGCCGCGAGCACGCCCTCCTGCAGCCCGAGCCCTACGGCGTCTGGGGCGGCCTCACCGCCGCCGAACGCCGCGTGGTCCTGGCACGCCGCCGCCGCCGCGACCTGGAACTGAAGAAGGCCGCCAGCGCCACGGGCCGCATAGCGGCGGCCGGCTGACACCAAGGCAGACGAAAGGGCACCCTCTCCGCACAGAGGGTGCCCTTTTCGCACGGGCGGCGCGGGGCTGTTTCCGATCTGCGGCGTCTGTCTCATGCCGGTCGCTACAGCCAACCCAGGGGCGCGGGGCTGTGTCCAATTTGCGGCTCCGCCGCGAGGGCGCGACCAGCCACGACGCGCCCGCACCCGCCGAACAACGGTCACCCCCGCTTCAGAGGGCGCCCCGCACGACCGACGGAGTCACTTCGCCCGGTCGAAATCAATCGCGCTGTACGCCCGCAGCTTGCTCAGCCGGTGCTCGGAGTCGATCCGCCGCACCGTCCCCGACTTCGACCGCATCACGATCGAGTCGGTCGTCGCCGTCTCGGACCGGTACCGCACCCCGCGCAGCAGCTCACCGTCGGTGATGCCGGTCGCGACGAAGAACACGTTGTCCCCGGAGACCAGGTCGTCGGTGGTCAGCACCCGGTCCAGGTCGTGCCCGGCGTCGATCGCGCGCTGCCGCTCCTCGTCGTCCTTGGGCCACAGCTTGCCCTGGATGGTGCCGCCCAGGCACTTCACCGCGCAGGCCGAGATGATGCCCTCCGGCGTGCCGCCGACCCCGAGAAGCAGGTCGATGCCGGTGCCCTCGCGCAGCGCCAGGATGGAGCCGGCCACGTCGCCGTCGGAGATCAGCTTGATGCGGGCGCCGGTCTCCCGGACCTCCTTGATCAGGCCCTGGTGGCGGGGCCGGTCGAGGATGACGACGGTGACGTCCTCGGGGGTGCGCCGCTTGGCCTTGGCGATCCGGCGGATGTTCACGGACACGGGGGCGTTGATGTCGACGAAGTCGGCGGCCTCCGGGCCGGTGACCAGCTTGTCCATGTAGAAGACGGCCGACGGGTCGAACATGGAGCCCCGCTCGGCCGCGGCCAGCACCGCGATGGCGTTGGTCATGCCGTTGGCCGTCAGCGTGGTCCCGTCGATCGGGTCCACGGCGATGTCCACCTCGGCGCCGGTGCCGTCGCCGACCCGCTCCCCGTTGAAGAGCATCGGGGCCTCGTCCTTCTCGCCCTCGCCGATGACGACGACGCCGTTCATCGAGACGGTGTGGACGAGGGTCCGCATGGCGCGCACCGCGGCACCGTCGGCGCCGTTCTTGTCTCCGCGCCCGACCCAGCGGCCGGCGGCCATCGCAGCGGCTTCGGTCACCCGCACCAGTTCCATGGCGAGGTTGCGGTCAGGGGCCTCCGAGGGAACGTCCAGCTCGGAGGGCAGATGATGCTCGGTCATCGGAACGCACCTTTCTGATACGACGACGGCCGGATGAGGGTGTGGCCATGACTCTATCGTCAGTCCGACAAAATGAGCAGGGGACCCCACGTATGAGCACATCGGGGACCTGCGACGATAGGGGCGTGGCAGGTACGAACGGCAAGCAGAAGACGGCCCGGGACATGGTGCTCTCCCTGGGCGTCATCGTTCTCGCGGGACTGGTCATGTATCTCTTCATCCCGCACGACGACGACGGCGGTCCCGACCTCAAGCGGGTCGACTACACGGTCGAGCTGACCACCGCACGCCGCGCCGCACCGTACCCGGTGGCGGCGCCCGAGGGGCTGTCCCAGGAGTGGAAGCCCACCTCCGTCCGCTACCGCGGCGCCGAGGACAACGCCTGGCACCTGGGTTACCACGCCCCCGACGGTGAGTACGTGGCGGTCGAGCAGTCGACGGGGAAGCCGGCCGAGTTCATCGAGGAGGCCAGCCAGGGTGCCCGGAAGACCGAGGCCACCGAGGAGATCGGCGGCCGGACGTGGACCCGGTACACGGGCGGCCGGTACGAGGCGCTGGTGCTGCACGACACCGACGGCGTGAAGGGCGCGACGACGGTCGTGGCCGGCACGGGATCCTTCGAGCAGCTGGGCAGGATGGCGGCGGCGCTGAAGCTGGCCTGAGCCGACGCCGTACTCCGCACGACCGCGCGGACACGGCGAAGCCCCCGGTGGAGTACCGGGGGCTTCGTCGTGTCCGCGCCGGGCCGGGGCCGGGCTCAGACCGTGGTGACGACCTGCTCGAACGCCAGGCGCGGGGAACGCGGGAACCAGGCGTCCGGGCCGGGACGGCCGATGTTGACGACCATCAGCGGGGTGTGGTCGTCGTCCAGGAACTCCTTGCGGACGCCCTCGAAGTCCAGTCCCGTCATCGGGCCGGCGGCCAGCCCGGCGGCGCGGACGCCGACGATGAAGTAGGCGGCCTGAAGGGCGGCGTTCAGGGTCGCGGCACCCTCGCGCACCGGGCGCTCGCTGAAGAAGGCGTCCTTGGCCTGCGGGAAGTGCGGGAAGAGCTGCGGCAGCTCCTCGTGGAACTCGTTGTCCGCCGACAGGATCGCGACCAGCGGGGCGGCGGCCGTCTTGGGCCGGTTGCCCTCGGCCATGTGCTGGACCAGGCGCTCGCGGGCCTCGGGGGAGCGGACCAGGGTGATGCGCAGCGGCGACTGGTTGAAGGCGGTCGGGCCGTACTTGACCAGGTCGTAGATCGCCTGCACCTGCTCGTCGGTCACCGGCTCGTCGGTGAAGGTGTTCGCGGTGCGGGCCTCGCGGAACAGCAGGTTCTGGGCGGCGGGGTCAAGGACGAGAGACATACGTGATCTTCCTCGGGGGGTGTGCGTCGGCTCCGCACCGGTCGGCGGGGAGCCGTTGACGGGGACGACGCTACGCCAAAGAAGTTCAAGCTTCAACCAAACGAGAGATGCGGTGATCCGCTTCACAGGACCGCCCGCGTGACGGCGGCCGTGACGTGGCAGCGGCAGCCGGTGCCGCAGGTCCCCACTCCCGCCTCCAGTGATTGGTGGTGCGCGTGGGCACTGCGCCTGGCCAGTGCCCGCCCTCCGCGCGCTGCCGCGCGAACGCTTCACCGCGGCCCTCCCCGACGGCGCGGACCGGCCGCGGCCGTCGGGCCCGCGATCGGGCTGGACGGGAGGATCCAGCGCTTGGAGGCCATGCGGAACGTCACCCCGCCGCCGACCTGAGTAGTGACGCAGGTCACCCGCTCCGGGCGATCACTTCTCCCGAGAGGCGCGGTCGTAATGGGCAGCACACCGTCAACGGCACCGAGGGAGCAGACGGAACATGACCAGCAGCGCCGCCAAGGGCCCCGCCTCCTACTTCCCGTCGATCGAGAAGAAGTACGGCCGCCCGATCGCGGAATGGAAGGAACTGATCCGCTCCTCACCGCTCGCCAAGCACATGGAGCTCGTCTCCTGGCTCAAGACCGAGCACGGCCTGGGTCACGGACACGCCAACGCGCTGGTCGCGCACACGCTCGCCGAGAACAGCGGGAAGTGACCGCGCCCCGCGCGGCCAGGGAGAATCAGGAGGCCAGGAGGCCAGGAGGCCAGGAGGCTAGCGGGTGTCCGCCTCCGCCTCGGCTTCCGCCTCCTCGGCCAGCGCCGCGTCCAGGCGGGCGCGGGCGCCGTCCAGCCAGCGGCGGCAGACCTTCGCCAGTTCCTCGCCCCGCTCCCACAGGGCGAGGGACTCCTCCAGCGTCGTACCGCCGGCCTCCAGCCGCCGTACGACCTCGATCAGCTCGTCCCGCGCCTGCTCGTACCCGAGCGCCTCGGACACGGCCGTCGGCTGCTCCACCTCGCTGGTCATCCACTCACCTTACGCATCGACTCGTACGGAGAAATCACCCTCGGACACGCGGGCGCGCAGGGCCTCGCCCGGCTCCACCTCGCCGGGGTCACGGACGGCGTGCCCGTCGGCCCGCTGCAGCACGGCGTACCCGCGCTTCAGGGTCGCGGCGGGGGAGAGGGCCACCACGCGCGCGTGCGTGTGCGTCAGCTCGGAGTCGGCCCGGTCGAGATGGTGCCGCAGCGTGCGGCGGCCCCGCTCCAGCAGGGCCGTCACCTGCTCGGCCCGCTCGTCGATCATCCGGTGCGGGTCCTGTATCGACGGCCGGGCGAGCGCGTGGGCCAGCCCCCGCTCCTCCCGGTCGACGAACGCGGCCACGCACCGCCGCGCCCGGTCCCGCAGCTGCCGCACCCGCTCGTACTCCTCGCCGACGTCCGGCACGACCTTCTTCGCGGCGTCGGTCGGCGTGGAGGCGCGCAGGTCGGCGACCAGGTCCAGCAGGGGGCTGTCCGGCTCGTGGCCGATCGCCGAGACGACCGGCGTACGGCAGGCGGCGACCGCCCGCACCAGCTGCTCGTCGGAGAACGGCAGCAGATCCTCCACGCTGCCCCCACCGCGGGCGACGACGATCACGTCCACGTCGTCGATCGCGTCCAGCTCCTTCACCGCCTGCACCACCTGCGGCACCGCGTGCACGCCCTGCACGGGGACGTTACGCACCTCGAAGCGGACGGCGGGCCAGCGGTGCCGGGCGTTCTCCAGGACGTCCCGCTCGGCCGCCGAGGCCCGCCCGCACACCAGCCCGATCAGCTGCGGCAGGAACGGCAGCGGCTTCTTCCGTTCCGCCGCGAACAGCCCCTCCCGCGTGAGTGCCTTCTTCAGCTGCTCCAGCCGCGCCAGCAGCTCCCCGACGCCCACCGGCTTGATCGCGGCCGCCCGCAGCGACAGCTGCCCGCGCGGGGCGTACCACTCCGGCTTGGCGTGCACGACGACCCGCGCACCCTCGCCGACCACGTCCGCCACCGCGTCGAACACCTGCCGGTAGCAGGTCACGCTCACGGAGACGTCGTACGACGGGTCGCGCAGCGTCAGGAACACGACCCCGGCGCCCGGCCGCCGCGACAACTGGGTGATCTGCCCCTCGACCCACACCGCGCCGAGCCGGTCGATCCAGCCCCCGATCAGCCGTGACACCTCACCCACGGGCAGCGGGCTTTCGGGAGTCGAGTTAACAGCCATGCGCCCGAGCGTAACGGCCGGGTACGACAACCCCGGCCGGCCGGCCGCGACGCCACCGCCCGCGCACCGTGCCGTACGCGCTCGCAGCGTCCCGCGTCCCGCATCCCGTGGCCGGGGCCGCCGCAAGGCACGGCCCGGAACACGGCGACGCGCGGTCGCCCGCCGCTCCTTTCCCTTCCCACGCAGTGCGCGACCGCGCGGCCTCCTGCAACCCGCTCGGAGGGGCCTCGCCTGTTCCGCCGTGCGCGCCCGGTCGGACCGGGGCCTGCTTCGCCTCGGTGGCCGTCTCTCCGCGCGGTGGGTGGCCGCGTGCCCTCCTGCACCCGCCCGGAGGGTTCCCACGCCGCCCGCCGGGCCCCGTCCCGCCCCGCCGGACGCGCCCACCGGCCCCGCCGGTCCCAACCCCGCCTCACACCCCCGCCGTCCGCCTCCCACGTGCCTGCGCCGCCAGTACCGCCAGCCCCACCGCCAGCCAGATCGCCCCCACCACCTGGGCCGTACCCGACGCCTCCACGATCACGGCGACGGTGATCGCCGCGCCGAGCACGGGCACCAGCGCGTGGCGCCACCAGCTCACCGGGCCCCCGCCGCGCCGGACCACGAACCAGCCCACCACGCTCGCGTGGAGCAGTGTGAACGCGGTCAGCGCGCCGACGTCGACGACCGACACGAGGTGGTCGAGGCCGTCGTCCCGGCGGGCCGCCCACACCGCCGCCGCCATCGTGATCACCGCCGAGACCAGCAGCGCCACGCGCGGCACCCCGGAATCCGTCCGCGACAGCACCCTCGGCAGCCGCCGGTCGCGGCCCATCGCGAACAGGAGCCGCCCGGCGGCCGCCTGCCCGGCCAGCGCCGCGAACGCCGCGCCGATCGCCTTGCTCACCGCCACCAGGTCGTGCAGCCATGTCCCGACCGACGCGTCCACGGCGTCGTAGAACGCCGAGCCCTGCCGCTCCGGCTCCGCCGCCAGCTGCGCCGACGACACCGGCTCCAGCAGCGCCACCAGATACGTCTGCGCCACGAAGAGCACGCCCGCCAGCGCCAGGCAGAACAGCAGCGCCCGCGCGACCTTCGCCGAGCCGCCGGTGACCTCCTCCGCGAAGGTCGCGATCGCGTCGAAGCCCAGGTACGACAGCACCGCCACCGACACAGCGCCGACCACCGCCGACAGCGCGAACGCCCCCTGCGTGCCGTCCCCGGTCAGCGGCGACAGCCAGTCGCGCGCCGCCCCGTCCCGCGCGAGGACCACGATCGCCGCCACCACGAAGACGACGAGGACCACGATCTCCATGGCGAGCACCAGGAAGCCCACTCGCGCCGCCGCGCGGACCCCCCACAGGTTCAGCAGGGTGGTGACGACCACCGCGAGCGCCGTCCACACCCACCGTGACACCTCGGGGACCAGCGCCTCCATCGCGATGCCGGAGAAGAGGTAGGCCACGGCCGGGATGAGGACGTAGTCCAGCATCGCCATCCAGCCGGCGACGAACCCGGCCCCGTTCCCGAGCCCCGCGCGCGCGTACGCGAACACCGACCCCGCCTGGGGGACCACCCGTACCATCTGGGCGTAGCTGAACGCGGTGAACGCCATCGCGATCGTGGCGACGACGTAGACGAGCGCCACCGCGCCGTGCGACTTGGCGTCCAGGGTGCCGAAGACGCCCACCGGGGCCATGGGCGCGATGAAGAGCAGCCCGTAGACGACCAGGTCCCTGAAGCCCAGGCTGCGCTTCAGCCGCTGTTCCTGCTGGGGCTCCCGGCGCCCGTCATGCTCGCCGCCGGGCCCCTGGGCCGCCGTACCGGTCTCGGACATCGTGCCTCCGCCAGCGCCTCGGACTCCGCCCCGGACTCCGCCTCGGAACGTTCCCGTCCACGTCCCCGTCAGTCTCTCCGGTGAACCCGCACCCACGCGATCTCTGACCCGCCGAACGCGGCCTTACGATGGGTGCCATGACTGCTTCGCCTGGCCGCCGTGTCCTGCTCGCCGCCCCCCGTGGTTACTGCGCGGGTGTGGACCGCGCCGTGATCGCCGTCGAGAAAGCCCTGGAGCAGTACGGTGCTCCGGTGTACGTCCGCCACGAGATCGTCCACAACAAGTACGTCGTCCAGACCCTGGAGAAGAAGGGCGCCATCTTCGTCGAGCAGACGGAGGAGGTCCCCCCGGGCAACATCGTCATGTTCTCCGCGCACGGCGTGGCCCCCGTCGTCCACGAGGAGGCCGAGCGCGGCAGGCTCGCCACCATCGACGCCACCTGCCCGCTCGTCACCAAGGTGCACAAGGAAGCCGTCCGCTTCGCAAGCGACGACTACGACATCCTTCTGATCGGCCACGAGGGCCACGAAGAGGTCATCGGCACCTCCGGCGAGGCCCCCGACCACATCCAGCTCGTCGACGGCCCCGAGGACGTGGCGAAGGTCGAGGTCCGCGACCCGTCCAAGGTGGTCTGGCTCTCCCAGACCACCCTCTCCGTCGACGAGACCATGGAGACCGTCGACGCCCTCAAGGACAAGTTCCCGCAGCTCATCTCCCCGCCGAGCGACGACATCTGCTACGCCACGCAGAACCGCCAGCTCGCGGTCAAGCAGATGGGCGCCGAGGCCGACCTGGTGATCGTCGTCGGCTCCCGCAACTCCTCGAACTCCAAGCGCCTGGTCGAGGTCGCCAAGCAGGCGGGCGCGCGTGACGCCTACCTGGTGGACTTCGCCGACGAGATCGACGAGGCCTGGCTGGAGGGCGTGACCACGGTCGGCGTCACCTCCGGCGCCTCCGTCCCGGACGTGCTGGTCGAGCAGGTCCTGGAGTGGCTGTCGCCGCGTGGCTTCGAGGACGTGGAGATCGTCAAGGCCGCCGAGGAGTCGATCGTCTTCTCGCTGCCCAAGGAACTCCGGCGGGACCTCCGCGAGGAGGCCGCGTCCCTGGTGGCGGAGCGGGGCGGCTCCGGTACGGCCGGGGCGTGACTGTCAGTCGCAGGCCGTAACGTGGTGCCATGCAGATCTTCGGCGTGGACATCGGCGGATCCGGGATCAAGGGCGCCCCTGTGGACCTCGACAGGGGCGACCTGGCCCAGGAGCGCTGCAAGGTACTGACCCCGCACCCGGCGACCCCCGACGGCGTGGCCGACGGCGTCAGGCAGGTCGTCGGGCACTTCGGCTGGACCGGGCCGGTGGGGCTGACCTTCCCGGGCGTGGTGACGGACGGTGCCACGGTCCGCACGGCGGCCAACGTCGACAAGAGCTGGGTGGACACCGACGCGAGAGCCCTGTTCGGCGAGCGGCTGGGCGGGCTCGACGTGACGGTCGTCAACGACGCGGACGCGGCGGGCGTCGCCGAGATGCACTTCGGCGCCGGCCGCGGCCGCGAGGGCACCGTCGTCCTGCTCACCTTCGGCACCGGCATCGGCAGCGCCGTCTTCACCGACGGCGTCCTCGTCCCCAACAGCGAGCTGGGCCACCTTGAGCTGGACGGCCACGACGCGGAGAAGCGCGCCTCCAGCAAGGTCAAGGAGGACCAGGACCTGTCCTGGGAGCAGTGGGCGCACCGCGTGCAGAAGTACCTCGCCCACGTCGAGATGCTGTTCTCACCGCGGCTCTTCATCATCGGCGGCGGGGTGAGCCGCAAGTCCCACAAGTTCCTGCACCACATCGAGGGCATCCGTGCGGAGATCGTCCCCGCCGAGCTGCAGAACAACGCGGGGATCGTGGGCGCGGCGATGCGCGCCGCGGAGAGAGCCGGCCGTCCCGCCGCCGACTGAGCCGGCCGCGCCGGCGCCGTGGCCCCGCCGTCACGCGGGCGTACGACCCCGGGCGGCGAGGGCGGCGGCTCGGCGCCGCCGCAGCATCCGCACCCGGCGCACCAGCACCGTCGACCCGGCGACCAGGGTCCCGCCGTACAGCCAGCCGGCCTCGGTGGCCAGGGCGGTCACCAGCCCCATCAGGCGCCCGCCCACCCCCTTGCCGCTCTCGGCGACGGCCACCAGCCCCACGGCGAAGGCGATCGGCACCACGACGGGCGCGGTGAGCAGGTCCCCCCGCCGCACCCAGAGCGCGGTGAGCAGGCACACCGGCAGGAACAACACGCCGTAGACCGTCAGGGACCCACCGAACAGAACCTGGTCGAGGAACCCGAGCACCAGCATCACCGCCGCGCAGAACAGTCCGCTGCCCAGTCCGGTCAGCCGCGGATTGGGCATCCGGCGCAGGGCCCGCACCGCCCGCGCCACCGGTGGACCCGGCCGCGGTGCCGACCGCGCCGCCGGCCCACGTGCCGGCACGGGGCGTGCCGGGACCGGACGCGCGGAGGTCTGCCTGCGCACCCCGCCGCGCGCCGGCCCCCGCCCCTGCGGGGGCAGCGGCGTCCGGCCCCGTCGCGGTCCGTACTGCGCAGGTCGCGTCCTGTGTTGCTCCACTGGACCAACTTAGGTCGGTTTATGTGCCGAATAGGCCGACAGACACGCCGTGGGGGAGAGCTTGGCCAAGCGTTCGACAGGGCGCACCGGCCGTACCGGCCACCCCGTAGACTGGTGGATCGGCCCGCCTGGCCCGCCCCCTCCGCACCCTCACGTACGGGAAGTCGCAACGTGTCGCTCACGATCGGAATCGTCGGTCTGCCGAATGTCGGCAAGTCGACCCTGTTCAACGCCCTGACCAAGAACGACGTGCTCGCGGCCAACTACCCGTTCGCCACGATCGAGCCCAACGTCGGCGTGGTCGGCGTCCCCGACCCCCGCCTGGCGAAGCTGGCCGAGATTTTCTCCTCCGAGAAGGTCCTCCCGGCCACCGTCGACTTCGTCGACATCGCGGGCATCGTGCGCGGCGCGAGCGAGGGCGAGGGCCTGGGCAACAAGTTCCTGGCCAACATCCGCGAGTCCGACGCGATCTGCCAGGTCATCCGCGCCTTCAAGGACGAGAACGTCGTCCACGTCGACGGCAAGGTCTCGCCCAAGGACGACATCGAGACGATCAACACCGAGCTGATCCTCGCCGACCTCCAGACCATCGAGAAGGTCCTCCCGCGCCTCCAGAAGGAGTCGCGCATCAAGAAGGACGTCGCGCCGAAGGTCAAGGCGGTCGAGGAGGCCAAGGAGATCCTGGAGAAGGGCGACACGCTCTTCGCCCACGGCATCGTCCAGGGCACCGAGCGCAACGAGCTCCTCCACGACCTCCACCTCCTCACGACGAAGCCCTTCCTCTACGTCTTCAACGTCGACGAGGACGAGCTGACCGACGAGGACTTCAAGAACGAGCAGCGCGCCCTGGTCGCCCCCGCCGAGGCGATCTTCCTCAACGCCAAGCTCGAGGCGGACCTCGCCGAGCTGGACGAGGACGAGGCCCTCGAACTCCTCCAGTCCGTCGGCCAGGACGAGCCCGGCCTCGCCACCCTCGCCCACGTCGGCTTCCGCACCCTCGGCCTGCAGACCTACCTGACGGCCGGCCCCAAGGAATCCCGCGCCTGGACCATCAAGAAGGACGCCACCGCCCCCGAGGCCGCCGGTGTCATCCACACCGACTTCCAGAAGGGCTTCATCAAGGCCGAGGTCATCTCCTTCGACGACCTGGTCGAGACGGGCTCGGTCGCCGAGGCCCGCGCGAAGGGCAAGGCGCGCATGGAGGGCAAGGACTATGTGATGCGGGACGGGGACGTGGTGGAGTTCCGCTTCAACGTCTGACGCTGTGTCAATACCTGTGCCCGATCCTCCTGTTGGTGGGTCGGGCACAGCTGTGTGTCCGCAGTGAGTCCCCGATCCCGCGATGCGGTGACAGCGTTTGGCGGGGCGGCGTGGCAGCGACGCGGTCTTAGACCTTGACGACCCCCGCGGAAGGGCCGCACAGGAGTGTCAGATCCTCGGGGTCGGAGGTGAGGACGGTGACCGGTTGGGGTGCGTTGCGGGCGATGGCGGCGAGAGCGGCATCGATGGCGTACTTGTGGCCGTGAAGGTGATGAGTGCGAAGGAGGACGGCGGCCCGGTCGGTGATCTCCTTGGTGACGTCGTGGACGTCGACGCGGGAGAGGACCCACTTGATGCGGGCCGGGTGAATGCGCTCGTAGTCGGCCTCAAGCGTGGTCATGGCGCTGGTGGCGACTCGGACGTTCTCCTCCGACGCCGCCTGGACCAGGGCCACCACCGTGCGGTCCTTGCGGTAGAGCTTCGAGAGTCCTTCGCTGTCGAGCAGGAGGGTACCGGGCATCAGGCGGCAGCCCCGCCGGCCTGCCGGTGGTCGTGGCGAAGCAGCGCCCGGGCGGCCTCGACCTCCTCGCGGGTGAGAGCTTCGTTGTCGGTCTCGAAGTCGGCGACGATCTCCCGCAGCTTGTCCATGGCGACCCTCTGTTCGAGAGCCTCGGCGACGTAGGCGGAGAAACTGCCGGGCCCGACATGGGCGCGTACGGCCTCGGCGAGATCCTCGGGCAGGCTGATCGAATACTTCCTACTACCGCTCATGGTGCCGATCCTACCGGTGGTCGTAAGTCTGGGGGTGTGAATGACTGCCCCGTGGTTCGGTTGATCAGCGTGGAGCTGCGAATGCCCGTCGAGGTCCCGTGTGGGCGGTGGAAAGATACGGGGAGGGCCAGAGAGGGGCGGGACGCGTGGGGCGTGGCGAGCGGGACACAGTCGCGAGGGGAACGCGACTGTACGAGGCGGCGCAGGCAGTGGTCGGTGACCATGGACGGGCAGTGGAGGCGGTACGGGCGGCACTGAAGCCGATCCATGATGCGGTGGTGAAGCGGGAGCTCGACGCCATTCCCGTCGCCCGGCTGCAGGACGTCACCGAAGGACGGCTGCGGCTGGGGAGCGTCGAGAGGAGCGGACTGCGCACCGTGGGCGGTGTTCTCGAAGCGGGCCCCTACCGGCTGCGGCAGATTCCGGGTGTAGGGCAGCGCACCGTCGACCAGATGCTCGCCGCCGCCCGCCGGCTCTCCGAGGCCGTGCACGAGACCGTGGCCGTCCACATCGACGTGGACCGGCCGGAACCGAGCACCACTGCGCTCGTCATGGCCCTGCATGTCCTGGTGGAGGCCGGCCCGGACGCCCGGCGTGCGGTCGACAAGGCCACCATCCTGGCGGAACGGCTCGGTCCGCTGCTGGCCGACGCTGGGCCCGCCGCCGGAAGGGTCCGGATGCTGCTGGCCGGCCGGGAGAAGAAGGCTCGCGCGTGGGCGGCGGTCGCCGAGACCCGGTCGCTGGTGGACGAGGCGGAGCGGGCCGGCCTGCCAGAGCTGCTCGCCCAGGCGTCGGTGGACCTGCTCCGGGGGCTCTCGTCCGACGTCGCGGCCTGGGTGGACTTCGAACTCCGCTCCGCCGAGTACTACAGCCTGCTCGCCGAGATTTCCGGGCGGCTGCCGGATGCGGCTGCCGCAGAGGGCTTTCTGCCGGACGAGATTGCGGAGCGGGTACGGACCCAGCACCTCGACGACACGCACCGGCGGGTCTCCCTGCGCGGTTACCAGTCGTTCGGCGCACGGTTCGCGCTTGCGCAGCGCAAGGTGATACTCGGCGACGAGATGGGCCTCGGGAAGACCATCCAGGCGATCGCCGTCCTCGCGCACCTGGCCGCCGAGGGGCAGAGTCACTTCATGGTCGTCTGCCCGGCGAGCGTCCTCGTGAACTGGACACGGGAGATCGAGGCCCGCAGCGCCCTGCGCGTCATGGTGCTCCATGGTTCCGACCGGCACTACGCGTTCACCGACTGGAAAGAGCGGGGCGGCGTTGGGGTGACCACGTTCGACGCGCTGCGCGGCTTTCCGGTACCGGGCGGCCGGGAGGTCGGGCTGCTGGTAGTCGACGAAGCGCACTCCGTGAAGAACCCGAAGACCAAGCGGTCTCAGTCGGTCGCCCTGTGGACGGAGCGTTGTGAGCGCAGCCTCTTCATGACCGGAACCCCGATGGAGAACCGGGTCGTGGAGTTCCGCAACCTGGTCCAGATGCTCGACGGCAACGTCGCGGACTCCCTCGGTGAACGGGACGCGTTGGCCGGATCGGTCGCCTTCCGCAAGGCGGTGGCCCCGGTCTACCTGCGGCGCAACCAGGAGGACGTGCTGACGGAACTCCCGAGCCTCCAGCAGACCGACGAGTGGGAGGAGCTGAGCGCTTCGGACGAGGAGGCGTACCGCGAAGCCGTGCGCGCGGGCAACTTCATGGCCATGCGCAGGGCCGCGTACATGCGCCCCGAGAAGTCGGCCAAGTTGGACCGGCTCCGGGAGATCGTTCAGGAGGCCGGCGAGAACGGGCAGAAGACGGTGATCTTCTCCAACTTCAAGGACGTACTGGGCGTGGTGCAAGGGGCCCTCGCGGCCGGAACCGCCAGGGCCACTCCGGTGTTCGGCCCGCTGACCGGCGGCGTTCCGGCCCAGCGTCGCCAAGAGATCGTCGACGACTTCGCCGGTGTCCAGGGCCCGGCCGTGCTCCTGGGGCAGATCCAGGCAGCGGGCGTCGGCCTCAACATGCAGGCTGCCTCCGTAGTCGTGATCTGCGAACCCCAGATCAAGCCGACCGTCGAGCATCAGGCGGTGGCCCGGGCTCACCGTATGGGCCAGGTCAGGCCGGTCTGCGTGCACCGTCTCCTCGCCACCGGAGGCGTGGACGAACGCATGGTGAAGATGCTGGAAGCCAAGACGCACCTGTTCGATGCCTATGCCCGCCGCAGCGCCGTGGCAGAAGCCACCCCGGACGCGGTCGACGTGTCGGACACCGAGCTGGCACGTCGGATCGTCGAGGAGGAACAGGCACGTCTGGGTATGACGGACGAGAGGCTCATGTCGGCCGAGTGAGGGTGCCCTCCGGTCCGCGGCCAGTCCGCAGGACACCCGTAAACGGCCGTCGGGAGCCAACGCACGCCAACCAGGAAACCCCAGGTAAGTCCCCTGCGCGGGGCTCCGCCGCAGGTCAGGATCTGGCGCCAGACATTCCGCTTCAACGTCTGACACGTCCGGCGAGAGGCCGTCTGACCTGCGAGGGAGTGGGTTGGGAGGCCTCTGCGGTGCGTACCGGAGTCCGCAGCGAGCTGACTTCGGTCAGCACGTGGGGGAGCGGCGTGTCGTGCGGGCTAGGGCAGGGTCCAGCCGTTGGCGAAGTCGCATGCGAGGTCCGTCCGGCGGCGCTGCTCGGTGGGGGTGCGGGCAGGGTAACCGAGGCGTCCCACACCTTTGGTCCACTCGTCCCAGAGGCCGTCGGGCTCCGTGAAGCGGTCGGCCTGGCGGGTACCGAGGAGGGCGTCGAGGCGGAGGAGGGCGCCCAGGGCGGCGGGCTGGTCGTAGTGGAGGTCGGTGCGGGGGAGGTAGCGGTCGAGGTAGGCGGTGAGGATCTCGGCGTCGGCGTGGGTGCCGAATCGGGCCAGGGCGAAGCAGTAGGCGCCGCCGGAGTAGCAGACCTCGCTGGCCAGGAGCAGGTCGCCGACGCGTGCTCGGAACCGTTCGCGGCGGTCGACGCCGATCAGCCAGCCGGCGGTGAGACGCGAGCGCCATTCGTACCCGAGCAGGGCTTCCAGTTCCTCGTCGTTGATCGCGGCGGCGTCAGCGATCAGGTGCCGGGTGAAGCGTGCGGTGTGCCACCACCACCGGGGGCCCAGGAACCGCCCGGCATTCAGGACGAAATAGCGCGGGAGGCCGCCGTACGTCCTCGTCACGTAGGTCTCGACCACGTGGCCGTGGCCGACTTCCGCGGGGTGCCGGGACGGCATGGATCACCTCTCCGGGTGCAGGTCGGACACCCGTGAACAGCGGTATCAAGGAAACCGCACCCTCTCACTAGCTCAGGTACGCCGCCACCCCGTCCAGCGCCGTGCCGGGAGCCGGCCGCCCTCCGTCACCCGGCGCGGGAACTTCCCCAGGCGAACGTCGGCATGTCGCGGGCGGCCGACGTGGGTACCGTGCCGTAGCCGCGCAGTCACCGTCCCGTCGTCCCGTCGATCAGTTCGCGCAGGATGTCCGCGTGGCCCGCGTGGCGGCCGGTTTCCTCGATCAGGTGGGTGAGGGCCCAGCGGACGCTGGGGGCGGGGCGGCCCGGGCGTGGGCGGGGGAGCGGTGCGCCGAGGTCGGCGCACGTGTCGAGTGCCCGGTTCGCGTGCTCGACGGTCTCCCGGTAGCGGGCGACGACCTCGGCCACGGTGTCGTCCGGCGCCGCGCGGAACGTCGCCGGCCAGTCCCGCACCTCCGCCCCGAGGAAGACCGCGCGCTCGACATGGGTCAGGTGGTTGAGCAGCCCGAGCAGATTCGTGCCGGACGGCACCGCGGCCGTGCGGACCCGCGGTTCCGGGGCGCCGTCGACCTTGGCGGCGATCGAGTCCCGGAGGTAGTCGAGGAACCCGCGCAGGGTCTCGGCCTCGCTGCTGCCGGTGCGGGGCGGAGGGGTGTCCCGGCGGCTGGCGGGACGGGGCGTGCTGGGCATGGTGGCCTCCTTGCGGGGCGGGCGGCGGGGCGTACGCGTCAGCCGTCGCGGCGGACGATCAGGACGTGGTCGATGACCTCCGCGGTGCGTCCGCCCGGGCCGGTCGCGGTCCTCCGCGGTGCGTCCGCCCGCTCTACCGGCCACGTCGCCGGGTCGAGACCGAGGTCCGCCGCGACCTCCCGCGCGGTGGGGTACCGGGCGTCCGGGTCCTGGTCCCACGACCACGGCGCGGTCGAGCCGTGGTCGACGACCAGCAGTCGCCCGCCGGGGCGCAGGGCGTGCGCGGCCGTGCGCAGGACCGCCGGCCGGTCGAGCTCGAAGGGGGTGTGGAGGTAGTGCGCGCAGATCAGGTCGAAGCGGCCCCCGGGGAAGGAGGTGCGCAGGTCGTGCGGTGCGGCGTCGATCAGGTCGCCGAGACCGTGTGCGCGGGCCCGTCCGGCCAGCCGCTCGGCCGCCACCGGTGAGATGTCGACGGCGGTGACGCGCCAGCCGCGGCGGGCGAGCCACAGCGCGTCGCCGCCGTCGCCGCAGCCGAGGTCCAGCACCTCGCCGGGCGGCAGGTCCGCGATGGTCTCGACGAGCCGGGCGTTGGGGCGGGGGTCGGTGGCCGTCGGGCGGGCCGCGTACAGGCCGTCCCAGAAGGCGATCGCGTCCGTCGCGCTCATCGGAACTCCTTCGGAAGGATGGAAGGGAAGAAAGGGAGAAGGGAAGAAAGGGAGGAAGGGAGGAAGGGAGGAAGGGGAGAAGAGAGGGAGGGAGAAGGCGGGGGCAGGGGGGAGGAGACGCGGCCAGTCTCACCACCCGCCCCGGATCCCGGCACGCGAACTTGCCGTTGTGGCAAGCTGGCCCCATGGGCGACGCCGGAACGGACGACGTACTCGATGCCGTGGGCCCGCGTCTGCGTGCCCTGCGCCGGGAGCGGGGCATCACCCTCGCCCACCTCTCGGCGGCGACCGGCGTGTCCGAGAGCACCCTGTCCCGGCTGGAGAGCGGACAGCGCCGGGCGACCCTGGAACTGCTGCTGCCGCTGGCCAGGATCTACGACGTCCCGCTGGACGACCTCGTGGGCGCCCCGCGCACCGGCGATCCCCGGATCCACCTGAAGCCGATCCGGCGGTTCGGGATGGTCTTCGTGCCGTTGTCCCGGCGGCCGGGCGGCACGCAGGCCTTCAAAATGATCATTCCGAGCCGCCCGGCACCGCTCGAACCGACCCCGCAGACCCACGAGGGCTTCGAATGGCTCTACGTGCTCAGCGGCCGGCTGCGGTTGCTGGTCGGGGAGCGGGATCTGACCCTGTCGCCCGGTGAGGCGGCCGAGTTCGACACCTCCCTGCCGCACTGGCTGGGCAGCGCCGACGGTGGCGCGGTCGAACTGCTCGTCCTCTTTGGGCTGCAAGGGGTACGGGCGCATGTGCGCGGCGGCGGCTGAGCGGGGACGTCGTCTCCCGCGTCACCCCTGCTCCACCACCCGCCGGCAGGCCTCCGCGTACCCCCGCACCAGCGCCCGCCCCTCGTCGCGCCGGCGCCAGGCCAGGGCGTAGCGGCTGGGGCTCAGGCCGCGGACCGGACGGGTGGTCACGCCGCCCAGGGTGATCAGCGGGGCGTTGCCCGTGGCCACGAAGCAAACGCCGAGGCCGGCGACGAGGGCCTCGTACGTCTCCTCCGTACCGGCGATCTCCGCGCCGACGCGCGGTGGGACCGCCGCGGGGCCGCCCAGTGCGCGCCGTTCGTCCAGCGCCAGCCAGAAGTCGCGCAGGACGCCCGCCTCCGGCGGCAGGGCGAGGAACGGCTCGTCGGCCAGGTCGGCGAAGTCGACCTCCGGGCGGGCGGTCAGGGGGTGGGTGTCGGGGAGGGCGACCAGGCGCGGTTCCTCGGCGACCACGGTCCACGCGTAGCGGTCGGCCCCGGGCAGCGGGAGCCACACGTAGGCGAGGTCGGACGTCTCGTCGGCCAGCCCGGCCGTCGGGTCCTCCCAGCTCATCTGCCGCAGCCGGACGACCGTGTCGGGGTGGGCGGCCGTGAAGCGGGAACGGATCGCGGGCAGCAGGCCTCCGCGCCCCGGGCTGGTGCTCATGCCGACGGTCAGCGTGCCGCGCCGTTCGGCCAGCACGGCGTCCAGGGCCGCCGCGCCCGCGGCCCACTCGGCGAGCACCTGACGAGCGTGCGGCAGCAGGGCAGCGCCCGCCCCGGTGAGCGTCACGCCCCGCGGCCCACGCCGGAACAGGTCAGTGCCCAACTGCCTCTCCAGCGCCCGGACCTGTTTGCTCAGCGCGGGCTGGGACACGTACAGCCGCTCGGCCGCCCGCGTGAAGTGCAGGTCCTCGGCCACCGCCACGAAGTACCGCAACTCCCGCACGTGTACGTCCGTCGTCGTCATAACCGCTGGCTATCACCACGGGTCTTGGACCCGCAACCCAGCTGTTGGGAAAGGTAGTTGACGATACGGACGCAGAGGCGAGGACGAGGGAGTCGGCATGAACAAGGTGTGGCTGATCACCGGTGCCAGCAGCGGCTTCGGGAGGGCGATCGCCGAGGCGGCCCTCGCCGACGGCGACGTGGTCGTCGGTGCGGCGCGCCGGCCCGAGGCGCTCGACGGCCTCGTGGCCGCGCACCCCGACCAGATGGAGGCGCTGCACCTGGACGTCGCCGACACGGCCGCCGCGGGTGACGCGGTGCGGGACGTGGTCGCGCGGCACGGGCGGATCGACGTCCTGGTCAACAACGCGGGTCGCACGCACGTCGGTGCCTTCGAGGAGACCGGCGAGGACGAACTGCGCGCCCTGTTCGACGTGCACGTCTTCGGGCCGGCCGCGCTGACCCGGGCCGTGCTGCCGCATATGCGGGAGCGGCGCTCGGGGGCCATCGTGCAGATGAGCAGCATGGGCGGGCAGCTGTCCTTCGCGGGCTTCTCGGCGTACAGCGGGACGAAGTTCGCGCTGGAGGGGATGTCCGAGGGGCTCGCGGACGAGGTGCGGGAGTTCGGTATCAAGGTGCTGATCGTCGAGCCGGGGGCCTTCCGGACCGGACTGTTCGGGGCCGGCAGCGCCGGGATGAGCGCGGACAGCGGCGTGTACGCCAAGGTGGCCGAAACCCGCGGGCTCGTCGCCGGCGGCGACGGGAACCAGCCGGGCGACCCCGCCAAGGCGGCGGCCCTCGTCCTCGCGGCCCTGGCGGCCGAGCGCACCCCCTTGCGCCTGCCCCTCGGCGACGACGGCGTCAGCGCGGTTCTCGGCCATCTCGACCAGGTCCGAGAGGACGTCGAGGCGTGGGAGAAGCGCGCCCGGGCCACCGCCTTCGGGGACTGAACGGCGGGTCAGCAAGAGGGGGCGTGAGGCGGCCCGCTCAAACGGCCAAGGGCCCGCACATCCGTGCAGGGCCCTTGTGTAATTCCTCTGGAAGCCTCAATCTTTCGGCTGACGCACAAAAGCCGCCTCGCGTTGTCATGGGCATGACTTACCCGTGTCCTGTCCGTGTCCCGCGGGCGGCCTGCTCGGCGTGCACGAACCCCACCATGCACCACCCCCACCGAGGAGGACCCCTCACATGGCAGTGCTGCGTCACGACCCCCACCGCACCACCCGGCGAAGACTGGCCGCCGTCAGCGCCGCGGCCACCGCGGCCCTCGCCGCGAGCCTCGTTTCCGCGCTCCCCGCGGGTGCCGCCCCGGCCGCCGCGGAGGGCCGCATCCAGTACCAGGGCGCGGCGAACGCGGTCGCCGGCAGCTACATCGTGACCCTGAAGGCCGACGAGGCGAGGTCCGGTTCCGCCGAGGGCCGCGCCGTCGCGAAGAAGTACGGCGCCGACATCGAGCGCACCTACACCAAGGCCCTCAACGGCTACGCGGTCGAGGCCTCGGAGACGGAGGCGAAACGTCTCGCCGCCGACCCGGCCGTCGCCTCCGTCGTCCAGAACCGCACCTTCCACGTCACCGGCACCCAGCCCAACCCGCCCTCCTGGGGCCTGGACCGCATCGACCAGCGGAACCTCCCGCTGGACGACTCCTACACCTACCCGGACAGCGCCGGACAGGGCGTGACGGCGTACGTCATCGACACCGGCGTCCGCATCACCCACAACGACTTCGGCGGCCGCGCCTCCTACGGCTACGACGCCATCGACAACGACAACACCGCCCAGGACGGCCACGGCCACGGCACCCACGTCGCCGGAACCGTCGCGGGCGGTGCGTACGGCGTCGCCAAGCAGGCCGACATCGTCGGCGTCCGGGTCCTCGACAACTCCGGTTCCGGCACCACCGCGCAGGTCGTCGCCGGCATCGACTGGGTCGCCCGCAACGCCGTGAAGCCCGCCGTCGCCAACATGTCCCTCGGCGGTGGCGCCGACAGCGCCCTGGACACGGCCGTCCGCAACGCCATCTCCTCCGGCGTCACCTTCGTCGTCGCGGCCGGCAACGAGTCCACCAACGCCTCCACCAAGTCCCCGGCCCGGGTGACGGAGGCGATCACGGTCGGCGCCACCACCTCGAGCGACGCCCGCGCCTACTACTCCAACTACGGCTCGGTCCTCGACCTGTTCGCGCCCGGCTCGTCCATCACCTCGGCCTGGAACAGCGGCGACTCGGCCACCAACACCATCTCCGGTACGTCCATGGCGAGCCCGCACGTCGCCGGGGCCGCCGCCCTGCACCTGGCCGACAACCCCTCGGCCACCCCCGCCCAGGTCGCCTCCGCGCTGACGTCCGCCGCCACCAGCGGCGTCGTCTCGGACCCGGGCAGCGGCTCGCCCAACCGGCTGCTGAACGTCGGCGACGGCGGCACCACGCCCCCGCCCACCGGCGACCGCTTCGAGAACACCGGTGACTACACCATCCGGGACCACGCCACCGTCGAGTCCCCGGTGACGGTCTCCGGGGTCTCGGGCAACGCCCCCTCCGCGCTCTCCGTCGACGTGAACATCGTCCACAGCTACATCGGCGACCTCCGGGTCCAACTGGTCGCCCCGGACGGCACGGCGTACACGCTCAAGGCGTACGGCACCGGCGGCAGCGCCAACGACATCAACACCACGTACACCGTCAACGCCTCCTCGGAGAGCGCCAACGGCACGTGGAAGCTGCGCGTCAGCGACAACGCGTCGTGGGACACCGGACGGATCGACGCCTGGGCCCTGCAGTTCTGACCTCCGGTCAGTATTGATCCTCGTCCTCGCGGAACGGCTCCGGGTCGGTGACCCAGCCCGCCGCGAGGACGAGGCGCGTGTGCCGGTGGACGGCGAGGAAGCCGAAGGGGCGGTCGAAGACGGCCTGTACGGTGGTGTGCAGCCAGCGCAGCTCGGGCATCCCGGCGCCCGCCGCGCCCATCGCCGTGACCGCGGCGGCCTCGAACCCCCGGGCGCCGAACCGGGCCAGCGCGGCCTGCCGGGCCGACTCGACACACAGCGGGTACGAGCTGACGCCGGGGAAGTGACCGGGCACGCGCCGCACGGCCGTCGTCAGTCCGAACAGCTCCGGGCCATCCAGCAGGTCGTGCTCGGACGTGACCGCGTACGGCGGCAGCGTCACGTCCAGCGCCGGCGGCTCGGGCTCCATCGTGCGCTCCCGCACGACCTCGACCCCCGGGCCCGCGTCCCCGTACGGCAGACGTGAACCCGGCGTCACCGGGTGCCGGCGCGCGAGGACGCCGATCCCCGCCCCGAGCACCTGTCCGGGCGTCATGCCCTCCTCGCCGAGCAGCAGATGGACGTCCACCGCGGTGTCGCCCAGTACCTTCAGCTCGGTGACGTGGCCGGCCGGCGTGTCCGCCACGCCGATCCGGTCGAGCAGGGCGCTGCGGCGCCACAGGCCCGCCAGCTCACGCCCCTCCCAGGGGCCGCTCTCCGGGGTGAGCGACCCTTCGTCGAAGGGTTTCAGCCACCGGGTGCGCAGCGCCAGCGCGCTCGCCAGCACCATCTCGGTGTCCCGCGTCGTCCGCACCGGCATGCGCTCGATCAGCCCGCCCGTGCGTTTCGCCGCCCAGGCGTCCAGCGCCGCCCCGTCGGCCTCCGCGTCACCGGTGAGCACGCCGTGCGCGTCGGCGGGCAGCCCGGCCTCCCACCGCTCGCGCAGCTCGAGCGTGCGCTTGGTCCACAGTCCCAGGGCGCTCTCCAGGCCGCGTACGGAGCCGAGGCCGGTGAGCAGTTCGCGGGCCGCCGGGG
The DNA here is from genome assembly GCF_028473745.1 of Streptomyces sp. M92. NCBI lineage: Bacteria > Bacillati > Actinomycetota > Actinomycetes > Kitasatosporales > Streptomycetaceae > Streptomyces > Streptomyces sp. M92. The sequence continues at coordinate 2,962,317 of NZ_CP101137.1, forward strand.
CCGCCCGGCCGGCGGGCACGCCCACCGCCTCCTCCAGCTCCGACCGGGCCGCGCCCGCCGCGCCGTCGGCGAGCAGGGCCAGCAGGGGCCACACGCCCACCGCCGAGAACACCGTGCCCCCGCCGGTGCCGGCCGCCCAGCGTGCCGTGAGCCCGTTCACCGCCCGGACCGTCGTGCTCCTCACCCGCATGCAGTCCCCGCCCTCCGCGCGCTTACCATGCGCTCAGTGATCGGCCGGCCACCCGAGGGAGGCCCGCCCCCAGCCTCGCGGCGCCTCAGCGTCACCGCCCGAAACAGGAGCACGGTACACGTGTCCATACCGCCGCCGCCCGGCCCCCAAGATCCCTTCTCCCAGGGGCAGTACCCGCAGCAGCGGTACCACCAGGGCCCGTACGCGTACCCGCCGCGCCAGCCGCAGTACCCGGGCGGAGCCTGGGGCCAGCCCTACGGGGCCCACCCCCGGCAGCCGCCCGTCAACGGCTTCGCCATCGCCGCGTTCGTGCTGGGCGTCCTGTGCTGCGTGCCCGCGGTCGGGCTGGTGCTGGGCCTGGTCGCGCTGGCCCGCATCAGGAAGCGGGGCGAGCGGGGCAAGGGCTTCGCGGTGGCCGGTTCCGTGCTGTCCTCCGTGGGGCTGGTCCTGTGGGCGGTGACGCTCTCCACTGGTGCCGCCGCCGACTTCTGGGACGGCTTCCGGGACGCCGCGCGGGGCGAGGGCACCGCGTACGCGCTCGAGAAGGGCGAGTGCTTCACCACCCCCAGCGGCTCCCTTCAAGGGGTGACGTACGACGTCGACCAGGTGCCGTGCGCGCGGGAGCACGACGGCGAGGTGTTCGCCGCCTTCGACCTGCCGGGCGGCGCCTACCCCGGCGACGCGGAGATCACCCGGGTCGCCGACGAACGGTGCTACGCCCTCCAGGACTCCTACGCCATGGACCGCTGGGCCCTGCCGGCCGACGTGGACGTGTACTACCTGACGCCGACCGCGCGGAGCTGGCGCGGCGGCGACCGGGAGGTCACCTGCCTGTTCGGGAGCACGGACGAGCGGGGCACGCTGACCGGCTCCCTGCGCAACGACGGTACGACGCTCGACCCCGACCAGCACACCTATCTGTCGGCGGAGTCCCAGCTCAACCTGGCGATGGACGAAATGCCCGTGACCCGGGCGGTCGAGCAGGACCTCGCGGGATACAAGCACTGGGCGGCGCGCATGTCGGCGGCGCTCGAACGGGAGACCGGGATGCTTCGCGGGCACAGCTGGCACGCCGGCGCCGAGCAGCCGGTCGCCGGCCTGGTCGAGGACCTGGAGACCGCCCGGGAGGAGTTCGGCCTCGCCTCCGGGGCGGCCGACGCCGGCACGTACTACCTCCACCTCGACAAGGCCCTCTCGCTCATCGAGGGCGACAGCACGGTGACCGCTCGCGAGTCCCTGGGCCTGGACACCACGCCGCCGGTCTACGACGAGTCCGGTGACGGCGGGGGAGAGAGCCCCGGCAAGGAGGTGTGACGGCGGCTATAGCGGGGAGAAAGTGCCTGCGTAAAGCCCTCCGACGGCACAAGTCATCACTTCGAGTGATTCTCTGGCCTTTGCTTGCCTGGCACAACCTACGGTTGCCACGCTGTTGCTGTCTGTACAACCTGATGGGAGCGGCCAGTGACATTCGGTGAGCAGCCGGCGTATCTCCGCGTCGCGGGTGATCTCCGCAAGAAGATCACCGACGGACTGCTGCCGCCCCACACCCGCCTTCCGTCACAGGCGCGCATCCGCGAGGAGTACGGCGTCTCGGACACCGTCGCGCTCGAGGCGCGCAAGGTGCTGATGGCCGAGGGGCTGGTCGAGGGCCGCTCCGGCTCCGGGACGTATGTGCGGGAGCGGCCGGTGCCCCGGCGCGTCGCCCGGTCCGGGTTCCGGCCGGCGGGCGGTGCCACGCCCTTCAGGCAGGAGCAGGCCGACGGTGAGGCGCGTGGCACGTGGGAGTCGCGCAGCGAGCAGGCCGAGGCGAGCGGCGCCGTCGCCGAGCGGCTCGGGATCAAACCCGGGGACCGGGTGATGTGCACGCGGTACGTCTTCCGGGACGGCGGCGAGGCCATGATGCTCTCCACCTCCTGGGAGCCGCTGGACCTCACCGGCCGCACACCGGTGATGCTGCCCGAGGAGGGGCCGCTCGGCGGCATGGGCGTGGTCGAGCGGATGGCCGCCATCGACGTGGTCGTCGACAACGTGACGGAGGAGGTCGGCGCCCGCCCCGGCCTCGCCGAGGAGCTGCTCGCGCTCGGCGGCGTCCCCGGGCACGTGGTGCTGGTCGTCCAGCGCACCTTCTACGCCTCGGGCCGGGCCGTCGAGACGGCCGACGTGGTGGTCCCCGCCGACCGTTACCGGGTGGCGTACCACTTGCCCGTCAAGTAGCGGCGCCGCCGGGGGACTTCGCGCGTCCCCGGTGGTGTGAGATGGCGCACGCCTCTCGTGCGCCTCCCGCGCCCCTTTTCCGTGTCCGCGCAGGCGTCCCGCCCCTCGCCGGCGTCCGCGTGATGCGGCGATCCGGCCGTTCCCGCAGGTCGTCTCCGCGTGCTCGGCATGGCTCCGACCCGAAGCATCGGCGCGTGCCCGGCGCACTCCGAATTGTGCGCTCCCTCCAATCTGGCCGGTTGGGTACCTCTTTGTGTAAAGCCGTATTCGCTGCGTGAAGGTTAGGCGTAGGCTCGGGCATATGCGGACTGCGGTTTCCTTAGCAGGCGGGGCACGGCGCCGGCCGTGGACGGGAAGTGGAGGGGCGCGATGAACGACGGCACGGGCACTCTTCCCTGGCTGGTCTTCCGGCAGGACGACAACGGCAACCGCTACCGCGTGGGCAGGTACGCGACCCGGGCCGAGGCCCAGAGGATCGCGGACACCCTCGACGGTCGCGGCCATCAGCAGCTCTACTGGGTCGAGAAGCTCGGCGCGGGCGGCACGGGCTCGGCGGACTGACCGCCCCGGAAAGAGCCGTAGGCTCCCGCACATGACGGAACGGATCGTGGTGGGCGCCGCCCTGGTCGACGGCGGGCGCCTGCTCGCCGCGCGCCGCAGCGCACCGGCCGAGCTGGCCGGACGCTGGGAGCTTCCCGGCGGCAAGGTCGAGGCGGGCGAGGCGCCGGAGGCGGCCCTCGTGCGCGAGCTGCGCGAGGAGCTGGGTGTGACGGCGGAGCCCGGTGAACGGGTCCCGGGGCAGTGGCCCCTGCGAGCCCCGTTCGTGCTGCACGTGTGGACCGCGCGTCTGCTCCCCGGTTCCGCGGCCCCCGTACCGCTCGAGGACCACGACGACCTGCGCTGGCTCACCCCCGCCGAGGTCTGGGACGTGCCGTGGCTCGACCAGGACGTACCGGCCGTCGAGCGGGCGCTCGCCCACCTCGGACTGGGGGCACCGGACGCGCGCGGCGCGTGAGAACGGCCCGGTGCGAGCGCCTCGTACGCCGTGAGTGCAACTGTGCGCCCTCTCCGACGGTACCGGCGCCCGTGAATCGGGTATGTGCCCATTAACCCCACGAAACCGGACATGAGTGGGGGTCGCCGGCCGGGGAAGTGATCGGCGTGATCGACAGCGAGGACGGCTGTGCCGAGTGGGTCTTTCCCGCGGCACCGGACGCCGTGCGGACCGCCCGCTCCCGCGTCCGCGGCACCCTTCGCGCATGGGGCCTCGACGACCTCGGTGACGTCGCCGCCCTCCTGGTCAGCGAGCTGGTCACCAACGCCCTGCGGCACGCCACCGGGCCCATCGGCGTCCGCCTGGTGCGCCACCGGGCCGGGCCGGACGGGGTCCTGCTGGTGGAGGTCTCCGACCCGCTTCCGGACCCGCCCCGCGCCCGCGTCGCCCGGCCCGGCGACGAGGACGGCCGCGGCCTGCAACTCGTGGCCTCCTCCGCGCGCCGCTGGGGGACCCGGCCCGGAGAGGCGGGCAAGACGGTCTGGTTCGAACTCGCCGTGCCCGGGTGACCGAACGGCCCGGGGTACCGAACGACCGGGTGACGCTCCGTTTTCCGCCCACCAACCGGTTCAGGCCAGTGGCAGTTGTCGAACTGGGTGATTCGATGCCGTGTCCGCTGGTTAGAAGACTGGAAGTGTTGTCACGGTCCGGACCGAAAACCATCGGGACCGTGCTGTGATCGTGAACACCGTGCCGTGCGGCGCCGTAGTGCTGGATACTGCGGGCAGCCGCTGCCGGTGACCGGTGCCGGACGCGGTGAGCTGGAGGGGACGGTTCGCGTGAGCGAGATACCAGCGAGGGCCACGGGGTCCGAGGGCCCGTCGGACGGCGGGCCGTTCGGTGACGCGGTGTGGCAGAGCAGCCCGCCCGGCTCCATCTACGACTACATCAAGGTCGCGTCCTTCTCCATCGGCCCCGACGGTCTCGTCGACCAGTGGAGCCTGCGCGCCGAGCAACTGCTCGGCATCCGGGCCGAGCAGGCCGTCGGCACCGACCCCATCGAGGCCTTCATCGACCCCGACCTGCGGGAGCGGGGCCAGCGCAAGATGGCCGAGATCCTCGACGGGCGGGAGTGGACCGGCGTGGTCCCCTTCCGGGTGCCGGACGGCCGCGCCGGAGACGGCGGCCGCCGCGGACAACGCGGGCTCGCCGAGGTGTACGTCATGCCGACGCGGACGGAGGACGGGGAGAAGGCCGCCGTCTGCATCGTCGTCGACGTCCGCGTGCTGCGCAGCATCGAGACCGACCTCGCCGCCTCGCAGGCCATATTCGGCCAGTCTCCGTTCGGCTTCCTCCTGATCGACCCGGACCTCAGGGTGCGCCGCGCCAACGAGCGGTTCGCCTCCGTCTTCGGCGGCACACCGGACGCCCACCGGGGCAAGGGCGTCCACGACTACCTGCCGCGCGCCGAGGCCGACCGGGTCTCCGCCACCCTGCGCCGGGTGCTGGAGACCGGCGAATCCATCACCGACATGCACGTCACCGGCTTCACGCCGGGCACCGAGGACCGCCGCCACTGGTCGGTCAACCTCTACCGCGTGCACAGCGGTTCCGGCCGTCCCATCGGCGTCGCCTGGCTCGGCACCGACGTCACCGCCCGCCGCGAGGCCGCCCGCGAGGCCGCCGCCGCCCGGCGCAACCTCGCCCTCCTCAACGAGGCGGGCGCCCGCATCGGCAACTCCCTCGACCTGGAGACCACCGCCCGCGAACTCCTCGACGTCGTCGTCCCCGGCTTCTGCGACCTGGCCACCGTCGACCTCTACCAGGGCCTGCTGGTGGGCGACGAGACCCCGCCGGGCCTCGCCGACGGCAGCGCGGAACTGCGCCGCGTCGCCTTCTCCAGCGCCGTCTCCGAGGTGCCCTTCCACGGCACCGGTGAGCGGGTCAAGCTCGGTGCCGTCCACCACTACCCGTTCAACTCGCCCTGCGCGGACGCCTTGCGCACCGCCCGGCCGCGCACGGTCCCCGCCGAGGACGGCGGTCTCGTGCAGTCCACGCTCGCCGTCCCGATGGTCGCCCACGACACCGTCGTGGGGCTCGCCCAGTTCGCCCGCGCCAAGGGCAGCGAGCCGTTCGGCGACCGGGACCGCGACCTCGCCGTGGAACTCGCCGCGCGCGCCGCCGTCTGCATCGACAACGCCCGCCTCTACCGGCGCGAGCACGAACGCGCGCTGATACTGCAACGGTCCCTGCTCCCGCCCGGCGACCCCGAGGCGTCCGGCCTCGACATCGCCTGCCGCTACCTGCCCGGCAACGCGGCCACCGGCCGGCCCAGCGAGGTCGGCGGCGACTGGTTCGACGTCATCGAACTGCCCGGCCACCGCACCGCGCTGGTCGTCGGCGACGTCATGGGCCGCGGCCTGCGCGCCGCCGTCGCCATGGGCGAACTCCGCACCGCCGTCCGCACTCTCGCCGGACTCGACCTCGAACCGGCCGAAGTGCTCTCCCAGCTCGACGAGATCGCCCGCGGTCTCGGCGCGCCCGGAGGCGTCCAGCAGGCCACCCGGGCCGCCCGCCGCCCCCGCGAGGCCGACCTCTCCGAGGTCTACCTGGCGACCTGCGTCTACGCCGTCTACGACTCCGTGACCCGGCGCTGCACCTTCGCCAACGCCGGCCACCTGCCGCCCGTCCTCGTCGAGCCCGGCGAGCCCGCGCTGATGCTGGACGTACCGCCGGGCCTGCCGCTCGGCGTCGGCGGGGAGCCCTTCGAGGAGGTGGAGGTCGAACTGCCCGAGGGCGCCCTGCTCGCCCTCTACACCGACGGCCTGGTCGAGAGCCGCGACCACCCCCTCGACGAGGGGCTCCAGGCCTTCGTCGGCGCGCTCACCGACCCCGCCCGCCCCCTGGAGGACGTCTGCGACCAGGTCCTCAACACCCTCGGCAGCCACCACGGCGAGGACGACATCGCCCTGCTCATGGCCCGCGTCCAGGGGCTGCCCAGCGAGTCCGTCGGCGACTGGACCCTGCCCCGCGAGCCGCGCAGCGTCGGCCGGGCCCGCGAACTGGCCCGCGCCAAGCTGCTCGACTGGGACATGGAACCGCTGGTCGACACCACGGAACTGCTCGTCAGCGAACTGGTCACCAACGCCCTCAGGTACGGCGAGGGCGAGATCAGGCTCCGGCTCCTCCTCGACCGCACCCTGGTCTGCGAGGTCTGGGACTCGGGCCTGGTCCAGCCCCGCAGGCGCCGCGCCCGCGACACCGACGAGGGCGGCCGGGGCCTGCAACTGGTCGGCCTGCTCAGCGCGGCCTGGGGCTCACGCCGTACGCCGCACGGCAAGACGGTCTGGTTCGAGCTGCCCCTGCCGGGCGACGACACCCGGCTCACCGACCCGGCGGAGGCGTTGCTGAGCCTGTTCTGACCCGGCCCGGAGTCGTACGGTTGCGGGCCCGCCGGGTGCGGCGCGCACGGCCGTAGCCGGCCAGCAGCAGGGCCGCCCCGGCCGCGACCAGGGGCGGCACCAGATCGGCGGAGATCACCGCCACGCACCCCCGACCGCAACCGGAACACCGGTTCGAGTCGTCCCCGCTGGCAACACCCAGCGAGCGTATGCACGTGAACCGGCCACCGCGACCGGGGACGGGCCACAGGGAGGGGACACCGTGGAGGACACGGAGCCGAGAAACACCGACCAGCAAGCAGACGGGAAAGCCGCCGACGGCGATCAGCCCCCACAGCAGAGGAGGGGGCGACTGCGTCGCACACGCCGTATCGTCCTGGCCGCCCTCCTCGTCCTGCTCCTCCCCCTCCTCACCGCCGAGACCGCGCTCCGCGTCAACTACATGGGCGACCCGGCCGACGGCACCCACACCCGTAACCGCGACGCGATGTGGCTCGGTCACGCCTGGGTCGACGGCCGCAAGGACGACGCGGACCTCGCCGCCTTCGCCGCCCGTCTGAAGACCACCGGCATCCGCGACCTGTACGTCCACACCGGCCCGCTGGAACACGACGGCACCCTGCCTGAGGCCCGCTACCCCAAGGCCCGCTGGCTGATCGACGCCGTGCACCGCGAACTGCCCGGCGTCCGCGTCCAGGCCTTCCTGGGCGACGTACTCGTCACCGAGGGCCCCGACGGCATGCACCTGGACCGCGCCGACACCCGCGCCGCCGTCGTCGACTCCGCCCGCCAGGTCCTGGCCGCCGGCTACGACGGCGTCCACCTCGACCTGGAGCCCCTGCACTCGGACGACCGGAACTACCTCTCCCTCCTGGACGACCTGCGCGCCGTCACCCGCGCGGAGGGCGCCCAGCTGTCGGTCGCCGCCCACCAGATCGACCCGCTGCCCGCCCTGCACGAGGTCTTCGGTGTCTTCACCGAGAACCCCAAGTGGTGGTCGCAGGAGTTCTTCGGCCAGGTCGCCCGCCGCGTCGACCAGATCGCGGTGATGTCGTACGACACCGCGCAGCCCCTGGAGGGCACCTACGGCGGCTACGTGGCCCAGCAGACGTCCCTCGCGCTGGAGGTCACCCCTCCCACCACCCACCTGCTGATCGGCCTGCCCTTCTACCACGAGAGCAACTTCGACCACTGGGGTCACGCGGAGACCGTCGAAGCCGCCGTCCGCGGCGCCCGCCTCGGCCTCTCCCGGACGGACGCCGACCGCGAGCTCTTCGGCGTCGCCCCGTACATCGACTTCGCGGCGACGGAGACGAACTGGAAGGAGTACCGGGAGGGCTGGGTCCGCCAGGACGAGAACTAGGACGACCGGCGCCGGATCTTCGACCCCAGCCACACCAGCGGGTCGTACTTGCGGTCCACGGCCCGTTCCTTCAGCGGGATCAGCGCGTTGTCCGTGATCTTGATGCCCTCGGGGCAGACCTCCGTACAGCACTTGGTGATGTTGCAGTAGCCGAGGCCGTGCTCGTCCTGGGCCGTGCGACCACGGTCCAGGCCGGTCTCCCCGGCCGCGTCCAGCGGATGCATGTCCAGCTCCGCGACGCGCATCAGGAAACGCGGGCCCGCGAAGGCCGGCTTGTTCTCCTCGTGGTCACGGACGACGTGGCAGGTGTCCTGGCACAGGAAGCACTCGATGCACTTGCGGAACTCCTGCGAGCGGTCCACGTCCTCCTGCATCATCCGGTACTCGCCCGGCCCCAGGTCGGCGGGCGGGACGAATGACGGGACCTCCCGGGCCTTGGTGTAGTTGAAGCCGACGTCCGTCACCAGGTCCCGGATCACCGGGAAGGCCCGCAGCGGTGTGACGGTGATCGTCTCCTCTCGGGTGAAGACGGACATGCGTGTCATGCACAGCAGTCGCGGACGCCCGTTGATCTCCGCCGAGCACGAACCGCACTTGCCCGCCTTGCAGTTCCACCGTACGGCGAGGTCGGGGGCCTGGGTGGCCTGGAGGCGGTGGATGATGTCGAGGACCACCTCGCCGTCGTTCACCTCGACACGGAAGTCCTCCAGGCCGCCGCCCTCCACGTCACCCCGCCACACCCTGAAGCGGGCCTCGTAGCCGCTCATTCGGACAGCTCCTCTTCGGCGAGGTACTTGACCAGCTCTTCCTTCTCGAAGAGGGCGAGCAGGTCGGGACGGATGGGCTCGGTGGCCTCGCGGGTCAGGGTGATCTGGCCGCGCACCGGGTCGGTGGCCGCCAGACCGCCGGTCGGGTCGGTGAGGGCGCACAGCAGGTTGACGCCCCGCCAGGCGCGGTCCATCGCCGCGTGGTCCTCACGGGTGTGTCCGCCGCGCGACTCGGTGCGCTCCAGCGCCGCCCGCGCCACGCACTCGCTGACCAGCAGCATGTTGCGAAGGTCCAGGGCGAGGTGCCAGCCCGGGTTGAACTGCCGGTGCCCCTCCACCCCCGCCCGGCGGGCCCGCAGCCGCAGCTCGGCCAGCTTCTCCAGGGCCTGCTTCATCTCCGGCTCGCGGCGGATGATGCCGACCAGGTCGTTCATGGTCTGCTGGAGTTCCTGGTGGAGGGTGTACGGGTTCTCGGGCGGGCCGTCGTCGGGTTCCGCCGCCCCCGCCTCCGCCTCCGTGGACACCTCCGCCGAGAACGGCCGCAGGGCCTCCGCGGCGGCGGCGTCGACCTGGGCGTCGGCCACCCGCGGCCGCGCCCCGTCGTCCCGCCCCGCCGCGTACTCGGCCGCGTGCCGGCCCGCCCGGCGTCCGAACACCAGCAGGTCGGAGAGCGAGTTGCCGCCGAGCCGGTTGGAGCCGTGCATGCCGCCGGCCACCTCACCGGCCGCGTACAGCCCCGGCACCCCGCGTGCGGCGGCCGTGTCGGAGTCGACGGCGATGCCGCCCATCACGTAGTGGCAGGTGGGCCCGACCTCCATCGGCTCGGCCGTGATGTCGACGTCGGCCAGCTCCTTGAACTGGTGGTACATGGACGGCAGCCGGCGCCTGATCACCTCGGCGGGCATCCGGGTCGACACGTCCAGGAAGACGCCGCCGTGCGGGGAGCCCCGGCCCTCCTTCACCTCGGCGTTGATGGCCCGCGCCACCTCGTCCCGGGGGAGCAGCTCCGGGGGCCGCCGGTTGTGGTCCGGGTCGTCGTACCACCGGTCGGCCTCGTCCTCCGTCACCGCGTACTTGTCCTTGAAGACGTCCGGGACGTAGTCGAACATGAACCGCTTGCCGTCCGCGTTCCTCAGTACGCCGCCGTCGCCGCGCACCGACTCGGTGACGAGGATGCCCTTCACCGACGGCGGCCAGACCATGCCCGTCGGGTGGAACTGCACGAACTCCATGTTGAGCAGCGGCGCCCCGGCCAGCAGCGCCAGGGCGTGGCCGTCGCCGGTGTACTCCCACGAGTTCGACGTCACCTTGAAGGACTTGCCGATGCCGCCCGTGGCGATCACCACCGAGGGCGCCTGGAGCACGAAGAAGCGGCCCGACTCGCGCTCGTAGCCGAAGACGCCGCAGACCTGGCGGCCCTCCTGGAGGACACGGGTGACCGTGCACTCCTGATAGACCTTCAGCCGGGACTCGTAGTCGCCGGTTTCCCGGAAGTCCTCCTGCTGGAGCGAGACGATCTTCTGCTGGAGGGTGCGGATCAGCTCCAGGCCGGTGCGGTCGCCGACGTGGGCGAGGCGCGGGTACTCGTGGCCGCCGAAGTTGCGCTGCGAGATCCGGCCGTCGTCCGTACGGTCGAACAGCGCGCCCCAGGTCTCCAGCTCCCACACCCGCTGCGGCGCCTCCTGGGCGTGCAGCTCGGCCATCCGCCACTGGTTGAGGAACTTGCCGCCGCGCATGGTGTCGCGGAAGTGGACCTGCCAGTCGTCACCGGAGTTGGCGTTGCCCATGGCGGCCGCGATGCCGCCCTCGGCCATCACGGTGTGCGCCTTGCCGAACAGCGACTTGCAGATCACGGCCGTACGGGCGCCCCGCTCGCGGGCCTCGATGGCGGCGCGCAGCCCGGCGCCGCCCGCGCCCACCACGACGACGTCCCATTCCTGCCGGTCGACCACGGACATCAGAACAACCTCGGATCGTCGAAGGCACCGGACGCGACGAGATACACGTAGAAGTCGGCGAGCGCCACGCTCACCAGCGACGCCCAGGCGAGCTGCATGTGGCGGGCGTTGAGCTTCCCGGCCCACTGCCACATCCGGTAGCGCACGGGGTGCCGGGAGAAGTGCTTGAGCTTGCCGCCGACGATGTGCCGGCAGGAGTGGCAGGAGAGGGTGTACGCCCAGATCAGCACGATGTTGACGAGGAACACCAGGGTGCCCAGGCCCATGTGGCCCCACGCGTAGTCCTCGTCGCGGAAGGCGAGCACCGTGTCGTAGGTGAGGATCAGCGCGACCAGGAGGGCCGCGTAGAAGAAGTACCGGTGGACGTTCTGCAGGATCAGCGGGAAGCGGGTCTCGCCGGAGTACCTCTTGTGCGGCTCGGCCACCGCGCAGGCCGGCGGGGACGCCCAGAAGGCCCGGTAGTAGGCCTTGCGGTAGTAGTAGCAGGTCAGGCGGAAGCCGAGCGGGAAGACCAGGATGATGATCGCGGGGGAGATGCCCCACCAGCTGCCGAAGACCTCCCAGTTGGGCCCCGCGCGCATCGGCTCGCAGTTCTCCGCCAGGCAGGGGGAGTAGAAGGGCGAGACATAGGGGGCCGCGTAGTAATCCGCGCCCGCGAACGCCCGCCAGGTCGAGTAGACGACGAAGGCCAGCAGTCCGGCGGCGGTGGCGGCCGGTGCCAGCCACCAGCGGTCGGTGCGCAGGTGCGGGGCGCGGATGGCGGCGCGCGTCGGGGCGTGGACGCCGCCGCCCGGGGGATGGGGGTCGGTGGCTGGGGGTTCCGTACCAGTGGCCACTGGGCGACTCCGGTCGGTCGGGTCGGGTTCAGGGGGCGCGGCGGTCGCGGGCCCCGAGGCCCTCGTCGTCCGAGTCCGTCCACAGCGAGCCGTCGTACGGCGTGTCGGGGATCGTGACGAGGTCCGGACGCCTGGGCGCGTCCGGGGAGGCCGCCGCCGCCCGCAGCAGCGCGACACTGTCGCGCAGGTGGTCGGTGTCGGTGCGGACCCGGCGGACCTCCAGGCCGCCGCTGCCCAGCCGCTGCTCCAGCCGGGCCACCGACCGGGAGAGGTCGTCGAGACTGCGTTGGATCGATGACAGGTCGTCGTGCACGGACATGACGTGACCTCGCTTCCGCCGACCGCGACGCGGAACGGCCTGGGTGGTGACGTTCATGCGCCTGAGAGTGTCGCGCGTCACACCCGCCGCTGGGAAGGGACGTGCACCGATTGGCCGGGGCGTGTCGGTGCACCGCGGGTGGTGTTGCGCCGCACGGGTGGGCTTACGCACCGTCACCGCCGTGTCTCCCGGCGTGGCCGAACCGTTTCCTCTTCAGTGGCCGCATCCCCGCCCGAATACAAATGATCAACTCCAAATACCGCCAAAAGCGACCACCACGCCCGCGGCCTTCCGGAGGTAGCAGTGATGTCCCACGTCCGCGTCGGACCGCGAGCGGTCATGCGCTCGGTCGCCTTCCTCACCGCGGGTGCGCTCGCCCTCCCCGCGCTGGCCGGCTGCACCTCCGAGGACCCGGCGGGCAAGCCACTCGCCGAACAGGACGTCGCCGCCGCGGCCCGGGCCCGGATCGCCGACGGCGGCACCCTGCGCTGGGCCGTCGACTCCGTGCCGGAGACGCTGAACACCTTCCAGTCCGACGCCGACGCCACCACCACCCGCGTCGCCCAGGCCGTCCTGCCCTCCATGTACCGGACGGACGAGCGGGGCCGCCCGGTGCGCAACCCCGACTACCTGGAGTCGGCCGAGGTCGTCGAGACCGAGCCCAAGCAGGTCGTCGTCTACAAGCTCAACCAGCAGGCCGTCTGGAGCGACGGCCGGGAGATCGGCGCCGCCGACTTCGCCGCCCAGTGGCGCGCCCTGTCCGGCAAGGACACCGCCTACTGGACCGCCCGCAACGCCGGCTACGACCGCATCGAGAAGATCGAGCGCGGGGCGAACGACCTGGAGGTCAGGGTCACCTTCGACCGGCCCTACGCCGACTGGAAGTCGCTGTTCACGCCGCTGTACCCGAAGGACGTCACGGGCACCCCCGACGCCTTCAACGACGGCGCCCGGCGAGAGCTCGAGGTCACCGCCGGCCCCTTCACCGTCAAGAAGGTCGACACCAAGGCGGACGAGGTGGTCCTGACCGGCAACCCCCGCTGGTGGGGAGAGCCGGCCAAGCTGGACAAGATCGTCCTGCGTGCCGTGCCGCGCGAGGACCGGGTCTCCGAGCTGGTCGCCGGCGAGCTCGACCTGGCCGAGGTCGACCCGGACACCGCCGAACAGGTCGCCGTGGCCGCGGGCCCCCGGGACGCCGGCACCGGCACCCCGCTCATGGGCCCGGACGGCACCCCGGCCCCGGGCTCGGGCAGCTCCGCGCTCCCCGGCCCGCAGGGCAGGTCCGCCGCCGAGGCGCTGCGCTCCTGGGCGATCGCCAACGGCTCCGACGAGGAGGCGGCCGAGGAGGAGGTCCTCGCCAGGGAGAAGCGGCGCGAGGCCGAGGCCAAGGCGGAACGGCGGCGCAAGGCCCTGAGCGGCTTCGAGGTCCGCAAGTCACTGGAGCCCGCCTACACCCAGCTCGCCCTCAACGGCGCCGACGGCCCGCTCGCCGACGAACGCGTCCGCCGCGCCGTGGCCCGGGCCCTGGACCGGGAGAAGCTGGCGGAGGCGGTGCTGAAGCCGCTGGGCCTGCCCGCCGAGCCGGTGGGCAGTCACCTCGCGCTGTCCGGCCAGCCGGTCTACGCCGACGGCAGCGGCGCCCTCGGGGACGTGGACGCCAAGGAGGCGCGGGCGCTCCTGGCGGACGCGGGATGGGTCCCCGGCGGGCCGGTGAAGAAGACCGAGGACGGCGAGAAGGCGGCCGGCGCGGAGAAGTCCGCGGACGGGAAGGACGAGGAGAAGTCCGCGGACGGGAAGGACGAGGAGAAGTCCGACGGCGGCGACGACGGCACGTACATCGTCGGCGAGGACGACAAGGCCGCGGACGGCAAGAACCCGGACGGCGAGAACACGGACGGCAAGAACACGGACGAGAAGGACGCCGACGCCGACGCCGCCGACGGCAAGGACGGCGACGAGAGCGGCGACAGCGACCAGGAGACAGGCGAGAGGCACAGCAGCGGCAAGAACACCGCGCAGGGCGGTGCCCCCGGCGCCTACGCCCCCAAGGGCACCGCCGCCCCGGCCGGCGCCGCGGGGGCCCCCGTCGCCAAGGACGGCAAGGCGCTCACCCTCAGCTTCGTGGTCCCCTCCGGCCCCGGCTCCCAGGCCCTGCGCACCGTGGCCGACCGCATCTCGGACATGCTGGAGAAGATCGGCATCGGCACCGAGATCACCAAGGTCCCGGACGAGAGCTACTTCCAGGACCACGTCGCCTCCGGCGAGTACGACCTGGCGCTCTACTCCTGGCCCGCCTCCGCCTTCCCCGCCACCGACGCCCGCCCCATCTACGCCAAGCCCGTCCCGGCCGCCGACGGTTCCCTGAACGTGGCGCAGAACTACACCCGGGTCGGCACCGACCAGGTCGACCAGCTCTTCGACCAGGCCCTGGGCACCCTGGACCAGGACAAGGCACGGGACCTGCTGCGCAAGGCCGACTCGCGGATCTGGGCGGCGGCCGGCTCGATCCCCCTCTACCAGCGTCCCCAGCTCGTGGCGGCCCGCGAGAACCTCGCCAACGCCGGCGCCTTCGGCTTCGAGACCCCGGTCTACGAGGACATGGGCTACCTGGAGAAGGGCACCCGGGGCGCCGAGGCCCAGCCGAGTCCGTCGAGGTGAGCGGGCGTCCCCGGCCCGTGCGCCCCCGCCCCGGCAAGCCGCAGCCCCCGGGGCCCCGTACGATGGGGTGAGGCCGTGGCATGTACCGCCCGGCAGGCCCGCGTGACACGGACGTACGCGAGGGCCCATCTCACACCCTCCGGGAGTAAGCCTCATATGGCCGCGTCTACAACGCGTCACGACATCCGCAACGTCGCCATCGTCGCCCACGTCGACCACGGCAAGACCACCATCGTCGACGGAATGCTCAAGCAGGCCGGTGCCTTCGCCGCGCACCAGCTCGACTCCGTCGACGACCGCATGATGGACTCGAACGACCTGGAGCGTGAGAAGGGCATCACGATCCTCGCCAAGAACACCGCGGTGAAGTACCACCCGAAGGACGGCGGGGACCCGATCACGATCAACATCATCGACACCCCCGGCCACGCCGACTTCGGCGGCGAGGTCGAGCGCGGGCTGTCGATGGTCGACGGGGTCGTGCTGCTCGTGGACGCCTCCGAGGGTCCGCTGCCGCAGACCCGCTTCGTGCTGCGCAAGGCGCTGCACCAGCGGCTGCCGATCATCCTGTGCATCAACAAGACGGACCGTCCCGACGCCCGGATCGACGAGGTCGTCAACGAGACCTACGACCTCTTCCTCGACCTGGACGCCGACGAGGAGCAGATCGAGTTCCCGATCGTCTACGCCTGCGGCCGGGACGGCGTCGCCTCCCTCACCAAGCCCGACGACGGCACGGTCCCCTCGGACTCCACCAACCTGGAGCCGTTCTTCTCCACCATCCTGGAGCACATCCCGGCGCCGACCTACGACGCGGACGCCCCGCTCCAGGCGCACGTCACCAACCTCGACGCCGACAACTTCCTCGGCCGCATCGCCCTGCTCCGCGTCCACCAGGGCGAGCTGAAGAAGGGCCAGACGGTCGCCTGGATGAAGCGCGACGGCTCGGTCAGCAACGTGCGCATCTCCGAGCTGATGATGACCGAGGCGCTCACCCGCAAGCCCGCCGAGAAGGCCGGCCCCGGTGACATCTGCGCCGTCGCCGGCATCCCGGACATCATGATCGGCGAGACCCTGGCCGACCAGGAGAACCCGGTCCCGCTGCCGCTGATCACGGTGGACGAGCCCGCGATCTCCATGGTGATCGGCACCAACACCTCCCCGCTGGTCGGCCGCGGCGCCACCGGCAAGGGCGCGGACAACAAGGCGGCCGTCAAGGACCGCAAGGTCACCGCCCGCCAGGTCAAGGACCGCCTGGACCGCGAGCTGATCGGCAACGTCTCGCTCCGCGTCCTGGACACCGACCGCCCGGACGCCTGGGAGGTGCAGGGCCGCGGCGAGCTGGCGCTGGCCATCCTGGTCGAGCAGATGCGCCGCGAGGGCTTCGAGCTGACCATCGGCAAGCCGCAGGTCGTCACCAAGGAGGTCGAGGGCAAGACGTACGAGCCCGTCGAGCGGATGACGATCGACGTGCCCGAGGAGCACATGGGCGCGGTCACCCAGCTCATGGGCGTGCGCAAGGGCCGGATGGACAACATGTCCAACCACGGCTCGGGCTGGGTCCGCATGGAGTTCGTGGTGCCGTCCCGCGGTCTGATCGGATTCCGGACGGAGTTCCTGACCCAGACCCGCGGCACCGGCATCGCCCACTCCATCCACGAGGGCCACGAGCCCTGGTTCGGCACGCTGCAGACCCGCAACAACGGCTCGCTGGTCGCCGACCGCTCCGGTGCCGTCACCGCGTTCGCGATGACCAACCTCCAGGAGCGCGGCGTGCTCTTCACCGAGCCCGGCACCGAGGTGTACGAGGGCATGATCGTCGGTGAGAACTCCCGCGCCGACGACATGGACGTCAACATCACCAAGGAGAAGAAGCTCACCAACATGCGGTCGTCCACGGCCGATGTGACCGAGTCGATCGTCCCGCCGCGCAAGCTCTCGCTGGAGCAGTCGCTGGAGTTCTGCCGCGACGACGAGTGCGTCGAGGTCACCCCGGAGGCCGTCCGCATCCGCAAGGTGAACCTGGATGCCCGCGAGCGCGCCCGCGCCGCGAGCCGCGCCAAGCACGGCTGACATCCCGTTCCGAAACGCCGGGCCCCACGTGTTCACGTGGGGCCCGGCGCCGTTTTCGGGTCAACTTTAGGGAAAACCCTCGATTCGGCGGCGAAACACCGTCGGGCGGCCGGAACCGCACTAACCTCCGCGGAAGCATTCCGCCCGGCACGCCGGCCGTCGCGGTGTGCGCCGGGCGCAGGACAGACCTGTACGGGACTCTGCACTGCGGACGCGTTACGCGCAATCACTTTTCGTCACACCGGTGTTCGCTATGCGGACAGTGACCACCGCCAGATGTGTAACAAGTCCGTTTCGCAGTGATCTCTCACCAAACCCTTTGTCCGGATTTTGAAAGATCTAGCCCCTATCTGTGATCGAACCGAGACCTCAAGAGTGTGGTTCGTTCCCCTGCGGATGGCAGATAGTTAGGCGCGTAGAGCTCGGATAAACGGGTCACGCGCTGACGGCGAAGGCTCGCGAGCGCGGGGGCACCAGACGAATTCAGGCACCACGAGGTGGCCGGGATGTGTCGTGTGCTCCCCTTTGCGGTGAACCAGCGGATTCATGAGGAGGAACCCATGCGAGGTGCCACAAGCGCCATATGGGTCGCATCGTCCCCGATGGCGGCTGAAGGCCCCGCGGGCGCGTCCTGTGCCGTCACGGTGGTTGCGGTAGCGACGCGACGTCGCGAACTCCCTTGACGACTCGTTACGTCGGTCGGTAGCCCCCGACCGCGAGCCAGGGTTCCCCAGGGGTGGTGACGCCCCTCCGTCGTTGTTCCCCTCGCGCGCTGCGAATGACGTACGCCGTGCGAAGGCCGTCGGACCGCAGTGCATCCCCGACGACCTCCAACCTGTGAAACGGACGAATCATGACGAGTCCAATCGAGCTTGAGGGTGCTGAAGCCTCTTCCGTCTTGGACAAGGAGAGCGTGCCCAAGGGCGACGCCGACAAGCCGAAGGAGCCGGCGGGGCAGAAGCCCGGGCAGTTGATGTGGGCGCGCTTCAAGCGCGACCGGGCCGGTGTCATCTCGGCATGCGTCGTCCTCTTCTTCTTCGTGATCTCCGCCGCGGCGCCCCTGATCTCGAAGGTCTACGGCAAGGACCCGTACACGCTCTACGGGCAGGAGCGGCCCGAGCTGCTGGACATGTTCACGATGCCGGCGGCCCCGTTCGGCGGCATCACCGGGGAGTTCTGGTTCGGCATCGAACCGGGCCTGGGCCGCGACGTGTTCACGCAGCTGCTGTACGGCATGCGCAACTCGATCGCCACCGCCCTGGCCGCGACCCTGATCATGACGCTCCTGGGCGTGCTGATCGGTCTCACCGGCGGCTACTTCGGCGGGAAGATCGACTACTGGCTCGGCCGGGTGACCGACTTCTTCATGGCCCTGCCCAGCCAGCTGTTCTTCGTCGCCGCGATGCCCGTCATCACCACGGTCTTCGTCGCCCCGGACAAGGAGACGCCCACCTACGTGCGGGCCTCCGCCATCATCATCGTCCTGTCCTTCCTGGGCTGGATGAGCATGGCCCGCATCGTCCGCGGTGCCACCCTCTCCCTGCGCGACCGGGAGTTCGTCGAGGCGGCGCGCATCTCCGGGGCCTCGCCCTGGCGCATCATCCGCAAGGAACTGCTGCCCAACATCGTCACCCCGACGCTGGTACAGGCGACGCTGACGCTGCCCAGCACCATCCTGAGCATCGCGTTCCTCTCCTTCGTGGGCGTCGGCTACGTCGAACCCACGCCGGACTGGGGACGGATGTTCGCCATCGGCGCCAACATCGTCGAGCAGGACCCGTACTACATGCTCTTCCCCGGAGTGGCCATGGTGGTCTTCATGGTGGCCTTCAACCTCCTCGGCGACTCGGTGCGGGACGCCTTCGATCCCAAGTCGAGCCGCTGATCCCCCAGGGGAATCCCCCCACACCCCGCCCGGCCGGCCCGGCGCCGCTCAGCCCGGCCCCCGGCCACGTACCAGCAGTGTTCACTACTCACAGGCAGGTGGATTCGTCCCTATGAGCATCTTCCGTAACCGCACCGCCACGGCCGCGATAGTCGCGGTCGCGGCCGGCGCACTCACCCTCACCGCCTGCGGTGGTGGCGGCAGCGACAGCTCCTCCAAGGACAAGAGCAAGACCAAGGAGGACGCCAAGTCGCAGTCGAAGCCGGTCCAGATCGGTGATGCGCAGGCGTCGACCGGTCCGGCCCCCGAGGTGCCGGGCGCCAAGCCGGGTGGCACCGTGACGGTCTACCAGGAGGCGGACTTCTCGCACCTGGACCCGGGCCAGATCTACGTCTCGGACGGCAAGCTGCTCAGCCGCCTCATCTTCCGCGGCCTGACCCAGTACGACGAGGACGACCAGGGCAACCTGACCGTCGTGGGCGACCTCGCCACCGACGCGGGCAAGTCGTCGGACGGCGGCAAGACCTGGACGTACACCCTGAAGGACGACCTGAAGGACGAGAACGGCAACCCGATCAACTCGGCGGACATCCGCAACACGGTCGAGCGCCTGTACTCGAACTACATCACCGACGGTCCGATCTACCTGCAGCAGTGGCTGTCCGGCGCCGGCACCAGCTACCGCGACGCGTACCAGGGCCCGGACAAGGGCAAGCACCTGCCCGACAGCGTCCTGGAGACGCCGGACGACAAGACGATCGTTTTCCACTTCAAGACCCCGCGCCCCGACCTCCCGCAGATGCTGACCATGCCCGGTTACAGCGTCGTCCCGGAGGAGACGGACACCAAGGAGAAGTACGACTCCGACCCGGTCGCCGTCGGTCCGTACAAGATCGCCGAGTTCAAGCCGGGCAAGTCCATGAAGCTGGTCAAGAACGACCAGTGGTCCGCGAAGTCCGACTCCGTGCGCCACCAGTACGTCGACGGCTTCAACATCTCGATGAACTCCGACGACGAGAGCCAGACCAAGACCCTCCTCGCCGACCAGGGCGACGCCAAGAACGCCATGATGTTCACGGGTCAGGTCGCCACCACCCAGCTCCAGAAGGTGGTGAGCGACAAGGAGGCGATGAAGCGCACCATCCAGGGTTACGCGCCCTACGTGTGGCAGCTCAACTTCAACATGGACCGCGTCAAGGACAAGAAGCTCCGTGACGCCATCACCCTGGCGATGCCCTCCGACTCCGTCTTCAAGGCCGACGGCGGTGCCTACGGCGGTGAGGTCGCCAACTCGCTGATCTCGCCCACCACTCCGGGCTACGACGCGGAGTTCGACCCGTTCAACCGGCTGAAGAAGGCCAACGGCGACATCGAGGCCGCCAAGAAGCTGATCAAGGAAGGCGGCTTCGAGGGCAAGAGCCTCGTCTACGCCTACGCCAACACGCCGACCCGTCAGAAGCAGGCCGTTCTGATCGCCGACGCGCTGGAGAAGATCGGCCTGGACATCCAGAAGAAGGAGATCGACTCCGCCACCTGGTACGAGCAGGTCGGTAAGGTCAAGAACGGCTACGACCTGTACATGACCGGCTGGGGCCAGGACTGGCCGTCCGCCTCCACGGTCATCCCGCCGGTGTACGACGGCACGCAGATCCAGGACGGCGCGTCGAACTACTCGCACATCAACGACGACCACGTGAACTCCGAGATCAAGCGCATCGAGAAGATCACGGACACGGCCGAGGCCACCAAGGCGTGGGCCGAGCTGGCCAAGTACATCTCCACGGAGATCAACCCGGCCGCCCCGCTGTACTACACCAAGGTCTTCCAGATCTTCGGTTCGAACATCGGCGGCATCCGCTACAGCCACGACACCAGCTACGTGGACGTCACGCGGATCTTCCTGAAGAAGTAGCCCGCTCGGTCGGGAGTCCGGTGGTGGGTGCGCGGCGGAGCGCCCACCACCGGCCCCGGACCCCTCCCAGACCTCCCACCCGACTGCCGCCGTCCTGAGAGCAGCTGTCTGCCATGCTTCAATTCCTCATTCGCCGGACGTTCGGCGCGGCGCTGATCCTCCTGCTGATCAGTGCGTTCACGTTCTTCATGTTCTTCGCGATCCCGCAGGACCCGGCCATGCTGGCCTGTGGCAAGAACTGCACTCCGGACGCGCTGGCGATCATCCACAAGAACCTGGGCCTCGACAAGCCGGTCACGCTCCAGTACTGGGACTTCATGGTCGGGATCTTCGCCGGCCGCGACTTCGCCGTCGGGCACTGCCCGGCCCCCTGCTTCGGTGTCTCCTTCGCCAACGACCAGAACGTCTGGGACACGATCATGGATCGCTTCCCGCTGACCGTCTCGCTGACCGTCGGCAGCATGATCGTCTTCCTCATCGTCGGTCTCGGCGCCGGCATGCTGGCCGCCAAGTTCCGCGGCACCTGGATCGACAAGACCTTCAGCTCCAGCTCGCTGGTCGTCAGCTCCCTGCAGATCTACTTCCTCGGCCCGCTCGTGATGCTGGCGCTCGTGTACAGCACGGGCTGGCTGGAGAAGCCGAAGTACGTGCCCTTCTCCGAGGACCTCGGCGGCTGGTTCATGGGTCTGCTGATCCCCTGGCTGGTCATGGCGACCATCTTCACCGCCAACTACACCCGGATGAGCCGCTCGTCGATGATCGAGCAGCTGCAGGAAGAGCATGTGAGAGCGGCCCGCGCCAAGGGCATGTCGGGCAACTACACCTTCTTCCGCTACGCCTGGCGCGGCTCCCTCATCCCCATCGTCACCATCCTCGGCATCGACCTGTCGGCGCTCATGGGCGGTGGCATGGTCACGGAGATGACGTTCGATCTGGCCGGCGTCGGCCGGCTCGCGCTGGACTCCGTCACCAACAAGGACCTGCCGATGCTGATGGGCGTCATGCTCGTCAGTGCCGCGCTCATCATCGTCTTCAACCTGATCGTGGACGCCCTGTACGCCGTCATCGACCCGCGCGTGCGCCTGTCCTAGGAGAACCACCGTGACCACTCAGACCAAGCCCGAAGAGGCCGCTGCCGCCGCCTCGGGGGACGCCTTCCTCTCGGTGCGCGACCTCAAGGTCCACTTCTCCACCGAGGGCGGCGTCGTCAAGGCGGTGGACGGGCTCTCCTTCGACCTGGAGCGCGGCAAGACCCTCGGCATCGTGGGCGAGTCCGGCTCCGGCAAGTCGGTGACCAACCTGGCCGTCCTCGGCCTGCACGACCGCCGGAAGACCGCCATCGACGGGTCGATCACGCTGGACGGCCAGGAGCTGACCGGCGCCGGTGAGAAGCAGCTGGAGTCGCTGCGCGGCAAGAAGATGGCGATGATCTTCCAGGACGCGCTGACCGCGCTGTCGCCGTACTACACGGTCGGCCGGCAGATCGGCGAGCCGTTCATGAAGCACACCGGCGCCTCCAAGAAGGACGCCCGGGTGCGCGCCATCGACCTGCTGGAGAAGGTCGGCATCCCGCACCCGCAGAAGCGGGTCGACGACTACCCGCACCAGTTCTCCGGCGGTATGCGGCAGCGCGCCATGATCGCCATGGCGCTCGCCTGCGACCCGGACCTGCTCATCGCCGACGAGCCGACCACGGCCCTCGACGTGACGGTGCAGGCGCAGATCCTCGACCTGCTCAAGGACCTGCAGCAGGAGTTCGGCTCCGCCATCATCATGATCACCCACGACCTCGGCGTGGTCGCCAACATGGCCGACGACATCCTCGTGATGTACGCGGGCCGGGCCGTGGAGCGCGGGTCGGTGCGCGAGGTGCTCAAGACGCCTCAGCACCCGTACACCTGGGGGCTGCTGGGCTCCATGCCGAGGCTCGCGTCCGACGTGGACGAGCCGCTGCTGCCCATCCCCGGGTCGCCGCCCTCGCTGCTCAACCCGCCCTCGGGCTGCGCGTTCCACCCGCGGTGCGCCTTCACCGACAAGGTGTCCGGGGAGCGTTGCTCCGGTGAGCGGCCGACGCTCGCCGCCGGGCGGGCCGCGGCCTGTCATCTGACGGGGGAACAGCGGCAGCAGGCGTTCATCGAGAAGATTCAGCCCCGGCTGGGCTGAGCGGAAACCGGCGACTGGGGCATCACCATGAGCGACAACAGCAAGACGACCACGGCGGTGGCCGACCCGATCCCGCAGCAGCGGGACGGCGACGGCGGACCGCTCCTCAAGGTCAGCGGCCTGACGAAGCACTTCCCGATCAAGGGCGGCTTCCCGATCAAGCGCACCGTCGGCCACGTCAAGGCCGTCGACGGCGTCGACTTCGAGGTCTACCCGGGCGAGAGCCTCGGCCTGGTCGGCGAGTCGGGCTGCGGCAAGTCGACCACCGGCCGGCTGCTGACCCGGCTCTACGAGCCCAGCCAGGGCACGATTCAGTACAAGGGCCGGGACATCACCCGCGCCAACCGGCGGCAGCTGGCACCGATCAGGTCCGAGATCCAGATGATCTTCCAGGACCCGTACGCCTCGCTGAACCCGCGGCAGACGGTCGGCACGATCATCTCGGGCCCGATGGAGATCAACGGGATCAACCCGCCCGGCGGCCGTGAGAAGCGCGTCCGGGAGCTCCTGGAGATCGTCGGTCTCAACCCGGAGCACTACAACCGCTTCCCGCACGAGTTCTCCGGCGGTCAGCGCCAGCGCATCGGCGTCGCGCGCGCCGTCGCCCTGGAGCCGAAGCTGATCGTCGCGGACGAGCCGGTCTCGGCGCTGGACGTGTCGATCCAGGCCCAGGTGGTGAACCTGCTGCAGGAAGTGCAGCGGGAGATGGGCATCGCCTTCGTCTTCATCGCCCACGACCTGGCGATCGTGCGCCACTTCTCGCAGCGCGTCGCGGTGATGTACCTCGGCAAGATCGTGGAGATCGCGGACCGCGAGTCGATCTACACCCGGCCCCGGCACCCGTACACCCACGCGCTGCTCTCCGCGGTGCCCGAAGCCGACATCGACGGCGACAAGAGGGAGCGCATCCGCCTGGAGGGCGACGTCCCCTCGCCGATCGCCCCGCCGTCCGGCTGCCGGTTCCGCACCCGGTGCTGGAAGGCGCAGGACAAGTGCGCGACCGAGGAGCCGCCGCTGGTCCGCATCGAGGGCAGCAAGGCTGGTCACCTGACCGCCTGTCACTTCCCGGAGGAGCCCACCATCGAGGCGCGGGCCGAGGACGTCGTGATGGACCGGGGACTGAAGGCCCTGGAGGACGGCGACGGCGCGAAGCTCGCCAAGGACTGAGCCGCCGCCCACCGGCACGGCACCCCGGAACCGGGGCGGGAGCACGGGCTCCCGCCCCGGTTCTCGTGTGTCCCCGTGTGTTCTGTACCCCCCGTCCGGAGCAGTGCCGTACCCGTACGGACCGGACGAACGGGCGTTTTCGTGCCCGCCCCCTGATGCTGGCCGGTAATGGATCAGCGGAGAGATCAGTGGACGCGTCGGGGAACGAGCCGGACGGGTCAGGGCACGAGGAGGCACCCCATGCGCGGAGTCGGGCACGCCAGATGGGCCGTTTGCGCGGCGGCGGCAGTCCTCGCGACGGCGGGCTGCGGTGGCGGGGGCGGGAGCGGCGGGGGAGACGCGGGCGCCGTGCTCAGCTCCTCCTGGGGCGACCCGCAGAACCCGCTGGAGCCGGCCAACACCAACGAGGTGCAGGGCGGCAAGGTCCTCGACATGATCTTCCGGGGACTGAAGAAGTACGACCCGGAGACCGGCGAGGCGCAGAACATGCTCGCCGAGAAGATCGAGACCTCCGACTCGCAGAACTTCACCGTCACCGTCAAGGACGGCTGGACCTTCTCCAACGGCGAGAAGGTCACCGCCCAGTCCTTCGTGGACGCCTGGAACTACGGCGCGAGCCTGAAGAACAACCAGCGCAACGCGTACTTCTTCGCGTACATCGACGGCTACGACAAGGTGCACCCCGAAAGCGGTGAGCAGAGCGCCGACACCCTCTCCGGGCTGAAGGTCACCGGGCCGCTCACCTTCACCGTGAAGCTCAGCCAGAAGTTCTCCACCTTCCCCGACACCCTCGGCTACCCGGCCTTCGCCCCGCTGCCCCGGGCCTTCTTCGACGACCACGACGCCTGGCTGAAGAAGCCCGTCGGCAACGGGCCGTACATGGTGGACAACTACACCCGCGGCTCCCAGATGTCCCTGCGCAAGTGGGAGGAGTACCCCGGCCCGGACAAGGCGCAGAACGGCGGCGTCGACCTCAAGGTCTACACCGACAACAACACCGCCTACACCGACCTGATGGCCGGCAACCTCGACCTCGTCGACGACATCCCCGCCGCCCAGCTCAAGAACGTCAAGAGCGACCTCGGCGACCGGTACATCAACACCCCGGCCGGCATCATCCAGACCATCGCCTTCCCGTTCTACGACAACGACTGGAGCAAGCCCGGCTCCGAGAAGGTCCGCAAGGGTCTGTCCATGGCGATCGACCGCAAGCAGATCACCGACACGATCTTCCAGCAGACCCGCACCCCGGCCACCGACTGGACCTCGCCCGTCCTCGGTGAGGACGGCGGCTACAAGGCCGGACTGTGCGGCAAGTGGTGCGAGTTCAATCCGGACGAGGCCAAGAAGCTGATCGAGGAGGGCGGCGGCCTCCCCGGCGGCCAGGTCAAGATCACGTACAACGCCGACACCGGCTCCCACAAGCAGTGGGTCGACGCGGTCTGCAACTCCATCAACAACGCCCTGGACAACGACCGCGCCTGCGTCGGCAACCCGGTCGGCACCTTCGCCGATTTCCGCAACCAGATCACCGACCAGAAGATGAGCGGCCCCTTCCGCGCCGGCTGGCAGATGGACTACCCGCTCATCCAGAACTTCCTCCAGCCGCTCTACTACACGGGCGCCTCCTCCAACGACGGCAAGTGGTCCAACGAGAAGTTCGACGACCTCGTCGACCGGGCCAACGCCGAGACCGACACCGCCAAGGCCATCGACCTCTTCCAGCAGGCCGAGGAGGTCCTGCGGGACGAGATGGGCGCCATCCCGCTCTGGTACCAGAACGGCAGCGCCGGCTACTCGCAGCGGCTGTCCGACGTGGAGCTCAACCCGTTCAGCGTCCCGGTCTACAACGAGATCAAGGTCGGCTGAGGGGGCGCCATGGGACGCTACGTCGTCCGGCGGCTGCTCCAGATGATCCCGGTCTTCATCGGGGCCACGCTGCTGATCTTCCTGATGGTCAACGTGATGGGCGACCCCATCGCGGGCCTGTGCGGCGACCGGGAGTGCGACCCGGCGACGGCCGCGCAGCTGCGGCACGAGTTCGGCCTCGACCAGCCCGTGTGGCAGCAGTACGCCACCTACATGGGCAACCTCTTCACCGGCGACTTCGGCACCGCCTTCAACGGCCAGCCGGTCACCGAGCTGATGGGCACCGCCTTCCCGGTCACCATCCGGCTGACCGTCGTGGCGATCCTCTTCGAGATCGTCGTCGGCATCGTCCTGGGTGTCGTCACCGGTCTGCGCCGCGGCCGCCCCGTCGACACCGGGGTGCTGCTCCTGACCCTCGTCGTGATCTCCGTCCCCACCTTCGTCACCGGCCTCCTCCTCCAGCTCCTGCTCGGCGTCAAGTGGGGCTGGATCGACCCGGCCGTCTCCACCGAGGCGCCCTTCCGCGAGCTGATCGTCCCCGGCCTGGTCCTCGCCTCGGTCTCCCTGGCGTACGTCACCCGCCTGACCCGCACCTCCATCGCGGAGAACCGGCGCTCCGACTACGTGCGCACCGCCGTCGCCAAGGGCCTGCCGCGCCACCGGGTCATCACCCGGCACCTGCTGCGCAACTCCCTCATCCCCGTCGTCACCTTCATCGGCACCGACATCGGCGCCCTGATGGGCGGCGCCATCGTCACCGAGCGGATCTTCAACATCCACGGCGTCGGCTACCAGCTCTACCAGGGCATCCTGCGCCAGAACACCCAGACCGTCGTCGGCTTCGTCACCGTCCTGGTCCTCGTCTTCCTCGTCGCCAACCTCCTCGTCGACCTCCTGTACGCCGTACTCGACCCGAGGATCCGCTATGCCTGACCACCAGCAGCCCTACGAGCCCGAGCGCGCCGTCGCCGGCACCGGCATGGGCGGGCAGATGGACCTGGGCGCGAGCGAGGCGGTCACCCTGGAGCAGCCGCCGGGACCGGACGGGGCGGACCCGCGCGACAAGCCCCGCAGCCTCTGGTCCGACGCCTGGCACGACCTGCGCCGCAACCCCGTCTTCATCATCTCGGCCCTGGTGATCCTCTTCCTGATCGTCATCTCCATCTGGCCGTCCCTGATCGCCTCCGGCAGCCCCCTCAAGTGCGACCTGGCCAAGGCCCAGGAGGGCTCCCAGTCCGGCCACCCCTTCGGCTTCAACGGCCAGGGCTGCGACGTCTACACCCGCACCGTCTACGGCGCCCGCACGTCGGTGGCGGTCGGCGTCCTCGCCACGCTGGGGGTCGCCGTCCTCGGCAGTGTGCTGGGCGGACTCGCCGGGTTCTTCGGCGGCGCCGGCGACGCGATCCTCTCCCGGATCACCGACGTCTTCTTCGCGATCCCGGTGGTCCTCGGCGGCCTGGTCCTGCTCTCCGTCATCACCAGCAACACCGTCTGGCCGGTCATCGGCTTCATCGTGCTGCTCGGCTGGCCGCAGATCTCCCGCATCGCCCGCGGCTCCGTCATCACCGCCAAGCAGAACGACTACGTCCAGGCGGCCCGCGCGCTCGGCGCCTCCAACTCCCGCCTCCTGCTGCGCCACATCGCGCCCAACGCGATCGCCCCGGTCATCGTCGTCGCCACCATCGCGCTCGGCACCTACATCTCCCTGGAGGCGACCCTGTCCTTCCTCGGCGTCGGCCTCAAACCGCCCAGCGTCTCCTGGGGCATCGACATCTCCGCCGCCGCCCCCTACGTACGCAACGCCCCGCACGCCCTGCTCTGGCCCTCCGGGGCCCTCGCCGTCACCGTCCTCGCGTTCATCATGCTCGGCGACGCGGTGCGCGACGCCCTCGACCCGAAGCTGAGGTGAGCCGCCGCATGCTGCTCGAAGTGCGCGACCTGCACGTGGAGTTCCACACCCGGGACGGCGTCGCCAAGGCCGTCAACGGCGTCAGCTACGGGGTCGACGCGGGGGAGACCCTGGCGGTCCTCGGCGAGTCGGGCTCCGGCAAGTCCGTCACCGCCCAGACGGTCATGGGCATCCTCGACACGCCGCCCGGCCGGATCACCGCCGGCGAGGTCCTCTTCGAGGGCCGGGACCTGCTGCAGCTGAAGGAGGAGGAGCGCCGGAAGGTCCGCGGCGCCGAGATGGCGATGATCTTCCAGGACGCGCTGTCCTCGCTCAACCCCGTCCTCACCGTCGGCGACCAGCTCGGCGAGATGTTCACCGTCCACCGGGGCATGTCGCGCAAGGACGCCCGCGCCAAGGCCGTCGAGCTGATGGACCGCGTCCGCATCCCGGCCGCGAAGGAGCGGGTGCGGCAGTACCCGCACCAGTTCTCCGGCGGCATGCGCCAGCGCATCATGATCGCCATGGCGATGGCCCTGGAGCCGAAGCTCATCATCGCCGACGAGCCCACCACCGCCCTCGACGTTACCGTCCAGGCCCAGGTCATGGACCTGCTCGCGGAGCTCCAGCGCGAGCTGCACATGGGCCTGATCCTCATCACCCACGATCTCGGCGTCGTCGCCGACGTCGCCGACAAGATCGCGGTGATGTACGCGGGCCGGATCGTCGAGACCGCCCCCGTCCACGACATCTACAAGGCGCCCGCCCACCCCTACACCCGCGGCCTGCTGGAGTCGATCCCGCGCCTGGACCAGAAGGGCCAGGAGCTGTACGCCATCAAGGGCCTGCCGCCCAACCTCACCCGCATCCCGCCCGGCTGCGCCTTCCACCCTCGCTGCCCGATGGCCCAGGACGTCTGCCGCACCGACGTACCGCCCCTGTACGACGTGACCGAGTCCGACGCCGAGCGGGGCAGCGCCTGCCACTTCTGGAGGGAGTGCCTGCATGGCTGAGACCACCGAGCCGATCCTCGAAGTCCGCGGCCTGGTCAAGCACTATCCGCTGACCTCCGGCATCCTCTTCAAGAAGCAGGTCGGCGCGGTGAAGGCCGTCGACGGCGTCGACTTCACGCTGGCCCGCGGGGAGACCCTGGGCATCGTCGGCGAGTCCGGCTGCGGCAAGTCCACGGTCGCCAAGATGCTGGTCAACCTGGAGAGGCCGACGGCCGGCGAGATCCGCTACAAGGGCGAGGACATCACCCGGCTGTCGGGCAAGGCCCTGAAGGCCGTACGCCGCAACATCCAGATGGTCTTCCAGGACCCCTACACCTCCCTCAACCCGCGCATGACGGTCGGCGACATCATCGGGGAGGCCTACGACATCCACCCCGAGGTGGCCCCCAAGGGCGACCGGCGCGGGCGCGTGCAGCACCTGCTGGACGTGGTCGGCCTCAACCCGGAGTACATCAACCGCTACCCCCACCAGTTCTCCGGCGGCCAGCGCCAGCGCATCGGCATCGCGCGCGGCCTCGCGTTGCGCCCCGAGATCATCGTCGCCGACGAGCCGGTCTCGGCCCTCGACGTCTCCGTCCAGGCCCAGGTGATCAACCTGCTGGGCCGCCTCCAGGACGAGTTCGACCTCTCCTACATCTTCATCGCCCACGACCTGTCGATCGTCCGGCACATCTCCGACCGGGTCGGCGTGATGTACCTGGGCCGCATCGTGGAGACCGGCCGCGACGCCGAGATCTACGACCACCCGACGCACCCCTACACCCAGGCGCTGCTGTCCGCCGTGCCCGTACCGGACCCGGAGGCCCGGGAGCACCGCGAGCGCATCATCCTGGCCGGTGACGTCCCGTCGCCCACCAACATCCCGTCCGGCTGCCGCTTCCGCACCCGCTGCTGGAAGGCGCGGGAGCGCTGCGCCCTTGAGGTGCCGGCGCTGGCGGTGCCGGCCGAGTTCCGGGGCGTCCAGGGCCCCGCCGCCCACGACTCGGCGTGCCACTTCGCCGAGGAGAAGCAGGTGGTGCCGGAGACGGAGGACGGCGGAGACGGCAGCGGGCCGGGGTGACATGGCGCTCCCCGGCCCGCTTACGGCACCCGCACGGCCGTACGCCGATCAGCGTGCCGCGTCCGTATATCGGGACCGCGTCGGTGAAGTTGCCCGCGTGTTAAAGCGGTTGGCGCACACGGGTGACGTCAGGCCCGCGGCATGTTCAGCGACCGCTTGAGGAAGTCCACCTGGAGCAGCAGCAGGTTCTCTGCGACCGACTCCTGCGGGGTCATGTGCGTGACGCCGGACAGCGGCAGCACCTCGTGCGGACGCCCCGCGGCCAGCAGGGCCGAGGACAGCCGCAGGGAGTGGGCGACCACGACGTTGTCGTCCACCAGCCCGTGGACGACCATCATGGGCCGGTGCGGCTCGGCGGCGTCGACGAGTCCCGCGTCGTCGATGACCGAGTTGCGGCGGTAGACCTCCGGCTGCTCGTCGGGGTGGCCGACGTAGCGCTCCTGGTAGTGGGTGTCGTAGAGCCGCAGGTCGGTGACCGGGGCTCCGACGACGGCGGCGTGGAAGACGTCCGGCCGGCGCAGCGCGGCCAGCGCCGCCAGGTAGCCGCCGAAGGACCAGCCCCGGATGGCCACCCGGTTCAGGTCCAGCGGGAAGTCGGCGGCGAGGGCGTGCAGGGAGTCCACCTGGTCCTGGAGGACGACGGCGGCG
Source organism: Streptomyces sp. M92 (assembly GCF_028473745.1). Classification (NCBI taxonomy): domain Bacteria; kingdom Bacillati; phylum Actinomycetota; class Actinomycetes; order Kitasatosporales; family Streptomycetaceae; genus Streptomyces; species Streptomyces sp. M92. The sequence goes on from NZ_CP101137.1 coordinate 2,992,695, forward strand.
ATGTCGTCCTTGACGGCCTTCTCCCAGGCGGGGGAGCGGCCCGGGGTGCCCCGTCCGTCGGCGACGACCACCGCGAACCCCTGGTCGGCGAACCACTGCGAGGTGAGGTGGGCGTTGTGCGCGGCCACCACGCGCTGGCCGTGCGGGCCACCGTACGGGTCCAGGAGGACGGGGAGGGGGGTGTCACCGTGGTAGTCCCTTGGCATAAGCACGGCGCACGGGACACGGCGTGCGCCCCCCTGGGTGAGCGTCACGCGCGGGGACAAACCGGGGTCTTCGGCGTACGAGGCGACGGTCGCGGCCGGCTTCCCGTCGCGCAGGACCTGCACCCGGGCCCCCGGCCGGTCGAGCGTCGCCGAGACCAGAACGGTCACGTTCCCGGCGCGCACCGCGGAGTGCACCCCGGGCTCCTGGGAGACGCGCTCCACGCCGAGTTCGTTCACCCGGTAGACGTGCACCTCGCCCGTCTCGGGGCCCTCCGCCTCCTCACCGGCCGACGCGGAGACCAGCACGTCGTCGCCGGACACGTCGAGTACGGCCCGCAGATGCAACTGCGCACCGGTGAGCGGGCGTTCACCGACCGCCAGGACCCGCGCGCCACCCTCGTCGGCGATCCGCACGAGCTGTCCGGAAGGGCTCCAGCAGGGCACGCCGGGGAAGAGTTCCAGCCAAACTGGATCTTCGTCGGCGTGCACCATCCGGGTCGCCCCGGACTCGGTGTCCACCGCCAGGAACAACTGGCTGCGCTGGTCGCGCGCCTGTACGAGAAGGAGCGGGGCACCCGCCGCTGACCAGTGCACTCGCGCCAGATACGGGTACCGCGCCCGGTCCCACAGGACCTCCGTGCGCCCCCCGTCCAGCCCGACCACGAACAGCCGTACGTCCGCGTTGGCCGTGCCCGCCGCCGGATACGGCACGTGGTGTGGATCACGGTCGGGATGAGCGGGATCGGAGATCCACCACCGCCGCACCGGCGTGTCGTCCACGCGCGCCACGAGCAGCCGGTCCGACTCCGGCCCCCACCAGAAGCCCCGGCTGCGCCCCATCTCCTCGGCGGCGATGAACTCGGCGAGCCCGTACGTGACGCCCTTGGCGTCCGCCTCGGCCAGCGCCCGGTCGTCGTCGCCCTCGGCGCCGACGACCCGCAGGGCACCCCGGGCGACGTAGGCGATGTACCGGCCGTCGGGGGAGGGGCGCGGGTCGATCACCGGCCCGGGGGCGGGCAGTTCCCGGGCGGTCCCGGCCCGCAGCTCGGCCGCGAAGAGGCGCCCGGACAAGGCGAAGGAGGCCAGCTCCAGGGCCGAGTCGGTGGCGTAGCCGACGATGCCGGCGCCGCCCTCGCGGCTGCGCTCCCGCCGCGCCCGTTCCTCGGGCGGCAGATGCTCCTCGGCGCCGCCCAGGAGGGCGCGCGGGTCGGCGGCGACGCGCTCCCCGCCCTCCTCGACGTCGAGGATCCACAGCGAGTTGGCCCGGTCCGTGCCGGAGCCGGAGCGCAGGAAGGCGACCCGTGAACCGTCGGGCGCCACGGTGAACGAACGCGGCGCGCCGAGCGTGAACCGCTGGGTGCGGGCGTGCCGTTTGGGGAAGGAGTCGGACTCGGTCGTCATGCCTCGACCATATTGGCCATGCGCCCCCTTGTGCGGCCGTGCGCCGAGAGATGCGCGCGCACGGATAGTTATGATCACTAGCGCACAGTGGGTATCAACCAGGTACCCGCTGCGTGGATTTATCTGTCCCGAGGTTCGACTGCGTCCGACTCCCCATGTCCCTGGGCCTATTGGAGGTGAGCCGCCGTGGCACTCTCGATTTCGGCGGTTGTGCTGCTGGCGATCATCGTCTTCCTGCTGGTCAAGAAGTCAGGTCTGAAGGCGGGGCATGCGGTCGTCTGCATGCTGCTGGGCTTCTACCTGGCCTCCTCGACCGTCGCGCCCACGATCAGTGAGCTGACGACGAACATCGCGGGGATGATCGGGAGCATCAACTTCTGACGGCCGGCTCCGGCGGCGGTCGGGGCGTGTCGTGGTCGGGGCGGCGGCCTCATAGGGTGGAGCCCATGACGGAACTGCCCTCCCGGCGTCTGCTGCTGGTGCACGCGCACCCGGACGACGAGTCGATCAACAACGGCGTCACCATGGCCAGGTACGCGGCCGAGGGCGCCCACGTGACGCTGGTGACCTGCACCCTCGGTGAGCGGGGCGAGGTCATCCCGCCCGGGCTCGCGCACCTGACCGGCGCCGCCCTCGGCGGGCACCGCCGCGAGGAGCTGGCCGCCGCCATGCGTGCGCTCGGCGTCGAGGACTTCCGGCTGCTCGGCGGGCCGGGCCGGTTCGCGGACTCCGGGATGCTGGGCCTGCCCGACAACGACGACCCCGGCTGCCTGTGGCAGGCCGACGTCGACCGGGCCGCCGAACTGCTCGTCGAGGTGATCCGCGAGGTCCGGCCGCAGGTCCTCGTCACCTACGACCCGGACGGCGGCTACGGCCACCCCGACCACATCCAGGCCCACCGCATCGCCATGCGGGCGGTGGAGCTGGCGGCCGACGCCGGGTGCCCCGTCGCCAAGGTCTACTGGAACCGCGTGCCGCGCTCCGTCGCCGAGGACGCCTTCGCCCGCCTGGACGAGGAGCTGCCGCTCCTGCCCTTCGAGAAGGCGGCCGGCGTCGGGGACGTACCGGGCGTCGTGGACGACGAGCTGATCACCACCGAGATCCGCGGCGAGGGCTTCACGCACGCGGCCAAGGCCGCCGCCATGCGCGCGCACGCCACGCAGATCACCGTGGACGGGCCGTACTTCGTCCTCTCCAACGAACTGGCCCAGCCGCTGTTCACCACCGAGTACTACGAACTGGTGCGCGGCGAGCGCGGCTCGGGCGACGGTGACGACGGGCGCGAGAGTGACCTCTTCGCCGGAATCGAGAACGGCACCGGCATCCAGGAGGCGTCGTGAGCGGCCGTACCGAACCGACGAACTCCGCCTTGGCCCAGCCGCTGCGTCCGCCGTCCCTCGGGCGGGCCGCCCTCTACCTCGGGCTCTTCGTGCTCGGTGCCGTGGTCGGCGTGGCCGGCGCGCTGGTGCAGCCGGCGTGGTTCCCGGGCGGGCTGCTGCTCGCGCTGGCCGCCGAGGCGGGCCTCTGCCTCGGCGCGGGCCGGGCCGTGGGACGCCGGGGCGCAGCCGTCGCGCCCGCGGCCGGCTGGGCGCTCGCCGTGGTCCTGCTCACCACCAGCCGGCCGGAGGGCGACTTCCTCTTCGCCGCCGGCAGCGGCTCCTATCTCTTCCTGCTCGGCGGCATCGCCATCGCTGTGATGTGTGCCACCCTCGCGCCGGTGCGGCAACCGGACGGCGACGCCGTCCGACTTCGCAAGTGACGTACCGCTTCGCCGTGGCGTCGGCGTGCGAGTCCGGTGTGGGTTTCCCCAGCGGTCCCGGGATACACGCGAGAGGCGGCCAGTATGGTGGTGCGCGCCGCCGAGCCGCCCGCTGAAGGTGTGACGGGCGGCGGAGCCAACCGGGAGAACCTGCCTTGAGTCGTGAAACTGACAGTTCGTCCTCCGGGCCCCACGGGCGCGGCGGAGCCGCCTACCCGTCGGGCACCCCGCCCTACGGGACACCCACGGCTTCCGACGCCGGTGCGGACGCGGGCCGTTCGGCCCCGCGGCCCGAGGAGCGCAAGACCGAGACGACGCTGACGACCCGCATCAAAATCAACATCCCCGGGTCGCGTCCCATCCCGCCGGTCGTCGTGCGCAAGCCCGTCGCGGGCGCCGAGGACGACGCCGCTGACACGGAGACGGCCGGGCGGACCGAGCCGAGCGCTTCCAGGCCGGCCCCCGGCGCCGCGGAGGCTCCCGCGGAGCCCGAGCAGCACGCCAGGCCCGCCGAGGACAAGCCGGCCAGCGACTGGTTCGCCCCGCGCAAGTCGGGCCCGGCCAAGGGTGTTCAGGGCGGCGGCTCCGCCAACGGCGCCGGTACGGCCGGTGGTTCGGGGGCCGCGCCCGGTGCGCCGGGCGCCTCCGGCCCGGGTGCGGGTGCTTCCGGTGCGGGCGCGCGGCCGGGCGGCGAGAGCGGCCGTCCCGGTGGTGTCGTCGGTTCCATGAACGCCCCGGGCGGCTCCCGGTCCGGTTCCGGGGGCGGCGCGGGCCGTTCCGGTGCGACCGGCGGACCGGTGGCGCCCGGCCACGGCGGCGGCACCGGCTCCTTCGACGTCACCGAGGCGCTGGCGACGGGACCCCTGGGCAACGGCAACGGCACCCGTCCGGACGGCGACGACCTGCCGTACTTCCCGGGTGACGGGCAGGGCGGCCGGGCCCCCGGGCCCCGCGAGGGGCAGCACGGACCGAACGGGCAGTCCCCCTACGGCGCCCCCCGGGGCCCCGCGGGCCCGACGGGCGGCCCGGTCACCGGCGACAGCCCGCTGGCACCGCCGGCCGGCGGTCCCGGCGTGCCCGGTGGCCCCGGCGTGCCGGGCGGACAGCGCGGTCCCGAGCCCAACGGCCTGCGCCCCGGCGGGCCGCAGGGCCCCGGTGGCCCGGGCGGGCCGCAGGGCCCCGGCGCCGGCCCCGGCACCGCCCGGCCCGCTCCCGGCGGCGGACTCAGCGACGACACCGCCATCCTCACCCCGCAGAAGCCCGCCCCCGAGCCCGGCACCCGCGGCCACGGCAACCCGGACAACGTCTCCGGCAACACCGTCACCAGTGGCATCCCCGTCGTACCGTCGGACCACGGCGCGCCGTTCCGGGGCGCGCCCGTCGGCGGGACGTCGCCGCACACGCCCCCGAAGCTGCCCGAGCCGGTCTCCGCGCCCCCGGCGAGCTCCGCCAAGCCCGCCAAGAAGAAGGGACGCGGGAAGCTCCCGCTGCTCGTCGGCGGCCTGGTCGTCGTCGCCGGTGTCACCTACGGCGCCGGCCTGCTCATGAACCGCTCCGACGTGCCGAAGGGCACCACGGTGCTCGGCGTCGACATCGGCGGCAGTACGCGCGACGACGCCGTCGAGAAGCTGGACGAGGCCCTCGGGGCCCGTGCGGCCAAGCCGCTCAAGCTCGAGGTGGGCGGCGAAACCGTCTCCCTGAAGCCGGACCAGGCGGGGCTCCAGCTCGACACGCAGGCCACGGCCAGCAACGCGGCGACCAGCGACTACAACCCGGTCTCCGTGATCGGCTCGCTCTTCGGCCAGGAGCGGGTCGTCGAGCCGGAGATGCCCGTCGACGAGGAGAAGCTGCACGCCGCCCTGGAGGACGCCGCGGGCGGCGCCGGATCGGTGACCGAGGGCACGATCGAGTTCGAGTCCGGCAAGGCCGTCCCCGTGTACGGCAAGCCGGGCAAGGGCATCGACGTCGCCAAGTCCGCCGAGGCCGTGCGGGAGGCGTACCGCGCCCAGGTCGAGACGGGCACCGCCGCCCCGGTGGACGTGCCGACGACCACCCAGCAGCCCACGGTCTCCAAGGCCGAGGTCGACCGGATGATGAAGGAGTTCGCCGAGCCGGCGATGTCGGCGAAGGTGACCGTGCAGACGGACCCGGCGCACTCCGTCCCGATGAGCCCGGAGAAGTCGCTGTGGAAGTTCCTCAGGGTCACGGCCGTCAACGGCAAGCTTGTCGACAAGCCCGACTTGAACGCCCTCGAAGAGCTCTACGGCGGGGCGTTCGACGGCGTGCTCATCACCCGCGCCAACGGTGAGAAGACGCCCGTCACCCCCCAGGACGTCTACGGCGCCCTGCGCCAGGCCCTGAAGAGCAAGACCGACCGCGTCGCGGTCATCGAGACCAACCCCAGCTGACGGCCCACCGCGCGGAGGAGGGGCGCCCGGCACCCGCCGGGCGCCCCTCGCGTCGTACGGCTGCCGCCCCCGGGGCCCGCCCGGCGTTCAGTTCAGCATCGCCCGAGCCCCCCGCGCCTCTTCCCGGACCCGTTCGGCGGCCTCCTCGTCCACCGCCGCCACGACCTCCGCGTACGCCTCCAGCTCCCCGGCCCCCGCCGAGAACTCCCCCCGCTGCACCAGCAGCCGCGCCCGCTCGTACCGCAGCCGCGCCGGGTGCGCCGGCAGCAGCAGCGCCAGCTCGATCGCCCACAGCCCGGCCGCCGACTGCTCCGGCCGCCCCGCCGCCCACGCCCGGATGTTGTTCAGGACCCGCGCCACCACGTCCAGCGGCGCCGCGGGCTCCAGCATCGACGGCCGCAGCGCCGCCCCCGTCGCCCCGGCGACCAGCACCTCCGCGTCGTTCCCCTCGAGCAGCCGGCCCCCGTCGAACGGATCGGCGAGCACCCGCCCCTCGCCCTCCTCCGACCCGAACGCCGGGCCCAGCTCCGACCCGAAGCCGACCACGAAGTGCCCCGGCAGCGCGACCCCGTAGACCGGCGCCCCGGCCCGCCGGGCCACCTCCAGCCACACCACCGACAGCAGGATCGGCAGCCCGCGCCGGCGCCGCAGCACCTCGTGCAGCAGCGACGACTCCAGCCGCTGGTAGTCCGCGGCGACCCCGTGGAACCCGTACCGCTCGCCCAGCAGGTCCCGCAGCGCCATCGCCCAGGCCCGCGGCGAACCCGGCCGGAACGGCAGCTCCCCGGCCAGCCGGTCCAGCTCCACCTGAGCGGCGTCCAGACCCGCGTCCTCCAGCGCCCTGTCCGCCTCCGCGCCCACCAGCAGGCACAGTGCCGACAGGTCGGGCCGCTCGGAACGCGCCTCTTCGGCGAACCGCCGCCGCACCTCGGCGGAGCGTTCCGGCGACGGGGGCTGCGGAGAACGAGGATGACGCATGACTGGCTCGTGCCCTTCCACGGCGATCGGTTACCGGCCCGTACCGGCGTCCGCCGGTTCCCGGTAGTGGTGGTAGGCGTGGTGCGCCGCGAAGCCCATTCCGGTGTACAGCGCCCGCGCCGCCGGGTTGTCGGCCTCCACCTGGAGCCACGCCGCCGACGCGCCCTCGTCGAGCGCCCGCCGGGCCAGCGCGGCCATCACGGCGGTGGCGAGCCCCCGGCGCCGCTGCGCGGGATCGACCTCGACGGCCGCGAAGGAGGCCCACCGCCCGTCCACGACACAGCGCCCGATGGCCGCGGGTGAGTCGGCACCGGGCACCGTCGCGAACCACACCGACGGCCCGGAGCCCAGCACCCGCAGGGCCACGTCGCTCACGCCCTTGCGCTGATAGCGCGACAGCCACGCCTCGTCCGCCCCCCGGGACAGGACCACGCCGGCGCCCTCCGCCCGGTCGGCGACCGGCGCGAGCCCGCCGGTCCACACCTCGGCCGTCACCTCCCGCACCCAGCCCCGCCGCTCCAGCTCCGCGCACAGCAGCTCCTGCGTGCCCTCGGCACCGGTGGCGGTCTGGACGTACGCGGGCAGGCCGCGCTCGCCGTACCAGCGGCGTACGGCCGTCAGCGCCTCGTCGAGCGGCATCCCCGGATCACCGAGCGGCAGCACGGAGTTGGCCCGCCGCGTGAACCCGCCGGCCGCCCGCAGCTCCCACTCGCCGAGCCACTCGCTCTCCACCGGCCGCCAGGCCCGCGAGGCGACCCGCGCCAGCTCCTCGTAGGAGGCGGCGGGACCGCGCCGACGCGCCGGGGCGGACGGCGCGACCTTCCCCGCGACCAGCGAGGATTCGGGTATGCGGACGCTCTCGCCACTCTTCCGTGTGATCAGCAGCACACCATCGTCCCATGATGTGAGAACACCGACCGTGTCGGTGAACTTCTCCGCCGCGTCACCAGCATCGTTCAAGCGTCGTACGGAGACTCGTTTGCCCACGTCAGCAGCGGTGATGCGGACTTCGAGACGGCCTGCGGCAGAGATTTCCACGGGTCGGTGCACCCCTCCTGTTCGGATCATGCCCAAGAACGGAGATACTAGGGGTGGGCATCGACGACGCCGCGCTCCCGCGCGCCAGGCGGCGGAGCCTGAGGAGGCCCGCCAGCGCCCGTATCGAGGAGGAACGACAGCGTGACCTACGTCATCGCGCAGCCTTGTGTCGACGTCAAGGACAAGGCGTGCATCGAGGAGTGCCCGGTCGACTGCATCTACGAGGGCCAGCGGTCCTTGTACATCCATCCGGACGAATGCGTCGACTGCGGCGCCTGTGAGCCGGTCTGCCCGGTCGAGGCGATCTTCTACGAGGACGACACTCCGGAGGAGTGGAAGGACTACTACAAGGCGAACGTCGAGTTCTTCGACGAGCTGGGCTCGCCCGGCGGCGCCAGCAAGCTGGGGCTGATCGAACGCGACCACCCCTTCGTCGCCGCGCTGCCGCCGCAGGCGTAAGCACCCGCGCCGCCTCGGTCCCGTACGTCCCGGTCACCCGATCGGCGCCGTACGGGACCGAGGCGTTCGCCGTACCGTCGAAAGTGAGCCACCAACCGTGTCCGCAGTCTCCGACCGCCTTCCCGCCTTCCCCTGGGACAAGCTGGCGCCGTACAAGAAGACGGCCGCCGCGCATCCGGACGGCATCGTCGACCTCTCCGTCGGCACCCCGGTCGACCCGGTCCCCGACCTGATCCAGAAGGCCCTGGTCGACGCGGCGGACTCTCCGGGCTACCCGACTGTCTGGGGCACCCCGGCACTGCGCGACGCGATCACCGGCTGGGTCGGGCGCCGCCTCGGCGCCCGCGACGTCACCCACCGCCACGTCCTGCCGATCGTCGGCTCCAAGGAACTCGTCGCCTGGCTCCCGACCCAGCTGGGTCTCGGCCCGGGCGACAGGGTGGCCTTCCCACGCCTGGCCTACCCGACGTACGAGGTCGGCGCGCGCCTGGCCCGCGCGGAGTACGAGGCGTACGACGACCCCACGGACCTGGACCCGGCGGGCCTGAGGCTCCTGTGGCTCAACTCCCCGTCGAACCCGACCGGCAAGGTCCTGTCCAAGGCAGACCTGACCCGCATCGTGGCCTGGGCCCGCGAGCACGGCGTCCTCGTCGTCTCCGACGAGTGCTACCTGGAGCTGGGCTGGGAGGCCGATCCGGTCTCCGTCCTGCACCCGGACGTCAACGGCGGCTCGTACGGCGGCCTGGTCGCCGTCCACTCGCTCTCCAAGCGCTCCAACCTCGCGGGCTACCGCGCGGCCTTCCTGGCGGGCGATCCGGGCGTCCTGGGGCCCCTCCTGGAGATCCGCAAGCACGGCGGCATGATGACGTCCGCGCCGACGCAGGCGGCGGTCGTGGCGGCCCTCGGCGACGACGAGCACGTCCGCGTCCAGCGCGAGCGCTACGCGGCACGCCGCACGGCCCTGCGCGAGGCGCTCCTCGGCCACGGCTTCCGCATCGAGCACAGCGAGGCCAGCCTCTACCTCTGGGCGACCCGCGACGAGTCCTGCTGGGACACGGTGGCCCACCTGGCCGGCCACGGCATCCTGGTCGCCCCCGGCGACTTCTACGGCCCCGCGGGCGCCAACCACATCCGCGTCGCCTTCACAGCCACGGATGAGCGAGTCCAGGCAGCCGTATCCCGCCTGACGGCCTGACGGCCTGACGGCCCGGCCCGGCTGTGGGCAGTCGTTCCGCAGGGCGATGGGGGCACCTCCCATGCCCTTGAGGCAACGGGGGAGGGCGGGCACAGCCCCCAACGCCGGGCACCCGGCCAACAAACGCCCACCGTACGGGCGTAGGCACGCAAAACGCCGGGTCCCCAGGGAAGCACCCCTGGGGACCCGGCGCCGTACAAACCCGGCGCTAGCCGACCGGCAGACCCTGCACCGGCAGCCCGCCCTTGCCCAGCGCGTCCGTCGGCAGCCCGCTCCCGGTGGCCGTCTTCGCCGTGTCACCGACGACGTCCCCGGCGGAGCCCGCCGCGTCCCCGGCGGCCTTCTGGGCCACCGGCGTGGTCTTCTTGACGAGCGAGCCGCCGGTCTTGCCCGCGGCCGGCACCGTCTTCTTGACGGCCTTGCTGCCGGTGTCGCCCGCGGTCTCGGTGACGTTCTGGGCCGCGGCGTCGACGGTGTTGCCGACGTTCGCCCCGTCCAGCGCGGTCAGTCCCCCGAGGTTCGGGGTGGCGGGCAGTTCGGGAGCCGCGCTGGCGGAGCCGGCCGCACCGACCCCGGCGGCCGCTCCCGCAGCGACGAGCAGCGCGGCACGGGCGATCCGGCGGGTCAGGGGGAGGGACATGATGCTCCTTAGACGGAAGTCAACGATGGGTGATCCGACCGTGCCCGGCGAGTGATCGACCGGGCCCGGACGCAGTGACTACCGCTCGAGGACGGCGAAGGTTGCGGACGCACAACGTAAAGAGTTGGTAATGCGTCGCATTATCGGGTGCCCATAAAAACGGGCAAAAGGGAGCCGGTCGGAAAGTCTGCCGAATCCTTACAGCCCTTGATTTTCCTGGGCTCCGGCGGATGGGGCGCCGAGGCTCCGGAAGTGCGGGCGCCACGTCGACACGGTGCCGCCGCGAGTAACCCCCACGGGTGACGAGTCGTACGGGCGGGCGCTACCGCGCGGTGGTGATACGGACCGAGCCCGCGGCCCGCTCGGCGCCCCGCGCGCCGCCCTCGCCCGTCGGGTGCCACTTGCTGTCGGTGTTCCCCGCCGTCCACTGCCGGCCCGCGTAGGAGACCCGCTGGATGTGCAGCGAGGAGGCGTTGGCCACCGCCCAGTGCGCCAGTTGCCACCCGCGCCGCTCCGGGCTCGCCTCCGTGCCCGAACCGGCCGCGGCGACCGGCAGCGTCACGGTCCGGTCGGCGTCGGCGGAGCCGCCGGCGGCCGGCGAGGACGTGGGCTCCGGGGTGGCGGCGTCGCCGCTGCCCGCCACCGCGCCGGCCGGCTGGAGCACATCCTGACCGAAGTCCCGTACGAGCGCCGCGCGGACCGCGGCGGGCCCCTTGTCCCGGGTGGCGCCCGGGCGGCCCTGGCAGGTCAGCGTCGCCGCGGACCGCCCGGTCAGCGCGGCGGCCAGGAGCGTGGCGTCCGGTTCGTGCTTGGCGTACGCGTCGGGGAAGCCGCTGCGCTGCACGCGCTGGGCGGCGACCGTCAGCGGGAGACTCGTGTAGCCGGGCACCTCGACCAGGTGGTCGTAGAACATGCCCGCCGAGTACGCCGGGTCCATGATCTCCGCCGGAGTGCCCCAGCCCTGCGAGGGGCGCTGCTGGAACAGGCCGAGCGAGTCGCGGTCGCCGTGGTCGATGTTGCGCAGCGTCGACTCCTGCAGCGCGGTCGCCAGCGCGATCGTCACCGCCCGCTCGGGCAGGCCGCGCGCGGTGCCCACCGCGGTGATCGTCGCCGCGTTCACCGCCTGCTCCGGCGTGAACTCGTAGGTCGCCCCGCCGTCCTCGGCGGAGACCACCTTGCATCCGGGAGCGCCCCCGCCCCCGGTGACGTACTGCACCGCCAGGTAACCGGCGACCGAGAGCAGGACCATGGAGGCCGCCCCCGAACGGAGAAGGCGGCCACGGCGTTTGCGGGCGGGTGACGGCTGAAGCACGCGTACAAGGTACTGGAGGGTAGCCATCGGTGTCCGCCAGGTACGGGCAATGCCCGAAAGGGCGGGGGCGCTAGGGTCGGAGCCATGGCCGATACCCCGCTTGACCTCACGCTGGACGCCGCGGAGCTTACCGCGCGGCTCGTCGACTTCCCCTCCGAGAGCGGCACCGAGGAGCCCTTGGCGGACGCGATCGAGAGCGCCCTGCGCGCCCTGCCGCACCTGTCGGTCGAGCGGTACGGCAACAACGTGGTGGCCCGCACGGACCTGGGGCGGGCGGAGCGCGTGATCCTGGCGGGTCACATCGACACCGTCCCGATCGCCGGCAACGTGCCCTCCCGGCTGGACGAGGACGGTGTGCTGTGGGGCTGCGGCACCTGCGACATGAAGGCGGGCGTCGCCGTGCAGCTGCGCATCGCCGCCACCGTCCCGGCCCCCAACCGCGATCTGACCTTCGTCTTCTACGACAACGAGGAGGTCGCCGCCGAGCTGAACGGCCTGAAGCACGTCGCCGAGGCGCACCCCGAGTGGCTGGAGGGCGACTTCGCGGTGCTCCTCGAACCGTCCGACGGCCAGGTGGAGGGCGGCTGCCAGGGCACGCTGCGGGTGCTGCTGAAGACGACGGGCGAGCGGGCGCACTCGGCGCGCTCCTGGATGGGCTCCAACGCCATCCACGCCGCCGCCCCGATCCTCGCCCGCCTGGCGGCGTACGAGCCGCGCTGTCCGGTGATCGACGGCCTGGAGTACCGCGAGGGCCTGAACGCGGTCGGCATCACGGGCGGGGTCGCGGGCAACGTCATCCCCGACGAGTGCGTGGTCACGGTCAACTTCCGCTACGCCCCCGACCGCGGCCCCGAGGACGCCCTCGCCCACGTGCGGGAGGTCTTCGCGGACTGCGGGGTGACGGAGTTCGTCGTCGACGACCACAGCGGCGCGGCCCTGCCCGGTCTGTCCCACCCGGCCGCGGCGGCCTTCATCGAGGCGGTGGGCGGCGCCCCGCAGCCCAAGTACGGCTGGACGGACGTGTCCCGCTTCTCGGCGCTCGGCGTCCCGGCCGTCAACTACGGCCCCGGCAACCCCCACTTGGCGCACAAGCGGGACGAACGGGTGGAGACGGCGAAGATCCTCGCGGGGGAGGAGCGTCTGCGGTCCTGGCTGACGGCGTGATCCAGCGCGGGTTTAGCCCGCTGCGTGGCGGACATGCTGAGGTCCCTCGTACGTAACCCGCGTAGATCTACGCTGAGGTGGAAGAACCTGCAACTGGAGGGAGCGCGCATGGCTACCGGCAACCCCGAGGGCAAGAAGCGGCCACCGGAGGAGCAGCGCCTGGGCCCTGTCCTCCGGCGGCGGGGTCAGGTCCAGGAGGGCACCACGGACCAGCGCCTGCTGGACGAGCGCGCTCCGACCGACTGGGTGCACACCGACCCCTGGCGCGTCCTGCGCATCCAGTCGGAGTTCATCGAGGGCTTCGGCACGCTCGCCGAACTCCCGCCCGCCATCAGCGTCTTCGGCTCCGCCCGGACACCGGTCGACTCACCGGAGTACGACGCCGGCGTCCGGCTGGGCCGGGGCCTGGTCGAGGCGGGCTTCGCGGTCATCACCGGCGGTGGTCCGGGTGCCATGGAGGCGGCGAACAAGGGCGCCCTGGAGGCGAAGGGCACGTCGGTCGGCCTCGGCATCGAGCTGCCCTTCGAGCAGGGGCTCAACCCGTACGTCGACATCGGCCTGAACTTCCGCTACTTCTTCGTCCGCAAGATGATGTTCGTGAAGTACGCGCAGGGCTTCGTCGTCCTGCCCGGCGGCCTCGGCACCCTCGACGAGCTCTTCGAGGCGCTCACCCTGGTGCAGACCCAGAAGGTGACCCGCTTCCCCATCGTCCTCTTCGGCTCCGAGTACTGGGGCGGCCTGGTCGACTGGCTGCGCGGCACCCTGGTGGCGCAGGGCAAGGCCGCGGAGAAGGACCTCATGCTCTTCCACGTCACGGACGACGTGGACGAGGCGGTGGCCCTGGTCTCCAAGGAGGCGGGGCGCTAGAAGGGGCGAAGCCCCCCGGGGACGGGAGCGGGTAAGGGCGGCGGGGGCGAGCAACCCCTCTCGCCCGCCCGCACTCCCGCCCAGCCCCGCCACCGCGCCCCGGCGCTACGCCAGCCCCCTCCGGGCCACCGCCGGCTCGCGGTGCCCGGCGATCGTCGCCACCATGTCCAGCACCTGCCGCGTTTCCGCCACCTCGTGCACCCGGTACACCCGCGCCCCCAGCCACGCCGACACCGCCGTCGTCGCCAGCGTCCCCAGCACCCGTTCCTTCACCGGCCGGTCCAGCGTCTCCCCGACGAAGTCCTTGTTCGACAGGGACACCAGCACCGGCCACCCCGTCTCCACCATCTCCCCGAGCCGCCGCGTCGCCTCCAGGCTGTGCCGCGTGTTCTTCCCGAAGTCGTGCCCGGGATCGATCATCACCGACTCCCGCGGCACCCCGAGCGCCACCGCCCGCTCGGCCAGCCCCACCGTCACCTGCAGGATGTCGGCCATGACGTCGTCGTACGTCACCCGGTGCGGCCGCGTCCGCGGCTGAGCGCCGCCGGCGTGCGTGCACACCAGCCCCACCCCGTACCGCGCGGCGACCTCCGCGAGCTTGGGGTCGACGCCGCCCCACGCGTCGTTCAGCAGGTCCGCCCCCACCTCGCACACGGCCTCGCCGACCTCGTGCCGCCAGGTGTCCACACTGATCACGACGTCCGGGAACCGCCGCCGCACCTGAGCGACGAACCCCACCGTCCGCCGCGCCTCCTCCTCCGCCGAGACCTCGTCCCCGGGGCCCGCCTTCACCCCGCCGATGTCGATGATCGCGGCGCCCTCGGCCACCGCCTGCTCCACGCGTGCGAGGGCGGGCTCGTCGCGGAAGGTAGCCCCCTGGTCGTAGAAGGAATCCGGGGTCCGGTTCACGATCGCCATGATCACCGGCTCGTGCGCCGCGAATTCACGCCTGCCCAGTCTGAGCATCCCCTGTGACATCTCCTCGTCCACATCCTTCTCACGTCCACTGAACCGAGCGCGGCGAACCGAACCGGACACCTGGTCTTGGACCGCCTGCGGCCCCGACTGTCAGACTCGCATGGCACGATCGGACCCGGCACAACCGACTCCGGCTTCGAGTCCACCCGGACCCGCACCGGACCGGGACCCGATCCGACTACCCGACCATGGGGGCCCAGCGATGGTCATGTTCCTGTTCCTCGTCGTCGCGCTGGCCGTCGTGGTCGCCGCGGTGACGCTCGCCGTGGTGAGCGGCGGCGACAGCGGGCCGCTGCCCGACGCCGCGCCCGAGCGGCTGCGGGACTCCCTGCCCCCGGACCGCCCGGTCGGCCGCGCGGACGTGGAGCGGCTCCGCTTCCCGCTCGTCGCCCGCGGCTACCACATGGCGGACGTCGACGACGCCCTCGGCCGCCTCGGCGCCGAGCTGGCCGAGCGCGACGCCCGCATCGCCGACCTGGAGGGGGCGCTGGCCGGCGCCCGGGCCGCCGCCCACCAGCACGTCTCCATGGAGAGTCATCAGCACGTCTCCATGGAGAAGCCGGGCCCCGAGGAGCAGCAGTGAGCGCCGGGGAGGCGATCGCCGGGTCCGACGGGGCGCCGCGCTGCCCCTGGGCCCTGTCCACCGCGGACTACGTGGCGTACCACGACGAGGAGTGGGGCCGCCCGGTCCACGGTGACGACGCCCTCTTCGAACGCCTCAGCCTGGAGGCCTTCCAGTCCGGCCTGTCCTGGATCACCATCCTGCGCCGCCGCCCCGGCTTCCGCGCCGCCTTCGCCGGTTTCGAGATCGCCGAGGTGGCGGCCTTCACCGACGAGGACCGCGACCGCCTGCTCGCCGACGCCGGCATCATCCGCAACCGCGCCAAGATCGATGCGACCCTCGCCAACGCGCGCGTGCTGGCCGACTGGGCCCCCGGCGAGCTGGACGGGCTGATCTGGTCCCACGCCCCGGACCCCGCCGGCCGCCCGGCCCCGAAGACCCTCGCCGACGTCCCGGCCGTCACCCCTCAGTCCACGGCGCTGTCCAAGGCGCTGAAGAAACGCGGCCTGCGCTTCGTCGGCCCGACGACGGCGTACGCGCTGATGCAGGCGTGCGGGCTGGTGGACGACCACCTGGAGACGTGTGTGGCGCGCGGTAACCCGTCCGGGGGCGTGCGGTAGCCCCCGGAGCGGTGACCGGGTCACTTGCCCAGATAGCGCGGCGCCTCCTTGTTCACGAAGGCCCGCACGGCGATCGCGTGGTCCTCGGAGGTCCCGGCCCGGGACTGGAGCTCCTCCTCCTTGTCCAGGGCCTCGTCCAGCGAGTGCGTCAGGCCGAAGGCCACCGACTCCTTCAGCGCCGCGTAGGCGACGGTCGGCCCTTCGGCCAGCGTCCGCGCCACCTTCTCCGCCTCGGCGCGCAGGTCCGCGGCGGGCACCACCCGGTTGGCGATCCCCAGTTCGTACGCCTCCTGCGCCTTGACGCCGCGCGGGAACAGCAGCAGGTCGGCGGCGCGCCCGGGGCCGACCACGCGCGGCAGCGTCCAGGAGATCCCCGAGTCGGCGGTGAGCGCGACACCGGCGAAGGACGTGTTGAACGACGCCGTCTCCGAGACGATCCGGTAGTCCGCCGCGAGCGCGAAGCCGAAGCCCGCCCCGGCCGCCACGCCGTTCACGGCGGCGACCACCGGCTTGCTCGCGCCCGCCAGCGCACGGACGATCGGGTTGTAGTGCTCGCGCACCGTGCTCATGGTCTGGCCCGAGCCCGTCTCCCGGTCGGCGGCCAGCAGCCCGATGTGCTCCTTGAGGTCCTGCCCGACGCAGAACGCCCGCTCCCCGGCCGCCGTCAGCAGCACCGCCCGTACGGCGTCGTCGGCCGCCGCGGCACGCGCCGCGTCGCGGAGCGCGACCTTGGTCTCGATGTTCAGCGCGTTCATCGCCTCGGGGCGGTTCAGCGTGATCGTCGCGAGCCCGTCGCTCACCTCGTAGAGCACGGTGTCGGCCATGGGTTCCCCTCCGCGTCGTAGACGGTCGTGGTCGTACGTGTGTGTCCGGCACTCAGCATGACGGAGAACACCGGAAGCGGATCGCTCGACGGATGTGACCTGCGTCAAAGGTTTCCGGTCCGTATCCATTCGGCGGAAGTGGGCGGGGGCGCGCAGTATCGCAGTCACATCGCCGAATTGAGTGGTTTTGCTCGCGCGCGTTGCCCAAGCGATGCCGGCCGATGTTGGTCATCGGGTCGTGGGATGCGGGATAATGGCTGGGAAGCAATGTGTTCGATGCCGGTGTCGCGCGTCCGGGCCGGATTGCGCGTGCCCTCACGGGCCGTCGGCGGTGACGGTGAGCTGGTATCAGGAAGGGGAACGAGCATGGCGGCCATGAAGCCGCGGACGGGCGATGGCCCGCTCGAGGTGACCAAGGAGGGGCGGGGCATCGTCATGCGCGTTCCGCTCGAAGGCGGCGGGCGGCTCGTCGTCGAGCTGACCCCCGATGAGGCCGACGCGCTCGGCGACGCCCTCAAGCAGGTCGTCGGCTGACGCGCGAGCGACCATACCCTCAGTCGCCCCGGTGCCGCACGCGGTGCCGGGGCGACTGCGTTCCGCTCCCCCCCCCGGGCCCGTCTCATCGGCCCAACGGGCGGTGGTTCACCTTTTGACGGCGCACAGCAGGCCGTCGCCCACCGGCAGCAGTGACGGCACCAGTTCCTGACTCTCCCGCACCGCGCGCAGGAGTTCCCGCAGCCGCAGCACCTCGGTGGGCTGCGGTCCGGAGTCGATCGTCCGGCCGGCGCCGAGGACGCCCTCGAAGACGACGAGGCCTCCGGGGCGCAGCAGGCGCAACGATTCATCGAGGTAGTCGAGGTACTCCAGACGGTCGCCGTCGCAGAAGACGAGGTCGTAGCCGGCGTCCGCGAGCCGGGGCAGGACGTCCAGGGCGCGGCCCGGGATGAACCGGGCCCGGTTGCTGGCGAAGCCCGCGGCGCGGAAGGCCTGCCGGGCGAACTGCTGGTGCTCCGGTTCCGGGTCGACCGTGGTCAGTACGCCGTCCGGCCGCATCCCGTGCAGCAGATGGATACCGGAGACGCCGCAGCCGGTGCCGATCTCCGCGACCGCCTTGGCGTCCACGGCGGCGGCGAGCAGTCCCAGCGCGGAGCCCGTGCCCGGGGTCACCGAGCGCAGGCCCGCCTCGCGGGCCCGGTCGCGTGCCCAGAGCAGCGCGTCGTCCTCGGCGACATAGGCGTCGGCGAACGCCCAGCTCGTCTGCCGGTTGCCGGTAATGACCCTCTCCTGTCCCCGTCGTTGCCTCGGCGTGACTGTATCCGTTGGCGTCGGGAACCCGCAGATGGGACCGGTCGTTTAAGGGGAGAGCGAAGAGGGACGACCGGACGGCCGGACGCGACGGGGGCAGCGAAGTGGGCCAGGGCGCCGAGCAAGTGCTGACGCAGCCGTACGAGCCGTGTCAGCCCAGATCAAATTTTCGTAAAACCGCTTATCCGGAGCTAACGGGCGAGGTGGCTATGGTAGGGGCTCCACTGGACACCACCAGAGCCGACAGGGGAGGTGCGGCCACACCCGCGGATCGGGGAGGAGTGCTGCGGCGCTTCCTCGGATCGGCAGGCAGGCCGAAATCCGTGAACGACACCGCTGCTGACCCCAGCCACGCCGACCGTCCCGGCACGGGACACACCCAGACCGCGACCTTCACCAGCGACGCGGACGGGCAGGCGTGGACTCCGCCCACCTGGGAGGAGATCGTCAGCACCCACAGCGGCCGCGTCTACCGCCTCGCGTACCGCCTCACGGGCAACCAGCACGACGCCGAGGACCTCACCCAGGAGGTCTTCGTCCGCGTCTTCCGGTCCCTGTCGACCTACACGCCGGGCACCTTCGAGGGCTGGCTGCACCGGATCACCACCAACCTCTTCCTGGACATGGTCCGCCGCAAGCAGCGCATCCGCTTCGACGCCCTCGGCGACGACGCGGCCGAGCGGCTGCCCAGCAAGGAGCCCACCCCGCAGCAGGTCTTCCACGACGCCCACTTCGACGCGGACGTCCAGCAGGCCCTGGACACCCTCGCGCCCGAGTTCCGCGCGGCCGTCGTCCTGTGCGACATCGAGGGGCTGTCGTACGAGGAGATCGCCGCGACCCTGGGCGTCAAGCTCGGCACGGTCCGCTCCCGGATCCACCGCGGCCGCTCCCAGCTGCGCAAGGCACTCGCGCACCGCGCTCCCGAGGCGCGTGCCGGGCGTCGCTCGTTCGCGGCCCGTGTGCCCGCACTGGGAGGAGGGGGCACGAGCGCGTGAGTGGGTCACGTCCTGAAGCCGAGGGACACCTCGCAGAGCAGCATCTGGGAGACCGACTCTCCGCCCTGGTGGACGGGGAGCTCGGTCATGACGCGCGGGAGCGCGTACTCGCGCACGTCGCCACCTGCCCGAAGTGCAAGGCGGAGGTCGACGCGCAGCGCCGGCTGAAGAACGTCTTCGCCGAAGCGGCACCACCGGCTCCGTCCGAGAGCTTCCTGGCCCGCCTCCAGGGGCTGCCGGGCGGCGGCGACACGGACGGCGGCGGTGCGCCACTGGACGGCTCGGGATTCTCCGCGGGCTTCGACGGCGTCTTCGGGACGAAGCGGGGCGAGCGGTTCGAGTTCGGGTACGTCCCCGCCCGGCCGCACTCCCCCCTGCCGGAGCCGCCCTCGCTGGGGCGCGGCTTCCGCATCCACGACGTGAGCAGGCACGAGGCCGAGCGGTCGTCCTCGCGCGGCCTGCGGTTCGCGTTCGCCGCCGCTGGGGCGGTGTCGCTGGCCGCGATCGCGCTGGGCGGCGTCACCGTCGGCACCCCGGACACCACCACGGAGGCCCGCGGCTCCGGCAGCGGCAGCAACGCGACCCCGGCGCGCACCCAGGGCGCCGGCGCGGCCACGACCTCGGAGGGCCAGCGCCGCCGCTCGGGCACGCCGCTGCTCGCGCACGGCCAGGGGCAGGGGGCGCTCGGCGACACCCCCGTCGCCCCCACCGAGGCGTCCGCGCCGCTGCTGCCCGGCCTGCCGGCCCCCGCGGGAGCCGATCCCCGGGAGCAGACCGTGCGCGCGCTGACCACCCCGGTGACGGCCGGCGCGGCCGCCGTGTCCCCGCTGATACGTCCGCTCGAAGCGGTTCCGCCACTCGCCCTGACCTCCTGGGCCGCCGCCGACGTCAGGCCGCCCGGTCTGCTCGCCGCCCCCGTCCCCGACCCGCTCGTGTCCCCCCACCTCGGGGCGACCCCCGCCGCCTCCCACCGCCCGGCCCCCTGACCGGGATCTGCGCACCGGCCCGGGAACCTGATTGAATCCCGGGACGGCACCAGAGCCCTTGGAGCCGAAGATCTGCGGCCAGCTGTGGGGGAGAACATGAACGAGGGGAAGCCCACGAAGGCGAAGTGGTGGAGCCGTCCCCGCTCGTCCGACGACGCGTCCGACGGCGACTTCGAGCTGCAACGCCCCCACACGGTCCGCGCCACCGTCAGCGGTGACGAGGCGGCCGGCGAGGGCGACTTCGAGCTCGAACGCCCGGCGGCACCCGCCGCGGACGACTACGAGCCGGGCCGGCCGACGGCCGTGCCGGACGGCTCCGCCGACGCGGGCCCGCGCACGGCCACGGCCCCGCACCCCGACCCACGCCGGACCGTCGTCGAGGACGTCGAGGACGTCGAGGACACGGGCGTACGCGTGCCCAGCGGCGCCGGCACGTCCGCCGGTGCCGGCCCGCAGGCCACCGCGACGCCCACTGACGCTGCCGCGCTCGGCGCCGCTCCGAGTGACGCGGCCGCGCCCGGAACGGCAGCGGGCGAAGCGGCCGCGCACACCCGCCCCCCGCGCACGCGGCGGCGGAGCGCGCCGTCGTTCCCGCGTCCACGGCCGCGCCCGTCGGCGCCCCCGCGTCCACGGCCGCGCCCGTCGGCGCCCCCGCCCGCAGTGACGCGAACGGTGATGCCGCCCGGCCCACCGGTACGGAAGGCGACGCCGGAGTGGCCCGTGACCTCACTGGTGCCGCGTCGGTGGCCGAACGCCCCAGGCCGCTGCACGACCCCGACCCGTACGGCACCCCTCCGTACGGCGAGCCGGGCCCCTGGGCCCCCGCACCGCCGGTGCAGCATCCGGCGACCACGCCGGCGCACGGCACCGTCGCGGCGGCGTCCCACACCACCGCCGGCCCCGTGGCACCGCCCCCCGGCGCGCTGCCCGACCCGGCGTTCGCGGACGCCCCGCCGCCCGTGCCGTCGGCGCGGCAGTCGGCGCCGGTGTCCGAGGTGTCGGCCGAAGCCGCCGGACCCTTCGCCCCCGCGGTGCCGTCCCCCGCCCAGCCCCCGGACGCGCTGCCCGACCCGGCGTCCGCCGACGCGCCGGCCGGAGCAGAAAGCGGCGGGGACGGAACGGACCCCGGCCCCTGGGGGCGTTACGACCCCTGGGCCGCCTCGGCCGCCGCCTCCCTCCAGCAGAACGGCGCGGCCGTGCCCACGCGGGACCAGCGGCGCAGGCGGGCCGGGAAGGTGATCCTCGGCGGGGCGCTGGTCATCGCGCTCGTCTCCGGCGGCATCGGCGGCGTCGTGGGCGCCTACCTCGAACGCAACGGCGGCGTGGGGACGGTGGAACTCCCGCAGGCCGGGAAGGAGTCGGCCGAGCGGGCGCCGGACAGCGTGGCCGGGATCGCCGCCCGTGCCCTGCCCAGCGTGGTGACCCTGCACGTCAGCGGCAGTGACGGCGCGGGCACCGGCACCGGCTTCGTCCTCGACGACCGCGGTCACATCCTCACCAACAACCACGTCGTGGAGCCCGCCGGCTCCGGCGGCGAGATCACCGTCACCTTCAACAGCGGCGACAGTGCCGAGGCCACGGTCGTCGGCCGGGACGGCGGATACGACCTCGCCGTGGTCAAGGTGAAGGGCGTCAGCGGCCTCACCCCCATGCCCCTCGGCAACTCCGACAACGTCCAGGTCGGCGACCCCGTGGTCGCCATCGGGGCCCCCTTCGACCTGGCCGGCACCGTCACCTCCGGCATCATCAGCGCCAAGGAGCGGCCGATCACCGCGGGCGGCGAGGAGGGCGACGGCAGCGACGTGTCGTACGTCGACGCCCTGCAGACCGACGCGCCGATCAACCCGGGCAACTCCGGCGGCCCCCTCCTGGACGCCCAGGGCCGGGCCATCGGCATCAACTCCGCGATCCGGTCCGCCGAGGGAGGCGGCGCCGAACCGGACGGCGGCCAGGCCGGCTCGATAGGGCTCGGCTTCGCCATCCCCATCAACCAGGGCAAGCGCGTGGCCGAGGAGCTGATCAACACCGGCAGGGCCACCCACCCGGTCATCGGCATCACGCTCGACATGGCCTACGGGGGCGACGGCGCCCGGGTGGCCGCCAAGGGCAGCGACGGCGGCCCTCCGGTCACCGCGGGCGGGCCGGGCGACAAGGCCGGCATCGAAGCCGGGGACGTGATCACCGCCGTCGACGGCCGGCGCGTGCACTCCGGCGAGGAGCTCATCGTCAAGACCCGCGCCCACCGCCCCGGCGACCGCCTGGAACTGACGCTGGAACGCGACGGCGAGGAGACGCACGTCTCACTGGTGCTCGGCTCCTCCGGCGGTGACTGAGCGCCGCGAGGTCCCGACAAGGGACCAGGAAGGCAAACAATTCGGAAAGCGCCCGCGTACACCCACTCGGGGCTCACGGGACGGTACCGGTCGGACAGGATCGGCGGGTACCGTGGTGGCGGCCCGGACATCCCAAGGAGCTTCAGGTGTTCAATGACATAGGCGCACTCGAGCTGGTGACGCTCGTCGTCCTCGCCGTGCTCGTGTTCGGCCCGGACAAGCTCCCCAAGGTCATCCAGGACGTGAGCCGCACCATCCGGAAGATCCGGGAGTTCTCGGACAGCGCCAAGCAGGACATCCGGCAGGAGCTGGGCCCCGAGTTCAAGGACTTCGAGTTCGAGGACCTCAACCCCAAGACGTTCATCCGCAAGCAGCTGGACAACGACGAACTGGGGCTCAAGGAGATCCGCAACGGCTTCGACCTGAAGAAGGAGATGGCCGAGGTCGCCGACTCGGTGCACGGCCGTGAGCCGGAGTCGTCGTCCGGCTCCTCCTCGTCGGTGTCCTCCTCGTCCGGTTCCACGGGTGGCCGTGTCGACATGTCGAAGAAGCCCGAGGTCCCGGCCCGCGACGACCGCCCGCCCTTCGACGCCGACGCCACCTGAGCCGACTCCCGCACCGCATCCCCCGTACGTGACACGTATCACGCCCCGGATGGAGCGTGCGAGGCCCGAAGACGACGCCCGCGCGACCCACGCGCCGGGCGGTTTCCCGGTTGCCGCCGGTTAGGTGGCTATGCTGCCCGAGTTGTTGTGCGGACCGGACGAGTGCGCCCGAAGGGGGGCGGGCCTTCCGGACCGACGAGAGCGAGGAGGCGTCCGGGCACATGGAGACGACGAGTCAGGCGGTCGCGCAGACGCCGGGCGCGGAGGTTGGACAAGAGGTCCCCTCCGCCCGGCGGACGATCGACGGCTACCTGCGTGCGCCCTTCCCGTGGTACGGCCTCGACGAGGCCTTCACGGGGCGGCGCTGGTTGATGCAGGTCGGCACGGCGGCCGACCAAACCGTGGAGCACGGCTCGATCGGGCACGGCGACGAACCGTCGGTGCGCAACGAGCACGTGTCCGGCGACGACCAGGACGCCAAGGAGAAGTTCGCGGTCGTCGTGACCGTCGCGGCCAACCCCGACCGGCGCAGTGCCGACGGCACGGGACTGCTGGAGGCCACCTCGGTGTCCTCCGCGGCCTGGCTGGCCGGGGTGGGGCTGCTGTCCTTCACCTGGCCCGGCCAGATGGACCACGCCCTGCGGGACGACTGGCTGGAGCAGCAGACGGAGACCGCGTGGGTCCTCGCGGACGACCTCGACGGGGCCGACTGGACGACGCTCTCCCTTCCCGTGGACGGCGTACCCACGTCCTTCCACTACCGGGAGTCCGAGTTCGGCTGGGTGCTGGCCGGCTCCACCGAGCAGGGCGTCCACCTCGGGGCGTACGGGCGCGGGATGAGCGCGTACGGCCTGGCCTTCGCCGTGGTGAAGGACATCGCGGACTACGCCTGATCCCGGACCCCGGGCCCCGGACCGCTGAGCTCGACGCGCGAAGGGGCGCCGTCCACCCGGACAGCGCCCCGTCCTCGTACGGAGCCGTACGGCCCCGTACGGAGCGTCAGAACTTGTTCTTCGGCGTGATCCCCAGCGACAGCCCCGAGAGGCCGCGCTGACGCCCGCCCAGCTTCCCCGCGATCGAGCGCAGCGCCGCGCCGGCCGGGGAGTCCGGGTCGGACAGGACGACGGGCTTGCCCTCGTCGCCGCCCTCGCGCAGCCGGACGTCGATCGGGATGGAGCCGAGGACCGGGACCGAGGCGCCGGTCGTGCGGGTCAGGCCGTCGGCGACCAGCTGGCCGCCGCCCGTGCCGAACACGTCGACCATCTCGCCGCAGTGCGGGCAGGGCAGGCCGGACATGTTCTCGACCACGCCGACGATCTTCTGGTGGGTCTGCACGGCGATCGCGCCCGCCCGCTCCGCCACCTCGGCGGCGGCCTGCTGAGGGGTCGTCACGACCAGGATCTCGGCGTTCGGCACCAACTGGGCGACGGAGATCGCGATGTCGCCGGTGCCGGGCGGCAGGTCGAGCAGCAGGACGTCCAGGTCGCCCCAGTACACGTCGGCCAGGAACTGCTGGAGCGCGCGGTGCAGCATCGGGCCGCGCCAGACGACCGGCGCGTTGCCCGGCGTGAACATGCCGATGGAGATGACCTTCACGCCGTTGGCCGAAGGCGGCATGATCATGTTCTCGACCTGGGTGGGCCGCCCGTCGGCGCCCAGCATGCGCGGCACGGAGTGGCCGTAGATGTCGGCGTCCACGACACCGACCTTGAGGCCGTCCGCCGCCATCGACGCGGCCAGGTTCACCGTCACCGAGGACTTGCCGACGCCGCCCTTGCCGGAGGCGACCGCGTAGACGCGGGTGAGGCTGCCGGGCTTGGCGAAGGGGACCTCGCGCTCGGTCTGGCCGCCGCGCAGGGCGTTCGCCAGCTCCTTGCGCTGTTCGTCGCTCATCACGTCCAGCTCGACGTCGACGCGTGTGACACCCTCGACCCCCGACACCGCGTCCGTCACGCGCTGCGTGATGGTGTCCCGCATGGGACAGCCGGAGACCGTCAGGTACACGGCGACCGCGACCGCTCCGTCCGCGCCGATCTCCACCGACTTGACCATCCCGAGCTCGGTGATGGGACGGTTGATCTCGGGGTCGTTCACCGTCGACAGTGCTTCGCGCACCGCGTCTTCCGTAGCCATAGGGTCGATGGTACGGCGCCGCCCACGGGGCACGGAAAGCCCCGTCAGCGGTCGTGTACGTCACGCCCCGCAGACCGATCCGCCGGGAATACCCCGCGCTCGGGGTGATGGCCGTTCTGACGCTCCTCCAGGTCCTTGAGCACGTCCTGCAGCTCCGAGCGGATCCAGTCCCGCGTCGCGACCTCGCCCAGCCCGATGCGCAGGGCGGCGATCTCCCGGGTCAGGTACTCGGTGTCGGCGATCGACCGCTCGTTCTGCTTGCGGTCCTGCTCCAGGTTGACCCGGTCCCGGTCGTCCTGCCGGTTCTGGGCGAGCAGGATCAGCGGGGCGGCGTAGGAGGCCTGGAGCGACAGCATCAGGGTCAGGAAGATGAACGGGTACTCGTCGAAGCGCAGGCCGCTGGGCGCGGACACGTTCCACACCACCCAGACGATGATGACGACCGTCATCCAGACGATGAACCGCCCGGTGCCCAGGAACCGCGCGACGCGCTCCGACAGCCGGCCGAAGGACTCCGGGTCCCACTCCGGCAGCAGCCGCCGGCGCGGCGGGCGGGGCTGGTCCAGCCGGGCCCGCACCCGGGAGGACGCGGTCGCCCCCGACGCGGCACGCTCACGGGCCGTCGTCTCGCGCTCAGGCCCCATCGGCGCCCACCTCCCCCGCCGTCTCCTCAAGGTGGTACTCGGTCTCCCGCCAGTCGTCGGGCAGCATGTGGTCCAGTACGTCGTCGACCGTGATCGCGCCCAGCAGCGCCCCCGAGTCGTCCACGACGGGCGCCGCCACCATGTCGTACGTGGCGAAGAACCCGGCGACCACGGGCAGCGCGGCGTCCGGGTCCAGGGGTTGCAGGTCGTCGTCGATGATCGAGCCGACCAGGGTGTACGGAGGGTCGCGCAGCAGGCGCTGGAAATGGACCGTGCCCAGGTACTTGCCGGTCGGGGTCTCCTCGGGCGGGCGGCAGACGTAGACCTGGGCGGCGTGCGCCGGGGACAGGTCGGGGTTGCGGATGCGGGCCAGGGCGTCGGCGACGGTGGCGTCGGGACGCAGCACGATCGGCTCGGTCGTCATCAGCCCGCCGGCCGTGTGCTCCTCGTACGCCATCAGCCGCCGCATGTCGGCCGCGTCGGAGGGCTGCATCAGGCTCAGCAGCCGTTCCTTGTCGTCCTCGGGCAGCTCGCCGAGCAGGTCGGCCGCGTCGTCGGGATCCATCGCCTCCAGGACGTCCGCGGCCCGCTCCTCCTTGAGCTTGCCGAGGATCTCGATCTGGTCGTCCTCCGGCAGTTCCTCCAGCACGTCGGCCAGGCGGTCGTCGTCGAGGGCGGCGGCGACCTCGGCGCGGCGCTTGGCCGACAGGTGGTGCAGGACGTTGGCGAGGTCGGCGGGGTGCAGCTGCTCGAAGGTGGCGAGGAGGTTCTCGGCGCCCTGCCCCTGCTCCTCCACGGAGAAGCCGGTGACGCCGGACCACTCCACGGTGAGCGTCTCTCCCTTGTTGCGCCGGAAGGCGCCGCCCTTCTTCCCCTTGCGGACGAAGACCTTGTCGATCTCCCAGTCCCGGCGGGCCGGCAGCTGCTGCACGGCCAGGTCGAGGACGGTGACCTCCTCACCCGTGTCGGTGAGGGTGACCCGCCGGTCCAGCAGTTCACCGAAGACCAGGCGCTCGGTGGGGCGCTGCTCGAAGCGCCGGACGTTCAGCACCCCGGTGGTGATGACCTGGCCGGACTCGATGCCGGTGACCCGGGTCATGGGCAGGAAGATGCGGCGGCGGGTGGTGAGTTCGACGACCAGGCCCAGCACCCGAGGGGGCTTGCGGCCGACGCGGAGCATGACGACCAGATCGCGGACACGCCCCACCTGGTCGCCGGCCGGGTCGAAGACGGCGATGCCGGAGAGATGGGAGACGAAGATCCGGGGGGCGCCCGCTGCCATGGCCGCGGCTCCTTTGCCTGTGTGAGAACTGTTTCGTACGGTGTCCCTTTTCCGAATTGCCCGCTCGGACGGGCTTCAGGCTAGCCCGTCCCGAACGGCTCCGCCCTGGCGGCCGGTCCGGACGGACTGGCTCCGTTCGCCGTCCGGCGCCCCGGTACGCTGCGGTACGCCGCCAGGGCCTGTGCGACAGCTCCCGGGTGCCCGGCCGGCTCCTTGCCCGTCCGCGTCAGAAAGGCAGCCCCTCCTGTGTTCGTGACTCCCCGGCGCCGATTCCGCAGGGCCGCACTGATCGGCGCCGTGTGCGCCCTGACGGTCGCGGGAGCGGGGCTGACGGGATGCGGCGGCGAGGACCCCGACGCGGGCACCAACGGCCTCGGCAAGCTCCCCGCCGACAAGATCCACGCGAAGGCCCGCTCGGCCGCCGGTGCCGCCGAGGCGGTGCGCCTGCACGGGTCGGTGGAGGCCGGCGGCAGCACGTACACCCTCGACATGCGGCTGAAGTCCGACGGCGGGACCGGGTCGGTGGCCGCCGAGGGGGCGACCTTCGGGCTGCTGCGCGTCGGCGACCAGCTCTTCCTCAAGGCCGACGCCGGGTTCTGGAGCCACGACGGCGGGGACGCCAAGGCCGCCGGGAAACTGGCGGGCAAGTACGTGAAGGTGCCGGAGAGCGACCCCGTGTACAAGAAGTTCAGCGGGTTCACGGACAAGGACGTCCTCCTGGGCGGTCTGCTGGCCCTGCACGGCACGGTGGAGACCGACGGCCGCCACGAGCAGGCGGGCGTGCGCACCATCCGCGTCACCGGCGACAAGGGCGCCGGCGGTTCGCTGGACGTCTCCCTGGAGGGCACCCCGTATCCGCTGCGCCTGGTCCGCGCGGGCAGCGCCGGCACACTCAGCTTCTCGGACTGGAACAAGGACTTCGCCCTCGAGGAGCCGGCGAAGGACGACACCCTGGACTACGGCAAGCAGCTGCCGACGTCGTGACGCCGAACTAGCGACGCCCCCGGCGCTTGAGCAGCAGCCGCGGCAGCCCCGCCGGGACCGGCCCGCGCGTCGTCGCCGGGCTCGGCAGCGGGGCCTCGGCCAGCGAACCGTCGGGCAGCGGCGCCGTGGCCCCCGTCGGTTCCAGGCGCAGCACCCGGCACTCACGGGCCCAGCGGTCGGTCATCGCCTCGCCGTCCGGGGCGTTCAGCCGCTTGCCCTTGAGGCCGGCGACCGCCGCCTGCCACGCCTCGGACCCGGCGGGCAGCTCCACCACCCGTGCCGTCCAGGAGACCAGCCGGCCCCCCTTGTCCTTGCTGCGCACGGTCACCTCGGCCGCGGCCCCGTCGGCCAGCCCCGGCAGCGGCTGCTCGCCGGGGCCGTCGCCGACGACGAGCGCCGCGCCGTCCTGCCAGACGTGCCACAGCGCGCGGGCGGGCATCCCCGGCCCCCTGACCCAGACGAGGCCGGACTTCTTGGTGGCCTCCTCGACGAGGGCCTGGTCGAGCAGCTCGCTTGTCATGTGCTCAGCCTATCCACGGGTGCCGTGGCCGGCTCAGAGCCAGCCGTTGCGCTTGAGCGTGCGGTGGATGCCCAGACAGATGGCCACGGTGACGCCGATGACCATGGGATACCCGTACTTCCAGTGGGTCTCCGGCATGTGGTCGAAGTTCATGCCGTACACCCCGCACACCATCGTCGGTACGGCGATGATCGCCGCCCACGAGGTGATCTTGCGCATGTCCTCGTTCTGCGCGACGGACGCCTGGGCGAGGTTGGCCTGGAGGATGGAGTTCAGCAGCTCGTCGAAGCCGACGACCTGCTCCTGCACCCGGGCCACGTGGTCGGCGACGTCCCGGAAGTACTTCTGGATCTCCGGGTCGATCAGCCGCATCGGCCGCTCGCTGAGCAGCTGCATGGGGCGCAGCAGCGGGGAGACGGCGCGCTTGAACTCCAGGACCTCGCGCTTGAGTTGGTAGATCCGGCCGGCGTCGGTGCCGCGCGGGCTGCCCTTGCGGCCCGGCGAGAACACCTCCGTCTCGACCTCGTCGATGTCGTCCTGCACCGCGTCGGCGACCGCGATGTAGCCGTCGACGACGTGGTCGGCGATGGCGTGCAGCACCGCGGAGGGGCCCTTGAGCAGCAGCTCGGGGTCCTCCTGGAGCCGGTGCCGCAGCGCGCGCAGCGAGCCCTGCCCGCCGTGCCGGACGGTGATGAAGAAGTCCCGGCCGGTGAAGCACATCACCTCGCCGGTCTCGACGACCTCGCTGTTGGCGGTCAGCTCGTCGTGGTCGACGTAGTGGATGGTCTTGAAGACGGTGAACAGGGAGTCGTCGTAGCGCTCCAGCTTCGGTCGCTGGTGGGCCTGGACGGCGTCCTCCACGGCCAGCGGGTGCAGGCCGAACTCCCGGGCGATACCGGCGAACTCGTCCTCGGTCGGCTCGTGCAGGCCGATCCACACGAACCCGCCGTCGCGGCGCACCTGGCGCATCGCCTGGTGCGGGCTCAGCGGCGCCTCGGTCTCGACGCGGGCACCGTCGCGGTAGACGGCGCAGTCGACGACGGCGGTGGCGGTCGCCGGGTCACGGGTGGTGTCGTAGGCGCCGGTGTCCTTGCGCAGCGAGACGCGGGACGGGCGGACCGCGGCGCGCAGGTCACGGATCATCGACATGGCAGGCTCCTTCGCGACGGGCAGCGAGCGGGGCCGGCGGCGGGTGGAACCACCCGGAATGAGGACGTCCTGGCCGTACGTGCTCGGCACGTCCACAAAGCGGGGAGCACCGCACCGTCGCGGTGGCCGGCTTCGCTGCTGATTCAGCGGCTGACCCGGATCGGTCGACGTCGTCGACGAGGCCGACGGGCCGGATCAGGCAAAACGAGACGAAGTGCTCTTCCGTGCGCGGGCGCGCTGGAGACGGGAAGCCGCGGGGGCGGTGAGCCGGGGCGGCCGCGTCAGCGGCCGGAAGAGCGGGTGGTACTGCACGGTCGACTTCGGTCCATGCCGCCCACCTCCTCCGGCCGGTCCCTCGTGAGGGACGATCGATTCCCTCGTTTGGGAGGGTTCCCCGTAGGGAAGTCTTCAGGCGCCGGGGTCTTGATCGCGGCGCTGCTGCGCGCTGCCCCGAGCCGCTGGCCCAGAGTATCAGTCACCCGACGTGTCAAGGCGCCGCTTTGCCTTGTACTGACGAGTTCTATGCTCGCCGCATGGCTGATGTTCTTCCTCTGGTCGAGGCCCGGTTGCTGAGCGCACTGGGCGAACCGGACGCCCGCGCGGCGGTCACCTTCCTCGGCACCGACCGCATCGAGGTGCTGCGCTTCCCGGGCGGCGGTCAGGAGGGCGACATCGTCCGCTACGCCACCCTGGGCATGTCCGCGCAGCCCATGGCCGACCCCACGGCGGTGCTCGCCGACCCGGTCAAGGGGCCGCGCGCCGAGCTGCTCCTCTCAGTGCGCGCCGGTCTCGCCGACACCGGCAAGGTGCTCCGCCCGCTGGCCGTACTGGCGGCTTCGCCGCAGGTGGAGGGGGTCATCGTGGCGCCCGGCGCGTCCCTGGACGTCGGCGAGCCGCTGTGGCCCGGGGCGCCCTTCACCTCGTGCCTCGTCGCCGAGCCCGGTGGCCTGGTGGAGGACCTGGAGCTGGACGCCCCGCTGGACCCCGTACGGTTCCTCCCGCTGCTGCCGATGACGCCGAACGAGGCCGCCTGGAAGCGTGTGCACGGTGCCCAGGCCCTCCAGGAACGCTGGCTCACCCAGGGAACGGACCTGCGGGATCCGTCCCGCAGGTCCGTGCCGCTGGAGTGACACAACGCATCGGCTGTCGTCGGTCAGTTGGCGAAGACGGTGACCCCGTCCTCGGTCGCGTGCTTCGGCTCCAGCTCCTCCGCCTCGCTGGTGAGCGCGCGGCGCCGTACGAGGACCACGACCGCGCCCAGCACGGCGGTGATCGCCGCCACCACGAACGGGATGCGGATGTCGGTCCACTCCTCGATCTTCGGCGCGAAGTAGGGCGCCGCGGCGGCCGCGAACCAGCGCACGAAGTTGTAGCCCGCGCTCGCCACCGGCCGCGGCGCGTCGGACACCCCGAGGGCCAGCTCGGTGTAGACGGTGTTGTTCACGCCGATGAACGCGCCGGACAGGATCGTGCAGACGATCGCGGTGGTGTGGTCGCCGTAGCCGAGCACCAGTACGTCGGCGGCGAGCAGTACCAGTGAGCCGCCGAGCACCTTCAGCGAGCCGAACCGCTTCTGCATCCGCGGCGCCACGAGGACCGAGAAGACGGCGAGCAGCACGCCCCACGCGAAGAACACCGCGCCGGACTTGTACGGCGTCATGTTCAGCACGAACGGTGTGAAGGCCAGCACCGTGAAGAACGTGTAGTTGTAGAAGAACGCCGAGACCGCGGCGGAGGCCAGCCCGCCGTGGCCCAGTGCCTTGACCGGGTCCAGCAGCGAGGTCTTGCGGGCCGGCTTCGGCTGCTCCTTGAGGAACACCGTGATGCACAGGAAGCCGATGGCCATCAGGAAGGCCGTGCCGAAGAACGGGTAGCGCCAGCTCGCGTCGCCGAGCAGCGCGCCCAGCAGCGGGCCGCAGGCCATGCCGAGGCCGAGCGCCGACTCGTACAGCAGGATCGCCGCGGCGCTGCCGCCGGCCGCCGCGCCGACGATGACGGCGAGGGCCGTCGAGACGAACAGCGCGTTGCCCAGGCCCCAGCCGGCCCGGTAGCCGACGAGCTGGCCGACCGTGTCTGAGGTGCCCGCCAGGCCCGCGAAGACCACGACGAAGGCGAGCCCGAGCAGCAGCGTCTTGCGTCCGCCGATGCGGCTGGAGACGAAGCCGGTGACCAGCATCGCGAGGGCGGTGATGAGGAAGTAGGAGGTGAACAGGAGGGAGACCTGACTGGCGCTCGCGTCCAGACCCTTGGCGATGGACGGCAGGATCGGGTCGACGAGCCCGATCCCCATGAAGGCCACGACGGACGCGCCGGCGGTCGCCCACACCGCCTTGGGCTGCCGCAGGATGCCGCCCGCACCCGCGTCGAAGGGGTCCATGCAGTGCTCCAATGCCGACGACTGGTTGGTGTATGCACATAGTAAGTTAGCCCTGCTAATTAATGCAAGATACATCTAGTTTGCCCGGTCAACCCTGCCGCCCGGATGGGTGATCGTCCTTGACGTGGGGGAGTGAGGGTAGGACCGTGGGGCTCTATGAGGGGCGAACCCAGTTGCCCGAAGTGTGGTGGCCGGGTCAGGGCTCCCGGCCTCTTCGCCGATTCCTGGCAGTGCGACCTGCACGGCACGGTGCACCCGGTGCAGCCCGTGCTCCCGCCCAGCGTCGAGGCGCTCGGCGTCGTGGTGCACCGCACGCAGGTGCCGGTGTGGATGCCGTGGCCGCTGCCGGTCGGCTGGCTGTTCACCGGCGTGGCCTGCGCGGGTGACGACCGCAGTGGCGGCCGGGCGACCGCCGTGGCCTGCTCCGGCCCCGGCCCGCTCGGCGGAGTCGGTGAGCTGATCCTGGTCGCCGAGGAGCTCGGCGTCGGACTCGGTGCGCGGTACGCGGGCCTGGACGCCCCGGACCCGGGGCCGTACATGAACGTCGAGAAGCCGCCCCAGGCGAAGGTGCTGGCCGCCGGCCGCCCCACCCCCCTCTGGCACGTCTCCGGTGCCCCCGTCGACCGCGCGGTCTTCGCCGGGGAGGCCCTCGGGATGTGGCTGTGGGCCGTCGCGTGGCCGGAGCAGGCCGCGCTGCTGATGTACGAGGAACTGGTGCTGACCGACCTGCGGGACGCGGGCGCCGAGGTGGACCTGGTGCCCTGCGGGGCGCTGTCGCCGCGGCTGCTCCAGCCGTAGCCGTCGGGGCCGGTGGGCCCGTGGGCCGGGCGGGAGCCGATGTGTAGTGGGTGTAGTGGGCGCCGGCCATGTTCGGGTGTGACAGTGGTGGTCCGAGTTCCGGTTATCCTTGAGCGTCCCCTTCCGTCCCGTCATCGCTTGGAGTCAGCGTCGTGCGCATCGATCTGCACACCCACTCCACCGCGTCCGACGGCACGGACACCCCGTCCCAGCTGGTCCGCAAGGCCGCCGCGGCCGGGCTGGACGTCGTCGCGCTGACCGACCACGACACCACCCGGGGGCACGCCGAGGCCGTCGCCGCGCTGCCCGAGGGGCTCACCCTCGTCACCGGCGCCGAGCTCTCCTGCCGCGTCGACGGCATCAGCATGCACATGCTGGCCTATCTCTTCGACCCCGAGGAGCCCGCCCTGCTCGCCGAGCGCGAGCTGGTCCGGGACGACCGGGTGCCGAGGGCCAAGGGCATGGTCGCCAAGCTGAACGCGCTGGGTGTGCCGGTCACCTGGGAGCAGGTCGCGCGCATCGCGGGCGACGGCTCGGTCGGGCGGCCGCACGTGGCCACCGCCCTCGTCGAGCTCGGCGTCGTACCGACCGTGGGCGACGCCTTCACCGCGGACTGGCTGGCCGACGGCGGCCGGGCCTTCGTGGAGAAGCACGAGACCGACCCCTTCGACGCGCTGCGGCTGATCAAGGCGGCCGGCGGTGTGGCCGTGTTCGCGCACCCGGCCGCCGCCAAGCGCGGGCGCACGGTGCCGGAGGCCACGATCGCAGACCTGGCCGCCGCCGGGCTCGACGGCGTCGAGATCGACCACATGGACCACGACGCGGACGCCCGGGCGCGGCTGCGGGGGCTCGCCGAGGAGCTGGGGCTCCTGGTGACCGGATCCAGCGACTACCACGGCAGCCGGAAGACCTGTCTGCTCGGCGAGTACACGACGGACCCCGAGGTGTACGGGGAGATCACGCGGCGGGCGTTCGGTGCCTTCCCGGTGCCGGGCGCCGGCGGAGCCTGAGCCGTACCCCGCCCGCCCACCTTTACTTCTCCCGCAAGGCCAGTAGCTCACCCATGTTCGACATCGCCGTCTTCGGCTCCCTCTTCCTGACCCTTTTTGTCATCATGGATCCCCCCGGGATCACCCCGATCTTCCTCGGGCTGACCTCCGGCCGGCCCGCCAAGGCGCAGAAGCGGATGGCCTTCCAGGCCGTCTGCGTCGCCGGTGGCGTGATCACCGTGTTCGGTCTCCTCGGGCACCAGATCCTCGACTACCTGCACGTGTCCGTGCCCGCGCTGATGATCGCGGGCGGGCTGCTGCTCCTGCTGATCGCGCTGGACCTGCTCACCGGCAAGACGGACGAGCCGAAGCAGACCAAGGACGTCAACGTCGCACTCGTACCGCTCGGCATGCCGCTGCTCGCCGGGCCCGGCGCGATCGTGTCGGTCATCCTGGCCGTGGAGAAGGCCGACAGCGTGACCACGCAGGTGTCGGTGTGGACGGCGATCCTCGCCATCCACGTGGTGCTGTGGCTGGTGATGCGGTACTCGTTGCTGATCATCCGCGTCATCAAGGACGGCGGCGTCGTCCTGGTGACCCGCCTCGCCGGCATGATGCTCTCCGCGATCGCCGTGCAGCAGATCATCAACGGGGTCACGCAGGTGATCCAGGGCGCGTGACGCGACGCTCGTGACCGACAGGGCTGGGGCCCCCGCACGGCTCGCGTGCGGGGGCCCCGGTGCGTGCGGTCGTCCGCGCTACAAGGCCGAGGTGTCGGCGGGGCGGATCCACAGGCGCTGCCCGATGGCGGCGGCCTGCTGGACGATGCGGTTCACGGAGGCGGCGTCCACGACGGTCGTGTCCACGGGGGTTCCGTCGACGTCGTCGAGTCGCATGACTTCAAAGCGCATGGCCTCTCCCTTGATCTGGTCATCCTCCTGAGGAGAACTACTGGTGTGGCTCCCGGGGTCGTCGGTGCCCGGGGAGTCGTTCATCATCAACGGGGTGAGCGGTGCAAACATTCCCTACGCTAAGGAAATTTTTCGAACTGCTAATTACTGACAGGTAAGCCGATCGTTACGGCGCCGCCGGATGCCCGGAACCAGACTGACCGGGACCGGTTGTGTTCGCAGCGTGACCGCCGGGACAATGGGAGGCGATGAACGACGACCTCGTGTCCCTGAGCGCCCGCATCGATCGCACCAACGAGCTGCTGCAGCGCATGCTCGCCGAGGTGGCGAAGACGCCCTCGACCCACGCGATCTTCGTCGACGCCGGGTACCTCTACGCGGCGGCGGGGCGTCTGGTGGCCGGGACCGAGGACCGCCGGGCCTTCGACCTGGACGCCGAAGGCCTGATCGAGGCCCTCATCGACAAGGCGCGCACGATCTTCGCGGACAGCCGTCTCCTGCGGGTCTACTGGTACGACGGCGCCCGGCGCCGCATCCACACCGCCGAGCAGCAGTCCATCGCCGAGCTCCCGGACGTCAAGGTCCGCCTGGGCAACCTCAACGCCAACAACCAGCAGAAGGGCGTCGACTCCCTCATCCGCTCGGACCTGGAGTCCCTCGCCCGGCACCGGGCGATCAGCGACGCGGCCCTGCTCGGCGGCGACGAGGACCTGGTGTCGGCGGTCGAGGCCGCCCAGGGCTACGGCGCACGCGTCCACCTGTGGGGCGTCGAGGCGCCCGAGGGCCGCAACCAGGCCGACCCGCTGCTCTGGGAGGTCGACAGTCAGCGCACCTTCGACCTGGACTTCTTCAAGCCGTACGTCTCCCGGCGCACGGCCCAGACCTACGAGACGACGGGCGCCGCCGCCCGCCCCGCCCGCGAGGACGTCCGTTTCGTCGGTGCGCAGATCGCGGCGAAGTGGCTGGCCTCCCGGGGCCGCGAGTCACTGGTGGATCTCCTCCCCGGCCACCCCTACCTCCCCGGCTCGGTCGACCAGGACCTGCTGGTGGAGGCCGAGGGGCTGCTGCAGTACTCGCTGCGCGGCCAGGCCGACCTGCGGCGGGCGCTGCGGGACGGATTCTGGGAGCACCTGCGGGCGCAGTACTAGCCGACGGCCGGGTGACTAGGGCGCGCTCGGCCGTGACCGCCGGGCGACGTCGTCCCAGAAACCGGCGAGGGCGTGGGCGGTCGGCAGGGGCTGGTCGGTGTTCGGTGAGTGCTCGGCGCCGTCGATCACGGTCCGGCGCGCGTCCAGCCGTACGGCCATCTCGTCCAGCAGGGGGATCGGCCAGGTGTCGTCGTAGTCGCCCGACAGCACGTGGCACGGCAGTGGCGTGGCGGCGAGTTCGGCGACCCGGTCCGGCTCGGTGCACAGCTGCCGCCCGGTGGCGAGCAGCTGCGCCGGCCTGGTGCCCAGCCAGCGGTCACGCAGCCGCTCCGGGTCCTCCGGGCCGTGGGCGGGTGCGGGGGCGCCGACCTCCTCGGGCGGCCCCATCGCCTGGATCACCTGCCAGACCTCGGCCATCGTCATCGTGTCCAGAGCGTCGCGCAGCAGTTTCACCCGCTGCTCCTGGGAGGCGGAGATCCGTGCCGGGCCCGAGGACATCAGCGTGAGGGACACGAAGGGGGCGTGGTCGAGGAGGACGGCGGACCGGGCGATCTGCCCGCCGAGCGAGTGCCCGAGGAGATGCACCCGCGTCCCGAGGGCACCGGCCTGCGCCAGCACGTCCCGGGCCAGCTCGTCCCGCGCGTAGGCCGCCTCGTCGTGCTCGGGCCCGTCGGACTCGTACTGTCCCCGCCCGTCCACGGCGACCGTCCGGTACCCGCGTGCCCCGAGCGGCTCGTGCAGCTGGGTGAAGTCCTCTTTGCTCCCCGTGAACCCGGGCAGCATCAGCACCGTTCCCCGCGGTTCGACCCCGTCGGCCACGGGCGAGTCGACGACGGCGAACTCACCGCGCGAGGTACGCAGCCGGTACGCGCGGGCGTCGGAGGGCGGGGTGAAGTCGGCGTTCCTGCTCACGGGCAGAGGCTATCGGGCGGGGTGGGGAGGAGCCCGGAGGTGTTCTGAGGAGTTCCTCGGGGACGGGGACGCCGTCGGCCCGGCCCGCGTTCGTCGCGGGCCGGGCCGACGGCTGGGTGGAGCGGCGTTGGTCAGAGCTCGCCGGACTCCGGGGAATCCACGGGACGCGTGGCGGCCGCCGCGGTCTTGCGGGTGCGGCGGGCCTTCGGCTTGGCCTCGGCCGTGTCGGCGGCGTCCGTGCCCGCCTCCACCGTGGTCGCGGCCTTACGGGTCCGGCGCCGCGGCGCGGCCTCCGGCTCCTGTGCCGACTGCGCGGGGATCTCGGCCGTGGTCTCCGGCGCCTCGGTGGCCGCCGCGGTCTTGCGGGTGCGGCGGGCCTTGGGCTTGGCGTCGGCCTCGGCCTCGGTCGGGTCGGCGGCGGTCTCCGTCTTCGCGGCTGCCGTCTTCCGGGTGCGTCGGGGCTTGGCCTCGGCGGTCTCCGGTGCCTGGGCAGCGGCCTCCGTGGCCTCGGTGGCCGCCGCGGCCTTGCGGGTGCGGCGGGCCTTGGGCTTGGCGTCGGCCTCGGTCGGGTCGGCCGCGGTCTCCGCCTTGGCGGCTGCCTTGCGGGTGCGGCGGACCTTCGGCTCGGCCTCGGTGGTCTCGGCCGTGTCGGCGGCGCTCTCCGCCTTGGTGGCGGCCGTCTTGCGGGTGCGGCGCGGCTTGGCCTCGGCGGCCTCCGGCTCCTGTGCCGACTGCGCGGGGATCTCGGCCGTGGTCTCCGGCGCCTCGGTGGCCGCCGCGGTCTTGCGGGTGCGGCGGGCCTTGGGCTTGGCGTCGGCCTCGGGCGTATCGGCGGCGCTCTCCGCCTTGGTGGCGGCCGTCTTGCGGGTGCGGCGAGGCTTGGCCTCGGCCGCCTCCGGTGCCTGGACCGCGGTGCCGACGGCCTCGGCCGTGTCCGTGGCGGCGGCCGCCTGCACGGAGGCCGACTTGCGGGTACGTCGCGGCTTGGCCTCCGTCGCCTCGGTCGTCGCCGCCTCCGCCGTGTCGGCCACCGTCTCGGCGGTGGTCGTGGCCTTACGGGTGCGGCGGCGCGGCTTCTGCGCCGTCGCCTCGGCCACCGGAGCGGCCTCGACGACCGGCGCCTCGGCCACCGGAGCGGCCTCGACCGCGGTGACCTGCGCCTCGGCCGACTTGCGGGTGCGGCGGCGGCGCGGCTTCGCGGGAACCTCCGTCGCATCCGTGGCTTCCGGCACCGCAGGCGCGGTGTCCGCCACGGCCGGTGCGGCAGGGGCGTCGGTCGTCGCCGGCGTCACCGGCTGCTGGGCAGGCTCGCCACCGCGCGTACGGCGTCGACGGCGCAGCGTGCGGGGACCCTGGGGGGCATCCTGGCCGGCGTCGGCGCGCGGGCGCTGTCCGCCCGCCGCCGGTCACGGCCCGCCCGGGCGGGGTGGGGGGGGGGTCGCGGCGCGGCGTCGGCGTCCACCGGCGCACCGCCGCGCATCCGGCGGCGGCGTCGCGGCGTACGGGGCGCACGCTCGCGGTCGGCGGAACGGGACTCGTCCCGGCCGCCCCGGCCGCCCCGGTCGCCGCGCGTGCGGCCACCACGGCCGCCCGGCTCGCCCAGGTCCTCCAGCTCCTCCGCGTCCAGCCCGGCACGGGTGCGCTCCGAGCGCGGCAGCACACCCTTGGTGCCCTCGGGGATGCCGAGGTCGGTGTAGAAGTGCGGGGAGGTGGAGTACGTCTCCGGCGGGTCGTTGAAGTCCAGCTGGAGCGCCTTGTTGATCAGTTGCCAGCGGGGGATGTCGTCCCAGTCGACGAGGGTGATCGCCGTACCCTTGGCGCCCGCGCGGCCGGTCCGGCCGATGCGGTGCAGGTACGTCTTCTCCTCCTCCGGCGACTGGTAGTTGATGACGTGCGTCACACCCTCGACGTCGATACCGCGGGCGGCCACGTCGGTGCAGACGAGCACGTCCACCTTGCCGTTGCGGAAGGCGCGCAGCGCCTGCTCGCGGGCGCCCTGGCCGAGGTCGCCGTGGACCGCGCCGGAGGCGAAGCCGCGCTGCTTGAGCTGGTCGGCCAGGTCGGCCGCCGTGCGCTTGGTGCGGCAGAAGACCATGGCCAGACCCCGGCCCTCGGCCTGCAGTATGCGCGCCACCATCTCGGGCTTGTCCATGTTGTGCGCGCGGTAGATGAACTGCTTCGTGTTCGCGACCGTCGTGCCCTCGTCGTCCGGCGAGGTGGCGCGGATGTGCGTCGGCTGCGACATGTAGCGGCGGGCCAGTCCGATGACCGCACCCGGCATGGTGGCCGAGAACAGCATCGTCTGGCGCCGGACCGGCAGCATGTTGATGATCTTCTCGACGTCGGGCAGGAAGCCCAGGTCGAGCATCTCGTCGGCCTCGTCGAGGACCAGGCACTTGACGTGCTTGAGGCTCAGCTTCTTCTGGCCCGCGAGGTCCAGCAGCCGGCCCGGGGTGCCGACGATCACGTCGACGCCCTTCTTCAGGGCCTCCACCTGGGGCTCGTACGCGCGGCCGCCGTAGATGGCGGTGACGCGTACGTTGCGGACCTTGCCGGCGGTCAGGAGGTCGTTGGTGACCTGCTGGCACAGCTCGCGCGTCGGGACGACGACGAGGGCCTGCGGGGCGTCGGTCAGGGCCTCGGGGGCGGCGCGGCCCGCCTCGACGTCGGCGGGGACGGTGACGCGCTCGAGGAGCGGGAGGCCGAAGCCCAGCGTCTTGCCGGTGCCGGTCTTGGCCTGGCCGATCACGTCCGTGCCGGACAGGGCCACGGGGAGCGTCAGCTCCTGGATCGGGAAGGGAGTGGTGATGCCGACGGCTTCGAGGGCTTCGGCGGTCTCGGGGAGGATCCCGAGGGATCGGAACGTCGTAGTCAGGGTGCTGCCTCTTCTGTGTACGTGGTGCGAGGCGAGCGCGCGGGTCGTGCCGGACCGTGT
This sequence comes from Streptomyces sp. M92, assembly GCF_028473745.1. Classification (NCBI taxonomy): domain Bacteria; kingdom Bacillati; phylum Actinomycetota; class Actinomycetes; order Kitasatosporales; family Streptomycetaceae; genus Streptomyces; species Streptomyces sp. M92. The sequence continues at coordinate 3,032,112 of NZ_CP101137.1, forward strand.
CGGGGACGTCGGCTGCCTTACGGACGGGTGAGCCGTAGGACACGGGACCTCTGTCGACGCTCCAGCGCTCGTACCACTGAGGGTCCCCCTCCGGATTCCGTACGCAGCGTGGCGTACGGCAGGGAGGGCTGTCGAGTCGGAGCCGATCGGGCCACCGACCGGGCATCCTCATGCGTGCGGCCCGACGACGATGTCACGTACCCGTACGTCACATACTCGGCAGGCGCATTACCACCATACCCCGGATTCGCGCACACGCGATGGCCGATTTGGACACGTAGTCGTCGTCACACTGATCCACCCGGGGTCGGCCGGGGGTCGGCCGGGGCCACCGGGGGCCTTCCGGCGCGTGACGGGCGAGCTATTGTGCGCTGCATGACGAGCTCTGACAAGCCTGGCAACGCCGCAGACGCCACCGCCGAACCCACTTCGGTCGCCGCCCGGGACTGGGCGACTGCCGCCGCCGACCCGCAGTACCGCGCCGCCGTCGTGGATCTGCTCGGCGCACTCGCGTACGGCGAGCTGGCGGCGTTCGAGCGGCTCGCGGAGGACGCCAAGCTGGCGCCGACGCTGGCGGACAAGGCGGAGCTGGCGAAGATGGCGTCGGCGGAGTTCCACCACTTCGAGCGGCTGCGCGACCGGCTCGCCGAGATCGGCGAGGAGCCGACGGCGGCGATGGAGCCGTTCGTGGCCGCCTACGACGGCTTCCACAAGCAGACGGACCCCTCCGACTGGCTGGAGGGGCTGGTCAAGGCCTACGTCGGCGACTCCATCGCCAGTGACTTCTACCGCGAGGTGGCGGCCCGTCTCGACTCCGACACCCGCGAACTGGTGCTGGCGGTGCTCGACGACACCGGGCACGCCGGTTTCGCCGTGGAGAAGGTGCGCGCGGCGATCGACGCGGACCCGCGCGTGGGCGGGCGGCTCGCGTTGTGGGCGCGGCGGCTGATGGGCGAGGCCCTGTCCCAGTCCCAGCGTGTGGTCGCCGACCGGGACGCGCTGTCGACGATGCTGGTGGGCGGCGTCGCGGACGGCTTCGACCTCGCCGAGGTCGGCAAGATGTTCTCCCGGATCACCGAGGCCCACACCAAGCGGATGGCGGCCCTGGGGCTGGCGGCCTGACGGAGGCGGGCGCGGGCGCCGCGGCGGGCGTGGGCGCCGGCGGCGCACGGAGGGCGGGCGGAGGCGTCGCGGCGGGCGGTGGCCGTGTCCCTGCGCGGGTGACCCGTGCGCGGCCGTCGGCGGGGACGGCCGGGCGGTCGCTCAGGCGGTGGCCCGACGGTCGCTCAGGCGGTGGCCGAGCGTCGGCGCAGTCTCGCCGCGGGACGCAGCAGCAGCGACAGCGATGCCGCGGAGAGAGCCGCCGAGCCCAGGAGGACCAGCACGAGACCGCCGGCGCCCAGCGCGGTGTGCGTGACGAACGCCCCGAAGAGCGCCCCCGCGATGCCCGTCGGCACCACCAGGACGGGGGCCGGCAGCCGGTGTGGCAGACGGTGGGCGGCGGCCCATGCCAGGGCGAGGCCGAGGATCGCGGCGCTGAGCGCTTCCAGGAGCATGTCGGGGTCCCTCCCACACGGCCGGCCTGCCCGAAACGGTCACAGCCGTCTTACCCCTGACCTGCGGAAGGCAACCCTCCCCCTGTGGGTGAACTGTGCTCCACCCGTGCACGGGACGTACGGGACGTACAGGAGGGGCCCGGCGGTGAGTCACCGCCGGGCCCCTCCCGCGACTGCGTCCGTCGTCCCGCGCCCGCCGACTACAGCGCGCCGAAGCCCACCTTGCGCGGGGACGGCTCGCCGATCTCGACGTAGGCGAGTCGGTCGGCCGGCACCAGGATCTTGCGGCCGTGTTCGTCCACGAGGCTCAGCAGCTGCGACTTGCCGGCCAGTGCCTCGGCGACCACGCGCTCGACCTCCTCGGCACTCTGACCGCTCTCCAGAACGATCTCGCGGGGCGCGTGCTGCACGCCGATCTTGACCTCCACGGCTATGTCCCTCCGACGGTCAGTGAAGTGCGCGATCTTCCGCGCCGTACCCAGCACACATTAGCCCGGTGAGGGGACGTACACGCTCCGCCGGAGAACGCCAGGAGCGAACAGCGGACGGGAACAGCAGTCCCGCCGGTCCCGCGGACGTGCCGGTCAGTGCTGCTCGGTGCCGTGCAGCGGGAAACCGGCGATGCCCCGCCAGGCGAGGGAGGTCAGCAGCTGCACCGCCTGGTCGCGGGGCACGCTGCGGTCGCTGTGCAGCCAGGAGCGGGCCACCACCTGAGCGAGGCCGCCCAGACCGGAGGCCAGCAGCATCGACTCCGCGCGCGAGAGGCCGGTGTCCTCGGCGATGACGTCGCAGATCGCCTCGGCGCACTCGTTGGTGACCTTGTCGACGCGCTCGCGCACGGCGGGCTCGTTGGTCAGGTCCGACTCGAAGACCAGGCGGAAGGCGCCGCCGTCGTCCTCGACGTAGGCGAAGTAGGCGTCCATCGTCGCCCGGACGCGCTGCTTGTTGTCGGTCGTCGACGCCAGCGCGTGGCGCACCGACTGGATCAGGGCCTCGCAGTGCTGGTCCAGCAGGGCGAGGTACAGGTCGAGCTTGCCCGGGAAGTGCTGGTAGAGCACCGGTTTGCTGACACCGGCCCGCTCGGCGATGTCGTCCATCGCGGCCGCGTGGTAACCCTGGGCCACGAACACTTCCTGTGCGGCGCCCAGCAGCTGGTTGCGTCGGGCTCGGCGGGGAAGGCGTGTGCCCCGCGGGCGTACCGCCTCTGTCTGCTCGATGGCTGTCACGCCGCCTCCCATAGTCGTCCTCGTGCGGTGTGCGCCGCGCCGCCATCGTACTTTTCGGTAACCGTGGTGTGTGCGGTGCGAGCGCAGAATTTCACGGACCGGACGGTGGCGAAAGCCGCACAACAGGTTTCAAAAGGGTTCAGGCCGGGCAGAAAACGTCCTCCTTCCTGCTCGGCGAGCCTTTTCAGCGGTAGTCGTCCTCGTCGTGGGAGACGACCCTGGCCTGTTCCGCCAGGTCGGCCTCGTTGGCGCGGTCCGGGTCGTGGCCGGTGAGCGGATCGTCGCGTTCCGGCGCGATGTCCGCCTTCTGCTCGGCCGCGTCGGCGTCCGGTGCCTCGACGTCGGGCTCCTCCGCCTCCTGCGCCTCGTACTCGAAGGTCTCCGGGTCGGTCGGGTCGACGGTCATGCTGGGCTCCCTTCCTACGAACGTCCCTGAAGGTGCAGGGGCCACACGCGGGTGCCCACTCCATGAGCGTAGGAGACACCCGATCCGGACGCCATGCGTCGTCCGTGGCCGTCCGTGGCTGTCCGTGGCTGTCCGTGGTCGTCTGTGCGGCGCGGACGCGCTCACCCTTGTGATGGCGAACACATGAACCATTGCGTGATCGTCTCGTAACATTGCCGCATGTATTCGACCGAGCCGCCGTCCGCCTCGCCCGCCAACGTGCTGCCGAAGGTCGCGGCCGTCAAGGTCGCGGACGGTGAGCGTCTGCGCTCGGTCCACCTGCCCGGCATCACCCTGACGGTGCGCTCGCGCCCGCCCGCCCGCGCGGGACTGCCGCCGGCCCTCTACGTCCACGGCCTCGGCGGCTCGTCGCAGAACTGGTCGGCGCTGATGCCGCTGCTGGACGGCGTCGTCGACAGCGAGGCCGTCGATCTGCCGGGCTTCGGCGACTCCCCGCCACCGGACGACGGCGACTACTCGATCACGGGCCACGCGCGCGCGGTGATCCGCCACCTCGACGCCTCCGGGCGCGGCCCCGTGCACCTCCTCGGCAACTCGCTCGGCGGCGCCGTCGTCACCCGTGTCGCCGCGGTCCGGCCCGACCTGGTGCGGACGCTGACCCTCGTGTCGCCCGCGCTGCCGGAGATCCGCGTGCAGCGCAGCGCCCTGCCGACGGGGCTCCTGGCGGTGCCGGGGGTGGTGGCGCTGTTCACCCGGCTCACCCGGGAGTGGACCGCGGAGCAGCGGGTGCGCGGTGTGAGGGCGCTCTGCTACGGCGATCCCGGGAGGGTGAGCGAGGAGGGCTTCCGCAACGCCGTTGAGGAGATGGAGCGGCGGCTGCAACTGCCGTACTTCTGGGACGCGATGGCGCGCTCCGCGCGTGGCATCGTCAACGCGTACACGCTGGGCGGCCAGCACGCGCTGTGGCGACAGGCCGAACGGGTTCTCGCACCCACGCTCCTGGTCTACGGTGGACGGGACCAACTCGTCAGCTACCGCATGGCCCAGCGTGCCGCCCGCGCCTTCCGTGACTCCCGGCTGCTCACCCTGCCGGACGCGGGGCACGTGGCGATGATGGAGTATCCGGAGTCGGTGGCCACGGCGTTCCGCGAACTCCTCGCGGACACCGGGAAGCCGGCGGCCGACGAGCGGACCGACGGGGTCGTCGAGGACGAGACCGCCAACCAGAGCACAGGAGGCTGAGGCGCGACGTGGGACGCCACAGCCGACGCGGACCCGCCCCCAAGCCCGCCGGCGCGGACACCGCCGCGCGGGAGAGCCGTTCCGGCCTGCTGGGCCGGCGCCGGGCAGCTGGGCCTCCGGCCGGGGAGCAGACATCACCACCGGTGAGCGGAGCTCCCGGCACCGCCTCCCATGGAGCACCGGGCGGCCCCCGGGGCGGCGACGTCGGACGACAGGGGCACACGGGACCGGGGCCGGGGCCGGGTTCGAGGTGGAGGCCGGAGGAGGCTGCTCCGGCGCACGGGTTCCCGTCTGTTCCCGGTGGGGCCCCGGGGCGAGACTTCCCGCGGGACGCGGACGGGACGCCGGCGCATGGTTTTCCCCGGGCTGCGGACGGGACGCCGGCGCATGGTTTTCCCCGGGTCGCGGGCGGCACGTCGGAGCGCGGCCTTCCGGACGGCGCGGACGGTACGCCCGCGCGCGGTGTCCCCAGGTTTCCCGACGGCACGCCGGCGCACGGCGTGCCGCGGGTTCGGGGTGGTCACCCCCAGCAGCGCGAACCCGGTGGCGGCTGGGGCGAGCTGAGCGGCCCGGACGGTGCCGGCACCGGGGACGGGACACCGACCGCACCGCCCGGCGGCGCGCGCACCCGCCCGGGGCCTCCCGGTGGACCCGCCGGGCCCGGCACGCCCTTCCCGCGACAGCGGCAGGGTTCGCCGGGCGGGCCGCGGCAGGAGTACCTGGACGCCTTCGACGGTGATGGTGGCGGGGACGTCTTCGCGCCCCGCCCCCGGCGTCGTGTCCCCGCCCCCGCGCAGCCCGCCGACCCCTACGCCTCCGTCACCGACTGGAGCGCCGACGACGGCCCCGGCGGCCCGGGCCCCGACGCCGCTGCCCGTGCCGATGCCCCCGCCGACGACGCGCCGCCCACGGGCGAACCCGCGACGGCCAAGGGCGCCAAGGGCAGGACCTTCACCGGCATCGCCGCGGCCGCCGTCACCACCGTGCTGGCGGTCGTCGTGGCCGGGCAGGTCGCCGACGGCTCGGACGGCGAGGGCGCGCGGTCGCAGTCCGCCACCGACCAGGCCCGCGGCGCCCACGACTCCGCGTCGCGGGACGAGGGCCGCCCGACGCCCTCCGCGCCCGAGTCCGCGAAGCCGCTGACGTACGAGCAGAAGATGGGCAAGACCTACCCGCTCGACGCCACGCTCAAGGGCTCCGGGGAGTTCGAGGCCATCGCCGGCATCGCCGAGGGACCGGAGAAGGGGGATCGGCACACCTATCGCGTGGACGTGGAGCGCGGGCTGGGTCTCGACGGCGAACTCTTCGCCGAGGCCATCCACAAGACACTCAACGACGACCGGAGCTGGGCCCACAACGGTGCCCACACCTTCACGCGCATCTACTCCGGCGAGCCCGAATTCGTGATCACGCTGGCCAGTCCGGGCACCACCGCCGAGTGGTGCGCCAAGTCCGGCCTGGACACCACCGTGGACAACGTGTCCTGCGACTCGGCCGCCACCCAGCGCGTGATGGTCAACGCCTATCGGTGGGCGCAGGGCGCCGAGCCGTACGGTGACGACATCCACGGCTACCGGCAGATGCTCATCAACCACGAGGTCGGCCACCGCATCGGCTACAACCACGTCACCTGCGACAAGGACGGCGAACTCGCCCCGGTCATGCAGCAGCAGACGAAATTCGTCGACCACGACGGAATCGACTGCCGTCCCAATCCCTGGGCCTATCCGAACAGTTGACCGGCGAGCGGTCAGCCACGGCCATCGCGTCACGCTTCGTGACCACTTGAACCCTTAGCGCGATCGAACGCGTCCCGCACAGGAAAGTTACGACCGTTCACCCCTTTTGGTGGCGCGATGGACAACCGTCCATCGCGCCACCGCCTTGTCCGCATACGTTCGTCCCGCTGCGAGCCGCCGGGCCAACGGCGGCTCCCCAAACGGGAGATCGGGGGTGCGCGCGTGCGCATCGGACTGCTTACGGAGGGTGGCTATCCGTATGTGAACGGTGAGCCCGGACTCTGGTGTGACCGGCTCGTGCGAGGGCTCGAGCAGCACGAGTTCGACGTCTACGCGATCACCCGCGGCGAGCACCAGGAGGCCGAGGGGTGGGATCCGCTGCCGCCGCAGGTCGGCCGGGTGCGTACCGCGTCACTGTGGGACGCCGAGGACGACGGGGTCGTGTACGGACGGCGCACGCGCCGGCGCTTTGCCGAGTACTACGGCGAACTGGTCGCGATCCTCTGCGCAACCGTTCCCGAAGAAGCCTCCGGCCGGGCGGGGTCCGCGGCGTCGAGAGCGGACGCGACGGGCGCCCGCGACCAGTTCACCCAGGAGGCGGACCGTTTCGCCAACGCGCTGTACGGCCTCGCCGAACTCGCTCGTGACAAGGGCGGACTGCCCCGCGCACTGCGCTCGGAGACCGCCGTGCGCGCCCTGGAAAGCGCCTGTCGTGCGCCCGGCGCCCACCGCTCCGCGCGCGAGGCGCGCGTGTTTGATCTGCTCACCGTCGTCGCGCGCCTCGAAAGCATCCTGCGCCCCCTGTCGCTCGACTGGTACCAGGACGACGGGCTGGGCGCCGTCGACCTGTGCCACGCGGCCTCCGGCGGCACCGCCGCCCTGCCGGGCCTGCTCGCCCGGCACTTCTGCGAGGTGCCCCTGCTGCTGACCGAGTACGGGGTGCGGCTGCGCGCGCACTACCTCAACGAACCCGACTCCTCGCCCTCCATACGGTTCCTGCTGGCCGCCTTCCACGGCCGGCTGGCCGCCGAGACCTACCGGCGCGCGGCTTTCATCACGCCCGGCAACACGCATGCCCGACGCTGGCAGGAGCGCTGCGGAGCAGACCGCGCCAAGCTCCGTACGGTCCACCCGGGCATGGACGCGACCCCGTTCGCCGAGGTGGGGGAGTCCCCGGAACGCTCCGATCCGCACACCCTGGTCTGGGTCGGCCGGGTCGAGCCGGCCAAGGACCTCGTCTCGCTGCTGCACGCCTTCGCGGAGATCCGCAAGGACGAGCCCAAGACCCGCCTCAGGATCGTGGGCGGCCCCTCCGGGCCCGAGGGCGCGGCCTACCTCGCCCACTGCAAGGGCCTGGCCGCGCAGCTCTTCCCCGACGAGGCCGACGGACCACACGCCGTCGGCAGCAATCCGGTGACCTTCGAGGAGATCGGCGGGCCGGAACTTCCCTCCCGCGCCGACGCGTACGCCTCGGGGGCCCTGGTGGTCCTCTCCAGCGTCGTCGAAGGCTTCCCGACGGGCCTGGTCGAGGCCATGTTCTGCGGCCGGGCGACGGTGTCCACGGACGTCGGCGCGGTGGTGGAGGCCATCGGTGGCACCGGACTCGTCGTGCCGCCGCGCAACCCCCGGGCGCTCGCCGAGGCGTGCGTCGCCCTGCTGCGTGATCCCGAGCGCCGTGCACGCCTGGGGGCCGCCGCGCGCGCCCGCGCACTGGAGCTGTTCACCGTCGAGCAGAACGTCGCGGCATTTCACGGCATTTACCTCGACATCCTCTCGCGCACACCCGCACGCCGCGTCGTCCTCGACGACACCGGCGAACCCCTCCCGTTCTCCGTCCCCGCCGAGGCGCACGTTCCCGGCCGCTGGACGGACACCACGACCCGTGCCGTGGCCCGAGGCGGCCCGGCCTGGGCGACGGACACTCCCGTCCGGGCCACGCCCCGGACCTCGGACAGCGGTCACGTGCCCCGAACCGGGACTTCGCCATCGGCGACCGCGGCCGGCCGGGCTGCGGTTCCCGTGCGGGCGGTCGAAGGGGCCGGAGTCGAGGCTCCGGTTTCCACGGCCGAGAGCTCCCCGGCCGGGGTCTTGGTGTCGCGGGCCGCGGTGTCGGCGGCTGAGGGGGCGCGGGCCGGGGTTCCCGTTTCGGTGACTGACTGGGCGCGGGCTGCGGTTCCCGTGTCGGCGGACGAGGGGAGCGGTGCTGTGGATCCGGGTGCCGCAGCCGACAGAGTCACAGCCGCGGCCTCGGTTTCCACGACCGAGGGGGCCCGATGAGCGGCCTCCACGAACTGGACCGTGACTGGGCCGCGACCGGGCCGGAGGAGCCCGGCACGCGTCCGCCGGCCGCAGCTCACCGCGTCGCCGCCGACCCGGTGAAGGCCCTGATCCACCACCACCGCGAGCTGTGCGAACGCGCCGTGGACCCGTTGGAGATCGCGGCCGGGCTGGAGGCCCACGGCGTCACCGACCGGACCGCCGCACGCTTCCGCCACCGGGACGTCTTCTCCCTCGCGGAGGAGATGTACGCCCGCGTCCCGCGCGACGCCGACACGCCCCCGCGCCCCACGGACCAGCCGACCCCACGGGCCCCACTCGCCTGGATCGTGCTCGCCGTTCTGCCCGGCGCCCTGTGCGCCGCCGCCGTGGCCGTGCTGCACCTCACCGATGGCCGGACGCGCCTGGTCGCGGTCACCGCCGGAGCGCTCACGGTGGCCCTCGCTCTGCGCGCGGTACTGCGCCGAGGGCCGTTGAGCGCCGGCGCGCGGACCTCCGGTACCTGGACCTGGTGGCTCGTCGGCTACGCGATCCTCGGCGACGGCCTGCTCCGCACGGCTCTCTCCGGCGGCCCGGACGACCTGCCCGACGGGACCGCCGACGGACCGTGGCCCGTCACCGCGGCCCCCGTGCTGGCCCTCGCCCTGGCCTGTGCGCCCGCTGCCGGGTGCGCCCGCCTCTTCGCGGTGCGCGCCCGCCGCAGACTGACGGCCAGCCGGGGCCTGGAGGACTTCTCCGCCTCCGTACGCCCCCTGCTGCTCGGCACGTTCACCCTGTTCATGGCCGCGCTCGCGGCGCTGGCGGCGCTGACCGGCGCGGTACTCCGGGAACCGGCCGCCCACCCGCAGGTGCTCACCCTCGGCGCCCTCCTCCTGCTCGCCCGCCTGCTCACCGTGCACGGCCACACGCACGCCCCCGCGCTGATCCTCACCGCGGCGGCCCTGGCGGAGGCGGCGGCGGTGGCCACGGTCTTCGCCGCCCGCCTCCCCGGCTGCGGCTTCCTGGCCGCCCCCGTCGAGGCGCTGGTCGGCGCCTTCGGCCCGGGCACCGTCCCGACGGCGGCCTGCGGCACCGGAGCCCTGATCCTCCTGGTCCACGCGACCCGACGCCTGACCAGGGCATCCGCCCACGCGGCGCCGGAGCACCCGCGCTGACCACCTCCCCGGACACCCCCCAGACGCCCGCACCACCCCCTGAAGGAGCCCTCAGATGACCACCTCCCGACCCGACGCCTCGGCACCGGGAGCCGCCCGATGAGAGTCCTGCTGATCGGAGCCAACGGCTACATCGGCCGCTTCGTCGCCGAACGCCTGCTCGCCGACCCGGCCGTCCAGCTCACCACGCTGGGCCGCGGCGACGACGCCGATGTCCGTTTCGACCTCGCCAGCGGCAGCCCGGGCGCCCTCACCCGCTTCATCGACGCCGTCCACCCCGGCGTCGTCGTCAACTGCGCGGGGGCCACCCGGGGCGGCGCGCGTGATCTCACCCGGCACAACACCGTCGCCGTCGCCACCGTCTGCGAGGCCCTGCGCCGCAGCGGCTGCGGCGCCCGGCTGGTGCAGGTCGGCTGCAGCGCCGAGTACGGGCCCAGCCAGCCCGGCTCCTCCACCGCGGAGGACGCCGTGCCCCGCCCAGGCGGCCCCTACGGCGTCAGCAAACTCGCCGCCACCGAACTCGTCCTAGGGTCCGGCCTGGACGCCGTCGTCCTCCGCGTCTTCTCACCCGCCGGTCCCGGCACACCCGCGGGCTCCCCGCTGGGCCGGCTCGCCGAGGCCATGCGCCGGGCGATGCAGTCCGGCGACGGCGAGCTGAGGCTCGGCGGCCTCGGCGCGCAGCGCGACTTCATCGACGTCCGCGACGTCGCCCGCGCCGTGCACGCCGCCTCGCTCTCCGCGGCGCAGGGCGTCATCAACATCGGTTCCGGCCGCGCCGTACGCCTGCGCGACGCCGCCGCGACCCTCGCCCGGGTGGCCGGCTACGGCGGTGCCCTGCACGAGCTCGACGGCCCGCCCGGCGGGCTCCGGCCGGCCATCGGCCACCCGCGCACCGAATCCGCCGGCCACCGTGTCGACGCCCTCGGCCACCACCGCGCCGACGCCCTCGGCCATCACCGCCCCGAGCCCCTCGGGCACCGCGGCGAGCGCGCCGACGCCGAGCACGCGGTGCCCGTGGCCTACCCCTACCCGGACGGCTGCGGCAGCTGGCAGCAGGCCGATGTGCGCACCGCACGCGACCGGCTCGGGTGGCGGCCCAGGATCGCCCTCGAAGAGTCCCTCGCCGACATCTGGATGGAGGCGGCATGCCGTATCTGACCAGCACCGCAGCGGGCACCGCGAGCACCGGCGTCCGTACCGGCCTCGGCGTTCCGGGGCTGGCCCACCCCCTCGTCGCCCCCGGCGAGTGGGCGGAGCTGGCCTGGCCCGGTGCGCCCCTGCACTGGGTCGTGCTGAACGTCGCCGACGGCCCCGGAGCCCACCCCGACCCGCACTGCCTGGAGGCCGCCGGCCGGCTGCGCAACGCTGGGGTCCGCGTCCTCGGCCACCTCGACGCCGCGTACGGGGCCCGGAGCTTCGGCGAGCTGATCTCCGACGCCCACCGCCACCTCGACTGGTACCGGGTCGACGGCTTCCTCCTCGACCGCTGCCCCTCCGAACGGGCCGCGCTGCCCGAGGTCCGCCGCACGATCAGCACCCTGCGGGTGATCCGTGACGACGCCCACATCGTCCTCGGCCACGGCACCCACCCCCACCCCGGCTATGCCGAGAACGCCGACCAACTGGTGACGTTCTCGGGCGCCTGGAGCGACTACCGCTGGTCGCAGGCGGCCGAGTGGAGCGCCGACCACCCGCCCGAGCGCTTCTGCCACTTCGTCCACGGAGTGCCCCGCGGACACCTGGAGGAAGCGCTGCGCATCGCCCGCTGGCAGGGCGCCGCGACGATCTGGTTCACCGACCGCACCGAACGGGGCGGCGGGGGCGGCAGGATGGACCCTTGGGAGACGATGCCCGGCTACTGGGACGACATCGTCTCGCGTATCGGGACGGGTGTCTCGGAATGAAAAAGGCCGTGGCAGTGTTGCGAGGAGAACAACCGTAATTACTGACCGACAAACGGAGTCCCCGTGTCGCTGCCACCCCTGGTCGAGCCGGCCGCCGAGCTCACCGTAGACGAGGTCCGCAGGTACTCCCGCCACCTGATCATCCCCGACGTGGGGATGGACGGGCAGAAGCGGCTGAAGAACGCGAAGGTGCTCGCCGTGGGCGCGGGCGGTCTCGGCTCGCCGACCTTGATGTACCTGGCGGCAGCCGGTGTCGGCACGCTCGGCATCATCGAGTTCGACGAGGTCGACGAGTCCAACCTGCAGCGTCAGGTCATCCACAGCCAGGCCGACATCGGCCGTCCCAAGGCCGAGTCCGCCCGTGACACGATCAAGGGCATCAACCCGTACGTGGACGTGATCCTTCACCAGGAGCGGCTCGAGGCCGACAACGTGATGGACATCTTCGCCCAGTACGACCTGATCGTCGACGGCACGGACAACTTCGCGACCCGCTACCTGGTCAACGACGCCTGCGTGCTGCTCAACAAGCCCTACGTCTGGGGTTCGATCTACCGTTTCGACGGCCAGGCCTCCGTCTTCTGGTCCGAGCACGGCCCCTGCTACCGCTGCCTCTACCCGGAGCCCCCGCCCCCCGGCATGGTCCCCTCCTGCGCCGAGGGCGGCGTCCTGGGCGTGCTCTGCGCGTCCATCGGCTCCATCCAGACCAACGAGGCCATCAAGCTCCTCGCGGGCATCGGCGAGCCGCTGGTCGGCCGCCTGATGATCTACGACGCCCTGGAGATGCAGTACCGCCAGGTCAAGGTCCGCAAGGACCCCGACTGCGCGGTCTGCGGCGAGAACCCGACCGTCACCGAGCTCATCGACTACGAGGCCTTCTGCGGCGTCGTCTCCGAGGAGGCCCAGGCGGCGGCGGCCGACTCCACGATCACTCCCAAGCAGCTCAAGGAGTGGATCGACGACGGTGAGGACATCGAGCTCATCGACGTCCGCGAGCCGAACGAGTTCGAGATCGTCTCCATCCCGGGTGCCCGGCTGATCCCCAAGAACGAGTTCCTCATGGGCTCCGCCCTGGAGAGCCTCCCGCAGAACAAGAAGATTGTCTTGAACTGCAAGACGGGTGTCCGCAGTGCGGAAGTCCTCGCGGTCCTCAAGTCCGCCGGCTTCGCCGACGCCGTCCACGTCGGCGGAGGCGTGATCGGCTGGGTCAACCAGATCGAGCCGGAGAAGCCCGTCTACTGACCGGGCCCCGGCAGGCCGGGCAACGGCCACGCTTCCCGTACGGCGGGGGTTCCGCGCACCGCAGGTGCCCGGAGCCCCCGCCGTCGTCATGAGCAGACCTTGCCGTCCTTTGGCACCGTGCCCTTCAGCAGATAGGCGTCCACGGTGGAGTCGACACAGTCGCTCCCGCTCCCGTACGCCCCGTGCCCCTCGCCCTTCCAGGTGAGCACCACACCCACGTCCTCGCCCAGCTCGTCCGCCATCCTGCGCGCGCCCTCGTAGGGCGTGGCCGGGTCCCCGGTGTTGCCGACCACCAGGACCGGAGTCGCACCGGGCGCGCTCACCTTCGGAGTTTCGCGCTGACCGGGGACCGGCCAGTCGTGGCACCAGCCGGCCGTGTCCCAGCCGAGGAAGGACCCGAAGACGGGGGAGATCTTCTCGAACTCCGGCAGCAGCCTCTTCGTCTCCTCCAGGGTCGGCCGCTGCTTGTCGTCCAGGCACGATATGACCCGCTGCGAGTGGGTCGTCGTGCCGTAGTGCCCCGACGGGTCGCGCTCGTTGTATCCGTCGGCGAGTGCCAGCAGTTCCGAGCCGTCGCCCTCCTCGGCGGCCGTCAGCGCACTGGTCAGGGTCGGCCAGCCGGACTTGCTGTAGAGGGGCAGGACGATGCCCGTGAGGGCGAGGGTCTGCGTCAGCTCGCGGCCCGGTGACGACGTCGGCAGCGGCTCGGCGTCGAGCCGCTCCAGCAGGTCGGCGATCACCCGCGACCCCTGCTCCGGGTCCTGCCCGGTGGACTTCAGGTAGTCGTCCAGGGCGCGCTGGAAGCCCCGGGCCTGGTTCTCGGCGTGGCCGATCGTGTCGGCGGTCGGGTCCACGACGGCGTCCAGGGCCATGCGGCCCACGCGCTTCGGGAACAGGTGGGCGTAGACGCCGCCGAGTTCGGTGCCGTAGGAGATGCCGAAGTAGTGCATCTTCGCGTCGCCCAGGACGTGGCGCATCAGGTCCATGTCGCGGGCGGTGTCCGTGGTCGACACGTGTGACATCAGCTCGCCGGCGGACTTCTGGCAGCCCTTGCCGAAGTCGGCGGCGTCCTTCAGATACGCCTGTTCCTCGGCGATGGTGTCCGGCGTGGAGTCCACCGACTCGGCGGCCTCGATCGCCTCGTCGCCGCGGCAGCGGATGCCCTCGCTGGCGGCCACCCCGCGCGGGTCCCAGCTCACCAGGTCGTACCGCTCGTGCAGGGAGGAGACCGTGTCGGCGTAGGACGGCATCATGGAGACGCCCGAGCCGCCGGGCCCCCCGAAGTTGAACAGCAGGGAGCCGATGCGCTCGTCGCCGGTGGCCTTCGCCCGGATCAACGCCAGGTCGATCGTGTCGCCGTCCGGCTCGGCCCAGTTCAACGGCGCCTTGAAGGTGGTGCACTGCCAGTCGCCGTCAGGGGCGGGGGAATCCGCGGTGCCCTTGCAACGGCCCCAGTCGAGTTCCTGGGAGGCCAGCGACTCGGGCACTCCCGACGGCGCCGCCGCCGAGGGCAGCGGGCTGCCCGTTCCTCCGCCGCCCTCGTCCTCCCCGGACGAGCCGCCACTGCAGCCCGCCGTCAGCAGTGCCGCGGCGGCCGTCAGAGCCGTCCACCGTACGAGACGCGTCATCGCTCCCCCCCTCGCGAGCCGTCCGCGCCGTGCGGCGGATGGCGGTCATGCCATGGTAGGCGGAGTGCGCTGAACCTGCCGCGCCCTGTGGATAACCATCTGACCTGCGCGTTCGTCCGATCTGGGATGCTGGTCGTCGGGTGCGGAAGAGGTCAGGAGCAGACCGTGCCGGCGGCCGGGACCTCGCCGTCCAGCAGGTAGCCGTGGACGGCGTCCTGCACGCACTTGTTCTTGCTGTCGTAGGCGCCGTGCCCCTGACCCTCGTAGGTCAGCTCGACGCCGACGCCCTCGCCCAGTGCCTGCGCCATCCTCCCGGCACCCTCGTAGGGCGTCGCGGGGTCACCGGTGTTGCCGATCACCAGGATCGGAGCCGCACCGGGCGCGCTGACGTCGGGATGTTCGGCGGCGCCGGGCACCGGCCAGTCGGTGCAGCTGAGCATGGACCAGGCGAGGTAGTCGCCGAAGACCGGCGAGGCCTTCCGGAACTCGGGCAGCTTGCTCTCCACGTACGCGGGGTCGTACCGCGGCTTGTCGTCGGCGCAGTTGATGGCGACGTTGGCGGCGGTGATGTTGCTGTACTGGCCGTTCTCGTTGCGCCCGTTCAGCGAGTCCGACAGCGCCATGAGGATCGTGCCGTCACCGTCGTACGCCTGTACCAGGCCCTCGGTCAGGTACTCCCAGAAGTCCTTCGAGTAGAGCGACTGGGCGATGCCACCGGTCGCGGCGGTCTGGGTGAGTTCGCGCGGGAAGATGCCGGGGATCGGCCTGCTGTCGAGGTCCTTCAACAGCCGGGCGATGCGGTCCTTGACGTCCTGGGCGCTGTCCCCGACGGGGCATTCCTCGGTCTTCGAGACGCAGTCCTCGGCGAAGTTGTCGAGGGCGAGCTGGAAGCCCCCGGCCTGCCCCAGCGAGCCCTGTTCCGGGGTCTGGGTCGGGTCGACGACCGCGTCGAAGACGGCGCGTCCCACATGCTTCGGGAACAGGTGGGCGTAGACACCGCCGAGTTCGGTGCCGTAGGAGATGCCGAAGTAGTGCAGCTTGTCGTCGCCGAGGACCTGGCGCATCAGGTCCATGTCGCGCGCCGCGTCGGTCGTGGCCACGTGCGGCAGCACCCTCTTGGAGTTCTTCTCGCAGGCGGCGTTGAAGTCCTCCGTGTTGTCCACCAGTTCCCGGCGCTCGGCGGCGTCGTCGGGGGTGGCGTCCTGCTGGAAGTAGGTGTCGAGCTGTTTGTCGTTCAGGCATTCCACGGGGGCGCTGCGGCCGACGCCGCGCGGGTCGAAGCTGACCAGGTCGTAGCGGGTGCGCAGTTTCGCGTAGTCCTGGCCGAAGGCGGGCAGCGTGGTGACGCCCGAGCCGCCCGGGCCGCCGAAGTTGAAGACGAGCGATCCGATCCGCCGGTCGGCCGGGCCGCTGGACTCGGCCCGGATCAGCGCGAGGCCGATCGTGTCGCCCCGGGGATCGTCCCAGTCGAGCGGCGCCTTCATGGTGACGCACTGCCACTCGTCCCCGTCCGGCAGCGGAGAGGGCGCGGCGCCGCCGCCCTCGGCCTCGGAAGGAGCCGGACAGTCCTTCCAGTCGAGCTTCTGGGCCGCCAGGTCGTCGTTCCCCTCGGTGCTGCTCCCGGAGTCGTCGCTGCAGCCGGACAGGAGGGCGGTGCACATGACCACGGAGGCAGCGGAGGCCAGGGCGGCGACGCGCAGCCGGGATGGATTCGGCATGCGTCCATCGTGCGACCGCGCCTGGCCGCGCGCTCGGGGCACGAGCCGTACGAGGTATGCCGCGTGCTCGCCGACGCCTGCCGTGTGCCGCGTCACGGAGCGCTCATCGGAGCACTACAGCGCCTCTTTCCGTGTCAGGTGGTTGAAGAACAGCCAGCCCGGGAGCACCGGCAGCCACAGTGTGAGCAGCCGGTACAGCAGTACGGCGGGCGCGGCGACCTCCTTGGGCAGGCCCATGGCGATCAGGCCGACCGTCAGCGTCGCCTCCACCGCGCCCACACCGCCGGGCGTCGGCGCCGCGGACCCCAGTGCGTTGCCCGCCAGGAAGACGACCGCGACGCTCACCAGGCTGATCGACGCCGACTCGTCGCCGAAGGCCCGGATGGAGGCGTCCAGGCACATCACGAAGCAGGCGGTGAGCAGCAGCATGCCGCCGATGCCGGTGATCAGCTTCTGCGGCCGCTGCAGTACGTCCAGCATGCGCGGCACGACGCCGGCGAAAAGCGACCGCACGCGCGTGACGACGAATTTCCGCAGGAACGGCACCGAGGTCACCACGAGCACGAGTACCGCCACCGTCAGCAGACCCGCGATGACCGTCCGGGAGGGGGTCAGCGACGGGGTCTTCTCGGTGCCGGTCAGATAGCCGAAGGCCAGCAGCATCAGGATGTGGCAGCCCAGCCCGAACAGCTGTGACGCGCCGACACTCGCCACCGCGAGCCCCGGCCGTACACCCGCGCGCTGCAGGAAACGGGTGTTCAGCGCGACCCCGCCGACCGCCGCGGGCGCGACGATCTTCACGAACGAACCGGCGACCTGCGCGGCCACGGTCCGCAGGAACGGCACCCGTTCGGGTACGAAGCCCAGCAGTGCCATGGCCGCCGCGATGTAGCTCGCCGCCGAGAACAGCACGGCCGCCGCGACCCAGCCCCACTGGGCGTTCGCGATCAGCGGACCGAACTCGATGTGCGTGAGCTGCGTCAGCAGGAAGTAGGCCCCGATGGCCCCGGCGATGAAGCTGATGAGCGTACGTGGCCGCACCCGCTCCAGCCGGGCCGGCTCGACGGGGGCCTGCGGCCTGATGCGCAGCACGGCGTGCCGGATCTGCGTGAGCAGGTCCTCCTCGCGTGCCTCCTCCAGCGCCTCGTCCACGGCCCGCTTCTCCGCCCGTTGCTCGGCGCGCGCGGCCTTCTTCTCGGCCTTCTCGAGTTTCGCGGACTTGGCGGGTCTGCCGGTCCGCCCGTGCGCCTGGTGGGCGTCATCTCCGCCCGCCGCCTCCGCGCGGGCGAGCTTCGCCTGCCGGGACGACTCCAGGACGGCCTCGCGTTCGCGCTGGGCGCGCTCCCGGCCGAGCCTGCGCAGGGTCGCGCGGGTGGAGCGGCTGAGCGCGATGGGCTGGAGCATCGGCAGGCAGTCCGCCACGGCGTCGGGGCCGAGCACGGCCACCGCCGAGGCGACCGCCCGTTCGGCACCCACCCTCAGGCCGAGCGTCACCAGGAGCTGGGAGACGTCCATGCGCAGCAGCAGGTCACCGGCGGCGATCTCCCCGATGCGCAGGTCGGTGAGGATCACCGTGCCGGAACGATCCACCAGGATGGCGTCGCCCACCAGCCTGCGGTGTGCGATACGCCGGGACTGCAGGGCCTGTACCTGCTCCCAGGTGCCGCGCAGCAGGTCGTCGGTGATCTCCTCGTCGGGCAGCGAGTCGAGAGTGCGCCCGCCGGTGTGCTCGTAGACGAGCATCACCGCGTCGGGCCCCAGCTCGGACGTCGCGATCAGCTTGGGCGCGTTGGCACCGGCCGCGATCGCCGCGTAGGCGAGCAGCGCCTCCTGCTCCAGTGCCTGGCGCAGCGACGGGAGGCTGCTGCGGGTCGCGAAGCCGCGCAGCGTGAGATTGCGCCACGCGCGGTAGAAGAAGCCCTGTGCCTGCTGCTCCCGGTCCACCACGGTCACGTCCAGGGGCCGGCCGTCCTCCAGGGTGACGAAGTAGCGCCGGCCGCGGTCACCGGTCTCCGCGGTGTCCGACGCCACCTCCTGGCGGGCGGCGGTCACGGGGTGGAACCCGACGGTCCGCAGGCCCGCCATCAGCGTCCGGCCGGTGGGGCGGACGTTGGGGGAGCCGACGGAATACAGCGTGCCGTAGGCGACGGTCCAGCCGATGAGGACCGTCAGGATGATCGAGAACGGCGTCGTGTAGCCCGTGACGAGCATCGAGAAGGCGTCGAGGAGCAGCACGATCCACAGCACCGCGCGCCACCGGGGCCTGCGTGACATGCCGACTGCCGTCATGTACGCGATGACCGGCGCCAGGTAGCCGTGCACGGGGTCGGTCAGCGCGTGGACGTCGCCCGGCGACGGCTGGGTGAGCGCCTCCTGGATGGAGCCGGGGGCCGCCTTGGCGACCCACAGGTCCGTGGCGAGGGTCACCCCGTGCGCGAGGACCGCCGCCAGCACGCCGTCGGCGATCCGCAGTCCGTCCCGCTTGATCAGCCGCTCGATCGCGAACGCGACCGGCACCAGGAGGATCGCGATGCTGGAGGCCAGTCCCGCGATCTTGATCAGCAGATCGGGTGCCTGTCCGGTGCCCTTGCTGATGTCCTGTTCGAGACCCGAGGTGGTGCCGTGCGCGAAGGCGGCGACGGCCAGCAGTACGGCGACGGCGAGCACGCCCACCAGGAGTCGCATCAGGTCGGAAGGACGGTGCACGCGCGCGGGGAGCAGCGGTTCGTCGCCCTCCACCTCGTCGATGTGGGCCACGTCGTCGGGGTCGGCCGCCGTCGCCGACCGGCCCCGTGCCGCGGCGTCCGGGTGCGACGAGGAGTCGTCCGGACGCGACGAAGAGTCAGAGGTGCCCTCGGCGTCCTCGGGGTGCACACCCTGCTGTTTCATCGCCTCTTCTTGCTCTCGTATCACTGGTCACCGACCGCACGATGGTGGCATGCCGCGTCGGCCTCGGCAGGCATCAGGGTGCCCCTGCGGGCCGCACAGTCTGCCGGAAGCGCCGCTCGCGGGCGAGGGACGCGCACCGTCGGGAGGGCGTCCCGTTGTCGGTGCGGTGGGGCAGGATGAGGCGGATGAGCGAGCAGAATTTTGCGGACGACGCCCGCTCGGAGTACGCGGACGCACTGCCCGAGTACGCCGAGCGGGTCCTCGAGGTGACCGAGATGATTCCGCCGGGCCGCGTCATGACGTACGGGGACGTCGCCGAGTACCTGGAGGAGGGCGGGCCACGGCAGGTCGGGCGGGTGATGTCCCTCTACGGCGGAGGGGTTCCGTGGTGGCGTGTCGTCCGCGCGGACGGCGTTCTGCTCGCGGGGCAGGAACTGGAGGCGCTCGGCCGCTACCGGGAGGAGGGCACGCCCCTGAAGGAGGCGAGCAGAGCCGCGGAGGGCCACGTGCCCCGCCTCGACCTGAGGCGGGCGCGGTGGGACGGCGGTGAACGCGCACAGGGTCACACCTGAAAGCTTCCGCCATCGGACCCGTCGGTGTGTGACCCGTGATCCGTATGAGGGAAACGGGGCACTTCGGGCATGCCGATGGCATGGCGTACGTTCGTGGGGCGGGGGACACCCGCGTCCCGAGCGAGCCGACGGGCAAGAGGGACCCGAGGGACTTGACGGTCCCGAGGCGTGAGAGGGGTCCGAGGGAAGGAGCGGAAGCACTGCTTCCGCCTCGCCCGTCGGCGTAGCGTCGGCCGCACGCGTCCCCCTCGTCCCGCGGCCACCGCCGCGCCCGCGGCGCGGGCAGTCCATCAGCACACCCACCAGGACCGGCGAACCACGTGAGCTCCTTTTCCTCCACCCGACACCCTTCGCACCCCCAGGTGCGAAGGGGGAGCCGTGGCGCTTACCGACTGGTGCGTACCCCGCCGACGCGAATGGACCCCCCTCGTCTGGACGCCGCCCAGCGCTCCGTGGTTGACCACCGGAGCGGGCCGCTGCTCGTCCTCGCGGGTCCCGGCACCGGGAAGACCACCACTCTGGTGGAGTCCGTGGCGGACCGGATCGCCCGCGGCGGTGACCCCGAGCGGATCCTGGTGCTGACCTTCAGCCGCAAGGCGGCCGTCGAGCTGCGCGACCGGATGGCACTGCGCATGGGCGCCGCACGGGCCCCCAGGGCGACCACCTTCCACTCTTTCGGTTACGCCTTGGTCCGCGCCCACCAGGACAGCGACCTGTTCGTGGAGCCTCTGCGGCTGCTGTCCGGCCCGGAGCAGGACGTGACCGTGCGCGAGTTGCTCGCCGGGCAGGTGGACCTGGAACGGGCCGGCCTCTCCCACGTGCGCTGGCCCGACGAACTGCGCGCCTGCCTGACGACCCGCGGCTTCGCCGACGAGGTCCGCGCGGTGCTCGCCCGCACCCGCGAGCTGGGCCTCGGCCCGGAGGCACTGAAGGCGTTCGCGGGGCGCATCGGCCGCCCCGACTGGGGGGCCGCCGCCGTCTTCCTCGCCGAGTACCTCGACGTGCTCGACCTGCAGGGCGTACTCGACTACGCGGAACTCGTCCACCGCGCGGTGCTCCTCGCGCGCCGCCCCGAGGTCGCCGCGCGGCTGGCCGCCCAGTACGACGCGGTGTACGTCGACGAGTACCAGGACACCGACCCGGCCCAGGTACGGCTGCTGCACGCCCTGGCCGGAGGCGGACGCACCCTCGTCGCCTTCGGCGACCCCGACCAGTCGATCTACGCCTTCCGGGGCGCGGACGTGAACGGCATCCTCGACTTCCCGGCCGCCTTCCCGCGCGCGGACGGCCGACCGGCGCCGGTCGAGGTGCTGCGGACCTCGCGTCGCTCCGGGGCCGCCCTGCTGGCCGCGACCCGGCTGCTGACCCAGCGCATGCCGCTGACCCGCCTCCCCGCAGTCAAGGTGCGGGCCCACCGCGAACTGGCCCCGGTCCGGGACGGCGGGCGCGTCGAGGTGTACACGTACCCGACGTCCGGCACCGAACTGGACAACGTCGCCGACATCCTGCGCCGGGCCCACCTGGAGGACGGCGTCCCCTGGGGTGAGATGGCCGTCCTCGTGCGCGCCGGTGCCCGCGGCATCCCGACGGTCCGGCGTGCCCTCACCGCGGCCGGCGTGCCCCTGGACATCGACGGCGACGACCTCCCCCTGCGCCACGAACCGGCTGTGGCGCCCCTGCTGACGGCCCTGCGAGCCGTGGCGGAGGCGGAGACGGGGGGCAGGGTTCGGCCGGGTACCGACGAGGCGGCGGACGCGACGCCGAGCGGGGGTGCCGACGAGGCGGCGGACACGGCATCGGGCGGGGGCGCCGATGACGCCGGGGAACCCGCGCCCGGGGCAGGCGGCGACGAGGCCGGGAACGTACGGGGCGGGGTCGGCCCCCAGGACGCGACCGATCCGGGGCGCGTACCCGGCACCGGCACGGCGGCGCAGGCCGGCCCCGAGTCCGACCCGGCCGTGGACGCCGTACCGGCGACCAGGGCGAAGGCAGCCGCGCCCGAGCCTGGGGTGGACACGGGCACCGGGGTGAGGGGAGCCGCGCCCGAGCCCGGGGCGGACACGGACACCGGGGTGAGGGCAGCCGCGCCCGAGCCCGGGGCGGACACGGACACCGGGGTGAGGGCAGCCGAGCCCGAGCCCGGGGCGGACAAGGACACCGACACGGCGGCCGAGGCCGTGGCCGACGCCGGCGCGGGCACCGCGGCAGCCGCCACGCGCGGTGAACCCGCCCGCCGCGCGGAAGAACCGTGCTGGCTTCCCACCGAGACCGCCCTCACCCTGCTCACCTCTCCCCTCGCCGGGATGGACGCCGCCGACCTGCGCCGCCTCGGCCGCGCCCTGCGCGAGGAGGAGCGGGCCGCCGGCAACCCGCTGCCGCCGCCCTCGGACGAACTCCTCGCGCGGGCGCTGGCCGAGCCCGAACGGCTGGCCGCGCACGACCCCGCGTACGCGCGGGGCGCCCAGCGCCTCGGCGCGCTGCTCCGCACGGCACGCGAGCGCCTGGCGGGCGGCGGCAGCGCCGAGGAGGCGCTGTGGGACCTGTGGGAGGGAACGCCGTGGCCCACCCGCCTGGAGCGCTCCGCACGGCGTGGCGGCGCCGCCGGCCGCAACGCCGACCGCGACCTCGACGCGGTGTGCGCGCTCTTCGCGACGGCCGCTCGCGCGGAGGAACGCACCGGCGGCAGGGGCGCCCTGAACTTCCTGGAGGAGATCGACGCCGAGGACATCGCCGCCGACACCCTCACCCGGCGTGCCGTCCGCCCCGACGCCGTCCGCCTGATGACCGCCCACCGCGCGAAGGGGCTGGAGTGGCGGCTGGTCGTCGTCGCGGGCGTCCAGGAGGGGCTGTGGCCGGACCTGCGTCGCCGCGGCTCCCTGCTGGAGGCCGACCGCATCGGCCGCGACGGCCTCGCCGAACCGCTGACGCCCGGCGCGCTGCTCGCCGAGGAGCGCCGTCTGTTCTACGTGGCCGCCACGCGCGCGAGGGAACGGCTCGTCGTGACCGCCGTCAAGGCACCGGCCGACGACGGCGACCAGCCCTCCCGCTTCCTGACCGAACTCGGCGTCGAACCCGTCGACGTCACGGGCCGCCCCCGCCGCCCCCTCGCCGTCGCGGCGCTCGTCGCCGAGCTGCGCGCCACCACGGTCGACCCCCGCGTCTCCGGACCGCTGAGGCAGGCCGCGGCACGCCGTCTGGCCCGCCTCGCCGCCCTCGCCGACGAGGACGGCCGCCCCCTGGTGCCGTCCGCCCACCCCTACCGCTGGTGGGGCATGTGGGACCCGACGGAGAGCAAGGTCCCGCTGCGCGACCGCGACAAGCCCGTCACGCTTTCCGGCAGCGCCCTGGACCAGTTGGCCAACACCTGCGCACTGCAGTGGTTCCTGGGCCGGGAGGTGAAGGCCGACGCTCCCGCGACCGCCGCCCAGGGTTTCGGCAACGTGGTGCACGTCCTCGCCGACGAGGTGGCCTCCGGGCACACCCCGGCCGACCTCGCCGTCCTCATGGAGCGCCTGGACTCCGTGTGGAACGCGCTCGCCTTCGACGCGCCGTGGAAGTCGGCGCAGGAGAAGGCCAACGCGCGCGTGGCGCTCGAACGCTTCCTGAAGTGGCACGTGATGGACCGCGCCGGACGCACGCCGGTCGCCAGCGAGCACGACTTCGACGTGACCCTGGAGGCGGGCGACTACGAGGTGCGCATCCGCGGCCAGATGGACCGCGTGGAGACCGACGGTGACGGCCGCGCCTACGTCGTCGACTTCAAGACCGGCAAACAGGCACCCACCTCCGCCGAGGTCGCCCACCACCCCCAGCTCGCCGTCTACCAGCTCGCCGTCCGAGAGGGCGCCGTCGACGAGGCCTTCGACGGCACCCGCCCCGCACCGGGCGGGGCCGAACTCGTCCAGCTGCGCCAGGGCGCGCCCAAGCGGGCCGGTGGCGAGACCCTGCCCAAGGTGCAGGCCCAGGAGTCCCTGGAGGGACCGGACGGCGAGTGGGTCGGAGACCTGCTGGCCACGGCCGCCGGGAAGGTCCTCGACGAACGTTTCACCCCGACCGCGGGCCAGCACTGCGCCCACTGCGCCTTCCGCGCCTCGTGCAGCGCGCGGCCGGAGGGGCGGCACGTCGTGGAGTGAGCCGCCGAAACCCACGCCCGAGACCGGTGTGACAAGTCGCACCACGCCTGCTGACCTGCGCTTCCCGGCGACTCCGTCGGCGCTCGCGCACCCGCTGTCAGTGCCCGCGGCTAGCCTCTTGGACGTGCCCGCCCATCTCACCGATCCCGAGCAGCTCAAGGAGCTCCTCGGTATCCCCTTCACCCCGGAGCAGACGGCCTGCATCATCGCGCCGCCCGCCCCGCAGGTCATCGTGGCCGGCGCCGGGTCGGGCAAGACCACGGTGATGGCCGCACGCGTGGTGTGGCTGGTCGGCACCGGCCAGGTCGCCCCGGAACAGGTGCTCGGCCTCACCTTCACCAACAAGGCGGCCGGTGAACTCGCCGAACGCGTGCGCACCGCGCTCATCAGGGCCGGCGTCACCGACCCGGATGCGATCGACCCGGACGATCCGCCCGGCGAACCGGAGATCTCGACGTACCACGCCTTCGCGGGCCGCCTCCTGACCGACCACGGACTGCGCCTAGGCCTGGAGCCGACCTCCCGGCTGCTCGCCGACGCGACCCGCTACCAGCTCGCCGCGCGGGTTCTGCGTGAGGCGCCGGGCCCCTATCCGGCGCTCACCCGCTCCTTCCCCGACCTCGTCGCGGACCTCCTCGCCCTCGACGCGGAACTCTCCGAGCATCTCGTCGCCCCCGGGGAACTGCGCACCTGGGACGCCGGTCTCCTCGGTTCCCTCCAGAGCGCCAAGCTCACCAACGCCGACCTGCGCAAGGTCCCGGAGGCCGCCGCCGCGCGCCGCGAACTCGCCGACCTGGTGAGCCGCTACCGCGCCGCCAAACGGGAGCGGGACCTGCTCGACTTCGGCGACCAGATCGCCCTGTCCGCGCGGCTGGCCGGGCTCCCGGAGGTGGGCCGCGTCCTGCGCGAGGAGTTCCGGGTCGTCCTGCTCGACGAGTACCAGGACACCTCGGTGGCCCAGCGCATCCTGCTGGCCGGTCTGTTCGGCGCCGGCACCGGCCACCCGGTGACCGCCGTGGGCGACCCCTGCCAGGCGATCTACGGCTGGCGGGGCGCCTCGGTCGCCAACCTCGACGACTTCCCCGAGCACTTCGCGCACGCCGACGGCCGCCCCGCCGCCCGGCAGGCGCTCAGCGAGAACCGCCGCAGCGGCGGACGACTCCTCGACCTCGCCAACGGCCTGGCCGAGCCCCTGCGCGCCATGCACGCGGGCGTGGAAGCCCTGCGCCCCGCCCCGGGCGCCGAACGCGACGGCACGGTCCGCTGCGCCCTGCTGCCCACCCACGCGGAGGAGATCGACTGGATCGCCGACTCCATCGCCCACCTGGTGCGCACCGGCACGGCGCCCGGTGAGGTCGCCGTCCTGTGCCGTACGGCGACCGACTTCGCCGAAATCCAGGGCGCCCTGGTGACCCGCGACGTGCCCGTAGAGGTCGTGGGCCTGTCCGGGCTGCTGCACCTGCCCGAGGTGGCCGACCTGGTCGCCGTCTGCGAAGTCCTCCAGGACCCCGGCGCCAACGCCTCCCTGGTCCGCCTGCTCACCGGCCCGCGCTGGCGCATCGGCCCACGGGACCTCGCCCTGCTGGGGCGCCGCGCCCGGCTCCTGGTGAGCCACGCGCGTGTGGACGGCGACGACGACCCCGACCGGCGGCTCGCCGCGGCCGTCGAGGGCGTCGACCCCTCCGAGGTGATATCGCTCGCGGACGCCCTCGACACCTTCCTGGAGACGCCGCTGGACGGCAGCGGGGACGACGACGGCCTGCCGTTCTCGCCCGACGCGCGCGTACGGTTCGCGCGGCTCGCCACCGAACTGCGCGACCTGCGCCGGGCCCTCGCCGACCCGCTCATGGACGTACTGCACCGCGTCCTCGCCGTCACCGGCCTGGAGGTCGAGCTGTCGGCGTCCCCCCACGCCCTGGCCGCCCGCCGCCGCGAGACCCTGTCGAACTTCCTGGACGTCGCCGCGTCCTTCGCCGCCAGCGACGGCGAGGCCACCCTGCTCGCCTTCCTGGGCTTCCTGCGCACCGCCGCCCAGTACGAGAAGGGCCTCGACAACGCCCTGCCGGGCGGCGAGAACACCGTCAAGGTACTCACCGCGCACAAGTCCAAGGGCCTGGAGTGGGACGTCGTCGCCGTGCCGGGCCTGGTCACCGGCACCTTTCCCAGCGGTCAGGGCCGGGAGAAGTGGACCGCTCAGGGCAAGGTGCTGCCGCACGGCCTGCGCGGTGACGCCGACACCCTGCCCGACGTCGAGTCCTGGGACTCGCGGGGCCTGAAGGCCTTCCACGAGGCCATGAAGGAACACCAGCACACCGAGGAGCTGCGCCTCGGCTACGTCACCTTCACCCGTCCCCGCTCCCTGCTGCTGGGTTCCGGACACTGGTGGGGACCCAGCCAGAAGAAGCCCCGCGGACCGTCCGGCTTCCTCATGGCCCTGTACGAACACTGCGCCGCCGGACACGGCGAGATCGAGGCATGGGCGGACGAACCCGCCGAGGGCGAGGAGAACCCGGCCCTGCACCGGGCCGCCGCCGACCACGCCTGGCCCCTGCCACTCGACGCCGACGCCCTCGCCCGCCGCAGGGCCGCCGCCGAGACGGTCCTCGCCCACCTGGACGACCTCGCCGCGCAACAGGACGACCACCCCGCCGCCACCCACGACCCGGACACCTACGACGACCCCGACTGGCCGCCGCCCCCGGACGCCGAAGCACCCCTGGACGAAGGCGGCCCGCTCGATCCCGGCTGGACCGAGGAAGACTCCGCCGACTGGGACTCCTGGACCACGGACCGCCCCGTCGCGCCACCACTCCACACGAAGCCACCGGCCCGCCCTGCCGTCCCGCACCAGGCGCCTCCTTCGGACCGGCCCGCCGCCCCCTCCCGCCTCACTCCGGAGGAAGCCCGCACCGTCGCTTCCTGGGACCGCGACCTCGACGCCCTCACCGGCGAACTCCTGCGCTCCCGGGAGAGCGTCACCGAAGTGCCGCTCCCGGCGTCGCTGACCGCCTCCCAACTGCTCAGCATGGCCGCCGACCCGGACGGCTTCGCACAGGAGCTGGCCAGACCCATGCCCCGGCCGCCCCAGCCCGCCGCCCGCCGCGGCACCCGCTTCCACGCCTGGGTCGAGGCACGCTTCGAACCGCTGACGCTGCCCCTGCTGGAGCCGGAGGAGCTGCCGGGCAGCGATGCCGAGATCGCCGGCGAACACGACCTGAAGTTCCTGAAGGAGGCCTTCGAACGCACCGAGTACGCCCGCCGCACCCCCTACCGCGTAGAGGCGCCGTTCCAGCTCTCGCTCGCGGGACGAGTCGTACGCGGCCGCATCGACGCCGTCTACAAGGAGGGCGACGGCCAGACGGCCACATTCGAGATCGTCGACTGGAAGACGAGCCGGGCCGGCACCGCCGACCCGCTCCAGCTCGCGCTCTACCGCCTCGCCTGGGCCGAGCAGCAGCGCGTACCCCTGGAATCGGTCACCGCCGCCTTCCTGTACGTGCGCACCGGCGAGGTGGTGCGGCCCGCCGGGCTGCCGGGCCGGGCCGAGCTGGAGAGGCTGCTGCTGGCCGACCCGCTCGGTGACGAACCGCACGATCGGGGTGCCGGTGCGGGCCGATAGGCTCGTGAGCATGAGCGACACCCCGGACAGCGCTGTCCGTACGTACATCGAGCACCACCGCGCCGCCTTCCTCGACGACCTCGTCGAGTGGCTGCGCATTCCGTCCGTGTCGGCCCAGCCCGACCACGCGACCGATGTGCGCCGCAGCGCCGACTGGCTCGCCGCCAAACTGAAGGAGACCGGTTTCCCGACCACCGAGGTGTGGCCCACACCGGGCGCCTCCGCGGTCTTCGCCGAATGGCCCTCGGGCGACCCGCAGGCACCGACGGTCCTCGTCTACGGCCACCACGACGTGCAGCCCGCCGCCCGCGCGGACGGCTGGCACAGCGAGCCCTTCGAACCCGTCGTCCGCGAGAACCGCCTCTACGCGCGCGGGGCCGCCGACGACAAGGGGCAGGTGTTCTTCCACACACTCGGCGTCCGAGCCCACCTGGCGGCCACCGGCCGCACCGCCCCCGCGGTCAACCTCAAGCTGCTGATCGAGGGCGAGGAGGAATCCGGCTCCCCGCACTTCCGCGCGCTGGTCGAGGAGCGCGCCGACCGGCTTGGCGCCGACGCGGTCGTCGTCTCCGACACGGGCATGTGGTCCGAGGACACCCCCACGGTGTGCACCGGCATGCGCGGCCTGGCCGAGTGCGAGATCCGGCTGCACGGACCCGACCAGGACATCCACTCCGGCTCCTTCGGGGGCGCGGTCCCCAACCCGGCCACCGCCGTCGCCCGCCTGGTCGCCGCCCTGCACGACGAGCACGCGCGCGTGGCGATCCCGGGCTTCTACGACGGCGTGATCGAGCTCACCGAGCGCGAGCGCGCCCTCTTCGCCGAGCTGCCCTTCGACGAGGGGCAGTGGCTGCGCACGGCCAAGTCCCACGCCGCGCACGGCGAGGCCGGGCACACCACCCTGGAACGGGTCTGGGCCCGCCCCACCGCCGAGGTCAACGGCATCGGAGGCGGCTACCAGGGCCCCGGCAGCAAGACGATCATCCCGGCGTCCGCCATGGTGAAGCTGTCCTTCCGGCTGGTCGCGGGCCAGGACCCCGACCACGTCGAGAAGGCCGTCCGCGCCTGGGCGGCCGAGCAGGTGCCCGCCGGGATCCGCTGCGAGATCACCTTCGGCTCGGCCACCCGGCCGTGCCTGACTCCGCTGGACCACCCGGCGCTCCAGTCGGTCGTCCGCGCCATGGGCCGGGCCTTCGGGAAACCGGTCCGCTTCACCCGCGAGGGCGGCTCCGGCCCGGCCGCCGACCTCCAGGAGGTGCTGGGGGCGCCGGTGCTCTTCCTCGGCATCTCCGTCCCCTCCGACGGCTGGCACGCCCCCGACGAGAAGGTGGAGCTGGACCTGCTGCTCAAAGGCGTCGAAACATCCGCCCACCTGTGGGGTGACCTGGCGGAGTACTGGCGCCACGCCCCCTGAGCGGCTGTTCTGCCCGGGACCGGGCCGGCACCGCGCGCGGCACACTGGAAAGGCCGCCGTACCGCCCGTGCCCTCCCGGACCCGGTCGCCAACCGCCGCACGAACCGCTAACCGCCTGCCGAACCGAAACGCTCACCGGGGGAGTTGGAAGCACCCGTGACCACCTGGACCGACCACACCGCCGACCGTCCCATCTCGCTCACCGCCCCGAGCGGCATCGACCGTGCCGCCCACCACCGCCTCGACGAGGCCTGGCTCGCGGCGGCGTGGAGCCACCCCTCGACGCGCTGTTTCGTGGTCTCCGGCGGTCAGGTCCTGATCGACGAGACGCCCGACGGACGTACCGAACTCGTCATGACGCCGTCCTTCGAGGCGCCGCTGACCGAGGCACACCGGTACTTTTTGGGCACCGACGAGGACGGCGTCAGCTACTTCGCGCTCCAGAAGGACTCCCTGCCCGGCCGCATGGACCAGTCCGCCCGCCCGGCCGGTCTGCGCGAGGCCGGCCTGCTCCTGTCGCCCCGCGACGCCGGTCTGATGGCCCACGCGGTCGCCCTGGAGAACTGGCAGCGCCTGCACCGGTTCTGCTCCCGCTGCGGCGAGCGCACCGTCATCGCCGCGGCCGGCCACATCCGCCGCTGCCCCGCGTGCGGGGCCGAGCACTACCCGCGCACCGACCCCGCGGTGATCATGGCGGTGACGGACGACGAGGACCGCCTCCTGCTCGGCCGCCAGGTCCACTGGCCCGAGGGCCGTTTCTCGACGCTCGCCGGGTTCGTGGAGCCCGGCGAGTCCATCGAGCAGTCGGTGCGCCGAGAGGTGCAGGAGGAGGTCGGCGTCACCGTCGGTCCCGTCGAGTACGTCGCCAGCCAGCCTTGGCCCTTCCCGTCGAGCCTGATGCTGGGGTTCATGGCGCGCGCCACCTCGACCGAGATCGACGTCGACGGCGACGAGATCCACGAGGCCCGCTGGTTCTCCCGCGACGAGCTGGACGCCGCCTTCGAGTCCGGCGAGGTGCTCCCGCCCTACGGCATCTCCATCGCGGCCCGCCTGATCGAGCTCTGGTACGGCAAGCCGCTGCCCACGCGCGGCGCCTTCTGAGGTGAGACACGGACAGAGGGGTGGCCCTCCCCGGCGGGGAGGGCCACCCCTCTGCTTGTCGCCTGTCGGGCGTCGTGCCGGTGCGCTTACGCGCCGACCTTCTGCTTCACCTGCGCCAGCGACGGGTTCGTCAGCGTCGATCCGTCGGGGAAGAGGACGGTTGGGACCGTCTGGTTTCCGCCATTCGCCTTCTCCACGAACGCTGCGGACTCCGGGTCCTGCTCGATGTTGATCTCGGTGTACGCGATGCCCTCGCGGTCCATCTGGCTCTTCAGCCGACGGCAGTAGCCGCACCACGTGGTGCTGTACATCGTCACAGTGCCCGGCATGTCTCTCGCGCTCCTTCGGCGGCTCGGGAAATTCGGCGGCGCCTGGAGGGCCGCACGAAGGGAACGTCCATAGCGGCCCCACCATTCCCGCGGCGTGTGACACCTGCCGCAGCGATACGCGCATTGATCGCATTGGTACGACTATCGGTGCGTGCCTGTGGACAACCGACGCACCCGTCACCTGCGACCTGGCAGCATGGCGGTGTGACAGCAGCAACGCACTCCACCCTCTTCCCGCCGGTACCGGACTCGGCCGACGCGGTGCTCGAAGGGCTCGACCCCGAGCAGCGCGAGGTGGCGACCGCCCTGCGCGGTCCGGTGTGCGTCCTGGCGGGTGCCGGTACCGGCAAGACCCGGGCGATCACCCACCGCATCGCCTACGGGGTACGCGCCGGCATCCTCCAGCCCACCAGCGTGCTCGCCGTCACCTTCACCAACCGCGCCGCCGGGGAGATGCGCGGCCGGCTGCGCCAGCTCGGCGCGGCGGGCGTGCAGGCCCGGACCTTCCACTCGGCGGCGCTGCGCCAGCTCCAGTACTTCTGGCCGAAAGCGATCGGTGGCTCCCTGCCCAGGCTCGTCGACCGCAAGATCCAGCTCGTCGCCGACGCCGCGGCCGCGTGCCGCATCCGCCTCGACCGCGGCGAGCTGCGCGACGCGACCGCCGAGATCGAGTGGTCCAAAGTGACCCAAACGGTCCCTGCCGACTACGCCCTCGCGGCGGCCAAGGCCGGTCGTGAGGCGCCCCGCGACCCGGCGGAGATCGTTCAGCTCTACGCCGCCTACGAGGACCTCAAGCGCGGGCGAGGCGTGATCGATTTCGAGGACGTGCTGCTGCTGACCGTCGCGGTCCTCCAGGACCGGCAGGACGTCGCCGAACAGGTCCGCGC
This sequence comes from Streptomyces sp. M92, assembly GCF_028473745.1. Taxonomy (NCBI): domain Bacteria; kingdom Bacillati; phylum Actinomycetota; class Actinomycetes; order Kitasatosporales; family Streptomycetaceae; genus Streptomyces; species Streptomyces sp. M92. Next base: position 3,063,148 of record NZ_CP101137.1, read on the forward strand.
CCAGTACCAGCACTTCGTGGTCGACGAGTACCAGGACGTCAGCCCCCTCCAGCAGCGCCTGCTGGAGCTCTGGCTCGGGGACCGCGACGACCTCTGTGTGGTGGGCGACGCCAGCCAGACGATCTACTCGTTCACGGGAGCAACCCCCGACCACCTGCTCGACTTCCGCAGCCGCCACCCCGGCGCCACCGTCGTCAAGCTGGTCCGTGACTACCGGTCCACCCCTCAGGTCGTCCACCTGGCCAACGGCCTGCTCTCCCAGGCCCACGGCCGGGCCGCCGACCACCGTCTGGAGCTGGTCTCCCAGCGTCCCGCCGGCCCGGAACCCGTCTACGCCGAGTACCCGGACGAACCGGCCGAGGCGGAGGGTGCCGCCCGCCGCATCCGCGAGCTCATCGACGCGGGCGTGCCGGCCGCCGAGATCGCCGTCCTGTTCCGCACGAACTCCCAGTCGGAGACCTATGAACAGGCTCTCGCCGACGCCGGGGTCCCCTACCAGCTGCGCGGCGCGGAGCGCTTCTTCGACCGCCCGGAGGTGCGCAAAGCCCACAGCGCCCTGCGGGCCGCGGCACGCTTCGGCGGCAACGACTCCCTGCTCGACGACGCCGTGGACCTGCCCTCCCAGGTACGCGCGGTGCTGTCCGGAGAGGGGTGGACGCCCGTGCCACCGGCCGGCTCCGGTGCCGTCCGCGAGCGCTGGGAGTCCTTGGCCGCTCTGGTCGGCCTGGCCCAGGACTTCGCCGCGGCCGCGACGGGCGCCACGCTGAGCGCCCTCGTCGCCGAACTCGACGAGCGGGCAGGCGCGCAGCACGCTCCGACGGTCCAGGGCGTCACCCTCGCCTCCTTGCACTCGGCCAAGGGACTGGAGTGGGACGTCGTCTTCCTGGTGGGCGTGGCCGAGGGAATGATGCCGATCACCTACGCAAAGACCGACGAGCAGATCGAGGAGGAGCGCCGCCTCCTGTACGTCGGCGTCACCCGCGCGCGTGAGCGCCTGCACCTCTCCTGGGCGCTCGCCCGCTCACCCGGCGGGCGGCCCAGCCGCCGCCCCAGCCGCTTCCTGAAGGGGCTGCGGCCCGGATCGGGGCCGTCCGGCGCGGGTACGGCGGCCGGCGGGGCCGGGGGGGCCGGGGGCGTGGAGCGTGGTTCCGGGATCAGCGGCGCCACGGCCGTCGCTCCGAGACGGACGCGTCGGACACCTGCCCGCTGCCGGGTCTGCGGACGCACGCTCACCGACGCGGGTGAGATGAAGCTGATGCGTTGCGAGGACTGCCCGTCCGACATGGACGAGGGCGTCTACGAGCGGCTGCGTGAGTGGCGCGCGGTCCAGGCGGGACTCAGCGGGCAGCCCGCGTTCTGCGTCTTCACCGACAAGACGCTGATGGCGATCGCCGAGTCCGTCCCGGAGGACGAACACGAGCTGGCACGCATCCCAGGGGTCGGGATGCGCAAGCTCAACCGCTACGGAGCCGACGTGTTGGCCATCTGCGCAGGCCAGGAAGGTGCGGGGCTTGACGGGGACGGCTGAAACCAACTCGTCGAAAAAATAGTTTGCGCATGCCCCGGGAATCCCCATAGGTTCTTGGTCACGGGAACGGCGGCCTTCCCGGAGGCCCTGAATCCGTGTTGTACTTGCATATCCGCGGACTGGTTCGTCCAGTCCCCTAGACGCCGAGAGGAGGCGAGTCCAGTGATCAGCATCAACTTCAGCTCCACCGTCAGCTCCACCGCCAAAATGACCGATCGCTCGGCCGTCTCCCTGTGCATGCTCGGCGCCTCGAACCCGGGCACCGGTCTGTCCGGCATTCGTGCCGTGCGTCCGGCGTCCCTCTCCGTTGCCCCCGCGGGCCTTCCCGTCCGTGAGCGCGATGAGCGACCGACCAAGGCACTGGAAGCAGCAGTAGTGGCACAGGCGCAGGCCTATGCCTTTACGGCGACCGGTGCCGGATTCCGGAAGCAGACGACGCAGCACCACCTGATGTGGGCCTTCCGTGGGCCAGAACCCTGGAGTGATCCAGCCTGATTCGATCAGGCCGGCGCCTTCAGGGCCGCGGAACCCCATCCGGGATCCGCGGCCCTTCTGTTTGTCCCCGAACGGGGACGACGGCACGAAGGAGCCTCGGGACAAGAAAAGAACCCGGTACCAAGCCGCCACCCGGCCGACCGGCCGGAACGACCAGACGAGGAAGACCAACCGTGCAACTCGAAGCGCACGCCCCGTCCGTACCGCCTTCCGACACGATCCCCAAGCCCGGCTCCACGGAGGACCCCACCTTGACCCCGCTCACCGCGCTCACCGCGCTCGACGACGCCATCGAGAACCTCGGCGTGCCCGTCCCCTGCCGCTCCTACGACCCGGAGGTCTTCTTCGCGGAGTCGCCGGCGGACGTCGAGTACGCCAAGTCCCTCTGCCGTACCTGCCCGCTGATCGAGGCCTGCCTCGCCGGTGCCAAGGAGCGGCGTGAGCCCTGGGGCGTCTGGGGTGGCGAGCTGTTCGTCCAGGGTGTCGTCGTCGCCCGGAAGCGGCCCCGTGGTCGCCCGCGCAAGAACCCGGTCACGGCATGAACACCGCAGGAACGATCGACCGCCCCCTCACGCACGACCCCAAGAAGCAGGCCCCGATGAAGCCGTCCACCCACGACATCGCAGGCACCGCGCCTGAAGACTTCACCACCAGCGACGCGAAGGACTCGCGTCAGAACAGGACCCGTGAGATGCAACTCATCCCAGAAGCCCTGGCTCGTGCGCATATGCACGACCGGCTGCACGAGGCCGAGCAGGAACGCCGGGCGCTGCGCCTGGCGACCGCTCGCCGGATGCAGCGCCGAGCCGAGCGCGCCTCGCTGCGTGCCCGGCGGGCGCTCGCCATGGCCGTGATGCAGTAACCGATCACCCGAAGCGGTGGCCTCCCGGCTCAGGAGGCGAAACCTCTGCCCGTGGGGGCCGGTCCGTCCGAACGGACCGGCCCCCACGGCGTGTCAGGACCCAAGGCTCAGGCCTCCGCCGCCGTTTCGTCCACCTCGTACGTCTCCGCCTCGTACCCGTCCTCCTCGTCGTCCTCCCTCTCGGGGAGGAAGCCCACGAGCCAGTCCTCCAGCTCGTCGCGCAGTCGCACCGTCGCCCCCAGCTGGCACAGCACACCGATGGTGCTCAGGGTCACGCGGTGGATCAGGAGGTAGGCGGGCGGCAGGTTGAGCTGCTTGGCCAGCTGGTAGGCGGGGGAGCGCGGGTCACCGATCCGGGCAGCCTGGCTCCGCATCCACCCGCGGGTGAAGGTGAACTCGTCGACCCGGGCCGGCTCGATGATCGGCAGGAGGTAGTCGAGGACGGCGTCGGGGTCCAGCTCTATCGACTCCTTGACGAAACCCTCGGCGCAGAGCATCTCGTAGACGGCGTCGGCCTCGCCGTCCAGCGTCATGCGCAGGGCCTGCCCGATCGGCTCGGGCAGACCACCCGGGAGCCGGTCGACCGTGCCGAAGTCCAGGACGCCGAGGCGCCAGTCGTCCTCGCCGTCCGGCCCGCCGGGCAGCAGCCGGAAGTTCCCGGGGTGCGGGTCGGCGTGCAGGAGGCCGGTGCGCGCCGGGCCCGAGAAGAGGAAGTGCGCCAGCAGCTGACCGGCCCGGTCGCGCTGCCGCGGCGTACCGTCCGCGATGATCTCCGACAGCGGGACACCGTCCATCCATTCGGTGACCAGTACCTGTTCGCACTGGCGGACCACGTCCGGCACCACGATGTCCGGGTCGTCCGCGAACTCCTCGGCGTGGGCGCGCTGGGCCTGTGCCTCCAGGTCGTAGTCCAGTTCCTCGGAGACCCGGTCCTTGAGCTCCGTGATCAGCGGCTTGACGTCCATGCCGGGAACCAGGGGGCCGAGCAGGCGGGCGAAGCGGCTGAGCTGGTTCAAGTCGGACAGCAGGGCTTCGCCGGCGCCCGGGTACTGCACCTTGACCGCCACCTCGCGGCCGTCGTGCCACACCGCGCGGTGCACCTGGCCGATGGACGCCGCCGCGGCCGGCTTGTCCTCGAACTCCAGGAACAGGTCCTGCCAGTCCTCGCCGAGCCGCTCCGCCAGAACGGAGTGCACCGTGCCCGTCGGCATGGGCGGTGCCGCCTCCTGCAGCTTGGTCAGGGCCGCCCGGTACGGGCCGGCGACCTCCTCGGGCAGCGCGGACTCGAAGACGGACAGGGCCTGTCCGAACTTCATCGCCCCGCCCTTGAGCTCGCCCAGCACCTTGAACAGCTGCTCCGCGGTCCGCTGCTGCAGCTGCTGGCCGACGATCTCCGCTGACTCGCCCACGATTCGCTTCCCGAGCCCCCAGGTCGCCCGCCCGGCGAAGCCGAGCGGGAGCGCGGCGAGCTTGGCGGTTCGGGTGACCGCCTTGCGCGGAAGATCAGACATGCGCCCTCCAAGTCCCAGCCGGCCGCCCGGCTTCTGCCTCACGGCGAACGTCCGCTGACGGCCCTTGCCCAGCCATTGTCGCGCGCCGCTCCCCCTCCACGGAGATGTGTTCCTGCTTACCTTTTCCGGCGGCGTCGCACGGGCAGGCGGGGTGCGCGGGAACCGGGCGCGTGTGCCACCGCAGTCCGGGGAGCGACACCTCGCAGCGGGTGCCGATGCTGGAGGGCGTACCCCCGTCCAGGAACGCGAGAGCGTGGGCCGCCGCCAGCCCGGCGACCGTCGTGGCCAGGGTGAGAGCGCAGGGAGGAACCTGTCGGCGGCCGCCGGAGCGCCACTGCGCCACCAGACGGGGCCAGGCCGGGTCCCGGTCGGTGCGGTCAGCCTGAAGGCACCCCGCGCACCCCGTCTCGCCGGGCAGGACCAGCGGACCGACCACACCGGTCCCCTCGACGACACCGGCGTACAGGTGGGGCGTGCCGGAGGCCATCAGGGAATCCGCGGCGGCGGGATCGGGGGCGTGCACCGCGACGTCGTCGCGAGGGGCGACGATCACCAGGGAGAACCCCGGGGCGTCCTCCTCGGCCGGTGTCGCGGGACCACGGCGCGGCGGCCGATCGGGGGCTGCCCGGCGGACGACACGGCGGGCCGTCTCGTCCCGGCGGCTCCCGACGGACTCGGCGGGGAGCCCGCCCGGGGCGACGTCCCACGGCTCGACGCACCCGCCGTCGAGCACGTCGACCTCGCCGACGCCCGCGCCCGACAGGAGACCGGCCACCACCGCGCCCACCCGTCCGGCGCCCCTCACCCGGACCCGCAGGGCGCGTCGTGCGGCCAGGTGCCTCATCGCCTCCCCCGGAGCGGACGTGGTCAGGGAGAGGGAAGCCAGGTCGGGCCGGAGCCGGTCGAGCACCGCGCTCTTCTCCCGCAGGGCGTCGGCGTCCGGCCCACCGCCCCTGGAGTCGTCGAGGAGACCGGCACGGGCGAGCCCCTCGACCACCCGGTCGACATGTCCGTCCGGCAGATCCATGCGGCGGCCCTCCTCACGCAGGAGAGCGGGACCGCGGGTGCCGTTGAGCAGGTCCAGGAAGCTGCCCGTCGCGGTGTCCACCGGGCCGAGCGTCACCGCGTGCGCGGGCGTCATCCCGAACTGCACGGTGTTCAGATCGCGCCAGCCGCGCCTGAGCGCGGGCTTCACCATCGGATGCATGCCAGGCCCCCCGTGGGTCTTCAGACCTTCGACTTCTGCGTGTGCCGGTCCGCGTGGTCGGTCGCGAATGCGCCGGCGAGTGCCAGCATGCCCGGATGCGCCCCGAGGCGTCGAAAGTTGTCCACAGCCGGTGGGTATTCGTCGTACGAATCAGTCGTACACCCGGGCGAGGGGTGCCGGATCGGGGCCGAAGCGTCCCGGAGCCGGGACTTCCCCGGGTGCAGCGGGTAACGTCGTGGCGTGTCCGCCGACCCACTGCACCGCGCCGGGGCGCCCCAGCGCACACCGACGAATCCGCCGCCGAACGGCTCGGCGACGAGCGCGATCGAGGTCCGCAGGAGCACCCGGCGACGCCGGACGGTCTCCGCGTACCGCGAGGGCGATCGCACCGTCGTGCTGATCCCCGCCCGGATGTCCGAGGCGGAGGAGCAACGCTGGGTGAGCGTCATGCTGGACAAGCTCGCCGCCCAGGAGAGCAAACGCGTACTCGGCGACGCCGAACTCGCCGAGCGCGCCGAGTGCCTGTCCGGCCAGTACTTCGAGGGGCGGGCCCGGCCCACCTCGGTCCGCTGGGTCACCAACCAGAACACGCGCTGGGGCTCGTGTACCCCGTCCGAGGGAAGCATCCGGCTGTCGCACCGCCTCCAGGGCATGCCCGAGTACGTCGTCGACTACGTCCTCCTGCACGAACTGGCGCATCTGCTCGTCCCCGGCCACGGTCCCCGGTTCTGGCGGCTGTTGGAGGCGTACCCGCGGACCGAGCGGGCCCGCGGGTTCCTCGAGGGCGTTGTCGCCGCCGACCGGCTGCCGCACGTACCCGGAGCGCGCAGCGAGTAGCGCGCCCCGGGAGTACGCCCCGTAAGGGGTCCGGCACAGTGGCGCACGGGTTCTGTACCGGCTCTGTACCGACTTCTTCCCCTGTCCTGGATTGCCGTTAGCCTGGCGCGACGCACTCACATTCGGATGGGGGACGGTCGTAACGCATGGCCAGGGAATTCCAACGCGGCCACAAGGCCAGGATCAGTGACCTCACCGCGGGCACGGATCTGTACGTAGGCGTGCAGATCTCGGGCCCCGGGCTGAGCTTCGACATCAGCTGCTTCGGTCTCGACGCCGACGAGCGGTTGTCGGACGACCGGTACTTCGTGTTCTTCAACCAGCCGAAGACCCCCGAGGAGTCCATTCAGCTCCTGGGTGCGCAAGCGGGTGACACGGAGTCGTTCCGGGTCACCCTCGACAGGATCCCACCGCAGATCCAGAAGCTGTCCTTCACGGCGACGGTCGACGGCGCGGGGCAGATGTCGCAGGTCGCCTCCGGATACATCCGGATCGTCGCGGGCGGTGAGGAGGTGGCCCGGTACCCGTTCAGCGGTGCGGAGTTCTCCACCGAGCGCGCCGTGATGCTGGGCGACTTCTACCTGAAGGACGTGTGGCGGTTCGCCGCCGTCGGGCAGGGCTTCGACGGCGGGCTGGACGCGCTGCTGAGGAACTTCGGCGGTGAGGTGGCCGAGGAGGAGGCCCCCGCACCGCAGCAGCCGCAGGCCGGTGTCGACGGTGCCGCCCCGGGCTTCGCGCCGCCGGCCCAGGCCGCGGCTCCGCCCGCCTTCGGCGCTCCCGCCGCCCCCGCACCGGCCCCGGCTCCCGCACCTCAGGCTGCCCCGCAGGGCTTCGCACCGCCGGCCGGCGCCACTCCGCCCCCGGCGCCCGCCCCGGCGCCCGGCTCCGACGTGCACGCCGCGCAGACGATCGTCGCGCCCATGAACACGCCGCCCGGCGGCTCCCCGGTGCCTCCGCCCGCCCCGGTGCCTCCGCCCGCGCCCTACGGCCAGCCGGGCCAGCAGCAGCCGCACGGCCAGGTGCCGGGTCAGACCGCCCCGCCGCCTCCCGGCTACGGCCAGCCCCAGGCGCCTCAGCCGCCCCACGCCCCGGCCCCGCCGCCCGGCTACGGCCAGCCGACCCCGCCTCCGGGTTACGGCCAGCAGACTCCCCCCGCCGGCTACGGCCAGCCGGCCCCGCCTCCCGGCTACGGCCAGCAGGCACCCCACGGAGCCCCGCAGGGCATGGCGCCGGGCGCGGCACCCCAGGGCGTGCCCCAGGGAGCCCCGCAGGGCGCCGGTGTGACGGCCGCGCTCCAGCAGTTCCGCGAGACGGCGACCGGGCAGCGCTGGACCCAGCAGAACAAGAAGCTGGTCCGCGTCGACCTCGGCGCGGACGGTCAGCCCGTGCTCGCCCGGCAGGGCAGCATGGTGCTCTACCAGGGCAAGGTCGACTTCGGCTACAAGGGCGCCGGGTTCGCCGGCCGAGTCGTGGGCAACGCCACCGGCCAGGAGATGCAGCTGATGCGCTGCACCGGCAAGGGACAGGTGTTCCTCGCCGACAACTCCGCGATGCTGCACCCGATCGAGCTCCAGGGCGACGCCATCTGCGTCTCCGCGGAGAACGTCCTCGCCTTTGACGAGAGCCTCCAGTACGAGGTCCGCCGCATCGAGGGGCACGGCATCCCCGGTGGCGCGCTGTTCACGATGCAGTTCCAGGGCACCGGCACGATCGTCGTCAAGACGCACGGCGTGCCGGTGGTGCTGCCGGTCACGCCCACCACCTTCGCCGACTGCAACGCGGTCGTCGCCTGGTCGGCCGCCGCCCAGGTGGTCGTCTCCAGCCAGGTACGGATGCGCCGCAACTCATACGCGGGCGACACGGGCGAGAGCGTCAACCTGCAGTTCCGGGCGGCGCCCGGAAACTTCGTCATCGTCCAGCCGTACGAGATCTGAGGGAGAGCCCGACATGAACCAGCCGCTCGCGGGCTACGCTCCCGCACCGGTCACCGCCCGCATGGAGAACCACGGCAACCACATGCTGAAGGTCGCCATGCAGACCGGGAACGACCTCCTCGCGCGCGTGGGCTCGATGACCGCCTACGAGGGCTTCGTCCAGTACGAGCCCAACCCGTCGGCCGTCCGCCAGATCGCCAAGGACTGGATGACCGGCGAGGGCGCGCCCCTGATGAAGTGCTCCGGTGACGGACTGCTCTACCTCGCCGACTACGGCGCGAACGTCGTCGTCATCAACCTCAACGGCGACGGCATCTCCGTCAACGCCACCAACCTGCTCGCCTTCGACGCCCACCTCACCTGGGGCGTGGAGCGGGTCAAGGGCCTGGCGAAGTTCGCCGGGCAGGGCCTGTGGAACACCAAGATCTCCGGACAGGGCTGGGTCGCGCTCACCTCCCGGGGCAAGCCGATCGTGGTCGACTGCGGCGGTGGCGAGGACGAGACGTACGTCGACCCCGACGCGCTCGTCGCCTGGTCCCCGAACCTCAAGGTGAAGGGCAAGCGCAGCTTCAAGGCGCAGTCACTGATCGGCCGCGGCAGCGGCGAGGCCTACCAGATGGCCTTCTCCGGTCAGGGCATCGTCGTCGTCCAGCCCAGCGAGGACAGCACCGACCGCCTCCGGGTCCGGGGCTGAGGGGGAGCCAGAACACCATGCAGAGCCCGCTTTTCGCCTACAACGACCAGCAGACCCAGGACGCCTGGAGCCTGCAGAACAAGCACATGCTCCGGGTCGCCCTGGGGGGCCACGACGACGTTCTCGCCCGCAAGGGCACGATGGTCGCCTACCAGGGGCTCGTCGAGTTCGACGCCGAGTACCAGAGCAACAACCAGTCACGCGCGCGTGCGCGCACCGGTGAGGGCCTGGACCTGATGCGCTGCCACGGGCAGGGCACGGTCTTCTTCGCCAACCTCGCCCAGTGCGTCCACGTGATGGACGTCGACCAGGAGGGCCTCACCGTCGACAGCAGCTACGTGCTGGCGATGGACTCGTCCCTGCACCACGAGGTCGTCGCGGTCGACAGCCTGTACGGCATCTCCGGCTCGGGGAAGTACCAGCTCAACATCACCGGCCGGGGCAAGGTCGCCCTGATGACCTCGGGCTCCCCGCTGCTGATGCAGGTGACGCCCGACAAGTACGTCAACTGCGACGCCGACGCGATCGTCGCCTGGTCCACCGGCCTGCGCGTGCAGATGCAGGCGCAGACCCACTCCTCCGGGGTGTGGCGGCGCAGGGGCAGCACCGGGGAGGGCTGGGAGCTCAGCTTCATGGGCAGCGGCTTCGCGCTCGTCCAGCCCAGCGAGCTGCTGCCGCCGCAGAACGCGCAGATCGGCTCGGGCTTCGCCGCCCAGTACGGCATGGGCCAGCAGGGGGCACGCGGTCAGAACCAGGGCAACGTCTGGAGCTGAGCACGGGCACGGCCACAGTTCGGTAAGGGGCGATCGCCAAGGCGGTCACCCCTTACCGGTCACAGGCGGGAGCGGGTCGCCCCCAGCAGGCGTACGACCGACTCGTCGGCCACGTCCGCGACCTCGGCGTAGGGGAACCAGCGCAGGTCGAGGGACTCCTCACTGATCGCCTCCACGGCCCCCTCCGGAGCCAGCGCCGCGTACTGGACGTCCAGGTGCCAGGCGCAGGGCGTGGGGTGGCGGTCCAGCCGCACGGGACCGCCGGAGAGCAGAGTCAGTCCGGCGATGCCCGACTCCTCCGTGGCCTCGCGCAGCGCGGCACGGGCCAGCGTCTCGTCGGCCGGCTCGCAGTGTCCGCCCATCTGCAGCCACATGCGCATCTTCTTGTGCAAGGTCAGCAGGACTCGCTCGCGGGACGGGTCGATCACCATGGCGCTCGCCGTGATGTGCCCGTCCCCGCACGCCTTCCACATGCCGTCCGGGTGCGTCGCGAGATGGTCCAGATAGGTCTGGCGCAGCTCGTCCTGGCTCTCGTACGCCTTGAGAACCAGGACGGCGTCGTCGTGGAGGCTCACTCGCTGCCGTCGCCCTTGCCGTCGGCCTCGTCCGACCCCTTCTCGTCCTTCTTCTTCAGGTCGGGCTTGCCCGCCGCCTCGCCGAGCATCTTGTCCAGCTCGGAGAAGTCGAGCTGCTCGCGGTGGACGAAACCGTCCGGGTCGTCCAGGTCGGTCGCCGTGGGCAGCATGTCCGGGTGGGCCCACAGGCCGTCCCGGCCGTCGACACCGCGCGCGTCCGTCAGGGACGCCCACAGGCGGGACGCGTCGCGCAGGCGGCGCGGACGCAGCTCCAGGCCGATCAGCGTGGCGAACGTCTGCTCCGCCGGACCGCCGGAGGCGCGACGGCGGCGCAGCGTCTCGCGCAGGGCGTCGGCCGACGACAGGCGCGGCTTGGCGGCGGCGTGCACCACCGCGTCCACCCAGCCCTCGACGAGCGCCAGAGCCGTCTCCAGACGGGCCAGGGCGGCCTTCTGCTCCGGAGTGTCCTCCGGCTGGAACATGCCCTGCTGGAGAGCCTCCTGCAGCTGCTCGGGGTTCTGCGGGTCGAACTGGCCGACCACGTCCTCGAGCTTGGCCGTGTCCACCTTGATGCCTCGGGCGTAGCCGTCGACGGCGCCGAACAGGTGCGAGCGCAGCCACGGCACGTGCGCGAAGAGGCGCTGGTGGGCGGCCTCGCGCAGGGCCAGGTACAGCCGCACCTCCTCCTGGGACACGCCGAGGTCCTTGCCGAACGCCTCGATGTTCGCCGGCAGCAGGGCGGCCTTGCCGGCCGGACCGAGCGGCAGGCCCACGTCGGTCGAGCCGACGACCTCGCCGGCGAGGACACCGACGGCCTGCCCGATCTGCGTGCCGAACATGGCGCCGCCCATGGAGCGCATCATGCCGATCAGCGGGCCGGCCATGGCCTGCATCTCCTCGGGCAGCACGTCGCCCATGGCGGTGCCGACGCGCTCGGCGACCGGGTCGACCAGCTCGCGCCAGGCGGGCAGTGTCGCCTCGACCCACTCCGCGCGGCTCCACGCCACCGCGGCGCCCGCGCCCGAGGGCAGGGCCGTCGCGTCGTCCAGCCACAGGTCGGCCAGGCGGACGGCCTCCTGGACGGCATTGCGCTCGGCGGGGCCGACGCTGGCGTCCTTGGTGCCGTCCGGTGTGCCCTGGGCGACCGTCTGGCGGGCGATCTGCTTGGCCATGTCCCAGTTCACCGGGCCGCCCTCGTAGGAGAGCATCTGGCCGAGCTGCTGGAACGCGGCGCCCAGGTCGTTGGGATTCATGGAACCGAACATGGCGGCGAACGGGTTGTCCGCGCCCGGGCCGCCGGGGCCGCCAAAGCCTCCGGCCCCGGGCATCCCGAAACCGAACGGGTTGGCCGGTCCCTGACCACCGCCGCTCTGCTGGTCCTTCTTCTTGCCCTCGTCGCCGTCGTCCGGCTCCTCCGGCGGAAGGCCGAATCCGAATGGGGTGTCACTCACGGGGTTCCTCGGCTGGTAAGGCCGCCGGTTCTTTCCGGCGGCACGGCTGCCCGACTTCACCACCCAGCGTAGACACCCGGGGCGGTTAGGGCCTCGGTGCTTCGCCGACTGACGGCCTGCGGCAGGATGGATGCCACCTGGTACGTACGCGTCGAGCGCGCCCGTACTGAAGACAACCGCTGGAGACGCCCGGTGAGTTCCCCAGATCCGCAGGTTCGCGCAGCGCGAAACCAGTCAACCAGTTCCGCACGCCCCGGCGCGCGCGGACCCGTCGTCGCGGTCACCGGTGCCGCATCCGGGATCGGGGCGCTGCTCACCGAGCGGCTGGCCGCGTCCGACGAGGTCAGACAGGTCGTGGCCATCGACGAACGGCGGGGGGAGTGCGCGGCGGCGCGGTGGCAGGTCCTGGACGTGCGGGACCCGGCCATCGCCGAGAAACTGCGCGGCGCGGACGTCGTCGTGCACCTGGCCCTCGACCTGGACCTGGAGACCGACGCGGCGGCCCGGACGGCTTACAACGTCCGGGGGACGCAGACCGTCCTGACCGCCGCCGCGGCGGCGGGCGTGCACCGGGTCGTGCTCTGCACCTCGGCCATGGTCTATGGCGCCCTCCCGGACAACGAGCTGCCGCTCTCCGAGGACGCCGAGCTGCGCGCCACGGCCGAGGCCACGGGCGTCGGTGACCTGCTGGAGATCGAGCGGCTCGCGCGGCGCGCGCCGCGGGCGCATCCCGGCCTCAATGTGACCGTCGTGCGGCCGGCCGTGCTGGTCGGAGGCGTGGACACCGCGCTGACCAGGTACTTCGAGTCGCCTCGGCTGCTGGTCGTGGCCGGGTCGCGGCCGGCCTGGCAGTTCTGCCACGTCGACGACCTGTGCAGCGCCCTGGAGTACGCCGTGCTGGAGAAGGCCGACGGCGAGCTGGCCGTCGGGTGCGACGGCTGGCTGGAGCAGGAGGAGGTCGAGGAGCTCAGCGGCATCCGCCGGATGGAGCTGCCCTCGGCGGTCGCGCTCGGCGCGGCGGCCCGGCTGCACCGGATCGGCCTGACGCCCTCCCCGGCCGGGGACCTGGCGTACACGATGTACCCCTGGGTGGTGAGCGGCAGCAGGCTGCACGACGCGGGCTGGCGGCCGAAGTACACCAACGAGGAGGTGCTGGCGGAGCTGCTGGAGGAGGTCTCCGGACGGCACACGGTCGCCGGGCGGCGCCTCGGACGCAAGGACGCGACGGCCGCGGGAGCCGCCGGAGCGACGGTGGCGCTGTTGGGTGCGGCCGCGGTGGTGCGGCGGGCGCGGAAAGCCCGGCGCCGGATCTGACCGCGGTGGCCGCCGGTCCGCCCCGCACCGCCCGGGGCGGCGGCGCTGTAGGAGGCTCCAAGGCGGTACGCGCGCGTGCCGGGCGATCACGCTATTCCGTGCCGTCGTGCCGTGGGGCACGATGGGCACATGGCAACCACGAACGACCACCCCGGAGAGCTGGCCGCCCCCGACCCCGTGAAGCTGATCGGCATCCGGGAGACGCCGCTCTCCGTGGACGAGGTCTTCCGGGCCGTGGGGGACGACGCGGCCGGAGGGACCGCGCTGTTCGTGGGGACCGTGCGCAACCACGACGGCGGCACCGACGTCGACCGGCTCGGGTACTCCTGCCATCCGAGCGCCGAGGCCGAGATGCGGCGCATCGCCGAGAAGGTCGTCGCGGAGTACCCCGTTCGGGCGCTCGCGGCGGTCCACCGTGTGGGGGATCTGGAGGTCGGCGACCTGGCCGTGGTCGTCGCCGTGTCCTGCCCGCACCGGGGCGAGGCCTTCGAGGCCTGCCGCAAGCTGATCGACGACCTCAAGCACGAGGTGCCGATCTGGAAGCACCAGACGTTCTCCGACGGTACCGAGGAGTGGGTGGGCGCCTGCTGACAGCGGCGCCGGTCCCCTGGTTCCGGTTGCGTAACCCACCCCCCGGCGTGAGCGTTGTCACCGCGGATGGTTAATCTGCTGATCAGTCAGTAGCGGACGCTCATGGGGTTGGGAGGTCGGCATGGCAGCACTTGCCTGGTTGCTGATTCCGCTTGTGGCTGCTGTCGGCGCGGGGCTGTGGGGCAGCTGGGCCAACCGGACCCGCAAGATCCGTGGCGACGGTCCCGAACTCGACGGTTACGCCCGCTTCCGCGAGGCGATGGAACGTCCCCGCACCGGAGCCTGACCGAACGCCCTGACGATGTTCTGACAGTCGCGTCCCGTACTGTCGTGCCATGCCACGCCGTACCGCAACGATGCTCGCCTCCACCCTGATGCTGATCGCGCTCCTGTGCGCGGGTGTGTTCATCCCCGTGCCGTACTCGGAGATGTCCCCGGGGCCGACGGTGAACACGCTGGGCGATCACGACGGCGAGCCGGTGCTGCAGATCTCCGGACACAAGACCTACGAGGCGAGTGGCCATCTGAACATGACCACCGTGCGGGTCACCAGTGCCGACTACAAGATGAACCTCGTGGAGGCGGTCTACGGCTGGCTGGCCCACGACAACCGCGTGGTGCCGCACGAGACCCTCTACCCGGACGGCAAGACAGAGGAAGAGGCCACCCAGGAGAACGCCGAGGAGTTCAGCCAGTCCCAGGAGAGCGCCAAGGTCGCCGCCCTGAAGGCCCTGGACATCCCGGTGAAGTCCTGGGTGGTCGTCTCCACGGTGGTCAAGGACTCCCCGGCCGAGGGGCGGCTGCACGCCGGCGACGTGATCAAGGCCGTGGACGGCACGCCCGTCCAGAAGCCCACCGACGTCGCGGACCTGGTGACCGAGCACAAGCCCGGACAGGACGTCGTCTTCACGATCGTGCCCGCCAAGGAGCAGGCCGACGCGGAGAAGGAGGGCCGGACGCCCACCAGGACGGAGAAGGTCACGGTCACCACCGCGCCCTCCGACGACGGCGGTGAGAAGCGCGCCATCGTGGGGATCTCCGCAGGGACCGACCACACGTTCCCGTTCACCATCGACATCAAGCTGGCCGACGTCGGCGGACCGAGCGCGGGCCTGATGTTCGCCCTCGGCATCTACGACAAGCTCACGCCGGGCGACCTCACCGGCGGCAAGTTCGTCGCGGGCACCGGGACCATCGACGACACCGGCGAGGTCGGCCCGATCGGCGGCATCGGGATGAAGACCATCGGCGCGCGCGACAAGGGCGCCCGGTACTTCCTGACGCCCAAGGACAACTGCGCGGCCGCCGCCGAGGACACCCCCGACGGGCTCACCCTGGTGAAGGTGGACACCATCGACGACGCCCTCGGCGCGCTGGAGGACATCCGCTCCGGGAAGACGGACGACCTGCCGACGTGCGCGAAGGGCTGACCGGGCGGACAGCCCGTGCGCCCGGACCTACTCCTCGAAGGTCGCCGACAGCGCCTGAGCCAGGCCCGGCACCAGGTCGGAGCCGGTGAGGACCTCCGTGGCGGAGTCCTTCTCCCGCAGCCGCAGCGCGGAGTCGCGGGCACCGTCGCGCAGCACCGCGACCGTCATGCGGACCTCCTGGCGGTCCGGGTGCTCCGCCACCCACTGCGCCAGCTTGGCCTCGTTCAGGCCCTGCGGGACCTGGGCCTCGGCGGACGGCGGCAGCATCAGGCGCTCCACGACGAGGGCGCAGCCGACCACCGCGTCCGGCCAGGCGATGGTGCCCAGGAACTCGTCGAGCGCCTGGTCCGTTGGAATCTCGTCCTGCTCGATCGGGGTCAGGCCGGAGCTCTCCGGCTCGTCCTGGAGACCGAGCCGGTCCGCGAGCGAGGGCTGATCGGTCCTCAGCCGCGCGGTGTCGACAAGTGCAAAGAGGCGTGCGGGCTGGTCCCAGCCGAGTCCGGAGACGTACTCGTCGATCTCGAGTACGGCCCGGGTGAGGGGGCTCGCTGCCATGGGGGTGTTGGACATGGTCACAATCCTGCCTCGTTACTGGCCCGAATCGGGAACCGAGTAAACGATGAGTAAGTTGCATAAGTGTGGGCCCACCATCACGGGGGCGCACGGGGGGCCCACGAACCCGAGGGCCTGACGGATCAACAGCGAACTTCGAGGTGCGCACCTTGGCTTTCCAGATGCCGGACCGCGGCGGAGGCCCCCCGACGGGGCCGCGGATCAGAGTGGGCCGCCCGTCCCGGCGTGTCCGAACCCTGCTGATGACACTTGGTGTCCTCGCCGTGCTAGCCATGGCGTTCACCATGTTCGCGGGATTCTGGACGGACTGGCTCTGGTACCGGTCGGTCCACTACTCGTCGGTCTTCACGACGACCCTGTGGACCAAGATCGGTCTCTTCTTCGTCTTCGGCCTGCTCATGGCGCTCGCCGTCGGGTTCAACATCTGGCTGGCCCACCGGCTGCGTCCGCCGCTGAGCGCCATGTCGATGGAGCAGCAGAACCTCGACCGGTACCGGATGGGCATCGCCCCGTACAAGAAGTGGCTGCTGCTCGGCATCACCGCCCTGATCGGCCTCATCGCCGGCGCCTCCGCGTCCGGTCAGTGGCGGACCTGGCTGATGTGGGTCAACGGCGTCTCCTTCGGGCAGAAGGACCCCCAGTTCGAGCTGGACGTCTCCTTCTACGCCTTCGACCTGCCCTGGTACCGGTTCCTGCTCGGCTTCGGCTTCGCGGCCGTGATCATCTCGGTGATCGCCGCCGCGCTCACCCACTACCTGTACGGCGGGCTGCGGGTCACCAGCCCGGGCGCCCGTGCCACGGCCGCCGCCACCGGGCACCTGTCGGTGCTCATCGGCGTCTTCGTCGCCCTCAAGGCGGTCGCCTACTGGCTGGACCGATACGGGCTGGCGGTGAAGTCCAGCGACTTCAAGGCGACCGACAGCTGGACGGGCCTCAGGTACGTCGACGCCAACGCCTACCTGCCGGCCAAGACGATCCTGTTCTGCATCGCCGTCATCTGCGCGCTGCTGTTCTTCGCGACCCTGTGGCGCCGCACCTGGCAGCTGCCGGTGATCGGCTTCGGTCTGATGGTGCTCTCCGCGATCCTCATCGGCGGTCTGTACCCGGCGCTGGTCCAGAAGTTCCAGGTCCAGCCGAACGAGCAGGCCAAGGAGGCGCCGTACGTCGAGAAGAACCTGAAGGCGACCCGCGAGGCCTACGGCATCGAGGGCACCCAGGTCACCGAGTACCCGGGCGTCAGCAAGACCAAGGACCCGACCAAGCTCCGTGACGACGTGAACGACGCCGCGTCCATCCGGATCATGGACCCGAACGTCATCTCGCCGACGTTCCAGCAGCTCCAGCAGATGCGTAACTACTACGCGTTCCCGACCAACCTGGACGTCGACCGCTACGCCAAGGACGGCAAGCAACAGGACACGGTCATCGGTCTGCGCGAGCTGAACCTGGCCGGCATCCCGAAGAAGAACTGGATCAACAACCACTTCCGCTACACCCACGGCTACGGCGTGGTCGCGGCCAAGGGCACCGAGGTGGACTCCGAGGGGCGCCCGGTCTTCACCGAGTCCAACCTGCCGTCCGAGGGTGACCTCGGCACGTACGAGCAGCGGATCTACTACGGCGAGAAGACCAACACGTACTCGATCGTCGGCGGTCCCCAGAAGGAGATCGACTACTCCGACGACTCCGGCGAGAAGACCTTCAGCTACAAGGGCGACGGCGGGGTGGACCTGTCCAACCCGGTCAACCGGGCGGCATACGCCGCGGCCTTCAGCGAGCCGCAGATCCTCTACTCCGGTGCCATCGGCGAGGGTTCGCGGATCCTGTACAACCGCACGCCCAAGGAGCGCGTCGAGGCGGTCGCCCCGTGGCTGACCATCGACGGCGACGCCTACCCGGCGGTGGTGGACGGCCGTATCCAGTGGATCGTCGACGCCTACACGACGACGAACGGTTATCCGTACGCCTCCCGCACGACGCTCGGCGACACCACCGCCGACTCGCTGACCGCGGCCAACGACCAGCGGGCGGTGGTGGCCCAGGAGAACCAGGTCAACTACATCCGTAACTCGGTGAAGGCGACCGTCGACGCGTACAGCGGTGACGTCAAGCTCTACCAGTGGGACCAGAAGGACCCGGTCCTGAAGACCTGGATGAAGGCCTTCCCGGACACGGTCCAGGACAAGAGCGAGATCAGCGACGAGCTGATGGCGCACCTGCGCTACCCGCAGGACCTGTTCAAGGTCCAGCGCGAGCTGCTCACGCGCTACCACGTGAAGGACGCCAACACGTTCCTCAGCGGCAGCGAGGTGTGGCAGGTGCCCGACGACCCGACCAACAAGTCGGGTGACGCGGTGCCGCCGTACTACCTGAGCATGAAGATGCCCGACCAGGAGCAGCAGGCGTTCTCGCTGACGACGACGTTCACGCCCAACGGGCGTGACAACATCAGCGCGTTCATGGCGGTCGACGCCGAGGCGGGGACGGACGGCTACGGCAAGATCAGAATCCTGAAGCTGCCGACGAGCACGACCGTCAACGGACCGAAACAGGTCCAGAGCCAGCTGAACTCGGAGCAGGACATCGCCGAGACCATCAGGCTGCTGAGAGGCGGCGACTCCGAGGTCGAGTACGGCAACCTGCTGACGGTGCCGCTCGACGGCGGACTGCTGTACGTGGAGCCGGTCTACGTGCGCGGTGGCGACCTCAAGTACCCGCTGCTGCGCAAGGTGCTGGTGAGCTACGGCGGCAGCACCGCCTTCGAGAACACCCTCGACGAGGCCCTCAACAAGGTCTTCGGAGAGGAGGCGGCCGAGACCGATCCGCCGGCGGACGAGGGCGAAGGCACGACCGAACCGCCACCGACGTCCACCAACCCGACGGTCCGGGAAGCGCTGAGCGACGCGCAGAAGGCCTTCGACGCCGGCCAGAAGGCGCTGGAGCAGAAGGACCTGGCCGCGTACGCCGAGGCGCAGAAGGATCTGGAGGACGCGCTGGAGCGGGCCGAGAAGGCCCAGGCCCAGGCCGACGAGGGCACCGGCGGCAAGAACGGTGACGACAAGAACGGTAACGACAAGAGCGGGGACAACGACCAAGGAGGCGAGGCCACTCCGAGTTCGACGCCCACCGGGGACACCGGCGGCTCAGGCTCGGACACCGGCTGACCGAGCCGCTCCCGCCGGCCGTCACAGCTGGTCAGGGACCACCCCGCGCCGTGATACGGTTGTGAACACAACGGCGCGGGGTGGAGCAGCTCGGTAGCTCGCTGGGCTCATAACCCAGAGGTCGCAGGTTCAAATCCTGTCCCCGCTACTGAAGTTCGTGAGCTTTGTGCGAACGACCACGAAGGCCCGGATTCCTCAAGGGATCCGGGCCTTTGTGATGCGCGAACGCATGTGCCGGTGAAGCCGACGGCCGCGCCGCCAGGGGAAGTTGGGGAGATCTGTGTTTGACTTGTCTCCCTGTGGGCATGTCGACAAAACGCTGAAGTGACCTCACTGGCTGCGGTATACCGGATGTACCCAGGTTGCAGGTGGTGCGACGATGGACGTTATGGGGGACATGGCAAATCTGTTCGGGACAGGGCGTTTTGCGCAGCCGTCCGATCAGGAGGAGGCCACGGACGAGGCTCACGAAGCCGCCGACGAGGCCGCCGAGGAAGTGCGCCGACGGCTGGCCGCCGAAGCCGGTGACGTCGAGGCGATGAGCGTCCTCGGCGCGATGCTGCTGCGCCGCGGCGACTTCGACGGAGCCGAGTCCCACCTGCGTGCCGCCACCGCCGCCGGTGACCGGGCCGCCGCCAACAACCTGGGTGTCCTGCTGCACCAGCGCGGCTACGCCGACGAGGCCGCGGGATGGTGGCGGATCGCCGCCGTCGCCGGTTCCGCCGCGGCCGCCCACGCGCTGGGGCGCCACTTCCGTGAACGCGGGGACGAGCCCGCCGCCGAGTACTGGCTGCGCCAGTCCGCCGAGCAGGGCCACGTCCTGGGCGCCTACGCACTCGCCGACCTGCTGGAACACCGTGGTGACGAGGCCGGCGCCGAGCGGTGGATGCGAGCCGCGGCCGAACGCGGGCACCGGGAGGCGGCGTACCGGCTCGCCCGGACGCTGGACCGGGGCGCCGGGCGGGGGCGCGACGAGGGCGACTCCGGCGCGGCCGACGAGGCCGAGCAGTGGTACCGCCAGGCCGCCGCACGCGGTCACCGGCGGGCCGCACTGCACCTCGGGACGATCCTGGAGAAGCGGGGCGAGCTCAAAGAGGCCGGCCGCTGGTACCTGACGTCCGCCAAGGACGGCGAGGCCCGCGCCGCGTGCGCCCTCGGCTTCCTGCTGCGGGACGCCGGTGACACCGAGAGCGCCGCCGTGTGGTGGCTGCGAGCCGCGCAGGACGGAGACGGCAACGCCGCAAACGCCCTGGGCGCGCTGCACGCGGAGCGCGGCGAGACCCAGACCGCCGAGCGCTGGTACCGCGCCGCGATGGACGCCGGTGACGACAACGGGTCGTACAACCTGGGGCTCCTCTGTGCCGACCAGGGCCGCACCGCGCAGGCCGAGCAGTGGTACCGGCGGGCCGCGTACGCCGGGCACCGGGAGGCGTCCAACGCGCTCGCGATCCTGCTGCTGCGCGCCGGGGACGAGACGGGCGCCGAGCCCTGGTTCTCCAAGGCCGCCGAGGCGGGCAGCGTCGACGCCGCCTTCAACCTCGGCATCCTGCACGCCGGACGGGGCGAGGAGCGGGCGGCGCTGCGCTGGTACGAGCGGGCCGCCTCCGCCGGGCACACGGAAGCGGCACTGCAGGTGGGGATGGCGCGCCTGCGTGACGGTGACGAGCGCGAGGCCGAACGGTTCCTGCGGTGTGCGGCCGGCGGCGGCAGCGCCGAGGCCGCCTACCGGCTGGCGACGGTGCTCGACGCACGCCGGCCGCCGGCGCCCGAGCACGAGCTCGGTGAGCCGGCGCAGGAGAAGTCCGAGTGTGAGGAGTGGTACGAGCGGGCGGCCTCCCAGGGACACCGGCGGGCCCAGGTGCGGGTCGGGATGATGGCCGCGGCGCGGGGTGACGTGGTGGAGGCGGCGCGGTGGTACCGGGAGGCGGCCGAGGCCGGGTCGCGCAACGGCGCGTTCAACCTGGGGCTGCTGCTGGCCCGTGAGGGCAGTGAGCCGGAGGCCGTCGTGTGGTGGCGGCGGGCCGCCGACGCCGGGCACGGGCGTGCGGCGCTGCGGCTGGCGCTGGTGTGCGCGCGGCGGGGGGAGCTGGCGGAGGGGCAGCGGTGGGCCGACCGGGCGGTGTCGCTGGGGCCGCGGGAAGTGGGGGAGCGGGCGGCTCGGCTGCGGGATGCGTTGCGGCAGGAGTTGTCGGCGTGACGCTGCGCTGGGCTGGGGCGGGTTTGTAGGTGCTGGTGCTGGTGCTGGTGCTGGTGCTGGTGCGGGGTGGGTTTTCGCAGCTCGGTGGTGCGGGGTTCCTCCCCCGCCCTCGGCTTCTCCCCCACGCTCGGCTTCGTTCGCGCGGGAGGGGTCCCCATGAGTGGGAGGTGCCCCCACTGCCCACCCTCCCCCCACTCTCGGCTTCACTCGAGCGGGGGCCCCATCGCCCTGGGGGTACCTCCCAGGCCGTTCAGGCGCTGGGGGAGGCGCGACTGCCCGCAGCTGGGGGAGAGGAAGGAGCGATTTGCTTCTGGTCGTGGGGTTGACGTAGTGTTTTGTTCATCGCCGCGGGGTGGAGCAGCTCGGTAGCTCGCTGGGCTCATAACCCAGAGGTCGCAGGTTCAAATCCTGTCCCCGCTACTGATGGCCGAGGGCCGGAATCCGAAAGGGTTCCGGCCCTCGGCGTGTTGATACCCAAGCGAGAAGCCCCGGCGCCCATCGGGGCCGGGGCTTGTCGCGCGAGGGTTTACGCCGCCGCGCAGTTCGGGCAGGTGCCGCGGTACGTCACCTCGACGTCCGAGACGGTGAAGCCGAAGCGCTCCGAGTCCGGGAGGTCGGAGAGCGGGTTGCCGGTCGGGTGCACGTCGCGGATCGCGCCGCACTGGGCGCAGACCAGGTGGTGGTGCGGCCGGTGCGCGTTCGGGTCGTAGCGCTTGGCACGCTTGTCCGTCGCGACTTCCAGCACCTCACCGAGCGTGACGAGCTCGCCCAGAGTGTTGTAGACGGTCGCCCGGGAGATCTCCGGGAGCTTGTCCACGGCGCGGGCGTGCACCTCGTCGGCCGTCAGGTGGACGTGTTCGCCGTCGAGGACCTCGGCCACGACGCGCCGCTGCGCGGTCATGCGCCAGCCGCGTCCACGCAGCCGTTCCAGTAGGTCACTCATGCGCACCAGCCTAGCAGCAAAGGGGACCGTGTCCCGAACGTGTGTGACTTTGGAGTCTTACTTGACTTAGACAATGTCCATTGTAGGATCGGTGACGGCATTAGCCAAGGGACAGGTTTTGCAGGATTGGCGCAGGAGGCGTACGTGACTCAGGGACCGCTCACTACGGAGGCCGGTGCTCCGGTAGCCGACAACCAGAACAGCGAGACCGCGGGCGTCGGCGGCCCCGTGCTCGTCCAGGACCAGCTCCTCCTCGAGAAGCTGGCCCACTTCAACCGTGAGCGCATCCCGGAGCGCGTCGTGCACGCCCGCGGTGCCGGCGCCTACGGCACCTTCACGGTCACCGCCGATGTCACCAAGTACACCAGGGCGAAGTTCCTGTCCGAGGTCGGCAAGGAGACGGAGACCTTCCTCCGCTTCTCGACCGTGGCCGGCAACCTGGGTGCGGCGGACGCCGTCCGCGACCCGCGCGGCTTCGCGCTGAAGTTCTACACCGAAGAGGGCAACTACGACCTCGTCGGCAACAACACCCCGGTCTTCTTCATCCGGGACGCCATCAAGTTCCCGGACTTCATCCACACCCAGAAGCGCGACCCCTACACGGGTTCGACGGAGATGGACAACGTCTGGGACTTCTGGGGCCTGTCGCCCGAGTCGACGCACCAGGTGACCTGGCTGTTCGGTGACCGCGGCATCCCGGCGTCGTACCGCCACATGGACGGCTTCGGCTCGCACACCTTCCAGTGGAACAACGAGGCCGGCGAGGCCTTCTGGGTCAAGTACCACTTCAAGACCGACCAGGGCATCAAGTGCCTCACCCAGGCCGAGGCCGACAAGCTCGCCGGTGAGGACCCCGACTCCCACCAGCGCGACCTGCGCGAGGCGATCGAGCGGGGCGAGTTCCCGTCCTGGACCGTCGGCGTGCAGATCATGCCCGTCGCCGAGGCCGCGACGTACCGCTTCAACCCGTTCGACCTGACCAAGGTGTGGCCGCACGCGGACTACCCGATCGTCTGGTTCGGCAAGCTGGAGCTCAACCGCAACCCGGAGAACATCTTCGCCGAGGTCGAGCAGTCGATCTTCTCCCCGGCGCACTTCGTGCCCGGTATCGGCCCGTCCCCGGACAAGATGCTCCAGGGCCGCCTGTTCGGCTACGGCGACGCCCACCGCTACCGCGTCGGCATCAACGCCGACCACCTGCCGGTGAACCGCCCGCACGCCACCGAGGCGCGCACCAACTCCCGTGACGGCTACCTGTACGACGGTCGGCACAAGGGTGCGAAGAACTACGAGCCGAACAGCTTCGGCGGCCCGTTCCAGACGGACAAGCCCCTGTGGCAGCCGGTCGCCGTCTCCGGTGTCACCGGCGAGACCGCGACTCCGTCGCACGCCGAGGACAACGACTTCGTCCAGGCGGGCAACCTCTACCGGCTGATGACGGACGAGGAGAAGGAGCGGCTGATCGACAACCTGGCCGGCGCCCTCTCCGGCGTCTCGCGCGACGACATCATCGAGCGCGCGGTCAACAACTTCCGTCAGGCCGACGGTGACTTCGGCAAGCGGCTGGAGGCCGCGGTCCAGGCCCTGCGCGGCTGACACAACCAGCACTGGACCGCTTGTCGTGGCGGCGGGCCGGAATCCCCGGGGACGGGGGTTCCGGCCCGCTTCGCGTTCCGGGGGCCGTGTGCGGAGGCTCAGGCCGGTACTCGCTGCGTCCTCTCCCGGGCCGGGGCCCAGCAGCGGATGATGTCGCGGACCGAGACGATGCCGGCGGGCTCGCCGCGCTCCAGGACGATCAGGTGGCGGAAGCCGCCGTGTGCCATCGCCCGGGCGGCCTCCTCCACGGTCCAGGACGGCGCCGCGAACACGACGTCGTTGGTGGTGTGGGCGTGGGCGCGCTCGGTGTCGGGGTCCTGGCCGAGGCCGACGGAGATCAGGACGTCGCGTTCGGTGAGGATGCCGATGCCGCCGGCGTCGGGGTCGTGGACGACCGCCGCGCCGACGTGGCGCGCGGCCATCAGGGCGGCGGCCTGGCGGAGGGTGTGGGCTGGACCGATGGTGAGGACGACCGTGCTCATGGCTTCGCGGACGAGCATGGGTGGAGCCACCTCCTGCCGGTGATCCATGAGTTAGTTCATGGATTCACAAGTTCACAAGTGTGGGGACTCTCAGAGTGGCAGGTAAAGGGCGGGTCAACAAGAGGGCGGTCGGGGGGCGTTGAGCGGCCTCAGTACCGTTGGTTGAGGTAGCCGAGCAGCTCGTCGTGGAGCCGGCCGTTCGACGCTGCCGCGTTGCCGCTGTGCGGGCCGGGGCGGCCGTCGAGGCCGGTGAAGGTACCGCCGGCCTCCGTGACGATGATCGCGTTCGCCGCCATGTCCCAGAGGGAGAGCTCGGGTTCGGCGCAGATGTCGACCGATCCCTCGGCGACCATCATGTACGGCCAGAAGTCGCCGTAAGCGCGCGTGCGCCACACCTCGCGGGTCAGGTCGAGGAAGCCGTCGAGGCGACCCTGCTCCTCCCAGCCGCTGAGCGAGGAGTACGCGAAGGAGGCGTCGGAGAGGGTCGAGACCTGGGAGACCTGGAGCCGGGAGGCCGAGGTCAGGCTGCGGCCGGTGAACGCGCCGTGGTCCTTCACCGCCCACCAGCGGCGGCCGAGGGCGGGGGCGGAGACGAGGCCGACGACGGGCTGGTAGCCGCCCTCGCCCGCTTCCATGAGGGAGATGAGGGTGGCCCAGACGGGGACGCCGCGGACGTAGTTCTTGGTGCCGTCGATCGGGTCGATGATCCAGCGGCGGGGGCCGGTGCCCTCGGTGCCGTACTCCTCGCCGAGGACGGCGTCGCGTGGGCGGGCTCGGGCGAGATGACCGCGGATCAGTTCCTCGGCGGCCTTGTCCGCTTCACTCACCGGGGTCATGTCCGGCTTGGTCTCGACCTTGAGGTCGAGGGCCTTGAAGCGGTCCATCGTCGCGGCGTCGGCGGCGTCCGCGAGGACGTGGGCGAGGCGGAGGTCGTCGAGGTAGTCGGGCATGCGGGTCACGGTATCGGGCGGGGGTGGGGCGGGGCCACCAGGGGTTTGGCGGGCGTGGCGAGGTTGTCAGGGGTTCGGTCCCCGGTGGGGCCGACCGCGGAGGCGCGCGGCGTTCGTGGGGCGGTGGCGGGCATGCGAAGGGGCTTGACAGTGGGCGCATACCCGTCAAATCTGGGCGCAAGCCGGTCGGCCCGAGGAGGCGATGGTGCCCGCAGCCCGGGAGTCCCTGCTCGATGCCGCTTACCTGGCCCTGGAACGTCGGCCCTGGTCCGCCGTGCGGATGGTGGACGTGGCGGCGGCGGCCGGGGTGTCCCGGCAGACGCTCTACAACGAGTTCGGGAGCAAGGAGGGCCTCGCCCGGGCGCTCGTCCGCAGGGAGGCGGACGGGTATCTGGCCGGCGTGGAGCGCGCGCTCGCCGGTGGCGGCTCCGGTGCCCGCCGCGACCGGCTCACCGCGACCGCCGAGTGGACCGTCTCCGTTGCCCGGGACAACGCCCTGGTCCGGGCGATGCTCACCGGATGCTGGAGCGAGCGCCTGCCCGCCCCGCCCCTGACGGCGGTGCCGTCGTCCTCCGCCGTGCCGGCCCAGCGCCGGGCCGACGGTCCGCTGCCCTCGCCCCGCGACTTCGTCGCCCTGGTCCGCGACCGTGCCGTCGCCGCCCTGAACGGCGACCCGTCACCGGAGACCGGGGACCTGGCCCGCTCCTGCGAACTGGCCGTACGTCTCGCCCTGTCCTGCGTCGCGGCCCCGCCCGGCGAGGGTGGCGTGGCGGAACTCGTACGCACCGTCCTGCCGCACCGGTCGGCGTCCTGACGCCGGCGCCGGGTGGTCAGTGAGCCGAGCCCGACAACTGCAGCCCGATCACGCCGATGATGACCAGGCTGATCGACACGATCTTCAGCGTGGAGACCAGGTCGCCGAGGAAGACCATGCCGTAGATGGCGGTGCCCGCGGCGCCGATGCCGGTCCACACCGCGTACGCCGGACCGACGTCGAGCTTCTTCAGCGACATGGTCAGCAGGCCGAAGCTGCCCAGCGCGAACACGCAGAAGGCGATGGTGGGCCAGAGGCGGGTGAAGCCGTGCGACAGCTTCAGGCAGACGGCGAATCCGGTTTCGAGCACCCCGGCCACTATGACCAGCAGCCACGCCATGTCATGTCCTCCCGTAGTCCCCGTCGTACCGTGACCGCTGCGTCAGGTTTTGCTCAGGCTTGGATCCGGCTTGGTGCGATTATGCCCTTACCGGTCCCAACGCACGGCAAACAACGCGAAGGTCAGCACGGCGAACGACGGGAACGTCAGTCGCCTTCCTTCCGTTCCCGGGTGGAGAGCAGCCGGCGCAGCGAGTACAGCCGCGCCGGGTCGGCGTGCCCCTCGGCGACCCACGCGTCCAGAGCGCAGTCGGGCTCGTCGTGGCTGCACGCGCGCGGGCAGCCCTCGGTGCCGGGCACCAGGTCGGGGAAGGCGTTGATCACTCGGGACGGGTCGATGTGCGCGAGCCCGAACGACCGTACGCCCGGGGTGTCCACGGCCCAGCCGCCCGCCGCGGAGGACAGGGGGAGGGCGAGGGCCGAGGTCGTCGTGTGCCGACCGCGGCCCGTCACCGCGTTGACGTGGCCCGTCACGCGACGGCGGTCCTCGGGCACCAGCGTGTTCACGAGGGTCGTCTTGCCGACGCCGGAGTGGCCGACGAAGGCCGTGATCCTGCCGTCCAGGTGTTCGCGTACGAGGTCGGCCGCCGCGCCGTTCTCCAGCTCCTCGCGGCTGGTGACGACGTACGGGATGTCCAACGCGCCGTACAGCTCCAACAGTTCGTCGGGCGGGGCGAGGTCCGACTTGGTCATCACGAGCAGCGGGGTGAGGCCGCCGTCGAACGCCGCGACCAGGCAGCGGTCGATGAGGCGGGGGCGCGGCTCCGGGTCGGCGAGGGCCGTGACGATGGCGAGCTGGTCGGCGTTGGCGACGACGACGCGCTCGTACGGGTCGTCGTCGTCCGCCGTGCGGCGCAGGACGGAGGTGCGTTCCTCGATGCGGACGATGCGCGCGAGGGTGTCCTTCTTGCCGGTGAGGTCGCCGACCAGCGCCACCCGGTCGCCGACGACCGCCGCCTTGCGGCCCAGTTCGCGGGCCTTCATCGCCATGACCACCCGGTCCTCGACGAGGCAGGTCAGCCGGCCGCGGTCCACGGTGAGGACCAGGCCCTCGGCGGCGTCCTCGTGCTTGGGGCGGATGTGGGTGCGCGGACGGTTGCCCTTGCGGTTGGGGCGGGAGCGGATGTCGTCCTCGTCGGTGTGCTTGCCGTAGCGGCGCATGGCGATCCGTCCCTACGCCCCGAGCATCCCGGTCCACAGGTCGGGGAATTCGGGCAGCGTCTTGGCCGTCGTCGCCACGTTCTCGATCTCCACGCCCTCGACCGCGAGGCCGATGATCGCGCCCGCGGTGGCCATGCGGTGGTCCTCGTAGGTGTGGAAGACCCCGCCGTGCAGGCGGCGCGGGCGGATGTGCAGGCCGTCGGCGGTCTCGGTGACGTCACCGCCCAGCTCGTTGATCTCCTTGGTGAGCGCGGCCAGGCGGTCCGTCTCGTGCAGCCGCAGGTGCGCCACCCCGCGCAGGGTGGAGGGCGAGTCCGCGAGGGCGGCGACGGCCGCGATGCCCGGGGTCAGCTCGCCGACCTCACTCAGGTCGACGTCGATGCCGTGTACCGCGCCCGAACCGGTGAATACGAGACCGTAGTCCGTCAGTTCGCAGGAACCGCCCATCTCGGTGAAGATCTCGCGGAGCCGGTCGCCGGGCTGGGTGGTGCGGGACGGCCAGTCCGGGATCACGACCCGGCCGCCGGTCACCAGCGCCGCCGCCAGGAACGGCTGCGCGTTGGACAGGTCCGGCTCGATCGTCAGGTCCCGGCCGAGCAGCGCGCCCGGCGTGACCCGCCAGACGTCCGGCTCGCCGCCGGACTCCGGGGTGTCGACCTGGGCGCCGACCGCGCGCAGCATGTCGACGGTCATGCGGATGTGCGGCATGGACGGCAGGGCCGAGCCGGTGTGGCGGACCTCGACGCCCTGGTTGAAGCGCGGGCCGGACAGCAGCAGGGCGCTGACGAACTGCGAGGACGACGAGGCGTCGATCTCGACCGGGCCGCCCTCCAGGGCGCCGCCGCCGTGGACGGTCATCGGGAGCGCGCCGCGCGCGTCGTCGTCGATGCGGGCGCCCAGGGCGCGCAGGGCGTCGATCACGCCGTGCAGGGGACGCTCGTACGAACGCGGGTCGCCGTCGAAGCGGACGGCGCCGTCGGCGAGCGTGGCGACCGGAGGAAGGAAGCGCATGACCGTGCCGGCGTTGCCCACGTCGACCGTGGCCGGGCCGCGCAGGCCCGCCGGGATGACCCGCCAGAACTCGCCGGTGCCGTCCGGACCGACGCCCTCCTCGATCTCGACGCCCATCACGCGCAGCGCCTCGGCCATCAGCACGGTGTCGCGGGAGCGCAGCGGGCGGCGCAGCCAGCCGGGCTCGGAGGCGAGGGCGGCCAGCACCAGGGCACGGTTGGTGACCGATTTGGACCCCGGCACGTGGACGGTCGCGTCGACGGCTCCGCTCGCGTGCGGGGCGGGCCAGAGGGCGGTGTGCGCGGGGTTCACGGTCATGGGCCCCACTTTAATGGCTGAACGCGGCCGGAGATCTTGATCAAAAGCGTCGAAACCGGACCGAAATCGCGACAGTGCACTTGCCGTGCATATATGCGCCGACGACTGCGCCCGCGAGAGGGCGCCCCAGGCGTCACAGCTCCAGCAGCCAGCGCCCCCCGCCGATCAGCGAGCACAGCGACACCGCGTGGAACAGGAGGAACCACACCCCCGCCGGCGCGTGCGTCAGCCGCGCCAGCTGGTCGGCGTCCGAGTCACCGGCCCCGCCCCGCGCCCGCTTGGCCTGCAGCTCGAACGCCGGCCGCACCCCGCCCAGCAGCAGGAACCACACCACCGCGTAGGCGAACGCCGCCTGCACCTGCGGACCCGCCAGCCACGACACCAGGACGAACGTGCCGCCGGTCAGCACCACCGTCAGCACCCCGTACGCGTTGCGGACCATCACCAGCAGCGCGACGAGTAGCGCCGTCGCCAGCCACAGCAGCAGCGTGATGCGCCCCGCCGCCAGCAGCGCGGCCCCGCCGAGACCCAGCAGCGGGGGAGCGGTGTAGCCGGCCACCGCGGTGAGGATCATCCCGATCCCGTGCGGCTTGCCGCGGCTGACGGTGAGGCCGCTGGTGTCCGAGTGCAGCGTGATGCCGGTCAGCGTGCGCCCGGTCAGCAGCGCGACCAGCCCGTGGCCGCCCTCGTGGGCGATGGTGACGGCGTTGCGCGCTATCCGCCACAGCCCGTGCGGCACGACGACCACGAGCGCGGCGACCAGGGTGGCGATCACCACCCACAGGTCGGGATCGGGCTGGGTGCCGGAGACCTCGTCCCAGAGGGAGGCGAGCGAGGCCGTTGCGAGGTGGTCCATTTCGGGCGGGGGCTCCTCGTGAGAACGCGGGGTCTGGCAGTGTGGCACGTATGTGCGGACGGTATGCGGCGAGTCGTCGACCCGAGGATCTCGCGGGAATCTTCGAGATCGAGAAGTGGGAGCCCGAGGAGACCTTGGAGCCCGACTACAACGTGGCCCCCACCAAGGAGGTCCACGCCGTCCTGGACCGTCCCCTGAAAGACGTCGAGGACCCGAGGCCGGTTCGCCAGCTTCGGAAGCTGAAGTGGGGCCTGGTCCCGTCCTGGTCCAAGACGCCCGAGGGCGGCGCCCGGATGATCAACGCCCGCGCGGAGACCGTCCACGAGAAGCCCTCCTTCCGGCGCGCCTTCAGCACCCGGCGCTGCATCCTGCCCGCCGACGGCTACTACGAGTGGGTCACCGGCAGGCAGGAGCGCGACCTGGAGGTGGAGGGCCGCAAGAAGCGCGCGCGCAAGCAGCCCTACTTCGTGACCCCGGCCGACGGGACGGTCTTCGCGATGGCCGGTCTGTACGAGTTCTGGCGGGACAGGACCCTGCCCGACGACCACCCCCAGGCCTGGTGGGTGACCTGCTCGGTGATCACCACGGAGGCGGAGACCACGCCGCTCGCCGTCGCCCCCGCCGACGGTCCGCACGCCCTCGCCGACATCCACCCCCGGATGCCGCTGATGCTCACGCCGGACCGCTGGGACGACTGGCTCGACCCGGCGCGCACCGACCCCGACGAGCTGACCTCCCTCCTCACGCCCCCGCCGGCCGGCCTCATGCGGGCGTTCCCCGTCTCGACGGCCGTGAGCAACGTCCGCAACAACGGGCCGGAGCTGCTGAAGGAGCTGGAGGGCCCCGAAGAGGGCACACTCTTCTGACGTGACCAGCGAGAACACCGAGACGACCACCGAGAACGTCGACACCGACGCCGGCCCCGCCCGCATCACCTGGCACCGGGCGCCCAAGCCCCGGCTCGTCCTCGCCGCGAGCCACGGCGCGGGCGGCGGCATCGAGGCGCGCGACCTGCGGGCACTGGCGGCCGCGCTGCCCGCGCACGGCGTGACCGTCGCCCTCGTCGAGCAGCCCTGGCGGGTGGCGGGGAAGAAGCTGGCGCCCGCGCCCAGGACCCTGGACACCGGCTGGCGCGGGATCTGGCCCGCGCTCCAGGCGCCCGGCCTGCCGGTGATCGCCGGCGGCCGCAGCGCCGGCGCCCGCGTCGCCTGCCGCACCGCCGCCGAACTGGGCGCCCACGCCGTACTCGCCCTCAGCTTCCCGCTGCACCCGCCGGGCAAGCCCGAGAAGTCCCGCGCGGACGAACTGCTCGGCGCGGGTGCCCCCACCCTCGTCGTACAGGGCGGCAACGATCCCTTCGGCAGAGCGGAGGAATTCCCCGGGGCACCCGAGGGGACCTACGACCTGATCGAGATCCCGTACGGCGACCACGGCTTCGCCGTGCCCAAGCGGGCGGAGATCACGCAGGAGCGGGCCCTGGAACTGATCACCGAGGGTGTCGCGAAGTGGGTCGGCTCACTCGGGTGAACACCCGGGAATGACCGGCGGGCGCCCGCTGTTGTGGCGGACATACGTTGCTGAGAATCAGCACCGACGCCGTAGGAGAGGAAGTCCGCCGCATGGGTTCGACCTTCTGCCCGAGTCGTAGCAGCCGATCCGACCTGGACTGGACGGTGCTGCACGCGGCGAAGACCGCCCCTATTCGGGCGGCGGGCGGACCGGATCGTCGTCTATCCTCCGATTCGAGTGGGGCCGGTCTCGGTCTCGCGACATCTTTGGAGGAGGTGGGTCCGGTCACTGGGACCGACGCAGGGACCGAACACGGCCAGGCGGAGCAGCCCGAGGGCCGGGGAACGAGCGCGGAGTCGACCGCGGAGCGCAGCGCGCGCTTCGAGCGGGACGCGCTCGAGTTCCTCGACCAGATGTACTCGGCCGCGCTGCGCATGACACGTAATCCGGCCGACGCCGAGGACCTGGTGCAGGAGACCTACGCCAAGGCGTACGCGTCCTTCCACCAGTTCCGCGAGGGAACCAACCTCAAGGCGTGGCTGTACCGCATCCTCACCAACACCTTCATCAACTCGTACCGCAAGAAGCAGCGCGAACCCCAGCGCAGCGCGGCCGAGGAGATCGAGGACTGGCAGCTCGCGCGCGCCGAGTCGCACATGTCGACGGGTCTGCGCTCCGCGGAGTCGCAGGCGCTCGACCACCTGCCCGACTCCGACGTCAAGGAAGCCCTCCAGGCCATCCCCGAGGAGTTCCGTATCGCCGTCTACCTGGCGGACGTCGAGGGGTTTGCCTACAAGGAGATCGCCGACATCATGGGGACACCCATCGGTACGGTGATGTCCCGGCTGCACCGTGGACGCCGTCAGCTGCGCGGCATGCTGGAGGACTACGCCCGCGACCGCGGTCTGGTCCCGGCCGGCGCCGGCAAGTCGAACGAAGCGAAAGGCTCGGGGTCATGAGCTGCGGAGAGCCGCACGAAACGGATTGCAGCGAAATCCTCGATCATCTCTACGAGTTCCTCGACAAGGAGATGCCGGACTCGGACTGCGTGAAGTTCGAGCACCACTTCGAGGAGTGCTCGCCCTGCCTGGAGAAGTACGGGCTGGAGCAGGCCGTGAAGAAGCTGGTCAAGCGGTGCTGCGGACAGGACGACGTGCCGGGTGACCTGCGTTCCAAGGTCATGGGCCGGATCGACCTGATCCGCTCCGGGCAGTCGGTGCCCGAGCACGACGTGACGGCCGCGCCGCCGGCTCCGCAGGAGTCCTGAGCCGTCACCCGTACGTGCTAATCCGCGGGTTATCTGCCCGCGCCCTCCCGCCACCGCCCTAGGCTCCGGAGCCTGACTGGCACGGCCGGGGGAGGGGCTGCTCATGGACGCGGTACCGGTGCGGGCGCGTGTGTACGTCGCCGGTGTCGTTCTCGCCGCGCTGGTCAGCCTGCATCCGCTGCCCCGGACCCACACGCCGTGGTGGGCCGTGCTCCTGCTCGCCGGGCTGTACGCGGGCTCGGAGCTGGTCGCCCGGTCCCGTTTCGTCGGAACCTGCTACCCCGTGCTGCTCGCCGGGGCGTTCCTGCTGCCGCCGCCGGCCGCCGCGCTCGTGGCACTGCCCGGGGCGCTGCTGTCCCCGGTGGCGCAGCGGCCCTTCGTGCTCCGGCGGATCTGGCGGGCCGCGCAGCTGACGCTCGCCGTCTGGGCCGCCGCCCGGGTGCACTGGGAGTACGGCGGCCGGGACGCGGTCGTCGCCCCCGACTTCCCCTACGCGCTCGTCCCGGCCGGCGCCGCGGTACTGGCGTTCTGCCTGGTGCTGACCGTCCTGGACGGCGGCATCCTGCTCCTGGCCGACCGGGTGCCCGCGCGGCGGGCCTGGCGAGGGCTGTTCTCCCGTTCGCTCGGGCCGATCGCCGTGCACGGGCTCGCCGGGCTCATGATGGCCGTCCTGTGGCGCAGCCCCTACGGCCCCGTCGCCGCGCTGCTCGTGCTGCTGCCGATGTGCGTGGCGTGGTGGGCGTTCGCCCAGTACCACCGGGAACGGGCCGCGCACCAGGCGACCATCCGCGCCCTCGTGCAGGCCGTCGACATCAAGGACGGCTACACGCGCGGGCACAGCGAGCGCGTCGGCCAGGCCTCGATGATGATCGCCCGCGAGCTGGGCATGGACGACGACCGCGTCGAGACGCTCCGCTTCGCCGGCATCCTGCACGACGTGGGCAAGCTCGGGGTGCCCACCCGGCTGCTGCGCAAGGACGGGCCGCTGACGCCCGAGGAGCGCCGCGTGATCGAACTGCACCCCGAGTACGGGCACGAGATGGTGCGCGGCATCCGCTTCCTGGGGGAGGCCAGGGCCGCCGTCCTCCACCACCACGAACGGCTGGACGGCAGCGGCTACCCCTACGGACTGGCCGGCGACCGCATCCCCGAGTCGGCCCGGGTGGTGGCCGTCGCCGACGCCTTCGACGCGATGACGTCCACGCGTTCCTACAGCAGGGCCCGGCCCGTCACGGTGGCCGTGGCGGAGCTCCAGCGGTGCGCCGGGGCACAGTTCGACCCGCGCATGGTGGGGGCGCTGGTCCGGGCCCTGGGCCGGCACGGCTGGCGTCCGGCGGTGACGTCCGACGGCGGGCCGCCGCCCCCTGCAGGGGTGCCCGCGGGCCGGACCGGTGAGGCACGGGACGGCGTGGGCAAGGGGGCGTCGTGACGCCGGACCGACGGCGGTGTCCGGCGCCGCTCCTCCTGATACCCGCCGGCGCGGGGCTCCTCGCGCTCGGCTGCCTCGCCACCGTGCTCTGGTCGGGGCTCGCGCAGCGGCCCGTCGCCCTCGCCTTCGCCGCCCTGGTCGCCCTCGGCGAACTCACCCGGCGCACCGGTGCCGACACCCGGGAGACCGCGCCCCTGGCGGCCGCCGGTGCGCTGGCGTACGCGCTGCTCGGGCACGTCGCCGGGACGCCCGCCGACCACGGCGTCGCCCAGACCGTCACGGTCGTGCTCGCCGCCTCGCTGCTCGGCAGCGTGCCGCACATCGCGCGCGGCGGCGGGCCCGTCCTCGACCACCTGGCGCGGCGCGTGCTCACCGCCGCCTTCGCCGCCGTGTGCTTCCAGCCGCTGTCCACCCAGGGCGTCTCCCGCGACTGGGGCGGCCCCGCCCAGGCGCTGCTGCTGATCGCGCTGCTCGTCCTGACCGCGCTGTGCGACGCCCTGCTCGCCGCGGCACCCGCGCACGCCCGCACCGGCTGGCCCTTCGGCCCGCTGCTGCGCGAGGAGCTGCGCGGCATGCTCGGCATCACCTCCGCGGTGTGCGCCACGGGCGCGGTGATGGCGCTGGCGGTGGCCGTCGCGGGACTGTGGGCGCTGCCCGTCTTCAGCGTGCCGCTGCTGCTCACCCAGCTGTCCTACCGGCGCTACGCGGCCGTCCGCGCCACCTACCGGCAGACCATCGCCTCCCTGGCCCGGGCGACCGAGATCGCCGGGTACACCCCGGCCGGGCACGCCCGCCGCGTCGCCGAGCTCAGCAGCGCCGTGGGACGGGAACTGGGGCTGTCCGGCACCGGGCTGACCGTCCTCGAGTACGCGGCCCTCATGCACGACATCGGCCAGCTGAGCCTGGTCGACCCGGTCCCGGCGGGAGCCACCGCAGCCCTGCCCGTGACCGAGCAGCGGCGGATCGCGCTGCTCGGCGGGGCCGTCGTCCGCCAGACCGGCGTCGACGCGGCGGTCGCGGTGGTGGTGGAGCGGCAGGCCGACCCGTGCCGGGAGCAGCCGGTCGCCGCACGCATCGTGCGGGCCGTCAACGCCTACGAGGAGAAGGTACGGGGCGCGGGTCCCGGCGGCGGTCTCGCGGCGCTGGAGGAGCTGCGGCTGGCCCCCGCGGACGACTACGCTCCCGACGTCGTGGAGGCACTGGCCCGAGTGCTGTCACGAGGCAGCCTTAGCGTGCCCGCGGCTGGGTAACCCATGGGTAATGAGCGACCTCGTGGCCGTACGTGGTTGGATGCGAAGGACAAGGTGTCCGGGGGCGCGGAAAGGCACAGCCAGCCCACTGAACGGAACTGGCAGGCGGGAATCGTGAGGATCTTCGGCAAGGGACGGCACCGGCCCTCCGCCTCCTGGCGGCAGGCCACCGACCGCGCGTTCACGCTGATCGGCGACGGTCGCTACGAGGACGCGGGCGCTCTGCTGACGCGCGCCGCCGACCTGGAACCGTGGCTGTCGGAGTCGTGGTTCAACCTCGCGCTGCTGCACAAGTTCCGGCACGACTGGGAGCAGGCGAGAGCGGCGGGCCTGCGGGCCGTGGCGCTGCTCGACCGGGACACCGGTGCGCCCGACTGGTGGAACGTCGGCATCGCCGCGACCGCCCTCCAGGACTGGCCGCTGGCCCGCCGCGCCTGGCAGGCCTACGGACTGCGCACCCCGGGGGCCGCCACCGATGCCGGGGAGCCGCTCGGCATGGACCTCGGCAGCGCGGCCGTACGGCTGTCCCCGGAAGGGGAGGCCGAGGTCGTGTGGGGGCGGCGGCTGGACCCCGCCCGGATGGAGGTGCTGTCCATCCCGCTGCCGTCCTCCGGGCGCCGCTGGGGCGAGGTCGTCCTCCACGACGGCGTGCCGCACGGGGAGCGGACCACCACCGCCGGACACTCCTTCCCCGTCTTCGACGAGATCGAGCTGTGGGCGCCCTCGCCCGTGCCCACCTGGGTGGTCCTCCTGGAGGCCGCCACCGAGTCCGACCGGGACGCCCTGGAGCAGCTCGCCGCCGACGCCGGGTTCGCCGCCGAGGACTGGTCGTCGTCCGTGCGGCTGCTGTGCCGGATGTGCTCGGAGTCCCGGATGCCCTCCGACGAGGGCGACGGCGAGCACCTCGACCCGCACGACCACAGCGAGCCCGGTCATCCGGGGCCGCTCGGCCACCGCACCGACGGGCAGCTGTGGGTGCCGGAGCGGGAGTGCGGGGTGGCCGCGCCGGCGGGACTGGTGAAGGGGTTGCTGGACGGATGGGTGGCCGACAGTCCGGATTCGCGTGACTGGCGGGACCTGGAAGAGGTCTGCTGAGCGGCCCCGTAGTCTTTACCAGGAGGCTCCAGCAGCAGTCACCATCAGCAGTCACGTCAGCACCACCCCTTGGTTGTACGAGGAAGGCATACGTCGGTCATGGCCCAGCAGGACACCGATCAGCAGCACGCGGGCGTGCTCCCCGTCGACGACGAGGGGTTCGTCGTCGACACCGAGGACTGCGAGGAGCGCGAGACCGCGTGGCGTGAGCGCGGCACCTCCCGGCCGATCACGGTGGTCGGCAACCCGGTGCTGCACAAGGAGTGCGCGGACGTCACCGACTTCGGCGAGGAGTTCCAGCAGCTGGTCGCGGACATGTTCGCCAGCCAGCGCACCGCCGAGGGCGTGGGCCTGGCCGCCAACCAGATCGGTGTGTCGAAGAAGGTCTTCGTCTACGACTGCCCCGACGACCAGGGCGTGCGCCACGTCGGCGTGGTCTGCAACCCGAAGCTCGTGGAGCTGCCCGCCGACCGGCGCAGCCTGGACGACAGCAACGAGGGCTGCCTGTCCGTGCCGACCGCCTACGCGCCGCTCGCCCGCCCCGACTACGCCGAGGTGACCGGGCAGGACGAGAAGGGCAACCCGGTCCGGGTGCGCGGCACCGGCTACTTCGCACGGTGTTTGCAGCACGAGACGGACCACCTGTACGGGTACCTCTACATCGATCGGCTCTCGAAGCGCGAACGCAAGGACGCGCTGCGGCAGATGGCCGAGAACGAGCCGCGCTACCCCGTGGTCGCGAACGACTGACGGCACGTCACCCGCCTCACGCCTCACACGAGTTCGGCGCCCGCCCGGGTCACCTCCCGGGCGGGCGCCGTTCGTTTGCCTGAAGCCACCACACAACAGGAGAATTCCGGCACGCTGGGGTAGTGAATGAAGCAAATCCGTTCCCAGAACGGTCAGTTGTGGTGCTGAATGGGAAGTGCGGGGATACGCAACGGCGCACGCCCCGCTCGGTGCGGGGGGTGCGCCACCGGCGGCTGAGAGGGGTTTGTCCGTGCACGCTTTCTCACAGGGCTCCACAGCGACACCGACCGCGATCGCGGTACCGTCATCGCTCCGCCTTCCGGTGATCGAGGCGGCATTTCCCCGGCAACTGCACCCGTATTGGCCGAAGCTCCAGGAGAAGACACGCACCTGGATGCTGGAAAAACGGCTCATGCCGGCGGACAAGGTCGCGGAATATGCCGATGGCCTGTGCTACACCGACCTCATGGCGGGGTACTACCTGGGCGCCCCCGACGAGGTCATGCAGGCGATAGCGGACTACAGCGCCTGGTTCTTCGTCTGGGACGACCGGCACGACCGGGACGTCGTCCACGGCCGGCCCGCCGCGTGGCGGCGGCTGCGGGACCGGCTGCACACGGCACTCGACTCACCCGCGGACCACCTGCACCACGAGGACACGCTGGTGGCCGGGTTCGCCGACAGTGTGCGGCGGCTGCACTCCTTCCTGCCGGCGCCGGCGACCTGGAACGCCCGGTTCGCCCGGCACTTCCACGCGGTGATCGACGCGTACGACCGCGAATTCCACAACCGCACGCACGGAATCGTGCCCGGCGTCGAGGAGTACCTCGAACTGCGCCGGCTCACGTTCGCCCACTGGATCTGGACCGACCTGCTGGAGCCGAGCGCGGGGTGCGAACTGCCGGACGCCGTTCGAAAGCATCCGGCATATCGCCGGGCGGCCCTGCTGAGCCAGGAATTCGCCGCCTGGTACAACGACCTCTGCTCACTGCCCAAGGAAATAGCGGGCGACGAGGTACACAATCTCGGGATCAGTCTCATCACTCATCACTCGCTGACCCTCGAAGAAGCCATCGGGGAAGTCAGACGACGCGTCGAGGAATGTATTACCGAATTCCTCGTGGTGGAACAGGACGCGTTGCGGTTCGCGGACTCGCTCGCCGACGGAACCGTGCGCGGAAAGGAACTCAGCGGCGCCGTACGGGCCTGCGTCGGCAATATGCGGAACTGGTTCAGTTCCGTCTACTGGTTCCACCACGAGTCGGGCCGGTACATGGTCGACAGCTGGGACGACCGGTCCACGCCCCCCTACGTCAACAACGAAGCGGCAGGTGAGGAGAAATGACCGTCGAGTCCGTCAACCCCGAGACCCGGACCGATCCGACCGGTCCGACCGAACCGAACGATCCGACCGGCCCGGCACCGGAGCTGCGCGAGCCGCCCGTCGCGGGCGGCGGCGTCCCGCTCCTCGGCCACGGCTGGCGGCTGGCCCGCGACCCGTTGGCCTTCATGTCCCAGCTGCGCGACCACGGCGACATCGTGCGCATCAAGCTGGGCCCCAAGACCGTCTACGCGGTCACCACTCCGGACCTCACCGGCGCCCTGGCCCTGAGCCCGGACTACCACATAGCCGGCCCCCTGTGGGAGTCGCTGGAGGGCCTGCTCGGCAAGGAAGGCGTGGCCACCGCCAACGGCACGCTCCACCGGCGCCAGCGGCGCACCATCCAGCCGGCGTTCCGGCTCGACGCCATCCCCGCCTACGGGCCGATCATGGAGGAGGAGGCGCACGCGCTCGCCGAGCGCTGGCGGCCGGGGCGGACCGTCGACGCCACCTCCGAGTCCTTCCGCGTCGCCGTGCGGGTCGCCGCCCGCTGCCTGTTGCGCGGCCAGTACATGGACGAGCGGGCCGAGCGGCTGTGCACCGCCCTCGCCACCGTCTTCCGCGGCATGTACCGGCGGATGGTGGTCCCGCTGGGGCCGCTGTACCGGCTGCCGCTTCCGGCCAACCGGGCCTTCAACGACGCGTTGGCCGATCTGCACCGCCTGGTCGACGAGATCGTCGCCGAGCGCCGCGCATCCGGTCAAAAGCCGGACGATTTGCTGACGGCATTGCTGGAGGCGAAGGACGACAATGGCGACCCGATCGGGGAACAGGAGATCCACGACCAAGTGGTCGCGATACTCACCCCCGGCAGTGAAACCATCGCCTCCACGATCATGTGGTTGCTGCAGGCACTTGCCGACCACCCGGAACATGCCGACCGCATACGCGACGAAGTCGAGGCGGTCACCGGCGGGCGTCCCGTGGCATTCGAGGACGTCCGCAAGCTCACGCACACCGGCAATGTCATCATCGAGGCCATGCGTTTGCGGCCCGCCGTATGGGTATTGACGCGCCGCGCGGTCGTCGAGAGTGAACTCGGTGGGTATCGCATTCCGGCCGGGGCGGACATCATCTACAGTCCGTACGCAATCCAGCGCGACCCGAAGTCGTACGCCGACAACCTGGAGTTCGACCCGGACCGGTGGCTGCCGGAACGCGCGGGGAACGTCCCGAAATACGCCATGAAGCCGTTCAGCGCGGGCAAGCGCAAGTGCCCCAGTGACCACTTCTCCATGGCGCAGCTGACCCTGATCACGGCGGCGCTCGCCACCAAGTACCGCTTCGAGCAGGTAGCCGGCTCGAACGACGCGGTCCGCGTCGGCATCACGCTCCGGCCGCACGACCTGCTGGTCAG
Source organism: Streptomyces sp. M92 (assembly GCF_028473745.1). NCBI lineage: Bacteria > Bacillati > Actinomycetota > Actinomycetes > Kitasatosporales > Streptomycetaceae > Streptomyces > Streptomyces sp. M92. Next base: position 3,102,792 of record NZ_CP101137.1, read on the forward strand.
GCCCGTGGCACGGTGACGCGGCACGGCGGCGACCCTCAGGCCGCTCCGGCCGCCTCCGGTCCCCGGAAGGTGCGCCGGTAGGCGTGCGGGGTGGTTCCCAGGGCCCTGACGAACTGGTGCCTGAGGGCCGCCGCCGTACCGAAGCCGGTGCGCCAGGCGATCGCGTCCATCGTCTCGTCCGTCGCCTCCAGCAGCCGCTGGGCCAGCAGCACGCGCTGGCGCAGTATCCAGCGGTAGGGAGTCGTACCCGTCTCCTGCTGGAAGCGGCGGGCGAAGGTGCGCGGGGACATGTGCGCCCGCGCCGCGAGCTGGTCGACGGTGACCTCCTCGTCGAGGTGCTGCTCCATCCAGGCCAGCACCTCGCCCACGGTGTCGCAGGAGGAGCGGGGCAGCGGCCGCTCGATGTACTGCGTCTGGCCGCCGTCCCGGTGCGGCGGTACGACCATGCGCCGGGCGATCCGGTTGGCGACCTCCGGCCCCTGCTCCTTGCGCACGATGTGCAGACAGGCGTCGATGCCGGCGGCGGTGCCCGCGCTGGTGATCACCGGGTCCTCGTCCACATAGAGCACGTCGGGCGAGACGGCCACCGTCGGGTACTGCCGGGCCAGCTCGGCCGCGTGGTGCCAGTGCACCGCGCACCGCCGCCCGTCCAGCAGCCCGGCGGCGCCCAGCACGAACACCCCGGAGCACACGCTGAGCACCCGCGCGCCCCGGTCCACCGCCCGCCGCAGGGCGGCCAGCAGCTCGGGCGGGTACTCCCGGCGGGCGTAGTCGCTGCCCGCCGGCACGGCGATCAGGTCGGCCTCCTCCAGCCGGTCCAGCCCGTACGGCGTGGAGACGGTGAGCCCGCCGACGTGCGTGCTCAGCGCCGGGCCCTCGGCCGACACCACCGCGAAGTCGTACCCGGGCAGGCCCTCGTCGCTCCGGTCGATGCCGAAGACCTCGCAGACGACGCCGAGTTCGAAGGGGTGCACGCCGTCCAGCAGCACGGCGGCCACGTTCTGCAGCATGCCGCCAGTGTGCCTCGGAAGTGGCAGGAAATCGAGGCCCTACGGCAGTCCTGCCACTCCCGGTAAGGAGTATCCGGCGCGACAGTGGTGTCATGACCGGAAACCAGATCGAAGCCCTGATCGGAATGCTCGTGACCTTCGGACTCCTGGTCCTCATGGTCCTCCCCTCGGTGATCGGAATCGTGCGCGACAGGCGCATCGACCGTCAGCTCAGGGAGGCCCAGGAGGGCAAGGGGGCGGGGAAGGAGACTCAGAAGTCCTCGTCCAGGTCGACGGTGCCCTCCACCGCCACCTGGTACGCCGAGGGACGCCGCTCGAAGAAGTTGGTCAGCTCCTGAACACCCTGCAGCTCCATGAAGGAGAAGGGGTTCTCGGAGCCGTACACCGGGGCGAAGCCGAGCCGCTCCAGACGCTGGTCGGCCACGCACTCCAGGTACTGCCGCATCGAGTCGGTGTTCATCCCCGGGAGGCCGTCACCGCACAGGTCGCGCGCGAACTGCAGCTCGGCCTCGACGGCCTCCCGCAGCATGTCGGTGACCTCCTGCTGGAGCCGGTCGTCGAACAGCTCCGGCTCCTCCTTGCGGACGGTGTCGACCACGTCGAACGCGAAGGACATGTGCATCGTCTCGTCCCGGAACACCCAGTTGGTGCCGGTGGCCAGGCCGTGCAGCAGGCCCCGGCTGCGGAACCAGTAGACGTAGGCGAAGGCGCCGTAGAAGAACAGGCCCTCGATGCAGGCCGCGAAGCAGATGAGGTTGAGCAGGAACCGGCGGCGGTCGGCCTGGGTCTCCAGACGGTCGATCGACTCGACCGAGTCCATCCACTTGAAGCAGAACTCGGCCTTCTCGCGGATCGAGGGGATGTTCTCCACGGCCGCGAAGGCGGCGGCCCGGTCGTCCGGGTCGGGCAGGTAGGTGTCCAGCAGCGTCAGGTAGAACTGGACGTGCACGGCCTCCTCGAAGAGCTGCCGGGACAGGTACAGCCGCGCCTCGGGGGAGTTGATGTGCTTGTAGAGCGTCAGCACCAGGTTGTTCGCCACGATCGAGTCACCGGTGGCGAAGAAGGCCACCAGCCGGCCGATCAGGTGCTGCTCCTCGGGGCTCAGCTTCGCGAGGTCGGCGACGTCCGAGTGGAGGTCGACCTCCTCCACGTGCCAGGTGTTCTTGATGGCGTCCCGGTAGCGCTCGTAGAAGTCCGGGTAGCGCATGGGGCGCAGGGTCAGCTCGAAGCCCGGGTCGAGCAGGTTCTTCGTGGTCGGGATCTCGGTGGTCATTACTGGCAGGCCTCGCAGGACTCGGGGTTTTCCAGGGAGCAGGCGACCGCTTCGGGGTCGGGGGTCTGCTGGGCGGGCACGGTGGCCCGGGCGGCGGCGCGGGCGATGCGGGTCGCCGGGCGCGAGCGCAGGTAGTACGTGGTCTTCAGACCCTGCTTCCAGGCGTACGCGTACATCGAGGAGAGCTTCCCGATGGTCGGCGTCTCCAGGAACAGGTTCAGCGACTGGGCCTGGTCGAGGTACGGGGTGCGGGCGGCGGCCATGTCGATCAGGCCGCGCTGCGGGATCTCCCAGGCGGTGCGGTACAGCGCGCGGACGCCCTCGGGGATCCAGGTGAAGCCCTGCACCGAGCCGTTCGCCTCGCGCAGCGCCTCGCGGGTGCGGGCGTCCCACACGCCGAGCCGCTTGAGGTCGTCCACCAGGTAGGAGTTGACCTGGAGGAACTCGCCGGACAGCGTTTCGCGCTTGAACAGGTTGGACACCTGCGGCTCGATGCACTCGTAGGCGCCCACGATGGAGGCGATGGTCGCGGTCGGGGCGATCGCCAGGAGCAGGGAGTTGCGCAGTCCGGTGGTGGCCATGCGCTCGCGCAGCGCCGCCCAGCGCTCGGGCCAGGCGTGTTCGACGCCGTAGTGGTCGGGGTGCAGCACGCCCCGGGCGGTGCGGGTCTTCTCCCAGGCCGGCAGCGGGCCGTTGCGTTCCGCGAGGTCGGCGGAGGTCTCGTAGGCGGCGAGCATGATCCGCTCGGCGATGCGGGTGGAGAGCGACTTGGCCTCGGGGGAGTCGAAGGGCAGCCGGAGCCGGAAGAAGACGTCCTGGAGGCCCATGGCGCCGAGGCCGACCGGACGCCAGCGGGCGTTGGAGCGGCCCGCCTGCTCGGTCGGGTAGAAGTTGATGTCGACGACCCGGTCCAGGAAGGTGACGGCGGTGCGGACGGTGGCGTCCAGCCGCTCCCAGTCGATGTCGCCTGCCGTCCGGTCGACGAACGCGCCGAGGTTGACCGACCCCAGGTTGCAGACCGCCGTCTCGCCGTCGTCCGTGACCTCCAGGATCTCCGTGCAGAGGTTGGAGGAGTGGACGACGTGGCCCGGCTCGGCGGTCTGGTTGGCGGTGCGGTTGGCGGTGTCCTTGAAGGTCATCCAGCCGTTGCCGGTCTGCGCGAGGGTGCGCATCATGCGGCCGTACAGCTCACGGGCGGGCAGCGTCCTGCGGGCGAGCCCGGCCGCCTCCGCCTCGCGGTACGCGGCGTCGAACTCCTCGCCCCACAGGTCGACCAGCTCGGGCACGTCGGCGGGCGAGAACAGCGACCAGGGTCCGTCGGCGTCCACCCGGCGCATGAACTCGTCCGGTACCCAGTGCGCGAGGTTCAGGTTGTGCGTGCGGCGGGCGTCCTCGCCGGTGTTGTCCCGCAGCTCCAGGAACTCCTCGACGTCCGCGTGCCAGGTCTCCAGGTAGACCGCGGCCGCGCCCTTGCGCCGGCCGCCCTGGTTCACGGCGGCGACCGAGGCGTCCAGCGTCTTCAGGAACGGGACGATGCCGTTGGAGTGGCCGTTGGTGCCGCGGATCAGGGAGCCGCGGGAGCGGATGCGGGAGTAGGCGATGCCGATGCCGCCGGCGTGCTTGGAGAGGTTGGCGACCTGGTGGTAGCGGTCGTAGATGGAGTCCAGCTCGTCCTTGGGGGAGTCCAGGAGGTAGCAGGACGACATCTGGGCGTGCCGGGTGCCGGAGTTGAAGAGGGTGGGGGAGGAGGGCAGGTAGTCGAGGCGGCTCATCAGGCCGTAGAGCGCGGCCACCTCGTCCACGGAGCGGGCGGTGTCGTCCTCGGCGAGTCCGGCGGCGACGCGGAGCATGAAGTGCTGGGGGGTCTCGACGACCTTGCGGGTGATCGGGTGCCGGAGCAGGTAGCGGCTGTACACGGTGCGCAGACCGAAGTAGCCGAAGCGGTCGTCGGCGGCCGGGTCGACCAGCCCGTCCAGGCGTTCCCCGTGCAGTCGTACGAACGCGGCGGTGCGGTCGGCGATCAGGCCCTCGCGGTGGCCGGTGGCGACCGAGCCGCTGAAGGAGGTGACGCCCTGCGAGGCGGCCTCGGCACGGATGCCGATGGTCAGCAGACGGGCGGCGAGCCGCGAGTAGACCGGGTCCTCGGAGATGAGTCCGGCCGCCGCCTCGGTGGCGAGCTCGCGCAGCTCGGCCTCGTCCGCGCGGGCCGAGCGGCCGCGCAGCGCGGCGGCGGCGACCCGGCCGGGGTCGGCGTCGGGGAGGTCGGCGGTCAGGTCCGTCAGGGTCCGCAGCAGCGCGGCACCGGGTCCGTCGGGTTCCCCGGTCGCCGTCACCGGGGACGCTGAAGCCGGATCGGCTGGCGCGATGGTCACGTGGAGCACTCCCTCGCTCGGCACGGGGCCTGGCGGAGGGCAGGGGGCAGCTCACGAGCGCGCACGGCGGTCGCGTCCACCGGCCCACTCCACGAGGCCCGGACGTCATGGCACCCGGGCCAGGGCGGCCGGGCGCACCGTCGGCAGGTCCTCGGACTGGACAAGCGTGGGGATGCGCGCGAAAGCGCACGGACACACGCAAGTACACCGTTGCGGGACAGTTCCGGATTCACACCGGATTCCCCTGCGGCGACAGCGAGCATGAGCATACATCTTGTGCCGACCGGCGCGAGCACCCCCAGATGTTGTGTCCCGGTGTCGTGTCGCGGTACGGGTGCCAGTGCCCCGGTACGACAACGGGCCGCCGGATTCCTCCGGCGGCCCGCATCGGTACGAGGGTCAGTGCGAGGAGCCCGCCGTGGCCGGCGGCAGCTCCACCTGGACGCCCGGGTCGCCCGCGTCCGCCGTGTAGTCGTCCGGCTTCGTCTCGTCGACGCCGTCGGGTGCCTTGACCGCCCGCAGGACGAAGGTGAGGACCACCGTGACCAGAACGTTCAGCACGAAGGCGGTGAGGCCGATGTAGCCGATCTCGCCGATGCCGGGGATCTCGTCGGACGAGCCGCCGAAGTGCTTCTGCGTCGGCGAGGCGACGCCGTACGCGGCGACCGTGCCGTAGACCATGCCGACCGCCCAGCCGCCGAGCAGCGCCCAGCGGTGGAACCAGCGGGTGAACAGACCGCCCACCAGGGCCGGGAAGGTCTGCAGGATCCAGATGCCGCCCAGCAGCTGGAAGTTGATCGCGACCGTCTTGTCCATGCCCAGGACGAAGACCAGCGCACCCACCTTCACCAGCAGGGACGTCAGCTTGGAGACCTTCGTCTCCTGGGCCGGGGTGGCGTCCGGCTTGATGAAGTCCTTGTAGATGTTGCGGGTGAAGAGGTTCGCGGCCGCGATCGACATGATCGCCGCCGGGACCAGCGCGCCGATGCCGATCGCCGCGAAGGCCACGCCCGCGAACCAGTCCGGGAACATGTTCTCGAACAGCTGCGGGATCGCCAGCTGCCCGTTCTCCACCGTCACCCCGGCCGCGATCGCCATGAAGCCGAGCAGCGCCAGCAGGCCCAGCATCAGCGAGTACAGCGGCAGGATGGTGGTGTTGCGGCGGATCACCTCACGGCTGCGCGAGGACAGCGTCGCGGTGATCGAGTGCGGATACATGAAGAGCGCGAGCGCCGAGCCGAGCGCCAGGGTGGCGTACGTCCACTGGCCGCCGTGGTCCGGTACCAGACCGCCCTTGCCGGCCTCGGTGAACTTGTCGTTCGCCGAGGCGAAGATGTCGTCGAAGCCGCCGAGCTTGATCGGGATGTAGATGATCGCCACCGCGATCACGATGTAGATCAGCGTGTCCTTGACGAACGCGATCAGCGCGGGCGCCCGCAGTCCCGACGAGTAGGTGTACGCCGCCAGCACACCGAAGGCGATCAGCAGCGGCAGGTCCTTGACGAACCAGTTGGTGTCCTCGCCGCCGCCGACGCCCATCACGTCCAGCACGGCCTGGATGCCGACCAGTTGCAGCGCGATGTACGGCATCGTGGCGAGGATGCCGGTGACGGCGACCGCCAACGACAGTCCCTTCGAGCCGAACCGGCCGCGCACGAAGTCCGAGGTCGTCACGTACCCGTGCTTGTGGGAGACCGACCACAGGCGGGGCAGGAAGGTGAAGATCAGCGGGTAGACCAGGATCGTGTACGGCACCGCGAAGAAGCCGGCCGCGCCCGCCGCGTAGATCGCCGCCGGGACGGCCACGAAGGTGTACGCCGTGTACAGGTCGCCGCCGAGGAGGAACCAGGTGACCCAGGTGCCGAAGGAGCGGCCGCCGAGACCCCACTCGTCGAGGCTGTGCTCGTTCTCGGCCTTGCGCCAGCGGGCCGCCATGAAGCCCATGGCGGTGACGAGTACGAAGAAGAAGATGAAGACGGCGAGCGCGACGCCGTTCACGCCGTCGTTCACCGGGAACCGCCTTCCCGGCGGGCGCGCTGGTCACGCTGCCACAGCTTGTAGGCGACCATCGTCAGCGCGGTGGAGATGATCACCCACGCCATCTGGTACCAGTAGAAGAAGGGGATGCCGATGAAGGCCGGGTCGGACTTGGCGTACGAACCGACCCAGAGCATGGCGACGAACGGTGCGAGAAGGCAGAGGCCGATGACGACGCGCACCGGCGTCACCACCGGTTCTCTGTTCTGTGGTGGGGCTTGTGACATGCGGCGGCTCCGTCCCCTCGCTGATCACCTCGTGGCAGTGCGCACGAAATGTAGGTGACGGGTTCAGGACAGCGGAAGCCCTCGTCCGTATATCGGTCCTCAAACGCAATGTCGGGGGCCTGTGGGCGGGCTTGGTCTAGTCCTGGGGCCGCTTGAGGCGGGCGACGAACTTGTAGCGGTCGCCCCGGTAGACCGAGCGCACCCACTCCACCGGCTGGCCCGTCCGGTCCTGCGAGTGCCGGGAGAGCATCAGCATCGGCAGGCCCACGTCGGTGCCGAGCAGCCCGGCCTCGCGCGGGGTGGCCAGGGAGGTCTCGATGGTCTCCTCCGCCTCGGCGAGATGGACGTCGTACACCTCGGCGAGCGCGGTGTAGAGGGACGTGTACTTCACCAGGGAGCGGCGCAGGGCCGGGAAGCGCTTCGCGCTGAGGTGGGTGGTCTCGATGGCCATCGGCTCGCCGTTGGCCATGCGCAGCCGCTCGATGCGCAGCACCCGTCCGCCGGCCGAGATGTCCAGCAGCCCGGCGAGCCGGTCGTCGGCGGTGATGTAGCCGATGTCCAGGAGCTGAGAGGTCGGTTCCAGGCCCTGGGCGCGCATGTCCTCGGTGTACGAGGTGAGTTGCAGGGCCTGCGACACCTTCGGCTTGGCGACGAAGGTGCCCTTGCCCTGGATGCGTTCGAGGCGGCCCTCGACGACCAGTTCCTGCAGGGCCTGGCGCACGGTCGTGCGCGAGGTGTCGAACTCCGCGGCCAGCGTGCGCTCCGGCGGGACCGGGGTGCCCGGGGCCTGGGTGCGGGTCATGTCGAGCAGGTGCTTCTTCAGGCGGTAGTACTTGGGCACGCGCGCGGTACGGACCGTCGTCCCACCCTCGTTCTCCGCACTGCTGACGTCGGTGCTCATGCTCTGCCTTCCCGGCTCCGGGTGCCGAAGCGACCGCTATCCCTGTCGGCCACGGCTCACATCGTGGCACGGCTCCGCGCCGGCATGGTCCGGCACGCTCCGTGATCCCTTCTGTATACCTCCGGGACCGTTGTTGGTCTAGTCCACAGCGCCGCTGGACGGTGCTGGTACGCGCGTTCGGAACCGTACCCGCATGTCATTCGATGGGCAGTGGTACACCCGGTCCCGGTCCGTCCGATCTGTCGCTTGCGCAATGAAAGGTCCCTGCATATCTCGGTCGCATCACGGACGCCGGGAGCGTGGTTGAACACCCTTGACAGCCCTATTGGTCTGGGCCAAGCTCCCCGTACTGGTCTACACCATTGGTCCAGGTCCCGGCCCCAGGAGCGGTACGCGTTCACGCTTGAACCGCAGGGAGGCAGGGGGGTTTGTGGCATCCCTGAGGAGGGTGGCGTGAAGCGCAAGCTGATAGCCGCGATCGGTATCGCGGGCATGATGGCATCCGTCGCGGCGTGCGGGGGCTCCGACGACAACGGTTCGTCCAACCAGGACCCGAAGGACCGCAAGGGCGAACTCACCGTCTGGCTCATGGTGGACGCCCAGAGCAGCTGGCCGGAACTGGTCAAGCAGGCCAATGACGAGTTCAACAAGAAGTACCCCGGCGTCAAGGTCAACGTCCAGTACCAGCAGTGGGCGGACAAGACCAAGAAGCTCGACGCAGCCCTGTCCGGCGACTCGTTCCCCGATGTGGTCGAGCTCGGCAACACCGAGACGATGACCTACATTCTCAATGGTGCCCTCGGCGAGGTCGACGCCAAGAAGTACGACAACTCGGACACTTGGATTGACGGTCTCGAGGACACCTGCACGTACGAGGGCAAGCTGTACTGCGTTCCGTACTACGCGGGTGCCCGCGTCGCCGTCTACAACAAGGACATGTTCAAGGCCGGCACCGGGTCGGACAAGCTGCCGACGACCGAGGCGGACCTGCTCAAGGCCCTCGACAAGGTCCAGAACAAGTACAAGGCGGACAACGCCTTCTCGGCGCTGTACCTGCCGGGCCGCTACTGGTACGCCGCCATGTCCTACGTGGCCGCGTACGGCGGCGAGATCGCCAAGTACGACGAGGGCAGCAAGGAGTGGAAGGCCACCCTGTCGACGCCGGAGGCGCAGAAGGGCATCCAGCACTTCATCGACCTGGTCAAGAAGTACAACCACGGCGACCAGACCAAGGACGAGCAGGACCACGCCAACGTCATGGCCAACGAGAAGACGGCCCTGCTCTACGGCAACGCCTGGGAGGCCGGCAGCGTCGTCGACTCGAAGACGAACGGCAACCCGAAGCTGGAAGGCAAGATCGCCACCGCGGGCATGCCCGGCCCGAACGGCAAGGCGCTGCCCTCCTTCATCGGCGGTTCCGACCTGGCCACCATCGCCAAGTCCGACCAGCAGGACATGGCGCAGGACTGGATCTCGCTGTTCACCAACGAGAAGTCCCAGGCCGCGCGGGCCGAGAAGGACATCCTGCCCAACAACACCAAGCAGCTGGAGCCGCTGAAGGCCAATCCGGACACCGCCCCGGTCGCCAACGCGGTCCCCGACGCCTGGTTCACCCCGATCGCCCCCGGCTGGGCCGCGATCGAGAAGAAGGAAACGCTCGAGACGATGCTGCTCGACATCCTCAAGGGCAAGTCGGTCGCCGACGCCACCAAGGCGGCGGACGCGGAGATCAACTCGTTGATCAACGAGAGCGCCTGAGCCTCCCCGCTCGACTCCCGTTGACCTCCGGTGCCTTGTCCGGCCACGCGGCCGGGCAGGGCCGGTTGGGTGGCCGGCCGCCTGACGCGGACCGGCCACCGCTCCGATGCAGAACCCTTCGAACGGAAGGCCAGCACAGTGAGTGCCGCCGACATCAAGACCGCCGGCCCGGAGGTGCCCGCCCCGCGGCCACCCGCCGGTGACGGCCCGGCACCGTCCGCACCCCGGCGAAGCCGGTGGACGAACGGGCCCCTGCTGCCCTATCTCCTGATCGCACCGGCCGCTGTGGCACTCGCCGCGGTGTTCCTCTGGCCGCTGATCAAGACAGTGATCATGTCCTTCCAGGACGTGGGCAGACGGGAACTGTGGACCGGCCAGGCCGCCGAGTGGGTGGGCTTGGAGCAGTTCACCAACATCCTGGGCGAGGGCGAGTTCTACGACGTCCTGTGGCGCACTGTCCTGTTCATGGTCGTATGCGTCGTCACCACCATGGCCATCGGGCTCTTCCTAGCCCACTCCATGCAGCGCATGACCAAGGCCGTGCGGCTGCTGCTGACCGGCGCGCTCATCGCCGCCTGGTCACTGCCGCTGCTCGTTGCCACCTCGATCTTCCGCTGGTTCGCCGACTCCGACTACGGCGTCGCCAACATGGTGCTGACCGAGTACCTCGGTCTCGACTTCCAGGGCCACAACTGGTTCCTCGACCCCAAACAGGGCTTCGTCGTGATCGGCGCCGTGGTGGTGTGGGGTGCGGTGCCGTTCGTGGCCGTCACCCTGTACGCGGCGCTCACCCAGGTGCCCGCCGAGCTGGAGGAGGCGGCGGAACTCGACGGCGCCGGACGCGTGGGCGTCTTCCGGTACGTGACCTGGCCCGTCATCAAGCCGGTCTTCCAGATGGTCGCCACGCTCTCCGTGATCTGGGACTTCAACGTCTTCGGCCAGGTCTTCCTGATGCGCGGCAACAAGCCTGAACCGGAGTACAACCTGCTCGGCCTGTACTCCTACGAGAAGGCCTTCGAGTCGAACTCCTTCAGCCAGGGCGCCGCCATCGCGCTGATCACCGTGCTGCTCCTGTCCGGCGTGGCCGTCTACTACCTGCGCCAGCTGATCAAGATCGGAGACGTCGAGTGAGCACCACGACCGCCACGACCGCCCCGGGCGCGACGGAGCCCGCGCTCGAGACCGCCCTGCGGCCCGACCGCAAGAAGCACAGCCGGCACCTCTACAACCTCGTGGGGCTTGTCTCCTTCGTGGTGATGGCTTTCCCGGTGTACTGGCTGGTGATCAGCGCCCTGCGTCCCAACCACGAGATCCGGTCCTACGACCAGACGCTGTGGCCGTCGTCCCTCACCCTGGACAACTTCTCCCGGGCGATCGACGCACCCAATTTCGGCACCGCGATCCAGTCCAGCCTCATCATCTGTGTGACCGCGGTCGTCGGCGCGATGATCCTCTCCACGGTCGCCGCCTTCGCAATCGGGCGCTTCCGGTTCGCCGGCCGCAAGGTCTTCATGATCATCCTGCTGCTGGTGCAGCTGCTGCCACCGACCACCATGCTCATCCCCCTCTACATCCAGCTGAACGACCTGGGAGCGATCAACGAGTACTGGGGCGTGATCATCATCTACCTCGTCTCCACGCTGCCGTTCGCGACCTGGATGATCCGCGGCTTCGTCGTGAACATCCCCAAGGAGCTGGAAGAGGCCGCGATGGTGGACGGCTGCTCCCGCATGGGCGCCTTCTGGCGGGTGATCTTCCCGCTGCTTGCCCCCGGACTGGCGGCCGCGTCGATCTTCTCCCTGATCAACGCGTGGAACGAGTACCTGCTCGCCTACATCGTGCTGCAGGACAACGACAAGTACACGCTCAACGTGTGGCTGATGAACTTCACCACCGACCGCGGAACCGACTACGGCGCGCTCATGGCCGCCTCGACACTGATCGCGATACCGGTCGTCGCGTTCTTCATGCTCGTGCAGAAGAAGATGGCAGCCGGTCTCACCTCCGGCGCCGTGAAGGGATAACGCCACCGATGACCACCATCGCCAGGGCCACCGACACCCTCACGCGCGACGCGCTCGCGGTCCTCCAGCCCGGCTTCACCGGAACCACCGCGCCCGACTGGCTGCTGCGCCGCCTCGACGAGGGCTTGGCCTCCGTCGCCCTGTTCGGGCGCAACGTCAGCACACCCGAGCAGGTGGCCGCGCTGACCGCGCAGCTGCGCGCCGGGCGCGAGGACGTCCTCGTCGCCATCGACGAGGAGGGCGGCGACGTCACCCGCCTGGAGGTGCGCACCGGCTCCTCCTTCCCCGGCAACCTCGCCCTCGGCGCGGTGGACGACGTCGGGCTCACCCGCGAGGTGGCCGCGGAACTGGGCCGCCGGCTCGCGGACTGCGGGGTCAACCTCAACTGGGCCCCGTCCGCCGACGTGAACTCCAACCCGGACAACCCGGTGATCGGCGTGCGCTCCTTCGGCGCCGGCACCGACCTGGTCGCCCGGCACACCGCCGCGTACGTCACCGGCCTGCAGTCGTCCGGCGTGGCCGCCTGCACCAAGCACTTCCCCGGACACGGTGACACGGCCGTCGACTCCCACCACGCCGTGCCGCGCATCGACGCGGACGGCGACGTGCTCGCCGCACGCGACCTGGTCCCCTTCCGCGCGGCCATCGCCGCCGGCAGCCGTGCGGTGATGAGCGCCCACATCCTGGCCCCGGCGCTGGACCCGGACCGTCCGGCAACGTTGTCCCGGCGCGTCCTCACCGACCTGCTCCGCGACGAGCTGGGCTACCAGGGCCTGATCGTCACCGACGGCATCGAGATGCGGGCCATCGCCGGCACGTACGGCATCGAACGCGGCAGCGTACTGGCCATCGCCGCCGGCGCCGACGCGATCTGCGTGGGCGGCGGGCTCTCCGACGAGGACACGGTACGGCGGCTGAGCGACGCCCTGGTCGCGGCCGTCCGCTCGGGCGAGCTGCCCGAGGAGCGCCTGGCCGACGCCGCCGAACGCGTCCGTGCCCTGGCCGGCTGGGCGGCGGCGAACCGTCCGGACGGCCGGGCCCGGGACACCGCCGACACCGAGGTGGGCCTGCGTGCCGCCCGCCGCGCCCTGCGGCTCACCGGCGCCGACGGCTTCACACCGCTCACCGAGCCGCCGTACGTCGCCGCGCTGACGCCGGTCGCGAACATCGCGGTCGGCGACGAGACGCCCTGGGGCATCGCCGCCGAGCTCTCCCGTCTGCTCCCCGGGACGGAGACCGGCAGCTTCACCGGCCCGGACGCCGGGGGAGAGGTGCTGGCCGCCGCCGGGAAGCGCCGGATCGTGGCCGTCGTCCGCGACGAGCACCGGCACCCCTGGATGGCGGCGGCCCTGGACACGCTGCTGGCGGCCCGCCCAGACACGCTCGTGGTCGAGATGGGCGTCCCCCGCGCCGAGCCCCGCGGCTCCCTCCACCTGGCCACCCACGGCGCGGCCCGTGTCTGCGGCCGTGCGGCGGCGGAGGCCGTCGCGGGCGCGTAGCGCGCACGCCCACCGGCACGCCGAAGGCGCCGGCCCCTCGGGTGGGGGCCGGCGCCTTCGGCGTGACCGGGTGCTCGGCGGTGGGGTGGGTGGGGTGCGTGGAACCCTGCGGGGCGTGGTGTTCGGCGGTGCGGTGGGACGGGTGTCTCAGGCCGTGGGGGGCGGGCGCTTGACGGTGCGGTGGCGGGTGTGTCAGGTGCTGGGGGGGGGAGCGCCATCGCGGCGGCCCCCGTCCGGCGGGGCGGGAGTCCGGTGGCGCGGAGGGGCGTTGCGGTGTGGGGGACGTTGCGGTGTTGCGTGGCATCGGGGTCGTGTCCCTGAGTAGGCACTGGCGAACGCTGCCCAGCCCGCCGTCGCACGGTCCCGAACCCGCCGTGTCCGACCTCCGCCACTCGGGACCGGACATGCCGGTCCGCCGGGACGGCGAGGCGCACCGCCCGCAGGGCCGGAGAAGGGAGCTGCCCGCCGGGGGAGCAGGGAGTCGCCTGCCAGGGGCGAGGGCGAGGGCGAGGGGCGAGGCGAGGGAGGGGGGCGCTGCCCGCCGACGGAGTGCCAAAGCGCCCACCGGGGCGGCGAACGGGCACCCACCGGGACGGCGGAGGCGCCACCCGTCGGGACGGCGTAGAACGCGTTGCGGGGCCGGAGACGACGGAGGGCGCCGTCCACCCAGGACGGCGCCCTCTCCGCACGCGGCTGTCCGGTGCGTGGGACCGGGTGCGCTCAGATTCCCTGCCAGTCGGGCTTGTGCGCGTACGTGTGCCGGAAATAGTCGGCGAGCTTCAGCTTGGCGGCGGCGGCCTCGTCGACGACGACCGTGGCGTGCGGGTGGAGCTGGAGCGCGGACGCCGGGCACACGGCGGCGACCGGCCCCTCGACGCTCGCGGCCACCGCGTCCGCCTTGCCCTCGCCGGTGGCGAGCAGCACCACGTGCCGGGCTTCCAGGATGGTGCCGATGCCCTGCGTGATCACGTGGTGCGGCACCTGGTCGATGTCACCGTCGAAGAAACGCGCGTTGTCGACGCGGGTCTGCTCGGTGAGCGTCTTGATCCGGGTCCGGGAGGCGAGCGAGGAACACGGCTCGTTGAAGCCGATGTGCCCGTCCGTCCCGATCCCCAGCAGCTGGAGGTCAACGCCGCCGGCCGCGCCGAGCGCCTTGTCGTACGCCTCGCACGCGTCCTGCACGTCCGCCGCCGTGCCGTCGGGACCCATGAACGCGTCCATACCGATGCCCAGCGGCTCGAGCACCTCGCGCCGCAGCACCGAGCGGTACGACTCCGGATGCTCGGCCGGGAGCCCCACGTACTCGTCGAGCTGGGCGATCCGCGCCCGCGCGGCGTCCACGGCACCCGAGCGCACCTTTGCCGTCAGCGCCTCGTACACCGGCAGCGGCGTCGAGCCGGTGGCCACCCCGAGCAGGGCGTCGGGCTTGCGCCGGAGCAACTGCGCCATGGCTTCGGCTATCAACTCGCCGCCTGCCCTGGCGTCGGGAACGATGACAACTTCCACGCTTGCCTGCCGTTTCGAAGAGAGGACTCACCCGGGGCCCGGGACTGGCTATGTGGTTTAGACCAATCTAACAGAGCCGGGCCCCGCGGGCGCGTCGAAACGGTCGGGCGGTACGGTCTGGCGGTGGCGGTGGCGGTGGCGGTGGCGGTGGCGGTCTGGCGGTCTGGCGGTGGCGGTCTCACGCCGGGGTCATGTCAGTGAACCTCCCGTCGCGTCCACCCAGCTTCCCGTGACCCACCGGCCCTCGTGGGAGGCGAGGAACGCGACCACGTCGGCGACCTCGGCCGGGGTCCCCACCCCGCCCAGCGCGGAGAGTGCCGCCGCCCGGTCCCAGCCGTCCGTGCTCCCGTGCAGCAGCTCGGCCGTGTTGTCCGTGTCGATGACGCCGGGCGCCACCGAGTTCACCGTGATGCCCCGAGTGCCCAGCACCTTGGAGAGGTCACGCGAGAGCACGTCCAGCGCGCCCTTCGTCATCGCGTACGCCATGTTGTCCGGCATCACCGCGGTGCGGGCCAGCCCCGAGGAGATGTTGACGACCCGGCCGCCGTCGCGCAGCCGCTCCATGCCGTGCTTGAGGATGAAGAACGGTGCCTTCACGTTGACCGCGAAGACCGCGTCGTACTCCTCCTCGCCTATCTCCCCGATGGGGCGCGTACTGCCGATCCCGGCGTTGTTCACCAGGATGTCCAGCCCGTCGGCGTGCCGGTCGAACTCCTCCCACAGCGCCTCGGCCGCTCCGGGAGCGCGCAGGTCGGCCTCGATGGCGAACGCCGAGCCGCCCGCCGCCTCGATCGCGGCGACCGTCTCCTTCGCCGCCGCCCCGTTCCGGCCGTAGTGCACGGCGACCCGGGCGCCGTCGCGGCCCAGCCGCTGCGCGATCCCTCGCCCGATGCCCCTGCTCGCTCCCGTGACGAGAGCCGTCCTGCCCCTAAGCACGCCCATGTCGGCGCCCCCTCCGAATTTATCTAGCGGTCGCTACAGAAAAGACCGTACAGCAGGCCGGCGACTTTTTTCTAGTGGTCGCTATAAAATGCACTCCATGGTGAGCAGCGACGAGAAGAACGAACGGGCCGGGGCGCCGCCCCGAAGCGCCAGGACCCGTGGCCGCCCTCGCTCCTTCGATCGCACGACGGCCCTGGAGAAGGCGCTGATGGCCTTCTGGGAGCACGGGTACGAGGCGACGTCGGTTACCGACCTCACCCGTGCCATGGGCATCGGCGCCCCGAGCCTCTACGCCGCCTTCGGCGACAAGCGTTCGCTCTTCGAGGAGGTCGTCCAGGTGTACGGCGTCCGGTACGGCTCCTTCGGGGACCGCGCCCTCGCCGAAGAGCCGACGGCACGGGCGGGCGTGGAGCGGATGCTGCGCGAGGCCGCGGCCGAGTACACCGCGCCCGGGCGCCCGCACGGCTGCCTCGTCATCCACGCCGCCGCCAACTGCTCGACGGCCGAGGTCGAGGAGTCCCTGCGCCGGCGGCGCAACGCCAACATCGCCGCTATCGAGAGCCGGATCGACGCCGACGTCGCCGCGGGCGCGCTGCCCGCGGACACCGACGCCGCCGCCCTCGCCCGGTATACGGGTGCCATGATCCAGGGCATGTCCCAGCAGGCGCGCGACGGCGCGAGCCGGACCGAACTGGAGGCGCTCGCGGAAATTGCCCTGGCCGTCTGGCCCCGTGCCTGAGCCAACAGGGTTAGGCTTCTGCCGGGTGCTCGGACGCGCGAGCAGTCGGCGAGCGCGACAACGACAAACGGCGTCCACCGCATGGACACGGCGAGTGGTCTAGTCCACAATGGCCACTGAGACACTTGCCGTGAGTATCAGGCAAGGTGATCGTCAGGCTTCCGCCTTCCCCGCACAGGAGGGCGGACCGAGGAACCGGTGCTCTCTGCCCTGACTGCCCCGGCTCCTCATCCTTCGGCCGACCGGGACCGCACACCCCACGGCCGTTGTTGCTCCGGGCTGCGGTGCCGGGAGGGTTGAGGGTCCCTCTCAGGCGCCGCGGCCCGCGGGTGTTCCCGGGCCCGAAGAGCGCCCCGGTCGGGACCGGGCAACGGTGCGACCGGCTGATCGCGAGCGCTGTCCGCACCGCCAGGTACGCTCAGCCACGTGCCCTCCATGAACGAACTCGTACGCCAGCACACAGCACTCGACGACTCCGACCTCGAGTGGCTCCACCTGCTGGTCTCGGAGTGGCAGCTCCTCTCCGACCTCTCCTTCGCCGACCTGGTCCTGTGGGTCCCCACCCGCGACGGCACGCGTTACGTCTCCGTCGCCCAGATGCGCCCCAACACCGGACCCACCTCGTACCAGGACGACATGGTCGGCCACCTCGTCCCGCGCGGCCGGCGGCCCATGCTGGACGCCGCCCTGGACGAGGGCCGGATCGTGCGCGAGGGCGACCCGGAGTGGCGCGAGGAGGTCCCGGTCCGCGTCGAGTCCATCCCCGTACGGCGTCAGGGGCGCGTCCTCGGCGTCATCGCCCGCAACACCAACCTGCTCACCGTGCGCACCCCGAGCCGCCTGGAGCTCACGTACCTGCAGAGCGCCTCCGACCTCGCCCAGATGATCGCGGCGGGCGCCTTCCCGTTCGAGAACCAGCAGGTCGACATGGACGCCTCACCCCGCGTCGGCGACGGCCTGATCCGGGTGGACGGCGACGGCATCGTCCAGTACGCCTCTCCGAACGCGCTGTCGGCCTACCACCGCATGGGCCTCGCCGCAGACCTGGTCGGCCACCACCTCGGCCGGACCACCGCCGAACTCGCGCCGTCGCGCGGCCCGGTGGACGAGGCGCTCGCCAAGGTGGCCAGCGGCTGGGCGCCGCGCGAGTTCGAGATCGAGGCGCACGACGGAGTGATCCAGTTCCGTGCCATCCCGCTCAAACCCAAGGGCACGCGCATCGGATCGCTGGTGCTCCTGCGCGACGTCACGGAACTGCGCCGCCGCGAGCGCGAGTTGATCACCAAGGACGCCACCATCCGGGAGATCCACCACCGGGTGAAGAACAACCTCCAGACGGTGGCGGCCCTGCTGCGCCTCCAGGCGCGGCGGATCGAGTCCGACCGGGGCCGAGAGGCGCTGGAGGAGGCCGTGCGCCGGGTCGGCTCCATCGCGATCGTGCACGAGACGCTCTCCCAGAACCTGGACGAGCGCGTGGAGTTCGACGAGATCGCCGACCGCGTGCTGGCGATGGTGGCGGAGATCTCGCCGGGCCGGGTCACCGGCCGGCGCACCGGTCGCTTCGGCATCCTGGACGCGGAAGTCGCCACCCCCCTGTCGATGGTGCTGACCGAAGTCCTGCAGAACGCACTGGAACACGGCTTCCGGGAGAGCGACACCGGCACGGTCGAGGTCTCCGCCGTCCGCGGCGGCACGACCAGGGAGGCCCGGCTCCTGGTCACCGTCCAGGACGACGGCATCGGCCTGCCCGAGGACTTCGACCCGCACCGCTCGGGCAATCTGGGCCTGCAGATCGTGCGCACCCTGGTCGAGGGCGAGCTCGGCGGCAGCTTCGACATGGTCCCCGCCCCCGAGCGCGGCACCCGGGTGATCCTGGACATCCCGGTGCCCGCGCAGAAGTAGCAGGCGGCCGTGGTCCGGACCTTCACCGGTCTGGACCTTCACTGGTCCGGACTGTCAGCTCCGGACCGTCAGCGCCTCCGGGACAGCAAAAAGCCCCGGACCTGTGAAGGTCCGAGGCCAGTGCTCGTGCGATCCATCGTCCGATGCGCATCGGGGGTACTGCGCGCTGCGGCTCGGGAGCGGGGGATGTGTACGCGCTGTACACGCCGCCAAGCTCAGGCTGTCAGCAGGGGTGGCTGGTCAGGCGGAGGCCTGACGAGCCCGGTTGCGGGCGGCACGGCGCTTCATCGCGCGGCGCTCGTCCTCGCTGAGACCACCCCAGACGCCGGAGTCCTGACCGGACTCGAGCGCCCACTGCAGGCACTGCTCCATGACAGGGCAGCGACGGCAGACGGCCTTGGCTTCCTCGATCTGCAGCAGCGCGGGACCGGTGTTGCCGATGGGGAAGAAGAGCTCGGGGTCTTCCTCGCGGCAAACGGCGCGGTGACGCCAGTCCATGGCTGCTACCTCTCCTTGGTATTACATGCAGGGTGCTTGTGAATGTGAACGCTTTCACGAATCCCTCAACAAGGGAAGGGCCTACCGCCAGGTTGCCCGGCGTGGTCCTGTGGTTTGAAGAGGGGTTCTGGTGATCTGTGGAGGCCGGTCTTGCGGGCCGTTCCGATCGCCAAGAAGAGACTCGCAAACCTCGGCGGCGGATACAACCCCTTCCGGAAAGTTTTTTTTGATTCATCGGTGTCGACTAGGTCACAGCCGTACTTCCTGGGGGTGGACCCTGGTCTAAACGTTCGAGTGAAAGGACTTTAGCCCCTTCTGCTCACACAATCACACGCAGTGCACGGCGTACGCCTGTGAACGTCACGCTGGTCCGCAGCCCCAGGTGGTCACCGTCCATCTGGAGGGGCAGTGGCACCTTCGAATGCAAGGTGAAGTCGGTCAGGTCGTGCAGCGAGACGGCGTGCCGACCACGGGGTCCGCGCTCGGGGGACGAAGTGAGCAACTGGGTCCCATACCGGGCGACCGCGGCCGTCGACAGACGGCTGAGGCCGAAGACGTCGAGCGCGGTGTCGAACGAGGCCTTCGGCGACGCGTAGATCGGGCGATTGCCGAGAAACGTCCAGGGGCACGTGTTCGAGACTATGGACAGCACCAGATCGGTGACCGGGTCCTCGCCCGCCCGCTCCAGGGTGATCGTCCCGCTGCGGCGGTGCGGCTCGCCGATGAGCGCGCGCATCACCTGGCGGACGTAGAGGGCGTGCGTCGACTTCTTGCCGCGTTCACGGTGCTGCTCGACCCGGCCGACCACGCCGGCGTCGAAGCCCAGGCCGGCGTTGAAGGTGAA
Organism: Streptomyces sp. M92; assembly: GCF_028473745.1. Classification (NCBI taxonomy): domain Bacteria; kingdom Bacillati; phylum Actinomycetota; class Actinomycetes; order Kitasatosporales; family Streptomycetaceae; genus Streptomyces; species Streptomyces sp. M92. The sequence goes on from NZ_CP101137.1 coordinate 3,122,324, forward strand.
CCAGCGGGCCGGCACCGCCTCGTCCTCCGTGCCGGGCGTGCCGGAGGCCAGGCCCAGGCCGACGGTCCGCTCGCTGCCGTCGCGCAGCGCGTCGAGCAGGGCGCCGGTGGCCTCCACGGCGTGGTTGGGCAGGCCGAGCGCGCGGGCGAAGACGTTCGTGGAGCCGCCGGGGACCACCGCGAGGCCCGGCAGGTGCTCCGGATCGGGGCCGGCGTGCAGCAGGCCGTTGACGACCTCGTTCACCGTGCCGTCGCCGCCGAGGGCCACCACCAGCTCGATGTCGTCGCTCTGCGCCGCCTGCCGGCCGAGGTCGCGCGCGTGCCCGCGGTACTCCGTGGTGACGGCCTCCAGCTTCATCTCGCTGGCGAGCGCGTGGATCAGGACGTCGCGCGTGCGCGCGCTCGTGGTGGTTGCCGCCGGATTGACCACGAGAAGTGCACGCATGCTGTGCAGGGTACCTACTGGGCGGTACCCGGCCCAGCCCGAGGGGAAGATCGCCGCGGGCCGCGGTGCGCGCACGGGCCGGACGCCCCCACGGGCGGCGGTGCCGGCGAGGGCTACCCTTCAGGGGTGAGCAGCGAGCAGAACCCCACCCCCGAAGCCGCCGAAGAGGCGGGAGTCCGCCCCGGGCGGCTGACCGCCGCGGCAGCCCTGGCCGCTCTGGAGGGGCTGGCGCTCGTCGCCGGCGGAGCCTGGATGCTGGTGGGTGGTCTCACGGGCCACCCCGACGACCGGACCTCCGCCGTCACCGGCGGCGTCACCCTGATCGTCCTCGCCCTGCTGCCGCTGCTCGCCGCCCGCGGCCTGCTCGCGCGACGGGGCTGGAGCCGGGGGCCCGCCATCGTCACACAGATCATGGCGCTGCCTGTGGCCTACAACATGCTGACCGCCGACAGCGTCGCCATCCCGGCGGGCATCGCGCTCGCCGTCGTCGCGGTCACGGCGCTGGTGCTCCTGGTGAACCCCGCGACCACGCAGGCGCTCGGCATCCGGGGCCCCGGCAGCGCGCGGAAGTAGCCGCCACCCGGCGATCTCCGTCGGCGCGGCTACTCCTCGACCAGCAGCTTCTCCCGCAGCTGCGCCAGCGTGCGCGCCAGCAGCCGCGACACGTGCATCTGGGAGATGCCCACCTCCTGGGCGATCTGCGACTGGGTCATGTTGCCGAAGAAGCGCAGCAGCAGGATCCGCTTCTCCCGCGGCGGCAGGTCCTCCAGCAGCGGCTTGAGCGACTCGCGGTACTCGACGCCCTCCAGCGCCTCGTCCTCGGCCCCGAGGGTGTCCGCGACCGCCGGGGACTCGTCGTCGGTGTCCGGGACGTCCAGGGACAGGGTGGAGTACGCGTTGGCCGACTCCAGGCCCTCCAGGACCTCCTCCTCCGAGATCGACAGCTTCTCGGCGAGCTCGTGCACGGTGGGGGAGCGGCCGTGCAGCTGCGAGAGCTCCGCGGTGGCCGTCGTCAGGGCCAGCCGCAGTTCCTGGAGCCGGCGCGGCACGCGCACCGCCCAGCCCTTGTCCCGGAAGTGCCGCTTGATCTCGCCGACGACCGTGGGGGTCGCGTACGTGGAGAACTCGACCCCGCGGTCCGGGTCGAAGCGGTCGACCGACTTGATCAGTCCGATGGTGGCGACCTGGGTGAGGTCGTCCAGGGGCTCCCCGCGGTTGCGGAAGCGGCGCGCGAGGTGCTCGACGAGGGGGAGGTGCATGCGGACGAGACGGTTGCGCAGCTCCGCGTACTCGGGGCTGTCCTTCTCCAGGGTGCGCAACTCGGTGAACATCAGGCGCGCCCCGCTGCGGTCCTGCGGGTCGTGGCGCGTGCCCTGCGTGCCCCGTGCACCCGGCGCGTCTTCCTCGGCGTGTCGCTCGTGCTCGCTCATCGTCCCGCCCGTTGCCCTTTCCCGAGCCTTCGCCTCCGCTCGGACGGGCCGCACGGGAGTGTCCCCGCTCCGCTGCCCGTCGCCCGGGACGACGGCCTCGGGCGAGGCCTCGTCCTGAGGATGCGGCCGGGCCTGCTCGGGGATGCCGTCGATGCCGTCCGCCATGCCCCGGGCCTCGCTCCCGGCACGTGTGCCCTCGGCCGGCCGCTCCCGTGTGCCGCGCTCTTCGTCCCGCACCGGCCCGTCCCCGTTCCTCACGCCGGCCCGGGTCCCGCGCCGCGCTGTTTGTAGAGGCTGATCGAAACGGTGTTGTCCTCGTCCACGGCTGAGGAGACCTTGCCCGCGAGGGCGGACAGCACGGTCCAGGCGAAGGTGTCCCGCGAGGGGGCGTGTCCGTCCGTGGTCGGTGCCGAGACGGTGACCTCGAGCGAGTCGTCGACGAGACGGAAGACGCAACTGAGCACCGAGCCGGGCACGGCCTGCTGGAGCAGGATCGCGCAGGCCTCGTCGACTGCGATGCGCAGGTCCTCGATCTCGTCGAGGGTGAAGTCCAAACGGGCCGCGAGACCGGCCGTGGCCGTACGCAGCACCGACAGGTAGGCACCCGCGGCCGGCAGCCGGACTTCGACGAAGTCCTGGGTCGCGGGCTCGCCTGCGATCTGGGACACCCTCACCTCCAAGGTGGTACAAGCGTTACAGGGCCGAGGTTCACCTCGGGGTAACGCGATACGTGGTTCAGCGGTGACGTTATCGCGCTCCGAACTTTCCTGTCCCCGAGACCCCAACCCCTTGCTGTCACTCATAGTAAACACATGAACACGCACAGTGGCTAGGGGTTCGGCGGGCTCAAATCGGAAGAGCGCGCGCCGGGTTGACGTACCCAGGCCTCAGACGGTCGAACCGTCCCCGGCCGAGGTCACACGAGTACGTGATCCACGAAACACCAACGCCAGCTCTCCCCGGGCTCGAAGGTGCGCATCACCGGGTGGCCGGTCTCCTCGTGGTGCGCGGTCGCGTGCCGCCTCGGCGAGGAGTCGCAGCAGCCGACGTGGCCGCACACGAGGCACAGCCTCAGCTGCACCGGGTCCGTCCCCTCGGCCAGACACTCCGGGCAGGTCTCGCTGCGTGGCTCCGGTTCCGGGTGCGGCAGCGCGTCGGCGTGCGTGCACTGTTTCATGATTGCCAGGTTACGACGGGCGGGCGGAGCACCGCGTGGACGACGAGGGCGGGCGAGGACGATGGACGTGATGCCGCTGCTGTTGCTGGTGGCGGGCAGCGCCGCGATCGCCGCGGCGGGCCGGAGGCTACCGGTGCCGGCGCCGCTGCTGCTGGTGGCCGTGGGACTGGCCGTGAGCTACGTGCCCGGCGTGCCCGACTACACCCTCGACCCGCACATCGTCCTCCCGCTGCTGCTGCCCCCGCTGCTCCACACGGCGGCCACCGACAGCTCCTACCTCGACCTGCGGGCGCAGCTGCGGCCCGTGGCGCTGCTGTCCGTCGGCTACGTGCTCTTCGCGACCTTCGTCGTGGGCGCCGCCGCGTACCTGATCGTGCCGGGCCTGCCCCTGACCGCGGCCCTGGTGCTCGGCGCGGTGGTGGCTCCGCCCGACGCCGTCGCGGCGACGGCGGTGGCGCGCCGGGTGGGGCTGCCGAACCGGATCACCACGATCCTCCAGGGCGAGTCCCTGGTGAACGACGCCACCGCGATCACCGCCTTCCGGGTGGCGCTCGCCGCGGCGGTCGGCGAAGGAGCCACCTGGGCCGGCGGGATCACGGAGTTCCTGATCGCGGCGGTCGGCGGCGTCGGTGTCGGGCTGGTGCTGATGGTGCCGCTCCACTGGCTGCGCACGCACGTGAAGGAGGCCCTCCTCCAGAACACGCTCTCGCTGCTGATCCCCTTCGCCGCCTACGCGGTCGCCGAGCAGGTGCACGCGTCCGGGGTGCTGGCGGTGGTGGTCGTCGCGCTGTTCCTCGGCCACCGCGCGTGGGAGGTCGATTTCGCCACCCGCCTCCAGGAGGACGCGGTCTGGAAGATGGTCGCCTTCGTGCTGGAGTCGTCCGTGTTCGCGCTGATCGGCCTCCAGCTCCCCGTGGTCCTCAAGGGCCTCGGGGACTACGAGGGCACCGACGCCGCCTGGTACGCGGTAGCCGTCTTCCTGGTGGTCGCCGTGGCCCGCTTCGTGTGGGTGTATCCGGCGACCTACCTGCCGCGCCTGTCGGCACGCGTCCGCGCGCGCGAGGGGGACCTCTCCTGGAAGGGACCGTTCGTGATCGGCTGGGCGGGGATGCGGGGGGTGGTCTCGCTGGCCATCGCCTTCTCCATCCCGCTCACCGTGCACGGCGGCGGGCCCTTCCCCGAGCGGAACCTCATCCTGTTCCTCACCTTCACCACGGTCATCGGCACGCTGGTCGTCCAGGGCGTCACCCTGCCGCCGCTGATCCGCCTGCTGAAGTTCCCCGCCCATGACGTCCAGGCCGAGACGCTGGCCGAGGCCAACGCCCAGGCGCAGGCCTCCCGCGCCGCCGAGCAGCGCCTGGACGACCTCCTCGCCGACGAGCGCAACGCGCTGCCGACCCCCCTCGCCGACCGTCTGCGCACGGTCCTGGAGCGTCGCCGCAACGCCGTCTGGGAACGGCTAGGCCAGGTCAACCCCGTCACCGGGGAGAGCGTCGACGACACCTACCGGCGGCTGTCGCGGGAGATGATCGGCGCAGAGCGGGAGGTCTTCGTGCGGCTGCGGGACGGCCGGTACATCGACGACGAGATGCTGCGGACCCTGCTGCGCCGGCTGGACCTGGAGGAGGCGGCGGCGTACCGGGAGACGACGTAGGCCGGCCGGGGTCAGGGGAAGGGACGGCCGGTGACGACCGCGGCCACGGTCGTCCCGCGCGGGAACGCGCCCTCCTCGGCCAGGGTGACCAGGGCGTGCAGCATCTTGGCGACGTAGACGCGCTCCACGGGCAGGCCGTGGCGGCGTTCGAAGTCCTCGGCGAAGGCTTCGAGCCCGGCGGTGGTGCGGGCGTAGCCGCCGAAGTGGAAGCGGTCGTCGAGGCTCCAGTCGCCGCGCGGCCCGCCGAACGCCCGGTCCTGGAGCCGCCGTATGTCCTCGGTCAGGAAGCCGCCCCTGAGCACGGGGATGCCCAGCACCCGCCGTCCCGCGGGCAGTCCCGCGGCCAGCCCGGCCAGCGTGCCGCCGGTGCCGCAGGCGAGCGCGACCACGTCGGCGTGCTCGCCCAGTTCCCCGCCGAGCGCCCGGCAGCCGCGTACGGCCGCCGGGTTGCTGCCGCCCTCGGGCACGACGACCGCGTCCTCGGCGTCCACCGCGCGCAGGAGCGCCGCCAGGACGTCGGGCTCAGTCTTGCGGCGGTACGTGGAGCGGTCGGTGAAGTGCAGTCGCATGCCGTCGGCCGCGCACCGGGCCAGCGAGGGGTTGAGCGGCCGGCCGGCCAGTTCCTGACCGCGCACCACGCCCACCGTGGGCAGCCCGAGCAGCCGGCCGGCGGCGGCCGTGGCGCGCAGGTGGTTGGAGTACGCGCCGCCGAACGTGACGACGGTGCTCCCGGCCGCGCCGGCGAGGTTCGGAGCGAGTTTGCGCCACTTGTTGCCGACCAGTTCCGGATGGATCAGGTCGTCGCGCTTCAGCAGCAGCCGGAGCCCGCGCCGCTCGAACCGCTCGTCGGCGACCTCCTGCAAGGGGGAGGGCAGGCGCGGTCGCAGAGCGGAGAGTGCGGAGGTGCAGGTGCCGGTCACCCCGCCATTGTCCCGCCGCGCGGTCCGGGCGCACGCCTCACTTCAGCCGGTCGCGGATCCGCCTCCGCATCGACCCCATCGAGAACCCCCGCGGGTCCACCTTCCCCGGCTGCCATTCGAGGTGGCCGATGACGGATCGTTCATTCCAGCCGTGATGGCGGCAGACCGCGGCGGCGGCCCGCTCGATCGCCTCGAGCTGCGCGGCGGGCCAGGGATCGTCGCCGTCGCCCAGGTTCTCGCACTCGAAGCCGTAGAAGTGACGGTTGCCGTCGGTGTTCGACTCGTTGTCCCGGGGCAGCGCCTTCTCCGCGATCACAGCGCGCAGCACGTCGTCGTCGCCCAGCCCGGCGTGGTTGGCCCGTCCGTACCCGACCAGGTGGACCTTGCCGTCCTTGGTGATGACCCCGTGGCACAGCGGACCCGGCAGATCTTCGTAACCCTTGCGGCAGATCTCGACGGTCCGCGCGCTTCCCTTGGTGACCGTGTGGTGGATCATCACACCGTGCACGGGGCCCCAGGGCCCCTTGTGGTTGCGGTTGTGATCCCGCCAGTCGCCGACCTGCACGACGGTGAGGCCCTCCGCCTTCAGTGCCTTGAGGAAACTGCTCGCGGACATGGGTGAGGCCACGGCCGGCTCCTTCACGCTGCGCGACGACCGCCCGGCGCGACCGCCTCGTACGGTGCTTCTACCGAAATGGAGTGCTCCCTACGACTTGTTCGGTCCCCGTGCGAGTCGTTTCGGCCAATGTCATACCGGCCATCGGCTCTGACCTGCGCCGGACAAGACGCCGATACGTCGAACAAGCCCCCATGTCTGCCCCGGCCGACGGTGATCCATTCCCGCTCTTTCGGGTAATAGCACCGGCACGCTCCGTGAGGAAGGCTGGTCCCCGCACATCGATGCCGGGCGCAGCCGTCCGGCATGACCGGGAGGGCAATTCCTTATGTCGGTAGGCGAAGAGGTCCGCACCGAGCAGACCAGGCCGCAGCAGAGCCTCGGCACGGCGGCCGCGCGGAACCTGGCCACCACGACCAAGTCCGTTCCTCAGATGCAGGAGATCAGCTCCCGCTGGCTGCTGCGCACACTTCCCTGGGTCGACATCCAGGGCGGTACGTACCGGGTGAACCGGCGCATGACCTTTGCCATCGGCGACGGCCGGGTCACGTTCGTGAAGACCGGCGACCGCGTCGAGGTCATCCCGGCGGAGCTGGGCGAACTGCCGGCTCTGCGCTCGTACGAGGACGAGGAGGTGCTCTCGGAGCTCGCGCGGCGCTGCGAGCAGCGGGAGTTCGGCCCCGGCGAGGTGATCGCCTCGTTCGGCGCCCAGGCCGACGAGGTGTACCTGCTGGCCCACGGCAAGGTGGAGAAGGTCGGCACCGGCCCCTACGGCGACGACGCGGTGCTCGGCGTCCTCGCCGACGGCGCCTACTTCGGCGACGAGGCGCTGCTGGACGGGGACGCCATCTGGGAGTACACCGCCCGCACGGTCACCGCTTGCACGGTGCTGGTGCTTCCGCGCCAGGAGGTGGGGCAGGTCGCGGAGCGCTCGGACTCCCTGCGCTCACACCTCGAGGAGCGCCGCTCGCTCCCCGAGCAGCCCACCAACAGGCACGGCGAGAAGGCGATCGACCTCTCCGCCGGCCACAGCGGCGAGCCGGACATCCCGCACACCTTCGTCGACTACGAGGCGCGGCCCCGCGAGTACGAACTGAGCGTCGCCCAGACCGTGCTGCGCATCCACTCGCGCGTGGCCGACCTCTACAACCAGCCGATGAACCAGACGGAGCAGCAGATCCGCCTGACCGTCGAGGCGTTGAAGGAGCGCCAGGAGCACGAGCTCATCAACAACCGCGAGTTCGGCCTGCTGCACAACTGCGAGTACGACCAGCGGATCCAGCCGCACGACGGCGTGCCCGGCCCGGACGACCTCGACGAGCTGCTGAGCCGCCGGCGCGGCACCAAGCTGCTCCTCGCCCACCCGCGGGCCATCGCCGCGATCGGCCGCGAGTTCAACCGGCGCGGACTCGTCCCCGAGACGATCGACGTGGCCGGCAACCGCATCCCGACCTGGCGCGGTGTGCCGATCTACCCGTGCAACAAGATCCCGGTCACCGAGGCCCGCACGTCCTCGATCATCGCGATGCGTACGGGCGAGCAGGACCAGGGGGTGATCGGGCTGCGCGCCACCGGCATCCCCGACGAGATCGAGCCGAGTCTGTCGGTGCGGTTCATGGGGATCAACGAGCAGGCCATCATCAAGTACCTGGTCACGGCCTACTACTCGGCCGCCGTCCTCGTACCGGACGCGCTCGGCGTGCTGGAGAACGTCGAGATCGGCCGCTGGCAGTGACGCCAGTCTCCCGAACGCCGTGTTCCCGCCCGCCCGGGCGGGTACACCCCCGGGGTACGGTCGCGGGCGCACGGGGGGAGGCGGGTCGATGACGGAGGCTCCGCGCGGCACCGGTGGGGCGTGCCGGTCCACCGGAACGCTGGACAGGGGCGAGCGCATCGGCACACAGCGGGGGGAAGAGCCGGAAGGCCCGGCCGACGGGCACGAGGCGGCGGTGCTCCTGCGGGAGTCCCGGGCGTCGGTCGACCCCGGATTGCGGTCCGCCCTCGCGACCCTGCCCGCCGGTATGCGGCGGGTCGCGCTCTACCACTTCGGCTGGCAGCACGCGGACGGCACACCGGCGTCCGGCAACGCGGGCAAGGCGATCCGCCCCGCGCTGGTCCTCGCCTCGGCCGCCGCCCTCGGCGGCCCCGCGGCCCGGACGGCGGCGGTGCCGGCCGCGGCGGCGGTGGAGCTGGTCCACAACTTCACGCTGCTGCACGACGACGTGATGGACCGCGACAGCACCCGGCGCCACCGCCCGACCGCCTGGACCGTGTTCGGCGACGCCGACGCGATCCTCGCCGGGGACGCCCTCCAGGCGCTGGCCCTGCGGCTGCTCGCCGCGGACCCGCACCCGGCGGCGGCGGCCGCCGCCGCCCGGCTCGCCGACTGCGTCATGGAACTCTGCGAGGGCCAGCACGCGGACACGGCCATGGAGCGGCGCGCCCCGGACGAGGTCACGCTCGAGGAGACGCTCGCCATGGCCGAGGCCAAGACGGGCGCGCTGCTGGGCTGCGCCTGTGCCCTCGGCGCGCTCTACGCCGGGGCGGCCGACGAGGAGGTGGAGGCCCTGGACGCCTTCGGCCGGGAGGCCGGGCTGGCGTTCCAGCTGATCGACGACGTCATCGGCATATGGGGCGACCCGCGCCGCACCGGCAAGCCGGCCGGCGCGGACCTGGCCGCCCGGAAGAAGTCGCTTCCGGTGGTCGCCGCGCTCACCGCCGGTACCCCGGCCGCCGCCGCACTCGCCGAGCTGTACTCGGCACCGTACGACGAGGACAAGGAGGACCTGGAGCGCAGCGCCCTGGCCGTGGAGCGGGCGGGCGGCCGTGACTGGGCGCAGGCCCAGGCCGCCGACCACATGGCCCGGGCCATGCAGGAACTGGCCCGCGCGGTGCCCGATCCCGAGGCGGCGGGCGGCCTGCTCGCACTGGCCGAGTTCGTGACCCGGCGCAGTACCTGACCCTCCCCGGCCGTCCGGCGGCGATCGAGCGCCGCACGGCCGGGCACGACCCCGGAGCCCGTGCAGGGCCGTACGGACCTGACCGACGTACGGTCGCGCCGCCGAGGGCTCCGGCCCGGCGGGTCCCGCACTTCCCCACGGTGTGCGGGGCCCGCCTCCTCGGCGTTCGTCGGACAGGCTCTAAGCTCAACCGCCGTACGCGCGAGCGAGGTTGAGGCGAAGGGGCGGGCGGGACATGGGTGTGGCGATCCGGACGGCGGGGGAGGGCGACCGGGAACTGGTCGTCCGGCTGCTGGACGAGGCGTTCCAGGACGACCCGGTCAGCGGCTGGGTCTTCCCCGGTGAGGAATACCGTCGCCGGACTCACCACCGGCTCATGGCCGCCTTCACCGACGCCGTGCTCGCCGACGGGCGCATCGACATCACCGAGGACGGCGCGGCCTGTGCGCTCTGGCTGTCCGTGCCCGCGGGTGAAGGCGCCGGCGAGGAGCCGGGCGGCGATGCCGAGGACGTCCCGGCCCTGGTGCGCGAGGCAGTCGATCCGGACAACGAGCGGGTGGAGCTGATAGCCCGGCTGACGGAAGGCGTCCATCCCTCGGGCCGGGCCCACGAGTACCTGTGGATGATCGGCGTGGCCCCCGGCCGGCAGGGCGAGGGCCTGGGCACCGCGCTGGTCGGGACGGTCCTCGGCCGGTGCGACCGTGAGGGACTGCCCGCCTACCTGGCGGCGAGCAGCGACCGCAGCAGGCACCTGTACGAACGCCTCGGGTTCGAGTTCACCGGCCGGGCCCTGGACCTCCCGGGCGGCCCCCGGATGTGGCCGATGTGGCGTGAGCCGCGGCAAATCTCTCGGACCACCCCACCTGGAGTACTATGAATGGAGTGGTCTCAAGGGGGAGGGCAACGTCTTGCGCAAGCTCACGTACTTCATCGCCTGCTCGATCGACGGCTTCATCGGCGGCCCGGACGGCGACGCCGCCTTCATGGTCCCGTTCGTCGACGAGGAGTTCCTCGCGTTCCTGAAGGCGGAATACCCCGAAACCCTGCCGACCCACGGCCGGCGGCCGCTCGGCATCGACGACCTGCCGAACAAGCGGTTCGACACGATCGTCCAGGGCAGGGCCAGCTACGAGCTCGCCCTCAAGGAGGGTGTCACCAGCCCCTACGCGCACCTGCGCGAGTACGTCGCCTCCCGCACTCTCTCGGAGTCGCCCGACCCCAACGTCGAGATCGTCTCGGCGGACCTGGTCGGCAAGGTCCGCGAACTCAAGGCGGAGGACACCGGTTTCGACATCTACCTGTGCGGCGGGTCGGCCGTCGCCGGCGAGCTGTTCGACGAGGTCGACGAGCTGGTCATCAAGACCTACCCCGTGGTGCTGGGCACCGGCATGCCGATGTTCGGGACCGGCTTCGCCGTCACCGAGTTCGTCCCGCAGTCGGTGCGGAGCTTCGGCAACGGCGTCGTGGTGCGGACGTACCGCAGGAGGCGCTGACCGGCGTCACCGCCCGCTGCGGCGAGGCCGGAAACGACCGCACCCGGACCGCCACGGACGCCGTGGTCGGCGCCCCGCGGGCCGGGTGCGGAGGGGAAGACCGTGCGTCAGGCCTTCTTGGTCTCCCAGAAGATCTTGTCGATCTGGGCGATGTAGTCCAGCGCCTTCTGGCCGGTCGCCGGGTCCTTCGAGCCCTTGGCGGCCGACAGGGCCTTCAGGGTGTCGTTGACCAGCTGGTGCAGCTCCGGGTACTTCTCGAAGTGCGGCGGCTTGAAGTAGTCGCTCCACAGCACGGAGACGTGGTGCTTCGCCAGCTCGGCGCGCTGCTCCTTGATGACCGTGGCACGCGTCTGGAAGTGCGGGTCGTCGTTGCCGGCCATCTTCTCCTGCACGGCCTTCACCGACTCCGCCTCGATGCGGGCCTGGGCCGGGTCGTACACGCCGCAGGGCAGGTCGCAGTGGGCGCTGACCGTGACCTTGGGGGCAAACAGGCGGGAAAGCATGAAGCGTTCCTTCCTCGTGATCGTCTTCTCAGGGGGGACATTACTCCCTGGGAGGCGCGATTTCGCGAGTGCCCCCGTGGGCTTAGGACAAAAGTCCGGGGTGAGACTGAGACTGGTGGAGGAAACACCGGGGAGGTGCCGGGTCATGCCGGAGCAGTCGTCGCAGGAGACCGAACGCCCGAGAGGGGCGTTGCCTTTCGGCCCGGCCGAGGTGACCGGGCCGTCGATGGTGCCCACGCTGCACCACGGCGACGTGCTCCTCGTGCACTGGGGTGCGCGGGTCCGGCCGGGTGACGTCGTGGTGCTGCGGCATCCCTTCCAGCAGGACCTGCTGGTGGTCAAGCGGGCCGTCGAGCGGCGCGGGACCGGCTGGTGGGTGCTCGGCGACAACGCCTTCGCGGGCGGTGACAGCACCGACTACGGGGTCGTTCCGGAGGAACTGGTGCTCGGCCGGGCGCGGGCGCGGTACCGGCCCCTGAAGCCCGGTCAGCGCTCGCCGTTCGCCGTGGGCCGCTGGGCGCTCTCCGCGCTGCGGCCGGTGCTGACCGACCGGTCCGCCTCCAGGCGCTTGCGGGCGCGGTAGGCCGCCACGTTGGCGCGGGTGGCGCAGCGGTCCGAGCAGTAGCGCCGGGAGCGGTTCGTCGAGGTGTCCAGGTAGGCGTTGCGGCAGGGGGCCGCCTCGCACAGGCCCAGGCGGTCCACGCCGTACTCGGTGAGGTGGAAGGCCAGGCCCATCGCCGCGATGGCGGCGAAACCGGCGGTCGCGTTGGACGGGTGGTCCGCCAGGTGCATGTGCCACAGCGGGCTGCCGTCGTCGTCGCGGTGGTCGTGGCCGGAGATCTGCGGGCTCACCGGGAACTCCAGCAGGAGGGAGTTGAGCAGGTCCACGGCGAGGGTCTCGTCGCCGCCGTCGGCCGCCTCGAAGACCGCGCGCAGCCGCCCGCGGACCGAGCGGAAGCGGGTCACGTCCGCGTCAGTGGCGCGCCGGGCCGCCGACTGGTTGGCGCCGAAGAGCTCGCGTACGGCCTCGACCGAGGTGAGGGAGTCCTGCCCCCGGGCCGGTTCCTCGGTGTTGACGAGACGCACGGCGTAGTCCGAGTAATAGGCCAGTTCCACTTGTAGTCCTTACGAAGGGGCTCTATGGTCGTGCCTGCGGTCAGGTAATGGCTGATCGCGCTTACAGGGTATTACGTGACGCACGCGACGGAGGGGCTCGATGACGGACGCGGACATCACCACGGCCACCACACCCGCACCCGCAGCCGACTGGCAGGCCTGGCAGGAGAGCTGGGACCGGCAGCAGGAGTGGTACATGCCCGACCGGGAGGAACGCTTCCGGATCATGCTGGACATGGTCGAGGCACTGGTGGGGCCCGCGCCCCGGGTGCTGGACCTCGCCTGCGGCACCGGCACCATCACGGCCCGGCTGCTGGCCCGCTTCCCGCCGGCCACCAGCACCGGCGTGGACCTCGACCCGGCGCTCCTCGCCATCGCCGAGGGAACCTTCGCCGGCGACGAACGGGTCTGTCTGGTCACCGCCGACCTCAAGGACCCCGACTGGACGGCGGGGCTGCCGTACGACTCGTACGACGCCGTACTGACCGCCACGGCCCTGCACTGGCTCCACGCCGAACCCCTCGCGGCCCTCTACGGTCGGGTCGCGGAGGTCGTCCGCGACGGCGGTGTCTTCATGAACGCGGACCACATGATCGACGAGACGACGCCCCGGATCAACGCGGCCGAGCGCGCGCAGCGGCACGCGAAGATGGACGCCGCCAAGGCGGGGGGTGCCCTCGACTGGTCCGAGTGGTGGCAGCTCGCCGCCAAGGACCCGGTGCTCGCCGGTCCCACCGCCCGCCGCTTCGAGATCTACGGCGAGCACGCCGACGGCGACATGCCCTCGGCCCAGTGGCACGCGCGTGTGCTGCGCGAGAAGGGCTTCGGCGAGGCGCGGCCGGTGTGGTGCTCGCCGTCGGACACGCTGCTGCTGGCGGTCAAGTAGCCCGGGGACACGCCGGAGGGGCGGTACGGACTCCGTACCGCCCCTCCGGCGTGTTGGCGGGCGCTCAGAGCACCTTGGACAGGAATGCCTTGGTCCGCTCCTGCTGCGGGTCCGTCAGGACGTCGCGCGGGTTGCCCGACTCCACGACCACGCCGCCGTCCATGAAGACCAGACTGTCGCCGACCTCCCGGGCGAAGCCCATCTCGTGGGTGACGACGACCATCGTCATGCCGGACTCGGCGAGGTCGCGCATGACGTCCAGGACGTCACCGACCAGCTCCGGGTCGAGGGCGGAGGTCGGCTCGTCGAACAGCATCAGCTTCGGGTCCATCGCCAGGGCCCGCGCGATGGCGACGCGCTGCTGCTGGCCGCCGGAGAGCTGTGAGGGGTAGTTGCCGGCCTTGTCGCCGAGGCCCACCCGCTCCAGGAGGGCGGTGGCACGCTCCCTGGCCTGGGCCTTGCTCACGCCCCTGACCTGGACCGGAGCCTCCATGACGTTCTCGACGGCCGTCATGTGCGGGAACAGGTTGAAGCGCTGGAAGACCATGCCGATGTCCCGGCGCTTCAGGGCGACCTCGCTGTCCTTCAGCTCGTAGAGCTTGTCGCCCTTCTGGCGGTAGCCGACCAGCTCGCCGTCGACGTACAGACGCCCGGCGTTGATCTTCTCGAGGTGGTTGATACACCTGAGGAAGGTGGACTTGCCGGAGCCGGAGGGGCCGATGAGGCAGAACACCTCGCCCTGCTTCACCTCCAGGTCGATGCCCTTGAGGACCTCGACGGCGCCGAAGGACTTGTGGACGCCCTCGGCCTTCACCATGGCGGTCATGCGGTGCCTCCCGTCGTGCTGGAGCGGTTCGACAGGGACAGCACGTTCGCCTTGACCTTCTGGAACGGGGTGGCCGGCAGGGACCTGCTCGAACCCCGCGCGTAGTACCGCTCCAGGTAGTACTGGCCCACGCTGAAGACCGACGTCAGCAGCAGGTACCAGGCCGCCGCCAGGAACAGCATCTCGGCCGGTGCGCCGGAGGTCTGGCCGATGTCCTGGGCCGCGCGGAACAGCTCGGGGTACTGGACGACCGAGACCAGTGACGTCGTCTTCAGCATGTTGACGACCTCGTTGCCCGTGGGCGGCACGATCACGCGCATCGCCTGCGGGATCACGATCCGGCGCAGCGTCTTGGTGTGGCTCATGCCCAGCGCGTGCGCCGCCTCGGTCTGGCCCTCGTCGACCGCGAGCAGACCGGCCCGGCAGATCTCCGCCATGTACGCGGCCTCGTTGAGGCCGAGGCCGAGCAGCACCGTCAGGAACGGCGTCATGAAGTCCGACCACTCGTCCCGGTAGACCGGACCGAGGTTGATGTACTCGAAGACCAGGCCCAGGTTGAACCAGACCACCAGCTGCACGAGGACGGGCGTGCCGCGGAAGAACCAGATGTAGAACCACGCGATGGACGAGGTCACCGGGTTCTTCGACAGCCGCATGACGGCGAGCAGGATGCCGCCGAAGATGCCGATCGCCATGGCCAGGACGGTGATCAGCAGCGTCTTGCCCACGCCGGAGACGATCCGGTCGTCGAAGAAGTAGTCCGGGATCGCGCCCCAGTTGATCTTGCCCTGGGAGAACGCGTACACGACCGCGGCCAGCAGCGCGAGCGCGACGGTCGCGGAGACGTACCGCCCGTAGTGGCGGACCGGGATGGCCTTGATGGCCTCCGGCCCGGCCGGCGGGGTGTCGGCCGGGCCGCCCGCCGTCTTGTCGATGTCAACAGTCACGGATGTTGCCTTTCAGCGCCCGCCGGGTGTCACTTGCCGCCGTTGACGGTGGCCTCGGTGACGGCGCCTTCCGCCACGCCCCACTTGTCGAGAACCTTCTGGTACTCGCCGTTGGCGATGATCGCGTCCAGCGCCGCCTTCAGGGCGTCCCGCAGCTGGGTGTCGTCCTTGGCGACCGCGATGCCGTACGGGGCGGCCTCGACCTGCTCGCCGACGATCTGGAAGTCCTTGCCGCCGCCGGAGGTCTTCACCGCGTACGCCGCGACCGGGAAGTCGGAGGAACCGGCGTCGGCGCCGCCCGCGCGCAGGCGGGTCTGGGCCTGCTGGTCGTTGTCGTAGGGCTCGATGGTGATCTTCTTGCCGGCCGGGCACTTCTCGTTCTCGGCCTTGGCGAGGTCCTCGGAGACCGTGCCGCGCTGGAGGACCAGCTTCTTGCCGCACAGGTCGGACCAGGTCTTGATGCCCTGGTCGTCGCCCTTCTTGGTGTAGATCGACACACCGGCGGTGAAGTAGTCCACGAAGTCGACGCCCTGGCCGACCTTCTTGCCGGTCTCGGAGTCGATGCCCTCCTGGCGCTCCTTGGTGTCGGTCATCGCCGACATCGCGATGTCGTAGCGCCCGGAACGCAGACCGGTGATCAGGGTGTCGAAGGTGCCGTTCGCGAACTCGAACCTGACGCCGAGCTGCTTGCCCATGGCGTCCGCGAGGTCGGGGTCGATGCCGACCGTCTTGCCGGACTTGTCCTTGAACTCGACCGGGGCGTAGGCGATGTCGGAACCGACCTTGATGACGCCTGCGTCGCGAATGTCCTGCGGCAGCTTGTCGGCCAGCGGGGCCGCCACGGCGGACTGGTCGCCGCTGCCGGAGCCGCTGTTCTCGGTCTGGTCGCCGCATCCGGTGAGCAGCAGGGCGCCTGCGACCGCGATCGCACCGACCGCTGCTGTCCGGGAGTGCGCGGCGGTCGTACGACGGGTGGAGCGTGCGGTCATGGTGGTTCCTCCGGCGGATGAAAGGAGATGCCGATGGGGACGGTGGAGTTCCGGTGTGGCAGGGCGCCGGCCGGGGGGCCGGCCGGCGCCGTGGGTCGACGAGAGCACACGCCTTCGAGTGTCGCGACCTCGTGTGATTACGGCATCTTGCCATTCGGACTCGGCCATTCAGGGGGGACGTCATGTCAAAATCGGATAACGGGTGACCCCCCGAACCGCACCAGGCCGGTACAACACGACCGAACCTTTACGGGAATCTCCCCTTCCGGCCGAAAGATCTTCGGCATTCCTGGAAATGCGGAGAGAGACCGGCGGCGTGCGCGTCCGTCGAGAGTTTGTCGCCGACGTCTGTCAAGGGCTCCGGCGAAGTTGTCCTGATACTCGTCTATGAGGCATGTCACCGACATGCGGCGACCGAGGTCCGGCATGTGAGCTTGCGCTTATCCGACTCGTCGCAGGGGGTGTCCGTCGGGTAAGAAGGTTCTTTACACCCCTCATCAGGGGCTCAGGGCGCGTGTGCGGCGCGCCCGTCGCGCAGGCCTCCCTGTGGCCCCAACGGCCATCCACCTGCGCGGTGCCCGCCCATTCCTCACCAGGAGTGGACAAACCCTCAAACCATGAACTCTTAAGGGGTAAGACAAGTGGCAGCGGAGATCGTCAATCCTCGCAGCGACAGCGACGCCGGTACGGAGCAGGAGACGGGGGAGCCCCTCGACTCCTTCGACCCGGCGTTCGCGCTGCACCGCGGCGGCAAGATGGCCGTGCAGGCCACCGTGCCGGTCCGCGACAAGGACGACCTGTCCCTGGCGTACACGCCCGGCGTCGCGAAAGTGTGCAGCGCGATCGCCGAGCAGCCCGACCTGGTGCACGACTACACGTGGAAGTCGTCGGTCGTGGCGGTCGTGACGGACGGTACTGCGGTTCTGGGGCTCGGGGACATCGGCCCCGAGGCCTCCCTTCCGGTGATGGAGGGGAAGGCGATCCTCTTCAAGCAGTTCGGCGGCGTGGACGCGGTTCCGATCGCACTGGACTGCACGGACGCGGACGACATCGTCGAGACGGTGGTGCGGCTCGCACCCTCCTTCGGCGGCGTGAACCTGGAGGACATCTCGGCGCCGCGGTGCTTCGAGATCGAGCGCAAGCTCCAGGAGCGGCTCGACATCCCGATCTTCCACGACGACCAGCACGGCACGGCGGTCGTGACGCTGGCGGCGCTGCGGAACGCGGCGCGGCTGAGCGGGCGGACGCTGGGTGAGCTGCGGGCGGTGATCTCGGGCGCGGGCGCGGCCGGTGTCGCCATCGCCAAGATGCTGGTCGAGGCCGGCATCGGGGACGTGGCGGTCGCGGACCGCAAGGGCGTCGTCTGTGCCGACCGGGACGACCTGACGCCGGTCAAGCAGGAACTGGCCTCCTTCACCAACAAGGCCGGGCTGTCCGGTTCGCTGGAGTCGGCCCTCGCGGGTGCCGACGTCTTCATCGGCGTCTCCGGCGGTACGGTGCCGGAGCCGGCGGTCGCCTCCATGGCGAAGGGCGCCTTCGTCTTCGCGATGGCCAACCCGAACCCCGAGGTGCACCCGGAGGTCGCGCACAAGTACGCGGCGGTCGTGGCGACGGGGCGGTCCGACTTCCCGAACCAGATCAACAACGTGCTGGCCTTCCCGGGCATCTTCGCGGGCGCGCTGCAGGTGCGGGCGTCGCGGATCACCGAGGGCATGAAGCTGGCGGCGGCCGAGGCGCTGGCCTCCGTGGTGGGCGACGATCTCGCCGCGGACTACGTCATCCCGTCCCCGTTCGACGAGCGGGTGGCGCCGGCGGTCACGGCGGCGGTGGCGGCGGCGGCGCGGGCGGAGGGGGTTGCGCGGCGGTGACCGTGTGACGCCTTGCTCGTGGTGAGCGGCCTCGTCCCCGGCGGACGGGGCCGTTCGCTTTTCGGCCGGGGTCGCGTCGGTGCGGGACGGGGGCCGGAGCGGCACAGGGGCAAGAGGGCGTGTGTCACACGGTGTCGTGGTTCCGGTCGGCGGGTGTGTTACCTATCGTCAAGGTCATGTTCGCTGTCTACGCCGCCCGAATCGACCGCGACCAGCCGCTGACCGGCCTGGAGTTGGGAGAGCGCCCGGCTCCCGAGGCCCGCCCCGGCTGGAGTGTCGTCGATGTCAGGGCCGCCTCCCTCAACCATCACGACCTGTGGTCCCTGCGCGGCGTCGGCCTCCCCGAGGACCGGCTGCCGATGATCCTCGGCTGCGACGCCGCCGGGGTCGACGAGGACGGCAACGAGGTCGTCCTGCACTCCGTGATCGGCCAGACCGGTCATGGAGTCGGCCCGAAGGAGCCCCGCTCGATCCTCACCGAGCGCTACCAGGGCACGTTCGCCGAGCAGGTCGCCGTGCCGACCTGGAACGTCCTGCCCAAGCCGAAGGAGCTCTCCTTCGCGGAGGCCGCCTGTCTGCCGACCGCCTGGCTGACGGCGTACCGGATGCTGTTCACCAACGCCGGGGTGCGCCCCGGGGACTCCGTGCTGGTGCAGGGCGCCGGCGGCGGGGTCGCCACGGCCGCGATCGTGCTCGGCAAGGCGGCGGGGCTGAGGGTCTTCGCCACCAGCCGGGACGAGGCCAAGCGCAAGCGCGCCCTGGAACTGGGCGCCGTGGAGGCCGTGGAGACGGGTGCGCGGCTGCCGCAGCGGGTCGACGCCGTCATCGAGACCGTGGGCGCGGCCACCTGGTCCCACTCGGTGAAGTCGCTCAAGCCGGGCGGCACCCTCGTCATCTCCGGCGCCACCAGCGGCGACCGGCCCTCCCACGCCGAGCTGACCCGCATCTTCTTCCTGGAGCTCAAGGTCGTCGGTTCCACGATGGGCACCAAGGACGAGCTGGAGGACCTGCTCTCCTTCTGCGCCGCCACCGGTGTCCGTCCCGTCATCGACGAAGTGCTCCCGCTGGACCGGGCCCGCGAGGGCTTCGAGCGGATGGCCTCCGGGGAGCAGTTCGGCAAGATCGTGCTCAGCGGCTCCTGACGCCTTCTCCAGGTGCCTCCCGCACCTGACCCCTGTCAACCGGCATTGACAGGGGTCAGGTGTCAACCTATGTTGACTGCATGAGCGAAGCAACCGATCTCGCCGCACGCGCGGGTGATCGCGATCCTCGGGTCGGGCTGCGGGCCGTCGCCGCACTGCGCAGGCTGCTGGAGCAGCTCGAGGCGGTGCAGGTGCGCGGTGCACGCAACCAGGGGTGGTCGTGGCAGGAGATCGCCACCGAACTCGGGGTCAGCAGGCAGGCCGTGCACAAGAAGTACGGGAGGCATTGATGTTCAATCGGTTCACGAAGGACGCCCGGGACGTGGTGCAGGAAGCGGTCCGGTACGCCGAGGAGGCGCGGGCGCAGACCGTCGGCCCCGAGCACTTGCTGCTGGCGCTGCTCGACCGGGAGGGCAGCCGCGGCTCCTTCGCGCTGCGGGCACTGGGGGTGCTCGGAGCCGGAGGGCGCGGTGACGCGGTGCGGCAGGCGCTGGCGGAGGCGCGGCGCCGTGCCGGACTGTCGCAGGCCGAGGCCGACGCGCTCGCCGGGCTCGGGATCGACGTCTCCGAGATCGTCGCCCGGGTGGAGGAGACCCACGGCGTCGGCGCGATGTCCGGCGACCGGAAGGACCGGCGCTGGTGGTCCGGACACCGGAGCTTCGGCAAGGGCGCCAAGGAAGCGCTGGAGCAGGCCCTCCGGGTCGCCGTCGACCGGCGCGACCGGTGGATCGGGGACGAGCACATCCTCCTCGCCCTGACCGTCCGTCCCGGTGTGCCGGCCGAGGTGCTCGCCGACCACGGAGTGACGTACGAGTCGCTGACCAGGGTGCTGGGCGGCGACTCGGGGGAGGCCTGCGCCTGACGGAAGCGGCTCCGCGGTCCCCGGGCTCAGGGCTTGGGGGCCCGCAGTATCGCTCCGATGTGAGCCGCGGCTGCCGACAGGTGCCGGCGTGACTCGCGGAGCTGGTCGGCCGTGACCCCGTGGTCCCGGGCCGCGTCCCGGATGTCGTCCCGGAAGCGGTCGAGCAGCCGATCCAGGTCACGGGCGGGATCGCCGGTGGGCTCCGCGGCGTCCTCGTGGGCCCAGGCGGGCGCGTAACCGGCCGGGAAGTCCTCGGGCGTGGCGGAGTACTCGGCCCGGTCCCCGGACGCGGCGTCGTCGGAGCGGCCGAAGCCCCAGTCCCGGCCGAACTCCTTCCCGAAGTCCTTGCCGAAGTCTCCGACCTCCTTGGCCAGTTCGCTGAGCCCCTCGCGCAGTCCCGTCGGCCAGTCGCCCCGTACGAAGTGGTCCTGCACCTGTTCCTGGACCCGCTGGGCGATGCGCTGCACTTCCTCCTGTGCCTGTGTCCGGGCCCGCTCCTGGGCCTCCTTGGCCTGGCGCCGGGCCCGCTGGGCCTCCTCGCGGGCGCGGCGGCTCTCGTCCTTGGCGCGGCGGGCCTGGTCCTTCCACTCCTGCTTGACGCGCCGCATCTCCTCCTTGGCCGCGCGCCAGGCCTCCTTGTCGTCGGCGCCCGCGGTGCCGGCGGTGAAGGAGTCCCCCTCGTCCTGGGCTCCGGAGCCGGTGCCCCGGCGTGCCGCGCCTGCCGCGGCGCGCATCTCCCGGCGCAGGTCGCCCGCGGCACCGCGGACGTCGGCGCGGATCTCGGCGGCGAGCTCGGCGACCGACTCCCGGATCTCCAGCTCCAGGTCGGCCAGTTCACCGCTGCGGTCGGACAGCTCGGCACGGCCGGCGTCCGTGATGGCGTACACCTTGCGTCCGCCCTCGGTGGTGTGGGTGACCAGGCCCTCGGCCTCCAGCTTGGCCAGGCGCGGGTACACCGTGCCCGCCGACGGCGCGTACAGGCCCTGGAAGCGCTCCTCGAGGAGGCGGATCACCTCGTAGCCGTGGCGCGGTGCCTCGTCCAGGAGCTTGAGGAGGTAGAGGCGGAGGCGGCCGTGCGCGAAGACGGGGGGCATGTCAGAGCACCTTCTTGTCGGTCGTGCTGTCGGCCGGGGCGCCGGTGGCGCCGTGGTCCCGGCCGGAAGCGGAATTGTCCCCCGAGTCGTCCTGCGCGTCGCCCACCGGGCCGGAAGCCGGGCCCGGCGCATCCTCCTCCCACGGTGCCTCCTCCGTCGCCGGGCGGCGCAGCAGGGCGATCGAGCCGGAGACCGTGGTGGCCTTCAGCCGGCCGTTGCCCGCGCCGAGCCGGCCGGTGATCCGCTTGGCGCCCCACTGGCCGGTCACCCGCAAGTCCTCGAAGGCGTTGGAGACGGAGCCGCTCGCCGTGTTGGCCTCCACCTTCGCGTCGGCCGGCTGCGGCAGCCGGATGGCGATCTCGCCCGAGACGCTGTTCAGGCTGATGTCGGTCGGCCCGCCCGTCGTGTCCAGGTCGACGACCATCGAACCGCTCACCGAGTCGGCCCGCACGGAGGAACCCGCCTCCACCACCGTGAGGTCCCCGGAGACCGAGTTGAAGCGCAGGTCGCCGGAGAGCGCCTGCGCCTCCACGTTCCCCGAGACGGTGTCCGCGCGGACCGGGCCCGTGAGGCTCACCAGCGTGGTGTCCCCGAAGACGCCCTTCACCTCGGCGTGGCCCTCCAGTCCCGAGACGACGGCCGCCGCACCGACGACTCCGACCTCCACGCGGGTGCTGGTCGGAACGGCGAGGGAGACCACCGCGTTGCGGCGCCAGCCCTTGCGGTCGAGCCATTTGAGGAAGCCCTTCCAGGGCAGGTCCTCGTAGGCCACGGTGAGCACGCCGTCCTGCTGGGTCACGATCAGGGGCGGTCCCTCGATCTCCGAGACCTCCAGGCGGGCGGAACCCTCGTCCGTGCCCACGACGTTCACTGTTCCATGGACGATGCGTACCTGGAGCTCGCTGACGGACTCGTCGAAGGTGAGCTTCCTGGGCTCCGCGACGGACCACTCGGACATGGTGCAGACCTCCTCGACCGAACGCGGCATATCGCGTCCTCGCTATTCACGATATATCGCGGAAACGGAAAGTCAAGACACTCGTTCCAGTGATGCGTGACCGGCCGTCGGTGGGGATTTGATCTAGTTTGTGAGCATGTCGACAGAAGAGTTCGCGCCCGGCTCCGCCGTCGGCTCCGGCGCCCTGCTCCTGTGCCGCGCCGATCCGGACTCCGTTGCCGCCGTCGCCCCGCTGCTGGGCGAACGCATGCCCCTGGTCCCGGCCGGCGAGCGGTGGAGCGTGCTCGTCCCGGAGGGCGGGCCCTGGCGGCACGGCGACGAGCCGGTCGACCGCGTGGTCACCGGCTGGGCCGCGGCGCTCGCCGTCGGCGCCGACTGGCCCGTACTGGCCCTGTGGTGGGACGCCGACCGGGCCGGCTACACCCTGGCGTCGGGCTTCCGCCGCCCCGTCGGCTACGTGTGGCTCGCGGACGGCACCCCGGCCGGCGAGGACGAGGCCATGCGCACGTTCGCCGCCCGGCTCGGGTTGGACCCCGTGCTGGACCTCCAGGCGCTGGACGGGCTGACCCGCCCGGACCGCGAGGCCGACGCGCTCGCCAGGCTGCGGGGACTGCTGGCGGTGCTCACCCGCGCGGGGATCACCCTCCCCGCCGGACTCGGCCCCGGCGAAGGCGCGGACCGCCTCGGACCGGTCGCCGGCGCCCTGCCCGGCTCCCGGTGGACCGAGGCCCCCGGACGCCGCCCGACCGCCGACGAGAGCCGCCTCGCCGCCTGGATGCCCTGGGTGGGCGGCCCCGGGGCCCGCGCCCTCGCCCTGGCACAGATGGCGGCCGGTCTGCCGCTCACCTTCTGGGGCCTGCGGCGCCGCAGCGGCGGCTGGACCACCGCAGGGGCACTGCTGCTCGCGCACGGGGCGCTCGGGACGGCGTACGGCCTCTCCAAGCGCTCCTGACGGCACCCCGGGGCGCCGTCGCCCCGTACGGGCTGTTCGTGCCTACTCGTCCTCGTCCTCGTCGTCCAGCCGCGCCAGCCATGTGGCCAGCCGCTCCACCGGCACCTCGAAGTCCGGGTTCAGGTCGACGAAGGTCCGCAGCTGCTCGGCGAGCCACTCGAAGGTGACCTCCTCCTCGCCGCGCCGCTTCTCCAGCTCCTCGATGCCACGGTCAGTGAAGTACAACTCATGCTCCTGATGCGGGTGGGACGGGCCCACGGCGTTACTCGTCCAGGGTAGTCCGTACGGCTCGGTCACTCCTCCCCGATCGCGGGTGGGGGTCGCGGGCCGCCGCGGTGGGTATTAGCCTCATGGGGATCAAGTGACCGGTGCCTGTGCCCGGTTGGGGCGGGGCGGGCTCGACGGGGGAGCGGAATGAGCCACATCCAGGACGTGCAGCTGCCGGACGGGACGGTGATCACCGCCCGGATCAGCGAGGCGGACGGGTACGACGACCAGGAGGACGTCGGTTTCACCGAGACCGCCGTCGCCAAGGTCGAGCGGCTCCAGGAGCTGATAACTGGGGTCGGGTCCTCGGTGCTGAGCGCGGCCCGCGCGGCCGGGCCCAGCGAGGCCGCCATCACCTTCGGCGTGGAGCTGACGGCCAAGGAGGGACTGGCCTTGGCGGTGCTCGCCCGGGGCGAGACCAAGGCGTCGCTCGAGGTGACGCTCACCTGGCAGTTCGACCGGCCCGGCGGCCCGGCGGGCGCGCGGGTGCCGGCCCCGCACGAGTGACAGGCATGGGTGAGGGGAAGGACCGCCTCTACGAACTCGCCCGCGCCGCCACCGTTCACCTGCTGCCCGCCCGGGGCGACGGTGCGCCGATGTGGGGCAGCGGCTTCTTCGTCGCGCCGGGACGAGTCCTCACCGCCGCCCACGTGCTGCGCCCGCACCTCGCGGCGGACCCCGGCGCCGTCTTCAGGGTGCGCGGCGAGGGGGTCGACGCCGAGGCCCGTCTGGAACAGTGGCTGCTGACCGACCCGCGCCGCCAGACCGTTCCCCTGGAGGAGGACCTGGCCCTGGTGCGGCTGGCGGGGGAGCCCGAGGAGTACCGGCACGAGTGCGTGTGGCTCGCCGACCGGGCCGTGCTCCACTCCGGCGCACTCAAGGTGTGCGGGTACCACCCGGGACCGCCCGAGACGCACTTCCGGATCGTCGACGCCGAGATCAACGGGCACGAGGACCGGCACGGACTGATCATCAAGCCCGACATCGACTTCCCCGGCGGAGTCTCCGGCGGCCCCCTCGTCGACCCCGAGACGGGAGCCGTGATCGGGTTGGTCAAGTCGCGCCGCAAGCAGCAGGACGGCGGCAAGGCCGTCGCCATCTCCGCCTTGCGGCGCTTCGGACCGGCGTACCGCACGCTGCTGGCCGAGCACGACCGCTGGCACGGGGACGAGCCGCAGTCCCCGGCCGGGGACAACTGGATAGATCTCCAGGGCGGGCCCCCGGCCGGCACCGGCGAGCAGTGGACCCCCGCCGACCGCCGGGACGCGCTGCGCCTGCTCGCCGAACTGCCGCCGCCGCCGGACGCGCCCACCGTCGAACTGCTCGCCAAGAAGGCGCGCAGCCGCAACACCTGGCCGGGAGCCACCCCCGAACTGCTCACCTGGCGGGACGGCACGGGCCTGCTCTACGAGGGCGCCCGCCCGCTGGAGGCCCTGACTTTCCTGCGCTACCTGAGGTGCATCGAGCTGTACACGGCCTCCCGCGGCGGCGACGCGACCGCCCTCGGCCGGTGGATCGAGCGGCGACTGCGCCGTGAACCGCGACGGCCCCTGCACGACCTGGTCCACGACGTGGGTCTCCCCGAAGGGCTGCGCCCGCCCCCCGAGACCGCGCCGGAACGCGTCGTGATCCCCTACCCCGGGCCGGGCGAGGGGGCGACCGTCGCCGTCCTGCTCGACCCGGTGATCGGCACGAGGCCCACCCGGTTCTTCTGGCAGATCTGGTACGACGACGGCCAAGGTGAACCCGAACTCCACGAGGTGGACGGCTCGGTCCACGGACACGACCCCGCCGGCCTCGTCCAGGCGCTGCGAGGGCCGCTGGGCCGGCTGCTGCGGGCCAAAGACCAGGAGGCTCGGCCGGTGCCTCTCGAAGTCGCCCTCCCGGTCGAGCACTTCGACACCGCCGTGCACCGCTGGCGGTTCGACGACATAGCCGAACTCAACGACGCCGGGCACCTGGGGGCGCGCCGCCGCGTAGTGCTGCGCGCCCTCGAGCGCCGGGGAGATCCGGACAAACTCTGGACCGAACGCTGGGAGGCCATGTCCTCCCAGCGGCGCTTCAACGGCTGGCGCACCCCGGGGCAGGGCGGCTTCCCCGGTGCCCACGGTTACCGCCACGCCGCCTTCGACCGCATACCGGTCATGTGCCGCCCGGTCGGCCGCGACCCCGGACGCACCGCCATGAGGCTCGCCCTGGAGAGCGGGCACGGCATCGCCCTGTGGCACGTCGACGGCCACTCCTCCCCGGTCTGCCCCGAGTCGTGTGACACCCTCTACGCCAGGGCGGAGGAACTCCTCACCACGCTCGGCTCCCTCGCCGAACTGCCGGACCGGATACGCCACGTCCGCCAGGAGATCAGCGAGCTGCGGAACGACCGCGCCTGGGCCGAGCCGATGGCCCTTCTGTACGACGACCCGCGCCGCCCCCTGCCCTCCGAAGAGGGCGGAACGCTGGACGCGCCCCTGTGAGCGCCGCCCGTGCACCCCGGTACGCGCCCGGCGGGCGCCGCGTGGGCGGCCGTCATTGGCCGGAACACGACGGTTCAGGGGAGGCACACGGGTACATTTCCAGGGGCCCGTTGTGGGTGCACAACGCCCTCGTCGGCCAGGCCGTGGACAACCGCCGACCGTCGACGAGGAGCACCGCATGAGCGAGTGGTTCATCTACCGGGGCACCGGGCAGCCGGACCCCGAACGGATCGGGCAGCTGCCCGCCCCGCCCCCGTGGCGGGCCTTCGACACCCCGGCCGTGGACTACGACGTACCGGATCTCGGCTCCTCCACCCGGCGCAGGCTCGGCGCACGCACCGTCCCGCTGCCCATCCAGGACCCCGGCACCCTCGAACTGGTCAATGCCTCCCTCTATCTGCGCCGCCCCCTGCTCGTCACCGGCGAACCGGGCGTGGGCAAGTCGACGCTGGCCCACTCCATCGCCTACGAACTCGGCCTCGGCCGAGTCCTGGAATGGCCGGTCGTGTCCCGCAGCGAACTGCGCGACGGGCTCTACACGTACGACGCCATCGGCCGTCTCCAGGACGCCCAGCTGCCCGACGGCCAGGGGGCCCCTGACATCGGCAGGTACATCAAACTCGGCCCGCTCGGCACCGCGCTGCTCGCCGCCGACCGGCCCCGCGTGCTGCTCATCGACGAGCTGGACAAGAGCGACATCGACCTGCCCAACGACCTGCTCAACGTGCTGGAGGAGGGTGCCTTCGCCATCCCCGAGCTCGAGCGGATCGCCGACCGCACCCCGGTCGTCGAGGTCCTCACCGACGACGGCAGGCGGGTCGCGGTCGCGGAGGGCCGGGTGCAGTGCCGGGCCTTCCCCTTCGTCGTGATGACCAGTAACCGTGAGCGCGAGTTCCCCGCCCCGCTGCTGCGCCGCTGCATCCCGCTGGACCTCAGGGCCCCGCGCGACGAACGCCTCGCCGCTCTGGTGCAGGCACATTTCGGCCAGGGGGCCTACGACGACAACCACGACATCGTGGACCGGTTCGCCCGCGCCGAGACGGACGGTGCGCTACGGCCCACCGACCAGCTGCTCAACGCGATCTTCCTCGCCCAGTACGCCGCCCGCGACGCCGCACACCGGCGCGAGGAGATCTCGGACCTCCTGATGCAGCCCCTGGACCGCGGGCCGCGGTAACCGATGGCCGCCCAGGAAGCCCCGACCGCGGCCGACGGTGCCGCGCCCGCGCTTGCCGGGTTGGTCGCGCGGATGCGGTACGCGGGGATCGGGCCGGGCGTCGAGGAACTCGCGGACGCCCTGTGGCTGGCCCGCTGGCTGCCCGCCCCCGCCTCACCGGCGGCCGAAGAGGCACCCCGCACCGGAGGCGGCCCGGAGGCACCGCCCGGTGAGCCGCCCGCCGTGTCCCCGACGCCTCCGGGAAGCGCGCAGTCCGCGGACCGGGGCGAGACCCCTCCCGGCGAGGGCGGCTGGCTGTTCGCCCCCGGCTCCGACGGCCCAGTGAGCGGCGGGGGCGGTACCGGCGACAGGCCGGCGCCCGTGCGGGTCCCGGCCGCCCCCGCCCTGCCCGAACCCCTCGCCCTGCAGCGGGGCCTGCGCCCGCTGCAGCGCTACCGCGCCCCCGTACGTCCGGTCCCGCGCACCCTGGACGAACGGGCCACCGCCGAACGGGCCGCGGAGTCCGGCCTCGTGCTGCCCGTGCTGCGCACCGACCGGCGCCGCGAGGCCCGGTTGCTGCTCCTGATGGACGTGTCGACCTCCACCGTGGTCTGGCAGCAGGCCCTGGACGAGTTGCGCCAGGTCTGCGCCCGGGCTGGCGCCTTCCGTGAGCTGCAGGTGCAGTACCTTCACGAAGGCCTCGGCGGCCGGCCCGGCTGTTCCTCCTATCCGAGGACGGGCGGCCTGCTGCGCGCGCCCGAGCAGCTCAGCGATCCGACCGGCCGACGCGTGACCCTGGTGCTCAGCGACTGCGCCGGACCCATGTGGCGCAGCGGCCGCATGCAGCGGCTGCTGCACCGCTGGGCGGCCACGGCCCCGGTCGCCGTGGCCCAGCCCCTGCCCCAGCGCATGTGGGCCCGTACCCATCTGCCGGCCCGGCGCGGGACGCTGCACCGCCGTGAGGGCCCGGCCGGCGCGCTGGAGTTCCGCCCCGACCGGGGCCCGGTCGACGACGGTGCGCTGCCCGTGCCCGTGCTGGCGCTGCGCCGCCCCTCGGTGGAGGGCTGGGCTCGGCTGGTGTCCGGTGCCACCGGGCAGTCGCTGGCCGCCGCCGCGGGCTGGGTGCGCGCCGACCACCCCGCCTCCTCGGCGCCCGTGCGCGCGGCCGAGGAGATCGGCGGTGCCGAGCGGGTCCGGACCTTCCTGCGCCCCGCCTCGCCGGAGGCGCGCCGCCTCGCGGTGTACCTGTCGGCGGTGCCCCTCGAGTTGCCGGTGATGCAGCTGGTCCAGCACGCGATGCTCGCCGGGAGCGGACCCGAGGTCCTTTCGGAGGTGCTCCTGGGCGGGCTGGTGCGCCGTGAGCCGGACACGGACGATCCGCAGACGGTGCGGTACCGCTTCCTGCCGGGCGTCGCCACGGAACTGCGGTCCCGGCTGACCGTCGAGGACGTCGAGCTGCTGTTCAAGCACTGCTCCGCGTACGTGGAGCGCCGCTTCGGCCGCAGCGTGCGCAACTTCCCCGCCCTGGCGGGGGCGTTCCTGCGCGGTGCGGTCACTCCAGGAGAGCAGCTGGTCCCCGCGACCGACCCCCTCGGGGTCCCTGTCACCGGTTCGGTGACCGGTCCCGGCACCGCGGAACCACCCGGCCTGCGCGCCTTCGCCGAGGTGTCGGCGGAGGTGTTGCGCGAGCTCGGCGCCCGGATGCCGAGGACGGCCGTCGGCCCCGAGGCCGACGCGGGTGTGCTGCTGGAACGGGCCCGGGAGGCCCACGCCCGCTTCCGGGCGGAGGGGCAGACCTGTGATCTCGACGCCGCCGTCGGTGGTCTGCGTCAGGTGCTCACGGTGGCCCGCGCGGGCGAGCGGCGTGTGGCGGCCGCCGAGTTGCTGGCGGAGTGCCTGATGGACCGGTGGCGTGTGGGTGCGGACGGCGGCGACCTGCGGGAGGCCTGGGAGGCGGTCGCGGACCTGCGGGGCATCACCGGGCACGGACGGTTCATCCGAGGCGTGATCTGCGGGGACCAGGCTTCCGCGTTGCAGGAAGAGGGCATCGGCTTCCCCGGGGTCACTGACGACCTGCGGGACTGGGCGGCTGGCGCCGCGTCGCAGAGCGAGTACGACGCCGTCGAGTTCGCCCGGGCGGTCCTGCTGTACCTGGCCGACCGTGACTTCGCCGCCGTCCTGGCCATGGAGAGCGAGAGTGCCGGCCTGCGACACTTCGCCGGGAGCGCCCTGCTGCACCTGCGCCGCCTCATCGGGCTGGCGGGCGCGAGCCGGACCGGGCCCGACGGCCCCTATGCGGCCGCCGCGGACCCGGAGGAGTGGTACGTCGCCCATCTGTACCGCGCCGTCGACGCCGCCACCACGGCGATCGAAGTGCGCGGCTCCGACCGCGTCCGCGTCGAACGGGGACGGGTCTGGCTGGAACTGGCCGAGCACCTCGCCGGGCAGGGCGCCGTCGCCTCCTCCGCCGGCGAGACGGACCGCGGCCGTGACGCGGCTGCTTCGGCCATCGAGGACTTCATGGCCGTGCTGCGGGAGGACAACGACCTTCCGAACACCGGGCGCTGCCGGGCCTGGCTGGACGTGGCGTCCGCCGTGGACCTCGCTGGGACGGACGACGACCGCGACCACTCCCTGATCGTCCACGCGCTGGAACGGGCCGAGGAAGCCGCAGGTGACGACGAGGACCTGCGTGTCGAGTGCCGTACCCGCGCCGGTAACGTGCATTGGGAGAGCTACGAACGCACCGGCGCCCCCGTCTCGCTCGACCTGGCCGTCGACACGTGGGAGGCGGTGGTACGGCTGCTGCGAGAGGACGACCCACGGCTGCCCGCCGTACTCACCGACTGCGGGGTGGCCCTGAGTGAGCGGGCCGGCCGCCACGGCGCTCCGCAGGACGTCCACCGGGCCGTGGACCTGCTCCGGCGGGCCGTCGAAGGGACCCTTCCCGACGATCCCGACCTTCCCCACCGCCGGTATCGGCTCGCCGGGGCCCACTTCGCGCGCTTCGAAGTCGCGCACGTGCTTTCCGACCTGTACGAGGCTGACTGGCTGCTGGGCGAGGCGGTCCGCGGTTCCGAAGAGCCACCGCTCCAGGCGCTGTTCCTGATCCATCGCGGCACCGTCGCCGAGACGCTGTACGAACGGCTGGGTACCTCCGACCACGCCGAGAAGGCCGTGGAGTACTTCACCCGCGGTGTCGAGCACGCCCGGGAGGGGGGCGCGGCCGCGCGGGACGTCCTGGCCCTGTCCCTGCAGGGGCGGGCCAGCCTCCGGGAACGGCTCGGCCGCTTCCGCAGCGCCCTCGCCGACTACCGGGAGGCTCTGCGCCTTACCTCGGACCCCGAGCTCGCCAGGGAGCTCCGCTCGGGCCTCGCGCGCCTCACTTCCGGAACGGCCGACGCGTGACCCACCCCACCGACGAGGCGGAGACACCCCTGCCCGAACTCCACCGGCCCGCCCGCTCCGACCATCCGGTGTTGGCCGCGATCCTCACCGAACTTCGCGCCCGCGACGGGGAGAACACCGTCGTCGCCTACTACGAGGACGCCCCGTGACGGCCCACCGTCGGCCGACCGCGTGCCGGCCCGCGCCGCGGCCCGACGGCCGGGAGCACGTGCCCACGCCGCTGCGGCAGTTCGTCCTCAAGGTCCACGGCCGCTGCAACCTCGACTGCACCTACTGCTACCTCTACCGCGGCCGGGACGACGGCTGGCGGGACCGCCCGGCCCGGGTCGGCGCTCGCGTCATGGAGCACACTGCGGCCCGTGTCGCCGAGCACGTCGCCGCCCACGGCCTCGACCACATCCGCGTCGAACTGCACGGCGGCGAACCTCTCCTCGCCGGCCCCGCCCCCGTGCGGGAGTACGTCCGCGCCGTGCGCCGGGCCGTCCCCGAGGGCTGCCGGATCACCGCCACCGTGCAGACCAACGGCACCCGCCTCACCGAACGCGGCCTGCGGCAGCTCACCGAGGACGGCATCCGGGTCGGCCTCAGCCTCGACGGCGGACGTGCCGCCCACAACGCGCGCCGCGTCGATCACGCGGGCCGGCCCGCCTGGCCCGCCGCCCTCGCGGCCGCCCGCCGGCTCGCCGCGCACCCGCAGGCGTACGCCGGAATCCTGTGCACCGTCGATCTCGCCGCCGATCCGCTGGACGTCTACCACTCGCTTCTGGAGCTGGCCCCGCCCCGCCTGGACCTCCTCCTGCCGCACGCCAACTGGGGCAATCCGCCGCCAGGCCTCGTCGGCGGGCCGCCCGGCAGGCACCGGCCCGTGGCCACGCCGTACGGGGACTGGCTGGCCACGGTCTTCGATGCCTGGTGGGACGCGGGCCGGCTGCGCACCCGAGTGCGCCTCTTCCAGGAGATCGTCGCCCTGCTGCTGGGGGCACCCAGTCGGGCCGAGGCCGTGGGGCTGTCGCCGGTGGCCGCCGTCGTCGTCGAGACGGACGGCGCGATTGAGCAGGTTGATTCGCTCAGAACCGCCTACCGGGGCGCCGCCGAGACCGGGCTCGACGTCTTCCGGCACTCCTTCGACACGGCCCTGCGCCACCCGGGGATCGCGGCCCGCCAGTCGGGCGAGCGGGCCCTGGGAGAGGAGTGCCGGGCCTGCCCGGTCGGCCGGGTGTGCGGGGGCGGCAACTACGTGCACCGGTACGCGCCTGGCCCGCGATTCGATCACCCGAGCGTGTACTGCGCCGATCTGGAGCGGCTGATCCGGCATGTCGCGCGCCGACTCGAAGGCACCGTACGTGTTGCCATGTGAGCTGAACGTCACACTCAACTCGGCGCGAATCAGGCTTCTTTGACGCACAATTGACTAACCTGTGCTCAGTCGTGACCAGGTCGGCCGAGGGGACAGCGAGATGGTGACGGAGCCGGTACACGTCACGGTGGTCTTCGCCGGGCAGAGCGAGTCCTGGGCCAAGTGGATCGACCACCAGGTCCGCGCCGCCGGCCGCACCACCACCTTGGTGCGGTGGAACCCGCTGCGCCGGCCGCCCGCCGCGCACGCCCTGACCGATCTGCTCGGCGCGCCGGGACGCATCCTGCTCGTCATCGACGACTGGTACGAGCGGCTGGGAGCCGAGCGGTTCGAGGCATGGGCGTCGGTGCTGCGCGAGGTGCTGCCCGGCTTCCGCGAACGCATAGCCGCAGTGAGCGTCACGGCGCAGCCGCTGCCCGCGGAAGTCGCCCCGCTCGCGCCGGTCGATCTGCGTGGCCTGCGCCCTGAGCTGGCCCGCATCCGCGTCCTGGAGTGCGCGGCGGTCCCGGCCCCCAGCACTGGGATCGACCTGCGGCGCGGCCCACGTTTCCCGGACGATCCCCCGGAGGTCTGGCGCGTCCCGCGCCGCAACCGCCGGTTCATCGGCCGCACTGAACTCCTGGAGCAGATGTACGAGGCTCTCGTCGGGGTCGGGTCCGAGGGAGCCACCCTGGCCCTGCGGGGGCCCGGAGGCGTGGGCAAGACACAGCTGGCGCTGGAGTACGCCCACCGGTTCGCCGGCGAGTACGACATCGTCTGGTGGATCACCGCCGCGCAGCGCGTCACCGCCCGCCAGCAGTTCGCCGACCTGGCGCCCGAGATGGACGTCCGGGACGGCGGAGACCTGGCGGCCACCATCAAGGCCGTCCGCCGCGAGCTCGGCCGCACCGCCCGCCCCTGGCTACTGGTGCTGGACGGCGCGCGCGACCCGGACAAGGTGATCGACCTCATCCCCGACGAGGGACGCGGACACGTCCTGGTCACCACCCACCGCGGCGAATGGGCGGCGCAGGGGGAGACCCTGCCGGTCGCGGGCTTCGCCCGCCGGGAGAGCGTCGCGTTCGTGGGCCGGCGCGCCGAGCGGCTCGACGCCGGGCAGGCCGACCGGCTCGCCGACGCCGTCGAGGACGTCCCGCTGCTGCTCGACCAGACAGCCGCGTGGCTCGACACCAATCCCACCATGTCCGTCGACGAGTACGTGCAGGACATCCGCGAAGGCCGTCCCGACCGCTTCGGCGTGATGGCGTCCCGGGAGTACCCGGAGAGCTTCCAGGTGGCCTGGGCCAAGCTTCTCAACACCCTGCGCGAGGGCTTCGAGCCCGCCTGGCACCTGCTCAACCTGCTGGTCTGCTTCTCGCCCGAGGTGGTCCCGGTACGGCTGCTGCAGACCGCCCGGCACACCGACCTGCCACCCGAGCTGGTGGACCTGGTCGCCGAGCCCAGCAGCTGGAACTCCGCCCTGCGCAAGCTCTCCGAGATCACCTCGATGCGCATCGAGTACGAACAGGGACCGCGACTGGACACTCAGACCGTCGGCACGCTGCGCATGCACCGGCTCTTCCACCGCTTCGTGCGCCACGTCCAGTCGCCCGATGACGCCGCCCGCCACTTCGCCGCCGCCCGCCGTCTCCTGGTCTCCGCCGACCCCCGCGACTCCTCCACGCCGGGCAACTGGGCCCGCTATGCCGCGCTCATCCCGCACCTGGGGCCCTCTGGTGCCCTCGACTCGGACGACGAGGACGTGCGGGACCTCGTCCTCAACTGCATCGAGTACCTCCGAATGCGCGGCGAGTACGACGAGGGCAGGCGGCTGAGTCAGCGCGCCGTGAATCAGTGGCAGCAGACCTCCGCGGACACCGACAGGGCTGTCCTGGTCGCCGTCCACCAACTCGCCAACATGCAGCGCAGGCTCGGCCGGTACGCCGAGGCAGAGACGACCGGACGCGAGACGGTCCGGAGGCTGCGGGCCGCGAGCGGCGTCCGTCCCATCGAGATGATCCGCGCCAAGGACGGCCTCGGCGGCACCCTCATGGCTCTCGGCCGGTACACGGAGGCCCGCACGCTGTTCGAGGAGGCGGCCGAGACCGCGGCCGTCGAGCTGGGCGGCGAACAGGTCCCGCGCACCCTCACCGTCCGCAGTAACCTGGCGATGGCCCTTGGTCTCCAGGGCCACTACGCCGAGTCGCTCGCTCTGCACCGCCGGATCTTCGAGGCCCGGGTGGCACTCCTCGGCGGCAAGGACGCCCTCACCCTCAACTCGGCCCTGCGCACCGCCTGGATGCTGCGCCTGCTCGGCAACTACCGCGAGGCGCTGGAGATCCAGGGCCACAACTCCCGGCTGCACAGCCAGGTGCTCGACCGCAACCACAGCCAGACCGTGCAGGCCGAACACAACCTTGCCCTGTGCGCCCGCCGGGTCGGCGACCTGCACTTCGCCCACGCCATGATGCGCGGCGTGCGGCGCAAGCTGCTGCGCCGCCGCGGTGCCCTGCACCCCGAGACACTCCTGGTCTCCTGCGACTACGCGATGCTGCTGCGCCAGCTGGGGGAGACACAGGAGGCGCGGGCCCTGGCCGAGGTAACCGCCGCGCACTACGCGGCGCAGCTCGGCGAGGACCACCCGTACACCGTAGGAGCCCGGGACAACGTGGCGGTGATCATGCGCGAGACGGGCGACACGCGTGGTGCGCTCGAGCTGTCCCGGCAGTGCACGGCGCAGATGGAGAAGGCGGTGGGCCGGGACCACCCGTGGTCCGTCGGCTCAGCCAAGAACGAGGTGGCTGCGCTGGTCGGCGCCGGTGAGAAGGAGGCCGCGGCCGTCCTGGGCCGGGACACCTGCGCCCGCTCCGCCCGAGCCCTCGGCGAGAACCACATCCTCACCGTCAGCCTCCGCGCAGGGCTGGCCCTGGACCTCGCCGAAACGGGAGAAGACGAGGAGGCCGAGGCGCTGCGCCGGGACGTGGGCACCCGGCTCACCGCGCTGTTCGGCGAGGGGCATCCGCAGATCCGGGAGATTCAGGAACGGCGGCACCCCTACTGGGATTTCGAACCGCAGCCGATCTGACCCGCGGCCGATCTGCCCCGCAGAGCCCCGAGGGGGCCGGCCCCGTTCCCGGGACCGGCCCCCTCGATCAGGCCTGAACGGTCAGTCGGGTGCGAGGCCTCAGGCCTCGAACACCTCACGCACCAGCTGCTCCTGCTCCGCCTGGTGCCGCTTGGCGGAGCCGACGGCCGGGGACGAGCCGTGCGGCCGCGAGATGCGGCGCAGGCGCTCGCCGTGCGGGACGTCGGCGCCGACCGCCAGGTCCAGGTGGTCGATCAGGTTGAGCGCGATGAACGGCCAGGCGCCCTGGTTCGCCGGCTCCTCCTGGGCCCACAGGTACTTCTCGGCGTTCGGGTACTTGGCGATCTCCGCCTGGAGCTCGGCACCCGGCAGCGGGTACAGGCGCTCGATGCGGATGATGGCCGTGTCCGTGAGGCCGCGCTTCTTCCGCTCGGCGTCGAGGTCGTAGTAGACCTTGCCGGCGGTGAAGACGACCTTCTTGACGGCGGCCGGGTCGACCGAGTCGTCGCCGATGACCGGGCGGAACTGGCCCGTCGTGAACTCCTCCGCCTTCGAGGACGCGGCCTTCAGGCGCAGCATCGACTTCGGGGTGAAGACCACCAGCGGCTTGTGGTGCGGGTTGTGCACCTGCCACCGCAGGAGGTGGAAGTAGTTCGACGGCAGGGTCGGCATCGCGACCGTCATGTTGTTCTGCGCGCAGAGCTGGAGGAAGCGCTCGATACGGGCCGAGGAGTGGTCCGGGCCCTGGCCCTCGTAGCCGTGCGGCAGCAGGAGGGTGACGCCGGAGGTCTGGTTCCACTTCTGCTCGGCCGACGAGATGAACTCGTCCACGACCGTCTGCGCGCCGTTGACGAAGTCGCCGAACTGCGCCTCCCACATCACCAGCGCGTCCGGGCGGGCCAGCGAGTAGCCGTACTCGAAGCCCATCACGGCGTACTCGGAGAGCAGCGAGTTGTAGACGTTGTACCGGGCCTGGTCCTCGGACAGGTACAGCAGCGGCGTGAACTCGTCGCCCGTCTCGCGGTCGATGACCACCGCGTGGCGCTGGCCGAAGGTGCCGCGCTGCGAGTCCTGGCCGGACAGCCGGACCGGGACGCCCTCCAGGAGGAGGGAGCCGACGGCGAGGGTCTCGCCCATGCCCCAGTCGATCGTGCCGTCCTCGACCATCGCCGCGCGGCGCTGCAGCTGCGGCAGCAGGCGCGGGTGGATGGTGACGTGGTCGGGGATGTTGACCTGGGACTCGGCGATCCGCTTGACCGTCTCGGCGCTGATCGCGGTGTTCACGGCGACCGGGAACTCGGCCTGCGGGTCCGAGGGCTCCGCGGCGGACGGCTGGGAGACGGCCTCGCGGACCTCGGTGAAGACCTTCTCCAGCTGGCCCTGGTAGTCCTGGAGCGCCTGCTCGGCCTCCTCAAGGGTGATGTCGCCGCGACCGATGAGGGACTCGGTGTAGAGCTTGCGCACCGAGCGCTTCTTGTCGATCAGGTCGTACATCAGCGGCTGGGTGAAGGCCGGGTTGTCCGACTCGTTGTGACCGCGGCGGCGGTAGCAGATGAGGTCGATCACCACGTCCTTGTTGAACGCCTGGCGGAACTCGAAGGCGAGCCGCGCGACGCGGACCACGGCCTCCGGGTCGTCGCCGTTCACGTGGAAGATCGGGGCCTCGATCATGCGGGCCACGTCGGTGGCGTACATCGAGGAGCGCGAGGACTCCGGGGCGGCGGTGAAGCCGACCTGGTTGTTGATGACGACGTGGACCGTGCCGCCGGTGCGGTAGCCGCGCAGCTGCGACATGTTCAGGGTCTCGGCCACCACGCCCTGGCCCGCGAAGGCCGCGTCGCCGTGGATCGCCACCGGCAGGACGGTGAAGTCCGTGCCGCCCTTGTTGATGATGTCCTGCTTGGCGCGCGAGACGCCCTCCAGGACCGGGTCGACCGCCTCCAGGTGCGAGGGGTTGGCGACCAGCGAGACCTTGATCTGCTCGCCGTCGAGGCCCGTGAAGGTGCCCTCGGCGCCCAGGTGGTACTTCACGTCGCCGGAGCCGTGCATCGACTTCGGGTCGAGGTTGCCCTCGAACTCGCGGAAGATCTGCGCGTACGACTTGCCGACCACGTTGGCCAGCACGTTCAGCCGGCCGCGGTGGGCCATGCCGATGACGACCTCGTCCAGGCGGGACTCGGCCGCCGAGTCGATGACCGCGTCCAGCAGCGGGATGACGGACTCGCCGCCCTCCAGGGAGAACCGCTTCTGGCCGACGTACTTGGTCTGGAGGAACGTCTCGAACGCCTCGGCGGCGTTCAGGCGGCGCAGGATGCGCAGCTGCTCCTCGCGCTCCGGCTTGGTGTGCGAGCGCTCGATGCGGTCCTGGATCCACTTGCGCTGCTTCGGGTCCTGGATGTGCATGAACTCGACGCCGGTGGTGCGGCAGTACGAGTCGCGCAGCACGCCGAGGATGTCGCGCAGCTTCATCAGGGACTTGCCGGCGAAGCCGCCGACCGCGAACTCGCGCTCCAGGTCCCACAGGGTGAGCCCGTGCTCGGTGATGTCCAGGTCGGGGTGCTTGCGCTGCTGGTACTCCAGCGGGTCGGTGTCGGCCATGACGTGGCCCCGGACCCGGTAGGAGTGGATCAGCTCGAAGACGCGGGCGGCCTTGGTGACGTCGTCGTCGTGCGAGGCGTCGATGTCCTTGAGCCAGCGGACCGGCTCGTAGGGGATGCGCAGCGCCTTGAAGATCTCGTCGTAGAAGCCGTTCTCGCCCAGGAGCAGGTTGGCGACCTGGCGCAGGAACTCGCCGGAGGCGGCGCCCTGGATGACCCGGTGGTCGTAGGTCGACGTGAGCGTCATGACCTTCGAGATGCCGAGCTTGTTCAGGGTGTCCTGGGAGGTGCCCTGGAACTCCGCCGGGTAGTCCATGGAGCCGACGCCCATGATCACCGACTGGCCGGGCATCAGGCGCGGCACGGAGTGGACGGTGCCGAGGCCGCCGGGGTTGGTCAGCGAGACCGTGACGCCGGAGAAGTCGTCCATCGTCAGCTTGCCGTCGCGGGCGCGGCGGACGATGTCCTCGTAGGCCTGCCAGAACTCGAAGAAGTTCATGGTCTCGGCCTTCTTGATCGCCGCGACGACCAGCTGGCGGTCGCCGTTGGGCTTGACCAGGTCGATGGCGAGGCCGAGGTTGACGTGCGCCGGCTTGATGAGAGTCGGCTTGCCGTCCTTCTCGCCGAACGAGTGGTTCATCGCCGGCATGGCCTTGATGGCCTGCACCATCGCGTAGCCGATCAGGTGCGTGAAGGAGATCTTCCCGCCCCGGGCGCGCTTGAGGTGGTTGTTGATGACGATGCGGTTGTCGAACAGCAGCTTCACCGGGACCGCGCGCACGGACGTGGCCGTGGGCAGCTCCAGCGAGGCGTTCATGTTCTTCGCGACCGCGGCGGCGGGGCCGCGCAGGGTCACCGTCTCCGGACCCTCGGGCGCCGAGCCGGCGTCCTTGGCGGGCGCGGCGGCCTTGGCCTGCGGCTTGGCGGCGGCGGGCTTGGCCGGGGCGGCGGGCTGCGCGGCCGGGGCGGCCGGAGCCGCGGGGCGCAGCAGCGGCGGGCTGCGCGGCCGGCTTCGCGGGCGCGGCCTGCTGGGGCGCCGCCTTCGGCTGGGCCGGGGCGGGCGCCTGCGCCTGCGGCGCGGAGGAGGCCTGGGGGGCGCTGCCGGAGTCCGTGGCCGCGGTGCCGGAGGCGGACTGGGCAGCGGCCGCTCCGGGCTTGTAGTCGGCGAAGAAGTCCCACCAGGCTCGGTCCACGGAGTTCGGGTCCTGGAGGTACTGCTGATAGATCTCGTCGACGAGCCATTCGTTGGCACCGAAGGCGGCCGCGGGGTTCTTGCCCGCGTTGCCCGCTTGGTCGGTGTCGGTCGAGATGCTCGAGTTACTGGGGGACTGTGGCGACACGGCGAGAACCGCCCTCTTCCGCTTCACAAGATGGTGGACAGCGGGAATCAAGGCTACGCCTCCCCGACCCGGAAGGTCAGACCGGGCCCGTTCATCGTCGCGTAAGTCACATCGCAGACTGCGTTTCGGCGCTGGAAATGGCGGGAAACAAGCGAGGTTCCGTTGCGTGAGGGAAGGGGCGGCCGCGACCCGGCGCCGGGAAAACGCGGGCCTGTGCCTGATCACACGTGTCCGTCAGCGCGGACACCAGTGGATCTTGGCGCTCCGCTTCGAACCCTACGTCAACTCGGAGCCGTCGGCAGGCCCGGAAGAGTGATGAGAATCCGGCAGCCCCGCTCGGATTCGGCCACGCCGATCCGGCCGCCGTGCAGATCCACCGCCCAGCGCGCGATCGCCAGGCCCAGCCCGGTGCCGCCGTCACTGCCCGGACCGTGCGGCCGGGACACCGAGCCCCGGTTGAACCGCTCGAACACCCGGCGCCACTCCGAGCGCGGAATGCCCGGTCCCTCGTCGAGGACCTCGAGCTCCAGCGACTCGGGGAACTCGCCGCGCCGCGCCCTGACCGTCACCCGGCCGTGCGGCGGACTGTGCTTCACGGCGTTGTCGATGAGGTTGGCGACGACCTGGTGGATGCGCTCGGGATCGGCGTGCACGGTGAGGTCGGACGGGAACACGTCGAGCGCCAGGTGCACGTCGGTGCGGGTGTGACTGCCGGACCCGGAGGCGATGCCCGCGCGCGCGGAGGCGACCATGTTGGCCTCCTTCAGTACGCCCGAGAGGTACGGCCACACCTCGAAGCGCCGCTTGCGCAGCGGTACGACGCCGTTGTCCAGGCGGGAGAGGTCCAGCAGCGTCTCCACCAGCCGGCCGAGCCGCTCCGTCTGACCGAGCGCCGTGCGCATCGTCTCCGGATCGGCCTCGGTGACCCCGTCGACGATGTTCTCCAGCACCGCGCGCAGGCCCGCGATAGGGGTGCGCAGCTCGTGCGAGACGTTCGCGACCAGCTCCTTGCGCTGGAGGTCCTGGGCCTCCAGGTCGTCGGCCATGCGGTTGATGGTGACGGCCAGGTCGCCCAGCTCGTCGCGGCGGTTCTCGCGCACCCGGCGGGTGTAGTCGCCGTGCGAGATGGACCGGGCCACCGCGTTCATCTCGTCCAGCGGCGCGGTCAGCGAGTGCGCCACGAACTGCGTGATCAGCAGTGTGGCGATCATCGAGAAGACCGTGATGAAGCGCAGCTCCGTCTTGGTGTGCACCGCGATCACCGACAGACCGGTGGTGATCAGCACCGACGTGACGACCAGCGCGCCCAGCTTGGTCTTGATCGAGAACGGGCGTACGCCGCCCCAGGGTTCCCCGGTCCTCCGGGGGCCGGGGCTCCGCCGTGCGGCATCCCGCCCTCGGCTCATGGCGTCGGCGTCTCCAGCGCGTACCCCACGCCGTGCACCGTGCGGATGCGCTCGGCGCCGATCTTGCGGCGCAGTGCCTTGATGTGGCTGTCGACGGTCCGGGTGCCGGACGCGTCCGCCCAGTCCCAGACCTCGGCCAGCAGCTGCTCGCGGGAGAGCACCGCGCGGGGCGTGTTCGCCAGGCAGACCAGCAGGTCGAACTCGGTCGGCGTGAGGTGGACGTCCTCGCTGCGCACCCGCACCCGCCGCTGCGCGTGGTCGATCTCCAGTTCGCCGAGGCGCAGGATGCCGCTGCGCGGCGTGGAGGCGGCCACCACGGCCCGCTCCACCCGGCGCAGCAGCACGTGCACGCGCGCGGCCAGCTCGCGCATGGAGAACGGTTTGGTCATGTAGTCGTCGGCGCCCACGCCGAGGCCGACCAGCATGTCCGTCTCGTCGTCCCGCGCGGTGAGCATCAGCACCGGCACCGGCCGCTGGGCCTGCACACGACGGCAGACCTCCAGGCCGTCGAAGCCGGGCAGCATGATGTCGAGGATCAGCAGGTCGGGCTGCCAGGCCTCGGCGGTGTCGACCGCGGCCGGCCCGTCGCCCGCCGTTTGCACCAGGAACCCCTCGGCGCGCAGGCGGGTCGCGATGGCGTCGACGATCGTCTGGTCGTCCTCGACCACCAGCACCCGGCGCTGAGCGCCCTGGGTCGCCGTCGCCGTGCCGTTGTGGGAGGTCTGTGTCTGCTCCATCGCCCGCCCCTGAGGTGTGCTTACCGGAATCAGTGGGGTGATCCCTCGTCTGCGCATGACTGCGATTGACGCTTGAAAGACCGCGTCAGGGCAGCAGCGTACGGGGATCGGACGCGGCTTTGCTATCCAGGCCCGGCGGCGAGGTGGACGACGTCCGGAACGCCCCGGGCAACGGGGATCTCTTCGGTACGCACCTGCTGGAACCCGGCATTACGCAAGGTTTCTTCGAATTCCGGAGAGGGCTGCGCGGACCACACGGCGAGCACCCCGCCGGGCCTCAACACCCTTGCGCAGCCCGCCAGTCCGGCCGGCGCGTAGAGCCCGTCGTTGTCCTCGGTGACGGTCCAGCCGGGGCCGTTGTCGATGTCGAGGCAGAGCGCGTCATACGTGTCGGAAGTCTCATTGACGTAACGGACCAGATCCGATTCGACGACCTCCGTGCGGGGGTCGGCCATCGCCTCGGCGGACAGCTCCGCCAGGGGCCCGCCCCGGTGCCAGTCGATGACGGCCCGCTCGCGCTCGACGACCGCGATCCGGCCCCAGCGCGGGTCGGCGGCCGCGTGTGCGAGCGAGAAGCCGACGCCGAGACCGCCGATGAGCAGGTGCGGCGCGGGCCGCCCGCCGGAGGCGGTGAGCGCCTCGGCGGCCGCGTCGACCAGGCGCCGCTCCGAGCGCCCGTCGGAGGTGTCCATCAGGAAGCAGCCGTTCGCGATGATCTGCAGCAGCGTCCCGTGCCGGCGCAGGACGACCTCACCGTGCGGGCCCTCGCGGCGGTCCAGCACTTCGGGGACGTCGGGGGAAGAAGTGATGGGCATCGGCCCATCCTGGCAAAGGAATGCCGGGCGGTCCGACGGTGCTCTCCCGGAGGCGGGGCGCCGTGGAGGTTGATCGCTCAGAGCGAACAGCCCTTGGGGAACATTCCGGGACTCCCTTTCATTGAGTCGATGTAACTCAACTTGACTGCCGAAGGGGAGATCATGGCTGCTGAGTCCAACGCCTCCACACCGCTCACCCTGCCCGTGCTGCCGCTCGACGACGAAGTGGTGCTCCCCGGGATGGTCGTCCCCCTGGACCTGAGCGACGCCGAGGTGCGGGCCGCGGTGGAGGCCGCCCAGGCCGCCGCGAGGTCCGAGCCGGGCAAGCCTCGGGTCCTGCTCGTCCCACGCGTCGACGGCACCTACGCCAAGACCGGCGTCCTGGGCACCGTCGAGCAGGTCGGCCGCCTCGCCGACGGCGACCCGGGCGCCCTGATCCGCGGCCGGCACCGGGTGAGCATCGGCGCCGGCACCACCGGCCCCGGCGCCGCCCTGTGGGTCGAGGGCAGCCGCGTCGACGAGACCGTTCCCGAGCCCCTGCCCGGCCAGGTCGCCGAGCTGGTGAAGGAGTACAAGGCGCTGGCCACCGCCTGGCTGCGCAAGCGCGGCGCCTGGCAGGTCGTGGACCGCGTGCAGGCCATCGAGGACGTCTCCGCGCTCGCCGACAACTCCGGCTACTCGCCCTTCCTCACCACCGAGCAGAAGGTCGAGCTGCTGGAGACCGCCGACCCGGTCGAGCGCCTGCGGCTCGCCACCCGGCAGCTGCGCGACCACCTCGCCGAGCAGGACGTCGCCGAGACCATCGCCAAGGACGTCCAGGAGGGCGTCGACAAGCAGCAGCGGGAGTTCCTGCTGCGCCGCCAGCTCGAAGCCGTGCGCAAGGAACTGCGCGAGATCAACGGCGAGCAGGAGGGCGAGGAGTCCGACGACTACCGCGCCCGCGTCGAGGCCGCCGACCTGCCCGAGAAGGTCCGCGAGGCCGCGCTCAAGGAGGTCGACAAGCTGGAGCGCTCCTCCGACCAGTCGCCCGAGGGCTCCTGGATCCGCACCTGGCTCGACACGGTCCTGGAGATGCCGTGGAACGAGCGCACGGAAGACGCGTACGACATCCAGGGCGCCCAGGCCGTGCTCGACGCCGAGCACGCGGGTCTCCAGGACGTGAAGGAGCGGATCACCGAGTACCTGGCGGTGCGCAAGCGGCGCGGCGACCGGGGCCTCGGCGTCGTCGGCGGACGGCGAGGCGGTGCCGTACTGGCCCTGGTCGGCCCGCCGGGCGTCGGCAAGACGTCCCTCGGCGAGTCCGTCGCCCACGCGATGGGCCGGGAGTTCGTCCGCGTCGCCCTCGGCGGCGTGCGCGACGAGGCCGAGATCCGCGGCCACCGGCGCACGTACGTCGGCGCGCTGCCCGGCCGGATCGTGCGGGCGATCAAGGAGGCCGGGTCGATGAACCCGGTCGTCCTCCTCGACGAGATCGACAAGGTCGGCTCCGACTTCCGGGGCGACCCGGCCGCCGCCCTGCTCGAAGTGCTCGACCCGGCGCAGAACCACACCTTCCGGGACCACTACCTGGAGGTCGAGCTGGACCTGTCCGACGTGGTCTTCCTCGCCACCGCCAACGTCCTGGAGGCCATCCCGGAGGCCCTGCTCGACCGCATGGAGCTGGTCCGCCTCGACGGCTACACCGAGGACGAGAAGATCGTCATCGCCCGCGACCACCTGCTCCCGCGCCAGCTGGAGCGGGCCGGGCTCGACGGGGACGAGGTGAAGGTCGACGAGGGCGCGCTGCGCAAGCTGGCCGGCGAGTACACCCGCGAGGCGGGCGTGCGCACCCTGGAGCGGTCCATCGCCCGGCTGCTGCGCAAGGTCGCCGCCCAGCACGAACTGGGCGAGCGGGAGCTGCCCTTCACGGTCACCGAGGCCGACCTGCGCGCCCTGATCGGACGGCCGCACCATGTGCCGGAGTCCGCCCAGGACCCGGCCGAGCGCCGCACCTCGGTGCCGGGCGTGGCCACCGGTCTCGCGGTCACCGGCGCGGGCGGCGACGTCCTGTACGTCGAGGCGTCGCTGGCCGACCCGGAGACGGGCGCGGCGGGCCTGACCCTGACCGGTCAGCTGGGCGACGTGATGAAGGAGTCGGCGCAGATCGCGCTGAGCTTCCTGCGCAGCCGGGGCGCCGAGCTGGAGCTGCCGGTGGCCGACCTGAAGGACCGGGGC
Organism: Streptomyces sp. M92; assembly: GCF_028473745.1. NCBI lineage: Bacteria > Bacillati > Actinomycetota > Actinomycetes > Kitasatosporales > Streptomycetaceae > Streptomyces > Streptomyces sp. M92. Next base: position 3,165,993 of record NZ_CP101137.1, read on the forward strand.
GTGCACATCCACTTCCCGGCGGGCGCGGTCCCCAAGGACGGGCCGAGCGCGGGCATCACGATGACTACGGCGCTGGCCTCGCTGCTCTCCGGGCGGCTGGTCCGCACGGACGTGGCGATGACCGGCGAGGTCTCGCTGACCGGCCGGGTGCTGCCGATCGGCGGGGTCAAGCAGAAGCTGCTCGCGGCGCACCGGGCGGGCGTCACCACGGTGATCATCCCCAAGCGCAACGAACCCGACCTGGACGACGTCCCGGCGGAGGTGCTGGACAAGCTCGACGTCCACGCCGTCACCGACGTCCGGCAGGTCCTGGAACTGGCGCTCGCACCGGCGACGAACGGTGCCGAGCGGGAGGTTCCGGTCGCGGCGTGACGGCCACGCGGCCGGATGAGTGAAGGGAAAGGGCCCGGACTGCGCCTCCGCGCGGAGTCCGGGCCCTCGCCGTACGCGCCGGGGGCGTCAGCCGTTCGCGAGCGCCCGGACCCGGTCCAGGGCTCCGTTGAACTTGTTGTGGTCCCCGACCGTCGGCCCGGACGAGGTGTACTGCCACATCGTGTAGTACGGCCAGCCCGCCGGCAGCGTCCCCACCGTCGAGGCGTACCGGGCGATCCACAGCGGGTTGTTCGCGGCGAAGCCGCCGTAGTTGCCGGTGCACTGGGTCCACCAGCTGGTGGCCGTGTAGATCACGGCGTCGCGGCCGGTGCGGGCCTTGTAGGTGTTCAGGAAGTCGCGGATCCAGGAGACCATCTGGCTCTGCGTCTTGCCGTAGCAGGCGGCGCCGTACGGGTTCCACTCGATGTCCAGCGCGCCCGGCAGCGTCTTGCCGTCCCGGGACCAGCCGCCGCCGTTGTCCACGAAGAAGTTGGCCTGGGCGGCGCCGCTCGTGGTGTCCGGCGTGGCGAAGTGGTACGCCCCGCGGATCATGCCGACGTTGTACGAGCCGTTGTACTGCTGGGCGAAGTAGGGGTTCTCGTAGTACGTCCCCTCGGTGGCCTTGACGTAGGCCCACTTGACCCCGCTGTTCCACAGGGTCGACCAGGCGACGTTGCCCTGATGGCTGGAGACGTCCACGCCCTCCGTCTGGACGGCGCGGCCGGGGACGGGCGTGCCGTGCTGTCCGTCGTGCTCCACGACGCCCATGCCCATGTGGGCGGAGCCGCGCGGCGGCGTGTCGGCGGCCGACGCGGAGTGGGCGGGGACGGTGAACAGCAGGGAGAACGCGGCGAGCAGAGTCCCGGTGACGGCGAAGCGCCGCCCGCGGGCCGATCCGGATCTGTGCACGAGCATGACGTGCCTCCGATGGCTCGGTGGTGCTCGGTGGGGGATGCGCGGGTGGGGAGAGACCGTGCGGGACGTACGCGCCAAACTGGCGTGCGCATGCCATTCGCTTGTCCCGGAGGGAACGCTACGCACGTAGAACGCCGGGTGGAAGAGGGGTCGGGAGCCGCCGTTGGTCTAAGCCTGCGAAATACTTGCCGAGCTGCGGCGATGGCGCCTTGTGGCGGAAACTTTCAGGACCGGGAAAATCGAGGTAGGGGCTGACGTGCACGAGGACGGGAACGGCGACGGTCGCGGAGTCGAATCCGCGGTGTCCGGCAGTGGTGTGAACCAACCGGAGTTCCTGGCACTGGAGCGGGAGTTGACCGTCCTGCTGCGGCGGGCCCGCGCCAACCAGGGCGAGATGGCCCGCGAGGTCCACCCCGACCTGGAGTCGTCCGCGTACGGCCTCCTCGTGCGGCTCGGCGAGTGCGGGGGGCAGCGGGCCACGGAACTCGCCGCCTACATCGGTGTCGGCAAGGCGACGATGTCCCGTCAGCTGCGCGCCCTGGAGGAACTCGGCCTCGTCGCCCGCGAACCCGACCCCGCGGACGGCCGTGCCTGGCTGGTCACCCTCACCCCGGAGGGCCAGGCCCGCGTCGGCCGGGTACGCGAGGCGCGCCGTGCCCGGTACGCCCGCCGGCTCGCCGGCTGGGACCCGCGCGAGGTGACCGAACTGGCCCGGCTGCTGCACGAACTGAACCGGGGGACGGAGAAGTAGCGGCGGGGCCGGGGCCGGAGCCGGCCTCCGGCACGGTCACAGCTCCGCGTACACCACTGTCGCGTCGTCGTGCGTCTTGCTGCGGCCCAGGAACGAACGGGCCCCCGCCGCGTCGGCGTGCTCCAGCTCCCGCACCCGGTCCACCAGCGCCCGCGCGCCCTGCTTGCGCACCAGCGCCAGGCAGTCCGCCCAGTCGCCCTCCCGGAACCTCTCCACCCACCGGCCGGCCCCGTCCGTCAGCGCCGCCAGCGTCCGCACCCCGCCCCGCGGCAGTACCCCCGTCACCGCCCGCGCCGCCACCGACGGGTCGGCCGCGGCCGTGAAGAAGCCGCCCTCCTTGTTGCGGTAATGGGCGTCCACCAGCGCGTCCGTGGCGAGGGCCGAGCGGGGCAGCCGGGCCAGCCGGTCGTCCAGGACGGCCGTGACCGTGCCGTCGGGCGCCTCCACCAGCAGAGCGGAGTCGGACAGGACCAGGTACTCGACCGAGGCGGGAGACCAGCGGGCGACGACCACGGTTGCCTGCGGCGTGCGGGGGTGAGAAAGCTCACAGGTTCCCGCGTGTGCCGCCGAGGTACGCGCGATGGCGCGGGCCAGGGCGTCGTCGAGGGGAACATCCGGCATCGAAACGGTCAGTTCGGTCAGTGCGCTACCGAGGCGCGCGGTGAACCAGGGCACGGAATGCAGACACCCGGTATCGCCCCGCGGCGGTGTCACGCCGTCCAGCACGACGAGCGAACCACCCTGTCCCGAGGCCGGTAGTCCGACGCTCGCGAAGTCCTCGTTGGGATGGTCGGCGAGTCCGGGTTCCGAGACGAGTTCCGTACGCATCCGGCCAGTCTGCACGACCTCTTCACGGTGTCCGCAAAACGCTGGCACCTTCCCCGAGTTCTCCCGGAATCGGCGCGGTGACACAGGTCAGGCGCCGCTTTTGCGGCGGAATTGGGCACTCCGGCAACGCGTGGCGGCACATAGTGCCACCGCCCGTCCCAGACGTCCAACCGGCTCGCCGCGCGGGCGAGTCGCACGAGCCGGGGGAACTTGCCCACCAACTCCCGTCCGGGGTTCACTCCTTCGGGTGGCGGGCCGGACGATGCGCGCCCACCACCCACCGGCACTGGGAGGGTCGGGGACCGGTGGCGGGTCTGCCCTGCTCACGCGGTGCCCCCCGTCCGACGCGCGGCCGGCGGCCGGGGAGCGGCCCGGAGCGTGGTGGAGGGTGCACGCGCCGGCCGGTCAGTTGACGGAGCGCCACCCGCGCCCACGGGTACACGAGTCAGGAATGCGAGCACCGGTGCAGAAGACGCGGCCTCGTCGCACAGACAAGCAGACGGCCCCCGCGGGGAGCGCGGAGCGCACCCCCGGCACCTCCGCCCCGGCCCAGCCGGCGGCCCCCGTCGGCAAGGGCCGTCCCACCCACGTACGCAACCGGCTCATCGTCGCCGTGGCGGTCGTGGCCGCCGCCGTCGCCGGAGCCGGAGCCCCGTCGGTCGTGGCCGCCTCCGGGCAGCTGCACGACTCCCAGGAACTGGTGACACTCGCCGAGCGGACCCAGGGCGCGCTGACCCTCGCCCACTCCCTCGCCGACGAACGCGACGAGGTGATCCCCTACATCGCCGCGGGCCGCCCCGAGTCCAAGGCGCCCTCCGAGCAGCGCAGCGCCCGCGTCGACCGGCAGGTCGAGGAGCTGCGCGCCGACTCCGACACGCCCGCCTCCCTGCGCGAGGACCTGGACGCCATCGCCGCCCTGCGCCGGGCCGCCCTCACCGGCAAGAGCACCGCCCTCGAAGCGCACGAGGCGTACTCGGAGGCGATCACCGAACTCCACGCCCTGGCCGAGGAACTGGCCGAACGGATGCCGCCCCGCGCCGGGGCCGGGGCGTACGCCCTCGCCGAGCTGGACACCGCCGTCCAGCAGGCCTCCGCCACCCGCGGCCTGCTGCTCGCCGCCCTGAACGTGCCGAGCACCACCGAGACCGTCATCGACCCGATCACGGGCCTGCCGACGGAGACGACCACCTCCTCGGACGCCGACGCCGAGCAGCGCGACGCGCTCGCCGCCGCCGCCCAGCAGGCCCGGGTGCGCTCCGACGCCGCCCTCGCCGACTTCCGCGAGGGCGCGCCCAAGGAGGCGCGGGACCGCTTCGACGCCACGGTCACCGGCCCCGAGGTCAACTCCGCCGACAAGTACCTCGCCGCCCTCACCGACGAGCCGACGCTCTCCGACGACGACCTGGAGACCAGCGCCAAGCGGCTCGACGCAGCGCTCTCCGCCCGCGTCGACGCCATGCGCGGCGCCGAGTCCGCCCTCTACGAGAAGCGCGTCACCGACCTGGAGAAGCTGCGCGACGACGACGTCACCGCGCTGGAGATCCGGATCGCCGCCCTCGCCGCCCTGCTCCTTCTCGCCGTGGGCATCGCCACCGCCATGGCCCGCACCCTCACCCGCCCGCTGTCGGTGCTGCGCCGCGGCTCGGCCCGGCTGGCGGGCGCCGAGGACCCGACGGCCGAGGAGGCCGTCGCCTTCACCGGCCGCAACGACGAGTTCGCCCAGGTCGTCCGCTCCGTCAACGCCCTGCACGCGCACGCCGTCAGCCTCGCCGAGCGCGTCAACACCCTGGAGTCCGACCGCAAGCACCTCGTGGGCCAGCGGCAGAAGATGGCCGACGCCCGCGAGGAACTGCGCGCCGAACTCGACCGCTCCGCCGCCCAGCTGGACGTGGTCCGCAAGAGCATCGGCTCCACCTTCGTGAACCTGGCGCTGCGCACCCTCGGCCTGGTCGAGCGGCAGCTCGCCGTCATCGAGAGCCTGGAGGAGCGCGAGCAGGACCCGGACCGCCTGGCCACCCTGTTCAAGCTCGACCACTTCGCCACCGTCATGCGCCGGCACAGCGAGAACCTGCTCGTCCTCGCCGGCACCGAGCACGTCCAGCACAGCGCCTCGCCGGTGCCGCTGGTCGACGTGGTCCGGGCCGCGGTCAGCGAGATCGAGCGGTACGAGCGGGTCCGCATCGCCGCGCTGCCGCCGCACGCGCACGTGGCCGGCTTCGCCGCCGACGACCTCTCCCACCTGCTGGCCGAGCTGATGGAGAACGCCACCTCCTTCTCGCCGCCGGACCTGCCCGTGGAGGTCTCCGGCTGGCTGCTGGAGAACGGCGAGGTGATGCTCTCCGTCCAGGACGAGGGCATCGGCATGGCCACCGAACGCCTCCAGCGCCTCAACGCCCGCCTCACCGACTTCGACCCGGACGCGCCCTACGACCAGGAGGGCGACGAGGGTCTCGGCCTCGGCCTGTACGTGGTGGCCCGGCTCGCCCACCGGCACGGGGCGCGGGTGCGGCTGCGGGAGCAGAAGCAGGGCGGTGTGGCGGCCGTCGTGGTGCTCCCGGGCCCGCTGCTCGCGGCGGCCCCGCCGGCGGCGCTGGCACCGAGCGTGCCGATGACCGACACCGGGTCCTTCTCGCTGCCGGGCGCCGACGCGGAGGCCAACTCCAACGTCCTGCACGGCCGCGCGGAGAAGGGCGCGCACACGGACGCGGACCCGCTGGTCGCCTCGGCGGAGCAGGCCGTACGGCGGGCGGAGGCCGACGCGGACGCCGACGCGGCGGACGAGGCGGACGAGTCCGAGGACGCCGGGGAGCCGCAGGACACGGCGCCGGCACCGGCCCCGGAGACGCCCCCGGCCGCCGCCGGACCGGAGCCGGCCCCGGAGCCGGCCCCGGAGCCGGAGACCGCGCCCGCCCCGGGCCACGACCTCCCCGACGACTCCACGATGGCCCTGCTGATCCCGGCCCAGACGGGCCCCCAGGACCACGACCGGCACCAGGCCCGGACACCGGAGCCGCAGCCCGAGCCCGAGCCGGAACCGGAGCCCGAGCGCGCCCCTGAGCCGGAGCCCACGCCCGACCCGTACGCCATCGGCCCCGAGGCCCACGACCGCACGCCGGACGAGGCCACGCCGAGGACGACCGGCGAGGACGCCGACGGCGACCCCGCCGAGCCCGTCACCGCCAAGGGTCTGCCCAAGCGGACCCCGAAACTCAGCACCCCCGCCGCGGCACCGAAGCCGCGCACCTCGGGTTCCGTGGACGCCGAGGCACTCCGCCGTCGCCTGGGAGGGTTCCGCAGCGGTGCGGAGGCCGGCCGGCGCGACGTCGAGGCGGAGATCGCCGACCGGACGGAGCAGCACGAGGCGCCGTCCGCCGCGGCGGGGACAACCGAAGAAGCCACGGGGGGCACTGTCGAGGAGGCAAGCAGTTGACCGCGCCCAGTACCTTCGGACTGAGCAGTGAAGCCCGCAATCTCCACTGGCTGCTGACCAACCTCGTCGAGGAGGTCCCCGGCATCCAATCGGTCGCCGTGGTCTCCTCCGACGGCCTGCTGCTCCTCTCCTCCGACCAGGAGCGGAACGACGCGGCCCGCGAGGCACAGACCGTGCGCCGCACCGGACCGCGCGGCTCCGCCGCCGACCTCGCCACGGTCGTCTCCGGCGTCGGCAGCCTCACCGTCGGCGCCGCCCGGCTGATGGACTACGGCAACGTGAAGCACACGATGGTCGCCATGGACGAGGGCAGCCTCTTCGTGATGTCGATCAGCGACGGCTCGCTGCTCGGCGTGCACGGCTCAGCGGACTGCGACATGAGCGTCGTCGCGTACCACATGGCGCTCTTCGTCGGCCGCGCCGGCCACGTGCTGACCCCCGAACTCCGCAGCGAGCTGCGGCAGTCCCTGGAGTCCGAGTCGACGGGGAGTCTCCGATGAGCAGCACCCCCAAGAAGAACGGCCGGGGGAACCTCCCCGTGCGCGGCGCCGACCGCAAGCCCGCCCGCGTACGCCCCTACTCGCTCACCGGCGGCCGCACCCGCTTCGGCCACGTCCTGCTCGTGGAGACGTTCGTCGGCGCCACGGCCGGAACCGCCGCGCTGGAGGCCGCCGAGGAGCGCAAGGAACTGACGAACGGGTCGCTCACCTCCCGCGTGATGCCGGAGATGCGGGCCATCGTCGAACTGTGCCGCCGCATGCGTACGGTGGCCGAGATCGCCGCGCTGCTGAAGATGCCGCTCGGCGTGGTCCGCGTCCTCATCAGCGACCTGGCGGACCAGGGAAAGATCCGTGTGTACGGCACCGGAACCGGCCACGGAACGGGCCGTCCGGACCGCGCTCTGCTCGAAAGGGTGCTCAGTGGACTCCGTCGTCTCTGACGCCGCCGCCTCCGGCGTCTCCCCGCTCGTCGACCCCGACGAGACCATGCAGCCCTGGCAGACGGACCGCACGCGCGCGCCCATAGCCACGAAGATCGTGGTGGCCGGCGGCTTCGGCGTCGGCAAGACCACCCTGGTCACCGCCGTCTCGGAGATCACGCCTCTGCAGACCGAGGCGCTGATGACCGAGGCGAGCGAGGAGACCGACGACCTCACCGCCACGCCGGGCAAGCTGACCACCACCGTGGCCATGGACTTCGGCCGCATCACGCTCGACGACGACCTGGTGCTCTACCTGTTCGGCACGCCGGGCCAGCAGCGGTTCTGGTTCATGTGGGACGACCTGGTGCGCGGCGCGATCGGCGCCGTCGTCCTGGCCGACACCCGCCGCCTGAAGGACTGCTTCCCGGCCCTGGACTACTTCGAGAGCTGCGGACTGCCGTACGTCGTCGCGGTGAACCACTTCGACGGCAGCGAGCTGTTCGAGGCGGAGGACGTGCGGGAGGCGTTGACGATCCCCGCGCACATCCCTGTAATGATCATGGATGCGCGCCGTCGGATCTCGGCCATCGAGACCCTCTTGTCCCTCGTGGGCCACGCGCTCGACGAAACACCCGAGTAGACGAACCCTCGTCCAGACGCCCTCGACCAGGAGACGGAAACCGCATGCGGAAGATACTCGTCGTCGGAGCCGGCCAGTCCGGTCTCCAGCTCGCCCTCGGCCTGCAGTCGCACGGCTACGAGGTCACCCTGATGTCCAACCGGACCGCGGACGAGATCCGTACCGGCCGGGTCATGTCGACGCAGTGCATGTTCCACACGGCACTCCAGCACGAGCGCGATCTCCAGCTGAACTTCTGGGAGTCCCAGGCCCCGAAGATCGAAGGGCTCGGCGTCTCGGTGGCGGCCCCCGGCTCCTTCGACCCGGGCCCCTCGCAGCGGGCGATCGACTGGCTGGGCCGCCTCGACGGCTTCGCGCAGTCGGTCGACCAGCGGGTGAAGATGGCCGGCTGGATGGAGACCTTCGCCCAGCGCGGCGGCCAGCTCGTCATCCACGGCGCGGCCGTCGGCGACCTGGACTACTTCTCCCGCGCCTACGACCTCGTCCTGGTCTCGGCGGGCAAGGGCGAGCTGGTCCAGATGTTCGGCCGCGACGCGGAGAGGTCCCCGTACAGCGAGCCGCAGCGCGCCCTCGCCGTCGCCTACGTCCACGGGATGGGCCCGCGCCCCGAGCACCCGGAGACGGAGGCCGTGCGCTGCAACCTGGTGCCCGGCGTCGGCGAGATGTTCATCATGCCGACCTTCACCACCTCGGGCCGCGCCGACATCCTGTTCTGGGAGGGCATACCCGGCGGCCCGCTGGACGCCTTCAAGGACGTCAAGGACCCCTCGGAGCACCTCTCCCTGACCCTGGAACTCATGGAGAAGTTCCTCCCGTGGGAGTACGCGCGGGCCACCAAGGTCGAGCTGACCGACGCCGGCGGCACCCTCGCCGGCCGCTACGCCCCCACCGTCCGCAACCCGGTCGGCCGCCTCCCCGGCGGCGGCGCGGTCCTCGGCGTCGCCGACGTGGTCGTCGCCAACGACCCGATCACCGGCCAGGGCTCCAACTCCGCCTCCAAGTGCGCCGCCTCCTACCTCGCGTCGATCCTGGAGCACGGCGACAAGGAGTTCGACGAGGCCTGGATGCGGCAGACCTTCGACCGCTACTGGGAGACGGCCCAGCACGTCACCAAGTGGACGAACACCATGCTCGCCCCGCCGCCGGAGCACGTGCTGAACCTGATCGGCGCCGCCGGCCAGCTCCAGCCCGTCGCCGACCGCTTCGCCAACGGCTTCAACGACCCGGCCGACTTCGAGAACTTCTTCTACGACCCGGCGAAGACCGAGGGCTACCTGATGGAGGTCTCGGGCGCCGCGGGCGCCTGAGCCTCCGCGTACCCCCGGTCCGATCCGTCCGTCGCCCCCGCGGGGAGCCTCGGCGGCGTGTACCGCCCGAGCGGCTCCCCGCCCGGGTCGGGCCGTACGGCTCCCAGCACCGGGTTGGCGGCGATCGGTGACACCTTGACCTCGGCGCCGGGGCGCGGTGCCTGGACGACCATGCCGTCGCCGAGGTACATCGCCACGTGGGTGGCCTCGGGGAAGTACACGACCAGGTCACCGGGGCGCAGCTCGTCCAACGGCACGCGCTCCAGCCGCGCCCACTGCTCCTGGCTGGTCCGGGGGATCGGCGTCCCGGCCCGCCGCCAGGCCACGGAGGTCAGTCCCGAGCAGTCGTAGGTCGCCGGGCCCTCCGCGCCCCACTCGTACGGCTTGCCGAGCTGCTCCACCGCGAAGCGCACCGCCCGCTCGCCCCCGGCGGACGGCTTGGCGTCGTCGCCGAGCGCGCCGGACGCCAGGAACCGCTCCTGCTCCTCGGCGATCCCGCTCTCCTCCAGCTCCGCCAGCGCGGCCAGTTCCTCCGGGGTGAGCGAGGCGAGCAGTTCCTCCACGGCGCGCAGCCGCTCGCGCACGTCGTCGCGCTGCTCCTCCTGGCTCTCGGCGAGGGCGGCCTGCCGGTCCAAAGCCTGCCGGGAGCGGCGGGCCAGCTCCTCGGCCTTCTGCTCCGCGCCGGTCAGGCGGCCCACGGTCTCGACCCGTTCCCGGGCCAGCCGGCCGATCACACGGCCCTGGCCGAGCGCGTGCTGCGGGTCGCGGGCCAGCAGCAGGCGCAGGTACGGGGAGAGATCGCTGCTGTTCTGGTACTGCTGCCGGGCCAGCCGTCCGGCCGCGCCACGGCTGTCGTGCAGGGACAGACGGGTCCGCGCCAGTTCGGCGTCCAGCCGCCGCACCTCGGCGCGCTGCTTCTTCAGGCGCTCCTCGGTGCCGTTGTAGGTCTCGGTGGCCTTCTCCGCCTCCCGGTAGAGCCGCTGAAGGTCCGTCAGCAGCCCTGCCACGGAACGGTCGCCGGGCGTGCCGGGCGCGGGTTCGGCCGACGCGGTCCCGGGCGCGAACCCGATTCCGGCCGCCACCGCGGCCGTACACACCAAGCGCAGCAGCCTTCCTGACATGCCATCACCTCCCGCGCGGGGCGGTGGGTCCGCTCCGCACGGTGAGCATGTGGCGGGCCGGCGGACTCCGCGCGCCGAGTGTGCGCGGTTCGGCGCAACGGGGTCACCCGTCGGCGTCGTCCGGCTTGCCACCCGGCGTGGCGTCTGGATCGGCGGTCGCCGGGCGGTCGGGCTTCGACCAGGGCCACTTCCGGCCGGAGGCCTTGTCGCCCTCGGGGGCGTGGACGTACTTCCAGCGGGCGAGCCGCAGCCCGCCCCGCGCGTCCCGGGGCTCCCTCCGGTACACGAGCACGGTGGGCGGGCCGCCGTCCGGGCCGGGTACGGGGATGCGGTAGGTCTTCGGCGGGTGCCCGGTCATGCCGACGAGCACGGGCAGCACCCGCCCGTCCATCGGGCCGCCCTCGAAGGGGGTGTCTTCGCTCTTCACGGCACCAGTGTCGGTGATCCGCCGGCCGCTGTCAGAGGTCCGCCGCGAGCGCCTCGACCAGCGCCGCCGTCTGCGGGTCCCGGCGGGCGGTGACCGTCAGGACGGCGAGGAACTGCTCCACCAGCCACTCCCGCATCTCGTCGAGGGGCGGCTGCTTGCCCTCGTCCAGCCACATCAGCGACGCCGCCTCCACCGCCGTGATCCACATCCGGACGGTCATGTGGAGCCGCGGGCCCGGTTCGGCGACGTCCAGGTGGCTCATGATGTGCTCGGCGGCGGCCCGGCGTACGCCGTCCACGATGGAGGAGGTCCGGGAGGTCTCGGCGACGCTGCCGCCGCGCAGCAGGGCGCTGAAACCGGTGTCGTGCTCGTCGACGAAGGTGAGGTAGCGGTCCAGGGCGCGGGAGAGCCGTGTCAGCAGCGGACCCTCGCGGGGTTCGTCGAAGCACAGCCGCAGCTCGTCGGCGGCCGACCGGAGCGCGGCCTCGTACAGCTGCTGCTTGCCGCCCGGGAAGTACCGGTACACCAGCGGCCGCGAGACCCCGGCCTGCTCGGCCACGTCGTCCAGGGAGACCTCCTCCGGCGGCCGGTGCGCGAAGAGGGCGAGCGCGGCCTCCAGCAGCTGGACGCGGCGCTCCTCGACGCTGAGGCGGCGGTAGGCGGGGGTGGGGGCCTGCGGACTCATGACCCGCAGCGTAACCCGCACGTCCCCGCGGCCCTCCACGCCGGAGTGCCGGACCGGCGGTACTACGCCAGCAGCCCCGACGACCGCCACATCCGCCGCCCGACCCCGCGCAGCACCCCGATGTCGTCCAGGAAGTCGGTCAGGCGCTTCGCGCCGGTCTGCATGATGTCCCGGCGGTGGCCGCTGGCCTTGACCTGCGCCATGGCCTCGCGCCGGTCCAGGCCGACGTTGGTGTACACCTCGGGGTTGACGAAGGCGACGGAGAAGACGCGGGCGAACTCGCCGGAGGTGAGCCGGGTGAACTCCCGCGACCACTTCGGCGCGGTCACCATCTGACGGCGCAGCTCCTCACGGGCGTAGCGCACGTGCCGGGCCTCCTCCACGACGTGGATGCGGGTGACGCCCCGGACCAGCGGCTGGATCCGCTCGTCGGGGAAGGTCAGTCGCTGCATCCAGTCCAGGACCTCCTCGCCCAGCAGGGTCGCGGTGAAGGAGCCCGGTGTGGTGGAGATCGTCTTGAAGAGGCGGCCCAGGTGCTGGTGGACGGGGCTCACCGGGTACCACGGCGTGTCGCCCCGGGATATCAGCCGGGCGAACATCTTCGAGTGCCGGCACTCGTCCTCGATCTCGGTGAGCGCGTAACGGACGTGGGCGCTCGTCGCCGCCTTGTCGTAGATGTGCCGGACCAGCAGCTGCATGAGGATCAGCTCGAACCAGATGCCGAGCGAGGCGAGCGCGGCGGCCTCGTGCTGGGAGAGCAGGACGCGCTGCTCCTCACCCATCCGCTTCCACAGCGGAGTGTCGTACAACGACACCAGCTCCGGCGGCCAGAACCACTTGCCCTCCTCGAAGGGCGCGTCCCAGTCCAGTTCCTTGTCCGGGTCGAAGGAGTGCCTGGCGGAGGATTCGAGCAGCCGCTCGGCCACCTGTTCCCGGTCCTTGAGCAGGCCCAGCGCGTCGCGCAGGCCGTCGAGCGCGTCGGCTTCCGTCAGGGTCCTCATGGTGTCCACCTCGTCGTGTTACCCGCGGTCACTCTGACTCACTCCGACTTATGAGACTGCGCGTCAGCAAGCGCGTCAATCCCTTGGGCGGGACTTGTCGACCGGGGGTAAAGGTGGCGCGGTCGTCAATCGTCCGGCGCGGGATCACTCGGTGGAGCGCTCCGCGGGCAATCGCCCTGGGTACGCTGGCCACGTCAGTCAGACTCCGGCACATGGGAGCGATCATGAGCGCCGCACGCGACTACGGGCTGGACGACGACTACCAGTGGCCCCGTCCGCCGGAGGGCGGCTGGACGGCGGACGACCTCGACGAGCTTCCCAACCTGCCTCCGCACACGGAGCTGATCGACGGGAGCCTTGTCTTCGTGAGTCCGCAGACCGCATTTCACATGCGTACGATCCGCTTGTTGGACCGTGCCCTCATTGACCAGGCACCGGATGAATTCGAGATCTACCGCGGGTTCACTGTGACACTCAACGACCGGAACCGTCCGGAACCCGACGTACTGGTGGCCCGCGCGGGTGCGGACTTGGGACCGAAGGAGACCCGGCTTCTGCACCGCGACGTCCTTCTGGCGGCCGAGGTGGTCTCCGAGGACTCGGTTGACAGGGATCGTGAGACCAAGCCCCGCAAGTACGCCGCTGCGGGCATCACGCACTACTGGCGGGTCGAGGAGAGCAACGGGCTTCCCGTCGTCTACGTCTATGAACTGGAGTCGATGACCAAGTCCTACGTGCCCACAGGCATCTTCCACAACCGCCTCAAACTCACCGTCCCCTTCCCCATCGACATCGACCTCACCGCGGTCCACCGCCGCCGCTAGACCGAGCACCCCAACCCGGCCGGCACCTCACCCGCGACCGGCACCGACGCCCCCGCCGGGAACGACGTCCGCAACGTGAACGCGTACGGCGTCGGCCCGTGCGCCCGCAGGTGGAGCAGCCGCTCCTCCGCCTCCGCGACCGTCGGCCGGTGTCCCGTCGGGACCCACCACAGGGTCGCCATCGCCTCCGCGACCCGTTCGAACCACTCCCTGCGCCGAGCGAGCATCTCCCGGTGCCGGCCCTGGCACATGAACGCCGTCAGTGCGTTCGCGTCCCGCCACACCGACATGTTGATGATCAGCCAGGAGTCGTCGAAGACCGCGATGCCGGTCGCGTCCCCCTCCTCGCTCTGCAATCGCCACACGAACCCGTCCGCCGCGTCCGCGTCGGCGTTCACCGGGTCGAGCGAGTCCACGAAGTCCTTCAACTGGGGCGTGTCGAGGGGGGCCTTGAGGCGGGCGATGTTGACCTGGGCGAGTTCGTACGCGACGGCTTCAGTCATGTACCGAACGTCAGGTCGGTGTGCCGGCCGGCGGTACCCCCGTCTCATCCGTCGAGCACCGCCTTCATCACCTCCCGCGCGATCGGCGCCGCCAGCCCGCCCCCGCTGATGTCCTCCCGGTCCGCCGCCGAGCCCTCCACCACCACCGCGACCGCCACCCTCGGCTCCAGGTCCCCCTCGCCCTGCGCCCAGGAGACGAACCAGGCGTACGGCGTGCCCGAGTTGCCGACGCCGTGCTGGGCGGTGCCCGTCTTGCCGCCGACGACGGCGCCGGGGACGGCCGCGTTCGCGCCGGTGCCGTTCTCCACCACGCCGCGCATCAGCTCCTTGAGCCGCGCCGCGGTGGACGGCCGCATCGCCTCCCGGGAGGGCCGGGAACCGGCCGTCGCGACGAGGCTGCCGCCCGCCCGCAGGGTCCGCTCCACCAGGTACGGCGAACGCACCTGACCCCCGTTGGCGACCGCCGCCGCCACCATCGCCATCTGCAGCGGGGTCGCCCGCGTGTTGTACTGCCCGATCGAGGAGAGCCCGAGCTGCGCCCGGTCCACCGAGGTGTCGAAGGTGGACCGCGAGACCGCGAACGGGATGCGCAGCCGGTCGTCGTTGAAGCCGAACGCCTCCGCCGTGGCCGCCATGTCGCGCACCCCGACGTCCACGCCGAGCTTGGCGAAGACCGTGTTGCAGGACCACTCGAACGCCTCCCGCAGCGTGGCGTTCCGGCAGCCGTCGGCCTCGTTGGTCAGCTTGGTCCGGGTGCCGGGGAGGGGGTACGGGTCGGGCGAGCGGGTGGGTGTGTCGAGGTCCCGGACGACGCCGGCGTCCAGGGCCGCCGCGGCGGTGACCACCTTGAACGTCGACCCCGGGGGGTAGGTGCGGCGAACCGCCCGGTTGAGCATCGGCTGGTCCGGGTCGCCGTTCAGCCGGGCCCAGGTCCGGGTGGCGTCCGCGCTGTTGCCGGACAGCAGCTGGGGGTCGTAGGAGGGGGCGGAGACCAGGGCCAGGACCCGGCCCGTGGACGGTTCGACCGCCGCCACCGCGCCCTTGCGCCCGCCGAGCCCCTCGAAGGCCGCCCGCTGTGCCGCCTCGTGGATCGTGGTCACGACGTCGCCGCCCGGGTTGTGCGCCCCCGTCACGTCGTTCCAGTAGGGGAGCGGGGCGAGCAGCGGGTCGGCGCCGGAGAGGAGGCCGTCCTCGGCGTGCTCCAGCAGGGTCGTCCCGTACGCCTGGGAGGCGAACCCGGTGATCGGCGCGTACAGCGGCCCGTCGGCGTACGTCCGTTCGAAGCGCAGGTGCTCGCCGGTGTCCCGGGAGCCGGTGACCCGCTCGCCGCCCACCAGGATGTCGCCGCGCGGCTGCTGGTAGCGGGCGATGTCGGGGCGGCGGTTGGCCGGGTTGCCGTCGTACTCCGGGGCCTGGACGATCTGCACCCGGGCCGCGTTCACCAGCAGGGCGACCAGCAGCAGGGCGCAGAAGACGGCGGCGTGCCGGATGTGCCGGGTCACGGGCCCGCCTGGCGCCGCGCCGCGTGGCTCACCCGGATCAGCAGCGCCACGATCGCCCAGTTGGTGACGACCGACGAGCCGCCCTGCGCGAGGAACGGCATCGCCATGCCGGTCAGCGGGATCAGCCCGGTCACCCCGCCCGCGATGACGAACACCTGGAGCGCCACGATCGAGGAGAGGCCGACCGCGAGCAGCCGGCCGAAGGGGTCCCGCGCGGCCAGCCCCGCCCGGTAGCCGCGCTCCACGAGCAGCGCGTACAGCAGGAAGATCGCGGTCAGGCCGAGGAAGCCCAGCTCCTCCCCGGCGGTCGCCAGGATGAAGTCCGACTTGACGGCGAAGCCGATGAGGACGGAGTGCCCGAGCCCGAGGCCGGTGCCGGTCACCCCGCCCGCCGCGAAGGCGAAGAGGGACTGCGCCAGCTGATTGGGCCCGTCGCCCGCCTCGATGGACGCGAAGGGGTGCAGCCAGTCCTCCACCCTGCTGTGCACGTGCGGCTCCAGCCAGCCCACGGCGACCGCGCCCAGCGAGGCCAGCAGCAGGCCGACGGCGATCCAGCCGGTGCGGCCGGTGGCGACGTAGAGGAGGACCACGAACAGGCCGAAGAAGAGCAGCGAGGTGCCGAGGTCGCGCTCCAGGACCAGGACGCCGACGCTGACCAGCCACACCGCGACGATCGGGCCGAGCACGCGGCCGGTCGGCAGTTGCAGCCGCCACACCCTGCGGCCCGCGTACGCCAGGGCGCTGCGGTTGGCGGCCAGGTAGGCGGCGAAGAAGACGGCGAGGAGCACCTTCGCGAACTCGCCGGGCTGGATGGAGAAGCCCTCGATCCGGATCCAGATCCGGGCACCGTTCACCGCCGGGAAGAAGATCGGCACGATGAGCAGGACGAGTGCGGCGGCGACGCAGACGTACGCGTAGCGCTGCAGGACGCGGTGGTCGCGCAGCAGCAGGACGACCACGATGAACAGCGCGACGCCCAGCGTCGACCACACCAACTGGGTGGGGGCCGCCCGGTCGCCCGGCGTCTCCAGGTCGAGCCGGTAGATCAGCACCAGGCCGAGGCCGTTGAGCAGCACGCCGATCGGCAGCAGCAGGGGGTCGGCGTACGGAGCGCGCAGCCGTACCGCCAGATGGGCGAGGAGCGCGAGCACGCCCAGCCCGGCGCCGTAACCGGCGGCGCCGGGCGGGAGGGTGCCGTGCTGGGCGAGACCGACGTTGCAGTAGCCGAACACCGACAGCAGCACGGCCATCAGGATCAGCGCGAGTTCGATGCCCCGGCGCCGGGGGAGCCGGGCGACGGGGGCGGGCGCGTCCGCCTGGGCCACGGTGATTCCGGTTCCGGTTCCGGTTCCGGCCTTGGTCATGTCCGGAACTTACCCAAATGGTGGGGTGTGGGGGTCGTTCGCATCAGCACCAGCGCGGCGCGGGACCGATGTTGTCGATGTAGCGGGCCGCGCCCCAGGCCCAGGTGCCGTCCGTGAGGAGGTACCAGAGGGGGTTGCCCTTCACCTTGTCGCCGGGGGTCTTGCAGTAGATGTGCACGGTCTCGCCCCGGTGGGCGTACCGGATGACCTCCCCGCCGCGGGTCGGCGAGGTGCGCAGGGCGAGCCGGTCGGCGGTGACCACGCCCCGGTACCGGCCCTGTTCGTGTCGGCCGTCGCCGCCGGCCCCACCGCCGTTCCCGCCGGTGGGGCCGGCGGAGGAGCTGCCGGAGCCGGAGTTGCCGCCGCCCCACTCGTCGTTCGCGACGGCGGGCGTGACGGCGACGGCGGTGGCGAGCGCGCCGGCGGCGACCGCTGTGGCCAGGCCGCGGAAGCGGGGTGAGCGCGGGGACAGTGCGTTCAGCGGGGACATGGGAGTACCTCCCGGGCAGCGGACGGGGCGTGACTGATCGCCACATTAGGAGCGGCGGGTACGGTCCGCCCGTCGCACTGCGCCATCGGGGCGCGGTCCCGTCCGTACGGGTCGCGTCAGGGCTTGCGGGGCAGGGTCAGGGTCGCCAGCGCCCCGCCGTCCGCCGGGTTCGCGAACTCCAGCCGGGCCCCCAGCACCTCCGCCTGCCCGAGGGCGATGGTCAGCCCGAGACCGTGCCCCTTGCTCCCGCTCTCCGTGCGGAACCGCTGCGGCCCGTGGACGAGGAGGTACTCCGGATAGCCGTCCCCGTGGTCCCGTACGGTGATCACCGGACCGTCCACCGTCAGCACCACCGGCGCCCGCCCGTGCCGGTGCGCGTTCGCGACCAGGTTGCCCAGCACCCGCTCCAGCCGCCGCCGGTCGGTCTCCACCCGCGCGTCCCGTACGACCTCCACGCGCGTGCCGGTGCCGGAGCCCCGCACGACCCGGGCGGCCAGGTCGCCCAGCGCCTCCGGCTCCGTCTCCAGCCGCTCCCGCCCGCTCTCCAGCCGGGAGATCTCCAGCAGGTCCTCGGTGAGCGTGCGCAGGGCGGCCACCCGGTCCCGCACCAGCTCGGTCGGGCGGCCCGGCGGCAGCAGCTCGGCCGCCGCGTGCAGGCCGGTGAGCGGCGTGCGCAGCTCGTGCGCCACGTCAGCGGTGAACCGCTGCTCGGCGAGCAGCTTGCCCTGCAACGACGCCGCCATGGAGTCCAGCGCGGCGGCGACCGAGGCCACCTCGTCCTGCGGGCGGGTCGGGTCCGACGCGCGAGGGTCGCCGACCCGTGCGTCGAGGTCGCCCGCGCTGATCCGCCGGGCCACCCGCGCCGTCGTGTGCAGCCGCCTGGTCACCCGCGTCACGGCGAACGCGCCGACCAGCAGCGTCGCCCCGATCGCCAGCGCCGACGACCACACGATCGCGCCGTCCAGACCGTCGATGGTGCGCTCGCCCTGGGTGTGGTCGACCCGCACCGCCAGCGCCCGGCCGCCGGCGACCGGACCCGCCGCCCACATCGTGGGGCGCCCGTCGTACTCGGCGACCATCGTGCCGCGCCGCCCCGACACCGCCAGCTCCCGCAGCGACCCGGGCAGCCCCGGCGGGTCGACGCCGGCGCTCCGCCGCAGCGGGTCGCCGGCCTCGTACGCGTCGGTGGCCTCCCGCAGCCGGGCCAGGGCCGTGTCCCGGGCCTGCCCGACGGTCTGGTTGGTCACCGAGACGTGCACCAGGACGCCGAGCAGCGCGGCGAGCGCGCAGCACATCACGGTGATGAAGACGGCCGCCTTCACCGCGAGCGGGCCGGTCCACCGGGGAAGCGCGAGCCTCACCGGGCGCTCGCCGACGGGGACGCGGACGCCGGGGGCCGCTCCGTACGCTTGCCGCCCTCGTCCGTGGGCAGCATCTCGTCGCTGGTCAGCAGCATGGCCCGCTCGTCGGGGTCCCACGTCCACTGGAGCCGGTACTCGTAGCCCGCGACCTCCGAGGGGGAGCGGACGATCACCTTCCGTCCGGCCAGCGCCACCGCGCTCACGGCGTCCTCGTAGGACATGATCCGCACCAGCCGGTCCCCGTCGACGGTGTAGACCCGCACGGCGGTCAGCTTCTCGGGCAGCAGCCGGAAGCCCAGGGCCATCTCGGGGCGCCCGTCGCCGGTCAGGTCGCGGTAGTACGGCCGCAGCACCGGACACCGGCCGCTCCCGGCGCCCTCGCCGCAGTCCGCCATCCGGTCGGCCGTCTCGCGGTACGGCGCCCCGGTGCCCTCGTACTCGCCGGGTCGGGCGGCGATCTCGGCCCGCACGACGGCCACCGGGTCCGCCCGGCGGACGTCGCCGCCGGGGACCGCGACGCCCTTGACGGCCTCGTGGTCGACCTCGCCGATGTCGTAGGCGGGACTCGACGCCGGCGTCAGGTCGGGCCAGAGCCGGGCCGGGCTCTGCGCCGCCGGTGTCGCGCCCGCGCCGCGCAGCCCGCCCGAGTCACCGCACGCGGCCAGCGCCCCGGTCGCCGCCACCGCCGCGAGCAGCGCGAGGGCGGCTGGGACGCGGGCGGGACGACGCCCACGGCTGCTCGGGACCACTGCACTCCTGGCGTTCGGTGATCGTTCGCAGATCGTTCGTACGGGAGTCCATTCTGCGCGCGGCCCCGCGCGGCGGGCTACTCGGCCAGCTCCTCCAGCAGCCGCACCGTGTCCAGGCCGGCCCGCAGGTACTCGACGAACAGCTCGTTGTGCAGCGCCCACGGCGAGCGCCGGGCCCGGATCAGCCGGACCGCCTCGTCGGCGTCGGCACCCCGGCGCATCAGCGTGTGCGCGACGACGAGACCGGAGCGGTTGTACCCGTGGAAGCAGCGGACGAGGACCGTGCGGCCGGCGTCCAGCGCCTCGCCCGCGGCCCGGGCCAGCCGGATCACCCCCGCCAGCTGGGTGCCGTCGAGGGGGCCGTCGGGGATCGGCCACACATGGTGCTCGACACCCGCGTCCGGCCCGTGTCCGGGCAGCCGCAGCAGGGTCTGCACCAGATCGAACTCGTCCCGCACGACGACGGGCTCCACCCGCCCGGCCTGCCGCCGGCACTCGTGCCCGCCCATCCACAGCCCCGGCACGATCTCCGTCCACGGCCGGCCCGGAGCCGGTACGTCGGGTCCTTGCCCACGCGTACGCAACGGCGCCTCCCCAAACCCGCCCGAGCAGACCGGCCCGGGGACTGTCCGGCCCCGATCTTCCCGACCGCTGTCAAAGGTAGCCCGGTTCTTGCCCGGGCAGCACCCCGCCTGCTCCCATGGTCGTGGGGTGATGGTGCATGAACGGACTGCGCGTCATACCGGCCTGGCGGCACGGTCAGGAACGGCTGTACGTCTGCCTCCCGGACGGCGGGAACGTCGCCTGGTACGACCGCGAGGCGGCCCGCGTCAACCTGCTCCGCGAGGACCGGGAGAGCGAGGTCCTCACGGCGCTGGGCCCCTTCCTCACCGGCCCGGTCACGGTCGGCCCGCCGCCGGTCCCGACCTCCGCCGAGCTGGCCCGCCTCACCCTCCACCCGGACGACGACCTCGCCCCCAACCGGCCCGGCGAGCAGCTCCTGGTCGCCCTGGAGCGCGAGCCCGGCCCGCCGCACCGGCTGCGCCCCGACCCGCGGCGCCGGGCGCTGGCGGCCGAGCAGGCGGCGGGAGCGGCCCTGGACCGCCTCGACGGCGCCGGCTGGCGCACCCTGCACTCCGTCCCGCTGCCCGGCGGCGACCGCATCCACCACCTGCTGATCGGCCCCGGCGGCCTCTTCGCCGTCCACACCCTGCCCGCCCGCCGGCAACGCGTCCACGTCACCGGCCCCCTGGTCGGGCTGGGCCGCCGCGAGCCCCGGCCCCTGCTGCGCCGGGTCCGCGCCGCCGCCGACCGCGCCGGTCACGCCCTGACGGCCGAGGTCCACGCCGTCCTGGTCCTCGTGGACCCGGCGCACGTGACCGTCCGGGAGCCGCCGCGCTCGGTCCGCGTCCTCACCGACGGGGAGCTGCCGGGCCTGGCCCGCCTGGGCGGAACGCTCAAACCGGCGGACGTGGAGGCCCTGCACGCCATGGCCCGGGACCGGGGCACCTGGACGTCCGTCTGAGGACCCGGCCGGCGCGCGGGGCACCCGGGACAGGGGCCTCGGGTCAGGGCAGTGCGGTCGCCCGTCGCCGGTCGAGGAGCGGCGCCAGCAGGTCACCGTGGTCCCGCACCCGTGGCCCCACGTCCCCGGTCCGGAAGACGAACTGCTCCGCGTCCCGGCACCCGGCCACCTCCTCCCACGTCACCGGGGTGGAGACGGCCGGCACCGCGCGGGCCCGCACCGTGTACGGGGTGGCCGTCGTCTTTCGGGCGGCGTTCTGGCTCCAGTCGACGAACACCTTCCCCGGCCGCAGGCTGCGCGTCATCCGGTGCACCACGAGCCGCGGCAGGGCCCGCTCCGCCTCCACGGCCAGCGCCTTCGCGTACTCCGACACCCGCTCCGAGGACGCCCCCCGCACCCCCGCCAGCAGATGCAGCCCCTTCGCCCCGGACGTCTTGGCGTACGTCTCGATGCCGTCCGCCGCCAGCCGCTCCCGCAGCCACAGCGCGACCTCGCAGCAGTGCACGACGGTCGCGGGCGGTCCGGGGTCGAGGTCGAAGACCAGCCGGTCGGCCTCGTCGGGGTCGCTCGCGGTCCACTGGTGGGTGTGGAACTCGGTCACCAGGTTCGCCGCCCACATCAGGCTCGCCAGGTCCTGCACCAGCACCATCCGGGCCGGCCCCTCCGAACGGGGGACCTCGGCCGTGGTGACCCAGTCGGGCGTACCCGGCGGCACGTTCTTGGTGAAGAAGGCCTGGCCGTCCGGACCGTCCGGGTACCGCAGGAAGGAGACCGGACGGTCCCGCAGGTGCGGCAGCAGCACCCCGGCGGTCGTCGCGTAGTAGTGCAGCAGCTCGCCCTTGGTGAGGCCGGTCTCGGGATACAGCACCTTGTCCAGGTTGCTGAGTGCGACCCGCCGCCCCTCCACCTCGGTGATAGGCGCCATACCATGACAATCTCACGAAACCGGCAGGAAAGGTGCGGCACGTGCGATCCATCTGGAACGGCGCCATCTCCTTCGGCCTGGTCAGCATCCCGGTCAAACTGATCAACGCGACCGAGAGCCACTCGGTCTCCTTCCGCCAGATCCACACGGAGGACGGCGGTCGCATCCGCTACCGCAAGGTCTGCGAGCTGGAGGACCGCGAGGTGAGCCAGGCCGAGATCGGCAAGGCCTACGAGGACGCCGACGGCTCGATGATCCCGATCACCGACGAGGACCTGTCCCACCTGCCGGTCCCGACCGCGCGGACGATCGAGATCGTGGCGTTCGTCCCGCAGGAGCGCATCGACCCGCTCCAGATGGGTTCCGCGTACTACCTCGCGGCGAGCGGCGCGACCGCCGCCAAGCCCTACACCCTGCTGCGCGAGGCGCTGGGGCGCAGCGACCGGGTCGCCATCGCCAAGTTCGCGCTGCGCGGCCGGGAACGCCTCGGCATGCTCCGGGTCGCCGGCGACGCCATCGTGATGCACGGGCTGCTGTGGCCGGACGAGGTGCGCGCCCCCGAGGGCTTCGCCCCCGACACCGGCGTCACCGTCCGCGACCAGGAGCTGGACCTCGCCGACGCGCTGATGGACACGCTCGGCGAGATCGACCTGGACGACCTGCACGACGAGTACCGCGAGGCGCTGGAGGAGGTCATCGCGGCCAAGGCGGCCGGCGAGGCGCCCCCGCAGGTCCCGGCGGAGGCGGCGCCCGGCAAGGTGCTGGACCTGATGGCCGCGCTGGAGAGCAGCGTGCGGGCCGCCCGGGAGTCCCGGGACGGGGAAGGCGCGGGGCGGACCGAGGGCGCCGAGGTCAGGACGCTGCCGCAGCGCGAGCGGCCGGCCCGTCGGACACCGAAGGAGACCGGCGGCAAGAAGTCGACGTCGACGGCCGCGAAGAAGACGGCGGCCGGGAAGCCGGAGTCCTCGACCGCCCGGAAGCCGACGGCGAAGGCCGCCCAGCCCGCGAAGAAGACGGCGGGCCGGGCCTCCGGGAAGAAGCCGACGGACAAGACGACCGGCACGACCGCCAAGAGCACGACCGCCAAGAGCACGACCGGCAAGAGCACGACCGGCAAGAGCACGACCGGCAAGGGCACCGCCAGGAAGACGGTGTCGTCCCGCAAGCGCAGCGCCTGACGGCTCAGCGGACGCGGTTGCGGGTCCGCAGCCGGAAGATGACCAGCCCCACCGCGCTGAACCCGGCGGCCCAGGCCAGCCCCAGCCCGAGGTGCCCCCACAGCGCGCCGTCCGCGAAGGCGCCGCCGGCCGCGAACTGCATGGGGCCGAAGGACGGGAACCACTGAAGGATCGGCTCGTTGGCGAGCGGGTTGCCCAGCGGGTTCTGCAGGAACGTGTCCATCAGCCCGCCCATGATGATCAGGAAGAAGCCCTCCAGGTCGCGCTTGACCAGCACGCCGAGGAGCAGGCCCAGAGCCCCGTAGGTGAGCGCGATGACGGTGAACCCGGCGAGCACGGCGAACCACGCGCCCACCGCCGGGCGCCAGAAGACCAGCACCGCCAGCGCGGTGTAGAGGGCGATGCCCGTGGCGACCGCCGCGACCGCCAGGGTCTTGGCTCCGATGAGGGTGGACTGCCGGTACCCGGCGAAGACGAGGCGCCGGTCGAAGGCGAGCGACTTGCGCACGGCGTCGAAGACGACGAAACCGGCGATCATCGTCACCGAGTTCAGCCCCGCCGAGATCAGGGTGAGGTGCCCGCCGTCGACGTGCAGCATCTCACCGGTGGCGTACAGCTTGAAGTCCAGCGGCTCGCCCCCGGCCATCGCGTTCATGACCAGGTACCAGACGGGCACGAAGACCAGCAGCAGCAGACCGGCCAGCCGGTTGCGGGTCTGGTCTCGCACCGAGAAGCGCAGGGCGGTCGGGAACTGCCCGTACAGCGGTCCCGGACGGGTGGCCGGGTCAGGCGTCGACACGGCGGTGCTCCCTTCCGGCCGCCGCACGCGCGGTGAGGCGGCCCTCGGCGAGGTCGGCCAGCAGGTCGAACCGGTCCTGCTCGAAGACGAGGTGGGTGATGACCACGACGGCCCTGCCGCGGGCGCGCAGATCCTCCACGAGGTCCCAGAAGCGCAGGTACGTCTCCCAGTCGAAACCCTGGTAGGGCTCGTCGAGCAGCAGTACGCCGGGGTCGTGCAGCAGGGCCAGGGTGAGGTTGAGCTTCTGCCGGGTACCGCCGGACAGCTCGCCCGCGGGGGTCCGTTCGTAGCGCTCGTAGCCCAGGGCGCGGACGAGGTCCCGGGCGCGGTCCAGGCCGGGGAGGCGGTGGGCGGCGGCGAAGTAGCGCAGGTGCTGTTCGACCGTCAGGCTGCCGTTCAGGACCGGGTCCTGGGGGCAGTACCCGAGCGACCCGGTCAGCCGGACCTCGCCGCGGTCCAGGGGCAGGGTGCCGGCGAGCGCCTTCAGGAGGGTGGACTTCCCGGCGCCGTTCTCGCCGACGACCGCGACGAGCTGGCCGGGGGTGACGGTGAGGTCGGCGCCGCGCAGGACCCGGTGGCTGCCGTACGCCTTGTGCAGGTCACGGGCGTGCAGGACGGGGGAGGAGGCGGGGTCGGGCGCGGCGGGGGTGGACGGCGGCCGTCGTACTGACGGTGCGTGCGGCGTGGACGGTGTGCGCGGTGCGGGTGGCGGGTCGGTCGGCATGTGCGGTCACCGTTGCCTTCCTAGGCTTCTCGGGGTGCCTTGGGGGGAGGTGGCGCGTTCAGCCCGCCCGTGTAGATGCCGAGGACCTCGGGCGCCCAGCGGGCCATGCCGTCGGACGACAGGGGGTCGGTGCCCAGCACCTCGCCGATGCGGTCGCGCAGCAGGAAGACGGCCAGGTCGTTGGCGAGCAGCAGGGCGGCACGGGCCGCGGGGTCCCGGCCGGGTACGGCCAGCCCGGCGGCCGCCAGGTCGTCCAGGGCGGCGCGGCTCAGTTCGTACAGGCGGCCGAACAGCTGTCGTCCGGCCTCCGAGTCGGCCAGCAGCAGGCGGCGGAGGTAGCCGGGCAGCGGGGAGCCTGCCGGGAAGTGGCGGGTGAACGCCGCGCTCAGGGACGCGGCGCCGGCGCCGGCGTCGAGCGGCTGCCCGTCGCTCCCGTCGCCGGTCAGTTCGCCCAGCATGGCCTCGAAGGCGGCCACGACGTGCTGGTCGACCTCCTGGCGCAGCCCGTCCTTCGAGCCGAAGTGGTGCACCACCAGCCCGGGCGACACTCCGGCCGCCGTGGCGATCTGCCGCACGGTCACCGAGTCCGGCCCGTGGGCGGCGAACAGGCCGAGGGCCTCGTCGCGGATGAGGGCCCGGGTGGTCCGGTCCTCCGGGATTGAACGCATGTACAACATGCTAAACGACCGTTCAGTCGTATGTCCAGGGAGTTCAGTCGTATGTCCAGGGAGAGAGGGACGCCCGGGGAACGGCGGACGGGTCGGGCTCGAAGACCGCCGGGTTGGTGGCGGCGGACGCCGTCGGCGCGGGGGTGGCGGCGCTCGGCAGCACGGGGCTCTCCTCCAGGCGCCGCCCGATCGTGTCGGCCGGTTCGCCGCCGGGCGTGCCGGGGCCGGAGGACAGCTGGGACCACGCGGTCAGGGCGAGGGCCACCGCGGCGGCCGTGCCGACCACCCGGCCGATCCGCCGGATGCGGGCGCGGCCGTCCAGCTGGCGCCAGCTCGGATGGGGCCACGGGTCCTCCGGGCGCCACAGCTCGCCGACCGCGGCGGGTGGCGGCACGGGCCGCCATCCGGGCGTCCGTTCGCGCGCCGCGGGTTCCCGGAGGGCGGAGGCGCGGATGGCGCGCTCGTCGTCCTCGAGGAACTTCCGCCAGACGTCCTCGGACACGGGAGGCACACCGCCCGGCTCGTGCGGCTCGTTCGGCGTCGCGCCGTCGTTCGGCCCGGAAGCGGTCATGATCCCGCTCTTCCTTCCTTCTTCACCTCGCGCAGCGGCGCCCGCTGACCGTCCACCGCCGACCCCGTGAACGCGCGGAGACTCCGGGCCGTTCCCGGTGCCACCGCGGGTGTCCGTCGTGTCATCGCCGTCCTCCGTCCCGGGAATCCGTCCCCACCCTTGCACAGGCGAAAGATGTACCGGCGGTGCCGGCCGTTCCCCGGGCGCCGGGCGAAGGGGATCCGGCGCGGGAAAAGGACACATGCCGGAGCGTGAGGCGCCCGCCGAGGACGCACGGCCGACCGGCTGATCGGGGCGGGGCTCGGCCCTTGTCGATGCGCTCATCGCCTTCAGCGAGGCGGGCGGCGAGCCACTGGTCCCGGCTCCGGACGACCGCGAGCCGCACCCGCTGGACCGGACGGCGGACGTCACCGCCGCCCGCGCCGTCCGCCGCCCGTCCGGGTCACCCGGCCGCCGGTGACGGCGTGGGCGTCGGGGAGGTGGTGTTCACGTCCAGATCGGGGCGCGGCTTGAGCACCAGGACCCGCTCACCCGGCTGCGGCGGGGGCGGGGTGACCTTCTCCCTCGGCAGCTTCGCCGGGCCGGTCTGCTGGAAGGTGACCTTGTCGTACTCGACGAGTCCCGTCTTCTCCAGCACCGTGATGTGGTCGAGCACGGTGTCGTTGGCCAGGTCGGCCAGCTGCCGCACGAGCGTGTTCTTCGTGGTGGCCCGGATCTTGGCGATGGCCGGGAAGATCTGGCCGTGCGTCACCCGCATGATGTTCACGGCCGACGAGTCGAACTCCTTGCCGCTCTTGGCGTCCACCGTCGCCACGAACCCCTCCTGCTGCGGGGAGGCCCGGTTGGGCAGCGTGATGCCCAGCTCCGGGGAGATCTCCCGGCACATGGCGTCCAGTCCGGCGTGCCCGACGACCAGGTGCTCACCGGCCGTCTTCATCTCCTTCGTCGTGCCGCGCTCCATCACCATCTCGCCCAGCGGGTACTCCCACAGCCCGGCGGCCCGGACCTTCACCACGAAGTCCCGGTCGGCCTCGGTGACCGGCCCGAACTTCGTACTGGCGATGACCCGGTTCTGGTTCCCGTCGGCCTTGTCCAGACCGAGCACGGCCGGGAAGGCCAGCGCGGTGAGGGTCAGGGTCATCACACCGAACAGGCCGACGACTCCGATCCTGTTGCGGGACAGCCGCATGATGCCTCCAGGGGCGACGCGAGGAACTCGCACGTGTGCGCGTACACCAGGAGGTACGGAAACGGCGCGCGGATCCTTCACCGCCGCCGCGAGGAAATCGCGCCGAGACCGCGACGGGACGGCGGGGAGACCGCGACGGGACCGCGCGAGACCGCGACGGGACCCCGGGGAGGGCCCGGGGAGATTCCGCTCACCCGATGTCGGCCCCGTACACGCGCTCGACCGCGATGGTGAGCAGCACTCGCCGGTCGGACACCATCGTCGTCCGGTACTCGTCCCAGTCCGGGTGCTCTCCGGCGGCGGCGCGGTAGTACTCCACCAGCGCCTCGACCTCCGGGCCGTGCGGGTCGGTGCCCGGTCCGGTGAGGGTCGCGACACCCTCGGCGGTGGCCCAGGACCTGCCGTCCGGGGCGGTCACCTCCAGGGCGGCCCGCGGGTCCCGGCGCAGGTTCGCCGTCTTGGCCAGGCCGTCGCGGGTCGAGACGCGGATGACGCCCGCCTCCGGGTCGTAGGCGGGCATGACGGGGGAGAGCTGCGGGCGGCCGTCCGCCTTGATCGTCGCGAGTACGCCGAGCCGGCTCTCGGCCAGCAGGGCGCGGGGGTCGAAACGCGGTGTGGTGGTCATGGGCCGATCATCACCCTTCGCCCCGCCCGCTGTCCCCCGAACCGTCCGCCGCCCCGCCGCTCAGGCGACCGAGGGCCCGCCGAGGTAGTCGCCGTCCCGGTCGTAGGGCCAGGCGTTGGCGACGCAGCCCTTGAGGCCCTTGATCTGCTGCATCATCGCCGGTGCGGGCAGACCGGGGCCCGGGCAGGTCTCGTGGCCGTGGCCGATGCGGTGACCGACCTCGTGGTTGATGATCAGCGCCCGGTAGTCGCCGATCGGTCCGTCGAACTGGGGCGAGCCGAGCACCCAGCGCTTGAGGTTCACCACGACGTCCGTGCCGACCGCGCAGTTCACCTCGCCCCGGGTGTTGAGGCCGTAGGCGCCGCAGATCTCGTCCACGGTGCCCGGTGTGGCGATCTTCACCACGAAGTCGTAGGAGCCGGAGCTGACCAGCCGGAAGGAGTTGATCCCGTCCCTGGTCCAGCCGCGGCGGTCGGCGAGCACGTCGGATATCTCGGCGGCGGCGGCGCCCGCCCGGATGTCGATGCCCTCCTCCACCAGCACCTTGTAACGGCGCACGCGGCTGCCGTCGCCCACGGTCGACCCGTCGGCCTCGGCGGTGACGAAGGTGCCGGGACCGGTCGCGGGTACGGCGATGACGGAGGGGGACGGCGACGGCGAAGGGGACGCCTCGACGGACGGCGACGCGGAGGGACCCGGGGTCGTCCCGGAAGACGCCCCCGACGGCGCCCCCGACGGCGTCCCGGAAGGCGTCCCGGACGGAGTGCCTGAGGCGTCCGTGGGCCCGGCTGCGTCCAGGGCGTCGGCGACGTCGGCCGCCTGGTCGTCGGTCGCCGTGGGCCGGGTGTGCTCCCAGTGCGCGACGGCGGCGCCCGCCGCGAGCAGTACGGCACCGGAGGTCAGGCCGCCCAGGACCAGGCGGGCGGACCGGCGGCGGCTCCTCCTGCGGGCGCGGGAGGCGCGCCGGTCACCGCCCGGCGTGGTTCTTCGGCGGGTCTGGCGGGCGGTGGAACGGCCCACGGCGTGTGTCCTCTCTGCTGGTCGGCGGGGCGCGCACAGTGGACTCCGCGGACTCCGCTGTGCTTTTGTCGCCACGATGATCAAAGCGGAAGGACGTGCCGAAACATCACCGGCTCCGAAGTGGGGCTTCTCACACCCCTGTTCGTTTCCTGGATACAACCTGCGGGCGGCCTGGACGGTCCGCGAGCGGCGGACAGGAGAACGGGCGGCCGCAGGTGCCCGGCCGGGCACGCACACGTGCGCCGGGGCCGCCCGGCGTGAGCCGGCCGGCCCCGGCGCGGTGCCTCCACCGCCGGTCCGTCAGCCGACGGCGCCGCTCTCCCAGCGGTAGAAACAGCGGGCCATCGCGTCCTTCGGGCCGCGCCAGGTGGCCGGGTCGTACGCCGAGACGTACGGCTCCAGCCGCTCGCTGACCCTGCGGAACTCCGGATGCCCGGTCAGCCGGCCGATCGCCGGGGCCGGGTCCTCGTCGCTCTCGATGAGGTGCAGGTACACGCCGTCACCGAACTCGAAGAGACTGCGCCGGTTGACGCCCACCAGGTGGGGCAGCTCGCCGCTGTCGGACTCGGCGAACACCTTCGCGATGTCCGGTGCCGCCCCGGGTGCCATCCGGGCGACGATCAGGGTGTGGTGCATGGAGGGACGCCCTTCCTCGGTGTCACCGCGCGGGTGTCACCACGTCGGTGTCAGTCGGCGAGTACCGCGGCGGTGCGCCGCTCGCCCGCGGCCTGCTCGATCCGGTCCCGGATCAGCGCCATCTGCGTCCGCGAGTTGCGGTTGATGTTGTCCGTCATCCAGGCGTCGTCCACCGGCGCGTCGGGCTTCATGGCGAAGTCCTGGATCCAGCGCATCCGCGTGCCGTCCGCGGTCTCCGCGTACTCCCAGACGATGTTCATGTACTGGAAGGGACCGGTCTCGACCCGATGGGCGCGCACGGTGCGGGTCGTCGGGTCCGCGACCCGCTCGGAGACCCAGCTCCACACCTTGCCGTCCTTGTCCGGGTGCATGGTGAGCCGGAACGTCACCCGGTCGCCGTCGCGCTCCAGCACGTCCACGGAGGCGTACTCGCTGAACAGCCGCGGCCAGTTGTCGATGTCGTTGGTCATGTCCCAGACCAGCTCCATCGGCGCGGCGATGGAGATCTCGTTGTCGGTGTGGCCTGCCATCTCACACTCCCGTCTTCAGGGCGCCGTTGACCAGCGCGAGGAAATCCGCGGGCGTCTTGCAGCGCTCGGCCTGCTCCGGCAGGCCCAGCCCGTACCGCTTCTCCAGCTCGGCCACGATGCCCAGCAGGCCGAGGGAGTCCAGGCCGAAGGTGTCGAAGCCGTCGTCGGCCTGCTGCCGGAGGGTCACCGGATCGACGTGCACGCCGGCGGTGCGCTTCATCAGCGCCGACAGCTCCTCGACGGTCACCTGGTAGGCCAGTTGGTCGGTCATGCGGGTCCTCCTTCACTCGGGGTGGCGCCCGGCACCGGGCCGGCGCTCACTCGGACAGGCGTTGGTCGGTCGGTCCTCATGCGGGCGGGGTGCCGCCCCGCCGCAGGACGAGCGCCGCGTTCGAGCCCATGAGCCCGCGGCCCAGGACGAGTGCCGTACGCGGTTCGGCGGGCCGGGCCCGGCCGGTGACCAGGTCCAGGTCGTGGCAGACGCCGGACACGTGCGGGGTCGGCGGGATCAGTGCGTGCTCCATCGCGAGCACCGCCGTCGCCACGTCCAGCACCGGGGCCGCGCAGTACGCACGTCCGGTACCGGTCTTGGGCGCGGTGACCGGCACTCGTCGCGCGTGCGGGCCGAGCGCGTCGGCGAGCGCCAGAGCCTCGGCCCGGTCCGCCTCCGGCACCCCGAGGGCGTCGGCGAACACCACGTCCACCTCCTCGGGCCGGCACCCGGCCTCGGCCAGCGCGCCCTGGATCGCGCGCGCCAGCCCCTCCCGGGACTCGGCCCACCGGGACGGCCCGGTGAAGGTCGCCGCGTGCCCGGCGATCGTCGCCCGGACGTCCGCCCCGCGCTCCAGCGCCGCCCGCTCCTCCTCGACCAGGAGCACGGCACCGCCCTCGGCCGGCGCGAACCCGCAGGCCGCCTCGGTGAACGGGCGGTAGGCACGGTCGGGCTCGGCGGCCGCGCTCAGCTCGGGATAGCCCAGCTGGCAGACGATCGAGTACGGGGCGAGCGGAGCCTCCGTCGCGCCGCACACCACCGTGTCGGTGCCGCCCCGCACGGCCAGTGCCGCGTGGGCCAGGGCGTCCAGGCCGCCCGCCTCGTCGGCGGCGACGACCCCGCACGGGCCCTTGAAGTCGTTGCGGATGGAGATCTGGCCGGTGCTGGCCGCGTAGAACCAGGCGATCGACTGGTACGGGCCGACGTACCGCGAGCCCTGCCCCCACAGGTTCTGCAGCTCCCGCTGCCCGAACTCGCCACCGCCCGAACCGGCCGCGGTGACCACCCCGACCGAGAACGGCGACTCGACGTCGGCCCGCCCGAACCGGGCGTCCTCCAGCGCCAGGTCGGTGGCGGTCAGCGCGAAGTGCGTGAACCGGTCGGTCTGGACGAGGTACCGCCCCTCGACCGTCTCCGCCGCGTCGAAGCCGCGCACCTCGCCCGCCACCTTCAACGGCAGGTGCTCGCACCCCTCGCGGGTGACGGGCCCGAGGACGCTGGCGCCGTCGGCGACGGCCTTCCAGTGCGCCTCGGCACCGATGCCGTGCGGCGACACCACGCCGAGGCCGGTGACGACGGCACGCCTGTTTCCGTCCTGCGTACGGCGTTGCCCGGTCCGCTGTGGTCCGCTCATCGCAGCCCTCCTTCGCAGCCGCTCAGCACGACCGCGGACTGGAAGCCGCCGAAGCCGCTGCCCACCGACAGCACGTGCCGCAGCGTCCGCTCGCGTGCCTCGCGCGGCACGTAGTCCAGGTCGCACTCGGGGTCGGGGGTCGTGTAGTTGGCCGTGGGCGGCACCACCTGGTGGTGCATCGCGAGCACGCACGCGGCCAGCTCTATGGAGCCGATCGCGCCGAGCGAGTGGCCCACCATGGACTTGATCGAGCTCATCGGCGTCGCGTAGGCGTGCTCGCCCAGCGAGCGTTTGACGGCCGCGGTCTCGTGCCGGTCGTTCTGCTGGGTACCGGAGCCGTGCGCGTTGACGTAGTCGATGGCGGAGCCGTCCAGCCCGGCCATGTCCAGCGCCGTGTCGATGGCCCGTGCCATCTCCAGGCCCTCCTTGGTGAGCCCGGTCATGTGGTAGGCGTTGCCGAAGGTGGCGTAGCCGGAGATCTCGCAGTACACGTGCGCACCGCGGGCCCGTGCGTGCTCCAGGTCCTCCAGTACGAGCACCGCGGCGCCCTCGCCCATCACGAAGCCGTTGCGGTCGGCGTCGAAGGGCCGGGAGGCGTGCGCGGGATCGTCGTTGCTGGGCGAGGTCGCCTTGATGGCGTCGAAGCAGGCCATCGTGATCGGCGATATCGGCGAGTCCGCCGCACCCGCCAGGCACACGTCGACGCGGCCCTCGGCGACGGCGTGGTAGGCGTACCCCACCGCGTCCAGGCCGGAGGTGCACCCGGTGGACACGGTCTGCACCGGCCCGCGCACGCCGAACTCCTCGGCGACCGCGGAGGAGAGGGTGGCCGGGGTGAAGGCCCGTTCCAGGTGCGGCTCGGCCCGCCGGCCGTCCACGTCCCAGCGCGAGCCGCTCTCGCTGACCAGCACGTAGTCGTGTTCCAGCCGGGTCGTGCCGCCGACCGCCGTGCCCAGCGTGGCACCGGTCCGCCAGGGGTCCTCCCGCGCCATGTCGAGGCCCGCGTCGCCCACCGCCTCGGCGGCGGCGACCAGCGCGAACTGCACGTACCGGTCGCCGCGCTGGACCGTGGCCAGGTCCAGCCCGTGCTCCAGCGGCTCGAAGTCGCACTCGGCGGCGATCTGCGAACGCAGCCCGGCCGGGTCGAACAGGGAGATGCGGCGCGTCGCCGTACGGCCGTCGGACAGCAGCCCCCAGAACTGGGGCACGCCGATCCCGCCCGGGGCGACGACGCCTATGCCCGTGACGGCGACCCGACGCCGGCTCATGACACCGCCTCGGCCGCGGCGGCGGGGCGCTCGTGCCCGGCGCGGCCCGTGTGGGCGGCGTGTTCCGGGAGCGGCAGCGGGTTGCCCGCCGCGTCCTCGGTGTCCACGTGCCCGATCTCCGGCCGCGGGGCCAGCGGCCCCAGGTGGAAGACGAGCCGGGCCTCGGTGTCCCCCGTGTTGCGGAAGCGGTGGCGCATGTCCTGCGGGATCAGCAGACCCTGCCCGGTGCCGAGGGCGTGCGGCACACCGTCCAGGTCCACCTCCAGCGCGCCGTCCGTGACGTACACGAACTCCTCGGAGTACGGGTGGTAGTGCTCGGCGATGCGCTCGCCCGGCTGCACGATGGCCACGCCCATGAAGCCGCTGGTGGACCCGGCGGTGGTGGGCGTGAGGAGGGCGCGGAGGTCTCCGCCGCGGCGGCGGTTCGGCGCGATGTCGCCGAGGGAGACGATGCGTACCTGCTGGTCTGTCATGTCGTTCACTCCGGGTGAGGGGAGGCGGTGGGAGGTCGGGGCGACCCGTGCGCGGGCCGTGGCCCGTACCGGCCGTGGCAGTGGTGGGCGCGTCGTCGGGCCCGGGTCGGCTGTCGGGGTGGGTCGCGGGTCGGGTCTTGTGGGCGGTCGCGGAGGTCCGGTCCGCGGGGGTCGGTCGCGGGCCGGGCCGCGGCGGTCCGGCGCGGGGGCCGGTGCCGTCGACCCGGAGGGTGGACGGGCGGGGAGCGTCCCGGCGGCGCCCGGTTCAGTGGGCGGGCGAGCGCCGGTCGGTCAGGGGCGTCATGCGGGCCCGCGCGAGCAGCAGCGACAGCGACCGGGCCTCCGTCAGGGGGCCGTCGATGCCGGCGGCGGCGGTGTCGAGCAGCCGCTCGGCCATGGCGGCCACGGCGTCCCCGGAGCCGCTGGGGGCACCGGCGGACCCGTGCAGCCCCAGGACGAACGCCGGCGCGTCCTCCGGCTCGCCGTCCAGGTCGACGAGCCGAACGACGAGGTCGTCGCGGTGGAAGACGGTGGCGGCGAGGACCGGACTGTCCGGGGCGTGGGCGGCGACCGCGTCCTGGCGGGCGAGGAGCCGGGCCAGTTCCGGACCGGCGCCGGCCCGCGCCGGGTAGAGCAGCGCGATCCGCCGCGCACGCGCGCCGGAGTCCTCGCGGTACGCCACGTGGTGGACGGCCGGCATGGCGGCCCGGGTGAAGAACCGCCGGGCGGCCCGGGGATCGCGCAGGTCCCGCTCCTGCTCCAGATACGGGTTGAGGGACTCCTCTACGGCCCGTACCGCGGGCTGCCGGGCGACGTGACGCAGCGCGGTCTGCAGGTCGCCCCGCACCTCCACGGCCCGCACGACCCGGGTGCCGTGCAGGAAGACCGAGGTGCGCAGCAGCCGGCCGGACTCGTCGACGCGGGCCTCGGGCGCGGTGTAGCCGGCGAGCAGCCGGGCGACCTCCTCCTCGCCGCCCTGCTTCACGGTGAAGGTCAGGGCGTGCCGCACGACGTTGCCGCCGACCCGGGGAGCGGTCCGCAGCGCCGCACCGTCCGCGGCGGACGGGGACTGTTCGGCGGCGGTTTCCCGCAGGACGCTGTAACGCAGGGAGTGGGTGTCCCTGACGTAGTCCTGCAAGGGCTCCACCGTGTCCAGGTGCTCCTCGCTGTTGACCCAGGCCAAGAAGGGCTCCGCGCTCTCCCACTCACTCGTGAGGAGCCACTGGGCGGGGTTGTCCACCGACTGGCACAGCTGGTCGCTGACGTGTCCCGGAACGGCGGCGACCCGGTCGCGGATGCCGTCGTAGGCGTCCAGGAACTCCTGCTGCTTTCCGTCGTGGATGTCCAGCATCAGGACGACCCGCACGCGGGATCCGTCGAACGCGGATACCGTCACGCCGCCCGTGTCCGCGGACACGGTGCCCGATGCTGCCGTGACTCCTGTGGTCTGGGCATCCGCCGACGCGGTATCCGTCGCTACGACGGGAGAGACCGTCATCCGGCCCACCTCTTCTCCAGGGAACTTCCTCGTGGACTGGGGCGCGATCGTCGCGGTGTGCGCGCTTGCTCCGGCGTGGTGCGGCGGTCGCGGTAACCACGATCGTGAGCCGTGCACGCGGGGACCGCGAACCAGGACGGTTAAGCGGGTGAAGCCTGCGCCGTCGCGGGCCCCTCCGGGCCGCAGGGGGCATGCATGTAGACCCGCGGCGCGCGCACCTGCCGCCGACGGGTCCAGCGACGACCGTCCGACGCACGGAGCCAGAACGCGCGCTTCACGGAGGACGACATCCGTCACAACGGAGGACGATCAATGAACGAAAGAGCCGAGCGGCCCGGTGGGGCCGCCCCCGGGGGCGGGGTCCACCGCGTCCCGGTCCTCATCGTCGGCGGGTCCCTGGTGGGCCTGTCGACCTCGGTCTTCCTGGGGCGGCTGGGCATCCGGCACACCCTGGTGGAACGCCACGCAGGCACGTCCATCCACCCTCGCGGGCGCGGGAACAACGTCCGCACCATGGAGATCTTCCGCGTGGCCGGCACCGAACCGGACATCAGGAAGGCCGCCGCCACCCTCGCCGGGAACCACGGCATCCTGCAGACACCCACCCTGGTCGGCGACGCGGGTGAGTGGTTGTTCAAGGAAATGGACGCGGGCGGTGGGCTGGCCCGCTTCAGCCCGAGCTCGTGGTGCCTGTGCTCCCAGAACGACCTGGAGCCCGAGCTCCTCACCCACGCCACCAACCTCGGCGGCGACCTGCGCTTCGGCACCGAACTGCTCTCCTTCGAGGCAGACGCCGAGGGCGTCACGGCCATCGTGAAGAGCCGGGAGACCGGCGAGCACACCACCATCCGCGCCGACTACCTGGTCGCCGCCGACGGCCCCCGCAGCCCCGTCCGCGAGCAGCTCGGCATCGGCCAGAGCGGTCCGGGCGACCTCTTCCACAACGTCAGCCTCACCTTCCGCTCCCGCCGCCTCGCCGACGTCGTGGGCGACCGCCACTTCATCGTCTGCTACCTCACCAGCGAAGACGCCGACGGCGCGCTCCTGCCGGTGGACAACCGCGAGAACTGGGTCTTCCACGCCCCCTGGCACCCCGAACAGGGCGAAACGGTCGAGGACTTCACCGAGGAGCGCTGCGCGGCCCACATCCGCCGCGCGATCGGCGACCCGGACCTCGACATCGAGATCACCGGCAAGGCTCCCTGGCACGCCGCCCAGCGCGTCGCCCGCAGCTACCGCTCCGGCCGCGTCTTCCTGGCCGGCGACTCGGCCCACGAGATGTCCCCCACCGGTGCCTTCGGCTCCAACACCGGCATCCAGGACGCCCACAACCTGGCCTGGAAACTGGCCGCGGTCCTGGAGGGCTGGGCGGGAGACGGCCTCCTGGACACCTACGACACCGAGCGCCGTCCGGTGGCGGAGGCCACCAGCGCCCGAGCCGCCGGCCGCTCGGTGGAACACAGCCACCCGGGCTTCGCGCCGCCGCCGGGAATGGGAGGCGGCCCGGGGCAGGGGCCTGCCGGTGGCCCGGCGGCAGGGCCGGGCCAGGGGCCTGTGGGCGGTCCCGGCGGTCCCGGCGGTCCCGGTGGTCCCGGTGGCCTCAGCGGTCCTGGCGGTCCTGGCGGTCCCGGTGGCCCGGGTAGTCCTGGCGGCCCTGGCGGCCCGGGTGGTCCCGGCGGCGGCCCACAGCGCGGCATCCTCAACGTCGCCCTCGGATACCGCTACCCCCAGGGCGCGGTGGTCGGCGCCGACCCGGCGACCCCCGTGGTCCCCGAGGGCCTGGACCTCACCGGCGCCCCCGGCAGCCGCGCCCCCCACCTCTGGCTCCACCGCCCCGACGACAACGAAGCCGCCCCCATCTCCACCCTCGACCTCTACGAGGACTCCCTCGTCCTGCTCAGCGACGCCTCCCAGGCCACCGGCTGGCACGAGGCGGCCACCCGCCTGGCGCCCGAGCTGCGGGTCCCACTCAAGTCGTACCGCGTGGGCGCCGGCCCGGACGCCGACCTGACCCCCGCGGACGACGAGGACACCGACTGGGCCAGGTCCCACGGCGTCACCCGCGGCGGCGCGGTCCTCATCCGCCCCGACGGCTTCGTCGCCTGGCGCTCCCCGGGCCCCGCCCCGGACCCGGAGGCGATGCTGCGTCAGGTCGTGCGGGCGGTACTGGCCCTGACGTGAGTCGACCGGCGTACGGCCGGCGTGCCTCCCCTCCCAGAGCGGCGGGGAGGCACGCCGGCAAAACCGGCAAAGCGAGTGAGGTATCGAAGGAGAGGTTGCCTCTCTCTCCCCATCACACAGGTGATCATGCTCACCTGCCTTGAAATTGAAGGATCAGCTGACAGGTCGATACGTTTACGCAAGGCGGACGGGAACAGCTGGCATCACCGGGCCATGCCGGGCGACGAGGCCGTGCAGGCCGTCGCGCCCCCCACCCGGAAGGAGGCGCACCCGTCATGACACTGTTCTTCCAACTCTCCTTTGTCGCGGCCACGCTGGTCGCGATGGCGGTGGCCGCCCGTCTGGTGCGGCAGGCGTTCCGCACCGAGGCGGCCGGGCGCCCGGCGGTTGTGGAGAACGAAGCCCTGGCGGCCGGCGCGCTGTTCGGCGGCTCGATGGCGGTCACCGCCGTTGTCTCCGGGCACTGGCCGGCGGTCGACTGGTCCGATCTCGTCCTGTTCGCCGCCGTGTTCGGCATCGCGACGGCGGCACTGATCGAGCGCGTCAGGAAGCACACGGCCGTCTCCCGCGTCGCCTACGTTCTGCCCGTGGGATACGGCGTACTCGCAGGACTGGCCGTCAACGGGCTGTGACCGTCAGGGGCCGCCGGCAGGCGAGCCAGGCTGTGCGCGCGTGCCGAAGGGATTGTCGATGACGTAACGCCACCGGCCGTCCGGACCCCGACGGGCGATATCGGTGGCGGTGCCCTCGACGCGCACCGCCCGACCCTCCCGGCCGATCCCGTGGATGACCCAGTCGACTATCAGCAGCGCCACGTCTCCGCTCCGGTACACGTGCCGTGGCCGGACCGAGATGGGGACCCCGAGCTCCTGCAGACGGCCGTTCGCGGCACGCAGGTCTGCGCCGCTCGCCGGCGTCCCCGGCACCGGGACCAGCACCGCGGCGTCCTCGTACACCTCCGCCAACGCGAGAGCGTCCCCGCTGTTGAACCGCTCCGCGAACACCGCGGGCACCTCTTCGGGCCGATCGGCCAGGTTTCGCATGATCGACAGACGTCCTTCCGGGCCGGGAGAATCAAGCTGCCCCACACGCTAGGAGGCGGTCTCGTGACTCACCGAACGGTTGGCCACCCGGCAGGACTCCCCGACGACCCGCGCGCGGACGTCACCGCACCCACTCCCGAGTGCCCGGTGGAGATCACACTGGCGGCCCTGCAAGGCCGCTGGACAACACTGGTGGTCCGCGAACTCCTGCGCGGCGACCACTCCTACAGCGAACTGCGCGCGGCCCTGCCCACGTTGTCGGACAAGGTGCTGTCCGACCGGTTGGCGCAGCTCTGCGAGTCCGGGGTCGTCGCACGCGACCGCAGCCCCGGCTGGCCCCCACGCGTGCGCTACACCCTCACCCCGAACGGCCACCGCCTCGGGCCCGTCCTCCAGGCCCTGTGGGACTGGGGAGCGCAGGCCCCGACATGAGCCTGAGGGGCTGACACACAAAAAACCCCGCCCTCAGCGTCTCCGCTGATGACGGGGTCCAGGTCACACTTACACAGTGTGCCCCCGGCAGGATTCGAACCTGCGCACACGGCTCCGGAGGCCGTTGCTCTATCCCCTGAGCTACGGGGGCGTGTCGGTCGCGTTCGGTGTTGCTCGCGGCGACGGGTAGAACACTACCAGCTCCCCCGGGGTGGTCATGAACGGGTTTTCGCGGGTCGTGCCGCCCCCTCGCCCGCACCCGGCGCCCGCCCCAGCCGAGGGCCGCGACCCGCGGTACCGGCGTCAGCCCCGACGGCGTCGTCCCCCGCACGGGGCGGAAGTGGGGAAAACCCGGACGCGGTGGCCGGTCCGGACCTACTCTCGAGTTGTGCCTAGGGCGTCTGGCCGGGTTCTTGTTGTGGACGACAACAAGGTCATTCGGCAGCTGATCAGGGTCAACCTCGAGCTGGAGGGCTTCGAGGTCGTGACCGCGGGCGATGGTGCCGAATGTCTGGAAGTCGTCCATCAGGTGCGGCCCGACGTCGTGACGCTGGACGTGGTCATGCCTCGGCTGGACGGGGTGCGGACCGCTGCCCGGCTGCGTGCCGATCCGCGTACGCGGGACCTTCCGATCGCCGTCGTCAGTGCCTGTACGCAGTACGAGATCGACGCCGCCTTCGATGCGGGGGCCGACGCCTTCCTGTCCAAGCCGTTCGAGCCGGCCGAGCTCGTCGCGCTCGTGCGGCAGTTGGTCGAGCGCAAGGCCGACGGGGGCGGCGCGGCGGCGTTGCGGGCCGTGCTCGGTGCGGCGGTGGAGAGTGAGTCGTCGGCGCAGGCCGAGACCGCCGGGTGAGTGCCGGGTAACGGTTCAAGATCAACATCGGAGTCGTCCACATGTCGGGACCGGCGCCAAACCTGTTCGCCTACCCACCCCCCTCCTCCCATACGCTTGACCCGTGACCCCCGCAGAGCTCTCCCGCACCGTGCTGCACGCGGTGCGTCGCGCCGTCGACGCGGGGGAGCTGGACGTGACCGTTCCGGAGCGGGCCGTGGTCGGGCCGCCGGGGCCCGGGGGATGCGGGGACTACGCCACCAACATCGCCCTCCGGCTCGCCCGGCCGGCCGGGCAGCCGCCGTACCGGGTCGCCGAGGTGCTGCGGCCGTACCTCGTGGGAGTCGACGGCGTCGCCGATGTCGTCCTCACCGGGCCCGGGTTCCTCAACATCAGCCTCGGTGGTGCCGCCCCCGCCGCGCTCGTCGAGGAGATTCGCAGCGCCGGGACACGGTACGGGTATGCCGACGGGCCCGACGGGCCCGACGGGCGGATCGTGCGGCTGCACTGCCCCTACGACCTCCGTGCCGTCGTCGTCGCCGAGGTCGCCGCGCGTGTCCTGCGTTCCCAGGGCGCCCTGGTGCGCGTCACGGCGGAGGGCTTCGACCCCGAGTGGACGGCCGTCCTCGGGGTACGCACCGACGGCGTCGGACCGGCGCCCGCGAGCCTGCCCGCCAATGTCCGTCCCGTTCCCGCGCCCGCCGACCCCCTGCCCCTCGGCCGCGACGCCGCCCGCTGGGCCCTGCTCCACCCCGCCGCCCACGACCGGCCCCGGGTCGGTGAGGAGCACCTCGCCCAGCGTGAGGGCAACCCCCTCTTCCGGGTGCGGTACGCCCACGCCCGGACTCGCGCCCTCACCCGCAACGCCGCCGATCTCGGATTCGAGGGCCTGCCCGGTCCCGTACAGCGGCAGGATCTCCTCGCCGTCCTCGGTGATCATCCCCGCGTGCTCGCCGCCGCGGCGGAGCACCGCGCGCCCGACCGGCTCGCCCGGCACCTCGTCGCCGTCGCCGACGCCGCGCTTCCCTTCCTGACCACCGTGCTGCCGCGTGGCGGGGAGAAACCCTCGGCCGCCCACCGTGCCCGGCTCGCCCTCGCCGAAGCCGCCGGGACGGTGCTGGCCGGCGGCCTGACCCTGCTCGGTATCGACGCACCCGACCACCTCTGAAGAGAGCACAGAAGACGTCATGAGCCGTTCCGCACACCCCGCCGGGCCCCGCCACGCCGATGTCCTGCCCGAGGGCCACTACTCCGCCCCGCCCGCCGACCTCAACGCCCTCGACCCCAAGGTATGGGCGCAGACCGTGGACCGGGACCAGGACGGTGTCGTCACCGTCGGCGGAATGAGTGTCACGCAGCTCGCCGAGGAGTACGGCACCCCCGCCTACGTCCTCGACGAGGCCGACTTCCGGGCCCGGGCGCGGGCCTGGCGCACGGCCTTCGGCACGGACGCCGACGTGTTCTACGCCGGCAAGGCGTTCCTGTCCCGCGCCGTCGTGCGGTGGCTGCAGGAGGAGGGGCTCAACCTCGACGTGTGTTCGGGAGGGGAGCTGGCCACGGCGCTCTCCGCCGGGATGCCCGCCGACCGCATCGCCTTCCACGGCAACAACAAGTCGCCCGAGGAGATCGAGCGGGCCGTGCGCGCCGGGGTCGGGCGGATCGTGCTCGACTCGTTCCAGGAGATCGTGCGGGTCGCGCACATCGCCCAGTCGCTGGGCAAGCGGCAGCGGGTGCAGATCCGGATCACCGTCGGGGTCGAGGCGCACACGCACGAGTTCATCGCCACCGCCCATGAGGACCAGAAGTTCGGGATTCCGCTGGCGGGCGGACAGGCCGCCGAAGCCGTGCGGCGGGCGCTTCGGCTTGACGGGCTCGAGGTCATCGGGATCCACTCGCACATCGGGTCGCAGATCTTCGACATGTCCGGGTTCGAGGTCGCCGCGCACCGGGTCGTCGGGCTGCTCAAGGACATCCGGGACGAGCACGGGGTCGAGCTGCCCGAGATCGATCTCGGGGGCGGGCTCGGGATCGCGTACACCAGTGACGACGATCCCCGTGAGCCGCACGAGATCGCCAAGGCGCTGACCGAGATCGTGACCCGGGAGTGCGAGGGCGCGAAGCTGCGTACGCCTCGTATCTCCGTCGAGCCCGGGCGGGCCATCGTCGGGCCGACCGCCTTCACGCTCTACGAGGTCGGCACCGTCAAGCCGCTCGAAGGGCTGCGCACCTACGTCTCCGTCGACGGCGGCATGTCGGACAACATCCGCACCGCGCTGTACGACGCCGAGTACACCGTCGCCCTCGTCTCCCGCACCTCCGACGCCGAGCCGATGCTCACGCGGGTGGTGGGCAAGCACTGCGAGAGCGGGGACATCGTGGTCAAGGACGCCTTCCTGCCGGGGGACCTGGCGCCCGGGGACCTCATCGCCGTACCCGCGACCGGGGCGTACTGCCGTTCCATGGCCAGCAACTACAACCACGCGCTGCGCCCGCCCGTCGTCGCGGTGCGGGAGGGCGAGGCCCGGGTCGTCGTGCGGCGGGAGACCGAGGAGGATCTGCTGCGTCTCGACGTCGGGTGAGGGCCCGCGTTCCGGGGCCGGACAGCGGCGGCGGGGCTCGCGCGCACCATGGACGATGGAGCGGGGCGGGCGGAGAAAGATCTTGCGTCGCCCGCCCCGCGAAAATGAAATAAACGTCTCATGATGCGGACGAATGGCAGGAAATCCCGTCCGGTGCGTGAGACTGGTCAAACCGTAGACGGTAAGAGGAAACGAGGTCGGATGATGCGTACGCGTCCGCTGAAGGTGGCGCTGCTGGGCTGTGGAGTGGTCGGCTCAGAGGTGGCGCGCATCATGACGACGCACGCCGACGACCTCGCCGCCCGGATCGGGGCCCCGGTGGAGCTCGCGGGCGTGGCCGTACGGCGGCCCGACAAGGTGCGGGAGGGCATCGACCCGTCCCTCGTCACCACCGACGCCACCGCGCTCGTCAAGCGCGGGGACATCGACGTCGTGGTGGAGGTGATCGGGGGGATCGAGCCCGCGCGGACGCTCATCACCACCGCCGTCGAGCACGGCGCGTCCGTGGTGTCCGCCAACAAGGCGCTCATCGCCCAGGACGGCGCCTCGCTGCACGCCGCGGCCGACGAGCACGGCAAGGACCTCTACTACGAGGCCGCCGTCGCCGGTGCCATCCCGCTGATCCGGCCGCTGCGCGAGTCGCTGGCCGGCGACAAGGTCAACCGGGTGCTCGGCATCGTCAACGGCACGACCAACTTCATCCTCGACGCCATGGACACCACGGGGGCCGGGTATCAGGAGGCACTCGACGAGGCCACCGCCCTCGGGTACGCCGAGGCCGACCCGACCGCCGACGTCGAGGGCTTCGACGCCGCCGCCAAGGCCGCCATCCTCGCCGGGATCGCCTTCCACACGCGCGTGCGCCTCGACGACGTCTACCGCGAGGGCATGACCGAGGTCACCGCCGCCGACTTCGCCTCCGCCAAGGAGATGGGCTGCACCATCAAGCTGCTCGCCATCTGCGAGCGGGCGGCGGACGGGGGATCGGTCACCGCGCGCGTGCACCCCGCGATGATCCCGCTCAGCCATCCGCTGGCGAACGTGCGCGAGGCCTACAACGCCGTCTTCGTCGAGTCCGAGGCCGCCGGTCAGCTCATGTTCTACGGGCCCGGCGCCGGCGGTTCGCCCACCGCGTCCGCCGTCCTCGGCGACCTGGTGGCCGTCTGCCGCAACCGGATCGGCGGCGCCACCGGACCCGGCGAGTCCGCCTACGCCGCACTGCCCGTCTCGCCGATGGGCGACGTCGTCACGCGCTACCACATCAGCCTCGACGTCGCCGACAAACCGGGCGTGCTCGCCCAGGTCGCGACCGTGTTCGCGGAGCACGGTGTCTCCATCGACACCGTGCGGCAGTCCGGCAAGGACGGCGAGGCCTCCCTCGTCGTCGTCACCCACCGTGCGTCCGACGCCGCCCTCGGCGGTACCGTCGAGGCGCTGCGCAAGCTCGACACCGTGCGGGGTGTCGCCAGCATCATGCGG
The DNA here is from genome assembly GCF_028473745.1 of Streptomyces sp. M92. Lineage (NCBI taxonomy): Bacteria > Bacillati > Actinomycetota > Actinomycetes > Kitasatosporales > Streptomycetaceae > Streptomyces > Streptomyces sp. M92. Next base: position 3,208,985 of record NZ_CP101137.1, read on the forward strand.
GTTGAAGGAGAGTAACCAGCAATGACCCACCAGTGGCGCGGAATCATCGAGGAGTACCGGGACCGGCTGCCCGTCTCCGACAGCACGCCCGTCGTGACGCTCCGCGAGGGCGGCACGCCGCTCGTGCCCGCGCAGGTGCTCTCCGAGCGCACGGGCTGCGAGGTCCACCTCAAGGTGGAGGGCGCCAACCCGACCGGGTCCTTCAAGGACCGCGGCATGACGATGGCCATCAGCAAGGCGAAGGAGGAGGGCGCGCAGGCTGTCATCTGCGCGTCCACCGGCAACACGTCCGCGTCCGCCGCCGCGTACGGCGTGCGCGCCGGCATGGTGTCCGCCGTGCTCGTGCCCCAGGGCAAGATCGCGCTCGGCAAGATGGGCCAGGCCCTCGTGCACGGCGCGAAGATCCTCCAGGTCGACGGCAACTTCGACGACTGCCTCACCCTCGCCCGCGCGCTCAGCGACAACTACCCGGTGGCGCTGGTCAACTCGGTCAACCCGGTGCGCATCGAGGGGCAGAAGACCGCCGCCTTCGAGATCGTCGACATGCTCGGCGACGCCCCCGACATCCACGTCCTGCCGGTCGGCAACGCGGGCAACATCACCGCGTACTGGAAGGGGTACAGGGAGTACGCCGCCGACGGGGTCAGCACGAAGACGCCCCGCATGTGGGGGTTCCAGGCCTCCGGCAGCGCCCCGATCGTGCGCGGCGAGGTCGTCAAGGACCCGTCGACCATCGCCACCGCCATCCGCATCGGCAACCCCGCCTCCTGGGACCTCGCGATCGCCGCGCGGGACGAGTCGGGCGGCGCCATCGACGAGGTGACGGACCGTGAGATCCTGCGCGCCTACCGACTGTTGGCCTCCCAGGAGGGCGTCTTCGTCGAGCCCGCCTCCGCCGCGTCGGTCGCCGGTCTGCTGAAGGCCGCCGAGCTCGGCAAGGTCGACCCGGGGCAGCGGATCGTGTGCACCGTCACCGGCAACGGGCTCAAGGACCCCGACTGGGCCGTCGCCGGCGCCCCGCAGCCCGTCACCGTCCCGGTCGACGCGGCGACGGCCGCCGAGCGGCTCGGCCTGATCTGAGCGCCCTCCCGGGCCCGGTACGACCGCCGGGCCCGAGGTCGCGCCCATCTCACCGGCGTAAGAGGGCGTAAGCGACGCTCGGCCGGGAAAGTCCTTTACGGGGGGTGCACAGGGGGCTTACGACACGCATCGTGCGCCTCCCGTGCGCCCTATGTCGCCACAGAACCTTCCTTCGATAGGCTGTACCGAACCCGCCTGCCGCATATGCCGCGGCGCCGCGCTGTCTCCGCGGTCGGGAAGCGGTCGGGAAGCGGCCGGCCGGTCGGCAGGAGGCGGCGAGCCCCAGCGTCGTCCGTACGTCATCGAATGTCATTCGACAGTCACGCAGCTCAAGGAGAGTCATCGAGAGATGGCCGGTCCAGCGTTCCGCGCCGCCGCCGTCAGGGTGCGCGTCCCCGCCACCAGCGCCAACCTCGGCCCGGGCTTCGACGCCCTCGGCCTCGCGCTGGGCTTGTACGACGACGTGGTCGTCCGGGTGGCCGACTCGGGGCTGCACATCGACATCGCGGGTGAGGGCAGCGAGACCCTGCCGCGCGACGAGAACCACCTCCTCGTCCGCTCCCTGCGCACCGCCTTCGACCTGCTGGGCGGACAGCCGCGCGGCCTGGAGATCGTCTGCGCCAACCGCATCCCGCACGGCCGCGGTCTCGGCTCGTCCTCCGCCGCCATCTGCGCGGGCATCGTCGCCGCGCGCGCGGTGACCATAGGCGGCGAGGCCCGCCTCGACGACGCCGCGCTCCTCGACCTCGCCACCGAGATCGAGGGCCACCCCGACAACGTCGCGGCCTGTCTGCTGGGCGGCTTCACCCTGTCCTGGATGGAGTCCGGCGCCGCCAGGGCGATCAGGATGCAGCCCGCCGATTCCATCGTTCCGGTGGTTTTCGTGCCCGGAAAGCCGGTACTGACGGAGACCGCCCGCGGTCTCCTCCCGCGCACCGTCCCGCACGTCGACGCCGCCGCCAACGCCGGCCGCGCCGCGCTGCTCGTCGAGGCCCTCACCAGGCGCCCCGAGCTGCTGCTGCCGGCCACCGAGGACCGTCTGCACCAGGAGTACCGCGCGCCGGCCATGCCAGAGAGCGCGGCGCTGGTGGAGCGGCTGCGTGCGGACGGCATCCCCGCGGTGATCTCCGGCGCGGGGCCCACGGTGATGGCACTGGCCGACGCCGACACGGCCGACAAGGTCGAGGCGCTGGCCGGCACGGACTGGGCGGCCAACCGGCTCGACCTGGACCAGCAGGGCGCGAGCGTCCTGCCCCTGGCGACCTCCAGCGACATCTAGACGCGTGGGTTGCCGGATTTCGAGAGGGGGAATGTTTGTTGGATCCGGTAGTGTTAACCTCAAGTCTGCACCCGACCCCACCATGGCGAGGTGCCTCGTGTCCCCGTCCGGGACAGACATTCTTCCGGGAGCCCCCCAAGCCGCATTGTGCAGTGGACGTCGTACGTGGTCAGTACGGCCGACGCGGACACTGAGCGGCCCGCCGGGCAGGTTTCGGAACAGGTGCGACCACGCCGCGTGACACAGACACCGGGTGCCACGGCCAGGGGGCGCGCCATCACCAGATATCTCTTCCGCCGTTCAGGCGGACCACCGCCCCGGCACGGTTCGCACAGCAAGGACCGAAGCCGGACAGCACAACCGGTCGCCGAGCCAGACAGGCCGACGTCCGCTCCAGGGAAGGACCCTTCGTGAGCGACACCACCGATCTGATGGGCGCACGTGTCGAGGAGACCGCTGCCGCGCCCGCCACGGACGCCTCCGCGCCTGCCACCGGTGCCGGCTCCCGGCGGCGCCGCGGTACCGGCCTCGAGGGCATGGTGCTGGCCGAGCTGCAGCAGGTCGCATCCGGCCTCGGCATCAGGGGCACCGCGCGTATGCGCAAGAGTCAGCTGATCGAGGTCATCAAGGAGGCGCAGGCCGCCGGGGGAGCCCCCGCCAAGGCCGCGCCCGCCGCCGCGGACACCGCCGGCGAGACCAAGCCCAAGCGCCGCACCACCTCCCGTACCCGTACGGGTGACGAGGCCCCCGCCGAGAAGGCGGAGAAGGCCGAGAAGTCCGGCAAGGCGGAGAAGGCCGGGAAGAAGGCGGACAAGACGGCCGCCGACAAGGCCGCCGCCCAGCAGCAGATCGAGATCCCCGGTCAGCCGTCCCCGAAGGTCTCGCCCTCGGGCGAGACGGCCGGCGGGGCCGGTGACGAGGCCCCCGCCGAGCGCCGGCGCCGCCGGGCCACCGCCGACGCGGGCAGCCCGTCCGCGGCCACCGAGACCGTGGCCGTGGAGACCCGCGCCGAGCCGAAGGCCGAGTCGTCGGCCCAGCAGCAGGGCCAGGGCCACCAGCAGGGCCAGGGCGACTCCCGCTCCGACGGCGAGGGCGGCGAGGGCCGCCGCCGCGACCGCCGCGACCGCGGCCGGGACCGCGACCGCCGGGGCAAGGGCGACGACCAGAACCAGGGCGGCCAGCAGGGCCGCCAGCAGGGCGGCGGCCGTCAGGACCGCCAGCAGGACGACGGCTACGACGACGACGGCGGCGGCCGCCGCGGCCGTCGGGGCCGGTACCGGGACCGCCGGGGCCGCCGCGGACGCGACGACGTGCAGGAGCCGCAGATCGCCGAGGACGACGTCCTGATCCCCGTCGCGGGCATCCTGGACATCCTCGACAACTACGCGTTCATCCGCACCTCCGGCTACCTGCCGGGCCCGAACGACGTGTACGTCTCCCTCGCCCAGGTCCGCAAGAACGGCCTGCGCAAGGGCGACCACATTACCGGTGCCGTGCGCCAGCCCAAGGAGGGCGAGCGCCGCGAGAAGTTCAACGCGCTGGTGCGCCTGGACTCCGTCAACGGCATGGCGCCCGAACACGGCCGCGGCCGCCCGGAGTTCAACAAGCTCACCCCGCTGTACCCGCAGGACCGCCTCCGCCTGGAGACGGACCCGGGCGTCCTCACCACCCGCATCATCGACCTCGTCGCGCCGATCGGTAAGGGCCAGCGCGGTCTGATCGTGGCCCCGCCGAAGACCGGCAAGACCATGATCATGCAGGCGATCGCCAACGCGATCACGCACAACAACCCCGAGTGCCACCTGATGGTCGTCCTCGTCGACGAGCGTCCGGAAGAGGTCACCGACATGCAGCGGTCGGTGAAGGGCGAGGTCATCTCCTCGACCTTCGACCGCCCGGCCGAGGACCACACCACGGTCGCCGAGCTCGCCATCGAGCGTGCCAAGCGCCTGGTGGAGCTGGGTCACGACGTCGTCGTCCTGCTCGACTCGATCACCCGTCTGGGCCGCGCGTACAACCTCGCCGCCCCCGCCTCCGGCCGCATCCTGTCCGGTGGTGTCGACTCGACCGCCCTCTACCCGCCGAAGCGCTTCTTCGGTGCGGCCCGCAACATCGAGGACGGCGGCTCGCTGACCATCCTCGCCACCGCCCTGGTGGACACCGGGTCCCGCATGGACGAGGTCATCTTCGAGGAGTTCAAGGGCACCGGCAACGCCGAGCTCAAGCTCGACCGGAAGCTCGCCGACAAGCGCATCTTCCCGGCGGTGGACGTCGACGCGTCCGGCACCCGCAAGGAGGAGATCCTGCTCGGCAGCGAGGAGCTCGCCGTCACCTGGAAGCTGCGCCGGGTGCTGCACGCCCTCGACCAGCAGCAGGCGATCGAGCTGCTCCTCGACAAGATGAAGCAGACCAAGTCGAACGTCGAGTTCCTGATGCAGATCCAGAAGACGACGCCGACCCCGGGCAACGGCGACTGAGCCACCGCCGGGCTCTCCACTGAAGGCCACCGAAGGCCGTCGAAAGCCTTCGAAGGCCACCGAAGGGGCCGCCTCCCTCACCGGGAGGCGGCCCCTTCGTGCTGCGACCTTCGCCACAGGCCGCCGTCGCGCGACGGTCCGTGAACACTCTCCCGGGTGGCCACGGACCCGCAGGTCAGCGCCGGGGTCCGGCAGGCCGTGAGTACGGTCCGTGACCGATTGCCCACCTGGTCGCCACAGACCGTTGTGCAACCCTGTCCCGAGTTCCGCCGTCTCAGACACGGAGGGACCATGGTGAGGTACCGGCACAAACCCGCCGGAGCCGACCGGCCCGACCCTGAGCGCAGGGGGTAACCGACCGCACGAACACCGAGGAGCCCATGTCAGCCGAGAGCACGCCGGATCCCGCGATACCCGGCCCCGGGCAGTCCCGCACCACCGGACCCGGCCGCCGGGGCAAGGGCCGTCGCCGCAAGCCCCCGGGCAAGCGGCGCAAGGCCCTGCTCATCGCGGCCTGGAGCGCGGCGGGCATCGTGGTCCTCGGCGGTACCGGCGCCGGAGTCGTGCTCTTCAAGCTCAACGGCAACCTCCAGAGCGTCGACATCGACCAGGTGCTCGGCACCGACCGGCCGCGGAAGGCCGACAACGGGTCGCAGAACATCCTCGTGCTCGGCTCGGACACCCGCGCCGGCGGGAACGAGAAGCTCGGCGGCGGCACCGACGACGGCACCGCCCGCTCCGACACGGCGATGATCGTGCACGTCCACAAGGGCCACAAGAAGGCCAGCGTGGTCTCCATCCCGCGAGACACCCTCATCGACCGCCCCGAGTGCACCGACACCGACGGCGACGAGCACCCCGCGGCGAACGGCGTGATGTTCAACTCCGCCTACTCCACGGGCGGCGCCGCCTGCGCCGTGAAGACCGTCGAGTCGGTCAGCGGGCTGCGCATGGACCACTACCTGGAGGTCGACTTCAAGGGGTTCCAGCAGCTCATCGACGACCTCGGCGGCGTCGACGTCACCACCACCGAGGCCATCGAGGACCCCGACAGCCACCTCGACCTGCCCGCGGGCACCCACACGCTCGACGGCGAACAGGCCCTCGGCCTGGTCCGCACCCGGCACGGCGTCGGCGACGGCTCCGACCTCGGCCGCATCCAGCTCCAGCAGGCCTTCGTCAAGGCACTGGTCGACCAGGTCAAGGACATCGGCCTGCTCGGCAACCCCAAGAAGCTGTACGACATCGCCGACACCGCCACCAAGACCGTGACCACCGACTCCGACCTGGGCTCGGTGAACTCGCTGATGTCCTTCGCGACCGGTCTGAAGGGCATCACCCCCGACAACATGCACATGGTCACGATGCCGGTCGTCTACGACCCCGCGGACCCGAACCGGGTCCTGCTGGAGAAGGCCAAGGCCGATCAGGTGTGGACGGCGCTCAAGAACGACAAGCCGATCCCGAAGGCGGCCACGGAGGGCACGGCCACCGGCGAGGCCAAGGGTGTCGTGAACGCGGCGGAATAGATGACGGCGGCCCCCGGTTTTGGGGGATGGACCCAGTCCTGGCAGACTGGACCGTCGGCCCCGGTTCACGCTCCCGCATCCCGCGGCAGCGACCCGGCGCCCTCCCGAACCTAGGAGACACCCTTGAAGCGCGACATCCACCCCGAGTACGTCGAGACGCAGGTCAGCTGCACCTGTGGCGCGTCGTTCACCACCCGCAGCACCATCGACAGCGGCACCATCCGCGCCGAGGTCTGCTCCGAGTGCCACCCGTTCTACACGGGCAAGCAGAAGATCCTCGACACCGGTGGCCGCGTGGCCCGCTTCGAGGCCCGCTTCGGCAAGGCTGCCGCCGGCTCCAAGAAGTAGCGAGCCACCGATCGCCGGTCCACGGCCGCGCCCCCAGCCGGGGGAGCGCCGGGACCGGCGTTTTTGGTCGCCCGCCTTCCCCTTCCAAGCAGTAAGCAGGAGCCCAAGATGTTCGAGGCCGTCGAGGAACTCGTCGCCGAGCACGCCGACCTGGAGAAGAAGCTCGCCGACCCGTCGGTCCACTCCGACCAGGCGAACGCGCGCAAGCTGAACAAGCGGTACGCCGAGCTCACCCCGATCGTCGCCACGTTCCGCTCCTGGAAGCAGACCGGCGACGACATCGAGACCGCGCGCGAGCTGGCCGCCGACGACCCCGACTTCGCCGCCGAGGTCAAGGAGCTGGACAAGCAGCGTGACGAGCTCACCGAGAAGCTCCGCCTGCTCCTCGTCCCGCGCGACCCCAGCGACGACAAGGACGTCATCCTCGAGATCAAGGCGGGCGCGGGCGGCGACGAGTCCGCCCTGTTCGCCGGTGACCTGCTGCGCATGTACCTGCGCTACGCCGAGCGCGTCGGCTGGAAGACCGAGATCATCGACTCCACCGAGTCCGAGCTGGGCGGCTACAAGGACGTCCAGGTCGCCGTGAAGACCAAGGGCGGCCAGGGCGCCACCGAGCCCGGCCAGGGTGTCTGGGCGCGGCTGAAGTACGAGGGCGGCGTGCACCGCGTGCAGCGCGTGCCGGCCACCGAGTCGCAGGGCCGCATCCACACCTCCGCGGCCGGTGTCCTCGTGACCCCCGAGGCCGAGGAGATCGACGTCGAGATCAACCCCAACGACCTGCGCATCGACGTCTACCGGTCCTCCGGCCCCGGCGGCCAGTCCGTCAACACCACCGACTCCGCCGTGCGCATCACGCACATCCCGACCGGAGTCGTCGCCTCCTGCCAGAACGAGAAGAGCCAGCTGCAGAACAAGGAGCAGGCGATGCGTATCCTGCGCTCCAGGCTGCTCGCGGCGGCGCAGGAGGAGGCGGAGAAGGAGGCCGCGGACGCCCGCCGCAGCCAGGTCCGCACCGTCGACCGCTCCGAGAAGATCCGTACGTACAACTTCCCGGAGAACCGCATCTCGGACCACCGCGTCGGCTTCAAGGCGTACAACCTGGACCAGGTCCTGGACGGCGACCTCGACTCGGTGATCCAGGCCTGCGTCGACGCGGACTCGGCCGCCAAGCTGGCCGCCGCGTAAACCCCGACGCGCCGCCCGCGCCCCGCACCCGTACCGCCGCACCACTCGCACCGGACAACAGCTCAGCCCCGGAGGACCAGCGTGAACCTGCTGCTCATGGAGGTGGCCCAGGCCACCCAGCGGCTGGCCGACGCCGGCGTGCCCTCGCCGCGCACCGACGCGGAGGAGCTCGCCGCGTACCTGCACGGCGTCAAGCGGGGCGAGCTGCACACCGTGCCGGACGCGGACTTCGACGCCCGGTACTGGGAGGTCGTCGCCCGCCGCGAGGCGCGCGAGCCGCTCCAGCACATCACCGGCCGCGCCTACTTCCGCTACCTGGAGCTCCAGGTGGGCCCCGGAGTCTTCGTGCCCCGCCCCGAGACGGAGTCCGTCGTCGGCTGGGCCATAGACGCCGTGCGCGCCATGGACGTCGTCGAGCCCTGCATCGTCGACCTGTGCACCGGCTCGGGCGCCATCGCGCTCGCCCTCGCACAGGAGGTGCCGCGCTCACGCGTGTACGCAGTGGAGCTGTCCGAGGACGCCCTGAAGTGGACCCGGAAGAACATGGAGGGGTCCAGGGTGGAACTGCGCCAGGGCGACGCCCTGACGGCCTTCCCGGACCTCGACGGCCAGGTCGACCTGGTGGTCTCCAACCCGCCGTACATCCCACTCACCGAGTGGGAGTACGTCGCCCCCGAGGCCCGCGACCACGATCCCGAGCTGGCCCTGTTCTCCGGCGAGGACGGCCTCGACCTGATCCGGGGCCTGGAACGCACCGCGCACCGCCTGCTGCGCCCCGGCGGGGTCGTCGTCGTCGAGCACGCCGACACCCAGGGCGGCCAGGTGCCGTGGATCTTCACCGAGGAGCGGGGCTGGGCCGACGCGGCCGACCACCCCGACCTCAACAACCGTCCCCGCTTCGCCACGGCCCGCAAGGCGCTGCCGTGAGCACCGAACCGACTTCAACCCCGCAGTACGTGTACGAGGAGGCCCGCTAGATGGCACGGCGATACGACACCAACGACGCGACCGACCGTGTGACCGGTCTGCGCGAGGCCGCGTCCGCCGTCCGCCGTGGCGAGCTCGTGGTGCTGCCGACGGACACCGTGTACGGCATCGGCGCCGACGCCTTCACCGCGGAGGCCGTCGGCGACCTGCTGGAGGCCAAGGGCCGGGGCCGCAACATGCCCTCGCCCGTCCTCATCGGCTCGCCGAACACCCTGCACGGCCTGGTCACCGACTTCTCCGAGATGGCCTGGGAGCTGGTCGACGCCTTCTGGCCGGGCGCGCTGACGCTGGTCGCCAAGCACCAGCCGTCCCTCCAGTGGGACCTGGGCGAGACCCGGGGCACGGTCGCCGTCCGCATGCCGCTGCACCCGGTCGCCATCGAGCTGCTCACCGAGGTCGGCCCCATGGCCGTCTCCTCCGCCAACCTCACCGGCCACCCTGCGCCCGAGGACTGCGACGCCGCCCAGCAGATGCTCGGCGACTCCGTCTCCGTCTACCTCGACGGCGGCCCCACCCCCGGCATCGTCCCGTCGTCCATCGTCGACGTCACCCGCGAGGTGCCCGTGCTGCTGCGCGCGGGCGCGCTGTCGGCCGAGGAGCTGCGCAAGGTAGTACCCGACCTCGAGGTGGCGAATTGACGGCCCCTGAGACGGGGCGTGGCATAGGCAACGGGGAACGCGCCGCGGAGCTCACGACGACGTTCGTCGGTCTGCCGCGCGACAGCTTCCGCATCCTCCACGTCAGCACCGGAAACGTCTGCCGCTCGCCCATCACCGAGCGGCTGACCCGGCATTTCGTGACGGAGCGGCTCGGTGTGCTGGGCGGCGGCCTCATCGTGGAGAGCGCGGGCACCTGGGGCCACGAGGGCGCGCCCATGGAGGCGAACGCGGAGACGGTCCTCGCCGACTTCGGCGCGGACGCGGCCGGCTTCACCGGGCGCGAGCTGCTCGACGAGCACGTGATCCGCGCCGACCTGGTCCTCACCGCGACCCGGGATCACCGCGCGCAGGTCATCTCCATGGGCCACTCGGCCGGGCTGCGCACCTTCACCCTGAAGGAGTTCACCCGCCTGGTGAACGCCATCGACCCCGCGACGCTGCCGTCCCTGGAGGACGGCGTGGTCGTCCGCGCACGCGCCCTGGTGCGCGCGGCGGCGGCGCTGCGCGGGTGGCTGCTGGCCCCCACGGCGGAGGCGGACGAGGTGTACGACCCGTACGGGGCGCCGCTGACGTTCTTCCGGTCGGTGGGTGACGAGATACACCAGGCGCTGGATCCGGTGGTGACGGCGTTGACGGGGGTTCGCGCGCGGGCGTGAGGCCGGCCGGTGCGGGACGCGGACCGGCGGGCACGGCCGCCGTGGCGTCGCGATGCCCGGGTGGCCCGCCGGGGCCGAGCGGTGCGAGGGGCGCGTCGGGGTCGGGTTCCGTACGGGGCGCCGCTGACGTTCTTCCGGTCGGTGGGCGACGAGACGCACCAGGGGCGTAGGGGCACCGTCGTGCGGGGATGCCGGGCGGCTTTCGCGTGCCGGGCCTACATTGGTCGTACGTCACCGTCGACGCACGCCCGGAGCGCACCATGTCGGTCACCCACGACATCATCGAGGCCGATGACAGCACGCTCGGCGTCCTACTGCGCCAGGACCCCGAGCTGGCCGAGATCCTGCTCGCCGAGGGCCACCGCCAGTCGACGACCCTCCAGCTGATCGCCGCCGAGAACTTCACGTCCCCCGCCGTGCTGGCCGCCCTCGGCTCCCCGCTGGCCAACAAGTACGCCGAGGGCTACCCGGGCGCCCGGCACCACGGCGGCTGCGAGATCGTCGACGTCGCCGAGCGGCTCGCCGTGGAGCGCGCCCAGGCCCTCTTCGGCGCCGAGCACGCCAACGTGCAGTCCCACTCGGGCTCCTCCGCCGTGCTGGCCGCCTACGCCGCCCTGCTGCGCCCCGGGGACACCGTCCTCGCCCTCGGCCTGGCCCACGGCGGTCACCTCACGCACGGCTCCCCGGCGAACTTCTCCGGCCGCTGGTTCGACTTCGTCGGCTACGGCGTGGACGCGGAGACCGGGCTGATCGACTACGACCAGGTGCGCACCCTGGCCCGTACGCACCGGCCCAAGGCGATCGTGTGCGGGTCCATCGCCTACCCCCGCAACCCCGACTACGCGGCCTTCCGCGACATCGCCGACGAGGTGGGCGCCTACCTCGTCGCGGACGCCGCGCACCCGATCGGGCTGGTTGCGGGGGGAGCGGCGCCCAGTCCGGTGCCGTACGCCGACGTGGTGTGCGCCACCACGCACAAGGTGCTGCGCGGGCCGCGCGGCGGCATGGTCCTGTGCGGGGCCGACCTCGCCGAGCGGGTCGACCGGGCGGTCTTCCCGTTCACGCAGGGCGGCGCGCAGATGCACACCATCGCCGCCAAGGCCGTCGCCTTCGGCGAGGCGGCCACCCCGGCGTTCGCCGCGTACGCCCATCAGGTGATCGCCAACGCCCGCACCCTCGCCGCCCACCTGGCCGCCGAGGGCCTGACCGTCACGACGGGGGGCACCGACACCCACCTGCTCACCGTCGACCCGGCCCCGCTCGGCGTCGACGGCAGGACCGCGCGGGGCCGGCTCGCGGCGGCCGGGATCGTCCTGGACTGCTGCGCCCTGCCGCACGCGGACGCCCGCGGGCTGCGCCTGGGGACCGCGGCCGTCACCACGCAGGGCATGGGGGAGCGGGAGATGCGGGCGGTGGCGACCCTGCTCGCCGAGGTGCTCGGGGGCGGCGCGGACCCCGCGAAGGCACGGGACGACGTACGGGACCTGGTCGCGCAGTTCCCGCCGTACCCGGACTGAGGCGGGGTAGGCGAACGCACGTGCACAGCCACACGTGCAACCATCGTCGCTACCCGGAAGTCCTCAACCATATGCGCGCATCGCTAGGGTGTGAGGCTGGGAATGGCCAGCGAGACCTGTGGGGAAGCCCGTGCGTGAATACCTGCTGACGCTCTGCATCACGGCCGCGGTGACGTACCTGCTGACCGGGCCGGTACGGAAGTTCGCGATCGTGGCGGGGGCGATGCCGGAGATCCGGGCACGTGACGTGCACCGGGAACCCACTCCGCGCCTCGGCGGTATCGCCATGTTCTTCGGGCTGTGCGCCGGTCTGCTGGTCGCCGACCACCTCACCAACCTCAGCGAGGTCTTCGAGAAGTCCAACGAGCCGCGCGCCCTGCTCTCCGGCGCCGCCCTGATCTGGCTGATCGGCGTCCTGGACGACAAGTTCGAGATCGACGCCCTGATCAAGCTGGGCGGGCAGATGATCGCCGCCGGCGTGATGGTGGTCCAGGGCCTGACGATCCTGTGGATCCCGCTGCCGGGCGTCGGCACGGTGGCGCTCACCCAGTGGCAGGGCACGCTGTTGACGGTGGCGCTGGTCGTCATCACCATCAACGCGGTCAACTTCGTGGACGGCCTGGACGGACTCGCGGCGGGGATGGTGTGCATCGCGGCGTGCGCGTTCTTCCTGTACGCCTACCGCATCTGGTACGGCTACAACATCGAGGCCGCCGCACCGGCCACGCTGTTCGCGGTGATCCTCATGGGCATGTGCCTCGGCTTCCTGCCGCACAACATGCACCCCGCCCGGATCTTCATGGGCGACTCCGGCTCGATGCTGATCGGACTCGTCCTCGCGGCCGGCGCGATCTCGGTGACCGGGCAGGTCGACCCGGACGTGATGAAGCTGTTCTCCGGTTCCGAGCGCAACACCGTGCACCAGATGGTGCCCGTCTACATCCCGCTGCTGATGCCGCTGACCATCATCGCCATCCCGGCCGCCGACCTGATCCTCGCGATCGTGCGCCGTACCTGGCGCGGCCAGTCGCCGTTCGCCGCCGACCGGGGGCACCTGCACCACCGGCTGCTGGAGGTGGGGCACTCGCACAGCCGGGCGGTGCTGATCATGTACTTCTGGTCGGCGCTGATCGCCTTCGGCGCGCTCGCCTACTCCGTCAACTCGGCGTCGATGTGGATCGTGCTGGGCGTGGCCGCGCTGAGCGCGGTCGGGCTGGTGCTGCTCCTGCTGCCGCGCTTCACGCCGCGTGCCCCGCGCTGGGCCGAGCGCTTCGTGCCGCCCCGCTACCGCCGCCGCAAGGCCGTGGCCGTCGAGGCCGGGGCCGGGGCCGGGACGGAGCCCGCGGCGGACGAGGAAGACGAGCGCGTGCCGGTGGCCGTCGGTGTCTCGGGCGTCAACGGGGCCACCGCCGTGGGCCCTCGTTCGCGCACGAGGTAACACGATGTAAGAGGCACAAGGTAAGAATCTGACTAGAGCATTGCCAACTCGTGGGGGAACGAACTGCCCCATTACCAGACAAGTGGGCGCAGTAATCGCTCACACGCGCACCGTCACTCTCATGTGTGACAGCAAGCACACCCTCAGGTAAAGACCTCATCAAATAGTTTGTGATACGGTTCACGAGAACCCCCGGGTAAGGCTTAAGGACCGTAGTGCGACGGTCTCTTGAGCGTCAGGACACCGTCCGGCCCGGGACTACGCTCGTCCATGACGACACCCTGCCCCCTGTGAAAAAGCGGAGTTGCCGCCATGCCGTCCAATGACGTCCGGACCTTGCTTCAGGCTGCCGTGCCCACGGCTGCCGTCGGCGCAGTAGCCGCCGTCGTCAGCGCCGTGGTCGCCGGCGGCAAGGGAGCGGTCGGCGCCGTCGTCGCGACCGTGGTGGCGATGCTCTTCATGGGAATCGGGCTCTACGTCCTGCAGCGCACCGCCAAATCGCTTCCGCACCTTTTCCAGGCGATGGGCCTGATGCTCTACGCGGCACAGATCCTGCTGCTGTTCGTCTTCCTGGCCGCGTTCAAGAACACGACGCTGTTCAACCCCCGGTCCTTCGCGATCACTTTGGTCGTCGTCACGCTCACGTGGATCGCCGCGCAGACGCGGGCGCACATGAAGGCCAAGATTCTCTACGTCGAGCCCGAGTCGTCGAGCGAAAAGTCCGAAAAGACGGGCCGCTCGTCGTGACGGGTAGGGCCGGGATAAAGAGGCATGTGAAGTCCTGCTATCGTCCGGTGCCAACTGCGGCATCGCGGGCGCGGGCATCCCAGCTGACGCCTGCTCATTCGCGAGGCGAGATGCCCCACAGCCGCCCCCACATCCGTAACACCAGTCCCGTGCCGAACAGCGGTCACGCGCCGCGCCGACACAACGAGGTTGCCGTACCCATGCGCCACGATGAAGGAGCCCGCGGTGAGTGCTGACCCGACGCAGGTGCTCGCCTTCGAGACCGACTGCCACATCTTCGACGGTTGTGGTTTCCCGGCTCCCGGCCTGCACTCGTTCCTCTTCGAGCCGCTCTGGGGCAACGCAGACGGCAACGGCATGTACTTCAACAAGCCGATGCTGCTCGCGCTGCTCGGCTCGGTCATCATCGTGGGCTTCTTCTGGGCCGCCTTCAACAAGCCGAAGGTCGTCCCCGGCAAGCTCCAGATGGTCGCCGAGGCCGGCTACGACTTCATCCGCCGCGGCGTCGTCTACGAGACCATCGGCAAGAAGGAAGGCGAGAAGTACGTCCCGCTCGTCGTGACGCTCTTCTTCTTCGTCTGGATGATGAACCTCTGGTCGATCATCCCGGTCGCCCAGTTCCCGGTCACCTCGATCATCGCCTACCCGATGGTCCTGGCCCTGATCGTCTACGTCCTGTGGGTCTCGCTCACCTTCAAGCGCCACGGCTTCGTCGGCTTCTTCAAGAACGTGACGGGCTACGACAAGTCCCTCGGCGCGGTGCTGCCGCTGTCGATGACCATCGAGTTCTTCTCGAACCTGCTGGTCCGCCCCTTCACCCACGCCGTCCGGCTCTTCGCGAACATGTTCGCGGGCCACACGCTGCTGCTCCTCTTCACGATCGCCAGCTGGTACCTGCTGAACGGCATCGGCATCGCCTACGCGGGCGTCTCGTTCGTGATGACGATCATCATGACGGCCTTCGAGCTCTTCATCCAGGCCGTGCAGGCGTACGTGTTCGTGCTGCTGACCTGCACCTACATCCAGGGCGCGCTCGCCGAGCACCACTGAGCCGTCCCGCATCACACCCCCAGCCGTCCGGTGGCCAACCCCCACCGGTCCGTAAAGAGAAGGAAGAACTGGCATGTCCCAGACCCTTGCTGCCGTCGAAGGTTCGCTCAGCTCCGTCGGTTACGGCCTGGCCGCCATTGGCCCCGGCGTCGGCGTCGGCATCATCTTCGGCAACGGCACCCAGGCCCTCGCCCGCCAGCCCGAGGCGGCCGGTCTGATCCGCGCCAACCAGATCCTGGGCTTCGCGTTCTGTGAGGCGCTCGCCCTCATCGGTCTCGTCATGCCGTTCGTCTACTAAGACGAGCACTGACGACCGACCCTTTCGACGAAAGGCACTGATGTGAACTCCGCCCTGGTTTTCCTGGCGGCTGAGGGTGAGAAGGAGAATCCCCTCATTCCGCCGTGGCCGGAAGTTGTCATCGGCCTCATCGCTTTCGTCATCGTCTTCGGCTTCCTCGCCAAGAAGCTGCTCCCGAACATCAACAAGGTTCTGGAAGAGCGTCGCGAGGCCATCGAGGGCGGTATCGAGAAGGCCGAGGCCGCGCAGACCGAGGCCCAGAGCGTCCTTGAGCAGTACAAGGCACAGCTCGCCGAGGCCCGGCACGAGGCCGCGCGCCTGCGTCAGGAGGCGCAGGAGCAGGGCGCCACGCTCATCGCCGAGATGCGCGCGGAAGGCCAGCGGCAGCGTGAGGAGATCATCGCCGCCGGTCACGCCCAGATCCAGGCCGACCGCAAGGCCGCCGCGTCCGCGCTTCGGCAGGACGTCGGCACGCTGGCCACCGAGCTGGCCGGCAAGCTCGTCGGCGAGTCCCTCGAGGACCACGCCCGCCAGAGCCGCGTGATCGACCGCTTCCTGGACGAGCTGGACGACAAGGCGACGAAGGCAGAGGCGACCCGATGAACGGAGCGAGCCGCGAGGCCCTGGCTGCCGCACGCGAGCGTCTCGACGCGCTGACGGACTCCACGTCCGTGGACGCCGGCTCGCTCGCCGACGAGCTGGCCGCCGTCACCGCGCTGCTCCACCGCGAGGTGTCGCTGCGTCGGGTCCTGACCGACCCGGCGCAGGCCGGCGAGGCCAAGGCCGAACTCGCCCAGCGCCTCCTCGGCACCCAGGTCAGCGGCGCGACCGCCGACCTGGTGGCCGGCATGGTGCGCTCCCGCTGGTCGCAGTCGCGCGACCTGGTGGACGCCCTGGAGGAGCTGGCGAACACCGCCGACCTCACCGCCGCCCAGAAGCGGGGCCGGCTCGACAACGTCGAGGACGAGCTGTTCCGGTTCGGCCGGATCGTCGCCTCGAACACCGAGCTGCGCGCCGCGCTGACCAACCGCTCGGCCACCACCGCGGCCAAGGGCGAGCTGCTGCGCGGCCTGCTCGGCGGCCGGGCGGAGCGGAGCACCGAGCGACTGGTGACGCGCCTTGTCACCGCGCCGCGGGGACGTAGCCTGGAGTCGGGACTCGAGTCCCTGTCCAAGCTCGCCGCCGACCGGCGGGACCGGATGGTCGCCGTGGTCACCTCGGCGGTGCCGCTGAGCGACACGCAGAAGCAGCGCCTCGGCGCGGCCCTCGCGAAGGTCTACGGCCGCCCGATGCACCTCAACCTCGACGTGGACCCCGAGGTCCTCGGCGGGATCCGGGTGCAGGTCGGTGACGAGGTCATCAACGGCTCCATCGCGGACCGCCTGGAGGACGCCGGCCGCCGGATGGCGAGCTGACGCTCCCGCGCGACAACAGCACAACAAGCAGTAGAGCAGTAGCAGTACGTACTTACGACGGCCCTGGTTGGGCCGTGCAGAGGATTCACCTCTCATTGGGGGGAGTCCCGACTCGTGGAATACCCCCCAAGTGAAACTTCGGGCCCAACAAGGAGAGCAGGGAACTCAGATGGCGGAGCTCACGATCCGGCCGGAGGAGATCCGGGACGCACTGGAGAACTTCGTCCAGTCGTACAAGCCGGACGCGGCCTCGCGCGAGGAGGTCGGTACGGTCACCCTTGCCGGCGACGGCATCGCGAAGGTCGAGGGCCTGCCCTCGGCCATGGCCAACGAACTGCTGAAGTTCGAGGACGGCACCCTCGGCCTCGCCCTCAACCTCGAGGAGCGCGAGATCGGTTGCGTCGTCCTCGGAGAGTTCAGCGGCATCGAGGAGGGCCAGCCGGTCACCCGCACCGGCGAGGTCCTGTCGGTCGCCGTGGGCGAGGGCTACCTCGGCCGCGTGGTCGACCCCCTCGGCAACCCGATCGACGGCCTCGGCGAGATCGAGACCGAGGGCCGCCGCGCCCTCGAACTGCAGGCCCCCACGGTCATGCAGCGCAAGTCGGTGCACGAGCCGATGGAGACGGGCTACAAGGCCGTCGACGCCATGACCCCGATCGGCCGCGGCCAGCGCCAGCTGGTCATCGGCGACCGCCAGACCGGCAAGACCGCCCTGGCCGTCGACACGATCATCAACCAGCGCGACAACTGGCGCACCGGCGACCCGAACAAGCAGGTCCGCTGCATCTACGTCGCCGTCGGCCAGAAGGGCTCCACGATCGCGTCGGTCCGCCGCGCGCTGGAGGAGAACGGCGCGCTGGAGTACACGACCATCGTGGCCGCCCCGGCGTCCGACCCGGCCGGCTTCAAGTACCTGGCGCCGTACACCGGCTCGGCCATCGGCCAGCAGTGGATGTACGAGGGCAAGCACGTCCTGATCATCTTCGACGACCTGTCGAAGCAGGCCGACGCCTACCGCGCCGTGTCGCTGCTGCTGCGCCGCCCGCCGGGCCGCGAGGCCTACCCGGGTGACGTCTTCTACCTGCACTCCCGTCTGCTGGAGCGCTGCGCGAAGCTCTCCGACGAGATGGGCGCCGGTTCGATGACGGGTCTGCCGATCGTCGAGACCAAGGCCAACGACGTCTCGGCGTTCATCCCGACCAACGTCATCTCCATCACCGACGGCCAGTGCTTCCTGGAGTCCGACCTGTTCAACGCCGGTCAGCGTCCGGCCCTGAACGTCGGTATCTCGGTCTCCCGCGTCGGTGGCTCCGCCCAGCACAAGGCCATGAAGCAGGTCTCCGGCCGGCTCCGCGTGGACCTCGCCCAGTTCCGTGAGCTGGAGGCGTTCGCCGCCTTCGGTTCCGACCTGGACGCCGCGTCGAAGTCGCAGCTGGAGCGCGGTCAGCGCATGGTCGAGCTGCTGAAGCAGGACCAGTACCAGCCGATGGCCACCGAGGACCAGGTCGTCTCCGTCTGGGCCGGTACCACCGGCAAGATGGACGAGGTGCCGGTCGCCGACATCCGCCGCTTCGAGAAGGAGCTGCTGGAGTACCTGCACCGCCAGGAGCAGGGCCTCATGACCTCCATCCGCGAGGGCGGCAAGATGTCCGACGACACCCTGCAGGCCGTCGCCGAGGCGATCGCGTCGTTCAAGAAGCAGTTCGAGACCTCGGACGGCAAGCTGCTCGGCGAGGACGCCCCGTCCGCCGCCAAGTGACGTAAGGAAGGGACCTGACTCATGGGAGCCCAGCTCCGGGTCTACAAGCGTCGCATCCGATCCGTCACCGCGACCAAGAAGATCACCAAGGCGATGGAGATGATCGCCGCCTCGCGCGTCGTCAAGGCGCAGCGCAAGGTGGCGGCCTCCACGCCGTACGCGCAGGAACTCACCCGCGCGGTCACGGCGGTCGGTACCGGGTCGAACACGAAGCACCCGCTCACCACGGAGGCGGAGAACCCGACCCGTGCCGCGGTCCTGCTCCTCACGAGCGACCGCGGTCTGGCCGGCGCCTTCAACTCCAACGCCATTAAGGCGGCGGAGCAGCTGACCGAGCGCCTCGAGCGCGAGGGCAAGCAGGTCGACACGTACATCGTCGGCCGGCGCGGTCTCGCCCACTACAACTTCCGTGAGCGCAAGGTCGCGGAGTCGTTCGCGGGCTTCACCGACGAGCCCTCGTACGCGGACGCCAAGAAGGTCGCGGCGCCGCTCATCGAGGCCATCGAGAAGGACACGGGCGGGGGCGGCGTGGACGAGCTCCACATCGTCTACACCGAGTTCGTCTCGATGATGACGCAGACGGCGGTCGACTCCCGGCTGCTTCCCCTGCGCCTCGAAGAGGTCGCGCAGGAGTCCACGGCGAAGGACGAGATCCTCCCGCTGTACGACTTCGAGCCGTCGGCGGAGGACGTCCTCGACGCCCTGCTGCCGCGCTACGTCGAGAGCCGCATCTACAACGCGCTGCTGCAGTCGGCCGCCTCCAAGCACGCCGCCACGCGACGCGCGATGAAGTCGGCAACCGACAACGCGGGCGAGCTGATCAACACGCTCTCCCGTCTTGCCAACGCGGCCCGCCAGGCCGAAATCACCCAGGAAATCAGCGAGATCGTCGGTGGCGCCAGTGCCCTGGCCGACGCGAACGCGGGGAGTGACAACTAATGACCACCACTGTTGAGACCGCGACGGCCACGGGCCGCGTCGCCCGGGTCATCGGCCCGGTCGTCGACGTGGAGTTCCCCGTCGACGCGATGCCGGAGATCTACAACGCCCTCCACGTCGAGGTCGCCGACCCGGCCAAGGAGGGTGAGCTCAAGACGCTGACCCTCGAGGTCGCCCAGCACCTCGGTGACGGCCTGGTCCGCACCATCTCCATGCAGCCCACCGACGGCCTGGTCCGCCAGGCCCCGGTGACCGACACCGGCACGTCGATCTCCGTGCCGGTCGGCGACTTCACCACCGGCAAGGTGTTCAACACCCTCGGTGAGGTGCTGAACGTCGACGAGGAGTACACCGGCGAGCGCTGGCCGATCCACCGCAAGGCGCCCAACTTCGACGAGCTCGAGTCGAAGACCGAGATGTTCGAGACCGGCGTCAAGGTCATCGACCTGCTGACCCCGTACGTCAAGGGCGGCAAGATCGGTCTGTTCGGCGGTGCCGGCGTCGGCAAGACGGTGCTCATCCAGGAGATGATCTACCGCGTCGCCAACAACCACGACGG
The DNA here is from genome assembly GCF_028473745.1 of Streptomyces sp. M92. Taxonomy (NCBI): domain Bacteria; kingdom Bacillati; phylum Actinomycetota; class Actinomycetes; order Kitasatosporales; family Streptomycetaceae; genus Streptomyces; species Streptomyces sp. M92. The sequence continues at coordinate 3,228,907 of NZ_CP101137.1, forward strand.
TGTCTCCGTGTTCGCCGGTGTCGGTGAGCGCACCCGTGAGGGCAACGACCTCATCGACGAGATGAGCGAGTCCGGCGTCATCGACAAGACCGCGCTGGTCTTCGGTCAGATGGACGAGCCGCCGGGCACCCGTCTGCGCGTCGCGCTGGCCGGCCTGACCATGGCCGAGTACTTCCGCGACGTCCAGAAGCAGGACGTGCTGTTCTTCATCGACAACATCTTCCGCTTCACCCAGGCGGGTTCCGAGGTGTCGACCCTGCTCGGCCGCATGCCCTCCGCGGTGGGCTACCAGCCGAACCTGGCCGACGAGATGGGTCTCCTCCAGGAGCGCATCACCTCGACCCGTGGTCACTCGATCACCTCGATGCAGGCGATCTACGTCCCCGCGGACGACCTGACCGACCCGGCCCCGGCCACCACCTTCGCCCACCTCGACGCGACGACGGTGCTCTCCCGTCCGATCTCCGAGAAGGGCATCTACCCGGCCGTGGACCCGCTGGACTCGACGTCCCGCATCCTCGACCCGCGGTACATCGCGGCGGACCACTACCAGGCCGCGATGCGCGTGAAGAACATCCTGCAGAAGTACAAGGACCTGCAGGACATCATCGCGATCCTCGGTATCGACGAGCTCGGCGAGGAGGACAAGCTCGTCGTCCACCGTGCCCGTCGCGTGGAGCGCTTCCTGTCCCAGAACACCCACGTCGCCAAGCAGTTCACCGGCGTCGACGGGTCGGACGTCCCGCTGGACGAGTCGATCGCGGCCTTCAACGCGATCTGCGACGGCGAGTACGACCACTTCCCGGAGCAGGCCTTCTTCATGTGCGGTGGCATCGAGGACCTGAAGAAGAACGCCAAGGAGCTCGGCGTCTCCTGAGCCCCGTGCTCATCGTGGGCCCCAGGGCTCACACCGGAGGGGGCGGGCACGTCCCGCCCCCTCCGGCACGCCCCTTAGACTTGTAACCAACACCCGGCTGACCGGCCGGGTGGTGACCCGAGGAGCCACCTTGGCTGCTGATCTGCACGTCGCGCTGGTCGCGGCCGACCGAGAGGTCTGGTCCGGCGAGGCCTCCCTGGTCGTCGCGCGCACCACGTCCGGCGACATCGGCGTCATGCCCGGTCACCAGCCGCTGCTCGGTGTGCTGGAGTCGGGCCCGGTGACCATCCGTACGAGTGACGGCGGGACGGTCGTCGCCGCGGTGCACGGCGGTTTCATCTCGTTCGCCGACAACAAGCTCTCCCTGCTGGCCGAGATCGCCGAGCTGTCGGACGAGATCGACGTCCAGCGGGCGGAGCGGGAGCTCGAGCGCGCGAAGGCGGAGGGTGACGCCCACGCCGAGCGCCGCGCGGACGTCCGTCTGCGCGCGGCGGCGGGACGCTGATCCACAGCACTGTGCGATAACGTCGTGCCATGACGTCACTCAGCCGCGGCTGGGACCGGAGCGATCCGGACCCGGCCGCGGCTGAGGCAGATCCGGGTGTTTTTTCCGTTCCGTTACCTAGGAGACGAGGAGGTCGGTGTCGATGGCCCTCGCTCTGACTGTGTGCGGAATCGTTGTGGCCCTGGTGGTGATCGGGCTCTTCGTCTTCGGTCTGCGCCGCCGGCTGATCCAGCGCTCGGGCGGCACCTTCGACTGCTCCCTGCGCTGGGACGCCCCCAAGGAGGGCGACACCGGCGGCAAGGGCTGGGCCTACGGAGTGGCCCGCTACAACGGCGACCGGGTGGAGTGGTACCGCGTCTTCTCGTACTCGCCCCGCCCGCGCCGGGTACTGGAGCGCTCGGCCATCGAAGTGGCCGGCCGCCGGCGGCCGGAGGGGGAGGAGGAGCTGGCGTTGCTCTCGGACGCCGTGGTGCTCGCCTGTCTCCATCGCGGCACCCGGCTCGAACTGGCGATGAGCGAAGACGCGCTGACCGGATTCCTCGCGTGGCTGGAGGCAGCCCCGCCCGGTCAGCGCGTCAACGTCGCTTAGGTGACTCTTTCAGGTACTACTTCAGACCGCTGTCGATGGCGCTCACCAGCTCGCCGTCGGCGGTGTCACCGCTGAACTCCCAGAAGAAGGCACCGCCCAGGCCCTGCTGCTCGGCCCAGTCCATCTTGGACTTGACGGTGGCCGGGGTGTCGTAGGACCACCAGTCGGTGCCGCAGTGCGCGTACGCGGTGCCCGCGACGGTGCCGGTGGCCGGGCAGCTGTTCTTGAGGACCTTGTAGTCCTCGATGCCCGATTCGTAGGTGCCGGCCGCCGGGCCGGTCGCCGTGCCGCCGGGCGCGGACTGGGTGACGCCGGTCCAGCCGCGGCCGTAGAAGCCGATGCCGAGGAGCAGCTTGTCGGCCGGCACGCCGACCGACTTGAACTTCGCGATCGCCTCGGCGGAGTTGAAGCCCTGCTGCGGGATGCCGTCGTACGAGGTCAGCGGCGAGTGCGGAGCGGTCGGGCCGTTCTTCGCCCAGGCGCCGAAGAAGTCGTACGTCATCACGTTGTACCAGTCGATGTACTGCGCGGCGGCGCCGTAGTCGGCGGCCTCGATCTTGCCGCCGTCGGTGGCGTCGGCGGTGGTGGCCGCGGTGACCAGGTCGTTGCCGAACTCGGCCCGCATGGCCTTCATCATGGTGCTGAAGGCGTTCGGGGCGCTGGTCTCGTCACAGCTGAGACCGCAGGCGTTCGGGTACTCCCAGTCCAGGTCGATGCCGTCGAAGACGTCGGCCCAGCGCGGGTCCTCGACCAGGTCGTGGCAGGACTTCGCGAAGGCGGCCGGGTTCTTCACGGCGTCGGGGAAGCCGCCGGACCAGGTCCAGCCGCCGAAGGACCACAGCACCTTGATGTGCGGGTACATCTCCTTCAGCTTGCGCAGCTGGTTGAAGTTGCCGCGCAGCGGCTGGTCCCAGGTGTCGGCGACGCCGTCGACGGACTGCTCGGCCGTGTAGGCCTTGTCGTAGTCGGCGTAGGCGTCACCGATGGTGCACTTGCCGCCCTGGACGTTGCCGAAGGCGTAGTTGATGTGCGTGATCTTCTCGGCGGAGCCGGAGGTGACCAGGTTCTTGATGTGGTAGTTGCGTCCGTAGACGCCCCAGTTGGTGAAGTAGCCGAGCTTGACCTCTTCGCCCGGCTGCGGGTCGGGACCGCCGCCGTCACCGGTGGTGGTGACCTTCACCGCGCCGCTCACCGGACCCGTCTGGTCGGCGGTGTCGCGGGCCTGGACGCTGTACGAGTAGTCGGTGCCCTTGCTGAGGCCGGTGTCCGTGTACGAGGTGCCCGTCACGGTGGCGACCTTGGCGCCGTCGCGCAGGACGTCGTAGTTCTTGACGCCCTTGTCGTCGGTCGCCGCCGACCAGGACAGCTTCACCGAGGTGTCGGTGATGTCCGAGGCGGTGGGGGTGCCGGGCGCGGAGGGGGCCTCGTCGCCGGGTACGGAGGTCCCGTCGCAGCTGCCGCCGTTGAGCTTGCAGTTGGCGGGGGAGCCGGGACCGCTGCCGTTGAAGCCGAAGGAGACGGTCGCCCCGGGGGCGAGGGTGCCGTTCCAGCCGACGTTCTTGGCGGTCCAGTGGTCACCGGAGTTGGTGACGGTGGCGTCCCAGGCGGAGGTGACCTTGGTGCCGGAGGGGAAGTCCCATTCGACGGTCCAGGAGTTGATGGTGGTGGTGCCGGTGTTCTTCACCGTCCACTTGCCGCCGAAGCCGGTGCCCCAGTCCGAGGTCTTGGCGAAGGTGGCCGTCGCGCTCGTGGCCGCCTGCGCCGGACTCGCGAGCCCGACCAGCCCGGCGAGGGGAAGCGCCAGGGTCGCTGCGAGTGCCGCGGCTTTGTGTCTGAAGCGCATGTGCGCCTCCTTATGTGGGGATGTTGTTGTGGGCATGACTGAGCCTCATGCCCGCAGTGCCGCGAGAATAGAAAGGTCTGGACCATAGGTCAATAGGTCTGGACCAATGTGGCGCGGTGTGGTTGAGACCGCGGTCGAGAGGGGAAACTAGATCCCCAACTCCTGCGCCAGCACCGCCGCTTGCACCCGGCTGCGCAGCCCCAGCTTCCCCAGCAGGCGGCTGACGTGCGTCTTCACCGTCGCCTCGGCCATCTCCAGCCGCTCGGCGATCGCGGCGTTGGACAGCCCCTCACCGAGGCAGGACAGCACCTCGCGCTCGCGCCGCGTCAGCTCCGCCAGCGCCGCCGGTTCCGCGGCCGGCTCCCGCACCGGCCTCGCGGCGAACTCGGCGATCAGCCGCCGGGTGACGGCCGGGGCGACGATCCCCTCGCCGCCCGCCACCGTGCGCACCGCCGCGAGGAGGTCCTTCGCCTCGGTGTTCTTCAGCAGGAACCCGGCCGCCCCCGCCCGCAGCGCCCCGAACACGTACTCGTCCAGGTCGAAGGTGGTCAGCACCAGCACGTCGGCAAGTCCCTCGTCGACCACCCGCCGGGTCGCCGACACCCCGTCCAGCCGCGGCATCTGAACGTCCATCAGCACCAGGTCCGGCCGCAGCTCCCGGGCCAGCTCCACCGCCCGCTCCCCGTCGGCGGCCTCCCCGATCACCTCGATGTCCGGCGCGCTGCGGAGGATCAGCACCAGTCCGGCGCGTACGGCGGACTGGTCCTCGGCGACGAGGACGCGAATCATGCGGGGTCTCCTTCGTTCAGGGGCAGTGCGGCGCGTACGGCCCAGATCTTGCCGCCCGTCGACCCGGGGTCCGCGACCGGCCCGGCCTCGAAGGTGCCGTGCAGCAGCGTGGCCCGCTCCCGCATGCCGACCAGCCCGGCGCCCGAGCCGGGGGCGCGCGGGGCGTCCCGGTCACCGTACGGGCTGGTCACCCGGACGTGCAGGGCCCCGTCGCGCCGGGTGAGACCCACGCGCACCGTCCCCGGCGCCGCGTGCTTGAGGGCGTTGGTGAGGGACTCCTGCACGATCCGGTACGCGGCCAGCTCGACCGGCGCGGGCAGCCCCTCGCCGGGCGCCGTCTCCAGGGTGACGTCCAGACCGTTGGCGCGGGCGCCGTCGATCAGTGCGCCGAGGCTGTCGAGGGTGGGCGCGGCGGCCGGCTCGGTGCCGGCGCCGTCGTCCCGCAGGATGCCGATCAGCCGCCGCATCTCGGCCAGCCCCTCGACGCTGTTCTCGCGGATCACGCCGAGCGCCTGCCGGGTGGTCGCCGCATCGTCGAGGGAGAGCGCGGCCGTGGAGTGGATGGCGATCGCGGAGAGGTGGTTGGCGACCATGTCGTGCAGCTCGCGGGCCATCCGGGCACGCTCGGCGGTCACCGCCTGCACCCGGTCCATCTCCGCGAGCAGCGCGGTCTGCTCGGCGCGCAGCAGGGCGGCGTTGGCGGCCTCGCGGTGGTTGCGCACGATCAGCCCGGTGGAGGCGGGCCCGAACGACAGCACCCCGACGACGACACCGATCAGCAGGGCCTCGGGCACCCGCCACACGGCGAACGGCACGACCGTCGCGGCCACGGTGAGCAGTCCGGTGATCCACGGGATGCGGCGGGCCGAGGCGGGCGTGCCGTACAGCACGGCGGCGTACATCAGATCGGAGTACATGATCAGGACGACCAGGCTGCCCTGCGTGACCGTGTCCCCGATCAGCGCCGCGGTACCGATCAGCAGCCCCGTGCGCGGCGCGGCCCGGCGCAGCAGCTCGCAGCCCGCCATGACGGCGAGCGGGACCAGCAGCGGCCAGCGGCCGTCGAACAGCACGATCGGCTCACCGGCGGGCCGCACGCCCAGGCCGATGCCCCACAGCAGCAGCCCGCCCAGCAGCCCCGCCGACGCGGCGTACACGTCGAAGCGGCGCGGGCGGGGGAGTCGTACGGCCATGCCACCATCCAACACGGCCCGTGCCCCGTCCGCCTGATCCCGCGGAACGGTCCCGCACTGCATCTTTCGATGTACCGGAGGTTCGCCCCCGGCGACGACGAACGCGGCGGCTTCCGACGGCAGCCTGGAAGCGTGAAGGAAGGGAGTGCGTCGTGGTCGTCGCGTTGATCATCGCCTGCGAGATCGGTTTCTGGGTCCTGCTGGCCCTCGGGCTGGCCGCCCGCTACCTGCTGAAGTGGCGCCGCACCAGTGTGTTCCTGCTGCTGTGCGAGCCGGTGCTGGAGCTGGTGCTGTTCGCCGCGACGGCATGGGACCTGAAGAACGGCACCGAGCCGGGCTGGGAGCACGGACTGGCCGCGCTGTACATCGGCTACACGGTCGCGTACGGCCACTACACGATCCGCTGGCTCGACGGCCACGCCGCCCACCGCCTGGCCGGCGGCCCGCCGCCGGTCAAGCCCCCGCGCTACGGCCGGGCGCGGGCGGCCCACGAGGGCCGGCTGTGGCTGCGCACCCTGCTGGGCGCGGCCGTGGCCTGCGCGCTGCTCCAGGGCGCGGTCTGGTACGTCGGCGACGAGGGCGACGTCTCGTCCCTGCGCGCCTTCCAGTGGGCGGCGGTCCGGGTCCTCGCCATCCACGGCCTGGTGGCCCTCGGGTACCTGATCTGGCCGAAGAAGGACCCGGCCGGGACGGCCCCGGACGCGTCGGAGACGGTGAAGGAAAGGGAGGGCGCGCGCCGATGAAGGGCCTGGCGGAACGTTTGCTGTGGGAGGGCGGCGGCACCTTCGTGGCCGGCCTCGTCCTCTGGATGTTCGCGGGGGACGTGGACGTCCCCGTCGTCGACCTGACGAAGGCCGGCGTCGTGATGATGTGCGTCGGCGGCGCGCAGACCGTCTGGGGCCTGTTCCGGTCGGCGCGCCGGCGCTCGGCCGGTTAGCGCTCCCCGCCCGGCACCCACAGCACGTCGCCGACCTCCTTGTTGGCCACCCGGGCCAGGATGAAGAGCAGGTCGGAGAGACGGTTCAGGTAGGTCGCGGTGAGCGGGTTCATCGTCTCGCCGTGGGCCTCCAGGGCCGCCCACGTCGAGCGCTCGGCCCGCCGGACCACCGTGCACGCCTGGTGCAGCAGGGCCGCGCCGGGCGTGCCGCCCGGCAGGATGAAGGAGCGGAGCTTCTCCACCTCGGCCAGGAAGCGGTCGCAGTCCGCCTCCAGCTTGTCGACGTAGAACTGCTCGACCCGCAGGGGCGGGAACTCCGGGTTCTCCACCACCGGCGTCGACAGGTCCGCGCCCACGTCGAACAGGTCGTTCTGGACGCGGACGAGGACCTTGACGACCTCCTCGTGCAGGGCGCCGAGAGCGATCGCCGTGCCGATCACCGCGTTCGCCTCGTTGGCGTCGGCGTACGCGGAGATCCTCAGGTCGGTCTTGGGGACCCGGCTCATGTCGCCGAGGGCGGTGGTGCCCTGGTCGCCGGTCCGGGTGTAGATGCGCGTCAGGTTGACCATGGGGCCAGCGTAGTTAGGCTCCGGCGGTACGGAACACGCGTGTGCCCACCGTCACGGCCGGCACGGTCATGGCGGCCGTCGGCCGGCGAGATGGACGAGCCGCCGAGCGGGAAGGCGCTCAACTACGCCGTACGAGGCGCGCTCTGACACCCGAATGGCACACGTGGGTGTGATGTCCGTCATCTGAGACGTGACGCGCGTTACTAACCGGTCACACAGCGCCCCACGCCCGCTAATCTCCGGCCGAGAGACGAGAATCAGCGCGTATCAGGGGAGTCGCACAGTGGCACGGAAGCTCGCCGTCATCGGAGCCGGTCTCATGGGGTCGGGCATCGCCCAGGTCTCCGCCCAGGCGGGCTGGGACGTCGTCCTGCGAGACGTCACCGACGAGGCGCTGCGGCGCGGCACCGACGGCATCAAGGCCTCGTACGACAAGTTCGTCGCCAAGGGCAAGCTGGCCGCCGACGAGGCCGAGGCGGCCCTCGCGCGCATCACCGCCACCACCGACCTGGACGCCGCCGCCGACGCGGACGTCGTCGTCGAGGCCGTCTTCGAGAAGCTGGAAGTCAAGCACGAGATCTTCCGCGCGCTCGACAAGCTGGTGAAGGACGAGGCGATCCTCGCCTCCAACACCTCCGCCATCCCGATCACCAAGATCGCGGCCGTGACCGAGCGCCCCGAGCGGGTCGTCGGCACCCACTTCTTCTCGCCGGTCCCGATGATGCAGCTGTGCGAGCTGGTGCGCGGCTACAAGACCAGTGACGAAACGCTCGCCACCGCCCGGGAGTTCGCCGAGTCCACCGGCAAGACCTGCATCGTCGTCAACCGCGACGTCGCCGGCTTCGTCACCACCCGCCTCATCTCCGCCCTCGTCGTCGAGGCCGCGAAGCTGTACGAGTCGGGCGTCGCCACCGCCGAGGACATCGACCTCGCCTGCAAGCTGGGCTTCGGACACGCCATGGGACCGCTGGCCACCGCCGACCTGACGGGCGTCGACATCCTGCTGCACGCCACCGGCAACATCTACACCGAGTCCCAGGACGAGAAGTTCGCCCCGCCGGAGCTGATGCGCCGGATGGTGGACGCCGGTGACATCGGCCGCAAGAGCGGGCAGGGCTTCTACAAGCACTGAGGTCGCGTCAGCCCCGCCGCACATCACACGGCGGGGTGAATTCGGTATCGGTTCGCTTACAGGCGGCAACCTCCGATCGTTTCGGCCAGTCAGAGGTAGCAACACCTGATACCGCCGATGGACCACGACGCCGGGCCGCACCGCACAGACGACGAAGACGACGTAGACGAAGACGCACGCCGGGGAGCGCATATGCACATCAGGGGCGACCACGTCGAGCTGGTCGTCGGGGGCCGCCTCGACGTCCGCAGCGCGGCGGACGCCCGTACGGTCCTGCACTCGGCCGTCGACGACGGAGTCGGCGACCTGGTGCTGGACCTGTCCGAACTGGACTCCTGGGACGCCACCGGACTCGGTGTGATCATGGGAGCCCACCGGCGGGCCGGCCGCTGCGGCCGCCGGCTGGTGCTGCGCGGTGTACCGCCGCAGATGCAGCGCCTGCTGGTGGCCACCCGGCTGCACCGGATCCTCGCCATCGAGGGCGGCATCGGCGTGGAGACCCTGCCCAGGGTGTGACCGCGACGGACCGTGTGACGTCACGGGACCCGTGTGGCCCGGCGGGCCGGGGGCACCCGGACACCGCCCGTCGAACCACGCGGAAATCGCCCGGCACACGCAATCCTCACGAGACCGTGACGTCTCGGACGGGTCGCTACCCCGGACTGTCGGAGATACTGAGCGAAGGTTTAGGGTCTGGCTGCCCGCCCCTTTCGCAACCCACCGGCGGGCCCGGACCAGAAGCGACAGCGCGGTGTGCGGCAAGGCCGGGAGGGTGGTCCCGACCGGGGGACCGGCACACGACGCTTTTGGGGGGCTTGAACCTATGGACCCGAACAACCGGGGACCCGAGGAGCACGGCCACGACGGCGACACGCCGCGCCCGCGCCCGTCCAGGGACCCTCTCACGCCCGACCTCGGACAGCACGTGCCCGCGCTCGCCCGCACGGTGCAGCTCGTCTCCGGGGACTTCCTGCTCACCGTCAACCCGGTCGACGGCAGCGAGATCGAACTCTGCCCGCCCGTCGAGCGGCCCGCCCGGCCCGAGAAGCTCACCGCGGCCGAACGCGCCGAGGTGGAACGGGCCGCCCGGCCGCCCGCCCCGCCGGGCCCGACCCGCACCGTGCTCGGACTGCTGGCCCGCGACGACGAACGCGAACGCCTGGTGCGGCTGCTCGCCCGGGGCCGCTCCGTCCGCCTCACCGGCCCGGCGGGCTCCGGCCGCAGCAGCCTCCTCGACGTCGTCGCCGAGGACTGCGCGGGCCTCGCCCCCGACGGGGTCGTCCGCCTGAGCGGCTTCCACCGCAACGCCGGCGACCTCCTCCACGACCTCTTCTACGCCGTCCACCGCGCGCCCCTGCACCGCCCGGACCGCGAGGAACTGCTCGCCCGGCTCCGGGAGGTCGGCGCGGTCGTCGTCCTGGACGACGTCGAGTTCGGCGGCACCGCCCTCGACGAACTGCTGGACGCCACCCCCGAGTGCGCCTGGCTCATCGGCGCCACCCCGGACGTGCCCGCCCCCTCCGCCGACTCGTCCGTCGAGGAGGTCTTCCTCACCGGCCTGGACCGCTCGGACGGCGTGGAGCTGCTGGAACGCGCCGCCGGCCGCACCCTGACCGACGAGGAGGCCAACTGGGCCGGCGACCTCTGGTTCGAGTCCGAGGGCCTGCCGCTGCGCTTCGTCCAGGCCGGTGCCCTGCTGCGCCGGCGCGACCGGCAGCGGGCCGGTGCCGACGCCGTCGACGAGTTCGGCGTCTTCGCCGACGCCCGCCCCGCCGACGACACGCCCCGCGACGCCGCGGAGAGCGACGACGTACCCCTGCCGTCCCTCGGCGAGGCCGCCGCGCCCGCCCCGCTGCTCGCCTCCCGGCTCAGCGCCTCGGCCCGCACCACCCTGGAGTTCGCCGTCGCGCTCGGCGGCGAGGTGCCGCACCAGGCGCACCTGCCCGCACTGGTCGGGGACACCCACGCGGACGCCGCTCTGGGCGAGCTGGCCGACTGCGGACTGGTCTCGCCGGTCGGCTCCCGCTACCGGCTCGCCGCCGGGGTGCTCACCCAGCTGGAGGGCGCCGGGTACGCCGACGGGGCACCGGAGCGCGCACTGGCCGCCGCCCAGCACTACGCCTGGTGGGCCGGGCACCCCTCGGTGACCCCGGAGCGGGTCTGCGCCGAGGCCGACGCCGTACTGGCCGCCCTCGCCGTGCTGGTGCCGGCGACGACCCGGCCCGCGGACGGCGAGGAGAGCCCCGCCGTCCAGCTGGCCCGCGCCGCGGCCCCCGCGTTCGCCGCCGGGCCGCACTGGAGCGCCTGGGAGCGTTCGCTGCGCTCCGGCACCGAGGCCTCCCGGCTCGCCGGTGACGTCGCCGAGCAGGCGTACTTCCACCACGAGCTCGGCGTCCTCGCGCTGTGCGAGGGGCAGCTCGACCGGGCCCGCGCCGAGCTGGAGGCCTCCATCGGGCTGCGCGGCGCCCTGTCCGACAAGCGCGGCGCCGTCGCCGGCCGCCGTGCCCTGGCCCTGGTCACCGACCGCTCCGGGGACACTCCCGGACCGGGCGTCGGCGCGGGGGCGCTCGGCGGCTCCCCGTCCGCCGCCGGACTCGGCGTCGTCGGCGTGGGCCTCGGTCTCGGGCCGACCGCGGGGGAGGAGGTGCCCGACGCCCGCAACGAGGAGTCGGCGTCGCCGTCCGCGGGCGTCCCCGAGCCCTTCCCGCCGCTCCAGCCGTCCCCGACCCTGGTCACCAGCCGGGTGCCCGCCACGGAGCGGTCCCGGACGGTCGGCGGTGGCATCAAGGGCTTCGCGCGGCGCAACCTCGTGGCCGCCGGAGCGGGCGCGCTGCTCGTCGCCGTGCTCGGCACCGTGGTGACCCTCGGCGCCACCTCCGACAACGACGCCGGCACTCCCTCCAACGAGGTCGGCGTCAACCCGTCGGCCAGCCAGGGCGTCGACGACGGCAGCCTGGGCGCGGACCGGCCGTCGGACGACGGTGCCGGCCCGGAGGACGGCGGCCGGCCCACCGACCCGGGCCCGGACGGCACCGTCGGCACGTCGGACGACCCGACGCCCAGCGAGTCGGCAGGGCCGTCGGACGGCGCGAGCGCCTCCGGCGATCCCGGCGGCCAGGACTCTCCCGACCCGGGCGACTCGGACGAGCCGGGCGGTTCGTCCTCCTCCTCGTCCTCGTCGCCGTCCGGACCGTCTACGTCCAGCGAGTCGCCGACGGACACCGGTTCACCGGACCCCAGTGACTCCGAGACCGCCCCCGGCACCGATGAGCCCACGGACCCGGGTCCGTCCCCGAGTGAGTCGGGTTCGTCGTCGACCGACCCGTCCACCTCCACCAGCGCCAGCGGGCCGAGCGAGACGAGCACCACCGCCGGCTCGCCCGCCGGCTCCCCCTCCACCGCCTCGCAGAGCAGCACCGCGAGCACCGGCACGGGGACGCCGGGCGGCAGCGGCTCGGCGCAGGGCCTGATCATCTGAGGCCACGCGGAAGGGCCGGGTCCGCTCCACGGACCCGGCCCTTCCGCACGTCGTACCCGACGCCCCTCAGAACAGCCGCAGCTTGTCGTCCTCGATGCCCCGCATGGCGTCGTAGTCCAGCACCTGGCAGCCGATCCCGCGGTCCGTGGCGAGCACGCGGGCCTGTGGCTTGATCTCCTGGGCGGCGAAGACGCCGCGCACCGGGGCGAGGTGCGGATCGCGGTTCAACAGCTCCAGGTAGCGCGTGAGTTGCTCCACGCCGTCGATCTCGCCGCGCCGCTTGATCTCCACCGCGACGGTTCCGCCCTCGGCGTCCCGGCACAGGATGTCGACGGGACCGATGGCGGTCGGGTACTCGCGGCGGATGAGGGTGTAGCCCTCGCCCAGCGTCTCGATGCGGTCGGCCAGCAACTCCTGGAGGTGTGCTTCCACGCCGTCCTTGATCAGGCCCGGGTCGACGCCCAGCTCGTGCGAGGAGTCGTGCAGGATCTCCTCCATCGTGATGATGAGCTTCTCGCCCGCCTTGTTGACGACGGTCCAGACGCCCTCCTCGTCGCCGGAGCCCTCCTTGAGGGTGCACGGAGGCGACATCCAGTTGAGGGGCTTGTAGGCCCGGTCGTCGGCGTGGATCGAGACGCTGCCGTCCGCCTTGACCAGGATCAGACGAGGGGCCGAGGGGAGATGGGCGGTGAGCCGCCCGGCGTAGTCGACCGAGCAGCGGGCAATGACGAGACGCATGGTCGGCAACGCTACTCGACGCGCCCCGCCCGACGCGATTCGCCCGTGCCGGGGTGCCCGCGCGGCCCGTCCCACTTCTCCCATTGGCCCCGTCTTGCGCACTGGCCGATTGTGTGCCTACCGGTTGGTGCCCATCTAGGCATTCTCCTGGTGCGGTCACGATCGGTTGCTTACGGTATTGAACGGGAGGTCGCGGTGTGTGTACGCAGCGTGTTCAAAATCGCGCACTCCCCTAACTGTCCGGCAACCCCTGCCAGTCGGGGGTGCGAGAGGAGAACCCATGTCGCTCGACGTCTCACCGGCCCTACTCGAACAGGCCGAGCGAGGCGAGGTCGACGAAGCAGCCTTCGTCGACTGCGTCCGGACTTCCCTGCCTTACGCATGGGAGATGGTCAGCTCCCTGGTGGCACAGCTGAAGGTCGACGGCGGTGCGTTCGCCGACAACCAGACGCCCCCGCCGGACGAGCAGGCGCGCGGCCAGCTGCTGCGTGCGCTGGCGAGTGACGCCATACGCGGTGCACTGCAGCGGCACTTCGGTGTGCGGCTGGCCTTCCAGAACTGCCACCGGGTGGCGGTGTTCCCGTTGGACTCCTCCGTCGACGAGACGCTGACCCGTTTCACCTCGGTACGCAGCCAGGTCCTGAACCAGTCGCCCGAATTCCGCGACTGCTGACGACGACGTCCGCTTGCCGCTCGGTACGCGGGAGGTGCAGTGCGTACCGGAGCGGCAGGCTCGCCGCCGGCTCCCTCAGCCGAGCTGGGGGAGCACCTCGGCCCCGAGCCGCCGTACGTTCTCCTCGGTCGCCGCGAGGTCTCCGGACCCCTCGACGAGCAGGGCGAAGCGGTCGATCCCGGTGCGTTCACCGGTCGCCGCGAGCCGGTCGGCGCACAGGCGGGGCGTGCCCACCGGGTGCAGGCCGCAGAGGAGTTCGGTGTAGGCGTACGGATCGCGCATCCGCCGGGCGCGGCCGTCGACCGTGACGTGGGCGCCCAGTCCCTGGCGCAGCCAGCCCGGCACGGCCTTGAGCAGGGTCTCGGCCGCGTCCGTGCGCCGGTCGGCGATCTGGCAGACGCCGGCCGACACGTGGGCCGCGCCGTGGATCTCCGCCGACGGCCGCCCGGCGGCGCGGGCGTGCCGTCGCCACAGGGCGACCATCTCGGCCTTCTCCTCGTCCCCGACGTGCATCCCCAGCAGCATCGGCAGCCCCCGCTCGGCAGCCGTGCGCACGCTCGCCGGGGAGGTGCAGGCGACGACGACCTCCGGGCCCGGCTCCTCCGACAGGGACTCCGAGGGCCGCGGGACGACGGGCACCTCGCGGAACCGGAAGCGGTCGCCCGAGGCGCCGACGGCCGGCTCGCGCAGCCAGCGCATCAGCAGATCGAGTGACTCCGGGAACTGCTTCTCGTACGCCTCCAGGCCCGTGCCGAACACCTCCAGGTCCACCCACGGGCCGCCCCGGCCCACGCCCAGTGAGAACCGGCCGCCGGTTGTGACGTGCAGCAGCGCGGCCTGCTCGCCGAGCGCCACGGGGTGGGCGGTGGGCAGCACGCTCACCGCGGTGCCGACCCGGATGCGGCGGGTGCGGCCCAGCAGCAGCGCGGCCAGGGTCACGGCCGACGGACACGTGCCGTACGGGACGAAGTGGTGTTCGGCCAGCCAGACCGCGTCGAGCCCCGCCTCCTCGGCGACCTCGGCCGAGCGGACCGCGCGGTGCAGCGCTTCGCCGTGACCCTGGCCCGGGAACTGGGCGCCCAACACGAAACTTCCAACGCGCATTGCTCTTCCTGCTTCCTCGGCTCCGACACGGAGCTCCCCCGCAGGGCATAACCGTCTGACACGTGCCGAGGACACGGTCGGGCGGAGGGATTTGCGGATTGTCTGCAGAATCGGCCGTAGCGGCGGGGCGGAAAGCACCGGTGGAGGTCCCTGCGGGGCGAGTTGTGGGGGTTGGCGCCGTACGGGTACCCCGGTCCGTCCCGCGTAGGCTGGATGCGGTCCGTACTCCCTGTATAGCTCCGTGAGGTGTCCTGTGTCCCCGCGTCGCAACCGACCCAAGGGAGCCGCATCGTCCGGCCGCAGCGCCGAGGACGACGGCTCCGGCCGCTACGGCGGCTGGCAGTCGTCGGAGAGCTGGCAGGGTGATGACTGGAGCGTACGGCACGTGGCGGGCGCGAGCGCGCAGGGGAAGTCGTACCGCTGCCCGGGATGCGACCAGCTGATCCCGGACGGCGTCCCGCACGTGGTGGCCTGGCCGGCGCACTCGGGCGTGGACGAGCGCCGGCACTGGCACAAGTCCTGCTGGAACGCGAAGGACCGCCGCACCACGCGGGTGCAGCGGTCCCGTAACGCGCCGAGGTTCTGAACGCCGGCTACACGTCCCGCTTCTGCAGCAGGGCGAAGGCGCCGGCGAACGCGACCGCCGTCACGCCGAGCATGATCCACAGCGGGTCCCAGCCGGACGGGCCGGAGTCGCTGAGCGAGTTGGCGTAGAAGATGCTCATCTGGTTCGGGATCGAGTACTCGAACAGCGCCTGCTGCACGTCCTTCAGGGACTCCGCGAACATGAAGAGCGCGATCACCAGCGGGGCGAGCAGGGCCCCGATCATGATGGTGATGGCGCCCGCCGAGTGGCGGATGATCGAGCCGATGGCCAGCGACAGCAGGCCGAGCAGCGCCACGTAGAGCGAGACGCCGACGGTGCCCTTCAGCCACTCGCTCCCGGTGGGGTCGCCGGCTCCGTTGCCCTCCAGCATGGTCACGTGCATCAGGGCGACGAGCGTGGCGGAGACCAGCGTCACCACGAACGCCACCAGGAAGAACACGATCGCCTTGGCCGCGAGGACCCGGCCGCGGCTGGGGCACGCCGTCATCGTGGTGCGCACCATGCCGGTGCCGTACTCCGAGGCGGTGGTCAGCACGCCGAGGGTGATCAGGCAGATGCTGCCGAGCAGCAGGCCGAAGAAGCCGAGGGCGAGCGGGCTCTCACCGTCCACGTCGGTGTCCGAGCTCGCCACCACCGCGCCGGTGAGCAGGCCCAGACCGACGACCAGCACGATGAAGACGCCCAGCGTCCACATCGTGGAGCGGACCGACTTGATCTTCGTCCACTCGGAGGCGACCGCGTGCCCGAGGTGCGTGGGTACCACCGGGATCGGCGAGGTGTACGTGGGGTAGGGCGAACCGGGCGCCGCCTGCCAGTCGGGTGCGGCCTGCGGCATCGGGGGCTGGGGCGTGCTCATCGGGCGTCCTCGGGCTTGGTCGGGTCGGTGACGGGCGCGGGGGCGGCGGCGGGCGGCGCGGCGGCCGGAGCGGGCGACTGCGGAGCCTGGGCGGGCTGCTGTGCCGGCTGCGGCGACTGCGCCTGCGGGGCCTGCTGTGCCGCGTACGGGTTGGCGGACTGCCCGCCGCCCGGCACCGCGCCGCCGGGCGCGGGCGGGGCGCCGTACGGTCCCGCCGGGGCCTGGCCGGGCGCGCCCTGCGGCGCCGCGAAGGGCTGACCGCCCTGCTGGGGCGGCGGCGGGGCGTACCAGCCGGGCTGACCCTGCCCGGGCACCGGCATCGGCGGCTGCGCGCCGGGCGGCAGCGGCTGCTGGAGAGCCGCTTTCTGGTCGGCGGTCGAGCGGTAGTCCACGGCGCCCTGCGTCATCCGCATGTACGCCTCCTCCAGTGAGGCCTGGTGCGGCGACAGCTCCCACAGTCGTACGTCGGTGTCGTGCGCGATGTCGCTGATCCGGGGGAGCGCCAGCCCGGTCACCCGCAGCGCGCCGTCCTGCTCGGACATGACGTGCCCGCCCGCCTCGGTCAGCGCCGACGTCAGCTTCTCGCGCAGCTGCGGCTCGGTGTCCGGCGTGCGCACCCGCGCGAAGTCGGCGGAGTTGGCCGAAATGAAGTCCGTCACGCTCATGTCGGCCATCAGCTGACCGCGCCCGATGACGATCAGGTGGTCGGCGGTCAGCGCCATCTCGCTCATCAGGTGCGAGGAGACGAAGACCGTACGACCCTCCGCCGCGAGCGCCTTCATCAGGTTGCGCACCCAGTGGATGCCCTCGGGGTCGAGACCGTTGACCGGCTCGTCGAAGAGCAGCACCTGGGGGTCGCCGAGGAGGGCGGCGGCGATGCCGAGCCGCTGGCCCATGCCGAGCGAGAAGCCCTTGGAGCGCCGCTTGGCCACGTCCTGGAGGCCCACCACGCCGAGCACCTCGTCCACCCGCCGGGCCGGGATGCCCGAGAGCTGGGCCAGGCTCAGCAGGTGGCTGCGGGCGGACCGGCCGCCGTGCACCGCCTTGGCGTCGAGCAGCGCGCCCACCTGGCGGGGGGCGTTCGGCAGCCTGCGGTACGGGTGACCGCCGATGGTGACGTGGCCCGCGGTGGGGTTGTCCAGGCCGAGGATCATGCGCATCGTCGTCGACTTCCCCGAGCCGTTCGGCCCGAGGAAGCCGGTGACGGCACCTGGCCGCACCTGGAAGGACAGATTGTGCACTGCGGTCTTGTCGCCGTAGCGCTTGGTCAGGCCGACAGCCTCGATCATGCTCCGCACCCATCGGAAGGTTCAGGACAGCAGGGCGCACGCCCCCGTAAGGATTAGGAGGATATCGAGGCGCTGACGGTTCCGTTCAAGCCCGGGTAAAATCCGGTCCTTCGCGAAACCGTGCCGGACAGTGACTAGGCGTCCCGTTTCCTCAGCACCACGTACCCGCCGACGAGGGCCGCGATCACCCACAATGCCATGATCCCGAGTCCGCCCCACGGTCCGTAGGGCACGTCGTCGTCGAGCGGCGCCACCACCTGCATGATCTTGCTGCCGGCCTGGTCGGGCAGGAACCGGCCGACCTTCTCCGTGGCCGGGACGTTGCCCAGGATGTTGGAGATCAGGAAGAAGAACGGCATCAGGATGCCCAGGGACAGCATCGGCGAGCGCAGCATCGCGGCGACGCCCATCGAGAACATCGCGATCAGCGTCATGTAGAGCCCGCCGCCGATGACCGCGCGCAGTACGCCCGGATCACCGATCGAGGCCTTGAGGTCGCCGAGCATCGCCTGCCCGAGGAAGAAGGTGGCGAAGCTGGTGATCATGCTGACGACCAGCGCGAGGGCGGTGGCCACCGCGATCTTGCTGAACAGGAAGGTGCCCCGCTTCGGCACGGCGGCCAGCGAGGTGCGGATCATGCCGGTGCTGTACTCGTTCGCCACCACCAGCACGCCGAACACGATCATCGCCAGCTGGCCGAGGCTCGTCCCGGCGAAGCTGATGAAGGTCGGGTCGAAGGTGAGCTGGTCCTCGCGGCCCATGTTGTCGAACTCGCTCTTCGACAGCGCCGAGATCAGCATGCCGAGGGCGATGGTGACGACCACGGCGAGGCCCAGCGTCCACACCGTGGACGCGACCGAACGGATCTTGGTCCACTCGGACCGGACGACCTGTGTCGCCGCCATGCTCATCCCTTCCTCCACTCGCTGCCCCACTGCTGCTGTTGCCGCTGTTGCCCCGGCGGCACCGGACCGGCCGGCCGGCCGTCGTGCGCGTGGTACTCCACCGACTCCGCCGTCAGCTGCATGAACGCCTCCTCCAGCGAGGCCCGCTGCGGGCTCAGCTCATGCAGCACGATCTGGTGCCGCGCCGCCAGCTCGCCGACGGCCTCCGCCTTGTCGCCGTCCACCTCCAGCACGTCGCCGGTCTCGACGACCGTGACGCCCTCGCCGTGCAGCACGTCGAGCAGCCGCTCGCGCTGCGGAGTGCGGACGCGTACGTAGCTGCGCGAGTTCTCCGCGATGAAGTCGGCCATCGAGGTGTCCGCCAGCAGCCTGCCCTGCCCGATGACGACCAGGTGGTCCGCCGTCAGCGCCATCTCGCTCATCAGGTGGGAGGAGACGAAGACCGTACGGCCCTGGGAGGCCAGCGTCTTCATCAGGTTGCGGATCCAGTGGATGCCCTCGGGGTCGAGCCCGTTGACCGGCTCGTCGAACATCAGGATGCGCGGGTCCCCCAGCAGCGCCGCGGCGATGCCCAGCCGCTGGCCCATGCCCAGGGAGAACCCCTTGGTCTTCTTCTTGGCGACCGCCGTCAGCCCGACCGTGTCCAGGACCTCGCGGACCCGCCCGGTGGGGATGCCGTTGCTCTGCGCGAGGCACAGCAGGTGGTTGTAGGCGCTGCGCCCGCCGTGCCAGGCCTTGGCCTCCAAGAGCGCGCCGATGTACGTCAGCGGGTCCTTCAGCTGGTCGTAGTGCTTGCCGTCGATCCGGACGTCCCCGGCCGTCGGCCGGTCCAGGCCCAGCACCATCCGCATGGTGGTCGACTTGCCCGCACCGTTGGGGCCGAGGAAGCCCGTGATGATGCCCGGTCTGACGGTGAAGGAGAGATTGTTGACCGCTACCTTCTCGCCGTACCGCTTGGTCAGCCCCTCGAGCTCGATCATGGCGACCACGCTAGAACGGGACGAAGCCCTCTGCCACCCCGGTGACAGAAGGCTTCGTCCGAATTCCGCGCCCGTTTCGCCGGTGTACGCCCCGCGTCAGCGGGACTGCTGGGCCGGGACCCCGCGGGAGACCGGCTCCTCGTCGGCCGGCGTGCCGGCGGCGGCCACCGCGGCGCCCGTGAGGGTCGCCAGCATCTCGCGCACGTTGGTCAGCTGCGCGTTGATGGAGTCGCGGCGGTTGGTGAGGGCGGCCAGCTCGCGCTCGGATTCCGAACGGATCCGGTCGGCCTTGGCGTTGGCGTCGGCCACGATGTCCTCGGCCTGGCGCTGCGCCGTCTCGACGGTCTGGCGGGCGCGGCGCTCGGCGTCCGTGCGCAGCTTCTCCGCCTCCAGGCGCAGCTGCTCCGCGCGGTGCTCGATCTCCGCGAGCCGCTTCTCGGCCTTGGCCTGACGGGAGGCCAGGTCGCGCTCGGACTGCTCGCGGCGCTTGGCGAGGTTGGTCTCGAAGTCGGCGGCGGCCTGCGCGGCCTTGGCGCGGGTCTCCTCGAAGAGGGCGTCGGCCTCCTCGCGCTTGGACTGCGCGTCCTTCTGCGCCTCGGAACGCAGCTGCGCGGCGTCGCCCTTGGCCTGCTCGACGATCCGGACGCCCTCGTCCTCGGCCTTGGCCTTGCGCTCCGCGGCGTACGACTCCGCGTCGTTGCGCACCTGCTGGGCCGCCGACTCGGCGAGCTCGCGGTGCTGCTCGGCCGCGCGCCGGGCCTCCTCGCGCAGGTCCTTCGCCTCTTCCTCGGCGAGACGCAGGATCTTCTCGACCCGGGCACCGAGACCGGCGTACGACGGCTCGGCGTCGTTCACCTGCGCCTGGGCGTTCTGGGTCTCGAGGTGGAGCTCCTCGATGCGCTTTTCCAGAGCGGTGATGCGGGAGTGAGCGCTGTCACGGTCGGAGACGAGCTTGGCGATGTAGTCGTCCACCTGAGCGCGGTCGTACCCACGCCGCACGTGCTCGAAGCCGTAGGGGGAAGTGTCGCTCATGGGGTTCCTGTCGAAAGAGACCGGGTGAGGTGATAGAGGGAATCCTAGGCGCCGATGCGGTGTGTCATCGAGCGGATGCACGTTTGATACGGAGAATGACACCTCTTTCGGGTGGCTGACACGCGGACGGCTTGCCAAAGTCTTGGTCAAGGGTTTGTCCGGTCGTACCCCAAAGATCTCCAGCAGACACCGAATCCGCCCCGGACGCTAGCCGTCTGACGATTTGCCACCCGAACGTGGGGCACCCACCGTGGCACCGGCCTTGACCCCGTTGTCCTTGCCGCCGCCCGCGGGCGCCTCGAAGGACTCCAGCGCCTCCAGGACGTCCTGCACCCGGGAGATCTCGGCGTTGATGTCCTCGCGGCGCCGCACCAGGATCTCCAGCTCGCGCTTGCCCTCCTCGACCGTCTCCCGCGCCTCGCGGACGGCCTCGGCCTTCAGCTCCTCGGCCTCCCTGACCAGCTTGGCCTTCTTCTGCTCGGCCTCCTTGAGCAGCCCCTCGGCCTTCTTGACGGCGGCGATGCGCACCTTGCCGGCCTCGGAGTTGGCCTCCGACACCAGCTCCTTGGCCTTCGCCTCCGCCTTGGCGAGCTGCTCCTCGGCCGCCTTGACGAGCGCGTCGCAGCGGTCGCCGGCCGACCTCATCGTCTCGGCGGCCTCGCGGCGGGCGCGTTCGTGCAGCTCCTCGATCTCGGAGGTGAGGCGCTCGCGCAGTTCCTCCGCGCGTTCCCTTATGGCGGTCGCGTCCCGACGGGCGCCGACCAGCAGCTCGTCCGCGTCCGTACGGGCCTTCTCCACCCGGGTGTTGCCCTCGACCGTCGCCTCCTGGACGATCCGGTCGGCCTCCGCGCGGGCCGCGCCGACCATCGTGTCGGCCTGCGACTCGGCGTCCGCGGTGGCCTTCTGGGCCTGCTGCTGGGCCTCGGCGAGCAGCTTGTCGGCCTCGGCGGTGGTCTCGGTGATGAGCGTGTCGACCTGCTCCGCAGCCTCCGAACGCCGCTTGTTGGCGTCCTTGCGGGCCTCGTCGAGGGTGCGCTCGGCCTCCTCGCGGGCGGCCGCGGTGACCCGCTCGGCCTCTTCCTCCGCCTGAGCCCGCACCCGCTCCGCCTCGGTGCGGACACGCTCGGCGTGCTGCCGCGCGGAACCGACCGTCTCCGCGGCCTCGGCGCGCAGCCGCTCGGCCTCCCCGGTGGCGTCCGAGAGCAGCTGCTCGGCCTGGGCACCCGCCTCGGTCCTGACCCGGTCCGCCTCGGCGACCGACTCGGTCCGCAGCCGCTCGGCCTCCGCGACCGATTCCGTCCGCAGCCGGTGGGCTTCCTCGGCCGCTTCCGTCTGGACGCGCTCGGCCTCGTTCGCCGCCTCGGTGCGGACGCGCTCCGCCTCGGCGACCGACTCGGTCCGCAGCCGCTCGGCTTCCTCGGCCGCGGCCGCCTGAACCCGCTCGGCCTCGTTCGCCGCCTCGGTGCGGACGCGCTCCGCCTCCGTGGCCGTCTCCGTGCGGAGCCGGTCGGTCTCGGTCACCGTCTCGGTGGTCAGCCGCTCCGCCTCGGAACGCGCCTCGGTGATCAGGGTGTCCGCCTGCGTCGCCGCGTCGGACCGGATGCGGTTGGCGTCCTCGCGGGCGTCCGCCCGGGTACGGGACGCGGACTGCTCGGCCTCGGCGATGGCGTCGGAGGCCTCGGTGCGCACCCGCTGGGCGTGCTCGGCGACGTCCGCGCGGATGCGCTCGGCCTCGGTGATGGCCTCGGACACCGTCCGCTCGGCCAGCGCCTTGGCGGCCTCCGTCTCCTCCTGCGCCTCGTGCCTCAGACGCCCGGCGTCCTCGCTCGCCCGCTCCCGCTCCGCGTAGGCGTCGGCGCGGACCCGGTCCGCCTCCTCCTCGGCCTCGCGCCGGGTGCGCTCCGCCGCGTGCTCGGCAGCGGAGCGCAGCCCGGCGATCTCCTCCTGGGCCTGCTCGTGCAGCCCGGCGACCGACTCCCGTACCTGTGTCGCGTGCTGCTCGGCGGCCGACACCATCTCGGTGGCGCGCCGGTCGGCCTCCTCGACCAGCCGGACCGCCTCGGCCTGCGCCTCGTCCACGCGCGTGCGCGCCGAGGCCAGCAGCTCCTCGCTCTGCTCGCGGGCCCGCTCGCGCTCCTGGTCGGCCTCCTGCCGGGCGTCGCCGAGCAGCTCCTCGGCCTCGCGGCGGCGCCTGGCCGCCTCCTCCTGGGCGGCGGCCAGCGTCTCGGACGCCTCGGCGGCGATCCGCTCGGCGGCGCTCTGCGCCTCCGCCCGGACCCGGTCGGCGCTCTCCTGCGCCTCCGACTTCAGCCGCTCGGCCTCGCTGGAGGCCTCCGACCGCAGGCGTACGGCGACGGCCTCGCCCTCCGCGCGGGAGGCGGAGGCGTCCGCGGCGGCCTCGGTGCGCAGCCGCTCGGCCTCCGTCTCGGCCTGCTGCTGGAGCGTACGGATGCGCTCCGCGGCCTCGCTGCGCAGCCGCTCGCTCTCCTCCGCGGCCTCGCGCCGGATCCGCTCGGCCTCGTCGCGGGCCTCGGTCAGCGCCTGCTCGGCGGCCGTGCGCCGCTCCTCGGCCTCCGTCTGGAGCCGCGTCAGCTCCTCGGCGGCCTCCTCGCGGCGGGCCTCGACGGCGCGCTCGGTCTCCTCGCGCAGCTCGCCGGCGGCCCGCTCGGCCTCCGCCTTGAGCTCCTCGGCCCGCTCCTCGGCCTCCGCGCGGTGCCGCTCGGCCTCCGCGCGGGTGCGCTCCAGGGTCTCCTCGGCCTGCCGGCGCAGGGTCGTCGCCCGCTCGATGGCCTCGGCACGGACCTTCTCGCCGTCCGCCGTCGCGGTCTGCCGCAGCTCGTCGGCGTCCGCCTTGGCCTTGGCGAGCAGCTCCTCGGCGGTCTTCGCCGCCTCCTCGATCTGCGCCACGGCCTCCTTGCGGGCCTCGGCGCGGATCTTCTCGCCCTCTTCGACCGCGTCGGCGCGCAGCTGCTCGGCCTCGCCGCGCAGCCGGCGCGCCTCCTCCTGGAGCTCGACCGTCTTGGCGCGGTACTCCTTGGTGTCGTCCTTCGCCGCGCCCTTGAGCTGCGCGGCGATGTCGTGCGCCTCGCCGCGCAGCCGGTCCGCCTCGGCCTCGGCCTCGGAGCGGATCCGCTCGGCCTCCTCGGCGGCGGCCTTCGTGGTGCGCTTGGCGTCCTCCGAGGCCTTGTTCAGCACGTCCTCGGCGGTCTTGGCCGCCTTGGACAGCTGGGTCGCAGACTCCTCGGCGGTGATCGTGCGGGCCTTCTCGGCGGCCTCGGCGACGATCTTCTCAGCCTCGGCGCGGGCGTCCGCGACCAGCTGCTCGGCCTCGGCCTTCGTCGTCTCGGCGTCCTTGGTGGCCTCGCCGACCAGCCGGGCGACCTGCTCCTTGGCGGTGCGGGTGCGCTGCTCGTTGGTCTGCTCGGCGCTCGCCAGGGCCTTGGCGGCACTCTCCTCGGCCTCGGCGACCAGCTTCTCGGCCTCGGTCTGCGCCTTGCGCAGCGCCTCCTCGGCCTCGGTCATCCGCTGCTCGGCGGTCCGGCTCAGCTCCTGCGCCCGGCGCCGCGCGTCCTCCGACTCGGTCGCCGTGGAGCTGCGCAGCTGCTCGGCGTGGTCGGTGGCCTCCTGGGCCTGCGTGGAGGCGGCGTTCAGCAGCCGCTCGGCGTCCGCGCGGGCCCGGCGCAGGATCTGCTCGGCCTCCGCGCGGGCGCTCTCGGCGTCGCTGCGCAGCCGCTGCCGGGCCTCGGTGGTCAGCCGCTCGGCCTCCGCGCGGGCCGCGGCCAGGGCCTGCTCGGCCTCCGCGCGGGACTCGTCGAGCAGCCGGCGGGCCTGCTGCTCGGTGCGGGCGCGCAGCTGCTCCGCCCACGCCACGTTCTCGTTGACGTGGGACTCGACGGTCTGCCGGCGCTCGGCCAGCTCCTGGTCGAGCTGCTGGCGCCGGGTCACCGCCTCCTGGTGCAGCTCCGACTGGAGCCGGGCGGAATGCTCGGCGTGCTCCTGGAGGATGCGCTGCGTCTGCGCCCGGGCCTCGCTCAGCTCCCGCTCGGCGTCCGCGCGCAGCTGGTCGGCCTGCGTCTGCGCGTTGCGCAGCAACTGCTCGGCCTGGTACCCGATGTCGCCGCCGTCGAAGGCGGGCCGGGACATGATGGTGCGCCGCGCCTCGTGCAGCTTGGCGCGCAGCACCTCGACCTGGTAGCCGAGGTCCTCGGCGTGCTGGATCGCCTTTTCCCGCTCGGTCTTCAGCCGCTTCATCTCGGCCTCGAACCGAGAGAGGTGGTCGACGTCAGCCGCCGGCTCTCGCTCCTGGCTCTCGTAGCCCCGCACTGCGCGGTCCCATCCGTCCCCTGGTCGCAAAAACTTCCGAACGAGCTCCGTCCGTCCGCAGGACGGGGCCCCCGGGGAATGGTGTCAGATCAACGGCGGAGCACGTGTTCCTGCCCCGGCGTTCGCCCCCCGAAACACGGACCCCGGCGGTCCCGCCACCACAGACGGCAGGACCGGGTCACCCCGGACTGAGCGGCGACCGCACCCAACCCTACCGGCCCATATGTACGAGGGTCAGTGCTCAGGTGACTCAACGGCCGCCGAAGTGACGAGTTCTGTCAGTACGCCATGGCAGTCCTTGGGGTGCAGGAAGGTGATCCGCGACCCCATCGAACCGCGCCGGGGCTCGTCGTACAGAACGCGTACGCCCTTGTCCCGGATGCCGGCCGCGTCGGCGTCCACGTCCGCCGTACCGAAGGCGATGTGGTGGACGCCCTCGCCGTTCTTGGCGAGCCACTTGCCGACCGCCGAGTCCTCGCGGGTCGGCTCCAGGAGCTGGAGGTAGGAGGCGCCGCCGTCCGACGTATCGTTGATCTTGAGCATGGCCTCGCGGACACCCTGCTCCTCGTTGACCTCGGTGTGGAACACCTCGAAGCCGTAGGTGGCACGGTAGAACTCGACGGTCGTGTCGAGGTCGCGGCAGGCGATTCCGATGTGGTCGATTCGCGTCAGCATGGATTCAGTGCAGCGCTCCGGAGGTGGTTACGCAACGTGCGCGCGATCACACCGACCGCCGGGTGACGGGCGGCATACCGCTCAGTACATTCGAGTAAACCCTCGTTCACTCCTCGGCCTGTGCGGGCCGGAAAAGGGGATCGCAGCTCATGTCTTCTGGAACCGCTGAAACCTCTGGAACCTCTGGAAAGAACGGCACGACCTCCGTCATCGTCGCGGGCGCCCGCACCCCGATGGGGCGGCTGCTCGGCTCGCTGAAGTCCTTCTCCGGCGCCGACCTCGGCGGCTTCGCCATCAAGGCCGCCCTCGACCGCGCCGGGATCGGCGGCGACCAGGTCCAGTACGTGATCATGGGGCAGGTGCTCCAGGCCGGCGCCGGGCAGATCCCGGCCCGCCAGGCCGCCGTCAAGGCCGGCATCCCCATGAACGTGCCGGCGCTCACGGTCAACAAGGTCTGCCTGTCGGGCCTGGACGCGATCGCGCTCGCCGACCAGCTCATTCGCGCCGGTGAATTCGACGTGGTCGTCGCCGGCGGCCAGGAGTCCATGACCAACGCCCCGCACCTGCTGCCGAAGTCCCGCGAGGGCTACAAGTACGGCGCGGTCCAGATGCTCGACGCCATGGCGCACGACGGTCTGACCGACTCCTTCGAGGACATCGCCATGGGCGAGTCGACGGAGAAGCACAACACCCGACTGGGCATCGAGCGCCCCGCCCAGGACGAGATCGCCGCGCTCTCCCACCAGCGCGCCGCCGCCGCCCAGAAGAACGGGCTCTTCGAGGCCGAGATCACCCCGGTGGAGATCCCGCAGCGCAAGGGCGACCCGGTGCTGTTCAGCAAGGACGAGGGCATCCGCGGTGACACCACCGCCGAGTCGCTGGGCAAGCTGCGCCCCGCCTTCGCCAAGGACGGCACGATCACCGCGGGCTCGTCCTCGCAGATCTCCGACGGCGCCGCGGCCGTGGTCGTCATGAGCAAGGCCAAGGCGCTGGAGCTCGGCCTGGAGTGGATCGCGGAGATCGGTGCCCACGGCAACGTGGCCGGCCCGGACAACTCTTTGCAGTCGCAGCCGTCGAACGCGATCCAGCACGCCCTGAAGAAGGAGGGGCTCGACGTCGCGGACCTGGACCTGATCGAGATCAACGAGGCCTTCGCGGCCGTCGCCGTGCAGTCAATGAAGGACCTCGGCGTTTCCATCGAAAAGGTGAACGTCAACGGCGGCGCCATCGCGCTGGGCCACCCCATCGGCATGTCCGGCGCCCGCCTCGTGCTGCACCTGGCGCTGGAGCTGAAGCGGCGCGGCGGCGGGGTCGGCGCGGCGGCGCTGTGCGGCGGCGGCGGTCAGGGCGACGCGCTGATCGTGCGGGTGCCCAAGGCCTGACTTCGGGTCACCGGGTAGGGACCCGGGTGACGACTTCTCACTGAACGGAGCTGTGATGCAGGACGTCTCCTCGCTGGTGGCCCAGGCCAGGGAAGGCCGGCCGCGGGCCGTGGCCCGGCTGATCTCGCTGGTGGAGGGGGCGTCTCCGCAGCTCAGGGAGGTCATGGAGGCGCTGGCGCCGCTCACGGGCAACGCGTACGTCGTCGGCCTGACCGGTTCCCCCGGCGTCGGCAAGTCGACCTCCACCTCGGCGCTGGTGACGGCGTACCGCAAGCAGGGCAGGCGGGTCGGCGTCCTGGCCGTCGACCCGTCCTCCCCCTTCTCCGGCGGTGCCCTGCTCGGCGACCGCGTCCGGATGTCGGAGCACGCCTCCGACCCGGGCGTCTACATCCGCTCGATGGCGACCCGCGGTCACCTCGGCGGCCTCGCCTGGGCGGCACCGCAGGCGATCCGCGTCCTCGACGCGGCGGGCTGCGACGTGATCCTGGTCGAGACGGTCGGCGTCGGTCAGTCGGAGGTCGAGATCGCCTCCCAGGCCGACACCTCCGTCGTCCTGCTCGCCCCGGGCATGGGCGACGGCATCCAGGCCGCGAAGGCCGGCATCCTGGAGATCGGCGACGTCTACGTCGTCAACAAGGCCGACCGCGACGGCGCCGACGCGACCGCCCGCGAGCTGAACCACATGCTGGGCCTCGGCGAGTCCCGCGGTCCCGGCGACTGGCGCCCGCCCATCGTCAAGACGGTCGCCGCGCGCGGCGAGGGCGTCGACGAGGTCGTCGAGGCGCTGGAGAAGCACCGCGCCTGGATGGAGGAACGGGACGTCCTGGCCGAACGCCGCCGCGCCCGCGCCGCCCGCGAGGTCGAGACCATCGCCGTCACCACCCTGCGCGAACGTATCGGCGACCTCCACGGCGACCGCCGCCTCGGCGCCCTCGCGGAACGCATCGTCGCGGGCGAACTGGACCCGTACCGCGCGGCGGACGAACTGGTGGCGGGCCTGACCAACGGCTGACACGCGCCGAGTGCCGGCCGCGGCGACGACCGCGGCGCAGGCCCCCTGGGCTGGCTCCGGGTACTGGACTCGCGGCGCAGGACGCCGGTCATGCGATGTCCCTTGCGGGGCGCGTGGTGCTCCGTGGGCAGCTGGTGCCCTGTCGGGCACGCGTCCGCGGGCGAGCCCGGTGTCTCAAGACTTCGGGCCGCCGGCGCCGGATGCCGGAGTCGCGGCGCAGGACGCCGGTCGCGCGAATCCGCCTTGCGGGGTGCGTGGTGCTCCGCGGGGCAGCATCCGGCGTCCTGCCGGGCACGCCGTCCGGAGCCGAGCCGGGCAACGGGGCGGGCGCACCCCACCGAGCCGGTCCGTGCCGGTCGGCCGGAGCGGGCACCGTGGGCCTGCCCACGCCAGGTGTTGGGCCGGTCCCGCGCACGAGTGGCCGCCGGTTGCCGGTGCCGTAATGGGCGTGCGGCTTGCGGGCCGCGCTGCTACGTTGACGCGCGTGTTCCTCCTCTTGGCCTAGGGCCCGCCCCGCACGCGACCGCCGCATCCGGCCGTCGCGCGCCTCGGCGTCCCCTCGTTGCCTCCCTCTTGAGGAACCCTTCGCGTGTCCACGCCCACTCCGCGGCCCTCGTACGCCGCCGTCCTCCGTGTCCCCCATGCCCGCCGCACCTTCGCGGCCGCCCTCGTCGGCCGGCTGTCGTACGGCACGGTCTCCCTCGCCCTGATGCTCTCCCTGACCCGGTCCACCGGGTCGTACGCCGTGGCCGGCACGGTCCTGGCCGTCTTCGGCGGCACCGGCGTCCTCCTCTCCCCCTACCGCGCCGCACTCGTCGACCGGCACGGCCTGCGCCGGGCCGTGACACCCATGGCCCTGCTCTACGGCGGCCTGCTCTGCGCTCTGGCGGAACTGTGCCGGCACCCCGGTGTGCCCGGGGCGGTGCTCGCCGGGGCCGCCGCGCTCGCCGGGGCCTGCACGCCGCCGCTCGGCTCCACGATGCGCGCGGTGTGGGCCGAACTGCTCCCGGACCGGCACCTGCTCCAGCGGGCCTACAGCCTGGACGGCGTCGCCGAAGAACTGCTCTTCGTCTCCGGCCCGCTCCTGGTCGGCGCCGTCGTGGCCGTCGCCCCGCCGGCCGCAGGTCTCGTGCTCAGCGCGTTCCTGGTGGTCGTGGGCACGCTCGCCTTCGTCACCTCACCGGCGGCGGCCCTGCTGCGTCCGGCGGAGCGGGAGAAGGGCGACGCCCCCGCGCCCGGGAGGGGCGGCACGGGACAGGGGCGGGCCCTGCTGCAACCCGTCGTCGTCGCGGCGTGCGTCGGTGTCTCGGTGAGCGCCGTCGACCTCCTCGTCGTCGCCTACGCGGGGGAGCGCGGCCTCGGGGACGGCGCCGTCGCCTGGGTGCTCGCGGCGCTGTCGGTGGGCAGCGCGCTCGGCGGTCTCGTCAACGGCGCCGTCGCCTGGAGTTCGCCCACCCGCGCCCGGCTCCCGTTCTTCGCGGCCGGTCTCGGCGTCTGCCTGGCCGCCGCGGGCCTCGCACCCGGCCTGGGCACCCTGGTCCTGGCCGTCACGTGTGCGGGCCTGTTCGTGGCGCCGGCGCTGACCACGTCCTACCTCGTCGCCGACGAGAGCGCGGCCCCCGGCTTCCGGGTCCGGGCCGGGACCTGGTGCAACACCGCCGTGAACGCCGGGATGTCGGCCGGTGCCGCCGCCGTGGGGCTGCTGGTGGAGCGCCTTCCGCTGCCGGTGTGCTTCGCGGTGTCCGGCGCGGTCGCCGCGGTGGCGGCGCTGGTGCCGGGGCGCCGCCGCCGAGGGGCCGCCGGGCGGCCGGGCCCGGTCAGTCGTCGTCGGAGTCCGAGTGGTGCGAGCGGTCGGCCGTGACCTTGCCGGTGCTGAGGTCGACGCGCCAGTCCTGCTCGCCCTTGCCCGAGGACGTGGACTCGACCTCCCAGGCGGCCTCGCCGTCCCCGTAGTAGCCGTCCTCGTCCAGCTCCACGGAGGTCACGGTCCCACGGCCGGCGGCGGCCTTCGCGGCCTCGGCGGCGTCCACGGAGGCGCCCTTCAGCGCGGCCCGCACCTCGTCGGTGTCGTCCTCGTCGTCCGTCTCGGAGCCGAGCACCTTGCCGGAGCCCGGGTCGATCCGGACGCTGTGCCAGGTGCCGTCGCCCGCGAGGACGTCGACCTCCCAGACCGCACGCTCGCGGTCGCCGTCGTCATCGTCGCCGTCCTCGTCGTCCAGCTCGGCGGAGACGGCGGTGCCCGGGGCCTCCTTCAGGGCGGCGGCGACGGCCTCGGCCGCCTTCACCTTCGCGGAGGACGCGCGGGCGGCGTCGTCGCGGTCGTCGTCCCGGTCGCCGTCGTGGTCACGGTCACGGGAATCGTCGCCGTCGTCCGCGCCGTCGTCCGCGGCGCCCTTCGCGGCGTCGTCCCGGTCCCGGACGTCCGACTGGCGCGTCGTACCCGGGTCGTCGTCCCCCGCGGTCGCCAGCGCCGTCGCCGTACCGCCCCCGATCAGTGCGGCGGCGGTGACGGCGGCGATCACGATGTTGCGCTTCATACGGAATCCTCCGAGTCGTACACGTTCGTTCGATGTCGCTGTGCTTTCGACCCCCTCACTGTCGGGGACGGACGCTGAGGCGGAGCTGAAGCCACCTGAAGGCTTCTTCAGCTACGTTTTGCGACTCTTTACGCATGCGCCTGTTGATCGTGGAGGACGAGAAGCGGCTGGCCCTGTCGCTCGCCAGGGGGCTCACCGCCGAGGGCTACGCCGTGGACGTCGTCCACGACGGCCGGGAGGGCCTGCACCGGGCCGGTGAGGGCGTGTACGACCTGGTCATCCTCGACATCATGCTGCCCGGCCTCAACGGCTACCGGGTCTGCGCCGCCCTGCGCGCCGCCGGCCACGACGTGCCGATCCTGATGCTCACCGCCAAGGACGGCGAGTACGACGAGGCCGAGGGACTGGACACGGGCGCCGACGACTACCTCACCAAGCCCTTCTCGTACGTCGTCCTGGTCGCCCGCGTGAAGGCCCTGCTGCGGCGCCGGACTCAGGGAGCCGGCGCCTCGCCCGTGCACGTCCACGGCGACCTGAAGGTCGACACCGCCGCCCGCCGGGTCTTCCTGGGCGAGCGCGAAGTGACCCTCACGGCGAAGGAGTTCGCCGTCCTGGAGCAGCTCGTGGTGCGGGCCGGGCAGGTGGTGTCCAAGGCCGAGATCCTGGAGCACGTCTGGGACTTCGCCTACGACGGCGACCCCAACATCGTCGAGGTCTACGTCAGCGCCCTCAGGCGCAAGCTGCGCGCGGCCCTCATCCGGACCGTGCGCGGCGCCGGCTACCGGCTGGAGGCCGAATGATGAGCCGCCTCCTCGGGTCGGTCCGGGCCCGCGCCACGCTCGGCGCCACCCTCGTGGTCGCCGTCGCCCTGGTCGCGGCCGGTACCGCCGTCCTGCTGTCCCTGCGCTCCAACCTGCTCGGTGAGGCGGGCACCCAGGCGGAGCGCTCCGCGCGCGAGGTCGCCACCGAACTGGCCGTCGGGACGCCGTACGGCGAGCTGTCCCTGGACGTCGACGACCGCCCGTTGCAGATCGTCGACGAGGACGGCAGGCTCGTCGCCGCCAGCGAGGACCTGGAACGGATCAGCGGCACCGGCGTCGACGCGGTGAAGCCGCGGCCGGCCCCCACCGGCGACGACGCCGACGACGGCGGCTCGGACGATGACGACGACTCCGCCGAGGCGCTCGAAGCCGGTGAGATCGGCGAGCGGACCACCGTCAGCGACGGCTCGGCGACGATCGACGGCGACACGGAGGACTACCGTTTCGCCGCCGTGCCCGTCGAGACCGACGAGCAGGGAAGGCTCACCGTCTGGGCCGGCGCCCCGCTCTCCGCCGAGCACGGCGCCGTGAACACCGCGCTGACCGTCATGCTGATCGGCTTCCCGCTGCTGCTCGTGGTCGTCGGATGGGTGACCTGGCTGGTCACCCGGCGCGCGCTGCGGCCCGTGGAGGGCATCCGCCGGGAGATGGCCGCGATCACCGCCAGCGAGGACCTGGCGCGCCGCGTCCCGGTGCCGGGCACGCACGACGAGGTGGCCAGGCTCGCCTCGACGACCAACGAGACGCTGGCCGCCCTGGAGTCCTCGGTGGAGCGGCAGCGGCGGTTCGTCGCCGACGCCTCGCACGAGCTCCGCAGCCCGATCGCCTCGCTGCGCACCCAGCTGGAGGTGGCCGCCGCCCACCCGGAGCTGCTGGACCTGGACGGCGCCGTGGAGGACACCGTACGGCTGCAGCGGCTCGCCGCCGACCTTTTGCTCCTGGCCAGGCTGGACGCGGGGGAGCGGCCCGCCGACGCGCGCGTCGACCTCGCCGGGCTGGCGCGGGAGGCGGCGGGGGGCCGGGCCGGGGTGCGGGTGCGGGCCGAGGACGACGTGACGGTCGCCGGGTCGCGCGGACAGCTGGGCCGGGTGCTGGCCAACCTGCTCGACAACGCCCAGCGGCACGCCCGCTCGGCCGTGGAGGTGTCCGTGCGGCGGGACGGGGAGGCGGCCGTGGTCTCCGTGGCCGACGACGGGGAAGGCGTACCGGCGGCCGACCGGGAGCGGGTCTTCGAGCGGTTCGTACGGCTCGACGCCGCCCGCAGCCGCGACGACGGCGGGGCCGGGCTGGGGCTGGCCATCGCCCGCGACGTCGCCGTCCGGCACGGCGGCACGCTCACGGTCCACGACGCGCCGGCAGGCGGTGCCCTGTTCGAGCTCCGCCTGCCGGGTGCCTAGACCGTTGCCATGGCTATGGACAGTGCTGTGATCAAGGGCGACCGCGCTGCCCGCGCAGGTGCTCCGCGATCGGCTTGAGGGCCTTGTCCAGCTCCGTCAGGGCCTCGGGGGCCAGCAGGTCGATGAAGTGCCGGCGGACGGACGCCACGTGGTGCGGGGCGACCTTCCGCATCGTCTCCAGGCCGTGCTCGGTGAGGACGGCGTAGAGCCCGCGGCGGTCGGACTCGCAGTTCTCCCGCCGGACCAGGTCCGCGTTCTCCATGCGGGTGATCTGGTGGGAGAGGCGGCTCTTCGACTGCATCGTGGCGGTGGCCAGATCGCTCATCCGCATGCGGTCGCCCTCCGACTCGGAGAGGTTCACCAGGATCTCGTAGTCGTTCATCGTCAGGCCGAACGGCTGCAGGTCCTTCTCGAGCTGGTGCGTCAACAGCCTGTTGACCTCCAGGTGGGTGCGCCAAGCACACTGCTCCGTATCGGTCAGCCAGCGGGTGGCCGTCTCGGTCTCCATGTATGAAGTCTACCTAAAATGTTGAAAGGCGAACTAGTGAGGGGTGATCCGTGACGGTGACGGTGCGCACGCGTTCGACGTCACACTCCGCAGATTACCGCTCACAGCCCGAAGCGGCGCTGGAGGTCCCCCAGCTGTCCGGGAAGCCCCGGTACCCCGGGCCGGCCTCCCTGACCCCCGGAAGCACCCCCTCCGGGCACCCCCGCCTGCTGCGGAGCGACCCCCGTGGCCTGCTCCGGCATCAGCGTCTCGCTCGACTGCAGCAGCACCGTCCCCGCGCCGGCGAACTCGAACTGGTGCTCCTCCCCGGAGGCCCCGCCGAGCCCCGTCATCGCACGTAGACCGCCCAGCAGGCCGGTCATGTACCCGTGGTCGTAGTGGTGGCACGGAGACGGGCAGTCCGCCCAGCCGACCAGGGCCTGCGGGTCGACCCGGATCGGCGGCTCCATGAACACCACCGGACCGTTCGACGCGGCCACGAACTTTCCGGTTCCGATCAGGGTCAGAAAACCCGGCACGATCGACTGTTTGAGAGCAAGACTTGGCTGAAAAGCGAGCAGGTTGCCCGAGCGAATGGTCAGGTTGCCGTCCTCGAGGTCGTACGAATTCACATCGAACGCCCGGTCGGCGAGGAGCATCTTGCCCGAGCCCTCGGCGACGACCCAGTCGCTCGCGTGCAGAGGCGAATGGAACGACGTACGCATCAGACGGTCCAGCCGCCCGTGCCCGACCCCGTTGAACTCGATCGCCCCGTAGTAGGCGATCATCTTCCCCTTCTGCAGGAACCACTGGCTCCCCTTGAGCTCCACGCAGAAGGTGTACGGATTGACGTTGTCGTCCGCCGGCAGGGTCGCCGGGTCGTGGTGCACCGCGCTCACAGCTTCTCCTCCGAGGCCTGGACGAACACCGTGCCACTGCCGCTCAGCTCCAGCTGGAACGCCTCGCCGGAGCCGCGCCCCACCATGTCCCGCCAGCCCAGCGCCGTGGACAGCTTGTTGCGCACGTCGCCGTGGTGGGCGACGTAGGCCTGCGGGTCCACGCGCACCGGACGCTGCGGGGTGATCGGCACCTCGAAGACACCGCCGTGCGCCATCACCGCCACCGAGCCGTGACCCCGCAGCGTCGTCGTGAAGAGCCCCTGCCCGCTCACCTGGCCCCGCACCATGCCCATCACCCCGCCCTCCGAGCCCAGGAACACGGTGTTCTGCTCCAGCGTGCCCTCGAAGGCGAGCAACCGGTCCGCCTCCACGTACAGCGTGTCGCCGGAGAGTTCGATCACCTGCACGTGATGGCCGCCGTGCCCGAAGAGCACCGTGCCGCTGCCCTCGACGGTCATCAGCGGCGTGTCCTCGTTCGCCACCCGGCGCCCGATCATCGACACCACACCGCCCCGCCCGCCGCTCATGTTCGGGGTGAAGGACACGTCCCCCTGGTAGGCGAGCATCGCCCCGCGCTGACTGAACAGCCGCTGCCCGGGCGCCACCGCCGCCTGCACCATCTTCGTGTTGATCTCCCGGAAGGCCATCTCACACATCCCCCGCGATCGTGTTCCGCTCGCTCGGCTGCACGTACACCAGCCCGTCGCCCTCGAACCGGATCTGGAAGGCCTCCCCGCCGCCCTCACCGAACAGCGTGCGGAAGGTCACACCCGACTGGAAGGACTGCCGCAGGTTCCCCTGGTGCGCGACGTACGCCCCGGGGTCGACGGTCAGCGGGTACTGCGCGCTGACCCGCAGCACCACCGCCGGCCCGTCCGACATGATCGCCACCTGCCCGTGCCCCTCCACGGTCGTGGTGAACAGCCCGTTGCCCTGCGAGGCGCCGCGCGTCCCCGTGAAGCTGGTGCCGGTCCGCAGCCCGGCGTCGGCCGCCAGGAAGTTGCTCGACTCGACGTACAGCTTGTCGCCCTGGAGGCCGACGAGGTTGATCTCCGAGGCCCGGTCCGCGAACCAGCAGGTACCGTGCCCCTTCACCTCCATCACCGTCATCTGCTCGCCGGTGATCCGCCGGGTCACCATGCCCCGGAGGCCCTCACCGCCGCCGCTCAGCTTCTTGAAGGCCATCTCCCCGTCGTACGCGACCATCGAGCCGTTCTTCGCCTTCACGGCGTCCCCGGTCATGTCGACGGCGAGTACCTTGCTTCCCTGAAGTCGGAACATCGCCACAAATGCGAAGGTAGCCCGCCGGGCCGCCCCGCCGACAGGTCTCCGACCCCCTCGCCCGGGCGCGTCGGGGATTTGCCACAATGGACGCGCGCTTGTGCGTTCGTTCACAAACCGCCCTGCTCGTCGGGCGTGCCCGAGTGCCGATCGAATCCCCTCCCACCGAAGGTGACCCGTGGACCTCAAGACCGCCTCCGCCCTCCGCCGCCTCCGCCTGGTCTCCAGCCCCGAGGCGATCTCGTTCCTGCTGCTGCTGGTGTGCTCCGTGCTGAAGCGGACCACCGACTTCAACGCGGTGCCCGTGATGGGCGCGGTCCACGGCTTCCTCTTCGTCCTGTACGTGATCTTCTGGGCGGACGCCTGGAACCGCGCCAAGTGGTCCTTCGGCACCGCCGCCTTCTACTTCGTCATGTCGGTCCTGCCGACCGGCGGCTTCTTCGCCGAGCGCAGGCTCAAGCGCGAGGCCGAGAGCGCGGTCATCGCCTCCCGTGCCCGCCAGGAAGGGATCGTGGGCGCATGATCGTCGCCTTCTCCGTGACGCCGCTCGGCGTCGGCGAGGACGTGGGGGAGTACGTCGCCGACGCCGTCCGGGTGGTCCGCGAGTCGGGCCTGCCGAACCGCACCGACGCGATGTTCACGTCGGTCGAGGGCGAGTGGGACGAGGTCATGGACGTCGTCCGGCGTGCCGTCGCCGCCGTCGAGGCCCGGGCGTCGCGCGTCTCCCTGGTCCTCAAGGCGGACATCCGCCCCGGTGTGACGGACGGTCTCACCGCCAAGGTGGAGACCGTGGAGCGGCACCTCGCCGAGTAGCGGTGCGCCGCGGGCGGCGGTATCGAAAGGCGAGACGGGGCTGACCGGGATATGACCGGCCGGTAGGGTCTGATGCCGTGCCGAAGCCCCTCAGTCTCTCCTTCGACCCCATCGCCCGCGCCGACGAACTGTGGAAGCAGCGCTGGGGCGGCGTGCCGTCCATGGCCGCGATCACCTCGATCATGCGGGCGCACCAGATCCTGCTGGCCGAGGTGGACGCGGTGGTCAAGCCGTACGGGCTGACCTTCGCGCGCTACGAGGCGCTGGTGCTGCTGACCTTCTCCAAATCGGGCGAGCTGCCGATGTCCAAGATCGGCGAGCGTCTGATGGTGCACCCCACCTCCGTGACGAACACCGTCGACCGGCTGGTGCGGTCCGGCCTGGTCGACAAGCGCCCCAACCCCAACGACGGCCGCGGCACCCTCGCCACCATCACCGACAAGGGCCGCGAGGTGGTCGAGTCGGCCACCCGCGACCTCATGGCGATGGACTTCGGCCTGGGCGCGTACGACGCCGAGGAGTGCGGCGAGATCTTCGCGATGCTGAGGCCGCTGCGGGTCGCGGCGGGCGACTTCGAAGAGGCCTGAGCGAGTCGCCGGGCCCGACCGAAGATCGCGCGAAACGGACGGTTAGGCTCGTTCCCATGAAAAAGAGCGTGCTGACCCGCTACCGGGTCATGGCGTACGTCACCGGTGTGCTGCTGATCCTGCTCTGCCTCGGCATGATCGCCAAGTACCTGCTGGACATGGACGGTGCGGCCGACTTCACCCGCGTCGTCAGCATCGCGCACGGCTGGCTGTACGTGATCTACCTCGTCTTCGCCTTCGACCTGGGCGCCAAGGCGAAGTGGAAGGTCAGCAAGCAGCTGTGGGTGCTGCTGGCCGGGACCGTTCCGACCGCCGCGTTCTTCGTGGAACGCAGGATCAGCCAGGAGCTGGAGACCAAGGTCGCCGGCGCCGAGGCACCCGCGGCCGCCAAGGCGTAAGCGGGGCTTGTCAAGCCCCTTCACCGCCGTACGGGCACCCGTACGGCGGTACCCCATCGACATTTACTTGGACGTCCTAGTAAATTTGAAGGTATGGATGCTGACGCCATAGAGGAGGGCCGCCTTCGCTGGCAGGCCCGGTACGACGCGGCGCGCAAGCGCGACGCCGACTTCACCACGCTCTCCGGCGATCCCGTGGAGCCGGTGTACGGGCCCAGGCCCGGGGACTCCTACGAGGGCTTCGAGCGGATCGGCTGGCCGGGGGAGTACCCCTTCACCCGGGGTCTGCATCCGACCGGGTACCGGGGGCGCACGTGGACCATCCGGCAGTTCGCCGGGTTCGGCAACGCAGAGCAGACCAACGAGCGCTACAAGATGATCCTCCGCAACGGCGGCGGCGGACTCTCGGTCGCCTTCGACATGCCGACCCTGATGGGCCGCGACTCCGACGACCCGCGCTCCCTCGGCGAGGTCGGGCACTGCGGCGTGGCCATCGACTCGGCCGCCGACATGGAGGTGCTGTTCAAGGACATCCCGCTCGGTGACGTGACGACCTCCATGACGATCAGCGGGCCCGCCGTGCCCGTGTTCTGCATGTACCTGGTCGCCGCCGAACGCCAGGGCGTGGACGCGTCCGTGCTCAACGGCACGCTCCAGACCGACATCTTCAAGGAGTACATCGCGCAGAAGGAGTGGCTCTTCCAGCCCGAGCCGCACCTGCGCCTGATCGGCGACCTGATGGAGTACTGCGCGGCCGGCATCCCCGCCTACAAGCCGCTCTCCGTCTCCGGCTACCACATCCGCGAGGCCGGGGCGACGGCCGCGCAGGAGCTGGCCTACACCCTGGCCGACGGCTTCGGGTACGTGGAGCTGGGCCTCAGCCGCGGACTGGACGTGGACGTCTTCGCGCCCGGCCTCTCCTTCTTCTTCGACGCCCACCTCGACTTCTTCGAGGAGATCGCCAAGTTCCGCGCGGCCCGCAGGATCTGGGCGCGGTGGATGCGGGACGTGTACGGCGCGAAGTCCGACAAGGCGCAGTGGCTGCGCTTCCACACGCAGACCGCCGGTGTCTCGCTGACCGCGCAGCAGCCGTACAACAACGTGGTGCGTACGGCGGTGGAGGCGCTGGCGGCGGTGCTCGGCGGGACGAACTCCCTGCACACCAACGCCCTGGACGAGACCCTCGCGCTGCCCAGCGAGCAGGCCGCGGAGATCGCCCTGCGCACCCAGCAGGTGCTCATGGAGGAGACCGGGGTCGCCAACGTCGCCGACCCGCTGGGCGGCTCCTGGTTCATCGAGCAGCTGACCGACCGGATCGAGGCCGACGCCGAGAAGATCTTCGAGCAGATCAAGGAACGGGGGCTGCGGGCCCACCCCGACGGGCAGCACCCCGTCGGGCCGATCACCTCCGGTCTCCTGCGCGGCATCGAGGACGGCTGGTTCACCGGCGAGATCGCCGAGTCCGCCTTCCGTTACCAGCAGGCGCTGGAGAAGGACGACAAGAAGGTCGTCGGCGTCAACGTCCACACCGGTTCCGTCACCGGCGACCTGGAGATCCTGCGCGTCAGCCACGAGGTGGAGCGCGAGCAGGTGCGGGTGCTGGGGGAGCGCAGGGCGGCGCGGGACGACGCGGCCGTACGCGGTGCGCTGGACGCGATGCTGGCCGCCGCCCGCTCCGGCGGGAACATGATCGAGCCGATGCTGGACGCGGTGCGCGCGGAGGCGACGCTGGGTGAGATCTGCGGCGTGCTGCGGGACGAGTGGGGGGTGTACACGGAGCCGGCGGGATTCTGAGCGTCGGCCTGCCGGCGCGGGCGTCGTCCCAGGGGGCTCCGCCTCCTGGGACCCCCGGCCTAGGCCCGCCCGCCACCCGACTCGGTCGGTCGAGAGGCCAGACCCCACAGCAGCACCTGCGTGAAGCCGCGTACCCATTCCCCGTCCGCCGCCTCCGCGCTGACCAGGGTGCGGTGGACGACCGCGCCCGCGACCACGTCGAAGATGAGGTCCGCGGTACGGGCGGCCTCGGCCGGGTCCGTCTCGGGGGGCAGTTCGCCGCGTGCCTGGGCCCGCGCCCGGCCCTCCAGCACCAGGCGCTTCTGCCGCTCTACGATCGAGGTACGGATGCGCTCGCGCAGCGCCTCGTCACGCGTGGACTCGGCGACCACCGCCATCAGCCCGCTCTTGGCCTCCGGGCGGGCCAGGATCGCCGCGAACTGGAGCACCACGCCCTCGATGTCGGCGGCCAGGGAACCCCGGTCGGGCAGCCGCAGCTCGTCGAAGAGCTCGGCGACCGCGTCGACGACCAGCTCGTTCTTGCCCGCCCAGCGGCGGTACAGCGTCGTCTTGGCAACCCCGGCCCGCGTGGCCACGTCCTGCAGGGTGAGCTTCGACCAGCCCAGTTCCACCAGGGCCGCCCGCGTCGCGGCCAGGATCGCGGTGTCCGCCGCGGCGCTGCGCGGGCGCCCGGAGCGGCCGGCGTGGGTGCTGCTCTGCATCCCCCGACCTTAACCGGCGGGTAACGAACGGGCGTCCGTGAGGCAGATCACGGAGGGGGGCTGTTCCGGCGGCCCGTCCTGGTATTACGCTACGGGGCGTAGCGAAAGCACGGGTCTGCCCGTGCCCCAGCGACGACCACGGGCGTGGGGTGGGGACCCGGCGCCGGCACGACTGTCAACAGCACACTTCCAGGCGGGCTTCGACCCCGCTTTTCACGCACACGCGCGGTACGGGGGAGGATAGACCCATGCAGCCACGGAACATGTCCATGAGCGGGGTCGTCGACCTCGCCGCGGTGAAGCAGGCCCAGGAGGCCAAGGCGAAGGCGGAGCAGGCGCGCGCCGAGGCGGCCCGGAACGGCGGGACGGGCGCCGTCTCCCCGGCCGACCTCGTCATCGACGTCGACGAGGCCCGCTTCGAGAGCGACGTCCTGCAGCGGTCCACCGAGGTCCCGGTCGTCATCGACTTCTGGGCCGAGTGGTGCGAGCCCTGCAAGCAGCTGAGCCCGGTCCTGGAGCGGCTCGCCGTCGAGTACAGCGGGCGCTTCCTCCTCGCCAAGATCGACGTCGACGCCAACCAGATGCTGATGCAGCAGTTCGGCGTCCAGGGCATCCCGGCCGTGTTCGCGGTCGTGGCGGGGCAGGCGCTGCCGCTCTTCCAGGGCGCCGCGAGCGAGACGCAGATCCGCCAGACCCTCGACCAGCTGGTGCAGGTCGCCGAGGAGCGCTTCGGCCTGACCGGGCTCGCCGTCGACCCCGAGGCGGAGCCGGGCGCCGCCCAGGCCGCCGCCCCCGAGCGTCCCGCCGGTCCGCACGACGCGGCGCTCGAGGCCGCGGTGCAGGCGCTGGACGCCGGTGACCTGGGCGGGGCCGTCCAGGCGTACAAGAACGTGCTGGCCGAGGACCCGGGCAACACGGAGGCCAAACTGGGCCTCGCCCAGGCCGAGTTGCTCCAGCGCGTGCAGGACGCCGACCCGCAGCGGGTCCGTCAGGACGCGGCCGACAAGCCGGGCGACGCCCAGGCGCAGATCGCCGCCGCCGACCTGGACCTGGTGGGCGGGCATGTGGAGGACGCCTTCGGGCGCCTCATCGACACGGTCCGCGTCACGGCCGGCGACGAGCGGGACGCCGTGCGGCTGCGGCTGCTGGAGCTGTTCGAGGTCGTCGGCGCCGACGATCCGAGGGTGGCCGCGGCGCGCAGGGCGCTGGCCCGCGCCCTGTTCTAGCGGGCGGGGTACCGCCCGTCCGTCCGGGTGGTGCCCGTGTGAATGAGCTGTCTCCGGTAGGTCACTGCGGCCGCGCTTTACCAAATCTTGGTAATCGCGGCCGCTGTTACTGCCAGTAAGTCGACGGCGCCGATCTGTCGGTTTCTGTCCAGCGATCAATAGTTTTGTTCCAACCGCATGACACACCCAGCGTCGCCGTCCGGGGCCGGTGCGTCGTGCTCCGGTTGTCCAGCCGTTACCAGCGAGTAACGAACCCCCTTGTGCCGACGCCGAGAATGCACCACGATCGGCGACGCTCGGTCCATTCCCGTACCCCGAAAGCCAGTCGGGTCGCGGGGGTTCCTGGGTCCCCACCGAGCAGAGTCGGCGGCAGTGGCGCCGGCTCTTGGGCAGGGGGGTCTTCGTCCAGCCGGCGAAGCCTGTCCAGCAAGGTTGTGCGTGATGCGTGTCAGGCGCGACCAGTGGTTGTCGCTCGGGGGTGATCGCCGGTGATTCGGGCTCGTTTCGTACGTGCCGCCGAGTGCGGGCGCTCTCCTTCCCGAGGACGTAGCACTTCTCCCATCCCTGCCAGGCCCAGCCGCCGCTCCGGAGGCGGGCCGAGGCCAGGAGATGTACGTCCGAGAAGGAGGAAATATGGAGTCCCAGGTGCGTGGCGGGACCAGATGGAAGCGGTTCGCTGTGGTGATGGTGCCCAGCGTCGCCGCCACGGCGGCGATAGGCGTCGCGATGGCGCAGGGTGCCCTCGCCGCGTCGTTCAGCGTGTCGGGGCAGTCGTTCAAGGTGACGGCCAAGCAGCTCAAGGGCGACGGCTTCACCCAGTACGGCGCCCTCACCGAGGGGTACACGCTCACCGGTGAGAAGGTGCACCACCCGGTGGCGGTCTCGTCGTTCAGCGAGGCGCACATCCAGAAGATGTGTCAGTCGGTCGTCACCCCGAACATTCCGGTGATCGGCTCTGTCACCCTCCGGCTGGAGGCCGGTGACAGTCCGGACGAGGACAAGCAGGTCTACGCCAAGAACCTGCAGCTCGACGTCGAGAAGCTCGAAGCCGACGCCACCTTCACCGGCATGGAGATCGGCGTGGCGGCCGGTGACCTGAGCAAGGGCCCCGGCATGCAGGGCGGCAAGGAGCAGGCCAACAGGTTCGGCTTCGCGCAGCAGTCCGACACCGCCGTGCTCACGGACGTGAAGCAGACGGCGTGGGCGACCACTGCCGGAACCTTCAAGCTGAGCGGCCTGAGCATGTCGCTGCACAAGGGCACCAAGGCCGAGTGCTACTGAGCACTCTCTGACGGGCGGGGCGACAAGCGCCCCGTCCGTCCACTCTCCGGCCGCGCCGTCCGCGCGGCCGGACTTCTCCACCACAGCAAAGCCGTAACAGGGAGCTGTTTTCCATGAGCGCCGAGACCCCTGCTGCCGTATCCGGTCAGTTCACCCGCCGGAGGCTGCAGTTCCGTGCCTGGCGAGGCGCGCGGCCGTTCTGGGCCGGCTTGTTCGTCGCGCTCGCCGGCTTCCCGATCATGTACTTCCCTTACGCGAATCTGCAGATCGGGCACCTGACGCTGGCCATGTCGACCACCGCCGGTGCCGGGTCCCTGATCATCGGCGTGCTGCTCGTGGTCCTCGGCATGAGTCTCTGGTTCCAGCGGCACATCAGGGTGTTCGCGGGCGTCGCCGCGATCCTTCTGGGCCTGGTCTCCATTCCGGTGTCCAACTTCGGCGGCTTCGTGATCGGTTTCCTGCTCTCGCTGGTCGGTGGAGCGATGGCGGTGTCCTGGGCGCCGGGCGCGCCTTCGGAGACCGAGACCCCGGGGGAGGGCGGGGGCACGGACGAGGCGCCCGGTGGCGTACTGCCCGGCACCGCCGGGCCCGATGCCACGACCCCGCAGCCGAGGGCGGAGGCCGGTGTGCCGGACGAGCCGAACGACCTGTCAGGAACGAGCCCGGCCAACGGGGCGAACGGGAGGCACAGTGCCGGCTGACGAGGACATCCGCGCGACTGACGCGGAGGCGTCCCCCGCGAGAACCGGGCCGCGCCACGCGGCTCCCAGAAAGCCGCTGTTCACCAGATTCCACATGCCCGCCGGCAAGGCGATCGCCTTGGCCGCGATGCCCACGGCGGTCCTCATGGGACTGGGCTTCACACCCACCCTCGCCGTCGCGGACGGCAACGACCAGGGCGCACCGCCGGCCAACAGCCTGACGGCGGAGGAGTACAAGGCCTGTGTGGAGGCCATGACGGGCGGCGACGAGGAAGCGTCCGCGTCCCCCACGCCCTCACCGTCGTCGTCCGGCCGGTCCGGCGACGACAAGGGGGACGAGGTCGCGGAGCCCGGCGCCTCGGCCTCCGCCGGCGACTCCGGCAAGGACAAGGGTACGGACACGGGCGAGGCCCCTTCGCCGGATTCAGGTTCCGACGACGCGGCCGCCCCCGACCCGAGCGTCTCCGCGTCGCAGGAGAAGCAGGCGCGCGGCGGGGAGCCGCCGTCCCCGCCCGCCGGGACCCCCTCCCCGTCCGCCTCCGAGTCAGGCGGGGGCCTGCTGGAAGGCCTCGGTGACGCCATCGAGGGCATCTTCACCGGCGGCAAGGCCGAGGAGGCCCAGAGCCCCACGCCGACCCCCTCGGCGTCGACGAGCGGGAAGGCCGGCGAGGACGCGTCCGGCCCGGCGCAGGAGACCACCGACAAGGCCGCCGGCACGGCGGAGGAAGCCGTGAAGGACCCGGTCGGCACTGCCTCGAAGGCGGCCGAGGACACCGAGGAGTCGGTGGACGAGGCGGCCGGGGAAGCGCGGGAAGACGCCGAGGGCGGGACGGAGGAGGAGACCGGGGCCGCCACCGCCTCGCCGAGCCCGAGCCCGAGCCCGAGCACGTCCGAGAGCGCGGGCCCCGACCCGGAGGACTGCCCCGTCGCCACGGACGCGGAGGGCGGGGTGGACAACTCCGTTCCGCTGCCGGACGACCCCTGGCACCTCGAGGCCAGCTCGCTGCTCCTCAAGGGTGCCTCCTACAAGGGCATCGTCGAGGTGAAGACGGCGAGCGGCAAGACCAAGAGGGTGCTGAAGTACGTCATATCGAACGGCACCGACATCGGTGACCTGCACCAGATCGTCAAGGACGAGCAGTTCGGCAAGACCTACCACGTGCAGGCGGCCAAGGGATCGACGTCCACGATCCGCGACGGCGACACGGTGATGTACACGGAGAGCATCTCGGGCAACCTGCTCGGGCTGATCCCGATCACCTTCGACCCGGAGCACCCGCCGCCGCTGAACATCCCGCTGATCTACTTCACCGACGTGAAGGTGGTGCAAGCGGGTCAGTTCGGCGGAACCCTGCACATCCCCGGGTTGCACCAGTACATCACCTGACCCCTTCCGGGACCGAGCGAGGGCGCCCCCTGTCGCGGGGGGCGCCCTCGGCGTCGTGCGGAAACCCGCGCGGGGTCAGCCGCGCCGCGTCTCGCCCAGGTGCAGCACCCGGACCATGTTGGTGGTGCCGGGCACGCCGGGGGGCGAGCCGGCGGTGATCACGACGATGTCGCCGTCGCTGAACCGGCCGAGGCGGGCCGTCTCCTGGTCCACCAGGTCGACCATCTCGTCGGTGGTGTTGACGAACGGCACCACGTGCGGCTCCACGCCCCAGCTGAGCGCCAGCTGGTTGCGGGTGGACTCGTCGGTGGTGAAGGCCAGGATCGGCTGGGCCGCGCGGTAGCGGGAGAGCCGGCGGGCGGTGT
The DNA here is from genome assembly GCF_028473745.1 of Streptomyces sp. M92. Lineage (NCBI taxonomy): Bacteria > Bacillati > Actinomycetota > Actinomycetes > Kitasatosporales > Streptomycetaceae > Streptomyces > Streptomyces sp. M92. The sequence goes on from NZ_CP101137.1 coordinate 3,273,070, forward strand.
CGCCGGACTGGGTGAAGGCCACCAGGCCCTTGCCGCCCAGGAAGTCGGCGATCTCGGCGGCGGCGCGGGCCACCGAACCGCCCTGCGTGCGCGGCTTCTTGCCCGGCACCAGCGGCTGCAGGCCCTTGGACAGCAGCTCCTGCTCGGCGGCGGCGACGATCTTCGACATCGTCTTGACGGTCTCGATCGGGTACGCGCCCACCGACGACTCGGCGGACAGCATCACCGCGTCGGCGCCGTCCAGGATCGCGTTGGCCACGTCGGAGGCCTCGGCGCGGGTCGGGCGGGAGTTGGTGATCATCGACTCCATCATCTGGGTCGCCACGATCACCGGCTTGGCGTTGCGCCGGCACAGCTCGATCAGGCGCTTCTGCACCATGGGGACCTTCTCGAGCGGGTACTCGACGGCCAGGTCGCCACGGGCGACCATGACGGCGTCGAAGGCCGCGACGACGTCCTCCATGTTCTCGACCGCCTGCGGCTTCTCCACCTTGGCGACGACGGGGACCCGGCGGCCCTCCTCGTCCATCACGCGGTGCACGTCGGCGACGTCCTTGGCGTCCCGGACGAAGGAGAGGGCGACCAGGTCGCAGCCCATGCGGAGGGCGAACCGCAGGTCCTCGACGTCCTTCTCGCTGAGCGCGGGGACGTTCACGGCGGCACCGGGCAGGTTGATGCCCTTGTGGTCGGAGATGACGCCGCCCTCGATGACGATCGTCTTCACCCGGGGGCCCTCGACCTCGGTGACCTTCAGCTCGACGTTGCCGTCGTTGATGAGCACCTGGTCGCCCTTGGTGACGTCACCGGGCAGGCCCTTGTAGGTCGTGCCGCAGATCGTCCGGTCGCCCGGCACGTCCTCGGTGGTGATGGTGAACTCGTCACCGCGCACCAGCTCGACGGGACCCTCCGCGAAGGTCTCCAGGCGGATCTTCGGGCCCTGGAGGTCGGCGAGGACACCGATGGCCCTGCCGGTCTCCTTGGCGGCGGCCCGGACACGGTCGTAACGGCCCTGGTGCTCGGCGTGCGTGCCGTGGCTGAAGTTGAAGCGGGCCACGTTCATGCCGGCTTCGATCAGCGCTACGAGCTGCTCGTGGGAGTCGACCGCGGGGCCGAGGGTACAGACGATTTTCGAACGGCGCATGGGTGCCATCCTATCGGTTTGTTTCGGCGCGGAATATTCCGTCTGGCGGAAAATACAAAAGGGCGGGATGCCGCTCAGGTGAGATTCCCCGAAGCAACTGAACCACCGGAATCATTTACCAGCGCGTAGGTTTGTGTCGCGATCTCCATTTCCTCGTCGGTCGGCACCACGGCCACCGCCACCCGCGCGTGTGCGGGCGAGATCAGCCGCGCCCCGTCCCCGCGCACGGCGTTCAGCTCGCCGTCCACCGCCAGGCCGAGCCCCTCCAGGCCCGCCACCGCGGCCTGGCGCACCGGTGCCGCGTTCTCGCCGACCCCGGCCGTGAAGGCCACCGCGTCCACCCGTCCGAGAACGGCGTAATAGGCGCCGATGTACTTCTTCAGCCGGTGAATGTAGATGTCGAACGCCAGCCGAGCCCGCTCGTCGCCCTCGTCCACCCGGCGGCGGATCTCCCGCATGTCGTTGTCGCCGCACAGACCGAACAGGCCGCTCCTCTTGTTGAGGAAAGTGTCGATCTCGTCCGTGGACATTCCGCCAACGCGCTCCAAATGGAAGATGACCGCCGGGTCCAGGTCTCCCGACCGCGTACCCATCACCAGGCCCTCCAAGGGCGTCAGCCCCATGGAGGTGTCCACGCACCGGCCGCCCTCGACCGCCGAGGCCGAGGCGCCGTTGCCCAGGTGGAGCACGATGACGTTGACCTCCGACGGGTCCTTGCCCAGCAGCCGCGCGGTCTCGCGGGAGACGTACGCGTGCGAGGTGCCGTGGAAGCCGTAGCGGCGGATGCGGTACCGGTCGGCGATCTTCGGGTCGATCGCGTAGCGCGCCGCGGCCTGGGGCATCGTGGTGTGGAACGCGGTGTCGAAGACCGCCACCTGGGGCAGGTCAGGTCGGAGCGCCTGCGCGGTGCGGATGCCGGTGAGGTTGGCCGGGTTGTGCAGCGGCGCGACCGGGACCAGCCGCTCGATCTCCGTGAGCACGCTGTCGTCGATGAGGGTGGGCTCGGTGAAGAACATGCCGCCGTGCACCACCCGGTGCCCGATCGCGGCCAGTTCCGGGGAGTCCAGGCCCAGACCGTCCCGGCCCAGTTCCGCGGCGACCGCCTTCAGGGCGGCCTCGTGGTCGGCGATCGGGCCGTGCTGCTCCCGGGTGTCGCCGTCGGCCACGTGGGTGTGCTTCAGTCGCGAGGTCTGCTCCCCGATGCGCTCGACCAGCCCGACGGCCAGGCGCTCGCCGCCGCGCATGTCGATGAGCTGGTACTTCACCGACGAGGAGCCGGAGTTGAGGACGAGGACACGGGTGGCACTCACTGGGCGGAGACCTTCTCGCTCGGGGACTGCTGGGCCTGGATCGCCGTGATGGCGACGGTGTTGACGATGTCCTGGACGAGCGCGCCCCGGGACAGGTCGTTGACCGGCTTGCGCAGCCCCTGGAGGACCGGGCCGACGGCGATCGCGCCGGCCGAGCGCTGCACGGCCTTGTAGGTGTTGTTGCCGGTGTTCAGGTCGGGGAAGATCAGCACGCTGGCCTGCCCGGCGACCTCCGAGCCCGGCAGCTTGGTCGCGGCGACCGACGGCTCCACGGCCGCGTCGTACTGGATCGGCCCCTCGATGCGCAGGTCGGGCCGGCCGGCGCGGACCAGCTCCGTCGCCTCGCGCACCTTGTCGACGTCGGCGCCCGACCCGGACGTGCCCGTCGAGTACGACAGCATCGCGATCCGCGGCTCCACCCCGAACCGCGCGGCCGTGGCCGCCGACTGGGTGGCGATGTCGGCGAGCTGCTCGGCGTCCGGGTCCGGGTTGACCGCGCAGTCGCCGTAGACCAGCACCTTGTCGGCCAGGCACATGAAGAACACGGACGACACGATGGAAGCGTCCGGCTTGGTCTTGATGATCTCGAAGGCCGGGCGGATCGTCGCCGCCGTCGAGTGCACCGACCCCGACACCATTCCGTCGGCGAATCCTTCCTGCACCATCAGCGTGCCGAAGTAGTTCACGTCGGACACCACGTCGTACGCCAGCTCCACGGTCACGCCCTTGTGGGCGCGCAGGGCCGCGTACTTCTCCGCGAAGGAGTCCCGCAGCTCGGAGACGGTCGGGTCGATCAGCTCGGCGCCCTCCAGGTCGATGCCCAGGTCGGCGGCCTTCTTGCGGATCTGCTCGACGGGACCGAGCAGCGTCAGCTCGCACACGCCCCGGCGCAGCAGCACCTCCGCCGCGTGCAGCACCCGCTCCTCGGTGCCCTCGGGGAGGACGACCCGGCGCAGGTCGGAGCGGGCCTGCTCCAGCAGCTTGTGCTCGAACATCATCGGCGTGACGCGGTCGCTGCTGGGCGCGGAGACCCGCTCGCTGAGGTCGGCGGTGTCGACGTACCGCTCGAAGAGGCCGAGGGCGGTCTCCGCCTTGCGCGGGGTGGCCGCGCCCAGCTTGCCCTCCAGGGAGAACAGCTGCTCGGCGGTGGGGAAGCTGTTGCCGGTCACCGACAGCACCGGGGTGCCGGGGGCCAGGCGGGCGGCCAGGGTGAGGATGCCGTCGCCCGGCACCTCGTTGAGCGTGAGCAGCACCCCGGCTATCGGCGGGGTGCCGGCGCTGTGCGCGGCCAGGGTGCCGACCACCAGGTCGGCGCGGTCGCCGGGGGTGATCACCAGGCAGCCCGGGGTCAGGGCGGCGAGCAGGTTCGGCAGCATGGCGCCGCCGAAGACGAAGTCCAGCGCGTCCCGGGCGAGCCCCGAGTCGTCGCCCAGGACCACCTTGGCGCCGAGGGCGTGCGCGATCTGCGAGACGGTCGGCGCGGACAGCGCGGGCTCGTCCGGCACCACCCAGCACGGCACCGGCAGCCGGCCGCCGAGCAGCCCGGCGATCTCGTCCCGGTCCTCGCGGGCGACCCGGTTGGTCACCATGGCCAGCACGTCACAGCCCAGCGTGTCGTAGGCGCGGAAGGCGTTGACGGTCTCGGCGAGCACCGACTCGGCGGCCTGCCCGCGCCCGCCCACGACCGGGAGGACCGAGGCGCCGAACTCGTTGGCGAGCCGCGCGTTCAGCGACAGCTCGTCCGGGAGCTGGGTGGCGGCGAAGTCGGTGCCGAGGACGAGGACGACGTCGTAGTCCCGGGCGACCAGGTGGAAGCGGTCGACCAGCGCGGAGACCAGCTCGTCCGTGCCCTGCTCGGCCTGGAGCGCCGACGCCTCCTGGTAGTCCATGCCGTACACGGTCGCGGGGTCCTGCGCGAGCCGGTAGCGGGACCGCAGCAGCTCGAAGAGCCGGTCGGGTCCGTCGTGGACCAGGGGACGGAACACGCCGACGCGGTCGACCTGCCGGGTCAGGAGTTCCATCACCCCCAGTTCGACGACCTGGCGGCCGTCGCCGCGGTCGATACCGGTCACGTACACGCTGCGCGTCACGCGTGCTCTCCGTTTCGTCTGGTGGCGGCTGTCCCGTGCACAAAAATCGCCCACCGGGGTGAGCGGAACCCTCTTGACAATACCTCCGGCGATGGATAAGGCGCCCGTCAGCAATCGGCAGTGCCCGCCCGTGCCCGGACCGTGAAACAATTGGAGCGGCTCACCGGTGTCAACAGCGAGCAGGAGACAGAGCACGATGCGTATCGGCGTACTCACCGCAGGCGGCGACTGCCCCGGCCTGAACGCAGTGATCCGGTCGGTCGTGCACCGAGCGGTCGACAACTACGGCGACGAGGTCATCGGCTTCGAGGACGGCTACGCCGGCCTGCTCGACGGCCGCTACCGCGCCCTGGACCTCAACGCGGTCAGCGGCATCCTGGCCCGCGGCGGCACCATCCTCGGCTCCTCCCGCCTGGAGCGCGACCGGCTCCGCGAGGCCTGCGAGAACGCCGGGGACATGATCCAGAGCTTCGGCATCGACGCGCTGATCCCGATCGGCGGCGAGGGCACCCTGACGGCCGCCCGGATGCTGTCCGACGCGGGTCTGCCGGTGGTCGGCGTGCCGAAGACCATCGACAACGACATCTCCTCCACGGACCGCACCTTCGGCTTCGACACGGCGGTCGGTGTCGCCACCGAGGCGATGGACCGCCTCAAGACCACCGCCGAGTCCCACCAGCGCGTGATGGTCGTCGAGGTCATGGGCCGCCACGCCGGCTGGATCGCCCTGGAGTCCGGTATGGCGGCCGGCGCCCACGGCATCTGCCTGCCCGAGCGCCCCTTCGACCCCGCCGACCTGGTCAAGATGGTCGAGGAGCGGTTCTCCCGCGGCAAGAAGTTCGCCGTGGTCTGCGTCGCCGAGGGCGCCCACCCCGTCGAGGGCTCCATGGACTACGGCAAGGGTGCCATCGACAAGTTCGGCCACGAGCGCTTCCAGGGCATCGGCACCGCGCTCGCCCACGAGCTGGAGCGCCGGCTCGGCAAGGAGGCCAAGCCGGTCATCCTCGGCCACGTCCAGCGCGGCGGCGTGCCCACCGCGTACGACCGGGTGCTCGCCACCCGTTTCGGCTGGCACGCGGTGGAGGCCGCGCACCAGGGCGAGTTCGGCCGGATGACCGCCCTGCGCGGCACGGACGTCGTCATGGTGCCGCTGGCGGAGGCGGTCACCGAGCTGAAGACGGTGCCCAAGGACCGGATGGACGAGGCGGAGTCGGTCTTCTAGACAGCCGGGGCCCGGGTCACGGGTGCTTCTCGACCGCCGCCCAGAAGTGCTCCACGATCCGGTCCAGGAAGTCCCGGCCCGCCGCGCTGGAGTCGGGACCGCCGCCGCCCCAGCTGAGGGTGGCGGTCATGTGGCCCTGGTAGTCCTGGTGCAGCACCTGGAGCACGTTCTCCAGGACCCGCCGGTCCAGCGGCGCGATCTTGCCGACCGGCCGTACGTACCCCTGCCATCGGGTGGTGACGGCACTGCTCAGCAGCTCGGCGAGCTTCTCCTCGCGCCCCGTGACGGTCACGAAGTCGGGCAGCGCGAGGTCCAGCACGTGGGCGAGTGCGGCGGACTGGCGGTCGGTGCCGCGCCAGGCGTCCGTCTCCTCCATCCGCAGGTAGGCCGCGAGCGCGACCCCGGCGGCGCGGGCCACGTCCTCCGGCGCCAGACCGCGCGCGACGCGGTGCTCGCGCAGCGTCTGCGGCCGGCCTATCAGGTCGCCGGGCGAGCACCACAGCACGCCGGCGAGCGCGGTGAGCTCGGAACCGGCGGGGGAGGCGATGCCGCGCTCCCAGGCGATGACATGGTCGGGGGTGACGTACGGCAGTCCGTACGACACCCGCATGCCGTGGGCGACGTGCTCGGGCCCCATGTTGAGGGCGGCACGCAGCCGGCGGGCGGCGAGGGCGTTGAACGGGGGACCCGACTGGTTCGGGTGAGGTGAGGGTCGGCGCACGCGCACACCGTAGGGGTACGGGCGCACCCTGACTACAGGCTGTTCAGCCAGCGATACGCATTGTACGAACCTACGGGCGCACGCCGGTCGTCGCACGCCCTCACCCCTTGACCGCCCCGCCCAGCGCGAACCCCCCGCCCAGCCGCCGCGAGATCAGCACGTACAGCAGGATCACCGGCGTCGAGTAGACGATCGAGAACGCCGCCAGCTGCCCGTACGCCACCATGCCCCGGTTGCCGAAGAAGTCGTTGATGCTCACCGAGGCCGGCATCTGGTCCGGGGTGAGCAGCAGCATGAACGGGACGAAGAAGTTGCCCCACATCATCACGAACGAGAAGACGGTCACCACCGCCACGCCCGGCCCCATCAGCGGCAGCACGATCCGCAGCAGCGACTGGAACGACGACGCTCCGTCCGTCCAGGCCGCCTCCTCCAGCTCCTTGGGCACGCCGTCCATGAAGTTCTTCATCAGCCAGATGGCGAACGGGAGCTGGGAGGCGGCGAAGAAGAAGATCGTCCCGTGCATGGTGTCGATCAGGTTCACCCGCACGAACAGGGCGTAGACCGGCACCATGATCGCCGTGATCGGCAGGCTGGTCGCGAACAGGACGGTCAGCAGGAACGGCCGGTTCAGCCGCGACCGGAAACGGGAGAGCGGATACGCCGCGAGCGCCGCGCACACCGCCGTCAGCGCCGTCGCGCCGCCGCACAGGACCAGGCTGTTCAGCAGCGGCGTGAAGGTGATCTCCGGGGTGAGGATCGCGTCGAAGTTGTCCAGCGTCACCCCGTCGGGGACCTTCACCCTGAGACTGGCGTGCGGGTCCAGGGCGGACAGCACCACCCAGGCCAGCGGCAGCACGAAGGCGGCGGCGGCCACCAGCAGCCCGGCGTCTGCGGCCATCCGCCGCCTGCCCCGCCGGGCGGTCGAAGCGGGAGTACGGCGGGGCGCGAGCGTGGACGCCATGTCAGAACTCCGTCCGCAGCAGGCGCAGGTACACGACCGAGAACAGCGAGCCGATCAGCAACAGCAGCAGCGCCACCGCCGTGCCGTACCCGATCAGACTGTTCTGGAAGGCCTGCTCGTACATGAACAGCGGCAGCGTCTGGCTCTTGCCGCTCGGGCCGCCGCGCGTCATCACCCAGATCAGCCCGAAGACCGACAGGGTCTGCAGCGTGTTGAGCATCAGGTTGGTGCCGATGGAACGCCGGATCATCGGCAGCGTGATGTGCCACATCCGGCGCCAGCCGCTCGCCCCGTCCACCTCGGCGGCCTCGGTGACCTCCTTGGGGATCTCGTTCAGGGCGGCCGAGTACACCAGCATGGAGAACGCCGTGCCCCGCCACACGTTGGCGAAGGACACCGCCAGGATCGGCAGCGTGAACAGCCAGTTCTGGGACGGCAGACGGAGCCAGTCCAGAATGGCGTTGAGGGTGCCCTCGCGGCGGAAGAAGGCGTAGAGCAGGAAGCCCGCCACCACCTCCGGCAGCACCCACGCCGTGACAACGATGCCGCCGGTGAGCGTCCGGACCGGCTTCGAGGCCCGCTGCATCAGCGAGGCCAGCGCCAGGCCCAGGGTGTTCTGCCCGATCAGCGACGACAGCACCGTGAAGACCAGGGTCAGCCACACCGCGTTGAGGAACGCCTCGTCCCGGAACGCGCGGGTGAAGTTCTCGAAGCCGACGAAGGACGACTCGGCCTGCCCGGTGAGCTGGAGGTCGGTGAAGGCGATGACCACGCAGTAGCCGATGGGGCCGGCGAGGAAGAGCAGCAGCAGGACGACGGCGGGGGAGACGGGCAGGGCCCGGAACAGGGACCGGCGCACGGTGCCGGCCCGCCCCCCGGAGGCGGCCGGGGACGCCGGTTCCCTCCGCACCCCCGGCCCCGCGTGCCGCGGCGCGGTCGCCGTCACTTGCTCACCACCTGGTTGTCGGTCGCCTCCTTGAGCGCCTCGTCGTATCCGCGCGCCGCCTCCTCGACCGACAGGTCACCGGTCGTCACACCCTCCATCGCCTCCTGGATGGCGACGGACACCTTCGGGTACGCCGGGTACGCGGGCCGGTAGTGGGTGACCTCGACGAGGTCGGTGAAGAACTCGATGCCGGGCTGCGCCTCGACGTACGCGGGATCGTTCGCCACGTCCTCGCGGACCGCGATGCCGGAGTTGGCGACGTACCACTTCTGGGCGTTGGCCCTGGTCTGCATCGTCTTGATGAACTCGAAGGCGAGGTCCGGGTTGCCCGCCTTGGCCGGAATGGCCCAGGTCCACCCACCGGACATGCTCACGCGCCCCGGAGCCTGCCCGTTCTGCGTCGGCATGGCGGCGAGCCCCAGCTCCTTCGACCACTCGGGCCACTCGTGCCCGCTGCCCTCCAGCCAGTCCTGCGGCAGCCAGGAGCCGTCCAGCGCGATCCCGAGCTTGCCCTGCGGCAGCAGCTCACCGCGCACCCTGGTCCCGAAGTTGGGATCGAGCGCGTCGGAGACCTCCGGCCCGAGCTTCTCCTCGTACACCGTCTCGACGAAGGCGAGGGAGTCCTCGAACCCCTGCCCCGCCGTGATCCACTTCTTGCCGTCCTTGTCGTACAGCGGGTCCTCGGTCCCGTCGTCCGTGCCGTACAGCAGCATCTGGAAGCCCTGCATGGTGGCGGCCTCGCCGGCGGGCTTGCCGGTGTACACGTTGATCGGTGTGACGCCGGGGACCTTCTCCTTGATGGTGCGGGCGGCGTCCAGGACCTCGTCCCAGGTCTTCGGCTGCCAGTCGGCGGGCAGCCCCGCCTTGGCGAACACGTCCTTGCTGAACCACAGGCCCCGCGTGTCCGTCCCGTCCGGGACGCCGTACGTCTTGCCGTCCTCGCCGGTGGCCGCCGCCTTCGCGGTGTCGACGAACCGGTCCCAGTCGTCCCACTTCGCCAGGTAGTCGTCGAGGGGCTTCAGGTACCCGCTGGTGATGTCGGAGTTGATGAGGAAGGTGTCCTCGTAGACCAGGTCCGGCGCGGTCTTGGGGGAGCGGAGCATCTGCTGGAGCTTGGTGTAGTACTCCGAGTCCGGCGCCTTGACGGGGACGAGCTCGACCTTCTTCCCCGGGTTGGCCTTCTCGAACTGCTTCTTGATGTCGGCGAGATAGGTGTCCATCACCTTGATGGAGTTGTCCGTCGACTGCTTGAAGGAGACCTTCACCGTGTCCGGATCGTCGCCGGAGCCGCTGCCGCAGGCGGCGAGCGCGGTGGAGGCGAGCGCGGTGAGGGTGAACAGGGCGGTGAACCGGACGGACCGGACGGTGGGACGCACGGGCAAGACCTCCTACGGGCACGACGCTGTGGCCGGGACGGCTGCTCGGCGAACGTAAGAGGAGTGGTCTAGTCAGGTCAATGCGTGTGCGGTGGACAAGTCGTGTTCAACGGCCCCGCTCGCTCTCCCGCACCCACCGGTACACCAACTCCGGCCGCCCCACCTGCCCGTACTGCGGGGCCCGCCCCGCCCGCCCCGCGTCCACCAGGTGCTCCAGGTAGCGGCGGGCCGTGATCCGCGAGATGCCCACCGTCTCCGCGACCCCCGCCGCCGTCAGGCCCTCGTCCGAGCCGCGCAGCGCGCCCGTCACCCGCTCCAGCGTCGGCCCGCTCAGCCCCTTCGGCAGGGCCGCCGGGCCGGGGGCGCGCAGGGTGGCCAGGGCGCGGTCGACCTCGTCCTGGCCGCTGGCCTCCCCGGCGGCGTTCCGGAACTCCGCGTAGCGCACCAGGCGGTCGCGCAGGGTGGCGAAGGTGAAGGGCTTCAGGACGTACTGGACGACGCCCAGGGAGACTCCCTCCCGTACGACCGTCAGGTCCCGTGCCGACGTCACCGCTACCACGTCGGTGTGATGCCCCGCCGCCCGCAGCGAGCGGGCCAGCTGGAGTCCGTGCACGTCCGGCAGGTGCAGGTCGAGCAGGAGCAGGTCGACCGGCGTGCGGTCCAGCATGCGGCGGGCCTCCGCGCCCGTGTGGGCCTTGCCGACCGCCGTGAACCCCGGCACCCGGCCGACGTACATCACATGCGCGTCGGCGGCGACCGGATCGTCCTCGACGACCAGGACCCGGATGGGCTGCGAGTCGGCCGTGCTCATCTCGCACCCCCGGCGCCCGGTCTGCCCGCCGAGGTGACGGGTGCCGCCGCGTCGCCCAGCGGCAGCCGCGCCTCGAAGCGGGCGCCGCCGCCCTCCGCCTCCGTCACGGTCAGGGTGCCGTCGTGCCGCCGTACCGCCTGCCGGACCAGGGCGAGGCCCAGGCCGCGCCCGCCCTCGCCGGCCGGCTTGGTCGAGAAGCCCCGCTGGAAGACCAGGTCCGCGTGGGCGGGATCGACCCCGGCGCCGGTGTCCGACACGCGCAGCACCAGCTCGGAGCCCACGGCTTCGGAAGCCTCCGTGTACGCCGCCACCGTCACCCGCGACGGCACCGCGCCCTGCGCCGCGTCCACCGCGTTGTCCACCAGGTTGCCCAGGATCGTCACCAGGTCCCGGGCGGGCAGCGACGGCGGCAGCAGCCCGTCGTCCAGTCGGCTGTCCCGCGACACCACCAGTTCCACTCCCCGCTCGTTGGCCTGCGCCGTCTTGCCCAGCAGCAGCGCCGCGAGCACCGGCTCGCTCACCGCCGCCACCACCTGGTCGGTGAGCGCCTGCGCCAGCTCCAGCTCCGCCGTCGCGAACTCCACGGCCTCCTCCGCCCGCCCCAGCTCGATCAGCGAGACGACCGTGTGCAGCCGGTTCGCCGCCTCGTGCGCCTGCGAGCGCAGCGCCTGCGTGAAACCGCGCTCCGAGTCCAGCTCGCCCGTCAGCGACTGCAGTTCGGTCACGTCCCGCAGCGTCACCACCGTGCCCCGCCGCTCACCGCCGGAGACCGGCGAGGTGTTCACCACCAGCACCCGGTCCGCCGCCAGGTGCACCTCGTCCACCCGCGGCTCCGACGCCAGCAGCGCCCCCGTCAGCTGCGACGGCAGCCCGAGATCCGCCACCGAGGCCCCGATCACGTCATCGTGCACGCCGAGCAGCTCCCGTCCGCCGTCGTTGATCAGCGCGACACGGTACTGCCCGTCCAGCATCAGCAGCCCCTCCCGCACCGCGTGCAGCGCCGCCTGATGGTAATCGTGCATCCGGCTCAGCTGGTCCGCGTTCATGCCGTGTGTGTGCCGGCGCAGCCGCGCGTTGATCACGTACGTGCCGACCGCGCCGAGCAGCAGTGCCCCGGCCGCGACCCCGAGCAACGCCGTGAGCTGGTCCTGCGCCCGCTTGCTGATCTCCTCGACCTTGATCCCCGCGCTGACCAGACCGACGATCCGGCCGTCGTCCACGATCGGTGTCACCGCCCGGACCGAGGGGCCGAGCGTGCCCGTGTACGTCTCGGTGAAGGTCTGGCCCCGCTGCGCGCGCTCGATGTGGCCCTGGAAGGGATGGCCGATTTGCTTCGGGTCGGGGTGGGTCCAGCGGATGCCGTCCGGATTCATGATCGTCACGAAGTCCACGTCCGTGTCCCGCATGACCCGTACCGCGTACGGCTGGAGGCGGGCGGTGGGGTCCGGGGTGCGGATCGCCTCCGCCACGGACGGTGAGTCGGCGATCGCCAGCGACACGGCCCTGGCCTGGCGTCCGGCGGCCTCCTCCGCCTGCCCCCGGTCGCTGAGGTAGGTGAACAGCGCGTACCCGACCACCACGACCGCTATCAGTACGGCCTGCATGGCGAAGAGCTGCCCGGCCAAAGAGCGCGGGCGGGGTCTCGGGACGCGGAAGTGCATGCCGCAAGTCTCCCTCCTGGCTGGATTGTGAACTAAATGAACGCAAGGGTGACCGCGCTCACAACGCGGGAGATAGTCGCCGCATCCCCGAACAACCGCCCGGACGTGAGCCGCACGCCGGTGATGCCGACGACGTCGTCAAGGAGGGCCGCCGTGACCAGCAACGCCGCTACGGCACCACCCGCACCCAAAGCCAAGCGGGACCGCACGCACTACCTCTACATCGCGGTGATCATCGCGGTCGCCCTCGGTATCGCCGTCGGTCTGATCGCGCCCGACTTCGCGACGGAGCTGAAGCCGCTCGGCACCGGCTTCGTGAGCCTGATCAAGATGATGATCTCGCCCATCATCTTCTGCACGATCGTGCTGGGCATCGGTTCCGTCCGCAAGGCCGCCAAGGTCGGCGCGGTCGGCGGTATCGCGCTGGGCTACTTCCTGGTGATGTCGCTGGTGGCGCTCGCCATCGGCCTGGTCGTCGGCAACATCCTCGACCCGGGCACCGGCCTCGCGGTGACCGACGCCGTCAAGGAGACCGGTCAGGCGCAGGTCGACGCGGAGGCCAAGGGCACCGTCGACTTCCTGATGGGCATCATCCCGACCACGATCGTGTCGGCGTTCACCTCCGGCGAGGTCCTGCAGACCCTGCTGATCGCCCTGCTGTGCGGCTTCGCCCTGCAGGCCATGGGCAACGCCGGGCAGCCGGTGCTGCGCGGCATCGAGCACATCCAGCGGCTGGTCTTCCGGGTCCTGGCGATGATCATGTGGGCGGCCCCGGTCGGCGCCTTCGGTGCCATCGCCGCCGTCACCGGCTCGGCCGGCGTCGACGCCCTCAAGAGCCTGGCCGTCCTGATGCTCGGCTTCTACGTGACCTGCGTCCTCTTCCTCTTCCTGGTACTGGGCACGCTGCTGCGCGTCATCGCCGGCGTCAACGTCTTCTCGCTCTTCAAGTACCTGGGCCGCGAGTTCCTGCTGATCCTGTCCACCTCCTCCTCGGAGTCGGCGCTGCCGCGCCTCATCGCGAAGATGGAGCACCTGGGGATCAGCAAGCCGGTCGTCGGCATCACCGTCCCGACCGGCTACTCCTTCAACCTCGACGGCACCATGATCTACATGACCATGGCCTCGCTGTTCATCGCCGACGCCATGGGCACGCCGATGTCGATCGGCGAGCAGATCCCGCTGCTGCTCTTCCTGCTGGTCGCCTCGAAGGGCGCGGCCGGTGTCTCCGGCGCCGGTCTGGCCACGCTGGCCGGTGGTCTGTCCTCGCACAAGCCCGCACTGGTGGACGGCATCGGCCTGATCGTCGGCATCGACCGCTTCATGAGCGAGGCCCGCGCCCTGACCAACTTCGGCGGCAACGCCGTCGCCACCGTCCTGATCGGCACCTGGACCAAGGAGATCGACAAGGCCCGGGTGAACGAGGTGCTCGCCGGCCGGATCCCGTTCGACGAGAAGACCCTGCTGGACGACCACCACGACGCCGACGACGACGCCGGTGACGCGCCCGACCTGCCCGAGCAGGGCGGCGAGAAGGAGCTGGCGCGGGCCTGACCGCACCCCACGCCCCGGGCGGCTGAGGTGCTCCCCCCGTTGCTCAGCCGCCCGGCCCCCCAGGAAGCCCCGCGCCCCCGGCGCGGGGCTTCTTGCCTTGACGTCCGCGTCAAGGCTTACGTTCGTCCGCATGCGAATCGGCGAGCTGGCCGCACGCGCCGGGACCACGACGCGGACGCTGCGGTACTACGAGTCGCGGGGCCTGCTGCCCGCGCGGCGGGGCGAGAACGGCTACCGGACCTACGACGAGGACGACCTGAGGCTGCTGCGGCAGATCAGGACGCTCCAGGACTTCGGGTTCGACCTGGAGGAGACCCGCCCGTTCGTGGAGTGCCTGCGCGCCGGGCACCCCGAGGGCGACTCCTGCCCGGCGTCCCTCGTGGTCTACCGGCGCAAGCTGGCGGAGCTGGACACGCTGATCGAGCAGCTGACGTCGGTGCGGGCGCAGGTGGGTGCGCAGCTCGCGCGGGCCGAGGCGGCGGTTCCGGGGGGTCCGGAGCCCAAGTGCGAACTGGGAGGACACGCATGACGACGGTCACCGGGGTGCCGGAGGTGACGGACGCGGAGTTCGGCGAGGAGGTGCTGGCCGGCGAGCTGCCGGTGCTGGTGGAGTTCACGGCGGACTGGTGCCCGCCGTGCCGGCAGATGGCCCCGGTGCTCGCCGCCGTGGCCGCCGAGGAGGCCGGCCGGCTCAAGGTGGTGCAGCTGAACGTCGACCGCAACCCGGCGACCACCAACGCGTACAAGGTGTTGTCGATGCCGACGTTCATGGTCTTCCGCGGGGGCGAACCGGTGAGGTCGATGGTGGGTGCGCGGCCCAAGCGGCGGCTGCTGGAGGAGCTGGCCGACGTGCTCTGACCGGACCGCCGCACAAAGAATCCCCCGGGGCAATTGCGCCCGGGGGATTTCTCTGCGTATATTCGTTGATTCGTGACTTCAGAAGCTTCGGAGAAAGAGGTCACGAAGAAGTTCAGTAGGCATAGTATATGCGGCCGGGAGTGGAATTGTCAAACACCGAATTTCCGGACGATGAATTGCGGCACGAGCAGGAATTCATCGACGGGCTGTACGCGCGTGTGGACGCGCTGCGCGGCGACGCCGAGGTGTCGGTCACCGAGGCGCTCGCGCAGGGCAACACCCCCCAGCAGGCCAGGCTGGAGCGGGACATCCTGGTCGCCGAGCGCTCCGGGCTGCTCGCCGCGCTCAACGCGGTGGACGGCTCCCTCTGCTTCGGCCGGATCGACCTCGCCTCCGGGGAGGGCCACCACATCGGCCGCATCGGCCTGCGCACCGACGACGCCGAACGCACCCCGGTGCTGATCGACTGGCGGGCCGACGTCGCCCGCCCCTTCTACCTGGCCACCGGCCACACCCCGATGGGCCTGCGCCGCCGCCGGCACATCGCCAGCGAGGGCCGCCGGGTCACCGCCCTGCACGACGAGTTCCTCGACGTCGGCGACGAGACGCGCACCGGCCACGAGGACCCGTCCGGCGACGCCGTACTGCTGGCCGCGCTGAACTCGGCGCGCACCGGCCGCATGGGCGACATCGTGCAGACCATCCAGGCCGACCAGGACCGCATCATCCGCGCCCCGCACCGCGGCGTCCTGGTCGTCGAGGGCGGTCCCGGCACCGGCAAGACCGCCGTCGCCCTGCACCGCGCCGCCTACCTCCTCTACGAGCACCGCGAGCTGCTCGCCAAGCGCGCCGTCCTCATCGTCGGCCCCAACCCCGCCTTCCTCGGCTACATCGGCGAGGTGCTGCCCTCCCTGGGCGAGACCGGCGTGCTCCTCGCCACCGTCGGCGAGCTGTTCCCCGGCGTGAAGGCCACCGCGACGGACACCCCCGAGGCGGCGGCGGTCAAGGGCCGCGCCGACATGGCCGACGTACTCGCCGAGGTGGTCCGCGACCGGCAGGCGCTGCCCGATCCGGTGATCGCGATCGAGCACGACCGCGAGATCCTGATGCTGGACGACGGCCTCGTCGGCGTCGCCCGCGAACGCACCCGCGCCGCGAAGCTGCCGCACAACGCCGCCCGCGAGCACTTCGAGGGGCACATCCTCAACACGCTGACCGAGCTGTACGCCGAGCGCATCGGCACCGACCCCTTCGACGGCTCCAGCCTGCTCGACGCGAGCGACGTCACCCAGATCCGCGACGAACTCGCCGAGAACCCCGAGGTCTGGTCGGCCGTCGACCAGCTGTGGCCCCGCCTCACCTCGCACCGCCTGGTCGCCGACTTCCTCGCCGCCCCCGAGGACTTCCTGAGCCCCGAGGACGCCGCCGCCGTCCGCCGCCCGGTCACCCGGCACTGGACCGTCGCGGACGTGCCGCTGCTGGACGAGGCGGCCGAACTGCTCGGCGTGGACGACCGCATCGCCCGCACCCGCGCCGAACGCGAGCGGGCGGCGCAGATCGCCTATGCGCAGGGCGTGCTGGACGTGTCGTACGCGTCCCGGACCTACGAGTTCGAGGACAAGGACGAGGAGGACGCCGAGGTCCTGCTCGCCCACGACATCATCGACGCCGAACGCTTCGCCGAACGCCAGGAGGCGGAGGACCACCGCAGCGCCGCCGAGCGTGCCGCCGCCGACCGCACCTGGGCCTTCGGGCACATCATCGTGGACGAGGCGCAGGAGCTGTCCCCGATGGCCTGGCGGCTGCTGATGCGCCGCTGCCCGACCCGCTCGATGACCCTGGTCGGCGACCCGGCGCAGACCGCCGAGGCGGCCGGCGTCGGCTCCTGGTCGAAGATCCTCGCCCCCTACGTCGAGGACCGCTGGGAGCACACCCGTCTGGGCGTCAACTACCGCACCCCGGCCGAGATCATGGACGTGGCCGCGGCGGTGGTCCGGGCCGAGGACCCCTCCTTCGAACCGCCGAGTTCGGTGCGGTCCACGGGCGTGCGGCCGTTCGTCCGCGCCACGGACGACCTCCCGGCGGCGGTGGCCGAGGCGGTCGGCGAGCTGACCCCCGAGGAGGGCCGCCTCGCCGTCATCGCCCCGCGCGAGCTGCACGCCGCGCTCGCCGCCCGGCTGGACGGCGTCACGGCGGGCGGCGAACCCGACCTGACCCACACGGTCGTCCTGCTCGACCCCCGCCAGTCCAAGGGCCTGGAGTTCGACTCCGTCCTGGTCGTCGAGCCCGGCCGCTACGGCACCAGCGACCTGTACGTCGCCCTCACCCGCGCCACCCAGCGACTCGGCGTCCTGCACACCGAGCCGCTGCCGAAGGGACTGGTGGACGCGTAGGCCACCGCTCCCTAGGCCGGACGCAGCCACACCGTCGCGAGGGGCGGCAGGGTCAGGCGGACGCTCGCCGCCCGGCCGTGCCACCCCCGCGCCTCCGGCTTGACCGGGTCGGGGCTGCCCACGCCACCGCCGCCGTACCGCACGGCGTCGGTGTTGAGCACCTCGTGCCAGGCGGGCACGTCGTCCGGGACGCCGAGGCGGTAGTCGTGCCGGACGACCGGGGCGAAGTTCGACACCGCGAGGAGCGGGGTGCCGTCGGCGTCCAGCCGCAGGAACGCGAGGACGTTGTCCTCGGCGGCGTCCCCGACGACCCACGCGAACCCGTCGGGGTGGGTGTCGAGCCGCCACAGGGCGGGTGTGGCCCGGTAGGCGGTGTTCAGGTCGCGGACCAGGTCCCGTACGCCCCGGTGGTCCGCCGCCGCCCCGTACTCCGGGTCGAGCAGCCACCAGTCGGGCCCGTGCGCCTCGGACCACTCCGCGCCCTGCGCGAACTCCTGCCCCATGAAGAGCAGCTGCTTGCCCGGGTGCGCCCACATGAAGCCCAGGTACGCCCGCACACTGGCCCGCTGCTGCCACCAGTCGCCGGGCATCTTCGACACCAGCGACTTCTTCCCGTGCACCACCTCGTCGTGCGATATCGGCAGCACGTAGTTCTCGCTGTAGGCGTACACCATGGAGAAGGTCATCTCGCCGTGGTGGTACTTGCGGTGCACCGGCTCGTGGCTCATGTACTGGAGCGAGTCGTGCATCCAGCCCATGTTCCACTTCAGCCCGAACCCGAGCCCGCCGAAGCCGCTCGGCCCCTTGTGGTGGGTGGCCCGGGTGACCCCGTCCCAGGCCGTCGACTCCTCCGCGACCGTCACGACGCCCGGCACCCGCCGGTACACCGTCGCGTTCATCTCCTGGAGGAACGCCACCGCGTCCAGGTTCTCCCGGCCGCCGTGCTCGTTCGGCGTCCACTGGCCCGGCTCGCGCGAGTAGTCCAGGTAGAGCATCGAGGCGACCGCGTCGACCCGCAGCCCGTCGATGTGGAACTCCTCGCACCAGTACACGGCGTTGGCGACCAGGAAGTTGCGCACCTCGCGCCGCCCGAAGTCGAACTCCAGCGTCCCCCAGTCCGGGTGCGCCGCCCGCAGCGGATCGGCGTGCTCGTACAGCGGGCGCCCGTCGAACTCGGCCAGCGCCCAGTCGTCGCGCGGGAAGTGCGCCGGCACCCAGTCCATCAGGACGCCGATACCGGCCTGGTGCAGCCGGTCGACCAGGTACCTGAAGTCGTCCGGGTCGCCGAGCCGCGCCGTGGGCGCGTAGAAGCCGGTGACCTGGTAGCCCCAGGAGCCGCCGAAGGGGTGCTCGGCGACGGGCATCAGCTCGACGTGCGTGAAGCCCAGGTCGCCGACGTACTCGGGGAGCTGTTCGGCCAGCTCGCGGTAGGTCAGCCCCGGTCGCCAGGACGGCAGGTGGACCTCGTACACCGACATCGGCGCCTCGTGCGCGGGCGCGTCCGCGCGGCGGGCCAGCCACTCCTCGTCGCCCCAGGTGTAGTCGGAGGCGTGGACGACCGAGGAGGTGGCCGGCGGCACCTCGGTGCGGCGGGCCAGCGGGTCGGCGCGGAAGGTGCGCGAACCGTCCGGCCGGGTGATCTCGAACTTGTACAGCTCGCCCGCGCCGATGCCGGGCAGGAACAGCTCCCACACCCCGGTGCCGCCCAGCGACCGCATCGGGTGACCGGTGCCGTCCCAGAAGTTGAAGCCGCCGGCCACCCGCACCCCGCGCGCGTTCGGCGCCCACACCGTGAAGCGGGTGCCCGCCACGCCCTGGTGGACCGCCGGGTGCGCGCCGAGCGCCTGCCACAGCTGCTCGTGCCGGCCCTCACCGATCAGGTGCAGGTCCAGGTCGCCCAGCGTGGGCAGGAAGCGGTACGGGTCCTCCGCCTCCGCGGCCGTGCCCTCGTACGTCACCAGCAGCCGGTAGGCCGGGACGTCGCCCGGCGGCAGCAGGCCCGAGAAGAACCCGCCCCCGTCGTCGTGCAGTTCGGCCCGCAGTTCCCCGGACAGAACGCTCACCGCGAGGGCGTACGGCCGGAAGGCCCGCACGGCGATCCCGCCGGGCACCGGGTGGGCGCCCAGCACGGAGTGCGGGTCGTGGTGCGTGCCGGCGAGCAGCCGCTCCCGGTCGGCGGCGTCCAGGGCGGGGGAGACGGAGCCGGGGGGCTCGGCCCTCTTGCCGGATGCCCCGGTGCCGGTCGCCTTCTTGGCCGCGGTCTTCTTGGCCGCGGTCTTGACGGCGGCCTTCTTCGCCGCGGCCTTCTTCGGCATGGACTTGGCCGCGGCCTTCTTCGCTGTCGCTTTCTTGCCGGTCGTCTCCTTCGCGGCCGCCTTCTTGGCGGCCGTCTTCTCCGGGTCGGGACCGCTGGACGAGGGGCGGGGGGTCACGGGCGGGGCCTCCTGGGCGCAGTCGCAGTGGGAGCAAGCGGGGATCAGGGGGAGATCAAGAAGGGGCCGTCATGCCGGTTCGGGCGTGGACAGGCGGCGCACCGCGGACAGGGGCACCGTCAGCCAGTCGGGACGGTGCCGTGCCTCGTACAGGACCTCGTAGACCGCCTTGTCCGTCTCGCAGGCACGCAGCATCACCGGGTCGGTGCGCGGATCGTGCCCGCCGGCCTCCGCGTACCCGGTGCAGTACGCGGCCCGGCAGGACTCGGCCCAGCCGGGCGCCGGGGCACCGGCCGAGTGCGCGGCGTAGTCGAAGGAGCGCAGCATCCCGGCGACGTCCCGCACCGGCGGCTGCGGCATCCGGCGCTCGGCCAGGGGCTTCGCCGGCTCCCCCTCGAAGTCGATCAGCGACCACTGCCCGGACGGTGAGCGCAGGCACTGGCCGAGGTGCAGGTCACCGTGGACCCGCTGGGCGGTCCAGGTACGACCCTCGGCGGCCAGGTCGCCCAGCGCGGTGAACGCCGTACGCAGCGCGGGCGCGTACGGCCGCAGCAGCGGCACCGCCCGCGCCGCCTCCTCCAGCCGGCCGGTCATGCCGTCGGCGAGCTGCCGGATCTGGCCGAGGCCGAGGGTGACGGTCGGCAGCGCGCGGGCCAGCGCGGTGTGCACCTCGGCGGTGGCCCGCCCCAGCGCTCGCGCCTCGGCGACGAAGTCCTCGCCCTTCGCCAGCTCCCGCAGGGCCAGCTCCCAGCCGTCCGTCGCGCCCTGCACGTACGGCTGGAGCACACCCAGCACCCAGGTACGGCCGGCCAGGTCGGCGACCATCCAGCCCGTCGGCGCGGGCACCCGGGGGCAGTCCGCGCGGGCCAGCGCCAGGGGCAGCTCCAGATCGGGGTTGACGCCCGGCACGATCCGGCGCAACAGCTTGAGAATGAACGTATCTCCGTACACGAGCGAGGAGTTCGACTGCTCGGCGGTCATCAGCCGGGGCACCAGCCCCGCGCGTATCTCTGCCTCCCCCTCCCGCTCGAAGCGGAGCCCGCCGATGCGGGCCCTGGTGCGCAGCGCCTCCAGGAGCACCTCGGCGGGCCGGGTGTCGTACAGGGCGTCGTAGGCGGTGCGGCCGGCCAGCGGGCCCTCGGTCGCGTGTCCGATCAGCGCGGGCGCCAGCCGGGGCGGCAGCGCCTCGCGCGTGCCTATGAGGAGCTGGTAGCAGTCGCCGGGCTCCTCGGGCGC
This sequence comes from Streptomyces sp. M92, assembly GCF_028473745.1. Classification (NCBI taxonomy): domain Bacteria; kingdom Bacillati; phylum Actinomycetota; class Actinomycetes; order Kitasatosporales; family Streptomycetaceae; genus Streptomyces; species Streptomyces sp. M92. The sequence continues at coordinate 3,293,782 of NZ_CP101137.1, forward strand.
GCCCGGGTCGGCGACGGGCTGCTGACGGGCGCGGACCAGTACGTGGTGGAGGCCGAGGCGGGCCTCGGACGGGAGCAGGTCGGTGGCGGCGACCAGCGAGAACCCGGTGACCGGACGCCCCTTGCCGGCGAACCAGCGCTGCCGGGGCAGCCAGTCCCGCAGGAGTGGTTCGAGTGACGCAAGGAGGCCCGGTGGGCTCGTGCTCGTGACGGTGCTCGTGACGGCTTCCGACATGGCGTCGCGTCCCTTCCCCGGGTCGTCGGGGTGTTACTGATGCGTGCCCCGGGCGGGGCGGCGGAAACCGCCCCGCGCCGGGATCGGGCCCTGTGGCCTGGACGGCCCTAGACGGCGTCCTTGCGGAGCCGGAACCAGTAGAAGCCGTGCCCGCCGAGGGTCAGCAGGTACGGCAGCGCGCCGACGGCCGGGAAGCGGACCCCGCCGGACAGCTCGACCGGGTGGCGCCCCTCGAAGGCGCTCAGGTCCAGCTCGGTGGGCTGCGCGAACCGGGAGAAGTTGTGGACGCACAGCACCAGGTCGTCCTCGTACTCCCGCAGGAAGGCGAGTACGGCGGGGTTGGAGGAGGGCAGTTCGGTGTAGGTGCCGAGGCCGAAGGCGGGGTTCTGCTTGCGGATCTCGATCATGCGGCGGGTCCAGTGCAGCAGGGAGGACGGCGAGGCCATGGACGCCTCGACGTTCGTCACCTGGTAGCCGTAGACCGGGTCCATGATCGTGGGCAGGAACAGCCGGCCGGGGTCGGACGACGAGAAGCCGGCGTTGCGGTCGGGCGTCCACTGCATCGGGGTGCGTACGGCATCCCGGTCGCCGAGCCAGATGTTGTCGCCCATGCCGATCTCGTCGCCGTAGTAGAGGATCGGCGAGCCCGGCAGGGACAGCAGCAGTGCGGTGAACAGCTCGATCTGGTCGCGGTCGTTGTCGAGGAGCGGGGCCAGGCGCCGGCGGATGCCGATGTTGGCGCGCATGCGCGGGTCCTTGGCGTACTCCGCGTACATGTAGTCGCGCTCTTCGTCGGTGACCATTTCCAGGGTCAGCTCGTCGTGGTTGCGCAGGAAGATGCCCCACTGGCAGCCGGACGGGATGGCGGGGGTCTTGGCGAGGATCTCCGAGACGGGGTAGCGGGACTCGCGGCGGACGGCCATGAAGATGCGGGGCATGACCGGGAAGTGGAAGGCCATGTGGCACTCGTCGCCGCCGGAGGCGAAGTCGCCGAAGTAGTCGACGACGTCCTCCGGCCACTGGTTGGCCTCCGCCAGTACGACCGTGTCCGGGTACTGGGCGTCGATCTCCTTGCGCACCCGCTTGAGGAAGGCGTGCGTCGCCGGAAGGTTTTCGCAGTTGGTGCCCTCCTCCTGGTACAGGTACGGCACCGCGTCCAGCCGGAACCCGTCGATGCCGAGGTCCAGCCAGAACTTCAGGGCGGAGATCATCTCCTCCTGGACGGCCGGGTTCTCGTAGTTGAGGTCGGGCTGGTGGGAGAAGAAGCGGTGCCAGTAGTACTGCTTGCGCACCGGGTCGTAGGTCCAGTTGGAGGCCTCGGTGTCGACGAAGATGATGCGCGCGTCCTGGAACTGCTTGTCGTCGTCGGCCCAGACGTAGTAGTCGCCGTAGGGGCCGTCGGGGTTGGCCCGGGACTCCTGGAACCACGGGTGCTGGTCGCTGGTGTGGTTCATGACGAAGTCGATGATCACGCGCATGCCGCGCTGGTGGGCCGCGTCCACGAACTCGACGAAGTCGGCCAGGTCGCCGAACTCGGGCAGTACGGCGGTGTAGTCGGAGACGTCGTAGCCGCCGTCACGCAGCGGTGACTTGAAGAAGGGCGGCAGCCACAGGCAGTCCACGCCCAGCCATTGCAGGTAGTCCAGCTTGGCGGTCAGTCCCTTGAGGTCGCCGATGCCGTCGCCGTTGCTGTCCTGGAAGGAGCGGACGAGGACCTCGTAGAAGACGGCTCGTTTGAACCAGTCCGGGTCGCGGTCCTTGGCCGGGGTGTCCTCGAAGGTGTCCGGCACGGGTTCGTTGAAGATCATGTGGTGGGTGACCCTCCGATCTGCGGGTTGGACGGTCGCAGAACCGTGCAGACGTGCGCGGGCGTCCGGCCCGGCTCCAGGCGCACATAGTTGGCCCTGCCCCAGTGGTAGGTCTCGCCGGTGAGCTCGTCACGCACCGGCACCGACTCGTGCCAGTCCAGGCCGAGTTGCGGCATGTCCAACGAGACCGTGGCCTCCTGGGTGTGGTGGGGGTCGAGGTTCACGACCACCAGAACCGTGTTCGACCCCCGCCGCTTCGAGTAGGCGATCACCTCCTCCTTGTCCGTGGGGTGGAAGTGCAGATCGCGCAGCTGGTGCAGGGCCGGGTTCTCGCGGCGGATGGTGTTGAGGCGGGTGATGAGGGGGGCGATGGTGGTGCCCTCGCGGGCGGCGCGGGCCCAGTCGCGGGGTTTGAGCTGGTACTTCTCGCTGTCGAGGTATTCCTCGCCGCCCTCGCGCAGGGGGGTGTTCTCGCACAGTTCGTAGCCGCTGTAGATGCCCCAGGTGGGGGAGAGGGTGGCGGCCAGGACGGCGCGGGCCTCGAAGGCGGGGCGGCCGCCGTGCTGGAGGTAGGCGTGCAGGATGTCGGGGGTGTTGGCGAAGAAGTTGGGCCGCATGTAGGAGGCGGCGTCCCCCGTCAGTTCGGTGAGGTACTCCGTCAGCTCGCGCTTGGTGTTGCGCCAGGTGAAGTAGGTGTAGGACTGCTGGAAGCCGATCCGGGCCAGGGTGTGCATCATCGCCGGGCGGGTGAAGGCCTCGGCGAGGAAGATGACGTCGGGGTCGTGGCGGTTGATCTCGCCGATGACCTTCTCCCAGAACACGACGGGTTTGGTGTGGGGGTTGTCGACGCGGAAGATCCGCACGCCGTGGCCCATCCAGAAGCGCAGGACGCGGACGGTCTCGGTGACCAGGCCCGCCATGTCGGCGTCGAAGGCGACGGGGTAGATGTCCTGGTACTTCTTGGGCGGGTTCTCGGCGTGGGCGATGGTGCCGTCGGGGCGGTGGTGGAACCACTCGGGGTGTTTGTGGACCCAGGGGTGGTCGGGGGAGCACTGGAGGGCGAAGTCGAGGGCGATCTCCAGGCCGTGGCAGGCGGCCTGGCCGACGAACCAGGTGAAGTCCTCCAGGGTGCCGAGGCCCGGGTGGACCGTGTCGTGGCCGCCTTCGGGGGAGCCGATGGCCCAGGGGACGCCGACGTCGTCGGGGGTGGCGGAGAGGGTGTTGTTGCGGCCCTTGCGGTGGGTGGTGCCGATGGGGTGGATCGGGGGGAGGTAGACGACGTCGAAGCCCATCGCGGCGATCTCGGGCAGGCGGCGGGCGGCGGTGCGGAAGGTGCCGTGGGGCTGGGCGGGGGTGCCCTCGGAGCGGGGGAAGAACTCGTACCAGGCGCCGTACAGGGCGCGTTCGCGCTCCACGAGCAGGGGCAGCGGGTCGGAGGTGGTGACCAGCTCCCGCAGCGGGTGCCGGGCCAGCACCCCGTCCACCTCCGGCGTCAACGCCGCCGCCAGCCGGGACGCGGCGGGCCGGTCCTCGTCCCGCAGCGCGTCGACTGCGGACAGCAGCGCGCGCCGGTCCGCGCCGCCGGGCACCTCCGCGGCGGCCCGCTCGTACAGCCGGGCGCCCTCCTCCAGGACCAGGCCGGTGTCGATGCCCGCCGGGATCTTGATCCGTGCGTGGTGCCGCCAGGTGGCGACCGGGTCGCCCCACGCCTGAACGGCGTACGTCCAGAGCCCGGGTTCGCCGGCGGTGACGGTGGCGCCCCAGCGGTCGGTGCCCGGGGCCAGTTCCCGCATCGGGGTCCAGGGGCCCGGCCGGCCCTCGGGGTCCCGCAGTACGACGTTGGCGGCCACCGCGTCGTGCCCCTCGCGGAACACGGTGGCCGAGACCTGGAACGACTCGCCGGTCACGGCCTTCGCGGGCCTGCGACCCTGATGGACCAAGGGGCGGACGTCCAGGACGGGGATGCGTCCGACGGTGGTGGCGCCGTCCGCGGAGGGCGCCGCGGGCGGGGTGTCACGTGGGGCTCCGCGTGGCGCTTCGGGGCGTGCGCCGGGGGTCGCTCCGGGGGGTGCTGACGAGTGGTGCGTGGCGGGCATGACCGCTCCTGTCCGCGTCAACGTGGGTGGGCGGATGACTCTGGGGAGGTGGGTCCTGCGGCGGTGCGTGTGGGGCGTACCGCAGGAGCCTTCCCACACTCTTCGGGTGGGCAATCCGGCACTTTGATGACTACTCACGCGTATGTCGACACACGCGACGGTCCTGACCGAACGACTTCCCCGCCGGGAGATCGACACGCCGGTGGCAATTAGCCCGTCCGGCGACCGGACACGACGCCGTTCAGGCCGAATCGGAGATCTTCGGGCGAAGCCCCCGGCGAGGGACACATCGCGCCGGTAACGTCGTGCGGGTGAAGGCGATCCGTCGACTGACCGTCCGTCCCGTACTGCCCGACTCCCTCCGGCCGCTCAGTGATCTGGCCCGCAATCTGCGCTGGTCCTGGCATCCGGAGACCCGCGACCTCTTCCAGTCCGTCGACCCAGAGTGCTGGGCCGCGTCCGGCCACGACCCCGTACGACTGCTCGGCACCGTGCCGCCCGCCCGCCTCGCGGAGCTGGCCGGGGACCGGCGCTTCCTGCGCCGGCTCACCGCGGTGGCCGACGACCTCGACCACTACATGACCGGCGACCGCTGGTACCAGGCCCAGTCCGGCCGACTGCCCGCCGCCGTCGCCTACTTCTCGCCCGAGTTCGGTATCACCGCGGCCCTGCCCCAGTACTCCGGCGGCCTCGGCATCCTGGCCGGCGACCATCTCAAGGCGGCCAGCGACCTGGGCGTGCCGCTCGTCGGCGTCGGGCTGCTCTACCGGCACGGCTATTTCCGCCAGTCCCTCTCCCGGGACGGCTGGCAGCAGGAGCACTACCCCGTCCTCGACCCCCACGAGCTGCCCCTGGCGCTCCTGGAGGAGCCCGACGGCACCCCCGCCCACGTCGCCCTGGCCCTGCCCGGCGGCCGGGAGCTGCGCGCCCGGATCTGGCAGGCCCAGGTCGGCCGGGTGCCGCTGCTCCTGCTGGACTCGGACGTCGAGGAGAACGACCTCGGCGAACGCGGCGTCACCGACCGGCTCTACGGCGGCGGCAGCGAGCACCGGCTGCTCCAGGAGATGCTGCTCGGCATAGGAGGTGTCCGGGCGGTGCGCACGTACTGCCGGCTCACCGGCCACGCGGCGCCCGAGGTGTTCCACACCAACGAGGGCCACGCGGGCTTCCTCGGGCTGGAACGCATCGCCGAACTGTGCGACCAGGGGCTGGAGTTCACTTCCGCCCTGGAGGCGGTGCGGGCCGGGACGGTCTTCACCACCCACACCCCGGTCCCGGCCGGCATCGACCGCTTCGACCGCGAGCTGGTCGCCCGCCACTTCGGACCCGACGCCGAACTCCCGCGCATCGACGTCGACCGCGTCCTGCGCCTCGGCATGGAGACCTACCCCGGCGGTGAGCCCAACCTGTTCAACATGGCCGTGATGGGCCTGCGCCTGGCCCAGCGCGCCAACGGCGTCTCCCTGCTGCACGGCGGGGTCAGCCGGGAGATGTTCTCCGGACTGTGGCCCGGCTTCGACGCCGACGAGGTGCCGATCACCTCCGTCACCAACGGCGTGCACGCCCCCACCTGGGTCGCCCCCGAGGTCTTCCGGCTCGGCGCCCGGCAGATCGGCGTGCAGCGGGCCGAGGACGCGCTGACCGTCGGCGGCTCGGACCGCTGGGACTCGGTCGCCGACATCCCCGACCAGGACATCTGGGAGCTGCGCCGCACCCTGCGCGAGCAACTGGTGGAGGAGGTGCGTCGGCGGCTGCGGGTCTCCTGGCGGCAGCGCGGCGCCGGGACCGCCGAGCTGGGCTGGATCGACGACGTCCTCGACCCCGACGTGCTCACCATCGGCTTCGCGCGCCGCGTCCCGTCGTACAAGCGCCTCACCCTGATGCTGCGCGACCGCGACCGCCTGATGGACCTGCTGCTGCACTCCGAGCGGCCCATCCAGATCGTCGTCGCGGGCAAGGCGCACCCGGCGGACGACGGCGGGAAGCGGCTGGTGCAGGAGCTGGTGCGGTTCGCGGACGACCCGCGGGTGCGGCACCGGATCGTGTTCCTGCCGGACTACGGCATGGCGATGGCGCAGAAGCTGTACCCGGGCTGCGACATCTGGCTGAACAACCCCCTGCGCCCCCTGGAGGCGTGCGGCACCTCCGGCATGAAGGCGGCGCTCAACGGCTGCCTCAACCTGTCGGTGCTGGACGGCTGGTGGGACGAGTGGTACCAGCCGGACTTCGGCTGGGCGATCCCCACCGCCGACGGTTCCGGGACCGACCCCGACCGGCGCGACGCCATAGAGGCCGACGCCCTCTACGACCTGCTGGAACAGCGGATCACCCCGCGCTTCTACGAGCGGGGCGCGAGCGGGCTGCCCGACCGGTGGATCGAGATGGTCCGCCGGACGCTGAGCCTGCTGGGACCGAAGGTGCTGGCCGGCCGCATGGTCCGCGAGTACGTGGAGCGGCTCTACACCCCGGCGGCCGAGGCGCACCGCGCGATGGACCCGGACGCCGCGCGGGCGCTGGCCGAGTGGAAGGCCCGGGTGCGCACCGCCTGGCCCGGGGTGAGCGTCGACCACGTCGAGACGTCCGCCGCCACCGCCAGCGCCGAACTCGGCACGACGCTGGGGCTGCGGGTGCGGGTGAACCTCGGCGAACTCGCGCCGGACGACGTCGAGGTGCAGGCGGTCTCCGGCCGGGTCGACACCGAGGACCGGATCACCGACGCGACGACGGCGCCGCTGAAACCGGTGGGCGGCCCCGACCTGGAGGGCCGCTGGCTGTACGAGGGTCCGCTCGCCCTGGACCGCACCGGTCCCTTCGGGTACACGGTCCGCATCCTGCCCGCGCACCGGCTGCTGGCGTCCGGCGCGGAGGCGGGGCTGGTCGCCATGCCGTCGGACGACCTGGCCCAGGCGGCGGGGCTGCTGATGCGGTGAGCACGCGCCGGGGCGGCGACGGAGGACCCTCCCGCCGGGTCAGTCCTCCTCGTCGCCCCCGCTCAGCCGCCGCAGGACGGTGCCGCAGCGGCGGGCGTAGGCGTGCTGGAAGGCGCGGGCGGCGGGCCCGCCGGCCTTCGCGTACCACTTGGCGGGGCGGCTGAAGGCGTGCACGGTCAGCCAGACCGTGCCGTCGCCCGTCCGGTCGACCACGAAGGCCTCCTCGCCGGACTCCGGATGACCGGGCAGCGTGCCGTAGGCCCAGCCGGCCCGGCGGTGCTCCTCCAGCGTCCACACCACCCGGCAGGGCGCCTTGATCATCCCGGCCAGGGTGACGGTGACGTCCACGCCGGGCGCGGCGCGCTCCGCGCTCGCGTCGATGCCGACGCCCATCTCCCGGTGCATCTCCCAGGTGAGCACGGCCTCGGCCGCCCGCCGGAACACCGGGTCGCCCTCCCCGAGGCGGGTGCGTACGTGCATGGGGCGGAAGCCTGGCGGGCAGGCGTCCTGCTCGCGGGTGGCGCCGACGTCGTCGTACGTGAAGGACATGGGCACCAAGGGTAGGGCGGCACCCGGGAACCACTGGTTCCGGGTGCCGCCCGTCACACCGTGGGGCCGCGGAGGGCCTACGGGAAGGTCAGCCGCCAGGAGTCGATGTACCCGGTGTCCTGCCGGCCCTGGTCCTGGACGCGCAGCTTCCAGGTGCCGTTGGCCGTCTCCGAGGAGGCGTTGACCGTGTAGGTCTCGTGCACGTCCTCTGCCGGGTCGTAGCCGCTGCTCTTCAGCAGGTACGTCGTCCCGTCGGGCGCGACCAGGTCGATCCGCAGGTCACCGCGCCAGCTGTGCACGATGTCCACGCCGACCTCGAGGTTGCTCGGCGCGTTGCCCGCCCGGCCCGTGACCGTGATCGAGGAGGTCACCGCCGACCCGTAGTCGGGGATGTTCACGTTGGTGCCGCTCTCGAAGGTCGTGCCGTCGCCGCCACCGCCGTCACCGGGGCGGGAGCCGACGTTGATGCCCGCCCACGCGTGCTGCACCGCCGTGTACTCGGCGCTGTCGGTGCCGTACAGCTCACCGGCCGCCGCGAGGGTGCCGGTGCGGGCGCCCGCGTAGTTGGTGGTCGACGTGAACTTGGTGGTCAGGGCGCGGAACCAGATCTTCGCGGCCTTGTCGCGGCCGATGCCGGTGACCGGGAGGCCGTCCGAGGTGGGCGAGTCGTAGGTGACACCGTTGATGGTCTTGGTGCCGCTGCCCTCGCTCAGCAGGTAGAAGAAGTGGTTGGCCGGGCCGGACGAGTAGTGGACGTCGACGTTGCCGATCCCCGAGTACCAGTAGTCCTTGGACGCGCCGTCCTTGCTGGGTTTGTCCATGTAGCGCAGCGGGGTGCCGTCGCCGTTGATGTCGATCTCCTCGCCGATGAGGTAGTCACCGACGTCGGAGGAGTTGTTCGCGTGGAACTCGACGGACGCGCCGAAGATGTCGGAGGTGGCCTCGTTGAGGCCGCCGGACTCGCCGCTGTAGTTGAGCCCCGCGGTGTTGGAGGTGAGGCCGTGCGTCATCTCGTGCGCGGCCACGTCGATGGACGTCAGCGGGTTGGTGTTGCCGGAGCCGTCGCCGTACGTCATGCAGAAGCAGGAGTCCGACCAGAAGGCGTTGACGTAGTTGTTGCCGTAGTGGACCCGGGAGTAGGCGCCCACTCCGTCACCGCGGATACCGGAACGGCCCTGGACGTTCTTGTAGTAGTCCCAGGTCAGCGCGGCACCGTAGTGGGCGTCGGCGGCGGCGGTCTCGGCGTTGGACGGGCTGCCGTTGCCCCACACGTCGTCGGGGCCGGAGAAGAGCGTGCCGGTGCCGGAGGTGCCCCGGTTCAGGTTGTACGTCTTGTGGTTGCCGCGGGTCGTGTCGGTCAGCGTGTACGACGACCCGGACTGCGCGGTGCCCAGCGTCACCGTGCCGCTGTACATGGTGTTGCCGGTGCCGTTGTGGATCGCCTGGTACTCGTAGAGCTTGGCGCCGGTGGCCGCGTCGGTGACCACGTGCAGCTCGTTCGGGGTGCCGTCCTCCTGGAGGCCGCCGACGACCGTCTCGTACGCCAGGACCGGGGTGCCGTTCGCCGCCCAGATCACCTTGCGCGGCGCGCGGTCGGCGTCCGGCGCCTGGGCACCGGCGGCCTTCGCGGCGGACACGGCCTGCGACTTCGCCTTCGCCGCGGAGATCTTCGGCGTCACGGTGGCCGGCTTGATGGCCTTCGGGGTGGCCTTGACGACCCGTTCGGTCCTGCCGCCGTCGGTGGCGACGACCAGGTCGCCGCCGAGGACCGGCAGTCCGTCGTAGGTGCGCTCGTAGCGGGTGTGCACGGTGCCGTCGCGGTCCTTGGCGACGTCGCGGACGACCAGCTTCTCCTTGGCGCCCAGGCCGAGGTCGTCGGCGGTCGCGGCCTTGGTGGCGTTGGCGTCGCGTATCAGCTCGGCGCGCTGGGCGGGGCTGAGCTTGACCGATTCGGCACCCGGGGCGGGCGCCGGGGCGGGCGCCGCGGTGGCGGCCGAGGACTGGACCGCGGTGGCGATCAGCGCGGCGGCACCGGCCAGCGCGACGGCGGCGGCGGTGCGGCGGCGGGTGGCGTGCGGGGACGCGGTGTGGGAGGTGCGTCTGTGGGGAGAACTGCTGCTCAACACTGACTCCTTCTGCGTGGCCGCGGATCGCGCGGCCGGTGGGGAGACCGGTCGGCGGGTGGGCCGGCCGGGCGGTGCTGGTTCGGTACGCAGAAACCACGTGCGTGGAGCTGGCCTTCGTACAGCGCTGACGGGAATGCTGTGGGTGCGCTGTGCGGCGACCTGGGGAAGAGTGGCAGGCGAGCGACGTGTTTGTCAGGGGCGCGTCAGGAAGTTGGCTGGAAATCGTTCGTTGTCCGGGCGTTCATGTTCGATATACGGAAGGGTTGCCCGAGTGTGGTACTGACTGCCCGCTCAGTCAGTAAGGGGCTCCGGGGAGGGCTCCCCGTGCCAGGAGTCCCACAGCGCCGCGTACGCGCCGCGCGCCGCCACCAGTTCCTCGTGCGTGCCCAGTTCGGTGAGCCGGCCGTCCTCCATCACCGCCACCCGGTCGGCGTCGTGCGCGGTGTGCAGGCGGTGGGCGACGGCGATGACCGTGCGGCCCTCCAGTACGGCGGCCAGGGCGCGCTCGGTGTGCCGGGCCGTGGCCGGGTCCAGCAGGGCGGTGGCCTCGTCCAGGATCAGTGTGTGCGGGTCGGCGAGCACCACCCGGGCCAGGGCGAGCTGCTGGGCCTGCGAGCCGTCGGTGCGGTGACCGCCGGTGCCCAGTCCGGTGCCGAGGCCTTCCGGCAGTTCCCGTACCCACGGCTCGGCGCCCACGGCGGCCAGGGCCGACCACAACCGCTCGTCGTCGGCCGCCGGTTCGGCGATGAGCAGGTTGTCCCGGACCGTGCCGAGGAAGACGTGGTGCTCCTGGGTGACCAGCACGACCTGACGGCGCAGCCGCTCCGGCCCCAGAGCGCTCACCGGCACCCCGCCCACCGTCACCGAGCCCCCGGTCGGCGCGTCCACGCCCGCCAGCAGCCGGCTCAGCGTGGTCTTGCCCGCCCCGGACGGCCCGACCAGCGCCAGCCGTTCACCCGGCCGCACGGTCAGGTCCACGCCGCGCAGCACCTCGCCGCCCCGGTCGTAGGCGTACCGCACGCCGGTCACGTCGATCCGGTCGTCCGCCGGGACCGGCGAGTCGTCCGTCGCCGCCCGCGGCGCCCGCGCCAGCCCCTCGACCCGGGCGAACGAAGCGCCGCCCGCCTGGAGCTGCTCGACGCGCATCAGCACCTCGTCGAGCGGCCCGGCGAGCTGCTGGAGGTACACGGCGCACGACACCACCGCGCCGAGGCTCACCGACCCGTGCGTGTGCAGGACACCGCCGATCAGCAGCACGCCCGCCACGGGGACGACGTACGAGATCTCCACCGCCGGGAAGAAGACGCTGCGCAGGTACAGGGTGTGGAACCGGGCACGCCGCGATTCCTCCAGCGCCCGTCGGTTCGACGCGACGCGGCGCCCGGTCAGCCGCAGCGCCTCGACGGTGCGGGCCCCGGCGACCGTGGCCGTCAGGCTCTCGGCGACCTCCGAGTTCGCCGCGCCCTCGGCGAGATAGCCGGCCCGCGCCCGGCGCAGGTACCAGCGCAGCACGAACCAGACCGGCGTCAGCCCCAGCACGCCGACCAGGCCGAGCAGCGGATCGAGCACGAACACGGCGGCGGCCAGGAACAGCGCCTGCACGGAGTTGATCAGCAGCTCGGGCCCGGCGTCGCGCAGCGTCGTGCCGACCGTGGTCACGTCGGCGGTGCCGCGCGTCGTCAGGTCGCCGGTGCCGGCCCGCTCCACGGCCGAGGCCGGCAGGGCCAGGGCGCGGTCCACGAACCGCTCCCGCACCCGCGCGAGGGTCCGCTCACCGACACGGTGGCCCACGTACCGCGCCCAGCGGGCCAGCAGCAGCTGGGCGAGGGAGCACAGCAGGATGGCGAGCGCCATCCGGTCCACGGCACCGACACCGCCCCCGGCGCGGACCTCGTCGACGATCCGGCCCAGCAGCCACGGGCCCGCGAGCCCGGCGAGCGCCGCCAGCGCGTTCAGGATGAGGACGACCGCGAAGGACCGCCGGTCGGCGCGGACCAGGCCGGCCGCCGCGCGGCGGACGCCGGTGCGCCCGGCGACGGGGAGTTGTCCTTCGGACGTCATCGGAGCACCTCGTCCTCGCTGTCTTCCCTGGAGACCAGTGCCCGGTATCCCGGCTCGCCGGCGAGGAGTTCGCGGTGCGTGCCGGTCGCGACGACCTTGCCGTCGACCAGGTGGTGCACCACGTCCGCCGTGTCGAGCAGGAGGGGGGAGGTGCAGGCCACCACCGTCGTGCGGCCGGCACGGGCGTCCCGCAGGCGGCGGGCGACGGTGGCCTCGGTGTGGGCGTCCAGGGCGGAGGTCGGCTCCACGGCGAGCAGGACCTCCGGGTCGGCGAACAGGGCCCGGGCCAGGCGGACGCGTTGGCGTTGACCGCCGGACAGGTCGCGGCCCTGGGCCGCGACCCGGGTTTCCAGGCCGTCGGGGAGGCACTGGACTATGTCATCGGCGGCGGCGGCGTGGATGGCCGACTTCAGGTGCGCCGAATCGTCCGCCCCGAGTGGCTGTCCGGCGTCCGCGGGTGTGTTGTGGCTGGTCGCGCCCACGCGGCGGAGCCGCATGTCGGTACCGCCCGCGCCCCTCAGCAGCGGCGTCTGCTCAGCGCCGATCACTTCGCGCAGGGTGCCTGCGAAGAGGTCGGCCTCCGCCTCCGCGACCAGGATGCGGGCGCGGACCTGTGCGAGCGGTACCTCGGACAAAGGCACATCCCCCCAGGTCACCTCGGAGGGGGCGTAGCGGCCCAGGCGGTCCACGAGTTCGGCGGCGTCCGCCGGGCGGGCGGTGGCCAGGGCGGTCAGGTGGCCGGGGAGGACCCGTACCCCGGAGTCCGGGTCGTACAGCACCGACGGCTCGGTGGGGGCGTCACGCGTGCCGGTGTCCGGCTCGGGCTCCAGGCGCAGGAACGCCACCACCCGGCGGGCGGCCACCACGCCCCGGCTGAGCTGGTGGCCCATCTCGATCAGGAACGCCACCGGCCAGCCCAGCGCCACCACGTACCCGTACACCGACACCAGCTCGCCGACGCTGATGTGCCCCTGCACCGCCTGCCGGGCGCCAAGCCAGGTCACCAGCGCCAGGAACAGCATCGGCAGGCCCACTCCCAGGGCCTGGATCCAGCTGGTCACCGCGCCGACCCGGTAGCCCTGCTCGCGCAGCCGCCCCGAGTCCCGGCGGAACGCGTCCGCGACCAGGTCCTTGCCGCCCAGGCCGTTCAGCACCCGCAGCCCGCCCGCGAGGTCGCCGATCCGCGCGGTCAGCACGGACTGCCGCTCCCGGTACTCGGTCTCCCTGCCCTGCAACCGCCCCATGAGCGGCCCGAGCACCACGCCGAGCAGCGGCACCCCGATCAGCACCACCAGGGCGAGCCGCGTCGACACCGACAGCAGCAGTCCGCCGACGGCCGCGTAGGCGACCACGGCTCCGACGCCGGGGCCCACGGCCGTCAGGGAGGTGCTGATGGTCTGCACGTCACCCACCCCGATGGTGACGACCTCCCCGGCCCCCACCTGCCGGCGCAGCGCCGAACCGAGCCGCGCGGCGTGCCCGACGACCACCTTGACCGTGCGGAAGTTGGCGTCCATCCGCACCTTCGTCATCGTGCGGTGCCGCAGGGTGCCCAGCCAGGCGTTGAACGCCCCCGCGGCGACCAGGGCGCCCGTCCAGCCCGCCAGCGCGCCCAGGTCACCGGGGGTCAGACCGTGGTCGACCGCCCGCGCCATCAGGTACGGCGTCGCCGCCAGCAGCACCATCCACGCACTGGCCAGCACCGCCCCCGCCAGACAGCGCGGCCACTGCCGCCGCACCAGCCACGCCAGGTACCGCCAGCCGCCCCGGCGGTCCGGCGTGCCGGGAGCCCCGTACGCGTCGATCCTCATGCCAGGCTGTCCCGCCACGCCCGGTGCAGGTCCGCGAACCGGCCCCTGCCGGCGATCAGCTCGTCCGGCGTGCCGTCCTCCACGATCCGGCCGTGCTCCATCACCAGCACCCGGTCGGCGATCTCCACGGTGGACAGCCGGTGCGCGATCACCACCGCCGTACGGCCCTTCAGCACCGTCGTCATGGCCCGCTGCACCGCCCGCTCCCCGGGGACGTCCAGCGAACTGGTCGCCTCGTCCAGGATCAGCACCGCCGGGTCCGCGAGCAACGCCCGTGCGAAGGCGGCCAGTTGCCGCTGACCGGCGGAGATCCGGCCGCCCCGCTTGCGTACGTCGGTGTCGTAGCCGTCGGGCAGCGCGGCGATGAAGTCGTGGGCGCCGATCGCCTTCGCGGCCCGCTCGATCTCCTCCCGCGTCGCCTCCGGACGGCCGATGGCGATGTTGTCGGCGACGGTCCCGGAGAACAGGAAGGCCTCCTGCGTCACCATCACCACCCCGCGCCGCAGCTCCGGCACGGGCAGGTCGCGCAGGTCGGTGCCGTCCAGCAGGACGCGCCCGTCGGAGGGGTCGTAGAACCGGGCGAGCAGCTTGGCCAGCGTCGACTTGCCCGCGCCGGTCGAGCCGACGACGGCGACCGTCTGCCCGGCCGGGATCGTCAGACCGAAGCGGGGCAGCACCTCGCCGCCGGTGCGGTAGGCGAAGCGGACGGCGTCGAAGACCACCTCGCGGCCCGGGTGCTCCGACCGACGCGGCGGCAGCTCCTTCGGCGCGGCCGGTTCCGGTACGGACGGCGTCTGCGCCAGCAGACCGGCGATCTTCTCCAGGGAGGCCGCCGCCGACTGGTAGGAGTTCAGGAACATGCCGAGCCGGTCGATCGGGTCGTACAGCCGCCGCAGGTACAGCACCGCCGCCGCCAGCACGCCGAGCGCCAGCGTGCCGTCCGCGACCCGGTAGGCGCCCCACAGCACGATCCCGGCCACGGCCGTGTTGGCGACCAGCCGCGAGCCGACGACGTAACGGGCCATCTCCAGCAGCGCGTCGCCGTTGGACCGCTCGTGGCGCCGGTTGAGTACGGCGAAGTCGGCGTCGTTGGCCGCCTCCCGGCGGAAGGCGCGCACCGGGCGGATGCCGTTCATGGTCTCCACGAACTTCACGATCACCGTCGCGATCGCCGTGGACCGCTGCCGGTACACCCGCCCCGCGCGCCGCCGGTACAGCCGCACCAGCGCGTACAGCGGCACGAACGACGCCACCGCGACGCCGCCCAGCCCGAGGTCCAGCCAGAGCAGCAGCGCCGCGATGTAGACGAAGGACAGGACGACCGTCACCAGTTCCTGGAGGCCCTCGTCCAGCAGCTCGCGCAGCGACTCCACGTCCGTCGTGGAGCGGGAGATCAGCCGGCCCGAGGTGTAGCGCTCGTGGAAGTCGACGCTCAGCGCCTGCGCGTGCCGGAAGATCCGGCCCCTGAGGTCCAGCAGCACGTCCTGACTGACCCGGGCGGCGGCCGCGACGAAGGCGTACTGCAGTCCGCCGGCGGCCAGCGAGCAGAGCAGGTAACCGGCGCCGACCGCGATCAGCGGACCGTGGTCGTCGTCCCGCAGGGCCGGTACGGCGTGGTCGATGGCGTACGCCACCAGCAGCGGGCCTGCCTGCACGGCCGCCTGCTGGAGCAGCAGGAGGAAGGTGGTGAGGGCGACGCGGGCCTTCATCGGGGCCAGCAGGGAACGCAGCAGCATGCCGGTCGCGCCCGGTGGGCTGGGCAGGACGTCCCGGTCGAAGGCGTCCTCGGCCGTGGAGGCCGGGTTCTCGGCGGCCGGCTCGTCCTCGGGCCGTTCCCTGTCCGGCGCGGTGGCCGTGGGCGCCGTCATCGGCCGTCCCCCTTTCCGGGCTCCTCGGGCCCGTCGAGCCCGGACATCAGGTGGGCGTACTCGGCGTTGGTGCGCAGCAGTTCGTGATGGGTGCCGACGGCGGCGATCCGGCCGCCGGAGAGCAGGGCGACGCGGTCGGCGAGCAGGACGGTGGAGGGGCGGTGGGCCACGATCAGGGCGGTGGTGTCCGCGAGGACCTGCCGCAGGGCGGCCTCCACCGCGGCCTCCGTGTGCACGTCCAGCGCGGACAGCGGGTCGTCCAGGACGAGGAACCTCGGTCTGCCGACGACCGCCCGGGCGAGCGCCAGGCGCTGGCGCTGGCCGCCGGACAGGCTGAGGCCCTGCTCGCCGACCTCGGTGGCGGTGCCCTGGGGCAGCGCGTGCGCGAAGTCGGCCTGCGCGACGGCGAGGGCCCGGTCCAGCGCCTCGTCCCCCGCGTCGTCACCGGCGCCCATCAGCACGTTCTCGCCGACGCTCGCCGAGAAGAGGGTCGGCTCCTCGAAGGCGACGGCGACCCGGGCGCGCAGCACCTCGCGGGGGAGGGCGGTGATGTCCTCGCCGTCCAGCGTGATCCGTCCGGAGGTGACCTCGTGGAGGCGCGGGACGAGCGCGGTGAGCGTCGTCTTGCCGCTGCCGGTGGCGCCGACCAGGGCCATGGATTCGCCGGGGCGGATATGGAGGTCGACGCGGTCGAGGAGGGGCGGGGAGTCGGGGGGAGCGTCGGGGTAACGGAAGGTGACCGCCTCGAAGTTCAGCCCGTCGGTCCGCCCCGCCGGTCCGCGCTCCCCGCCCTCCGGCGCCGGCGCGGGCGAACTCCCCGGCGCTTCGACCTTGGCGTCCATCACCTCGAAGTACCGGTCCGTGGCCGCCGCCGCCTCCTGGCTCATCGCCAGCAGGAAGCCGATGGACTCCACCGGCCACCGCAGCGCCAGCGCCGTGGACAGGAACGCCACCAGCGTCCCCGCCGACAGCCCCCCGTCCGCCACCTGCACCGCACCGACCACCAGCGCCGCCCCGATCGCCACCTCGGGCAGCGTCACGATGACCGCCCAGATGGCGGCCAGCAGCCGCGCCTTGCGCAGCTCCGTGCCCCGCAGCGTGTGGGACAGGTCGTGGAAGGCGCGGGCCTGGCTGCGGTGCCGGCCGAAGCCCTTGATGATCCGGATGCCGAGCACGCTCTCCTCGACCACGGTCGTCAGATCCCCGACCTGGTCCTGCGCCCGCCGCGCCACCGCGGAGTACTTCTTCTCGAAGATCCCGCACATGATCATCACCGGGACGGCCGGCCCGAGGACGACCAGCCCCAGCGTCCAGTCCTGGACCAGCATGATGCCCACGCCGACCAGGATCGTCACACCGTTGACCAGCAAGAACGTCAGCGGGAAGGCGAGGAACATGCGCAGCAGCATCAGGTCGGTCGTCCCGCGAGACAGCAGCTGCCCCGACGCCCAGCGGTCGTGGAAGGCCACCGGCAGCCGCTGCAGGTGCCGGTACAGATCCGCACGCATCCCCGCCTCGACCCCCGCCAGCGGCCGGGCCACCAGCCACCGTCGGAACCCGAACAGCAGCGCCTCCGCCACCCCGAGGAGCAGCAGGTACAGCGCCCCGAGCCACACACCCGCCGGATCCCCGTCGGCGACCGGTCCGTCCACCATCCACTTCAGGACGAGCGGGATGACAAGACCCACGCAGGACGCGAGGATCGCTATCACCGCGGCCGTCCCCAACCGCGCGCGCACCGGACGCACATAGGGCCACAGCCGTAGCAGGGAACGTACGGCGGAACGTTTCTCGGCGGTGTCCGGCGCGGCGACCGGTGCGGTGTCCGGCGCGGCTTGCGGAGCGAGATCCGTGGCGGGGGCAGGTTTCGCGGGCATCAGCAGCGAGCCTACGGTTCGCCACTGTCACTGCCTACTGGGTTTTCCAGGAGGGACACGACCCGTCGTCGGTCGCGCGTCGTGCTGGTGGCTTGAAATTACGCATTCGATGGAAGCCTGGAAGGCGACTCCTACACTGGGCGCATGACACACGAGATTCAGTCGCCACAGCGAAGGCGGTCTGCGCGCCGGCGTCCGGTCATCGGGATTTTAGTCGCGGTCGCCGTTGTGGCCGGCGCCGGTTACTGGGTGTACAACGCGCGGGGCGGTCAAGATGACGCAGAAGTAACGGCGGCGACCGGACGGGTGGAGGATTTCCTGGCGGCGTGGGAAGCCGGAAACGCCGACAAAGCAGCTTCTTACACAGATACACCGGACGCCGCCAATTCGCTCATCGACTCGGTTCTGACGAATTTGAAGCCAACGAAGGTCGACATCGCCGTCGACGGTGACGCCGAGCGGGTCGAGGGTGAGGTGAAGGTTCCTTTCAGGGTAGGAATGCAGATTCCTGGCGTGGGTGAGTACACGTGGAACTCAAACGCCGTGGCACTGAAGGAAAACAAGGGGGATGCCGAGTGGACCGTGGAATTCACCACACCCATGATCCACCCGGAGATGAAGCCCGGTCAGACGCTGGCCCTCCAGTCGCGGGAACGCGCGAAGATCCTCGACTCGACGGGCGCGGAGCTGCAGGCGTCGTCCCTGGCGGGCACCGTCGACCCCAAGAGCGGCAAGGGTGTTTCGGGACTCCAGGCCCGCTATGACAAGCAGTTGGCGGGGGGCGGTGGCGCGGCGAAGTCGGTGGTGGTCGCGGACCGGCAGTCGGGCCGCGCGGTGAAGCAACTCAGTGGCGAGAAGCGCGATCCGGGCGAGCCGGTCAAGACGACCATCGTCCCGCGCGTCCAGAACGCGGCTGCCGAAGCGCTGGAAGGTGTGGACAAGAACGCCGCCATCGTTGCCATAGCTCCGAGCAGTGGCCGGATTCTGGCTGCCGCGAACGTGCCGGGCGGTATGAACCGTGCGCTGGCGGGTCGCTACGCGCCGGGGTCGACGTTCAAGGTGGTGACCACAGCCGCCTTGCTGAAGACGGGTATGCGTCCCGAGGACGTCGCGGGCTGTCCCGAATTCGCCCACGTGAATGGTCAGCGTTTCGAGAACCAGGACCGGTTCACGCTGCCGGCGGGCTCCACCTTCAAGGACTCCTTCGCCGAGTCGTGCAACACCTTCTTCGTCAACGCACGGAGCGAACTGTCGAATTCCGCCCTCCGGGACACAGCCAAGGCCTTCGGCATCGGTGGAGTGTGGGATGTGGGCGATGCGACCTTCGACGGCTCGGTCCCGGTCTCCAAGAATGAGAACGAAAGAGCCGCTTCCATGATCGGGCAGGCGCGTGTTGAGGCGTCTCCGCTGGTGATGGCCTCGGTCGCGGCGACCGTCAAGGAGGGTGAGTTCAAGCAGCCGGTTCTGGTGCCGGGCGCGGTGCGGAAGAAGCACGAGACATCAGCCGCGCTGGACCCGGCGGTCGTGGCCGACCTGCGCATGATGATGCGGGCGACGGTCACCGAGGGAGCGGGCGGGAAGCTGCGGGACGTCCCCGGCCAACCCCATGCCAAGACGGGCACGGCCGAGTTCGGCAACGAGGACCCGCCGCGTACGCACGCATGGATGATCGGCTTCCAGGGGGATCGCGACCTGGCCTGGGCCGTGCTGTTGGAGGACGGCGGATCAGGCGGCTCGGACGCGGGTCCCGTGGCGGCGAAGTTCCTTCGCAACCTCGGCTGACGTCCGGCGGCCGAGCGGGAGAAGCCGGCCGCGGAAGGCGATCCCGTCCGGACGGAAGCGTCTGAGGTCGGACGGGGACGGCTCGGCACCGGCGGACGGTGAAGGCCACGGTCCGCCGGTGCCGAGACCACCGGCGGACGGCCGGGGCGCATCGGGTCCCATCCTCGGGTGTCACCCGATACGGGTGAGCCTTTCGCCGAAGGAAGGCTCGGTGAGGTCGCTTTCGAGGACGGCGGGGACGGTGTGCTCCGCGTCTCCGACAGCCGTGACCAGCTCGCCGACCAGGGTGCCGGCCGCCGCGGAGTGGGCGAGGTTCTCGCCACCGTCGTCGAAGGTGAACTCGGGCGCGAGGCCGGGCAGCGAGACCATGGTGAGGTCCCGGGCGGCCACGACCGGAGTCCGGCGGCCGAATCCGTCATCGACGTGGCCGACGACGTCCCCCTTCCTGACCACGGTGGTGGAGGCGAGGGCGTCGCGCACCGACTCGACGATCTCCCTGCTGTTGTCCTGCGCCAGGACGAGGCTGTTGGCGCCGTTCGGATCCGGCCCGGTCACGTGCTGGGCCATCATCGCGCCGAGGATCAACCGGTCCTTGCCGTCCACGGTCTTGTACGCCGCCCAGACCAGCGTGCCGCCGGCCGGTGTGCTGGAGCCGGTCTTGATGCCCCTGATACCGAGTCCGGCCATGAGCAGGCGGTCGTTGTTGTTGTAGATGCGGCCATGCCCCTCGATGTCGGCGTTGGGCAGGGCGACGACCTCGCGGAAGGCCTCGAACTTCATGACCGCGTGCGCCAGTTTGAGCTGGTCGACCGCCGTGCTGACGGAGTCCTTCGCCAGGCCGCTGGGGTCGGTGTAGGTGGTGTTCGCCATGCCGAGCGCCTCGGCGGCTTCGTTCATCTTGTCGACGAAGGCGGCCTCGTCCTGGGCGCCGGTGTCCCAACGGGCCAGGAGCCGGGCGATGTTGTTGCCGGAGGGGATCATCAGCATCTTCAGCATGTCCCGCTGGCTGAACGTCTGGCCCACCTCCAGCCCGGTGATGCGCGATTCGTGCACGGCCTTGCCGTCTTCCACCGCCCGGGCGTCGATCCTGATGGCGGGTCCCGCCTCGCCCTTCGCCAAGGGGTGCTCGCGCAGGATCACGTAGGCCGTCATGATCTTGGCGATGCTCGCCGTCGGCACCGGCCGCTGCTCTCCGAACGTCCCGACGGTGCCCAGGCCCTCGACGGCGACGGCGGCCTGCCCCTTCTCCGGCCAGGGGAGGGAGAACCCGCTCTCCGCCTGCCGGGAGGCCGACGCGGCCACATCAAGGGTGAACACCGGGTGCGGAAGCGGACGCTGTACCTGCACAACCACCATGGCCACCAAGGCCAGACACAGCAGCGGCGCCGCGAGCAGGGCCCGGGGCCTGCCCCCGGTTGCCAGGGAGCGGGCCGGTTCCGGGGCGACGGAGCGGGGCGCGCCGACCGCCTCGGTGCTCCCTGCGGCCGCCGCGCCTTCGGCGTCGTCCGGGTCCCGCCCGGTCACGGGCGGCGCCGGCTTCGCGTCGGCGTCCGCCCCTCCGTCCGCTTCGGCTTCCGCTTCGCCGTCCGTGTCCCCGTCTCCGGCCGCTTCCGTGTCCCCCTCGCCGTCCGTATCCACGTCCGTGCCGGGAGGTTCCGTGACGCCGTCGAAGTTGTCGCCCGTCGAGGGCGCAGGGCTCGTGTCCGGGGTGTCCGCCGACTCTCCCGCCATCGCGGCGTCGCACTCGGCCTTCCGGTCGGTGGTCCCGCTCGCCGGTCCGGCCCCTTCGGCGTCCGCCGGCGGGTCCTTCCGTTCGGATGGTTCGACGGCTGATGCCCGCGCTCCGCCACGACCGGGCGTCTCCTGGCCCACGGTCGCTGATATGTCCTTGTTCATCGACTCCCACATTAATGCGCAGAACACGCGCGACGCGGTCCGCCGATTCCCGCTTGGCCGAGAAGAACCCATTCGATTCGCGTCACGGGCCGCGGACTTTCCGCCACCGTCCCAGGCCCGCCGGATTCGGCCCGCCGGATTCGGGCCGCCGGACCTTCGACTCTCAGTCGGAGAAGTCCACGCCCTGGGCAAGGGCCACCCGTCCCGAGTGGTTCACCGTGTTGGTCGCACGGCGCATGTAGGCGCGCCAGGCATCCGAACCGGACTCACGGCCGCCGCCGGTCTCCTTCTCGCCGCCGAACGCACCGCCGATCTCCGCCCCCGAGGTGCCGATGTTCACGTTGACGATCCCGCAGTCGGCGCCGTCGGCGGCCAGGAACCGCTCGGCCTCGCTGTGGTCGTTGGTGAAGATGCCGGACGACAGGCCCTGCGGCACGTCGTTGTGCAGCCGGATCGCCTCGCCGAGGTCGTTGTAGGTCAGGACGTACAGGACCGGCGCGAATGTCTCCTCTCGTACGACCGCGGTCTGTGCGGGCATCCTCACGAGGGCGGGCCGCACGTAGTAGGCGTCGTCCGCGGCCCGCGAGAGCCGGCGCTCGCCGCCTGCGCACAGGGTGCCGCCCTCCTCGACCGCACGGTCGAGAGCCCGCTGCATCCTGGTGTACGCGTCCTTGTTGATCAGTGGCCCGACGAGGGTGGAGTCCTGGAACGGGTCGCCGACCGGGAGCCGCCGGAAGGCGTCAGCGATCCGCTCGACCACGGTGTCGACGACGTCCTCGTGCACGATGAGCCGACGGAGCGTCGTGCACCGCTGGCCGGCCGTGCCCGCGGCGGCGAACACGGCGGCCTCCACGGTGAGGTCGAGGTCGGCCGACGGCGTCACCACCGCGGCGTTGTTGCCACCCAGCTCCAGGATGCTGCGGCCGAACCGCGCCGCGACGCGAGGTCCCACCGCACGGCCCATCCGTGTCGAACCGGTCGCACTGATCAGGGGGACCAGGGGCGACTCCACCAGCCGTGCGCCGATCTCGGCGGCACCGAGGACGACCTGATTGAGGTGGGCCGGAGCACCGGACTCGGCGACGGCGCGGTCGAGCAGTGCGGTGCAGGCCAGCGCGGTCAGCGGGGTAACCTCGGACGGCTTCCACACGACGGTGTCACCACAGACCAGCGCCACAGCGGTGTTCCACGCCCAGACGGCGACCGGGAAGTTGAACGCGGTGATCGTGCCGACCACACCCAGCGGGTGCCACGTCTCCATCAGCCGGTGACCAGGGCGTTCCGAGGGCATGGTGCGTCCGTTGAGCTGCCGGGACAGACCGACCGCGAAATCGCAGATGTCGATCATCTCCTGCACTTCGCCCAGTGCCTCGGAGCGGATCTTGCCGACCTCGACCGCCACCAGGTCGGCAAGGTCCTCCTTGTGCTCGGTCAGCAGCTCGCCGAGCCGCTTGACCAGAGCGCCGCGCACCGGGGCCGGCACCGTGCGCCACCGGCGGAACGCGGTATGGGCGGCCTCGACCGCCCGGTCGACGTCGGTGACGCTGTCGGCCCGCAGGCCGAACAGGTGTCCGCCGGTGACCGGCGTCCGCGCGGCCAGATCGTCGCCCTTGCGTCCGGCCAGGTCGACCCCGCACCGGGCCAGCGCGGTCTGCGCCCGGTCACGGATGACGTCGGTCTCGGTTACTGTCGTTGCGTTCATCGGCTGTCCACCCTATGCGCCGGTCTTGGTGCGGATGTTGACGTAGTTGCCCCCGATCCAGTCCTGGAACGTGGCGGTTTCCCCGTCCAGGCCGATGTCGAAGCCGCACTCCTTCGCCAGTGGGACCGAGAAGCGGAAGTCGGAGTTGGGGCGCAGGAAGAACACGCTGGACGTGCGGCTGCTGCCCGCGATCCGGTCCCGCCCGGGCGCGGCGACATGGTGCCTGGGGGCCTTCACCTCGCCGCCCGTGACCAGTGTGGCCACGGCGCCGCAGAAGACGAGCACCGTGTCCGGCACGGCCGGCAGGTCCACATAGGTGCCGCCGACCTCGCACTGCAGACTCACGAAGCCGTTCGAGCACGGCGTCTGCTGGATCAGTGTCACGGTCGACAGGTCGTAGTGCGGCGCCATCCGCAGCGGCTCCTCCTCGCGGCTGCGGTGCTCGGGAACCTCGGGGAAGTACCGGAACCTGAGCAGTGGTTCACAGTCGACGAACGCGTCGACGCCGCCCTCGGGTTCCGCGCCGGTGGTCCTCAGGACCTGACGTGCCACCTCCCGCGAAGCCCGGTACATGCGGTCGAAGTATCCCGTCCATATCTGTTCGAAGTCGTCGGTGGGGAACAGGTTGCCCGAAGTCCCCATCGAGTAGCACATCGAGTAGTCGGTGTAGGAGCCGCTGTTGGTGATCTTCGCGGTGCTCTCCGACTCCAGTCCGGTGAACCCGCGTCGCATCGTGGGAACCGGGGAAGTGACGGAGCGCTTCTGCTCCTCGGAGCCGTGCTCGAAGAAGTCCACCGCCACGTCCTTGGCGGGCTTCTGGTCGGCTTCACCCAAACCGCTGCCCGCCAGATAGAAGACACCCTTGTCCGCCAGGCAGCGACGGAACTCCTCCTGGTGGTTACCCTGTTGCAGTTCGCCCAGGTCGAACGTCGGCACTGTCGTGTCCATCGCCATTCCTCTCGCTCTCCTCCCACTGCCGAGCAGCAGATCCTAGGACGTCAGCTCCTTCAGAGCGTCCGCCAGTTCGTCGATCTCGGCCTCGGTGTTGTAGAAGTTCACCGAGACTCGAAGCAATGGCCCTTCCGGCCGTTCGGGCACGGCGACCTCGATCCGGAAGCGTTCCCACAGTTCCTGCCGCAGCCGGTCCGTCCCCGGCGTCCTCGGCAGCCGGAACGCGACCATTCCGCCGGAGAGCTCCTCCGCGGCGGGGGTGGCGGGCTCCAGCCCCCGATCACCCGCCAGGCGTCGCCGCACATGGAAGGCCAGTTCACGTCGGCGTGCCCGGATCTCGGCGAGCCCGATGCCGGTCTGGAAGTCGATCGACTCCGGTATCGCCAGCCACGGGCAGATGTCCCGCGTGCCCTCGCATTCGAGTCTGCGCAGACGCGGGGTACTGCCGAACGAGTCCCGCTCGTCGAGCGGTCCGCCGCCGGGCGGTGGCTGGTACGCCCAGCTCACCTGGGTCGGCTCCAGCACGTCCTCGCTCCCCCGGCCCAGATACAGGAAGCCGGTTCCGGTCGGTGCCAGGAGCCATTTGTGACCGCTTCCCACATAGAAGTCGCAAGGGAGGCCGGCCAGGTTCAGGTCGACGAACGCCGGCGTGTGGGCCCCGTCGACCACGGTCACGATGTTCCGTCGGCGAGCCTCTTCGCACAACTCCCGTGCGGGCAGGACGAGTCCCGTCGTCGCCAGCACGTGGCTGAAGGCCAGGAGCCGGGTTCGCGGACCCATCGCCTCGACGGCGGCCGCCACGATCTCGTCGGGACCGGCGGGCAGGGCCGGCAGCCGGAACGTGCGCACCTCCAGACCCTGGCGCCGGGCCAGCCGCTCCCAGCACCATCGCACCGGGGTGTACTCGTGATCGGTCAGCAGAATCTCGCCGGGTGCGCTCGGCCGGAGTGAGGACGCCACCAGGTTGAGCGCACCGGTCACGTTGGTGGCCAGCGCCAGACGGCGCGGATCTGCGCCGAGCAGTCCGGCCAGACGCTCACGCGCGTTCCACAGCAGCGGAGGGACCTCGTGCAGGAGGAAGTCCATGGGAGCGCCGGCCAGGTGGGTGCGCAGCTCGGTGACGCGCTCGAAGGTCCTGCGGGGCAGTGGGCCGCCCGAACCGGTGTTGAGGTTGACGAAGGTGCGGTCGAGCATCATGTGGCCGCGGGCATGCTCCCAGTCGGCAACGCTCATGTCGTGATCCCCCGGGAAATTCAGTAAATAGAGGAGCCCGCATTCGATCGGTGTGCAGCACGCTAGCACCCGTCGTGCCGTCTTCGACAGATACTCCGCCGTCGTTTCGAAATCGCGAAGAGGATCCGAAGAGGACTGGAAGAGGGTTCCAAGAGCAGCGCAGGGCAACATGTATTCCCGGGAAACCCTCGGGGCACATGATGCCCGGACCGTGTTTGACCGTTCTGTCAAGTCGTGCCGCTCGTAGGAGTCTTCGCCATGAATGCACATGAGCCTCGGTCCGACCTCGCCGCCTCGGGAACGTCCCCCCTGGCGGCACGTGAAGTGCACAGTACGCTTGCGCGTCACGTGCTTGTGGACGGCTACGACCTGGTGGTCGATCTTTCCGCGAGTTCGGGAAGCCGACTTGTCGACGCCGTCACGGGGACAAGTTATCTCGACCTTTTTTCCTTCTTCGCATCGGCGCCGCTCGGAATCAATCCGCCCTGCATTGTCGACGACCCGGAATTCTTGCGGGAACTTGGTGCGGCAGCTGTGAACAAGCCGTCCAACCCTGACATTTACTCGGTTCCCTACGCCAGGTTTGTCGATACCTTCGCCCGGGTGCTCGGAGACCCTCGGCTGCCGCATCTGTTCTTCGTGGACGGCGGGGCGCTCGCCGTGGAGAACGCGCTCAAGGTCGCGTTCGACTGGAAGGCGCAGAAGCTGGGCCTCGACGAGCGGGAGGTGGGCGATCTCCAGGTACTGCATCTCGAGCGGTCGTTCCACGGGCGCAGTGGCTACACCATGTCGCTGACGAACACCGAGCCGGCGAAGACGGACAGGTTCCCCAAGTTCGCCTGGCCCCGCATCCCGGTACCCGCCCTGCGTCACCCCATGGCCGATCACTCCACCGCCAACCAGGACGCCGAACGGCGGGCGCTGGAGGCCGCGAGGGCGGCGTTCCGCGCAGCGGACGGCAAGATCGCCTGCTTCGTCGCGGAGCCGATCCAGGGCGAGGGCGGCGACAACCACCTCAGCGCCGGCTTCCTCCAGGCGATGCAGCGGCTCTGCCACGAGCACGACGCACTGTTCGTGCTCGACGAGGTCCAGAGCGGCTGCGGCCTCACCGGCACCGCGTGGGCCTACCAGCAGCTGGACGTGCAGCCCGACGTGGTGGCGTTCGGCAAGAAGACCCAGGTCTGCGGTGTCATGGCCGGTGGCCGTGTCGAGGAGGTCCCCGGCAACGTCTTCGCCGTCTCCTCCCGCATCAGCTCCACCTGGGGCGGCAACCTCGCCGACATGGTCCGGGCCACTCGGATCCTGGAGACGATCGAGGGCACGCGGCTCCTGGACCAGGTCGTGCGCCACGGCACGTATCTCCTGGAGGGCCTGGCGTCCCTGGCCGCCAAGTACCCCGAGTACTCCAACGCCCGCGGGCGGGGCCTGATGTGCGCGATCGACCTTCCGGATGCCGCGCGGCGTGACGACGTGCTGCGCCGCATGTACCAGGAACACCATGTCATCGCTCTGCCTTGCGGCGAGCGCAGCCTCAGGCTCCGCCCCGCGCTGACGATCAGCGAGAGCGAGATCGATCAGGCCCTTGACGCGCTGGCGCAGAGCGTCGAATCGCCGACCACCTGATGCGGGCGGGGGCCTCCCCGTGGAGACCCCCGCCACCAGGTGCTCGCACACTCCGGCAGCCGCGCCGGGCCGACGGCGCGTTCGCACACTTCCTGTACGACGGAGAGCCCACGAATGATGTCAGCACGGTACCCGAAGACCGCCGCGGACTGGACTACCCGCCTTGAGGGGATGTCGAGCGAGCGCTGTGATCTGGAAATGCTCCTGAAGGACGAGTGGCGCAACAGGATCGCCGTGCGGGACGACGACCCCGACGTGCGCGCCACACGGAAGAGGGAACTGCTCGTCGAGGGGCAGGACTACGTCGCGCTGCGGGACGCACTGCGTGACCACGACGGGGTCTCGGTCGGCGCGTACGCCCTCGCCGCCCTGCACTGCGTCATGCGTGCCTACGGCCACGGGAACCGGACGGTCGCGGCCCTGATCGACGCCGTGCGGACGCCGGACCCGCGGCAGGCACGTGTCCTGCCGGTCGTGGTGGACCACGACCGGCAGGCCCGGCTCACCTGCCTCGCGGCCGTCGGAGAGCTCGACGACGCACTGAGTGACCCCGATGCCCGGATCAGTGGGCCGGAGCTGCTGGGCCGCGGCCACTTCGACGCCCTGCTCGTCCTCACCGACCGCGAAGTGGCGCTGAGGGACCTGCCCGCGTCCCCGCTCTGCCTCGTCGTCCGGGACGACGAGGCGGAGGGCTGCCTTCGATGGACACTGGCCTACGAGGGGATGCTGTTCGACGACACGACGATCGCCGGCGTCCTGGACGTCCTGGGTGAAGTGTTCGCCCAGTTCCTCAGCCGTCCCGACAGTCTCGTCGCCGACATCGAGCTGGTCTCCGGTGCGCAGCGGGAGCAGCTGCGCGAGTGGAACGACACCGACGGAGAGTTCTTGTCGGGCAAGCGGCTCAACCACCTGGTCGAGGAGGCCGCCCGGCGATCACCCGACCGCCTTGCCGTCGTCTTCGGCGACACCCGCCTGACCTACCGGGAGGTCGACGAGCGGTCGAACCAGGTCGCGCACTGGCTGCTCGGCCCGCGGGCGGCGGTGCGGCCGGGGGAGCTGGTCGGGCTGTACCTCGACAAGAGCGACCTGGGGGTCCTCGCCACCCTCGGCATCTGGAAGTCGGGCGCCGCCTACGTTCCGATCGACCCGGCCTACCCGGACGACCGCGTGCGGTTCATCGTCGCCGACACCGGCCTGAGCCGTGTCATCACCAACCGCCACCACGTACAGCGGCTGACGGAGATACTGGGCCCTCGGCAACCGGCCGTGCGCGTCATCGGGATCGAGTCCGTGCTCGCCGAGCAGGACGCGGCCACGGACGCCGTCCGCCAGGCCCCGCGGCTGCCGGTGAGCAGCGGTGACCTGGCCTACGTCACGTACACGTCCGGCACCACGGGCACGCCCAACGGCGTACCCAAGTACCACGACAGCGTCGTGAACAGCATCGTGGACCTGTCCGAGCGGTACGATATGCGCCGGCCCGGCGAGGAGCGCGTCGCCCTCTTCGCCTCGTACGTCTTCGAACCCCACCTGAGACAGACCCTGATCGCGCTCGCCAACGAGCAGACGCTGGTCGTCGTCCCGGACGAGGTCAGACTGGATCCCGACCGGTTCCCCGCGTACATCGAGCACCACGGGGTGACGTACCTCAACGCCACCGGTTCCGTCCTGCAGCACTTCGACCTGAGCCGCTGCCCGAGCCTCAAGAAGCTGCTGCTGGTGGGGGAGGAGCTCACGGCGGCAGGGCTCCGCCAGCTCCGAGAGAGGTTCTCCGGGCTCGTCGTCAACGAGTACGCCTTCACGGAGGCGGCCTTCGTCACCGCCGTCAAGGAGTTCCCGCCGGGCGTCGCGGAGCGCAAGGACCGCGGCCTCGGCCGGCCGGTGCGGAACGTCAAGTGGTACGTGCTGAGCCAGAACCTGAAGCAGCTGCCGATCGGGGCCATCGGTGAGCTGTACATCGGCGGAAGCGGTGTCGCGCCGGGCTATCTGAACCGGGACGACCTCACCGCCGAGCGGTTCAGGCCGAACCCGTTCGCCTCGGACCACGACGTGGCACGCGGGCTCAACAGCCGGATCTACCGGACCGGTGACCTGGCACGGATGCTGCCGTCCGGCGAGGTGGAGTTCCTCGGCCGTGCCGACTTCCAGCTGAAGCTGAACGGCGTCCGTGTCGAACCGGGCGAGATAGAGGCGCACGCGACCGAGTATCCCGGGGTCCGCACGTGCGTCGTCGTGGCCCGGCAAGGGGCCGGCGGGGCCCTGGACCGCCACCTCGTCGGGTACTACACCACCGACCCCTCGGCCCGGGTCACCGAGGGCGAGCTGCTGGCCTTCCTGGAGCAGCGGCTGATTCGGATCATGGTCCCGGCCCGCATGGTCCGCCTGGACACCATCCCGGTGAACGTCAACGGCAAGCCCGACCGGCGTGCCCTGCCCGAAGTGGACGTCGTCCGGCCCGGCGGGACGGCGGAGGCGACCGGGCAGGGCAGCCAGGGGCGGCGGGACGGAGGTGTCCTGGACGAGCTGCGCGAGATCTGGAGCACGGTCCTCGGTGTCCCGGCGTCACGGATCGGCGGCGACGACGACTTCTTCCGGCTCGGCGGTCAGAGCATCTCCTGCATCCTGCTCATCGCCCGGGTGCGCGAGCGGCTGGGCGTGTACGTCAGCGTCCAGGACGTGTTCGGCCTCAGAACGCTGGGCGCGCTCGCGCACCACCTGGGGCAGCGGCGGAACGAGGCACCGCGGCAGCCGTCGGCGGCCGTCGAGGAGCTGCCGGCCGAGGGCGAGTCCGTCAGGCTCGTGGCGAACGGCCTCCAGCAGGGCCTGCTCTACCACGCCCTCAAGCGCGGACACGGCGACGACGCATACGTCATGCAGTCGGTGCATCGCTACCACTGCCGCATCCGTCCCGACCTGATGAGGGAGGCGTGGCAGCACGCCCGACGCAAGTACCCCACGCTGAGGCTGCGTTTCGAGTGGGGTGAGGAGCCCCTTCAGGTCGTCGACCACGACGACAAGCCCCACGACTGGCGATTCGTCGACCTCTCCGACGTGGTGGACCGCACCGAGCAGGACGCCCGCATCAAGGAGCTGCAGGAGCGCGACCGGACCGAGCCCTACGACCCGGCCGACAACCGGTTGTTCCGCGTCTATCTGATCAAGCAGCGCGAGGACCTGTTCTCGCTGCTCTTCAGCTGTCACCACATCATCCTGGACGGGTGGAGTCTGCCCGTGCTCCACGACGACGTGCACCGCGTCTACCTGCGTCTGTTGCAAGGCGCCGAGATCGCCCCGGTGGTGGACAGCGCGTACATGGCGGCGCAACGGGACTGGGAGGCGCACCGGAACGACGACATCGAGTACTGGACGAGCCAGGTCGAACGCATCGACGTGCGCGGCGACTTCGCCGGTCTGGTCAAGGAGGAGATCCGGTACCAGGTCGCCCTGAGCGAGTACGACCACGTACGTGAGCACCGGACGAGGAAGCTGCACCTCGGCGCGGAGGCCACCGACGCGCTCAAGGCGGTGTGCGCCGCCCAGCGGGTCACCCTGCACTCGGTGTTGCAGTTCGTGTGGCACAAGGTGCTGTACGCCATCGGCGGTGGCAACACGACGGTGGTCGGCACGATCGTGTCGGGCCGCAACCCCCACATCGACGGGATCGAGAACTCGGCCGGGCTGTTCATCAACACCCTGCCGCTGATCGTCAACCACGACGACCAGTCGGCGACGAGTGTCGGCACGGCCATCAGCGAGATCCAGGCCGCCGTGAACACCATGACCGGCAAGAGCGCCGTGGAACTGGGCCGGCTGGAGACCGGCGACATGAAGCGCCGGCTGTTCGACACGCTGCTCGTGCTGGAGAACTACCCGCGGCTCCTGGACGAGGAGGAGGAGCGCGCACACCAGGAACAGCTGCGCTACGAGAAGGCGTACGACGCCGACAAGGTCGACTACCCCCTGGCCGTCGTGGCCCGCGAGGAGGGCGACGAACTGACGGTCGCCCTGTGGTACGCGGGCGAACTCTTCGACGACTCCGTCATCGACATGCTCCTGGAGGTGACCCGGACACTCTTCGACCAGGTGACCGCGGACATCACCCAGGCCGTCGACCGGCTCGAACTCGTCTCGCCGGCCATGATCGAGCGCTTCGACCGCTGGAACCGCACGGAGCGCGCGTTCCCCGCCGACAAGACCCTCCACGCGGTGTTCGAGGAGGTGGTGGAGGCGTGGCCGGACGAGATCGCGGTGGTGTACGGCGAGAACCGGTTGACCTATCGGGAGCTGAACGCGCGCGCCAACCAGCTGGCGCACTACGTGCGGTCCGTGGTTCCGCTGCGGCCGGGCGACCTGGTCGGTCTGGTGCTGGACAAGAACGAGCTGATGATCGTGGCGATCCTGGCGGTGTGGAAGGCCGGTGCGGCCTACGTGCCGATCGATCCGGGCTACCCCGACGAGCGGATCGCGTTCATGCTGGAGGACACCCGGGCCGGTCTGGTGCTCACGGGTGAGGCGCACCGCGAGCGGCTGCACGCCCTGACGGGCCCGGCCGGGACCACGGTGCTCGACGTCGAACGACTGCCGATGGGGTACCGGTCGACCGAGAACCCGGTCACTTCGGTCACCAGTACCGACCTGGCCTACGCGATCTACACCTCCGGTACCACCGGCAGGCCCAAGGCGGTGCTCGTCGAGCACCAGGGCGTGGTCAACCTCCAGTTCTCCCTCGCGCAACTGTTCGGGCTGAGCAAGAGCGAGGGGGACGAGGCGTTCCTGTCGTTCTCCAACTACGTCTTCGACCACTTCGTCGAGCAGATGACCGACGCGCTGCTCAACGGTCAGAAGCTGGTGGTGCTCGACGACACGATGCGTACGGACGCCGAGCGCCTCTACCGCTGCATCAACGACGAGAACGTCACCTACCTCTCCGGGACGCCGTCGGTCCTCTCCCTGTACGACTACACGACGACCACGTCCCTGACCCGCATCGACGCCATCGGTGAGGACTTCACCGAGCCGGTTTTCA
The DNA here is from genome assembly GCF_028473745.1 of Streptomyces sp. M92. Lineage (NCBI taxonomy): Bacteria > Bacillati > Actinomycetota > Actinomycetes > Kitasatosporales > Streptomycetaceae > Streptomyces > Streptomyces sp. M92. Next base: position 3,325,355 of record NZ_CP101137.1, read on the forward strand.
ACCGGATCCGCGGCATGTTCCGTGGGACCATCATCAACGGGTACGGCCCCACGGAGATCTCGATCACGAGCCACAAGAGGCCTTACGAGCCGGGCGAGCGACGCGCCACCAAGAGCATCGGCCACCCCGTGGCCAACACCGCCGCCTACGTGCTCAACAAGTCGATGCAGCGCGTGCCGGTCGGCGGGATGGGTGAGCTGTTCATCGGCGGTGTCGGTGTCACCCGCGGGTACCTGGGCCGGGACGAGCTGACCGCGGACCGGTTCGTGGACAACCCGTTCCGGACGCCGCAGGAGCGGGAGGCGGGGTACAACGCGCGCCTGTACAAGACGGGCGACCTGGTCCGCTGGCTGCCCAACGGTGAGCTGGAGTGCCTGGGCCGTACCGACATGCAGGTCAAGATCCGTGGGCAGCGTGTCGAACTCGGCGAGGTCGAGACGGCCCTGTCCTCGTACCCGGGCGTGACCCGGGCGCTGGTGATCGCCCGCGAGCACCGGGCGTCGATGACCGGCGTGGCGCAGAAGTACCTCGTCGGCTTCTACGTCTGCGACCGGGAACTCGACGAGCAGGACGTCACGCGGTGGATGCGCCGGAAGCTGCCCGAAGCCGTCGTGCCCTCCCGCATCATCCGGATCACGGACATCCCGGTGACCCCCAGTGGGAAGCTCGACCCCCAGCGGCTGCCGGCCACGGACTTCGGCTCCGGCGAGGGGGCCGAGTACGTCCCGCCCTCCAACGACGTCGAGGTCAAGCTGTGCGGGATCTGGGCCACGGTGCTGGGCATCGCCGCGGACCGCGTCAGCGTGCGGGACGACTTCTTCGCCCTCGGCGGCGACAGCCTGCGCGCGATGGTGCTCGCACAGGCCATCACCACCGGCTTCGGCCGCGGCCTCGGCGTCGCGACCGTGCTCCAGCACACGACGCTTCAGGCGCAGGCCAAGCACATCCGTGAGTCGGCCGCACGGGCCGACGACGGTTTCGCGGCATCCGCGACCGGGCGTGCCGCCGGCGCCGCGCACCCCCTGGTCTCGCTGGCCCAGGAGCGGCTGCTGTTCATCGACGAGTTCGAGGGCGGCACCGACGCCTACAACGTTCCCTTCGCCTTGCGCATCACGACCCACGAGGCGCTGACGCGGGACGACGTGCGCGAGGCGCTGGGGACCCTGGTGCGCCGCCATCCGGCGCTGCGCACCCTGCTGGGACGGGACAAGGACGGTGTCCGGCGGCAGTACACGGTGGCCACACAGGACCTGGCGGACCGGTTCGACGTCCCCGTTCATCAGGTGGCCGACACCGCCGAGCTGGACAGGATGCTGCTGGAGTGTGCCGGGCACGTGTTCCGGCTGGACGAGGAACTGCCGTTCCGCGCAGCCCTCTTCGAGGTCGACGACGCACCCGGATGCCTGTACCTGAGCATCGTCTTCCACCACACCTGCGTCGACGGGTGGTCGTGGAACGTCTTCAGGCAGGAGCTGCTCTCCCTGCTCCAAGGAGTGCCGGAGGCCGAGCCGGCCCGGGCCGGTGCCTCGTACGCGGACTTCGCCGTGTGGCAGCGCCAGTTCCTGACCGGGCCGAGGCTGTCGGCGCTGACGGAGTTCTGGACGCACGCCCTGGAAGGGTTCGAGCCGGTCGACATGCCTGCGGACAAACCGCGCCCCGCCCGGTTCGACCACCGCGGCCGGGAGTTCGAGTTCGTCATCCCCGAGGAGACGGCCCAGTCCCTGAGGGATCTGGCGCAGTCGGCCAGGGTGAGCCTCTACAGCGTGCTGCTGGGCGCCTGGTGTCTCATGCTCAACACCTACACCGGGCGGAACGACCTGGTCGTCGGTACGCCGTCGGCCAACCGCGGACACCCGGAGTTCGACCGCACCATCGGCTTCTTCGCGAACCTGCTGCCGTTGCGCGTCCACGTCGACGCCGACGCCACACTCATGGACTACGTCCGTGCCGTCGGCCGGAGCGTCGTGGCCGCCCAGGTCCACGGTGAGCTGCCGTTCGAGCAACTCGTCAAGGAACTCGACGTCGCACAGGACCCCAGTCGCCACCCCGTTGTGCAGCACAACTTCACGCTGGAGAACGTGACGGAGCAGCCTCGTGCCGACGACCCGGCGACGCCCGGGAACCGGTCCCCGCTGTCCGCCTACCAACCGGACAGCGGCGGCTGGACCACCACCAAGTTCGATCTGTCGGCCACACTGACCGAGACGTCCGGCGGCGGTGTCGCGGGCAACCTGACCTATGCCGCATCACTGTTCGACGACGCCGGTGCCGAGGGTTTCGTCTCCTCGTTCCAGCACATCCTGACGGAGTTCGTCCGGCTCGCGACCCACGCGGACCACAGCCGGCTGTCCGACGTCACACGCGTCGCCGCCCCCGGTGCGGGCGCCGCCATCGCACCGGCCCCCGAGGAGGGCCGCCGACCGCTCCACGCGGTGTTCGAGGAGGTGGTGGAGGCGTGGCCGGACGAGATCGCGGTGGTGTACGGCGAGAACCGGTTGACCTATCGGGAGCTGAACGCGCGCGCCAACCAGCTGGCGCACTACGTGCGGTCCGTGGTTCCGCTGCGGCCGGGCGACCTGGTCGGTCTGGTGCTGGACAAGAGCGAGCTGATGATCGTGGCGATCCTGGCGGTGTGGAAGGCCGGTGCGGCCTACGTGCCGATCGATCCGGGCTACCCCGACGAGCGGATCGCGTTCATGCTGGAGGACACCGGCACCGCCGTGGTGCTGGCAGGCGAGGCGCACTGCGGACGCCTGCGCGCCCTGGCCGGCGGGGACGGGACGGCGGTCCTCGACGTCGAGAAGCCGCCGACCGACGAGCAGGCGCGGCAGAACCCGGACGCGTCGGCCACCGGCGACGACCTGGCGTACGCGATCTACACATCCGGGACCACGGGGACGCCCAAGGCGGTACGCGTCCCGCACCGTGCGGTGGACGGCTTCCGCGCGCAGGTGGCCCGGCGCTACTTCCCGGACCCGGACACCTCACGCGAGGGTGTGCTGTTCCTGTCGAACTACGTGTTCGACTTCTCGATCGAGCAGCTGGCACTGTCGGTCCTGACGGGCCACACGCTCATCGTCCCACCGCCGTCACTGGTACAGGACGACGGCTTCTACGCCTACGCGAACCGGGCCGGGCTCACCTACGTGAGCGGCACGCCGACCCAGATCCAGCAGTTCGACCTCGCCCGGCTGCCGGGGCTGCGGTGTGTCCTGGTCGCGGGTGAGGCCTTCCACAAGCGCCACTTCGACCGGATCAGGCGCGAGTACTCCGGGCCCCTCGTCAACGCCTACGGAACCACCGAGACGGCCGTCTACAACACCGGCCGCCGCTTCGAGCCCGGCGAGCCCTACCGCAACAGTTTCGGCGAACCACTGGGCAACACGAGGCTGTTCGTCCTCGGCGAAGGGCTGCAGCCGCTTCCCCCCGGCGCGGTCGGCGAACTGTACGTGGGCGGCGAGTGCGTCACGGACGGGTACCTCAACCGGCCCGAACTCACCCGTGAGCGCTTCGTGCCCAACCCGTTCAGGACCGAGGCCGAGCGCCGTGCCGGCCGGCTCGCGACGCTCTACCGGACCGGGGACGTCGTCAGGCGCACCCTGGACGGCGAGATCGAGTACGTCGGGCGCAACGACGCACAGGTCAAGATCAACGGACTGCGCATCGAGCTGGGCGAAGTGGAGGCCGCCCTGGCCGCCTGTCCCGAGGTGCACGAATGCGCCGTCGTCGCCGCCGCGGACGAGCGCACGCCGGACAGCAGGAGGCTCGTCGGCTACTACGTCACCGTCGACGACGCGGAGGTGGACGAGGCCGCGATCCACAAGACCCTCCGGTCGAGGCTGGCACCCGGGATGCTGCCGTCGTTCCTCGTCCGGATCGCCGGTGCGCTGCCCATGACCATCAACGGCAAGCTCGACACCAAGGCGTTGCCCCACGTCGGCTTCCCGGTGAAACGGGCGGCCTACGTCGCCCCGCGCACCCGCACCGAGGCGCGCCTGTGCCAGCTGTGGAGCGCACAGCTGCCGGGCGGCGCCACGGTCGGCATCGACGACGACTTCTTCCGTTCGGGCGGCGACAGCATCAGCGCGCTGCACCTGGCCGGTCAGGTGCAGTGGGAGGCCCGGCGCAGGATCAGTGTCAAGGACGTCTTCGACGCGCCGACCGTCCGGCAGTTCGTGGAGCAGGTGCTGGCCGGCCCCGAGCCCGCACCCGAGGACGAGGGCGAGGCCCCCGAGCAGGGCCGACTGACCGGCGACTGCCCGCTCCTGCCCGTCCAGCAGTGGTTCTTCGCCAAACCGCTCGCCGACCGCCACTGGTGGAACCACAACTTCGCCATCACGACACCTCCGCTCGACCTGCCCAGGCTCCGTGCCGCGCTGGACCGGCTGGTCGCCCATCACGACGCCTTCAGCCTGCGCTACGGAGGCTTCGACGGCGAGGGCGCCGCACGGACCGGCGTCACGCAGACCTATGCCGGCGATGACGAGCCGATCGTGCTGCACGAACTGGACGTGCGGAGCCTCGACAAGGAGGAGATCGACAGACAGCTCGCCCAGTGGCAGAGCGGTTTCGACCTCCAGCACGGCCCGATCGCCTGCGCCGCGTACCTCCACGGCTTCGACGACGGAAGCGCCAGGATCTGGTTCGCCCTCCACCATCTGGTCGTCGACACCGTGAGCTGGCACATCCTGACGCAGGACCTGGAGATCCTCTACCACGGGGGTGAGCTGGGACGGAAGACGAGCAGCTACCGCCAGTGGGTGCAGGCCCTGCGCGCCTACGAACCCGGCGAGGAGGAGCGACGGCTGTGGAGCGACGTCGTCGCCGGCCTGGGCTCGGCGGAGCACCACGAACTGTCCGCCCGACCCGACGAGCCGACCTGCCGCGAGGAGTTCGCGCTCAGTCAGTCTCAGACCCGGACCCTGCTCACCGAAAGCCACTGGGCGTACGACACCGACATGAACGACCTGCTCCTGACGGCGACGGGGCTGGCGTTGCGGTCGGTCACCGGGCGGGCGACGAACCACATCACGGTGGAGGGCCACGGTCGCGAGAGCTTCGAGGGGGCCCCAGAGGTCCGGGACACGCTCGGCTGGTTCACGACCATGTACCCGCTCGCCGTCGAGGTGGACCAGGACGACCTCGCGCGCAGTGTCCTCGCCACGCGGAACGCCATCCGCCGCGTGCCGCACCGCGGCATCGGTTACGGCGCGCTGTTCGGCAGGTACGGCAGCGAGCGGGCGCCGCTCGCGCCGGTCAGTTTCAACTATCTGGGACACATCGCGAACGACGGCCGGACGGAGCCGGGCCGGCCGACGGGCTGGCGGCTGGACTCCACGCTGTCCGGCAGCAACATCTCCGACCGCAACCGGGGGGCCGACCAGTTCGGCCTGGACGTGACGATGAGGTGCGCCGACGGACGCCTGGTCACCGTGGTCGACAGCCGCCTCGGCCCGGCGGACACGGAGCGGTTCGCCCACGCGCTGCACCGGGAGCTGGAGCGGCTGGTGGCACACACCGCGACGGTGGCGGGTGAGTCGGCCACGCAGCCGCGGCCGATGCCACCGGTCACCACGGAGGGGGGATTCGACCCCTACATCCTGGTCAACGCAGAGCAGCCGGTGGAGCGGACGCTGTTCGTCCTTCCCCCCGGCGAGGGAGGCGCGGAAAGCTACCTGAGCAATATCGCCCGGCGTCTGCCCGAGTACCGGCTGGTGCTGTTCAACAACGTGCACCTGCACACTCCCATGGACTCCTTCGAGTCCCTGGCCGACTGGTACCTGGAGCACATCCGGACGCTGCTTCCCTCGGGCCCCTACAGCTTCCTCGGCTGGAGTTTCGGAGGGGTACTCGCCCTTGAGGTGTCGTTGCGGCTGGCCCGCGCGGGCGAGGCGGTCGAGCGGCTGTTCCTCATCGACCCGTACTTCAACGCGCGGCACGGGTCGGCCGCCATCGGACTCCCCGAGGCCGAGGACATCCTCGACCCGATCAACCACTACTACGACCCCGACCGGGCGGACCTGGAACGCTTCGGCGAACAGGTCAACGACCTGGTGCTGTTCAAGGCGGGTGAACCGAACGACGTCGTCCGCGACGACCGGCAGCGCCGACTCTACGAGTTCTACCTGCGGTCGCCGTACAACTGCCTGGACACGCTCCTGCCCGCGAAGTCGATCGAGACGCACGTGTTGCACGACGCCACCCACCACTCGTGGGTACGGAACGAGCGTCTGGTCTCCGAGATGTGCGAGCGCATCTCGATCACCAGCACCGAGCGCCGACGCTAGGTGTTCAGTCCATGGAGGGCTTCATGCCAGTTCTGATGCGGTCGGCGCAGGTGCCGACGATTGACGTCTCGCCGCTGTTCGGCGACGACCCGAGCGGAAAGAAGCGCGTCGCGGAGGAGATCCACCACGCCTGCCGCGAGTCCGGGTTCTTCTACGCGTCCCACCACGGAATCGACGTCGGACTGCTGCAGGACGTGGTCAACGAGTTCCACCGGAACATGACCGACCAGGAGAAGTACGAGCTGGCCATCCACGCGTACAACCGGGACAACCCCCACGTGCGCAACGGCTACTACATGGCCGTCAAGGGCAAGAAGGCCGTCGAGTCCTTCTGCTACCTGAACCCGTCGTTCAGCGACGACCATCCGATGATCAGGTCCGGCACGCCGATGCACGAGGTCAACATCTGGCCCAACGAGGACAGGCATCCGCGGTTCCGGCCGTTCTGCGAGCAGTACTACCGGGACATGCTCCGGCTGTCCACGGGGATCATGCGCGGCGTCGCGCTGGCGCTGGGCCGGCCCGAGCACTTCTTCGACACCCTGCTGGCCGAGGCCGACACGCTCTCCTCCGTGTCGCTGATCCGCTACCCCAGGCTCGAGGACTACCCGCCGGTGAAAACGGCGGAAGACGGCACCAAGCTGAGCTTCGACGACCATCTGGACGTCTCGCTGATCACCGTGCTGTTCCAGACCCAGGTGCAGAACCTGCAGGTCGAGACGGTCGACGGCTGGCAGGACCTGCCGACGTCCGAGGAGAACTTCCTCGTGAACTGCGGCACCTACATGAGCCACATCACCAACGACTACTTCCCGGCGCCGAACCATCGCGTGAAGTTCGTGAACGCGGAGCGGCTGTCCCTGCCGTTCTTCCTCAACGGCGGGCACACCGGCGTCATCGAGCCGTTCGTACCGGCCGGCGCGACCGAGGAAGTGAAGAACCGGCCCATGACGTACGGCGAATACCTTCAGCACGGCTTGCGCGCGCTGATCGTCAAGAACGGCCAGACGTGATGGCGAACCCCCACCAGAAGACGAACGGAGAGCCCTTGATGCGCCTACGCCGGAAACTGAGACCCGCGCGTATACCGGTCACCTGCGCCGTCGCCATGGCGGTCGCGCTCGGTACGGCCACACCGGCCCTGGCCGACGACAAGCCCGACGACAAAGCGGTGTCGGGATGGAGCGACACGCCGCAGCCGAAGCCCGCCGAGGACAAGCAGGGGCACAAGGACCGCGTCCCGGCCGAGCAGCGTGCCAAGGTCCTCGGCTCCCAGTACAAGAAGTCCGACGACCTGGCCTGGACCACGACCGGTGACGCGACCGGTTTCCATCTGCTCGTCGCCAAGGAGGCGGAGGGCTACCGGTGGAAGACCGCCGCGACGCTGTCGGAGCCCGGCTTCTTCGACACGGACACCTGGATCGGCAACGCCTGTGTCACCGGGTCCGGCAAGTACGCGCTGGTCGCCTATGCGCCACGCACGTTCACCAACGAGCAGGAACTGATGGCTCGCGGTGCCTTCACCGCCGCCGTCGACCTGACGAACGGCAAGGTCACCAAGCTGCGGCACCAGGGCAGCCTGGCCTACTTCTCCCCTGGCTGCGGCGCGGGTGACGAGGGCGTCATCTCGCAGTACACGGACGAGAAGACGACGCCGGACAAGAACGAGACCCGGCTGATCACTGTGAACGCCCGGACCGGCAAGACGTCCGAGCCGACGACGGTCAAGGGTCAGGTGACCTCCGCCGTACCCACCGAGCGCGGCATCGTCGCGGCCCAGGGCAACGCGGTCGTGAAGGTCGGGAAGAACGGCAGGACCGAGCTGCTGACGCGAACGGACAACGTGCCGTTCAACCTGTCGCTGACCGCCGAGGGCGGTATCGCCTTCCTCGACCGGCAACGCACGAGGACGGCTTCCGCGGCGGCGGACGGCGGGCCCGGCGCCCTCAAGTCCACCTCCGAGGTCAAGTACCTCCCGCCCGGCGGCGGCAAGCCCAGGGTGCTGGTGAAGGGGAACCTCACCGACTTCGACCTCACTCGCAGCGCCGACGGCACCGCGATCGTCACCGGCAAGGCGAAGACGGTGGGCACGCTGCCCGAGAGCGTCCGCAACCCCGGCGGCATCCAGAAGGACGCCGTCGCCTCCACCAAGGGCCGCGCGGCGACCAAGTCCGCCTGGGCGGACGGCCGGGACCACCGCATCCGTGCGGACGAGTACGACAAGGCCCGGTCGGCGACGATCAGCCTGCACCACCTTCCGACCGGCAACGAGCCGGTGATGGAGGCCCACCCCGAGGCCGCCACCCTCAACGACAACGAGGCGGCCGGCACCGGTGTCTCTCCCACCACCGCCGGTAAGAAGCCCGGAGCGAAGGCGCAGGGCGAAGGGTCGGCCTCGTCCGGAGCGACGACGTCCGGGGTGAGCACCGCCGCCTCCGCGACATCCATCGCGGAGCCCGAGAGCGTCCGCACCTGCTCGGTGGAGCGCGGCAACCCGGAGAAGCAGGCGTTCCAGCCGAAGCCCCGCCAGATCGAGTGGGCGGTGAACCGCGCGATCGAGGGGACGCTCGACCAGCACGTGTACCGGCCCGCTGACTGGAAGAACATGGGCATGGGCTCCTACCGTCCGCAGGCCCTGGTCGGCGGCCTGACGCCGCTGTCCGGCGGCGGACGCATTCCGGCTCAGGTGTTCCTCGGCATCACAGCCCAGGAATCCAACATGTGGCAGGCCACCCGCTACGCGGCCCCCGGCACCACCGCCAACAGCCTGATCGGCAACTACTACGGGCTGGTCCACGACGCGCACGGCGGGGTGGACGACCCCTGGGCCATCAACTGGCGAGAAGCGGACTGCGGCTACGGCATCACGCAGGTCACCGACGGGATGCGGCTGCCCAACAAGCCGTATCCGGACGGCACGGTCAGGCCGTCCAAGCCGCGGGCCTACCAGGAGGCGGTCGCGCTGGACTACACGGCGAACGTCGCCGGCGGCGTGAACATCCTGGCCGAGAAGTGGAACCAGACCCGCAACGCGGGGATGGTCATCAACAACGGCGACCCGGCCGGCCTGGAGAACTGGTTCTTCGCACTGTGGGCCTACAACTCCGGCTTCTATCCCCAGTCGCAAGCGGGGGAGAACGACGGACAGTGGGGCGTGGGCTGGGCCAACAACCCCGCCAACCCCACCTACCGGCCCAACCGCACGCCGTTCCTGGAGAACGCGGGCGGCGGTGACGACTACAGCCACGCCGCCGAGCCGCAGTACTGGCCCTACCCGGAGAAGGTCCTCGGTTGGGCGGCCCGCCCGCTGGAGGCCCTCGAAGAGCCCGGCAAGATGGTCCACGGCTACCGCGCCGCCTGGTGGACCAGCAGTTTGAACCGTACGACCGTCAAGCCCCCGGCCGACCTGTTCTGCACCGGCAGCAACCAGTGCGACCCCTCCAAGATCGGTGACGGCGCCTCCAACGACTCTCCCGCCACGGGCCCCTGCCAGCGCACCGACTGGAAGTGCTGGTGGAGCACGAGTGTGGAGTGGAAGAGCTGCGAAGCCGGCCAGTGCGGGCACGAACTCTTCCGGTTCAACGACACCTACCCCGAGGAGGCGGACGGCAACTCGCACCCGCCTCGGTGCTCGGACGGTCTGCCCAGCGGCACCGTGGTCGTCGACAACGTCAACAGCGGTACCCAGCTGGCCGGCAGTAACGCACGACGATGCTCCTCGTACGCGGACAGCGACGGCACGTTCGCCTTCGACTTCTCCACCGCGTCCGGCCGGATGAACACCCACCAGATCGGGGCAGGCCGCGGCAACCATCTGTGGTTCTCCACCACCCGCACACCGCAGGACCCCGACGCGAGCCGGATGAAGGTCACCGGAACCTGGACCGCTCCCACCTCCGTCTCCGGCTGGAACCGCGTCCTGGTCCACATGCCGAGCATCGCCGCCCGCTCCCAGCAGGCGAAGTACACGGTCTACGGGACCGACTCGAGCTCGCCCCACCGCGTCGCTCCGCAACGCATCCGCTCCAACGAGTGGCGGTCCCTGGGCGCGTTCAAATTCACCGGCCAGGCCAAGGTGTCCCTGTCGAACATCACGCGGGAGGACGGCCGGGACATCGCCTGGGACGCCGTCGCCTTCCAGCCGCTGGGCTCCAAGCCCACCCATGTGGTCGGCATGGGTGACTCCTTCGCCTCCGGCGAGGGCGCGTCACCGGACGGCGGCGACAGCTACTACCCGGAGACGGACTACCGGGAGGACGTCGGATCGAAGATCGGCAACGGCTGCCACAGGTCCGAGCACGCCTGGGTCCGTCAGGCGAAGCTGCCCGGCCGCTCCGAGTCCGTCGGTTCGGTCGCCGACCGGTACGGCAACATCGACCTGTCCTTCGTGGCCTGTTCGGGAGCCCGTACCTACAACATCTGGTCCGGCGGTAAGACGCAGTACAACAGCGACTCACTGCCGCAGGTGGACCTCGGCTACCTCGACCAGAACACCGACATGGTGACCATCGCCATCGGCGGCAACGACTCGCTGTTCGTTCCGGTGATCAAGGAGTGCATCTACGCGGCCGGGCTGAAGCTGTGCCAGGACGCGGAGATCGACAAGGAAGACCCGGACACCGGTGAGAAGACCGGTGAGAAGACCGGTCCGCTCAAGGACTTCCTTCCTGGGTGGATCACCGACCAGGTCAAGCCGCGCATCGTCAAGGTGCTGAACCAGATCAAGACCAGGGCACCGAACGCCGAGATCGTCCTGGTGGGCTACCCGCCGCTGCTCAGCGGCAACGGTCAGTGCATCCCGGGCATCGGCACCGAGGAGGCTCCCTGGCTGAACGACGTAGTGGCTCCGCACCTGGCGGACGAGATGGGCAACGCGGCCGCTGCGGTGGGTGCGACGTTCGTCAACCCGGCCGCCGAGTTCGAGGGCAAGGCCATCTGCGGTGACCCGGAGTCCATCAACGGGATCGTGCTGTCGGGCAAGGCGGCGTACGACAACGGCGGCGTCGAGCCGTCGATGAAGTCCTTCCACCCGAAGGTCTCAGGGGCCCGGCTCTACGCCGACGCCCTGGAGCGCGTCCTCGGCTGAACCGTACGATCATCACGGCCCGACCGGCCGTGAAATCCCCAGAGCGGGCCTCCACCAGCCGGAAACAGCGGTGGAGGCCCGCTCTCCCGATTCTCTGGATGATCATGAATCACGTACGCACCCTGAAGGCCGCCGTGGTCACGATTGCCGCGACGGCGGCCTGCCACCTCACGATGAATGCCGGGCTCGCGTGGGCCCGCGGTCAGGAGTCGGACCATCCGAACGACTGGGCCGGCACGGTCGAATTCGGTGTCACTCTCCTCGCCACGTGGATGCTGATGCCTCTGATGCTGTGGATCGGGATGCGCGTCCTCGGCGAACGGCGCACCCAACTCCAGTTCATCGTCGCCGCACTGTTGTGGATCGTCGTTTCCCTGATGTACGTCGACGATGTCGACCGCCCGGGCGGGCACATGCCGGCGCCGGCCCTGGTCGTATTCGTCCTGGTGGGCGCACTCCTCGGTGCCCACAACCCCGAGTCCGCCCGTAACGACTGAGAGAAAGGCGCGAATAGAATTCGGAGAGAGCTTAAAGAGGCAGTCAAGAGTGGTGCGGATTAGCATTTGAGTTGCGAAATGTAGTTCACGGGCCAGGGTTCGTCGACGCTTTGGCAGACAGGAGAACGAAGTGAGCGGCCACGCCAATAAGGAGTTCCTGGACCTGAACATGTTCCGTGGCGTAGGGGAAGACCCGGTGTACCGCCCCCCTGTGCTGACGGACCGGCCGCGCGACTGGCCACTGGACCAGTGGGCCGACGCGCCCCGTGATCTGGGGTACGCGGAGTTCGCGCGCTATCACTGGCGCGGTCTGCGGATACTCAAGGACCCGGACACGCAGACGGCACTCCACGATCTGGTCTACGAGGTCAAGCCACGCACGATCGTCGAACTCGGCGTGTACAGCGGAGGCTCGCTGCTCTGGTTCCGTGACCTGACCAGGCTCATGGGAATCGACTGCCAGGTCATCGGGATCGACCGGGACCTTTCCCGGTGCCAGATCCCCGACTCGGAGAAGTCCGGCATCACCCTGCGTGAAGCCGACTGCGCCGACCTGGAGACGTACGAACCGCTCCGCGACGCGGCGCATCCGATGATCTTCCTCGACGACGCCCACGCCAACACGTTCAACGTCATGAGGTGGGCCGTCGATCACCTGCTCGAACAGGGCGACTACTTCGTCATCGAGGACATGATTCCCTACTGGCACAAGTGCAGCCCTCGTCTGCTGGTCGAGTACCTCTCGACGTTCCGCAAGGAACTGACGATGGACATGGTGTACGCGAACGCGAGCGCGCAGCTGGACCGCGGTGTGTTCCGGCGGACATGACATGTGAGCAGGCGTGCGGGGCAGGGCCGCGGGAAGGGCACCGTGACGAACGTATCGACTCTTCTGTACTACAGCGCGCCTCTTGAGCCGGCGGGCCGCGACGACGACTGGTGCATCGACGCGGTCTCCCAGTCGCCCAAGGTGCACCTGAACTTCCGTGTCGTCGGCGTCGAGGCGACCGTCACCGACCTGAGGAACGGCGCACTCTCGCCCGGGCTCGACCGCACGGGATTCGAGAAGCTCGTGTCTCCGACGCGGGTCGACCACCATGCTCTGGCGGCGAAGTCCGACTCGTCGCTGGAGCGGTACCGCAGCGAGCTCAGCGAGCTGTTGACCGCGCTGACCGGGGCCGATCTGGTGCGGTTCTTCGATGTCACCGTGCGGCGACAGGAAGACGGCAGGGTCAAGGGCTCGCCCAGTCAGGCACCGCATCAGCGTGTCCACGTCGACCAGAGTCCGAAGAGTGCCCTGGCTCGCGCGGCGCGTCACGGCGAGCCGGGACGCCGGTTCAGCCGGGTCCAGATCGTCAACGCCTGGCGGCCACTGTTCGGGCCGGTCCGGAATTACCCACTCGCGGTGTGCGACTACCGGTCATTGCATGTTTCGGCCGATCTGGTGCCGACTCGGCTGCTTTTTCCGGACTGGTTGAAGGACCGCGAGACCTTTTCTGTGAAGCACAACCCAGACCACCGTTGGTACTACTGGAACGGAATGTCACCCGACGAGGTGCTGGTCTTCAAGTGCTATGACAGCGCGAGCCGCAGTCTGGCGTCGCCGGCCGAAGGGCCGGAGCACAGTGACCTGATCGACGTCGCCGGCCTCTGCCCGCACACGGCATTCTTCGACGACGGCGGACCGGTTGACGGAACTCTGCGCACTTCGGTGGAAATGCGCGCCTTGCTTTTCTACGACTGACCGTCTCTTCGGTGGTTGAGCCGAGGAAGGAACAGGTGGACACCATGGAAACGACGGTACCCCTCTTCAGCCTTTCCGATCTGCAGAAGGGTGAGGGCGTCGAGCACGAGCGGTTGCGAAAGTGTGTGACAGAGACGGGGGTCTTCTACCTCACCGACTACGGTGCGTCGGACGCGGACCATCGGCTGGCCACGGACACGGCCATGCGGTTCTTCGAGCACGGCACACCGGAGCAGAAGCAGGCCGTGACCACGAAGGACCCGACCATGCGCCGTGGATACTCCGCGCTGGAGGCGGAGAGCACGGCCCAGGTGACCCGGACCGGTCACTACACGGACTACTCCATGTCGTTCTCGATGGGGCGGTCGGGCAACCTCTTCCCCTCGACGGAGTTCCAGTCCACGTGGCAGCGCTACTTCGACCTCCTGTACGCCGCCTCCCGGGAGACGGCACGCGTCGTGCTGAACTCGACCGGAACGTACGACGCGGGGGACATGGACACGCTGCTGGACTGTGACCCCGTCCTGCGGCTGCGGTACTTCCCGGAGGTCCCCGAGCACCGCACCGCCGAGCAGGAGCCTCGGCGGATGGCGCCGCACTACGACCTGTCCATCGTGACGCTGATTCACCAGACGCCCTGCGAGAACGGTTTCGTGAGTCTGCAGGCCGAGATCGGCGGCGAGATGGTGGACCTGCCGACCGTGCCGGATGCGGTCGTCGTGCTGTGCGGGGCCATCGCACCCCTGGTCACCCAGGGCGCGGTGCCCGCCCCCAAACACCATGTGCGCTCCCCGGACGCCGGCCGGCGCGAGGGCAGCGACCGTACGTCGAGTGTCTTCTTCCTGCGCCCCTCGACGGACTTCACCTTCTCGGTGCCCGACGCCCGGCAGTACGGCCTCGATGTCAGTCTCGACGCGGAGACCGCGACGTTCGGGGACTGGATCGGCACCAACTACGTCACGATGCACTCCACGCCCAAGGCCTGAGGGTCACGTTCCTGATCACGCACTCCGTATGCCACACGTTGAGGGAGCAAGTACATGGAGCACAGGTCCGATGCCGTTTTCCGGAAGCCTTCGATCTTCAGGGAGGGCATACGGGAGTACGCGGAGCGGTCCTCTTCGCCGCTCTCGGCCGAGCTGGCGGACATAGCCGCGGAGACCGCGCGGGCCGTTCCCGAGTGGGCGGACATCTCGACGGCTCCCACGCAGGTGGCCTTCCTGCAGATGCTGCTGACCACGGGCCGAATGGAACGCGTGCTGGAGGTGGGCACCTTCACCGGCCACGGCACGGTCGCCATGGCCGCGGCCCTGCCGGACGACGGCGAGATCATCACCATCGACAACTACGTGGCGGACAAGCGCGCCCAGGACGTGGCGAACCAGGCGTTCGCCCGTAGCCCGCACCAGCACAAGATCAAGACCGTGCTGGAGGAGGCTCTGCCGGCTCTCCAGAACGTCACCGGAGACTTCGACCTCATCTTCCTCGACGCGGACAAGCCCAACTACATCACGTACTTCGAGACCATCCTCGCCCGCGGTCTCCTGCGACCGCGGGGCCTGCTCGTCGTCGACAACACCATGTGGGGCGGTGAGGTTCTCGAACTGCGCGAGCTGCCGCCCCTCGAGGAGGCGACGTCCGGCGAGGAGTGGGTGGACCGCATGTTCGCCAGCTGGGCGCACGACGTGGTCAGGTTCAACAAGCACATTGTCCAGGACCCGCGGGTGCGCACCGCGCTGCTCACCGTCCACGACGGTATGACCGTCGTTCAGCTGGCGTCGTGACCGGGCAGGGCGGTATAGGGCTTTCGGTGGGCATGATGCTGCGGCGGGCGGGCGCTGTGGCACCCGGCAAGGAGATACGCGAGGTGGACCTCGCCGGGAGACCCATGGGGAAGTCCTGGGGAGCCTTGCGAGAGCGCGTGGGACGGCTCGTCGACGCCCTGTCGCGTCTCGGCGTCGACGAGGGCGACGCGGTGGCGACGTTCGCCTGGAACAGCACACGTCACCTCGAATGGTTCTTCGGTGTGCCGATGGCGGGCGCCAAGCTGGTGCCGGTCAACGTCCGGTTCTCCGACGAACAGATCGAGTGGGTCGTGGCCCACGCGAACGCCCGGGTGATGGTGGTCGATGCCTCGCTGACCGGACAGGTGGCGAAGCTGCTGCCCCGCCTCGGCTCGGTGCACGTGTTCGTCGTGCTGCCGGACGGGGGCGAGGTGGATCCCGCGTTCGCCGACGCGGTCGACTACGAGCGCCTGTTGGCCGAAGCCGAGCCGGTCGAGCCGCCCGACGTGGCAGAGGACCGGGTCGCCTGCGTCTGCTACACGGGCGGTACCACGGACAACCCCAAAGGTGTCGCGCACTCGCACCGGTCACTGGTCCTGCACTCGCTCGCCGTGTGCGCGGCCGACGCCTACGCGATCTCCGAGCGTGACGTGGTCCTCCCGCTGACCCCCCTGTTCCACGCCGCCGCCTGGGGAATGCCCTACGCGGCGGCCATGACCGGCGCCGGCCTGGTGTTCGCCGGACCCCACCTGAACCCCAAGGCCATCGGGGAGACCCTGAAGCGCGAAGGGGTCACCCTTTCGGCCGGCGTCCCCAGCTTCTGGCTGGCGCTGGACAAGATGGAGCCCGCCGAAGAGGTGTTCGCCTCCCTGGAGCGCATCATCTGCGGTGGCTCGGCGATTCCTTCGGGCCTGGTCCACCGGTACGCCGACCGCGGCGTGACGATGCGGCAGGGGCTCGGCATGACGGAGAACATGGCGCTGGTCGCCCTGACGGACGTCCGGAGCTCCCATACGTCCTTGCCCCTGGACAAGCGGCTCGAACTGCACCACACCCAGGGCCTGGCCGTTCCGGGAGTCGAGTTGCGGCTGGTCGGCGACTCGGGCGAGGTGCTGCCGCACGACGGAGTGACCCAGGGAGAACTGGAGGTCAGGTCACTCTGGGGAGCGACGCGCTACGAGAACCCGGACCGCGTCGACGGCTCGAGGTTCCACGACGGCTGGCTGCGCAGCGGCGACATCGCGACCATCGACACCGAGGGGTACGTTCGCATCACCGACCGCAGCAAGGACCTCATCAAGTCGGGTGGGGAGTGGATCAGTTCCATCGCGGTCGAGTCCGCACTCATGGAGCACCCCGACGTGAGTGAGGCGGCCGTCGTGGCGATGCCGGACGACCGGTGGCAGGAGCGCCCGCTCGCCGTGGTCGTGGCGCGCCCGGGCGCCGAGGTCGCGGCCGAGAACCTGAGGGCCTTCCTGCGGAACCGGCTGATCAAGTGGTGGATGCCGGACCGTTTCGAGTTCGTGTCCGAGATCCCGAAGACCGCCACCAACAAGTTCGACAAGAAGGCGCTGCGCAGCCGTTTCACAGGTCACTGACCCAGGCGGCCACACCGCTCAGCCGTAGACGACGGAGGCATCGCGCATGCGACTGCACAACACCGGAGCCTGGCAACCGGGCGACCCGGAGGGCAACCGACGCTTCGTCACGACCCACTCGGCGGACCACCCGCTCACGCTCATCTCCGGGGAGACCCTGGGACCGGTGACGATGTCCTACGAGGCCTGGGGCGACCTCGACGCGGACCGGAGCAACGCGGTACTGATCCTGCCCCCGCTGAGCATGAGCAGCCACGCGGCGGGACCGGAGGGACCGGGACACCCCGCGGAGGGTTGGTGGGACAGCCTGGTCGGACCCGGCAAACCCGTCGACACCAGCCGCTTCCACGTCGTCGTCGTCAACAACCTCGGCGGCTGCGACGGCAGCACCGGGCCCGCCAGTCTCGACGCGGAGGGAAGAGTCTGGGCCTCACGGTTCCCCGCGCTCGACGTGGTGGACCAGGTCAACGCCGAGGCGGCGCTGGCCGACGCCCTGGGAATCGAGCGCTGGCACACCGTCATCGGCATGTCCATCGGCGGGGCACGGGCTCTGGAATGGGCGGTCTCGCGTCCCGAGCGGGTGGGCCGGCTCCTGCTCCTGGCCGTGGCGGCGGCCACCCGCGTCGAACAGGCCGGGCACACCCAGGTGGAACTGGAGATGATCCGGCAGGACCCCCATTTCCACGGAGGTGATTTCTACCATCTCCCCGAAGGGTGCGGGCCCCGTACCGGCCTCTCGCTCGCCCGTAGCTTCTCGCACATTCGCTATGGAACGGAGGCCTACTGGCAGGAACGGTTCGGCGGACAGGCGTGGTACCACGCATCGGACGACTGCCATGCCGAGTTCCGTGAATACGTACTGGCGCAGGGTGACAAGGTGTGGGAGCGCTTCGACGCCAACTGCTTCCTGGTGCTTTCCCGCACTGCGCTGAGTGCCACCGTGGCGCGCGGCCGCAGAAACATCGCCGAAGCGCTCGCACGCATCACCTGTCCCACTCATGTCGTCGGCTTCTCCACGGACCGCGCCTACCCCAGTGAGACACAGCGCGAACTGGCGAGCGGAATTCGAGGAGCGCAGGCACACATTCTGGAGTCGGAACTCGGGCACTACAGTTTCCTTCTCTCTCCCAAGTTGCTGGAGCCTCACCTGCGTACTGTGCTCGGGTAGAGGACCCTTTTTGACACGAGGGCAGGCATGTCGCAAACCGTTACCCTCGCCGAGGACGAGAACCTGGCACTGGTTCTGAAAGTTCTTCCGGCGATCATCGTGATCCTCATTACCTCCGCCGTCTGCGGCCGACTGGCGATCCTGGTGAAGCAGCCGCGGGTACTCGGAGAAATGGTCGCAGGCGTGCTTCTCGGCCCGACCCTTTTCGGAGCGCTCTTCCCCGGGGTTCAGCAGCAGATCTTCACCGATGAGGTGAAGCCGATCCTGTACGTGCTGAGCACCATCGGCCTCACGTTGTTCATGTTCCTCGTCGGATCCGGCCTCGAGCCCGGCGGCAGTGAGGCGAAGCGCGAGGCCAGACACGCGGGGGTGCTGGCCGTCTCGGGAGTGGCCTTCCCCCTCGCGCTCGGTGCGGGGGCCGGGTACCTGCTGCACGAGAGGGTGTCCCGGCCCGACGTCAGCGAGCTCGAGTTCGCCCTGTTCATCGGTGGAGCCCTGTCCGTCACCGCGTTCCCGATGCTCGCCCGCATCCTCTACGAGCGGAATCTGCAGAACTCCCGGCTGGGACGGATCTCCCTGCTCGGGGCGTCGCTCGACGACGCGTTCGCGTGGTGCCTGCTTGCCGTGCTGACCGCCATGAGCGCCGACGCCGGCAGCGCCGAGGCGCTGCGGACGATCGGCCTGGCCGTGGTGTTCGTGATCGCCATGCTCTTCGGGGTGTCCCGTCTGCTGAAGCCGCTCGGGGACCGCGTCGAACGCACCAAGGAATTCGGGTTCGACCAGATGTATCTGGTCATGGGCGTCGTTCTGCTCGCCGGTCTGTTCACCGACTACATCGGAATCTATTCGGTGTTCGGCGGGTTCATCGCCGGGCTTGCCATGCCGCGCAACTCGGCGTTCAGGACCGCCCTGCACGACCGTATGATGGACATTGTCTGTGTGCTTCTCCTCCCCATATTCTTCGCCTTCTCGGGCCTGAACACCCAATTGAACGGCCTGGCCGGCTGGGCTATGATCATGCCCTTCCTGCTGTTTCTGCTGGCTGGGTTCGTGGGCAAGTACTTCGGATGCGGGCTTGCCGTTCGATCGATCGGCCTGTCCTGGCGCGAGTCGTTTGCGGTCGGGGGTCTGATGAACGCCCGCGGGCTCATGATCCTCATCTTCATCAACGTCGGCCTGGCCCAGAATATGATTACCCAGGAAGTCTTCTCCATGCTGGTACTGGTCGCCGTGATCACCACAGCGACGGCCATACCGCTGTATCGATGGTCTTTGCCCGAACGTCTTGAGAAGAATGCATCCACACGCGAATTGATCTCGAAAGAAGACAATGTGCTCGATCCCTCCGCTCTCGAGGGGCCGCCGCGAGATCTCGAGCAGTCCCAGCGGTAGCGGAAGACGGGCCGGAAAAGAGAGGCAAGGACATGAGTGAGAAACTGCGTGCGAGTTACGACGCGATCGTGATCGGCGGCGGACCGGGCGGTTCGACCGCCGCGGCGACGATCGCCTCTCAGGGCCGGTCCGTGCTCCTGCTGGAGAAGACGGCGTTTCCCCGGTTCCACATCGGCGAATCGCTGCTGCCGTACGTGGCGGGACTTCTCGACCGGATGGGCCTGCTGGAGAAGTTCTCCGAGAACGGGTACGTGCCGAAGCGGGGGGCGGAGTTCACCGATACCGCCGGCGATTTCTGGCAGGTCGACTTCACGACCCAGGGGCCGGGACGGCATCATCAGACGTTCCAGGTGGAGCGCGCCCACTTCGACAACGCTCTGCTGGAGCACGCCCGTGAGGCAGGCGCGGACGTGCTGATACCCGCCACCGTCGACGAGGTCGTCTTCGAGGACGGCCGGGCGGTCGGGGTGCGTTACCGCTACAAGGGAAAGCCCTACGAGATCCGTTCCACCTATGTCGTGGACGCCAGCGGGCGCAGCGGAAAGATCTCCCACGCCTTCGGCCTGCGCCGCAGCGTCGACCAGTTGCGTATGGTCGCGGCCTACCGGCACTACACGGGGCTCGACGAGGACGTCAACCCCGGCCGCCTGGGCGACATCCAGATCGGCAACCACAGCGAGGGCTGGGTCTGGGCGATCCCGATCCGGGACGACACCATCAGCATCGGCACGGTGATGCGCAAGGAGACGTTCCGGCAGGGCGATCGCGAGGAGATCTTCGAGGACCACCGCAACCGCATCCCGCGGATCGTGGAGCGACTGAAGGGCACCGAGGCGCTCACCGAGGTCAGCGTCGAGACCGACTACTGCTATCTGTCCAACCAGGTGACGGGCCCCGGCTGGTTCATGGTGGGCGACGCCGGCTGCTTCGTCGACCCCATCTTCTCGAGCGGTGTGTTCCTTGCGATGGTGACCGGTCGGACGGCGGGGCGCAAGGTTCTGGAGGCCATCGAGAACCCGTCCCTGGAGGATGCGGCGAGGGACGCCTACGAGTCCTTCTACAAAACGGGCTACGACACCTACTTCCGTCTCATCCATGCCTTTTACGAGTTCGACTTCGATCTCGGGAAGTATCACGACCAGCTGCCGGAGACCATCGAGAGGCGGGACATGGCGCTGATGCTCTCCGGCGACTTCTGGAGCCGGGGCAACGCTCTCGCGGAACACCTGAGGAAAGAGTCTCGCTGGGAGGTGTTCGAACCTTTTGAGCCTTCCTACGGCTGCCCGGTGTACCCGGAGCTGGAGGCCGCGTCGCGTGCCGAAGCGGGCAGCTGACAGGGGCGACTCGGCACGGAGATCGGCACAGTCCCTCGCTTGTCGGACACGGCTCGCTCTTCCGCTGTCTTGAAAGCGCCCCCGCCGGGGGGAGACACCGGCTGATACATGTGATTAATCTGAGGTGTGTGAGCAAAATCTTTGTCATGGAGGCTGCCGGCCAGGTCTCGGAGGGTATGAGCTCCCGGCCGGAGCCTTCGACGCGTTGGGCGGCCTGCCGACGCATGCCCTGAAGCCGTGCTCGACAGAAGGAGGTAGGCAAGGGCACAGGTTCTGATGCCGTGCCACCTTCCGCGGGTGAATCGGTTGTCAAGCCACAACTCCCCATGGAAGGCCACAGCAGGCGAAAGCTGCCGGACCGTTCCTCCCACGGGCGAATATTTCGCCCGATTACGGGGGGTAATTTTCTGGCCAGAAAGTCCTGCACGCCATCCGATGTTCGACGCCGCCCTGTCCGCGTAGCCGTCAAAAACGGAAACGGCATGATTTCACAAGGGGGAACCTCAGTGAACACTTGGAACGGTGTGACGATCCAGCTTCTGGGGCCGGTTACTCTCCTGAAGGGACCGGCACGGATACCGATCCGGGGACAGCGGC
The DNA here is from genome assembly GCF_028473745.1 of Streptomyces sp. M92. Classification (NCBI taxonomy): domain Bacteria; kingdom Bacillati; phylum Actinomycetota; class Actinomycetes; order Kitasatosporales; family Streptomycetaceae; genus Streptomyces; species Streptomyces sp. M92. Next base: position 3,346,842 of record NZ_CP101137.1, read on the forward strand.
AGCGCCGCTTCTTCGCCTCGCTGGCCTTGAGACCCAACCAGGTCATCTCCAAGGAAACGATCATCGAGGACTCCTGGGGCGACGAGCCGCCGGTCACCGTCTCGGGGCAGCTGCAAACCACCGCCTGGATGATCCGTACCGCGTTGGGGGAGGCCGGGGTCGGCCGTGATGCCCTCGGCTCGAACGACCGCGGCTACGAGTTGCGGGTGCCGCCGGCGTCTGTCGACCTCTTCGCCTTCCGGGAGACCGTGCGCAGCGCTCGCGAAGCACACAAGCAAGGAAGGTTCGAGGACGCGTCCGAGCTGCTCGACGGCGCGCTGAGCCGGTGGAAGGGCTCGGCCTTCGCCGACGTCACCTCCAGTCGGCTGCACGTGACGGCGAAGTCCCTGGAAGAGGAGCGGACGGCGGCGGCCGAACTGCGTGCCCTGGTCGACTTCGGTCTCGGGCACTACAGCGACGCCATCGCACGGCTGTCGGACCTGGTCCACCGCGACCCCTACCGGGAGGACCTGTACGTCAGCCTCATGAGGGCCTACTACGCGGAGGGCCGGCAGACCGACGCGATCCAGGTCTTCCACCGGGCGAAGGAAATCCTGCGGGAGCAGATCGGGATCAGCCCGGGGGAGAGGATGACGACCGCCATGCAGGCCATCCTTCGTCAGGACGAGAAGGCTCTGTCCGGCGCTCCGGCGTAGGGCTCCGGCACAACGTTGTCGTGGCGTCGGCCCTCTCCCGCGGAGTGACGCCGGTGAGAGGGCCGAGGAGGGAAGGGTGTGGTCAGAGCAGCGTTCTCGCCACGTACGCGGCAGTCTCGGCGAGCAGGGCCTGGTCCCGTTCGGCGTCCTGTGCGGCCTTGCTGGACATGATCGCGATGATCAGTGGCTCGGTTCCCGGGGGCCATACGACGGCGATGTCGTTGAGTGTGCCGTACTGACCGGTCCCGGTCTTGTCGGCCACCCGCCACCCCTTCGGCAGACCGGCCCGGACGCGCTGGTCCCCGGTGGTGTTGCGTTCCATGAGATCACGGAGAAAGGCCCGTTTGTCGGTCGACAGGGCGTTCCCCAGGAGGATCTTCCGGTAATCGCTGCCCATGGCCCTGGGGGAGGACGTGTCCCGGGGATCGTTCGGTACGGCCTGCGTGATCTCCGGCTCGACGCGGTCCATGCGAGTCACCGTGTCGCCGAGGCTGCGCGCGTACGCCGTGATCTCTCCCGGACCGCCCAGCTCCCGGACAAGGAGATTTCCGGCCGTGCCGTCGCTGTAGCGGACCGCCGCATCGCACAACTGGCGGATGGTCATTCCTTTGTCCACGTTCTCCCGGGTGAGCGGGGAGTGCGGCATGAGCTCTTTACTGGTGTAGCTGACGAGCTTACCGAGATGCGAGATCGGATTGCGGTCAAGGACTGCTGCCGCCGCCAGCCCCTTGAACGTCGAACAGAACGCGAACCGCTCGTCCGCCCGGTGGGCGATGACACGGCCGGTGCCGGTGGCGAGGGCGTAAACCCCGAGCCGTGCGTCGAATTCCCGCTCGAGCTGAACGAGTCTCTCGTGCCGCCTGTTCGCGGGGGTGGCCGAGGGGGAGACGGAAGAGGCGGGCCCTTTTCCCGCAGTGGTGAAGGTGGGGGACGCGGACGCGCCCTCCTTGGTGCACCCGGCCAGTGACAGAACCGCTGCCGCCCCCAGGAAAGCGCGGCGGCTGATGGCTGGTTGTGACAATGTGTTGACCTTCTCTTGCTGGTGGCTCGTGTGAGTTGCACACCAGCAAGAAGATACCGAGGGCCAACCGCACCGCAGTTCAACAACACGGCGGCCACTGAACCGCACATACTTGTGCCGCCGCGCCTCGGATCAGGCCTTCCACTTCTCCCAGGACATGTTCCAGCCGTTGAGGCCGTTGTCCGGGGCGATGGTCGCGTCGTTGCTGTTCTTCACCACGACCACGTCGCCGATCATCGAGTTCTCGAAGAACCAGGAGCCCGGCGCCTTCCCGTCCCAGCCGCCGCGCACGTCGCGCAGGCCTATGCAACCGTGGCTGGAGTTGCGGTTGCCGAAGGCGTCGCCGCCCCAGTAGTTGCCGTGGATGAAGGTGCCGGAGGTGGACAGGCGCATGGCGTGCGGGACGTCCTTGATGTCGTACTCGCCGCCGTAGCCGACGGTGGCGCCGTTCATGCGGGTCACGGGGAGCCGCTCGGTGATGACCATCTGGCCGTTCCAGGTCTCGTAGCCGGGCGCGCCGGTGGTGACCGGGACGGTCTTGATCGTCTTGCCGTCCCGCACGACCTTCATGGTGAGCTTCTTGGCGTCGACCACGGAGACCTGGCTGCGGCCGACGGTGAAGGAGACGGTCTTGTCCTGCTCGCCGTAGACGCCGTCGCGGCCCTCGACGCCGTCGAGGCCGAGGTCGACGGTGACCTTGGTGCCGGCCTTCCAGTACTTCTCCGGGCGGAAGTCGAGGCGGTCGTTGCCGAACCAGTGGCCCTCGACCTCGACGGCCGGCTCGGTCTTGATGCGGATGGCCTTCTCGACGTCCTCGGGGTTGGTGATGCCCCGGGTGAAGCGGATCGAGAACGGCATGCCGACGCCGACCTTCGAGCCGTCCTCGGGGGTGAAGTGGCCGATGAAGGTGTTCTCGGGCGTCAGGGTGGTGAAGCGGGAGTCCTCGGCGGCGGTGCGGCCCGCGGAGTCCTTGGCGACCGCGTGCACGGTGTACGTGGTGGCCGCGGCCAGGTGGGTGGACGGCGTCCAGGTGGCGCCGTCCCCGGATATCTTCCCCTCGACCTTCGCACCCTCGGCGTCCTTGACGACGACCTCGGTCAGCTTGCCCTGGGCGGCGGCTATCTTCAGGGCGCCGCTGGTGTCGACGGCCTTGGCCCCGTCCTCGGGCGTGATGCTGACGACGGCCTCGGACTGCTTGCTCTGTGCCGCCGTGGAGTCCTTGGCGTTCTTGCCGTCGCCGCCCGCCCCGGCACCGGAACCCGGCCCGCCGCAGGCGGTGAGTGTCAGCAGCACGCCCAGTGCCAGCGCCGGCAGTGCCCTGCCGCGTCCCCTGCCGCCCCGCCCCCGGGCACCCGCCGGCGACGCCCCCGATATCGGACGCACGTTCAACTTGTCTCCCCTCGCCGGGCCCGAACCGGCCCGCGCCCCAGTGCGCCGACGCGCACGGGCGCATCGTAACCGCAGGCCAGCGGCTCAGGGGACAGGGGAAATGTCACCGTTCCGTACCGAGTTGGCTGACACCCGGCGGGGGCGCGCCGGGGTCACTTCACCGCGCTGCCCGCTTTCCACTTCTTCCACTTCATGTTCCAGCCGCCCAGACCGTTGTCGGGGGCGACCGTCTTGTCCTTGCTGTTGACCACCTCGACGACGTCGCCGATGAGGCTGCGGTCGAAGAACCAGCCCGCCGGGGTGTCGGACCCGCCGCCCTTGACGTCGCGCAGGCCGACGCAGCCGTGGCTGACGTTGGCCCGGCCGAAGGTGTCGGCGGGCGCCCAGTAGTTGCCGTGCAGGAAGGTGCCGGAGCTGGTCAGACGGATCGCGTGCGGGACGTCGGGGATGTCGTACTCGCCGCCGAAGCCGACCGTGCGGCTGTTCATGCGGGTGACGTCGAGCATCTCGGTGATGACCATCTTGCCGTTGTACGTCGGGGTCGTCGGGGCCCCCGCGGTGATCGGCACGGTGGTCAGCAGGGTGCCGTCCCGCCGGACCTCCATGGTCCGCTCAGCCGCGTCGACCAGGGAGACCTGGCTGCGGCCGACGGTGAAGGAGAACGTCTTGTGCTGGAGCCCGTAGACACCCGGCGCGCCCTCGACGTCGCGCAGGTCGAGGCCGACGGTGACCTCGGTACCGGGTTTCCAGTATTTCTCGGGGCGGAAGTCGAGGCGGTCGTTGCCGAACCAGTGGGGGCGGACCTCGACGGCGGGCTTCGCGGTCACCTCGACGGCGCGTTCGACGGCGGCGCGGTCGGTGATCTCGTCGCTGAACTGCAGCGAAACGATCATGCCGGTGCCGACGACGGAGCGGTTCTCGGGGGCGAAGTAGGCGATGAAACGCTCGTCGGGGACGTAGGTGGTGAAGGTGGCGTGCCGGGCGGAGCGGCGGCCGTGGCCGTCCAGGGCGACCGCGTCGACGGTGTACTTGGCGGCCAGGGCCAGCCGCTCGTCGTCGGGTTCCCAGCGCAGTCCGTCCCCGGAGATCCGGCCGGGCACCTCCGTCTCCCGCGCGTCCTGCGACTTGACGACCTTCACCGACTCCAGGCGGCCGTCCGGCACCCGCACCGACAGCTTCTTCTCCTCGGGCCGGACGCTCTTGCTGCCGTCGTCCGGGGTGATGCGGATGACGTCCTCCGCGGCGGGTGGTTTGCCGAGCATCTCGCCGATGTCCGAGCCGATGCCGCCGCCGTCGGAGGTGCATCCGGCGGCCCCGGCCAGCAGTCCTGCCCATGTCAGTACGGCGGCCCAGACGGTCGCCGCGCGCCGTGCGCGCCCATGTACGTGCCTCACATCCACCCGTAACGACCGGTCCGCCCTGGGGAAACGTGAGTGCGAGCCATGCGGTGGGCAGAACTGTGGGGAGGACCACGAGCCGCGGGAGGCTGACAGGTGTCCAGCGCAGCCGAGCAGGAGGCGGTGGCCGGGGAACCGGCCGCCGGGGACGGGCCCGCGCGCCCCGCCGTCGTGGTGAACGGCGCACGGCGGGCCGCGCCGCCGCCCGCCGTGCCGGCGTGGCCGGGGGCACCGGTGCCGCTGGGTGCCCGGTTCCGGACCGGCCCGGACGGGGTGGCGGGGACGAACTTCGCGCTGTGGGCGGGCGGGGCGGAGGCGGTGGAGCTGTGTCTGTTCGACGAACGAGGCCCCGACGGCACGGAGAGCCGGGTGCGGCTGACCGAGCTGACCCACGAGATCTGGCACGGCTTCGTGCCCGGCGTGCGGCCCGGACAGCGCTACGGCTACCGGGTGCACGGCCGCTGGGACCCGTGGACGGGCGCCCGCTGGAACCCGGCGAAGCTCCTGCTCGACCCGTACGCGCGTGCGGTGGACGGTGACTTCTCCCTGCCCGCCGAGGTGTACGGGCACGTGCGGGACTGGCCGGAGCAGCACGTGGCGGACACCGTGCGCGACGACCGGGACTCGGCGCCGTACGTCCCGAAGGGGGTCGTGGTCCATGACGACGACGACTGGTCGGACGACCGCCGGCCCAAGACGCCGTGGGCGGACTCGGTCATCTACGAGCTGCACGTGCGCGGTTTCACCAGGCTCCACCCGGACATCCCGCCCGAGCTGCGCGGCACCTACGCGGGCCTGGCGCACCCGGCGGCGGTCGCGCACCTGAGGCGGCTGGGCGTGACGGCGGTGGAGCTGCTGCCGGTGCACCAGTTCGCGCACGAGAGCCACCTGCTGGAGCGCGGGCTGAACAACTACTGGGGCTACAACTCGGTCGGCTACTTCGCCCCGCACGCCGCCTACGCCGCCTCCGGCACCACCGGCGAGCAGGTCGGCGAGTTCAAGCGGATGGTGCGCGCGCTGCACGCGGCCGGCATCGAGGTCATCCTCGACGTGGTCTACAACCACACGGCGGAGGCGGGCGAGCTGGGCCCGACGCTCTCGCTGAAGGGCATCGACAATCGCGGCTACTACCGCCTCCAGACCGACGCCCGCCGCTACGCCGACTACACCGGCTGCGGCAACACCCTGCACGTCGTCCAGCCGCAGGTACTGCGCCTGATCACCGACTCGCTGCGGTACTGGGTCACGGAGATGGGCGTGGACGGCTTCCGCTTCGACCTGGCGGCGGCGCTGGCCCGCTCGATGCACGACGTCGACATGCTCTCCCCGTTCCTCGCGGTGATCGCGCAGGACCCGGTGCTGCGCCGGGTGAAGCTGATCGCCGAGCCGTGGGACGTGGGCTCGGGCGGCTACCGGGTGGGCGCCTTCCCGCCGCTGTGGACGGAGTGGAACGACCGGTACCGGGACGCGGTCCGGGACTTCTGGCGGCACGCGCTGCCGGACGTGCGGGAGATGGGGTACCGCCTGTCGGGCTCCAGCGACCTGTACGCCTGGGGCGGGCGGCGCCCGTACGCCTCGGTCAACTTCGTCACCGCGCACGACGGCTTCACGCTGCGCGACCTGGTGTCGTACGAGCGCAAGCACAACGAGGCCAACGGCGAGGGCAACCGGGACGGCACGGACGACAACCGGTCCTGGAACTGCGGCACGGAGGGCGAGACGGACGACCCCGGCATCCGGGCGCTGCGCCGCCGCCAACTGCGCAACCTGCTGACCACGCTGCTGTTGTCGACCGGGGTGCCGATGCTGGTCGCGGGCGACGAGATGGGCCGCACCCAGCGCGGCGGCAACAACGCCTACTGCCAGGACAACGAGACGAGCTGGGTGGACTGGAGCCTGCGGGACGACCCTCAGTGGCGGCCGTTGCTCGACCTGGTCTCCCGCCTGATCAGACTGCGCCACCGGCACCCGGTGCTGCGCCGCCGGGCCTTCTTCTCCGGGCGCGCGCACTCCGCGGACGGCCTGCGCGACCTGGCCTGGTTCACCCCGGGCGGCACGGAGATGACGGAACGGGACTGGTACGCTCCCGCCGCCACCGTCGGCATGTACCTGTCCGGACGGGACATCCCGGGCCGGGACGAGCGCGGCGACCAGGTCGTCGACGACAGCTTCCTGGCCGTCCTGCACGCGGGCGGGGAACCGGCCGGTTTCGTCCTGCCGGGTCCCCCGTGGGCAAGGCGGTACGAGGTGGTCGTCGACACCGGCCGGGAGGAGCAGGCCGAGGCGCCGGACACCGCGTACCCGGCGGGGGCGGAGATCACGGTGCCGGGGCGGACGGTGCTGCTGCTGAAAGCAGCGGGCCGGTGACATGGCCTCCGGGGGCCGACTGCCACAGCACGTGAACGACCGCTAACCTGCGGAGCATGACCGTACATCTGGAAGTCGCGGACGGCGTCGGCACGCTGCGCCTGGACCGCCCGCCCATGAACGCACTGGACGTCGCCACCCAGGACCGGCTCAAGGAGCTCGCCGAGGAGGTCACGCGCCGCGACGACGTGCGCGCCGTCGTCGTCCACGGCGGCGAGAAGGTGTTCGCGGCGGGTGCGGACATCAAGGAGATGCAGGTGATGGACCACGCGGCGATGATCGCGCGGTCCCGGGCCCTGCAGGACTCCTTCACGGCCGTGGCCCGCATCCCCAAGCCGGTGGTCGCGGCGGTCACCGGGTACGCCCTCGGCGGCGGCTGCGAGCTCGCCCTCTGCGCCGACTTCCGCATCGCCGGCCAGAACGCCAAGCTCGGCCAGCCCGAGATCCTGCTCGGCCTGATCCCCGGCGCGGGCGGCACCCAGCGGCTGTCCCGGCTGATCGGCCCCTCCAAGGCCAAGGACCTCATCTTCACCGGCCGGCAGGTGAAGGCCGACGAGGCGCTGGCGCTCGGCCTGGTGGACCGCGTCGTACCGGCCGGCGAGGTCTACGAGCAGGCGCACGCCTGGGCCGCCCGGCTCGCCAAGGGCCCCGCCATCGCGCTGCGCGCGGCGAAGGAGGCGATCGACACCGGACTGGAGACGGACATCGACACCGGTCTCGCCGTCGAGCGGAACTGGTTCGCGGGTCTGTTCGCGACCGAGGACCGCGAACGCGGGATGCGCAGCTTCGTGGAAGAGGGACCGGGGAAGGCGAAGTTCCTCTAGCCGACGCCCGCACCTCCGTCGCCCGAAGTCCGGCCCGTCCACTTGCAATTGACGCGGTGTCTCATCCGGGTCCCTCGATGGGGCGGTTTATGGGAGCCTTAACGCACCATTAAGCGCGTCTTGTCGAGGGAGTCCGTCGCTTGTCCCGGGCCGAGCCGTCCGTGCAGGTCAGCGAGGCTGTTCGCGGCCCCGAACTGCCTGCGGCATATGCCGATCGACCGTCGTCGGGCCGGCCCCCGGCGGGAGTGTATTCCCCGGGAACGCCCCCGGAGCCCCCCGGGGGCGGCCATGATGGGGGCATGGCGGGGCTGGAGGGTACGGAACAGCCGCGGGGAGCCGGACGTGCGACCGCGGCGCGCTGGTCGCCGGCGGTCGAGGACGAACACGCGCTCAAGGCGCTGGAGTTGTTCGGCAATCCCACGGAGCGCGAAGTTCCGTTACCGTCCCGCCCCGAGTCCGCCGCCACCGCCCGCCGACTGGCCCAGGTCATCGCCCTGCGTCAGTGGCAGGTGGGCCCCCGGGTCACGGAGGACACCGTCCTGCTCGTGTCCGAGCTGGTGGGCAACGCGGTGCGGCACACCGGAGCCCGCGTCTTCGGCCTCCACATGCGCCGCCGCCCGGGCTGGATCCGCGTCGAGGTCCGCGACCCCTCCAGGGGGCTGCCCTGCCTGATGCCGGTGCAGGACACGGACGTCAGCGGACGCGGCCTCTTCCTCGTCGACAAGCTGTCCGACCGCTGGGGTGTCGACCTGCTGCCGCGCGGCAAGACGACCTGGTTCGAGATGCGGGTGGTCGACCGGTGAGGGCCCATCTCGGGCCGGTGGCAAGGAGGTTCGGCGGACACGCCGCCTACGGGTGAAGATCCGGAGCCTGCCGCTGGGAACCCGGGATCGTAAGCCCATGTTCACCACTCGCCTGCGCCGCAGGGGCGCCGCCGCCGTCCTGTCCCTCTCCGCCGTCCTCGCCACCACGGCCGCCACGGCCCCCGGCACCACGGCCGCGCCGACGGCACCCGCCGCGAAGGCCGCCGCCTGCCCCCAGTTCGACGACAAGCTCAAGGCCGCTGCCGACCCCGACGTGGACCTCGACCGCATCACGCCGGAGCCGGTCTGGCGCACCACCTGCGGCACCCTCTACCGCAGCGACAGCCGCGGCCCGCAGGTCGTCTTCGAGGAGGGCTTCCACGCCAAGGACGTCACCGACGGCCAGTACGACGTCGAGAGGTACGTCCTCGTCAACCAGCCCTCGCCGTACGTCTCGACCACCTACGACCACGACCTCTACAAGACCTGGTACAAGTCCGGCTACAACTACTACATCGACGCCCCCGGCGGCATCGACGTCAACAAGACCATCGGCGACACCCACAAGTGGGCCGACCAGGTCGAGGTCGCCTTCCCCGGCGGCATCAAGCGGCAGTACGTCATCGGCGTCTGCCCGGTCGACCGGCAGACCAAGACCGAGATCATGAGCGAGTGCGAGAGCAACCCGCACTACAAGCCCTGGCACTGACCCGGGCACCGGGCATCTCAGGGGCGGAGGAACAGCGCCTCCGACCCCACCGGCCGGTAACCCGCCGCCTGGAACGCCCGCAGACTGCGGGCGTTCCCCGCCGCGACCTGCGCCCACACCGGCTCGCCCCCGGCCAGCCGCCGCGCCGCCGTCGCCAGGCGCCGGCCCAGCCCCCGGCGCCGGGCCCCCGCCGCCACCTCCACCGCGACCTCCAGCCGCCCGGCGATCCCGCGGCCCAGCACCAGCTCCCCGCCGTCCGCAGCCCACACCCGCACCTCGTCGCGCCGCCCGCCCGCCGAGACCACCCGGGGATGTCCGGGGTCGGCGACCTCCTCCAGCACCGCCTCCGGCCGGCCCGGCAGCGGAGCCCCGGTCAGCAGCACGTCGACCGTGTCGGTGACCCGCCCGGCCCGCTCCCCGAAGGCGCTCAGGAACCGGGGATTCATGGCCGCGGCGAGCGGGTCACACCCCAGCGCTCCCAGCGTCTCGCGCACCCACCCCTCCGGCTCGTCCGTGAAGACGACCGAGTGCGCCGTGAACGCGATCACCCCCGCGTCCCGGTCGCCGTGCTGCGGCACCACGGTGATCCCGCCGTCCGCCACCGGGAAGACTCCCCGCCCCGCCGCCTCCAGAATGTCCCGCAGGCTCTCCGCCACACCGCGCTCCTTGAGTCTCCACCCACTGGAAGGCCCAGGCTCACACACGTGAACGACGACGGCACCGCCCTGATGACCATCGGCGAGCTGGCCCGCGCCACCGGACTGACGGTGCGCACCATCCGCTACTGGTCCGACGAGGGCGCCCTGCCCCCGGTGGCCCGCTCCACGGGCGGCTACCGCCTCTACGACAGCGCTTCCGTCGCCCGGCTGGAGCTGATCCGCACCCTGCGCGAACTCGGCCTCGGCCTGGACGCCGTGCGCCGCGTGCTGGCCGGCGAGGAGACGGTCGCGCAGGTGGCGGCGGCCCACGTGAGCGCGCTGGACGCGCAGATCCGGTCGCTGCGGGTGACCCGCGCGGTGCTGTCGACCGTGGCGAGACGCGGCTCGACCGCGAAGGAGACGACCCTGATGAACAAGCTGGCACGACTGTCCGCCGCCGAACGACGGCGCATCATCGACGACTTCATGGCGGAGGTCTTCGAGGGCATCGACACCGCCGACCCCGACATCCGCACCCGTCTGCGCTTCGCCGCGGCAAACCTGCCCGACGATCCCACCCCCGAGCAGGTGGACGCCTGGGTGGAGCTGGCCGAGCTGATCCAGGACCCGGAGTTCCGGGCGACGATGCGCCGGATGATCGAGTCCAACGCGGCGGACCGGGGAGCGGACGTGCCCACCGGCTCCTCCCTGTGGTTCGTGAGCCGTCTGGTCCGGCTCGCGGGCGACGCGCTGCGGGAGGGCGTCGTGCCCGACTCGCCGCAGGCCGCCGGCATCCTGCGCGCGCTCATCGGCGACGCCGACCCGGCCGTCGTACGCGAACGCCTCACCTCGATGACGAGCGCCCGCCTCGTGCGCTACCGGGAGCTGTCGGCGATCGTGAACGGCGTGGAGCCGCCGTCCGCCTACGAGGAGCAGTTCGGGTGGGTGGTCGCCGCACTGGGCGCTCGCACGGGCAGCTAATCTGACCTGCGTCAGACGCGTCCACAGGACGAGCAGAGCACGGAAATGAGGGGCGGACCGGTGGCGGACATCGAGGAAGCACGCAAGCAGTTCGAGCGGATCGACACGGACGGTGACGGCTTCATCACCGCGGCCGAGTTCAAGACCGCGCTGGCCCAGGGCGGCGACTGGAACGTCACCGAGTCGGTGGCCGAGGCGATCATCGCCGGCCGCGACCTGGACGGCGACAAGGTGCTGTCGTTCGACGAGTTCTGGGCGCACCTGAACAAGTAGCGACGCCGCGAGGGGCGCCTGTCCGGTCACCGGGCGGGCGCCCCTCGGTATGTCCGGACTCGCTGGAATAGCCCGCGCCGTCCGGGGGTTACCGCTGATCACCGGCGCGTGCCGCCGGGTTCCGCAGGACACGACCCCCGAAAGGCAAGGCGAGTCGGCATCATGAAGATCGGCATCATCGGCGCGGGCAACATCGGCGGCAACCTCACCCGGCGGCTGACCGCGCTCGGGCACGACGTCTCCGTCGCCAACTCCCGCGGACCGCACACGCTCACCGCGCTGGCCGAGGAGACCGGCGCCACCCCGGTGCGAGCCGAGGAGGCGGCCCGGGGCGCCGAGGTCGTGGTCGTCACGGTCCCGCTGAAGGCGGTCCCCGGCCTGCCCTCCGGCATCCTCGACGGCGCCGCCGACGGCGTGGCGGTCATCGACACCAACAACTACTACCCGCAGCAGCGCGACGGGCGCATCGCCGCCATCGAGGACGAGGGCCGCACCGAGAGCCGCTGGGTCGAGGACCACCTCGGCCACCCCGTGATCAAGGCGTTCAACGGCACGTACGCCCAGGACATCCTGGACCGCCCGCGCCCGGCCGGCGACCCCGGCCGCATGGCGCTGCCGGTCGCCGGCGACGACGAGGCGGCCAAGGCCAAGGTGCGGGCCCTCATCGACGAACTGGGCTTCGACACCGTCGACGCCGGCGGCATCGACGAGTCCTGGCGCCAGCAGCCCGACACCCCGGTCTACGGCCTGCGCGCGGGCGTCGAGGGCGTCACCAAGGCCCTGGCGGAGGCGTCGCCGGAGCGTCCGGCGGCGTTCAGGGGCTAGGCAGGCGCCGGGAGGGGGCTGAGCCCGGCTAAGCCCCCTGGGCCCATTCCCTCAGCGCGGCCTTGCTGCCGAAGTCCGCCACGTTCGTGTCGACCGGGTCGTCGGTGTACTGGTGGAAGCGCCACTTGGCCCGGATGCGGGGCTTGCCGGCCGACACGTAGTCGGCGATCCAGAGGCCGTCACCGGCGTACGAGGTCGTGTCGACGTTCAGCCAGAAGTGCCTGTTCGCATAGAGAATGACCCGATTGTTCGGCCGTAGCTCTCTCACCTTCCGGATGAACCGGTCCTTCTCCGAGTTGCTCGCGTGGGTGCCCTCGCCCGTCGTCTCCCAGTCGACGGCGAGGATGTCGCCCTTCCGCTCGGGCGCCTTGGAGACGAAGTACTCGGCCTGCGCGGTCAGGTTGCCGGGCCACAGGAAGTGGTAGAAGCCGACGACCAGCCCGGCGTCGCGGCCGCGTTCGGTCTGGGCCGCGAGTTTGGGGTTGACGTACGAACGGCCCTCCGTCGCCTTGATGAAGACGAAGGAAAGGCCGTCCGTGTCGTAGCTGGAGGACTGGTACGAGCTGACGTCGATGCCGCGCAGCATGCGGACTCCCTCGGATGCCGGTGGGGCCGAAGCGCCCTCGGGGCGGAGGTTGTTGTTATGCCCGGTGGGCGGCGGCCGTACGCCGGGCGCGTGGGCGCTCGGCGTACGGCGGTGGTGAACGCCGGTCGGATCAGGGGGCGGAGGTGGTGACCGGGGCCGCCGGGGCGTCCTCGGCGGCCGGTGCTGCCTCGCCCTCGTCCAGCAAGACGTCCTTGGTCTCCTTGCCGAGCAGCAGCGCGACCAGCGTCAGCACGGCCATGGCGGAGAGGTAGACGCCGACCAGCCACGGCGAGCCGTCCCCGGCCTCCCACAGCGCCACCGCGATGAACGGCGCGACGGCCGCGCCGAGGATCGAGCTGACGTTGTACGAGATGCCGGAACCGGTGTAGCGCACGCTGGTCGGGAACAGCTCGGGCAGCAGCGCGCCCATCGGGCCGAAGGTCATGCCCATCAGCGTGAAGCCGAGCACCAGCCACAGCACCACGCCGAGCGTGCCGAGGCCGATCAACGGCACCCAGACCAGGCCGAAGACCACGATCGCGGCGGTGATCCAGATCAGGGTGGCGCGCCGCCCGTACTTGTCCGCGAGCGGGCCGGAGACCAGGGTGAAGACGGCGAAGAACAGCACGCCGAAGATCATCATCAGGACGAAGGTGGTGTAGCCGTAGCCGAGCCCGGGCACGTCGGCGTCCTCGGCGGTGCGGCCGTAGCTCAGCGAGAACGTGGTCATCAGGTAGAAGAGCACGTACGTCGCCAGCATGATGAAGGTGCCGAGGATCAGCTGCTTCCAGTGGCCCTGGACCACGGTGGCCAGCGGCAGCTTGCGCACCTTCCCGGTCTCCTGGGTCTTGGTGAACACCGCCGACTCCACCAGCCGCGAGCGCACCCACAGGCCGATCGCGACCATCACGGCCGAGAACAGGAACGGGATGCGCCAGCCCCAGCTGGTGAAGGCCTCGGACGGCTGGGTGGGATCGGCGCCGGCCGCGGACGGCAGCAGCGCGCCGATGATCAGGAACAGGCCGTTGCCGATGATGAAGCCGAGCGGAGCGCCGAGCTGCGGGAAGGTGCCGTACAGGGCGCGCTTGCCGCGCGGGGCGTTCTCGGTCGCGACCAGCGCCGCACCGCTCCACTCGCCGCCGAGCGCGAAGCCCTGGGCGAGGCGCATCAGCACCAGCAGCCCGGTGGCGATCCAGCCGGCCTGCGCGTAGGTGGGCAGTACGCCGATGAGGAAGGTGGCGATGCCCATGGTGAGGAGGGAGACCACCAGCGTCTTCTTGCGGCCGAGCCGGTCACCGAGGTGCCCGAAGAAGACGGCGCCGATCGGCCGGGCGACCATCGCGGCGCCGAAGACGGCGAAGGACGACAGCAGGGCCGTGGTCGGGTCGCTGCTGGGGAAGAACAGCGCGGGGAAGACCAGTACGGCGGCGGTCGCGTAGATGTAGAAGTCGTAGAACTCGATCGTCGTGCCGATGAGGCTGGCGATGAGGACCCGCGACCGGGGATTGACGGGGGTCTGGGCTGAACCGGGTGCTGGTGCGGGCATTGCTCGGTCTTTCACGTGCGAAACATGGAGACTGCAACGATCTCAGCCGTCTTGTTTTTCGGAAAGCGGGTGTCATCATGTGAGACACCCGCGTCCCGGGCCCCAGCCGTGCCCGCGCCATCGCTCCCGCCGGGTCAGCACTCGATGATGTTCACCGCCAGCCCGCCCCGCGCCGTCTCCTTGTACTTGACCGACATGTCCGCCCCCTGGCGCACTATGCCCTTGACCTGCACGTTCGAGGGTACTCGAGGCGCGGTCCACGCCTGTAGGGACTTCTCAGGAACTTTCGGCCGGGAGGGGTCCCGCAGCCAGGCGTCCATTGCGGCGAGCCCTCGCTGACCCGCACCGGGCATGAAGTGAGCGTAGTGGTCGAGTGTGACCTTCGGTGTCGAGTGCCCGAGCCATTTGGACAGGCTGACGACCGATTCGCCAGCCTCCAGCTGCACGCTCGCGTAAGTGTGGCGGAGGACGTGGAACATGTCCTCGCGTGGGGCGGTATAACGCGGGACCCGGCGGATCCGGTTGCCGTCGTGCCGCACCTTCTAGCCCACGGGCTTGATCAGCCCGGCGGCGGCGAGCGCACGCTTCCAGCTGCGGTCGTTCCAGGTGCGGTAGTAGATGCGGTTGCCGTGCGACGAGGTGAGGATCAGGTCGACCGTGATCGGCTTCCGCTGGCGCTCTTCGAGGGCGGTGGTGGGGGTTTCCGGGCTCCGCCAGGGCAGCGTGCAGGGAGTCGACGGGAACCTGCGAAAGTGATCTCGGGCCCGGAGCGCGAGATGGGCCGGCAGGGGGACTTCGCGGGTCTTGCGCCCCTTGGGGAGCGAGAAGTAGGGGCGCCCCTTGATGTCCCACCTGAGCTGGCGGCGGACGTGGACGACTCCAGCTGCGAAGTCGAAGTCCTTTTCGGCGAGACCGAATGCTTCGCCTTGGCGCAGCCCGAGGCCGATGCCGAGATCGACCGCGATCTGGTAGCGGTCTTGCAGCCCCGCGCGGACGGCATCGACGACCTCACGTGTCCACGCCTTGGCCTTGCTGTCGATCGCTCGTGGGGGCTTGACGCTGTTCTTCACCTTCATCGGGTTGCGCAGCAGACGCTGATCGTCGACGGCGCTGCCGAGGATCGAGGACAGGTGTCCCCAGATCACCTCGGCCGTCGACTCCTCGACCCTCGTGAGCAGTGCTGCCGCGAAGGTCCGCAGAGCGGAAGCGTCGATCTCACGCAGGGCGTAGTCGCCCACCAACGGGATGATGTGGTTCCAGATGCGGCTGCGCATCGGGTCCGCCGTTGAGGGCTCGTCGGAACGGCCCGCCCACCAGTGCTCGACGATGTAGTCGGCGAGAAGGATCTCACCCTTGCGGGGATCGACGAACTCGCCACGGCTGGAGTCCGTCTTGGCGCTGGCGAGCCACTGCTTCGCGTCCTCGCTCGTGTGGAACGACCGGTCCTGGATGCCGGGAATCCCCTTCACCCGGTAGCGCTTCCCGGTGCCGTAGATCGCGGTCCGCTCCCACTTCCCGGTCAGCTTGTCGGGACGCTTCTTCAGCCATCGGTCTTCTATGTAACCCGCCATGATGGGGCCCTCCAGTGGTGCGTGATCATGAGCTGGTCGGTGCCAACGCGATCTGCGGCACGATCCAATCCCCGTGCGGAGCACTTCTTCTCGGGGGAGACGGGACGCGTAAGTCACCGCGCTACTTCACGGCTTTCGAGCGCCGTTGCGGCTTCCGGTTCAGCGGGGCAAGGGCGCGGTTGGAGCGGGAGTCCGCTCGTTCCTGATCGCGGACCCACTCGTCGAGCGCCGTGATCCGGTACATCACGCGCCGTCCCATGCGGAAGCTGGGAGGTCCCTGTCGGCGGTGTCGCCAGACGTACAACGTGTTGGGTGAGATACCGAGGTACTCGGCAGCCCTGGGGAGGGTCAAGAAGGCGGTCTGGGATGCTGCGCGCGGCTCCGGCATGGGTCGACTCCTGTCGTGTGTGGGGCGATGACAGGACGAGATTCCGGAGAAAGGGCGAGTTGGACGATCCGGATTCTTGAGATAGGGGGCGTCAGTCGGGGGCTGCAGCACGAGCACGTATCCGAGGGCTGACGGGCGACGCACTACTGGCACTACCGGCTGTGATCGATTCCGGCATCGCGGACAGAGCACTGATGATCGGGGGACCAATGGGTACGCAGTTGCCGACAGCCGAGCAAGGTGAGTACCCGGCAGGAGCTGCGCTTTGGCAGCACCTGCCGGGTGGTCGCGGCCGACCTGCTGGGCCATCACAGTGTGACGGACTGGCGCTCGTTTGCGGTCGTCGAGCTGTCCCCATGGAGAGTCGCGGCAGGAGCTGAGAACCGGTCGCTCTTCACGCCGGTTCGGAGACATCAGGCTGGCAGGCCCGGAGCGAGGCGTGCACGACGCTGCCCCTCGACTTGGGTTGTCCGCCTAGGTCGTGCCCGCAAAGTGCTGTGGTCTTGGTCTGTTCGTCGTGCGTCGTCATGAGCTGACTGATGAGTCGTGTGCGGTGATCGAGCCGTTGCTGGCTCCGCCACGGATGGGTCGTCCGGCGCGGGGTGCCGGCAGGTGGTCAACGGGATCCTGTGGAAACTGTCCACCGGGGCTGCCTTGTGGGACCTGCCCGAGCGGTATGGCCCGTGGAAGACGGTCTGTGAACGTTTCCGCTGCTGGTCCGCCGACGGCACTTGGGACCGCCTCCTAGCCCACGCCCAGCAGCACTCGGACGCGGTCGGTGCGGTCGACTGGACCGTTGTCTGCCTGGACTCCACGACCGTGCGGGCCCATCAGCACGCCGCGGGAGCCCGAAAAAGGGGCAGGACTGGCCGGGCGAGGCACTCGGCCGGTCCCGCGGCGGGCTGACCACAAAGATCCATCTCGCCTGCACGGTGAAGGCCGCCCCTTGGCCTTCACCCTCACCGTCGGCAACGTCAACGACTGCACCCAATTCGAGCAGTTCGTGGCCCGCATCCGCATCCAGCGGTGCGGACCCGGCAGACCAGAACCAGGCCCGAGCGGGTCGCGGCAGACAAGGGCTACTCGTCCACGAAGGTCCGTACCTACATGCGACGTCGCGGTATCAAGGCGGCGATTCCCGAGCGGATCGACCAGCTCAACGGCCGCATCCGCCGGGGCGAGAGCCTCTGCCGACTCGACCGGGCGGCCTACCGGCGACGCAACGTCGTCGAGCGCTGCTTCAACAAGCTCAAGCACAACAAAGCCCTCGCCACCCGCTACGACAAACGCGCCGGCCACAACCAGGTTCTCGTCACCCTGGCCTGCCTCAGACTCCGGCTGCCCTGACTTTGCGGACACGACCCTAGGCCAAGCGTCGGTGCTTTGCGCCTCGGTCTGCGGTGATGGGGCCATGCCAGTCCAGGCACAGGACGGTGGCGTCGTCTCTCACGTGGCCGCGGCCGGCGTCGGTGACGGCGGTGACCATGGCGCGTACGGCCTCGCGGGGGTGCTCGCTCGCGGTGTCGCGGACAAGGCGCGGCAGGTCGACGGCTTCTGCTTCGCGCTCCTGCATGCCGTCGGTGTAGAAGACGAGGCGGTCACCGGGGCGCAGGTCGATGTCCTGTACCTGGTAGGCGCCCTGCACGGGGACACCGAAGGGGAGGTTGATGTGCAGCTTGATCTCGTCGACGGTGCCGTCGCGCAGCCGTAGGGGCCACGGGTGGCCCGCGTTGACGAGCTGGGCGCTGCTCCCGTCCAGAGCGATACGCATGAGTTGTCCGGTGGCGAAGGTCCGTCTGCCGTGGTCGATGAGGGCCTGGTGTGTCTGGCGGGCCTGTTCTGCGAGGTCGGTGCCGGCGCGGCGGGCGCCGCGGGAGGCGTTGACCAGGAGGGTGGCCATGAGCGAGGCGTCGACGTTGTGGCCCATGGCGTCGGTGATGGACAGGTGCAGGGTGTCGTGGTCGAGGCTGTAGTCGTAGGTGTCACCGGCGATGTCGGAAGCCGGGACCAGGGCGCCGGCGAGGGTGAACTCGGGAGCCTCGCACGAGGGAGCCGACGGCAGGAGCTGACGCTGGATCTCCGCGGCCAGCGTGACCGTGGCGGTGCGGTTGCCCCAGTGGTAGAGATCGGTGAAGCGCCGGTCAGTGACGATGATGTACGCCAGCGCGTGCGCGGCCTCCTCGACCTGCTCCAGGACGTCCTGTGTGACGTGGGTGAGATGCAGCTCGAGGACCCCGATGGTGTCGCCGCGGTTGGTCACCGGGGCGAGCACTCGCTGCCCCTGCGCGCCCTGCGGCACGCGCACCACTTTCTGAGTGCGCAGGACGTCGTCGTAGACACTGCCGGCCAGGGGAACCTGATCGGCGCCGTGCTCCTGCGGCGCCGCCGCCTCGTCGTTGACCCGTAGCAGGCGTCGGCCGACGACGTCGACGAACAGGAACGACACGTAGCGCGCGCCGAACCGCTCGCGCAGGTTGTGCGCCACGACATCGAGGGAGCGCACCGGCGCGGCATCCTCCGCTGCTGCCAGTACCTCGGCCAGCCCGACCCGATCACCCTTCACTGCACCCTCCCTGACTTTTACGGGTCCTCCTTCCCGCCGACGCCCTGGTCATCACAGCCACCGCAGTCGCCTCGATCTCGGTGAACACGGTGCACGTGACCTGAGCCGCTCAGACTTCCCTACGTTGTCTGACGGGACAGGGCGAGCCCTTCAATGGCACTGATCAACTTTCGCCGGCACAGGACAATGACCCCGACCACCACTTCGTCCGGAGAGTGTCCGATCTGACACCAAATTCGAACGAGAGATCTAATGCCGGTATGGACGCGACAGACTTCCCCGACTATCTGGTGCAGACGTAAGTCGCCTGGAACGCCACCTACGACGCGCTCGCCGCACCCCGCCCCCGCGACACCACCGCGCTGCGCCGCCTCCTGCTGCGCCTGTCCATACGGCTGTGGTGGGCACCCGTACCGGGAGACCGCCCCCTCGGTGCCGGCGGCGCGCACCGAGCTGCGCCAGATGGTCCGCGCTCGCGGAGCCGTCCGGGCCGCGTGACCCGGGCGCCTCGGTCGGCCAGGAGCACGAGGTTGCGGCAGAGGTTGCGCCTGGCCGTTGCGCTGGAGGTTACCCCAAGGGTGCGCGACCCAGCGGACCGTCTCCGCGTTCGCGCAGGCCACCACCCGATTTCGCCGTGGGCGGATCGCTGACATTCCCGTTGCGGCCGCTTTGCCCATGTTCCCTGGCTGGAGTGCAAGAGTATGGGACGGGCGGGGTGGGCGGTACGGCTGCGGCCGGGGGAGCGGGGCGCGCTCAGCCGCTTGCGCGTCGGCCGATCGATACCCTCTGGGCCCAGGTCCCGTCGACCTGGTCGCGCGGCGGGCCGTCGGGGTGGCAGAGGGCGTGTCCAGCGGTTGTGTGAGATGCCGTGTCAGTGGAAGTAACCTCATGCCGTTTGTCTGACATCAGCGGTGCACCATCAGGGCCGCCCGGGGGTCTTGGTCTCCTACAGGTCGGCGCCTCGGCCCCACAGTGGCGATCAAGCCCAGTCGACGCCCGACTCCCGTCGACGCCAGGCGAAGCGCGCTGTGCTGATGCCGTCGTGGTGGTCTGCCTTGACACTGGAAGGACTGATGGCCCGGGCGGCTGGCGGATCCGGTGAGCGGTGAGATTGGGGTAGGACGGTGTCTGACGATGCGGTGTTGGGCCGGCTGCTGCGGCAGATCCACGACATGGCGCCCACCGACCTGCCTGGGGTGCTGCGCGGGCACTACGCGGCGTTGGGCGTGACCCGGTTGACGGTGTACTTGGCGGATCTGCAGGAGAACGTGCTGGTGGCGATGCCGGACGCGCAGGCCAACCCGGTCAATGATCTGCCGATCGAGGGAACCCAGGCGGGATGGACGTACCGGAGTGTCTCTCCGCGTGTCAGCGCGGATGAGGACGAGGACGGGCTGACGCTGTGGCTGCCGCTCCTGGACGGTGTCGAACGTGTCGGAGTCCTGAAAGTGCAGGCCCCCAGCTTCGACAAGCCCAGGATGCTGCTCTGCGAGTCCCTGGCGTCGCTGATCACCCTCATCGTCCTGGACAAGGCCGGCTACAGCGACGACTATGCGACGGCCATGCGGGCGCAGCCGATGAGTCTGCCCGCCGAAATGGTGTGGGCGTTCCTGCCCGCGCGCACCATTGGTACCGGACAGGTCACCTCCAGCGCGGTCCTGGAACCGGCCTACGAGCTGGGCGGGGACGCGTTCGAGCACGGCATCATCGGCAACCTCCTGCACGCGGCCGTCTTCGACGCCATGGGCCACGACCTGCAGGCGGGCCTGACCTCCTCGGTCGCGCTGGCCGCCAGCCGCAACACCCGACGCCGCGGCGCCAGTCTCACCGACACCGCCCACGCCATCGACCAGGTCGTGTCCGACGCGTTCCCCGACCGGTACGCCACCGCCGTCCTCACCCACCTCGACCTGCTCACCGGACACCTGACCTGGATCAACTGCGGCCACCCCGCTCCCCTGTTGATCCGCAGCGCGGAGGTGGTGCACGGAGCCATGGAGCACGCCGGCGAACTGCCCCTGGGGCTGGGCGCTGTCCGACCGGACATGCCCCGCACCCTTCACCACCTTCAGCTCAACCCCGGCGACCGGGTCCTGCTCCACACCGACGGCGTCACCGACGCCCGCTCCCACGCCGGTGAACGCTTCGGCGAGGGCGGCTTCGCCGACTTCATCATCCGCGCCATGGCCGCCGGTGAACCCGCCCCCGAAGCCCTGCGCCGGCTCATGCACACCCTCCTCATGCACAAACAGCAAGGCCAGCTCACCGATGACGCAACCATCGTCCTGTTCGAATGGCACCCCGCGGCACCACCCGGAACCCGCCCCTCGGGGGTGTAACGCTTCGGCTCCGGCAACCGCCGGCGCGGTCCGCGCTCTGTACTGGGAAGCCGGCGCCCGTCGCGGGCGAGTCGATTACACCCACGTCATCACACGAGGGGAGGAGTACGCGGCCACCGTCCTGTCAGCCATCTGGTCTGCGTTCGGCTGACTGCACCGCTTTCTTCCTCTTCCCCGCAGCTGGGCAGAGTCGCCGTCTCGAGGACAGCACGAAGGTTCTCGCCCGGACACGAACCCCGCCGATGCGGTGGCATGCGGATCACCGTGTGCAACGCTAGTGACCTGAGTCGGAGATTTGTCGTTGGTCGGGCATGAGTCGTCCGGGTCCGGAGATTCCGCCGTTGTCGGTGACCGATGCCCAGCGGGCGGTGCTGGAGGGCTGGGTGCGGCGTCGTTCGACGGCCCGGGCTCTGGCCTTGCGCTCGCGGATCGTGCTGGAGTGCGCCGAGGGGCACTCGATCATGGAGGTCGGTACCCGAACTGGAGAGGTAGCCGCATGGATCCCGAGATCGTGATCGCGCAGACGACGAGTGACGACGAGGAGCAGGCGAAGACCCTCGCCAGAGGCGCTGTTGAGAGCAAACTGGCGGCGGGCGTCCACATTGACGCGCCCATCACCGCCTTCTACTGGTGGCAGGGGAAGGTCGAGGCGGCTCAGGAGTGGCGGATCTCCTACATGACGTCGTCGGATCGCCTCCCCGCGCTACAGGCATGGCTGCACGAGAGGCATCCGTACGACGTCCCCCAGTGGGTCACGCTGCCTGTGACCGGAGGATCGGAGGCGTACCTGTCCTGGGTCGTCGACGAGACGCGCCCGCGGTAGAGGTCTCCACTGCAGCGCCTCGCTCTCACCGAACCTGTGCGCTTCGACGCTTCACAGCGTCGCGAACGTCAGCAGGTGGCTGGCCAGGTCATGCTCAGTGTCGGGGAGCCCGGCAGCGATGGCCCGGGCCCGCTGCCGGCCCACGGTGTTGGGCTTCGACTCCGCTGCTACGGCGAACTGGTGCGCGACGCAGTCTGGAGCATGCCAACGACACCCTGTACATCGATCTCTCCAGAGTGCCCACCGATCGGGTGACCGGCCGGCGTTCCGCAAAGCGCGAAGCTCCTGTGCCGTTGACAGAGGTGTTCGACGTCTCAACTCATCTGCGCAAGAGCCTTGTTGGTCTTCCTGCCCTGCCGCACTCGACTTGCGCCACGTCCTGGTCGAGTGGGTAATCATGCTCATCGTCACCCGTGAGGGTGACCGTCGCGGCAAGCTCCCGCCCCATCAGAGTGCTCTCGTCCGCTGGTCTACCTTCGGCGGCACGAACCGCTCACACGGATCGCCGTCGTCACCGCTGCCGTCGGCCACCTCGCCCGCCGGGCGCCCGGGTGCTAAGAATCCTGCGGGAGACCGACCCCGACTACGTCCTGCTTGACGGAGCGCTTGCCGAGTACCTTCTCGGCTGCTGACAGGTGTCGGGCAGGTGCCCTACGCGGGAGTTCCCATCATGTCCGACCGCCCGCAGGGTGCCCTCGAAGCAGGGACATCCCAGGACCTTTTCAGGGACTTTCACGTCTGTCCCAGGGAGGTCCCAGGGACTTCCGCCAGGTAAGCAGGGAAGGCCCTGACAGCGCTGAAAGAAGCAAACGCGCTGTTCAGGGCCTAGAACCTCAGCACTCGATGATGTTCACCGCCAGCCCGCCCCGCGCCGTCTCCTTGTACTTGACCGACATGTCCGCGCCGGTGTCCTTCATGGTCTTGATGACCTTGTCCAGGGACACCTTGTGCGAGCCGTCGCCGCGCATCGCCATCCGCGCCGCCGTGACCGCCTTGACCGCGGCCATGCCGTTGCGCTCGATGCACGGGATCTGGACCAGGCCGCCGACCGGGTCGCAGGTGAGGCCGAGGTTGTGCTCCATGCCGATCTCGGCGGCGTTCTCCACCTGCTCGGCGGAGCCGCCCAGCACCTCGGCGAGGGCGCCGGCCGCCATCGAGCAGGCGGAGCCGACCTCGCCCTGGCAGCCGACCTCGGCGCCGGAGATGGAGGCGTTCTCCTTGAAGAGCATGCCGATGGCGCCCGCGGCCAGGAGGAAGCGGACCACGCCGTCCTCGTCGGCGCCGGGGACGAAGTTCACGTAGTAGTGCAGGACCGCCGGGATGATGCCGGCCGCGCCGTTCGTCGGGGCGGTGACGACCCGGCCGCCGGCCGCGTTCTCCTCGTTCACGGCCATGGCGTAGAGCGTGATCCACTCCATCGCCAGGGCCTGCGGGTCGCCCTCGGAGCGCAGCTTGCGCGCGGTGTTGGCGGCGCGGCGGCGGACCTTCAGGCCGCCCGGCAGGATGCCCTCGCGGGTCATGCCGCGCTCCACGCACGCCCGCATCACGCGCCAGATCTCCAGCAGGCCCTCGCGGATCTCGTCCTCGTCGCGCCAGGCCCGCTCGTTCTCCAGCATCAGGGCGGAGATGGACAGGCCCGTCTCGCGGGCGAGGCGCAGCAGCTCGTCGCCGGTGCGGAAGGGGTACTTGAGGACAGTGTCGTCGAGGACGATGCGGTCGGCGCCCACCGCGTCCTCGTCGACGACGAAGCCGCCGCCGACCGAGTAGTAGGTCTTGGAGAGCACTTCCGTGCCCGCCGCGTCGTACGCCCACAGGGTCATGCCGTTGGCGTGGTAGGGGAGGGCCTTGCGGCGGTGCAGGACCATGTCGTCGTCGTAGGAGAAGGCGATCTCCTGCTCGCCGAGGAGGCTGATGCGGCCGGACGACCTGATCGTCTCGACGCGGTCGTCGGCCGTCTCCACGTCCACGGTGCGGGGCGAGTCGCCCTCCAGGCCGAGCAGCACCGCCTTGGGCGTGCCGTGGCCGTGGCCGGTGGCGCCGAGCGAGCCGTACAGCTCGGCGCGGACCGAGGCGACGGAGCCCAGCAGCTCCTCGCCCCGCAGGCGGCGGGCGAACATGCGGGCCGCGCGCATCGGGCCGACCGTGTGGGAGCTCGACGGGCCGATGCCGATCGAGAACAGGTCGAAGACCGAGATGGCCACGGGGGACTCCTCAGAACGGGGGTGGTGCAGAGGTGGTGCTTCGGGGGGGCGGGGTGCCGTGCCCGCTCGTGACGGGCACGGCACCCCCGTGCGCACGCGGTGTCTACTTGTTCAGACCCGGGTACAGCGGGTGCTTGTCGGCCAGGGCCTTCACCCGGGCCTTGAGGGCTTCGGCGTCGTAGGACGGCTTCAGCGCCTCGGCGATCACGTCCGCGACCTCGGCGAAGTCCTCGGCCGTGAAGCCGCGGGTCGCCAGGGCCGGCGTACCGATGCGCAGACCGGAGGTCACCATCGGCGGACGCGGGTCGTTCGGGACGGCGTTGCGGTTGACCGTGATGCCGACCTCGTGGAGACGGTCCTCGGCCTGCTGTCCGTCCAGCTCGGAGTCGCGGAGGTCGACCAGGACCAGGTGGACGTCCGTGCCGCCGGTCAGGACGGAGACGCCCGCCGCCTTCGCGTCGTCCCGCACCAGGCGCTCGGCGAGGATGCGGGCACCCTCCAGCGTACGGCCCTGGCGCTCCTTGAAGTCCTCGCTCGCGGCGACCTTGAAGGCGACGGCCTTCGCGGCCACCACGTGCTCCAGCGGGCCACCCTGCTGACCGGGGAAGACGGCGGAGTTGATCTTCTTGGCCAGCTCGGCCGTGGAGAGGATCACACCGCCGCGCGGGCCGCCCAGCGTCTTGTGGGTGGTGGTGGTCACGACGTGGGCGTGCGGAACCGGGTTCGGGTGCAGGCCCGCCGCGACCAGACCGGCGAAGTGCGCCATGTCGACCATGAGGTAGGCGCCGACCTCGTCCGCGACCTTGCGGAACGCGGCGAAGTCCAGTTGGCGCGGGTACGCCGACCAGCCGGCCACGATCAGCTTCGGCTTGTTCTCCTTGGCGAGGCGCTCCACCTCGGCCATGTCGACCTGGCCGTCGTCGCCGACGTGGTAGGCGACCACGTTGTAGAGCTTGCCGGAGAAGTTGATCTTCATGCCGTGGGTCAGGTGCCCGCCGTGGGCGAGGTTCAGACCCATGATCGTGTCGCCCGGCTTGAGCAGCGCGAACATCGCGGCCGCGTTGGCCTGGGCGCCCGAGTGCGGCTGCACGTTGGCGTGCTCGGCGCCGAAAAGCGCCTTGACCCGGTCGATGGCGATCTGCTCGACCACGTCGACGTGCTCGCAGCCGCCGTAGTAGCGGCGGCCCGGGTAGCCCTCGGCGTACTTGTTGGTGAGGACCGAGCCCTGGGCCTCCATGACCGCGACCGGCGCGAAGTTCTCGGAGGCGATCATCTCGAGG
Source organism: Streptomyces sp. M92 (assembly GCF_028473745.1). Lineage (NCBI taxonomy): Bacteria > Bacillati > Actinomycetota > Actinomycetes > Kitasatosporales > Streptomycetaceae > Streptomyces > Streptomyces sp. M92. The sequence continues at coordinate 3,372,061 of NZ_CP101137.1, forward strand.
GTGGACTGCTGGCGGTCCAGCTCGGCGTCGACGGCGGCGGCGACGTCGGGGTCGAGCTCGTGCAGGGGTGTGTTCAGAAGCGACATGCGGTCCGTGTCTCCTCAGCCGGCGGTGAAGGCGGTGTACTCGTCGGCCGAGAGCAGGTCGGCCGGCTCGTCCGTGATCCGCACCTTGAACAGCCAGCCGCCCTCGAAGGGCGCGGAGTTCACCAGCGACGGGTCGTTGACGACGTCCTCGTTGACCTCGGTGATCTCGCCGGAGACGGGGGAGTACAGGTCGGAGACCGACTTGGTGGACTCCAGTTCGCCGCAGGTCTCGCCCGCGGTCACCGAGTCGCCGACCTCGGGGAGCTGGACGAAGACGACGTCACCGAGCGCGTTGGCCGCGTGCTCCGTGATGCCGACCGTCGAAGCGCCGTCCTCGGCGGCCGACAGCCACTCGTGCTCCTTGCTGTAACGCAGCTGCTGGGGGTTGCTCATGGCCTGAATTCTCCTGTACGCGGGGGAGTGCTGATGAAGGGGGGGACTACGGAAACCGCTGGTGATCAGCGAGAACGCGCGCGGGACGGCGAAGGTCCCGCCGCCCAGTGTCTACTTCTGGCGCTTGTAGAACGGCAGCGCCACGACCTCGTAGGGCTCGTGGCTGCCCCGGATGTCCACGCCGACACCCTCGGTGCCCGGCGCCGCGTGCGCGGGGTCGACGTACGCCATGGCGATCGGCTTGCCCAGCGTCGGGGAGGGCGCACCGGAGGTGACCTCGCCGATCACCTCGCCGCCGGCGACGACCTGGTACCCGGCGCGCGGGACCCGGCGGCCCCCGGCGACCAGGCCGACCAGGACGCGGGGAGGCTCCGAAGCGGCGCGCTCGGCGGCCTCGGTCAGCGCGGCGCGCCCCACGAAGTCGCCCTCCTTCTCGAACTTCACCACCCGGCCGAGCCCGGCGTCGAAGGGCGTCAGCGCGGTCGTCAGCTCGTGCCCGTACAGCGGCATGCCCGCCTCCAGGCGCAGCGTGTCCCGGCAGGACAGGCCGCACGGGGCCAGCCCGGCGCCCTCGCCCGCCTCGGTCAGCGCCTGCCACAGCTCGACGGCGTGCTCGGGCTTCACGAACAGCTCGAAGCCGTCCTCGCCGGTGTAGCCGGTGCGCGCGATGAGCGCCGGGACGCCCGCGACGGTGCCGGGCAGGCCGGCGTAGTACTTCAGGCCGTCCAGGTCGGCGTCGGTGAGCGACCCGAGGATGCCCGGGGACTCCGGGCCCTGCACCGCCAGCAGCGCGTACGCGTCCCGGTCGTCGCGCACCTCGGCGTCGAAGCCGGCGGCCCGCTCGGCCAGCGCGTCGAGTACGACCTGGGCGTTCGAGGCGTTGGCGACCACCATGTACTCGGTGTCGTCGAGCCGGTAGACGATCAGGTCGTCCAGGATGCCGCCGTCCTCGCGGCAGATCATGGTGTAGCGGGCGCGGCCCGGCTTCACGCTGCCGATGTTGCCGACCAGCGCGTAGTTCAGCAGCTCGGCGGCCTGCGCACCGGTGACGGTGATCTCACCCATGTGCGAGAGGTCGAAGAGCCCGGCCCGGGTGCGCACCGCGACGTGCTCGTCGCGCTCGGAGCCGTAGCGCAGGGGCATGTCCCAGCCGGCGAAGTCGGTCATCGTCGCGCCAAGCGCGCGATGCGTGGCATCGAGCGCGGTACGGCGGAGTTCTGTGCTGCTCATCGGTCGGTCGTCTCCCAGGACAGGACGGCACGGGCGAGGTCGTTCCTCCCCATCTGTCATCGGAACCTGAGAGGTTCGCCACGACCACCGGAGTACGGCGATCAGGGCTTGCACCTTGGGTGGGGCCGCCGTGTCAGGGCGGCCCGCTTTTCAGATGTGCCTCGCCCGCGCGGTAACGGTGCCTGAGAGATTCAAGGGAGGGACTTGCTCCTTCGGCGCCCCGGCGCGGCCGGGGACTCTCCCGCGCGGATTCAAACGGCCGGTATGCAGTTGGCGCCGCCATCATTGCACGCCCGGCCGATCCCTGGGCAGACCGTGATCTGTAACCGGCCTGTGGCAGTAAGCGCACGAAAACGCGAGACCTGCGCATTACCTTCTCTTTACACTCGACGGGGATGGGAACTCGTGAACCGCCCCAGGGGAGGACGATCACGGTGAACAGGACCACGGCGTACGCCGCCACCTCGGGTCTCGCGCTGCCCAAGCAGCCCGCCGCCCCGGCACCTCAGGCGTGCGCCGAACTGCCCGCACCCGTCGTCCGCGACCTGAGGGACCGCGACGGCCGCAGCCCGCACGCCCTGCTCTTCGGGCCCCGGGACCTGGTGGTGATCACCGGCCTGCCCGGCAGCGGCAAGTCCACGCTGATGGAGCGCACCGTGCGCGGCCGGCGTATCGACTCCCAGGACACCCGCGACCGCTGGGACCGCCGCATGCCGCGCTTCCTGCCGTACGCCCTCTACCGCCCCCTCGTCCGCCTCGCCCACTACGCCGGACTGCGCAGCGCGCTGCGCTCCGGCGAGGGCGTCGTCGTGCACGACTGCGGCACACAGTCCTGGGTGCGCGCCTGGCTGGCCCGCGAGGCCCGCCGCCGCGAGGGCACCCTGCACCTGCTGCTCCTCGACGTCGACGCCGACGAGGCGCTGGCCGGCCAGCGGGAGCGCGGCCGGGGCGTGTCGCGGTACGCGTTCCTGCGGCACCGCACGGCCAGCACCCGCCTGCTGCGCGCGGTGACCGAGGGCACCCTGCCCGCGGGCTGCACCTCGGCCGTCCTGCTGGACCGGGCCGCGGCCGACACCCTCCACCGGATCGCGTTCACCGGGTGACGCACCGTAGGACCGCACACCCGAAAGGGTTAGCCTTTTCAGCCACAGCAGCGGTACCAGGCAGGCGGTAGGCGGACAGATGGACTTTCCGGCACAGGCACACCCCCACCCGCACGGCGGGTGGCCCGGCAACGAGCTGGAGGAGGTGCTGTCCGCCTCCCTCGGCGTCCCGTCGGCCGGCGGCCGGATCGTGGAGGTGCTCGGCCGCAGCTTCCTGTGGATACCCCTGCCGAACGGCGGCGGCCCGCACAGCGGTCCCCTCGACCTGCCCTCGCTGGAGATCGACGGCCAGGCCTACGTCCCGGTGTTCAGCTCCGAGGAGCAGTTCCGCCAGGTCGCCGGCGCGCAGATGGCGTACACCGTCGCCCCGGCCGCGGAGTTCGCCCGGGGCCTGCCCCCGCAGGTCGGCATCGCCGTCAACCCGGACGGCGTCGTCGGCATCCCGCTGCCGCCGCCCGCCGTGGCCGAGCTGTGCCGGGCCGGCCGCACCCCGCTGGACGGGCCCGCGTCCGGCGGCCGGGTCCGCCTCTTCGAGCCGGACTGGCAGGACGACCCGGTGGACTTCCTGGCCGCCGCCTCCGCCGAGTTCGCCGCGACCGGCGTCGTCCGCACCGCCCGCCGCTGCATGGCCGCCATCGAGACCGCCGACCCGGTGGTCTTCGTAGGCGTCGAACTCACCCACTGGGAGGGCGACGCCCGCACCCTCCCCCTGGAGGCCCTCGGCCGGGCCCTAGCCAAGGCCCCCCTGAAGACCCAGGTCAACCTGGTCCTCCTGGAGGCGGCCCAGGACCCGGTCTGCGACTGGCTGCGCACGAACGTCCACCCGTTCTACGACCGGGACTTGTAAGAAGCGATCTACGGGACGTCCGGACGCCGGTCAGGGCAGCCGCCCCAGGGGCGCGGGGAACTGCGCGCCCAGCCACAACCGGACCCGCACCCGCCAACGGACAGCACCCCCCCGAGCACATAGGCGTCCCGCACCCGGCGGAGCCTTAAGCTGGGTTCACAACCGGGGAACTTCTCGAAGGGGCGATACGCGTGAGCGCCAGCGGCACCACGACCGGACAGGTCGAGCACATGCTGCGCCAGGTGACCCCGGGGCGCTACGACGCCTACGAGTCCCTGCTCCGCGCGCTCGCCACCCCCACGTCCGGCCAGGTCTGGATGCTGCTCTGGCACGGCCAAGCCGGATCCCCGGACGCCCAGTACGGGAACATGGAGGTCGACGGCTACGGGTACGCCCCCTGCGTCACCTCCGCCCAGGAGCTGTCGGCCAGCGGCTGGAACCGGTCGTACGAGGTGGTCGACGGACTCGAAGCGGCCCGCGCCCTCTACCCCGACCACTACGGCCTGTGGCTCAACCCGCACGCCCCCGGCGGCGGCGTCGGCGTCCCCTGGCTCGACCTGCGCCGCATCGCCTCCGGCCTGGACCGCCAGCCCGCCGGTCCCCTGCGGCTGTCCGAACCGGCCATCGAGATCCCGCAGTTCTACGCCCTGCTCGCGCAGAACGCCCACCGCACCCCCGCGGTCCGCGCGCTGCGCCGCGCCTGGGTGCAGCCGGCGCTCGGGGCGCCTTATCTCGCCATCGGCCTCGACGTGTACGACACCTCCCCGCCGGCCGTCGACGCGGTGCGCGCCATGATGCAGCAGTCCGTCGGCGCGGTCCCGGACGGGCTGCCCGTGTCGACCGTCGCGATGACCGACGCCCACGACCCGGTCGCCATGTGGCTGCGTGCCAATGCCCGCCCGTTCTACGACCGCGAAGCCCACGTGGCCGCCCCCGCACAGGCGCCGGCGGGCGGGTACGGATACCCTCCGGCGCAGGGCCGGTACTGACCGCCCGGTGGCTCCTCCCGCCCGCGGTGGGCGGACATCTTCGCGCGTAGACGAGGACGTATGGCACCACTGTGTCGTCGATGCCCCAACTCGTCCTCGTCCGACCCCCGTTACCCACTGTCCGGATAACGGAACACCTCGAACAGCATCACGGTTGCGCATCCATTCCCCGTCAAGTCTGGCTACAGATCGCCAAAGCGTTGAAGACTCCCGCACCAAGGGGTGGTTGTTCGCCCCTGTGTACGACGGACTGATCACGCCGCTACAGCGGCAAGTGCGGGCCGGCTACCGCCGGTTGAGAGGGGTCCCTGCCAGATGACGGCACCATTGCACGAGCCGACCGCGGAGGCGGCCCCGAGCGCGGCCGAGGAAGCGGCGGTTGCCGGCACCGAGGCCAAGGCGGTTCAGGGGCGTTCCCTCGGCCGCATCGCCTGGGAGCGCCTGAAGCGGGACAAGCTGGCCCTCGCGGGTGGCATCGTCGTGCTCTTCCTCATCGTGGTCGCGATCTTCGCGCCCCTGATCACCTCGCTCTACGGCCAGGACCCCAACGAGTTCCACGAGGACCTGATCGACCCGCTGTTCGGCACGCCCACCGGCTCCCTGGGCGGCATGAGCGGCGAGCACTGGCTGGGCGTCGAGCCCGTCAACGGCCGCGACATCTTCGCCCGCATCGTCCACGGCGCCCGGATCTCGCTCCTCGTCGGCTTCCTGTCCGCGATCGTGGCCGTGATCATCGGTACCGTCCTCGGCGTCCTGGCCGGTTTCTTCGGCGGCTGGGTCGACGCCCTCATCAGCCGGATCATGGACGGCCTGCTGGCCTTCCCGCAGCTGCTCTTCATCATCGCGCTGGTCTCGGTCATGCCGGACAGCATGCTGGGCCTCAGCGGCACCGGCGTCCGCCTGCTCATGATGATCCTGGTGATCGGTTTCTTCGGCTGGCCCTACATCGGCCGTGTGGTCCGCGGCCAGACCCTCTCCATGCGCGAGCGGGAGTACGTCGAGGCGGCCCGGTCCCTGGGTGCCGGACGCTTCTACATCCTGTTCAAGGAACTGCTGCCCAACCTGGTCGCGCCGATCATCGTCTACACCACGATGATGATCCCGACCAACATCCTCACCGAGGCCGCACTCAGCTTCCTGGGCGTGGGCGTCAAGCCGCCCACCTCGTCCTGGGGGCAGATGCTGTCGAGCGCGATCGACTACTACAAGTCGGATCCCATGTACATGGTGATCCCGGGTGTGGCGATCTTCATCACCGTTCTTGCCTTCAACCTCTTCGGTGACGGCGTACGCGACGCGCTGGACCCGAAGGGTTCCCGCTGACCTGCCGTTCCGTAAAGCGACCCGTGGCACCTGCACGGGGTCTCTCATCTAATCCGGAGGATCCGAGATCGTGACTACCCAACGCACCTCAGGGCGGCGCAAGCAGGCTTTGGCCGCTGCCGCAGTGGTCGCCGCGCTGCTGACCACGGCGGCGTGCGGCGGCGGCGGAGACGAGAGCAAGGGCGGCTCGAAGAACGGCGCGCCCGGCTTCGACGCGGCCAACAACAAGGTCGCCCAGGCCTCCGCGGCCAAGAAGGGCGGCACCCTGAAGTTCGCGAGCACGCAGGACGCCGACTCGTGGGACACCACGCGCGGCTACTACGGCTTCATGTGGAACTTCTCCCGCTACTACAGCCGCCAGCTCGTCACGAACAAGACGGAGCCGGGCAAGGCGGGCGCCGAGGTCACCCCCGACCTCGCCACCGGTCTCGCCAAGGTCTCCGACGACGGCAAGACCTACACGTACACCCTGCGTGACGGCATCACCTGGGAGGACGGCAAGCCGATCACCTCCAAGGACGTCAAGTACGGCATCGAGCGCGTCTGGGCGCAGGACGTGCTGTCGGGTGGTCCGACGTACCTCAAGGAGGTGCTCGACCCCAAGGACGAGTACCAGGGTCCGTACAAGGACAAGTCCAAGGACAAGCTGGGTCTGAAGGCCATCGAGACGCCGGACGACAAGACCATCGTCTTCAAGCTGCCGAAGGCCAACTCGGACTTCGAGGAGATGCTGGCGCTGACCTCGGCGTCCCCGGTCCGCCAGGACAAGGACACCAAGTCCAAGTACGGCCTGCACCCGTTCTCCTCGGGCCCGTACAAGTTCGAGTCCTACAACCCCGGCAAGGACCTCACCCTGGTCCGCAACACCGAGTGGAACCAGGACTCGGACCCGGTCCGCAAGGCGTACCCGGACAAGATCACGATCAAGTTCTTCTCCAACGCCAACGACCTGGACGCCCGTCTCATCGCGGGTGACTACGACCTGGACCTCGCCCAGACCGGTCTGTCCCCGCAGGGCCGCACCACCGCCCTGAATGAGCACAAGGAGAACCTGGACAACCCGGTCTCCGGCTACATCCGCTACGCGACCTTCGCGACGAACGTGAAGCCGTTCGACAACATCCACTGCCGCAAGGCCATGATCTACGGCGCCGACCACGTCTCGCTGCAGACCGCGCGCGGCGGCCCGGTGGCCGGCGGCGACATCGGCACCAACATGCTGCCGCCGTCCGTCCCGGGCTCCGAGGGCCAGAAGTACGACCCGTACGAGATCGCCGGTGCCAACAAGAAGGGCAACGTCGAGAAGGCCAAGGAAGAGCTGAAGGCCTGCGGCCAGCCCAACGGCTTCAAGAGCAAGATCGCCGTCCGCAACAACAAGCCGGTCGAGGTCGCCACGGCCGAGTCGATGCAGGCGTCGCTGAAGAAGGTCGGCATCGACCTCGAGATCGAGCAGTACGACGGCTCGCAGATCGCCAGCGTCATCGGCAGCCCCTCCAACGTGGCCAAGAAGGGCTACGGCGTCATCATCATGGGCTGGGGTCCGGACTTCCCGTCCGTCCAGGGCTACGGTCTGCCGCTGTGGCACAGCGACTACATCCTTGAGAGCGCCAACAACAACTACGCGCTGATCAAGGACAAGGAGATCGACGGCCTGTTCGCCGACTACCTGACCGAGCTGGACGACGCCGGCAAGGCCAAGATCGCCACGGAGATCAACCACAAGGTGATGGAGGGCGGGTACTACCTGCCCTTCGTCTTCGAGAAGTTCATCAACTGGCGCTCGGACAACCTGGCGAACGTGTACACCACCGACGGCTACAGCGGTATGTACGACTTCGTCAACCTCGGTCTGAAGAACCCGAAGAAGTAACCGGCACACCCGCCGTACGGCACGAAAGGCAGGTGAAGGCCGGCGCGGCGTGACCGCGGACCACCGGACGATCTCCGGTGGTCCGCGGTCCGCGGCGGGCCGCACGCTGTGCTCGCTTACCTCATCAGGCGGCTGTTCGCCGCCGCAGTGATGCTGGTGGTCATCATCCTGGTGGTCTTCTGCATCTTCTTCCTCGTCCCCAAGTGGGCGGGCGTCGACATCGCCCTGAACTACGTGGGCAAGCAGGCCGGCCCCGACGCCGTCGAGGCCGTGCGGCAGAAGCTGAGCCTCGACGACCCGGTCGTCGTCCAGGCCTGGGAGTTCATCAAGGGCATCTTCGTGGGGCGCACCTACGCCTCCGGCGGCGACGTGACCAACTGCACCGCGCCGTGCTTCGGGTACTCCTTCAAGACCGAGCAGGCCGTCTGGCCGGTGCTGACCGATCGCTTCCCGGTGACCCTGGCCCTCGCTCTCGGTGCCGCCGTGCTCTGGCTGATCTTCGGCCTCGCCGCCGGTGTGCTCTCCGCGCTCAAGCGGGGCACCCTGTGGGACCGCGGCGCGATGATCGTCGCGCTCGCGGGCGTCTCCCTCCCCATCTACTTCACCGGTCTGCTCAGCCTGGCGGTCTTCTCCTACGGCCTGGGCTGGATCGACGGCCAGTTCGTGCCCCTGGAGGACAGCCTCACCGGCTGGCTCGGCGGCATGATCCTTCCCTGGGTCACCCTGGCCTTCCTGTACGCCGCGATGTACGCCCGGATCACCCGGGCCACCATGATGGAGATCCTCGGCGAGGACTACATCCGCACCGCGCGCGCCAAGGGCCTGAGGGAACCGGTCGTCATCCGCAAGCACGCCATGCGGTCGACGCTGACCCCGCTGCTCACCATGCTCGGCATGGACCTCGGCGCCCTCATGGGCGGCGCGATCCTCACCGAGACGACGTTCAGCCTCCCCGGTCTCGGCCAGAAGGTCCTGGACGCGATCCAGAACAACGACCTGCCGTTTATCCTGGGCGTCACCCTGATCACTTCTCTCGCGGTGCTGATCGCCAACCTCGTGGTGGACGTCCTGTACGCCGTGATCGACCCCCGAGTGAGGCTCGCATGACCGACCTCAGCAAGAGCGGAGCAGCCGTGGGCGAACCCACCGGCTCCTCGCCCGCGCCGAGCGCCTTCCTGGAAGTACGCGACCTGAAGGTGCACTTCCCGACCGACGACGGCCTGGTCAAGTCCGTCGACGGACTCAGCTTCCAGCTGGAGCGGGGCAAGACCCTCGGCATCGTCGGCGAGTCCGGCTCCGGCAAGTCGGTGACCTCGCTCGGCATCATGGGCCTGCACACCGCCGGCCAGTACGGCAAGCGCAAGGCCCAGCTCTCCGGCGAGATCTGGCTGGACGGCACCGAGCTGCTCTCCGCCGACCCGGACCACGTGCGCAAGCTGCGCGGCCGCGAGATGGCGATGATCTTCCAGGACCCGCTGTCCGCGCTGCACCCGTACTACACGATCGGCCAGCAGATCGTGGAGGCGTACCGCATCCACCACGACGTGGACAAGAAGACCGCCAAGCGCCGCGCGGTGGAGATGCTCGACCGCGTCGGCATCCCGCAGCCGGACAAGCGGGTGGACAGCTACCCGCACGAGTTCTCCGGCGGTATGCGCCAGCGCGCGATGATCGCGATGTCGCTGGTCAACAACCCCGAGCTGCTCATCGCGGACGAGCCGACCACCGCCCTGGACGTGACCGTCCAGGCGCAGATCCTCGACCTGATCCGGGACCTGCAGAAGGAGTTCGGCTCCGCGGTCATCGTCATCACCCACGACCTGGGCGTCGTCGCCGAGCTGGCCGACGACCTCCTGGTGATGTACGGCGGCCGCTGCGTCGAGCGCGGCCCGGCGGAGAAGGTGTTCTACGAGCCCCGGCACCCCTACACCTGGGGCCTGCTCGGCTCGATGCCGCGGCTCGACCGCGACCAGCAGGAACGCCTCACCCCGGTCAAGGGCTCCCCGCCCTCCCTGATCAACCTCCCGTCCGGCTGCGCCTTCAACCCGCGCTGCCCGTACGCCGACGTGCCGGGGGACGACGTCACCCGCACGGTCCGCCCCGAGCTGACCGAGGTCGGCAGCAAGCACTGGGCCGCCTGCCACATGTCGCAGGAGCAGCGGGAGCGGATCTGGACCGAAGAGATTGCGCCGAAGCTGTGAGCGACGAAGCAAAGGCAAAGGCAGAGGACGAAGCGGTGACCATCCCCGCACAGAGCGACGGCTCGGCAGGCACTGCCACCCTCACCAAGGGCGCCGCCCGTGGCGAGACGCTGCTGAAGGTGACCGGGCTGCAGAAGCACTTCCCGATCAAGAAGGGCCTGCTGCAGCGCCAGGTCGGCGCGGTGCGCGCCGTCGACGGCATCGACTTCGAGGTCCGCTCCGGTGAGACCCTCGGCGTCGTGGGCGAGTCGGGCTGCGGCAAGTCGACCATGGGCCGGCTGATCACCCGGCTGCTGGAGCCGACGGCCGGCAAGGTCGAGTTCGAGGGCAAGGACATCACCCACCTCGGGGTCGGCGGCATGCGCCCGCTGCGCCGCGACGTGCAGATGATCTTCCAGGACCCGTACTCGTCGCTGAACCCGCGCCACACCATCGGCACGATCGTCAGCGCCCCCTTCAAGCTCCAGGGCGTCCAGCCCGAGGGCGGGGTCAAGAAGGAGGTCCAGCGGCTGCTGTCGGTGGTCGGTCTCAACCCCGAGCACTACAACCGCTACCCGCACGAGTTCTCCGGCGGTCAGCGCCAGCGCATCGGCATCGCCCGCGCGCTCGCGCTCAACCCCAAGCTGGTCGTGGCCGACGAGCCGGTCTCCGCGCTCGACGTGTCGATCCAGGCCCAGGTCGTGAACCTCCTCGACGACCTCCAGCAGGAGCTGGGCCTGACGTACGTGATCATCGCGCACGACCTGTCCGTGGTCCGGCACGTCTCGGACCGGATCGCGGTGATGTACCTCGGCAAGATCATGGAGCTGGCCGACCGCGACCTGCTCTACAAGTCGCCGATGCACCCGTACACCAAGGCGCTGATGTCGGCGGTCCCGATCCCGGACCCGGCGCGGCGCGGCGCCAAGAGCGAGCGCATCCTGCTCAAGGGCGACGTGCCCTCGCCGATCTCCCCGCCGAGCGGCTGCCGCTTCCACACCCGGTGCTGGAAGGCGACGGAGGTCTGCCGGACGACCGAGCCGCCGCTGAAGGAACTGCGGCCCGGTCAGCAGGTCGCCTGCCACCACCCGGAGAACTTCGAGGACCAGGCCCCGCAGGACGTCGTCCTGCTCTCCGACGCCAAGGAGGCGGCGGAGCTGGTCACCGAGGACGCGCTCGCGGAGTCGGCCCGGACCTCGGCGGCGGTGGCCGTGGACGTGGACACCTCGGAGACCACCGAGACCCCGGAGGTCCCCGAGACCCCGGAGGCCGAGTCCGGGGACGAGGCTCCGGAACCGGACGCGAAGGGTGCCGAGGCCGCCGAGAGCGCCCAGGACCCCGATGAGGACACCGACGAGGAGTCTCCCGCCAAGGAGAAGTGACCCTGCGGAGCCCCTGCCGCGCCGCCGAGCCCCCGCCTTCGTTTGCAAGGCGGGGGCTCGGCGGCAGGTGAGAATGGCAGGGTGTACGAGCAACTCTTCACCCCCACCGTCCAGCACACGCTTGACCTGGTCGGCATCTTCGTCTTCGCCATCTCCGGCGCGCTGCTGGCCGTACGCAAGAACTTCGACGTGTTCGGCATCGCCGTCCTCGCCGAGGTCACCGCGCTGGGCGGGGGACTCTTCCGGGACCTGGTCATCGGCGCCGTACCGCCCGCCGCCTTCACGGACCTGGGGTACTTCGTCACCCCGCTGTTCGCCACCGCGCTGGTCTTCTTCCTCCACCCGCACGTGGAGCGCCTCCAGACCGGCGTGAACGTCTTCGACGCGGCGGGCCTCGGCCTGTTCTGCGTCGCCGGCACCACCAAGGCCTACGACTACGGGCTGGGCCTGACCGCCTCCGCCTGTCTGGGCCTGGCCACCGCCGTGGGCGGCGGCGTGCTGCGGGACGTCCTCGCCAACGAGGTGCCCTCGCTGCTGCGCTGGGACCGCGACCTGTACGCCGTCCCCGCGATCGTCGGCGCCACCATGGTCGCCCTCTGCATCCGCTACGAGGCCCTCACCCCGTTCACCACCGGGCTCGCGGTGGTCACCGCCTTCGTCCTGCGCCTGCTCGCCCTGCGCTTCCACTGGCGGGCACCGCGCGCCTGGAACCGGCGGTCGGCCGTGGCGGAGGGGGAGTGAGTCACGGGCGGTGCGGGACGTCCTCGCGCGGCAGGTCCTTGACGAAGAGCACGCCGTCGATCGAGGGCAGGTGGTCCGGGGCGAGCGGCGCGTAGCCGAACCAGGGGGACTCGCGGGGAGCGGGCGCCGGGTCACCGAGGGCGGCGGCCAGCCGGGCGGCGTCGACGAGGCAGCGGTCCCGCGGGAGGGCGTACAGGCGCCCTTCGAGGGTGTCCGGCGGCGGGATGTCCACGCCCCGGTGCCGGATGGTGCCGAGAGCCGTGGCGACGAAGGCGTACTCCCCGCCGAGCCGCGCGCTCACCAGCGCACCGGCACCCCACCACTCCACCGGCCCCTGCCACATCCGCATGCTGCTCTTCTCCCGCTGGAGGTGGGCGTTCTGGGCGTACACGAGCACCGGGCCCCGGTCGGCGAGCGCGAGCAGGTTCTCCGCCATCATCCGGTCCCGCAGGCCCAGCAGCCGGTTCATGCGGACCGGTGAGGGGTCGGCCATCCAGGAGTGGTAGCGCAGCAGGCCGGTGGCGGTACGTCCGTACAGGAGCGCCCGCTCCAGGCTCTCCCGGCCCTCTGGCGAGTCCGCCGCGAGCAGCCGGGGCGCCTGCTCGTCGAGCAGCGACACCAGGTCGTCGGCGAGCAGCCGCAGTTCCCGGGCCTCGGCCGACCGCCCCACCGACCGGGCCGGGTCCGTCATCGCGGCGGGTTCCGTCCACTGTCCGTCCGCGCCCAGCAGGCGGTCCAGCGTCTCCCGGGTGCAGGGGAGCAGACCGGCGTCCACCCGGTCCGCGAGGCAGGCGTGCAGGGCGGTGAGGGCCGGCCTCGGGCTCTCGGCGTGGGTGATCTCCAGCGGGCCGTCGAAACCGGCGAAGCGGACGCGTTCGGAGGCGGGCCGTCCCTCGTTGTACGCCCGCATCCAGCGCACCAGTTCGCGGTTGGCGGCGGACGCGCCCCACCCGTGGCTGAACCCGCGCTCCATGGCCTCGTCGAGCGTGCCGGTGCCCGAGGTGACGTGGTCGTCGACGACCAGCCCGGCCAGGCAGTCGCTCTCGAGCGCGATCGTCCGGTAGCCCTCCTCCTCGACCAGTCGCCGGAACAGCTCGTTGCGCACGTCGAGCAGCAGCTCCTCGCCATGGGTCGGCTCGCCCAGCGCGAGCATCCGGGGCCGGGCCGGCAGCAGCTCCATGAGGGCGGCGGCCTCGACGGCACGGGCGGTGTCCTTGATGTCGTCAGCCATGCGTTCAACGCTATCGTTGAACTTTCGGTGGAGACTTCTCAGCGGTAACGTCGACTCGGTGGTCCGTAACCTTAAAAGTGGTGAACAGCTGCGCCCGGTGGATCTGGCGCGCGGTCACGGTCTGTCCACGCAGGCCGTCCGGAACTACGAGGAGTCCGGCATCCTCCCGGCCGCCGGTCGCACGGACAGCGGATACCGCACCTACACCCCGCTGCACGCGCGCGCCCTCGGCGCCTTCCTCGCCCTGGTGCCGGGGCACGGCCACCAGAGAGCGGCGTCGGTCATGCGGGCCGTGAACCGGGACGCGGAGGGGGAGGCGTTCCGGCTCATCGACGAGAGCCACGCCCAGCTCCTCACCGACCGGCGGACCCTGTGGGCGGTGGAGCGCGCGCTGCGCGACCTGACGTCCGCGCCCGCCCCGGAAGCGCCCGGCCGGGGCGGCGTGTTCGTCGGGCCGCTGGCCCGGGAGCTCGGCGTCCGGCCCGCGACACTGCGGAAGTGGGAGCGCGCCGGTCTGGTCCACCCGCGCCGCGACCCGCTGACCGGGTACCGCGTGTACGGCGAGACCGACGTCCGGGACGCCCGGCTGGTCCACCAGCTGCGGCGGGGCGGCTACCTGCTGGAGCAGATCGCCCCCGTGATCGCCCAGGTGCGAGGAGCCGGCGGTCCGGAACCGCTGGAGGCCGCCCTGCGGGACTGGTACGACCGGGTCTCCGCACGCGGACGGGCGATGCTCACGGGAGCCGCCGAACTGGAGGCGTACCTGCGGGAACGCTCGCGACGGAAGGTGGGCCGCACCCCGGGCCGCACCCCGGGCCGCACTCCCGGCCACTCCTAAAAGCTACCGCTTAGTAATTTCGTGTTGTACCGTACAGCCATGCCAGAAGCAGCCTCCGCAGCGGCCACGCGGGCCACCATCGGCGACAGCGAGTTCGACCGGGACACCGCCGTTTCCCGGCGCGCCCCCGGCGTGTACGACATCGACCTCTCCGCCGGCTGGACGATCATCAACGCCGTCAACGGCGGCTATCTGCTGGCCGTCCTGGGCCGCGCCCTCGGGGACGCCCTCCCGCACCCCGACCCCTTCACGGTCTCGGCGCACTACCTCACCGCCTCCCAGCCGGGCCCGGCGGTCGTGCGCACCGAGACGGTCCGGACCGGGCGCACCCTCTCCACCGGCCAGGCCTCCCTCTTCCAGTACGACGACGAGGGCAACGAGGTCGAGCGCATCCGCGTCCTCGCCTCCTACGGCGACCTCGACGCGCTGCCCGACGACGTCCGCACCTCGGCGAAGCCGCCCGCGCTCCCGCCGACGGACCAGTGCTTCGGCCCGGAGGACGGCCCCGCCCCCGTCGACGGCAGTTCCGCCATCGCCGACCGCCTGATGCTCAAGCTGGACCCCGCCACGCTGGGCTGGGCGCTCGGGCAGCCCTCCGGCCGCGGTGAGATGCGCGCCTGGTTCGGGCTCGCCGACGGCCGTGACGCCGATCCCCTCTCGCTGCTCCTCGCGGTGGACGCGCTGCCGCCCACCGCCTTCGAGCTGGGGCTGAAGGGCTGGGTGCCGACGGTCGAGCTGACCGTGCACGTGCGGTGCCGTCCGGCCCCGGGCCCGCTGCGCGTCTCCATCGCCACCCGCAACCTCGCCGGCGGCTTCCTGGAGGAGGACGCAGAGGTCTGGGACAGCGCCGACCGCCTGGTCGCCCAGTCCCGCCAGCTCGCCCGGGTCCGCCTCGGCTGACCCGGTCCGCCTCGCGCGGTCGAGGCCGTCGTACGCCGCCGGTGCCGGGGGTCACTCCAGCCAGTGCCGGCGGCCGACGCTGATCAGCCGCATCTGGCGCGTCGCGTGGTCCGCCGCGCGCCGGCGCTCGCCCTCCGGGGTCTCCAGCGCCTCCAGGAACAGCGAGGCCGTGGCCAGCATCTGGTCGACGTAGAGGCCCGCGAGCATCAACAGGTCGGCCTCGCTCCAGCCCGCCGACACCGAGTCCTTGGCCAGCTCGTCCTTCACCTCCCCGGCGAACCGGGCCAGTTGCTCCCGTATCGCCTCCCGCACCGGCCGCACCCCGCCGTGCCGCTCGCGCGCGACGAAACGCACGTGCGCCGGGTGGGCGGCCACATGCCCGGCGATCAACTCCACCGCCCGCGCGATGCGTTCCTCGCTGCCCCCGTCCGGTGACACCGTGGCCCGGATCATCGGGTGCAGACTCCCCAGCGCCTCCTCGACCAGCGCCACGCCCAGGTCGGCCGTGGAGCGGAAGTGGCGGTAGAACGCGGTCGGCGCGATGCCCACCGCGCGGGTCACCTCCCGCAGGCCCAGGCTGCTCAGGCTCTGGTCCTCCAGCAGTACGAGCGCCGCGTCCAGCAGTGCCTGCCGGGTCTTCTGCTTCTGGGCCTGGCGAACGCCGGAGATGTGACTCATGCCATGCAGTTAACAACTGTTCTCTGTAATTGAAAAGCCGCGAGGCGCGCTAGACTGGCGAGTCAGTGAACAAGTGTAACTACAATCGTTCACCGAAGGTTGGGAGATCCGCTCCATGCTGTTTCTCGTCGCCGCACTCCTGCTCCTCGGCGTGGTCCTGGGCACGGTCGCCCACGCGCCGCCGGCCTTCTCCGTCACCGCGGGCCTCGTCATCGCCGTCTGGCTCGGCATCTTCGCGATCCGTGAACGGCACGGCCGGCGGCGGAACACCTCCGCCCGCTGACGCAAGGACCACCGACGCACGGTCCACCGACGCACGGCAAGGAGAACACCATGCAGCTCACCGCACCGGCCGCCCGCGCGACCGGCATCCGCGACACCGACGGCATGGCCGTCGCCTCCTTCGTCCTCGGCCTGCTCGGCCTGCTCGTCCTCAACGTCTTCCTAGGCCCGATCGCCGTCGCCCTGGCGAGCATCGCCCTGCGGCGCGGCACCGCGCGGCGCGGCCGGGCGCTCCTCGGCCTCGGACTGGGCGTCGCCGACCTGGTCGTCCTCGCGGCGTTCATGTCGGCGGACAACACCATGTCCTGGAGCCTGTGACCGAAAGGGGTCCCGACGAGGCCAGCCTGGGTCTGAGGCCCGGCGGAGCCGCCCCGTAGAATCGGCCCCACCATGGCTTACCTCGACCACGCCGCGACGACCCCGATGCTTCCCGAGGCAGTCGAGGCACTCACCGCGCACCTGAGCGCCACCGGCAACGCCTCCTCCCTCCACGCGTCCGGCCGCCGCGCACGGCGCACCGTCGAGGAGGCCCGCGAGACGCTCGCCGAGGCCCTCGGTGCCCGGCCCAGCGAGGTGGTCCTCACCTCCGGCGGCACCGAGGCCGACAACCTCGCGGTCAAGGGCCTGTACTGGGCCCGCCGCGACGCCGACCCGGCCCGCACCCGGGTCCTGGCCAGCCCCGTAGAGCACCACGCCGTCCTCGACGCCGTCCACTGGCTCGGCGAGCACGAGGGCGCGACGGTCGAGTACCTGCCCGTCGACCCCCACGGCCGCGTCCACCCCGAGGCGCTGCGCGAGGCCATCGCCCGAAACCCCGGCGACGTCGCCCTCGCCACCGTCATGTGGGCCAACAACGAGATCGGCACGATCATGCCGGTCCGTGAACTCGCCGATGCGGCGGCCGAGTTCGACGTGCCGCTGCACGCCGACGCGGTCCAGGCGTTCGGTCAGCTCCCGGTCGACTTCGCCGCCTCCGGGCTCGCCGCGATGACGGTTTCCGGCCACAAGATCGGCGGTCCGTACGGCATCGGCGCGCTGCTGCTGGGCCGCGAGTACAGCCCCGTACCGGTCCTGCACGGCGGCGGCCAGGAACGCCACGTCCGCTCCGGCACCCTCGACGTCCCCGCCGTAGCCTCCTTCGCGGTCGCCGGGCGCCTCGCCGCCGGGCAGCGCGAGTGGTTCGCCCGCGAGGTCGGCGCCCTGCGCGACGCTCTGGTCGCCGCGGTCCGCGCGGCCGTCCCGGACGCGATCCTCGGCGGCGACCCGGCACCGGAGGGCCGCCTGCCCGCCAACGCCCACTTCACCTTCCCGGGCTGCGAGGGCGACTCCCTCCTCCTCCTGCTCGACGCCCAGGGCATCGAATGTTCCACCGGCTCCGCCTGCACCGCGGGCGTCGCCCAGCCCAGCCACGTCCTGCTCGCCGCCGGCACCGACCCCGACCTGGCCCGCGGGACCCTGCGCTTCTCCCTCGGCCACACCTCCACCGAGGCGGACGTGGAGGCGCTCGCCAAGGCGATCGGCCCGGCGGTGGAGCGGGCACGGGCGGCAGGGCTGAGTTAGCCGGAGCCGGTGTCAGGCGCTCTGCGAGGTGCCGGGGGAGGGGGCACTCGTCGCCGCCCGCCGCACCAGCTCCAGGTACCGGTCCCAGTCCCAGTGCGGCCCCGGATCGGTGTGGTCGGTGCCCGGCACCTCCACGTGACCGATGATGTGCTCACGGTCCAGCGGTATGTCGTACCGCGCGCAGATCCCCGCCGTCAGCCGCGCCGATGCGGCGTACATCGCGTCGGTGAAGTCCTGCGGGCGGTCCACGAAACCCTCGTGCTCGATGCCGACACTGCGCTCGTTGTAGTCGCGGTTGCCCGCGTGGTAGGCGACGTCCAGCTCGCGGATCATCTGGGTGACCCGGCCGTCCTGCCCCACGATGTAGTGCGTGGCCGCCTTGTGCGCCGGGTTCTGGAACGCCTTCACCGCGCTCGCGAAGCTGCCCTGCGTGACATGGACGATCACCATGTCGATGCCGAAGTCGTCGGGCCGGTCGGCGCGCCGCCAGTTCTCGTCCGAGGCCGCCACCCAGCGGGCCGCGGTGTAGTCGACCGCACCCTCCTCGCGGGGCCGCTCCACGCCCGGAACGCGCCACCACAGGCGGGACAGCTCGTCGCGCGCCAGCACGGCGGTGCCCACGGCCGCCGCGGTGCCGCCGACGAGCAGCGCCCGCCGGCCGATGCGCCGGTCCCCGTCCTTGGACCCGCCGCCGGATGCGCCTGTGGATTCGTGCTTCGCCCCCATGTGACCGTGAACGCGTACTCGCGCGCTCCGGTTCCCGCCTCCCCGTACCCTGGAAGGGTTATGACTGACACCCCGCAGCGCACCCGTCCCCTCCGCGTCCTCGCCGCCATGTCGGGCGGCGTCGACTCCGCCGTCGCCGCCGCCCGCGCCGCCGAGGCGGGGCACGACGTGACCGGCGTCCACCTCGCCCTCTCCGCGAACCCGCAGTCCTTCCGCACCGGCGCGCGGGGCTGTTGCACCATCGAGGACTCGCGGGACGCCCGCCGCGCCGCGGACGTCATCGGCATCCCGTTCTACGTGTGGGACCTCGCCGACCGCTTCCGGGAGGACGTGGTCGAGGACTTCGTCGCCGAGTACGAGGCGGGCCGCACCCCGAACCCGTGCCTGCGCTGCAACGAGAAGATCAAGTTCGCCGCGCTGCTCGACAAGGCGCTGGCGCTCGGCTTCGACGCCGTCTGCACCGGCCACTACGCCCAGGTGATCCTCCGCGAGGACGGCACCCGCGAGCTGCACCGCGCGTCCGACATGGCCAAGGACCAGAGCTACGTCCTCGGCGTGCTCGACGACCGCCAGCTCGCCCACGCGATGTTCCCCCTCGGCGACACGGTCACCACCAAGGACGAAATCCGCGCGGAGGCCGAGCGCAGGGGCCTGGCCGTCGCCAAGAAGCCCGACTCGCACGACATCTGCTTCATCGCCGACGGCGACACCCAGGGCTTCCTGGCCGGGCGCCTCGGCAAGGCGGAGGGCGACATCGTCGACGAGGCGGGCAACCGGCTCGGCACCCACGAGGGCGCCTACGGGTACACCATCGGCCAGCGCAAGGGCCTCAGGATCGGCACCCCGGCCCCCGACGGCAAGCCGCGCTACGTCCTGGACATCTCCCCGGTGAACAACACCGTGACGGTCGGGCCGGCCGAGGCCCTGGACGTGGACGCCCTGCGCGCGGTCAAGCCCCGCTGGTGCGGCGCCGCCCCCACCGGTCCCGGCACCTACACCGCCCAGCTCCGCGCCCACGGCGGCGAGACCGAGGTGCGCGCGGAACCGGTCGACGGCGCCCTGGAGGTGACGTTCACCGAGCCGGTGCGCGGCGTCGCCCCCGGCCAGGCGATCGTGCTGTACGACGGCACACGCGTGGTGGGGTCGGCGACGATCGCGTCCACCACGCGCGCGCGGGCGGGCGCGGCCTGAGGGAAGGCGGCACCGCGCGGACCCTGACCTCCGCCCCGGTCACCGGCCGAAGAACTCCGTCAGCACCGGCGCGAGCATTCCCGGCTCCACCATGTGGGTCTGCCCCTCGACGGTGCCGTACGTGCCGTCCGCAGCCGCCTCGGCGACCGCGCGTGCCGCGTCGTGCCACCACGCGTCGCTCGCGCCGCCCGCGAGGGCCAGCACGGGTGCGCCGATCGAGGCGATCGCGTCACGCGGTACCCGGCTGTCGCCCATCGCGGCGTCGTCGTACGCCAGACTCGGCGCCACCGACTCCATCCCCGCCCACATGGGAGACTGCCGGGCACCCCGGATCATCTCCTCACCCAACCCGGTGTGGCGCAGGAACAGCTCCACCGCGTCCCCGCGCCGCCCCTGCCCCAGCGCCTCGGTCAGCCGCTCGGTGTACTCGGCCGCGGCCCGCGCGGCGGCGTCGTCCATGGCGTACGGCACCTCGTACACCGCGACCCGGCGCACGGGCAGCCCGCTCGCCGCCGCCCGGAGCGCCAGCGCGCCGCCCGACGACATGCCGTACAACGACGCCTCGCCGCCCACCGCCTCGATCAGCGCCGCCAGGTCCTCGATCTCGCGCTCCACCGCGTAGGGCGCGGTGTCGCCGCTCGCGCCGCGCCCCCGGCGGTCGTACACGGTGACGTCGAGGCGCCCCGCCAGCCCGGCGGCCAGCGGCGCCATCGTGGCGCCCGTCGACATGGCGCCGCTGACGAGCACGACCGCCGGTCCCCGTCCCGAGCGCTCGTAGGCGATCAGGGTGCCGTCACGTGAAACAGTCGTCTTCTCCATGCCTGTGCAGACTGCCGCACGGTGGGCCATTCATCGTTCAGGACACCTCGACGTCGTAGAAACAGAGGTGCCCCTCGATCTCCGCCACCTCCGGCTTCGGGTCCGGGTACGCCCAGACCAGGTCCGCCGCGTCCGGCAGCGACCAGTAGGAGGCGTCCCCCTTGAAGGGGCAGTGGGTGGTCGTGGCGGACGGCGACAGCAGGTCGGTCCGCACGTCGCCGGCCGGGATGTAGTACCGGTCCGGACAGCCCGTCTCGTGCAGCACCAGCGCCGCGTCGCTCTCCGCCAGCACCTGCCCGCCGTGCACCACGCGCACGTGCCGCTCGCTCGGCTCGACGGTGATGCGGTGTCCCTTGAGTCCCTTGAGTCCCTCGGTCACGGTCGTCCTCCTGGTGGCAGTGGTCTCCGTCACTACAGCGTCCCCGTGGGCCCGGTTCTTCCCCTCCGGACCGGGCCGTACGGTGGACGCCATGAACATCTGCGTCTTCCTCTCCGCCGCCGACCTCGACGAGCGCTACACACGCCCCGCGCGGGAGTTCGCCGAACTGCTCGGCAAGGGCGGTCACACCCTCGTCTGGGGCGGCTCCGACGTCGGTCTGATGAAGGTCGTCGCCGACGGGGTCCAGGAGGCCGGGGGACGCCTGCTCGGGGTCTCGGTCGACTTCCTGGCGGCCAAGGCGCGCGAGGGCGCCGACGAGATGGTGATCGCGCCGGACCTCGCCGAACGCAAGCGGCTGCTGCTGGAGAAGGCCGACGCCGTGGTGATCATGGTGGGCGGCACCGGCACGCTGGACGAGGCCACCGAGATCCTGGAGCTGAAGAAGCACGGGCACACCGACAAGCCCGTCGTCCTGCTCAACACGGCGGGCTTCTACGACGGACTCAAGGAGCAGTTCCGCCGCATGGAGGACGAGGGCTTCCTGCCCCGCCCCCTCACCGAGCTGGTCTTCTTCGCCGAGGAGCCGGTCGGCGCGCTCGCCTACCTGGAGGAGAGCCAGGGCATCGAGTGAGCCGCCGGTGATGCGAGCATGGCGGGCATGGCTACACATGTGATCACCGGAGCGGGCTCCGGCATCGGCGCGGCCGTCGCCCGCCGCCTGCACGAACGCGGCGACGAGATCGTGCTCCACGCGCGCGACGCGGGCCGCGCGAAGGAACTGGCGGCCGCGCTCCCCGGCGCGAGGACGCTGGTCGGCGACCTGGCGGACCCGGACAAGCTCTCCTGGGCGTTCTCCCACCAGACGCTGCCCGACCGCGTGGACTCCCTGCTGCACATCGCCGGCGTCGTCGACCTCGGCCCGGTCGGCGACCTCACCCCGAAGACCTGGCGGGGCCAGCTCAACGTCAACCTGGTCGCCCCCGCCGAGCTGACCCGCCTCTTCCTGCCCCAGCTCCGCGTCGCCCAGGGCCACGTGCTGTTCGTCAACTCCGGCTCGGGCCTCAACGCCCACGCCGGCTGGTCCGCGTACGCCGCCTCCAAGCACGGCCTGAAGGCCCTCGCCGACTCCCTCCGCCACGAGGAGCACGCCCACGGCGTCCGCGTCACCTCCGTCTACCCCGGCCGCACCGCCAGCCCCATGCAGGCCAAGGTTCACCGGCAGGAGGGCAAGGAGTACGACCCCGCGCAGTGGATCGACCCCGAGTCGGTGGCCACGACGATCCTGATGGCGCTGGACCTCCCGAGGGACGCGGAGGTCAACGACCTGACGGTGCGCCCGGGACGGTAAGTACCGGTCTTTCAGCCCGTCCGGCGTTTGAGGACGAGGCCCGTTCAGGGCCGAAGCGGGGGTCCGGGGGCGCAGCCCAGGGGACGAGACGGGAAGGGGCGGCGGGGGCGAAACCCCGCCCGCGCCACCGGCGCGACCACCCCCGCCCCGCCGTCGGAGACCTGCGTACGCTTCCCCCGTGAACGACAACCCCCGCTTCGGCCCCGCCACCGGCATCGGCTCCCTGCCTGGCCAGGACGCCCGCGAGGCCGCGAAAACCAGCACCGGCACCTTCGAGGACTTCCCCTTCCTCCCGGAACTGCCCGCCCGCGGCCCCGGCGCCGACATGATCGGCCGCACCGCCGGCCTGCTCGTCGAGCTGTACGCGCGGGTGGAACCCAGCGGCTGGCGCCTCGGCGACCATCCCGGCCGGGACACCAAACGGGCCCGCTCCTGGCTCGGGGAGGACCTCGACGCCCTGGAGGAGTTCACCCAGGGCTACGAGGGCCCGCTCAAGGTCCAGGCCGTCGGCCCCTGGACCCTCGCCGCCGCCCTGGAGCTGCGCAACGGAGAGGCCGTCCTCTCCGACGCCGGCGCCTGCCGCGACCTCGCCGCCTCGCTCGCCGAGGGCCTGCGCCTGCACCTGGCCGAGGTGCGGCGCCGGGTGCCCGGCGCCCGCGTCGTCCTCCAGCTCGACGAGCCGTCCCTCACCGCCGTGCTGCGCGGCCGGGTGCGCACCGCCAGCGGCTACCGCACCCACCGCGCCGCCGACCGGCAGGTCGTCGAGTCCGCCCTCCGCGACCTCGTCGCCGTCCACGCCGACGGCCCGGTCGTCGTCCACTCCTGCGCCCCCGAAGTGCCCTTCGCCCTGCTGCGCCGGGCGGGCGTCGCCGGCGTCTCCTTCGACTTCTCGCTCCTCACCGAGCGTGACGACGAGGCGATCGGCGAGGCGGTCGAGGGCGGCACCCACCTGTTCGCCGGTGTCGTCCCGGGCACGGACACCGCATTGTCAGACCCTGCCGGTAGCGTCATGGGTGTCAGAACGCTGTGGCGCAGGCTGGGGCTGCATCCGGGGCTTCTCGCGGAGGCAGTCACCGTCACGCCGTCGTGCGGACTCGCGGGCGCGTCCCCCGAGTACGCCCGCCGGGCCCTCGCCCACTGCGTCCGGGCGACGAGATCCCTCGCGGACAACCCAGAGTAACGGGAGGACCACACGGTGGCCGGCGACAAGCAAGCGGAGACGACGAACGTGCCCGCCGAGGCACGCGAGAAGCACGTGCAGCTCGCTGAGCAGATCGAGGAGCACCGCTTCCGGTACTACGTGAACGACGCCCCCGTCGTCAGCGACGCGGACTTCGACCGGCTGCTGCGATCCCTGGAGGAGCTGGAGGAGCAGTACCCGGAGCTGCGCACCCCGGACTCCCCGACCCAGAAGGTCGCCGGGTCCTACGAGACGGAGTTCACGGCCGTCGAGCACCGCTCCCGCATGCTCTCCCTCGACAACACCTTCAACGACGAGGAGATGGCCGCCTGGACCGAGCGCATCGCCAAGGAGCTGGGCGAGCAGGAGTACCACTTCCTGTGCGAGCTGAAGGTCGACGGACTCGCCGTCAACCTCACCTACGAACGCGGCCGCCTCGTCCGCGCCGCCACCCGCGGCGACGGCCGCACCGGCGAGGACATCACCCCCAACGTCCGCACCATCACCGAGATCCCGGACCGCCTGAAGGGCGACGAGGTCCCCGACCTCGTGGAGATCCGCGGTGAGGTCTACTTCCCGATGGAGAAGTTCCAGGAGCTCAACGCCCGGTTGAACGAGGCGGGGGACAAGCCCTTCGCCAACCCGCGCAACGCGGCGGCCGGTTCGCTGCGCCAGAAGGACCCGCGCGTCACCGCCACTCGCCCGCTGCACATGGTGGTCCACGGCATCGGCGTCCTGGAGGGGTACAAGGGCATGACCCGCCTCTCCCAGGCCTACGACCTGCTCAAGACCTGGGGCCTGCCCACCTCCCCGCACAACAGGGTGGTCGACGGCCTCGACGGCGTACGCGAGTTCATCGCCCACTACGGCGAGAACCGGCACTCGGTGGCCCACGAGATCGACGGTGTCGTCGTCAAGCTCGACGAGATCCGCCTTCAGGGACGCCTCGGCTCCACGGCCCGCGCGCCCCGCTGGGCCATCGCTTACAAGTACGCGCCGGAGGAGGTCAACACCAAGCTCGTCGACATCAAGGTCGGTGTCGGCCGCACCGGCCGCGTCACTCCGTACGCGCAGGTCGAGCCGGTCACCGTGGCCGGCAGCGAGGTGGAGTTCGCCACGCTGCACAACCAGGAGGTCGTCAAGGCCAAGGGCGTCCTCATCGGCGACACCGTGGTGCTGCGCAAGGCCGGTGACGTCATCCCGGAGATCCTCGGCCCGGTCGCCGACCTGCGGGACGGCGGCGAGCGGGAGTTCGTGATGCCGGCCGAGTGCCCCGAGTGCGGGACGCCGCTGCGGGCCATGAAGGAGGGCGACATCGACCTCCGCTGCCCCAACGCCCGCACCTGCCCGGCCCAGTTGCGCGAGCGCGTCGCCTACCTCGCCGGCCGTGAGTGCCTGGACATCGAGCACTTCGGCGGTGTCGTGGCGGCCGCGCTGACCGGGCCCCTGGAGCCGGCCGACCCGCCGCTGGTGGACGAGGGCGACCTCTTCGACCTCACCGTCGAGAAACTGCTGCCCATCAAGGCGTACGTCCTCGACCCGGACAGCGGACTGCCCAGGCGCGACCCCAAGACGGGCGAGGAGAAGATCGCCACGGTCTTCGCCAACAAGGAGGGCGAGCCGAAGAAGAACACGCTCGCCCTGCTCAAGTACATCGAGGAGGCCAAGACCCGCCCGCTGGCCCGCTTCATCAACGGCCTGTCCATCCGGTACGTGGGTCCGGTCGCCGCCCAGGCGCTGGCCCGGGAGTTCCGCTCCATCGACCGGATCGAGCAGGCCACCGAGGAGGAGCTGGCGCTCGCGGACGGAGTGGGCGGCACCATCGCCGCCGCGGTCAAGGAGTGGTTCGCCGAGGACTGGCACCGCGAGATCGTCCGTAAGTGGAAGGCGGCCGGAGTTCCGCTGGAGGAGCAGTCGACCGGCGAGGACGAGGGCCCGCGCCCGCTGGAGGGACTCACCGTCGTCGTCACCGGCACCCTGGAGAACTTCACCCGGGACGGAGCGAAGGACGCCCTGCAGAGCAGGGGCGCCAAGGTGACCGGATCGGTCTCCAAGAAGACCTCGTTCGTCGTGGTCGGTGACAATCCAGGGTCCAAATACGACAAGGCCATGCAAGTGAAGGTGCCGGTTCTGAACGAGGACGGTTTCACCGTCCTGCTGGAGCAGGGACCCGAGGCGGCGGCCGAAGTCGCGCTTTCGGCCGAGGAATAGCGGTTGAAGGCCACCCGATCGGCGCATACCAGATGCATACGGGAGGCCGGGTCGCATTCGGGCAACCGTCGACGACCGGTGCCCCTGGAAGCCTTCCGCGGCCTACTGTTGAGGTGTGCGCCTGCCGTGCCCAGCTGCGGCCGGGGCATTCCCCTGCTCCGGAGGGGCAAGGGGAAGGGTCTTCCAACGCGGAGCCGTTGAGGGTGGTCGAGGCGGGGGCCGCGTGGCGTGGGCACCGCCGGCTGTGAGAGGGACGGGAATGGAACCGACCGAGAGCGCCGCCGAAGGCTCACGGCTGCGCCTGCGCCGCATGGTGGGCGCGTGGCCCGTGAGCCGGTGGTTCGGGCAGCGGGGCGGTGGCGCACCGCGTCCGGCCGCGGACGCCCGTGCCTCAGCGTCGCCGCCCGGCCACGGCTTCGCCCCGTCGGCGACCGGCCGGGGTCCGGCCCCCTCGGCGACGGGCCACGGCTCGGTTCCGCCGCCGACCGGCCACGGCCGGGCGTGGTCGTCCGACGGCCACGGCTCGGAAAGGGCGGTCGACGGCCCCGGCCCGGACGGTGAACGGCACCTGTCCTGGCCCGCGTTGCCCTCGGCGGTCGTCGCGGCCGCCGCCTTCGTGCTGGGCGCCGGCTTCTACCGGGCGTTCACCGGCGGCCACGCGCTCTTCCCGTCCGGCACCGCCGGCTGGGCGCTGGCCGTGCTGACCGGCATCGTCGTCGGCCACCTGGTCATGCTCGGCCGCTCCCGCTGGTGGGGCGGCACCGGTTCCGGCGCCGCCCTCACCCTGGCCGTCCTGCTGCTGTACGGCTGGGTTCCGGCCGGCATGGTCAGCCTCACCGTCGTCGTCCTGGTCGGCATAGCCCGGCGGGGCCGCTGGCGGCACGGCGTCCTGCACGGCGCGGTGGACATCCTCGGCATCGCCGCGGGGGCGACGCTGCTCGGTGTCTGCGGCTCCGTGCCGTCCGTGGAGGAACCCTGGGACCCGCACACCTGGGGGGTGTACGCGGCGCCCAAGGTGGTGCTCGTCGCCGTCGCCTACCTCGCCGTCACCCGAGCCCTGCTGTGGTACCTCCAGGCGCCGCGGGCCGGTCTGCCCACCGTGGCCCGCACCGCCCTCGTCAGACAGGGCCTGGTCGCCGTGGCACTGCTCGGCATCGCCCCGCTGGTCTGCGTGGTGGCCGTCGCCAAGCCGCTGCTGCTGCCGCTGTTCGCCATTCCGCTGATCGCCCTCGACTACACGCTGTGGATCGCCCGCGCCCGCGCCGAGGAGCAGCTGCGCGACCCGCTCACCGGCCTGCCCAACCGGCAGTGGCTGCTGGAGCGCACCTGGACCGCGCTGGACGACGCCGAGCGCATCGGCGCCCGCGCCGCCCTGATGCTGATCGACCTCGACCGCTTCCGTTCGGTCAACGACACCCTCGGACACCTCGCCGGCGACCGGTTGCTGCTGCAGACCGCCGACCGGCTGCGGCAGGCCCTGCCGCGCGGGGCGGAGGCCGCGCGGCTCGGCGGCGACGAGTTCGCCGTCTTACTGCCCGTCGCCGACTCGACCACGTCGGCGACCCGGATCGCCCGGGGGCTGGTCGGCGCGCTCAGCTCCCCGATGGACCTCGACGGGCTCACCCTCGTCCTGGAGGCCAGCGCCGGTGTCGCGGTCTTCCCCGACCACGCGCTGGACGCCGAGGGGCTGCTGCGCCGTGCGGACGTGGCGATGTACCAGGCGAAGCGGGACCGCACGGGCGTCGAGGTCTACGAGTCCAAGCGGGACTCCAACACCCCGGACCGGCTCGGTCTCCTCGGCGACCTGCGCCGCGCCCTGGACGCCCACGAGGTGCAGTTGCACTACCAGCCCAAGGTCCGCTTCGACGGACACGTGGCCGGTCTGGAGGCGCTGGTGCGGTGGGTGCACCCGGAGCGGGGCAAGGTGCCGCCGGACGAGTTCATAGCGATCGCGGAGTCGTCCGGGCTGATGCCCCATCTCACCGAGTACGTACTGGAGACGGCGCTCGAACAGGTCGCCCACTGGCGTTCCCAGGGCCTGTTCGTGCCGGTCGCGGTCAACGTCTCCCCGCGCGACGTGCACACCCCCGGCTTCGCCGGCTCGGTCGCCGCCCGGCTGGCCCGGCACGGCGTCCCGGCGGGAGCGCTCCAACTGGAGATCACCGAGCACGTCCTCCTGGAGGACCCGCAGCGCGCCGCCGACACCCTCAACGCCCTGACCGGGCACGGCGTCAAGATGTCCCTGGACGACTTCGGCACCGGCTACTCCTCCCTCGTCCACCTGCGCCGCCTGCCGGTCAGCGAGCTGAAGATCGACCGTTCCTTCGTGGCCCGGCTGGCCGTCGACACCGAGGACGCCGAGATTGTGCGCTGCACCGTCGACCTCGCGCACTCCCTCGGCCTGCTGGTCGTCGCCGAGGGCGTGGAGGACGACGAGACCTGGGAACGCCTGCGCGACCTCGGCTGCGACGCCGTACAGGGCTGGCTGGTCGCCGCCGCGATGCCGCCGGAGGAGACCACCGCCTGGCTGCTGGCCCGCGGCGCCCGCGGCTGGCAGCGCCCCGCCGCCGCGCTCCCCGCGGCAGCGGGGGACGACCCGGGCCGGGTCGGCTGACGTTTGACGCCCGGTCCGGGGCACGGCGGCCTGCGGCCCGGTCACCTGTGGCCTTTCGTCTTCGTGTGTGCCCCGGCAGTCGTGCGGGACCTGGGGCGTGCCCGTGGCTGAGCGGTGGCGGGGGTGACCCGGGCCGGGTCGGCTGACGTTCCGCGCCAGGGCCGGGATGCCCAGGGCACGCTGCCCGCGGCCCGGTCACCCGTGGCCTTCCGCCTGCGTGTGTGCCCCGGCAGCCGTGCGGGACCCGGGGCGTGCCCGTGGCTGAGCGGTGGCGGGGGTGACCTGGGCCGGGTCGGCTGAGGTTTGGTGCCAGGGCCGGGGTGCCGGGGGCGTGCTGTCTGTGGTCCGGTCACCTGTGGCCTTCCGCCTGCGTGTGTGCCCCGGCAGCCGTGCGGGACCCGGGGCGCGCGCCGTGCCTGAGCGGGTGGCGGGGGAAACCGTTTCACGGGCACGGGGCGGCGCCCCATAGGATTGGGCCAAACCGACTTGCCAAAGCCGATTTGCCCCAACCACACACTCACCCCAGAGGAACGCTGCATGCCTGGCATCACGCGCGAGGAGGTCGCCCACCTCGCCCGGCTGGCGCGTCTGGAGCTGAAGCCCGAAGAGCTCGAGCACTTCGCGGGACAGCTGGACGACATCATCGGCGCGGTCGCCCGCGTCAGTGAGGTCGCCGACCAAGACGTACCGCCGACCTCGCACCCGCTCCCGCTGACGAACGTCATGCGGCCGGACGAGGTCCGTCCGTCGCTCACGCCCGAGCAGGCGCTCTCCGGCGCCCCGGCCCAGGAGCAGCAGCGTTTCAAGGTGCCGCAGATCCTGGGGGAGGAGTAACCGCCATGAGCGACATCATCAAGCTCACCGCGGCCGAGATCGCCGCGAAGATCGCCGCCGGCGAGCTGACGGCCGTCGAGGTCACCGAGGCCCACCTGGCCCGCATCGAGGCCGTCGACGAGAAGGTGCACGCCTTCCTGCACGTCGACCGCGAGGGCGCCCTCGCCCAGGCCCGCGCCGTGGACGCCAAGCGCCAGCGCGGCGAGAAGCTCGGCCCGCTGGCCGGCGTGCCGCTCGCGCTCAAGGACATCTTCACCACCGAGGGCGTGCCCACGACCGTCGGCTCGAAGATCCTCGAGGGCTGGCTCCCGCCGTACGACGCGACCGTCACCAAGCGCCTCAAGGCCGCCGACGTCGTCATCCTCGGCAAGACCAACATGGACGAGTTCGCCATGGGGTCCTCGACGGAGAACAGCGCGTACGGCCCGACCGGCAACCCGTGGGACCTCACCAAGATCCCCGGCGGTTCCGGCGGCGGCTCCTCCGCCGCCCTCGCCGCCTTCCAGGCGCCGCTCGCCATCGGCACCGACACCGGCGGCTCCATCCGCCAGCCCGCGGCCGTCACCGGCACGGTCGGCGTCAAGCCGACGTACGGCGGCGTCTCGCGCTACGGCATGGTGGCCTTCTCCTCCTCCCTCGACCAGGGCGGCCCCTGCGCCCGCACGGTCCTGGACGCGGCCCTGCTGCACGAGGTGATCGCCGGGCACGACCCGATGGACTCCACGTCGATCGACGCGCCGGTCCCCGCGGTCGTCGAGGCGGCCCGCAACGGCAGCGTGCAGGGCATGCGCGTCGGCGTCGTCAAGCAGTTCCGCGGCGAGGGCTACCAGGCCGGCGTCGTCCAGCGCTTCGACGAGTCCGTCGAGCTGCTGAAGGAGCTGGGCGCCGAGATCGTCGAGCTGGACTGCCCGTCCTTCGACCTCGCGCTCTCCGCGTACTACCTGATCGCCCCCTCCGAGTGCTCCTCCAACCTCGCCCGCTTCGACGGCCTGCGCTACGGCCTCCGTACCGGCGACGACGGCACGCACTCCGCGGAGGAGGTCACCTCCCTGACCCGCGAGGCCGGCTTCGGCCCCGAGGTCAAGCGCCGCGTCATGCTCGGCACGTACGCCCTGTCGAGCGGCTACTACGACGCGTACTACGGCAGCGCCCAGAAGGTCCGCACCCTCATCAAGCAGGAGTTCGAGCGGGCCTTCGAGCAGGTCGACGTGATCGTCTCCCCGACGACCCCGACCACCGCCTTCGCGATCGGCGAGCGCGCCGACGATCCGATGGCGATGTACCTGGCCGACCTGTGCACCATCCCCACCAACCTGGCGGGCAACGCGGCCATGTCGCTGCCCTGCGGCCTCGCGCCGGAGGACAACCTGCCGGTGGGTCTGCAGATCATCGCCCCCGCCATGAAGGACGACCGGCTCTACAAGGTCGGCGCCGCCGTCGAGGCCGCCTTCGTGGAAAAGTGGGGCCACCCGCTGATCGAGGAGGCACCGTCGCTGTGAGCGCACTGTCCAAGGCCAAGGGCTTCAAGAAGTCCAAGTCCGGTCTGTACGTCTCGATGGCCACCTCGGCGTTCGGCGCCGTCGGGGTCTACAAGCAGATCAAGAAGGCGCGTGGCGAGAGTGACACGCTGCGGCTGCTCGACGCCGTCGTGACCGGCGCCGCCGTCGTCACCAACCTCGCCATCCTCTACCGCGAGCTGAAGCGCCTGGGCGACGACGACGTCCTGCTGGGCTGAGAGGGAAGTTACACCGTGACCACCACGACCGACCTGGTGTCGTACGAGGACGCGCTGGCGTCGTACGACCCCGTCATGGGCCTCGAGGTCCATGTCGAACTCGGCACCAAGACCAAGATGTTCTGCGGCTGTTCGACCGCGCTCGGCGCCGACCCGAACACCCAGACCTGCCCCGTCTGCCTCGGCATGCCCGGCGCGCTCCCGGTCGTCAACGCGACCGGCGTCGAGTCGGCGATCAAGATCGGTCTCGCGCTGAACTGCGAGATCGCCGAGTGGTGCCGCTTCGCCCGGAAGAACTACTTCTATCCGGACATGCCGAAGAACTTCCAGACCTCCCAGTACGACGAGCCGATCGCCTTCGACGGCTACCTCGACGTGCAGCTGGAGGACGGGGAGACCTTCCGCGTCCAGATCGAGCGCGCCCACATGGAGGAGGACACCGGCAAGTCGACGCACGTCGGCGGCGCGACGGGCCGTATCCACGGCGCCTCGCACTCCCTCCTCGACTACAACCGCGCCGGCATCCCGCTCATCGAGATCGTCACCAAGCCGATCGAGGGAGCGGGCGAGCGCGCCCCCGAGGTCGCCCGGGCGTACGTCCGTGAGCTGCGCGAGCTCATCCGCGCCCTCGGCGTCTCCGAGGCCCGCATGGAGATGGGCCAGATGCGCTGCGACGTGAACCTGTCGCTGCGCCCGAACGGCACCGAGAAGTTCGGCACCCGCAGCGAGACGAAGAACGTCAACTCGCTGCGCTCCGTCGAGCGCGCGGCCCGCTTCGAGATCCAGCGCCACGCGGCGGTGCTGGGCGGCGGCGGCACGATCATCCAGGAGACCCGCCACTTCCACGAGGACACGGGGTCCACGACCTCCGGCCGCGTGAAGGAGGAGGCGGAGGACTACCGGTACTTCCCGGAGCCCGACCTGGTGCCGGTCGCCCCGTCCCGCGAGTGGGTCGAGGAGATCCGTTCCGCGCTGCCCGAGCTGCCGCTGGTGCGCCGCAACCGGCTCCGCGAGGAGTGGGGGATCTCCGGCACCGACATGCAGTCGATCCTCAACGCCGGCGCGCTGGACCCGATCGTCGCCACGATCGACGCCGGTGCCGACGCGGCCTCCGCCCGCAAGTGGTGGATGGGCGAGCTGGCCCGCGCCGCCAACGAGTCCGGCAAGGCGCTCGACGAGCTGGCGATCACGCCGGCCCAGGTGGCCCGCGTCGCCGAGCTGGTCACCAAGGGCGACCTGAACGACAAGCTGGCCCGCCAGGTCATCGAGGGCGTCCTCGCCGGTGAGGGCACCCCGGACGAGGTCGTCGACAAGCGCGGCCTGAAGGTCGTCTCCGACGAGGGCGCGCTCACCACCGCGGTCGAGGAGGCCATCGCCGGCAACCCGGCCATCGCCGACAAGATCCGCGGCGGCAAGGTGGCCGCGGCCGGCGCCCTGGTCGGCGCGGTCATGAAGGCGACCCGGGGTCAGGCGGACGCGGCCCGCGTCAAGGAGCTGATCCTGGAGAAGCTGGGAGTCTCCGAAGGCTGAGCACCTCCGCGGCCCGGCACCGATGGCCCTGGGGAACACGTCACCACGACGAGTTCCCCAGGGCCGTTGTTGTGAATAAGCCCACTAAATCCGCAAACGATCACGTCCGCCTGCAAGAGTGACTTTGCATTGCTCATGCGTTCTTTGCGGGCCGTTCACACCAAGGACGACTGTTCCCGGTCAAAGATCCACAATCAGACACCTGGGAGCATGTTCGTGGCAGCCCTCGCACGCTGGTGTGTTCGACGTCGTCTCGGCACCGTCCTGCTCTGGCTCCTCGCCTTCGGCGGGGTCGCCGCGGCCGCCGGCGTCGCGGGATCGGCGTACTCCAACGACTACGGCGTGCCCGGCACCGACTCCGACCGTGCCTCCCGGCTGCTCACCTCCGGCTTCCCCGGCCTCGGCGGCGACAGCGACACGATCGTCTGGCACACGACGACCGACACCGTGCGCGCCACCGACGTCGAACAGACGATGACCCGCACCCTGGACCGCATCGCGGACCTCCCCGGCGTCGCCTCGGTGACCAACCCCTACGACGACGCCGACTCGCCGCAGATCAGCGAGAACGCCCACACGGCGTACGCCTCGGTCACCTTCGAGGACGCCTCCCAGGACATCGACCCGGCCGAGGCGCGGGCCGTGGTCGACACCGCGAAGGCGGCCGGGACCGACGGGCTCCAGGTCGAACTGGGCGGCAGCGCCGTCGCGGTGACCGAGGCGCCGGACGGCCACCTCGCCGAGGTCGTGGGCGTGGCCGTCGCCGCCGTCGTCCTCTTCCTCGCCTTCGGCTCCCTGGCCGCCTCCCTGCTGCCCATCGCCACCGCGCTGGTCTCCGTCGGCACCGCCTACGCCGGCATCACCCTGCTCGGCCACGCCATGACCGTCGCAGACTTCGCGCCCATGCTGGGCACCCTCATCGGACTCGGCGTCGGCATCGACTACGCGCTCTTCATCGTCACCAGGCACCGGCGCGGACTGAAGCGCGGCCTCACGGTCGCCGAGGCCGCCGAGAACGCCGTCGCGACCACCGGGCGAGCGGTCGCGTTCGCGGGTGCCACCGTTTGCATCGCGCTGCTGGGCATGCTGATCCTCCGGCTCAGCTTCCTGGGCGGCGTGGCCATCGCCGCCTCGCTCACCGTCGTCCTCACCGTCGCCGCCTCCGTGACGCTGCTGCCGGCGCTGCTGTCGTACATCGGCCCGCGCGCCCTGAGCCGGCGCGAGCGGCGCCGGCTCGCGGAGCACGGGCCCGAACCCGAGCTGCCGACCGGGTTCGCCGCCCGCTGGTCGGCGTTCGTCGAGCGCCACCCCAAGCTGCTCGGCGCCCTCGCGCTCGTCGTCATCACCGTCCTCGCCCTGCCCACCCTCGGCCTGCGTCTGGGCACCTCCGACCAGGGCAACGACCCCGAGGGCAGCACCACCCGCCAGGCCTACGACCTCCTCGCCGAGGGCTTCGGCCCCGGCGTCAACGGCCCCCTCACCCTGGTCACCGAGGTCGCCGGCGCCGAGGACCGGCTCGCCCTGGACAACCTCGACGCGGACCTGCGCACCACCGAGGGCGTCTCCTCGGTGACCCCGGTGGCCTACAACTCGGGCGGCGACACCGCGTACCTCACCGTCGTACCCGAGTCCTCCCCGCAGTCGCCGCAGACCAGCGAGCTCGTCGAGCGGCTGCGCTCCGAGGTGCTGCCGCGCGCCGAGGCCGGCACCGCCCTCGACGTGCACGTCGGCGGGGTGACGGCCGGCTACGACGACTTCGCCGACGTCATCGTCGGCAAGCTGCCCCTCTTCGTCGGCGTGGTCGTGGGCCTCGGCTGCCTGCTGCTCCTGCTGGCCTTCCGCTCGATCGGCATCCCGGTCAAGGCCGCCGCGATGAACGTCGCCGCCGTCGCCGCGTCCTTCGGCGTCGTCGTGGCGATCTTCCAGTGGGGCTGGGGGAGCGAACAGCTGGGCCTGGGCAGCGCCGGCCCGATCGAACCCTTCCTCCCCGTGATCATGGTGTCGGTACTCTTCGGTCTCTCCATGGACTACCAGGTCTTCCTGGTCAGCCGGATGTACGAGGAGTGGCTGGAGACCGGTGACAACCGCCGCGCCGTCCGGGTCGGTCTCGCCGAGACCAGCCGGGTGATCAACTCGGCGGCGG
This sequence comes from Streptomyces sp. M92, assembly GCF_028473745.1. Lineage (NCBI taxonomy): Bacteria > Bacillati > Actinomycetota > Actinomycetes > Kitasatosporales > Streptomycetaceae > Streptomyces > Streptomyces sp. M92. The sequence continues at coordinate 3,406,404 of NZ_CP101137.1, forward strand.
TCATCATGATCTCGGTGTTCCTCGCCTTCGTCCTCAGCGGCGACCGGGTCATCGCCATGTTCGGCATCGCGCTCGCCGCGGCCGTCGCCCTGGACGCCTTCGTCCTGCGCACCCTCCTGGTGCCCGCCCTGATGCACCTGCTCGGCGGCGCCAACTGGTGGCTGCCACGCCGCCTGGACAAGCTCCTGCCCCGCATCAGCATCGAGCCGCCCGAGTGCCGCGCCGCCCATGAGAGGCTGGCCGCGGCGACGGACGCCGAGGTGGCGGACGTCCTTGCGGAGGAGGAGCGACACCGGGATGTACGCGATACCACTGGGTGACGACGGAGCCGAACTGCGCCCGCTGGAGACCTGGCACGCCGAGGAGTTCCTGGCCCACCTGGAGCGGGGCAGGGAGTTCATCACCCAGCACATCCCCTTCGGCGCCAAGGCCACCGACGTGACCTCCGCCCGGGAGATCCTCCAGGCCTACGCCGACCGGCACGCCGCCGACAGCGGCTTCCTGCACGGACTGTGGCTGGACGGCAAACTCGTCGGCGGACTGCTCTTCCGGGTCTTCGACGCCGCCACCGGAGTCTGCGAGATCGGCTGCTGGCTGGAGCCCGCCGGAACGGGCCGGGGCCTGGTCACCCGTGGTGCCCGGGTCCTGATCGACTGGGCGTTCGACGAGCGCGGCATGCACCGCGTGGAGTGGCACGCGTCGTCCGCCAACACCCCGAGTGTCAACGCCGCCCGGCGACTCGGCATGATGCGTGAGGGAGTGCTGCGCGAAAGCTCCCTGCACCGGGGCGTCCGCCAGGACATCGAGGTGTGGGCCGTGCTCGCGCCCGAGTGGCGTGCGGCACGTGAGGCACGCGCGCGTGCCGCTCAAAAGGATCATTAAGGGACCTCTCAGACAGCGTCCGTACGGTGCGAGACATGGGAACGAAGACAGTGGACGAGACCGGCGTGAAGACCGACGAGCACAAGACGGACGAGGCGGCGGAGGCTCCCGAGACCACCGAGGTCGAGAAGGAGGAAGGCGCGGACGTCACGCCGGACGACACCACGCCGGACGACGAGGCCGCTGACGACGCCGACTCCGCCGCCCCCGCAACCGAGGGCGCCACCGGCGTCGGCCAGGGCGCCGGTGCCGTCGTCTCCGCCGGGCTGGGCCTCGTCTCGCTGACCGGCAGCTGGGTCGGCACCGTCGCCTCCGCGCGCCAGTCGCTGATCGGCCAGCTGGAGACGTCCTCGTCGTCGAACGTCGGCACCCTCATCGAGAAGGGCTACGGCGACGCCTGGCACGCCACCGCGCTGTGGGGCGGCGCGTTCGCCCTGGTCGCGCTGATCGTCGGCGTCGTGGTGCTGGCCCGTCCCGCGTTCGGCGCGCCCGGCCGCCCGCAGGCCCCGTGGATCAAGTCGGTCGCCTGGGCGGGCGTCGCCCTCGGCGTCATCGGCCTGCTGCTCGCGGTCCTGAAGTACACGGACATCCTGCTCGGTCTGCCGTCCACCGGCTGACCAGGCCTTCCGCAGGGGTCTTAGGGCATCCACGCGCCTGTGGCGCACGCCCTAAGACCCCTCACGCATGTCTAAGCCCCCTCACGCACGTCTAAGGTCCCGCGCGGTGCCGAAGATGCGGAACTTACCCGATGTGGCGGACCCCCCTGGGAGACGAAGGTTGAGGCATCGCAGTCAGCGAAGCAGCAACCGGCCTCACCACAGGAGACACGCCGTGTTCGAGTACGAGATCCAGCAGACCCGCGCCACCGAACTGATCCGCCGCGCCGACGAGGCCCGGCTGGCCCGCGAGGCCGTCCGCGCCCGCCGCGCCGCCCGCCGGGACGCCAGCCGCACAGCCGCGCCGGAGGAGAGCCATAGCCGGCGCCCGCGCAGGCACCGGTTCGCCCGGGCGGCGTGAACGGGGGAACCGGGGAGGGTGGCCGTACGGCCGCCCTCCCCGTCGCCGTACCGCCCGCCGTCCACCTGTCGAAAACAGCTGCGCCGCTGTCGGACCCGCGTGCGATGCTCGCTTCCGTGGAGACCAGGTCCGTCAGTCCCGTGTTCGTCGGCCGCGCCGGCGAACTGGCCATCCTGCACGACGCGCTCGTCCGCGCCGCCTCCGCCGAGCCGCAGGCGCTGCTCCTCGGCGGCGAGGCAGGCGTGGGCAAGACCCGTCTCGTCGAGGAGTTCGCCGACGCCGCACGCCGGCAGGGCGCCGTCGTCGCGCTGGGCGGCTGCGTCGAGATCGGCGCCGACGGACTGCCCTTCGCGCCCTTCTCCACCGCCCTGCGCGCCCTGCGCCGCCAACTGCCCGGGGAACTGGCGGACGCCGCCGCCGGACAGGAGGAGGAACTGGCCCGGCTGCTGCCCGAACTGGGCGAGGGCGCCCCGGTCACCGGCGGCGGCCGGCACGACGAGGAGAGCATGGCCCGCCTCTTCGAGCTCACCGCCCGCCTGCTGGAGCGCGTGGCCGCCCGGCACACCGTCGTCCTCGTCCTGGAGGACCTGCACTGGGCCGACGCCTCCACCCGCCACCTGATCGCCTACCTCGTCCGCACCCTGCGCACCGGCCGCCTCGTCGTCCTGGCCACCTACCGCTCCGACGACATCCACCGCCGCCACCCGCTGCGCCCCCTGCTCGCCGAACTCGACCGGCTGCGCACCGTCCGCCGCATCGAGCTGGGCCGCTTCACCCGTGACGAGGTGGGCCGGCAGATCGCCGGCATCCTCGCCTACGAACCCGACCCGCTCCAGGTCGACGAGATCTTCGAACGCTCCGACGGCAACGCCTTCTTCGTCGAGGAACTGGCCGTCGCCGCTCACGAGGGCTGCTGCACCGGCCTCACCGACTCTCTGCGCGACCTGCTCCTGGTCCGCGTCGAGGCGCTGTCCGAGAGCGCCCAGCGGGTCGCCCGGACCGTCGCCGAGGGCGGCTCCACCGTCGAGTACCGGCTGCTCGCCGCCGTCGCCTCACTCGCCGAGGACGACCTCATCGAGGCGCTGCGCGCCGCCGTCGGCGCCAACATCCTGCTGCCCGCCCCCGACGGCGACGGCTACCGCTTCCGGCACTCCCTGGTCCGCGAGGCCGTCGCCGACGACCTGCTCCCCGGCGAGCGCTCCCGCCTCAACCGCCGCTACGCCGAGGCCCTGGACGCCGACCCCACGCTGGTGCCCGCCGCCGAGCGCGTGATGCGCCTGGCCAGCTACTGGTACCACGCCCACGACCCCGCCAGGGCCCTGCCCGCGGTACTGGACGCCTCCGTCGAGGCCCGCCGCCGCCACGCCTACTCCGAGCAACTGAGGCTCCTGGAACGCGCCATGGAGCTGTGGGACTCCGTGCCCGACGACATCCGCGCCACCCTGCGCCCCGTCGACTACACCGAGGTCTACCCGCCCTGCGGCTGCGATCCGCAGACCACGCCCCTGCGCTACCTCGACCTCATGGCGGAGGCCGCCGTCGCCGGACGGCTGTGCGGGGAGCGGGAACGCGCCCTGAAGATCACCAAGCGGGCGCTGCGCCTGCTGGAGGAGGAGCAGGAGACGGGCGCGGGGGTGCCCGCGAGCGGCCGGGACCCGCAGCGCGCCGCCTGGTTCTGGACGCAGCGCTCCCTGCTGGTCCAGGCCCAGGGACGCGGCGACGGCTGGCGGGAGCTCGGCATCGCCCAGGAACTGGTCCGCGGCCTGCCGCCCTCCCAGGTGCACGCCGAGGTGCTGGCCATGGCCGCCAACTGGTCGATGCTCCACGACCCGGGCCCCGACGCGGTCGTCGCCGCCGAGCGGGCCGTCGAGTACGCGCGCATGGTCGGCGCCGACGACATCGAGCTCAACGCCCGGCTCACCCTGGGCGGCCTGATGGTCGACGCGGGCCACATCGACGCGGGGCTCGCCGAGATGTACCAGGTCAGAGGCCTGGTGGTGGCGCAAGGGCGGTCCGCCGTGGTGGCCCGCAGCCACGTCAACCTGCCGTCCGTCCTGGAGAGCGTCGGCCGTTCCGAGGAGGCGCTCGGCATCCTGCGCGAGGGTGTCGAGCTGACCCGGCGGATGGGGCTGCTGGAGTCCGAGGCCTGGGTGTGGGGCAACCTCTCCGAGTCGCTGATCTCGCTGGGCCGCTGGGACGAGGCCCTGGAGGCCGCGGCGCGGGCATCGGCCCCGGGCCGCGGCCCCGCACCACGCGGTGGCGCCGCCCTCAAGCGCGCCGTCGTCGCCCTCGCCCGGGGCGGGACGGCCGAGGCCGCCGGGCTGCTCGCCGAGGCCCGCGCCGCCTACGGCACGCACGACCCCATGCCGCAGTACCGCCTCCCGCTGGCCGCCCTCGCCCTCGGCATCGCCGCCGCCGAGGGCCGCCTCCCCGACGTCCGCGCCGAACTCGGCCGGGCCCTGGACGCGGGCCTGCCGCCCGGCACCCAGCGCTACGGCTGGCCGCTGCTGCTGTTCGCCGCCCAGGCGGAGGCCGACGCCCGCGGGCTGCCGGCCGCCGAGGAGGGACGGGCCGAGGCCCTGGAACGGATCGCCGGCACCGCCAAGTCGCTCACCACCGGGGCACCCGTCTGGCTCGCCCACGAGAAGTGGGTCCGTGCCGAACTCCACCGGGCCGAGGGCCGGGACACCCCGGCGCTCTGGACGGAGGTGGTCACCGCCTTCGAGTGCCTGGAGCGGCCCTACGATCTCGCCCGGGTCCGGCACCGGCTCGCCGCCGCCCTCCTGGACACCGGCGGCGAGGACGAGCGCGCCCGCGCCACGGAGCTGCTCCGCCTGGCCGGCGCCGTCGCCCGGCACCTCGGCGCCCGTCCGCTGGCCGACGCGGTCGACCGGCTCGGCCGCCGCGCCCGCCTCACCCTGGGCCGCGCCGCCGGACCCGAGCGCGTCCCCGCCGACCCGGCCGAGGCCCTGGGCCTCACCGGCCGGGAACGCGACGTGCTGCGCCTGGTCTCCGACGGCCGCACCAACCGGCAGATAGCGGAGGAACTCTTCATCTCCCCGAAGACGGCCAGCGTCCACGTCTCCAACATCCTGGCCAAGCTCGGCGTGTCCGGCCGCGGTGAGGCGGCGGCGGTGGCCCACCGGCTGGCGCTCTTCCCGGCCGACCGGCTCACGTCCGGTTCGGCCGAGTGAGGCTTACGCTGTAAAGGACGCCGACGGACGGAGGCACTGTGTTCAACGCATTCGAGGAGCTGTTCTCCCCCGGCCGCAAGCACACCCGCGACGAGCAGAACCGACTGGAACTGACCCGCGAGGACGTCGGTGACGGCGACCCCGGCCACGGCCCGATAGACCTCTCGTCGGGCAAGGTCGTCGTCCACGTCCCCCGCCCCGCCGAGGCGGCCGACGACCGAGGACACCCGAGCGGCCCCTGAGGCCCGTCCTAGCTGACCCGCAGCTCCAGGATCCGGTCGTCGTCCTGCTTCGGGTCGCCCCGGCCGTCCGTGTTGCTGGTCACCAGCCACAGCCGGTCGCCGCCCGCCGCGACGACCGTGCGCAGCCGCCCGTACTCGCCCTCCAGGAAGGCCTGCGGGTCGGCCGCCGCCTCCGTCCCCTTCAGCGGCACCCGCCACAGCCGCTCACCGCGCAGGCCCGCCATCCACACCGAACCCTCGGCGAAGGCGATACCGCTGGGGGAGGCCTCGTCGGTGCTCCACTGGGCGAGCGGATCGTGGAAGCCGGAGCCGCCGCTCCTGCCCTCGGCCTCGGGCCAGCCGTAGTTGTCGCCCGGCTTGATCGCGTTCAGCTCGTCCCAGGTGTCCTGTCCGAACTCCGCGGCGAACAGCCGCTGCTCGTCGTCCCAGGCCAGCCCCTGCACGTTCCGGTGGCCGTACGAGTACACGACCGAGTCGGGGAACGGGTTGCCGGGCGCCGGCTCGCCGTCCGGTGTCATCCGCAGGATCTTGCCGCCGAGGGACTCCTTGTCCTGGGACAGGCCCTCGTCACCGCTCTCGCCGGTGCCCGCGTAGAGCATCTTGTCGGGGCCGAAGGCGATCCGCCCGCCGTTGTGGACCACTCCCTTGGGGATGCCCCGGAAGACCGTGTCCGGCTCCCCCAGCTGCTCACCGGACGGTTTCTTCTCGTCGTACCGCATGCGCACGATCCGGTTGTCCGAGGCCGAGGTGAAGTACGCGTAGACCATGTGGTCCGAGGCGTAGTCGGGGGAGAGCGCGATGCCGAGCAGACCGCCCTCGCCGGCCGCGGCCACCCCGGGCACCTCGCCCAGCTCCGTCTTCTCGCCGGTCTTCTCGTCGACCCGCGTGATCGTGGCCCCGTCGCGGGAGGAGACCAGCAGGCCACCGCCGGGCAGCGGCGCCAGGCCCCAGGGGCTCTCCAGGCCGGTGGCGACCGTACGGACCACCTCCACGGAGCCCTTCGCGGGCGGCGTCCGTTCGGCGGCCGACCCCGGAGGCGACGACCGGTCCGCCGTACTGCTCGCGGAGGTGGAGCCGTCCGCGCCCGACGGCTCCCCGGCGTCGGAGGAGCAGCCGGCCGTCAGCAGCAGGGCGGCGGTGGCCAACACGGCCGGCACGGCTCGACGTCGCACGATCATGGTCGACAGGTCCCTTCGACGCGGCGGGTTCTCCTTGTCATACACCGCACGCGCCCTTCAAGTTCCCGATCGCCGAATCCCGAACCGGGCAATCGCCCGCCTCAGTCCCACGAGCCCCGGGCCGTCGGCAGCCGGCGCACCTCCGTCAGGTCCTCCTCGGTCAGCCGCAGGCCGGCCGCCCCGGCGTTGTCGCTCACCCAGCGTTCCCGTTTGGTGCCCGGCACCGGCACCACGTGCGGCCCCTGCGCCAGCACCCAGGCCAGCGCCACCTGCGCGGGCGTGACCGCGTCGCCGTGCCGGGCGGCGATCCGGCGCAGGCCCGCCACGATCGGCTGGTTGGCGGCCATCATCTCGGCGGTGAAGCGGGGGTGCCGGGCGCGCAGATCCTCCGGTTCAAAGCCCTGCCCGGGCGTCAGCGTGCCGGTCAGGAAGCCGTTGCCGAGCGGCATCGCGGCGAGGAAGCCGACGCCGCGCGTCACGCACCACGGCAGCAGCGTCCGCAACGCCTCCGGCGACCACACCGACAGCTCCGCCTCGACCGCGCTCACCGGGAACACCTGCTGCACCCGCTCCAGCTGCCGGACGGTGGCGTCGTGCAGCCGCGCCCCCGGCCGCCGGGCCGACCGCGCGCCCACCGCGCAGAGCCCGAGCGCCCGCACCTTCCCGGCCCGCACCAGCTCCGCCATCGCGCCCCAGGTCTCCTCGATCGGCACCTCGGGATCGGCACGGTGCAGCTGGTAGAGGTCGATGACGTCCGTCTGGAGCCGGCGCAGGGAGGCGTCGCAGGCACGTTTCACATAGCCGGGGCGGCCGTTGGCCACGATGTGCTGGTCGCCCACCAGCAGACCGACCTTGGTCGACACGAAGGCGTCCGGCCGCCGCTCCTTCAACACCCGTCCCAGCAGCAGCTCGTTGGTGAACGGGCCGTACATGTCCGCCGTGTCCAGCAGCGAGACACCCAGGTCGAGGGCCCGGTGCACCGCTCTGACCGACTCCTCGCCCCGCTGCCGCGACGCGCTGTACGCCCAGTTCATCGGCATGCACCCGAGTCCGACGGCCCCCACCGCGAGTGCCGTCGCGCCGATCGTCCTGCGCTCCACCGGTCGTGACCCTCCCTCGTCAGGTCACCCAACCTAACCTCTGCCCTTCCGCGCCCCTGACATAGCCTCCTGACCATGAGTGCTGACGTGTGGCTGCCCATCCCGCCGGACGAGATCGAGGGTCTTCCCGAGGGCCCCGCCTACCGCTACTGGAACGGTGAGGAGTCCTTCCCCGCCGACCCGGCCGACTGCGCGTACTACGTCGTCCCCTACATGAAGCCCAGCGGCATCGGCACCCGCCCGCTGCCCGGGATGCGCTCCGTCCAGGTCGTCCAGACCCTCTCCGCCGGCATCGACCACGTGGAGCCCGGCCTGCGGCACCTGCCCGCGGGGGTCCAACTGTGCAACGCGCGCGGCGTGCACGAGGCCAGCACCGCGGAACTCACCCTGGCCCTGATCCTCGCCTCCCTGCGCGGCGTGCCCGACTTCGTCCGGGCGCAGGACCGCGGCGAGTGGCTGGGCGGCTTCCGGCCCGCGCTCGCCGACCGCACGGTGCTCATCGTCGGATACGGATCGATCGGCGCCGCGATCGAGGACCGGCTCGTGCCGTTCGAGGTCGCGCCGGTCGTGCGCGTCGCACGCTCCGCCCGCACCACGGCGCGCGGCCCGGTGCACCCGCTCACCGAACTGCCCTCCCTGCTCCCGGAGGCCGACGTCGTCGTCCTGTCCACACCGCTCACCGAGGAGACCCGCGGGCTGGCCGACGCGGAGTTCCTGGCCCGCATGAAGGACGGCGCCCTGCTCGTCAACGTCGCCCGCGGCCCCGTCGTCGACACGAAGGCGTTGCTCACCGAACTGGAGAGCGGACGCATCACCGCCGCCCTCGACGTGACCGACCCCGAGCCGCTGCCGCCCGGCCACCCCCTGTGGCGTGCTCCCGGCATACTCGTCAGCCCGCACGCCGGGGGCCCGACCTCCGCCTTCCTGCCGCGCGCCAAGCGGCTGCTGGTGGACCAGTTGAGCCGTTTCGTGAACCGGGAGCCGCTGCGCAACGTGATCCTGACGACGGGCGCGTAATCCCTTCCGGGTACCCTCCGCAACTCTCCGGACGCGGTGGGTACGCGCATATCCGCTGGTCGTCACGGAGCGTAGAGAACCTATGTCCCTGAGTGACCATCCTGGTGTATCGTCCGACAGGGGACGCGCCGCGCACCGGTCGGCGCCGGGGATGGATCTCAGACTGTGAGGGGGGCGACGGGCGATGCACGGCCTATGGACGAACGACCCGACGCGGCGGAGCCGCCGCCGGCGACCCTGGCGCACGACCGCGACCGCGCGCGGGCGAGGCCGGTCCGGCCGCGACGGTCGGCCCTGCCCCCACCAGCGCCGGCACGGCGGCCGCAGCAAGCAGAAGCCGCCCCTCCCGCGGGGCGCGCGGGCCGCGGGACCGGCGCGGACCGGGAGGCCCCGGTGAGTCCGCCGACCTCCGTACCCACGCTGGACGGCGCGCTGCGGGCGCAGCCCTCGCCCGGACCGCTGCCGCCCCGGCCGTCGGCCGTCGCCGGCGGGCCGACCCTCGTCCGCCAGCTCGTCCTGGCCCTGGTCTGCGCGGGATACGCCGTCGGTTCCGCGTTCGGCTGGGGTTCGGACCACCTCGCCAAGATCATGGGTGACTTCGGGCTGAGCGCCGCCGCGGCCGCCGCCGCGGTCTCCTGCTTCGTCTACGCCCGTGGGCGCCGGGTCCGTTTCCGGCCCGCCTGGTTGCTGTTCGCCCTCTCCTCGGCGATGGCCTCCCTGGGCAACGCGGTCTGGGGGTGGTACGAGGTCGTCCTGCGCCAGCCCGTGCCCAGCCCCAGCTACGCGGACCTGTTCTTCCTGTGCTTCGCGCCGCCCGCCATCGTGGGTCTGCTGGTGCTGGCCAAGCGGCCCGTGACGAAGGCGGGCTGGATCTGCCTCGGCCTGGACGCCTGGCTGATCGGCGGTTCGCTGCTGACGCTGGCGTGGAGCCTGGCGCTGGCGCAGGCGGCGAAGGCCGGGGGCGGTTCCAGCGTGGCGCACGGCGCGCTGTCGGTGGCCTACCCGCTGCTCGACATCGCCCTGGTCAGCATGGTGCTCGCGCTGCACTTCAGACGGTCGCCCGTCTGCCGTTCCGCGGTCAACACCGCCATCGGCGCACTCGCCCTGACGGTGATGTGCGACGCCCTGTTCACCTCGCCGCTGCTGCACAACAGCTACCGCTCCGGGCAACTGCTCGACGCCGGCTGGTTCGCCGGTTCGCTGCTGCTCGCCTACGCCCCCTGGGCCGCGTCCCGGCGCGGGGGGCAGGCGGACGAGGAGCGGACCGGCGGGCACACACGCGTGGTGCGTGAGCACGTGCCCGGCCAGCGCGGCACCACCGGCCACCACGCGGCGTCCGCGGCCGCCAACGCGTCCGCAGCGGTGACCGGACCCGGCCCGGGGGGCGAGCGCGGGCGCTATCCGGGCGCCCGGCCCATCGCCGGTTCCCTGGCGGCGCTCACGCCCTACCTCGCCGCCGCCGTCTGCACCCTGGGCATCCTCTACAACGTTCTCAACGGCCGCAGCGTCGACCGCGTGGTGCTGCTCACCGGCGGAACCGTGGTGCTCGCCCTCGTCGTGCGCCAGGGCATCATGCTGCTCGACAACATCACCCTCACCCAGGAACTGGCCCAGAAGGAGAACCACTTCCGCTCCCTGGTCCAGGGCTCCAGCGACGTCATCATGATCGCCGCGCCCAACGGCATCCTCCGCTACGTCTCCCCGGCCGCCGCCGGGGTCTACGGACGCCCGGCCGAGGAACTCGTCGGCAGCGAACTGGCCGGTCTCATCCACCCGGAGGACCTCGGCTGCGTGGTGCACGAGGTGCGCCGGTTCCTCGCCGCCAGCCCGGTGGAGGAACCCACCACGCGCATCGAGTGCCGCTTCCGCTCCGGGGGTGGGGGAGGCTGGCTCAACGTGGAGTCCACCGTCAACCGCCACCACGGCGGCCTGATCTTCAACAGCCGGGACGTCACCGAGAGAGTGCGCCTGCAGGCGCAGCTCCAGCACAACGCCGAACACGACCCGCTCACCGACCTGCCCAACCGGGCCCTGTTCACCCGGCGCGTCCAGCAGGCACTGTCCGGCCGTCGCGCCTCCGACCGGGGCGCCGCCCTGCGCGGCACCGCGGTGCTCTTCATCGACCTCGACGGTTTCAAGGGCGTCAACGACACCATCGGGCACCAGGCCGGCGACGAGCTGCTCGTCCAGGCCGCCCGCAGACTCCAGGAGGCCGTCCGCAAGGGCGACACCGCCTCCCGGCTGGGCGGCGACGAGTTCGCGGCCCTCATCGTCGGGGACGGCGCGACCCGGGAGCGGGCGGCCCGCGAGCGGCAGATCCTGGAACTCGCCGACCGCCTCAGGGTGACCCTCTCGCAGCCCTACCTCATCGACGGGAACGACGTCCGCGTCAACGCCTCCATCGGAGTCGCCTTCGCCGAAGCCGGCCTCGGGGCGGGCGAGTTGCTGCGCAACGCCGACCTCGCGATGTACCGGGCCAAGGCGGGCGGCAAGGGGCGCGTCGAGCTGTACAGACCGCAGATGCAGCAGGACGTCGTACGCAAGGCCGAGCTGGCCACGCGGCTGCGGGCCGCCCTCCAGGACGGGGAGTTCGCGCTGCTGCACCAGCCGGTGGTCTCCCTCACCGACGGCCGGATCGCGTCGGTCTGCGCCCAGCCGCGCTGGCGCTCCTCCCAGGGCGTGCTGTTCACCCCCGCGGAGTTCCTGCGCGTGAGCGAGGACGGCGACAAGACCGCCGAGCTGGACCGCTGGGTGCTCCAGGAGGCCGTGGAACAGGCCGCGGAGCGCGCGGCGGCCGGGCTCTCGGCGGCCGTGGCCATACGCATCGGTGCCCGTCGGCTGCTGGACCGCTCCATGCCGCTGGGGACCGTGGAGGCCCTGCTGACCCGGCACGGGCTGCCCCCCGGCGCCCTTGTGATCGAGCTGTCGGACATCGACCCACGGGTCGGTCTGGACGAACTGGACCGCCGGCTGAACGCCCTGCGCAGGGTCGGCGTCCGCATCGCCCTCGACGGCTTCGGCAGCGGCTACTCCGCGATCACCGCACTGCGGCGCCTGCCCGTGGACGTCCTCAAACTCGAACGCGGCCTGGTCGAGGGCGTCGTGGAGTCGGCGCGGCTGCACAAGATCACCAGCGGCCTGCTGCGCATCGCCACCGACCTCGGGCTGAAGTCCGTGGCGGACGGGGTCGACCTGCCCGAGCAGATCGTGGCCCTGCGCGCGATGGGCTGCACGCACGGACAGGGCATGGCGTTCTCCGGTCCGCTCGACGAGTACCGGCTGCGCAGAGCGCTCGGAACCGGCCGCTACCCGGTGCCGCACGGCCCGGCCGAACCCGCCTTCGCGGGCGGTGTCACGGCCGGCCTGCCCGCCGTCCTGCGTGGTGGCACAGCCCTCCGCTCACATAATGAGACGCCCGTCCCACCCACTTGACAGTGGGTGTGCGCCGGGTGGAGGGTCAGTGCCATGCGCACCCGAATTCTCGTACTTGGAAAGCGCGTCGGCTGAGCAGGTGACGTCCGGACCGTTCCGGACTCCCCGCGACACACACCCGGCGCGCTCCCCTCGCTTGCCTTTTGGCACGAGGGGTTTTTTGTTGCACCAGCACCCCTGGGCAACAGCCGCACACCGCTCAAACCTCGCAGAACCCTCAGCATCAACCCTCAGCATCGAGAAGAGAATGCCGATGACCGAGCAGGCCACCGGGGCCCATCACCCGCAGCCCCGGCCCCGATCCGGAGGACAGTCCGCCCCCGAGCACGTCACGGGTGCGCAGTCCCTCATCCGCTCCCTCGAGGAGGTCGGAGTCGACACGGTATTCGGCATTCCCGGCGGCACCATCCTCCCGGCGTACGACCCGCTGATGGACTCCACCAGGGTGCGCCACGTCCTGGTCCGCCACGAGCAGGGCGCCGGCCACGCGGCCACCGGCTACGCGCAGGCCACCGGCAAGGTGGGCGTCTGCATGGCGACCTCGGGACCGGGCGCCACCAACCTGGTCACGCCGATCGCCGACGCGCACATGGACTCCGTGCCGCTGGTCGCCATCACCGGCCAGGTGGTGTCCTCCTCGATCGGCACGGACGCCTTCCAGGAGGCGGACATCGTCGGCATCACGATGCCGGTCACCAAGCACAGCTTCCTGGTCACCAAGGCCGAGGACATCCCCCGGGTGATCGAGCAGGCCTTCCACATCGCCTCCACCGGCCGCCCGGGCCCGGTCCTGGTCGACATCCCCAAGGACATCCTCCAGAAGAAGACCACCTTCGCCTGGCCCCCGGTCATGGACCTGCCCGGCTACCGCCCGGTCACCAAGCCGCACGCCAAGCAGATCCGCGAGGCCGCCAAGCTCATCACCGCCGCCAAGCGGCCGGTCCTGTACGTCGGCGGCGGCGTCCTCAAGGCACAGGCCACCGCCGAGCTGAAGGTCCTCGCCGAACTCACCGGAGCGCCCGTCACCACCACCCTGATGGCGCTCGGCGCGTTCCCCGACAGCCACCCGCTGCACGTGGGAATGCCGGGCATGCACGGTGCGGTCACCGCCGTCACCGCGCTGCAGAAGGCCGACCTGATCGTCGCCCTCGGCGCCCGCTTCGACGACCGCGTCACCGGCAAGCTGGACAGCTTCGCCCCGTACGCCAAGATCGTCCACGCCGACATCGACCCGGCCGAGATCGGCAAGAACCGCGCCGCCGACGTGCCGATCGTCGGTGACGCCCGCGAGGTCATCGCCGACCTCGTGCAGGCCGTCCAGAAGGAGCACAGCGAGGGCAACACCGGCGACTACAGCGCCTGGTGGAAGGACCTCAGCCGCTGGCGCGACACCTACCCTCTGGGCTACGACCAGCCCGAGGACGGTTCACTCTCCCCGCAGCAGGTCATCGAGCGCATCGGACAGCTCGCACCCGAGGGCACCGTCTTCGCGGCCGGCGTCGGCCAGCACCAGATGTGGGCCGCGCACTTCGTCCAGTACGAGCAGCCCGCCACCTGGCTGAACTCCGGCGGCGCCGGAACCATGGGCTACGCCGTCCCCGCCGCGATGGGCGCCAAGGCCGGTGTCCCCGACCGCACCGTCTGGGCGATCGACGGCGACGGCTGCTTCCAGATGACCAACCAGGAACTGACCACCTGCGCCCTGAACAACATCCCGATCAAGGTCGCCGTCATCAACAACGGCGCCCTCGGGATGGTCCGCCAGTGGCAGACCCTGTTCTACAACCAGCGGTACTCCAACACCGTGCTGCACTCCGGCCCGGACGACGTCAACCCGGAGGCCCGCGGCACCCGCGTCCCCGACTTCGTGAAGCTGTCGGAGGCCATGGGCTGCTACGCCATCCGCTGCGAGGACCCGGCCGACCTCGACAAGGTCATCGAGGAGGCCAACTCCATCAACGACCGTCCCGTCGTCGTCGACTTCATCGTCCACGAGGACGCGATGGTCTGGCCGATGGTCGCCGCCGGCACCTCCAACGACGAGATCATGGCCGCCCGGGACGTCCGCCCCGACTTCGGCGACAACGAAGACGACTGAGCGAGAGAGACCGAAGAGACCATGTCCAAGCACACGCTCTCCGTCCTGGTGGAGAACACCCCCGGCGTCCTGGCGCGGATCACCGCCCTTTTCTCCCGCCGCGGCTTCAACATCGACTCCCTCGCCGTCGGCGTCACCGAGCACCCCGACATCTCCCGCATCACCATCGTGGTGAGCGTCGAGGACTTTCCGCTGGAGCAGGTCACCAAGCAGCTCAACAAGCTGGTGAACGTGCTCAAGATCGTCGAGCTGGAGCCGACCCAGGCCGTCCAGCGCGAACTCGTTCTGGTGAAGGTGCGCTCCGACAACGAGACGCGCTCCCAGATCGTCGAGATCGTCCAGCTCTTCCGCGCCAAGACCGTCGACGTCTCCCCGGAGGCCGTCACCATCGAGGCCACCGGCAGCAGCGACAAGCTGTCCGCCATGCTCCGGATGCTGGAACCGTACGGCATCAAGGAACTCGTCCAGTCCGGCACGATCGCCATCGGCCGCGGCGCCCGTTCGATCACGGACCGCTCGCTGCGCGCACTCGACCGGTCCGCGTAACGGCGGAAAACGGTCCGCATATCGACGGAAACGGGCGGCCGCGGACCCACCGGCCGCCCGCATTCCGAGACCCCGAAACTTCCCTTCCCCTCACCGGCATACGGTGGGACGCAACACCTGCACTCAAGGAGAGAACCCAGTGGCCGAGCTGTTCTACGACGCCGACGCCGACCTGTCCATCATCCAGGGCCGCAAGGTCGCGGTCATCGGGTACGGCAGCCAGGGCCACGCCCACGCCCTGTCGCTGCGCGACTCCGGCGTCGACGTGCGCGTCGGTCTGCACGAGGGCTCCAAGTCCAAGGTCAAGGCCGAGGAGCAGGGCCTGCGCGTGGTGAGCCCGTCCGAGGCCGCCGCCGAGGCCGACGTCATCATGATCCTGGTCCCGGACCCGATCCAGGCCGAGGTCTACGAGAAGCACATCAAGGACAACCTGAAGGACGGCGACGCCCTGTTCTTCGGCCACGGCCTGAACATCCGCTACGGCTTCATCAAGCCCCCGGCCGGCGTGGACGTCTGCATGGTCGCCCCCAAGGGCCCGGGCCACCTGGTGCGCCGTCAGTACGAGGAGGGCCGCGGCGTTCCCTGCATCGCCGCCGTCGAGCAGGACGCCTCCGGCAACGCCTTCGCGCTGGCCCTGTCGTACGCGAAGGGCATCGGCGGCACCCGCGCCGGCGTCATCAAGACGACGTTCACCGAGGAGACCGAGACCGACCTCTTCGGCGAGCAGGCCGTCCTCTGCGGTGGCACGGCCGCGCTGGTCAAGGCGGGCTTCGAGACCCTGACCGAGGCCGGTTACCAGCCGGAGATCGCCTACTTCGAGTGCCTGCACGAGCTGAAGCTGATCGTGGACCTCATGTACGAGGGCGGCCTGGAGAAGATGCGCTGGTCGATCTCCGAGACCGCCGAGTGGGGCGACTACGTCACCGGCCCGCGGATCATCACCGACGCCACCAAGGCCGAGATGAAGAAGGTCCTCGCCGAGATCCAGGACGGCACCTTCGCCAAGAACTGGATGGACGAGTACCACGGCGGCCTGAAGAAGTACAACGAGTACAAGCAGCAGGACTCCGAGCACCTGCTGGAGACCACCGGCAAGGAGCTGCGCAAGCTCATGAGCTGGGTCGACGAGGAGGCGTAGGCCTCACTGCCGGGGGCCGGGGCGACGCCGCTCCGGCCCCTTCGGCGAACCCGGGGTAACGTCGGAGGCACGGCGTTGTCCAACCCGTCCAGCCACGGACGGGTGATCCTTCCGCCAAGGCGCAGGACGACCCGCGTCACGCCACTAGACTGCTGCACAACATACGCGTCAGGCCCACAGCGTCGTGCGTCTTCCACGCGGCTCAGCGACACCGAATGCGGCCGTCGGGACGGCCGTCCGCATTGGACTTGTGAGGACTCACGTGAGCTCGAAACCCGTCGTACTCATCGCCGAAGAGCTGTCGCCCGCGACCGTGGACGCGCTCGGCCCCGACTTCGAGATCCGCCAGTGCAACGGCGCGGACCGGGCCGAACTGCTCCCCGCCATCGCCGACGTGGACGCGATCCTGGTCCGCTCCGCCACCAAGGTCGACGCCGAGGCGATCGCCGCCGCCAAGAAGCTCAAGGTCGTCGCCCGCGCCGGTGTAGGCCTGGACAACGTGGACGTCTCCGCCGCCACCAAGGCCGGCGTCATGGTGGTCAACGCCCCGACCTCCAACATCGTGACCGCCGCCGAGCTGGCCTGCGGCCTGATCGTCGCCACCGCCCGCAACATCCCGCAGGCCAACGCCGCGCTGAAGAACGGCGAGTGGAAGCGCAGCAAGTACACCGGCGTCGAGCTGGCCGAGAAGACCCTCGGCGTGGTCGGCCTCGGCCGCATCGGCGCCCTCGTCGCACAGCGCATGTCCGCCTTCGGCATGAAGGTCGTCGCCTACGACCCCTACGTGCAGCCCGCCCGGGCCGCGCAGATGGGCGTCAAGGTGCTGTCGCTGGACGAGCTGCTTGAGGTCTCCGACTTCATCACCGTCCATCTCCCCAAGACCCCCGAGACCCTCGGCCTGATCGGCGACGAGGCGCTGCGCAAGGTCAAGCCCAGCGTCCGCATCGTCAACGCCGCGCGCGGCGGCATCGTCGACGAGGAGGCGCTGTACTCGGCGCTCAAGGAGGGCCGCGTCGCCGGCGCCGGCCTCGACGTGTACGCCAAGGAACCCTGCACCGACTCGCCGCTGTTCGAGTTCGACCAGGTGGTCTGCACGCCGCACCTCGGCGCCTCCACCGACGAGGCCCAGGAGAAGGCGGGCATCGCCGTCGCCAAGTCCGTCCGCCTCGCCCTCGCCGGTGAGCTGGTCCCCGACGCGGTCAACGTCCAGGGCGGCGTCATCGCCGAGGACGTCAAGCCGGGTCTGCCGCTCGCCGAGC
Source organism: Streptomyces sp. M92 (assembly GCF_028473745.1). Taxonomy (NCBI): domain Bacteria; kingdom Bacillati; phylum Actinomycetota; class Actinomycetes; order Kitasatosporales; family Streptomycetaceae; genus Streptomyces; species Streptomyces sp. M92. The sequence goes on from NZ_CP101137.1 coordinate 3,423,507, forward strand.
GCCTCGGCCGCATCTTCACCGCGCTCGCCGGCGAGGTCGCCGTCCGCCTCGACGTCGAGGTCTACGGCGAGATCACCCAGCACGACGTGAAGGTGCTGGAGCTGTCCGCCCTCAAGGGCGTCTTCGAGGACGTCGTCGACGAGACCGTGTCGTACGTCAACGCCCCGCTGTTCGCCCAGGAGCGCGGCGTCGAGGTCCGCCTGACCACCAGCTCGGAGTCCCCGGAGCACCGCAACGTGGTCACCGTGCGCGGCACCCTCTCGGACGGCGAGGAGGTGTCGGTCTCCGGCACGCTGGCCGGCCCGAAGCACCTCCAGAAGATCGTCGCCGTCGGCGAGTACGACGTGGACCTGGCCCTCGCCGACCACATGCTCGTCCTGCGCTACGAGGACCGTCCCGGCGTCGTCGGCACCGTCGGCCGCGTCATCGGCGAGGCCGGCATCAACATCGCCGGCATGCAGGTCGCCCGTGCGACGGTCGGCGGCGAGGCGCTGGCCGTGCTGACCGTCGACGACACGGTGCCCTCCGGGGTGCTGGCGGAGGTTTCGGCGGAGATCGGCGCGACGTCGGCCCGGTCGGTGAACCTGGTCTGAGGCGACCGTCCCGGGGGCTGCCGCCCCCGGGACCCCCGCTTCGGCCCTGAACGGGCCTCGTCCTCAAACGCCGGACGGGCTGACTTGATCAGCCTGTCCGGCGTTTTCCGTGCAGGGCTCCTCGCGCACCCGCACCCTCCGCAGCGTCACCGACGCCAGGACCGCCGCCCCGGCCAGCACCACCGCGCCCGCGATCGCCGCCGCGTGCATCCCGCTGGTGAACGCCTCCCGCGCCGCCGTCGCCAGGGCGTCCCCCGCGCGCCCCGGCAACTGCCCGGCGACGGCCAGCGCGCCGCCCAGCGTCTCCCGCGCCACCGCCGGTGCCGAGTCGGGCATGTCCTGCCGGTAGACCGCCGTGCCGATCGACCCGAGCACCGCCATCCCCAGCGCCCCGCCGAACTCCGCGCCGGTCTCCATCAGCGAGGACGCGGAGCCCGCCCGCTCCACCGGCGCGGCACTGAGCGCGAGGTCCATGATCTGGGACATCACCATGGTGACGCCCGAGGCGAGGACACCGCAGGCCACCAGCCCGAGCGCCAGCGCGTCCGTGTCCACCAGCGTCAGCAGCGCGTAGCCGCACGCGGCCAGACCGAAGCCCGCGGAGACCACGAGGGCGCGGTTGACGCCGCCCCGCACCAGACGGGCGGCGAGCGGGGCCGCGAAGCCGATCGGCACCGAGGGCAGCAGCGCCCACAGGGCGGCCTCCAGCGCGCTCTTGCCCAGCACCGACTGGATGTACTGCGTGGTGAAGAACGCCGAGCCCATCATCGCGAACATCGTGACGAGATTGAGGACGACGGCGGGGGCGAAGCCACGCCCCCGGAAGAGGGCGGGGGAGACCATCGGCGAGGCGGTGGTCCGCTGCCGGTGCACGAACAGGGCCGCGAAGAGCAGGCCCACGGTGACCGCCATGACGTAGCGGACGTGCCAGCCCTCGGACGGGATCTCCTTGAGGCCGTAGACGACCGGGAGCACCGCGGCCATCGACAGCGGGATGCTCACCCAGTCGAAGCGGCCCGGCGCCGGGTCCTTCGACTCGGGCAGCAGGAGCGGTCCCAGGACCAGGAGCAGCACCATCGCCGGCAGGTTCACCAGGAAGACCGACCCCCACCAGAAGAACTCCACCAGCACCCCGCTCAGCACGGAACCGAGCGCCACGCCGGCCGTCATCACGCCGGACCAGACCGCGATGGCCTGCGCCCGCTGGCCGGGGTCGGTGAAGAGCGAGCGGACCAGGGCCAGCGTCGACGGCATCAGCGTGGCGCCGCCGATGCCCAGCAGCGCGCGGGCCGCGATGAGCATCTCGGAGCTGTTCGCGTACGCCGCCGCCAGTGAGGCGGCACCGAAGGCGACGGCACCGATCAGCAGCAGCCTGCGGCGGCCTACGCGGTCGCCGAGCGAGCCCATGGTGATGAGCAGGCCGGCCACGGCGAAGGCGTAGACGTCGAAGATCCACAGCTGCTGGGTGCCGCTCGGAGCCAGGTCGGCGTTGATCGCCGGGATCGCGAAGTAGAGGACCGACACGTCCATGGAGACCAGCAGCAGCGGAAGCATGAGAACGCAGAGCGCCGTCCACTCTCGACGGCCGGCGCGGGGCGGGTTGGGTGTCATGCGAGCGACTATACGAGCGTCTTATACGGCTGTCTATGACGCTTGTATGGGACGTACGTATAGGACGTGTGTATGGACCGGGGATAGGGTGGCCGCATGGGACACCGTGAGGATCTGCTCGCCGGCGCCAAGCGCTGCCTGCTGGAGAAGGGGTTCACGCGCACCACCGCGCGGGACATCGTCAAGGAGTCGGGGACCAACCTCGCGTCGATCGGTTACCACTACGGCTCCAAGGACGCCCTGCTCGTCCAGGCGTACATCGAGCTGGTGGAGGCGATGTCCGAGGCGTTCGAGGGGGACCCGGACGGCGACCTGCCCGGCGAACCGGGCTCCCCGGAGCGGTTCACGGCCGTGTGGTCGAACATCATCGGGACCATGCGCGAGCCGGGCTCGCTGTGGCGGCTCAGCATGGAGATCGTCGCCATGGGTGACGAGCTGCCCCAGGTCCGGGAGCACCTGGCCCGGGCCCAGCGGGCGGGCGCGCGTGGCCTCGTCACGCTCTTCATGGGCGGCCGTGAGGAGGATGTCCCGGAGGAGACCGTCGACACCCTCGGCGGCTTCTACGTGAGCCTGCTGATGGGCCTCATGGTCCAGTGGTCGTTCAGCCCGCAGGACGCCCCCGACGCCGACCGGCTCACCGAGGGGCTGCGTCAGGCGGTCGAGGGCTTCGGCAAGGGCTGACCCGGCTCACAGACGGGCGCGCTTCAGCGCCATGTGCAGCAGCAGCCGGTCCTCCCCGTCGTCGAGGTCCAGCCCCGTCAGCTGCTCCACGCGGGACAGGCGGTAGTACAGGGTCTGGCGGTGGATGCCCAGCTCGGCGGCGGTGCGGCCGGCCTGGCCCGCGCAGTCCAGGTAGACCTCGGCGGTGCGGGCCAGTTCGCGGTGCGCGGGGGAGAGCAGCACCCGTACGGCCGGATCGTGGGCCGACCGCGACGGCAGTGCGGTCAGCAGCCGGAACGCCCCGATGGACGTCCACTCGGCGACCGGCCCGAACCGGCTCTCGGCGCCCGCCGCACGGGCCGCCGCCGACGCCTCCTGCCAGGCGGCCCCCAGTTCCGCGAGGCCGGTGCGCGGGCCGGACACCCCGGCCGCCGTACCCGTGCCCGCCCCGGCCGCCGCCCCGCCGGCCCCGGCCGCCGCGTTCCGCGCCCGCTCCAGCAGCCGCCCCGCGGCCGACGTCGCGGGGGTCAGCACCTCAGCCGACCGCAGCCGCACCAGCAGCGCCAGCGACTGGGCCGAGGCGCCCCACGGCACCGTGCACAGCGCCGTCGCCCCCGGCACCGTACGGACCGACGGGGCGTCGTCGGGGCCGGCCGACGGCCAGGGCGCCACGCACACCACCGCGTGCGGGGTGTCCGCGCGGGCGCCGAGCGCGGTGCGCAGCTCGGCCACCGCCATGTCCCGCTGCCAGTCGCGCTCGGCGGTCAGCACCGCCCGCAGCTCCCGGCTCAGGTCGGCGCCGTGCTGCGCCTCGTCCGCCAGCAGCGCGCCGATCCGGCCGGTGACCTCCATGGCGGCCGCCAGCTGCCGGTCGGTCGGCCCGGGATCGGTGTCCAGCAGCCACACATAGCCGAGGACGACACCCCGATGGCGTACCGGCAGACAGGTGCGTCCCCGGTAGACCCCCGCCTCCGGGGTCGGCGGAATGCGGACCGGCCCCTTGGCGCGGGTGATGCCGAAGCCCTCGAACCAGGCGCGGACGGCCGCGGTGGAGCGCCGGGTCAGGATCGAGCGGGTGCGCACCGGGTCCAGGGCGGACGGATCGAGGTCGCCCTCGCTGTCGTAGGCGCCGAAGGCGATCAGTTCGAAGTCGCGGTTCTCCAGGGTCGCGGGAGCGCCCAGCAGCTCGGAGATCTCGTCGATCAGCTCCTGGTAGTCGCCACTGGGGCCACCGGAGCCTGCGGAACCTCTGGAATCCGACGTCACCCGGGCATTCTGCCGCATTTGCGCGCCGTCTTCATACATCTGTCTGAGATCCGCCGCACGGATGCGTGACAGCTGTCGATGGCCCACGATCGGGGTCATCCTTAGATTTCACGGTGGTTCTCCGTGCCGTTCCCGAAACGTCGGGTGGACGGCCCTGTGTTGGTTGGTAAGTGGAGGTGCCCCGTGCTGGGTCCCGTGATTCTCGCCGCGTCGCGCAGCGACCGGATGCGTCGGCTGGTTTCCGCCGCGCCCGTGACCAAGCCGGTCGTCGACCGGTTCATCCCCGGCGAGACGGTCGATCAGATCGTTCCGATCGTCCAGGAGCTGACCGATCAGGGCCTGGAGCTGACGATGGACGTCGTCGGCGAGGACATCACCACCCCCGCGCAGGCCGAGGCCGCCCGCGACGCCTACCTCGAGCTGGTCGACCGGCTGAAGCCGCTGGACCTCGGCACCCGCGCCGAGATGTCCGTGAAGCTGTCGATGTTCGGCCAGGCGCTGGACGGCGGCCACGAGCTGGCCCTCGCCAACGTCCGCCCGGTCGTCGAGGCCGCCGCCGAGATCGGCACCACCGTCACCCTCGACGCCGAGGACCACACCACCCTCGACTCGATGTTCGCCATCCACGACGAGCTGCGGAAGGACTTCCCGCAGACCGGCTGCGTCATCCAGGCCTACCTCTTCCGCACCGAGGCCGACGCGCGCCGGCTCGCCGACAACGGCTCTCGCGTACGGTTGGTGAAGGGCGCCTACAAGGAGCCCGCCGAGGTCGCGTACCAGCAGCGCCACGAGATCGACAAGGCGTACGTGCGCATCCTGCGGACCCTGATGGAGGGCGAGGGCTACCCGATGATCGGGTCGCACGACCCGCGGCTGATCTCCATCGCGCAGGAGCTGGCCCGGACCGCCGGGCGCAAGCTCGACGAGTACGAGTTCCAGATGCTGTACGGCATCCGCGGCGACGAGCACCTGCGGCTCGCCGCCGAGGGCCACCGCATGCGCGTGTACACCGCCTACGGCACCGACTGGTACGGCTACTTCATGCGCCGTCTGGCGGAGAAGCCGGCCAACCTCCGGTTCTTCGCCCGCTCGATGGTCAGCAAGGGCTGAGCCCACACCGCTCGCAACACCCGCTCAGTAAGGAGTAACGGCAACCATGGACGCTGTGACCCAGGTCCCCACCCCCGTCAACGAGCCGGTGCACGGCTACGCCCCCGGCTCGCCCGAGCGCGCCCGTCTGGAGGCCAAGCTCAAGGAGCTGGCCGACAACCCCGTCGACCTCCCCTGCACCATCGGCGGCGTCAAGCGGATGGGCGGCGGCGAGCGCTTCGACGTCGTGCAGCCGCACAACCACAAGTCCCGCCTGGGCACGTACGCGAACGCCACCCAGCAGGACGCCCAGGACGCGATCGACGCCGCCCTGGCCGCCGCCCCGGCCTGGCGCGCGATGTCCTTCGACGACCGCGCGGCGATCATCCTGCGCGCCGCCGAGCTGCTGTCCGGCCCGTGGCGCGAGACCATCGCCGCCTCCACCATGCTCGGCCAGTCCAAGACGGCCCAGCAGGCCGAGATCGACAGCCCCTGCGAGCTGATCGACTTCTGGCGCTTCAACGTCCACTACGCCCGAGGCATCCTGGCCGAGCAGCCCCCGGCCAACTCCCAGGGCGTGTGGAACCGCATGGACCACCGCCCGCTGGAGGGCTTCGTCTACGCGATCACGCCGTTCAACTTCAGCGCGATCGCCGCCAACCTGCCCACCGCCCCGGCCCTGATGGGCAACGTGGTGGTCTGGAAGCCGTCCCCGACCCAGACCCACGCCGCCGTGCTGCTGATGCAGCTCCTGGAGGAGGCCGGGCTGCCCAAGGGTGTCATCAACCTGGTCACCGGCGACGGCATCGCGGTCTCCGAGGTCGCCCTGGAGCACCGGGACCTCGCGGGCATCCACTTCACCGGCTCGACCAAGACCTTCCAGCACCTGTGGAAGACGGTCGGCAACAACATCGAGAAGTACCGCACCTACCCGCGCCTGGTCGGCGAGACCGGCGGCAAGGACTTCCTGGTCGCCCACCCGTCGGCCGACCGCGCCGTGCTGAAGACCGCCCTGACCCGCGGTGCCTTCGAGTACCAGGGCCAGAAGTGCAGCGCCACCTCCCGCGCGTACATCCCGGCGTCCATCTGGAACGACGGGTTCAAGGAGGAGTTCGCGGCCGAGGTCGACTACCTCACCATGGGGGACGTCACCGACCTGTCCAACTTCATCGGCGCCGTCATCGACGAGCGGTCCTTCGCCAAGAACAAGGCCGCCATCGACCGGGCCAAGGAGGACGAGACCTGCACGATCGTCGCGGGCGGCTCCTACGACGACTCGGTCGGCTACTTCGTCCGCCCGACGGTCGTCGAGTGCACCGACCCGGAGAACGAGGTCTTCCGCACCGAGTACTTCGGCCCGTTCCTCGCGGTGTACGTCTACGACGACAGCAAGGCCGACGCGTACGACGAGATGCTGACCCAGATGGAGTCGGTGTCCGACTACGCCCTCACCGGGTCGGTCATCTCGGGCGACCGCGCCGCGGCGGCGTACACGATGGAGAAGCTGCGCTACGCGGCCGGCAACTTCTACATCAACGACAAGTCGACCGGCGCCGTCGTCGGCCAGCAGCCCTTCGGCGGCGGCCGTGCCTCCGGCACCAACGACAAGGCCGGTGCCCCGCAGAACCTGATGCGCTGGACCCTGACCCGCGCCATCAAGGAGACGCTGGTCGCGCCCACCGACTACGCGTACCCGCACATGGGCTGACGCCCCCTCCGTGCGCCCGCCGGCGGGCCAGGTCACCTCGACCTGGCCCGTCGGCGTTTGCGCAGGTCGGTGCGGTGTGGCCGAGGCCACCGTCTCAGATAGTAGGAAGTCCGAGTAATTGTGGAGACAGACGCTCCGCGCTCCCTTAGCTTTGTAGGAGCCGAACGTCCCGCTCGATCGAGCGAAGGGCGGTCGTGAGCCGGGCCCCGTGCAGGCAACCCCTGCGGCACCGCGCTCCCCGCCCCTTCCGGCCTCTCGCAATCCCCTTTCTCCGCGCCCCGTGTGCTGTGCCGAAGGAGTCGATTCCCATGGCCGAGACCACCCTCCGCCGCCGAGTCCGCCACCTCTCCCGTACCAGCGACTCCGACCGCAAGAACGCCGCCGCCGCCCTCCAGCGCGCCCTCGACCGCCGTGACAACGGCGGCGCCACCGGCCACTGAGCCGCGCGGACGACTTCGGGCGTCCGGATGCCGGACGCCTCATGTCATCCCGTGGGACGAGGAGTAGGGTGCCGTCATGTCTCCCAGCATCAAACTCGCAGTGATTCCCGGTGACGGCATCGGCCAGGAGGTCGTGGCCGAAGGTCTGAAGGTCCTCTCCGCCGTCCTTCCCCAGGATGTGAAGCTGGAGACCAAGGAGTTCGACTTCGGCGCCCGGCGCTACCACGCCACCGGTGAGACCCTCACCGACGCCGACATCGACGCCCTCAAGGCCCACGACGCCATCCTGCTCGGCGCGATCGGCGACCCGTCGGTGCCGTCCGGCGTCCTGGAGCGCGGCTTCCTGCTCAAGCTCCGCTTCGCCTTCGACCACCACGTCAATCTGCGGCCGAGCAAGCTCCTTCCCGGCGTCGCCACCCCGCTCGCCGGGCAGCCCGAGATCGACTTCGTCGTCGTCCGCGAGGGCACCGAGGGCCCGTACACCGGCAACGGCGGCACCATCCGCGAGGGCACCGAGCACGAGGTCGCCACCGAGGTGTCCGTCAACACGGCCTACGGTGTCGAGCGCGTCGTGCGCGACGCCTTCGCCCGCGCGCAGGCCCGCCCGCGCAAGAAGCTGGCGCTGGTCCACAAGAACAACGTGCTGACCTTCGCCGGTCACCTGTGGACGAACGTCTTCAACAAGGTGGCCGAGGAGTATCCCGACGTCACCACCGAGTACATGCACGTCGACGCGGCGACCATCTACCTGGTCACCCAGCCCGAGCGCTTCGACGTCATCGTCACCGACAATCTCTTCGGCGACATCATCACCGACCTCGCCGCGGCCGTCTCCGGCGGCATCGGCGTCGCCGCGAGCGGGAACATCAACCCCTCCGGCGACTTCCCCTCCATGTTCGAGCCGGTCCACGGTTCCGCGCCCGACATCGCCGGCCAGGGCAAGGCCGACCCCACCGCGACGGTCCTCTCCGTCGCCCTGCTGCTGCGTCACCTCGGCCACGAGGCCGAGGCCGCCCGCATCGAGGACGCGGTCTCCGCCGACCTCGGCGAGCGCGTCGGCAAGCCCGCCCGCTCCACCTCCGAGATCGGCGACGCACTCGCCGTACGAGTAGCCGGCTGACTCGGCGCACTCGATATCCAACCTCTGGAAGCCGCCGGGTCCGTAAAACAAGGCACCCGGCGGCTTTCTCCTGCGTCCGCCAGGTGCGACCATCGAACCCTGGGCCGCATTCACCCCGTTTCACCCGCCGTGGGCCGCGCGCGATAATCGAACGCGAAGCCGCGACATGAGGGAATGCTCGGACGTCCTAGCACCGGCCACCGGCCGTACGGGCGTGACAGCGGCCCGTCACAATCAAACCGGTGAAGGACATCAACCCATGACGACGCCCACGATCGAGCTCAAGCCCTCCGCCAACCCGCTCTCCGACGCAGAGCGCCAGGCGATCCTGGCCAACCCCGGGTTCGGCCGCCACTTCACCGATCACATGGTGACGATCAAGTGGACCGAGGGCCGCGGCTGGCACGACGGTCAGCTCGTGCCGTACGCCCCGCTCTCCCTCGACCCGGCCACCATGGTCCTGCACTACGCGCAGGAGATCTTCGAGGGACTGAAGGCCTACCGCCGGCCCGACGGCTCCGTCGCCACCTTCCGCCCGGAGAAGAACGGCGCCCGCTTCCAGGCCTCGTCGCGCCGCCTGGGCATGCCCGAGCTTCCGGTCGACACCTTCATCGAGGCCTGCGACGCGCTGGTGCGGCAGGACGAGAAGTGGGTCCCCGCGCACGGCGGTGAGGAGTCCCTCTACCTGCGTCCCTTCATGATCGCGACCGAGGTCGGCCTGGGCGTGAAGCCGGCCAACGAATACCTCTTCCTCGTCATCGCCTCCCCGGCGGGCGCCTACTTCCCCGGCGGCGTCAAGCCGGTCTCCATCTGGGTCTCCGAGGACCGCGTCCGCGCCGTGCCCGGCGGCATGGGCGACGCCAAGACCGGCGGCAACTACGCGGCGTCGCTCCTCGCGCAGGCCGAGGCCGCCACCAAGGGCTGCGACCAGGTCTGCTACCTCGACGCGGTCGAGCACAAGTGGGTCGAGGAACTCGGCGGCATGAACCTGTACTTCGTGTACGGCGACAAGATCGTCACGCCCACGCTCACCGGCTCCATCCTCGAGGGCGTCACCCGCGACTCCCTCCTCACCGTCGCCCGCGACCTCGGCTACGAGGCCGAGGAGGGCCGCGTCTCCGTCGACCAGTGGCAGCGCGACTCGGAGAACGGCACCCTCACCGAGGTCTTCGCCTGCGGTACGGCGGCCGTGATCACGCCGGTCGGCACCGTGAAGCGCGCCGGTGCGCAGTGGCAGCAGAGCGGTGGCGAGACCGGCGCGGTGACGCAGCGGCTCCGCGACGCGCTGCTGGACATCCAGCGGGGGACCGCCGAGGACACGCACGGGTGGATGCACCGCCTCGCGTAGCACCTGTCCGGCCGGGGGCTCCGCCTCCGGGCCTCCGGCCTACGCCCGCCCGCCACTCGACTCGGTCGGACAGGGAGCGGGCTCGGCCGGCCCCGCCGCGGGTGCCGTCGCCACGGCGGCACCCGGCGTGCACAGCAGGTACACCACCCCGCCCACCAGCCCCGACAGCAGGAAGCTGCAGTCCACCCCGCCGGTGAAGGCCAGCAGCGGACCCTCGTACGACGGCAGGGACACCGCCAGCACGCCGACCACCGCGCCCGCCGCCCAGGCCGCCGTGGCCGGGATGTTCCAGCCGGCGCGGTACCAGTAGGCCCCGCCCCGCGCCCGGCGGTTGAAGACCTGGAGGGCGTCGGCGTCGTACTCCCCGCCGCAGCGCACGAAGCCGATCATCGTGATGACCGCCCACGGGGTGCCGATCGCCGTCAGCAGCAGCACGAAGGACGTCATCGCCGACTGCGCGTCCCAGGCGTAGTGGCCGACGAAGACGCAGGCCGTGGCGACGACCGCGACCGCGCAGGTGGCCCGGGCGCGGGAGGCGCGCGGCGAGATGGCGTCCAGGTCCAGGCCCATGGAGTACAGCATCAGCCCCGCGTTGCCGACCGAGCCCGCGGAGGCGGCGAGCAACAGCGGCAGCAGGTACCAGGTGGGCGCCGCGTCGACCAGCGGGCCCGCGTAGTCCAGGGCGGCGCGGGCGGCGTACGAGGTGAAGGTGCCGAAGAGCTGCGGCACCAGCAGGCCCAGCATCAGCCCGAGCCAGGTCGCGTGCAGCACCCGGCGGGAGGAGAAGCGGGCCGGGGAGATGTAGCGGGTGTAGTCGCCGAGCAGCGTGATGAAGGCGATCGGCCCGGACAGTCCCGCGGCCACGGCGGCCAGCAGCCACGTCGGCCAGAACCCGCCCAGCAGGTACCCGCCCGCCTCCGGCAGTGCGGCGGTGGTGAAGTCGGGGGCGTAGGCGATCACGCCGAGGACCAGCAGGGCGGTCATGCCGTAGGCCAGCACCTTGGACATGGCGAGCAGCACCCGGTACCCGTAGACCGCGCCGGCGACGGTCGCCGCCGCGAGCAGCCCGTAGACGACGGCGTACGCGGTCCCGCCCTGCGGCAGGCCGAAGAGCCGGCCGAGCACGCCCGTCATCACGTCGCCGCCGATCCACACGGTCAGCGCGGTGTAGCCGAGGGCGAGGAGCAGCCCGACCACCGAGCCGACCAGCCGTCCGCGCACGCCGAACTGGGCGCCGGACGACGTGGACAGGTTGGTGCCGGTGCGCAGGGAGACCAGGGCCAGCGGCGCGGTGAACAGGGTGCCGACGACCGTGCCCGCCACCACGGAGCTGACCGACGCCCACCAGCCCAGGCCGAAGGACGGCGGCAGCCAGCCGAAGACGATCACGCCGAGACAGAGGTTGGAGCCCAGCAGGATCGAGACGAGGTCCCGTGGCCCGCTGGTGCGTTCCTCCTCGGGGATGGTGTCGACTCCGCGCTGTTCGATCGGCATGGCTGGTCTCCTTCGACGGCCGCCCACGGTTTAGAGCGACGCTCAATGTGACGTCCGCCCCGCCCGTCCGTCAATGGTTTCGTCGACGGGAATCGATGTTTAGAGTGATGCTCTAATGTGTGGACGGCAAGGAGGTGCCACGTCGTGAGACTCACTCCCACCGAACGTGACCGGCTGCTGCTCTTCGGGGCGGCCGAGCTGGCCCGGGCACGCCGTGCCCGTGGGCTGCGGCTCAACGTGCCGGAGGCGACGGCGCTGATCGCCGACACCGTGTGCGAGGCCGCCCGGGACGGTGCCCGGCTCGCGGAGGCGATCGAGCGCGCCCGGTCCGTGCTCGGCCCGGACGACGTGCTGCCGGGCGTCGCGGACGTGGTCACCGAGGTGCACGTGGAGGCCGTCTTCGACGACGGGTCCCGGTTCGCCGTCGTCTCCGACCCCGTCGGGGGCGGCCTCGGTGACGAGGCGCCGGGTGCCCTGCTGCCGGGGCCCGACCACGCCGAGCCCGAGGCGGCGGTGCGCCTGCCGGTCACCAACACCGCGACCGTGCCCGTCTCCGTGACCTCCCACTTCCACTTCTTCGAGGCCAACCCGCGCCTCGACTTCGACCGCGAACGGGCCTACGGCATGCGCCTCGCCGTCCCCGCCGGGTCCTCGGTCCGCTTCGGGCCCGGTCAGAGCGCCGAGGTCGGGCTCGTGCCCATCGGCGGTCGGCGGGTCGCGGTCGGCTTCGCCGGCCTGGTCGACGGTCCGCTGGACGCGCCGGGCGCGAAGGAGGAGGCGCTGCGGCGGGCCGCGGCCTGCGGATACCTGGGGGTCGCACAGGAAGTACCGGGAGAACCGGAAGCACCGGAAGGAGGCGGGCGATGAGCCGCTCGAAGGGACGCGAGGTAAGCGAGTCGATCCACGTCGACCCGCACGCCTACGCCGCCACCCACGGCCCCCGTGCCGGCGACCGCCTCCGGCTCGGCGACTCGGGGCTGGTGGTCCGCGTCGAGTCCGACAGCCAGCTGCCCGGCGACGAGTTCCTCGCCGGATTCGGCAAGACCGCCCGTGACGGACTGCACCTCAAGGCCGCCGCCGTCCGCGAGACCTGCGACGTGGTGATCAGCAACGTCGTCGTGATCGACGCCGTCCAGGGCATCCGGAAGGTGTCGATCGGCATCCGCGAGGGGCGGATCAGCGGCATCGGACGGGCCGGCAACCCCGACACCCTCGACGGGGTCGACGTCGTGGTCGGCACCGGCACCACCATCGTGTCCGGCGAAGGGCTCGTCGCCACCGCCGGAGCCGTCGACACCCACGTCCACCTGCTCTCCCCGCGCATCATGGAGGCCTCGCTCGCGTCCGGCGTGACGACGATCATCGGGCAGGAGTTCGGCCCGGTCTGGGGCGTCGGCGTCAACTCTCCCTGGGCGCTGAAGCACGCGTTCGGCGCCTTCGACGCCTGGCCGGTCAACATCGGGTTCCTCGGCCGGGGTTCCTCGTCCCACGAGGCGCCGCTGATCGAGGCGCTGGCCGAGGGCGGCGCGAGCGGCTTCAAGGTGCACGAGGACATGGGCGCCCACACCCGCGCCCTCGACACCGCCCTGCGCGTCGCCGAGGAGCACGACGTCCAGGTCGCCCTGCACAGCGACGGACTGAACGAATGCCTCTCCGTCGAGGACACCCTCCGCGTCCTGGAGGGCCGCACCATCCACGCCTTCCACATCGAGGGCTGCGGCGGCGGACACGTCCCGAACGTGCTGAAGATGGCCGGCGTGCCCAACGTCATCGGCTCCTCCACCAACCCCACCCTGCCCTTCGGCCGGGACGCGGTCGCCGAGCACTACGGCATGATCGTCTCCGTCCACGACCTCAAGACCGACCTGCCCGGCGACGCCGCCATGGCCCGCGACCGGATCCGCGCCGGGACCATGGGCGCCGAGGACGTGCTGCACGACCTGGGCGCCATCGGCATCACGTCGTCGGACGCGCAGGGCATGGGCCGGGCCGGCGAGACCGTCCGCCGCACCTTCGCCATGGCCGGGAAGATGAAGGCCCAGTTCGGCGCCGACGGGGACGACGACAACGAGCGCGTCCTGCGCTACATGGCCAAGCTGACCGTCAACCCCGCCATCGCCCACGGCCTGTCCCACGAGGTCGGCTCGATCGAGGTGGGCAAGCTGGCCGACATCGTGCTCTGGCGCCCGGACCACTTCGGCGCCAAGCCGCAGCTCGTCCTCAAGTCGGGCTTCCCGGCGTACGGCGTGGTCGGCGACCCGAACGCGGCCACCGACACCTGCGAACCGCTCGTCCTCGGCCCGCAGTTCGGCGCCCACGGTGCCACCCCGGCCGAGATATCGGTGGCCTTCGTCGCGCAGGCCGCCCTCGACCAGGGCGGCGACACCATGCCGACCCGCCGCCGCCGGGTCGCCGTGCGCGGCACCCGCGGCATCGGACCGGCCGACCTGCGCCTGAACTCCCGTACCGGCGCGGTAGACGTCGACCAGCGCACCGGACTCGTCACCCTCGACGGGGACCCGCTGCGCTCGGAACCGGCCGATTCCGTCTCGCTCAACCGTCTCTACTTCCTCTGACGCACGCTCCTCCGACCTCCTGGGACACCTCCATGACCTTCCGCATGCCCGCCGAGTGGGCCCCGCACGAACGCACCTGGATGGCCTGGCCCGGCCCCAACCCGACGTTCTCGAACGACGGGGAGCTGGCCGAGGCCCGTGCGGCCTGGGCCGCCGTCGCCCGCGCGGTGCGCCGTTTCGAGCCGGTGACGGTGGTGCACGGGCCCGGCCAGGGCGACGGGGCGCGCGAGCTGCTCGGCCCGGAGGTCGACCTGGTGGAGCGCGAGCTGGACGACGCCTGGATGCGGGACATCGGCCCGACCTTCGTGACGGACGGGCAGGGCGGGGTGGCCGCCGTCGACTGGGTGTTCAACGGCTGGGGCGCCCAGGACTGGGCCCGCTGGGAGCACGACTCCAAGATCGCCCGCCATGTCGCGGACCTCGTCGGCGCCCCCGTGCTGGGCAGCACGCTCGTCAACGAGGGCGGTGCGATCCACGTCGACGGCGAGGGCACGGTCCTGCTGACCGACACCGTCCAGCTCGGCTCCGGCCGCAACCCCGGCTGGAGCCGCGGGGAGGTCGAGACGGAGGTCCACGCCAAGCTCGGCACCAGCAAGGCGATCTGGCTCCCGCACGGCCTGACCGGCGACTACGGCAGGTACGGCACCCAGGGCCACGTCGACATCGTCGCGGCCTTCGCCCGGCCGGGCACCGTCGTCGTGCACAGCCAGCGCGACCCCGGCCACCCCGACCACGCCCGCTCGCGGATGTACCTGGAGATCCTCCGCGGCCAGACCGACGCCAAGGGCCGCCGCCTGGAGGTCGTCGAGGTCCCCGCCCCCACCGTCCTGAAGGACGAGGACGGCGACTGGGTCGACTACTCGTACATCAACCACTACCTGTGCAACGGCGGCGTCGTCCTGTGCGCCTTCGACGACCCGAACGACGAACTCGCGGCGGGCATCTTCCGCCGCCTGTTCCCCGAGCGCACGGTGACGCTCGTGGACGCGCGTACGATCTTCGCGGGCGGTGGAGGCATCCACTGCATCACACAGCAGCAGCCGAGGATCTAGGAGCGGGGACATGGCCGGTGGTGGGCGCAGACCGGCCCCGCCGCGCGAGGACGTGCTCGCCGCCGCCATGGAGATGATCGCCGAGCGCGGCCTGGAGAAGCTGACCATGGCGGCGCTCGGCCGCGACGTCGGCATGAGCAGCGGCCACCTCCTCTACTACTTCCACTCCAAGGACGAGTTGCTGCTGCGCACCCTGGAGTGGAGCGAGGGCCGCCTCGGCGCCGAACGCGGTCGCCTGCTCACCCGCCCCGGCACCGCCCGCGAACGTCTCGACGCCTACGTCGACCTGTACGTCCCCGAGGGCCACCGCGACCCGCACTGGACGCTGTGGCTGGAGGTCTGGAACCGCTCGCAGAGCGCCGCCGTCGAGTCCGACGCCCGCGACCGGCAGGCCGCCATCGAGGGCGCCTGGCACCGCGACCTGGTCGCGCTGCTCGCCGAGGGGGTCTCGCGCGGCGAGTTCCGGCCCGTCGACCCCGACCGTTTCGCCTCCCGGCTGCGCGCCCTCCTCGACGGCTTCGCCATCCACGTGGCGATCGGGCTGCGCGGCACGGACCGGGCGCAGGTGCTCGGCCACGTGCGGGAGTTCCTGGCGGACGGGCTCTACGCCGACGCCTGAGCGTGCGGTCGCGGACGGGTCCCGCGGGGACGCCCGGGTGTCCGGTTCCGGACGGACGTTGCTCGCATTCTGAGACGGGCGGTGAGCAGGGGGACGGACTGTGCCAGACTTCCACCGTGCTCTCGTTCGCCATGATTATTGGCAGCAGGCGCGCCGGTCCGCAGTGACCACCACGTACGACCAGGTACGGGTGGACACCGTCGTCCTCGACCCGCGCGCAGACCTCTCGCACCCGCGAGAGGTTTTTCGTTTTCCTGGCCCACCCCCAGCCGGGAAGAGAGCGCGAGGGATCATAGACGGACGGTGGAACCGGTCATTCCGGTAGACCGAGATCCCATACAGGAGCCTTCAGATCATGACCGCAACCAGCGAACTCGACGATTCGTTCCACGTCTTCGACACCACCCTGCGCGACGGCGCGCAGCGCGAGGGCATCAACCTCACGGTCGCGGACAAGCTGGCCATCGCACGGCACCTGGACGACTTCGGCGTGGGCTTCATCGAGGGCGGCTGGCCCGGCGCGAACCCGCGGGACACCGAGTTCTTCGCCCGCGCCCGCCAGGAGATCGACTTCCAGCACGCCCAGCTGGTCGCCTTCGGCGCCACGCGCCGCGCGGGCGCCACCGCCGCCGAGGACCACCAGGTCAGGGCGCTGCTGGAGTCCGGCGCCGAGGTGATCACGCTGGTCGCCAAGTCCCACGACCGGCACGTCGAGCTGGCGCTGCGCACCACGCTCGACGAGAACCTCGCCATGGTCGCGGACACGGTCTCCTTCCTGAAGGCCCGGGGCCGCCGGGTCTTCGTCGACTGCGAGCACTTCTTCGACGGCTACCGCGCCAGCCCCGAGTACGCCAAGGCCGTCGTCCGCGCCGCCTCCGAGGCGGGCGCCGACGTGGTCGTCCTGTGCGACACCAACGGCGGCATGCTCCCGGCGCAGATCCAGGCCGTGGTCGCCACGGTGCTCGCCGACACGGGCGCCCGGCTCGGCATCCACGCCCAGGACGACACCGGCTGCGCCGTCGCCAACACCCTCGCCGCCGTCGACGCGGGCGCCACCCACGTGCAGTGCACGGCCAACGGCTACGGCGAGCGCGTCGGCAACGCCAACCTGTTCCCCGTCGTGGCTGCGCTGGAACTGAAATACGGCAAGAAGGTCCTGCCCGAGGGCCGGCTGCGCGAGACCACCCGCATCTCCCACGCCATCGCGGAGGTCGTCAACCTCACGCCCTCCACCCACCAGCCCTACGTCGGCGTCTCCGCCTTCGCGCACAAGGCCGGCCTGCACGCCTCCGCCATCAAGGTCGACCCCGACCTGTACCAGCACATCGACCCCGGGCTGGTCGGCAACACCATGCGGATGCTGGTCTCCGACATGGCCGGCCGCGCCTCCATCGAGCTCAAGGGCAAGGAGCTGGGCATCGACCTCGGCGGCGACCGCGAACTGGTCGGCCGGGTCGTCGAGCGGGTCAAGGAGCGGGAACTCAAGGGATACACGTACGAGGCGGCCGACGCGTCCTTCGAGCTGCTGCTGCGTGAGGAGATGGTGGGCAAGCGGCCGCGCCATTTCCGGGTCGAGTCCTGGCGCGCCATCCTCGAGGACCATCCCGCCGGCAGCCCCGCCAACGAGATCACGGTCAAGCTGTGGGCCAAGGGCGAGCGCATCGTCGCCACCGCCGAGGGCAACGGCCCGGTCAACGCCCTGGACCGCGCCCTGCGCGTCGCGCTGGAGAAGCTCTACCCGGAGCTGGCCAAGCTGGACCTCGTCGACTACAAGGTCCGCATCCTGGAGGGCGTGCACGGCACCCAGTCCACCACCAGGGTCCTGATCTCCACGACCGACGGGACGGGGGAGTGGTCCACGGTCGGCGTCGCGGAGAACGTCATCGCCGCCTCGTGGCAGGCCCTGGAGGACGCGTACACGTACGGGCTGCTGCGGGCGGGCGTCGAGCCCGCGGAGTGAGCCGGATGCCGGGTCGGTCTCGCGGACGGTTTCCCCTTCCGCACTGATGTCTTATTGGCGTCGATTCGGGTACTTTCGAACGTATGAAGGACGCACGGATTCGAGTCCTCATACGCCTCCTGGTCGCGCCGGTCGTCGCCGCCCTGGCGGTGCTGATGGCCGGTGCGCCCGGCGCGCAGGCGGCCACCGACGTCTCCGAGATCGGCGCGGCCCTGCGCGAGAGTCCGGTGTACGTGGACCCGGCCGCCACCGACCTGCTGTCGAAGTCGGACGCCGAGGCGCTCGCCGACAAGATCGAGGACGCGGACGAACCCGTCTTCGTCGCGGTCCTCCCGGCCGGCTACCCGACCGAGAACCTCTTCCAGAACCTGCGCACCGAGACCGGCATCACCGGCCTGTACGGCATCCGGCTCGGCGACCGGTTCGACGCGCGCGCCGACAGCAGCGTGCTCAGCCGCCAGGGCGTGGACAACCTCGTCACGGCCGCGCAGGGCGCGGGCGATCCCAAGGCCCAGCTCAACGGCTTCGTCGACGACGCTCTGCGCAGCGTCCGCGGCTCCGCCCCGGCGTCCTGGGACTCCGGCCGCGGCGGTTACGTCTCGACGGGCGCCCTGATCACCGCGGGCGCCGTCGTGGTGGCCGGCGGCGCGGGCCTCTACGCGGTCTCGCGGCGCAACCGGCGCCGCCGCGAGGAGGAGCAGCGGCAGTCGCTGGAGAAGCTGCGGGTCGTGGTCGACGAGGACATCACGGCGTTCGGCGAGGAACTGGACCGGCTGGACTTCCACCCCGGCGAGCCGGGCGCCGACGACGCGATGCGCACCGACTACGAGCGTGCCCTCGACGCCTATGAGCAGGCCAAGACGTACATGGCGGACGCCCGCAAACCGGAGGACGTCCGCGGCGTCACGCAGGCCCTGGAGGACGGCCGCTTCTCGCTGGCCCAGCTCGCCGCCCGCCGCGAGGGCAGGCAGCTGCCCGAACGCCGCCCGCCCTGCTTCTTCGACCCGCGCCACGGTCCCTCGGTCGCCGACGTCACCTGGACGCCACCGGGCGGCACCACCCGCCAGGTCCCGGTCTGCGCGGCCGACCGGACTCGGCTGTCCGAGGGGCGGGACCCGGCCATCCGCGAGGTGGATACCGAGTACGGTCGCCGCCCCTACTGGGACGCGGGCCCGGCCTACGGTCCCTGGGCGGGCGGCTACTTCGGCGGCGGTATCCTGCCCGGCCTGCTGGTCGGCACGATGCTGGGCGGCATGATGGCCGGCCCGGCCTACGGGGCGGGGTACGGCGCCGGTTACGGGGACTTCGGCGGCTACGAGGGCGGCGACGTCTCCGGCGCCGACTTCGACCCAGGCGACTTCGGCGGCGGCTTCGGCGGCGGGGACTTCGGCGGTGGCGGCGGCTTCGGCGGCGGGGACTTCGGCGGAGGCTTCTGACCGGGGGAGGGGCGGGGCGGGGCCGGGCGGGCCGGTCACGTCAGCGGCCCGGGGCGAGGGACGGTGCGGTCCTTTTTCCGTGCCGTACGACCACGACGGCCGCGAGGCCCACGG
The DNA here is from genome assembly GCF_028473745.1 of Streptomyces sp. M92. Lineage (NCBI taxonomy): Bacteria > Bacillati > Actinomycetota > Actinomycetes > Kitasatosporales > Streptomycetaceae > Streptomyces > Streptomyces sp. M92. The sequence goes on from NZ_CP101137.1 coordinate 3,442,593, forward strand.
CCAGACCGAGCGCGGTCTGCGGGCCGAAGTGCTCGCCGAACATCAGGGCGCCCCACACGGCCGTGACCGGAGCCATCAGGAACATGAGCGTGTTGACCTCGGTGATGCCCGACCGGCGCATGATCAGCCAGTACAGCCCGTAGCCGCCGAAGGTGGGCAGCACCACCAGCCAGGCGGTCGCCACCCAGAACGAGGAGTCGGCGGGCGGGGTCGCCGCCCCGGCGCCCACCGCCAGCGCCGAGAAGAGGACGGCACTGGTCAGGCAGTGGATCGTCAGCGCCGTCCGGGGAGCGACCGGCGTGCGGGAGCGGCCCTCCAGGAAGGTGGCCGCCACCAGGGACAGCATGCCGAGGAAGGGTATGAAGTACGCCCACCAGGCCACGTCCGCGCCCGCAGCCCCGGCGTCGGCCACGGTCACCGTGGTCACACCGGCCAGGCCCAGCCACAGGCCCAGCCACTGCCGGCGTGTCACGTACTGCCGCAGCACGGGCCCGGCGAGCGCACCGGCGACCAGCGGCTGGACGCCGTCGATCAGGGCGGTGGTGCCGCTGGAGACGCCGAGCTGGATGGCGTAGTAGACGCTGAGCAGGTAGCCGCTCTGGGAGAGCGCGCCGATGGCGGCCTGCCGGCCGGCGTCCCGGAGCGTCAGTCCCCGCCACGCCGGCCGGGAGACGGCCGCGACGGCGACGAGGACCACGGCGAGCGGCAGGAAGCGCCACATGAGGAGGGTGCTCGCGTCCGCGGTCCCCGCGCCGAGCTTGGCGCCGATGAAACCGGAGCTCCAGCACAGTACGAAGGCGACCGAGAGCAGGGCGTTCACGTCGACCACATCCAGAGTAGACAGATCGGTTTACTGGTCTCGGGTGCCCACTATACAGATCGGTATACTCATGGTCATGGGTGAAGAGGACAAGCCGCACCGCGTCCGGATGACGCCGGGTGCGCGACGTGTACTGGAAGCCGCCGAGCGGCTGTTCTACGAGCGCGGCATCCATGCCGTGGGCGTGGACCTCATCGCAGCTGAGGCCGGGGTGACCAAGAAGACGCTCTACGACCGGTTCGGCTCCAAGGAGCAGATCGTCGTGGAGTACCTGGCGGGACGGGACGAGCGCTGGCGGGAGCTGCTCGCCGGGCGGCTGGACGGGGCGGGGGAGGGGGCGGCGGCCAGGATCGCGGCCGTCTTCGAGGCGTCGCGGGCGTGGGCCGCGGAGTACGGGTCGAAGGGGTGCAGCATGATCAACGCGCGGGCGGAGATCAGTGACCCGGCGCATCCGGCGTACTCCGTCATCACGAGGCAGAAGCGCTGGATGCTCGACCTTTTCACCGGCCTCGCCCGGGAGACCGGGACGGCCGACGGGGACCGTCTCGCGCGCGTCCTGATGCTCCTCCACGAAGGCGCACTGGTCGCGTACGGGACGGGGGTGCTGCCCGACCCCTTCGCCGTGGCGCTCGACCACGTCCGGGAGACTCTGGGGAAAGGGACGGCGCCGGGGCCGGACGCGCCGCTACGGTGAGCCCATGCCGTCCACCCCCGCGCTCCTCGTCATCGACATGCAGCACGCCACCGTCGCCGTGGCGCACCGGGCCGCCGAGACGGTGGCCGTGATCGCCGCACTGAGCGAGCGGGCGCGGGCGGCCGGTGTGCCGGTCGTGACCGTCAGGCAGCGCGGCGAGGGCATGGAGCCCGGCACCGACGGATGGCGGGTGGTCCCGGAGCTCGCGCCGCGGGAGGGCGAGCCGGTCGTCGACAAGACGACTCCGGACAGCTTCCTCGGCACCGGTCTCGACGCGGTCCTGAAGGCGCTCGGCGTCACCGAGGTGATCGTCACCGGGTTCGCCACGGAGGTCTGCGTGGACACCACGGCACGGCAGGCGCTGAGCCGGGGCTACGACCTGGTCGTCGTGGCCGACGGGCACACCACCTCACGCCGGACGGCCGCGGACGCGGGCCGCCTGGTCCCGGCGGACGACTCGATCGCGCAGTGCAACACGATCTACCGGACGATCGGCTGGCCCGGCCGGAGCATCCGGGTCCGGGCCGCCGCCGACGTGCGACTCACGCCTGCTTGATCGCCGAGATGTCGAAGTTCAGCTTGATCTTGTCGGAGACCAGCACGCCGCCCGTCTCCAGGGCCGCGTTCCAGGTCAGGCCCCACTCCGAGCGCTTGATCTCCGCCTTGCCCTCGAAGCCGACGCGCTCGTTGCCGAACGGGTCCTTGGCGGCGCCGTTGAACTCCAGGTCGATGCTGATCGGCCGGGTGGTGCCGAGGATGGTGAGGTCGCCGGTGATGCGGTAGTCGTCGCCGCCCAGGGACTCCGCCTCGGTCGAGCGGAAGGTCATCTTCGGGAACTCGTCCGTCTTGAAGAAGTCCGAGCTCTTGAGGTGACCGTCGCGGTCGGCGGAGCCCGTGTCGATGCTGTCCATCGTGACGTCGAGGGTCGCGGTGGACTTCGCGGGGTCGGTGCCGTCCAGGTGCAGCGTGCCGCTGAAGTCGAGGAACTTGCCCTTGACGTTGGTGACCATGGCGTGGCGCGCGGTGAAGCCGATCGTCGTGTGGGCGGGGTCGATCGTGTACTCGCCGGTCAGGGTCGCGAGGTCGGGGGTGCTGGTCATGGCGTCCTCCAGGAAGGCCGAGCCGTGATGTTGAATGTTCAACCAGTCCAACGGTCACGACTCTAGACCTATTCCGTACATGCTTCAACGGTTACGACCGGCGTGGCGGCGAGGCCTGCGGAGCCGGCCGGGTGTGTACGTACAGCTGCCGCCGGTCGCCGACGTCCACGGGCTGCGGCAGCGGGAGCTCGTAGCGGACCGGCATGCCGTGGTCCGCGAACTGCCGGCGCGGGTTGTAGACCTGGTTGAATTTCCACAGCATCCGCGCGAAGTTCGTCTGCCCGCGCAGCAGGTTCCGGCCGAGGATGCGGGCCGCGCCGAACGCCGTCCTCAGGCCCAGATGCTTGCGGTTGATCACCGCCTGGGTGCGCACCAGCTCCTCGTAGAACCGTTCCAGCGGCAGCGTCGTCGGCACCACCGCGTGCTGGATGTCGAAGAGGCGGTAGTCGCGGGTGGTCAGGCGGCGGGACTCGGTGTGCCAGATCTCCGTGCCCGGGTACGGCGTCATCACCGTGAAGTGCACGATCTCCGGCACCGACAGCGCGAACTCCCGTACGACCCGGAAACGCTCCTCGTCCCAGGCCGGGTCCACGATCAGGTTGATGGCGACCTGGATGCCCATGCGGCGGGCCGCCTCCAGCGCCCGGAAGTTGTCGTCCGGGCTGATCCGCTTGCGGAACAGGTCCAGGCCCTCGGCGTCGATGGCCTCCATGCCCAGGAACATGTACCGCAGGCCGAGCCGCGCCCACCGCTCGAAGACCTCGGGGTGGCGCAGCAGCACGTCGCTGCGCGTCTCCAGGTAGTACTGCTTGCGGATGCCGCGCCGCTCGATCTCGTCGGCGATGGCGTTGCCGTGCTCGGGCCGGATGAAGGCCACGTCGTCCACGATGAAGACGTTGGGCTCGCGGACCCGCGCCAGGTCCTCGGCCGCCGCCTCCGGGGAGGCCTTGCGGTAGCTGCGGCCGTAGAAGGTCCAGGCCGAGCAGAACGAGCAGTCCCAGGGGCAGCCGCGGGTGAACTCGATGGAGGCGCACGGGTCCAGCTCGCCGATGAAGTAGCGGCGCCGGTTGCGCATCAGGTCGCGGGCCGGGAGCGGGGAGTCGATGCCGTGCATCATCAGCGGCGCGGGCCCGCGTCCGGCGGCGGTGATGACGCCGGGGACGCCGTCCACCCCGCCGTCGCGCACCGCCTCCAGCAGCGGCGCGACCACCGGCTCGCCCTCGCCCCGGACCACCGCGTCCACCGCCCCCGCCGCCTGCTCCAGGACGTCCTCGGCGACGAACGAGACACTGTGTCCGCCGAAGAAGACGAAGCAGTCCGGCACCTCCCGCTTCACCTTCACCGCCAGCTCGATCGCCTCCGGGATGTTCGCCAGGTAGTTCAGCGAGATGCCGAGGGCCTGGGGCCGGAACGACCGCACCTCGTCGCGCAGCACCCGCTCGCTGAGCACCTGGCGGTCCACGACCCGCACCTCGTGCCCGGCCTCGCGGGCCGCGCCCGCCACCCGCTCGAGGCCGAGCGGTTCCAGGCGGAGGAAGATCTCGGAGTACATCAGGGCGCTGGGATGCACGAGCAGCAGACGCATGGTCACCTCGTCGCGGGTCGGAACGCACCGGAACGGGAGGCGAACCGGAACGGCGGTAGGGCTCGGTGGGGCATGGGCAGGCCCCCCTTTCGTAACCCGGCCCGCCCACCGCCGCAGCTCCCGTACCGCCGCCTGGCGGACCCCGGAACGGGGAAGGGTCACGGGCATGACCCCCATGTGGCCGCACACCCGCCGGACCGCCGCCGGACCCACCCGCCGCACCGTCCTCCTCGCCACCGCCCTGGCCGCCACGCTCACCCCCACCCTCGGCGCCCCCGCGTCCGCCGCGCCCCGCGCCGACCCCTACGACACCCTCCGCCGCCGCTGGCTCGACATCGCACTCGGCACCGGCTACGACCCGGCCGCCGAACCGTACGCCTCCCGCCTCGCCGAGACCGGCGCCCGCGCCCGCGACCACCGCGCCACCATGGCCCCCACCCCGACCTCGCTGTGGCCCGGCCACCCCTTCGACCCGCCCGCCGGCATCACCTTCGCCTACGGCCGCCTGTGGACCATGACCCAGGCCTACGTCCAGCGGGGCACCGGCTCCACCGGCGACCAGGCGCTCCTCGCCGACATCCTCCGAGGGCTCGACCACCTCTCGGCCACCGTCTACAACCCCTCCACCACCCGCTACGGCAACTGGTGGGAATGGCAGATCGGCAGCCCCCGCCTCCTGATGGACATCACGGCCGCCCTGTACGACCACCTCGGCCCCGACCGCACCGCCGCCGCCTGCGCCGCCGTCGACCACTTCGTCCCCGACGCCGTGCTCCGCGACTACTCCGGCACCTCCACCGGCGCCAACCGCGTCGACCTGTGCCGGTCCGTCGCCCTGCGCGGCATCCTGGGCCGCGCCCCCGACAAGATCGCCCTGGCCCGTGACGCCCTCTCCCCGGTCTTCCCGTACGTCACGAAGGGCGACGGCCTCTACGCCGACGGCTCCTTCGTGCAGCACACCTGGGTCGCCTACTCGGGAACGTACGGCCAGGTCATGCTGGACGGCCTCGGCCGCCTCCTCACCCTGCTCGCCGGGACGGACTGGGCGGTGACGGACCCCGCCAGGCAGAACGTCCTGGACAGCGTCGAGCACGCCTACGCGCCCCTCGTCCACGACGGACTCGTCATGGACACCGTGAACGGGCGCGCCATCAGCCGGGGCTACCTCAAGAGCGACGACCTGCACGTCATGCGCAGCGACCACTTCCACGGACAGCAGCTCATCGCGGCCATGGCGGTCCTCGCGGGCGGCGCGAGCGACGCCGAGCGCGAGCGCTGGCACGCGCGGATCAAGGGCTGGATCGAACGGGACACCATCACCCCCGTTCTCACGGCACCGCAGTTCCAGGTCGCCGACCTGGCCCGGCTGCACGCGATCGCCGACGCGCCGGTCCAGGCCGCGCCCGAGCCCACGGAGCACCGCCTCTTCGCCGCCATGGACCGCGCCGTCCACCGTCGGCCCGCCTTCACCGCGGGCCTCGCCATGGCCAGCGACCGCATCGCGCACTACGAGTGCGGCAACGGCGAGAACCCGCGCGGCTGGCACACCGGCGCGGGCCTGCTCACCTGGTGGGCGAACGGGACCGCTTCGGATCAGTACACGGACTGGTTCTGGCCGACCGTCGACTGGTACCGGCTGCCCGGCACCACCGTCTCCACCAAGCGCCTGCCCGACCGGGCGGGCGGCGAGTGGGGCGCGCCCAAGCCCGGCGTGCGCTGGGTCGGCGGCACCACCGACGGCGAGTACGCGGCCGTCGGCCAGCACCTGAAGGGCCTCGGCTCCACCCTCGAAGCCCGCAAGTCCTGGTTCTTCCTCGACGACGAGGTGGTCTGCCTCGGCGCCGGCATCACCTGCGCGGACGGCGTCCCGGTCGAGACGGTCGTCGACAACCGCAACCTGGGCGAGGGCGGCACCCAGGCCCTGGTCCGCGGCCGGCACTGGGCCCACCTGGAGGGCCACGGCGGCTGGATCGTGCCCGACGGCGACCTGCGCACCCTGCGCGAGGACCGCACCGGCGCCTGGTCCGACATCAACACCACCAGCACCACCGAGCGCCGCACCCGCCGCTGGCAGACCCTCTGGCTCGACCACGGCACCGATCCGGCCGACGCCGGGTACCACTACGTCCTCTTGCCGGGCGCTTCCCGCGGGACCGTCGCCCGCCGCGCCGCCGCCCGCCGCAGACTGACCGTCCTCGCCAACGACGCCCGCCGCCAGGCCGTCACCGTTCACCCGCTCGGCCTCACGGCGGCCAACTTCTGGCAGGCCGGCACGGCGGGGCGGCTCACCGCCACCGCGGGGGCCAGTGTGCTGGTCCGGCGCCGGGGCCGCACCGCTACCCTCTGCGTGAGCGAACCACCGCGCACCGGCGAGCCGCTGGAGATCGTCTGGGACCGGCCGGTGCGAGGAGTGGTGCGGGCCGACGAGACGGTCGAGATCCTCGCCGCCGGCCGCCGACTGCATCTGCGCGTCACTCCAGGGGTGGTATGTACCACCCATGAATGTGAGGTGACTCTCAGCTGACGGCTTTGTGCGACCCCTACAAGTTTCGGGCCCCCTGAGCAGTCGAAACGGCTGCATGCCATGGGGGTTCTGTTCAGTGCTACCAGGAAAACGCGTCGGAGACTGTACGGAGTCGACGGCTCGCAATCCTTGGTCGGGTTCGTAGAGTCGCTACATGACCGTTTTGGATGAGGCGCCGGGTGAGCCGACGGACGCGCGCGGGCGGGTGGCCGAGCTGCACGAGATCCGTGCGCAGGCACTGGCCGGGCCGAGCGAGAAGGCGACGGCGGCGCAGCACGCCAAGGGCAAGCTGACCGCGCGGGAGCGTATCGAGCTGCTCCTGGACCCGGGCTCGTTCCGGGAGGTCGAGCAGTTGCGCCGGCACCGGGCGACCGGGTTCGGCCTGGAGGCCAAGAAGCCGTACACGGACGGTGTCGTCACCGGCTGGGGCACGGTCGAGGGCCGTACGGTCTTCGTCTACGCGCACGACTTCCGGATCTTCGGGGGCGCGCTGGGCGAGGCCCACGCGACGAAGATCCACAAGATCATGGACATGGCCATCGCGGCCGGTGCGCCGCTGGTGTCGTTGAACGACGGTGCCGGCGCCCGTATCCAGGAGGGCGTCTCCGCTCTCGCCGGGTACGGCGGCATCTTCCAGCGCAACACGAAGGCGTCGGGTGTCATCCCGCAGATCAGCGTGATGCTCGGCCCGTGCGCGGGCGGCGCGGCCTACAGCCCCGCCCTGACCGACTTCGTGTTCATGGTCCGCGACACCTCGCAGATGTTCATCACCGGCCCGGACGTGGTCAAGGCCGTCACCGGTGAGGAGATCACGCAGAACGGCCTGGGCGGCGCGGACGTGCACGCCGAGACGTCGGGCGTCGCCCACTTCGCCTACGACGACGAGGAGACCTGCCTCGCCGAGGTCCGCTACCTCCTCTCCCTCCTCCCGCAGAACAACCGGGAGAACCCGCCCCGCCACGAGTGCGCCGATCCCGCGGACCGCCGCGGCGACACCCTCCTCGACCTGGTCCCGGCCGACGGCAACCGCCCGTACGACATGGCCAAGGTCATCGAGGAGATCGTCGACGACGGCGAGTACCTGGAGATCCACGAGCGCTGGGCCCGCAACATCATCTGCGCCCTGGCCCGCCTGGACGGCCAGGTCGTCGGCATCGTCGCCAACCAGCCGCAGGCCCTGGCCGGCGTCCTGGACATCGAGGCCTCCGAGAAGGCCGCCCGCTTCGTCCAGATGTGCGACGCCTTCAACATCCCGATCCTGACCCTCCTGGACGTCCCCGGCTTCCTGCCCGGCGTCGACCAGGAACACGGCGGCATCATCCGCCACGGCGCCAAGCTGCTCTACGCCTACTGCAACGCGACCGTGCCCCGGATCTCCCTCATCCTGCGCAAGGCGTACGGCGGCGCGTACATCGTCATGGACTCCCAGTCCATCGGCGCCGACCTGACCTACGCCTGGCCGACCAACGAGATCGCCGTGATGGGCGCCGAGGGCGCCGCGGGCGTCATCTTCCGCCGCCAGATCGCCGAGGCCGAGGACCCCGAGGCCATGCGCGCCCGCATGGTCAAGGAGTACAAGACCGAGCTGATGCACCCGTACTACGCGGCCGAGCGCGGCCTGGTCGACGACGTCATCGACCCCGCCGAGACCCGCGAGGTGCTGATCAGGTCCCTGGCGATGCTCCAGACCAAGCACGCCGACCTGCCCTCCCGCAAGCACGGCAACCCGCCGCAGTGACCCGAGGAGCCACGACCATGCCCCCTGCCGACATCCGCGTCGAGAAGGGCCACGCCGAGCCCGAGGAGGTCGCCGCCATCACGGCCCTCCTCCTCGCCCGCGCCGCCGCCCGCCCCGCCGAGATCGCCCCGACCCACGGCGGCGGCCGCGTCCGCGCGGGCTGGCGCCGCCTGGAACGCGAACCGGGCTTCCGCGCACCGCACAGCTGGCGCTGACCCGACACGACGTAGAGGCCCCCTCCGCACAGGAGGGGGCCTCTACGCGTGACGCGGGCCAGGGGCAGCCCACCTAGGGGCGCGGGGAACTGCGCGACCAACCACGAACCACCCGCACCCGGCAACGAAACAGCCCCCGGCAGCCCAGTGGCCGCAGGGGGCGTAACGCAACCCGGCGCAGCGGGGTGCCGCCTGCGCCCACCCGTGCCGCCCCAGGCGGCACGACTGCCCGCAGGCTGAGGAAGTGCTAGCGGAGACGGGCCATCAGCGCGTGCTCCACCAGCGTGATCAGCGCCGACTTCGCGTCGGCCCGGTGCCGCGCGTCCGTCGTGATGATCGGCGTGTCCGGCCCGATCTGCAGAGCCTCCCGGACCTCGTCCGGGTTGTACGGCTGCTGCCCGTCGAAGCCGTTCAGCGCGATCACGAACGGCAGTCCGCTGTTCTCGAAGTAGTCGACGGCGGGGAAGCAGTCGGCGAGCCGCCTCGTGTCGACCAGCACGATCGCGCCGATCGCGCCGCGCACCAGGTCGTCCCACATGAACCAGAAGCGGTCCTGGCCGGGCGTGCCGAACAGGTAGAGGATCAGGTCCTGGTCGAGCGTGATGCGGCCGAAGTCCATGGCGACCGTCGTGGTCGTCTTGTCCCCCGTGTGGGTGAGGTCGTCGATGCCCGCCGAAGCGGATGTCATCACGGCCTCGGTGCGCAGCGGATTGATCTCCGAGACAGCGCCGACGAACGTGGTCTTGCCCACGCCGAAGCCGCCCGCCACCACGATCTTCGCGGAAGTGGTGGAGCGGGAAGGACCGCCGCTAGAGCTTGCGAAGTCCACTGAGCACCCTTTCGAGCAGTGTCACGTCTGGCTGGCCGCCGGCGTTCTCGTCGCCGCCGGGCTGATGGATGGCGACCAGTCCCGCCTCCGCCAAGTCGGCGACGAGGATCCTGGCCACGCCGAGAGGGATCGTCAGGAGGGCCGAGACCTCGGCCACCGACTTGATCTCCCGGCAGAGGTTGCAGATCCGCTGATGCTCGGGCAGCTGGCCCTGCATCTGGTGCGGCTGCGCGGTGGTGTGCACCAGCGCCTCGATGGCGAGCTGGTACCGAGGCCTGGTGCGGCCGCCCGTCATGGCGTACGGGCGCACCAGGGGGTTGTTCGACGCCCCGGCGGGCGCCGGCTCAGGGGTGCGGCGTTGTGGCTGCACGGGCTGGATGCGCGGAGCCTGCGGCTGGTCGTACGGCGAAGGGCCGGGGCCCTGCGGTGCGTACGGCTGCCGGTGGTCCGGGACGGAGGGGTAGCCGTAACCGTTCGCCGAGCCGTCGTGCTGGCCCTGGCCAGGGCCGTACGACCAGTTGCCCGAAGACGGACCGCCTGGGGGTGTTGCCACTTTTTCCTCCTCCGACTGTGCCGGGCATCCATCACTGTGGAGCCGCGTCCCGAAACTTTACGGCCACGGGACGCCAAAACGCACCGTCTGTCCTTCAGTTGAGAAGGCTGCCCTGGAGCTCAGCCCGCAGGTCGGGCGTCAGGACCGTGCCGGCACGGTCCACCAGAAGGGCCATCTCGTACCCAATGAGACCGATGTCCGCCTCCGGGTGTGCGAGAACCGCGAGGGAGGAACCGTCGGAGATGGACATGATGAAGAGGAATCCCCGCTCCATCTCCACAACCGTCTGGTTCACGCTGCCGCCCTCGAAGATGCGCGAGGCACCGGCGGTCAGCGAGGTCAGGCCGGACGCGACGGCGGCGAGCTGGTCGGCGCGGTCGCGCGGGAACCCTTCGGACATCGCGAGAAGGAGTCCGTCGGCGGAGACCACCACCGTGTGGGACACCCCCGGGGTGTTGTCCACGAAGTTGGTGATCAACCAGTTCAGGTTCTGTGCCGCCTGGCTCATCGGGCTCACACTAACGCTCCTGGTTGTAGGTGCTGTCAGGACCACGGTGTTCATTCCTTGTGTCCTGGCCGTTCGTTTCACTGCCTGCGTTGCGGCCCCGTTCGACGCCGCGCCGCAGGTTGCTCAGCCTGCCCCGGACGTCCTCCGGAGCGCGGGAGACCTGTGGGCCTCCCTGGGGAGTGGATTCGGCGGTGCCCTCGACCAGGTTGGCCTTGGGTACCCGGCGCGGCAGCCCCGAGGAGGTCACCCCGCCCGCCTTGGGCCTGCGCAGCTGTGACGCCTGCTGCCAGCGGTCGTCGTTGGCCGACCGCCAGTTGTCCGTGCCGTTCGCACCGGCCGTGTCGGCCGGCGTCTCCTGGCCCACGTGACCCGCGCTGCCCGCGGTGGATCCGCGGCGGGGGAGACCGGCGTCGGTCATCTCGTGGGTGCCGGAGGCGGCCGGACCCGGACGGTCGAAGCCTACGCGGTCCGCCTCGTTCACGTCAGCGGCCTGCGCGGATTCCGTCTCCGGTGCCCCGGAGGGGTACTGGTCCGGATAGCCGTTCTGATAGCCGTCCTGCTGCGGCCAGTCGTCCTGGTGGCGCCGCTGCTCGAAGGCCGAGTAGCCCTCCTGCGCGCCGACGCCGGCCGACTCGTGCCCGTTGCGGGCCGGGTCCCCGTACGAGGGGTCCGGGTAGCCGCCGCCCGCCGGGTAGCCCTCGCCCTGCGGCAGGCCGCCGTTCGGCGCGAAGTACTGCTCGTCGTACGTCTGCTGCTGGTCCCGGTACGCCGTCTGCTGCTGGTCGGCGTACGCCTGCTGGTCGTACCCGCCGGTCTGCTGGTCCCGGTAGCCGCCCTGGCCCTGGTCGTAGGCCGGCTGCTGACCGGTGAACTGGTCCTGGAAACCGGGAGTCTCGGCGTCCTCGCGGCCGCCGTGCTCCTCCGGGCCGGTCTGCTCGGGGTGCGACTGGGCCTCCAGGGCCGCGCGGCGCTCCTCGCGCATCAGCGAGCGGCCGACCGGGTCGAGCTCGCGTAGGTCGTCGGGGACGTCGGAGTACCGACTGTCGTCGAAGCCGAGTTCGGCGGCGGTCCGCATGGGCTGACCGACCTGCGCGAAGTTCTCACCCTGGAAGTTCTGCTCCGGGATGATCTGCGAGACGGTGAACTCGTCGCGCTGCTGGTGCTCGCCGCCGCCACCGTGGGTGATGGCGTCCGGGAGCATGACCAGCGAGGTGGTGCCCGCCTGCTCGCCGGAAGGGCGCAGCTGGACGCGGATGCCGTGCCGGTCGGACAGCCGGCCGACCACGAACAGGCCCATGCGCTGCGAGATCGCGGCGTCCACGGTCGGCGGGTTGGCCAGCTTGTGGTTGATGTCCGCGAAGTCCTCGGCGGTCAGGCCGATGCCCTTGTCGTGGATCTCGACCATCACGCGGCCGTCGGGCAGCCGGGTCGCGGTGACGCGGACCTTGGTCTGCGGGGAGGAGAACGTGGTGGCGTTCTCCAGCAGCTCGGCGAGCAGGTGCACGAGGTCGGTCACGGCACGGCCGTGGATCTCGGCCTCGGGGACGCCCGACAGCTCGATGCGCTCGTACTGCTCCACCTCGGAGGAGGCGGCACGCAGCACGTCGACCAGCGGCACCGGCTGGTCCCAGCGGCGGCCGGGCTCCTCGCCGGCGAGGACCAGGAGGTTCTCGCCGTTGCGGCGCATACGGGTGGCCAGGTGGTCCAGCCGGAAGAGGCTCTCCAGCTGGTCGGGGTCGGCCTCGTTGTTCTCCAGGTCGGTGATCAGGGTCAGCTGGCCCTCGATCAGCGACTGGTTGCGGCGCGACAGGTTGGTGAAGATCGCGTTGATGTTGCCCCGCAGCAGGGCCTGCTCGGAGGCGAGCCGGACCGCCTCGCGGTGCACCTGGTCGAAGGCGCGGGCGACTTCGCCGATCTCGTCGGTCGAGGTGATCGGGATTGGCGCGACCCGGGTGTCGACCCGGCCGGGGTCGGTGCGGGAGAGCTGGTCGACCAGCATCGGCAGGCGCTGCTCGGCGATGCCGAAGGCGGCGGTGCGCAGCTGGCGCATGGAGCGGCTCATCTGGCGGGCCACCATGCCGGCCAGGATGAACGCGGCGAGCAGCGCGATCACGACCGCGGCACCCGTGATGTAGGCGTCCCGCTCGGCGTCGTCCGCGATCGTGGCCGCCTCGGTCACCGCCTTGTCGGCCAGGTCCGACTCGATCTTCTGGTACGCGTCGAACTTGAGGGTGTTGACCGCCCACCAGTTTTCCGGCGTGATGCCCTGCTCGGCCAGGTCGGCCCGGGCGCTGGGGTCCGTGGAGTCCAGCTGGGCCAGCTCCGAGACCATCGTGGTCGGGTTGGCCGGCGGCGGGACGTAGTCCGGGTCCTTGGCCTTGGCCTCCTTGGCCATGGCCGCGCCGTCCTCCTTGAGCTGCGCCTCGGCGTCCTCGAGCTTCTGGGCGTCCTCCTCCGTGCCGCCGCCGATGTACTCCTCGATCGCGATGCGCTCGAGGTAGGCGTACGAGGAGAGGGCGACGCGCTGGCTGGCGAGGTGGCTGGGCTCCGGACCCGGCTTGACCAGCATGTGCATGCCGATGGAACGCTCCAGGGAGAGCGCCGCCTTGGTCAGGGAGATCGCGTAGACGGTACGGCCGTAGGAGGTGATGTTGCCGGTGCCCAGACCGAGCTCGTTGGCGAACTCCATCAGGGGGTGGGCGACGCCGGTGTAGCCCTCCTCGGTCTCCACGCCCTTGAGCTTGGAGGTGTAGGCGGCCACGCGCAGCGACTGGAGCTTGGGCTCCTGCTCGCGGAACACCTTCAGCCGGCGTTCCAGACCGGGCTTGGACGGCATGCCCTGCGCCGCCTCGTCGAAGACGTCGGCCGCCTCGTCGGTGGCCTGGCGGGCCTTGACGACGGCGTCGTCCTTCTGGCCCTTGCCCGCAAGCAGCGGGGCGGCGGTGGTGTCGCGCTCGTTGTAGAGGGCGTTCGCGTAGTTCAGCGAGGCCTGCACCAGGCGAGCGGTGCTCTCGGCGTCCTCGGCGTCCTGCCAGGTGTCGATCGAGCTCTTAACCTGGAAGCCGCCCATGACCAGGCCGACCAGCACGGGAATGAGCAGGATCGCGTTCAGCCGGGTGGTCACCCGCCAGTTGCGCGGGGAGAAGCGGCCGCCGCTCGGGGCGGGTTCCTCCGTGGGTTCCGCAGCGGGCACGGGGGCGGGCGCCGCTGTACGCGGCGGCGGGGTGAAGTTGCCCCGGGCCGATGGCTCGGGACTGTTCTTGCTTCGCCTCACTCGACCAACAACCTCTCGGCGGTCGGCACCTACGTCGTGCCGCTGTGTCTCAGAGCCCAGTCCGTCGACGAGTACGTGCTACCGCTGAGTACGTCTCGTGCGTGGTTGACCGTTGGGCAGTTCTGGCATTCCAGCACGGCGACCTGCGCTCTTCCAAACAGTGGAACGCCGGGGTTACACGTGATGTAAGCCCCAGATAAAACGGTCATAAAGAGCGAGGCCCGTCAAAAGACGGTGCCTTCGTGCGCGCAGCGAGACCAGTTGACCGCGACGCGTGTTGATACCACCCGATTCCTCTGCCGAAACGTTATGAACGGCCGGGCCGACCGTGTCAAAGGACACAGTCGGCTCCGTGTCGTCTACGACAACTGCCGTAGATCACTTCCGACTTGGCTGCTGCGGCCTGCGTACTACCGGAGCCGTGCCATCAGCGCGTGTTCCACCAGCGTGATCAGCGCGCTCTTCGCGTCGGCGCGGTGCCGGGCGTCGGTCGTGATGATCGGGGTGTCCGGGCCGATCTGCAGCGCCTCCCGCACCTCGTCCGGCGAGTACGGCTGCTGTCCGTCGAAGCCGTTCAGGGCGACGACGAAGGGCAGGCCGCTGTTCTCGAAGTAGTCCACCGCCGGGAAGCAGTCGGCCAGCCGGCGGGTGTCGCAGAGCACGACCGCGCCGATCGCGCCGCGCACCAGGTCGTCCCACATGAACCAGAAGCGGTCCTGGCCGGGCGTGCCGAACAGGTAGAGGATCAGGTCCTGGTCGAGCGTGATGCGGCCGAAGTCCATGGCGACCGTGGTGGTCGTCTTGTCCCCGGCGTGCGTGAGGTCGTCGATCCCGGCGCTGGCGGAGGTCATCACGGCCTCCGTGCGCAGGGGGTTGATCTCGGAGACGGCGCCCACGAACGTGGTCTTGCCGACGCCGAAGCCGCCGGCCACCACGATCTTCGCGGAGGTGGTCGCCCGCCCTCCGTCAGAGCTTTCGAAGTCCACTGAGCACCCTTTCGAGCAGTGTCACGTCCGGCGCACCGCCGTTGTTCTCGTCGCCGCCCGGCTGGTGAACCGCGACCATCCCGGCCTCCGCGAGGTCCGCGACCAGGATCCGGGCCACACCCAGCGGCATGGCCAGCAGGGCCGACACCTCGGCCACCGACTTCACCTCGCGGCACAGGTGGCAGATGCGCTGGTGCTCGGGCAGGAGCCCCATGAGCGCTGCCGGGTCGGCCGTCGTGCTGATCAGCGCCTCGATGGCGAGCTGATAGCGCGGCCTGGTCCGGCCACCGGTCATCGCGTACGGACGTACCAGCGGCTGGTCGCCCTCGTCCTCGTACGGCTCCGCGTACGGATCATGAGAGGCGGTGGGCGGGGTCATGAATCCTCCGGGCGGGACAGCAGGTTGGTCAGTCGTGCCGTCTGACGAGGCCGGTGGGGGGATTGTGGCGGCCGGACGGTGATTTGGTAACACGGGTGGTGCCGGGGCCGATCAGTGGAGCAGACTTCCTTGTAGCTCGGCGCGCAGGTCGGGCGTGAGCACCGCGCCCGCGCGGTCGACCAGGAGCGCCATCTCGTAGCCGACGAGGCCGATGTCGCACTCCGGGTGGGCGAGGACGGCCAGGGAAGAGCCGTCCGAGACGGACATGAGGAAGAGGAACCCGCGTTCCATCTCCACGACCGTCTGTGCCACGTTGCCGCCCTCGAAGATCCGGGACGCCCCCGCGGTCAGCGAGGTGAGCCCCGAGGCGACGGCCGCGAGCTGGTCCGCGCGGTCGCGCGGGAAGCCCTCCGACATCGCCAGGAGGAGTCCGTCGGCGGACACGACGACGGTGTGGGACACCCCCGGGGTGTTGTCCACGAAATTCGTGATCAACCAGTTGAGGTTCTGTGCCGCCTGGCTCATCGGGCTCAACTAACGCTCCTGCTGGTGAGTGGGCCGCGGGTAGCTGCCGGTCTGGTTGGTACCGGCCTGACGGCCCTGTGCGATTCCCCGACGGAGATTGGTCAGCCGGCCGCGCACGTCGTCGGGCGCACGCGAGACCTGCGGACCGTTCTGGTTCGACTGCTGCTGGGCCGTGCCCGGGACGAGGTTGGCCCGGGGGACCCGGCGCGGCAGGCCGGAGGTGGTGATCCCGCCCGCAGCGGGCTGCCGGACACGCTCGGCCTGCCGGACGAGGTCGTCGTTCGGCGAGCTCCGCCAGGCGGAGGTGGCGGGCCGCTGAGGGGCCGCCGGGGTCTGGGGCTGGGCCGCCTGCGGCTCCGGCGACGCGGCCGGCGCGCTCTGCTGGGCCCGCCCCTCGCGGTCGCCGTGGAACCAGTTGGTCTCCAGCGTGTCGAACAGCGGCGTACGTCCGTCACCCGGGCCGGAGGCCGGGGGCAGCGCCCAGGCGTCTTCCGGCCGCTGCGCGGCGGTCCCGATCTGGGGCTCCTCGGCGGCGGGACGCTGCTGCGGTACGGGGGGCCGCGGCGCGGCGAAGTCGTTGCCGCCGTGCGTGCCGGACCCCTGCGAGCGCTCGAACGGGCCGGTGTCGGCCGGGTTCTCGTGCCCCGGCAGATGGTGCTGGCCGGTCGAGCCGTTGTCGTGCCCCTGGCCGGGCTGTCCGCCGAAGACGTCCGAGCGGACGAAGGCGCCGTTCTGCTGCGGGGCGGCCGGCTCGGGCCGCGCGAACCGGTCGCCCGACTGGGCGTTCGCGCCGTACTGGTCCTGACCGAACGGGTCGTGACCGTACTGCTCCTGACCGTACTGGTCCTGACCCGGCTGGGTGAACTGTCCGGTGCTCTGCGGGTCCTCCTGGCGCGGTGCCGGGGCGTCGAAGTCCGGACGGGCGAACTCGGCCGTGGCGCCGGGGCCCTGGGCCTCGCCGAGAGGGGGGACCGCCGGCATCTCCGCGGTCGAGCCCGGGCCCTGCCGGTCGTCGTGGCGCGCAGCGCGGTCGGTACGGGAGCTGTCCGGCTCCTCGTGGCCGCGCGGGACGTCCAGCGAGGCGCGCGGCACGGACGGCTGCGCGTTCTCGTCGCTCCAGCTGGGCGTGCGTGGCTGCGGGTTGCCGCCGGGCAGCTCGGCCCGCGGTCCGCCGCGCGGCGGCAGCTGCGGCCGACGGCCCTGCTCGGCTGCTCGCATCTCGCGCCACCGCCACCCCCGGCGCTTCCCGGCGCTTCCCGCGCTGCGCGGGCGCGGAGGGACCGCGTCCGCCACCGAACATGTCCCGGCCCTGCGGAGCGTTGCCTTGCGGAGCGTTGCCTTGGAGCGCGTTGCCCTGCGGCGCGCTCATGCCCGCGGCCTGCAGGCCCTGCGGAGCACCGGGGGCCTGTCCGGCACCGGCGCCCGCGCCGGCCGGGGCCGGCCGGTTCTGCTGACCCGGGCCCGCGGGGGACTGGGGTCCGCGCGCGCCGCCCGGCGCACCCGGGCGCCCGTCCGCGTCCCGCCCGGGCAGTGTGCGGCCCGCGGTCCCTGACCGGCGGCGAGCCGGCCACCGCCCGGCGACCGGCGCCGAGGGCACCACCGCCACCACCGAAACCACCGCCGCCACCGAGAGCACCGCCGCCCTGGCCGCCACCGCGCCGGGCCGCCGCCACACCCGCGGCCGCCTGGGCCGCGGCCGGACCGCCGTTGCCGGCGCCCTGACCGGGCTTGGGCTGCGGCTTGCGGCCGCCCTGGGCGACGTCGACCGGCAGCATGACCAGCGCGGTCGTACCACCGGAGTCCGACGGACGCAGCTGAATGCGGATGCCGTGGCGCTGCGAGAGGCGGCCGACCACGAACAGGCCCATGCGGCGGGAGACGGAGACGTCCACGGTGGGCGGCGAGGCGAGCCGCTCGTTGATCGCGGCCAGGTCCTCGGGGGAGAGGCCGATGCCGGTGTCGTGGATCTCGATCAGCACGCGGCCGTCGGGCAGCGCGTGACCGGTGACCTTGACCTTGGTCTGCGGGGAGGAGAACGAGGTCGCGTTCTCCAGCAGCTCGGCGAGCAGGTGCACGAGGTCGTTGACCACGCGGCCGGCGACCTCGGTGGTCGGCACGGAGGCCAGTTCGATGCGCTCGTACTGCTCCACCTCGGAGGCGGCGGCACGGAGCACGTCGACCAGCGGGACCGGGCGGGTCCAGCGCCGGCCCGGCTCCTCGCCGGCGAGGACCAGGAGGTTCTCACCGTTACGGCGCATGCGCGTCGCGAGGTGGTCGAGCTTGAAGAGCGAGGACAGCTGGTCCGGGTCGGCCTCGCGGGACTCCAGTTCGGAGATGAGCGAGAGCTGGCGCTGGATGAGGCCCTGGGAACGGCGCGAGAGGTTGGTGAACATCGCGTTGACGTTGCCCCGAAGCAGGGCCTGCTCGGCGGCGAGGCGGACCGCCTCGCGGTGCACGTCGTCGAAGGCCGCGGCCACTCGGCCGATCTCGTCCCGGGAGTGCACGCCGACCGACTCCACCGAGGTGTCGACGTCCTGCGGGTCGGTCTCGGAGAGCTGCTTGACCAGCTCGGGCAGACGGTCCTGGGCGACCTTGGTCGCGGTGTCCTCCAGGCGGCGCAGCGAGCGGATCATGGAGCGGGCCACGACGAAGGCACCGACCAGGGAGACACCGAGCACCAGCAGGATCACGACACCCGAGATGATCGCCTCGCGCTCGGACTCGCTGCGCAGCTCACGGGCCTGCTGCTCCATGTCCTCCAGCAGCTTCAGCTCGATGTTCTTCATCTGCTGGATCTTGGTGGAGGAGTCGTCCAGCCAGTCCTGGTAGGACCGCTTGTCCAGTCCGCCGAGGGCGCCCTCCTTGGCGAGGGCGCGGCCCGCGTACGCGTCGGAGGACTCGATGACCGGGTTGCCCTCGGAGATCGGCTTGAGGAGTTCCTCGGCGCCGTCGCCGTAGATGCTGGTGAAGCTGCGGATCTCGGACTTCTGGCTCTGCAGCGCGGACTCGGCGTACAGCCGGTCGTTCTCCGCGAGGTCGGGCTTGCCGGTGTTGCTCGCCGGGAGCGCCGCCGCGAGGACCGCGCGCTGGATGGACGCGTACTCCTTGGCGGAGGAGAAGGCCGCCAGGGTTCGCGTGCGCTGGATCATCTCGGGGTTGCTGGTGGCTTCCGCCATGTCCTGCGAGAGGTCCAGCAGGTGGGTGATCAGGCGGTGGTACGCCTCGACGGTCTGCGTCGAGTTGTCCTCGGCCTGGTAGGCGGTGCTGCGGATCCGCTCCAGGTCGTTCAGGTCTCCGGCGAGACCGACGAGGCTGTCGCGGACGCCGACGAGGTTGCCGTCCTTGCTGGCGGCGTCGATCGCCTCGGAGCTGTCGAGGAAGTTCTTCCGGGCCCGGTCGGTCTTCTCCCGGTCGCCCTTGACGGCGATCGCACCGGAGGACGAGTCGTGCGCCAGCGGACCGGCGGACTGGTCGCGCTCCTCCTGGAGGGCGTGCGCCAGTTCGGTGGCCTGCTTGGTCATCTCGGTCAGCAGCTTCATGTTGTCGAGCTGCTGGATGTCCTCGACCGACTGGCTGATGCGCATCGCGCCCAGCGAGGTGGCCGCGACCACCGGGAGCGCGAGCAGCGACACCAGGCGGGTGGAGATCCGCCAGTTGCGCAGGGCTATTCGCGGACCGGGGCCGGTCGAGCCCTTGGCCGGCTTCGCGGGCGGCTGCTGGCCGGAAGCGGAGTCTGCCGAGCCCTGGCGCCCGGCGCCGTCCCCGCTGTCGCTCGGCCGGTCCTGGCCCGGGTTCTGGGCGTGCTGGGGCGAGGAGCTGACGGCCTTGGGGCCAGTCCCGCCGTGCTGCGGCTCCGGCTCCGCCGAAGCGCTGCCATCCCTCTTGAAACGTCCCTGCACTAGCGTCGCAACCTCTGGACCAGGCACCCGGCCGCGTGAACGGCTGGGCACGGTGTCGGCGTCGTAGGGGCGCCCTGAATACGCCCCCGTGGTGGTCGTGAGTGACCGGCGCTGGTTCCCCCTTCTCGCCGCCGCTCGGCGCTGGTGTGCGCCCCCTGTGCGCCGGCTCGATCCCGCAGCGGTCCGTGGAATTCCAGCACAGTGCCGGATCTCCAACAAGGCCCGTGGGTCAGGCCGTGACATAGGTGACAGCACGTGAGGGGCGAGTCACCGGACGTAGAAAATGATCACCCACAAACCGGACGTATGCCCGTGAATCGCCGACGCCGGACGGGTGTCCCAGTCGACATGATCAGCAGCGGAATGCGCGCTTCAGGTGGGCAATGTCGGTTTCGTCGGAGTGGTGTGGCGGTCGGAATTGACCGGTTTGACCCTTGATAAGTGAGCAAACTCACATGCCGATCGTGAGCCCCGGCCGGAGTCGCGGGGAATCGCATGTTTAGCCTGACGCTTTACAGAGAAGGCAAAACCGACAACCCGCGCCCTCGCAGGGCTTCTTGCAGCCCCTCCGGCGCCCGGACACGACAGGGTTCCGTACAACCGTGAAGACGACGATGATGTTCCACAAGATCGCCAACCCGCGACGCACGACGCTGGCGCACCTCGACGGCGCCGACGAACTGCGGACGCCGGAGCAGCGGGAGCACGCCGTCGAGCTCCCCGCCCAGACCGCCAACCCCCGCCGCACGGTCCTCATGGAGGTCCCGGTCGCGGCCACCGCCGCACAGTAGTACGCCGCCCGGCCACCGCACGTTCAGCGGGCCGCACGGAACACGAGGGCGCCCGCGCCACGACCGCCACCCCGAGGGGAACCGGTGATGCGCGAGGCGCCCCCGCCTTGCCGCGTTAGCCTGGAGCGTCAGACTCCAGCCAGCTCAGCAAGGGGCCAAGCAACCCGTGCGCATCGCCAGGTTCTCCATCGACGGGAACGTCGCCTTCGGCGCGGTCGAGGGCGACCAGCCGGACCAGCTCGTCCTCGACATCATCAAGGGCATCCCGTTCGCGGACTTCGAGCTCTCCGGCACCAAGGTGCCCCTGAGTAAGGTGCGGCTGCTGCCGCCCGTCCTGCCCAACAAGGTCGTCGCCTTCGGCCGCAACTACGCCGAACACGCCCGCGAACTCGGCAACGAGGTGCCCGACGCCCCGTTCGCCTTCTTCAAGCCGTCCACCTCGGTCATCGGCCCCGGCGACGCCATCCAGTACCCCTCCTTCTCCGAGGAACTGCACCACGAGGCCGAGCTCGCCGTGGTCATCGGCCGCATGTGCCGCGAGGTGCCGCGCGAGCGCGTCAAGGACGTGATCTTCGGCTACACCTGCGCCAACGACGTCACCGCCCGCGACGTGCAGCGCCGCGAGAAGCAGTGGGCCAGGGCCAAGGGCTTCGACTCCGCCTGCCCGCTGGGCCCCTGGGTCGAGACCGACCTGGACCCGGCCGACCTGACCGTCCAGCTGACGGTCAACGGCGGGCAGCGCCAGCTCGGCCGCACCAGCGAGATGATCCACTCCATCGAGGACCTGGTCGTCAACATCTCCGAGGCCATGACGCTGCTCCCCGGCGACGTGATCCTCACGGGCACCCCGGCTGGGGTCGGCCCCCTCAACGTCGGCGACGAGGTCGCCGTCACCATCGAAGGCATCGGCACTCTCACCAACAAGGTTGTCAAGCGTGGCTAGCGCATCCGCCCCAGCAGTCCGTGTCCGTTTCTGCCCCTCGCCGACCGGTAACCCCCACGTGGGCCTGGTCCGCACCGCCCTGTTCAACTGGGCCTTCGCGCGCCACCACCAGGGCACGCTGGTCTTCCGCATCGAGGACACCGACGCGGCCCGCGACTCCGAGGAGTCGTACGAGCAGCTCCTGGACTCGATGCGCTGGCTGGGCTTCGACTGGGACGAGGGCCCCGAGATCGGCGGTCCCCACGCGCCGTACCGCCAGTCGCAGCGCATGGACATCTACCAGGACGTCGCCCAGAAGCTCCTGGACGCCGGCCACGCCTACCGCTGCTACTGCTCCCAGGAGGAGCTGGACACCCGCCGCGAGGCCGCCCGCGCCGCCGGCAAGCCCTCCGGCTACGACGGCCACTGCCGCGACCTGAGCGACGCCCAGGCCGAGGAGTACAAGGCGCAGGGCCGCGAGCCCATCGTCCGCTTCCGGATGCCCGACGAGCCGATCACCTTCACGGACCTGGTCCGCGGCGAGATCACCTACCTCCCCGAGAACGTCCCGGACTACGGCATCGTCCGCGCCAACGGCGCCCCCCTCTACACGCTCGTCAACCCGGTCGACGACGCCCTGATGGAGATCACCCACGTCCTGCGTGGCGAGGACCTGCTCTCCTCCACCCCCCGCCAGATCGCCCTCTACAAGGCGCTCACCGAGCTGGGCATCGCCAAGGAGACCCCCGCCTTCGGCCACCTGCCGTACGTCATGGGAGAGGGCAACAAGAAGCTCTCCAAGCGCGACCCGCAGTCGAGCCTCAACCTGTACCGCGAGCGCGGCTTCCTCCCCGAGGGCCTGCTCAACTACCTCTCCCTCCTCGGCTGGTCGCTCTCGGCCGACCAGGACATCTTCACGATCGAGGAGATGGTCGCGGCCTTCGACGTCGCCGACGTCCAGCCCAACCCGGCCCGCTTCGACCTGAAGAAGTGCGAGGCGATCAACGGCGACCACATCCGCCTGCTGGAGGTCAAGGACTTCACCGAGCGCTGCCGCCCCTGGCTGAAGGCCCCCGTCGCCCCCTGGGCGCCCGAGGACTTCGACGAGACCAAGTGGCAGGCGATCGCGCCGCACGCGCAGACCCGCCTGAAGGTCCTCTCCGAGATCACCGACAACGTCGACTTCCTGTTCCTGCCGGAGCCGGTCTTCGACGAGGCGAGCTGGACGAAGGCGATGAAGGAGGGGTCGGACGCGCTCCTGCGCACGGCCCGGGAGAAGCTGGACGCCGCCGACTGGACGTCCCCGGAGTCCCTCAAGGAGGCCGTCCTGGCCGCCGGCGAGGCCCACGGCCTCAAGCTCGGCAAGGCCCAGGCCCCCGTCCGCGTCGCCGTCACCGGCCGCACGGTCGGCCTCCCCCTCTTCGAGTCCCTGGAGGTCCTGGGCAAGGAGAAGGCGCTGGCCCGGATCGACGCGGCGCTGGCACGCCTGGCGGCGTAACCGGCAGCAGGTGTGAAGGGCGGCGTCCGCACGGGCGCCGCCCTTTCCGTACCCCGCCCGGGTCCCTCCGGCCGGCGCCGTCCGCGAAGCCCTCGCAGACGGGCGGCATGCACCACGAGGGCGTCGACCCACGCCTCTTCGGGGACCGCCCGGCCCGCAACTGCCGCCGGGGTGGGACGTACGCGGCCGGCGGGTCGCGGACGCCCCCAGGCCGCCGCCCGCTCGCGCAGGGCGGACGTGCCCGGCGCGGGAGCCCGGCCGACAACCGGGCCGTACTCGTCGGACAGCCCCGGCGCCGGCTCGTGGTCGCCGGTCACGAGGCCCGGGACGACGAGGGCGGGCATCGCCGCCGTGGGCGACGTCCGCGGCCAGCTCCGGCTGACCTTCCGGCGCCTGGCCGAGACGCTGGACAAGGCCGGGTTCGCCCTGAGCGACCTCGTCCAGACCAGGATCCTCACCGTCGGCATCGAGGGCCTCGCCGCCCGGCAGGGGCCGAGTCCGCCGACTCCGGGGCACCCACCGTCCGTACCGCCTAGGCTGGCGCCATGCCGATCCAAGCTGTGGTCTGGGACGTCGACGACACCCTCTTCGACTACACCACCGCCGACCGCGAGGGCATGCGCGCCCACCTGGTCGCCGAGGGGCTGCTCGCCGGGTACGGGACGCCCGAGGAGGCCCTCGCGCGCTGGCGGGAGATCACCGACCAGCAGTGGGCGAGATTCGCGGCCGGTGAAGTCGACTTCGTCACACAGCGCCGCGACCGCACCCGGGTCTTCCTGGGCCGGCCGGAACTGACCGACACCGAGGCCGACGGCTGGTTCGAGCGCTACGTCACGCACTACGAGGCCGCCTGGTCCCTCTTCCCGGACGTGATGCCCGTCCTGGACGCCCTCGCCGACAGCCACCGGCACGCGGTGCTCTCCAACTCCAGCCTCACCGTCCAGGACCGCAAGCTGCGCGTCCTCGGCGTGCACGACCGCTTCGAGGCCATCCTGTGCGCCGCCGAGCTGGGCGTCTCCAAGCCCGAGCCCGGCGCCTTCCTCGCCGCCTGCGACGCCCTCTCCCTCGCCCCGCACGAGGTCGCGTACGTCGGCGACCACCCGGAGATCGACGGCCGCGGCGCCGCCGACGCCGGGCTGCTGTCGGTGTGGATCGACCGCGGCGGCGCGTACGCGACCCTCGACCCGCCCGCCGGACCACGCCGTATCGCGTCCCTGTCCGAACTCCCGGCGCTCCTCGGTGCCGATACTCGTTTTGGAGCCCCGTCCACCTTCGGGTAATGTTCTTTCTGCGCCGCCGGGGAGCGGGCCGAAAGGCCGGGAACCGGAAGCGCAAAGCTAGAACAAGATCCCCTCAGGGGCTTGCGTTCCAGTGGCCTATGGTGTAATTGGCAGCACGACTGATTCTGGTTCAGTTAGTCTTGGTTCGAGTCCAGGTAGGCCAGCTCGCAGAGCTTATCTGCGCCGCGGAGAACATCCGCAAGGCCCCCGTTGTGTAGCGGCCTAGCACGCCGCCCTCTCAAGGCGGTAGCGCCGGTTCGAATCCGGTCGGGGGTACGGTGATCTCTCACGAGGTGATCGCTAGGGCCCCCGTTGTGTAGCGGCCTAGCACGCCGCCCTCTCAAGGCGGTAGCGCCGGTTCGAATCCGGTCGGGGGTACAAACTGGTCTAAACCACATTGGTCTATGGTGTAATTGGCAGCACGACTGATTCTGGTTCAGTTAGTCTAGGTTCGAGTCCTGGTAGACCAGCTCGGGTCTGCGGCGCCTGGTATCAAGCGCTTGTACGATCCTCGCCCCCGTTGTGTAGCGGCCTAGCACGCCGCCCTCTCAAGGCGGTAGCGCCGGTTCGAATCCGGTCGGGGGTACACGAGTCCGAAGGGGCTCCCGCTCAGGCGGGAGCCCCTTCGGCGTTCACTCGGCACCGGCGTTCATTCGATCCCGTACCGCCGCGCCGACTCCTCCTCCTGCGCCAGCCGGTGCAGCGCCCGCAGCACCGGCTGGAAGAGCACCGCCGCCGCGACCGCCATCTCGACCTTCTCCGCCTCCGAGCCGTGGTTCTCCATGAAGTCCAGGTCCCTGCGGGCCACCTCGTGCATCAACTGCCCGTACGGCGCCATCAGTTCCGCGTCCCACGGGTAGTCCAGCCGGCGCAGCGCCGCCACCGCCGTCACCAGCGACCGGTGCACGGGGGAGAGGGAGGACAGCTCCCGGGCCGTCTCCCAGCCCAGCATCTCCAGCAACCGGTCCACCTCCGCCCGCGCCGCGATCACGGACGGGTCCTCCTCGTCCGGCTCCGGTCCCTGCGGCAGCGCCCACAGCGCCGCGCCGAGCCTGATGGTCCGGCCCAGGGAGTCGTCGTCGACGTGCCCCAGCACCTCACGCGCCGTCGCCACCGGCACCTTCCCCACCTGGATCAGCGCCCGCACCAGGCGCAGCCGGCGCAGGTGGACCTCGTCGTACTCGGCCGTGGTCGCGTTGATCTGCCGGCCGGGCGGCAACAGGCCCTCGCGCAGGTAGTACTTGATCGTCGCGGTGGACACACCGCTGTGCTTGCTCAACTCGGCCAGCCGCATCCCTTGCGCCCCTCCTCGGGTACCGGCACTATCCAAGCACGGCGACTCGGAGAGTCCAGCCCGCCGACGGGGAGGTCGAGATGACCGGCGATTCCGGCACCGGTACCGCGGTCCGTACCACCGCCGCTGCCGAGGGCGACGTGGTCGTCCTGCTCATCGGCATGCGGATCAACCACTTCTGGGCGGTGCACCACTGGCTGCCGGTCCTGCTGTCCATGCCGCGCATGCTGCGCGAACTGGCGAAGGACCCGGACCGCGGACTCCTCGGCCACGTGCTGCTGACGGCCTCGCCGCGGACGTACTACGTGGTCCAGTACTGGGAGTCCAAGGAGAAGCTCTACCGGTACGCCCACTCTCCCGACATGTTCCACCACCGGGCGTGGGCGTTCGTCAACCGCAAGGAGCGGGCGCGGAAGGTGCGCGGACACGTGGGGCTGTGGCACGAGGCGTACGTGGTGCCGGAGGGTTCCTACGAGTCGATCTACGCGGACATGCCGCCCTTCGGGCTCGCTGCGGCACACGGCCAGGTACCGCTGGAGCGGCGGGGCAGGCGGGCCGAGGACCGGTTCGCGCACCGGTCCGGGAAGCGGGCGGGGTCCGAAAGGGCGTGAGCACGCGGTGAGTACGGCCTGACCGGGGGTCGCGGGTCAGGGAAGGGCCCTCCGCGGCGTTGAGGCGGGCCCGGTCCCGGTCGCGTACCCGGGCGGGGTCAGCCCGAGCGGCGCAGGGCCTCGGAGAGACGGCCGGCGGCGTCGATGATCGCCTGGGCGTGCATGCGGCCCGGGTGGCGGGTGAGGCGCTCGATGGGGCCGGAGACGGAGACGGCGGCCACCACGCGGTTCGAGGGACCGCGCACGGGCGCGGAGACGGACGCGACGCCCGGCTCGCGCTCGCCGATCGACTGGGCCCAGCCCCGGCGCCGCACGCCGGACAGCGCCGTCGCCGTGAAGCGGGCGCCCTGCAGACCCCGGTGGAGGCGCTCGGGCTCCTCCCAGGCCATGAGGATCTGCGCCGAGGAACCGGCCTTCATCGTGAGCGTGGAGCCGACCGGGACCGTGTCCCTGAGGCCGGACAGTCGCTCGGCCGCGGCGACGCAGATGCGCATGTCGCCCTGGCGGCGGTAGAGCTGCGCGCTCTCGCCCGTCACGTCGCGGAGATGGGTGAGCACCGGGCCCGCCGTGGCGAGCAGGCGGTCCTCACCGGCCGCCGCGGCCAGTTCGGCCAGGCGCGGGCCGAGAATGAAACGGCCCTGCATGTCGCGCGCCACCATACGGTGGTGTTCCAGTGCCACGGCCAGGCGGTGGGCCGTGGGTCGTGCCAGTCCGGTCGCCGCGACCAGTCCCGCGAGGGTGGCCGGGCCGGACTCCAGAGCGCTCAGGACGAGGGCCGCCTTGTCCAGAACGCCGACGCCGCTACTGTTGTCCATGAAACGATACTCCCGTCTCACTCTGTGAAACGCAAGTTCAATTTTCCGTGGAACCCGCCACTCTTGACGGCAGGAAGTCACAGCGGCCCGTGACGAAAGGGCCTGGTGGCGGTTGCCCGGAAACGCAGGGGTGTGGGCGCCGCTTCCCCAAGATCTCTAGTTGGGCCGTCGCGTTGTCGTCGGCCGGAGGGAAAGCGATGGGTAGGACACTCGCGGAGAAGGTCTGGGACGACCACGTCGTCCGGCGCGCCGAGGGCGAGCCCGACCTCCTCTTCATCGATCTGCACCTGCTGCACGAGGTGACCAGCCCGCAGGCCTTCGACGGCCTCCGCAAGAGCGGCCGCCCGGTGCGCCGGCTCGACCTGACCATCGCCACCGAGGACCACAACACCCCGACCCTCGACATCGACAAGCCCATCGCGGACCCGGTCTCCCGGGCCCAGCTGGAGACGCTGCGCAAGAACTGCGCGGACTTCGGCGTCCGGCTGCACCCGCTGGGCGACGTCGAGCAGGGCGTCGTGCACGTCGTCGGCCCGCAGCTGGGCCTGACCCAGCCCGGCACCACCGTGGTCTGCGGCGACTCGCACACCTCCACGCACGGCGCCTTCGGCGCCCTGGCGTTCGGCATCGGCACCTCCCAGGTCGAGCACGTGCTGGCCACCCAGACGCTGCCCATGGCCCGCCCGAAGACCATGGCGATCACCGTCAACGGGGAACTGCCCGAGGGTGTCACGGCGAAGGACCTGATCCTCGCGATCATCGCGAAGATCGGCACCGGCGGCGGCCAGGGCTACGTCCTGGAGTATCGGGGCGAGGCCATCGAGAAGCTCTCGATGGAGGCCCGCATGACCATCTGCAACATGTCCATCGAGGCCGGTGCCCGCGCGGGCATGATCGCCCCCGACGAGACCACCTTCGCCTACCTCCAGGGCCGTCCGCACGCCCCCGAGGGTGCCGACTGGGACGCGGCCGTCGAGTACTGGAGGACGCTGCGCACCGACGACGACGCCGAGTTCGACGCCGAGGTCGTCATCGAGGCCGCCGACCTGTCGCCGTTCGTCACCTGGGGCACCAACCCGGGCCAGGGCGCGCCGCTGTCCGCCGCCGTCCCCGACCCGGCTTCGTACGAAGACGCCTCGGAGCGCTTCGCTGCCGAAAAGGCCCTGGAGTACATGGGGTTGGAGGCCGGGCAGCCGCTGCGCTCCATCAAGGTGGACACCGTCTTCGTAGGTTCCTGCACCAACGGCCGCATCGAGGACCTGCGCGCCGCCGCCGAGATCGTCCGGGACCGCAAAGTCGCCGACGGCGTACGCATGCTGGTCGTCCCCGGCTCCGCGCGGGTGGGTCTGCAGGCCGTCTCCGAGGGCCTGGACGTGGTCTTCAAGGAGGCCGGCGCCGAATGGCGGCACGCGGGCTGCTCGATGTGCCTGGGCATGAACCCGGACCAGCTCGCCCCCGGTGAGCGCTCCGCGTCCACCTCCAACCGCAACTTCGAGGGACGGCAGGGCAAGGGCGGCCGCACCCACCTGGTGTCGCCGCAGGTAGCCGCCGCGACGGCGGTCCTGGGCCACCTGGCCTCCCCGGCCGACCTGTCCGCCGCCGACGTCCCCACGCCCGCTGGAGTCTGAGAGCCATGGAAGCATTCACCACCCACACCGGCCGGGCCGTCCCGCTGCGCCGCTCCAACGTCGACACCGACCAGATCATCCCCGCCCACTGGCTCAAGAAGGTGACGCGGGACGGGTTCGAGGACGGGCTGTTCGAGGCCTGGCGCAAGGACCCGGAGTTCGTGCTCAACCGGCCCGAGCGCGCGGGCGCCACCGTCCTGGTCGCCGGCCCCGACTTCGGTACCGGCTCCTCCCGTGAGCACGCCGTCTGGGCGCTGCAGAACTACGGCTTCAAGGCCGTGATCTCCTCTCGCTTCGCCGACATCTTCCGCGGCAACTCGCTGAAGAACGGGCTGCTCACCGTGGTCCTCGACCAGAAGGTCGTGGACGCGCTGTGGGAGCTGACGGAGAACGACCCGCAGGCCGAGGTCACGGTCGACCTCCAGGCCCGTGAGGTCCGCGCGGAGGGCGTCACCGCCTCCTTCGAGCTGGACGAGAACTCCCGCTGGCGGCTGCTGAACGGGCTGGACGACATCTCGATCACCCTCCAGAACGAGGCGGACATCGCCGCGTACGAGGCGAAGCGCCCGTCGTTCAAGCCGCAGACCCTCCAGGCCTGACACCGGGGCCTCCTCAAGGGCCCCGGCAAGGTCGAGTTTCGGCCACCCAACACTCCGGCTGTACCCCCGATCGGCCTGATCGGGGGTACAGCCTTTTCTGCGTTCGCGCGCGTGTGCGTGTCAGGGCCGGGGCTGTCAACTTGCCTGGTTGGAAGCGTGGTTGCGGGGGTACGCGGGTTCTGGACGCGTGGTTTCCGGGTGTGGCCGGACGGCCGTCCGAGGCGGCAGTTGCCCCCTGCGCAGGCGACAACTCGCCCCAGATGGCACAATCTGTGCATGGAACACGACGGCCAACTCCAGCTCTATGCGGCGGTCGCGTCCCGGCTCAAGGAAGCGCACACAACAGTGCGCGCACTGCAAGTCCCGGAGGGCGTACGGATGGCGCTGACCCGGAAGCTGCTGGTCATTACGGCCGCGGCCAAACACGATCTCGCCGGTGCGGAACGGCGCCTGGAGCGGTTCATCGCGGACCTCGACGAGGGTCGTCTCCCCGAAGAGGACGGCTGAACAGGCCGGGGCGGCCCGAGTCCGTTGCGGCACAAGGGTGATTAGCCCGTTTCGTGTTTGATTTGCGGTATATATCTGCCTAACGTGCGAAAAAGCTTGAACAGATTCGTTCTGGCGATGTCTCCGAAGGGGAAGACGTGAACAAGGCGCAGCTCGTAGAAGCGATTGCCGACAAGCTGGGCGGTCGCCAGCAGGCCGCCGACGCTGTCGACGCGGTCCTGGACGCACTCGTCCGCGCAGTGGTCGCGGGCGACCGGGTCTCGGTCACCGGCTTCGGTTCCTTCGAGAAGGTCGACCGCCCGGCCCGTTACGCCCGCAACCCGCAGACGGGTGAGCGGGTGCGGGTCAAGAAGACGTCCGTGCCGCGCTTCCGCGCGGGTCAGGGCTTCAAGGACCTGGTGAGCGGCTCGAAGAAGCTTCCGAAGAACGACATCGCGGTCAAGAAGGCCCCCAAGGGCAGCCTGTCCGGCCCGCCGCCCACCATCTCCAAGGCCGCGGGCAAGAAGGCCGCCGCCAAGAAGGCCACGGGCGCCGCGAAGAAGACCACGGGCGCGGCCAAGAAGACGACCGCGGCGGCGAAGAAGACCACCGCGAAGAAGACCACCGGGGCGGCGAAGACGGCGACGGCGAAGAAGGCCCCCGCCAAGAAGTCCACCGCCAAGACCACCACGGCGGCGAAGAAGACCACGGCGAAGAAGGCTCCTGCCACCAAGAAGGCGACGGCGAAGAAGGCTCCGGCCAAGAAGTCGACCGCCCGCAAGACCACCGCCAAGAAGGCCACCGCCCGCAAGAAGTAGCAGCGGCACGCGGCGAACGGCAGGCCGCACGGGCACTCACGCGCCGGGCCGGACTCCCTCTCGGAGTCCGGCCCGCGGCGTGTGCACGACCGGATGCGGTGCCCGACCGGGAGACGGGGAGCCCGCGGCGCCGCGGGGGCGGTCAGAACGGCCTGCGGTGCCTGGTGGGAAGAGTGGCTTGTGGTGCCTGGTCGGGGGCCAAAGGCCTGCGGTGCCTGACGGGTCGGGAGGGCTTGCGGCGTCTGGTGGGTCGGAGGGGTCTGCGCCGCCCGGCCGGTCGGGAGGGCTTGCGGCGCCTGGTGGGTCGGAGGAGTCTGCGCCGCCCGGTCGGTCGGGAAGGCTTGCGGCCGGGAGGGCTTGCGGCGCCTGGTGGGTCGGAGGGGTCCGCGCATCCGGCCGTCGGGAAGGAGTGCGCCGCCCGACGGGTCGGAAGCGCACCCGGGCGGGCGGGAAGGCTTGCGCCGCCCGGTGGGTCGGAGGGGTCTGCGCATCCGGCCGGTCAGGAAGCTCTGGACACCGGGTGGGTCGGAAGGGTTCGCGGCACCCTGCCGGTCGGAAAGGGGCAGCGGCGCCCGGCCGTCATGGTGTCCGGACTCCCTGGCTGCCATCACGTCTGCCGCGTCCGGCGCCGGAACTCTCCGGCGTCCGGTGTCGAGAACTCCGCTGTGCCCGGCGTCAGAACTCCGCCGCGTCCGGCCGCCAGAGCCCCCGCCCGTCCGGTCAGAACGTCTGCAGCGTCACCAGCGTGATCCTGCGCTCCGCGCCCGAGCCCTCGGTCTCGATCCGCACCCGCTGCCCGGGCCGCAGCAGCCGCAGGCCCCCCGCGTCGAACGCCGCCGCGTCGAAGGGCACCGGTGTGCCGTCGTCGAGCAGCACCTGCCCGCTGCGCTCTTCCGGGTCGTACGTGTAAGCGGTCGCCTGCATGCCGGCAGCCTACTGCCCGGCGATCAGCAGCCGCGCGGCCACCGCGGCAGTACGGGGCCCCACTCCCAGTGCCAGCGCGGCACGCAGATCACCGCCGGTGTCGACGTCCTGCCGTACGGAATCCACCTCGCCGAGCCGCAGTTCCACCGCGCCGGACGCGCGGTGCCGGTACCTGGAGTCCGGCCCGAAAGCCGGAGCCAATTCATGGCCCGGCGCCGCGGCCAGCAGAGTCGTGCCGATTCCGGCCGCATCGGCGAGAAATGCGCGCGGGAATTCCGCGGCCGCCGCCAGGACTCGCGCCAATTCGGCCGGCCGCAGTGCGGGGAGATCGGCGTTGAGCGCGGCCACCGGGTGTGCGGGCCGCCTCGCCCGCACCGCGGCCGCCCCGTGCGCGAGGGCGGCGTTCAGGCCGTCGCCCGGCTCGTCCGGAACGACCCCGGCGCCCAGCTTCGCCAGCTCCCGCCCCGCCCGGGCGTCAGCCGTGACAACTGCCACATCCGCCACCTGCGGGCAGGCCAGCGCGGCTGTCACGGTGTCTTGTGCGAACGCCAGCGCGAGGCCCGGCCGCACCCCGTCGTGGGCGGTGTCCGCCAGCCTGCTCTTGGCCCGGGGGAGGGGCTTTACGGGTACGACCAAGGTCCACTGCACGAGCGTTCCGTCCTTCTCTCGTCGCCGCCATTGTCACCTGGGAGATCCGCCGGTTCACTCTCCGGGGCGTACGGTGTTCTCGACAGACGGGCGGCCCGGGGCGACACTTGTCCGGCCCCAGGCCCTGGAGGAAAGGTGTCAGCGTGCCCCGCCGCAGAATCGGCTTCTGGTACCGCCTGGCCGCGGTGATCTGCAAACCGCCGCTCGTGGTTCTGATCAAGCGGGACTGGCGGGGAATGGAGAACATTCCGGCCGACGGTGGATTTATCACCGCTGTGAACCACAATTCGCACGTCGACCCCTTCGCGTACGCGCACTACCAGTACAACACCGGGCGCGTCCCGCGATTCCTGGCGAAGAGCGGCCTTTTCAAGAAAGGATTCGTCGGTGCCGCGATGCGGGGCACCGGACAGATCCCCGTCTACCGCGAGAGCACGGACGCGCTCAGCGCCTTCCGGGCCGCGATCGACGCCGTGGAGCGCGGCGAGTGCGTCGCCTTCTACCCCGAGGGCACCCTCACCCGCGACCCGGACGGCTGGCCGATGACCGCCAAGACCGGTGCCGCGCGCGTCGCCCTGCAGACCAAGTGCCCGGTGATCCCGGTCGCCCAGTGGGGCTGCAACGAACTGCTGCCGCCCTACACCAAGAAGCCCCACCTCCTGCCGCGCAAGACCCACCAGGTGCTGGCGGGCCCGCCGGTCGACCTCTCGCGGTTCTACGACAAGGAGATGACCGCGGAGCTGCTGAAGGAGGCCACCGAGGTCATCATGGCCGCCGTCACCCGCCAGCTGGAGGAGATCCGAGGCGAGAAGGCGCCCGAGACGCCCTACGACCCGCGCCGCGAGCGGATCGAGCAGCGGCGCCGCACACAGGCCCAGAACCGGCACAACGAGCACACGCACAACCAGCAGCCGCAGCAGGCGGAAGGGCAGAGCACGTGAGCGAGCCCGTCAAGGCGGCCGTCTTCGGCACCGGGTCGTGGGGCACGGCCTTCGGCATGGTCCTCGCCGACGCCGGCTGCGACGTCACCCTGTGGGGGCGCCGCGCCGAACTCGCCGACGCCGTCAACCTGGACCGGACCAACCCGGACTACCTGCCCGGTGTGGAACTCCCCGCCAACCTGCGCGCCACCACCGACGCCGCCCAGGCCGCGCGGGGCGCCGACTTCACCGTCCTCGCGATCCCCTCCCAGACCCTGCGCGCGGGCCTCGCCGACTGGACACCGCTGCTGGCGCCCGGCACGGTACTGGTGTCGCTGATGAAGGGCGTCGAACTCGGTTCCACGATGCGGATGAGTGAGGTCATCGAGGACGTCGCCAAGGTCGGCCCCGAGCGCGTCGCCGTGGTCACCGGTCCCAACCTGGCCCGTGAGATCGCCGCCCGCATGCCCGCCGCCGCCGTCGTCGCCTGCCCCGACGAGTCGGTCGCCCAACGCCTCCAGGCCGCCTGCCACACGCCGTACTTCCGCCCGTACACCAACACCGACGTCGTCGGCTGCGAGCTGGGCGGCGCGGTCAAGAACGTGATCGGGCTGGCCGTCGGCATCGCGGACGGCATGGGCCTGGGCGACAACGCCAAGGGCTCCCTCATCACCCGCGGCCTCGCCGAGACCACCCGTCTCGGGGTCGCCCTCGGCGCCGACCCGCTGACCTTCTCCGGACTGGCCGGGCTCGGCGACCTGGTGGCGACCTGCTCCTCGCCGCTGTCCCGCAACCACACCTTCGGCACCAACCTCGGCAAGGGCATGACCCTCCAGGAGACCATCGCGGTCACCAGGCAGACCGCCGAGGGCGTCAAGTCCTGCGAGTCCGTGCTGGATCTGGCCCGCAGACACGGCGTCGACATGCCGATCACCGAGACGGTCGTCGCGATCGTCCACGAGGGCAAGGCCCCGGTGGTGGCGGTCAAGGAGCTGATGTCGCGCAGCGCGAAGCCCGAACGACGCTGAGCGACACCCCTCCGGCACCCGTGTCCCGCTCGCGCCACGCGGCCCCGCCGACGCTGTCTCGGGGCACCTCGGGCGGGTACTCTCAACGCGATATGAGCACCGAGAACCTCCCCCAGAGCCCCGAGCAGAGTCCGGAGCAGCCCCCTCGCAAGCCGCGCGTGGCCGTCGTGTTCGGCGGACGCAGCTCCGAACACGGGATCTCCGTGGTCACCGCCGGCGCCGTCCTCGCGGCCATCGACCGGACGAAGTACGACGTCCTGCCGATCGGCATCACCCGCGACGGCCGGTGGGCCCTGACCGCCGACGAACCGGAACGCATGGGGATCACCGACCGCCGTACGCCCGACGTCGAGGAACTGGCCGAGTCGACCGAGGGCGGCGTGGTGCTCCCCGTCGACCCCGCCAGCCGCGAGGTCGTCTACAGCGAACCCGGCTCGGTGCCCAAGGCCCTGGGCGAGGTCGACGTCGTCTTCCCCGTGCTGCACGGCCCCTACGGCGAGGACGGCACCCTGCAGGGCCTGCTGGAGCTGTCCGGCGTGCCCTACGTCGGCTCGGGAGTGCTCGCCTCGGCCGTCGGCCAGGACAAGGAGTACATGAAGGCGGTGTTCACCTCCTACGGGCTGAAAGTCGGCCCGTACACGGTGATCCGCCCCCGCGAGTGGGAGCAGGACCGTTCCGCCGCCCGCAAGAAGGTCGTCGACTTCGCCGGCGAGCACGGCTGGCCGCTGTTCGTGAAGCCCGCGCGGGCGGGCTCCTCGATCGGCATCACCAAGGTCGACGACCTCTCCGGCCTCGACGAGGCGATCGAGGAGGCCCGGCGCCACGACCCGAAGATCCTCGTCGAGGCGGCGCTGCGCGGCCGGGAGATCGAGTGCGGGGTGCTGGAGTTCGAGGACGGCCCCCGGGCCTCCGTCCCCGCCGAGATCCCACCGCCCTCGGAGCACGCGTACTACGACTTCGAGGCCAAGTACATCGACTCCACGCCCGGCGTCGTCCCCGCCCCGCTCACGGACGAGGAGACCGCCGAGGTCCGGCGGCTCGCGGTCGCGGCCTTCGACGCCGCCTCCTGCGAAGGGCTGGTCCGCGCGGACTTCTTCCTCACCGAGGACGACGAGTTCGTGATCAACGAGATCAACACCATGCCGGGCTTCACGCCGATCTCCATGTACCCGCAGATGTGGCAGGCGACCGGAGTGAGCTACCCGGAGCTGGTGGACCGGCTGGTCCAGGCGGCGCTGCGGCGCTCCACGGGACTGCGCTGACGTCTCCCGCACACGGACGAGAAGGCGGCCCCCTCGGGGGTCGCCTTCTCGCAGTATGATCAGCGGGTTTCCCAGCCCGCTCGCCCGCGGGCAGCGGTGCGTTGTCCGCGTTGTGCCACAGCTCGGTGACCAACGCGCCCGGGCCGGCGGCCCGGGGAACCGCCGCCGACTCGCTGTCGTCTGCTGAGGAGCAGCCCGTGGCGGCGATCAGCAGTGGGAGAGCGAGCGGGCGGAAGGGGGCTAGAGATGAACGACCGGACAGGTCAGAGTACGAGTGATGCCGTCCACCTGCTGGACCTTGGCCACCACCATGCGGCCCAGCTCGTCGACGGTGTCGGACTGGGCGCGGACGATGACGTCGTAGGGTCCTGTCACATCCTCGGCCTGGATCACTCCGGGGATCTTGCTGATCGTCTCGGCGACGGTCGACGCCTTGCCGACCTCCGTCTGGATCAGGATGTACGCCTGTACCACGAAACCTCCAGAGCGGCCACGAGGATCATGTGGGGAAAAGGAACGCCACGGTATCGCGTCGGCGCTCTTCGCGGGGAGACCCGCGGGGCACGGGCCGCTCGCGCCGTGGTGCCGCGATGACACGAGTTGACGAGCGCGCCGGCGAGTGGCGACGGTCATTCCGACCGTAACGAGGACAGAGATGACGCGCGACCGGGCACGGACAGGGACAGAAGGGGAGTCAAGGCAATGAAGGGCACTGTTGGTGAGCTCGGGGAGTTCGGGCTCATCAGGGAGCTCACCTCCCGTCTGACCACCACTCCGGCGGTCCGGGTCGGCCCCGGCGACGACGCCGCGGTGGTGGCCGCGCCCGACCGCAGGGTCGTGGCCAGTACCGACATCCTCGTCGAGGGGCGGCACTTCCGCCGCGACTGGTCCACCGCGTACGACGTGGGCCGCAAGGCGGCGGCGCAGAACCTGGCCGACATCGCCGCCATGGGGGCGGTGCCGACCGCGCTGCTGCTCGGCCTGGTGGTCCCCGCCGAACTGCCGGTGACCTGGCCGACCGAGCTGATGGACGGGCTGCGCGACGAGTGCCAGGTCGCGGGCGCCTCCGTGGTCGGCGGCGACGTGGTGCGCGGTGACACGATCACCGTCTCCATCACCGCCCTCGGTGACCTGCGCAACCAGGAGCCCGTCACCCGGGGCGGCGCCCAGCCCGGCGATCTCGTCGCGGTGACCGGCTGGCTCGGCTGGTCCGCGGCCGGGTTCGCCGTGCTCTCCCGGGGCTTCCGCTCGCCGCGCGCCTTCGTCGAGGCCCACCGGCGTCCCGAGCCGCCCTACCACGCGGGACCGGCCGCCGCCGGGCTCGGCGCCACCGCCATGTGCGACGTGAGCGACGGACTCATCGCGGACCTGGGCCACATCGCGGAGGCCAGCAAGGTCAGGATCGACATCCGCTCCGGCCAGATCGACATCCCCACCCAGATGAACGACATCGGCCAGGCCGTCGGCGTCGACCCGATGCAGTGGGTGCTCACCGGGGGAGAGGACCACGCGATCGTGGCGACCTTCCCGCCGGACGTGAAACTGCCCGCCCGCTGGAAGGTCATCGGCGAGGTGCTCAACCCCTCCGCGCTGCCCCAGGTGACCGTCGACGGCGCGCCCTGGACCAGCAAGGGCGGCTGGGACCACTTCGGCGGGGAGGTCGAGGCATGAGCCTGCCGAACGTCCTCACGGTGGCCGGCTCCGACTCCGGCGGCGGCGCCGGCATCCAGGCCGACCTGAAGACCATGCTCGCCCTCGGCACCCACGGCATGAGCGTGCTCACCGCGGTGACCGCGCAGAACTCGCTGGGCGTCCAGGGAGCCTGGGAGCTGCCCGTGGAGGCGGTGCGGGCCCAGTACCGCAGCGTCGTGGACGACATCGGCGTCCAGGCGGTCAAGACCGGGATGCTCTCCTCCGCCGAACTGGTCGAGACGGTCGCCGAATTGATCGCGGACACCGACGCCCCGGCCGTCGTCGACCCAGTAGGCGTCTCCAAGCACGGGGACGCGCTGCTCGCCGCCTCCGCGCTGGACTCGGTCCGCACCAAGCTGCTCCCGGCCGCCACCGTCGCCACCCCCAACCTCGACGAGGTCGCCCAACTCACCGGCATACACGTCGAGTCGGACACCGACCTGCGCCGGGCCGCGGCGGCCGTCCTGGAGTACGGGCCGCGCTGGGTGCTGGTCAAGGGCGGCCACCTGGCGGGCGACGCCGTGGACCTGCTCACCGACGGCTCCGAGGAGCACTGGCTGCGCGCACCGCGCCTCGACAACCGGCACACCCACGGCACCGGCTGCACCCTCGCGTCGGCCGTCGCCTGCGGGCTCGCCAAGGGGCAGCCGGTGCCCGAGGCGGTCGCGGCGGCCAAGGAGTACGTCACCGGGGGGATCGGGGCCGGGTTCGCGCTCGGCGGCGGCATCGGGCCCGTGGACCACGGCTGGGCGCTCGGACGGGACGTGCCCTGAGCCCGACGCACGGTGGCCGCCTTCTGGGCCAAGGGCGGCCACCGTACGGAGAAGCTTTACGGCACGGCAAAAAGCCGGCCCACCCGAGGTGGACCGGCTCCATGCAGCGGACCAGGCAGTGGCCGCGCGCTCAGCTGACGCGTCAGCGCGAGACCTTCCCGGCCTTGATGCACGAGGTGCAAGCGTTCACGCGCTTCGGCGTCCCGCCGACCACGGTACGCACGCGCTGGATGTTCGGGTTCCAGCGACGGGACGTACGGCGGTGCGAGTGCGAGATGTTGTTGCCGAAGCTCGGCCCCTTGCCACAGACGTCGCAGTTGGCAGCCACGGGTCACTCCAAAGACTTCAGATGCACTTACGGTTGACCCCGGCATGCCGGGATCAAGGTTCCGGGGCCGCGAACGGTCCGGGGTCTGAGTGGCGGTGCCAGGGGGAAGAGCCCGATCGGGACCGGGCAACCGGAGCAGCATACAACGGCTGCTCCCGTACAACGAAACTACCATGGCAGCTCAGGGGCCCGCCCCCGGCCCTCTTCCGGTGGGCGCCCTCCCGAGGTCTACGCTGCCAGCCACGTCCAGCAGCTCAGGGAGGCGCAGGTGGCGCAGGTGCCGCAGAGGTTCTTCGACGCTCTGGCGGTGCGTACCTGGTGCGGTCTGTCCTTGCGCGCGCTCGGGCGGGCGCGCGAGGAGATCGACGCGATCAACGTCTATCCGGTCGCCGACGGGGACACCGGCACGAACCTGTACCTGACCGTCGAGTCGGCCGTCGCCGCCGTGGAGGCGGTGTTCGCGGCGCACGCGGTGGGCGCCGGGGAGCCGGGTTGCGGCCCGGACGAGGGCCCCTCGCTGGCCGAGACCGTCGGCGCCATGGCGCACGGCGCGCTGATCGGCGCCCGCGGCAACTCCGGGACGATCCTCGCGCAGCTGCTGCGCGGCCTGGCCCAGGTGCTCACCGCCGACGCCGCAGGCGCCCGCCCGGACGGTGAAGGCGCCCACACCGACGGCCCGGGACTGCGGGCGGCCCTGCGGCACGCGGCCGAGTCCGCCCGGCAGGCCGTGGCCCACCCCGTCGAGGGCACCGTCCTGACCGTCGCCACCGCCGCCGCGGACGCGGCCGACGGGGCGGAGGGCGACTGCGCCGACGTGGCCCGCGCGGCGTACGACGGCGCCCGCGCGGCGCTCGCCGCCACCCCGGGCCAGCTGCCCGCCCTGAAGCGCGCCGGAGTCGTCGACGCCGGCGGACACGGCCTCGTCACCGTCCTCGCGGCCCTCGTGGAGACCTTCACGGGTCGGGCACCGGAGCCTCTCACCGTGTCGCACGCACGCGTGGCGCTCGACCCGGCGGACCCTGTGGGCGAGTGCCCCGTGGACGGCGGCTTCCTGGACGGCGCTTCCGCGGACGGCGGTGCCGGGAACGGCGGTGCCGGGAGCGGCGGCCCCGCCTTCGAGGTGATCTACCTCCTCGAGGCCGGGGACACGGAGGTCGCGCGGCTGCGGCGGCGGCTCGACGCCCTCGGGGACTCGCTCGTCGTCGTCGGCGGCGACGGACTGTGGAACGTCCACGTGCACGTCGACGACGCGGGCGCCGCCGTCGAGGCGGGTGTGGAGGCCGGACGGCCGTACCGGATCCGGATCACCCACTTCGGGCACGGCGACGCGCACACCACCCACTCCGAGCGCCCGCCCCGGGAGCGGGCCCAGCGCGCCGTGGTGGCCGTCGTGCCGGGGGAGGGGCTGGCGGGGCTCTACACCGAGGCCGGCGCGACGACCGTGCTCGCCCGCCCCGGGGAGCCGCCGGCGAGCGGCGAGCTGGTCCAGGCCGTACGCCGGGCGCACGCGCGCGAGGTCGTGCTGCTGCCCAACGACGCCGAACTGCGCCACACCGCCGCCGCGGCGGCCGAGCAGGCCCGGACCGAGGGCGTCCGGGTGGCCCTGATCCCGACCCGTTCCGCGGTCCAGGGCATCGCCGCGCTGGCCGTGCACGAACCCGGGCGGCGCTTCGACGAGGACGTGGTGGCGATGACCTCGGCGGCCGGCGCCACCCGGTACGCCGAGGTCGCCGTCGCCGAACGCCAGGCCTGGACCACCGCCGGCATCTGCCAGGCCGGTGACGTGCTCGGCCTCATCGACGGCGACGTGGCCGTGATCGGCGCGGACGTCGCCGAGGTCGCCGCGACCGTCCTGGACCGGATGCTCGCGGCCGGCGGCGAGCTGGTCACCCTCGTCCTCGGCGAAGAGGCCCCCGAGTCCGTCGCCGGCCGTCTTCAGGCCCGGGTCCGCCAGGCGTACCTGGCCGTCGACACGGTGGTCTACCGGGGCGGGCGGCAGGGCGCGCTGCTGCTGGTCGGTGTGGAGTAGCACGACGGGCACCGCCGGTCCGCCGGGAGGTTCGGGGCCATTGTCAGTGGCGTGGTGTGCAATGGATCTCGTGCCCGCACTGCGAGAACCACTGAAGAAGGTCCTCGGCCCCGCCACCGCGAAGGTGATGGCCGAGCACCTCGGCCTGCACACCGTCGGCGACCTCCTCCACCACTACCCCCGCAGATACGAGGAGCGCGGTCAGCTCACGCACCTGGCCGACCTCCCCATGGAGGAGCACGTCACGGTGGTCGCCCAGGTCGCCGACGCCCGCCTGCACACCTTCGCCTCGTCGAAGGCGCCGCGCGGCAAGGGACAGCGCCTGGAGGTGACCATCACCGACGGCAGCGGCCGCCTCCAG
Source organism: Streptomyces sp. M92 (assembly GCF_028473745.1). NCBI lineage: Bacteria > Bacillati > Actinomycetota > Actinomycetes > Kitasatosporales > Streptomycetaceae > Streptomyces > Streptomyces sp. M92. The sequence goes on from NZ_CP101137.1 coordinate 3,482,929, forward strand.
CTGGTCTTCTTCGGCAACGGCGTGCACAAGCCCCACAAGGAGCTCCTGCCGGGCACCCGCGCGATGTTCGCGGGCAAGGTCTCCGTCTTCAACCGCCGGCTCCAACTGGCCCACCCGGCGTACGAGCTGCTGCGCGGCGACCCCGACGGCGGCGAGACCGTGGAGTCCTGGGCGGGCGCCCTCATCCCCCTCTACCCGGCCACCGCCAAGCTGGAGTCCTGGAAGCTCGCCAAGGCCATCCAGACGGTCCTGCCCAGCGCCCAGGAGGCCGTCGACCCGCTGCCGGACTCCCTGCGCGAGGGCCGCGGCCTGGTCTCCCTCCCCGAGGCCCTGCTGAAGATCCACCGCCCGCACACCAAGGCGGACATCGAGGACGCCCGCGCCCGCCTCAAGTGGGACGAGGCCTTCGTCCTCCAGGTCGCCCTCGCGCGGCGCCGCCACGCCGAGACCCAGCTCCCCGCGGTCCCGAGGCGGCCGAGCCCGGACGGCCTGCTGACGGCCTTCGACGACCGTCTCCCCTTCACCCTCACCGACGGGCAGCAGAAGGTCTCCCGCGAGATCTTCGACGACCTCGCCACGGACCACCCCATGCACCGGCTGCTCCAGGGAGAGGTCGGATCGGGCAAGACGATGGTGGCCCTGCGCGCCATGCTCGCCGTCGTCGACGCGGGCGGACAGGCCGTGATGCTGGCGCCCACCGAGGTGCTCGCCCAGCAGCACCACCGGTCGGTCGTCGAGATGATGGGCGAGCTGGCCGAGGGAGGCATGCTCGGCGGCGCCGAACACGCCACCAAGGTGGTGCTGCTCACCGGTTCCATGGGCGCCGCCGCCCGCCGGCACGCCCTGCTCGACCTGGCCACCGGCGAGGCGGGCATCGTCATCGGCACCCACGCGCTGATCGAGGACAAGGTCCAGTTCCACGACCTCGGCCTGGTCGTCGTCGACGAACAGCACCGCTTCGGCGTCGAGCAGCGCGACGCCCTGCGCGGCAAGGGCAAGCAGCCCCCGCACCTGCTCGTCATGACCGCCACGCCCATCCCGCGCACCGTAGCCATGACCGTCTTCGGCGACCTGGAGACCTCCGTCCTGGACCAGCTCCCGGCCGGCCGCTCCCCGATCGCCAGCCACGTCGTCCCGGCCGCCGACAAGCCTCACTTCCTGTCGCGGGCCTGGGAACGGGTCCGCGAGGAGGTGTCGAACGGCCACCAGGCGTACGTCGTCTGCCCGCGCATCGGCGACGAGGACGAGGACCCGAAGAAGGCCGCCAAGAAGGCCCCGGAGGGGGACGCGGAGAAGCGGCCCCCGCTCGCCGTCCTCGACGTCGCCGAACAGCTCGCCGAGGGCCCGCTCCAGGGCCTGCGGGTCGAGGTGCTGCACGGCCGTATGCAGCCCGACGACAAGGACGCCGTCATGCGCCGCTTCGCGGCCGGCGAGACCGACGTCCTGGTCGCCACGACCGTCATCGAGGTCGGCGTCAACGTCCCCAACGCCACCGCGATGGTCATCATGGACGCCGACCGCTTCGGTGTCTCCCAGCTCCACCAGCTGCGCGGACGCGTCGGCCGCGGCTCCGCCCCCGGTCTGTGCCTGCTGGTCACCGAGATGCCAGAGGCGAGCGCGGCCCGCCAGCGGCTGAACGCCGTCGCCGGCACCCTCGACGGCTTTGAGCTCTCCCGCATCGACCTCGAACAGCGCCGCGAGGGCGACGTCCTCGGCCAGGCCCAGTCCGGCGCCCGCACCTCCCTGCGGGTCCTCGCGGTGATCGAGGACGAGGAGATCATCGCCGAGGCGAGACAGGAGGCGGCGGCGGTGGTGGCCGCCGACCCGGAGCTGACCGCCCTGCCCGGGCTGCGGACGGCCCTGGACGCCCTCCTGGACGAGGAGAGGGAGCAGTACCTGGAGAAGGGCTGAACATCGCCCGCCCGGGGGAGCGCGGGGCTGTGCCGACGTGCGGCTCCACCGGCGCGGGCACGACCAGCCACACTGGACCCAGAGCCGCTCACGACCAAGGACACCAGATGACCCGAGTGATCGCCGGCAAAGCCGGGGGACGCCGCCTAGCCGTCCCCCGGGGAACCGGCACCCGCCCCACCTCCGACCGCGCCCGCGAGGGGCTCTTCTCCACGTGGCAGTCCCTGCTCGGCGGCCCCCTGGACGGGGAGCGGGTCATCGACCTGTACGCCGGTTCCGGCGCCGTCGGCCTGGAGGCCCTGTCCCGGGGCGCCGGGCACGTCCTGCTCGTCGAGGCAGACGCCCGCGCCGCCCAAACCGTCCGGGAGAACGTCAAGGCCCTCGGCCTGCCCGGCGCCGAGGTCCGGGCGGGCAAGGCGGAACAGATCGTCCGCGGCGCGGCCCCGGGCGAGCCGTACGACATCGTCTTCCTGGACCCGCCCTACGCCGTCTCCGACGACGATCTTCGGGAGATCCTGCTCACACTCCGCTCGGAGGGGTGGCTCGCCGCCGAAGCGCTCGTCACCGTGGAGCGCAGCACCAGGGGCGGCGAATTCCGGTGGCCGGACGGCTTCGAAGCGATCCGGTCCCGTCGCTACGGCGAGGGAACGTTTTGGTACGGTCGCGCCGCCTCTACGTGCGAAGACGCACGATGACCGGACCGGAGAGCGAGGGAACTCAAGTGCGCCGCGCCGTCTGTCCCGGGTCGTTCGACCCGATCACCAACGGACATCTCGACATCATCGCCCGTGCCTCCAGCCTCTACGACGAGGTCTACGTCGCGGTGATGATCAACCAGGCCAAGAAGGGCCTGTTCGAGATCGAGGAGCGGATCGACCTCATCCGCCAGGTCACCGCCGAGTACGGGAACGTACGCGTGGAGTCCTTCCACGGCCTCCTCGTCGACTTCTGCAAGCAGCGCGAGATCCCGGCCATCGTCAAGGGCCTGCGTGCGGTCAGCGACTTCGACTACGAGCTGCAGATGGCCCAGATGAACAACGGCCTCTCCGGTGTGGAGACCCTGTTCATCCCCACCAACCCGACCTACAGCTTCCTGTCGTCCTCCCTGGTCAAGGAGGTCGCCACCTGGGGCGGCGACGTCTCCCACCTGGTGCCGCCGCTGGTCCTCGAAGCGCTCTCGGAACGCCTGCGCAAGAACTGACACCGCCGCCGCCCGGCTCCCGGAGACTGACAAACCGTCACCCGGTGTCCCCCGGACACCCCAGGGTCGTACAGTCGTCCCGTCCGTCTCCAACACAGCTGTAGAGAGTGGCGAGCACACGGTGGACGTGCAGAACAAGCTCGACGAGATCACCGCGATGGTCTCCGGCGCCCGCGCCATGCCCATGTCGGCCTCGTGCGTGGTCAACCGCGCCGAACTGCTCTCGCTGCTGGAGGAGCTGCGCGCCGAGCTGCCCGGCTCCCTCGCCCAGGCCCAGGAGCTGATCGGCGACCGGGAGCAGATGGTCGCGCAGGCCCGCCAGGAGGCCGACCGGATCATCGAGAGCGCACACGCGGAGCGCGGCTCGCTGATCTCCGACACCGAGGTCGCCCGCCGTTCCCAGGCCGAGGCCGACCGCATCCTCGCCGAGGCCCGCCAGGAGGCCGAGGAGGTCCGCGCCGAGGCCGACGACTACGTCGACTCCAAGCTCGCCAACTTCGAGGTCGTCCTCACCAAGACCCTCGGCTCCGTCGGCCGGGGCCGCGAGAAGCTGCTCGGCACCGGGCCCGGCCTCGACGAGAACGGCTACGAGGACGAGGACGCCCCCGAGCGCAGCCACGACCCGGAGGTCCTGCGCCGCGACGCCGACGCCTACGTCGACACCAAGCTCGGCGCCTTCGAGGCGGTGCTGGCCAAGACCCTGGACGCGGTCGGACGGGGCCGCCAGAAGCTGCACGGCCGGATCGCCACCGACGACCTCGGCGCCCTCGCCGACGACTCCACCACCGTCCAGCACTCCAGCGACGCCGACTACCTCGCCGGCCTCGCCGCCCTCTCCGACACCCCCGCCCAGCAGCCCCGCCGGCACGAGTACGACGAGCCGCAGCCGGCGGCGGCCCGGGCACCGGAGCAGGCGGTGCCGGAGATGCCGTCGCAGCAGCCGGCGTACGGCTACGCCCAGCAGCAGCCCGACCCGTACGCGGGCTACCAGCAGCAGTACGGCGGCCAGGACCCCTACGCCTACCAGCAGCAGACCGCCGACCCCTATGCGTACCAGGGCTACGACGCGTCCCAGCAGACGTACGACGGACAGCAGCCCTACCCTCAGGCGCAACAGCCCCAGCAGCCCGAGCACCCCCCGCAGGCCCAGCCTCAGACCCTCGACGAGACCAGCCTCTTCGACACCAGCATGATCAGCGCCGAGCAGCTGCGGGCCTACGAACAGGGCCGCGGCCTCTAGGGCGGGAGCCCTCGACCGGCCCGGATTGGGCCGTGAGCGAATGGTCCAGTATCCTGGCTCTTCGGTCGCGTGTACGTCCGCGATCGCCGCTGCCCGGGAGCACCGAAGGGCGGCGTCCCCCAGCTGTACCCCAGTCACGAAGACCGAAAGCAGGAATGGCTCTGAACGCGCGCCTCGACCACCGCGACCCCCTCGTGTTCGACACACACGAGCTGGGACGGCGGCCCGGTGCGCTGCAGCGCCTGACCCGCACGGTCGACGCTCCCAAAGACTTCGGTGTCCAGGGAGTCATCGCGGTGCCGGAAGGCGCCCCGGTGGAACTCGATCTCCGGCTCGAGTCGGTCATGGAAGGGGTGCTCGTCACAGGCACCGCCCGTGCCAAGGCCAAGGGGGAGTGCGTAAGGTGTCTGGAGCCGCTCGAGCAGGAGCTCGACGCGGACTTCCAGGAACTGTTCTCGTACCCTGACGCCGACGACCGGGGCCGCCCTGTGGCGGAACCGGGCGACGACGCCGAGGACGACGAGGACAGGTTCTTCGTCGAGGACGGACTGATCGGCCTCGAACCCGTGCTGCGCGACGCGGTGGTGCTCGCACTGCCGATGCAGCCGGTGTGCCGGGAAGACTGCCCGGGTCTGTGCTCCGAGTGCGGAGCACGCCTGGCGGACGATCCGGACCACCACCATGACGCCGTCGACATTCGTTGGGCGGCTTTGCAGGGACTCGCCGGTTCACTCGGAGACGGCGAGAAGGACGAGATGAGCGGCGCCGAACCTGGCGTCGACGAGAAGCAGGAGAAGTAGCCGTGGCTGTTCCGAAGCGGAAGATGTCGCGCAGCAACACGCGCCACCGCCGGTCGCAGTGGAAGGCTGCGGTCCCCACCCTGGTTGCGTGCGAGCGCTGCCACGAGCCCAAGCAGCAGCACATCGCGTGCCCGTCTTGCGGCACTTACAACAAGCGCCAGGTCCTCGAGGTCTGAGCGGCTGGTGAGAGGCACTGTGTCAGTCCCCAAGAAGGCGGATGACGCCAAGGCGGACCCACCCGCCAAGAAGAAGGCGGACAACAACCAGGCCTCGTCCCACACGCTTCTGGAAGGGCGGCTCGGCTACCGGCTCGAGTCCGCCCTTCTGGTGCGTGCACTGACCCACCGTTCCTACGCGTACGAGAACGGCGGTCTGCCGACGAACGAGCGGCTGGAGTTCCTCGGTGACTCCGTCCTCGGCCTCGTCGTCACGGACACGCTGTACCGCACCCACCCCGACCTGCCCGAAGGCCAGCTGGCCAAGCTGCGGGCCGCGGTGGTCAACTCGCGTGCGCTGGCGGAGGTGGGCCGCGGGCTCGAACTCGGCTCCTTCATCCGGCTCGGCCGCGGTGAAGAGGGCACGGGAGGCCGGGACAAGGCATCCATCCTCGCCGACACCCTCGAAGCGGTGATCGGCGCGGTCTATCTCGACCAGGGCCTCGACGCGGCCTCCGAACTGGTGCACCGCCTGTTCGACCCGCTGATCGAGAAGTCCTCCAACCTCGGTGCCGGCCTGGACTGGAAGACCAGCCTCCAGGAGCTCACCGCGACCGAAGGGCTCGGCGTCCCCGAGTACCTGGTCACGGAGACCGGCCCCGACCACGAGAAGACCTTCACTGCTGCCGCCCGCGTCGGAGGCGTCTCGTACGGCACCGGCACCGGCCGCAGCAAGAAGGAGGCGGAGCAGCAGGCCGCGGAATCCGCGTGGCGGTCGATCAAGACCGCGGCGGACGAGCGCGCCAAGGCGACGGCCGACCAGCCTGCCGCCGAAGCCGCCGAGGCCGCCGACGCCTCGTCGGCCTCCGCCTGACCCACCCGTACCAGCGCACGTCCCGAACGCCCGCCCCACTACCGGGGTGGGCGTTCGGGAGGTCCACCGGACCGTCCGAGGGGATGCCATGCCCGAGTTGCCCGAGGTCGAAGTCGTCCGGCGCGGCCTGGAGCGCTGGGTCGCCCACCGCACCGTCGCCGACGCCGAGGTGCTCCACCCGCGCGCGGTACGCCGGCACATCGCCGGCCCCGACGACTTCGCCCACCGTCTGAAGGGCCACCGCGTCGGCACGCCCAGCCGCCGCGGCAAGTACCTGTGGCTGCCCCTGGAGGACACCGGCCAGGCGGTCCTCGCCCACCTCGGCATGAGCGGCCAGCTCCTGGTCCAGCCGCACGAGGCACCCGCCGAGAAGCACCTGCGCGTCCGCGTCCGCTTCACCGACGCCCTCGGCACCGAACTCCGCTTCGTCGACCAGCGCACCTTCGGCGGTCTCTCCCTGCACGAGACCAGCCCCGACGGCCTGCCCGACGTCATCGCGCACATCGCCCGGGACCCGCTCGACCCGCTCTTCGACGACGAGGCCTTCCACCTCGCCCTGCGCCGCAAGCGCACCACCGTCAAACGGGCCCTGCTCGACCAGTCCCTGATCAGCGGCGTCGGCAACATCTACGCCGACGAGGCCCTGTGGCGCTCCTGCCTGCACTACGAACGCCCCACCGCGACCCTCACCCGCCCCCGCACCGCCGAACTCCTCGGCCACGTCCGGGACGTGATGAACGCCGCCCTCGCCGTCGGCGGCACCAGCTTCGACAGTCTCTACGTCAACATCAACGGCGAATCCGGCTACTTCGACCGCTCCCTCGACGCATACGGCCGCGAGGACCTGCCCTGCCGCCGCTGCGCCACACCGATGCGCCGCAGGCCGTGGATGAACCGCTCCAGCTACTTCTGCCCGAAGTGCCAGCGCCCGCCGAGGACCGCTCCCTAGGTGATCGTCCCATCAGGGATCACACCGCAGGCGTCCGGCGCGCGTCGTCGTACCGCTCCCGCGACGCCAGGACCTCGTCCATCCGCCCCTCGAGGCACTGGATGAGCGCGATCAGCCGCCCGGCCACCTCACGCCCCAGCGGCGTGAGCTCGTAGTCCACGCGCGGCGGGTTGGTCGGCTGGGCCTCGCGGTGCACCAGGCCGTCGCGCTCCAGCGCGTGCAGCGTCTGGGCCAGCATCTTCTCGCTGACGCCGTCGACGCGGCGCCGCAGCTCGTTGAAGCGGAAGGACCCCTCGTACAGCGCCCCGAGCGTCAGCGCGCCCCAGCGCCCCGTGACGTGCTCCAGGGTGCCGCGCGAGGGACAGGCCCGGGAGAACACGTCGTACGGCAGGTCCTGCTCCGCCGTGCGCTCCTGCGTGGTCGACATACCGCCAGCGTACGTGGGCCGGCGTCAGTAGCCGAAGTTCTGCGTCCACCACGGCCCGCCGGAGCCGAAGTGGACGCCGACGCCCAGGGTCTGGAAGTCGCAGTTCAGTATGTTGGCGCGGTGGCCGGGGCTGTCCATCCAGGCGTCCATCACGGCCTGGGCGTCGGCCTGGCCGCGGGCTATGTTCTCGCCGCCGAGGGTACTTATGCCGACCGCCTCGGCACGGTCCCAGGGGGTCGCGCCGCTGGGGTCGGTGTGGTCGAAGAAGCCCTGCTCGGCCATGGACCGGCTGAAGTCCTCGGCGAGTCCGGTCAGGGCGCTGTTCGCGGCCAGCGGGCGGCAGCCCACCTTGGCCCGCTCGTCGTTGACCAGCTTGAGCACCTGGGCCTGGGCGACGGCCTGCTCCGAGGCCGCCGCGGGCGCGCTCGGCTTCGCCGGGTCCTTCGTGGCCGGCCGGGAGGGCGTGGGCTTCGGCTTCTCGCCGGGAGTCGTCGACTCCGGCCGCTGGGACTTCGAGGGCGTCTCGGCGAGGGCCTCGGGCTGCGACGCCGGGGCCGAGGGGGAGGTCCTCTCGGACGGGGACTTCTCGGAGGGAGCCTTCGAGGACGGAGCCTTCGAGGACGGGGCCTTCGAAGACGGGCCCTTCGAGGGCGTCCCGTCCGAGGACGGTGCGGAGGACCGGTCGGTGCCGCGGCTCGTGGCGGTGTCGCCGCCCCGGCCCGCCTCGGCGCTGCCGGAGGTGCCGCCCTGTCCGGACGGGGTGTTGGTCGGCACGTCCTGGGCCTGCACCCGGTCGCCCGCGCCGCTGCCGCCGTCGAAGCGGTAGTTGTCGAGGCCGGGCACCGTGCCCGTGGCCACCGCGACCGTGCCGATGGCGACCGCGGCGGAGACGCCGAGGAGGCCGGTGCGGACGGGAGTGACGGCCTTCTTCCGGCGCCGGCGGTGCGCTCCCGGGTGCCGGGTGCCCTCGTCGGGGCTGAATCCGTCGCTCGGGAAGGGGACCGTGCGGCCGGCCCGCGGGCGGCCGCCGTCCCCACCGCCGTCGGCGTCGTCCGGTGCGAACAGGTAGGCGTCGCTCTTCGCGCGGACCTCGGCGTAGGCCTCGGGGTTCAGGTAGGGCGCGATTCCCATCGTGGGGCGGTCGCCCGGCGCGGGCTGCTGCCCGTCCCGTCCCGTCGTACCGTCCGGCTGCCGGCTTCCCGCGGCGCGGCCCGTGGCGGCGCGGCCGGCGGCGGAGCGTCGGTGGCGTCCCATGTTCTGGCCCTTCTCGTCCTCGCGGTCCTGACGCGGGACGTGTCCTCGCGGTCGACGTTCCTCACGATCAACACGGAACTCACACGTTCGAGTGAGTTTCAGGTGAGTTTCATTGGGTGGGGACGGTACCGCATGACGCAAGGGGGTGAAGTGTCCGGCGAGACATTGACTGGTTAGCTTGCACCCATGAGCGAGGATGTACGGCTGGTCGCGTGGGTGCGCGGACAGGTTCAAGGTGTGGGTTTCCGCTGGTTCACGCGGGCCAGGGCGCTGGAGCTCGGCGGGATGAGTGGCTTTGCTCTCAATCTGGCCGACGGGCGGGTCCAGGTCGTAGCGGAGGGCCCGCGCGAGCGCTGCGAGGGGCTGCTCGAATGGCTGCACGGTGACGACACGCCCGGACGCGTGGACGGTGTGACCGAGATCTGGGACACACCCCGAGGCGGTTACGAGGGCTTCGCCATCCGCTGACCCGGTGTCGCGCCGGCGGCCTCCGGTGCCCGGGAAGGGTCTCCCGGGAGGGCGTTCCACGATGGAAACGAGCAGGTGGTTGCCAAGAATGACGTCCTCGTGGCAGGCTCCCCACGCAGGATGATCGCCACGCCCCCAGGGGCCCGCAGGAGTCGCCGCGCCGCCGTTCCCCGGCCGCGCGCCCCCGGGCGCCCGTCGATACGGGGCGTGATCGTGTTGACCGTCAAACTTTTTGGTGAGACGCTGAAAGCCCCGCGCACCTTAGCTGTTTGGCATGGTTGAACGGCAGAAAAACTCCAAAGTGCCAAGCACCGCGGGTGCGATCCCTACACGACCCACACCGCTTCGGTCGGTCACTCATTGTGGAGGACCATCCATCATGGCAAAGGCGCTTCTCGGTTACGTCGGCGGCTCCGACCCGCGACTCCTCGCCGAGATGCGACGGCTCCAGCAGCGCGTCCAGGACCTGGAATCCGAGCTCGGACGGATCCAGGCGGAGAACGACGCGCTGGCGGCTGCCGCTTCTCACGACAGGATCATGGAGAGCATGGAGAGCGTTGACGCACACCAGGCGGAGCCTGCGCTCACCTGATCACCGCCGATCACTGCATCGCTCCACTACGGCACGGCAGTGGTCGGGCTCGCCCGTACCACCGCAGGTGTCAGAGTCTGCAAGGGACGCTTCGGCGTCCCTTCTTTCTTGCCCCCGTCCCAGCGCCTGTGCCGTCCGGCCCCCGCCCGTTCCTGCCCCGCGCATCCTTTCACCCTCTTCAACGTCTGATGTGCCCTGCACGTTCACTCGTGAAACCGCGGCGGTTCACCGGTTCATGGAGTGAGACACCCGCGAAAGGTAGAGTCCGACGGCGTGCACCTGAAGGCCCTGACCCTGCGCGGGTTCAAGTCGTTCGCGTCGGCGACCACGCTCCGGTTCGAGCCCGGCATCACCTGCGTGGTCGGACCGAACGGCTCGGGCAAGTCCAACGTGGTGGACGCGCTCAGCTGGGTCATGGGCGAACAGGGGGCCAAGTCGCTGCGCGGCGGCAAGATGGAGGACGTCATCTTCGCCGGCACCACCGGCCGCCCGCCGCTCGGCCGGGCCGAGGTGTCGCTGACCATCGACAACTCCGACGGGGCCCTGCCCATCGAGTACGCCGAGGTCACCATCACGCGGATCATGTTCCGCAACGGCGGCAGCGAGTACCAGATCAACGGCGACACCTGCCGCCTCCTCGACATCCAGGAACTGCTCTCCGACTCCGGCATCGGCCGCGAGATGCACGTCATCGTCGGCCAGGGCCAGCTCGACTCCGTCCTGCACGCCGACCCGATGGGCCGCCGCGCCTTCATCGAAGAGGCCGCGGGCGTCCTCAAGCACCGCAAGCGCAAGGAGAAGGCGCTCCGCAAGCTCGACGCGATGCGGGCCAACCTCGCCCGCGTGCAGGACCTGACGGACGAGCTGCGCCGCCAGCTGAAACCGCTCGGCCGGCAGGCCGCCGTCGCCCGCCGGGCCGCCGTCATCCAGGCCGACCTGCGGGACGCGCGCCTGCGCCTCCTCGCCGACGACCTCGTACGGCTCCGCGAGGCGCTCGACGCCGAGATCGCCGACGAGGCCGCGCTCAAGGAACGCAAGGAGACCGCCGAGCGGGAGCTGAGCCGGGCACTGCGCCGCGAGGCCGATCTGGAGGACGAGGTCCGCCGGCTCACCCCGCGCCTCCAGCGCGCCCAGCAGACCTGGTACGAGCTGTCCCAGCTCGCCGAACGGGTGCGCGGCACGATCTCCCTCGCCGACGCCCGCGTGAAGAGCGCCACCTCCGCGCCCCCCGAGGAGCGCCGCGGCCGGGACCCGGAGGAACTGGAGCGCGAGGCCGCCCGCGTCCGCGAGCAGGAGGCCGAACTCGAAGCGGCCCTGGAGGCGGCCGAACGCGCCCTGGAGGACACCGTCGCCCACCGCGCCGACCTCGAACGCGAACTGGCCCTGGAGGAGCGCCGTCTCAAGGACGCCGCCCGCGCCATCGCCGACCGCCGAGAGGGACTGGCCCGGCTCAGCGGCCAGGTCGGCGCCGCCCGTTCCCGCGCCGCCTCCGCCCAGGCCGAGATCGAGCGGCTGGCCGAGGCCCGCGACGAGTCCCGGGAACGCGCCGCCGCCGCCCAGGAGGAGTACGAGGCGCTCCGGGCGGAGGTCGACGGACTCGACGCCGACGACCAGGAACTCGCCGAGCGGCACGAGACCGCCAAGCACCGGCTCACCGAGGCGGAGGCCGCCCTCAGCGCCGCCCGCGAGGCGGTCACCGCGGCGGAGCGCGAACGCGCGGCCACGCAGGCCCGCCACGAGGCCCTGGCCCTCGGGCTGCGCCGCAAGGACGGCACCGGCGCGGTGCTCGCGGCCAAGGACCGGCTCGCCGGACTGCTCGGCCCGGCCGCCGGACTCCTCACCGTCACGCCCGGTCACGAGGCCGCCCTGGCCACCGCCTTCGGCGCCGCCGCCGACGCTCTCGCCGTCACCTCCCCGGCGGCCGCCGCCGACGCCATCCGCCTGCTGCGCAAGCAGGACGCCGGCCGGGCCGCCCTGCTGCTCGCCGGCGCCCCCGACGACGTACCCGACGGGCGCCCGGGCGACGGACCGCCGTACGCCGCCGACCTGGTCCGGGGCCCCGACGACCTGATGCCCGCCGTACGGCGGCTGCTGCGCGGGATCGTCGTGGTCGGCACCCTGGAGGACGCCGAGGACCTCGTCTACGCCCACCCGGAGCTGACCGCCGTCACCGCCGAGGGCGACCTGCTGGGCGCGCACTTCGCGCAGGGCGGATCCGCCGGGGCGCCCAGCCTGCTGGAGGTGCAGGCCTCCGTGGACCAGGCCGCGGCCGAGCTGGCCGAGCTGGGCGTGCGGTGCGAGGAGCTGGCCGGGGCGCAGGAGGCGGCAGTCGAACGGCGCCGGGAGTGCGCCGCGCTCGTCGAGGAGCTGGGGGAGCGGCGCCGGGCCGCCGACCGGGAGAAGTCGGCCGTCGCCCAGCAGCTCGGGCGGCTCGCGGGCCAGGCGCGGGGCGCGGCCGGTGAGGCGGAACGGTCCGCCGCGGCGGCCGCGCGGGCCCAGGAGGCGCTGGACAAGGCGCTCATGGAGGTCGAGGAGCTGGCCGAGCGGCTGGCCGTCGCCGAGGAGATGCCGGTCGAGGAGGAACCGGACACCTCCGTGCGCGACCGGCTCGCCGCCGACGGTGCCAACGCCCGCCAGACGGAGATGGAGGCCCGGCTCCAGGCCCGTACCCATGAGGAGCGGGTCAAGGGCCTCGCCGGGCGCGCCGACTCCCTGGACCGCGCGGCCCGCACCGAACGTGAGGCACGCGCGCGTGCCGAACAGCGCAGGGCAAGGCTCCGCCACGAGGCCGCCGTCGCCGAAGCGGTCGCCACCGGAGCCCGGCAGCTGCTCGCGCACGTCGAGGTCTCCCTGACCCGCGCCGACGAGGAGCGCACCGCCGCCGACGCCGCCAAAGCCCGGCGCGAACAGGAGCTGGCCGCCGCGCGCACCGCCGGGCGCGATCTCAAGGCGGAGCTCGACAAGTTGACGGATTCAGTCCACCGGGGCGAGGTACTCGGCGCCGAGAAGCGGCTGCGCATCGAGCAGCTGGAGACCAAGGCGCTGGAGGAACTCGGTGTGGAACCGGAGGGGCTCGCGGCCGAGTACGGCCCCCATCAAGAGGTGCCGCCCTCGCCCCCCGCCGACGGCGAAGAGCTCCCCGCCGACCCGGAACACCCGCGAAACCGTCCCCGGCCCTTCGTCCGCGCCGAGCAGGAGAAGCGTCTGAAGGCCGCCGAGCGCGCCTACCAGCAGCTCGGCAAGGTGAATCCGCTGGCGCTGGAGGAGTTCGCGGCGCTGGAGGAACGGCACCAGTTCCTCAGCGAGCAGCTGGAGGACCTGAAGAAGACCCGCGCCGACCTGCTCCAGGTCGTCAAGGAGGTCGACGAGCGCGTCGAGCAGGTCTTCACCGAGGCCTTCCGGGACACGGCCCGGGAGTTCGAGGGGGTCTTCGGCCGGCTGTTCCCGGGCGGTGAGGGGCGGCTGATCCTGACCGACCCCGACAACATGCTCACCACGGGCGTGGACGTCGAGGCCCGGCCGCCGGGAAAGAAGGTCAAGCGGCTGTCGCTGCTGTCGGGCGGGGAGCGGTCGCTGACGGCGGTGGCGATGCTCGTGTCGATCTTCAAGGCGCGGCCCAGCCCGTTCTACGTCATGGACGAGGTCGAGGCGGCACTCGACGACACCAACCTCCAGCGGCTGATCCGGATCATGCAGGAGCTGCAGGAGGCCTCGCAGCTGATCGTGATCACGCACCAGAAGCGCACGATGGAGGTCGCCGACGCGCTCTACGGCGTGTCCATGCAGGGCGACGGTGTGTCGAAGGTCATCAGCCAGCGGCTGCGCTAGTTCACTGGGGTGCACAGCAGGTGCATAGCTTCAAGTCTTGAACGAGTGACCCTCTATCGCATCTCTAAACTCACACCTCTCGACCTATTGACTTCGAAACTTGAAGGCATAGTCTCTGCAACGTTGCTTTTACCTTCAGGTCCCTTCAGCTTCCTTCTGACGGCACCTCGAAGGCGAACCACCCCGGCAGCGTTGCCGGTAGCCCGAGGAGTACACGTGGCCAGCACATCGCAGGCATCATCAGGAGCCCGGACGGCTCACCCCGACCATCTCGGGCACGTCATCTTCATCGCCGCGGCGGCCGCGATGGGCGGTTTCCTCTTCGGCTACGACAGCTCCGTGATCAACGGTGCGGTCGAGGCCATCCGGGACCGCTACGACGTCGGTTCCGCGGTGCTGGCCCAGGTGATCGCCATCGCCCTGATCGGCTGTGCCATCGGCGCGGCGACCGCGGGCCGCATCGCCGACCGCATCGGCCGCATCCGCTGCATGCAGATCGCGGCGGTCCTCTTCACGGTCAGCGCCGTCGGTTCCGCGCTGCCCTTCGCGCTGTGGGACCTCGCCATGTGGCGCGTCATCGGCGGCTTCGCCATCGGGATGGCCTCGGTGATCGGCCCCGCCTACATCGCCGAGGTCTCCCCGCCCGCCTACCGCGGCCGGCTCGGGTCCTTCCAGCAGGCCGCGATCGTCATCGGCATCGCCGTCTCGCAGCTCGTCAACTGGGGGATCCTCAACGCCGCCGACGGTGACCAGCGCGGTGAGCTGATGGGCCTGGAGGCCTGGCAGGTCATGCTGGGCATCATGGTGATCCCGGCGGTCCTGTACGGCCTGCTCTCCTTCGCCATCCCGGAGTCCCCGCGCTTCCTGATCTCCGTCGGCAAGCACGAGCGCGCGAAGAAGATCCTCGAAGAGGTCGAGGGCAAGGACGTGGACTTCGACGCCCGCGTCGCCGAGATCGAGCACGCCATGCACCGTGAGGAGAAGTCCTCCTTCAAGGACCTGCTCGGCGGCAGCTTCTTCTTCAAGCCGATCGTCTGGATCGGCATCGGCCTGTCGGTCTTCCAGCAGTTCGTCGGCATCAACGTCGCCTTCTACTACTCCGCGACGCTGTGGCAGTCGGTCGGCGTCGACCCGACGCAGTCCTTCTTCTACTCGTTCACGACGTCGATCATCAACATCGTCGGCACCGTGATCGCGATGATCTTCGTGGACCGCATCGGGCGCAAGCCGCTCGCCATCATCGGCTCGGTCGGCATGGTCATCGGCCTCGCGCTGGAGGCCTGGGCCTTCTCCTTCGACCTGGTCGACGGCAAGCTCCCGGCCACGCAGGGCTGGGTCGCCCTGATCGCCGCGCACCTGTTCGTGCTCTTCTTCGCCCTGTCCTGGGGTGTGGTCGTCTGGGTCTTCCTCGGCGAGATGTTCCCGAACAGGCTCCGTGCCGCCGCGCTGGGCGTGGCCGCCGCCGCGCAGTGGATCGCCAACTGGGCCATCACCGCGAGCTTCCCGTCGCTGGCCGAGTGGAACCTCTCCGGCACCTACGTGATCTACACGATCTTCGCCGCGCTCTCCATCCCCTTCGTCCTGAAGTTCGTCAAGGAGACGAAGGGCAAGGCCCTGGAGGAGATGGGCTGACCGCCCGCCCCGAACCCGGGGAGAAGGGCCCAATCCCCGCTGCCCCTCTCCCCGTACCGTCCGCCGCCCCGCCCGGTCACTTCCGGGCGGGGCGGCGGTGTGTGCGCGGCAGGTCACCCGCGCCCGCCGGCCGGCATGGCCGGCTTGTCCCAGCGCGGCGGGGCCGCCACCGGCGAGTGGCGCCGACCGCGGTCGCACGCGGGTGCCTCGGGTTACTCCGGGACCGAGGCGGTCTCCGTGCCTGTCGGGGGCTCCCTGGCGCCGGCTTGGCCGGGCCCCTGGGCGCGGCGGGCGGGGCGTCGAGGGCCCGGCCGTGCGGGGGTCCCTACGGCTCGGGGGGCGTCTCGCGGAACGGGGCGGTGGGTGCCCAGGGGCGCCGAGCCCGCCGTTTCCGATGGTGGGCGTGCCAATGGCCGCTGTCGTGCGCGGGCGCTTCGGGTCACTGCGGGGCCGCGGTCTCCACGCGCGCCGAGGGCTTCGGCGCCGGGTGGCCGGGCCCCCGGGGCCGGGTGAGCGGCCGAGGGGCTCGACCGTGGGGGGCCCTACGGTTCGGGGGCGTCTCGCGGAACGGGGCGGTGGGTGCCCAGGGGCGCCGAGCCCGCCGTTTCCCATGGTGGGCGTGCCAATGGCCGCTGTCGTGCGCGGGTGCTTCGGGTCGCTGCGGGGCCGCGGTCTCCACGCGCGCCGAGGGCTTCGGCGCCGGGTGGCCGGGTCCCCGGGGCCGGGTGAGCGGCCGAGGGGCTCGACCGTGGGGGGCCCTACGGTTCGGGGGCGTCTCGCGGAACGGGGCGGTGGGTGCCCAGGGGCGCCGAGCCCGCCGTTTCCGATGGTGGGCGTGCCAATGGCCGCTGTCGTGCGCGGGTGCTTCGGGTCGCTGCGGGGCCGCGGTCTCCACGCGCGCCGAGGGCTTCGGCGCCGGGTGGCCGGGTCCCCGGGGCCGGGTGAGCGGCCGAGGGGCCCGACCGTGGGGGGACACTGCGGCGGGCGCCCGTCGTCGCCGAGTGCCGCCCGATCCCGTGATGGGACGGCCGGGGCCGTGCGCGCCGAGCGCAAAGCGAACGTCCCCCCTCGCCGGAGGGCGAGAGGGGACGCGGGCCGGACCGGACGCGGTCGGCTCAGACGGACGCGGGCTCCTGCTCCGCCGCCCGCTCGGCCGGCGTCGCCGGGACGACCAGGGCCGGCTTCGGCAGTACCGCGTACAGCAGACCGGAGATCACGACCGTGGCCACCCAGCCCAGCCCGTACTCGCCGACGAAGTTGTTCGTGGCCAGCGGGCCGGTGAACCAGTCGGAGGTGGTGAACATCAGGCCCGCGACGAGACCCACCGCCCAGGCGGCGACGGCGGCGGGGGAGAAGCCGCCCCGGTACCAGTACGCGCTGGTGCGCGTGGTGTCCGCCATAGCCGCGCCGTCGTACTCCCGACCGCGCAGCATGTCCGCGCCGAAGACGCCGACCCAGGCCGAGAAGGCGACCGCGAGCAGCGACAGGAAGGCGATGAAGGAGCCCATGAAGCTGGTCGCCACCAGCATCAGCACGCCGCCGAAGATCAGCGAGATGACCGCGTTGACCGAGACCGCCCAGTGGCGCGGGATCTTGAAGCCCAGGGTCTGCGCGGTGAAACCGGCCGAGTACATGGACATCGAGTTGATCAGCAGCATGCCGATCAGCGCGATCAGCAGGTACGGCACCGCGATCCAGGTGGGCAGGATCTCACCGAGGAAGGACACCGGGTCGGCGGCCGAGGCCAGGTCCGGCGTGGAGACGGCCATGATCATGCCCATCAGGACCATGGGCAGTACGACGATGCCCGCGCCGCCGACCGTGACGCCCACGATCCCCTTCGAGGAGGCCGTGCGCGGCAGGTACCGGGTGAAGTCCGGGGCGGACGGGATCCAGCTCACGCCGCCGGCCGCGATCAGGCCGACGCCCGTGATCATCGCGGCCACCGAACCGGCGGACCGGTCGAAGACCGCGGACCAGTCGGTGTCGACGACCAGGTAGCCCAGCACCAGCACCGAGAAGGCGCCGAAGAGGTACGTCGCGTACTTGTTGCACTTCTGTACGGCGTTGATGCCCAGCCCGGAGATCGCGAACGTCGCCACCACGAAGGCGAGCAGCGTCACCATGTCCAGCACGCTGTTGGCCTTGATGCCGAACACGATGTCCAGCACGGTGAGCAGCGCGTACGCGCCGGTTACCGCGTTGATCGTCTCCCAGCCCCAGCGGGCGATCCAGATCAGCGAACCGGGCAGCAGGTTGCCCCGCTGGCCGAACACCGCGCGGGAGAGCGCCATGCCGGGCGCGCCACCGCGCTTGCCGGCGATGCCGATCAGCCCGACCAGGCCGTACGACACGACCGGGGCGGCGGCCGCGACGACCAGGGCCTGCCAGAAGTTGAGCTGGTACGCCACGACGAGGCTCGCGCCCATCGTGAGCAGCAGCACGCTGATGTTGGCGCCGACCCAGGTCGGGAAGAGCTCGCGGGTGCGGGCGGTGCGCTCGTGGTCGGGCACCTGCTCGATGCCGCGGGTTTCGAGTGCGCCTTCGGTCTCGGCGGTCTTGCTCATGTGGGGGGTCCGTGCCTCGATCGTGTGAGAAGAGGAGTCGGTCGGGACTCTACGCGCGTTGACGTGGCCTCTACCATCGTACTTTGATCCGACTCCTTCCTTCCAGTGCCCTTTGTCCTTTGTGGAAAGCCACAAACAGACGGTCCTCGGGGTCCATGGCTGATACTGGACGGGTTATGGAAATCGTCATCCTTGCTGTAGTCATCGCCGTGGTCGTGATCGGCGCGCTCGGCGGGCTGATCGTGGGCAGCCGCCGCAAGAAGCAGCTGCCTCCGCCGCCCCCGTCCGCGCCCGACATCACCGCCCCTCCGACCGAGCCGCACGTCGGCGAAGAGGCCGAGACACCGCGCGACGAAGCGCGCCGGACGATAGAGGAGGTCGACCTCCCGGACGGCGGCACCGCCACCGTCGAGGAGCCGCCCGTCGTCGAAGAGCTCGAGGTTCCTCAGCTCGAGGTTCCCGAGCCCACCGCCGGTCGTCTGGTCCGGCTCCGTGCCCGCCTCTCCCGCTCGCAGAACGCCCTCGGCAAGGGCCTGCTCACCCTGCTCTCACGGGAGCACCTCGACGACGACACCTGGGAGGAGATCGAGGACACGCTGCTCACCGCCGACGTCGGGGTGCAGCCCACGCAGGAGCTGGTCGAGCGGCTGCGCGAGCGGGTGAAGGTGCTCGGCACCCGCACTCCCGAGGAGTTGCGCGGCCTGCTGCGCGAGGAGCTGATCAACCTGGTCGGCCCCGACATGGACCGCGAGGTCAAGACCGAGCCGCCGAACAGCAAGCCCGGCATCGTCATGGTCGTCGGGGTCAACGGCACCGGCAAGACCACCACCACCGGCAAGCTCGCCCGCGTCCTGGTCGCCGACGGCCGCAGCGTCGTCCTCGGTGCCGCCGACACCTTCCGTGCCGCCGCCGCCGACCAGCTCCAGACCTGGGGCGAGCGGGTCGGCGCCCACACCGTGCGCGGCCCGGAGGCCGGCGACCCGGCCTCCGTCGCTTTCGACGCGGTCAAGGAGGGCAAGGAGCTCGGCTCGGACGTCGTGCTCATCGACACCGCCGGCCGCCTGCACACCAAGACCGGCCTCATGGACGAGCTGGGCAAGGTCAAGCGGGTCGTGGAGAAGCACGCGCCGCTGGACGAGGTGCTGCTCGTGCTCGACGCCACCACCGGCCAGAACGGCCTGATCCAGGCCCGCGTCTTCGCCGAGGTCGTCGACATCACCGGCATCGTGCTGACCAAGCTGGACGGCACGGCCAAGGGCGGCATCGTCGTCGCGGTGCAGCGCGAGCTGGGCGTGCCGGTCAAGCTGATCGGGCTCGGCGAGGGCGCGGACGACCTGGCGCCGTTCGAGCCGGCGGCCTTCGTGGATGCCCTCATCGGCGAGTGACGCCGCCGCGGCACCACGAGCGAAAGCGCCCGCTCCCGGGTCTCGGCCGGGGACGGGCGCTTCGTCGTGTGCGGAAGGGATGTCCTGCCACGGAGGCTCGCGGACGGTCGGGGCGCACCGTGTCCTGGCGGACTCCTCCGGCGGGCCGCTTGGGGTGGCCGGCCGTGATCGAGCGCTCAGCCGCAGCGGACCTGGGCCGGCGGCGGCCCTACACCCGCGACCGATGGGCGACGTACGCCAGCGTCCCCAGCAGCAGCCGGGCCGCCGGTGGCTTCGTCGCCGAGTCGAGGGCCGGTGGGCGCAGCCAGCGCACCGGGCCCAGGCCGCCGCGGTCGGAGGGCGGGGCCGTGACGTACGTACCGGGGCCGAGGCCGCGCAGGTCCAGGGCCAAGGGGTCGTCCCAGCCCATGCGGTAGAGCAGCCGGTGCAACTCGGCGGCGGAGCCCGGGGCGACGAAGAAGTGGGCGCGGCCCTGCGGGGTCGCCGTGACCGGCCCGAGCGGCAGACCCATGCGCTCCAGCCGGGCCAGCGCCCGCACCCCGGCGGCCTCGGCCACCTCGATCACGTCGAACCGCCGTCCGACCGGCAGCATCAGCGCGGCGCCCGGGAACTGGGCCCAGGCCTCGCTCGCCTCGTCCAGGGTGGCCCCGGCGGGCACCTGGGGCGCGAAGTCCAGCGGGTGCGCGCCCGGCGCCGGGCAGTCGCGCCGCCCGCAGGAGCAGGCGCCGGCGGCGGCCCGGGCCCCCGGCACCACGTCCCAGCCCCACAGTCCGGTGAACTCGGCCACCGCGGTGCACTCCGTCGCGCGAGCGCGGCGGCGCGTGCCGGACCGGATGTCGCGCATGCCCCGGGTGCCGCCGATGCCGATCGTGAAGCCCATGCCCCCTCCAACGGGTCCGACCCGACGCGGTTACGCAGCGGACGCGAAACGTGACTCTCTGCTTCCAACTCCCCAGTGTGGCGCGGTTCAGACAGCGTCCTGATGCACTCCGGGTCGCGTGCGGGCCCACGCACGCCCCGGTGTGCACCGTTGCACCGACTCCCGGTTGGCCTATGTCAAGTGAATCGCGTGCAGGCCGTCGCCAGTTCATTCGAAGGGGTGGCGAATGGTGGCGATTCCGCAATCGCCATGGCTGGACGGGTGATCGTAGGATTACTTTGTGTGCATGAAGCCGTTGGGCACATGCACTTGTGGGTATGCCGGAGGCAACTCGGCTTTCCGTTCGAAGGGCGGCAACCGCCGGACGGAGGGCCCCGGCCACCGGCATTCTGATAGGGCTTGGCGCACTCGGCGACAGGTGGTTCCAGGGATGGGGGCGTTCCAGTGAGCGGCAACGGCGGAAGCGGTACGAGCGCGGGAAGCGCCTCGCACGCTGACAAGCGCCCCAATGAGCTGCTCACCTCCTGGTTCGCCCGCAGCGGCTGGTCCAAGGGCGAGCTGGCCCGCCAGGTCAACCGCCGGGCCCGCCAGCTGGGCGCCAGCCACATCTCCACGGACACCTCGCGCGTGCGCCGCTGGCTCGACGGTGAGAATCCGCGCGAGCCGATCCCGCGCATCCTCTCCGAGCTGTTCTCCGAACGCTTCGGTGTCGTCGTCTCCGTCGAGGACCTGGGCCTGCGCACCTCCCGCCCGGCTCCCTCGGCGACCGGCGTCGACCTGCCCTGGACGGGCCCGCAGACCGTGGCCCTGCTCAGCGAGTTCTCGCGCAGCGACCTGATGCTGGCGCGGCGCGGCTTCCTCGGGAGCTCGCTGGCCCTCTCCGCGGGCCCGTCCCTCATCGAGCCCATGCAGCGCTGGCTCGTGCCCTCGCCCCCGGCCGCCGGCGCCGCGCGCGAGTCCGCACCGGGCTCACGCGCGCGCGGGCGCCTGTCCAGGCCGGAGCTGGACCTGCTGGAGTCCACCGCGGTGATGTTCCGCCGCTGGGACGCCCAGTGCGGCGGCGGCCTGCGCCGCAAGGCGGTCGTCGGACAGCTGCACGAGGTGACCGACCTCCTCCAGGAACCGCAGGGCGAGGCCACCCGCGCCAAGCTGTTCAAGGTTGCCGCCGAACTCGCCGAGCTGGCCGGCTGGATGTCGTACGACGTGGGGCTCCAGCCCACCGCGCAGAAGTACTTCGTCCTCGCCCTGCACGCCGCCAAGGAAGCCGGCGACCGGCCGCTCGGCTCGTACATCCTCTCCAGCATGAGCCGCCAGATGATCCACCTCGGCCGGCCCGACGACGCCCTGGAGCTGATCCACCTCGCGCAGTACGGCAGCCGGGACTGCGCCAGCCCCCGCACCCAGTCGATGCTGTACGCGATGGAGGCCCGCGCCTACGCCAACATGGGCCAGCCCGGCCGCTGCAAGCGCGCGGTGCGGATGGCGGAGGACACCTTCGCCGAGGCCGACGAGTGGGACGAGCCGGACCCCGACTGGATCCGCTTCTTCTCCGAGGCCGAGCTCTACGGCGAGAACAGCCACTCCTTCCGCGACCTAGCCTACGTCGCCGGCCGCAGCCCCACCTACGCCTCCCTGGCCGAGCCGCTGATGCGCCGCGCGGTCGAGCTGTTCGCCGAGGACGAGGAACACCAGCGCTCCTACGCGCTGAACCTGATCGGCATGGCCACCGTGCACCTGCTGCGCCGCGAGCCCGAGCAGAGCACCGGACTGGCCGTCGAGGCCATGGGCATCGCCAAGAAGGTCCGCTCCGAACGCGTCAACACCCGCATCCGCAAGACCGTCGACACGGCCGTACGCGATTTCGGCGACCTCGGCGAGGTCATCGACCTGACCGAACGGCTCGCGGTCGAGTTGCCGGAGACCGCCGAAGCGGTCTGAAACCCACCAGCCCCGGCCGCGGCCGGCCCTCCCGAACTGCCCGACTCGGCTCCCCCATGCCAGGTCATTCGGAGGCCGCCGCGGCCGGCTCACGTCCGCGGCCGGGACGTCGCGCCACGACAACGACCGCCCGGCCCCGCATCCCGCAGTTCACCGACGCGTAACACGCACAGCGCCTTCGTCACGGCGGCGAAACAACGAGGGGCACCCACCGAAACCGCGCTGCGCCAATCTCTTGGCGCATAACCGGCCCACCCCTCACAGCCCGCCCGCCAGGCTTCGCCCGCACGGGGCCGTACCAACGACGAGGAGACGCCGATGGCTCCAGCCATCACGCTCGCCGCAGAGACGGAGCTCTCTGCCGCCAACACGGGCTTCATGCTCATCTGCTCCGCCCTGGTGATGCTCATGACGCCGGCCCTGGCCTTCTTCTACGGGGGCATGGTCCGCGTCAAAAGCACCCTGAACATGCTGATGATGAGCTTCATCAGCCTCGGCATCGTCACCGTCCTGTGGGTGCTCTACGGCTTCTCCATGGCGTTCGGCACCGACACCGGCAGCATCGTCGGCTGGAACTCCGACTGGGTGGGCCTGAGCGACATCGGCCTGACCGAGCTGTGGGACGGCTACACCATCCCCGTCTTCGTCTTCCTGGTCTTCCAGCTGATGTTCGCCGTCCTCACCCCCGCCCTGATCAGCGGCGCCCTCGCGGACCGGGTGAAGTTCACGGCCTGGGCGCTGTTCGTCGCCCTGTGGGCCACGATCGTCTACTTCCCGGTCGCCCACTGGGTGTGGGGCGCCGGCGGCTGGGCCTTCGAACTGGGCGTCATCGACTTCGCCGGCGGTACGGCCGTGCACATCAACGCCGGTGCCGCCGCGCTCGGCGTGATCCTCGTCATCGGCAAGCGGGTCGGCTTCAAGAAGGACCCGATGCGTCCGCACAGCCTGCCGCTGGTCATGCTCGGCGCCGGTCTGCTGTGGTTCGGCTGGTTCGGCTTCAACGCCGGCTCCTGGCTCGGCAACGACGACGGCGTCGGCGCGCTGATGTTCGTCAACACGCAGGTCGCCACCGGTGCGGCCGTCCTCGGCTGGCTCGCCTACGAGAAGATCCGGCACGGCGCCTTCACCACGCTCGGCGCCGCCTCCGGCGCCGTCTCCGGCCTGGTCGCCATCACCCCGGCGGGCGGCGCGGTCTCCCCGCTCGGCGCCATCGCCGTCGGCATCATCGCCGGCGTGCTCTGCGCCATGGCCGTCGGCCTGAAGTACAAGTTCGGCTACGACGACTCCCTCGACGTCGTCGGCGTCCACCTCGTCGGCGGCATCCTCGGTTCCCTCCTCGTCGGCTTCTTCGCCACCGGCAAGGGCCAGTCCGACGTCGCGGGCCTCTTCTACGGCGGCGGACTGGACCAGTTCTGGAAGCAGTGCGCCGGAGTCTTCGGCGTCCTCGCCTACTCCCTGGTCGTCTCCGCGATCCTCGCCCTGATCCTGCACAGGACGATCGGCATGCGGGTCCCCGAGGACGACGAGGTGGCCGGCATCGACCAGGCCGAGCACGCCGAGACCGCGTACGACTTCAGCGGCGCCGGGGGCGGTGCCGCCCGGACGACCGCACTCCCGGCCGCTCCCGCGACCGCGGCCCGGGCCGACAGCAAGCAGGCCGACAGCAAGAAGGTGGACGTATGAAGCTCATCACCGCCGTGGTCAAGCCGCACCGGCTCGACGAGATCAAGGAGGCCCTCCAGGCCTTCGGGGTGCACGGACTGACCGTGACGGAGGCCAGCGGCTACGGACGGCAGCGCGGCCACACCGAGGTCTACCGCGGTGCCGAGTACACCGTCGACCTGGTGCCCAAGATCCGTATCGAGGTGCTGGCCGAGGACGACGACGCCGAACAGCTCATCGAAGTCGTCGTCAAGGCGGCCCGCACCGGCAAGATCGGTGACGGAAAGGTCTGGTCGGTCCCCGTCGACACGGCCGTACGGGTCCGGACCGGCGAGCGCGGCCCGGACGCCCTCTGAGGCGCGACGAACGGAACAGGAGCCGCCGGGTGACGAGTACGGACGTGACGAACGAAGCAGAGGACTCCGGACCCGGCGGTTACGCGGCGGCCCGGCTGCGCCTCCTCACCGAGGGGGCGCGGTCCGGGCCGCCGCGCCGTGCCGCCCTCGCCGAACTGACCGACGCGTGGCTGGCCGGCCTCTTCGCCGCGGGGGCCGGGGGAGTGAAGGGGGTCTCGCTCGTCGCCGTCGGCGGGTACGGGCGGGGTGAGCTCTCCCCGCGCAGCGACCTGGACCTGCTCCTGCTGCACGACGGCGGTGACGACACGGCGGTCGCCGCCCTCGCCGACCGCCTCTGGTACCCCGTCTGGGACCTCGGCCTCGCCCTCGACCACTCCGTACGCACGCCCGCTCAGGCCCGGAAGACGGCGGGCGAGGACCTCAAGGTCCACCTCGGCCTGCTGGACGCCCGCCACCTCGCCGGCGACCTCGGACTGACCGCCGCACTGCGCACCACCGTCCTCGCCGACTGGCGCAACCAGGCCCCCCAACGCCTCCCCGAGCTGCGCGACCTCTGCGCCGACCGCGCCGAACGCCAGGGCGAACTGCGGTTCCTGCTCGAACCCGACCTCAAGGAGGCACGCGGCGGCCTGCGCGACGCCACCGCCCTGCGCGCCGTCGCCGCCTCCTGGCTGGCCGACGCACCGCGCGAGGGCCTCGCCGACGCCCGGCGCCGCCTGCTCGACGTACGGGACGCGCTGCACCTGGCGACGGGCCGGGCCACCGACCGGCTGGCGCTGCAGGAGCAGGACCAGGTGGCCGCCGAACTGGGTCTGCTGGACGCCGACGCGCTGCTGCGGCAGGTGTACGAGGCGGCCCGCGTCATCTCCTACGCCGGGGACGTCACCTGGCGCGAGGTGGGGCGCGTACTGCGGGCACGCTCCGTACGGCCGAGGCTGCGCACCCTGCTGGGCGGCGGCAAACCCGTCCCCGAGCGCTCCCCGCTCGCCGAGGGTGTCGTCGAGCAGGACGGCGAGGTGGTGCTCGCCCGCACCGCGCGCCCCGAACGCGACCCCGTGCTCCCGCTGCGCGCCGCTGCCGCCGCCGCACAGGCCGGGCTCCCGCTCTCCCTGCACGCCGTACGGCGCCTCGCCGCCACCGCGGGCCCGCTGCCCACGCCCTGGCCCGCCGAAGCGCGGGAGCAGCTGGTGACGCTGCTGGGATCGGGCGGGCCCATGGTGCAGGTCTGGGAGGCGCTGGAGGCCGAAGGGCTGGTCACCCGGCTGCTGCCCGACTGGGAGCGGGTGCGCTGCCGCCCGCAGCGCAACGCCGTGCACGTGTGGACCGTCGACCGGCACCTCGTCGAGACAGCCGTCCGCGCCTCCGGCTTCGCCCGCCGGGTCCACCGGCCCGACCTGCTCCTGGTCGCCGCGCTGCTGCACGACATCGGCAAGGGCTGGCCCGGGGACCACTCGGTGGCCGGGGAGACCATCGCCCGGGACGTGGCGGCCCGCATCGGCTTCGACCGCGCCGACGCGGCCGTCCTGGCCACCCTCGTACGCCACCACCTGCTGCTCGTCGAGACGGCCACCCGGCGCGACCTCGACGACCCGGCCACCGTCCGCACGGTCGCCGAGGCGGTCGGCACGGAGGGCACCCTGGAACTGCTGCACGCCCTGACCGAGGCGGACGCGCTCGCCACCGGACCCGCGGCCTGGTCGTCCTGGCGCGCCTCCCTCGTCGCCGACCTGGTCAAGCGCGTCTCGGCGGTCCTGGCCGGGGACCCGCCGGCGGAGCCCGAGGCGGGCGCGCCCACCGCCGAGCAGGAACGGCTCGCCGTCGAGGCGTTCCGCACGGGCGGGCCGGTGCTCGCGCTGCGGGCGCAGACGGAGCCCCCGGGCGGTGCGGCGCCGCGTGCCGACCCGGAGCCGCTCGGTGTGGAGCTGCTGCTCGCCGTGCCCGACCAGCCGGGCGTGCTCCCCGCGGTCGCCGGGGTCCTGGCCCTGCACCGGCTCACCGTCCGCACCGCCGAGCTGCGGTCCCTGCCGCTGCCGGACGGCGTGGACGGCTCCGTGCTGCTGCTGGACTGGCGGGTCGCCGCCGAGTACGGCTCGCTGCCGCAGGCCACCCGGCTGCGGGCCGACCTGGTCCGGGCCCTGGACGGCAGCCTTGACACCGCCGCGCGGCTCGCCGAGCGCGACGCCGCCTACCCGCGCCGCCGGGGCGCGGCGCCGCCCCCGCCCCGGGTGACGGTCGCCCCGGCCGCGTCCCGGCTGGCCACGGTGATCGAGGTCCGGGCGCAGGACGCGCCCGGCCTGCTGTTCCGGCTCGGGCGGGCGCTGGAGGGGGCGGGGGTGCGGGTACGCAGTGCGCATGTCAGCACGCTGGGGGCGAACGCGGTGGACGCCTTCTATGTGACCGGGGGCGAGGGGGCACCGTTGCTGGGGGAGGAGGCGGCGGCCGTGGCCAGGGAACTGGAGGAGTTGCTGCGGGCGTGACCATATGGTCGGCTCGTGCGTTTGGATGTGCCCCCCGCCCCTGCGGGGATCCGTCCCTGTCCGCTCTCTGCAGCGGGCAGGGACGATTTGCTTGCCGGGCCGGATACCCTGGAGGGCGACCCACACCAACGCCGACGCGAGGACCTACGCCGCCGTGTTCGATACTCTCTCCGACCGCCTGTCAGCCACCTTCAAATCCCTCCGGGGCAAAGGACGGCTGACCGAGGCGGACATCGACGCCACGGCCCGCGAGATCCGCATCGCGCTCCTCGAGGCCGACGTCGCCCTGCCCGTCGTCCGTGCCTTCATCAAGAAGGTCAAGGAGCGTTCCCTGGGCGCCGAGGTCTCCAAGGCGCTCAATCCGGCCCAGCAGGTCCTCAAGATCGTCAACGAGGAGCTGGTGGGCATCCTCGGCGGCGAGACCCGCCGCCTGCGCTTCGCCAAGCAGCCGCCGACCGTGATCATGCTGGCCGGTCTCCAGGGCGCCGGTAAGACCACCCTCGCGGGCAAGCTGGGCCGGTGGCTCAAGGAGCAGGGCCACTCGCCGCTGCTGGTCGCCTGCGACCTCCAGCGCCCCAACGCCGTCAACCAGCTGAGCGTCGTCGCCGAGCGCGCCGGCGTCGCGGTCTACGCGCCCGAGCCGGGCAACGGCGTGGGCGACCCGGTCAAGGTCGCCAAGGACTCCATCGAGTTCGCCAAGTCCAAGGTCCACGACCTGGTCATCGTCGACACCGCCGGCCGCCTGGGCATCGACCAGGAGCTGATGCAGCAGGCCGCGGACATCCGCGACGCGGTCAGCCCCGACGAGATCCTCTTCGTCGTCGACGCGATGATCGGTCAGGACGCGGTCAACACCGCCGAGGCCTTCCGCGACGGCGTCGGCTTCGACGGCGTGGTGCTGTCCAAGCTCGACGGTGACGCCCGCGGTGGTGCGGCCCTGTCGATCGCCTCGGTGACCGGCAAGCCGATCATGTTCGCGTCCAACGGCGAGAAGCTCACGGACTTCGACGCCTTCCACCCTGACCGGATGGCCTCCCGCATCCTCGACATGGGTGACCTGCTCACCCTGATCGAGCAGGCGGAGAAGACGTTCAGCCAGGAAGAGGCCGAGAAGATGGCCTCCAAGCTGGCGTCCAAGAAGGGCCAGGACTTCACCCTGGACGACTTCCTGGCCCAGATGGAGCAGGTCCGGAAAATGGGCAGCATCAGCAAGCTGCTCGGCATGCTGCCCGGCATGGGCCAGATGAAGGACCAGATCAACAACCTCGACGAGCGCGACGTCGACCGCACGGCCGCCATCATCAAGTCGATGACCCCGGCCGAGCGCCAGGAGCCCACGATCATCAACGGCTCGCGCCGCGCCCGTATCGCCAAGGGTTCCGGTGTCGACGTCAGCGCGGTCAAGTCGCTTGTCGAGCGGTTCTTCGAGGCCCGCAAGATGATGTCCCGCATGGCCCAGGGCGGCGGCATGCCCGGTATGCCGGGGATGCCCGGCATGGGTGGCGGCCCCGGTCGGCAGAAGAAGCAGCAGAAGAAGGCCAAGGGCAAGCAGCGCTCCGGAAACCCGATGAAGCGCAAGCAGCAGGAGCAGGAGGAGGCCGCCCGCCGCGCCGCCGCCGCGCAGGGCGGGGGTGCGTTCGGCCTGCCGCAGCAGGGTGGCAAGGACTTCGAGCTCCCGGACGAGTTCAAGAAGTTCATGGGCTGACGCCCTCGTCCGTACGTCCCTGGGGGCGCCCCTTCTCGGAGGGGGCGCCCCCGGGCCGTGCACCCGCATGCCCGCGTGGCTTTCCTGTCGTAACGTCCCGGTATGACCAATCCGTCCCCGCCGCGCAAGGCCCCCGAGCCGCCCTGGCGCACCGAGGGCACGCCCGACGAGCCCGAGAAGCCGCCCTCCGGCGGCAGGAGGATGCGCGGCGGCTGGTGGAACCTGGTCCTGGCCGCGCTCGTCGTCTACCTCATCGCCAACCTGGTGCTCTCCTTCTTCAACGAGGGTGACGAGCCGACGATCTCCTACACGGAGTTCAGCAAGCAGGTCGACGCGGGCAACGTCAGCAAGATCTACGCCAAGGGCGACGCGATCCAGGGCCAGCTGAAGAAGGCCCGGGACAATCCCGAGGGCGACGGGACGTACACCAAGTTCACGACGGAACGGCCTACTTTCGCCGACGACCGGCTCTGGGGCGAGCTGACCGAGCACAATGTCACCGTCACCGCCGAACCGGTCGTCCAGCAGCGCAGCTTCCTGGTCAACCTGCTGATCGCGCTGGCGCCGATGCTGCTCCTGGTGGTGCTGTGGATCTTCATCGCCCGGCGGATGCGGGGTGCCCTCGGCGGCGGGGCGGGCGGCATGCTCGGCCGCAAGGAGCCGCCCAAGCCGGTCGAGCTGGAGCCCGGCAGGCAGCGCACCACCTTCGCGGACGTCGCCGGGATCGACGAGGTGGAGGGCGAGCTCAGCGATGTCGTCGACTTCCTGAAGAACCCCGGCGCCTACCGCCGCATGGGCGCCAAGATGCCCCGGGGTGTCCTGCTGTCCGGGCCGCCCGGCACCGGGAAGACGCTGCTGGCGCGCGCGGTGGCCGGCGAGGCGGGGGTGCCGTTCTTCTCGGCGTCCGCGT
Source organism: Streptomyces sp. M92 (assembly GCF_028473745.1). Lineage (NCBI taxonomy): Bacteria > Bacillati > Actinomycetota > Actinomycetes > Kitasatosporales > Streptomycetaceae > Streptomyces > Streptomyces sp. M92. Next base: position 3,512,140 of record NZ_CP101137.1, read on the forward strand.
CCGAGTTCATCGAGATGATCGTGGGCGTGGGGGCCTCCCGGGTGCGGGAGCTGTTCGCCGAGGCCCGCAAGGTGGCGCCGTCGATCATCTTCATCGACGAGATCGACACCATCGGCCGGGCCCGTGGCGGCGGCTCCGGCATGGGCGGCCACGACGAGCGCGAGCAGACCCTGAACCAGATCCTCACTGAGATGGACGGCTTCTCCGGCGCCGAGGGCGTGATCGTCATCGCCGCCACCAACCGGGCCGACATCCTCGACGCCGCCCTGACCCGTCCGGGCCGCTTCGACCGGGTGGTCAGCGTCTCGCCGCCGGACCGGGGCGGACGGAAGGCGATCCTGGAGATCCACACCCGCGAGATCCCGCTCGCCCCCGACGTCGACCTCGCCCAGGTGGCCCGCACGACCCCGGGCATGACGGGCGCCGAACTGGCCAACCTCGCCAACGAGGCCGCGCTGATCGCCGTCAAGCGGAAGCAGGACCGGGTGACGCAGGCGAACCTCTCCGAGGCCCTGGAGAAGGTCCAGCTCGGCGCCGAACGTCCCCTGGTGATGCCCGAGGAGGAGCGGCGGCGCACCGCCTACCACGAGAGCGGGCACGCCCTGCTGGGGATGCTGCAGCCGGGCGCCGACCCCGTTCGCAAGATCACCATCGTGCCGCGCGGCCGGGCGCTGGGCGTGACGCTGTCGACGCCGGACGCGGACAAGTACGCGTACACCGAGGAGTACCTGCGCGGGCGGATCATCGGCGCGCTCGGCGGGATGGCGGCCGAGCAGGTGGTGTACGACGTGATCACGACCGGTTCGGAGAGCGACCTCGAGCAGGTCACGCGGATCGCGCGCGGCATGGTGGGCCGCTGGGGGATGAGCCGGCAGGTCGGCCGGCTCTCCGCGTTGCCCGGCGACGCCCAGCAGGCGTACGGGCTCGCCGCCGCCCCGGCGACGCTGGACGCCATCGACGGCGAGATGCGGCGGGTCGTCGACGAGTGCTACGCGGAGGCCGTGCACAAGCTGCGCGACCACCGCGGGCAGCTCGACGCCCTCGCCGAGGCACTGCTCGCGAGCGAGACGCTGGACGAGGCGGACGCCTACCGGATCGCCGGGATCACCCGGCTGACGAAGGAGGGGCCGGAGGCCTGATCACCGTCCGGCTCCCTCCTGACGCGTCTGCGCGCAGAGGCCCACTTCCGTGAGCGCCTCCGCGCGGGTGCCTACTTCTGCGGGAACTTCCAGACGTAGGGCTCGCCGTCCTCTTCCTCCCAGTGGACCTCGACGCTCGTGGCGCCCGCGGGGATCACGTAGGTCTCGCAGAAGACGTGGCTCTCGCCCTGCTTCCAGCTGTCCACGTCGTACGGGTCCTCGCAGCCCGGGGCGTCCTCGGAGGCGCCGATGAGGACGCCGCCGCGCTGTCCGTCGGCGAAGACCGTGGTGCCGTCGTGCACGCTGGAGCCGTCGGTGAGGGCCGGGCCGCTCTTGTGGGTGTACTTGACGTGCGCGGTGGCCAGCACCTTGCCCTTGGCGTCCGCGGCGTCCGCCACCGCCTTGGCGGCCTCCGCCTCGGTACCGACGTCGACCTTCTGCGCCACGATCTCGTAGGTGACCTCGCCCGGGTCCTCCGCGACCTGCCCCGTCGCGCTCTCGCCGGTCGCCAGGTCGCCGCCCGAGGCCGCCTCGGACGGAGAGGCGGACGCCTCGGGGCTCGACGAGCCCTTGCCCTTCGCGTCGGCGTCGCCGTCGTCTCCGCCCCCGCACGCGGTGAGGGCCAGGGCAAGGACGGCGACGGGCGCGGCGAGGCGCAGCGCGGTCTTGTGGTGCGGCACTACAGGCTCCTGTATGCAGATGTGTCTTTCCCCCGAACGGTGGATCAGACTAAAGGCCCGAGATCCGCCTGGTGGAGGGAGTGAGGGCCTGAACCGGCATCTTCACACCATTCACACCTGCATCGCACCTGAGTCAGAAGAAGCCGCTCAGGTACCGTTCCCGCCCGGTCGGAACCGGTCGTCAGGGAATCCGGGCGATCAGGTACCGAAACACGTTCGGCATCCACACGGTCCCGTCCGGCCGCTGGTGCGGATGCAGGGCCTCGGTCAGCTCCTTGTCGACCTGTTCCTGGTCGGTCGCCGCGATCGCCGCGTCGAACAGGCCGGTCGACAGCAGGCCGCGCACCGCGCTGCCGGTGTCGGCGTAGCCGAAGGGGCATGCCACCCGTCCCGAGCCGTCCGGCCTGAGCCCGGCCCGCTGGGCGACCTCCTCCAGGTCGTCACGGAGAGCGGGACGCCAGCTGCCCGCGCTGCGCAACGGGTCCGCGAGCTTGGTGGCCACCCGCAGCACCGACGTCGTGGCGCACCGCTCCGGCGGGCCCCAGCCGGCCAGCACGACGGCCGCTCCCCGCGCGGCGAGGGGCGTGGCCCGGGCGAGCAGTTCGGCGAGCCCGTCCGAGTCGCCCGCGAGGCACCCGATGGGCTCGAAGGCGGTCACCAGGTCGAACGCCGGCTGTGACGGGTCCGCCGCGTCCCGCGGGGTCCCCTCGACGAGCCGTACCGCGTCCGCGCGTACCGAGTGGGCGCGCGCCCGTACGTCGTCGGCACGCGCGCGTGCGTCCCGCGCGCCGGGCGCGTCGGGCGCCTCGGTAAGCAGCCGCCGCCGCGCCAGGTCCAGCCGCTCCGGGAAACGGGAGTCCACCCCGGTCACCGAGGCGCCCCGCGAGGCGGCCATCAGCAGGGCCAGTCCGGAGCCGCAGCCCAGCCCCAGCACGCGTGTGCCGCCGCCCACGTCCAGTCGCTCGTAGACGGCCTCGTAGAGCGGTACGAGCATCCGCTCCTGTATCTCGGACCAGTCACGCGCGCGTGCACGCAGGTCCACGCCGGGCATCGCCCCCGCGTGAGATGAGTGCTGCCGCACGAGCGTAGGTGTCATAGGAAAGCGCCCCAATCGCCGAGTGTTGCCGCCGTGCCCGATTCCATGGCCCCCGTGCAGTGCGCTCGCACTCCCCCCGTATGCCAGGAAACTCCGGGCTCGCCGTGGCGTCCAGTGGTAGCGGCGGCCGGTTTGCCCGATCTCCGCCGCAGTGGCGAGATTTCACTTCCCGGCAACGTGGGCCTGGCCGTGCGGTACTCCGGGTAGCCCCGGTTCGACGCCTCGGGCGGTTGGCCGGAAGGCGTCCCTCGGTGATGACTGCGGGTGGCGGCCGTGCCGACGAGGCGGTTCCGGCCAAGGTCGGCGGGCCCGGCGAACACCCGGCCCGGAGGCGGAGCGGCCCGGGGAGGGGCGGTGCCGCACACCGGTGGCACACCCGGTAACCTCGCTCCCGTCGACGCGTCCCGCGATGCGCCCGATCGGGTGGCGCCCCTCCGGTTCGACCGCGGCCGAAAACGCCTCTTGCGCATCCGCGAGCCTCACGCAACCCGGCGCGTGGACGGGGCCTACGCGCCGGCGCGTACGTCGGACTACGCACCAGCTTGTGACGAGCTGTGAGGCTTCTCCGCAGATCAGCGCACCCGCCCTCGTCGCGACGCATCAGCGGCAACTGACGGGTACGTGCAAATTATTTGGGATGCCCCGGAATAGGAACACAGCGGCACCCCGGCTCGTTGTCATTACGTGAGCACGACACCACCTGTTCTCGCCGCAGAGCTGGCGCAGGCGTGGGCCGACATTCAGCGGCACCACACCGAGCTGCCGGATCTTGCCGCGCCCGAGTCCCTGATCGGAGAGTCGTCGTCCGCCTGCGGGCACGAGCTCTCTTTCGAGCGACTGCTCCATGAGGCAGTCCACGGCATCGCCGCCGCGCGCGGAGTACGCGACACCTCCCGCGCGGGGCGCTATCACAACCGTCGATTCCTTGCGATCGCCGAGGAGCTGGGCCTCGACCACCCCGAGGAGCCGCATCCCAGCAGTGGCTTCTCGCTGGTCACGCTCTCTCCCGAGGCGAAGCGCCGCTACCGTCCGACGATCGAGCGCCTCCAGCGCGCCCTGAAAGCCCACACCGCCGCGACCGCGACCGACTCGGCCCGCAGTTTCCGCGGACCGGCCGCCCGCCACGGCTCCTCCGGGGGAGGGGTGCGCGTGAAGGCGGTCTGCGACTGCGGACGCAATGTACGGGTCGTCCCGTCGGTCCTGGCGCAGGCCCCGATCATGTGCGGTGGCTGCGGCAAGCCGTTCCGGATCCCGGAGGTGGTCGGCGCGGCGGCGGGCTGAGGATCCGGCTGCTCGTGGCAGCCGGATCCGGGCGCGGCGCCCCCGGCCCGCCCCGTCCGCCCCGGTCCGCCCTCGGTCCGAAGGGTCCGCCCGTGTGTGGCACAATGGCTAGCTGTACTCGACAGTCGCACAGGACCCCTCTCTCCTCCGGCTGACGCGTCCATCGGGCACTCGGGTACCGCAACCCCACGCGGCCTTCCCGCCGTGCCCACCCACGTCAAATCCAGGAGAACCCACTCCCGTGGCAGTCAAGATCAAGCTGAAGCGTCTGGGCAAGATCCGTTCGCCTCACTACCGCATCGTCGTCGCCGACTCCCGTACCCGCCGTGACGGCCGGGCCATCGAGGAGATCGGCAAGTACCACCCGACGTACAACCCGTCGGTGATGGAGGTCGACGCCGAGCGCGTGGCGTACTGGCTCTCCGTCGGCGCCCAGCCGACCGAGCCCGTGCTCGCCATCCTGAAGAAGACCGGCGACTGGCAGAAGTTCAAGGGCGAGCCCGCCCCGGCGCCGCTGCTGCAGCCGGCCGAGAAGTCGGCCCGTCCGTCCTTCGAGGCGCTCGGTGGCGACGACGAGGGCAAGGGTGAGGCGATCACCCAGAAGAAGAAGGCCGAGAAGAAGGACGAGGCCCCGGCCGAGTCCGAGTCGACCGAGGCCTGAGCATGCTCGAGGAGGCTCTCGAGCACCTCGTGAAGGGCATCGTCGACAACCCTGACGATGTGCAGGTCGCCTCGCGCAACCTGCGCCGCGGGCGGGTGCTCGAGGTCCGGGTCCACCCCGACGACCTCGGCAAGGTGATCGGCCGCAACGGCCGCACCGCACGCGCTCTGCGCACCGTCGTGGGCGCCATCGGCGGCCGGGGCATCCGCGTCGACCTCGTCGACGTGGACCACGTCCGCTGACGCCGAACGCAGCACCGGCTCGGGCCGGGGAGGGCCACTGGGCCGTCCCCGGCCCGCAGTCGTTGTGAGCCCCGTACGGCAGTAGCCCCGTACGGCTCGCCGCAGTTCCGACAGGAGATCAAGCACAGTGCAGCTGGTAGTCGCGCGCATCGGCCGCGCCCACGGGATCAAGGGCGAGGTCACCGTCGAGGTCCGCACCGACGAGCCGGAGCTGCGGCTCGGGCCCGGCGCCGTCCTGGCCACCGACCCCGCCTCCGCCGGGCCGCTCACCATCGAGACCGGCCGGGTGCACAGCGGACGCCTCCTGCTGCGCTTCGCCGGCGTCCACGACCGCACCGGCGCCGAGGCGCTGCGCAACACCCTCCTGATCGCCGACGTCGACCCGGACGAGCGTCCCGAGGACGAGGACGAGTACTACGACCACCAGCTGATCGACCTCGACGTGGTGACCGAGGACGGCGACGAGGTCGGCCGGATCACCGAGATCTCCCACCTGCCCACGCAGGACCTCTTCGTGGTGGAGCGCCCCGACGGCAGCGAGGTCTACGTGCCGTTCGTCTCCGAGATCGTCACCGGGATCGACCTGGACGAGCAGCGTGCGGTGATCGATCCGCCGCCCGGACTGATCGACGACCGCGCGGAGGTCGCCTCCTCGCGTGACGCCTCGCAGGACGCCTCCGGAGAAGAGGCGTAATGCGGCTCGACGTCGTCACGATCTTCCCCGAGTACCTGGAACCGCTGAACGTCTCCCTGGTCGGCAAGGCACGCGCGCGCGGACAGCTGAACGTCCACGTGCACGACCTCCGCGACTGGACGTACGACCGGCACAACACCGTCGACGACACCCCGTACGGCGGCGGGCCCGGCATGGTGATGAAGACCGAGCCCTGGGGCGACGCGCTGGACGCCGTCCTGGCCGACGGTTACGAGACGGGCTCCGGCGAGCCCGCCCTCATCGTGCCCACGCCCAGCGGCCGGCCCTTCACCCAGGAGCTCGCCGTCCACCTCTCCGAACGGCCCTGGCTGATCTTCACCCCGGCCCGCTACGAGGGCATCGACCGCCGCGTGATCGACGAGTACGCGACCCGGATGCCGGTTTACGAGGTGTCCATCGGCGACTACGTCCTGGCCGGCGGCGAGGCGGCAGTCCTGGTCGTCACCGAGGCCGTGGCGCGGCTGCTGCCCGGCGTCCTGGGCAACGCCGAGTCCCACCGCGACGACTCCTTCGCCCCCGGTGCCATGGCCGGCCTGCTGGAGGGGCCCGTCCACACGAAGCCGCCGCAGTGGCGCGGGCGCGGCATCCCGGACGTACTGCTCAGCGGCCACCACGGGAAGATCGCCCGCTGGCGCCGGGACGAGGCCCTGCGGCGCACCACGGCCAACCGGCCCGACCTGATCGAGCGGTGCGAGCCCGCGGCCTTCGACAAGAAGGACCGCGAGATGCTCTCCATCCTGGGCTGGGAACCCGACCCGGAGGGGGAGCCGTACGGCCGATTTTGGCGCAGGGTCCCGGGCATGGAAGAATAGGCGGCTGTTGTGCGTCCGTCCGGAGCGCGCCCCTGCCACAGGGGGAGACGACGCCCGTCCCGACCCGCACGACCCTGATTCCGAAACACCTAGTTTCCGTTGATGACCTGTGGCATCAGCGAAGAAAGCAGACGAAATGTCTCACCTGCTCGACTCCGTCGACGCCGCGTCGCTGCGCAGCGACGTCCCGGCCTTCCGCCCCGGCGACACCGTCAACGTCCACGTGCGCGTCATCGAGGGCAACCGCTCCCGTGTGCAGCAGTTCAAGGGCGTCGTCATCCGCCGCCAGGGTGCCGGCGTGCGCGAGACCTTCACGGTCCGCAAGGTCTCCTTCTCCGTCGGCGTCGAGCGCACCTTCCCGGTGCACACCCCGATCGTGGAGAAGATCGAGCTCGTCACCAAGGGCGACGTCCGCCGTGCCAAGCTGTACTACCTGCGCGAGCTGCGCGGCAAGGCCGCGAAGATCAAGGAGAAGCGCGAGAGCTGAGCGCCCTCCGAGGTCCGCGCCGGGGCCGGATAGCATCTGGCCCCGATGGACACCGAAGCACAGCACACGGAGCGCGACCGCTCCTCCCACCCCTCCGACTCCGAGCAGCCCTCGGACCCGGAGGGCCCGGAGGAACGGTCGCGTTCCGCGTTGACGGGGTGGATCACGCAGTGGGTGCCGGGCGGCCGGATCACCGTGGCCGTGCTCGGACTGCTGATGTTCCTGCTGCTGTTCAGCACCTTCGTGCTCCAGCCCTTCCAGATCCCCAGCGGATCCATGGAGCGCGGATTGAGGATCGGGGACCGGGTTCTCGTAAACAAGTTGGCGTACCGTTTCGGTGACGGGCCGCGGCGGGGCGACATCGTCGTCTTCGACGGCACCGGGCTCTTCGGGCCCGGCGACTACATCAAACGCGTCGTCGGTGTGGGCGGGGACCACGTGGTGTGCTGCGACAGGGAGGGGAGGGTCCAGGTGAACGGCCAGTCGGCCGACGAATCGGCGTTCCTGTACCCCGGCGACCGTCCGTCCACGGTGCCCTTCGACGTCGTCGTCCCCGACGGCACCCTGCTCGTCCTGGGCGACCACCGCTCCGCCTCCAGCGACTCCCGCGACCACCTGGGTTCGCCGGGCGGCGGCATGGTCCCCGTCGACGAGGTCATTGGCCGCGCCGACTGGATCGTCTGGCCCTTCGGCCACGCCACCCACCTCGACCGACCCGACGCCTACGCGCGCGTGCCGGACGCGGAGGCGGGGGAAGCGGCGGATGGCACCTCCGGCGGCACGTCCGGTGCCGCCTCCGGCACAGCGTCCGGCGGTGCGCGCCGGTCCGAGGGCGCCGATGGGTAGCCGGGGGAAACCGCGCGGGGCGCCCAGCAGCCCCACGGAGAACCTGCTGCCCACCGGTTCACGGCGCACCGGCCCGCCGTCGGGCGGCCGGTCCCGCGCTGAGCGGCGCAAGCTGCAGCGCAAGGTCAAGCGGCGCCGCAGGCGCGGCGCGGTCAAGGAGATACCCCTCCTCATCGGCGTGGCCGTCCTGATAGCGCTGGTGCTGAAGACCTTCCTCGTCCAGGCGTTCGTGATCCCGTCCGGCTCCATGGAGCAGACCATCCGGATCGGTGACCGGGTCCTGGTGGACAAACTCACCCCCTGGTTCGGCTCCGAGCCGCAGCGCGGCGACGTCGTGGTCTTCCGCGACCCCGGCGGCTGGCTCCAGGGCGAGCAGACCGCCAAGAAGGACGACCCCGTCGTCGTCAAGCAGGTCAAGGAAGGCCTCGCCTTCATCGGCCTGCTGCCCTCGGACGACGAGAAGGACCTCATCAAGCGAGTCGTCGGCGTGGGCGGGGACCGGGTCAAGTGCTGTGACACCCAGGGACGCGTCACAGTGAACGGGGTTCCCCTGAACGAGGACTACCTGTACCCCGGCGACGTCCCCTCCAGGACGCCCTTCGACGTCACGGTCCCCGAGGGCCGGCTGTGGGTGATGGGCGACCACCGATCCAACTCCGCCGACTCCCGCGCGCACCAGGACACCGACTTCGGCACGGTGTCCGAGGACGAGGTGGTGGGGCGGGCCATGGTGATCGCCTGGCCGTTCGGCCACTGGACGACCCTGGACGAACCGAAAACGTATGCGTCCGTGTCCGACTCGGCCACCGCCTCGACCACCGCCACCGGGCTGTCGCATAGGGTTGCCCCCTACGATCCGAACGCGATGATTCAACTCCCGACCCCTGCGGAACTCCCGCTCGTTATGGGAGTGGTGGGCCTGCACCGTGTGCGGCGCAGGCGGTGGCAGAGAGTGAGGAGTTGGCGTGGGGGATGTGGCGGTTGGCGCACGGTCCGGACACGACGGCGAGGAGAACCGCGGACACCCCGTGGAAGCGGCCGGCCCGGCCCCGGACGGCGCCCCGGCCTCCGGGCACGACTCCGGGACCGAGGACGGCAGGGTGACGGACGAACAGAACGGGACCGAGGGCGAGGGCGTGGGCGGAACGCCGCCACCCAGGGCCAAGGCGGCCAAGAAGCCGCGCTCCTTCTGGAAGGAGCTGCCGATCCTGATCGGCATCGCGCTGGTGCTCGCGCTGCTGATCAAGACCTTCCTGGTGCAGGCGTTCTCCATCCCGTCCGCCTCGATGCAGAACACGCTCACGATCAATGACCGCGTCCTGGTCGACAAGCTCACCCCCTGGTTCGGCTCGGAACCCGAGCGCGGCGAGATCGTCGTCTTCCACGACCCGGACGACTGGCTGGCCGGTGAGCCGACGCCCGACCCGAACGCACTGCAGACGGTCCTCAGCTGGATCGGCCTGATGCCGTCCGCCGACGAGAAGGACCTGATCAAGCGTGTCATCGGGGTCGGCGGCGACACCGTCGAGTGCGAGGGCACCGGCCCGGTCAAGGTGAACGGCGTGGCGCTGAACGAGGAGTCGTACGTCTACCCCGGCAACACGCCGTGCAGCGTCGACGACCAGGGCGGCCAGTTCAAGGTGAAGGTCCCCGAGGGCCACATCTGGGTCATGGGCGACCACCGGCAGAACTCCCGGGACTCCCGCTACAACCAGTCCGACGAGCACGGCGGCATGGTCCCGGTGAAGGAGGTCGTCGGCCGCGCCATCGTGATCGCCTGGCCGATGAACCGCTGGGACACCCTCCCGGTCCCGGACACCTTCGACCAGGACGGTCTGCAGGCCGGTGGCCCGCAGGCCCGCTCGGCCGCCGCCGCGCTGTCCGTCGCGCCCCAGGGCCTGGCGGTCGCCGGGGTCGTTCCGGTCGTCTGGTGGCGCCGCAGGCGCATCGCCGCCGCCGAGACCCGCTGAGCCGCCTCGATCCCTACGCCCGTCACCGCGGCCGCCGACGGCCGTCACCCCGGCGAGAGCGGCCCCTTCCGGGCTCCAGGAGGGGCTGCCCCGTTCCGGTACCGCCGGGTAAGGTGCGGCTTCATGGGTGGCGAGAGCACGACACGTACGGCCCCGCGAGGCGGCGGCGGTGGCAAGGGCCCGGTGGGCGGCCGGACCGGACAGCGGCTGTCCGGCCTCGCCGTGGCGCTCGGTCTGGTGCTGTTCCTCGGGGGCTTCGCCTGGGGAGCGGTGGTCTACCGCCCCTACACCGTGCCGACCGGCTCCATGTCGCCCAGCATCGACGCCGGTGACCGGGTGCTGGCGCAGCGCATCGACGGCGCCGACGTACGGCGCGGTGACGTCGTCGTCTTCAAGGACGCGACCTGGGCCAACGCCCCGATGGTCAAGCGGGTCGTCGCCGTCGGCGGGGACACCGTCTCCTGCTGCCAGGAGGGCAAGCTCAAGGTCAACGGCAAGGTGATCGACGAGCCGTACCTGGCCGCCGGTACGCCGGCCGAGAACAGCGGCTTCCCCACCGTGACCGTTCCCGAGGGCCGCCTGTTCCTGCTCGGTGACGAGCGGGGCACCTCCGTGGACTCCACCGCCCACCTCACCGACACCGCCGGCGGCACCGTGTCGCGCGCCAACGTGGACGCCCGCGTCGACGCCGTGGTCTGGCCCATGAACGGCATGCTGGAACGTCCGGCCGGCTTCGAGACGCTGGGCGGCCTCTCCTCGCCCGGTCCGCTCAGGACAGTGGTCGGGCTGATCGTCGCCGGCGCGGTACTGATCCTCGGCGGTGCCGCGTACGGGCCCGTCGCCAAGCGGGCCGCAGCCGCCCGCTCCCGGACCGCGACGGGGAGCACCGGTGGCCGCTGAGACGACACCGGCCGGTCAGGACACCTACGAGGGCGGACTGCGCAGGGTCGCCCGGGTGGTGCTGCTCGACCCCGAGGACCGCATCCTGCTCCTGCACGGGCACGAACCCGACGACCCGGCCGACGACTGGTGGTTCACCCCGGGCGGCGGTGTGGAGGGCGAGGAGACCCGTGAGGAGGCCGCACGGCGGGAGCTCGCGGAGGAGACCGGCATCACCGACATCGAGCTCGGCCCGGTGCTGTGGCGGCGCAGATGCTCCTTCCCCTTCGCGGGCCGCCGCTGGGACCAGGACGAGTGGTACTACCTGGCCCGGACGAAGCAGACCGCGACCCAGGCCCTCGGGCTGACCGAACTGGAGCGGCGCAGCGTCGCCGGAGCGCGCTGGTGGACGTGTCGGGAACTGACCCGGGCACATGAGACGGTGTATCCGACCAGACTCGCCGAGCTGCTGCGCGAGCTGCTCGACGAAGGTCCCCCCGCCGGGCCGGTGACCCTGGACACGGAAATCGTCTAGGGGCTCACGGGACTGGCGCACAATGGTGGGACCGCACGGCTGAAGGGGAACATGCCATGAGCGCCGAGGACCTCGAGAAGTACGAGACCGAGATGGAGCTCAAGCTCTACCGGGAGTACCGCGATGTCGTCGGTCTGTTCAAATACGTGATCGAGACCGAGCGGCGTTTCTACCTCACCAACGACTACGAGATGCAGGTGCACTCGGTCCAGGGAGAGGTCTTCTTCGAGGTGTCCATGGCCGACGCCTGGGTGTGGGACATGTACCGCCCGGCCCGGTTCGTGAAACAGGTGCGCGTCCTGACGTTCAAGGACGTGAACATCGAGGAGCTCAACAAGAGCGACCTCGAACTTCCCAGCGGCTGACGATCCGCGCTTGCCACCCGTGTGGGTGGCAAGGTTGTCCACAGTCGTCCGACCGTCCACCAAGATCCAATAGCTCGCCGAGCTGCCCTCATCGTTGGCGCCGGAGGTGGTGCCGACATGAACGCACGAGGTGCGATGGGCAAGTACGGCGAGACGCTCGCCGCCCGCCGGCTGACCGGGGCCGGCATGACGGTCCTGGAGCGCAACTGGCGCTGTGGCCGGACCGGCGAGATCGACATCGTCGCCCGGGACGGGGACGTCCTGGTCGTCTGCGAGGTCAAGACACGCAGGGACGGCTCCTTCGAGCATCCGATGGCCGCGGTGACCCCGGAGAAGGCGGACCGGCTGCGGCGGCTCGCCGAACGCTGGATCCAGACCCACGGAGGGGCTCCGCCCGGCGGCGTCCGCATCGACCTGATCGGGGTGCTCCTCCCGCAGCGCGGGGCCCCGGTGGTCGAGCACGCCCGGGGGGTGGCGTGATGGGATTCGCGCGTACGTGCTCCGTGGCGCTCGTCGGCGTCGAGGGCGTGGTCGTCGAGGTCCAGGCCGACCTGGAGCCGGGCGTGGCGGCGTTCACGCTGGTGGGGCTGCCGGACAAGAGCCTGACCGAGAGCCGGGACCGGGTGCGGGCCGCGGTCGTGAACTCGGGCGCCGAGTGGCCGCAGAAGAAGCTGACGGTGGGCCTCAGCCCGGCGTCGGTGCCGAAGAGCGGCAGCGGCTTCGACATGGCGGTCGCCGCGGCCGTCCTCGGCGCCGCCGAGCGGATCGATCCCCGTGTGCTCGCCGACATCGTGATGATCGGCGAGCTGGGCCTGGACGGACGGGTACGGCCGGTGCGCGGCATCCTCCCGGCGGTCCTGGCCGCGGCGGAGGCCGGCTACGAGCAGGTCGTCGTGCCCGAGTGCGCCGCCGCCGAGGCGTCCTTGGTGCCCGGCGTCTCGGTGCTCGGCGTGCGCAGCCTGCGCCAGCTGATCGCCGTCCTCGCCGACGAGCCCGTGCCGGAGGAGGCACAGGACCAGCAGGGCCGGCCCGACCCGCTCCTGGCGGGCCTGCGCATGCCCGGCACCGGCGCCGCCACCGGGACGCACAGCATGGGCACGGCGCAGTGCGAGAACGGCCGCGACCTGGCCGACGTCGTGGGCCAGGACTCGGCGCGCACGGCGGTGGAGGTCGCCGCGGCCGGCGGACACAACCTGTTCCTGGAGGGGCCGCCGGGCGCCGGCAAGACCATGCTCGCCGAGCGCCTGCCGGCCATCCTGCCCCGGCTCCACCGGACGGAGTCGCTGGAGGTCACCGCCGTGCACTCGGTCGCGGGACTGCTGCCGCCGGGCAAACCCCTGATCGACGTGGCCCCCTACTGCGCACCGCACCACTCCGCCACGATGCAGGCCCTGGTCGGGGGCGGCCCCGGCATGGCACGGCCGGGAGCCGTCTCCCTGGCACACCGGGGCGTCCTGTTCCTGGACGAGACACCCGAATTCAGCGGCCAGGCCCTCGACGCCCTGCGGCAGCCGCTGGAGTCCGGGCACGTCGTCATCGCGCGCAGTGCGGGCGTGGTGCGGTTCCCGGCGCGGTTCCTGATGGTGCTCGCCGCCAATCCCTGCCCGTGCGGGCGGTTCTCGAGGAACGACGAGCTGTGCCAGTGCCCGTCCGCGGCGATCCGCCGCTACCAGGCCAGGCTGTCCGGCCCGCTGCTGGACCGCGTCGATCTGCGGGTCGAGGTGGAGCGCCTCACGCGCGGCCAGCTGGCCGGGGAGGGCTCCCGGGGCGACACCACCGCGACGGTCGCCGACCGGGTGCGGGCGGCCCGCGAACGGGCGGCCGTACGCCTCCACGGCACGCCGTGGCGGTCCAACAGCGAGGTGCCCGGACGCGAGCTGCGCAGCCGCTGGCACACCGCGCCGGGTGCGCTGGAGGAGGCCGAGCGCAGCCTGGAGCGGGGCGCGCTCACCGCCCGGGGCCTCGACCGGGTGCTGCGTGTCGCCTGGACCGTCGCCGACCTCGTCGGCCACGACCGGCCCGACGCACGGGACGTCGCACTGGCGCTGCAACTGCGCACGGGAGTGCCGCGGGGCGTGCCCATGACCCTGGGGGCGCTGACGTGAACGGCGGCGGGGAGGCGCGAGGTCCTGAGGCCTCGCGCGGACGTGAAGACCTGCGTGGGCGCGAGGCAGTGGGCGGGCGGGAAGACCCGCGGGGAGGCGACCTGCCGGGAGGGGATGAAGCGAGGGCAGGCGAGGACGCACGCGGGAGTGAAGATCTGTGCGGGCGGGCGGACGTGCGTGGAGACGCGGCACTGCGTGGAGGTGCGGACGTGCGTGGAGGGACGGACCTGGGTGGAGGTGCGGGCCCGCGTGGGCGTGAGGGCCCGCGCGGAGACGCGGCACTGCGTGGAGGGACGGACCTGCGGGACCTCGACGTTCCGCAAGGACGTGAGGCTTCGCAAGAACGTGCGGAGCCGCGCCGGGGCGACGGTGGGGCGTGCGGCACCTGGGCGGACGACGACGAGCTGCTCGGTCGCGTCTTCCTCACCAGGGTCATCGAACCCGGGGACGAGACCGGTGGCCGGTGGGTGCGTGAGCGCGGTGTCCCCGACGTGGTGCGGCGGCTGCGCGAGGGTGTGCGCCCCCTGCCGGGCGTGAGCCCCAAGCGGTGGGCCGGCCTCTGCGCCCGGGCGGCACGTGCCGACCCCCGCCGGGACCTCGCCGTCGCGCGGGCGGCGGGGGTGCGGTTCGTGACACCCGGGACCGTCGAGTGGCCGGGCCCGCTCGACGACCTGGGCGACGCCCGTCCCCTCGGACTGTGGGTGCGTGGCAGGCCCAGTCTGCGGATGTGGGCGCTCAGGTCGGTGGCAGTCGTGGGCGCCCGCGCCTGCACCGAGTACGGAGCACACATGGCGGCCACCCTCGCCGCCGGCCTGGCGGAACGCGGCTGGGTCGTGGTGTCCGGGGGCGCCTACGGAATCGACGGCGCCGCCCACCGGGGCGCCCTCGGCGCGGGCGGAGCCACGGCGGCCGTGCTGGCCTGCGGCGTCGACCGCCCCTATCCGCCCGGACACGCCAGGCTCATCACCAGGATCGCGGAACAGGGCCTGGTCGTCGGGGAGCTGCCACCGGGCGATCATCCGACGCCGAGCAGATTCATCCTGCGCAACCGCGTGATCGCCGCGCTCACCCGGGGCACGGTGGTCGTCGAGGCCGCCTACCGCAGCGGCTCGCTGGTCACCGCGCGGGCCGCCCAGCGTCTGGGCCGGCACACGATGGGCGTGCCCGGACCGGCCACCAGCGCGCTGTCCGCGGGAGTGCACGAGCTGCTGCGCGGCGACGCGGTGCTCGTCGGCGACGCCGCCGAGGTCGTGGAACTGGTCGGCGACATGGGCGAGGTGGCCCCGGACCGGCGCGGACCGGTGCTCCCCACCGACCTGCTGGAATCCCGCACCCGTCAGGTGCTGGCCGGGCTCCCCGCGCGCGGAGCGGCCACGGCCGCCGAGGTCGCGTGCCGGGCCCAGACCACACAGGACGACGCGATCGCGAGACTGTACGAGCTTCGAGCACTTGGTTACGTCGAACGACACGGCGACGGCTGGAAGTTGACACGCCAGGCGATGATCTCTGTCCGCGGCGCCCGGCCTCCGTCCTGACCCTCCGTGTTCGGCCGTCCGGGGGAACCCCGACGCCCTTGGGAATCCAGGCAGTTGAGGTATTCGAGTGATCACGCAGAGCGATCATCGTCCCCCCTGTAGAGCGTTCAGCGGAACGTATCTGCGCACCGCCCTCCCTCCGCTCTTCGCGCACCGCGACAGCCCAGTCACGCTACGCTCACGAGGACCCCCACGCAGAACACGGACAACAGGCGACAACCAGACAGCAGACCGGCAGCCTCACCAGGCACACCAGATCACGGCAGAACGGCACAAGGCGACGAATGCCCCAGCACACCTCCGGGTCCGACCGGGCGGCGATCCCCCCAGCCGCCCGCGACGGTGGCAGCGTGCGACCGCCCGCCCCCTCGACGCTCGACGAGCTGTGGCGGTCGTACAAGGCGACGGGGGACGAGCGGCTGCGGGAACAGCTGATCCTGCACTACTCGCCCCTCGTGAAGTACGTGGCGGGCCGGGTGAGCGTGGGGCTGCCGCCCAACGTCGAGCAGGCGGACTTCGTCTCCTCCGGCGTGTTCGGACTGATCGACGCGATCGAGAAGTTCGACGTGGACCGCGAGATCAAGTTCGAGACGTACGCGATCACCCGCATCCGGGGCGCGATGATCGACGAGCTGCGGGCCCTGGACTGGATCCCGCGGTCGGTGCGGCAGAAGGCCCGCAACGTCGAGCGTGCCTACGCGACGCTGGAGGCCCGGCTGCGCCGCACCCCGTCGGAGAGCGAGGTGGCCGTCGAGATGGGCATCGCGGTGGAGGACCTCCATGCCGTGTTCAGCCAGTTGTCGCTGGCCAACGTGGTGGCGCTGGAGGAGTTGCTGCACGCCGGGGGCGAGGGCGGGGACCGGCTGAGCCTCATGGACACGCTGGAGGACACCGCCGCCGACAATCCGGTGGAGGTCGCCGAGGACCGGGAGCTGCGGCGGTTCCTGGCGCGCGCGATCAACACGCTGCCCGAGCGGGAGAAGACCGTCGTCACGCTGTACTACTACGAGGGGCTCACGCTCGCCGAGATCGGGAACGTGCTGGGTGTGACGGAGAGCCGGGTCAGCCAGATCCACACCAAGTCGGTGCTGCAACTGCGGGCGAAGCTCGCCGGATTCGGCCGCTGAGCCGCGCTCGCGCCCGGTGGCCGGCGCTCCCCGTGACCCGGTCGGCGGTCGTGCGGGCGGGTGAGCGACTCCCGCAGGCGGGCCCGCGTCCGTAAAGTGGTGGGGTGCCAAGGATTCGAGCGGCCTCCGTGGCCGAGCACCGGTCGATGCAGCGTGCCGCCCTGCTGGACGCGGCCCGCTCCCTGCTGTCCGACGGCGGGACGGAGGCGCTGACCTTCCCCGCCCTCGCCGAGCGCACGGGCCTCGCCCGGTCGTCCGTCTACGAGTACTTCCGGTCGCGGGCCGCTGTCGTCGAGGAGCTGTGTGCCGTCGACTTCCCGGTCTGGGCCGCGGAGGTCGAGGCGGCGATGGAGCGCGAGACGAGCCCCGAGGGCAAGGTCGAGGCGTACGTCCGCAAGCAGCTCGGCCTCGTCGGGGACCGGCGGCACCGGGCCGTCGTGGCGATCTCCGCGAGCGAGCTGGACGCCGGCGCGCGGGAGAAGATCCGCGCGGCACACGGCGGGCTGATCGCGATGATCGTCGAGGCGCTGGGGCAGATGGGGCACGCCCAGCCCCGGCTGGCCGCGATGCTGCTCCAGGGCGTCGTGGACGCGGCCGTACGCCGGATCGAGCTGGGCGCGGCGGAGGATCCGACGGCGATCACCGAGGCGGCGGTCTCCATGGCACTGCGCGGCGTGCGGGGCTGACGGCCCCGTCCGGAGGACGAGGCCCGAAGCCCGCCCCCTACGCCCGTGGCCGGGCGGGCTCCGGTACCCCGAGGACCGGCAGCAGGACCGGGGGCCCTCCGTCCAGCAGCCAGGGCGGGAGCAGGGAGAGCGGGTCCAGGTAGACGTCGCCGCGCAGCAGGCCCCAGTGCAGGCAGCCCGTGCAGTGCGAGCCCGTGGGCTCCACCGTGCCGAGCACCTCCCCGGCCGCGACATCGTCCCCCTTCTCCACCGAGACCGAGACCGCCACCGGTTCGTACGTCGTCCGCAGCGGTGGTTCCCCCGTCCCCGTCAGCTCGACCGAGACGACGCCCCGCCCCGCCACCCGCCCCGCGAACGACACCGTCCCGCCCGCCACCGCCCGAACCGGTGCCCCGGCCGGCGCGGCGAGGTCCACGCCGCGGTGCCCCCGGCCGTACGGGGTCACCGGAGGCTCCCAGCCCCGCAGCACCGCCGGCCGGTCACCGACCGGCCAGCCGCGCGCACGGCCGGCACCCCCGCGTCCCGCGCTCCGGGGCCCGGACCGCCCGTTCCTGGCGCCTCCGGTCCCCGCGCCTCCTGCCCCGGCGCCTCGGGTTCCGGTGTCTCCGGACCACGCAGCCCCGGACCCGAGGCCCCGGCGTCCGCGGGCTGGCCCTCGCTCGCGCCCGCCACGGTCGCCCCGGCCGGTTCCGCCACGGCACTCGCGGCCGGTTCCGCCACGGCACTCCCGGCCGGTCCCACCGCGGCACTCCCGGCCGGTTCCGCCATCGTGCTCCCGGCCGGTCCCGCTACCACCGTCAGCAGCAGCGCCGCCCACACACCCGCACTCGCCCATCGCCTCGTTCGCATGCCCGAAACCGTCCCGCACTCCGGCCGGTCGCCGGTCCGCCCTGTGGACCGCTCCCCGGTTGTGGACAGCCGCGTCACCCGGTGCCCCGCGGGTCCCGTACACTTCTGATGGCGATCCGGGTCACCGGGTCGACTTCGCACGCCCCGACACGAGGCCGGTCAAGGCTCGTGTCAGCGCCCCTCGGTCCCTTGTGGCAGGCGCGTCGCGGGCGTCAGGCGCGGGAGCCGTCCGGCTCGCGCGGCACAACCGAGAACACCAAGGAGATACGGCCATGGCCGTCGTCACGATGCGGGAGCTGCTGGAAAGCGGCGTCCACTTCGGTCACCAGACCCGTCGTTGGAACCCGAAGATGAAGCGCTTCATCTTCACGGAGCGCAACGGCATCTACATCATCGACCTGCTCCAGTCGCTGTCGTACATCGACCGCGCCTACGAGTTCGTCAAGGAGACCGTCGCCCACGGCGGCACGGTCATGTTCGTCGGCACGAAGAAGCAGGCGCAGGAGGCCATCGCCGAGCAGGCCACCCGCGTCGGCATGCCCTACGTCAACCAGCGCTGGCTGGGCGGCATGCTCACCAACTTCTCGACCGTCTACAAGCGCCTGCAGCGCCTGAAGGAGCTCGAGCAGATCGACTTCGAGGACGTGGCCGCCTCCGGCCTCACCAAGAAGGAGCTGCTGGTCCTCTCCCGCGAGAAGGCCAAGCTGGAGAAGACCCTCGGCGGTATCCGCGAGATGTCCAAGGTGCCCAGCGCCGTCTGGATCGTGGACACCAAGAAGGAGCACATCGCGGTCGGCGAGGCCCGGAAGCTCAACATCCCGGTCGTCGCCATCCTCGACACCAACTGCGACCCCGACGAGGTCGACTACAAGATCCCGGGCAACGACGACGCGATCCGCTCCGTCACCCTGCTCACCCGCGTGATCGCCGACGCCGTCGCCGAGGGCCTCATCGCCCGCTCCGGTGCCGGCAAGGCCGCCGAGGGCGACAAGGCCGCGGGCGAGCCGCTCGCCGAGTGGGAGCGCGACCTGCTCGAGGGCGAGAAGAAGGCCGAGGAGGCGCCCGCCGCCGAGGCCGAGAAGCCCGCCGAGGCTCCGGCCGCCGAGGCCGCCCCGGCCGCCGAGGCGCCCGCCGCCGAGGCTCCTGCCGCGGACGCCGAGCAGGCCTGACCCCTCACCACCTTCGGGTTCTGGACGGCGGGGGCCCATGAAGCCCCCGCCGTCCGGCGCCCGTAGATCTTCAGACTTCGAGAGAGATTCCGGAATCATGGCGAACTACACCGCCGCCGACGTCAAGAAGCTCCGCGAGCTCACCGGCGCCGGCATGATGGACTGCAAGAAGGCGCTGGACGAGGCCGAGGGCAACGTCGAGAAGGCCGTCGAGGCGCTCCGCATCAAGGGCCAGAAGGGCGTCGCCAAGCGCGAGGGCCGCTCCGCCGAGAACGGCGCGGTCGTCTCGATCATCGCCGACGACAACACCTCGGGTGTCATCGTCGAGCTGAAGTGCGAGACGGACTTCGTCGCCAAGGGCGAGAAGTTCCAGAACGTCGCCACGGCCATCGCCGAGCACGTCGCCAAGGCCGCCCCGGCCGACATCGAGGCGCTCCTCGCCTCCGAGATCGAGCCCGGCAAGACCGTCCAGGCGTTCGTGGACGAGGCCAACGCCAACCTCGGCGAGAAGATCGTCCTGGACCGCTTCGCGCAGTTCTCCGGCGGCTTCGTGACCGCGTACATGCACCGCACGATGCCCGACCTGCCCCCGCAGATCGGTGTCCTCGTCGAGCTGGACAAGCCGAACGCCGAGATCGCCAAGGGCGTCGCCCAGCACATCGCCGCCTTCGCGCCGAAGTACCTCTCCAAGGAGGACGTCCCGGCCGAGGTCGTCGAGTCCGAGCGCCGCGTCGCCGAGGAGACCACCCGCGCCGAGGGCAAGCCCGAGGCCGCCCTGCCGAAGATCGTCGAGGGTCGCCTCAACGGCTTCTTCAAGGACGCCACCCTGCTCGGCCAGCCCTACGCCCTGGACAACAAGAAGTCCGTCCAGAAGGTGCTGGAAGAGGCCGGTGTCACCCTGAAGCGCTTCTCGCGCATCAAGGTCGGCATCTGAGTCCGTACCGCGACGGACGCGCGACCCCGGTAGGGTCGACGCAAGTCGTCGGCGCCGTACGCGCTTGCCGTGGCGCACGCGCGCGCGGCGGCGGACGACAGCAGATCTGACGAGGAGGCCATTGCCGCGTACGGGATGCGAAACACGCCCCCACCGGCAGTGGCCTTCTTCGTGTGTGTGACCACGTAAAAGAGGCGAGAGCTCCATGACCACCAATGCCGAGAAGAGCGACGACGGCAAAGTACGCGGCCGCTTCATGCTGAAGCTGTCCGGAGAGGCCTTCTCCGGCGGCGGGGGCCTGGGCGTCGACCCCGACGTGGTGCACGCCATCGCCCGCGAGATCGCGGCCGTCGTACGCGACGGCGCCCAGATCGCGGTCGTCATCGGCGGCGGCAACTTCTTCCGCGGCGCCGAACTGCAGGTGCGCGGCATGGACCGGGCCCGCTCCGACTACATGGGCATGCTCGGCACCGTGATGAACTGCCTGGCCCTCCAGGACTTCCTGGAGAAGGAAGGCGTCGACTGCCGCGTGCAGACCGCCATCACCATGGGCCAGGTCGCCGAGCCGTACATCCCGCTGCGCGCCGTGCGCCACCTGGAGAAGGGCCGCGTGGTCATCTTCGGCGCCGGTATGGGCATGCCCTACTTCTCCACCGACACCACCGCTGCCCAGCGCGCCCTCGAGATCGACGCCGAGGCGCTGCTCATGGGCAAGAACGGCGTGGACGGGGTCTACGACTCCGACCCGAAGACCAACCCGGACGCCGTGAAGTTCGACGCGCTCGGCTACGGCGAGGTCATCACCCGCGACCTGAAGGTCGCCGACGCGACGGCCGTCACGCTCTGCCGCGACAACAGCCTCCCGATCGTGGTCTTCGAGCTGCTGAAGGAGGGCAATATCGCCCGCGCCGTCAAGGGTGAGAAGATCGGCACGCTTGTGGGTGACCAGGACAGCCGGGACTGACCGGAGAAGCACCCCCCGTCCGTGGACACCACCTGTCCGGGGGACGGACGGGACGGGACCGGGCCGGGGGATGGACAATGTCCCGCCGGTCCGGAACCGTGCAGGAAGAACGCGACGCAGCCGGCCGCAGCTCCGACAGGGGACCGCAGCCGGGCCTACTCAAGACACGCAGGAGCAAGTGGTGATCGAAGAGACCCTCCTCGAGGCCGAGGAGAAGATGGAGAAGGCCGTCGTGGTCGCCAAGGAGGACTTCGCCGCGATCCGCACCGGCCGTGCGCACCCGGCGATGTTCAACAAGATCGTGGCCGACTACTACGGCGCGCTGACGCCGATCAACCAGCTGGCCTCGTTCTCCGTGCCCGAGCCGCGCATGGCCGTGGTGACCCCCTTCGACAAGAGCGCCCTGCGCAACATCGAACAGGCGATCCGCGACTCCGACCTGGGTGTCAACCCCAGCAACGACGGCAACATCATCCGGGTGACGTTCCCCGAGCTCACCGAGGAGCGCCGCCGCGACTACATCAAGGTCGCCAAGGCCAAGGGCGAGGACGCCAAGGTCTCGATCCGCTCCGTGCGCCGCAAGGCCAAGGACGCCATCGACAAGATGGTCAAGGACGGCGAGGTGGGCGAGGACGAGGGCCGCCGTGCGGAGAAGGAGCTCGACGACACCACCGCCAAGTACGTCGCCCAGGTGGACGAGCTCCTGAAGCACAAGGAAGCGGAGCTGCTCGAGGTCTGATGAACGACTCTTCCTGGGGAGCGCCGCCACAAGCCGGGTACTGGGGGCCGTCCGACCGGGGACCTGTCCAGGGCGCTGCCCCGGCGGGTCCCGCGTACGATGCGCACTACGCGCAGCAGACTCGCCCCATGCCCATCGTGCCCGACGTACCCGAACACGGCGGTGACCAGGACCACGACCAGGGGACCGCTCGGCTGAGCGGTCCCCTGTTCGACGAGCACCAGTCGGCGCAGCCGTATGCGGCGGCGCCGCGGAATCCGGAGCCCATGCCCGACGCCCCGCAGCCGGCGCAGCCCCAGCCGCAGCCGCAGAAGAAGAGCGCGGGGCGCGACCTGGGTGCCGCGATAGGGGTCGGCGTCGGACTCGGCGTGGTCATCATCGCGTCGCTGTTCGTCGTCAAGGCCGTCTTCGTCGGCGTGATCGCGGTCGCCGTCGTGGTGGGCCTGTGGGAGCTGACCAAGCGGCTCGACGAGCGCAAGGGCATCAAGGCGCCCCTCGTGCCGCTCGCCGTCGGCGGCGCGGCGATGGTCGTCGCCGGGTACGTACGGGGCTCCGAGGGCGCGTGGGTGGCCATGGCGCTCACGGCGCTCGCGGTGCTGGTCTGGCGGATGACCGAACCGCCGGAGGGCTATCTCAAGGACGTCACCGCGGGCCTGTTCGCCGCGTTCTACGTGCCGTTCCTCGCCACGTTCGTCGCGATGATGCTGATGGCGGACGACGGCGCCTGGCGCGTCCTGACCTTCCTGGTCCTCACCGTGGTCAGCGACACCGGCGCGTACGCGGTCGGCTGGCGCTTCGGCAGGACCAAGCTCGCCCCGCGCATCAGCCCCGGCAAGACCCGCGAGGGCCTGCTCGGCGCGGTCGCCTTCGCGATGGCGGCGGGCGCGCTGTGCATGCAGTTCGCCATCGACGGCGGCACGTGGTGGCAGGGCCTGCTCCTCGGACTCGCGGTCGCCGTCAGCGCCACCCTCGGCGACCTCGGCGAGTCCATGATCAAGCGGGACCTCGGCATCAAGGACATGGGCACGCTGCTGCCGGGGCACGGCGGCATCATGGACCGCCTGGACTCGCTGCTGCCGACGGCGCCGGTGGTGTGGCTGCTGCTGGTGATCTTCGTCGGCTCGGGTTGACGGTCATCGGGTAGCCTGGAAGGGCCTGCGGCGTGTGGCCGCGGGCCCTTCCGTGTATCCCCGCCGACGCGGGGATGATCCAGTGAGGTCTCCTGGCTTCGGCATGGCTCTGCCGTTCTCCCCGCCGACCGCGGGGGTTGTTGCCAAGGCCCGCCGTCATGAGGAGTTGTCCGACCGTGGCCCGTCCAGCCCCCGGTGAGCTGACCTTCGCCGCACCCCGCGGAGCGAAGCGGCCGCCGCGGCACCTCGCCGACCTCACGCCCGCCGAGCGCAAGGAGGCCGTCGCCGCCATCGGCGAGAAGCCGTTCCGCGCCAAGCAGCTCTCGCAGCACTACTTCGCGCGGTACGCGCACGACCCCGAGCAGTGGACCGACATCCCGGCCGGTTCCCGCGAGGGGCTGCGGGAGGCGCTGCTGCCCGAGCTGATGTCGGTCGTGCGGCACCTGTCGACCGACCAGGGCACCACCCGCAAGACGCTGTGGAAGCTGTTCGACGGGACGCTCGTCGAGTCCGTGCTCATGCGCTACCCGGACCGGGTGACCATGTGCATCAGCTCCCAGGCGGGCTGCGGCATGAACTGCCCGTTCTGCGCCACCGGCCAGGCCGGCCTGGACCGCAACCTGTCGACGGCCGAGATCGTGCACCAGATCGTGGACGGCATGCGGGCGCTCAGGGACGGGGAGGTCCCCGGCGGGCCGGCCCGGCTCAGCAACATCGTGTTCATGGGCATGGGCGAGCCCCTCGCCAACTACAACCGGGTCGTCGGCGCCATCCGCCGGCTCACCGACCCCGAGCCCGACGGACTCGGCCTGTCCCAGCGCGGCATCACCGTCTCCACGGTCGGTCTCGTCCCGGCGATCCACCGCTTCACCGGCGAGGGCTTCAAGTGCCGCCTCGCCATTTCCCTGCACGCCCCCGACGACGAGCTGCGCGACACCCTCGTCCCCGTGAACACGCGGTGGAAGGTGCGCGAGGTGCTGGACGCCGGGTTCGAGTACGCGGCGACGTCGGGACGCCGGCTGTCCATCGAGTACGCCCTGATCCGCGACATCAACGACCAGGCCTGGCGCGGTGACCGCCTCGGACGGCTGCTCAAGGGCAGGCCCGTGCACGTCAACCTCATCCCGCTCAACCCGACGCCCGGCTCCAAGTGGACCGCCTCGCGGCCCGAGGACGAGAAGGCGTTCGTGGAGGCGATCGCGGCACACGGTGTGCCGGTGACCATCCGGGACACCCGTGGCCAGGAGATCGACGGGGCGTGCGGGCAGCTCGCCGCGAGCGAGAGGTAACCTGACCGGCGGAAGTACGACCTGACAGAAATCACATCTTCATATTCCGA
The DNA here is from genome assembly GCF_028473745.1 of Streptomyces sp. M92. NCBI lineage: Bacteria > Bacillati > Actinomycetota > Actinomycetes > Kitasatosporales > Streptomycetaceae > Streptomyces > Streptomyces sp. M92. The sequence goes on from NZ_CP101137.1 coordinate 3,536,425, forward strand.
CAGGGGAGCGCCACAGCGCTGAGAGTGCGGCACCGGCCGCAGACCCTCCGAACCTGGCCCAGGTCATTCTGGGTAGGGAGATCGGTCACCACTCGAGCTGTTGCGCCCTGCCCGGGACCCTCGCCAGGGGCTCCGGGCAGGGCCGCGTCTTCTCCTGGTCACCCAGGAGGAATTCAGTGAGCATCACCAAGAAGGTCACCGCCCTCGCCGTCGGGCTGGGCATGGCCGGCGGCCTCGCCGCGTGCGGATCGTCGTCCGACGGGGACGGCGGGGGTTCCGGCGACTCCAGGACCGTGACCCTCGTCAGCCACAATTCGTGGGCCGTCTCGGAGGACGTCGTCGCCGCCTTCGAGAAGAGCTCCGGCTACCAGGTCGAGGTCCTGGAGGACGGCGACGCCGGGCAGGCCGTCAACAAGGCCATCCTCACCAAGGACAACCCGCAGGGCGACGTCTTCTTCGGCGTCGACAACACACTGCTGTCCCGCGCCCTCGACAACGGGCTGTTCCAGCCGTACGAGGCGAAGGGGCTCGACCAGGTCGACGCCGCGTACCGGACCGACACCGACCACAAGGTCACGCCCGTCGACACCGGCGACATCTGCGTCAACTACGACAAGGCCTACTTCAGCGAGCACGGGCTGACCCCGCCGGACTCCTTCGACGACCTGGTCGAGCCCGAGTACAAGGACCTGCTCGTCACCGAGGACGCGGCCGGCTCCTCGCCCGGCCTGGGCTTCCTGCTCGGCACCGCGGCCGAGTACGGCGACGAGGGCTGGCAGGACTACTGGAAGAAGCTGAAGGCGAACGGCGTCAAGGTCGTCGACAGCTGGGAGCAGGCCTACAACGAGGAGTTCTCCGGCTCGTCCGGCGGCAAGAAGGCCAAGGGCGACCGGCCCCTCGTCGTCTCCTACGCCTCCTCCCCGCCCGCCGAGGTGATCTACGCCGACCCGCAGCCGGACACCGCGCCGACGGGCGTCGCCCAGGGCACCTGCTTCCGCCAGATCGAGTACGCCGGTCTGCTGAGCAACGCCGGGAACCCGGAGGGCGGCAAGGCGCTCCTCGACTTCATGCTGACCAAGCAGTTCCAGGAGGACCTGCCGCTCAACATGTTCGTGTACCCGGTGCGCGAGGACGCCGCGATCCCCGAGTCCTTCCGGAAGTTCGGTCCGCCGGCCGAGGACCCGCGGACCATGGAGCCGGCGAAGATCGCCGACAAGCGTGACCAGTGGGTCAAGTCGTGGACCTCGCTCGTGGTGAGGTGAAGCGGGTGGAACGGGTGAGGAGCGCGCGCGGGAGCGCGGCTCGGCTCGGTCTGATGGCCGTGCCCGTCGCGTTCTTCGCGGCGTTCTTCGCCTACCCCGTCGCCGCGATCGTCGCGCGCGGGCTCAAGGTCGACGGGGCCTGGCAGTTCGGGCGGATCGGGGAAGTGCTGGCGCAGTCCGACGTCCGGCAGGTGCTGTGGTTCACCACCTGGCAGGCGCTGGCCTCCACCGCGCTCACCCTGCTGATCGCCCTGCCCGGCGCCTACGCGTTCGCCCGACTCGACTTCCCCGGCAAGCAGGTGCTGCGGGCCGTGGTGACCGTGCCGTTCGTGCTGCCGACGGTCGTCGTCGGCACGGCGTTCCTGGCGCTGGTCGGCCGCGGCGGGCTCCTCGACGAGTTGTGGGGCCTGCGGCTGGACACCACCGTGTGGGCGATCCTGCTCGCGCACGTCTTCTTCAACTACGCCGTCGTCGTCCGCACCGTCGGCGGCCTCTGGTCGCAGCTCGACCCGCGTCAGGAGGAGGCCGCGCGGATGCTCGGCGCCTCGCGGCTGACGGCCTGGCGGCAGGTGACGCTGCCCGCGCTCGCACCCGCCGTGGCCGCCGCCGCGCTGATGGTGTTCCTGTTCACCTTCACCTCCTTCGGTGTCGTCCAGATCCTCGGAGGGCCCGCGTTCTCCACCTTGGAGGTGGAGATCTACCGGCAGACCTCCCAGGTCTTCGACCTGTCCACGGCCGCCGTACTGACGCTGGTCCAGTTCGTGGCCGTCGCCGCCGTCCTCGCCGTGCACGCCTGGACGGTACGGCGGCGGGAGGCGGCCCTGCGGCTGGTGGACGCGGCCACGACCGCGCGCCGCCCGCGCGGCACCGGGCAGTGGGCGCTGCTGGCGGCGGTCCTGGTCACCGTCGCCGCACTGATACTGCTGCCACTGGCCGTACTGGTGCGGCGCTCGCTGGACGCACCCGGTTTCGGCTACTACCGGGCATTGACCCGCGAGGACGGCGGGACCTTCCTGGTCCCGCCGATCGAGGCGATCGGCAACTCCCTCCAGTACGCCGTCGCCGCCACCGCCATCGCCGTGGTGATCGGCGCTCTGGCCGCCGCCGCGCTCACCCGCCGCGACGCGGGCCGCTTCGTGCGCGGCTTCGACGCCCTGCTGATGCTGCCGCTCGGGGTGTCCGCCGTGACCGTCGGCTTCGGCTTCCTGATCGCGCTGGACGAGCCCCCGCTGGACCTGCGCGCCTCCTGGATCCTGGTGCCGCTCGCGCAGGCGCTGGTCGGCGTCCCCTTCGTCGTACGGACCATGCTGCCGGTGCTGCGGGCGGTGGACGTACGGCTGCGGGAGGCGGCGTCGGTGCTCGGGGCGTCGCCGTGGCGGGTGTGGCGCGAGGTGGACCTGCCGATGGTGCGGCGGGCGCTGCTGGTGGCCGCCGGGTTCGCGTTCGCGGTGTCGCTCGGGGAGTTCGGGGCGACCGTGTTCATCGCGCGGCCCGACAACCCGACGCTGCCGGTGGCCGTGGCGCGGCTGCTGGGGCGGCCCGGGGACATGAACTACGGACAGGCGATGGCCCTTTCGACGATTCTGATGCTGGTGTGCGCCGTGGCCCTGGTGGTGCTGGAGCGGCTGCGGACCGACCGGACCGGGGAGTTCTAGACATGCCGACGAGCCTGCCGCCGAGCCTGCTGGGCCTTGAGGGTGCGACCGTCCGCTTCGGCGGGCGGGCCGTGCTCGACGCCGTGGACCTCGATGTCGCCGAGCACGAGGTGGTGTGCGTGCTCGGTCCCAGCGGCAGCGGCAAGTCGACGCTGCTGCGGGCGGTCGCCGGCCTCCAGCCGCTGGACGCCGGACGGGTGACGCTGGACGGGCGGGACCAGTCCGGGGTGCCCGCGCACAAGCGTGAGCTCGGGCTGATGTTCCAGGACCACCAGCTGTTCCCGCAGCGGGATGTGGCCGGGAACGTCGCCTTCGGGCCGCGGATGCGGGGTGCGTCCCGCGCCGAACAGCAGGCACGGGTGGCGGAGTTGCTGGAGCTGGTGGGCCTGCCCGACGCCGCCCGGCGGTCCGTCGCCGCGCTCTCCGGCGGTGAGCAGCAGCGGGTGGCGCTGGCCCGCGCCCTCGCGTCCCGGCCCCGGCTGCTCATGCTGGACGAGCCTCTCGGCCAGCTGGACCGCTCGCTGCGGGAGCGGCTCGTGGTGGAACTGCGGGAGCTGTTCGGCCGGCTGGGCACCACGGTGCTCGCCGTGACGCACGACCAGGGCGAGGCCTTCGCGCTGGCCGACCGGGTCGTGGTGATGCGGGACGGGCGGATCGCCCAGTCGGGGACGCCGCTCCAGGTGTGGCAGCGGCCCGCCGACTCCTTCGTGGCCCGCTTCCTCGGCTTCGACAACGTGGTCGCCGCGACCGTGACCGGGCAGGCCGCCGACACCCCGTGGGGCAAGGTGCCGGTTCCCGAGGACGCCCCCCAGGGCGCCCGTACGCTGCTCGTCCGCCCCGCCGGGGTGCGCCTGACGGCAGCCGACGCGGGCCTGCGCTGCACGGTGACCGCCCGCACCTTCCGCGGCACCCACGTCGCCGTCCACCTCCAGCCCGAGGACGCCCCGCGCCTGGAGGCGGCGTGCGCGCTGCGGGCGGCGCCGGAGGTCGGGGACGCGGTCGGGGTGGAGTTCGACGTGGCGGAAATCGTGGTGCTCGGGTGATCCTTCCGCTCGTAGGGTGACGGCCATGACACTCCTTGCGCATGACCGCTACTGCGACGAGATCGCCGTTCAGGTGGACAGGTTGAGGGACGTCCTCACCTCCGGCGCCGACCCCGCCGCCACCGTGCCGACCTGCCCGGACTGGTCCCTGGAGGACCTGGTGCTCCACGTGGGCCGGGCCCTGCGCTGGACCGGGCTGATCGTGGAGACCCGCGCCGAGGAGGACGTCCCGCTGGACCGGGCGCCGGGCTCCGAGGGGCCCGGCACGCGGGGCGACGTGGCCGCGCTCGACGCCTGGCTGGCGGAGTCCGGCCAGGTGGTCGTCGCGGCGCTGCGGGAGGCGGGTCCGGACGCGCACGCGTGGTCGTGGGCCGGGATCGACACCTCGGGCTTCTGGGCGCGCCGGATGACGCATGAACTCGTCGTGCACGGTGCGGACGCGGCGTTCGCGGCGGGCCGGCCGTTCGAGGCGGTCGCGCCCGAGGTGGCGGCCGACGCCGTCGACGAGTGGCTGGAGATCGTGCGGTTCGTGCAGCGGGCCCTCCCCGACGGGCCGGCGAGGGAGCTGCGGGCGCCGGGCCGGAGCATCCACCTGCACGCCACCGACGCGCCGGCGGAGCTGGACGCCGAGTGGGTCATCGAGCCGGCTGAGGAGGGCGTCACCTGGCGGCGCGGCCACGAGAAGGCGGACGTGGCGCTGCGCGGACCGCTCACGGACGTACTGCTGGCCTTCTACCGGCGGCTGCCCCCGGACGCGCCGGGCCTCGAGGTGCTCGGTGACCGGAAGCTGCTGGACTTCTGGCTGGAGAAGGCGACGTTCGGATGATCCGGGGGAGCTGACACGACGGGTGGCCCGCCCCCGGCCGGGGGACGGGCCACCGCTGTCGCGTAGGCCCTGTGGAACCCGGAGGGCGTCAGTCCTTGCCGTTGGCTCCGCGACGGCGCATGCCGAGGAAGACCGCGCCGCCACCGATGACGACCAGGGCCGCCGCGATGCCGACGATCACGCCGGTGTTGGAGTTGGCCCCGGTCTCGGCGAGGTTGGACTCACCGGCCGCCGGGGACGGGGCGTTGCTCGGCACGGCCGCCGGAGCGGTGCTCTCGCCGCCCGACGGGGCCGGGGCCGACGTGGAGGGCGCCGGGTCCGGCGTCTTGGTCTCCTCGGACGGGGTGTCGGACGGGACGGGGGAGCTATCCGACGGGGTCGGGGAGGGCGACTCCGTCTCCTCCGTCGCGCAGGCGGTCGCCGGGGTCACGAGGTTCGGCTTGATGTCCTCGTCGACGTACTTGTCGGCCTTGACGTGGACGCGGTACTCGGCGTTCGGCTTCCAGTCCTCGGTGAAGGTGATGGTGGTGCCTTCGCGCGAGCCCTTGACCACCTGCTCCCCGACCTTCTTCGCGTCGGCGCCGTTGTTCTGCAGGTACACGCTGACGGTGGCCGGGATGCCGGCGGGGTCCACGTCGGTGACCGTGATGACGCCCTTGCCGCCCTCGCACTCGGCGGTGGCGGAGAACTCGCTGATGTCGCAGGCGAGAGCGTTGCCGGCGGCGCCGATCGCCAGGGCCACCGAGGCGGAGGCGACACCGAGGGCGCGGACACCACGGCGCGATGCCGTGCTTCTGATTATGGACAGGACTGCCACGTTTGTCCTTACGGGAGCGCAGATGCGGGGGGTGGAGAGGGGTGCTGACGCCTGATGACGCGGCACCAGCACACCCATGAGCCTCACTGGTCTATAAGCGGGGCATAAGCAGTGTCAACGCATAGGCCCGTCAAGGACGTTGGCTTTGCTCTCTTATTAACCGCCGAGACGTTTCAGCGCCTCGGGAGCCTCCTCGATCCGGTCGACCAGCGCGATCCGGGACTCCATGGTCCGCCCCCCGGCGAGCGAGGCGAGCAGCGGCCACGCGGGCAGCTTCTCCGTCCAGTGCCGCCGGTCCACCAGCACCATCGGCGTGGGCTCGCCCCGCGACTCGTAGTAGTTCGGCGTCGCGTTGTCGAAGACCTCCTGCACGGTTCCGGCGGCGCCCGGCAGGAAGACCACGCCCGCGTTGGAACGGGCCAGCAGGCCGTCCTCGCGGGTCGCGTTGGCGAAGTACTTGGCGATGTGCGCCGCGAAGGCGTTGGGCGGCTCGTGGCCGTAGAACCAGGTCGGGATGCCGACCGAGGCACCGCCTCCGGGCCACCGCTCGCGCACCTCGAACGCGGACCGTGCCCAGTCGGTGACCGACGGCGTGAACGAGGCGACCTTGGCGAGGAGCAGCAGGGCCTCCTCCAGCATCCCGTCGTCGAACGGGGCCGCGTACGCGCCGAGGTTGGCCGCCTCCATCGCCCCCGGACCGCCGCCGGTGGCCACGGTGAAGCCGGCGCGGGACAGTTCGCGGCCCAGACGCGCGGCGCCCGCGTAGGCGCTCGTGCCGCGCGCCATGGCGTGACCGCCCATGACGCCGACCACCCGCGCGCCGACGAGGAGTTCGTCGATCGCGTCGGAGACGGCGTCGTCGTGGATCGCGCGCAGCATGGAGGCGAACACGTCGCCGTCCGCCTTGGTCTGCTGGAACCAGTCGTAGGCGAGGGCGTCCGGGGTCGCCTCGTAGCCCTCGTCGAGGGAGGCGTACAGCGCGTCCGGGGTGTAGACGTGCGCCCGGTAGGGCTCGAAGGGCAGGCCCGGTATGGGCGGGAAGACCAGGGCGCCGGCGGCGGCGACCCGGGCGGCCGCCTCGGGGGCCATCGGACAGCCGAGGAAGACGGCGCCCGTGGGGTCCGCGGACATCAGGGCGTCCGTACGGGCCGTCAGGTCGACGGCCTGGACGCGGTAGTGGGCGAGTGTGCCGTGCGCCGAGACGACGTCGTCGAACTCGGCGAGGCTCTCGATCTCCCGGTCGTGCGAGGCGTGGTGGGACTGGCGGTGCTGGGCACCGGGCTGGGCGGGTGTCGTCGAATCCACCCGCCCATGCTAGGCGTGCGCCTGGCTCAGCCCTGGACCGCCGCCGGGTCCATCCAGACGACCTCGAAGGTGTGGCCGTCGATGTCGTCGAAGGCGCGGCCGTACATGAAGCCGTGGTCCTGGGTCTCGCCGGAGACGGAGCCGCCGGCCGCGACCGCCTTGTCGACCAGCTCGTCGACCTTCTCGCGGCTCTCCGCGCTCAGCGCGATCAGCACCTCGCTGGACTTCGTCGAGTCCACGATGTCCTTCTTGGTGAACTGGCGGTACTTCTCCGGGGTGTGCACCATCACGACGATGGTGTCGCTGAGCGGGATCGACGCGGTGGAGTCGTCGCTGAACTGAGCGTTGATCTCGTAGCCGAGCCCGGTGAAGAACTTCCTCGAGGCGTCGAGGTTGTTGGTGGCCAGGTTCACGAAGATCATCTGCTGGTACATGGGGGCCTCTCCCGTCGGTGTCCTGCTGCTGTCGTGCCGTTCGAGAGGTTAGACGCGCGGGGAGTGCGGAACTCATCGCCGGATCGGAGATTTTTTCGAGGGAATTTCCCACGCCCCTCAGCGGGCCAGCGGCAGGGACGCCAACTGGGCGACGATCACGGTCAGCGGGGCGAACAGGGCGAGCAGCGCACCGGCGCGTAGGGCCGCCGCGGCGCGCAGCGTCGCCGGGGGAGCGCCCAGCCGGAGCAGGGCGCCGGTCGTGTCGGTGCGGGCGTGTTTGGCCTCGACGGCGGCAGTGAGGAGGGTGGCCACCGTGCAGCCGGCCACGACGAGAGCGCCGAGGGTGCTCAGCGGGCCGAAGTCCGGGCCGTCCGTGTCGTAGAGGGTAGTGGCGGCGTAGGCGGCGCAGGCCACGGCGCAGACGACGCCGAGGGGGCGGCCGATGCGGTGCGACTCCTCCATGAGGACGCGGCCGGCGAGGAGGCGCAGGGCGCCGGGGCGGACCGCCTGCAGCAGGCGGCCGCAGAGGTGGGTGAGGCCGGGGCCGGCGAGGGCGAGGCCGAGGACGGTGAGGGACCAGCCGAGGAGGACTGCCGCGGAGGGGGTGGTGCCGGGGGTGGCGGTGTCACCGGCGTAGGTCTCGACGGCGAGACCGGCGGTGAGTACGGCGATGCCCCAGGGGAGGGTGGCGGTGTGGGGTCGGGGGGTGGGGTCGGGTGCGGCGTCGGGCGTCGGCAGGGGGCCGTCCGTCGCGGCTGGGGGGTGGGCGTCACTGGCCTGCGTGAGCAGGGTGCCTCCCCCAGAGGGGGTGCCCCCAGCGCCCGCCCGTGCCGCCCCAGCGGCACGACTGCCCGCAGGCTCCGCGGCCGCGGGAACCGGCGACTCCGCGGCACGACTGTCCGCAAGCTGGGCCGACGCCGACGCCGACGCCGACGCCGACGCCAGGCGGGCGCCGTAGCGGCCGTAGGTGCCGAAGGTTTCGCGGGCCGCGCCCCAGCCGTACGCGCCGAACCGGCCGTAGCGGCGGGGGCCGCTGGCGGCGGCGGGCCTCGGGTCGCGCGGGCGGAGGTTGAGGGCGACGGCGGCCGACGCGGCGGCCGGTACCAGGGTCAGCAGGGTCACCACGGCCGGGGCGGGGAGGCGCTGGCCGAGCGCCAGCGCCTCGGTCACGGCGCCGTCGACCGGCGTGCCCGTCAGGTCTCCGCGCACGTACAGGAAGCCGAACAGGGCCGCCACCGAACCGAGGGCCGCGGACAGGGCCGTGGTCGTCGCCGAGACCGCCATCAGCCGGCCGGGGCCCAGGCCGATCGCCGACAGTCCCGCGCGTGGCCGCGTGCCGGGGTCGGTGCGGGCCACGGCGACGGCGAGGTACACCGTCGCGGCCAGCGGCGCCGCGCACCAGGCCAGGCGGAGGGCGGAGGAGCCGGGCGAGTCCGGGTGGGTGAGCGCGTGGCCGAGGGCGCACAGGAGCAGGAAGCCCGTGCCCGCCGACGCCACCGCGACCAGCAGACGGCGCAGTTGGACGGCGAGGCGGGCGGCGCGGGTCAGGCGGAGAGCGAGCACGCCGCCCGGCCTTCCGTTCCGGGGGTGCCGGAGGTCCCGCCGGGCCCGGTGGCCACCGCGGTGTCCGCGACCGGCGGCAGGTGCACGGTCCGCACCCGCCGTCCGTCGAGCAGGGACACCGTGCGGTCGGCGAGGGCGGCGGTCTGCGCGTCGCCGGTGGCGAGCAGGACGGTGATGCCGTGCGAGCGGGCCGCGGTGGTGAGCGTGCGCAGGACGTGCGCGCGGTCGACCCGGTGCAGCGGCGCCGTCGGCTCGTCGGCGAAGAGCACCGCGGGCGCGACGGCGAGGGCGCGGGCGATGCACACGCGCTGCCGCTCGGCCTGCTGGAGTTCGTGCGGGCGCCTGCGGGCCGTCCGGCCGCCGACGTCGAGGCGGTCCAGCCACTCCATGGCGGCGGTCTTGGCCCGGCGTCGGCCGGTGCCGCGCAGCATGAGGGGCAGGGCGGCGTTCTCCCAGGCGCTGAGTTCCGGGACGAGGACCGGGGCGGGATCGATCCAGCCGAAGCGGTCGCGGCGCAGTCGCTCCCGCTTGAGCGGGCCCATGGTGTGCACCGGCAGGCTGTTGAACCAGACCTCGCCGTCCTGCGGCCGGACCATGCCGGACAGGCACCGCAGCAGCGTGGTCTTACCGCTGCCGCGCGGGCCGCTGACGGCGAGGATCTCGCCCTCGCGGACGCCGACCGACACGCCTTGCAGCGCGGGGGAGCCGTCGTGGTGCGTGAAGTGCAGGGCGCGGGCCCACAGCACGTCGTTGTCCGGCGGAGCCTCCATGGGCGTACACCTCGGTTCTGATCCGTGTTTCCCCGTTCGCTTCCCCCGTACGGGCGAACGAAGGCGGGGCCGATCGGTCACTGGGCACCGTAGGCAGGCGCCGTGGGGAGGCCGGACAGCACGCGGCCCCGGGCCGCCGTTTCTCACTCGAACGGGCGGCACCGGGGCCGGGTGATGATCCTCTGGAAGGATGATCAGAGCTTCGTCCACGCCTCCGTCAGCGTGGCGCGCAGGATCTGCTCGATCTCGTCGAAGGTCTCCTGGTTGGAGATCAGCGGCGGGGCGAGCTGGATGACCGGGTCGCCGCGGTCGTCGGCACGGCAGTACAGGCCGTTGTCGAAGAGCGCCTTCGACAGGAAGCCGTACAGGATCCGCTCGGTCTCCTCCTCGTTGAAGGATTCCTTGGTGTTCTTGTCCTTGACCAGCTCGATGCCGTAGAAGAAGCCGTTGCCGCGGACGTCGCCGACGATCGGCAGGTCGAGGAGCTTCTCCAGCGTCGCGCGGAAGTTGCCCTCGTTGTCCAGCACGTGCTGGTTGAGGCCCTCGCGCTCGAACAGGTCGAGGTTGGCGATGCCGACCGCGGCGGAGACCGGGTGGCCACCGAAGGTGTAGCCGTGCAGGAAGGTGTTGTCGCCCTGGTAGAACGGCTCGGCCAGGCGGTCGGAGATGATGCAGGCGCCGATCGGGGAGTAACCCGAGGTCATGCCCTTGGCGCAGGTGATCATGTCCGGGACGTAGCCGAACTTGTCGCAGGCGAAGGTCGTGCCGAGGCGGCCGAAGGCGCAGATGACCTCGTCCGAGACGAGCAGCACGTCGTACTGGTCGCAGATCTCGCGCACCCGCTGGAAGTAGCCGGGCGGGGGCGGGAAGCAGCCGCCCGCGTTCTGCACCGGCTCCAGGAAGACGGCCGCGACCGTCTCCGGGCCCTCGAAGAGGATCTGCTGCTCGATCTGGTCGGCGGCCCAGCGGCCGAAGGCCTCGGGGTCGTCGCCGAAGAGCGGGGCGCGGTAGATGTTGGTGTTCGGGACCTTGTGCGCGCCCGGCACCAGCGGTTCGAAGGGGGCCTTCAGGCCCGGCAGACCGGTGATGGACAGGGCGCCCTGCGGGGTGCCGTGGTAGGCGACAGCGCGGGAGATGACCTTGTACTTGGTCGGCTTGCCGGTCAGCTTGAAGTACTGCTTGGCGAGCTTCCAGGCGGTCTCGACCGCCTCGCCGCCGCCGGTGGTGAAGAAGACCTTGTTGAGGTCGCCGGGGGCCTCGTTCGCCAGGCGCTCGGCCAGCTCGACGGCCTTGGGGTGGGCGTAGGACCACACCGGGAAGAAGGCGAGCTCCTGCGCCTGCTTCGCGGCGGTCTCGGCCAGCTCCTGGCGGCCGTGCCCGGCCTGGACCACGAAGAGGCCGGCGAGGCCGTCGAGGTAGCGCTTGCCCTTGTCGTCGTAGATGTGGGTGCCCTCACCGCGGACGATGGTGGGGACGGGGGCGTTCTCGTACGACGACATGCGGGTGAAGTGCATCCACAGGTGGTCGTAGGCGGTCCTGCTGAGGTCCTTGCTGTCGGTGCTCACGATTATCGGGTTCCCCACATATAGGTCTGCTTCTTGAGCTTGAGGTAGACGAAGCTCTCGGTGGAGCGCACTCCGGGGACGGCCCGGATGCGTTTGTTGATGACGTCCAGAAGGTGGTCGTCGTCCTCGCAGACGACCTCCACCATCAGGTCGAAGGAGCCCGCTGTCATCACCACGTACTCGCATTCGGACATGGCCGTCAGCGCGTCGGCGACGGACTCCACGTCGCCCTCGACGTTGACGCCGACCATCGCCTGGCGGCGGAAGCCCACGGTGAGCGGGTCCGTCACGGCGACGATCTGCATCACGCCCTGGTCGAGCAGCTTCTGGACGCGCTGGCGCACGGCCGCCTCCGACAGGCCGACGGCCTTGCCGATCGCGGCGTACGGCCTGCGGCCGTCCTCCTGGAGCTGTTCGATGATGGCGAGGGAGACGGCGTCCAACTGGGGTCCGCCGCTCCTGGACTCGCGGGAGTCCTTCTGGTCTGCGCTTCGACTGGCCACGGCTTCACTGTGCACGACGGATCGGCAGTTTCGCAAGCCCGGATCGATGAAATTCGTTGTCTGAAGCGCCAGAGTCGACGGATTTCGCAATGCGGAGGCGATCGGGGGTGTTGAAAACGTGGGGTCTCCGTCTAGGGTGGGTGTCTCAGTGTTTGGACACGCGCGACAGCGGTGAGGTCCGGACCGGAGAGACCGAAAGACCGAAGCAGACCGAAGTAACCATCGAACTTGGAGGGCCGGCAGTGAGCACCGAGCTGCGTCGTCTGCGCAACTACATCGACGGTGAGTTCCGGGACGCCGCCGACGGACGGACCACGGAGGTGGTCAACCCCGCCACGGGCGAGGCCTACGCGACCGCCCCCCTGTCCGGGCAGGCGGACGTCGACGCCGCCATGGCGGCCGCCGCCGCGGCCTTCCCGGCCTGGCGGGACCTGGTCCCGGCCGAGCGCCAGAAGGCCCTGCTGAAGATCGCGGACGCGTTCGAGGAGCGGGCCGAGGAGCTGATCGCGGCCGAGGTGGAGAACACGGGCAAGCCCGTCGGGCTGACCCGCTCCGAGGAGATCCCGCCGATGGTCGACCAGATCCGCTTCTTCGCGGGCGCGGCGCGGATGCTGGAGGGCCGCAGCGCCGGTGAGTACATGGAGGGCCTGACCTCCATGATCCGCCGCGAGCCGATCGGCGTCTGCGCGCAGGTCGCGCCGTGGAACTACCCGATGATGATGGCCGTGTGGAAGTTCGCCCCGGCCCTCGCCGCGGGCAACACGGTCGTCCTCAAGCCGTCCGACACCACCCCCGCCTCGACGGCCCTGATGGCCGACATCATCGGCTCGATCGTGCCCAAGGGCGTCTTCAACGTCGTCTGCGGCGACCGCGACACCGGCCGCCTGATGGTCGAGCACGAGACCCCGGCGATGGCCTCCATCACCGGCTCGGTGCGGGCGGGCATGTCGGTCGCCGAGTCGGCGTCCAAGGACCTCAAGCGGGTCCACCTGGAGCTCGGCGGCAAGGCGCCGGTCGTGGTCTTCGAGGACACCGACATCCCCAAGGCCGTCGAGGGCATCTCGGAGGCGGGCTACTTCAACGCGGGCCAGGACTGCACCGCCGCCACCCGCGTGCTGGTCCACGAGTCGGTCCACGACGAGTTCGTGAGCGCGCTCGCGAAGGCCGCGTCCGAGATCAAGACCGGTATGCCGGACGACGAGGACGTCCTGTACGGCCCGCTCAACAACCCGAACCAGCTCGAGCAGGTCACCGGGTTCATCGAGCGCCTGCCCGCCCACGCCAAGGTCGAGGCGGGCGGCCACCGGGTCGGCGACAAGGGCTACTTCTACGCCCCGACCGTCGTCTCCGGCCTCAAGCAGGACGACGAGATCATCCAGAAGGAGGTCTTCGGCCCCGTCATCACCGTCCAGTCCTTCCGCGACGAGGACCAGGCGGTCGAGTGGGCCAACGGCGTCGAGTACGCCCTCGCCTCCTCGGTGTGGACCAAGGACCACGGCCGCGCCATGCGGATGTCCAAGCGGCTCGACTTCGGCTGCGTGTGGATCAACACCCACATCCCGCTGGTCGCCGAGATGCCGCACGGCGGCTTCAAGAAGTCCGGCTACGGCAAGGACCTGTCGGGCTACGGCTTCGAGGACTACACCCGGATCAAGCACGTGATGACGTCGCTGGACGCGTGACGGACCCGGCTCCACGTGTGCGGCCCCGGACGGGAACCCTTCCGTCCGGGGCCGCGCCGCGTGCAGGGCGAAGGCGTGAACTCGCCCCGGTCGACAGGGTGTCGGGCCTGGCCGGACCCGCTCGACGCAGCGTCGATTGTCCCGGTGAGCGCGGGCCCGGCATCCTGCGGCCATGCCCCCGCTCCCGAAGACGCCCTCGCTGTCCCTGTCCCGCCGTACCCTGCTGCGCGGCCTGGGCGGTTCCGCCGCGCTCGGCGCACTGGCCGGCTGCGGCGTACCGGCCGCCTACGTCGCACCGGGCGACCGCGCCGCCACCGACCGGTCCGCCACCGAGAGGCGGCTGACCTGGGCGAACTGGCCGCTGTACATTGACACCGACGACGAGCGTCCGAACCGGCGGCCCACGCTGGAGGCGTTCGAGAAGGAGTCGGGCATCTCCGTCGAGTACATCGAGGAGATCAACGACAACGACGAGTTCTTCGGCAAGATCAGCCCGTCCCTGATGAACCACCAGCCCGTCGACCGCGACCTGATCGTCATCAGCGACTGGATGTGCGGGCGGTTCGTACGGCTCGGCTGGGTGCAGGAGATGGACCGCTCCCGCCAGCCGAACGTCACCGAGTACCTGGACCCGCTGCTGCGTTCGCCCGCCTTCGACCCGGGCCGGAAGTTCACCGTGCCCTGGCAGTCCGGCATCACCGGCATCGCCTACAACCGCCGCCGGCTCGGCCGGGAGGTCCGGCACGTCTCCGACCTGTGGGCGGACGACCTCAGGGGCCGGGTGACCCTGCTGTCCGGCATGGACGAGGCGTTCGCGCTGCTGATGCAGGGCAACGGCGTCGACATCACCGACTGGACGGCGGACGACTTCCACACGATGTGCGACCAGGTGGACAAGCAGGTGGCCAAGGGTCAGGTCCGCCGCTTCACCGGCAACGACTACATCAAGGACCTTTCCAGCGGTGACGTCCTGGCCTGCCAGGCCTACTCCGGTGACGTGATCCAGCTCCAGGCGGACGACCCGGACATCGAGTTCGTCGTGCCCGAGGAGGGCGCCGAGCTGTGGTCGGAGTCCCTGATGATCCCCAACCTGGCCCGCCACAAGACCAACGCCGAGCGGCTGATCGACTTCTACTACCAACCGGAGGTCGCCGCCGAGCTGGCCGCGTGGGTCAACTACGTCTGTCCCGTCCCCGCCGCCCGGGACGTGCTCGCCTCCTCCGGCGACGAGGAGACCGCCGCGCTGGCCGAGGACCCGCTGATCTTCCCGGACGCGGCGATGCGCGAACGGCTCGCCATCGCGCGGGACATCGCGGCCGGGGAGCGGTCGGAGTTCGCGAAGCGGTGGAACGGGATCGTCGGGGTGTAGGAGACTGACCGGCGTGACGAATTCACCGGACGATGAAAAGGTGGGTGCGGCGGTCACGCTCGGGCTGCTGGCCGCCTGGGCGCTGCACGACGCCGAGGAACTGGCGACCGTGCCGGGATGGTGGCGGCGGGAGCTGCCCGCCCTGCGTGAGCGGTTCCCCGCCGTGCCTCAGGCCGTGTGGCGGCGGGCCGGTTCGGTCGACGGGCGCGAGTTCGCGGTGGCGGTCGGGGCGATGGCCGCCGCCGTGGCCGCCGCGTCCGCCGCGGGACGGCTCACCGGAGGCCGGTCGGCCGCGTACCAGACGGCGCTGACCGCCTTCGGTCTGCACGGCCTGGTCCACCTCGCCCAGGCGGCGGCGGTACGCGGCTACACGCCCGGGTCCGCGACCTCGCCGCTCGTCGTCGTGCCGTTCACGCTCTGGGCCCGCCACCGGCTGCGCCGCGCCGGCGTCCTGCGCGCCACGCGCCCGCGCGACCTCGCCTTCGGGCTCGGCTTCGCGGGCGCGGCGACGGTCGGGGCGCATGCGGTGGCGCGGCGGCTGACGGGGCGCGGCGCGTGACGGGGGCTACTTCAGGGCGGCCGCGGTGATCGCGTCGAGGACCGGGTTCTGCTCCGCGCTCTTGGCGTCCGTGGCGTTGACCGAGTAGACCAGCGTGCGGCTCAGGTCGCGGGTGCCGCCGATGAGGGCGCTGTACCCGTAGCGGGACCCCGACTTGCCCCAGAAGATCTCGCCGTCGACTTCCTTGTACTCCAGCCCCGCGCTGCGCCGCGCGCCCGAAACACCTGCCGGGGTCGTGAACATCTCCTCCAGCTCCGGCTGCGGCACGATCTTTCCCCGGAACAGCTTGGTGAGAAGCTTCTCCAGGTCGGCGGTGGTGGAGATCATGTCGCCGGCCGCCCAGCGGTCCGCCTGGTTCCACTCGGTCACGTCGAGCAGCTTCACCGTGCCGTCCGGCTGTTCCACCGCCTGGTAGCCCCGGTTGTGCGGGCCCCGGACGCGGGGGTCGGTGCCGGGGAAGTACGTGTGGTGCATGCCGGCCGGGCGCAGGACCAGGCGCGTGGCCACGGAGGAGTACGAGTGCCCCGTCACCTTCTCGATCAGCAGGCCGAGAATCGTGTAGTTGATGTTCAGGTACTGCTGCCGCGTCCCCGGGATGAACTCCTCCGGTCCCTTGGCGATCGCCGACGCCGCGACCCGCTGCGGGGTGAGGGTCTCGAAACGGTTGGCGTACACCTCCGCGAAGTCGTCGCCGAGACCGTCACCCGGCTTGATGCCGCTGGTGTGGTTCAGCAGTTGGCGCACGCTGATCGGCTGCTCGAACTCCGGCGTGAACAGGTCGGGGAGGTAGCCCTGCACCGGCGCGTCCAGGTCGATCTCGTCCTGGGCCGCGAGCCGCAGGACGGTGGCGGCGGTGACGACCTTGGTGACCGAACCGGCCCGGAAGCGGGCATGGGGGTGTGCCGGCCGGTCACTGGCCAGGTCGCGCACGCCCGCGCTGCCGTGCCAGTCGCCGTCGGGGCCGCCGACCCGCACGAGGGCGGCCGTGGCGTGCCGGTTCGGGACGGCGGAGAGCGCGTCGCGCAGTGCCTTCTCGTCCGGCCCGCGCTGGTCGACGGAGCCGGCGGCCGTGGCGGGCGGCGAGGCGAACGCCGGGACCGCCGACGGGCCGGCGGCCAGGGCGAGGACGAGGGAAGCGGCGAGGACGGAGGAGGTTCGGGCACGCATCGACTGCTCCAGGGGAAGGCGGTTGCGGCGGGAAGGATCGTTGATCATCCTTGTGCGTCGCGCCCCGTGGCGGATCGTCGGTGAGTAGGGCGCCCGCCCCGTAGCCGGAATCAGGGAACTCCCTTACGGCGAAGGCGTGTTGTGCGGGGCCTCCCTTACGGGGCCTGGACGGCCCCGTTGCCGTCGCGCAGCGCGCACAGCGTGTCGATGCGGTTGGTGGTGATCGAGTCGACGCCCAGCGCGATCAGCCGGCGCATGGAGCGCCGGGTGTCCGGGGTCCACACCGACAGCAGGCAGCCGTCGCCGTGGACCCGCTCGGCCAGGACCTTGTTCACCAGCCCGAACCGGTAGTTCAGCCACTTCGGCCGCACCGCCGCGAGCAGCGCGGGCCGCGGCGGTGCCGCCGTCGTCCAGGTCATGGCGATCTCGGCGGCGGGGTCGGCGGCGCGCACGGCGAGCATGGCCGCGGGGCCCGCCGTGTAGTACACGCGGTCCTGGGCCCCGCACTCCCGGACGACGTCCACGACGCGCCGCACCGCCCGCTCGCCCGGACCGCCCGGCAGGTCCAGCATCAGCCGGCTGCCGTCGGTCGCGGCAAGGGCCTCGGCGAGCGTCGGCACCCTGCCCGCCGTCAGCCCGCGCACCTCCTCGGCCGACAGGGACCGCAGCGGCCGGTCGTGCCCCCACAGCCGCTTCAGCGTCTCGTCGTGCAGCAGCACGGGGACGCCGTCACGGGTGAGCCGTACGTCGGTCTCGACCGCGTCCGCGCCGCGGTCGAGCGCGGCGCGCAGCGAGTCCAGAGTGTTCTCGCGGTACCGGTACGGGTCGCCGCGGTGGGCCACGGCGGTCAGGTCGCGTGCGGGACTCATGGCGGGCACCCGGTTCAGGAGGCGAGCCAGGCGGAGGTGTACGTGTCGATCTCGTCCCTGATCCGCGCCTTGCCCGGCGCGTCCAGGAACGACGCCTCGACCGCGTTCTTCGCCAGGTCGGCGAGGCCCCGTTCGTCGAGGTCGAGGAGCCGGGCGGCGACGGCGTACTCGTTGTTCAGGTCGGTGCCGAACATCGGCGGGTCGTCGGAGTTGATCGTCACGATCACCCCGGCGCGCACGAACTCCTTGATCGGGTGCTCGTCCAGGGTGCGCACCGCGCGGGTGGCGATGTTGGAGGTCGGGCAGACCTCCAGGGGGATGCGGTGCTCGGCGAGGTGCGCCAGCAGCTTCGGGTCCTGGGCGGAGCTGGTGCCGTGCCCGATGCGCTCGGCGCGCAGATCGGTGAGCGCGTCCCACACCGTCTGCGGGCCGGTGGTCTCGCCGGCGTGCGGCACCGAGTGCAGCCCGGCGGCGATCGCGCGGTCGAAGTACGGCTTGAACTGCGGCCGGGCCACCCCGATCTCGGGTCCGCCGAGCCCGAAGGAGACCAGGCCCTCCGGGCGCAGCCGGTCGTCGGTGGCGAGCCGCGCCGTCTCCTCGGCGGACTCCAGACCGGCCTCGCCCGGGATGTCGAAGCACCAGCGCAGTACGGTCCCGAATTCGGACTCCGCCGCCTTGCGGGCGTCCTCGATCGCGTCCATGAAGGCGCCCTCGTCGATGCCGCGCCGGGTGGACGAGAACGGGGTGATGGTCAGCTCGGCGTACCGCACCTGCTGCCGGGCCATGTCCCGGGCCACCTCGTACGTCAGCAGCCGGACGTCCTCGGGGGTGCGGATCAGGTCGACGACGGACAGGTACACGTCGATGAAGTGCGCGAAGTCGGTGAAGGTGAAGTAGTCGACCAGGGCCTCGGGGTCGGTGGGGACCTTGGAGTCGGGGTGGCGCGCGGCCAGTTCCGAGACGATGCGCGGGGAGGCGGAGCCGACGTGGTGGACGTGCAGTTCGGCCTTGGGCAGCCCGGCGATGAAGGCGTGCAGATCGCGCGGGACGGCGGGGTCGACGAGGTGCTCGGTCAAGGGTTCCTCCCCGGACGGCGCCCCGGGCCGCGCGGGTGGCGGCGGGACGCGGGTGATCGGCTGATCGGTGGTACGGGGATCATCGTAGGCCGGTCTCACGCCGGGCGGGCAGGGCCCGTAGCATGACGGGCACGATCGACCCAGGGGGACGGAAAAATGACGGACGCGATACGGCCGGGCGGGGACTCCAACGGCGCCAACGATCCTTGGGCGCCCCCGGAGAGCGGGCCTTCGCTGGACAAGAACCGTGACGCCGCGACGGGAGCGCCGCAGCAGCCGGCCCCGCCCGCCGCCGGCGACGTGCCGCCCTGGCAGCCGCCGCCGTCCGCGCAGCCGCCGTCCGTGCACGACCAGGCCACCGTCGTCTCGATGCCCGCCGCCGGCTTCCCTCCGCCCGGCTCCGCGGTGCCGCCACCGCCGATCGCGCCCGGCGGCCCGGGTGTCCCGGGCGGGTACGGCTACCCCGCCTATCCCCAGGGCGGCTACGGCTGGGGCGCCGCCCCGCTGCCCCCGCAGAACGGCATGGGCACGGCGGCGATGGTGCTCGGCATCCTGGCCTGCTGCATGTTCTGCGCCTACGGCATCGTCTCGCTGGTGCTCGGCATCCTCGCCGTGGTCTTCGGCGTCAAGGGGCGCCGCAAGGCCGAGCGCGGCGAGGCCAACAACCACGGACAGGCCCAGGCCGGCTTCATCATGGGCATCATCGGCATCGTCCTCGGCATCGCCGTGATGGCCCTGATCGCCGTCGGCATCATCGCCGCGATCAACGAGGACTCGGAGTACGAGGACCCCTACTACGGCGCCCCGCGCCCGGCGGCGGTCTCCGTGGCGGCCCAGGCGCAGGCGCAGGCGCAGGGCTGAGCGGCTCGGCGGCTGACGCCCGACGGTCCGTCCGGCCGGCGTCAGCCGCCTTCGCGCAGCCGCTCCCGCGCCGCCATCAGCGCGAACCCCAGCAGATTCGGCCCCCGCCACCGCTCCGGGTCCGTCGCCGCCTCGTCGTCCACGGCCAGGCCGATGCCCCACACCCGGTCCACGGGACTCGCCTCCACCAGCACCCGGTCGCCCGTGTTCAGCAGGAACCCGCGCAGCGCGGGGTCCGAGGCGAACTTGTGGACGCTGCCCTCGACGACGACCGGGAAGCGCTCCCGCTCCCACACCGCCTCGTCGAAGCCGCGCACCAGCCGCCCCGCCTTCTTGGCCTCGGCCGGATGCTCCGCCGCCAGCACCCGGCGCTCCGCCTCCGCGTCGCCGAAGAGCCTGGCCTTGCCCGCCATCATCCAGTGCTCGGCGGTCGCGTACTCCACCCCGGCCACGGTGAACGGCGACGGCCACCACTGGCTCAGACAGCTCGGGCCGATCCGGCCGTCGGGGCGCGGCCGGTGGCCCCAGAAGCAGAGGTACTTGATCCGCTCGCCGGCCCGGACCCGCCCGACCAGCGCCTCTCTGCTGTCCCCCGTGATCTTCTCCATGCACGCCAGTCTGGCACGCGCCACTGACACTCCGTCCGGCCTTTTCCGTGGCGACTCGACACCTGGTCGACAGATTCCGTCGCGTAACCAAATGGCAACAACGGAATCACTTGTTGGTGGCCCAGTGCTCTGTCAGGATCGGCACTCACATCGAGCCTGAGCCACGCCGGCCCCCGTACCTGGGGAGACCGAGGAGAGCCGACATGCACAACCCGGGCAACGACACCCCGGACCGATTCCCGGCCCAGGACCGCTTCGCGGACGGGGCCCAGTACATCGCGGGCCGTCTGACGAGGGGCACCTCCGGACGCACGCACACCGTCGTCGACCCGGCGACCGGCGACGAGGTCCTCACCTACGCACTCGCCGGTCCCGACGACGTCGACGCGGCCGTCGCCGCCGCGCGGGAGGCGTTCCCCGGCTGGGCCGGCGCCACCCCGGGCGAGCGCTCCGACGCCCTGCACCGGTTCGCCGCCGTCCTCGCCGACCGCGCCGAGGAATTCGCCCGCGCGGAGTCGCTGCAGTGCGGGAAGCCGCTGAAGCTGACCCGCGAGTTCGACGTGCCGGGCAGCATCGACAACGCGGCCTTCTTCGCGGGCGCCGCCCGGCACCTCCAGGGCCAGTCGGCGGGGGAGTACTCCGGCGACCACACCTCGTACGTGCGCCGCGAGCCGATCGGCGTCGTCGGGTCCATCGCACCCTGGAACTACCCCCTCCAGATGGCCGCCTGGAAGATCCTCCCGGCGATCGCCGCGGGCAACACCATCGTGCTGAAGCCCGCCGAGATCACCCCGTTGACCTCCCTGATGTTCGCCCAGGCCGCCACCGAGGCCGGCATCCCGGACGGTGTCGTCAACATCGTCACCGGCACGGGCGGGGAGGCGGGCGAGCACCTGGTCGGCCACCCGGACGTCGCCATGACCTCGTTCACCGGCTCCACCGCCGTCGGCAAGCGGGTCGCCGAGGTCGCCACCGCCACCGTCAAGCGCCTCCACCTGGAGCTCGGCGGCAAGGCGCCCTTCCTGGTCTTCGACGACGCCGACCTCGACGCGGCCGTCCACGGCGCGGTCGCGGGCGCGCTGATCAACACCGGCCAGGACTGCACGGCCGCCACGCGCGCGTACGTGCAGCGGCCCCTGTACGACGCGTTCGTCGAGAAGACCGCCGCCCTCATGGACACCGTCCGCGTCGGCGACCCCTTCGCCCCCGGCACCGACCTCGGCCCCCTGGTCAGCCACGTCCAGCGGGACCGCGTCGCCGGCTTCGTCGACCGGGCCCGCTCCTACGCGCGCGTGGTGTGCGGCGGCGAGGCACCGCAGGGCGACCTGAAGGACGGCGCCTACTACCGGCCCACCCTCATCGCCGACGCGGCGCAGGACAGCGAGGTCGTCCAGTCCGAGATCTTCGGGCCGGTCCTGGTCGTGCTGCCCTTCGACACCGACGACGAGGGCATCCGGCTGGCCAACGACACGCCGTACGGGCTCGCCGCCTCCGCCTGGAGCCGGGACGTGTACCGGGCGAACCGCGCCACCCGCGAGATCAAGGCGGGCTGTGTGTGGGTCAACGACCACATCCCGATCATCAGCGAGATGCCGCACGGCGGGTACAAGGCGTCCGGCTTCGGCAAGGACATGTCCGCCTACTCCTTCGAGGAGTACACGCAGGTCAAGCACGTCATGTTCGACAACACCGCGGTGGCGGCCAAGGACTGGCACCGCACCGTCTTCGGGGACCGATAGTCACGACGAGAGGCCGCCGACCACGGCCGACCGACCCGAAAGGGCAACCACGCGCATGGAGCAGTACGAGCCCGACCGCCTGTCACCGGCCCAAGTGGCCGCCATGCGGCGCAGTTTCACCAGCGGCAGGGCCGCCCTCACCCGCCGCTCACTGCTGCGCGCCTCCGCGGGCGGCGCGCTCGCGGCCGGCGGACTCGGCACGCTGAGCGCCTGCGGCATCCCGCCAGCCGGCAAGACCGAGGGCAGTGTCTCCTCCGACGACCGGTCCAAGGAGGAGAAGGAGGTCTCCTTCTCCAACTGGACCGAGTACATGGACATCGACGAGAGCGGCCGGCGGCACCCGACGCTGGAGGCGTTCACCAAGCGCACCGGCATCAAGGTCAAGTACACCGAGGACATCAACGACAACAGCGAGTTCTTCGGCAAGATCCAGCCGCAGCTCTCCGCGGGCCAGGAGACCGGGCGCGACATCATCGTGCTCACCGACTGGCTCGCCGCCCGGCTGATCCGCCTGGGCTGGGTCCAGAAACTGGACCCGGCCAACCTGCCGCACGCCTTCGCCAACCTGTCGCCGCAGTTCCGCGACCCCGACTGGGACCCGGGCCGCGCCTACTCCTACCCCTGGCAGGGCATCGCGACCGTCATCGCCTACAACAAGAAGGCGCTGGACGGCGTCGAGGTGAAGTCGGTCTCCGACCTGCTCGACAACCCGAAGCTCAAGGGGCGGGTCGGCTTCCTCACCGAGATGCGCGACACCGTCGGCATGACGCTGCTCGACATGGGCAAGGACCCGGCCCGCTTCTCCGACGACGACTACGACGCGGCGATCGCCCGGCTGCAGAAGGGCGTCGACAGCGGCCAGATACGCCGCTTCACCGGCAACGACTACACCGCCGACATCAACAAGGGCGACTTCGCGGCCTGTCTGGCCTGGGCCGGGGACGTCGTCCAGCTCAAGGCGGACAACCCGGACGTCGACTTCGTCATCCCGGACAGCGGCTACATCACGTCCAGCGACAACATGCTGGTCCCCAACAAGGCGCGTCACAAGACCAACGCCGAGCGGCTCATGGACTACTACTACGAGCCGGGGCCCGCCGCGCAGCTCGCCGCCTACATCAACTTCGTCTGTCCCGTGGACGGGGTGAAGGACGAGCTCGCGAAGATCGACGAGGACGCGGCGAACAATCCGCTGATCATTCCCGACAAGGACATGCAGGCCCTCTCCCGCGCCTTCCGCTCACTGAGCCAGAAGGAAGAGACGGCCTACGAAGAGAAGTTCGCGAAGCTCACTGGGGCGTGACGACGATGAAGACCACCACAGACTCCACGGAGCACGGCGGGGACGTCCGCCTCTCCGGCATCAGCAAGACCTACGGCTCCTTCACCGCCGTGCACCCGCTCGACCTGACCGTGCCCCAGGGCTCCTTCTTCGCCCTGCTCGGCGCCTCCGGCTGCGGCAAGACCACCACCCTGCGCATGATCGCCGGACTGGAGGAGCCCACCAGCGGCACCGTCCACCTCGGCGACCAGGACGTGACCGCGCTGCCGCCGTACAAACGGCCTGTCAACACGGTCTTCCAGTCCTACGCCCTCTTCCCGCACCTCGACATCTTCGAGAACGTGGCCTTCGGCCTGCGCCGACGTGGCATCAAGAGCGTGAAGAAGCAGGTCGGGGAGATGCTCGACCTGGTCCAGCTCGGCGAGCAGGCGCGCAAGAAGCCGCACCAGCTCTCCGGTGGCCAGCAGCAGCGCGTCGCGGTGGCCCGCGCCCTGATCAACCACCCCAAGGTGCTGCTCCTCGACGAACCGCTCGGCGCCCTCGACCTCAAGCTGCGCCGCCAGATGCAGCTGGAGCTCAAGCGCATCCAGACCGAGGTCGGCATCACCTTCGTGCACGTCACCCACGACCAGGAGGAGGCCATGACCATGGCCGACCAGGTCGCCGTGATGAACGGGGGCCGGGTGGAGCAGCTGGGCGCGCCCGCCGACCTGTACGAGAACCCGCGGACCACGTTCGTCGCCAACTTCCTCGGCACCTCCAACCTCATCGAGGCCGAGGTCGACACCCGCAGCGGTGACGACGTAGCGGTGAAGGCGGCCGGCGACAAGCTGGTCCTGCCCGGCGCCCGCTGCTCCGCACCCTCCCGGGCCGGCGACAAGGTCCTGGTCGGCGTACGCCCCGAGAAGATCAGCATCGCCCACGCCGACGAGGCCGGCTCCATTCCCGAGGGCCGCAACCGCATCACCGGCAAGATCAGCAGCACCAGTTTCATCGGCGTCTCCACGCAGTACGTCGTGGACTGCGCGGCCTGCCCCGAGTTCGAGGTGTACGCCCAGAACATCGACCGCGACGCCCGCCTCGCCCCCGGCGCCGACGTCGTCCTGCACTGGAACCCGGCGCACACCTTCGGCCTCGACGCGGCCCAGGACATCGACGCCGGTGTGGCCGAGGGCGAGGCCGCCTGATGTCCACCCTCACCGAGGCGCCACCGCCGCTCTCCCCGCCCGCCCCGGAGCGGAAGCCCCCGCGCAAGCGGGGCCGCTGGACGCCGTACTGGCTGCTGCTGCCCGGCATCCTGTGGCTGGTCGTCTTCTTCGCGGCGCCGATGGTCTACCAGGCCTCCACGTCCGTGCAGACGGGCTCGCTGGAGGAGGGATACAAGGTCACCTGGCACTTCGTGACCTACTGGGACGCGGTGTCCGAGTACTGGCCGCAGTTCCTGCGCTCGGTCGCCTACGCCGCCTCCGCCACCGTGCTGTGCCTGCTGCTCGGCTACCCGCTCGCCTACCTGATCGCCTTCCGCGCGGGCCGCTGGCGGAACCTGATCATGATCCTGGTGATCGCGCCGTTCTTCACCAGCTTCCTGATCCGCACCCTGGCCTGGAAGACGATCCTCGCGGACGGCGGCCCGGTCGTCGGGGTGCTGAACACGCTGCACGTCCTGGACGTCACCAGCTGGCTCGGCTGGACGGCCGGCGACCGTGTGCTGGCCACACCGCTCGCGGTGGTCTGCGGTCTGACGTACAACTTCCTCCCCTTCATGATCCTGCCGCTGTACACGTCGCTGGAGCGCATCGACGGACGGCTGCACGAGGCGGCGGGCGACCTGTACGCGAGGCCCTCCACGGTCTTCCGCAAGGTCACCTTCCCGCTGTCGATGCCCGGTGTCGTCTCCGGCACCCTGCTGACCTTCATCCCGGCCACCGGCGACTACGTCAACGCCTCCCTGCTGGGATCGGCGGACACCGGAATGATCGGAAACGTGATCCAGTCCCAGTTCCTGCGGGTGCTGGACTATCCGACGGCGGCGGCGCTCTCCTTCGTCCTGATGGCCGCGATCCTCGCCATGGTCACCTTCTACATCCGCAAGTCCGGCACGGAGGATCTGGTTTAAATGACCTTCGTCAACTGGCTCAAGCGCAATCTGGTCGTCATCGCCGGACTGCTGACGCTCGCCTATCTCCTGCTGCCCAACGTCATCGTCACGATTTTCTCGTTCAACAAACCGAACGGGCGCTTCAACTACGAATGGCAGCAGTTCTCCACGGACGCCTGGAAAGATCCCTGCGGCGTCTCCGGACTGTGCGGCTCCCTGTCGATCAGTCTCCAGATCGCCCTCTGGGCGACGCTGGGCGCCACCGCGCTGGGCACGGCGATCGCCTTCGCGCTGGTCCGTTACCGCTTCCGGGCGCGCGGCGCGATCAACTCGCTGATCTTCCTGCCGATGGCGATGCCCGAAGTCGTGATGGCCGCCTCGCTGCTCACCCTGTTCCTCAACATGGGTGCCCGGCTGGGCTTCTGGACGATCCTGATCGCCCACATCATGTTCTGCCTCAGCTTCGTCGTGACGGCCGTCAAGGCACGCGTGATGTCGATGGACCCGAGGCTGGAGCAGGCCGCGCAGGACCTGTACGCCGGTCCCTTCCAGACCTTCGTCCGGGTCACCCTGCCCATCGCCGCCCCCGGAATCGCCGCCGGCGCGCTGCTCGCCTTCGCGCTCTCCTTCGACGATTTCATCATCACCAATTTCAACGCGGGCTCCACCGTCACCTTCCCCATGTTCGTGTGGGGATCGGCCCAGCGCGGCACGCCCGTCCAGATCAACGTCATCGGTACGGCCATGTTCGTGATCGCCGTACTGTTCGTCCTGGCCTCCATGGTCGTCGGCAACCGCCGAAACCGCCGCAAGGCATGCAGCACATCTGTGTATTCGTAGGGAGTTGAAATCATGGCCCCGAGCGCCATGAGCCGCAGCAACGACTGGACGAAATCCCTCTCCGACGCCCAGCCGGTCCCGTACTGGCTGGACGACCCCGGCCGCCCCCGCCCGCAGCCCGCCCTCACCGGCCCCGACACCTGCGACCTG
Organism: Streptomyces sp. M92; assembly: GCF_028473745.1. Lineage (NCBI taxonomy): Bacteria > Bacillati > Actinomycetota > Actinomycetes > Kitasatosporales > Streptomycetaceae > Streptomyces > Streptomyces sp. M92. The sequence continues at coordinate 3,562,468 of NZ_CP101137.1, forward strand.
CTGGTCGTCGGCGGCGGGTACAGCGGACTGTGGACCGCGCTGATCGCCAAGGAGCGCGACCCGGGGCGGGACGTGGTGCTGCTGGAGGGCCGCGAGGTGGGCTGGGCCGCCTCCGGCCGCAACGGCGGCTTCTGCGCCGCCTCCCTCACCCACGGCCTCTCCAACGGCCTCACCCGCTGGCCCGACGAGATCCACCGGCTGGAGGAGCTGGGCGCCCGCAACCTCGACGCCATCGAGGAGGCGGTCGCCCGGTACTCCCTGGACTGCGAGTTCGAGCGGACCGGCGAGATCGACGTGGCGACCGAGGAGTACCAGGCCCGGGAGCTGAAGGACTGGTACCAGGAGATCAGCGGCAAGGGTCTGGCCGACGGCGTGGAGTACCTGGACGCCGAGGCCGTACGGGAACAGGTCGACTCCCCGACCTTCCGCGCCGGACTGTGGGACCGCCGGGGCGTGGCCATGGTCAACCCCGCCAAGCTCGTCTGGGGCCTCAAACGGGCCTGCCTCGGCCTCGGCGTCCGCGTCTACGAGAACACCCCGGCGCTGACCCTGCGGCAGTACGGCGCCGGCATGGCCGTACGCACCCCGTACGGCGGCGTCCGCGCCCGCACGGTGGCGCTCGGCACCAACATCTTCCCGAACCTGGTCAGGCGGGTGCGCTCGTACACCGTCCCGGTCTACGACTACGCCCTGATGACCGAGCCGCTCACCGACGCGCAACTGGACTCCATCGGCTGGAAGAACCGGCAGGGACTCGGCGACAGCGCCAACCAGTTCCACTACTTCCGGCTCTCCGCCGACAACCGGATCCTGTGGGGCGGCTACGACGCCGTCTACCCCTACGGCGGTCGGGTGCGCGCCGAGTACGACGACCGCCCGGAGACGTACGCCAAGCTCGCCGGGCACTTCTTCACCTGCTTCCCGCAGCTGGAGGGCGTCCGCTTCACCCACGCCTGGGGCGGCGCGATCGACACCTGCTCCCGCTTCTCGGCGTTCTTCGGCACCGCCCACCAGGGGAAGGTGGCGTACGCGGCCGGGTACACCGGCCTCGGTGTGGGCGCGACCCGGTTCGGCGCCGAGGTGATGCTCGACCTGCTGTCGGGGGAGCGCACCGAGCGCACCGAACTGGAGATGGTCCGCAGGAAGCCGCTGCCGTTCCCGCCCGAGCCCTTCGCCTGGACCGGCATCGCGCTCACCAAGTGGTCGCTGGCCCGCGCGGACGCGCACGACGGCCGGCGCAACCTGTGGCTGCGGACGATGGACAGACTGGGGCTCGGCTTCGACAGCTGAACCCGGGCGCGGGGTGTGACCCGGTTCACCCCAACGAGGCGCCCCAACCCGCGTAATGCACGCCGGAGACCTCCCTCTCCCTCGTGACGCACCCCGCGTCCACGAGTGAACGGGAGGTCTTCATATGCCTGGTGCGAAGACGGCGGTCGCGTGGCTGGCATCCGTCGCACCGGATCCCGAGACCTGCCGGCGGGAGTGGGAGCGCAACCCCCTAGGGGTCGCGCTGCTGCCCGCCGGCAAGGCCTGGGACGTGCTCATCGTGCCGAGCCGGCTCGGCTATCCGACCCTCGACGTGCTCTCCCGCGTCCTGGACCAACCGGGCCCGGTGCTCGTCGACTTCGGCGACGCGCGCACGGGCTTCTTCGTGCCGGCCGGCACGGCGGCCCGCTGGCTGGGCACCGGGGTCCGGACGGCCGGGCTCGGTACCTGGATCGTGGTGCCGTACCCCGCAGGCCTGTCGTCGGGCGGCATCCGCTGGCTGATCCCGCCCGACGGGACGGGCACCCTCACCGATCCGGCCCTCCTCGAACTGGCGATGCACGAGGCGGCGGCGGCTCTCGCGGTGGAGGACGGCGGCGGGTGAGGTGCGCGAGGGGTTGACAACGGAATTGGTCTGGACCAAGTTGGGCGCGCTCCACCCTCCCCATCTCCCCCATGTCCGGAGGCACTTGTGGAACGCTCCAGACCGCTCGCCCGTCGCCCGCTCGTCACCCTGCTCACCGCCGCCGCGCTCGCCGCGTCCGGCATGACCGCGCTCTCGTCGGCCGCCCGTGCGGCCGACGCGGACCTCGCCCGCAACGGCGGCTTCGAGTCCGGCCTCGACGGCTGGACCTGCACGGCCGGCAAGACGGTGACCTCGCCCGTCCACGGCGGCACCGCGGCTCTCGAGGCCACCCCGGCCGGCGCCGACAACGCCCGCTGCGCGCAGACGGTGACCGTGAAACCGGACTCCCAGTACACGCTGACCGGCCACGTCCGCGGCACCTACGTCTACCTCGGCGCGAGCGGCACCGGCACCACCGACGTCTCCACCTGGGCCCAGTCCGCCCCCGACTGGCAGCGGCTCACGACCACCTTCCGCACCGGCCCGTCCACCACCCGCGTCACGATCTACACCCACGGCTGGTACGGCACCGGCGCCTACCACGCCGACGACATCTCGCTGACCGGCCCGGGAGGGGAGACGGGACAGCCCCCGGCGGCCCCCGAAGGCCTGGCGACCGGCTCGGTCACCTCCACCAGCGTCGCCCTGTCCTGGTCACCCGTCCCGGGCGCGACGAGCTACGCCGTCTACCGCGACGGCACCAGGGTCCGCGCCGTCACCGGCACCTCCACCACCGTCACCGGCCTGACCCCCTCGACGGCGTACGCCTTCCAGGTCGCGGCGCTCAATGACGCGGGGGAGTCCGCGCGCTCGGCCACGGTCACCGCGACCACCGCCGAGCAGCCGGACGGCGGCGGCTCCGATCTGCCGGCCCACGCCCTGGTCGGCTACCTCCACGCCAGCTTCGCCAACGGCTCCGGCTACACCCGCCTCGCCGACGTCCCCGACAGCTGGGACGTCATCGACCTCGCCTTCGGCGAGCCCACCTCGGTCACCTCCGGCGACATCCGCTTCGAGCGCTGCCCGGTCACTCAGTGCCCGAACGTGGAGTCCGACGCCGAGTTCAAGGCGGCGATCGAGGCCAAGCAGGCAGCCGGCAAGAAGGTGCTGATCTCCATCGGCGGCCAGAACGGCCAGGTGCGGCTCACCACCACCGCAGCCCGCGACAAGTTCGTCTCGTCCGTCTCCGCGATCATCGACGAGTACGGCCTCGACGGCCTCGACATCGACTTCGAGGGCCACTCGCTGTCCCTGAACGCCGACGACACCGACTTCAAGAACCCGAAGACGCCGGTCATCGTCAACCTCATCTCGGCCCTGAAGACGCTGAAGGCCCAGTACGGCGACGACTTCGTGCTGACGATGGCCCCCGAGACCTTCTTCGTCCAGCTCGGCTACCAGTACTACGGCACCGGCAAGTGGGGCGGTCAGGACCCGCGCGCGGGCGCCTACCTGCCGGTCATCCACGCCCTGCGCGACGACCTGACCCTGCTGCACGTCCAGGACTACAACTCGGGCCCGATCATGGGCCTGGACAACCAGTACCACTCCATGGGCGGCGCCGACTTCCACATCGCCATGACGGACATGCTCCTCACCGGCTTCCCCGTCGCGGGCGACACGGCCAACGTCTTCCCGCCCCTGCGCCCGGACCAGGTCGCCATCGGCATGCCCGCCTCCACCAACGCGGGCAACGGCCACGTCCCCCCGGCCGAGGTGAACAAGGCCCTGAACTGCCTGACCAAGAAGACCGACTGCGGCTCGTACCAGACCCACGGCACCTGGCCCGCCCTGCGCGGCCTGATGACCTGGTCGATCAACTGGGACCGCTACTCGGACTGGGAGTTCCAGAAGAACTTCGACGCGTACTTCGGGTGACCGGCGGCGCGGTGCGGCCGGCCACCCGCGCGACCCCGGCCAGCAGCACCGCGCCCAGACACCAGCTCGCCACCACGTCCAGCGGCCAGTGGTAGCCGCGGCGCACCAGCCCGTAGGAGGCGCCGAGGACGAGGGCCGCGCACAGCGCCACCAGCACCCGGCGGGCGGCCGGCGAGCGCAGCAGCGGCAGGAGCAGCAGCGTCGCCGCGCCGTACGCGACGACCGCGGTCGCGGTGTGGCCGGAGGGGTAGTAGCCGACGGCCGGGGGCACCGCCGGGGTGCCGGGACGGTCGGTCCACGCCTTCAGCGGGGCGACCAGCGCCGGCACCAGGGCCATCGCCACGGCCCCGGCCAGCGGAGGCAGCCACCAGTGGTCCACACCATGGGCGCGCCCGTGCCACCCGACGTACGCCAGCGCGAGGGCGAGGACGGGCACGGCGACCGGCACGTTGCCGAGGTCGGCCAGCAGCTCGGAGAGCCGGTCGGGGTGGACGAGCGCACGGCTCAGCCGCTCGTCCACGCCGATCAGCGGGCCGTCGGCGAGGACCTGCCAGGTGATCAGCGAGAAGAGGAGGACGGGCAGCGCGAGGAGGGCGGGCAGCGCGCGAGGTGGGGAGACCGGCATGGCGCCCAGCTTCGCAGGCCCGCCGGACGCACCGAAGGGCCGGCACAAGGGGGGGAGTGCGCCGGCCCTTCGGTGAACCACCGTCCCGGGTGCCGAGGCGGCCGTCCTGACCGGAACGCCGCGCGCCCCGGGGGGTTTGGGGCGGGCGACCGTCCGATCGGTGAGGAGACCCGGAACCCGAGGGTTCCGGTTGTGTGCGCGAGGCACGACCAGGCCGAAGCTGGGGAGGCCTCGTCCTGAGATCCGCCCACAGTCCCCTGTGGGCGGGTGTATCTCTCATCTGCGTAGAACCTACGGCAGGGGGTGGGCCGAGGACAGGGCCATCGGCGTCCTGCCATCCACCCCGCACACGTTCTTCACACGCTCTGCGGTTCGCCGCACCAGGCGTGCGAAACGCAGCTCAGATGCGCGTTCGGGTCCTCGCGCACGTGCGCGCCCGGCGCCCTTCCCGGGGTGCTCGCTCAGACGCGGGCGAAGGCCTGCTCGATGATGTCGAGGCCCTCGTTGAGCAGGTCCTCGCCGATCACCAGCGGGGGCAGGAAGCGCAGCACGTTGCCGTAGGTGCCACAGGTCAGGACCAGCAGGCCCTCGGCGTGGCAGGCCTTGGCCAGCGCGGCGGTCACCTCCGGGTTCGGCTCCTTGGTGGCACGGTCCTTGACCAGCTCGACCGCGATCATCGCGCCGCGGCCCCGGACGTCGCCGATGACGTCGAACTTCTCGGCCATGGCGGACAGGCGCGCCTTCATGACCGCCTCGATGTCCTTCGCCCTGGCGTTGAGGTCCAGCTCCCTCATCGTCTCGATGGCGCCGAGCGCACCCGCGCACGCCACCGGGTTGCCGCCGTAGGTGCCGCCGAGGCCGCCCGCGTGCGCGGCGTCCATGATCTCGGCGCGGCCGGTGACGGCGGCGAGCGGCAGACCGCCCGCGATGCCCTTCGCCGTGGTGATCAGGTCCGGGACGATGCCCTCGTCCTCGCAGGCGAACCACTGGCCGGTGCGGCAGAAGCCGGACTGGATCTCGTCGGCGACGAAGACGATGCCGTTGTCGGCGGCGAACTGGCGGACCGCGGGCAGGAAGCCCTTGGCCGGCTCGATGAAGCCGCCCTCGCCGAGCACCGGCTCGATGATGATCGCGGCCACGTTCTCCGCGCCGACCTGCTTGCTGATCTGTTCGATCGCCTGGGCGGCGGCCTCCGGGCCGGCGTTCTCGGCGCCGGTCGGCCAGCGGTAGCCGTAGGCGACCGGGACGCGGTACACCTCGGGCGCGAAGGGACCGAAGCCGTGCTTGTACGGCATGTTCTTCGCGGTCAGCGCCATGGTGAGGTTGGTACGGCCGTGGTAGCCGTGGTCGAAGACGACGACGGCCTGCCGCTTGGTGTAAGCACGCGCGATCTTGACGGCGTTCTCGACCGCCTCGGCGCCGCTGTTGAACAGCGCCGACTTCTTGGCGTGGTCGCCCGGGGTCAGCTCGGCCAGCGCCTCGGCGACGGCGACGTAGCCCTCGTACGGCGTCACCATGAAGCAGGTGTGGGTGAAGTCGGCGAGCTGCGCGGACGCCTTGCGTACGACGGCCTCGGCGGAGGCGCCGACGGAGGTCACGGCGATGCCGGAACCGAAGTCGATCAGGCGGTTGCCGTCGACGTCCTCGATGACGCCGCCGCCGGCGCGGGTGACGAACACCGGGAGCGTGGAGCCCACACCCTGCGCGACCACGGCCGTGCGGCGGGCCTGCAGCTCCTGCGACTTCGGGCCGGGAATGGCGGTGACGACGCGGCGCTCCTGCTCAAGTGCGGTCATGGGGGCTCCTGGGTCTTGCGCGATCTGCGGGATCTTACGGACGCTTGCCTTCTTTTCTCGCAGGCTAGGACCGGGAGGGGGGAGCGGGCATGCTCCATGTGGGCGTTGTCCGCGGTGCCCGTTGTCCGCGATGGACATGTGGTGGACGCGGCGGCCCGTGGACACATCGGCACGGGCCCGGCCGCGTAAGCGGTGAACTCCCCCTGGGAGGGCGTTAGATTGGCTCGCGGACGGTGGTCGGAGCGGCTGGTCAGGGGGAAAGGGCGATGGACAGCGACGGGATGCGGGACGCGCGGGGCACCCATGCGAATCCTGTGCCGCGCCCGGCGGGGCCCCCCGAGGTGCCGTCGGCGCCACCGCGCCCTTCGGCGCCGCCCCCCGTGCCGCATCAGGCGCCCTCGCCCTCGTCGGCCGTCGCCGCCTGGCTCGACGCGATCAGGCCCGCCACCCGGCCCGGCATCTGGCGGTACGGCCACCGCCCGCCCGAGGAGCCGAAGGAAAAGCTCGCCCCGGTGACGGTCGCCGGCATGCTGGTGCCGCTCGCCCTGGCGCTGGTCGTGTGGTCCTTCTGGAGCGGTGGCTACTTCCCCTACAAAGGCGCGCTGCTGCGCATGTTCACGCCCGACGGCTGGTGGTGGGGCGGTTCGGTGGCCGCGCCCAAGCCGGTGGAGGGCCGGACCGTGCGGCTTCCGGGATGGGACGCGCTCGTCGTCTACGACGGCGTCTTCTTCACCGTGCTCTTCCTCGCGGTGGTCGGACTCGGCAGCTGGCGCGCCATCCTCCGCCACTACTTCGGCCGCCTGCGCCCGCCCGTGCGGGTTCTGGCCACCGCCGCGCTCGCCCTCGTGGCCCTCGCCCTCGTCTTCCCCGACGCCTTCCCGGGCGCCGGGTGGTCCCCGGTGCCCCTCGTCGACCCGCTGCTCTCGCTGACCGTACTCATCACGGACAGTTACGACCTGATGGCTTCCGTCCTCTTCACGAACACGGTGTACACACTCGTCGCACTGCTCGTCGTGTGGCCCTTCGCACGGCTCGGAGACTGGTGGCCGTACGCGAAGCAGCGGCTGGGCCCGCGCGGGGGGGCCACCGTCGACAGCGCACCGGACTCCGCCCGTCCCCGTTCGCACTGGCCCGCCCTGCGCGACGCCGGCCAGCACGAGGCCGCCGACGTCCTCGCCGCCGAGGTGTCCGGCGACCGCATGAACGACGTCGACTGCGTCCGCGTCGAGCACGCCTTCAGCACGGCTTGCCGAAAGGCGACGCTGCCCGCATTCCGTGAGACCGTCCTGCGCCGGCGCGGCGCGGCGTGGACCCACCCCTCCGGAGCGCGGGACCTGCCCCGGCGGGCCCGCCACGACCTGCTGACCGGGCAGGTGCGCATCGGCCGCTGGGTGTCCACCGATCGGACACCGCTGCAGTACCGGGACGCGGCGGCCGCCCTCGACCCGGCCGTGCTCGGCACCTCCCTGCTCGCCGTCGGTCCGTCCGGGTCGGGAAAGACCCGCACCCTGGTGGAACCGGTGACCGAGGCGCTGGCGCTCCAGGCGCTCACCGGGAGCTGCGCCGTGGTCGCCGTGTCCGCCGCCGGCGGCCGGCTGGGCAGCGACGACGCCTTCGACGTGATCGTGCGGATGGGAGACCCGGCCTCGGCGTACGCCCTCGATCCGTATGCCGACTCCGACGACCCGGACCAGGCCGCCGCGATCCTCGCCGAGGCACTCGTGGGCGACCTCGACTCGGTCGGGACGCCGCTCGCGTCCACCGCGCTGGTGCAGCTGCTCGCCCCCTTCCGGGCCGCGTACGGCCGTTTCCCCTCCCTCCCCGAGCTGCGCGATCTGCTCGAGGGTGTGGAGAGCGCCCTGACACCGCTGAGGGACACACTCGCCGCGAGCGGGGAGGACGCCCTGTGCCGGGAACTGGACGCGAGGGCCCGGCAGGCGGGCGCACCGGGCGACGCGGGCCGCGCCCTGGCCGACCGGCTGGCTCTGCTGAACCGGCCGGTGTTCGCGGACTTCCTCGGCGGCGGCACCGACCGGTCGTTCTCGCTGCGGGCCGTCGCCCAGCACCCGCTGCGCGTGCGGATCGACCTGCCCGAGCACGGCCACGAGGAGGCGGGCCGCGTGCTCACCCGCCTGGTCCTCGCCCAGTTCCACGACATCGTCCGGGACAGCCGGCGTCCGCACTTCGCCTGCCTGGTCCTGGACGACGCCACCGGTGTAGTCACCGTGGAGTCGGTACGCCGCATCCAGCAGCTGCGCTCCCGGAACGCGGGAGTACTGCTGACTCTGTGCAGCATCGGGGAGGTCCCCGAGACGCTGCACGGGCCGCTGTACGGCGCGGTCGGCTGCCGCATGGCCTTCTGCGGCGTCTCGACCTGGGACGGCAGCCGATTCGCCCAGACGTGGGGCACCGAGTGGGTCGAGACGACGGAAGTGGCCAAGCACACCGTCTTCGCCGACCAGCCGATGACCCGCCTCTTCCACGCCCTGCGCAAGCTGCTGACGGGCAAGGCGGTCACGACGGACGCGGTGACCGTGCGCCAGGTCGAACGGGAGCGCTGGTCGGCGTCCGAGCTGGCGCACACCGTGCCCGCCGGACACGCCGTGCTGTCACTGACCAGCGTCGAGGGCGAGCACACGCCGCCGCTCCTGGTGGACCTGCGCGGGTGACCTGTCCGGGGCGGGCACCCGGGGACCGTACAGTGAGGCAGAATCGACACGGGCCGTTCATACGCGACGGCCAAAAGATCACCGACGCCCCACCGCACGCCCACCGCGCCCCTCCCACCGACGCAGACCCGAAGGCCCAGGCCCCCATGCCCCCCACGCTCGCCTCGCTCGTCCACCACTCCGCGCTGAAGCTCACCGTGCGCGCGGGCGAGGACCGCCTCGACGTGCCGGTGCGCTGGGCCCACGTCAGCGAGCTCGCCGACCCCGTGCCCTACATGGAGGGCGGGGAACTGCTGCTGATCACCGCGCTCAAGCTCGACGCCGGGGACCCCGAGGCGATGCACCGGTACGTGAAGCGGCTGGCCGGTGCCGGAGTGGTGGGGCTCGGCTTCGCCGTCGGCGTCAACTACGACGAGATCCCCGAGGCCCTGGTCGAAGCGGCCCGGGGGGAAGGGCTGCCGCTGCTGGAGGTGCCCCGCCGCACCCCCTTCCTCGCCATCAGCAAGGCCGTGTCCGCCGCGATCGCCGCCGACCAGTACCGGGCGGTCACGGCGGGCTTCGCGGCCCAGCGGGAACTGACCAGGAAGGCGCTCACCGACGGCCCCGAAGGGCTGCTGGCCGCGCTCGCCGCGCAGGTCGACGGCTGGGCGGCGCTCTACGACGCCTCGGGCGCCGTCGTCGCCGCGGCCCCGGAGTGGGCCGGCCGCCGGGCCGCACGCCTCACGGCCGACGTCCAGCGGCTGCGGGAGCGCCCGGCCCCCGCCTCCTCCGTCGTCGGCGGAGCCGAGTCCTCGGACCACCCGGAGAACGCCGACCGCGTCGAACTCCACTCCCTCGGCACCTCCCGCCGGCCCCGCTCCGCCCTCGCCGTCGGCACCGCCGCCGCCCCCGGCACCGCCGAGCGGTACGCCGTCCACTCGGCCATCGCCCTGCTGACCCTGACCACCGAACGCTCGCGCTCGCTCCACGAGGCCGGGCTGCGCATCGACGCGGCGGTCCTGCGCATGCTGCTGGCCGGCGAACCCGACCACGCGCGCACCGTCGCCGGCGACCTGTACGGCGGCCTGCTGGACGCCCCCTTCCGGATCATCGTCGCCGAGCGGGCCTCCGGGTCCGCCGCACGGGCGCACGCCGGTCCACAGGCTCGCGTACCCGCCGCCGACACCGACGGCGACCCGCTCGGCGCGCTCGCCGAGGTCGTGGAGTCGGCGGCCGCCCGCTCCGGCGAGGCGGTGCTCGTCGTCCCCGAGGGCGAGCGGCTGGTGGTGCTGGCCACGGACCAGGGCGCGGCCGTCGCCGCCTGCGCCGAGTACGCGACGGCGCTGGAGACCGCCCGCCCGGCGCCCGAACCGACGCCGAACGGCGACGTCGACGGTCTGGTCGTCGGCCTCTCGGCGCCCTCCGGGCCCATCGCCGCGTCCACCGCCTACAAACAGGCCGAACAGGCCCTCTCGGTGGCCCGCCGCCGAGGACGCGTCTGCGTGGAGCACGAACACCTGGCGGCCGGCTCGGTCCTCCCCCTCCTCGCCGACGACGCCGTACGCGCCTTCGCCGACGGACTCCTGCGGGCCCTGCGGGACCACGACGCGACCGGCCGCGGCGACCTGGTGGCCTCCCTGCGCGCCTGGCTCTCCCGCCACGGCCAATGGGACGCGGCGGCGGCCGACCTCGGCGTCCACCGGCACACACTCCGCTACCGGATGCGGCGGGTGGAGGAGATCCTGGGCCGCTCGCTGGACGATCCGGACGTGCGGATGGAGCTGTGGCTCGCTCTGAAGGCAACCTCGACCGACTAGAACTTCCGTGTCGCCGTGCGTGCGGCCCGAGTCGTCGGGCCGCCGCGCCCGTAGAGTGAGCGGATGCTCAATCGACTCCAGCTCGGCGCATTGCCGCCGGGCCTCCGATGGGCCGCCCAGTGGCAGGTGCGGGTCGACGGCGAAGACGTGGTCGCGGAGGCGGTCGGCGAGGGCGGACGCGGCCCGTTGGCGCACGAGATCCTGCCGGCCGACGGTCGCAGCCTCCTGTGGGCGACCGAGCGAGGGCAGCGTGTGGTGCTGGGAGAGCCCGAGTGCACGGGCGGATGCTGCGGTTGTCTCTCGGTGTTCGTGCAACGGCACGGAGGCATCGTGGAGTGGTCCGACTGGCAGGTCCCCGACGGCGGGGTGCGTCCGCCGGCCTTCCACTTCGACGCCGGTCAGTACGACGCCGAAGTGGCCCGGGTCTCGGCCGACCGAGGGCGGCAGGCCGACGCGGGGTCGTAAGGCCCCGCCCGGCGTTCGAGAACGCCCCCACCGCACATCCCGCCGACCTCCACCTGGCCACTGCGTCGAACAACCCACCCCCACCACTACACCCCGGACAAACACCCCCCACGGCCCCCCGCCCTACCGTGGACCCGCAAGACACGCACCCGTACACACCCCCAACGCGGAAGGGCCGGGACTCACGATGACTTCCACCCACGCCTTCTGGCTCGCCGGCCGCCAGGCCACCGGCGACGCCGCCTTCGACGTCACGTCCCCCTGGGACGGCAGCCACGTCGGCACGGTGAGCCTCCCGACCGACGCCCAGGTGGAAGAGGCCGTGGCCGCCGCGTACGCCGTACGGGACGAGTTCGCCGCCACCCCCGCCCACAGCCGCGCCGCCGCCCTGGACCACGTCAGCCGCCGGCTGGCCGAGCGCACCGAGGAGATCGCCCGCCTGATCTCCGCCGAGAACGGCAAGCCGATCAAGTGGGCCCGCGGCGAAGTCGGCCGCGCCGTCTCCGTCTTCCGCTTCGCCGCCGAGGAGGCCCGCCGCTTCAACGGCGGCGAGGCCCAGCGCCTGGACACCGACGCGGGCGGTCAGGGCCGGCTCGCCCTCACCCGCCGCTTCCCCAAGGGCGTCGTCCTCGGCATCGCGCCCTTCAACTTCCCGCTCAACCTGTGCGCCCACAAGATCGCCCCCGCGATCGCGGCAGGCGCCCCCATCATCCTCAAGCCGGCCCCCGCCACCCCCCTCTCCGGCCTGATCCTCGGCGAACTGCTCGCCGAGACCGAGCTGCCCGCCGGCTCCTGGAGCATCCTCCCGGTGCCGAACGACCGCATGCCCGCCCTCGTCCAGGACGAGCGCCTGCCGGTCATCTCCTTCACCGGCTCCGAGACCGTCGGCTACGCGATCATGGACTCGGTCCCGCGCAAGCACTGCACCCTGGAGCTGGGCGGCAACGGCGCGGCCGTCGTCCTCGGCGACTGGGCGAGCGACGCGGACCTGGACCGGGCCGCGCAGCGCATCGCGACCTTCTCCAACTACCAGGGCGGCCAGTCCTGCATCTCCGTGCAGCGCGTGATCGCCGACGCCGCCGTCTACGACCGCCTGCTGCCGCGCATCGTCGCCGCCGTCGAGGCCCAGGTCACCGGCGACCCGAACGACGACGCCACCGACGTCGGCCCGCTGGTCAACGAGGCCGCCGCCGAGCGCGTGGAGTCCTGGGTCGACGAGGCGGTCGCCGCGGGCGCCACCCTCCACACCGGCGGCAAGCGCGACGGCGCCTCCTACGCGCCGACCGTCCTCACCGACCTCCCGGCCGGCACCACCCTCGCCTGCGAGGAGGTCTTCGGCCCGGTCCTCAGCGTGCAGAAGGTGAACGGCGAGGCCGAGGCGTTCGCGGCCGTCAACGACTCCAAGTACGGTCTCCAGGCGGGCGTGTTCACCCACGACCTGGAGACCGCCTTCCGCGCCCACCGCGCCCTGGAGGTCGGCGGCGTCGTCGTCGGCGACGTCCCCTCCTACCGCGCCGACCAGATGCCGTACGGCGGCGCCAAGCAGTCCGGCGTGGGCCGCGAGGGCGTCAAGTACGCGATGGACGACTACACCTACGAGCGGGTGCTGGTCCTGACGGGCCTCGCCCTCTGACCCACCCCGAGAAGGCCGGCGGCCCGAACCCACTGTGCGGGGGTTCGGGCCGCCGGCGCGTTCCGGTGAGGAACGGCGGGGTTCAGCCGGCGTCGAGCTGGTGGTCGGCCCAGACGTAGGTCTCCGGGAGCAGGTCCGCGACGGGAACGGCCCGGACACGGTCGCCGCCGCCGACGATCACCTTCAGGGCGGGGAAGTAGTCGAGGAGGACCTGGCGGCACCGGCCGCACGGCGGGACGATGCCCCGGTCGCGGTCGCCCACCGCGACGATCGTGTCCAGCTCGTAGGCGCCCTGGGCCGCCGCCGCGCCGATGACGACCAGCTCGGCGCAGGGCCCGCCGGTGAAGTGGTAGGCGTTCACCGCCGTGACGATCCGGCCGTCCCGGGCGCGGGCCGCGGCCGCCATGGTGTGGTTGTCGCCGCGGCAACGGGTGCGGGCCACGTGGGCCGCGGCTTCGACGAGTTCCTGGTCGACGGGGTGGTGCTGCGTGGTCATCGTCCTGCCTTCGTCGGGTGCGGGGCGGCGCGGAGCCGTCAGTCGGTCCGCGGGCGGAGCGGAGGGCCAACTGTGCCGGAACGCGTCGGCTCCCCCGACAGCAGGTCCCGCAGCACCGCCCAGGAGCGGTCCCAACTCCACTGCGAGCGCACCCAGTCGCGCCCCCTCGCACCCATCGCACGGGCGAGCCCGGGGTCGCGCAGCAGCCGGATCAGCCGGTCCGCCGTCGCCGCCGGTGAGCGGCCGTCCACGACGTGACCCGTCTCGCCCTCCCGCACGGTGTCCGGGGCACCGCCCGAGTCGCCCGCCACGACCGGGAGCCCGGAAGCGGCGGCCTCCAGGTAGACGATGCCCAGGCCTTCCACCTCCAGGCCGCCTCCCCGGGTCCGGCAGGGCATGGCGAAGACGTCGGCGGCGGCGTAGAACGGCGGGAGCGCGTGGTGGGGGTGGCCGCCGGCGAAGACGACCGAGTCCAGGACTCCCTCGTCCAGCGCGAGCCGGCGCAGTGCGGGGGCGTACGGGCCGTCGCCGACCAGGAGGAGCACCGCGTCGGGGACCGCCCTGCGCACCCAGGGCAACGCCCTGATCAGGGTGTCCTGTCCCTTGCGCGGGACCAGCCGGGCCGCGCAGAGGATCACCGGGCGGTGGCCCAGGCCGTACCTGGTCCGGACCGGGGTGCCGGGCACTGAGGGGTGGAAGACCCGGGTGTCGACACCGGGGACCAGACGGGCGGTCCGGGTCCCCGGCGCCAGCGCCGCCTCGATCGGGCCCCGGGTGCTCGCGCCCAGCCAGGTCACCGTGTCCACCTCCGTGCCGACGCGACGGAGCAGAGCCCGGGTCCCGGGCGTGCGGGCCCACCACACCTCGTGGCCGTGGGTGGTGGCGACGGCGGTGCGGACGCCCGCCGTGCGCCGGAGCCGTCCCGCCATCAGCCCGAGGGGCGCCGCCGCGCCGAACCACACCCGGTCGCAGCCGTACCGCCGGGCCACGGACACCGCGTGGGCGGTGGCGCGGGGCGTGGGGAGGAGGGTGCGGGCCCGGTGGCGGACCACGGGGTAGGGGAAGGGTCCGCCGGGGTCCGGTTCCGCGGTGGCAGCCGCAGGCGTCGAGGTGAGGACGACCACCTCGTCGGGCGGGAAGCGGTCGGCCAGTTCACGGACGAAGGTCTCGATGCCGCCCTGCCGGGGCGGGAAGTCGTTGGTGACGATCAGGGTGCGGGCGCGGGCGGTCACGCGACCGCCGCCTTCGCCGCGGACCGGGTGGCGGGCGTGCCGGGCGGACGTCCCCGGCAGGCCAGCGCGCCCAGCACCAGCGGGTAGACCACGTAGCCGAACCGGGTCGCGGGCATCAGGGCCGTCGCCAGCCCCAGACCGAGCGCGAGCCGGTCCGCCGCCTCCCGCACCGTCCCCGGGGGCCGCACCACCAGCGAGAGGGTGATCAGCAGCGCGCCGGCCACCAGGAGCGTGAGGGCGATCAGCGTGCCGCCGGGGACGTGCGCCGCGAGCAGGTGGCCGGGCAGCGGACTCGCGGCGGGCGACACGACGGAGGTGAGGCCGAGCGGGAAGGCGACCACGTTCCGCACGAAGCCGGCCGGGTCGGTGAGGGCGAAGGGCAGCACCGCGGCCGTCGCGGTGGCCAGCCCCGCTGCCGCACACCGCAGTGCGGGCCAGCCGCTCCCACGTGCCGCGACCAGGGCGAGCGCCACCGGAAGCGCGGGCCAGGCCGTCCACTTGAGGGCCGCGGCGGCGCCGAGCGCCAGACCGGCCCGTCCCGGACGCCTCCGACCGGCGAGTGCGACGCCCAGGCACATCAGTCCCGCCACCGGCAGGTCGACCCCGCCCACCGCGAGGGGCAGCGCCACCGGCGGGCAGGCGAGCAGCCAGGCACGGTGCAGACCGGTGGCGGCGAGCGCGGCGACGAACGCGCCGCCCAGCCACCAGCGGGGGTCGCCGGGCAGCAGCCCGAAGAGCGCCATCCCCGGCAGGTACGGGTTGAAGTCGCCGACGGCCACCGGATCGGTGACGTACGGGCTCCCGGTCGTGAGCAGCAGGTGCCCCGAGCGCTCGACGACCCCGACCTCCGACTGCCCGAGCCCCGCCGCCGGCAGAGCCACGAGCGGCACCACCACGGCCCCCGCCACCGCCACCGCGCGCGCCGCCGCACGGCGCCGTCCGGAACCGGACGCCAGGCACGCCGCCAACGCGTACCCCGCACCCGCGCCCAGCCCCCACACGCGGTGCGGCCCCACGTCGGACGCGAGCGCGAAAACCGGCGCGAGGACCGCGCACCCCGCCCACGCGTACCGTTCGGCACGCGGTCCGGGAGGGCGTCCGGCGTACCGCGCGACATGTTTCCCAAGGGTCTTCCTCATGTCCGCCGACGCTAGGAAGCCCCAGATCGAAGAGCGTCAACCGAGGCTCCGCACCTGGGAGTCAACCCGTGGTACGACCTACGTCGGCCGCCTCCACCCGTGCGGTGACGCGCGCCCCCGACCCGGCACAGATCATGGAGACATGAGTACGTCGCTTCGACAGCGGTACCGCGCCTGCGTCGCCGCTCCCGCCTATGCCTGGGTCACCGGCGGTCTGCTGAGCGTCGCGGCCGTCGTGGAGCTGATCGCCTTCCCGGGGTCCGTGACGACCACGGCGGGTGTGCTGGTGTCCTCCGTCTCGCTGATGTGGCGCCAGTCCCTCCCGCCCGTCGCGATACTCACGGTCGCCGCGGGGCTCATCGGGTTCGCCGGGGACGTCAACCTGTACCTCTCGATCATGGCGAGCGGGCTGATCGGCTGCTACACGCTGGGCCGCCACCGGGTGCTGCACCCCGCCGTGACCGTCGCGGGCGGCGCTCTCGGTGCCCTGTGCGTGAACCTGGTGCACATCAACACCTGGTCGCGGATGGAGCTGCCGGTGCCCGCGCTGTGGGAGAAGGGCTCGCTGAGCCTGTTCGCCGAGTCGTTCCTGCTGAGCGTGGTCGTCTTCGGCGCGGTGATGATGGGTGACGCGGTCCGCGCCCGGGAGGAGACCCGCACCGAACGGCACCTCGCCCAGGCCCGGTTGATCTCCATGGAGCGGCAGCAGGCCGCCGAGGCGGAGCGGGCCGCGATCGCCCGCGAACTGCACGACATCGTCTCCCACTCGGTGTCGATGATCGCCGTCCAGGCCGAGAGCGCCACGTACACCGCCCCGGGGCTCACGCCCGAGGCACGCGACGGCTTCCAGCAGATCGCCGGCACCGCCCGCTCCTCGATGGCCGAACTGCGGCGCCTGCTCGGTGTCCTGCGCACCCCCCGGGGTGATACGGCCCTGACCGCCCCGCAGCCGACACTGGACCACCTCGCCGAACTGGTCGAGCAGCACCGGGCGGTGGGCGGGACGGCCGAGCTGAGGATCACCGGGGAGCGGGTCGCACTGCCCGCCGCATGGGAGCTGTCCGCCTACCGGATCGCCCAGGAAGCCCTGACCAACGCCCGCAAGCACGCGCCCGGCGCCCGTACGGTGGTGGAGGTGGACTACGGGGCGGACCGGCTGCTCACCCTCCGCGTCCGCGACGACGGCCCGGCCCCGGGCGCCCGCCCGGACACCGGTGCCGGTACCGACGCCACTCCCGGCCACGGTCTGACCGGGATGCGGGAACGGGCGGCGCTGGTCGGAGGCCGGCTCAGCGCGGGCGCGGCCGAGGGCGGCGGCTTCCTGGTGGAGGCGGAACTGCCCTGGGGGACCGCATGACGTGCGGGCAGCGGGCGGGGGAGACGCGGGTGATCAGGACGCTGGTCGCCGATGACCAGGCGGTCGTCCGCACCGGCTTCGTGAACCTGCTGGGCACCCAGGAGGACATCGAGGTCGTCGGTGAGGCGGAGGACGGGGCGCAGGCGGTGCGGGTCGCCGCCGAGACCCGGCCCGACCTAGCCCTCCTCGACATCCGGATGCCGCACAAGAACGGCATCGAGGCCGCCCGTGAGATCCTGGCCGCCTCCGGCGGTGCGACGAAGGTGCTGATGCTGACCACCTTCGGCCTCGACGAGTACGTGTACGACGCGCTCGCGGCCGGAGCGGGCGGCTTCCTGCTCAAGGACGCCACCTTCCCCGAACTGCTGCACGCCGTCCGGGTGGTGGCGGACGGCAGCGCACTGCTCTCGCCCGAGATCACCAAGCGGCTGATCGCCGAGTTCGTCCACGCGCGTGGCTCCCGGCTCCCCGCCCACCCGCCCGCCGACCTCACGGCCCGGGAGACGGAGGTGCTGGTCCTGATCGCGCGGGGGCTGTCCAACGCGGAGATCGCGGACCGCCTCACCATCACCGACCACACCGTGAAGACCCACATCAACCGGCTGTTCGCCAAGCTGGAGCTGCGCGACCGGGCGCAGGCGGTGATCGCGGCCTACGAGACGGGGCTGGTCCGGGCGGGCGGCGACTTCGGGGCCCGGCACCGGTAACCACCGGTGCCGGGCCCCTTCACCGCGTCGGCCTGCTCCGGACCCTCAACCGGAGAAGCCGACGTGCGCGAGCCGCAGAGCGCCGCGCAGCCTGATGCGGAGGTCGTGCACGCCCTCGGCGGCCATCGCGGCGCCGGCCTCCACGTAGTCGTACGGGCCCGGCGTCGGCGTGCCCGGGGACAGCACCGCCATCGACGGGCCGCCGTCGAGGGCGATCTCCACGCTGCCCTCGCCCGCCACCGTCACGGTCACCCCTGCTACGCCTCGGCCGAAGTCGCAGGAACGGTAGAGGAGTTCGCCGGAGCCGGTGCCGCCCGCCACCGGCGTCACCGCGTCGCCCGCCACCTTCGTGCGGTCCACGATCTCCGTGCCGCTCTGCTCGTCGAAGTCGGCCGCGTCGAGGCCGTGTTCGCGTACCGGGCGGGGAACGGCCGGCTCCCCGTCGAGCCGCACGGTCGCCGACAGCCGTACGTCCTCGCTGGAGGCGCCCACCAGCAGCGCGTACGGGCCGGGTTCCAGCCGCCACCGGCCGTGGGCCACGTCCCAGAACGCGAACGCGGACAGCGGGATCTCGAACGACACCTCCTCCGTCGCCCCCGGGGCCAGCGTGAGCCGCCGGTGGGCGAGCAGCTCCCGGCGCGGACGCGGGACCGAGGGCTCCTCGGCGCGGGCGTAGAGCTGGGCCACCTCGTCGGCCGTGACGCCCCCGGTATTGGTGACGGTGAAGGAGACGCGCACCGAGGCGTCGCCGACCCGGGCGGAGAGGTCCGCGTAGCCGAAGGACGCGTACGACAGGCCGTGCCCGAACGGGAACAGCGCGGTCCCCTCGAAGTACAGGTAGGTCTGGCGGCTCCCGATCACGTCGTAGTCCAGCAGCCCGGGCAGGTCGGCGTCGTCGGCGTACCAGGTCTGCGGGAGCCGCCCGGCGGGGGAGACGTCACCGGCGAGGACCCGGGCCAGTGCGGTGCCGGCCGCCTGGCCCCCGTGCGCGGTCCACAGCACCGCCGGGAGCACGTCGGCGTCGACCGTGTACGGGTAGGCGGAGACCAGCGCCAGTACCGTGCGCTCGCTTGCGGCGCGGGCGGCGCGCAGCAGCCGTTCCTGGTGGGCGGGCAGCCGCAGCGTCGTGCGGTCCTCGGTCTCCCGGCCGTTGATGTGCGGGTCGTTGCCCGCCACCACCAGGACCACGTCCGCCTCCGCCGCCGCCCGCGCCACCGCGTCCTCGCCGCGCTCGGCGACGACCAGTTCGAAGACCTCGGCGTGCGCATCGTCCATGCCCTCCGCGGCAACCTGCACGCCGTCGGCGGCGACACAGACGGGACGACCCGTTCCCAAGTGCCGCAGGAGGTGACCGTTGCCATGGGGCTCCAGCCGGAAGGTCTCCTGCACGACCCAGCCGCCGGGCTGGTCGGCGGAGGCGCGCAGGAAACCGTCCTCGGCGACGGACAGGTACCGGCCGTCCGGCGCCCGCAGGGTGAGGACACCCTCGCCCCAGTCGGCCAGCGCGAGTTCGGTGCCGTCGGCGTCGGTGGTGAGGGGCGGCAGGTCGGTCCGGCCGGCGAGCAGCGCCGGGTCGAGGGCACCCTCGGAGCCCGGGGCCCCGGCGGGGGAGTCGGCCGAGTCCTCCGCCGCCGGAAGGACGTGCAGGAACGTGCCGGCACCGGTGCGCAGTCGGACCCGGTCCACGCCCTCCGCGAAGGTCACGCGTTCGGCGCCGAACCGGTCGTACAGGCCCTCCAGCGGAGTCGAGCGGTGGATGAGCGTGCCGCTGTACCAGTCGAGCTTGCACTCGTCGGCGAGCAGACCGACGACGGCGATCCGGGCGTCGGGGGCCAGCGGCAGCACACCGTCGTTCTTGAGCAGGACGACCGCCTGCTCGGCGGCCTCCAGGGCGAGCGCACGGTGCTCCGGGGTGTCGAAGTCGTCCGTGCCCGCGTGCGGGTCCCGCGCCGGGTCGAACTCGCCGAGCCGGAGGCGGACCGAGAGCTGCCGGCGCACCGCCGTGTCGATGTCGGCCTCGGTCAGCAGGCCCCGCTCCAGGGCGCCCCGGACCCGCGCGACGATCACCGAGGAGTCCGTGCCGTGGTCGGTGAAGCTGTCCACCCCGGCCCGCAGCGCGGCGGCGGTCGCCTCCTCGTGGGTGTCGAAGTAGTGCTCGGAGTCGACCAGGTTGGAGGGCGCGCCCGCGTCCGAGCAGACCAGGAGGTCGTCCTCGGTCCAGGTGCGAAGGTGCCGGCCGAGGTACGGGGAGAGGTGGTTCGGGCGGCCGTTGACCAGGTTGTACGCCGGCATCACTCCGGCCACCGCGCCCGCCCGGACCGTCTCGTGGAAGGCGCGCAGGTCGTACTCGTTCAGCACGCGCGGGCGGACGGACGCCGAGGACGTGTCCCGGTCGGTCTCGTTGTTGTGCGCGAGCCAGTGCTTGAGGACCGGTGCGGTGCGCCAGTACACCGGATGGTCGCCGCGCAGGCCGCGGGTGTACGCGGTCGCGATGGCGGAGGTCAGCTTCGGGTCCTCGGAGTAGCCCTCCTCGTTGCGGCCCCACAGGGGGTGGCGCAGCAGGTTGACGGTCGGGGACCAGACGTTGAGGCCGACGCGCTCGTCCCGGGCGCGCATCGCGCGGGCCTCCTTGGACACCGCCTCGCCGACGCGGCGCACCAGATCCTCGTTCCAGGTCGCGCCCAGGCCCACGGCCTGCGGGAACACCGTCGCCGGGCCCATCCAGGCCACTCCGTGCAGGGCTTCCTGGCCGGTGCGGAACGCGGAGATGCCGAGGCGTTCGACGGCGGGGGCGAACTGGTGCAGGGAAGCGGTCTTCTCATCGAGCGTCAGCCGCGACAGCAGGTCGTCGACGCGCTTCCCGAACGGCAGGTGCGGGTCGCGGAAAGGCGGCGTGGGCAGCGTGGGTGCGGACACGTGAGGTTCCCCTTGCGATGGAGCGACGAACGCTTTCGAAGCGCTTCGATGCTCATTCGCCGTACGGGTGGGTGTCAAGACGTCAGGGAATTCTGGGAGCGACCCTTGTGCGGCCTCAGGGGTTCACCTAACCTCGCAGCAACATCGAAGCGCTTCGACTACGGAGCTGTGACCCCAGGACGCACCCGCAGGTGCATCCGGAACCGCGCATTCCTCCGACGACCGCTTCAGCTCAGCCAGTTCCAGTGAAGACACCGCAGCCGACGGCCACCGCCGGGTGTGCTGGTGCGCCATGAAGGGTTGACGCAATGACGCCGAACGCCGCCTCCGGTCCCAGCCGGAGAAAGTTCCTCGCCTCCTCCGCGGCCGTCACCGCAGCGGTGGCGGGAGGTGTGCCGCTGCTCTCCGCCTGCGGCGGTGGGTCCGACGGCGGTTCGCGCGACGGCACCACGTCGGGCAAGGAGGCGAAGAAGCTGCTGCCGGCGTACGTGGCCGGCAACGTGGTCACCCCCGACATCCCCAGCAAGAACGGTTCCGCGGTCGGCTTCACCGGCAAGCTCGACCTCGCGGACCTGAAGACCTCGGTGCCGAAGAAGCTCGGCAAGGGCGGCGAGGTCACCGTCATGTCGCCGTTCTGGGGCTCCCCGCCGAAGGACGGCAACGCCTACTACAAGGCCATGAACGAGCTCATCGGCGTCGACGTGGTCTGGCAGAACCAGGACGGCAACACCTACGACCAGAAGCTCGGCGCGGTCCTCGCCTCCAGCGAGGTGCCCGACGTGGTGGTCGTGCCCGGCTGGAACATGACCGGCAAGATACCCAGCGCCATCATCGGCAAGTTCGCCGACCTCGGCCCGTACCTGTCCGGGGACGCCGTCAAGGAGTACCCCAACCTCGCGGCGATCCCCACCGACGCCTGGCGGCGGTCCATCTTCGGCGGCAAGCTGCGCGGTCTGCCGATGCCGGCCTCGTACGTCACCGGCATCGTGCCGCTGTACCGGCAGGACGTCTTCGAGAAGGAGGGTTACGAAGTCCCCCGGTCCTGCGACGACTTCATGGCGTTCGCGAAGGACGCCACCAACGCGAAGGCCAAGCGCTGGGCCTGTCTGGACATGAAGTGGACCGCCTTCAACGCCTTCGGTGTGCTCTCCGGCAACGAGAAGTCGCTGGGCTGGAACGAGGCCGACGGCAAGCTGGTCTACCGCATCGAGACCGAGGAGTACCTCGAGGCCCTGGAGTGGACGCGCAAGCTGTTCGCCGCCGGCGTCGTGCACCCCGACGCCAGGCTCGGCAAGTCCAACGCGGCCGACCCCGGGCCGAAGTTCGCCGCCGGCGAGTTCATCGTCTACAACCAGGACTCCTCGCAGTGGTGGAGCCGTACCGCCGAGCAGGCCACGCAGAACCCCGAGTTCAAGATATGGGGCATGGACATCTGGGGGCACGACGGCGGCGACCCGACGCTGTGGGCGCAGAACCCGGCGGGCATCTTCGCCTTCGTCAACAAGGACGCCCCCGAGTCCGTGATCCGCGACGTGCTGGCCGTCGCCAACGTCACCGCCGCGCCGTACGGGACCACGGAGTACATGGCCACCAACTACGGCGTCGAGGGCACCCACTACACCGTCGAGGACGGCGTGCCCACCAAGACCGAGCAGGGCAACATCGACGTGATGAACGCCTACGTGATGATCGCGAGCCCCGCTCCGACCATCGCCCACCCCGACTTCCCCGAGGTCGCCAAGGGGCAGGTGGAGTGGCAGCAGCGCATGGGCGCCTTCACGAAGAAGTCCGCCTTCTACGGCATGCAGATCGTCGAGCCCGCCCGCTGGACCAACCTGTCCAACGACTTCGAGCAGCTGGAGGACGACGTCGTCCGCGGCCGCAAGAAGATCAGCGACGTGCAGCAGGCCGTCTCCGACTGGCGGAGCAAGGGCGGCGACAAACTGCGCGACTGGTACAAGAAGCTGCTCGACGAGAACGGCACGGCGGCGGGCTGACGGTACCGAGGCGAGGAGAACGGCCGTGTCGAACAGCACGGTGCCTCGGACCGGGACCGAGGCCGATACGACGAAGAAGACCCCGGTGGCGTCCGGCGACGCCACCGGCCCCCGCAAGGGCAGGCCGGCCACGGGCAAGCTCAGCCTGCGGCTGAGGTTCCGGCGCGACCGCGTGCTGCTGCTGATGACACTGCCGGCCGTTCTGCTGGTGCTGCTCTTCAACTACGTGCCGATCCTCGGCAACGTCGTCGCCTTCCAGGAGTACGACCCCTACCTCAGCGACAACGGGATCGTCTCCATCCTGCACAGCCCCTGGGTGGGCCTGGAGAACTTCCAGCGGATCTTCGAGGACTCCGCCTTCTGGAACTCGGTGCGCAACACGCTGGTGCTCTTCGTGCTCCAGCTGGTCCTGTACTTCCCCATCCCCATCCTGCTCGCGCTGCTCATCAACAGCGTGGTCCGGCCCCGCGTCCGGGCGATCTCCCAGGCCATCCTCTACCTGCCGCACTTCTTCTCCTGGGTGCTGGTCATCGCCGTCTTCCAGCAGCTGTTGGGCGGGGCGGGACTCCTCTCCCAGCTGCTGCGCGACCATGGCTACGACGGACTGAGCCTCATGACCGACCCGGACACCTTCAAGTTCCTCGTCACCGCGCAGAGCGTGTGGAAGGACGCCGGCTGGGGGATCATCGTCTTCCTCGCCGCGCTCGCCTCCGTCAGCCCCGACCTCTACGAGGCCGCCGCGATGGACGGCGCCAACCGCTGGCGCCGGATGTGGCACGTCACGCTGCCCGCGCTGCGCCCGGTCATCGCACTGCTGCTGGTGCTGCGCGTCGGCGACGCCCTGACGGTCGGCTTCGAACAGATCCTGCTGCAACGCGACGCCGTAGGACCAGGGGCGGCCGAGGTCCTGGACACCTTCGTGTGGTGGAACGGCGTGCGCAACCAGGACTTCGGCTACGCCGCCGCCGCGGGGCTGGTGAAGGGCGTGATCAGTCTCGGCCTGGTCCTGATAGCGAACAAGGTGGCCCACCTCATGGGCGAGCAGGGGGTGTACAAGAAGTGACCGCCGTACGAGAAGCGACCGCCGAGCGAGAAGCCACCGGCGGGCCCGCGCGCAGGCCGAGCCGGTGGGCGGCCCCGCCCCGGCCCGTGTGGGAGGAGAAGCCGAGCCGGGCCGGACTCGCCGGCAAGGGCCTGGTCCTGCTCCTGGCCTGCCTGGCCATCCTGTTCCCGCTGTGGATCGTGGTCGTCACCAGCCTCTCCTCCCGCAAGGCCATCGACGAGGCCGGCGGACTGGTGATGATCCCGACGGACATCACCTTCGTCGCCTACCAGGAACTGCTCAGCGGCGGCCAGGTCACCCGGGCCGCGCTGGTCAGCGTCGGCATCACCGTCGTCGGCACCCTGTTCTCGATGGCGGTGTCGGTGCTGTGCGCCTACGGGCTGTCCCGCAGCGGCTCGCTGGGCCACCGCTGGATCCTCTTGGTGCTGCTGGCCACGATGTTCTTCAGCGCGGGCCTGATCCCCACCTACCTGCTGGTGCAGTCCCTGGGGCTGACCGACAGCTACCTCGCGCTGATCCTGCCCAGCGCGATCAGCGTCTTCAACATCCTGGTGCTGCGCGGCTTCTTCATGGGCATCTCGCAGGAACTGATCGACAGCGCCCGCATCGACGGCGCCGGGGACCTGCGCATCCTGTGGCAGATCGTCCTGCCGCTGTCCCGCGCGGTCGTCGCGGTCATCACCCTGTTCTACGCCGTCGGCTACTGGAGCGCCTGGTTCAACGCCTCCCTGTACCTGAACGACCAGGACATGCTGCCCCTGCAGAACGTCATGATCCAGCTCGTGCAGAAGCAGGAGGCGCCGGTCGGGCTCGGCCAGGCGATCAAGACCGGCGAGCTGTCCGGGCTGGCCGTGCAGATGGCCGTGATGGTCATGGCCCTGCTGCCCGTCGCCGTGCTGTCGCCCTTCGTCCAGCGCCACTTCAAGAAGGGGATGCTGACCGGCGCGGTGAAGGGCTGACGCCCTCGTTCACCGCCCCGGACCCGCTCGCCTCGCCCGCCGCCGTCCCCGCTCCCGAGCCGCACAGAACGAGGTATGTCATGCATGCGTCCGTGTCACGCAGCCCGAGCCGGCGCGCCGTACTCGCCGGGACCGCGGCCGCCGCCGCGCTCACCGCCGTTCCGTTCGCCCCCGGGCGCGCACACGCCGCCGAGGACACGGCGGACGTCCCGGCCTCCGCCTACCGCTGGCGCAACGTCGTCATCGGCGGCACCGGCTTCATCACCGGCGTCCTGTTCCACCCCCGCGTCCGCGGCCTCGCCTACGCCCGTACCGACATCGGCGGCGCGTACCGCTGGGACGACCGCGCCGACCGCTGGATCCCGCTCCTGGACCACCTCGGCTGGGACGACTGGAACCTGCACGGCGTCGAGGCGATGGCCGTCGACCCCGCCCACCCGGACCGGCTCCACCTGGCCTGCGGCACCTACGCCCAGGCGTGGTCGGCGAACGGCGCGATCCTGCGCTCCGAGGACCGGGGCAGGACCTGGCGGCGCACCGACCTCCCCGTGAAGCTCGGCGCCAACGAGGAGGGCCGGGGCACCGGCGAGCGGCTCCTGGTCGACCCGCGCGACAGCGACACCCTGTGGCTGGGCACCCGGCACGACGGCCTGTGGAAGTCGGTGGACCGGGGCGCCACCTGGGGCCCCGTCACCGGCTTCCCCGCCGCCCCGACCGCCACCGGCCAGGGCGTCACCCTCCTGGTGGCCGCGGGCCGCACCCTCTACGCCGGCTGGGGAGACGCCGACGGCACCGCGCCGAACCTCTTCCGCACGCCCGACGGCACCACCTGGGAGCCCGTCCCCGGGCAGCCCTCCGGCGCCGCGGCCAGGGTCCCGGTCCGCGCCGCGTACGACCGGCACACCCGCGAGCTGTACGTCGCCTACGCCGACGCACCGGGTCCCAACGGCCAGTCCACCGGCAGCGTGCACAAGCTGCGCACCACCGACGGCCGTTGGGCCGACGTCACCCCCGTCGAGCCCGGCGGCACCACCCCCGACGGCGGCGCCGACACCTTCGGCTACGGCGGAGTCGCCGTCGACGCCCGCCGCCCCGGCACCGCCGTCGTCTCCACCAACAACCGCTGGGCCGCCGTCGACACCCTGTACCGGACCACCGACGGCGGCCGCACCTGGACGTCCCTGAAGGAGTCGGCCGTCCTCGACGTCTCCGAGACCCCGTACCTGAAGTGGGGCGAGGAGCAGCCCAAGTTCGGCTGGTGGATCCAGGCCGTCGCCGTCGACCCGTACGACTCGGAGCACCTCGTGTACGGCACCGGCGCCACCCTCTACGGCACCCGCGACCTGCGCCACTGGGCCCCGCGGATCCGCGGCCTGGAGGAGGCGTCCGTGACCCAGCTGATCTCACCCCCGCGCGGGCGGGCACACCTGCTCAGCGGCTCACGGGACATCGGCGTCATGTACCACGAGCGGCTCACCGCGTCCCCGGCGCGCGGCATGGCCACGAACCCCGTGTCCGGCTCGGCGACCGGACTCGCGCAGGCCGCGCGCAGACCGGCGTACGTCGTCCGGGCGGGCTGGGGCGATCAGGGCAACGGCGCGTACTCGCACGACGGCGGCGTCACCTGGGCACCCTTCGCCTCCCAGCCCGGCATCGCCGAGGACGCACCCGGACCGATCGCCGCCAACGCCGACGGCAGCGTGCTCCTGTGGTCCTTCGTGCACTGGGACGGCACCCGGCACCCGGCCCACCGCTCGGCGGACAACGGCACGACCTGGACCGAGGTCCCCTCCTTCCCCAAGGGCGCCACGCCGGTCGCCGACCCGGTGGACCCGGCGCTCCTCTACGCGTACGACACCGACGCGGGGACGCTGCTCGCCAGCACCGACGGCGGCCGCACCTTCACCGCCCGCGCCACCGGACTGCCCGCCGGTGACGCCCAGTTCCAGCTGGTCGCGGCGCCCGGCCGCAGCGGCGACCTGTGGCTGAGCACCAAGTGGAACGGTCTGCACCGCTCCACCGACGGCGGCACCAGCTTCACCAAGGTCGACAGCTGCTGGGCCTCGTACACCCTTGGCTTCGGCAAGGCCGCCGACGGCGCCGGCTACCCGGCGGTCTACCAGGTCGGCTCCACCGAGACCATCACCGCCGTCTACCGCTCCGACGACGAGGCACGGACCTGGACGCGGATCAACGACGACCAGCACCAGTGGGGGTGGACCGGCGAGACGATCACCGGCGACCCCCGCGTGTACGGCCGCGTCTACCTCGCCACCAACGGACGGGGCATCCAGTACGGAGACCCCCGCTGATGCCGAACCTGTCGGACACCACCCGCCACCGCATCCTCTACGGCGGCGACTACAACCCCGAGCAGTGGCCCGAGGAGACCTGGCACGAGGACGTCCGCCTGATGAGGGACGCGGGCGTCAACTCCGTCACCCTCGGCGTCTTCTCCTGGGCCGGACTCGAACCGCGCCCCGGCGTCCACGACTTCGGCTGGCTGGACCGCCTGATGGACCTGATGCACGCGCACGGCATCGGCGTCGTCCTCGCCACCCCCACCGCCTCGCCCCCGCCCTGGCTGGGGCACCTGCACCCGGACACCCTGCCCCGCGACGAGGACGGCCGCACCGAGTGGTGGGGCGGCAGGCAGCACTTCTCGCACTCCAGCGCCACCTACCGCCGCCACGCCGCCGCCATCACCGAGGCCCTGGCCGCCCGCTACGCCGGCCATCCCGCCCTCACCATGTGGCACATCAACAACGAGTACTGCACCTACGACCACGGCGACGAGGCCGCCACCCGCTTCCGCCGCTGGCTCCGGGCCAGGTACGGCACCCTCGACGCCCTCAACACCGCCTGGGGCACCGCCTTCTGGAGCCAGGGCTACGGAGACTGGGCCGAGATCCTGCCCGCCCGCCGCACCCACTACCTGAAGAACCCCGCCCAGGTCCTGGACTTCCGGCGCTTCACCTCCGACATGCTCCTGGAGTGCTACGCCGCCGAACGCGACATCGTCCGCCGCCACACCCCGCACATCCCGGTGACCACCAACTTCATGCCGCTCTGGTCCGGTCAGGACGCCTGGCGCTGGGCCGAGGAGGAGGACGTCGTCTCCGTCGACCTCTACCCCGACCCGCGCGACCCCCTCGGCGCCCAGGAAGGCGCCCTGGTCCAGGACATGACCCGCTCCCAGGCACGCGGCCCCTGGATGCTCATGGAACAGGCGGCCGGACCCGTCAACTGGCGCGGCGCCAACCACCCCAAACCGCGCGGCCTCAACCGCCTGTGGTCCCTCCAGGCCGTCGCCCGCGGCGCCGACGCCCTCTGCTGCTTCCAGTGGCGCCAGTCGAGGCAGGGCGCCGAGAAGTTCCACTCCGGGATGGTCTCCCACGCGGGGGAGCGGGGCCGTACCTACCAGGAGGTCAAGCAGCTCGGAGCCGACCTCGCGAGGCTCGGCCCGCACGCGGCGGACACCACCGTCACCGCCGACGTCGCCGTCCTGCACGACTGGCACTCCTGGTGGGCCGGCGCCCAGGACGGCCGCCCCTCCACCCGCTTCGACTACCCCGACGTCCTGCGCGCCTGGCACCGCGCGCTGTGGGAGGCCCACCTCACCACCGACTTCGCCCACCCGGAGCACGACCTGACCCCGTACAAGGCGGTCGTCGTACCCCAGCTCTACGCCCTCACCGACACCGCGATCGACAACCTCCTCGCCTACGTCCGCGGCGGCGGCACCCTCGTCTGCGGCTTCCTGACCGGCGTAGCCGACGAGGACGACCGGGTCAGGCCCGGCGCCATGGACGCCCGGCTGCGCGAGCTGTTCGGCATCCGCGTCCTGCACGAGTGGTGGCCCCTGGAGAAGGACGAGACGGTCACCTGCGACGGCTTCCGCGGCACCCTGTGGTCGGAGGAGATCGAACCCGACGGCACCGCCACCGAGACGGTCCGCTACAAGGGCGGCGAGCTGGACGGACTGCCGGCCGTCCTCGGCAAGGACCGCGCCTGGTACCTCTCCACCCTCCCCGAGCCGGCGGCGCTGCGCGACCTGCTCGCCCGCATCGCCGCCGACGCGGGCGTCCGCCCCGCGCTCGACGGACTTCCGGCCGGCGTCGAGGCCGTACGCCGCGGCGACCTGCTCTTCCTCCTCCACCACGGCCGCGACCCGGTCACCGTCGACGTCCCGGGCACCCACCGCGACCTGCTGACCGACACGACCGTCACCGACCGCGTCACCCTCGGCCGCTACGGCGTGGCGGTCCTCACGGAGCCGGCCTCATGACCGGTACGCCGGTGCACGGCACCTGGGAGCCCGAGCCCGCCGCCCGCTGGGAGGACGCCTTCCTGACGGGCAACGGCCACCACGGCGCCCTCGTGTTCGGCGATCCGCACGCCGACCGGGTCGTCGTCACCCACCACACCCTCGTCCGCCCGAACGGCGACGACGAGCACCGCCGCCCACCCCGGCTCGCCGCCGGGCTCCCCGACCTCCAGGACCGCCTGCTGGCCGGGGAGACGGACGCCGCCGAGAGCTTCACCGACGGGCGCCCGCTGCAATGGGTACGCCCCTTCCACCCGGCCTTCCAGCTCCGCCTGAACAGACCGCCCGGCGACGCCCACGCCCCCTACCGCCGCTCCGTCGACTTCACCTCCGGCGAGACGACCGCCACGTGTTCCTCCTGGACCAGCCGCGTCTTCGTCTCCCGCGCCGACGACGTGATCGTCCAGCACATCACCGCCCCGCACCTCACCCTCGACCTCTCCCTCGACCCCCGCCTCCCCGGCGCCCCCGCCGGCCTCGGCGTCGGCCACGGCGCCGTCCTCACCCCCGAGGGCGCCCAGCTCAGCCTGCGCGCCCGCTACCCCGGCGACAGCGGCCTGGCGTACACCGGCGTCACCCTGGTCGCCGTCACCGGCGGCACCACGAAGCTGGTCCCGCCCGGCGTACTCGTCGAGGGCGCCACGGAGGTACTGCTCCTCACCCGGGTGCGCCGCCACACCGGCGAGCTGGACGTGGTCACCGAGGGCCGCGCCCTGCGCGACCTGCGGGAGGGGACGTCGTACGACGCCCTCCTCGACCGCCACCTCGCCCTGCACCGCACCGCCTACGACCGCGTCACCCTCGACCTCGCCGCCGACCCCGCCGAACGCGCCCTGCCGGGCTCCGCGCTGCTCGGACGCCCTCGCGGCACCGCCCTCCTGGAGCGGCTCTTCGCCGCCGGTCGCTACCACCTCCTGTCGGCGAGCGGCCTGCTCCCGCCCCGCCTGACCGGCCTGTGGACCGGCGACTGGAACACCGCGTGGTCCGGAGCGTTCACCACCAACGCCAACCTCAACCTCCAGACCGCCTCCGCCGCGGCCGCCGCCCTCCCCGAGGTCACCGAGGCCCACGCCGCACTGGTCCACGGGCAGCTCCCGGACTGGCGGGACAACGCCCGCGCGATCTTCGGCACCCGCGGCGTCGTCGCCCCCTCCCACACGGACGGCGAGTCGGGGCACACCTGCCACTTCAGCCGCGAGTACCCGCTGCACCTGTGGACGGCGGGCGCCGACTGGCTGCTCAAGCCCCTGGTCGACCACGACGAGACCCGCGGCGCCCACGACCCCCGCACCACCGCCGCGCTCGCCGAGGCCGCCCTCTTCTACGAGGACTTCCTCACCCGGACCGACGAGGACGGCCACGTGCTCGTCGTCCCCTCCTACTCACCCGAGAACCGCCCCGCCAACGCCAGTTGGGGGACCGTCAACGCGGCCATGGACCTCTCCGCCGCCCGGCACACCCTGCTGACCGCCGCCGACCGCCACCCCGCACACGCCGGCCGCTGGCGCGCCCTCGCCGACCGCCTCCCACCGCACCGGACCAACGCCGACGGAGCCCTGGCGGAATGGGCGAGCCCGGGCCTGGAGGACACCTACGACCACCGCCACCTCAGCCACCTCTACGGCGTCTGGCCCCTCGACGAGATCAACCCGTACGACACCCCCGCACTCGCCGAGGCCGCCCACCGGGCCCTCGAACTGCGCGGCGCCGAGAACGACTCCGCCCACGGCCACCTCCACCACGCCCTGATCGCGGCCCGCCTGCGGGACGCCGGTCGGGTCGCCCACGCCCTCGGCCGGGTACTCGACGGCGACTTCTTCCACGCCTCCCTGATGAGCGCGCACTACCCCCGCCGCGACGTCTACAACGCGGACGCCGCGCACGCCCTCCCGGCCGTGCTCATCGAGATGCTGGTGCAGTCCACCCCGGACCGGCTGGTCCTGCTGCCCGCGCTACCGGAGTCCTGCCCGCAGGGCGAGCTCAAGGGCGTACGCACCCGCTTCGGGGCGGCACTCGACCTCACCTGGACGCCCGACGGCGACGCGACGGCCGTCCTGCGCCCCGCCCGCACGCACCGCGTCGAACTCCGGACCCCCTCCGGCGCCGAGCCGCTCGACCTCGTCGCCGGAGCGGACCGCGTCATCGGCGTCAAGGCGCGGTAGCAGCACCGCACCCGCCGGCCGTGCCGTCAGGCGCGGTCGACCTCGGCCCGCAGCGCGTTGTACTCCGCGAAGGCGGATTCGACGTCGGCGCGGGTCAGGCCGTACCGGGACAGCTCGTACCGGTGCGGGCGGGGCCCTTGGGGCGGGCGGCGACAGCGGCGAGCCGGGCGGCCTCGGCGCCGGTCCAGCGGGCGCCGACGGCGGCGTAGAGCCTGGGGGCGCCGGCGGCCGGATCGGTCCCGAGCCAGGAGTACGGGACGTCCACGAGCGACTGGCGGGGGATGGCGGCGCGGGCCGCGAGACCACGCGTCGCGGAGCGGCTCAGCAGCTCCAGCCAGGTGGCACCGATGCCGCGCGGGTCGACGGGGCGGGTGCTTACGGCCATGCCGTGCTCGACCAGGCTGCAGAAGGACGCCACGACGGTGACCGGGTCGCGGTGCGTCCACACGATGGTGGCGTCCGGGAAGACGGTGTGCAGCGCGTCCAGGTTCTCCAGGTGCATGGGGGACTTGAGGATCCAGCGGCGGCGCGGACGACCGTACTGGAGCACCTGGTAGACCTGCTTGAGGTGGCGGTAGTCGGCGACGAAGTCCCGTTCGTAGTGCCAGGCCTGGTACTCGGGTATCCGTGCCGAGGAGAGCGGCACCAGCGCGTGCGGCAGGGCGAAGGCGCACTCCTCGGGGCCTTCGGCGGTCATCGGGTGGGTGTCGCGGAAGCGCGGCGTGAGCATGTTGATGCCGGCGGTCATCCGGCGCGCGGGCGCGGTCGCCGCGCCCAGGGCTTTCCCATCCGGCGTCGGACGGCACCGCCCCGCCCCCACCGGAGCGATGGATGCGGGCATCGGACCGTCCAGGCCGACCGGGACACCCCTGGGCGTGAGGGACCTCGCCCCCGTATCCCCGGACCACGGACACGATCCGTGTCACCGGACACGGAGCGAAAGCGGGCGACCAGGACACCCAACACCGTTCGGGATGTCCGCGGTGACCAGGTATGGCTCCAAGACTCACTCCTGCTCGCTGATCAGGGACGGTTGAGCAGCTCCTACAGCAGGGGGCAGCGGTGCTCGCCCGGCAGGGCAGCACGCCGTGCGTGAGCGTCGTCGCGGTGCGGGGCAGGCCCACCACGAAGACCGGCTTCTCGACGGGTTCCCGCCCGGACCCGGGATGCTCGGCGATCAGCCGCCGTATCCGGGCCCGGTTGGTGAGGTGCCTGCCGACGTGGCCGAACGCGGGGCGCAGCGCCAGGTCGGCGAGCCTGAGGGCGAGCGGAGTCGAAGGCACGGAATTCCTTTTCGCGGCCGGGCAACTCTGCTGCCACCCAGCCTAGTTGGCAGCGCGCACGGCGTCCCTACTCCGCCACCGGCAGCTCGGCCCCGTCTCGCAGCAACAGCGGTATGCGGTCCAGCGCGCGTCCACCGTCACGCTCGCCGGACCCGTCCTCGATCCTGACGGTGCCGCCGGTCGCCGGGGCGTCCGGCAGCAGGGCGCCCGGGAGGTCCGCCAGCACGGGGCCGCCGAGCCGGGCCCGGACCCGGACCGCGTCCGGCCCCCACGGCTCGATCCGCACGGTTTCCTGACGGCCGCTCCACTCCAGCGCCCCGTCCCGCTCGCGGAGCGTGCCGACGGTGGGGGAGGACTGGGCGAGGCCGACCTCGGGCGGTGTCTGGGCAGGCTGGGTCACGAGGCACGCTCCTTGGGAGTTCCTGCGGGCGAGAAAAGGCCACCTGCGAGTGGGAAGTGGAAGAGACCCGGCGGGAGGAGGGGGAGACGCTACGACCGGACGGGCGCCGGTCCCGAGCTGGCCCGCACCGTCAGCTCCGGCGCGAGCAGCACGACCTCGTCGCCGCCGTGCCCGTCGAGCTTGGCGATCAGCTGCTCCACGGCGTGCCGGCCCATCTCCTGCGCGGGCAGGGCGACGGACGTGAGCCGTACCGAGGCCTGGGTGGCGACCTGCTCGGGGCAGACCGCGACCACCGACACGTCCTCGGGCACCGCCCGGCCCTGCTGGCGCAGCAGGGCGAGCAGCGGCTCGACCGCCGACTCGTTCTGGACGACGAACCCGGTCGTCTCCGGCCGCTCGTCGAAGACGCGGGCCAGGGTGGCGGCCATCGCGTCGTACCCGCCCTCGCAGGGCCGGTGCAGCAGCCGCAGCTCCAGCTCGCGTGCCCGGGAGCGCAGCCCGTCGAGCGTGCGCTCGGCGAAGCCGGTGTGCCGTTCGTAGACGGCGGGGGCCTCGCCGATGACGGCGATGTCGCGGTGCCCCAGCTTGGCCAGGTGCTCCACGCACAGCGCGCCGGTCGCCCGGAAGTCGAGGTCGACGCAGGTCAGCCCGGTGGTGTCGGCGGGCAGCCCGATCAGCACGGACGGCTGGTCGGTGCCCCGCAGCAGGGGCAGCCGCTCGTCGTCGAGTTCGACGTCCATCAGGATCATCGCGTCGGCGAGCCCGCTGCCGGTGACGCGGCGCACCGCGTCGGGGCCCTCCTCACCGGTGAGCAGCAGGATGTCGTACCCGTGGGTGCGCGCGGTGGTCGCGACCGCGACGGCGATCTCCATCATCACCGGCACGTACATGTCCGTGCGCAGGGGGATCATCAGCGCGATGATGTTCGACCTGCTGCTGGCCAGGGCGCGGGCGCCGGCGTTCGGGTGGTAGCCGAGCTTCCGGATGCTCTCCTCGACCCGCTGGCGGGTGGTGGTGGAGATGGACCGCTTGCCGCTGAGGACATAGCTCACCGTGCTCGCCGAGACTCCGGCGTGCTGGGCGACCTCGGCGAGGGTGACCATCCGGCTCTCCAAGTTTGTGAAGCGCTTCGACAGCGCGCGAGACGGGCAACTTCGGGTGAGGGTGGATCGACAGTAACTCTACTGGAGGTGAGTGTCCATAGCTTCGTCGAAGCGCTTCGACACCCTTCTTTTCCGCTGGCCCCTCCCCGGTCCTGTCGGCCGAACGGCCGCACGAAGGGTGGTGGGTCCGTCCGGGATCGGGTACATACGATCGGGTAGCACCGACTAGTAACGTACGTCCGCAAGTTCGCGCATCACGCATCGTGTCGATCTTCGCGGGGGTACGGTCCCGTACGGTCCCCCGATGCCGATTCGCGGCGAGGTGAGCCTCATGTCCGCCCCCATCACCCCCTCCTCCCGACCCACCGTCACCGAACGTGAGGCCCGCCAGGTCGCGGAGGCGGCCCGCGAACAGGACTGGCGCAAGCCGAGCTTCGCCAAGGAGCTCTTCCTCGGCCGCTTCCGTCTCGACCTCATCCACCCCCACCCGCTCCCCGCCGACGAGGACGTCCAGCGCGGCGAGGAGTTCCTCGCCAAGCTGCGCGACTTCTGCGAGACGAAGATCGACGGGGCCGTGATCGAGCGCGACGCCCGCATCCCGGACGACGTGATCACCGGGCTGAAGGAGCTGGGCGCCCTCGGCATGAAGATCGACACCAAGTACGGCGGTCTCGGCCTGACCCAGGTCTACTACAACAAGGCCCTCGCCCTGGTCGGATCCGCGAACCCGGCGATCGGCGCGCTGCTCTCCGCCCACCAGTCGATCGGCGTTCCGCAGCCGCTGAAGATGTTCGGCACGCGGGAGCAGAAGGAGACGTTCCTGCCGCGCTGCGCCCGCACCGACATCTCGGCCTTCCTGCTCACCGAGCCGGACGTCGGCTCCGACCCGGCACGGCTGGCGACCACCGCCGTGCGGGACGGCGACGACTACGTCCTCGACGGCGTGAAACTCTGGACCACCAACGGCGTGGTCGCCGACCTGCTCGTCGTCATGGCCCGCGTACCGAAGTCCGAGGACGGGACGGGCGGCAAGGGCGGCATCACCGCCTTCGTCGTGGAAGCCGCCTCCGAAGGCATCACGGTCGAGAACCGCAACGCCTTCATGGGCCTGCGCGGCCTGGAGAACGGCGTCACCCGCTTCCACCGGGTCCGGGTACCCGCCGCCAACCGCATCGGCCCGGAGGGCGCCGGCCTCAAGATCGCCCTCACCACCCTCAACACCGGCCGTCTCTCCCTGCCCGCCATGTGCGTCGGCGCCGGCAAGTGGTGCCTGAAGATCGCCCGCGAATGGTCGGCGGTGCGCGAGCAGTGGGGCAGGCCGGTCGCCCTGCACGAGGCGGTCGGCTCGAAGATCTCCTTCATCGCGGCGACCACCTTCGCCCTGGAAGCCGTCCTCGACCTGTCCTCCCAGATGGCCGACGAGGACCGCAACGACATCCGCATCGAGGCCGCCCTCGCCAAGCTCTACGGCTCGGAGATGGCTTGCCTCATGGCCGACGAGCTGGTCCAGATCCGCGGCGGCCGCGGCTTCGAGACCGCGGCCTCCCTCGAAGCCCGCGGCGAGCGCGCGGTCCCCGCCGAGCAGCTCCTGCGCGACCTGCGGATCAACCGCATCTTCGAGGGCTCCACCGAGATCATGCACCTGCTGATCGCGCGCGAGGCCGTCGACGCCCACCTCTCGGTCGCCGGGGACCTGATCGACCCCGACAAGACCCTGACCGACAAGGCGAAGGCGGGCGCGCAGGCCGGCGTCTTCTACGCCAAGTGGCTGCCGAAGCTCGTCGCCGGACCGGGACAGCTCCCGCGCTCCTACGCCGACTTCCACCCGTCCGGCCACCGTGACCTCTCCGGACACCTGCGCTACGTCGAACGCACCGCCCGCAAGCTCGCCCGCTCCACCTTCTACGCCATGTCCCGCTGGCAGGGCCGGATGGAGACCAAGCAGGGCTTCCTGGGCCGCGTCGTCGACATCGGCGCGGAACTCTTCGCGATGAGCGCCGCCTGCGTCCGCGCCGAGCACCTGCGCGCCGAGGGCGGCCACGGCCGCGAGGCCTACCAGCTCGCCGACGCCTTCTGCCACCAGTCCCGCATCCGGGTCGAGGAACTCTTCGGCCGGCTGTGGACCAACACCGACGACCTCGACCGCAAGGTCGTCAAGGGTGTGCTGGGCGGTGCCTACGAGTGGCTGGAACAGGGAGTCGTCGACCCGTCGGGCGACGGCCCGTGGATCGCGGACGCCGCGCCCGGCCCGAGCACCAGGGAGAACGTCCGCCGGCCCATCGGCTGAGCCCGACCGTTCCTCCGGGTGTCTCCCGCCCGTGACGGGCGGCTCCGGGCGCCCCGCCCCGGCGCGCGGCCCGCCGGTCCGGTCGGCCTCGCCGGGCCGATCGGCGGACGGCGAGTCCGCTCTCGCCTCCGCCGGCGGTGGCGGGCCATGTCCCGTTCGGCGGGCCGGGCCAGGACGCGTCCCCGCCCCGCTGCCGGGCGCCCCCGGCCGCCGTCCCGGGCTCGCCCCGCCCCGCCGTCCGTGCACGACCACCCGCCACCCGGCCCCACCGGCCCTCCCCGTACCCGGCCTCGGCACCCCCGCCGACACAGCCGGACATGGTCCCGAACCCCGCCCCGGGAGCCCGCGACACCCGACCGAGGGACGCGCTGTCCTCGCGGAGGGCCGTTGCGGCCACAATGGGGGAATGAGCGACAGTCCAGCCCCCCTCGCCGACCCCCACCTCGTGTACGACCCGGTGGCGGGCGACGGCCCGAAGGACGTGGTGATCCTCGGGTCCACCGGGTCGATCGGGACCCAGGCCATCGACCTCGTGCTGCGCAACCCGGACCGCTTCCGGGTCACCGCGCTGTCCGCCAACGGCGGCCGGGTCGCCCTCCTCGCCGAGCAGGCGTACCGGCTGAAGGCAAGGACCGTCGCCGTCGCCCGCGAGGACGCCGTACCGGCGCTGCGGGAAGCCCTGCGGGCGCGGTACGGCGGTGGGGAGCCGCTCCCCGAGATCATCGCGGGACCGGAGGCGGCCACCCACGTCGCCGCCTCCGACTGCCACACCGTCCTCAACGGCATCACCGGCTCCATCGGTCTCGCCCCGACCCTCGCCGCCCTGGAAGCTGGCCGCACCCTCGCGCTCGCCAACAAGGAATCGCTCATCGTGGGCGGCCCGCTGGTCAAGGCCCTCGCCAAGCCGGGGCAGATCATCCCGGTCGACTCCGAGCACGCCGCCCTCTTCCAGGCGCTCGCCGCCGGCACCCGCGCCGACGTGCGCAAGCTGGTCGTCACCGCCTCCGGCGGCCCCTTCCGCGGGCGTACGAAGGAGCAGCTCGCGAGCGTCACCGTCGAGGACGCCCTCGCCCACCCCACCTGGGCCATGGGCCCGGTGATCACGATCAACTCCGCCACCCTCGTCAACAAGGGCCTGGAGGTGATCGAGGCCCACCTCCTCTACGACATTCCCTTCGACCGCATTGAGGTGGTCGTGCACCCGCAGTCGTATGTCCACTCGATGGTCGAGTACACGGACGGTTCGACGATGGCCCACGCCACGCCCCCCGACATGGGCGGACCCATCGCCGTGGGCCTCGGCTGGCCCGAACGCATCCCCGACGCCGCGCCCGCCTTCGACTGGAGCAAGGCCTCGACGTGGGAGTTCTTCCCGCTCGACGACGAGGCCTTCCCGTCGGTGAACCTGGCCCGGCACGTCGGGCAGCTCGCGGGCACGGCCCCGGCGGTGTTCAATGCCGCCAACGAGGAGTGCGTCGAGGCGTTCCGCTCCGGCGCGCTGCCGTTCCTCGGGATCATGGAGACCGTCACGCGAGTGGTCGAGGAACACGGCACCCCGCGTGCGGGAACCTCGCTCACCGTCCCGGACGTCCTCGAAGCGGAGACCTGGGCACGCGCCCGGGCCCGGCAACTGGCGGCACAGACGGCGGAGGCCCGTGCATGACGACCCTGATGTTCATCCTCGGCATAGTCGTCTTCGCGGTCGGCCTGCTGTTCTCCATCGCCTGGCACGAGCTGGGGCACCTGTCCACGGCCAAGATGTTCGGCATCCGCGTGCCGCAGTACATGGTCGGCTTCGGCCCGACGCTCTTCTCGCGGAAAAAGGGCGAGACCGAGTACGGCGTCAAGGCCATCCCCTTCGGCGGCTACATCCGCATGATCGGCATGTTCCCGCCCGGCGCCGACGGCCGCATGGAGGCCCGCTCCACCTCGCCCTGGCGCGGCATGATCGAGGACGCCCGCTCGGCCGCCTTCGAGGAACTGCAGCCGGGTGACGAGAAGCGCCTGTTCTACACGCGCAAGCCGTGGAAGCGCGTCATCGTCATGTTCGCCGGCCCGTTCATGAACCTCATCCTCGCGGTCGTGCTCTTCCTGACCGTCCTGATGGGCTTCGGCATCTCCCAGCAGACCACCACCGTCGGCTCGGTCTCCCAGTGCGTCATCTCGCAGAGCGAGAACCGGGACGACTGCACCAAGTCCGACCCGGCCTCCCCGGCCGCCGCGGCCGGCCTGCGCGCGGGTGACAAGATCGTCGCGTTCGACGGCGTACGGACCGACGACTGGGACCGGCTGTCCAACATGATCCGCGCCAACCCCGGCGAGAAGGTGCCGGTCGTGGTCGAGCGGGACGGCCGGGAGACGACCCTGCACGCGACCATCGCCACCAACCAGGTCGCCAAGAAGGACTCCAACGGCCAGATCGTCGAGGGCGAGTACGTCACCGCCGGCTTCCTCGGCTTCAGCGCCGCCACCGGCGTGGTAAAACAGGACTTCGGCCAGTCCGTGACCTGGATGGGCGACCGGATCGGCGACGCCGTCGACTCCCTCGCCGCCCTGCCCTCCAAGATCCCCGCCCTGTGGGACGCGGCCTTCGGCGACGGCCCCCGCGAGGCCGACTCCCCGATGGGCGTCGTCGGCGCCGCCCGCGTCGGCGGCGAGATCGCCACCCTCGACATCCCGCCCACCCAGCAGCTGGCGATGTTCGTCATGCTGGTGGCCGGCTTCAACCTCTCCCTGTTCCTCTTCAACATGCTCCCGCTGCTGCCGCTCGACGGCGGCCACATCGCGGGCGCCCTGTGGGAGTCGCTGCGCCGCAACGCGGCGAAGGTGCTGCGCCGCCCGGACCCGGGACCCTTCGACGTGGCGAAGCTGATGCCGGTGGCCTACGTGGTGGCGGGCGTCTTCGTCTGCTTCACGCTGCTCGTCCTGGTGGCGGACGTCGTCAATCCGGTACGGATCAGCTGACATCCGTGCGAACCGGACCATTCACATGGTCCGACGAGAAGCCCGATCCGGAGAGCATGTCCCTCCGGACCGGGCCTCAAGCCGGTCGTACGGCAGATGGACGCCAAAGGGTGCATCTCCCGTACGCCGTGTGCCGGACGTTCATGTCCGTGCCGTAATCTCGAATGCCGGAGCCCGCCGCTGACGGGACCGGACCTTGATCCACGACTTGGGGTTGCACAGCAGATGACTGCGATTTCTCTCGGCATGCCGGACGTTCCGACCAGGCTCGCGGAGCGCCGCAAGAGCCGGCAGATCCAGGTCGGGACCGTGGCGGTGGGCGGCGACGCCCCCGTGTCCGTGCAGTCCATGACCACCACCCGCACGTCCGACATCGGCGCGACCCTCCAGCAGATCGCCGAGCTGACGGC
Organism: Streptomyces sp. M92; assembly: GCF_028473745.1. Classification (NCBI taxonomy): domain Bacteria; kingdom Bacillati; phylum Actinomycetota; class Actinomycetes; order Kitasatosporales; family Streptomycetaceae; genus Streptomyces; species Streptomyces sp. M92. Next base: position 3,602,026 of record NZ_CP101137.1, read on the forward strand.
CTCCGGCTGCCAGATCGTGCGCGTGGCCTGCCCCACCCAGGACGACGCCGACGCCCTGCCGGTGATCGCGAAGAAGTCGCAGATCCCGGTGATCGCCGACATCCACTTCCAGCCGAAGTACGTGTTCGCCGCGATCGAGGCGGGCTGCGCGGCGGTCCGTGTGAACCCGGGCAACATCAAGAAGTTCGACGACCAGGTCAAGGAGATCGCGAAGGCGGCCAAGGACCACGGCACGCCGATCCGCATCGGCGTGAACGCCGGCTCCCTCGACCGCCGCCTGCTCCAGAAGTACGGCAAGGCCACCCCCGAGGCCCTCGCCGAGTCGGCCCTCTGGGAAGCCTCGCTCTTCGAGGAGCACGACTTCCGCGACATCAAGATCTCCGTCAAGCACAACGACCCGGTCGTGATGGTCGAGGCCTACCGCCAGCTCGCCGCCCAGTGCGACTACCCCCTCCACCTCGGTGTCACCGAGGCCGGCCCCGCCTTCCAGGGCACCATCAAGTCGGCCGTCGCCTTCGGCGCGCTGCTCTCCCAGGGCATCGGCGACACCATCCGCGTCTCCCTCTCCGCCCCGCCGGTCGAGGAGATCAAGGTCGGCATCCAGATCCTGGAGTCGCTGAACCTGCGCCAGCGCGGCCTGGAGATCGTCTCCTGCCCGTCCTGCGGCCGTGCCCAGGTCGACGTCTACAAGCTCGCCGAAGAGGTCACCGCGGGCCTCACCGGCATGGACGTCCCCCTCCGTGTCGCCGTCATGGGCTGCGTCGTCAACGGCCCCGGCGAGGCCCGCGAGGCCGACCTGGGCGTCGCCTCCGGCAACGGCAAGGGCCAGATCTTCGTCAAGGGCGAGGTCATCAAGACCGTCCCCGAGTCCAAGATCGTGGAGACCCTCATCGAGGAGGCCATGAAGATCGCCGAGCAGATGGAGGCCGACGGCGTGACCTCCGGCGAGCCCTCGGTATCCGTCGCGGGCTGAGCCACCTGCGCTCCTGCCGCGTCGCCCGGCGGGCGGCGCGGCATATTCGTGGCAGGTACAGTGCGGAGACCAGCAGATCTCAGGGTGAGGCCCCCGCACGTGTTGACGCAGACCACCTCCCGCGTGCTCGAACCGAGCGACCTGGACGCCGCGCTCGCCGTCCTCGACCGCGAGCCGGTCGCCAACGCCTTCGTGACCGCCCGCGTGCAGATCGCGGGCCTCGACCCGTGGCGCCTGGGCGGCGAGATGTGGGGCTGGTACGAGCACGGCATGCTGACGTCCCTGTGCTATGCGGGCGCCAACCTCGTCCCCATCTGCGCCACCCCGCGCGCCGTCCGCGCCTTCGCCGACCGCGCCCGCCGGGCCGGCCGCCGCTGCTCCTCCATCGTCGGCCCCGCCGACACCACCGCCCAGCTCTGGCGACTCCTCGAACCGGGCTGGGGCCCCGCCCGCGAGGTCCGCACCCGCCAGCCCCTCATGGTCACCGACCACCTCCCCGCCGACATAGCCCCCGACCCCTACGTCCGCCGCGTCCGCAAGGACGAGATGGAGCGGATCATGCCGGCCTGCGTGGCGATGTTCACCGAGGAGGTCGGCATCTCCCCACTGGCCGGCGACGGCGGCCTGCTCTACCAGGCCAGGGTCGCCGAACTGGTCGGTTCCGGCCGCTCCTTCGCCCGCTTCGACGCCGACGGCAAGGTCGTCTTCAAGGCCGAGATCGGCGCCGCCACCGACCGCGCCTGCCAGATCCAGGGCGTGTGGGTGGCCCCCGAATACCGGGGCAAGGGCTTCGCCGCCCCCGGCATGGCGGCGGTCCTGCGCTACGCCCTCGCGGACGTCGCCCCGGTCGTCAGCCTCTACGTCAACGACTTCAACACGGCGGCCCGGCGCACGTACCAGCGGGTCGGCTTCCAGGAGGTCGGCGCCTTCATGAGCGTGCTCTTCTGAGACCCGCCCGACCGGTACCCGAACGACAGCCGCACCCCTGCCCCGACCAGCGAAGCGCTAGGCTCCCGCACATGGACGTCGTGATCGGCCCACTGGACCTCTCCGCCCACGTCGACGAGGCCCTGGCCGTCCAGGCCGTCGCGTTCGGCCTCGGCCCCGACGAGGTCGCCGTCCGCCGCCAGATCGTCCTGCGCCACATGACCTACCCCGGCGCCCGGGCCCTCGGCGCCACCGTCGGCGGCGCCCTGGTCGGCTTCGTCTACGGCATGCCCAACGACCGCTCCCACTGGTGGTCCACCGTCGTCGAGCCCTACCTCCGTGCCCAGGGCAACGACTCCTGGCTCGACGACTCCTTCGTCATCACCGAACTCCACGTCCACCCGGCCCACCAGAACCGCGGCCTGGGCCGCTCCCTGATCACCACGATCACCGACGACGCCGTCCAGCCCCGGTCGATCCTCTCCGCGATCGACCGGGACAGCCCCGCCCGCGGGCTCTACCACTCCCTCGGCTACCAGGACCTCGCCCGCCAGGTCCTCTTCCCCAGCGCCCCCAAGCCGTACGCGGTGATGGGCGCCCCGCTGCCGCTCCGCAGGCCATAACCGATTTCCACCGCACGGGACCCCCCGGCTAACCTCCTAGCACCACCCTTACGCAGCAGGAGACACGAGAACCATGGCCAACGCACCGGTCCAGCGCATGTCGAAGTTGATGGCGAAGACGCTGCGCGACGACCCGGCGGACGCCGAGGTCCTCAGCCACAAGCTGCTGGTCCGCGCCGGCTACGTGCGCCGCACCGCCGCCGGCCTGTGGAGCTGGCTGCCGCTCGGCAAGAAGGTCCTCGGCAACATCGAGCGCATCGTCCGCGAGGAGATGGACGCCATCGGCGCCCAGGAGGTCCAGCTCCCCGCCCTGCTGCCGCGCGAGCCCTACGAGGCCACCGGCCGCTGGGACGAGTACGGCCCCGAACTCTTCCGCCTCCAGGACCGCAAGGGTGGCGACTACCTCCTCGGCCCCACCCACGAGGAGATCTTCACCCTCCTGGTGAAGGACCAGGCGTCCTCCTACAAGGACCTGCCGGTCATCCTCTACCAGATCCAGAACAAGTACCGCGACGAGGCCCGCCCCCGGGCCGGCATCCTGCGCGGCCGCGAGTTCCTGATGAAGGACTCCTACTCCTTCGACGTCGCCGACGAGGGCCTCGCCGAGTCCTACGCCCTGCACCGCGCCGCCTACCAGCGCGTCTTCGAGCGCCTGGGTCTCGACTACCGCATCTGCGCGGCGACGGCCGGCGCGATGGGCGGCTCCAAGTCCGAGGAGTTCCTGGCCCCCGCCGAGGCCGGCGAGGACACCTTCGCGGACTGCCCGAACTGCGACTTCGCCGCCAACACCGAGGCGATCTCCTACGCGCTCAGCCCCGTCGACGCGGCCGGGGTGCCCGCCGCCGAGGACATCCCCACCCCCGACACCCCCACCATCGAGACCCTGGCCGCCTCCCTCGGCGTAGAGGCCTCCGCGACCCTCAAGAACCTCCTCGTCAAGGTGGACGGCGAGATCGTCGCGGTCGGCGTCCCCGGCGACCGCGAGGTCGACATGGACAAGGTCGAGGCCCACTTCGCCCCGGCCGCCGTCGAACTGGTCACCGCCGAGGACTTCGTCGGCCGCCCCGACCTGGTCCGCGGCTACGTCGGCCCGCAGGGCCTGGGCGACAAGGTCAAGTACATCGCCGACCCCCGCGTCGCGCCCGGCACCGCGTGGATCACCGGCGCAAACAAGGAGCACACGCACGCCAAGAACGTGGTGGCGGGCCGCGACTTCGAGGTCGACGCGTACGTCGACGTCGTGGTCGTCCGCGAGGGCGACCCCTGCCCGAAGTGCGGCACCGGCCTCAAGCTGGACCGCGCCATCGAGATCGGCCACATCTTCCAGCTGGGCCGCAAGTACACCGACGCCCTCAAGCTCGACGTCCTCGGCCAGAACGGCAAGCCGGCCCGCGTCACCATGGGCTCCTACGGCATCGGCGTCTCCCGCGCGGTGGCCGCCCTCGCCGAGCAGCACGCCGACGAGAAGGGCCTCGTCTGGTCCAAGGAGGTCGCCCCGGCCGACGTGCACGTCGTCGCCGCCGGCAAGGCCTTGCAGACCGAACTGGCCCTGGAGGTCTCCGACAAGCTGGCCGCCGCAGGCGTCCGCGTCCTGGTGGACGACCGCGCGGGTGTCTCCCCGGGCGTCAAGTTCACCGACGCCGAACTCATCGGCGTCCCGCAGATCCTGGTCGCCGGCCGCCGTTCCGCGGAAGGCGTGGTCGAACTGAAGGACCGCCGCACGGGCGAGCGCGAGGAAGTGACGGTCGAGGAGGCCATCACCCGCCTCACCGCCTGACGGTGCGGGGTTGGGCCCTGGACCCGGCGTTCAGGGCCCACCCGGCGCGGGTGTGGCCGTCGGGGTGGGTGTCGCCGCCCGGCGTGGGTGTCGCCGCCCGGCGTGGCGGGGTGCCTCCCCCACTCTCGGCTTAGTCGAGCGGGGGACCCCCATTGCCCTGGGGGGCGCCTCCCAGGCCGTTCAGGCACTGGGGGAGGCACGACTTGCCCGCAGCTGGGGCAGCTGGGCGGGACGGCGGCCCGCAGTCGCGCACGATGGCGCGGCGCCCGCCCGGTGACTGGGCCGCCCCGCGCGGGCGGTTGGCGGCGTACGGCGGGAAGGGGACGTGTCGGGGTGTCCGTCCGCAGCGGTTGGCGCGTCCGCGCCGTTCACTTCTGTGGCCGACCTATTCCGCGCCGTTCCGAGGACGGCCCCCGGCGCAGGCCCCGACCCAACACACAACACACCGTGCCACGCGCACCCCCACCGAACCCGCAGCGGCGCCGCAGGCATCCGCACCCCCACCGAACAGCCACAGGCCGCCGCAGGCCCCCCGCCCCACCGCCGGAGGCACCCGCGACCGTCACAACCAGCCGGCGAACTCCAACAGCAGCTCCGCGTCCCGCTCCCGCCCCACGCGCCGGGCCCGCACCCCCGACTCCACCGCCCGGAAGAGAGTCCACCCCCGCAGCCGCTCCTGGTCCACCTCCAGCGACTCCGCGAGCCGCTTGATCCGGCGCCGGGTCGTCGAGGCCCCCGAGGGCTGGGCGACGAGGTCCTCCACTCGGTCCCGCACCAGCCGCGCCAGGTCGAAGGCGCTTTCACCGACCACCGGGTCGGGCCCCACGGCCAGCCACGGCATCCGGTCCCCGGCGAGCACCTTGCTCTGCCGGAACGTGCCGTGCAGCAACCGCTCCTCGGGAGCCCCGTCCAGCAACTCCCCGCGCACCCCGAGCGCCGCGTCGACCAGCGGCGCCACCTCCGGGTCGGTCAGCGCACCCGCCCGCATGGCCTCGGCCTGCCGCCCGGTCCGCTCCGCCACGGTCTCGAACGGATGACCGACGGGCGGCTCCACCCATAGCCGGCGCAGCGTCCCCGCCGCCTCCAGCAGCGCCTTCGACTCCGGCAGCGACCGCACCGACACATCCGGATGCAGCCGCTCCAGCAGCAGCACCCCCTCCGTTCGGGCCGCCTCGTCGAGCAACTGCACGGCGCCCAGCCCGCCCCAGTGGGCGAGCGCGGCCCGTTCGCTCTCCGGCCGCGCCCGGCGCGGGGCCAGCTTCAGCACGGCCGGAGTCCCGTCGGCCCGCTTCACCAGGACGACCAGGCTGCTGCGCCCGCCGGGCACCTGCACCCGCTCCACGTCCAGGTCGCGCGACTCCGCGGCCCGCTCGGCCGCCCCGGGCAGCTTCTCCAACCAGTCGTCACCGGCCGGTGCCGTCTCACCGAGCGCCCTGACCAGACGCCGCGGCGGTTCGAAAGCCATGCGCGAGCCGTTCCCTTCCCGTACGGGCAGAGCCGTACGTGTTACGCAGCCGTACGTGTTACGCAGTCGGTGTCGCCGAACCGGCCCGCTCGACGAGCCCAGGGAAGGCTACGCTCCCGCCCCGCCACCGCACCGCACGGACCGCCGCCTCCCGCAGCGCCCCGGCCGCCGCCGTCCGCCGGTCACCGCCGGCGGCCCGCACCAGGTCGGAGTAGACGCCGGCCACCCGCTCCTCCAGCTCGGCCGCCAGCCGCACCGCCGACGCCGCGTCCGGCACCTCGAAGGGCAGCGCGTACCCGGCCGCCGCCGCGACCGGCTTCGCACCGAGATCGCGCACCTCGCGCGCCAGCGCGTCCCGCCGCGCCCGGTGCGCGTCGTACGCCGTCCGTGCCTCGGCACGCCGTTCCTCGCCGATCCGCCCACCGACGACCCCGTAGCCGTACACGGCCGCGTGCTCCGCCGCCAGCGCCGCCTGGAGGGCGACCAGCTCGCGGTCCTCCGCCTTGCTCACCCGTCACCCTCCGTCAGCAGATACACGTGCGCCGCCCCGGCCGCCGCCACCGAGGCCAGCAGCCGCGCCAGCTCGCCCGGCACTCCCGCCAGCGCCCCGATCCGCCGGTCGGTCAGTTCCCGCTCGGCGGCGGCGAGCAGAGCCAGCGCGTCCTTCTCACCCGCGGGCACGGCACCGGAGCCCTCCTCCGGCCCGGCGGCACGCGCGGAAACCGACGGAGACGCCTCGGCCGACGCCTCGGGCGAGGCCGCCCGCACCGCACCGAACGCCTCCGCGTGCCGTACGACTTCCTCCCGCAGCGGCCGCAGCCGCTCCGCCAGCCCGGGATGCGCGGCGATCACCGCCGCGTACCGCCCGGCCAGCGCCTCGCTGTCCCGAGCCGCACGCGCGCGGGCCCGGTCGGCAGCGGACGGATCACCGCCGGGACCGGCGGAGTCCGAGCCGCCGGAACAGCCGACGAGCAGCGCGGCCCCGGCGGCCGAAGCGAGCAGGCTCCTTCTGCGCGGCCCGGAGGGCAGACGCGGCGATACGGGAAGCGACACGACAGACGTCCTCGACGGGCTCGTACGGAAGCGGAGACAGACGGCGGAGACAGACGGCGGAGACAGACGGCGGACACAGATGGCGGAGACAACCACAGAGGAGCGAAGCGCGGCGCGAACGAAACCCGCGCCGAACGGAACCCCGCACCGCGGCCGCCTGCCCGTGATCACGGTACCCGGGCCCCGGCCGGGCACCACCCATCGGCACCGCCGAGCCGGGGTGGACGGCAACACCCCTCGCGACCGGATACCCTTTGACCAGACACGCGCACCGTCCCACAACAGCACACGCGGCCGAGGAGTCACCCGGATGAGCACCACCCAGAGCGAGAGGCTGCGAGAGCTGCTTGAGCCGCTCGTCGCCTCCCAGGGACTGGACCTCGAGGAGATCGCGGTGGACTCGGTCGGCCGCAAGCGTGTGCTGCGCGTGGTCGTCGACTCCGACACCGGTGCCGACCTGGACCGGATCGCCGATGTGAGCCGCGCGCTCTCGGCGAAGCTCGACGAGACCGACGCGATGGGCGACGCGGAGTACACCCTCGAGGTCGGCACCCCGGGCGCCGAGCGCTCCCTCACCGAGCACCGCCACTTCGTGCGCGCCACCGACCGCCTGGTGCGGTTCCAGCTCCACGAGGGCGGCGAACTGGTCGCCCGCATCCTCGGCGTCGACGACGACGGACTCGACCTCGAGGTCCCCGGCGTCAAGGGACGCAAGGCCACCACCCGCAGACTTCCCTTCGGTGACATCGACAAGGCACGCGTCCAGGTCGAGTTCAACCGCAAGGAAACCAAGAACACCAAGAGCACCGAGAACGCCGACAGCGGCATCGACGACAACACGAAAGAGGAGGAGGCGTAGCCGTGGACATCGACATGAGCGCCCTGCGGGGTCTGGTCCGGGAGAAGGAGATCTCCTTCGACCTGCTGGTCGAGGCGATCGAGTCGGCCCTCCTCATCGCCTACCACCGCACCGAGGGAAGCCGCCGGCACGCGCGCGTGGAGCTCAGCCGGGACACCGGACACGTGACCGTGTGGGCGAAGGAGGACCCCGACGACCTCGAGGAGGGCCAGGCGCCCCGCGAGTTCGACGACACCCCGTCCGACTTCGGCCGCATCGCCGCCACCACCGCCAAGCAGGTCATCCTGCAGCGGCTGCGCGACGCCGAGGACGACGCGACGCTCGGTGAGTACGCCGGCCGCGAGGGCGACATCGTCACCGGCGTGGTCCAGCAGGGCCGCGACCCGAAGAACGTGCTGGTCGACATCGGCAAGCTGGAGGCCATCCTGCCGGTGCAGGAGCAGGTGCCCGGCGAGACGTACCCGCACGGCACCCGCCTGCGCTCGTACGTCGTCCGCGTGGCCAAGGGCGTACGCGGCCCCTCCGTGACGCTCTCCCGCACCCACCCCAACCTGGTGAAGAAGCTCTTCGCCCTGGAGGTCCCGGAGATCGCCGACGGTTCGGTAGAGATCTCCGCGATCGCCCGCGAGGCCGGCCACCGCACCAAGATCGCCGTGCGCTCCACCCGCTCGGGCCTGAACGCCAAGGGCGCCTGCATCGGCCCCATGGGCGGCCGGGTGCGCAACGTCATGGGCGAGCTGAACGGTGAGAAGATCGACATCGTCGACTGGTCGGACGACCCGGCCGAGATGGTGGCGAACGCGCTCTCCCCGGCCCGCGTCTCCAAGGTGGAGGTCGTCGACCTGGCGGCCCGTTCCGCCCGGGTGATCGTGCCGGACTACCAGCTGTCGCTGGCCATCGGCAAGGAGGGCCAGAACGCCCGCCTCGCGGCCCGGCTGACCGGCTGGCGGATCGACATCCGGCCCGACACCGAGCAGCCCTCCGACCAGTCGCCCGGCGGGCACGGGGAGTAGGCCCGGGCCGTCCGGCGGGTACGGGGGAATAGATCCAAGCCGCACGGCGCTGAGATCACGACAGTCTTGTGTGCGGCACGTGTTCGATTCTTGCCCCAAAGGGGTGAGGTCGGTCCGGGGAGGTAGACTTAGGAGTGTCTGGCCGGACACGTACCCGAGCATGCCCCGAGCGCACCTGCGTGGGGTGCCGGGAGCGAGCGGTCAAGAGCGAGCTGCTGCGCACCGTGGCGGTCGAGGGCGAATGCGCCCCCGATCCACGCGGTACGCTGCCCGGCCGGGGTGCGTACGTGCACCCCGTACCGGTCTGTGTCGACCAGGCAGTGCGCCGCAAGGCGTTCCCGCGGGCGCTCCGCGTCCCGGGACCGCTCGACGTAAAGGCGTTGCGCCACTACGTCGAGCAGGCACAGGGTTGCAGCACGGCCGCCGAAGGCGGCACGTGAGCAATCTGGTAAGGAAGACGTGCCGCGCGGAACCCCGCGCGGTCTGGTACCTCGCGAGTCGAAAGCAGGTCGAGATTGCGATGAGCACTCGATGAGTACGCGATGAGTACGCCCATGAACTAGCGACGGTCCGGACGCAACCCGGACCTCAGAGGAGCGAAGTGGCTAAGGTCCGGGTCTACGAACTCGCCAAGGAGTTCGGTGTCGAGAGCAAGGTCGTCATGGCCAAGCTCCAGGAACTCGGTGAATTCGTCCGTTCGGCGTCTTCGACCATCGAAGCGCCCGTAGTACGCAAGCTGACAGACGCCTTCCAGCAGGGTGGCGGCAACGGCCGGTCCGCCGGTCGTCCCGCGGCCCCCAAGAAGGCTGCCCCCAGGCCGTCGGCGCCCTCCCCGGCGCAGGCGGCCCGCCCGGCCGCGCCCCGTCCGGGTCCGGCGGCTCCCAAGCCTCCGGCCGCCCAGCAGCCCGCGGCCCCGTCCGCCCCGACGCCGGGCCCGCGTCCGACGCCGGGCCCGAAGCCCCGCGCCCGCGCCGCGTCCGGCCCGGCCGCGCCGGAGTTCACCGCTCCGCCGGCGGCCCCGGCCGCTTCGTCCCAGCCTCCGGCCGGTCCGAAGCCCGGTGGCGCGCGTCCCGGCGCCCCCAAGCCCGGCGGCGCCCGTCCGTCCGGTCCGGGTCAGGACCGCGGCCAGCAGGGCGGCCAGGGCCGTCCCGGTGGCCAGCGTCCCGGCGCTCCGGGCCAGCGCCCCGGCGGCCGTCCCGGCGGTCCGCGCCCGGGCAACAACCCCTTCACCTCCGGCGGCAACGCCGGCATGGCGCGCCCGCAGGCGCCCCGCCCGCAGGGCGGCCCACGTCCGGGCGGTCCCGGTGCTCCCGGCGGCGGCCCGCGTCCGCAGGCTCCCGGCGGCCAGGGCGGCGGTCCCCGTCCCCAGGCTCCGGGCGGCAACCGCCCGACCCCGGGCTCGATGCCGCGCCCGCAGGGCGGCGGCCAGGGCGGTCCCCGTCCCGGCGGCCCGCGTCCGAACCCCGGCATGATGCCGCAGCGTCCGGCTGCCGGCCCGCGTCCCGGCCCCGGTGGCGGCGGTCGCGGTCCCGGCGGTGCCGGTCGTCCCGGCGGTGGCGGCCGTCCGGGCGGCGGCGGCTTCGCCGGCCGTCCCGGCGGTGGCGGCGGTCGTCCCGGTGGCGGCGGCGGTTTCGCCGGTCGTCCCGGTGGCGGCGGCTTCGGCGGCGGCGGTGGCCGTCCCGGCTTCGGCGGCCGTCCCGGCGGTCCCGGTGGCCGCGGTGGCACGCAGGGCGCCTTCGGTCGTCCCGGCGGTCCCGCGCGTCGCGGTCGCAAGTCGAAGCGGCAGAGGCGCCAGGAGTACGAGGCCATGCAGGCCCCGTCGGTCGGCGGCGTGATGCTGCCTCGCGGCAACGGCGAGACCATTCGCCTGTCGCGCGGTGCGTCACTCACCGACTTCGCGGAGAAGATCAACGCCAACCCGGCGTCGCTCGTCGCGGTCATGATGAACCTCGGCGAGATGGTCACCGCGACCCAGTCCGTCTCCGACGAGACGCTCCAGCTCCTCGCCGACGAGATGAACTACACGGTTCAGATCGTCAGCCCGGAGGAGGAGGACCGCGAGCTCCTCGAGTCCTTCGACCTGGAGTTCGGCGAGGACGAGGGCTCCGAGGAGGACCTGGTCGTCCGTCCGCCGGCCGTGACCGTCATGGGTCACGTCGACCACGGAAAGACCCGGCTGCTCGACGCCATCCGCAAGACGAACGTCATCGCGGGCGAGGCCGGCGGCATCACCCAGCACATCGGTGCCTACCAGGTCGCGACCGAGGTCAACGGTGAAGAGCGCAAGATCACCTTCATCGACACCCCGGGTCACGAGGCGTTCACCGCCATGCGTGCCCGCGGTGCCAAGTCGACCGACATCGCGATCCTGGTCGTCGCGGCCAACGACGGCGTCATGCCGCAGACGGTCGAGGCGCTGAACCACGCCAAGGCGGCGGAGGTCCCGATCGTCGTCGCGGTCAACAAGATCGACGTCGAGGGTGCCGACCCGACCAAGGTGCGCGGTCAGCTGACCGAGTACGGCCTGGTGGCCGAGGAGTACGGCGGCGACACCATGTTCGTCGACATCTCCGCCAAGCAGGGGGAGAACATCGACTCCCTGCTGGAGGCCGTGGTCCTCACCGCGGACGCCTCGCTCGACCTGCGGGCCAACCCGAACCAGGACGCGCAGGGCATCTCGATCGAGTCCCGTCTCGACCGCGGCCGCGGTGCCGTGGCGACGGTCCTCGTCCAGCGAGGCACCCTGCGGGTCGGCGACACGATGGTGGTGGGCGACGCCTACGGCCGCGTCCGCGCCATGCTCGACGACAACGGCAACAACGTCGCCGAGGCCGGTCCGTCGACGCCGGTCCAGGTCCTGGGCCTGACCAACGTCCCGGGCGCCGGTGACAACTTCATCGTGGTCGACGAGGACCGTACGGCCCGCCAGATCGCGGAGAAGCGCGCCGCCCGCGAGCGCAACGCCGCGTTCGCCAAGCGCACGCGCCGCGTGTCGCTGGAGGACCTGGACAAGGTGCTGAAGGCCGGCGAGGTCCAGCAGCTGAACCTGATCATCAAGGGCGACGCGTCCGGATCGGTCGAGGCGCTGGAATCCTCCCTGCTCCAGCTGGACGTCGGCGAAGAGGTCGACATCCGCGTCCTGCACCGCGGCGTCGGTGCGGTCACGGAGTCCGACATCGACCTGGCGATGGGCTCCGACGCCATCGTGATCGGCTTCAACGTGCGCGCCGCCGGGCGGGCACAGCAGATGGCCGAGCGCGAGGGTGTGGACGTCCGGTACTACTCGGTCATCTACCAGGCGATCGAGGAGATCGAGGCGGCCCTCAAGGGCATGCTCAAGCCGGAGTACGAAGAGGTCGAGCTCGGTACGGCGGAGATCCGCGAGGTCTTCCGCTCGTCCAAGCTGGGCAACATCGCGGGTGTCCTCATCCGCTCCGGCGAGGTCAAGCGCAACACCAAGGCGCGCCTCCTGCGCGATGGCAAGGTCATCGCGGAGAACCTCAACATCGAGGGTCTGCGTCGCTTCAAGGACGACGTCACCGAGATCCGCGAAGGCTTCGAGGGCGGTATCAACCTCGGAAACTTCAACGACATCAAGGTCGACGACGTCATCGCGACGTACGAGATGCGCGAGAAGCCGCGGGTGTAACATCCCCGACTTCGAAGACGGTGCGGTCCGGGGCCGGTCGGCGGAGAGCAATATCCGTCGATCGGCCCCGGCCGTTCGTTGTACGGTTCTGATGTCCCCGCCCGTGGATGGCGGGGCCATCGATCCCGGACCGGCGGGTGAACCGGTTGCACATGTATGTGGGGACGCTGTCCTTCGACCTTCTCCTCGGCGACGTACATTCGCTGAAGGAGAAGCGCTCCGTCGTCCGTCCGATCGTCGCCGAACTCCAGCGGAAGTACGCGGTGAGCGCGGCGGAGGTGGATCACATGAACCTCCATCGCCGGGCCGTCATCGGCCTGGCCATGGTGTCCGGCGACGCCGGGCACCTGGGAGACGTACTCGACCGGTGCGAACGGCTGGTGGCCGGCCGGCCCGAGGTGGAACTGCTGTCCGTGAGACGGCGCTTCCACGGCGAAGACGACTGACCGCGAACACGACAGACCCACGAAACACAGAGAAGAAAGAACGGGAGACGGACCAGTGGCCGACAACGCGCGGGCGAAAAGGCTGGCGGACCTCATCCGAGAGGTGGTGGCCCAGAAGCTGCAGCGCGGGATCAAGGACCCGCGGCTCGGCTCGCACGTCACCATCACGGACACCCGGGTCACGGGTGACCTGCGGGAGGCGACCGTCTTCTACACGGTGTACGGGGACGACGAGGAGCGGGCGGCCGCCGCCGCGGGCCTGGAGAGCGCCAAGGGCATCCTGCGCTCCGAGGTCGGCAAGGCGGCGGGCGTGAAGTTCACGCCGACCCTGGCCTTCGTCATGGACGCCCTCCCGGACACCGCCCGGAACATCGAGGACCTCCTCGACAAGGCACGCCAGTCCGACGCCAAGGTGCGCGAGTCCTCCGCGGGCGCCGCGTACGCCGGCGAGGCGGACCCGTACCGCAAGCCGGGCGAGTCCGAAGACGAGGCCGCCGAGGCCGCGGCCGACGAGACGGACGACACCGCTAAATGACCGAGAAGCACACCACGCCCGACGGCCTCGTCATCGTCGACAAGCCGTCGGGCTTCACCTCGCACGACGTCGTCGCCAAGATGCGGGGCATCGCCCGCACCCGGCGCGTCGGGCACGCCGGCACGCTCGACCCGATGGCGACGGGTGTCCTGGTCCTCGGTGTGGAGCGCGCGACCAAGCTCCTCGGGCACCTCGCCCTCACCGAGAAGGAGTACCTGGGCACCGTCAGGCTCGGGCAGACGACGCTCACCGACGACGCCGAGGGCGAGATCACGGGGTCGCGGGACGCCTCGAAGGTCACCCGGGACGCCGTCGACGCGGCCGTCGCCAAGCTCACCGGCGACATCATGCAGGTGCCGTCCAAGGTGAGCGCCATCAAGATCAAGGGCGTGCGCTCCTACAAGCGGGCGCGCGAGGGCGAGGAGTTCGAGATCCCCGCCCGACCCGTCACCGTCTCCTCCTTCGCGGTGTACGACGTCCGGGACGCCGTCGCCGAGGACGGCACCCCGGTGCTGGACCTGGTGGTCTCGGTGGTCTGCTCCTCCGGCACCTACATCCGCGCCCTGGCCCGGGACCTCGGTGCCGACCTCGGCGTCGGCGGCCACCTCACCGCGCTGCGCCGTACCCGCGTCGGCCCCTACAAGCTGGACACGGCGAAGACCCTGGACCAGCTCCAGGAGGAGCTGACCGTCATGCCGGTCGCGGACGCGGCCCGCGCCGCCTTCCCGCAGTGGAAGGTGGACACCAGGCGCGCCCGGCTCCTCCTCAACGGCGTACGGCTGGAGATGCCCGACGAGTACGCGGGCGCCGGTGCCGTCGCCGTCTTCGACCAGGAGGGCCGCTTCCTCGCCCTCGTGGAGGAACAGAAGGGCAAGGCCAAGAGCCTGGCCGTCTTCGGCTGAACGGCCCGACCACGGGCTCCGTCCGTGGAGCGGCGACCACGGGACTTCCACCGCCGCCGCTCCACGGCCCCCCTCGGTTCCCCCACCCCCCAGGGTGTATCCAACCCACCCCGTCCGTTCACCCGTCCGGGCAGGCGCTCGGAGTGAACCGGGGGTGTGGAAGGGGGCGCGTTGACGACGCGCCCTGTCCCGCTGATCATCACGCGCCTACCGTCGAACACACAGCACGGGTGTACGGCGGGGAGGTGCGGCGATGGCGTCGCGTAACCGGTCCCGGGAGGCGGGGAGCGGCAGGGTGGCACGGCGGTCGGGGTACGAAGTCCGGGATCCGCACGCCGGGCCGCGGGCCCAGGACACAGACCCCGCGGAGTACGGGCCCGACGACGCCCTGGTCCGCGTCCACGACCTCGCCGGCCGTCCCCGCGGTACCGGGTTCGCGGCCGACCACCACGGCACGGTGATCACCAGCCACGAGGCCGTCGACGGTCTGTCCCGGCTCGTGCTGAGCGCCGTCGGCGGCCGCCGACGCGTCGTGGCCGCCGCCGACGTGACCCCGCTGCCCGCGCTCGGCCTGGCCCTCGTACGCGCTGAGGGCCTCGGCCTGCCCCCGCTGCCCGTCGGCACGCGTGGCAGGACCGAGGCCGGGACGTACGTCCGGATCGCCGCGGGCGGCTGGCGCGAGGCCCGGGTGCTGGGCACCACCGACGTCCACTACGCGGCCACCGACCGCTTCCACCTCCTCGCCGACGCGCTGGAGCTCGCGGTCGGCACCTCGGGGCGGGACGCCCTGCGGCTCGGGGGCGGCGCGGCCGGGGGGCCGGTCCTCGACCTCGCCACCGGCGCGGTCCTCGGGGTGCTCGGCACCGCCCTGAGCTCCGGCCACAGCGACATCGGCTTCGCCGTCCCGCTGCCGCACGCCCCCGGCCCCCTCGCCGGCCTCCTCGCCGAGAACGCGGCTACGGTCCCGGCCTACGGCGCCGACCTCAACCTGGCCGGGGTGCTCGCCCTCACGGCGGCCCAGGTGCGGCAGGACGGCCCGGACGACGGGGGCGCCGACCGGGTGGAACCGGTCGAACGCGCCGACGTGGTCCGGGAGTTCGCCGCCTTCACCGAGCCCCGAGGCCGGGCCCGTGTCCTCGGACTCGTCGGGGCCCCCGGCAGCGGCCGTACGACCGAGCTGGCCGCCCTCGCCGCCCGCCGCTCCCGGGACCCGGAGCCGGCGCCCACCCTGTGGCTGCGCGGCGCCGACCTGCACGACGACGACATGTCGGTGGCGGACGCCGCACGCAGAGCGCTGGGCCGAGCCGCCCGCGTCGTGGCCGCCGCCGACCGCTCCCGCCCCGCCGGCCTCGGCGACATCACCCCGGAGCGCCTGGCCCACCTCGCGCACACCGCCGGACGTCCGCTCCTGCTCCTCCTCGACGGCCCCGAGGAAATGCCGCCCATCCTGGCCCACCGCCTCCCCGAGTGGACCGAGGGCACGGCGGCATGGCTGACGGAGACGGAGGCACGGCTCGTGGTGGCCTGCCGGGCGGAGTACTGGGAGCGGGCGGGGGCGGAGTTCCCGCGGGCTCTGCTGCACGGGGAACGCGGGTGCGCGTCGGCCGGGCCGGTGCTCGGCGACGGGTGTTCCCGGCCGACCGTGACACCGGGGTCGTGCACCGGGCCGGACGGCGCCGACGCCGCCGACAGCGACGGCACGGCGTGGCGGGCGACGACGGCGGGGCTTACGTGCGGGGCGGAGTCTGCCGGGCCTTCCCGCGAAGCGGTGCCCCCCGGGCCTTCGGAAGAGGTGAGGCGCACCCGACTTCCGTACGGGGCGGGGCCCACCGAGCTTCCGTCCGACCTGGAGCCTGTTGGGCTTTCGGCCGGTTCGGGTCCTGTCGGGCTTTCGGCCGGTTCGGGTCCTGTCGGGCTTTCGTCCGGGGCGGGCCGCGGTGCGTTTTCGAGTGGGCCGGATTCCGCCGGGCCGTCGTCCGGCCAGGAGTCCGCCGGGCTCTCGGCCGGTTCAGGTCCCGCCGGATTCCCGCCCGCTTCACGTCCCGCCGGGCTCCCGTACGGGTCGGGCCCCGCCGGGCTTCCGGCCGGCACCGCCCCGCAGGCCCCCCACTCCGCGCCGGCGGGTACGGGGGCGCCGCCCTGCGTCCGCCTCGGTGACCTCTCGGACGAGGAGGCCCGTGAAGCGCGCGCACGCTACCGCGTACCGGAAGGCGCCCTCGACGGCGCGGACGCCCGGCACCCCCTCACCCTCCGCCTGCTCGCGGAGGTCCACGGGGCCCTGCCCACCGTGCCTCCCCCCGCCCGCGTCGACCGGGACGCCGTCTTCACGGCCTACCTGGACCTGGTCTGTCTGCGCGTCGCGACCCGGCTGGCCCGGGAGAACGCCCTGCACGGCACCGGCGTGCGCCGCCGCCTCGCGGCGAAGGTCTCCGGGCAGGTGCACGAGGCGGCCCGGCGCAGTCTCGGCCCCGGGCAGGGCGTGCTCGACCGGGAGTCGTTCGAGGCGGTGTTCCCGCGGGGACCGGCCCCGGCACGGCTGGGCGGCGGCACCGGCTGGGCGACGGCCGTGCTCGCCGAAGGCCTCTTCGCCCCCGCCGGCAACGGCTACCGCTTCGTCCACGAGGAACTCGCCGACTGGCTCCAGGGCACCCACCTCGACCTGGCGGAGGCCCTGCGCGCCCTCGTCCACCGCGGCGCCACCCCGCAGCACGCGCACGCCCGGCCCGTGCCGCACCACCGCATCGGCCCCGTCGTCGAAGCCGTGCTGCTCCTCGCCCGCCAGCACGGCATCCCCCAACTCGCCCTCACCCTCGAAGAGCTGGTGGGCGCCCTCGACGAGAACCCGCACTCCTGGTGGGCCGCCCGGCTGCTCACCGAGGTACTGACCCGAGTGCCCGACGCCACCCCGTACACGGACGTGCTGCGGCTGCTCGCCGACGGCATCGCGGAGCGGAGCGGCGAGGGACCCGCGGAGCAGGGAGAGTTCGGACCGGCCTTCTGGACCGTCCTGCGACTGCCGGAGGCCACCCGCCTGGACCTGCTGCGCCGCCTCGTCCTCGCCGACGGCCCCCCGCACGAACCCGGCCCCCGCCACCTCGACACCGCCGCCCGGCTGCTCGCCGCCGACCCCACGACCGTACAACCGCTCCTCGTCCGCTGGTTCGACGACGAACGGCCGCTGCCCGCGACCCCGCACGCCACCGTCGCCACGGCCGCGCAGGCGCTGCTGCACACCCACCGCCACCGCGGCCTGGACGCCCTCACCGACGCGCTCGCCGACAGCGCGCACCGGCGGGCCGACGAACTGCTCGCCGTACTGTCCGAGGAGGAGCCCTCCGCCCTCTGCCGGGCCGTCGAACGCTGGGCGCGCGACGAGCGGCCGGAGCGGCGGGCGCAGTCCGTCGCCCACGGCCTGCGCACCGCCCCGCACGCCCGCACCGGCGCCGACCGCACCCTGCTCCGCCACGCTGCCCTGCTCCTGCTCGCCGGTCCCCCCGACGAACGGCTGCACGGCGGCGCCCTCGCCCTGCTCGTCATGGACCCGGACAGCCGGGACCGCCATCTCGCGCGGGCCCTCGGCCGTTTCGCGGCGGCAGACCCGTATCTGCCGCCGAGCGCGGTGGCCGCCGCCCTGCCGACCCACCCGGAGCCCGTCCTCGACGCCTTCCGGGCCAGGCTGCGCGGACCCGACGCCGGGGAGGCGCTGCGCAGGCTCGCCGACGCCACCACACCCGCGCTGGCCCACCGGGTGGCCGTACTCGTCGGGGAGGCCGTCGCGGAGCGCCCCGAGACCGCCGGGCACGTGGCCGCCTACGTCGACCGGCGCCTCGACCACGACCCGGCGGCCCGCGCCGTGCTCCAGCCCCTGGTCACCGGCCTGCTGGACGCGGGACCCGAGCCGGTGCGGGCCGCACTCGCCGGAGTCCTCGCCGCCGACGGCACCTCGGCTCGCGGCCTGCTCCGCCACGAACTGCGCGAACACCTTCTGACCCACGAGCAGGACCCCGCCGTGCTCGACGCGCTGCTGCACGCGGCCGCCCGGTGCGGCGGCGACGGCCAGCGCGCCCTGGTCCACCGCACCGGCCGGCTCCTCGTGCGCACCCCGGACGGCGCCACCCGCTTCGACCAGGGCCTGGTCGACCTGGCCCGCCACCTGCCTGGCTTCGCCGGGCGCCTGACCGACTGGCTGGCCGACGCCCCCCAGGACTGGGCCGCCCTGGTCGGCCCCAGCGCCCGCCGCACCATCGAGGGCCTGGCGGGCGCACGGGTCCCGGCGTGAAGCGTGCACCCGGTCACAGCGCCCATGCCGATGCGGGCGCGGGACGGACGGCATGGCACTCTTAGAGCTGCGTAAGAGGCATCGACTCCGACGAGTTTGCGACAAGGAGCAGACACAGTGCAGCGCTGGCGTGGCTTGGAGGACATCCCCGAGGACTGGGGGCGCAGCGTCGTCACCATCGGCTCCTACGACGGTGTCCACCGAGGGCACCAGCTGATCATCAAGCACGCCGTCGACCGCGCCCGCGAGATGGGCGTCCCCGCAGTCGTCGTCACCTTCGACCCGCACCCCAGCGAGGTCGTCCGCCCCGGCAGCCACCCGCCGCTGCTCGCTCCGCACCACCGCCGCGCCGAACTGATGGCGGAGCTGGGCGTGGACGCCGTGCTGATCCTCCCCTTCACCACCGAGTTCTCGAAGCTGTCCGCCGCCGACTTCGTGGTCAAGGTCCTGGTCGACAGGCTGCGCGCCAAGGCGGTCGTGGAGGGACCCAACTTCCGCTTCGGCCACAAGGCCGCGGGGAACGCCGACTTCCTCACCGAGCAGGGCAAGGTGTACGACTTCGAGGTCGAGGTCGTCGACCTGTACGTGACCGGTGAGGCGGGCGGCGGTGAGCCGTTCTCCTCCACCCTGACCCGCCGCCTGGTCGCCGAGGGCGACGTCGGGGGCGCCGCGGAGATCCTGGGCCGGCCGCACCGAGTCGAGGGCGTCGTCGTCCGGGGCGCCCAGCGCGGCCGTGAGCTGGGCTTCCCCACGGCCAACGTCGAGACCCTCCCGCACACCGCCATCCCGGCCGACGGCGTCTACGCCGGCTGGCTGAACGCCCAGGGCGAGGTGATGCCGGCCGCGATCTCCGTCGGCACCAACCCGCAGTTCGAGGGCACCGAGCGCACGGTGGAGGCGTACGCGATCGACCGTGTGGGCCTCGACCTGTACGGGCTGCACGTCGCCGTCGACTTCCTGGCCTTCGTACGGGGGCAGGCGAAGTTCGACACGCTGGACGCGCTGCTGGACCAGATGGGCGAGGACGTCGAGAAGTGCCGCGAGATCATCACGGCACACGCCGACCGTCACTGACGACTTGGCCGGTGGCCCCGTCGGCCCGGGTTGACCACCGGTCTGCTTCCGCGCGGCCCCGTCCCGGCCCGGCCCCGGTGCGGGCACCCCGCCGACGCGCCGCCCCGCACCGAGGCCCACGCCTCGCGGCGGCCACTCCACGCCGCACCGCGTGACCGGTCGCAGCCGGTCTGCTGCGACTGGGTCGTGCACGGCTGTTCTCGGTGGTGGGTCGGTCCGTCATGGTGGCGTGTGCGCTCGGTATCGGTCGTGGCTGGTTTGCGGCGACTGGGTCGTGCACGGCTGTTCTCGGTGGTGGGTCGGTCCGTCATGGTGGCGTGTGCGCTCGGTATCGGTCGTGGCTGGTTTGCGGCGACTGGGTCGTGCACGGCTGTCATCGGTCGTGGGCCTGCCCGTCACGGACGCGTGTGCGCCCGCCACCGGCCGTCAGGCTTGCCCGCCATGTTCGCCCGCCACGGCACGGGCCAGCCCGGCCCGTGCCGGAGACGAGCCCCAAGCCGTCCGCCACGGACGTGCGCCCGCTCGTCACCAGCCACCCGTCGGCTCGGCTCCGTCAGCCCGGCTTTCCCTCAGCCCGGTTCCACAGCCGCTTCGCCCCCGGACCCGTCCCCGGTCCCACCCCCGGCGGTCGTCGCCCCGACCGCCCGGGCCCGCGCCCAGTGGCAGGCCACCTGGGACTCGCCATCCCCGTGCAGGATCTCCAGGTTCCGGTTCCGGCAGGCGTCCGCGACACCGGCGCGTGCCGCCTCGCCCCCGGCCAGGACCTGGCAGCGGACGTGGAAACGGCAGCCGGTGGGGATGTGCGCCGGGTCGGGCGGTTCGCCGGTCAGGACCACGGGACGGCCCGGCGCCTCCGGCAGGACGGACAGCAGGGCCTGGGTGTAAGGATGCCGGGGCGCCGTCAGCACCTGCTCCACCGCACCCGTCTCGACGATGCGACCGAGGTACATCACCGCGACCCGGTCGGCGATGTTCCACGCCAGACCCAGATCGTGGGTCACCACCAGCGCGGACAGGCCCAACTCGGTACGCAGCCGCAGCAGCAGCGCCAGGATCTCCCCGCGCACCGACGCGTCGAGGGACGCCACCGGCTCGTCGGCGACCAGGAACTCCGGCTCCAGGACCAGCGCGCCCGCGATGACGACGCGCTGGCGCTGGCCCCCGGACAGCTCGTGCGGGTAGCGCAGGAAGAAGCGCTCCGGTGGACGCAGCCCGGCACGGGCCAGCGCCTCGGCCACCGCCGTCCGCTCGTCCCCGGCCTGGCGGTGGACGCGCAGGCCCTCGGCGACGATGTCGTACACCGTGTGCCGGGGGTTCAGCGAGCCGCTCGGGTCCTGGAGGACCAGCTGCGCCCGCTTGCGGTACGCCTTCAGCGCGCGGGCGGAGTGTTCGAGCGGCGCGCCGTCGAAGGTGACGCGGCCCTCGGTCGGCCGGACCAGGCCGAGCAGGCTCCGGGCGAGTGTCGTCTTCCCGCAGCCCGACTCGCCGACCAGCGCGACGATCTCGCCCCGCCGGACGTCGAGGTCGACCCCGTCCACGGCTCGGGCGGACGGTCCGCCGCCCCGGCCGGGAAAGGCGACGTGCAGTCCCTGGACGCTCAGCAGTTCGGGCGTGGTGCCGGTCATGAAGTGCTGCTCCTCACTCCCTCGTCCCGCGTCGGCGGAGTGCCGGCGCCGGAACCCACGTGGACGCAGGCCGCCCGCCGGTCCGTCCCCGCCTCCCGCAGCCACGGGTCGTCCGTGGCGCAGACGTCCAGCGCCACCGGGCACCTCGGATGGAACGCGCATCCCGACGGCACCGCCGCCGGGTCGGGCGGGTCACCGGGCAGCCCGCGCGGCGCGAACCGCGAGCCCGGGTCCCCGATCCTCGGGAAGGCCGCCGACAGCGCCCGGCCGTAGGGGTGCAGGGCGTCCTCGTAGACCTGCCGGGCCGGGCCCTCCTCCACCACCCGTCCCGCGTACATCACCGCGAGCCGGTCGCAGGTGTCGGCCAGCACGGCGAGGTCGTGGCTGATCATGATGAGGCCGACGTCCTGCTCGCCCACCAGGTTTTCGATCAGCCGCAGGATCTGCGCCTGGATCATCACGTCGAGCGCAGTGGTGGGCTCGTCGGCGATGATCAGACGAGGGTCACAGGCCAGGGCCATCGCGATCATCACGCGCTGCCGCTGTCCGCCGGACAGCTCGTGCGGGTAGGCGCGCGCCCGCGCCGTCGGCAGGCCGACCTGCTCCAGCAGCTCCCCGGCCCGCTTCCGCGCACCGGCCGGCGTGGCCCTGCGGTGCAGCAGGACGGGCTCGGCGATCTGGTCCCCGATGCGGTGCACGGCGTTCAGCGAGTGCATGGCGCCCTGGAAGACGATCGAGGCCCCCGCCCAGCGCACCGCCCGGACCCGGCCCCACTTCATCGTCAGTACGTCCTCGCCGTCCAGCAGGATCTCCCCGCCGACCCGGGCCCCGGTCGGCAGCAGCCGCAGCAGCGCCAGCGCCAGGGTGGACTTGCCGCAGCCGGACTCGCCCGCGACGCCGAGCTTCTCGCCGGCCGCCAGGGTCAGGCCGGCCCCGCGCACGGCCGCCACACCCCCGGGATACGTCACCTTCAGGTCGCGTACCTCGAGCAGAGTCAACGGGACACCCCCAGCCTGGGATTGAGCACGGCCTCCACCGCACGTCCGCACAGCGTGAACGCCAGCGCCACGGCCGCGATCCCGACGCCCGGCGGCACCAGGTACCACCAGTCGCCCGAACTCACCGACCCGGCCTCCCGCGCGTCCTGAAGCAGCCCGCCCCAGGACACGACCGTCGGATCACCGAGCCCCAGGAAGGCCAGGGTCGCCTCGGCCAGGATGGCGGAGGAGATGATCAGGGTCGTCTGGGCGAGGACCAGCGGCATCACGTTGGGCAGCACGTGCCGGGACATGATGTGCCAGTGCCCGCCCCCGAGCGCCTTCGCGCGTTCGATGTACGGCCGGGACTCCACCGCCAGCGTCTGCGCCCGCACCAGCCGGGCCGTGGTCGGCCAGGTGGTCACCCCGATCGCCAGCACGATCGTGCCGAGCGAACGGGACAGGACCGTCGCCAGCACGATGGCGAGCACCAGCGTCGGCATCACCAGGAACCAGTCCGTGATCCGCATCGTCACCGTGGCGTACCAGCCGCGGAAGTGCCCGGCCGTGATCCCGATGAGCGCACCGATCGTCACGGACAGCGCGGCGGCCAGCAGCCCGACCAGCAGGGAGACGCGGGAGCCCCAGACCAGCAGGCCCAGCAGGCTCCGTCCGAACTGGTCGGTGCCCAGCGGGAACCGCCCGCTCGGGCTCTCCAGCGGCTGCCCGGGCGCGTTGGTCACGCTCTCCACGTCGGAACCGACGGTCAGCGGCGCGGTCAGCGCGACGAGCACGAACAACGACAGCGCCGCCAGCCCGAACACGCCCGCGCGGTGCCTGCGGTACTCCCGCCAGAAACGTGCGGCGGATGCCCGGCGTCGCCGCCACGCGAGCGCACGCGAACCGGACGCCGCCTCGGGAGCCCCAGGTGTCTCGGCCGTCTCGATCGTCTCTGCTGTCTCGGCCTTCTCGGCGGTCATCGGCCCACCCTCGGATCGAACAGCGGATACAGCAGATCGGCCATGGTGTTCATCAGGATCACCGCCGCGGCGAAGACGAAGAACAGCCCCTGCACGAGCGGCAGATCGGGCACGCTGAGCGCCTGGTAGAACAGCCCGCCCAGCCCCGGCCAGGAGAAGACCGTCTCGACGAGGATGACACCGGCCACCGTCCGGCCGAGATTGACGAAGACCAGCGTCACGGTCGGCAGCAGCGCGTTCGGCACGGCGTGCCGGCGCCGTACGAGATCGTCCCGCAGGCCCTTGGCCCGCGCGGTCGTCAGATAGTCGCCGCCCATCTCGTCCAGCAACGCCGACCGTGTGACCAGCAGTGTCTGCCCGTACTCCACCGCGACCAGCGTCAGTACCGGCAGCACGAGGTGGTGCGCGACATCGACGACGTAGGCGAAACCCTCCTCGCCGCCTCCCGATTCCATGCCCCCGGTCGGGAACAGGCCCGGGAGCGGGTCCACCCCCACCGACAGGACGATGATCAGCAGCAGCCCCAGCCAGAAGGACGGAACGGAGTACAGCGTCAGCGCCAGCCCGGTGTTCAGCCGGTCGCCGAGCCGGCCGTGCCGCCACGCCGAGCGGGTGCCGAGGAACGCGCCCAGCGCGGTGTACAGCACGAAGGCCGTACCGGTGAGGAGCAGCGTGTTCGGCAGCGCCTCGGTGATCTTGTCGACGACGGGCGCGCGGAACTGGTACGACGTGCCCAGATCCCCGGTCAGCGCTTTGCCGCAGTACTCCGTGAACTGCCGCCACAGCGGCAGGTCGAGCCCGAACTCCCGGCGGTAGGCGGCGATCTGGTCGGCCGAGACCGGACGGCCGCCGGTCATGAACTTCACCGGGTCGCCGGGGATCATCCGGAAGAGGAAGAAGCTGGTGACCAGGACGGCGAACAGGGAGACGACGGCTCCGGCCAGCTTGCCCGCCACGTACCTCGGGTACGCGCGGCGCGCACGGAACGGGCGGCCGGTGGCGTCACCGCCGGCCGGTACCGGGGCGGCCGGCGGCGGCGCCACCACCTCACTCACGTTCGTCCGCCGAAGCCCGGCGGCGGAGGGCGAAGAACACCACGAGCCCGGCCAGGACGGCCCCGCCCGCGACGGCCCCGATCACGACCCCGGTCGACGACGAGCCGCCGGAGGAGTCGCCGGACTCCGCGGGGACGGCCGACCACCAGCTCCAGTAGCCGTCCTGCCCGTAGATGTTGCCCGCCGCGGACGGCATGGTGGTGATCGACTCGATGTGGTCCGTGCGGTAGGCCTCGACCGCGTTCGGGTAGGCCATGACGTTCATGTACCCCAGGTCGTACAGCCGGGACTGCATCTGCTTGACGATCTGAGCCCGCTTGCCGGCGTCGTACTCGCCGAGCTGCCGCGCGTACAGCTCGTCGTACTTCTCGTCGCAGATGAAGTTGTCGGTGGCCCCGGTGTCCTTCGGCGTCGCCGGCAGCGCCGCGCAGGTGTGGATGGAGAGGACGAAGTCCGGGTCGGGGTTGACGGACCAGCCGTCGAAGGCGAGGTCGTACTCCCCGGCCAGCCATGGGTCGGTCACGTTGTCCCGGCAGTCCAGGGTCATCGAGATGCCCAGCTCGCCCCACCACTCCTGGAGGTACTTGCCGACCGCCTTGTCGTTCGGGTCGGTGGCGTGGCACAGGACGCGGTAGTTCAGCGGCTCGCCGTCCTTGCCGACCCGCTTGCCGTCGGCGTTCTTCCGGTAGCCCGCCTCGTCGAGCAGCCGCGCCGCCTGTGCCGGGTCGTAGGCCAGTTCCCGCTCGGCCGACGGCTCGAAGAAGTACTGCGAGAAGCGCGGTGGGATGTAGCCCTCGCCCTTGACCGCGTGGCCCTGGAACACCTTGTCGACGATCGCCTCGCGGTCCACCGCCAGGAACAGTGCGTGCCGCACCCGCTGGTCCAGCAGCGACGGGTGGCCGTCACCGATCTTCGTACCGTCCTTGGCACGGGCGCCCGGGTTGGTGGCGAGGGCGTAGAAGCGGCGGCCGGGGGCGTCGTTGACGTGGATGTTCTCGTCCTCCTTGAGGGAGGCGGCCTGGGCGGGCGTCAGCGACGGCGAGCCGGCGACGAAGGACACCTCGCCCTTGCGCAGCGCGGCGACGGCGGCGTCCTGGTCCTTGTAGTACCGGAACACCAGCTCGTCGAACTTCGGCGCGCCCCGCCAGAAGGCCTTGTTCGCCTCCAGCCGGACGTAGCTGTCCGGCTTGTAATCGGTGAGGACGAAGGGCCCGTTCCCGACGACCGGGAAGGTGTCGTCGTTGTTGAACTTCGAGAAGTCCCCGACCTTCTCCCACACGTGCTTGGGCACGATCGGCACGTCCAGCGCGGTCATCGTCGCCTGCGGCTTCTTCAGCCGGATCACCAGCTGGGTCGGGCTGGGCGCGGTGACCTGCTCGAAGTTGGCGACGAAGCTGCCGTTGGCGGTGGCGGCACCGTCGTCCGTCATCATCTTGTTGAACGTCCACGCCGCGTCCTCGGCGGTGGCCTGTTCCCCGTCCGACCACCTGGAGTCGGAGCGGATCGTGTACGTCCAGGTCAGCTTGTCCGGCGACGACTTCCACTCGGTGGCCAGGCCCGGGATGACGTGGTTGTCCTCCGGGTCGTAGTTCGTCAGGTACTCGTACGTCAGCCGGTGGATGCTGGTGCTGAGCAGCCGCACCGCCAGGAAGGGACTGAGCGAGTCGACACTCTGCGCCACGGCGACGGTGAGGACCTTCTTCTGCCCCTGGTCACCGTCCGCGGCCCGCGCCGTCGAGGCCGCCGGGGAGACGGCCCCCGCCACGAGGAGGAGCGCCGCGGCGCCCGCGGCGGCGAGCAGCCGTGCCCTCCCGGGACGGGGTCCGGTACGTCCACTGCCATGCTGATCGTGTGTGCTCATGACTCCCTGACCTCACGTCATCGCACGCGGGAGACGCCGTGCGCCCCCGCGTGAGGCGGGCTTGAACAGGTGTGAACAGTTGTGAACAGGTCGGAGCGAACTGCGAATGGCTGGATCGTGCTCGATCGGGTGGCGCCTGCGGAATGAAGTGAGTGTCTATCAGCGGCAGTCTGCACGCGTCAACGGTCCGTCAAACCCCATGTGGCCTGCGGAAACGAGGAGTTGACCGAAGGATCACTCTCATTGGCGCAGACCTCTGGTGCCTCCCTGGTGAGAGCGTGACGGCCGAGTCCCACCGGTTCTGCCTGCGAATGCCGTGAACGCTGCGAACGCTGCGAACGCCGCGCATGCCGCGCACGCGCGAACGCCCGCGACGTCGGATGACGAGGCGGGCGTTCGGGGCGGGTGGGACTACTGCGGCGGCGGCGGAGGCGTCTGCCCCGGCTGCGGATACCCGTAACCGGGCTGCTGCGGGTACGGCTGCCCGGGGTAGGGCTGTCCCGGGTGGTGCTGTCCGGGCTGCTGAGGATACGGCTGTCCGGGCTGGGCGTACGGGCCCGGCTGGCCGGGCGCGCCGGGCTGGCCCGGCACGGGGCCCGGCGTGGGCTGCTGGCCGGGCACGGCCTGCTGGCCTGGCACCGGAGGCTGGGCCTGGTGCTGGGGCTGTCCCGGATGGTGCTGGCCCGGCATGGGCGGGGCGGCGACCGGAGGCGGGTTGCCGTCGGACGTCCACAGCCCGTGCATCTGCTGGTGGCGAACGAAGTCCTCGGCGACCATCGCCGCCAGGTTGAAGTACGCCTCCCGAACCTTCGGTCGCATCATGTCGAGATCCACCTCGGCACCGGCGGCCAGATGCTCGTCGAACGGGACCACGACCACGCCCCGGCACCGCGTCTGGAAGTGCCCGACGATGTCGTCCACCTTGATCATTTTGCCGGTCTCACGGACACCCGAGATGACGGTGAGGGAACGGGACACGAGGTCGGCGTACCCGTGCGCGGAGAGCCAGTCCAGCGTCGTACTGGCACTGCTCGCACCGTCCACGGACGGCGTCGAGATGATGATGAGCTGGTCGGCGAGGTCGAGCACACCGCGCATGGCGCTGTAGAGGAGACCGGTGCCCGAGTCGGTGAGGATGATCGGGTACTGCTTGCCGAGCACGTCGATCGCGCGCCGGTAGTCCTCGTCGTTGAAGGTCGTGGACACGGCCGGGTCCACGTCGTTGGCGATGATCTCCAGCCCCGACGCGGACTGCGAGGTGAACCGCCGGATGTCCATGTACGAGTTGAGGTACGGGATCGCCTGGACGAGGTCGCGGATGGTCGCCCCGGTCTCGCGGCGCACACGGCGGCCGAGCGTACCGGCGTCCGGGTTGGCGTCGATCGCGAGGATCTTGTCCTGCCGCTCGGTGGCGAGCGTGGAGCCGAGGGCGGTGGTGGTGGTCGTCTTGCCGACGCCGCCCTTGAGGCTGATGACCGCGATGCGGTAGCAGGAGAGCACCGGCGTGCGGATCAGCTCCAGCTTCCGCTGCCGCTCGGCCTCCTCCTTCTTCCCGCCGAGCTTGAAGCGCGAGCCGCCAGCCGCCGGGCGGCTGCTCTTCGCCTTCTGCTTCTTGTTGTTGAGCAGCCGGTCCGACGACAGCTCCACGGCCGCCGTGTAACCGAGGGGCGCGGCACCCGGGTTGGTGGGCTGCCGCTGGTCGTGCTGCATGGGCTGCGGCCAGGCGGCGCCGAGGCGGGGGTCGGCGGGCTGCTGGGGGTGGGGCTGGTCCGGCTGTCCGGGCTGCGGCGCGGGCGCTGCCTGGTGCGGCTGCTGGGCGGCCGGGGCCGACGGGGTCTGTGCGGCCTGATCGGGCTGGGCCATGGGCTGACCCGGCTGGGCCATGGGCTGGGCCGGGTGGGCCATGGGCTGGGCCGGGTGGGCCATGGGCTGGGCCGTGGGGACCTGCGGAGTGAAGCCCTGCTGAGCGGCCTGCGGCGCGGCCGACGGGGGCTGCGCGGCACCGCCCTGCGGCTGTCCCTGCTGCGGCACGCCGGGCTGGGGCTGCGGCTCCTGCCCGTGCGGCGTGGGCGCCTGCGGGAAGCCGTAACCGGCCGCGGGGGCGGGAGCGCCGCCCGTCTGCTGGACCGGCGGCTGCGGTGCCACCGGAGCCGCGGCTTCCGGCTGCGGGAAGCCGTAGCCCTGCTGCGGCGCGGGCTGCGGGGGCGCCTGGTTCGGGAACGCGTGGTTCGGCGGCGTCGGCGCGGTGGCCGACGGGTTCCACGCGGCGGGCGCCGGCTGGGGCGCCTGCGGCTGGAACGGAGGCTGAGGCTGCTGCGCCGGAGCGGCGGGGGCGGGCTGCGACGCCGCGGGCCACTGGTTCGCCGGGGCCGGGGCGACGGGAGGGTACGACGGAGGCAGCGGCGGCACGGGAGCCTGCGCCGCGGGCGGGGCGTCGGCCGGGGTGGCGTCCGAGGGCGCGCTGTCGGCCGGGACGGCGTCCGTGGGCTCGGCGGCGGGCGTCACGGCGTCCGGCGTGGGCACTTTGGTGTCCTGTGGCTCAGGCACCGCGTCCTCGGGCTCATTGCCCGGAGCCGGAGCCGGAGCCGGAGCCGGAGCCACAGGCAGCGATTCGCCCGACTCGTCCGACTCGTCCCCGTCATCGGCCTTATCGGTCGTGTCCGACGGGTCGGCAGCGTCGGGCGCACCACTCTCGTCGAGTACGTCGTCCGGCTGGTCCGTGTCAGCGTCGGCGTCATCCGCCACCGAGAGACCCTCGTCGGCAGGGACCGGTACGTCGCCCCCGACGCCGGCTTCGGCTTCGTCGGTCTCCGACTCCGGCTGCTCCTCGTCCTGCGCGGCGTCGTCGGCCGCGGCACGCTCGGTGATCTCCCGCTTCAGGGCGGCGGCGGAGAAGCGCATGGTGGCGCCGCTCTCCAGGTCACCGTTGCCTGGCTCCTCCTCGGGCTCCGGCTCCTCGGCCGGCGGGGGAGCGGGTGCCTGGAGCTGGAACCCACCGGCCGGAAACGCCGGTACGGCAGCCGGAGAGGACGGGTCCGCGGCGGGCGCGGGGGTGGTCACGCCCTCCGGCTCGGACCGCACCTGCGACTCCGCCTCGGGCTCGCACTCCTCACGCCCCTGCGGCTGCTCGGGCGGCTGCGGCTCGAAGCCGCTCCCGACCGGCAGCTTGGGAACTCCGGCCGGCCCGTCGGCCGACGGCGCGGGCGGAGTGAAGGGCGCCCCCGGACCCGACGGCGCGGGCGGAGTGAAAGGCGCCCCCGGACCCGGCGGCGGAGGCGGCGTGAACGCGGTGCCCGGAGCGGGCGGCGGCGGGGTGAAGGGCGCCCCCGGCGAGGGAGCCGGAAAGGACGAGGGGCCGCTTGCCCCGGCAGCGTGCGGTGGGGGAGTCAGCCCCGGCAGCGGCGGAACCGGCCCGCGAGGAGCCGGTGGATCGGACGGAGCGGCGGCTCCGGAAGCCGAACCGGAACCGGCACCAGAACCCCCCGCAGTCCCCGCGCCTTGCCCCTGCCCCTGACCCGAGTCGCTGGAGGCGTTCTGCGTGTACCAGGCGGGCGGGGCGTAGTCGATGGTGAACTCGCCCGTCGTCTCGACTGCGGACTCCGTGTCGGGCTGGTCATCGCCGGGCGTCGCCCAGCCCCCGCGGTTCCCGTCCCGATCGCTGCTCACAGTTCCTCCTGGTGTGGTCGAGCCCCCCAAGCCGTGCTGGGGCGACCGTTTTCGTCGTCCGACGTTGTCCGAAGTGAAACGAGGTCGTCCGATCGTCGGCCCTCCCCGTACGACGCCGACGCCCCGTCCACGGGTTCTGGCGTCGCGCCGGACACCAGCCTAATCACGAGTAGCCCGACATCGTCAGGCCCCTTACCTCTGCACACTCCAGTGCCCGGGGTCACAGCTCCCGCAGAAGCCGCCGACTGCTACGACATAAACGGCGGAAACGGGCATGTCGACCTGTGTGTGGGTGTCAATCCGTACGCCGGCGTCAGTCCATCCGCCGAGGAGTGCCCAGGAGGCCGGTCTCCGTATCGGTCGGGTGCGTCATCACGTATTGACGGTCCTTCTCGGTGCACCAGAGGGTGACTCCGTCGGCCAGTGTCGGCAGCGCCTCGTACTCGTGTCGGGACAGGCCGGCCAGGCGTCCGACCTCGACCGATTCGTCCGGCGAAATGCGCTGGACGCCCACCAGGCGTGCCTGCCGCATCAACCGCGGAGCGACCGGACTCAGATAGGGAAGCAGGGTCAGCACCGACTGCCAGGGCGCCGAGACCACCCGTCCGCGCGGGGGGCGCATACCGCAGTCCCGGATGACCAGCACCGGCCCGGCAGCGGTGGCCCCCTGGGGAGGCACCCGGCCCACCTCATGCACGGTTATGCCGGCCTGGCCCCCTCCGACCGCCTGCACCACTTGACCCCAGTGCGCCGGCCGACCGGTCTCCACCACCACTCTCGCTCCGGTCGCCGCCACCCGCAGCGCCAGGACCTGCGCTGTCCACAGGCCCCCGATGAACAGGATGTCGAAGGGCGTCGGACGGTTGACCCCGAGCACTGCGGGCCGGCCCTCGCTGTCGACGCCCACCACGACACCGTCGTCCCCGATGGGCAGGGCGAGCGTGTCGATCTGGTCGCTGGATAGCGTGTGCCGCGGGTGGCGGGGCCCCAGCAGACCGAACCCGGTGCGCAGGCGCTCTCGCAGGTCCGTGACCGACTGGGACGCGGCCGACGCGGCGGCGGTTGGTGGCGTCGACACCATCAGTGAGCACCTCCGAGCGGCAACGTGGCGAGCATGCCGGGCAGTTGCTCGCGGTCCAGACGCACGATCCCGGCCCGAGCCTGACGCGCGACGTGTTCCAGGCCGCGCCGGGCGTCCGAGAGTTCGGTGCTGCTTCGACCGGTGACCCGCACGTGTCCAGTGAGCGTCACGTCCTGCGAGCCATTCGGGGCGAGCGTCAGGCTGAACGTGGTCGCAAGCGCGGGCACCGCGGTCAGCTGGGCCACCAACTGCGGCAACCCGGGCCCCTGGCCGCCGAGCTGGGGCCAGCGGCGCACCCAGTACGTGGTGTGGCGTCGGTTGTCGCACCGCCAGTTGCGGCCGGACTCCTCCGTACGCCGCCGGGCCTCACCCTGCCCGGTCTGGACGGTCACCACCGGGTTCGCGCACATCGAGGTGGCGAGGGCGGACGACAGCCCTTCCTCGGTCAACAGGTTCACCCGGAATCCGGCCCCTGTCAGGCGGCTGGAGAGGTGCTCCGCCGACCGCACCAGACATCTCTGTGCCCCCGCCAGCCTGCCACCACGCGCGGCCACCGCGTCCGGGCACAGCTCGGGGTCGAACTTCAGGGCGATCCACATGATGCGGACCGCGGGTGAAGCGATGTCGGACTGCAGTTGGGTGTAGTTGGTCACCACGACCGACTGCCGGGGCAGATGAGGCGCGGGTGCGGTCTGCGTGTGCAGTACCACCTGGGCCGACTCCAGGCGAATGTCGTCCACCTCGAGGACATCCCGGACCAGGGCGAGCGGGAGCGGCAGACTCGCTCGGTCGGCTCTGAGGGCACCGGCGTCGGCCTCCACCTGCAGCACGGCGGTGAGGAAGCTGCCATCGCCCACCATGCCCACCGGTTGCCGGTCACGTTCGTCCCGGTGGACGAAGCTGTACGTACGCAGGTTGGGTTCGCACTCCACGGCGGGGGCCAGGGTGGAGTCCACGCCCGGCGGCAGGAGAGTTCCGGGCGCTCTGCGCATGCGGGCCCGCAGGGCGAGATGGCTGCCCAGCCACTCGGGCAGGGAGCGCCCTCGCCGGCGCACGAGGGCGAGCAGCGCCAGGATGCCGGCCACCACACCCGCCGGCACCAGGGCGACGGGACCGATGAGCCAACCGCACACGACCAGCGCTCCGGCCGTTTCCAGCATCACCAGCCGTTGCAACGCGAATGAGCCACCGCGCCCCGAACGCGTCTGCAGGTGTGGAGTGGCAGAAGGCCGCGTGGTCGCGGCGTCGCGCACGGTCGCGGAACCGTGAGACGCCGCAGAACCGCCGGTGGTCGCCGCCGCGTCGGCCCGCCGCGCCGCGGATTGCGATCGCGACCGGGTTCGCGGTGCGGAAGCCATCACTGCAAAACCCCCGAACTATCCCGATAAACACCGCACTCAGCAGGCGGCAAGGCTTCAGCACCCTACCCGTGCCATGCCCGCCACTGTGCAACAGGCATAGTAGGTGCCGGGTCTGACAGCCGAGGTTCCGGAGGACGACCGCGCCGGTGGCTCGCACTGCTGCCCCGCCGGTCCTCCATGGCTTCGTACGGGGAGAGAACGAACACAGATGGCATCACGGCGCGATGAACTGAACGCCTACACCTTCGCGAAGCGCCGCACTCTCGCGTCCTTCCTGCAGCCTTCTCCGTCCGGTTCGGAGGAGGGAGCCCCCAAGCCGCTCAGAGCGGTCGTGCCCGGCCTCATCGTCGGGGTGGTCGTCCTGGCCGTGTTCGGCGCGATCGGCATGTTCAGTCCGAAGGCGCCGAAGGGATGGGACGAGACGGGCGCGCACGTGATCGTGGCGAGCGATTCCACCACCCGGTACGTCGTACTGAAGACGGGCGGGGAGAAGCAGCTGCATCCGGTTCTCAACATGGCCTCCGCCAAGCTCCTCCTGGACCCCGACAAGGACAGCGTCATCACGGTCGACGAAGAGGTACTGGACAGCGGCGAACCCCCGCACGGAGCCACGATCGGCATTCCCTACGCACCCGACCGCCTGCCGTCGCCCGCGGAGGCGGAGAAGGCCATGCGATGGGCCGTCTGCGAACGTCCCGGTCCTGGTGGCCGGGCCATCCAGAAGGCGGCGTTCCTCCTCGCCGAGAAGGACTGGTCCAGGACCGACGGCTCGGACAAGCTCGCCGGGGGCGAGCTGATGTACGTCGTCGGCCCGGACGGCAAGAGCCAGTACGTGGCCGACTCACGCGGCTACGCCTACCCGCTGGCCGATCCGACGGACAAGGAGCTCCTCAAGGCCCTCGACACGCAGGGCCGTGCCCCGCAGCGCGTGTCCCAGGAGTGGCTGGACACCCTCCACAAGGGCGACCCGATCGCGATCCCCGAGATCGCGGGCACGCCGGGCGAGGACGCGGGCGCCTCCGACATGCTCCGGGAGTACGACAAGGTCGGCATGGTCATCAAGGCCTATGACGGTCAGCGCATGCAGTACTACGTGGTCCTCAAGGGCGGCATGGCGCGCATCTCGGAGTTCACCGCCACCCTGCTCCTCAACAGCGCAGACCTCGTCGGCGTCGGACAGGCCGGTGAGGCCCAGCAGGTCAGCCCCGGCGCGGTCGTCGACAGCACCGAGTTCGACGGACAGCGGAACTGGCCGGCGTACCGGCCCAAGACGGTCAACGACGGTTCGTCCGCCACCGCCGGCCGCAACACCGTCTGCAACGTTCTGCGCTCGGTGAACGCCAAGAACGGCGAGACCACCCTGTCCACCTGGGCGGGCACCGACTTCCCCGAACAGCTGCCCACCGGCTCCTCCAGCGCGTACGTGACCCCGGGCTCCGGCCAGCTCTACCGACAGTTCCAGGGCACCGAGACCGAGGCGGGCGGGGTCTTCCTCGTCACCGACACGGGGCTGCGCTACGCCCTGCAGTCCAACAACGACAGCGCCACGGACGACAAGGGCATCGGAACCTCCGACAAACAGCGTGAGCAGCAGCTCAACGAGGCTCGGATCGCCCAGACCCGTCTCGGGTACGAGAAGGTGAAACCGTCCCCCGTTCCGGTGAACTGGTCGACGTTCCTGCCCACCGGCCCCCGCCTGTCGGAGGCGGCGGCCCGACAGCCGCAGGGTTCTTAGCGGTCGTGGCCCCACAGGAGAGCGAAGGCATGCTGCAGGAAAGCCGCTTCAGCAGAATCCCCCGTACGGCGACGACCGTCCTCGCGGCAACGGTCCTCGCGGGGACGACCGTGTGGGCCTTTCCCGCGCCCGAGGCCAGGGCCGACGACGGCGGACAGTGCACGTTCCCGTCGAAGAAGTACGAAGGCCGGCCGTGGTCGTTGCAGCGCGTCAACCTAGACGAACTGTGGGCGCAGTCGAAGGGCGCCGGCGTGCGGGTCGCGGTGATCGACACGGGAGTCGACGTCAAGCACCCGCAACTCACCGATGCCGTCGACGCGTCCAAGGGCAAGAACTACCTGCCCCTCAAGAACCGCAAGGGCGAGGAGATCGAGCGGGGCAACGCGCAGGGCACCACCGACACCGTCGGCCACGGAACCCGCGTGGCCGGCATCATCGCCGCCCGCCCCGCCAAGGGAACCGGCTTCGTGGGCGTGGCCCCCGAGGCCACGATCATCCCCGTCAAGCAGAACGACGCGGAGGGCAACGGCACCGCGGACACGCTCGCGTCATCGATCCAGCACGCCGTCGACGCGGGCGCCGACGTCATCAACATCTCCCAGGACACCGCCAAGGCCGTCGAGCCCGCCCAGAGCCTGAAGGACGCGGTGGACTACGCCCTGGACCGGCAGGTCGTGGTCGTCGCCTCGGCCGGCAACGACGGCCTCGGCGGTAACGTCAAGGTCACCTACCCGGCCTCCTACGACGGTGTCCTGGCCGTGGCGTCCTCCGACCGCAACAACGAACGTGCGCCCTTCTCCCAGTCCGGCGAGTTCGTGGGCGTGGCGGCTCCCGGCGTCGACATGGTCTCCACGGTCCCTGGCGGCGGCCACTGCTCGGACAACGGAACCAGCTTCTCGGCGCCATACGTGGCAGGGGTGGCGGCACTCCTCAAGGCCAAGTACCCCAAGTGGACGGCGGCTCAGATCGTCGCCCAGATAGAGCAGACGGCCGAACGCTCCATTCCCGGCCACGACCGCCTCGTCGGCTGGGGCGTGATCGACCCGGTCAAGGCCCTCACCAACGTGGACCCGGCCCACCCCGTGGAGTCCCCGACCCCGGACAAGGGCGCACTCCCGGCCGAGGCCCCCTCAGTGGCACCGGTCCACTTCGGCGAGACGGCCCAGGAACGCAACACCCGCGTGGGCACGTACGTCGTCGTCGGCGGCCTGGTACTGGCAGCAGGCCTGGCCGGCACGGCAGTGGCGGTACGGGACTCGCGGCGGCGGGGTGGGGGGCGAGGGGGCAACGCCTGATGGCGTCTCTGATGCCGTCGGTCAACGAGGCCGGGGATGTTCCGACGGGGCGGCGCGTCGCGGCGTGATGACGCATGGCGACCATGCTTCCTGCGGCCCCGCTGCGACACCTCACCGGTGGCTACGCGGGATCCAGCACGGGCTTCGCGGGAAGCCCGCCGTTCTTCGCACAGCCCAGCTCCTTGGCCATGGCCAGCGAGAAGGAGTGGGCCACGGTCGCGTAGGCGTCCTTCAGCGCCTCGACGTTGCCTTCAGGCTCCGTCGGCATGCCCCAGTGCTCCACGCCGATGGTGACGTGAGCCGTACTCGTGGAGTTGGAGAACCTGTCGCTCCGGCATGCGAACCAGACCGACGCCCTGTTCGCCGCTGCCAGGGTGCGCTCCCCCATTTTCAGCACGGTGAAATCGGAGGCTGGAGTTCCTGTCGGGGGCGCGTCGGCCAGGCCCCAGGTGACACGGACCGCGAAATCTGACGTACCGTCGTCCGTGTAGATGCGGCAGACGTCGTCGCGCCCGTCGGTGGCGACGGGATACGCTTCGACGAGGTCTGTCGCGGCCCGCGCGACCGTGGACCTCTCGGCCGTCGTCCCGAACCGTGATGACCCCGTGATCACCTTCAGTGCTTTGGATGCCTGGGCGGACACGGCGTCACCACCGCACAGCTGTGTCCCCACCAGAGCCTTGTCGGCCGTCTCGTCATCTCCGTCCCCGCCGCAACCTGTGGCCCCGAGACATAGCAGACCGGCCACGGCCGTGGTGAGGAGTCCAACGCGCACTGGCCTACGACTGATCACTATCCGCATCCTTACGTGTCCGGTCCTCGCCCCGGCCTCAGCCGGTCTCCGGGCGGTTGCCCTGCTGGTTCTCCCGGTCATTGCCGACCCCGTAGCCGATCAGCATCGATTCGCGAAGGTCCTGTGCGAACGTGCTGTTACTGGGATCCGGGACGTGGCGCCCCAGAAACTCCTCCATCGGCGCCTCGGCTAGGGTCTCACCGGCAGTGAAGATCGTCATTCTCTCCTCGTCGGTGAGTTCCTCCATCTTCTCCTTGTGCTCATCCATGGCGTTGTCGGATATGTCGCCGACCATCTGGCCGATGAGCTGTTCGGCAGCGCCACTGGCGGTGTCGGTAGCCAACGGGATGAGCACCGCGGCCGTGCCCACGGCAGCGGTTGCGGGAAGGAAGGCGACGCCCGCCGCGATGCCGGCTGTGGCTCCGAACTCGACCCAGCCCGCCCGCTCGGCGACGGCCTTTTCGTAGTCCTCGTGGGTCTTGAGGTTGGTCGCCTCCACTTGGTCGGCCCGGGACTGGTCGAGCATGCCCTGTACCTCGGCGCCCGTGCGCACGGCCGCCCTGGCTCTGGCCTCGACCTCCTCGGTGATCTTTCCATCGGGGCCCACTGAGCCTTCCAGCACACTGCGGGTATAGACCTGCTCCGCGGTCGCGACCGTCGCGTAGGCGTCCGGGTGCTGCCCCAGTGTGCTGAGGAAGCCTCGGACGACGCTTCGTCCGTTCCCGTCCACGGTGTCCGAGAAGTCGAGGTGACCTTCCGGATTCTTGCCCGGCGCGAACACGCTCTCCGGATCGTTCTTGGTCAACGCCCAGTTGATGTCGTCGATGTAGCCCGCGCCCATGACGCCCAGGCTGTCGGCCATCGCCTCGTGGTGCTTCTTGAGGAGACCGGGGTCGTCGGAGTACTTCTCCATGACCTGCTGCATGACCGCGACGTTGTCCTCGTCCCGCACCACGCCGGCGTCCGGGTGCCCGGCCGGATAGCCGAGGGTCGCCGCCTCCAGGGCGTGGCCGAGGGCGTCGGGCATGTAGCCGAGCGACGCCTTGAGTTCCTTCGGGTCGAGCGAGTTGACGTCGCCGAAGGACTCCCACTTCTCATTGGTGAAGAAGTCGAGGTAGTTGCCGAACGCCTGGCCGTCCTTGTCCTTGCCGAGATCGGCCGTGGCCCCGCGGTTGACCGTACCGTCCTCGTTGTACGCGGTCGGGGGATCGGTGAAGAACTTCTTCGCCGCTTCCGGGCTGTTGCCGAGCGCCTCCAGCATGGCGGTGGTCGGCTCGTAGCCGGCGCCGTTCACTCCCGAGGGGTTGTACGGATTCTGGAGCCAGCCGTTCACCATCTTGGTCTCGGCGAACAGGTCAGGCTTCTTCGCGTGTAGTTGCGCCACGTGCTCGGCGATCGGGTTGAGGAACTTCGCGTCGTAGTTCCCGTACCGCATGATCCCGCCGAGCAACTGGTATCCGAAGGGCCCACCCGAGTCGTACTTGGACAGCGGGATGTGCTCCGTGCCCAACTTGCGGAGCTCCGGGCCCCACTTTTCGGTGAATGCCTTGTCGTGGGAGGCGGTGGCCAGGTTGAGACCGAGGTTCTTCTGGAGCTCCTGGACGTCCTTGAGGCGCTCCGCGTCGACCTTGCTGTAGTCGTACGTGTCCGTGGCGAGCTGGCCGAAGAACGCGAGCGACTTCTCGGGACCGAGTGTCTCGTAGAAGTACTTGGAGAACCCCACCGACGAACTGTTGTCCTTCAACAGTTCGTTGAGCTTCACCAGGTCCTTGTGCGAGATGTCCCGACCCTGGGCTGCCAGAGCCGCGGCCCGGGCGGCCTCCTCCTGGTCCAGCTTCGTGTACTTGGGAGCGCCGAAGTCCTTGCGGCCGGTGGCGTTGGCCGCAAGGGTGTTGTTCAGGGAGACGTCGGTGTCGTTGCAGTTGTCGACGATGAGGTCGATCCTCTTCTGCCACGACTCGATGTTCTTCTTCTCCTCCTGCAGGAGCTCGCTGTAGTCGGGGTCGTGTCGCGCCGCGGGGATCTCGGACAACGGCTGCTTCGCCGAAACCTTGCCTTTGCCGTCCACGCGGATGCCGGCCTCGGGACCCTCGTGGTCCCTGATATTGACCAGGTCGTCCTTGGCCTTCTTGATGGCTGTGTAGCCTTCTTGAAGGATCCGGTGCACGCCCTTCGCTTCGGCCACGGCGTCCGCGAACTCTTTGACGGTCTTGCCGATGAACGCCTTGGTGACCCCTGCGTTGACGCCCTCCCAGGCCGCCTTGTCCGCCTTGGCCTTCATCCCGTCGGTGGCGTCGGTGGCGAGTGTGTCCAGTTTTCCCGCCATTTCCGACCAGTCGTCGACCGCGGTCTTCAGCTTCCCCAGCGGGGCGTCGATGATGTCCTCGTACTTCAGCATGCTGCGTGCTCCCCCGAGCGCTACTTGATGTATGTCGTGAGCACGGAGACCCGGGTCAGGTCCCCCTCGACCTTCGCCTCGTCCTTGGCGTGCCGGGCCTTGCTGTAATCGAGGTGATTCGAGATCTGCGCGCAGGCGTCCAGCAACGTCCTCAGGTGGGTCTGCCAGTTGTCGTGCACTTTCAGCAACCCCGAACCGCTCACGAAGTTCCCGTTGGTCAGCGCCGTCGCCGCGTCGAACGTGGAGACACGGGCGTGGTCACCATCCTTCGTCAGCCGCCCCAGCAGGTCATACGCGTCGTTGCCGATGGCGCCGAGGTCGTCACGATGGACCACCAGGTCCTTCCCGCCGCCACCTCCGCCACCCTGGGCCGGAAGGCTGTCGATCTGCATGGCAGTCCGCTCGGCCGCAGCCTCGCGCAGTTGTGCCCATTCTTGCTCGAACGTCATGAATCCCCCAATGTTATCCGGGCAGGCCCTGTGAACCGCCCCGAGTTTCGTAGAGTCCGGTGGTCTTGGTTCAGGCGGACTGCGGGGTGGTCTGCTCCTGGCTTCGCCAGAAGGCTTCCTCGTACTCGGCGGGCGGAACGTAGTCGAGCGCGGAGTGAAGGCGTTCTTCGTTGTACCAGGTGATCCGTTGGAAGATCGCCCGTTCGACCTAGTCGACGTCCTTCCAGGGGCCCTGCATCTCTATGAGTTCGGCCTTGAAGGTGCCGTTCAGTGCCTCGGCCATCGCGTTGTCATACGAGTCCGTGATCGACCCGACGGAGGAAGAGGCGCCGATGTCCGCGAGTCGGCCGGTGTACCGGATTGACACGTATTGCGACCCGCAGTCGCTGTGATGGATGAGGCCGGAGTCCTTCTTGATCCGCCGCCTCGACAGCGCCATCTCCAGTGCGTCCACCGGCAGTTCTGTTCGCATGTGGTTCGCGACCTGCCAGCCGACGGTCATCCGCGAGTACACGAGCAGGACGAACGCTACATATGCCCAGCCGGACCAGGTGCGGACATATGTCGTGTCCGCTACCCACAGCTGGTCCGGCTGGCTTGCGGTGAAATCGCGGTCGACCAGGTCCGGCGGCCGGGGTGCCGACGGCTCCGGGACCGTGGTGCGGCGGCGTCGGCCACGGATGACGCCCTCCAGGCCCAGCTCGGCCATCAGCCGCTCGACCGTGCAGCGGGCCACGACGACGCCTTTGCGCCGAAGCACGCGGGTGATCCGGCGGGCGCCATGGGTGCCGCCCGACTCCGCGTGGATCCTCTCGATCAGCG
Source organism: Streptomyces sp. M92 (assembly GCF_028473745.1). Lineage (NCBI taxonomy): Bacteria > Bacillati > Actinomycetota > Actinomycetes > Kitasatosporales > Streptomycetaceae > Streptomyces > Streptomyces sp. M92. The sequence continues at coordinate 3,641,699 of NZ_CP101137.1, forward strand.
GCATGAGTATCTCGTCGCGGAGCCGGCGGGCCGACTTCGGCCGCTTCTTGCGGGCGAAGTACGTCGAAGGCGACAGCCCGAGAACCCGGCCGACGGGATCGACCCCGAGACCCTTCTGGCGCAGGTGGTCTCTCACCTGCTCGGCCTCGTCCGGGGACGGTCGATCTCCTGGGCAAAAAGAACACCGACGCGGCTTTGAGGATCTCGTTCGTCCGCCCCAACTCAGCATTCTCCCTGCGAAGTTGTCTGAGTTCGTGCTGCTCGGCGGAGGTCAGCCGGTCGTCGCGTTCGCCCCGGCCGCGCAGGGCCTCCTTGTGGATGCCGAGGTCCTCCGCGACGTGCGCGATCGGGCGGCCGGTGCTGCGGACCTCACGGATCGCGCGCTCCCGGAGTTCGTCCGGTACTTACGTGGTGCAGGCATGGTGCTCGCGGATCTCCTTCGCCAGGATCGTAACCCTGACATCAGGGACTCCACGAAACGTGGTGCAGCTCAGTTGTCAGCGCCCTGCTGAACCGATGAGTCGCCTGCAACCGCAACTTCTCCCGGAACGACCGCCGCTTGTTGGTCAGCCTGTGCCCTTGCACATACCTCATGCAGTCGGCATGCCGCAGAGAAGACGTTAGCTTCTACGACACCACAATGTGAAGGTCAGGTACCACGTGGCCGGATTGGCCGGTGGGGACCGGTGAAGCGATGGGCGAGGCTGGGACGCCGGAGGGGGTCATGCCGGGCATCTCTATTCATGGTGGCCGATACACATGGTCAGGATGGTCATGGGTCGTACAGTCGGTATCGATCACCTCAGTGTGGTTGTGTATGGCAGGGCCTGCTTGGCAGCGCAGTACACGGGAGGGGGCTCACGCATGGCGTGGGACGAATGGGAGCAACTCAAGGCAGCGGCTGCTGAGCGGCACTCCACAAGGATGCAGCTCAACCAGTATCCGGGAGACCGGGGAGGCGAGGGGACACAAGGTGATCTCGAAGTAGGTCATAAGGATCTTGAGGCCGTCGGTAAGGCGGCCCATGAGCTTTTCGATGACTTCACGCGCTACAGCGACCACGCGCGCGCCGCGTCTGAGGTAGCCGCAAGTGGACTCAAAAGTGAGGGATTTGATCTAGGAGCAGCACTCGCACACGTAGCGGAACGATGGGGCGAGCAGGCAAAGACCCTGCTGGATGCCTGCGCGCACATCTCGAATCACCTCCGGTTTACCAAGAACCAGCATGACGCTGATGAGTCGTACATCGCTGGAGTAGTCAGCAGCATTACTGCTCTGGACGCAGGCTTCGATGACCGGAAGGACCACTGACAGCGATGGACCTCGATGCGCTTCGGTTCGGCAACTTCGCGAAGCTCGGTGAAGCGATCACCGACTGGGAAAAGATGACGAAGGACCTCTTGGGCCTCAAGGAGGCCGCAGAGAGCAATCTCAAAGCCAAGGCCTGGAAGGCTCGATGGGCCGGTGTCAATGCCACGGTCACCCGTGAGTTTGTCGATAAAACCGCCGCTGAGTTTGCCGATGCCCATACACAGGCCGAATCCATCACCAAGATCCTCATGGATACCCGTGCGGAACTCATTCGCTACCGCACGCAGGTGAACGATGCTGTCGACCGCGCGGGCAAGAAACATCTCACCGTGGCGGACACGGGGGAAGGTGGCTTTGTTGTCACCGCGAACACTCGTCCCGATTGGGCGTCTGATCCCAGTGGGCAGAGTGATCAACCTGTGCAGACGGACGTAGATAATGCGCGGGACGAGATTCAACGTATTCTCGATAAAGCTACGGAGAGTGACTCCACTGCAGCGAAGGTGCTGCGGTTGGTCGTCGACCAGGCCAAGTACGGCTTCTCGGATTCCGCCTATGGCGATCGCGATTCCGCAGCCAATGCCGTGGCAGCCGCCGAGAAGCTGGCCAATATGGCCAGGGACCCAGCCAAAATGACTCTGGACGACATCACCAGATTCAACCGCATGATGGAGATATACCGCAACGATGCTTTGTTCTCGGAGCAGTTCGCGAAGCGGTTGGGTCCCAAGGAGACACTTCAGTTCTGGACTGACATGACCTTCACGCGCGCTGGTGCACGGGACGCCGAACTTGAGACGATGAAGAGCCTGCAGAAGAACCTGAGCCTGACCCTGGCTACGGCGTCTAACTCTGACTCAGATGCCATGCAGGAGTGGAAGAAGAACCTTCTTGCGGAGGTGAATACTAACTTCCGGTCCAGTAATTCAGGTAGTCCGATCGGAGCGCTTGGGTCACACGTCATTAGTAGCCTTATGCGTCAGGGTCAATACGATACAGAGTTTCTTGATGAATACCGGAAGAAGCTCTTCAAGGCTGACCAAGGGGCAGGTCAGTCAGATACTAATGATTTGTGGGTGAAGGGGTACGACGGCCTGGATCTAGTATTCGGAGATGGTAACGGTCGAGACCCATTGGAAGGACTGCTCTCAGGCCTGTCCCACAACCCCGAAGCGGCGGCCCATGCCTTTGATGCCAAGTCGGACCTTGATCACATGCTCGGTACTACCAGGTACACAGATCGTGAAGCATTTCTCGGGCCCGCCCTTGAAGCCGCAGTCACGGGGGCAGCGGCGGGCGACAATACGCATGCTGCTCCGCCTCACAGTGAGCAGCAGGTGAAAATAATGGCGAACATCACGGCAGCGGTTGCTCAGCCTGAAGGTGGTGCGGACCTTGCTACCTCTGGAATGGGTGAGAGCTTCGGACATATGGCGGCTGCCTACATGCCTGAGATTAGCCTTGAGATGGCTGGCAAGGGTGCCGAATCGATCTTTATCACTGATAGTGCAGCACCCGACGGCTTGAACAAAGGCGACGTCACGAGATTCCTGTATGAGGTGGCGCGGGACGACAATGGGAGGGCGGCAATTATATACGGCGAGAGTATTTACACCAGCAGCCTCCTCGAGGCTCATATTGCTGATCCGTCTCTTTATGATGGCGATACTTCGGACGCTGTGCGCGCTGTCGCCGAGAACGCTGGAACTATTGAGGGAATTGTCGGCCATTCGGTGGCGGATGCTGGTATCAAGGCATCTACGGAAGCCGAAAAGGATTATAATGACGCCCTCAAGAAGCAGGGTGATTTCTTCAAGGCTGCGCTTTCCGCGGGTGTAGCTGTTGGGGCCGTTGCTTTGGTTCCTGCCACACCGGCTGGCGCCCTCACCGGAGCTGTAGCCGGTGGATTTTTTAGTGGGGTATCAGGAATGGCAGTCGACCGGCTGGTGGAAGGTAGGGAAATCGATGGTGCGCTGGATGAGGCGCTTTATCGTACTGGTCGAGAACTCAACAAAGCCGAGGAGTCTTCGCTGCAGCAGACTCAGTGGTCGGCAGCCGATTCGATTGATGCGCACAAGTCAGATCTGAAGGTTGACGCGACGGAAAACCTAATTCGCGAGGCGCACAATCGCGGGTGGGTCCGTAGTGACTCGATCCTTGAAGACATTCACGCGAGGCCAAGTGCCTGACTGGGACGGATCGTTTCGTGGACATAAAAGCTTCTGTCGGCAGGCGGGTAGCGATAGTTGCTGCTGCATTCGCGGTTGTGGTTGGAGGGGGGGTATTCGGGTACTTGGAGGTCTTCACCAAAGGGCTTGATCGATTGCCCGAACGTCCATGCACTGGTGCGGTGGCTCGCAGCACAGTGAAGCAAATTCTTCCTGACGCGCGATCGGCCGAGGAACGGGGTAGGAGTACCGACCAGGGCAGGGATTTCGTCTTCTTCTGTCGAGTGTTGACGAGCGACGATCACATCGTCTCAGGCGAGTCAGAGCTGCAGGATGCCACTACGGATGAGTGGCTGTCGGGCTATGAGCAGGAAGCGGGAGACACATATGGGCAACTACGGGAGGCCGCCGGCCGCAAGGGCGTAAAGACCCTGACTCTTGATCGACTTGCCTCGGTCTACATGCCCTGTTCTATCGCTGGCGGGAGTGCTAAAAGGTCTTTGCGACAGTACGCGCTGATCACGGAGGCCAGAGTCATCGGTGAAAGTCGGGTCCAAGGGAACGAGCTGCGGGAGGCCTTGACTGAGTTTGCGGTTCAGATGTCGGAACACGCCTATACGGTTGGGGAATGTAACAAGGCGTAGATGGGTAGAGCGTGAGCCCCTTTCTGTGGCGTTGCCAGTCGCGTCCAGTAATCCGGCGTAGCCGCCATACTGCCCGTTCCTGCCACATCCGGCCAGGCCTGCCTCGATTGGTCAGCAGGGGGCGCTGCTGCGCGAGTTAGCGCCTTCGCCTCTTTTGTGTCGCTGGGGGGCGTCGCGTGTTGCTGCGTGCCGGGAGACTGCGGTCTCTCCTTCCTGGGGCTGCACTACTTCGAGTGATGCACAGTTGGTGTTCGAGGTGGTGTCAGAGTGGCGCCATCTTGTCGTTTGGGTCACGTGACGGTGGACACAACCTGTCCACCGTCACGTGACCCTTGGGGTGCGAGCATTGCCGACACTGTTCAGTGAATCGGTCAAAGTGTCATGTCTCAGCCGACTTTGTAACTCCGCTAGCACACACCACGGTTGGCCCTGCCGTACCAGTTGACTACAGTGGTGATCGCATGGTGCGCGCGACTTGGTTTGCGATCGCGGGGCAGGTGGTCAGTCGGCCACAGCCATGGTTCTACGGGGAAACGGGGAGGGAGCGAAGTGCTTCCAGCGGACATGGTGGGGGGCGTGTCGGCCGCCAGGGCGGTGAACCTGGAGGTTACCGGTGAGGCGCTGAGCACGTTCGTGAAACGTGTGGACGGCGTCCTGACCGGTCTGGAGAAGTCACCCGGCAACCCGACGCGGGTCGGGGCTCAGACGATCACGCCGGGGTCGCTGGCAGGGAGCCCGTCCGCCTTTTTAGAGGCGCATGCCCTGTACCTGCAGTACAACCAGGTGCACGAGAAGCTCACCTCTCTTTCCAGGACCCTGCACCTGCAGATCGAGGCGATCGGCATCGCTGTCCGGGGCGCGCACGTGGGCTTCGACAATCTCGAAGAGGAGCAGCGGCGTCGCTTCTATGCGATCCAGATGCAGATCAAGGGCATTCAGGACGCAGGAGACGGCAAGCAGCGCACTCAGGGCGACAACACCACCGGGGGCCTGTGATGATCGACAAGCAGCATGAGCAGGACCTGGAGCGGGTCTCTGGGCAGAACATGTTCACGGACCTTACGCGGCATGCCGAGGAGCACCCGAGCAGTGGCTTCCTCCGCGGAGCCATCGACAGCATGGTGCGTTCGGCGGCAGAGGGCACGCCGTACGAGCGAGGGGTCCACGGTCGCACGAACTTCGACGATCACCGTCTGAACGACATGATCGATCTGGTCGAGGAGACCAACCCGGAGGACCTCGAGTCTTCGGGCAAGGCCCTGTGGGACGCACGGGACGCCATCACGGAGGCCGCCAAGGAACTGGACGGCCACATCGAGAACGTCCACTGGGTCGGAGAGTCGGGCGAGGCTTTTCGTAAGTGGGGTCGTTCGCTCGTCACCAGCACGTACGGACTGAGCGACTTCGCCGGTGGGGCTGGGGACCAGATCACGGCTGCCGCCGTGGGCCTGGCAGCTGTGCGCAAGGCCATGCCGCCCCGCGACACGAGGCCGGAAAGTCAGGCGTTGAAGCCCGACAAGCTCCCGACGCCCAAGCAGGTCGAGGGCAACGCCGAGTACGCCGAAGCGGTCCGCGTGGAGAAGAACCGGCAAGAGGCGATCAACCAGATGAACCGGTTGTCGTCCTACTACGCGGTGGCCCACGAGCAACTCATCGCGCTGGAGCCTCCGAAGTTCGAAACCATGCCGGACGTGGGGGTACCGAAGCCTAAGACCGGCTTGGTCTGGCCCCCGCCAGCAGCGGCGCTTCCTGGTGCAGAACAGGGTGGCGACGTCGGTAACCTCACTGGCCACCATACGACCGAAGGCGTTGAGGGCCGCGCCCGACCGCGAGATGCGAGCGACACAGCCGTCATTCGGGACGCGGGCACGAAGCCACGCCTCGATCCCATTGAGTCCGTCGGTACGACCATTGACAACGCTGTTGCTCCGACGGTTCCCACGACTCCGTCCCACGGTCAGACTTGGCCGACTTCGCTGCCACCGTCTGAGGGCAGCGGTCCGTCTAGCCCGATCTCCGGCCAGACGGCACCGTTTTCCGCGGCACGGTCGGTTGGCCGGACGAGTGGTCAATCAAATGGCCTTCGGCCGCCGCTGACTGCGCAGGGGCGAGCGACTTCTGCCACACCTGGAAACACCGGGGTTACCGGGCCTGGTCGTCAGGTCAGTCAAGGCCCTCTGAACCAAATGGGTCGGACCATGCCGGCCGGTCAGTCCACAGCCAGGGGCGCGAACGCGGTGACGAAGCCGCTGCCGACGAGCCACGGGGTCAGTGGTGGCACCCCCCGGGCCAACTCTTCAACGGCGCCGAAGGCAATGGGTGGCCCGGTGACGGGAGCCGGCCGAGGTAACGGCGTGGTGGGTGGCCGGCCTGGGGCCACGCCTGGAGGTGCGGCTCGCGGCGGTGCCCGGATCCCACGGGGCACGGTCGTCGGGGCGGAGGCCACTTCCGGTTCCCAGCTTATGGCGGGGCGCCCCGGGCAGCGCGGTGGCGTGAACGGTTCCGTGAATCCTTCTGCCAAGTCCCCCGTTACCGGCACTCCCGCTGGACGCGGTTCCGCCGCCGGAGCCGAGCGGAACGGTATGACCCGCGGAGGGACGGGCCTTGTACGCGGGCCGGGAGGGCGGGACAAGCGTCGTGACGAGCGCGGTGAGCAAGGGGCAGAGCGACCCGACTACCTTGTCGAGGACGAAGAGACCCACCTGCCCAGTAAGCCGCGGCGCGATGTGCCGCCAGTCGTCAACTAAACCCCAGCGAGGACACACCTCATCATGAAGTCAGCAACACGTCGCGGACTGCAAGTACGTGTGGGGGGCGTTGCAGTGAGCGCCTTGGTCGCCGTCGGCGTGGGTATCGCTCCAGACGCCGCTGCCGTCGACGTACAGACGGAACAGTGGTATCTGGGGCCGATGCAGGCTGAAGAGATGTGGAAGGTCAGCACTGGCGAGGGCATCAAGGTCGCTGTCATCGACTCGGGGGTCAATCCCGGTACGGCCGCCCTCAAGGGGCAGGTACTAGCCGATGAAGTGCCGAAGCAAGTCGCCTACGGTGCCACGGATGACTATGAAGGTCACGGAACGTCCATGGCTGAACTGATCGCAGGTACCGGGGCAGGGGGCGGTGTGCAGGGTCTTGCACCGGGTGCAAAGATCGTTCCGTACCGCATTCAGACGCGAGGTGTGCCAGAGGCGGAGGAGAAGAAGACGGCTGAGCCAGCCGAGGCCATCAAAGCCGCGGCCGACACCGACGCGAAAATCATCAACATGTCTTTTTCCAGTCCGTACTTTGACCCAGACATTGAAGAAGCGGTCATTTACGCTGCGTCGAAAGGCAAGATGCTGATCGCAGGTGTGGGAAACGACGGTGAAACCGGCGAAGGTAAAGTTGGCTACCCGGCTGCAGCCCCCTATGTGCTGGGCATCTCGTCGATGGACAAGGACAGCAACATTTCGAAGTTCTCCTCGCACGGGAACTACGTCGACCTGGTGGCTCCCGGCGAGGGTATCCCCGGCTATTGCCGACCCAGCTTTGAGTCGTACTGCCACGGCCTAGAGGGAACCAGCGCCTCCACCGCCATCGCCTCAGCCTCCGCAGCCCTCATCTGGTCCGCCCACCCCGACTGGACGGCGAACCAGGTCACCCGGGCGTTGATTGACACCGCAGGCCGCGACTGGCCGAAGGACGAGCCGACCCAGTACGCCGGCTACGGGACTGTCCGGCCCCGCACGGTACTCGCGGACCCGAACTACGACGCCGGCGCGCCCTACTCCGACCCCCTCGCCAAGTGGAACAAGGAAGAGGGGAAGAAGCTGGTGACGGAGATTCCTCCCGCCTCTGCTGCCTCCCCCTCCGCATCAGGCTCGTCACAAGCCCCGGAAGCCTCTTCTGATGTCGACAAGGCGGCGGCAGGATCGAAGGCGGAGAAGGCAGAGAAGTCGGAGAACGCGGCAGCGGAGTCCTCGAGTGACGACAACAGCACACTGTGGATCGCGCTCGGCGCTGCCGCGGCGGTGGTCGCGGTCGGAGGCGGCGCCTTTGCCCTGCTGCGGTCGCGTCGCGCCACGTGACGTCGGCCGCCTGAGCCCGCGCTGCGCGGCAGGGCATGGAGAACGTGCTCACCGCTGTGAGGCGTTGAGCGGCACAGTTGGACCCCGGAACGGAACAAGGGAGGGCAGGCGGACATGGCCGTCGACCAGAAGCTCGAAGATGCAGCAGTAATCAAGCTGCAGAAGGACATGTACGAGAAGTTCGAGAGCATCCGGAAGCGGGTGCACAACCTGCAGGGTGTGATCGACAGCCTCGAGGGCCAGTGGCAGGGCATCGGCCGTGCCGCGTTCGACACCAAGCAGCACGAGATCAACACGTCGCTGCAGAACATGGGCCGCATCCTCGCTGACGTCGTCGACGCGATGACATCGACGCGCAACATCAAGGACAGCAAGGAAGACGAAATCCGCGCGGCCGTGAACAAGATCAACGTCAAGGATGGCGCCCCCACGGTGCAGTCGTCACCGTTCAGCTCGATGACCTAAACGGGATCCATCACGGAATCTGTGGTGTCGACGGGCCTGTCGGACATGAGACACGAGGGCGTCGATGCGCGAACATCAATCACAGGCGGAAGAGACGAGGTAGGCAGGGATGAGCCGTAACGCGGACGGTCTGCAGGTAACGTACGACGGACTCGACTTCGCGGCGACCAACCTCGCCAACGAGGCGAAGCTGCTCGACGAGGACATTCAGCACCTCACCAAGATGGTGGAAAGCAGCAGGCAGTACTGGGAGGGCAAGGCCCAGGATGCCTTCGCGGTGAAGCTGGAGGCCTGGCGCAAGGAAACCGGCGAAATCCACCAGGCCCTCATGGGCATCGGACATGTCGTCGGCTCCTCCGGCGGTACGTACATGGAGGGTGACCTGGCTGCGTCCAGGTACCTGCAGTAGTCGCAGGTGTTGCAGCTGTAGCAACCGCATGCGGCCGGAGCCGCCGCGGTGACGAGGGTGGGCGTGCGCGGGAGACGCCCACCCTCCTTTGCTCTTCAGGTGGTCACCGCCCGCTGCCGTCCTCCACCAACCCCACCTGAACCAGCGGCTTCCCCCGGCGCCGCGACACGAACACGCCCCGCCCCGGCGGCATCCGGCGCGGACGTACTCCGCCGATCAGGTCGCCCTCGGCCGGGTCGCCGCTGAGGACGATGCCCTGGGCGCCGAGTTCCTTGATGCGCTGCATGAAGGCCTCGTAACCGGCCCGGCCCGCGCCCGCGGTGGAGCGAGCGATGATGAAGCGCACGCCGACGTCCCGGGCGAAGGGCAGCATTTCCGTCAGCACCGCCAGGGGATTGCCGCTCGACGTGGCCACCAGGTCGTAGTCGTCGATGACGACGTAGATCGTCGGGCCGCGCCACCAACTGCGGTTGCGCAACTGCTCCGGCGTGACGTCTGCCGTCGGGGTACGGCGTTGCATCAGTTCGGCGAGGGCGTCCATGTGGTGCTGCATCTGGTTCGACATCGGCACGTACTCAGCCAGGTGCGAGGCGGGGGTCACGCCCAGCAGCGAGCGCCGGTTGTCGACGACGAACAGCTTGCAGCTGTCCCCGTCGTAGCGCTCGGTGATGCGCTGGATGAGCAGCTTCAGCAGATTCGACTTGCCGGACTCGCTCTCACCGAACACCAGGAGGAACGGGTCCTGTTCGAAGTCCACGAACACCGGCTCGAGGTTGTCCTCGTCGAGAGCGAAGGACACCCCGCGGCGGGGGAACCGGTCGCCGGGCGGAAGCTGGTGCGCCGGGAACTCCCTCGGCAGCAGCCGCACCGCGGGGGCACCGGGCTGCTGCCAGTGCCGGGACACCTCGGTGCCGAGCGCCTGCGTCGCCTCCGCCAGGTCCGTGTCGGAGGACAGCCCGTCGATGCGCGGCACCGCCGCCATGAAGTGCTGCTTCTGCGGGGTCTGGCCACGGCCGGGCACGCCCGTCGGGACGTTGGCCGCGACCTTGCGGTCGAACTCGGAGTCCATGTGGTCGCCGAGCCGCAGTTCCAGGCGGTTCATCAGCTGGTCCTTGAGGTTGCTGCGGACCTCCATGGAGCGGGACGCCGTGAGGAGCAGGTGGATGCCGTAGCCGAGACCGCGCGCCGCGATGTCGAGGACGTACGGCTCCAGGGCGTCGTAGTCCGTACGGAAACTGCCCCAGCCGTCGATGACCAGGAAGACGTCACCCCAGGGCTGATCGGTCACGGAGATGTCGCCCCGCGCGCGGCGGCTGCGGAACTCCGCGACGGAGGAGATGCCGGCGGTGCGGAAGTACTCCTCGCGGCGCGTCATGACGCCGTACACCTCGGCAGCCGTGCGCCGTACCTGTTCGGGGTCGAGGCGTGAGGCCACGCCCCCCACGTGCGGAAGGCCCGCCACGGCCGACAGGCCGCCACCGCCGAAGTCCAGCCCGTAGAACTGCACTTCGTGCGGGGTGTGGGTGAGAGCGAAGGACGCGATGATCGAGCGGAGCAGCGTCGACTTGCCGGACTGCGGTCCGCCGAGGATCTGCATGTGACCCGCCGCGCCGCTGAAATCCACCCACAGGGGGTCACGACGCTGCTCGTACGGCTTGTCGACGAGACCGACGGGCACCACCAGCCGGCCCGCGCCCTCGTAACCGGGCTGGGTCAGGCCACGGCCGGGCACCTGAGCGAGGCCCGGCAGAAGCGTGTCGAGCGACGGAGGGCTGTCCAGCGGCGGCAGCCATACCTGGTGGGCGGCCGGCCCCTGTGCCTCCAGGCGCCGCACGATGACGTCGAGGACGGTGTCGGCGAGTGCCTCGTCGGGCGCGTCGTCCCCTGCCTCCTCGCGTTGTGCGGGGACCGCGAGGTACTGCACCGGGACCCGGGCGGCGGTGAACAGCACGGGTCGGCGGTCGACCGGAAGAGGACCGCCGTAGGACGCCGTCCGCTGGGCGCTCGTACGGTACACACCCGACACGTACGCCGCCTTGAAGCGGACCATCTCGTCGGTACCGAACTTCAGGAAACCGGAGCCGGGGACGTTCGGCAGTTCGTAGGCGTCGGGGACACCGAGCGCGGCCCGCGACTCCGCCGCCGAGAAGGTGCGCAGACCGATCCGGTACGACAGGTAGGTCTCGAGGCCGCGCAGGCGGCCCTCCTCCAGTCGCTGCGAGGCGAGGAGCAGGTGCACGCCCAGCGATCGGCCGATACGGCCGATCTGCACGAACATCTCGATGAAGTCGGGCTTCGCCGTGAGCAGTTCGCTGAACTCGTCGATCACCAGCACGAGAGACGGGATCGGCTGCAGCGCGGCGCCGGCGGCGCGGGCCTTCTCGTAGGCGTGGATGTTGGCGTAGTTGCCCGCGTCCCGGAGCATTTCCTGGCGGCGGTTGAGTTCGCCACGGATCGAGTCGCCCATCCGGTCGACCAGGGTCAGGTCGTCCGCGAGGTTGGTGATGACGGCCGCCACGTGGGGCATCTGGGCCATGCCTGCGAAGGTGGCACCGCCCTTGAAGTCGGCCAGCACGAAGTTGAGGGTTTCGGAGGAGTGCGTGACAGCGAGACCGAGGACCAGGGTGCGCAGCAGCTCCGACTTTCCGGAACCGGTCGCACCGACGCACAGGCCGTGCGGGCCCATGCCCTCCTGTGCCGCCTCCTTCAGGTCGAGCATCACCGGCCGGCCGTCCTCGCCGACACCGATCGGCACCCGCAGCCGCTCCGACTGCGAACGGGGCCGCCAGGTGCGCCTCGTGTCCACGGACGCAGCGTCCCCGAGGTTCAGCAGATCGGTGAACTCCAGGTTGGCGAGCAGCGGCTCGTCGTCGTCCCCGCCCGACGCCATCCGCAGCGGCGCCAGCTGCCGCGCCAGGGCCTCCGCGGCCTCGTACGACAGGCCGTCCGGCGTGCCCTCGTACACCATGCCGTGGGCCGATTCCAGCCGCAGCTCCTTCGGGTGAACGACGACCGAGAGGTCGCCGCGCCCGCTGGCGAGGTTTCCGGGCACAACCTCCAGCACCGTGACACCTTGCAGGCCCTCCGGGCTCGCCAGCATCGACGTCGGCGGCAGGGAGATTCCGTCGAGTACGACGACCAGATGCGGCTGGTCGAGCGCGGGCCGGCCGTCGGGGTGGAAGCGGGGACGCCCCTGCAGCCGGTCGCCGAGCAGGTCCTCCAGTTCCACCGGATCGTTCGTGATCAGCCGGATACTGCCCGCACCGTCCGCGGCGCCCCGGGACTGGACGTGCGGCAGCCACTTGCTCCACTCCCATTCCTGCCCGGAGTCGCGGCCGGTGGCGACGGCGATGACCAGGTCGTCGGGGGAGTGCAGTGAGGCGAGCGAGGCGGTGACGGCGCGGGCGGTGGCGCGCACGGTGCCGGGTTCACCGCTGACGGTCACGTGGTAGAAGGCACGCAGCGAGATCGCCATCGGCAGGCCGTCGAGGGCGCTGTGCGTGGCAAGGAAGCGCTGCATGGCGCCGGTGGTCAGCGGCTCCAACTGGTCGACCGGAGCCGTCTCCGGCGGAATCAGGGGAGTGGCGAGGGCCTGCGGGCCGAGGCCCACTCGTACCTGGCCGAAGTCGTCGTCGCCGCTGCGCCGTTCCCAGACCCGGCTGCCCTCGGCGACCAACGCCCACAGTTGCTCCGGTGAAGGATGGAGGTAGTACTGCGCGTCGCGCTGGGCTTGTGCGGTCTTCTGGGTGGAACGCCGGGTCTGGGACAGGTAGCGCAGGTAGTCCCGGCGCATGTCGGCCATCTGCCCCTGGTTGCCCCGGCGGTAGCGGATCAGCATCGCGATGCCCATGGCGATCGTCGAGGCCACCATCACCATGCCCATGATCTTCATGAACGGCTGGGCCTGGGGGTTGAAGAAGAAGACCACGGACCCGCCCATGCCGAGCATGGGCAGGAGTTGCATCAAGGCGCCTTCCTGCTGTCCCCGCGGAAGTTCGGGCGGTGGCTGCAGCACGACTTCTTGCGTGGGCACGTCCTTCGGCAATGCTCGCGGTGGGCGCTTGACGACGATGTGGCTCACTTCGCACCAATTCCCTTGCCCGGCCGATCCGTTCCGTCCACCGCCCCGTGTCCGGCGCACGTCGATCGCGAAGGGCGATCCTACTGACTCCGCCTGACAACGGCGGACGATAGGGTGCCCGTAAGACGCGTGAACAGTTGCGAATCGGCCGGGAGTGCGGGCGTCGCGGAACGGCCGGACACGACGGGTACCGGAGAGCGAGGCGCATCGGTACCGTGCCCTGCCCGCATTACCGACGAGGGGGAACAGCAGGTGAGCATGACGGCCTCCGCGCCGGCCGGCGCGGCCGGTGGACCGGGCAGCACAGTCCCGGCGGGGCCAGGTGCGGGGCTCGGCTTCTGCCGGGTCACCATCGTGGCACCCGACAGCCGCATCGACGTGGCACTGCCCGACGACGTACCGGTCGTCGACCTCTACCCGGAGATCCTGCGGTTCTCCCAGCAGAGCCCCGCGGAGGGCGCGCCGGTCGGCTACCACCTCGTGCGCCGCGACGGAACCGTACTCGACAGCGCCCGGTCCTTCGCGGCCCAGCGCATCCTCGACGGGGAACTGCTCACGCTGCGGCCCTTCGCGACATCACTGCCCCCCGCCGTGATCGACGACGTCTCGGAGGCGGTCGCCTCGGCCGTCACCCGCGACCGATCCCTGTGGGACGGCGAGCTCACGCGCACCGCCGGTCTGATCGGTGCGGGCGTCCTCCCGGTGCTGCTCGCGTTCGTGGCCTGGAGTTCCCAGGTCCGCCACGACATGCACAGCCTCCAGGGCATCATCGCCGCGGTCGTCGGCGTCCTGCTCGTCACCTTCGCCTGCGTGCGCGCTCGCGTGTACGACGATCGCGGCTCGGCGATCGCCCTGGGGCTGGGAGCTCTCCCGAACATCGCCGTGGCGGGCTCGGGGCTGGTGCCGCTCGCCGGCGGCCAGGGCATCGGACGGCTCCAGTTCCTCCTCGCCTGCGCGGCGGTGCTGGTCGCCTCAGTGCTGTTGATGCTGGTGTCACCGGGCGGCGACAGCCCCTTCGTGGCGTTCGTCTTCGCCGCCGCGATCGGCCTGATCACGACGTTCATCGCGATGCTGACGCATCTGCAGCCCATGGAGACGGCCGCGATGTGCGCGCCTGTTTCGGTGTGTGCCCTGGCCTTCCTGCCCGGACTGTCCGTGCGCTTCGCCCGGCTGCCCATCGGCTTCGAACTGCCCAACAGCTCGCAGGGTACCTACACGACGGACGAGACGGTCTCCTCGGAGCCCGTCGACGTGGAGCGCGTCGCCGCTCAGGCGCGCCGCGGTCACGAACTCCTCGCAGGACTGGTCGGCGGCTGCGGGCTCGTCTCCGTCGGTGCGGCGATCGTCCTCAGCTTCTCCACCAACGTGTGGGCCCAGCTCCTCGCGCTGGCCACCGGGATCGCCATGCTGATGCGGGCCCACCTGTTCCGCTACACCGCCCAGGTCGCCGCGACGCTGGCGGCCGGACTCGGCTCGCTCGTCTTCCTCGGACTCGGGCTCGCCATGAACCCGCCGACGGAGTACTGGCGTGACGCCCTCCAGGGTGACACCACGGCCCTCGACATCCGCAGCGTGTGGCTGGCGGCGGCCGTGGCCGCGGCTGTCGTCCTGGTCACGGCGATCGGCCTGATCACCTCCCGACGCGGCGTCACGCCTTTCTGGGGCCGCTTCATGGAGATCGCCGAAGCCTTCGTTCTCCTGACCTTGATCCCTCTGGCACTCGCGGTGTTCGACGTCTACGCCTCGGCACGGTCGATGACGGGCGACTGACCGCCGGCCTTCCCAGGCTCGGTCCGGGGCGGCAGGCCGGCAGGCGCTGCCGCCCCTTCCGCGTCATTCCGCGTCGTTTCCCCCGCCTCCCGTCGCCGGCTCCAGATCGAACTCCCCGTCCCGCGCCCCCAGCACGAACGCCCGCCACTCCGCCTCCGTGTACCGCAGTACGGTGTCCGGGTCGAGCGACGACCGCATGGCGACGGCGCCGGCGGGGAGGTAGGCGATCTCCACCCGCTCCTCGTGCTCCTCGGTGCCGGGTGCGCTGTGCCATTCGACACCGGAGATGTCGAGGGCGTAGAGCTCGTCCCGCTCCCGTTCCTTGCGCGCCTTGAGTTCGAGGTCCTCGGCATCGGCCATCGCGGCTCGGTCCTTCCTGTCCTGCGGTCGGGTGTGCGGCTACCCTAGTGGCCGCGATTCTCCTGGTCAGCGGTTTGTTCATGTCCGTGCCCACAGGAGTGACGGCCCGGCTCCAGGGCCTCCGGCCGGGGGTGCCCATCCGGACTGGTACGCTGTGTGACGGCCGTTTGTGTACGCGCCCCCGGAGCCCCGAGCCCTGGAGGCCGCGCTCAGCGGATCCCCGCCTTCCGAGTCATGGAAGATCCCCCGAGACGTAGACCGGGGGCACTCGGTGGCCACTCACAGACCAGAGGAGTACGCGTGTCGCTCGACGCCGCAGTGAAGAAGCAGATCATCACCGAGTTCGGTACCAAGGAGGGCGACACCGGCTCCCCCGAGGTCCAGGTCGCTCTGCTGTCCCGTCGCATCTCCGACCTGACGGAGCACCTCAAGACCCACAAGCACGACCACCACTCCCGTCGTGGTCTGCTGATCCTGGTCGGCCAGCGCCGCCGGCTGCTGCAGTACCTCGCCAAGAAGGACATCCAGCGCTTCCGTGCGCTGGTCGAGCGCCTCGGCATCCGCCGCGGTGCGGCGGGCGCCAAGTAAGACGCCGTGAAGGGAGCGGTTCCCATCGTTCGGGGGCCGCTCCCTTTGCTGTACGTGCGCAGTGTCGCCGCGGCTTTGTAGTGTGGTAACAGAACACGAGACGCACGACACACGACGTACGAACGCACGACACCGAACAAAACGTACACACACGTATCCGCGTACAAGACGTACGCGGTGCACGAGGAGAAGCGCACCTCGCCGCCGCCGGTCCTCGGTAGTGGCCCCCGGGGGCAGCCCCCGGGTGCTTCGATCGAAGACCGGCCCGCACCGGATGAGCGCTTCTCCACCCCGTCCCCCCCGCCACACGGGCGAGGAGGACAAAGACGACACGTAGACGACACGTAATGGAGAAATCGCTAGTGGAGAACGAGACCCACTACGCCGAGGCCGTCATCGACAACGGCGCCTTCGGCACCCGCACCATCCGCTTCGAGACGGGCCGCCTGGCCCGTCAGGCCGCCGGCTCCGCCGTGGCGTACCTGGACGACGACACCATGGTGCTGTCGGCCACCACCGCCTCGAAGAACCCCAAGGACCAGCTCGACTTCTTCCCCCTCACGGTGGACGTCGAGGAGCGGATGTACTCGGCCGGCAAGATCCCCGGCAGCTTCTTCCGCCGTGAGGGCCGGCCCTCCGAGGACGCGATCCTCACCTGCCGCCTCATCGACCGCCCGCTGCGCCCGTCCTTCAAGAAGGGCCTGCGCAACGAGATCCAGGTCGTCGCGACGATCATGGCGCTCAACCCCGACCACCTGTACGACGTCGTGGCGATCAACGCCGCCTCCGCGTCCACGCAGCTGGCCGGTCTGCCCTTCTCCGGCCCGATCGGCGGCGTCCGCGTCGCGCTGATCCGCGGCCAGTGGGTGGCCTTCCCGACGCACTCCGAGCTCGAGGACGCCGTCTTCGACATGGTCGTCGCGGGCCGCACCCTGGAGGACGGCGACGTCGCGATCATGATGGTCGAGGCCGAGGCCACCGAGAAGACCATCAAGCTCGTCGAGGGCGGCGCCGAGGCGCCCACCGAGGAGATCGTCGCCGCCGGTCTGGACGCCGCGAAGCCCTTCATCAAGGTGCTGTGCCGCGCCCAGGCCGACCTCGCCTCGAAGGCCGCGAAGCCGACCGGCGAGTTCCCGATCTTCCTGGACTACCAGGACGACGTCCTCGAGGCGCTCACCGGTGCCGTCAAGCCCGAGCTGGCCCAGGCGCTCACCATCGCCGGCAAGCAGGAGCGCGAGGCCGAGCTGGACCGCGTCAAGGCGCTCGCCGCCGAGAAGCTCCTGCCGGAGTTCGAGGGCCGCGAGAAGGAGATCTCCGCCGCGTACCGCTCGCTGACCAAGTCCCTGGTCCGTGAGCGCGTCATCAAGGAGAAGAAGCGCATCGACGGCCGCGGTGTCACCGACATCCGCACCCTGGCCGCCGAGGTCGAGGCCATCCCGCGCGTGCACGGCTCGGCGCTGTTCGAGCGTGGCGAGACCCAGATCCTGGGCGTCACGACCCTCAACATGCTCCGCATGGAGCAGCAGCTGGACACCCTCTCCCCGGTGACCCGCAAGCGCTACATGCACAACTACAACTTCCCGCCGTACTCCACCGGTGAGACCGGCCGCGTCGGCTCCCCGAAGCGCCGCGAGATCGGCCACGGCGCCCTCGCCGAGCGCGCGCTCGTGCCGGTGCTGCCGACGCGCGAGGAGTTCCCGTACGCGATCCGTCAGGTGTCCGAGGCCCTCGGCTCCAACGGCTCGACGTCCATGGGCTCGGTCTGCGCCTCCACCATGTCGCTGCTGAACGCCGGTGTGCCGCTCAAGGCCCCCGTCGCCGGTATCGCCATGGGCCTGATCTCCCAGGAGATCGAGGGCGAGACGCACTACGTCACCCTCACCGACATCCTCGGTGCGGAGGACGCCTTCGGCGACATGGACTTCAAGGTCGCCGGCACCAAGGAGTTCGTGACCGCCCTCCAGCTCGACACCAAGCTGGACGGCATCCCCGCCTCCGTCCTGGCCGCCGCCCTCAAGCAGGCCCGTGACGCCCGCCTCCACATCCTCGACGTGATGATGGAAGCGATCGACACGCCGGACGAGATGTCCCCGAACGCGCCGCGGATCATCACCGTGAAGATCCCCGTCGACAAGATCGGTGAGGTCATCGGCCCCAAGGGCAAGATGATCAACCAGATCCAGGAGGACACGGGCGCCGACATCACGATCGAGGACGACGGCACCATCTACATCGGTGCCGCCGACGGCCCGGCCGCCGAGGCCGCCCGCGCCACGATCAACGGCATCGCCAACCCGACCATGCCCGAGGTCGGCGAGCGCTACCTGGGCACGGTCGTCAAGACGACCACCTTCGGCGCGTTCGTCTCCCTGCTGCCGGGCAAGGACGGTCTGCTGCACATCTCGCAGATCCGCAAGCTCGCCGGCGGCAAGCGTGTGGAGAACGTCGAGGACGTCCTCGGCGTGGGCCAGAAGGTCCAGGTCGAGATCGCCGAGATCGACTCCCGCGGCAAGCTCTCCCTGATCCCCGTGATCGAGGGCGAAGAAGGCGGCGAAGAGAAGAAGGACGACGCCGACCAGTGACGTCCCGAGGCTCCAAGGCGACGGCCCGCACCTCCTCGGAGGCGCGGGCCGTCGCCCGTACCCAAACCCTGATCAAGGGCGAGCACGGCATCGGCACGGTCCGCAAGACCACCCTCCCGGGCGGCCTGCGCATCGTCACCGAGACCCTGCCCTCGGTCCGCTCCGCGACCTTCGGCATCTGGGCGCACGTCGGCTCCCGCGACGAGACCCCGGCCCTGAACGGCGCCACCCACTACCTGGAGCACCTGCTCTTCAAGGGCACTCGCAAGCGCAGCGCCCTGGACATCTCCGCCGCGATCGACGCGGTCGGCGGCGAGATGAACGCGTTCACGGCCAAGGAGTACACGTGCTACTACGCACGCGTGCTCGACACCGACCTGCCGCTCGCCATCGACGTGGTCTGCGACATGCTGACCGGCTCGCTCATCCGCGAGGAGGACGTGGACGTCGAGCGCGGCGCGATCCTCGAAGAGATCGCGATGACCGAGGACGACGCCGGCGACTGCGTACACGACCTGTTCGCGCAGACCATGTTCGGCGACAACGCGCTGGGCCGCCCCGTCCTCGGCACCGTCGACACGGTCAACGCCCTCACCGCCGACCGCATCCGCCGCTTCTACCGGAAGCACTACGACCCCACCCACCTGGTGGTCGCCGCGGCCGGCAACGTCGACCACAACAAGGTCGTACGCCAGGTCCGCGCCGCCTTCGAGAAGGCCGGCGCCTTCCGGGAGCCGGTGGCCGCGCCCATCGCCCCGCGCGACGGACGGCGCACCATCCGTGCCGCGGGCCGGGTGGAGCTGATCGGCCGCAAGACCGAGCAGGCCCACGTCATCCTCGGCATGCCGGGCCTGGCCCGCACCGACGAGCGCCGCTGGGCCATGGGCGTCCTCAACACCGCCCTCGGCGGCGGCATGTCCTCGCGCCTGTTCCAGGAGGTCCGCGAGAAGCGCGGACTGGCCTACAGCGTGTACTCGTACACCTCGGGCTTCGCCGACTGCGGCCTGTTCGGCGTGTACGCGGGCTGCAGGCCCTCCCAGGTGCACGACGTGCTGAGGATCTGCCGCGACGAACTCGACCACGTCGCCGAGCACGGTCTCACCGACGACGAGATCGGCCGCGCGATCGGCCAGCTGAGGGGCTCCACGGTCCTCGGCCTGGAGGACACCGGCGCGCTGATGAACCGTATCGGCAAGAGCGAACTGTGCTGGGGCGAGCAGATGTCCGTCGACGACATGCTGGCCCGGATAGCCTCGGTCACGCCGGATGACGTCCGAGCCGTCGCCCGCGACGTCCTGGGCCGCCGACCGTCCCTGTCGGTCATCGGCCCGCTGAAGGACAAGCAGGCGTCGCGGCTGCACGACGCCGTCGCCTGACCCACCCGGCCCCGACCTCCCGGTAAGGAAGCGAACGAAATCATGAGCAAGCTGCGCGTGGCCGTCCTCGGTGCCAAGGGCCGGATCGGCTCCGAGGCGGTACGGGCGGTCGAGGCCGCCGAGGACATGGAGCTGGTCGCCGCCCTCGGCCGGGGCGACCGCCTGGACACGCTGGCCGAGACCGGCGCCCAGGTCGCCGTCGAGCTGACCACCCCCGACTCGGTGATGGACAACCTCGACTACTGCGTACGCCACGGCATCCACGCCGTCGTCGGCACCACCGGCTGGACCGACGAGCGCCTCGCGCGGCTGACCTCCTGGCTCGACGCCTCTCCTGGGACGGGCGTGCTCATCGCGCCCAACTTCTCCATCGGCGCCGTACTGACCATGAAGTTCGCGCAGATCGCGGCCCCGTACTTCGAGTCCGTCGAGGTCGTCGAGCTGCACCACCCGAACAAGGTGGACGCCCCCAGCGGGACCGCCACCCGCACCGCGCAGCTCATCGCCCAGGCCCGGCAGAAGGCAGGCGCCGCCCCGGCGCCCGACGCCACTGCCACGGCCCTGGACGGCGCCCGCGGCGCGGACGTCGACGGTGTCCCGGTCCACGCGGTCCGCCTGCGCGGCCTGCTGGCCCACCAGGAGGTCCTGCTCGGCGCCGAGGGGGAGACCCTCACCGTCCGGCACGACTCCCTGCACCACAGCAGCTTCATGCCGGGCATCCTGCTGGGCGCCCGCCGGGTGGTCACCACGCCGGGCCTCACCTTCGGCCTGGAACACTTCCTGGACCTGAACTGAGACCTGAGCCGAGACCGGAACCGAGAGCCGAACGAGAGCCGAACCGAGCCCCTGACCCCATGCGCGCGAAAATCTCCTACGCCGTCACGGCCGCCGTCCTGGTCTTCTACTTCGCCCTGGTCGGCAGCCGCGGTGTCATGCTCATCGGCACCGGCACGCCCGTCGCCGTCGCCTTCGGCGTCGCGGTACTGATCCTGCCGGTCATCGGCGTGTGGTTCCTGTGGAAGAACACCCAGTTCGTCCGCAGGGCCAATGCCCTCGCCGCGGAACTCGACGCCGAGGGCGGACTGCCCGTCGACGAACTCAAGCGCACCCCCAGCGGCCGCATCGACCGCGAGTCGGCCGACGCGGTCTTCGCCCTGCGCAAGGCCGAGGCGGAGGACGCGCCCGGCGACTGGCGCACCTGGTTCCGGCTGGCCGTCGCCTACCACGACGCGCGCGACACCCCGCGCGCCCGTAAGGCGATGCAGCGGGCGATCGCCCTGCACGACGGCAAACCCGTCGAAACCGCCTGAGCGCACAGCGAAGGGCGGGGCCCGAACCGCGACAGCGGTTCGGGCCCCGCCCTTGGCTGTGTCTGCTCAGCCCTGCCGGTACTCGGCGGCCCACGCCTCCACGGCGTCCGCCGCCCGGTCGAAGGCCTCGTCCCGGGCGAGGAAGTCGGTGTTGTGCGTGGTCAGCAGCGGCGGAAAGGTCTCTCCGGACCGGCCCTGGCGGACCAGGAGCAGCGCTTGCCCCTGCACGGTGCGCGGCAGCCCGAGCCAGCGCACCGGCTGCTGCACCGTCCGCACGCTGGCGACCTGCTGCCAGGCCACCGTGCGGGTGCTGAAGAAACTCACGTGCCGCACCCCGTGCGCGCTCACCCACGCGCCCATGCGCAGCAGCCGCAGCGCACACACGATGACGACCAGCGCGACGCCGAACACCACACCGGCGGCGGACAGCGAGTCCGTCGCCGCGATGATGACCGCCGCGAACAGGACGAACGAGGCGAGCAGCAGCATCAGCGCCGCCGCCCCCACACGCCACGGCCCCGGCCGGTAGGGCCGACGCCAGAGGTCGCGGTCGTCGTGCGGCAGCGCGACGTCGTCGGTGGCGTCGAAGGCGCGGTCGGCCGTCAGGAAGGGCAGGGGCACGGCTGGTCCTCACTCGTTCCATGGCAGGTGCTGTGCCCGGTGAGGCTACCGACCTGTGTCTGAGCTCACCACCCTCGGGTCCCCGGATGGAGTCAGGGCCGACCGGCCCCGGGCCGCCGCTAACGCCTCTCGGAGGCCTGCGAGGGCTGTTTGTGCCCGGACGGCTGGTCGGCCGAGAGCGCGGGCATCCCGATCAGGAGGGAACCCGCGATCCCGGCGACGACGGTGAGGCCGAGCAGCCAGCGCCCGGCCAGCTGGCCGAAGGACGCCCGCTCCCGGGGCGGGGGTGTGACATTGCTGCGGAACCTGTCGGCTTCGGCGACGAAGGCGAACGGCACGGGTTCACGCCGGCGGATCATAGGGGCTGCGTCTCCCTTCAGAGACTGGAATGAAGTGCTGTTACTCATACAGACGAACGAACGCCCTCGCGGGTGCCCTGTTTCACCGAATTCATCGCGGCACGGCACCGAACGCCCGATTCGGCGCCACTTGGCTGGCCGTAGAGTGGCCTGGCCAAGCGACGAGATGGGAAGGCCCTCCACACCGTGACCGACACCCCCGCCGACGATTTCAAGATCGACCTCCGCAGCGACGTCACCGTCGAGCTGGTCAAGAGCGCCGCGACCGACTCCGACGTGCTGTTCGCCGCCCGCGTCTCGACGGCCGGCGAGCAGTCCCTTGACGAGTTGCAGAAGGACCCGGAGCGCTCCAAGGGCCTGATCAACTACCTGATGCGGGACCGGCACGGCAGCCCGTTCGAGCACAACTCGATGACCTTCTTCATCAGCGCCCCGATCTTCGTCTTCCGGGAGTTCATGCGGCACCGCGTGGGCTGGTGCATCGCGGGTGACACCGAGATCACACTGGAGAGCGAAGCCGGTAACCTTCGCCGACGCACCATCGCCGAGCTGTACAAGCTCTGGCACACCGGCGTCGAGGACCGGCTGCCGCACTCCGCCGGTGGGGTCACCTGGCACGGCCGGGCCGGAAAGTGGATGGCGCAGGTCAGGCGTGGCGAGACCAACCACTACCTGGGGCTCTACGAGAATCGTGAGGCAGCCGAGTCGGCAGTGGCGGAGTTCCGTGAGCTGCACCCCAGCACGCGCTTGCGCAAACTCGAGTCCGTGCGTCGCAACCATGTGCGCTGCTACGACGAGGAGACGATGCTCGCCCAGCGGGCCAGGATCGTCGACGTCATCCAGTCCGGCGTCAAACGCCTGATCAGGATCACCACGGCTTCCGGAAAGGTACTTCGCTGCACGGTGGACCATGCCGTGTTCACTCCCGAGGGATGGGTCAAGGCGGGGGAGCTCGTCGTGGGCGACGCCGTCATGGCCGCCGGTACCGGCCCGCGCCCGTCCGAATCCCTCGTTCCGCCCAGCTTGCGGCGAGGCATCGGCGTGTGGACCGCGATGCGGCGTCGAGAGCTGATCAAGGAGGTCGACACCTGCCACCTCTGCGGTCAGGACTTCCCCCGCGACCAGCTCTCCCTCGACCATGTCGTCCCCGTGGCACGCGACCTGACTCAGGCCCTCGACGAGAAGAACCTCGCTCCCGCCTGCGAACCCTGCCACGCGGTCAAGAGCGCCGGAGAGCAGGCGCTGGCACGGCGCGGCGGCAAGATCGCGAAGGCGGTGCCGGACCAGGTCGTCGGAATCGAGGACGACGGGGAAGAGATGACCTACGACCTTTCCGTCGAGGGTCCTTGGCACAACTTCCTGGCCAACGGCATCGTCGTGCACAACTCCTACAACGAGGAATCCGGCCGCTACCGCGAGCTCCAGCCGGTCTTCTACACGCCGGACGAGTCCCGCAAGCTCGTCCAGCAGGGCCGTCCGGGCAAGTACATCTTCGTCGAGGGCACCACCGAGCAGCACGAACTGGTGAGCCGCTCCATGGAGGCGTCTTACCTCCAGGCGTACCAGCGGTACCAGGAGATGCTCGCCGCCGGCGTCGCCCGCGAGGTGGCCCGCGCGGTGCTCCCCGTCGGTCTCTACTCGTCGATGTACGCGACCTGCAACGCCCGCTCGCTGATGCACTTCCTGGGCCTGCGTACCCAGCACGAGCTGGCGAAGGTCCCGTCCTTCCCGCAGCGGGAGATCGAGATGGTCGGCGAGCGGATGGAGGAGGAGTGGGCGCGACTCATGCCGCTCACCCACGCCGCCTTCAACGCCAACGGCCGCGTGGCGCCGTAAGCGAAGAAGGAGGGCCGTCCCCGGGCCCGCCCGGCCGGGCACAGATGTACGCATCAACCATGCGAAGTGTCCGGATTGCGGCTTTTGGAGAAGTTCATCTAGCCTGATCAAAGGGACCCGGCACTGCTTGAACCCCCGAGCAGGCAGTGCCGGGCTCCACCTCTCTCCCGGCCTGCCGCCTCCCCCGAGGGCAGACCCCGCCCTGAGCAACGAGTAGCG
Source organism: Streptomyces sp. M92 (assembly GCF_028473745.1). Lineage (NCBI taxonomy): Bacteria > Bacillati > Actinomycetota > Actinomycetes > Kitasatosporales > Streptomycetaceae > Streptomyces > Streptomyces sp. M92. The sequence goes on from NZ_CP101137.1 coordinate 3,665,865, forward strand.
TGTAACCCATGGCTCCGACCTCCACTCCGCAGACCCCCTTCGGGCGGGTCCTCACCGCCATGGTCACGCCCTTCACGGCGGACGGCGCACTCGACCTCGACGGCGCGCAGCGGCTCGCCGCCCACCTGGTGGACGCAGGCAACGACGGCCTGATCATCAACGGCACCACCGGCGAGTCCCCCACCACCAGCGACGCGGAGAAAGCGGACCTCGTACGGGCCGTCCTGGAAGCCGTCGGCGACCGGGCCCACGTGATCGCCGGAGTCGGCACCAACAACACCCAGCACAGCATCGAGCTGGCCCGCGCCGCCGAACGCACCGGCGCCCACGGCCTCCTGCTCGTCACGCCGTACTACAACAAGCCCCCGCAGGAGGGCCTGTACCAGCACTTCACGGCCATCGCCGACGCCTCGACGCTGCCGGTCATGCTCTACGACATCCCCGGCCGCAGCGGCGTCCCGATCAACACCGAGACGCTGGTCCGCCTCGCCGAGCACCCGCGCATCGTCGCCAACAAGGACGCCAAGGGCGACCTCGGCCGCGCCAGCTGGGCCATCGCCCGCTCCGGCCTCGCCTGGTACTCCGGCGACGACATGCTGAACCTGCCGCTGCTCTCCGTGGGCGCGGTCGGCTTCGTCTCGGTCGTCGGCCACGTCGTCACCCCCGAGCTGCGCGCCATGGTTGACGCGTTCGTCGCGGGCGACGTGCAGAAGGCCCTGGAGATCCACCAGAAGCTGCTCCCCGTCTTCACCGGCATGTTCCGCACCCAGGGCGTCATGACCACCAAGGCCGCGCTCGCCCTCCAGGGACTGCCGGCGGGACCGCTGCGCGCCCCCATGGTCGGCCTCACGCCCGAGGAGACCGAGCAGCTCAAGATCGATCTTGCCGCCGGCGGGGTACAGCTCTGACAACAGACTTCGCACCACCGCACGACGGACGGACTGAAAACCTCACAACTGAATACGCGGGCCACCGGTGCCCGCACCCCACTATGACAACTGCTTCTGCACGAACGTCACGCGCGCCACGTGCCCACCGGTACGTGGCGCGTGTGGTGAGGAGAGTCTTTTGAGTCATCCGCACCCTGAACTGGGCCGTCCCCCCGCGCTCCCCAAGGGTGGCCTCCGGGTCACGCCCCTGGGCGGTCTCGGCGAGATCGGCCGCAACATGACGGTCTTCGAGTACGGCGGCCGTCTGCTGATCGTCGACTGCGGAGTGCTCTTCCCCGAGGAGGAGCAGCCCGGAATCGACCTGATCCTGCCGGACTTCTCGTCCATCCGGGACCGCCTCGACGACATCGAGGGCATCGTCCTCACCCACGGCCACGAGGACCACATCGGCGGCGTCCCCTTCCTCCTCCGGGAGAAGCCGGACATCCCGCTGATCGGCTCCAAGCTGACCCTCGCCCTCATCGAGGCCAAGCTCCAGGAACACCGCATCCGCCCGTACACCCTCGAGGTGGCGGAGGGACACCGCGAGCGCGTCGGCCCCTTCGACTGCGAGTTCGTCGCGGTCAACCACTCCATCCCGGACGCCCTGGCCGTCGCCATCCGCACCCCCGCGGGCATGGCCGTCCACACCGGCGACTTCAAGATGGACCAGCTCCCGCTGGACGGCCGACTCACGGACCTGCACGCCTTCGCGCGCCTGAGCGAGGAGGGCATCGACCTCCTCCTCTCGGACTCGACGAACGCCGAGGTCCCGGGCTTCGTCCCGCCCGAGCGCGACATCTCGAACGTCCTGCGCCAGGTCTTCGCCGGCGCCCGCAAGCGCATCATCGTGGCGAGCTTCGCCAGCCACGTCCACCGCATCCAGCAGATCCTGGACGCGGCCCACGAGTACGGCCGCCGGGTCGCCTTCGTCGGCCGCTCCATGGTCCGCAACATGGGCATCGCCCGTGACCTCGGCTACCTGAGGGTCCCGCCGGGCCTGGTCGTGGACGTCAAGACGCTGGACGACCTCCCCGACAGCGAAGTCGTCCTGGTCTGCACCGGCTCGCAGGGCGAACCGATGGCCGCGCTCTCCCGCATGGCCAACCGGGACCACCAGATCCGCATCGTCCAGGGCGACACGGTGATCCTCGCGTCGTCCCTCATCCCGGGCAACGAGAACGCGGTCTACCGCGTGATCAACGGCCTGACCCGCTGGGGCGCCAACGTCGTCCACAAGGGCAACGCCAAGGTCCATGTCTCGGGCCACGCCTCGGCCGGCGAGCTGCTGTACTTCTACAACATCTGCCGCCCCAGGAACCTGATGCCGGTCCACGGCGAATGGCGCCACCTGCGCGCCAACGCCGAACTGGGCGCCCTGACCGGCGTCCCGCACGACCGCATCGTCATCGCCGAGGACGGCGTCGTCGTCGACCTGGTCGAGGGCAAGGCCAAGATCTCCGGCAAGGTCCAGGCGGGATACGTGTACGTCGACGGCCTGTCGGTCGGCGACGTGGGCGAGCCGGCCCTCAAGGACCGCAAGATCCTCGGTGACGAAGGCATCATCTCGGTCTTCGTGGTCATGGACTCGTCCACCGGCAAGATCACCGGCGGCCCGCACGTACAGGCCCGCGGCTCCGGCATCGAGGACTCGGCCTTCGCCGCGGTGCTCCCCAAGGTCGTCGAGGCACTGGAACGCTCGGCCCAGGACGGGGTCGTCGAACCCCACCAGCTCCAGCAGCTGGTGCGCAGGACCATCGGCAAGTGGGTCTCGGACACGTACCGACGCCGTCCGATGATCCTGCCCGTCGTGGTGGAGGTCTGACGGGTCGTCGGCTCGCCGACAGCGCCAACCCGGAGCGGGGCGCCTCGATTTGCATCGAGGCGCCCCGCTCCAGTACGTTTACATCTCCGCTCGGACGGGCACCCGACCACTTCGTGGAAGGGACCGGGGGTGGAAATCCCGACTCAGAATCTCTGATAAAGTCGGAACCGCCGGAAAGGGAAACGCGAAAGCGGGAACCTGGAAAGCACCGAGGAAATCGGATCGGAAAGATCTGATAGAGTCGGAAACGCAAGACCGAAGGGAAGCGCCCGGAGGAAAGCCCGAGAGGGTGAGTACAAAGGAAGCGACCGTTCCTTGAGAACTCAACAGCGTGCCAAAAGTCAACGCCAGATATGTTGATACCCCGACCTGATCGGTTCGATCGGGTTGAGGTTCCTTTGAAATAACACAGCGAGGACGCTGTGAACGGTCGGACTATTCCTCCGACTGTTCCGCTCTCGTGGTGTCACCCGATTACGGGTAAACATTCACGGAGAGTTTGATCCTGGCTCAGGACGAACGCTGGCGGCGTGCTTAACACATGCAAGTCGAACGATGAACCACCTTCGGGTGGGGATTAGTGGCGAACGGGTGAGTAACACGTGGGCAATCTGCCCTGCACTCTGGGACAAGCCCTGGAAACGGGGTCTAATACCGGATACTGATCCTCGCGGGCATCCGTGAGGTTCGAAAGCTCCGGCGGTGCAGGATGAGCCCGCGGCCTATCAGCTTGTTGGTGAGGTAATGGCTCACCAAGGCGACGACGGGTAGCCGGCCTGAGAGGGCGACCGGCCACACTGGGACTGAGACACGGCCCAGACTCCTACGGGAGGCAGCAGTGGGGAATATTGCACAATGGGCGAAAGCCTGATGCAGCGACGCCGCGTGAGGGATGACGGCCTTCGGGTTGTAAACCTCTTTCAGCAGGGAAGAAGCGAAAGTGACGGTACCTGCAGAAGAAGCGCCGGCTAACTACGTGCCAGCAGCCGCGGTAATACGTAGGGCGCAAGCGTTGTCCGGAATTATTGGGCGTAAAGAGCTCGTAGGCGGCTTGTCACGTCGGTTGTGAAAGCCCGGGGCTTAACCCCGGGTCTGCAGTCGATACGGGCAGGCTAGAGTTCGGTAGGGGAGATCGGAATTCCTGGTGTAGCGGTGAAATGCGCAGATATCAGGAGGAACACCGGTGGCGAAGGCGGATCTCTGGGCCGATACTGACGCTGAGGAGCGAAAGCGTGGGGAGCGAACAGGATTAGATACCCTGGTAGTCCACGCCGTAAACGGTGGGCACTAGGTGTGGGCAACATTCCACGTTGTCCGTGCCGCAGCTAACGCATTAAGTGCCCCGCCTGGGGAGTACGGCCGCAAGGCTAAAACTCAAAGGAATTGACGGGGGCCCGCACAAGCGGCGGAGCATGTGGCTTAATTCGACGCAACGCGAAGAACCTTACCAAGGCTTGACATACACCGGAAAACCCTGGAGACAGGGTCCCCCTTGTGGTCGGTGTACAGGTGGTGCATGGCTGTCGTCAGCTCGTGTCGTGAGATGTTGGGTTAAGTCCCGCAACGAGCGCAACCCTTGTCCCGTGTTGCCAGCAAGCCCCTTCGGGGGTGTTGGGGACTCACGGGAGACCGCCGGGGTCAACTCGGAGGAAGGTGGGGACGACGTCAAGTCATCATGCCCCTTATGTCTTGGGCTGCACACGTGCTACAATGGCCGGTACAATGAGCTGCGATACCGCGAGGTGGAGCGAATCTCAAAAAGCCGGTCTCAGTTCGGATTGGGGTCTGCAACTCGACCCCATGAAGTCGGAGTCGCTAGTAATCGCAGATCAGCATTGCTGCGGTGAATACGTTCCCGGGCCTTGTACACACCGCCCGTCACGTCACGAAAGTCGGTAACACCCGAAGCCGGTGGCCCAACCCCTTGTGGGAGGGAGCTGTCGAAGGTGGGACTGGCGATTGGGACGAAGTCGTAACAAGGTAGCCGTACCGGAAGGTGCGGCTGGATCACCTCCTTTCTAAGGAGCACTTCTTATCCAGGCTTTGCTTGGTTCAGAGGCCAGCATGCGAGCGAACGTCTCGCACTGGTTGCTCATGGGTGGAACGTTGACTACTCGGTTCAGACCACGGGTCGGTGGCTGCTAGTACTGCTCTTCGGAGCGTGGAACGCATGATCACCGGGCGGGACTGGGCCGGGCACGCTGTTGGGTGTCTGAGGGAATGATTTTCCTTCAGTGCCGGCCCCGGTAAAGGTCCGCGTCAGCGGGTTGTGACGGGTGGTTGGTCGTTGTTTGAGAACTGCACAGTGGACGCGAGCATCTGTGGCCAAGTTTTTAAGGGCGCACGGTGGATGCCTTGGCACCAGGAACCGATGAAGGACGTGGGAGGCCACGATAGGCCCCGGGGAGTCGTCAACCAGGCTTTGATCCGGGGGTGTCCGAATGGGGAAACCCGGCAGTCGTCATGGGCTGTCACCCGCTGCTGAACACATAGGCAGTGTGGAGGGAACGCGGGGAAGTGAAACATCTCAGTACCCGCAGGAAGAGAAAACAACCGTGATTCCGGGAGTAGTGGCGAGCGAAACTGGATGAGGCCAAACCGTATACGTGTGAGACCCGGCAGGGGTTGCGTGTGCGGGGTTGTGGGATCTCTCTTCTACGGTCTGCCGGCCGTAGGGCGAGTCAGAAACCGTTGATGTAGGCGAAGGACATGCGAAAGGTCCGGCGTAGAGGGTAAGACCCCCGTAGTCGAAACGTCAGCGGCTTGCTTGAGAGACACCCAAGTAGCACGGGGCCCGAGAAATCCCGTGTGAATCTGGCGGGACCACCCGCTAAGCCTAAATATTCCCTGGTGACCGATAGCGGATAGTACCGTGAGGGAATGGTGAAAAGTACCGCGGGAGCGGAGTGAAATAGTACCTGAAACCGTGTGCCTACAAGCCGTGGGAGCGTCGCGCAAGGACTTGTCCTTGCGTCGTGACTGCGTGCCTTTTGAAGAATGAGCCTGCGAGTTTGCGGTGTGTTGCGAGGTTAACCCGTTGTGGGGTAGCCGTAGCGAAAGCGAGTCCGAACAGGGCGGTTGAGTAGCACGCTCAAGACCCGAAGCGGAGTGATCTAGCCATGGGCAGGTTGAAGCGGAGGTAAGACTTCGTGGAGGACCGAACCCACCAGGGTTGAAAACCTGGGGGATGACCTGTGGTTAGGGGTGAAAGGCCAATCAAACTCCGTGATAGCTGGTTCTCCCCGAAATGCATTTAGGTGCAGCGTCGTGTGTTTCTTGCCGGAGGTAGAGCACTGGATAGGCGATGGGCCCTACCGGGTTACTGACCTTAGCCAAACTCCGAATGCCGGTAAGTGAGAGCGCGGCAGTGAGACTGTGGGGGATAAGCTCCATGGTCGAGAGGGAAACAGCCCAGAGCATCGACTAAGGCCCCTAAGCGTACGCTAAGTGGGAAAGGATGTGGAGTCGCACAGACAACCAGGAGGTTGGCTTAGAAGCAGCCACCCTTGAAAGAGTGCGTAATAGCTCACTGGTCTAGTGATTCCGCGCCGACAATGTAGCGGGGCTCAAGCGTACCGCCGAAGTCGTGTCATTGCAGCATGACGGCTAACGCCGGCTGTGATGGGTAGGGGAGCGTCGTGTGCCGGGTGAAGCAGCCGCGTAAGCGAGTTGTGGACGGTTCACGAGTGAGAATGCAGGCATGAGTAGCGATACAAACGTGAGAAACGTTTGCGCCGATTGACTAAGGGTTCCTGGGTCAAGCTGATCTGCCCAGGGTAAGTCGGGACCTAAGGCGAGGCCGACAGGCGTAGTCGATGGATAACCGGTTGATATTCCGGTACCCGCTGTGAAGCGTCAAACATCGAGCATCGTGATGCTAAGGCCGTGAAGCCGCCCTGGATCCTTCGGGTGAAGGGGAGTGGTGGAGCCGCTGAACCAAGCGGTTAGTAGGTGAGTGATGGGGTGACGCAGGAAGGTAGTCCATCCCGGGCGGTGGTTGTCCCGGGGTAAGGGTGTAGCCCGTCATCTAGGTAAATCCGGGTGACATGAGGGTGAGACCTGATGCCGAGCCGATTGTGGTGAAGTGGATGATCCTATGCTGTCGAGAAAAGCCTCTAGCGAGTTTCATGGCGGCCCGTACCCTAAACCGACTCAGGTGGTCAGGTAGAGAATACCGAGGCGTTCGGGTGAACTATGGTTAAGGAACTCGGCAAAATGCCCCCGTAACTTCGGGAGAAGGGGGGCCACGCCTGGTGATCGGATTTACTCCGTGAGCTGGGGGTGGCCGCAGAGACCAGCGAGAAGCGACTGTTTACTAAAAACACAGGTCCGTGCGAAGCCGTAAGGCGATGTATACGGACTGACGCCTGCCCGGTGCTGGAACGTTAAGGGGACCGGTTAGCTTGGATTCGTCCAGGCGAAGCTGAGAACTTAAGCGCCAGTAAACGGCGGTGGTAACTATAACCATCCTAAGGTAGCGAAATTCCTTGTCGGGTAAGTTCCGACCTGCACGAATGGCGTAACGACTTCTCGACTGTCTCAACCATAGGCCCGGTGAAATTGCACTACGAGTAAAGATGCTCGTTTCGCGCAGCAGGACGGAAAGACCCCGGGACCTTTACTACAGTTTGATATTGGTGTTCGGTTCGGCTTGTGTAGGATAGCTGGGAGACTTTGAAGCTCGCACGCCAGTGTGGGTGGAGTCGTCGTTGAAATACCAGTCTGGTCGTGCTGGATGTCTAACCTGGGTCCGTGATCCGGATCAGGGACAGTGTCTGATGGGTAGTTTAACTGGGGCGGTTGCCTCCTAAAGAGTAACGGAGGCGCCCAAAGGTTCCCTCAGCCTGGTTGGCAATCAGGTGTTGAGTGTAAGTGCACAAGGGAGCTTGACTGTGAGACCGACGGGTCGAGCAGGGACGAAAGTCGGGACTAGTGATCCGGCGGTGGCTTGTGGAAGCGCCGTCGCTCAACGGATAAAAGGTACCCCGGGGATAACAGGCTGATCTTCCCCAAGAGTCCATATCGACGGGATGGTTTGGCACCTCGATGTCGGCTCGTCGCATCCTGGGGCTGGAGTCGGTCCCAAGGGTTGGGCTGTTCGCCCATTAAAGCGGTACGCGAGCTGGGTTTAGAACGTCGTGAGACAGTTCGGTCCCTATCCGCTGTGCGCGTAGGAGTCTTGAGAAGGGCTGTCCCTAGTACGAGAGGACCGGGACGGACGAACCTCTGGTGTGCCAGTTGTTCTGCCAAGGGCATGGCTGGTTGGCTACGTTCGGGAGGGATAACCGCTGAAAGCATCTAAGCGGGAAGCCTGCTTCGAGATGAGGACTCCCACCCACTTGATGGGGTAAGGCTCCCAGTAGACGACTGGGTTGATAGGCCAGATATGGAAGCGCCGTAAGGTGTGGAGTTGACTGGTACTAATAGGCCGAGGGCTTGTCCTCAGTTGCTCGCGTCCACTGTGTTGGTTCTGAAACCACGAACAACCCCACGCTCGTCACAGGCGTGGTGCGGTTGAGAGTTTCATAGTGTTTCGGTGGTCATAGCGTAGGGGAAACGCCCGGTTACATTCCGAACCCGGAAGCTAAGCCTTACAGCGCCGATGGTACTGCAGGGGGGACCCTGTGGGAGAGTAGGACGCCGCCGAACAATTATTCAAAGGGTTGGACCCCGAACTTCGGTTCCGGGTCCAACCCTTTTTTGTTTTCCGTCACTTGCAGTTCACGTTGCGCTACGAGCATCTGCCGTATGGGTACTGCAGCAATGCTCAGGGCCGCCGGCGTCGGAGTCGGCGACGAGGTCGTCGTACCTGCCTTCGGGAACGTGGAAGTCGCGGAGGCCGTGGCTCTGGCCGGCGCTCTGCCGGTGTTCGCCGACATAGATCCTGTCTCGTACTGCCTGGACGCCTCAGCGGTGGAGGCGGCGCTGACGCCCCGTACCGTCGCCGTCGTCGTGGTGCACCGTTTCGGAAGGCCCGCGGACCTCGGGCCGCTGCACGCGGTCGGCCGACGGCACGGGCTGCTCGTGCTGGAGCACGGCGAATCCGAGGCGCCGTACGACGAGATAGCGCAGCGGCGGCAGCGGGCGGCTTACCTGGACGGGAAGTTGAAGGGGGTACGCACCCCGGACTGGGGAGACGGCCACACCTATCAGCAGTACGTGGTGCGCGTGCCGGGCAATGGGCGTCCGGACCGGGACGCCTTCGCACGGGCCGTGCGGTTGCGCGGGGTCGGGTGCTGGGTGCCGGTGAAGACGCCGGTGCACCGGATGCCCGGCTTCCGTCGGTGTGTGTCGTTGCCCGAGACGGAGCGGGCGGCCGACGAGACGCTCGGCCTGCCGGTCGACGCCGCGCTGACCAAGAGGGACATGCAGCGGATCGTGTCCGCCTGCAATGCCCTGGGCGGGCTTCTGCAGCCGGCCTTGTGACTGGCGTGGTTGGGAGCACGGGTCTGTTCGGGGTATGATCTATTCCGTTGCCGCGAGGGAAACCTCGGAAAAGCGACAGGCCCCTATAGCTCAGTCGGCAGAGCGTCTCCATGGTAAGGAGAAGGTCAACGGTTCGATTCCGTTTGGGGGCTCCACCACGAAAGGCCCCGCCCAATCGGGCGGGGCCTTTCGCATGCCCTGATGCGGCCGGTCAGTCCGCGTGCGGCTCCGGGACGCGCATCGCCAGGATCGCCATGTCGTCGGACGGGGCGTCCGAGGCGAAGCGCTCGACCGCGCGCATGATGCGGGCCGCCACCGCGCCCGCCGTGAGCCCGGTGCAGGTGGTGAGGACGTCGGCGAGGCCGTCGTCGCCCAGCATGCGCGTGCCCTCCCGGCGTTCGGTGACGCCGTCCGTGACACAGAGCAGGACGTCGCCCGGGTCGAGGGTGACCGTCTGCTCGTAGAGCTCCAGGTCCTCGATCACACCGAGGAGCGGCTGGGGCTCGGCGGCGGGCTCCACAGTGCCGTCCTGGCGCAGGCGGAGGGGGAGCGGGTGACCGGCGCAGACGACCTTCAGTTCGGCGCTGCCGTCACCCTGGGGGCGCATCTCGCCGTACAGGAGGGTGAGGAAGCGGCTGCGGGCGCCCTCGTCGAGGATGGCGGAGTTGAGGCGCTCCAGGACCGCGGGGCCGCTGAGGCCTTCCCGGGCGAGCAGGCGCAGGGCGTGCCGGGCCAGGCCCGTGACGGCCGCCGCGTTCGGACCTGTGCCGCAGACGTCGCCGATGGCGAAGCCGTACGCGTCGTCGCTGATGGGGAAGAGGTCGTAGAAGTCGCCGCCGACCTCGTTGCCCTCGCCGGCCGCGCGGTAGATGACCTCGACCTCGACGCCGTCGATGACGGGGAGCTCCGGGGGCAGCAGGCTGCGCTGGAGGGACTGGCTGATGGCCGTGCGCTCCGAGTACAGGCGGGCGTTGTCCAGGGCCAGGGCGGCCCGGCGGGACAGGTCCTCGGCGAGTTCCAGGATCTCCTGGCGGAAGTGTTCGTCGGTCGGCTTGCCGAGCGTCAGCATGCCGATGACGCGGTTGCGGGCGACCAGGGGGAGGACCACGGTCTCGCCGCCGACCGCGGCCGCCGTGGCGAGCGTCGGGCCGATGCCGGTGCTCAGCTGGGGAGTCGTACCGCTGTTGAGGCCCAGGTCGCGCATGGAGGTGCGCAGGGCGGCCTGGTGGGCCAGTTCGCCGGGGGCCGACCAGACGCGGGCGCCGGGGGTGGGCACCGGGTCGGGTGGGGCGATCTTCGAGAGCAGGGACTTGATGCCGTCGATGAGTTCCTCGTCCTCGTGCAGTACGTAGGAGAGGTATGGCTCCGAGGCCTGGTCGGCGATGGTGTAGACGGCGCACCAGGTGGCCAGGGTCGGGACCGTCATCTGCGCCATCAGGGCCAGGGTCTGGTCGCGGTCCAGGGTGCCGGCGAGGAGGTCGGAGGCCTCGACGAGGAAGCTGAGTGAGCCGCGGCGCAGGCGCTCCAGCTCGCCGAGGCGCGCGGACTCGACGGCCAGGGCGATGCGGTCGGCGGCGAACTGGAGGCGCAGCGCCTCCTCGTTGGAGTACCGGCCGGCGGACTCCGCGGCGACGCCGAGGGAGCCGGTGAGGCGGCCCTCGACCTTGAGCGGGACGGTGACGACGGAGCGCATGCCGGTGCCGTTGAGCAGTGGGACGGCGCCGGGGACCGCGGCCAGGTCGTCGTGGACGGCGGGCATGCGGGCGGAGCCGTAGCGGCCGGGGCCGGCCTCGACGGGGACGCGGGCGAAGCGCTGGCGCGCGGAGGGCAGGCCGGTCGAGGCGCGGACCTCCAGCTCCGTCTCGTCGTCGGTGGCCAGGAGCAGGAAGGCGGCGTCCGCGTCGAGCATGTCGCGGGCGCGTTCGACGGTGCGCTGGAGGAGGCCGTCGAGGTCGTCCGGGGCGGGGGAGCCGATGAAGACCTCGAAGGGGTCGGTGCTCTGGCCCTCGGAGGAGGCGGCGCTGTCGGAGGCCGGCACGCGCAACGGCGTCTGGAGGACGGCGCGTTCGTGGTCGCGGACGAGGAGGCAGACGGTGGAGGGCTCGCCGCCGGCGTCGCGGACGCGGAGGTGGGAGGCGTAGACCGGGGTGACGCGGCCGTTGGCGCCCCTTATGCCGTAGCTGCCCTCCCAGCGGGAGAGCTGGAGCGCCTCGGCGATGCCGGTGCTGGTGCCCGGGGTGTGCGGCCAGGCGGCGAGGTCGGTCAGCGGCTTGCCCACGACCTGCTCGGCGGCGTAGCCGAAGAGCTCACCGGCGTCCTCGTTCCAAGACGTGACGGCGCCGGTGCGGTCGATCTGGACGACGGCGACGCGGACGCGGCCGTCGGCGAGCGGGAGCAGGTCGGCGGGGAGCGATGGACCGGCGGCGCGGGTGCCGACCGGGCGCTCGGGCAGATGGAGGTGGAACCAGACGTTCTTCAGCGTGGGGGTGTACTCGACGCCCCAGCGGTCGGCCAGGGCCGCGCACAGCTGGAGCCCGCGGCCGCCCTCGCGGTCGAGGCTGCCCATGGTGGCGGGGGAGCCCTGGAGCGGGACCTCGCGCTCGGGGTAGTGGTCGGCGACCTCGATCCGTACGCCGTCGTCGCTGCGCAGGCAGACGACGTCGGCGGTGGTCCCGGCGTGCACCACGGCGTTGGTCACCAGCTCGCTGGTGAGCACCACGGCGTCGTCGACGATGTCGGCATGGCCCCAGCCCTGCAGCGTGTCCCGGACGAAGGACCGGGCACTCGCCACCGATCGTCCGACGGGCTCGAAGCTGGCGGCCGCGCGCGCGGTGATCACAGAACTCCTCGACCCTCTCTCCCCGTGCACGGCCTCATGGCCGACCGGCTCGCGCCGCTGTTGCGGCAGTCCACCCGTCGGCCCGGGATCCGGGGGCTGCTCCCCCGGGATCAGTCCGGTGGTCATTCCGGCCGCCCCTCCGATGCCCGCTCGTCTCCGTGCCACCGCCCAGGCCGGACGGACCGGCGAGGCTGGACAGCCGCATGCAAGGTTACTTACCTTCGCCGTCCATGCGGATGCCGGTCTGCTGTGTTTCCGCCCAGAGGGTGTGCGGACGATGTGCGAAGCTGCCGAACTGTTATGGCCTGGTTCGGCCGGGGTGAAACACTGGGCAAGCTTCCAATGAAGGTCCGGGCAGATTGAATGCGCGCCCAGTGCGGCGGGCAGCAGCCCCGGGAGCGGTCCGGCGAACGCGTGCGGACCGCGCGGCAGCACAGGCAGTACGCGGCAGTAACCGGTCCGCCGAGAGGTGGCGGCCGGGCACAGCAGTAACGGTCGACCCCTGCGGGAGGGACACAGTGGAGTCTGGCGCAGCGACGCGGGGCACAAAGGCGCGCGCGAAAGGCGGACAGTCCCTGAGCAACCAGGGCAAAACGCGGGGCGGCACTACGACGGTGGACACGGCCGCGCTGAACCGGCTGCTCACGGCGCTGGTGGCGATGCGGGAGGGCAACTTCCGCAAGCGGCTCACGGTGTCCGGCGACGGCGTGATGTCGGAGATCGCGGCGGTCTTCAACGAGGTCGCCGACCGCAATCTGCACCTCACGGGCGAGCTGGCCCGGGTGCGGCGGGTGGTCGGACGTGAGGGAAAGCTCACCGAGCGGCTGGAGACGGGGGCCTGCGAGGGCTCCTGGGCGGCCGCCATCGACAACTCGAACGCGCTGGTCGACGACCTCGTACGGCCGGTCTCCGAGGTCAGCCGGGTGCTGTCGGCGGTGGCGGACGGTGACCTGTCGCCGCGCATGGAGCTGCGGACCCAGTCGGCGGAGGGCACCGGGCAGCCGCTGCGCGGGGAGTTCCTGAAGGTCGGCAGGACGGTGAACAACCTGGTCGACCAGTTGTCGACGTTCACGGACGAGGTCACGCGGGTGGCCAGTGAGGTCGGTACCGAGGGCAAGCTCGGCGGCCAGGCCCGGGTGCGCGGGATGTCCGGTTCGTGGAAGGACCTGACGGACTCCGTCAACACGATGGCGTACCGGCTCACCGCTCAGGTGCGGGACATCGCCCTGGTGACTACGGCGGTGGCCAAGGGTGATCTGTCACGGAAGGTCACGGTGCACGTGGCCGGCGAGATGCTGGAGCTGAAGAACACCGTCAACACGATGGTGGACCAGCTCTCCGCGTTCTCCTCCGAGGTGACGCGCGTCGCCCGGGAGGTGGGCACCGAAGGTGCCCTGGGCGGGCAGGCCCAGGTGCCGGGGGTGGCCGGGGTATGGAAGGAGCTGACCGACTCCGTCAACACCATGGCCGGGAACCTGACGGCCCAGGTGCGGGAGATCTCCCACGTGACGACGGCGGTCGCCAACGGTGACCTGTCGAAGAAGGTGACGGTGCCGGCCCGCGGCGAGGTCGCGCAGCTCGCCGAGACGATCAACCAGATGACCGAGACGCTGCGGATCTTCGCGGACGAGGTGACGCGCGTCGCCAACGAGACCGGTGGCGAGGGGCAGCTCGGCGGGCAGGCGAACGTGCCGGGTGCGGCGGGCATCTGGAAGGACCTGACGGACTCCGTCAACACGGTCTTTCGGAACCTGACCACTCAGGTGCGCGACATCGCCGCGGTGACGACGGCGGTGGCCAGCGGTGACCTGTCGCAGAAGGTCACCGTGGACGTGGCCGGCGAGATGCTGGAGCTGAAGAACACCGTCAACACGATGGTCGACCAGCTGTCCGCCTTCGGCGCCGAGGTCACGCGGGTGGCGCGTGAGGTCGGTGTCGAGGGCGAGCTGGGCGGTCAGGCGCAGGTGCCCGGGGCGGCGGGGACCTGGAAGGACCTGACGGATTCCGTCAACACGGCGTTCCGGAACCTCACTGGTCAGGTGAGGAACATCGCCCAGGTGACGACGGCGGTGGCCAACGGCGACCTGTCGCAGAAGGTCACCGTGGACGTCTCCGGTGAGATGCTCCAGCTGAAGAACACCGTGAACACGATGGTGGACCAGCTGTCGTCGTTCGCCGACCAGGTGACACGGATGGCCCGGGACGTGGGCACGGAGGGGCGCCTGGGCGGTCAGGCGCGGGTCGACGGGGTGTCGGGCACGTGGAAGGAGCTGACGGACTCCGTCAACTCGATGGCGTCCAATCTCACCGGTCAGGTGAGGAACATCGCCCAGGTGACGACCGCGGTGGCGCGCGGTGACCTGTCCCAGAAGATCGACGTCGACGCGCGCGGTGAGATCCTGGAGCTGAAGAACACCATCAACACGATGGTGGATCAGCTGTCGAGCTTCGCGGAGCAGGTCACCCGGGTGGCCCGCGAGGTGGGCACGGAGGGGCGCCTCGGCGGTCAGGCGCAGGTGCCCGGCGTCGCGGGAGTGTGGCGGGACCTGACCGACTCGGTGAACGGCATGGCCGGCAATCTCACCGCGCAGGTGCGCAACATCGCCCAGGTCGCGACGGCGGTGGCCCGCGGTGACCTGTCCCAGAAGATCACCGTGGACGCGCGCGGGGAGATCCTGGAGCTGAAGAACACGCTGAACACGATGGTGGACCAGCTGTCGTCGTTCGCCCAGGAGGTCACGCGCGTCGCGCGCGAGGTGGGCACCGAGGGCATCCTCGGCGGCCAGGCGGAGGTGCAGGGCGTCTCCGGCACCTGGAAGGACCTCACGCAGTCCGTGAACGGCATGGCCAACAACCTGACCATGCAGGTCCGCAACATCGCCGAGGTGACGACGGCCGTCGCCAAGGGCGACCTGTCGAAGAAGATCACCGTCGACGCCAAGGGCGAGATCCTGGAGCTCGTCACGACCGTCAACACGATGGTCGACCAGCTGTCGTCCTTCGCGGAGCAGGTCACGCGGGTGGCCCGTGAGGTGGGCACGGAGGGCATCCTGGGCGGCCAGGCGCACGTGCCCGGCGTGGTGGGCATCTGGAAGGACCTCAGCGACAACGTCAACCTGATGGCGAAGAACCTCACCGTTCAGGTGCGGAACATCTCCCAGGTGGCCGCCGCCGTCGCCAACGGCGACCTGACGCGGACGGTGACGATCGAGGCGCGTGGTGAGGTCGCTCAGCTCGCCGACACCTTCAACACCATGGTCAAGACGCTGAGTTCGTTCGCCGACCAGGTCACCAAGGTGGCCCGTGAGGTGGGTACGGACGGCATCCTGGGCGGCCAGGCGCACGTGCCCGGCGTGGCGGGCACCTGGAAGGACCTCACCGAGTCGGTGAACCAGATGGCGTCCAATCTGACCGGTCAGGTGCGCAACATCGCCATGGTGACGACCGCCATCGCCAAGGGCGACCTCACCAAGAAGATCGACATCGACGCGCGCGGCGAGATCCTGGAGCTGAAGACGACCATCAACACGATGGTCGACCAGCTGTCGTCGTTCGCCGAGGAGGTCACCCGCGTGGCCCGCGAGGTGGGCACCGAGGGGCAGCTCGGCGGTCAGGCACGCGTGCGTGACGTCGACGGAACCTGGCGGGACCTTACGGAGTCCGTGAACGAGATGGCCGGGAACCTTACCCGGCAGGTGCGCGCCATCGCGCGCGTGGCGACCGCGGTGACCCGCGGCGACCTGAACCTGAAGATCGACGTGGACGCCTCGGGGGAGATCTCCGAGCTGCAGGACTACATCAACAAGATGATCGCCAACCTGCGGGACACCACGA
Organism: Streptomyces sp. M92; assembly: GCF_028473745.1. Lineage (NCBI taxonomy): Bacteria > Bacillati > Actinomycetota > Actinomycetes > Kitasatosporales > Streptomycetaceae > Streptomyces > Streptomyces sp. M92. The sequence goes on from NZ_CP101137.1 coordinate 3,681,718, forward strand.
TCGCCAACAAGGAGCAGGACTGGCTCAAGGGCAATCTGGCGCGGATCTCCGGTCTGATGCAGGGCCGCCGGGACCTCCAGGACGTGGCCTCGCTGATCATGAGCGAGCTGACTCCGGTGGTCTCCGCGCAGCACGGCGCGTTCTTCCTCGCCATGCCGAACGTCGACGGCCAGGAGCAGGCCGGCGCCGAGGGCGACCAGTACGAACTGCGCATGCTCGGGTCGTACGGCTACTCGATGGGCTCCATGCCCACCTCGTTCCGGCCCGGGGAGGCGCTGGTCGGCACGGCCGCCCAGGAGAAGCGCACGATCCTCGTGGAGAACGCGCCCAGCGGCTATCTGAAGATCTCCTCCGGGCTCGGGGAGGCCCCGCCCGCGCAGGTGATCGTCCTTCCGGTGCTCTTCGAGGGGCAGGTGCTCGGTGTCATCGAGCTGGCGTCGTTCACCCCGTTCACGCAGATCCAGAAGGACTTCCTGAACCAGATCGCCGAGATGATCGCGACCAGCGTCAACACCATCTCCGTCAACACGAAGACCGAGGTGCTGCTGAAGCAGTCGCAGGAACTGACGGAGCAACTGCGCGAGCGGTCGGAGGAGTTGGAGCAGCGGCAGAAGGCGCTCCAGTCGTCCAACGCCGAACTGGAGGAGAAGGCCGAGCTGCTGGCGCAGCAGAACCGCGACATCGAGGTGAAGAACACCGAGATCGAGGAGGCGCGGCAGGTCCTGGAGGAGCGCGCGGAGCAACTCGCGGTCTCCATGCGCTACAAGAGCGAGTTCCTGGCCAACATGTCGCACGAGCTGCGTACGCCGCTCAACTCGCTGCTGATCCTGGCCAAGCTGCTCGCCGACAACGCGGACGCCAACCTGTCCCCGAAGCAGGTCGAGTTCGCCGAGACGATCCACGGCGCCGGCTCCGACCTGCTCCAGCTCATCAACGACATCCTCGACCTGTCCAAGGTCGAGGCGGGCAAGATGGACGTCTCCCCGACGCGCATCGCGCTCGTCCAGCTCGTCGACTACGTGGAGGCCACCTTCCGCCCGCTGACCGCGGAGAAGGGCCTGGACCTGTCGGTGCGGGTGTCGCCGGAGCTGCCCGCCACGCTGCACACCGACGAGCAGCGGCTGCTCCAGGTGCTGCGCAACCTGCTGTCCAACGCGGTGAAGTTCACCGATTCGGGAGCGGTCGAGCTGGTCATCCGGCCGGCCCGGGACGACGTTCCGCAGGCCATCCGGGAGCAGTTGCTGGAGGCCGGTTCGATGACCGACCCCGACGCCGAACTCATCGCGTTCTCGGTGAGCGACACCGGCATCGGCATCGCGGCCAGCAAGATGCGGGTGATCTTCGAGGCGTTCAAGCAGGCCGACGGCACCACCAGCCGCAAGTACGGCGGCACGGGCCTCGGGCTGTCCATCTCGCGGGAGATCGCGCAGCTGCTGGGCGGCGAGATCCACGCGCAGAGCGAGCCGGGCCGCGGGTCGACGTTCACGCTGTACCTGCCGCTGCACCCGAGCGAGCTGCCCGCACACGGCTACCAGCAGCCCCTGCCGGCCCTGGAGCCCGGCGGGACGCTCGCCACGCCGGGCGCCGACATCGCGCTGCCGGGGGCGCAGGCCGAGCTGCCCGCCGAGGTGAAGTCGTACCAGGATGCCCAGAACGGCGCCGCCTCCCTCTTCCGGCGCCGTCGCCGGGCCGCGTCGGAAGCCGCGCAGGGACTCGCCGCGCAGCAGGAGCAGCCGCCGTCCGCCGAGCGGGAAGCGACGCCGCATCCGAGTCGCGGCATCCGGTTCGGCGGGCAGAAGGTGCTGATCGTCGACGACGACATCCGCAATGTCTTCGCGCTCACCAGCGTCCTGGAACAGCACGGCCTGTCCGTGCTGTACGCCGAGAACGGGCGCGAGGGCATCGAGGTGCTGGAGCAGCACGAGGACGTGGCGGTCGTCCTGATGGACATCATGATGCCCGAGATGGACGGGTACGCGACGACCACGGCGATCCGCCGGATGCCCCAGTTCGCCGGTCTGCCGATCATCGCGCTGACCGCGAAGGCGATGAAGGGCGACCGGGAGAAGGCCATCGAGTCGGGCGCCTCCGACTACGTGACGAAGCCGGTCGACCCCGATCACCTGCTGACGGTGATGCAGCAGTGGACGCGCGAGGAGTGAGGGCCGGGTCCTCGCGGGCACGGGGCGGTACTTCCGGGCAGCGTGCCGGCGGTCCCTGCGGGCACAGTGCCCGGATGCGAACGGGGGCCGTCCGCACCGCACCTGGGGGCGGTGTGCGAACGTGGGTGTACGCACGTGGCGGGAAGCTCCGGAGTTCGCGCGGGTCGCTGACTCAGTGTGCCCGGAGCCGTGTAGAAGCGCGGGATTCGGGGAACCTTCTGGTCCCCCGCCGCGTTTCTGCTACGTGCACAGTGACATCGCGGTGACAGGGTGTGGCGACAGGCGGGGTGCGGCTACGATGACCGGCACAAGGACGGGCGGCGCAAGGGAGCCGTCCCCTGGGGCGGCACCCGCCGGTGCTGCGCCAAGTCCTGCGGACAGGGGAGGCCCCACGCCGGGGCGAGGAGGGCGGGCCATGGTGCAGAAGGCCAAGATCCTCCTGGTCGATGACCGGCCGGAGAATCTGCTGGCGCTGGAGGCGATCCTCTCGGCGCTCGATCAGACGCTGGTGCGGGCATCGTCCGGGGAGGAAGCGCTCAAAGCACTGCTCACGGACGACTTCGCGGTCATTCTGCTGGACGTCCAGATGCCGGGCATGGACGGTTTCGAGACCGCCGCCCACATCAAGCGGCGGGAGCGGACCCGGGACATCCCGATCATCTTCCTCACCGCGATCAACCACGGTCCGCACCACACCTTCCGCGGGTACGCGGCGGGCGCGGTGGACTACATCTCCAAGCCGTTCGACCCGTGGGTGCTGCGCGCGAAGGTCTCCGTCTTCGTCGAGCTCTACATGAAGAACTGCCAGCTGCGCGAGCAGGCGGCGCTGCTGCGGCTCCAGTTGGAGGGCGGCGGCAAGGAGGCGGTCGGCGAGACCAAGGAGCCGGCGGGACTGCTCGCCGAGCTGTCGGCGCGGCTGGCGGCCGTGGAGGAGCAGGCCGAGGCGCTCTCCAAGCAGTTGGGCGACGAGTCGACGGACGCGGCGGCGGTGGCGACGGCGGCCCATCTGGAGCGCAAGCTCACCGGACTGCGGCGCGCGCTGGACGCCCTGGAGCCGGGCTCTTCGGGAGGGCAGGCCGCGGCCAACTGAGCGGCGTGGGCGGTACCGTCCGTGGTGCGTGTGCCGTGAGGCCGTGTCAGGGGCAGTACCGGAAGCGTCAGTTCCGTATCTCCGCGGGGGCGACACGAACGGGTGAAGCGGTGGGCACACGTGTCGACCGCCGTCTCCCCCGGTAACCTCACACCTATGGCCTCACGTCCCTCCGCAGCCAAGAAGCAGCCCGCGAAGAAGGCGGCCGCTCCCGCGAAGGGTCCGGCGAGGAAGGCCCCTGCCAAGAAGGCGCCGGCGAAGAAGGCACCCGCCAGGAAAGCCGCGGCCAAGAAGCCCGCCCCCAAGCCGGCGCCCAGCCCCACGGGAGGCGTCTACCGGGTCGTACGCGCCCTGTGGCTGGGCATCGCCCACGCCGTCGGCGCCGTCTTCCGCGGCATGGGGCAGGGCGCGAAGAACCTCGACCCGGCGCACCGCAAGGACGGCGTCGCCCTGCTGCTGCTCGGCGTCGCCCTGATCGTCGCCGCGGGCACCTGGGCCGACCTCAAGGGCCCCGTCGGCGACCTCGTGGAGATCCTCGTCACCGGCGCCTTCGGCCGGCTCGACCTGCTGGTCCCGATCCTGCTCGGCGCCATCGCCGTACGCCTGATCCGGCACCCGGAGAAGCCGGAGGCCAACGGACGCATCGTGATCGGCCTCTCCGCGCTCGTCGTCGGGGTCCTCGGGCAAGTCCACATCGCCTGCGGCTCACCGGCCCGCGGGGAGGGCATGCACGCCATAAGGGACGCCGGCGGCCTCATCGGCTGGGGCGCGGCGACCCCGCTGTCGTACACCATGACCGACGTCCTGGCCGTGCCCCTGCTCGTGCTGCTCACCGTCTTCGGGCTGCTGGTCGTCACGGCCACCCCGGTCAACGCCGTCCCCCAGCGGCTGCGGCAGCTCGGCGTACGGCTCGGCCTCCTTCGGGACCCGGAGGCCGACGAGTTCACGGACGACGACGAGCGGTACGACGAGCAGTGGCGCGAGGCGCTGCCCGCGCGGTCACGCAAGCGCGGGGGGCCGGCCGCCGAGCCGTACGACCCCGACGGGGCGGAGCAGGAGGCGCTCGCCCGGCGCCGTACCAGGCCCCGGCGGTCCGCCGTGCCGCAGCCCGACATGGACCGGCCGTTGGACGCCGTGGACGTCGCCGCCGCCGCGGCCGCCGCCCTCGACGGCGCCGTACTGCACGGAATGCCGCCGTCCCCGCTGGTCGCCGACCTCACCCAGGGCGTGAGCACGGGGGAGCGGGAGTCGTCGGCGCCGGCCCCGACGCCGGTCCCGGCGGCGCGTCCGCAACCGGGGAAGCTCAAGAAGGACGGTCCCGGGGAGAAGGCGGGTGTCCCGGACCTCACCAAGACGCCGGTCCCGCAGGAACGGGAGCTTCCGCCGCGCGCCGAGCAGCTCCAGCTCTCCGGCGACATCACCTACTCGCTGCCGGCCCTCGACCTCCTCACGCGCGGCGGCCCCGGCAAGGCGCGCAGCGCCGCCAACGACGCCATAGTCGCGTCCCTGACCACCGTCTTCACCGAGTTCAAGGTCGACGCCGCCGTCACCGGCTTCACCCGGGGCCCGACGGTCACGCGCTACGAGGTGGAGCTCGGGCCCGCCGTGAAGGTCGAGCGGATCACCGCGCTGGCCAAGAACATCGCCTACGCCGTCGCCAGCCCCGACGTGCGCATCATCAGCCCGATCCCCGGCAAGTCCGCCGTCGGCATCGAGATCCCCAACACCGACCGGGAGATGGTCAACCTCGGCGACGTGCTGAGGCTGGCCGAGTCCGCCGAGGACGACGACCCGATGCTGGTCGCCTTCGGCAAGGACGTCGAGGGCGGCTACGTCATGCACTCGCTGGCGAAGATGCCGCACATGCTGGTCGCCGGCGCCACCGGCTCCGGCAAGTCGTCCTGCATCAACTGCCTGATCACCTCGATCATGATGCGGGCGACCCCGGAGGACGTCCGGATGATCCTGGTCGACCCCAAGCGCGTCGAACTGACCGCGTACGAGGGCATCCCGCACCTGATCACGCCGATCATCACCAACCCGAAGCGGGCCGCCGAGGCGCTCCAGTGGGTCGTGCGCGAGATGGACCTGCGCTACGACGACCTCGCCGCCTACGGCTACCGGCACATCGACGACTTCAACCGCGCGGTGCGCGAGGGCAAGGTCAAGCCGCCCGAGGGCAGCGAGCGCGAGCTCCAGCCGTACCCGTACCTGCTGGTGATCGTGGACGAGCTGGCCGACCTGATGATGGTGGCGCCCCGTGACGTCGAGGACGCCATCGTGCGCATCACGCAGCTCGCCCGCGCGGCCGGCATCCACCTGGTGCTCGCCACCCAGCGGCCGTCCGTGGACGTCGTCACCGGCCTGATCAAGGCCAACGTGCCCTCGCGGCTGGCCTTCGCCACCTCCTCCCTCGCGGACTCGCGGGTCATCCTCGACCAGCCGGGCGCCGAGAAGCTGATCGGCAAGGGCGACGGCCTCTTCCTGCCGATGGGCGCCAACAAGCCGACCCGCATGCAGGGCGCCTTCGTCACCGAGGAGGAGGTGCAGGCGGTCGTCCGGCACTGCAAGGAGCAGATGGCGCCCGTCTTCCGGGACGACGTCACCGTCGGGACCAAGCAGAAGAAGGAGATCGACGAGGACATCGGCGACGACCTCGACCTGCTGTGCCAGGCGGCCGAGCTGGTCGTCTCCACGCAGTTCGGGTCGACCTCCATGCTCCAGCGCAAGCTGCGCGTCGGCTTCGCCAAGGCCGGGCGGCTGATGGACCTGATGGAGTCGCGGAGCATCGTCGGACCGAGCGAAGGCTCAAAGGCTCGTGACGTTCTTGTGAAGCCTGACGAGCTGGACGGCGTGCTCGCCGTGATCCGGGGGGAGTCTGAGGGGTAGGGAACGGTAGGCGAGGGTTTCCCCGCGCGGAGGGTCACGGCGACCGGCCGGCCGATCGTGACTCACCCGTTAGGGACCATTGGGCAACCGTTCCCTCATGGCGTACGTCAAGTTGAGGGAAACGACAAACAGATAGTCCACCATCGGGATGCCGGGCCATACCGATGGCGTACAAAGTCGTACCGCCCGCTTGCCCCACCCGTTTGCACCCCCCCTAGACTGAACGTCCAGCACAGGCGGCTAAACGCTCGAAAGGCGCCCCCGTGTCCATCGGCAACTCCCCTGAAGACGAGCGTCCGATCGCAGACGTGTCCCCAGACGTTCCTGACGAGGTCTCCGAAGACGCCCCTCAGGAATCCCGCCCCTCCGTCGGCCGCGCCCTGCAGCAGGCGCGGATCGCCGCCGGGCTGACCGTCGACGACATCACCACCGCCACCCGGGTCCGGATCGCCATCGTGCACGCCATCGAGGCGGACGACTTCGCTCCGTGCGGCGGGGACGTGTACGCGCGCGGTCACATCAGAACCCTCGCCAAAGCCGTCGGGCTGGATCCGGCGGAGCTGCTCGCGCAGTTCGACGCCGAGCACGGAGGCCGTCCGGCGCCGACTCCGGCCGCGCCCCTGTTCGAGGCGGAACGCATCCGTCCGGAGCGGCGCGGGCCCAACTGGACCGCTGCCATGGTCGCCGCGATCGTCGCCGTGATCGGCTTCGTCGCCTTCACGTTCGTCAAGGGCGGCGACGACGCCGCCAACGAGGCGAGCGTCGCCGAGGGCGCCCAGCCGTCGGCCGGCGAGTCCGCCTCGCCGAGCGCCAAGCCGAAGAAGCCCGCCGATCCCCAGCCGGACCCGACCGACAGCGCCATCGCCGCCGCGCCCCGGGACAAGGTGACCGTCAAGGTCACCGCCGCCGACGGACGCAGCTGGATCTCCGCCACGGACCACAACGGCCGGCTGCTCTTCGACGACATCCTCGAGCGGGGCGACTCCAAGACCTTCCAGGACAACGAGAAGATCAAGCTCGTCCTCGGCGACGCCGGTGCCATCGAGCTCTACGTCAACGGCAAGAAGATCGAGGACGACTTCCAGCCGGGCGCCGTGGAACGCCTGACGTACACGAAGGGCGACCCGCAGGCCGGCTAGGGGACCGGGGAAACGCGTCACCACGGGGTTGGCCGGGATCGGCCAACCCCGTCGACGTGGGCTGTCGGCGGGACGAAGTACTCTTGAGCCCATGCCTGAAAGCCGCACCGTCGCACTCGTCACCCTTGGCTGCGCCCGTAACGAGGTGGACTCGGAGGAGCTCGCAGGCCGTCTGGAGGCGGACGGCTGGAAGCTCGTCGACGACGCCGAGGAAGCGGACGTCGCCGTCGTGAACACGTGCGGCTTCGTCGAGGCCGCCAAGAAGGACTCCGTGGACGCCCTGCTGGAGGCCAACGACCTCAAGGGCCACGGAAGAACGCAGGCCGTCGTGGCGGTGGGCTGCATGGCCGAGCGGTACGGCAAGGAGCTGGCCGAGGCCCTTCCCGAGGCCGACGGCGTCCTCGGCTTCGACGACTACACCGACATCTCCGACCGCCTGCAGACCATCCTGAACGGCGGCATCCACGCCGCCCACACCCCGCGCGACCGGCGCAAGCTGCTGCCGATCAGCCCCGCCGAGCGCCAGGAGGCCGGCGCCTCCGTCGCCCTGCCCGGGCACGCCCCGGCCGACCTCCCCGAGGGCGTCGCGCCCGCCTCCGGGCCCCGCGCGCCCCTGCGCCGCCGCCTGGACGGCTCCCCGGTCGCCTCGGTGAAGCTGGCCTCCGGCTGCGACCGGCGCTGCTCCTTCTGCGCCATCCCGTCCTTCCGCGGCTCCTTCATCTCCCGCCGCCCGAGCGACGTGCTGAACGAGACGCGGTGGCTGGCCGAGCAGGGCGTCAAGGAGATCATGCTGGTCTCCGAGAACAACACCTCCTACGGCAAGGACCTGGGCGACATCCGCCTGCTGGAGTCGCTGCTGCCGAACCTCGCCGAGGTCGACGGCATCGAGCGGGTGCGCGTCAGCTACCTCCAGCCCGCCGAGATGCGCCCCGGCCTGATCGACGTGCTGACCTCCACCGAGAAGGTCGTGCCCTACTTCGACCTCTCCTTCCAGCACTCCGCGCCGAACGTGCTCCGCGCGATGCGCCGCTTCGGCGACACCGACCGCTTCCTGGAACTGCTGGACACCATCCGGAGCAAGGCGCCCGAGGCCGGCGTGCGCTCCAACTTCATCGTGGGCTTCCCCGGCGAGTCCGCCTCCGACCTCGCCGAGCTGGAGCGGTTCCTGAACCATGCGCGGCTGGACGCCATCGGTGTCTTCGGCTACTCCGACGAGGAGGGCACCGAGGCGGCGACCTACGGCGACAAGCTGGACGAGGACGTCGTCGCCGAGCGGCTGGCACGCGTCTCCCGCCTCGCCGAGGAACTCGTCTCGCAGCGCGCCGAGGAGCGCGTGGGCGCCACCGTGCGGGTGCTCGTCGAGTCCGTGGACACCTCCGACGAGGGGGACGGCGTCCGCGGGCGTGCGGAGCACCAGGCACCCGAGACCGACGGTCAGGTGCTGCTCACGAGCGGCGAAGGCCTGCGGGTCGGAAGTATGGTCGAGGCGAAGGTGGTCGGTACGGAGGGTGTCGACCTGGTGGCCGAGCCGCTGCCGGGGCCGTCCGCGTGGCGTGAGGAGGCCGGCAGATGACGGGAGTCCCGGCGTCCGCGGCGGGCGGTTCCTCCGGTGCGCGCAGGACCGGCGGTGCGACCGAGGGCGGGGCCGCCGGGCGCGGCGGCAAGATCGCGGCCGCCGCCGTCAACCAGGCGAGCGTGTGGAACGTCGCCAATCTGCTGACGATGCTCCGGCTGCTCCTCGTACCGGCCTTCGTGGCCCTGATGCTCGGCAACGGCGGGTACGACCCGGCCTGGCGCTCCTTCGCCTGGGCGGCCTTCGCCGTCGCCATGATCACCGACCTGTTCGACGGCCACCTGGCGCGCACCTACGACCTCGTCACCGACTTCGGGAAGATCGCCGACCCCATCGCCGACAAGGCGATCATGGGGGCGGCGCTCATCTGCCTGTCCGCCCTGGGTGACCTCCCGTGGTGGGTGACGGCCGTGATCCTCGGCCGGGAACTCGGCATCACCGTGCTGCGTTTCGTGGTCATCCGGTACGGCGTCATCCCCGCGAGCCGGGGCGGCAAACTCAAGACCCTCACCCAGGGCGTGGCCGTCGGCATGTACGTCCTGGCGCTGACAGGCCCCCTGGCGACCCTGAGGTTCTGGGTGATGGCGGCGGCGGTCGTCCTGACCGTGGCGACCGGGCTGGACTACGTGAAACAGGCCATTGTGCTGCGCCGCCGGGGAATCGCCGAGCGCAGAGCGGCGTTGAAGGAGACGGAAGTTTGAGTTCCACGGCCGCAGACGTGGTGCGGCTACTCACGGTCAGGGGCGAGACCCTCGCGGTCGCCGAGTCGCTGACCGGTGGACTGGTGGCGGCCGGGATCACTGCGGTCCCCGGCGCCTCCAGGGCCTTCCGGGGATCGGTCACCGCCTACGCGACGGAGCTGAAGCGGGACCTGCTCGGCGTCGACGGAGAACTGCTCACGGCACGCGGAGCGGTGGACCCGCAGGTCGCCGCCCAGATGGCGGCAGGCGTACGGAAGGCGCTGGGCGCCGACTGGGGCATCGCGACGACGGGCGTGGCCGGCCCCGACCCGCAGGACGGACAGCCGGTGGGCACCGTCTTCGTGGCCGTGGACGGCCCCTGCACAGCAGACGGCGGTTCCGCCGGTGGCGGAAAAGTGGAGGCGCTGCGGTTGAACGGCGATCGCGCGGAAATTCGTATGGAGAGTGTACGGAGCGTACTCGCACTCCTCGTGAGGGGGCTTGCGGGCGAACAGACCGGGAATGAGCGGGCACAGGATACGGAACGGAACGGGGGGTTTTGATGTTTGCAGCCCTGAGTGAACACGACATCGCTCCCCGCACGGCCGCGGCGCGAGGCGGTACGGTGGGGCGTGAAGGATGCGGTTACACGGTCCGAGGAGGGAGCCACCGATGATTCTGCTCCGTCGCCTACTGGGTGACGTGCTGCGTCGGCAGCGCCAACGCCAGGGCCGTACTCTGCGCGAAGTCTCCTCGTCCGCCCGAGTCTCACTCGGCTATCTCTCCGAGGTGGAGCGGGGGCAGAAGGAGGCCTCTTCCGAACTGCTCTCCGCCATCTGCGACGCGCTGGACGTACGGATGTCCGAACTCATGCGGGAAGTGAGCGACGAGCTCGCGCTCGCCGAGCTGGCCCAGTCCGCTGCGGCCACGCCCAGCGAGACCGTTCCCGCGCCGGTTCGCCCGATGCTTGGTTCCGTGTCGGTGACCGGTGTGCCACCGGAACGGGTGACCATCAAGGCGCCCGCGGAGGCGGTGGACGTCGTCGCCGCCTGAGCGCTGCGAACGTGTGCGTGTGAGGCCCCGGCCGGGGCTTCTCCGGGAAGCCGGAGAGGTGCGGTCGGGGTTTTTGCGTGCGCGGCGGCAGAAGCGTCGTCGGCGACGGTCGGCGGTGCCCGGTTTGCCGGTCCTCGGCGGTGCGGTCATCGTGGAGGGACTGGCCGTGGCGGTTGCGGCCGGGGGGCGACCGACGGAGGTGTGGATGTACGTCGTGAAGAGCCCGTTGTCCGACGCGGACCTGAAGGCCGTCTCCGAGGCGCTCCAGGGCGGCCTCGTGGACCTGGTGGACCTGGCCCTGGTGGCCAAGCAGATCCACTGGAACGTGGTCGGCCCGCGGTTCCGTTCCGTCCATCTCCAGCTCGACGAACTCGTCGACACGGCGCGCACGCACTCGGACACCGTGGCCGAGCGAGCCTCCGCGCTGGGAGTCTCCCCCGACGGTCGTGCCGCGACCGTGGCCGTCGGCAGCGGCATCGACGTGACGCCGGACGGCTGGGTCGACGACAACACCGCGGTGCAGACGATCGTGGACGCGCTGGGCGCGGTGATCACGCGGATGCGGGAGCGGATCGCGGCGACCGGGGACCCCGACCCGGTGAGCCAGGACATCTTCATCCAGGTCACCGCCGATCTCGAGAAGCAGCATTGGATGTTCCAGGCCGGGAACGGCTGACCCGGCCATGGTGTCGGCGTCGGCCGCTCGCCGGGCGGCCGCGCTGGGGGCCGGCGCGCTGTGGTGGTGGGCCGTGCTGCGCCTGGCGCTCGAACCGGGGGCCGGGGTGCTCGAAGGGGCGGTCGCGGTAGGCGGCTGGGGGCTGAGTGTGCTGCCGGTGCACTGCGTCCCCAGGCGGCAGGCGGTGGGGGCGGTCGGCGCGGGGCGGTGGCGGCGTGCCCTGTTCGCGGCCGTGTGCGGCCGGGGATCGCCGAGGGGCGGTGCATGACCCCCGCTCGGTCCCGCAGCGCTTTACAAGGCCTCCCGACGGAGTTAACGTACAACCAAATGGTTGTAGATGGAGTCTCCGAAGGAACGGAAGCAGCCGAAGACGGCGTGGACCGCCTGTTCCACGCCCTGGCCGACACGACGCGCCGCGACATCCTGCGCCGCTGCGTTCGGGACGACCTGTCGGTGTCGCGACTGGCCGAGACCTACCCGATGAGTTTCGCCGCGGTGCAGAAACACGTCGCGGTGCTGGAGCGGGCCGGCCTGGTGGTCAAGCGGCGCCGTGGACGGGAGCAGCTCGTGCGCACCGATCCCGACGCCGTGGACCGGGCCCGTCAGGCACTGGACGAGCTCGAGACCGCCTGGCGCGGGCGGGTGGAGCGGATGTCCCGTCTGCTCGCCGGAGAAGCGGAAACCGACGTGCCCAACCCGCTGGAAGGACCGGAACGATGAGCGTCACCAGTCTGAACAAGGACCTCGAGAACCTGACCCTCACCCTGATCGCCGACTTCTCCGCTCCCGTGGAACGGGTGTGGGAACTGTGGTCCGACCCCCGGCAGCTGGAGCGCTGGTGGGGCCCGCCGACCTACCCGGCGACGGTGGAACGGCACGACCTGACCCCGGGCGGGGACGTCACGTACTTCATGACCGGACCCGAGGGGGACAAGTACCGCGGCTGGTGGCGGGTCGCCACGGTGGACGCGCCGAGGTCCCTGGAGTTCACCGACGGGTTCGCCGACCAGGACGGGGTGCCCGACGTCGCCATGCCGACGACCGCGACCAGGGTCACGCTCACCGAGCGCGACGGCGGCACCCGCATGGAGATGCTGGCGGTCTTCGACACCCGGGAGCAGATGGACCAGCTGATGAAGATGGGCATGGAGGAGGGCCTGCGCGAGGCGGCCGGCCAGATGGACGCCCTGCTCGTCGGCTGAGTCAGCGCGGCCCGCGCTGCCACCCGGGCTCGCCCCGCGGGCCGGTGGCGGCGCGGATGGGGGCGGGGCCGGCCTGGCAGGCCGGACACCAGTAGGTGGGACGCTCACGCGAACCGTCGCCCTGGTCGGCCACCCGGACCGAGGTACCGCAGCGCAGGCAGGGCCGGGGCGCCCGGCCGTACACGAACAGGTCCGCGCCGCGCAGGCCCGTCGTGCGGCGGACCGGGCGGTCTCGGTTGGCCTCCAGCAGCCGCTTCGCCAGCGCGGGCACCTTCGCGGCGTGCGGGGCGGGCAGCTCCCCGACGGGCAGCCAGGGAGTGACGCCGAGCAGGAAACAGAGCTCGCACTTGTAGACATTGCCGATACCGGCGAGATTGCGTTGGTCCAGCAGGGCCTCGCCCAGGGGGCGGGCGGGGTCGCCCAGCAGGTTGGCCAGAGCCCGGTCGGGGTCCCAGTCCGGGCCCAGCAGGTCGGGGCCGAGGTGGCCTACTGCGCGCTCCTCGTCGGCCGTGCGGAGGATCTCCAGCACCGGGAGGCGGTAGCCGACGGCCGTGCGGTCGACGGTGCCGAGCACGGCGCGGATCTGGTGCGCCGCGCCGCCGCTCCAGCGCCGGCCGGTGGCGAACACCTTCCAGGAGCCGTCCATCCGCAGGTGCGAGTGCACCGTCAGACCGCCCTCCACGCGGGCCAGCAGATGCTTGCCGCGCGGGGTGACGTCCAGGACCGCGCGGCCGGTGAGGTCGGCCGTGGCGTAGCGGGGGACGCGGAAGTCGCTGCGCGTCAGCACCTTGCCGGCGAGGGCGTCGTGCAACCGCCGCGCGGCCTGCCAGACCGTGTCTCCTTCGGGCATGGGTCAAGGGTGGCAGGCTCAGGCGCGGATGCGCAGACCGCGCGGGGTGGCGATGAACCCGGCGTTCTCCAGCAGCGGATCGAACGGGGAGGTCAGAGCCGTCGCGCCGTTGACACGCTCCACCGTGACCGTGCCGAGGGATCCGGCGCGGGCAGCCTCGGCGAGCGCCTCCGTCGCCGCGCGCAGGCGGGCATCGTCCGTAGGCGGGCCCTCGGGGGCGGACGGCCACAGCAGGAGTGTCTTGCCGCCGCGCTCCATGTACAACGCGGGCTCGCCCTCGACCAGCACCACCAGGGACCCCGCCTTGCGGCCGGGTTTGTGTGTGGAACCGGCGGGGGGCTCGGGCCAGGGGAGCGCGGCGCCGTACGCGTTCGCCGGGTCCGCGGCGGCCAGTACGACGGCGGGCGGACCGGCGGGAGCACGGCCGCGGCGGCCGGCGAAACCGGTGCCGTACGAACCACGCCGGCCGCCGCGGTCGCCGTCAGCGCCTCCGGGGGGCGGCCCTCCGAAGCCGCCGGGACCGCCCGGTGCGCCGGCGCCGCGCGGGCCGCCGGCGCCCGGCTCGGCGTAGTCGCGGGGTGAGATGTAGTCGCCACGGGACGGGGCCCGGCCCAGCCCGTCCGGGTCCGCGAAGACATCGTCCGAGGGGGCCGGCGCGCCGGAATCGCCGGGTGGCCCGTGGCTGCCGGGCGGGAAGCCGTCGGACGGGGCGTCGAACGTGCCGTCGTGAGGGCCGACCCAGGCCGAGCCGGGGGCCGGGCCGGGGAAGCCGTCGGGTGCCGCCGGGCTTTCGGGGCCGCCGGCGAAGGGCGCCGGTCCCGGGGTGCCCTCCCCCCGCTCCCGGGCGTTCGCCACCGCACGCAACCGGTCCACGGCGCCCTCCATGGCGAACTGCGCCGCACCGAGCCCCTCCACGACGTAGCCCCGCCGGGCCTGCCCGCTCTCCTCGAAGGCGGCCAGAATGCGGTACACCGCCGAGAAACCGCCCTCGACGCCCTCGGCCGCGACCGCCCCCCTTGTCACCACGCCGTGCCGGTCGAGGAGCGTGCGGGCCAGCGCGTGAGCGCGCACTGTCGTGTCCGGCTCGCGAGCCGGGAGCAGCGACCATCGTCCGGCGACGGTCGGCGGGCCGCCGCGGGAGGCGGGCCGGGCGGCGGCGGTGAGCGAGCCGTAGCGTCCGCGGGGCACGGATCGCTTGGCGCGGTGAGCGGTGGAGCCCGCGGTGCGGCCGGAGCCCAGCAGGGAGCGCAGGGGCGCGAGCGTGTCGTTGGTCAGCCGTCCGGACCACGCCAGCTCCCACACGGCGTCGGCCAGCTGTGGATCGGTGACGTCCGGGTGGGTGGTCGCACGGACCTGGTCGGCGATCTGACGGAAGAAGAGGCCGTACCCGCCGGAGAGGGCGCTCAGGACGGACTCGTGCAGAGCGGTCGTCTCCAGGGGATGCGGAGGCGGCAGGAGCACGGGGGCCGCGTCCGCGAGGTAGAGGGAGACCCAGCCGTCCTTGCCGGGGAGCGAGCCGGCTCCGGCCCACACCACCTCACCGGCGGCCGTGAGCTCGTCCAGCATCGCCGGGCTGTAGTGCGCCACCCGCGACGGCAGGACCAGCTTCTCCAGCGCGGAGGCGGGCACCGACGCGCCCTGCAACTGCTCGACCGCACGGACCAGCCCGTCGACGCCGCGCAGCGCGTGTCCCTTGCCGATGTGCTGCCACTGGGGGAGGAACTGCCCGAGCGCGGCCGGCGGCACCGGCTCCAGTTCGTGCCGGAGCGCGGCCAGGGAGCGGCGCCGCAACCGGCGCAGGACCGTCGCGTCGCACCACTCCTGGCCGATGCCGGCCGGATGGAACTCGCCCTGCACGACCCGGCCCGCCGCGGCGAGCCGCTGCAGGGCGCCGTCGGTGACCGCGACGCCGAGACCGAAGCGGGCCGCCGCGGTGACCGACGTGAACGGGCCGTGGGTGCGGGCGTGGCGGGCCAGCAGGTCGCCGAGGGGGTCCTTGACCGGCTCGGTGAAGGCCTCCGGGACACCGACGGGAAGCGCCGTGCCCAGCGCGTCGCGCAGCCGCCCCGCGTCCTCGATCGCCGCCCAGTGGTCGGCACCGGCGATCCGCACCTTGATCGCGCGCCGGGCGGCGGCCAGCTCCGGCGCCCACCGCGGCTCGGCACCCCGCTCGGCCAGCTCGGCGTCGGTGAGCGGGCCGAGCACCCGCAGCAGGTCCGCGACGCCCTCCGGGTCCTTCACCCGGCGGTCGTCGGTGAGCCACTGCAGCTCGCGCTCCAGCTCGGTCAGCACCTCCGCGTCGAGCAGCTCGCGCAGCTCCGCCTGGCCGAGCAGTTCGGCCAGCAGCCGGGAGTCCAGCGACAGGGCGGCGGCCCGGCGCTCGGCGAGGGGCGAGTCGCCCTCGTACAGGAACTGCGCGACGTAGCCGAAGAGCAGCGAGCGGGCGAACGGCGACGGCTCCGGGGTGGTGACCTCGACCAGGCGCACCTTGCGCGACTCCAGGTCGCCCATCAGCTCGACCAGACCGGGCACGTCGAAGACGTCCTGGAGGCACTCGCGGACCGCCTCCAGGACGATCGGGAACGAGCCGTACTCGCTCGCCACCTCCAGCAGCTGCGCGGCGCGCTGCCGCTGCTGCCACAACGGGGTGCGCTTGCCGGGGCTGCGGCGCGGCAGCAGCAGCGCACGGGCGGCGCACTCGCGGAACCGGGACGCGAACAGGGCGGAGCCGCCCACCTGGTCGGTGACGACCCGGTCGACCTCGCCCTTGTCGAAGACGACGTCGGCCGCGCCGACGGGCGCCTTCTCGGCGTCGTACTCGAGGCCTGGCTTCGCGGGGTCCTGGTCGAGGAAGTCCAGGCCCATCAGGTCGGCGTCCGGCAGGCGCAGCACGATGCCGTCGTCGGCGTGCATGACCTGCGCGTCCATGCCGTACCGCTCGGTCAGCTTGGCACCGAGCGCCAGCGCCCACGGGGCGTGGACCTGCGCGCCGAAGGGGGAGTGGACCACGACCCGCCAGTCGCCCAGCTCGTCCCGGAACCGTTCGACCACGATGGTGCGGTCGTCGGGGACGTGTCCGCAGGCCTCGCGCTGTTCGTCGAGGTACGCCAGCACGTTGTCCGCCGCCCAGGCGTCCAGCCCGGCGGTGACCAGGCGCAGCCGGGCGTCCTCCTTGGCGAGGGAGCCGACCTCGCGCAGGAACGCGCCGAGCGCGCGGCCCAGCTCCAGGGGCCGGCCCAGCTGGTCGCCCTTCCAGAACGGCAGCCGGCCCGGCACGCCGGGAGCCGGGGAGACCAGCACCCGGTCGCGGGTGATGTCCTCGATCCGCCAGGAGCTGGTGCCGAGCGTGAAGACGTCCCCCACGCGGGATTCGTACACCATCTCCTCATCGAGCTCGCCGACCCGGCCGCCGCCCTTCTTCGGGTCGGCTCCGGCGAGGAAGACACCGAAGAGCCCGCGGTCGGGAATCGTGCCGCCGGACGTGACCGCGAGGCGCTGCGCGCCCGGCCGGCCGGTGACCGTCCCGGCCACCCGGTCCCACACCACGCGCGGGCGCAGCTCCGCGAAGGCGTCGGACGGATAGCGGCCCGCGAGCATGTCCAGGACCGCCGTGAAGGCCGACTCCGGCAACGAGGCGAACGGGGCGGCGCGGCGGACGGTGGCGAGCAGGTCGTCGACCTGCCAGGTGTCCAGGGCCGTCATCGCCACGATCTGCTGCGCCAGGACGTCCAGCGGGTTGGCCGGGATTCTGAGCGCCTCGATGGCGCCGTCGCGCATCCGCTCGGTGACCACGGCCGCCTGCACCAGGTCCCCGCGGTACTTGGGGAAGACCACGCCCGTGGAGACGGCGCCGACCTGGTGTCCCGCGCGGCCGACGCGCTGGAGGCCGGAGGCCACGGAGGGCGGCGACTCGACCTGGACGACCAGGTCGACGGCGCCCATGTCGATGCCCAGCTCCAGACTGGACGTCGCCACCACCGCGGGCAGACGGCCCGCCTTGAGGTCCTCCTCGACCAGGGCGCGCTGCTCCTTGGAGACCGAGCCGTGGTGGGCGCGGGCGATCACGGACGGGGCGCCCTGCGCGGCGCCCGACCCGCCCATGAGCTCCGCGGGGGAGTGGTGCTCGTCCAGCGGCTCGCCGGTGGCCCGCTCGTACGCGATCTCGTTGAGCCTGTTGCACAGGCGTTCCGCCAGGCGCCGGGAGTTGGCGAAGACGATCGTGGAGCGGTGCGCCTGGACGAGGTCGGTGATGCGCTCCTCGACGTGCGGCCAGATCGACGGTCGCTCCGCGCCCTCGTTGCCGTCCGCGACCGGGGAGCCGCCCAGCTCGCCCAGGTCCTCTACCGGGACGACGACGGACAGGTCGAACTCCTTGCCCGACTCCGGCTGGACCACCTCCACTTTGCCGCGCGGGGCCAGGAACCGGGCGACCTCGTCCACGGGGCGGACCGTCGCCGACAGTCCGATGCGGCGGGCCGGCTTCGGCAGCAGCTCGTCCAGCCGCTCCAGAGTGAGGGCGAGATGGGCGCCGCGCTTGGTGCCCGCCACCGCGTGCACCTCGTCCATGATCACCGTCTCGACGCCGGTCAGCGCGTCGCGCGTGGCAGACGTCAGCATCAGGAACAGGGACTCCGGGGTGGTGATCAGGATGTCCGGCGGACGGGTGGACAGGGCACGGCGCTCGGCGGCCGGGGTGTCGCCGGAGCGGATACCTACCTTGACCTCGGGCTCGGGCAGGCCGAGGCGCACGGATTCCTGGCGGATGCCGGTCAGCGGACTGCGCAGATTGCGCTCGACGTCCACGGCCAGGGCCTTGAGCGGGGAGATGTAAAGGACCCGGCAGCGCCTCTTGGGGTCGGCGGGCGGCGGCGTCGAGGCCAGCTGGTCCAGCGCGGCGAGGAAGGCGGCCAGCGTCTTGCCGGAGCCGGTGGGGGCGACCACCAGGACGTCGGAGCCCTCCGAGATGGCCTGCCACGCCCCCGCCTGGGCGGCGGTGGGCGCGGAGAAGGCCCCCGTGAACCAGCCGCGGGTCGCGGGGGAGAAGCCGTCCAGGGCTCGGTGTGCGGAGCTGACCATGGATCCATCGTGCACCCGAGCACTGACAATCGGCCTGAGCTGGGCGGATGCGCGGTGCCCGCGGTTGCGGCTGCGGTGGCGGGGCGGCAGCGTCGCGTCGCCAGGAGCCTGGGACGGGCGCGGCGGGCGGTCCCTGCCGTCCGACGGGGCTGCGCGCAAGCGGTGCCGGAGAATGGGCGCATGGCGGGATCGAGTGAGCGGGCGCGGCACTGGCGGTACCCGGAGCTGCCCGGCGTCGACCTGCTCCGGGCCCAGTACATACGGAAGACCTTCATCCGCCACACGCACGAGCACTTCGTCATCGCCGCCATCGCCGACGGCGTGGAGATCTTCCACCACGGCGGGAGCGACCAGTACGCAGGGGCAGGATCGCTCGCCCTCGTCAACCCGGACACCCCGCACACGGGCCGGGCCGGTGTACCGGAGGGCTGGCGCTACGGTGCCGTCTACCCGGCGCCCGAGCTCGTGGCCGGCATCGCGGCGGAGACGACCACGCTGCGCGGGACGCCCGGATTCGTCAGGCCGGTGCTCGACGACCCGTACACCGTCGAGCTGGTGCACCGCGTGCTGCGGGCCGCCGACGAGGGGAACGCGCTCGCCGCCGACACCCTGCTGCGCGTGGTCGTCACCCGGCTGCTGAGGCTGAACGGCGGTGCGCTGCCGCGCCGGGAGGTGCGGACGGCCGGGGCGCGGATCGCGGCACGCGCGCGTGCCGTGCTGGAGGAGCGGATGGCCGGCCCGCCGAGCCTGGAACGGCTCGCCGCCGAGCTCGGCAGCAGTCCCTTCGCGCTGCTGCGCGCCTTCCGGGACGCCTACGGGATGCCGCCCCACACCTGGCTGACGGACGCCCGGGTGCGCCGGGCGCGGCGGCTGCTGGACGCCGGGACGTCACCGGCCGAGGCCGCCGCCGCCGTGGGCTTCACCGACCAGCCGCACCTGAACCGGCACTTCGCGCGGATCGTGGGTGTGCCGCCCGGCGCCTACCAGCGGGAGCGCAAGAACGTACAAGACGCGCGGCGGAGATTTCTCCTACCGTCCGAGGAGTGACAGATCAGACAGTAGTCCCGGAGACGAACGTGGAGGGCAAGCCGGACGCCGCCGTCGTACGGGACGCCCTCGGTGTCGGAGTCGCCGTCGGACTGTCCGGGTTCGCCTTCGGGGTGACCTCGGCCGGCAGCGGACTCACCCTGGCGCAGACCTGCGCGCTCAGCCTCCTGGTGTTCACCGGGGCGTCCCAGTTCGCGCTCGTGGGGGCGCTGGCGGCCGGCGGCAATCCGCTCACCGCGGCGGCGGGGGCCTTCTTCCTGGGCGTGCGCAACGCCTTCTACGGGCTGCGGCTGTCGCAGTTGCTGGCCCTCCCGCGCGCGGTGCGGCCGTTCGCCGCGCAGTGGGTGATCGACGAGACGACGGCCGTGGCCCTCGCCCAGTCCACGCGGCGCGGCGTCCGGATCGGGTTCACCGTCACCGGACTCACGCTGTACCTGCTGTGGAACCTCACCACCCTGCTCGGCGCGCTGGGTGCGGAGGCCATCGGGGACACCGACGCCTGGGGGCTCGACGCCGCCGGGCCCGCGGTCTTCCTGGCGCTGCTCGCGCCGATGCTGAGGACGACCACGGAACGGATGGTCGCCGCCCTGGCCGTCCTCCTGGGGCTGGGCCTGCTCCCCGTCCTGCCCGCCGGTGTGCCGGTTCTGGTGGCCGCACTGGCGGCCCCGGCCGTCCTCTGGGCGCGCGGACACCGTGGGAGCGGGGCCGGCCAGGAATCGGCGCGGGAGGAGGTCCGTTGAGCGTCTGGATCGCGATCGGCGTGACAGCGGTGGGGTGCTACGCCGTCAAACTCGTCGGACTGCTGGTGCCCGCGGGCGCGCTGGAGCGGCCCCTGGTCCGGCGCCTCGCCGCCCTGCTGCCGGTGGCGCTCCTCGCCGCGCTCACCGCGCAGCAGACCTTCGCCGACGGGCAGACGCCGGTGCTGGACGCGCGGGCCGCGGGAGTCGCCGCGGCCGCTCTGGCGCTGGTCCTGCGCGCGCCGTTCCTGCTCGTCGTCGCGGCGGCCGTGGTGGTGACCGCGGGCGTACGGGCCATGGGCGGCTGACGAGCCCGGTCGGCCGGTCGGCCGTCAGCCGATCGGGCGGCCGTACGCGCGGAGCGTGCGCAGGGCCTCGAGCGTCACCCCGGGGCGGGCCTCCAGGGCGGGGGCGGGTGCCCAGCGGCGCCAGCGGACGGGCCAGCCCCCGTCCTCCTCCTGCTCCCAGGCGAGGAAGTCGAGGGAGCGGGCCATCTCGTCGTCCGTGAACCACGCGCGCGCGAGGGAGTGCGGGTGGCCCGCGTAGTCGTGGGGGAAGTGGTGCTCGCCCGGGGCGTAGCCCGGGGAGACCGGGTACGCGTCGCGGTCGTCCGGGTCCAGCACCGCGAGACGCTGTCCGCGCACGAGGCGGCCCAGCCGGCCGGCGGCCGCCTCCGCGCGGGGACGGTCGGGAGCGCTGTCCAGGAAGGCCACGGCGGCCTCGATCTCGTAGGGGTGAGAGGTTTCCAGCGACTCCGCCGCCTGCCAGCAGAAGTCCGTCGCCCGGAACAGCCAGGCGTGCCAGACGTCGTTGCGGTGCAGCAGGCCGACCACCGGCCCCGTGGCGAGCAGCTCGCCGGGCGGGTCGTCCACGACCGGCACGAACGGGGCCGCCGGATACCCCCGCTGACTGGGGTGGACCGCGGGCAGGGCACCGTCCCGCGTGGACACGGAGGTCAGGTAGCGGCACATCCGCTCCACGCGCTGCCCGCCGCAACCGCCGACGGCGTCCAGGACGCGCAGGGCACGCGCGGTGTGCAGGGGCTGGCTGACCGGGCCGCGCAGATCGGGTTCCAGCCCGTGGCCGTACCCGCCGTCCTCGTTGCGGTAGGCGTCCAGGGCGCTCTCCACCGGACCGGCGTCGCCACCGCGGAAGTGGTACGCGAACAGGCGCTGTTCCAGCACCCGCGCGGTGAGCCAGACGAAGTGCTCCGCGCGTGCGAGCGGAGAGCGCCCCGCCGGGGGCGGGGGTGTCGTGGGGGGTGGGGAAGCTCCGTTTTCGGCCATGGTCAAGACCGTAGGACGGAAAGCGGTCCCGGTAGGTGGTCCCGGCACAGGGCCCACCCTCAGGGGCGGGATACTGGAGTCATGCGGTTGACGGTCTTCTGGGAGCGGATGACGGATCACTTCGGTCCGGGGTACGCCGACACCTTCGCGCGCGATCACGTGATGGCGGAGCTGGGCGGGCGTACGGTGCACGAGGCGCTGGACGCCGGCTGGGACGCCAAGGACGTGTGGCGGGTGGTCTGCACGGTCATGAACGTGCCGCGGGAGCAGCGCTGACCGGGTACGAAGATCACCGAACGGGACTCCGCCGTCCCCGGCGTGGGCGAGACTTGGTCCGTGGCACCCACTGACGAGACCGGACAGGCGACCCGGCACGCATCCACGACCGGCACGACGCCGCCCGCTCCGCCCCCGCCCGCGGGCGCCGCCGGGCCGGGTGCGCGCATGCCGCGCTGGCTGCCGCGCGCCATGGTGCTCGCTCTCGCGCTCATCGCCGTCTTCCAGCTGGGCAGCTGGGCCTTCCACCAGCTCACCGGCCTGCTGATCAACATCCTCATCGCGTTCTTCCTGGCCCTCGCCATCGAGCCCGCGGTGAGCTGGATGGCCGCTCGCGGCATGCGCCGCGGACTGGCCACCTTCTTCGTGTTCCTCCTGGTGCTGATCGCCGCCGCCGGGTTCGTCACGCTGCTCGGCTCCATGCTCGCGGGCCAGATCGTCAAGATGGTCGAGGACTTCCCGGAGTACCTCGACTCCGTCATCAACTGGATCAACGGCCACTTCCACACCGAGCTGAGACGGGTCGACATCCAGGAGGGCCTGCTCCGCTCCGACTGGCTGCGCAACTACGTGCAGAACAGCGCGACCGGTGTCCTGGACGTGTCGGCCCAGGTCCTCGGCGGGCTCTTCCAGCTGCTGACGATCCTGCTGTTCTCCTTCTACTTCGCCGCCGACGGTCCCCGGCTGCGGCGCGCGCTCTGCTCCGTCCTGCCGCCCGCGCGGCAGGCCGAGGTGCTGCGCGCGTGGGAGATCGCCGTCGACAAGACGGGCGGCTATCTGTACTCGCGCGGCCTGATGGCGCTCGTGTCCGGTGTCGCGCACTACATCCTGCTGGAGTTCCTGGAGGTGCCGTACGCCCCCGCGCTCGCCGTGTGGGTGGGCCTGGTGTCGCAGTTCATCCCCACCATCGGCACCTATCTCGCGGGCGCCCTGCCGATGCTGATCGCCTTCACGGTCAACCCCTGGTACGCGCTGTGGGTGCTGGTCTTCGTGGTGATCTACCAGCAGTTCGAGAACTACGTGCTGCAGCCCAAGCTGACATCCAAGACCGTGGACATCCACCCCGCGGTCGCCTTCGGCTCGGTCGTCGCGGGCACCGCCCTGCTCGGTGCGGTCGGTGCGCTGATCGCCATTCCGGCGATCGCCACGCTGCAGGCGTTCCTGGGGGCGTACGTCAAGCGCTACGACGTCACGGACGATCCGCGCGTCCACGGACGCCGGATCCGCCGGCCGGCCGGGGCCGGAGGTTCCACGCGCCTGCGCAAGCTGTGGGCCAAGAGGCCGGAGGACGGGGCCGGCTCTTAGGGGGATCAGCCCTGCGGCTCCTGCGGCTTGGCGTCGACCTCCCGCAGTCCGAGGTCCGTGCCGCCGGTGCGGGTCTCCGTGCGGTGGCCGCGGGCGATGTAGTCCCGCACCACCGCCTCGACGGCGTCCTGGGGCGAGCCGATGCCGGCCAGGACCATCACCTCCACCACCAGTTCGGCGTCAAGGCTGATGCTGATCTTGGCCATGGTGCCCCCTCTTCACGTCGCGACCGCACTCTGACCACGTGGCGGCCGGACCGGCAGACGTACGCTCGGAGGAGCCGCGTGGTGCGCTTGACACGAAAATCGAACATCCATTCTTATGGAGGCTCCGGCGAGGCTCGTGACGGGTGATTCGACTGGGTTTGGACGGAGAAGTGCCCGAGTTATCCACAGGCCGGACCCGCATCGGGGCGCATTGTCAGTGGCAGGCATTAGCGTCTTTGACGTGAAGCGATCGAATCAAGCAAACCGGGTGGAACCCATGGCAGGAACCGACCGCGAGAAGGCGCTGGACGCCGCGCTCGCACAGATTGAACGGCAATTCGGCAAGGGCGCGGTCATGCGCATGGGTGAGCGGTCGAAGGAGCCCATCGAGGTCATCTCGACCGGCTCGACCGCGCTCGACGTGGCCCTCGGTGTCGGCGGCATCCCGCGCGGCCGGGTCGTGGAGATCTACGGCCCCGAGTCCTCGGGCAAGACGACCCTGACCCTGCACGCCGTGGCGAACGCGCAGAAGGCCGGCGGTCAGGTCGCGTTCGTGGACGCGGAGCACGCCCTCGACCCCGAGTACGCGCAGAAGCTCGGCGTCGACATCGACAACCTGATCCTGTCCCAGCCGGACAACGGCGAGCAGGCCCTGGAGATCGTGGACATGCTGGTCCGCTCCGGCGCCCTCGACCTCATCGTCATCGACTCCGTCGCCGCGCTCGTGCCGCGTGCGGAGATCGAGGGCGAGATGGGCGACAGCCACGTCGGTCTCCAGGCCCGACTGATGAGCCAGGCCCTCCGGAAGATCACCAGCGCGCTCAACCAGTCCAAGACCACCGCGATCTTCATCAACCAGCTCCGCGAGAAGATCGGCGTCATGTTCGGCTCCCCGGAGACCACGACCGGTGGCCGGGCGCTGAAGTTCTACGCCTCGGTCCGCATCGACATCCGCCGCATCGAGACCCTGAAGGACGGCACGGAGGCGGTCGGCAACCGCACCCGCTGCAAGGTCGTCAAGAACAAGGTCGCGCCGCCCTTCAAGCAGGCCGAGTTCGACATCCTCTACGGCCAGGGCATCAGCCGCGAGGGCGGCCTGATCGACATGGGCGTGGAGCACGGCTTCGTCCGCAAGGCCGGCGCCTGGTACACGTACGAGGGCGACCAGCTCGGCCAGGGCAAGGAGAACGCGCGCAACTTCCTGAAGGACAACCCCGACCTCGCCAACGAGATCGAGAAGAAGATCAAGGAGAAGCTGGGCGTCGGAGTGCGTCCCGAGGAGCCGGCGGCCACCGAGCCGGGACCGGACGCCGCCGCGGCCGACCCCGCACCGGCGGTGCCCGCCCCCGCGACCGCCAAGGCCACCAAGTCCAAGGCCGCGGCAGCCAAGAGCTGACCCGTGACGCGACGAACCGACTGGGCGGTCACCACGTACGAGACGGATTCGTTCGCCGTCGACGCCGGTGACGGAGGCGAGGCGCGCCACGGTGACGGCGAGGCGCGCCGCTCGGGCGGACGGGGCCGCGGAACAACGGGCGGCGGGCGCGGACGGCGGCGGCGCGAGCGCGCGGAGCCGTCCGCGGAGGACGGAGGTGCCACCTCCTCGTCGAGGGCCGAAGAGGCGGAGCCTCCGCGGGACCCGGTGGAGCAGGCACGGGCGATCTGTCTGCGCCTGCTCACCGGGACCCCGCGCACCCGCAAGCAGCTCGCCGACGCGTTGCGCAAACGAGAGATCCCCGACGAGGCCGCCCAGGAGGTGTTGTCCCGGTTCGAGGAGGTCGGACTGATCAACGACAGCGCCTTCGCGGCCGCCTGGGTGGAGTCCCGGCACCACGGCCGCGGGCTGGCCCGGCGCGCCCTCGCCAGGGAGCTGCGGACCAAGGGCGTCGACGCCACGCTCATCGACGCGGCGGTCTCCCGGCTGGACTCCGAGCAGGAGGAGGAGACCGCGCGCGAGTTGGTCGACCGGAAGCTGCGCACCACCCGGGGCCTCGACCGCGACAAGAGACTGCGCCGCCTCGCGGGCATGCTCGCCCGCAAGGGCTATCCCGAGGGCATGGCCCTGCGGGTGGTCCGCCAGGCGTTGGAGGAGGAGGGCGAGGACACGGAGTTCCTCGGCGAGGAGGGATTCTGACCGGTACCGGGGCGCCGGGTCTCGGGAGCGCCCGGCCGGCAGACTATGGAGTGGCGACCGGCAGTCCCGCCGCCCGCCACGCCTGGAACTCACCGATCAGATCCGTCGCCCGGCGCAGCCTCAGGCGGTGCAGGGACTCCGCGGCCAGGCCGGAGGCGTGGCCCTCGTCGCAGATGACGACGACGCGCAGGGCATGGCCCCTGGCCTCGGGGACACGGTGGCTGCCGCGCGGATCCAGGCGCCACTCCAGCTCGTTGCGCTCGATCACCAGGGCGCCGGGAAGCACACCGTCCCGTTGGCGGAGGGCTGCGTTACGGTTGTCGACCAGCAGCGCCGTGCCGGCTCTGGCGGCGTCGTACGCCTCGTGCGGCCCGATCCGCAGGTAGCCACTGCGTACCCGCTCCAACAGTGCGCCGATTCCGGTCGGCTCGCTCACTGCCAGTCCTCCGGGCGCTCGACCTGCTCCAGGCGCAGGATGTGGCCGCTGCGGCTGTAGCGGCGGATGCGGGGCAGGGGCGGGTAGAAGGCGTGTACGGAGATCGTGTGCGACTCGGTCGACTCGTTGAGGACCTCGTGCACGTGGTGCCGGCCGAAGGCGCGTCCCTGTTCGGCGTGCAGCCGGCGTTCTCGGTCCACACCATGCGGACGGCGACCGGCCACAGCCGGTCGCCCACGAGTCGCCCACCAGTCACCCACGAGTCATCGACGCGGGCCGTGCCCGCCGGTCAGCGGCTGGACCCGGCCACCGCACTCGCCTCCGCCCCGTCCTCCGCGGCCGTCGCGCTCGCCGCCCCGCCCAACGCTGTCTCCGCCGCCGCGTACAGGTCGGCCGGACGCACGCCGCCCTGCGCCGAGACCAGGTGACCGTCGGGCCGCACGAGCAGCACGGTGTGGGCGGCGGCACCCGGGTACGCCTCGGCGACGAGCAGTTCGGCGTGGTGCGGCAGCGCCGTCACCGCGGCCGCCAGCCGGGGCATGATCCCGGCGGTCACCCAGTGCTTCCGGTCCCACACCCCCGTACCCGGCGCGACCAGCACCACCAGCAGCGCCCCGCGCCCGAGCCGGTCGCGCAGCCGTACGAACGTGCCGTCCTCGGCCGTGACCCGCACGTCGCTGACGGGCGAACCCGGAGACGTACCGACGACCGTCTCCCCCGCGAGTCGCCCGGGCATGAGCGGTGAGTCGGCGTACGCCCCCGGCGCGCCCAGGGCTCCACGCCCCAGGTGGCCGTCGGCGAGCAGTGTGTCATTGCCCCGTGACGAGCCGGGCACGTAGGCACGCAGGCCACCGCCGCCGCGCAGCAGAGGAAGTACCTGGTCGGCGGCGCGCAGCCGCGCGGCGATCGCCGTACGCCGCTCCTCCTGGTAACTGTCGAGCAGCGCGTCACGCGGCCCGTGATGCCAGGCCAGGGCCAGTTTCCAGGCGAGGTTGTCGGCGTCCCGCAGCCCTTCCTCCAGACCCTGGGTGCCCAGCGCGCCCAGGAGGTGGGCCGCGTCCCCGGCGAGGAAGACGCGCCCCACCCGCCAGCGGCGGGCCAGCCGGTGGTGGACGGTGTGGACGCCGGTGTCGAGGAGTTCGTACGACGGAGCGACGCCCTCCGCCCAGCCGGTGAGCGTCTCACGGACGCGGTTCACCAGCAGTTCCGGCGTGACCAGGTCCTTGCCGGGCGGCACCAGCCAGTCCAGGCGCCAGACACCGTCCGGCAGGGGGCGGCCGACGATCTCTCCCGCCGACGGGCCCGACGTCCGCCACGGCGGCATCCGGTGGAGCAGCGCCTCGTCGGTCCACGGGAGTTCCGTACGCAGCGTGGCCACGGCGTATCGTTCCACCGCCGTACGGCCGGGGAAACGGATGTCCTGGAGCTTGCGGACGGTGGAGCGGGGGCCGTCGCAGCCGACCAGGTAACTGCCGCGCCACCAGGTGCCGGCGGGTCCGCGGGTGTGGGCGGTGACGCCGGAACCCTCCTGCTCGATGCCGTCGAGACGGCTGTCGACGGCGACCTTCACGAGCGCTTCGCGGGCGAGCGCGGCGCGCAGGACGCCGGTCAGTTCGTGCTGGGCGATGTGCAGCGGCGCGGGGTCGGCGTCGCCGAATTCGACCTCGCGCGTCACCTGCTTGCGCCGCATCGACCGCCATCCGGCCCAACGGGAGCCCGACCCCGTCAACGGTGTTCCGGTCAGCCGCTCGACGAGGGCGACGGTGTCCTCGCGCAGCACGACGGTGCGCGCGGGGCGCGGTTCGTCCTTGCCCGGCCCTTCGTCGAGGACGACGCAGGGCACGTCCTGCCGCGCCAGTGCCAGGGCGAGCGTGAGCCCGACGGGCCCCGCTCCGGTGACGATCACCGGGTCCACGGTGCGGCGCCCCCTGCCCGTGGCGGTGTCCCGGGGGACGTAGGTGAACAGGACGTTGGAGCAGGGTGCACGGTCACAGAACGTATGCAACCCATTGGCGCTGCTTGCGTCAAGCGACGGAGGCAGTGGCGATCATGCCACTGCCTCCGTTGGCGTTACGCGGGGTGACCGAGTGTCAGGCGTTGCCCCCGGCGCCGGTCGCATTGGATCCGGTGACACCGGCGTCATCGGCCTTGAGCACCGCGCCGGTCGACTTCTTGGCCCGCCGCAGCCGCTTCTCCAACCAACTCGCGAAACTCGTCAGGAGGAAGTTGAGCGCGATGTAGATGACGGCGACCACGGTGAAACTGGCGATGACGTTGGCGCCGTAGTAGCCGCTCATCGTGTTGGCCGAGGCGAGCAACTCCGGGAAGGTGAGGACGGCGCCACCGAGCGCCGTGTCCTTCAGGATGACGACGAGCTGACTGACGATGGCCGGCAGCATGGTGGTGACCGCCTGCGGCAGCAGGATCGTCCGCATCAGCTGACCCTTGCGCAGGCCGATCGCCATGGCGGCCTCGGACTGGCCCTTGGGCAGGGCGAGAATGCCCGCCCGCACGATCTCCGCCAGAACGGAGGCGTTGTAGAGCACGAGACCGGTGACCACGGCGTACAGCGGGCGGTCGTCCGAACTGACGTCGGTGTACTCGGCGAAGAGGGCGAGGCCGAAGATCATCAGGACCAGCACCGGGATGGACCGGAAGAACTCGACTACGACCGCCGCCGGGACCCGTACCCACACGTGGTCCGAGAGACGGGCAATGCCGAGGGCCGCGCCGAGCGGCAGCGCGATGACCATCGCGAGGGCGGCCGCCTTGAGCGTGTTCTCCAGGCCCGGCCAGATGTAGGTGGACCACGCCTCCGTGCCGGAGAAGAACGGCTTCCACAGGGCCCACTCCAGCTGGCCCTTGTCCTTGAGCGTGCCGAAGATCCACCACAACAGGGCGGCGAGGGCCACCACGAAAACGATCGTGAAGGCGACGTTGCGCCGCTTGGCGCGGGGGCCCGGGGCGTCGTAGAGGACGGAACTCATCGCTTGACCGCCACCTTCTTGCCCACCCAGCCGAGGATCAGGCCGGTCGGCAGCGTCAGGACCACGAAGCCGAAGGCGATCACCGCGGAGATCAACAGCAGCTGGGCCTCGTTCTCGATCATTTCCTTCATCAGGAGGGAGGCCTCGGCGACACCGATGGCCGCGGCCACCGTCGTGTTCTTGATCAGCGCGATCAGCACGTTGGCCAAGGGGACGACGGAGGAGCGGAACGCCTGGGGCAGCACCACGTTGCCGAGTACCTGACCGAAGCTGAGCCCGATCGCACGGGCCGCCTCCGCTTGCCCGACGGGCACGGTGTTGATACCGGAGCGCAGCGCCTCACACACGAAGGACGAGGTGTAGAGGATCAAGCCGAGGACGGCGAGGCGGAAGTTGATCGTCTCGACGTCGTTCGCGCCGAGGGACACTCCCAGTGACTGGTTGAGGCCCAGTGACGTGAACAGGATGATCACCGTAAGCGGGATGTTTCGCACGATGTTCACGTACGCGGTCCCGAAGCCGCGCATCAACGGCACCGGGCCGACCCGCATGGCGGCCAGTATGGTGCCCCAGATCAGGGAGCCGACGGCCGAGAGCACAGCGAGCTGCACTGTCGTCCAGAAGGCTCCCAACAGGTCGTAATCCTGCAGAAAGTCGAACACGATCTCCCGCGCTTCCGCGTGTAGGGACGCCCGCCCCGGCGCGCCGCCCCTTCTTCCCGAGGGCGGCGCGCCCTGTCAGGCCCGGCCTCAGCTCTTGATGTCGCCGATCTTCGGCGCCGGCTCGTTCTTGTAGTTGGCCGGGCCGAAGTTGTCCTTGACGGCCTTGTCCCAGGACTTGTCGGCCACCATCTCCTCGAGAGCCTTGTTGATCTTGTCCTTGAGGTCGCTGCCCTTCTTCACGCCGATGCCGTAGTTCTCGTTCGTCAGCTTGAAGCCGGCGAGCTTGAACTTGCCCTTGAACTGCGACTGGGCAGCGTAACCGGCGAGGATCGAGTCGTCGGTGGTCAGTGCGTCGACGGCACCGTTCTGCAGGCCGGGCAGGCATGCCGAGTACGTCGGGTACGGCTGCAGCTGCGCGTCGGGAGCCAGCTTGTCCTTGACGTTCTGGGCCGAGGTCGAACCGGTGACGGAGCAGAGCTTCGCGTCGTTCAGGTCCTCCGGCGACTTGATCTTGTCGTCGTCGGCGCGGAGCAGCACGTCCTGGTGGGCGAGCAGGTACGGGCCGGCGAAGTCGACCTTCTCCTCGCGCTTGGGGGTGATCGAGTACGTCGCGGCGATGAAGTCGACGTCACCGCGCTGCAGCATGGTCTCGCGGTCGGCGCTCTTCGACTCCTTCCACTCGATCTGGTCCTCGGAGTAGCCGAGCTTCTTGGCGACGTACGTGGCGACGTCGACGTCGAAGCCCTCGTAGCCGTCCGGGGTCTTCTGGCCGAGGCCCGGCTGGTCGAACTTGATGCCGATGGTGATCTTCTTGTCGCTGTCACCGGAGGAGTCGTCGCCGCCGCACGCGGTGGCGGTCAGGGCGAGGGCGAGGACGGTGGCCGAGGCGGCGGTGACCTTGCGGAGCTTCATGGTGAACATCCTTTGACTGTGGTCGAACGGCGATCGGGCGATCGGATGACCGGGCGATCAGAGGTTCAGGTGATCGGATGCGGGCGACGCGGGGCGCCGGGGCCGCACCGGTTCAGTGGTGCAGGATCTTCGACAGGAAGTCCTTGGCACGGTCACTGCGCGGGTTGCTGAAGAACTGGTCCGGCGTGGCCTCTTCGACGATCCGGCCGTCCGCCATGAACACCACGCGGTTGGCCGCCGACCGGGCGAAGCCCATCTCGTGGGTGACCACGATCATGGTCATGCCCTCCTCGGCGAGCTGCTTCATGACCTCCAGGACCTCGTTGATCATCTCGGGGTCGAGAGCCGACGTCGGCTCGTCGAAGAGCATGACCTTCGGGTCCATGGCGAGCGCCCGCGCGATGGCGACGCGCTGCTGCTGGCCACCGGAGAGCTGCGCGGGGTACTTGTCCGCCTGGGCGCCCACGCCTACCCGGTCGAGGAGGGCGCGCGCTTTCTCCTCGGCCTTCTTGGCGTCGACCTTGCGGACCTTGACCTGGCCGAGGGTGACGTTCTCGAGCACGGTCTTGTGCGCGAAGAGATTGAAGGACTGGAAGACCATGCCGACGTCGGCCCGCAGCCGGGCGAGCTCCTTGCCCTCGGCGGGCAGCGGCTTGCCGTCGATCGCGATCGATCCCGAGTCGATGGTCTCCAGGCGGTTGATGGTCCGGCACAGGGTGGACTTACCGGACCCGGAGGGCCCGATGACCACGACGACTTCGCCGCGGGTGATCGTCAGGTCGATGTCCTGGAGCACGTGCAACGCGCCGAAGTGCTTGTTGACACTCTTCAGGACGACCAGTTCGCCGGTCGAGGCCTTGTCTTCCTTGGCCACCGATACTTCGGTCATCGCTCTCGGGCTCCGTCCTCCTCGGTTTCGGAGGACAGTAGTAACGCCGATCGACCTGCGTCTCTATATCTGAGGGGAATCTGAGCATCACGATCCGATAGCAATCGGACACGAGTCGTAGCACTTGTGAGCAGGGCGCATATCGGCCGGATAACTTCGAGCGGCCGCAACCGGAACGCTCTTGACGCCGTCCCCTTCCATCGGCGTCACTGCACAGGACGCACGCGCGTGTGCATGCGGTTCCGCACCCGTCCGATGCCCGCCCACCATGACGATCAACCCTCCAGACGTACGGCCGATGAACCGAAGGGAGCCCGGATGAGACTGCTGCTCGTCGAGGACGACAACCACGTGGCCGCCGCCCTGTCCGCGATCCTGGCCCGGCACGGCTTCGACGTCACCCACGCGCGCAGCGGCGAGGAGGCGCTCCAGGCGCTCGTCCCCGACGGCGACTGCTTCGGCGTCGTCCTGCTCGACCTCGGTCTGCCCGACCAGGACGGCTACGAGGTCTGCGGCAAGATCCGCAAGCTCACCGCCACCCCGGTCATCATGGTCACCGCCCGCTCCGACGTCCGTTCCCGCATCCACGGCCTGAACCTCGGTGCCGACGACTACGTGGTCAAGCCGTACGACACCGGAGAGCTGCTCGCCCGCATCCACGCCGTCAGCAGGCGCACCGCCCACGAGGACACCACGGGGAGCACCGAGACCGTGGTGCGCCTGGGAGCCGTGCGCATCGAGCTGCCGACGCGACAGGTCAGCGTGGACGGTTCGGCCGTCCAGCTCACCCGCAAGGAGTTCGACCTGCTCGCCCTGCTCGCGCAGCGGCCCGGGGTGGTCTTCCGCCGGGAGCAGATCATCAGCGAGGTCTGGCGCACCAGTTGGGAGGGCACCGGGCGCACCCTGGAGGTGCACGTCGCCTCGCTGCGCGCCAAGCTGCGCATGCCGGCGCTGATCGAGACCGTCCGCGGCGTCGGCTACCGCCTCGTCGCCCCCGGTGCGTAGCGGGGCCGGGTGAGCACACGGCTGCTTCCGCTGCTCATCGTCCTGATGGCGGCCGTACTTCTCGCGCTGGGCGTCCCCCTGGGCGTAAGCGTCGCCCGCGCGGAGCAGCAGAAGGTCGTCATCGACCGCATGGACGACACCGCGCGCTTCGCGGCGCT
The DNA here is from genome assembly GCF_028473745.1 of Streptomyces sp. M92. Classification (NCBI taxonomy): domain Bacteria; kingdom Bacillati; phylum Actinomycetota; class Actinomycetes; order Kitasatosporales; family Streptomycetaceae; genus Streptomyces; species Streptomyces sp. M92. The sequence continues at coordinate 3,714,148 of NZ_CP101137.1, forward strand.
CGCCCAGTTCGTCACCGAGAAGGCGCCGGGCGGCTCCCGGCCCACCAGCACGGACGAGCGCCTGGAGACCCTGCAGACCGAGCTGACCAGCTACCACGAGGTGTACGGCATCAAGGCCGGCGTCTTCTACCGCAACCACATCCCGATGGCCAACGCCCCGACGACCTGGTTCCTGCCGCAGACGGGCGAGGTGCGTGAAGCCTTCGACGAGGCACTGCTCAGCCGCCGCAGTCACGACCCCCGGCAGGTGTGGCCCTGGCAGGACGGCACCCTGGTGGTCGCCTCCCCGGTCATCCGGGACGGGGACGTCGTCGCCGTCGTGGTCACCGAGTCGCCCACCGAAGCGATGGCGTCGCGCACCCTGCGCGGCTGGCTGATCATCGTCGCCGGGGAGACGGCGGCGATGCTGCTCGCCGTCGGCGCCGCGCTCCGGCTGACGGGCTGGGTGCTCAGGCCGGTGCGCGTCCTGGACGCCACGACCCACGACATCGCCACCGGGCGGCTCAAGTCCCGGGTCGCGCCCGCCGGGGGGCCGCCGGAGCTGAGGCGGCTGGCCCGGTCGTTCAACGAGATGGCGGACCACGTGCAGGACGTGCTGGAGCAGCAGCGCGCCTTCGTCGCCGACGCCTCGCACCAGTTGCGCAACCCGCTCGCGGCGCTGCTGCTGCGCATCGAACTGCTCGCCCTGGAACTGCCCGAGGGCAACGAGGAGATCGCCTCCGTCCAGACCGAGGGCAAACGCCTGGCCCGGGTCCTGGACGACCTGCTCGACCTGGCGCTGGCCGAGCACACCCAGGCGGACCTCGCGGTCACCGACATCGGCGCGCTGGCCGCCGAGCGGGTGGCCGCCTGGGCGCCGACGGCCGAGGCCAAGGGCGTACGACTGGTGGGGGACTGCCCGCCGACCACCGGGTGGGCCGACCCGGTGGCGCTCTCCAGCGCCCTGGACGCGGTGATCGACAACGCGGTGAAGTTCACGCCCGCCGACGAGACCGTACGCGTCACGGTCGCCTCCACCGGTGACTCGGCGACCGTCGTCGTCACCGACGAGGGCCCCGGGCTGACCGACGACGAACTCGCTCGCGTGGGGGACCGCTTCTGGCGCAGCGGTCGGCACCAGAACATCAAGGGGTCCGGCCTCGGCCTGTCCATCTGCCGGGCGTTGCTCGCGGCGGGCGACGGCTCGATCACGTTCGCCCACCACGAGCCGCACGGCCTGGCGGTGACGGTCACGGTGCCGCGCTCGGGCAACCGCGGGGAGCCGGCGGAGTCCTACGGCTTGACCGACCGGTAGTAGCGCCGGGCGCCCTCGTGCAGCTGAAGCGGGTCGGTGTAGATCGCCGTGCGCAGGTCCACGAGCTGCGCGGAGTGGACGTGCGCCCCGATGCCGTCGCGGCTGTCGAGCACCGTCCTGGTCAGCCACTCGGTGAGCCGCGGATCCATGTCCGCGCGGGTGACCAGCAGGTTGGACACCGCCATGGTGGGCACCACGGCGCCGTTCTGCACGGTCGGATAGGCCGACTCCGGCATGTTGGTGGTGCGGTAGTAGCGGGTCGCGCCGCCGGACTCGTGCAGCTTGGTGACGAGGTCCTCGGTGATGGGCACGAACCGGAAGGCCGAGGTCTCCGCTATCTCCCGGAGCCCGTCCGTGGGCACGCCGCCCGACCAGAAGAACGCGTCCAGCTCCTCGCCCAGCCGCCCCGGTCCGGTGTCGATACCGTCCGCGCTGGGCCTGATGTCCGTCTCCGGGTCGATGCCCACGGCCTTCAGCAGCCGGGTGGCGATCAGCCGGACCCCCGAGTTCGGCGGCCCTATGGCCACCCGCTCGCCGCGCAGGTCGGCGACGGACTGGATGTCCGAGTCGCTGGGCACCACGAGCTGCACGTAGTCGTCGTAGAGGCGGGTGACACCGCGCAGCGCCTCGGCCCCGGGCCGGCCGGCGAGCTTGTACGTCTCCACCGCGTCGGCCGCGGCGATGGTGAAGTCGGCCTCCCCGGACGCCACCCGCTCGACGTTCTCCTGGGAGCCCGCGCTCGTCATCAGCCGCACGTTCAGCTCCGGCATGTCCTTGCGCAGCTCGGTGCGCAGCAGCTCGCCGTACTTCTGGTAGACCCCCGCGCGGATGCCCGTGCTGAACGTGATCGTCCCGCCCGGCGGCTCCTCGCCCAGGGGGAGCAGCCACCACAGCAGCAGCCCGAGGGCGACGGCACCGGCGACCGCGCCCTGGACGGCGCGGCGCCCGCCGATGCGGGAGAACGAGGACATGTGGGCGATCCTGCCAGCCCCCCACCCCGGCTGACCAGGGCCGAGCTCACACGACGGGGCATCGCGGCGCCCGGGGCCGACTGTCGGTGGTGATCGCTACAGTCGGTGGCATGAGCTCTTCGCCCGCCGACCTGGTCCGCGCCTTCCACCACGCCTTCGGGCTCGACGTCCGCGGTGTCCCGGCCGAGGTGCCGCCCGAGCTGGCCGCGCACAGAGGTGAGCTGCTGGCCGAGGAGGCCGCCGAGGTCGCCGAGGTGTCGGTGTCAGGGCCGCTGGACCGGCTCGCGCACGAGCTGGCCGACGTGGTCTACGTCGCCTACGGCACGGCCCTCGTCCACGGCATCGACCTCGACGAGGTGATCGCCGAGATCCACCGCTCCAACATGACCAAGGTGGGCCCCGACGGCCGCATCAGCCGCAGAGCCGACGGCAAGGTCCTCAAGGGCGACCACTACGAGGCACCGGACGTCTCCGGCGTCCTGCGCGCGCAGGGGTGGGTGCCACGGACGCCGGAGGCCTGAAACCGGAGTGGTGCAGAGACCGGAATGGTGCAGAAACACGACCCCGGCACCTGCGTACCGGTACCGGGGCCACGTCGGGTCGTGCGCCGCCAGTCGGCGGCCGCCGCGTCAGTCGCCCACCGACGCCTCCGCCCCCGTCGGGCGAGGCGTCCCGTCGGTCTCGCCGGGCAGCCCGGCGGACCCGGCGGGACGGTCGGGATTGTCGCGGCGGCGGAACAGGCGCATCGCCAGCGGTTCGGTGAAACGGGCGGTGAGCGGGCCGAGGACGACCAGGATGAGCACGTACGCCGTGGCCAGCGGGCCCAGGGACGGTTCGATGCCGGCCGAGACCGCGAGGCCGGCGATGACGATCGAGAACTCGCCGCGCGCCACCAACGCCCCGCCGGCCCGCCAGCGGCCCTTCACGGAGATCCCCGCCCGCCGCGCAGCCCAGTAACCGGTCGCGATCTTGGTCACCGCGGTGAGCAGGGCCAGTGCCAGCGCGGGCAGCAGTACCGGCGGAATGCTCGCCGGGTCGGTGTGCAGCCCGAAGAAGACGAAGAAGACCGCGGCGAACAGGTCCCGCAGCGGGCTCAGCAGCGTGTGCGCGCCCTCGGCGACCTCCCCGGACAGCGCGATGCCCACCAGGAAGGCGCCCACCGCCGCCGACACCTGGAGCTGCTGCGCGACACCGGCGACCAGGATCGTCAGGCCCAGCACCACCAGGAGCAGCTTCTCCGGGTCGTCGCTCGAGACGAACCGCGAGATCAGACGGCCGTAACGCACCGCCACGAACAGCACCGCGCCGGCCGCCGCCAGCGCGACCGCCAGCGTGATGCTCCCGGTCATCAGACCGGCACCGGCCACCAGAGCCGTGACGATCGGCAGGTACACCGCCATCGCCAGGTCCTCCAGGACCAGCACGCTAAGGATCACCGGCGTCTCGCGGTTGCCGACCCGGCCGAGGTCGCCGAGCACCTTGGCGATGACACCGGACGACGAGATCCAGGTCACGCCCGCCAGGACCACGGCGGCCACCGGACCCCAGCCCAGCAGCAGCGCGGCCACCGCACCCGGCACCGCGTTGAACGCGCAGTCCACGAGACCGGCCGGATAGTGGGACTTCAGGTTGGTGACCAGGTCGCCGGCCGTGTACTCGAGGCCGAGCATCAGCAGCAGGAGGATGACGCCGATCTCGGCGCCGATGGCCACGAACTCCTCGCTCGCGCCCAGCGGCAGCAGCCCGCCCTCGCCGAACGCCAGGCCGGCCAGCAGGTACAGCGGGATGGGGGAGAGGCGGTAGCGGCCGGCGAACCGGCCCAGCAGCCCGAGCCCCAGAATGATGGAACCGAACTCGATCAGCAGAACCGCGGAGTGCACCGGCTCACTCCTGCCCGAGTATCGCCGCGGCGGCGTCGACACCCTCACGGGTGCCGATGACGATCAACGTGTCACCACCCACCAGCCGGAAGTCCGGCGCCGGCGACGGAACCGCCTCGGCCCGGCGCAGCACGGCGACGATCGAGGCACCCGTCTCGGTGCGCATGCAGGTCTCGCCCAGCAGCCGGCCGTTCCAGCGGGACGTCGCGGCCACCTCGATCCGCTCGGCGACCAGCCCCAGGTCGGTGGTGTAGAGCAGATTCGCGCTGTGGTGGGAGGGCTTGAGCGCGTCGATCAGCGCGCCCGCCTCCGGGCCGGCCAGCCGAAGCGAGTGCGCGCAGGAATCGGGGTCGTCGGCCCGGTACATGTTCACCGTCCGGGTGCCGTCGCGGTGTGCCACCACCGATAGATGGCGGTGTTCGCGGGTCACCAGGTCGTACTGGACCCCGATACCCGGCAGCGGCGTCGCCCTCAGGCGTGGAGCTGACACGAGCTTTCCCCTCATTCGTCTTGCTTCCCTTGCCGCACTTCGCACACGTGCGTGACGTGTTCACGGCCCCGCCATGCTGTCATCCGCACATACGGTGGCGATATGGGTGTCGTGACGGATATACGCAGCCGCACACGGTCGGCGAAGCTGGCCGAGGCAGTGTCGTGCGCGAAGGCCGGGAGGAGCGGGAAGAGGACCGTGTCGCTTTTCTGGCGGATCTTCTCGCTCAACGCCGCGGGCCTGGTCGTCGCCACCGCACTGCTGCTCGGCCCGGTCACCGTCTCGACCCCCGTACTGCGGCACGAAGCACTGATCCTGCTCGCCGGCCTCGTGGCGCTGCTCGCCGGGAACGCGTTCGTCCTGCGCATAGGACTCACCCCGCTGCAACGGCTGGGCCGCGCGATGACCACCGCCGACCTGCTGGTGCCCGGCACCCGCCCGGCGGTCTCCGGGCCGGCCGAGGCGGCGGAGCTGATCGAGACGTACAACACGATGCTCGACCGGCTCCGGGCCGAGCGCGCCGCGGGCGCCGGCCGGGCGCTGCACGCCCAGGAACGCGAACGCCACCGCATCGCCCGCGAGCTCCACGACGAGGTCGGCCAGACCCTCACCGCCGTACTGCTCCAGCTCAAGCGCGTCGCCGACCGGGTGCCCGGGGAGCTGCGCGAGGAGGTGTCCCTGGCCCAGGAGGCCACTCGGGCCGGTCTGGACGAGATCCGCCGCATCGCCCGCCGGCTGCGCCCCGGCGTCCTGGAGGAACTCGGTCTCGCCAGCGCGCTGCGTTCACTCGCCGCCGAGTTCACGCACCACGGTCTCACCGTCCACCACCACGTCCCCAAAGACCTGCCCCCGCTCGCCCCGGAGGCGGAACTCGTCGTCTACCGGGTCGCCCAGGAGGGTCTGACCAACACCGCCCGCCACTCCGCCGCCGACCGCGCGGAGCTCTGCCTTCGCCCGCTGCCCGACGGCGTCGAACTGCTCGTCCGCGACAACGGCACCGGTCTGGGGCCCGCTGCCGAGGGCGCCGGCATCCGCGGCATGCGAGAACGGGCGCTGCTGGTGGGGGCGGAGATCCACCTGGAACCGGCTCCTGGCGGCGGCACCGACGTACGGCTGCGCGTCCCGGCCCCGCTCGGCAGCCGACGTGACGACCGGGCCCGGCAGGAAGACCGACCGAGGGACCGACCCGCCTACCGGCATGCAGACGAAGACGCAGCCCCCTTCACAGCCCGACCCGCACGCCGACATACAGACCGCCCCGGAGACCGCCCTTGACGTCCGCACGGCCACCGATCCGCGTCCTGCTCGCCGACGACCACACCCTCGTACGCCGGGGAGTCCGGCTCATTCTGGACGGTGAACCGGACCTCACGGTCGTCGCCGAGGCCGGGGACGGGGCCGAGGCGGTCGCGGCGGCCCGGACCACCGAGGTCGACCTCGCCGTCCTGGACGTCGCCATGCCCCGCATGACGGGCCTCCAGGCGGCGCGAGAGCTCTCCCGCCGCCTGCCCGGACTGCGCATCCTGATCCTGACCATGTACGACAACGAGCAGTACTTCTTCGAGGCGCTCAAGGCCGGTGCCTGCGGGTACGTGCTCAAGTCCGTCGCCGACCGCGACCTGGTCGAGGCGTGCCGGGCGGCCGTACGCGACGAGCCGTTCATCTACCCGGGTGCCGAGCGTGCCCTGGTCCGCTCGTACCTGGACCGCCTGCACGGCGGTGGCGGCCTGCCCGACCGGCCCATCACCGAACGCGAGGAGGAGATCCTCAAGCTGGTCGCCGAGGGCCACACCTCCAAGGAGATCGGCGAGCTGCTGTTCATCAGCGCCAAGACCGTGGAGCGCCACCGCGCGAACCTCCTCCAGAAGCTCGGCGTCCGCGACCGACTGGAGCTCACCCGGTACGCGATCCGCGCCGGCCTCATCGAACCCTGACCTGCACGACCCGCCGTGACCTGCCGTGACCCCGGTTGTCCACAGGCGGCCCGGGACACCGCCGCCGACCGCCTACCCTTATTGCCATGAGCAGCATCGACCGGAGCCAGTCAGTGGGCGGCCCACGCACCTATGAAGTACGCACCTACGGGTGCCAGATGAACGTCCACGACTCCGAGCGATTGTCCGGTCTGCTGGAGGACGCGGGCTACGTCCGCGCCCCCGAGAGCGCCGACGGCGACGCGGACGTCGTCGTCTTCAACACCTGCGCCGTCCGGGAGAACGCCGACAACAAGCTGTACGGCAACCTCGGCCACCTCGCCCCGAAGAAAGCGAGCCGTCCGGGGATGCAGATCGCGGTCGGGGGCTGCCTGGCGCAGAAGGACCGCGACACCATCGTCAAGCGGGCGCCCTGGGTGGACGTCGTCTTCGGAACGCACAACATCGGCAAGCTGCCGGTGCTCCTGGAGCGCGCCCGCGTCCAGGAAGAGGCGCAGGTGGAGATCGCCGAGTCCCTGGAGGCGTTCCCGTCCACGCTGCCCACCCGTCGCGAGAGCGCGTACGCGGCCTGGGTCTCCATCTCCGTCGGCTGCAACAACACGTGCACCTTCTGCATCGTCCCGGCACTGCGCGGCAAGGAGAAGGACCGCCGCCCCGGCGACATCCTCGCCGAGGTCGAGGCCCTGGTCGCGGAGGGCGTCTCCGAGATCACCCTCCTCGGGCAGAACGTCAACGCCTACGGCTCCGACATCGGCGACCGCGAGGCCTTCAGCAAGCTGCTGCGGGCCTGCGGGAAGATCGACGGCCTGGAGCGCGTGCGCTTCACCTCCCCGCACCCGCGCGACTTCACCGACGACGTCATCGCCGCCATGGCCGAGACGCCGAACGCCATGCCGCAGCTCCACATGCCGCTCCAGTCCGGGTCCGACCCGGTACTGAAGGCGATGCGCCGCTCCTACCGGCAGGAGCGCTACCTCGGCATCATCGAGAAGGTGCGGGCCGCCATCCCGCACGCGGCGATCACCACCGACATCATCGTGGGCTTCCCCGGCGAGACCGAGGAGGACTTCGAGCAGACCCTGCACGTGGTGCGCGAGGCCCGGTTCGCCCAGGCCTTCACCTTCCAGTACTCCAAGCGGCCCGGTACCCCGGCCGCCGAGATGGACGGCCAGATCCCCAAGGCGGTCGTCCAGGAGCGCTACGAGCGTCTGGTCGCCCTCCAGGAGGAGATCTCCTGGGAGGAGAACAAGAAGCAGGTCGGCCGCACCCTGGAGCTGATGGTCGCCGAGGGCGAGGGCCGCAAGGACGGCACCACCCACCGCCTCTCCGGCCGCGCCCCGGACAACCGCCTGGTGCACTTCACCAAGCCCGACCAGCAGGTCCGCCCCGGCGACGTGGTGACCGTCGAGGTCACCTACGCCGCCCCGCACCACCTCCTCGCCGAGGGCGCGGTGCTCGACGTGCGCCGCACCCGCGCGGGCGACGCCTGGGAGAAGCGCAACGCGGCCGAGCAGGCCAAGCCCGCGGGAGTGATGCTGGGCCTGCCGAAGATCGGCGTCCCCGAGCCCCAGCCCGCCGTGGCGAGTGGCTGCGGCTGCGACTGACTGACCGCAGGGCGTGCGGTGGCGGCGGGCGGTCCGGGGGATACGCTGCCGATCATGCTTGTCGCAGCCGCCGTCTGTCCCTGCCCGCCGCTCCTCGTGCCGGAGGTCGCCGCGGGCGCCGCACCCGAGCTGGATGCCGCGCGTGCCGCGTGCACGGACGCGTTGGGCGTGCTCGCCGCCGCGCGGCCCGACCGGCTGGTGGTCGTCGGGCCCGCCGGCGACGCGGGGCCCGAGATCTATCCGCAGGGCACGCCGGGGACCTTCCGGGGCTTCGGGGTGGACGTGGACGTCCGCCTGGGCACGGTGCGCGGCCTCGGCACGGAGGAGACCGGACGCGAGCTGCCGTACGGGCTGGCCGTGGGCGCCTGGCTCCTCGGGCGCGTCGGATGGGCCGACGGCCCCGTCGAGGGGGTCGGCGTCGGCGAGGAACTGCCCGCCGAGCGCTGTGCCGCCCTCGGACGGGACCTCGCCGCCCGGCCCGGACGGCTCGCGCTGCTGGTGCTGGGCGACGCCAGCGCGTGCCGCACCCTCAAGGCCCCCGGTTACCTCGACGAACGGGCGGCGCCCTTCGACGCGGAGGTCGCGCGGGCGCTGGCGGCGGCGGACCCCGCCGCCCTGGCGGCCCTCGACGTCACGCTGGCACGCGAGCTGCAGGCTTCCGGCAGGGCACCGTGGCAGGTACTGGCGGGCGCGGTCGGCGACGCCGGCCTCGCCGGCGCGCTGCTGTACGAGGACGCGCCGTACGGGGTTGGGTACGTGGCGGCGACCTGGTCGTAGCGGCGGCGACCGCCGGGACGCAGTCGCGGTCACCGTCCGGCGGTAAGGGTCGCGGCCACAGTCTGGCGGTAAGGGTCGCGGCCACAGTCTGGCGGTAAGGGTCGCGGCCACAGTCTGGCGGTAAGGGTCGCGGCCACAGTCTGGCGGTGAGGGTCGCGGTCACTGTCTGGTGGTGAGGGTCGCGGTCACTGTCTGGCCGGGACCCCGGTCACCGGCCGCGGCCGACCGTGGGGCCCCGGTCACCGTCCGGCCGGGATGCCCCCGTCACCGTCCGGCCGCAGCGGCCGCCGCCACCCGGTCGCCAACGCTGCCCACCACCCGGTCACACGCGCGTCGGCGGACGGTCCGGAGCCGGGGTGGCTCGTGACCGTCCGCCGACGCGCGTGCGACCGTCCGCGCCGGACGCGTGACCCTCAGGAAGCCGGCGGCGGCCCGGCGGGCGGGGGGTCGCCCGGGGTGGTGCCCGGCGTGCCTCCGCCTCCGGGCGTGCCGTCGTCGTCCTTGTGGGCGAGGCGGTCCATGGCACCCTTGGCCTTGCCGGTGCCCGTCTGGATCCGGTCGCTGTACTTGCCCTTGGTCCTCTCGTCGACGGTCCTCGCCACCTTGTCGAGACCGCGATCGATCTTGTCCCCGTGCTGCTGCGCGAGGTCGGAGACCTTGCCCTTCGCCGGTCCCAGCCTGGCCTTCAAGTTGTCCATCAGACCCATGGTTCGCCTTCCCTCACGGGGCGGTCAGGTGCGGGCGCCGTTGTCGGCCTCGTTGTCGACGGCCTCCCCGGCGGACTGCTGCTTGGGGATGCCGACGCCTTCCGCGTCGGTTGCACCGGCGGCCTCGTCGGCCTCCGCGGACTCCGACGTGTCCCGGGGGCCGGAGTCGGCCGTCTCCACGGCCTGTGCCGTCTCCTCAGCCGCGTGCTCGGTGTCCGGGGTGCCGGTCCGCGCCTCCTCGGCCGACGCCTCCTCAGTGGTCTTCGACCTCCGAAGAAGCCGTGCAAAAACGCCCATATCAACTCCATACGTTACTCGTGCGGGCGAAATCCCGCGGCATCCGGTGCGTCCGTTTGCGTGGCCGGGGCCGTGGCCCCGGTGGCCCGGGGAGCGGGGACTTCGCAACGGGCAACGACTCCCGCCCCGCGCCGTCACGTAACTCGTTCGAGGGCCGGGCGAGAGGTTTGGGACACTGGTGCGGTGAGCAGCGCACCCCCCGCCCCCCGCGTCATCGCCGTCGTCGGTCCCACCGCGGCCGGAAAGTCCGATCTGGGCGTATTCCTGGCCCAGCGGCTCGGCGGCGAGGTCGTCAACGCCGACTCCATGCAGCTCTACCGCGGGATGGACATCGGCACCGCGAAGCTGACGCCCGGGGAACGCGGCGGCGTCCCGCACCATCTGCTCGACATCTGGGACGTGACGGTCACGGCCTCCGTCGCCGAGTACCAGCGGCTGGCCCGCGAGCGGATCGACGCGCTGCTCGCCGAGGGACGCTGGCCGGTCCTCGTCGGCGGCTCCGGCCTCTACGTCCGCGGAGCCGTCGACAACCTGGAGTTCCCCGGCACCGACCCCGAGGTCAGGGCCCGGCTGGAGGAGGAGCTCGCCCTGCACGGCCCCGGGGCGCTGCACGCCCGGCTGGCCGCGGCCGACCCCGAGGCGGGCCGGGCCATCCTGCCCAGCAACGGACGCCGCATCGTGCGCGCCCTCGAGGTGATCGAGATCACCGGCAGGCCCTTCACCGCCAACCTCCCCGGCCACGACTCCGTCTACGACACGGTCCAGATCGGCGTGGACGTGGCCCGCCCCGAGCTGGACGAGCGCATCGCCCGCCGCGTCGACCGGATGTGGGAGGAAGGTCTGGTGGACGAGGTGCGCTCCCTGGAGGCGCGTGGGCTGCGCGAGGGGCGTACGGCATCGCGCGCGCTCGGCTACCAGCAGGTGCTCGCGGCGCTCGCCGGCGAGTGCACCATGGACGAGGCGCGGACCGAGACCGTGCGTGCCACCAAACGCTTCGCGCGCCGTCAGGATTCATGGTTCAGGCGCGATCCGCGGGTGCACTGGTTGAGTGGGGCTGTGGCGGACCGCACGGAACTTCCGCAGCTCGCGCTGTCGTTGGTCGAACGACCGGTTACAGCCTGATCACGTGATGGCATCGGGAAGCCCCGGCCGTCATCCGGGCCTTCGGCGGCGTGCCATCATCGAGCTTCGATCGACCGAGTGAGTCCTAGTTGGGAGGGCGCGTGGCGATGGAGGCCGGCCCTCGCGACACCGCACCAAGCACCGAGCACGGCGCCGCCGACCACGACGGCCCGGAGCCCGACGGAACCGCCCTGAGCCCCGACGGCCCCGACGAGGCGTCGGAGGGCGTGACGACGGACGGCCCCGAGCCCGCCGAGATGTACGGCGACGAGGTCGAGGTCGAGCTCCGCCCGCAGCGTCGGCTGCGCATCTGGCAGCTCGCGCCCATCGTGGGCCTGGCCGCGGTCGGCTCCCTGATGTTCGCCTTCCCGCTGGCCTTCGACTTCGGCGACAGCGGCGCCGTGATCGCGATGCTGGGGCTGCTGATCTGCTCCTGCGCGGCCGGCTGGGGCATGATGGCCGCCCGCCGCGTCGGCTACACCCTGCCGGGGCTGCCGCAGCGCGGCTCGGGACGCCGTGCCGACTGGCGCATGATCCTCGTCTACGTCCTGACGGTGGCCGCCGTCGTCGCCCTGGCCGTGTGGCGGGTCGCCCGCCTGCGCGGGTGACACGAGCCCACCGGCGCCACTGACCCGGGTCCACCGTCACGGCACCGGCGCGTGCGCGGGCGCCCGCCACACGACGGCACGCCCCGCCCACCCCGTACGATCGAGGAATGAGCACGCGGATCGCCTTCCTCAAGGGTCACGGCACCGAGAACGACTTCGTGATCGTCCCGGACCCGGAGAACGCCGTCGAACTGCCCCCCGCCGCCGCAGCCGCCCTGTGCGACCGCCGCGCGGGCATCGGCGGAGACGGCCTGCTGCACGTCGTGCGGTCCGCGGCGCACCCCGAGGCCCGGCACATGGCCGCCGAGGCGGAGTGGTTCATGGACTACCGCAACGGCGACGGCTCGGTCGCCGAGATGTGCGGCAACGGCGTACGCGTCTTCGCCCGCTACCTCCAGCGCGCCGGACACGCCACCGAGGGTGACCTCGCCGTCGCCACACGCGGGGGCGTGAAGACCGTGCACCTCGCCAAGAACGGAGACGTCACCGTCGGCATGGGCCGCGCGCTGCTCCCCGAGGGCGACGTCGAGGTGAGCGTCGGCGAGCGCAGCTGGCCCGCGCGGAACGTGAACATGGGCAACCCGCACGCGGTCGCCTTCGTCGCCGACCTCGACCACGCGGGCGACCTGTACACCGCGCCGCCGTTCCGGCCGGCCACCGCCTACCCGGACGGGGTGAACGTCGAGTTCGTCGTCGACCGCGGCCCGCGCCACGTCGCCATGCGCGTGCACGAGCGCGGCTCCGGGGAGACCCGTTCCTGCGGCACCGGCGCCTGCGCCGTCGCCGTCGCCACCGCCCGTCGGGACGGCGCCGACCCGGCCGTCACGGGCACCCCGGTGACGTACACCGTCGACGTGCCGGGCGGCACCCTGGTGATCACCGAGCACCCCGACGGGGAGATCGAGATGACCGGCCCCGCGGTGATCGTCGCCGAGGGCGAGTTCGACGCGGAATGGCTCGAGGGGGTGCTCGTCTGAACCACAGCCCGGTCCATGACACTCAGTGCGAAAACGTAAACCCTCGGTCCATCGCTCGAATGGGTGATCCGTTTCACGCTCCGCGAGAGGCGGTCGGCCGCACGTGATGGGCTCGATAGCATCAAGCACCGGCCCGGACGGGGGAACGACACCATCCCTTGAGCCGCGTCCGCCCCGGGATGCCCCGTCCGCCGGTCCACGCAGCCGGAGGTGCCCATGAACGCGGAGGCCGTGAATCCAGCGAGCCCGGGACCGGTGCCGCCCGCGACCACCGGCGCCGCCGCTCCGTCCGCGTCCCGCAGGAAGGCCCGCCCCCGGATCGACCTGCGCCGCCTGGGCCGCGCCGCGCTGCTCGGCTCCGCCGCCCGCGGCCGGCAGCTCCCCGACGCCATCGGCCACGTCGTCGAGGCCCACCGCGCCCACCACCCCGACGCCGACCTCGACCCGCTGCGCCGCGCCTACGTGCTGGCCGAGTCCTCGCACCGCGGCCAGATGCGCAAGAGCGGCGAGCCGTACATCACCCACCCCCTCGCCGTCACCCTGATCCTCGCCGAACTCGGCGCCGAGACCACCACACTCACCGCGTCCCTCCTCCACGACACCGTCGAGGACACCGACGTCACCCTGGACCAGGTCGGCGAGGAGTTCGGCGCCGAGGTACGCTACCTCGTCGACGGCGTCACCAAGCTGGAGAAGGTCGACTACGGCGCCGCCGCCGAGCCCGAGACCTTCCGCAAGATGCTCCTCGCCACCGGCAACGACGTCCGCGTGATGTCGATCAAACTCGCCGACCGGCTGCACAACATGCGCACCCTCGGCGTCATGCGCCGCGAGAAACAGGAGCGCATCGCCAAGGTCACCCGCGACGTCCTCATCCCGCTCGCCGAACGGCTCGGTGTCCAGGCGCTCAAGTCCGAACTCGAGGACCTGGTCTTCGCGGTCATGCACCCCGAGGAGTACGCGCACACGCGTGAGCTCGTCGCCGCGAACGCCGCCCGCGCCCAGGACCCGCTGGCCGAGGTCGCCGAGGACGTGCGCAAGGTGCTGCGCGAGGCCGACATCAGTGCCGAAGTCCTCATCCGGCCCCGCCACTTCGTCTCCCTGCACCGCGTCTCCCGCAAACGCGACCCGCTGCGCGGCGCCGACTTCGGCCGCCTCCTGGTGCTCGTGCAGGAGGACGCCGACTGCTACGCCGTCCTCGGTGAACTGCACACCTGCATGACCCCGGTGGTCTCGGAGTTCAAGGACTTCATCGCCGTACCCAAGTTCAACCTGTACCAGTCGCTGCACACCGCCCTCGCCCGCCCGCAGGACGGCCAGGTCGTCGAAGTCCTCGTCCGTACCCACCAGATGCACAAGGTCGCCGAGGCCGGAGTCGTCGCCCTCGGCAACCCCTACGCCCAGCCGACGGAGGACCAGAGCACGGGCGACGGGGAGCGCGCCGACCCGACCCGGCCCGGCTGGCTCTCCCGGCTGCTCGACTGGCAGCGCGGCGCCCCCGACCCCGACACCTTCTGGTCCACCCTCCGCGAGGACCTCGCCCAGGACCGCGAGATCACCGTCTTCCGCCCCGACGGCGGCACCCTCGGCCTGCCCGACGGCGCGACCTGCGTGGACGCCGCCTACGCCCAGTACGGCGAGGACGCGCACGCGGCCATGGGCGCGCGGGTCAACGGACGCCTGGCGACCATGAGCACGGTGCTGCGGGACGGCGACACCGTGCAACTCCTCATGGGCCAGGACCCCGCCTCCGAGCCCTCCCGTCAGTGGCTGGAGCATGCCCGCACACCGGCCGCGCGGATCGCCATCCAGCGTCGGCTCGCGGCCCGCCCGGAGCAGACCTCCGTCGAGCCGGAGGACGCGCCCCGCACCTCCCTGACCGGTGACGCACCCGCCGCCCGCCCGGCATCCGACGGACCGGCGCCCCGCCCCGCCTCCGCCGACGTCCTCGCCGACCGGCCGGGGGCGGCCGTGCGGCTGGCCGGCTGCTGCACTCCCGTACCGCCCGACGAGATCACCGGTTTCGCCGTGCGCGGGGGAGTGGTGACCGTGCACCGCGCGGAGTGCGCCGTGGTGGCGCGCATGAAGGGCGCGGGGCGACCGGAGGTCGGCGTGCGCTGGGGGGAGAGCACCCAGTGCCGGGTCACCCTGCTCGCCGAATCGTTCGGCCGTCCGCATCTGCTGGCCGACCTCACCGAGGCGATGGCCGTCGAGGGCGCCGAGATCGTCTCCGCGACCGTCGAGCCGCCCGACCGCCAGCGGGTCCGGCACACCTACACCGTCCTGCTGCCCGACGCGGCACGGCTGCCCGGCCTCATGCGCGCGATGCGGGACGTGCCCGGGGTGTACGACGTGAGCCGGGCGCAGCCGCAGACCACGGGGGTCTGAGCCGCACCGCCCCGCCCGGCCGACGCTCGGGACGCACCCGCCCCGACCGGCGGGCTCCCCCGTCGGGCATGGCCGACCCCTCTCCGGCCCGGGGCACCGTGACGCACCCGCGCGGTCGGCCATCGCCTCGCCGTCCCGGACGTGATTGCCTCCCTGCCCCAGCGGCAAGGTTCCCGTTCCAGGGGCCCGGGAGCGCGCCCTTGCCGCGCGAAGGATCGCCTGTTCGCGAATGCCGGGGTCCAGCCCTCAGGGCCAGACGCCCTGTGCGGCCCGCCGAGGGATGCCCGTCCACCGGGCAGCGGCCTTCGTGCACTACTCGCGCCCCCCGCGCCGTGCCCGCGGCCGGTCGGCACTTCCCAGTGCGACCCGCAGCCGACCGAACCTCCCCGTACGTCCGTTGCCGGCACACCCGCCCCGCCCGCCGGACCGCACCCGTTCGGGTGCCCCGGGCGCGCGTCGGCGTCGCGGCACGGGTGCGCGCTGATAGCCGTGGGGCATGCCGCACACCCCGCACCCCCCGGCTTCCCGCCCCCGCGCGCGAGCACGCCGTCGGCTCAGGGCCGCCGCGCTGCTCGCCTCGGCCGTCTCCGTATGCCTGGTCGCCGCGAGCGCCCCGCCGACCCCTCTGGGCGTCGGCGACCGCCTCTACCCGCACCTGGGCAACCCCGGGTACGACGTGGCGGCGTACGACCTCTCCTTCACCTACTCCGGCAGCAACAGCGAGCCGTTGCGGGCCGTCACCGTCATCGACGCCCGGACGACGGCCGACCTCGACCGGGTCAACCTCGACTTCGCCCACGGCAAGGTCGACTCCGTCGAGGTCGACGGCGAGCCCGCGGCCTTCGCCACCGCCGGCGAGGACCTCGTCGTCACCCCCGAGGACCCGCTCGACGAGGACGAGTGGACGCGGATCACCGTGCGGCACACCAGCGACCCCGTGTACCCGGAGGACCGCGAGGGCGGCTGGGTGCGCACCTCGGACGGGCTCGCCATGGCCAACCAGGCGGACGTCGCCCACCTGGTGTTCCCCTGCAACGACCACCCCTCCGACAAGGCGGGCTTCACCTTCCGCGTCACCGCCCCGGACGGCCTCACCGCCGTCGCGAACGGCCTGCCGACGGGCGTCGAGCGGACGGACGGAACCACCACCTGGACGTACCGGACCGCGCACCCCATGGCCACCGAGCTGGCGCAGGTGTCCATCGGCCGCTCCACGGTGCTGCACCGCACCGGCCCGCACGGGCTGCCCGTGCGGGACGTCGTGCCGACCGAGCACCGCGCGGCGCTGGAACCGTGGCTGGAGAAGACGCCCGGCCAGATCGCCTGGATGGAGGAGAAGGTCGGGCGCTACCCCTTCGAGACGTACGGGCTGCTCATGGCCGACGCCACCACCGGCTTCGAGCTGGAGACCCAGACGCTCTCCCTGTTCGAACGGGAGCTGTTCACCGAGCCGGGCTACCCGAAGTGGTACGTCGAGTCGATCATGGTGCACGAGCTGGCCCACCAGTGGTTCGGCAACAGCGTCGGCCCCGCCACCTGGTCCGACCTGTGGCTCAACGAGGGCCACGCCACCTGGTACGAGGCGCTCTACGCGGAGGAGACCGCCGACAAGCCCCTTCTGGCGCGGATGAAGGCCGCCTACGGCGCCTCCGACGGCTGGCGCGCCAAGGGCGGGCCGCCCGCCGCCCCGAAGCCGCCCACTTCCGGCAGCAAGACCGGCATCTTCCGCGCCAACGTCTACGACGGCGCGGCCCTCGTCCTCTACGCCCTGCGCCAGGAGATCGGCCGCCCCGCCTTCGAGCGCCTGGAACGGGCCTGGGTCACCCGCCACCGGGACGGCACGGCGACGACCGCCGACTTCGTCCGGCTCGCCTCCGAGACCGCGGGCCGTGACCTGGGCGACTTCCTCCACGGCTGGCTGTACGGCGAGAAGACCCCGCCGATGCCCGGACACCCCGACTGGAAGCCGGGGGCCGGGGAATAAGCCGGTGACGAGACGGCCCGTGCCGTGCGACCATCTTCGGGACGGCACGGTACGGGCCGCGGGAATCTCCCCGGCGGTCCGTGCGTTGTGAAGAGTGTCGCAGCGACGCACCGCCGCGCGACTCGTCGATTCGTTTCCCAGCTACGTAAGGATCCAATGACCTCCTCTTCTTCCCCTTCCCAGGACACCAAGCGTCTCGCGCAGACCTATCCCGAGGGCCTTCGGGCCGATGCCCTGATGGAAGAGGACGTCGCCTGGAGCCACGAGATCGACTCGGAGTGGGACGGCGAGCAGTTCGACCGCTCCGAACGCGCGGCTCTGCGCCGGGTGGCGGGCCTCTCCACCGAGCTCGAGGACGTCACCGAGGTCGAGTACCGCCAGCTCCGCCTGGAGCGGGTCGTCCTCGTCGGCGTCTGGACCTCGGGCACCGTGCAGGACGCGGAGAACTCGCTGGCCGAGCTGGCCGCCCTCGCGGAGACCGCGGGTGCGCTGGTGCTCGACGGCGTCGTCCAGCGCCGCGACAAGCCCGACGCCGCCACCTACATCGGCTCCGGCAAGGCCGAGGAGCTGCGGGACGTCGTCCTCGAAACGGGCGCGGACACCGTCATCTGCGACGGTGAGCTGAGCCCGGGCCAGCTGATCCACCTCGAGGACGTCGTCAAGGTCAAGGTCATCGACCGCACGGCCCTGATCCTGGACATCTTCGCCCAGCACGCCAAGTCCCGGGAGGGCAAGGCGCAGGTCGCGCTCGCTCAGATGCAGTACATGCTGCCGAGGCTGCGCGGCTGGGGCCAGTCGCTGTCCCGGCAGATGGGCGGCGGCAAGGGCGGCGGCCTCGCCACCCGTGGTCCCGGTGAGACCAAGATCGAGACGGACCGGCGCCGGATCCGCGAGAAGATGGCGAAGATGCGCCGTGAGATCGCGGAGATGAAGACCGGCCGCGAGATCAAGCGCCAGGAGCGCCGGCGTCACAAGGTGCCGTCCGTGGCCATCGCGGGCTACACCAACGCCGGCAAGTCCTCGCTGCTCAACCGCCTCACGGGCGCGGGAGTGCTGGTGGAGAACGCGCTGTTCGCCACCCTCGACCCGACCGTGCGCCGCGCCGAGACCCCGAGCGGCCGCCTGTACACGCTGGCGGACACCGTCGGCTTCGTCCGGCACCTGCCGCACCACCTGGTCGAGGCGTTCCGCTCCACCATGGAGGAGGTCGGCGACTCCGACCTGATTCTCCACGTCGTGGACGGTTCGCACCCGGCTCCGGAGGAGCAGCTGGCCGCCGTGCGCGAGGTGATCAGGGACGTCGGCGCCACCGACGTACCCGAGGTCGTCGTGGTCAACAAGGCCGACATGGCCGACCCGCTGGTGCTCCAGCGGCTGCTGCGGGTCGAGAAGCGGTCCATCGCGGTCTCGGCACGCACGGGCCAGGGCATCGACGAGCTGCTCGCCCTGATCGACAACGATCTGCCGCGCCCGTCGGTCGAGATCGAGGCGCTCGTGCCGTACACCCACGGCAAGCTGGTCGCCCGCGCCCACGACGAGGGCGAGGTGATCTCCGAGGAGCACACCCCGGAGGGCACCCTGCTCAAGGTGCGGGTGCACGAGGAACTGGCGGCGGAGCTCACGCCGTACGTTCCCGCGCCGCTCGCCTGACGGCCCGGCACCGTACGACGACCGAGGGCCCGTCCCCTGCCAGGCAGGGACGGGCCCTCGTCATGCGTGGATCACCGCTCGCCGCGGGTCACTGCCCGCCGTACGTCCGGCTCATGTTCTGGTACATCGCCTCGGCCTCCGGGCCGAGCTGCGGGCCCGCCAGCCAGGTGTTGTCGAGCGGGCCGATCGACGTGTTCGAGACCAGCTTCGTCTCGCCGTCCACCACCCGGAACCAGCCGCCGCCGGAGGAACCGCCGGTCATGGTGCAGCCGATGCGGTACATCGTCGGCAGCGACGGGCTCAGCGACAACCGGCCGGGCCGGTCGACGCACGTGAACATCTTCAGGCCGTTGTACGGCGGGGCCGCCGGGTACCCCCAGGCGCCCATGCTGCCGACCTCGGTCGCGGAGGGTGCCGAGAAGTCCACCTCCAGCGCCGCGCCGACCGTCTCCTCCAGGGACTTGCTGCCCTGCTCCGGCTTCACGTGCAGCACGGAGTAGTCGTGCGCGGCGCCGTCACCGCCGTTCTCCGCGCCGCCCTGGATCCACTGGTTGGAAGTCGAGGCCCAGTCGGCCCACCAGGTGCCGTACGGGGCCATCTCGGTGGTCGTCGCGCCCGCCAGCTCCGTCTCGGACTTGCCGAGGTCGTTGTACGACGGTACGAAGGCGATGTTCCGGTACCAGCCGCCGCTGCCGCCGGCGTGCACGCAGTGGCCCGCGGTCCACACCAGGTTGGACTTGCCCGGGTTGTTCACGTCCTTGATGACGGTGCCGGAGCAGACCATCGACCCCTCGGGGGAGTCGAAGAAGACCTTGCCGACCGGTGCGGCGTTGTCGTGGTACGGCGTCTTCTCGGCCACGGCCTCGACGGGTGCCGGCTCCGGATCGGTGGCGCCCTGGTCGGCGGCCGTGTCCTTGGTGGTGACCGTCTTGTCGGCCTCCTTCGCGGACCGCATCCGGTCCGGCTTCCACAGGCCCTCGATCACCGGGTTGACGAAGTCCTTGGCCTCACTGAGCCACTTGTCCTTGTCCCAGTCCTTCCAGTCCCCGTCCTTCCACCGGTCGACGTCGATGCCGTGCTCCTTGAGCCGGTCCGCGAGGTCGCCCGGCAGCTGGACCCCGCCGCCAGCGGTGTCGCCGGCGTCGGCCGCCTGGGAGGTACCGCCGCTGGGCTTCGCGTCGGCCTCGTCCTTCTCCGAACCGCCGCAGGCGGTGGCGGTCAGCGCCAGGGCGGCGACCAGGCCGGTGGCGGCCAGGACGGTACGCCGCCGGTGTGGCGCGGCGGGCATGGGTACGGAACGCATGGTGGATCGACCCCCGTTGGAACGTGCGGATGTGGAACGTACAGATGTCGTTGACGGGCGCTGCGCTCAGCCCGCGCTCACTGGCCCGCGAACTTGTCGCTCACCGCGTCGAACACGTCCTTGGCCTCATCACCCAGCCGCGGACCGGCCAGCCAGCCCGCCGTCACCGGGCCGATCGAGGTGTTGGACACCAGTGCCGGCTCGCCGTCGGAACCGTTCGCGACCCAGCCGCCGCCGGAGGAACCGCCGGTCATGGTGCAGCCGATGCGGTACATCGTCGGGTCGGAGGCGCTGATCGACAGCCGTCCGGGCTTGTCCTCGCACTGGAACATCTTCTGACCGTCGTACGGCGGGGCGGCCGGGTAGCCGATCGCCTTCATGCCCTCGATCTCCGGCACGGCGGGCGCGTCGAAGTCGACCGGAAGCGCCGCGCCGACGGTCTCCTCCAGCGACCTGCCGTCGCCGCCCTTCTCCGGCGTCACGTGGATGACGGCGAAGTCGTACGAGGCCCCGTCGCCACCGGTAGCTCCGCCCTGCTCGATCCACTGGTCCGAGGTCTGCGCCCAGTCGCCCCACCAGACGCCGTAGGGAGCGAGGTCCTCCTTGGTGGCGTTCTGCAGTGCCTCGGTCGACATGCCCGTGTCGTTGTACGACGGCACGAAGGCGATGTTGCGGTACCAGCCGCCGTTCTTGCCGGCGTGCACGCAGTGGCCCGCGGTCCACACCAGGTTGGACTTGCCGGGGTTGGCCGGGTCCTCGACGACGGTGGCCGAGCAGACCATCGAGCCCTTCGGCGAGTCGAAGAGCAGCTTGCCGGACGTGGCGGCGCTGTCGTGGTACTTGGGCGGCACGGCCGCCGCCTGGACGGGCGCCGGCTCCGGGTCGGTGACGCCCTGGTCACCCGTGAGGTCGCTCTCGTCGACCTCCTGGTCCGGCTCCTCGGCGTCCCGCATCCGGTCCGGGTCCCACAGGTCCTCGATGATCGGGTTGACGAAGTCCTGCGCCTCGCGCAGCCAGTCGTCCTTGCTCCAGTCCTTCCAGGCACCGTCCCGCCACTTGTCGACGTCGATGCCGTGTTCCTTGAGCTTGTCCTTGATGTGGTCCGGGATCCGGATCTCGCCGTTGCCCCCGTCCGCGGCGGACGCGGAGGCCGAGGCGTCGCCGCCCGCCTCCGGGTCGCCGGACTCACACGCGGTGGCGGTGAGCGCGAGCGCCGAGACGAGCGCGACGGCGACCGGTGCGGGGGAGGTCCTGCGCCGCCCGCGCTGGTGCCCGCGCGTGGTGAACGACGGCCGTATGGATCGCATGGTGGTGACTCCCCCTGGTGTGAACTGCATAAGAACGGGCCACACACTATGCGGTCGCTGTGGGGGAGTTCCGACGGTACGGCAACGGTTCGGATACAAGCGGCCTGACCTGGCACGCCGTTGCGGGACCACCCGTAACCCGGCCGACCGTCCGCGGTTGTAGCGGTGGGGGCCCGCTGTCCGGGTGCGGCCCCCGCCGAGAGCCGCCGGTGAGCCGGACGCGCGGGGACAGCGGGAGGTCGGAGCCGTGGCGAAGAGCGCAGTACGCAGGGTGACCGCGCGCGGGTGTGCTCCGAGACGGGGTCCGGTGCGCGACGACGCCGTGGCCGGCACCGGGGCGGGCGTCCTTCCGGTCGTACCGGTCCGGGCCCGGGGGCTCACCATCGAGGGCGCCGACGGCCGCCGTTACCTCGACTGTGTGTCCGGTGCGGGCGCTCTGCCGCTGGGGCACAACCACCCGGTCGCCCTGCGGGCGATCCGCGAAGTCCTCGACGCCGGCGCTCCCTTGCAGGTCGCCGGCCTGACCACTCCGGTCGAGGAGGCCTTCGTCGCCGAGCTGATGCGTACGCTGCCGCCCGCACTGGCGGATCGCGCGCGCGTGCGGTTCTGCGATCCGGCCGGGAAGAGCCCGGTCGCCACCGCCGCCGGACTGGTCCGTGCCGCCACCGGCCGAACGCGGGTGATCCACTTCATGGACGCGGACCCGGACCACGCGGCCCGGCCCGGTCTCACCGACCCGGGGCCGGCAGAAGCACTGCCCGCCGGAATGCTCCTGGAACCGGTCCGGTGCCGGGACGGTGTGCTCCCCACGCCGGACGCCGTGCTGCGCCGCCTGCGCCACGGCAAGGCCGAACGGTCCGTTCCGCTGATCGTCGACGAGACCGAGACCGGTGTCGGACGAACCGGAACCTTCTGGGCGGTCGGGCACAGCGGTGTCGTTCCCGACGTCCTGGTCCTCTCCAGGGCGATCGGCGGCGGCCTGCCCCTCGCCGCCGTGGTGTATCACGACGACCTGCACACGGGGGAGGGGAGCACCTTCCGCGGCAATCAGCTCGCCATGGCGGCGGGCGCCGCCACCCTCGCCCACGTCCGCGAGCACGGTCTCGCCGAACACGCCGCTGCCCTGGGCGGCCGGACGCTGGCCCGGCTGCGTGGCCTGGCGGAGGACTTCCCCTGCGTCGGCGCCGTGTGCGGGCTCGGTCTGATGATCGGGATCGAGCTGACGGCACCGGACGGCACGGCCGATGCCGCACCGCGCGGCGCTCGTCCCGGTACCGCAGCCGCCGTTCAGTGGGAGTGCCTGCGCCGGGGGCTGATCGTGGACCTCGCCGGCCCGTCCGGGAACGTCGTACGACTGCTGCCGCCGCTGATCGTCACCGAGGAGCAGATGTCGGCGGTGCTGGACCGTCTCGCCGACGCTGTTCAGGCGGTGCAGCGGGGCTCGGGCGGTCACGCCCCACCGCGCGGGGTGCGCGCCGCGCGCCGGCTGTAGCGACCCGCAGCCCTGACCCCCAGCACGTCACGAGGAACCGCGTTGCACACCACCCCCACACCGGAACCGGCGGCCACCGCGGACGCCGGGCCGTCCAGCACTGCCGCTGCCGCGTCGGCCTCCTGCGCCGTGCCCGCCTCCGGGCCGGCTGACGGCGTCGCTCCCGGGCCCACGACCGCCGTCGTTCCCGCGCCCGCGACCGCCGTCGACCCGTCGGGAGGGCAGGGCCCGTACGCCGAGGCGCGGGCCGCGGCCGTGGAGAACCTGCTGCGCTGCTGGGCGCGCGAGACCGACGCCCGTGCCCCCGACGACGGCGACCTCGCCGTACCGCTGCCGTCGAGCGGTACCGCCCTGGCCGTTCCCGTCCTCTACTGGTCGCCGACGGGATGGCACCGCTTCGGCGCCCCGCGTCTGGCCGACGCGCCCGCCCCGGCCCCACCCGTCGACGCCGTCACCGTCGCCGCGCTGCTGGCACGGGAGTGCGCCGACGGCAATGAGACCGATGGCAGTGAGACCGATGGCAGTGAGACCGATGGCAGTGAGACCGACGGCAGGGTGACCGATGGCAGTGAGACCGACGGCAGGGTGACCGATGGTTCGGAGTCCGACGGCCGGGGGGCCGACGGGACGGACCTCGTGGCCCGCGTCGCGGACTCCGTCCGCCGCACCGCCGCGATCCTCCGCGAACGGCCGAAGGGCCCGGCGCACGCGCACGCCCCCGGCGCCCGCGACACCGCCGGCACCTCCACGGAGCCGGACCTCTTCCTCGCCGCCGAACAGGCCCTCGTCCTCGGGCACCCGCTGCACCCCACCCCGAAGAGCAGGGAAGGCCTCACCGAGGCGGAAGCGCGACTGTACTCACCCGAACTGCGCGGCGCCTTCCGACTGCACTGGCTGGCCGTCGCCCCCTCCGTCCTCGCGGCCGACTCCGCGTGGACGGAAGGGGGCCGCCCGGTCACCGCCTCCCGGCTCACCGCGCGCCTCCTCGGAAACCGGGCGGCGGCGCCGGACGGACACGCGGTGCTGCCCCTGCACCCCTGGCAGTTCCGCGCCGTACGGCACAGACCGGAGGCCGAGGCGCTGCTGGACGCGGGGCTGCTCAGGGACCTCGGTGTCCAGGGCGTCCCCTGGTACCCCACGTCATCCCTGCGGACCGTCCACCGCACCGGTGCCCCCGCCATGCTCAAGCTCTCCCTGGCCCTGCACATCACCAACTCACGCCGGGAGAACGTCCGCAAGGAACTCCACCGCGGAGTCGAGGTGCACCGTCTGCTGCGCAGGGGCCTGTCCGGCCAGTGGCGGGCCGCCCACCCGTACTTCGACATCCTCCGTGACCCGGCCTGGCTCGCCGTCGACGGACCGGACGGCACGCCCGTCCGAGGGCTCGACGTCGTCGTCCGGCACAACCCGTTCCGGCCCTCGGACGACGTCTCCTGCGTGGCCGGTCTCGTCGCGCCGTGGCCGGACGGCCGAGACCGGCCCACCACCCGCGTGCCGTGCTCCCGGCTGGCCGAGCTCGTCACCCGGCTGGCCGGGCGGACCGGCCGTCCCCGCGAGGCGGTCGCCGCCGAGTGGTTCCTGCGGTACCTCCACCACGTCGTGCGGCCTGTCCTGTGGCTGGACGCCCACGCCGGGATCGCCCTGGAGGCGCACCAGCAGAACACGCTGCTCCTGCTGGACGCGGACGGCTGGCCCGCCGGCGGCCGCTACCGCGACAACCAGGGCTACTACTTCCGCGAGTCGCGCCGCGCGGAACTCGACGCCCGGCTGCCCGGCATCGGTGAGCGGAGTGACACGTTCGTCGCCGACCGGGTCACCGACGAGCGCTTCGCGTACTACCTCGCCATCAACAACGTGTTCGGCCTCGTCGGCGCCTTCGGCTCCCAGCGACTCGCCGACGAGCGGCTGCTGCTGGCGGCCTTCCGCCTCTTCCTCGAAGACGTCGCCTCCGGTCCCGTCCCGCTGGACAGCCCGCTGCCCGCGCTGCTCCTCGACTCGCCCGTACTCCGCTGCAAGGCCAACCTGCTGACCCGTCTGCGGGGACTCGACGAACTGGTCGGGCCGGTGGACACGCAGTCCGTCTACGTCACCATCGCCAACCCACTGCACGTCTGAGCAACACGTGGCGTATCCCCCCTGCCCCCTGCCCCGTTCCCGTCCCCGTCCCCGAAAGAGCGACCCCGTGACTTCCACCGACGCGAGCGCCGACGACACCCTGGACCTGCACCTGCCCGCGGAGTTCATCGCCCTCTTCGGTAAGGACGGGAAGGAGGGCGCGCCCGCCGGGACGCCGCCGCCCCGGCGGACCGGCGGCGATCTGCTCGACCGCGTCGCCGACTGGGGCCCGGTCGCCACCGCGGCGGGCGAGTTCCACCTGGTTCCCGTGCACGCCGAGCGGGACCTGCCACTCGTCGACCGCTGGATGAACGACCCCGCCGTCGCCGAGTTCTGGGAACTGACCGGACCGCAGAGCGTGACCGAGGACCACGTACGGGCCCAGCTGGCCGGTGACGGACGCAGCGTCCCGTGCCTCGGCCTGCTGGAGGGGGTGCCGATGAGCTACTGGGAGCTGTACCGCGCCGACCTCGACCCGCTGGCCCGCTACTGTCCCGTACGACCGCACGACACCGGCCTCCACCTGCTGATCGGCGACGCCGCCGACCGCGGGCAGGGCATCGGGACGACCTTGATCAGGGCCGTCGCCGAGCTCGTCCTCGGCAGGCGGCCCTCCTGCACGCGCGTGCTCGCCGAACCCGACGTCCGCAACCGTCCGTCCGTGGCCGCGTTCCTCGGCGCCGGGTTCCGGTTGTCCGGCGAGATCGACCTGCCGGCCAAGCGGGCCGCCCTCATGATCCGCGACCGGTCCCCGCGCGAGGTGCCGTGACGCCGTGCCGCTCGCTCGCCGACCATTCCGCCCAGGAGCCACTTGTGCCGCCGCCGTCCCCACAGTCCCGCCGGCCCCTCCCGACCGCAACCGCCTTCCGTGCCCGATTGTCAGTCCCGGGCCGTAGGGTGGTCGCGCTATGACGAAGCCCTCTCTCCCCGAACTCCTGCACGCCGCCGTCACCGCCGTCGGCGGCACGGAGCGTCCCGGCCAGGTGGCCATGGCCGAAGCCGTCGAGGAAGCCATCGACGGCGGCTCCCATCTGCTGGTCCAGGCCGGCACCGGCACCGGTAAGTCGCTGGGGTACCTGGTGCCCGCGCTGGCCCAGGGGGAGCGGGTCGTGGTCGCCACGGCGACCCTCGCCCTGCAGCGCCAGCTGGTCGAGCGCGACCTGCCCCGCACGGTCGACGCGCTCCACCCGCAGCTGCGCCGCCGCCCGGAGTTCGCGATGCTCAAGGGCCGGTCGAACTACCTGTGTCTGCACCGGCTCCACGAGGGGGTGCCGCAGGACGAGGAGGAGGGCCTCTTCGACCAGTTCGAGGCCGCCGCGCCCACCAGCAGGCTGGGCCAGGACCTACTGCGGATGCGCGACTGGGCGGACGAGACCGAGACCGGCGACCGGGACGACCTGACGCCCGGCGTCTCGGACCGGGCCTGGTCGCAGGTCTCGGTGTCCTCCCGGGAGTGCCTGGGCGCCTCGAAGTGCGCGTACGGCGCGGAGTGCTTCGCCGAGATGGCCAGGGAGCGCGCCAAGCTGTCCGAGGTCGTCGTCACCAACCACGCCCTCCTCGCCATCGACGCCATCGAGGGCGCGCCGGTCCTGCCGCAGCACGAGGTGCTGATCGTCGACGAGGCGCACGAGCTGGTCTCCCGGGTCACCGGGGTCGCCACCGGAGAGCTGACCCCCGGCCAGGTCAACCGGGCGGTGCGCCGGGCCGCGAAGCTGGTCAACGAGAAGGCCGCCGACCAGCTCCAGACCGCCGCCGAGGGCTTCGAGCGACTGATGGAGCTGGCGCTGCCGGGCCGCCTGGAGGAGATCCCGGAAGACCTCGGATACGCGCTGATGGCGCTCCGTGACGCCTGCCGTACGGTCATCTCCGCGATCGGCGCGACCCGCGACAAGTCCGTGCAGGACGAGGACGCCGTGCGCAAGCAGGCGCTCGCCTCCGTGGAGTCCGTGCACGACGTGGCGGAGCGCATCACCAACGGCTCCGAGTGGGACGTCGTATGGTACGAGCGGCACGACCGCTTCGGCGCCTCCCTGCGCGTCGCTCCCATGTCCGTCGCGGGCCTGCTGCGGGAGAAGCTCTTCGCGGACCGCTCGGTGATCCTGACCTCCGCCACCCTGAAGCTGGGCGGCGACTTCAACGGCGTCGGGGCCTCCCTGGGCCTCGCCCCCGAGGGCACCGAGGGCGAGGACGTGCCCCAGTGGAAGGGCGTCGACGTGGGCTCGCCCTTCGACTACCCCAGGCAGGGCATCCTGTACGTCGCCAAGCACCTGGCCCGCCCCGCCCGGGACGGCGACCGCGGTGACATGCTCGACGAGCTCACCGAGCTGATCCAGGCGGCCGGCGGACGCACGCTGGGCCTGTTCTCCTCGATGCGTGCGGCCCAGCTGGCCGCCGAGGAGCTGCGCTCCCGGATCCCGGAGTACCCGATCCTGCTCCAGGGCGAGGAGACGCTCGGCGAGCTGATCAAGAACTTCGCCGCCGACCCGGAGACCTGCCTCTTCGGCACGCTGTCGCTCTGGCAGGGCGTGGACGTCCCCGGGCCCAGCTGTCAGCTGGTCGTGATGGACAAGATCCCGTTCCCGCGGCCGGACGACCCCTTGATGAGCGCCCGCCAGAAGGCGGTGGAGGAGGCCGGCGGCAACGGCTTCATGGCGGTCGCCGCCACGCACGCCGCGCTGCTGATGGCGCAGGGCGCGGGGCGTCTCGTGCGGGCGTCGGGCGACCGAGGTGTGGTCGCCGTACTGGACCAGCGGCTGGCCACGGCGCGGTACGGGAGCTATCTGAAGGCCTCACTGCCCGATTTCTGGTTCACCACGGACCGCAATCAGGTCCGCAAGTCGCTCGCCGCGATCGACGCGGCGGCCCGGCGGACGGAGTCCGAGGGCGACTGAGCGACCGGGCCCGCGCTGTGCGGCCGCCGCACAGCGCGGGGCCCCGGAACCGGCGCAGAGGTTCCGGGGCCCGGTCGGGTCGGCGGGTCGCTGGTGTCGCGTACCCGCCCGCCGTGGCGCTCAGACGCGGCGCAGTACGGCCACCACCTTGCCGAGGATGGTCGCGTCGTCACCCGGGATCGGCTCGTACGCCGCGTTGTGCGGGAGCAGCCACACATGGCCGTCCTCCCGCTTGAAGCGCTTGACGGTGGCTTCGCCGTCGAGCATCGCGGCCACGATGTCGCCGTTCTCGGCGACCGGCTGGCGGCGGACCGTGACCCAGTCGCCGTCGCAGATGGCGGCCTCGATCATCGAGTCGCCGACGACCTTCAGGACGAACAGCTCGCCGTCGCCGACCAGCTGTCGGGGCAGGGGGAAGACGTCCTCGACGGACTCCTCGGCGAGGATCGGACCACCGGCCGCGATGCGCCCGACGAGCGGGACGTACGACGCGGCGGGCTTGCCGGCGGTGTCCGTGGGCTGCACGGAGGCGGCCTGGTCGGAGCCGCGTACCTCGTAGGCGCGCGGGCGGTGCGGGTCGCGGCGCAGGAAACCCTTGCGCTCGAGTGCCATCAGCTGGTGCGCGACGGAGGAGGTGCTGGAAAGGCCGACGGCCTGGCCGATCTCCCGCATCGACGGCGGGTAGCCGCGCCGCTGCACCGAGTCGCGGATGACTTCGATCACCCGGCGCTGGCGGTCGGTCAGTCCCGAGCTGTCCGCCCGGATGCCCGGAGGGCGGCCCGGCAGGGAGCGCTTGTGCCCCTCTGGAGTCGCGGCGTCGCTCATGGCGTGCATCGGCTCAGGTCGGCCCTGGGGGCGGTCCTGGGCAGTGATGGCGGCACTGTCGGCGGTGGTGGTCACGTCGGCCCCTCTCGATGGTCTCCCTGCTGCCCAACGGTAGTAGCTTTCGAAAGGTTGCGCCAAACACACGTTCGAGTGAAAAAACGGGAATCGCTCGCCTGGATCGTATGTCTGGGTGTATAGCTACCGCGGCGCCCGACGGACAAAAGCGCTCATTGCTGTACTCTTCACCGCCGTGGCGACAACCTCGGAGGTGTCGCCCCAGTCTGCCATCCGGCATCCCGTTCGACGGGGCGGGTCCGTCCATCTGTGCGGTAGTCCCACTCCCCCTCCCCGCGGCGGCCACGGTATCTCCGCATGCCCTCGCCGGATACGGCCGTGCGTGTGCATGTGCGTGCATGCGGGTGTGGCCGCAGATGCGTGTGCGGGCGCGTGTGAGTGACCGCGGGGCCGTGGCGGCCGTACGGGTTCCGTACGGATTGGCGCGACACGCGTGCAGGGCGTGTATGTGTGAGCCAATCCCCACATCTAGTGGTTGGATTGCGGGAGCAGCCCACAAGTTGTGGTCCCCCGGGTCTTCGGGCCCGCCGCGATCGCCTATGCTTGGGGCTGCTTCGAGGGGTCTGAAGGGCCCTTTGTGGCTAATGGGTCTGCTGTGAGGAGGGTTCGGAGTACATGCACTGCCCCTTCTGCAGGCACCCCGACAGCCGTGTCGTCGACAGCCGCACCACCGACGACGGCACGTCGATCCGCAGGCGCCGCCAGTGTCCCGACTGCTCCCGTCGTTTCACGACCGTGGAGACGTGCTCGCTCATGGTGGTGAAGCGGTCCGGGGTCACCGAACCGTTCAGCCGCACCAAGGTGATCAACGGCGTGCGCAAGGCCTGCCAGGGCCGGCCCGTCACCGAGGACGCGCTCGCGCAGCTCGGCCAGCGGGTCGAGGAAGCGGTGCGGGCCACCGGAAGTGCCGAGCTGACCACCCACGACGTGGGGCTGGCCATCCTCGGCCCGCTGCAGGAACTCGATCTGGTCGCCTATCTGCGGTTCGCCTCCGTCTACCGGGCGTTCGACTCGCTCGACGACTTCGAGGCCGCGATCGCGGAGCTCAGGGAGACGACGGGGCGCCCCGGCGCGGACGGCGACGGCGACGCCGGTGCGGGGAGCCAGGAGAACGACCGCGGGTCCACGGGGGCGGCACAGGTCCCCGAGCCCGCAGGCGCCGCCGACTGACCGGCGGGCCGGACCCGGACTTCGGCGCCCGGGCCCGGCCGGTCGACGGCGAACGAGAAGACCTGTCGCGGGCGGAGCGAGAGACGCCCGCGACACCAGACAGAACACCGTGCCCACGGGAACAATCGGGGCACTTCAGGGCGTTTTCGCCCGTACAGGGAGGCGGCATGACAGAGACGGCGAGCGGTCCGGCACGGAGTTCCCGCGCCAAGGGCACCAAGGCGGGCAAGGGACTCCGTGTCGAGCGCGTCCACACCACTCCCGGCGTCCACCCCTACGACGAGGTGGCCTGGGAGCGTCGTGACGTCGTCATGACCAACTGGCGCGACGGCTCGGTCAACTTCGAGCAGCGTGGCGTCGAGTTCCCCGAATTCTGGTCGGTGAACGCGGTCAACATCGTCACCAGCAAGTACTTCCGGGGCGCCGTCGGCACCCCGCAGCGCGAGGTGAGCCTGAAGCAGCTCATCGACCGCATCGTGAAGACGTACCGGAAGGCCGGTGAGGACCACAAGTACTTCGCCTCGCCCGCCGACGCCGAGATCTTCGAGCACGAGCTGGCCTACGCCCTCCTGCACCAGATCTTCAGCTTCAACAGCCCGGTCTGGTTCAACGTCGGCACGCCCCAGCCGCAGCAGGTCTCCGCCTGCTTCATCCTGTCCGTCGACGACTCCATGGAGTCGATCCTCGACTGGTACAAGGAAGAGGGCATGATCTTCAAGGGCGGCTCGGGCGCCGGCCTGAACCTGTCCCGCATCCGCTCCTCCAAGGAGCTGCTCTCCTCCGGCGGCAACGCCTCCGGCCCGGTCTCCTTCATGCGCGGCGCCGACGCCTCCGCCGGCACCATCAAGTCCGGCGGCGCCACCCGCCGCGCCGCCAAGATGGTCATCCTCGACGTCGACCACCCCGACATCGAGGACTTCATCGAGACCAAGGTCAAGGAGGAGGAGAAGATCCGCGCCCTGCGCGACGCGGGCTTCGACATGGACCTGGGCGGCGACGACATCACGTCCGTCCAGTACCAGAACGCCAACAACTCGGTCCGCGTGAACGACACGTTCATGAAGGCCGTGCAGGACGGCGGCAAGTTCGGCCTGACGTCCCGCATGACCGGCGAGGTCATCGAGGAGGTCGACGCCAAGGCGCTCTTCCGCAAGATGGCCGAGGCCGCCTGGGCCTGCGCCGACCCGGGCATCCAGTACGACGACACCATCAACCACTGGCACACCTGCCCGGAGTCCGGCCGCATCAACGGCTCGAACCCCTGCAGCGAGTACATGCACCTGGACAACACGTCCTGCAACCTCGCCTCGCTGAACCTGATGAAGTTCCTGAAGGACGACGGCAAGGGCAACCAGTCCTTCGACGTCGAGCGCTTCTCGAAGGTCGTCGAGCTCGTCATCACCGCCATGGACATCTCCATCTGCTTCGCGGACTTCCCGACGCAGAAGATCGGCGAGAACACCCGCGCCTTCCGCCAGCTCGGCATCGGCTACGCCAACCTCGGCGCCCTGCTGATGGCGACCGGCCACGCGTACGACTCCGACGGCGGCCGCGCCCTGGCCGGCGCCATCACCTCCCTGATGACCGGCACGTCGTACAAGCGCTCCGCCGAACTCGCCGCGATCGTCGGCCCGTACGACGGCTACGCCCGCAACGCGCAGCCGCACCTGCGGGTCATGAAGCAGCACTCCGACGAGAACGCCAAGGCCGTCCGCATGGACGACCTGGACACGCCGGTCTGGGCCGCCGCCACGGAGGCCTGGCAGGACGTGCTGCGCCTCGGCGAGAAGAACGGCTTCCGCAACTCCCAGGCGTCCGTCATCGCCCCGACCGGCACCATCGGTCTCGCGATGTCCTGCGACACCACCGGCCTCGAGCCCGACCTCGCCCTGGTCAAGTTCAAGAAGCTGGTCGGCGGCGGCTCGATGCAGATCGTCAACGGCACCGTCCCGCAGGCCCTGCGCCGCCTGGGCTACCAGGAGGAGCAGATCGAGGCGATCGTCGCCCACATCGCCGAGCACGGCAACGTGATCGACGCCCCCGGTCTCAAGCACGAGCACTACGAGGTGTTCGACTGCGCCATGGGCGAGCGCTCCATCTCCGCGATGGGCCACGTCCGAATGATGGCCGCCATCCAGCCGTGGATCTCCGGCGCCCTGTCCAAGACGGTCAACCTGCCGGAGTCGGCGACCGTCGAGGACGTCGAAGAGGTCTACTTCGAGGCGTGGAAGATGGGCGTCAAGGCGCTCGCCATCTACCGCGACAACTGCAAGGTCGGCCAGCCCCTCTCCGCCAAGAAGAAGGAGCAGGAGAAGGCGGAGATCACCGAGAAGACCGAGGCGGCCATCCGCGAGACGGTCGAGAAGGTCGTCGAGTACCGCCCGGTCCGCAAGCGCCTGCCGAAGGGACGCCCCGGCATCACCACGTCCTTCACCGTCGGCGGCGCCGAGGGCTACATGACCGCCAACTCCTACCCGGACGACGGTCTCGGCGAGGTCTTCCTGAAGATGTCCAAGCAGGGCTCGACCCTCGCGGGCATGATGGACGCCTTTTCCATCGCGGTCTCCGTCGGCCTCCAGTACGGCGTGCCGCTGGAGACGTACGTCTCGAAGTTCACCAACATGCGCTTCGAGCCGGCCGGCATGACGGACGACCCGGACGTGCGGATGGCGCAGTCGATCGTCGACTACATCTTCCGCCGCCTGGCGCTGGACTTCCTGCCCTTCGAGACGCGTTCCGCGCTCGGCATCCACTCCGCCGAGGAGCGCCAGCGCCACCTGGAGACCGGCTCGTACGAGCCGTCCGACGACGAGCTCGACGTCGAGGGCCTGGCCCAGTCGGCGCCGCGCGCCCAGGAGCTGAAGGCCGTCGTCACGCCGAAGGCCGAGGTCGAGGCGGCCAAGCCCGCTCCGCAGCAGGCGCACACCAGCGCCGAGCTGGTGGAGATGCAGCTGGGCATCCAGGCCGACGCCCCGCTGTGCTTCTCCTGCGGAACGAAGATGCAGCGCGCCGGCTCCTGCTACATCTGCGAGGGCTGCGGCTCGACGAGCGGCTGCAGCTGACCCGTAGTGCTCTGTAGCGCTCAATGAGTAAGGGGCGTCCACCCTGGTGGACGCCCCTTACTCATGCACGCGCGCCGTCAGGAGCGGCGCACCGCGCCCATGGTGGCGGCGAAGGCCGCTGGGTCGCCCTCGAAACCGTGGACGCCGGCCCGGAACTCCCAAGCCCCCGTCTCGTCCCGCACGAACTCCGCGACCGTCGCCGCGGTCGCGCCGGGGACTCCGCCGAAGTCGTCCGTGGCCAGGTCGGTGTAGCCCTCCCGGATGCGCAGGCCCGGGTTGGTCACGTCGCCGAAGGTCCGGTCCTCGGTGCGCTGCTGGATCGCGACCCCGACCACCACGCGCGCGTACCGCGCGTCGAGCCGCTCCAGCTCCAGGGTCATGACCTCGTCGTAGCCGAAGCCCTTGCCGTCCTGGCTGTCCCGGTCGAGATAGATGGTGCCGTCGGGGGAGCGGCTGTCGTGGTGCACCACGTAGACGGGAGCACCGTACGGGTCCTCGGCCGAGTAGGTCCCGGCGACGACGTCCAGGTCGGCGGGTGGCTGCCCCGCCGGGTTCGGATCCCACCGCAGCGCGACCTCGACCTTGCCCATGCCTTTGCTGAGGCCGTTCACAGACTTCCCCTTCCAGGTACCCCGCCCCTGCCCGGCCACCTCAACTGCCGAGCGGTGACGGCCGGTTGTCCATCCTGCCACGCACAGCGACTCCGGCGGTGGCAAGCGGTCCGCCGGACAGTGACCGGTGCCACGTTCCTGGCCTTACGATGGCGCGGTGCTGGTCAAGTGGATTCGCTGCACCGTGGTGGACCGCCGGGGGTTCGAGCGGGGGCAGCGAAAGTGGGCGGGGCTTCCGGGGGAGCCGGGTTTTCGGGGGCAGGGGGGCGGCTGGAGCCGGGGACGCCCGGACGTGGCGCACGTCTTCGCCTTCTGGGAGAGCCGTGCCTTCTACGACTCCTTCATGGCCCGCTCCCACGACCGGCTGGCCTCGGCGCAGGCGGGCACCTTCAAGGACGCGCAGGTCAGGCTCTTCGACTACCGCTTCGACGTGAAAACCGGGTTCGAACCCCGCTTCACGGACGCCGACCTGCTGCGGGTGGCGCTCTGCCGCGTGCACGAGGAGCGGGCCGAGCACTACGTCCTCATGCAGGAGAAGGTCTGGAACCCGGCGATGGCCGGCTCGCCCGGCATGATCCGCGGGCTGTTCGGCGAGGCGCCGGGGAACGAGTACCTGGTGCTGTCCATGTGGCGGTCGGCCGCCGAGCACGGCAAGTACCGCACCGAGCGGGTGGAGCGGCTCGCCCTGCGCGCCCAGACGGAGGCCGACATCGCGGCCCTGACGGGGGACATCGTGCAGCTGGAACCCTCCTGGACCGTCTGAGGGCCCGGCCGGCACCCCGTGCCGGTGTGCGGGCCCTGACGGCGGCGGTGTGAGAAGTGTGTGACGTACGCCGTACGGGGCCCCTGCGAGTGCTTGGTTCGCCCCGTCTCGATCTAGGGTGCAAGGCATGGCACGACCACGGCGCATCGTTCTGGTACGGCACGGCGAGTCGACCGGCAACGTCGACGACTCCGTGTACGAGCGCGAACCCGACCACGCCCTCGCCCTCACCGAGCAGGGCCGGGCGCAGGCGGAGGAGACCGGGAGGGCGCTGCGCGAGGTGTTCGGCCGTGAGCGGGTCAGTGTGTACGTCTCCCCGTACCGCCGCACGCATCAGACGCTGCACGCCTTCCACCTGGATCCGGGGCTGATACGGATCCGGGAGGAGCCCCGGCTGCGTGAGCAGGACTGGGGGAACTGGCAGGACCGTGACGACGTGCGCCTGCAGAAGGCCTACCGGGACGCCTACGGCCACTTCTTCTACCGCTTCGCCCAGGGCGAGTCCGGTGCCGACGTGTACGACCGGGTCGGTGGCTTCCTGGAGAGCCTGTTCCGGAGTTTCGAGGACCCCGACCATCCTCCGAACGTCCTCCTGGTCACCCACGGTCTGGCCATGCGGCTGTTCTGCATGCGGTGGTTCCACTGGACGGTCGCGGAGTTCGAGTCGCTCTCGAACCCCGGGAACGGCGAGATGCGGATGCTCGTTCTCGGTGAGGACGGCAAGTACGGTCTTGACCGGCCCTTCGAACGCTGGCGAGATCCGGAACCGTACGGGATCACCGGCTAGAGTGGCGAGGCGATGACCGCTCATTCAACCTTCGAGGGGCGCCTGGACCGCGCCCTCTCCAGCCTGCGCGGACTGTCGGTGGGAGACGCGCTCGGCTCACAGTTCTTCGTGCCCGCGAACTACCCGCTGCTCAAGGACCGTGCGTTGCCGCCCGGCACCTGGCAGTGGACGGACGACACGGAAATGGCCTGTTCCGTGGTCTCCGTCCTGGCCACCCACCACCGCATCGACCAGGACGCGCTGGCCCTCTCCTTCGCCCACCACCACGACTTCGACCGCGGCTACGGCCCCGCGGTCAACCGGCTGCTGCGCCTGGTCCGTGAGGGCGGCGACTGGCGGGAGCTCGCCGCCGCGCTGTTCAACGGCCAGGGATCCTGGGGCAACGGTGCGGCGATGCGCATCGCCCCGCTGGGTGCCTGGTACGCGGACGACCCGGAACAGGCCACCCATCAGGCGGAGATCTCCGCCTACCCCACGCACCAGCACCGTGAGGCGGTGGTCGGCGCCATGGCGGTCGCCGCCGCTGCCGCGCTGGCCGCGGACCCCGGCGGGCCTCCCACCGCGCACGCGCTTCTGGACGGCGTGATCGCGCTGGTGCCGAAGAGCGCGGTCGGGGCCGGGTTGCGACGGGCCCGGGACATGCTCGACTACGGCGACGCCGCGACGGTCGCGGCCGTGCTGGGCTGCGGCAGGCGTACCACCGCCCACGACACCGTTCCCTTCGCTCTCTGGTCGGCCGCGCGGGCCCTCGGGGACTACGAGCGAGCCTTCTGGACGACCGCCCAGGTCGGCGGGGACGTGGACACCACGTGCGCCATCGTGGGCGGCGTGGTCGCCGCGGGCGAGGCGGGTGCGCCGCCGGCCGGCTGGGCGGAGCGGGTCGAGGCTCTGCCCGGGTGGATGGCCACGACCGCATAGCCACGCTCCGTGCATGCCGGGAACTCTGCGTGACCGCTGCCCGTTCTCATGACATCCGCCGTGCGAGGCAGCAGCTTCGTAGGGGGTCGGGGTGCCGTGGGAAGGGGGAAGCGGGGCATGGAAGTGCTGTGGCTGTTGCTTGTCGCGCTGCCGCTCCTGGTGTTCCTCACGCGGCCGAGCACGCGGGCGGGGGAGCGCGGAGCGGACCGGTACCGGTCGGCCGGGCGGCGGGCAGGTGTGCCGCCCGCGGACGCTATCCGCCCGGCCGCCGGTACCGCGGCGTCAGCCGATCCCCGGACCGGCGGAGCCGGACAGGGCCTCCAGGTCGCTCTTGCGCACCCGGATCACCAGCCACGCCGTGGCGAGGGCGAGGACTGCCATGGCCGCGGCCGGGATGAAGGCCGCCGAGATGCCCTGCGCCAGCACGTCGTGCCCCCAGGGGGCCGGCAGCTGCTGTGTCCGGGCGAACTCCGCCTTCTGCTCCGCCGAGCCGTCGGCGAGGAAGTCCGGCACCTGCTTCTCCGCCTCGTTCTTGCTGGCCGTGCCGAAGACCGTCGTCAGGATGGCGAGGCCGATCGATCCGCCCACCTGCTGACTCGTGTTGAGCAGACCGGACGCGGCGCCCGCCTCGTGCTGGGCGACCCCGGAGACGGCGGTCAGTGTCAGCGTCACGAAGTTCAGCCCCATGCCGAATCCGAAGATCAGCATCGGGCCGAGGACACCGCCGACGTACGAGCTGTCGGAGCTGATCAGGGCCTGCCAGCCGAGTCCGATCGCGGCGAGCGTCGAGCCCGCGATCATGAAGGGCTTGGGGCCGAAGACCGGCAGGAACCGCTGGGACAGGCCCGCACCCAGTGCGATCACCACCGTGACCGGCAGGAAGGCCAGGCCGGCTTCGATCGGGGTGTAGCCCAGTACGTTCTGCACGAACAGCACGATGTAGAAGAACATGCCGAACATCGCCGCGGCCAGGCTCAGCATGATCACGTACGTGCCGGCGCGGTTGCGGTCGGCGAACATCCTCAGCGGGGTGATCGGCTCCTTGGCCCGCCGCTCGATGAACACGAAGGCCAGCAGCAGGACAACGGCGGCCGCGAAGGAACCGATGGTCAGGTCGTCCCGCCAGCCCTCGTCCGCGGCGCGGATGAAGCCGTAGACGAGGGAGGCCATACCCGCCGTCGAGGTCACCGCCCCGGCTATGTCGAAGCGGCCGGAGTGCCGTTCGGACTCGTTGATGTACAGCGGGGTGAGCACGGCGATCAGTACGCCGATGGGCACGTTGACGAACAGGACCCATCGCCAGTCGAGCCACTCGGTGAGCATGCCGCCCGCCAGCAGACCGATGGCGCCGCCGCCCGCCGACACGGCCGCGAAGACACCGAAGGCCCGGTTGCGTTCCGGTCCTTCGGGGAAGGTGGTGGTGATGAGGGCCAGCGACGTGGGCGACGCGATCGCGCCGCCCACGCCTTGCAGCACACGAGCCGCCAGCAGCTGCCAGGGTTCCTGGGCGAAGCCGCCGAGCAGCGAGGCGAAGGTGAACAGCAGGATGCCGGTCATGAAGACCCGGCGCCGGCCGAGAATGTCACCGGCCCGGCCGCCGAGCAGCAGCAGACCGCCGAAGGTGAGCGTGTAGGCGCTGACGACCCAGGTGAGGTCGGTGGTGCTGAAGCTGAGCGCTTCTTGAATGTGCGGGAGGGCGATGTTCACAATCGTCGCGTCGAGTACCACCATGAGTTGGCAGGCCGCGATGACCGTGAGCGCGATGCCGGGGCGCCCCTCCCGGCGGGCGGCCCCCGGTTTCCGGTCCGGTATCAGAGAGGTTGTCACTATGTGTCCCCCACGAACGAATTAGTGAACGCTCGCGTTCACTGCTGCTCAAACGTTAGTGACTCCCGGACAGTGAACGCAAGCGTTCACTTGTTGGGGTGTCGTGCGGTCCGTCCCCCGCTGTGGCCGCCCGGCACGCCTCTCGTCCCCGAAAACCCGTTGTCCCCGCTCATTGGAGACCTTGGTCATGGTTGCTTCGCACTGGGTGGCCGCCTCCGCCCAGACGCCGCCCTCCCGTCGGCGTGGCGCGGTCCTCGAACGCGCGATCCTCGACGCCGCGCTGGAGCAGCTCGGAACCGTCGGCTGGAACGGCCTCACGATGGAGGGCGTGGCCGCCGGCGCACAGACCGGCAAGGCGGCCGTCTACCGCCGCTGGCCGTCCAAGGAGGATCTCGTCGCGGACGCGCTGCGGTCCGGGCTGCCGCGCTTCGACACGGTGCCGGACCTGGGAAGTGTGCGCGACGACCTGCTGGCGCTCTGTCGCAGAGCGCGCGACGCGATGTTCTCGCGCCCGGGGTTCGCCCTGCGATCAGTTATTCACGAATGCGACAGCGTGCAGGCGGAGCGCTTCCATGCGGTGATCTTCGAGGGCGTGATCGAGCCGACCCTCGCCATGCTCCGCGAGGTCATCACCCGTGGGATAGAGCGGGGTGAAGTCCGGAGTGACGCGGCGAACGCATACGTCTTCGACGCCATCCCGGCAATGATGATGTACCGCTCCAAGATTTGTGGAAGCGAATGGACGGACCGGGAGATCGAGGAAATGATCGACCGGATGATGGTGCCGCTGCTGCGGCCCGACGGCGCCTGATCCCCGGCCGGCGTGGATCCCCGCCGCTCTCGGGGAACCGGGGTGTCGTCGGCGGTTCGGGGCGGCGTAGGCTAAGGGCGTCATGCCCTACGAACCGCCTACCCACACTGTCGAGCGCTCACTCCGCGCTACGACCGGAGCGAAGATCATTGCCGGTGTCGACGAGGTGGGGCGCGGCGCGTGGGCCGGACCGGTCACGGTCTGTGCCGCGGTCACCGGCTTGCGACGGCCCCCGGTGGGCCTCACCGACTCCAAGCTGCTCACCATCAAGCGCCGCACCGAACTCGCCGAGGAACTGCGGACTTGGGTGACGTCTCACGCCCTGGGGCACGCCTCGCCGGAGGAGATCGACGCCATGGGGATGACCGCGGCGCTTCGACTGGCGGCGGTGCGAGCTCTGGAGGGCCTGCCGGTCCGCCCCGACGCCGTCATCCTCGACGGCAAGCACGACTACCTCGGGGCGCCCTGGAAGGTCCGTACGGTGATCAAGGGTGACCAGTCCTGCGTGGCTGTCGCGGCGGCCTCGGTGCTCGCCAAGGTCCAGCGCGACAAAATGATGGCCGAACTGGGCATCGACCATGCAGACTTCGCTTTCGCGGACAACGCCGGGTACCCGTCTCCCGTGCACAAGGCCGCACTGGAGGAGCGGGGGCCCACTCCGCACCACCGGTTGTCGTGGGCGTATCTTGATGCGCTGCCCCAGTGGCGGCACCT
This sequence comes from Streptomyces sp. M92, assembly GCF_028473745.1. Lineage (NCBI taxonomy): Bacteria > Bacillati > Actinomycetota > Actinomycetes > Kitasatosporales > Streptomycetaceae > Streptomyces > Streptomyces sp. M92. Next base: position 3,753,502 of record NZ_CP101137.1, read on the forward strand.
CAAGAAGGTCCGCAGTTGGGTGGACGGAAGCGTTCCGGAAATCGAGGGCCAGCTCGGATTCGATTTCTGACCGCTCCGCTCGCAGGCACGTGCCACCCGCCGACGCGAGCCGCACCAACGTTTGATAAATATCAGCCCATGCCTCTCATTCCCGAGGAGCCTCAGATTCACGAGAAGGCCCAGGGTCCCCGCGCCACTCCGGCCAGCGGCCGCACCGCGCCGACCCCCCGCCCCGTACCCGGCCCCCGCCCCGCGGCTCCGCCGCGCCCCGGCCGTCCCGGTCCCGCGCGACCGGCGCCGCCGGCGCAACGCGCGTCGCGTGACTCGGCAGCCGCCAAGCCTGGCCCCTCGGGCCCGGCTGCTCCGGCCGCCGCCCCGGCCACCGCGCAGATCCAGCTCATCCCGGCTTCTCCCGAGGGCGCGCTCGACGCGGCCGAGGAGGCCGTGGACCTGCTGCTGGACTCCGGCCGCACCCCCGGTGACGTGCTGGTGATCACCACTGGCGATCCGCACCCGTGGGCCGCCCACGAACTCTCCTTCGGCGACGCGGCCTACTGGGCGCAGCACGACGCGGGCGACGACGTCTTCTACGCGGACGCCGCCGTCGCGAGCCGTGCCACGTCCCGGCCGGTGGTCGTGGTGGCGCTCAACGGTGGCCCCGAGGCCTCCGCCGTCACCGCCCTGTCCGCGGCGCACGCCCGCGCCGGCGCCCTGCTGATCGTCTGCGGTGACCCGGAGCGCATCAACTCGTTGCTGGGCGCTGGGGTCTGAGCCTGTTCGGCCGGGGTGGCGGACACCGATGCGATGCGGGGCCGCTCGGCCGGCCCCGCATGGTGTGGGCCTCGTCGTCCCCGGTGGCCGCCGTGCTCGTCGCACCCGTGGGTCCGTGGTCAGGCTCCTCCACGGACCTGACGCGGTACGGGACTTCGTGGCGCGGTGCTCTGGTGCACCGTGCCCGTGGGGCTCAGCGGGCCGCTGCGCGACGCAGTACGTCCGAGGCGACGCCGCCGGTACGCGGTGGCGGGAGCGGTGCCTGAGACGTGGCGAACGGCTCCGGTGCCGAGTCCGCGTTGGGCCGACGGCCGCCACGGCCCTCGCCGAGGACCTGCCATCCGTCCCGGGTCAGCGTGATGTACGCGCCGCAGCGCAGCCCGTGCAACGTGCACGCGTCCCGCAGGCCCCACATCCACGCACCGTCCTCCTCCGTCCAACGCGCGTCGCCCTCACGGCAGTAGAGCAGCACGGCGGTGCGCACAGGAGTGCGGCGCCGCAGGTCGTGCGGGATGACGCGGCGCAGCTGGGCGAGCAGCGCGTTGCGGAACATCCAGCCGTCGGCCGCGGCCCGGTGGCCGGTGAACGAGGCGCTGGCACGCACTCGTTCGTCGGGATCGAGCACGGCCACGATCGCGGTCGCGGGACCCGGGCGGTGTCGCGTATGGAGTCCGCTGACGACCTCTCGCGGATTGCGCAGCAATGGGATTCCGGCGGCGGCCCACTCCGCCGGTTCGAGCATACGAGTGGCGGTTGAGGCGGACGACGACAAGGGTGCCGTCGAGGACGGAGCGAATCCGAAGGTCACGTTCCTCCCTTCGGCTGCGCGCCCACACTGCGGGCGGGGTCGGGTTCGGGGAGCGCGCACCGCAGTGAAGCCCTGCCGGATCACGGACGAGCCGTGCGGGGAGCGGACTTCAATTCTTCCTGTCGAACTGGGATGCGGCAACGAGCAATTGGGACCGACGACCGTTATCGGATGATGCGCGTCCTATATCCCTACCCAGAGCGCGGCCGGGTGACGCACGGAACGTACCACCGGCGGCCGCGCGAGGCCGCCGCCCCGCGAAGCGCACTCACGGCCGGGTCTCATCCCTGCACGGCCAGGACCAGTGGCAACACCTCCCGCGCGCCCGCGCGGCGCAGTAGTCGGGCCGCCACCGCGAGGGTCCAGCCGGTCTCAGTACAGTCGTCCACGAGCAGAACCGGGCCGTCAAGACCGTCCAGGGTGGCGGCGAGCGCCGGCGGCACCGTCAGCGCGCCGTCGAGTACCTTGAGCCGCTGCGCGCTGTTGCTGCGGGACGCCGCGGGCGCCTCGCCCGTGTACTCGACCGAACCGAGCAACGGCAGCCTCCCGACCTGGGCGATGCGCGCCCCCAGGGAGTGGATCAGCTGAGGCCGGGTCCGCGAGGCGATCGTCACCACACCCGCCGGCCGGGGCCGTCCGTCGGCGGCGCCCGGAGCCCAGCCGCCCGGCCCCTTGGCCCAGTCGGCCAGTACTGTCACGACGGCCTGGGCGACATCGTCCGGTACCGGGCCGTCCGGCGCCTGCGCCGAGAGCATGGGCCGCAGCCGGTTGCCCCAGCCGATGTCGGACAGCCGGCCCAGGGCCCGGCCGGTCGAGGCCTGTTCCCCGGCCGGAATGCGCCCCTTGAGGTCCACCCCGATCGCCGGCAGACCGGTCGGCCACATGCGGCGCGGCTCCACCTCCACGCCCGCCCGGCCCAGATCGACCCGCGCGGCGTCGAGGCTGCCGGCGGAGGTGTCCGCGGTGAAGCGCGGCCCCGCGCAGTTGTCGCAGTGACCGCAGGGCTTGGCCCCCTCGTCGTCCAACTGGCGTTGCAGGAACTCCATCCGGCACTCGCTCGTCGAGGCGTAGTCGCGCATCGCCTGCTGCTCGGCCTTGCGCTGCCGCGCCACCCAGTCGTACCGCTCGGAGTCGTACGCCCACGGCTGCCCGGTCGCGATCCAGCCGCCCTTGACCCGCTTCACCGCGCCGTCCACGTCGAGGACCTTGAGCATGGTCTCCAGGCGGGAGCGGCGCAGCTCCACCAACGGCTCCAGGGCGGGCAGGGAGAGCGGCCGCTCGGCGCCCCCGAGGATGTCGAGGGTGCGGCGCACCAGGTCCTCCGACGGGAAGGCCAGCGAGGCGAAGTACTCCCAGATCGCCTCGTCCTCCTTGCCCGGCAGGAGGAGCACCTCGGCATGCTTGACACCGCGTCCGGCACGGCCGACCTGCTGGTAGTAGGCGATGGGCGAGGAAGGGGAGCCCAGGTGCACCACGAACCCCAGGTCGGGCTTGTCGAAGCCCATGCCCAGCGCCGACGTGGCGACCAGTGCCTTGACCCGGTTGGCGAGCAGATCGTCCTCGGCCTGCTGCCGGTCCGCGTTCTCGGTCTTGCCGGTGTAGGAGGCGACGGTGTGGCCGCGGTGCCGGAGGAAGGCGGTGACCTCCTCGGCGGCGGCCACGGTGAGCGTGTAGATGATCCCGGAGCCCGGGAGCCGGTCGAGGTGGTCGGCGAGCCATGCCATCCGGTGCGCGGCGTCGGAGAGCCGCAGCACGCCGAGGCTGAGGCTCTCCCGGTCCAGTGGTCCGCGCAGCACCAGCGCGTCCGAGGTGCCCCCGGTGCCGAGCTGCTCCGCCACGTCGGCGGTCACCCGGGCGTTGGCCGTGGCAGTGGTGGCCAGGACCGGTACGCCGGGCGGGAGGTCGGTGAGCATCGTGCGCAGTCGCCGGTAGTCCGGACGGAAGTCGTGGCCCCAGTCGGAGATGCAGTGGGCCTCGTCCACCACGAGCAGTCCGGTCGCGGCGGAGAGCTTGGGCAGCACCTGGTCACGGAAGTCCGGGTTGTTGAGCCGCTCGGGACTCACCAGCAGCACGTCGACCTCACCGGCGGCGATCTCGTCCTGGATCGCGTCCCAGTCCTCGGTGTTGGAGGAGTTGATCGTCCGGGCGCGAATGCCGGCCCGCGCCGCCGCCTCGACCTGGTTGCGCATCAGCGCGAGCAGCGGGGAGACGATCACGGTGGGGCCCGCTCCGCGCTCGCGCAGCAGGGCGGTCGCCACGAAATAGACCGCCGACTTGCCCCACCCCGTGCGCTGGACGACCAGGGCCCGGCGCCCCTCGGCGACCAGTGCCTCGATCGCCCGCCACTGGTCGTCCCGCAGTCGGGCGCTTTCGGACGCGTCCCCGACGAGGCGGGCGAGGACCGCGTCGGCGGCTGTCCGGAGATCCGCGTTGCTCGTGTGCTCCATGCGTTCCATACAACAGGACGGGACTGACAGCCGGACGTACGGGAGGAAGGGGCGCGGTCGCCGAGTGCCCGGTGACGCGTCCCTGCTCAGAGTTATCCACAGGGCAAAGCGGAACTTCGCGATCCGCGAGATCGTCGGGCCATGACGAACCACAGCGAAACGACCGGACCCTCCGACAACGGTGACATCGAGGGATTCGAGGACTCCGGCCGGACGGCCCGCTTCCCGGACGACCAATCCCGTGACGAGCCGCAGGTCACCCTCCGCACCCCTGCCGAACTGGCCGACGCCCTGCCGTACCTGCTCGGATACCGCCCCGAGGACAGCATCGTCCTGGTCGCCCTGCGGGACCGGGACGGACGTGGCCGTTTCGGTGGCCGGGCCCGGCTCGGCGTTCCCGCGAACCCGGACGACTGGGCCGCCGCGGCCGGACAGCTGGTCCACGGCCTGGTGATCGGAAGCGAACGCCGAGGGGCACGCCCCGAGCAGATGGTGGCCTACCTCTGTCAGGAACCGGCACCGGGCGAGACGGGCCAGGACGTGATGGAACGACTGCGGCCGCTGGCTCAGCAACTGCGCGTCGAGTGCGGCGCCCTGGACGTTCCGGTGGTCGAGGCGCTCTGCGTCTCGGCGGGACGCTTCTGGTCGTACGTCTGCGACGACCGGGCCTGCTGCCCGGCCGAAGGCACGCCCATGGGGCTGCCAGGCACGTCCGTGCTGGCCGCGGCGGCCACGTACGCCGGAATCCAGGTGCGCGGCACGCTCGGCGAACTGCGCGCCAGGCTCCTGCCCCGGGAGAACGATGTGGCCCTCGAGCAGGAAGCCGCCCTGGACGCGGCGGCCGTGCCGCTGGTGACGCGGATCCTCGACGACGCCGGCCGCACGGAGGTGGCGCAGGAGACGCTGCACCTGGCACAGCGGGTGATGCGACGCCTCGCGGAGGCCCGGCCCGTGTCCGGAACGGCCGCCGAGGACCTGCGCGACGACCTGCTGCTCGGACACGACGAGGCGGCGACGATGATCCTCGGCCTCCAGGACCGTACGACCCGTGATCGCGCCGCGGAATGGATGGAGGGGGACGAGGCGGCACCCGCGCTGCGCCTCTGGCGGGCCCTGGCCCGTCGCTGCGTCGGGTCGTACGGCGAGCACGCGGCCGCACCGCTCACCCTCGCCGGATGGGTCGCCTGGTCTGTTAACTGCACTATCTGGTTGATCTGCTCGCGTCGAGGGCCGTGTGTGGTGAGCATGTGGGGATGCATGAGACTCCTTCGCTTCATGGCGATCTGATCGACGGACGGGTACGGATGCCCCGGGTGGGGGCGGTAGTGGCGGGTACGATGCCATCGCTGCCGTGGTTCGTGGTCGATGCCGCCGGCCGGGAGGTCGAGCCGGTCAGCCGGTACCTGCGGGACCGGATGCTGGGCGACGCCAGCCCCGAGACCTGCCGGAGCTACGCGTACGACCTGCTGCGCTGGTTCCGAGTCCTGTGGGCCCTGGACGTCGGGTGGGAACAGGTCACCGAGGCGGAAGCCGTCGCCCTGGTGGGCTGGCTCCGCCACGCCCGCAACCCGCAGCGGCAGCGCCGGCGCCCCGGCAGTCCCCAGCCCGGAACGGTGAACCCGAAGACCGGAAAGCCCAGGCTGCGGGCCGGATATGCACCGGCGACCATCGCCCACAACCTGACCGTGGTCCACGGCTTCTACGCCTTCCACATGCACTTCGGCCGCGGACCGGTGCTCAACCCCGTCCCGGAGAACCACGCTCGCCGTGCCGCGCTGTCCCACCGGTCGCCCCTGGAAACCCGGGCCGAGCACCGGCGGGGCCGATTGCGGCCGAAGCTGACCGCCCGGCAGCCGCGCGCCATGTCCGACCCGCAGTGGAACGAGCTGTTCGCGCAAATGGGATGCACCCGGGACCGGGCTCTGCTGGCCTGTTACGTCTCCTCCGGCGCCCGCGCCTCGGAACTGCTGGGCGTCGAACTCGGCGACGTCGACTGGACCAAGGGCCAGCTCTGGGTGATCACCAAAGGCACCCGGGCCCGGCAGCCCGTCCCGGCCTCCCCGGAGGCCCTGGCCCACCTCGCCGCCTACCTGGACGAGGCGGGACTGCCAGCGGACGGAGCCCTCATCTGGCGGACCCGGCGAGGTAAACCCCGGCCGCTGACCTACTGGGCGGCCCGACGGATCATCCAGCGGGCCGTCGAGAAGCTCGACTCGAACTGGACCCTGCACGACCTGCGGCACACGGCCGCCACCCGCATGGCCCGGGACCCGAAACTCACGCTCGTGGAAGTACAGACGATCTTGCGACACGCCCATATCAGCACCACCGAGCTTTACACGGTTGTCGGCCTGGACGACCTGGTCGACAAGCTTGCCGCCCACTACTCCCGGCCCGTTCAGCCGACGTCATGGCCGACCCAGTACGCTGCGGACGACATCGAGGCGGTGTTCGGTGGCGGGCAGTAAGGTCGGCAACAGCCTGCGGTTGAAGGGCCCGACAACGAACAGGGTCCGCCGCCACGAACTCGACAGCTCCGTCTCGGCTGGCAACTTTGCGCCGACCGCGATCACCCCCGCGCCGCCTCCGCCCCCGGCCCAGCCGCCCCGCTCTCTCGGCGACTTCAGCACTGTACCGGCCACGGAGATCGTCGCGGTCGCTGCCGAGCACTTCACGCAGGGCGGGCAGGAGAAGGAGCGGTGGAGGCAGCGCAATGCCATGCGGGACTTCCTTGCACACCTCGCCACGTTCTCCGGGGCAACCTGGCAGGAGCGATGGGAGGCGTCCGGACACGATGGGGGACGGCCGGTCGGAGACGTTGCCGGCGACGACAAGCAGCTGCGTAACCGGCTGAACCGCGCTGCCGGTTACGCCTTCGCCATGCGGCTGGTCCGGCCCACCCTGCTGGGGTTCCGCTGCAACCGCTTCTTCCACTACGCGCCCTGGTTCCGCGGCGTCGCGAAGGACCCGTGGCTGGAGGAGTTCTGCGCGCGAGCCGACCAGCTGCCGATGGCACAGGCCCGCCGCAGCAAGGCGAAGTTCGACGTCTGCTGCGCGCTGACCGTCTTCGGCATCGACCTGAAGGACCTGACGCCCGAGGCCCTGATGCACTACGCCGTCGAGTCCCGGGCCCATGGCCTGGCCGGTGAGAACTCGGAATCGGGCACCTACGCCGGAACTCTGGCCTGGCCGATCCTGCACGACATGGGACAGTTCCCCGCCTCCACACCCCGCAGCTTCCGGGCGGCCGTGACCCGCGGGCAGATCTCCGTCGAGGAGGCCGTCGACCGTCACCAGCTGCGCAACCGGGAAGTCCGGGACGTCCTGGTCGAGTACATCCGCCGACGCTCCGCCGGACTGGACTACTCCACGCTGCGCGGGCTGACCAACCTGCTGGTCAGGGTGTTCTGGAAGCAGATCGAGGAGATCAACCCGGACCAGAAGGACCTGCGGCTGTCGGAAGAGACCTTCACCAGCTGGAAGGAATGGCTGCTGGTTCTGCCCAACGGCAAGCCCCGGCTGGACGTCGACGGGCCGCTGATGGCCGTCCGCGCCCTTTACCTGGATCTTCAGACCTGGGCCGTCGCCGAGCCAGAACGCTGGTCGAAGTGGTCCGCCCCCTGTCCGGTCCGAGACGCTGACCTGCGTTGGTTCCACCTGCGGCGCCGTCGGCTGCAAGAGCGCATGGCCAACCGCACCCGCGACCGGCAGCCGCTCCTGCCGGTGCTGTCCCAGTACGTCAACGACACCTGGCACCGACTGCGGACCATGCTTGAAGCCGCCCGGCAGGTCGAGAACGGCGAAGAGTTCACCGTCGACGGGACCACCTGGCTGCGGGTCTCGACCAAGGACCAGCGGCACAACCGCCCGCCGATCCGGGCCGTGAACCGCACCACCGGCGAACTCGTCCACCTGTCCCGGGACGAGAACAATGCCTTCTGGCAGTGGGCCGTCGTCGAGACCCTGCGGCTGGCCGGCCTGCGGGCCGAGGAACTGACCGAGCTGACGCATCTCAGCGTCCGGCAATACCAGCGATCCAGCGGCGAAGTCGTGGCCCTGCTGGTCATCTCCCCGTCCAAGAGTGACCGGGAACGGGTCATTCCCATGTCGGCCGAGCTGTTCCACGTGATCGCGCAGATCATCCGGCGTCACCGTGACCATCACGGCACTGTTCCGGTCTGCGCCCGCTACGACCTGCACGAAAAGGTCTGGAGTGAGGAGCTGCCCTACCTGTTTCAAACGTTCCACGGCGGCATCCAGCGAGGCATGTCCACCACAACCATCTGGCGCATGATCAAACGGGCCTGCGACACACTCGCGGTCACGCACCCGCAGTTCAAGGGGGTGAAGTTCGCGCCCCACGACTTCCGCAGGCTGTTCGCCACAGAGCTGGTGAACAACGGTCTACCCATCCACATTGGGGCCGCCCTGCTCGGACACCTCGACATTCGGACGACCCGCGGTTACGTCGCTGTGTTCGACGAGGACGTGATCAGTCAGTACCAGCAGTTCCTCGCCCGGCGTCGGGCCGAGCGGCCCAAGGACGAATACCGCGAGCCCAGTGCCGACGAGTGGAGCGACTTCCAACAGCATTTCGACAAGCGTCGGGTCGAGCTGGGGTCCTGCGGCCGGCCTTACGGAACGTCCTGCGCGCACGAACATGCCTGCATTCGCTGCCCGATGCTAAGCATCAATCCCAAAATGCTGTTCCGGCTGGATGAGCTGGAGCAGGATCTGGTCCAGCGTCGCAACCGGGCAGTCACGGAGGGCTGGCAGGGCGAGATTGAGGGCATCGACCTGACTCTCACATTTCTGCGTGGAAAGCGGACGCAAGCCCAGCGCTTCCAGCGTAGCGAAACCGTTTACCTGGGGCTTCCTATTCAGAGGTCCTCAACAGGTGATCGGGCACGCGGATATTAGAGGGGTGGTGTGGTGCAGATATGGCCCGTCAGAGACGTGCCTTTCGTGAGGGGAATTAATCGCCCCGCGGAGAAACCTTGAACTGTCAGTGGGGCTGGGCAACCTCAAGCTCTGAGATGAATGTCAGTGTGGCTGCCTTGAGAACTGCATTGGCCCGGCGCAGGTCCCGGACTTCAACTTCCAGCTGGCGCAGCCGATCGTCAGCCGGAACTTCAACCGTAGGTTCACGACGGGCCTCGGCCTTCTTAACCCAATGCCGCAGTACCTCAGGGTGGATCTTCATGAGGTCACCGACGGTACCTACTACGCCAACACGGTCCGGGTCCTGTGTACGGATGTCGAGCACCATACGAACGGCGCGCTCCATGACCTCGGCCGGGTACCTGCGCTGAGCGGGCATGTCACTACCTCCAAGCTGTTCGGCGCGGCCAGACAACGGTCACGGACCACGGCCTACTTAGCTGTCACCATGCGGCACGGCAAGAATTATGCACAACTGTTCATGGTGGTCAAAGAGGCGCGAGTGATCAAGTCGGTGCCGTGCCTCCGTCCCTGCCCGATCCTGTACTCCACGCCTTCGGGATGCACCTTCGGCGTATGCGTGAAGATCGCGGCATGACGCTGGAAGAGCTGGCAGCCCATAGTGGCCTGAGCTTCCGCGGAGTGGTCTACATCGAGCATGGTCAGCGCAATCCAAGCTTGACAACCTTGATTAACCTTGCTCGCGGCCTGCATGTCCAACCTTCCCGTCTGCTGGCCGTCTTCGACGCCGAGCAGGGAGCACTCTCGAAGGCAGAGACCCCGCCCCAAGGTTGACGCGATGAACCAAGGCAGCCTGCACGGAGCTGAGGTCTCCATGGGCCGTTGCTATCCAACCTCGCGCTCTTCTAAAGCGGGTTGACCGACTCAGTACCTTGGCCTGGCGCTGGACTCAGGACTCCGTGAGTTCTCGATTCGGCGCAGCTGGTGGGGGTTAGGAGGAGTGACCAGTGGAGCCTTTGTCGCCGCGGTGTCCTTTGCGGATCGTGTACTCGGGAACAGGCTTGGTGTACACGCCGTATGGGTCTTCTCGCTCCCGCTTAGTGACCGGGATGATCGGGTGAATTGTGAAGCTGTCGATGTGAATTCTGTGGACTGCGGTGTTATTCATCTCGGCGAGGTAGGCGCGGACATGGGGCATGGCCTCGGTGTATGCCTCAGAAAGGGTTCCGTGCAGGGCATAGGTGCCTCGGTCTTTGTAATAGGGGATGCGGGAGTGGTCGCGTCCTTCCACGCGGTAGGTTGCGGTCCAGGTGCAGCCGATGGGGTTGGGTCCGAGGGGGTACTGCTTGGATCCGTCACAGTCTCCATAAGGGTCAATTTTGTGGTGCCCAACTTTGCCATCTTGCATTAGTTGGCGTTCCTGATGGCAGCCGCGGCATGTACCAGTCGACTTTTCGGTTGTCATGGTTTCTCCTGCTGGGTGTACGGCGCCTCACTGGGCATCGGTCGGGCTCTTGACGCGTGGCTCAGTCAGGCGTCCTCCAACTCCTCGTAAAATACTCATCCAGACCTGAGCCCAGTCTCAGTCCGGGTGGTACAAGATCAGCGTCTCCTCTCAGTCGAATACCCATTTGAGCTAACGAGGTGCCAGTCGCGAGCATTGAACGCTGGCAGTCCTTGCGGCTACTTCGCACTTCTCGATCACGTGATGGGCGTGCGGAGAGGCGTGTAGCCGCTGTCGATCCGTTCGGCCGCTTCCTCCTCGTCCAAGTAGTCGACGCCTTCGCCGTGGCACTCGAAGCACCTCTCCCAGACAAGTTGGCCTTCGAGGTCAATGACTTGTAGGGACCCATCACCGTCGCATTCAAGGCACGCAAATACATACTCGCCGGCTACCAAATCCATGTCGCTGAACCCGATTTGGAAATGGACGAACTGTTCTTCGGGGAGGCCGGTGCCGCTGGCGCGGCTATCGCGCTTATGGATGGCTGTAGTCGTGCGGCTGTTGGAAAGGGCGAAGAAGCCTCCGACCGCTGCAGCCGCGATGCCGCCGACCATACCTACTTTGCCAACGGGCCCGAGGCTGTTCCATCTGTCAGCGATTTGTCGACGCAAGGGCTTTGCCTCATGGCTGCCCTCTGGCGCTAGCTCGGAAGGCTGAGGCTCACCGCTCGGAGAGCGGGATGTCGTATCGTCCGGCGCTGTCATTTGACGGATCGCCCTCTCTTCTCTGGTAGTCGGGAGTTTGGCGGCATAGGTCTTGACTGCTTGCGTCATGGGTCAGAGATAGGAGAATGAAAAGCTACCCGTTCCGGGCCTCCCCGGAGGTCGTGCCAGCTGGTCAAGCGCGCCTGCGGCGGCGTTGCGTGCGGGGCTCTGCCGACCCTGTACAGTCCGGCTCGCGCCCTTGGCTAGCTATCGGGCGCCCCTTCCTTACGGCGCTCGGGGAGGTTGGCGGTCACCACACCTCCCCGAGCGCCAAGTGGCAGTTGCGGTAGGGCATTCAGCGTGAACCGGCTGAGTATGCTGCCACGTCGCGCAGCCGATTCAGAGCGGCAGCTACTTGCTGGCCAAGGTCTGTGAGCCGGTAGGTGATGGTTACCGGTCGGGTTGCAGCGACGTGTCGGGAGACCAATCCGCTGCTCTCCAGATTAGCCAGGCGACTGGAGAGCATGCGGTTGGATATGCCAGGAACGTATCCCTGGATTTCGCCAAATCGTCGCGGGTTTCCGCAAGTGTGGAGTGCCAGCAGGATGTGCATCGTCCACCGGGCCGAAAGGGTTTGAAGAAGGTCATTTTCGGCTTCGGTCAGTGGGATTTTGCGATTGCTGGCGGTCATGTCCTTCCTTCCTCGGTGTGGTAGGAGCTTAGAAGGGAGGCTTTTCTCCGTTCTCGGCGGTGTCGAACAGAGTGTCGCTCTGCTTGTCCTCGTCCTTCTGGTTCGCTTCCGTCTCGGACTTCGGAGCGTGTTCCTTGAGCATGATGAACTTGGGGAATTTGCCCGGGCTCTTGTCGTCTTCCCGAGACTCTGAGACCCACTGATCCGGGTACAGTTGATCAAGCGCCTGCTTCACCAAGCGCCTGCCCCAGTCGAAGGCGGATCCATCGCGCTGGGCGTGAGCGGGTGCCTTCTCTGCCAGCATGTGGGAGACATGACCCCACTTGATGCCGCGGGGGGTGTTGATCATTTTGTGGAACTCGGGCTTATTGTCGCGCAGGTGGACGATCGCGATTGCGCTGTCGTCCCCCGTGAGATCTTCTCCAGCTGCCACGCTGGTCGTGTTCTGGGGGTGGGTGGCGGCGAGGCTGGCGGAAGCGGCCCGCGCTTCGGAACGTCGTTCTTCGACTTCGGTCCGGGCCTGGGTGGCGAAGCTGTCGGGGGCCGGGAGCGAGTAGTCAGGGTCGGCCATCTCGTAGGAGCCCTCGAAACTGAGGACGCGCACGGAGACGGGGTAGGGGCGTGAGTGGCGGTCGGTGCCAGGTGCGCTGGACCAGTAGATGCCGTTGCCGACGAGCGGCTCGTTGAGCAGGGTGGCGAGCAGGTCTTCGGAGAAGTGGGCGTTGGCCTTCTTCAGGGAGATGAGGTCGCCCTGCGAGAGTAGGTGGAAGACGAAGAAGTTGTCGCCCTGGCTGAGGAGTTCCTGCGGCAGACTGCCCGGCTGCTGCGTGATGAGAAGTGCGCCGAGATCGTATTTGCGGCCTTCCTTGACCCAGGAGACGAAGGGGCCGTCCTCGCTCTGGCTGGAGCCTCCGAGGACGGACTGAGCCTCCTCGATGACGGCGATGGTGGGGATGGACTTGGGGTCGGATTCGGTGAACTGGGTCTGGTTGTGTTCGAAGATGTCGCCGAGGATTACGCCGGCGAGCTGAAGTCCCTGAGAGCCGCGCATCTGGGAGATGTCCACCACGCAGAGTTTGCCCTGGGACAGGCAGTCCTTCAGAGCGCTCAGGAGCTGGCTGTCGGGGTCGTGGAGCGCGTTGACGACGCGGGTCATGTTGCCGATCGCGGCGTTGGTTTCGGCCTCCTGGCTTTCGCCAAGGTTCAGGATCTCTCGGACCTGGTCGCGGTCGGCTCCGTACTTGTCGCGGTGGATCAGGTCGACGAGACGGCTCCACCTGGGCCCGTCGAGGGACTTGAGTTTGACGACGTTCTGTTGATCCTGCTTCTCCGGCGGCAGCGCGATACCGAGCACGCGCGAGGCCTGCAGTTCCTTGATGTTGAGCTTGACGCCGTTGACGACAAAGGACTGGTAGAAGTCGCTGGGTCCCTTGCGGTTGGTGAAGACGACCAGCTTGTCGCGCAGGTGCGGCACGTCGCACAGGGCGGGGCGGCCCTTGAAGTCGGGCCAGAAGTATTCGCCGTCCGGGTCGAAGATGACCGTGCCCACAGGGGCTTCGCCAGAGCGGCGAGGGACGGTGGGCTGGTGCTCGTACAAGGCGGAAAAGAGCAGCTTGACGAGGTTGGACTTGCCGAAGCCGGCGCGGGCGAAGACGAAGCTGCGGCGGGCGACGAGCTTGTCGATCTGGAAGGTGGGCATGATCGCGGGCTGCTGGATCTGCATCCAGGAGGTGTCGCCTACGCGCTTGTCGTTGCCGGCGTAGACGAATTCACCGAAGGCGAGGTAGCCGATGGGCACTGCGCCGTCGTCGGTGTCGTTGGCGTTGACGACCTCGGCGAGCAGGTCGTCTCCCAGGAGTGCGACCTGGGCGCCGACGTGCGGCAGGCGCCGGTGGCTGGGGACGAAGATGTGCTTGTCGCCCTCCATGCGGAGCACGCCGAGGATGCGGATGTCGACCTTGTACTTCAAGTAGCGTTCGCGCAGCTCGTCGGGGATGGGCCGCTGGTCGCGCACGGCGCGGGTGGCGTAGTCCTCGCCGATGGGAGACACCAGGCGTCCCTGGGAGGAGATGGTGGTGATCCGCCCCAGGATGGCCTCACGCTCGTGCTCAAGCTGGACAAGGACGAATTGGCCGTGCATGGCCATGGTCTGGAAGTTGTCGTGGTGCGGCAGGACGAGATCGGCGTGGAACTCCATGCCACTTTCAGCGAAGCCGCGGAAGGTGCCGACGACTTTGTCGCGCTCGAACAGGCTCATGACGGTTCTTGCTCCACAGTGCGCGGGGCGGACAGAAGGAGGTGTTACTCGTAGCGGCGGGCAGCCACGTCGGAGGCCAGCCGCAGGGCGTCGATGACCGGGGCCTTCTCTTCGCCGACTTGGTCTCGGACGGCGTCGACGAGCTGGTCTTCGATGATGTCCATGTCCAGGTCGGCGACGCGGGAGAAGCTGTCAGCCTGCTGGATGCAGTTCGGGTAGAGCGGGATCGGGAAGCCGGCCACGGCGTCGGCTTGCAGGTAGCCGAAGATTGCCTGGGCTTCCTTGTCCTGGCGGGACATCACGTCCACAGTCCAGATGGGGTCGCCGGAGTAAGGTCCGAAGCGGACGAAGTACATGGAGCCGATGTTGAACTTCGGCTTCTCGCCCTTCGAGTCGTCGTCAATGCCCCTCGTGTACTCGTCCCACAAGTACACCTCGTCCAGCATCTTCGAAGGAACCTTGGCGAAGCAGGCGGCACCGTTGTCGAACACGCCGGACAGAGAGATCGCAAGCCGGTAGTACTCCAGGACCTGGGTCTTCTTCGCCAGCCCCACCAGCCACACCTTGCGGCGGTCATTGCGGCGGATTCGTTCGATGGCCTCGTACATCAGCTCGCCCATCTTCACGAACAGCTCGCCGTGGAAGATCTTGCTGCGCAGCAGGCCGTCGCGGACGATGAGGGTGTCGACTGCGTAGTCGCGGTGACAGATCAAGTCGTACAGGGTGGCCCACTCGCACAGGTCGCGGAAGACCAGCACCCAGCTGGGCGACTTGCCGGACATCATTGGCGACAGGTCCTGGAGCCTCTCGACGCCCAGTCCGTGCATCATCCTGCCGAGAGCGGTGCGTGGGCTGCCGTCCTCGTGGAACTGGCGGCGACTCAGGGCGTCGATGTCGGAGATCGGGGAGACGACCTCCATGCACAGCTCCTTGCCGCTGGAGTCCACGACCCGGACGACTTGAAGGTAAAACGGGTTGAAGGCGACCTTGTTGTTGCCACCGTCGGAGGCCATCAGGGCAACCGACGTAGCCGCCCGCGGCTTGATCACCCGGACCTCGGAGCGGATGGCGCGGGCCTGCTCGACGAGCTTGTCCAACTCCGCGCGGCCGGCCTCAACCTGGTCGCCGATCAACTGTTTGAGCTGCTTGATCTGCTCCGCGTCGAACATGCCTCTCCCCACACCACGCTCGCGTTGTCACAGACGAGTGGTTCACTCGTCTGGCCCCACAGCATGGCATGGGGCACTGACAATCCGTCACGTAGTTGTGAGAAGTAACTGGGTTACCCGATCATCGGACAAGTCCGATCAACTCGGCGACAAGATCGATCTCATCGACGGCGGAGCCCGCTTTGCCGAACTGCTGGGCCTGACGTGCGCGCTTGGGCGGAGTGCCTGCTTGGCGAACCTCCTTGACGACCCACCCGGCCTTCGCTTCCCTCACGGAGGCCAGAAGCATCTGTTCCGGGTCGGTACGTGCAGAGGGCAGGGCGCCGAAGCGGATGGCGAGCCGGGCACCTTGGTGGCAGCGTCGGGCAGTGGCAGCCCACACTTCGGCCAGGGCCTGGATGAACGCCTCCTGGTTCGGCTGACGGGCGATCTGCCCGTGCGTACCGTAGGGGACCTCCGGAGGACCGCCGAGGAACCACGAGCGCAGCCACTGGTCCGCCACGTAGGTGCGCATGCCGTAGTACGGGGGAGAGGTGACTACCAGGTCGAACTTCTGGCGCAGGCCGTTGAGGATTTCGACGGAGTCACCGAGGTAGACCTTCCCGCCATGGGCGAGAGGGGCCGCCTCTAGTAGGCGTTTGGCCCGCCGCTCGATGACCTCCAGGGCCGGGATGCGCACCGGCTTCATGTCGCGCTTGGACCAGAACTTCACCGCGTAGGCAGGCTTGGAGGCGTAGGTACGCGGCATCTGGTTCGACAGGTATGACGGGAGGTTCTTATTGCGCGGGCCGTGCAGAATGCCCAGCATGACCGCCCGCAGCATCGCCGCCGTCGGCGTGGTCATCTCCAGCAGGGCCTCGCGCAGAGTCACAAGCTCGCGCAGCGTCTCGCGCTCGAAGCACCACTGCCAAAAATCGCCCTCGGGTTCCTCGCCCCGTACGCCGCCGTCGAGGATCTGCCGAGCGAGCCTGACCACGGCGGCGGGTGTGACCTGGATGAGCTTGGCCTGGGCTATGGCGGCGGCCACCGGGTTGATGTCGATGCCCACCGACGGCAGTCCGGCTAGGCGTGCGGCGTATAGCGTGGTGCCCCGCCCGCAGAACGGGTCCAGCACTCGGGTGCCCTGAGGGTGGGCGGCAAGTTGCTGAAGCGGGAAGTCCAACGGGAACATCGTGTAGTACGGGCAGACGGCGTTCAGCCGCAGCACATCTTCGGGCCAGCTATAGGAAGGGGCCGCCGCGGTCACCGTCATGGGTGTAATGCTACAGGTATAGTTACACCCATGGCACGAAGGAGGCTCGATCCCGCCGCCCAGCGCCGCGGGCAGGTGCTCGCCTCCCGCCTGACGCAGGCCCGCCGTTCCTCTGGACGATCAGCCGAGGCTGTGGCTCGCAGCGCCGGCATCTCCGTCGAAACCGTGCGCAGCATCGAGAAGGGCCGCACAGCTACGCCGGAATTCTTCACCGTTGCTGCCTTGGCCACTGAGCTGGGGCTATCACTGGACGAGCTGTACACCTTCACCCGCCGTGACTCCGCCCACGACGCCCAAGCGCCCGTCGACCCAAGCGTCAGATCCTCTAGCTGAACCCTCCGACCGGCAGGAGCTTGCGTCCCCAGCGGTCCTGTAGCTCACCGTAACCTCCGGGGAGTCGACGTCGCCGTGGAACTGCACACGCCGGCTCCTCCAGTCTTCGAGGAGAGGGATAGGGGCGTTTCCGGGCTGCGCCAGGTAGGTGCCTTCATACCACCCGAGCGCGTGTCGGTTACAGGCGATGCACAGCATCCCTCGCACGCAGCCCTGGCAGTAGTTATTGGGGCTGTGTCCTCTTGTGCAGTCGTGCGCATGGTCGAGCTGCCAGCCCCTCTGTCCTGGGTCCGATGCTCCGCAAAGGCAGAGGCCGCCTTGAAGAGCCAGGATTGCGTCGCGGGAAAACTGGGAAATGCCCCGGCCGTAGTGCACGTTGCACAGGCCGCGCGAGTGGGACGCAGCCTCGCAGTCTCCGTACCGGCAGGTCGGTCCCCATTCCGCCTGTGACTTCCATCCCCGTATGGGGGTGAGCGGCTTACCATCCGACCACTGCTGGTAGTGAGTGGCGCAATAACCACCGGAGGAGTGCGGGCGGTCGCACGGTGGGGCGTCGAACTGACACTTGGTGTACAGACCCGCGGGTAGCTTTGCCTTGATGGGTCTAAGGGGGAGTCCCTGACGCGCTTGGTCGTAGTGCGACCTGCACAACGGCACGCCCGCTGACCGGGCCCGGAAGGGGCGTCCGCAGCCTTGGAAACTGCATGCTTCCGCGTTCTGGCCCACCGCCACCCCAGCCCGTCCCCGGTTCGATCACCAGACTTGACGGAACCTACCGCACCAGCTGTGGCCTCGGCGGCTATTTGACGCCTGGTACTCAATTGCTTGCCGTATGTGCCTCAGACGCATGCCGGGTAACTCCGACAACCGAGTTAGTGCAGAGAAGGTCCACGGGCGACGAACTGGAGGCCCGTGAGGCCCTGGCCATGGCGCTCGGCGCGGATCCCGACTACCTCTTCGCCCGGCTCCTGCACCAGGCGTGCAACGAGGGGCTCGACCCGGAGTCGGTCCGTCGCTGTCTGCGTGCGGAGCGCGGGGGCCGGGAGGCCCCGAAGGGCGGCGTGCCGGACGGCGGGAAGCAAGCCGCCGGGGCAGCGGAACGTGAGCCGGCCGACCCCTCCCCGGCAGTGCGGCCACCCCTCGGCCGACGGAGTCGCACGCGCTCCGGCGTGACGGCCGACGGAGTCCCCCGTCGGCCGAGGGCGGCGCGTGGCCGCGAGCCGGGTGCGAAACTCGTGCGGCCTCGCACTCCGGCGTCGGGCGAGCGCCCGGGTCCCGCGCGGACGAGCCGTGCGCGTTCGCGGGCCGCGGAGGGGGAGGGCGTGGGCCGGACGGGCGCCTGCGCTGGTGGCGCACGCACGGGAGACCACGGGCCGAAGGGGGCGGCGAGCGACTCCGAATGAGCACAGGGCGGGACGGCACCAGGCCGACGGTGGGCGCCGGGGCGGCGCCGGACCGCCGGTGGGCAGCCCGGCAGCGCTGTGCCGCCGTCCCTGGCCGCCGTTCGCCGGCCGTTCCTTCTGGCTGCCCTCTCCCGGCCACCGTCCCTGGACCGTCGACCCTCGGCCGCGCTCCATGGCCGTGGTCCTTCCGGTGTGCTCCTCGGCCGTGGTCGATCGGCGAGGACCAGGCACCGTGGCCCCGGAGGCGGTACGTGGACCGCGTGCCTCCGGGCCCCGGGGCCTCCCGCCCCCGAGCGTGACCTGGAAGTCCCCCCTTCCGTTCACCTGAGTGGCCGAACGCCCGGACGGGCCGGGGCACCGCACCGCCAGTTTCGAAACCACCGCCACGGCGTCGCTCCGTTCGAGGGCGTCGAGCAGAGAGGGAGGTCTCCCATGCACCAGCCGACCCCGTCCTCGTCCGCCGTCACGGACCTCGGCGTGAGCGGCCGGCGGGGCACCGCGGTGCCGTCACTCGCCGGGCCCGCGGCGCCGGTCAGAAGAGGCGGCCCGGGGCCGGGGCGGAATCCTGGCGGACCGGCTGCTGCCCGGGTCGGGCCGCCGTCGGCACCGTCGGTCTCCCGGCCCGGTGGGGAGCCGACGGGCACCGGCCTCTCGGGCGTTGCCGCGGACCGTCCCCCTGCCCGGCGTACACCGCCCGGAAAGCCACACAGGCCCGGGGAGTTGCCGCCCACCCACAGCACCATGATCGGCGTGGCGCTCCCCGGCCTCGTGATCTCCACGGAGCAGGGCCAGCTGAACGGCCTGGGCCTGGAGGGGTTCTACCGCGCGGGCCGACGCCTGCTGTCCCGGTGCCGCCTTCGCGTGGCCGGACGTGAACCGCTCCCGTCCCAGGCCCGGATGACCGGCGCCGACGGTACTCGCTTCGTCGCCACGATTCGGACAGCCTCCGCGCCGGGACCGGATCCGGACGTGATGGTCGAGCGCACCCGCCACGCCGACGGCACGGAGCGGATCACGCTGCGCAGTTGGGCGTCCGTCCCGCTGCGCCTGCCGGTCGAGGTGATGCTCGGGACCGACCTGGCCGACCTGGGAGCGATCGCCGCGGGCGAAGCGGGGCCCGACCTGCCGGCCACCGTGCACGGCTCCGGGCTGCGGTGGACCCGCGGCACGGGCGGCGCGTCGGTCATGGCGGTCCCACCGCCCGCCGAGGCACTGGCCTCCGCGGGACTGCTGCGATGGGAGTTCGTGCTGCCCGCGGGCGGCAGCGCCGCCGTCGAACTGCGCGTACGGCCGGACGGCGCAGGGCCGCTCCGGGCAGTGGGCCGCACGGCGGCCGATCCGCTGGCCTCCGCACACGCCATCGGTGACGACCCCGGGGTCTCCGCTCTCCTGCGGACCAGCATCGAGGACCTCAGGGGCCTCCTGGTGCGCGACCCCGCGCATCCCGCCGACGTCCACCTGGTCGCCGGCGTCCCCTGGCGCTGCGGTCCGGCCCCCGCCGAGGCCCTCGCCGCCGCCCGGATGACACTCCCCCTCGGCACCCGGCTCGCCGCGGGTACCTTGCGCGCCCTCGCCCGCACCCAGCGGTCCGGCCCCGGACCGCGGTCCGGCATGATCCCCGGACCCGGGCGCGGCACCGGCCCGCACCTGCCGCCGGGCTGTACAGGTACGGAGGCCACCCTGCTCTTTCCCGTGCTCCTCGCGGAGGCCCGGCGCTGGGGGCTCGGGGCGCACGAGACGCAGGAGCTGCTGCCCGCCGCCGAGAGGTGTCTGACCTGGCTGCGGGCCACCGTGGGCGACGGCACGTACCTGCCTGACCCGCACCCCCAGGGCCCCGTCCGCTGCGCGACCCAGGCCCAGGCTCACCGCGCCGCCCTGCTCGGCGCCGAGCTGCTCGACGACTTCGGCAGGCCGGGCGGCGCCTGGTTGCGGGAGTGGGCCCAGCGGCTGCGCACGGCGTTCCGGCGAGACTTCTGGATCGACGACGCGACGGGCGGAAGACCCGCGGCGGCCCGTACCCCGGACGGACGCCTCGTGCCGCACCTGAGCGCGGCCGCCGCCCACCTCCTGGACACCGGGCTGCTGGGCGGGGGCACAGTCGCACCAGGCCTGCTCGACCCGGTCCGCACCGGCCGACTCGCCCGGTTGCTGGGCAACCCGGTCATGGACTCGGGCTGGGGGCTGCGTGGCCTGGCTGCCACGGAGGCGGGATACAACCCCTTCGGGCATCGCGCGGGGGCCGTGCACGTGCAGGAGACGGCGATGGCGGTTGCGGGTCTGGCCGCCGCCGGTCACGACAAGGAAGCAGGCTCGCTGCTGCGCGGTGTACTGGCCGCGGCCGACGCCTTCGGGCACCGCCTGCCGGAGATGTTCGCGGGGGAGCAGCGCACCGACACGAGCGCTCCGCTGCCGCACCCGGCGGCCTGCCGCCCCGCCGCCACCGCGGCAGCCGCGGGAGTGCTGATGCTGACCACGCTCGCGGGCATCCGTCCCGACGCCCCGGCCGGTACCGTCACCCTGCGTCCCGTACGCAGCGCGCCCCTGGGGGAGCTCGGTCTGACCGGACTGAGGGTGGCGGGGGAGCCCTTCTCCGTGCGGGTCAGCCGACTCGGCCTGGCCATGGTGGAGGAGGCCGCCGACGGGCTGCGTCTAGGGGCTTGACCAGGTTGGACCCTCCCTCGCCCGACACAGGGAGCAGACGGTGCCAAGACGGTTCGACGGTGGCGGACCAGCCGTCGATGCGGCCGGTGAGGGGAGTGTTTATCGTCAGGCAGACGACTATGATCGCCGCATGCCCTACGACCCGTCAGCCTTTCCGCCCTTCGCCGTCACTGTGGACCTGGTCGTACTGACCGTACGTCGCCATTCCCTGTGCGCGCTGGCGGTGCGCAGGGGCGAGCCTCCGTTCCAGGGCCGCTGGGCGCTGCCCGGTGGCTTCGTACGGGCCGGTGAGGACCTGGCGCAGGCGGCGGCGCGGGAGCTGGCCGAGGAGACGGGGCTCTGCGTCCACGACCCCGCCGCGCCCACTCAGGACAACGGCGCCCACCTGGAGCAGCTCGCGACGTACGGCGACCCCGAGCGGGACCCCCGCATGCGGGTGGTGAGCGTCGCCCACCTCGCACTCGCCCCGGACCTGCCCGCGCCCCGGGCGGGCGGTGACGCCAGCAACGCACGCTGGGCGCCGGTCGAGGAGTTGCTCGAGCAGGCAGGTCACGGTCGCGAGGGCGCACCGCCGGCCCCCCTCGCCTTCGACCACACCCAGATCCTGGCGGACGGCGTGGAGCGAGCCCGCTCCAAGATCGAGTACTCGTCGCTGGCCACCGCCTTCTGCCCGCCGGAGTTCACCGTCGGCGAGCTGCGCCGCGTCTACGAGGCGGTGTGGAGCGTGGCGCTCGACCCACGCAATTTCCACCGCAAGGTGACGGGCACCCCGGGCTTCCTTGTCCCCACCGGCGGGACGACCACCCGCCAGGGCGGCCGACCCGCCCAGCTCTTCCGGGCCGGCGGCGCCACTCTCCTCAACCCCCCGATGCTCCGTCCCGAGGTGTGAGGCCGCTGCGGGAAGGGATCCCGGAGCGAACGGAGAACAAGGAAGCGACGAGGTCCGGCCTCCCGCACCCCGGTGGGTCGCACGATGCCCGAAAAACCGGATATGACACGCTATCTTGCTGCGGGTGATCGAGGCCTTCGGACTGACCAGCAACCCCCGCAAGGAGTTCCCGCCCGCCGTCGACGACGTCTCCTTCGAGGCGTGCGCGGGCCGCGTCACCGCACTGCTCGGAGCATCGGGCGCCGGCAAGACGACAGTGCTCAGACTCATGCTCGAACTCCAGCGCGGCCGTGGCCTCACTTATTTCAGAGGCCGCCCACTGCACCGCATCGCCCATCCCGCGCGGGAGGTCGGCACAGTGCTGGGGGAGGTGCCGGGGCATCCGGCCCGCACGGTTCGCGGCCATCTGCGCATGCTCTGCGCGGCGGCCGGAGTTCCCGTCCGGCGGGCCGACGAAGTCCTCGAGTCGGTCGGTCTCGTCGGTCTGCGCGATGAACGCCTGGGCACCCTCTCCCGCGGCATGGACCGACGTCTCGGCCTGGCTTGCGCACTGCTGCCCGACCCGCACACCCTGGTGCTCGACGACCCGGCCGGCGCACTGTCCGCCCGTGAGGCCGCCTGGGTGCACGCCACGCTGCGCGCGCACGCGTCCCACGGAGGGACCGTCCTGTTCAGCACGGCCGATCCCAAGGAGGCCGCGCGGACCGCCGATCACGTCGTGACGCTGGAGCGGGGCAGGGTCGTCGCCGACCAGGAAGCGGCGGAGTTCTCTCGCACTCGGCTGCGTCCCCGCGTCGCCGTGCGCACTCCGCATGCCGCCCGACTGGGCGCAGTCCTGGTCAAAGAGGCCCGTGCGGGCCGACGTTCCGTCGAGGTGGTGCGCGAGGGCGGCAACCGTCTGGCGGTGTACGGCAGTACGTGCGCCGACATCGGTGACACCGCGTTCCGGCACAGGATTCTCGTGCACCAACTGGCCGACGAGGTGGGCGACATGGGGCCGGGAGCCGGCACGGAGTCCGGGCCCCGGCGGCACGGGACCGGGAGCCGCGGTGAAGGGGACGCCGAGCGCGCGCCCGCTCCACCCCGGGGCGAGATTCCCCGACCGTCCGGCGACTCCAGGTCGTCTGCCGAGCCCAGGCCCTCGGCAGGCGCCGCGGCGCAGTCGGTCCCCGGTAAGGCGCTTCCCGGCGCAGACGCCCCGCGGCCGCCGGCGGAACCGACGACGCCCGGTACCGCCGCCGAAGCGCCGCCGGCTGTCGCGGCGTTGTCGGTGGCCGACAACTCCGGGGAATCGGCGACAGGCCCCGTCGGCGAGGGTTTGCCGGAGGCGGCCGGGGACGGGACACCGTCGGCAGGCGCCGACACTGAGGCACTGCCGACGGCCGCCGGCCCCGGGGCACCGTCGCCAGGCGCCGCCCTGCAGTCCCTGCCAGCCGCCGCTGAGCCCCGGGCAGGCGCCCCCCGGTCGGCCCCGGACGGCCCCGGACCGGGACCCGATGCCGCCCCCCACTCGTCCGGCGCCCATGAAACCGCCGACACCGACGGCCAAGCCTCCCCGGCCCCGCACGCGGCCACCGACACTCCCGCGCCCCGCGACCCCGACCCCCGCACACCGGACGCCCGCACGCCGGTCCCCCGCTCCACCCGGCCCGACCTCACCGGTCCCCGGGCGTCCCCGCGCCGCCACGCCTCCCTCACCCCCGCACCGGCCCACACCCGGGAGACGGCCTCCCCACTGCCGCCCCCCGTCACCGTCCGCGCCGCCCCCAGCCCTCTGCGACCGCTCCGCTACGAGCTCCGCCGCGCGGCCGGCATCAGGACCGGCCTCGTCACCGGCGCCGTCGTCCTCGTGCTCTCCGTCCTCACCGCCGTCGTCCTGGCGCGAGTCGGCCACACACCGCAGCCACGCCTGCTGGCCGCGTGGCCGCAAGAGCTCCCGCTGCCGCCCGCGGCGCTCGGCGCGGGACTGCTCGGAGCGCTCGCCTCCGGCGACGAGTTCCGCCACCCCGCGCTGGCGGCGGACCGCGGCGCCGTCCCCCGGCGCCTGGGGCTGCTGACCGCGAAACTCCTCGTCTCCGCGGCCACCGCGCTGGTGCTGGCCCTTCTCACCGTGGGCTGCAACGCCGAAGTGCTCCACCTGTTCTACGGACCGGAACTCGCCGGCGTTCCCGCCGACTGGCCCGCACTGGCCGCCGGTTGGCTCGCCCTTGTCGTCGGATGCGGCTGGGCGGGCGTGCTCGCCGCCGGTGTCTTCCGGTCCACCACGGCCGGGCTGGCCGCGGTGGTCGCCGTACCCGTACTCATCGTGCCGCTCGTACAGAGGGTCTGGGACGGCCCGTCCGTGCGGACCGCCGCCGGTCTCCCGATGCGGACGCGGGAGCTCCTCCTGACGACGTGGCCCTTCGGCGGCGAGCGGTATGTGGCCGAAGTGCTGCGCATGATCGCCCAACCCGTCGGCAGCGCACTGGCGTTGTCCGTGACCGCTCTGCTCTGCGCATATCTGCTCATGACCCTGCGCAGCAGACCCCAATGACATCCGCCGCACCCTTCCGGTCCGACCGTGCGCGCAACTCCCCGGGGAAAGCCCATTTCTTTCCGATAAGGCGTCAATTGCGACGGGGTGAGCGATCACCCTTTCGTGTGCTTTTCACCAAAGACCTCAAGGGAGTTGGGAACGACGCCGACAAAGGATGCGTGACTACCCTTGCGCACTCCATGATGACCGCCGCCCGCTCCGCCGACTCCGGCCTCACCAACCCGGGCGAACTCGACCGCTACCCCTACGCCGAGACGCCCGCCGTCGACCGCGTCGGGGCGCCCGCCTGGGAAGGGGTGGAGACCGAGCTGGGCCGCGTGGGCCGTCGCGCCACGGGAAGCCGTGGGCGCGGACTGCACGGGCAACTCGTCCAGCAGCTGGGACAGATGATCGTTTCCGGCGACCTGGGTGCCGACCGTCCACTGGTGCCCGAGGAGATCGGCCAGCGTTTCGAGGTGTCCCGCACCGTGGTACGCGAGTCCCTCCGTGTCCTGGAGGCCAAGGGCCTGGTCAGCGCACGCCCGAACGTCGGCACCCGCGTGCGCCCCGTCAGTGACTGGAACCTGCTCGACCCGGACATCATCGAATGGCGCGCCTTCGGGCCGCAGCGCGACGACCAGCGCCGCGAGCTCGGTGAGCTGCGCTCGACGATCGAACCGCTCGCCGCGCGCCTGGCCGCCGGGCACGGGCGCGAGGAGGTGCAGCAGCGCCTGTCCGACATGGTCGGGATCATGGGGCACGCCATGCAGCAGGGCGACGCCCTGACCTTCTCGCGTGCCGATGCCGAGTTCCACACGCTCCTCATCCAGATCGCGGGCAACCGCATGCTGGACCACCTGTCCGGAATCGTCTCCGCGGCCCTGCACGTCTCCGGCGGCCCGGTCACCGGCTGTGACCGGCCGAACGACGTCTCCCTGGCGCAGCACGGGAGGATCGTCGACGCCCTCGCCACCGGGGACGGAGCGGCGGCCGAGGCGGCCATGCGCCAGCTCCTGACCGTCCACCCGGAGGTGGAGCGCGTGGTGCCCGCCCCGCGCGAGCACTGACTGCCTTCCGCCGGGCCGGCGCGGGCCGGACATGCCAGACCCCTCCTATGGCAGTGGCCGGCCGGTTCGCCGCCACCCCGGACCCCGTGGAATCCGTCGCGATCCCACGGGGTCCGACGGGGTCCGACGGTGCGATGAGAGGCTGAGCCTTCCGGTTGGGCCGGGTCGGAGTACTCAAGTGACCCCTTTTATTCGCGTATGACCGGTTTTGAACGCTTACGGGGTGTGACTCGGGCCACGCGGATTGGGCGTAACGCTCGTGGGAACAACGCGATGACCTAAGAGGTGACAGCCGCGGAGGGAATACGGGCGCCGTTTACGGCGCTGTGCAACTCCCCGGCCTCCGCCCGCGCCGTCGGCCCATTCCAAGCCGGCGGTCGGCCCCTGTCCGCCGTGGACGAGGCCGGAAGCCGTTTTCCAACGTTCCGAGAGGTTGTTCGTGTCGGCCAGCACATCCCGTACGCTCCCGCCGGAGATCGCCGAGTCCGTCTCTGTCATGGCGCTCATTGAGCGGGGAAAGGCTGAGGGGCAGATCGCCGGCGACGACGTGCGTCGGGCCTTCGAAGCTGACCAGATTCCGGCCACTCAGTGGAAGAACGTACTGCGCAGCCTCAACCAGATCCTCGAGGAAGAGGGTGTGACGCTGATGGTCAGTGCCGCGGAGCCCAAGCGCACCCGTAAGAGCGTCGCAGCGAAGAGTCCCGCCAAGCGGACCGCCACCAAGACGGTCGCGGCGAAGCCGGTGACCAGCAGGAAGGCCACGGCGCCCGCAGCCCCGGCCGCGCCTGCCGCCGGAGCCGTCGCCGAGGATGAGGCTCAGGAGCCGGTCAAGAAGACGGCTGCCAAGAAGACGACCGCGAAGAAGGCGGCCGCCAAGAAGACGACCGCCAAGAAGACGGCGGCCAAGAAGACCACCGCCAAGAAGGACGACGCCGAGCTTCTCGAGGACGAGGCGATCGAGGAGCCGAAGGCCGCGGCGGAGGAGCCCGAGGGCACCGAGAACGCGGGCTTCGTGCTGTCCGACGACGACGAGGACGACGCTCCCGCCCAGCAGGTCGCGGCGGCCGGCGCCACCGCCGACCCGGTCAAGGACTACCTCAAGCAGATCGGCAAGGTCCCCCTGCTCAACGCCGAGCAGGAGGTCGAGCTCGCCAAGCGCATCGAGGCGGGTCTGTTCGCCGAGGACAAGCTGGCGAACTCCGACAAGCTCGCCCCCAAGCTCAAGCGCGAGCTGGAGATCATCGCCGAGGACGGCCGCCGCGCCAAGAACCACCTCCTGGAGGCCAACCTCCGCCTGGTGGTCTCCCTGGCCAAGCGCTACACCGGTCGCGGCATGCTCTTCCTGGACCTCATCCAGGAGGGCAACCTCGGTCTGATCCGCGCGGTGGAGAAGTTCGACTACACCAAGGGCTACAAGTTCTCCACGTACGCCACCTGGTGGATCCGCCAGGCGATCACCCGCGCGATGGCCGACCAGGCCCGCACCATCCGTATCCCGGTGCACATGGTCGAGGTCATCAACAAGCTCGCGCGTGTGCAGCGCCAGATGCTCCAGGACCTGGGTCGCGAGCCCACCCCGGAGGAGCTGGCCAAGGAACTCGACATGACCCCGGAGAAGGTCATCGAGGTCCAGAAGTACGGCCGCGAGCCCATCTCCCTGCACACCCCGCTGGGCGAGGACGGCGACAGCGAGTTCGGTGACCTCATCGAGGACTCCGAGGCGGTCGTCCCGGCCGACGCGGTCAGCTTCACGCTGCTGCAGGAGCAGCTGCACTCGGTCCTCGACACCCTGTCCGAGCGCGAGGCGGGCGTCGTGTCCATGCGCTTCGGCCTCACCGACGGTCAGCCGAAGACCCTCGACGAGATCGGCAAGGTGTACGGCGTCACGCGTGAGCGGATCCGTCAGATCGAGTCGAAGACGATGTCGAAGCTGCGTCACCCGTCGCGCTCCCAGGTGCTGCGCGACTACCTCGACTAGACCGAGGTAGTAGAACGACGAGGCCCGGTTCCACCAGGTGGGGAGCCGGGCCTTCGCCTTGCGCAGCGGGTGCGCGCGGAGGCGGGCTGGATCACTCTGAGTGTTCCATCATCACCAGGAGTGAGGAGCCCGCATGCGTCGCCTCTTTGCCCGGGCACTGGCCCGGCCGCTGGTCCTGGCGGCCGCGGCGACCGCGATACCGCTCGCGTCCGCCGCGCCCGCATCCGCCGACAGTATCGTCGTCGGTGGCTTTCCGGTCGAAGTGTCCGAAAGCCCGTGGGCCGTCGCCCTGTCCAGTCGTGACCGGTTCGGAGGTACGCGGGCGGGACAATTCTGCGGGGGAGTGGCCGTCGGCCGCACCACCGTCCTCACGGCGGCCCACTGCCTGGCGAAGGAGGTTCTCGGCTCGCCGCCCGAGCAGGTACGCGACCTGAAGGTCATCGCCGGCCGCACCGACCTGCTCTCCGACGAGGGACGGGAGATTCCCGTCCGCGACGTCTGGGTGAACCCGGCGCACGACGACATCAGCAACGCCGGCGACTTCGCGGTGCTCACCCTGTCGGAAGCCCTGCCCACCGGCTCCGCCATAGGGATGGCGGCAGAGGGGGACGCCGTCTACGGACCCGACACGGGCGCACTCGTCTATGGATGGGGTGACACCTCGGGGGCCGGGGACTACGCCACCAGCCTGCGGGCGGCGCGCGTACGGGTACTGCCCGACGCGGCGTGCGAGCGGGCGTACCCGGGGAGCGACGACGGACGCTATCTCGCGGGCACCATGCTCTGTGCCGGTGAGGACGCAGGCGGCCGCGATGCCTGTCAGGGGGACAGCGGTGGACCACTGGTCGCCCGGGGGAGGCTCATCGGACTCGTGTCCTGGGGGAGTGGCTGCGGGCGCCCGGGCAGTCCCGGGGTGTACACACGCGTCTCCGCCGTGTTGACGACGCTGGGATGGGACAAGCCGGCCGCGCGGCAGTCCGAGGGTGCCTGACGGCCTCCTGAGGCCCGCCGGGCACGCGCACGGGCGGCCGCCCCTCGGCTGGAGGGGCGGCCGCCCGTTGACCGGCTTGTGCCGGATCGGCTCGTCGTCGGGCGCGTCGCGTCAGCGCTCTTCCTCGGAGGAGGATCCCGGAACGGCGGTGAGCCGCTCCGTCTCGTCCTGTATCTCAGCGGCGATCTTCTTGAGTTCCGGCTCGAACTTGCGCCCGTGGTGGGCGCAGAAGAGCAGTTCTCCGCCGCTCAGCAGGACGACGCGCAGGTATGCCTGGGCGCCGCAGCGGTCGCAGCGATCAGCGGCCGTCAGCGGGCTTGCGGAAGTCAGAACAGTAGTCACGTCGCCTCTTCTCTAGCTCGACGAGCTGTCGTACCAGGGTCAACATCCAACCAGCCCCAAAACGTTCCCGCTCGTGGCTTTTCCTCGAAAAAAATTTCCGAGGGGCCGGCTGTTGCCGGTTGGCGGCGAATGTGCCGTATTGCGTGTCTGTGTGTCGTACGGGTTCGCGCAGTCGGTCAGTGTCGGTCCCGCCGGCTGGGTTGCCGGTTTGTTCATGAGGACGTGCCCGGAGCCTAAATGGTTCATGCCTCGATGGGAACGTGATGTGTACTTCACCCCATCGAGGGATCGAACAAGCATGCGACGCTCGACTAGGGTGAGTCTTCGACGAGGGTGGCGTTACAACGGCTCTACCAGGCCTCGGTACCCTCTGACCGGTGAACCGAGCCGCGCCCTTACCCAGCGGGGCCCCATCTGAAATTCAGCGAGGAGCGAACCGCGTGACCGCCGAGACATCCGTGCCGTCCACTGCGCTGCTGGCAGGAGCAGACCGGGACGGATCCAACTACACCGCGCGGCACCTGCTCGTCCTCGAGGGTCTCGAGGCCGTGCGCAAGCGTCCGGGCATGTACATCGGATCGACCGACAGCCGTGGCCTGATGCACTGCCTGTGGGAGATCATCGACAACTCCGTCGACGAGGCCCTCGGAGGCTACTGCGACCACATCGAGGTGATCCTCCACGACGACGCCTCGGTCGAGGTCCGGGACAACGGCCGGGGCATCCCGGTCGACGTCGAGCCGAAGACCGGCCTGTCCGGCGTCGAGGTCGTGATGACCAAGTTGCACGCCGGAGGCAAGTTCGGCGGCGGCTCCTACGCCGCCTCCGGCGGTCTGCACGGCGTCGGTGCCTCCGTGGTGAACGCCCTGTCCAGCCGGCTGGACATCGAGGTGGACCGCGACGGGTACACGCACGCCATCAGCTTCCGGCGCGGCGTCCCCGGCGCGTTCACGGGGGCGGGCCCGGAGGCCGAGTTCGAGGCCAAGAGCGGACTGCGCAAGACCAAGAAGAAGATGCCCAAGACCCGCAGCGGCACGCGCGTGCGGTACTGGGCCGACCGGCAGATCTTCCTGAAGGACGCCAAGCTCTCCCTGGACAACCTGCACCAGCGGGCCCGCCAGACCGCCTTCCTGGTCCCGGGGCTGACCATCGTCGTCCGGGACGAGTTCGGTCTCGGCGACGGCGGCAGCAAGGGCGAGGAGTCCTTCCGCTTCGACGGCGGCATCAGCGAGTTCTGCGAGTTCCTGGCCAGTGACAGGCCCGTCTGCGACGTCCTCCGCTTCAGTGGACAGGGCAGCTTCAAGGAGACGGTCCCCGTCCTCGACGAGCACGGCCAGATGACGCCCACCGAGGTCACGCGCGAGCTCGGCGTCGACGTCGCGATGCGCTGGGGCACCGGGTACGACACCACCCTCAAGTCATTCGTCAACATCATCGCCACGCCCAAGGGCGGCACCCACGTCGCCGGCTTCGAGCAGGCGGTGGCCAGGACGATGAACGAGGCGCTGCGGGCCAAGAAGCTCCTGCGGGTGGCCGAGGACGACATCGTCAAGGACGACGCCCTGGAGGGCCTCACGGCGGTCGTGACGGTCCGGCTCGCCGAGCCGCAGTTCGAGGGGCAGACCAAGGAGGTCCTCGGCACCTCGGCGGCCCGCCGCATCGTGAACAACGTCATCAGCAAGGAACTGAAGGCGTTCCTGACCTCCACCAAGCGTGACGCGGCCCAGCAGGCCCGGGTGGTCATGGAGAAGGCCGTCGCGGCGGCCCGCACCCGCATCGCGGCCCGCCAGCACAAGGACGCCCAGCGCCGCAAGACGGCCCTGGAGTCGTCCTCGCTGCCCGCCAAGCTCGCCGACTGCCGCAGCGACGACGTCGACCGCAGCGAGCTGTTCATCGTCGAGGGAGACTCCGCGCTGGGCACGGCGAAGCTCGCCAGGAACTCCGAGTTCCAGGCGCTGCTGCCGATCCGCGGCAAGATCCTCAACGTCCAGAAGTCGTCCGTGACCGACATGCTGAAGAACGCCGAGTGCGGCGCGATCATCCAGGTCATAGGAGCCGGTTCGGGCCGTACCTTCGACATCGACGCGGCCCGCTACGGCAAGATCATCATGATGACCGACGCCGATGTGGACGGGTCCCACATCCGCACTCTCCTGCTGACCCTGTTCCACCGCTACATGCGGCCCATGGTGGAGTCGGGCCGGGTCTTCGCCGCGGTGCCCCCGCTGCACCGCGTCGAGCTCATCCAGCCCAAGAAGGGCCAGGACAAGTACGTCTACACGTACTCGGACCGGGAGCTGCGGGACAAGCTCATGGAGTTCCAGAGCAAGGGCGTCCGGTACAAGGACTCCATCCAGCGCTACAAGGGCCTGGGCGAGATGGACGCCGACCAGCTGGCGGAGACGACGATGGACCCGCGGCGCCGTACCCTGCGCCGGATCAACCTCACCGATCTGGAATCCGCGGAGCAGGTCTTCGACCTGCTCATGGGCAACGACGTCGCTCCCCGCAAGGAGTTCATCTCCAGCTCGGCGGCGACGCTGGACCGGTCGCGCATCGACGCGTGACCGTGCGTGACGGATGCCTCCTGAGCCGGGGATCAGGAGGCACGGTCACCTGATGGGGTGAAGTGCCGAGGGAAGAAGAGTCAGGGATCTTCTCGTTCTGTCCATCCTTGGGCATGCAGTCAAGGAACCACCCGCCCCGCGCCGAGGCGTCCCGGAGTCCGGGCTACGACGACCCGTGGCACGACGCCCTCGCCTCCGGCTGGGGCGAGTCGGCCGGCGCCGGTGCCCCCGAGCCGGCGGCGGTGCCGCAGATGCGCGCGGACCCGGCCCCGCAACCGCCGCGGGCCGCGGCCGACGTCTACCTGGAGGTGCAGCGCAGCGCGGCCTTCCAGGAGGTCCGCAGCCGCTACCGGCGGTTCGTGGTGCCGGCGGTGGCCGCGTCCCTCGCCTGGTACGTCGCGTACGTGGTGACCGCCACCGCGGCGCCCGCGCTGATGGCCCGGCCGGTGGCGGGGGCGGTCAACGTCGCGATGCTCGCCGGGCTCGGCCAGTTCCTCACCACCTTCCTGCTCACCTGGGCGTACGCCCGGCACGCGAGGCTGCGCCGGGACCGGGCCGCGCTCGAACTGCGCTGGGACACGCAGGAACTGACACGCGGTGTGCGGGGCGATGCGTCGTGACCGGTGACCACCAGACGCTGGCGCTGCTGCTGTTCAGCACCTTCGTAGCCGTCACACTGGGCATCACGACGTGGGTGAGCCGTCACCGGCACGGCTCGGCGGAGGACTTCTACGCGGGCGGCCGATTGTTCTCCCCGATGGAGAATGGTTTTGCCATCGCCGGCGACTACATGTCGGCGGCCTCCTTCCTCGGTATCTCGGGTGTCATCGCGCTCTACGGCTACGACGGCATGCTCTACTCCGTGGGCTTCCTGGTCGCCTGGCTCGTCGTGCTGTTCCTCGTCGCGGAACTGGTGCGCAACTGCGGGAGGTACACCCTCGCGGACGTCGTGGCGGCACGGATGCGCGAGCGGCCGGTCCGGATCGCCGCCGGAACGTCCTCCGTCACCGTGTCCGTCATGTACCTGGTGGCACAGATGGTGGGCGCCGGCAGCCTGGTCGCCCTGCTGCTCGGCGGCACGGGCGAGGCGGCGCGCACCTGGACCGTCATCGGCGTCGGCGCCCTGATGGTGATCTACGTGTCGCTGGGCGGAATGCGGGCCACCACCTGGATCCAGATCGTGAAGGCGGTGCTGCTGCTCGGCGGTACCGTGGCCCTGACCACGCTGGTGCTGGTGCGCTTCCACGGCGACGTCGACCGGCTGCTGCGCACGGCGGCCGAGCGCAGCGGCCACGGCGAGGCGTTCCTCGCACCCGGTCTGGCGTACGGCGGGGACTGGACCTCGCGCTTCGACTTCATCAGCCTGGGACTCGCCCTGGTGCTGGGCACGGCGGGGCTTCCGCACATCCTGTCCCGCTTCTACACGGTGCCCACCGCCCGGGCCGCGAGGCGGTCGGTCGTCTGGTCGATCGGCCTCATCGGAGGCTTCTACCTGATGACGATCGTGCTCGGCTTCGGCGCGGCGGCCCTGGTCGGGACGGACGCCGTACGGGCCTCGAACGCGGCCGGGAACACGGCGGTCCCCCTGCTCGCCCTGAACCTGGGCGGCGGCGCGGGGTCCACCGGAGGCGCGGTGCTGTTCGCGGTCGTGGCCGCAGTCGCCTTCGCCACCATCCTCGCGGTGGTCGCGGGCATCACCCTGGCCTCCTCGGCGTCCGTGGCCCACGACCTGTACGCGTCCCTGCGACGCCGGGACGCCAAGCCGCGCAGCGAGGTCGCCGTGGCGCGTGT
This sequence comes from Streptomyces sp. M92, assembly GCF_028473745.1. Taxonomy (NCBI): domain Bacteria; kingdom Bacillati; phylum Actinomycetota; class Actinomycetes; order Kitasatosporales; family Streptomycetaceae; genus Streptomyces; species Streptomyces sp. M92. Next base: position 3,786,484 of record NZ_CP101137.1, read on the forward strand.
CGCAGCCGTCGCCATCGGCGCGGTCGCGATCGCGCTCGGCCTGCTCGCCCGCGACCTCAACGTCGCGTTCCTGGTGGGCCTCGCCTTCGCCGTCGCCGCGTCCGCAAACCTGCCGGTGCTGCTCTACTCGCTGTTCTGGCGCGGCTTCACCACGCGCGGCGCCGTGTGGGCCGTCTACGGCGGCCTCGTCCCCGCCGTGGTACTGGTCCTGCTGTCGCCCGTGGTGTCGGGCAGCCCGCATTCGCTGTTCCCGGGCGTCGACTTCCAGTACTTCCCGCTGCAGAACCCCGGTCTGGTGTCGATCCCGTTGGGCTTCCTGGCCGGCTGGATCGGCACGGTCACCTCGCCCGAGGTCCCGGACGAGGCCAAGCACGCCGAGACCGAGGTGCGGTCACTGACCGGGGCCGGGGCCGTGTAGGAGACGGCGGTGCGTCCCGCCTCAGGCGCGGGTCGCCCACGCGTAACGGTGCTCCGGCCGGCCCGCGTCGCCGTACTTGAGGGTCAGCGTGGCACGCCCGGTGCGCTCCAGGAGCTTCAGATAGCGCTGGGCGGTCTGGCGGCTCACCCCGGTCCGTTCGGCGATCTCCTGGGCGGAGAGGGCGCCGTCGGCCCTCATCAGGCACTGGCGCACCAGCTCGGCGGTGGTGGGGGAGTGCCCCTTGGGCAGTCCCGGCTCCGACGGCGCCGACAGGGCGCCGAAGATCCGGTCCACCTCCGCCTGCTCCGCCTCGCCCCCGCCGTCGAGTGTGCGCCGCAGCCGCGCGTACGCCTCCAGCTTGGCGCGCAGCCCCGCGAAGGCGAACGGCTTGACCAGGTACTGCAGCGCACCGTGACGCATCGCCGCCTGGACGGTGGACACGTCCCGCGCCGCCGTCACCATGATCACGTCGGTCTGGTGGCCGCGGCGCCGCATCTCCTGGACGACCTCCAGGCCGGTGCGGTCGGGCAGGTAGTGATCCAGCAGGATCAGGTCCACGCGGGGCAGCCTCTCCACGCTCCGAAGGGCCTCCAGCGCGCTGTGCGCCTGCCCGGCGACATGGAATCCCGGCACCTTCTCGACGTAGGCGGCGTTGACCCGCGCGACCCGCGTGTCGTCGTCCACGACCAGGACCTCGATCATCGGGACTCCTCCTCGGCAGCGGTGTTCACGTGGGCGGCGACCGCCGGGGCGGCGGGGACGGGCCGGTCGTCCGGCTGGGCCGGGAGCGGCTGGGCCGGGTCGCGTTCCGTCAGGGCCTCGGGCAGTACGACGACGAACTCCGCGCCACCGCCGTGTGCCTCGCCGACGGCGGCACTGCCGCCCTGGCGCTCGGCCAGCCTGCGCACCAGCGACAACCCGATGCCCCGCTGCCGGTGTGCCGGCGGCTCCTTGGTGGACCAGCCCGCCGTGAAGACGAGCTCGCGGTGCTCCGCGGGGATGCCGGGTCCGGTGTCGCGCACCCGGAGCGTGGCCGCGCGCCCCCGCGCTCGCAACTCGATCTCCACGCGCGCGTGCGGCGTACCCGCGACGGCGTCGAGCGCGTTGTCGACCAGGTTGCCGACGATGGTGACGAGCCCGCGGGAGTCGACCAGGCGGTCCGGCAGGCGCGTCCGCTCCGACACCCACAGGGCGACACCGCGTTCGGTCGCCACGGTCGCCTTGCCGACCAGCAGCGCGGCGAGGAGCGGGTCCTCGATCCGCTCGGTGATCTGCTCCGCGGTGACCCGGTGGTCGCCCACCACCTCGCCGACGAACTCCACGGCGTCGTCGTACATCTCCAGTTCCAGCAGTCCCAGCAGGGTGTGCATGCGGTTGGCGTGCTCGTGGTCCTGCGCGCGCAGGGCGTCGATCAGGCCGCGCGTCGAGTCCAGCTCCCTGCCGAGCTGTTCCAGCTCGGTGCGGTCGCGCAGGGTGGCGACGGCGCCTCCGTCGCCGGTCGGCATCCGGTTGGCGACGAGAACCCGCTGGCCGCGCACGGTCAGCAGGTCGGCCCCGGTCACCCGGCCGGCCAGGACGTCGGCCGTGCGTCCCGCGCCCAGCGCCTCGTCGGGGGAGTGGCCGACGGCCTCCCCGCCGATGCCCAGCAGGCGCTGCGCCTCGTCGTTGAGCAGGCGCACCCTGCCGCCGCGGTCCAGGGCGACGACGCCCTCCCTGATGCCGTGCAGCATCGCCTCGCGCTCCGCCAGCAGTCCCGCGATGTCCGAGAAGGCCAGGTCCCGGGTCTGCCGCTGCACCCGGCGCGAGATGAACCAGGCGGCCAGCGCGCCGACGGCGAGGGCCCCACCGGCGTACGCGAACAGCCCGGGGATGGCGTGGATCAGCCGCGCCCGGACACTGTCGTAGGCGATGCCGACCGACACCGCGCCGACCACGTCGCCCTCGTCGTCGCGCAGCGGCACCTTGCCGCGCGCGGAGCGGCCCAGCGTGCCGTCGTCGATCTCCATGACCTCGCGCCCGGCCAGCGCCTGCCCCGGATCGGTGGAGACGACCCCGCCCACCCGCTCCGGATCGGTGTGCGACCAGCGCACGCCCCGCCGGTCCATCACGACGACGTACTCCGCCCCCGTGGCCTCACGGATCCGCTCCGACTCCCGCTGCACCGGGCCGCTCGCGGTGGGTGCGGTGTCGCGCAGGTCCCGGACGATCTGGGGTTGCTGTGCGGTGGTCTGCGCGATCGCGAGGGCCCGGCGCATCGCCTGGTCGTCCAGCTGGTCGCCGAGCGGCGCCAGGAACAGGCCGGTCGCGAGCACGGCGACCCCCGCGGCGATCGCCAGCTGCATCAGCAGCACCTGCGAGAACACCCGCCGGGGCAGGCCGAGGCGCAGTCGGCGGGCGGGGGGAGCGGAACTCATACCCATGACGGTACGTGGGCGTGGCGACATGCCGTAGACGGGTGTGGCGCGGATCTCCCGAGCGCCTGACGTGCCGGGTCCCGGCAGAGCGCACCAGGTCGGCCGGTGTCCCGCGCTCCGGCCCGGGCGTCAGCCGGCGAGCGCCGCCGTCACGGACAGTGCGCGTACCCTCGTGACCTCCATCCGCGCGGGCGAGCCCAGGACCGACGCCGCGCAGCTCTCCTGGCGCGGCGGCCCCGCCGCGGCCTGCTCGACGGTGACCCGCCAGTGCCGGCCGTCGCTGTGGGCCACGGTCACCTCCCAGTGAGGCGCCGCACCGTCCGTCCGTACGACGTCCAGTGCCTGGGCCGCTGCCTCGCCGACGGCCTTGCGCACGGCCAGCTCGGCGGCCTGCCCCGGACGCTCCCACGCGGAGTTCCCGCGGCAGTCCTCGACCACGATCCGCCCCCGGCGCGCACCGCGCAGGATCTCCTCGACCGCGTGGCCCTGGACCCGTCCGTAGGCGTAGCCGTGCGGCAGCACCAGCACGGTCGGGGAGAAGCGGTGACCGCCCAGATGGGTGACCTCCCAGACGTCCCCGTCGCCGGAAGCGGCGAGTTCCGCCGCGAGCGGCCGGCCGAGGAGCGCGCAGCACCGGTCGCGCTTGCCGTTGGTGCAGACGAGGGCGAGCGGTTCGCCCAGGTGGGGCGCGCCTTCGAGTACCGAGTCGAAGGCGCGGCGGTCACCCTTGCCGAGCGCGGCGAAATCGAGGTCGAGCAGCCTACGGGAGTCGGTGAGCGTGGCGCCGTGCAACCACACGCTCCCGGGCACGGTGTGGGCCGCGTACACCCGGCGCTCGGCAAGGGTGTGGCGATCCGCGTGGCGCCCCGGCCTGCGGATCAGCGCGACGCGTACGCCCGTGCCCTTCACGGCCGCTTCCAGGGCGCGCCCCAGGGCGGGATCCAGGTGGCTCGACGTCAGCGCCTTGGCGCCCCACGGGCCGGGCTGCTCCAGCAGCAGCCAGGTCCTCGCGACGGGGGCGGTGCCCGCGACGGGTTCGTCGAGGTGCCGGGAAACGGATGAGCACGTACTCACAGAGGTGAGCCTAACCTGACTTGCGCCACCGTGACCTCGAGCCGCGCTCGGGCCCTACTCGGGCAGCGGCTGAGGCGGCCTGGGGCCCGAGTAGAGCCCGCTCGGCCGCATGCGCAGCGGCCGCTCCCCGTACTCCTCCAGGGCGTGGGCGATCCAGCCCGCCGTACGGGCGACGGCGAAGATCGTCTCGGCCGCGGTGGAGGGCATGCCGCAGGACGCGGTGAGCACTCCGAGCGCCAGATCGACGTTGGCGCGCAGCGGGATGTGACGGGCGGCGGTCGCCTGGACGTCGCGGGCCGCCGCCAGGGCGGGGGCCGCCCGGGGGACGTCCTCCAGGAGGGCGAAGAGCGCACGCGCGCGCGGGTCCTCGCCGGGGTACAGGCGGTGACCCAGGCCGGGGAGGCGGCGACCGGCCCGCAGCTCCTCGGCGACCACCGGCGCCGCGCTGCCCCGGTCGAGTACCTCCAGCAGCAGCCGGTGGGCGAGTCCGCCCGCCGCGCCGTGCAGCGGGCCCTCGATCACGCCGAGGCCCGCGGACACGGCCGCGTAGGCGTGCGCCCTGGCCGACGCGGCCACGCGCACGGCGAGCGTCGAGGCGGCCAGGTCGTGGTCGACGAGCAGCGAGAGCGCCGTGTCGAGAGCGCGCAGCGACGCCTCGTCCGCGGGGAGTCCGCTGAGCCGCGTCCACAGGCGGTGGGCGAGCGGACCCCGGTCGTGACCGGCGTGCCGCACCGGGGGAAGGGCGGCGACGAGGGTGGGGATGAGGGTCCGCGCGGTGCCCAGCACGGCCTCTTCGGACAGGTCGAAGCGGAGCGGGTCCGCGGCCGCCGCGGCGACGACGGCGACGCGCAGGCTGTCGGTGGGCCCCGCGTGCTCGGGCAGGGCGTCGACGGCTCGCCGGGCGGCTGTCACGGAGGCCTCGGGCGCGGCGAATTCGATGCCGGGTCGCATCCGGCCCGTCCACAGCCACTCGGCGACCTCCTCGTAGCTGTGACGCGCGGCCAGTTCCACCGCGTCGACGCCCCGGAAGTAGAACCGGTCCTTCTCGATGAGCGTGATGCGCGTGCGGACGGCAGGCTCCTGGCCGGGAGCGGGGGCCGTGCCGCTCCCGCGGCGGTGGCGGCGGGCGAGCGCCCGCACCTCCTCGGCGTCGAAGGTGCTGCCCCGGCCCTCTGACTTGCGCCGGCTGCCGAGCAGGCCGCGGCTGACGTACGCGTAGACGGTCTCGGGTTTCACTCCGAGCAGTTCGGCCGCCTCCTTGGTGGTCAGGCGGTGCTCGCCGTCGCCGGGGCGGCCGGGTTCGTGATCGCGCATGGGGGACACCGTATCGACTCCGAGGAGACGGTCTTGACCCGTGTATTGATCCAATCAATATTGACAGACCATCCGTCAACTGTGGACAGTGAACTCAAGCCAGGGAGGTAATCGTGACCGTTGACAGAACCGCGCCCACTCCGCCCGTGGAGGTGCCGCGAGGGCTCGCGGGTGTCGTGGTGGCCGACACCGAGGTCGGTGATGTGCGAGGGCGGGAGGGGTTCTACCACTACCGCCAGTACTCGGCCGTCGAGCTCGCCGAGCGCCGGGCCTTCGAGGACGTCTGGCATCTCCTGGTCCACGGCGAGCTGCCGGACGCGCGGCGCGGCGCCGCGTTCGCCGCCGAGACCGCGGCGTTGCGGAGACTCCCCGGGACGGTGCGCTCGGCACTGCCCGCCATCGCGGCCGCCGGCGGGCGCTCCGGCCCGCTCGCCGGAATGCGCACCGCCCTGTCGTTGCTGGGCGCGGCCCGGGGCTTCGGGCCCGTCTACGACCTGTCGGCCGAGCAGCGCCGCAGGGACACGCTGGTGGTCGCCGCGGCCGTACCGACGCTGCTCACCGCGCTGTACCGGCTGGGGCGCGGACTTCAGCCGGTGGAGCCCCGCGCGGACCTTCCCCACGCAGCCAACTACCTCTACATGCTGACCGGTTCGGAGCCGGACCGGGAGCGGGCACGTGCGATCGAGCAGTACTTGATCTCCACCATTGACCACGGATTCAATGCGTCAACCTTCACCGCGCGGGTCATCGCCTCGACGGGGGCGGACGTCGCGGCCTGCCTGGCGGGCGCGGTGGCGGCCCTGTCCGGACCACTGCACGGCGGGGCGCCCAGCCGTGCGCTGGACACCCTGGACGCGATCGGTACGCCCGACCGCATCGACTCCTGGATCCGTGAACGGGTGCTCGCCGGCGACCGCGTCATGGGCTTCGGCCACGCGGTCTATCGCACGGAGGATCCCCGCTCGCGGATGCTCCGCGAGGTGGCGCGGCGGTTCGGCGGCTCGCGCGTGGAGTTCGCCGTCGAGGTGGAGCGGCGGGTCGAGGCGATCCTCGCGGAGCTGAAACCGGGGCGCGAGCTGCACACGAACGTCGAGTTCTACGCGGGCGTGGTCATGGAACTGTGCGGTCTGCCGCGTGAGATGTTCACGCCGACCTTCGCGGCGGCGCGGGTGGTGGGCTGGAGCGCGAACATCCTGGAACAGGCGCGGGACTCGAAGATCATCCGCCCTGCGGCGCGGTATGTGGGGCCGGAGGCGCCGGTCGGGGTGCCCGCGGCAGGGTGAGCATGCGAGCGGCCTGGTGCCGTTCGGGCGCCAGGCCTCAGCGGTGGGGCGTCGAGCGCGGGCGGGGTTCCGCGCTGCTCGGCGGTGGGGCTTCCGGCACGGGCGGCGGTGGACACGGCCGGAGACGCGGGCGGTTCAGGCGTCGGGGATGTCGGCCTTGGCGCGGACCAGGGTTTCCCGGCTGATGACCACGATGCGTTCGTAGTCGGCGCGGGCGGCGTCGGCGGGCAGTTCCCGCTCCAGCGCCTCGGTGGCCTCGGTGCCGATCACGGCGAAGTTGCCGTCGCTCAGTTCGAAGAGATCCGGGCAATTGGCTCCCGAGGTACTGCCACGCGAGCCTGGAGGCACACCGATGCGGCGCACGATTTTCAAGGGGTACCGATCCTTACGCAGGCTGGGCACACTGTCGGCAGCACGGTACTGGAAGTTCAAGGCGCGGGAGGGGTCCCCACCACCCACCACTCGTCCGTGTCGGCCTCGTCCAGATCCTTGATGAGGCCATCGACCATCGCGCCGATCCGGGCCTCCTCCGAGGACGCCTTCAGCGTCGCGCGCTGCGCCCTGGACGCTTCCCAGTACTCCCGCATCAGTGGTGTCTGGAAGAACTCACGCAGACGTCCGAACAGCTCCTCCTGGTCCATCAGGCCGGCCTCGTAGACGTGGAAGAGGTTGACGTACCACGCGTTGGCGTAGAAGAACTGGCGCCGCTTCTCAGCGGGAATGTCCTTGTCGTAGGTGTCGATCACCGCGGCCAGGGAAGGGTCGTCGATCGCCCTAGCGAGCAGTTCCCAGTGCATACGCTGCTGGTGCGCCAGCGCCCGGCGGCGCGATGCGGTCGCTTCGAGTGCGAGTCGCCGTGCGCGCAACCGTTCCACTTCCAGCGCGCGCTGCCGGGCGGCCAACGTCACCCCGGCCGTGGCGAACAGCATGCCCGCCGCGGCGGAGCCGAACCTCCCCGTGATCTTCTTCCGTGTGGCCATGTCAACCCCCGAATCAGGCGACCGCCCGCCGGTCGTCGAGTGCGGGTCGGCTGACGGGGACCGGCGAGCGATGGGCGGCGCTTGCCGCCTCCAGAGTGCCGAGCTGCGCTGATCGGCGGGGAGGCGGCGAGGAGGCGCACGGAGGGAAGCGAGGGTCGCACACTCCGGCACCTTGCCCAGACGTCTGCCCAGCGAGTGGTGCTAACAATCGTTCACACCGCGCCGGCCCTGTCGGCTCGTATCCTGATCAGGCAATTCCGTACGTGGGTGTACGCCCTGCCGCGGGCCGGCGTACGCATGGTGGAGAGAGAGGTCGCACGGTGGGGCAGCGCCCGACTCCGCAGCAGATCCCGGTCGTCGTACTCGCCGGATTCCTCGGCTCCGGGAAAACGACACTCCTCAACCACCTCCTGCACCGCAGCGGAGGCAGCCGTATCGGCGCCATCGTCAACGACTTCGGGTCGATCGAGATCGACGCGATGGCCGTGGCCGGCGCACTCGGCGACTCCACCGTGTCCCTCGGCAACGGCTGCCTGTGCTGTGCCGTCGACGCGACCGAACTCGACGGCTACCTGGAGCGGCTCGCACGGCCCGAGGCCGGCATCGACGTGATCGTCATCGAGGCCAGCGGCCTCGCCGAGCCGCAGGAACTCGTGCGCATGCTGCTCGCCAGCGACCAGCCGGGCGTCGTCTACGGCGGGCTGGTCGAGGTCGTCGACGCCGCCGAGTTCGACGCCACGCGCGCGAGGCACCCCGAGATCGACCGGCACCTGGCTCTCGCCGACCTGGTCGTCGTCAACAAGACCGACCGGGCCCCGGACGCCGAGCGGGTGCTCGCGCTCGTCCGCTCGCTCACCGACCGCGCCGCCGTCGTGCCCGCGACCTACGGCCGCATCGATCCCGAGTTCCTCTACGACTGCCGCCCGAGCGAGGAGCGCGTGGGGCAGCTGTCCTTCGACGACCTGCACGACCATTCCGCGCACGGCGCGTACGCCGAACACCTGCACGCCGCCTACGACACCCTGTCGTTCGTCTCCGGCCTCCCGCTCGACCCGCGCGGGCTGATGCGCTTCCTCGACAGCCGTCCCGAAGGCCTGTACCGGATCAAGGGCTACGTCGACTTCGGCCCGTACGACTCACGCAACCGCTACGCCGTCCACGCCGTCGGTCGCTTACTGCGTTTCCACCCGGAGCCCTGGCCCCCCGGCGAGCCCCGCCGCACCCAGCTGGTGCTCATCGGCTCCGGCATCGACGCCCCCGCCCTCGACAAACAACTCGACGCGTGCCGCAGGGGCGACGACGCCCCACCCGCCGACGAGCACGGCATGTGGGGCGTCCTGCGTTACGTACCGGACCCCGAAGGAGCGGAGCAGAGCGGCGAGGAGCCGCCGCTCATGCCCTGATCACACCCTGACCTCCCCCGTCAGGCCGGACCGGTCACCACCGCCACCGTCTTCGGCAGCGACACGCCCGAGCCGTCGCGGCGCGGGTCGATGTCCGGGAGCTGGGCCGGGGAGCCGTTCTTCTGCGCGGCGAGCGCCGGGACGGCTCCCGCCCAGGCGAACGCCAGGCAGTCCTCGCCCTTCAGGAACCGCTGGCAGCGCACGCCGCCGGTGGCGCGGCCCTTGCGCGGGTACTGGTCGAAGGGGGTGAGCTTGGCCGTCGTCTGGACGGAGTCGTCCAGCGTGCCGCGCGAACCGGCGACCGTGAAGACCACCGCGTCCGCGGCCGGGTCCACCGCCGAGAAGGAGATGACCTTGACGCCCTCGGCGAGCTTGATGCCCGCCACGCCGCCCGCCGGACGGCCCTGCGGACGGACCTGGGAGGCCTGGTAGCGCAGCAGTTGCGCGTCGTCGGTGATGAAGACCAGGTCCTCCTCGCCGGTGCGCAGCTCGACGCCACCGACGATCCGGTCGCCCTCCCTGAGGGAGATGACCTCCAGCTCGTCCTTGTGGGACGGATAGTCGGGCACCACCCGCTTGACCACGCCCTGTTCCGTGCCGAGCGCCAGCCCCGGCGAGGACTCGTCCAAGGTGGTCAGACAGACGACCGTCTCGTCGTCCTCCAGGGACACGAACTCCGCGAGCGGCGCGCCGCCCGAGAGGTTCGGTGTCGGCATGGACTCGGGGAGCTGGGGCAGGTCCACCACGTTCACCCGCAGCAGCCGCCCGCCGGAGGTCACCACGCCCACCTCGCCGCGGGCCGTGGCCGGCACCGCCGAGACGATCAGGTCGTGCTTGACCCGCTTGGCCTTGGCGTCCGTGACCAGGGGCTCGTCGTTCACCGTCCGGGCGAGCAGGCCGGTCGAGGACAGCAGCACCCGGCACGGGTCGTCCGCCACCTGCAGCGGAACGGCGGCCACGGGGGCTCCGGAGGACTCCAGCAGGACCGTGCGGCGGTCGGTGCCGAACTTCTTGGCGACCGCGGCCAGTTCGGCCGAGACCAGCTTGCGCAGCTCCGCGTCCGAGTCGAGGATCCGGGTCAGCTCCTCGATCTCCGCGTTGAGCCGGTCCTTCTCGGCCTCCAGCTCGATGCGGTCGTACTTGGTGAGCCGGCGCAGCGGTGTGTCCAGGATGTACTGGGTCTGGACCTCGCTCAGCGAGAAGCGCTCCATCAGGCGCTGCTTGGCCTCGGCGGAGTTCTCGCTGGAGCGGATGAGGCGGATGACCTCGTCGATGTCCACCAGCGCGACGAGCAGGCCCTCGACCAGGTGCAGGCGGTCCCGGCGCTTGCCGCGGCGGAACTCGCTGCGGCGCCGTACGACGTCGAAGCGGTGGTCGAGGTAGACCTCCAGCAGCTCCTTGAGGCCCAGGGTGAGGGGCTGGCCGTCCACGAGGGCGACGTTGTTGATGCCGAAGGACTCCTCCATCGGCGTCAGCTTGTAGAGCTGTTCGAGGACCGCCTCGGGCACGAAGCCGTTCTTGATCTCGATGACCAGGCGCAGCCCGTGCTCGCGGTCGGTGAGGTCCTTGACGTCCGCGATGCCCTGGAGCTTCTTCGAGCCGACCAGGTCCTTGATCTTCGCGATGACCTTCTCGGGGCCGACCGCGAAGGGCAGCTCGGTGACGACCAGGCCCTTGCGGCGGGCCGTGACGGTCTCCACGGACACCGTCGCGCGGATCTTGAACGTGCCGCGGCCGGTCTCGTAGGCGCCCCGGATGCCGGGCAGCCCGACGATCCGGCCGCCGGTGGGCAGGTCGGGGCCCGGCACGTGCTTCATCAGCGCGTCCAGATCGGCGTTCGGGTACCGGATGAGGTGCCGGGCCGCCGCGATGACCTCGCGCAGGTTGTGCGGCGGCATGTTGGTGGCCATGCCGACCGCGATGCCGGAGGCGCCGTTGACCAGCAGGTTGGGGAAGGCGGCGGGCAGCGCCGACGGCTCCTGCTCCTGGCCGTCGTAGTTCGGGCCGAAGTCGACGGTGTCCTCGTCGATGGACTCCGTCATCAGGCCGGCGGCATCGGCCATCCGGCACTCGGTGTACCGCATGGCGGCCGGCGGGTCGTCGTTGCCCAGCGAGCCGAAGTTGCCGTGGCCGTCCACCAGGGGCACGCGCATCGAGAAGGACTGGGCCATGCGCACCAGGGCGTCGTAGATCGACGCGTCGCCGTGCGGGTGCAGCTTGCCCATGACCTCGCCGACGACGCGGGCGCACTTCACGTAACCGCGCTCGGGCCTGAGGCCCATCTCGTTCATCTGGTAGACGATGCGGCGGTGCACGGGCTTGAGGCCGTCCCGGGCGTCCGGCAGCGCACGGGAGTAGATGACCGAGTACGCGTACTCGAGGAAGGAGCCCTGCATCTCGTCGACGACGTCGATGTCGAGGATCTTCTCCTCGTACGAGTCGTCGGGCGGCGGGGTCTTCGTACTACGGCGGGCCATCGCTGCCGGCTCCTTGCTGAAGCGTGAACGGTGATCTGACGCGGTCCATTGTGGACCGCGGCACTGACAGCGACCGACCAGGACCCGTCACGGGACCCGTCACGGGCTGCCCGGCCCGGCGCTGCCCGCAGAGTACGCCCTCGTCCCGCACGCCCGTCCCCGGGCCGCCGACCCCGTTCTCGCTCTCGGCGTACGCGGTCCGGGAACTCCACCGGCCGCCCGCACGCTTGCATACAGTGGCAGGATCGGCAGGATCGGCGGAATTCCGCAGTTCCGGCCAAGATTCCACCCAGCTGAGCCCACTCAGCGTTTCGCGATCGAAGGGACGTACATGCCCATGGGTCACACGGCCACAGCCCAGGCAGACTCCGGCGGCCTGACAGCGACCGAGCACCGCCTGGCCAACGGCCTGCGCGTGGTGCTCTCCGAGGACCACCTGACCCCGGTCGCGGCGGTGTGCCTCTGGTACGACGTCGGCTCGCGCCACGAGGTCAAGGGACGTACCGGCCTGGCTCACCTTTTCGAGCACCTCATGTTCCAGGGCTCCGCCCAGGTCAAGGGCAACGGTCACTTCGAACTGGTGCAGGGCGCCGGCGGCTCGCTCAACGGCACCACCAGCTTCGAGCGCACCAACTACTTCGAGACCATGCCCGCCCACCAGCTGGAGCTCGCCCTCTGGCTGGAGGCCGACCGCATGGGCTCCCTGCTGGCCGCCCTGGACGACGAGTCCATGGAGAACCAGCGCGACGTCGTCAAGAACGAGCGCCGCCAGCGCTACGACAACGTCCCCTACGGCACCGCCTTCGAGAAGCTCACCGCCCTCGCCTACCCGGAGGGCCACCCCTACCACCACACACCGATCGGCTCGATGGCCGACCTGGACGCGGCGACCCTGGAGGACGCGCGGGCGTTCTTCCGCACCTACTACGCGCCGAACAACGCGGTGCTGTCCGTCGTCGGTGACATCGACCCCGAGCAGACGCTCGCCTGGATCGAGAAGTACTTCGGCTCCATCGCCTCGCACGACGGCAAGCAGCCCCCGCGGGACGGCTCGCTGCCGGACGTCATGGGCGGGCAGCTGCGCGAGGTCGTCGAGGAGGAGGTCCCGGCCCGAGCCCTGATGGCGGCCTACCGCCTGCCGGAGGACGGCACGCGCGCGTGCGACGCGGCCGACCTGGCCCTCACCGTCCTGGGCGGCGGCGAGTCCTCCCGCCTCTACAACCGGCTGGTGCGCCGCGACCGCACGGCCGTCGCCGCCGGGTTCGGCCTGCTGCGGCTCGCCGGAGCGCCCTCCCTGGGGTGGCTGGACGTGAAGACGTCCGGTGACGTCGAGGTGCCGGTCATCGAGACCGCCATCGACGAGGAGCTCGCCCGGTTCGCCGAGGAGGGCCCCACGGCCGAGGAGATGGAGCGCGCCCAGGCGCAGCTGGAGCGCGAGTGGCTGGACCGCCTGGGCACCGTCGCCGGCCGCGCCGACGAACTGTGCCGGTACGCCGTCCTGTTCGGCGACCCCCAACTCGCCCTCACCGCCGTGCAGCGGGTGCTCGAGGTGACGGCCGAGGAGGTCCAGGAGGTCGCCAAGGCCCGCCTGCGCCCCGACAACCGCGCGGTGCTCGTCTATGAGCCCACCGCCCCCGCCGACGAGACCGCCGCCGACGCGGACGACGCCACCGACGACAACGAGGAGGCGGCCAAGTGACCGAGCTCGCCACCATGGACTTCCACCCCCAGCCGCAGGGCGGCGAGCCCAAGCCGTGGGCGTTCCCCGCCCCTGAGCGCGGCAGCCTCGACAACGGCCTCACCGTGCTGCACTGCCACCGGCCCGGCCAGCAGGTCGTCGCCGTGGAGGTGCTCCTCGACGCGCCCCTGGACGCCGAGCCCGCCGGACTCGACGGCGTCGCCACCATCATGGCGCGCGCCTTCTCGGAGGGCACCGACAAGCACTCCGCCGAGGAGTTCGCCGCCGAGCTGGAGCGCTGCGGCGCCACCCTCGACGCGCACGCCGACCACCCCGGCGTCCGGCTGAGCCTGGAGGTGCCCGCTTCGCGCCTCGCCAAGGCGCTCGGCCTGCTCGCCGACGCCCTCAGGGCGCCCGCGTTCGCGGACGGCGAAGTCGAACGCCTGGTCCGCAACCGGCTCGACGAGATCCCGCACGAGCTGGCCAACCCGGCCCGCCGCGCGGCCAAGGAGCTCTCCAAGGAGCTGTTCCCGGCCGGTTCGCGCGTGTCGCGCCCCCGCCAGGGCACCGAGGAGACGGTGGCGAACGTCGACTCCGCCGCCGTACGGGCCTTCTACGAGAAGCACGTGCGCCCCGCCACGGCCACCGCGGTCGTCGTCGGCGACCTCACCGGTGTCGACCTCGGCGCGCTGCTCGGCGACACTCTGGGCGCGTGGACCGGCTCCGCCGCCGAACCGCGCCCCGTGCCGCCGGTGACCGCCGACGACCGGGGCCGGGTCGTCATCGTGGACCGCCCCGGCGCCGTCCAGACGCAGCTGCTGATCGGCCGCACCGGTGCCGACCGGCACGACCGCGTCTGGCCCGCACAGGTCCTCGGCACCTACTGCCTCGGCGGCACCCTCACCTCCCGCCTGGACCGCGTGCTGCGCGAGGAGAAGGGCTACACCTACGGCGTGCGGGCGTTCGGGCAGGTCCTGCTCTCCGCGCCCGACGGCACCGGTGCCGCGATGCTCGCCATCAGCGGCTCCGTCGACACCCCCAACACCGGCCCGGCGCTGCAGGACCTGTGGACGGTGCTGCGCACGCTCGCGGAGGGCGGACTCACCGACGCCGAGCGCGACGTCGCCGTGCAGAACCTGGTGGGCGTGGCGCCGCTGAAGTACGAGACGGCGGCGGCCGTGGCGAGCACGCTGGCCGATCAGGTCGAGCAGCACCTGCCCGACGACTACCAGGCCGCGCTCTACCGTCAACTCGCCGCCACCGGCACCGTGGAGGCCACGGCGGCGGTCGTGAACGCGTTCCCGGTGGACCGCCTGGTGACGGTACTCGTCGGCGACGCCGCACAGATCAAGGCGCCCGTCGAGGCCCTCGGCATCGGTGAAGTCACCGTGGTGCCGGCCGAGTAGCGCCGCGCGCGTGGTGGCCCTGGTGACCTGAGTGTCACCAGGGCCACCGTTTGTCCGAATTGAGGGAGAGACGGCCCGTCTGCCCTGTGGCATGCGCTACAAAAAGCTTGTTGCGTTTGAGGATTGAAGGCAGCCGCGCTTAGCGTCTTCCGGGCTGTTCGTCAGGCAGTACGCCGCACCCGCGGCACCGGACAGTCATCGCCGAGTCCCCGTACGGCGCGAGCCAGGGGAGCCGGGGACCCACCGCAGTCCCTGGGGTGAATCGGGCGCCCGCGCGTGCAGCGAGGGGGTCCGTAGGAGACCTTCCACCTCCGAACCCGTCAGCTAACCCGGTAGGCGAGAGGGAAGGAAAGGACCAGCCTCTACATGGCGTTCACGCGCGCCACCGGGAAGCACCGCCGTCCCAGCCGGATGCACCGCACCACCGCCCGCGCGGCGGGCGTCGCGGCCCTCGCCACCACCGGCGTCGTCGGCACCCTCGCCGCACCGGCGCTCGCCGCCGAGCCCGAGGCGGAGCAGACCGGGATCACCCCGGTCGTCTCCATCGGCGACTCCGTAGCCGACGAGATCGACGCCCAGGCCGCCGCCCAGGAGCAGGCCGCCCAGCTTGCCGCCGCCCGCGAGGCGGCCCAGGAGGCCGCGCGCGAGCGGGCCGCCGAAGCGGCAGAGGAGGCGCGCCAGGCCAAGGAGCGCGCCGCGCGGGAGGCCGAACGCAAGCGCCTCAACACCTTCGTGTCGCCGATCACCGCCTCGTACGTCTCCACCGCCTACCAGGCCGGCAGCTCCCTGTGGTCCTCCGGCAGCCACACCGGGATCGACTTCCACGCCTCCACCGGCACCACCGTGCACGCCGTCGGCGTCGGCACCGTGGTCGAGGCCGGCTGGGGCGGGGCGTACGGCAACCAGGTCGTGATCAAGATGCACGACGGCACGTACACGCAGTACGGGCACCTGTCGTCCATCGGCGTCTCGGTGGGCCAGTCGGTCTCCGCCGGCCAGCAGATCGGCCTCTCCGGTGCCACCGGCAACGTCACCGGGCCGCACCTGCACTTCGAGGCCCGCACGGGCGTCGAGTACGGCTCGGACATCGACCCCGTCGCCTATCTCCGCTCCCACGGCGTGAACGTCTGACGACGGACCGCGGACGGCAGGATTCTGGAAAGGCCCCGGCTCCCCGAGCCGGGGCCTTTCCCATTTCCGCGTGCGGTCCGGGGGCCATGACCGCTGTCCAAAAAACATCCATGAAATCCGGCCTGCCGTCGGAATGTCCGCCCGACTGGCCTAGAGTCACTGAATACATGTCAGTCGTCGACGTTTTCACGGGGATCAAGGCGGAGGTCGGGCATGCGTATTCCGGCGCACTCGGTGTGTACGGCGATCCGGGACGACATCGTCGCCGGTGTCCACGGGCGCGGCGGCCGCCTCACCGAGGAACTGCTCGCCCGCCGCTACGGAGTCTCCCGCGTCCCCGTCCGCGAGGCCCTGCGCACGCTGGAGGCCGAGGGCTTCGTGGTGACCCGGCGGCACGCGGGCGCGTGCGTCGCGGAACCCACCGAGCAGGAGGCCGCCGACCTGCTGGAGACCCGCGCCCTCCTGGAGCCCCTGGGCGCCGCACGGGCCGCCCGGCGCCGCACCGAGGCCCACCTCAAGGTGCTGCGCGGGCTGGTCAGGCTCGGTCAGGGCCGTGCCGGGCAGGGGCACGGTGAGGATCTGCGGGCACTGGACGGATGGTTCCACGACACCCTCGTCCAGGCCGCCGGCAGCCCCTCCCTGGCGGCCCTGCTGACCCAGCTGCGCCGGAAGATCGCCTGGATGTACGCCGCGGCGACGCCCGCCGATCCGGTGGGTTGCTGGGCGGAGCACGGCGCGATCACCGACGCGGTGGCCCGTGGCGACGCCGAGCGTGCGCGGGCGCTCATGGCGCTGCACACCGAGCGGTCCGCTCCCGCGTACCGGCTGCGGTTCGCCCCCGGGGGCGAGCGGACGGAGCACGTGAGGAATTCGCAACGTGCCGTAAACACGGCGAGTCTGCGGTATTAACACGCGGTCCGTATACAAGAGGTATTGGCCGGGGGGTTTTCTCCCCTGTCTCCGAATGCCCTCGAAAAGCAGCACCGCGGTCCGTCAAGAGGGAAGAAGAGGGAAGAAGAGAAAAAGGAAAAGCCCGCCCGGTGCTCCGGGCGGGCCGTTCGGCATTGCTCTTTCCGTCGGTCAGACGGTCTCGGGAAGCTCCTCGAGGCCCTCGGAGACCAGCTTCGCCAGCCGGTCCAGGGCGGCGTCCGCGCCATCGGCGTCGGAGGCGAGGACGATCTCCTCGCCACCCTGGGCGCCGAGGCCGAGGACGGCCAGCATGGAGGCCGCGTTGACGGGGGAACCGTCGGCCTTGGCGATCGTGACCGGGACGCCTGTGGCCGTGGCGGCTCGGACGAAGATGGAGGCGGGGCGGGCGTGGAGGCCCTCGGCCCAGCCGACGTTGACGCGGCGCTCAGCCATGTGATGCTGCCCTTCAGGTGTTCAAGGTTTCATGTTGTCTAGACCAGTCTTGTCTAGACCAGTTTCCCACATCGTGAAGCGTGCCGGGACGGCACCGTGCGCCGCCCCGCGTGATCGTCGGACCGCGGCCTCGGCCCGACCTTCCGTCCTCCACAGACTGCCTCGCGCCGTTGTCGTACGCGAGCCGTACTCTGGGGCCCATGCAGACCTCGTCGGACCGGCACGAGTATCCCGCCCACTGGGAGGCCGACGTGGTGCTGCGTGACGGCGGCACCGCGCGCGTCCGCCCCATCACCGTTGATGACGCCGAGCGCCTGGTCAGCTTCTACGAGCAGGTCTCCGACGAGTCGAAGTACTACCGCTTCTTCGCGCCGTACCCTCGCCTGTCCGCCAAGGACGTCCACCGCTTCACGCACCACGACTTTGTGGACCGGGTGGGACTCGCGGCCACCGTCGGCGGCGAGTTCATCGCCACCGTACGCTACGACCGGATCGGCGCCGGCGGAACGCCCGCCACCGCACCCGCCGACGAGGCCGAGGTCGCCTTCCTCGTCCAGGACGCCCACCAGGGGCGCGGCGTCGCCTCCGCGCTGCTGGAGCACATCGCCGCCGTCGCCCGGGAGCGCGGCATCCGCCGCTTCGCCGCCGAGGTGCTGCCCGCCAACACCAAGATGATCAAGGTGTTCATGGACGCCGGGTACACCCAGAAGCGCAGTTTCGAGGACGGCGTGGTCCGCCTGGAGTTCGGCCTCGAACCGACCGACCGCTCGCTGGCCGTGCAGTACGCGCGCGAGCAGCGCGCGGAGGCGCGCTCCGTGCAGCGGCTGCTGAGGCCCGGCTCGGTCGCGGTCGTCGGCACCGGCCGCACGCCGGGGGGAGTCGGCCGCAGCATCCTCGGCAACATCCGGGCCGCGGGCTACACCGGTCGGCTGTACGCCGTGAACAAGGCCTTCCCCGAGGACCGGGAGGAGATCGACGGGGTGCCCGCGTGCCGTTCGGTGCGCGACATCGACGGGCCGGTCGACCTCGCCGTCGTCACCGTCCCCGCCGAGCGTGTCCCCGAGGTCGTCACCGAGTGCGGCGAGCACGGTGTGCAGGGCCTGGTGGTGATCTCCGCCGGATACGCCGACAGCGGCCCCGAGGGACGCGAACGCCAGCGCGCCCTCGTGCGGCAGGCGCGCACGTACGGCATGCGGATCATCGGGCCCAACGCCTTCGGGATCATCAACACCTCCGCGGACGTGCGGCTGAACGCCTCGCTCGCCCCCGAGACGCCCCGCCCCGGCCGGATCGGCCTGTTCGCCCAGTCCGGCGCCATCGGCATCGCCCTGCTCTCCCGGCTGCACCGGCGCGGCGGCGGGGTCACCGGCGTCACCGGCGTGTCGACCTTCGTCTCCTCCGGCAACCGGGCCGACGTCTCCGGCAACGACGTCCTCCAGTACTGGTACGACGACCCGGAGACCGACGTCGCGCTGATGTACCTGGAGTCCATCGGCAACCCCCGCAAGTTCACCCGCCTCGCCCGGCGCACGGCGGCCGTCAAACCCCTGGTCGTGGTGCAGGGGGCCCGGCACGGGGGCGTGGCACCGCAGGGACACGCCGTGCGGGGGACGCGGCTCCCGCACGCGACGGTCTCCGCGCTGCTCAGGCAGGCCGGCGTGATCCGCGTCGACACGATCACCGACCTGGTCGACGCGGGGCTGCTGCTCGCCCGCCAGCCGCTGCCTTCCGGGCCGAGGGTGGCCATCCTGGGGAACTCCGAGTCCCTGGGCCTGCTGACATACGACGCGTGTCTCTCCGAGGGGCTGCGTCCGCACCCCCCGCTGGACCTGACGACGGCCGCCTCGGCGGACGACTTCCACGCGGCCCTGTCCCGGGCCCTGGCCGACGACGCGTGCGACGCCGTGGTGGTGACCGCGATCCCGACGGTGGGGGAGGGGTCGGCGGGGGACGCCGCGCTGGCGGCGGCCCTGAGGTCGGCGGCCGCCACGGTGCCGGCCAAGCCGGTCCTGGTGGTCCACGTGGAACTGGGCGGCCTGGCGGAGGCCCTCTCGGCGGCGGCGAGCACCGCACCGCAGGCGCTCCAGCCGACGGAACCGCAGCCGGCGCCTGCGGAGCCCGGGGGTGGCGATCCCACGGGCCCCCGGAGCGGTGAGCCCTACGAACCCCGGACCACTGACTCCTCGGGCCCGGGGGCCGCGGGGCCGGGTGAGCCTGGGGCCACCGCGTCGTCGGGCACGCGGCTCGAAAGGTCGTCGGGCTGGCCGGCCTCCGCGTCCCCGCATCCGCAGGCCTCCGCGTCCCCGGATCCGCAGGCCTCCGCGTCCCCGGATCCGCAGGCCTCCGCGCCCACGGCCCCCCGGACGACTGACCACACGACCCCGCAGCCCGCCGGGCTCACCGAGTCCCGGAGCACCGCGTCGACGGACCCTCGCCCCCGCCACCCGGCGCCCACCGCCGAACCCCGGACCGCCGCTTTCGACACGCCCGCCGCCCCGTCCGACAGGTCGCAGCCGCCCACCCCGGCCGCGCCCGGCACCGGCACTGTTCCGGAGGACGCTGATCCGCGCGGCACCCGCCTCATCCCCGCCTACCCCGCCGCCGAACGCGCCGTCCGGGCCCTCGCCCACGCCGTCGCCTACGGTCAGTGGCGGCGCGATGCCGCCGACCCCGGCAAGGTGCCGGAGTACGAGGACATCGACGAGAAGGGCGCCGCCGGACTGATCGCCGGGCACCTCGCGCGCGGGCAGGGACTCGCCCTCGGCGACGCGGAGGCCTGCGAGCTGCTCGGCAGGTACGGCATCCACGTCCACCGCGCCCTTCCCGCCCCCACCCCCGAAGACGCGGTCGCCGCCGCACGCGCCATCGGCTACCCCGTCGCCCTCAAGGCCACCGCCCCGCACCTGCGCCACCGCGCCGACCTGGGCGGCGTACGTCTCGACCTGGCGGACGAGGAGCAACTGCGCCGGGCTTACGCCGAGTTGACCGAGCTGTTCGGGACGCCCGCGGAGCTGCGCCCGGTGGTGCAGGGCATGGCTCCGCGCGGTGTCGACACCGTCGTACGGGCGGTCATCGACCCGGCGGCCGGCGCCGCGCTCTCCTTCGGGCTCGCCGGGGCGGCCACCCAGCTGCTCGGCGACATGGCCCACCGGCTGGTCCCGGTCACCGACCGCGAGGCGAAAACGCTCATCCGCTCGATCCGCACGGCACCCCTCCTCTTCGGCTGGCGAGGATCGGCCCCGGTGGACTCCGCCGCCCTGGAAGAGCTGCTGCTGCGGGTATCCCGGCTGGTCGACGACCACCCGGAGGTCGTCGCGGTCACCCTGGAACCGGTCGTCGTGGCCCCGCGCGGCCTGAGCGTCCTCAGCGCCTCCGTCCGCCTCGCGCCCCCTCCCGCCAGGGACGATCTCGGCCCGCGTACCCTGCCCGCGTACTGACCGCGCACCGTCCGGGACGGGTGCCGCACAGGCGTCCCGCGCAGTCAGTGGGCCCCCGTAGGATGGACGGCATGGCCAAGACCAGTACGACGACCCAGGGGCTGCGAGCGGCGATCGAGCGCAGCGGCTACTACCCGGCCCTCGTGGCCGAGGCGGTGGAGGCTGCCGTGGGCGGCGAGCCCGTGCGGTCGTACCTGGTCCACCAGGAGACGACGTTCGACCAGAACGAGGTGCGCCGGCACGTGACCGTGCTCGTGCTCACCGGCAACCGCTTCATCGTCAGCCACACCGACGAGCAGGCCGCCGACGACACCTCCCCGACGCCGTACGCCACGACGTCCACCGAGTCCGTCAAGCTCGGCCGGATCTCGTCCATCGTCGTCAGCCGCGTGGTCGCCAACCCGGAGCAGTACAAGCCGGGCACCCTGCCCCGCGAGATCGTGCTCACCATCGGCTGGGGCGCCGTCTCCCGCCTCGACCTGGAGCCCGCCGCCTGCGGCGACCCCAACTGCGAGGCCGACCACGGCTACACCGGCAGCTCGACCGCCGACGACCTGAGCCTGCGCGTCAGCGAGGCCGGGGACGGCCCGGAGACGGTGCGCCAGGCGCTCGCCTTCGCGCAGGCCCTTTCCGAGGCGACGGCGGATTCGCGCTGATGGTCCAGCCCGCCGCCTGGGACACCGACCCGGAACCGCTCCCCGTCGACTCCGCCCCCGTACCCGAGTACGGCAGCGGATCCCTCGCCGACCTGCTGCCCACCCTGGCCGCCGGCCTCGGCGTCCCCGGCACGACGGCGGGCATCACCGAGCTGACCCCCGCCGACCGCAACTGCGTGTTCCTCATCGACGGCCTCGGCTGGGAGCAACTGCGCGCCCACCCCGAGGACGCCCCCTTCATGAGCTCGCTGCTCAGCAGCTCACGCGGCGGCACCGGACGTCCGATCACCGCCGGCTACCCGGCGACCACCGCGACCTCCCTAGCCTCCGTCGGCACCGGCCTGCCACCGGGCGCCCACGGCCTGCCCGGATACACGGTGCGCAATCCGGACACCGGCGAGCTGATGAACCAGCTGCGCTGGCAGCCGTGGACCGTGCCGGGCGCCTGGCAGCCGTACCCCACCGTCTTCGAACTCGCCCACCGCGCGGGAGTGCACGCCGCCCAGGTCTCCTCCCCGACCTTCGCGAACACCCCGCTGACCAAGGTCGCGCTCAGCGGCGGCGCGTTCCACGGCCGGCTGTCCGGCGAGGACCGCATGGACCTCGCCGCCGAGCAGCTGGCCGGCGCCGACCGCGCCCTCGTCTACACGTACTACGCCGAGGTCGACGGCGCCGGACACCGCTTCGGCGTCGACTCCGACACCTGGCGCGGCCAGCTCGCCCACGTCGACCGGCTCGTCCAGCGCCTCGCCGAGCAGCTGCCGCCGCGCAGCGCCCTGTACGTCACCGCCGACCACGGCATGATCGACGTGCCCTTCGACGAGGACCACCGCATCGACTTCGACGAGGACTGGGAGCTGAAGGCGGGCGTCGCCCTCCTCGGCGGCGAGGGCCGCGCCCGGCACGTGTACGCGGTCCCGGGCGCGCAGAGCGACGTGCTGACCTGCTGGCGCGAGGTGCTCGGCGAGCAGTTCTGGGTGGCGTCGAGGGACGAGGCGATCGAGGCGGGCTGGTTCGGCCCCCGCATCGACGACCGGGTGTACGCCCGCATCGGCGACGTGATCGCCGCCGCGCGGGACGACGTCCTGCTCGTCGCCTCGGAGCGGGAGCCGAAGGAATCCTCGATGGTCGGCAACCACGGGTCGATGACCCCCGCCGAGCAACTCGTCCCGCTGCTCGAAGTACGCTCCTGACCCCTTCCCCTCCGCTTCACCGATGCCGATGCCGATGCCGAAAGGTGCTCAACCCCTCATGCCCGAGCTGGTGTTCTTCTCCGGAACGATGGACTGCGGGAAGTCGACACTGGCTCTCCAGATCGAGCACAACCGCTCGGCGCGCGGTCTGGCCGGCATGATCTTCACCCGGGACGACCGTGCGGGCGAGGGCAAGCTCTCCTCGCGCCTCGGCCTGGTCACCGACGCGGTGGAGGTCGAGGACGGCCAGGACCTGTACGCCTATCTCGTCGACCACCTCTCCCAGGGCGGACGCGCGGACTACGTGATCGCGGACGAGGCGCAGTTCCTCGCGCCGGAGCAGATCGACCAGCTCGCGCGCGTGGTCGACGACCTCGGCGTCGACGTGTACGCCTTCGGCATCACCACCGACTTCCGCTCCAAGTTGTTCCCCGGCTCCCAGCGACTGGTCGAACTCGCCGACCGCGTCGAGGTGCTCCAGGTCGAGGCCCTGTGCTGGTGCGGCGCCCGCGCCACGCACAACGCCCGGACGGTCGGCGGCGTCATGGTCGTCGAGGGCGCCCAGGTGGTCGTCGGCGACGTCGCCCACTCCGCCGACGAGGTCGGCTACGAGGTGCTGTGCCGACGCCACCACCGGCGCCGGATGACGGCGGCGGCGTCCCGCGCGGCGGCGCTGTCACCTGACGTGCTGCCGGTGTCCTCCGCCTGACCGCCTGACCGCCTGACCGCCTGACCGCCTGACCGCCTGACCGCCTGACCGCCCGAGCGTCAGGCTCAGCCGATCCGGGTTCCCGCGCCGCTCACCCGTACCCGCCGGTCACCCGCGCGCAGCGTGACCGTGAGCTCGCCGGGCCGGCCCAGGTCCTCGCCCTGGTGCAGGGTGAGGACGGTGTCCTCGGGTACGAGACCCAGCTCCCGGGCGTACGCGCCGAACGCGGCGGCCGCGGCGCCGGTCGCCGGGTCCTCGACGACGCCGCCGACGGGGAACGGGTCACGGACGTGGAAGACGGTGGCCGACTCGCGCCACACCAGCTGGACCGTGGTCAGGTCCAGGCGGTGCATCAGGGCCTCCAGACGTGCGAAGTCGTATGCCAGGTCCGCGAGGCGGGCGCGCGTCGCCGCCGCGAGCACGAGATGGCGCGCGCCGGCGAACGCGATCCGGGGCGGGAACGCCGGGTCGAGATCGGCGGCCGGCCAGCCGAGCGCCGCGAGCGCCTCCGCGAGGTCGGCGTCGGCGATCTGCTCGACGTGCGGTTCGACGCTGGTGAGCGTGGCGCGGAGCGATCCGCCCTCCTCGGTGACCTCCACCGGTACGGTGCCGGCGGGCGTCGCGAACACCAGCTCCCCGGGCCCGATCCGCTCGGCCAGTGCGACGGCGGCCGCGACGGTGGCGTGCCCGCAGAACGGCACCTCGGCCTTGGGGCTGAAGTAGCGGATCCCGTACGCACGTCCCTCCTGGCCGCCGAGCCCTTCCGGGGGCGCGGTCAGGAACGCGCTCTCCGAGTAACCGAGTTCGGCGGCGACGGCCAGCATGTCGCAGTCGTCGAGGCCGGCGGCGTCCAGGACGAGACCGGCAGGGTTCCCGCCGTCGGGGGAGCCGGAGAAGGCGGTGTAGCGAAGCACCTCGGGGTGCGTCACATTCGTCGTCATGCTCGCGGCAACAGCGGGCGGACCAGGGCTATTCCGGCCGCCACCGCCCCTGATCCGTCACCCACGCGGGTGTGATTCCCGGCGGTTGTCCGGGGCGTCCGTGGCCCGGTCCCGCCCGCCCTGCAGCACCGCGAACCGCGCCCCCTCCGGATCCGCCACCATCGCCACCCGGCCGTGGGCGGAGTCCCCGGCCGGTTCGAGGACGTGGCCGCCCAGCGCCGTGAGGTGCTCCAGGGACTCCTCCGCGTCGGCCACCTGGAAGTACGTCACCCAGTGCGGTCCCCGGTCGCGCGGCAGGGCGCCTCCGACGCCGTGGATGCCGGCGACTGGACGGCCGTCGAGCCGCAGGGTCACGTAGTCGCGGTCGGCCGTGTCCTCCGGGACCAGTTCGAAGCCGAACACGGTCTCGTAGAACTTGGCGACGCTCGCCGACTCGTACGTCACCAGCTCGTTCCACGCCGGTGTGCCCGGGACTCCCGTGACCGCCGTGCCGAGGTGGGCCGCCGCCTGCCAGACGCCGAAGACGGCCCCCGAGGGGTCGGAGCCGATGGCCAGGCGGCCGGCCTCGCCGGCGTCCAGCGGGCCCACGCCGACGGTGCCACCGCACAGGCGTACCGTCTCGGCCGTCCGGTCGACGTCGTCGGAGGCGAAGTAGGGCGTCCAGGCGATGGGAAGGTGCCGGTCCGGGGGCAGTTGGCCGATGCCGGCCACTTCCCGCCCGTCGAGCAGCGCCCGTGCGTAGGGGCCCAGTTGCTGGGGACCGGGCCGGAACTCCCAGCCGAACAGAGCTCCGTAGAAGTCGTGGGTCGCGGCCGGCCCGTGCACCATCAGACTCACCCAGCAGGGTGTGCCGGGTGCGCGCCGGGCGTTCGTCTCGCCGTTCCGGTCGGCCGACCCCCGTGCGTCGCTCATCGCCACTCTCTTCTCGGCCCTGCGCGGGCCGTGCGTCCGCTTCCGCTCCGACGGATTGCGCTTGCGCGGATGCCGCTTCGACGGCTTCCGCTCCGACGGACCTTCGCGCCGATGCCGGCACCGCGTCCGGTGCCGGGCGCGTTCGGGTGTGCCCGCCGGGGCAGGCCGGCTGTCCCGGGTGGTACAGCATGTGCTCGAACCCGTACGCCTCGTGATCGGTGCTGTCCGGCGGGCAGAGTAGCCCGACAGCGGCGCGGCGGCCACTCGGTACGCCAGGATGGAGCCATGAACGCCATCATCTCCGCATCCGAACTCGCCGACGAACTGGCGGGCGGGGACCCGCCCGTCCTGCTCGACGTCCGCTGGCAGCTGAGCACGGCCGGGGCCGCCGGTGCCCCGCCGTTCGACGGCCGGGCCGAGTACGCCGCCGGGCACCTCCCCGGCGCGGTCTTCGTCGACCTGGACAAGGAACTCGCCTCGGCCGCGGGTACCGGCGGCCGGCACCCGCTGCCGGACGTGGCGGAGTTCGGCACGGCGATGCGCCGGGCCGGCGTGTCGGCGGGTCGGCCGGTCGTCGTGTACGACGGCGGACAGGGGTGGGCGGCGGCCCGGGCCTGGTGGCTGCTGCGCTGGACGGGTCACCCGAACGTGCGGGTCCTCGACGGCGGGTTGCCGTCCTGGGAGGCGCCGTTGTCGACGGACGTCCCCGTCCCCGCGGAGGGAGACTTCACGCCGGAACCGGGGGCGGCGGGCCTGCTGGACGCCGACGGGGCGGCCGCACTCGCCCGGTCCGGCGTGCTGTTCGACGCCCGCGCGGGGGAGCGGTACCGAGGCGAGGTCGAGCCGATCGACCCGGTCGGCGGTCACATCCCGGGCGCCGTGTCCGCGCCCACGACGGACAACGTGGCGGCTGACGGCCGCTTCCTGCCGGCTGGCGAACTCCGCGCACGCTTCGCCTCCCTCGGCGCCGACGGGGACGGTGCGGTGGGTGTGTACTGCGGCTCGGGCGTGTCGGGAGCCCACGAGGTGCTGGCGCTGGCGGTGGCGGGCATCCCGGCGGCGCTGTACGTGGGTTCGTGGTCGGAGTGGTCGGCGGACCCGGAGCGGCCGGTCGCCGTGGGACCCGATCCCCAGTAGGCGTGCCGATCCGGTAGGCAGGTCCGTCAGCCGGCGCACACACCGGACCGCCGCAGGGTGTGTCCGGTGCGCCGCCCGGTGGGTACGTGAGCCAACGCCGGTGGACCCCTCGGGCTCACCCCGGCGGGCACGCCGGCCTGGTCCTGGAGGCACGTCGGCGCCGCCCCGGTGGCCCGTGACTCGCCGGGCCGGGCCCTCGGTGAGTGTGCCGAACGCGCTCCCGGTGGGGCACTGGACGCGCCCGCGAGTAGCACCAAGCGGCGCCGGGCCCGGCTGCCCAGCCGGGGCCGACTCCCGGCGAGGCCGTGATCCTGGTGGGGCAGCGCCCCCGCCGGTGCCGGACCCGGCAGACACCCGGGCCCGGGGGCCGGGCCGGACGCCCGGCGCCGACCGCCCGACGAGTCAGGGGCGCACCCGCGCGGGGTGCGCCCCTGACTCATCGGGCGTCGTCGAGCGTCCGTCGGGCGGAAGAGTCCGCCTACTCCTGCTTCTTCCGCCGTGTCCCGAACACGATCTCGTCCCAACTGGGGACCGCCGCCCGGCGGCCCGGCCGTACTCCGTCGGCCTCGGCCTGGCGGTCCGTGGAGCCGGTGAGGCGGTCGCGGTGGCTGCCCACGGAGCGGGGCATGAGCACGTCGGCGTAGGCGGAACCGGCCGACGCGGCGGTGGCCGGAGGCTCTTCCACCTCGGGCTCCTCGACGGGCTCCTCAGCCGGTTCGGGCGCGCGCTCGGGCACCACCAGGTCGCCCCGGAAGCTCGGCACCGCCTCCAGCAGGCTGGTGAGCGAGTCGCGTTCGCGTTCGGCCGAGGCCGTGGCCACGGTCTCCTCGTCCGGCTCCGACGGCGGGGGCGGGGGCAGGCTCGGCCGCTCCCGCTGCTCCCGGTCGAGCGTACGGTCCAGCGGCCGGTCGCGCGGCAGCCGGGCGATGCGCGGGACGAACGGGACACTGGGCTCGGGCGCGGCGAGGTCGTCGGTCTCGCCGATCAGCGTGCGCGCCTCCGCGTCGACGGCCTGGACGAGGCGCCTGGGCGGGTCGTAGGTCCAGCTCGCCGAGTGGGGTTCGCCCGCGACCAGGTAGACCAGCAGTACTTCCCAGGTGCCGTCGTCGCGGCGCCAGGAGTCCCACTGGACGGTGTCCTTGTCGGCGCCGCGCAGCAGCAGCCGCTCCTGCACGGCCTCGCCGAGGGGCGGCCCCGAGTTCTCGCCGGGACGGCGGACGGGTGTCTTGCGGGCCCGCTCCGCCATGAACGCGCGCTCGGCGAGCACGGGGCCCTCGAAGCGCCGTACGCGGTCGACGGGGATGCCGGCCATCTGGGCGACCTCTTCCGCGGTCGCGCCGGCACGTATACGCGCCTGAATGTCGCGGGGGCGGAGATGGCTCTCCACCTCGATCTCGATCTGGCCGAGGCGGGGACGGTCGCCGCGCACGGCGGCCCGGAGCCGCTCGTCGATCGGAAGCGTGTACTCCGTGCTGTCCGCAGCCTTCAGCACCAGCCGTGTGCCGTCATTCGAGACGGCCACGACACGCAGTTCGGGCATGGGGACCTCCCGGGTGGTGCCTGCCGACGTCACGTGCGTCGCTGCTTCCGCTCTGTCGAGTGTGGCCTGCCCGGGTGCAGCCTGCCACAACCTTGCCGAGTTGCCCGGCGTGTCGGGCACGGGCCCTGGATCGCCGTTATGGCACGGTTACCTGTTCGCAACGCTGAGTGACGAATTTCGTCACCCTGTGCAACTAGCCCCCTCCCGGCGGTCCTTCGCGGTCCCGGACCCCCTGACGGGAGACCGGACCCAGGGCTCGCAACAGTACTCCATTCGGGCCACGTGCGTGGATTGGCACGCCGCCCAACTTCTGGCAAGAGGCGACGCTTGGCCGCCCTCGGCGTGTTTTCCGTGATCTCGGCGTGGCGTACTTCACGCAATCACCAGAAACGGAACTAATGGTTTCGACCGCTCGTCCCTTTCTCGTGCAGTTGATCGATCACGTACGGGAAAGACAGGCAAGGTCCGGTGATGCGTGAAAAGCCCGATGCCGCAGGCGAGACGAATGCGCGAACGGAGGTGCGGTCCAGGCGGATCGACCTGAGCGTGCCCCAGGTCGCGGGCAGTGCCCTGGCCGCGGTGGTGGCCGCCAAACTCGCCTCCTCCTTCGGCGTGTACGGCACCATCCTCGGCGCCGGCCTGATCAGCGTCATCGCGACCTGCGGAGGGTCGGTCCTCCAGCACTTCTTCAAGCGCACCGGCGAGCAGTTGCGGGTCAGGCGCACGGGCGGCGGTGTGCGGGCCGTACCGGCCCCGGCGCCGGGCTCCGGGCCGGCCATGGCTCCGGGAGAGTTCACCGAGGGAACCGTCCACCGCGTGCGCACCCGCGGCTGGAAACGCCCCCTGGTCGCGGCGGCCCTCGTCTTCGGCGTCACCATGGCCGGGATCACCGCGTACGAACTCGCCTCCGGCGAGACCCTGAGCGGCGGCCACAGCACCACCGTCGGCAGCGCCTTCTCCGGCCACAACAAGGGCGGTTCGGGCACGGGGGAGCAGGGCGATTCCGGCGGCGGCTCCGGCGACGGACAGGAGCACGAGGACCCCGGCGGTACCGGTGAGCCGGGGGACTCCGGTTCCGGCGGCGACACCCCGGCGGCCACCCCGTCCGGGACCCCGAGCGGCACCGGCGGCGACCCGTCGTCGGACGGTGCCGCCGAGGAGGACGGCGGTACGGCGGCCACCCCGACGCCCACCCCGGACGCCACCGGGGACGGCGGTTCCGGCGACGCCGCGAGCCCGGCCCCCGACGCCTCGGCTACGGCCCCAGAACCCGGCGCAAGTAGTCGTTCCGGAACAGACGGTCAGGGTCAAGACGGTCCCGCAGCGCCGTGAACTCGCCGAAGCGCGGATACACCCGGGAGAAGTACTCGGCGTCCCGGGTGTGCAGCTTGCCCCAGTGCGGCCGGCCCTCGTGGGCCGTGAAGATGCGCTCCGCCGCGGTGAAGTACGCCTGGTAGGGCGTCCCCCGGAACATGTGGACGGCGATGTACGCGCTGTCGCGGCCCGACGCGGTGGACAGCGTGATGTCGTCCGCCGGGGCCGTGCGCACCTCGACCGGGAAGCTCACCCTCAGCGGGGACCGGTCCACCATCGCCTTCAGTTCACGCAGCGTCTCGGCGACGGCCTCGCGCGCGACGGCGTACTCCATCTCCACGAACCGCACCCGGCGCGGGGACGTGAAGACCTTGTAGGGAGTGTCCGTGTACGTCCGCGCGGAGAGCGCCTTGCTGGAGATCCGGGCGATCGCCGGGACGGTGGCGGGCGCCGCGCGGCCGACCCAGTTGGCCGCCTGGAAGACGCCGTTGGACAGGAACTCGTCCTCGAACCAGCCCTTCAGCCGGCCCACCGGCTGCTCGGGACCGGCGCTGCGGTTGTTGCGCTTGGTGTTCGTGTTTCCGGTGTGCGGGAACCAGTAGAACTCGAAGTGCTCGTTCTCGGCCCACAGTTCGTCGAACTCGGCGAGGACCCGCTCGAAGGGCATCGGCTCCTCGCGGGCCGTGAGCAGGAAGGCCGGCTCGACGGCGAAGGTGATCGCGGTGACGACACCGAGCGCCCCCAGGCCGATCCGGGCGGCGGCGAAGACGTCGGCGTTCTCCCGCTCGGAACAGGTCAGCACCGACCCGTCAGCGGTGACCATCTCCAGACCCCGGATCTGGGCGGCGATGGAGGCGGAGTCGCGGCCGGTGCCGTGGGTGCCGGTGCTGGTGGCCCCGGACACCGTCTGCTCCATGATGTCGCCCATGTTCGTCAGCGACAGGCCCTCCCGAGCGAGGGCCAGGTTGAGGCGCTTGAGCGGGGTGCCGGCCTCGACGGTGACGGTCATCGCGTCGCGGTCGATGCGGCGGATCCCGGTCATGAACCGAGGGCGTATGAGCACGCCGTCCGTCGCCGCTATGGACGTGAAGGAGTGGCCGGTGCCGACGGCCTTGACCCGCAGCCCCTCGTCCGCCGCCCCGCGGACGGCCTCGGCCAGTTCCTCGACGGAGGCGGGAGTGACCTCCCGCGCGGGGCGCACGGAGACGTTGCCGCCCCAGTTACGCCATGTGCCGTTCTTCCCGCTCGCCGTCCCGTGTGCCGTGCGTGTGCTGCTCAACGGTCCCTCCCCGACGCTGAGCCGGCCGCTTGAGCCGGCGGTACCCGAGGAAACCGACCGCGACCGCGACGGCACCGGCCACCGCCGGAACCCCGTACCCGGCACGCGCCCCGGAGGCGTCGATCACCCAGCCGCCCGCGGAGGAGCCGAGCGCGACGCCGACCGCGAGGCCGGTGCTCACCCAGGTCATGCCCTCGGTGAGCTGCGTGCGTGGTACGTGCTGGTCGATGAGGGACATCGTCGTGATCATCGTGGGAGCGATGGACAGACCCGCAACGAACAGCGCCGCGGCCAGAAACAGCAGGTTTCCGACCAGTAGGAGGGGGATCATACTCACGGCCATCGCACAGACGCCCAGGAGCCAGCGGCGCTCGGGCGGTCCGGCGAAGCGCAGCAGCCCGAAGACCATGGCCGCCGTGCACGATCCCGCCGCGTACAGGGCGAGTACGACACTGGCGGCGGCCTTGTGGCCCTCCTCCTCGGCGAAGGCCACGGTGACCACGTCGATGGACCCGAAGATCGCCCCCGTCGCCACGAAGGTGGCGACCAGGACCTGGAGCCCCCGGGAGCGCAGCGCGGTGCCGCCGCCCTTCTCCTCGCGCGGGTGCGGCTCCGGCTCGGTGGCGCGCTGCGAGGTCAGCCAGAAGACGCCCGTCGCCAGGAAGCAGGCGGCCAGCAGCGGCCCGGCCTCCGGGAACCAGGCCGTGGACAGGCCGATGGAGATGATCGGCCCGAAGATGAAGCAGACCTCGTCCACCACGGACTCGAACGAGTACGCGGTGTGCAGCTGCGGGGTGCCCCGGTACAGCGCGGCCCAGCGGGCGCGGACCATCGCGCCGAGGCTGGGTACGCAGCCGATGCCGACGCAGGCCACGAACAGCACCCAGTCCGGCCACCCGTAGTGCGCGGCCGGCAGCAGCACGGCCGCCGCGGTCAGCGACACCAGGGTCGCCGGGCGCAGCACCCGCCGCTGGCCGTACCGGTCGACCAGGCGGGAGACCTGCGGTCCGGCCACGGCGGCGGCGAGCGCGATGGTGGCCGACAGGGCACCGGCCAGTCCGTACCGCCCGGTGAGCTGCGAGATCATCGTCACCACGCCGATGCCCATCATCGACAGCGGCATCCGGCCGAGGAAGCCCGCGGTCGAGAATGCCTTGGTGCCGGGGGCGGCGAACAGGGCGCGGTAGGGACTGGGCAACGCGGTCTCCGGGAACGACTCAGTGGGCTCGGTAAGGTCCGAACGCAGTCGATACAGATTACTCGTGCGGACGCGTGGGAAACACCCCGCAGGACAGCCCGGAAAGACCCCGCGGGACGGGCGCGAGCGCGCCCGCGGACCTGGCCGGGACGCGCGGCGGGACCCCGCCGTTGGTGGGTTGTCAGTGGCGGGTGGCAGGATCGAGACATGCCAGACGTGCTCGACGCCAGCCCCTACGACTCCCTGCTCCTGCTCTCGTTCGGCGGCCCGGAGGGTCCCGACGACGTGGTCCCGTTCCTGGAGAACGTGACGCGCGGGCGGGGCATCCCCAAGGAACGCCTCAAGGAAGTCGGCCAGCACTACTTCCTCTTCGGCGGGGTCAGCCCCATCAACGACCAGAACCGCGCCCTGCTGGACGCCCTGCGCAAGGACTTCGCCGAGCACGGCCTGGACCTGCCGGTCTACTGGGGCAACCGCAACTGGGCCCCGTACCTGACGGACACCCTGCGCGAGATGGTCCGCGACGGACGCCGCCGCGTCCTGGTCCTCGCCACCAGTGCCTACGCGTCGTACTCGGGCTGCCGCCAGTACCGCGAGAACCTCGCGGACGCGCTCGCCGCCCTGGAGGCCGAGGGCCTGGAGCTGCCGAGGATCGACAAGCTGCGGCACTACTTCAACCACCCGGGCTTCGTCGAGCCCATGGTCGACGGGGTCGTCCGGTCCCTCGCCGAGCTGCCCGAGGAGGTGCGGGACGGCGCGCACATCGCCTTCTGCACCCACTCGATCCCCGACTCCGCCGCGGACACCTCCGGCCCGGTCGAGGACCACGGCGACGGCGGGGCGTACGTGCGCCAGCACCTGGACGTCGGGCAGGTGATCGCGGACGCCGTCCGCGAGCGCACCGGCGTCGACCACCCGTGGCAGCTCGTGTACCAGTCGCGGTCCGGCGCCCCGCACATCCCGTGGCTGGAGCCCGACATCTGCGACCACCTGGAGGAGCGCCACGCGGCCGGCGTCCCCGCTGTGGTGATGGCACCCATCGGCTTCGTCTCCGACCACATGGAGGTCCTGTACGACCTCGACACGGAGGCCACGGCCAAGGCGCGGGAGCTGGGGCTGCCGGTGCGCCGCTCGGCCACCGTGGGCGCCGACCCGCGGTTCGCCGCCGCGGTCCGCGACCTCGTGCTGGAGCGGGCCGCCGTCGAGCAGGGCCGGGACGTCGCACCGTGCGCCCTCGGCGCGCTCGGCGCCAGCCACAACCTGTGCCCGGTCGGCTGCTGCCCCGCCCGCGCCCCCCGCCCCGCCGCCGCGGGCGCCGACAGCCCCTACGCGTGAGGAGCCCCGTGACCGACGTGACGCCCGCCCCCCTCCATGCCGAGCTGCTGAAGATCGCCCAGGAGGCCGCCCACCGCGCGGGCGAGCTGCTGCGCGACGGCCGCCCGGCCGACCTGGCGGTCGCGGCCACCAAGTCCAGCCCGATCGATGTGGTCACCGAGATGGACATCGCGGCCGAGAAGCTGATCACCGGCCTGATCGCCGACCGCCGCCCCGACGACGGCTTCCTCGGCGAGGAGGGCTCCGCCACCGAGGGCACCAGCGGCGTCCGCTGGGTCGTCGACCCGCTCGACGGCACCGTCAACTACCTCTACGGGCTGCCCACCTGGGCCGTCTCCATCGCCGCCGAGCAGGACGGCGAGCGGGTGGCCGGCGTGGTCGTCGCCCCGATGCGGGGCGAGTCGTACCACGCGGTGCTCGGCGGCGGAGCCTGGGCGACGGGAGCGTGGGACGGCGAACGCCGGCTCGCCTGCCGCGCTCCGGCCCCGCTGGACCAGGCCCTGGTCTCCACCGGCTTCAACTACGTCGCCGACGTCCGCGCCGAGCAGGCCGAGATCGCGCGGCGGCTGATCCCGCTGGTGCGCGACATCCGGCGCGGCGGTTCCGCCGCGATCGACCTGTGCGACGTGGCCGCCGGCCGCCTCGACGGCTACTACGAGCGGGGGCTGCACCCGTGGGACCTCGCGGCCGGGGACCTGATCGCCCGGGAGGCGGGCGCGGTGACCGGCGGACGCCCCGGTGAGCGCCCGTCCGCCGACCTGACGATCGCGGCCACCCCGGAGGTCTTCGAGCCCCTCCAGCGGCTCCTGACGGACTTCGGAGCGTAGGCCTCCGGCGGTTGGGCGGGCAGGGAGGGGCGGTGTGCGCGCCCCCGCTGCGGCCCGCTATCGGCGCCGACGTCGTCCGGGTCGGCGACGACACGCCGGCCGCTCGCCCCCGGACGGCACCGCACACGACAGGGCCCCGGCGCTGGATCCCGCCGGGGCCCTGTCTTTCACGGGCTGGTCAGACGCTGGTCGTGCCGACCTCCACGCCGTGCTCGGCAGCGAGACGGCGCAGGTCGTCGAGCTCTCCCAGCTCCACCTCGACGAGGAACTCGTCCCCCTCGTCGCGGGCCCGGGACAGGTCGGACTCGGTCGTCTTTATGCGCTGCAGAAGTCCTGCGGTGAAAGCGTCCATGCTGCGCCCCCTCGTCCTGGGTCGTGGGTCGGTGGCACGGGGGTGTGCCGTTCGGAAGGGACGATCACGTCTCCGGTGGAGTGCCCAGCGCTGCCCTTCCGGGCGGCGACGGTGCCGGACACCCACGCCCGCTCTGCGGAAGCGGACCGCGGCATACCGCGCGGTGACGCGGTACAGGCAGAGCGTGATCGCGGGGTGTAAAGCCGTCCTCCCCCCGCTCTCTTCCGCGGAAACCTCAACCACGCGAGAAAATCTCGCATTCCCGCTCCCGTACCGGTGTTCCTCCCGGGCCTTCCCTCGTCTTACAGCCGACTTATGGCCGAAAAGGGCAGGATGGAGGCAACACACCCCGCCGGCCCCTGCCCTCGTGCGCCCCGGAAGCGCTACGCGGGTGGACACAGGAAGGACAAGCGACGTGCGCGTACTCGTCGTCGAGGACGAGCAACTGCTCGCCGATGCGGTGGCCACCGGACTGCGCCGGGAGGCCATGGCCGTCGACGTCGTGTACGACGGTGCGGCCGCCCTGGAGCGCATCGGCGTCAACGACTACGACGTGGTCGTCCTCGACCGCGACCTCCCGCTCGTGCACGGCGACGACGTGTGCCGCAAGATCGTCGAGCTGGGCATGCCCACCCGCGTGCTGATGCTCACGGCCTCCGGCGACGTCAGCGACCGGGTCGAGGGCCTGGAGATCGGCGCCGACGACTACCTGCCCAAGCCCTTCGCCTTCAGCGAGCTCATCGCGCGCGTGCGTGCCCTGGGCCGCCGCACCAGCGTGCCCCTGCCGCCCGTCCTGGAACGCGCCGGCATCAAGCTCGACCCGAACCGTCGCGAGGTTTTCCGCGACGGCAAGGAGGTGCAGCTCGCGCCGAAGGAGTTCGCCGTGCTCGAGGTGCTCATGCGCAGCGAGGGGGCCGTGGTCTCCGCGGAGCAGCTGCTGGAGAAGGCCTGGGACGAGAACACCGACCCGTTCACCAACGTCGTACGAGTGACCGTCATGACCCTGCGCCGCAAACTGGGCGAGCCGCCCGTCATCGTCACCGTCCCCGGCTCCGGGTACCGGATCTGACCGGCCGTGGCGACGACACCCGCGCCCCCCGGGGCGCCCCCGAAGCCCACCTGGGACCCGCGCTCGGCCACCCCCATGCCGTGGCTGCGGCCCACCATCCGGATAAGGCTCACGCTGCTGTACGGCGGCATGTTCCTCATCGCCGGCATCCTGCTGCTGTCGATCATCTACCTGCTCGCCGCCCAGGCGGTACGCACCGGCAACCAGCCGCTCTACAAGATCGTCGACTTCCAGGACCTCCAGGTCGCCAGCAACGACTGCCCGGGCATCACGGACGGCAACCTGTCGCTGTCGCAGTTCAACGCCGCGATCAGCGACTGCATCGACCGCCAGCGCCAGGAAGCCCTGGACCGGCTGCTGAGCCGGTCGCTGCTGGCCCTGCTGGGCCTCGCCGTGATCGCCTTCGCCTTCGGCTACGCGATGGCCGGACGCGTCCTGTCGCCGCTGGGCCGGATCACCCGCACCGCGCGCGCGGTGGCGGGCTCCGACCTCTCCCGGCGGATCGAGCTGGACGGTCCGGACGACGAGCTGAAGGAGCTCGCGGACACGTTCGACGACATGCTGGAGCGACTGCAGCGGGCCTTCACCGCCCAGCAGCGCTTCGTCGGCAACGCCTCCCACGAGCTGCGCACGCCCCTGGCGATCAACCGGACCCTGCTGGAAGTGCACCTGTCCGATCCGGGCGCGCCGGTGGAGCTCCAACAGCTCGGCAAGACCCTGCTCGCCACCAACGAACGCAGTGAGCAGCTCGTCGAGGGCCTGCTGCTGCTCGCCCGCAGCGACAACCAGATCGTCGAGCGCAAACCGGTGGACCTCGCCGAGGTGGCCGGCCAGGCCATCGACCAGGTGCACGCCGAGGCGGACACCAAGGGCGTGGAGATCCGCGGCACGCGGGACCCGGCCGTCGTGCAGGGCAACGGCGTCCTGCTGGAGCGCATCGCCCTGAACCTCGTCCAGAACGCCGTGCGCTACAACGTGGCGGAACAGGGCTGGGTGGAGGTCACCACCTCGGTCGAGAACGGCCAGGCGGTCCTGGTGGTCACCAACACCGGGCCCGTGGTGCCGGCGTACGAGATCGACAACCTCTTCGAGCCGTTCCGCCGCCTGCGCACCGAACGCACGGGGAGCGACAAGGGCGTCGGTCTCGGGCTGTCCATCGCGCGGTCGGTGGCGAGGGCGCACGGCGGGCACATCTACGCTCAGCCGCGCGACGGCGGGGGGCTCGTGATGCGAGTGACGCTCCCCGTCTGAGATCATGACCCCGACATCTCACCGACACCCGAGGATGTTCGCTTTGAGCGGAATTTCCAGGCCGACGGCCCTGGAGTTGCCTGTGTGATCGATCACAGCACCGGCTTTCTCGCCATCTACTCTCCGTGATCATGCACCCTGTCGGAAGGCCGGGAAAGTCCTGGTTTTCAGGGGCCCTGATCACGGGAAGTACACGGTGAGGCGCCTTTGAAGTGCGACATTCGGACCGTGTACGGTCCCCATCGCCATCCAAGCCGATCACTCATGAGGAGTCCGGTTGGGTGTCGATTGAGTAACAGACCTTGATGTGAGGCAAAATCTCCGCCTCGGGTCGGGCACAAGTCCGGCCTCTCACGCGTTACGTGCGCTGGAGACACCCGCAGACACCCAGAGGGGGAGAGCGACCATGGCAACCGATTACGACACTCCACGCAAGACCGACGACGACGTCGACTCGGACAGCCTCGAAGAGCTGAAGGCCAGGCGGAACGACAAGTCCGCCTCGGCCGTCGACGTCGACGAGTTCGAGGCCGCGGAAGGCCTCGAACTTCCCGGCGCCGACCTCTCGAACGAGGAACTGGCGGTCCGTGTACTGCCGAAGCAGCAGGACGAGTTCACCTGCATGAGCTGCTTCCTGGTGCACCACCGCAGCCAGCTGGCCCGGGAGAAGAACGGCCAGCCGATCTGCCGCGACTGCGACTGAGGCGGGGTCGGCCGTGACTGGCTCGACCCCTCCCTGGAAGCGCCGCTTCCACAGGCGGGAAGCGGACCAAGGGCCGCTCGACGGTTCCTACAGCGCGCGTGACGACGAGCGGGGCCCGACCGACACGGGGACGGCCCCGCTCGAATCAGTGGCCGACCGGGGTGACCTCCCGGCGACCGCGCAGCCGCCGGCGCCCGCTGCCCGGCGCAGGGCAGCGGCGTTCCGGCACAAGGCCGGCCAGGGCGTCCGCAACGGCGGTCAGCGCGCCAGGGCCGCCCTCGCGCACCTCGCCGACCGGATCATCGAACTGGCGCCGCGCGTGCCCGTACGGGACCTGGCGACGCTGCGCGGACAGTTCCCCGGCCTCGGCCCCGAGGAGATCGCCGACCGGCTGGTCACGGGCGCGACCAAGGGCACGGCGACCGTCGGCGCGGGGATCGGCGCGGCGGCGATGATGCCCGTGCCGCCCGCGATGCCGACCGAACTGGCCGCCGAGGTGACCGGCGTGGCCGCGATCGAGCTCAAACTGATCGCCGAACTGCACGAGGTGTACGGCCTGCGTCCGCCGGGCAGCCTCGCGCAGCGCAGTACCGCGTACCTGAACTCCTGGTCCGACGAGCGCGGAGTCGACGTGTCCAAACCGTCGACCCTCGGCTCGGCGATGAACAGCCACATGAAGCGCCAGCTGCGCCAGCAGATCATGAAGCGCATGGTGCGCAACCTGCCGAACCTCATGCCGTTCATGATCGGCGCCGCGGTGGGCGCCGTCATGAACCGCCGCGACACCAGGAAGCTCGCCGACAGGATCCGGGCGGACCTGCGCAAGAGGCAGGTGCCGTGGAGCGCCCTCGACGAGCTGCCGGCCCTGGAGGGGCCGCAGGACGCGCTGGACATGGGCTCGCTCACCAAGGAGCTGGGCCCCAAGGGTTTCGGCGGCCCCAAGGGCTCAGGTCACGGCTCCGACGGGGACGGCGGGCGCTGACAGCCCGCCCGCGGTGGCGTTACGCCGCCGCCTTCGCCGCCTTCAGGGCCTCGGCCAGCCGCTCCGGCTCGCGGGTCGACAGGTACAGGTACGGAGTCGGGTCCTCCGGGTCCGTGACCGGCACGCGCAGGGCCCTCGGAATGTAGGCCCGCAGCAGCAGGAAGGCGCGGGTGTCCGCCTTGTGGGTCCGCCAGGCGCGGGCCTCCTCCGGGTCGAGGATCTCCGCCTCGCCCAGGGCGGAGAGCGGCACCCTCGCCTCGCCCGCGATCAGCGAGTCCCCCACGACGCGGATGCGGACCGCGCCGTACGAACTGGCCGCAACCGCCGCGACCGCCGTTCCGCCGGCCAGGCCGCCCAGCATCGGCAGCGTGCCGAAGGGCAGCAGGATCAGGGCGAACGAGAGCCCCACCAGGAAGGACCCCAGCCACCAGGAGCGGGGCGCGGTGAGGCGTTCTTCGTACGGGGCGGTCGAGAGCTGCATGCACCAAGCTTGGCACGGTATCGGTGTTCGGCCGACGCGCGGGTAAGGTCTGCGCCTGTGAGTGGTACTTCCCCAGGTCTCCAGCCCCCCGCCGACGCCGTCAAACCCGTACGGCACCCCGACGCGCCCGCCCCCGGCGAGCTGCTCGGCGCCCACTACGGCCAGTGCTTCGGCTGCGGGGGCGACCAGCCCCACGGGCTGCACCTCCAGGCGCGGGCCGGTGAAGGCGTGTCGATCACCGCCGAGTTCACCGTGCAGTCCGCCCACCAGGGCGCCCCCGGCCTCGCCCACGGCGGCGTGCTGGCCAGCGCGCTGGACGAGACCCTCGGTTCGCTCAACTGGCTGCTGCGCACCATCGCGGTGACCGGGCGGCTGGAGACCGACTTCCTGCGGCCGGTGCCCGTCGACACCACGCTGTACCTGGAGGCCGAGGTGACCGCGGTGGCCGGCCGGAAGATCTACTCCACCGCCACCGGCCGGATCGGCGGCCCCGACGGACCCGTGGCCGTGCGCGCCGACGCCCTCTTCATCGAGGTCAAGGTCGAACACTTCGTGAACCACGGCCGCGAGGAGGAGATCCGCGCCGCCATGGACGACCCCGACCAGGTCCGCCGGGCCCGTGCCTTCGAGGTGAACCCGTGAGTCTGCCGGACCCCGGACACCGCGAGCCCCGCCCCGACCTCGACGTCCTGATCCGCCGCGTCGACCCCGACGTTCCGCTGCCGGAGTACGCGCAGCCCGGCGACGCGGGCGCCGACCTGCGCACCACGGTCGACTGCGAACTGAAGCCCGGTGAGCGCGCCGTTCTTCCCACGGGCGTGTCTGTGGCGCTCCCGGAGGGGTACGCGGCCTTCGTGCACCCGCGTTCCGGGCTCGCTGCCCGCTTCGGTGTCGCCCTCGTGAATGCCCCGGGGACGATTGATGCCGGGTACCGTGGGGAGATCAAGGTGATCGTGGTGAATCTCGATCCGCGCGACAGCGTGCGGTTCGAGCGCTTCGACCGGATTGCCCAACTGGTCGTCCAGCAGGTCGAGAGGGTCCGCTTCCATCAGGTCGCGGAGCTTCCCGACTCGGCGCGGGCCGGAGGGGGCTTCGGGTCCACCGGCGGCCACGCCGGGACGGACCGCGCAAGCGGCACAAGCGGTCAGGTCGCCGAGGGCGGCCCGACGGGTGGGAATCGATACGCTTCGGTCGTATCCGACCGGGAAGGACAGTGACGTGTTCGGACGTCGCAAGAAGAGGGATGCCGCCGAGGACGCGGCCGGCGAGGCCGAGCAGGTCGTCGACAGCGTCGACACCGAGGCGGACGAAGAGCGCGAGCGCGTGCGGCTCGAGCCCGAACCGCGGCCCGACGGGCCCTGGGACAGCACCGAGGTCCGCGACCCCGCCGAGGGCCGGGTGGACCTGGGCGGTCTGTTCGTACCCGGAGTCGAGGGCATGGAGCTGCGGGTGGAGGTCGCGGGCGACGCGATCGTCGCCGCGACCGTCGTGCTGCGCGACAGCGCCATCCAGCTGCAGGGCTTCGCCGCGCCCAAGCGCGAGGGCATCTGGGCCGAGGTGCGCGAGGAGATCGGCTCCGGCATCACCCAGCAGGGCGGCATCATCGACGAGGTCGAGGGCCCGCTGGGCTGGGAGCTGCGGGCGCAGGTCCCGGTGCAGCTGCCGGACGGCACGGGCGGCTTCCAGGTCGTGCGCTTCGTCGGCGTGGACGGTCCCCGCTGGTTCCTGCGCGGCGTGATCTCCGGCCAGGGCGCCGTGCAGCCGCAGGCCGCCGGTCTGCTGGAGCAGATCTTCCGGGACACGGTCGTGGTCCGCGGCGAGGGTCCGATGGCCCCGCGCGACCCGATCGTCCTCAAGCTCCCCAACGACGCGCAGATGGTCCCCGAGGGCGTCCAGCAGGAGGAGGGCTCCCGCTTCTCCGGCGGCATGGGCCAGCTCCAGCGCGGCCCGGAGATCACCGAGGTCCGGTAGGCGAGTACGAGTTCGAGCACTCGGCACGGAGGGCCGCGTCCCGTAGGGGACACGGCCCTCCGTGCCATGCCGGGGCCACGCCGCGACATCCGGCCCTTCCGCTCCGCGCGGCCGTGTCGGGCGGTGCCGACCGTGACCGGCCGCACCGACGGTGACGGGCCGCACCGGCCCCGCACGGCCGCACCGGCCGTGACGGGTCGCGCCGTTGTGCCGGGGTCGCGCCGTTGTGCCGGGGTCGCGGTGACGACCCGTGCCGCACCTTGAACGTCCCGGTGCCGCCCGGCGATACTGGCGCCCGGTTTCCGGCGGGGGAGGGCACATGAGCCAGGGCCAGGTGGTCACCGACACCATGGTGCGCGTCGAGGGCGTGCGCAAGGCGTACGGTCACGGGGCCGCCGCCGTACACGCCCTGCGCGGCGTCTCCTTCGAGGTGCGGCGTGGTGAGCTGGTCGCCCTGAAGGGGCGGTCGGGCTCCGGGAAGACCACGCTGCTCAACATCGTCGGCGGGCTCGACGCGGCCGACGCCGGGCGGGTCGAGGTCGACGGCCGGGACCTCGCGGAACTGGACGAGGACGGCCTGCTCGCCCTGCGCCGGGACCGCGTCGGCTTCGTCTTCCAGTCCTTCGGCCTCATCCCGATCCTCACCGCCGCCGAGAACGTCGGCGTCCCGCTGCGGCTGCGCCGTACCGCACCGCGCGAACGCGAGGAACGCGTCGCACTGCTCCTCTCCCTCGTCGGCCTCGCCGACCACGCCGCCCAGCGTCCCGGTGAGCTGTCCGGCGGGCAGCAGCAGCGGGTCGCCATCGCCCGCGCCCTCGCCAACAACCCGGCGCTGCTGATCGCCGACGAGCCCACCGGCCAGCTGGACGCGCAGACCGGGCACGCCGTGATGGAGCTGCTGCGGGCCGTCGTACGCAGCGAACGGGTCACCGCCCTCGTCGCCACCCACGACGCCACACTGCTGGACCTGGCCGACCGGGTGCTCGAACTCCGGGACGGGGAGATCGTCGCGGAGTGACACCGCGGGCGTCAGAGTTGCGTCAAAGAGCACCGGCGCCCCCTGTCCCGCCCTGATTTGTCGGGATTGCTGGCCGTAGGGTCGACGCTGCGCAACCAGCGCTGACCGGAAGACAATGAGGCCATGGGACGCGGCAAGCTTCGGATCTACCTCGGTGCGGCACCGGGCGTCGGCAAGACGTACGCGATGCTGTCCGAGGCGCACCGCCGCATGGAGCGGGGCACGGACTGCGTCGTGGCCTTCGTGGAGCACCACGGCAGGTCCCGCACCGAGGTGCTGCTGCACGGCCTGGAGCAGGTGCCGCGCCGGGAGCTGGCTCACCGCGGCGCCGTCTTCACCGAACTGGACCCGGACGCGGTGCTGGAACGCGCCCCCCGGGTCGCCCTGGTGGACGAACTGGCGCACACCAACGTCCCCGGCGCCCGCAACGCCAAACGCTGGCAGGACGTGGAGGAGCTGCTGGCCGCCGGGATCGACGTGATCTCGACCGTCAACATCCAGCACCTGGAGTCCCTCGGCGACGTCGTCGAGTCGATCACCGGCGTACGGCAGCAGGAGACCGTGCCGGACGAGGTGGTGCGCCGGGCCGACCAGATAGAGCTCGTGGACATGTCGCCGCAGGCGCTGCGCCGGCGCATGGCCCACGGCAACATCTACCAGCCGGACAAGGTCGACGCGGCGCTGTCCAACTACTTCCGCCCCGGCAACCTCACCGCCCTGCGCGAGCTGGCCCTCCTGTGGGTGGCCGACCGGGTTGACGAGTACCTCCAGCAGTACCGCAGCGAACACCGCGTCTCGAGGATCTGGGGCTCGCGCGAGCGCATCGTGGTCGGCCTGACCGGCGGCCCCGAGGGCCGGACCCTGATACGCCGGGCCGCGCGCCTCGCGGAGAAGGGCGCCGGCGGCGAGGTGCTGGCCGTCTACATAGCCCGCAGCGACGGGCTCACCGCGGCCTCCCCCAAGGAACTGGCGGTGCAGCGCACCCTGGTGGAGGACCTCGGCGGCACCTTCCACCACGTACTCGGCGACGACATACCGGCCGCGCTGCTCGACTTCGCGCGCGGCAGCAACGCCACCCAGATCGTCCTCGGCTCCTCGCGCCGCAAGGCCTGGCAGTACGTCTTCGGACCCGGCGTCGGCGCCACGGTGGCCCGTGAGTCCGGCCCCGACCTGGACGTCCACATCGTGACCCACGAGGAGGTCGCCAAGGGCCGGGGACTGCCCGTGGCCACGGGCGCGCGGCTCGGCCGCTCCCGGAGCGTCTGGGGCTGGCTCACCGGCCTCGGCGGCCCGGTCCTGCTCACCCTGCTGCTGAACACCGTCCACCTCGGCCTCGCCAACGACGTGCTGCTGTACCTGGCGCTGACCGTGGCCGCCGCGCTGCTCGGCGGCCTGTACCCGGCGCTCGCCTCGGCCGCGGTCGGCTCCCTCCTGCTGAACTGGTTCTTCACGCCCCCGGTCAACCGGATCACCATCGCCGACCCCAGGAACATGCTTGCGCTCGCCATATTCGTGGGCGTCGCGCTCTCCGTGGCCTCGGTCGTCGACCTCGCGGCCCGCCGCACCCACCAGGCCGCCCGGCTGCGCGCCGAGTCGGAGATCCTCTCCTTCCTCGCCGGTGACGTCCTGCGCGGCGAGACCAGCCTGGAGACCCTGTTGGAACGGGTCCGCGAGACCTTCGGCATGGAGTCGGCCGCCCTGCTGGAACGGGACGGCGACGTGGCGCCCTGGACCTGCGCCGGACGGGCGGGGACGGGCC
Organism: Streptomyces sp. M92; assembly: GCF_028473745.1. NCBI lineage: Bacteria > Bacillati > Actinomycetota > Actinomycetes > Kitasatosporales > Streptomycetaceae > Streptomyces > Streptomyces sp. M92. The sequence continues at coordinate 3,829,488 of NZ_CP101137.1, forward strand.
CGCCGGTGGAGCGCCCTGAGGACGCGGACGTGGACATGCCGGTCGGGGACCACATGGCCCTCGCGCTGACCGGCCGGGTGCTGCCCGCCGAGGACCGCCGGGTGCTGGCCGCCTTCGCCGCCCAGGCCGCCGTCGTACTGGACCGCCGGCGCCTGCGCGAGGAGGCCGACCGGGCCCGCGCGCTGGCCGAGGGCAACCGCATCCGCACGGCGCTGCTGGCCGCCGTCAGCCACGACCTGCGGACACCGCTCGCCGGCATCAAGGCCGCGGTCACCAGTCTGCGCTCCGACGACGTGGCGTGGTCCGAGGAGGACCGGGCCGAGCTGCTCGAGGGGATCGAGGAGGGCGCCGACCGCCTCGACCACCTGGTGGGCAACCTGCTCGACATGTCCCGCCTGCAGACCGGCACGGTCACGCCGCTGATCCGCGAGATAGACGTCGACGAGGTGGTGCCGATGGCGCTCGGCGGCGTCCCCGAGGGCAGCGTCGAGCTGGACGTCCCCGAGACGCTGCCCATGGTCGCCGTCGACGCGGGGCTGCTGGAGCGCGCGATGGCCAACCTGATCGAGAACGCCGTCAAGTACAGCCCCGCCGACCGGACCGTCCTGGTCGCCGCCAGCGCCCTCGCGGACCGCGTCGAGGTCCGGGTCGTCGACCGGGGACCGGGCGTGCCGGACGGCGCCAAGGAGCGCATCTTCGAGCCCTTCCAGCGGTACGGCGACGCCCCGCGCGGAGCCGGAGTGGGCCTCGGCCTGGCCGTGGCCCGGGGTTTCGCCGAGGCGATGGCCGGCACGCTGAACGCCGAGGACACGCCCGGCGGCGGCCTCACCATGGTGCTCACCCTCCGCGCGGCCGGTCCACACGCCGGCGCTCTCCCTGTCACCACAGCAGAAAGGCAGGCCGCCCGATGACCCGGGTGCTCGTGATCGACGACGAACCGCAGATCGTGCGGGCCCTCGTGATCAACCTCAAGGCCCGGCACTACGAGGTCGACGCCGCCCACGACGGAGCCACCGCCCTTCAGCTCGCCGCCGCCCGCCACCCCGACGTGGTGGTGCTGGACCTGGGCCTGCCCGACATGGACGGCGTCGAGGTGATCCGGGGCCTGCGCGGCTGGACCCGGGTGCCGATCCTGGTGCTCTCCGCCCGGCACTCCTCCGACGAGAAGGTCGAGGCGCTCGACGCGGGGGCCGACGACTACGTGACCAAGCCCTTCGGCATGGACGAACTGCTGGCCCGCCTGCGTGCCGCCGTCCGCCGGGCCGAACCCGTTCCGGGCGGCGAGGACGACGTGATCGTCGACACCGCCGACTTCTCCGTCGACCTGGCCGCGAAGAAGGTGAACCGCGGCGGCCGGGACGTACGGCTGACGCCCACCGAGTGGCACCTGCTGGAGGTGCTGGTGCGCAACACCGGGCGCCTGGTCAGCCAGAAGCAGCTCCTCCAGGAGGTGTGGGGACCGTCGTACGGGACGGAGACGAACTACCTGCGGGTCTACATGGCGCAGCTGCGCCGCAAGCTGGAGACGGACCCGGCGCACCCGCGCCACTTCATCACCGAGCCGGGCATGGGGTACCGCTTCGAGAAGTGAGCCTCGCGATACCGGCCAGGAGAGGGTGTCTCGCTGTCGGCGCGCCCCGGTACGCTTCAGACATGAGTGCTGCTCCGCGTTCCGACAAGCCGGTGGGCCGGTTCCGGCGCATGTTCGACCGGCTCTCCTCGTCGCAGGAGGACCTGGAGTCCGAGGAACTGCGCGAGGACGCCGACACCGCCGGCTGCACCCGTATCGGCGACTGCCAGGACCGTCAGATCGTCTCGGTTACTGGTACCTTGCGCACGGTCACCCTGCGACCGCGCGCGGGCGTCCCGGCCCTGGAGGCCGAGCTGTTCGACGGCTCCGCCGCCCTGGACGTGGTGTGGCTGGGCAGGCGCTCCATCGTGGGCATAGAGCCGGGGCGCAAGCTCATCGCATCGGGCCGGATCTCCATGAGCCGGGGCCGCCGGGTGCTCTTCAACCCGAAATACGAACTGAGACCCCTCGGACGGGAGTAGCCGGTGACGTCGCTCGACAAGCCGACCGAAGACACCCAGGACACGGAAGCCGGCGACGCGCGGGCGGTGACGGAGGCCGCGCTGTTCGAGGCGTTCGGCGGCGTGCGGGGCATGGTCGAGACGGTGCTGCCGGGCCTGCTCTTCGTCACCATCTTCACGCTCAACAACGACCTGCACATGTCGGCGATCGCGGCGCTCGCCGTGTCGCTGGTGCTGGTCGTGGTCCGGCTGGCGATGAAGGACACCGTCAAGCACGCCTTCAGCGGCGTCTTCGGCGTCGCCTTCGGCGTGGTCTTCGCGATGATGACCGACAACGCCAAGAACTTCTACCTGCCGGGCATGCTCTACACCCTGGGCCTGGCCCTGGCGTACATCGTGACCGCGCTGGCCGGCGTGCCCCTGATCGGTCTGATCCTCGGCCCGGTCTTCAAGGAGAACCTCTCCTGGCGCACCCGGAACCCGGGACGCAAGAAGGCCTACACCAAGGCCAGCTACGCCTGGGGCCTCATCCTGCTCGCCAAGTCCGCGATCCTCTTCCCGCTGTACTGGTGGGCGGACACCGAGCAGCTCGGCTGGGTCCTGGTCACCCTGAAGATCCCGCCCTTCCTGCTCGCCGTCTGGCTGACCTGGGTCTTCCTGGCCAAGGCGCCGGCTCCCATCGACGTGTTCGCGGAGATGGAGGCGGCGGAGCAGGCCGAGAAGGAGCGTGAGGAGCGCGCGAAGGCCGAGCGCGAGGCCCGCGGCGAGGACACCCTGGACCCCGCGCCCGGCGGCAGGCACCGCAAGGACTGACGCCCCCCGGAAGGGTGACGGCATACGACGGTGGGGCGCCCGGAGATCTCCGGGCGCCCCACCGTCGTATGCGCGGACCGTGCGCGGGCCAGGTGCGGGCCGTACGCCGGTCAGCGCGCCGTACTGCCCTTGCGCGCCGACAGCAGGTCCTCCAGCTGCTCCTCGCGGGCCTGCGCCGCCACGAACAGCAGCTCGTCGCCGGCCTCCAGGGAGTCCTCCCCGGACGGCGTCAGCACCCGGGTGCCGCGGATGATCGTGACCAGCGAGGTGTCCTCGGGCCACTCCACGTCCCCGACCTGCGTGCCGGCCAAGGCCGACTCCTCCGGCAGCGTCAGCTCCACGAGGTTGGCGTCGCCGTGGCTGAAGCGCAGCAGCCGGACCAGGTCGCCGACGCTCACCGCCTCCTCGACCAGGGCCGACATCAGCCGCGGCGTGGAGACGGCGACGTCCACGCCCCAGGACTCGTTGAACAGCCACTCGTTCTTCGGGTTGTTCACCCGGGCGACGACCCGCGGAACGCCGTACTCCGTCTTGGCCAGCAGGGAGACGACCAGGTTGACCTTGTCGTCGCCCGTCGCGGCGATGACGACGTTGCAGCGCTGGAGCGCCGCCTCGTCCAGGGACGTGATCTCGCACGCGTCCGCGAGCAGCCACTCCGCCATCGGCACCCGCTCGACCGAGATCGCGGTCGGCGCCTTGTCGATGAGCAGGACCTCGTGGCCGTTCTCCAGCAGCTCGCCCGCGATCGAACGGCCGACCGCGCCGGCTCCGGCAATGGCGACCCTCATCAGTGACCGCCCTCCTCTTCAGGACCCTGGGCGAACGCCGCCTCGACCTTGTCGACCTCGTCGGTGCGCATCATCACGTGCACCAGGTCACCCTCTTGCAACACCGTCTGCGAGGAGGGCAGGATCGCCTCGCCGAGCCGGGTGAGAAACGCCACCCGCACCCCGGTCTGCTCCTGGAGCCGGCTGATCTTGTGGCCGACCCAGGACGCAGAGGTGTGCACCTCGGCGAGCTGGACCCCGCCGGTCGGGTCGCGCCACAGCGGCTCGGCGCCCGAGGGGAGCAGCCGGCGCAGCATCTGGTCGGCCGTCCAGCGGACGGTGGCGACCGTGGGGATGCCCAGACGCTGGTAGACCTCGGCGCGGCGGGGGTCGTAGATGCGGGCGGCGACGTTCTCCACGCCGAACATCTCACGAGCCACCCGGGCGGCGATGATGTTCGAGTTGTCGCCGCTGGAGACGGCGGCGAAGGCGCCGGCCTCCTCGATGCCCGCCTCGCGCAGGGTGTCCTGGTCGAAGCCGATACCGGTGACCCGGCGGCCGCCGAACGTGGAACCGAGGCGGCGGAAGGCGGTGGGGTCCTGGTCGACCACGGCGACCGTGTGCCCCTGCTGCTCCAGCGTCTGCGCGAGGGCCGAGCCCACACGCCCGCAGCCCATGATCACGATGTGCATCGCCTCACACCCCGCTTCCTGCGGGCCCGCCGGCCTTAGTGGATGTCCTGCTCATGTCTCTCTTTCGGCTCGCCTGGCGACACATAGCGGCCGGTGTGCGGGCCGCAGGGGAACATCATGCCGGTGGGCACCGACCCCGACGCCGCTCGGGGCCCCGGGAAGTCCGGAACCCCGATCGGAAGCCGGGTCTCCCCGTCGTCCGCCCCCAACGTAGCGGCAAGCCTCCGGGGGCCGCAGGGGGCCGTCTCACCCTCCGGCCGAGGAGTCCCGCCGGCCGATGCTGCGAATGCTGGCGAGAGTCAGGATTCCGAGGCCGACGAGCGTGGCGGCGCCGCCGATCAGCTCTGCGCTCAGGTCGCTCAGGTGCATGGGACCTCCAAGGGGCGGTGCGACGGCCGGGGAGCGGTCGGCAATCGGGCAGTCTTCGTCATACAGTCGGACATTCAGGCACGCCGACCGCGCGACCTGTGGAATCCGCAGCCCTCCCGGCCGCCGAATTCACCCGTAGGGCAGAGCGCGGGGCGATCGGGGGTGGCGGGTGGGCGGGCGCCCGTTCGAAGGCTTACGATCCTCTGTTGTGTCCAAACTGACCGACGTGCCCAAACGGATTCTGATCGGGCGCGCACTGCGCAGTGACCGGCTGGGCGAAACGCTCCTGCCGAAGCGCATCGCCCTCCCCGTCTTTGCCTCCGACCCGCTGTCCTCCGTGGCCTACGCGCCCGGCGAGGTCCTGCTGGTCCTGTCCATCGCGGGCGTGTCGGCGTACCACTTCAGCCCCTGGATCGCGGTCGCGGTCGTCGTGCTGATGTTCACCGTGGTCGCCTCCTACCGGCAGAACGTGCACGCCTACCCGAGCGGGGGCGGCGACTACGAGGTGGCGAACACCAACCTCGGCCCGAAGGCCGGTCTGACGGTGGCGAGCGCCCTCCTGGTCGACTACGTACTGACCGTCGCGGTCTCCATCTCCTCCGGCATCGAGAACCTCGGCTCCGCGATCCCCTTCGTGGTCGAGCACAAGGTCCTCTGCGCCATCGCCGTCATCCTGCTGCTGACGCTGATGAACCTGCGCGGCGTCAAGGAGTCGGGCACGCTCTTCGCCATCCCGACGTACGTCTTCGTCGCGGGCGTCTTCATCATGATTGCCTGGGGCGCCTTCCGCGGCCTGGTCCTGGACGACACCATGCGCGCCCCCACCGCGGACTACGAGATCAAGCCGGAGCACGGCGGCCTCGCGGGCTTCGCCCTGGTCTTCCTCCTCCTGCGCGCCTTCTCCTCCGGCTGCGCCGCCCTCACCGGCGTGGAGGCGATCTCCAACGGCGTCCCGGCCTTCCGCAAGCCCAAGTCGAAGAACGCGGGCAACACCCTCGCGCTGATGGGCCTGCTCGCCGTCACCATGTTCTGCGGCATCATCGCCCTGGCCGCCGCCACCGACGTCCGCATGTCGGAGAACCCGGCCACCGACCTCTTCCACAACGGCGTCGCGCTCGGCTCGGACTACGTGCAGCACCCGGTGATCTCGCAGGTCGCCGAGGCGGTCTTCGGGGAGGGCAGCTTCCTCTTCATCATCCTGGCCGCCGCCACCGCACTCGTCCTCTTCCTCGCCGCGAACACCGCCTACAACGGCTTCCCGCTGCTCGGCTCGATCCTCGCCCAGGACCGCTACCTGCCCCGCCAGCTGCACACCCGCGGCGACCGCCTGGCCTTCTCCAACGGCATCGTGCTCCTCGCCGGCGCCGCGATGCTCCTGGTCTTCATCTACGGAGCCGACTCGACGCGCCTGATCCAGCTCTACATCGTCGGCGTCTTCGTCTCCTTCACGCTCAGCCAGATCGGCATGGTCCGCCACTGGAACCGCCACCTGGCCACAGAGAAGGACCCGGCCGCCCGCCGCCGCATGATCCGCTCCCGCGCGATCAACGCCTTCGGCGCCTTCTTCACCGGCCTGGTCCTGGTCGTCGTACTGGCCACCAAATTCACGCACGGCGCCTGGGTCGCCCTGCTCGGCATGTGCATCTTCTTCGCGACGATGACGGCCATCCGCAAGCACTACGACCGCGTCGCCGAGGAGATCGCCGCCCCCGAGGACCCCGACGAGGCGCAGCCCGACGACATGGTCCGCCCGTCCCGCGTCCACTCGGTCGTCCTCATCTCCAAGATCCACCGGCCCACCCTCCGCGCCCTCGCCTACGCCAAGCTCATGCGCTCCGACACCCTGGAGGCACTCAGCGTCAACGTCGACCCGGCCGAGACCAAGGCCCTGCGCGACGAATGGGAACGGCGCGGCATCGCCGTACCGCTGAAGGTGCTGGACTCGCCCTACCGCGAGATCACGCGGCCGGTCATCGAGTACGTCAAGAGCCTGCGCAAGGAGTCCCCGCGCGACGCGGTCTCGGTGATCATCCCCGAATACGTGGTCGGCCACTGGTACGAACACCTGCTGCACAACCAGAGCGCCCTGCGCCTCAAGGGCCGCCTGCTCTTCACCCCCGGTGTCATGGTCACCTCGGTCCCGTACCAGCTCCAGTCCTCCGAGGCCGCCAAGCGGCGCGCGCGCAAGCGCCAGGACTGGAACGCGCCCGGTGCGGTCCGGCGCGGCCCCGCGGGCCCCGACCGGGCGAAGGAGTCCTCGCCGTCGAAGTAGACTGGACGGCTGTTGTCCTTCGGCGCCCGCCTTCCGGCGGCCGTGCCTTGCCGTCCCGTTCTCTGGAGTCACCCCGCCATGCAGGCAGAACCGAAGAAATCGCTGGTGGGGGAGGAGTACGAGGTCGAGATCGGCCCCGTCGCCCACGGCGGCCACTGCATCGCCCGTACGTCCGAGGGGCAGGTGCTGTTCGTCCGGCACACGCTGCCCGGCGAGCGGGTCGTGGCCCGGGTGACCGAGGGCGAGGAGGGCGCCCGCTTCCTGCGCGCCGACGCGGTCGAGATCCTGGACGCCTCCAAGGACCGCATCGAGGCCCCCTGCCCCTTCGCCGGCCCCGGCCGCTGCGGCGGCTGCGACTGGCAGCACGCCAAGCCGGGCGCCCAGCGCCGCCTCAAGGGCGAGGTCGTCGCCGAGCAGCTGAAGCGCCTGGCGGGCCTCACCCCCGAGGAGGCCGGCTGGGACGGCACGGTGATGCCGGCCGAGGGCGACAAGGTGCCCGCCGGCCAGGTCCCGTCCTGGCGTACCCGCGTCCAGTACGCCGTCGACTCCGAGGGCCGCGCGGGCCTGCGCAAGCACCGCTCGCACGAGGTCCAGCCGATCGACCACTGCATGATCGCCGCGGAGGGCGTCAGCGAGCTGGGCATCGAGGCACGGGACTGGCCGGGCATGGAGTCCGTCGAGGCGATCGCGGCCACCGGCTCCCAGGACCGCCAGGTCATCCTGACCCCGCGACCGGGCGCCCGCCTGCCCATCGTCGAGCTCGACCGCCCGGTCTCCGTCATGCGCGTCGGGGAGAAGGACGGCGGCGTCCACCGCGTCCACGGCCGCCCCTTCGTCCGCGAGCGCGCCGACGACCGCACCTACCGGGTGGGCAGCGGCGGCTTCTGGCAGGTCCACCCCAAGGCCGCCGACACCCTGGTCAAGGCGGTCATGCAGGGCCTGCTCCCGCGCAAGGGCGACATGGCCCTCGACCTGTACTGCGGAGTCGGCCTCTTCGCCGGCGCCCTCGCCGACCGGGTCGGCGACAAGGGCGCCGTCCTCGGCATCGAGTCCGGCAAGCGCGCGGTCGAGGACGCCCGGCACAACCTCGCCGGCTTCGACCGGGTGCGGATCGAACAGGGCAAGGTGGAGTCCGTCCTGCCGCGCACGGGCATCGACGAGGTCGACCTGATCGTCCTGGACCCGCCGCGCGCGGGGGCGGGACGGAAGACGGTGGAGCACCTCGCGTCCCTGGGGGCGCGTCGCGTCGCGTACGTGGCGTGCGACCCGGCGGCGCTGGCGCGGGATCTGGGGTACTTCCGGGACGGGGGGTACCGGGTGCGGATGCTGCGGGTGTTCGATCTGTTCCCGATGACGTCGCACGTCGAGTGCGTCGCGATTCTCGAACCTGCTGGCAAGGGGTCCTGACATGCGCTTTTTTCGTCCGGGTGGGTTGCTCGACCTGTCCCTCCGTGCAGCGGTTCGAGCGGGCGGATCGGTCTCTATAACTCGCTAACCCGCGGGTTCGTGCGCGAGGTGCGTGCACAGGCAACGTCTTTCGAGGCGTTCGGGGATTCTTGACGCTCGGGTGACGCTCGCAGCAGAAGCCTCTGCTGCACCTCCTGAGGCGCTGTGCGCCGCCATCTTGGGCTCCGCGTTTTAGAACACGGTTCGACCACGTCAGTCGTGATACCGGCCAGGTATCATGCATGTATGGCGATGACACTCCGACTCCCCGACGACCTTGACGCGAAGCTGTCCGAGCGGGCTCGTCGGGAAGGCCGCAGCAAGCAGGAACTTGCCATCGAGGCCATCCGTGACGCCCAGAACCGGGCCGAGCTGAAGGTCGATGACGTCCTGGCCGAGCTGATGGACAGCGATGCGGAGATCCTGGACTACCTGAAGTGACCGGCGTGCGCTACCTCCAGATCGACGAGATCCTGGCCATCGCCCGCACGGTCAACGGCACCGAACACAGCGTGCGCGACATGGGCCTTCTGGTGTCGGCGATCGAGCGACCCCGGACCAACGTGTTCGGGGCCGAGCTGTATCCCACGTTGCACGAGAAGGCTGCGGCACTGCTGCACTCCGTCGCCCGCAACCACGCGCTGATCGACGGCAACAAGCGCACCGCCTGGCTCGCCATGCGTGTCTTCCTGCGGTTCAACGGCGTCAGCGCGAGTACCGTCCCACCGCACGTTTCCGTGGCCGGCCCGTTCGTCGAGGACGTCGCGCAGGACAACATCGAGGTACCGGCCATCGCCAAGCGCCTCTCGACATGGTTCCCCGTTTCCTGACGCTCCAGGACGTCCCGGGGTCGCCTTACACGGAGGTCACATGCGACCGATCCAGTCCGCTATGGTCGCGGCGAACTCCTGGGGCACTTGCTCAGATGCCGCCACGCGCCCGTCGGACAGCACTCTGGTCGGGCAGCCGAGCGCTGCCGCGAACTTCGCCAGGGACGGCCGGGAGGAGTGATCGTCGGGCGCACAGACCGCCAGCGTGCGTGCGGTGATCTGTGGCAGGCGGGGTTCCATGACGTAGCGGCGCACCGCTTCGTGGCCCTCCTCCACGCGGTCGAGGGCAGTCAGCGCGGTCCACGACGTACCGTCCCAGGGCCGCCTCCTCGCCGGGACGGTAGAAGGCGCGTCGCTTGTCCCACAACTCCAGCAGATGGGTGCCGTCTACAGACCCCAGCAGCAGGATTCAGTACGGCGTCGCGGCGCTGCCGCCTCACTCGCGCATCGATCGGGGAATGCGGCATGTGGTGAGGGCCCGGCCGGCGTGCCGGTCGGGCCCTCACCGCTGTTCTGGTGTCGGCGCGCTTGTCGCGTCGGTCAGACGGACAGGTGGGGGGCGCCGAGCATTGCGGAAGCCCGCTGCAACGGACTGTCGCTGCGCGCGGGGGCGGCCTCGGTAAGGGTGCGGCAGGTGAAGCCCAGCTGGGCCATGGCCCTCAGAACTTCGCCGGCGCTGAAGTCGCGGCGGTCCTGGCGGGTGATGACCTGGCCGACCTGCTTGGCGGGGTAGCGGCGTCGTCCGATGATCACGGACTCGCCGGTGACCGGTTCGGGTTTGACGCCCTTCATCGATTCCAGCACGCCGCTCTTGGTCAGGTCGAACGGGAAGCGGGCAATGACACAGCGCATGATGCCTCACAGGCAGGAGAGGTTACGGGGCCGGCCGCCGTTTGGCGGTTCAGCGGGAGAGAGCGAGGACGCCCAGGGCGCTGCCGTGTTCGTCGACCACGGGCACCAGCCCGAGCCGTCCGAAGGGCACCGCGTCCTCGGCTTCTTCCCTCGTGGCCAATGGTGAGACGAAGGGCTCGCTGCCGTCGGTGATGTCACCGAGGCGGAGCCGGTCGGTGTACTCGGAGCTGTCCCGGACGGCGGTGAGCCGGGCCTGGGTGACCAGGCCGACGCACCGGGCATCCTCGTCGCAGACGACCAGATGCTCGGTACGGGCGGCGGTCATCACAGACAGCGCCACCTCGACGGTCATGTCGAACCAGACCTGTGGCCCGGCGGCGTCCATGACGTCGGCCACCGTGCCGTGCAATGGGCGAGCGATAACGGAGCGATACTGCAGCTGTCCTAGCGTCAAGGGGTGCCTCCTGCGCAGACGGGCGGGGTTCTTGATCAGGACGGTTCTAGGCGGCCGCGCCAGTCGTGGACTTGGGTGCGGGGGTACGCCGGGTCGCCGAGGCGGGGCGGCGTCGGCCGCGTGAGGTGGCGCCGCGCTTCTTGGGGCGTTCGGTCGCCGGGGCGGTGATGACGACCGGGATGCCGCTCGGGGCCTGGGCTCCGGTGATCCGGCTGAGGGCCTCGTCGCCCGGGCTGACCGGGGTGGTCTGCGGCCGGATCCCGGCGTCCGACATGAGACGGACCATGCCGCGGCGCTGGCTCGGGGTGACGAGCGTGACGACGCTGCCGGACTCGCCGGCGCGGGCCGTGCGGCCGCCCCGGTGGAGGTAGTCCTTGTGGTCGGTCGGCGGGTCGACGTTGACGACGAGGTCGAGGTTGTCGACGTGGATGCCGCGTGCCGCGACGTTGGTCGCCACCAGGACGGTGACGTGTCCGGTCTTGAACTGCGCCAGGGTGCGGGTGCGCTGCGGCTGGGACTTGCCGCCGTGCAGGGCGGCGGCCCGTACCCCGCTGTCGAGCAGGTCCCGGGTCAGTCTGTCGACGGCGTGCTTGGTGTCGAGGAACATGATCACGCGACCGTCGCGTGCGGCGATCTCGGTCGTGGCCGCGTATTTGTCGGCGCCGTGGACATGGAGTACGTGGTGCTCCATCGTTGTGACGGCGCCGGCCGAGGGGTCGACGGAGTGCACGACCGGATCGGTCAGGTAGCGGCGTACGAGCAGGTCGACGTTGCGGTCGAGGGTGGCGGAGAACAGCATGCGCTGGCCTTCGGGGCGGACCTGGTCGAGCAGGGCGGTGACCTGCGGCATGAAGCCCATGTCGGCCATCTGGTCGGCCTCGTCGAGGACGGTGATGGAGACCTGGTTCAGCCGGCAGTCGCCGCGGTCGATGAGGTCCTTGAGACGTCCCGGGGTGGCGACGACGACCTCGGCGCCACCGCGCAGCGCCGACGCCTGCCTGCCGATCGACATCCCGCCCACAACGGTGGCCAGCCGCAGCTTCACAGAGCGGGCGTACGGGGTGAGCGCGTCGGTGACCTGCTGCGCCAGTTCACGTGTCGGTACGAGGACCAGCCCCAGCGGCTGCCGAGGCTCGGCCCGCCGTCCGGCCGTACGGGCCAGCAGAGCCAGGCCGAAGGCGAGGGTCTTTCCGGAACCGGTGCGCCCGCGGCCCATGATGTCGCGGCCGGCGAGGGAGTTCGGCAGGGTCGCGGCCTGGATCGGGAACGGCACGGTCACCCCTTGTTGGCCGAGCGCGGCCAGCAGTTCCCCGGGCATGTCGAGATCGGCGAAGCCCTCCGCGGCGGGAAGCGCGGGGGTGATCGTCCGGGGGAGGGCGAACTCCCCCTGGACGGCGGCGGGCCGCCGGCCGTAACCGCCGGAGCGGCTGGGTCCGGCCGGCCGGCGCGGCGCCGGCGAACCGAAGCGGCTGCCGCCCTTTCCGGAGTCGGCACTGCCCTGACGGGTGCGAGTGAAGCGGTCGTTCGTGCGTGTGCGGTTCATACGGAACCTTCCTCGATGCGGCACATATCAAGGAATTTCCGAAGCAATGGGCAGCACGGAGAATCGCAAGAATGGACCGGTGGGCCTTGCCAGCGGATCTGGCCAACAGAGAATCTGTGCGGCACATGCGCTGGAATGATTGGGGGTGCTGTGGGCTTCGATATTCGAAGCGTCCACTGCGCTGTAGCTATGAAGGATGCGGGTTGCACCCTCGAAGGACGATCCGTGTGCGGTAAGCACATGCTGTCCGGGGTGTCGTCCGCAGGTGAAAACACTGCGGGAAACGCATGTAGCTGGGGCCCGCACCCCGAAGGATGCGGGCCCCAGCTACAAGTATGTGACAGTCAGCGTCAGGCGGGAACGATGTTCTCGGCCGTCGGGCCCTTCTGGCCCTGCGCGATGTCGAAGCTCACCTTCTGGCCCTCCAGCAGCTCGCGGAAGCCCTGGGCGGCGATGTTCGAGTAGTGGGCGAACACGTCAGCGCCGCCACCGTCCTGCTCGATGAAGCCGAAGCCCTTTTCCGCGTTGAACCACTTCACGGTACCAGCAGCCATGTCATTTCTCCTTCGGGGCAGTCATACGGGATCCGCACCGTGCGAACCACGTGTCGCCGCAATGATCACCCCGCCCGGAAAAAGACCGGAGATATAAAAGCGCTTCCAGGGGTACAGAGCCCGACCGGAGCACTTGAAATTTCGGGAACCACAACTGCAACTGACATCGACAGTAGCACGCCACAGCAGCCACTGTGCGGTGAAGAACGCCACCTTGCTTATTGCGGCAGAGAATCTATCCGCATGCTCCGATGAAAACTCAAACCGCGCGCACAGATATTGACCCACCGCGCGACGCCATATATTGCATGCCGCGCTCGCGTGATCCGGTCCCCACCACGCTCTCCGCTACTGCACGGGTCGCACCGCCGCGGGGGCAGACAGGTCCGGCCATGACGCCGACCTGCTCGGGGCGTAGTGGACTGCTGCCTATCGGGTGTATGTCTCGCGCGCGGCGAGCACTGCGGGGGAGGGGCTGGTTGCCAGACGTCTTGCCTGGCAACCGGCTGTCGGCTCGGGCTGGTTGGTTAGCCGTGGTAGGTGATGTAGCCGTTACCGTCGTGGTCGTTGGCCTTCTTTGTGCAGGCGTGGACGTCGGCGCGGGTTCCGCTGCCGCGGGATGCGTCCGGTCTGCCCTCTGCGTTGCAGGATCTGGGGCTGTCGGATGCAGCGGAACGCGGGTGGTGGAGCCGTACGGGCTCGTGCTGAAGGCCGGCACCTGGTACGCCGTGATCCGCTCCCCGGTGAGCGGGAGGACCATGACGGCGGCTGGCGTACCTACCGTGTCGACCGGATCACCGCCCTCGGCTCCGCTCACGGAGCGGAGGAGCCGTTCATGCGCGGCCCGGCCTTCGACCTGGCCGCGCACTCGGAGACCGGCTCGGCCGCCTTCGCCCGCACCCTGCTGCGTACCACCGTCACGGTCCGGCTGACCGGCCAGGGGCTGCGGCGGCTGCCTGCCGTCGTGGACGGGGCTGCCATCGCGGGGGGCGCCCGCCTCCGCGAGCGCCCCCAACCCCGCTGGCCTGGTCAGCCTCGAGCCGCCGGCGGAGTACGAGGACGTCGTCTTCGACCAGTTGGCCCGGCTCGGCGCGGACGTCGAGGTGCTGTCCCCGGCTTGCCTGCGCGCCCGCTTCCGTGAACGCGCCGCAGCTCCGGCTGCCCTCTACCAGGCCGACCCTCGAGAGGCGTAACCCGGGGAAGCCGAGGATCAGCGGTAGTCGTCAGGGGAGCCTTCCTTGCCGCCGTAGGTGACGTCCTCGAAGTATGCCCAGGCATCCGGCTGGCTGCCGTCCACGTCCGTCACCCCGTATGCCCTGGCCATTTCCCCGCTGGAGGTGGACTTGCCGTTCCACCGCCTCGCGCGGTCTGGGTCGGCGGCCAGCGCCGCGACCGTACGGGCCAGGTAGAGCGGGGACTCCGCGATCGCGAACGTCGGCTCTTGGGCGATCGCGTCACGCCAGTTCTCCTCACTCACACCGAAGTGGGAGAGCATCTGCTCCGAACGCAGGAAGCCTGGGGACACCGCGACCGCCGTGCCCTCGTACTCCGCCAGCTCCTGAGCCAGCCCGAACGCGAGGCGGATCGGGGCGTTCTTCGCCAGGTCGTAGTAGATGTTCTCCCGGTAGCGGCGGTTGGAGTGCGCGGTACCGTCGGTGACTTCCACATGCAGCGGCGCGTCGGAGCGGATCAGCAGCGGAAGCAGCAGCGCCGCCGTGATCACGTGCGAGCGCGCGCCCAGCTCCAGGATCCGCAGGCCGTCGGCGAGCGGTGTCTCCCAGCTCTTCTTTCCGAACACCGAGGCGGTCAGAAGGTGCTCGCCGCCCCACAGGTCGTTGACGAGAATGTCGAGCCGCTCGTGCTCCCGGTCGATCCGCTCGACGAGGGCGCGGACCTGGGCTTCGTCGAGATGGTCGGTGGGAACTGCGATTCCAGTGCCGCCCGCTGCGGTGACGAGTTCGGCGGTCTCCTCAATGGTCTCGGTCGTCCGGCCGACCTCGCTGGCCCGGGCCCGGGTGGTTCGGCCGGTCACATACACGGTCGCGCCGGCCCGCCCCAGTTCCACAGCCTGAGCTCGTCCCGCCCCGCGGGTAGCACCCGCCACGAGGGCGATCCGTCCCGCGAGCGGACCCTTCGGACTGGCCTGCTCGGTGTTCTTGGTGGTCTGCCTGGTGATGTCCTCGTTGCTCATGTCATCCATCGTTCACGCTAAAACCGACAGAACACGTCACCTTTTATGTGCGGGTACCGCGCATCGTCCCGGCCATAGCGCCAAGTACGTCCTCACACTGAGACGCCGGTCAGGCTCCCGTGCACGGCATGGACACCGCACGCATGATCTCCCAGCGGGAGACCAGCTGGCATCAAGGGAACGGGCGATCGACCTCAGCCCGGTCTGGGTCCCCGGCACCCCCACCCGCCCGGACCAGCTCGTCTGGGACACCCAATCCGACACGATGAGGAGCCAGTTGACCTCTGGAGTCTGCGGAATGTTCGACCGTGACGCTCGTTTGACGCTCTGGGTGCACTCACGCTGTGCGGGGAGTAAGAAACGTGGCTCTGACCTGGTCTTTTCCGTGGCTCGCTGAGACCGACATCCTTCCGATGACGTCGCATGCGGAGTGCGTCGCGATCCTCGAACCTGCTGGCAGGGGGTCTGACCTGCGCTTTTGTGCGCCGCTGGGCCGGGCCCGGCGGACCGGCCGTCAGGGGTGGCGGCTCGCCCTGGGCGGGGGAGGCGCTCGCCGCACGCATGCCGGACACCGCCGTCCCGGCGCCCTGTACCGAGGCGACCGCGGGCGGCACGCTCCTCGGCGGACCCGGCGGACCCGGCGGACCCGGCGGACCCGGCGGACCCGGCGGACCCGGCGGACCCGGCGGACCCGGCGGACCCGGCGGACCCGGCGGACCCGGCGGACCCGGCGGACCGGCGGGTCCGGGTGCGCTCCCGACCGGACGGGCCTGACGCCGTGACCGAACCAGCTGTCGCGGAAGCGAAGGGCCCGACCTCACCTGGTCCTTTCCCGTGTCGGTAGGGAGTCGCCTGCTTTCGACGGGGTCGCACGGGGAGTGCGCGGCGATCCCCGATGCCGCGGGCAAGGTGCCCGGTCCCCGGCGGGGTCGTCGTGTCCGGGAAGTCCGGCCGGACAAGGGAGGGCAGCGGGCCCCGCGGCGGGGTGCACAGCCGGCGGGAGCCGGGCGCGCCGAAGCGCCGGGCCGGCCCCTCGGGGGAGGGGGCCGGTCCGGCGCTTCGGCGCGGCACCGCTCAGGGCGTCTGCCAGCTGTGCGGGGGGTGGAAGCGGTGGGGGCGCCAGGAGGTGGTGCCGGGCGTGGGCGTCGGCGCGTCGACGCCGGCCCGGGCGGCACGGCTGAGCAGCAGGGCCGCGAGGGCGGCCAGTTCCTCGTCCGTGGCCTGGCCTTTCTCGATACGGATGGGGGGCGGGGGAGTGAGCATGGGACCTCCGTCACTGTGGGACGGCCGTGCCGTCACTGAGGGGGGTTGCCGTGCTTGCGGGCGGGGTGGTCGGCGTGCTTGGTGCGCAGCATCGCCAGTGAGTGGATGAGGACCTGGCGGGTGTCGGCGGGGTCGATGACGTCGTCGACCAGGCCCCGCTCGGCCGCGTAGTAGGGGTGCATCAATTCCGCCTTGTACTCCTTGACCAGCTCGGCCCGCGTGGCTTCGGGGTCCTCGGCTTCGGCGATCCGGCGGCGGAAGATGACGTTGGCCGCGCCCTCGGCGCCCATGACGGCGATCTCGTTGGTGGGCCAGGCGTAGGTGAGGTCGGCGCCGATGGACTGGGAGTCCATGACGATGTAGGCGCCGCCGTAGGCCTTGCGCAGGATCAGGGAGATCCGCGGCACCGTGGCGTTGCAGTACGCGTACAGCAGTTTGGCGCCGTGGCGGATGATGCCGCCGTGTTCCTGGTCGACACCGGGCAGGAACCCGGGAACGTCCAGGAGGGTGACGATCGGGATGCTGAAGGCGTCGCACATCTGCACGAAGCGGGCGGCTTTCTCGCTGGCCTCGATGTCCAGGACGCCGGCGAGCACTCGGGGCTGGTTGGCGACGACGCCCACCACCTGCCCGCCGACACGGGCCAGCGCGCAGATGATGTTGCGGGCCCAGCGCTCGTGCACCTCCAGCAACTCACCGTCGTCGACGATCTCCTTGATGACCTCCGCCATGTCGTAGGGCCGGTTGCCGTCCGCCGGGACCAGGTCGGCGAGGGTGTCGCAGCGACGGTCGTGCGGGTCGTCGCACGGCACCGCGGGCGGGTTCTCCCGGTTGTTCTGTGGGAGCAGGGACAGGAGGTAGCGGACCTCCTGGATGCAGGTCTCCTCGTCGTCGTAGGCGAAGTGGCAGACGCCGCTGGTCTCGGCGTGCACGTCCGCGCCGCCGAGACCGTTCTGCGTGATCTCCTCACCGGTGACCGCCTTGACGACGTCCGGTCCGGTGATGAACATCTGCGACGTCTCGCGGACCATGAACACGAAGTCGGTCAGTGCGGGGGAGTAGGCGGCACCTCCGGCGCACGGGCCGAGCATTACCGAGATCTGCGGGATGACGCCGGACGCCCTGGTGTTGCGCCGGAAGATGCCGCCGTAGCCGGCGAGCGCGGTGACGCCTTCCTGGATGCGGGCGCCGGCGCCGTCGTTGAGGGAGACCAGCGGTGCGCCCGCCGCGATGGCCATGTCCATGATCTTGTGGATCTTGGTGGCGTGGGCCTCGCCCAGCGCACCGCCGAAGATCCGGAAGTCGTGGGCGTAGACGAAGACCGTGCGGCCCTCGACCGTGCCCCAGCCGGTGATCACACCGTCCGTGTACGGCTTCCTGGCCTCCAGGCCGAATCCGGTCGCCCGGTGCCGGCGCAGCTGCTCGACCTCGCGGAACGAGCCGTCGTCCAGCAGCAGGCTGATCCGCTCGCGCGCGGTCAGCTTGCCCTTGGCGTGCTGCGCCGCCGTCGCCTTCTCACTCGGGCCGGCCAGCACCTGGCGGCGTATCCCGGCCAGTTCCGCGACGTGGGACCTCATGTCTCCCCCTGATGGGACGGGATGTCAGTTGCCGAGCCGGCGCAGACCGTTCATCTGGAGCACGGCGAAGGCCGCGACGACGGCCGCCTGGAGCGGGGTCCACACGGTGCCGACGGTGTTCGGGTCCAGCCAGCCGAAGACCACGGCGGCCACGCTCGCGACCGCCCACAGCAGGTTCGCCTCGATGACCGCCTTGGTGGCCGCGGTGGACGGCACCGGGCGGCTGGCCAGCACGGCGACCAGCACGCCGTAGATGGTGAGGAACACGCCGATGCCGCGGAGGAAGCCGGTGTCGAGGCCGAGCAGGTCCCCCACCGGGCCGGCCGCGAACAGGTAGATGAGGCCGTTGCCGCCGGTCACGACGGCGTCGAGGCCGAGGAAGAGACGTAACGGACGCGCGGCCTCCGCGCGCCCCTGGGTCGTCACGGCGCGGGCCGGCGACTGGCTCGTGGTCATGTGGTTCTCCAAAGGTCGGGGGGCGTTTCCACTTCCGGTCCGGATCGTCCCAAGCAGTACTGACCGGCGGCTGACGTGCCGCTTACGCGGCGTCGGGACCGGTGGCGTCAGGTGAGCTGGAGCAGGGGAGCGCGCACGTCACCGGAGAGGGCCGGGTCGTGGGACAGGATGGCGCTCTCGACCTGCCGCAGCGCGGGGGAGGGCTCGATGCCGAGTTCGTCAGCGAGGTGGCGGCGCATACGGCGGAACACGTCCAGGGCGTCGGCCTGGCGGCCGGCGCAGTACAAGGCGATCATCAGCTGCTCGCAGAAGCGTTCCCTGAGCGGGTGGCTCGTATGGGTCTCGGCGAGTTCGGCCAGGACCGCGGCGTGCCGGCCGAGCCTCAGCTCGGCGTCGAAGCGGAGCTCCATGGCCCGCATGCGGTACTCCTCGTAGCGGGCACCGGCGAGCTGGCACAGGGTCCCGCCGGTGAAGCCGCCGAAGACCGGCCCCCGCCACATGGCCAGGGCCTGCCTCAGTAACCGGGCCGCCTCCTCCGGTGAGCCCGAGCCGAGGGTCTCGGCCTGGCGGACCGTCCTGACGAACTCGGCGGCGTCCAGCTCCCCCTCGTTGACCGTCAGGCGGTAGCCCGAGGGGTGGATGGTGACGCGCGAGGTGGTGCGGTCGGGCTCCAGGCCGCGCAGCTTGCGACGCAGCCGGCTGACGTGGGCCTGAAGCGCGTTGGCCTGGTTGTCCGGGGCGCCCTCGCCCCACATCTCCTCGACCAGCGCCTCACCGGAGACCGACTGACCCTCGCTGACCAGCAGCGTCTGGACCAGAGTCCGCTGCAGATCGCCGGAGATCTCGGCCGGTCCCGACGCGGTGCGGATCTGCAGTGCCCCGAGGATCGAGAACCTCAGCATGTTTCCCCCTTGGCGATCAGTGCGGCAGAGAGTGGTCGGGGGCCGGTCACGGCGGTCCGTCTCGCCGAGGCCGCATGGCGGTCTCCCGGCCGGTCTCCGTCCCGGGGTTTCCTCCCGACTCCATCCTGGCACAGAATCATTCCTTTGAGAAGGTATTTTTCTGCTGAACGAATCTGAGCCGGGCCCGCAAGGGTGATGACCTGCGCGTTTGCTGGACGTCAGGGGCCAAGCGGAAGGCGTGGTGGTGGATGCGAACGTGTCCGCGCCCCGGTGCGCCGCCCAGTGTCGGGCAGCGCACCGGGGCGCGTGTGTCCGCCGGCGCGGGGGGTCACCGACGGTGCATGCGGCACCGGGGCCGCGCGGCCGATGGGGCGGGGCCGCGCCGGCAGCCGGGTGCCGGGGTGTGGACGACGAGCGGAGAGGGCAGGATTTGAACCTGCGTGGGCTTTGTGGGCCCGACCGTGAGATTGCTCTCTGGTCCCCGATAGGCCGCTCCGGGCACCTCTCCTTGTGTGGCCATTGGTGCGTGGCCGATTGCGCGGAGAGGGCAGGATTTGAACCTGCGTGGGCTTTGTGGGCCCGACCGTGAGATTGCTCCCTGGTCCCCGATAAGCCGCTCCGGGCACCTCTCCTCGTTCCCGGCCTCCGGTCTCCCGTGCCGTTCACGAGAACAACATTGGCAGAGGGTTCTGACAAAGCGCTGACGTCTCTCTGACTCGATCGGAGAATGCTCGTCCGGTCTTTTCCAGAACCTGTCCCCGGTGCTCTACTCGGGACGACGGAAAACGCTCCCGAAAGGGGAAAACAATGACCGTGACCGCCATGGACACCCAGATTCTCGAGGCGATACGCACCCATACGTCAAGCGAGAATCCCAGCGCGTTCCTGGCCCTCAACAGCGGAAACGACGTCTTCACACTGCCCGGCGCCGACGGCGTCGTCGTGTATCGCCGCACGGGCCGGTTCGCCGTTCAGCTCGGTGGCCCCTTCGCCGCCCCCGACGCCTACGGCCCCCTCCTGGAGGCCTTTCGCCGACATGTCCGCGACGAGGGCCGCACCCTGGTCGGTATCCAGCTTCAGCGCGCCGACGCCGAGCACTACGCCCACCGCGGCTTCACCGTCAACCAGGTCGGCGCCTCCTGGGCCGTCGGCCTGCCCGACTTCACACTGAGCGGCACCCGCTTCATGCAGCTGCGCAACAAGATCTCCCGGGCCCGCCGCAACGGCCTGGTCGTCCAGGAGGTCCCCGCCGACGACTGGCAGGACGCGATCGCCGCCATCGACCGGGCCTGGCTCGGCGCCAAGGGCGGCGCCCGGCAACTGGAGTTCCTGGTCGGCCAGATCGGCGGACCGGCGCAGGCGCATCGCCGGCTGTTCACCGGCACCATCGACGGCAGCCCCGTGGCGTACATCTCCTACTCGCCGGTGTACGGCGGCCGGGCGGGCTGGATGCACGACCTGAGCCGGCGCGTCCCGGACGGCTCCCCGGGACTGATGGAGGCCATCAACGCGACCGCCGTCGAGGTGTTCCGTTCGGAGGGCGTCGAGTGGCTGCACTTCGGCTTCACCCCGTTCACCGGCCTCGACGCCGGCCACGAGATCGACGGCCACAGTCCGGCGTTCCAGTGGCTGATGCACGCCCTATGGGCCGAGGGGGCCGCGCTGTACCCGGCGCAGACCCAGCTGTCGTACAAGCAGAAGTGGGCTCCGGACGTGGTCATCCCGGAGTACGTCGCCTTCGACGGCCCGGGGGCCTCGCTGGCCTCCTTCGCCCACGTCTTCCGTGCCTGCAAGGCCTTCTGACCGGGCATCACCCGTCACGTCCGCGGCGGGGCACGCCGGACCGACCGTGCCCGCGGCGGGACACGGCGTCGCCGCGAGCCGCGGGTCGCCCTCTGCGCACCGCCCTCACGCACCACCCGTCTTCCGGAACAGGAGAACCAGCGATGAGCGACAACGGACCCGACACCAGCACCGAACTCCTCCAGCACACCGTGGTCGAGCGGCTGATGGCCGTCATCGGCGCGCCCGACGACGAGGATGTGGCGCGCGACGCGGACGCCGCCGTCCTGGCGCTCGACGACCGGCTGCGCGCCGAGTCCGCCGCCTGACGACAGCCGCCGATCAGACCGGCATCAGTGGCACATCAGCCTGGCGCGGCACGCTGGACACGTGTTCGTCCGGTGGTCCCCCGGCGGAGTACCGCACTGTGCTCCGGCGTAACCGGACCGCCGGGCGGGCACGCCCGCGCGTTCCCGACCGCCCGCGGGAGCATTGTCGACTCGCGGCGCCCGCAGGTTGGCGGGGCAGCGGCGCCGCCGCCCGAACGGGGCACTTCTCCCAAGGAGAGCAACGCATGCAGCGTCCGCACACACAAGAAGCCGGGGCAGCAGCCGCCTCCGCGGCCGGTCCGCGCACCGGCGCCTCGGCGACGTTCGCCGAGCTCCTCAAACGCGTCAAGGCGGAAGGTCTCCTCGACCTCGACCCGCGCTACTACGTGGGCCGCCTCGCGCTCAACACCACCCTGCTGCTGATCGGATTCGCCGCGTTCTTCGCCCTGGGCGACTCCTGGTGGCAGCTGCTGACAGCCCTGTGGATGGGGCTGTGCGGCGGCCAGTCGGCGTTCATGTGGCACGACGCCGGACACAAGGCCATGTTCCGCGGCAAGAAGGCCGCCTCCGCCGTCGGCTACATCCACGCCAACCTCGTCAACGGGGTCAGCTACGGCTGGTGGGTCAACCATCACAACCGGCACCACAGCAACCCCAACCACCTGGACAAGGACCCGGACATCGGCCGGCGCACCGTCATCTTCGACGTCAAGCAGTACCCCAGCCGACGGGGTACGCAGAAGTTCGTCGTGCGCCACCAGAGCGTGCTGTTCTTCGTGCTGCTCGTCCTGGAGGGCTTCAAGATGCTCCGGACGGCAGTGGTGTCCATCGCCCAGGGCAAGACCAAGCGGCCCGTGCTGGAGTCGTTCCTGATCGTGCTGCGCACCGCGGTCTACTGCGCCCTGGTCTTCACGGTGCTGTCGCCGGTCCTCGCCGTCGCGTTCATCCTTGTGCAGCACGCCGCCCTGGGCGTCTACTTCGGCATGATCTTCGCCCCGAACCACAAGGGCATGGACGTCCGCGACGGCGAGGAGGAGACCCTGGACTGGCTGGAGCGCCAGGTCCTCACCTCTCGCAACATCCGCCCGAACCCGGTGGTCGACTTCCTCTACGGCGGCCTCAACTACCAGGTCGAGCACCATCTCTTCCCGGCCATGCCGCAGAAGCACCTGCCGCGCGCCCGGGAACTGACCCGCGCCTACTGCGCCGAGCGCGGGGTGCCGTACCACGAGGTCGGCTTCTGGGCCTCCTACCGGGAGGTCGCCTCCTACCTGTACGAGGTCAGTGAGCCGGTGCGGGCCGGGACCGTGGAGGAGGAGATCAGGCGCCGGGCGGCCCAGGCGGCCTGACCCGGCCCGCGCCCCTCGGTCACCGCCGGTCCGGGACCTCCCCCACACTCCGGTCCTGCACGGCCCCGCACCCCCCCACGCGTCCACAGCCCCGGCCCCCGGGCCGCACGCCCGGGCCCGCCGTCGGCCCGGGCGGTTCCCTCACCGGAGTCCCTGAGAACCAGGAGTCCAAGGAGAGCCTCCCCATGTCCCAGACCACCACGGTGGCGGGCGGTGTCACCGCCCCCGCCGCGATCGGGGTCCGCCTGGACCGCATGCCGATCACCCCGATGCACCGAAGACTCACCATGGTCGTCGGCATCGGTCTGCTCTTCGACACATTCGAGAACAACCTCTCGGGCACCATCGCCAAGGTGCTCCAGAACGACTTCGCCTTCGGAGCGACCGAGCTCAAGCTCGTCCTGGCCTCGGTGTTCATCGGCCAGTTCATCGGCTCGCTGGTGCTCGGCCGGGTCGCCGACCGGTTCGGCCGGCGCCGGGCCTTCCTGATCAACCTCGCCATCTACTCGGGTTTCTCCCTGCTGGGCGCCTTCTCGCCGAACGCGGCCTGGCTGATCGTCACCCGCTTCCTGGCGGGCATCGGCATCGGTGCCGAACAGGTGCTGTCCGACTGCTACCTGGCCGACGTGCTGCCCGCCAAGCGGCGGGGCCGGTACATCGCCTGGGCCTACACCGTCGCCTTCTGCGGGGTGCCCGCCGTCGGCTTCGCCGCGCTGTGGCTGGTGCCCCTGTCCCCGCTGGGCATCGATGGCTGGCGCTGGCTGTTCGTGATCGGGTCACTGGGCTCCGCCGTGGTGTGGGTGCTGCGCCGTCGGCTGATCGAGTCGCCGAGGTGGCTGGCCGCCCAGGGCCGCACCGAGGAGGCCGAGCTGCTGGTGGCCGAGATGGAGAAGCAGGCCTACCCGGACCGTCCCGCGACGGTTCGCCCGGTGGCCGCGGACACCGCCGGACCGGTGGAACCGGCCGCGGTGCGCCACCGCGTGCGCGACGTGTTCGGCCGCGGCATGCGGCGCCGCACGGTGGTGCTGTGGATCTTCTGCGTGCTGTCCGTGGTCGGCTACTACGGTTTCGGCACGCTGGCCCCCCAGATCGTCGCGGCCAAGGGCTATGGCATCGTCGCGGGCATCGGCTTCACCGCGCTGTCCTTCCTGGGCTACCCGGTCGGTTCCGCGCTGGCCCTGCCGATCGTCGACCGGTTCGAGCGCCGGACGCTGGTCGCGGCCTCCGCGGCGGCGATGATGGTGGCCGGCCTCGGCTTCGCCTATGCCGGGTCCCCCGCGGTCATCGTGACGTTCGGCTTCGTCTACACCCTGTGCAGCAACGTCTTCTCCAGCGTCTCGCACGTGTACCTCTCCGAGCAGTATCCGACCGCGATCCGCGCCACCGCGTCCGGCGCCGCCTACTCGCTGTCCAAACTCAGCGCCGCCGCACTGCCGTTCGTCCTGCTGCCGGTCCTGGACTCGCACGGCCCCGGTGCCCTGTTCGGGGTCATCGCCGCGGCGATGGCGGCCCTGGCGGCGACCGTCCTGCTGCTGGGCGAGCGCACCACCGGGGCTCCGGTCGACGGCGTCCCCGGCCCCCCGACCACCCCCGTGACGAAGAGGAGCTGACGATGGCCTACGTCATCGCGCTGCCCTGCGTCGACGTCAAGGACCGCTCCTGCGTCGACGAGTGCCCCGTGGACTGCATCTACGAGGGCCGCCGGGCCCTGTACATCCACCCCGACGAGTGCGTCGACTGCGGCGCCTGCGAACCCGTCTGCCCCGTCGAGGCGATCTGCTTCGAGGGCGACGTGCCCGCCGAGTGGGGCGACCACACCGCCTCCAACGCCGACTTCTTCGCCGCCGTGGGCTCGCCCGGCGGTGCCGCCGCACTCGGCGCCCTCGGTCACGACTCCCCGCTGGTGCGGGCCCTGCCCGAGGGGGTGGCCCGGGCATGAGCGGACTCCTCGCCGGCAAGCGGATCCTGGTGACCGGGGTCGTCACGGACGCGTCCATCGCGTTCCACACGGCCCGCATCGCCCAGGAGGAGGGTGCCGAGGTACTCCTCACCGGCTTCGGGCGCCTCTCCCTGATCGAGCGCGTCGCCGGACGGCTGCCGAAGCCGGCGCCGGTGCTCGAACTCGACGTCACCGACCAGCGGCAACTGGCCGGCCTCGGGGACCGGATCCGCGAGCACACCGACACCCTGGACGGACTGGTGCACTCCATCGCCTACGGGCCGCGGGGCGCCTTCTCCTTCCTGGACGGCGACTGGGACGACGTGTCGACCGCCGTGCACGTGTCGGCGTACTCCCTGAAGTCGCTGACCACGGCCTGCCTGCCGCTGATGGAGCGGCGCGGCGGCTCGGTGGTCGGGCTGACCTTCGACGCCGCGGTCGCCTGGCCGCGCTACGACTGGATGGGCGTCGCCAAGGCCGCCCTGGAGTCGACCAGCCGCTACCTCGCCCGGGACCTGGGCGGTCGCGGCGTCCGCTGCAACCTCGTCGCGGCGGGACCGCTGCGCTCCATGGCCGCCAAGTCCATCCCCGGGTTCGCCGACCTCGCCGAGGTCTGGGAGCACCGGGCCCCGGCGGGCTGGGACCCCGCCGACCCGGACCCGGCGGCCCGCGGGGTCGTCGCCCTGCTGTCGGACTTCTTCCCGCGCACCACGGGGGAGATCGTGCACGTCGACGGAGGGGTGCACATGATGGGCGCCTGAGCCCCGGGCCGGGCGCGGAGAAAGGGGCGGGAGCGGGTCGCGGACCCGGCTCCCGCCCCTTTCGCGGTGGCGTCCGCCGGCGCCTACGCGGTGTCCCCGCCCGGCAGGATCCGGTGGAAGCCGGTGTACGGGACGAGGGCCTCGGGCAGCACCACCGAGCCGTCCTCCCGCACACCCTGCTCCAGCAGCGCGGCGACCGTGCGGCCGATCGGCAGCGCCGAGCCGTTCAGCGTGACCGCCGGGGTCCTGCTCCCGTCGGGCCGCTTGACGCGGATGTCCGCGCGACGCGCCTGGAAGGTGCCGCAGTCGGAGACCGAGGAGATCTCCCGGTAGGAGCCGCTGCCCGGCAGCCACACCTCGACGTCGTAGGTCATCCGGGCGGAGAACCCGAGGTCAGCGGCCGGCAGCAGCACCACGCGGTGGGCCAGCTCCAGGCGCCTGAGGCACTCCTCGGCGTGGTTCACCATGAGTTCGAGCTGCGCGGCGGCGTCCTCGGGGGCGCAGACGCGCACCAGCTCCACCTTCTCGAACTGGTGCAGCCGCAGGATGCCGCGGGTGTCCCGGCCGTACGCCCCGGCCTCCGCCCGGAAGCACGGCGTGCTGGCGGTGAAGGCCAGCGGCAGCGAGCGGGAGTCGAGGAGCTGGCCGGCCACCAGGTTGGTCAGCGGGACCTCGGCGGTGGGGATCAGGAACAGCTCGCGCTCACCGACCCGGGTGCGGAACAGGTCGTCCTCGAACTTGGGCAACTGCCCGGTCCCGGTCATGGTGTCGCGGTCGACCAGGAACGGCACCGACTGCTCGGTGTAGCCGTGCTCGCGGGTGTGCAGGTCGAGGAGGAAGTCGCGCAGGGCCCGCTCCAGTCGTGCCCCGGCCCCGCGGGCGACGGCGAAGCGGGCACCGGACAGCCGGGCCGCGGCCGGGCCGTCGAGGATGCCGAGGGCCTCCCCGATGTCGGCGTGGTGGCGGGCGCCGTCCGCCGGACGCGGAGCGGGACCGCCCCGGCGTATCTCCACGGCCTCCTTCTCCGAGTCGCCGTCCGGGACCGCGTCCAGGGGGATGTTGGGGATGGAGAGCAGCAGCTCGGTCAGGTGTGCCGCGGCCGTGCGGGCGGCGGCCTCGGCCCGCTGCACCTCGGTCCGCAGCGCCCGGGCGGACGCCTTCTCCTCCTCGGTCGGCGGGCCGGAGCGGCGGGCCTTGGCCGTGCGGTTCAGTTCGGTGCGCAGCCGGGTCACCTCCGCCTGCGCGCCGTTGCGCTCGCGCAGGGCGTCGGCCAGCGCGGCCGGGTCGAGGTCGTGGCGGCGGCGGGCCAGCCGCCGTACGGCCTGCGGCCCGTCCTTCAGCAGTTCTTGGGGATCGTGCACGGTGGACTCCTGACGTGAGGCGGGGGGCGCGCCCGCGGACCGGCGGGGCGGGCGCCGTGCGGCCGGGTGCCGCACGGGAACAGCCGCCCGGCGGAGGTGCTCCGCGGGGCGGCTGCCGGTACGTGCCCGGACCGTTCAGGCCGGGGCGATGGCCAGGGCCGTGTTCTGGCCGCCGAAGCCCAGGGAGTTGCTCAGGGCGAGGTCGATGGGCAGGTAGGTGGCGGTCTGGGCGAGTTTGATGTCGATTCTGGAGTCGGGCATGACGAGGTTGGCGATGGGGGGCACGAGTTCGTGCTCGACGCTCAGCACGGTGAAGGCGGCCTCGACCGCCCCGGCCGCGCCGAGCAGGTGTCCGGTGACTCCCTTCGTGGATGTGACCAGCGGCTCCCCGCGCAGCGTCCGGCCGATCATGCGGGCTTCCGCCAGGTCGTTCAGCGGTGTCGACGTGCCGTGGGCGTTGACGTGCTGGACGTCGTCCGGGTCCGCGCCCGCGTCGGCGAGCGCGGCGCGGACGGCGGCCTCGATGCCCGCGCCGTCGGGGTGCGGCGACGTCATGTGGTGGGCGTCGGCGGTGGCGCCGTAGCCGATGATCCGGCCGTGCACGTGGGCGCCGCGGGCACGGGCGTCCGCCACCCGTTCCATGACGAGGATGCCGGCGCCCTCCCCGGCGACGAAGCCGTCCCGGTCGGCGTCGAACGGCCGGGACGCGGAGGCCGGGTCGTCGTGCCGCTTCGACAGCGCCCCCATCTGGGCGAAGCCGGCCATGACCAGCGGGGTGACCATGGCCTCGCTGCCGCCCGCGAGGACGATGTCGCAGCGGCCGAGGGCGAGCAGGTCCCGGGCCGTGCCGATGGCGGTCGCGCCCGAGGCGCAGGCGGTGGCCACCACCAGGTTGGGCCCGGTCGCCCCGAACTCGAGGGCCGTCTGCCCGGCCAGCATGTTCGGCAGCTGCATGGGCAGCAACAGCGGCGAGACCCGGTCGGCGCCCTGCTCGCGCAGCACGTGGTGCTGTTCCTCGACGGTACCCGGGCCGCCGTCTGCGCAGCCCAGCACCACACCCACCCGAGCCCCGTCCCACGTCTGCGGATCGAGGCCCGCGTCGGCCACCGCCTCGTGCGCGGCGACCAGCGCGAACTGGACGAACCGGTCCAGGCGGTGGGCCCGCCGCGCGCTCAGCAGGCGCTCGGGGTCGAAGCCGGGCACCCGGCAGGAGATACTTACAGGGTTGTCCGTCAGCAGCGGATCGAGGGCGGCGGCCGGCCTGCCGTCGCAGACCGCCGCCCAGCTCGGCCCGACCCCGATACCGCCCGGGGTGACCAGGCCGAGCCCGGTGACGGCGATGTCCATTCCGGCCATCAGACCTTCGCGCTCCGCTCCTCCATCAACCGGACCATGTCGGCCACGGTTTCCGCCTCCAGCAGATCGTCGTCGCTGACGTCCAGCCCGAGCTCGGACTTCAGCAGCAGCGACAGCTCCACCACGGCCAGCGAGTCCAGCTCGATGTCCTCCCGGGTGGCCTCCGGAGTGATGGCCTCGGGCGACACCTTGAGCTTGTTGGACAGGATTTCCTTGAGCTGCTCCAGCATGTCGGTTCCTTTCGACAGTTCTCTCGAAGGCGCAAGCGCCCGTTCTCCGCTGTGTCGGACAGCGCGTGTGGGAGGGGCCGGTCCGGGCCCCGCTTACGACGGAACGTCAGACGGTCGTTACCTCGGGCCAGACCAGCGTGGTCGCGCCCCAGGACAGCCCGCCGCCGAACGCGGTCAGCAGCAGCCGGTGCCCGGCGGTGAGCCGTCCCTGGGCCGCGCTCTCGGCCAGCAGCAGCGGCAGTGAGGCGGCGCCGGTGTTGCCGACCCGTGCGATGTTGCTCAGCCGCCGTTCGGCGGGGATGCCGAGCCGCTCCGAGACCGCTTCCAGGATGCGGGCGTTGGCCTGGTGCGCGGCGAACCGGTCGACGTCGCTCGGCCGCCAGCCGGCCCGCTCGGCCGCCTCGGTGGAGGTCGCGGTCATCCGCGCCACCGCGTGCCGGTAGGTGTCGCGGCCCATCATCCGGAAGAAGTGGTCCTCCGGCGCGGGATCCCGGCCGGACGACCGCTGCCGCGACCCTCCGGCCGGCACCTCGATCAGATCGCTCAGCCCGCCGTCGCTGCCCAGCACGAGCGGGCCCACCGCGCCCGGCTCCCCGGGAGAGCCGGCCCGCAGCAGCACCGCGCCCGCGCCGTCCGCGAAGATCACCGCCGTGGCGCGGTCCTCGGGGTTGATGATCGTCGTGAACGCGTCCGCGGCGATCAGCAGCACCCGGTCCGTCACCCCGGCGGCGATCAGGCCCGCCGAGCTGGCCAGGCCGTACAGGAAGCCGGAGCAGACGGCGGCCACGTCGAAGGCGGGCACCTCGCCGAGTCCGAGCCGCGCCGCGACCTGCGGCGCGGTGGCCGGGCACGGCTGGTCCGGGGTGGTGGTGGCCAGCACCACCGCGCCCGCCCGCCCGTCTCCCGCCGACTTCAGGGCCCGCTGGCCCGCCTCGACCGCCAGGTCGCTGGTTGCCGTGCCCGGGGCGACCACACGGCGCCGGGCGATGCCGGTGCGCGAGCGGATCCAGTCGTCCGAGGTGTCCAGACGCCGGGCCAGATCCTCGTTGGTGACCACGTCGGGCGGGACGTACGACCCGATCCCGCAGACCACGGCGGCCGGCCGGGTGCTCACGCCTCCGGTCCCGGACCGCTGAGGACCTCCAGGGGCAGGCCCATGTAGGACATCCGGGCCTCGGCCATCTCGTCGGTCCACCGCTCGGCCATGTCGTAGCGCTGCTCGGGAGTGGTGTCGAGCATCCGCACGCCGGGCCAGATCTCGTAGTCGCCGATCCGGTCGGCGTGCCGGAGCATGCCTTCCTGGAACAGCTCCTCGCGGTGGATCACGAACTCCCGGTCGGGGATCTCGTCCCACAGCCGCACGCCGGCCCGCAGGATCTCCAGCAGGCGCGGACGGTACTCGGGGTGCGCGGCCACGTGGTCGCGCAGGATGGTGCTGGCCACCGTCAGATGGCGGATCTCGTCGATCGCGGTGCCGCGGGAGATCTCGCCGGTGGCCGGGGACAGGGGGGTCCACTTGCGTTCGCTCAGCTCGGCGGCCGGCGCCAGCACGCCCTCGATGACGATGGCGAACACGGCGACACCGCCGGGGAAGTCGGCCTGGTCCCGGACGATGTCGAGGGTGAAGTCGACCACCGGGTCCAGCACCCGGGCGCGGTAGTCCCGGGCCATCTCGTCGATGCTCTTCAGGAGCGTGTCGGCCGGGACGCCCAGCTCCACCAGGTGGTTGCGGAACACCCGGGCGTGCCGTGCCTCGTCGAGCAACTGGGTGGCGTAGAACTCCAGCTCGGGGATGCCGGGCGCGATCGACACGTAGTGGCCGAGCAGCCGGGTGGCTATCTCCTCGGACAGCCCGCGCAGACCGAACTCCAGCACCAGCGCCTCGCGCAGCGGGCCCGGCTCCTTCAGGAAGTCCGGGACGATCGCGTCGTCGTGGTGGCCGGTCACGCCGCGGTCGCGCAGCGTGCCCTGGGCCACCGAGGTGATCCAGTAGGCGAGGTCGCACTCCTCGGGACCGAGGGTGAGTTCCTTCGCCCCGTCCAGCAGACCGGGCGCCTTGTCCCAGTCGGCCTCGGGGGCCACGAGTACCTTGGACTGCGTCATGACGCGGCGGCCTCCTTCGCCAGGTGCAGGGTGCCGGCGTGCAGGCGGCCGGCGTAGCTCAGTAGGGGGAGCCCTTCGTCCGCCCGGGCGCGCACGACGCGGCCGAGCAGCAGCTCGCTGTCGCCCGCGGCGTGGGCGGAGTGGAAGCGGCAGGTGTAGTGGGCGAGCGCGCCCGCGATGAGCGGAGCCTGCGCGTACGGGTCCGCCGTCCAGGCCAGGCCCGCGAACTGGGCGCTGCCGTCGGGGCGCCCGCTGTCGGCGAACCGGCGGGCCACCTCCGCCTGGTCACCGCCCAGCACGTTGATCGCGAACCGGCCCTCGGCGGCGGCCCGCCGCGCGAAGGACGAGCCGGCCCGCAGCACGACGCCGACGAGCAGCGGCTCGCGCGAGACCAGGGTGACCGTGCTCGCGGTGGTGCCGTGCATCCGGCTCTCCGGGCCGGTGGTCAGCACCGACACCGGGGACGCCAGGTGGTAGAGCGCCCGGCGTCGTTCCGCGGGGTCCTGGCGGACGGGCCGGCGGGTGCGCGGGCCGGTCGCGGTCGCGATGCTCATCGCAGTGCCTCCGCTTCCCTGGCCGCGGGCTCCCCGGCCCCGGTGGCCCGCGCCGCGGCGGCGTCCGCCCGCGGCGCCGGCACCGGCTTGCGGACCGGGATGTGCCCGACCGGCACCGGGTCCGCGGCATGTCCGACCGGCTTGGGGTGGGGCAGACCCAGGTCGTCCAGGAGCCGCAGGTAGCCGGGCTGGCGGACCGGCTCGAAGGGCAGCGTGAAGGACTTCATGAAGTTGCCGAACAGCCCGCGGTCGCCGAAGAGGTGGAAGGGCAGCACCAGCAGCGCCCACTCCGGCTTCACCAGCCAGCACCACAGCGCGGCCACGGCGGCCTGGGTGATGAGGCTGTGCATCACGTTGTACAGGACGTAGTACGCCTTGTGGATCGGCCGCCCGCCGCTGCGCCGGAACGCGATCGCGCCCGGAATGTAGCCGATCAGGTCGATGTAGAGAAAGAGGGCGATCGCCGGCAGCCAGCGGATCTCGTCGAAGTGGGCGATCATCAGGCCGGTGGTGACGGCGAAGCCCACGAGGTACTCGGCGCGGTGCAGCGAGTACGTGCGCGGTGTCTCGAACGGGTTTGCCTGGTCCATGGTCAGCAGCTCCCTGATGCGCTAGGCGCCGACCGCGGCGGACTGGGTGAGTTCGATGCCGCCGCTGATGCGCACGGCGGGGAACAGCCCGGTCAGCGCCCAGGCCACGGTCTCCTTGATGACCCGCTCGGCGATCGGGTCGAGGATGCCCTCCAGACTCGGGATGCCGAAGTCGAAGTCGGCGTCGAAGCGGACCGCGACATCGTCGCCGTCCTGCGTCACCGACCAGGTCCCGGAGAAGGAGTCGAAGTCCCCGTCGGACTGCTCGAAGCGGATCTCGCCCTGCTCCGGCAGCACGGTGTCGTCCTCGGTCCAGCGCAGCAGGCCGCTGCGGAAGTGCAGCTCCCAGCTGGAGGAGGCGGCGGGGTCGGGGTAGGCGGAGTGCACCGTGGTCGCGTTGACGTGGGGCGCCAGGTCCGGGTATCGCTCCCAGCGCCGTACGGCGTGCAGGACCGTCTCGGCCTGCTCCGCGGGTATCAGGGCATCGAGTTCGACGTGCCTCACGATCGGTTACCGCCTTCCGGCATTTTGGCCGCGCCCCGTACGAGGTCGCGGGTGGCCAGGTCGAAGGAGTTGAGGAGGAAGTCCACGTCGGTGTCGCCGAGCACGGCGGGCGGGGTGAACCGGACCACCGAGCTGCCGTTCATCGAATGGTTGGCGACCACGCCGTGGTTGAACAGTTCGATCAGCAGCTCGCCGGCCAGCCCGGCCTCGACGAGTTCGACACCGATCAGCAGGCCCCGGCCGCGCACGTCCACCACGAGGTCGGGGATGTTGCGGCGCGCGATCTCGGTGATCGCCGGCAGCAGCCGGGCTCCCAGGTCCAGCGCCCTGGTGACCAGGCGCTCCTCCGTCACGGCCCGGATCGCGCCCTGGACCGCGGCCATCAGCACCGGCTGGCCGGAGAAGGTGGCGGTGTGGACGTAGGGGTCCTTGTCGAAGGGACGGAAGGCCTTGCGGGTGGCGACGGCCGCCGAGACCGGCATCACCCCGCCGCCGAGCGCCTTGCCGGCGAGCAGGACGTCCGGGACGACGCCATCGATGTCGGCGCCCCACCACTCGCCGAGCCGGCCGAAGCCGGACTGCACCTCGTCGAGGATCAGGAAGCCGTCGTACTCGCGCACCAGCTCCTCGACGCGCTTGAGGTAGCCCTTCGGCGGGATGATCACACCTCCCTCGCCCTGGACCGGTTCGAGGATGACGCACACCTCGCCCGGGTGGGCGGCGAGTTCGGCCTGCAGGGCGTCGGCGTCACCGAAGGGCAGGTGCAGGAAGTCCGGCACCAGCGGGCGGAACGGCCGCTGGTAGACCTCCTTGGCGGTGGCCGACAGCGCGCCGAGGGTCTTGCCGTGGTAGCCGCCACGCATGGAGACCGTGCGCTTGAAACCGCCCGCGCGGGCCAGCTTCAGGCCGGTCTCCACCGCCTCCGCCCCCGACAGCGCGAAGTGCACCCGGTCCAGACCGGCCGGCAGCACCGAGACCAGTGCCTCGGCCGCGCGGGCCACGGTGGGCTCCAGCAGGATGCGGGTCGCGGTGGGGTGGGTGCGCAGCTGGCGCTCCACCTCCTCCATCACGATCGGGTGGCGGGCGCCCATGACGAACACGCCGTAGCCGCCGGCGTTGAGGAAGCGCTCACCGTCGCTGGTGGTGAGCCAGGCGCCCTCGGACGCCACCTCCATGTGGCTGCCGAACAGCTCGGCGAGTGTGGCCCGGCCCTTGCTCAGATGCGCGCGGTAGAGGCCGAGGACCTCTGCCTCGGCGTCGGCGGACGAAGCCGCCGGGGATTCCTGGATGACGGTCACGTGTGGCTCACTCCAAGGGTCGTGGGGTCGTGCGGACGGGACCGGGACTGTGCCTCGGCCGAGGGCCTGACCGGCGGCGGTGGTGCCGTGACCGGGGGTTCAGCGGACGGCGGACCGTCCCGGCCGCGGCTGGGTCCTGTCGTCGGATTCCCGTCGCCGAGCAGACGGGAATCCGACGACAGGGCCTAGGCGAGGACGAGTTCGCCGCCGCCGAACCAGCGCAGCAGCGGCTCGGCGGCGGCGGCGCGCGACGGGGGGTGGAAGGCGAGGGCCCGCAGCGCCGCCGCGGCCTGCGCGGGAGCGGAGCCGCGGACGAAGTCCAGACCGCCCAGCAGCTCCAGGGCGCGGGAGGCGATGCCGGGCAGGGCGTTCTGCACGGCGTACCGGGCCACCAGTACGCGGGCCACCGACTCCTCGTCGCCGGGCTCCGGACCGGTCGCCCGCGCGACGCCCTCCAGCAGCGCGACCGCTGCCTCCATGTCCACGGCGAGGGAGGCCCGCTCCGCCACGCTGCCGCGCTCGCGCTTCAGTACCTGCTCCACCAGCGCCAGCGCACCGCCCGCGTACCCGGCGGAGATCAGCATCTCGAACCAGACGAACCCGGCCGACTGGAGGTCGTCGAGGCGGTGCGGGTCGTCGGCGCCGGCCCGCACGACCATGCCGGCCGGCACGAACACGTCCTCCAGCCGCACCTCGTCGCTCTCCGCGCCCGCCAGCAGGTCGTTGCCCCAGAACGGGTGCACGGACAGGCCGGGCGCGTCGGCCGGCACCAGGGCGAGCGCCAGCTCCGGCTCGCCGTCGTCGCTGTGGATGGCGACGCTCGCCGTGAGCAGGCTCATCGAACGGGACAGGCTGCACGGCCTCTTCGCGCCGGTGAGCAGGAACCCGTCGCGCACCGGGCGGGCGGTCACGGCCGGCTTGAGGACGTTCTGCGCCGTCCGGCCCTCGGCCCACCCGGACGCCATCACCTGCTGGTCGGGCACGATCCGGCGCAGCAGGGTCGTCTGCTCGTCGGTCAGCCGGCCCGCCTTGGCGGCGAGCGAATACAGCATCGCGGCGGTGAAGTGGTGCATCGACACGGCCGCCACCAGCGACGGTGACACGGCGCCCAGGGCCAGCTGGACCCGCAGCGCGTCCAGGGCGTCGGCGCCGTGGCCGCCGTACTCCTCGGGGATCAGCAGACCGACCCCGCCGTGGATGCGGAACAGGTCGATCACGGGGCTGCCGGGCCGCTCGCGGTCGGTGTACGGAATCTGGTCCAGCTCCTTGAGCAGACCGGGGTGGAAGCGCTCGCAGACGGAGCGGGCCAGGTCTAGGGAACGCAACGGAAACCTCCAGCGGAAACGGCGGGGTTCAGGGGCGGAGGGCGGTCAGGCGCCGAACACCGCGTCGTACGGGCTGACGTCGCGGGCGATGCTGACACCCTGCACGTGGGAGGTCTTGAGCATCGGGTAGTTGGCCTCGCCGAAGGCGCCGCCGGTGCGGCCGGTACCGCCGTGGCTGGGCAGGTAGGGCAGGAAGCCGATGTGGGAGTCGTTGACCTTCAGCAGGCCGCCGTTGACGACCCGCCGCACGAAGGTCTCGATGACATGGTCGGAACGCGACCACAGGGAGTTGCGCAGCCCGTAGTCGTTGCCGTTGACGAAGCGCAGGAACGCCTCCAGGAGGGCGTCGTCGTCCTCCCGCTCGGGGACCACGATCGGCACCAGCGGGAAGAACGTCTCCTCGCGCACCACGTCGTAGGTGCGCGCCCGGTCCAGGCCGTCCACCCGCACCACCGTCGGCTGGAGGAAGACCCCCGTCTCCGAGGGCGTGCCGTCCAGTTCGGTGCGGTGGCCGCCGGTGACCAGCTCGGCGCCGTTGTCCAGCGCCTGCCGCAGCAGCCGGAAGAACCGCTCGCTGCGCCGCACCGGCGACAGCAGCACGTCCTCCTCCTCGGGCAGGCCCGGCCGGACGCCCTTGACCTGCTCCTTCACCTCGGCGATCAGGCTGTCCGCGACGTCCGGGTGCACCAGCACGTAGTTGGGCACCATGCAGATCTGGCCGGAGCCGTAGAAGGCCTCGGCGATGGCCTCGGCCGCCCACTTGATGTCGGCGTCCTTCCACACCACGATTCCGTCGTTGCCCGCCAGTTCGAGGATCGGCTTCTTGCCGTGCGCCACGCACTGCTGCTCGAAACGCAGGCCTTCCTGGCTGCCGCCGATGTAGAAGATGTCGTTGATCAGCGGGTCCGCGATCCAGCGGTCCATGGTCTGCTTGGGGTTGCTGCACACCGCGTTGAGCACCCCGGCCGGCGCGTCCATCTCCTCCAGCAGCGGCGCCACCACGTCCCGCAGCAGCCACATGGTGCTCAGCGCGATGCTGCGCGGCGCCCGCACCACCACCGCGTTGCCGGCCATCAGCGCCAGGACGCACAGAGCGGCGCTCGGCAGGGGTGCGTTCTGCGGCGGGTTGAACGCCACCACACCGTCGGGCTGGCGGTGCAGCACCAGCGTGCGGCCGGCGTACTCCTTCTCCACCCGCATCTGCTTGGTGTACCAGCGAAGGGAGCCCGGGGAGTAGATCTGCAGCAGGCAGCTCAGCTCCCAGCGGGCCAGCTTCACCGGGTGGGACTCGGCGACCAGCATGCGCAGGAACTCGTCCTGGTGCTTGATGAGTTCCTCGCGGAACCGGGTGCCCAGCCGCATCCGCCGCTCCAGCGGCACGGCCGCCCAGTCGGGTGCGGCGGCGGCCGCGGCCTGCGTGGCGAGGTCGATGGACGCGTCGTCCGCGACCGCGCAGCGCCCGACGACGTACGGGTGCCTGGCCGCCTCCGACTCCGGGTCCTGCTCCAGGGCACGCTTCAGGCTCACGCTGGTGAACACGTCTTCCAGCAGGGACCGGCCACTGACGGTGTACACCCATCCGTCACCCGCGACGTCCTTGCCCGCGATGTAGAGGTCGTAGCTCCTGATATCGGAAGGTGCCTCGGCACTCTCCTCCTGCGCGGCTTCGCGAAGCATCTTCAGCCTTTCACCTTTGGCGAGTGGATTTTTCGAAGCACTGCGAGCGTGGCAGTGGAATCTGACCCGGCGCTGACAGGGGGCTGATTCAGCCGAGCCGGCCCGGCCGTCCGTCAGTGGGGCGTCAGTCGGCGCTGCTTGCATGACCGCATGCCATCCGTCGACAGCACGGTTCAGCGGTTGCGTGACCTGCCGCGCGCCGAACTCGCCGAAGAAATCGAGTCGATCGTCCTGAAGAAATTCAGGGCCGTTCTCCTCATGGATGAATCCGAGGACCTCCCGCTCGACATCAGCTATTTCGATCTCGGACTCACCTCACTGCGGCTGACCGAGATACGCCAGAGCCTGGAGCGGCTCCTCGATCTTTCCATCAACGTCAACGTGCTCTTCAACGAGCCGACGATCGCTCATCTGGTGGACCACCTGACCCAGGCCGTCCAGAACAGTTCCTCTCAGGAAAGCTAAGGAGTCCCTCCATGCCGCGTGCGGAATCCCAGCAGCCGCCCGAGCCGGTCGCGATCGTCGGAATCGGTCTGCGATTCCCCGGCGGCAGCACCTCGCCCGACGAGTTCGACGCCTTCCTGCGGGAGGGGCGCAGCGGGATCGGCCCGATCCCGCAGGACCGGTGGGACGTGGCCGCGTTCACCCCCGAGACCCCCGAGGACAAGGGGAAGATCCACACCACCGCGGGGGGCTTCCTCGACCGCGTGGACCTCTTCGACGCCGGCTTCTTCAACATCTCCCCGAAGGAGGCCCGGTACATGGACCCCCAGCAGCGCCTGCTGCTGGAGACCGCCTGGCAGGCCCTGGAGCACGCCAACATCGACCCGGCACCGCTGCGCCGCGGCAACGGCGGCGTCTACGTCGGCGCCAGCTCCATCGACTACGCGCTGGAGCTGGAGTCTCTGCCATACGAGGAGATGGACGGCCACCTGGCCTCCGGCATCACGATGTTCCCGCTGTCGGGCCGGCTGTCGTACTTCCTGGGGTGGCGCGGACCCAGCATGAGCGTCGACACCGCCTGCTCCTCCTCCCTGGTCGCACTGCACCTGGCGGTGCAGGCCCTGCGCTCGGGCGAGACCGACATCGCGCTGTGCGGCGGCGTCAACGCCCTGCACCACCCGCGCATCCCGGTGATGTTCTCCAACGCGCAGATGCTCGCCCCGGACGGGCAGTGCAAGACCTTCGACGAGTCGGCCGACGGCTACGCGCGCGCCGAGGGCTGCGGCGTCCTGGTCCTCAAGCTGCTTTCCGACGCCGAGCGGGACGGCGACCGGGTGCTCGCCCTGGTGCGCGGCACCGCCGTCGGCCAGGACGGCGACAGCGCCGGACTGACCGTGCCCAACGGCCCGGCGCAGGAGAAGGTGATCCGCGCCGCGCTGGCCACGGCCCGCCTCGCCCCGGAGGACATCCAGTACGTGGAGGCGCACGGCACCGGCACCCCGCTCGGCGACCCGATCGAGTTCGGCGCCATCGGGGACGTGTTCGCCGAGTCGCACACCGCCGACGCCCCCGTGCTCACCGCGTCGGTGAAGACCAACCTGGGCCACATGGAACCGGCCTCCGGCATCGTCGGCGTCATCAAGACGGTGCTGCAGCTGCGCTCCGCCACCGTCTACCCGCACCTGAACCTCACCACCCCGTCCGGGCGCATTCCCTGGGACCTCTACCCGCTGCGCGTGCCCACCGCCTGCGAGCCGTGGCGGGCCGAGGTGCGCCGCGCGGTGGTCAACAGCTTCGGCTTCGCCGGCACCATCGGCGCGGTGGTCCTGGAGCAGGCACCGGAGGCGAGCCCCGCGCCGCAGTCCTCAGGCACGCCCGCCGCCCCGCTGTTCACCCTCTCCGCCAAGAGCTCGACCGCCCTGCGCGAGCAGGCCGCGAATCACCGGCGGCTCCTCGACGAGCGGCCCGACCTCCCCCTCGAGGCCCTCTGTCACACCGCCAACGTCGCCCGCACTCACCACCCCTACCGCGTCGCCGCCCCGGTCGCCGACCGCGCCGCCCTGGCCCGGCTCCTGGACCGGGCGGCCGACCAGGACCACGAGGGTCCGAGCGGCATCCGCAAGACGGCCTTCATGTTCACCGGCCAGGGCTCCCAGTACGCCGGCATGGGCGCCGCCCTCTACGAGGCCCTCCCGGAGTTCCGTTCCCACGTCGACGCGTGCGACCGGCTGTTCGCGGCCCACCTGGACCGCTCCGTGCGCGATCTGCTGCTCGGCACGGCTGAGGACCCCGAGGCGATCGACCGCACCGAGTACACCCAGCCCGCCCTGTTCACCCTCGAATACGCCCTCGCCCGGCAGTGGATGGCCTGGGGCGTGCGCCCCAACGTGCTCGTCGGGCACAGCATCGGCGAGGTCGTCGCCGCCGCGGTCGCCGGTCTGTTCAGCCTCTCCGACGCCGTGCGGCTGGTCGCCGCGCGGGCCCGGCTGATGCAGGCGGTGCGCGCCGAGGGCGGCATGGCCGCGGTCGCCGCCGCCGCCGAGGAGGTCGAACCGCTCCTGGAGAGCCGCCCCGACCTCGCCCTGGCCGCGGTCAACGCCCCCGACCAGTGCGTCGTATCCGGCGCCCGCCACGCCCTGGACGAGGTCTGCGGCATCCTGCAGGGGCGCGGCGTGCGCGTCGACCGGCTCGCGGTCTCGCACGCCTTCCACTCCCCGCAGATGGCCGAGGTCTACGACGACTTCCGCGCCGCACTCGACGGCATCGAGTTCCACGAGCCGGCCATCAGCCTGATCTCCAACGTGACCGGACGACTCGCCCGGTTCCGCGACATCGCCACCCCCGAATACTGGGTGCGGCACATCGGCGAACCCGTGCGCTTCCTGGACGGCATCCGCGCCGTGGCCCGGCGCGGCCGGCACGCCGTGATCGAGATCGGCCCGCAGGCCGCGCTGACCGCGCTTGCCCGGCGCGGCGTCGCCGCAGAGGACCACCTGTGGCTGGCCAGCCTGCGGCGCCGGGACCGGACGGCCACCACCACCCTGAACGCACTCGCCGAGTACTGGGCCGCCGGACTCTCCGTCTCCTGGCCCGGCTACCACGCCGGGCACACCGTGCCGGCCAAGGCGGACCTGCCCACCTACCCCTTCCAGCGCAAGCGCCACTGGCTGCCGGCCGCCGGCCCCCGCCGCGGTGCCGCGGGCGGCGCCGCCCGCCATCCGCTGCTCGGCACCGAGGAGCGCTTCGCCTCGGGGGTACGGGAGTTCACCGCCGAGTTCACCGCCGACGACCTCGGCCCGCTCGCCGACCTCGCCGACGGCGGACGCACCACCCTGCCCGCCGGCGCCTACGTCGACCTGCTGTTCGCGGTCCAGGACGCGGTCCTGGGCCACGCCCGGTCAGCCGTGCGCGACCTCCGGCTGCTCGCGCCGCTCGACGTTCCCGCCGAGACCGGGACCGCCCTGACCACCCGCTGGCGGCCGGTGCCGGGCGGGGGTGCCGAGGTGTCGGTCTTCACGGTCGTCGGCGGGGAGGAGGAGGTGCACGCCACCGCGGTGATCGCCGCCGACCCCGAACCGGTGGTCCCCGTCTCCGAGCTGGCCGAACTGGACGCGGGCCTCGCCCCCGCCGGAACACACATCGACGACGAGGACATCTACACCGACCTCGCCTCCGTCGGCCGCCCGCACGGCCCCCGGATGCGGCTGCTGCTGCGCGCCGCCCGGCACGCCGACGGCCTGGTCACCGGGGAGCTGACCGGCCGGAACGCCTCCGCCGTCGAACACGTGCCGGCTGAGCTCGTGGAGGCCGCCGTCCAGGCCTGCGTCGTCCTCGACCCCGAGGGTCCGGTGTTCGTGCCCCGCGGCGTCGCCTCGGTCCGCCACTTCCGCAAGCCACGCGGCGAGGAGCTGCGCGTCCTCGCCCGGGTCCACGGCGACCAGGACCGCCGCACTGCCGACGTGCTGCTCCTGGAGAACGGCGACCCGGTCGCCGAACTGCTCGGCGTCCGGCTGGCCCGCCCCGAGGGCAGCACCGGCCGCCGCCGGTTCCTGCACCGCCCCGAGTGGGTCCGCCGCGCCCTGCCCGCACCGCAGACCACCACCCCCGCCCGGCACGTCGTGCTGCTCGACCCGCCGCCCGCCCGCGCCGCCGACCTCGCCGGACGGCCCGGCCTCAAGGTCACCAGGGGCGACGGCCTCACCGAACTCAAGGCGGCCCTGGAGGACCCGACCGTCACCGACGTCTGCCGCGTCTGGCGGCAGCTCCCGCAGGCCATGTCCGCCGACCGGCTGCGCGCCGAGTGCGAGGAGAACTACCGCGAACTGCTCGCCCTGGTCACCGCGCTGGACGCCGCCGACACCCCCCGGCCGCCCCGCCTGTGGCTGGTGACCGAGGGGGCCCAGTGGCTGCCCGGCGATCCGGCCGGCGACGGCGGACACCTGGCCGCCGCCACCCTCTGGGGCTTCGGCCGGGTGCTGCTCACCGAGTACCCCCAGTACCGGGCCACCCTGGTCGACATCGCCCCCGGCAGCGGCCTGGCCCCGCTGCTGGAGGAGTGGCACGCCGAACCCCCGGGCGAGTACCAGGTCGCCCATCGTCCGGGCCGCCGCTACGTGCGCCGGCTCCTCTCCGGCGACGCCCCGCTCACCTGGTCCGGCGGCTTCGAACTGCGCGCCCCCGACTCGGGCGACCTGTCCGACCTCGCGCTGGTCGCCGCCGCGGACGTGCCCCCCGGGGCCGACCAGGTCCAGATCCGCGTCCGCTCGGTCGGCCTGACCACCGACGACGCCCGCACCGCCCTGGACACCGGCCGCGCGGAACGCGAGGAACTGCTCGGCGCGCAGGAGGAACCCCCGCCGCTGCTCGGTACCGCGGCCACCGGCACGGTCCTCGCCGCGGCGGAGGGCACCGGGTTCGCGCCGGGCGACGACGTCCTCGTACGCCACGACGGCACCTTCCGCTCCACGCTCACCGTCCCGGCGGCGGCCGTGGTGCACGCCCCGCCCGCCGAAGAGGACGACGACGCCCGGCGCTTCCGCCTCGACGAGACCGGCGAAGCCCTGCGGACGGCCCTGTCGGACCCGTCGGGACAGTCCTGGGTGACCCTCCCGGACGCCCCCGAGGCGGAGCCCGCCGCCCCCGCCGAGGAGGTCCCGGCCGCCCTGCGCCCGGACCGCACCTACCTCGTCACCGGCGGTCTGGGCGGCCTCGGCCTGGTCACCGCCCGCAAGCTGATCGCCCTCGGCGCCCGCCACCTGACGCTGATCAGCCGCAGTGGACGGCCCACCGAGGAGGCCGCCCCCGTCCTCGCCGACCTCGCCGAGCACGCCGAACTCGACCTGGTCCGGGCCGACGTCGGCCGCGCCGAGGACGTGCGGCGGCTGGTGCGGCACCTGGCGGCGGGCCCGCACCCGGTGGGCGGGATCGTGCACGCCGCGGGCGCCTACGACAAGAGGCTCATCGCCGAGCTGACCTGGGAGGCCATCGACGCCCAGCTGGAGGCCAAGGCGTACGGCGGCTGGCTGCTGCACGAGGCCGCCCAGTCCTCCTTCCCGGAACTGGACTTCTTCGTCACCTACTCCTCGATCGCCTCGGTCCTCGGCGGCGCCACCCAGGGCCACTACGCCGCGGCCAGCGCCGCCCTCGACGCCCTCGCCGAGTGGCGCGGCCGGCGGGGCATGCCCGGCCTGTCGGTGAACTGGGGCGCCTGGGCACGGGTCGGCATGTCGGCCCGCCTGGAGGACCACCTCAGCCAGGAGATCGAACGCAGCGGTGTGCGCTTCTTCTCCCCGACCCGAGCCCTGGACACCCTCGCCAGGCTCTGGGGACGCCCCCGCACCCAGCGGGTGGTCGGCGAGTTCGACTGGGACCGCTACGTCGCGGGCAGCGTCACCGGCGACCTGTTCTACGACCGGCTCGCCCGCCACGCCTCCGACGACGACACCGGCCTCGACCTCACCGCGCTCGCCGCCCTCCCGCCGGCCGAGCGGACCGGCGTCGTGACCGGGGTCGTCCGCGAGAAGGTCGCCGCCGTCCTGCACCTGGAGGAGGGCGACGAACTGAACCCGAACACCGAGTTCGTCTCCCTGGGCCTGGACTCGCTGATGGCCCAGCAGGTCAAGGCCGCCCTGGAGCAGGCGTTCCGGCTGCCCCTGCCGGCCTCGCTCACCCACGACCACCCGACCGTGCGGCAGCTGGCCCAGTTCCTCTGCGGGCAGCTCGAGCCGGTGCCGGCCGCCTGACGCCCACAAGGACGGATCATGACTGACACACCCAGCGGCATACCGAGGGAGCGCTGGACGCTCACCCACTCCTCACGGGCCCACGCCGGCAGCCGTCCGGACCACCCGGCCATCATCTGCGAGGACCGCGTCACCACCTACGAGAAGCTGCACCGCGACAGCAACCGCGCCGCGCACGCCCTGCGCGCCGGCGGCGTGCGGCGCGGCGACCGGGTCGCCTACCTGGGGCGCGAGTCGGAGAACTACTACGTGGTGATGCTCGCCTGCGCCAAGTCGGGCGCGGTCCTGGTGCCGGTCAACTGGCGGCTCACCCCGACCGAGGTGGACCACATCCTGCGCGACTCCGGTGCCGCCCTGATCTTCGTCGACGACGAGTTCTGGGACACCGTCGCCGCGGTGCGCCGGCAACTGCCCGGTCTGCGGCGGGTGATCCGCGTCGACGGCACCGACGCCGACGGCGAACCCGCCCGCGGCGCGGGCCTGCCCGCCTGGGCCGCCGATCAGCCCGACTCCGAGCCGGTGCCGGGCACCGGCCCCGACGACGCCGTGGTGCAGATCTACACCAGCGGTACCACCGGACTGCCCAAGGGCGCCGTCCTCGCCCACCGCAGCTTCTTCACCCTGCCGCACGCGATGCGCGAGCACGGCGTCGCCTGGATCGACTGGCTGCCCGACGACGTCAGCCTCATCTCGCTGCCGGGTTTCGGCGTCGCGGGCATCGGCTGGTTCCTGCACACCTTCAACGCGGGCGGCACCAACGTGATCATGCCGCAGTTCGACCCGCAGGAAGCGGTCCGGCTGATCCGCGCCCACAAGGTCAGCACCACCTTCGCGGCCCCCGCCATGCTGCAGATGATGGCCGCCGAACGCGGCGCGGGACCGGAGGCGTTCACCTCCCTGCGCAAGATCGCCTACGGCGCCGCGCCCATGTCCGAGACCCTGCTCAAGCAGTGCCTGGAGACCTACGACTGCGAGTTCGCGCAGATCTACGCCAGCACCGAGACCGGCAGTGTGGCGGTGTGCCTGCCGCCCGAGGCGCACCACCCGGGCAGCCCGGTGCTGGACTCGGTCGGCAGGCCGTGCCCCGGCAACGAGGTCAAGGTGATCGGCCCCGACGGCGACCCCCTCCCGCCCGGGGAGATCGGCCAGATCTGCGTGCGCGCCCCGTCCCGGATGCTCGGCTACTGGAACCTGCCCGAGGCCACCGCGCGCACCCTGGTGGGGGAGTGGCTGCACATGGGGGACGCCGGCTACCTCGACGAGGACGGCCACCTCCACCTGTGCGACCGGATCAACGACACGATCATCGTCGCCGGGCAGAACATCTACCCGGCCGAGGTCGAGAAGGCGCTCGCCGCGCACCCGGCCGTGGCGGACGCCGCCGTCGTCGGCCTGCCCGAC
Organism: Streptomyces sp. M92; assembly: GCF_028473745.1. Taxonomy (NCBI): domain Bacteria; kingdom Bacillati; phylum Actinomycetota; class Actinomycetes; order Kitasatosporales; family Streptomycetaceae; genus Streptomyces; species Streptomyces sp. M92. The sequence goes on from NZ_CP101137.1 coordinate 3,873,244, forward strand.
GAGCACTGGGGCGAGAGCGTGCACGCGGTCGTCGTGCTGCGCCCCGGAGCCGAGGCGCACCCGCGCGAGCTGCTGCTCTCCCTGCGCGGCCGGCTCGCCGACTACAAGATCCCCACCGCCTACCACTTCACCGACTCCCTGCCCCGCAACCCCTCCGGCAAGATCCTGCGCCGCGCGGTGCGGGAGCGGCTGACGGCACCGGCCTCGCCGGTCGGCACGGTCGCATGACACGGCGTCAGCCATCACGGAGAGAAAGGTCGTCGCCCATGAACGGGCCCCTGCACGTCGGCATCCTGCTGCCCACCCGGGAACAGGCCATCAACGGCACCTACGCGGCTGCCCCGCTGCTGGGCTTCGCCCGGCAGGCCGAGGCCCTGGGATTCGACTCCCTCTGGGCGGGCGACTCGCTCACCGCCCGCCCCCGCCTGGACCCGCTCGTCGTCCTGGCCGCCGCTGCCGCCGCCACCGAGCGGATCACCGTCGGCACCGCCGCCCTGACCCCGGCCCTGCGCCACCCGCTGATCGGCGCCAACATGGTCGCGAGCCTCAGCCACGTGGCCGCGGGGCGGCTGGTCCTCGGGCTCGGCTCCGGCTTCCCCATGCCCGAGACGGAGGAGGAGTTCGCCTCCGTCGGCGCCGGCTTCACCGGCCGCGTCGGACGCCTCGACGAGATCACCGCCCTGTGGCGCACGGCCTGGCGCGCCGGACGGGAGGGCGAACCGGCCGACTTCCAGGGCAGGTACTGGCAGGCCGACCGCCTCGACCGGCTGCCCTCCCCGGCCACCGCCGGCGGCCCGCCGCTGTGGCTGGCCGGCAGCGACACCCCCAAGGTGCTCGCCCGCGCCGCCACCCGCTACGACGGCTGGCTGCCCTTCCTGCCCGACCCCGACGCCTACGGCCGGGCCCGCCGCCGGATCGCCGAGCTCGCCGAGGAGGCGGGCCGTCCCGCCGGCGCCGTCACCCCCGCCCTGTACGCGACGATCACGGTGAACCGCGACGAGCGGGCGGCCGAGGCCGAACTTGAGCACTACATCAGCCACTACTACGGCCGTTCCCTCGACCAGATGCGCACCATCCAGGCCTACGCCTGGGGCAGCGCCGAGAAGTGCGCCGAGTGGCTCGGCGACTACGTCCGGGCCGGCGCCCGCCACCTGGTGCTGAGGATCGGATCGCTCGACCCGGAACCGCAGTTGAAGGAGATCGCCGAGGTGCTGCTGCCCGCGGTACGCGCCCTCGGCCCGTCCACCACCGTGGGGAGTGCACAGTCGTGACCAGTACCACCAACGCCGCGGACACCGTCGCCGCCGGCAGCCGGATGTCCCGTGCGGGCCAGTGGTTCCACCCGGTGGAGCCCTCGCCCGAGGCATCGATCCGGTTGTTCCTGCTCCCGCACGCGGGCAGCGGCGCCATCATCTACCGGGACTGGGAGAGCCTGCTGCCGCCCGACATCGCTCCGCAGGCGGTGACCCTGCCGGGCCGTCACAACCGCCGGGAAGAGCCGACCTACGAGGAGTTCTGGCCGCTGCTCGAAGCGCTGCACGAGGCCGTGCTCGACGACCTGGACGACCGGCCGTTCGCCTTCTTCGGGCACTGCCTCGGCGCCCAGCTGGCGTTCCGGCTGGCCATCCGCATGGAGGAGGAGGGCGGCCCGGCGCCCGCCATGGTCGGCATGTCCGGCTGGTCGCCCGTGGGGTTCTTCCAGCCCACCGAGGAGCAGAGCCGGATGCCCGAGTCCGAGCTGGTCGAGTGGATCAAGAAGCTGGGCTCCTTCCCGGCCGAGATCTACGACAACCCCGAGATGCTCGCCCTCGTGGTCCCCGCGCTCCGCGCCGACCTCAGGGTCGCCGCCCAGTACGCCGACGACGGCGCCGGCGTCGCCTGCCCGCTCGCCTCCTACGGCGGGCGCTCCGACCCCCTGCAGGAAGAGCCGGACGCCATGACCCACTGGGCCGGGCGCACCCCCGCCTACCTCGGCCACAACGAGTACTCCGGCGGCCACTTCTACATCGACACCCACGCCCAGGCCGTCACCGCCCACTTCGCGCACCGCCTGCAGCGGATCGCCGCCCAACGCGCGCGCTAGCGCCGCGACCGGAGAGGTCGACCTGCCGGCCTTTCCGGCCACAGCACCAGCGCGGCACCGGGAAGGCGCCCCGCTCCGGCGCCTTCCCGGTCTGCACCACGCCCCCGGCACCCCCCCCACACGAGTGCCGCGGGTTCCACAGCCCGACCGGCACTCGTGTCAGCTCCATGTCAGCGGAGTGCGCGACAGTGACGCACAACCGTCCGCGGCTTTGGACGGGACACCACCCATGTCCCTCCGCCCCGGCGGCGTCAGCGCGTCCGAGTCCGACCACGGAGAGAGCCGGTGCCCGGGATCCACCTGCCTGCCCCCTCACCCCTGGAGGCCGACGTGCCGCTCGCGGATCACACCGACGTCCTGGACTGGCCCTTCGCCCGCACCGAGGACGGAGACCCGCCGCCCATCCTGGCGGAACTGCGCAACGCGCCCCCCTGCGTGGTACGCATCCCGGCGGGAGCCGCCGAGTCCCGCCTGGCCTGGCTGGTGACCCGGTACGCCGACGTGCGGCAGGCACTGGGCGACCCCCGGCTCAGCGCCGACGAACGGCTGCCCGGCGCACCGGTGCGCATCCAGGTCCCGCCCGGCGGCAACCCGAGTTCCTTCCTGCGTCTGGACGACCCCGAGCACGCCCGGCTCCGCTCCATGATCCAGACCGAGTTCACCGCGCGCCGGGTGAAGCGGCTGCGCGAACCGGTCCAGCGGCTGGTGGACGAACTGCTGGACGAACTGGAGGCACAGCCCCGGCCGGCCGACCTGCACGCCGTGTTCTCCCGCGCGCTGCCGACCCTTGTCATCGCACGGCTGCTGGGCGTTCCGGAGCAAGACTCCGCGTTCTTCATCGAGAAGACCCGCGTCACCATCTCTCAGGAGGATCCGGAGGTCTCCCTGGCCGCCTACGAGGAGATGTCCGAGTACCTGGCCAAACTGGCGCTGCGGAAGCTGGAGAGCCCGGGCGACGACCTGATCAGCCGCCTCGCCGCCAACCACCACGCGACGGGGGCCATCACCCTGGACGAGCTGGTCGGCATCGCCCGGCTGGTCCTGGTGGCCGGACACGAGACCACCACCAACCAGATCGCCCTGAACATCCTGGCACTGCTGCGCGACGACGACCTGCGGGCGCGGGTGGCCGCCGACGACGGCGCGCTCATACCGAACTTCATCGAGGAGTCGATGCGCTACTGGTCGATCTCCCAGGACGCGATGGTCCGGCTGGCGGTGGAGGACCTCGAACTCGGCGGTGTGGCCGTCTCCAAGGGCGACGCCGTCGTCATCTCCGTCCCCGCCGGCAACCACGACCAGTCGGTCTTCGCCTGCCCGCACCGGATCGACCCGAACCGCGACACCAGCGGCCACCTGCAGTGGGGCTTCGGCCCGCACTACTGCCAGGGGGCCCCGCTGGCGCGGCTGGAGATGGAGCTGTCGCTGCGCTCCCTGCTGCGGCGCTTCCCGAACCTGCGGCTGGTGGCCGACCCGCGCACGGTCTTCCGCCGCGGCACCGTCTTCCACGGGGTGACACACCTTCCCGTGACCTGGTGACCGGCCACGGTACCGGCACCACCGGCCAACCACCCGAAATGATCGAGAAACGGAGTCGTCATGACTTCTGAGACAAGCACGGAAGCCGTCGTCGAGGGGCGTGCGCCGACGCCCCCCGGCGCCGCACCGGCCGCCGCCCCCTCGGCCGGTGCCCTCCTGGTGGTGCTCGTGGGCACGTTCATCACGGTGCTGGACTTCTTCATCGCCAACGTGGCCGTCCCCGCCATCAAGGCCGACCTGGGCGCCAGCGCCGCCCAGGCCCAGATGTTCGTCGTGGGCTACGGCGTCGCCTTCACCGCGGGGCTGATCACCGGCGGCAGGCTCGGCGACCTCTTCGGCCGCCGGCGGATGTTCACGCTCGGCATGGTGCTGTTCATGCTGGCTTCGGCCGCGTGCAGCCTGGCACCCACGGCGACCGTCCTGGTCGTCGCCCGCATCGCCCAGGGCGCCGCCGCCGCGCTGATGGTGCCGCAGGTGCTCGGCATCATCGGCACGGTGTACACCGGCGCCGCCCGCGACCGCGCCTTCAACGCCTACGGCCTGGTCATCGGACTCGCCGGCGTCTTCGGCCAGTTCATCGGCGGTGCCCTGATCACGGTCGACATCGCGGGACTGAGCTGGCGGACCATCTTCCTGATCAACGTCCCGCTGTGCCTGGTCTCCCTGGCCTTCGTCGGCCGCACGATCCCCGAGTCGCGCGGCGAGGGCGGCACCCGGCTGGACCTCGTGGGCGCCCTGCTGGTCACGGCGTCCCTGGGCATCATCGTCTTCGCGCTGTTGGAGGGCCAGGAGAGCGGCTGGCCGCTGTGGGTGTGGGAGGCGCTGGCCGGTGCGGCCGTCCTGCTGGCGGTGACCGTCTGGCACCTGCGCCGACGGGCGGCGGCCGACCGGGGCCCGCTGATCGAACCCGCCCTGTTCAAGGGCCGGGTGTTCTCGGTGGGGCTGACCGCGACGGTGGTCTACTTCCTCGCGATGGGCTCCTTCTTCTTCGTGCTGGCCCTCTACCTGCAACTGGGCCGAGGCCTGTCGCCCCTGGAGTCCGGGTCCGTCTTCCTGGCCCTGGGCGCGGGCTACTTCGGCGCCTCGGTGGTGTCGTCGCGCAAGGCCGCCTCGGTCACCGCCCGCAGGGTGGCCGTCGGCCCGCTGACCCTCGCGATCGGCTACGCGGCGGTCGCCCTGACCGCCGAGCGCCTCGACACGACCGGACACGTGCTGTGGCTGCTGCCCGCACTCCTCGTCGCCGGGCTCGGCATGGGCCTGACCACCGGCCCGCTGACCAACCTGGTGCTGGGCGCGGCCGTGCCCGAGCACGCGGCCTCCGCGTCCGGACTGCTGAACACCGCCCAGGAGGGCGGCGCGGCCGTCGGCGTGGCGATCGCCGGCGCGGTCTTCTTCCCCGCCCTGGCCGACGCCGGCGGCTCGGCGGGCGCCTACCCGCACGCGTTCGCCGTCACGCTCGTCCCGCTCATCGTCCTGGGACTCCTCGCCTCCGCCCTGGTGCTGGCGGCACCGGGCCGCACCGCACGGCGCTGAGGGTCCCCACCACCGAGGAAGGCAGGCGTCATGCCGTACGTCACCACCCGGGACGGAACCCGGCTCCACTGCACCGACTGGGGCGAAGGCCGTCCCGTGGTGCTGCTCAGCGCCGCCATGGCGGACTCGCGGATGTGGGAGTTCCAGGCGCCGTTCCTGGCCGGTCAGGGGCTGCGCTGCGTCACCTACGACCGGCGCGGCACCGGGCGCTCGGACGTCCCCTGGAGCGGCTACGACTACGACACCCTCGCCTCGGACCTCGCCGACCTGCTCGACCAGCTCGACCTGCGGGACGTCCTGCTGGTCGGCTACGCGGCGGGCGGCGGTGAGGCCGTGCGCTACCTGTCCCGGTACGGCGCCGCACGGGTGGGGAAGCTGGCGCTGGTCGCCTCGACCACGCCGTTCCTGCTGCGCGCCCCGGACAACCCGGACGGCCTGGAGATGGCGCTGTTCGAGGAGATCGAGCAGGCCATCCGGACCGACCGGGCCGCCTGGCTGAGATCACTGACCTGGCCGTTCTTCGCCGGCCCCGAGGCGGATCCGGCGAGCACGCCGCTCTCGCCCCGGCTGGCCGAGTGGCTGACGGACCTGGCCATGGACACCTCGCCGCGGGCCGCCACGGAGATCTACCGCACGCTGTTCACCACCGACCAGCGAGCGGAGACGGCGGCCGTCCGGGTGCCCACCCTGGTCGTCCACGGCACCGCCGACCTCGGGGCGCCGTATCCGCTGTGCGGTCCCCGCACCGCGGAGCTCGTTCCCGGCAGCACCCTGCTGACGTACGAGGGCGCGGCCCACGGCCTGTTCGCCACCCACGCCGACCGTCTCAACGCGGACCTGCTGGCCTTCGCCAAGCAGTGACCGCGAGGGCGGCGCCTTTCGCGTGGCCGCCGCCCGGCCCTGGCGGGTCACGGGCCGGGCACACCGCCCGGCCCGTGACCCGCCCTCCCCTCGCTCCGCGGCGCGCACACCTGCCGCCGGGCGTCCGCGGCCGCCGGACCGGGGCGCCTGGGCCGCGACTTCGGGCGCGGCGCCCACCGTCCCGCCGAGGGAGCTGTGGCGCCTCGCCCGGCGCACCGCGGACGCCCGGCGGCGCGCCGGGCGTGCCTGGGCCTCGCGTGCGCGTGTGAGTCGTGTCCTCGCCCCGCCTCGCGTGCGCGTGTGCGGCGTGTCCCCGCCCGGCCCCGTCTGCCCGCACTCGTGCGCCCCGCCGGCGTCAGCCGCACGTCAGCGCCGTGACAGCGGTCGGCGGCAGAGTCGACGTCGTGGGTCCGGAGCCGCAGGCGCGGCCCCGGATCCGGACCCGCCGGCGCCGTCCGATGAAGGAGTACGCCCACATGGCAGATACAGCAGCCCCGGTTCCGACCCGGGCACTGGTCCTGGCCAACCCGGCCTCCGGCAGCCACAGCCCGGAACTGGTGGAACAGGTGCGCCAGGTGTGCGACTCGTACCTGGAGCGCACCGAGGTGCACCCGACCACCGGACCGGGTGACGCCACCGTCGCGGTGCGCAGGGCCCTCGAACGGCACACCGACGCCCCCGACCTGGTCGTCGTCATCGGCGGCGACGGCACCGTCCGGGAGGCCGTCCAGGGCCTGGTGCCCGCCTCCGGGCACGCCACGCTCGCGGTGGTGCCCGGCGGCACCGGCAACTCCGGCTACAAGATGCTGTGGGGCGACCGCCCCTGGACGGAGTCCCTCAAAGCGATCCTCACCGACTCCGGCATCGGCGGCAGCGCCCGCCCGCGCCGCCTGGACCTGGCCCGTCTCGCCGAGACCCGTCAGTACGTCTACCTGGGCGCCTGCTCCGGGGTGATCGCCGACGCGCTGATCACCGCCCGCGACCTGCCACTGACCGGCCGCGAGCGGTACGCCCGCGCCTTCGCCGACACCGCCGCGGGGTACGCGCCGTACCCGGGACGGGTCACCGTCGACGGGCGGGTCGTGCACGAGGGCCCGACCGTCCTGGCCAACGTCGGCGGCGGCCCCTACCGCGGCGGCCGGTTCAACGTCCTGCCCGACTCGCTGCTCGACGACGGCCTGCTCGACGTCTGCGTCATAGGTGACGGGATCGCCGCGGCCGACGTGCCGCGGCTGACCCTGACCGCCGCCCACATCGGCCACCCCGCCACGCGGTACGCGCGCGGCCGGACCATCATCGTGGAGCGCACCGACGGCCGCCGGCTGCCGCTGGAGCACGACGGCGAGTACCAGCACGGCATCGGCTCCACGGCCACCTTCGAGGTCCTCCCCGGTGCCCTCCCCGTGTGGGCTCCGGCCGCGGACCTCCCCGAGACCCCCTGAGACATCCAGAACCCCCGTCGTTCCGCGCGCCTGGCGGCGGCACGTCGGGTCAGCCGCACCAACGGAAACAAGGAGAACACGCATGAGCGACCTGACCACCACCGTCGACCGCTACCTGGCCATCTGGAACGAGGCAGACGCCGACAAGCGCGCGGCGGCCATCGCCGAGCTGTTCACCAGCGACGCCCCGTACATCGACCCGCTCGCCGCAGTCGAGGGCCACGAGGGCTTCGCCGCGGTGGTGGCGGGCGCCCGTGAGCAGTTCAAGGGCCTGACCTTCGAACTGCACGGCACGGTCGACGCCCACCACAACCAGGCCCGGTTCCAGTGGGGCCTGGTCACCGAGCCCGGCGCCGAGCCGATCGCCATCGGTTTCGACGTCCTGGTCGCCGACGAGGCGGGCCGCGTCAAGGCCGTCTACGGCTTCCTGGACAAGGTGCCGGCCGCCTGAACCCCTCCCGCGGCTGCGGGAGCACCGGCCGACGGTGCTCCCGCAGCCGCTTCCCCCGCCCGGAGCGCCCGGCCGCCGGCACGGCACGCCCGGCCGGCGTACGGCAAGAGAGGTGCCTCGTGCCATGACGGCAGTACTCGGTGAGAGCGTGGCCAGGGCGCTGTGCGACGACTGGGGGAGCACGGCGCCCAGGCGTCCTCGCCGGCCCGCCGACACCCCGCTGCGTGAACTGTCCCAGTGGGCGGCGACGCTGCGACCCGAGCACATCCCGTGCCGGGTGCTGAAGCTCGCCGCCAGTCAGGTCCTCTCGCAGGCCGCGTCCATCAGGGCCGGGCTCCAGCACCCGCTGGGGCGGCGGCTGGTGGCGGCCTTCGGACACCCCATGCAGCGCGACCCGCGCACCGCCGCGGGCGTCTTCGCCGCCCTCGGGTCCTGGCTCAACCTCGACGACACCGCCTACGCCGGACACCTGTCGAACTCCACCGTCGCGGTACCGCTCGCCTTCGCCTACGCCCGGCGGCTCGACGGGCTGTCCCTGCTGACCGCCGTCGTCGCGGCCAACGAGTGCGCGGCCCGCATCACCGCCTCGGCCACTCTCGGCCCGCTGCGCGGCCAGAGCGCCGTGCACACGCACCTGGCGGGCGCGGTGGCCGGCCGACTGCACTGCGACCGCGCCCCGGCCGGGCTCTGGGAGAACGCCTTCGGGCTGGCCTTCGCCATGCCCAACTGGCCCCTGATGCGTGCCTTCCTGGCCAGCGACGCCCGTCTGTTCAACACCTTCACCCCGGTACGCACCGCCATGGACGCCTGCGACGCGGCGTACGCGGGGCTGCGCGGCGCCCCCGACATCGTCGAGCACGAGGACGGCTTCCTCGCCCGGTTCGCCACCGTGCCGCTGCCGCAGGCGGTGGCCAAGGGACTGGGCCGGCGCTGGCACACCGACACGCTTTCCTTCAAGATGCACCCCGGCGGGCCGGGCATCGACGCGGCGGTGGACTGCGCCGCCGAGATCCACCGGGAGCTGGGTGGCCTGCGGCCCGAGGACGTGGCCGAAGTGGTCGTCGAGGCGTCCCTGTACACCCTCTTCGCCGGTGAGCGCGCCGCCCGGTACGTCAACGGTCCGGGCTCCCCGCTCGGCGCCCTCGTCCTCGACGTGCCCTACCCCGTCGCGACCACCCTGCTCACGGGCGAGTTCACCGTGGACGACTTCTCCTCCCCGCACCTGGACGACCCGGCCCGCTGGACGCTGGCGCGGCGGGTGCGCCTGGAGCACGACACCGAGATGACGCGCGAACTCTTCCTGTCCGACGCCCCGTTCGGCGAGGCGGTACGGGAGGCGGGGGACCGCGCGGTGCCGTGGCTGCGCGGCTTCGGCGGGGACGAGCTGGTCGACCTGCTGGGGCAGCTCAGCGCCGACGACCGTGACTTCTCCCGCGCCACGAAGGCCACCGGTGCCCGGGTCACCGTCCGGCTGACCGACGGCCGTACGGTGTCGCGCACCCGGCTGATTCCGGTCGGTGCGGCCGGTCCTGAGACCCGGGTACTGCACGCGGACCTGGTGCGGGAGAAGTTCCTGTCGGTCGGCGGCCCGCACGAGGTGTCCGACAGTGTGGACCGGCTGCACCGCATGCGTCCGGGAGCCCTGCGCCGCTGGGTGGAGGCCGCCTTCCTGGACTGAACGTGCGGCGACCGGAGCGGTTCCCCGCTGCCGGTGCGCCTCCCGGCCGCACCGTCCTACCGCGCCGGCGCCGACAGCAGGCCGAAGGCGTCGATGATCTCCTCGACCCGCTCCACGATGTCGGTCCGGTTGTTCTGCACCCAGGAGATGTGCTGGGCGCCGAACAGGGCGGAGACCAGGGCCCTGCCCAGGGCCTCGGGCGCCGCGCTCTTCGGCAGCCGGCCCGCGGCCCGGCACTTCTCGAGGAGTTCGACGACCAGTGACGTGAAACCGACGTACGGGACCGGCATCTCCGCCTTGATGTAGGGGCGTTCGATCTGCAGGCGCGCCCCCGCCTTGACGTAGACGTCGTCGCGGAACCCGCCCGCGGTGCGCAGCAGCACGTCCGCCACCGTCGAGGGCGAGGAGTGGTCGCCCTCGAGCGCGGGGGAGACGATCTCGTTGAGTCTGCGGTAGAACTCGTCCGTCACGGCGACCGCGAGGGCCTCCTTGTTGGAGAAGTGGAAGTACACCGCGCCCTTGGTCATCTCCGCGCCGTCGGCGATGTCCTTGATGGTGACGTTCGGGTAGCCATGCCGGGCGAAGACCTCCGCGGCCGCGTCGAGGATGGTGCGCCGGGTACGGATGGCGCGCTCCTGCTTGAGGTGCGAGGTGTCGTCGGCCGAGGTGTTGGTGGAGATGTGCGAGGTCTGTGCCGTGTCGCTGTGATCGCTCATGACGTCCATTCGTGCCGTGCCGTCCGCTGCTTTCCGTGGCCGGTTCGTGAGGCGACCGGGCCGGGTCACGTGCGGACGTCTCGCGGGTTTCGCCCCCTCTGACCAGCGGGGATGGCCAATCGTCCGCTGCGTTCCGCCCGAGCCTTGCAATATACCTTCCCGAAGGTATATTAATTTCGTGCCGAAGGGCACAGCACGTCTGCTAGTTCGCATGGTCCTGGTTCTTCCACTTCGGGGGAGGCGAATCCCGGATGTCAGTCGTGCTCAATCTTCCCAGCAACTCTCAGGCGTCAGCAATGGCCCACGCCTGCGATTCGTTGAGCTTCGCACGTCCCGTGGCACGTGAGCTGGTGCACCGCAGCTCCGTCGCGGAGGTCTTCGTCACCGACGCCATCCCCGTCGGTGACCGTGAGTTCGTCCTCGCCGCCCAGTGGCCGCGCGACCACGCGCTCTACCACCCGGACGAGAACGGTCTGAGTGATCCCCTGCTGTTCGCGGAGACCATGCGTCAGGGGATGGTCTACGTCGCCCACCGGCACCGCGGTGTGCCGCTCGGCCGGCGCTTCGTCGGCCGCGACATCGACTTCGAGATCACCGATCCCGCCGCCCTGCGGGTCGAGGGTGTACCGCTCTCGGTGTTCCTGGTCGGCGAGTGGACCTGGGAGGGCGACGACGCGCGGGGCAGGAACGGGGCCCGCATGGACTTCCGGCTCGTCGTCGGCGGCCGAGTGTGGGGCTGGGGCACCATCAGCATGCTGATGGTGGACGAGCGGCGCTACCGCCTGCTGCGCCGGCTCGGCGGCGGTGCCGCGGACGAGCCGGGCACCGCACCGGTGCGGACGGCCGCTTCCGGGACGCCGCGCACGCCCCCGCACCGGGTGGGGCGGCTGCGCTGGCGGGACTGCGTCCTCGAAGAGGCCGCGGGGCCCGGCGAGTGGCGGTTGCGCGTCGACCGCGACCACGCGGTGCTCTTCGACCATCCCACCGACCACATCCCGATGATGGTGATGCTGGAGGGCTTCCGCCAGCTCGGCCACCTCAAGGTGCACGAGGCGTGCGACGGCCCGTTCGCCGACCTGTCCTTCGCGCTGGCCCGGACCACGGTGCAGTGCCTGGCGTTCGGCGAGTTCCATCGGCCCACCCGGCTGGTGGTCGAGGAGTGCGCCTCGGGCGCCCGCCCCGGGGAAACGTTCCAGCTGACCGTCTCGGCGGTCCAGGGCGAGACCGTGCTGGCCCGCGCGCGGACCTCCTGGGCCTGCGTGGGCACCCGCCGGGTGGCGGCCGTCCCTGCCTCCTGGTAGCGGCGGCCCGTCGGCCCGGGCCCCGGGGCCGCGTGGTCGCCGGGGCTCAGGCGGGGGCGCGGGCCTCCATGACGCGCGTCAGCACGCCCCACATGGCGGCGACGCTGGGCCCGGGGCGGTCCGGGCCCGCGCAGACGCCGGTCCACAGCGCGGTGCAGAACACCGCGACGATGAGATCGGCCAAGGTGTCGGCCGGCGGTGCCGCGTCCCGGTGCCGTCCCCGCTGCACCTCACTCACGAGTTCGAGCGTGATGTCATGGGTGTCGCGCAAGAGAGGAGCCACCGTGTCGGCCGCCCGAGCCGCGTCCACCTCCAGCCGCAGGGCAGCCTGCGCCCTGTGGTCGGTCTCGAAGAGCTTGCCGAGTCCGAGCACCAGGGCGTCCAGTCGGCTCGTGGCCGGCTCGGGCGAGGTCCTGGCCTCGTCCAGCAGCGTCCGCACGCTTCGGGTCAGGTGTTCCGTCAGCGCGGCGGCCAGCTTCTCCTTGCTGGAGAAGTGCCCGTACAGGGCGCCCTTGGTCAACCCGATCCGGTCGGCGATGCGCTGCAGGTTCGCGTTCACGTAGCCGTAGCGTGCGAACTCGTACGCGGCGGCGTCCAGGACGCGATCGTGCGTCCGAAGGGCACGCGCCTGCTTGACCATGCTGATCACCTCCTTCACCCCGGCCCGGTGGTGAAGGACCGGCCGAGAAAGATTCGTTCACGAACGAATTCTAGTCTTGGAGTAAAGGAGAGCGATAGGTGAACCGGCGTCAAATCTGCACAGGCCAGGGGGCACAGGGTGGCGCGCCGCAGGCGCGCGGACAGCTGGCGGGCGCCGTGGCCTCCGCCGCGGCACACGCGTCGTCGGCGGACGCCACCGGCCGGCTGTCCGCGGAGACCGTCGCGCTGCTGACCCGTGGCGGCTTCGCCGGGCACTTCGTGCCCGCGGTCTGGAACGGTACCGAGGGAACCTTCAGCGACCTCCTCGCCGGGGTGACGGCCGTCGGCGAGGGGTGCGCGTCCGCCGCGTGGTGCGCCGTCCTGTGGGCGACCCACGGCAGATACGCCGCCCACCTGCCCCTGGAAGGACAGTCCGACCTGTGGAGCCGATCGCCCGACGTGCGGATCGCCGCCGGACTGCGGCCCTCCGGCTCGGCCGTCCGCTGCTCCGGAGGCTGGCTGCTCAGCGGCACCTGGGAGTGCGTCAGCGGGGTCGCGGACGCGCACTGGCTGCTGCTCGCGGCCCGGGAACCGGACGAACCGCGGTTACCCGGCGGCCAGTGCCGGCTCTTCGCCGTCCCCGCCGCCGAGATCCACGTACGGGAGACGTGGCGCAGCACCGGAATGCGCGGCACCGGAAGCCACACCGCGATTCTCGACGGCCCGGTGGTGGTCCCCGACCACCGTACCTGCTCGCTTTCGGACGTACTGGCGGGCTCTCCCGGGCCCGGACGCTCCCGCTGCCACACCGCGCCGGCGCACCTGGGGACAGGACTGCTGCTGTGCGCGCCCGCCCTCGGGGCGGCCCGCCACGCCCTGCGGGAGTGGACCGCGTGGGCCGCGCGCAGAGGAGCAGGCCGGCCCTCGGAGCGCGCCACGCTCCAGCTGACACTGGCGCAGTCGGCCGACGACATCGAGACCGCCGAACTGCTGCTCCGCGACGCGGCGCTGCGGGCCGACTCGGGCACCCGCGCCGAGCGGGACGTGGCCCGCAACCGCCGGGTCGCGGCGGCCGCCGCACAGCACCTGGTGGCCGCCGTGGAGAGGCTGTTCCGCGCGGCCGGAACCCACGCATGCGGCCCCGGGCCGCTGGAACGCACCTGGCGTGACGTCCACGTGCTGGCCGCGCACCAGGCCGTGCGCCGGGAGACCGCGGCGGCCCTGTACGCCGACTCGGTGTTCGCCGACTTCGAGGACCGTCCCGAGCCGGCGGCCGATCCGGCGGGCGCGGTCCCAGCGCCCCGGCTCATGGCGCACTCCGCACCGGCGGAGGTGGTCGCCGGTGTCCACTGACACCCGCAGCGAGCGCGACCGGTTCCCGCGATCCGCGACGCCGCTTTCCCGTCCCGCACCCTCCCGGCCCGCTGCACCGGCACGCCCCGCAGGCCCCCGGCGGCTGGTGTTCTTCGACGTCGACGAGACGCTGATCGGCCGCAAGAGCGGCCCGGACTTCCTCCGCGACCACTTCGTGCGGACACACGGCGCGGACGGAGCGCGCCGGGCCGGCGAACTGCTCGGTGCACTGGCCGGCCTGCCCCGCGCGGAGGCCAACCGCCGTTTCCACCGGGCCTTCCGGGGCTGCCGGGCCGCGGAGGTCGAGGCGGCGGCCCGCCGGTGGTACGAGGAACACAGCCGGGCCGACGGGTTCTATCTCCCCACCACACTGGCCGCGCTGCGCCGGCACCGCGCCGAGGGCGCGTCCGTCGCCCTGGTCTCCGGCACCTTCCCCCCGCTGCTGGCCGTCATCGCCGAGGCGGTCGGGGCGCGGTTCGCCCTCGGGGCGAAACTCGAACGCTGCGGGCCACTGCTCACCGGCGAACTGATCGGCCCCCCGGCCATCGGCCAGGGCAAGCGCACCCTGGTGCGCCGGCTCCTCGCCCGCCACCCCGACATCGATCCGGCCGACTGCTCGGCCTACGGGGACCATCCCTCCGACCTGCCCATGCTGCACAGCGTGGGGCACGCGGTGATGGTCGCCCCGGACGGGACCCACACCACCGTGGCACCGCACGCCCGGGGAACCGGCGGAGACGGATGACCGCGGCGGGCCGTCGGCCGGGGCAGGGCGCCTGAAGGTGCCATCCGGGGGACGGCCCTTGAAGAGGGCGCCGTCGCATCCCGAAACGGGTGCGACGGCGCCCCTTCCTTTGCGTGCCCGCGTGCCCGCGTGCCCGCGCGACGAGGACGTGCTGATCTGCGAACGGCGGCCGGGAACCGGCCCGCCACCGTGGGCGTGACGGTCTCACAGGGTGGCGAGGGCGGCCACGGAATCGGGATCGTGGACCGCGGCAGCGCGCAGTGTGCGGCGGGCCGGCGAGGTGACCGCGGTGTCTGGACGAGGCACCGGTCGCGCGCCCCGGTCGGGACGCGCACCCCGCCGTCGGGCCCGGTCGTGCGGGCGCACCCGGCGCCGGACTGAGCGGTGGGCCGTGGCGCACTCGTCGCCCCGCGGGTCACGGACGGCGCCGCTCGCCGATCCGTCGAGACGGCTCCTCACCAGGACTTCCGCACCGCCGGGACCGTCGCCGCCCGGCTGCGGGAACAGGGCTGGACGGTCACCGAGGGCGGGCGGCACCGGCGTCGTCGGGGCGCAGCCGCCGGCCCCTCGTGCCCGCCCACGTGTACAGCAAGCCGATCATGTCTCGCCGTCTCGCCGTCATCGGGAAACGTGACCGTCCGCCTCCGCCGTCCGGCGGGCCGGCAGTGGGGTCCGGACGTCGCCGAGGGCGCCGGCCGCCGCACCCATCAGGGCCCGCGCCGAGCAGTCCGCCGACGGTGAGCGCGCCGACCAGCCGGGCGATGGCCCGGCGGGTGTCGGGCACCGACAGCCGGCCCCGGACCAGAGCGGACCCCAGAGCCAGGAGCGCGGCGAGCGCGGCCCCGCAGCGCCCGCCCGGTCCACCGCAGCGCCGGAGTCCGGGCAAGGGCCACCAGCAGGGAGCCGGCCGCCACGCAGACCAGCGCCATCCGGAGCATCCGGCGGTGGCCGTACAGGTCCCCGAGACGTTCGAACAGCGGTACGCGAATGGTCGCGGTGAGCGTTGCGCGGCCGCTCACGACGGGCGCGGCTTGACCTTGACACGTTGTTAAGGTGTGCCCTGGGTGCAGGAGGTGGTCCCGATCAACACCACGGACGGAACCGACCGCAACACCCGCGTGGCCCGGGCCCTGAGTGCCGAGGACGGCTCGGTCCGGCTCCAGGCCGCCCTGGCGGCCGGCACCCGGCCCGACCCGGGCTTCCTGGAGCCGCTCGTCGAGCGGTGCGCCGTCGAGCCGGACTTCTTCGTACGGGACATGCTGTCCTGGGCGCTGACCCGCCTGCCGCCGGAGGTCACCCTGCCCCGTGTCCGCCGCGAACTCGGCTCCGAGCGCACCCGGGCCCGCAGCCAGGCGCTGCACACGCTCTCCAAGATCGGCGACCGGAGCGCGTGGGCCTGGATCACGCGCGGCATGCTGCGCGACGCCGACGACGAGGTCGCGCGGACCGCGTGGCGCGTCGCCGTCGCCCTCGTGCCCGAGGAGGAGAAGGCGGACCTGGCCGGCGAACTGGCCGGACAGCTCGGCCGCGGCGACCGCCACGTGCGGCTGAGCCTGAGCCGGGCCCTCATCGACCTCGGGGACGTGACCGGGCCGGCCCTGGAGAAGGCCGCGGCCGGCCCCGACCCGGCGGTGGCCGCGCACGCCCACGCCACGGAGCTGCTCCGGCGCGACCCCGAGGCCGGTTTCGACGCGGCCGTGGAGGAGGCGAGGCGCATGGTCGCACTCGGCCCCGAACGAGCTGCCGCCTGTGCCGCCGCGACGGCCGGGGCGGACACCACGCAGACCAGCGAGACCATGCAGACCAGCGAGACCGCGCAGACCAGCGAGACCGCGCAAACCAGCGAGACCGCGCAAACCAGCGAGACCGCGCAAACCAGCGAGACCGCACAGACCAGAGAGGCGGCGCAGACCAGAGAGACCTGGCAGACCAGGGAGACCGCGCAGACCGGGGAGACCGCGCAGACCGGGGAGATCAGGGAGAGCACGGGGTGCTGATCGGCGAAGTGGCCCGCCGCTCGGGGGTGAGCCCCCGCATGCTGCGGCACTACGACGCCCTCGGGCTGGTGCGGCCGACCGGTCGCACCGTCGGCGGCTACCGCGAGTACTCGGCCGAGGACGTCCGCAGGATCTTCCACGTGGAGAGCCTGCGGTCCCTCGGGCTCTCGCTCAAGCAGATCGGGCGCGCGCTGGAGGATCCCGCCTTCTCGCCGTCCGCCCTGGTCGGCGACCTCATCCGGTGGACGCGGGAGCGCCTGGAGCGGGAACGGGAGCTGCTGGAGCGGCTCCGCGCGATCGACGCGTCGGCACCCGCCGACTGGCAGGACGTCCTGGACGTCGTCGCCCTCATGCAGGGACTCGACTCGGCCAGCGCCGCGCGCAGGCAGCAGACCGTGCTGGTCCGGCCGGAGGGTGCCGCCGTTCCGCCCGAGCTGCTGGCCGGGGCAGTCCTGTCCGAGTCCGACCCGGTCGTCGCGGGCGCCCTGCGCTGGGCGCTCGCCCGGTCGGACGGGGACGGCCTCACGGCCCTCGCGGCCGGTCTGCGCTCGGACGACACCGGCGTGCGGCGGCGCGCGGTGCTGGCCATCGCCGAGCTGCCCGAGGTCCCCGGGACGGCCGAGGCGCTGGCGGACGCCCTCGGGGACGCGGACCGGACGGTGCGCGGGCACGCCGCGCTGGCGCTGGGCAGGCGTGGCGAGGAAGCGGCGGTACCGACACTGGTCGGCATGGTGGTCGAGGGGGCCAACGACGTGGAGGCGGCGGAGGTCCTGGGGACGCTGTCCCGGACGCCCGGGTGCGCGGAGCGGATCATGGCCGCCGTGGACGGCGAACTGGCGGCGCCCACCGCGGACCCGGCGACGCGGATACGGCTGGCCCAGGCCCTGGTCGAGCTGTCAGGGGACGCCCCGCTGGCGGTACTGCGCCGGCTGTCCCGGGACGACGACCGTGCCGTCGCCCTCGTCGCGTCGGCCTTCGCCGGGGTGGTGGAGCAGCGGGCCTCCGGCGGACCCGCTTGACCCACCGCTCGCGGACGCGCCCCTCAGCGGCCGACCAGCTCCGCGAACCGCCCCGCGTCGACGTTGCCTCCCGAGGCGATGACGCCGATCCGGCGCGGGCGGTGCTCCAGGCGCCCGGCCATGAGGGCGGCCAGGGCGGTGGCGCCGCTGGGCTCGAGGACGATCTTCAGGCGCTCGAAGGCGAAGCGCATGGCCGTGACGATCTCGTCGTCGCTGACCAGGGCGATCGCGTCGACCAGGCGCCGGTTGACGGAGAAGGTGATCTCGCCCGGGGTGGGCAGGGCCTGCCCGTCGGCGATGGTCCGGGGGACGGGAATGGTGACGCGTTCGCCGCTGTCCAGGGACCGCTTGGTGTCGTCGCCCGCCGCCGGCTCCACGCCGACCACCCGGATTCCGGGCTGCAGGGCCTTGGCGGCGGTGGCGCTGCCGGCGACGAGTCCACCGCCGCCGACGGGGACCACGAGGGCGTCGAGCGCACCGGTCTCCTCGAGGAGTTCGAGGGCGGCGGTGCCCTGGCCGGCGATGACGTGCGGATGGTCGTACGGCGGGACGAGGGCGAGCCCGCGCTCCTCGGCGAGGGCTTCCCCGAGGGCGGTGCGGTCCTGGGTGTAGCGGTCGTAGGTGACGATCTCGGCGCCGTAGCCGGCGGTGGCCTCCCGCTTGGAGCGCGGGGCGTCCTCGGGCATGAGGATGACGGCGGTGGTGCCCAGCTCCCGGGCGGCCAGCGCCACGGCCTGGGCGTGGTTGCCGGAGGAGTAGGCGGCGATGCCCTTCGCGAGCTGCCCGGCGGACAGCCGGGAGGCCGCGTTGTAGGCGCCGCGGAACTTGAAGGCGCCGACCCGCTGGAAGTTCTCGCACTTCACGAACACCTCGGCGCCGACCAGGGCGTCGAGCGTGCGGGAGGTGAGGTGCGGGGTGCGGTTCGCGACGCCGTCGAGACGCGCGGCGGCGTCCCGGACGTCGGCGAAGGTGACGGGCGGTGCGGTGGTCATGGTGCGAGGTCCCTCCTGGAGAACTGCGACCAGGTCGGCCCCGGCCGCCCGCGTGGCGTCGCGCGCGAGTCAACGTAACGTCCCGTTCCGGGGTTCCTCCACCGGCCCGCCCGCCACCGACCCCGGTGTTCAGGGCTTGTTCCGCGGTCAACGGGAAACCTGAGGCGCCATGGCGAGACTCGCGACACGACGACCGGCGGACACCCCCGGCAGCCCGGCGCTCAAGCGCGCGCTGACCACCCCGCTGCTGTACTTCTTCATCCTCGGCGACGTCCTCGGCGCCGGCGTCTACGTCCTGGTGGGACAGGTGGCCGCCGACGCCGGGGGCGCGGTCTGGGTGCCGTTGGGCGTCGCGCTGCTCCTGGCGATGCTGACCGCCGCCTCCTACGCCGAGCTGGCCACGAAGTACCCCCGCGCGGGCGGCGCCTCGCACTATGCCACCCGTGCCTTCGGACCCTTCGCGGGGTTCGTCGCCGGCTTCTGCATGCTGGCCGCCGGCATCGTCTCCGTGGCCGCACTGGCCCGCGGCTTCGGCGGCGACTACCTGTCGGCGTTCGTGACCCTGCCCGTGGGACTCGTCGCGGTCGTGTTCCTCGCCGTCCTCGCGCTGGTCAACGCGCGCGGCATCAAGGAGTCCACCCGCGCCAACGTCGCCGCCACCGTCGTCGAGGTCGGCGGCCTCCTGGTCATCGTCGCCCTCGGTGGCTGGCTGCTGCTGCGCGGCGACGGCGACGCAGGCCGGCTGGGACAGCTCGGCACCCCGGAGAAGGGGGCAGCGGCGGCAGTACTGAGCGGTTCCGTGCTGGCGTACTACTCCTTCGTCGGTTTCGAGACCTCGGTCAACGTGGCAGAGGAGACCCGCGACCCACGCCGTTCCTACCCGCGCGCCCTGTTCGGCGCCCTGGCCACCGCCGGCGCCGTGTACGTCCTGGTGGGCCTCGCCGCCTCCGTCGCCGTCCCGACGGCCCGGCTGGCCGAGTCGAGCGGGCCGCTCCTGGAGGTGGTCGAGGAGGCCGGTGGAGTGCCGACCCGGCTGTTCAGCGCCGTCGCCCTCGTCGCCGTGGCGAACGGCGCGCTGCTCACCGGCATCATGTCCTCCCGCCTCGCCTACGGCATGGCCCGCGACGGCCTGCTGCCCGCCGCGCTGACCAGGGTGCTGCCCGGCCGGCGCACTCCGTGGGCCGCGATCGCGCTCACGACCCTGCTGTCGATGCTGCTCGCGCTGACCGGCAGCGTCGCCACCCTGGCGTCCACCCTGGTCCTGCTGCTGCTCGTGGTCTTCCTCATGGTCAACACGGCCGTACTGGTCCTGCGCCGCGACCCCGGCGAGGCCGGTCACTTCCGCGCCCCCACCGTGCTGCCCGTGCTGGGCGCAGCGTCCTGCGTCGCCCTCGCCACGCAGATCGAGGCCGAGGTGTGGCTGCGCGGGCTGCTGGTGATGGCCGTCGGGACGGTGCTCGCCGCGCTCGCCGCCGTCCGGCGGTCCGGGCGGGCGCGGGGGGACGGCCGGGACGAGGACGACGACCGTCACCGGTCCGGACGCGGGCGGACGACACCGAGCTGACCGGCCAGGACGGCCACGGGGCGGGCCACCGGCCCGGCCGGTGGCCCGCCCGCGTGCCAGAATGGACGCTCCCGTGTCCCCAGCCACCCCGGTCCCAGAGGTTCCCGTGCCCAAGCCCGTCGCCCGTGAGCCGCAGCGGCGCAACGCCCGGTCCAACCGGGCACGCATCCTCGCCACGGCCCGCCGGGAGCTGGGGCGGAACCCGGACACCACGCTGGAGGAGCTGGCCCGGGCCGCCGGTGTCGTACGGCGGACCCTCTTCGGTCACTTCCCGGGCCGCACGGCGCTGCTGGAGGCGCTCGCCGAAGAGGCGTCCGGGGCGCTGCGCGGAGCCATGGCCGCCTGGACGGAGCGGGGCGGGACCGCCGAACCGGCCGAGCGCGCGCTGGCCCACTTCAACCTGCTCATGTGGCCGGTCGGCGACCGCTACCGCATGCTGCTCGCGCTGGCCCGGCACGACCTGGGCGCGGAGCGGGTGGCCGAGATCCTGGCGCCGGCCCGCGCCGAGGTGACCGCTGTTCTGGAGCGCGGGCAGCGGGACGGGGCCTTCCCCGCGCACCTGCCGCCCGCGGTGCTGAGCGCCGGGCTGGAGGCGATGACCGTCGCCCTGCTGGAGCAGGTCAACACCGGGGCACTGGAGGACGACGGCACCCGCGCCGCCACGGCCACGCTCATCGCGGCCGGCGTGCCGGAGGGGCGGGCCCGGGCCGTGGTCCGGGACGTCGCCACGACGTTGACCGCGGAAGCCGCGGAAGCCGCGGAGGTCGCGGAGGTCGCGGAGCCGCACGAGCCGCGGGAGCCCGGCCGCGGCGAGTGACCGCCCGCCGCCCCAGTTCCCACTCCCCATCCCCCCGCTCACCAGATCCCCCCCGCTCACCAGTCGCCCCGCTCCACCGGATCAACCGTCCTCGCCCCTCCCGGCCCGACGCGGCCCTCGCCCTATTTGCTCATCGCTGTGCAACAAAATACGCTGACCTCAATCTGCACACCGATGGGCAATTAACCGGCTCCGCCGGTTCGCGCCGCCCTCGCCATCCGGGAGCCCCAGCCATGTCCCTCCTGCTCACCACACCTGTCGAGAAGATGACCGGTCCCTACCGACGGCGCTGGTGGGCCCTCCTGGTGCTCTGCCTGAGCCTGCTGATCGTCGTCATGGCCAACACGTCGCTGATCGTGGCGGCCCCGGACATGACGGCCGACCTGGGCCTGAGCAGCAGCGACCTGCAGTGGGTCATCGACGGCTACACCGTCCCCTACGCCGCGCTGATGCTGGTCCTCGGCGCGATCGGCGACAAGTACAGCCGCCGCGGCGCCCTCGTCACCGGTCTGCTGGTCTTCGCGGGCGGCTCGGTGATGGGCAGCCTGGTGGACGAGACCGGGCTGGTCATCGCGGCGCGGGCGATCATGGGCGTCGGTGCCGCCGTCGTCATGCCGGCCACACTGTCCCTGCTGGTCGCGGTCTTCCCCAAGGGGGAGCGGGCCCGCGCCATCACGGCCTGGACCGCCACCTCGGGGCTCGCCATCGCGGTCGGCCCGCTGGTCGCGGGCCGGCTCCTGGAGGACCACGCCTGGGGCTCCACCTTCCTGGTCAATGTCCCCATCGCCGTCGTCGCCGTCCTCGGCGCGCTCGCCCTCGTCCCACCGTCCAGGGCGGCCGGCATGGGCCGGATCGACTACGTCGGCGGGCTGCTGTCCATCGTCTCCGTCGGCAGCCTCGTCTACGCGACCATCGAAGGCCCGCACTTCGGCTGGGGTGCCGGTCCGGTCACCGCGGCCGTCGCCGCAGGCGTCGGCCTGGTGGCCTTCGTGCTCTGGGAGCTGCGCCACCCGCACCCGATGCTGGACGTGCGCAGGTTCCTGCTGCGCCCCTTCAGCGGCTCCATGCTCGCCGTGCTGTTCTTCTTCTTCGGCACCTACGGCGCCATCTACTACGCCACGCAGTTCCTGCAGTTCGTCCTCGGCTACGGCGCGCTGGAGACCGGCGTACGGCTGCTGCCGCTGGCGGGCGCCGTCTTCGCCGGCGCAGCGCTGACCGGCAAGCTGACCCCGAGGCTGGGCGTCAAGGCGATGGTGGGCTCCGGCATGGTGATCGGCACCGTCGGTGTCTTCCTGCTGGTCCTCATCGAGAAGGACTCCGGCTACGCCGACTTCCTCGCCCCGATGCTGCTGCTCGGCCTCGCGATCGGACTGAGCGTCTCCCCGGCCACCGACACCATCATGGGCTCCTTCCCGGAGAGCGAGCTGGGTGTCGGCGGCGGCGCCAACGACACCGCGCTGGAGCTGGGCGGCTCGCTGGGCATCGCCGTGCTGGGCTCCCTGCTCGGCACCGCCTACCGCGACGAACTCGCCGGCCTGGTGGGCGACCGCCTCCCGGCCGCCGCCCTGGACACCGCCCAGGACTCCGTGGGCGGCGGGCTGGCCGTCGCCGAGCGGCTCGCGACCAGTCCGGAAGCCGGACCCGAGCAGGCCCGGACCATGGCTGACGCGGTGAACCAGGCCTTCGCCCACGGAGTGTCGGTGACCAGCCTCGCCGGCGGCGTCATCATGGCCGCCGGCACCCTGATCGTCCTCGCGGTGCTGCCCGGCCGCCGCGCCCGGCAGCGCCCCGGGGAGAGGCCGGCCGAGACACCGGACGCGGCCTTCTGCGACGCGTCACACTGACCCCGGGCAGCTCGCGTCACTCGGTCAGCGCCGCCAGCTCCTCCGCGGTACGGGGACCCGTCGCCGAGTCCGCCAGCAGCCCCCGCGCGCGCAGCACGCGAGCCGCCGCGACGCCCCACGGCAGGCGCAGCCCGGCCTGCCGCAGCAGTTCCGTGCGGGCCAGCGTCGCGGCCGTCGGGCCGGTGTGCACACCGGCGGGCGTGAGCAGCGCGGCGTCGTCCGACCAGCGCAGGGCGAGGTCGACGTCGTGGGTGGCCATCACCACCGTCGTGCCGCCCGCGCGGAGCCGGTCCAGGGTGGCGAGCAGCCGCTCCTGCCCGTCCGGATCGAGCCCGGCGGTCGGCTCGTCGAGGATCAGCACCCGCGGCCGCATCGCCACGGCTCCGGCGATCGCGGCCCGCTTGCGCTGCCCGTACGACAGCAGATGGGTGGGCCGGTCGGCCAGCCGGGCGATGTCCAGGGCGGCGAGCGCCTCCCCGACCCGGGAGCGGACATCAGCGTCGGACAGTCCGAGATTCAGCGGTCCGAAGGACACGTCCTGCGCGACGGACGCCGCGAAGAGCTGGTCGTCCGGGTCCTGCACCACCAGCTGCACGGTGGTCCGCAGCCGGGTGAGCCCCCGGCGGTCGTACGCCACCGGCTCCCCGTCGAGCGTCAACCGCCCGGCGCGCGGCCTCAGTCCGCCGCTGAGCAGCCGCATCAACGTGGTCTTGCCGCTGCCGTTGCGGCCCAGCAGCGCGAGCGCGCGCCCCTCGCGCACCGCGAAGTCCAGGCCGGTCAGCACGTCCGGCCCCTCCTCGTAGGCGAAGGACACGCCCCGCAGGGCCACCAGGGCCGCCTCCGGCTCGTTCACGACAGGGGTCCTTCCAGTACGAGGGTGAGGGCGGCCAGCGCCGCCAGCAGCGCCACGCTCGCCGCGGTGAACGGCACCGAGACGCGGGCCTCGGGCACCAGGACCCGCAGGGTGCCGTCGTAGCCGCGCCCGGCGAGCCCGCTCTGCAGCCGCGCCGCCCGGTCGAAGGACCGCACGAACGCCGTGGCGCCGAGCCCGCCGAGCGAACGCCAGGCCGCGGCCCGGGTGGTGTGCCCCAGCCGCGCCGCCTGCGCCTGCCGCACCCGGCGCACGGAGTCCAGCAGCAGGAAACTCATGCGGTACGTCACCAGCGCCACATCCACCACCGGCGCCGGCACCCCGGCCCGCACCAGCCGGGGCAGCAGGTCGGACATCGGCGTGGTGAACGCGAACAGCAGCACCCCGAGCGAGGCCGCCGAGGTGCGCAGCAGCAGCTCGCCGGCGCGCACCGGCCCGCCGTCCGCCGCCGTCAGGAACCCGTCCGGACCGCCGATCTGAACGAGCAGCGGCAGCGCCCCCGTCACGCAGAAGCCCAGCGGCACCCGGTACGCCCGCCACAGCCCGCGCCCGGGCACCCCCGCCGGCCCCAGCAGCACGGCGAGCGCCGTGACCACCACCAGCGCCGCACCCGGCCAGGGCGGCAGCGTGACCGCCAGCACGGTCAGCCCGAGCCCCAGCACGGCCTTGTCCACGGGATGACGGCGACGCCAGCGACTGCTGTGCGCCGCCGCGTCGATCGGCAGCACTCAGTCCCCCTCGGGAGCGTCCCGCACAGCCGCCGCGGTCGCCCGCTCCGCGCCCTGCCGCCGCCCCCGGCGCAGCCCGAAGTAGTACGCCAGCACGCCCGCGCCGATCGCGGCCTGCAGGGCGAACAGGGCCGACTCGACCTCCCCCGAGGGCGGTTCGTACAGCGGCGAGAACCACGGCTCGTACTCCGGCTCGATCTCGGTGATCGCCGTCTCCGCCTCCGCGTCGGCCCCGGCGAACGGCTCCTCCTTGTGGTCGCCGAGTCCCAGCGCCAGCGGCAGCACCGCGAGTGCCGCCACGGCGAGCAGCAGCAGGGCGTTGATCCTGGCGTTCCGGCTCATCGGGCCACCGCCTGTCCCTCGGTCTCCTCGGACCCCGCGGTCCCCGGCTTCGTCGGCAGCACGCCCAGCCGGGTCAGTTCCCCCTTGCTGGACTGCACCAGCAGCCGCATCACGAGCACCGTGAGCAGGCCCTCGCTCACCGCGAGCGGGATCTGCGTGACGGCGAAGACGGACCCGAACTTGCCGAGCGAGCCCAGGAATCCACTGCCCGGGTCGGGGAAGGCCAGCGCCAGCTGCACGCTCGTGACGCAGTACGTGGACAGGTCGGCGACGAACGCCCCGCAGAAGACGGTGACCATCAGCGGCACGTCGCAGCGGCGCAGCAGCCGGTAGACGCCGTACCCGGCCCAGGGGCCGACGACCGCCATGGAGAAGACGTTGGCGCCGAGCGTGGTCAGCCCGCCGTGCGCGAGCAGCAGCGCCTGGAAGAGCAGGGTGATGGTGCCCAGCACCGCCATGACCGGCGGCCGGAAGAGGATCGCGCCCAGACCGGTGCCGGTCGGATGGGAGCAACTCCCGGTGACGGACGGCAGTTTCAGGGCCGACAGGACGAACGTGAAGGCCCCGGAGGCGCCGAGGAGCAAGGTGCTCTCCGGGTGTTCCCTGACCTCACGGGTGAGTGACCGTACTCCGTGGACGACGAACGGCGCGGACGCGACACCCCAGGCGATCGCGTGCGCCGGAGGCAGAAAGCCCTCGGCTATGTGCATGACTCGGCAGACCCTCTCCAGCACCTCGTGGATGGACGACGCGCCTTGGCCGGTCTCCTGGCTTACGGGTACCACCGCCCGTGCTCCGCCTTCCCGGATCGCAAGCGATCCAGTGGCTGCCCGCGAGGGCCGGAGCCGGACTTCCCGATTCACAGTGGCGAGGGCCGCACCGGCATCACACCGGATTTCCCGTTCACCAAGGCGTGACGACGGTAGTGCTCCCACGAGGGTGGTGACAAGCGGGCCTCCCGCCCGGCGGGCGCGCGCACCCCTCAGCCGTCCTGCGAGCCGGACCGGCCCCGGCCCGTGCGCCGCAGCACCGTGTCGCGCATCCGCTGCGTCAGCGCGGTCGCGGCGGCGGTCAGGAACACGAAGCTGTACGCGATCTGCAGGACCGTCACGATCCGCGCCGACTGGCCCCGCGGGGTGATGTCGCCGTACCCGACGGTCGCCAGGGTGACGACGGTGAAGTACAGGGCGTCGACCCGGGTGTGCAGCCCGGTGAACTCGCCGGGCTGCTTGGCGAGGGCGTAGTAGGTGGCCGAGAAGACGTGCACGGACAGGACGATCAGCAGGGAGAGGACCATGCCGGGCCGGGAGTCCGGCCGGTCGACCAGTACGTGCCGGATCTGCCGGAGCAGCAGCACGGCCACGACCGTCAGGACCAGGGCGAACAGCAGCCAGCTCAGCAGGGGGCGCTGCGGGCCCAGACGGTCGAGGGGGAGGAGGAAGTACGCCGTGACCACGACCGCCGTGGCCCCGGCCCGCACCCCCCAGGGCCGCACCGCCCGCCACCCTGCCGACCGGCCCCTCACCGCCCCGCTCCGGCCGCCGGTCCGCCGTCGGTGTCCGTCCCCGTGCCCGCTCCGGCCGCCGGTCCGCCGTCGGTGTCCGCGCCCGGCTCGGTCCGGCGGGCCACCTGGGCGACGATGAAGGCGACCACCGACCCGGTGACGATCAGCGGCATCTGGTCGTGCGCGTCGCCGCCCATCAGCAGTACCGCCAGCACGGCGCTGGCCAGCGGCAGCCCCGTCACCGCGGCCGCCGCGGCGGAGATGCCGAGGGCGAGGGCCGGCGTCGTACCGAAGCCGGGCAGGCCGGAGCAGGCCAGGGCCGTCGCCGTGCCCAGCAGCACCGCCGGGAAGATCGGGCCGCCGCGCAGACTGCCCAGCGCGATGCCCCAGGCCAGCCCCTTGCACGCGACCAGCGCCACCAGCGCGCCCACCGACCAGGCGTGCGGGTGCGCGGCGAGCTCGGCGAGCGTGGCCTGCCCGGACAGCGCAGCCTCGGCCGGGGAGCGGCCGGTGATCAGGGCGTACGCGCTGACGCAGACGCCGACCGCCGTGGCGCAGGCGACGGTGCGGACGGCCGTGCGCTCCCGCGTCCAGGAGACCGTGCGCCGGCCCAGCCCGCGGCCCAGCGTGATCAGCACGGCGATCAGCGCCGCCGTGGGGATGCCCCAGAGGAAGTCCCCGGCGTCCGGATTGGCGCCCGGCGGCAGGTCGTGCAGCGTGAGGGCGCCGATCTTCAGACCGGTCCACTGGCCGAAGCCGGTGAAGACCAGGGCGCCCGTCGCGCTGGCCAGCAGACAGGGCAGCAGCAGGGCGACCAGCTGGGCGCCGCCGAGCCCGGCCCCCTCGATCAGCAGCACGGCCGCGGCCACCGGACCGCCGAGAATGGTGGAGATCGCGGCGGTGGAGCCGGCCGTGGCGAGGACCGCGCTCGCCTTCGGGTCCCCGGCCGCGCCCGCCCGCCGCACCGCCAGCAGGGCGAGCCCGCTGCCCACGGCCATCAGCGGCGCCTCCGGTCCCAGCACCACCCCGAGCGGCAGCGTGGCCAGCGCGGCCAGGACGGCGCCGGGCAGCGCACGAGGGCCGACGGGCGCGCCGCCCAGCCCGTTCACCGGCAGATGACCGCCGCCGCCCGGCATCCGGGTCACGATCGGCGCCAGGATCAGCCCCGCCAGCACCAGCGCGGGCAGTGGCCACCACCAGGGCGGGGCGTCGTACCCCACCGCCTCGGGCAGCGCCGTCCACACCCAGTGCTGGAGCTCGTGCTGCAGCCCGACGAAGAAGAAGCAGGCCAGTGCGATGGGCACCCCCAGCAGCACGCACAGCGGCAACAGCCGCAGATAGCCGGGGCTGAGCAGGGTGCGGCGCAGGGACTGCTCGGCCCGGCCCGGCACCGCGTTGGCCGGCGCGGGCTGCGTCGTCACGGGCCCTCCTCCGTCCACCGCGCCCGGTCCCTCCCGAGCGTTCGCATGTGCGGCTCAGTAAACGCGAGGCGCCCCGGGCCCGCACGCGCACGCCGTCCGTCCCGGGGACCGGGCGGCAGGGCGCGGTCGTGCGTCGTATTCACCCGTTCGGCGGGCCCGCATGGCCGGGCGGAGCGGGTGGCCGCAGGCTCGAATGACCTGTCGGCGCCTCGGGGTGCCGACGGGCGCAGGTCCGTACGGGGGACACGCAGAAAGGACTCCGCTCATGAGCCAGCACGCCGCACCTTCTCCCGGCAGGCCGACGCACGGCACCGGCACCCCGCGGTCCGCGGACCGTTCCAGCGGCTGGGTGACCGGCGGCGTCGTCTTCGCGGGCGTACTGCTGCTGCTGAACGGCGCCCTCGCCGTCCTGCAGGGCATCGCGGCCATCGCCGAGGACGACGTGTACGCCCGCGTCGGCAGCTACGTCTACGAACTGAACCTGACGGGCTGGGGCGTCATCCACGTCATCCTGGGCGCACTGGTCCTCGTCACCGGGGTCGGCCTGCTCAAGGACATGGCCTGGGCACGCTTCGCGGGCATCTTCCTCGCCTCGCTCAGCCTGATCGCCCAGTTCCTGTTCCTGCCGTACTCGCCCGTCTGGTCCGTGATCATGATGGCGATCGACGTCTTCGTCATCTGGGCCCTGGCCAGCCGCCAGGACCAGGCCGCCTGAAGGACCGTCGAGAAGGAACCGTCCACCGCCGGTGACCTCCGGAGCCGCCCCCGGCCTCCGGAGGTCACCGCCGTCCGGACGCCGGGGCGCGGCCGTCAGCGGTGCCGCAGGGCCCGGCCCAGGGCCACCGCCGAACCGACGGCCGCCAGCCCCGTGCCCGCCACCGCCAGCGCCTTCGCCCGCCGCCCCGGCGCCGCGGGCCGGGCGCCCGGCGCGGTGCCGTACGCGCTGCCCGGGACGTCGGTGTCCCCGGCGGGCCGGGGCAGCGCCGAGGCCAGCAGCTCCGCCAGGTGCACGCCCTCGTGGCCGCCGCTGTCGAACTCGTGGATCTGCGTGCGGCAGCTGAACCCGTCGGCGAGGACGACCGTCGCCTCGTCCTCCTCCCGCAGCCGCGGCAGCAGCACCCGCTCCGCGCACGCCTCGCTGACGTCCAGGTGGCCCCGCTCGAAACCGAAGTTGCCGGCCAGCCCGCAGCAGCCGGAGTCCAGCCGCTCGGCGTCGACCCCGGCCCGGCGCAGCAGTTCCCGGTCGGCCTCCCAGCCCATGACCGCGTGCTGGTGGCAGTGCACCTGGGCCAGCGCCTTCGCGGACCGCTCGGGCACCCGCGGCGGCTCGTAACCGGGGGAGTGCTCGGTCAGCAGCTCGGACAGCGTGACCGTCTGCTCCGCCAGCCGGCGCACGTCCTGGTCGCCGGGGAACATCTCGCCCGCGTCCGCCCGGAACACCGCCGTGCAGCTCGGCTCCAGCGCCACCACCAGGCCGCCCGCCCGCACGTGCTCGGCGAGGCCGCGCACGGTCCGGGTGAGGACCTTCTGCGCCGTCCCGAGCTGTCCGGTGGAGATCCAGGTCAGCCCGCAGCACAGCGGTTCGGACGGCAGCTCCACCCGCCAGCCGGCGTGCTCCAGCACCCGGACCGCGGCCCGTCCGATGTGCGGGTGGAAATGGTTGGTGAAGGTGTCCGGCCACAGCAGCACCGACCCGCGCCGCCCGTCGCCCTCCGGTTCGTGGCGCTCGAACCACTGCTCGAACGTCTGCTCCGCGAACAGCGGCACCTCCCGGTCCGCCACCCCGGCGGCCAGCACGGCCGCCTTCGACAGCAGCGGGGCGTGGGTGAGCGCGTTGACGACCGGCGCGAGCCGGGTGCGGCCCACCATCCGCGCGAGCGCGGGCAGCCAGCCCATCGACCAGTCCGAGCGGGGCCTGCGCCACGGCCGGCCCTCGTAGTGGTGGGACAGGAACTCCGCCTTGTACGTGGCCATGTCCACGTCCGCCGGACAGTCCTTCTTGCACCCCTTGCAGGCCAGGCACAGATCGAGCGCGTCCTTGACCGCCTCCGACCGCCAGCCGTCCCGCAGGGCGCCGTCCCCGTGCCCGTCGAGCATCTCGAACAGCAGCCGGGCCCGACCCCGCGTCGAGTGCTCCTCCTCGTGGGTCACCTGGTACGACGGGCACATCACCGTGCCGTCGCTGGTGTGCTGCCGGCACTTGCCGACCCCGACGCACCGGTTGGCGGCCTGCGAGAACGACCCCCCGTCGTGCGGGAAGCGGAAACGCAGGTCGCGGGGCTCGTACGGGGCCCAGTCACCGCCCAGGCGCAGGTTCTCGTCCAGCCCGTAGGGTGCGACGACCTTCCCCGGGTTCATCCGGTCCAGCGGGTCGAAGACGGCCTTCAGCCGCCCGAACGCCTCGACCAGCTCGTCCCCGAACATCCGCGGCAGCAGCTCACCCCGGCTCTGCCCGTCGCCGTGCTCCCCGGACAGCGACCCGCCGAACTCCACGACGAGGTCGGCCGCCCGTTGCATGAACCTCCGGTACGTCGCCACCCCGTCGGCGGTGTACAGGTCGAACGGGATCCGGGTGTGCACGCAGCCCTGCCCGAAGTGCCCGTACAGGCTGGGCCCGGTGTCGCTCAGGTAGCCGAACTCCTCGAAGAGCGCGCGCAGCCGCCGCAGGTAGTCGCCCAGCTTCTCGGGGGCGACGGCCGAGTCCTCCCAGCCCTCGAAGGTGTCGGGCTTGCCCGGGATGTGGGCGGTGGCGCCGAGCCCGGCCTCCCGGACCTGCCACAGCGCCTGCTCGTTCGCCGGGTCGTCGAGGAACGAGCAGTCCGCGTCGTGCTCGGAGCGGTGCACCGCCTCCAGCATCCGGTGCGCCTGCGCGCCCGCCTCCTCGACGGTGTCGCCGCCGAACTGCACCATCAGGTAGGCGTTGCCGTCGGGCAGCTCGGCGAGCGCCTTGTCGTTGAGGCGCTTGATCCGCTGGTCCCGGACCAGCCGGGCGTCCACGCCCTCCAGCGCGATCGGTTCGTGCGGCAGGATGTCGGGCACGGCGTCGGCGGCCTTGTCGATGACGTCGAACCCGAGGACCACCAGCACCCGTTCCTTCACCACCGGCACCAGTTCCAGCTCCGCCCGCAGGACGGTGACCAGCGTGGACTCGCTGCCCACCAGCAGCCCGGCCACGTCGAAGCCGTGCTCGGGCAGCAGCGAGTCCAGGTTGTAGCCGGACACCCGGCGCGGGATCTGTGGGAACCGGCGGCGGATCTCGTCCCCGTAGGTGTCGCGCAGCGCGCGCAGCCGCCGGTAGACGGTCGCCCGCAGGTCGCCCTGCCGCTCGATCCCGGCGTACTCCTCGTCGCCGGTCTCCCCGCACCAGAAGCGGGTCCCGTCGTAGAGCAGCACCTCCAGCCGGGCGATGTTGTCGACGACCTTGCCGTACGCCTGCGCGGTGGCGCCGCAGGAGTTGTTGCCGATCATGCCGCCGACGGTGCAGTTGGCGTGGGTGGCGGGCTCCGGCCCGTAGCGCAGGCCGTACGGCGCGAGCTGCCGGTTGAGGTCGTCCAGCACGATGCCGGGCTGCACCACACAGGTGCGGGCGTCGGTGTCCACGGACTCCACGCGGGTGCAGTACTTCGACCAGTCGAGCACCACCCCGGCGTTGGTGCACTGCCCGGCCAGGCTCGTCCCGCCGCCCCGCGACAGCAAGGGCGCCCCGTACTCCCGCGCCACGGCCACCGCCTCCGCGCCGGCCTCGGGGGTGCGCGGGACGACCACTCCCATGGGCGTCTGCCGGAAGTTCGAGGCGTCCGTGGAGTACGCGGCCCGGCTCCCGGCGTCGAAGCGGACCTCCCCGTCGACCCGTTCGCGCAGCGCGGCCTCGAGCCCTCGGACGTCGACGGGCGCGGGCGCGCCCTCGCGGACGACGGGTTCGGGCAGGTCCAGCGCTCCCATGGAACTCTCCTTCGGCGGTCGGCGCGGCAACGGCATCGCGCGGGTGGCGCGGCCGTCGCTGAGTACCCCGGCCCCCGCGGCGGCAACCACCGGACACGGAGCGTCGCGAACCGTGTCGGTGTTGGGCCGAACGGGTGACTTGGCGTAAGAATTGGCTGGTGCACGCAATGAAGGCGAGTGGATTTCGGGGGGACCGGTGAACAGCCACGACGTCACCGATGAACAGTGGGAGGGGCTCGCCCAGGTCGTTCCGTTGCGCGGGCGCGACGCCTGGCCGTCCTCGGTCGGGCACCGGGCGCTGCCGGAGGCGGTGACCGAGACCCGTCGCCGGTTCGTCGTCCTGCGGGTCAACGTGTTCGCGGACGCCCGTGAGGTCGCCGAGACCCTGATGTCTGGCATCCCGGTCCTCCTTGACCTGACCAGCGCCGAGGGCGAGGTGGCCAAGCGGGTCCTGGACTTCAGCACCGGCGTCGTCTTCGGCCTGGCCAGCGGGATGCACCGGGTGGACCGCAACGTGTTCCTGCTGACCCCGGCCGGGACCGAGGTGAACGGGCTGATGGAGGGCGCCGCGGACGTTCCCGGAGTGTGACGGCCCCGCCCGGTCCTGACGGCCGCGTCCCCCGATCGTAGGAACGCGTTCCGGGCAAAACGGTTCGGCGTACCGGTGCCGTCCTACGGTCCGGACATGGCAGCGTCACCCGCGTCGACGGCGTCCGACACCCCGCTCCCGGACCGGCCCCGGGTCACCGAGCTGCGGCTGTCCGCCTTCGCCGGGCACCGGCGCGCCGTGCTGCCGTTCGGGCCGCTCACCGTGCTCGCCGGCCCCAGCGGCTGCGGCAAGACCACCGCGCTCAGGGCGTACGACGCTCTCGCGCGGCTCGGCGGCGGCGCCGAGCTCGCGGTGGCGTTCCCCGACCCGGTCGCCTGCGTTCCCGAGCGGGCCCGGCCCGACGCCCAGCACCGCCGCGGCTTCCGCATCGGCTGCACGGCCGACGGGGCGGCGGGCCCGGTCCGCCTGGACGTCGCCGTGCAGGCGGAGCCCGAGTTGCGCATCGTGGGCGAACGGCTGACGGCCGACGGGGTCGTGCTGCTGGAGACGGCCCTGCGCGACCCGGGCCGTCGCGCCGTGCAGGCCGCCTGGCACACGGCCGGGGCGGCGCCGGTGACCCGCGCCCCGCTGCCGGACGACCGGCTCGGCACGCCGCTGCTGCCGCTCAGGGTGGCCGGCAAGACGGACGGCCAGCGCAGGGTGCTGGCCGCGGCCGAGCAGATGGTGGTCGCCCTGCGTTCCGTCTTCGCCTGCGATCCGCGGCCCGGCCGGATGCGGGAGCCCGTGCCGACCGGCTCCGGGCGCCTGCTCGGCGGCTGCGACAACCTCGCCGACGTGCTGTGGCGCACCCGCGCCGAGTGCGCACGGCGGCACGCGCGGTTCGTCGCGGCGGTACGCGCCGGCTGCGCGGGCCCCGTCGCGGACGTGCTGGCCGAGCCGGTCGTCGGCGGCGTGGTGCGCGCCCTGCTGGACCGGGGCGACGGCGTCCGCACCGGGCTCACCCGCCTCGGCTACGGCGAACTGCGCTACCTCGCCCTCGCGCTGGTGCTGTTCACCGGACCCGGCGTGCTGGAGGTCGACCCGGCCGGCGAGGTGCCCGCCGCCCTGCAGACGCTCACCGTCCTCGCCGACGGCTTCGACCGCGGCCTGGACCCGCGGCAGCGGGCGGAACTGCTGCGGCTGGCGGCCCGGATGTGCGACCGCGGGCACATCCGCCTCGTCGCGGCGGTCGCCGACGCCTCCTGGGCGGCCGGGGCGGACGGTGTCACGGTGGTACACCTGGAGCCGTGACCGATCACCCCCTGGACCTCGCGGCACTGCAGCGCAGGCTGGCCGAGTTCGCGGCCGCGCGGCAGTGGCAGCCGTACCACACCCCCAAGAACCTGGCCGCCGCGCTCAGCGTGGAGGCTTCCGAACTCGTCGAGATCTTCCAGTGGCTGACGCCCGAGCAGTCGGCCCGCGTCATGAGCGACCCGGACACCGCCCACCGGGTGCGGGACGAGGTCGCCGACGTACTGGCGTACCTGCTCCAGTTCTGCGAGGTGCTGGACGTCGATCCGCTGGCCGCGCTGGAGGCCAAGATCGAGCGGAACGAGCTGCGCTTCCCGGTGCGCGGTGAACCGGAAGGCTGAACGAGGAGGAGTGTCCAACTCCGCTATCACTCTCCGGAGTCAAGAACGGGCCGGAAATCAATTTGTTGTCCGAAGATTTCCACCTTCCTCTAGCTTTTCGTCCCACACGCCTTCACTCTGGGTAGTGGACAACGGAGTTCGGGCGGACGCGCCCTGGGCGCGTCGGACAAAGACGGGGGCAGCGCATGGACGCTGTGCGGCTCATCGTGACGAGTGGGCGTGCCCTGGCGGCCGGCGGTGAGGTGCCGGACGTCCTGACGGAGGTATGGCAGGTGCAGGCCCTGGCGCAGGCGATCGGCAGCCGGCTGGCGGTCTACGGACCACCGGAACTGCGCGGCGAGGCGATCGGGCTGACCGAGCTGGCGGGCCGGGGCTGCGGAGTGCTGCGCACCCCCGAGCTGGCGCCGGGCGAGCTGCGCGCCGCCCAGCTGACCGAGCTGGGCGACGCCCGCCAGGCGCTGATGCGCCTCGGCACCCTGCTCGGCGAGACCGGCATCGCCCTGGTCGGCGTGGCCTGCGCCGCGGACGACGAGGCCACGTACTGGCAGTGCATGGAGGCCATCGACGCGGCGGACGAGTCCCGGGACCGGGTGCTGGAGATGCTGCGCAAGCTGGCGGACGGGGAAGCGGAGTTACCGGAGCGGGAGGCGGGCTAGCCACGCCGCCGGCCACCCGCCCCTCGCACCCGCGTACAGCTCAGTCGGCGCGCCGCTCCTCGCCCGCCGGCCGCCCCGGGTCCCCGGCCGACTGGAGGTCGGCGTCCAGGGCCGACAGGTCCGCGTTCAGCGCCGCCATGAGTTCCTCCATCTGCTGGAGCAGCCCCTTGGGCGGGGAATCCGCCCCGTTCTGCTGCGGCACGGTCTCTTCGGACATGGCGGCCTCCTCGGCCCCAGCCCCCACGGGGAGGCCGACACGGTTGACGCACCGGCGCACACGCCCCGGCGCGGATGCCGGACGATCCGGCTCCGCCCCGCCAAACGATCACCGTCCGGCCCGGTCACTGGCCCTGCCGCGCACCGGGCCCGCGGTTGACGCGAATTCACCCCCCGGAGGCCGGGAAGCACCCCCGGGGTACCCGGAGCCGGTGCGGCGCACCCGCGCCGAGCGGGCAGGATGGAGACATGGATCTCCGTATCTTCACCGAGCCCCAGCAGGGGGCCACCTACGACACCTTGCTCACCGTCGCCAAGGCCACCGAGGACCTCGGCTTCGACGCCTTCTTCCGCAGCGACCACTACCTCCGCATGGGCTCCGTGGACGGCCTCCCCGGCCCCACCGACGCCTGGATCACCCTGGCCGGCCTCGCCCGCGAGACCAAGCGCATCCGGCTCGGCACCCTCATGACCGCCGGCACCTTCCGGCTGCCCGGTGTCCTCGCCATCCAGGTCGCCCAGGTCGACCAGATGTCCGGCGGCCGCGTCGAGCTGGGCCTGGGCGCGGGCTGGTTCGAGGAGGAGCACAAGGCGTACGGCATCCCCTTCCCGAAGGAGAAGTTCGCGCGCCTGGAGGAGCAGCTGGAGATCGTCACCGGGCTGTGGGGCACCGAGACGGGCAAGACCTTCGACTTCCACGGCAAGTTCTACGACCTCACCGAGTCGCCCGCGCTGCCCAAGCCCGCGCAGGCGAAGGTTCCGGTGCTCATCGGCGGCCACGGTGCCACCCGCACCCCGCGCCTCGCCGCGCGGTACGCCGACGAGTTCAACATCCCCTTCGCCTCGGTCGAGGACACCGAGCGCCAGTTCGGCCGGGTGCGGGCAGCCGCCGCGGAAGCCGGCCGCCCGGCCGACGCCCTCACCTACTCCAACGCCCTGGTCGCCTGCGTCGGCAAGGACGACGCCGAGGTCGCCCGCCGCGCCGCCGTCATCGGCCGCGAGGTCGACGAACTGAAGGCCAACGGACTGGCGGGCTCCCCGGCCGAGGTCGTTGACAAGATCGGCCGGTACGCGGCGGTCGGCGCCCGGCGGATCTACCTCCAGATCCTGGACCTCGACGACCTGGACCACCTGGAGCTGATCTCCTCCCAGGTCCAGTCCCAGCTGGCCTGAGACAGCCGTCCGAATAACCGAAGGCGCCGGTCACCCGCCCTGTGCGATGGTGTGACGGTCGTCCCGCCGGAGCCCCCGGGGAAAGCCGCCCGGGGGCTCCCGCACGTAGGACGCTCTTTCACATCCACCCAGCCGGAGAGGCCCTCCGCATGTTCCTGACCCTCACCACCACCGGTACTCCCGACCGCCCCGCGACCGACCTCGGTTTCCTGCTGCACAAGCATCCCGACAAGGCGCAGGCGTTCTCCACCTCCTTCGGCACGGCCCACGTGCTCTACCCGGAGGCGGAGGAGCAGCGCTGCACGGCGGCGCTGCTGCTGGAGGTCGACGCGGTGGCGCTGGTCCGGCGCGGCAAGGGCAAGGGCCGCGGCGGCGCCCCGGACGCGGCCCTCGCGCAGTACGTCAACGACCGCCCGTACGCGGCCTCCTCGCTCCTCGCCGTGGCGCTGAGCAACGTCTTCTCCAGCGCGATGCGCGGCGTGTGCAAGTCCCGCCCCGAGCGCGCGGCCGAGCCGCTGCCGCTGCGCGTCCAGACCCCGGCGCTGCCTGCCCGCGGCGGCCCCGACCTCGTACGGCGCCTGTTCGAACCGCTCGGCTGGACGGTCACCGTCGAGCCCCTCCCCCTGGACACCGATTTCCCCGAGTGGGGCGACTCCCGCTACGTCCGCCTCGAACTGGAGTCCGCGGCCAACACCCTCGCCGAGACCCTGCGCCACCTGTACGTCCTGCTGCCGGTGCTCGACGACGCCAAGCACTACTGGGTCGCCCCGGACGAGGTCGACAAGCTGCTGCGGGCCGGCGAGGGCTGGCTGCCGGGCCACCCGGAGCAGAAGCTGATCACCAGCCGCTACCTGTCCCGCCGCTGGTCGCTGACCCGTGAGGCGATGGACCGGCTGGAGCTGCTCCGGCTCGCCGAGACCGACGACAGCGACGTCGAGGAGATCGACAACGCCGTCGCGGCCGAGGCCGAGCAGGAGGAGAAGCCGACCCCGCTCGCCGTCCAGCGCCGCGAGGCGATCCTCACCGCGCTGCGGGACGGCGCCGCCGCCCGCGTCCTCGACCTCGGCTGCGGCGAGGGCCACCTGGTGCGCGAGCTGCTCAAGGAGCCGCGTTTCACGGAGGTCGTCGGCGTGGACGTGTCGGTGCGCGCGCTCACCATCGCCTCCCGGCGGCTCAAGCTGGACCGCATGGGCGAGCGGCAGGCCGCGCGCGTCCAGCTCTTCCAGGGCTCCCTCGCCTACACCGACAAGCGCCTGGGAGGCTACGACGCCGCCGTGCTCAGCGAGGTGATCGAGCACCTCGACCTGCCGAGGCTGCCCGCCCTGGAGTACTCCGTCTTCGGCTCCGCCCGCCCGCGCACCGTCGTCGTCACCACCCCCAACGTCGAGTACAACGTGCGCTGGGAGACCCTCCCGGCCGGCCACGTCCGCCACCGCGACCACCGCTTCGAGTGGACCCGCGAGGAGTTCCGCACCTGGGCGGGCGCGGTCGCCGAACGCTACGGGTACGCCGTCGAGTTCCGCCCCGTCGGCCCCGACGACCCCGAGGTGGGCCCGCCCACGCAGCTGGCCCTCTTCACCCTGACCACGACCACCGCCGCGACCACCACCGCGAGCTCGACCGAGAAGGAGGCGAAGGCCGCATGACCACCACCGGCGACACCACCGCCACCCCCGCCCGGGGCCGTGCCCTGCCGGTCACCGACCTCTCCCTCGTCGTGCTGATCGGCGCCTCCGGCTCCGGCAAGTCCACCTTCGCCCGGCGCCACTTCAAGCCCACCGAGGTCATCTCCTCGGACTTCTGCCGGGGCCTGGTCTCCGACGACGAGAACGACCAGAGCGCCAGCCGGGACGCCTTCGACGTCCTGCACTACATCGCAGGCAAGCGCCTCGCCGCCGGCCGCCGCACCGTCGTCGACGCGACCAACGTGCAGCAGGACGCCCGCCGCCAGCTGATCGAGCTGGCCCGCACGCACGACGTCCTGCCCATCGCCGTCGTCCTCGACGTCCCCGAGCAGGTGTGCGCCGAGCGCAACGCCACCCGCACCGACCGCGCCGACATGCCCCGCCGGGTCATCCAGCGCCACACCCGCGAACTCCGCCGCTCCCTGCGCCACCTGGAGCGCGAGGGCTTCCGCAAGGTGCACGTGCTGCGCGGTGCCGAGGACGTCGAGCACGCCACCGTCGTCACCGAGAAGCGGTACAACGACCTCACCCACCTCACCGGCCCCTTCGACATCGTCGGCGACATCCACGGCTGCGCGTCCGAGCTGGAGACCCTGCTCGGCAGGCTCGGCTACACCGACGGCGTCCACCCCGAGGGCCGCACCGCCGTCTTCGTCGGCGACCTGGTCGACCGCGGCCCGGACAGCCCCGGCGTCCTGCGCCGTGTGATGTCCATGGTCAAGTCGGGCAACGCCCTGTGCGTACCCGGCAACCACGAGAACAAGTACGGCCGCCACCTGCGCGGCCGCAAGGTCCAGCACACCCACGGACTCGCCGAGACGATCGCGCAGATGGAGGGCGAGAGCGAGGAGTTCCGCACCGAGGTGCGCGAGTTCATCGACGGCCTGGTCAGCCACTACGTCCTCGACGGCGGCAAGCTGGTGGTCTGCCACGCGGGCCTGCCCGAGAAGTACCACGGCCGCACCTCCGGCCGGGTCCGCAGCCACGCCCTGTACGGCGACACCACCGGCGAGACCGACGAGTTCGGGCTGCCGGTGCGCTATCCGTGGGCCGAGGACTACCGGGGCCGCGCCGCCGTCGTCTACGGCCACACCCCGGTCCCCGAGGCGACCTGGCTCAACAACACCATCTGCCTGGACACCGGCGCCGTCTTCGGCGGCAAGCTCACCGCGCTGCGCTGGCCGGAGCGCGAGCTGGTCGACGTACCGGCCGAGCGGGTCTGGTACGAGCCGGCCAAGCCGCTGCGCACCGAGGCGCCCGGCGGACACGACGGCCGCCCGCTCGACCTGGCCGACGTGCACGGCCGCCGGGTGGTGGAGACCCGGCACGCGGGCCGGATCACCGTGCGCGAGGAGAACGCGGCTGCTGCCCTGGAGGTGATGAGCCGCTTCGCGACCGACCCCCGGCTGCTGCCGTACCTCCCGCCGACCATGGCGCCGACCGCCACCTCCGGCGTGGACGGCTACCTGGAGCACCCCGAGGAGGCCTTCGCGCAGTACGCGGCGGACGGTGTGGCGCGGGTCGTGTGCGAGGAGAAGCACATGGGATCGCGGGCGGTGGCGCTGGTCTGCCGCGACGCGGAGGCGGCCCGCACCCGCTTCGGCGGTGGGGGTAGCTCCCGCTCGAGCGCAGCCGAGAGTGGGGGAGGCCCCACCGGCTCCCTCTACACCCGTACCGGCCGTCCCTTCCTCGACGACGCCCCGGTCACCGAGGCGATTCTGGACCGGCTGCGCACCGCGATCGGCGAGGCCGGCCTGTGGGACGAACTGGCCACCGACTGGCTGCTCCTCGACACCGAGCTGATGCCCTGGTCGCTGAAGGCCGCCGGGCTGCTCCGCTCCCAGTACGCCGCCGTGGGCGCCGCCTCCGGCGCGGTGTTCCCGGGTGCGCTGGCCGCCCTGGAGGGCGCCGCCGCGCGCGGCGTCGAGGTGAAGGACCTCCTCGACCGCCAGCGCGAACGGGCGGCCGACGCCGCCGCGTTCACCGACGCCTACCGGCGCTACTGCTGGCCCACCGACGGCCTGGACGGCGTCCACCTGGCCCCGTTCCAGATCCTCGCCGTCCAGGGCCGCAGCCTGGCCGCCGTGCCGCACGACGAGCAGCTGGCCCTGATCGACCGGATGGTCGAGCACGACGGCAGCGGCCTGCTGCGCACCACCCGGCGGCTGTACGTCGACACCGCCGACCCCGAGTCGGTGCGCGCCGGCGTCGACTGGTGGCTGGAGATGACCGGCCGCGGCGGCGAGGGCATGGTCGTCAAGCCGGTCGGCGCGCTGGTGCGGGACGGCAAGGGCCGTCTGGTGCAGCCCGGCATCAAGTGCCGGGGCCGGGAGTACCTGCGGATCATCTACGGCCCCGAGTACACGCGCCCGGACAACCTCGCCCGGCTGCGCCAGCGGTTCCTGGGCCACAAGCGGTCCCTGGCGATCCGCGAGTACGCCCTCGGCCTGGAGGCCCTGGACCGCATGGCGGACGGCGAGCCGCTGTGGCGGGTGCACGAGGCGGTGTTCGGGGTGCTGGCGCTGGAGTCGGAGCCCGTCGACCCGAGGCTCTAGCTGTATCGATCACGAGCGTTGTCAACGCCGGCGAGGCTTGATCATGGCGAAGACCTCCGGTGTGGTGGAGCTGTCCAGGACTGCACCGCACGGAGGTCTTCGTGTCCCACCGTAATGCCCGGCTGACTGTTCATGGCAGGCGACTGCTCGTCGAGCGTGTCCGCACTGGCCGTCCCGTCGCGCACGTCGCAGTCGGGACGGGCATCTCGCGCGTCACGGCCCACAGGTGGGTTCACCGCTGGAGGCCCGAAGGCGAGCAAGGGCTGCACGACCGCTCGAGCCGGCCCCTGACGACACCGCACCGCACCCCGGCGGCGACCGAGGCCCAGGTATGCCGGCTCCGCCGGGACCGCAAGCTCGGGCCAGCACGCCTCGGCCCGGTCCTGGGCCTGCCCGCCTCGACCACCCACCGGATCCTGACCCGCCACGGGCTGAACCGTCTGGCCTTCCTGGACCGGCCCACCGGAGAGACCATCCGCCGCTACGCACGCGACCGGCCCGGCGAACTCGTCCACGTCGACGTCAGGAAACCCGCCGGATCCCCGACGGCGGCGGCCACAAGGCCCTGGGCCGCCAAGTCGGCCGCGCCACCCGCGGCAACATGGGCTTCGACTACATCCACTCCGCCGTCGACGACCACACCCGTCTCGCCTACAGCGAGGTCCACGGCGACGAGAAGGCCTCCACCTGCGCCGCCTTCCTCCGCCGGGCCGCCGCCTTCCTCACCGCCCGCGGCATCGACCGCGTCGAACGAGTCCTGACCGGCAACGTCTGGCCCTACCGCAAGAGCTTCGCCTGACGCAACGCCCTGACCGGCCTCGGCGCGGCCGGTGAACTCACCCGCGCCTACCGGCCGCAGACCAACGGCAACGTCGAACGCTACAACCGCACCCTGCCACATCACCACGCTGACCACCGTCACGGGAGAGGCCAACACGCCCATGTCCGGCGGGACTTCGACCGGACCCGCCGACCGCCCCTGGCTCACCGCCGCACGCCGCCACCGGCGCAGCGAGTGCGAATCGCTCCGATGCCGCTGTGGCCCCCGGCGGCTGGGCGGCGGTGCCGGGCCCGGCGTGGGACGCGGCGTGCGGCCGGGCAGCGGGCGGAGTGCGCCGCGGTTCGGCGGTGGGTGCGCGCCGTTGCCGGGCCCGCCCGGCAGCGTGGTGTCCGGCGGTACGTGGTTGATGCCATGCGTTCCGGAGAAGCGGGCGCTGCCCCCGGTGCGGGGCAGCGGCTCAGCCCAGGTCCGCCGGTGCTGTGGTCGTGCCGTCCTGGGAGGGCGGGGACGTGGGGCGGGGCGGGGGAGGCCGGCGGGCGCGGTCGCGTTCGGCCAGGCGCCGGGTCAGGAGCAGCAGCGGCTGGGTGAACAGGGTGGTGGCGAGGGCCATGATGACCAGCACCGTGTACAGCGCGGGGGAGAGCAGGCCCGCTCGCAGGCCCGCGTCGAGGGCGATCAGCTCGGTGAGGCCCCGCGCGCTGAGGAGCACGCCGACGGTCCGCGCGTCGTGCCGGTCCAGTCCGCCCAGCCGGGCGGCAAGCGTCCCGCCGCCCACCTTCGTCACCACCGCCAGCACCGTCACCACCAGCAGGACGCCCCAGCCCGTGCCGTCCATGCCGTTCAGCGTCACCGACTGACCCGAGAGCACGAAGAAGAACGGCAGCAGCAGCGAGCTGACCTCGTGCAGCGGACGCAGCAGGTCCGGATCGAGCGTGCCGCCCTCCTCGCGGGGCACCACCACCCCCGCGAGCAGCGCGCCGAAGATCACGTGCAGGCCCAGGGAGTGCGTCACCCAGGCCGACCCGAGGGCGAACCCGATGAGCAGCGCCAGCCGCAGCGAGGGCTCCAGCCGGGTCCGCCACAGCAGCCGGCGCAGTACCGGCCGGGCCGCCAGCAGCATCACGGTGACGAAGCCGACGGCCAGCGCCACCCGCCACGGCCAGTCCAGCGCCGTCGCCTCGGCGCCGTCCATCAGCGCCGCGGCCAGCACCGTCCAGCAGACCGCGTCCAGCACCCCGGCCGCGGACACCGCCACCACCCCGGGAACGGACCGGGACAGCTCGTTCTCCCGCACGATGGCGGTCAGCACGGGCACCGCCGTTATCGACAGGGCGATGCCGGCGAACACCACCACGGCGGGGGACGGATCACGGGGCATGCCCAGGCCGTGCAGCTGCTCCCGGAAGAGCAGCGCGCCCCCGCAGCCCACCGCCATCGGCACCACGAAGGAGGCCAGGGCCACGGTCAGCGAGGTGCGGGCCCGGTCGCCGAGGATCTTAAGATCCAGCTCGTAGCCCACCGCGAACAGGAAGACCACCAGCGCGAACTGCGCGAAGCCGGTCAGCGCGGGCCCGATCTCCGCGGGGAACAGCGTCGCGTACGCGTCCGGAGCCACCGCGCCGAGCAGGGAGGGGCCGAGCGCGATGCCCGCCGACAACTGGCCCACGATGTAGGGCTGCTTCAGCCTCCGGGCCAGCCAGCCCGCCGTGTGGGCCGCCACCAGGACGAGGGCCGATGCCCCCACGAAGTGCGTGATCAGCGCGTCAGGGCTCATCCTGTCCCCCGTTGGTCCGGTGGCCGTCCGGCCCGCAGACATGTCCGGCGGTCCGCTGTTCGGCGGCCCCGCGTTCGAGGCGTACCCGTGGGCGCGCTCAACTCGGCCAGAATAAAAGCGATCTGACGGGTCATCGAAAGTCGTACACGGGGAACGACCAGGGTCACGTGGGGCACATGACGGCGGTCGTCTTCATCCACGGCACGCGAGTGCGTGCACCGGGCTTCTCTGCGCTCGCGGGGCGCTTCTCCGCCGGAGTGACGGCACTGCGCGACGGCCTGCGCGTCGTCCCGTACTACTGGGACGGCGAGCACGGAGCCACGCTGGCCGCGGGCGGAGCGAGCCTGCCTCCCGCCTCGGGCACCGGCCGCCGGGGCCCGCTCGCGGCGGACGCCCCCGGCGACGACGACACCACCGGCTGGGCGGCCCTCTACGCCGACCCGTACGCCGAACTGGCGCTCGCCGCCGCCGGTTCGCCCCCGGCCGCGGAACTGCCGCCCGGCTTCCTGCCACCGGGCCAGCGCCTGCGGACCCGGCTGGTCGCCCTCGCCGCCGAGGGCGACGGACCGGCGGCCGGGCTGGGGCCCGGCCTGGCCCGAGCCACCGCCGACCTGGCGGCCCACCCGCTGCTCGCCGCCGCGGCCGCCTCCCTCGCCCCGGACGGCCTCGCCGAGGCCCGTCCCGCTGTCCGACCGCCCGGGTCGTCGCCGGCCCCCTCGACTCGGACGCGCCCCTCGTGCCCGTCGGCGCCACCCCGGTCGCCGTCGCCGGCCGGCTCGCCGCAGCCCTCGGGGCACCCGCCCGCGGGACGGAGCGGCTTCCGGCCCGACGTGCGCACCCACGCCTTCGCCGTCCGCCCCGCCGTACCGCGCACCGCCGACGAGCACCTCGCCGCCGGCGCCCCGGCCACCGCGCTGGACGGCTACGCCAAGGACCTGGCCCACGACCCCGCCGACCCGCACGCGCTCTCCGGCTGGATCGTCGCCCGCGCGGCCCTGGACCCGGGGCGCGCCACCCGGCGGCCCTTGGTCCGCCCGGAGCCGCACCGGTCCGGGCCCGGCGGCTGACAGGGGCGGACACGAGGACACGGTTCCACGCAAGCAGGGGGTGAACAGGCGCCCGAATGGTCAGGATGGAGTCATGGGATTCCAAGTCGACTCCGAGGCCGGGCGGCTCACCCGCGTCATACTGCACCGGCCGGATCTCGAGCTCAAAAGGCTCACCCCCAGCAACAAGGACGCCCTCCTCTTCGACGACGTGCTGTGGGTGCGCCGGGCGCGCGCCGAGCACGACGGGTTCGCCGACGTGCTCCGCGACCGCGGGGTGGCGGTGCACCTCTTCGGCGACCTGCTCACCGAGACCCTTGACGTCCCGGCCGCCCGCCGCCTCGTCCTGGACCGGGTCTTCGACGAGAAGGAGTACGGAGTGCTGGCCACGGACCACCTCCGGGCCGCCTTCGAGACGCTGCCCGCCCGCGAGCTCGCCGAGGCCCTGGTCGGCGGCATGACCAAGCGGGAGTACCTGGAGGCGCACCCGGAGCCGACCTCCGTGCGCTTCCACGTCATGGAACTGGACGACTTCCTGCTCGGACCGCTGCCCAACCACCTCTTCACCCGGGACACCTCGGCCTGGATCTACGACGGCGTCTCCATCAACGCCATGCGCTGGCCCGCCCGGCAGCGCGAGACGGTGCACTTCGAGGCGATCTACCGGCACCACCCCCTCTTCCGCGACGAGACCTTCCACCTCTGGTCCGAGGGCCAGGCCGACTATCCCTCCACCATCGAGGGCGGCGACGTCCTCGTCATCGGCAACGGCGCCGTCCTCATCGGCATGAGCGAGCGGACCACGCCCCAGGCCGTCGAGATGCTCGCGCACAAGCTGTTCGCGGCGGGCTCCGCCCGCACCATCGTGGCCCTGGACATGCCGAAGAGACGGGCCGTCATGCACCTGGACACCGTGATGACGATGGTCGACGGCGACACCTTCACCCAGTACGCGGGGCTCGGCATGCTCCGCTCCTACACCATCGAGCCGGGCGCGGGGGACAAGGAGCTGAAGGTCACCGACCACCCGCCGGAGCACATGCACCGCGCGATCGCCGCCGGTCTCGGCCTCAACGAGATCCGGGTGCTGACCGCGACGCAGGACGTGCACGCCGCCGAGCGCGAGCAGTGGGACGACGGCTGCAACGTGCTGGCCGTCGAACCCGGCGTCGTCGTCGCCTACGAGCGGAACGCCACCACAAACACCCACCTGCGCAAACAGGGCATCGAGGTGATCGAGATCCCGGGCAGCGAACTGGGCCGGGGCAGGGGCGGCCCGCGCTGCATGAGCTGCCCGGTGGAACGGCAGTCCG
Organism: Streptomyces sp. M92; assembly: GCF_028473745.1. Classification (NCBI taxonomy): domain Bacteria; kingdom Bacillati; phylum Actinomycetota; class Actinomycetes; order Kitasatosporales; family Streptomycetaceae; genus Streptomyces; species Streptomyces sp. M92. Next base: position 3,918,006 of record NZ_CP101137.1, read on the forward strand.
TATAAGAATTCAATCTCTCGTATACTGTTCCATTGAGTCCCGTCCACCGTACTTTCTGGAGCACCCCATGGCGACAGTCCCGATCGCCCTCGCCGGCCGCCACTTCCTCAAGGAGCTCGACTTCACCCCGGACGAGTTCCGCGGCCTGGTCGAGCTGGCCGCGGAGCTGAAGGCGGCCAAGCGGGCCGGGGCCGAGACACGCCATCTCCAGGGCCGGAACATCGCGCTGATCTTCGAGAAGACCTCGACACGCACGCGGTGCGCGTTCGAGGTCGCCGCCGCCGACCAGGGCGCCTCGACGACCTACCTCGACCCGGCCGGTTCGCAGATCGGGCACAAGGAGTCCGTGAAGGACACCGCGCGGGTGCTGGGGCGCATGTTCGACGGGATCGAGTACCGGGGCGACAGCCAGCAGAAGGTCGAGGAACTGGCCGCCTTCGCCGGCGTCCCCGTCTACAACGGCCTGACCGACGACTGGCACCCCACCCAGATGCTCGCCGACGTGCTCACGATGACCGAGCACAGCGACAAGCCGCTGCACGAGACCGCCTTCGCCTACCTCGGTGACGCCCGCTTCAACATGGGCAACTCCTACCTGGTCACCGGCGCCCTGCTCGGCATGGACGTGCGCATCGTCGCCCCGAAGGCCTACTGGCCCGCCCAGGAGGTCGTCGACCGGGCGACGGCGCTCGCCGAGTCGAGCGGGGCGCGCGTCACCCTCACCGAGACCGTGGACGAGGGTGTGCGCGGCGCCGACTTCGTCGTCACCGACGTCTGGGTCTCCATGGGCGAGCCCAAGGACGTCTGGGCCGAGCGGATCAAGGCCCTCGCCCCGTACGCGGTGACCATGGACGTCCTGCGCGCCACCGGCAACCCGGACGTGAAGTTCCTGCACTGCCTGCCCGCCTTCCACGACCTGGGCACCAAGGTCGGCCAGGAGATCTTCGAGGCCCACGGGCTCGACTCCCTGGAGGTCACGGACGAGGTCTTCGAGTCCGCGCACTCGGTCGTCTTCGACGAGGCGGAGAACCGGCTGCACACCATCAAGGCGGTCCTCGTCGCCACGCTGGCCTGACCAGGACCGTTATCCTGACCGGCGGCCCCGGAGCCACCCCTTCCGGCGCCACCGGCCGCGACCACCGTCGCGCCCCCCGCACCACCAGAAACGAGCACCACCCGCAATGCCCGCTTCCCGCATCAAGTCCCCCCACCTCCTGGTGGCCGAATCCGGCGCCGACCGCGAAGGCCACGGGCTCAAGCGCACGATGGGCCTGTTCCAGCTCGTCTGCTTCGGCGTCGGCGCCATCGTCGGCACCGGCATCTTCGTCGGGCTGTCCGACTCGGTCGCCGAGGCCGGCCCCGCAGTCGTCGTCTCCTTCGTCCTCGCCGCGATCACCTGCGTCTTCACCGCCTTCGCCTTCGCCGAGCTGGGCGGCGCGATCCCGGTCTCCGGCTCCTCGTACTCCTTCGCCTACGCCGGACTCGGCGAGCGCACCGCCTTCCTCGTCGGCTGGTGCCTGCTCCTGGAGTACGGAGTCTCCGTCTCCGCGGTCGCCGTCGGCTGGAGCCAGTACGTCAACGAGCTGCTCGACAGCGTCCTGGGCCTCCAGCTCCCGCACGCCCTCTCCGCCGGCCCCGGCGACGGCGGCGCGGTGAACCTCCCCGCGGTGATCGTCATCGCGCTGGCCTGCGTGCTCCTGGTGCGCGGGGTACGGGAGAGCGCCCGCGCCACGGCCGCGATGGCCGTGCTCAAGCTGGCCGTCCTGATCGCCTTCTGCGCCATCGGCTTCCACGCCTTCAAGGACGGCAACCTCAGCCCGTTCTCCCCGGCCGGTCTCGGCGGCATCGGCGCCGGCACCACGGCCGCCTTCTTCTCGTACATCGGCTTCGACGCGATCACCACGGCCGGCGAGGAGGCCAAGAACCCGCGCCGGGACATCCCCGTCGCCATCCTGGTCTGCATCGGCCTGGTCACCCTGCTGTACTGCGCGGTCGCCGTGGCCGCGATCGGCGCCGTCGGCGGCGACCAGGTCGGCGACCGGCCCGCGGCCCTCTCCTACGTCGTGAACGAGGTCACCGGCTCCACCGTCGGCGGCGGCGTGGTCGCCTTCGGCGCGGTCGTCGCCATCGCCTCGGTCGTGCTCGCGGTCATGTACGGCCAGACCCGCATCCTGATGTCCATGTCCCGGGACGGCCTGATCCCGCGCGTCTTCGAGAAGGTCTCGCCGCGCACCGCGACCCCCGTCGCCGGCACGCTCATCGTCGGCGTGCTCTTCGCCCTCCCCGCGGCCTTCGCCCCGCTCGACGCGGTGGTCAACCTCTGCACCATCGGCACGCTGGCCACCATGGCCGCCGTCAACGTCGCCGTGATCGCGCTGCGCCGCCGCGAGCCGGGCCTCGCCCGCACCTTCCGCGTGCCGCTGTACCCGGTGACGCCGCTGCTCGGCGTCGGCTTCTGCCTGTACCTGATCTACGAGACGGGCGCCGCGACCTGGCTCCAGTTCGCGGTGTTCCTCGCCGTGGGCCTGCTGGTGTACGCCGCCTACGGGCGCCGGCACTCCCGCCTGGCCCGGACGGACGCGGACGTCACTCCGCGGGACCCCGCTGAGCGGGTATCGCAGGAAGCCTGAACCAGACCGCCTTGCCCGCCCCGGTGGGCCGGTGACCGCAGGACGAGCTGAGGGCGCGGATCAGCAGCAGACCGCGCCCGTGCTCCTGCCAGGGATCGGGCGGCTCCATGCCGGGCCGGGTGAGGTCGCCGGGCGGCGACGGATCCGGGTCGTGGACCTCCACCTGGCAGCTGGTCGGCATCAGCTCCACGACCAGCTCGATCGGCGACCCGCCCGCGGTGTGCTCGACGGCGTTCGCCACCAGCTCCGCCGTGAGCAGCTCCGCGGTGTCGCCGTCGGCCGTGTGCTCCCGCTCGGCCAGCGCCGTACGCACCAGGGCACGGGCCACCGGCACGGCCGCGGCGGAGTGCGGCAGCGCGATGCGCCAGGAGGTGGGGGCGGAAGGGTGATCGTGCACGGCGGGTCCGTTTCGTGGAGCAGGCGGTCCTGTCCTGCTTTCAACCTTATGAATGGTACGGCGCCACCGGCAGAGCCGTTCGACGGGCACCGAACGGGACCTTCGGCCCGGCACTCACGGGCCCGCCGTCTCTATCGCGCACCCGTGACGACAGTCACAGAACGGTGATAACTTCGAGTGTCATGAGTCCCTTCACCGGCTCCGCCGCCCCCACCCCCGACTGGCGGCACCTGCGCGTCGATCTCACCGACGGCGTCGCCACCGTCACCCTCGCCCGCCCCGACAAGCTCAACGCGCTCACCTTCGAGGCCTACGCCGACCTGCGCGACCTGCTCGCCGAGCTGTCCCGACAGCGGTCCGTGCGGGCGCTGGTGCTGGCGGGGGAGGGGCGCGGTTTCTGCTCCGGCGGTGACGTCGACGAGATCATCGGCGCCACGCTCTCCATGGACACCGCCCAGCTCCTCGACTTCAACCGCATGACGGGCCAGGTGGTGCGGGCGGTACGGGAGTGCCCGTTCCCGGTGATCGCCGCCCTGCACGGCGTCGCCGCCGGGGCGGGTGCGGTCCTCGCGCTGGCCGCCGACTTCCGCGTCGCCGACCCGTCCGCCCGCTTCGCCTTCCTCTTCACCCGCGTCGGCCTCTCCGGCGGCGACATGGGCGCGGCGTACCTTCTGCCCAGGGTGGTGGGCCTCGGCCACGCGACCCGGCTGCTGATGCTCGGCGACGCGGTGCGGGCGCCGGAGGCCGAGCGGATCGGCCTGATCAGCGAGCTGACCGACGAGGGCCGCGCCGACGAGACCGCCCAGAGCCTCGCCCGCCGCCTGGCCGACGGCCCGGCCCTCGCCCACGCCCAGACCAAGGCCCTCCTCACGGCAGAGCTGGACATGCCGCTCGCGGCAGCGGTGGAGCTGGACGCCTCGACCCAGGCCCTCCTGATGAACGGCGAGGACTACGCCGAGTTCCACGCGGCCTTCACGGAAAAGCGCCCCCCGAAGTGGCAAGGGAGGTAGGGCATGTCCTCAACGCAGGGGGGCGTGCCGGTCTCAGGGGCGCGGGGCAGTGCCGATCCGCGGCTCCGCCGCGGGGCGCGAGCAACCACAACGAAGCCGCACCCGCCCGCGACGACAAGCCACCCCCTGCGCACCGCGATCATCGGCGGAGGCCCCGGCGGCCTCTACACCGCCGCCCTCCTCAAACGCCTCGCCCCCGACCGCGAGGTCACCGTCTGGGAACGCAACGCCCCCGACGACACCTTCGGCTTCGGCGTGGTCCTCTCCGACGAGACCCTGGGCGGCATCGAACACGCCGACCCGGTCGTCTACGCGGCCCTGCGTCAGGACTTCGTCCGCTGGGACGACGTCCACATCACCCACCGAGGCACCCGGCAAACCTCCACAGGACACGGCTTCGCCGCCCTCGGCCGCCGCCGCCTCCTGGAGATCCTGCACGACCGCTGCCGCTCCCTCGGCGTCGACCTGCGCTTCCGTACCGAGGCCCCGCACCCGGACCGGCTGGCGCGGGAGTACGACCTGGTCGTCGCCGCCGACGGCGTACACAGCACCACCCGCGACACCTACCGCGACGTGTTCCGGCCCCGCCTGGCCCCCCACCGCTGCCGCTACATCTGGCTGGCCGCCGACTTCGCCTTCGACGCCTTCCGCTTCGACATCGCCGAGACCGAGCACGGCGTGATGCAGCTGCACGGCTACCCCTACGCCCCCGACGCCTCCACCGTCATCGTCGAGATGCGCGAGGAGGTCTGGAAGGCGGCCGGCTTCGACGGGCTCGACGAGGCCGAGTCCACCGCCCGCTGCGCCAAGATCTTCGCCGACGCCCTCGGCGGCCGCCCGCTGAAGTCCAACAAGTCGGCCTGGACCACCTTCCGCACGGTCGTCAACGGACACTGGTCGCACGGCAACGTCGTCCTCCTCGGCGACGCCGCCCACACCGCCCACTTCTCCATCGGCTCCGGCACCAAGCTCGCCGTCGAGGACGCCCTCGCGCTCGCCGCCTGCCTGGAGGAACAGCCCACGCTCGGAAAGGCGCTCACCGCCTACGAGGAGGAGCGGCGCCCCGTCGTCGCCTCCACCCAGCGGGCGGCCAAGGCCAGCCTGGAGTGGTTCGAGGACGTGTCCCGGTACCTGGACCAGCCGCCCCGCCGCTTCGCCTTCAACCTGCTCACCCGCAGCCGCCGCGTCACCCACGACAACCTGCGGCTGCGCGACGCCCGCTTCACCGAGTCCGTCGAGCGTGAGTTCGGCTGCCCGCCCGGCACACCCCCGATGTTCACCCCGTTCCGGCTGCGTGGGCTGACCCTGCGCAACCGCGTCGTCGTCTCCCCGATGGACATGTACTCGGCCACCGACGGCGTCCCCGGCGACTTCCACCTGGTCCACCTGGGGGCGAGGGCGCTGGGCGGCGCCGGACTGGTGATGACCGAGATGGTGTGCGTCAGCGAGCAGGGCCGCATCACCCCGGGCTGCGCGGGCCTCTACACCGGACGCCAGGCGGAGGCGTGGCGGCGGGTCACGGACTTCGTGCACGCCCAGGCGCCCGGCACCGCGATCGGGGTGCAGCTCGGGCACAGCGGCCGCAAGGGCTCGACCCGGCTGATGTGGGAGGGCATGGACGAATCGCTCCCCGAGGGCAACTGGCCCCTGGTGGCCCCCTCCCCGCTGCCGTACAAGCCGGGCGGCCAGGTCCCGCGCGAGCTGACCCGGGCACAGCTCACGGACGTCCGCGAGCAGTTCACGGCCGCCGCCCGCCGCGCCGCACGGGCCGGGTTCGACCTGCTCGAACTGCACTGCGCCCACGGCTACCTGCTCTCCGGGTTCCTCTCCCCGCTCACCAACCGCCGCACCGACGCCTACGGCGGTTCAACGGAGAAACGGCTCCGCTTCCCGTTGGAGGTCTTCGACGCCGTACGCGCCGAATGGCCAGAGGACCGGCCCATGACCGTGCGCGTCTCCGCGACCGACTGGGCCGAGGGCGGCACGAGCCCCGAGGAGGCCGTGGCCATCGCCCGCGCCTTCGCGGCGCACGGCGCCGACGCCGTCGACGTGTCCACGGGGCAGGTCGTGGCCGAGGAGCGGCCGGAGTTCGGGCGCTCGTACCAGGCCCCGTACGCCGACCGCATCCGGCACGAGGCGGGTGTCCCGGTGATCGCCGTCGGCGCGATCTCCTCCTGGGACGACGTGAACTCGCTGATCCTGGCCGGCCGCGCCGACCTGTGCGCGCTCGCCCGCCCCCACCTCTACGACCCGCACTGGACGCTGCACGCGGCGGCCGAGCAGGGCTACGAGGGGCCGGGCGTCGTCTGGCCGGCTCCGTACCGGGCGGGCAGCCGCCGCCCGGTGACCGGACGCACCGACGCCCCCAAGCAGAGGCTGACGCTGCACGGCGGACGTCAGGACGTGTAGCCCCAGGCCGCGCTCACCGGGCGCAGCGGTCCGGCGATCTCGTCCTCGGCGGGCAGCGCGCGGCCCGGCTGGACCGTGCCGGTGCGGATGTTGTCCCGCCAGTCGCCGAGGCCCCGGACCAGCTCGCTGTCGCTCTTGCGGCCGTACTCGAGCATGGCCGGGTCGTAGTCGACGCCCAGGAACGCGCACACGCGGCGCATCTCCCGCTCGGGGGCGCCGGTGATGTCCTCGTAGCGCACGGTGAAGCCCTCGGGGTCGGCCGTGCGGGCCTCCTCGACGGCGTTCACGTAGGGCAGCACGTCGCCGACGGCCTTGTCGTACGGCCGCTTGACGGGGTCGCTCTCGTGCCAGGAGCGGGCGATCGACTCGGGGTGGCGCAGCAGGAAGACGAAGCGAGCGTCGGGCCAGCAGTCCCTCAGCCGCTGGAACATGTAGACGTTGGCGGGGGTCTTCTCCACGACGAAGTCCTTGCCGGACCGGGTCAGCTCCCGATGCATGACGCGGTCCCACAGCAGGTGCTCCAGGTCGCCGCGCTCCAGACCGAGGGTGCTCATCGCGCGCTGGGAGAACCAGTTGGTGCAGACGACCTCCATCCGGCCGAGGTGCAGCTCGTGCGGGGCGTGCAGCCGGGGGTGGGCGCCCAGCATCATGCGCAGCAGGGTGGAGCCGGAACGAATGGAGGAGATGATGAAGACGGGCTGCCGCAGCAGCCGCTCGGTCGCCAGCTCCTCGGCCGACGGACACCGGTAGGGGGGCGCGGGCCGCTGGGCGGGCGCGGGCCGCTGGGCGGGTTCCGGCGCGGCGGACGCCTTCTTGTTCCCCCTCGCTCGGTGGGGCGCTCTCCGTACCTGGAGGCCGGTGGTGGCGGTGAGGACCCGGTTCAAGTTGCGTGCGAGACTCATGCGTCCGCACGGTAGGTGACGAACCTGAGAAGAGGGCCTGAGAGGGCTGAGGGTTCCATGATCATCGTAAGATGTGATGGAAGTCACTGACCGGGCGGGGTGTCGAGCGCGGCGTAGACCGCCCCCGCGTCACGCAGCCGCTCGTGCAGCGCGTGGAAGACGGCCGCCGAGCGGGTGCCGGGCCACCCCTCGGGCAGCAGCCGGGCGGGCAGGCCCGGGTCGGCGTAGGGCAGGTGGCGCCAGGAGTCCAGCGCGAGGAGGTAGTCGCGGTACGCCTCCTCGGGCGGGGTGTCGGCCCGGCGCTCCCAGTCGCGCAGCACGCGCGCGTGGCGGTCGAGGAACGCCTCGTGCTCCTTGGCGACCGCGGCCAGGTCCCACCAGCGGGCCACCGCCTCGGCGGTCGGCGTGAAACCCAGGTGCTCACCGCGGAAGAAGTCCACGTAGGAGTCCAGGCCCAGGCGCCCCAGCGTGTGCCGGGTCTCCCCGTACAGGCGGGCGGGCGCGATCCACACGCCGGGGGCCGCGGTGCCGAAGCCCAGGCCCGCCAGTCGGGAGCGCAGCACGTGCCGCTTCTGCCGCTGCGACTCCGGCACCGAGAACACCGCGAGCACCCAGCCCTCGTCCTCGTAGGGGGCCGTGGCGTAGATGCGCCGGTCCCCGTCGTCCAGCAGTTGCCGGGCCTCCGGGGAGAGTTCGTAACCGGCCGCACCCCGGGCCGTGCGGGCGGGCAGCAGCAGCCCGCGCCGTTTCAGCCGGGACACCGACGAGCGCACGGAGGGGGCGTCCACGCCGACCGCGGCCAGCAGCCGGATCAGCTCGGCGACGGGCACGGGGCCCGGCGCGAAGCGGCCGTACGCGCCGTAGAGCGTGACGATCAGGGACCTCGGGGCGTGCTGCGCGTGCTGCTCGGACACGTTGATCATCTTAGGTTGTCGTCATCACGCCTGGTCGCCCCGGGGACGGTCGGGAGGCGGGAGCAGCCGGTAGCGCTGGAGCTTCCCGGTCGCCGTGCGCGGCAGCGCGTCCGGGAAGTGGATCTCGCGCGGGCACTTGTACGGCGCCAGCTCCGCCCGGAGGAAGGCGCGCAGCGCGTCGGCGTCCCGCTCGGCGCCCTCCCGCAGCACCGCGTGGGCGACCACCACCTGCCCGCGGTGCGCGTCGGGCCGGCCCACCACCGCCGCCTCCACCACGTCCGGGTGGCGCAGCAGGGCGTCCTCCACCTCGGGCCCGGCGATGTTGTACCCGGCGGAGATGATCATGTCGTCGGCGCGGGCCACGTACCGGAAGTACCCGTCGGGCTCCCGCACATAGGTGTCCCCGGTGATGTTCCACCCGTCGCGCACGTACTCCCGCTGCCGCGGATCGGCGAGGTACCGGCAGCCCACCGGTCCCCGCACCGCCAGCAGCCCCGGCTCCCCGTCGGGCACCGGCGCCCCGGACTCGTCCTGCACGCGCGCGTGCCAACCCGGCACCGGGACGCCGGTCGTGCCGGGCCTGATGTCGCCGTCGGCCGCGGAGACGAAGATGTGCAGCAGCTCGGTGGCGCCGATGCCGTTGATGATGCGCAGTCCGGTGCGTTCGTACCAGGCCCGCCAGGTGGCCGCGGGCAGGTTCTCGCCCGCCGAGACACAGCGCCGGAGGCTGGTGACGTCGTGGGCGTCCAGCTCGTCGAGCATCGCGCGGTACGCCGTCGGCGCGGTGAACAGCACCGACACCCGGTGCTCGGCGACGGCGGGCAACAGCTGCCGGGGGCCCGCCTGTTCGAGCAGCAGCGCGCTCGCCCCCGCGCGCATCGGGAAGATCACCAGTCCGCCGAGACCGAAGGTGAAGCCGAGCGGCGGACTGCCCGCGAAGACGTCGTCCGGGCGCGGCCGGAGCACGTGCGCGGAGAAGGTGTCGGCGATCGCCAGCACGTCGCGGTGGAAGTGCACGCAGCCCTTGGGCCGGCCGGTGGTGCCGGAGGTGAACGCGATCAGCGCCACGTCGTCGGCCGCCGTGTCCGCGGCCGGGTACGGCGTACCCGGCGCCGCGCCGGCCTCCCCGCCGGCTTCCGTGCCGGCCTCCGCGCGGGTCAGCAGATCGTCGGGCGCGTCCCCGCCGTACGTCGTGATCCGCAGCCCCGGCACCTCCGCCTTGGCGAGGTCGTCGACGGACCGGACGTCGCACAGCGCGTGGCGCACCCGGGCGATCTCGCAGACCGCGCGCAGCTCGTGCGGGCGCTGCTGGGCCAGCACGGTGACCGCCACCGCGCCCGCCTTCAGCACCGCCAGCCAGCAGGCCGCCAGCCACGGGGTGGTGGGGCCGCGCAGCAGCACCCGGTTGCCCGGGACGACCCCGAGGTCCCCGGTGAGGAGGCGGGCGAGCCGGTCGACGCGGTCCCGCAACCGCCCGTACGTCCAGTCGTCCCCGGACGCGGTGCGGAAGACCGGGCGGTCGTCGGGCGGGCCGGCGAGCAGCTCGGCCGCGCAGTTCAGCCGGGCGGGGTAGCGCAGCTCCGGCAGGTCGAAGCGGAGCTCGGGCCACTGGTCGGGGGGCGGCAGGTGTTCGCGCGCGAAGGTGTCGACGTGGCCGGAGCGGTGCGGCTCCGCGCGGTGCGTCTGCGCCATGGCGGTTCGCCCCCTTTGTCGTGGTGGGCTCGCGCAACGAGCGTATCGTGTTGGTGACGACAGTCAACGGTGCGCGATAGCCTCGGGTGTGGCCCGGCGTGCGGGAGACCGGGACGCGGCGCGGGTCGTAGCGGGGGACGTGGCAGGGGAAGGGACCGTCGATGACCGCATTCTCGCTCGAACCGGAACAACTCGCCTGGTGCGCCGAGGTTCGCGCCCTGGCCGCCGAACGGCTGCGCCCGCTGGCCGAGAAGGGCGAGCCGGACCGCGTGAACCGCGCCCTCCTCGCCGAACTCGGCACCCTCGGGCTGCTGCCCCGCCTGTTCACCTCGGGCGCCCTCGACCTCTGTCTGATGCGCGAGTCCCTGGCCCACGCCTGCACGGAGGCCGAGACCGCCCTCGCCCTCCAGGGCCTCGGCGCCCACCCGGTGCACGCCCACGGCAGCGAGGCCCAGCGCGCCCGCTGGCTCCCCCGGGTGAGCGACGGCAGCGCGGTCGCCGCCTTCGCCCTCAGCGAGCCCGACGCCGGCTCGGACGCGGCGGCGCTGACCCTCGCGGCGGAACCGGCCAGGGACCGGGCGGACGCCGACGCACCCGACCCCGAAGAGCGTGGCGCGGAGCGCGGCCCGGAGGCGAACCCGCCACCGGACGCCGGAGGAACCGGCACGGGACGGGGTGGGGCTCCCGGCTCCGCCGTCCCGCGGCCCGGCGGGCGGGCGATTCGACCGGCCGGGGACACCGAAGGGCCTGCCGCCCGGTCCGCTGGGCCTGCCGGTGCCTCGTTGGCCGCCCACCGCGACGGCCCCGCCGCCTGGCGGCTCACCGGCGAGAAGTGCTGGATCTCCAACGCCCCCGAGGCCGACTTCTACACCGTCTTCGCCCGCACCACCCCCGGCGCCGGCGCCCGCGGCGTCACCGCCTTCCTCGTGCCCGCCGACCGCCCCGGCCTCACCGGCACCCCCCTCGACATGCTCTCCCCGCACCCCATCGGCGCCCTCGCCTTCGACGCCGTCCCCGTCACCCCCGACGACGTCCTCGGCGAGCCCGACCGCGGCTTCCGGGTCGCCATGGGCACCCTCAACCTGTTCCGCCCCAGCGTCGGCGCCTTCGCCGTCGGCATGGCGCAGGCGGCCCTCGACGCCACCCTCGCGCACACCACCGCCCGCGAGGCCTTCGGCGGCAGACTGCGCGACCTGCAGACCGTCGCCCACCAGACGGCCGAGATGGCCCTGCGCACCGAGGCGGCCCGCCTGATGGTGTACGCGGCGGCCACGGCGTACGACGAGGGCGCGCCGGACGTCCCGCGCCGCTCCGCGATGGCCAAACTCCTCGCCACCGAGACCGCCCAGTACGTCGTCGACCGCGCCGTCCAGCTGCACGGCGCCCGTGCCCTGCGCCGCGGCCACCTCCTCGAACACCTCTACCGGGAGGTGCGCGCCCCGCGCGTCTACGAGGGCGCGAGCGAGGTGCAGCGCGGCATCATCGCCAAGGAGCTGTACCGCACCCTGGACGCGACGACCGAGGAGACCGGAAGGTGACCGCCGAACGGCTGAACCCGCCCGAACTCTCCCCGCCCACCGGCTTCTCCCACGCCGTCGTCGCCACCGGCACCCGCGTCGTGTTCCTGGCCGGCCAGACCGCCCTCGACACCGACGGCAAGGTCACCGGCGACACCCTCCCCGCCCAGTTCGAGCAGGCCCTCACCAACCTCCTCACCGCCCTGCACGCCGCCGGCGGCACCCCCGCCGACCTCGCCCGCGTCACCGTCTACGCCACGGACGTCGCCGCCTACCGCACCCACGCCGCCGAACTCGGCCGCACCTGGCGCCGGCTGGCCGGCCGCGACTACCCGGCGATGGCGGTCGTGGAGGTCGTACGCCTGTGGGACGAGCGGGCGCTGGTGGAACTCGACGGATTCGCCGTACTGCCCTAGAGGACCCGCAGACCCTAGAGTTCCGGCATGCCGGACATCGAACTGACCGCGGGAACCATCGAGTACGAGGACACCGGCGGCGACGGCCCGGTCGTCGTCCTCCTGCACGGACTGGTCCACGACGCGACCGTCTGGCGCCACGTGATCGCCGACCTGCGCACCGACCACCGGGTCGTCGCCCCCACCCTGCCCTACGGCGCCCACCGCGGGCCCATGTCCCGGCCGCCCACACCGGACCTGGTCAACGAGCTGATCGCCGAGTTCCTCGACCGCCTCGACCTGAGGGACGTCACCCTGGTCGAGAACGACTGCGGACGGGCCCAGACGGTGGCGGCCCGGCACCCCGAGCGCCTGGCGCGGCTGGCCCTCGTCGCGTGCGAGGCCTTCGACAACTACCCGCCGGGACTGCCCGGGAAGATGATCGGCGCCGTCTGCCGGTTGCCCGGCGGCGTGTCCCTGCTGGTCCGCGTGCTCGGACTGAAGCCGCTGCGCCGGCTCCCCGTCGGCATCGGCGCGCTCACCAAGCGGCCCGTGCCGGACGCGATCGTCGACGGCTGGCTGCGCCCGCTGCGGACCGACCCCGCGATCCGGCGCGACTTCCGGCACTACAACACGCACGTGCGCCGTGACGAACTGCTGGCGGCCGCCCAGGGGCTGCGGCGCTTCGAGCGGCCCGCGCTCGTGGTCTGGGCGACCGAGGACCTGATGATGCCCCGCGCCCACGGCCGACGGCTGGCCGAACTGCTCCCGCGGGGACGGCTCGTGGAGATCGAGGACACCCGGACACTCGTCGCCGAGGACCAGCCGGAGCTGCTCGCCTCGCTGCTGCGGGAGTTCATCGCCGAGAAGTCCTGACCGCCGTCCCGGGCGAGGCCGGTCAGGCCGCGATCGCCGGCCGCCCGGACGGCACCCGGCGCGGCCCGACCACCCGGCCGTCGGGCCGCAGTTCGCCGGTGTCGTCGAAGACGATCGTGCCGTCGCACAGCAGGCTCCACCCCTGCTCGGGGTGGGCGGCGACGACGTGCGCGGACGCCGGTCGCGCGGCGGGGGAGCCGGCGGCGGGGCAGGAGGACCGGTGGGTACACATGGCGCACCTCCACATCGGGAGACCGTCCCGTCGTCGGGACCGTCGCATGCACAGACCGTGCGCCCCGCGCCGAGCCGCCGCCAAGACCCGGGCGGCAAGCGTGACAACACCCGGACAACCCGGCGACCGTTCCACGACGGCCGGAGCGGACCCGCCAGCGTGCGGGGCCGGACGGGACTCGCCATCGTGCGGGGCCGGACGGGACTCGCCACCGAAGGGGTGACGGTCACCCCCGTCGGCCCGTCCGCCCGGTACCAGTGGAACCCCCATTCCCACCCGACCGGGAGGTCCCCCATGCCCGTACGATCCGCGGCCCTCGCCTCGGCCGCCGGCGCCGCCCTGTTCCTGCTGGCCGCCCCCGCCGCGACGGCGGCCCCGCACGACACCCGCCACGTCGCGGAGTCGGTGACGGTCGACCCGACCGGCCGCATCGCCGCGGACGGCACCGTCACCCTGTCCGGCACCTACCGCTGCACCGCGGGCACCGGCCCCGTCTACGTCAGCTCCACGGTCAGCCAGAGCGACCCGTCGGTCCGGTACGGCGTCGGCGGCACCCGCGCGGTCTGCGACGGACTGGAGCACCGCTGGGTCAACACGGGCACGCCCGACTCGGTCACCCTCAAGCCCGGCGCGGCCCACGTCGAAGCCACCCTGATGGAGCTGCGCCCCATGGGCATCGTGCCGCTGCCCAGCTTCCACGCGCGCCACGGCCAGGACGTGACCCTGGTCCAGGGCTGAGCCCCGACGCCGCGGGCCCCCGCACCACGTCGGTGCGGGGGCCCGCGGCATCGGCGGTCGGCCGTGGTCAGGGGCGCTTCCTCGTCTCGGCGCCGGGCCGCGGCGAGCGCGGAGGGTTCTGCCGCTGCTGCGGCAGGGCCACCGGGTCCGGGGACGCCGGACCGGCCGTCCCGGCGCCCGGCCCGGACGTGTCGCGTTGCCGGTGGCGCGGCACCACCGCCCGCCGGGGCGGGCGGGTCAGCGTGATCTGCCGGACGATCTGCTGGAAGCAGACCAGCGAGGCCAGCCCCGGCAGGGCGGCGGCCGCCGCGTCGCTGAGCGTCCTGGGCGCCTGGGCGACGCACAGCAGCATCGCGATGGCCGAGAACAGCAGGACCACCGCCCAGGAATGGACCGCGCGGCGCTGGTGCAGCGCGGACCGCAGCACGGCCAGCGACGCCACCAGCCAGGGCCCGTAGACCAGCAGCGGCCACCAGGACACGACGCTGCCGCGGGTGCGGGTCACGGCTGCCAGGCGCAGGGGCTCGTAGGCCACCATGCCGCCGAACAGGCTCACCGAGGCCGCGATGACCGCGGCGAGCGCCGCCACGAACAGGCTCGCGGCGCGCAGCCGGCTCACCCTTCTGCGGACCCTGCGGTGACTCGTGGGCGTCTCCCGCAACGGCGGCAGCTCGGCCGTGATCTCCTGCAGGTTGCTCAGCGGTGTGCCGGGCACGGGGGCGAGGGCCGAGGCGTCCGGGGCGTGCGGCGAGGGGGGCTGCTGCTCGATCGCGTCCTGGAGCAGGAAGGCGAGCTCTTCGGCGGGGTCCCAGCCGGGTTCCGGCGGGACCAGGGTTTCCTGGAAGGCCTGTTCGGGGGCGCGGTGCCGTCCGGTTCCCGTGGAACTGAATCGGCCCTCGCCGTAGGACAGGTGATGCTGGAACTGTTCCTCGTGCATGACGTCCCGGATCACTCCGCCCGGGTGCACGTCAGGGCCCCCTGGGACCGCCCCCAGCGCTCGGCGAAGCCGGCCTCGAGGTCGGCCATGACGTCCAGGAAACGCCGCAGCACGGGCTCCGTCACCCGGAGCGGGACGGGGAGTCCGCCTCTGGTCAGAGTTCCGTCGCTCGGTGACGGCCAGTGGTTTCTGCCAGGCCGATAGGTGTATGGGCCAAGCGTCACCAATTCCCCGTTTTCCTTGGTCATATCCGAATTAACGTCTGCCTTGTCCGTCGGATGCGCGGCAGTCGAGTGAACGAATTCTGCGATACTTACCCAATCCAGAATTCACACCGGCTCGAAAGTATCGCTGTACGAAAAGCCGGAATGCGGGCACGCGAATCCGCCATGACACCCGC
This sequence comes from Streptomyces sp. M92, assembly GCF_028473745.1. Lineage (NCBI taxonomy): Bacteria > Bacillati > Actinomycetota > Actinomycetes > Kitasatosporales > Streptomycetaceae > Streptomyces > Streptomyces sp. M92. Next base: position 3,933,055 of record NZ_CP101137.1, read on the forward strand.
GTCGTCGACGAGTACGTCGTCCTCCGGCTCAGCCGCGCAGGGCCGACGTGAAGATGCCGGGCAGCCGGGTGGGCCTGGGGTCCGTGGCGTACGCGGTGAGCCGGGCCATCGTCGTACGTCCCGTGCGGTTGGTGACGTAGTACGGAGGGCGTGGCGACAGTGACGGTGAGCCGGTGAACAGGCCGCGCGGCGCGGGTGCGAACGGGGCGCGCAGCACCGTCTTCTCCACGTCCTGGAGCAGATACGCGTTGTGCACGAAGCCGACGCCGCTGCCGATGTCCCGGCGGTCGTGGCCGGGGAAGGCCCCCCACGGGGTGTAGCCGAGGAGGAAGCCGAACGCCGACCAGCAGTTGACGCCCAGCGTGCCGTAGCGCAGCGCTGCGACGGCCTCGTCCACGGCGGCGCGGTGGGTGCGCTCGGTGCGGGGGTGGACGAGGAGCGTGGCGCCGAGGGAGCCGGGCAGCCTGTCGTCGGCGAACCCGGTGGCCGCGCGCAGGAAGCCGGTCACGTCCTCGCCCGGCAGGCGGACCACTCCCAGGGCGCCGGCGAACACCTCGTGGGTGAGCATCGGGTCGTCCGCGTCGGCGATGTCCGGGACCAGGACGGTGCTGTCGTCGCCGTAGGTCTCGGCCTCCGGGTGCGCGCGGGCCACGGCGGCGAGGCGGTCGGCGGCGCCGGGGTAGTAGGCGCCGCGCCGCGGGAGCTCGCCGAGGACCCGGCGGATCTCGGCGAGCAGCCGCTCGGTGCCGTCCCAGTGGCGGGGCAGGAGCAGGATCTGGGTGGCGACGCAGTTGTGGCCGGAGTTGTTCAGCTTGCTGGTGACGATGTGCTCGGCCTGGAAGCGGAAGTCCGCGGCGCTCCACGGGCCCGGCGTCACGATGCAGGGGCTGACGCCGCCCAGTTCGCTGGTGAACGGCTTGTCGTTGAGCGGGGTGTCCGCGCGCCGGCGCTTCTCGCCCCGCGCGCCGGTGCCCCACACGATGGCGTCGTGCGTGCGCTCGCTGCCGGTGACGTGGATGGTGTCGACGTCGTCGTGAGCGGTGAGGTACGCCCCCTCGGCGGCGCCCCCGTCGACGAAGCGGACCCAGCCGCGCTCCACGAACTCGGTGAACACCTTCTCGAAGTGCGGGCGCAGACAGGCGTTGACCGGGTTCATCTTGGCGAGGACGACCTGGCCCTCCGCGTACAGCTTGTGCAGCACGTCGAGCGGGGTGATCGCCGGGACGTTCCCGGCGCCGAGCACCAGCGCGACGGCCGGTTCGCCGGGCCGGCCGCGGTACTCGCCCGCGGCGCGGGCCAGGACCTGCTCGCGGGTCGTGCCCGGCGGCGTCCACACCTCGGCGGTGAAACCGCTCAGCAGCAGGCGGTCGGCGGTCGTGGCGGGGAAGACGTCGACGACGGTGCGGCCGTCGCGGGTGCGGACGGCCTTTGCGGGCACCGGACCGAGCCCGGCGGCCAGCCGGCGCAGCACGTGCAGATACGCGCCCACGGTCTGCGCCAGCGCCCAGGGCGCGGCGACCCAGTCCTCGGCGGACCGGTCGGACGAGGCGTCGTAGCCCTTGGCGCGGGCCGACTCGGCGACCATGGCGGGCGCCCCGTCGCCGATGCGGGGGAGCATCCGCTCCAGCAGGCCGATCCGCTCGGCGAGCGGCGTCGCGGTCCAGGAGGCCGCGTGCTCGCGCAGGTCGGCGACGGCCCGGTCGAGGGGAGCGGTGTCGAGTGAGGGTGCGGTGGTCAAGGGGAACTCCTCAAGGGGCGGGGAGAGGGTGGCGTCAGCGGGTCAGCCGGGCGATGTCCCGTGCCGGGTCGACGAGCACGAAGGAAGCGGCGGCGCCCACGGCGAGGAGCAGCCCGGACAGCAGGACCGCGCTCTGGTAGCCGTCGGCGCCCTGGGCGTCGACGAGCGCCCCGACGAGGGCGGGCGCGGCGAGACCGGCCGCCGTCACCACCGCGTTCATGGTGCCCAGGGCGCCGCCCTCGCGGGACGGCGGGGCCAGTTCGGCGACGGTGGTGGCGGCGATCGTGGCGTACGAGCCGCCGAAGCCGAAGCCGAGCGCGACCAGCACGGTCTTCGCGGTCGTGCCGCCGGCGAGCGGCAGCGCCAGGCAGCAGGCGGCGCCGAGAGCGAGGAGCCAGCCGCCCACCCAGCCCCGGGCGCGGCGGCTGCCGACGCCGTGCCGCATCAGCCGGCCGGTGACGCCCGCCTGCGCGAGGAGCACGACGGCGCCGATCGTCCACGGCGCGGCGACGACGGTGCCGGCCGTGTGGGCCGAGTAGCCGAGGCCGCCCCGCAGGTAGGAGGGCAGCCAGACCAGCATCAGTGCCACGGTCCAGTAGCTGGTGAAGTACGCGAGGGTGGCGCCGATCCAGGTGCGGCTGGCGAAGATCCTCCGGTACGGCACGGTCGCCCGCACCTTCTCGGGCCGGGCGGCCGCGGCCGTGACGGTCCGGTGCCGGCCGTCCGCGCCGAGAACGGCCCAGGCCGCGGCCCACACGGCCCCCACGGCGACGAGCACCCACAGCGCGGCCCGCCACCCGTGGTGCTGGATCACCCATGACAGGCCGGGCGCCGAGACGATCACGCCGAGCGTGACGCCGAGGGTGATCAGGGCGCCGGGCAGGTTGCGCCGGTGGTCGGGGAACCAGGCCAGCGTGGCCTGTTGGGCTACGGGGAAGGCGGGGCCCTCCGCCGCGCCCAGGAAGACCCGCGAGGCGACCAGCACGGCGAGACCGCCGCCGATCGCCGCGGGGACCTGGGCCACGGACCACAGGACGGCCATCACCAGGATCAGCAGCTTCGGCGACATCCGGTCGGCGGCGAGCCCGACCACGACCGCGGCCACGGAGAAGAGCAGGAAGAACGCGCTGTTGGCGAGACCGAACTGGGTGGCGCTCAGATGGAGATCGGCGCGGATCTCGTCGGCGGCGAGGCCGAGGACCGACTTGTCCGCGAAGTTGACCATCATGAAGACCACGAGCAGCACGGTCACCGTCCAGGCACGCCGGTCGCTGCCGGTGGCCTCGGTTGTCCCCGTGGGGTGCTGGGGCACGGTGGGTACCGCGGTCATGGGGGCTCCTGGGGAAGAGGGGGAGGGCCGGTCAGGACAGCGGGACTCCGGCGATGGCGACGCGCTCCATCACCCTGCGCCGCGGGAAGTAGTCGTTGACCGCGTAGTGCTGGGTGGCGATGTTGTCCCAGACGGCGACGGAGTCGGGCTCCCAGTGGAAGCGGACCTGGAACTCCGGGACGCGCGCCTGGAGGACCAGGATGTCGAGGAGTTCGCGGTTCTCCGCCCCGGACAGGCCGTTGATGCGGCGGGTGAACGGCTCGTTCACGTACAGGGTCCGGCGGCCGCTGCGCGGGTGGCGCACGACGACGGGGTGCTCGACCCGCGGCCAGCTCTCCCGGAAGGCGGCCTTCTGCTCGTCGGTCATGAGGGCACCCCAGCTGGCCTCCCAGTCGTGGACGGCGGTGAGGTCCTCGATCCGCTCCTTCAGGTCGTCGGGCAGGTTGTCGTAGGCGGCGGCCATGTCCGCCCACATGGTGTCGCCGCCCGCCGCCGGCACGTCCACCGCGCGCAGTACGGCGCCGAGCGACGGGTTGGCCATGAACGAGTGGTCGCTGTGCCAGATGTTCTTGTTGCCCGCGGCCTTGGCGTCCTTGGCGAGCCGGGAGATGCCCGGGGTCCCGGTCCGCGCGAAGAACGGGTTCGGCTCGGGCGGTCCCCAGACGCCGGACAGGGCGAGCTGGTGCTCGGCGGTGAAGCCGCGCTGGCCGCGGAAGAAGATCACCTTCCACTCGAGCAGCGCCTGGCGCAGTTCCGCGGCGAGTTCGTCGGTGACCGGCCGGGTCAGGTCGACGCCGCCGAGCACGGCACCGAAGTGCGGGGTGAGCGGGGAGACCTCCAGCAGCCGGTACGCGAACTGCTCCGCACCGGGGGCGAGCCGGTCCAGGACGCGGCTGCCGTAGTGCATGAGGGGCTTGTCGAGCACGGGCTTGGGGTTGGCCACAGGGGTCGATGCGACGGCCTGCATGGGGTACCTCCCGGCAGCGGACGGATTACGTAACCGGCAGTATCGATATTGGATCGTGGCAGGGCAAGGGGTCGGGGCGAGTCGTTTCGGCGCGGGTTTCGTGAGCGCGCTCCGTGCGCTTGAGCGGCCGGCACTCCGGGCAGGGCGGAGCGGAGCGGCGCACGGGGCGACGGCCCGGCGTGCGCGCGAGCGACGGCGGCCGGGCATGGGTGGGGGTGGGGGTGGACGCGGAGGGACGGCGGCCGGGTTACGGCCGGGTGCCGACCGCCCGGCCGATCAGGTCCACCATCGATTCGACGAGCGCTTCGTCCGGCGTCCGCTGCTCACCGACCATGCGGAAGACCAGGGACGCCGCCACGAGCGTCGCGGCGTCGGCCACGTCGACGTCCGGCCGGACGTCACCGCGCGCGACCCCGCGTTCCAGCAGGTGACGCGTCTCGCTCATCACGCGGGAGGTGTAGGCGCGGTAGGCGCCGGGCTCGGCCCCCGCCTCCGCGGCGGCGCCGATCACCCCGGCCAGCAGCCGGTCGACGCCGGGCTGCCGGTAGGCCTCCATGCGTGCGGTCAGCACGGCACGGAGCTCCGCCCGGAAATCGCCCATGTCGGGCACGGTCAGCGGGCCGATGCGTGACTCCGCGGCGGCGATGACCAGATCCTGCTTGGTGGGCCAGCGCCGGTACATGGCCGGCTTGCTCACCCCGGCGCGGGCCGCCACGGCGTCCATGGTCAGGGCGCCCATCCCGCTCTCCGCGACCAGGTCGACCACGGCGTCGAGGACGGCGCGGGTGACGTGCGCCTGGCGCGGGCGCCCCGGCCCTCTCCGTGTGCTCTGTCCCTGATCGTCGGCCATGCCAAGACCCTATGCGGGGCGCGGCCGGCGCAGTACCAGGGGCGGGGCCGGCCGCCCACCGCCGGCGTCCGGGATCAGCCGCCCACCGCCGGCGGGGCCTGAGCCGGCTCCGCGGTCTCCCCGGACCCGGCGTCCGTGCCGTCCGGCCGCACCACCCGCAGGCCCGCGCCGGGCATGCCGCCGCGCCCGTCTCCCCGGCCTTCGCCACCTGCTCGGCCGGGGAGGGCGAGGCCCCCACCGGTCTTGTCTCACTCATCCCGTACAGGCCCCCCGACGGGAGGTCGAAGCCGACGAAGTCGGGAACGGCCTGCGCCGGGTTGACGAACGCGTTCGGGGTGCCGATGAGGACGGTGGTCCGCTCGCGCTGGATCGTCGGAGCGGCTGTCCGCCACCGCGCTGCCCCGTTCGTTGCCGCCCCGCGCGGCGGGACCGTGACCGCATCGTCTTTCCGTCAAGACTTGAAGAGAGAACCGCGACGAGCTCCCGGCGAGTCTTCCGTTCGGTGCCGCCAGCGCCTCTCCGCTGCGCGATGTATTGACAGTTGAATTCAGAACTCATACTTTTCCGCCATCTGAGAGCGCTCTCAAACACCTCTCCACCCCCCCACACACACACAGCGGTTCCGCCGCGACACCAGAGCACTTCCCCTTCGGCTCACGGCCGCCGCCGACGAGCCCGTCCCCGACAACACGAGGTGCACCCCATGCCAACTCCCCGATCACGGCCGGCCGCTGCGGTGGTCCTGGCCGCCGCCCTGGCGGCCGTGGGTCTCGGCCCTGCCGCGAGTCCGGCGGCGGCCGCCACCGTCCCGGTAGGAGCCGGGAGTTACTCCGACACCCGGCCGCCGGGCACGACCGGCCCCACGACCAACACCGGCGCGCCGGTCACCCCGAAGGTCACGCAGGCCGCCAAGGACAGACCCGTACCCACCAACGACTGGTGGTCCTCCCTCGCCTTCCAGCGCTACGGCGACAACCCGTACTCCACCCCCATGTACGGCCACCCGCTCACGTACCAGGCCGTCTCCGGCGGCCTGGAGGTCGGCTACCCGACCAGCCCCACCGTCGTCGGCGAGGGCCGCCAGTACGAGTACGCGCACAAACGCGACCTCACCCTGGGGCTGAGCGGACTCAACTCGCCCGACACCAAGGCCGACGCCTGGTCGGACTGGACGGTCACCCCGTACTGGTCCGACGGCAACCGGACCCTGCGGACCACCATCGGCCACGGCATGCCCTTCGTCTACGCCCAGGGCTCCGGCGGCAACGCGCAGATCACCACCGCGGCCCCGCCGACCGTCTTCGCCGACCAGGGCAACACCCTCGGCATCACGGTCGGCGGCCACCACTACGCCCTCTTCGCGCCGACGGGCAGCGACTGGAACGTCTCCGGCACCACGATCACCGCCGGCCTCGGAGGCAAGGACTACTTCTCCCTCGCCGTACTGCCCTCCGCCGACGCGCTCGCGACCTTCCGCAAGTACGCGTTCAGCTTCGTCACCGGATCGCAGGTCGACTGGAGCGCTTCCGGCGGCACGGTCGGCGCCACGTACAGGCTGATCACCGAGGCCAAGGAAGGCACCGAACGCGGCACCCTCCAGGCCCTCTACCGGCATCAGTGGCTGCACACCACCGATGCCCTCACGCCGTACACCTACGTCTCCCCCCGCGGCACCATGAAGGTCAGGGAGGGCGCATCCTTCACCACCCGCCAGAAGGCCGCCCCGGTCCTGCCCGGAATGCCGAGGACCGACGCGGTCGACACCTCCCGGCTGCGCGCCTACCTGTCCGAGGTGGCCAACGCCTCCGACCCGTTCTCCGGAGCCACGGACACCTACTGGACCGGCAAGGCGCTGGGCAAGCTCGCCCAACTCGTCCCGCTCGCCGACCAGATCGGTGAGACCGCGGTCCGCGACAAGCTCGTCGGCCTGCTCAAGGGCCGCCTCCAGGAGTGGTTCACCGCGGGCGGGGCGAGCGAGTTCTCGTACGACAAGGACTGGAAGACCCTCACCGGCTACCCCGCCTCCTACGGCAGCGACGCCGAACTCAACGACCACCACTTCCACTACGGCTACTACGTGTACGCGGCCGCGATCGTCGCCCAGTACGACGCCTCCTGGGCCGCCGACTCCGCCTGGGGCGGCATGGTCAAGGCCCTGATCCGCGACACCGCCAACCCGAGCCGCACCGACAGCGCCTTCCCCTTCCTGCGCGGCTTCGACGTCTACGCCGGTCACAGCTGGGCCTCCGGCCACCAGGGCTTCGCCGCCGGCAACAACCAGGAGTCCTCCTCGGAGTCCACCAACCTCAGTGCGGCGCTCGTGCTCTGGGGCTCGGCCACCGGCAACACCCAGCTGCGCGATCTCGGCAGCTACCTGCTCGCCACCGAAAGCGAGGCGATCGCCCAGTACTGGTTCGACGCCGACCAGCAGGTCTTCCCCGGTTCCTTCACCCACGACACGGTCGGCATGGTGTGGGGCAGCGGCGGGGCGTACTCCACCTGGTGGACCGCCAACCCCGAGGAGATCCACGGCATCAACGTCCTGCCCGTGACCGCGGGCGGGTCCCCGCACCTCGCCGGGCACAAGGAGGCCATCCGGCGCAACATCGCCGAGATGGAACGCGAGAACGGCGGGCCCGCCGTCGAATGGCGCGACATCCTCTGGGAGTTCCAGTCACTGGCCGACCCGGCCGCCGCGAAGTCGAAGTGGGACGCCGGCAACGCCGGATACACACCGGAGGCGGGCGAGTCCAAGGCGCACACCTACCACTGGATCACCACCCTGGACGCCCTCGGCGCCCCCGACCCGTCGGTCACCGGCGACCTGCCCACGTCGGCGGTGTTCACCAGGAACGGCACCCGCACCTACGCCGCCCACAACCACGGTTCCACGGCCCGCACGGTGACCTTCTCCGACGGCAAGACGCTCACCGTCCCCGCGCGTTCCACCGCGACCGGGACCGGCACCGACCCCGGCGGCCCGGACCCGGACCCGGAGCCGCCCACCGGCAACACCTTCCAGCTCCGCTCCGGCGGCGCCCTCGCCACGGCCACCGGCGGCACGCCCGGCACCGACACCATCCCGTCGGCCGAGGGCGCCAACCACGACGGCACTCCCAACAAGCCGCTCGTCTACGAGGCCCGGGGCGTCAACGCCACCCTCAAGGCGGGGGCGTCCACCACGTTCCGCCTCCCCGTGGACGCCGGCACCGCGGTCGGTCTCGGCCAGCAGGCCCGTGTCAGCTACGACCTCACCGGCGACGGCACCTTCGACCGGACCGAGACGTACCACTACTTCGCCACCGACCCCGTGACGGGCTGGGAGGAGTACAACCACACCCGTGGCCTGAAGGCCGCGACCGGCACCCTGGAAGACCTCAACGGGGGGACGGTACGGCTGGAGGTGTGGAGCGCGATCGGCAACGGGAGCGCGCAGCTGCGCACCGGCAGCGAGACGTCCGTGGTGGTCATTCCCTACGAGTGACGCACGCGGCGGCCTCCGCCGGCTGACGGCGGCGGGTGCGGGACTCCGGCCCCGCACCCGCCACCGCCGCATCAGTTCCTCAGGTCCCGGTCCCAGCGTTGGTTGCCGCCGTTCGAGCAGGAGTAGAGCTGGAGCTGGGTGCCGTCGGTGGTGACGGCGTCGGGCACGTCCAGGCAGCGGCCCGAACCGACGCCCTTGTTCTGCCCGCAATCCGCGGGGGGCGTGGTGGAGCAGGCCATGGAGCTTGCGGCGGATGACGGCTCCGGGGCCTTCCGGGTGACCCCGAAAGGTGACTGTGCTGTTTCATCGAGAGATATCTGCCTCCGCAGGGTGATGAAAGGCAGACGCCGGGTGACCGGGTCTGTGAGGACGCGCACAGGGCTCACGTCACACGGGGTCGGGGTTAGTAGACGCCGGACGGCCGCTCGCCGCGTGGTCGCCAGCCGTCCGGCCTGCCACGCGGCCGGTCTGCGAAGCGGCGTAGTAGGTCACACACTTGCCGCGGCGCCGGAGCGTTCCGCAGTGTGTTCGGCGTACCGGGGAGCCGAGCGCCGGGACCGGACGGGAAGAGCCCGTCCGTGATCCAGACACCGGCCCTGATGACGCGAAGCCGCGTCCAACGCGGACACCGCGTCGCCGACCCCCCGTCGGCCTCCCCATCACGTTCCCGAATGGAGAGGTACGCCCATGCACGCCGTCCTGCGCCGCCCCCACATCCGCAAGTCCGCCGTGGCCTCCCTCGCCGCCGCCGGCGCCGCCGCCGTCACCCTCACCCTCGCCCCGAGCCCGGCGCACGCCGCCGAGCCGGCCAAGGCCTCCACCGCGCAGACCCAGGCCCAGACCGACAAGATCAAGGCCATCGTCAAGGCAGGCGAGAAGAAGCACGGCGACGACCTCGACGGCTGGATCCGCACCGCCCTGGACGTCATGGACGTCAAGAACATCCCGGGCACCTACGAGGGCCTGCACCGCAACATCATGCGCGAGTCGTCCGGCAACCCGCACGCGCAGAACAACTGGGACGTCAACGCCCAGAACGGTATCCCCTCGAAGGGCCTGCTCCAGACGATCCAGCCCACCTTCGACGCCTACCACGTCAAGGGCACGAAGGACTCCATCACCGACCCGGTCGCCAACATCGTCGCCGCCTGCAACTACGCGGCCGACAAGTACGGCTCCATGGACAACGTCGACTCCGCCTACTGACCGGCGGACCCACCGACCGCCTGGGCCCCAGGGACGACCGGTCCCGTGCGGAGGCCGGCGGGGCTCAGGCAGCACGGTGGGGCCGGAGGGACGAGACGTCCCTCCGGCCCCACCTGCGTCGCACCCGGTGCGTCCCGGAAAAGTCCCAGAGGCGCCACCACGCCCCCTACGGCCTCGCGTTCATGCAGGTTGGAAGGGGGGTGTCGACGTCTTTTCGGAACCCTTTCAGATGTCCCGGAAGATCTCGATCTGCGCCCCGATCGAGTTCAGCCGCTCCGCCAGGTCCTCGTACCCCCGGTTGATGACGTACACGTTGCGCAGCACCGACGTGCCCTCCGCCGCCATCATCGCCAGCAGGACGACCACGGCGGGGCGCAGGGCCGGCGGGCACATCATCTCGGCGGCGCGCCAGCGGGTGGGGCCCTCGACCAGGACGCGGTGGGGGTCCAGGAGCTGGAGGCGTCCGCCGAGGCGGTTCAGGTCGGTGAGGTAGATGGCGCGGTTGTCGTAGACCCAGTCGTGGATGAGGGTCTGGCCCTGGGCCGAGGCCGCGATGGCCGCGAAGAAGGGGACGTTGTCGATGTTCAGGCCCGGGAAGGGCATGGGGTGGATCTTGTCGATGGGCGCCTCCAGCTTCGACGGCCGGACGGTCAGGTCCACCAGGCGCGTGCGGCCGTTGTCCGCGAAGTACTCCGGCGTGCGGTCGTGGTCGAGGCCCATCTCCTCCAGGACCGCCAGCTCGATCTCCAGGAACTCGATGGGGACCCGGCGGACCGTCAGCTCCGACTCCGTGACCACCGCGGCGGCCAGCAGGCTCATCGCCTCGACCGGGTCCTCGGAGGGGGAGTAGTCCACGTCGGCGTCGATGACCGGCATGCCGTGGACGGTGAGGGTGGTGGTGCCGATGCCCTCGACGCGCACGCCCAGGGCCTCGAGGAAGAAGCAGAGGTCCTGGACCATGTAGTTGGAGGAGGCGTTGCGGATGACGGTGACGCCGTCGTGGCGGGCGGCGGCCAGGAGGGCGTTCTCCGTCACCGTGTCGCCGCGCTCGGTCAGGACGATGGGGCGGTCCGGGCGGACCGTGCGGTCGACCACCGCGTGGTAGTGGCCCTCGGTCGCGGCGACGTCCAGGCCGAAGCGGCGCAGCGCGATCATGTGCGGCTCGATGGTGCGGGTGCCGAGGTCGCAACCGCCGGCGTAGGGCAGCCGGAAGCGGTCCATGCGGTGCAGCAGCGGGCCGAGGAACATGATGATGGAGCGGGTGCGGACGGCGGCCTCGGCGTCGATGGCCTCCATGTCCAGCTCGGCCGGCGGCACGATCTCCAGGTCGGTGCCGTCGTTGATCCAGCGGGTGCGGACGCCGATGGAGTTCAGCACCTCCAGGAGGCGGTAGACCTCCTCGATGCGGGCGACCCGGCGCAGCACCGTGCGCCCCTTGTTGAGGAGCGAGGCGCACAGCAGCGCCACGCAGGCGTTCTTGCTGGTCTTGACGTCGATGGCACCGGAGAGGCGCCGGCCGCCGACCACACGCAGGTGCATCGGGCCCGAGTAGCCGAGCGAGACGATTTCGCTGTCCAGGGCTTCGCCGATACGGGCGATCATCTCAAGGCTGATGTTCTGGTTGCCGCGCTCGATCCGGTTGACGGCGCTCTGACTGGTGTTGAGCGCCTCCGCAAGCTGTGACTGGGTCCAGCCGCGGTGCTGCCGGGCGTCACGGATGAGCTTGCCGATGCGTACGAGGTAGTCGTCTGCCATGAGGTTGAGGCTATCTCAGATATGAGATGGCGCCTCTCGGGGGGTCCGTTCGAGTGACGGGGCATCAAGGGGCTCAACCGTCCTCAACGGCCGCCTCGGCGGCGCCTGCTGGTCGTCGTGCGGCGCCATCCGAAAGGTCCGGGCAAATCCATCGATGTCGTACGACGTCCGGTGCTGCTGCGGGTGTGGCGCGGGCCGTTGCCGCCGCCGGTCGTGACGGACCACGAGCGCTTGTTGATGTTCAGCCGCACTCCGGGGAGGATTCGGAAGCTCTTGCGGAACGTGAGCGGCATCGTGCCCCCTTCCGAGTTGTGCCGGGCACGCGCGCCCGGCACGAGTCGGATACCCCCGTCCGGCGTAGTGATGGCCGCGCGGGTCACCCGGGATGGGGCGCACGCCACACCGCGCCCGGGCATGACCAGTCCGCCCCCATGTACTAGAGTTATCTCGACATCGAGATATCTGCCGAGGCGCACCGAAGCCGCACGCCGCTGTCGGTCTGACGGTAAGGGTTACCTAACTTAGCCTTACCTTAGCGGATTGGCCAGGGTGGCGTGGCGGCAGGATGCGGTGGTACGCGCACATAAATGAAGGAGACTGTCGTGTCGGCGAACAGCTTCGACGCCCGCAGCACGCTGCAGGTGGGCGACGAGTCGTACGAGATCTTCCGGCTGGACAAGGTCGAGGGCTCCGCGCGCCTTCCCTACAGCCTGAAGGTGCTGCTGGAGAACCTGCTCCGTACCGAGGACGGCGCGAACATCACCGCCGACCACATCCGCGCCCTCGGCGGCTGGGACTCGCAGGCCCAGCCGTCGCAGGAGATCCAGTTCACGCCGGCCCGCGTGATCATGCAGGACTTCACCGGCGTGCCCTGTGTCGTGGACCTCGCCACCATGCGCGAGGCCGTGAAGGAGCTCGGCGGTGACGCGGCGAAGATCAACCCGCTCGCCCCGGCCGAGCTGGTCATCGACCACTCCGTCATCGCCGACAAGTTCGGTACCAACGACGCCTTCAAGCAGAACGTCGACCTGGAGTACGGCCGCAACAAGGAGCGCTACCAGTTCCTGCGCTGGGGCCAGACCGCCTTCGACGAGTTCAAGGTCGTCCCGCCCGGCACCGGCATCGTCCACCAGGTGAACATCGAGCACCTGGCCCGCGTGGTCATGACCCGCGACGGCAAGGCCTACCCGGACACCCTGGTCGGCACCGACTCGCACACCACCATGGTCAACGGCCTCGGCGTCCTCGGCTGGGGCGTCGGCGGCATCGAGGCCGAGGCCGCCATGCTCGGCCAGCCGGTCTCCATGCTGATCCCGCGCGTCGTCGGCTTCAAGCTCACCGGCGAGCTCCAGCCGGGCACCACCGCCACCGACCTCGTGCTGACCATCACCGAGATGCTCCGCAAGCACGGCGTCGTCGGCAAGTTCGTCGAGTTCTACGGCGAGGGCGTGGCCGCCACCAGCCTCGCCAACCGCGCCACCATCGGCAACATGTCGCCGGAGTTCGGCTCCACCGCCGCGATCTTCCCGGTCGACGACGAGACGCTGAACTACATGCGCCTGACCGGCCGCTCCGAGCAGCAGGTCGCGCTCGTCGAGGCGTACGCCAAGGAGCAGGGCCTCTGGCTGGACCCGAAGGCCGAGCCGGACTTCTCCGAGAAGCTGGAGCTCGACCTCGCGACGGTCGTGCCCTCCATCGCCGGCCCCAAGCGCCCGCAGGACCGCATCGTCCTCGCCAACGCCGCCCAGCAGTTCAAGACCGACGTCCTCAACTACGTGGACGTCGTGGACGAGGCGGGCAAGGAGTCCTTCCCGGCCTCCGACTCCCCGGCCGTCACCAACGGCACCCCGTCCAACCCGGTCCCGGTGACCGCCCCCGACGGCACCACCTACGAGCTGGACCACGGTGCGGTGACGGTCGCGGCCATCACCTCCTGCACCAACACCTCCAACCCGTACGTCATGGTCGCCGCCGCCCTGGTGGCCAAGAAGGCGGTCGAGAAGGGCCTGACCCGCAAGCCGTGGGTCAAGACCACCCTCGCCCCGGGCTCCAAGGTCGTCACCGACTACTTCGAGAAGGCGGGCCTGACCCCCTACCTCGACAAGGTCGGCTTCAACCTCGTCGGCTACGGCTGCACCACCTGCATCGGCAACTCCGGCCCGCTGCCGGACGAGGTCTCCAAGGCCGTCAACGAGCACGACCTCGCCGTCACCTCGGTGCTCTCCGGCAACCGCAACTTCGAGGGCCGGATCAACCCCGACGTCAAGATGAACTACCTGGCGTCCCCGCCGCTGGTCGTCGCCTACGCGCTCGCGGGCTCCATGAAGGTGGACATCACCACGGAGGCCCTGGGCACCGACCAGGACGGCAACCCGGTCTTCCTGAAGGACATCTGGCCCTCCGAGGCCGAGGTCAACGACGTCGTCGCCAACGCCATCGGCGAGGACATGTTCTCCAAGTCCTACAGCGACGTCTTCGCCGGCGACGCCCAGTGGCAGGCGCTGCCGATCCCGACCGGCGACACCTTCGAGTGGGACGCCGAGTCCACCTACGTCCGCAAGCCCCCGTACTTCGAGGGCATGGCCATGGAGCCGGCCCCGGTCGAGGACATCTCCGGCGCCCGTGTGCTGGCCAAGCTGGGCGACTCGGTGACCACGGACCACATCTCGCCCGCCGGTGCCATCAAGGCCGACACCCCGGCCGGCAAGTACCTGACGGAGCACGGCGTCGAGCGCCGCGACTTCAACAGCTACGGCTCGCGCCGCGGCAACCACGAGATCATGATCCGCGGCACCTTCGCCAACATCCGCCTGCGCAACCAGATCGCGCCGGGCACCGAGGGCGGCTACACCCGCGACTTCACGCAGGACGGCGGACCGGTGTCGTTCATCTACGACGCCTCCCGCAACTACATCGAGCAGAACATCCCGCTCGTCGTCCTGGCCGGCAAGGAGTACGGCTCCGGCTCGTCCCGCGACTGGGCCGCCAAGGGCACCGCGCTCCTCGGCGTCAAGGCCGTCATCGCCGAGTCCTACGAGCGCATCCACCGCTCCAACCTCATCGGCATGGGCGTGCTGCCGCTCCAGTTCCCGGAGGGCCAGTCCGCGTCCTCCCTCGGCCTGACCGGCGAGGAGTCCTTCTCCATCTCCGGCGTCACCGAGCTGAACGACGGCACCACCCCGCGCACGGTGAAGGTCACCACCGACACCGGTGTGGAGTTCGACGCGGTCGTCCGCATCGACACCCCCGGCGAGGCGGACTACTACCGCAACGGCGGCATCCTGCAGTACGTGCTGCGCAGCCTGATCCGCAAGTAGGCGGCACCGCACAGCGGTCGAGGGCCGCATCCCCGGTGACGGGGGTGCGGCCCTCGCCGTGCCGGGCGCCGGGTCAGGCGATCGCCGCGCCGGTCCCGCGGGCCGCGTCGATGTAGTCGGTGCGGCCGGAGCCGTCGTAGAGCGTGATGTCCACGTAGGCGCCGTCCGGGATGCTGAGGTCCTTCACCGTCAGGTCCACGGTGTCCGAGGTGCCGGGCGCCGAGAAGGTGCCCACGTTGTGGTACGAACCGCCCGACGAGTAGCCGACGGCCACGTAGAAGGTGTCGCCGTCGTTCTTCGTGTCGTAGATCCAGAGCTTCTCGCCGCTCGGGTGGAACTCGACCTTGCCCACGAACCAGCCCGCGTCGTTCACTTCCATCTTGACGGCCAGAGCGCCCGCGTCGTGCGCGAAGTAGGTGCCGTCGAACGGGTCGGTGAGCGAGCCGCCGCTGCACGGGCAGCCGTCGGTGTCGCGGTAGTACGTCGAGACGCTGGGGTCGGGGTCGTAGGCCTGGGCCGGGGCCGCCGTGGCGAACAGCGTCCCCGCGGCCAGCAACGCGCCCGTGACCGCCCCCGCGATCCCTCTGCCGGTGTTCCTCCGCACGTGTTGCCCCCTCCGTCGACGCGCGACGCGCCCCTCCGGCGGCTGCCGGTGGCGCCCGCTCATTCTGGGGGCTCCGGCACGTACGGGGAATGGCCCCGCACACGGGGGCGGCGGGTTCAGGCCACGCCCGAAGGCCCGGCCCGAACCCGCCAGTCCACTCCGGCGGGGTGCGCCTACGCCAGCAGCTCCACCTCCGCCAGCGTGTGCTCGCCGTCGAGCACCAGACGGTACCTCTGGTAGGTCCCCGGCGACTTCACCGTGAACGCCCGGGTCTGCCGGTCCCAGGCGAAGGACTCGCCCGAGCGCTCGTCCAGCGTCCGCCAGGCCGTGCCGTCGGCCGACCCCTGGAGCTTCCAGCCCGCCGGGGCCTTCGCGCCGTCCGCCGGCGACGTCAGCGTGTACTGGACCGCCTCGGCGCCCTCGTCGGACACCGGCAGGTCCACCGAGGTCACGGCCGCCTCCGTGGCCGACGTGTTGTCGAGCAGGGCGCCGTCGCCCTCGGTCACGTCCGTGCGCGGGGTCGGGACCTCGTCGTCCTTGGTGATCGACACCGGTGCCGAGCCGTCGTCGGTGGCCCACGAGGACGGCCGCGGGCCCATGTCGAACTCCAGGACACCGCCCCGGGCGATCAGGTCGTGGGGGAGCGCGGTGGAGTTCCAGCGCTTGCCGTTGACCTTCAGGCCCTGCACGTAGATGTTCCGGTTGCTGTTCTTCGGAGCCTCGACGACCAGCTCGCGGCCGTTCTCCAGGTGCACGGTCGCCTTCTTGAACAGCGGGGAGCCGATGGCGTACTCGCCGCTGCCCATCACCAGCGGGTAGAAGCCGAGCGCGGAGAAGAGGAACCAGGCTGACTGCTCGCCGTTGTCCTCGTCGCCGTGGTAGCCCTGCCCGATGTCGCTGCCGGTGTAGAGGCGGGAGAGCACCTCGCGGACGTTCTTCTGCGTCTTGTACGGCTGCCCGGCCGCGTCGTACATGTACAGGGCGTGGTGGGCGACCTGGTTGGAGTGCCCGTACATGCCCATGCGGACGTCGCGCGCCTCGGTCATCTCGTGGATGACACCGCCGTAGGAGCCGACGAACTCCGGAGAGGCCGTCTCGGGCGTGGACAGGTACTCGTCGAGCTTGTCGGCCAGGCCCTTCCTGCCGCCGTACAGGTTGGCGAGGCCACGGCTGTCCTGCGGGGCGGTGAAGGCGTAGCCCCAGCCGTTGGTCTCCGTGTAGTCGTGGCCCCACACGCGCGGGTCGTACTTCTCGGACTCCACGCGCCACTCGCCCGCGAGGTCCTTGCCCTGGAAGAAGCCGGCCTTCGCGTCGAACATGTTGACGTAGTCCTGGGCGCGGTTCAGGAAGTACGCCGACTCCTCCTTGTACCGCTTCTCGCCGGTCTCCTCGTAGAGCTTCTCGCCCATCTTCGCGATGCCGTAGTCGTTGAGGTAGCCCTCCAGCGCCCACGACATGCCCTCGTGCGTCTCGGTGCTGGTGTAGCCGAGGAACGGTGAGGTCGCCATGCCCTTGCGGCCCACGCCCGAGGACGGGGGCACGGCGGTGGCGTTCTTGACGGCCGCGTCGTACGCCGCCTTCGCGTCGAAGTCGACGCCCTTGACGTACGCGTCGGCGAACGCCACGTCCGAGGAGGTGCCGGTCATCAGGTCCGCGTAGCCCGGGGAGGACCAGCGGGAGGTCCAGCTGCCGTCCTTGTAGTGCTGCACGAAGCCGTCGACCAGCTCACCGGCCTTGGCCGGGGTCAGGAAGGAGTACGCGGGCCAGGTGGTCCGGTACGTGTCCCAGAAGCCGTTGTTGACGTAGACCTTGCCGTCCACGATCTTGGCGCCGGTCTCGGTCGGGGTGTCCTCCTTGACCGCCTTGGAGAACGGGGAGGCGTACTTGTACTTCCCGTCGACCTTCTCGTGGCCCGCGTTCGGGTACAGGTACAGCCGGTAGAGGCTGGAGTAGAGGGTGGTCAGCTGGTCCTGCGTGGCGCCCTCGACCTCGACCTTGCCGAGGATGCGGTCCCACTGCTTGCGGGCGTCGCGCTTGACCTTGTCGAAGGAGGCGCGCTCCGGGATCTCCTGGCGCAGATTGTCCTTCGCCTGGTCGACGCTGATCAGCGAGGTCGCGATGCGCAGCGTCACGGTGCGGTCCTTGCCCGCGTCGAAGCGCAGGTGGCCCTTGACGCCGCTGGAGTCGCCGCCGGTGACCTTGGCGTCGAACTCGCCGTAGACGAAGAGGCGGGTGGCGCCCGTGGAGAGCCCGGACTTGACGTCCGAGTAGCCGTGGAAGGTGCCGTTCTCCTCGTCCAGGGTCAGACCGGCCTGGTCCTCCACGTTGTCGAAGACCACGCTCGCGTCGTCACCGGGGTAGGTGAAGCGCATCATCGCCGCGTGGTCGGTGGGCGCCATCTCGGCCTTCAGACCGTTCTCGAAGCGCACGCCGTAGTAGTACGGCCTGGCCGTCTCGTTCTCGTGCCGGAAGGCCAGCTCGCGCTGCTCCCGGCCGGTGTCCGGGGTGCCGGAGGCCGCGGACGGCATCACCTGGAAGGTCTGCCGGTCGCCCATCCAGGGGCTCGGCTCGTGGCTCGCGCTGAACGCCTGGAGAGTGGGCAGATTGTCCGCGTTGTTGCCGCGCGCGTAGTCGTACAGCCAGCTCAGCGAACCGGCGTTGGTCACCGGGACCCAGAAGTTGAAGCCGTGCGGCACGGCGGTCGCCGGGATGTTGTTGCCGCGCGAGAAGCCGCCGCTGGAGTTGGTGCCGCGGGTGGTGAGCGCGTAGTCGGACAGGTGGGCCTTGGGCCGCTCGGGCCTGGCCCGCTCGATCTCCACGTCGTCCAGCCAGCCCCGGAACTTCGCCGGACCCTTGGGGGAGTCGTACGCCACCAGAATCCGGTCGACGGTCTTGCCGGCCGCGACCGACCCGATCCCCGACCGCACGCTGTTCCACTGGTTGACGTAGAGGATCTTGGCGTCGCCCTGACCGCGCGGCGTCAGCGGGAACCCGTGCTGGTCGGTGGCCTGGAGGTCGCTCAGGTAGGTGCCGTCGGTGAAGGCGAGGTCGACGGCGACGTTCGTGGCGTCGTAGTCGAGGTCGCCGTCCGCCATGGACGGGAAGATCTTGTAGCTCAGTTCGGTGCGGCGCTCGACCTTGACATCGACGTCGAAGACCTTGTTGTACGAGTACGCCCGGCCGTCCGAGGTGTGCCGGCCCGCGTACTTCAGGGCGCGCGTACCGGTGAAGCCGGCGCCCGCCTTCGCCGTCGGCGAGCCCGTCGGTCCCCGGTCCACGTGCGAGAGCATGTCCTCGGGGACGGGCGTCTCGGTGTCGGCGGTGGCCAGCTGCACGTCGGCGAGCTGGAGGATGTCCCCGCCGTTGTTCCTGGTGATCTCCAGCCGGAAGTGCCGGTATTCGGCCGGTCCGTCCAGTTCGTAGGTCTTCGTCTCGAAGCGCTCGCCGAAGGACTGGCCCGAGCGGCTGTCCAGGGTCTGCCAGGACTCGCCGTCCGCCGACCCCTTGAGCGTCCAGTCGGCGGGGTCGCGCTCGTCGTGGTCGTTGGCCGAGGTGAGGGCGTACTTGGCGATCCTCGCCGGTTCGTCCAGGTCGAACTCGACCCAGCCGGTCCTCTCGAACGCCAGCCACTTGGTGGTGGGCTCACCGTCGACGAGGTTCTCCTTCACCTCCCCGCCGCCCGTGTTCTCGGCGCCGGCCCGTACCTCGGTGACGCGGTCGGTGACATTGCCCGGTATGCCGGTGCGGTAGCCGCCGTCCACGCCCGAGGAGCGCTTCTTCCCTCCCGGCCCCGTGTCCACCGTGTCGCGCCAGTCCGGAAGCGGGTCGTCCGCCTCGAACGAGGACGCGAACTCCCGGTCGGTCTTCGCGGGCGCGGCGGGCAGCGCGACCGCCGCCCCCTGCGAACCCGCCGCCACGGCGAAGGCGGTCGTCAACACGACCGCCGGACCCCATCTGTGCCGAACTCTGTACCGCATGCCCGGACCACCCTCCCAGCGCCTGGGGACAACGTTGTCAATTCAGCTGCGCAAGGACCAGTAGGGGTCAAGTGGCAAGTGATGTCAAGGGTGTTGGATGTGGCGTTCGGGGCTTATGCCGGGGATTCTTCCGGCAAGTGGCACACAGCCCACTCATATTTCCGGGAGGTCTCAACTCGGAAAAGACGTACCGCCAACCTTGCATTCGATCTTGCTCCGCTGGCGGGAAGTGGACTATACCTGTCGGCCATCGGGGGTTCAGGGGGGAACCGCGAATTCGGGACCTCCCAAGCGTCCGAACAGCACTTCCTGCACGACCCAGCGTGACCCGAACGCGGTGCCGGGGAGGATCCGGTTCACCGCCTGAGTCCTGGAGAAGGCGAGGACTTGAGCATGGGATCCACCACCGGCGTGGGCCATCACGATCTGATCAGGCGGAGCGCCACCGCCGCTCCGGCCCCGGCGACTGTTGTGCCGGCATCGCTCAGCTGATCATCGGCGCCGCACCGCGGCTTCGAGACGACGGCGACAACGCCTTACGTGCGGCCGGCACAGGACCGGTCCGGTCACGGCGGCCGCACACGCAGCACACCCGGACAGAACCAATCGATCAGTGAGGATGCAAAGATGACCATTCGTGCCGGCTCTCTTGACAGGCGGACGCTCCTGCGCGGGGCCATCGCCACCGCGGCGGTGGGCTCGTTCGCGGTCGCGTGCAGCTCTCCCTCCAGCGAGGGCAAGGACAGCGGCGGCGGCCCGAAGGGCGAGAAGAGCGCCCAGAACCCGTTCGGTGTCGCCGCGAACTCCACGGTCGAAGCGGCCATCTTCGACGGCGGCTACGGCACCGACTACGTCGACTACGCCAACCAGGTGCTCGGCAGCCAGGTCAAGGGCCTCAAGGTCGAGGTCAAGCCGGTCGTCGACATCGCCCCCCAGCTCCAGCCCCGTTTCGTCGGCGGCAACCCGCCGGACCTCATCGACAACTCCGGTGAGGACCAGATCGGCTTCCTCGGCATCCTCGACCAGCTCGAGGAACTCGACGACCTCTTCGAGGCCAACACCTACGAGGGCAAGAAGATCGCCGACATCGTCTACCCCGGCGTCAAGGCCCCCGGCACGTTCAAGGACAAGTTCGTCGCGCTCAACTACGTGATGACGGTGTACGGCGTCTGGTACTCGAAGACTCTCTTCGAGGAGAACGGCTGGACCCCGCCGAAGACCTGGGACGAGGCGCTCGACCTCGGCCAGCAGGCGAAGAAGAAGGGCAAGTACCTCTTCGTCCACGGCAAGGAGGCGGCGACCTACTACCGCACCCTCCTGATCGACTCGGCGATCAAGGAGGGCGGCGACGAGGTCCGGCTCGCCCTGGAGAACCTGGAGAAGGGCTGCTGGTCGCACCCGGCCGTCCAGGGCGTCATCAAGGTCATGGAGACCATGGTCAAGCAGAAGATGTTCGTCCCCGGTGGCTCCGGCACCCAGTTCCAGAAGGCGCAGGCGATCTGGAGCAACGACCAGAAGGCGCTGCTCTACCCGTCCGGTGGCTGGATCGAGAACGAGATGAAGAAGGCCACCAAGGCGGACTTCCAGATGACCGGAATCCCGTCGATGACGCTCACCGACAAGCCGGCGCTGCCCTACGAGTCGCTCCGCGCGGCCGCCGGTGAACCGTTCATCGTGCCCAAGCAGGGCAAGAACCCGGCCGGCGGCAAGGAAGTGCTGCGGGCGATGCTGTCGGAGAAGGCGGCCGCCAACTTCTCCAAGACGAAGCTGGCCCCGACGATCGTCAAGGGCACCGTGCCCGCCGACGGCTACGGATCGACGGCCCTCGTCTCGCAGACGACGATGCTGGAGGCCGCGGGCACCAACATCTTCAACTACATGTTCGTCGAGACCTACGGGTTGAACACCGACCAGCTGGTGCCGTGGAACTCGTTCCTCGCCGGTGACCTCGACGGAAAGGGGCTGACCTCGGCCCTGCAGAAGATCTCCGACAAGGTCCGGGAAGACGATTCCGTCGAGAAGGTCAAGGTCAGCTAGCACCGCGATGAAAGACACGATCCCCACTGCCGAAACCGCGAGCCGCCGGCCCGAGCCGGCCGCTCGCGGCGGGCGGCCACGGCGCCGCAAGCTCACGTTCGACCGGGTGACGTTCTTCCTCGCGTTCCTCGGTGTCCCGCTGGCCATCTTCGTGATCTTCGTTCTGATCCCGTTCGGCCAGGCGATCTTCTGGGGAATGACCGACTGGCGCGGCTTCAGCCCGGACTACGACTTCGTCGGCTTCGACAACTTCACGAAGATGTTCCAGGACGACATCTTCCTGAAGGCGTTGCGCAACGTCGCACTCCTCGCGGCCTTCGTACCGCTGGTGACCCTGACGCTCGCCCTCGGGGTCGCCGTGGCCGTCACCCTGGGCGGGCCCAGCAAGGGCCCCGTCCGAGGGATCCGGGGAGCCTCGTTCTACCGGATCATCTCGTTCTTCCCCTACGTCGTGCCGGCGATCATCGTCGGTCTCATCTGGGCGCAGATGTTCGACCCGAACGCCGGCCTGCTCAACGGCGTCCTCACCGGCCTCGGCCTCGACCAGTTCGAGACGTTCGCGTGGCTGGGCGAGAAGGCGACCGCGATGCCGGCCCTGATGTTCGTCATCGTCTGGGGGCTCGTCGGGTTCTACGCGGTGCTCTTCATCGCCGCGATCAAGGGCGTTCCCGCCGAGCTGTACGAGGCGGCGAGGATCGACGGGGCCGGCCGGTTCCGCACCACGGTCTCGGTCACCTTGCCGGCGATCCGGGACAGCGTGCAGACGGCGTACATCTACCTGGGCATCGCCGCCCTCGACGCGTTCGTCTACGTCCAGGCGATGGTGCCGAACGGCGGCCCGGCCAACTCGACCCTGACGATCAGCCAGCGTCTGTTCAACGTCGCTTTCGCCAAGCAGCAGTTCGGCTACGCCACCGCGATGGGCGTCGTCCTCGCCGTCGTCACCCTGGTGTTCGCGGCGCTGGTGTTCCTCGTCAACCGCCTCACGGGCGGCGGCGAGGGCGAGAGCAAGAGGAAAGCACCTGGGTCCAGGGCTCGGCGTGCCGCAGCCAAGGGAGGTGCCCGGTGAGCGTCATCGCCGCCGACCGGAAGCCGGCCAGTGACCGGAAACCGGCGAGCGACCGCAAGCTGACGAGGGCCGCCGCGAGCAGCGACCGCAGATTCGCGGCGATCTCGCACGCCCTGCTGATCCTGTGGTCCGTGATCGTGATCGTGCCCATGCTGTGGGTGCTGATGTCGTCGTTCAAATCGACCGGCGAGATCCTTTCGTCGCCGTTCTCGCTGCCGGATGACTGGCGCTTCGAGAACTACGCGAACGCGTGGACCGACGCGAACATCGGGAAGTACTTCCTGAATTCCGTGATCGTCGTGGTCTCGGCGCTGATCCTGGTGATGCTGCTCGGCGCGATGTGCGCCTACGTTCTCGCCCGGTTCGAGTTCCCCGGACGCCGGCTGATCTATTACGTGATGCTCGCGGGCCTGACTTTCCCGGTTTTCCTGGCGATCGTTCCGCTCTTCTTCCAGCTGCAGAACTTCGGGCTGCTGAACACCCGTCCCGGACTGATCCTCACCTACGTCGCGTTTGCGCTGCCGTTCACGATGTTCTTCCTCTATTCGTTCTTCCGGTCGCTGCCGCACGACGTGTACGAGGCCGCGCTGATCGACGGTGCCGGGGACTGGCGGGCGTTCTTCCAGGTGATGCTGCCGATGGCCCGTCCGGGCATGGCCGCGGTGGCGATCTTCAACTTCCTGGGCCTGTGGAACCAGTTCCTGCTGCCGGTGGCGCTCAACACCGACCAGGACAAGTGGGTCCTCACCCAGGGCATGGCCGCCTACGCGTCCTCGCAGGTGTACGACATCGACTACGGCGCGCTGTTCGCGGCGATCGTGATCACGGTGGTGCCCGTACTGCTCGTGTACTGCGTCTTCCAGCGGCGTATCGCCGGTTCGGTGTCGCAGGGCACCTTCCGCTGACGGCCACCGCCGCTCCACCCGTCGTACACAGGGGTCCGGTCCCGGAGAGACAGCTCTCCGGGACCGGACCCCTGTGGCGTACCGCCGGTAGTCGGCCGTGGACACGGCGTGGAACCGATTTCTTTCAAGGGCTTGACGCCACTGGGCGATCCAGCGGAGTTTGGGGTTAATAACTTGTACAAGGTCCGCATCACACAGGGTGACGCGGACCCAGGGATGAGGGTGAGAGTCAATGGAGACTCCCGGGTCGCAGTCTTCGCTGCACCGAGCCAACCTGGAACGGGTCGTACGAGCGGTACGGCTCGCCGGTTCGCTCACGCAGGCGGAGATCGCGAGGACGACGGGGCTGTCCGCGGCCACGGTCTCGAACATCGTCCGGGAACTGAAGGAAGGCGGGACGGTCGAGGTCACGCCCACCTCGGCGGGCGGCCGCCGGGCCCGCAGCGTCTCGCTGAGCGGGGACGCCGGTATCGTCATCGGCGTGGACTTCGGGCACACCCACCTGCGCGTCGCGGTGGGCAACCTCGCCCACCAGGTGCTCGCCGAGGAGTCCGAGCCGCTGGACGTGGACGCGTCCGCCGCGCAGGGCTTCGACCGGGCGGAGCAGCTGGTCAGCCGGCTGATCGAGGCGACCGGCGTCGACCGCTCCAAGATCGCCGGAGTGGGTCTCGGCGTACCCGGCCCGATCGACGTGGAGTCCGGAACGCTGGGGTCGACCGCCATCCTGCCCGGCTGGGGCGGCACCAAGCCCGCCGAGGAGCTGCGGGGGCGGCTCGGCGTGCCGGTGCACGTGGACAACGACGCCAACCTCGGGGCCCTCGGCGAGCTGGTCTGGGGCAGCGGGCGGGGCGTGCGGGACCTGGCCTACATCAAGGTCGCCAGCGGCGTCGGCGCCGGCCTGGTGATCAGCGGCAAGATCTACCGCGGCCCCGGCGGCACGGCGGGCGAGATCGGGCACATCACCCTCGACGAGGCCGGCCCGGTCTGCCGCTGCGGCAACCGGGGCTGCCTGGAGACCTTCGCCTCCGCCCGCTACGTGCTGCCGCTGCTGCAGCCGAGCCACGGCACCGACCTCACCATGGAGGGCGTCGTGCGGCTCGCGCGGGACGGCGACCCGGGCTGCCGGCGTGTGATCGCCGACGTCGGCCGGCACATCGGCAGCGGCGTCGCCAACCTCTGCAACCTGCTCAACCCGAGCCGCGTCGTCCTCGGCGGCGACCTCGCGGAGGCCGGTGAGCTGGTGCTCGGGCCGATCCGGGAGTCCGTCGGCCGGTACGCGATCCCCAGCGCGGCGCGTCAGCTCTCCGTCTTCTCCGGGGCCCTCGGGGGCCGCGCCGAGGTGCTCGGCGCGCTCGCCCTGGCGCTCAGCGAGATGGGCGATTCGACCCTCTTGGACGGAACTGCGACCGGTGGTCTGCCGGTGGCCTCCCCTGCCTTCACTTAGAGCACGGATGGCACCGTTGTCATCTCGTTAAGGATTTACTTCTTGACGTCGCACGTGTGGCCGAGTTGACTTCCAGCCACCTCGGCCGCAACGACGCGGCCTCGTCAGGGAGGTTTCTGAAGTGAACACGCGTATGCGTCGTGCCGCCGTTGCCGTTGCCACCACCGCGATGGCAGTCTCGCTTGCCGCCTGTGGCAGCGCCAAGGAGGCCGACGACAGCAAGGACTCGTCTTCCGACTCGGCCGCCAAGAAGGGCGACGCCATCAAGGTCGGACTGCTGCTTCCGGAGAACCAGACCGCGCGCTACGAGAAGTTCGACAAGCCCTTGATCGAGAAGAAGGTCAAGGAGCTGACGAACGGCAAGGGCGAGGTCGTCTACGCCAACGCCAAGCAGGACGCCACGCTGCAGGCGCAGCAGGTCGACACGATGATCACCAACAAGGTCGACGTGCTGATCGTGGACGCGGTGGACTCCAAGGCCATCGCCGGCTCCATCACCAAGGCCGAGCAGGCGGACATCCCGGTCGTCGCCTACGACCGCCTGGCCGAGGGCCCGATCGACGCCTACACCTCGTTCGACAACGTCACGGTCGGCAAGACCCAGGGCGAGGCCCTGCTGAAGGCGCTGGGCGACAAGGCCAAGGACGGCCAGATCGTCATGATGAACGGCTCCTCCACCGACCCGAACGCCGGCCAGTTCAAGGAGGGCGCCCACTCCGTCCTCGACGGCAAGGTGAACATCGGCCGCGAGTACGACACCAAGGAGTGGAAGCCGGAGAACGCCAACGCCAACATGCAGGCCGCGATCTCCGCGATCGGCAAGGACAAGATCATCGGCGTGTACTCCGCCAACGACGGCATGGCGGGCGGCATCATCACCGCCCTCAAGCGCGCGGGCATCGCCGACATCCCGGTCACCGGCCAGGACGCCGAACTCGCGGGCGTGCAGCGGATCATCACCGGCGAGCAGTACATGAGCGTCTACAAGTCCTACCCGCAGGAGGCCGCGGTCGCCGGTGAGATGGCCGTCGCCCTCGCCAAGGGCGAGTCGCTCGACTCCATCGCCACCAGCAAGTCCGACAGCGCCACCACCAAGGGCGTCCCGTCGGTGCTCGTCCCGGTCGTCTCGCTGACCAAGGACAACATCAAGGAGACCGTCATCAAGGAGGGCTTCTACACCCTCGACGAGATCTGCGCCGGCAACTACAAGGCCGCCTGCGACAAGATCGGCCTCAAGTAAGCAGTCCCGCTCCCCGTACCGCCTGAGCGCGTACGGGGCCGGCTGCCCCAGGTTTCCTCCGGTGCCCCGCAACCGACAGCCCCGCAAGCTACGCGGGGCGCCGGACGGAACAACCCCCCTCATACTTCTGCACAACCTCCCGCCGGGTCAGGCGGCGAAGGAGATGGTTCACGTGTCCGCTACGCCCGTGCTGGCGTTGCGCGGGGTCTCCAAGCGATTCGGTGCCGTCCAGGCGCTCACCGACGTAGAGCTTGAGGTCCACGCCGGTGAGGTTGTCGCCCTGGTGGGCGACAACGGCGCCGGAAAGTCCACGCTGGTCAAGACGATCGCCGGCGTGCACCCCATCGATGAAGGCGCCATCGAGTGGGACGGCAAGACCGTCAGCATCAACAAGCCGCACGACGCCCAGAACCTGGGCATCGCGACCGTCTACCAGGACCTCGCGCTGTGCGACAACATCGACGTCGTCGGCAACCTCTTCCTGGGCCGCGAGATCCTCAAGCGCGGTGTCCTGGACGAGGTCGAGATGGAGCGCCGCTCCCGCGAGCTGCTGGACACGCTGTCCATCCGCATCCCCAGCGTCCGCATCCCGATCGCCTCCCTCTCCGGCGGTCAGCGCCAGGTGGTGGCGATCGCCCGGTCCATGCTCGGCGAGCCCAAGCTGGTCATCCTCGACGAGCCCACCGCCGCCCTCGGCGTCGAGCAGACCGCACAGGTCCTCGACCTCGTGGAGCGGCTGCGCGAGCGCGGCCAC
This sequence comes from Streptomyces sp. M92, assembly GCF_028473745.1. Taxonomy (NCBI): domain Bacteria; kingdom Bacillati; phylum Actinomycetota; class Actinomycetes; order Kitasatosporales; family Streptomycetaceae; genus Streptomyces; species Streptomyces sp. M92. The sequence continues at coordinate 3,959,732 of NZ_CP101137.1, forward strand.
GCCGTCATCCTCATCAGCCACAACATGGCCGATGTCAAGGCGGTCGCCGACAAGGTCGCCGTCCTGCGCCTCGGGCGCAACAACGGCGTCTTCGAGGTCAAGTCGACCTCGCAGGAAGAGATCATCTCCGCCATCACGGGCGCCACGGAGAACGCCGTGACCCGTCGTGCGGCGCGCACCAATGGGGAGATCAAGAAGTGAGCATCGACAAGACCTCCACGCCCGCCGAGGACAAGACGGCGGAGAACCCCGCCGTGGCCTCCGGCGCGGCCACCGCGGTCGACCCGCGGCTGCTGGTGCGCGAGCAGGGATTCGCGGGCTACCTCGGCGAGTTCAAGCGGAAGATGAAGGCGGGCGACCTCGGGTCCATCCCGGTCGTCGCCGGCCTGCTGATCATCTGGGCCATCTTCACCAGCCTGAACTCCAACTTCCTCACCGCCGGCAACTTCTCCAACATGTCGGTCACCATGGTCGGCACGGGCATGATCGCCATCGGCATCGTGTTCGTCCTGCTGCTCGGCGAGATCGACCTGTCGGTCGGCTCGGTCAGCGGTGTCGCGGGCGCCACCTTCGCCGTGCTGAACATCACGCACGGCATGAACGAGGTCCTGGCCCTGGTCCTGGCCATCCTCACCGGCACCGTGGCGGGCGCCATCCACGGCTTCTTCTTCGCCCGCATCGGCGTCCCCGCCTTCGCCGTGACACTGGCCGGCCTGCTGTTCTGGCAGGGCTTCATGCTGCAGATACTCGGCAGCAACGGCACCATCAACCTGAACAGCGACGGCCTCGTCGTCAAGCTGACCAGCTACTACTTCAGCGACGTGGCCGCCGCCTACGGCCTGGCGATCGTCGTGACGGCCGGGTACTTCGTCTCCGCCTTCTTCGACAACCGCCGCCGCGCCGCCGCCGGGGTGCCGTCCCGGCCGCTGAACGAGGTCATCGTCCGCACGGTGCTGCTCGCCGTGCTGGCCTTCGCCGTGGCGATCGTCTTCAACCAGTACAAGGGCCTGCCGCTGGCCGTGGTGATCTTCCTGGCCTTCCTGCTGCTGACGGACTTCGTGCTGCGCCGTACCTCCTACGGCCGCAAGGTCTTCGCGCTCGGCGGCAGCGTCGAGGCGTCCCGCCGAGCCGGCATCAACGTGGAGCTGGTCCGGATCTCGGTCTTCGCGATCGCCGGCACCTTCGCCGCGATCGGCGGCCTGTTCGTCGCGTCGAAGATCGCCTCCGCCAACCAGGGCGCGGGCACCGGTGAGTTCCTGATGAACGTCATCGCCGCGGCCGTGATCGGCGGCACGTCCCTCTTCGGCGGCCGCGGCCGCACCTGGGACGCGCTGCTCGGCGTGATGGTCATCGTCTCCATCCAGTACGGCCTCGCCCTGGAGGGCATCGCCTCGCCGGTCCAGTACATGATCACCGGTGGCGTGCTGCTGGCGACCGTCGTCATCGACGCGGTCACCCGCAAGACGCAGAAGACGGCCGGCCGCGCCTAGAAGGCGCCCAGCGCGCCCGTCGCAGCCGACCCACCGCCCGCCCGGGCTGAGCCCCCGGGCGGGCGGTCCGTCGTCCACCCGCCGACCGGGACGGCGGGCGGACCGCGCGCCCGGGACGTAGAAGTCGTAGAACAGGTTCCGGATGGGTAAGGCCGAACGCGTGACGTACGACGCACCGCCCGGACACGTTCCACCGGAGCGGAACATTAGACTCGACGAGCCCGGCAACAGCTCTACTGCAAGGAGGCACGGGTGCCGCTGCTGACCCGCATCACGGGACCGCGCGATCTGGACCGGCTCAGCCTGGAAGAGCTGGGCCGGCTGGCAGAGGAGATCCGCACCTTCCTCGTCGACGCCGTCTCCAAGACCGGCGGCCACCTCGGCCCCAACCTCGGCGTGGTGGAGCTCACCCTCGCCCTGCACCGCGTCTTCGACTCGCCGAAGGACAAGGTGCTCTGGGACACCGGCCACCAGTCCTACGTGCACAAGCTGCTCACCGGACGCCAGGACTTCTCGAAGCTGAAGATGAAGGGCGGCCTGTCCGGCTACCCCTCGCAGGCGGAGTCCGAGCACGACGTCATCGAGAACAGCCACGCCTCCACCGTCCTCGGCTGGGCCGACGGCATCGCCAAGGCCAACCAGGTCCTGGACCGCGACGACCACGTCGTCGCCGTCATCGGTGACGGCGCCCTCACCGGCGGCATGGCCTGGGAGGCGCTGAACAACATCGCCGCCGCCAAGGACCGGCCCCTCGTCATCGTCGTCAACGACAACGAGCGCTCCTACGCCCCCACCATCGGCGGCCTCGCCAACCACCTGGCGACCCTGCGCACCACCGACGGCTACGAACGCTTCCTGGCCCGCACCAAGGAGGTCCTGGAGCGCACCCCGGTCGTCGGCCGCCCGCTCTACGACACCCTGCACGGCGCCAAGAAGGGCCTGAAGGACTTCATCGCCCCGCAGGGCATGTTCGAGGACCTCGGCCTCAAGTACGTCGGTCCGATCGACGGCCACGACCTGGAGGCCCTGGAGTCCGCCCTCACCCGCGCCAAGCGCTTCGGCGGCCCGGTCATCGTGCACTGCCTCACCGAGAAGGGCCGCGGCTACCAGCCCGCCCTGGCGGACGAGGCCGACCGCTTCCACGCCGTCGGCAAGATCCACCCCGACACCGGCCTGCCCATTTCCACCTCCGGCGCCGACTGGACCAGCGTCTTCGGCGACGAGATGCTGAAGCTCGGCCGGGAGCGCGAGGACGTCGTCGCCATCACCGCGGCCATGCTCCAGCCGGTCGGCCTCGACAAGTTCGCCAAGGCATTCCCGGACCGCGTCTACGACGTCGGCATCGCCGAGCAGCACGGCGCCGTCTCCGCGGCCGGCCTCGCCCACGGCGGTGTCCACCCGGTCTTCGCCGTGTACGCCACCTTCCTCAACCGCGCCTTCGACCAGGTGCTGATGGACGTGGCCCTGCACAAGTGCGGCGTGACGTTCGTGCTGGACCGGGCCGGCGTCACCGGCACCGACGGCGCCTCCCACAACGGCATGTGGGACATGTCGATCCTCCAGGTCGTCCCCGGCCTCCGGCTCGCCGCCCCGCGCGACGCCGACCAGGTCCGCGCCCAGCTGCGCGAGGCCGTCGAGGCGGACGACGCGCCCACCGTGGTCCGCTTCTCCAAGGGCGCCGTCGGCCCCGCCGTACCGGCCGTCGGCCGCGTCGGCGGCATGGACGTGCTGCGCGCCCCGGGCACCGACGACCCGGACGTCCTCCTGGTCTCCGTGGGCGCCCTCGCCCCGATGTGCCTGGAGGTGGCGGACCTGTTGGACAAGCAGGGCATCTCCACCACCGTCGTCGACCCGCGCTGGGTCAAGCCCGTCGACGAGGCCATGGCCCCGCTCGCCGAGCGCCACCGCGTCGTCGTCACCGTCGAGGACAACTCGCGCGTCGGCGGTGTCGGCTCCGCAGTCGCCCAGGCGCTGCGCGACGCGGGCGTGGACGTGCCGCTGCGCGACTTCGGCATCCCGCCGCGCTTCCTCGACCACGCCTCGCGCGCCGAGGTCCTCGCCGAGATCGGCCTCACCGCGCCGGACATCGCCCGTCAGGTCACCGGCCTGGTCGCCAAGCTCGACGGCCGCTACGAGCGCACGGGCGCCGACGTGGACTCGGTGGAGGCCGCGCGCGACTGACCGACGCGATCGAGGTACGGCCGGATGGGCAGGTTTCTCCACTCGTTGCAGTGGTGAAACCTGCCCATCCGTATGAATCCGCTCACGCCGGGGCATACGCAGTACGCCCCCCTCTCGATCATGTCGGGGACGACAAGCGTCGGAGGTACGCGTGAGCAGCAGCAGTCTCTTCAGGACCAAGAAGATCGAGCAGTCCATCCGTGACACGGAGGAACCGGAGCACGCGCTCAAGAAGTCCCTGTCCGCCCTGGACCTGACGGTCTTCGGCGTCGGTGTCATCATCGGCACCGGCATCTTCGTACTGACCGGCACGGTCGCCAAGAACAACGCCGGGCCCGCCGTGGCCCTGGCCTTCGTCGTGGCCGGCGTGGTCTGCGCGCTCGCCGCGCTCTGCTACGCCGAGTTCGCGTCCACCGTGCCGGTGGCCGGTTCGGCGTACACCTTCTCCTACGCCTCGCTCGGTGAACTGCCCGCCTGGATCATCGGCTGGGACCTGGTCCTGGAGTTCGCGCTCGGCACGGCGGTGGTGGCCGTCGGCTGGTCGGGCTACATCCGTTCGCTGATGGACAACGCGGGCTGGCAGATGCCCGAGGCGCTGGCCGGGCGGGACGGGGCCGAGGGCTTCGGCTTCGACATCCTCGCCGCCGTCCTGGTGCTGGTCCTCACCGGCATCCTCGTCCTCGGCATGAAGCTGTCCGCGCGGGTCACCTCGCTCGTCGTCGCCATCAAGGTGACCGTCGTCCTCATCGTGATCGTCGCGGGCGCCTTCTTCGTCAAGGGCTCCAACTACGACCCGTTCGTCCCGGAGTCGAAGCCGGTGGAGGCGGGCGGGGGACTCGACTCCCCACTGATCCAGCTGATGTTCGGCTGGGCGCCGGCCAACTTCGGCGTGATGGGCATCTTCACCGCCGCCTCGGTCGTCTTCTTCGCCTTCATCGGCTTCGACATCGTCGCCACCGCCGCCGAGGAGACCAAGAACCCGCAGCGTGACATGCCCCGGGGCATCCTCGGTTCGCTCTTCATCTGCACCGCGCTCTACGTCGCCGTCTCGATCGTCGTCACCGGTATGCAGCACTACAGCGAGCTGTCCGTCGACGCGCCGCTCGCCGACGCGTTCAAGTCCACCGGGCACCCCTTCTTCGCGGGTGTGATCAGCTTCGGCGCCGCCGTCGGCCTGACCACCGTCTGCATGATCCTGCTGCTGGGCCAGACCCGGGTGTTCTTCGCGATGAGCCGCGACGGGCTGCTGCCGCGCTTCTTCTCCCGCGTCCACCCGAAGTTCCGGACGCCGTACCGGCCGACCATCCTGCTCGGCGTGATCATCGCGATCGTCGCCGGCTTCACCAGCCTGAGCGAGCTGGCGGAGCTGGTGAACATCGGCACCCTGTTCGCGTTCGTCGTCGTCGCGCTCAGCGTGATCATCCTGCGCCGCACCCGCCCCGACCTGCCCCGCGCCTTCCGCACTCCGCTGGTCCCGCTGCTGCCGATCGTCTCGGTCGCCGCCTCGCTGTGGCTGATGCTGAACCTGCCCGCCGAGACCTGGGTGCGGTTCGGCGTCTGGATGGCGATCGGCGTCGTCGTGTACTTCCTCTACAGCCGCACACACAGCCGCCTGGGCCGCGGCGAGGAGGCCCCGGCCGGCGGCCCGTCGAAGCCGTCCGGCGACGGCGGGGCCCCGTAACCCCGGGTCCGCCGTCCCGGCCCCGTACATCCCGTTCTGGCGGCGCGTACGGGGCCGGTTCTTCGGAGGGCGGGCCGGTTCTTCGGCGGGCAGGTCTCGTCGCCCGCCGAAGAACCGCGCGCACGGCTCTCCTGAGCCGGAACGCCTCCGGGTGTGGGTGAAGGCCACCCGGGTCCGCGGCACGCCGCAGTCGCCGGCGATGCGGGGTGACCGCCTCGACCACGGCTCGAACTGGTGGGCGGGTCGGCGCCGGAGTGTCCGGTGCAGGTGGGCCGGAGCGCCGTCACGCCGGACGGACCGTCCGCGGCCCCGTCACCCGAGCGCCCAGCTCCGTCACCCGGCGGCGCAGCTCGCGGTCGGCCGTCACCACCAGGACGGCACGGTCACCGGCGGCCTCTGCGACCAGCGCGACCATGTGGTCGTCCCCGCTGGCGGGCGCCGACTCCACCCGTACGCCGGGCACGGAACCCACTCCCCGGGCCGCGCCCTCGACGACGAGGACGACCTCCACCGGAGAGTCCAGCCCCGGCACCCCGTCCGCCGCCAGCCGGTCCCGCAGCCGCTCCGCGGCCCCCCGCCGGTCCCGCCACCAGCCGTCGGGAACCGACCCGACGACGTTCGCGGCGTCGACGATCACCAGGAGGGGGCCACTGTCGCTCATGAGGTCAGGGTCGCATGCGCCGGTCCACCCGGCCGGAGCGCGCCCGGACGTGGCCGCATAAAGTGATCAGGTGAACGGCGAGTGGCTCATACGCGGCCGGGACGGCCGACTCAGCGTCTACCAGAAGTCCGACGGTGCCGCCCTGTGCCGTGCGGAGCGGGCACCGGGCGGTTCCTGGGGCGTCCCGCGCAGGATCGGCGGTGACCAGCGGCTGCACCCCGTGGCGGCGGTCGGCCAGGGCACCGACGCCTACGCGCACCTGGTCGCCTGGCGGCCCACATCCCCCGGCGAGTCCGGCCTCGTGCACTGCACGCACTTCCGGCCGCTGCTGGCCGCCCTGGACTGGGCCTCGGTCGGCCACCCGGACGGCAAGGGCGACCGTACCGGCACGCCCGCCGTCGCCGTCGACCACCAGGGCCGTGCGCACATCTTCGTGCGCAACGGCGGCGGGGGGCTCAGCATGCGTGCCCAGAAGGAGAAGGGCGGCTGGGACCCGTGGCGCGACCTGAAGGGTGAACAGCTCCACGACGCGCCCGTCGCGGTGGTGGGCAGGGCCGGGCACATCGAGGCCTACGCCTCCCGCCCCGGCCATATCGTGCACTGGCGCCAGGAGGAGGTGGGCAAGCCCCTCCAGATGGAGGAGACGGTGGAGGCCGACGTCCGTCCGGACACCCTGCGCGCCCTGGCGACCTCCGACGAGAACACCACCCTGTTCTTCACCGACGCGTCCGGCGATCTGTGCGCCTGGCGCCCCGGAACCGAGCCCGTGGCCTTGGTCACCGCGGCGGGCCCCGGCCCGGTCGCGGCCGTCCGCTGCGAACTCGACGGCCACGACTGCACACTGCTGGCACAGCGCTCGGCCTCCGGCCGGATCGCCTTCGCGGCCTACCCCAGCGAACAGGAGACGGCCGGCGCCTGGTGGACCGAGTCGGGCCCGGTGCTGCCGGCCGACGCCACGGTGTCCCTCGCCCTGGACGCCGACGCCCGTGTGGTCGCGGCGATCCAGTCGCCGTCGACCGGGCAGCTGCTGCTGGCGAGGCGGAAGGACGAGGCGGGGCTGGCACTGGGGGCGTGGGAAGCGGTGTGAGGACCGGGCCCGGCGCGGACCGGCACCACGAGTGACGGAACGCCCGATGGGCCGTACCGAACGAATCCGGTACGGCCCATCGGTCTGTCGGGGCCGGAGCTACGCGGGAACCGAAGCCACCCCGGCGTCCAGGAACCGCTTCCCGTTCACCCGCTCGGAGACGCCCTCGCGGTCCAGGTACGGCGTGATGCCGCCCAGGTGGAAGGGCCAGCCGGCGCCGGTGATCAGGCAGAGGTCGATGTCCTGGGCCTCGGCGACGACGCCCTCGTCGAGCATCAGGCCGACCTCCTGGGCCACCGCGTCGAGCACCCGCGCCCGCACCTGCTCCTCCGTCAGGACGGTGTCGCCCTGCTTGAGGAGCGCGGCGACCTCCGGGTCCAGCTCGGGCTTGCCGCTGTCGTAGACGTAGAAGCCGCGCTTGCCGGCCTCGACGACCGCCTTGAGGTTCGGGGAGACCGTGAAGCGTTCCGGGAAGGCCCGGTTCAGGGTCTCGGAGACGTGCAGGCCGATCGCCGGGCCGACCAGCTCCAGCAGGACCAGCGGGGACATCGGCAGGCCGAGGGGTTCGACCGCCTTCTCCGCCACGTCCACCGGCGTGCCCTCGTCGATGACGTTCTGGATCTCGCCCATGAAGCGGGTCAGGATGCGGTTCACGACGAACGCCGGGGCGTCCTTGACGAGGACCGCGGTCTTCTTCAGCTTCTTGGCGACGCCGAACGCCGTGGCCAGCGAGGCGTCGTCGGTCTGCTCGCCGCGCACGATCTCCAGCAGCGGCAGGACCGCGACCGGGTTGAAGAAGTGGAAGCCGACGACCCGCTCGGGGTGCTTCAGCTTCGACGCCATCTCGGAGACGGAGAGGGACGAGGTGTTCGTCGCCAGGATCGCGTGCGCCGGGGCGACCGCCTCGACCTCCGCGAAGACCTTCTGCTTGACGCCCATCTCCTCGAAGACGGCCTCGATGACGAAGTCGGCGTCCGCGAAGCCCTCGGCCTTGTCCAGGACGCCGGAGACGAGGCCCTTCAGCCTGTTCGCCTTGTCCTGGTTGATCCGGCCCTTGCCGAGCAGCTTGTCGATCTCGGCGTGGACGTAGCCCACACCCTTGTCGACGCGCTCCTGGTCGATGTCGGTCAGGACGACCGGCACCTCCAGGCGGCGCAGGAACAGCAGCGCGAGCTGGGAGGCCATCAGGCCGGCGCCGACGACGCCCACCTTGGTGACCGGGCGGGCCAGCGACTTGTCCGGGGCGCCCGCGGGGCGCTTGCCGCGCTTCTGCACCAGGTTGAAGGCGTAGATGCCGGAGCGCAGTTCGCCGCCCATGATCAGGTCGGCGAGGGCCTGGTCCTCGGCGTCGTAGCCCTGCTGGAGGTCGCCGTTCTTGGCGGCGGCGATGATGTCGAGCGCGCGGTAGGCGGCCGGGGCGGCGCCGTGCACCTTGGAGTCGGCGACGAAGCGGCCCTTGGCGACGGCCTGGTCCCAGGCCTCGCCGCGGTCGATCGCCGGACGCTCGACCGCGATCTCGCCCTTGAGGACGGACGCGGTCCAGATCAGCGACTGCTCCAGGAAGTCCGCGCCCTCGAAGATCGCGTCCGCGATGCCGAGTTCGAAGACCTGCTCGCCCTTGAGCTGCTTGTTCTGGTTGAGGCTGTTCTCGATGATCACCGAGACGGCCTTGTCGGCGCCGATCAGGTTCGGCAGCAGCGTGCAGCCGCCCCAGCCGGGGACCAGGCCGAGGAAGACCTCGGGGAGGGAGAAGGCGGGGAGGGCCGCGGACACCGTCCGGTAGGAGCAGTGCAGGCCGATCTCGACGCCGCCGCCCATCGCGGCACCGTTGTAGTACGCGAAGGTCGGCACGGCCAGCTTCGCCAGCCGCTTGAAGACGTCGTGGCCGCCCTTGCCGATGGCCAGCGCGTCCTCGTGCCGCTTCAGCAGCTCGACGCCCTTGAGGTCGGCGCCGACCGCGAAGATGAACGGCTTGCCGGTGACGCCGACGCCGACGATGTCGCCGTCCGCGGCCTCCTTCTCGACCTGGTCGATCGCGGCGTCGATGTTCGCCAGCGACTGGGGGCCCAGCGTGGTCGGCTTGGTGTGGTCGTGGCCGTTGTCCAGGGTGATCAGGGCGAAGCGCCCGGCGCCCAGGGGCAGGTCGAAGTGGCGCACGTGGGCGCTGGTGACGACCTCGCCGGGGAACAGCTCGGCCGCACCCTTCAGCAGCTCTGCGGTGGTGGTGCTCACTTGTCCCCCTCGAAGTGCGGGTTCTCCCAGACGACCGTCGCGCCCATGCCGAAGCCGACGCACATGGTGGTCAGGCCGTAGCGGACGTGCGGCTGCTCCTCGAACTGGCGGGCCAGCTGCGTCATCAGGCGGACGCCGGAGGAGGCCAGCGGGTGACCGAAGGCGATGGCGCCGCCGTACTGGTTGACGCGGGCGTCGTCGTCGGCGATGCCGTAGTGCTCCAGGAAGGCGAGGACCTGGACGGCGAAGGCCTCGTTGATCTCGAAGAGGCCGATGTCGGAGATGGACAGCCCGGCCTGCGCCAGGGCCTTCTCCGTGGCCGGGATCGGGCCGTAGCCCATGACCTCCGGCTCCACGCCCGCGAAGGCGTAGGAGACCAGGCGCATCTTCACCGGGAGGTTGTTCTCCCGGGCGAAGTCCTCGCTCGCGATGAGGGAGGCGGTGGCGCCGTCGTTCAGACCGGCCGCGTTGCCCGCGGTGACCCGGCCGTGCACGCGGAACGGCGTCTTCAGGCCCGCCAGGTTCTCCAGCGTGGTGCCCGGACGCATCGGCTCGTCGGCGGTGACCAGGCCCCAGCCCGTCTCACCGGCCTCCTCGTTGGTGCGACGCACCGACACCGGCACCAGGTCCGCCTGGATCTGTCCGTTGGCGTAGGCCTTGGCGGCCTTCTCCTGCGAGCGCACCGCGTACTCGTCGGCGCGCTGCTTGGTGATGCTCGGGTAGCGGTCGTGCAGGTTCTCCGCGGTCATGCCCATGAACAGGGCGGACTCGTCGACCAGCTTCTCGCTGACGAACCGCGGGTTCGGGTCGACGCCCTCGCCCATCGGGTGGCGGCCCATGTGCTCGACACCGCCCGCGACGGCGACGTCGTACGCGCCGAAGGCGACCGAGCCGGCCACCGAGGTGACGGCGGTCAGGGCGCCCGCGCACATGCGGTCGATGGAGTAGCCCGGGACCGAGGTGGGCAGACCCGCCAGGATGCCGGCGGTGCGGCCGATGGTCAGGCCCTGGTCGCCGATCTGCGTGGTCGCGGCGACGGCGACCTCGTCGATCTTCTTGGGGTCGAGACCGGGATTGCGGCGCAGCAGCTCCCGGATCGCCTTCACGACCAGGTCGTCGGCGCGGGTCTCGTGGTAGATGCCCTTCGGGCCCGCCTTGCCGAACGGGGTGCGGACGCCGTCTACGAAGACGACGTCCCTGACGGTACGAGGCACGATGGCTCTCCTCCAGGGTGCGGGATGGCACTGCTGCGGCACGCATGCACTGAGCGCGCGCTCAGCCCCATGCTACTTGTGGGTAACGTAGCTGCCCAGTCCCCCCGGCGCGAGCGGCGAACGTCACACCATCGGGGGCCTCCCTCGACCTGCGGCGCCCCGGGACCGCCCGGTCCCGCGCACCGCCGCCCTCCTACGACACGCCCTTGGCCAACGCCGTCACCAGCACCGGCGTCACCTGCTCCACCTGCCAGGGCCGGGCCCCGTGCCCGGCGAGGGCCGCGCCCACCGACTCCTCGTCGAGGGCGGCCGGCGGCTCCCAGCACACCCGGCGCACCGTGTCCGGCGTGATCAGGTTCTCCTGCGGCATGCTCAGCCGCTCGGCCAGTGCCGTCACCGCCGCGCGCGCCGCGGTGAGCCGGGCGGCGGCGGCCGGGTCCTTGTCGGCCCACGCCCGCGGCGGCGGGGGACCGGTCACCGGCTGGCCGGGCTGCGGCAGCTGCGACTCGGACAGGGCCCGGGCCCGGTCGACCGCCGCCTGCCACTGCTCCAGTTGCCGGCGGTTGACCCGCCCGAAGCCGTTCAGCGCGGCCAGCGCGTGCGCGTTGGGCGGCAGCGCGAGCGCGGCCTCGACGATGGCGGCGTCCCCGAGCACCTTGCCCGGCGAGACGTCCCTGCGCTGCGCGATCCGGTCCCGGGTCTGCCACAGCTCCCGTACGACGGCGAGCTGCCGGCGGCGGCGCACCTTGTGCATGCCGGACGTGCGGCGCCACGGGTCCTTGCGGGGCTCGGGCGGCGGGGCGGAGGCGATCGCGTCGAACTCCTGCCGGGCCCAGTCCAGCTTGCCCTGCCGGTCCAGCTCCTTCTCCAGCGCGTCGCGCAGGTCGACCAGGAGCTCGACGTCGAGCGCGGCGTAGCGCAGCCAGGGCTCGGGCAGCGGGCGGGTGGACCAGTCGACGGCCGAGTGGCCCTTCTCCAGGACGAAGCCCAGCACGTTCTCCACCATCGCGCCGAGGCCGACCCGCGGGAAACCGGCCAGTCGTCCCGCCAGCTCGGTGTCGAAGACGCGGGTGGGGACCATCCCTATTTCGCGCAGGCACGGCAGGTCCTGGGTGGCCGCGTGCAGCACCCACTCGGTGCCGGCGATCGCCGCGCCCAGTGCGGACAGATCGGGGCAGGCCACGGGGTCGATCAGCGCGGTGCCGGCGCCCTCGCGGCGCAGCTGCACCAGGTACGCCCGCTGCCCGTAGCGGTAGCCGGAGGCGCGCTCGGCGTCGACGGCGACCGGGCCGTGCCCGGCGGCGAAGGCGGCGGTCACCTCGGCGAGGGCGGCCGCGTCGGCGATCACCGGCGGAATGCCCTCGCGTGGCTCCAGCAAGGGTGTCGGCGCCTGACTCGCAGAAGATCCGGCGTCGTCCGGAGGGGCGCCTCCGGTGGTTCGCAGTGAACGGTCTGCTGCGGTTTCGTGGGCGTCGGTCACCTGTCAAGGGTATCCGTGGATCGACCGCGCCCGCCGACGGAACGTTCCGTCGGCGGGCGCCGGGGGGTCGTAAACCAGTCAGGTCAGTGAAAGATCGGCTTCCATCGGCTTCATCGACTTCAGGGGGACGGTGGCGGCGGTCATGGCGTGCGGGGTGGGGAGGCGAGTGGAGGAGCGTGGAGGGAAGGGGCGTGGAGGGGAGGGAAGCGGAGGGGAGCGGTCAGTGGATGATTCCGGTCCGCAGGGCCACGGCGACCATCCCGGCGCGGTCGCCCGTGCCGAGCTTGCGGGCGATGCGGGCCAGGTGGCTCTTGACGGTGAGGGCGGACAGGCCCATGGAGACGCCGATCGCCTTGTTCGACTGGCCCTCCGCGACCAGTCGCAGCACCTCGACCTCGCGGCCGGAGAGCTCGCGGTAGCCGCCCGGGTGGCTCGGGGCGCCCGGGGGGCGGCGGTGCAGGCGGGCGGCGGCGGCGCCGATGGGTGCGGCGCCCGGCCGGGTGGGGAGCCCGACGTTGGTGCGGGTGCCGGTGACGACGTAGCCCTTGACGCCGCCGGCCAGGGCGTTGCGCACGGCGCCGATGTCGTCGGCGGCGGACAGGGCGAGGCCGTTGGGCCAGCCCGCGGCGCGGGTCTCCGACAGCAGGGTCAGGCCGGAGCCGTCGGGGAGGTGGACGTCGGCGACGCAGATGTCGCGGGGGTTGCCGATGCGGGGACGAGCCTCCGCGACGGACGAGGCCTCGATGACATCGCGCACACCGAGCGCCCACAGGTGGCGGGTGACGGTGGATCGGACGCGCGGGTCGGCCACGACCACCATGGCGGTCGGCTTGTTCGGGCGGTAGGCGACCAGGCTTGCAGGCTGCTCGAGGAGAACGGACACCAGGCCTCCTGGGGTGCGGGACGGGGCCGGCTCGTGGGGGACGAAGCCGGGACGAACCGTGCTTTCAAGGTCACAGTCGTCTTCGGCACCGAACGCGTCCGCCTTTAGAGAATGATCACGATCTGGTGAGTAACAATCCGAGCAATTCGGACACGCGGTCGATCATTCGAAGATCGAACGGTTTCGCACTTTGTCGATACGGGGCCGAAAGTGGTCGTGTCGACAAAGTGACGGAACGTTTCGCGGGCCGGAGCGGGCCCCGGTACGGAGGAGGTGGGGGGGGCGGGGCTAGCGCGACTGCGGGCCGCGGCGCTGCGGCAGCGTCACGATCGACGCGTCGCCGGGCGCGGCCGGCGGCAGGCCCGCGACCTGCGCCAGCAGATCGCACCACGAGGCCAGGTGCGCGGCGGTGTCCGGGACGCCGCCCAGCCCTTCGCGCGGTGTCCAGGACGCCCGGATCTCGATCTGCGAGGCGGACGGCCGCGCGGAGAGCCCACCGAAGTAGTGGGAGCTCGCCCGCGTGACCGTGCCGCTGGGTTCGCCGTAGGTCAGCCCGCGTGCCTGGAGCGCGCCGGTGAGCCAGGACCAGCAGACGTCGGGCAGCAGCGGGTCGGCGGCCATCTCCGCCTCCAGCTCGGCCCGCACCAGCGTCACCAGCCGGAAGGTGCCGTGCCAGGCGTCGTGCCCGGCCGGGTCGTGCAGCAGCACCAGCCGTCCGTCCGCCAGGTCCTCGTCGCCGTCGACGACCGCCGCCTCCAGGGCGTACGCGTACGGGGCGAGCCGCTTCGGCGGGGGCACCGCCTCCACCTCGATCTGCGGCCGCAGCCGCGCGGCCCTGAGCGCTTCGACGGCGGCCGCGAAGGGCGGCGGAACCGTACTCCCCGTGGGCCGGGATTCCTCCTCGGTACCCTTCCTCTCGTCCATTCCGCCAGCGCCGTCCGACAGTCGTCCCTGAGCCGCAGCCATGCGGGGAAGGTTAAGCGGAACAGCGCCCGGGCGCAGGGAGGGACACCCGCGTGCGGGCGCGATGTCCGGATCACGCGGTTGCGTGCGGGCGCCCCCGCGCGGCTCGCGCGCGGTCGTACCCGTGGTGGGGCGCTGTCCGAGGGGCGTGCGACACTTGCCGGTGTGAGTGCCGAACAGAGCCCCGCGGGCAAGCAGCCGACCGCCACGTACGACTCCGCGTTCCTCAAGGCGTGCAGGCGTGAGCCGGTGCCGCACACCCCCGTGTGGTTCATGCGGCAGGCCGGGCGCTCGCTGCCGGAGTACCGCAAGGTGCGCGAGGGCATCCCGATGCTCGAGTCCTGCATGCGCCCGGAGCTGGTCACCGAGATCACCCTCCAGCCGGTGCGCCGGCACGGCGTGGACGCGGCGATCTACTTCAGCGACATCGTGGTCCCGCTCAAGGCCATCGGCATCGACCTCGACATCAAGCCGGGCGTCGGCCCGGTCGTCGAGGAGCCGATCCGTACCCGCGCCGACCTGGCCCGCCTGCGCGACCTCACCCCCGAGGACGTCGCCTACGTCACCGAGGCCTACGGCCTGCTCACCCGCGAGCTGGGCGCCACCCCGCTGATCGGCTTCGCGGGCGCCCCGTTCACCCTCGCCAGCTATCTCGTGGAGGGCGGCCCGTCCCGCAACCACGAGCACACCAAGGCGCTGATGTACGGCGACCCCCAGCTGTGGGCCGACCTCCTGGACCGCCTGGCCGACATCACGGCCGCCTTCCTCAAGGTGCAGATCGAGGCGGGTGCGAGCGCGGTCCAGCTCTTCGACTCCTGGGTCGGCGCCCTGGCCCCCGCGGACTACCGCCGCTTCGTGCAGCCGGCCTCCCGCAAGGTCTTCGAGGCCGTCGCCGGGTACGGTGTGCCGCGCATCCACTTCGGCGTCGGCACCGGCGAACTCCTGCGCGACATGGGCGAGGCCGGCGCGGACGTGGTCGGCGTCGACTGGCGCGTCCCGCTGGACGAGGCCGTCCGCCGAGTCGGCCCCGGCAAGGCGCTCCAGGGCAACCTGGACCCCGCCCTCCTCTTCTCCACCCCGCAGGCGGTCGAGGCCCGGACCCGCGAGATCCTGGACGCGGCGGCCGGCCTGGAGGGCCACGTCTTCAACCTCGGCCACGGCGTCCTGCCCGACACGGACCCGGACGCGCTGAGCCGCCTCGTGGAGTACGTGCACACGCAGACCGCGCGCTGAGGGCGTGGTCACGCCGGACGCCGAACCTGCCCGGCGGCGACGCGTTCCGAGCGGCCCGTCGCGCACCCGGGTCCCGGCAGCGCCGCGCCCCACCGTGCGGGCGGTCGGGACGATCCGGCCGGCGGCCACCGGGTCCTCGGACAGCCTTGCCGCAATCCCGGGCGGCGAGGCGATGACGCGGGCGGCATTCCGTGACTCGGGGCGGTACGCCGAGCGTGTCCCGATATCGGCCGCGCGTGTCCCGATAACGGCCGCGCGGGTGCGGGGCGGTCTCCCGGTGGCCCGTTCGCGTCCCGCGCCCGCCTGATGTCCGTGCCGGGGCTCGCGCCCGCGCTGTCCGTGCCGGGACCGCCTCCTGCCTGACGTCCGTGCCGGGACCGCCTCCTGCCTGACGTCCGTGCCGGGACCGCCTCCTGCCTGACGTCCGTGCCGGGCAGAACGCCCCGGGCGGCACCGAGCGTCGCCGCCGCCCTTCCTCGCCCCGGTTCACGACGTGGCCGCGTCCGTCAGCACCTGAGCCGCGACCGCCCCCGAAGCGGCGCTCGCGCCGTGGGGCCTCCCCTCCGGCGGTTCCCGGGCCGGGGCGACCCGGTGGGGGCTCGACGCGGGTGGCATCGGCGGCCTCCTCGCCGACGGCCACGCTCAGCGCGGGGTTCTCCGCGCGCAGCCGCGCGGTCAGCCGGGCGGCTCGGGGCCCGCGCATTCCGGCTGGTGGCGGAGCGAGCGAGCCGCCGCAACTCGCTGCTGGGCCTGCTGGATGGCATCGACAGCGCCTTTCGAAAGCGGAGGCTTGGTATAGACCAAGCCCTTTGCGTGCCCAGGTTAACCAGACGTGTCAAGAGGGGTCCTCGACGTTCTGGGCATCAACTCGTCCCCGTACAACGGCTGTTGACACTGGCACTTGGTCTAGTCCATTGTGAGGCGCAAGTTCGGCGAGGGACCCGTGTGGCACGAGCGTCCTTCCGCCGGTCTCTGCCACGGCAGGCCGCCAAGGCCGTTGCCGCGGCGAACGACTTCCGTGACGACTTCCGTGACGACATCCGTGACGACCACCCCGGACGAGACGACCATCCGGACGGGGGCGCCGGACCGGGTCACCCCCGACCAGGGAGACCCCGTCCCTCCGAGCCGCCCTCGTCGCCCCGCTCCGCACCGGACGCGAGCGGGCCCCGCTGCCCACCGACCTCACGCGTGACGGCCCGACCACCGTCGCGCACTCCGCCGACGCCCTCGACCAGGCGACGGCGAGGATCTGGAGCACTCATGGCGACGCCCGATTCCTTCCTCCACCGAGCCCCGTCGGCCATCCCCTACTTCAGCGCGGACGCCGACACCTACCTGGCCCGCACCCAGTTGCGCGACCTCGACAAGACACGCCCGCTGCGGGTGCTGTCCGAGGAGGACTTCGCCCACTGGCAGACCTACGGATACGTCGTGGTGAAGGAGGCGATACCCGCCGACTCCGCGCGCCGGCTCCTCGACTTCGCCTGGGAGTTCCAGGGGCTCGACCCCGGCCGCCCCGACACCTGGTACCAGGACCGCGAGTACCGCTCCGACCTCGACCGGGAGCTGCACATCTACGGCTTCGTCGAGGCGTACCACCACCAGCTCCTCTGGGACAGCCGCCAGACGAGGCGCGTCTACGACGCCTTCGTGGACGTGTGGGACTGCGAGGAGCTCTGGGTCACCCTGGACCGCCTCAACCTCAACCCGCCCAACACGGGCAACCGCGACCGTGCCCTCATCGACAAGCCGGACCGCGGCTTCGACATCGAGCTGCACTGGGACGTGGACACCTCCCTCGGCGTCCTGCCCCAGCGTGTGCAGGGCATCATCGCGCTCAACGACACCAAGCCGGACCACGGCGGCTTCCAGTGCTGCCCCGAACTCTTCCGCCGCTTCGACCGCTGGAAGGCGCTCCAGCCCGACGGCCGCGACCCGATCCGGCCCGCGATCGACCGCGAGGACATGCCCGTCGTACGGCCCGACCTGGAGGCCGGCGACCTGCTCATCTGGAACGGCCTGCTGGCCCACGGCGTGGCACCCAACGTCTCCGGCGACGGAGTCCGCGCGGTCCAGTACCTGTCGATGATGCCCGCGCTGGAGACCCACCGGACCCTGCGCGACTCCCGCGTCCACTCCTGGCGCACCCTCGCCACCCCCGAGTGGAACGCCACCCTCCTCGGCGACGCCCGCCGCCCCGAGTCCGAGCGCTACGGCCCGGCCGAACTGAACGACCTGGGCGCCAGGCTGCTGGGCCTCGAGTCCTGGCACGGCGACGACACCACCGGGGAAGCCGCATGCGCAGCATCTGCCTGACCCTGCCCACCAACCGGCACTGCCCGCGGACCATCGCGGCGCTGGGCGCCGAAGCGCTCCACGCCGTCGACCACTTCGACATCGATGTCCAGCTGCTGGTCCTCGACTCCTGCCCGCCTCCGGTGCACGCCGAACACGCCGAAGCCGTACGGCGGCTGCCCGCGCACCCCCGGATCACGGCGCACCACCTCGACGAGGCCGCCCAGCGCGACTTCCTGCGACGGGCCACCGCCCGGTCCGGCGACGCCGAGCCCGACCTGCTCCTCGACCTGCTGCTCCCGGACGGCGTCTCCTACGGCGCCTGCACCGACCGGGCCTTCCTGATCGCGGCGGCGCTCGGCTGCGACTCCGTCCACCGCAGGGACTCCGACAGCCGCTACCAGAGCCTGAACGGCCGTACGGTCTTCCCCGTCCACCACGAACTGCTCTCGCTCGGAGGGCGCGCGGCCGACGCCCTGCCGCACGTCACGGAGTCCACCCTGCCGGACCCGCTCCTGGACCGGCGGGTGGCCATGGTCGGCGGCTCCTTCGTGGGCGAACTCTCCGTCGACATCGCGCGGATGCGCGACGCCGACCCGGAGGTCTACCACGACGTCGTCGCCCTCTGGGCGCCCGGACACTGGTCCGCCGAGCGGAAACGGGAACTGGTCGAGGAGTCCTTCCGGGGCGCCGGCACCGACCCCTTCACGGGCGACCACTCGCTGCTCGCCCTCGTCGACCCGATGCGGGTGGACATGTGCAACATCGCCTTCCACGCCGGAACCGTCACCGAACGGGTGCCGCTGCCGCCCGCCAGGGACACCATCGGCAGCGACTACTTCCTCATCCACCTGGTGCACGACGCCCGGCTGCCCGGCGTGCTGCACAACCGGCACATCGTCAACTACCACACCGGCGAGCGCAGGACCGGGCCCGGCTTCCTCGCCTACCAGACGCGCTTCGCCAAGTTCCTCCTGTCGATGCTCCACTTCCATCACGTCTACGACCGGATGACCGAGGCGGGCGACGGCCTGCTGGACGAGAGCGGCCGGCCCCGCCCCGCGGCCGTCGCCGCCCTGGCCCGCGAGAGCACGGAACTGGACCCCGCGGAGAACGTCCGCCGCCTCGACACCCTGGACACCGCCTACCGGCGGCTCGGCGGCCGGTACGCCGAGTTCGCCGGTCTGCTCGCCGGCCGGCGCGACCGCCTCCTGGCCGAGGCGCGCGGCGACATGGCGGACTTCGCGCGGCTGACGGAGGCCTGGGAAGGGCTGGTGGCCGCCGCCAGGACGACCACCGTCGCGTCCTCGGCCGGACAGCCGGGGCGTGCGCGGTGACGGCCGACGTCCTCAGCGAGTCCCTGGCCGCGGCCCTCGCCGCCGCCCCCGGGGACCGGATCGTCTACGACCTGGCCGGCATCGGTCGGCGTTACGACGCCCTGCGTCGCGAACTGCCGGACGTCCGGGTCCGCTTCGCGATGAAGGCCTGCCCGCTCGACGAGGTCCTCGGCCTCCTGGCGCGCAAGGGCGCGGGGGTCGACGCGGCGAGCCCCGGCGAGGTGGCGCAGGCGCTGCGGGCCGGGGTGCCGGCCGGGCGGACGCACTACGGCAACACCGTCAAGTCCGACCGGAACATCGCCGAGGCGTACCGGCTCGGCATCCGCACCTTCGCGACCGACAGCCTCCAGGACGTGGCGGCCCTGGCCGTCCACGCCCCCGGCGCCCGCGTCTTCTGCCGGGTGGCCACCGGCGGAGCGGGCGCCGTGTGGGGCCTGAGCCACAAGTTCGGAAGCCCGCCCGGCGACGCCGTACGGATCATGGAACGGGCCCGGGACCTCGGGCTGGTCCCGGCCGGACTGTCCGTGCACGTCGGCTCCCAGCAGATGACGGGCGAGGCGTGGCGCACGGCCCTGGAGGACCTGGGCGCCGTCCTGCACGCCCTGGACCTGCGGGGCATTCGCGTCGACCACGTCAACCTCGGCGGCGGCCTGCCCGCGCTCGGCTACCGGGACCGGCACGGCGCCCCGCTCGAACCGCCGCTGGACAAGATCTTCGCGGTGATCCGGGAGGGCATGGACGAGCTGCGCCGCCTCCACGGCGGCCCCCTGCGGTTCGTCATCGAGCCCGGACGGCACCTGGTCGCCGACCACGGCGCGATCCGCGCGCACGTCGCCCGCCTCGCCGAGCGCCGCGGGACGGACGGCGAGCGCCGGCACTGGCTCTACCTGAGCTGCGGCAAGTTCAACGGCCTGTACGAGATGGACGCGCTCCAGTACCCGCTGGTCTTCCCGGGCCACACCACAGGTCCGTACGTCCCCGCCGTCGTCGCCGGACCCACCTGCGACAGCGACGACGCCTACGCCCACGAGGCGGGGCTGGTCCCGGTGCCGAGGGCGCTGGCCTCGGGCGACCCGGTCTGGGTGCTGTCCAGCGGCGCCTACGCGACCAGCTACACCACCCTGGGCTTCAACGGCTTCGCCCCGCTTCCCCACGCCTGGGCGGGCCGGCCGGACGGGGCCGGCGCCGATGACTGACACCGTGCGCGTACGCCGCATCGCCGCCGGCGACTGGGACACCGTCGTCTCGCTGGAGCGGGACGCCTACACGGAACTGGGGCTCTCGGAGGGCCGGGCGGTGCTCCAGTCCCGGGCGGCGGCGTCGCCGGACACCTGCTTCGTCCTGGACGTCGGTGCCCGCACGGCCGGCTACCTGCTCGCCCTGCCCTACCCCTTCCGCCGCTACCCGGACCTGGAACGGGCCGAGGCCACGCCGACCGCGCCCGGCCCCGGCAACCTCCACCTGCACGACATCGTCGTGGCGCCGGACCTGCGCCGCCGGGGCCTTGCCCGGCACCTCCTGCGGCACCTGACCGGCACCGCCCGGGCGCGCCGGGACGAACGGATCTCCCTGGTCGCCGTCGGCGGCACCGGGCCCTTCTGGACGGCACACGGCTTCGCGCCGCACCCGGGGGTCGTGCCCGACGGCGCCTACGGCGCGGACGCCGTCTACATGTCCCGCCCGGTCCCGGCGGCCCCCTCCCTCCTCCCGTCCCTGCGCGAAGTGAGCTGATGCGCGTGTCCCGTCCCCACGACTCCCGCCCCCACGACTCCCGCCCCCACGACTCCCGCCCCCACGACTCCCGTCCCCGAGACTCCCGTCTCCGCGACCCGTTCCAGCGCGCCCGGCTGGCCATCGCCGCGCTGTTCCTGTCCCTCGGCTTCCAGTACGCCACCTGGGCGGCACGCATCCCGGCCCTCAAGTCCGACCTGGAGCTGACCGCCGCCGAGGTGGGCGTGCTCCTGATGGCCGCGGGGGTCGGCGCGGCGGCGTCCTTCCCCCTCGTCGCCTGGCTGATGCGGCGCCTCGGCTCCCGGCGGCTCGCCCTCCTGTCCCAGCTCGGCCTGGCCCTCCTGCTGCTCGCGCTGGCCGCCGCTCCCAACTACCCGGTGGCCCTGCTGGTGCTGTGCGCCGACGGCGTCCTGGTGGGCTGCCTCAACGTGGCCATGAACGCACAGGGCGCGGCCCTGGAGGCACGGCACGAGCGCAACACCATGGCGAAACTGCACGCGACGTTCAGCGCCGGGTCCCTGCTCGCGGCCCTCGTCGCCTCCGGCATGACCGCCGTCACCGGGTCGGTCGCCGCACACTTCGGCGTGGCCGCCGCCCTCCTCGTCGTGCTGGGCGCCTCCGCGCGCACGGGACTGCTCGACGACGACGCACCGCCCGCTCCCGAGCCGGGGCGCCGGAACGGCCGCTGGACCCTCCCGTCGCGCCCCACCCTGTGGATGTGCTGCGCCATGGTCTTCGGCACGGTCGCCGAGGGCGCCATGAACGACTGGTCCGCCCTCTACCTGAAGGACGTCGCCCGGGCGTCCGCGGAACTCACACCCCTGGGCATCGCCGTGGTGTCGGGAATGATGGTCGTCGCCCGCCTCTTCGCCGACGGCTGGCGGGGCCGCTGGGGCGACGGACGGGTCGTCCTGGTGGGCAGCGCGGTGGCCGGCACCGGCCTCGCCGTCGCCCTGGTCAGCGGCGGCGTCGCCCCGGCCCTGGCCGGCTTCGCCTGCATGGGCCTGGGCATCGCGGCCGTGACCCCGTGCGTCTACGCGGCCGCCGCCCGGCAGGGCTCGGACGCGCTGACCCTGGTCGCCGCCATGGGAACCACCGGCCTGCTGGCCGGCCCGCCCCTCATCGGCTTCATCGCGGGCGCGAGCAGCCTGACGTGGGGCATGGGCGCCGTGGCCGCCGCCGCGGTCGTCGTCTCCCTGTGCAGCACCCGCATCCGCTGGACTCCGGCACCGGCCGTCCGGGGCGAGACGTCCGCGGTCTGAGTACGGTCATCCACGGCCCGCTCGAGAAGGCCGCCGTCCGGGTCGGGCCCGGTGCGAGCGGCAGACCCGCCCCGGAGCGGTTGAACGCCGCGGCCCCGCCGTGCGTATGTCCCCTCAACCGCCCGCGGCCCGGGGAAGGCGGGGCGCGGGGACGACGTGAGGAACAGGCGATGAACGAACGGGTCACAGCGGCTCCCGCGATGCACGCCCTGCCCGACGGCGAGGCCGAGGTCACCCTCGTGCTGCGCCTTCCGTGGGAGGACGTCGCCCGGCTCGGGCAGGAGGCCGGGCGGCTGGCCGCGCAGATGCGGCGGCCGGTGACGCTGGACGAGGCGGTCAGTCACCGGCTGCGTTCCGCGCGGGGTGCCGCGCACGCCAGGCCGGCCGGCGAGCAGCCGCCCGCAGTGGGCGCCCCCGCCACGACGACCGCCCCGGCCTCGGTGTCGTCCCTGCCCTCGCGTCCCCCGGCCGAGCAGGCGCGGCAGGCCATCGACCGGATCAACGGAACGGCGTGAGTGGCCGCTCGCGCGCCTGGCGTCAGCCCTCCCGCTCCACCGCCCGCGCCGCCTTGCGGGCGGCCACCAGCACCGGGTCCCACACCGGTGAGAACGGCGGCGCGTAGCCCAGGTCCAGGGCCGTCATCCGCTCCACCGTCATCCCGGCCGTGAGGGCCACCGCGGCGACGTCGACCCGCTTGGCCGCTCCCTCGCGGCCGACGATCTGCACGCCGAGCAGCCGACCGGTGCGCCGCTCGGCGAGCATCTTCACCGTCATCGGGGAGGCGCCCGGGTAGTAGCCGGCGCGACTGGTGGACTCGACGGTGACCGTCACGAACCGCAGCCCCGCCCGCAGCGCGTCCTTCTCGCGCAGCCCGGTCCGCGCGATCTCCAGGTCGCAGACCTTGCTGACCGCGGTGCCCACCACGCCCGGGAAGGTGGCGTAGCCGCCGCCCGCGTTGGTGCCGATCACCTGGCCGTGCTTGTTGGCGTGGGTGCCGAGCGGAATGTGCCGCTCCTGCCCGGAGACCAGGTCGAGCACCTCCACGCAGTCGCCGCCCGCCCAGATGTTCTCGTGCCCGCGCACCCGCATGGCCAGGTCGGTCAGCAGCCCGCCGTCGGCGCCCAGCGGCAGCCCGGCGGCCTCGGCGAGCGAGGTCTCGGGTCGTACGCCGATGCCGAGGACCACCACGTCCGCCGGGTACTCGGCGTCCGCGGTGACAACCGCGCGGACCCGGCCGTCGTCACCGGTGAGCACCTCGGTGACCTCGGCGCCGTTCACCATGGTGATGCCGAGGCCCTCCATCGCCTCGTGCACCATGCGGCCCATGTCGGGGTCGAGCGTCGCCATCGGCTCCCGGCCGCGGTTGACCACCGTGACCTCGTAGCCGCGGTTGATGAGGGCCTCGGCCATCTCCACGCCGATGTACCCGGCGCCGACGACCACCGCGCGGCGGCCGCGCGTGCCGGCCAGCGTGTCGAGCAGCGCCTGCCCGTCGTCCAGTGTCTGCACCCCGTGCACGCCGGGCGCGTCGACGCCCGGCATCCGGGGGCGGATCGGGCGCGCTCCGGTGCCGATGACGAGCTTGTCGTACGACGTCCAGGACTCCGCCCCCGAATCGACGTCACGCGCGCGCACCCGCCCGCCCGCGACGTCGACCTCCGTGACCTCGGTCCGCATCCGCAGGTCGATGTCCCGCGCGCGGTGCTCCTTCGGCGTGCGGGCGATCAGCTCGTCCCGGTCGGTCACGTCACCGCCGACCCAGTAGGGGATGCCGCACGCCGAGAACGAACTGAAGTGGCCGCGCTCGAACGCCACGATCTCCAACTCGTCCGGGCCCTTCAGCCGGCGGGCCTGTGACGCCGCGGACATCCCCGCGGCGTCACCGCCGATCACGACCAGTCGCTCTCTCGTACCGCCCGCAGCGCTCATGTTCATGCGAACACGCTACGGGGGCGGGGCATTTCAGTCCCGACCGCCGGGCTCCTCGCGCGGCGTGCCCTCGGGGGCCGGCCGGGCCGTCGGCAGCGGGGACGCGGCGGAGGGCGCGGACGTGGGCGCCGCGGGCACCGGAGCCGTCCGGCGCGGCAGCCGGGGCCGCACCACCCGCAGCCACAGCAGCACCAGCACCGCCGCCACCACGGTGAAGGGCAGCACCGCGCCCACCGCCACCGCCAGCCAGCGCAGCATCGTCACGAAGGCGTCCCAGCCGCCGGCCAGCGCGTCCGTGAACCCGGGGTCGTCGTCCTTCTCGGCCCGTTCCACCGGCGTCTCGGACAGGGAGAGGGTGATGGTGGCCAGGCTGGTGCGGTCCTTCAGGGAAGCCTGCTGGGCCAGCAGCGCCTCCAGTTCGGCCTGACGGCTGCTCAGCTCGCCCTCCAGTGTCACCACGTCGCTCAGCTTCGTCGCCCGGTCCATCAGCTCGCGCACCCGGACCACGCTGGCGCGCTGCGACTTGATCCGGCTCTCCACGTCGACGACCTGGTCGGTGACATCCTCCGCCTTCGCGCTTCGGTTCAGCAGCTTCCCGGTGCCCTCCAGGTCGTCCAGGACGTCCTGGTAGGAGTCGACGGGCACGCGCAGCACCACCCGGGTCCGCTCACGGCCGTCCCCGTCCCGGCGGGTGGTCTCCTCGCCCACGTAGCCGCCGGCGTTCTCGGTGGTGGCGCGGGCCTGGTCGAGGGCCTTGGGGACGTCCTCGACCCGCACGGTCAGCGAGGCGGTGCGGATGACGTGGTTCGCGGTGGCCTTCGGCGGCTTCGTCCTTTCCGCCGTGTCGCCGCCCGCGGCGCCCTGCCGGTCGCCCGCCCCGGTCGGGGCGGCCTCCTTGGCGGCGCTGTCGGCGCCGCTCCCGGCGGAGTCGTCGCCCCCCGCGCTGCATCCGGTGAGCGCCAGGGCAGCCGCCACCAGCAGGGCGGTCAGCGCCGGAACGGGACGTAGGGATCGTGGTGTGCGCACGGGAACCCCCGAGATCGTCGGAACGACTGTCGTCCCTACGACGCGGCAACCGTCCCCCGGGTCGGCGCGGAACGGTCCCGAACAGGTCACGGTCCGGACTCACGGAGCCGTGCCCGGCCCGGACCGACCCCGAGCCGGTCCCTGCGTCCGCACGCCGCGCCGGCTGTCCCGCGCGTCGTGCCGGGCTCGCGATCCGCGTCCGGCTCCGCGCGCCTGTGCGGGTTCCGCGTCCACGCCTGCCGGGCCCCGCGTCGGCTCCCGCCTCCGTCCCAGCCCCGGGCCGGGTCCCGCTCTAGCCCCGGGCCGGGTCCCGCGCCCGGTGCCGGCTTCGTCTCATGTCACGTGCCGGACCGTGCGTCCCGCGCCTGCCGCGCCCCGCGTCGGCTCCCGCCTCCGTCCCAGCCCTGGGCCGGGTCTCGCGCTCGGTGCAGGCCTTGTCCCGCATCACGTGCCGGACCGTGCGCGCCGCGTCTCCCGCGCCTGCCGTCTCCCGCGCCTGCCGTCTCCCGCGCCTGCCGTCTCCCGCGCCTGCCGTCTCCCGCGCCTGCCGTCTCCCGCGCCTGCCGTCTCCCGCGCCTGCCGTCTCCCGCGCCTGCCGCGCCCCGCGTCGGCTCCCGCCTCCGCCCTACCCCCAGGCTGGGTCCCGCCCCAGCCCCGGGCCGGGGCCCGCGCCCGGTGCCGGCCTTGTCCCGCGGCACGTGCCGGACCGTGCGTCACGCGTCGGCCGCCGTCCGGCGCCTGCGGGATGCCCGCACTCCACACCAGCCCCCGCCCCGACCTACCCCGACCCACCCCCGTCCCGCACCCCGCGCTGTCAGTGAGGTCTGAGACGCTGGAGGCATGAGCGCAAGGGAGACCTCCGCGGGCGAGACCCCCGTGGACACGGGGCACGTCATCGTCGTCGGAGGCGGGATCGCCGGGCTGGCCGCCGCCCACCGGCTGCTGGACCGGGGCGCGCGGGTGACCGTGCTGGAGGCGTCGGACCGCGTCGGCGGCAAGCTGCTACCCGGCGAGATCGCCGGCGTGCGCGTCGACCTCGGCGCCGAGTCCATGCTGGCCCGCCGCCCCGAGGCCGTCGGCCTGGCCCGCGAGGTGGGACTCGCCGACCGCCTCCAGCCGCCGGCCACCGCGTCGGCCTCGCTGTGGACCCGAGGCGCCCTGCGTCCCATGCCCAAGGGCCACGTCATGGGCGTGCCCGGCACCGCCGCCGCCCTGTCCGGCGTCCTCTCCGAGGAGGGCCTGGCCCGCATCGAGCGCGACGCCGGACTGCCCCGCACCGAGGTCGGCGACGACGTCGCGGTGGGGGAGTACGTCGCGGCACGTCTGGGCCGCGAGGTCGTCGACCGCCTCGTCGAACCGCTGCTGGGCGGCGTCTACGCGGGCGACGCCTACCGCATCTCCCTGCGTTCGGCCGTGCCCCAGCTCTTCGAGGCCGCCCGCACCCACACCTCCCTGACCGAGGCGGTGCGCGCCATCCAGGGCCGGACGGCCACCGCACCCGCGACCGGCCCGGTGTTCATGGGCATCGAGGGCGGCATCGGCACCCTCCCCCTCGCGGTCGCGGAGTCGGTGCGCGCGCGGGGCGGCGAGATCGTCACCGGCGCGCCCGTGACGGAGCTGCGCCGTACCGCCGACGCCGGCTGGCGGATCACCGCCGCCGACCGGGTGCTGCACGCCGACGCGGTCGTCGTCGCCCTCCCCGCCCTCCCCGCCGCCGAGCTGCTGCGCGCCGAGAGCCCCGCCGCCGCGGCCGAGCTGGCCGGGGTGGAGTACGCGTCCATGGCCCTGATCACCCTCGCGTACCGCCGCGCGGACGCCGCCGCCCTCCCGGCGGGCAGCGGCTTCCTCGTGCCGCCCGTCGACGGCCGCACCATCAAGGCGTCCACCTTCGCCTCCCGCAAGTGGGGCTGGATCGACGCCGAGGACCCCGACGTGGTCGTCCTGCGCACCTCCGTGGGGCGGTACGGCGAGACGGAGATCCTCGGCCGCGACGACGCCGGCCTGGTCGACGTCTCCCGGCACGACCTGGAGCAGGCCACCGGTCTGACCGCCGCGCCCGTCGCCACCCGGGTCACCCGCTGGCAGGACGGCCTGCCCCAGTACCCCGTCGGCCACCACGCGCGCGTGGCCCGCGTCCGCGAACACGTCGCGAAGCTCCCGGGCCTCGCCGTGTGCGGAGCCGCCTACGACGGCGTCGGCATCCCGGCGAGCATCGCGAGCGCCTACGCCGCCGTCGACCGGCTCCACGGCGACCCCCGGGGTGTGCAGCGGCTCACGGCCCACCCGGTGCGGAGCCCGCACGGCGGAGCGGGAGAATAGGGTCATGAGTGACGACGCCTCCACCCCCGCCGCCGAGCGGATCCCCAACAAGGGCAAGCTGGCCAAGGACCTCAACGAGGTCATCCGCTACACCCTCTGGTCCGTCTTCAAGCTGAAGGACACCCTCCCGGAGGACCGCGCCGGGTACGCCGACGAGGTCCAGGAGCTGTTCGACCAGCTCGCCGCCAAGGACGTGACGATCCGCGGCACCTACGACCTGTCCGGCCTGCGTGCGGACGCCGACCTCATGATCTGGTGGCACGCGGAGACCGCCGACCAGCTCCAGGAGGCGTACAACCTCTTCCGCCGCACCAGGCTCGGCCGCGCGCTGGAGCCCGTCTGGTCGAACATGGCGCTGCACCGCCCCGCCGAGTTCAACCGCTCGCACATCCCGGCCTTCCTGGCCGACGAGACGCCGCGGAACTACATCAGCGTCTACCCGTTCGTGCGCTCCTACGACTGGTACCTGCTGCCCGACGAGGACCGCCGCCGCATGCTCGCCGACCACGGCAAGATGGCCCGCGGCTACCCGGACGTGCGCGCCAACACGGTCGCCTCGTTCTCCCTGGGCGACTACGAGTGGATCCTCGCCTTCGAGGCCGACGAACTGCACCGCATCGTCGACCTCATGCGCCACCTGCGCGCCTCCGAGGCACGCATGCACGTCCGCGAGGAGGTTCCCTTCTTCACGGGACGGCGCAAGGACCTCGGTGAGCTGGTGGCCGGACTGGCCTGATCAGGCCCTCGGCTCCGGTTCCGGGCGCGGGGCGCACGACGTGTCCCGCGCCGGGAGGCGGCCGTCCAGCAGGTACGCCTCCAGGTGGCCGTTGACGCACGCGTTCGGCCCGCCGCCGACGCCGTGCGTCCCGGCGTCCCGCTCGGTCACCAGCACCGACCCCGACAGCCGCCGGCGCAGCTCCAGCGCCCCCTCGTACGGGGTCGCCGCGTCCTCTTCGGCGGCCAGGAGCAGCGTGGGCGGCAGCTCACCCGGGCCGGTGCGCACGTCGAGGGGCCGCTGCCGGGGCGCCCGCCAGTAGGCGCACGGCAGGTTCGTCCACACGTTGTCCCACGTCTCGAACGGCGCCCGGCGGGCCAGCCGCGTGTTGTCCCGGTCCCAGACCTCGAAGTCCGTCGGCCAGGGCGCGTCGTTGCACTCGACGGCCGTGTACACGGCGTTGGAGTTCTCCGCCCCGGCCGCGCCCTCCTCGGTCCGCGTCCCCGCCTGGTCGATCAGCGGCTGCGGATCGCCCTTCAGATACGCCGACAGCGCCTCGGCGCGGTGCGGCCAGTAGTCGTCGTAGTACCCGGCCTTCAGGAACGCCCCCTGCAACTGCGCGGGCCCCACCGTCCCGCCCGCGGGCCGTGCCGCGAGCCGTTCGGCCGCCTCCTCGTAGCTGTTCTGGACCTCTCTCGGCGAGTCCCCGAGCCCGTACACGGCGTGGTGCTCGGCGATCCACTCCTTGAAGTCCGTCCAGCGGTCCTCGAACGCCTCGGACTGCTCCAGGTTGTTGCGGTACCAGATCCCCTCGGGATCGGGGTTCACCACCGAATCGAACACCATCCGCCGCACCCGCGAGGGGAACAGCTCGGCGTACAGCGCCCCGAGGTACGTCCCGTACGACGCCCCCATGAACGTCAGCCTCTCCTCGCCCAGCGCGGCCCGCACGACCTCCAGGTCGCGGGCGTTGTTGAGGGAGTGGTAGTGCCGCAGCGCGTCCCCGGCCCGTTCGGCGCAGCCGCGCGCGTACGCCTCGGCCTCGGCGGCGCGCTGCTCCTTGTACGCGTCCGAGGGCCGCGTCGGTGCCGGACGGGGTCCCTTGAAGAAGTCCCCGGGGTCCTGGCAGGACAGCGGCGCGGAGGGCGCGACCCCGCGCGGGGCGTACCCGACGAGGTCGTACGCGGCGGCGATCCGCTTCCACTCGGGCACCATGCCGACCAGCGGGAAGTACAGCCCCGAGGCGCCGGGGCCACCGGGGTTGTAGAGGAGCGCGCCCTGTCCGGGCACCTCGCGCCCCGCGTCTTCCGGGTCCTCGTGGGTGGCCCGCATCCGGCTGACGGTGAGTTCGATGCGCCTACCGTCGGGGTGCGCGTAGTCCAGGGGCACGGAGACCGTGCCGCAGCGCATGGCGGCCGGCAGTTCCTCCGCCTTCGGGCACCTGCCGAACTCGATGCCCGCCGCCGCCGCTCGCCCGGCGGCCACGGCGGTGCCGCGCGCCTCGGCGGTCCCGGGCCCGCCCGGCGTCCCCTGTGCCGGAGCGGCGGCGAGGGTGGTCAGCAGCAAGGACCCGGCGGCCGAGTAGAGGGCGGCAGCTCGCATCGCGTATCCCTTCGGTGCACGGAGTGACACAAGGGATGTTTGGTACGGCGCCCCGGCGAGGCAAGCACCGCCCCCGGGTGTCGGCGTCCAGTGCCTCCGTACGCCCCCGGCGCGTCAGTCCTGACGCGCCCGGTACTCCTCGACGTGGCGCTCGCGATGGGCGAAGGCCGCGCGCAGGTCCGGTTCGCCGATCGCGTGCACGCCCCGCACGGCGACCGAGGTCAGGTACGTACGGTCGTCCGCCGAACCGTCGGCCTTCCGGACCAGGGCGCCGACCATCCGCTGCCCGGCCGGGGACGCCCAGCGCGAATACGGGTGGACCTCCATCCGCGTGATGGCGAGACACCCCAGCGTGAGGGTGAGCGGCAGCGCGAACCACAGGGCGATCAGCGGGCGCGGCTGGTCCACGGGCAGCGGCAGGGCCAGCGCGGCGGCGCCCAGCGCGACCACGGTGACGGCGGCGACCCGCACCCGCTGGACGCCGGCCGCGACGCCGCGGGCGCCGTCCGGCACGGCGAGGCCCGCCCGGACCAGCCGGTCGGCCAGCCCCCGCACCGCGTCCGCGGCGGCAGCGGTGGCCCGCACCGGTGCTATCCGGGACTGCCCGTCGGGCCCTATCGCCCCTATCACCGACCGCTCCATCTCGTCCCGCCCGCACGGGTCGACGACGGTCGCCCAGCCGGTGTGCGCGAGCAGCAGCCGCCGCTGGCGGGCCATGGAGACCAGCGTCAGGTCGGCGACCCTCCGGGGCCCGCCCGCCAGGAACGCCGCCTCGTACAGCGTCAGCGCGTGCTCACGGTCGACGGCGTGCGGGGTGGCGGCCGCCGCGCGCACGGCGGCCAGACACAGCCGCAGGCACGCCAGGCCGGCGACGGCCCAGGCCGCCAGGAGGAGAAGGACCCAGAACATGCCGTACTTCTATGCCAAAGGCTTTCGCCGGCGCCATGCCCTGTTCACATTTCGGGACGCAGTGTTGTGGGTATGTGACGTTCCGTTTGTCCGGAGCGGGCCGGATCGGGCCGGACCGGGCCAGGTCGGATCAGGCCAGGTCAGGCCCGGTCCGATGCGGTCCGGCGGCGCAGCAGCGCCCGCCCGGTCGCACGCGCCCACCGCGCCCCGGGACGCCGCGGACGCGGCACCGGCCCCTCCCGCTCCACCCACCACTGCCTCAACTCCCGCCGCGCGGCCCCGTCCTGCGGGAGTCCGTCCCGCAGCAGGTGCTCGGCGAAGTCCAGGGCGTCGCGGCGGTAGCCCCCGGTCATCGGCCGCCGCTGGGCGTAGGACAGGAAGGCCGGCCGGTATCCGGTGCCGAGGATCACCGGCAGTTCGGGCGCGACCTTCGCGACCACGTCCGCCCGCTTCCCGGCGAGCGCCCGCGTTTGCACGCCCAGCCGCACCCGGTCGAACCCCTCGGGCACGGGCGTCCCGGCGACCAGCGCGGACAGCAGCGCCGTCTGAGCGAGGGCCAGCCGCTGCCGTACGGCGTCCCCGGCGCCGGCCGCGTCCCGCGCGGGCCCGGTCGCGACGGGCGCGGGAGCCCGCCGCCCGGCGACGGGTCCGCCCGCCGCCGCCCGCCCCTTCTCCACGGCGGCGCGGACCGCCGCCACCTCGCCCTCCAGCTCCTCGGCCGCGGGGAAGTTCTCGTCGCGCTCCAGCAGGACACCGGGCGGCGCCACCCGCGAGGCGAGGTCGGTCAGGATGTCGAGCACCGGCTGCGCGACGGGGTGGGCGTGGCTGTCGTGCCACACGCCGTCCCGTTCGAAGCCGCCCGCGACGTGGACGTACGCGATGGCCTCCAGGGGCAGTTCGCCGAGCGCCTCGGCCGGGTCCTCCCCGCGGTTGACGTGGTTGGTGTGCAGGTTCGCCACGTCGATCAGCAGCCGCACGCCCGTCCGGTCGGCCAGGTCGTACAGGAACTGGCCCTCCGTCATCTCATCGTCCGGCCAGGCGATGAGCGCGGCGATGTTCTCCACGGCGAGCGGCACCGGCAGCGCTTCCTGCGTGATACGCACGTTCTCGCACAGCACGTCGAGGGCGTCGCGGGTGCGCGGCACGGGCAGCAGGTGCCCCGCCTCCAGCCGCTGCGAGGCGGTCAGGGGGCCGCCCGCCCGGACGAAGGCGATGTGCTCGGTCACCAGCGGCGACCGAAGTGCCCCGGCCCGCTCGGCCAGCGCCGCGAGCCGGCCCGCGTCCGGCCGTTCGGCCCCGCCGAGCCCGAGCGAGACCCCGTGCGGCACCACGGTCACCCCGCGTTCGCGCAGCCGGACCAGGGACTCGGGCAGGTGCCCTGGGCAGAGGTTCTCGGACACGGCCTCGACCCAGTCGATGCCGGGCATCGCCTCGACGGCGCCGGCGATCTCCGGACGCCATCCGACACCGGTGCCCAGCCGTGCCGTTCGCTCCATGGTCCCGTCCCCCTCCTGCCGGTATGCCGGAGGTATCGCCCGGCGCACCCGGCCCGAACCCCGCACGGGGCATGTTCAGAGCAACATCTGAGGTTCGGCCGGGGGGCCGGGCGTCAGCGCAGGTCGAGCCGCATCAGGACCCGGGGATGGCCGGCCAGCACCGAGGCGGTGTCGGCGGCGTGGACGAACCCGGCACGCTCGAAGTTCTTCCGGAGACCGGCGTACGCCATGGTCAGATCGGCCCGGGCGTCCCCGTTGTCCAGCGGATACGCCTCGACCGCCGGAGCGCCCCGGGAGCGGGCGAAGTCGACCGCCCCGGCGATGAGGGCGTGCGAGATCCCCCGCCTGCGGTGACCGGGCCGTACCCGCACGCACCACAGCGACCAGACCGGCAGGTCGTCCACGTGCGGGATCTTGCGGTTGCGGGCGAAGGAGGTGTCCGCGCGCGGCGCCACGGCGGCCCACCCGACCGGCTCGTCACCGTCGTGGGCGAGCACGCCCAAAGGAGGCCCCGTGCGGCACAGCTCGGCGACGTAGGCGCCGCGGGCCGGGCCGCGCAGCTCGTTGTTGACCTTGGAGGGGAGGCGGTAGCTCAGGCACCAGCAGACGTTGGCCCGCGGCGACTTCGGGCCGAGCACCGCACGGACGTCCTCGAAGACCGAGGCCGGACGGACGTCGATGGTCATGGCACCACGATGCCACGGCGCACGGTGCGCCGCCCGGGCGCCGGGCGCCGTCAGCCCGGACGGAAGGAGGTCAGCCGGGGAAGACGGCGTTGTGGAGCTCGGAGAGCCGCGGTTCGGCGTCCGGGAAGCCGGCCTTCCTTCGTGGCGGGGAGGATGACCGGGAGATAGGCCTCCAGGGCCTGCCTCGACTCCCACACGTCCACCACGCGCAGGCCGTCCGCCGTGACGACGGCCAGGTGGCCGAGCAGACCGCCGGGGGCGGGACGTCCGGAACGGGTGCCTGCGGTCTCCTGGACCTCGTCGTACTGCTCGGCCGTGACACCGGGATACTCGATCTCCATCAAAAGTGCCATACCGCCACATTGCGACCAGGCCGTGCGCCCTGCTCCCCGGCGGACAGGTCTCCTCGGCTACCGCAGCGCGGGGTGGTCCGCCACCACGGTGCACGACCCCGGCGCGATCTCCGTGTACCCGGCGTCGCGGACCACCGGCAGACCGCTCGCCGTGAGGGCCCGCCAGCGGTCCGGGCCCGGGGTGCGCACCGCCAGCGGGTAGCCCGCGTCCCGCCAGGCGGCCCGGCCCGCGTCGTCCAGCTCCCACCAGGCGAGCTGCGCGCCGTGCCCCGCCTGGGCCATCGCCTTGCCGGCCGACATGTCCAGGTCCGGGTTCATCCACAGCACCGGCGCGCAGAGGCCGGCGTCTGCCGGCGGCTCCGGGTCGTCGAGGTCGGTGCCCGAGACCTGGAGGCGGGCCAGGTCCTTGGGCCAGCCGTCCAGCGGGACCGGCGGGAAGACCCGCACCTCCGCCGTCTTCCCGGTGACCGTGATGCCGGGCAGCGCCTCCGCCCGGCGCCACTCGGCGCCGCGCGCCCGCCGCACGACCTTGCGGATGCGCGCGTCCTGCCAGTCCCGCACCGCGCGGGCCCACTCGCCATCGCCGTTGGACCGCTCGTCGCCCAGCATCACCAGCACCGCCCGGGCCGCCGTCTCCAGCGCGTCGGTACGCGGCGGCGGTGCCGCCCGCTCGATGCGGACGACCAGCGGCAGGACGAACTGCGGCGCGAGGTCGCGGTCGCCGGGCTCGGGGCGGAAGGGGCTGTCGGGGACGGGCGTCGTCGCGTCGTTGCTCACGGACACAGTCTGCCAAGCCGTGCGGACGCGAGAGGATGACCCCATGCGAAGCGAGCTACGGCTGCACACGGTGGGCCGCCGCTACGGCCTGAGCGGGTCCTGGGTGCTGCGCGGCGTCGACCTGAGCCTGCCGCCCGGCACCCTGGTCCGGATCGAGGGCGCCAACGGCACCGGCAAGTCGACGCTGCTGCGCCTGCTCGCCGGCATTGACGCCCCCACCGAGGGCCGGATCACCGGCCGGCCGCGCACGGCCTACGTCCCCGAGCGGTTCCCGCCCGCCCTGCCCTTCACCGCCGCCGCCTACCTCACCCACCTCGGCACCGTCCACGGGCTGTCCCGCCGGGCGGCGGCCTCGGCGGCCGGGAGGTGGCTGGAGCGCCTGGGCGCCGCCGGACACGCCGGCACGCCGCTGGAGCGGCTGTCCAAGGGCGGCAGCCAGAAGGTGGCCGTGGCACAGGCCCTGCTCGCCGAACCGGACCTGCTCGTCCTCGACGAGGCCTGGACCGGGCTGGACACCGACGCCCGGGAGGAGCTGGACCGGGCGGTCGCGGAGCGCGCGGCCGCCGGGGGCGCCGTCGTCTTCGTCGACCACGACCCGCGCCGCCTGGCCGGCGCGCCCGACGCCACGTACACCGTCCGCGACGGCGCCCTGCACCGCCGTACCGCGCCAGCCCCGGTCGCGGACGGGCCGCGCGTCGTCGTCCGGGCGCACGGTCCGCACGGGGGCACCCCGCCCGCCGAGGCGCTGCGGATCGCCGCACGCGCCGAGGAGGAGCGCCCCGGTCGGTACACCCTCTCCGTCCCCGCCTCCCACTCCGACGTCCTGCTGCGTACGCTCCTGACCGCCGAGCCGCCCTGGCACGTGGCGAGCGTGCACGCCGTGCACGCCCGGGCGGACGCCCGTGAACCGGCTCAGGAGGACCCCCGTTGACCGCCCTGTTCCGCTACCAGACCGCCCTGCTGCTGCGCTCCCGGCGCTGGCTCCCGCCGCTGGTCCTGTACGCCGCCGTGCTGGCCGTCGGTGTGCAGGGCGGTCAGCCGGTGCTCGACTCGCTGGGCTGGGCGGCGGCCACGCTGCTGCCGGTCGCGGCCTGGCTGGTGCGTATCTGCGTCACCGGCGAGCCGCCCGCCGCGCGCGGCTGTGTCTCGGCGGCGCGGGGGCCCGCGCGGGCCCATCTGGCCTGCGTACTGGTCGCCCTGGCCGCCGCGGTCGTGCTGGGCGCGGCGGCGACCGCCGTCGTGACGGTGATCAGCGACCCGGCCGCCTCGGACCGCGCCACCCGCGTCTCCCCGCTCGCGGTCGGCGGCTCGGGACTGCTCGCCGTGCTCGTGTGCGCGCTGCTCGGCACGGCCGTCGGCGCGCTCACCTCCTGGCCGCTGCTCCGCTCACCCGGCCGCGCGCTCCCCGCGCTGCTGCTCGCGGCCCTGTTCGCCCTGGTGACCGCCGGTTCCCCGGCGCGTGCGGCGGTCAGCGGGCTGGTCACCGGCTCGCGGTCGGGCACCGTACCGCTGCCCCTGCTCCCGCTGGGCGCGGCCGTCCTGATCGCCGGGGCCGCGACCGCGGCGGCCTGCCGGCTCAGCTCGCGCAGGTCAGCCTGAGCAGGCCGTCCGCTGGGCCTCCTGCCACTCGCAGCGCGGGCACATGGTGATCCCCTTGTACGACTCGGCGTACTCCGTCGGCTCCCGGCACAGCACGCACTCCGCGTACGGCGGGCCGTCGGCCTTCGGCGGCCGGGTGGCGTCGATCAGGCAGTAGTCGTCGATGCGCTCGCCGTTGTCGATGCGTTGGTCGTCGTCGCCGCTCACACCTCCAGCGTAGGCCCGTCAGCGGCGGCCGTTCGCGGCGCCGATCAGCTCCGAGACCTTCACGAAGCGGTAGCCCCTCTCGCGCAGCTCGGGGACGATGGTGCGCACCGCCTCCTCGGTGACCGGGGCGGCGCTGCGGGTGCAGTGCATGACGACGACCGACCCCGGCCGGGCCCCGTCCAGCACTTGCCGGGCCACCGCGTCGGCGTCGGTCGCGAACGCGTCCCCGCTCACCACGTCCCACTGCACGGCGGTGACGCCGGTGGCCGACAGCGCCTTGAGCGCGGCCTTGTCGTAACAGCCGCCGGGAAAACGGAAGTACGGCATCGCCTCCGGTACCCCGGCCTTCTCGAACGCCGCGTACGCCCGTTCCACGTCGGACCGCATCCGGTCCTCGGACACGGTCGGCAGGCCGTAGCAGTCGTCGGTGTAGGCGTAGTGGCTGTAGGAGTGGTTGGCGATCTCGAACCGCGGGTCCCGGCCGATGGACCGGGCGGCGTCCGGGTACTCCTCGGCCCACCGGCCGGTCATGAACACGGTGGCCGGTACGTCCAGCTCCCGCAGCGTCGCGATCAGCCGCGGATTGTCGAACCGTTCCCCGGCCGCGGCCCGCGGTCCCTGGTCGGCCGTCATGTCGGCGTCGAAGGTGAGGGCGATCGTCCTGCCCTCGGCACGCGGCCCGTGTTCGAAGACGGGGGTGAGCCCCGCCGGACCGGGCGCCAGGGTGGGCGCCCGGTCCGGGGCGGGCTCGGAGGCGGAGGCGGAGACGGAGGGCGCGGACGGTGCCGGTCGGGGTGTCTGTCCGGGCTCGGTGGTGCCGCAGGCGGCGAGGGCGACGGAGGAGGCGGCCAGGGCGCAGAAGGCGGCGGCGCGGCGTACGAGAGTGGTCACCGCACGAACGTATGAGCGTGATGTTCGGTTTGTATGACTATGTGTGGTGACGTGCCCGTGAGGTCACCCTCCCGGATCAGACGCCGCCCGCCCGCCTCAGATGTCCCGCCGCTCCAGCGGTTTCGTCGCCGGACCCTGGATCACCTTGCCGTCCGTGTCGAAGCGGGAACCGTGGCAGGGGCACTCCCAGGCCTTCTCGGCGGCGTTGAAGGCGACCAGGCAGCCGAGGTGGGTGCAGCGCGAGGACACGGCGTGCAGCGCGCCCGCCTGGTCCCGGTAGACCGCCAGCCGGTCGCCGCCCACCCGGACCAGGGCTCCCTCGCCGGGCGGCAGGGCGTCCACGGGCGGGGCGGGGCGCAGGCGGTCGCCGACGAAGTGCCGGGCCACCTCGGCCTGCGTCTTGAGCAGCGCCGGCGCCTCGCGCACCGCCGTGCGCAGCCGCCGCGGGTCGTACAGGGCGCTCCACGCGCACTCCTCGCCGGTGATCTGAGCGGTGAGCAGCCGGCCCGCCATCATGCCGCCGCTCAGCCCCCAGCCGCCGAAGCCGGTGGCGACGTACGTGTGCTTCGCGCCCGGGTGCAGCGGCCCCACCATCGGCACGGTGTCCGTCGGGTCGATGTCCTGGGTGGCCCAGGAGTAGGTGAGGTCGACGCCCGGGAAGTGCTCGCGGGCCCAGGCGGACAGGCGGTCGAAGCGTTCCCGGGTGTCGCCCGTGCCGGGGGTGAAGTGCTCGCCGGTGACGATGAGCAGCCGGCGGCCCGCCTCGTCCAGGGGCGCCGTGCGGACCGAGCGGGTGTTCTCGTCCGGCGTGATGTACATGCCGTCCACGTCGCGGTCCGCCTCGATGCTCCCGGCGACGACCAGCTCGCGGCGCGGGGAGAGGCGGGCGAAGAGCAGGGCCCGGTCGAAGATCGGGTAGTGGGTGGCGACGACGACGTCCCGGGCGGTCACCGTCGCCCCCGACTCCGTCGACACCCGGCACGGGCCGCCCTCGTCCAGGCCGTGCACGGTGGTGCCCTCGAAGATCCGCCCGCCGTGCGCCTCCAGGTCCTCGGCGAGGGCCAGCAGGTACTTGCGCGGGTGGAACTGCGCCTGCCCGGTGACCCTGACCGCGCCCGCGACCGGGAACGGCAGTCCCGTCTCCGTCACGAACGACGCCGGCAGCCCCGCCTCCTTCGCGGCGGCCACCTCGGCCCGCACCTCGTCCACCCGGTTCGCGTCGCCGACGTACGTGAACGCGTCCCGCGTCTCCCAGTCGCAGTCGATGCCCAGTTCGGCCACGACCCGGGCGGCGTGCTCGATCGCCTCCGACTGGGACCGGGCGTACAGCCGGGCGCCCTCGGGGCCCCGGGTGCGGCGCAGCTTGTCGTAGACCAGCGAGTGCAGGGCGGTCAGCTTGGCGCTGGTGTGCCCGGTGACCCCGGCGGCGACCCGCCCGGCCTCCAGCACCGCCACACTGCGCCCCGCCCGCGCCAGCTCCCAGGCCGTGCTGAGCCCGGCGACGCCCGCGCCGATCACGGCGACATCGACGTCTAGATCCTCCGCGAGGGCGGGGCGCGGTGCGCCGCCCGGTGCCGTCCGAAGCCAGTACGAGTCGTTGACCTGCGCGTTCTCCGTCATGCGGGGCCGAGTACCCACAGGCCGGGGCTTCAGTGACCGGGCGACGCGACGGCCTCGCTACCGGCGCCAGGGGCCCGTCACGGCGAACGTGGTCCCGGGCGTGTAGCAGTTGACGTACATCGTGTCCCCGTCGGGCGAGAAGGTCACCCCCGCGAACTCACCCCACTCGGGCTCCTCCTGCGACCCGATGTTCTGGGCGCCGCGGGCCATGGCGTAGACGTCACCGCGCCGGGTGACGCCGTAGACGTGCTGGGCACCGTTGCCGTCCTCGCAGACCATGAGGCCGCCGCTGGGGGCCAGGCAGATGTTGTCCGGGGACTCGCCGGGCAGCCGCACGTCGGTGTCCGGGCCGAAGACGATCACCAGGGTGAGCCGGCGCCGCTCGGGGTCGTAGCGCCAGATCTGCCCGTAGTGGTCGGCGGCCGAGCCGTCCGCGCTGCGGGCGAAGGACGACACGAAGTAGACGCTGCGCCCGCCCCAGTAGCAGCCCTCCAGCTTCTGCGCGTGGGTGATGCCGCCCCGGCCGAAGTCCTGGTGCCGGATCGGCGTCCCGGCGGCCAGCGGGTCGGGTACGTCGACCCACTCGACGCCGTCGAAGCAGGCGCCGGTTTCCTGGATCGAGGACAGGTCGGGCACGCCGGGCACGCGCATCGCCTGGAGCCGGCCGCCCGCCCGCAGCGAGCCCGTCCCGCCCAGCGGCTTCTCGGGCAGGAACCGGTAGAAGAGGCCGAACGGCCGCTCGAAGGCGTCCTCCGTCTCGTAGACGACACCCCGGCGCGGGTCCACGGCGACCGCCTCGTGCTGGAACCGGCCCATCGCGGTCAATGGCACCGCGCCGGTGCGGTGCGGGTCCGCCGGGTCGACCTCGAAGATGAAGCCGTGGTCCTTGGTGTAGCCGTTGGTGCCGGCCCTGTCCTCGGTCTCCTCGCAGGTCAGCCAGGTGTGCCACGGTGTGGGGCCGCCCGCGCAGTTGACGGCCGTACCGGCGATCGCGACCCGTTCGTCACGGACGTGGTTGCGGTGGTCCAGGGTGAGGGCGGTGCAGCCGCCCTTGCCCTCCGGGTCGTACGTCAGGCCCTCCACCGTGGGCACGGGGACCCGGCCGTCCGCGCGGTTCTCGTGGTTGCGCACGAGGTGGACGCCGCCGTGGCGGCCCCCAGAACGCGCGGCGAAGGCCGCCATGCCGTCGTGGTTGGACGGGACCGGGCCCTCGCCGGAGCGCAGCTCGTCGCCCTCGCGGGACAGGACCCGGTAGCGGAATCCTCTGGGCAGGTCGAGCAGGCCGTCGGGGTCGGGGATCAGCGGGCCGTAGCCGGTGTGGCCCGGGGAGTGGGCGGCGGCGGTGCCGGCGAACAGCTCGGAGAGGGCGCCGGTGAAGGCGATGCCTGCGCCCAGGGCTCCGCTGCGGGCGAGCACCTGGCGCCGAGTCGCCGGACGGCTGGACATGGACATGGGGTGACCTTCCTGCTGGCGGACAGGACTGTGACCCGCTGTGTCTATCACCTGGCACGTTTCCCGGGAACCACGCGCGCTACACGCGTCACGTGCCGGCCGGCTGCTCCGGCGTGGGGCCGGGCGCCAGCCGCTGCGGATTCTCCAGGAACCGCAGCAGCTCCACCGGGAACGGCAGCACCAGCGTCGAGTTCTTCTCCGCGGCCACCGCCACCACCGTCTGCAGCAGCCGCAGTTGCAGCGCGGCCGGTGTCTCCGACATCTCCCGCGCCGCCTCGGCGAGCACCTTGGAGGCCTGGCGCTCGGCGTCGGCGTTGATGACCCGGGCCCGCCGCTCGCGGTCGGCCTCGGCCTGCCGCGCCATCGAGCGCTTCATGGTCTCGGGCAGTGACACGTCCTTGATCTCGACGCGGTCGATCTGCACGCCCCAGCCGACGGCCGGGCTGTCGATCATCAGCTCCAGGCCCTGGTTCAGCTTCTCCCGGTTGGACAGCAGGTCGTCCAGGTCGCTCTTGCCGATGATGGACCGCAGCGACGTCTGCGCCATCTGGGACACCGCGAACTTGTAGTCCTCGACGCGGATGAGCGCGTAGGCGGCGTCGACCACCTTGAAGTAGACGACCGCGTCCACGCGGACGGTCACGTTGTCCCGGGTGATGCCTTCCTGGGCGGGCACCGGGAGCGTCACGATCTGCATGTTGACCTTGTGCAGCCGGTCCACCACCGGGACGATCAGGGTGAAGCCGGGCTGCCGCACCTCACCGGCGAGCCGGCCGAGCCGCAGGACGACCCCGCGCTCGTACTGCTTGACGATCCGCGCCGCCGACGCGATGTACAGCACCCCGGCGCCCCCGGCGGCGGCAGCCGCGGTCAGCAGCTCCTGGAGCATGGCGACCTCCTCGCCCTGAGGACCGTTTCACCCACTCCTGTCACGATATGCCGGAGGTCCGGTCCGGGGCCATGCCCCGGACCGGACCTCCCGCGCATCGACGGGACTACACGGCCGCCGTCGCCGGCTCGGTGACCTTCACCGGGTCCGTACCCGTGGCGCTGTGCCGCTCGGCCCAGTTCTCCAGCGCGGTGCGGCAGGCGTGGTCCAGGTGGTGCAGCCGGGACAGGTCCAGCTCGACCGGCCGGTCCTGCGGCAGCGCCTCCAGGCTCTCCAGGATCTTCGGCAGCCTGAGGAAGGTCGCGTTGCCCGTCAGGTGCGCCTGGACCGGACCGGCACCCTTGTCGACGACCTCCAGCCTGAGGTGCGAGGCCTCCCAGGCGGTCTTGACCACGGACAGGGCCAGACCGATCAGCACGCCCTCGAACATGTTCACCGCGACGATGGACACGGCGGTGACCACGAGGATCAGTGCCTCGCCCCGGTGGTCGCGCCACAGCGGCACGATGCCGCGGAACGGGATCAGCTTCCAGCCCGCGTGGACCAGGATGCCCGCCAGCGCGGGCAGCGGGATCAGGGCCAGCACGGACGGCAGCAGCGCCGCGAACAGCAGCAGCCACACGCCGTGCATCACCCGGGACGCCTTGGTGCGCGCGCCCGCGCTGACGTTGGCGGAACTGCGCACGATGACCGCGGTCATCGGCAGGGCGCCGAGGACGCCGCACACCGTGTTGCCCGCGCCCTGCGCCATCAGCTCCTTGTTGTACTCGGTACGCGGACCCTTGTGCAGCCGGTCCACCGCCGCGGCGCTGAACAGGCTCTCCGCCGACGCGATCAGCGTGAAGGCGACGATCGTGCCGAGCAGGCCCACGTTCGCCAGCTCGCCGAAGGCGTCGGCGCCGGGCGGCTGGATCACGTCCAGCAGGCCGCTGACCTCGACGGTCGCGACCGACAGCCCGAACGCCGCCGTGACCGCCGTGGCCAGGCCGACGGCGGCCAGCGCGCCCGGCACGGTCTGCGCCCGCTTCGGCAGCCGCTTCCACAGCACCATCACCGCCACCGTGCCCGCGCCGAGGGCGAGCGAGGTCAGCGCCTCGGTGCTGCCCAGCGCGTCGGCGGCGGCTCCGGGCAGCCCGGTGAGCTTGTCGATGCCGGAGGAGGGCGCCTGGAGCCCGGCCGCCGAGTACAGCTGGCCCGCGATGAGCACCAGGCCGATGCCGGCCAGCATGCCCTCGACGACCGACAGGGAGATCGCCCGGAACCAGCGCCCGAGCCTCAGGGCGCCCATCGCGAGCTGGATCAGCCCGGTGGCCAGCACGATCACGCCGAGGGCGGCCAGCCCGTACGAGTCGACCGCGCCGAAGACCAGCACGGTCAGGCCCGCGGCCGGACCGGACACCTGGAGGCTGCTGCCCGGCAGGAATCCGGTGACCAGACCGCCCACGATCCCGGTGACCAGGCCGAGTTCGGCCGGGACGCCGGAGGCGACGGCCACGCCCACGCACAGCGGGAGGGCGACCAGGAAGACGACGAGCGAGGCGGTGAAGTCCTGCCGCAGATGCGGGAACTTGTGGGATATGGAGGACATGGCGGCGCTCACAGCGTCTCGAACGCGTCGGTGTCCGCCCGGTGTGCGCGTACGACCCCGGTGTGGACCTCGTAGTACCAGCCGTGCATCCGCAGCCGGCCCTCCGTCAGCCGCCGTTCCACGCACGGGTAGGAGCGCAGGCGCAGCAGCTGCGACAGGACGTGGTGCTGGACGGCCTCGGCGACCGTCGGGTCGGCGGGATCGCTGGGCTTCGGTTCGTCCGCGGCCTCGGCCAGCCAGTCGCGGACGGCGGGTACGGCGGTCAGGTCGTCCCCGCGTACCAGGGCACCGACGGCGCCGCAGTGCGAGTGGCCGCAGACCACGATGTCCGAGACGCCGAGGACCTCGACGGCGTACTCGACGGTGGCCGCCTCGCCGGATGGGTGCCCGGCGCCGTACGGCGGGACGATGTTGCCGGCGGTGCGCAGCTCGAAGAGCTGGCCGGGCCGGGCTCCGGTGATCAGGGCCGGTACGACCCGGGAGTCGGAGCAGGTGATGAACAGGACTTCGGGCGACTGGCCTTCGGCGTGCCCGGCGAACTCCTCAGGGCGCTGTCCGAACGTGCGGGCGTTGTCGATGAGGGGCTGCATGATGCGGTTGTTCCTCCTGGCGCGCCGTGGGGGCGCGTCGGACGGTCAGGACAGAGGTGGGGGTGAGCCGACCGGTCCCTCAGCAGCGGAAGACCTGCAGCGCCGCGGGGGAGTGGTCCGTCGCGAATCTGGGACGGTGCTCGGCCCCGCGGCCGGAGACGACGGGTCCGGGCACCCCCGGGGCGGCGTGCCGCGGCAGCGGGCGCTGAGGGGTGTCGGGCTGGGGCGCGGCGGCGCCGCGGTGGCGGTCGCGGACGCGCGGGGCGGTGGTCGGCCCGCCCGGACGGCCGGCCTCGTGGCAGGTGACGGTCTCGTCGTACGGCGTCGCGTCGGAGGCGGTGGTTCCGGCGCGGGCATGGGCCACGGCTTCACCGTTCGTATACGCGGATGCGAAGGAAGCGGTGGGAGCGAAGAACTGGAGCGCGAACAGGACGGCGGCGAGGAGCGGAACCACGGTCCGGGCCGTCGTGCCTCGGAACATGCGCCCCCTTCCAGGCAGTTCCTGCCGCTGGTATATGCCGGGACATGGTCAATGCCCGGCAAACGCATGGTCAATGCGCGGTCAAGAAACACGTTAACCCTGCAAAGAGCTTTGCAGGGTTAACGGGGAGTTACGGGTTGCAGAGAGCCCGAAAATGGCGGCTGCTTTGGCGGGAACTGGCTGCTCGGCGGGTCCTCAGGGCGTGTCGGCCAGGGGGGCCGCGTCCCGGGCCAGCGCGGTGAGCCGGGAGATCGCCCGGAAGTACTTCTTCCGGTACCCGCCCTTGAGCATCTCCTCGCCGAAGAGCCGGTCGAAGGGCAGCCCGGAGGCCAGCACGGGCACCTCGCGGTCGTACAGCCGGTCGGCCAGCACGACCAGGCGCAGCGCCGTCGACTGGTCGGGCACCGGGCGCACCCCGGTCAGGCAGACGGCCGCGACACCGTCGGTCAGCGCGCCGTACCGGCTGGGGTGGACGCGGGCGAGGTGGTCGAGGAGCGCGGGGAAGTCGTCCAGCGAGGCACCCTCGGTGGCCCGCGCCGCGCGGGTGACCTGCTCGTCGGAGTACGGCGCCGGCGCCTCGGGCAGACCGCGGTGGCGGTAGTCCTCGCCGTCGATGCGCAGGGCGCGGAAGTGGGCGGACAGGCCCTGGATCTCGCGCAGGAAGTCGGCGGCGGCGAAGCGGCCCTCGCCGAGCTTGCCCGGCAGCGTGTTCGAGGTGGCGGCGAGCGCGACGCCGGCCTCCACGAGCCGGCCGAGCAGGCTTGAGACGAGGACGGTGTCCCCGGGGTCGTCGAGCTCGAACTCGTCGATGCACAGGAGGCGGTGGTCGGAGAGGGTCCGCACGGTCTGCTGGAAGCCGAGGGCGCCGACGAGGTTGGTCAGCTCGACGAAGGTGCCGAACGCCTTGCGCTCCGGCTCCGCCGGGGTGGCGTGCCACAGGGAGGCCAGCAGGTGGGTCTTGCCGACGCCGTAGCCGCCGTCGAGGTAGACGCCGCGGGGGCCGGCGGGGGCCTTCGGCGCCTTGCCCCGGCCGAAGCCGAAGAAGCCGCGCCTGCCCGTGGCGGCGGGGCTCGCGCCCAGACCGGCCGCGAAGCCCTCCAGGACCCGGACGGCCTCGCTCTGGCTGGGCTGGTTCGGGTCCGGGATGTACGTGCCGAAGCGGACCGAGTCGAAGCGGGGCGGGGGCACCATCTCGGCGACCAGACGCTCCGCGGGGACGTGGGGCTCGCGGGCGCACAGGGAGAGCGGCGCGGGGGCCGTCCCGGCTATCGGAGTGGAGCCGGGGGCGGGGGAGCCGGGGGAGGGCGAGGAGGGCGACACGGTTG
This sequence comes from Streptomyces sp. M92, assembly GCF_028473745.1. Taxonomy (NCBI): domain Bacteria; kingdom Bacillati; phylum Actinomycetota; class Actinomycetes; order Kitasatosporales; family Streptomycetaceae; genus Streptomyces; species Streptomyces sp. M92. Next base: position 4,003,919 of record NZ_CP101137.1, read on the forward strand.
TCCATGGTAGGGCCTGTTCGGAGGGGGGCCGGCTGGAGAGAGGGAGGGCTCTCGGCTCCCGCGGGCAATCGTGCCTCCCCCCGTGCCTGACGGCCTGCGAGGTGCCCCCAGGGCGGCACGGGTGGGCGCGGCGGCACCCCGTGGGCGCCGGACCGCGCGTCCCACCCCGCCCCCGGCCCGCACGCCGGGCCACGACACGGCACCGGCCTGCGGATACGGGGGGCTGCCTGCGGCCGGGCGCCGGAACCGTCGCACGGTTCGGCAACCCCGCGCGTGGAACACTGCACCGCATGCGACGCCTGTTCCCCGCCCTCGTGACCGATGTGACCGATCAGACATCCGGCCCCCTGCCCGACGGGACCGACCGGGAGTGGAGCCTGGCCGAGCTGGCCGCCGCCTACGCCTACCCCGAGCCGGACGGGCGGACGGGGACGGGCGCCTGGCTGCGGGCCAACATGGTCTCCACCCTCGACGGCGCGGCCCAGCACGACGGCCGCTCCCAGCCCATCTCCGGCGCCGCCGACATGCGCGTCTTCGGCACCCTGCGCGCGCTGGCGGACGTCGTGATCGCCGGCGCCGAGACCGTACGCCAGGAGGGGTACCGCCCGGCCCGCCCGCGCGCCGATTTCGCGGAGCTGCGCCTGGCGGCCGGGCAGCGCCCCGTGCCGGCCATCGCCGTGGTCAGCGCCAGCCTGGAGCTGGACTTCTCGCTTCCGCTGTACACCTCGCCGCTGGTGCCGACCCTGATCCTGACCGGCGCCGCCGCGGCCCCGGACCGGATCGCGGCCGCCGAGCGGGCCGGGGCGCGGGTGGTGACCGCCGGTGACGGCGTGGGTGTGGACCCGGCCCGCGCCGTCGACGCGCTGGTCGAGCTCGGGTACACCCGGCTGCTGACCGAGGGCGGTCCGCGGCTGCTCGGGCAGTTCGTCACGGCCGGGGTGCTCGACGAGCTGTGCCTGACCGTCTCGCCGACGCTGACCGCGGGTGACGCGCAGCGGATCGCGGGCGGGCCCTCGGTCGAGGTGCCGCGGCGGTTCGTCCTGGAGTCCCTGTTGGAGGAGGAAGGTTTCCTCTTCAGCCGGTACCGGCGCGACTAGGACGTATCCCCACTGCGGCGGGCGGCGGCGGCCGGACAGGGGTTCGGTCGTTACCGCGCTTCCGGGAATCGGCGGAATCTACCGTTCCGGTTAGTCCGCGACGGGCACACTGAATCCGGCAGTACCCGTGCGATCACGGGGCAGGATGGTTTCCGCAGGGTCTGATACGGCCTGCGGAAGGGTGGGCCCCCGGGCCCTCGGAGGAGAAGGGGCGCCTGGTGTTCACCAGCGTTTTGATGATCGAGAAGGCCATGACCTCCGCCGACGTGGAGTTCGTCACCACCTTGCACGGGGACGAGGAGGTCGCCTTCCACGTGCTGCTCCAGCCGCGCGGCGACCAGGCGGACCGGCTGCTGAGAGCCATCGACGACGTCGCGCTCGGTGAGCTCGACGACGCCGTCCGGGAGGGCGAGACCCCGGAGGGCGAGGAGGCGCAGAGCGTCGGGCAGCGGGCCCTGGAGGTGTCCCTCACCGCCCTGCGCGCGTCCGGCGCCCGGGCCGAGGGCCGCCTGATCGAGGACCACCCGCTGGACGAGCTCAAGTCCCTGGTCCTGGAGATCGGGGCGGACGAGGTGATCGTCCTGACCGACCCGCACTACGTGGAGGAGTTCTTCCACCGGGACTGGGCCTCGCGGGCCCGCCACAAGGTCGGGGTGCCGGTCCTGAAACTGTTCTCCCACAGCAAGGCATAGGCTTGGGCCGCGCTCCCGCGCAGAAGGAAGGGGGCGCGCCCACCGGCAGACCGCCCACGGACACCCGTCGCACCTCTGGGGAGAACAGCGCATGGCACCCGGCCTTCCTACCGCCATGGACCGACCGCACTTCATCGGCATCGGCGGCGCCGGAATGTCGGGCATCGCCAAGATCCTCGCCCAGCGGGGCGCGGCGGTGGCGGGCAGCGACGCCAAGGAGTCCGCGACCGCCGAGGCCCTGCGCGCGCTGGGCGCCACCGTGCACATCGGGCACGCGGCCGGGCACCTCGCCGACGACGCCACCTGCGTGGTCGTCTCCTCGGCGATCCGCGAGGACAACCCCGAGCTGGCCCGCGCCGCCGAGCTGGGCATCCCGGTCGTCCACCGCTCCGACGCCCTCGCCGCCCTGATGAACGGCGTGCGCCCGCTCGCCGTCGCCGGCACCCACGGCAAGACCACCACCACCTCGATGCTGGCGGTCTCCCTGTCCCAGCTGGGCCTGAACCCGTCGTACGCCATCGGCGGCGACCTGGACGCCCCCGGCTCCAACGCCCTGCACGGCGACGGCGAGATCTTCGTCGCCGAGGCCGACGAAAGCGACCGCAGCTTCCACAAGTACGCCCCCGAGGTCGCCATCGTCCTCAACGTGGAGCTGGACCACCACGCCAACTACGCCTCGATGGACGAGATCTACGAGTCCTTCGAGACCTTCGCCGGCCGGATCGTCCCCGGCGGAACCCTGGTGATCGCCGCCGACCACGAGGGCTCCCGGGAGCTGACCCGACGCCTGTCCGGCAAGGTGCGGACGGTGACGTACGGCGAGTCCGAGGACGCCGACGTGCGCATCCTGTCGGTCGTCCCGCAGGGCCTCAAGAGCGAGGTCACCGTAGTCCTGGACGGCGCCGAGCTGACCTTCACCGTCGCCGTCCCCGGCCGCCACTACGCCCACAACGCCGTCGCCGCCCTCGCGGCGGGCGCCGCCCTCGGCGTCCCCGCCGCCGAGCTGGCCCCCGCGCTGGCCGCCTACACGGGCGTCAAGCGGCGCCTCCAGCTCAAGGGCGAGGCGGCCGGCGTCCAGGTCGTCGACTCCTACGCGCACCACCCCACCGAGATGACGGCCGACCTGGAGGCCATGCGCGCCGCCGTCGGCGACGCCCGCATCCTCGTCCTGTTCCAGCCGCACCTGTTCTCCCGCACCCAGGAGCTGGGCAAGGAGATGGGCCAGGCGCTGGCGCTGGCGGACGCCTCGGTCGTCCTCGACATCTACCCGGCGCGCGAGGACCCGATCGCGGGCGTCACCAGCGAGCTGATCATCGAGGCGGCCCGCGCGGCGGGCGCCGACGTCACACCGGTGCACGACAAGGCGGAGTCGCCCGCGGTGGTGGCGGGAATGGCGAAGGCCGGCGATCTCGTTCTCACCATGGGCGCGGGCGACGTCACCGACCTCGGACCGCGCATCCTGGACGAGCTGTCGAGCAAGGCGAAGTAAGGGGCTGAGGACTCATGTCGTACGACGTCGAGAAGCCGGACGAGCAGTGGCGCGCGGAACTGGCACCGGCCGAGTACGCCGTGCTGCGCCAGGCCGGCACCGAGCCCGCCTTCACCGGTGAGTACACCGACACCAAGACCGAGGGCGTCTACTCCTGCCGCGCCTGCGGCGCCGACCTGTTCACCTCGCAGACCAAGTTCGAGTCGCACTGCGGCTGGCCGTCCTTCTTCGACCCGAAGGACAGCGACGCGGTCGAGCTGATCGAGGACCGTTCGCACGGCATGGTGCGCACCGAGGTGCGGTGCGCCCGGTGCGGATCGCACCTCGGGCACGTGTTCAAGGGCGAGGGATACCCGACCCCGACCGACCAGCGGTACTGCATCAACAGCATCTCGCTGCGGCTCCGGCCCACCGAGAGCTGAGACGCCCGCTCAGCCGGCGGCGGCCGGAAGCGTCACGGTGAACACCGTCGTGCCCGGCCCGCCGCCCAGCGCGACGGTGCCGCCGTGCGCCCGCACCAGCGCCCCGGCGACGGAGAGCCCCAGCCCGCTGCCGCCCCGGTCGCGGCTGCGGGCCTTGTCCACGCGGTAGAAGCGGTCGAAGATCCGTTCCCGGTCGGCGGCCGGGACACCCGGCCCCGTGTCGGCGACGGCCACCGTCACGCGGTCGTCCGCCGCCGACACCGCGACCGACACCTTCGTGCCCGGCGGGGTGTGCACGGCCGCGTTGGTGAGCAGGTTGTCGAGCACCTGCCGGATGCGCTGCGGGTCCATGCGCAGCTTGACCACGGCGGGCCCCGTCGTCACGGTCAGCGGATGCTCCGGGTGACCGGCGCGGAAGGCGTCGGCCGCCTGCCGCACCAGCTCCGTGAGGTCCGCGTCCTCCCAGCGCAGCGGCGCCTCCACCTCGGCCGCGTCCAGCCGGGCGAGCAGCAGCAGGTCGTCGAGGAGCACGCCCATCCGGGCGGCCTCGGCGCGCAGCCGGGCCAGGTGCCGGTCCCGTTCCCCGGGCTCGTTGGCCGCCGCGTACTGGAACAGGTCGGCGTAGCCCCGCACCGACATCAGCGGGGTGCGCAGCTCGTGCGAGGCGTCCGCGACGAACCGGCGCAGCCGCTGCTCGGCCTCGGCCCGTACCGCGAGCGAGTCGTCGATGTGCTCCAGCATCGTGTTGAACGCCGTCCGCAGCTCCGCCACCTCCCGCCCGCCGTCCCGCCCGTCCACCCTGAGCGGCAGCCGGGCGGCGGACTCGCTCAGATCGTGCGAGGCGATGCCGTGCGCCGTGCTCGCCATGTCGCTCAGCGGCTTCAGCCCGCGCCGCAGCATCCGCCGCCCGGACACCACCAGCGCCAGCAGCGCCAGACCGAAGGCGATCACCTGCACGGTGACCAGCTGCTCCACGGTGTCCTCGACGTCCCCCATGGGAGCGGCGCTCACCAGCACCACCCCGGGCTCCACCTCGCAGGCGCGCAGCAGGTAGGGACCGTGCCCGTCGATCCGCACGGTGCGGGTGATGTCCTCGTCCGAGCGGGCCATCGTCTGCGCGAGGGCGGTGAGCGCACGGCTGTCCGCCGGTACCTCGGCGGGGGTGCGCAGGTCCGCCGAGCCGCCGGAGACGTCGTACACGGCGGTGTACCAGCCGTAGTACGGCTTGCGCCGCACCGTGCCGTGCGCCGCCGCGTCCTTGGACTGCACGACCTGCACCAGCTTCATCTGATCGGCGAGCTGCCGCTCCAGGTACTCCCGCATGTACGCGGTCAGCACCGTGCCGACCACGGCGAACACCACCAGCGACAGCACACCCAGGCCCAGCGCCAGCCGGGTCCCGAGCCGCAGTCCCCGGTACGCCCGCCACCAGCGCCGTATCACCGGGGCGCCTGCCGGATCACGTAGCCGAAGCCCCGCACGGTCCGGATCAGCGGCTCGGCGCCGTCGGTGTCGGCAGCGGCGGCGTCCAGTTTGCGGCGCAGGCGGCTGACGACCAGTTCGACGACGTTGGACCGGCCGCCGAAGCCGTACTCCCACACGTGGTCGAGGATCTGCGCCTTGCTCAGCACGGTCGGCGACTTGCGCATCAGATAGCGCAGCACCTCGTACTCGGTCGGCGTCAGCGACACCCGCCGCCCGCCCCGGCGCACCTCACGGGTGTCCTCGTCCATCGTCAGGTCCGCCACCCGCAGCACCGACCGCTGGAAGTCCGGCCCGGCACTGCGCCGCAGCACGGTCCGCAGCCGGGCCATCAGCTCCTCCACCGCGAACGGCTTGACCAGGTAGTCGTCACCGCCCCGGGTCAGCCCCGCCACCCGGTCGGCCACCCCGTCGCGCGCGGTGAGGAACACCACCGGCACCATCGTGCCCGAGCGCCGCAACCGGTCGAGCACGCCGAAGCCGTCGACGTCGGGCAGCATCAGGTCCAGCACCACGATGTCCGGCCGGAAGCCACCGGCCAGTCGCAGCGCCTGCTCGCCGGAGTTGGCGGTGACCGCCTCCCAGCCCTCGTAGCGGGCGACCGTGGCCACGAGATCGGCGATGGGCGGGTCGTCGTCCACCACGAGGAGTCGTACTTTTTCCACCCGCTCATACTGCGTCACCGGCCGCCCGCGGCCCAGACCGAGGAAGCGGTCACCGCCTGATCGCCACGGTTCCGTGACACCGGACGTCTAGACTCTCCCGGCAACGAACCGTAGCGACCTGGCCATAACTTTCCGCCCACCCGAAGGGTATTCGGCGTTTTGATACGGATGGACTCAGTCACCAAGCGGTACCCGGACGGCACCGTGGCGGTCGACCGGTTGTCGCTGGAGATACCCGACCGCTCGATCACGGTCCTCGTCGGACCCTCGGGCTGCGGCAAGACGACGACCCTGCGGATGATCAACAGGATGGTCGAGCCCACCGAGGGCACCATCTCCCTCGACGGCGCCGACCTCCAGCGGCAGCCGGTCACCACGCTGCGCCGGTCGATGGGGTACGTCATCCAGAACGCCGGTCTCTTCCAGCACCGGACGATCCTCGACAACATCGCCACCGTGCCCCGCATGACCGGGTGGGGCAAGCAGAAGTCCCGGGAGCGCGCGAGGGAGTTGATGGAGCGGGTGGGGCTCGACGCCTCCCTCGCCAAGCGGTACCCGTACCAGCTCTCCGGCGGCCAGCAGCAGCGGGTCGGCGTGGCGCGGGCGCTCGCCGCCGATCCGCCGGTGCTCCTCATGGACGAGCCGTTCTCGGCCGTCGACCCCGTGGTCCGCAAGGGCCTCCAGGACGAACTGCTGCGCATCCAGGACGAGCTGGGCAAGACCATCGTCTTCGTCACCCACGACATCGACGAGGCCATCAAACTCGGCACCATGGTCGCGGTGATGCGCACCGGCGGCCGGCTCGCCCAGTTCGCGCCGCCCGCCGAACTGCTGTCGAACCCCGCGGACGCCTTCGTCGAGGACTTCCTCGGCGCCGACCGGGGCATCCGGCGGCTGTCCTTCTTCGCCGCCGAGGGCCTGGAACTGACGACGGGCCCGGTCGTGCGCGTGGACGCCACCGCCGAACAGCTCGCCGCGCCCGACGCCCGCTACCTGCTGGTGACCGACGCGCAGGGCCGCCCGCTGGGCTGGGCCGAGCCGCGGGACCTGACCGCCGGCGACATCGCGGCCGAGCGGCTGCTGCCGTACGGGCGGCCCTTCGTGCCCGGCACCGACTCGCTGCGGGCCGCCCTGGACTGCGCGGTGCTCTCACCCACCGGCTGGGCGGTCGCCGTGGACGCCGACGGACGGGTCACCGGCGTCGCCTCCCAGCAGAGCATCGGCGAGGCGATCCGCACCGCCCACCGCGCGGCGGCCGACGGCGGCGCACCGGCCGCGGGCGTGGGGCCCGCCGACGTCGCGAAGGCCGCCCCGTGAACGGCTTCTTCGACATCCCGAGCGACCTCGACAACACCTACTTCGGCCTGATCGGGCTGCATCTGCGCGAGGCGCTGCTGCCGGTACTCGCCGGGCTGCTGGCCGCGCTGCCCATCGCCCAGCTCTGCGTGCGGTTCCGCTGGCTGTATCCGCCCGTGCTCGGTGTGACGACCGTGTTCTACGCCATCCCCTCGCTGGCGGTCTTCGTCGTCCTCATCGACTACACCGGCCAGACCGAGCTGACGGTGATGATCCCGCTGGCCGTCTACAGCCTGGTGGTGCTGGTACCGGCCATCGTCGACGGCGTGCGGTCGGTGCCCGAGGAGACGCTTGCCGCGTCCACCGCCATGGGCTTCGGGCCCGTACGGCGCTACCTCCAGGTGCAGTTGCCGATCGCCGTCCCCGCGATCCTCGCCGGGCTGCGGGTGGCCGTGTCCGCCAGCATCTCCCTGGTCAGCGTCGGCGCCCTCATCGGCAACCAGGGCGCCCTCGGCAACCTGCTCGCGGACGCGCAGAAGTACGGCCGGCCCGAACTGGCGGTCAACTCCGTCCTCACCACCGCCGTACTGGCCATCCTGTGCGACACGGTCCTCGTCCTGGTCCGCAACCTGCTGACGCCGTGGATGCCGCGAGGCAAGGGCGGGCGCCGCCCGAAGAAGGCCGCCGCGCTCCCCGAGTCCCAGGAGGCGGCCGCCCGGTGAACGTCCTCGACTTCGTCAACGCCTTCTTCAGCGACGGCGCCCACTGGCACGGCTACGACGGGATACCCAGGCGCCTGCTGGAGCACGTCCAGTACACGCTGCTGGCGCTCGGCATCGCCGCCGCGATCGGGCTGCCCCTCGGACTGCTGACCGGGCACACCGGACGCGGCGGCAACGCCGTCGCCTTCGTCGCCACCGCCGCCCGCGCGCTGCCCAGCTTCGGCCTGCTGGTGCTCATCGCGGTCTCCGTGGGCATCGGCCTGCTGCCGGTGATGGTCCCGCTGGTCGTGCTCGCGATCCCGCCCATCCTGGTGACCACGTACGAAGCGGTCCGCTCCGTCGACCCCGCCCCGGTGGACGCCGCGCGGGGCATGGGCATGCACGAGTCGGGCATCCTCTTCCGGGTCGAACTGCCCGTCGCCCTGCCGCTGGTGCTCAGCGGGCTGCGCTCGGCCGCCATCCAGGTCGTGTCGACGGCAACCATCGCCGCGTACGTCAGTCTCGGCGGGGTCGGCCGGTACATCATCGACGGCCTCTACCAGCGCGACTACGAGAAGGTGGTCGGCGGCGCGACCCTGGTGGCCCTGCTGGCACTGGTCACGCTCGCGGTGTTCTGGGCGGTGGGGCGAGTGGTGGTGTCGCCGGGGGTGCGCAGGCGCTGACGCCTTCGAACACCCATGTGGAACAAACCGTAACCAGGCCGTTCTTGACTGCCCTGTGAATGGCTCGTTTGGATCGACGGATGACTTCTACCGCGAAGAGCAGCAGGTCCAGGACGAGGCACACCGGTGCGGCGGCCGTCGCGCTCACCGCCGCGGCGGCGCTGCTCGCGGGCTGTTCCTCCTCCGACGACACCTCCGACAACCCCCTGGCGGGGGAGAAGGCGGAGGCCGGCACCGTCGTCGTCGGCTCGAACAACTTCGCCGAGAGCACCCTGCTCGCCGACATCTACGGCGAGGCGCTCAAGGCCAAGGGCCTCAAGGTCACCTACAAGCACAACATCGGCAGCCGGGAGACGACGTACGGTCTGATGAAGAACGGCTCGGTCACCGTCCTGCCCGAGTACAACGGCGCGCTGCTCGCCTACCTCGACCCGGAGGCCGGGCAGCAGTCGACCGAGGCGGTCAACGAGGCGGTGAAGGCCAAGCTCGACAAGAAGCTGACGCTGCTGGAGTCCTCGCCGGCCGAGAACAAGGACTCGGTCAGCGTCAACGCCGAGACCGCGAAGAAGCACGGCCTCACCGCCGAGTCGACCCTCGCCGACCTCAAGGACATAGCGCCGGAGTTGGTCATCGGCGGCTCGCCCGAGTTCCAGACCCGGCAGCAGGGACTCAAGGGTCTGGAGTCCGTGTACGGACTGAAGTTCAAGTCCTTCAAGGCACTCGACGCCGGCGGCCCGCTGACCCAGTCGGCGCTGACCAAGAACACCGTGCAGGCGGCGGACATCTTCACCACCGACCCGACCATCATCAAGGAGAAGTTCGTCGTCCTGAAGGACCCGGAGAACCTCTTCGGCTACGCGAACGTCACCCCGCTCGTCCACAAGGAGGGCCTGTCCCAGGAGGGCGTCGACACGCTGAACGCGGTCTCCGCCAAGCTGGACACCGAGACCCTCCTGGACCTGGACGCCCAGGTGCAACTGGAGAAGAAGGACCCGCTGGACGTCGCCAAGGCGTGGCTGGAGACGGCCGGCCTCAGCTGACCGTCGTACGCCCCGTCACGACGCCGCGGCCCCGGCCGCGGCGTCGATCAGCTGGTCGACCAGGGCGATGAGGACGTCCCGGCTGGAGCCCCGCTCCCGCGCGTCGCACAGCAGCACCTTCACGTGCTCCGGCAGCGCCAGCGCCTCCCGGATCTCCTCGGCCGGATACGGATGCCGCCCGTCGAAGCCGTTCACGCCGACGACGAACGGAATGCCGCGCCGCTCGAAGAAGTCGATCGCCGCGAAGCTCGACTCCGGCCTGCGGACGTCGACCAGCACCACCGCGCCCAGCGCCCCGATCGCCAGGTCGTTCCACATGAACCAGAACCGCTGCTGGCCTGGCGTGCCGAACAGGTACAGCACCAGCTCCCGGCCGATGGTGATCCGCCCGAAGTCCAGGGCGACCGTCGTGGCCCGCTTCTCCTCGATCCCGGCGAGGTCGTCGACGTCCAGCCCCGCCGCCGTCAGCGGCTCCTCGGTGCGCAGCGGGGCGATCTCGCTCACCGAGCCGACCATGGTGGTCTTCCCGACGCCGAAACCGCCGGCGATCAGGATCTTCACCGCCTCGGGCGCGGCCGGGGCGGAGGCGGGTGCCGTGGGCGCCTCTACGGCGCCGTCAGAGCCGGCCAAGGCCGTCCCTCACTTTCTGCAGCAGGTCCAGGTCGGGGGTGGCGCGGTCGACCGGGTGCGGCGGCCGGGCGGTGATCCGGCCGGCCTCCAGCAGGTCCGAGAGCAGGATGACGACCACGCTCACCGGCAGGTCGAGGCGGGCCGCGACCTCCGCCACGGCCAGCGGCTCGGCGCACAGTCTGAGGATCCGCCGGTGTTCGGGCTGCGGCCGTGCGGCACGGGCGGGCTGCGGGTCGGCGGCGGTCACCGTCGTGATGAGCGTGAAGTCGGCGCGGCTGGGCCGGGTCCGGCCACCGGTCAGCGTGAACGGCCGCACGAGCCGGCCCCCGGCGTCGCCTCCGGTCACGTCACTCCCCGGGGCTGGCGGTGGCCCGCGGTGCCGCGCTCAGGTGCTCGCCGATCTTCTTCACCAGCATGTTCATCTGGTACGCCACCACGCCCACGTCGGCGCCCGGACCGGTCAGCACGACCAGATGGGCGCCCGGTCCGGCCGAGGTGAGTATCAGGTAGCTGTTGGCCATCTCGATGAGCGCCTGCCGCACCGGGCCGCCGCGGAAGTCCATGCTGACGCCCTTGCTGAGGCTCATCAGGCCCGACGCGGTCGCCGCCAGCCGCTCGGCGTCGTCGCGCAGGAATCCGGTGGACTTGCTGACGACCAGTCCGTCCTCGGAGAGCACCACGGCCTGGTTCACGTCGGCGACCCGCTCCACGAGTCCGGTGAGCAGCTGGTCCAGCTCGGTGTGCGTGGCGGGGGAGGGTCGGGTCATTGCGTGTCCTTCGTCGGCGGTCGTCGGTCGGCGTTCGAGGTCGAGTCGGTGGGGGAGGAGAGGGCCCGCGCGTCGGGATCGGGACCGGGCCCGGCGTCGGGGCCCGTCCCGGCCCCGGCGTCCGTCTCCTCGGCCTGGGCCCGCAGCGTGCCCCGCTGGAAGCCGGCGAGGGATGAGGCGGCGCGCTCGGCGGTGAAGTCGGCGTACGCGTCGGGCTCGGCGTCCGGACCGTCCTGGGCGGTGCCGGGGGCCTCGTCGCGCAGCTCTGCGGCCAGGCTGGTCTGCGGCACCCGGCGGGGCAGCGGCGCCAGTCCGTTCCGGTCTGCGGGGGCCGTCTGGGCCTGGGCCGGGGTGGGGGCGCCGGGACGGCTCACGGGTGCGGTCCGGGCCGGTCGCACGGGCTGGACGGGCCGCTTCGCCGGGGCGGCGGGCGCCGGGGCAGGTCCGAAGGCGCCGTCCCCGCCGTCCCCGCCGGCTCCGTCGGCCGGCTCCCGCACCACGATGTCGTGCGGGATCAGCACGATCGCCGTGGTCCCGCCGTACGGCGAGGGGCGCAGCGTGACGGTGATGCCGTGCCGGTGCGCCAGCCGGGCGACGACGAACATGCCGAGCCGGAGGTCGTCGGCGAGCGCGACGACATCGAACTGCGGGACCACCGCCAACTGGGCGTTGAACGAGGCGTAGTCCTCCTCCGACAGCCCGAGCCCGCGGTCCTCGATCTCGACGGCCAGCCCCTTGGCGACCAGCGCGGCCCGCACCCCGACCGGGTGGGGAGCGGGGGAGTACGCGGTCGCGTTGTCGATCAGCTCGGCGAGCAGGTGGATCACGTCGGCCACCGCGGGCGGCGCGAGCGCCACCTCCTCCTCGGTGTGCAGCTCCACCCGCTGGTACTGGGCGACCTCACCGACGGCGCTGCGCATGATGTCGACCAGTGAGACGGGCTCGCGCCAGGTGCGCCGGGGCTGCTCGCCGGCGATGATGACCAGGTTCTCCTCGTAGCGGCGCAACTGGCTCGCCGTGGAGTCCAGTTCGTACAGGCCTTTCAGTATCTCCGGGTCCGTGTGCTCGCGTTCCAGCGCGTCCAGCCTGCCGAGCTGCATGTTGACGAGGTTCTGGCTCTGCCGGGCGATGCCGAGGATCACCTTCTGGAAGCCGCGCCGGGTGTCGGCGAGTTCGACGGCCGTGTGTACGGCGGTGCGCTGCGCCGTGTTGAACGCCTGGGCCACCTGCCCGAGCTCGTCGTGGCCGTAGTCCAGCGGCGGGGTCGCCGACTCCACGTCGACCTTCTCACCCCGCTCCAGCCGGGCCACCACGTCCGGCAGCCGTTCCTCGGCCAGGCTCAGCGTCGCCAGCCGCAGCCCGCGCAGCCGCCGGGACAGCGAGCGGGTGATGCGCCAGGACATGCCGACGCACAGCAGCAGGGCGACCAGGCCGCCCGCGCTCAGGGCCGCCGCCTTGACCAGCAGCCCCTGCGCGTTCTCGGCACTGCGGTCGAGCAGTCCGCCGGTCTGCTGCCGGATCAGCTCCGCGTACTGGTCGGACACCTTCGCCAGCGCCCCGGTCCACCGCCGCTGCGCGTCCGGCAGGTCGATCCGGTCGCCCCCGCCCGCCGCGCGAGCCGCCAGCACCTCGTCCTCGACGGACTCCAGCGTCTGCCACTCGGGGCTCGTGAGGATCCGCTCGGTCTGCGTCTTGGCGTCGCCGCTCAGGGAGGGGACGACCTGGTCCCGCACGAGCCAGCGCCGGGTGTGGACGAGCTGGGCGAACTGCGCCCACTCCTCCTCGTCCATCCGGCCGGACGGCCAGGACAGGGTGAGCCGGGCGTCCTCCTGGGACATCAGCTCGGCCGCGTGCTCGAGGGCGACCAGCGGCCCGGCCTGCGAGGTGAGGTCGCCGTCGTCGACCTGCGACAGTTCCTCGAAGGCGTGGATCTGTTCGTCGATGATCGAGGTGTACTGGCCGAGCGCCTGCTCGGGGGTGATGTCGTCGGGCTGGTCCACCTGGTTGCGGTAGTACTCGAGACTGCCCACCGAGCCGAGTACCGAGTACATCCGGTCCGAGATCCGGTCGGGCGCGCGCTCGATCGCGTCGGACTGGCCGACGAGCTGGGCGACCGCCGCGTCCGTCCGCTCGCGCTGGGCGTCCAGGGCGGCCCGGGAGCCGCCCGGCCCGGCCAGCCAGGCCGCCGACAGGCTGCGCTCCTGTTGCAGCGCGAGGGCCGCCTCGGTGCCCATGGCGCCGGTGGAACGGCTCAGCTCCGTCTGCGCGCGCAGCCGCAGGCCCTCCGAGAACATCTGGATCGTGGTCACCCCCCACACGGCGGCGAGCGTGACGCCGGGGACCAGGGCGAGGAGGATGAGCGAGAGACGTATGGAGCCGAGGCGGCGCCGGGCACCTTTCCGTGCAGACATCGTCGTCCTAGGCGATCAGTGGTGGAGGGTGGCGGGTGTACGGGGAGCGTGCCCGCGGGGCGCGGTCACCGGGTGCCGTCCGCGGCGAACCCGGCGACCGCGTCGGCGTTGCTCCGGGTCACGAACGCCGGGCCGGTCAGCACCGGTGCCACTGAGCCGCCGCTGACGTTGCCGTTGGTGCGGTACAGCCAGAGCGCGTCCACCGCGAGATAGCCCTGGAGGTAGGGCTGCTGGTCCACGGCGAACCGCACGTCCCCGCGCTTGACCGCCGCGACCAGCTCCTCGTCGAGGTCGAAGGTGGCGACGTGCGCGTCGCTGCCCGCCTCGTCGACCGACTCGACCGCCTCCAGCGCGAACGCCGCGCCGTTCATGACGACTTCGTCGATGCTGGAGTCCTGCCGCAGCCGCGCGGTGACGGCGGTGCCCACCGCCTTCATGTCGGTGCCCTCGACGTAGAGCATCTCCGTCTCGCCCTCGAAGGTCTTCTTCACGCCGGCGCAGCGCGCCTCCAGGGCGACGTTGCCCCGCTCGTGGATGACGCAGAGGGCGTGCTTCGCCCCGAGGTCGTTCAGCTTGTCGCCGACGGCACGGCCCGCAACGCTCTCGTCCTGCCCGAAGTACCCGAGGAGCCCCGTGGAACGCCACGCGTCCATGCCGGAGTTGAGGCCGACCACCGGGATGCCGGCCTTCCGGGCCTCGGCGACCGGCCCCTTCATCGCCTGCGGCTTGGCCAGGGTGACGGCGATGCCGTCCACCTTGTCGCGGACCGCGTCCCGCACCAGATCGGCCTGGTCGGCGGCGTCGGCGTCCCCCGCGTACGTCAGGTCGATGCCGTCCTTGGCGGCCGCGGCCTCCGCGCCCTTGCGCACCCGGTCCCAGAAGGCGTCGCCCTCGCCGCCGTGGGTGACCATGACGACCTTCATACGGTCGCCGCCGGGTCCGCCCGCCGCGTCCGGGGCCGAGCCGTCCCCGCCGGGTGCGGAGCAGCCGGCCGCGAGCAGGCAGGCGGCCGCGACGAGCGCCGCGGCGCGGGCACGTCCGGGGGAGGGGGCGGACGGTGGAGTTGTACTCATGGGGGGTGCGGCACCTCGCTGTACGGCCGAGCAGGAGGAACGGAGCGAGGACGGGACCGGAGCCGCGGGGTCAGTGCGCCAACCGGGTGAATCTCGCCTGGCCGGAGCAAACCGTGAGTGAGCGCCGGTAGTCAAGTGACCAGCGACCAGGTGTGAGTTGTCGGTGCCGCATCGTGATGAACGGGGCCGGTGGGCCCGCGCGCAGGCGTCGCGGGCGGTCCGGGGCCCGTGGTCCCGGCGTCCGGGTCCGGGTGCGTGCCGGGACCGGACGCCGGGGGGATCAGTGGTGTGCGTGCCGGGTGGACCAGGGGTGTGCGTGCCGGGCGGGTCGGGGGGAACGGGTGCCGGTCGCATCCGGGGGCACGGATGCCGGACCGCCCCGGTGTCAGGCGGGCTCGCCCGCCCTCCGCTCCAGCGGTGGCGGAGCCGTACGCGCCGCCCGGGCCGCCTTTCTGCGGCGCCGGCGGTCGCGGCGGGACTCCTGGTCGGGCAACCAGCCGAAGACCAGGCAGCTGCCGACGCAGCCCAGGAGCAGCCCCACGATGAACCCGCCCAGGTTGGACGTGACCCAGGTGCCCAGCGAGGCCAGGACGCCGATGATCGAGTAGAAGAGCCGCTGGGAGGGGTTGACCAGGGCCAGCAGTCCGCACAGCAGCATGACGACCGGCAGCAGGTAGCCGGCCACGCCCTGCATGCCGACGTGCAGGACGACCTTCAGCGACGCCTTCATCGTGAGCAGCACCTCGGCCCCGGCCAGGGCGAGCAGCAGCCCGCCCCAGAACGGCCGGCCGGACCGCCAGTCCCGGAAGGCGGCGCGCAGGCCCCCGCGCCGGTCGCCGGGCATCAGCAGCCCGACCCGCTGAAGCGCATCTTCAGGCCGGGCAGCTTGAAGACCCCGGCCGTGGTGGCGTAGTTGGTCTGCCGCAGGTTCTTGATGTGCACGGTGTCGGCCTGCTGGCTGAAGACGCCGATCGGGCCGCGGCCCTTCGGGCCGGCCTTGTCCAGCGTGCTGGCGTCGTTGCCGATCTCGATGTTGTCGAAGGCGGCGTCGCCCGACAGCTCGGTGGAGTCGGTGGTCAGGTCCTTCGCCGAGACCCTGGTGTCCCCGCTGCCCGCGGTGATGAGCAGGTTGGTGCCGCCCAGGTCGACGCTCTGGCACAGCTTGGTGAGTTTGGCCTCCTCGATCACGGAGGTGACGACCAGTACCTGGCCGCCGGTGTCCCCCGCGTTGGGGCTGCCCTCGGCCATGTTGTCGAGGCCGCCGAACTGGGCGAAGCCCTTGCCGTCGAGTTCCGTCGCGGTGACGGTGAAGGGCATCCCGGAGATCGCGAACTGCACGCCCAGGGCACCCTGGGCGGTGAGGATCGCCAGGCCCGCGGTGACCGCGGCGGCGGGCACCGCCAGCACCGCGGCCCGGCGCAGCCGGACCCGGCCGCGTCTCGCGGGGGCGGCGCCGGTGGCTTCGGGCGGGGAAACGCTTTCCGGGCCGCTCCCGGGCTCGGGGGTGTTGCCGGCGGACGGGGTGACGTCCGGGGACGAGGCCATGTCTGCTCCCAGAGGCATAGTGAATGCGGATCGGGCTTCAGTGGCACGTTGTCCTGGCGCGGACAGCGGCTGATGCGCACGCCTCCCGGCAACTCCCGGCGGGTGCAGGGGCTTTCACGTTACGCACCAGTAGCCAATCGCGAAGTTACCGGTGGTTACATCGCAGGGTCAAGCAAGGTGTGAGTAAAGAGTGGGGGTTGTGTGCCACCTGCCGCCTTCCCTGCCCCGCGGACCGGCGAATGTGCGACGGTTCGCGCCAACTCTTGCGCGAAGCATTGACGTTGATTGACCGTCAGGTCTACAACGGTCCCTGTTTCCCCGGATCCGTGGCGCCGGATCCGTTTCCGCGGCCCCGTCCGCGTTCCCGGCCCCCGGTCCTGTCCCCCGGACAGGACCGGACAGCACCGGACCTCGCCCCCGTCGGGGCACATCGCACCTTCCGGGCAAGGCCCGTACCCCACGGGCCGCGCACGCGCCCACCGCTCACCGGCACCGCCCGGAAACCCGTCGCATCGGCCCGGCCGCGTCCCCGCGGCCGGCCCACCCCTGCTTCACGAACCCCACTTCAGAGAAGAGGCAGCCGCATGCGTACTCGTACCGCTCCGCGCACCCGTCGATTCCTCACCCTCACCGCAGCCGTCGCCGCGCTGACCCTCCCCGCGGCGGTCCCCGCCGTCGCGGGCACCGCGGCGGCCGACACCCCCGTCCTCACCACCGGCGGGGCCGGCGGCACACCGGTCGCCGTCGGGGACGTCCTCACCGCCTCCCTGGCCGGCGGCACCGCCGCCACGTTCCACTCCAGCGCCACCGGCAGCAGCGGCGTGTCCTGCACGTCCTCGCAGTTCACGGTCGAGGTCACCGACAATCCGACCGCGCCCGGCACGGCCACCGAGACGCTCACCGCCCACACCTTCGACAGCTCCAGCTGCACCAGCAACGTCACCGGCGTCCTCGGCGTCAACGCCATCACGGTCCAGAACCTGCCCTACACCACCACCGTGTCCTCCGACGGCGCCGTCGCCGTCACCCCGCCGAGCGGCTCCACCGTCCGGACCACGGTCGCCCTGCGCACCCTCCTCGGCAGCATCAACTGCGTCTACGAGGCCCCCGGCCTCGCCGGTACCGCGAGCAACGACGGCAACTCGATCGCCTTCACCGACCAGCACTTCACCAAGGTGTCCGGCTCCGGACTCTGCTTCGCCAACGGCTACTTCACCGCCACCTACGCCCCCGTGACCGACGGGACGGAGACGGTCTACGTCAACTGAGCCACCCCGCCCGGCCCGTGCCGCGACGGCACGGGCCGGGCCCGGACCACGGGGCGCGAGGCCGGCTGATCCGACGGTGAGATATCGTGTACAGGGGGTTAAGACAGGCGGCACGGCCTGTTGAGTTCCAGCCCAGGAGAGTTCAGCCGATGGCGAGGCAGCTACGCGCCGAGCAGACCCGCGCGACGATTCTCGGGGCCGCCGCCGACCTGTTCGACCGTCAGGGCTACGAATCGACCACCCTGAGCGAGATCGTCGTCCACGCCGGTGTCACCAAGGGGGCCCTGTACTTCCACTTCGCGGCGAAGGAGGACCTCGCCCACGCGATCATGGAATTGCAGTCCAGGACCTCGCGCCGGCTGGCGACGGACCTGGACGGCCGGGGGTACACCTCGCTGGAGGCGCTGATGCGCCTCACGTTCGGCATGGCCCGGCTGTGCGAGGAGGGCCCGGTCCTGCGCGCCGGGCTGCGGCTCGCCACCGGGGGAGTGCCGGTACGCCCGCCGCTGCCGCACCCCTTCACCGAGTGGCGCGAGATAGCCTCGTCCCGCCTGCTGGACGCCGTCCGGCAGTCCGACGTGCACCCCGACATCGACGTCGACTCCGTCGCCCACACCCTCGTCTGCTCCATCGTCGGCACCCGCCTCGTGAGCGGCACCCTCGAACCGGACGCGCGCCAGCCGCGCCGCCTGGCCGGCATGTGGTACCTCATCATCCGGGGCATGGTCCCGGTCACCCGACGCGCGCGCTACCTCACCCTGGCCGCCCGCCTGGAACGCGAGACCTACGCGGCCTGACCACGGCGGGGGGAAGGGAACGCCCGAGGGAACACGACTGCCGGGGGAGCGCGGGCTTCGCCGCTCGCGCGGGGGCGCGCGATACGGTGAGGCGCATGCCCGACACCCCTGCCGAGTCCGCCCCCGTCATCCGCGGTGACGAGCCCGGTTCCTTCCCGCACGGTGTGCTGGCCGAGCGGCACCCGGCCGTCATCGGGCAGGTCCGCGAGGGGTTCCCCTACGGCCCCGGACAGCGGCGCGCCCTCGACGCGCTGCTCGCGAGCTGCGCCGACGGCGTCGTCGAACCGCTGCCCGCCGGTGCCGGGGCCGTCGACCACGACCGCTGGGCCGGCTGGGGCATGGGCGAGTACGCCGGCCGCTCCTGGTTCGACGTGCCCTGGCTGTGGGCCGAGAGCCACTTCTACCGCAGGCTCCTCGACGCCGTCGGCTACTTCGACCCCGGCCCCTGGCAGGGCATCGACCCCTTCCGGCCCGCCAAGCTCGCCGAGCTCGACGCCCCCGAGACCGACGCGGAACTGGCCGCGCTCGACGGCCTCGACGGGCTGTCCGCCGACGAGCGGGACCGGGCGCTGCTGCACGGCTCGCTCTGGGGCAACCGCGCGGACCTCGGCTTCCGCCTCTCCGAGAGCGGCACCGGCGCCGAGGACGGGGCGGCGGCGCTCGTCGCCGACGACGGCGACGCGCTCTGGTCCCTGCTCCCGGCGACGCGCACCGGCGCCCGCGGTCCGGCCACCCTCTGCCTCGTCGCCGACAACGCCGGCCGGGAACTCGTCCCCGACCTGCTCCTCGTCGCGCACCTCCTCGCCGAGGGCCGCGTCGACCGGGCGGTCCTGCACGTCAAGCCGTACCCGTACTACGTCTCCGACGCCACCCACGCCGACGTGCTCGACGCGCTGCGGCGGCTCGTCGCGGCCGGCCCAGCGGCGGCCGCGTACGGCGACCGGCTGTGGGCCGCGCTGGCCGACGGCCGCGTCACGGTCCGCGCCCACCCCTTCTCCTGCGCCCCGCTGCCGTACTCCGACGCGCCCGCGGACCTGCGCGAGGAGTTCGCCGCGGCCACGGTCACCGTGTTCAAGGGCGACTTGAACTACCGTCGCCTGGTGGGCGACCGCCGGTGGCCGGCGACCACCCCCTTCGCGGACGTCACCGCGTACTTCCCGGGTCCGGTCGCCGCCCTGCGCACCCTCAAGTCGGACGTGATCACGGGCCTGACCGCGAAGACCGAGGAGGCGCTCGACGCGAGCGGGGCAAGGCGCTGGAGGACGAGCGGGACGCACGCGTTGATCCAGGTACGGCCCTGAGAACCACGGCGGATGTTCCCGTATTTCCGCCGATTCACGCGATGGTGTGATCATGTGCCGCCGGGCGGATGCGTCCGGCGGGCCCTGGGTAGTGCCGGGCCATGACGCAACAGCCCTTCGAACTCCCGCACTTCTACCTGCCGCATCCCGCGCGGCTGAACCGGCATCTCGACGAGGCCCGTTCCCACTCGACCGCGTGGGCGCGCGAGATGGGCATGCTGGAGGGCTCCGGGGTCTGGGACCAGGCCGACCTCGACGCACACGACTACGGCCTGCTCTGCGCCTACACCCACCCCGACTGCGACGGACCCGCGCTCTCCCTGATCACCGACTGGTACGTGTGGGTCTTCTTCTTCGACGACCACTTCCTGGAAAAGTTCAAGCGCAGCCAGGACCGCGTCGGCGGCAAGGCCCACCTGGACCGGCTGCCCCTGTTCATGCCCCTCGACCCGGACACGGCGATGCCCGAGCCGGAGAACCCGGTCGAGGCCGGCCTCGCGGACCTGTGGAGGCGCACGGTGCCGGCCATGTCGGCCGACTGGCGCCGCCGCTTCGCCGTGGCCACCGAGCACCTGCTCAACGAGTCCCTGTGGGAGCTGTCCAACATCAACGAGGGGCGGATCGCCAACCCCGTCGAGTACATCGAGATGCGCCGCAAGGTCGGCGGCGCCCCCTGGTCGGCCGGGCTCGTGGAGTACGCGACCGCCGAGGTGCCCGCCGCCGTCGCGGGCACCCGGCCGCTCAGGGTGCTCATGGAGACCTTCTCCGACGCGGTGCACCTGCGCAACGACCTCTTCTCCTACCAGCGGGAGGTCGAGGACGAGGGCGAGCTGAGCAACGGTGTGCTGGTGCTGGAGACCTTCTTCGACTGCACCACCCAGGAGGCCGCCGAGCTGGTCAACGACGTCCTCACCTCCCGGCTGCACCAGTTCGAGCACACGGCGTTCACCGAAGTGCCCGCCGTGGCCCTGGAGAACGGGCTGACCCCCGCCGAGACCGCCGCCGTCGGGGCGTACGCGAAGGGCCTCCAGGACTGGCAGTCGGGCGGCCACGAATGGCACATGCGCTCCAGCCGGTACATGAACGAGGGTGCCCGGTCCGGCGCACCCTGGGAGTCGCTCACCGGCCCCGGCACCTCCGCCGCGGACGTCGGCGCGCTGCTCGCCCGGGCCGCCGCCGAGCGGTCCCGCCCCTTCACCCACGTGCCCTTCCAGAAGGTCGGCCCGTCGGTCATCCCCGACATCCGCATGCCGTACCCGCTGGAGCTGAGCCCCGCCCTGGAGGGCGCCCGGCAGCATCTGTTCGAGTGGTCGCAGGCGATCGGCTTCCTCAGCGAGGGCGTATGGGACGAGGACAAGCTCGCCAGCTGCGACCTCCCGCTGTGTGCGGCCGGCCTCGACCCGGACGCCACCCAGGAGCAGTTGAACCTCGCCTCCGGCTGGCTCGCCTTCGGCACCTACGGCGACGACTACTACCCGCTGGTGTACGGCCACCGGCGCGACCTGGCCGCCGCCCGGCTGACCACCGCCCGCCTGTCCGCCTGCATGCCCCTCGACGGTGAGCCGGTCCCGCCGCCGGCCAACGCCATGGAACGCTCCCTGATCGACCTGTGGGCCCGCACGACGGCCGGCATGACGCCCGAGGAGCGGCGCCCCCTGAAGGACGCCGTCGACACCATGACCGAGGCCTGGGTGTGGGAGCTCGCCAACCAGATCCAGAACCGCGTCCCCGACCCGGTGGACTACCTGGAGATGCGGCGCGCCACCTTCGGCTCCGACCTGACCCTCGGCCTGTGCCGCGCCGGACACGGACCGGCCGTCCCGCCCGACGTCTACCGCAGTGGGCCCGTGCGCTCCCTGGAGAACGCGGCGATCGACTACGCCTGCCTCCTCAACGACGTCTTCTCGTACCAGAAGGAGATCGAGTACGAGGGCGAGATCCACAACGCGGTCCTGGTCGTGCAGAACTTCTTCGGCGTCGGCTACCCGGCCGCCCTCCGCGTCGTCCAGGACCTGATGAACCAGCGCATGCGGCAGTTCGAGCACGTGGTCGCCCACGAACTGCCCGTCGTCTACGACGACTTCCAGCTGTCCGACGAGGCGCGGGAGATCATGCGGGGCTATGTGACCGACCTGCAGAACTGGATGGCGGGCATCCTCAACTGGCACCGCAACGTTCCGCGCTACAAGGCCGAATACCTGGCCGGCCGCACCCACGGCTTCCTCCCGGACCGCGTACCTGCCGTGCCCGTCCCCAGGAGCAGCCCAGTCCTCACCCCCTGACCACCGGTCAGTCTCACTCTTTCGTGGCTCGTCACCCGCCGGTGCGCCGGGTAGATCACCTGCCGGAGGCGAACCATGGAACAGGCAGCGTTGCGACCCAAGCCGATGCCCGGTCAGGATTCGGGGGCCGGCACCACGACCGACGGTGACCGGCCCCAGCCCGGCGGACACCGGCGCCGGAGGCGGCTCACCACCCTGCTGCTCGGGGTGCTGGCCGCCGCCGTCCTGCTCCTGGCCGGCGTGGGACTCGGCACGGTGGGCGCCACGGTGATCGGCATGAGCAAAGTCGCCGAACTCCGAGGGCAGGCGGGCGCGACCGGACCCGGAGCGCGGAAGCAGGCGGGGAGCCGGGCCGCCCCGGTGCAGCCGTCGGCCGGCGCGCACCCGTCCGCCTCCGTCTCCCCGGCCCCGGCCCGGGCCGCCGCGACCCTCGGCGTGGAGGCCGTGGACGACGAGAAGCCGGGCGCGCTGGTCGTCGCCGTCCACGTGCCGGGCCCCGGGTACGCGGCCGGACTGGTCAGGGGCGACGTGCTCCTCGCCTTCGGTGAGACCCGTATCGACTCGGCGGCCGATCTCGCCGAGGCCGTGGCCGGTGCCCGGCCGGGCAAGGCGGTCAAGGTCACGGTCCGCCACGAGAGCGGCGGCTACCAGCAGTTGACGGCGGTACCGGGCGTCGTCACCTGACCCCGCGCCGTCACGCGACCGTACGGAAGTGGCTGGTGAGCCGCCCGGTGTCGTCCAGCACGTGGTAGGCCAGCCCGACCGGAGCGTCCCGGTCCGCGATCTCGTCGCCCTCCCAGGGCAGCCGCAGGGTCCACGTCACCCCGGGCCCGACCATCAGGGGCCGCCCGGCGAACACCGTCGCGGCGGGCGTGTGGGCGTGCCCCGTGATCAGGCCGGCCACCTCCGGGCGGCGTTCCAGCAGCGCCGCGAGGCGCTCGGGACGGCGCAAGGGGTAGGAGTCCGGCAGGGGGTGGTGCAGGGGCGCGGGCGGGTGGTGGAAGGCGAGGACGACCGGGCGGTCGCCGCCGAGTCCGTCGAGGGCGGACTCGATCCAGCCGTACGTCTCCTCGTCCAGCTCCCCCTCGTCACTGCCCGGGACGCTCGAGTCGCACATCAGCACCGCACCACCGTCGAAGACGTGCGCGCCGTTGACCGGACCGTCGGCGGCGGGCCGGGCCAGCAGGGCCTTGCGGTAGGGCGCGCGGCTGTCGTGGTTGCCGGGGCAGGTGAGCACGGGAAACGGCGCGTCGCCGTCCCGCAGCCCGAGGATGCGGGCGGCCTCCTCGTACTCCGCCTCCGTGCCGTGGTCCGCGATGTCCCCGGTCACGAGCAGGGCGTCCACCCGCCCCGGCAGTTCCCACAGCCGGTCGCGCACCCGCTCGGCGCGCGCGGTGGCCCGCGCGCTCCCGTCGAGGTGCAGGTCGCTGATGTGCGCGAGTACGAGCACGGTTCCGGCCTCCTTGGGGCGCTCGGACACCGGGCCCCGTAGACGTCGCTGACGCATCTAATGCTTAGGCCGAATCTAACCATTACCCACGACGGCTGATCAATGGCAATCCGCTCGCGCCGCCCCCTCGCTGCGGGCAGGATGCTGCTCGTAGTCCCTTCACCCACGTTGCCCAGGAGGCCCGGATGACCGGCAGCGCGCCCGCTGCTCCCTTCACCGCCGACGACTACCGGGCCCGCATGGAGCGCGCCGCGCGGGCGGCCGCCGACGCCGGGCTGGCGGGGCTGCTGGTGGCACCGGGACCGGACCTCGTGTGGCTCACCGGGTACGCCCCCACCGCGGCCACCGAACGGCTCACCCTGCTCGTCCTGGCACCCGGCCGCGATCCGGTCCTCGTCGTTCCGACGCTGGAGGCCCCCGACGCCGAGAAGGCCGCCGGAGCGCCCGCCCTGGCCCTGCGCGACTGGACCGACGGCAAGGACCCCTACGCCGCCACCGCGGCCCTCCTCGACGGCGCCGGCCGGTTCGGCATCAGCGACAACGCCTGGGCGATGCACCTGCTGGCCCTCCAGCGGGCACTGCCCGGCACCTCGTACGCCTCGCTCACCGAGGCGCTGCCCATGCTGCGCGCCGTCAAGGACGCGGCCGAGCTGGCACTCCTGACGGCGGCGGGCGCGGCCGCGGACGCCGCCTTCGAGGAGATCCGGAAGGTGCGCTTCGGTGGGCGCCGGGAGTCCGACGTCGCCGCCGACCTCGCGGACCTGCTGCGGCGCTTCGGCCACTCCCAGGTCGACTTCACCATCGTCGCCTCCGGCCCGAACGGCGCCAACCCGCACCACGAAGTCGGCGACCGCGTCATCGGCGACGGCGACATGGTCGTCCTCGACTTCGGCGGCCTGAAGGACGGCTACGGCTCCGACACCTCCCGCACCGTCCACGTGGGCGAGCCCACGGACGAGGAGCGGCGGGTGCACGACCTCGTCCGCGAGGCCCAGGAGGCCGGTTTCCGGGCGGTGCGGCCCGGCGTCGCCTGCCAGGAGGTCGACCGGGCCGCCCGCGCGGTCATCGCCGGCGCCGGGTACGGCGAGTACTTCATCCACCGCACCGGCCACGGCATCGGCGTCACCACGCACGAGCCGCCGTACATGATCGAGGGCGAGGAGCAGCCCCTGGTCCCCGGCATGTGCTTCTCCGTCGAGCCCGGCGTCTACCTCCCCGGCCGGTTCGGGGTACGCATCGAGGACATCGTCACGGTCACCGAGGACGGCGGCCGGCGCCTCAACGACACCACCCGGGAGCTGGTCGTGGTGGACTGAACGAAACGAAGACGACGGACCTCGAACGCCCAGCGGCACCAGAACGACCCGGCAGACCCGGAAGACGACGGCGCGACCATGACCCAGGCACCGACACCCACCGCGGAGACCGTCCGCCGACTGGTCCGTTCCCTGCTGGGCGAGAGCGCGGAGAACGACGTCCGGCCCGCCGCGGCCGGCACCGGGCCCGCCACCTGGTGGGTCGGCACCCGGCACGTACTGCGCCTCGCCCGCGACCGTGAGGCCGCCCTGCGGCAGCGGCGCGAACTGAGGCTGCGGGAGCTCGTCCGGGCCCACGTCTCCGTCGCGGTGCCGACCAGCGTGGCGCACGGCGAGTGGGCGCCGGGGCTGACCTACACGCTGGACGCCAAGGTGCCCGGCGGGCCCGGCGATGAGCACGACGTGTCGGCGCTGGGCGAGGCGGATCTCGCCGCGCTGCTCACCGGCCTGCGCGAGGTGCCGGTTCGCCAGGCCGAGACGATCGGTGTGCCCCGGGCCGCCCCGCGCTCGCTGGAGGCCCTGCGGGAGTCCGCCGAGCGGGTCGGCCGGCACCTCGCCGAGGCCGACGAGTTCGACCCCGCGCGGCCGGAGCGGCTCACCCGCGCGGCGACGGTCCAGCTCGGCGTCCAGCCCGGGGCGGCGCCGGTCCTCGTGCACCACGGGCTGACCGGCGAACACCTCCTCGTCGGTGCCGACGGCCGGGTGCGCGGCGTCCTCGGCTGGACCGACGCGGCACTCGGCGATCCGGCCGAGGACATCGCCGCCCTCGCGCGCTCGGTCGGCTCGCCCGCCGCCGTCCGCGCCGCCACCCTCGCCGGCTACGGAGCGCGGCCCTGCCTGCGCGGCCTGTGGCTGGCCCGCTGCGACACCCTCGTCCACCTCGCCGACGCCCTCGCCGGCCGTCCGTCCGCAGGGGAGCCGGCGCCCCTGCCCGTGCTGCGGACGCGGCTGCGCCGCGCCTGGGAGCCCATCCTCCTGGAACGGGTGACGGCGCTGCGCGAGGACGGCACGGACGACGGCGCGCCGGCCTGAGCGCACCCGTGCCATGACCCCGGCGCCCGAGCCGCCCCCGGCGACCCGGCACGGGCACCGCTCCGTCCCTCCCGCTCGGTCCCCACGCCGATCGTCGCGTTGGATGGGCGTCCGGTGGCGACATGGCGTCTGGTTCATCGCTCCGGCGTGCGCGGTCGGTCGCCCCCGCGGCCTCGTGCCGGGCTACGGGTGTCGCTCCGTCACTCCCGCACGGACACCACGCCGCTCTCCCACTCCCGCAGAGTCCCGTCACTCCTGCACGAGCACCACGCTCGACTCCCCCGGCACCCGCAGCATGCCGTCCGCCCCCGGTGCCTGAACCGGCTCCCACGCGGCGAGCACCCGCGCGGGCCGGCCGCCCAGCGGAATCGCCGCCGGTTCGGCGCCGAGGTTGACGACCACCCGGATGTCACCGCGCCGGAAGGCCAGCCAGCGCGCCCGGCCGTCGTACGCCACCCTGGTGTCGCCGAGGTCGGGATCGGTCAGGTCCGGCTGCTCGCCGCGCAGGGTGATCAGTCGCCGGTACCAGTCCAGTACGCGCGCGTGCGGCTCGCGTTCCGGCTCGGACCAGTCGAGGCAGGAGCGCTCCCGCGTCGCCGGGTCCTGCGGGTCGGGCACGTCCTCCGCCTTCCAGCCGTGCGCGGCGAACTCCCGCCGCCTGCCGCCCCGCACCGCCTCGGCGAGCTCCGGGTCGGTGTGGTCGGTGAAGAACTGCCAGGGGGTGCCCGCCGCCCACTCCTCGCCCATGAACAGCATCGGCGTGAACGGCGCCGTCAGGGTCAGCGTGGCCGCGCAGGCGGCCAGGCCGGGGGAGACCAGTGAGGCGAGGCGGTCGCCCCGGGCGCGGTTGCCCACCTGGTCGTGGGTCTGGCTGTAGCCGGTCAGCCGGTGCGCGGCGACCCTGGCCCGGTCCAGCGGGCGTCCGTGGCAGCGGCCACGGAAACTGGAGTAGGTGCCGTCGTGGAAGTAGCCCCGGGTCAGTGTCTTGGCGAGCGCCCCGAGCGGATCGGGCGCGAAGTCGGCGTAGTAGCCCTGCGACTCCCCGGTCAGGGCGGTGTGCAGGGCGTGGTGGAAGTCGTCGTTCCACTGCGCGTGCACGCCGAGACCGCCCTCCGCGCGCGGGGTGATGATCCGCGGGTCGTTGAGGTCGGACTCGGCGATGAGGAACAGGGGACGCTCCAGGTCGGCGGCGAGGCCGTCCACCGCCGTCGACAGCTCCTCCAGGAAGTGGCACGCGCGCGTGTCGGCCAGGGCGTGCACCGCGTCCAGGCGCAGCCCGTCGATCCGGTAGTCCCGCAGCCAGGCCAGCGCGCTCTCGACGAGAAAGGCCCGCACCTCGTCCGAGCCGGGTGCGTCCAGGTTGACGGCGGCGCCCCAGGGCGTGTGGTGGGTGTCGGTGAAGTACGGGCCGAAGGCGGGCAGGTAGTTGCCGGAGGGGCCCAGGTGGTTGTGCACCACGTCGAGGACCACGCCGAGACCCAGTTCGTGGGCCCGGTCGACGAACCGTTTCAGCGCCTCGGGCCCGCCGTACGGCTCGTGCACCGCCCACAGCGAGACACCCTCGTACCCCCAGCCGTGCCGGCCCGGGAACGGGCACAGCGGCATCAGCTCCACGTGGGTGACGCCCAGCGCGGCCAGATGGCCGAGCCGTCCGGCGGCGGCGTCCAGCGTGCCCTCGCGCGTGTACGTGCCCACGTGCAGCTCGTAGAGGACGGCGCCGGGCAGCGGGCGCCCCGCCCACTCGGTGCGCCACGCGTACCTCCCGTGGTCGACGACCGCGCTGAGCCCGTCCGGTCCGTCCGGCTGCCTGCGCGAGCGCGGGTCCGGCAGTACCGGCCCGTCGTCGACCGCGAAGCCGTACCGCGAGCCGTCCCGCGCCCCGGCCTCGGCGCACCACCACCCCGGCCGCTCCCCGTCGCGCTCCAACGCGCGCGTGACGCCGTCGCACTCCAGCGTCACCCGGCCGGCCTCCGGTGCCCACACCTCGAACTGCACGGACGGTTCCCCTTCGTCTGCTCACCGTGATGTAGCCCGTCCATGGTGCTGCAAAAGTGATCTCCGCGCTGGCGAAAACCCCCGTTGGCGACCGGTGTCGCGGGCACAGGCGCCCACGGCCGGGGCGCGCCCGCGCGCGGGGCCGCCGTTCCCGCTTTCTGGACACTCCACCTTCGCTGACCGACAATCACCTGTGTGACGTCGTCCTTCGAGTTCAACACGTATCCCGCGCGGTTGTCCGACGCGGAGCGCGACAAGGCGCTGCGGGTGCTCCGGGACGGCGTCGCGATGGGGCGCCTGTCGCACGACACGTTCATCCGCAGGATGGAACTGGCGCTCGCCGCCCGGCGCCCGGACGAGCTGGCCGTGCTCACCGCCGACCTGCACTCCGAGGGCCGGATGGCGCGGCTGGTGTTCGGCACCGTCGAGGCGGTGTCCGGATTCGGCGTACGGCTGCGCAGGGCCTGGCAGGCCGAGCGGCTGCCCAAGCTGCTGCTGCCGCACTCCGGCGCTGGTCATCCGCTGCGCATAGGGCGCGACCCGGCGAACGGGCTGCGGCTGACCCACGAGACGGTCTCCCGGGTGCACGCCGAACTGAGCCGCCAGGGCGGCATGTGGGTGCTGCGCGACCTCGGCTCCACCAACGGCACCACGGTCAACGGGCGGCGGGTCATCAGCGCGGCCGTCGTCCGCGAGGGCGACCAGATCGGTTTCGGGCAGATGGCCTTCCGCCTCGCGGTCGACTGAGCGCGACAGGGGGAGACTCCGGCGGACGCGGCGACGGCGGACGCGACGGCGGACGCGGCGGTGGACGCGGAGCCCAGCTCTGGCCTGGGCTTCACTCGGTGTCGCGCGTCCCGGTGGCCTGATCCGGCAGGACAAATCCCTTTGCTTTTCACGGTGTTGACGTACCCCCCAACTCGTGACTGACTGTGCGTACACCGCGCACGCCAGGTGAACCGACGGCCCGCATCGTGGAGGTGTGCCCTGCCGCCCCTCCTGCGCTATCCGACCGTGGACGAGCTGGGCGCCCGGGCCGCCGCACTCGTCGCCCGCCACCCCCGGCACGCCCGGCTGCGCCGCGTCGGCACCTCCCGCGCGGGCACCCCGCTGCTGCTGCTCTCCGTCGGCCACGGCAGCCGCCAGACCCTCGTGGTCGCCGGACCGCACGCCAACGAACCCGTGGGCGGCGCCACCGTCCTGCGGCTCGCCGAACGGGCCCTGGCCGACCCCCGGCTCACCGAGGGCGCCGACGCCACCTGGAACCTGCTGCTCTGCGCCGACCCGGACGGCCTGCGCCGCAACGAGGGCTGGCTGTCCGGCCCCTACACCCTGGGCCGCTACGCCCGGAACTTCTTCCGCCCCGGCTTCCTGGAACAACCCGAGTGGCTGCCCGACGGCCCCGGCCACTCGACGCTGCCGGAGACCCGCGCGCTGCTCGCCCTCCAGGACGAACTGCGGCCCTTCCTCCAGTGCTCCCTGCACGGTGTCGACGTCGGCGGCGGCTTCGTCGAGGTGACCCACGACCTGCCGGGCCTCGCCCAGCGCATCGCCCACACCGCGGCCCGGCTCGGCGTCCCCCGCGAACTGGGCGCCTACGACACCCTGTACTGGCCCGGCCTCGGCCCCGCCGTCTACCGCATCCCGCCGCCCCGCCGCGGCGATCTCACCGCGGCCATCACCGAGGCCGCCGTCGAGTCGACGTGGTGCCACCCGCAGCGGTACGGCACCGTCACCGCGGTCGTCGAGGCGCCCATGTGGGGCGTGGCGGCGGTGGCGGACGACTCGCCCCCCGCCGACCGGGACGCCGTGCTCCGCGCGGTGAGCCGCACCCTGCGGCACGACACCCTGCGCCTGCGACGCGTCCTCGCCCGCGTCCGGCCCCACCTGGCCACCGACCCGGACGCGGCCCACCTTCTCGCACCGGTCGACGACTACCTGCTGGTCTGCCCCAGGCTCGCGGACGCCTGGGACCCCGACACGGACGACGGAACGGGCCGCTCACTGCCTCCCATGAACAACGCCCACCTGGTCGCCCTGCGCCTGGCCGGACGGCGCCTGTCCCTGCGGACGGCGGGCCTGCTGCACCAACTGGTGACCCGTACGGGCGGCGACCCCGCGGGCGTCCTGCCCGAGGTGAACCGGCTCGTCGACGAGGGCTGCGCCGACTACCGCGACGGCTGCGCGGCCCGCTGGATCCCGGTCGCCCGCCAGGCGGAGTACCAGACCCGGGTCGTCCTCGCCGCGTTCGAGCTGGCCGGCCGTCGGCGCACCACCGCGGGCTCCCGTTCGGGTGAGCCGGGCTGGGGTCCGGGGGCGGCCGTGCCGATGCACCAGGAATGACACGAACCCTCATGACCGGGGCGGCCCGGGCCGCCCTGCTGGCGGCGGCGGCCCTCCTCCTCACCTGCGCGGCCCCCGCGCGGGCCGCCGCCCAGTGGGAACCGGCCACCGACTGGCTCCTGCTCACCGTCACCCGGGAAGACGCGCGGCCGGGCATCCGGCCCGCCGCCCCGGCAGGCGCCCGGCCCGGTGCCGCACGCCGCACCCTGCTGCTGTGCGACCCGCCCCGGGGCCACGTCCGCGCGGAGCGCGCCTGCGCGGAACTCGACGCGGCACACGGGCGCATCGCGGACATCCCCGTGCGCGAGGCCCACTGCCCGATGGTCCACGCCCCGGTGACGGCCCAGGCGCGCGGACAGTGGCGGGGGCAGCCGGTGGAGTACGAGCGGACCTTCCCCAACGCGTGCGTGATGGCGGCGCGGACGGGGTCGGTCTTCGTCTGGGACGCGCAGGACGCGCAGGACGCGCAGGACGCCCAGGACGTGCCGGGCTGAGCCGCGACGCGGCACGGCGGCCCGGAAGGCCACGACCGCCGGGCGCCGCGTCACTGCTGGTGCAGCCCCCGGCCCGCCAGGGTGAGGAACGCCTCGCCCACCGCCTCCGACAGCGTGGGATGGGCGTGGACGTGCCGGGCCACGTCGCCGGGCTCGGCCTCCCAGCCGACGATCAGCTGGCTCTCGGCGATCATCTCCGACACGTGCGGGCCGACCAGATGCACGCCGAGCACCCGTCCGCCCCCGGCCTCGGCGACGACCTTGACCATCCCGCCCTGGCCGTGCACCATCCCCTTGGCGACGGCCGTGAGCGGCATGACGTTGACGGACACCTCGTGCCCGCGCGCGCGTGCCTCCGCCTCGCCCAGACCCACGGCGGCGGTCTGCGGCGCCGAGTACGTCACCCGCGGCACGGCCGCGTAGTCCACGGGCACGGACGGCACGCCCGCCAGCGTCTCGGCCACCAGCAGGCCCTCCGCGAACGACGCGTGGGCCAGCCCGAGCGACGGCGGCGGCAGCAGGTCGCCCACGACGTGGACGCCGGGGACGGCGGTCTCCAGCCGGTCCCAGTCCGCCGGCACGACGAAACCCCGCTCGTCGGTGTCCAGTCCCGCGGCGGCCAGATCCAGCCCGTCGGTGACCGGCGCCCGTCCCACGGCCACCAGGAGCCGTTCCGCCTCGACGGCGAGGGTCTCGCCCCGGGCCGTGCGGACGTGCGCGCGGACGCCGTCGTCGAGCACCTCGGCGTCGAGCAGGCGGGCGCCCACCCGCACGTCGACGCCGCGCTTCTTCAGACCGCGCGTCAGATGGCGGCTCACGTCCGCGTCCTCCAGCGGCACGATCCGGTCGGCGGCCTCGACGAGGGTCACCCGCGCGCCCATCGAGCGGTGGAACGAGGCGTACTCGACGCCGATCGCACCGCCGCCCAGGACCAGCACGGACGCCGGCAGCCCGGGGGCGAACAGGGCGTCGTCGCTCGTCACCACGCGCCGCCCGTCGGGGGCGAGCCCGGGGAGCGTGCGCGGGCGTGAGCCGGTCGCCAGCACGATGCCCCGGCGCGCGGTGAGGTCCCCCGCGCCGTCGACCCGTACGGTCCGGGCTCCGGTCAGCCGGGCACCGCCCCGCACCACCCGCACGCCCGCGTGGGCGAGGTGCGCCTCCACGCCCTTGTGGTTGCGGCTCACGATGTCGTCGCGGGTGGCGACCAGGGCCGGCCAGTCGACGCCGTCCAGGCTCGCCTTCACGCCCCAGCGCTCACGCGCCTCGGCGACGCCGTCGACCAGTTCGGCGGCGTGCAGCATGGCCTTGCTCGGGATGCAGCCGCGGTGCAGACAGGTCCCGCCGACCTTGTCGCGTTCGACCAGGGCGACGTCGAGACCCAGGGCCGCGGCACGCAGGGCGGTGCTGTAACCGCCGGTGCCGCCGCCGATGACGATCACGTCGTGTGTGTTCATGACCTCAGCGTCCGCCCGCCCCTTGCCATGAGTCCAAGGCAATGTTCTTGTGGCTTCGATGCAGAGCCTTCATGACAAGTGCCGGTGGCGAGGCCGGACTCGGGGAAGGGGCCGAGGGGATGAGCCTGCGGCAGATGGAGTACTTCCTGACCGTCGTCGACGAGGCGTCCTTCACCCGCGCGGCCGAGGTCCTGCATGTCACGCAGTCCGCGCTCTCCCACCAGATCAAGGCCCTGGAACGGTCGGTCGGCGGCGGCCTGCTGGAACGCCTGCCGCGCGGGGTGCGCCTGACCCCGATGGGCCGCGCCTTCCGCCCGCACGCCGAACTCGCCGTCCGCAGCGCCGTCCAGGCCCGCCGCGCGGCGCGCGCCGCCGCCGGGGCCGAGGGCGGGGAACTGCACGTCGCCGCCGTGCACTCGGTGGCCGTCGGCATCCTGCCCGACGTCTTCGCCCGCTGGCGCGCCGCGCACCCCGGCGTCCTCCTGCACCTCCACGAGTACGCCACGACCGAGGCGCTGGAGGAGGAGGTCGAGCGCGGCACCGCGGACCTCGCCGTCGGCCCGGCGCCCCACGACTGGCCCGGCACCGTCGTGACGGTCGGCGAGGAGGAGATCGTCCTCGTCGTGCCCTTCGACGACCGCTTCGCGGGCCGTACGACGGTGACGCTGCCCGAACTCGCCGACCGGCCCTGGGTGCGGTGCGCCATGGAGCCCGTCATCGAGGGCCAACGCTTCCTCGACTGGGCCTGCGGACGCGCCGGCTTCCGGCCGTACACCGCCGTCTACACCGAGCACACGTCGACGGCCGTACGGATGGCCGCCGCCGGCGTCGGCGTCTGCACGGCACCTTCGCACATCGTGAGCGGCGCGGTCGGCGAGGACTGCGTCGTCCTGACGCCCGACCCGCCCTGGAGACGGGCCCTGACCGTCTTCTCCCGCGTCCCGCCCACCGGCGCCGCCGAGGCCTTCGTCGACCTGCTCCGCACGTCCTGCCCGACCGTCCCGGCCTCCACGACGGCACTCGCGCCCCACGTCTGCGACGGCACCGCCGCCACCGCGCTCGCCTGACGCCGGGTGCCGCGCGGGGCGGGCCCGGGGGAGCGGTGCGGGCGCCCCCGTCGCTCATGTCCAGGCTGTCGCGTGCCGGGGACGCCCACCGGGGAGGAAGAGGGGGTTCACGCCCGGGTTCGCGTCCTCTCCGAGCCCGCGAGCGGTCCGCGCTCGGACGTCAGCGGTGTGCCCGGCCGGTGGGGGCGTCGGCGGTCGAGCCGTCGACAGGTGCGGCCGCCCGCCGGGGACGGGCAGGGCGCAGGGGCCGATTCCGTGCCGCGCCGGCCGGCCCTCACCGCCCCCCGGGGCAGGGCGCGGACCGCTGTCCGGGGAGCGACGAGAGGGTTGGAGGGAGGGACGGACCGGCGGTCGTCCGCCGTGTGGTGCCTCGCCGGTCCTGCCTCCCGCGCCGCGCGGGGCGGCTCAGGGGAGCCGTGCCGGTGGCCCACCGCTCAGCCCCCGGCCCCGTCCTCCGTCCCCACCCGCTCCAGCAGGGCCACCGGCACCGCCGCGAAGAGCTCCGCCACGCGCGCGTGCCCGGTGAACTCCCGTCCGGGTGCCAGCGCGTCGGCCCACCGGCCCGGCGGCAGCGGGAGGACCGTGTCGCGCCAGCCGCCCGCCTCCGCCAGCCGCAGCGACAACCGGGTCACGGCCGTCAGGACGGCACCGGAGCGGACGAAGGCCACGCAGTGCGCCGCCGAGGGCCCCTCGGCGGTCAGCGCCTCGTACGTCGCCGCGTCCCCGAAGGCGTCGGGCCGCCGCGCCCGGAGCGCCAGCGCCGCCCGGGTCACCGCGGCCTTCCCGGCGGGCGGTCCCGCCTCGACGGGCCCGGCGGACGGGAAGTCCACGGCCCGCCGGTTGTCCGGGTCGACCAGGGCCAGGTACTCCCGCTCGGTCCCCTGGTAGAGGTCCGGCACCCCCGGCATCGTCAGGTGGGTCAGGGCCGTGCCGAGGACGTTGGCGCGGATGTGCGGTTCCAGGTCGGCGCGCAGGGCCGTCACCCGCTCGCCCGGCGCTCCGCACGGGCCCGCCGCCACGAACCGGGCCACCGCTTCCTCGTACGGCGGCTCCTGCTCAGTCCAGCTGGTGTACATCCCCGCCTCGCGGACATGCTTCAGCAGCGCCTCCCGCACCCGCTCGCCGTCCGCCGGCCCCAGTCCGAACACCGTCTGCCAGGCCGCCCACGCCAGCTGCGCGTCCGGCACGCCGTCGCCCGTGCGGGTGACCTCGGTGAGGACGTCCGCCCACCGCCCCGGGCACTGGGTCAGCACCGCGAGCGCGGCCCGCACGTCGGCGCTGCGCTTCGTGTCGTGGGTCGACACGACCGTGCCCGTCGCGGGCCAGTCGCGCTGCACGCGCGCGCAGTAGGAGTGGAACTCCTCCGGAGACAGGGCGGGACGGCCCGGGTCCCCGCCCACCTCGGTCGCCGACAGCAGCGGTACGTACCGGTAGAACGCCGTGTCCTCCACCGACTTCGCCCGCAGCGCCGACGCCGTCTGCGCGAACCGGGACCGGAACTCCTGGTGCTCGGGACCGTCCCCGTACCGCCCGAGCACCAGGCCCCGTACGACGTCCACCGCCCCGGCCTCCTCGGGCACCGCGAAGGCGAGCCGCGCCTCGGCCGCCGCCTCCTCCGTAACGACGGACGCCGCGTCCACCGCCGTGTACGGCCGGTACACCTCCAGCCGCACCAGCAGCTCCCGCAGCGCCGTCCGCAGCGCCCACGGCGCCCGGTCGCGCAGCGCGGGCTCCGGCGAGGCGACGCACAGCCGGTGCGCCACCCGGGTCAGCCGGTCCATCTCGGTGGCCAGCTCGTGCGTGAGCACCTTGTACGCCGCCCGCCGCACCGTCGCCGCCCAGTCCCCGCCCCGGTCCGTCTGCGGGGCCGCGAAGCCTCGGTACTGCCCGAGGAGCTCCCCGTGCCCGGCAGGGTCCGTGAAGAGCCCGTCCACGTGCCGCAGGGCGTCGTACCCGGTGGTGCCCGCGACGGGCCAGGCGGCGGGCAGGCGCTCTCCGTCCGCCAGGATCTTCTCCACGACCGTCCACCGGCCGCCGCTCGCCTCGTGCAGCCGCGCGAGGTACGTGCCGGGGTCGGCGAGGCCGTCGGGGTGGTCGACCCGCAACCCGTCGACCACGCCCTCGCGCAGCAGCCGCAGCACCGTGGCGTGCGTGGCCTCGAACACCTCCGGGTCCTCCACGCGGACGCCGATCAGCTCCGAGATGCTGAAGAACCGCCGGTAGTTCAGCTCGGTGCGGGCCAGCCGCCACCACACCGGGCGGTACCACTGCGCGTCCAGGAGCTGCGGCAGCGGCAGGTCCGCGGTGCCCTCCCGCAGCGGGAAGGCGTGCTCGTGGTAGCGCAGGACGTCCCCGTCGACCCGCAGGTCCTTCAGCACCTCGCCGACCGGCGCCCCCAGCACCGGCACCAGCAGCTGTCCGCCCTGCGCCTCCCAGTCGATGTCGAACCACCGCGCGTACGGCGACTTCGGGCCCTCGCGCAGCACCTCCCACAGGGCGCGGTTGTGCCGGGGCGACATCGCCATGTGGTTCGGCACGATGTCCACCACGAGGCCGAGACCGTGCTCCCGCGCGGTGCGCGCCAGCGCCCGCAGCCCCTCCTCGCCGCCCAGCTCCTCGCGCACGCGCGCGTGGTCCACGACGTCGTAGCCGTGGAGCGAGCCCGGCACCGCTTCCAGGACGGGTGACAGGTGCAGGTGCGAGACCCCGAGGGAGGCGAGGTACGGCACGGCCGCCGCCGCGGCCGCGAAGGGGAACGCGGGCTGCAGCTGCAGCCGGTAGGTGGCGGTCGGGGCGGGGGCGGGGGAACGGGAGGACAGCACCGGGTCGGGTCGCTCAGGCGTCATGGAAACCTACGTACCCGCCCCGCCGCCTTTCGTGTCACCGGCCCCCTGCACGGGCGCCTGCCGGTACCCGCGCGTACTCCGTCTAGACGGGCCGCCGCAGCACCGTCATGCTCCGGTCCACCAGGGTGAGCCGGTCGCCTGCCTGCACCTTCACTCCCGTGTCCGGGGGCACCCCGTCCGTCCGCGAGGTGTCGACGACCACCTCCCACTGCCGGCCGTGGTCGACCGGCACGACGAAGTCCAGCGCCTTCGGCGAGGCGTTGAACATCAGCAGGAACGAGTCGTCGGTGATGCGCTCCCCGCGCGCGCCGGGCTCGGAGATCGCGTTGCCGTTCAGGAACACGGTGAGCGCCGACGCCCGCGCGGAGTGCCAGTCCCGCTGGGTCATCTCACCCCCCTCGGGTGTGAACCAGGCGATGTCCGACAGCTCGTCGTGGGTGCCCTCCACCGGCCGCCCGTGGAAGAAGCGCCGCCTGCGGAAGACCGGGTGGTCCTTGCGCAGCCACACCATCGCGCGGGTGAACCGCAGCAGGTCGGGCTCCTCCTCGGGCCACTTGACCCACGCCAGCTCGTTGTCCTGGCAGTAGGCGTTGTTGTTGCCCTTCTGGGTGCGGGCGAACTCGTCGCCGTGGCTGATCATCGGCACGCCCTGGGAGAGCAGCAGCGTGGCGATGAAGTTCCGCATCTGCCGGGCCCGCAGCTCCAGCACCGCCGGATCGTCGGTCTCGCCCTCAGCCCCGCAGTTCCACGACCGGTTGTGGTTCTCGCCGTCGCGGTTGTCCTCCCCGTTGGCGTGGTTGCGCTTCTCGTTGTACGACACCATGTCGTGCAGCGTGAAGCCGTCGTGGCAGGTCACGAAGTTGATCGAGGCCAGCGGCCGGCGTCCGTCGTCCTGGTACAGGTCGGAGGAGCCGGTCAGCCGGGACGCGAACTCGGCGAGCGTGCGCGGCTCGCCCCGCCACAGGTCGCGCACCGTGTCCCGGTACTTGCCGTTCCACTCGGTCCACAGCGGTGGGAAGTTGCCCACCTGGTAGCCGCCCTCGCCCACGTCCCAGGGCTCGGCGATCAGCTTCACCTGCGAGACCACGGGGTCCTGCTGCACCAGGTCGAAGAACGACGACAGCCGGTCCACCTCGTGGAACTGCCGGGCCAGGGTCGCCGCCAGGTCGAAGCGGAAGCCGTCGACGTGCATCTCGGTGACCCAGTAGCGCAGCGAGTCCATGATCATCTGGAGTACGTGCGGGGACCGCATCAGCAGCGAGTTCCCGGTCCCCGTGGTGTCCATGTAGTAGCGCGGGTCGTCGGCCAGCCGGTAGTACGAGGGGTTGTCGAGGCCCTTGAAGGACAGCGTGGGGCCCAGGTGGTTGCCCTCGGCGGTGTGGTTGTAGACCACGTCGAGGATCACCTCGATCCCGGCCTCGTGCAGCGCCTTCACCGCCGACTTGAACTCCAGCACCTGCTGCCCCCGGTCGCCCCAGGAGGCGTACGCGTTGTGCGGGGCGAAGAAGCCGATCGTGTTGTAGCCCCAGTAGTTGTTCAGGCCCATGTCGACCAGGCGGTGGTCGTTGACGAACTGGTGCACGGGCATCAGCTCCAGCGCGGTCACCCCCAGCTCGGTCAGGTGCTCGATCAACGCCGGATGCGCCAGGGCCGCGTAGGTGCCGCGCAGCTCCTCGGGGAGGCCGGGGTGCCGCATCGTCAGGCCCTTGACGTGGGCCTCGTAGAGCACCGTGTGGTGGTACTCCGTCCGGGGCCGCCGGTCGTCGCCCCAGTCGAAGTAGGGGTTGACCACGACCGAGCTCATCGTGTGCGGAGCGGAGTCCAGGTCGTTGCGCCGTTCGGGTTCGCCGAAGTGGTAGCCGTACACCTCCTCGCCCCACTGGACCGCACCGCTGATCGCACGCGCGTACGGATCGAGGAGCAGCTTGGCGCTGTTGCAGCGCAGCCCGCGCTCCGGGGCGTACGGGCCGTGCACGCGGTAGCCGTACCGCTGCCCCGGCATCACGCCCGGCAGGTACGCGTGCCGTACGAACGCGTCGCTCTCCCGCAGCTCGACCGCGGTCTCCGAACCGTCGTCGTGCAGCAGACACAGCTCTACTCGGTCGGCGGCCTCCGTGAAGACCGCGAAGTTCGTGCCGGCGCCGTCGTACGTGGCACCGAGTGGATATGCCTCTCCAGGCCAGACCTGCATGGACACGACTCTTTCAGGTGTGGGGCGCCGGTGCGGACGCCTTGGCTCCGAGTCCTCCGGAAGTCTCCCCGAAAGTGAGGCGACCACCTAGCACGTACGTCCTCCTACCCACCCCCTCGGCGTTCCGCGCGGCGCGCCCCCGGTTGCGGGCGCGAGGCATCCTTCCCCGTACCCGGCCACGTCACCGCTATGAATCCGCTCACTCGACGGTGTCCGGACGGGCGGAACGCGCTTGGGGATCAGGGACGTTGGGAAAACCGGCCCGTCCATCGGGCTGCACCGCGCACCCCTCGCGGAGTACCCTTCCTTGATCGT
Source organism: Streptomyces sp. M92 (assembly GCF_028473745.1). Classification (NCBI taxonomy): domain Bacteria; kingdom Bacillati; phylum Actinomycetota; class Actinomycetes; order Kitasatosporales; family Streptomycetaceae; genus Streptomyces; species Streptomyces sp. M92. The sequence continues at coordinate 4,042,063 of NZ_CP101137.1, forward strand.
TGGGACGGGGTCTGACCCGGAGTGCTCCGAGGGAGCGGAAGGCGGTGCGCGGGTGGGCTCGGGAGGGCTGGAGCTACCCCCTGGTGACGACGCAGGTCGGCAGGGGAACTCCACGGACGTCCCGCCCGGTGCGGTGTCCCTGGCGCGGCCGATGAACGCGGGCGCGATCGGCCCCGAACTGGACTGGGACGCCGAGGCTTGGCACGAGGTGCGCACGCGGGCGCAGCGCGCCGGCCGGGCGTACATCTGGCTCAACCTCGTCGAGCAGCGGCTGCGCGCGGTCGTGGCCGCTGTCCTGCGTCCGGTCTACGAGCCCGTCCACGGCGACGACTGGGTGGTCGCCGCCGCCGGACCCGCCGGACAGGAGTGGGTGCAGCGCGCCGTCGCCGTCCGCGAGGTCAGCCGCCGCAAGGGATACCTCCTCGACCCGGCCGACGACAACGTCCTCAGCTTCCTCACCCTGCCCCAGCTGCGCGAGCTGATGGTCCAGCACTGGCCGTGCTTCGAGCCGTACGTCGACGAGCGCCGCGACGTGGAACTCGCCCTGGACGAGCTGGAGGTCACCCGCAACGTCGTCTCGCGCAACCGGGCGCTGTCCGAGGCGGTGCTGAGCCAGGCCGAGCGGGCCTCGGCGCGGCTGCTGGAGGTGCTGGGCGCGGGCAGCGACGTGCCCTCCACGCGGCGGCTGCCGGTGGACGCGGTGGAGGACCTGGTCGGCGACCGTTACGCCGACGTGGTCGCCGTGCACTCGGACCGGGTGCGGCTGCTGCGCCAGTTCCCGGCCGAGGACCTGTTCGGCAGCGCGCGGCGCGTGGACGCCCTCGGTATCGGTCTCAACCTGCTCGTGCAGAACTTCTCCGGCCGTCGCCTGCTGCGGCTGGCCGAGTCCGGCGGCCGGGTGCGGCTGCTCTTCCTCAACCCGGCCTCCAGCGCCATCAAGCGCCGCGAGCGCGAACTCGGCATCAAGCGGGGCGAGCTGAGCCGGGCCGTGGAGATGAACATCCTGCACATGCGCCGGGTGCGCGCCCGGTTGCGCGACCCCGGCGCGTTCGAGATCCAGGTCTTCGACGAGACACCCCGCTTCACCGCCTACCTCGTCGACGGCGACGGTGCGGACGGCATCGCGGTCGTGCAGTCCTACCTGCGCCGCACCCGGGGCATGGAGGCGCCGGTGCTCGTGCTGCGCAACGGGCGTAACGGCGGGAAAGTCGTCAAGTCCGACCAGGTGGACGAAGGTGGACTTTTCCCCACCTACCGTGAGGAGTTCGAGCTGATGTGGGCGGACTCGCGGCCGGTCTCCTGACGGCTGGGGCGGAGCTTGGCGGCGGCACAAGCGGTGGGCGGTCCTCCGATTGTCAGTGGCCCGTGCGAGGGTGGAGGCCACTGGGGGAAAGCACCACCAAGAAGGGGGACCGCCCATGGGCTGGCACCGGGAGCTGCTGATCGGCTTCGACCTGGAGACGACGGGCACCGACCCGCACGAGGCGCGCATCGTCACGGGGGCCGTGATCGAGGTCAGGGGCGGGGAGCCGCTGGGCCGCCGGGAGTGGCTGGCCGACCCAGGTGTGGAGATCCCGGCGGACGCGGTGGCGGTCCACGGCATCAGCAATGAGCGGGCCGCCGCCGAGGGACGCCCCGCCGACCAGGTGGCCGACGCCATGGCCGGTGTGCTCGCGGCCTACTGGAAGACGGGCGTCCCGGTCGTCGCCTACAACGCGGCCTTCGACCTGACCCTCCTCTCCGCCGAACTGCGGCGGTACGGCCTGCCGTCCCTGAGCGACCGCCTGGGCGGCCTGGACCCGGCCCCGGTCATAGACCCGTACACCATCGACCGTTCCGTCGACCGCTACCGCCGCGGCAAGCGGAACCTCGAAGCGGTCTGCAAGGAGTACGGCGTCCCGCTCGACGCCGCCCACGACGCCACCGCCGACGCCCTCGCCGCCGCCCGGCTGGCCTGCGCGATAGCCGGCCGCCATCCCAAGGTGGCGTCCCTCGGCCCGGCGGACCTGCACCACCGCCAGATCGAGTGGTACGCCGAGTGGGCGGCGGACTTCCAGAGCTTCCTGCGCCGCAAGGGCGACGCCACGGCCGTGGTGGACGGCAGATGGCCCCTGCGCGAGCCGGCCGGCGAACGGGTCTGACACCGGTCAGGGAGGCAGAGTCCCGCACCCGGGCCGCGCCCGGGGGCAGCGGAACAGGTCCGCCTCGGTAGCGGCTGGGCGTCTAGGTCCCGCATCTCGGACTCACCCGGGGCAGCGGGCCCGGTCCGGTGCTGCGGGCCGGTCTCGGGCCGTGGGGTTTGAAGCCCGCATCTGGGTCTCGCCCGGGGGCAGCGGAACAGGTCCGCCTCGGTAGCGGCTTTCGGCGCTATGGGGCGGAGCGGCCTTCGGCGCGGCGGGCCCGGTCCGGTGCCGCGGACCAGCCTGGGGCCAGCACCCGGTCGCCCCGGACCGGCCCCGACCCCGCCGGAGTCAGAACGGATACCACCGCACCGTCGGGTCACCGTCCCGCAGCGACGCCACGCGGCGTTCGAATTCCGCCAGCGCCTTCGGGTTGCTCGGCGCGTGCTGTGCCACCCACGCGCAGCTGGCCGTCTCGCGGGCGCCGCGCAGAACAGCGCAGCCGTCCCACTCGCGCACGTCCCAGCCGTACGTCGCGGTGAAGGCGTCGTAGGCCTCGGCGGGCAGCCCGTAGCGGTCCCGGCTGAGGGCGAGCACCACCAGGTCGTGCTCGCGCAGGTCGGTGGAGAAGGTCTCCAGGTCGACCAGGACGGGGCCGTCGGGACCGACGTGCACGTTGCGGGGCAGCGCGTCGCCGTGGATCGGGCCCGGCGTCAGGTGCGGGACGAGCGCGGCGGCGGCCGACGCGAAACCGTCCCGCCGCTCGCGCAGATACGCGGCGTCCGCCGGGTCGATCACGTCGCCCGCGAGCCGCAGCCAGCGTTCCACACCGCCCAGCAGTTCGCGGGGCGGCAGCCCGAAGGAGGGGGAGGGCAGTTCGTGCACCAGCCTGAGCAGCACGGCCACGTCCCGCGGCTCGGCGGGCCGCACCGGGTCGGGCAGCCGCCGCCACACGGTCACCGGGTGCCCGTCGACGACCAGCGCCGTCGGGTCGGCAGCCCGTACCGCCGGCACACCGGCCTCTTCCAGCCATACCGCGACGGCCAGTTCCCGGCGCGCCCGGGCGAGGAGCTCCGCGTCCCGGCCCACCTTGACCGCCAGGTCACCGGCGGCGAACACCGCGTTCTCGCCCAGGGCGAGCAGCCGCGCCTCCCGCGCCGCGCCGGGCAGCACCCCCGCCTCGGCCAGCACCTCCCGCGCCCGTGCCTCGTCCATCGTCGCCTGCCTCCGTGTCCGCCGGGTTCCCGCCATCCGTCCGCCAGTGTCGCATTCGCACAGGTCGGAGCGTGTGCGCGGGCCCTTGACGGGGCACGGCGCCTTCACGACCATGACCAGGCCCGTCCCGAGCCGCGCAAAGGGGCTGATTACGTGACATTGGTGACCGAGCGGGGGAGACCGGCGCGCCGCGCGCCCGGCGGGGACCGGCCGCGGCGCGGCCCGGACCACGGTGCCTGGTTCCTGGTGCTGCCCGCGCTGATCCCCATCCTGGTGCTCAGCGTCGGACCGCTGCTCTACGGCATCCTGCTCGCGTTCACCGACGCCCAGTCCGGCCGGACCGAGCCCACGCAGTGGGTCGGCACCCTGAACTTCCAGGACCTGCTGCACGACACCCTGTTCTGGGAGTCGTTCCGCATCGGGCTGCTGTGGGCCGCCGGCGTCACGGTCCCGCAGTTCCTGCTCGCGCTCGGCCTCGCCCTGCTGCTCAACCAGAACCTGCGCATGCGATGGCTGGCCCGTGCCCTGGCGATCATTCCCTGGGCGATGCCCGAGGTCGTCGTCGGCATCATGTGGCGGCTGGTCTACAACCCGGACGCGGGCATCCTCAACGAGACGCTGCGCGACCTCGGCCTCGGCGACGGCCGGGACTGGCTCAGCGGCCTCGCCACCGCCCTGCCCGCCGTCATCGTCGTCGGCGTCTGGGCCGGCATGCCCCAGACGACGGTCGCCCTGCTCGCCGGCCTCCAGAACACCCCGCGCGAGCTGCACGAGGCCGCCGCCGTCGACGGCGCCGGGGCCTGGCGCCGTTTCCGCACCGTCACCTGGCCCGCCCTCAGACCGGTCGCCCTCGCCATCACCGCGCTCAACCTCATCTGGAACTTCAACTCCTTCGCCCTGGTCTACGTGCTGACCAACGGCGGCCCCGGCGGCCGGACCCGGCTGCCCATGCTCTTCGCCTACGAGGAGGCCTTCCGCTACGGCCAGTTCGGCTACGCGGCGGCGATGGGCTGCGTCATGGTGGCCGTGATCTCGATCGTCCTCGCCGTCTTCCTCGCCGGCCGGCTCAAGGGCGGACTCAAGGGCGTACTCAAGGGAGGTGACGAGGCGTGAGGACCTCGACCCCGGCCCGCGTCGGCCAGTACGCCGCGCTCCTCGCGTACCTGGTCTTCCTGGCCTTCCCCTTCCTCTGGCTGATCTCCACCGCCTTCAAACCGCCCCAGGAGCTGGGCAGCCTCCACCCCACCTGGATCCCGCAGAATCCCACCCTCGACAACTTCCGGCAGGCCTTCGACGAACAGCCGCTGCTGCGCGCCGCCCTCAACTCCCTGCTCGCCGCGCTCGGCGCCGCCGTCATCGCCGTACTGATCGCGACCCCGATGGCCTACGTCATGGCCCGCCACCGCGGCCGGCTCGCGCGGGCGGCCACCGGGTGGGTCGTGGTCAGCCAGGCCTTCCCCTTCGTGCTGCTGATCATCCCGCTCTTCCTCGTCCTGAAGAACCTCCGGCTGATCAACAGCGTCCCCGGGCTGGTGATGGTGTACGTCGTGTGGTCGCTGCCGTTCGCGCTGTGGATGCTCGCCGGGTACGTCCGAGCGGTGCCGGCCGAGCTGGAGGAGGCGGCCGCCGTGGACGGCGCCGGGCGGCTGCGCACCCTGGTCTCCGTCACCGCGCCGCTGCTCGCGCCGGGGATCGTGGCGACGGCCCTGTTCGCCTTCATCACCGCGTGGAACGAGTTCTTCTTCGCCCTCGTGCTGCTCAAGACACCGGAGAAACAGACCCTGCCCGTGATCCTCACCCACTTCATCGGCGCCGAGGGCGTCGCGGACCTCGGCCCGCTCGCGGCGGCCGCGTTCCTCGCCACCCTGCCCTCCCTCGTCGTCTTCGCCCTCATCCAGCGGCGGATCACGGGCGGCATGCTCGCCGGGGCGGTGAAGAGCTGATGACCGCGCGCACGAAAATCGCGATCCTGCTGGCCTCCCTCACCCTGCTGCTCGCGGGCTGCTCGGGCGGCGGCGACGGAGCGGACGACGGCCGGATCACCCTGCGCTTCCAGTCCCTGGCCTGGCAGGAGGAGTCCGTCGAGGCCAACAAGGAACTGGTGCGGGAGTGGAACGCCACCCACCCCGACGTACGCGTCGAACACGTCCAGGGCAGCTGGGACAGCGTCCACGACCAGCTCCTCACCTCCTTCGAGGGCGGCGAGGCGCCCGACATCATCCACGACGCCTCCGACGACCTCGCCGATTTCGCCTACGGCGGCTACCTCGCCGACCTGACCGGCCTGCTGTCCGAGCGGCTGAAGTCCGGCATCCCGGAGCGCAGCTGGGAGACGGTCACCTTCGGCGACGGCGTCTACGGCGTGCCGTTCCTCCAGGAACCGCGCGTACTGATCGCCAACGCGGACCTGCTGAAGGAGTCCGGCGTCCGGGTCCCGACGCCCGAGGACCCCTGGACCTGGGAGGAGTTCGGCCGGGTGGCGAAGCGGCTGAGCGGCGACGGGCGGTACGGGGTGGCCTGGCCGCTGAAGGAGCCCGTGTCCGCCACGCTCAACCTGTCCCTGTCCACCGGCGGGCAGCTGTTCCACCGGAGCGCGGACGGCAAGGTCACCGTCCGTTTCGAGGAGGGCGACCAGGTCGTCCCGCGCACCATCCACGACCAGGTCAACACCGACCGCAGCGCCTCTCCCACCACCCTCGGCAGCGGCGGCTCCGACACCCTGCCGGGCTTCTTCGCGGGGAAGTACGCGATGGTTCCGCTCGGCTTCTCCTACCGCCAGCAGATCGAACAGCAGGCGCCCGACGGCTTCGACTGGCAGGTGCTGCCCGCCCCGGCGGGAGCCGACGGCCTCACCCAGGGCGTCAGCCCCCAGACCCTGTCCATCGCCGAGGACAGCCCGCACAAGAAGGAGGCCGCCGCCTTCGTCGACTTCCTCCTCCAGCCGGACAACATGGTGCGCCTGGCCCTCGGCGACTGGATGCTGCCCACCGGCACCGAGGCCCTGAACGACCCCGCCCTGCACACCCCCGAGCACGGCTGGGCGACCGGCACCGCCCTCGCCGGCCATCTGAGCCCGGCGCCCGCGCAGTCCGTCCGCGGCTACCCCGAGTGGAAGGACAAGGTGGCCACCCCCGCGCTCCAGGAGTACTACAGCGGAGCGATCGGCATGGCGGAGCTGCGCGAGAGACTGGAGGAGGACGGCAACCTCGTACTCGCCCGCTACCAGCGCTGACGGCCGCCCCCGCGCGAAAACCCGTTGCCCGCCGGGCGCGCGCCCGTCTAACGTCGCCTCCGTGGCAGCTTTCAACGCGATCATCAACTCCGGTCTCGGCCGGGGCTGCACACACTCCGTCAGGATGCGTCGTGGCCCCGGAGCCCTGACCGGCCCGGGGTCTCCCCGCCGCTGACGCGCCCGACGCGCGCGGTGGGCCGTACCTCCGCATCTTCTTCTGCCCTTCGTCTTCCGGTCAGGGCCTTCGGCTGCCCTTTCCCGCTTTCACGGAAGACAAGGACCGCAGGCCATGGCCCGCCCGACCCAGCGTGCCCGCACGCTTTCGCAGAACTTCCTGGCCGACCGCGCGGCGGCCGAGCGTGTCGCCAGGCTCGTTTCTCCCGACAGCCGTCACCCGTCCCTCGTCCTCGAGGTGGGCGCGGGCAAGGGCGCGCTCACCGTGCCGCTCGCCCGCCGCAGCCGGGAGCTGTACGCCTACGAGATCGACGCCCGGCTCGTCCCCGGGCTCCGCGCCCGCTTCTCGGACTCCCCCCATGTCCACGTCGTCGCCGGTGACTTCCTCGCCGCGCGACCCCCACGCACGCCGTTCTCCGTCGCCGGGAACGTGCCGTTCTCCCGTACGGCGGACATCGTCGACTGGTGCCTCACCGCACCCGGCCTCACCGACGCCACACTGATCACTCAGCTGGAGTACGCCCGCAAACGCACCGGCGACCACGGCCGCTGGACTCTGCTGACGGTCCGCACCTGGCCCCGGCACGAATGGCGGCTGGCCGGGAGGGTGAGCCGGTACGGCTTCCGCCCCGCGCCCCGCGTCGATGCCGGAATCCTCCGCATCGAACGCCGCCCCACCCCGCTGCTCGCCGGCGCCGCTCACCGGAGCTGGCGGGACCTCGTCGAACTGGGCTTCTCCGGAGTCGGCGGATCGCTGCACGCCTCCTTGCGCCGGGCCCACCCCCGGCGCCGGGTGGACGCGGCGTTCCGGGCCGCACACCTGGGACCGGGCGCGCTCGTGGGCGAGGTGTCACCCCAGCGCTGGCTGAGGCTGCACACGGAGCTGACGGGATGAACGAAAATAGGTTGTACGAGACGTCTCGTCTCGCGTACGCTGTTCGCATGACCAGTCCCGCTCACATCGCCATGTTCTCCATCGCCGCGCACGGCCACGTGAACCCCAGCCTGGAGGTGATCCGCGAGCTCGTCGCGCGAGGACACCGGGTGACGTACGCGATCCCGCCCGCCTTCGCGGACAAGGTCGCCGAGGCGGGCGCCGAACCGAAGCTGTGGAACAGCACGCTGCCCGGCCCCGACGCCGACCCGGAGGCGTGGGGGACCACGCTGCTGGACAACGTCGAGCCGTTCCTGAACGACGCGATCCACGCGCTCCCGCAGCTCATCGAGGCGTACGAGGGCGACGAGCCGGACCTGATCCTGCACGACATCGCCTCCTACCCGGCCCGCGTCCTCGGCCACCGCTGGGACGTGCCCGTGGTCTCCCTCTCGCCGTGCATGGTGGCCTGGGAGGGGTACGAGAAGGAGGTCGGCGAGCCGATGTGGGAGGAGCCGCTGAAGACCGAACGCGGCCAGGCCTACTACGCCCGCTTCCACGCCTGGCTGGAGGAGAACGGGATCACCATGCACCCGGACCCGTTCGTCGGTCGCCCGGCCCGCTCCCTGGTGCTGATCCCGAAAGCGCTCCAGCCCAACGCCGACCGGGTCGACGAGAAGGCGTACACGTTCGTCGGCGCCTGCCAGGGCGACCGCACCGCCGAAGGGGAGTGGCGGCGTCCCGAGGGTGCCGGGAAGGTCGTCCTCGTCTCCCTCGGCTCGGCGTTCACCAAGCAGCCCGCCTTCTACCGGGAGTGCGTCGAGGCCTTCGCCGGACTGCCCGGCTGGCATGTCGTGCTCCAGATCGGCAGGCACGTCGACCCCGCCGAGCTGGGCGACGTACCGGAGAACGTGGAAGTGCGGTCGTGGGTCCCGCAGTTGGCGGTCCTCCAGCAGGCCGACCTGTTCGTCACCCACGCGGGCGCCGGCGGCAGTCAGGAGGGTCTGGCCACCGCCACGCCGATGATCGCCGTGCCGCAGGCCGCGGACCAGTTCGTCAACGCGGACATGCTCCAGGGACTCGGCGTCGCCCGGCACCTCCCCACCGAGGAGGCCACCGCCGAGGCGCTGCGCACCGCCGCCCTCGACCTGGTCGACGACCCGGAGGTGGCGGGGCGCCTGAAGGAGATCCGGGCGCGGATGGCGCAGGAGGGCGGCACCCGGCGGGCCGCCGACCTGATCGAGGCCGAACTGGCGGCGGCGAGAGCCTGACCGCACGGCAGGAGAGAACACGCCGAGGGCCCGTCGGTTCCGCCGGACCGACGGGCCCTCGGCGTCCTTCCCCCTCCTGAGCGGTGACGGCCCCCGCCGCCACCTTCCGCTTCGAAGGCAGGGGCCGGACAGAGCGATCTCGTCGTGCTCACCGGTGACCTTGGGCGGCGCCGGCTCGTCCCTCCGTACCGCCGTCCTCACCGCTGAGGAGGACACGGGCCCCTTACAGCAACGTTGTTGAATAAGTCACAGGCGCGCTTAGTGGTTGAACCACGGACACCTCATCGGCGAAAGTGGCGCGCACGTCCGCCCGGCGCGCGGACCCGGCCGTCGCGCCCGCCCCCACGGGGCGCGACGGCCGTTCTATGGTGTGCGCATGACGACGATGTACGCGGCGCTGTTGCGCGGGATCAACGTGGGCGGCGCGAAGAAGCTCCCGATGGCCGAGTTGCGCGCACTTCTGGAGGAGCTCGGCCATGACGCCGTACGCACCCATCTCCAGAGCGGACAGGCGGTGTTCGCGTCCGGGCACGGGGACGAGGAGTCGCTGGCCGCCGAGTTGACGCGGGCGATCGAGAAGCGCTTCGGCTTCCCCGTGGACGTCCTCGTCCGCGACCACGCCTACCTCAGGGCGGTCGTCGAGGCCTGCCCCTTCCCGGCCGCCGACCTGGAGCCCAAGCAGCTCCACGTCACCTACTTCTCCGCGCCGGTCGACGAGGAACGCTTCTCGCCGGTCGACCGTCCCGCCTTCGAGCCGGAGGATTTCCGCCTCGGCGACCGCGCCCTGTACCTGTACGCGCCCAGCGGCCTCGGCCGCTCCAAACTCGCCGAGGCCCTGGCCAAACCGCGGGTCACCAAGGGCCTGATCACCACCACCCGCAACTGGAACACCGTCACCAAGCTCGTGGAGCTGACCGCCGCCTGAGCACCGCCGGTGGCCTCAGGCCCCCACCGCCGCCAGCACCGGCACCCGCGCCGCCTCGTACCTCTCCAGCAGCACCCGCGCCACCTCCGGCGAGGGACCGAGGACGTCGGCCAGTACGTCCGCCCCGGCCGCGCCCCGCGCGATGCGGTCCGGCAGGAAGCCCGGGGCCAGGACGTACGGGGCGACGGCCACGCGGGCGCAGCCCAGCTCGCGCAGCTCCCGCACCGCGTCCTCGGTGCGGGGAAGGGATGCGGAGGCGAACGCAGGCCGCACGGCGCACCAACCGGTGTGCCGCCACTCCCGCGCGATTTCAGCGATCACTGCGATCGCCTCCGGGTCGGAGGACCCCGCCGAGGCCAGCACGACCCCGGTCGAGGACTTGTCGGCGGGCGACAGGCCCGCCTCGTACAGGCGCCGTTCCAGCGCCGACAGGAGCAGGGGGGAGGGACCGAGCACCTCCGCCTGGCGGATGCGCAGCCGCGGTGGCGCGTCCGCCAGGACCGCCGGGATGTCCGCCTTCGCGTGGAAGGCGCGGGTCAGGAGGAGGGGCAGGGCCACGACGTCCCGCACACCCTCCGTCGCCAGGGACTCCAGCACGCCCTGCACCGAGGGCACGTTGAAGTCCAGGAAGCCCGTCTCCACCCGTACGTCCGGGCGCAGCGACCTGACCCGGCGCACCAGGGCGTGCACGGTCCGGGCGTGCCGCGGGTCACGGCTGCCGTGGGCGATGACGAGGATGACCGGAGCGGACATGGCGTCTCTCAGCTCCTCACCAGCAGGCCGCGGCTGCGCAGTACCCACCGCTCCAGCGGACTGAAGATCAGCAGGTCGATGGCGATGCCGACGACGAGGATGAGGAGGATGGCCTCGAAGACCATGGCCATGTCGCTGGCGTTGCGGCCGTTCTCCAGGAGCTGGCCGAGGCCGATGCCCAGATCCGGGAAGGACGCGATGATCTCGGCCGCCATCAGCGAGCGCCAGGAGAACGCCCAGCCCTGCTTGAGGCCGGCGACGTAGCCGGGCAGCGCGGCCGGCAGCACGATGTGCCAGGTCCCCTTCAGTCCCGTGGCGCCCAGCGTGCGGCCGGCCCGCAGGAAGATCGGGGAGACCTGGTCCACGCCCGACACCAGGCCGTTGGCGATGGAGGGGACCGCGCCGAGCAGGATGACGGCGTACATCATCGAGTTGTTCAGACCGAGCCAGATCACGGCGGGCGGCACCCAGGCGACGGAGGGCAGCGACTGGAGGCCGGACAGGATCGGGCCGATCGCCGCACGCACGAACTTCACCCGCGCCACCAGCAGCCCGAGCGGCGTGCCGATCAGCAGCGCCAGCAGGAAGCCGGACAGTCCGCGCGAGACGCTGGTCCAGATGTAGCCGAGCAGCTCGCCCTGGAGCCAGGCCTGGTGGAGCACGTGCCACACGTCCGACGGGGCGGGCAGCTTGGTCGGGTCGTCGACGATCTCGAAGGAGACCAGGCCCTGCCAGACCGCCAGGACCAGGAGCACGGCGACGGTCGGGGGCAGGATCTTCTCCACGAGGGTCCGCCGGAAGGGCGTGCGGCTGTGCTGCACCGTCTCCAGTGCGTCCAGGCCCGCTTCCAGACCGGCGAGATCGCCGCCCTCCTTCGCGGGGGGCGTCGTGTCAGTGCTGGCCATGGCGGCGGATCTCCCCACGCAGTTCTTCGGTGATCTGGACGGACAGCTCCGCGACCTCGGCATCCTCGATGCGGCGCGGCTGCGGGATGCCGACCGTCCACTCGCGGGCGATGCGCCCCGGGCGCGAGGACAGCAGCACCACGCGCTCGGCGAGCCGGACGGCCTCGCGGACGTTGTGGGTGACGAAGAGGACGGACAGCTGTGTCTCGCGCCAGATGCGGGTCAGTTCGTCGTGCAGGACGTCGCGGGTGATGGCGTCGAGCGCGGCGAAGGGCTCGTCCATCAGCAGGAGCTTGCTCTCCTGGGCGAGTGCCCGGGCCATCGCGACCCGCTGGCGCATGCCGCCGGACAGCTCGTGCACCCGCTTGCCGTGCGCGCCCCCCAGCCGTACGAGTTCGAGGAGTTCCTCGGCCTTGTCGCGGCGCTCGGACTTGGGCACGCCGCGCAGCTTGAGGGCGAGTTCGATGTTCTTGCCGGCCGTCAGCCAAGGGAACAGGGCGTGTTCCTGGAACATCAGGGCGGGTCGGCCGTCCGTGGTGATCGCGCCGGCGCTGGGCCTGTCCAGGCCCGCCACCAGGTTCAGCAGCGTGGACTTGCCGCAGCCGGAGGCCCCCAGGAGGGTGACGAACTCGCCGGGCGCGACATCGAGGGAGATGTCGTCCAGCACGAGCTGCTGCCCCGCGGGGCCGGCGAACGACTTGGAGACGTGCTCGATCCGGGCGGCGTGCGTGGCCGCCGCGGTGCCCTCGTCGGCCTTGGCGAGGGTCGTGGTCGTGGCCATGGTCGTCACCTCCTGGGGACGGGTCGGGTTCCGGGCTTACTGGACGCCGAGTCCGGCGTCGTCGACCGCGGGCTCGCCCTTGGCCTTGAGGATCTTGTTGAGCAGCCTGAGGTCGTAGATGCCCTTGAGGTCGGGCTGGTCCAGCAGGCCCGCCTCGACGGCGTGGTCGGCCTGGGCGCCGAGGGTGGCGGCGAGCGGGTCGTCGGTGAGCCGGATCGACTCCCACGCCGGGTCCAGGACACCGGCGGGCAGGGCCTTGCCGGTGTCCTTCTCCAGCCGCGTGTTCGCGGCGGCCTTGGCCTCGTCGGGGTTGGCCTCGATCCACTCGTTGGTGGCGACCGACGCCCTCAGCACGGCCTCGACGACCTTCGGGTGCTCCTTGAGGAACTCCTGCCGCACGATGATGTTCGTGATCACGAACTTCTCGTCCGGCCACAGCGTCGACTCGTCCAGCAGCACCTTGCCGCCCTGGGCGACCATCCGGGAGGCGGTCGGCTCCGGCACCCACGCGCCGTCGACGGAACCGGACTGGAAGGCGTCCGGGGTCACCTTGTTGTCGCTGCGGACGACCGTCACATCACCCTTGCCGCTGAGCGCGTCGACCTCCCAGCCCTGCTCGGCCACCCAGTTGAGGAACGCGACGTCCTGCGTGTTGCCGAGCTGAGGGGTGGCGATGCGCTTGCCCTTGACGTCCTCCAGCGACTTGATCTTGTCCGGGTTCACCACCAGCTTCACGCCGCCGGAGGCCGAACCGCCGATGATCCGCAGGTTCTTGCCCTCCGACTTGGCGTAACCGTTGATCGCCGGCGATGGGCCGATCCAGCCGATGTCGATGGAGCCCGAGTTCAGCGCCTCGATCTCGGACGGGCCCGCGCTGAAGACCGCGTACTTGGCCTCGGTGGCGCCCAGCTCCTTCTGGAAGAAGCCCTTCTGGTTGCCGACCAGCGGCGTGGCGTGCGTGATGTTGCCGAAGTACCCGATCCGGACCGAGTCGAGGCCGTCGATCTGCTCGGCCCCGGCGGCGATCTCCACGCCCCCGTCGTCCTTGGCCTGGGAGCCGTACCCGCAGCCGGCGAGGACCAGCAGCGGCAGTGCGGCGAGGACCGCCAGGGTGCGGCGCAGGGGCTTGGTGGCAGGCACGGGAGGTGTTCCTCTCGTTGGCCCGGCGCTCACGCCTGTCGGTTGGTCCGAGGTGTCAGGTCGTGGCCGGGAGATCGGCGGGTTCGCTTCTACGGCGGCGGGGGGCGAGGGCGCGCGAGCGGTGCGCGTACGTCACCTGCCGCATCGCCCGACGCCGCCCTGCCCACTCCCGAGGGCGCCGCTGCCGACGCGGCCGCCCTCCTTCGCGAACGTGGAGTAGAAGTCGGTGGGGTGGAGACTCCGGGAGCCCATGGCTAGAAGTCCCACCCGTTGTCGTCCGCCTCGTCCTTGACCGGCTCCGGCGCGGCGAAGGACTCGCCGGCCATGCCCGCGGTGAGGGTGGTGCCGTCGTTCGGGTCGATCAGGATGAACGAACCGGTGCGCCGGGAGTCGGCGTAGGAGTCGGCGGGCAGCGGCTCCGCCGTGCGGATCTTCACCCGGCCGATGTCGTTGGCGACGAGCTGCCCGGGGTGCGGGTGCAGGGACAGGTCGTCCAGCGTGAGCCGGGCCGGGATGTCCTTGACGATCGCCTTGACCGTGCGGGTGCCGTGCTTGAGCAGCACCCGGTGGCCCACGGTGAGCGGCGCGTCGGCGACGTGGCAGACCGTGGCCTCCACGTCCTGGGAGGTCTCCGGCGCGTCCTTGCTGGGCACGATCAGGTCGCCGCGCGAGACGTCGATGTCGTCCTCGAGCAGCAGCGTCACCGACTGCGGCGTCCAGGCCGCCTCGACGGGCTCGCCCAGCAGGTCGATGCCGGACACCTTCGAGGTGCGGCCCGACGGCAGGACGGTCACCTCGTCGCCGACGCGGAAGGTGCCGGCGGCGATCTGGCCCGCGTAGCCGCGGTAGTCGGGGTGCTCGGCGGTGCGCGGGCGGATCACGTACTGCACGGGCAGCCGGGCGTGGCAGTGCGCCAGGTCGTGGCTGACCGGCACCGTCTCCAGGTGCTCCAGCACTGTCGGGCCGCCGTACCAGTCCATGACCGCCGACGCCTCCACCACGTTGTCGCCCGCGAGCGCCGAGATCGGGATCGCGGTGACCTCGGGGACGCCCAGTTCGGTCGCGTACGCCGTGAACTCCTCGGCGATGGCGGCGAAGACGGACTCCTGGTAGTCGACCAGGTCCATCTTGTTGACGGCGAGGACGACGTGCGGGACGCGCAGCAGGGCGGCGATGGCGGCGTGCCGGCGGGTCTGCTCGACGACGCCGTTGCGGGCGTCGACCAGGATGACGGTCAGTTCGGCGGTGGAGGCGCCGGTGACCATGTTCCGGGTGTACTGCACGTGCCCGGGGGTGTCGGCGAGGATGAACCGGCGGCGCGGGGTGGCGAAGTAGCGGTAGGCCACGTCGATGGTGATGCCCTGCTCGCGCTCGGCCCGCAGGCCGTCGGTGAGCAGCGCGAGGTCCGGCGCGTCCTGGCCGCGGCTCGCGGAGGCGCGCTCGACGGCCTCCAGCTGGTCGGTGAGGACCGACTTGGAGTCGTGCAGGAGCCTGCCCACCAGGGTGGACTTGCCGTCGTCGACCGAGCCGGCGGTGGCGAAGCGGAGCAGGGTCGTCTCCGACAGCTGCCAGACCGACAGCGGCTCGACGGGTTCCGTGGTGCTGGTCATGTCTAGAAGTACCCCTCGCGCTTGCGGTCTTCCATCGCGGCCTCGGACATCTTGTCGTCGGCGCGGGTGGCGCCGCGTTCGGTGAGCCGGGTGACGGCGATCTCGGCGATGACCTTCTCGATGGTGTCGGCGTCGGAGTCGACGGCGCCGGTGCAGGACATGTCGCCGACGGTGCGGTAGCGGACCTGCCGCTTCTCGACCGTCTCGCCGTCCTTCGGGCCGCCCCAGTCACCGGCCGTCAGCCACATGCCGGAGCGGGCGAAGACCTCGCGCTCGTGGGCGTAGTAGATCTGCGGCAGCTCGATGCCCTCGCGGGCGATGTACTGCCACACGTCCAGCTCGGTCCAGTTCGAGAGCGGGAAGACGCGTACGTGCTCGCCGGGGGCGTGCCGGCCGTTGTACAGGTTCCACAGCTCGGGGCGCTGCCGGCGCGGGTCCCACTGCGAGAACTCGTCGCGCAGCGAGAACACCCGCTCCTTGGCGCGGGCCTTCTCCTCGTCCCGGCGCCCGCCGCCGAAGACCGCGTCGAACTTCTCGGCCTGGATCTTCTCGGTCAGCGGAAGCGTCTGGAGCGGGTTGCGGGTGCCGTCCGGACGCTCCTTGAGCAGCCCGCGGTCGATGTAGTCCTGCACGGAGGCCACGTGCAGGCGCAGCCCGTGCCGCTCCACCGCGCGGTCGCGGTAGTCCAGCACCTCGGGGAAGTTGTGCCCGGTGTCCACGTGCAGCAGCGAGAAGGGGACCGGCGCGGGTGCGAACGCCTTCAGCGCCAGGTGCAGCATGACGATGGAGTCCTTGCCGCCGGAGAAGAGGATCACCGGCCGCTCGAACTCGCCCGCCACCTCGCGGAAGATGTGCACGGCCTCCGATTCGAGGGCGTCGAGGTGGGAGAGGGCGTACGGGCCCGCCTTGCCCTCCTCCACCGCTGCGACGGTCGTCGTCATGCCAGTCCCCTTTCGGTGAGCAGGGCGTGGACCGCCGCGGCGGACTCCTGGACGGTCTGGTCCTGCGACTCGATGCGCAGGTCGGGCTTGACGGGCTCCTCGTACGGGTCGTCGACGCCGGTGAGCCCCGTCAGTTCACCCGCGGCCTGCTTGGCGTACAGGCCCTTCACGTCGCGCACCGAGCACACCTCGACCGGGGTGGCGACGTGCACCTCGACGTACGCCGTGCCGTTCGCCTCGTGGCGCTCGCGCACCGCGTCCCGGCTGTCCGCGTAAGGGGCGATCACCGGGACCAGCGCCGTGACGCCGTTGCGGGCGAGCAGTTCGGCGACGAAGCCGATGCGCTGCACGTTGGTGTGCCGGTCCTCGCGGCTGAAGCCGAGGCCGCGCGAGAGGAACTCGCGGATCTCGTCGCCGTCGAGGAGCTCGACGCGCCTGCCCTCCTCGCGCAGCCGCCCCGCCAGCTCGTGGGCGATGGTGGTCTTGCCGGCGCTGGGCAGGCCCGTGAGCCAGACGGTGGCTCCGGTCGTCACGTGGTTCTCCCTGGATCTCGAAGGTCCGGTGGTCGTCGGCACGGTGGCCGTCGGCCCGGTGGTCGTCGTCATGTCAGCCGTGCAGTCCGCACTCGGTCTTGGCGCGGCCCGCCCAGCGTCCGGCGCGGGCGTCCTCGCCCTCCAGCACACGACGGGTGCAGGGCGCGCAGCCCACGGAGGCATAGCCGTCCATCAGCAGCGGGTTGGTGAGAACGCCGTGCTCGGTGACGTACGTTTGCACATCTTCCTGTGACCACTTCGCGATGGGCGAGATCTTCACCTTGCCCCGCTTCTCGTCCCAGCCGACGACCGGCGTGTTCGCCCTGGTCTCGGACTCGTCGCGGCGCAGCCCGGTCGCCCAGGCCTGGTAGCCCTTCAAGCCCTCCTCCAGCGGCCTGACCTTGCGCAGCGCGCAGCACAGGTCCGGGTCGCGGTCGTGCAGCCTCGGGCCGTACTCGGCGTCCTGCTCGGCGACCGTCTGCCGCGGGGTGAGCGTGATGACGTTCACGTCCATCACGGCCTCGACCGCGTCCCGGGTGCCGATGGTCTCCTCGAAGTGGTAGCCGGTGTCGAGGAACACCACGTCCACGCCGGGCAGGGCGCGGGAGGCGAGGTGGGCGACGACCGCGTCCTCCATGGAGGAGGTCACGCAGAAGCGGCTGCCGAAGGTGTCCACCGCCCACTGGAGGATCTCCAGCGCGGAGGCGTCCTCCAGCTCGCGGCCCGCCCGCTCGGCGAGCGCCTTGAGATCCTCGGTCGTGCGTTCTTCCTGAACGGCCGTCATATCCGTTCCCCCTCGGTCGAGTCGGGCTGAAGACCCCGGGCCAGCAGCCCGAGGAACTTCAGCTGGAATGCGCGGTTGCACGCCGCGCATTCCCAGGCGCCGTGTCCCTGCTCGTGCGGACGCAGGTCCTCGTCGCCGCAGTACGGGCAGTGGAACGGCACGGCGCGCTCGCTCATGACAGGGCCTCCTCGGAGGCGCGGGCCGCCCAGGTGGCGAAGCGCTCGCCGTCCTCGCGTTCGGCCTGGTAGCGCGTGAGGACCCGCTCCACGTAGTCCGGCAGCTCCTCGGCCGTGACCTTCAGGCCGCGCACCTTGCGGCCGAAGCCCGGCTCCAGGCCGAGCGCGCCGCCCAGGTGCACCTGGTAGCCCTCGACCTGCTCGCCCCGCTCGTTGAGCACCAGCTGGCCCTTGAGACCGATGTCCGCGGTCTGGATGCGGGCGCAGGCGTTGGGGCAGCCGTTGAGGTTGATGGTGAGCGGCTCGTCGAACTCGGGGAGCCGGCGTTCCAGCTCGTCGATCAGCGAGGCGCCGCGCGCCTTGGTCTCGACGATGGCGAGCTTGCAGAACTCGATGCCGGTGCAGGCCATCGTGCCGCGCCGGAAGGTGGAGGGCCGGGCGGTGAGGTCCAGCGCCTCCAGGGACTCGACCAGCGAGTCGACCCGGTCCTGCTCGACGTCGAGGATGATCATCTTCTGCTCGACGGTGGTGCGGACCCGGCCCGAGCCGTGCGCCTCCGCGAGGTCGGCGACCTTCGTCAGGGTGGTGCCGTCGACGCGGCCGACGCGCGGGGCGAAGCCGACGTAGTAGCGGCCGTCCTTCTGCCGGTGCACCCCGATGTGGTCGCGCCAGCGGCTGGTCGGGTCGGCGGGCGCCGGGCCGTCGGTCAGCTTCCGCTTCAGGTACTCGTCCTCCAGCACCTGCCGGAACTTCTCCGCGCCCCAGTCGGCGACCAGGAACTTCAGGCGGGCGCGGTTGCGCAGCCGCCGGTAGCCGTAGTCGCGGAAGATCGAGATGACGCCCTCGTAGACGTCGGGCACCTCCTCGATCGGCACCCAGGCGCCCAGGCGCACGCCCAGCTTCGGGTTGGTGGACAGGCCGCCGCCGACCCACAGGTCGAAGCCCGGCCCGTGCTCGGGGTGCTGGACACCGACGAACGCCACGTCGTTGATCTCGTGCACCACGTCCAGCACCGGCGACCCGGAGATCGCGGTCTTGAACTTCCGCGGGAGGTTCGAGTACGCCGGGTTGTTGAGCACCCGGCGCTTCATCTCCTCCAGGGCCGGCGTGCCGTCGATGATCTCGTCCTCGGCGATGCCCGCGACCGGGGAGCCGATCATCACGCGGGGCGTGTCGCCGCAGGCGGTGACCGTGGACAGGCCGACGCCCTCCAGGCGGTCCCAGATCTCGGGCACGTCCTCGATGCGGATCCAGTGGTACTGGACGTTCTGCCGGTCGGTGATGTCGGCGGTGCCGCGCGCGAACTCCTGCGAGATCTCGCCGATGACGCGCAGCTGAGCGGTGGTCAGCGCGCCGCCGTCGATGCGGACCCGCAGCATGAAGTAGCTGTCGTCCAGCTCCTCCGGCTCCAGAACGGCCGTCTTCCCGCCGTCGATGCCCTGCTTGCGCTGGGTGTACAGACCCCACCAGCGCATGCGTCCGCGCAGGTCGCTGGGGTCGATCGAGTCGAAACCACGCTTGGAGTAGATCGTCTCAATACGTGTCCGCACGTTGAGACCGTCGTCGTCCTTCTTGACCTGCTCGTTCCCGTTGAGCGGGGTGAAGTGACCGGCCGCCCACTGACCCTCGCCGCGGTGACGGCTCACCTTGCGGCGGGGGGTCGCGGCAGCGGAATTCGGCGGCGTGGCGGCCATGGGGACACGTCCTTCGGGACAGGCGGGATTGCGGCGCTGACCTGCGCGTACGAGCGCACGGGTGGGGTGCGCGTCATTGCGCGGGAATGAGGCGAAGAAAGGAGATCCGGTAGTGCTGGAGGGTGCTCTCAGCGGACCGGACAGATGGCGCTGGACATGCGGCCGAGGTCGACGTGCCGCCGACTCACCAAGGCAATTCCAGTTCCAGGCATGACGGAAGACTGGCACGGCGATCTGGACACAGTCCAGCTTAATCCAAAATGCGGACACCCTTGTCCCGTGGAGTGAGACAAGGGTGCCGTGGGTCACATGCCGGACCGCGTGGCCCGGCGGGGCGGTCGGTCAGGCGGGACGGTCGGTCAGGCGGGGAAGGCTCCGGGCCAGGGGCCGGGCGTGGCCACGTCGGGCTCCTCCTCCACCTTCGTGTCGAACAGGCGGAAGCCGCGGCGCTGGTAGTTGTCCATCGCGAACTCGCCGTCCTTGCTGCACGTGTGCAGCCACACCCGCTTGGTCGTGGCCAGCCCCGGCCAGCGTTCCGCCAGGTCCCAGGCGCGGGCGGTGCCGTACGAGAGCAGGTGCCCGCCGATGCGCCGGCCCCGGAAGGCCGGGAGCAGGCCGAAGTACTCGATCTCCACGACGCCGTCGTCCCCGGGCGTCAGCTCCACGTACCCGGCGGGTGTGCCGCGGTCGTGGGCGACCCAGGTCTCCACGCCGGGCCGCTCCAGGTGCTCCCGCCACCGCGCGTGGCTCCAGCCGAGCCGGTCCGTCCAGCGGATGTCCCCGCCCACCGAGGCGTACAGGAAGCGGCTGAACTCGGGGGAGGGCACCTCGGAGCGGACGATCCGGACGTCCCCCTCCGGGGCGGCGGCCGGCAGCAGATCGGTCGGCGCCGTCTGCTCCAGGGACCACGTGGTCACGGCGATGTTGGTCATGCGGGTCAGGGAATCATCAGCCTCGCGGATCTGTCGATCCCCGCCCGGTCGCGCCCGGTCGCACCCGCAGGGCCCTGGGGCCCGCCGGCCTCAGTCCAGCGCGTCCTCGATCGACCGGAGCGGCAGCGCGAACAGCATCCGGCCCGACTGCGACCAGACCTCACCGGTCTCGGCCCAGTACGACAGGGAGCCGGCCGGTCCGCTCCAGCAGCGCTGTGAACCGTCCGCGCCGCACTCCACGGCCCGGGCGCCCTCCGTGTCCTGGCGCCACAGGGTGCCGCGCCCGTCCGTCCCGTCGTCCGCGCCGGCCGCGCGGCCCAGGTACCAGTCGGCGCGCGCCGCACCGGCCGGACGGTACGACAGCACGCCGCCCACCTCGGCCGCCCCGGTCTCGTACGCCTCCACCGGGTCGACGTGTCCGGCGGAGTCGGCGTCCGGCAGTCCGGTGCGCGCCGGGTCCGTGCTGAGGTCGTAGCGCCACAGCCGGGTGGGACGGTCGCCGTCCGCGGGCACCCGCTCGCTCGCCACCAGGCTGTCGGGGACCGTGCCGCGATCCAGCGAGATCGCGCCAGGACGCGCGGCGCCGGGGGAGTCGGGCAGTCGGTACGAGGCGACGGCGGGCAGCACGTACGGGTGACCGGCCGCCGCCCAGCCGCCGGGCACCCGGCCTACGGCGAGGGCGTCGGTCGTGGTCCGCTGGATGCGGTCCACGTCGTACACGAACAGCGCGTCGCGGCCGCCGGTGCCGGCCGTGACGAGCAGCTTGTCCTGGTACCAGACCATGCCGGAGACGGGGGAGGCCAGCCCCCGGTAGTCGAGGCCGCCGTCGACCGGGACGGCGAGGAGCGCCGAGGTGTAGGTGAGGTGGTCGGGGTCGTCGGCGTCGACGAAGGAGACCCGGGCGAGACCGCTCTCGGGTGTGCCGTCGTCGCGGGACCAGGCGGAGAGGATGACCCGGTGGGCGCCCCAGCGGCCGTCGTCGTCGGCGTCCCCCGAGGTGGTGACCGCGCCGGGACTCCAGCCCTCGGAGTCGGCCTCCTCCCAGCAGTAGGCGCGGGTGGCCGCGGGGGAGACGGGCAGGGCCTCCCGATCCCCGGTGGTGCAGTCGGCGGCGTCGCGCAGGGTGTGGTCGGCGGAGCCGAGGACGGCGCCGACGCCCACCGGCTCGCCCATCGCGGTGGAGAGGCGGTCGAGCCAGGGGCGCGGTACGTGGTGTTCCGTGAGCCGCAGGTCGGCGGTCTCGGCGGCGGAGGTGAGGGGGTCCAGGGTGCCCGGGTCGTCGGCCACGGTGGCCTGCGAGGCGCTGATCATCGTGGCGGCGCCCGTGAGCGCCAGGGCCGCGCCGGCCAGGGCCGCGCGCAGCGCCCTGCCCCGCCTGCGTCGGCGGTGTCTGCCGCGATGCTTCATGAAACCTCCACAGGCACCGTCCAACTGTGCTCGACGGTGGCCGCGTTGACCGAGGAGCAGATGGGGCGGTCCCCAGAGGATGCTACGACAGACGGACGGTCCGGCGGACGCGGACGCTGCAAATATGCGAGAACGGTATGCGTCCGGCCCTGCCGTGGGCCGGTGGGGCGTGCACGCGGGGCGGTGAAGGCTACGCACGGTGGCGGCGGGGCGACCGGTGGTGGGGGCGACCGATGGCGGGAGGCCTGCGGCGGCGCGGACCGAGCCCGCGGACGGGCCGGCCGCCGGGCGAAGCGCCGGACACGTCGCCCGGTGCCGCGCCCGGCGTGGAGTGGTCGGCGGCCGCCGCCCGTTCAGGGCACCGACGCCGCCCCCCGGCGCTGTACCACCGCCGGTGCCGTCGAGTGGGGGAGCAGGTCTCCCGGGGCGGACGGGAGGGCGACCTCCACCTCCACGTCTTCGCAGAAACGATACGGCCGGTGCTCCAGGTACGCCCCGAGGTACCTCCTGACCCGCGACATCTCCGCCCTCACGGTCACCGTGCGGGCCGGGTCGCCGAACATGTCCTCGGCCAGCTCCGCGGCACTGCGCCCGGTGCGGTGGACGGCCAGCAGGTACAACAACTCGGCGTGCCGGGGACTCAGTTCCCGCACCCAGTTCTCCGCGCCGCCCAGTACCCGCACCGACCAGCGGCGCGGCTGCGAGAGGTCCAGCCCGATCCGGGCCCCCTCCTGCCCCGCCGGTTCCCCGGCCGCCCGCACCAGCCAGCCCTCGCCGAGCGGCTCCACCGTGCACGCCCCGAACCCCGGCAGCCACCTCGGCCCGGCCGCCGGGGATTTGGGCAGCACCACCCGGTCCAGGTGCGGCATCCCCGTCACCGCCGCCGTCCAGCCGTCCCGGTCGGTCACCAGGGCCCGGCCCGCCAGCCGCGCCAGCACCGGGGCGGCCACCGTGCGCAGCCGCTCCAGCGACCGCACGTGCGACTCCCGCAGCCGTGCCTCGGCGAGCTTGGCCACCGAGTCCACCCACGCGAGCGTCGCCGGGTGCATCGTCTCCAGCGGCCCGCTCACGTCGACCACCCCGAGCAGCCGGCCGCTGCGCGGGTCGGTGATCGGCGCCCCGGCACAGGTCCAGGTGGCCTGGGACCGTACGAAGTGCTCGGAGGCGAAGACCTGGACGGGCCGCCGGGTGACCGCCGGCGTGCCCACGCCGTTGGTGCCGACGATCTCCTCCCGCCAGTCCGCGCCGAGCTCGAAGCCCAGCCCGTCGGCCCGGCGCAGCACCCGCGCGCTGCCCTCCCGCCACAGCACCCGCCCCTCGTCGTCGGCGACGACCATGATGTGGTGCGCGACGTCCGCGACCGACAGCAGACCCTCCCGCAGCACCGGCAGCACGTGCCGCAGCGGCGAGGCCTCCCGCCGCCGCCGCACCTCCTCCGGGGACAGCAGTCCGGCACGGAAGTCGTGCTCCGGGTCGACGCCGCTGCGCAGCATCCGGTCCCAGGACTGCTCGATCACGGGACGCGGCGCCACCGGGGCCCGTCCGCCGGCGAGTCTCGCGGAGCGGATCTCGCTGAGCACGCGTGCCGCGCGTGTCGTGTCCCCGGCGGCGAACTGCGTCACGTCCATCGGCGAGAGCCCCACTGGTCCCCGTCCTCCCGGAAGTCGGATGTTCGTCTCATAGTGACCGCTTGCCCGGCACGGAAGGGCACAGTCCGCACACGGCCGGAAGCAAGTTGCAACCCCCTGCAACCCTGGTGGGACCGCCCTACCGGAGCCCAAACTTGAGCCACGTCGCCCCGAGCGGCGTACTCGGCCTGAACGGCCTGTGTGGCGGGGGTGGTGCCGTGTCGGCGCAGCACCACCCCCGCACCGAAGACTCAGCCCACCGGACGGGCACGCTCCACCACCGACGCCAGGTCCAGCGTCGGCGGCAGCGTGCCGAAGGCCGCGCCCCCGTCGCCGCCCAGCCGAGCCGCGCAGAACGCGTCGGCGACCTCCGGCGGCGCGTACCGCACCAGCAGCGACCCCTGGAGCACCAGCGCCAGCCGCTCCACCAGCCGCCGCGCCCGCCCCTCGGCGGCGCCCAGATCGGCCAGCTCCGTCAGCAGATCCCGGATCGCCGCGTCCAGGCGGTGGTCGGCACCGCGCGCCAGCCCCACCTCCGTCAGGTAGGCGTCCATCGCCGCCGGTTCCCGCCCGAGGGCGCGCAGCACGTCCAGCGCCTGCACGTTCCCGGCGCCCTCCCAGATCGAGTTCAGCGGCGACTCGCGCACCAGCCGGGGCATCCCGGACTCCTCGACGTACCCGTTGCCGCCCAGGCACTCGGCGGCCTCCACCGCGACCGGGGCACACCGCTTGGTCACCCAGTACTTCGCCGCCGGCACCGCCAGCCGCAGCAGCGCCCGCTCCCGCTCGTCGCCGCCCTCCGCCGCGTCGTACGCCGCCGCGAGCCGCATCCCGAGCGTGGTGGCCGCCTCCGACTCGATCGCGAGGTCCGCGAGCACGTTGCGCATCAGCGGCTGGTCGGCCAGTTTCGCGCCGAAGGCCTCCCGGTACGCGCAGTGGTGCACCGCCTGCGCCACCGCCTGCCGCATCAGCCCCGCCGACCCCAGCACGCAGTCCAGCCGGGTCGCCGCCACCATCCCGATGATCGTGCGCACCCCGCGCCCCTCCTCGCCGACCCGGCGCGCCCAGGTCCCGGCGAACTCGACCTCGGCGGAGGCGTTGGACCGGTTGCCCAGCTTGTCCTTGAGCCGCTGGATCAGGAACACGTTGCGGGTGCCGTCCGCCAGGACGCGCGGCACCAGGAAACAGGTCAGCCCTCCCGGCGCCCGCGCCAGCACCAGGAAACCGTCCGACATCGGCGCCGAGCAGAACCACTTGTGCCCGGTCAGCTCGTACGCGCCGTCCTCGGCCAGCGGCCGCGCGGAGGTGGTGTTCGCCCGGACGTCGCTGCCGCCCTGCTTCTCCGTCATGCCCATCCCGAACAGCGCCCCGGCCTTCAGACGGGCCGGCTGCAGCTCCCGGTCGTAGACGCGCGAGGTCAGCCGCGGCTCCCACTCGGCGGCCAGCGCCGGATCGGTGCGCAGGGCCGGCACCGCCGCGTGGGTCATGGACAGCGGGCAGCCGTTGCCCGCCTCGACCTGCGCCCACATGACGAAACCGGCGGCGCGCCGCACGTGCCCGCCCGGCCGCGACCAGGCCGCCGTCAGCCCCGCCGAGACGCCCTTGCCCAGCAGCCGGTGCCAGGCCGGGTGGAAGTCCACCTCGTCGACACGGTGGCCGTGGCGGTCGTGCGTACGCAGTACCGGCGGATTGTCGTTCGCCCGCGCGCCCCACTCCTGGCTCTGGGCCGACCCGCAGCCGCGCCCCAGGCCCGACAGCTCCGCCACCGCCTCCTCGCGCAGCTCGGGAGCCAGATGCCGCTCGACCGCGGCCGTCAGGGCCCGGTCGGCGGTGAAGACGTCGTAGCCGGTCAGCGGCGGCGCCTGATTCGTCACGGTGTGGGTACTGCCTGCCATGACCGTGAACCTACCGTGCCGCGGATCCGCACGGAGCCGTCACCGGCAGGAGGGCGTCCGCGGATGAGTGCGACCCCCCGCGGCGGATACCTTTAGGGCGTGCAGCCAGCAAGTGAATCCCCCGAACGGCCCTCCGGCCGGCTCCATCGCGCCCGGGTCCTGTACCGGAACGTCTCCAAACGCAGGACCGCCTGGCTGCTCCTCAAGGACACCGTCAACTCGTGCATGGAGTACCGCATCCTCGGCCTGGCGGCGGAGGCGGCGTTCTTCACCCTGCTGTCGGTGCCGCCCCTGCTGCTGAGCCTCCTCGGACTGCTCGGCTACGTCGACGCCTGGATCGGCGCCGACACCACCGAGAGCCTGCGCACCAACATCCTGGACGCCTCCCGCGCGGTGCTCTCCGAGAAGGGCGTCGAACAGATCACCGAGCCGATCCTGGACGACGTGATGAAGGGCGGACGGCCCGACGTCATCTCACTCGGATTCCTGTTCGCCCTGTGGTCGGGCTCCCGCGCGGTGAACGTCTTCATCGACACGATCACCGTGATGTACGGCCTCGACGGCGTTCGCGGCATCGTCAAGACCCGCCTGATGGCGTTCCTCCTCTTCCTCGTCGCGCTCCTGATCGGCTCGGTCGCGCTGCCGCTGATGGTGGCCGGCCCGGACGCGGTGGTGCGCATCGTGCCGTGGTCGACGACGGTGGTCCAGGTCCTGTACTGGCCGGTCGTCATCATCCTGTCCATCGCCTTCCTGACCACGCTCTACCACGTGTCCGTGCCGGTGCGCTCCCCGTGGATCGAGGACGTGCCCGGTGCGCTGGTCGCCCTCGCCATGTGGGTGCTCGGCAGCTTCCTGCTGCGCATCTACCTCACCAACACCGTCGAGGGCCCCACGATCTACGGCTCCCTGGCCGCGCCCGTCGCCGTGCTGCTGTGGATCGGGGTCTCCGCCTTCGCGGTGCTCGTCGGCGCGGCGGTCAACGCGGCCATCGACCGGGTGTGGCCGGCCGCCTCCACCGCCGCCGCCCGCGAGGCCAACGAGCGGCTGCGCCAGGCCCAGGTCGCCGAGTACGTGGCCCGGGCCGCCGCCAGCGGCGAGTCGGACCCCGACATGCCCTCCGAGTTCCCGGAACGCTGGTCCCGCTTCCTGCCCCCGGAGGACGTCACCTCCCGCCTGCGCACCCACGTGAAGCACACGCCGCCCGCCAACCACAGCCACGGCCAGGGCCAGGGCCACGACAAGCCGGAGGCCTCGTAGCGGGAGGGTCAGCCCCCTACGCCCCGTCGGACGCCCCCGGGGCCCACGCCCCCGCCGCCGCGCACTGCCGCACGAACCGGCCGAAGTCCGCGGGCGCCCGGCCCAGCACCTCCTGCACGCCGTCCGAGAGCCGGGCGTTGCGGCCGTCGAGCAGGGTGCCGAACAGGTCCACGAGGAACGCGGCCTCCTCCTCCGGCACCCCGAACCCGGCCAGGTTCGCCCCGTACTCCCGGGCCGGCACGTACCGGTACGTCAGCGCCCGCCCCGTCGCCCTCGCGATCTCGGCGACCGCCTCCCCGAAGGTCAGCAGCCGCGGCCCCGACACCTCCAGCACCCGGCCCGTGTACCGGTCGCCGGAGGCCAGCGCCGCCACCACCACGTCCGCGACGTCCCGCAGGTCCACGAACGGCTCCCCGGCCTCCCCGGCCGGGAACACCAGCTCCCCGTGCTGCCGCAGCTCCTCGGCCAGCGGCCCCTCGCTGAAGTTCTGCGCGAACCACGCGGCCCGCACCACCGTCCACTGCCCGCCCGCCCCGGCCAGCGCCTCCTCGGCGGGCCGCGCCTGGTCCTCGCCCCGCGCCGACAGCAGCACCAGCCGCCGCACGCCGAGCCCGGCCGCCTCCCGCGCCAGCGCCCCGACCGCGTCCGCGGCCTCCGGGTCGCCGACGTCGGTGGGGTACGCCAGGTAGGCCGCGTCGGCGCCGCGCAGGACGTCCGCCCAGGTCGGCCGGGAGCGCCAGTCGAACCCGGTCGCCCGGGACGCCGCCCGCACGTTCAGCCCGGCCGCCCGCGCCGCCTCGGCGACCCGCCGCCCGGTACGGCCGGTGGCGCCCGTGACCACGACCGTCATGTCCTTCGTGCCGTTGGTGCCGTCAGTGCCCTTGTGCGCGCTCGTCTCCGTCATGCCCCCAGTCAACGGCCGCTCGCCGGGCCCGCCCATCGCCGAAGGGCTCAGGGGCATGCGCGTGCGTCCACGCCGTGACCAGGGCCTGTCCGGCGGATCATGCCGCGGACGCGGGGGCAGGCACGCCGTCCCCCACTGCCTGAAGGGCGTGGGCGGTGCCCCCGGCGGCGTGGTCGTCGGTTGTCAATTCCCCCACGCTCGACTGCTCCCCCACTCTCGGCTTCGCTCGAGCGGGGGCCCCATGCGCGGGAGGGGCCCATCGCCCCCGCTCACCTGCACTGATCAGGGCCCTTCGCTTTCCTGCGACCTGATCCGCCGGGCAAGCCCTACGCTGTGGCGCCATGGACGCACTCGCCGGCCTGCTCGAGGGACCCCGCGCCCGTGGCGCGTTCATGATCCGCGCCTGCTTCGACCCGCCGTGGGCCGTCCGCGTCGAGGACGGGGCGCCGCTCACGGTGATGCTGGCGGTGCGCGGCGACGCCTGGGTGGTCCCGGACACGGGGGAGCGGCTGCGCCTGCGCGCCGGCGACCTCGCCATCGCCCGCGGCCCGGACCCGTACACCTGCGCCGACGACCCCGCCACCGCGCCCCAGGCGGTGATCCTGCCGGGCGGCGAGTGCAGCTACCCCGACGGACGCCCGCTGGGCGGGTCGATGGACCTCGGCGTACGGAGCTGGGGCGACCGCCCCGACGGCGCGACGGTGCTGCTCATCGGCACCTACCTGGTGCGCGGCGAGATCGGCGGCCGGCTCCTCGACGCGCTGCCCCCGCTGCTGTCCCTCACCTCGGACCAGTGGGAGTGCCCGCTGACGCCCCTGCTGATGACCGAGGTCACGCGCGACGAACCCGGCCAGGAGGTCGTCCTCGACCGGCTCCTCGACCTCCTCGTCATCGCCGCGCTGCGGTCCTGGTTCGCCGGCCCGCGCGCCGAGCCGCCCGCCTGGTACCGGGCGCTCGGGGACCCGGTCGTCGGCCGGGCGCTGCGCCTGCTCCAGGCCGCCCCCGCGCACCCCTGGACGGTGGCGTCCCTCGCCGCGAAGGCCGGGGTCTCCCGCGCCGCGCTCGCCCGGCGCTTCACCGGCCTGGTGGGGGAACCCCCGATGGCCTACCTCACCGGCTGGCGGCTGGCGCTCGCCGCCGACCGGCTGCGCGACACCGACGACACGCTCGGCGCGATCGCCCGCCAGGTCGGCTACGGCGGCGCGTTCGCCCTGTCGACGGCCTTCAAGCGGGTGTACGGCGTCAGCCCGCAGGAGTACCGCGCGCCGGCGGCGTAGCCTGACACGCGTGTACGCGGAACGGGCGTCCCGGCTGACCGGTGCGGTGGTATGGACCAACACCCCGACCGTGCCCGGCACCGGACGGGTCCTGCCCGACGGCTGCATGGACCTGCTCTGGCACGACGGCCGGCTGCTGGTCGCGGGCCCCGACACCCGCGCCCACGTCAC
The DNA here is from genome assembly GCF_028473745.1 of Streptomyces sp. M92. NCBI lineage: Bacteria > Bacillati > Actinomycetota > Actinomycetes > Kitasatosporales > Streptomycetaceae > Streptomyces > Streptomyces sp. M92. The sequence continues at coordinate 4,070,662 of NZ_CP101137.1, forward strand.
CACGGGCTCCGCCGGCCCCTGGGCGGGCGTCCGCTTCCACCCCGGCGCCGCCCCCGCGCTCCTAGGCGTCCCCGCCCCGGAACTGCGCGACCGCCGCGTCGACCTCGCCGACCTCTGGCCCGCCGCCCGCGTACGGCGTCTGACCGCGCGGGTGAACGCGGCCCCCGACCCGGCGAGTGGCCTGGAGGAGGCCGCGCTGTCGGCGGCGGCCGACGCCGGCCCCCTCGACCCGCTCCCGCGCCGGATCGTGGCCGCCCTCGACGCGGGCCGCCCGGTAGCCGCCACCGCCGACGAACTGGGCCTGAGCGCACGCCAGCTGCACCGCCGCTCCCTGGCCGCCTTCGGCTACGGTCCCAAGACGCTGGCCCGCGTGCTGCGGCTCCAGCGCGCCCTCGCCCTGACCCGTGCGGGCGCGCCCCTCGCCGAGACGGCCGTCCGGTCCGGCTACGCTGACCAGGCGCACCTGGCCCGGGACGTACGGGAGTTGACGGGACTGCCGCCCGGCGCACTACTCGCCGGGCGCGGCTAGCGGCGCGAAGAGGTCGACCCCGTGGCCGTCCGGGTCGCCCACGACGGCGTACCGCTGCCCCCAGGGGGCGTCCCAGGGCCCCCGCTCACCGTGGCAGCCGGCGCCGGTCAACTCCTCGTAGAGGGCGTCCACCTCGGCGGGCGTGTCGCACAGCAGGGCGAGCGAGTGCCGACCGCCACCGGCCGGCGGCTCCCACCCCGGAGTGAAGGAACGGACGGACTCCTCGGTGTCGAGCATCAGCCGGATGCCGCCCGGCAGACCGGCCTCGGCGTGCGGCTCGCGCTCAGCGCCCTCGGGGAAGGCGAAACCGAGCCGGCGGTAGAAGGTCACGGACGCGGCCATGTCGGAGACGACGAGGCCGATGGCGTTGAATCGTGCGGTCATGGCGTCACCGTAGGCAGGGCGGCCGGGAGCCGTCTTGAAGGAATCGGACACGGAAGCGGCCATGGGTGAGCGGAAACCGCGCGGCTGTGGAACACCTGTACGGCAGGATGGACGCATGAATCGTCGCGCGCGCGTCCTGCCGCTCCTGCTGACCCCTGTGCTGCTCACCGCGTGCGGTGCCGAGAAGGCGTCCGAGGACCCGGCGGCCGCCGTCACCACCCCGGCCGCCGCTACCGGACAGGCTTCCCCCGCCACCGGCGGAACGCCCGGTGAACTCACGTCCAGGGCCGAGGCGATGGGAGCGGCCCCGGAACTGGTCTACGTCACGACGGTCCCCGGCTTCACCCTGGCCGAGCAGTCCGTCAGCACGCTCGGTGACGACGGCTTCTCCGCCGCCTACACCGACGGTTCGGGTGCCGTGATCCGCCTCGGCGTCGAGCGGGGCTCGATCACGGAGGAGACCTGCCGCAGCCGGCCCGTCGGCTATACGAGCGGCGGCGGACGGACCACCTGCGAGCGCGACGCCGGGACCTGGTACCGGACGGGCGGCGGGGAGCACGAGTACGCCGTACCGAAGGACGGGCACGTGCTGTGGCTGTCCGCCGGGACGGACTCGGTGCCGCGCGCGGTCCTGCGCGAGGCCGCCGTGTCCGCCCACCGGCCCGACGCGGCCGAGGCCACCGAGATCCTGCCCTCCCCGCGCCCCGACACCACGCCCGTGGAACGCGGCGACCTCCCTCCCTTCGGCGACGGCGCACCCGACAACAGCGTGGACGTCGGCGGCTGAGCACCACCGGAGAGGCCCTATCCCCGCGCCGGCAGCGCCCCGCTCTGTTCGGCCTTCCGGTGGCGCGCGCTCAGGCGGGAGCCGGACTCGCGGCGGGCGGCGCGGCGCAGGAGGGGGACCGCGAGGAGGAAGCCGAGGACGGCCCAGGCGGTCAGGACCAGGGCGACCATGGGCAGTTCCCAGGAGCCGGCCACCTCGGCCGCCCGCGCCGAGTCCGGGAACAGCGCCGAACGCAGGCCCTGCGCCATCCACTTGAGCGGGAAGACGGACGCCACCTGCTGCACCGGCGCGGGCAGCGCGGTGATCGGGAACACCGCGCCGGACGTCACCAGCAGCCCCATCGTCGGCAGCATGATCAGCGCCAGCGCCTCGCGCGGGTTCGGCAGCACGGCGCCGATCGCCGCGCCCAGCGGTACGACGGCCAGCAGGCCGAGCGTGGTGACCCACAGCAGTGTCAGCCAGCCGCCCGGCCCGTGCGGCAGCGGCCCGTCCACCAGGACCGCCGCCGACAGCAGGAGCAGCGCCAGCGTGCCGACCGCCGTGCCGACCACCAGCATGCACTTGGCGATCAGGTAGGCCGGTATCCCGCCGGGTGTGGCGCGCAGCCGCAGCAGGGCGCCCTCCTCCCGCTCGGTCACCAGCATCTGCGGGAGGTTGACCAGCCCGACCTGGAACAGCAGGTAGGCGGCGAACCCGGCCAGCACCAGGTGGGCCATCGGGGTCTGGGTGCCGGGCACGTCGTCGCTCAGGTAGGCGGCGACGGCCAGCGCGACGACCACGTTGGTCAGGTGGCCGGACAGTTCCTTCGGATTGCGCAGGAGCTGGCGCAGCTCGATGCCGCCCCGCTGGAGACCGGCGCGCCGGTAACCACCCGTCATGTGTGTTCCCTTCATGCGGCCCGCGCCTCTCCGTCCACGTGTCCGTCCGCGTCCCGATCCGTGCCGTCGTCCGCCCGGTGCACCATGTGCAGGTACGTGTCCTCCAGGGTCGGGCGGCGGACCTCCAGGCCGGGGATCGGCCCGGCCGCGTCCCGGTGGAGTTCCCAGACCAGCCGCGAGGGGTCCTCGGTCCGTTCCCGGCGGGGCGTTCCGTCGTCGGCCGTCCAGCGGACCTCGGCCCGCGCGGCGGCCCGCCGGGCCAGTTCGCCGGGGGTGCCGAGGGCGCGGATGCGGCCGCCGACCAGCATGGCGATCCGGTCGGCCAGCCGCTCGGCCTCCACCAGGTCGTGGGTGGTGAGCAGGACGGTGACGCCCTCGTCGCGGGCCAGCCGTTCCACCAGGAGGTGGAACTCGCGCCGCGCCTCGGGGTCGAAGCCGGTGGTCGGCTCGTCCAGGAAGAGCAGTTCGGGGCGGCCGACGATGCCGAGGGCGACGTCCAGCCGCCTGCGCTGGCCGCCGGAGAGCCGGTTCACCTGCCGGCCGGCCTGGTCGGTGAGACCGACCAGCGCCAGCAGCTCCGCCGGGTCGCGGGGGTGGGGGTAGTACGTCGCGAAGTGCCCGAGCAGTTCCGCGACCCGCCAGCGCGGGTGGTCCCGCCAGGACTGAAGGACCAGTCCGAGCCGGCCGCGCCAGGCGTCGTCGCCGCGCTCCGGGTCGGTGCCGAGGACGCGCACGTCACCGGCCGAGCGCCGCCGGAAACCTTCCAGGATCTCGACGGTGGTGGTCTTCCCGGCGCCGTTGGGACCGAGCAGGGCGAAGACCTCGCCCCGGCGGATGTCCAGGTCGACGCCGCGCAGGACGTCCACGTCGCCGTACGTCATCGTCACGTCCCGGGCCTCGACGACGAGGTCGTGGGCGGGTGCTTGCAAGTGCGTCATCGTGCGGCCTCCGAGGGGAGGCGCCGTTCCGCCGGACCGGCAGGCGGGGCAGGCGGGGCTCCCTCGACGATCGAGCGGAGCGCCGCCACGTGCCCTTCGAAGGCGGTGCGGCCTCGGTCCGTCAGCCGTACCCTGGTGCGCCGCTTGCGGCCGCCGCCCTCCTTGCGGAGCTCCAGGTAGCCGGCCTCCTCCAGCGTGTGGAGCTGCTTGGAGAGGGCGGAGTCGCTGAGCGAGAGGCTGTCGCGTACGAAGGGGAAGTCCGCCCATTCCGTGGCCGCGAGCAGCGCGACCACGGACAGCCGGGTGGCGGGATGGATCAGCTCGTCGAAGCCTGCGGGAGTGCTCACCGGCCCGCCCCCTCGGCGGCCCGCCGGCCGGCCCTGGCGCGCAGCGAGCCGGTCGACCACCGGGTCACCGGCCCGACGAACAGGAGGAACACGGCCACCGACACCGTCGCCCTGATCAGTGCCCCCGTCGTCGGCTCCAGCGGCTCGACCAGCCGGCCGGCCAGCAGGACCGTCCCCCCGGTAGCGATCGCGCCCCCGACGAAGGCGGCGAAGACCCGCCAGTCGCACCGCGAGTGGTGCAGCTGCACCCGGCTCCGCAAGTGCAACGCCCTGGCCAGCACGATCACCACCGCGCAGTAGCCGGCGAGCGCCAGCCAGACGCCCCACTGGGGCAGATCGAGGCTGATGACGGTCAGGAAACCCCACATGACCGCGGCCATCGCCCAGGTCGCGCCGGGCTTGCCGGACGCCGACCGTTCGACCTCGTCGTACACCCGCTCCTGCGGCACGCGGATGCGCTGCAGGTCCCTCCAAGCCTGTTCGGTATCGACCGGTGTGCCCACGGCCACCGCCCTCCCGTCCGTGTTTCCGTCCCTCGTTACTTTCCTGTCGGGAAAGTTACCGTTGACTTTCCCGGTGGGCAAGCCGGCCGGGGCGGACTCCGTACGGGACTCGTGTCAGGTGCCGGGTGCGGTGGCCGACCGCAGCACGATGCAGCCCGAGTCCCACCACGGCAGACCCGCGCGCACGTCGCTCAGTCGGCGTTCCGTGTAGTCGGGGATCGTCTCGGGAACTCCCTCGGCGTCGAGGAGGTGGAACTCCGCCGCCTTGCCCGCGACGGACAGCAGGCCGTCCGGGAACAGGGCGAGTTCCATCCGTACGCCCTTCCTGGACGCCGACGGCGTACTCGACGTGATGGCGAAGTTGAGCAGCTCACGCTCCAGCGGTTCCTCGCTCCACTCGAACGACGCCAGTCCGCGGACCGTGAGCAGGGCGGCGTTGCCCGTGCGGTACTGCAGGGCCGTGCGCATGTCGAGAAGCAGCCCGACCCGCCCGGTGAGGGGGCACATCCGGCAGTCGAGAAGGCCGACGTCCTGCAACGCGTCGGGCTCCCGCAGCGGGTCCCAGACGAACGGAGCGGCCGACGCGTCGCCCCCGGCGCCGGTGAAGAGGTCTTCGATGGTGATCATGGAACTCCGCTGAAGCCGTGCTTGTCCTCCGCTTCAGTAGATCATGTGTGCGAGCGGGTGGGGCTCGTCAGTGCTCGTACGCGACGACGGTGTCCAGGCCCGCGTGCTTCAGTGTCCGGTGAACGGCCGGACGGGCCCCGCGCACGGTGATCGTGACCGGTTCCTCGGCCCGGGTGGCCGCGCGCAGCAGCGCGTAGGCGCACGCCAGGTCGATGTGGTCCAGCCCGCTCATGTCCAGCGTCCAGGCGGTCGGCTCCACCAGACGGTGGTCGAGGAGCAGTTCCTCCAGTACGCGCAGCGCGGGGGCGTCCAGGGCGCCGGAGAAGGCCAGCACGGCGTGCCGCCCGTCCGCCTCGACGATCCTCACGGGGGCGACGGTGTTCGGGTGGCGAGGGTCGACGGTCACGACGGCCTCCTCGGCGACACAGGGTGGGCGTACGTGTGGGCGTGCGTGCTCCCATTGTCCCCCAGCCGCGCCGGGAACGAAGGTCCGGAATAGTCGCGGGCACCTCAGCGCTTTGACATGAGCGGTACGACGGTGCGGCGAAGGGCTGGTGAGCGCTGATGTCAGGCCGGACGAATCCGGTGGTCCGTACGCCCCACGGGGCCGTGCGCGGCAGGTACGAGCACGGTGTCGCCGTGTTCCGGGGCATCCCGTACGCCGCCCCGCCCTTCGGCCCCCGCCGGTTCCGGCCCCCGGAGCCGCCCGAGCCCTGGACCGGAGTACGCGACGCCACCGCATTCGGCCCGACGGCACCCAAGCCCCCGTACTCCGAGGCGTTCGCCCGCTACCTCTCCGACCCCGTGATCCCCGGCGACGACTGCCTCAACCTCAACGTCTGGACCCCCGACCCGGCCCCCGCCGCCCGCCTGCCGGTCCTGGTCTGGCTGCACGGCGGCGCCCTGACCAGGGGCTCCTCCGCCGTCCCCGTCTACGACGGCCGTACCTTCGCCCGCGACGGAGTGGTCTGCGTCTCGATCAACTACCGACTGGGTGTCGAAGGCTACGGCCTGTTCCCCGACGCCCCCGCCAACGCCGGCCTGCGCGACCAGCTCGCCGCCCTGGAATGGGTACGGGACTCCATCACGGCCTTCGGCGGCGACCCCGGCCGGGTGACGGTCGCCGGTCAGTCGGCCGGTGCGATCAGCACCGGCGCCCTCCTCGCCGCCCCGCGCGCCCGGGGCCTCTTCCGGCGGGCCGTGCTCCAGAGCGGCGCACCCGAGGCCGCCGACCGCGACAAGGTACGGCGCATGGTCCGCCGCATGGCCGCCCGCCTCAGAGTCCCCGCCACCGCCGAGGCCTTCGCCGCCGCCGACCGGGCCGACCTGCTGCGCGCCCAGGCCGACGTGGGCCGGTTCAGCAGCCCGGTGCTGGGCGGCCCGGCCTTCGGGATCGTCGTCGACGGGGACGTGCTGCCGTGCGACCCGCTGGAGGCGCTGGTCGAGGGCGACGCGGCGCTCGGCGTCGACCTGATGATGGGCTGGACCCGCGACGAGTACCGGCTCTGGCTGGTCCCCGGCGGCCTCCTCGAACGCGTCGACCGGCTCGGCGCCGTCGCCCTCGCCGGAGCCCGCGCCCGTTGCCACTGCGGCAACGAGGTCGTGCGCGGCTACCGCGCGCTGCGCCCCGGCGCCGGCGCCGCCGAGACCGTCGGCCAGCTGGTCACCGACCACCTGCTCCGGCTCCCGATGCACCGGGTGGCCGACGCGCGGCCCGGCTCCTCGTACGTCTACGAGTTCGCCTGGCCATCCAACCTGCCCGGCCTCGGCGCCTGCCACGCCCTGGAGCTGGGCTTCGTCTTCGACTCCGGGCACCACCCGGACTCACGGCGGCTCGCGGGCGAGGGCGCTCCGCGGGAACTGGCCGACGCGATGCACGGGGCGTGGGTGCGGTTCGTCGAGACCGGCGACCCGGGGTGGCAGGCGTGGGACGCCACGCACCCCGTGCGGGTCTTCGGGGACGGCACCCCGCACACGGCGTACGGTCCGCACGACGCGGAGTTCGACCTGTGGAAGGCCGACGTCACCATGCGAGGAATGCGGTCCAGGTTGCTGGCGCGACGGTGACGGTGTCTCCGACGGTTGTTTTGGAGTCGCGGATGTGGATGGAGGTGGGGGCGGTGGCTACTTCAACGCAGGCCCCGCCCTCGCTTCCGCTGTAGCTGGACTTGCGCCACTCGTAGGCGACTTCGATGCAGTTGCCGCCCTCGTCGCCGCTGTAGCTCGACTTGAACCACCGAAGTGCGGTGCTGCTCATTGCTCTCCCAAGAGACGGTCCAGCAGGTCCCTCGTGTCCTCGGGCGTGAGGGCCTGTGACCGCAGCATCGCACACTTCTGCGTGAGGATCGCCACCTCGTCAGGGTCCGCGATCAGTTGACTGCCGCGCTGGTTCTCTGTGTAGGCGAGCCGTTGGTGTTCAGGTGTCTCCAGCAAGACGAACGGGCCATTGAGCCCGGCGTGACTCGTCCGGTCCAGCGGTAACACCTGAAGCATGAGCCCAGGCAGCTCGGAGCACGCACGAAGGTGCCGGAGTTGTTCCATCCACACCTGTCGTCCGCCGACAGGCGCACGTACGACCGGTTCCCAGACCACGAAGCAAGTGATCGGTGGCTCCTTGCCCTGCAGGATTCCCTGACGCTCGATGCGTGCCGCAACGAGACGGGCGATCGTGTCACCGTCGTAGACCGGCACGCGACTGCGGAACACCGCCCACGCGTACCCCTCCGTCTGGAGGAGCCCCGGCAGTACCTGGTTCTCGTACGACGAGATCGCGATGGCCTCCCGCTCCCTGTCCAGGAACTCCTCCGCCCACAACGGAACCAGATCCACCTCCGGCATCCTGCTCAACGCAGTGGACAACGCCCCCTTGGTGTCCAGGAGTTCGTCGAGCTGCTCGGCGAGATCCGGCTTCAGTGGGCGCCTGCCCTGTTCGATCGAGGCGATCTGCTGCTCGCCGATGACGAACCGTTCGCCCAGCGACCTCTGGGTGTGCCCGGCGGCCTGGCGGTAGAGGGCGAGCAGCGCCCCCACCATCTTCATCGCGGAGGCGTTCCTCCGTGTCGTCGTGCCCATGAGGTCGAACTCCCCACCCGACCGCGTACGTTCACCGTCGCGCACCCGTACAGGTCGGCTGTACGGCCGTGCGCTCTGTCTCATCATGGCCACGGAGCGTGACCCTCGTCACGTGAACAACGAAAATCAACCCCCGTCCCCACGCGAGCGCTTCTACCGCCGGGAGCGCCGGTCCGTCCCCGCCGCACGGGCGTTCGCACGCGAGGCGCTCGCCGCGTGGGGTGTGCGCGAGCGCGCGGACGATGTCGTGCTGTGCGTCAGTGAACTGGCCACCAACGCATTGGTGCACGGCGTGCCGCCCGGCCGTGGTTTCCTGCTCCGGCTGCTGCCCTTGGCGGAAGGCGGCGTACGCGTCGAGGTGCACGACAGCGGGGACGGCGTGCCGGCTGTGCCACTGGTGCTCGGGGCGGAGTGGAGCGAGGGAGGCCGTGGCCTGTTGCTCGTGTCGGAACTGGCCGGCAAATGGGGCGTCGGGGAGCGGGACCCCGGCAAGGTCACGTGGTGCGAGCTGGGTGATGCGTAGGGCATTGGAGGAGTGACCGTTGGGGCCGCCCGCTTCCTTGGCAGTGTCGTGCCTCCGCGACCCGAGTAAAGGGCGCTGCGCGTCGCCTTCGGCGATCGGCCTGCGGCCGACCCTTGACTCGGCTCGCTCCACCACGGGTCAGAAGCGAGCGAGCGGCCCGGAAAGACGGGTGGCCGAACCGGGTTCACGGTCAGCCGTCCCCTGCGTACGCACCCGGCGACGGCGGTACGCGCTCGCGCCTCGCCAGCACGCCGCCCCGGCTCAGCGGCTAACCCCCGGTGGGCGGTACGCACCAGCCCTGGTGGCGGCACGCCACGCCGTCCCAGCGGCCAACCCGGGCGGGCACCACAGGACCACCCCCGGACCACCCTCCAAAAATGGATGACACTTCGGCCCGAAGTGTCATCCATTTTCCAGACCACCCCCGACCCGCAGCTCCCCCGCCCTCAATCCACTCCCACTCCTCCTCACCACCCACCCGCCGTTCGCCGCTGAGCCGAGGCGGCGTGCCGGCGAGACGCTGACGCGCCCCGCACGCCCAACGCGTACGCAGCCGGCGGAAGGGACCGACGCACCCAGGCCACCCGTTCCCCTCCGGCCGCCCGCACGCTTCTCACCCGTGCTGGAGCGGGCCGAGTCAAGGGTGGGCCGCAGGCCCATCGGCGCAGCCGACGCGACCGCAGGGAGCGCCCTTTACTCGGCTCGCGGAAGCACGACACTGGCCAAGAAGCGGGCGGCCCCACGGCCACTTCATCAACGAGGTCCAGCAGTTCCTGCATTCCGTCCCCGCCACCGGGCGCACAGCACTACGCCCCCGACCGCCGCCAAGCCCACCACCGCGGCCGCGATCACGCGCCCCAGCCCGCCCCCGGCACCGCTCACCGGAACCACCGTGGCAACCAGCACCACGCCCGCCCCGGCGCAGGCCGCGACCGCTTCCGCCCACACGCGCCCGGTCCCGCGCCCCCAACGCCACGGCCAGGTCTCACTCGTCACCAGGTAGGCGACCAGCAGCGCTACCACGCAGGCGCCTTCCCACCAGGCAGGATCGCCGGAGGACGCCGCGACGACCACGACACCGCCCGCCAGCACCGTCGTACGGTGGCGCAGCAGGCGGTACGACCACCGCGCGGACTCCAGCGACGGGCGCCGGTCCAGGGACGGCGCCGCCCACACCGCGAACGCGACCGCGCACCCGAACAGGACGGCGTCCGGCGCACCGCTCACCGTCGCCCACGGCCGCCACGCCATCGCGAGGGCCGCCGCGCCCAGCACCCGCACCGGCAGGGTGCCGGCCCAGTACCCCAGGTACTCGCGGAAACCGACCCGTGCGTCGAGCATCGTCATCCCGCGCGCCCCCTTCCACCGATCCGGCCCGACAGCAGCGGCGCCAGGGCCAGGTCCAACGACTCACCCACGACGTGCCGCACCACCGGCACCCCGCTGTCCCGCAGGGCGAAACGCATCGCGTCCCGCTCCGCGTGCCACAGCCGCAGCCCCAGCTCGCCCGCCGTGTCCCCGGGCTCGACCTGCGGGTCGCCGCTCGGGATCTCCACGACGACCGGGCGGCGCCCGCGCTCCTGGAGATCGCGCAGCACCTTCAGCATCCGTGCGTCGCTCAGCGGCGTGAACACGTACACGAGCGCTCCCTCCGGCAGCGCGGGCGGCGGCAGCCGCTCCAGGCCGGGCGCGTCGAAGCGGCGGTCCTTGCGCACGTCGAGGACGCTCTCCACGATGCGGTAGAAGGCCGCGTCGCCGGTGCCCGGCGCCAGCCACCGCGTGGTGCCGCCGGTCGAGACGACCCCCACCCGGTCGTGGGTGCGCAGGTAGGCCCGGGTGAGTCCGGTGGCGGCGCGCACCGTCTCGTCCAGGGACGACAGCCCGGTCACCGGGTCGACGACGTCCCCGAACGCGTCGATCAGCATCACCGTGTCGGCGGCCCGCTCGGCCGCGAAGCGGTGCAGCTGCACGGACCCGCGCCGGGTCGTCGACGGCCAGTGGATGCGCCGCTGCCGTTCCCCGGGCACCCAGGGGGCCACTCCGATGACCTCGACGCCCTCCCCGGCCTGCGGCGAGGCGTGCTCGCCGAGCCGCTGCGGCAGCCGTACCGGGATCGGGGTGAACCGCGCCTGCGCGGCGTGCGGGAAGACGGCCACCTCCTGCTCCGCCACCCGCACGGTGCGGCGCACGGTGCCCCCGGCGTCGTACACGTCGAGGTCCACCGGGCCGAGCGACCAGCGGCCCCAGTGCAGCGCGGTGTGGCGCAGCGTGACGGACGACGGGCCGACGACCACCTCGTCGAGCCGCAGGCCGGGGCCGAGCGTGACGCCGGGGTCGAGGCGGACGGCGTCCCCGTCGTGGGCCACCGAGACGCGCAGGGTGACGGTGTCGCCCTCGAAGCAGCGGCTCGGTTCGACGGTCGCCGTCGTCTCGACGCGCCGGGGGTGCCGGGTGCGGGGCAGTGCCAGCGCCAGCAGCACCAGCGGTGCCGCCGCGAGCGCCAGCAGCCAGGCCCGCCCGGTGAGCAGTGCGGCCGACAGCGCGACGACGGCGACGGTCAGCAGGCGCAGCGTCCGCTCGCTCGGGCGCGGCCCGGAGGGCGGCGGTGGCGGTGGCTGCGCCGCCTCGGTGCGCCCCTCCAGGGCGCGGACCACCCCGGCGTCCGGTGGCGGCGCGGTCATGACGGGGCGTTGGCGACGGTGGCGGCCGTGCGCCGGGTCGTCGGCGTGGCGACACCGCCGACGATCTCGCGCAGCACGTCGTCCGTGGACACCTCGCGCACCCACAACTCGGGCCGCAGCGACACCCGGTGGGCCAGCGCCGGCACCGCGAGGGCCTTCACGTCCTCCGGGACGACGTAGTCGCGGCCGTCCAGCACGGCGCGGGCGCGCGCCAGCTGGACCAGGGCGAGCCCGCCGCGCGGTGAGGAGCCGATGCTGATCTGGGGGTGGTCGCGGGTCGCGCCGACGAGGGCGACGGCGTACTCCAGCAGGTCGTCGTCGATCTCCACGCGTTCCACGACGGCGCGCCACGCCCTGACGTCGGCCGGTCCCGCGAGGCTTTCGAGGACGGCCTCGGGCGCGGCCCGGTCGATCCGGGCCCGCAGCATCGCCAGTTCCTGCCCGGCGGTCAGGTAGCCCATCCGCACGCGCAGCTGGAACCGGTCGAGCTGCGCCTCGGGCAGGGAGTACGTGCCCTCGTACTCCACCGGGTTGGCGGTCGCGATGACGACGAACGGGTCGGCGAGTGGGCGGGTCTCGCCGTCCACCGTCACCTGTGACTCGGCCATCGCCTCCAGCAGCGCGGCCTGCGTCTTGGGCGGCGTCCGGTTGATCTCGTCGGCGAGCAGGAGGTTGGTGAAGACGGGCCCGGGGTGGAAGACCATCTCACCGGTGCGCTGGTCGTACAGCGGTGTTCCGGTGACGTCCGACGGCAGCAGGTCGGGCGTGAACTGGACGCGGCGGAAGTCCAGGCCGAGGGTGGTGGCGAAGGACCGTGCGAGGAGGGTCTTGCCGAGCCCCGGCAGGTCTTCGAGGAGGACGTGGCCGCCGGCCAGTACGCCCAGCATCACCTGTTCGAGGGCGTCCGGCTTGCCGACGACGGCGCGGCCTATCTCGCGCAGTACGGCGCCGGCCTGCTCGCCGACCTGTTCGGCGGTGCGAAGCTGGGGCGTGGGGTCAGTCGTCACGTCGCTTGTTCCTTACCGGTGCGGGGTGCGGGGTGCGCGGTTCTGGTCGCGGGGGCGCCGAGGGTTTCGAGGCGGTCGACGAGGCGGCGCAGTACGTCGACGGGGACCTCGCCGTCGGGCCCGGTGCCGGGCGGCTCGGGCCCGAGCCACGGCCACAGCTCGGGGCCGATCAACTCGGCCGCCCGCTCGGGCTGCTGGTCGAGCGAGACGTGGTGGTGCTCGGCGAGCGCGGCGGCGTACAGGTGGCGCAGCTCGGGCCGGAGCACCGCGCGGTAGTAGAGGGCGCCGTCGGGTCCTGTCGCGGTCCCCACGTTCCGTCGCCACTCGCCCATGCCCGGCGCCCGCGTCCGCAGCAGCCGCACCTCGCCCCGGTGTCCGGAGTCGAAGGCGTCCGCCCCGGCGACGTACCGGGTGACGACCAGCGCCACGACGACGAGCAGGGCCAGGAGGGCGCCGGCCGCCCCGGGGCCGTCGAGGAGCAGGACGAGCAGGACGCCGGAGCCGGCGACCGCGCCGCCGAGCAGCCCGAGCCGGCCCAGCGTGAGCATGTCCCCTCGGGGGATGTCGGGGATGTCGGGGATGTCGGGGGTGCCCTCCGTCGGCCGGTTCACCGCGCGCCCTCCCGTTCCGCCAGCAGCGAGTCGATCTCCTCCAGGGCGTCGGCCGCCGCCTCCCGGTGGGAGGCGTCCATCGGATGGGAGGAGAAGCGGGCCTCTCGGAACAGCGCGGTCAGGCGCGGTGCGGCCGGGCCCGGTGCCAGCCCTGCCGTGACGGCGCGGTCGAGCAGGTCCGCGGGACTGTCGGAGGCGTGCCGGGCCACGCCCGACGCGACGAGGGCGTCCTCCATCCCGGCGTAGCAGGCGATGACGGCCGCGCGGGCGTCGCCGGTGTCGGCGAGGGCGCGGCGGCCCGACCGCACGGCGGACAGCAGCAGACGCGCGTCGTCGTCCTCGGTCACCGGGGCCGCGCGGGCGGGGCGCTGCGGCACCCTGAGCCCGAGGCGTCGCAGCCGTCGTACGACGGCCACCACGACGAGCACGACGACCACCGCCGCCAGCAGGCCGAGCACCAGGTAGAGGGGGAGTGACGCGTCGTGCCCCGGGTCTGCCCGGTCCTGTCCGGGCATCGGCTCGCCGGGGACCGGCTGGGTGGGCAGCGGCGCCGGGAGGACCGGCGGCGGGGAGGACTGGTCACCGCCGGTGGAGAACCGGTGCAGGACCAGGGCCAGGACGCCGATGACGCCCGCCCCGGCGAACAGCAGCGGCGCGGCGATCTCCCGCAGCCGCTCCTCGCCCGGCGGCAGCGAGGCACGGTAGCTGTTGAACCGGGGACGCAGGCGCTGGACGGTCTTCATGACCGCGACCGCCCAGGCGACGGACGCCCCGATCGCGACGAAGCCCCAGTGGCCCAGCGGGCCCTTGCCGTCGGAGTCCAGCAGCCCCTCCTCGGGCCGCAGCACCAGCGCGGCCACCGCCAGCGCCGCGACCGCCCCGGCGGCCACCACCGCCCCGGGCACCGCCCGCCGTCCGGGCCGCCCCCCGTGTTCCATCGGTCTCCCCCTGTCGAACCCGTCCCCCCGAACGCCAGTTCACGTCATCCTGGCACATGCCGCGCCGGCCACGGCAGGGCGAGCTCCCCGCGGCGACCGGGCCACCGGCCGCCGGTCACGCCGGTGCCAGAGCCGCCGCGACGGACCTGATCGTCTCCGGCCCCACCCGGCAGCAGCCGCCGACCATCCCGGCGCCGGCCGCCCGCCACCGGCGCACCTGTCCGGCGTCGAACGAGGAACGCCCCGTCCAGGACCGCGCCTCAGCGTTCCAGGCCTCTCCGCTGTTCGGGTAAACGACAACCGTCTTCCCGGTGACGCGGGCGGCGGTCTCCACGGCGCCGGGGACGTCGCCGGGGGCGCAGCAGTTCACGCCCACGGCGATCACCTCCTCCGCGTCCGCGGCCAGCCCGAAGGCCTCCTCCAGCGGCTGGCCCGCGCGGGTGCGGCCGCCCGCGACGGTGTACGACAGCCAGGCCGGCACGCCCAGTCCGCGCACCGCCCGCAGCAGCGCCGCCGCCTCGTCGGTGTCGGGAACGGTCTCCAGCGCGAGCACGTCCGGCCGGGCGGCGGCCAGTACCTCCAGGCGGGGACGGTGGAAGCGCTCCAGCTCCGCGACCGTCAGCCCGTACCGGCCCCGGTACTCGGAGCCGTCCGCGAGCATCGCCCCGTAGGGACCCGCCGACGCGGCCACCCACAGGCGGCGGTCCGCCCGTGCGCGGCGCGCCGCCTCCCGCGCCGACTCCACGCTCAGGCCCATGAGTTCGGCGGCGCGCCCACGGCCGGTCCCGCGCCGGGCGAACCCCTCGAACGTGGCCTGGTAGCTCGCGGTGATCGCCACGTCCGCGCCCGCCTCGAAGTAGGCGAGGTGCGCCTCGGTGACCGCCTCGGGGTCCTCGTCGAGCAGCCGTGCCGACCACAGGTCGTCGCTCAGGTCGTGGCCCGCCGACTCCAGCTGGTTGGACATGCCGCCGTCGAGCACGAGGGGGCGGCCGGAGGCGAGGGCGTCGGCGAAGTCGCTGGTCATGGCAACGAGGTTAGTCAGCCGGCGGCACGGCCTGCGGGCTTGTCCCCCGTGCGAGCTACGGCGAGGTGTCCACCGTGGGGTGACGATCCGGGGCCGCCCGGTCCGTAGCGTCCAGTGCGGCCCGCGGCACACCGGCCGCGGCCCGGAGAAGGGGTCCCCCGTGAGGTTCGTCTGGCAGTTCCTGGCCGTGCTGGCGGCGTACGCCGTCGGCGGCATCGGCATCAACGCGGTGAAGGACAACGACTGGCTCACCCTGGTCGTCGGTCTCACGGCGGCCGCGCTGGTGGTCTACGTGTACGCCTGGGTGGTGCGGCGCACCGAGCGCCGCCGGGCCCTGGACGTGGCCCTGGCAGACGCCCCGGCCAAGGCCGGCTGGGGGACGCTGATCGGCGCCGGGATGTTCACGGCCGTCATCGTGAACCTTTTCGCCTCCGGGCACTACGACGTGCACGGCCTCGGGTCGGTGCCGGGCGCGGTGGGCATGGTCGGATTCATGGCCGGTGCCGCGGCGACCGAGGAGGTCCTGTACCGCGGGGTGCTGTTCCGGATCATCGAGGAGCACCTCGGCACCTACCTCTCGCTGGGACTGACCGGCCTGGTGTTCGGGCTCTCGCACCTGCTCAACGAGGACGCCACCCTGTGGGGCGCCGTCGCCATCGCCGTCGAGGCCGGCTTCATGCTCGCCGCCGTGTACGCCGCCACCCGCAACCTGTGGCTCGCCATAGGCGTGCACTTCGGCTGGAACTTCGCCGCGGGCGGTGTCTTCAGCACCGTCGTCTCCGGCAACGGCACCAGCGAGGGCCTGCTGGACGCCACGATGTCGGGTCCGAAGCTGCTCACCGGCGGCGACTTCGGACCGGAGGGCAGCGTGTACTCGGTGGGCTTCGGGGCGCTGCTGACGCTGGTGTTCCTGTGGCTGGCGCACCGGCGCGGGAACATCGTGCCCTTCGGCGCCCGGCGGGCCGCGGGCGCCAACTCCCCCGCTAAACTGCCCCGGTGATCGTTGGTCGGCGTGTCCCGGAGCTGTGGGGCCGGCTCGACGTCACGGTCCGGGACCTCCCGCTCGGGCTGCTGCTCCTTCTCGCGTCGGTCGTGCCGGGCCTCCACGGCAACGGCACGGAGGTCGGCGGCCTGCCGACCCGGCCCGCCGACGCGCTGGCCGCCGCGGCGGCCGTCCTCCAGTGCCTCCCGCTCGCCCTGCGCCGCAGGTGGCCGCTTGTCTGCCTCGCCCTGGTGTCGTGCGGCTTCGCCCTGGACCAGCTGCGCGGCTACCACCTCTTCGCGGGCACCGCGCTGCCCATCGCGCTGCTGAGCGCGGGGTCCTACCTGGAAAGGTACCGGCGGGCCACCCCGGTGGCCGCGACCGTCGCGTACGCGGCCCTCGCGGTCGCCCTCCACCGGCTCGGCCCCGGGGACCCCGTGGCCGAGTTCGTCACCTTCCATCTGGCCCTGGCTCTGGCCTGGGGCATCGGGGCGTGGATGCGTTCCGCCCGGGTCGCGGAGGCCGAACGCCGCAGCCGCGTCGCCGAGGACGCCCGCGACGCCGAACGCACCCGCATCGCCCGCGAACTGCACGACGTGGTGACCCACCACGTGACGGCGATGGTCGTGCAGTCCGAGGCGGCCCGGTACCTGACCGCCGCGCCCGACCGGCTCGACCAGGCACTGACCGCCGTCAGCGACACCGGCCGGCGCGCCATCACCGATCTGCGCCACCTGCTGGACCTGCTCAACCCCGACCACGGCACCGGTCACGGCGGCGAGGACCGGACGCCGCCCGTCGGTCGGGTGCTCACCCTCGTCGAGCAGACCCGGCGGGCCGGGCAGCCCGTGGAGTTCACCGAGGAGGGCACGCCGCCGGCCTCCACCGGCAGCGCCGACCTGGTGGCCTACCGGGTCGTCCAGGAAGCCCTGACCAACGCGCTCAAGTACGACCACGGCGGCCGGACCTCGGTCCTGGTGCGGCACGGCGAGAGGGAGATCACCGTGGAAGTCGGCACGGACGGTTCCGGTTCGCGGGCCGGCTCCCCCGGCGGCAGCGGGCGGGGACTGGAGGGCCTGCGCGAACGGGTCGGCGTCCTGGGCGGCGACTTCAGCGCGGGCCGCCGGACGGGCGGCGGCTTCCTGGTGCGGGCGCGGATACCCGGGGGGAGCCCGGTATGAGCGCGCCGGTCCGGGTGCTGGTCTGCGACGACCAGGTCCTGATCCGCACGGGGCTGTCGACGATCATCGACGCGCAGCCCGACCTGGCGGTGGCGGGCGAGTGCGGGGACGGGCGGACCGCCGTGGAACTGGCCGGGCGGCTCCGCCCCGACGTCGTCGTGATGGACGTGCGCATGCCCGTGCTCGACGGCATCGAGGCCACCCGGCTGCTGGCCGGTGCCAGGGTGGAGCACCCCGTGAAGGTGCTGGTCGTGACGACCTTCAACCTGGACGAGTACGTCTACGAGGCACTGCGCGCCGGAGCCAGCGGGTTCCTGCTCAAGGACGCCCCGCCGGACCGGCTGCTGCACGGCATCCGCACCGTCGCCCTGGGCTCGGCGCTGCTGGACCCCGAGGTGACGCGCCGCCTCGTGGGCCGGTACGCCGCCCGCATCCGGCCCGCCGAGGGCGGCGCCCGGGACGTTCCGCTGACACCTCGTGAACTGGAGGTGCTGCGCCTCATCGCGGACGGCCTGTCCAACGGCGAGATCGCCGCGGCGCTCGTCATCAGCCCCGAGACCGTCAAGACCTTCGTGTCCCGCATCCTGTCCAAGCTCGACCTGCGCGACCGCGTCCAGGCCGTCGTCTACGCCTACCGGCACGGGCTGGTGACCTAGGGCCAAGTCCTGGGCCGGGTTCCAGGGTCGGGTCCACGGCCGGGCGGGCCGCCGGTGCCGGACCCGTTGACCTTCCCCTGTCACACCCTTACCTTTTCGACGTTCGTAATCACAGATGGCGTTCGGTATGCCGAACCAGGCGTGCCGGACTCCCCGTCGAGAGGCAGCCCGTATGAGCCGCGCCGACGAAGCACCGCCCACCCAGCCCGCAGTCCCCGGCCGACGCCTGCTGCTGAAGGGCGCAGTGGCCGCGGGAGCCCTGACGGCCGTCCCCGCCGTCGCCTCCGCCGCTCCCGGCACAACGGCCCCGTACGTGAACCCGCTCGTCCGCAACCGCGCCGACCCGCACATCCGCCGTCACACCGACGGCTTCTACTACTTCACGGCGACCGCCCCCGAGTACGACCGCATCGTCCTGCGCCGGTCCCGCACCCTGGGCGGCCTCGGCACCGCCCGCGAGTCGGTGATCTGGCGCAAGCACGCCACCGGCGACATGGGCGCGCACATCTGGGCGCCGGAGATGCACCGGGTCGGCGGCAAGTGGTACATCTACTTCGCCGCCGCGCCCGCCGAACGCGTCTGGGACATCCGCATGTGGGTCCTGGAGAACGCCCACCGCGACCCCTTCCGGGGCACCTGGGTCGAGCGCGGCCAGGTGAAGACCGCCTGGGAGACGTTCTCCCTCGACGCCACCACATTCACCCACCGCGGCACCCGCTACCTGGCCTGGGCCCAGCACGAGCCCGGCATGGACAACAACACCGCCCTGTGGCTGTCCGAGATGGCGAACCCCTGGACGCTGAAAGGCCCCCAGATACGCCTGTCCACGCCCGAGTACGACTGGGAGTGCGTCGGCTTCAAGGTCAACGAGGGCGCGGCGGTCATCGCCCGCAACGGACGGCTGTTCATGACGTACTCGGCCAGCGCCACCGACGCCAACTACTGCATGGGCCTGCTGACGGCCGACGCGGACGCCGACCTGATGGACCCGGCCAACTGGTCCAAGTCCCCGGTCCCCGTCTTCACCAGCAACGAGAGCACCGGCCAGTACGGTCCCGGCCACAACTGCTTCACCGTCGACCGGGACGGCCGCACCGACGTCCTCGTCTACCACGCCCGCCAGTACAAGGAGATCGACGGCGACCCGCTGAACGACCCCAACCGGCACACCCGTATCCAGCGGCTGCGCTGGAAGGCGGACGGCACGCCGGACTTCGGCGTCCCGGTCGCCGACACGGCGAGGGGGCGGGCTTGAGACGCGTCGCCGCGGCCGCGCTGGTGGCCGCCGCACTGGCCGCCGGCGCCCTGACGGCCGTACCCGCCCATGCCGCCGAGGCCGCCCAGGGCCGCTCCCTCGGGACGGCCGGCTGCACCGCCACCGCCTGCCACTTCGACGTCCCGCCGGGCACGTACGACGTGCAGGTGCTGCTCGGGGGCGAGGACGCCGCCCGTACCTCGGTCAGCGGCGAGACCAGACGGTCCCTGCTGCCGGAGACCGCCACGGAGGCCGGGGAGCGAGCCGTCCGCAGCTTCACCGTGGACGTCCGCACGCCCGAGGGTGAACCCGCCGGGCCCGTCGGGAGCCCGGGCCTGGACCTGGTGATCGGCGGTTCGGCCCCCGCCCTCGCCGGCATCCGGGTGACCCCCGCCCGCCACGCGCGGCAGATCCTCCTCGTCGGGGACTCCACCGTCTGCGACCAGCCGGGCGCGCCCTACTCCGGCTGGGGCCAGCAGTTGCCGCAGTACCTCCGCAAGGGCCTGTCCGTCGCCAACCATGCCGACTCGGGGGAGAGCACGGTCAGTTACCTGGCCGACGAGCGGATGTGGGGCACCGTACAGCCGCTCATCGGTCCCGGCGATCTGGTGCTCGTCCAGCTCGCGCACAACGACAAGACCACCGACGAGGCGACCTACCGGGCGAACCTGGAGACCCTGGTGTCGGGCGTCCGGGAGCGCGGCGGACGCCCCGTGCTCGTGACACCGGTCGTGCGCCGCTGGTTCAGCGCCGACGGCACCCTGAACAACGACACGGCCTTGCTCGTCAACGGCCTCGGCGTCGACCACCCGGCCGTCGTCCGCGCGGTCGCCGCCGCCGAGGACGTGCCGCTGATCGACCTGACCGCGAAGACCAAGGCGCTCGTGGAGTCGCTCGGCGTGGAGGGCTCCAAGTCGCTCTACCTCTACGACGAGAAGCGGGACAACACCCACACCTCCGCGCACGGCGCCACCGTCTACGCGGGTCTGGTCCGCGACGCACTCGTCGCTCAACGCCTGGTGCCGCACGGCGCCGTACGGCACACCTGAGTGTCCGGCCTCCGGTGGCGACGCGGCCGGAGGCCGGCGCGGCGCGGCGAGAACACTTCGGCGGGGGCCGAAACGACCGGCCCGTAGCGTCGCGGGCATGAGCGACACGAACACCGCCACCACCGCCCCCGCCACGCCCGCCGGCACCGTCACCGGCATGGTCGAACACGTCCTCGCCCTCGCCGCCACCTGGACCCGCTGGGACGGACGGCCCGCCCACGTCGACGGGCGCGTCCACACCCCGCACAAGGCGGTCCGCCGGGTCGCCGACCACATGGTCGACCACCTCGCCGAGATGGAGGCGCGGCTGGCGGGGGAGGAGACGCAGCCCGACCACTGGCACGCCTCCATGGTCACCACGGCGGCGGACCTCGCCCCCTTCACCCAGGACGACCTCGACGAGGCCCGCAGCCGCCTCACCCGGCTCGCCCGGATCTGGGCCAACCGCCTCGACGCGCTCACCGAGGAGCAGCTCGACCACTCGCCCGGCGACGGCTGGAGCTTCCGCCGGCTGGCCGAGCACCTCGAGGAGTCCGTGTACTACGCCGACGCGGTGGGTGACCTGTCGTGACCGCGTTCGCCGGTCTGCACCGCGCCGGTGAGCCGCTGCTGCTGCCGTGCGCCTGGGACCACGCCTCGGCGTACGCGTTCGCCGCGCGCGGGTTCCGGGCGGTCGGCACGACCAGCCTGGGCGTGGCGGCGGCGGCCGGGCTGCCGGACGGGGCGTCGGCGACCCGCGACGAGACACTGCGGCTGGCCCTCACCCTGGGCTCGGGACCGTTCCTGCTCTCCGTCGACGCGGAGGACGGCTTCAGCGACGACCCCGACGAGGTGGGGGAGTTCGCGCGGGAGCTGGCGGCGGTCGGCGTCGTCGGCGTCAACCTGGAGGACGCCCTCGGCCCCGCCGACCGGCACGCCGCGAAGATCGCCGCGGTCCGTGCGGCGGCCCCCGGCCTGTTCGTCAACGCCCGTACGGACACGTACTGGTCCGGCGACGGCTCCTTCCCGGAGACGGTGCGGCGCCTGGACGCCTACCGCGAGGCCGGCGCCCACGGGGTCTTCGTCCCCGGTCTCACCGATCCCGGCGCGATCGGCGACCTCGTCGCCCACCTGGGCGACGTCCCGCTGAACGTCCTCCACTCGCCCGCCGGGCCCGCCCTGCCGCACCTCGCCGACCTGGGCGTCGGCCGCGTCAGCCTCGGCTCGCTGCTCTACCGGCGGGCGCTGGGTGCCGCCCTGGAGGCGGTGGAGGACGTGCGTGCCGGGAGGGTGCCGGGCGGGGCGGCACCGACGTACGAGGAGGTGCGGGCCCTGGGCTGACTAGCCGTCGGCCGAGCCCGGCCCCTCGCGCGGCCAGTGCGTCAGCGCCACGTGCAGTGCCTCGACCGCCTTGTCCCAGGACGCCCGTACGTCGCGCGGGGCACCGAAGCCGCCGGTGGCCTCCAGGGCGCAGTAGCCGTGGAAGGTGCTGCGCAGCAGGCGCACGGCGTCGGTGAGGTCGGGTTCGGTGAGGCCGTAGGCGCGGAGCATGCCGTGGGTGATCTCGGCGGTGCGGCGCAGGGCGGGGGAGTCGGCGACCAGGGACTGGTCGACGCGGATCTGGGTCGCGGCGTAGCGGCCGGGGTGGCGCAGGGCGTAGGAGCGGTAGGCGCCCGCGAAGGCGGCCAGCGCCTCCTTGCCGGCCCGCCCGGCCACCGCCGCCGCGATCTCGTCGATCAGCTCGCCGCCGGCCAGCAGCGCGACGCGGACACGCAGGTCCTGGAGGTTGCGCACGTGGGTGTACAGGCTCGCGTCCCTCACCCCGAAGTGCCGGGCGAGCGCGGAGACGGTGACGCTCTCGAAGCCGGTCGCGTCGGCGAGATCGGCGGCGGCCGCGACGACGCGGTCGGTGGTAAGACCCGCTCGGGGCATGTGCCACCTTCTCTGCTTCCTAGGGCTCCTAGGTTTCATGCTAGGGCAGGCGTGGTGGCACGCGAGGCTCACCTTCGGGTCGTTCAACGTTCATCTTCCGCCTCGATCCTCCTCGGAGCCGCGCACGGCGGCGGTATCCAGGAGGGGCTTCCATGGGGCACGGACACGCACACCCGCACGACCACGATCACCACCACGACCACGAGACCGCGCCGGCCCTTCCCGCCGCCTTCGACGCGTCCGTCCCCGACGAGGCCCTCAGCCCCGAACAGCAGTCCCGCAGAGGCCTGTTGCGCCGCGCCGGACTGCTCGGCGCCGGACTCGCCGCCGGCACCGTCCTCACCCAGACCGCCGCCGCGGCTCCCGCGCGGGCCGCGAGCCACGGACGCCGCGGGAAGGGATTCCTCTGGCTCGCCGGGGACCACCACATCCACACCCAGTACAGCAGCGACGGCAAGTACCGCGTCGTCGACCAGGTCCGCCAGGGCGCCCGGCACGGCATGGACTGGCTGGTCATCACCGACCACGGCAGCGTCACCCACGCCAAGATCGGTGTGGAGAAGGTCAACCCGGACATCCGCGAGGCCCGCGACGCCTACGAGGACACCCTCGTCTTCCAGGGCCTGGAGTGGAACATCCCGGCCGCCGAGCACGGCACCGTCTTCGTCCACCCCGGCCGTCACGAGGTCTCCGTCCTCAAGCAGTTCGAGACCGGCTACGACGGAAGCGTGAAGGGCGCGGGCGACTCCACGCCCGCCAACGAGGCCCTCGCGGTCGCCGGCCTGTCCTTCCTCGCCGACCAGGTAAAGCGGCGCAAGGTCAAGGACGCCCTGATGCTCGCCAACCACCCGGCACGCAAGGGCATCGACTCCCCGCACGAGATCCGCGCCTGGCGCGACGCCACCTCCCGCCACCACCAGATCGCCGTCGGCTTCGAGGGCGCCCCCGGCCACCAGGCCGCCGGCCTCCCCAAGCCGCTCGGCATGGGCCGCGCCCGCGGCATCTACGACGGCAGCCCCGGCGCCAACTCCTTCCCCGGCTACCCGCTGGAGAGCTACCGCACCTGGGGCGGCTTCGACTGGATGACCGCCACCGTCGGCGGCCTGTGGGACAGTCTCATCGCCGAGGGCCGCCCCTGGTGGATCACCGCCAACTCCGACTCCCACCAGGTGTACGCCGACACCGCGGCCCGCGGCGGCGGCGACTTCAACGCCGACGGCCGCTACGACGATCCGGTCTACGCCGGGCAGATCGACGTCACCCAGGGCGACTACTGGCCGGGTCAGTACAGCCGCACCCACGTCGGCTCCGACGGCTTCTCCTACGCCGCCGTCATGGACGGCATCCGCGCCGGCCGCATCTGGGTCGACCACGGGCAGCTCATCAGCGGCCTCGACGTCCGCGTCTCGGGCGGCGGCCGCTGGGCCACCCTCGGCGGCGCCCTGCACGTCCGCAAGGGCACCCGCGTCACCCTGTCCATGGACGTCGCCCTCGCCGGCGGCCCCAACTGGGCCGGGTTCACACCGAAGCTCGCCCGCGTCGACGTCATCCAGGGCGACGTGACCGGCCCGGTCGCCGACCAGGACACCTTCACCGCGCCGACCGCCCGCGTCGTCAAGTCGTACGAGGTCGGCAAGGACACCGGCACCGTCCGCCTCACCTACGACCTCGGCCGCGTCGACCGCCCCGTCTACCTCCGCACCCGCGGCACCGACGGCAACCGCTCCGCCGTCGGCGCGCTGGGCGCGAAGGTCGACCCGGCGGGCCCCGCCATCGACGTCGTCGGCGACGCCGACCCGTGGCGCGACCTGTGGTTCTACTCGAACCCGGTGTGGATCCTGCCGTCATGACACCGGCCGCCGCCCCCGCGCCGCACGCCATCGGCATCGACACCGGCGCGACGACGCTGCGCGAGGCCGACCACCTGCTCCGGGCGCTCGTGGCCGAACTCGGGCTCCCGGACGGAGTCTTCGGCTGCACACACCTGGTGCGGGACGGCCGCCCGCGCGTCGCCCTGTCGCTGGCCGCCGCCGAGGAGCCGGTCCTGCGCGCCGCCCGGGACCGGCTCCGCGAGCAGGGGCACGAGGTCCGCGACGGCGCCTGGGACGCCGTCGGCCGGGCCGTCCGCTACCCGGGCGCGGACGCGCTGACCGGCACGCTGACCGTCGCCGAGCTGCTGGCCCGCTCCGCGATCGACCGCGTGACGGTACTGGGCTCGCCGGGCGAACCGGCCCCGGACACCCCGCTGGTGACCCGGGACCACGTGCGCCCGCAGTGGCAGGACGGCCGCCTCGTCCTGGCCGCCATGCCCGCCGCGGGCGGCACGCTCGTACCGTTCGAGGACCCGGACCCGACACCGTGCTGCGCGGACCACTGACGGTTCCGTAACCATCGAGCACGGGGCACGACAGCTCCGTAAGGTGGTCGCGGACCCGGCAGCGGGCGGCGCGGGGGAGGCGACCGGCATGGGGTGGCGGCGGCGGACGGCGGCGGCCCGGTGACGCACGAGGCACGGGACACGGGGCGAGCGGCCGGGCGCTCCTCCGGGAAGACCCGTCCGCTGTGGCGGCAACGGGACTTCGGCGTCTTCTGGGCCGCGCAGACCCTCTCCGTCCTCGGCGACTCCTTCGCGCTGATCGCCCTGCCGCTGCTGGTGCTGGAGGCGACCGGGTCGATCGCGCGGATGGGACTGCTGACGGCCGTCGGCGGTGCCGCCGCGGTCCTCGCGGCCGTGTTCGCGGGGACCGTCGTCGACCGGGTGGACCGCCGCAGGCTGCTCATCGGCTGCGACCTCGTACGGATGGTCCTGTACGGGCTGATCCCCCTGGTGTGGCTGCTCGGCCCGCAGGTCTGGCTCCTCTACGCCGTCCTGCCGCTGTGCGAGGCCGTCGGCATGTTCTTCGCCGTCGGCTACGTCACCGTCGTGCGTTCCCTGGTCGGCACCGAGCAGCTCACCGAGGCCAACGGACGCCTCAACGCCACCGCCGCCGCGGCCGGTGTCCTCGGGCCGCTGTGCGCGGGCGTGGTGGCCGCCTGGTCCGGCCCGGCCGCCGCCGTCGGCGTGGACGCGGCCAGCTTCGGCGTCTCGGCCGCCCTCGTCGCCCTCGTCCGCTTCCGGTCCCGCCCGGCCGACGACCGGGCCGACGCGGACAAGGGGGAGCGCCCCGGGCTGTGGCAGGACCTGCGCACCGGCGTGGCCTTTCTCCGCCGGCACCCGGTGCTGCGCGCGCTCACCGCCCTGCTGTGCTGCTTCAGCTTCCTCACCCTCGGCCTCAACGACCTGGTCATCTACCACCTCAAGCACGACCTCGGCCACGACGACGGCACGGTCGGCACCGTCATGGCGGTCGGCGCCCTCGGCACCATCACCGGCGCGCTGCTGGTGGCCCGGGTGCGCCGCGGGCTGGGTTTCGGCCCGACCTGGACCGGTGCGGTCGCCGTCTGCGGACTGGCGTTCGCCGGGATGGGCCGGGCAACCGACGTCGCCACCGTCGCCCTGCTGAGCGCCGTCTTCCTGGCCTGCGTCGGCATGGCGGGCACCTGCTCGATGTCCCTGCGCCAGGAAGTGACCCCCGAGCACCTGCTCGGCCGGGTCACCTCCGCCTTCTGGACCCTGCAGTACTCGGTGGCCCCCGTCGGCGCGGCCGTCCTCACCTGGGCGGCGGAGCGGCGCGGCACCACCCCGGTCGCCCTGGCGGCCGGCGCCTGCTGCGTCCTCATCGCGGTGGCGGCGCTCTTCACACCGATCCGCCGGGCCGGACGGGCCTGACATCCCCAACGACGCCTCAGCCGCCCAGCACCCCGCGCACGAACGCGTTCGTGAACTTCCCCGCCGGGTCCAGGTCATGTGCCAGCGCGCGGAATTCGCCCAGTCTCGGGTAGAGGGCGCCCAGTTCACCGGCCGGGGTGGTGAACACCTTCCCCCAGTGCGGGCGGGCCGCGAACGGGGCCAGGGCCTCCTCCAGCCGCCGCACCACCGGCAGCACCGCCGCCGTGTCCTCGACCCAGGTGAAGTGCGCCGCCACGGTGTCACGCCCGTAGGACGGGCTCAGCCACTGCCCGTCGGCGGCGACCGCGCGGATCTCACAGGTCTGCAGCACCGGCGCGACGACCTCCCGTATCGCGTCCATCGCGCGCAGGGCGGCCGGCGCGTGCTCGCGCGGCATCAGGTACTCCGACTGCAGCTCGGCACCGCTGCTGGGCGTGAACTCGGCGCGGAAGTGCGGCAGCCGCTCGTGCCAGGGACCGGGCACACCGAACTGCTCCGTGCAGTTGACCGCGGGCATGCCCGGCACCGGGTGCTTCTTATCGGCGGCCGGCGCGGCGTACGGGAAGTCGGGCAGCGGCTGGTCGCTGCGCCGCTTCACCCACACCTGCCGGAACCCCGGCGCCCGCCAGTCCGTGAACAGGCTCACGCTGTACGCCGCCGACATCACCGCCTCGAACGCCGCCGCGTCCAGCCCGTCCAGCGGCAGCTCGGTGAAGACGTGCTGCTCGACCTCGTAGGCCGGCTCCAGGTCGAGTGTGAGCGCGGTCACGACGCCCAGCGCGCCGAGCGAGGTCACCGCGCCCCCGAAGCGTGCGTCGCCGCGCGCCACGGTCACCGTCGAGCCGTCCGCCGTCACCAGCTCCACCTCGCGCACGGACGAGGCGAGCGGCCCGTTGCCGACGCCCGAACCGTGGGTGCCGGTCGCCACCGACCCGGCGACCGAGATGTGCGGCAGCGACGCCATGTTGGCCAGCGCCAGCCCCCGCCCGTGCACCACCCGGGCCAGCTCCGCGTACCGGACCCCGCCGCCCACCCGCACCGTGCGGGCCGCCGAGTCGACGTCCACCTCCGACGGCAGGTCCGCCAGCGACAGCAGGACCCCCTCGGCGCCCGGCTCCGCGATCTCGTTGAAGGAGTGCCCGCTGCCCAGCACCCGCACCCGCGCGCTGTCCGCCACCAGGGCCCGCAGCGCGGCCGGGGTGCGCGGCCGGAGCAGTTCCTTGGCCGTGTAGGTGATGTTGCCGGCCCAGTTGGTCACGGTGATGTCGGTCATACCGCGGAAACCTACCCCGCGCGTCTGGAGGGCCCCCGCGCGGGAAGCCGCACCGGCGGGGGCATACCGTGAGAAGTCGAACGCCGGAGCTGGGAGGAGACACGGGATGGACAGCCGTACCGCGCTGGTCGAGGATCTGATGGAGCGGTTCCCGCACGTGCCGCGCGAGGCCGTCTTCAAGGAGGACCTGCTGCGCGGCGGTGTCGCCTTCGACCCCTCCGCCCTCAGCGACAACGAGGACGGCGAGGTGAAGCCGAAGTCGTACTTCATCTTCTCCTTCGACCACGGCACCCTGCCGGAGTTGGGCGAGGCCGCGCTGCGCCGGCCGCCCGAGGAGATCATCCTCACCGGCGGCCCCTACGACCTGCGCCGCACCGTCGTCTCGGTCCGGGTGAACCCGTCCTCGCCCTACCGGGTAGCCGCCGACGAGCACAACCAGCTCGGCCTCTACCTCGACGGCAAGCGGATCTCCGACGTCGGCGTGCCGCCCATGCCCGAGTACTACCGGCACAAGCTCTCCAACGGGAAGTCGGTCATGGAGGTCGCCCCGACCATCCAGTGGGGCTACCTGATCTACCTGACCGCGTTCCGCGTCTGCCAGTACTTCGGCGCCAAGGAGGAGTGCCAGTACTGCGACATCAACCACAACTGGCGCCAGCACAAGGCGGCCGGGCGGCCGTACACCGGCGTGAAGGACGTCGACGAGGTCCTCGAGGCGCTGGACATCATCAACAAGTACGACACCGCCAAGATCTCCACCGCGTACACGCTCACCGGCGGCGCGATCACGTCGAAGGTCCAGGGCCTGGACGAGGCCGACTTCTACGGCCGGTACGCCAAGGCCATCGAGGAGCACTTCCCCGGCCGCTGGATCGGCAAGGTCGTCGCCCAGGCCCTGCCCAAGCCGGACGTCCAGCGCTTCAAGGACTACGGGGTGCAGATCTACCACCCCAACTTCGAGGTGTGGGACGAGTACCTGTTCAAGATGTACTGCCCCGGCAAGGAGCGCTACGTCGGCCGCGACGAGTGGCACCGGCGCATCCTGGACTCCACCGAGGTCTTCGGCGCCCGCAACGTCATCCCCAACTTCGTCGCGGGCGTGGAGATGGCCGAGCCCTTCGGCTTCAAGACCGTCGACGAGGCCATCGACTCCACCACCGAGGGCCTGCGCTTCTTCATGTCGCACGGCATCACGCCCCGCTTCACCACCTGGTGCCCCGAGCCCACCACCCCGCTCGGCAAGACCAACCCCGACGGCGCCCCGCTGGAGTACCACATCCGCCTCCTCCAGGCCTACCGCCAGACCATGGAGGACTACGGCCTCTCCTCGCCCCCCGGCTACGGCCCGCCCGGCGCCGGCAACGCGGTCTTCTCCGTCAGCTCCTTCATGGACAGCCTGCCGGAGGACGCGCCCGTGGAGGTGTGAGCGGGCGGGTGGTCCGGCGGCGAGAAAAGGCGTTGACGGGGCGAGGTACCCACGGGCTAATCTGACACACGTCACACGGTGATCGCCGTGGGCGCGGAACACAGGAGTGAGGAGGTGTCGACCGATGGCTGTCATTGCGACGGGCGCTGCCCGCATCCAGGAACCCATCACGTCCACCTCCGTGGCCACCGGCTGACCTCAGCCCGCTGAGTCCGGTCGCCGGGGCCGCCCCCTGAAGGGCCAACCCCTTGACTTCCACGTCCCGTTCCACCTCCCTCTTCACCGCCCACTGTGCCCTCGCCCCCTACGGCTGGGACGAGGACTGGGCCGACGCGTTCGGGCCGCACGCCGCCGAAGGGCTGCTGCCCGGCCGCGTCCTGCGGGTCGACCGCGGCCAGTGCGACGTCGTCACCGCGGACGGCGTCCTGCGGGCCGACACCGCGTTCGTCACCCCGCACGACCCCCTGCGCGTCGTCTGCACCGGCGACTGGGCCGCCGTCGAACCGGACGGCACCCCGCGCTACGTACGCGCGTACCTGCCGCGCCGTACGGCGTTCGTGCGCTCCACCTCCTCCAAGCGGTCCGAGGGGCAGATCCTCGCGGCCAACGTCGACCACGCGATCGTCGCCGTGTCGCTGGCCGTCGAACTCGACCTCGCCCGGATCGAACGGTTCCTCGCGCTGGCGTGGGAGTCCGGGGCGCAGCCCCTGGTGGTCCTCACCAAGGCCGACCTGGTGCCCGACCCGGTGACGCTCGCCCACCTCGTCCAGGACGTGGAGACCGCCGCGCCCGGGGTGCCGGTGCTGCCCGTCAGCGCCGCGCACGGGGAGGGGCTGGACGCCCTGGCCGCCGTCGTCGGCGGCGGTACGGCGGTACTGCTCGGGCAGTCCGGCGCGGGCAAGTCCACCCTCGCCAACGCGCTGCTCGGCGAGGACGTCATGGACGTCCAGGCCACCCGGGACATGGACGGCAAGGGCCGGCACACCACCACCACCCGCAACCTCCTCGTCATGCCCGGCGGGGGAGTGCTGATCGACACCCCGGGGCTGCGGGGCGTCGGGCTCTGGGACGCGGGCGGCGGCGTCGGCCAGGTGTTCGCCGAGATCGAGGAGCTGGCCCGTGACTGCCGGTTCCACGACTGCGCCCACGAGAGCGAGCCGGGCTGTGCCGTCCTCGCCGCCATCGACGGCGGCGAACTGTCCGAACGGCGGCTGGAGAGCTTCCGCAAGCTCATGCGGGAGAACCAGCGCATCGTCGCCAAGACCGACGCCCGGCTCCGCGCCGAGATGCGCAAGGAGTGGAAGCGTCGGGACGCCATCGGGAAGGCGGCGATGGAGGCCAAGCGGGGGCGTCTTCGGTAGCGGCGCGCTGGCGGGCTGAGGTCTCGCGGGCGTGTGCCGGGCGGCCGTCGGCCGCCCGGCTCCGCCGGCCCGGCGGCCACGTCGCCGCGGGGCGCGGGGCCACGACCGGTGTGTGCTGCCAGGCGCACCCGACCGGTGCGTCGGGCTGCCTGACCCCGGCCTTCTGACGGGCGTCGACCGCCGTCGTCCGCACGTCTCCGTCGCGGCGGTCGTGCGGACGACACGCCCGCGGCCGCGGCGGCGGGCTGCGACGGCCGCCGGTGCGGCCGCCGGGCAGACCGGCGACCTGCGCCACACCCGCCGACGCGATGTCCGATTTCCGCCAGCCCGGCCCTCGGGCCTGGCGGAGACTGGACGGCGTGAAGACGGACGACGTGGCGCTCGAGAAGGCGCGGGACAGCAGGTACGAGGCCGTACGCAGCCGGGACGCCCGGTTCGACGGGGCGTTCTTCTTCGCCGTCGAGACGACCGGCATTTACTGCCGGCCCAGCTGCCCGGCAGTCACACCGAAGCGGAGCAACGTGCGGTTCTTCGCGACCGCCGCCGCCGCGCAGGGCTCGGGGTTCCGGGCCTGCCGGCGGTGCCGCCCGGACGCCGTGCCGGGCTCGGCCGACTGGAACGTCCGCGCCGACGTCGTGGGCCGCGCCATGCGGCTGATCGGGGACGGAGTCGTCGACCGCGAGGGCGTCGCCGGACTCGCCGGCCGGCTCGGCTACAGCGCCCGCCAGGTGCAGCGGCAGCTCACCGCCGAGCTCGGGGCCGGGCCGGTGGCCCTGGCCCGCGCCCAGCGGTCGCACACCGCGCGCGTCCTGCTGCAGACCACCGCCCTGCCGGTCACCGAGATCGCGTTCGCGTCGGGATTCGCCAGTGTGCGGCAGTTCAACGAGACGATCCGGGCCGTGTACGCGGCCACCCCGAGCGAGCTGCGCGCCGCCGCGCCCGCCCGCTCACGCACCGGCGCCCCCTCCGCCGGCATCCCGCTGCGCCTCGCCCACCGGGGGCCCTACCAGGCCGGGCCGGTCTTCGACCTGCTCCAGCGGGAGGCCGTCGCCGGGGTCGAGGAGGTGAGCGGCCCCACCGGCCGCCGCCTGTACCGGCGCACCCTGCGCCTGCCGTACGGCACCGGGATCGTCGCCGTCGACGAGCGTCCGGGCGGGACGCGCAACGGCAGCGGCGGCTGGCTCGACGCCCGCCTCCACCTCACCGACCTGCGTGACCTGACCACCGCCGTACAGCGGCTGCGCCGGCTCCTCGACCTCGACGCCGACCCGTACGCCGTCGACGAACGCCTCGGCGCCGACCCCCGTCTGGCCCCGCTGGTCGCCGCCCGCCCCGGACTGCGCTCGCCGGGCACCGCTGATCCCGACGAGTTCGCCGTACGGGCCCTGGCGGGGCGGGCGGAGGCCGAGCGGCTGGTCCAGCGGTACGGCAAGACACTGGACGCGCCGTGCGGCACCCTCACCCACCTGTTCCCCGAACCGGGCGTCCTCGCCGAGGCGGAGCCGTACGGAGCGCCGGGCGCACTCGCCGCCGCCCTCGCCGACGGCGCCGTCCGCCTCGACCCCGGCGCCGACCGGGGCGACGCCGAACGCGCGCTGCTCGCCGTACCGGGCGTGGACGCCGCCACGGCCGCCGTCGTCCGCGCCCGCGCCCTCGGCGACCCGGACGTCGCCCCGCCCGGCGCGGCCGTCCCCGACACCTGGCGCCCCTGGCGCTCGTACGCCCTGAGCCACCTGCGCGCAGCAGGAGAGTGGGAGAACCACCGATGACGAAGACGACCATGACCACGACCACAGCCGCGACCACCGGTACCTACTGGACCGAGGTGCCCAGCCCCGTCGGCCCGCTGCTCCTCACCGCGGACGCGGACGGCGCGCTCACCTCCCTGTCCGTGCCCGGGCAGAAGGGCGGCCGTGGCGTCCAGGAGGGGTGGCGGCACGACGCCGGGCCCTTCCGGGCCGCCGGGGAGCAGCTCGCCGCCTACTTCGCCGGGGAGCTGACCGCGTTCCGGCTGCCGCTGCGGGCCGAGGGCACCGCCTTCCGGGAGCGGGTGTGGGCCGCCCTGGACGACGTGCCGTACGGGTCGACCACGACGTACGGCGAGATCGCCGCCCGCATCGGGGCCTCCCGGCCCGCGGTACGGGCCGTCGGCGGCGCGATCGGCGCCAACCCGCTGCTGATCCTGCGCCCCTGCCACCGGGTGATCGGCGCCGACGGCTCCCTGACCGGGTACGCGGGCGGCCTGGAGCGCAAGACGCGGCTGCTGGCCCTGGAGGGCACCCTGCCCAGGCCCTAACCGGCCAGCACCGCCCCCAGCCACGCCGCGGTGATCAGCAGGCAGGCGAAGAACTCCGTCAGCACCCCGTAACCGCCCGCGCGCATCGCCGTACGCAGCGCCGCCCTCGCCTCGCCGTGCCGGCCCAGCCGCAGCCGCTCGGCGAGGTAGATGCCGCCCATGAAACCGGGTACCGCGCCGACCACCGGTATCAGGACGAAGCCGAGGACCGCGCCCGCGCCCCCGTAGAGCGTGAGCCGCCGGGTGGCGTCGTCCGCGCGCAGCCGCCGGCGCCGGGACGGCAGCGCCCAGCGCACCGCCAGGGACAGCAGCAGGACGACGGTGGCGCCGACGAGCACGGCCCACGCCAGCGGCCGCGGGTCCTTCAGCGCCCACCACAGGACCCCGGCCCACACCAGCCACGACCCGGGCATGCCGGGGAACAGCACCCCGCACAGCCCGAGCAGTATCACCAGCCCGGACAGCAGGAGGTCCCACGCTCCCATCTTTCCAGGGTGCCGGAGCCGCGCGCGGTCCGCAGATGTGCGGGCGGGTGCGGCGGGCGCCGGTCAGTGCCTCCTGGACACCCACTCCCGTTCGTAGGCGTGCCAGCCCAGCTGGAGCCGGGTGCTGACGCCGGTCAGTTCCATCAGCCGCTTGACCCGGCGCTGCACGGTCCGCAGCCCGAGGTCGAGCTGCTTGGCGACGCTCGCGTCGGTCAGGCCGGCCAGCAGCAGGGAAAGGATCTCCAGGTCGGTGGCGTCGGGCCCGTCCGGGCCGTGCTCGGTCACCCCCGAGGCGCCCAGCCGCAGCGGCAGCGCCTGGCGCCACACCGCCTCGAACAGTCCCGACAGCAGCTCCAGCAGGCCGCTGGCGTGCACGACCAGCGCGGCGGGCTCCGAGGAGCGCGCGGTGAGCGGGACCAGGGCGAGGGACCGGTCGGCGACGACCAGCTTGGTCGGCACCCGGTCCACCACCCGCACCTGCTCCTCGCGGCCGAGCGCGGCGGACAGTTCGGTGATGCCGGTCGGCAGGTCCAGCACCGAACGCTCCAGCACCACCCGGTAGCGGACGCCGCGTCCGGCGGCCTGCTCCTCGGCGTCGTTCTCCATGCCGGTCACGGCGACCGGTTTGTCGGTGACCAGCGCGCACACCTCGTCGGTCGCCCCGAGCTGGAGCTGGACGAAGCGCTGGGCGACCGCCGCGGCTCCGGTCACCACCTCCACCAGGTCGTGCACCGCGGGTTCGGCCGCCGCCGCGCGGTACTCCTCGGCCAGCAGCGCCGCCGCCAGCTCCGCCCGCTCCAGCTCGTGCCGCTGCTGGGCGAGCAGCGCGCCCAGCGCCACCCCCGGCGGCGCGGCGACCCAGCGGCCCGGCCGGGCCGAGGACTGGGCCGCGAGACCGTTCTGCTCCAGCCGGCGCAGCGCACGTTCCGTCTCCTGCTCGCCGAGCGCGAGCCGGCGGGCCAGATCGGGCACGTCGGCCGCGCCCACGGACACCAGCGCCCGGTACGCCGACTCGTGCGTGTCCTCCAGCCCCAGTACTCCCAGCATCAGCCTCGCCCCTCCCCGAGCACCAACCTCACCACTGCCCGCGGTGCCGCCCGTGGCGGAAAACGGCCACGGCGCAAAACCGCCTCGGGACATCATCGCCGTACCGCCGGTCACTCTGCCAAGGTGGCGTCGCCGGGCGGTTCTCCCGTGGGGGGTGGGACCGCTCGGCCACCCCGCCTCGCAACACCGTTCGAGCCGTCCCCCGACACGCCGTCCCGGCGCACGCCGGTGCGCCGGATTTTCCCGATGCCCCGTTCTCATCCGGCTCCGTCGGTGGACAATCAGGAGCATGAGTCAGCAGGGGGGAAGTCCCGCCGGTCATGACGACGACTGGTGGGCGCAGCTGTACGACGACTCCGCCGACGACACCGGCCCCACGACCGCGCCCGATTCCCTGGACGACCGCTTCACCTCGGCGGCGGGGACGGTGGCCCGCGGCCCGGACCACGGCACACGGGGCGGGCCGACGCCTCCGCCGCCGACGCCCGCGCCCGTCGGCGTCCCCGCTCCCCGCACCGGGCCGCCTTCCCCCGCCGGCACCACCTCGGGCCACCCCGGCCCGCCCCCGCCACGGGCCCCGTGGGAACCCCCACCGGCCATACCCACCGGACCGGTGAGCTTCCCGGCCGGGCGGCAGGGCGGACAGCCCGCCCCGCCCTCCCCTCGGAGCGACCGGCCCGGCCCTCCGCTGCCCCCGCCCGGCGGCGGGCGTCGGGTGTGGACGCGTGGGCGTACGACCTCGGGGACCGGGGACGCCGATCTCTCGGAGCCGGCCGCCGGCGGCTCCGCGCCACCGCCGCCGGCCGGGGACGCTCCCGTTCTGCCGCCGCTGCCGCCCCCGTTCCTGCCCTCGGCCCCGCCCGCGCCCGCCGGCCCCGACTACGTCGGCTCCGGGCCGCCCACCTACGACCCCGAGCCCACCGCCCTGCCGCCCGCCGACCCCGAGGGGCTGGACGGGCTGGTGGCGGACACGGTGCTGGACGGCGCCCGGTACGGGAACTGCACCCTGCGGGCCGTCTCCGTGCGGGGCGACTCCGCGCGCTACCGGGGCGAGCCGCGCCGCGACGCGCTGCTCGTCGCCCGCTTCGGCGCGGGGGAGCAGGCGCTGGTGCTGGTGGCGATGGCCACCGGGGCCCGCGCGAGCGCCGGAGCGCACCGGGCGGCGGCCGAGGTCTGCCGGTGGATCGGGCGGGCCGTGGGCCGCAGCCACGACCGGCTCGGTCAGGACCTGAGGGCCGGGCGCCGCGGCGAGCTGAAGTCCGGGCTGCACCGGCTCACCGACCGCAGCCTCGGCCGGCTCCGCGCGGGCGCCGCCGACCAGGGCCTGAGCCCCGACGAGTACGCCGCCACCCTGCGCTGCCTGCTGCTGCCCGCCGACCCCGAGTGCCGTACGCGGGTGTACTTCGGCGTCGGCGCGGGCGGACTGCTGCGGCTGCGGGACGGGGCCTGGCAGAACATGGAGCCCAGCGCGGGCGAGGTCGCCGGCGAACCCGTCGTCGGGTTCGGGTCGCCGCCCGCCGAGACACCCGAGGGGGACCGGCTCACCATGGACCTCGGCGTCACCGCCCCGCCCGGCCCCCACCACGACCCGCCCGCCGGGCCGCCCCGCGAACCCTTCCGCTTCCGCGCCTCCGTAGCCCGCCCGGGTGATGTGCTGCTGATGTGCACGGCGGGCCTCGCCGAGCCGTTGCTCAGCGAGCCCGAGCTGGGCACACTCCTCGCCCGGCGGTGGTCCGGCCGCACCCCGCCCGGCCTCGCGGAGTTCCTCGCCGACAGCGGCGTCCGGGTC
Organism: Streptomyces sp. M92; assembly: GCF_028473745.1. Taxonomy (NCBI): domain Bacteria; kingdom Bacillati; phylum Actinomycetota; class Actinomycetes; order Kitasatosporales; family Streptomycetaceae; genus Streptomyces; species Streptomyces sp. M92. The sequence continues at coordinate 4,105,991 of NZ_CP101137.1, forward strand.
AAGGGTTACGCCGACGACCGTACGGCCGCCGCCGTTTGGGAGGCGTGACGCCGCTCGGTGTGCCATAGCTGGAGCCATGGCCAAACAGAACGTCGCGGAACAGTTCGTCGACATCCTCACCCGCGCCGGAGTCAAGCGCCTCTACGGAGTCGTCGGCGACAGCCTCAACCCGGTGGTGGACGCCGTGCGCCGCCACTCGGGCATCGAGTGGGTGCATGTGCGGCACGAGGAGACCGCCGCCTTCGCCGCCGGGGCGGAGGCCCAGATCACCGGCAAGCTCACCGCCTGCGCCGGCTCCTGCGGCCCCGGCAACCTCCACCTCATCAACGGCCTCTACGACGCCCACCGCTCCGCGGCCCCCGTCCTCGCCCTCGCCTCGCAGATCCCCTCCAGCGAGATCGGCCTCGGCTTCTTCCAGGAGACCCACCCCGACCAGCTCTTCCGCGAGTGCAGCCACTACAGCGAGCTGATCTCCAGCCCCAGGCAGATGCCCCGGCTGCTCCAGACCGCCATCCAGCACGCCGTCGGCCAGGGCGGCGTCAGCGTCGTCTCGCTGCCCGGCGACATCGCCGACGAGCCCGCGCCGGAGACGGCCGCCGAGACGGCACTGGTCACCTCCCGGCCGACCGTACGGCCCGGCGACGAGGAGATCGACCGGCTGGTGCGGCTGATCGACGACGCCGACAAGGTCACCCTGTTCTGCGGCGCCGGCACGGCGGGCGCGCACGCCGAGGTGATGGAGTTCGCCGGGAAGGTCAAGTCCCCGGTCGGGCACGCCCTGCGGGGCAAGGAGTGGATCCAGTACGACAACCCGTACGACGTGGGGATGAGCGGGCTGCTCGGGTACGGCGCCGCCTACGAGGCCACCCACGAGTGCGACCTGCTGATCCTGCTAGGCACCGACTTCCCGTACAACGCCTTCCTGCCCGACGACGTGAAGATCGCCCAGATCGACGTCCGGCCCGAGCACCTGGGCCGGCGTTCCAAGCTGGACCTCGCGGTGTGGGGCGACGCGAAGGAGACCCTGCGGTGCCTGATCCCGCGGGTGAAGGAGAAGAAGAGCCGCCGCTTCCTCGACCGGATGCTGAAGAAGCACGCGGATGCCCTGGAGGGCGTCGTCAAGGCGTACACCCGCAAGGTCGACAAGCACGTCCCGATCCACCCCGAGTACGTCGCCGCAGTGCTGGACGAGATGGCCGACGACGACGCCGTGTTCACCGTCGACACCGGCATGTGCAACGTCTGGGCCGCGCGCTACATCCAGCCCAACGGCAAGCGCCGCGTCATCGGCTCCTTCTCGCACGGCTCGATGGCGAACGCGCTGCCCATGGCGATCGGCGCCCAGTTCACCGACCGGCGCCGGCAGGTCGTGTCGATGTCCGGCGACGGCGGGTTCACCATGCTGATGGGTGACTTCCTCACCCTCGTCCAGCACGACCTGCCGGTGAAGGTCGTGCTCTTCAACAACTCCTCGCTCGGCATGGTCGAGCTGGAGATGCTGGTCGCCGGCCTGCCCTCGCACGGCGTCTCCAACGCCAACCCCGACTTCGCCGCCGTCGCCGAGGCCTGCGGCGCCTTCGGGGTGCGGGTGGAGAAGCCGAAGGACCTGGCCGGGGCGCTGAAGGCCGCGTTCAAGCACAAGGGACCGGCCTTGGTCGACGTCGTCACCGACCCCAACGCCCTGTCCATCCCGCCGAAGATCAGCGCCGACATGGTCACCGGCTTCGCACTGTCCGCCTCCAAGATCGTGCTGGACGGCGGCGTCGGGCGGATGCTCCAGATGGCCCGCTCGAACCTGCGGAACGTGCCGCGCCCGTGACCGGCGGCACGGCCGTCGTGGGGGAATCCGGCGAATCGAGATGACTGCCCGGGGTCCGAACGGGCAAGGCTTCCTCCGTGAAGGTGTTCGAACAGGGAGGGAACGACATCAGCACGTGGACGGGGGACATGGAAAGGAAGGCGGTGCCACAGCTCAGCCAACGACTCGGACGGGCGGACCTGCGGGCGGTGCCCGAGGCCCGGCGGGCCCTGCGTGAGCTGCTGCGGCACTGGGGCGGTCCCGGACGGTCGGAGATCGCGGAGCTGCTGACCAGCGAGCTCGTCACCAACGCCTTGGTCCACACCGACGAGGGCGCGGTCCTGACCGCCACGGTCGGACCGAGCGCGCTGCGGGTCGAGGTGCGGGACCGCGCCGACGGCCTGCCCCGGCCGCGCACGCCGCCCCCGCAGGAGAGCACCGGCGGCAGGGGCCTGCTCCTCGTGCAGACCCTCGCGGACGACTGGGGCGTGCGGCTCTGCGGGACGGGCAAGTCGGTCTGGTTCGAACTGGACGCCGAGGCGGCGTGACGGGCCGCCGGGCTCCCGGCGGCCCGTCAGACCTGACCGCGACTAACCGAACTGCTGCTCCAGGTCCTTGAGCTTGCGCTCCAGGGAGTCCAGCCGCGGCAGGGTCTGCGTGTCGTCCTCCGCGGTGAGGTCGACGGTGACCGGGTCAGCGCCGTTGCGCACGGGCTGCAAGGAGGGCCGCCGGCGTCCGGGCAGGGGCTCCGGGGTCGATATGGCAGGCTCCGCGGTGGCCCGTTCGGTGCCGCGCTCCACCTGCTGCACCTCGACCTCGACCTGCCGGCCGCCGCGCCCGGGGAAGCCCCGGTGGCCGTGGCCCCGGCTGATCGCCTTGAGCTGGGCCCGCTCCAGACGCTCCTGCTCGCGCCGGCGCTGCTTGGCCTCCTCCTTCTTGCGCATGTCGTCGCGCACCTCCTCGACGGCCTCGTCGAGGCTGCGCACGCCCTCCAGGAGCATCAGCGACCAGGCGCGGTACGTCTCCCGGGGGGCCCGCAGCCAGCGCACCATGCGGATCTGCGGCAGCGGGCGGGGCACCAGCCCCTGTTCGCGCAGCGCGGCCCGGCGGGTCTGCTTCAGGGCGCGGTCGAACAGGACCGCCGCCGACAGGGACATGCCCGCGAAGAAGTGCGGGGCACCCGCGTGACCGATGCCGCGGGGCGCGTGCACCCAGTTGAACCACGCCGCCGCGAACGCGAAGGTCCACACGAGTATGCGGGAGCCGAGCGCCGCGTCACCGTGGCTGGCCTCGCGCACCGCGAGGACGGAGCAGAACATCGCCGCCCCGTCGAGCCCGAACGGGACCAGGTACTGCCAGCCGCCGCTCAGGCCGAGGTTCTGCTCGCCGAAGCCGACCAGACCGTGGAAGGAGAGCGCCGCGGCGACCGCGGCACAGCAGAAGAGCAGGACATAGGAGACGCTGCCGTAGAGGGCTTCCTTGCGTCTGCGCCGCTCCTCCATGCGCTCCCACGAGTCGTCCGCGCCCTCGTCCTTCCCCGAGGAACGCCTGCCTCGCGCGAGCACCGCCACCGCCGCCAGCATGCCCAGGAGCAGCACGGCGCCCGGAAGCAGCCAGTTCAGCGATATGTCGGTCAATCTCATCTGGGGTCCCTTTGCCTTGCGATAGGGCGTAACGCCCGCCATGGTGGCCCAAACCCGGCGGCCCTCAGGGGGTTTCGGGGCAAGAGGCCGCCAAGGAAGTGAGAGGGGGTGCCCAGGGCGGTGTTCCGCTCGAACTGCCTTGCAGAGAGCGTGAGATGAGTTCGATTAAGACCACCCGTGCGGGTGGTTCCGGGAGAAATACCCGCGCCGCCTGGGCGGGTCAGCCCGCCGTGGCGAGCAGCTTGCCGACGCGGTCCGCGTCGCAGGTGCGCGGGCAGGTCGCGCAGGTGTCCTCGGGGCGCACCGTGTAGAACATGCAGCAGCTCGCACGGTCCCGGGTGTGCAGCGGTTCGCCGTCCGGTCCGGTCAGCTCGCGGAACGCCGCGTCGCCGACGTACGGCTTGGTCGCGCCCGGCAGCAGCAGCTCCAGCTCGTGCCGGGCCCGCTCCTGTTCGCCGAGCAGATGGGCGACGTACCAGAGGCCCTCGACGACCTCGTCGGTCGCCATGCCCCACAGGGCGCGTCCGCGCCGCCGCATCCGGGGGCCGAATCCGGCCAGTACCGGCTCCAGGTGCTCGGCGACCGCCGCCCGCACCTCCACCCGCAGCGCCTCCTCGTCGGCGACCACGCGGGCGCCGGGCAGGGCGGCGGCCGGGTCGCCGGGCAGGCAGGCGAAGCCGGCGGGGCGCACGGCCATCCGGCCGAGGGGCAGACCCGCGGCGGAGCGGTCGTAGGCGACGTGGGTGGCGGGGTAGCGGGGGACCCGGCGGTGCAGGAACCACGGCACGGTGATCAGCAGGCAGGCCGGCCACGCGTACCGGTGCAGACCGAAGCTCGCCACGACGTCCGGGCGGGCCCGCTGCCCGTAGTCCCGCAGCACCTGGGCGTCGTCCCAGGCGAGGAACGCCTCCAGCTCCGCGCCGCCCTCGGCGAGCGAGCCGGCCGCGACCCAGCCGCCGCCGGCCGGGACCTCGCCGGCCGGGTCCAGTTCGGTGACGCCCAGCCCCGGAAGGACCTCGGTCAGGCGCGCGTAGGCGTCCGTGAGGGCCGTGCGGGTGACAGGCATGCGGGACCACCGATCCACGTCGGAACGAACGGGCAACTTGAGGTAAGCCTTACCTTACCGAAGATCCTCGGGATTTGAACTGGCGGCCGGTGCCTTTATGGTGCTTGACGGACAAGTGACAACCCGCCGTAATGACCTCAAGTACCGACACGTCCCCCGGGAGGACCCGTGAAGCCGAGCGCGCAGGGGTCTTGGGCGTCCGCCGTGTCGGGGGCGTCGGCGGTGTCCGTGGCGTCGTCGGGAGCGTCCGGGGCGGCGCGGGTCCCGGCGCAGCCCGGTGCCGTGGACGTGGACCGGGAGCAGCGGGAGCCGGGCCGGGACGGCGGTGAGCGCCGGGACGGTGGTGACGGGCGGGCCCGCGGTGCCGGGGAGCCGGGCGGGGCCGTGCGCGGTGAGCACACGCACGGCGAACCCCCCGCGCCCCGGCCACGTGTCCTCGTCCAGCGCTCCTCCGTGCGCGGTCAGGTACTCGACGCCCTGCGCGACGCGCTGATGGCCGGGGAGCTGCGGCCCGGCGAGGTCTACTCGGCGCCCGCGCTCGGGGAACGGTTCGGCGTCTCGGCCACGCCGGTGCGCGAGGCCATGCAGCAGCTGGCCGTGGAGGGCGCCGTCGAGGTCGTCCCCAACCGCGGCTTCCGCGTCGTCCGGCGCGGCGACCGGGAACTGGCCGAGCTCGCCGAGGTCCGGGCGCTGCTGGAGGCCCCGGTCTGGCTCCGCCTGGCCCGCACGGTGCCCGCCGAGCGGTGGGCGCGGCTGCGGCCGCTCGCCGAGGCCACGGTCCGGGCCGCGTCGTCCGGCTGCCCGGCGACCTACGCCGAGGCCGACCGCGCCTTCCACGGCGCGGTGCTCTCGCTCGCCGGCAACGAACAGCTCGTCGGCGTCGCCGGCGACCTGCACCGTCGCGCCCAGTGGCCGCGGGCCGGGACCCCCGCGGGGCGGGGGCGGGCCGACCTGATCGCCGACGCGCACGAACACACGGCACTGCTGGACGCGCTGATCGCCGGCGACCAGGACGTGGTGCGGGCCCTGGTGGGGGAGCACTTCGGCGCGGCGCCCTGAGTCCTACCCCCGGGGAGGGTGGGCCGGGTGACGAACAGCTCGTTGGTGTGGCTGGTGATCTGGTGGCCGTGGGCCGGGGCCATCGGTGGCCGGGCTGGTCGCCGCTGATCATGGATGTGGTGCGGGCTATGGTGGGGGAGCGCTCGAGGGCGGTGCCCTGAGCGTTCCCCCAGGCAGGGGCGGGCCGCCTACGACACCTCCTGCCGTTCGGTGCGGCTCGCCGGCACCGTCTTCTCCGCGGTCCGTCCCCTGCGGCGGGAGCGACGGGACCCGTTGCCTCGGTCGTACATCTCGACGGCCAGCGGGGACGCGGTGAACACCGAGGAGTACGTCCCGACCCCCACGCCGATCAGCAGCGCGAGCGCGAAGTCCGTCAGCGAGTCCTCGGCCAGGAGGGCCAGCGAGGCGAGGATGAGCACCGCGCCCATACCGGTGTTGACCGTGCGCGGCAGGGTCTGCAGGATCGCCCGGTTGGTGAGCCGGGCGAACGGCGTCTTGCGGTCCTTGCCGGCGAGCAGTTCCCGGATGCGGTCGAAGAGGACCACCGAGTCGTTGACCGAGTAGCCGATCACGGTCAGCAGCGCGGCCAGGAACACCCCGTCGATCGGCTTGCCCAGCCACGCGAAGACGCCGACCAGGATGACCACGTCGTGAGCGAGCGCGCCCACCGCCGCCGTGCCGAACAGCAGCCGGAAACGGACGGCGAGATACAGCAACTGCGCGCCGAGGGCCAGGCCCAGGGCGATCAGGGCGTCCCGTCTCAGCTCCTCGCCGAGGCTGGGGCCGATCAGCTCGTCGCGGACCTTCTCGGTCTCACCGCCCAGCCCGCCGACGGTCTCGGTGACCTTCTCCGCCTCGGCGTCGGTCAGCTCCTCGGTGCGTACCGACAGGTCGCCGTCGCCGGAGGACTGGACGACGGCGCGGGGGAAGCCCGCGTCGGCGAGGGCGTCCCGGGCCCGGTCGGCGTCGACCTGGGTGGCCGTGGAGTACTCGATCAGCCGTCCGCCGGTGAACTCGATGCCGAAGTCGAGGCCGCGGACCAGGATGCCGGCACCGGCCGCCACCATGACCAGCGCGGAAGCGGCCAGCCAGCGGCGCGGTCGGCGCATCAGGAACGGGTCGCGGCGCAGCAGCGCGTCCCGGACCGGACCGGTCGTCGAGATGCCGGTGATGTGGGGACGGCGGAAGACCGCCGGACGGCTCGCCGCGAACTCGGCGAGCACCCGGGTGATCACCAGGGCGCTGACCATGGAGGCGAGGACACCGATGCCCAGGGTGACGCCGAAGCCCTTCACCGGCCCGGAGGCCAGGAAGAAGAGCAGGGCGGCGGCGATCAGCGTGGTGATGTTGGAGTCGGCGATCGCGCTGAAGGCGCTGCGGAACCCGGCGGTCAGCGAGGAGCGGGTGCTCGGGCGGGTCCGGGAGGCCTGTTCCTCGCGGGCGCGTTCGAAGACGAGGACGTTGGCGTCCACCGCCATGCCGATGGCCAGCACGAAGCCCGCCAGGCCGGGCAGGGTGAGGGTGGCGCCGACCGCGGCCAGCGCGGCGTAGGAGATCAGGCCGTAGCAGAGCAGGGCCAGGGTCGCGAGGGCGCCCATCAGGCGGTAGACGACGATGATGAACAGCGCGGTGAGCGCGGTACCGATGACGGCGGCCCACGCACCGGCCGAGATGGCCTCGTCGCCCAGGGTCGCGCCGATGGTGCGCTGCTCGATGGTCTCGACCGGCACGGGCAGGGCGCCGCCCTTGATGAGCAGCGCCAGTTCGCGGGCCTCGGCGTCGTCGAAGGAGCCGGTGATCTGGGTGGAGCCGCCGGCGATGCCCGCCCCGCAGGTCACCGAGGGGTCGACCTGCGGCGAGGAGATGATCTTGTCGTCGAGCACGATGGCGACCCGGCGCTGCGGGTCGCCGGCCGGGTGACAGGCGGCCTCGCCGGTCACCTTCGCCCAGCGGTCGCCGCCCGCGTCCTTGAAGTCCACGGTGACGAGCCAGCCGGCGCCGCCCTGCTGGTCGAAGCGGGCGTCGGCGCCCTTGACGTCCTCACCGGTGAGCGAGGCGGTCTTCAGCCGCAGGGGCTGTCCGTCCTCGTCGGGCAGCACGCGCTCGCCTTCCGCACCGGACCCGGACCCGGGGTCCTTCTCGGTGCCCTCGGCCGCACCGAGCACCGAGTGGACGGTGAGCTGTGCGGTGCGGCCCAGCACGTCGGCGGCCTGCTTCGGGTCCTGGACGCCGGGCAGCTCGACGACGATCCGGTTGTCACCGGAGCGGACGATGGTCGGCTCCGCGACGCCGAGCGCGTCGATGCGGCCGCGCAGCACCTCCACGGTGCGGTCGGTGGCCTCGCGGTCGGCCTTGGTGGTCTTGGTGGACTTGGTCTCCAGCACGATCTGGGTGCCGCCGCGCAGGTCGAGCCCGAGGCGGACCGGCATGGTCAGGGCGACGGCCACGGCGCCGGCCATCACGAGGAGGGCGACGAGCGCCCGGCCCCTCAGGGAGTTGGGGCGTGAGCGGGGACGGGAACGTTTCAACACGGGCCTCCGGCAGGCACGCCGCGGCAGCGGCCCAGCGCGGCCGGCGGCGAGAGAAGGAATGGGGTGTACGGGTGCCTCAGGTGCCGGAGGAGGCGGGAGGCGCCCGTCCACGGTCGTGGCTCGTGCGGCCGGGGGAGACGGACACGGAGCCGGACGGCGCCGTGGTCCGCCGGTGAGCGGAGGGGGCGACGCCCGCGGGGCGCGCGGCCGTCGCGAGGCGGTCCGGGGGCGCCGTGCGCTCCGCGAGGTGGTCGTGCCGGGGCCTGGCCTGGGTGGCACAGGAGGTGGCGCACCCGTCGTCGGCGTGGAAACCGGTGTCCGGGTGGGGGACGGTCGTCGCCGCGGGGACCGTCCCCGGCAGGGCCAGGCCCGCACCGGCCAGCGGCCCGGCCGGGACCAGGGTCAGCAGGACGGCCAGCAGCGCGGTGAGCGTCGCGGCGAGGCGGTGACCGGGGGCGGTGCGAGGTGTGGGGCGCATGCACCGTCCCTTTTTCGTGTGGTTGGTGGGTTGGCGGGTTGGTGAGTTGGGGCGGTCGGCTGGGCGGGTCAGGGCTCGATGAGCCCGGCGCGGATGGCGTACCGGGTCAGTTCCAGGCGGTCGCGCAGGCCGAGCTTCTGGAGGAGGTTCGCCCGGTGCCGCTGGACGGTCTTGACGCTGATGAAGAGGATCTCCGCGATCTCCTTCGAGGAGTGGCCCTCGGCGACGAGCTTGAGGACCTCCTCCTCCCGGGGGGTGAGGATGTGGTCGGCGTTCTCCTCGCCGTGCCGGACCCGGTCCAGGAAGTTGCGGATCAGGGCGGTCACCGCACCCGGGTACAGGAACGGCTCGTCCCGCACCGCGGCCCGGCAGGCGGCGACCAGATCGCGGTCGGCGACGGACTTCAGGACGTATCCGCAGGCCCCCGACTTCAGCGCCTGGAACAGGTACTGCTCGTTGTCGTGCATCGTCAGCATCAGGATGCGCAGCCCCGGCTTCAGCGCGGCCAGCTCACGGGCGGCCTGGAGCCCGGTCAGGCGGGGCATCGCGATGTCCAGGACCGCGAGGTCCACGGCGTGCGCCCGGGCCATGCCGATGGCCTCCGCCCCGTCCCCGGCCTCGGCGACGACCTCCAGGTCCGGCTCCCGGTCGAGGATGAGCCGCACCCCGCGCCGCACCAGCGCGTGGTCGTCGGCCAGCAGGATGCGGATCCTCGACGGGTCGGGCGAGGACGTGCCGGAGGGGGCCGACGGGGCCGGTTCCGGCAGCGACGGGTCGGACAGGGAGGGGTCGGACATGGTCAGGGCTGCTTCCTGGGGACGGGTGCGGTGAGCCGGATGCTGGTGCCGGCGCCGGTTGCCGAGGTGACGTCGAGGGTGGCGCCGATGAGCAGGGCCCGCTCCCGCATGCCGCGGATGCCGGCGCCCTCGCGGACCGCCTCGGCGGTGCCCCGGCCGTCGTCGGTGATGGTGAGGGCCACCGCGCCGTCGGCCCGGCCGAGGCTCACCTCCACGCGTTCGGCGTCCGCGTGGCGGGCCGCGTTGGTCAGGCTCTCCTGCGCCACGCGGTAGAGGACCAGCTCGGTCTCCTGGTCCAGGGCGGGCAGGCCGGCGTCGAAGCGGCGCACGACCCGCAGCCCGGTGTGGGTGGCGAAGTCGTGGGTGAGCGAGGACAGCGCGCTGATCAGCCCGAGGTCGTCCAGGACGCCGGGCCGCAGGCGGCGCACCAGCCGGCGCACCTCGTCCAGGCTCTCCCGGGTGATCTCCTGCGCCTGCAGCAACTCCTCGCGCAACGGCTGGTCGGCGTCGTCCGCGGCGCGGCCGAGCACGAGCAGGATCGCGGTCATGCTCTGCCCGACCTCGTCGTGCAGCTCTTGCGCGATACGGCGGCGCTCCGCCTCCTGGGCGAGCAGCACCCGGGCGCTGCTCGTGGCCCGCTCGTGCTCCAGCCGGTCGAGCATCGCGTTGAATGTGCGGATCAGCTCGGGCACCTCGCCGCCGCCGGACACCGGCAGCCGCTGGCCGGGACGCAGCAGGTCGACGGTGGTCATCAGCTTCGTGAGCCGGTCCAGGGGCGCCAGACCCCAGCGCAGCAGGGCGCCGTTGGCCACCAGCATGACGGCCATGCCGCCCACCAGGACGACCGCCTCGGTCAGCAGCACCGGCACGGAGACGGTCACGGGTGCCCACAGCAGCAGTGCCGTGGCGAAGCCCAGCACCACCGAGTTGAGCCCGAAGATCCGCCAGAACAGGGACACCGGGGGGTACGCCTCCTTCTGCGACGCGTCGACTGGTACGCCTCCACTGTCGGTCATCGCGCACCCTCGGTGGGAGCCGCGGTCCAGGGACCCGTCCGGCGAAGCGGACCCTGGTCGCGACCGAGCAAGCGACCAGCGTCCCTCGCCGGGCGCCGCCGGGTCGATGGGGTCCGACCCCCATTTCCGGGCTGCGGCACACCCATACGTGGGTCCCGGCACACCGCCGAGTGGATCCCGCGGCCCCCGGCAAATGGGGTCTGCGCCCGATGGGTTTCTCCGGCAGCCGCAGCCATGGTTGAGGCTGACCGGGTCCGATCGGCCCGGCGCTCGCCGTACCCGCGGAACCTTGCGAGAAGTACCCGCGGAACCTTGCGAGAAGTACCCGCAGAACCTTGCGAGAAGTACCCGCAGAACCTTCCGGGAAGTACCCGCAGAACCTTGCGAGAAAAGGACGCACCGTGTCGCTCGACGCCTCCCGCATCGAACCCCGCCCCGAGCGGCTGACCGCTCACGAGGCACGCCAGCGCCTCGAGCACGCCCGCAGCACCCGTATGACCCAGCTCCAGGCCCTCCGGGAGAGCGGCCAGGCGGACGACCAGCTGATGTCCGCCCAGCAGGACGCGATCGCGCGGGTGCTCAAGGAGATCGACGCGGCCTTCGCCCGTATCGACGCCGGCACTTACGGTGCCTGCCTGGGCTGCGGCAAGCCGGTGCCGGGGGAGCGGCTGGAGATCCTCCCCTACACGCGGTACTGCGTGGCCTGCCAGCGCCGCGCCGCCTTCTGACCGTCGTCCGTCCAGTCTTCGTCTCCCGCCCTGCCCGAGAGGGCGGGAGTCGCTGACATTGACTGCGCACGAGTGTGTCTTGGCTTGAATGAGTGAGTACGGAGGTTAGGCCAGAGGGCTCCATGTCCCGCGGGAACGGAAGTCCGTCTGTCGAATGCGTGACCTGTGGTGGGTGGTCGTCGTTGAGTGGAGCAGGCGCGGGGACACGGCTGAGCGGGGGTGTGGGATGGGTGGTCTGCGGCAGCTTGCGGCGCCGTTCGTCGTGCCGGGACCGTCGGGGGTGGCGGTGCGGACCCGGCTCAAGCAGCTCACCGCCAGGGATGTGGAGATGTTGCGGCAGGTCGGCGCGCATCTGGGCTCGCTGGCGTCCAGTGACCTGAAGGCGCGCTGCAATGACGGCCTGGGGTATGGCGCTGCGGCTTGGGCGGTGCGCAAGCGGGCGCTGACACCTCAATCGTCGGCCCGGTGGGCGGGTGCGATCACCAAGGCCACTCATGATCAATGGGCACTGGCCCGCCGTGGTGCCCACGCGCACCTCCAGTCTTTGGAGGCGGGGGTGCGGACCCTGCGGCACCGGCTGTCTCTGCCCGTGGGCGAGAAGGGCTCGAAGGGCGGGCCGGGTGGGTATCGCAGTCGGCGGGAGTGGCATGCCAAGGCCCGGCGCCTACGGGTGCTGGAGGACCGTCTTCAGCGGGCGCGCGCGGACTGGAAGGCTGGGCGGGTGCGTGTGGTGCGGGGCGGCAAGCGGCTGGCCCGCGCACGGCATCACCTGGCGGCAGCCGGACTCAGCGAGACGGCATGGCGTGCGCGGTGGGAAGCCGAACGGTGGTTTCTGCAAGCCGACGGGGAGTCCGGGAAACGGTTCGGGAACGAGACGGTCCGCATCAGCCCGGACGGTGAGGTCAGCATCCGCCTCCCAGCTCCGCTCGCCCATCTGGCCAACGCGGCGCACGGCCGGTACGTCCTCACCGGGCGGGCCCGGTTCGCGCACCGGGGGGAGGAGTGGGCCGACCGTGTCACGGCGAACCGGGCTGTTGCCTATCGCATCCATCACGACGTCCAGCGTGGCCGCTGGTATGTGACCGCGTCCTGGCAGAAACCCGCCACCCCCGCCCTCCCCCTGGCTGCGGCGCTGGCGGAGGGGGTGGTCGGGGTCGACATGAACGCCGACCACCTCGCCGCCTGGTGCCTGGACGTCCACGGCAACCCGACCGGCAACCCCCGCCGGTTCTTCTACGACCTCACCGGACCGGCCGAGCACCGTGACGCGCAGGTCCGCCACGCTCTGACCCGGCTCCTGCACTGGGCCCGGACATGCGGTGTGAAGGCGATCGCGGTCGAGGACCTGGACTTCGCCGCCGAGAAGACCCGGGAGAAGCACGGCGGCCGGAAGCGGTTCCGGCAGCTGATCTCCGGCATGCCCACCGGACGGCTGCGGGCCCGTCTGACCTCCATGGCCGACGCCACCGGCGTCACCGTCATCGCCGTCGACCCCGCCTACACCAGCAAGTGGGGCGCCCACCACTGGCAGAAGCCGCTGACCAGCACTACTCGTAAAACGACTCGGCACGATGCGGCGAGCATCGCGATCGGGCGACGCGCCCAGGGCTTTCCGGTCCGGCGTCGGACGGCACCGCCCCGCACCCACCAGAGCGATGGATGCGGGCATCGGACCGTCCAGGCCGACCGACATGCTCCCGGGCGTGAGGGATCCCGCCCCCGTATTCCCGGACCATGGACACGATCCGTGCCGCCGGACACGGAGCGAACACGGGCGACCAGGGCACCCAACACCGTTCGGGGTGCCCGCAGTGCGCAGGAATGGGTCCAAGACCCATTCCTGCGCACTGGAAAGAAACGGTGAAGTGGTGAACAAGCAGATGCCACTGACGGACCTCGTACCCGCCGCCACCGTGGTCAGGCCGTCGCCGCGCCGGTCGCCGGCGGTGTCAGGTGTCGGGCCAGCCATGTCGGTACCCCGCCCAGCAGCCGGAACAGGCGTCGCGCCTCCTCCCTCAGCCGCGACGCCTCCGGTTCGGACTCCGCGTCGGCCAGCGACACCAGCGCCGGTGCCGTACCGACGAGGTAGCCCAGTTCCTCCCGAATCCGCAGCGACTCGGCGAAGCCGTGCCGGGCCTCGGCCAACTCCCCTTCCCGCAGGGCGAGTCCGGCCAGGTGCCGCCAAGTGAAGGACTGCAGCAGCGGATCGGGGTGCGCGGTCGCGCCGGCGTGGGCCCGCCGGTAGGCCGCGCGGGCGGCCTGCGGCGACCGGGTCAGGTTCTCCGCGAGCAGCCCGCGGCGGAAGTCCAGCAGCGCCCGCCCCGCCGCCCCCGGAGGGATGAGCGCCGCCGCCCGGCCCAGCGCGGCCCGCGCCTCGTCGGAGCGGTCGCGCACCCCGTGCACGGTCGCGGCGTACGCGAGCTGCCCGCGTTCGCAGGCGGCGGCGCCGCGTTCGTCGTCGCTGTGGGCCAGTGCCTCGGCGGTGCGCAGCGCGTCCTCGGCGTCCGCCCACCCCTGCTCGGTGTACAGACACCGCTCCACCAGCAGCGCCGTCCGCTGCAACGCGGTCGCCGCGGTCACCGGCTCCAGCAGTGCCGCCGCGTCGGCCCAGCAGGCGCGCGAACGCAACCGCCACACGGCCGTCTGGAGCGGATCGTCACCTTCGGTCGTTCCCCAACCAGAACCAGCCATGGCGGAATGCGCCACGTCGCCCTCCCCTTAGCACGCCATCGAGCTCACGAGTGGTGGCGGCATCTCAGCACGGATGCGGTGGCCCGGCCAAGGGGATGGGTGAAAGATTTCACAAAGTCGTGGGACTTCCCGGCGCCGAGGTTTGGCGGCCGGGAAGCCGACTTGTGCGGCTCGCGCCTCAGCTCATGCGCAGGGCCAGGAAGAAATCCAGCTTGTCCTCCAGGCGCGACAGGTCACGCCCCGTCAACTGCTCGATCCGGCCGACGCGGTAGCGCAACGTGTTGACGTGCAGGTGGAGCCGGGTGGCGCAGCGCGTCCAGGAGCCGTCGCTGTCGAGGAAGGCCTCCAGCGTCGGGATCAGCTCGGCGCGGTGGCGGCGGTCGTAGTCCCGCAGCGGGTCCAGCAGCCGGGCGGTGAAGGCCCGGCGGACGTCGTCGGGGACGAACGGCAGGAGCAGGACGTGCGACGCCAGCTCCTGGTGGCCGGCCGCGCAGACCCGGCCGGGGCGGGCCGCGGCGACCCGGCGCGCGTGCCGGGCCTCCTCCAGCGCGCCGCGCAGCCCCTCCGCCGAGTGGACGGCCGCGCTGACGCCGAGGGTGACCCGCCCGTCGCCGTCCAGCCCGGCCGACAGCGGTTCCCGCACGGACTCCAGCAGCGCGTCCGCGAGGATGCCGGTCTCCGAGCCGTCGTGCTCGGTGGAGACCGCCGGCAGCGGCACCAGGGCGACGGCCTCGCCGCCGGTGTGCGCCACCGCGATGCGGTCGGAGTGCTCGGGTCCGGTGGCCAGCGGGTCGACGAGGATCTCCTCCAGCAGCGTCTGGGCGACCGCCCCGGTCTCCGCGTCCTCCTCCCACTCGACGCGGGCCACGACCACCTGCCAGTGCGGGGCCGCGCCCAGGCCCGGCAGCAGCACCGGCGCCGCCACCCGCAGCCGGGCAGCGATCTCGGCCGGTGCCGCGCCCGTCTGCACCAGCTCCAGCACCTCCTGCGCGAGCCGCCGCCGCACCGTGCGCGCCGCGTCCCGCCGGTCCCGCTCGACGGCGATCAGCTGGGTGACGCCGTACAGCAGGTCGAGCCGTTCCTCGGCCCAGTCCCCGGCGTCCGCCTCCACCACCAGCAGCCAGTCGGAGAGCACCGTCTCGCGCACGTCCCGTCCGGGCACGGCCGCCTGCGGCGCGCGCCCCGCGGCGGCCGTCGCCGGGGGATGCCCCGAGCCGCGTACCGGGAAGAGGCTGTACGTCGTCCCGCCCAGCGGCACCCGGTGCGGCGCGCGCCGGCCCGCGCGGGTGGCGGCGAGGTGCTCCGCCGCCAGCTTCGCGCACACCTCGGCGGGCAGGGCGGGGCCCGCGTCCTTCGGGCCGGCCACCGGCCGCCCGGTCGGCGACAGCACCCAGGCGCGCAGGTCCAGGTCGGTGCCGAGCAGGTCCAGGACCACGTCCGGGCCGCCGCCCGCCGGGCCCGAGGTCATCATCCGGCGGTGCCGGTCCACCACGGCCGCCAGGTCCCCGGCCCGCTCGCCCGAGACCTGCCGGACCACGTGCTCGGTGATGGTCGCGAAGGCCACCGACTCGTTCACCGCGAACAGCGGCAGCCGGTGCCGCGCGCACGCCACCACCAGATCCTCGGGCACGCTCCCCAGCTCCGCCTCACCGGCGGCGAGCGCGGCCACGCCGGCCTGCACCAGGATGCGCACGAAAGGTTCCGAGTCGTCGGCGTCCCGGCGCCAGGCCAAGCCGGACAGGACCAGCTCGCCGCCCGACAGATAGCGGCTGGGGTCCCGCAGGTCGGTGGTCATCACGCCCCGCACGGAGCGGTCCAGCTCGCCCTCGCCGCCGAGCAGCTTGAGGCCCAGCGCGTCGGTGTCCAGCAGTGCGCGCAGCCGCATTCTCGTCGCCGCCGTTCTTTGTCTCGAAGTGTTCCAGGTCACGCGGCTGTGTCGCCCGTTTCCGGAGGAAAGCGAGGAGGTTACCGAGAGCCTCCATTCATACGAATCTACAAGATGACCTCCCTGGCCAGCCAACTCCTTCAGTGTTTCTGCGACTGACCCTGGTGGAGCGGCGGGCGGTGTACTGGGCCCACTCCACATGAACAGCACATGAACGAGCCGGGCCCGCAGCACCGGGATTGGCTTGATCCGTACACCCGCCAGACGACGATGAAGAGAGCCGGTCATGGACTTCCTTCGCCCCGCCAGCCGGGTGGTGGTGCTCGGCGCGAAGGCCGAGCACCCCGCCGCTGCGCCGATCGCGGGTGGCACGGACGTGACGGTGGAGATCGTCGCCGACCCGCAGACCGCCGAGGTGAGGAACTCCTCCGTCACGGACCACCCGCCTCCCACGATCCTCGACACGCCGACGATCCCGGTCGACGTGCTCGAACTCGCCGACGACCACGTGCCGTACGGGCCGCGCGGCGTCGGCGAGACCCCCGCCCCCTCGTCCACCCCGACGGTCCTCGCGGCCGTCGGGGAGGCGACCGGGCCGGCGCTCGACCGCACGCCGGTACGGCCGGAACACCTCACCGGTACGGCGTGACCAGACCTCCGGGCGGCGCACGGAACGTCACACACTCCGCGCCGCCCGGAGCACAACCCGGGTCCGCACCGCTCGCGGACCCAGCACCACACCATGCGTTCGTCTCGGGCCGTCCCCCGGGTCGTCGTGCACATCCCAAATCCCGCGGCCGCCCCAGCGGCTCGCGCGGGTGCCCCTATGAACCTTGGGAGACGGCCCCATGACCCAGCAGTCCGTGGAGCCCAAGACCACCGCCGAGGACGCGGGCGCGGGTTCCCGCGTCCCCTCCGGCCGGTCTTGGCTCGACCGGTACTTCCACATAACCCACCGGGGATCGACGGTCGCGCGTGAGGTGCGCGGCGGCATCACCACCTTCATGGCGATGGCGTACATCGTCCTGCTCAACCCGATCCTGCTCGGCGGCGAGGACGTCGCGGGCAACACCCTCAGCCAGAAGGCCGTGATCACCGCGACGGCGCTCGCCGCGGCGGTCACCACGCTCCTCATGGGCTTCATCGGCAAGGTGCCGCTCGCCCTGGCCGCCGGACTCTCGGTGTCCGGCGTGCTCGCCGGACAGGTCGTCCCCCAGATGACCTGGGGCCAGGCCATGGCCATGTGCGTGATGTACGGCGTGGTCATCATGCTGCTCGTGGTCACCGGGCTGCGCGAGATGATCATGAACGCGATCCCGCTGGCGCTCAAGCACGGCATCACCATGGGCATCGGCCTGTTCATCGCCATCATCGGCTTCGTGAAGGGCGGCTTCGTCCACGCCGGCAAGGCGACCCCGCTCCAGCTCGGCCCCGTCGGCGAACTCGCGGGCTGGCCCGTGCTGCTCTTCGCGGGCACCCTGCTCCTGATCTTCATGCTCCAGGCGCGCAACACCCCCGGCGCCATCCTGATCGGTATCGTCACCGGCACCGTCGTCGCCGCCCTGCTCAACGCCACCGGCGTCATCGACCCCAAGCAGTGGGCCAACGGAGCCCCCGAGCTGCACGGCAGCGCGGTCTCCATGCCCGACTTCTCGCTCTTCGGCGAGCTGGAGTTCAGCGGCTGGGGCGACGTCGGCGCGATGACGGTCGGCATGATCGTGTTCACGCTGGTGCTGGCCGGGTTCTTCGACGCGATGGCCACCATCATCGGCGTCGGCACCGAGGCCAAGCTCGCCGACGAGAAGGGCCGCATGCCGGGCCTGTCCAAGGCGCTGTTCATCGACGGCGCCGGCGGTGCCATCGGCGGTGTCGCGGGCGGCTCCGGCCAGACCGTCTTCGTGGAGTCCGCGACCGGCGTCGGCGAGGGCGCCCGCACCGGGCTCGCCTCGGTCGTCACCGGCCTGTTCTTCGCGGCCTGCCTCTTCTTCACACCGATCACCGCGATCGTGCCGCAGGAGGTCGCCTCGGCGGCGCTGGTCGTCATCGGCGCGATGATGATGATGAACGCCCGGCACGTGGACTGGGCCGACCGGGCCACCGCGATCCCGGTCTTCCTGACCGTCGTCCTGATGCCGTTCACGTACACCATCACGACCGGTGTCGCCGCCGGTGTCATCTCCTACGTCGCCATCAAGGTCGCCCAGGGCAAGGCCCGGGAGATCGGCGCGTTCATGTGGGGCCTGACGGTGATCTTCATCGTCTACTTCGCCCTCAACCCGATCGAGAGCTGGATGGGGGTGCACTAGCCGCCTCGGCGGGAACCCTTCCACCACCGCCGTACGAGGAGTCGGGCAGTACGAGCAGTGCGAGGAGACCGACGGATGCTGGACATCGCCGAGGAGCTGAACCGGTGGGTCGAGCAGGGATGCGACTTCGCCGTGGCCACCGTGGTGGCCGTCGACGGCAGCGCCCCGCGCCTGCCCGGCGCCGCCCTCGCGGTGGACGCCGACGGCACGGCGGTCGGCTCGGTCTCCGGCGGCTGCGTGGAGGGGGCCGTGTACGAGCTGTGCCGGCGGTCCCTCCAGGACGGCCTGACCGTGCTCGAGCGGTTCGGATACAGCGACGAGGACGCCTTCGCCGTGGGCCTGACCTGCGGTGGGGCCGTCGACATCCTGGTCGTGCCGGTGCGGGCGGACTCTCCCGCCAGGCCGGTGCTCGCGACCGCGCTGTCCGCCGCCGCCCGGGGGGAGGCGGCGGCGGTGGCGCGGATCGTGAGCGGTCCGGCGGAGCTGACGGGCCGCGCGCTCGTCGTCCGCCCGGACGGCTCCCGCGAGGGTGGTTTCGGCGCCCACCCGGAGCTGGACCGCACGGTGGCCGCCGAGGCGGGCGCCTTCCTGGAGGCCGGCCGCACCGGCACGCTGGAGACCGGTGAGCGGGGCTCGTGCCGCGGGGCACCGCTCACCCTGCTGGTCGAGTCGTCGGTACCCGCTCCCCGCATGATCGTCTTCGGTGCGATCGACTTCGCCTCGGCCCTGGTACGGGCCGGCAAGTTCCTCGGCCACCACGTCACCGTGTGCGACGCCCGCCCCGTCTTCGCGACGCGGGCCCGCTTCCCCGACGCGGACGAGATCGTCGTCGAGTGGCCGCACGAGTACCTGGCGCACACGTCCGTGGACGCCCGTACGGTGCTGTGCGTCCTGACCCACGACGCCAAGTTCGACGTACCGCTGCTGGAGCTGGCGCTGCGGCTGCCGGTGGCGTACGTCGGCGCGATGGGCTCCCGCCGCACCCACCTGGACCGGGAGGCACGCCTGCGGGAGGCCGGCGTGGGCGACCTGGAGCTGGCCCGCCTCAGGTCCCCGATCGGCCTCGACCTCGGCGCCCGCACCCCGGAGGAGACGGCCCTGTCCATCGCCGCCGAGATCGTCGCGGCCCGCCGCGGCGGTACGGGCGCCGCACTGACCGGCGCCCGCACCCCCATCCACCACGACGGTCCGGCGTCCCCGGCGGGCCGCATCGGCTCGGTGGCCTGAGCCCGCCCCGTCAGGCCGCCCCCCGTCAGGCCGCCCCTCGTCAGGCCGCCCCCTCCGGCACGTCAGTCCCGTCCCGGTCCCTTCCTGGTGAGGGTCAGGTCAGCGACCACCGGCCGGTGGTCCGAGGCCACCGCTTCCTCGGGCACGGAGGCGCCCCGCACCCGCACGCCCTCGCCCACCGCCACGTAGTCGATCCGCTTCACGGGAGCCGCGGCCGGATACGTGCCGCCGGTCCCGGCCCCGGCGTCGTCCAGCTCCCGCCACAGCGGCCGGAGTTCCGGCGCCGACGGCTCGGCGTTGAAGTCGCCGAGCAGCACCTGCCGGGCACCTGGCAGCTCCGCCCGCTCCCGCGCCATGATCCGCCGTGTGTCGGCGACCTGGGCCACCCGCACCGCCGGGTCGCCCCGGTAGTCGAGGTGCGTCACGAACACCTGCACCGGCACCCCGCGCACCTTGAGGGTGACCTCCCCGAAGCCGGGCGCCGGGGCCGGCACCGGGTTCTCGTCCTGCGTGGACAGACGCGTGATCTCGTGGTTCTCCGCGGAGCGGACCGGGAAGCGGGACAGCACCGCCACGCCGTACTCACGCCTGGGGCCGCCCGCCTCCACCGGGTCGAGGCTGTAGATCGGCGCGAACGACACCCGCATGCCGAGCCGCCGCGCGAGCTCCTCGGCGACGTCGAGGCCCTGACTGCGCCCGCCCCAGTGCACGTCGACCTCCTGGAGGCCGATCACGTCCGCGTCGAGGGCGCGCAGCGCGGCGGCCTGGCGGTCGAGGTCGAAGACTCCGTCCGATCCCGTTCCGGCGTGGATGTTGTACGTGGCGACGCGCAGCGGCACGGCGTGCCCGTGCCCGGCCGAGGCCGGCGGCGCCGCCACCGCCAGGCTCAACAGGGCACCCGAGAGAGACAGTTGGACGCAAGTGCGCGCTCTGAGAGACATGCCGGCACGGTACGCGGGAAACGGTCGTCGCGGGACGTGCGGCGCCGGCCCGACCGTGTCCCGTCCCCCGTGCGCCACCGGTGGTTCACGGGTGCCGGAGCAGCCGGTTCACCGTGCGGCCGAAGACGTACCGTCCCGCGCGGCCCAGGACACCGTCGAAGGCGGACGGAAGAAGACGGACCGTCAGCTCCTCGCGCCACACGACCCGGCTGCGTCCGCCGGGCCCCGGCCGCACCTCGATCTCGGCCCAGCCGCCGACCAGCCGGCCGCGTTTGTCCAGCCGGCACCGGCCCGGGGAGTCGTCCTGAGGCGGCTCCCAGACGGTCACCTCCATCCGGTCGTCGAAGGCGAGCGGGCCGACGCCGGTGCGGGCCACGATCACCGTGCCCGTTCGGGTGGGGCCCGGCGTGGCGACGGTGACGCGGGTCAGCGGCACGGAGTCGCCGTGCCGCCGCCACGCGGTGAGCCTGCGCCAGGCCTCGCCCAGGGGGAGCGGGGCGGTGCGTTCGAGCGAGAAGATGACCACGCGACGATCGTAAGGACCGCGACCGGCGAATCCACGCCCTGACCGGCGTGCCCTGGGGCCTGTCGGACAAATGCCGTCTGCCGCGCGACGCCGTGCACGCACTCTCGCCGCACCGGCCCCAGACCCGAGCACGGCCAGTACGCGGGTCTGGGGCCGGCACTCCTCAGCCTCCGGCCGGGGCCCCAGAGCACGCACCTGACGCCGCGCGGCCGCCCTTCGGGCGACGACGGGGATTGTCGGACAGGCCCTGGTTCTAGCGGTAGACCTTGCCCGGTTCGGCCTTCCCCGGCGCCAGCAGCTGGGGCACCGTCACGAACGCGTACCCCCGCTCCTTGAGCGCGTCGATGATCCCGGGCACCGCCGGGACGGTGCCGTCGTAGATGTCGTGCAGCAGGATGATGCCGTCCCGGGACGACTGGTCCAGCACGCGCTCCGTGATCAGGTCGGAGTCGTTCGTCTTGTAGTCCTTCGCGGTCACGCTCCACAGCACCTCCGCCAGCCCCAGCTCGCGGCAGATCTCGTGGACCGTGTCGTCCGTGCGGCCCTGCGGCGGGCGCATCAGGGTGGGGCGCTTCCCGGTCAGGCGCTCTATCTCCTTGTTCGGGCGCTCCAGTTCCTCGCGTATCTCCTCCGGCTCGGCGTCCGTGAGGATCTTGTGGGTCCAGGTGTGGCTCGCCACCTCGTGTCCCTCGTCGGCCATGCGCCTGACAAGTTCGGGATAGGTGTCGATGTGCCGCTTGCCGAGCAGGAAGAAGGTCGCCGGGACCTGTTTCTCCTTGAGTATGTCGAGCAGTCTCGCGGAGTTCTCGCTCGGTCCGGCGTCGAAGGTCAGCGCGATGCACTTGGTGCGGCGGCAGTCGACGGTGCCGAATTCGGCCGCCCGCGCCTGAGGACCGGCCGCGCCCCGGACGGAGCTGGGCGAGGTCGTCTCCAGTTTGGTGCAGCCGCTCAGCGCGAGCGTCAGTGAGGCGGCCGCCGCGAAGGTCGCGGCGGCGCGCAACCCGGTCCCCGTTTTCGTCATCTTCCTGGTCAGCGAAAGCATGCGAGGACTATACACAGCGAGTATATACGCAGTTTATAGTGACCCTGTCGAATGTGTGTTCGAGGTAGTGGGGGTCCTCACCGGGTTACTCAGGCGACACGCAAGTGACGCCGAGAGTGAGGAGGACCTCGTGAGCGAGAGCCCCGTGGGCGGCGGCCCGGTGAGCGGAAGCTTCTGGCGACGGGCCCTGGTGACCGGCGGCGCCGGATTCGTGGGGTCCCACCTGTGCGGCCGGCTGCTCGACGCCGGCACGGACGTCGTGTGCCTCGACAACCTGGCCACCGGCTCCCGGGCCAACGTGGCCGAACTGGAGCGGCACCGCGGCTTCCGGTTCGTCCACGCCGACGCCACCGACCCGGCCGCCCTGCGCCGCCTGCCCGGACGCTTCGACCTGGTCCTGCACTTCGCCTGCCCGGCCTCGCCCGCCGACTACCTGCGGCTGCCGCTTCAGACCCTCGACGTCGGCAGCACCGGCACCCGCAACGCCCTGGAGCGGGCCCGCGCCGACGGCGCCCGCTTCGTGCTCGCCTCCACCTCCGAGGTCTACGGCGACCCGCTGGAGCACCCGCAGCGCGAGACGTACTGGGGCAACGTCAACCCGATCGGCCCGCGCAGCGTCTACGACGAGTCCAAGCGCTTCGCCGAGGCGCTGGTCACCGCCCACCGCCAGGTGCACGGCACCGACGCCGCCATCGTGCGGATCTTCAACACGTACGGCCCCCGCATGCGCACCGGCGACGGCCGTGCCGTGCCCACCTTCATCGCCCAGGCCCTGGACGGCATGCCGCTCACCGTCGCCGGCGACGGCGGCCAGACCCGCTCCCTGTGCTACGTCGACGACACCGTCGAGGGCGTCCTGGCCCTGGCCGCGTCCGGCGAGACCGGGCCGGTGAACATCGGCGGCGCCGACGAGATCACCATGCTGGAGCTGGCCCGCCGCGTCGTCGAGCTCACCGGCTCCGGCTCCCGCATCCGCTTCGTCGACCGCCCCGTGGACGACCCCGGCCGACGCAAGCCCGACACCACCCTGGCCCGGGAACGGCTCGGCTGGCAGCCGCGGGTCGGCTGGAGCGAAGGGCTGGAGCGGACCATCGGCTGGTTCGCGCACTCCGTCGCCGCGTAAGCCCCTGGAGCGGACCCGCAGACCATCACACTGCGTGACATGTCCGTTCATTCCTGGAAGTGAGCTGTCTCCAAGTGTTTGACCCAGCCGCCCTGCGGCACCCGCGAGACGGCAGAGACCACAGAAGTCGGAGAGACCCCAGCAGTCGCCCGGGACGGAGCACCACCCATGCGCATCCTTGGTATCAACGCCCTGTTCCACGACCCGGCCGCCGCGCTCGTCGTCGACGGCCGGACCGTCGCGGCCGCCGAGGAAGAGCGTTTCAGCCGCCGCAAGCACGGCAAGCGGCCGGTGCCGTTCTCGGCGTGGGAGGTGCCGGAGCTGTCGGCGCGGTGGTGCCTGGAGCACGCCGGGGTGCGGCCGGAGGAGCTGGACGCCGTCGCGTACTCCTTCGACCCGGGGCTCGCCCGGCCCGCCCGCGACATGGGCCTCGACGACCCCTGGGACCCGCTGCGGCTGGAGTACGCCCGGCGGGCGCCCGAGTTCCTCGCCGAGGCGCTGCCCGGCCTCGACCCCGACCAGGTGGTCTTCGTCCCGCACCACGTGGCACACGCCGCCTCCGCCGGACCGGCCTCACCGCACCCCGACAACGACGTCCTCGTCCTCGACGGACGCGGCGAGTCCGCCTCCCACCTGGCCGGCCGCTACCGCGACGGCAAGCTCGACACCCTCGCCACGCAGGCGCTCCCGCACTCGCTGGGCCTCGTCTACGAGGAACTGACCGAGCACCTCGGCTTCCTGCGCAGCAGCGACGAGTACAAGGTGATGGCCCTCGCCTCCTACGGGAAACCCCGGTTCGCGGACCAGCTGCGCGAGCGCGTCCACGCCACCGGCGACGGCGGCTTTCGCGCCCACGGCGTCGACTGGGCGGCCCTCGCGCCGCCGCGCGCCAAGGGCGAGGACTGGACCAAGGACCACGCGGACCTCGCCGCGAGCACCCAGGCCGTCCTGGAGGAACTGCTCCTCGAACTCGTCCACTGGCTGCACCGCGAGGCCGGCGGACAGGCCCTCACCATGGCGGGCGGCGTCGCGCTGAACTGCGTCGCCAACTCGAAGATCGCCGCGCGCGGCCCGTACCGCCACGTGTGGGTGCAGCCCGCCGCCGGTGACGCGGGCACCGCCCTCGGCGGCGCCCTGCACGTCGCCGCCGCCCAGGAGGGCGCAGCCCCCGAACCCATGCCCGGCGCCGACCTCGGCCGCGGCTGGAGCGACGACGAGATCCGCGCCTGGCTTCAGACGGCCGCGATCCCCTACGAGGAGCCCGACGACATCGCCGAGACGGTCGCCGAGGAACTGGCCCGCGACGGCGTCGTCGCCTGGTTCCAGGGCCGCAGCGAGTTCGGGCCCCGCGCCCTCGGGCACCGCTCCCTGATGGCCCACCCCGGCCGAGCCGAGAACCTGGAACGCCTCAACCACGTCAAGGGACGCGAGGAGTTCCGGCCCGTGGCGCCGATGGTGCTGGCCGACCGCGCCACCGACATCTTCACCGGCCCGGTCCCCAGCCCGTACATGCTCTTCGTGCACGACGTCGCCCCCGCCTGGCGGGACCGCATCCCGGCCGTCGTCCACGTCGACGGCACCGCCCGCATCCAGACCGTCGAGGAACGCCGCGAGCCGCTGGTCGCGCGGATGCTGGCCGCGTTCGAGAAGCGCACGGGACTGCCCGTCGTCGTCAACACCAGCCTCAACACCGCCGGGCGGCCCATGGTCGACGACCCGCGCGACGCCCTGGAGTGCTTCGGCTCCGCGCCGGTGGACCTGCTGGCCATCGGCCCGTTCGCGGTGCGCCGGGGGAGGGCGTTCGGATGAGCGGCGATCCCGTGACCGGCGGCGCCATGACCGGCTACGCCGTGGTCGTCCCCACGCTCGCCCGCCAGACGCTGGCCGACTGCCTGGCCGCGCTGGCCGCCGCGACCGGTCCCGGCCCCGACGAGATCGTCCTCGTCGACGACCGGCCCGGACCCGACGCCGACCCGGCCGCGCTGGAACACCCCCTGAGCGTCCTGGGCGACCTGCGCGAGCGCACGGTGGTGCTGCGCAGCGGGGGCCGGGGTCCGGCCGCCGCCCGCAACACCGGCATCCGCGCGGTGACCTCGCCCTGGACCGCCTTCCTCGACGACGACGTCCAGGTGGGCCCGCACTGGTGCGACCAACTGGTCCAGGACCTCGCCGAGGCGGCCCCCGACACCGGGGCCGTGCAGGGTGTGATCGCCGTGCCGCTGCCCGGTGAACGCCGCCCCACCGACTGGGAGCGCGGCACCGCCGGCCTCGCGCAGGCCCGGTGGATCACCGCCGACATGGCCTACCGGACCGACGTGCTGAAGCAGGTGCGCGGCTTCGACGAACGCTTCCCCCGCGCCTTCCGCGAGGACGCCGACCTGGCGCTGCGCGTCCTGGACGCGGGCTGGCGCATCCGGCGGGGCCGCCGCACCACCCGCCACCCCGTGCGCGACGCCTCCCGCTGGGTGTCCCTCAAGCAGCAGCGCGGCAACGCCGACGACGCGCTGATGCGCCGGCTGCACGGCCCCGACTGGTGGGCCAAGGCGGTGGCCCCCCGTGGCCGCATCCGCCGCCACGCGGCGATCACCGCCGCCGGACTCGCCGCCCTCGCCCTCGCCGCCGCCGGCCGCCCCCGGGTCGCCGCGGTCGCCGGGCTCGGCTGGGCCGCGGGCACCGCCGAGTTCGCCTGGGCCCGCATCGCGCCCGGACCGCGCAGCCGCGACGAGATCGTCACGATGCTGACCACCAGCGCCCTCATCCCGCCCGCCGCCACCTGGCACCGGCTGACCGGCGAGTGGCGGCACCGCTCCGCGCCCGCCTGGCGGGAGGTGGCGGCATGAGCCCCGTCAAGGCCGTCCTCTTCGACCGCGACGGCACCCTCGTCCACGACGTGCCCTACAACGGCGACCCCGGCCGGGTCCGCCCCGTCGACGGCGCCCGCGAGGCGGTGGCGCTGCTGCGCGAACACGGCATCCGCGTCGGCGTCGTCACCAACCAGTCCGGCGTCGCCCGCGGCCTGATCACCGACGCCGACGTCCGCCACGTCAACCGGCGGATCGATGAACTCGTCGGCCCCTTCGACGTGTGGGCCGTCTGCCCGCACGGCCCCGACGACGGCTGCCACTGCCGCAAGCCGAGTCCCGGCATGATCCTCTGGGCCGCCGGCCGCGTCTGCGCCGGCCCCGCCGACTGCGTCGTCATCGGCGACATCGCCGCCGACATGGAGGCCGCCGAACGCGCCGGCGCCCACGGCATCCTCGTCCCCAACGACCGCACCCGCCCCGAGGAGACGAGGGCCGCCGCCCATGTCGCCCCCGACCTCCTGACCGCGGTACGCGCGGTACTGGCCGGCCCGCCCACGGGCCACGTCCTCGTGGACGAGGGCTCCGGGGGAGCCGCGTACGACCTGGACGGGCAAGTGCCCGCCCCGCACGAGCCGGGTGGCGTCGGCCGTCGATCGCCCGCCGCCCCTGATGCGGGCGGCGACGTTCCACCACCGGGTGGGCCTGCCGGTGACCGTGCGGAAGGCCGTGAGGCCGCTGCGGTGGCTGTCGGTCTCGATGGTGCCCCGGGGGCCGATGGTCCCGACCGGGGTGGCCGTGACTTGCACGGCGGCGGGCTCGCACCGGGTGCGGGCGGCTGCACCACCGCCCCTGATGCGGGCGGCGACGTCGCAGGGCCGGGCGGGCCTGCCGGCGACCGTGCGGAAGGCCGCGAGGCCGCCCCCGGTACCGACGGCCGCGACTGCGCGGCGGACCGCTCGGCCACCGCGCCGGACGGGAGCGTGAGCACCGGCGGGGGCGGCACCCCGGACACCCAGGGCTCCGCTCACCACCCCCGCCGGGCGGCCCCCGGCGCCGAGGCGGCCCGCACGCGTACCGCCGTGGACACCCGTGGGAGGCCGCGATGAAGGCACTGGTCACCCGGCTCGACAGCTTCGGCGACGTGCTGCTCGCCGGGCCCGCCGTGCGCGCCGTCGCCGCCCGCGCCGGCCACGTCACCATGCTGTGCGGATCGCGCGGCGCGCCCGCCGCCCGCCTGCTGCCCGGCGTGGACGAGGTGCTGGTGTGGGACGCGCCGTGGGGCGGGTTCCGGCCGCCCGACGTCGACCGGGCCGACATCGACGCGCTGGTGGCGCGGATCGACGCCGACGCGGCACTCGTCCTCACCTCCTTCCACCAGTCCCCGCTGCCCACCGCCCTGGTGCTGCGCCTCGCCGGGGTCCGTCACATCGCCGCGGACAGCGTGGACTACCCCGGCTCCCTGCTCGACCTGCGCCACCAGCGCGCCCCGCACGCCCACGAGGCCGAGGCGGCGCTGGACCTCGCCGAGGCGGCGGGCTTCCCGCGGCCCGACGACGGACGGCTGCGGGTGCGCACACCGCCCCGCACCGACGACCTGACCGGCCCCGGCCCGTACGTCGTCCTGCATCCCGGCGCCAGCGTCCCCGCCCGGGCCTGGAGCGCCGAGCGCTGCGCCGAGGCGGTACGCGAGCTGGCCGCCGCCGGGCACCGCGTCCTGGTCACCGGCGGCCCCGACGAGCGCGACCTCACCGCGTACGTCGCCGGCGAGCACGGCACCGACCTCGGCGGCCGGACCGAGGCACCGGAGCTGTCCGGCGTGCTCGCGGGCGCGTCCGTCGTCGTCACCGGCAACACCGCGCCCGCCCACCTCGCGGCGGCCGTCGGCACCCCGGTCGTGTCCCTGTTCGCCCCCGTCGTACCGGCGGAACGCTGGCGGCCGTACGGCGTCCCGTACGTCCTGCTCGGCGACCAGGACGCGCCCTGCGCCGACAGCCGGGCCCGGGACTGCCCCGTCCCCGGCCACCCCTGCCTGAACACCGTCACGGCCACCGACGTGGCGGCCGCCGTCGAGAAACTCCTGGGGGAGGCATGAGGATCCTCATCTGGCACGTGCACGGGTCGTGGACCACGGCCTTCGTGCAGGGCCCGCACACCTACCTCGTCCCCGTCACCCCGGACCGCGGACCCGACGGCCTCGGCCGCGCCCGCACCTGGGACTGGCCCGACTCCGTGATCGAGGTACCGCCGGAGCGGCTGCGGGACGAGCACGTCGACCTCGTGATCGTCCAGCGGCCGCACGAGATCGCCCTGGTCGACCAGTGGCTGGGACGTCGGCCGCCCCTCGTGTACCTGGAGCACAACGCCCCCGACGGCGACGTGCCCGACACCCGGCACCCCGCCGCCGGCCTCCCCGGCGTCACCCTCGTCCACGTCACCCACTTCAACCGGCTGATGTGGGACGCGGGGACGGCCGAGACCACCGTCATCGAGCACGGCATCGTCGACCCCGGCCACCGCTGGACCGGCGAGCTGGACCGCGCCGCCGTCGTGGTCAACGAGCCGATCCGGCGCGGTCGTACGACCGGAACCGACCTGCTGCCCGAGTTCTCCAGGGCGGCCCCGCTCGACGTGTTCGGCATGCGCACCGAAGGCCTCGCCGAGCACATCGGCGTCGACCCCGGCCGCTGCCGCACGCAGGACGTCCCCCAGAGCGACCTGCACACCGAGCTGGCCCGCCGCCGCGTCTACGTCCACCCCGTCCGCTGGACGTCCCTCGGGCTGTCCCTGCTGGAGGCCATGCACCTGGGCATGCCCGTGGTCGCCCTCGCCACCACCGAGGTGACCGAGGCCGTGCCCCCGGGCGCCGGGGTGGTCTCCAACCGCATCGACGTACTGACCGACGCCGTACGCGACTTCCTCGCCGACCCGCTGCACGCGCGGACCGTCGGCGACGGGGCCCGTGCGGCGGCCCTGTCCCGCTACGGGCTGTCCCGCTTCCTGGACGACTGGGAGCGGCTGCTGAAGGAGGTGACCCGATGAGGATCGCCATGGTGTCCGAGCACGCGAGCCCGCTCGCCGCGCTCGGCGGCGTCGACGCCGGTGGACAGAACGTCTACGTGGCCCGCCTCACCGAGGAGTTGGCCAAGCGCGGCCACGACGTCACGGTCTACACCCGCCGCGACGCCACCGACCTGCCCGACCGGGTGCCGCTGCCCGGCGGCGCGGTCGTCGAGCACGTGCCTGCCGGACCACCCGCGGCGGTGCCCAAGGACGAACTCTTCCCGCACATGCCCGCCTTCGGCGCCCACCTGGCCCGCGCCTGGGCCCGGGAGCGGCCCGACGTCGTGCACGCCCACTTCTGGATGTCCGGGATGGCCTCCCAGATCGGTGCCCGGCCGCTCGGCATCCCGCTCGTGCAGACCTTCCACGCCCTCGGCACCGTCAAGCGCCGCCACCAGGGCATGCGCGACACCAGCCCCTACGAACGCATCGGCATCGAACGGCAGATCGGCCGCTCCTGCGAACGGGTCCTGGCCACCTGCACCGACGAGGTCGTGGAACTCGGCGACATGGGCGTACCGCCCCGCCAGGTCTCCGTCGTGCCCTGCGGGGTGGACGCCGAGCACTTCAGCCCGACCGCCGACACCGGCCGCACCCCCGACCGCAAGCAGCGCCACCGGCTGCTCGCCTGCGGCCGGCTCGTGCCGCGCAAGGGCTACGACCAGGCCATCCGCGCGCTGGCCGACGTCCCCGACACCGAACTCCTCATCGCGGGCGGCCCGCCCGCCGGCGGCCTCGACGCCGACCCCGAGGCCCAGCGCCTGACCGCGCTCGCCCGCCGCACCGGCGTCGCCGACCGGGTCCGGCTGCTCGGCGCCGTCGACCCCGAGGACATGCCGGCCCTGCTCCGCAGCACCGACGTGGTGCTCTGCACCCCTCTCTACGAGCCCTTCGGCATCGTGCCGCTGGAGGCGATGGCCTGCGGCGTGCCCGTCCTCGCCACCGACGTCGGCGGCCACCGCGACTCCGTCGCCGACGGCACCACTGGCCGCCTCGTCACCCCGCAGGACCCCGGCGCCATCGCCGAAGCCGCCCGCGAACTCCTCGCCGACGAACGGCTGCGCCGCCAGTACGGCAGGAACGGCCGCGAACGCGTCCTTCGGCACTACACCTGGACGCGCGTCGCCGACGGCGCGGAACAGGTGTACCGCCTGACCCTCGCCGACCACGCACTGTCCAAGGAGGTGGCGTGATGACCGTGCACCCGCCCGTCGTGGGGCACTGCGACGAACTCCAGGACGCGCTGGCGGCGTTCCGCGCCTCCGCGCACGTCACCCAGCGCTGGGGCGACCGGCTCGCGGCCGTCCTCGGCGGCGGCGGCCGGCTGCTGGCCGCGGGCAACGGCGGCAGCGCCGCCCAGGCCCAGCACCTCACCGCCGAACTGGTCGGCCGCTACCGCGACGACCGGCCCCCGTTCTCCGCCATCGCCCTGCACGCCGACACCTCCTCCACCACCGCCATCGCCAACGACTACGGCGTCGACGAGGTCTTCGCCCGCCAGGTCCGCGCCCACGGCCGCGAGGGCGACGTGCTGATGCTGCTGTCCACCTCCGGCGCCAGTGCCAACCTGCTGTCCGCCGCCGACGCGGCCCGCGCGGCCGGCGTACGGGTGTGGGCGCTGACCGGCTGCGCGCCCAACCCGCTGATGGCGGGCAGCGACGAGTCGCTGTGCGTGGACGCCGCCTCGACGGCCACCGTCCAGGAGATCCACCTGGTCGCCGTCCACATGATCTGCGCGGCCTTCGACGCGGCCCTGGAACGGGGCGCGAGCGGAAAGGGGCCGGGACGGTGACGCGACGCACGACGACGGGACGCACGACCGGCAAGGCCCCGCTGGTCGTGGTCGGCGACGCTCTGCTCGACCGCGACCTGTCCGGCTCCGCGGACCGGCTCGCCCCCGACGCGCCGGTCCCGGTGGTCGCCGAGTGCGCGGAACGCGTACGGCCGGGCGGCGCGGCCCTCGCCGCGTACCTCGCCGCCCGCGACGGCCGCGACGTCACGCTGATCACCGGCCTGGGCGACGACCCGGCCGGCCGGGCCCTGCGCGAACTGCTGGAACCCTGGCTGACGCTGATCCCGCTGCCCCTGGCCGGCACCCTGCCCGAGAAGACCCGGGTCCTGGCTCAGGACCGTCCCGTCGTCCGGCTCGACCGCGGCGGCGGCCGGGTCCGCGAGGCCACCGACGAGGCCCGCGCGGCGCTGCGCTCCGCCCGGGCCGTGCTCGTCTCCGACTACGGCCGCGGCGCCGCCGACGCCCTGCGGGACGTCCTGGCCGAGCGCCCGCCGCTCGTCTGGGACCCGCACCCGCGCGGCGGTCCGCCGGTCGCCGGCACCCGGCTGGTGACGCCCGCCGAGAAGGAGGCGCACGGCTTCGCACCCCGCGACGGCCACCCGGGCGGCGGCCTGCGCGCCGCCGCGCACAACGCCGCCGCCCTCGTACGGGACTGGCGGGTGGCCGCGGTGACGGTGACGCTCGGCTCCCGCGGCGCCCTCCTCTCCTACGGCGAACACCCGCTGCTCGTCCCCGCACCCGCCGCCCACCACGGCGACTCCTGCGGCGCCGGCGACCGCTTCGCCGCCACCGCGGCCGGGCTGCTCGCCGACGGGGCGCTGGTGGGGGAGGCCGTCGAGGGCGCGGTGGCCGCCGCGACGGCGTTCGTCGCCGCCGGCGGCGCGGGCGCCCTGCCCCCCGCCGCCGACGGCCCGGCGACCGCCGCCCCCGACACCGACGACCCGCACGCCCTGGCCGACCGCGTCCGCGCCCAGCACGGCACGGTGGTCGCCGCCGGCGGCTGCTTCGACCTGCTGCACGCCGGACACGTCGGCCTCCTCCAGGCCGCCCGGCGGCTCGGCGACTGCCTGGTCGTCTGTGTCAACTCCGACGCCTCCGTCCAGCGCCGCAAGGGCGACGGCCGCCCCGTCAACCCCCTGGCCGACCGCGTCCGCGTGCTGCGCGCGCTCGCCTGCGTCGACGCGGTCGCCGTCTTCGACGAGGACACCCCCGAACGCCTCCTGGGCGACCTGCGCCCCGACGTGTGGGTCAAGGGCGGCGACTACGCCGGCGCGGACCTCCCCGAGGCCGCGCTCCTCCAGGAATGGGGCGGCCAGGCGGTCCTCCTGCCCTACCTGGACGGCCGCTCCTCGACGGCCCTGATGGCCCGCGCGGCGGAGGGCGTGCGATGACCCAGGGCACGGCGGGACGGAGCGCGGCGCCGACCGGTGCGGCGTACGGAGCCACCGGCGGCGGCTCGCGGCCCAGGGTGCTCGTACTGCGGGCCCTCGGGCTCGGCGACCTGCTCGCCGGGGTGCCGGCGCTCCGTGCGCTGCGGCGCGCGTACCCCGCGCACGAACTGGTGCTGGCCACCCCCGCCGAGCTGGCACCCGTGGCCGCCGCGACCGGCGCCGTGGACCGGCTGCTGCCCGCCGCCGAGCCCGGCCGCGCCGTTCCCCGCACCCTCGACTGGACCGGCCCGCCGCCCGACGTCGCCGTGGACCTGCACGGCAACGGGCCGCCCAGCCACCGCCTGCTCATGGCACTGCGCCCGCGCGAACTGCTGGCCTTCGCGCACCCCCAGACGCCGGAGGTGGACGGGCCGCCCTGGTACGCGGAGGAACACGAGCGGGACCGGTGGTGCCGGCTGCTGGAGGCGTACGGCATCGAGGCCGACCCGGCCGACCTGCGCCTGCCCCGGCCGCAGGCGCCGTCCCCCGCCCCCGGCGCCGTCGTCCTGCACCCCGGTGCCGGCGCCCCCTCGCGCTGCTGGCCCGTGGAACGGTACGCGGCCGTCGCGGAAGGGCTGCGCGCACGGGGCCGGCGGGTCGTCGTCACCGGGGGAGCGGACGAGGGCGACCTCGTGGCCCGGCTGGTGAAGCTCGCCGGCCTGCCCGACACGGACGTGTTCGGCGGCGGCCTGCCCTACGACCGGCTCTCCGCCCTGGTGGCCGGCGCCCGCGCCGTCGTCAGCGGCGACACCGGCATCGCTCACCTCGCGGTCGCCCACGCCACGCCCTCCGTCACCCTCTTCGGCCCCGTACCGCCCAGCCGCTGGGGTCCGCCCGACCACCCCCGCCACCGCGCCCTGTGGCACCCGGGCCCCGACGGCGACCCGCACGGCCACGACACCGACCCCGCACTGCTGCGGATCGGCACCGACGACGTCCTGGACGCGCTCGACGCCCTGGACGCCCTGGAAGAGGCACCATGAACCACGCCACCGGCCACGGCCCCTCGACCACCCGTGAACGAACCCGCGCCGACCGCACCGAAGCCGCCCCCGTCGGCGTCGTCATCGCCACCCGCGACCGCTCGGCGAGCCTCGCCGTCACCGTACGGAACCTGCTCGCCCTGCCCGAGCGGCCCCAGGTCCTCGTCGTCGACAACGCCTCCACCGACGACACCACCACCATGCTCGCCCGCGACTTCCCGCAGGTCCGGGTGGTCTCCCTGCCGTTCAACCGAGGCGCCCTCGCCCGCACCCACGGCGTCCGCGCCCTCGACACCCCGTACGTGGCGTTCAGCGACGACGACTCCTGGTGGGCACCCGGCGCCCTCGCCGCCGCCGCCCGGCACTTCGACGCCCACCCGAGGCTCGGCCTGCTCTCCGCCCGCACCCTGGTCGGGCCCGGCGACGACGCGGACCCCCTCAACGACCTGCTCGCCGGCTCGCCCCTCGGCACGGCCACCGACCTGCCCGGCACCCAGGTGCTCGGCTTCCTCGGCTGCGCCGCCGTCGCCCGCCGGACCGCCTACCTCGACGCCGGCGGCTACCACCCCCTGCTCTTCTTCGGCGCCGAGGAGACCCTCCTCGCCTACGACCTCGCCGCCCGCGGCTGGGGCGTCACCCACTGCCCCGACGTCACCGCCCACCACCACCCCGACCCCGGCCCCCGCGCCGGCCGCTCCGCCGTCGTGCGCCGCAACGAACTGCTCACCGCCTGGCTGCGCCGCCCCCTTCCGCACGCGCTGGCCCGCACCCGCGACCTCGCCGCCGACGCCCGCCACGACCCGCACGCCCGGCGCGCCCTGCGCGAGACGCTCACCCGCCTGCCCGCCGCCCTGCGCGCCCGCAGGCCCCTGCCCCCGCACGTGGAGCGCGCCGCCCGCCTGCTGGACGGAGCGAACGGAGCCACCCCATGACGGACAACCGCACCACCGTCGTCGTCATCACCCACAACCGCCGCCCCGAACTCCTGCGCACCCTGGACCGCCTCGCCGAACTCCCTGAGCGGCCCCCGGTGATCGTCACCGACAACGACTCCACCGACGGCACCGCCTCCGCCGTCGCCCGCCACCACCCGCGGGTCAAACTCCTGCGCCCCGGCCGCAACCTCGGCGCCGTGGGCCGCAACCTCGCCGTCCGACAGGTCCGCACCCCCTACGTCGCCTTCTGCGACGACGACTCCTGGTGGGCGCCGGGCTCCCTGTCCGGGGCCGCCGACCTGCTCGACCGGTACCCGGCGGTCGGCTCGGTCACCGCCCGCATCCTCGTCGAACCGGACGGCACCGAGGACCCCATCGTCAAGGAACTGCGCGACTCGCCCGTACCCCGGCCCGACTGGCTCCCGGGACCGGCCCTCGGGTCGTTCCTGGCCGCCGCGACCGTGCTGCGCGCCGACGCCTTCCGGGCCGCGGGCGGCTTCCACCCCCGGCTGTGGCTGGGCGGCGAGGAGGAACTGCTCGCCGCCGACCTGGCGGCGGACGGCTGGTGGCTGACGTACGCCGACGACCTGACGATCCACCACCACCCGTCCGTGGTGAGGGACTCGACGCTGCGGCGGGCGCACGGCATCCGCAACACCCTGTGGTTCACCTGGCTGCGCCGCCCGGCCGGTCCCGCCCTGCGCCGCACGCTCCACCTGGCCCGCACCGTCCCCCGCGACGCCGCCTCCCTGCGCGCCTTCGCCGAGGCGACGGCCGCCCTGCCGTGGGTGCTGCGGGAACGCCGGGTAGTGCCGCCCGAGGTCGAGGCACGCCTGCGCTCGCTGGAACCTGCCCAGCGCGACTCGAAGGCCCGCAGCTACACGGGCTGACCCGGCCGCCGGCTGACCCGGCCGCCGGCCCTCACAGCCGGCCACCACACGGACCGGCCCCGCGCCGAGGGGACGCGGGGCCGGTTCCGGGGGGTCAGTCGGAGCCTGAGGGACGTTCGCCCTTCGGACCCCGGCCGCGTTCCGTGCGCGGTCCGCGGCTGCCCCAGTCGTCGCCTTCCTGGAGCTCCTCGTTGGCCGCCCGGTTGGCGTCCTGATCCGAGATTCCCGACCGCTCGGCCTCCTTGCGGAGCCGGGCCCGCCGGGTGTCGTACTTCTTGCTTCCGGGCTCGGGCACGACGATCACCTCCTGTGCCGCACGGGTCCCCGGCCCCGCCGCGGGGCAAACCGCCGCAGGGTCGGCCCTAACCCTCCGTCCACCTGCACAGCAGCCGGAAGGACGCGAACAGCGTCACCGGCCACACCGCGGCGAACGCCCAGATCACGCCGGGCGCGGACGTGACGATGCCGGTGATCAGCAAGGTGACCGACAGGGCGAGAAGCAGGAGGACGGTGAGGGTGCGCGGGCGGTAGGACAACAGGTGGGCGAGGTCGGGGCGGCGGCTCAGCCGCAGGGTGCGCAGGCGCCGGTCCAGCCGGCGGTCGCGGCTGAGCGCCCGCTCCACCTCGTCGAGTATGCGCTGCTCGTGCTCGGGGAGTCGGCCGATGCTCACGATGTCTCCTCCCGGCGGCGGACCGACGACCGCCGAGTGCCCCCGGAGGCCGGTGTCCAACCGGCCGGCCGCGCCGCCTCCAGCGCCGTCACGAGACCGTCCGCGGCGTCCCCGGCCGCGTCCGCCGCGCGGAACCCGGCGCCGATCCGCCGGGCCTCCTCCCGCCCGCCGGTCAGGCACCAGTCCCACCAGTGCTCCAGCACCCCGTCCGTCAGCTCCTCGGCGGCGACCAGCGCCGGCCAGCCGCAGGCGCGGGCCTGCGCCGTCACCTTCGCCCCGCCCGCGACCGGGTCCACGGCCAGCGCCGGGGTCCCGGCCCGCAGCGCCAGGACCAGCCCGTGCAGCCGGTCGGTGACGACCAGGTCCAGCCGGGCCAGTACGGCCTCCAGCTGGGCCGGTGTGCCGCACAGCCGCCAGTCGTGCGCGTCGAGCCGGGTCTCCAGCTCCAGCCGGGCGCAGTCCTTGCCGGCCAGCCAGCCGGTCAGCCCGGCGGCGACCTCCTCGTGCCGCCGCTGACCGCCGTACTCGTGCTGGCCGTGGGTGAGGACGACACCGACCACGGGCCGGGCGGGCAGGGCCGGCGCGCGGGCGGCGAGGTCCAGGGTCGCAGCGGTGCCGGCGGCGTCCCGTGCCAGCACCCGGTGGAACCCGGTGACGGCCGGGGAGCCGGGGTCGACCACGGAGACGCCGACGGCGATCCGCAGGCAGTGCGCGAACCGCCGGTGCAACTCCTCGACCTGCGCTCCGTGGGCGGGCCCGCACACGAAGACCAGCCGGGAGTACGCCGCCGCGTCCACGTCCGCGAAGTGCAGTCCCTCCGCCCGGAAACCGGGACTCCACACGACGTCGTACGCGAGCCCGGCGCCCCCCAGCACCTCCTCCACCCGCCGCAGCGCCAACACGTCCCCGGCGGTCGCCTCCCCGTGCAGGAAGCTGAACCAGCCGGTCACCAGGATCCTGTCTCGTCCGTGCACAGTGCGCACGGGTGCCCCGGGGCGGGTCCGGCAATCACCGGCGGCGAGGCCGGCCCACGCGGGGCGGCGGACGGCCTCGCTGACCTCCGCGACCACGGCCGGCGGGCCCCGGTGGCCGTCACCGGCACGGCGCGCGCTGCTGCTGTGCCTCGCCGGGCTCCTCGCCCAGGCACGTCGCGGCGGCCATCACCGGCCACCCCCGGCGCCGCCCGCGCCCACGTGACGCTGCCCGCCGGCGCGAAACGGTCCCGGGCCCGCGTACGTCTGCTGCTGGAGCCCGGCGCCGCACCGGGACCGGAGCCGGGACGCCGGCGTGCCCGATGAGCGAAGCCGTCCGGGCCACGGCCAGGGGGAGCGGTTGCATGGAGAGGGGGCGTTGCGGGCCGCTCGTGGAGGCCCGCAGCGCCCCCCGGTCTGTCGCCTGAGGGTTACTCAGGAGCCGTGCGCGGCCGGCCCGCTGCCGGCGGCCCCGCCGGGCACGCGGGCGCGACGGCGGAGGGCGCGGCGGTGGTGGAAGCGGCGGCGGAGGGAGCCGCGGATCTGCTGCGGACGATCCCGGACATGAGTCTCCTCAAGTTCTGCCGGTGGGGGGTCGCACGGGCGTGGGGGGTTGCACGGGGGTCTCGGGACAGACCCCCGTATGCCCGGGCGAGCGGCACGTGCACACGCTAGAACCGGCGGCGGAGACCACCCAATGAGGGAACCCCCTAGGTGAGCCCGGCAGGGAAAACCCTCGGTCGGCGCGCCCCAAACCCCGGCCGGTCACCCCTGCGCGTCACTCCTCCCGCCGGCCCGCCGCCAGTCTGACGATGTCGACCCGGGAACGGATCCCCAGCTTGCGGTAGACCCGGGTCAGCGTCGCCTCGACGGTCTTGACGCTGACGAACAGGCGGCCGGCGATCTCCCGGTTGGTGGCGCCCTCCATGACCAGCGCCGCCACCTGACGCTCCATCGAGGCGAGCCCCGCCAGCGCGTCGGGAACGGCGGGCGGCGCCGGGAGCGGCTCGGCCGACCGGGCCGCGACCGCCGCCTCCACCTGCCGCAGCCAGGGCAGCGCCCGGCAGCGCCGGAACAGCCGTGCCGCCTCGTCGTACGACCCCGTCCCCGTCCCCGTCCCCGCCCCCGGGGCCCGTCCCGGCCGCTCCGCCCGCAGTTCCGCCAGCGCGAAGGCGGCCCGCGCCTCCTCCAGGCCGTAGCCCAGCCCGGCGAGCCGTTCCCGCGCCGACGCCAACCGCGTGAGGGCGGACCGGTGTTCGCCGCGCGCCGCCCGCACCAGCGCCTCGGCCCGGTCCAGTACCGCCAGCACACTCCCGCGCCCCAGCCGCAGCGCGTGCGCGCGCGTGACCTCGATGACGTCCAGGGCCTCGGCCGGCGCCCCGGTCCGCACCAGCGCCTCCGCGAGGTCGCCCTGCCACCGGCCCCGCGCCGGGTCCGTGATGCCCGCGCCCGCCTCCAGCTCCCGCACCCGGCACAGCGCCCGCACCGCCCCCTCCGCGTCGCCCGCGACCAGGCTCGCGTGCCCCAGCGCGGCCAGCGCCCGCGACAGGTACACGGCGTCGCCGTCCTCCTCGGTCCGCCGCACCGCCTCCCGCGCCAGCGTGACCGCCCGCCGCACGTCCCCGCCGGCCGCCTCGGCGAGCGCGGCCTGCATCGCGCCCGCGCCCTCCCCGATGCCCGCGTCGCGGGCCAGCGTGAGGCTCTCCCGGGCCAGTTCCAGAGCCCGGCCGCAGTGCCCGGAGTGCAGCTCGGTCTCGGCCAGGAAGCGTAGGTAGTGGACCTCGCTCTCGGCCATGCCGCGCCGGCGCACCTCGCGCAGCAGCCCGGTGACGGCGGTGCGCGCCTCGGCCAGCCGGTCGTTCATCACCAGCCACCGGAACCGGGAGGAACCGGCCCCGTTGTGATGGCAGGCCACCCGCGCGTCCTGCGGCTCCGCCAGGGCCCGCCCGATGGTCGCCGGGGCGCTCGGATGCCCCATCAGCGTCTCGGCCTGCGCCTGGAACGCCAGCGCGAGCAGCTCGGTGCGCCGGTCCCCGGCCTCGGCCGCCAGCCGGGCGGCGTGCGCGGCCTCCTCGCGGCCCTGCGCGAAGTCGCCCTGCACCACCAGGGAACGCCAGGCCAGCTGGTAGTGGACCAGGGCGAGCAGGCGCGGGTCGTCGCCCGCGTCGGCGAGGGCCTGCGGGAAGGCGGCGTCGACGTCGCCGATCGCCTGCCCGGCGGCCTCGATCACCACCATCCAGGCCCGGACCCGCTCGCCGGGCGCGCCGGCCCGGGTCAGCACCTCGCGGGCGACGTCCCGGGCGAGGTCCGGCTCGCCGGCGGTGATCGCGTCCTCGGCGGCCGTGACCCGGCGCTCGTCCGGGCCCGGCACGCTGTCCGGCGGGGTGTGCCGGGCCGCGAGCAGCCCCAGTGACGCGGCCACCGACGGCGCTCCGCGGTCCCGGGCCAGCGCGGCGGCCTCGGCCAGCCGGGCCGCCACCTCCGGGTCGGTGCCGGTGGTGGCCAGGGCGAGGTGCCGGGCGCGTTCGATCGGGTCGGAGGCCGCCGTGGACAGCGCGGCGTGCGCGGCCCGCCGCTCCGGGGCCGGCGCCTCCGCGTACAGCGCGGCCGAGATCAGCGGGTGCGCGAACCGTACGGCCGGCCCCTCCGAGTCGGTCGCCAGCAGACCCAGCGTCGCCGCCTGCGCCGTCTCGGCCTCGGCGTTCTCCCGGCCGGCCGCGTGCAGCAGCGCAGGGGTGGGACGGGCGCCGGCGCTCGCGACCAGGAGGGTGCGGCGCGCCTCGTCCGACAGCATCTCCAGGCGGGTCAGGACCAGGGCGCGCAGCGAGGTCGGCACCGGCAGCGGCTCGCCCGGCCGGGGCGGGGTGGGGCTCTCGGCCAGCGCCCGGCCCAGCTCCAGCGCGAACAGGGGGTTGCCGCCGCTGGTGCGGTGGATGTCGCGGACCGTGGAGCGGGGCAGGCCCGAGTAGCCCCGCTCGTCGAGCAGCGCCGACACCTGCGCGCGGGTCAGCGGACCGAGCCGTACCGCACGGGTGTCCGGCGGGGACGCGCGCAGGTGGCGGTCGTACTCCGCGCCCTCCGCCCGGGGCTCCTCGGTGCGCACCGCGCACAGCAGCCGTACCGGGGTGTCGCCCAGGCGGCGGGCGGCGAAGCCGAGGAGCTCGGCGCTGGCCGGATCCAGCCACTGCAGGTCGTCGGCGACGACCAGCACGGGTCCCTCGGCGGCGAGGGCGCGCAGCGCGGAGAGCACGGCCAGGCGCAGCGCCAGCCCGTCGCGCTGGAGCGTGGACTCGCCGCGGCCGGTGAGCGCCGACTCCAGGGCGGTGCGCTGGGCGGCGGGCAGGGCGTCGGACACCTGGTCCAGGACCACGCCCAGGAGGTCGGCGAGGGCGAGGAAGGGGAGGTGGGACTCGGACTCGGTGGCGGAGCAGCGCAGCACCGTGGGCGTGGTGCGGGCGTGTTCCGCGGCCAGCGTCCGCAGCACGGTCGACTTCCCGATCCCGGCGGGGCCGTGCAGCAGCACGCTTCCGCCCCGGGCGAGCTGCTCGCGCGCCGCGCCGAACGACTCCTCCCGCCCGATGACCAGGTCGGAACGGCGCCCCGCAGACTCCGCGAAGTCCCGTCGCACGGTGACCGCTCCCTCCGCATGTCGTGTCCCGGGCAATGTTAGGCAAACGTCGCGTGCATGACGGCGGGACGACGAGGTGAGGGAAATAACAAGGCGGCAAAACCGAGTACGGCGTACGGCGAAG
The DNA here is from genome assembly GCF_028473745.1 of Streptomyces sp. M92. Classification (NCBI taxonomy): domain Bacteria; kingdom Bacillati; phylum Actinomycetota; class Actinomycetes; order Kitasatosporales; family Streptomycetaceae; genus Streptomyces; species Streptomyces sp. M92. The sequence goes on from NZ_CP101137.1 coordinate 4,146,136, forward strand.
GGGCAGCCAGACGAGCCACGCCGCGAACGGCGTTGTCCCGCTGTCCCGCTTCCCTGCCACTCGCCCCGCCCGGCGCGCGGCAGCGACGGCCTCGCCGCGCGTCCGCGCCCCCAGCTTGCGCATGGTCGAGCGCGGACAGCACTTGACGGTCTCCGGGCCCACCCCGAGCCGCTCGGCCGCCGCCGCGTTCGTCGCCCCCGCCGCCACGCAGGGCCAGCACGTCCACCTCGCGTGGCGTCAACCGCACCTCGGGCGCGCCGGGCCGGTCCCGGGCGCCGGCAGCCCGCACGCCCGCAGCGCCGCGTGCGCCTCCCGCGCCTGCTCGTGCTGATGGGGAACAGGGGGTCGTCTGTCGAATGCGTGACCTGTGGCGGGTGGTCGTCGTTGAGGTGGTGGGCGGGGTGTCGGACGGCTGACTAGGGGGTGCGGGATGGGTGGTCTGCGGGCGCTCGCGGCACCGTTCGTCGTGCCGGGACCGTCGGGAGTAGCGGTGCGGACCCGGCTCAAGCAGCTCACCGCCAGAGACGTGGAGGTGCTGCGACAGGTCGGCGCACATCTGGGCACGCCGGCCTCCCGTGACCTCACAGCGCGCTGTCGTGACGGGCTGGACCATGACGCCGGGGCGTGGGCACTGCGTAAGCGGGAATTGACGCCGTTGTCGTCGGCCCGGTGGGCGGGTGCAATCACCAAGGCGTCGCATGATCAGTGGGCGCTGGCCCGACGCAACGCCCACGCGCACCTTCAGTCGCCGGGGCGGGAGTGCGGGCCCTGCGCCACCGTCTGTCGCTTCCTGTCTGCGAGAAGGGGCCGAGACGCGGGCCGGGTGGGTATCGCAGTCGGCGGGAGTGGCATGCCAAGGCCCGGCGCCTGCACGTTCTGGAGGACCGGCTGGCACGGGCACGTGCCGACTGGACGGCCGGGCGGGTGCGTGTGGTGCGCGGTGGCAAACGGCTGGCCCGCACCCGGCATCACCTGGCGGCTGCCGGGCTCACCGAGAGAGCGTGGCGTGCGCGGTGGGAGGCGGCACGCTGGTTTCCGCAGGCGGACGGGGAGTCCGGGAAGCGGTTCGGGAACGAGACGGTCCGCATCAGCCCGGACGGTGAGGTCAGCATCCGGCTCCCGGCCCCGCTCGCCCATCTGGCCAACGCGGCGCACGGCCGGTACGTTCTGACCGGGCGGGTCCGGTTCGCGCACCGGGGGCAGGAGTGGGCCGACCGTGTCGCGGCCAACCGTGCCGTCGCCTACCGCATTCACCATGATGTCTCCCGTGGTCGCTGGTATGTGGCGGCGTCCTGGCAGAAGCCCGTCACCCGCACCATCCCCCTGGTTGCGGCGCTGGTGGAAGGGGTGGTCGGGGTCGACATGAACGGCGACCACCTCGCCGCCTGGCGCCTCGACGTCCACGGCAACCCGGTCGGCAACCCGCACCGCTTCACCTACGACCTGACCGGACCGGCAGACCGCCGCGACGCCCAGGTCCGCCAGGCCCTCACCCGCCTGCTGCACTGGGCCAACTCCTGTGGGGTGAAGGCGATCGCGGTCGAGGATCTGGACTTCACCGCCGAGAAGACGCGTGAGAAACACGGTGGCAGGAAGCGGTTCAGGCAGCTGGTCTCCGGGATGCCTACCGGACGGCTCCGTGCCCGTCTGACCTCCATGGCCGACGCCACCGGCATCGCCGTCATCGCCGTCGACCCCGCCTACACCAGCAAGTGGGGCGCTCAGCACTGGCAGAAGCCCCTCACCAGCTCCACCCGTAGGACTACCCGGCACGATGCGGCGAGCATCGCGATCGGGCGACGCGCCCAGGGCTTTCCGGTCCGGCGTCGGACGGCACCGCCCCGCACCCACCGGAGCGATGGATGCGGGCATCGGACCGTCCAGGCCGACCGGCATGCCCCTGGGCGTGAGGGACCCCGCCCCCGTATCCCCGGACCACGGACACGATCCGTGCCACCGGACACGGAGCGAACGCGGGCGACCAGGGCACCCAACACCGTTCGGGGTGCCCGCAGTGTGCAGGAGTGGGTCAAAGATCCACTCCTGGCGCTGGTCAGAAACGGTAGTGAGACCTGCATCACGGATTACACGATGGCAGCAAGCCGCCCGGCAAGGTCCGGCACGAAGGAGGACAGATGACGACGGCCACGGAGCTGTTCCGCAGCGCACGGGACTTCCTGCTGGAGCACCGCGAGGACTACACCGCCGCCTACGAGGGCTTCCGGTGGCCCCGGCCCGAGCACTTCAACTGGGCCCTGGACTGGTTCGACGCCATCGCCGAAGGCAACGGGCGCACCGCGCTGCACATCGTCGAGGAGGACGGAAGCGAGGTCCGCGTCTCCTTCGCCGAGATGTCCGCCCGCTCGAACCGGGTCGCCAACCGGCTGCGCGAGTGGGGTGTCGGCCCCGGCGACCGCATCCTCGTCATGCTCGGCAACCAGGCCGAACTGTGGGAGACCGCGCTCGCCGCGATGAAGCTGCGCGCCGTCGTCATCCCGGCCACCCCGCTGCTCGGCCCCGCCGACCTGCGCGACCGCGTCGACCGGGGCCGGGTGCGGCACGTGATCGTGCGCTCCGAGGACACCGGCAAGTTCGCCGACGTGCCCGGCGACTACACGCGCGTCGCGGTCGGCGGGACGGCTCAGGCGGGCTGGCGGGCGTACGAGGAGGTGTACACGGCCTCCGACGCCTTCGCCCCCGACGGCCCCACCGCCGCCGGCGACCCGCTGATGCTGTACTTCACCTCGGGCACCACCGCCCGCCCCAAGCTGGTCGAGCACACCCACGTCTCGTACCCCGTCGGGCACCTGGCGACCATGTACTGGATCGGGCTCAAGCCCGGCGACGTGCACCTGAACATCTCCTCGCCCGGCTGGGCCAAGCACGCCTGGTCGAACCTGTTCGCGCCCTGGAACGCCGAGGCGACCGTCTTCCTCCACAACTACACGCGGTTCGACGCGACCCGCCTGATGGCCGAGATGGACCGGGCGGGCGTCACCACCTTCTGCGCCCCGCCGACCGTGTGGCGGATGCTCATCCAGGCCGACCTGGCGCAGCTCGCCACCCCGCCCCGCGAGGTCGTCGCCGCCGGCGAGCCGCTGAACCCCGAGGTGATCGAGCAGGTCCGCCGGGTGTGGGGCCGGACCATTCGGGACGGCTTCGGCCAGACCGAGACCGCCGTCCAGGTCTCCAACAGCCCCGGCCAGGTGCTGAAGACCGGCTCCATGGGCCGCCCCAGCCCCGGCTACCGCGTCGAACTCCTCGACCCGGTCACCGGCGCGCCCGGCGCCGCCGAGGGAGAGATCGCCCTGGACCTCGCCGACCGCCCCGTCGGCCTGATGACCGGCTACCACGGCGACCCCGACCGCACGGCGGAGGCGATGGCCGGCGGCTACTACCGCACCGGCGACATCGGCGCCCGCGACGAGCACGGCTACCTCACCTACGTGGGCCGGGCCGACGACGTGTTCAAGGCCAGCGACTACAAGATCAGCCCCTTCGAGCTGGAGAGCGCCCTGCTGGAGCACGAGGCGGTCGCCGAGGCGGCGGTCGTACCGGCCCCGGACGAGCTGCGCCTGGCCGTGCCGAAGGCGTACGTCGTGCTGGCGGCGGGCTGGGAGCCGGGCCCCGACACCGCGAAGGTGCTCTTCGAGCACTCCCGGCAGACCCTCGCCCCCTACAAGCGGGTGCGGCGCCTGGAGTTCGGCGAGCTGCCGAAGACCGTCTCCGGCAAGATCCGCCGCATCGAACTGCGCGAGGCCACGGCGGCCGGCTCCCAGGACGAGTACCGCGAGGAGGACTTCCGGTGACCGGACTCTCCTACGCCCACGGCACCAGCACCACACCCCTCCTCGGCGACACTATCGGCGCCAACCTCGACCGCGCGATCGCCGCCCACCCGGACCGCGAGGCCCTGGTCGACGTACCGTCCGGACGGCGCTGGACCTACGCCGAGTTCGGCGCGGACGTCGACGAGGTGGCGCGCGGACTGCTGGCGAAGGGCGTCGCCAAGGGCGACCGGGTCGGCATCTGGGCGGTCAACTGCCCCGAGTGGGTCCTCGTCCAGTACGCCACCGCCCGCATCGGCGCGATCATGGTGAACGTCAACCCCGCCTACCGGGCGCACGAGCTGGAGTACGTCCTCAAGCAGTCCGGCATCTCCGTGCTGGTCGCCTCCCTCGCCCACAAGAGCAGCGACTACCGGGCGATCGTGGAGCAGGTCCGCGGCGACTGCCCCGCGCTGCGCGAGACCGTCTACATCGGCGACCCGTCCTGGGAGGCGCTGACGGCGGCCGCCGCCTCCGTGCCGCCGGAGCGACTGACCGCGGCGGCGGCCGAGCTGAGCTGCGACGACCCGGTCAACATCCAGTACACCTCCGGCACGACAGGCTTCCCCAAGGGCGCCACCCTCTCCCACCACAACATCCTCAACAACGGCTACTGGGTGGGCCGTACGGTCGGCTACACCGAGCAGGACCGGGTGTGCCTTCCCGTCCCCTTCTACCACTGCTTCGGCATGGTCATGGGCAACCTGGGCGCCACCTCCCACGCCGCCTGCATCGTCATCCCCGGCCCGTCCTTCGATCCATCCGCCACGCTGGAGGCGGTGCAGCGGGAGCAGTGCACGTCCCTGTACGGCGTGCCGACGATGTTCATCGCGGAGCTGAACCACCCGGACTTCGCCTCCTGGGACCTCACCTCGCTGCGCACCGGCATCATGGCGGGCTCGCCCTGCCCGGTGGAGGTCATGAAGCGGGTGGTCGCCGAGATGCACATGGAGCAGGTCTCCATCTGCTACGGCATGACCGAGACCTCCCCGGTCTCCCTCCAGACCCGGATGGACGACGACCTCGAACACCGCACCGGCACCGTCGGCCGCGTCCTGCCCCACATCGAGGTGAAGGTCGCCGACCCGGTGACCGGGGTGACCGTCCCGCGCGGCGAGGCCGGTGAACTGCGGACCCGCGGCTACAGCGTGATGCTCGGCTACTGGGACGAGCCCCGGAAGACCGCCGAGGCCATCGACGAGGGCCGCTGGATGCACACCGGGGACCTGGCGGTGATGCGCGAGGACGGCTACGTCGAGATCGTCGGCCGCATCAAGGACATGATCATCCGGGGTGGCGAGAACATCTACCCCCGCGAGGTCGAGGAGTTCCTCCACGGCCACCCGAAGATCGCGGACGTCCAGGTCGTCGGCGTACCGCACGAGCGCTACGGCGAGGAGGTGCTGGCCTGCGTCATCCCGCGCGACGCGGCCGACCCGCTCACCCTGGAGGAACTGCGCGCCTACTGCGCGGACCGGCTGGCCCACTACAAGGTGCCCAGCCGCTTGCAGCTCCTCGACACCTTCCCGATGACCGTCTCGGGGAAGGTGCGCAAAGTGGAGCTGCGGCAGCGGTACGGAGCGTGAGGCACAAGGTCCCGGTTCGCCCGCTGATCTCCGCGATCAGCCAGTTTGATCAGATGGACAGGGGCGCGAACTGTTGTTTGGATGAGGTGAGTTGATAACCCAAGGCGCCGTGTGGGGGGTGCGTCCTGGGTTCGCCGTGCCAGCGGATTCAGTCATCCCTCCGGAGGCGCCTGCGTAGTTAGGACGTGCTGTGAGACCTATCGCTCGCACCGGTGTGGCTGTCTGCCTGGCGACCGCCGCCGTCGTCGCCTGGTCCGCCTCCTCCTCCTCGGCCGAGCCGTCGCCGTCCGTGGCCACGACCGTCGCGGACGAGGCCCCCGGTTACGCGGTCGAAGACTTCAACTACCCCGGAGCCGACCGGATCCAGCAGGAGCAGGGCATCGTCCTCAAGCGGGGCGACGGACACATCGTGCTCGCCGAGTGCGGCAGTGAAGAAGGCCTGATGGAGCTGTGGGTGCGCTATCGCGCGGAGCACGTCTGCTTCCGTGTCACCGGGGACAGCGGCTACCTCAGCGTGGAGATCCCCGCGGTGTACGGCATCAAGGGCGCGGCGAACCAGTCCGCCGACGTGAAGATGACCGTCGACGACGAAGAGTCGCACTACGACGTCCCCGCCGGCACGCTGACGAACGTGGGCGAGACCGCAGATCCCGAGGGCCGTGACCACATGCTTCTGGAGATCACCACCAGCAAGTAGGCCGCGCCGCCCGCAGTCGTCCTGCCGGGACGCCGTTGTCGGCCGGTGATCCGGTCACAGCGGGCCGTGCCTGTTCGAACACGTCCGGTCGAGACCGATCAGGGCCTCTGCGCGCCGTCGCGTCAGTCCCGCATTCCGTTTTCCCATTCACCGCCGGCGGCGTCCCTGCGTGCCCGGATGCCGCCGGCTGCCGAACGATCGGGAGTCGATTCTTGAACACGACGTACTGGAGCAGACGCCGGGTCCTGAGCGTGGCCGCCGCCACGACGGCGGCCGCGGCTCTCCCTCTGGCCGCCACCGCCCGCGCCTTCGCCGCGACGGTCGCCTCGGGTGACGCCCCCAACCTGCCGTCGCTTCCGGACACACCCCGCGCGCGAGCCGTGACCGCGTGGCAGACCGGCGGCAAGGCGACCAAGGCAGCCGCGGCCGTCGCTCTCGTCGGCACCGACGCGGAGGTCGAGGAGTTCGTCGCCACGAAGCTGCCTGCCGCGGTCGCCGAGGACAACCGCGTGGCCCTCTTCAGGTCGCTCGCCCTGGCCGGCAAGGGCACCACGGCCGCCGTCTCCGACGCGCTGACCGCCGGAGACGCGGCGATCGAGGCCTTCCTCGCCGGCGGGTACGAGGCGGCGCAGAAGGAGGACATGAGTGCCCTCACCTTCACGCTGAAGGGCATGGGCGGCAGGAGCGTCAAGGCCGCCGCCGACACCGCGCTGAACGACGGCTCCGGTGACGCCCTGCTGAAGTTCATCACCGAAACGCAGTTCACCGCGCGCCTCGAAGACGAAACCGCCGAGGTGTTCAAGCTCCTCGGCGGCGCCGGACCCGAGCTGACCACGTACGCGCAGCGCGCGCTGGAGGACGGCGGCGCCGAAGCCATCCGCTGGTTCCTGGAGATCGGCCAGAACATAGCCCGGGCGCGCGACGAGGAGGCCGCGTCCATCGAGCAGCTTGTCGCCGTGACCGCACGTCAGTCCTCGCGTGCCGAATTGTCGACGGCGAAGGCCAAGGAACAGTCGGACAAGGCGAAGAAGGCCGCCGCCGAGGCCAAGAAGGCCGCGCTGGAGGCCGCCGCCGAGGCTCAGGCCGCGAAGGAGGATGTCGCCAGGTCCGCGGCCGCGGCCCGCAAGGCGGCCAGTGCCGCCAAGGGCGCGGCCAACGCGGCGGCGACCGCCATCTCCGCTTCCTACGCCGCACAGACCGCGGCCCGCAAGGCCGCCTGGGCCGCCCATGCGGCGACGTCCGCCGCGGCCACGGCCGCACGTGCCGCCTCCACTGCCTACCAGGCCGCCATGGCCGCCTCCAAGGACGCTTCGAAGACGGCCGCCGCGAAGGACGCGGCCGTCGCCGCCCGCAACGCGGCCGCCAAGGCGCGGTCGGCCGCCGCGGCCGCCGACCAGGCGAGGATCGCTTCCGCCCAGTCCGTCGCGGCCGGCAACTCGGCGGCCGCCGCCGCGCGGGACGCCGAGGTCGCCGCGCCAACGCCTCGGCCACCGCGGCCGGCGCCGCCGGTGCCGCCCAGTCGGAGGCGGCCGCCGCCGCACGTGCCGCCGCCCAGCAGGCGGACGCCCAGGCGGCCCGTGCCACCCGCGCCGCCTCCACGGCACAGTCCCTGGCCAACAAGGCGGCGGCCGCGGCCGGGGCGGCGCGCGACGCGGCCAACTCCGCGGCCGGTCACGCCGAGAAGGCCGCTGCCGCGGCCGAGGAGGCAGCGAAGGCCGCCGGGCAGGCCGTCGATTTCGCCAACAAGAGCACTGCCTGGGCTGCCGACGCCCAGGAGGCGGCCGACGCCGCGATCAAGGCGGTGCTGGACGCCCAGGCCGTGGAGCAGGAGGCGCGCGAGGCGGAGCTCATCAAGCTCGAGGAGTACGCCGAGCAGGGCAAGGCGGAGGCCGCCGAACTCGCCCTGCTGGAGCAGCAGGACATCGAGGACGCGCGCAATCAGCTGACCCAGCAGCAGGCCATGGACTCGGCCACGCGGGACCTGATCGCGGCGGCGGAGAAGGCGCTCAGGGCCGGCGACCGCGCGACGGCCGTCGACCAGGGCCGCAAGGCCTGCTTCAACCTGTGCTCCTCCAGCGGCACCTGGACCCGCGAGGCGGCGGCCTTCGCCCTCGCCGCCGGTGAGGAATCGGTCCTGAACTGGGTCGACACCGACCGGGGCATCGCGCAGAAGCAGGACGACCGCGAGACGGTCGTGTTCGTCGCCCAGGTCTCCTCGGCCAACGTGGCCGGCGCGGCGCAGGCGGCGCTGGAGGCCACGGACGAGGCCGCTCCCACCGAGTTCCTCACCACGGGGGCCATCGAGGCGGCCAGGGAGGACCAGACCGCGGCCATCTTCCGGATTCTCGGCCAGAACCCCGGCAAGGCGGTCACTCAGGCAGCGACCGAGGCCCTCAACGACGGTTCGGCGAAGGCGGTGCACGAGTTCTTCACCGTCAAGTACGGGCCGGCGCTGGCGGAGGACGACAACGTAGCCGTCTTCTCGTCCATCGGCTCCGCGGGACCGTACACCAGGACGGCGGCGACCGTGGCGCTCGAGGGCCCCACCTGGATGCGCCGCAACTTCGTCAACACCGTGTACCAGCGGATGCTGCAGATCGACGCGGACGCCGCCGCTCACATCGCGGCGATGCAGGCCCTGCTCGCCCAGGCCGCGAAGCACGCCCAGGACGCGGTGACGAACGCGGCCTACGCGCAGAAGGTGGCCGCGGAGGCACGCGACGCGGCGGAGGACGCGCAGCGGTGGGCCACGGCCGCCTCGAACTCCGCCGAACAGGCCGAGGTGTACAAGAAGCAGGCGGACGCCCACGCGGACGAGGCCGAGAAGTCGGCTCAGGATGCCCAGGCCTCCGCCGACAAGGCGAAGAACGCGGCCCTGACCGCCCGAACCGCCGCCCGGCGCGCCAACTACTCCGCCAACCGGGCGACCGCGGCCGCCGCCTCGGCGGTGGTGTCGGCCAACAACGCCCAGGCCTCGGCCAACGCCGCCCGTGCCTCGGCGACGCAGGCGGGCAAGGACGCCAAGGAGGCGGCGGCGGCCGCGTCCGAGGCGAAGCAAATCGTCGCCCAGAAGCGCAGGCAGGAGCAGATAGAGGCGGCCCGGAAGGCCAAGGAGGAGGCGAACAAGGCCAAACAGGCCGGCATCGACCAGGCCGACACCGCGGAGAACGACGGAGCGAAGGAGCCGGAGACCTTCCTCGGCGCCGACAAGGACGAGTGGCGCAACGCCGCCTCCGTGCTCGGTACGATCTCCACCTACTCGGGATACGCCGCGGCACTGAGCCTCCTGGTCCCGCCGCCGGCCGGCGAGGTGCTTTACGGCGCCCTCGGTGGCGTCTCCCTGATCACCGGTGTCGCCAGCAGCGTCATCTACGGATTCACCGACGGCTTCACGTCCGAGGCGTTCCTCACCTCGGCGTTCGGCGTCGCCGTCGGCATTTACACCACCGGTCTTCCATGGGGCAAGTTCGGGGGCACGGTCGGCGCCATCGACGACGCCTTCCGCGGACTGGGGGCTGGTGCCATGTCCGTCGGCGTCCAGGCCAGGCGCGTGGGTGCGGCAGTTCTCTCCCCGGCCACCAGTACGATCGTTGAGGCCGGAAAGGCCGTGGGTGACGCGATCAGTGATACCTGGGACGACCTGACGCCCTGGTAGACGAGAGTGGTAGCCTCCCGGGCAGAAATGTCAATACTTTTGAATTATTTTGGCGTTCCACCCGGGAGGTACCCCAAGTAATGTCTGTCGACCTCACCACAGCTCAGTGGTTACTTGTCTCCGCGGGCGCCACCGTCGTTTACATGGCAACCATGGCATGGATCATGCCGACACCCAAAGCGAGGCTGCGCACGGTTCTGGCACCGTTCGCCGGCTGGGTCTTCCTGATTCCCAATGCTGCGGTGAAAGGTTATTCCGTGGACCACACCCTGTACATCTACAGTGGTGTCCTGCTCATGTTCGTGATTATGTTCGCGCCCGTTGCGAAAAGGGTCGCAGCTGATATTGCCGAGCAGGAAGAGAAGCCATGGGACAAGGTTCCCCTCAATAGCTTTTCTTTGTATTGGATGCTCGGCTCGGCCACGGTCTGCATCGGGGTGGGAGCTTACTTGTGGCGCATTATTGAGTAGTCTTCGGGTGCGCGGCGAGGTGGTCGCTCACTCAGATGGTTCCCCGTCGGCCGTGGCGTCCAGCGCCACGGCCGACGCGTTGACGGGGCGCGGCACCCCGGCCGGGTCCAGGACGAAGAGCGGCACGCCCAGCAGATCGGCGCGGGCGCGGGCCTGCTCGGCGTACCCGGCGAGGGAGAAGTGGACGGGGGCTGCGGTCTCCGCCATGGCCGTCAGCCACAGGCACTCCACGTCCCGTGCCGAGGTCGGGCCCGCCGTCGGGTCCACCTGGACCACGAGGCCGGGCGCGGCCAGCCCGATGCCGGCCACGGGCCGCTGGTCGGCGCGCCGGACGTCCCGGTGTCCCAGGCCGCGCAGATAGAGCACCGCGGCGGTGACCGCGTCGCGGGCGGTGCGGATCGGTACGGACCGGTGGGCCGGCACCCGGGAACCCGGCGTACGCCCGGACCGGCCGGCGGCCGCCGGGTCCACCGGCACGCGCAGCACGGTCCCGCACGGACAGCCCAGCTCCGGGCGCGGCCACCGGCTCCGCGCCCCGCAGGCCGCGCAGCGCAGCCCGATCCACTCCTCTTCCCAGCTCCGGTGGGTGACCGGAGTGGCGGCCCGGCGCGGATCGAGCTCCGGGGCGACGGGCTCCCCGCACGCGCAGGGGTACGACGGTGCCGTGTAGCGGTGCCGGCGGCCGCAGGCGGTGCAGCGCACCGAGACGGTCTCGGGCATGACGCCCATCGTCCTCTCTTGACGGCCTCCGGCTACCCACTTACATTACTTCCAGATCGTAGAAACAAGTTTCCACTATACGGAAAACGTAAAGTCGCTACGGAAGAGCTCACCGCGGGGCGCGACGGGAGTGCGAATCCGACAGCCGAAGCAGGAGTACTCGATGGCTCGTATGACCGCTGCCCGAGCGGCAGTTGAGATTCTCAAGCGCGAGGGCGTCACCGACGCGTTCGGTGTGCCGGGCGCGGCGATCAACCCCTTCTACGCGGCGCTCAAGGCCTCCGGCGGCGTCAACCACACCCTCGCCCGGCACGTCGAGGGCGCCTCGCACATGGCCGAGGGCTACACCCGCACCCACCCGGGCAACATCGGCGTCTGCATCGGCACCTCCGGGCCGGCCGGCACCGACATGATCACCGGTCTCTACTCGGCGATCGGCGACTCGATCCCGATCCTGTGCATCACCGGCCAGGCGCCGACCGCGGTGATCCACAAGGAGGACTTCCAGGCCGTCGACATCGCCTCCATCGCCAAGCCGGTCACCAAGATGGCGGTGACCGTCCTGGAGGCCGCGCAGGTCCCCGGCGTCTTCCAGCAGGCCTTCCACCTGATGCGTTCCGGCCGCCCCGGCCCGGTCCTGATCGACCTGCCGATCGACGTCCAGATGACGGAGATCGAGTTCGACCCGGAGACCTACGAGCCGCTGCCGGTCTACCGCCCCGCCGCCACCCGCGCCCAGATCGAGAAGGCCATCGGTCTGCTCAACGCCTCCGAGCGCCCGCTGATCGTGGCCGGCGGCGGTGTCATCAACGCCGACGCCGCCGACCTCCTCGTCGAGTTCGCAGAGCTGACCGGCACGCCGGTCGTGCCCACCCTGATGGGCTGGGGCCTGCTGCCGGACGACCACGAGCTGAACGCCGGCATGGTCGGCCTGCAGACCTCGCACCGCTACGGCAACGCGACCTTCCTGGAGTCGGACTTCGTCCTCGGCATCGGCAACCGCTGGGCCAACCGCCACACCGGCAAGCTGGACGTCTACACCGCCGGCCGCAAGTTCGTCCACGTCGACGTCGAGCCGACCCAGATCGGCAAGATCTTCGCCCCGGACTACGGCATCGCCTCCGACGCGAAGGCGGCCCTGGAGCTGTTCGTCGAGGTGGCGAAGGAGCTGAAGGCGGCCGGCAAGCTGCCCGACCGCACCGCGTGGGCCGCCTCCGCCCAGGAGCGCAAGGCCACCCTTCAGCGCCGTACGCACTTCGACGACATCCCGATCAAGCCGCAGCGCGTCTACGAGGAGATGAACAAGGCCTTCGGCCCGGAGACCCGGTACGTCTCCACCATCGGCCTCTCGCAGATCGCCGGCGCCCAGATGCTGCACGTGTACCGTCCGCGGCACTGGATCAACTGCGGCCAGGCCGGCCCCCTCGGCTGGACCGTCCCGGCCGCGCTCGGCGTCGCCAAGGCCGACCCCGAGGCCCAGGTCGTGGCGCTCTCCGGCGACTACGACTTCCAGTTCATGATCGAGGAACTGGCCGTCGGCGCGCAGCACAAGATCCCCTACGTGCACGTCCTGGTCAACAACTCCTACCTGGGCCTGATCCGCCAGGCGCAGCGGGCGTTCGAGATCGACTTCCAGGTCAACCTGGAGTTCGAGAACATCAACTCGCCCGAGCTGGGCGTCTACGGCGTCGACCACGTCAAGGTCGCCGAGGGCCTGGGCTGCAAGGCGATTCGCGTCACCGACCCGAACGAGCTGGGCGCGGCCCTGGAGCAGGCCAAGAAGCTGGCCGCCGAGCACCAGGTGCCGGTCGTCGTCGAGGCGATCCTGGAGCGCGTCACCAACATCTCCATGTCGGGCACCAACGACATCGGCAACGTCGTGGAGTTCGAGGAGCTGGCGACCGAGCCGGGGCACGCCCCGACGGCCGTCAAGACGCTGAAGGTCTGACCCGAGCTCTGACCCGCGAAACACCCGAGAGCGGCCCGTCCCCTGGTGGACGGGCCGCTCTTCACGTGCCCGCTCTCAGTCGGAGCCGCCGCCCCCGCCCCCGCCGCCGCAGTAGTACGCCATGCCGCCCGTCGATCCGCTCCCCGTACCCCGCGGGGAGTGCTTGAGGAGGCCCCTGCCGCCCACCTCCACCCGCTCCACGAGCCCGGCCCGCAGGGCGAAGCGGGGGAAGAGGACGCGCAGGGCGGCCACGTCGTGCAGGGCCACGGCGAGCAGCCTGTCGTCGGCCGTCATGCCGCGCCGGCCCGCGGGCGGCGGGTGCCGTTCCCGGAGGGCGCGCACCCGGCGACGGGCGGCCCGGGTCGGGCCGAGCAGCGGAGGGCGGAGCATGCCGGCCTCGGCCAGCGGTATCCGCATCAGCGCCACGGCCAGGCGGACGTCCGGCTGCCGGGTCAGCCTCCGTATGCTCAGCGGCTCGTCGAGGCACCACCGCACCGTCTCGGCGAGCGGCGGCAGCGGCCTCGCGGCGATCCCCGGCTCGGCGTCCAGCGCGCGTACGGTGCCCGGTGGGCCGGCTTCGACGGCGCCGCGCATGTACAGGTCGACCACGGCGACCGTCACGGCGGCGCGGGGGCCGCCGCGCAGCAGCGCGACCTCGTGCGGTTCGAGCCGGACCGTCCCGTCGTCGTCCATGGCGACCACCCCCGTGTGCCGGGGTTGTGCCCGCTGCCGGGGGCCGCTACGCGTGCTCAGCCCCGATGGTGCTCGTGGTGTTCGTGCAGCCCGGGCCAGTCGTCCGGGCCGCCGCCCTGCCACTCGACCAGGTCGCTCTCCTCGACGTCGGTCACGTACAGGTCGGCCAGCCGCAGCAGCTCGGCGACGTCGTCGGCGTGCGAGGCGACACCGAGGGTCTCGTCGCCGTTGGTGACCCGGCGCGATCCGTCCAGCGCGGGGGCGTGGACCACGATGTGCGGGTGCTCGGGTGGGTGTGCCGTTGCCATGCCTCCAGGCTGCTGCGCGGGCGGCGGATCCGCACCCGGTGCGGGCCGGGAAACGCCGAGAAGCGCCGGATGCGGGACCGTCCGCATCCGGCGCTTCTCGGCCGGTGAAGGTTCTTCACGTGGTGTCCGTCCGACAGCGCGAGGCTGGGCGCGACAGGTCGTTCGCGCCGCCGGACGGAGTCGTCGGGCCCCTTCTCGAAGGGGCGGGTGGCTGGGACCGCGGCGGTGCGACGGGCCCGGGACACCGCTCCCCTCAGGTCGTAGGAGAAGCGTCCGGGCCGTTCACCACCGCACTGGCTCGCAGGCCGCCGCGGTCCTCGCCCTGCCCGTGCCGGCCCCGGGCGGCCACCCCTCATCCGGGCCGCTCCGGTGCCTTCACGGGCCGCGCACGGTCCCGGCCTCCCCGCCGGGTTCCGTACGCGAGCTGGTGGATCAGTCCTCGCGCAGGGCGCGGACCGCCTCCTCCACGCGCTTGCCGTACTCCGTGTCGGCGGCGTGGAAGTGCGCGAGGTTCTTCTCGATCACGTCGTTGCGGGAGACCTGGGACAGGCCGCCGGCGATGTTCGCGATCAGGCGCTTCTTCTCGTCCTCGGACATCAGGCGGAACAGCTCGCCGGCCTGGAAGAAGTCGTCGTCCTTGGTGTGCTGCGGGGCCTCGTGGGTGCCGGTGTGGCCGGACACCGCCAGCGGGGCGGCCAGCGGGCGGCCGGTCTCGACCGGGCCCTCGTACGAGTTCGGCTCGTAGTTCTTGGCGTCCCGGCCCTGGCCGTTGGAGGCCATGAAGCCGTCGCGGCCGTAGTTGGCGGCACCGCCGGGCACGGCCTTCGGCGCGTTGACCGCGAGCTGGGTGTGGTTGACGCCCAGCCGGTAGCGGTGCGCGTCCGCGTAGGCGAACAGACGGCCCTGGAGCATCTTGTCGGGGGAGGGGCCGATGCCCGGAACGAAGTTGTTCGGGGAGAAGGCGGCCTGCTCGACCTCGGCGAAGACGTTGTCCGGGTTGCGGTCCAGCACCAGCCGGCCCACCCGCTTGAGCGGGTAGTCGGAGTGCGGCCACACCTTGGTCACGTCGAACGGGTTGAAGCGGTAGTTCGCCGCCTCGGCCACCGGCATCAGCTGCACGTGCAGCGTCCACGACGGGTACACGCCCCGCTCGATGGCCTGCACCAGGTCCGTCTGGTGCGAGGTCGGGTCCTGGCCCGCCAGCTCGGCGGCCTCGTCGGCGGTCAGGGTGCGGATGCCCTGGTCCGTCTTGAAGTGGTACTTGACGAAGTACGACTCGCCCTTGGCGTTGGTCCACTGGTAGGTGTGCGACCCGTAACCGTTCATGTGGCGGTACGACGCCGGGATGCCGCGGTCGCCCATCAGCCAGGTCACCTGGTGCGTGGCCTCGGGGGCGTGCGCCCAGAAGTCCCAGACGTTGTCCGGCTCCTGGCGGCCCGAGAACGGGTCGCGCTTCTGCGAGTGGATGAAGTCGGGGAACTTGATCGGGTCCTTGATGAAGAAGACCGGGGTGTTGTTGCCGACGAGGTCGTAGTTGCCCTCTTCGGTGTAGAACTTCAGCGCGAAGCCGCGCGGGTCGCGGACCGCGTCCGCGCCGCCGAGGGAGTCGGCCACGGTGGAGAAGCGCAGGAAGACCTCGGTGCGCTTGCCGACGGTGTTCAGGAAGTCGGCGTGCGTGTAGTCGGTGACGTCGTCGGTCACCTCGAAGTGGCCGTAGGCGCCGGAGCCGCGGGCGTGCACCACGCGCTCCGGGATGCGCTCGCGGTTGAAGCGGGCCAGCTTCTCGATGAGGTGCTGGTCCTGGATCAGGAGGGGGCCGCCGATGCCGGCGGAGGCGGAGTTCTGGTTGTCGGCGACCGGGGCGCCGGACTCTGTCGTGAGCACGCGCTGCGACATCGGGGACCTTCCGTGCGAGGGGTCAGCGGAAAACTGTTTCCGCTTCGTGGAGCCTAAGTTTGGGCGGCAGACACGTCAACAGTTTGTTGAAGTGGGTTCCGGGTGGCGCCGCCGCTCGGGCGCGACAGGACAGGTGTCAGCGACGGCGCCGCCCGGAGGTCTCGTGAGGCCGCGGGTCAGACCTGGGCGCCGGAGAGGCGCTCCACGGCCCGCAGCAGGGCCGAGTGGTCCAGGCCGCCGTCGCCCTGGGCGCGCAGCGAGGCGACCAGCTGGGCCACCACGGCGCCGACCGGCAGCGCGGCGCCGACGTTGCGGGCGGCGTCGGTGACGATGCCCATGTCCTTGTGGTGCAGGTCGATGCGGAAGCCCGGCTTGAAGTCGCGGCCCAGGAAGTTGTCCTTCTTCCGCGTCAGCACGGTCGAGCCGGCCAGGCCGCCGTTGAGGACGTCGAGGGCGGCCTTCAGGTCCACGCCCGACTTCTCCAGGAAGACCACGGCCTCGGCGCACGCCTGGATGTTCACGGCGACGATCAGCTGGTTGGCGGCCTTCACGGTCTGACCCGAGCCGTGCGGACCGCACAGCACGATGGTCTTGCCCAGCGCCTCCAGCAGCGGCTTGGCCTCGTCGAAGTCGGCCTGCTCGCCGCCGACCATGATGGATAGCACGGCCTCGATGGCGCCGGCCTCGCCGCCGGAGACCGGGGCGTCCAGGACGCGGACGCCCTTGTCCTTGGCGGCCTTCGCCAGGTCGATCGAGGTCTGCGGGGTGATCGAGGACATGTCGACCAGCAGCGCGCCGGACTTGGCGTTCTCCAGGATGCCGTCGGGGCCGTAGGCGATGGCCTCGACCTGCGGCGACGCGGGCACCATGGTGACGATGACGTCGGCGTCGCGCACGGCGTCGGCGATCGAGCCGGCCGCGGTGCCGCCGGCGGCGGACAGGCGGTCCAGCTTCTCCTGCTCCAGGGTGAAGCCGGTGACCTGGTAGCCCGCCTTGATCAGGTTCTCGGACATGGGGGAGCCCATGATGCCGAGACCGATCCAGGCGACCTTGGGGAGCGTGCTCATGATGGGTGCCTCTCTGAAAATCTGTGGAGAATTCCTGCGGGGTGGCGCTCAGCGGGCCGCGCGGGCCTCGGCCGGCAGCCACGAGAAGGCCTCGGCGCTGGGGTTGTCGCCCGGCTTGTACTCCAGGCCGACCCAGCCGTCGTAACCGGCCTTCCTCAGCTGGTCGAGCAGCTCCTGGAGCGGGAGGGAGCCCGTGCCGGGGGCGCCGCGGCCCGGGTTGTCGGCGATCTGCACGTGGCCGGTCTTCGCGGCGTACGCGTCGATCACCTGCGGCAGGTCCTCGCCGTTCATGGACAGGTGGTAGAGGTCCATGAGGAACTTCGCGTTGCCGAGTCCGGTGGCCTCGTTGACCTTGTCGACGACCTTGACCGCGGCCGGCGCCGACACCAGCGGGTACAGCGGCGACTCGGGCTTGTTGAGCGCCTCGATCAGCAGGATCGCGCCGATCCGGTCGGCCGCGCGGGCGGCGAGGACCAGGTTCTCCAGCGCCAGCTTGTCCTGCTCGGCCGGGTCGACGCCCTCGACGCGGTTGCCGTACAGGGCGTTCAGCGCCGTGCAGCCGAGCGACTTCGCGAAGTCGGCGGCCACGTCGATGTTGGCGCGGAAGCGGTCCGACTCCTCGCCGGGCACGGACAGGGCGCCGCGGTCGGGGCCGGGCAGCTGTCCCGCGTAGAAGTTCAGCCCGGTGAGCTGGACGCCCGCGTCCTCGATCGCCTTCTTCAGGGCGTCGAGCTCGGACTGCTCGGGGGTGGGCGAGTCGATCCAGGGCCACCACAGCTCGACCGCGGTGAAGCCGGCCGCGGCGGCGGCCGCGGGACGCTCCAGGAGCGGGAGTTCCGTGAAGAGGATCGACAGGTTGACGTTGAAGCGCTGATCTGCGAAGCCCATCGGGTGCCGCGCTCCCTTCCGTTTCGTTCGTTGTTCCGCATTACGGAAGTTCGTTTCTGCGTAATGGAAGATTGCCGGTGGAGCTCCGCACTTGTCAAGAGGGGGCGGCGTAAAACGGTCACCGCGCGTTAGGTTGACCGGGTGCGATTGAGAGTGGAGTTCACGACCGAGCCCTTCGACCTGGACGAGGCGCCCGCGCACGCGGTGGTCGCCCGTGAGGTCGTCGAGGCCGCGGAGCTGGACGAGGTGGACGTCGGCCCGTTCGGCAACACCGCCGAGGGCGGCGCCGACGCGGTGCTCACCGCGGTGGACGCGCTGCTGCGCCGGTCCCTGGAGGCCGGGGCCACCCGGATCTCCCTCCAGGTCAACGTCGTCGGGCAGGGCGCCGAAGGGGAGGGTGAGCGGTGACCGGCCCGGGTCAGGAGCCCTTCATCGCGGCCGTCAAGCCCCTGGTCGACGCCATCGGCGGCGAGATGCTGCCGCCCGACGAGGCCGGTCAGGACGATGTCGTCCTCGCCTGGGAGGGTGCCGACGTCGTCGCGGTGCGCCTGCCCCAGCTCGCCGACTCCCTCGACCACATCCTCGCGGCCATGGAGCGCCGGCAGGGCAGGCCGCTGGCGGACCTGGACCGGCGCGCCAAGCAGGAGGTCGTACGCACCCTGGAGGCGCGCGGAGCCTTCTCCGTGCGGCACGGCGTGGAGACCGTCGCGAGCGCCCTCGGCGTCAGCCGCTTCACCGTCTACAACTACCTCAACCGCGAGAAGGACGCCTGACCTGCGCGGGAGCCCCACATCACGAGCCGCCGTCCGGTATCCGGACGGCGGCTTTCGTAACACCGAATTTTCAACAAAGTGTTGACGCGTTGTTTCCGAGGGCGTTAGCTATCGGCACGCCCGTTCAGCACAAGGCCACGGAGGCTCCCGTGACGTCCACTTCCGCGTCGGGCCTGGCCCGTTTCAACGCCCTCGAGGAGTCCGCGGCACTCGCGGAACTCCACGAGGCGTGTGCCTCGACGGCGTGGGCCCGGCACCTGCTCGCCGCCCGCCCCTACGCCACCACCGAGGAACTGTACGCCGCGAGTGACGCCGCCATGGCCGAGCTGACGGCGGACGACCTCGCCGAGGCGATGGCCGGGCACCCGCCCATCGGCCGCCCCAAGCCGGGCGACCCGACCTCCTCCCGGGAGCAGGCCGGCATGGCCGGCGCCTCGGAGGAACTCAAGGCGGAGATGCTCGAACTCAACCTGGCCTACCAGGACAAGTTCGGCCACGTCTTCCTCATCTGCGCCACCGGCCGGACCGGCGAGCAGATGCGGGACGCGGTCAAGGAGCGGATCGGCAACTCGCCCGAGCAGGAGCGGGAGATCGTCCGCACCGAACTGGGGAAGATCAACCGCATCCGCCTTTCCCGACTCGTCGAACAGGACGCCTGACCATGAGCACCAGCACCACCGCCTCCGTGTCCACGCACATCCTGGACACCAGCGTCGGCCGCCCCGCCGAGGCAGTCGCCGTCCAGCTCGCCGCCCGCTCGGGCAGCGATGCGGACTGGCAGACACTCGGCGGCTCCGCGACCGACGCCGACGGCCGGTGCAAGGACCTCCCGGCCCTGCCGGAGGGCACCACACACGTACGGCTCGACTTCGACACCGAGACGTACTTCGCCAAGAAACAAGCCGCGGCCCAGCAGGACGCCCCCGCGCTCCGGGACAGCGAGAACGGCCGGCCGGTGTTCTTCCCCGAGGTCACCATCACCTTCGCGGTGGTGCCCGGGGAGCACTACCACGTTCCGCTGCTGCTCAACCCGTTCGGCTACTCCGTTTACCGAGGGAGCTGACCGACACATGACCCGTTTCGTCCTGGGACAGAACCAGTACGGCAAGGCAGAGAACCGCGTCGTCAAGATCACGCGTGACGGCGACACGCACCACATCAAGGACCTGAACGTCTCCGTCGCCCTCTCCGGCGACATGGAGGAGGTCCACCGCAGCGGGTCCAACGCGAACGTCCTGCCGACCGACACCACCAAGAACACGGTGTTCGCCTTCGCCAAGGAGCACGGCATCGAGAGCGCCGAGGACCTCGGCGTCAAGCTCGCCCGCCACTTCGTCGACAACAACGAGCCGATCCACCGGGCCCGCATCCGCATCGAGGAGTACGGCTGGGAGCGGATCGAGACCTCGAAGGGCGGCTCCCGCTTCGTCGGCTCCGACGAGATCGCCCACTCCTTCGTCCGCAAGGGCCAGGAGACCCGCGTCGCGGAGATCACCTACGACGGCCACGGCATCCAGGTGCTCTCCGGCTTCAAGGACCTCACCGTCCTGAACTCGACCAACTCCGAGTTCTTCGGCTACCTGAAGGACAAGTACACCACCCTCAAGGAGGACTACGACCGTATCCTCGCCACCACCGTCTCCACCTGGTGGCGGCACAACTGGGACGGCATCGACTCGCACGCCCCGGACTGGGACCGGTCGTACAACGGGGTGCGCAAGCACGCGCTCCAGGCCTTCGCCGAGACGTACTCGTACTCGCTCCAGCAGACCCTCTTCGAGATGGGTGTGCGGGTGCTGAACTCGCGCGACGAGGTCGACGAGATCCGCTTCTCGATGCCCAACAAGCACCACTTCCGCTCGGACCTGTCGCCGTTCGGGATCGACAACGAGGCCAAGGACGGCGCCGTGTACTACGCCGCCGACCGGCCCTACGGCCTGATCGAGGCCACCATCCTGCGGGACGGCGCCGAGCAGCTGATCCCGGTCGACATGACCAACCTCTGACGCGGGACGCGCGCCACCGGCCCGGCCGCTCGGGCCGGTGGCGCGCCACACCGGAGGGAACACCATGGCACAGCCTGCAACGGAGCCGGCGAAAGGCTCAAGTTCCACCCCGTCACCACAGGACACGAAGGACGCCGTCACCTCCGTGCACCCGGTCGACGAGAAGCTCCACCCCTCGCGGCTCGTCCCCGCCGCACTCCAGCACATCGCCGCCATGTACGCGGGCGTCGTCACTCCTCCGCTGATCATCGGCCAGGCCGTCGGCCTCGACATCGAGGGCCGCACCCGGCTGATCGCGGCGAGTCTGCTCATCGCGGGCATCGCCACCCTGATCCAGACCATCGGCGTCAAGGGCTTCGTCGGCAACCGGCTGCCCTTCGTCAACGCCGCCTCCTCGGCCGGCATCGCGCCGATCCTCGCGATCGCCGAGACCAACAGTGAGGGCGGCCAACTCCCCGCCATCTACGGCGCGGTGATGGTCGCCGGTGTCTTCTGCCTCGCCGTCGGCCCCTTCTTCGGCCGCCTGCTGCGCTTCTTCCCGCCCCTGGTCACCGGCGTGGTCATCACCCTGATCGGCGTCACGCTGATGCCGGTCCCGGTCGGCTGGGCCCAGGGCGGCGACAAGGCCGCCGCCGACTTCGGCTCGATGCGCAACCTCGCGCTCGCCGCCTTCACCCTCGGCGTCATCCTCGTCATCCAGCGCTTCGGCAAGGGCTTCGTCAAGCAGGTCGCCCTGCTCTTCGGGCTGCTCATCGGCACCCTGGCCGCCATCCCCTTCGGCATGGCCGACTTCAGCGGCATCCAGTCCGCGCCCGTCGCCGCGCTGCCCACGCCCTTCGCCTTCGGCGCCCCCGAGTTCCAGCCCGCCGCCATCCTGTCGCTGTGCATCGTGATGCTGGTCCTGATGACCGAGTCGTCCGCCGGCATGCTCGCCCTCGGCGAGATCTGCGACCGCCGCGCCGACTCCAAGGTCATCACCCGGGGCCTGCGCACCGACGGCCTCGCCACCCTGGTCGGCCCCGTCTTCGGCGGCTTCCCCACCTCCGCCTTCGCGCAGAACGTCGGCGTCGTCTCACTCACCCGGGTCCGCAGCCGCTACGTCGTCGCCGTCGCCGGCGCCACCCTGCTGGTCCTCGGCGCCTTCCCCGTCCTGGGCGCCGTGGTCTCCCTGGTGCCGATGCCGGTCCTGGGCGGCGCGGGCATCGTCCTCTTCGGCTCGATCGCGGTCAGCGGCATCCGTACGCTGTCCGAGGCCGGGCTCGACGACAGCTCCAACATCATCCTGGTCGCCGTGGCGCTCGGCGCGGGCATCATCCCGCTGGCCGCCCCGACCTTCTACGCCGAGTTCCCCGCCTGGGCGCAGACCGTGCTCGGCTCCGGCATCAGCGCCGGCGCGCTCGTCGCGGTCACGCTCAACCTGTTCTTCCACCATCTCGGCACCCGCGGCCGCCCCGCGCCCGCGGCACTCAAATCCTCCTAGGGTCCTGCCGTGCCCTCCCCGCGGGTACTCGACTCCCCGCCCGCGGGCCGCACCGAAAGAGAAGGAAGCAGCATGGCAGCATCAGCGGCAGCCGATCGCGTCGCCGCCACCACGGCACCCGATCGCACCGTCATCGAGCACTGCGCCATCGCGACCGTCGACGCGGACGACACCGAGTACGCCTCGGGCCACGTCGTCCTCGCCGGCAACCGGATCGAGGCGGTCGGCGCGGGGCGGGCACCCGAGGACCTGGAGAACGTCGTACGCCGGATCGACGCGACCGGACACCTGGTCACGCCGGGTCTGGTCAACACCCACCACCACTTCTACCAGTGGCTCACCCGGGGCCTGGCCACCGACCACAACCTCTTCGACTGGCTGGTCGCGCTCTATCCCACGTGGGCGCGGATCGACGAGACGATGGCGTACGCGGCGGCCCAGGGCTCGCTCGCGATGATGGCCCGGGGCGGCGTCACCACGGCGGCGGACCACCACTACATCCACCCCCGGGGCGCCGGCGACCTGTCCGGCGCGATCATCCGCGCCGCCCGTGAGACGGGCGTCCGCTTCACCCTCGCCCGCGGCTCCATGGACCGCGGCGAGTCCGACGGCGGGCTGCCGCCGGACTTCGCGGTGGAGAGCCTGGACGACGCGCTCGCCGCCACCGAGGCCACCGTGCGGGAGCACCACGACGCCTCCTTCGACGCGATGACCCAGATCGCCGTCGCGCCGTGCTCGCCCTTCTCCGTCTCAACCGAACTGATGCGCCAGGCAGCCGAGTTGGCACGCCGGCTGGGCGTGCGGCTGCACACCCACGGGTCGGAGACCGTGGAGGAGGAGAAGTTCTGCCACGAGCTGTTCGGCATGGGCCCGACCGACTACTTCGAGTCCACCGGCTGGCTCGGCGAGGACGTGTGGATGGCGCACTGCGTCCACATGACCGACTCCGACATCGCCGCCTTCGCCCGCACCGGGACCGGCGTCGCCCACTGCCCCTCCTCCAACGCCCGTCTGGCCGCGGGCATCGCCCGGGTCCCCGACATGCTCGCCGCGGGCGTCCCGGTCGGCCTCGGCGTCGACGGCACCGCCTCCAACGAGTCCGGCGAACTGCACACCGAACTCCGAGGCGCCCTGCTGGTCAACCGCCTCGGCGCCCACCGCGAGGCCGCGCTGAACGCCCGCAAGGCGCTGCGCCTGGGCACCTACGGCGGGGCACAGGTGCTGGGCCGGGCCGCCGAGACCGGCTCGCTGGAGGCCGGCAAGCTCGCGGACCTGGTGCTGTGGCGGATGGACACGCTCGCCCACTCCTCGATCGCCGACCCGGTGACCGCCCTGGTCTTCGGTGCCCCGGCGCCGGTCACGGCGTCCTTCGCCGACGGCCGCCAGATCGTCGAGGACGGCCGGCTGCTCACGGTCGACGAGGACGCCGTGGCCCGTTCCACCCGGAACGAGGCACAACGGCTGGCGACCATCGCCGCACAGACCTGAACACCGCACACCTCAAGACCTGAACACCTGAACACGGAAGAACCGAACACCACTTGATCTCCGGCCGGGAGGGACGGCTCCCGGCCGGTAGCCGTGGACCCGAGCGGGGTCCATGGCGGCCGTCTCCGGGGCGTGCGTCCCATACGCACGCCCCCGGAGCGGCTCCCGTTTCCCCGAACGGGGTCCGTCCCGGTCCCGCACGACCACCCGCACCACCTCCCTGACACCCGCGTCAATGCCGACGTGTAACCGACCGGAGGAACGCCGCCGTGGCCGACCACCCTGTTGACGAGAAACTCCCGCCACTGAAAATGGCGACGACCGGCCTGCAGCACGTGGCCGCCATGTACGCCGGAGTCGTCGCCCCGCCCCTGATCGTCGGTGCGGCCATCGGCCTGACCGCGACCGAACTGACCTTCCTCACCGGCGCCTGCCTGTTCACCGCGGGCCTCGCCACCTTCCTGCAGACGCTCGGCATCTGGAAGATCGGTGCCCGGCTGCCCTTCGTCAACGGCGTCACCTTCGCCGGTGTCGCCCCCATGACCGCGATCGTCGCCTCCACCGAGGACAAGTCCGACGCGCTGCCGATCATCTTCGGCGCCGTCATCGTCGCCGGTCTCCTGGGCTTCTTCGCGGCGCCCTTCTTCAGCAAGGCGATCCGCTTCTTCCCGCCGGTCGTCACCGGCACCGTCATCACCCTCATAGGCGTGTCCCTGCTGCCCGTCGCCTTCGGCTGGGCACAGGGACCGAGCCCCGACGCCGACGACTTCGGCTCCTCGACCAACCTGGGCCTGGCCGCCATCACCCTGGTCATCGTCCTCGTCCTGCGCCGCTTCACCCGTGGCTTCGTCAAGCAGATCGCCGTGCTGCTCGGCCTGGTCGCGGGCACGATCATCGCGATCCCGTTCGGCGTCACGGACTTCGGGCCGGTCGCGGACGCGAGCGTCGTAGGCTTCCCGACCCCGTTCCACTTCGGCGCCCCGCAGTTCCAGCTCGCCGCGATCCTGTCCATGTGCGTGGTGATGGTGGTCTCGATGACCGAGTCCACCGCCGACATGCTCGCCCTCGGGGAGATCGTGGACCGCAAGGCCGACGAGAAGACCATCGCGGCCGGCCTGCGCGCCGACACCCTCGGCTCGGCGGTCAGCCCGCTCTTCAACGGCTTCATGTGCAGCGCCTTCGCCCAGAACATCGGCCTGGTCGCGATGACGAAGATCCGCAGCCGTTACGTCGTCGCCGCGGGCGGCGGGTTCCTGGTGCTGATGGGCCTGTGTCCGATGGCCGCCTCGCTCATCGCCGTGGTGCCCCGCCCGGTACTTGGCGGCGCGGGCATCGTCCTCTTCGGCTCCGTCGCGGCCAGCGGCATCCAGACCCTGGTCCGGGCGAGCCTGGACAAGGACAACAACGTCCTGATCGTGGCGGTCTCCCTGGCCGTCGGCATCATCCCGATCGCGGAGCCGGAGTTCTACCACGCGTTCCCGGAGAACGCGAAGATCATCCTGGACTCGGGCATCTCGACCGGCTGCGTCGTCGCCGTCCTGCTCAACCTGGTCTTCAACCACATCGGCGGCCGGAAGCGGGACGCGGAGGAGGTCGCCCACCCCATGGAGGCGGGCGAGGAGATCACCGAGGCCACCCGGGCCCCGGCCACCCCGTGAGGCCGGCACCGGGCGAACCCCGGGCCTTAACCGGGCCGGCGCCTCGACCAGAGGCGCCGGCCCACACACGTCCCGGGGACCAGTCCGGAGTCCGCACGAAGGCCGGCTCAGTCCGTCCACATGGCGCGCACGTAGGAGTCCAGGTCTTCCAGCAGACCGTCCTCCCTCTCGGGGGTCCGGGTGATCGAGCCGTCGCCCTTCTCGAGCATGACGATGGAGGGCAGCAGGAGCCCGCGCAGGAGACCGTGCAGGACGAAGTTGTCCGTGGAGCAGCATCTGTCGTACAGCCCCTGGGTGAACTGCTGGAACACCGCGAGATCCACGACACTCCCACCGAGTCGCTCGCTCTCGGTCAAGCCCGTGGGCATGCCGTGCAGTTCACCGGCTTCCCGGGCGAGGGCCGCGTAGGCCTGCCCCACCTTGAGCGCCGGATCCCAGAGCAACCTCGACCCGTCGGCGGCTTGGAACGGGTAACCCATCAGAACCTCTCCGTCGCGAGTCGTACCGTCCGGGGTCAGAGCTCGAACAGCTCTGGATCCGTCGCCAGGTCCTTGAACCGGCGCCCCGGTTCCGGCAGCAGTCTGCGTTCCCGCAGGTCCATGAGCCCGCCGACTCCCTCGATCTCGGCGGCCACCGTGCCGTCCGCCTTGCGGACCACCTGGACGATCCGGAAGGTCTTGCCCTCACCCCACTCGAAGGCACAGGTCACCTCCACCTCGTCACCGGCGAGTAGCTCCCGATGGAAGCGGATGGTCGTCTCCAGGGCGACGGGACCCACGCCCCGGGCCACGAGATCCGCTTGCCGGATACCGGCCGCCTCGAGCAGCGACCAGCGGGCGTGCTCCGCGTAGTTGAGGTACACGGACTGATTCAGATGCCCCTGTGTGTCGGTCTCGTACCCGCGGACGGTCACGGGCACGGAAAACGGCTCGCTCACCGCTACCGCCTCTCCTCCTGGACGTGCTGACGGGACCGATCATGCCTCACACCCTGCGCGGTGAGGCCAGCAGATAACGGGCCCGCGTTCGCGGCTCGATGTGCTCCCCGACCTGCCAGCCCGCCCGCTCCAGCGTCGCCGCACAGGCACGCAGCGCGGTGCCGTCGGGTTCGTACACGGCGACGGCCTCGGGCTGCGGCGTCGCGCGCACCCGGTAACCGTGGCCGTCGCCCGTCGCCGGGGCGTGCCCGGCGGCCTCCAGGGCGAGCGCGGCGGCCGGCACGAGATGCGTACGCTCCCATCCGCACGGCCGGTCCGTGGCCCCGTCGGAATGCGTCATCCGGCGCAGCTCCAGCAGCCCCTGCCAGGCGCTGAGCACCTCCCGCAGCCGCGCCGGACCGCCCACTGACGGGGCGGGATCCTCGCCGCCGACCCGCGCGGCGAACACGCCCCCGGTGTCCGGCGAGGACGGCCGGTCGGCCGAAGGCGCCTCGTCCCGAGCCGGAGCCTCCCGTATCCGGTGCCCCGCCGGGGTCAGGAAGTGATCGTGCGGCGGACGCGGATGCCGGAAGGCCAGCCCCCGCTTCACCAGCGCCGCGAGCTGCGCGTCCGTACCCTTCAGCCGCCCGGTCACGGGGTCGGCGGCGGCGATCACACGCCGCTGCGCGGCGGTCGGCGACAGTGCCACGGCGTCCTCCTCCCCTGCTGGCCCACACCTCGGAAGGCTACGACGGGGGTCTGACATTCCACGCGGCGATCACCGGACGCGCGTGCTCCGTGCCCAGCCGGCACAGCGTCCCCGTGCCCAGCTGGAACAGGGCTCCGTCGGACGGCGGCAGCCCCAGGTACCGCGCGGTCAGCACCCGCAGGAAGTGCCCGTGCGCCACCAGCACCACGCACCCCTCGGTGTTGGCGAACGCGGCCTCCACCCGCGCCAGCACCCGGTCGGCCCGCTCGCCGACCTCCTCGGGCGTCTCCCCGGGACGCTCCGGCGGCCCGGCGGCGACCCCGTCCGTGAACAGGAACCAGTCCGGCCGGCTCCGGTGGATCTCGACGGTCGTGATCCCCTCGTACCCGCCGTAGTCCCACTCGTGCAGGTCCTGATCGACACGCACCTCGCCCCGCAGCCCGATCAGCTCGGCCGTCTCCCGGGCCCGCTGGAAGGGGCTGACGAACGCGGCCCCGATCCGGTGCGACCGGATCAACGGCACCAGGCTCCGCGCCTGCTCCCGCCCGTGCTCGGTCAGCGGAACGTCCGTCAGCCCGGTGTGCCGCCCGGACCGAGACCACTCGGTCTCACCGTGCCGGACCAGAAAAAGATCACCCATGGCTCCAGGCTACGGCGGGGGATTCGCCCGCTACTGCCGGTACCCGCCCAGGAACCGTCCGATCCGCCCGATGGCCGCCTCCAGGTCCTCCGCGTGGGGCAGCGTCAGGATGCGGAAGTGGTCCGGGCTCGGCCAGTTGAAGCCGGTGCCCTGGACGACCTGGATCTTCTCGCGCAGGAGCAGGTCCAGGACGAAGCGCTCGTCGTCGTGGATCGCGTGCACCTTCGGGTCGATGCGCGGGAAGGCGTACAGCGCGCCCTTGGGCTTGACGCAGGAGACGCCCGGGATCTCGTTCAGCTTCTCCCAGGCCACGTCCCGCTGTTCGCGCAGACGTCCGCCCGGCACGGTCAGCTCGCGGATGGACTGGCGGCCGCCGAGCGCCGCCTGGATGGCGTACTGGGCGGGCGCGTTGGCGCACAGCCGCATGGAGGCCAGCATGGTCAGGCCCTCCAGGTAGTCCTTCGCGTGCTGCTTCGGACCCGTGACCACCAGCCAGCCGGAGCGGAAGCCCGCCACCCGGTACGTCTTGGACAGGCCGCAGAAGGTGAGGACGACCAGGTCGGGGGCGAGGGCGGCGGCCGAGTGGTGGACGGCGTCGTCGTAGAGGATCTGGTCGTAGATCTCGTCGGCGAAGACCATCAGACCGTGTCGGCGGGCGAGGTCGAGGATGCCCTCGACGATCTCCTTGGGGTAGACCGCGCCGGTGGGGTTGTTGGGGTTGATGATGACGACCGCCTTGGTGCGGTCGGTGATCTTCGACTCCATGTCGGCCAGGTCCGGATACCACTCCGCCTGCTCGTCGCACAGGTAGTGGACCGCCTTGCCGCCCGCGAGGGTGGTCACCGCCGTCCAGAGGGGGAAGTCGGGAGCGGGGATCAGTACCTCGTCGCCGTCCTCCAGCAGTGCCTGTACGGCCATGGAGACCAGCTCGGACACGCCGTTGCCGAGGAAGACGTCGTCCACGTCCACCTCCAGGCCGAGCGCCTGGTAGCGCTGGGCGACGGCCCGGCGGGCGGAGAGGACGCCGCGCGAGTCGGTGTAGCCGTGCGCCCGCGGGAGCATCCGGATCATGTCCTGGAGGATCTCCTCCGGCGCCTCGAAGCCGAAGAGGGCCGGATTGCCGGTGTTCAGGCGCAGCACGCTGTGCCCCGCCTCCTCCAGCGCGTTGGCGTGCTCGATGACCGGGCCGCGGATCTCGTAACAGACCTCGCTGAGCTTGTTCGACTGCCGGAACTCCATGCGCCGCTACCCCTCCGGAATCTGGTGTTGCTTGGTTTTACCAAGTAGCAGCTTGGAAAGTCCAACAACTTGTCTACACTGCGTCGCATGTCACCTCGTCCTCGCCGAAGCTACGACCAGTACTGTTCCGTCGCGCGTGCCCTCGACGCCGTCGGCGACCGCTGGACCCTGCTGATCGTCCGCGAGCTGCTGGCCGGTCCGCGGCGCTACACCGACCTGCACGCCGACCTGCCCGGCGTCAGTACGGACGTACTCGCCTCACGGCTGAAGGACATGGAGCGCGAAGGGCTGACGACCCGGCGCCGGCTGCCCCCGCCCGCAGCGGCGTACGTCTACGAACTCACCGAGCGCGGCAGCGGGTTGCTGCCGGTGCTGGAGGCGCTCGGCGCGTGGGGCGCCCGCGAACTGGGGGAGCGGCGGCCCACGGACGCCGTCCGGGCGCACTGGTCCGCGCTGCCCCTGCGGCGGGCGCTGCGGGAGGCCGGGGCGGGGGAGGGGGTCGTCGAAGTCCGGCTGGAGGAGGGGACCTTCCACCTGTGCGCCGGGGACGGGGAGAGCGACTTCGGGCGCGGCTCCGTGTACGGGGACGGTCCCGCCCCCGGTGAGCCCGACGCCCGGCTGGTGCTGGACGCCGGGACCTGCGCGGACCTCTGCCGCGGGGAACTGTCCCTGCGGGACGCGGTGCGCGACGGCCGCGTCGGCGTCACCGGAGAGGGCACGGCGGCGAAGGCGCTCAGGGAGGCGTGAGACGGCGGAAGGCCCGCCGCGAGGCGGGCCTTCCACGGACGTGACGGTCGTTCAGGCGCCCGGCGGCACCCTCGGCGGCCGCCCCGAACCGCGCGTCAGCGCGTAGCCGCCGACGCCCGCGAGCGCGGCCAGTACGCCGCCGATCCCGGTCCACACCCACCGGTCGGACCACCAGCCGGAGGACCAGCCGTCCTCGGGCTCGATCGCGGACAGCACCGCGCCGCGGTCCTCCTCGTCCTCGTCCGCACCGGACTTCATCGCGACGCCCGGCACCAGCGGCTCGGACAGCGAACCGTCCACCGCCGCCGCGCCGCCCATATCCTTCGAACCGACCTCGATCTCGGCGCCCACCCGGACGCCGAGGTCGGA
Organism: Streptomyces sp. M92; assembly: GCF_028473745.1. NCBI lineage: Bacteria > Bacillati > Actinomycetota > Actinomycetes > Kitasatosporales > Streptomycetaceae > Streptomyces > Streptomyces sp. M92. The sequence goes on from NZ_CP101137.1 coordinate 4,175,916, forward strand.
GGTGGGCAGGTCCACGACGGTCAGCCGGACGTAGTACGTGCCCGGCAGCGGGTCGTTCGCCCACGGCTCGGACCAGGCGCGGACGGTGCGCAGCACGCAGGCCAGCTCCACGGAGGAGGCGTCCGCCGCCGCCGTGCGGGTCTGGGCGCCCCACTGGCACGCCTGGCGCCGGCGCAGGCCGTCGTACACGTCGACCCGCCAGGTCTGGGCCGCGTGCGACTCGGGCAGCTTCACCGTGGCCCGCACCGTGGGACGCTGGCCGGCGTCGGCCGGGAACGACCAGTACAGGTAGTCACCGGCGGCACCGTTCGCGGTCGCCCGCTGCCCCTGCCCGATCTCGGTCGCCGTACGGAAGGAGGTGCCCGCCGTCGTCGGCGCGTCACCGTCCCCGGACGGGCCCGCGGAGGGCGAGGAGTCGGCCGCCGCCGGGGCCGCGGCGAGGCCCAGCAGCAGGACCGCGGCACTCAGGACTCGTACAGCACGCATCAGTTGGTCCTCCAGACCGCGAACCGCCACCGCGACAGCCAGCCCCACAGCAGACCGGCGAGGAAACCGACGAGCACCAGCACGCCGAGCAGCCACCAGCCGCGCCCGAGACCGAACGAGGCCACGTCGTCGGCGTCGCCGGGACCGTCCACGACGTCGACGGTCAGCTCCAGCGGAAGCCCCGGCGTGGTCTTCACACCGGAGGCGACGGAGAAGGAGTTGGTGACCTGGAGGCACACGGCCTCGGCCGCCGGCTTGTCCCCGTCCGCCTCGTCGCTCTCCGCCTTCGGGTACCGCAGCCCGGTCGAGATCACGTCCGTACGGCCGTTGCCCGCCGCCTCGCCGCGCACGATCTCCCGTCCGTGCACCGTCACCGCCCGCAGCAGCACCGCGTGGGACGGGTTCACGGCACGGTCGGCGCCCACGCTCACCGAGGCGCGCAGCTCCTGTCCGGGCAGTACGTCCACCCGGTACCAGCGCTGCTGACCGAACTCCTCGCGGTCGGTGTACAGCCCCGACTCCAGCGTCGGCGCCTTCGCGCACGAGTCGGCGCCCTCGGTGGCCACCGGCGTCACCACGGGGTCGGCCGCCCGGTCCACCAACTGGTTGACCCGGTCGGTGAGTTCGTCGGTGTGCTCGACGGAGGTGTACGTCCCGCCGGTCGCCTCCGCGATGCAGCTGAGCTGCTGCCGCATCTTGGCGTTGGGGACCAGGCCGAGCGTGTCGATGGTCAGCCCGATGCCCTTCGCGGCGATCTCGCGGGCCACCTCGCACGGGTCGAGCGGGGCGCAGGTGTCCTCGCCGTCGCTGATCAGCACGATCCGCTTGGAACCGTCCCCGCCTTCGAGGTCGTCGGCCGCCGCGAGCAGTGCGGGACCGATCGGCGTCCAGCCGGTGGGCGACAGGGTCGCCACCGCGGTCTTGGCCTCGGTGCGGTCCAGCGGGCCCACCGGGTAGAGCTGCGCGGTGTCCTTGCAGCCCCGCTTGCGGTCGTCGCCCGGGTAGTCGGCGCCCAGCGTCCGGATGCCCAGCTCCACCTCCTCGGGCGTTGCGTCGAGCACCTCGTTGAACGCCTGCTTGGCCGCGGCCATCCGCGTCCCGCCGTCGATGTCCCGGGTCCGCATCGACCCACTGACGTCGAGCACGAGATCGACCTTCGGCGCGTCCTCGCCCGTGGGTTCCCCGGCGGCCGCGCCGGACGGGAAAGCCAACCCCGCCGTCAGCGCGGCGAGCAGGGCACAGGCACCCGCCGCCAGCCGTGTTCTTGTGATCATCGGCGGATCTTATTGATCAGTGGTGCCGGGTTCCAAAACGAGACCGCGCGGACGCCCCGACTTCACCCCCAGTGCAGCGGATTGGGCAGCCGGGCCCAGAGGTCCCCGCCGCTCTCCGGTGAAGTGCGCATCAGAGTCAGCGCCTTGACGGGCAGCGGCTCCTCGCACAGCGCCACGACGTCCGGTGTGCGCGGCAGTTCGCGTACTGCCCCCGCCAGCGCCTCCCGCAGCGTCGGACCCGATCCCACGGTCGCCGCCAGCGCGCCACCCACCAGCGACCCGAACAGCTTGCGGCGCAGCACCTCCGGGTCGTCCGTGAGCATGCGCGGCGGCAGCTCGGGGGCCGGGACGCCGTGCCGCGCCAGGCGTGCCGGGCTCACCCTGATGTCGGCGAGGTCGCGGTAGACCAGGCGCAGGGGCTGGCCCGCCCGGTCCAGCACGACCAGCAGGTTCTGGCCGTGTGCCTCCAGGGCCACGCCCAGCTCCAGGGCGCGCAGTCCGACGGTGAGCGCGAGCCGGGCGAAGGCGGTCGGCCAGCCGGGGCGGCGGGGCAGCCCGGTGGTGGCGAGGGCGGCCACCGGAACGACGCGCTCGCCGCCGCTCGCGTACACCTCGGGCGACTCGCGCAGCACGGCGGCCAGGTCGGGGGAGTGGGCGGTGGCCGCCCCCAGCGTGCGGGTCATGTGGAGCAGGCCGTCCGTCCGCGCGGCCAGATCCTCCCCGAAGGACGACAGCGTCGACGACGCGGCGATCGAGGCGACCGAGATGTCCCGCACGGAGGAGGTGAGCCGGGCGCTGAGCGCCGTCTTGACGTGCGGTCCGCCGGGCACGGCGAGCGTACGCAGGGACATCAGCGGCCGGGCGGCGATCCGCTCCTCGCATGGTCGCTTCAGCACGTGCGCCGCCTGCCACGGATGCACCGGGAGCAGCACCTTCGCCCCGTCCCGCAGGTCCGTCGGCCACACCCCGGTCACCAGGCACGCCGAGGCCGGCACCGGCACCAGACCCAGCCCCACCACGGGCCGGTGCTCGGGCCCGTACGCGAGCTGGTCCGCCACCGAGAAACCCGGACGTGAACGGCAGGCCGGATGGTAGGGATGCCCGTCCACCACCCGCTGCTCCCAGCCCCAGTCGCTGTCCGGCCACTCGTCCGGGTGAAGTTCCAGGGCGGTCCGCGACAGCGCCAACGACGCGACACTGTGACCGAGTTCCGCCGCGAACCCCGCGGAGTGCGGCACGGCGAGGTCCGTCGTCAGTCGCGCCGGATCGTCGTAGGGCACGTCGTCGAGGCGTACGACGCCGACGTACGCGTCCGTCCGGTACGGGTCGGCGGCCGGACCGGCGAGCCGGCGGCCGTCGCGCAGGCGCAGTACGAGCCCGTCGCGCACCGTCTCCCGGCCCGCGACCCACGGGAGCGGTTCATGGGCGAACGCACGCCACAGCCGGGTCAGCACCGCCGCGCGGGCGCCGGGCAGCCCGGCCGTGAACTCGGGCAGCAGACCGGGACGGACGACGGCCAGTTCGTCGGCGACCTCTGCCTCCGCGGTGGGGGGACGATGCACGGGCGGGCTCCTCGGGTACGAGTCGGTACGAGTAGGAGGTCACGGCACAGGGACGACGACAGGCATCAGGACAGGCATCACGGCAGGCATCAGGACAGGCATCACGACAGACATACTGATCGCCTCCGCCTCTCCGCCATGGACAGACCGTAGGGAACGAGTGGAACGCGTGGATTTCCTGCCCCCGCCCACCGGCGCCGACGCCGCCCCCCGCCCGGGCCTGGCCGAATTGGCCGACGCCTACGCGATGGTGCCGCTGCTCAACTGCCTGCTGCGCGAGGTGGCCGACCCTCTGCCGGACCCCGGCCCCCGGCCCGTGTACCGGCTGCCCGGCGGCCGACTGCTGCGGGTACGCGCGGGCCGCCGCCCCGCCGAGCCGGAGGTCGCCACGGCGGCGGGCGGCTGGCACCCGGTCGGCCACACCGCGCTGGTGAAACTCGTCGCCGAGGAACTGCGCCACCACACCGGCCTGCCCAACCACGAACTGCCCACCGAGATCACCGACAGCCGCGAAACGGTGGCCGCCCTCCTCACGGCCCGCGCCCGCGCCACCCCGCCTCAGGACCCCTACATCCGCTCCGAACAGGCCCTCCTCACCGGCCACACTCACCACCCGGCCCCCAAGGCGCGCGGAGGGGGCCCGCACGCCGCCTGGCTGCCGTACGCACCCGAGGCGCACGCCCGCTTCCCGCTGACCTTGCTCGCTGTGCGCGAGGACACGGTCGTCGAGGAGGGCGACACCGCCGCCCTCGACGCCTTGGCCGACGCCCCGCCCGGATACCGGCTCCTCCCGGCCCACCCCTGGCAGCTCGACCTGACCGCGGGCACCCTCGCCCCCGCCATCGCCGACGGCCGCCTGCTCCGCCTCGGCACGACCGGCGGCTTCGTCTGGCCGACGGCCGCGATCCGCACGGTGTACGCCCCCGACCCCGACCTCTTCCTCAAGTTCAGCCTCGACGTACGCATCACCAACGACATCCGCCGCCTGTGGCGCCACGACCTGCTGAAACTGCGCCGCACCGACACCGCCGTCACCGAGGCCTTCGACGCGATCGGCCCACCGGCCGCCTGGCTCGCCGACCGCGGCTACCGCACGGCGGAGTTCGCCTTCGAGGAACTGGCCGTCGTCGTCCGCGACGGACTGCGGGGCCGGGTCCTGCCGGGCGCCACCCCGCTGCTCGCCGCCGCCCTGGTGGAGGGCTTCGAGGGCAGCCCCCTGGCGGCCACCAGCGACCCGGCGGCCTGGTGGGAGGCGTACCTCGCGGCCGTCGTCCCGCCCGTCCTGACCGCCTTCGCCGAGGACGGCGTCGTCCTGGAGGCCCACCTGCAGAACACCCTGGTCGCCGTGGACGCGGCCGGGATGCCGGTGCAGGCCCTGTTCCGGGACGCGGAGGGCGTCAAGCTGCTGCCGGACACCTCGCGGGCGGCCGGCTGGGAGCGCCTGGTGTACTGCCTGGTCGTCAACCACCTCGTGGAGATCGCCGCCGCCCTGGCCGAGCACCACCCCGGCCTCGACCCCTGGCCCGCCGCCCACCGGACCCTGGCCCACCACACGGACCTGCCGGAGATCCCGGCCCTCCTCACCGCACCCACCCTCCCCGCCAAGACCAACCTCCTGCTCCGTTGGACGGGCGCGGACGGCGCCGACGCGCGGTACCGGCCGCTGGGCAATCCTTTGCGGGGGGCGTGAGCGGAGCGGGGCAGGCCGAGGAGCCGGTGATTCGTCAAGATCAGTCGATCGGCAGAATGGCCAGTCGCCCGCAAGGGGAGGGGACGGACAACGACATGCGACGGCCACAGAGACACACAACCCTGGCATTCCTCGTCACAGCGGCACTGATGACGGCGACGGCCTGCGCGCCTCCGGACCCCGGCCCGCTGCCCCCGCGCTTCTCGGGTTCGCCGCTGTCCGCAGACACGGCCGTGTCGGAGATGCGGGCGGTCCTGGCGGCGGAGGGCGTCGTGGTGGAGAGGGAGCCCTCGGGCGGCGCGGGGAGATGTCTCGAACGACTCTCAGGACGCCATGCTCCGGAGAGGGTGGACGCCGCACTGAAGTCGGCTTTCGCGCGAGCCCGTTCCGAGTACGGATGGCGGGCCGGACCCGACATGGGTAGCCAGGTGCTCACCCTGACGAAGGGAAACTGGACGGTCACGCTGCCCCTTCCCGGCAAGCCGGCGCAAGGCATCGAGGCACCAGTGCTCTTGAGCCTGACATGCGTGGACGGTGGGGGTACGCCCTCTGCCGCCCCGGCACCTGGCCGGCAGAGGGATGCCACTCCGCTTGCGACGGGGGGTCAGGTGCTGGTCGTGTAGGTGAGGAAACGGGTCCACGCCGCCGGGGAGACGGCGAGCTGGTCGCCGTGGCGCACCTTGGAGTCCCGGACGTGGACGGTGCCGGGGCAGGCGGCGACCTCGACGCAGTCGCCCTGGCTGCCGCTGCTGTAGCTGGACTTGTGCCACGTCATCGCCACTTCGACGCAGCTGTCGCCTTCGGAGCCGCTGTAACTGCTCTTGAACCAGGCCAGGTCGGACGTGTTCATAGCGCTCCTCGCATTCGCTTCAACAGGCCCACGGAGTCCTCGGGGGTCAGGGCCTGTGAACGCATCTTGGCATAGCGCTGGTGGAGCACGCTGATCTCCTTACGATCGGTGATCAGCCGCCCGTTCTTCTGTCCCTCCGAGTAACCGAACCACTGGTTCTCCGGCGTCTCCGCCAACTGCATCGGGCCGTCCAGCCCCGCGTGCACCGGCTGGCGCAGGGGCATCAGTTGGAACTCCACGTTCCAGTGCCGCTCGACCACGCCCAGCAGGTGGTCGTACAGCTCGCGCGTCACCTCCTCGCCGCCCGTGCCGCGCTCCAGGACCGCCTGCTCCACGATGAAGCTGAACGCCGTCGGAGGGTTCCGGCTCGTCGCCAGGAGTTCGTGCCGCGCCATGCGGGCCGTGATCCGGTCGTTCATCTCCTTCTCGGCGGGCAGCGGCGGCACGCTGAACGACACCGCCCGCGCGTACCCCTCCGTCTGCAACAGCCCCGGCACCACCCGGCATTCATAGGTGTACAGACTCACCGCCTCCGCCTCGAACCGAGCCCACTGCCGGAACCAGCTCGCCAGTCCCGGCTGCCGCGACAGATGCCGTGCCGCACCCCGCAGCGCCCCGAACGCGTCGAGGACCTCCTCCGCACGCTCCACGAAGTCCACCGGCGGAAACCGCCGCCCCTGCTCGATCGACGCCACCGTCGGCAACGAGTACCTCACGAGCGGCGCGAACTCCTCCTGCGTCAGCCCCGCCCGTTTCCGGAACGCCTTCAGGACCTCCCCGAAGGTCCTGAGACTGTCCGACCGCTCCGGTTCCCCGCCCCCACAAGGCGCTTCCGCGCCACCCGCACCGTCCGACATCCAGGGCACCTCCCACACGTACACCCACTCGGGCAAACCCACCGAACGGGCCCATGGTCACGGATGGTTACCCCTACCGTCCACCGTCCGTACCCGTACGCTGACCCTGCGTACCGGTCGTCGAGCTGGTGGGAGGTCGTCGCCGCAGGTGGGATGGGCGGCATGAGAGCAGCCTCCACCCCCCGACTCCCGGTCACCGCGCGTGTGTTCGCACAGCGATTCAGCTCCACCCCGCGCGGTGCACGACTGGCCCGGCATCTCGCCCTGCACCGCCTGGACGCGTGGGGTGTCCCCTACGGCTCGCCGGTCTCTGACACGGCCGCGCTGCTCGTCGCGGAGCTGGCGGCGAACGCCGTGACGCACGGGCGGGTGCCGGGGCGGGACATCGAGGTGCGGCTGCGGCTGGACGCGTACACGCTGCGGATCGACGTGTCCGACAGCAGGGGAGAGCGCCGGCCGGGCATGTCGGAGAGCACGGTGGCGCCGGAGGCCGAGCGCGGCCGGGGTCTGCTGCTCGTGGACGCGCTCGCCGACCGGTGGGGCGTGTTCGACCGCGTACCCGTCGGCAAGACGGTCCGCGCGGAGCTGGACCTGCTGCCCCGGTGAGCGGCGGCGCCCCGCCCCCGCGTGCCCGGCGTGCATATGCTCGCCCCATGCTCACCGAAGTCACCGCCACCCGCTACATCGAGCCCCTGCGCACCGGCGGCTCCGTCCCCGGCGTCGTGGAGGCCGACGACCTCGGCACCTACGTCCTGAAGTTCACCGGCTCCGCGCAGGGCCGCAAGGCGCTGGTGGCGGAGGTGATCGTGGGGGAGCTGGCCCGGGAGCTGGGGCTGCGGGTGCCGGAGCTGGTGCTCGCGCACTTCGACCCGGCGATCGGCGCGGGCGAGCCGCACCAGGAGGTGCGGGACCTGCTGGACGCCAGCGCGGGGCTCAACCTCGGCATGGACTACCTGTCGGGCGGCGCCGACCTCACGCCCGAGCTGGCCGAGGTGTTCCCGGTGGACTCGGCGGAGGCCGGGCGCGTCGTCTGGCTGGACGCGCTCACCGTCAACGTCGACCGCACGGTGCACAGCTCCAACCTCATGGTCTGGCCCACCTCCGGCACGGTGCCCCCGAGGCTGTGGCTGATCGACCACGGCGCGGCGCTGGTCTTCCACCACCGCTGGGGCGCGTCCCCGCCCGAGAAGGCGTACGACTTCCGCCACCACGCCCTCGGCCACTACGCGCCCGACGTCCGGGCCGCCGACGCCGAACTGGCGCCGAAGGTGACGGAGGAGCTATTGCGCGAGGTGGTGGGGCGGGTGCCGGAGGACTGGCTGACCTGCGAGGCGGGCCTGGACACGCCGGACGAGGTGCGTGCCGCCTACGTCGAGTACCTGCTCACCCGCGCCCGCGCCTCCCGGCAGTGGCTGCCGACCGGGTTCCCGAGCCGCGAGGAACTCGCCGCAGAGAACGCCGCCCGCGCGGAGCGCACCCGGCGCGGCCGTCCCGACTGGCTCAAGCGCGTACCCGACCTGCACGGCAAGCCGCCCGCCGAGCAGGACTGGTCCGTGCACCTGGGCTGAACGCACGACCGCGCCCCCGGTGCTGTGCGGTACCGGGGGCGCGGGCATGCGGTGATCGGGCGCGTCAGCCCTTCAGCTGCTCGTACGCCGGCAGCGTCAGGAAGTCGGCGTAGTCCTCGTCGAGCGAGACGGTCAGCAGCAGGTCGTGGGCCTGCTGCCAGTTGCCGGCCGCGAAGGCTACGTCGCCGATCTCGGCGCGGATGCCCGCCAGTTCCTCGGCGGCGACCTTGCGGGCCAGCTCGGCGGTGACCGGCTCGCCGTTGTCGAGGACGACGCCCGCGTTGATCCACTGCCAGATCTGCGAGCGGGAGATCTCGGCGGTGGCCGCGTCCTCCATCAGGTTGAAGATGGCGACGGCGCCGAGGCCCCGCAACCAGGCCTCGATGTAGCGGATACCGACCTGCACGGCGTTGACCAGACCCGCGTACGTCGGCTTGGCGTCGAGGGAGTCGATGGCGATCAGGTCGGCGGCCTTGACGTCGACGTCCTCACGCAGGCGGTCCTTCTGGTTCGGCTTGTCGCCGAGGACCTTGTCGAAGGACTCCATGGCGATCGGCACCAGGTCGGGGTGGGCCACCCACGAGCCGTCGAAGCCGTCGCCGGCCTCGCGGTCCTTGTCGGCGCGGACCTTCTCGAAGGCAACCTTGTTGACCTCGGCGTCCCGGCGGGACGGGATGAACGCCGCCATGCCGCCGATGGCGTGCGCGCCGCGCTTGTGGCAGGTGCGGACGAGGAGTTCGGTGTACGCGCGCATGAACGGGGCGGTCATCGTCACCGCGTTGCGGTCCGGAAGGACGAACTTCTCGCCGCCGTCACGGAAGTTCTTGACGATGGAGAAGAGGTAGTCCCAGCGGCCCGCGTTCAGGCCGGAGGCGTGGTCGCGCAGCTCGTAGAGGATCTCCTCCATCTCGTACGCGGCCGTGATCGTCTCGATCAGGACGGTGGCGCGGACGGTGCCCTGCGGGATGCCGACGTAGTCCTGCGCGAAGACGAAGACCTCGTTCCAGAGGCGGGCCTCCAGGTGCGACTCCGTCTTGGGCAGGTAGAAGTACGGGCCCTTGCCGAGGTCCAGCAGGCGCTGGGCGTTGTGGAAGAAGTAGAGGCCGAAGTCGACCAGGGCGCCGGGGACCGGGCGGCCGTCGACCTGGAGGTGGCGCTCGTCGAGGTGCCAGCCGCGGGGGCGCATGACGACCGTCGCCAGTTCCTCGGCCGGGCGCAGGGCGTACGACTTGCCGGTGCGCTCGTCCGTGAAGTCGATGGTGCGGGTGTAGGCGGAGGCCAGGTTGAGCTGGCCGAGGACGACGTTCTCCCAGGTCGGGGCGGAGGCGTCCTCGAAGTCCGCGAGCCAGACCTTCGCGCCCGAGTTGAGGGCGTTGATGGTCATCTTGCGGTCCGTGGGGCCGGTGATCTCGACGCGGCGGTCCTGGAGCGCGTCCGGAGCGGGGGCCACCTTCCAGGAGTCGTCCGCGCGGATCGCGGCGGTCTCCGGGAGGAAGTCGAGCGTGGAGGTGCGGGCGATCTCGGCGCGGCGCTCCGCTCGGCGGGCGAGGAGCTCGTCACGCCGGGGCGTGAACCGCCGGTGCAGCTCGGCCACGAAGGCGAGCGCCGCATCGGTGAGGACCTCCTCCTGCCGGGGCAGGGGCTCGGCGTCGACGATGGCCAGCGTGGACGGCGCTGGTGCGGACATGAGCTGTCACTTCCTTCAGCGGTGGCACCGGGTGCCAGATGGCGCGTATGGGGTATAACGCACTCGCTGTGCGGTCGAGTGCTTCTGGTCAGTGGATAGTAGTTTCCTCATCGTGGAACTTCAATGGTTTGTTGATGTCGAGATTCTCTGAGTCGAGGGACAGTGGCGCCCAGTGCCACACCCCTCACTCAAGGTGGCGCAGGTCGGGCTCCGTGTCGATGTCGTACGGCCGCGCCACGTCCCCGCATTCGACGAGCGTGATCCGCGCCTCGTGTTCCCTCAGATAGGCGCGTGCCCCCCGGTCCCCGGTGGCAGTCGCCATGACGCCCGGCCAGTGGCCGGCGCCGAGGAGGACGGGGTGGCCGCGCGCGCCCGCGTACGCCGCCGACACGAGGGAGGTCTCGTCCCGGAATCCGCCGCGCACCCGGGCCATCGCCTCGGCGCCGATGCCGGGCTGGTCCACCAGGGAGACCAGCGCGGCCCGCGCTCCCGTCCCGGTGAGGGAGGCGAGTCCGGCGCGCAGCGACGACCCCATGCCCTGCTCCCAGTCCGGGTTCTCCACGACCACGCAGCCGTCGAGCGCCGCCCGCTCGCGTACGGCGTCGGCGCGCGCCCCCAGAACCACGTGCACGCGGGCACATCCGGCGGCGCGCAACGCGGCGATCGCGTGTTCGACGAGTGGATGTCCGCGGTGTTCGAGCAGGGCCTTGGGCCGTCCGCCGAGCCGCCGCCCGCCTCCGGCGGCGAGCAGCAGCCCCGCCACCTGCTCTTCGGTCTCCGTCATGCTTCCTGCATACCTGACGGCCCGCCAAACCCCGGCGTACGGGCGGGGATTGCGGAGGCTGAATTTCGGTCCGCGCGGTGGCGCGTTCGGCAGGGGTGGCGTTTACTGGCCCGCGTCCCCGGCGCCCGGCCAGTGCCAGGGGGCGCTCGGCACGTTCACCACGTAGGGGCGCACAACGGGGTGCGAGGGGGAGGGCTGTGTTGCAGAGCTTGGGGCAGGGGCAGGTGACCGTCGGCGACGAGGACGTGAGGGTGGTCGCGCTGCGCACCGCGGTGGCGCGGCTGCGCCGCCAGCTCGCCCTGCTGCCCGCCGACTTCCCGGACCGGGTGATCGCCGAGGACGAACTCGCCGACCTCGCCGCGATGTCGGCGCACGGTGTGCCGGAGGTGCCGCGGCTGCACCGCTCCCTGCTGTTGATCGCGGGCGCGATCGGCTCCGTCAGCGCCCTGTCGCGGGGGCTGACGGAGGTTCGTCACGCCGTGGACCTCTTCGGCGACCCGCCGCGCCGCTGAGCGGGCGCCGGACCCGCCGCGCCGCTGAGCGGGCGCCGGGCGGGTGTGCCGGGCGGGTCCTACGCCGCCGGGTTGCCGTTGCCGTTGCCGTTCGAGGTCAGCAGGGCCTCGGACAGCTCCGCCGCCACCTGCTGGAGCAGCGGCACCATCCGGTCGGTCGCGGCCTCGGTGACCCGGCCGGCCGGACCGGAGATGGAGATCGCCGCGGCGGTGGGGGAGTCGGGCACGGAGACGGCCAGGCAGCGCACGCCGATCTCCTGCTCGTTGTCGTCGATCGCGTAGCCCTGGCGCCGCACCTCCTCCAGCGCGGCGATGAAGCCGTCCGGAGTGGTGATCGTCTTCTCGGTCGCGGCCGGCATGCCGGTGCGGCCGAGCAGGGCCCGCACCTCGTCCGCCGGGAAGTCCGCGAGCAGCGCCTTGCCCACGCCCGTGGAGTGCGGCAGGACGCGCCGGCCGACCTCGGTGAACATGCGCATCGAGTGCTTGGACGGCACCTGCGCGACGTACACGATCTCGTCGCCGTCGAGCAGCGCCATGTTCGCCGTCTCGCCGGTCTCCTCGACCAGGCGGGCCAGGTGCGGGCGGGCCCAGGTGCCCAGCAGCCGGGAGGCCGACTCGCCGAGCCGGATCAGGCGCGGGCCGAGCGCGTACCGGCGGTTGGGCTGCTGGCGTACGTAGCCGCAGGCCACGAGGGTGCGCATCAGGCGGTGGATGGTCGGCAGCGGCAGTCCGCTGCTCGCGGAGAGCTCGCTCAGGCCGACCTCGCCGCCCGCGTCCGCCATCCGTTCGAGCAGGTCGAAGGCGCGTTCCAGGGACTGGACGCCACCTGTGGCGGACCTGGCGGAGTCGGTGGTGCTGGCGCTGGACGTCGGCACGGCACGTTCCTTTCGGGGCTGGCGGGAGGAAAGAAGCGTACCCGGCAGCCGGTTGACTACCGGCTTGTACGTAGCTACGTTCTGCTTGCTGGAATTCTAATTCCGCTTTGTGGAAACGTCCAGGGTTGAGCTGTGGGCATGCCCGCACAAAGGGTGCCTCTTGACGGCATCGAGGCGGGAATGAAGACTCCTTCAACAGGAGACTTCAACAGAACGTTGAAAATCTCGGCGGCAGAAAGAGGGGTTTCGGGTGTCCGGAGCTGAACTGGTGCTGCGCTCGACGCGCGTCATCACCCCCGAGGGGACACGCGCCGCGTCGATCGCGGTGACCGGAGAGAAGATCACGGCGGTCCTGCCGTACGACGCCCCCGTCCCGGACGGCGCCCGGCTGGAGGACGTGGGCGACCACGTCGTGCTGCCCGGCCTGGTCGACACCCACGTGCACGTGAACGACCCCGGCCGCACCGAGTGGGAGGGCTTCTGGACCGCCACCCGCGCCGCGGCGGCCGGCGGCATCACCACCCTCGTCGACATGCCGCTGAACTCCATCCCGCCGACCACCACGGTCGACAACCTGCGCACCAAGCGCGAGGTCGCCGCCGACAAGGCCCACATCGACGTCGGCTTCTGGGGCGGTGCGCTGCCCGACAACGTCAAGGACCTGCGTCCCCTGCACGAGGCCGGGGTCTTCGGCTTCAAGGCCTTCCTGTCCCCGTCGGGCGTGGACGAGTTCCCGCACCTCGACCAGGAGCAGCTCGCCCGGTCGCTCGCGGAGATCGCCGCCTTCGACGGCCTGCTGATCGTGCACGCCGAGGACCCGCACCACCTGGCCGCGGCCCCGCAGCAGGGCGGCCCCAAGTACTCCCACTTCCTCGCCAGCCGCCCGCGCGACGCCGAGGACACCGCGATCGCGACCCTGCTCGCGCAGGCCAAGCGGTTCAACGCACGCGTGCACATCCTGCACCTCTCCTCCAGCGACGCCCTGCCGCTGATAGCCGAGGCCCGCGCCGACGGCGTACAGGTGACGGTCGAGACCTGCCCGCACTACCTCACCCTCACCGCGGAGGAAGTGCCGGACGGCGCCAGCGAGTTCAAGTGCTGCCCGCCCATCCGCGAGGCCGCCAACCAGGACCTGCTGTGGCAGGCGCTCGTCGACGGCACCATCGACTGCGTGGTCACCGACCACTCGCCGTCCACCGCCGACCTGAAGACCGACGACTTCGCCACCGCCTGGGGCGGCATCGCCGGCCTCCAGCTCAGCCTGCCGGCGATGTGGACCAAGGCCCGCGAGCGCGGCCTCGGCCTGGAGGACGTCGTGCGCTGGATGTCCGTGAACACGGCCCGCCAGGTCGGCCTCGACGGGCGCAAGGGCGCCATCGCCGCCGGCCACGACGCCGACTTCGCCGTCCTCGCTCCCGACGAGACCTTCACCGTCGACCCGGCCGCCCTCCAGCACCGCAACCGCGTCACCGCCTACGCGGGCAAGACCCTGTACGGCGTCGTGAAGTCCACCTGGCTGCGCGGAGCGCGCATCGTGGCGGACGGCGCGTTCACCGACCCGAAGGGACAGCTCCTCACCCGGACCCCCTGACACACGTCCGGACCTGCCCCGACTCACACATCGAACGACCCCGAGAGGAACACCTGATCACCGTGACGGCCCAGCAGAACACCTCGTTGGCCAGCTTCACCGGAGACGCGAACCCCTACGGAGGCGGCGACCCGTACGCGGACTACCGCACCGCCGACCTCCCCTTCACCCAGTACGCCAACCTTGCCGACCGGCAGCTCGGCGCGGGTGTCGTCGCCGCCAACGACGAGTTCTTCGCCCAGCGCGAGAACCTGCTGGTGCCCGAGCGCGCCGAGTTCGACCCCGAGCACTTCGGGCACAAGGGCAAGGTCATGGACGGCTGGGAGACCCGCCGCCGTCGCGGTGTCTCGGCCGAGCACCCCTGGCCCACCGAGGACGACCACGACTGGGCGCTGATCCGCCTCGGCGCCCCCGGAGTCATCCGCGGCATCGTCGTCGACACCGCCCACTTCCGCGGCAACTACCCGCAGGCCGTCTCCGTCGAGGGCACCTCGGTCGCCGGCTCCCCGTCGCCCGAGGAACTGCTCGCGGACGACGTGAAGTGGACGACCCTCGTCCCGCGCACCGCGGTCGGCGGCCACGCGGCCAACGGCTTCGCCGTCTCGGCCGAGCAGCGCTTCACCCACCTGCGCCTCAAGCAGCACCCCGACGGCGGCATCGCCCGCCTGCGCGTCCACGGCGAGGTCGTGCCCGACCCGGCGTGGCTCGCCGCCCTCGGCACCTTCGACGTCGTCGCCCTGGAGAACGGCGGCCAGGTCGAGGACGCCTCCAACCTCTTCTACTCGCCGGCCACCAACACCATCCAGCCGGGCCGCTCCCGCAAGATGGACGACGGCTGGGAGACCCGCCGCCGCCGCGACCAGGGCAACGACTGGATCAGCTACCGGCTGGTGGACCGCGTCCAGATCCGCGCGATCGAGATCGACACGGCGTACCTGAAGGGCAACTCGGCCGGCTGGGCCTCGGTGTCCGTGAAGGACGGCGAGTCCGGCGAGTGGCGCGAGGTCCTGCCGCGCACCCGCATGCAGCCCGACACCAACCACCGCTTCGTCCTGCCCGAGGCGGCCGTCGGCACCCACGCGCGCGTGGACATCTACCCCGACGGCGGCATCTCCCGCCTGCGCCTCTTCGGCTCCCTGACCGAGGAGGGCGCGGCCCACCTCGCCGCCCGCCACCAGGAGCTGGGCGGCTGACCCACCCCCTGAACCCGTGGGGCGCGCCCGGCCTGGACAGCACCGGCGCGCCCCACGCGCATGCCCGCACGACGAACGCCGCCGGCCCGGCGGGGCCTGGGGGTGGCTGACCGCGCTGACGGTTCGCGGGGTCGGCCTGGGGCCGGGTGACTGTCGCGAGGGCCTCTGGCGACCGCTGTGTTGTCGTCGGTCGCCGACCTCCCCACGCTCGACTGCTCCCCGCTCTCGACTCTGCTCGAGCGGGGGACCCCATGCGTGGGAGGAGCCCCCGTGACCTCCGCTCACCCGCACTGATCAGGTGCCGTCAGCTCCCCGCGACCTGATCCGCCGGACAGGCCTAGGCGGCGTGGCCGCCGTCCACCGCGAACTCCGCCCCGGTGACGTACGCGGCCGACGCCAGGTGGGCGACGGTCGCCGCCACCTCCTCGGCCCTGCCGAAGCGGCCCAGCGCGGTCAGCGCCGCCTGCGCCTCGGCGTACGGGCCGTCCGCCGGGTTCATGTCGGTGTCGACCGGCCCGGGATGGACGATGTTCGCGGTGATGCCGCGCCCGCCCAGTTCCCGGGCGAGCGCCTTGGTCAGCCCGACCAGTGCCGCCTTGCTCATCGCGTACAGCGTCCCGCCGGGACCCGGCACCCGCAGGGCCATGCAACTGCCGACGGTGACGATCCGCCCGCCCTCCGTCATGCGGGCGGCCGCCGCCCGCGCGGTGAGGAAGACGCCCCGCACGTTGACCGCCAGCACCCGGTCCACATCGGCGACCGTGAAGCCCTCCACGGGACCGAGCATCCCGACGCCCGCGTTGTTGACCAGTACGTCGAGCCGGCCCAGCGCGTCGGCGGCACGCTCCACCGCCTCCGCCGCCTCCTCCGCGTCGGCGCTGTCCGCGCGCAGCGCCACCGCCCGGCGGCCCAGCGCCTCGACGGCCCGGACGACGTCCTCGGCAGCGTCCTTGCGGTTCACATAGGTCAGGGCCACGTCGGCGCCCTCCCGCGCCAGTCGCAGCGCGGTCGCCGCGCCGATGCCGCGACTGCCGCCGGTCACCAGGGCGGTACGGCCGGCCAGGGGGGCCGGCACGTGGGTGGAAGGGTTCGTGTTCGTCATCTTGCTCGCGCTCGTGTTCATGGCTCCATCCCACCGGCCCGGCCCGCCGGACGCTGGCGGCGAACGGACACCGACCTGGTGGGCGGACGCCACTCACGTGTGAACACCCCGAAAACACATATGACATCCCGGGAAACTCCACTGTCTTGTCATTGACATGCCACTGTCTACGCGCGTCATCATGAGGGCATGCGATTCCCCCCACGCGTCGCTCGGTTCGGCGCAGCAGCCGCAGTCCTGTCCGCCCTCTTCGCCGGCGGCACCGTCTCCGCGACCACGGCCGGCGCCGCCCCCGCCGCGGTCGGCGACATCTGCTACAGCGCCCTGCCCTCCCAGGCCCACGACACGCTCGACCTGATCGAGCAGGGCGGCCCCTACCCGTTCGACCAGGACGGCACCGTCTTCCAGAACCGGGAGGGCATCCTGCCCAGCCGGTCCACCGGCTACTACCACGAGTACACCGTGATCACGCCGGGCTCGGACACGCGGGGCGCCCGCCGCATCGTCACCGGTGAGGACTACCAGGAGGACTACTACACGGCCGACCACTACGCCTCGTTCGACCTCGTCGACCACGGCTGCTGAGGGCGGCGACCACCGCCGGTCCGGGGGTACGGCTCACCCGGATCTGTGGCGCTCGGCGGCGGCGAACAGCGCACCGCCGAACGCGAGCAGCGCGATGCTCGCGTACACCTCGTAGCCGTCGAGGAAGCCGATCCGCTGCACCAGGCCCCAGTTCCAGTCGGTGAACTCGTGCACCAGGCCCGCCACACCCTGGATCACGGCCATCAGACCCAGAAACTCCAGCAATTCCTTCATACCCCGACCCTCGCCCCGCGGTCCCCCCACACACATCGGCCGCGGGGCGAGTCCTGCCCGCCGGAAGGTGGCGTCCTGCCCGCCGAGGCGCGTCGAAAGTCGCCGGTTCCGCGACTTTGGTCGGCGATCCCCTCAGCGCGGCCGTCCAGGCCTCGGCCTCTGCATAGATTTGTCGACTGTGAACACTGACAAGCAGGCCACGGCACCCCCGGCGTTCGCCAAGCGGCGCTGGGTGCTGCCGGCGGCGCTGGTCGAGGACCTGTACCCGGAATCGCGGCGCCCCGGCGGCAGACCCCGGCGCACCGCGCGCGACTGGGTCGTCGACTTCGCCTGCTTCCTGCTGGCGGTCACCATCGGACTGCTCGCCGCCGACGTGCTCGACGAGGAGCCGAACCTGTCGCCCGCCATGGCCGTCGCCGACCAGGTGATCGGTGCCCTGGCCTGCGCCGCCGTCTGGCTCCGCCGCAGGTGGCCGGTGGGGCTGGCGGTGGCGATGCTGCCCGTCTCGCTGGTCTCGGCGACCGCGGGCGGCGCCGTCCTCGCCTCCCTCTTCACGCTCGCCGTGCACCGTCCCTTCCGGTACGTGGCCTGGATCGGCGGCGCGAGCCTCGCCCTGGCACCCCTGTACTACTGGATGCGCCCGGAACCGGAGCTGCCCTATCTGGCATCGCTCCTCATCGCCACCCTGCTCGCCGTCACGGTCCTCGGCTGGGGCCTGCTCGTCCGCTCCAAGCGCCAGCTTCTGCTCAGCCTGCGCGACCGCGCCCGGCATGCCGAGGCGGAGGCCGGGCTGCGGGCCGAACAGGCACAGCGACTGGCCCGGGAGGCCATCGCGCGGGAGATGCACGACGTGCTCGCGCACCGGCTGACCCTGCTCAGCGTGCACGCGGGCGCCCTGGAGTTCCGGCCCGACGCGTCCCGCGAGGAGGTGGCGCGGGCCGCCGGTGTCATCCGGGAGAGCGCGCACGAGGCCCTCCAGGACCTGCGGGAGATCATCGGCGTGCTGCGCGCGGGGGAGTCCGACGACGCGGGCCGCCCCCAGCCGACGCTCGGCGCACTCGACGCGCTGGTCGCCGAGTGCCGCCGGGCCGGCATGAAGGTCACCCTCGCGAGCGGCGTTCCCGACCCCGCCGCCGTCCCGGCCTCCGTCGGCCGCACCGCCTACCGCATCGCCCAGGAGGCCCTGACCAACGCGCGCAAGCACGCGCCCGGCACGGAGGTCACCGTCTCGGTCGCCGGAGCACCGGGGGACGGCCTGGCGCTCAGCGTGCGCAACACCCCGCCCGAAGGGGACGTGCCCCATGTACCCGGCTCCGGGCAAGGACTGATCGGGCTCACCGAGCGTGCCACGCTCGCGGGCGGCGCCCTGGACCACGGCCCGACTCCCGAGGGCGGCTTCGAGGTGCGGGCGCGGCTGCCGTGGGGATGAGCCGGGCGACCGGGGGCGGAGGGGGGTTGTCCACAGGGGCCGAGTCGTCCACAGGATCAAGTCGGCCACCGGCAACCATGATTACGTGGGCGCCATGACTGCGATCAGACTGCTCCTCGTCGACGACGACCCGCTGGTGCGGGCCGGGCTCTCCTTCATGCTGGGCGGCGCCGAGGACGTGGAGATCGTCGGCGAGGCGGCCGACGGCGACCAGGTCGCGGAGCTGGTCGACCGCACCAGCCCCGACGTCGTCCTCATGGACATCCGCATGCCGGGAGTGGACGGCCTCACGGCCACCGAGCGGCTGCGGGACCGCCCGGACGCCCCGCAGGTCGTCGTCCTCACCACCTTCCACGCGGACGAGCAGGTGCTGCGGGCCCTGCGCGCCGGCGCCGCCGGCTTCGTCCTGAAGGACACCCCGCCCGCGGAGATCCTCGACGCGGTGCGCAAGGTCGCGGCCGGCGACCCGGTCCTCTCGCCCGCGGTGACCCGGCGGCTGATGGAGCACGCCGCGGGCGGCTCCGCCGACACCAGACGCACACGCGCGCGTCAGCGCCTCGACGCCCTCAACGACCGCGAACGCGAGGTCGCCGTCGCGGTCGGCCGGGGCCTGGCCAACGCCGCCATCGCGGCGGAGCTCTACATGAGCGTGGCCACCGTCAAGACCCACGTCTCCCGCATCCTCGCCAAGCTCGACCTCGGCAACCGGGTGCAGATCGCGCTGCTGACGTACGACGCGGGACTCCTGGACGAATACGACGGCTACGGCGCGGACGACGACGGGCACTGAACCGGGCCCCGGAGGACGTACGGGCCGCTCACCCCGGCACGGAGGACGCGGCCGCCTCGACCTCCGCCGGCCGCACCGGCCGACGCTCGCGCCGGGAGACGTCGCAGGCCTCGGCGATGAGCAGCGCCCGCAGCGCCTCGCGCCCGTCGCACGGGTTGACCCGCTCCCCGCGCACCACCTCCACGAACGCGGCCAGCTCCGCCTCGTAGGCGGGTCCGAACCGCTCCACGAAACCGGTCCACGGCTTGTCCGCGGCCGGCGGCCCGGTCGGCTCCGTCGAGGCGATCGGCGTACGGTCGTCCAGCCCGACGACGATCTGGTCCAGCTCACCGGCCAGCTCCATGCGCACGTCGTACCCCGCGCCGTTCAACCGCGTCGCGGTCACCGTGGCGAGCGTGCCGTCGTCCAGCGTCAGCAGCGCCGCACCGGTGTCCACGTCGTCGGCCGCCCGGAACATCGGCGGACCGGCGTCGGACCCGCCGGCGTACACGTCGACGACCTCCCGCCCGGTCACCCAGCGCAGCACGTCGAAGTCGTGGATGAGCGTGTCACGGTAGAGCCCGCCCGACTGCGGCAGGTACGCGGCCGGCGGCGGCGCCTGGTCGCTGGTCACCGCCCGGACGGTGTGCAGCCGGCCGAGCCGCCCGGACCGCACCGCCTCCCGCGCGCCCGTGTAACCGGCGTCGAACCGGCGCTGGAAGCCCATCTGCAGAATCGTCCCGGCGGCCTCCACCTCCGCGATCGCCTGGAGCGTGCCCGGCACGTCGAGCGCGATGGGCTTCTCGCAGAACACGGGCAGTCCCGAGCGTGCCGCCCGGCCGATCAACTCCGCGTGGGCCGGCGTCGCCGTCGTGATCACCACGGCGTCCACGCCCCACCGGAAGATCTCGTCCACCCCGGGCGCCGCCGTCTCGCCGAGCCGGTGGGCCAGATCCTGGGCCCGCGCCAGGTCGGCGTCGGTGAGGATCAGGGACCCGACGTCCCGGTGGCGGCTGAGCGTGTTGGCGTGAACGGTGCCGATGCGGCCCGTACCGATGACCCCGATGCGCATGGAATCAAAGTGGGCTCACAGCCCGCACCCTGTCAATGCGTATGTCCGGACAATCGAACTACACAACTTCCCGTCATCAGCGCACGGAGCTACGCTCGGGCCCGTGCCGAAACCAGAAGTGGACCCGACCGTGTCGCTGGACCTCAGCGTGGACCGCAGCAGCCCCGTGCCGCTGTACTTCCAGCTGTCGCAGCAGCTCGAGGCGGCGATCGAGCACGGTGAGCTGACCCCCGGCAGCCTGCTGGGCAACGAGATCGAGCTCGCCGCGCGGCTCGGCCTGTCCCGGCCCACGGTCCGCCAGGCCATCCAGTCGCTGGTCGACAAGGGCCTGCTGGTGCGCCGCCGCGGCGTCGGCACCCAGGTGGTGCACAGCAAGGTCAAGCGTCCGCTGGAACTGAGCAGCCTCTACGACGACCTGGAGGCGGCGGGGCAGCGTCCGGCCACGAAAGTCCTGGTCAACACGGTCGTCCCCGCGACCGCCGAGGTCGCCGCCGCGCTCGGCGTCGCCGAGGAGAGTGACGTGCACCGCGTCGAGCGGCTGCGGCTGGCGCACGGGGAGCCGATGGCGTACCTGTGCAACCACCTGCCGCCCGGCCTCGTCGACCTGGACACCGGGCAGCTGGAGGCCACCGGCCTGTACCGGCTGATGCGGGCCGCCGGCATCACCCTGCACAGCGCCCGCCAGTCCATCGGCGCCCGCGCCGCGACCGCGGACGAGGCCGAGCGGCTCGGTGAGCACGAGGGTGCCCCGCTGCTGACCATGGAACGCACCACGTTCGACGACACGGGGCGCGCGGTCGAGTTCGGCACCCACACCTACCGGCCGTCCCGCTACTCCTTCGAGTTCCAGCTGCTCGTACGCTCCTGACCTGCGCCGTCCGGGAGCCCGGTGGCGCGCGCCGATGCCCCGCGGCTCGCCGTGCGAGTTCGTCGCAATGTCCGGACAATGTGACCGACGTCCGCTCCCCGGTGCCCGGTGTTCGTTCGCCATGTCGGACAATGGGGCGTTTGTGGTTTCCGGAGCCCGGTCGGGGCGCCCGCGGAACCCGGCACGCACAGCACGGCACAGCAAGAAGGGCACGGCCTCGTGGCACGGTTTCGGACATGGGTGGGCATCGCGCTGGCAGGGGCACTGTCGCTGTCCCTGGCCGGCTGCAGCAGCACGGGAGGCAAGCGCGCCGAGGACGCCCGCAAGGCCGCGTCGGCCCAGGGGAAGGCCGCGGTGAACACGCCCCGCTGGACCTTCGCCATGATCACCCACTCGGGTGACGGCGACACCTTCTGGGACATCGTCCAGAGCGGCGCCGAGCAGGCCGCCGTGAAGGACAACATCAACTTCCTGTACTCCCACGACGACGAGGCGCAGCAGCAGGCGCAGCTCGTGAACGCGGCCATCGACAAGAAGGTCGACGGGATCATCGTCACCCTCGCCAAGCCCGCCGCGATGAAGTCCGCCCTGGACCGCGCGCACAAGGCGGGCATCCCGGTGATCACCGTGAACTCCGGCTCGGCCGAGTCCAAGGAGTTCGGCGCCCTCACCCACGTCGGCCAGGACGAGACCATCGCCGGTGAGGCGGTTGGCGAGGAGTTGAACGAGCGGGGACGCGAGAAGGCGGTCTGCGTCCTGCACGAGCAGGGCAACGTCGGCCACGAGCAGCGCTGCGACGGACTGGAGAAGACCTTCGACGGCACGGTCCAGCGGCTCTACGTCAACGGCACGAGCATGCCGGACGTGCAGTCCGCCATCGAGGCCAAGCTCCAGACCGACAAGTCCCTCGACGCCGTCGTCACCCTCGGCGCGCCGTACGCCGCCACCGCCGTGAAGGCCAAGCAGAGCGCCGGCAGCGAGGCCGAGATCGACACCTTCGACCTCAACGCGAAGGTGGCCGCCGGGCTGGAGGACGGCTCCCTCGGCTTCGCCGTCGACCAGCAGCCCTACCTCCAGGGCTACGAGGCGGTCGACCTGCTGTGGCTGTACAAGTACAACGCCGACGTCCTCGGCGGCGGCCGGCCGGTGCTCACCGGGCCGCAGATCATCACCAAGGACGACGCCGCCGAGCTGGCCGACTACACCAGGCGGGGCACCCGATGAGCGCCGCGCAGGTCAAGGAAGCCGACACTGACGAAAGGATTCTGCACGCCTCTCCGCTGCGGAAGCTCCTGGGCCGCCCCGAGCTGGGCTCCGTCGTCGGCGCGATCGCGGTCTTCGTCTTCTTCGCCTTCTTCGCCGACAGCTTCCTGCGCGCCACCAGCCTCAGCACGGTCCTCTACGCCGCCTCGACGATCGGCATCATGGCCGTGCCGGTGGCGCTGCTGATGATCGGCGGCGAGTTCGACCTGTCCGCGGGCGTCATGGTCACCTCCTCGGCCCTGGTGTCCTCGATGTTCAGCTACCAGATGACCGCCAACGTCTGGGTCGGCGTCGGCGTCTCCCTGCTGGTCACCCTGGCGATCGGCGCCTTCAACGGCTTCATGCTCACCCGTACGAAACTGCCCAGCTTCATCATCACGCTGGGCACCTTCCTCATGTTGACCGGCATGAACCTGGGCTTCACCAAGCTCATCGACGGCACCGTCTCCACCAAGACGATCGCCGACATGGAGGGCTTCGACTCCGCCCGCGAGGTCTTTGCCTCCACGATCACCGTCGGCGGCGTGGGCTTCAAGGTCACCATCCTGTGGTGGCTGGCCCTGGTCGCCGTCGCCAGCTGGATCCTGCTGCGCACCCGTGCCGGCAACTGGATCTTCGCGGTCGGCGGCAACAAGGACGCCGCCCGCGCGGTGGGCGTCCCGGTCGCCAAGACCAAGATCGGCCTCTACATGGGCGTCGGCCTCGGCGCCTGGATCGCGGGCCAGCACCTGCTGTTCTCCTACGACGTCGTCCAGTCCGGCGAGGGCGTGGGCAACGAGCTGATCTACATCATCGCGGCCGTCATCGGCGGCTGCCTGATCACCGGCGGCTACGGCAGCGCGGTCGGCTCGGCGGTCGGCGCGCTCATCTTCGGCATGACCAGCAAGGGCATCGTCTTCGCCGAGTGGAACCCCGACTGGTTCAAGTTCTTCCTCGGAGCGATGCTGCTCCTCGCGACCCTGCTCAACGCCTGGGTCCGCAAGCGCGCGGAGGCCACCAAGTGACGCAGACCGATACCCGCGCGGCGCTCGTCGAGCTGTCCGGCGTCAGCAAGAGCTACGGCAACGTCCGCGCCCTCGAAGGGGTGTCCCTGGAGGTCCACGCCGGTGAGATCACCTGCGTGCTGGGCGACAACGGCGCCGGCAAGTCGACGCTCATCAAGATCATCGCCGGTCTGCACCAGCACGACGGCGGCACGCTCGCCCTCGACGGCGAGGAGACCCGCCTCTCCTCCCCGCGTGAGGCACTGGACCGCGGCATCGCCACCGTCTACCAGGACCTGGCCGTCGTCCCGCTCATGCCGGTCTGGCGCAACTTCTTCCTCGGCTCCGAGCCGCGCAAGGGCGTGGCGCCCTTCAAGCGCATGGACGTCGACCACATGCGCCGCACCACCCGCGCGGAACTCCTGCGCATGGGCATCGACCTGCGCGACGTGGACCAGCCCATCGGCACCCTCTCCGGCGGCGAGCGCCAGTGCGTGGCGATCGCCCGCGCGGTGCACTTCGGCGCGAAGGTGCTCGTCCTCGACGAACCGACGGCCGCGCTGGGCGTGAAGCAGTCGGGAGTGGTCCTCAAGTACGTGGCGGCGGCACGCGACCAGGGCCTGGGTGTCGTGCTGATCACCCACAACCCGCACCACGCGTACCTGGTGGGGGACCGGTTCGTGCTGCTGAAGCGCGGAACGATGGTGGGCGCGTATACGCGTGAAGGCATCACCCTGGACGAGCTGACGACGCAGATGGCAGGCGGAACGGAGCTGGACGATCTACGCCACGAGCTCCAGCGGACCCAGGGGCGCGGGGAACGGCGCGAGTGACCACGACGCACCCGCACCCGGCAACGAACCGATCACGCCACCCCCTGTCCCATTCGGCACCCGGCACAGCCGTGCGGCACAATCGCACCCGATGAGCACCTACCGCGACTTCACCGCCCCCATCGGCTCCCGCCGCGCCCCGGTCCTGCGCACCGTGGGCACCAGGGAACGCCGCTCGCACCTGACGGCACCCCGCGTGCCGACGGTCGGCATCGACATCGGCGGCACGAAGGTCATGGCGGGCGTCGTGGACGCCGACGGCAACATCCTGGAGAAGCTCCGCACGGAGACCCCGGACAAGTCCAAGAGCCCGAAGGTCGTCGAGGACACCATCGTCGAACTGGTCCTGGACCTCTCCGACCGGCACGACGTGCACGCCGTCGGCATCGGCGCGGCCGGCTGGGTCGACGCCGACCGCAACCGCGTCCTGTTCGCCCCCCACCTGTCCTGGCGCAACGAACCGCTGCGCGACCGCATCGCCGGCCGCCTCGCCGTCCCCGTCCTGGTGGACAACGACGCCAACACCGCCGCCTGGGCCGAGTGGCGCTTCGGCGCCGGGCGCGGCGAGGACCACCTCGTCATGATCACGCTCGGCACCGGCATCGGCGGCGCGATCCTCGAGGACGGCCAGGTCAAACGCGGCAAGTACGGCGTCGCCGGAGAGTTCGGCCACATGCAGGTCGTCCCCGGCGGCCACCGCTGCCCGTGCGGCAACCGCGGCTGCTGGGAGCAGTACAGCTCCGGCAACGCCCTGGTCAGGGAGGCCCGCGAGCTGGCCGCCGCCGACTCGCCGGTGGCGTACGGGATCATCGAGCACGTCAAGGGCAGCATCGGCGACATCACCGGCCCGCTGATCACCGACCTGGCCCGCGAGGGCGACGCCATGTGCGTCGAACTGCTCCAGGACATCGGACAGTGGCTCGGCGTCGGCATCGCGAACCTCGCCGCAGCCCTCGACCCGTCCTGCTTCGTCGTCGGCGGCGGGGTCAGCGCCGCCGACGACCTGCTGATCGGGCCCGCCCGCGACGCCTTCAAGCGCCAGCTCACCGGCCGCGGCTACCGCCCCGAGGCGCACATCGTCCGCGCCCAGCTCGGACCCGAGGCGGGCATGGTGGGCGCCGCCGACCTGGCCCGGCTGGTCGCCCGCCGGTTCCGCCGCGCCAAACGGCGCCGGGTGGAGCGCTACGAGCGCTACGAGCGGTATGCGGAGGCCCGCCGCACGGCCCGGGAGTCGCTGTGACGGGCTCCCTGCCCCACCAGGCCGGACCCCCGGACGAGCCCGCGCCAGGGGGTGAGGACCGCCGGCACATGATCCGCCGCCGGTCGCTCACCCTGCTCATCATCGTGCTGCTCATCGGCATCCCGGCGGGCTACCTCGTGATCTCCGCCAACCAGAGCCGCGACAGCGGCAGGGAGAAGGAGGCGAAGTACGCGGCGACCGGCATGACCCGTGGCTGGCCTTCCAAGCTGCAGCGTCGCATCTACGAGGTGCCCGTCCCGCTGCCGGCCAAGAAGATGGCGTACTACGAGACGAACAACTGGAAGACCAGCCGCCTCTACGTCCAGTTCGAGACGAGCGAGGCCGGTCTCGACGCCTTCCTGGCGGGACTCGGCGTCGACCGGGACACGCTGAAGAAGGACAAGATCGCCATCAGCGACCGCGCCCAGCGGGTCACCGGCTGGGACTTCGGCCGGTCCGGCCCGTGGTGGGGCCTGGTGAACGAGCAACCGAACCCGGCGCCCACCCAGGACGTCATGGTGAACATGAAGAACCCGGACTATCCGATGGTGTACGTCGTCTCGCGCACGGTGCCCTGACCGGCCCGAGCGTCCGGCCCCGGCAGGCCGCCGGGACCGATTGTCAGACCCCGCCCGTAGAGTCGAAGACATCTGATCCGGGTGGACTGGCGGGAGGTGACAGGACGTATGAGCGACGCGGCTGTGGCGGGTACGCCGGTCGCCGGGCGAGCCGTGGGGACCGGGCAGCCGGAGGACACGGTTTTGTTCGTCCCCGTCCGGCTCGCCGCCGTGTTCCTCCCCGCACCGCTCCCGCGCGACGGGCGGATCGCGTTCTGGGACCCCGTCGACGGCTCCGGCATCGATGCCTTCGCGCGGTACGGGGACGGGGCGGCCCCCGGCGTCGGCCGCGACGGCGGGACCGCTGCCGAGGCGGCGCCCGGGGACGGGGCGGCGGCGGAGCCGCTGCCGGGGGAGCGGCCCGGGACCGCCGTGGCGCCCGGGGAAGCGTCGGCCGCCGACGTGCTCGCCGGGGACGGGCCCGCCGCCGACGCGGCCCGGCGGCACGGTGCGCCGCCGCCCGCCCGGCTCACGGAGCTCACCGTCGTGCGGCGGCACGGCGGGGGGGGCGCGGCGCAGGACGGCGCCCGCGCTCTCGCTCCCGATCACCGAGGCCCTGCCCCTGCTGGTGCGGGCCCGGCACGACCCGGCCGCCCACCCGGCCACCGCCTGCTGGGGCGCCGCCGCCCTGCACGCCCTGCGACTCACCGCGCGCGGCCGTCTGCTGCCCGGCCTCACGCCGGCCGGGCACGACGCGTGGCGGTCCGGCCCGCTCGCCCCCGAGGACGTCGCACACCTGCGGGCGGTGGCCGCGGCCATGCCCCCCGAAGGGCACGCGGTCCCGCTGGACGGCCCCGGCCCGATCAGGCTGCCCGAGCCGGAAGCACTGATCCGTGCCTTCCTGGACGCGGTCGCCGACACCCTGCCGCGCACCCCGGCCGCGCCCCACGCCTCAGGCCGGCCCTTCGCCGACCGGGCGGCCCAGCCCATGCCGGGCGCCCACGACTGGGCCGCCGAGGTGGCCGCCGGCATGGACGCGGGAGTGCGGATCTCCCTGCGTCTCGACCTGTCGGCGTACGACCTCTTCGACGGGGACGGTGCGGGCGACGGCGGCGCGCGCAACGCCGGGGCGGCGGTCGTGCAGGTGCACAGCCTCGCCGACCCCACCCTCGTCGCCGACGCCGCGGACCTGTGGTCGGGGGCGGCGGACGCGGCTTTCGGCCCCCGCGCGCGCGTGGACGCGGCCCTCGCGGTGCGGCGCGCGGCCCGGGTCTGGCCGCCGCTGGACCGGCTCAGCGAGCAGGACGTGCCCGACGTCCTCGGCCTGTCCGAGGAGGAGGTGACCGACCTGCTCGGCGTGGCGGCCGGCCGCCTCTCCGCCGCCGGGGTCGCCGTGCACTGGCCCCGCGACCTCGCCCAGGACCTCACCGCCACCGCCGTCGTCCGGCCCGCGCCCGGCTCGGCGACGGACGGCACCGGCTTCTTCGAGAGCGAGGACCTCCTCCAGTTCCGCTGGCAGCTGGCCATCGGCGGCGACCCGCTCACCGAGGCCGAGATGGACACCCTCGCGGAGGCCCACCGCCCGGTCGTGCGGCTGCGCGACCGCTGGGTCCTGGTCGACCCCGCCCTCGTCCGCCGCGCCCGGAGGCGCGACCTCGGCCTGCTCGACCCGGTCGACGCGCTGTCCGTCGCCCTGACCGGCAGCGCGGAGGCCGACGGCGAGACGGTCGAGGTCGTACCGGCCGGCGCGCTGGCCGCTCTCCGCGACCGCCTCACGGCCGGAGTGAGCCCCGCGGAGCCGCCGCCCGGGCTCCACGCCACCCTCCGTGACTACCAGCTTCGCGGTCTGGCCTGGCTCCACCTCATGACCTCCCTCGGCCTCGGCGGCTGTCTCGCCGACGACATGGGCCTCGGCAAGACGATCACCGTCATCGCCCTGCACCTCAAGCGGGCGCGCACCGAACCGACCCTGGTGGTCTGCCCCGCCTCCCTGCTGGGCAACTGGCAGCGGGAGATCACCCGGTTCGCGCCCGGCGTCCCCGTCCGCCGTTTCCACGGCCCCGACCGCACGCTGGACGGCCTGACCGGCGGTTTCGTCCTCACCACGTACGGCACGATGCGTTCCGCCGCGGCGACACTGGCCGAGCAACACTGGGGCATGGTCGTCGCGGACGAGGCGCAGCACGTCAAGAACCCGTACTCGGCGACGGCGAAGGCCCTGCGCACGATCCCGTCCCCCGCGCGCGTGGCGCTGACCGGCACACCCGTGGAGAACAACCTCTCCGAGCTGTGGGCACTGCTCGACTGGACCACCCCGGGGCTCCTCGGCCCCCTGAAGTCCTTCCGCGCCCGGCACGCCCGCGCGGTGGAGAACGGCGAGGACGAGGAGGCGGTGGACCGTCTCGCCCGCCTGATCCGCCCCTTCCTGCTGCGGCGCAGGAAGTCCGACCCCGGCATCGTCCCCGAGCTGCCGCCGAAGACCGAGACGGACCACCCCGTCCCCCTCACCCGCGAACAGGCCGCGCTGTACGAGGCGGTGGTGCGCGAGTCGATGGCCGCCATCGAGTCGGCCGAGGGCATCGGCCGCCGGGGCCTGGTGCTCAAGCTCCTGACCTCGCTCAAGCAGATCTGCGACCACCCCGCGCTGTTCCTGAAGGAGGAGCACCCGCCGGGCGGGGCCGACCGGCTGACCGCCCGCTCCGGCAAGCTCGCCCTGCTGGACGAGCTGCTGGACACGCTGCTCGCCGAGGACGGTTCGGCACTGGTCTTCACGCAGTACGTCGGCATGGCGCGCCTCATCACCTCCCACCTGACCGCCCGCGCGGTCCCCGTCGACCTGCTCCACGGAGGCACGCCGGTCCCGGAGCGCGAGCGCATGGTGGACCGCTTCCAGAGCGGGGCGACCCCCGTCCTCGTCCTGTCCCTCAAGGCGGCAGGCACCGGCCTGAACCTCACCCGCGCGGGCCACGTCGTGCACTTCGACCGCTGGTGGAACCCGGCCGTCGAGGAACAGGCCACCGACCGCGCCTACCGCATCGGCCAGACCCAGCCGGTCCAGGTCCACCGACTCATCACCGAGGGCACGGTGGAGGACCGCATCGCCGAGATGCTCCAGTCGAAGCGCGCCCTGGCCGACGCCGTCCTCGGCTCCGGTGAGGCGGCCCTCACCGAGCTGACGGCTCGTGAACTGTCCGACCTGGTGTCCCTGCGGAGGCCGTCATGACCCCCCGCCCCGCCGACGAGGCCCGCCGCGCCCTGCGGGAAGCACGCGAGGGTGGTGAGGCGACCCGGACCATCACCACCGCCGACACGGACACGGACGCCGACGCGGTTGCCGCAACGGGTACGGGCGAGCACGCGGCGGCCCACGATCCGGCCCGGCAGCGGGACGGGAATCCCCGTTCCCAGCCCCAGTCCGACGCCCAGCTCGGAAAGGGGGTGCGCACCGGGCCGCGCCCCGGGGACATCGCACGCCAGGCACTGCGCAACGCCCGCGTCCCGGGCGGCACCGCAGAGCGACCGGACGCCGCCCCCGACGGCCCGCCTGGCCCACCCCGCAGCCGGGGAACGGAAGCGGACCGGCCCGAAGAGGTGACCCGGCCCGCCCAGCCGCCCACCGCGGACACGGCGACCGCCACCACACCGGGGAACGGCTCCGGCCGCGCGGCGGAAGGCCGGCCCGCGGACGTGGCGCGTGAGGCGCTGCGGGCGGCTCGGCGGCGGCCGGCGCCGGACCCGGCGGCCAAGGAGACGGCGACGTCACGACGGTCGGCCGGCCCGGCCCGTGCTCCGCGGCGGACCGCCGGCACGGGCACCGCCGCCGCCCGTGCTCGTGCCGTAAGGGACTTCGCCGCGGGCGCCTTCCGGCTGCCTGCGGAGGCCGACGCCGCTGGGGAGGGCACGTCCCCCGAGGAGACGGCGACCTCGGTGGAGCTCCCGCGCGCCGACGGGCCCGCCGGCGTCGCTTCAAAGGGCTCCGCGCAGGCGCAGGCTTCTTCGTCCGGTCCACCGACCCCGCTCCCCTCGTCGTACGACCCCGCGCCACGACGGCACCCGTCGGCACCGGGCCCGGAGCGCGCCCCGACGGTGCCGGACGGCCCGCCGTACCGGCCTGCGCGCCCGGCCCCGCGCCGGATCCCGCACCGAGAGGCGCGGGGCGACGCGTTCCCCACCCCGCCCCCCGAGCCACCCGCGCGGCCCCGCACACCGCGCTCCATGGCCGCCCCGGACCGGGACGGCGAGCTGCGCCGCACCTTCCCCGCCCTGCCGCCCCGGTCGTCGGCGGAGGACGGCTTCGCCACTACCTGGTGGGGCAATGCCTGGGTGACCGCTCTGGAGGAGGGCGCCCTGGACACCGCTCGGCTTCTGCGGGGGCGCGGGTACGCCGAGCGGGGCAACGTCGACGCGATCACCGTGACCCCCGGCCTGGTCCTCGCCTACGTGCAGGGCAGCCGTCCCCGCCCGTACCGGGTCCAGGTGCGGTTGCGCACGCTCCACGACACCGACTGGGAGCGGTTCCTGGACGCCGCCGTCGAACGGACCGGGCACATCGCCGCCCTGCTCGACAAGGAGCTGCCGCACTCCCTGGCCGACTGCGGCGTCCCCCTGCTCCCCGGTCCCGGCGATCTCGTCCCGCAGTGCAGCTGCCCCGACTCCGGGCACCCCTGCAAGCACGCCGCGGCGCTCTGCTACCAGACGGCGCGCCTGCTCGACGCCGACCCCTTCGTCCTGCTCCTGCTGCGCGGCCGGGGCGAACGCACCCTGCTCGACGACCTGTCCCGGGCAAACGCGGCCCGTACCGCACGCGCGGCCCAGGACCGGGGACCGGCGCCGCTGCCCGGCGTGCGCGCCACCGAGGCCCTGGCGGCGCGCACGCCGCCGCCCCTCCCGGCGCCACTGCCCGCGCCCCCGCATCCCGAACAGCCCCCGGCCTACCCGGCGGCCCCGGGCGGTCCGGACCCCTTCGCGCTGGACCAACTGGCCACCGACGCCGCCGCCCGTGCCCACGTACTGCTCACCACGGGCCGTGACCCGGTCGGTGGGCTGACGCTGTGGCAGGACGCCGTCCGACTCGCCGCGGCCCGCCCCGGCTCCGGCCTCACCGCAGGCACCCGGGCGCTGTACGCGTCCCTCGCCGGAGCCGCCGGACGGGACACGGCGGAGCTGGCCCGTGCCGTGGCCGCCTGGCGCCAAGGCGGACTCGACGGCCTGGACGTCCTGGAGGAGGCCTGGGACCCGCCGGCCGGCCGCTTCGACCGCGCCCGCCCCCTGCTGCTCGCCGCCGACCTCCCCGCCTTCCGCCCCTGGCGCAACCGCCTCACCCACCCCCAGGGCCACGTCCAGCTCCGGCTCGGCCGCACCGGGCTCTGGTACGCCTACGAGTCGGAGCCGGGCCGCGACGACTGGTGGCCGCGCGGCACCCCGGACCTCGACCCGGTCGGCGCGCTGACCGGCCTGGGCGCGTCCGGTGACCTCTGAGGTGCTGCCCGTGACCCGACCGACGATGCGCGAGGTACCTCGTGAGCAGGTTGCTGCACGCGTTCGACGCCCGCGTTTCCCCGAGCTACGGCGTCTTCGGCCTCCATGACACATCCGTCGACGCCTATGGACTGGAGGCGGATGCCACGAAGTGGCTGCTCTCCGCCCCTGGTCTCGTCTACATGCAGGTGCCGTCCCAGGTGATCCGGGCCGCGGTACGGCTGGAGAGCTGGTCCACTCTTCCTCCGGAAGAGGACGCCCAGTGGTCCGGTCGTGAGGAGGTGCGCATCCGGCTTCCCGGCGGTGACCTCGCCATCCACACCGTAGACGGCGGGCGTCAGGAGGTTCCGCTGGTTCTGCCTTCGCCCGGCCAGTACCTGATGCGGTGGCAGTGGATGTTCAACAGCGAAGGCGGTCCCTTCACCTCACCGCTCTCCTGGCGCACGCTGGAGGTTCCGCCGGTGCGGGACGACAGGCTGAACGGCAGGGATCTTTACTGTCTCGTTCAGATCTGGCGGACGTCCGCCGAGTGACTGGCGAACGCCCGCCTTGTGAGCGGACCGCGGGGCCCGACGTGCGGTCGGGCCCTGGTCCGTCAGGCCACGGCGCCGATCGAGCGGCCCGCCCACTGAGGAGCCGGTTCGGTCAGCTCCGTGAAGCGGTGCCGGACCGCGTCCGGGAACTCGGCCGCCCGGCCCGCCTGCTGGTCGACGTGGACCGCGAGCAGTTCCGTCGTCGCCACCGGCGCGGCGTCGGGCGTCGGCTCCGACTCCGGTCCGGACACCACGTACATCTCGTGCGTGAAGCGTGCCTTGCGCGCCGCCCCTCCCAGCACGCGCGTGCGGATGGCCAGATGGGCGCCCTCGGGCACGTCCCGGAGGAAGCGGATGTGGGACTCGACCGTGTAGAGGGAGCAGCCCGTGGACTCGCGGTAGCCGGAGTCCAGGCCCGTCTCGATCATCAGCGCGTCCGTGGCGTGGCCGAAGACGAGGACGTAGAAGGCCTCGCTCATGTGACCGTTGTAGTCGATCCAATCCGGGCGGACCGTGCTGTGGAGCAGAGGGAGCTTCGTCATCGCGAGTCCTCCGCGCGGCCCAGGCGGCCGGTGGCGCGCAGCACTTCTATGACGCCCCGGTCGCGTGCGGCCACCAGGTCCGCGATGGAACGGCCGTCCGCCGCCTCGTCGCAGCCCGCCACCACGGCGTCGTACAGCGCCTTGTCCAGTTCCGGCGCCTCCAGGCGCGTCCACGGCGACTTCAGGGACGGGCCGAAGTGGTCGAGCATGTGCGCCATGCCGCCTTCGCCGCCCGCGAGGGCGAAGGTCAGCATCGGCCCCATCACCGCCCAGCGCAGCCCGGGACCCTCGGTGATCGACAGGTCGATGTCCCGGACCGTCGCCTCGCCGTTGGCGACCATGTGCAGCGCCTCGCGCCAAAGGGCCTCCTGGAGGCGGTTGGCGATGAAGCCCGGTACCTCGTCGGCCATCGTGATCACGGACTTGCCCGCGACCTCGTAGAAGCGGGAGGCCCAGGCGACCGCGGTCGCGTCGGTGCGCTCGCCGCCGACGACCTCGACGAGCGGTATGAGGTAGGGCGGATTGAACGGGTGGCCGACGACCAGGCGCGACGGGTCCGCGGCCGCCGTCTGCATGTCGGTCATCGGATACCCGGAGGTGGAGGAGGCGATGACGACGCCGGGCGGTGCCGCCGCGTCCAGGCGGGCCAGCAGGTCGCGCTTGAGGTCGAGCTTCTCGGGCGCGCTCTCCTGGACGAACTCGGCGTCGGAGACGGCCTCTTCGAGGGTGCCGGTCACGGTGAGCCGGTCGGCCGACGCTCCCTCGGCCAGGCCGAGCGCGGTGAGCGCCGGCCACGCCGCGTCGACCAGACGGCGCAGCTTCTGCCCGGCGTCGGGCGCCGGGTCCCAGGCGGTCACGTCGTAGCCGCGCGCCAGGAAGTGGGCGACCCAGCCGCCGCCGATGACTCCGGCGCCGACGCAGGCGACGCGGCGGACGTTCTCGGGCGAGGTCCGCCCCGGCGAGATCGGTTCGTGCGAGAGCGGTTCGGGCGGGGTCGTCTCGGATGAGGTCATGGGTGTGTTGGTCCTTAGTCGTCGCTTCGGGCTACTTGCGCGGCTTCAGGCCGAGGGCGGCGCGGGCCTCGTCCGGTGTCGCGACGCGTGCGCCGATCGACTCGGTGATGGTCACGGCCCGCTCGACGAGCTGGGCGTTGGTCGCCTTGTTGCCCTTGCCGAGGTACAGGTTGTCCTCCAGGCCCACGCGGACGTGCCCGCCGAGCAGGATGGACTGCGCGACCCACGGCATCTGCATCCGGCCGAGCGCGAAGCTCGCCCAACGCGCGCCGTCCGGCAGCATGTTGACCATCGACTGGAGTACGCCGGGGTCCGCCGGCGCGCCCCACGGGATGCCCATGCACAGCTGGAAAACGGTCGGGTCGTCGAGCAGGCCCTCGGCGAGCAGCTGCTTGGCGAACCAGAGCTGACCCGTGTCGAAGATCTCCAGCTCGGGCCGCACACCCAGCTCCTGGATGCGCCGCGCGCCCGCACGCAGCATGTCGGGCGTCGAGACGTAGAGATTCGAGCCGTCGCCGAAGTTGAGCGAGCCGCAGTCCAGCGTGCAGATGTCGGGCAGCAGGTCCTCGACGTGCGGGAGGCGCTCCAGACCGCTGACGAGGTCGGTGCCGGGGAGATGGGTGAGCGGGTCGTCCGGGTCGATGACCAGGTCGCCGCCCATGCCGGCGGTGAGGTTGATGACGACGTCGGTGCCGGTCTCCTTGATGCGCTCGACGACCTCCCGGTACAGCTTCGGGTCACGGGACGGATCGCCGGTTCGCGGGTCGCGTACGTGGATGTGGACGACGGCGGCTCCGGCGGCGGCCGCCTCCACGGCGTTCTGGGCTATCTGCTCCGGGGTGACGGGGACGTGGGGACTCTTGCGGACGGTGTCGCCGGCGCCCGTGAGCGCGCAGGTGATGATGACGTTCTCGGTCATGGGCATGCGGGGGTCTCCCAGGAGGGCAGGGGGGTACGGGACTTCGGCGGCCGCCGGCCTACTGGGCCAGGACCGTGTGGTCGACGTGGGCGGTCAGGGCGGCGTGCATCGCGTCCGCGGCCGCGGCGGACGAGGGTCCGCTCACCGAGAGGACGTGTGTCGCCAGGCCGTCGATCAGCGCGGTCAGCGTCAGCGCCGCCGCCTGGGGATCGATCCCGGCGCGGAACACGCCCTGTCCGACACCTCGGCGTACGACGTCGGCGACGGTCTCCCGCCACTGCCGGTAGTACTCGGAGTGCAGCCGGCCGACCGTCGTGGAGCGCGCCGCCTCGGCCCACAGGTCGAGCCACACCGCCCACTGGCGGCGCTGCTGCTCGGTGCGCGGCGTCTGCAGCGCGATGAGCTGACGCAGTTCCTGAGCCGCGTCGTCCGCCTCGGCGAGACGGGCGGCACGCCGCGCGGTGTCCTCGTCCATGCACCAGCGCACGGCCGCCTCCAGGAGTTCGGCGCGGCCCGGGAAGTGGTAGTGGATCGCGGCGCTGCTGGTGGCGCAGGCGCGGGCGATGTCGGCGACCCGCACCGCGTGGAAGCCGTGCTCCGCGATCAGCCGGACCGTCTCGCGGACGATCTGCAGCGGTCGCCCGCCCTCGACACCCACGGCCGGTGCCGAGTCCCTCTCACGGGGGTGGGCGCCGAGCAGCCAGCCCGCGTCCACCCGGCCCTCGTCGGCGATCCGCGCCAGCTCCGCGGCCGTGAAGCGGCGGGTGCCGCTCAGCGAACGCGACAGCTTGGACGGGTCCATCACGACCCGGCGCGCGAACTCGCGCTGGCTGACACCCGCGGCCGCGATGACCTCGCGTACGCGGGCGGCGGCGGTCGGTGTGCCCTCGAGGGCGTCGTCGGTCTCCACGGGGCACGACCCTAGGCATGCGTTGCGAAAAACTCAACACGGTCGGACGGAGAAGTAGCAGATGGGTGACGGCATTGAGCTACCTGACTTGCGTGTCAGTCAGGAAAGCGGCCTCCTGTGCGGAAGGGCCGCACGCCGGCGCGGTGCCCGGGGTAGGAGGCCGCCCCGCAGCTCGATAGGCTCCCCGGATGCCGCAGGACGAGATGGACAAGACCAGAGACGCCCAGATCCCGACGGGTACACCGGCCGACCTCGCGACCGCCTTGCGCACCTGCCTCGCGCCACTGAGGACGTGTCAGGCCTTCGACGGCGCGGTGGAGTACGTCTTGCGGGGCACGGGACGTGAGGTCCTGGCCGCACTGAACGACGCGCGGTCCACGACGGGCGGGAGGATGGTGTCCGCGGGCGGCGGCTGGCCGCACGAGCACGTCGCCGCCGTCGCGGCCCTGCAGCCGGGCTGGAGCACGGAGGCCGCGGACGTCGCCCGGCTCGTCGTCTACCGGGACGCACCGGCCGAAGTGCTCGCCCGGTTCGGGCAGTTGCTGGACGCGATCGCCGCCCCGGACCGGCCGGACCCGAGCACCTGGCTCGCCACGCTCGCGGACAACGTGGTGAAGGCGACCGGAACCCGGTCCGAGGTCTCCCGGCAGGCACGCCGGCGATGGACGCCCGACCTGGTGAGCGAAGTCGCCCGGGCCGGTGGCGCGCCCGGCCGCACGCCCGTGCACACGACGCTGACGACGCTGCTGCACCGTGACGGCGACAGCAACTCGGCCCGCCGGCAGACGCTCCTGGCGACCGACGCCGGCGACACGTTCCTCGCCCGGCACGCCGACGTGGTCGCCGAGGTCGCCGGCGCGGGCGGGACCGGCCGCCGCCGGTTTCTGGCACTGCGGTGCGCGCGCGACGCCGGACAGCACGGCGGACTCCTCGCCGCACTGGCCGTCGACGAGGACCGCGGCGTGCGGGACGACGCCCTCGCCGCGCTGTCCTGGCTGAAGGGGCCCCGGCAGGTGGAACTCCTGCGCCCGCACCTGCGGACGGCGGCACCGGAGCGCCTCGCCGAAGTCCTGGGGCGCCTGGTCGACGTCGACGGCGGCCTCGCGGCGATCGAGGACGCGCTGAGGGCGCCGGAAGGGCAGCCGCTCGACGCCGAGCGCGCCCGGTTGTTGCGCCGGACGGCCGACCGGGCGTCTCTCGCGACCGGACCCGACGCCGTCGTACCGCTCCCGCCGACGGCACCGCCGGCCGACGCCGACCTCCTGGCGGAGCTGGACACCCGGCCCGCCGCCGCCCGCCTGGAGGGTGACCGCTTCTGGCCCGGCGTCGAGCAGCGGCTGGCGCGGATACCCGACGTCCGCGTGTTGCGGAACGCACTGCGGCAGGCCGGGATGACCGACGCCGACCGCCGGGTCACGGCGCTCCTGACGACCCGGAGCACCGGGGCGTTCGGCCGGAGGATCGGGGCGGTTCTGACCCCCGAGGACGCGGTGCGGTGGTGGCCGCTGTTCGCCGAGCGGCCGGACCTGGTGGACGAGTACCTGGAGGGCTTCGACGCCAGGAGGCACCCCGACGACGAGGCCGTCGACACGACCCACATGATGCTGACGATCCTCGAGT
Organism: Streptomyces sp. M92; assembly: GCF_028473745.1. Taxonomy (NCBI): domain Bacteria; kingdom Bacillati; phylum Actinomycetota; class Actinomycetes; order Kitasatosporales; family Streptomycetaceae; genus Streptomyces; species Streptomyces sp. M92. The sequence continues at coordinate 4,212,795 of NZ_CP101137.1, forward strand.
GCTTCCCGGAAGTCCCGAAGACGCTGGCCCCGCGCCTGACGTCGATCGCGCTCGGCGTCTCACGGCACCGCCTGGCCGCGCGCCGGGTGCTCGGTGACACCCCGGACGTCCGGGCGGCCGCCCGGACGGCGCTGGACGGTGCCGGGGAGATGACGCGCGGGTCGGCGGCGGAGTGGCTGGCCGGCCTGGGCGAGCCGGGCATCACGGCGCCGGAACCCGGCTGGGAGTTCGGCGACGGCGTGCTGTCCCCGGCCACCCGGACCCTGCCCGCCGCAACCCTCTGGTGGCTCGACCGCTTCCGGGAGCAGGCGCTGGAGCGAGGCGTTCCGGCGCCGGACGTGGACCGGTGGCTCGGACTCGCACGCCCGATGCTGCGGACGGCTCCCGACGGGAGCGGGCCGGTGGTGGGCAGGCTCGGCGGGCCGCTGATGCTCCCGCCGGACCTCCCCACCCCCGGCGCCACTCACGGATCGGCGGGCGAGGAGTACGAGGACCACCACCAGCTCATCCTGACGCTCGACTTCTCCGCCGTCCCCGACGGGGCGACCGACCTGCCGCTCCCGCCGGACGGCACACTGCTCCTCTTCGCCAACGCCGACCTGGAACCCTGGCCCGCGGGCGGCGCCGTGTACGTACCGGCCGGAGTCCCGGTGGAGGAACGGGAGTCGTCCCCCGACTACGAGGTCTACGAGTACGACAGCCCGGAGGACCTGGACGCCGAGTTGCGCAGGGCCGGCGAGCTGCGACTCGCGCCCGGTGTGTCCCTGCCCTCCACGCCGCCCGACGGCGAGACGCTCGCCCGGCATCCCCACGCGGAGACCCTGCGGGACGTCTGGTCCGACCAGACCGACGGCGGCGGGGACTGGCAACTCGGCGGCCACGCCGCCAACTTCGACGACTACGGCGACCCGGTGCCCGCCTCCGCGTACCCGGAGGTGGGTGACCAGGTCACGAACCCCGGCGACTGGGTCCTGCTCGCGCAGTGGGTGGGGTTCCCCATGTCGATCCTGTACTGGACCATCCCCCGCCAGGACCTCGCGGCCCGCCGCTTCGACCGGGTCACCGTCCAGATGCACGCCAACCCCTGAACACCGCGAAGCGCCGGGCGGTGCCGGGCGCGAGGGTCGCCGCCACCACGGCGGCGACCCCGGACTACCGCGCGGCGGGCACCGTCAGGTGCGGGTCCAGCGCTGGTTGCTGCCGTTCGAGCAGGAGTAGAGCTGGATCAGGGTGCCGTTGGCGGTGCCGGCTCCGACGGCGTCGAGGCAGAGGCCGGACTGGACGCCGACGATGGATCCGTCGGAGTTGAGGCGCCACTTCTGGTTGTCGCCGCCCCAGCAGCTGTAGATCTGGACCTTGGCGCCGTTTCCGGTGCCGGCGGCGTCCAGGCACTTGTCGCCGTAGACCCTCAGCTCGCCGGCGTCGGTGTACGTCCACTGCTGGTTGGTGCCGCTGTGGCAGTCCCACAGCTGGAGCTGGGTGCCGTCGGTGGTGACGGCGTCGGGCACGTCCAGGCAGCGGCCCGAACCGACGCCCTTGATCTGCCCGGAATCCGCGGGGGGCGTGGTGGAGCCGCCGCCGTTGAGGGCGTCGAGGACGGCGGTGTAGGCGGGCTTCTTGCTGCCGTCACCGTTGAACAGCAGCGGTGTCTGCTCCGATCGCCAGGAGTCGGTGTCGCGCACGCCCCAGACGGTGACGCCGAGGCAGCGCTCGACGGCCAGGCAGTCCTTGACCACGTTCGCGTAGGTCGTGGGTGAGGCGCCCTGGATGTCGAGTTCGGTGATGGCCACGTCGACGCCGAGCGCGGCGAAGTTCTGCAGGGTGGTGCGGAAGTTGGCGTTGTAGGGGCTGCCGCTGTTGAAGTGCGACTGGAATCCGACGCAGTCGATCGGCACGCCGCGCTGCTTGAAGTCCCGGACCATGGCGTACATGGCCTGGGTCTTGGCCCAGTTCCAGTTCTCGACGTTGTAGTCGTTGTAGCAGAGCTTGGCTTCAGGGTCGGCGGCGCGCGCGGTGCGGAAGGCGACCTCGATCCAGTCGTTGCCGGTGCGCTGCAGGTTGGAGTCCCGCCGGGCTCCCGAACTGCCGTCGGCGAACGCCTCGTTCACGACGTCCCACTGGGTGATCTTGCCCTTGTAGTGGGCCATCACGCCGTTGATGTGGTCGATCATCGCCTGGCGCAGTGCGCCGCCGCTGAGGCTCTGCATCCAGCCGGGCTGCTGGGAGTGCCAGGCCAGGGTGTGACCGCGCACCTCCTTCCCGTTCTGCACCGCCCAGTTGTAGACCCGGTCGGCGGCGGTGAAGTCGAACCGCCCTCGCTGCGGTTCGGTGGCGTCGATCTTCATCTCGTTCTCGGCCGTCACCGAGTTGAACTCACGGTTCGCGATCGCCGTGTACGTCGAGTCGCCCAGCTTGCCCGAGGCGATGGCGGTGCCGAAGTAGCGGCCGCTCTGCGCCGCCGCCGCGCCGAGGGTGCTCTCGGCGGCGTGCACGGTCGACGGCGTCACCAGTGCGGTGACCGCACCGAGGACGCCGACGACCATCGCCAGTAACAGGCCGCGGAGCTTGCGGCGGAAGACGGCTCTGGGGAGGGCGTACGAGCCCATCACTGTGCCTCCAAAGTAGAAATCACGGAAGGACTGAAGCGCGCAGGGGTCGCGTCGTCCGCTCCCGAGCGGCAGACGGACGCAGCCGGCGGACCGCCGGTCGGCGACAGGAATGATTGAGGTGTTGACGATGCATCGTCAATACTCCGTCGCCAAAAAGTTTCAGTCGAACTACCGAAACATTCGAACCTAGGTAGCTTGAGGGACGGCTCCGGGGAGGCGTCAGCGGCTCCGTGAGTCATCGTCAGTCGTTCTCCGTGCGGCCGCAGTGGTGTAGCCGTGCAGGCCGAGCGGGCCAGGCGTGAATGTTTCGGTTTCTGAAGCGATAGATGCGAGAGGGGTTGACGTCGTTCGACGGCTCCCTAGCATTCAGCCTGCTCGACACTTCGGCCTTTGTTCGTAATTCCGAACAGGCCGACCGACCACTCACGGTAGAGGAAGTCCCCATGCGCAGAGGAAGTCTCACCCGCGGGCACCCGTCCGCGGTGCTCGCCGCCGTGGCGGCGGCCGTCGCCGTGCTGGCGGCGCTGCTCACCGTCGCCCCGGCCCAGGCGGCCGCCAGTGGCGCCTTGCGCGGTACCGGTTCGGGGCGGTGCCTCGATGTGCCGGGCGCCGTCCAGACCAACGGCACGTACCTGCAGATATACGACTGCTGGGGTGGGACCAATCAGCAGTGGACGCTGACTGACAGCCGGCAGCTGACCGTGTACGGCGACAAGTGCCTGGATGTTCCCGGTCACGCCACCGCGCCCGGGACGCGGGTGCAGATCTGGAGCTGTTCCGGCGGCGCGAACCAGCAGTGGAGGGTGAACTCCGACGGCACGGTCGTCGGCGTGGAGTCCGGGCTGTGCCTGGAGGTCGCGGGGGCCGGTACGGCCAACAGTACGGCGGTGCAGATCGGCAGGTGCGGCGGCGGCAGCCACCAGAAGTGGTCCGGCCTGTCCGGGCCGCCGACGGACGGAACGTGCTCCCTGCCGTCGGCCTACAACTGGTCGTCGACGGGCGTGCTGGCGCAGCCGGCGAACGGGTGGGCGGCGGTCAAGGACTTCACCACCGTGACCCACAACGGCAAGCACTTGGTCTACGCGACGAACGTGTCGGGATCGTCGTACGGCTCGATGATGTTCAGCCCCTTCACCGACTGGTCGGACATGGCGTCGGCGGGCCAGACTGGGATGAGCCAGGCCGCGGTGGCGCCCACGCTGTTCTACTTCGCCCCCAAGGACATCTGGGTGCTGGCGTACCAGTGGGGTTCGTGGCCCTTCATCTACCGCACCTCGAGCGACCCCACCAACCCCAACGGCTGGTCCGCTCCGCAGCCGCTGTTCACCGGCAGCATCTCCGGCTCCGACACCGGTCCCATCGACCAGACCCTGATCGCCGACGGACAGAACATGTACCTGTTCTTCGCGGGCGACAACGGAAAGATCTACCGGGCGAGCATGCCGATCGGGAACTTCCCGGGCAACTTCGGCTCGTCGTACACGACGATCATGAGTGACACCAAGGCCAACCTGTTCGAGGGCGTGCAGGTCTACAAGGTCCAGGGCCAGAACCAGTACCTCATGATCGTCGAGGCGATGGGCGCGAACGGACGCTACTTCCGTTCCTTCACGGCCTCCAGCCTGAGTGGCTCGTGGACTCCGCAGGCCGCCACTGAGAGCAATCCCTTCGCGGGCAAGGCCAACAGCGGCGCCACCTGGACCAACGACATCAGCCACGGTGACCTGGTCCGCGCCAACCCCGACCAGACCATGACCATCGACCCCTGCAACCTGCAGTTCCTCTACCAGGGCAAGTCCCCGAACGCGGGCGGACCCTACGACCAACTGCCCTGGCGACCGGGCGTCCTCACCCTGCGGCGCTGACCGCAGGGCGAGGAAGAGGACAACGCCCGGCGTCGCAAGGCGGCGACAGCCTCGCCCGCTCGTTGGGCGGCCGGCTGCTCAGGTTCGCGACGAAGTGCGGTGAAGCGGCGTGGGCAGCAGTGCGCGGGCGGCCACTGGACGCCAGAGCTTCCCTTCGGTGACCCGGCCGAACGCCTGGTCGCCGAAGTGGAGGCGAAGCCGGAGGCGCGCGGTGCCCCGCAGCTCGCCGAGCAGTGCCGACCGGGCTGTCGTCCGTGTCGTCGTTCCAGCGTCCGATCAGGCTGAGGTCTTCGACTGCGGCTCGGGGCCTTGCCTCCCGGCCCGCCACCGACTGGACTCCACCATCGGCCCCTGAAACGAGCGCCCCTGACCACCACAGGGCAGGACCCCGACGATCACCACGCTGGGGTCCTTCTCCGGCCGAGACGGTTCCCCCAGTCCGTGGCCGGAGCCCTGCCAGCGCGCCGGTTGCCCGTCGGCGGCCTGCCAGGCCCAGTGAGGCGCATGCTTGCCGTGCCGACGTCTGTGCCGTCCCGCGCGCCTGGCACGATGGTTCCCAGGCAGCCGCCGCCGGCTCCAAGGAGCAGGACGCCGTCTTCGTCGCCATCGAGTCTCTGGGCGAGCACTGGACGGTGAGGGCCGACATGATCACCGCCCCGCAGCAGGCCGTCGCGGACTCGGTGTACGACGCTTTCCGCGCGGCGGTCATCCAGACGATCCGCGTCGACGAGATCCGCTCGGACTCCTCCGTGGGGCCGGTCTGCTTCGTACTGCACGACGTGGCAGACGAGAGCCGGGCCCGCACACTCGCAGCCGCCCTGCACCCCGCCCTGTACGGAAACCTGGCGTCGCTCGCCCGCGCGATGCCTACCGCATCTTGGCCAGCCGCCTTCAGGACTCCAAGATCATCTCGTGGCGGCTTCCGAGCTCGCCTTGGCTGGACCCCGCCCTGGCCTCTCCCTGTCCGGCCGCCGGCGTCATCGGATCGTCCCGGACACCCGTTGTGGTGCCCCGACCATGTCGGGAGTAGGTAATGGATCACCCTGTCCGCTCTCCGGGTACCGTCAGGGTATGAGTCATCCGCACCCCGAGCTGAAAGCCGCCCCGCCCCTTCCCGAAGGAGGGCTGCGCGTCATCGCCCTGGGCGGCCTAGGCGAGATCGGCCGCAACATGACCGTCTTCGAGCACGCGGGCAAGCTGCTCATCGTCGACTGCGGGGTGCTGTTCCCGGAGGAGACCCAGCCTGGCGTGGACGTGATCCTTCCGGATTTCACCTCGATCCGGGACCGGTTGGACGACGTCGTGGCCGTGGTACTCACCCATGGCCACGAGGACCACATCGGCGGCGTGCCGTACCTGCTGCGCGAGCGGTCCGACATTCCGGTCGTCGGCTCCAAGCTGACGCTGGCGTTCCTGGAGGCCAAACTCAAGGAACATGGCATCCGGCCGCGCACGGTGCGGGTGCGGGAGGGTGACCGGCGTGGCTTCGGGCCCTTCGACTGCGAGTTCGTGGCGGTCAACCACTCCATCCCGGACAGCCTCGCGGTCGCGATCCGCACCCCGGCCGGGATGGTGCTGCACACAGGCGACTTCAAGATGGACCAGTTCCCTCTCGACGACCGGATCACCGATCTGCGCGCCTTCGCCCGTCTCGGCGAGGAGGGCGTGGACCTGTTCCTCACCGACTCCACCAACGCCGAAGTGCCCGGCTTCACCACCTCCGAGCGTGAGCTGAACCCGGCGATCGAGCAGGTGATGCGGACCGCGCCGCGCCGGGTTATCGTCTCCAGCTTCGCCAGTCACGTGCACCGTATCCAGCAGGTCCTGGACGCCGCCCACCAGCACGGCCGCAAGGTCGCCTTCGTCGGCCGGTCGATGGTCCGCAACATGGGCATTGCCCGTGACCTGGGTTATCTGAAGGTCCCGTCCGGTCTGGTCGTGACCACGAAGGAGCTGGAGAAGCTTCCGGACCACAAGATCACTCTGGTGTGCACCGGCTCCCAGGGCGAACCGATGGCCGCGCTGTCACGGATGGCCAACCGCGACCACATGATCCGCATCGGCAAGGGCGACACCGTCCTGCTCGCCAGCTCCCTCATCCCCGGCAACGAGAACGCCATCTACCGGGTGATCAACGGACTCACCCGGTGGGGCGCCCACGTGGTCCACAAGGGCAACGCCAAGGTGCACGTCTCCGGACACGCCAGCGCCGGCGAACTCGTCTACTGCTACAACATCGTCAAACCCCGCAACGTCATGCCCGTGCACGGCGAATGGCGCCACCTGCGGGCCAACGGCGACCTCGCCATCCGTACCGGCGTCGACCCAGACCGGGTCGTCATCGCCGAGGACGGCGTCGTCGTCGACCTCGTCGACGGGCGCGCATCCATCACCGGCAAGGTCCCCGCCGGCAACGTCTACGTGGACGGCACGGAAGTCGGCGGTGCCACCGAAGCGTCCCTCAAGGACCGCCTCACCCTCGCCGCCGAGGGCGTGCTCACGGTGGTGGCGATCGTCGACGCGGACACCGGCGCCCTCGCCGAGGCCCCCGACTTCCTGGCCCGGGGATTCGTCCACGACGACACCACGTTCGAGCCGGTCATCCCCGTCATCGAGAAGACCCTGGCCACCGCGGCCGAGGAGGGCGTCGGAGACGCGCGCCAACTCGAACAACTCCTCGCCCGCGCCGTGGCGAACTGGGCGTTCCGCACCTACCGCCGCAAGCCCCTCATCATCCCCGTCATCATCGATGCCTGAGCCACACCCGGGCAGGAGTCCAGGGGCGGACGCCGACGTGCGCGAGGTGAGACCCGGCGACGAGTCGGTCCTGGTGTCCAGCCTCATGACCGGCCCGATGGGCCGGTGATGAGACTGGCATCCCGCGGCACATCCAGCAGCCGACCTGCCGCCGGGGCAGCAACATGACGGCCACGGGCGTCAGAAACGCGGAAAACCCGGTTTACCGGCCAAAGGAGGAGAGAATGTCCGTCAGACATGACGCTCATTTGACCCTCCGGCCGCCTCACAGCCCGTGCCCAAGGCAGGAAAACCGGATGTGACCTGCAGACCCTCCTTGCGTCCACACACCTTGCGTCGTGTTTACGATGGCGTACCACGTGGAGTACGTGGTGCTTCTGGAGCCTGCGGACAAGGGCGCCTGACCTCGGGTTCGTGAGCCAGGCGCTTGCAACAGTCAGGCGGTGGCCAGCTCCTGCTCACGGTCCGGCGTTCTGACCCCGGCAGTGGGCTTCTTGCTGTTCGGCAGCGAGAGCCGCAAGACCTTGCGCCAGGCGGAGAACACCTGCTTGGGCAGCGGCCCGGTGACGTACTCCAGCTCGTACTTCTCGAACAGCGCGCGCACCTTCACCGCGACCTCGGCGTACCGGTTGCTCGGCAGGTCCGGGAACAGGTGGTGCTCGATCTGGTGCGACAGGTTGCCCGTCATGAAGTGCATGGCCCTGCTGCCGCTGATGTTCGCCGAGCCCATCATCTGGCGCAGGTACCACTGGCCGCGCGTCTCGCCCTTGATCGACCGGCGCTCGAAGACCTGCACGCCCTCGGGGAAGTGCCCGCACATGATCACCGAGTGGGACCAGAGGTTGCGCACCAGGTTCGCGGTGAACGTCGCGGCGAGCGTGGGGAGGAACGACGGGCCCGACAGCAGCGGGTGGATCACGTAGTCCTTGAGCACCTGCTTGCGGATCTTGCGGCCGACGGCCTTGGCCCGCGCGCGGAACTCCGGGTTCCTGCGGCGGTGCTTGCTCAGGTTCTTGCCGAGCTCCAGGTCGTACGCTGCGATGCCGTACTCGAAGAAGCAGGCGTTGAGGAAGTTCCACAGCGGCTGCCCGAGGTGGAACGGGTGCCACGCCTGGTCCTCGTCCACGCGCATGATGCCGTAGCCGAGGTCGTTGTCCTTGCCGATCACGTTCGTGTACTTGTGGTGCAGCTCGTTGTGCGAGTGCTTCCACTGGTCGGACGGCGAGACGTGATCCCATTCCCAGGTGGTGGAGTGGATCTTCGGGTCCCGCATCCAGTCCCACTGGCCGTGCAGGATGTTGTGGCCGATCTCCATGTTGTCCATGATCTTTGCCGCGGACAGCCCGGCGGTGCCGAGCAGCCACGCGGGCGGGAAGAACGAGAACAGCAGCACGCCCCGGCTGACCAGCTCGAGCTTGCGCTGCGCCGCGATGACCTTGCGGATGTACGCGGCGTCCTTCTCTCCGCGGCCGGCGATCACCTCGTCGCGGATCGCGTCCAGCTCGCGGCCGAGTTCCTCGATCTGCTCCGCGGTCAGGTGGGCGGTGGGGTCGATGGCGGTCAAGCTGTTCCTACCGTTCGATGTCGCAGGGGCCCGCCGCGGCGGACACGCAGGTCTGGATGAGGACGCCCGGCTCGGCCTCGGTGATCTCGCCGGTGCGCAGGTCTCGCACGGCGCCCGCCTTGAGCGGCGTAGTGCAGCCGAAGCAGATGCCCATGCGGCACCCGGAGGGCATGAGCACGCCCGCCTCTTCGCCGACGTCGAGCAACGGCTTGGCGCCGTCCGCGTCGGCACTCTTGCCGGTGGCGCTGAACGTGACCTCGCCGCCATCACCGGCGACGACGATGCTGGGACGGAACCGCTCGGTGTGCAGACGGTCCTGGAGGCCGTGTGTGCTCCAGTGCTCCTCGGCGGCGTCGAGCAGGCCCGCGGGCCCGCAGGCCCAGGTCTCGCGCTCGGCCCAGTCGGGCACGAGTTCGTCGAGACGGGCGATGTCGAGCATGCCGTCCCTGGCGGTGTGCACCTCGGTGAGCCGCAGCTTCTTGTCCGCGACCAGGTCATGCAGTTCCTTGCGGAAGATCACGTCTTGCGGCTGTGGCGCGCAGTGGACCATGACGACGTCGTCGAACTCGATGTCGCGCAGCATGCCCATCACGGGCGTGATACCGCTGCCGGCCGTCAGGTAGAGCACCTTGGCGGGCTTGGCCTGCGGCAGCACGAAGTCACCGGTCGCCTGGTCGAGCTGGATCAACGTGCCCGGTCTCGTCCTGCGGACCAGGTGGTTGCTGACCTTGCCGTCCGGGATCGCCTTCACGGTGATCGTGACGCGGCCGTCCTGACGGTTCGACGGCGAGGTGATGGAGTAGGCACGCCACAGGCGCACCCCGTCGACGTCGACCCCGATCCGCACGTACTGACCGGCTGTGTGGCCGCGCCAGCCCCGTCCCGGCCTGATCACGACAGTCGCGGCGTCACTCGTCTCGGGGTGCACGGCCTCGATGCGCCCCCGCAGGTCGGCGCCCGCACGCAGTGGGTTGACCAGGTCGAGGTAGTCCGACGGCAGCAGCGGCGTCGTGACCATCTCCAGCAGTTTCCACGCCCTGCTGCGAAGGGCTGCACTCGTCATGACTCCAGCTTGCTGTGTCTTGAGGCGTAAAGTCCTGACCGTAGGACGTGAATCTGGCGGGTGGAATTGTTCGCAGGGAATAAAAACGTGAGTCGTACAACCCAGAGGGCCAGCGAACTGGCCCTGGATGAGACGACGGTCACCGCACTTCGGGCCGCGCTGAGGGCCACCGCCGACGAGGTCGTCCAGGTGATCATCGACGAGGTCCCTCCCTACGCCAACGCCCTTTCGGGCAGCATGGGCGGCACCATCCGCCGAGCCGTTCGCACCGCCCTCGGGCACTACCTGGACCTCGCGAGCGGGAACGCCACGGGCGGCGACGGCGGTGACGCGGCCTACGAGCTGGGCCGCGGTGAGGTGCGCGACGGCCGTTCGATGGACGCCCTGCTCAGCGCCTACCGCGTCGGCGCCCGCGTGGCCTGGCGATGCCTGGCAGCGGGCGCCGTGTCCGCGGGTCTGCCCGCCGCCGAGGTCGCCAAGTTCGCCGAGCTGACCTTCGCCTACATCGACGAGCTCTCCGCGGCGAGCGCCGCGGGCCACGCCGACGAACTGGCCGCCCGGGGCCGGGCCCACGAGCGTCACCTGGAACACCTGGCCCGCGACCTCCTCGCCGGCGCGAGTCCGGACGTGCTGCTGGCCTCCGCTCAACGGGCCGGATGGCAGCCTCCGGCTACGCTGACCGCGATCCTGCTGCCCGCCGCCCAGGCCCGGCCTGCCTACCGCATGCTCGACCAGAGCACCCTCGTCCTCGACGATCAGCCGGACGCCACCGGTGTGCTGCTCGTCCCCGATGCCGACCGATCACATCTCTTGCGGCAGCTGACCGACCGCACCGCCGTGGTCGGCCCGGCCCGGCCATGGACTCGTGCGTCCGCCTCGTACGCACGAGCCGCACGCGCGCGCTCCCTCTCCTCCGATATCCGCGACACCGAGGACCACCTGCCCGAGCTGGTGCTGAGCGCCGACGTGGACGCGTTCGCAGACCTGCGTGCCCGAGCCCTCGCACCGCTCGGGACCTTGCCTGTCGCAACCGCACGGCGGCTGGAGGAGACGTTGCGTGCGTGGTTGCTGCACCAGGGCAGGCGGGACGAGGTGGCGGCGGCGTTGTTCGTCCACCCCCAGACCGTCCGGTACCGGATGTCGCAGCTGCGGGAGCTGTTTCCGGATCTCGCATCACCACATCGGGTCCTTGAACTGACGCTGGCGGTCGGTCTTCGGGTCGGCTGACGCGTACTTCGACCGTCCACGAGCTCCCGGCGGATCTTGGCATCGTCCTCGGTGTCTACCGGTGCCCGCTCGGCGACCAGCCCGGCGCCGGCGGGAACGTACGAGGCATCACCGGTCCGAGCTCGTCGGCGCGGATGACCGTCGCGCCTTCGGGCGGGCAGGTGCAGAGCTCGATGATCCTGGTCCCTTTCCCTCGAAGTCCGCGTCCTTCGAGCGGGTCCAGGACCGGGTGCGGCGCCAGCGCACGCCTTCGGCGAGCAGGATCCCGCGGACCTGGCTGCGGCAGGTGGCGATACCCAGTCGCCCGGCCTCGGAAGTCAGTGAGTCAAGGGTCCACTGCGGCGGCTCTGATTCATCCGTCGCGGCCGGCTCCCCGTCGGCCTGCACGGTCAGCCGACCCGGCGCAGCCTGTCTGACCAGTCCGATGATCCTTGAACGCTCCGCTTCGGTGATCCGCCGCTTGCGGCCCTGACCGCCCAGGTCTTCCAGCCCGTCCAGGCCCGAGCGGTGAAGCGGTGCAGCCAGCGGCGGACCGTCATGGGGCTGCACCTGAGCTCATCCGCAATGGCCGGCACTCGCTGCCCGGACCAGCTCAGCACGACCATCCGAGCCCGCACCACCAGAGCACACGGCGCCTTGCGCGCTCGCGACAACCGACGTACGACCTGCTGCTCGTTCTCATCACGGCTCGGCCGTGCTCGTAACACCACCGTCCAGCACCCGCCCCCGAGTGACCGAACCACCCCGCCATCAGGACATATACCCAGCGAAAGAGGAACCCGGCAGCCGCAGGTCAGTGTGGAGTTCCGCCGCAGTCGGACGCTTGTCGCCAGTCGTGCTTGACGTGGGTGAGGAAGAAGTCCCGGACGTCCTGTGCGAACAACTCCGGCACTTCCATCGCAGCGAAGTGGCCGCCGCGTTCGAACTCGGACCAATGCCTGATGTCGTACAGCCGCTCGGCCAGCGGTCGCACCGACTGCGTGAGTGCGTCGGGCCGGGCCCCAGTGTGCGGCGGGGCAGTCACACGAGCATCGTATGGGTGGCTCTGCGGTGCACAGATGCGACAGGAAGGGCCCGGCGCCAGTGGCGTGGTGTCGGGCTGGCCTTGTTCACGGATAGCGGATGTGACTCAAGGGAAGTTGGACCAGAGCCGCGTTTCCCCTGTTTCGGGTGACGGGGTCGGAGATTGCGGCGAAGGCGCGGGCCATGTCGCGAGCGCGGGCGATGTCGGCGGGCCTGCCGTCTTCCACCACCACGGCCCTCGCAGTGGACGCGGTACCGGTTGTTTCCCTCTCGTCCATGCGCAAAGCACCCCTCCTGGTCGGTTGCACCGTCGAGTCGGGCTTGTGCCCAGCGGTCGGTCTTCAACCAGCCAGGTACCTCTTCCGGGCGTAGAAGCGACAGAATCACCGGACCCCCGGGTGGAGTAAAACTGTTGTGGTCGCTGTAGACATTGCTGCTGCCGGAGGCTAGTGTTTTCGTCGTAGCCAAGAAGTCGATGGGTACGGCAGACACGAACTGCCGCGCAACAGGTGGAAGGAGCGGCACGGCAGCGGAGTGGCGGAGCCGGAAGTGATGGTTCCTCCGCTGGTTGCCGGGCCGAGCGGCCCCAGGGGCCGCACAGCAGGACAGATGGATCAACCGCAACAGGTAAGGAGCGAGACGCCATCAGGATCGCCCGGGCGAGGAAGCAGTCCGCCCGGGTACCGCAGGCCCCGGATTGGAGGTGGTCCCCGGTCACGCATCCGCGATCCCCGCAGCCCCGCCCTCCCGGGTGGACCGCAGCGGACAAAGAAGGTCGGCTAATGTCAGTCGGCAGATGGTGTTGAAAGCTCGGGGCCCGGGCGCCATTCGGCGCCCGGGCCCCTCGACGCGTCCCCCGGAAGAAGAGGTCTATGCCCCCTCGCAGTACCCGCCCCGCCATCCCTCTCGATGACGACGACTACCCCGCCTACACCATGGGCCGGGCCGCCGACATGCTCGGCACCACCCCCGCCTTCCTCCGCTCCCTGGGCGAGCACCGCCTGATCACCCCCCTGCGCTCCGAGGGCGGCCACCGCCGCTACTCCCGCTACCAACTGCGCATCGCCGCCCGTGCCCGCGAACTCGTCGACCAGGGCACCCCTATCGAAGCCGCCTGCCGGATCATCGTCCTCGAAGACCAACTCGAAGAAGCGCAGCGCCTCAACGAGGAACTCCGCACCCAAACACAGTGAGGACCGCACCCCGGCATGCCAGGCACACACACGAGGAGGGAGCGGAGCGCGGTGCGGGTGCGACGGCCGTGCGGTGGGGTGCGGCCACGGCCAGCACGGCGAAGGCCAGGGCGTCGCCGAAGCGAAGTCGGCAAGTCCTAAGCGTTGACCATGGTGAGTTCCATGAGGGCGGGGAAGGCTAACGAGCTCGTGCACGGCCGACAGGCTCGTGATCCTCCGGTCGCTGATGATCGCCGCGCGAGATGCGTTCCCCACCACATGGCCATGATCGATGATCCGACGCTCGACGTCTCACCGCTTACCGTGCACGAGCTCGTTAGCCCGCGTTGCAAAGCCCGCCTTCGGATACCTGTGGTGCAGGTCCATGTCCGCTTCCCAGCGCCTGGCTGGCACTACGGCCCTTCTTCCAGCGATTGCAGTCTTCACAGGCCGGAACGGATTCCACCCGATGTCCGCTCCCTTGTCGGCGATGGGCCCCTCGTGGTGGATCGTCGTGGCAACCGACCGGCCACAGTAGGTACACAGTCTTCGCCGCGCTGTGAGGACCATGACCCATTGCCAGGTCCTCTGCTTGCCGCGCTCTCCGCGACGGATCCCATCCGCCACGCGCCCCCTTCTGCGCAATCGCGAGGATCGTAAGGGGAGGTGCTGACATTCGACACAAGGGCGGATGCCTACCATCCGCTTGTGAAGATTCCCGGCATGGAAGATGGCCTTGATTCTTCATTGCGAGCTGTATGCGCGTTGTTGCGCACTGAGCGCGCAACCCAACGACCCTTATGGCTGCATACGGGAGAAGGGTTGCAATTAGGGACTTCTCGGGAAGGCTGCTCTCCGGCTCGACCGCAAGGCATATCGTCATCTCTGCGATGTCGGCCCGTCCGACGCGTGCAACTCCAAGCATCAGCACATGAGTTCGTGGTCATGCCACGCCCATCGGTGCATTGGAGGCACACATGAACGACGGGGAGTCTCGCAACAAGGGGAAGGGACCAGCGAAGGTCTTGACGGCCTTCCTGTCAGCGCTGGCAGCTCGAGCTATTGCCGACTGGTTCAGCGACTGGAGGAGGCGCCACGGCCTGTAGCCGGTCCCCGGTCACCCTTCGCTGACCGCATACGCGGCCAGTCGGCCGGGCCTCATACACCCGGCCTGGCGGGGTCACGCCTGTGCCGGGCGTGATCCCGCTCTTTCGTTGGCAGCAAACTATGTACCCGACGCCGCTCATTCAACGGTGAGGCATGCGTCAAGTTATAAGCGTCGCCACCCCAAGCACTGTAGCGCGCTCCCCGCACGCGCGGGGGTGGTCCGCGCTTCGTGCCGCTATTCCGAACCTGGCAGGTCGGGGCTTGTGCTCCCCGCGCACGCGGGGTGGGCGGCCCCGAACCCAGGGCCTCAACGCACAGTCGTAAACCCAACTAAGCAATGGACGTGGTGCTCAGCGTTCCCGCCAGCCGTGTCGGCGGAACACCTACGCCACCGACCGACTTCGCCGAAGTGGCGGTTCCCGGGGTGACCGCCGCTGCAAGCTGCCGCCCCACCAGCGTGCTCTCGGGGGTCTGGTCTACCTGCGCCGGCACGACGCCCTCGCGCAGATCGCCGTCGGCTTCGGGATATCCGTCGGCACCGCCCATGCCTACGTCCAGGCTGTCGTCGAGCACCTGTCCGGCCGGGCCCCCGGACTGCTGCGTGTCCTGCGTGAGGCCGCCCCGGATCACGTCCTAGTCCTGGCAGATCTTCCGCTGGGCCCGCTGCAGCCCCAATCGCATGACCGTCATCGCCGCCGCCGTCCTCACCCTGGAACGTCAACGCTGATGACTCTCATCGCCGTTCCAGGGTGAGGACGGATCGGCAACGGCCGTCATTCAGTCGGAAACCGTCTCACGACCAGACAAGCCGACCTTCGGAGAACCGACTGACCCGGGAGCTTCCACCGGCGATCCTCGTCAGCATCTCCGCCACAGAGTCGAAATACTGGGCCATCGACTCGTACTCGCCCGTGACCGAGGGGTCACCCACACACCAGCTGCCGACGCGCCCGTCCCGCACATCAATGAACTTTCCACTCCAGCCGTCCTGGTCCGACAGGAACGGGATCCACTCGTTACGCCAGAACGGGTAGTCCGGCTGGTCCGGAGGGTCGAATCCGCAGGACGTGGAGCGGTTCGCGTAGAGCCTCTCCATCGCCCGGATGCCCAGAAAGAAGCTTCCCTCGTCGGGGAACCCGTCGAAGCCGCAGCACATCACATCGTCGTCGAATTCTTCCTTCGGCAGATCCAGATTGTTCTGCAACAGCCAGGTCCGCAGGTCCCCATGCAGGGAGATCCCCATCCGCTCTTCGGCTGCCGCGAGCATCTGCTCCGTAGTGGGCCCGGGCAGATCCGCGTGATCGGCCGGCGCGTGTTCCCGAAGAAGACTCATCACACGCGACCAACTCTCAGCCACACTCATCGCCCTCTGTCCTCTCCAGGGATGCCTCCGTCCGACTACGCCACTGCGGAGGTCCTGAAGTACCGGCCGGAGAACCTTGCAGGGATGGTACTTCGAGCGTGCGTGCTATCCCTCCCCGCGATCGTCTTCCGCCCCGAAGCGCGGAGCCAGCCCCTCAGCGAGGTGGCCACCCTGCGGTGGTCGGACATCGACCTGGACGCGGCCACGCTCAGCATCGCCAACACCCGGACCATGATGGGCAACCGCACGGTGGCGGAGAAGGACACGAAGAGCATGGCGGGGAGCGTGTGATGCCGCTCCCGAGTCTCGTACGGGAGGCACGGCCTTCGCAGGGTCCGTCTGTACGATGCTCGGGCGTCTTGCCTCACGTACCTGGCCGACAACGGGGTGCCGGATCACCTGCTCGCCATGTGGGCCGGGCACACCAACGTGAAGACGACGAAGAAGTGGTACGTGAAGCCGGACGTGGCGGACCTGCTTCCAGCGGCGGAGGCATGGGAGGCCTCGCAGGGGGCGTGTGACAGATCGTGACAGACGAAGGCGTGAACCCGTGATCGAAGGCAAGACCGAGACGCTGCAGTGCCGCTTTGACGGGCCAGAACACCCACCAGTCCTGATCCTGGGGCCGTCCCTCGGCACCACCTGGCACAGGTTGTAGGAACCGTCTACGGGCGTCCACGTCAGTCCATGGTGTGTGCGTGGGTAGCAGGTCGGGGCGTCGTGGTCGGGGGCGTCCGTGTCGTTGGTGACAGGCGTGTGATAGGGCGTGTGATAGGCCGTTGCTCTGTCGGGGAGCATTTTAAGTTGACTGTGCGTGTATGGGTGACGCGTTCGGCTCGTCATGCGGTTTGTCTTCCAGTGCTGTTCTCGGGGACGCTGAATTTGCGATCGTGTCCATGGTGGAAGATGTGGCCCGCCAGAGGCATGTCCATCCCCTTCTGGTCGGGTGAGGAAGCCGTGCCTGGGTGCAGTCCGTGCAGCGCGGCGAGGAGGGCGGCGGCAAGGTGGAGCGGGTCGGGCCTGGACGGTATCCGGCCCCGGTGGTCAGCCGGTGAAGGGCGTGGGACCGAATCGGCCCCATGCGATGAAGGCAGCCAGGGCGAGGTAGATCAGGTCGCCGGTGATGGTGGCCTTCTCGCCACGGCGCAGGCGCATGGTGACCGCGCAGGCGAAGAGCAGAACGAGTCCGGTGGCGGCCAGCGGCACCAGCACCGGCGCGATGCCGAGCGCTGCGGGCAGGATCAGCCCGATTGCAGCCAGCAGTTCGATTGCGCCGATGGCCTTGAGAGCGCCGGGGCTGAACTCCAGGACCCACTGTGCAGAGGCGCCCACCGCGGCCAGCTTCTTCTGCGGCACGAACATCTTTGAGCTGCCCACCAGACAGACAGCGGCGAGCACTCCAGCGGTGATCCACAGCGCGACGTTCATCGTCAACTCCCTGATCGAGGACTTCCGCACCCGAGACGAGATAGCGCCTGGGCCTGTGACATGCCCGAACCCGAACGGTGCGGAGACGTGGGTCACACCGCGCCGTGTCACAGGAGCGAGGGCCGCCTCGTCTCGG
The DNA here is from genome assembly GCF_028473745.1 of Streptomyces sp. M92. Lineage (NCBI taxonomy): Bacteria > Bacillati > Actinomycetota > Actinomycetes > Kitasatosporales > Streptomycetaceae > Streptomyces > Streptomyces sp. M92. The sequence goes on from NZ_CP101137.1 coordinate 4,230,109, forward strand.
GGGTGAAGGCATCGACGAACGTGGAGGAGCACACGATGGACGCGCGCCTGGACTACTTCGCCAACCCGGCCGCCGGCAAGGCCCTCGAGCACTTCATGTCGGCCGGTCGGGAGCTGAAGGAATTGCCGCTGCCCGCCGAGACGCAGGAGTTGGTGGCGCTGCGCGTGAGCCAGATCAACGGCTGCGCGGTCTGCATCGACATGCACACCAAGGAAGCCACCGCGGCCGGCGAGAGCTCGGTGCGGCTGAACCTCATCGCGGCTTGGCGGGAGGCGACGGTCTTCACCGAGGCTGAACGCGCCGCGCTCGCCTTGGCGGAGCAGGGAACCCGGGTCGCGGACGCGGCCACCGGGGTCAGCGACGAGGTGTGGGCGCGTGCCGCCCATCACTATGACGAGGAGCAGCTCACGGCCCTCGTGCTGCTGGTCTCGTTCATGAACACGGTGAACCGGTTGAACATCATCACCCAGCAGCCGGCCGGCGATTACCAGGTCGGCCAGTTCCACTGAACGCTGCTGGAGCCCTGGACCCGGAAGGGATGCCGGGGCCAGGACGCCATGCCGAGACCGTCAGTTCGTGCGAGAGCACGCGCGTTGACCATTCCGGTCACGCACCGGATGATCTACGAACGATGCCTCGTCGGCGAGGGTTCGGCCAGGCGGTCAGACCGCAAGGGGGGAGTCGGCATGGGCAAGGTCGAGGAGTTCGAGGAGCTGCGGCCGCTGCTGTTCTCGATCGCCTACCGGATCCTGGGCAGCGTGGGCGAGGCGGAGGACGCGGTGCAGGAGACCTGGCTCCGCTACGATGCCTCGACCACCCGGCCCGTGTCGGCCAAGTCGTTCCTGTCGGCCACGGTGACCCGACTCGCCATCGACGTGCTGCGCTCCGCCCGGGTGAGGCGGGAGGAGTACGTCGGTCCGTGGTTGCCCGAGCCGCTTCTGGACGATCCGTACGAGGAGCCGGCACGGGCGGCGGAGCTGTCCGACTCGGTGTCGATGGCGGCGCTGCTGCTCCTGGAGCGGCTCAGCCCGCTGGAGCGGTCGGTGTTCGTGCTGCGGGAGGTCTTCGCCTTCGGCTTCGACGAGATCGCCGCGGCCGTGGGGCGCTCGGAGGCGGCGTGCAGACAGCTGCTCGTGCGGGCACGCCGCCACATGAACGAGGGACGGCCCCGATTCGAGGCGGACCGCCAGGAGCGGCAGGAGCTGGCGAGGCGGTTCTTCGAGGCACTGGCGCAGGGAGACGTGGACGGACTGCAGAGTCTGCTGTCGGCCGATGTCCGGCTCGTCGGGGACGGCGGTGGCAAGGCCCCGCAGCTGGCCAGGGCCGTCGCCGGCGCTGAGAACGTGGCCCGGCTGCTCGCCACCGTCTACCCGTTGATGGCACGGGTCGACATCACGTGCGAAGCGCGCGAGGTCAACGGCCAGCCGGGCGCGCTCTTCCGCGATCGCGACGGCAAGGTCCTCCACGTCCTCGCCCTCGACATGCTCGACGGGCAGATCCAGACCATCCGCTCGGTCATCAACCCCGACAAGCTCGGCCACCTCGGTCCGGTCGCCGACGCCTGGGCCGTTGACCGAGAAGTGAAGCAGACCCGTAAAGAGACCAGGTGACCTCCCAAGCGGTAGGACCTGAATCAGAGCAGCCGCAGGTCAAAGTCACCGGAGTTTTGTCATACCACCTGGCCCGGACCAAGGCGTATAAGATCGACGGCGCGAACCACACCATCACGATGCCACGGAGTAGCTGAGGTCCGTCGCGGTGAGCGAGGCGGGCACCAAGCGCAACCACATTGCGCCTCGTTCGCCCGGGTCGTCATGCAGGTAGTGCGAGGGTGGCCACGCTGATCGGCAGGAAGTTCCACGTCTCCTACAGCGTCTCCGGCGCGACGAGGCTGATGCACCGGCTCGGCTTCAGCCCGCAGGTCCCCGCACGCAGGGGCGCCGAGCGCGACGAGCAGGCCGTGACCGCGTGGAAGGAGAGGATCTGGGCGGAGGCAAAAGGGCCCGGGCGGCCCTTAAGTTCTTATGGTCGTTGCAACACCCCAGTTCAAGGGGTGTTGCAACAACCACTAGAACTTAAGGCCTGCGGGGCTACATCTGCTTCGAGGACGAAGCAGGGTTCACCCGGAAGCCGCCCCGGGGACGAACCTGGGGCCGGCGAGGGCGCACCCCGGTCGTGACCGTCAGCGGGCGCCGCTCGGGGCGACTGTCGGTGGCCGGGCTGATCGCGGTACGGCCGGGCTCGCGCACCCGGCTGTGCCACCGTCTACGCACTCACCGAACGGGCAGCGGCGCACGCCGCAGCATGGGCGAGCGGGACTTCATCGCGCTCGTCGATGGCGTCCACCAACTCGTCAAGGCACCGATCATGCTGGTCTGGGACCGGCTGAACAACCACGTCTCCCACGCCATGCGCGAACTGATCGCCGAGCGTGAGTGGTTGACGGTGTTCCTGCTGCCCGCCTATTCGCCCGACCTCAACCCCGTCGAGTGGGTATGGGCACACGTCAAACGCAGCCTGGCCAACCTCGCCGTGGTCGCGCTCGACCGGCTCGAAGCCCTCGTCCGTAACCGGCTCAAGCGCCTTCAGTACCGGCCCGGCACCCTCGACGGCTTCATAGCCGGCACCGGCCTGATCCTCGACGAACCCACGTCACCTTGACCAGCCGAAGTCAGTAAGGGCCGTCCCGTAATTGATGACCAGGCGTTACCAGGTACTCCGCGGGCTTGCATGCGGGTCGACGTTCACCTGCTGCCCGACTTGATCCACGGCCATGCCATTGCTCTGGCAAGAGCGATGGCATGAGTAGGAGCAAGGTCAGCACAGCCATGTGCCCAGCACGGCGGCTGCCAGGCGTGCTGCGATCATCCGGCGACACCGCCGAGTCCGGGCCGGCCGGAACCGAGACACTTCCTCAGCTGTGAAGACGTCAGGGGATGAAGAGGGCGATCAACAGAACCAGAGGAAAGAAGAGCAGGGGAGCCGACATCATCCAGCCCATGCGCTGAGACGTCCTCGAACCGACAAGAACGCAGAAGGGCAACATGATGAGTGCGTAGAGCAAGTAGAGGACAAACACTACGGCTCCGAACCCAGCCCCCATGGTTCCTCCAACTCCAGACGCCGGGACGGCGTCGCTCAGTGGGTCTGTCCGGTGCGAACACGCGATGACGAGGCCGGCCACGGCCCGGCATGGCGGCCGGAGCGGCCGCCGTCCCGGATCCGCTCACCGGCGTGTCGCAGGACCGTGTCCGACCCGTTCGCGCACCCGGCGCACCAGCTCATCCGCGGCCTGCGGCCACTGTGCGTACTGAAAGTCGAAGCCTGCCTTGACCAATCTGCCTGGGACGACACGGCGGCTCTTCAGTAGCAGTTCGGTGTCGGTACGCAGAGCGATCGCGCCGACCTCGGCCATCCACTTGGTCGCTGGGATACCCACCGGTGCACCCCACTCAGAGCGCAGGGTGCGCATGAATGCGCGCTGCGGCAGGGGGTGGGGAGCTGCCAGGTTCACCGGCCCCGCCATGTCTCCCCTGTCGATCAGGAACTCCACCGCGCGCACGAAGTCGTGTTCGTGGATCCATGACACGTACTGCGCTCCACCGGCGACCGAGCCGCCGAGACCCAGGCGGGCCAGTCCCAGCAGGACGGAGAAGACCCCGCCGGGGTCCGGGCTCATCACCATGGCCGAGCGCAGAGCGACCTTGCGCGTGGCCGGTGTTTCCGCCTGCTGCTGAGCCTGCTCCCAGGCTTTGGCGATCTCGACGCTGTACGCCCAGTAGTCCGGCATGCCCGGCTCGGTACCGCCGATCACACCTGTGGCCTCGTCGTTGGGGGCGTCGAAGCGATGCGCGTACACCGTCGCGGTGCTCATCTGCAGCCAGACGCGGGGCGGTCGGGCAGCAGCCGCGATCGCGGCGCCCACGACCCGGGTGGAGCCGACCCGGGAGTCCATCATTTCCCGCAGATTGGCCGCCGTGTACCGGCAACTCACGGAGCGTCCGGCCAGATTGATGACGACATCGCTGCCATCCACCGCCGCCGTCCACGGCCCCAGGGTCCGACCGTCCCACTGGACCTCGCCCTCGCGCCTGGGGCGTCTGGTGAGTATCACGACCTCGTGGCCGGCGCCGGCCAGTGCGCGCTTCAGGACAGCGCCGACCTGTCCGGTGCCGCCCGGAATCACAATCCGCATCGGCTCCCCCTCCTCCGTCTCGGGTGAGCTTAGACCAAAGAGTTGAACGCGTTCAAAATCAGCGTGAGGGCCACCCTTGCAGCCGGCCCCGCCGTGCGGTCAGGGTGCTGGACTTCGCCCCCGCTGGGCGGCGCCGATCTTCAGTTCCCTGGAGACGTTCATTGCCCGGCTGGCTCGCGAACGGGTGGAGCTTTCGCTCGAAGGGCCAGCCGCGGAGCAGTCGCTGCTTGGCTTGGTCCAGGCGGTGCACGCAGACGCGTGCAAGGTTGCCTCCTGCCGGATCGTCTCTCACATGACCACCACAGACGGTGAGCCAGTCGAGTTCGCCGGCGTCCGCGTTGAGCCGGTGATCTCGGAAGCGGCCGACCACGGCCGCCAGCTGCTGAGGATTGTCTCTGCGGTGATCGCTGGGGCTTCGAGTGCCTACGGCCGGGACCGACCGAACGACTTCCCGCCGCCGGAGAGCGCCGTGATCGCGCGCGAGAGCGGCTCGCAGCCGTTCGATCTGGCCAAGCCGCTGTCGCTGCGAATCGAGCGGTTCATGCTGCTGGTGCGGCTGCTGAGGCCGGGTACCAGCGAGTCGATGGCAGAGGTCCAAGGGGAGACCGCACGGTCCGACGACGAGCTTTCCTGACCCGTCGCCGGCGCATCGCGAACACAGGCGCCCCACGACGACCGGCAGACAGGTCGGGAAGCGGTACCTCCGTGCGGAGGATCCTGGAGGCCCGTGAAGCGGAAAGGGCTTATATAGGACGTATTGGATGTTTCCTTTCGAGGAGGCGGTATGTCGTACGGGTCGATCGTGGGTCCCGGCAGCACGCTGGCGGCCACAGGGCTGGCGACCGGACAGATCTGGCTGGTGGTGGCCAGTGTGATCGCGGTACTGGTGGGAGCGATCATGGTCAGGGCGTCCTTCCGGCGTGGCAAGGGGCCGGTGGAGCAGTGACACCGTGCACCTTCGCCCGTGTGCGCGGGCGGTACGCGGCCGCCCGCGAACCGGCGCCCGTCAGGTCTGTGCCGAAGCGGTGGCCGGGTGTGGCGCCGCTGCCGCGGGCCTGGCACGCTTCGTCCCCGGCAGTGATCGTGCTGGGCGCGGTCCCGCTGACCGCCTTCCTGGCCTGGGGGGTGGCCCATGTCTACAGCACGGTCGTCACGCTCGTCGGTGGGGACGAGGGGATGGTGCTGCCGTGGCTGGTGTCGTTCCTGCTGTTGTGGTGGGTGCCGCTGTCCTGGCTGGAGCGGCCCCGCACCGTCCCGCCGCATGAGGAGACGGCGCTCGACCTGCTGAAGGTCACCGTGCAGATCCCGGTCTACAACGAGGACCCCGTCGCATTGCGCGGCTGCCTGCACTCCCTGCTCGTCCAGACCCGGCCGGTGGACCGCATCCGGGTCGTCGACGACGGATCGGTCTACGGCGACGGCTCGCCCATGACGTACGACGACGTGCGCGCCGAACTCCTCGAGCGGGCCGCCGCCCACGGGGTGGAGGTCACCTGGGACCGTACCCCCAACCAGGGCAAGCGGCACGCACAGATGCACGTCCTGGCCACCGACGACGCCGACATCTTCGTCACCCTCGACAGCGACTCCCTCCTCGACCCCGAAGCGATCGCCGAGGGACTGAAACCCTTCGCCAATCCGAAGACCTCCTCGGTCGCGGGCCAGGTAATCGTCCTCAACTACGACGCCAACGCGCTGACCCGGATGACCAACCTGCTGTACCTGCCCTTCACCCGAGGTCTGCGCTCCGCCCAGTCCGTGCTCGGTCGCGTCACCATCAACTCCGGCACGCTCGCCTTCTACCGGGCTCACGTCGTGCGTGACGCGGCCGGCGTCTACGAGCATGAGACGTTCAGGGGCCGGCCCATGCAGATGAACGACGACTCCATGCTCACCTTCTACGGACTTCTGGCCGGCGACACCGTCCACCAGCCCTCCTCGCTCGTCTTCACCCTCGTCCCCGAACGCTGGTCGCACTACCTGCGCCAGCAGATGCGCTGGATGCGCGGTACGACCGTGCGCCATCTATGGTGGCTGCGCTACATGCCCATGAACGGCGTCGTCTTCTGGTCCACCGTCGCGGAGTACGTTCACATCGTCCTCGGCCTCGCCATCCCCGCCGCCGTCCTCGCCAGCCCCGGCCTGCGCGCCCACACCGGCACCCTCCTGCTCGCCGGCGTCGTCATCGGCACCGCGATGAGCTATCTGATGACCCTGCGCCTGTTCACCGTGCACCGCACCGACATGCGTCTGCGCCAGCTCCTGCTGCTCTTCGCCCTCGCCCCGCTCGCCTCCGGCTGGCGAGCCCTGGTCCTGCGCCCGATGTACTTCTACGCGATGGCCACCTGCCACCGCGTCAACCGCTGGGGCACCCGTACCAGCGTCGAAGTCACCCGTACCCCTCGTCAGCAGACGGCGTGAAAGGCGTCAGCAAGGCTCTGGGGGCGCACCGACCTCACCGGCCTGGCTGACCTGCACGTCCGCCGGTGGTGCGCGCAACGGTGGCCGGTGGTCACCGCGCCGATTCCGCCAGCTCACGTGCCCACCTCACCCAGCGGGCCCCGGCCGGGTAGGGCAGCGCCCGCGCCAGCGATCGGGCACGGTCCAGTTGCCGTGTGCCCTCCTCGGGACGCGCGAGCCGGGCGAGGGCCGCCCCCAGGGCCGCCCGGGCCTCCACCTCGGCGAGGCGCTCCCCCGTGCGACAGGTCCGCGTCACCTCGGTGCGCGCGAGGCTCAGGGCCGTCTCGGGGTTGCCGGTGAGGAGACGGGCCCAGGCGGTGAGGACGGGAGCGCCGTTCGTGTGACCGTCGAGGACGCGCAGCGCGTCCTTTGGGCGGCCGGTGTGCAGGGCGATCTCGGCGCGGGCGGTGCGTGCTTCGTGCTCGGCCTGCCGGTCCCCCTGTGCGGAGATGACTGCCTCAGCACGGTCCAGAAGGATGGTGGCTCTCGTCGCCGCGCCGTCGCGTGCGTGTACGCGCGCCAGCGTCACCAAGGCGTACGGGAGGCACCAGGCGTCGTACGATTCCGCACCCGCGACGGCCCGTCCGGCGAGGTCCCGGGCCGGACCGGGTTCTTCGAGCAGAAGCCACAGCTCGGCGAGATTGGCACGTTCGAACGCAGCGGCGGTCGGATCTCCGGACCGTTCGGACAGACCGAGGGCGCGGGTACCGATGTCCACGGCCTCCCGCAGCCGGCCGGCCCGGCGCGCGTTCTCCCGCGCCGTCGACAGGACCGAGCCGAGCAGCGTCGGGTCGCCGTACGCCTCGGCCGGTGCCAGCGCCAGGTCGCCCGCTTCCCGGGCCTCGTCGAAGCGGCCGGCCAGGCCGAGGTTGGCCGCCCGCAGGGCGTGGGCGCGTGCCGTCAGCGCCTGGCCCGGAGCGTCAGGTACGAGACGGGCGGCCGTCAGGGCGTCCAGGGCGGCTTCCGCGCCCACCGTGTACCGGCCCTGCACGCAGTGGACGACCGACCGGGCCAGATGGTGGCCGGCCGCGGGTGCCGGGGCCGTGTCCGGTGTGACCGGATGCTCGCCCAGGGTCCGCAGGGCCGGGCCCGGGGCGCTGGTCTTGACGAGGGTCTCGGAGAGCAGGGCCGCCGTGAAAACAGTGTCGTCGTGGTCCCCGCGCCGCTCGAACTCGGCGAGGGCCGGCCGCAGCGCGTCGGCGGCCTGCTCGAAGTGGCCCATCCTGCGCAGCACATGGGCGTGGGCCAGCCGGGCGCGGGCCGCGTCCACGTCGAGGCGGGCCAGCAGGTCCCGGTAGTAGCGGTCGGCGGTGTCGTTGGCGTACAGGCCGGCGGCGCGCTCGGCAGCCCGGCGCAGGTACTCGGCCGCCCGGGAGTCGTCGGCGCGCGTGTAGTGCGAGGCGAGGGCGTCGACCGCGTCCGGGCGGCGCCGGGCGATGGTGCGGGCGAACGCCGAGTGCAGCGTCCGGCGGCGGACCGCGCCGAGCTGCTCGTAGCAGGTGAGTCGTACCAACGGATGCCGGAAGGCCAGTCCCGCCTCGGGTCTGCCGGCGACCACCACCTGCCGTTCCTCGACGAGGGAGGCCGTGACGGCGCGCTCAAGGGCCTCGGCCGCGGCCGCTCCGGCCACCGGCGGGAGCAGCCCGTGCGCGGCGACGTCCAGCAGCTCGGTCAGTGCCGCTTCGCCCCCTGCGACGGAGAGCGCCTCCACGACCCGGCGGGTGTCCGGATCGAGCCGTACGAGCCGGTCGGCCACCAGTTCCCGCACCCTCTCCGGGGTGACAGCGTTGTCATCGTCGACTGGGCCGCGGGCGAGTTCCAGGGCGAACAGCGGGTTGCCCAGGGACAGCCGCCACACCCGCAGGGCCCGGCCGCCGTCCGGTCCGGGGCCGGTCGCGTCACGCACCACAGCCCGGCATGCCTCTTCGTCGAGCCGGCCCAACTCCTCGCGTACGGCGAGACGCTGCCGCAGCAGGGAAGCGAGGACCGTTCGGCGCGGATCGCCGGCGGGGAGTTCCTCCTCCCGGAACGTCACGACGAACCGCAGTGCCGTTCCGCGTTCTCCTGCCCGCCGGGCGAGGTGCCCGAGGAGCTGAAAGGAGCCAGTGTCCGCAGCGTGCAGGTCGTCCAGGACGACGAGCACCGGGCAGCGGGCGGCCAGGTCGGCGAGGAACATCGTGCCGGCCCGGAACAGCCGGTCGCGTTCCTCCTCCGGGCTGCGCTCGCCACCGGGGCCGACCCGGCCGAGCGAGGGCAGGAACGCGGCCAGTTCCGGGTACTCCGCGCCCACCCGGGCCCGTTCGGCGGCATCGTGTTCGGCAAGGCGGCCGTCGAAAGCCTCCGCGAACGCCCCGTACGGGGTGTGCCCTTCCGCCTCCTGGCCTCCGCCCCACAGGACGGCCGTACCGTCCGCGGCGGCCCGCCGTGCGGCCTCGCCGACCAGACGGGTCTTGCCCACACCGGCCTCGCCGGTGAGCAGGGTGACGGGCGCTCCGCCGGGCGCGAGCAGCCGGTTCAGGACGTCGTCGCGGCCGCGCAACGGCGGGATCTCGGGGGCCGCCCGCAGCGGTGCGGGCAAAAGTGAGGCGGCGGGTACAGGGGCGGGGCCGGCGGCGAGCGCGGCGCGGTGCAGGCGTTCCGTCTCCGGGCCGGGCCGTACGCCGAGTTCCGTGTCGAGCAGTTCGCGGCACAGGTGGTACTGGCGCACCGCGCGTCGGCGCAGTCCCTGCCGCAGCCAGGCGTCGATGAGGACGCGGTGGGCGACCTCCTCGGCGGGGCTGGTGGCCAGGACCTCCTCGGCGGCCGAGGCGGCCTTGGCCGGGGCCCCGTGAGCGAGGTGCTGCTCGGCGAGGCGGAGCAGCAGGTGTTCGCGCAGCAGCGCGAGCTGCCCGCGTCGGTCCGCGGCCCAGGGCGCGTAACGGTCTTCCGGCAGCAGCTCGCCGGTGAACCGCTCCAGCGCCCGGGCCAGTTCCGCCGTTCGTCCCTCGGTCAGGGCCGCCCGGCCGACGGCCTCGGCCTCGTCGGCGTCGATCCACACGGTCGCGGGGGAGAGGGACAGCAGTCCGCCGTCCGCGATCAGGTACGAGGAGGTCGCGCGGGGCGCTAGTTCGGGTTCCAGGGCGTGCCGGGCGGCGTGCAGGGCGACGCGCAGGCTGCCTGCGGCCGATCGCGGCTCGGCGTCGGGCCAGCACACCGCCATGACCTGCTCGCGGTGGAGCCGGTGGCCGGGGATGACGGCGAGCAGTTTCACCAGGGCGCGGGCGCCGGGCCGCGGCCAGCGCTCGGCCGGAGCGGGTCCGCCGTCGCGGGTCACCCGAAATCCGCCGAAGAGGTGCAGGCGCAAGCGCGGAGCGGTGGTGTCGTCACCGTCCGGAAAGCGCGCCTTCATGGGACTGCACTGTAATCGAACGTACCGGGTGCTCCCCCGGGGTGACCGGGGGAGCACCCGCCCCCCGGGTCAGGAGAGCTTGTACGTGGTGACCTGGTGGATGCCGTTGTCCTGGACCAGGTACCGGCCGCCGAGATCCTCGGCGATCCGGTCGCGGCCGTAGTCGTCGCCGTTGAGCGAGAGCACCTCGTCGGTGCCGTCACCGTCGAGGTCGGCGGCCAGATGGTTGCGTCCGCCCATGAGCCCGGCGCTGCCGACGCTCGGGACGTAGGAGCCCGGGGTGCCGAAGACGCTCGGGTCCCAGGCGTAGACGCCGCTCTCCACACCGCCGATCAGCAGCTTGCGGCCACCGGGGCCGGTCGCGAAGCCGGCGGCGTAGGACTGCGGGACGGTCAGGACCGTCAGGTCCTCCTCGTCCTCGCCGCGGAACGCCCGGAACGACGAGGTGCCTGCCTGGTACAGCACACCGCCGTCGGTGAAGAAGGCGTTGTGCGTCCACAGGCCGCCGACGACGGCGGTGTGCACGACCTCGCCGGTGCGGCCGTCGCGGATCTCCATGTACTGCTGGAGGCTCACGGCGTCGGTGCCGCCGACCCGACCCCTGAACGCCCACAGGTGCACGACGGCGTGCCCGTCCGCGTACGGGATCTCGGGGGAGGCGAAGGTGCCCCGGTAGGTCAGGGCGGCGTGGATCACGCCGTCGGTCGACCTGGCCGGTGCCTCGGGTGCGGCGTGCCACTCGACCTCGCCGGTCCCGGCGTTCAGAGCGACCGCTTTCGCCGCCGGGTCGGCCAGGGTGATCGCGTCCGCTCTGGAGTAGGAGGTGTAGACCCGGCCGTCGGCCACCGATGGGTCGGCGAAGACGACACCGCCGAGGTCTGCGGGTGCCGAGTACGACCACAGGCGGTGGCCGGCGCCGTCGTAGGCGTCGAGCGTCCCGGTCGGCACCAGCAGGTCCCGCGCGCCGTCGCGATCGAGGTCGGCCAGGGTGACGGAGCGCACGAAGGCGCCGCCGCCGTCGACGGTGGTCAGCGTGCGGCCGGTGCGTCCGTCGAGGACGATGACGGCGGTGTCGGCGGCGACGACGACCTCGGGTCGGCCGTCGCCCGTGACGTCCCCGGTCACCAGTTCGTGGACCGGACCCGGCACGGTCGCCCGCCACAGCTTCTCGGGGCGCCCGGAGACGAGGGAGGGCCCCGAGTAGGCCCACACGCCGTTCGAGGAGCCGGCCATCACCACGTCCGAGGCGCCGTCCTTGTCGAGGTCGGCGGCCCGCGCGTGTCCGATGTCGGCCCGCAGTGGAGTCACCGACCGTTGCTTGCCGTTGCCCAGCCGGAAGGTGCGGACGTTCTCGCTCTGGTCGACGACCCGGATGCGGGTGTCGTGGCCGTCGCGCACGACCTCCTGGTACATGGGAGAGGCGGCGGTGCCCTTCTCCTGCCACTTGATCGCGCCCTTGGCGGAGAACACCGTGAGTGCCGCCAGGCGGCTACCGCCGACGTTCTCGGCTGCGGCGATCTTCTCGTCGTTCTCCGCGGAGGCGATCAGCCGGCCGTCGGCCATCGCCAGGCGCCAGACGCTCGCACCGTTCTGGATGTTGTCCGGGTCCCGCTTGAAGGTGTGCGACCACAGCGCCGAGCCGGGGGCGTCGCCGTCCAACGCGCGGACGGTGGCGGCGTTGACGTACAGGTTGCTGTCCAGTGACGACTCGGAGACCGCGTACTCGGCGCCCTTGCGGGAGTCGAGGGCGCCGACGGTCAGGGCGGTGGGCAGCACGTTGACCCGGCTGTCCAGTGTCTCGCGCCGTCCGGATGCGAGGTCGTACGCGGCGATCTCGTAGCGCACCCCGTCCGTGGGGTCGGCCTGCTCGAGGGCGACGATCCGGCCGCGTCCGGCGTCCAGGCGGAGCTGACGGCTGTAGAGCGCGCTGTCCGCCGACCAGAGGACGGAACCGTCCGCGCTGTCGAGGACGAGGGTGCGGCCCAGACCCTCGGTGTCGTCGGTCCCGGCCCGGTCCCAGGAGACGACGGCCCGGCCCGCGCCGATGTCCTGGAGGTCGCCCCAGTTGACGGATCCGGTTTCCCCGGTGTCGTACGTCCACGTCGACGCGGGGGTCAGCGCGCCGTCGGCCGAGGTGAAGCGGATGCCGGTCAGCTTCGCGGTGTCGGCGGCGGGGGAGTCGAGGCTCATCCGGGGAGCGTCGGCGACCAGCAGGGTGCCGTCGACGACCCGGACCGCGGAGGCGTAGTCGTACAGCTTCGACCACAGGGTCTTGCCGGTGGCGCCGTCGACCACGGTGACGAAGGTGCCGGTGGACAGCGAGGAGCCCGGCGAGGTGATCGGGCGGTAGGGCACCGCGCCGACGCTCGCGGTGAACACGAGGTCGTCGGTGCCGTCACCGGTCAGGTCGTCGGTGGAGTACCCGTTGTCGGAGGTGGGGGAGAACGGGGAGACCGCGTTGTAGCCCATCAGGATGCGGGCCGGGTAGGGCTCGGTCTGCCAGGGGCGGAGCGGCTTCGCCTGCCAGTCCTCGTACAGGGAGCTGTTGGTCCGCTCCCACACCGCGTCGCCGTCGGCGGTGCGGCGCTGGATGCTGCCGAGGCTGGTGAGCATGAAGTAGTCGCCCTTGCGGCCCACGGGCGCGGTGGCCCCCATGCCGCGGACGCCCTCCAGGGTGGAGGCGGGGGTGAAGGTGACCGGCGCGGCGGCGTCGGCCTCGGTGGGGGCGGAGGCGGTTCTCCGCTCCTGTCCCTTTTCCGCGTGGTCTTGGGCATCGCCGTACGCGTCGAGCGTGACGCGGGCGGCGAGCTTGTCGGCCTGGGCGGTGCTGAGCTTCAGGACGTCGCCGTCGCCCGTGCCCGCCGCCAGGGCCGGCGGGGCGGCGCTCAGGCAGAGTCCGGCCGTGACCAGGGCGGAGGCGAGCCGCAAGGTGTGCCGGGAGGTGTGGGTGGTCATCACTTGGCTCCCTGGGTGAAGCGGACGGCGGAGCCGTCGGCGAGGACCGGCTGTTCGTAGGCGTACTGGAGGGCGTCGGTGCCGGTCTGGTTCTGGACGCCGACGGTGGCGCCCGCGCCGTGGTCGGGGACTGTCTTGTACTGGAGGGTGACGGAACCCGTGGCCTCGTCGAAGACGGCTTCGAAGGTGGCGCGGCCGGCGGTGCCGGTGGCGTGGGCGACGTTGTCCCAGACGATGGCGAAGGTGCGGTGGCCCGCCTTGCCGGTGGTGGTGGTCTGCACCGACGACTTCTTGTCGAGGGTCAGGTCGTCCCAGAGCACGGCGATGAAGCCGTTGGGGTTGTTGACCGTGGGCAGCGCGGTGTTGGCGTAGTCGCCGACGCGCGGGGCGAGGAAGTTGAGCATGCCGTTGGTGGTGACGGACGTGCTGGTGTAGGACACCCCGTACAGCCGCACCGGGAAGGGCAGTCGGACGGTGGTGGCGTCCTCGTCGCCGCTGAGGGCGACCTTCTCCTTGCCGGCGACCCACGAGTAGGCGGCCGGGGCGCAGGTGGTGCCGAAGGCGTCGGACCGCGCGGGCACCCGGACGTCCTTCGTCAGGCCGGCGGCCGTGACGGTGGCGGTGCCGGTCCAGGTGCCGTTGCACAGGGCGGGCTCGGCGGGCGTCACGGTCAGGGTGTAGGTGCCCTCGGCGACCTTCGGGATCGTGTACGCGCCTGCGTTGTCCGTGGCGACGGCGTCGACGGGGACGCCGGTCAGCTCGACGCGGGCGCCGGCCAGTGGGGCGCCGGTGACGTCGCGGACGGTGCCGGTGACCCGGTGCGAGGCGACCGGGGTGAGCGAGAAGTCGCGGCTCAGGGCCTGGCTCTCGCCGACCTCGATCCGGGTGGGGGCGGTGTCCGCGTAGCCGTAGCCGCTGACGGTGAGGCTGTGGGTGCCGGGCGTGAGAGTGAGGCGGTAGCCGCCGTCGGCGCCGGTGGTGACCGTGCGGGCGGCGCCGGTGGTGTCGGTGGCCTTCACGGTGAGGCCGGCCAGGGTGGCGCCGGTGTCCGTGTCCGTGACCGTGCCGGTGACGGTGCCCGCGGTGTGCGGGGCCCGGTCGACGGAGGCGAGGACGTCGAGTCTGCCCTCGCCCCAGACGTTGTTCATCCCGGCGGTGCCGCCGCAGTGGGTGTCGTCGACGTCCCGGGCGCCCTGGCCGAGCAGCTCACGGGTGCCGTCGATGTCGCCGATCAGTGATGGGGCCGCCGACCACAGGAGCGCCACCGCGCCGGCGACGTGCGGGGTCGCCATGGACGTACCCGACGCGACGTTGTACGCCGAACCCGGCCAGGTCGAGCGGACGTCGACGCCCGGTGCCGAGATGTCGGGTATGGCCGAACCGTCCACCAGGGACGGTCCGAAGCCGGAGAAGGAAGCGATCGCGCCGGCCGCGTCGTAGGCGCCGACCCCATAGGCCGGGGCCTGGGCGCCGGGGGCGTGAGCGGTCGAACAGGTCGTGCCGTCACCGTCGTTGCCGGCCGCGAACGCCTCGAAGATGCCGGCCGCGTTCCACGCCTCGACGATGTCCTGGTAGAACGTCGTGTTGCCGCCGCCCCAGGAGTTGTTGACGATGTCCGGCGCCAGGTCGGGGCGCGGATTGCGCCCGTTGCGGTCGGTCGGGGCCAGGATCCACTGGCCGGCCTTGAGCAGGTATTCGTCCGAGCACTCCGAGGACTCGCAGCCCTTGGCCGCGATCCAGGTGGCGTTCGGTGCCACCCCGACTCCGTCCTTGCCCACCATCGTGCCCATGGTGTGGGTGCCGTGGCCGTTGTTGTCGCAGGGGACGCCGGAGCTGCCGCACTGCCCGGTGGGGTCGTACCAGTTGTAGTCGTGGGCGAAGGTGCCGTCGCCCTTGGTGCCGCGGTAGTTGGCGACCAGGTCCGGGTGGTCGTACTGGACCCCGGAGTCGATGTTGGCGATGACGATGCCCTCGCCGCGGTCCTCGTAACGGTCCCAGACCTGGTCGGCGTTGATGTCGGCGACGCCCCACTCGGGGGCGGTCGCATCAGTGCCGGTGCCGGTGCCGGTGCCGGTGTCCGCGTCGGTGCGGTCGGCGGTGACGCGGGAGTCGTCCGTCGTCGGGTCGTCGATGCGGTAGTGCTGCTCCTTGACGATCCGTGCCACGTACGGGCGCTCGGCCAGCTCGGCGACGAGCCTGTCGTCGCCGGTGACCTGGACGGCGTTGGTGATCCAGTAGTCCTGGTGGCCGATCTTCTTGTTGTCGAGGAAGGACCGGAGCGGGCCCTGGGTGTCCTCGGCCGTCGCGCGCAACTCCTGGAAGGCGGCCTTGCCCTTCGCCGCGTGCGAGCCGCGGGCGCGGGCGCCGGTCAGGTCGGCCTGGTCCTTCAGGACGACGAAGAAGGAGGACTCGCCGCCGTCGGCGACGGCGGCGGTGAGCGCGGGGTCGACGGCGGCCGCTGTCGTGGCGCCGTTGGCCGCGGTGGCGGGTGACGGTCCGCTCAGTACGGCGGTGGCCACGAACACGGCCGCCATCCAGGGCGCTCGGTGCCGCCACGGCGGTCGGGACAGGTGCATCGGGGTGCTCCTCCGCAGGAGGGTCGGGGGAGCCGGGACGCTAGGCGGGCGCCGTTACTCGGGTATTACAGACGCTGTCCGAAGGCCCTCATCCACCGACCTTGCCGGCCGTGATCTGCTGGCCGCGTGTGCTGTCGACCACGATGGGGACGCCATCGGGGAGGTGTCCCTCCAGACTGTTGAGCAGATCTTCGACCGGGGGCAGGTCGTTGGGAGTGCGCACGTGGATGTACAGGGTGCGGGAGCGTGCGTCGACGCTGGTGACCGTCGCGCCGGGGCTGTGCGAGAGCCACCGCTCGGCGGCGCTCTCGGCTCTGAGGGTCCAGGCGTTGAGCAGGACGGTGACGACCGTGTTGGCGCCCAGGGGGAGCAGGACGGCGGCGAAGAGCAGTCCGAGCATGACATGGGCGCGGCGTGGTCGGTGATGGGTGTGCCGTCCGGTGGTGTGGGTGTAGCCGAGGGCGGTGAAGACGCTCATGCCGGCGAAGACGAGGGCGAAGAGGTTGGACAGGAAGAGCACCAGAGCGCCCAGCGCCGGCCACCATGCCGCCTGGCCGGCGCAGACGCCGGTGACGACGAGGGGTGGAACGAGGGAGATCGCGATGGCCACGCCCGGCAGTACCGCGGCGACGTCCTTGCGGGCCAGTGCCACGGCTCCGGCGAAGCCCGTGGCCAGGGCGGAGATCAGGTCGAGCAGTCCCGGTGAGGTCCGGCCCGAGACCTGGCTGTTGGTCAGCAGGTCATAGGACTGCGGCACCACCAGCGAGGCCACCGCCCCGACCAGGATCACCAGCAGGCACCCGAGGGCCACGAACGCGGCGGCGGTGGTGCGGCGGCGCTGTACGGCACCGAGGGCGATGCCCATGATGGGCGTGGAAAGCGGGGCGATGATCATCGCGCCGATGACGGTGGCGGTGGAGTCCGTCAGGATGCCGCCCGCCGCGATGACGGCGGACAGTGTGAGCATGGTCCAGAAGGCAGACTGCTTCGACCGGCTGTCCCCGGACGAGAGATCGAGGTCCTGCTGGAGGTCGTCCAGAGACCGGCGTTGCCGGTCCGGCAGAACTTTGGCGCGGAGTTGGCCGGGCATGTGCTCAGTATCGGGACCGGGGCGACCTCCGCCGGGCAGCAACACGATCCTGCCGGTCGGCGTCGCGGTGTGGTCCGCGGGTGTTCCCCCCCGGCCGGTTCCGCCCCCCGGGCCGGCTGCTGAGCGCCCGCGGGCCAGGCCGGGCCGCCCAGCCCCTGAGGGTCCTCGATCGCGGCGATGTCGGTCAGGGCCGGGGTGGGCAGTGCGTGGACCGTGTGGTCGAGGGTGGCGTGGAACGGGGTCAGGCTGGTCGCGCGGTGGGAGGGAAGCGCGGAGGCCGGAGCGGCGAGGAGGGCACGCAGGCGGCGGTGGACCTGGAGGGAGTCGGCGCCGTGGAGGACGATCTCGGCGAGGGCGAGGTCAAGCAGGGTGTGCCAGTCGGGGCGGCTGAGGGTGAGGCGGGCGGTGTCGTCCTCGTTCCGGAAGACGATGGTGCCCAGGGTGCGGTGGGCGAGGCGCGGACGGACCCGCAGCGTGCCGCGGACCGAAGCTCAAGCCGGCGAAGGTGGCGCGTGACAGCACTGCCGCACGTTCCCGGCCGCCGACGCGACAGAGGGCTGGGAACGGGCCAGCAGTGTGTATGCGACCACCGGCACTGGCACGCCGTGGAAGGCGTTCTGCGGAGGTACGCCCGCGCTCCGCGGCCGTACACCCGCGCTCTGCGCGTACGCCAGGCACTTGGGCGCGATCAGAGCCCGCACCGTCAGGGTGTCGAGCGCATCACCGTGTGCCCGGCCGCCGCGCAGACGCCCCAGGCCCGGCAGAGTCCGGAACCGCTTCATCCCACTTCATCCCACCGGGATGTTGGGTCACCTGCGCGTCCTCCCGTCGCGTCGGGACGGAGGTGTACGGGCTGCTGACATCAGCCGCTGCCCGTCCCCTCGTCGCGGCCGGCCGTTCAGGGTGCCAAAGCGGTCACCGCGACGACGAAGCCGGCGAGGACGAGCACCGCGAGGGTGAGAAGCGGTGCAGCCGGGCGCCTGCCCGGCGGTTCGGGCCCGCTGATACGGCGCTGGCGGGTGCGCCACTGGACAAAGCTCGCGATCACCACGGCCGTGGCCGTGACCTGATGCGGGCCGCCGCCGCCTTCATCACCGACCTGGGCGAGGGTTTCGCCGACGCCGTGGACCAAGGCGTGGACCTGCTCCTCCTGTCCACCACCACCGCCCCCTCGGCTGGCACATCACCGAGGCCACGGGCACCCCGAGCCTCGGCGTGTACCTCCAGCCCACCGCACCGACCGGCGACTTCCCACCCGTCGTGACCGGTTCCCGCTCACTGGGCCGACTCGCCAACCGGGCAACCGGACGCTTCGCCCTGCGCATGGCCGACCGCGTCTACACACAGGCCGTCACACAACTGCGCCACCGCCTCGCCCTCCCCCCGGCTTCCCCTTCCGAGGTGCGCCGCCGCCAGGAACAGGCGAACTGGCCCATCCTGCAAGGCTTCAGCACGGCCCTGGTGCCCCGCCCCTCTGACTGGCGCCCCGGCCTGGACGTCGTAGGAAACCGGTGGCCCCACCACGACCCGGCCGAACGGCTGCCCTCCGAGCTCGAGGACTTCCTGTCCGCCGGACCCCGGCCCGTCCTCATCGGCTTCGGCAGCATGGCCTCCGGCGACGGGGAACGACTGAGCGAGATCGCGGTACGAGCCCTGCCGCGCCGGACTGCGCGGCATCCTCCAGGCCGGCAGCGCCCACCTCGCCGCCGACGGCGACGACGTGCTCACCATCGGGGACGTACCGCACGCCCTGCTGTTCCCACGGCTGGCCGCCGTGGTCCACCACGGCGGCGCCGGCACCTCCGCCGCCGCGCTACGCGCCGGAATACCCGCCGTCCCCGTCCCGGTCACCGCGGACCAGCCGTTCTGGGCAACGCGACTCGCCGCCCTCGGCGCCGTCACCGACCCCATCCCCTTCCGGTCCCTCACCGCTGAACGACTCGCCGACTCCCTTCACCAAGTAGTGAAGCAGCAGTCACACAGCCGAGCCGCAGCAAGAGCGGCACAACACATGGCGACCGAAAACGGAGCGCGGCAAGCCATCAAGACCATCCAGCAACTGACCGAGGGATGACGCCAATCCGTTCCTCGCGCTCGTCCCGTCTCAGGCGAGGAGCCCGGGCCCCGTTGGCCACGTCCGTTCAGAGGGCCACGCCTGCGAAGTGATCTGACGCACACGCTGTCACAGGGATCGATGGGGCGGTGTCTCGTGCTCGAACCGCTCGAACCGCTCGAAACGAGGGAGACATCATGGCTGACAACACCGATGTGGTGGTGATCGGCGGCGGCTACGCCGGCGTCATGGCGGCCAATCGCCTGACGCAGCACGGCGATGTGACCGTGACGTTGATCAACCCGCGCCCCGTCTTCGTCCACCGGGTCCGTCTTCACCAGTTGGTGGGCGGGACCGACTCCGCCGTTGTCGACTACCGGGAGGTTCTGGCGGAGGGGGTTCGGCTGGTGGTCGACAGCGTGACGCGGATCGATGCGGCGGGCCGCGGTGTGGAGCTGGCGAGCGGGGGTGCGGTCGGCTACGACTACCTGGTCTACGCGGTGGGCAGTGGCAGTGCCGACCCGCGGGTGCCCGGGGCGGCCGAGTTCGCCTACCCGATCGCCGCCCTGGAGGAGGTGCAGCGGCTGCTGCCGGTCCTCGATGCCGCGCCCGCATCGGCCGCGGTGACGGTGGTCGGAGCCGGTCCTACGGGCATCGAAACCGCCGCCGAGCTCGCGGAACAGGGCCGCAGCGTGACCCTGGTCTGCGGTGGGGTGCTCGGCCCGTACCTGCACCGGCGGGGGCGGCGTTCGGTGGCCGGCCGGCTGGCGGCGCTCGGAGTGACGGTCGTGGAAGGCCCCGACACGAAGGTGACGGCGGTGACGCGTGACGCGGTGCGGCTCGCCGACGGCCGGGAACTGCGGAGCGCGGTGACCGTCTGGACCGCCGGATTCGGCGTGCCCGACCTGGCCGCGCGCAGTGGGCTGAGCATCGATGCCCTGGGTCGGCTGCACACGGACGAGACGCTCACGAGCGTGGACGACGAGCGCATCGTCGCGGCCGGGGACTCGGCTGCGCCGTCGGGCCTGCCGCTGCGGATGAGCTGCCAAGCAGCGATGCCGCTGGGTGCGCGGGCCGCGGACACGGTGCTCAGCCGGTTGGCCGGGGAGCAGCCCGAGAGCCTCAACCAATCGTTCGGCGCGCAGTGCGTCAGCCTGGGCCGGGGCACCGGCATCTTCCAGTTCGGCAACAGGTCCGACGTCGCAGTGTGGTTCCACATCGGCGGTCGCCTCGGCGCGAAGATGAAGGAGACGGTGTGCCGGGGCATCCTGAAGCACCTGGCCGATGAGGCGCACAAGCCCGGTGGATACAGCCTGCACCGCATGAAGGGAGGTGCCGGGCGCAAGAAGGCGCTGGAGGCCATGCGCGCCGAGGCGCCGGTCGCCGCCGAACGGGTTTCCTAGGTCCCGGTCGGCCGAGGGGGAAACGATCAGGACATGGGTGATGACCACGCCATTGACCGGGCGACCGCGACATTCGTCGCCCACCGCAATCTGCTCTTCACCGTCGCGTACGAGATGCTCGGCTCGGCGGCCGACGCCGAGGACGTCCTGCAGGAGACGTGGCTGCGGTGGGCCGCGGTCGGCCTGGAGCAGGTGCGCGACCAGCGCGCCTACCTGGTCCGGATGACGACCCGGCAGTCGCTCAACCGGCTGCGTACGATGTCGCGGCGCAAGGAGTCGTACGTGGGCCCGTGGCTGCCGGAGCCGCTGCTGACCACGCCGGACGTGGCCCAGGACGTCGAACTCGCCGAGAGCGTGTCGATGGCGGTGATGCTCGTCCTGGAGACGTTGTCACCGACCGAGCGGGCCGTCTTCGTGCTACGCGAAGTCTTCGACGTCGGCTACGACGAGATCGCGGCGGCGGTCGACAAGACCCCGGCAGCCGTCCGCCAGATCGCGCACCGGGCCCGCCGGCACGTGGACGCCCGGCGCCCGCGCGAGGTGGTCTCCCAGAACGAGGCGCGGGCGGCCCTGCAGTCGTTCCAGCGAGCACTGGAGAGCGGCGACCTGCAGGGCCTGCTCGACGTGCTCGCGCCCGAAGTGGTGTACATGGGCGACGGCGGTGGTGTGAAGCACGCTGCGCTGCGGCCGATCGCCGGCGCCGACAAGGTGGCCCGCCTCTTGGCCGACGGCCTCGACAAGAACTCGTTCCCGATCGCCTTCGGCCCCACCGTGGTCAACGGCAGCCCCGCGCTGGTCGTCCACCTGGACGGTGAGCTGGACGGCATCATGGCGGCCCGCGTAGAGGCCGGCCGCATCACCGGCCTGTACTTCGTCCGCAACCCTGAGAAGCTGTCCCGCATCGCAACCCAGACCCCGCTCACCCTGCGGTGAACGTGCGGTGGCGGATCCGATTCCCCTCATGTTTCACAACACGGCCTGTTGGAACACGCAATGCTCGCCTTGCCGCACGGCTTTGCGCTCCTGGACATGCCCCTGGAGCGCAAAGCTTTGTTCATCTGCTCGGCCGGCGGCATCGACCCCGGTATGGGCACACCTGTGAGAGCGGTCGAAGCCGGTGTCCGGCGATGACACCTCGGCCCGAGAGCGTGCAGTACATCGGCGATGGCCCCGCACAGACTGGCGACGTCGTCGCGGCTGCCGTCGGCCAGGACGACGAAGTCGTCCGTGTAGAGGACGATGCGCCAGTTCGCGCGGCCCTGGTGACGATGTGTGCCCGCCCGCCTCTGATGAGGGTCTCCTCGCGGCGGACGATCTGCTGGGCCCCTGTGAGGCCCGACCCGAGCGCGCCGCGGAGGACGAAGCATCCCTATGGAACCGACCGACCCCACGTCCGGACTCCCCTTCATCGATGAGCACCAGGTACGTGTTGTGGCACCCGCGCCGAGTACCTGGGATGCACTCACCACCTGGATCGCCCGGACCCATCTGGGGGTCAGCAGCGGATTCGCCCATCTCGTGGGCGCCGAGCCGCGTAGCGTCACCGGCATACTGCCGCTCCAGGGCTCGACCATTCCCGGGTTCGCGGTGGCCGAAAGCGTGTGCGGGAAGCGCCTCATCCTCGTGGGCAGGCACCGTTTTTCGCACTACGCACTCACCTTCTCGCTGGCGGACCACCCGGACGGAACACTGCTCAGCGCACGTTCACACGCCCTTTTCCCCAAATTGCCCGGGGCGCTTTACCGAGGGCTCGTCATCGGTTCCGGCGGCCACCGTGTTCTCGTCCGCCGTATGCTCCGCGATATCGGCCGAAGCGCGGGAAAGCCGAGGGACTGCACGGGGGCCGGTATAACTCCCTCGCCGGATCGGAAGTTGATGACTGCCGCGGCGAGTGGATCGAGGCCGGGAGATCCTTGTGAGCGGTACGGACGCCGTGGATGACGGGCTGGTCGTCGAGCGCTCACCTGACGAGTAGCTTTGCAGCAGGCGAAAGGATGGCGATGACCTTCGGTGGACTCTTGACGCTCGGGCTCATTGTCGTGGCGGTTCTGGGCGTGACCGGTGCAGGGGTTGGTACCTACGCCCTGATCTGCAACCGGATGCCTGGACGATGGCTCGCCAGAACAGTACGTAACCCCAGGCTTTGGGGAACCGGCATACTGGTCGCGGTCTCTAGCTTGGCCTTCGTCTCATGGATACCCGTCGTCATCGGACTCGGGATCGCTGTCGTCGGTCACACAGTCAACCCCACCGGGTGACCCGGATTCGCCAGACGCGCAGGGTCCATACCGCCAGGTCGGGCCCACAGCTTCCGGCGACTCGTGCACGGTAAGCAGTAAGAACTCGAGCCTGGAGCGGTGATTATGCGATAGCCTCCCGTCCCGTTCGCTCGCCTTCTGTGACGACTCCCCGTCAGTACCAGTCAAGTGCGTGCGAAAGTCAACGCCTTGTCAGCGTGCTCAATCAGGTTGAGCGTCTCTTCGGCCGAAGTCATCCGGCAGTGATCGAGTCATGCCGCTGTACCGGCATCGATGGGATGGTTGTGCAGCGCCATCCCGGACGGGGTCTGACTCGTGAGATTTTTGACCGAAGTGTCCAGTCACAGGCATGTCGGCCATCGTTGCGGGATGCTGCCTGCCGCCGAGCCAGAGGGCGTGTCCCTATAGGGGCCTTGCCGATCAGGCGCCATCACGGTTCAGACCGCCCGAGCAGGCCGGTGCCATCCACCCTGTATCTCACATAGCGGGAGGCGAACCATCATGACGACCCGACAACGCAGCACTTTCTCGAGCACGGGTCCTCCCGTTCGGCGCGAGGTCGTCCTGGGCGTGGACACGCACGGCGAAGTCCATGTCGCGGCCGTGATCTCTCCGCTGGGAAAGATCCTTGGCACCGAGTCCTTCCCGGCGACGGCGGCCGGCTACCGTCAGCTGCTCGTCCGGGCCCGCAAGCGGGGCACGGTGCGCCGGGCCGGCGTGGAGGGCACCGGCACCTTTGGTGCGGGCCTGTCCCGCTACCTGCTGGCCCAGCACGTCCAGGTGTTCGAAGTGAATCGGCCCGACCGCACGGCCCGCCGTCTGCTGGGGAAGTCGGACCCGCTCGATGCGCGGGCTGCCGCACGTGCCGTGCTCAGTGGCCGCGCCCGGGCCCGGGCGAAATCCGGCGACGGCCCGGTGTACAGCGCCCGGATCTACAAGCTCGCCAAGGACTCCGCGGTCAAGGCCCGCACCCAGGCAATCAACCAGCTCAAGGCCGTCCTGGTCATCGCCGGCCCCGCCCTGCGGGAACGAATGTCGAGCCTCGGCAACGTCGAGCTGTTCCGCACCTGCGCACGCCTCGGCCCAGGCGACGGTGGGAACGACCAGGACGCGGTTACCCACGCCACCCACATGACATTGCGCATGCTCGCCGAGCGCATCCAACAGCTCACCGGACAGATCGACGAGCTGAACCAACGCCTGACCCGGCTCGTCGAACACCACGCCCCGCAACTGCTCGAACCGGTGGGCATCGGCCCGGACAGCGCCGTCACTCTCCTGATCACCATGGGAGACAACCCCGAGCGGCTGAACACCGAGGCATCATTTGCTGCCCTTTGCGGAGTCAGCCCCATCGAGTACTCCTCCGGCCGGCGGCGCACGCGCCGGCTCAACCACGGCGGCGACCGCCAGGCCAACGCCGCCCTGCACCGCATCGTCTTCACCCGCCTGCGCCACGACCCGCGCACCCAGGCGTTTTACGAACGCCGCACCCAGGAGGGCAAGACCCGACGTGAGATCATCCGATGCCTCAAGCGATATACAGCCCGCGAGGTCTTCAACCTGGTCAGACCGGTTTCCCGCACCCCCGTGTTATAGGGGCGTCCGTGAGACGTGAGAGGGTCTGGGGCGTGAGTGAGACACCACCGAACACCCTGCAATACCGCTTTGACGGGCCAGAAGACGCCCCGGTCCTGATCTTGGGTCCCTCACTGGGTACCACATGGCACAGGTTGTAGAGACCGTCTTCGGGCGTCCACGTCAGTCCACACTGGGCGGGTTGTGGCAGGTCTGGGCGTTGCGGTCCGGGGGCGTCGGCGTAGTTGGTGACAGACGTGTGACAGCGCCGGTGATACGGCGAAGCCCCGTGGGGACCACCCCCACGGGGCTTCTTTAGGTAGCCGGCTACGACGAAGGGCGGGGTTTGGTAAGGATATTGATGCCTCGACGGCCAGTTCTTTGGGCGTGCGGACAGAAAAGCAGGAGGTAGGGCACCAAGCCGTACCCGACGCACGGTCGTCTGCTCCAGCATGCAGTCTGCTTTGCCTGAGCAATGGGGTCTGGTCGCCCCCCCCGGCATGTCGGCGGGCCAGCGGGGTGCCGTCAGGAAGTTGGGCAGCTCGGGCTTGCAGCGTGTGGCGCGCTTCAGAACTTGTGGAGATGCTCCACTCGGAGCCCGGTGGGCGGCGGAGAACTCTTCCCCGGCGACGCTCCGGGACATCGGGTCATCAGGCCCCACGGGGCTCGGCTCAGCTGGCCGTGCGTCCCCACTGGGATCCGATCTGCTGCCACTCGTCCTCCAACGCCGTGCGACGCCGACGGTTGAGGACCAATCTGGCTCCGTAGTAGCCGGCAGCCGCCGCCGTGACGACGGCGAACGACGAGGCGGCGCCCATGAAGGCGGCGTCCACGCCTGCCTGTGTCACGGTCGGGGGCGCGGGCGTCAAGTTGTTCTGCCGGTCCGTCCAGATCGACACTCGGGAACCCGCCTTGAGTCCTCCGTCGACCGCGGCCTTGCTCGAGTGCTGGCTACCGTCGGACGCCGTCCAGCGCACGGTCGCGTCGACGCGGCCCCCCGTCGTCCCGTCGGCCAGAGCGTTGTGGGGTACGTCCGACACGAGCGTGGCGGTGACGGCATGGCGTTCCGCGCGTCGCTGCGCGGCGCTCTGGGCGGAGACCTGCGCCCCGAGCACTCCTGCGACGGGGCCCACCAGAGCGATGACGAGCCAGACGATCAGCAGGATCCATGCCTCGAGCACGTCCTCGCGCCGACGCAACGGATTGCGGCGCCAGCGCCACAGAGACCGTCGAATGGTTCTGTTCCCGCGCATCGTGACCACCTCCGGCTGTCGTCTCCAGCCTCACGCCATGGGATCCGGTGCGACAGGGGCCCTTCGGGCACCGCCCGGGTTCCTCATGGGTCGTCCGGCCCTGATCGTTCGCGGTGCTCCGTAGGACGTCTACGACGCGTCGACGTGCGGACGGCCGACGAGGAGATCGCCTCCCGTCGATGCCCGCAGAGAGCCGACGCAGCCGCCCTGTCAGGTCACCACCACGCTCGTGGGGGACCGGCCGTTAAGCCTTCGTGCACGCGTGAAGAGGGCCGTTCGGCACCACGTCGGGACCCTCAGCCGTCTAGTGGGCACGGCGCCGGCGCGTAACCCAGGGTGGAGAGCCTCATCGACGGAGAGGGACGGTCATGTACGCACACGTTGGCGACCGGCTTGTCGTCGAGAGCCCTTCCACCGGTGTTACTCGGCGGGACGGTGAGATAGTCGGCCTGCACCACGACGATGGGACGCCCCCGTACGACGTGCGCTGGTCGGACACCGGGGACGTCACGCTGGTGTTCCCCGGCCCCGACGCGCATGTGGACCGGCTCGGGGAACCGCGGCGGCCTATGCCGCAGGCGACGCGGACTGCTGACCGGACTCACCATGGCTCGGTGTACGGCGGTGACGCGGGGGACGTGGGGCGGCGCCTGGCCGCAGCCCGTCATCGCAAGGGTCTCAGCATCGAAGCGGTTGCCGAGAGAGCACGAATGGCACCCGGCTATCTGTCTTACTTGGAGACGCATACAGCCGACCCGGGCTCCGGCACTCTGGTGCGGCTGGCAGACGCCTTGGGGACGACGTACGGCGCATTGCAGGGAGGTGGCACGGACCGACCGCCCGGGCGGGGATCGGCGCTGCGCGACCCGCACCTGCTCGACCTCGGCGAAGAGGAGTGCCGGGGCCTGCTCGCCACTCATGGAGTGGGACGCATCGCGTTCACTTCGAAGCATGGTCCTGCCGTGTTTCCGGTCAATTACGAGGTGGCGGATGGGGCCGTGGCCTTCCGTGCCGCCCCCGGCTCCGCAACGGCCTCGGCCGTGGACCAGCGGGTCGCCTTCGAGGTCGACCAGGTGGAAGACGCCATGAGCCAGGGATGGAGCGTCCTGGTCGTGGGTCGTTGCCGGGCCGTGACAGATCCGGTTGAGGCGAAACGGCTGGACGAGGCCGCGCACACCAGGCCCTGGGCGGGTGGACGGCGGATCGACTGGCTGGCCGTGGACATGGAACGTCTGACCGGGCGGCGCATCACCTCGGCAGCCGAGTTGTGAGGGGTGCGCCGTTGGGCGCGGCAATGGAATCGATTCGGCCGACGTGACGGAGCCGACCGGACGTAGACCCGTCGGGAGACATGATGAAACTGCAGACTCGCTGCGGCCGCACGATCAACGTCACACGATTCGCGCCCCAAGGACTGCCCGCGCAGCTGGGGCGAGTCGTCCTGGACACGTCGTTCTCCTCCCACGACGCGGACGAACTGTGGGCGTCGCTCACCGCTACGGAGGCGCGGCGCCTTGCGGGGCTGCTGCTGTACCAGGCTGCGGCCGTGGATCCGCAAGCCGCTGAAGCACTCGGAGTGGTCGAGGTGCTGTCGGCGGCCGGGGATGCTTACGCGATACGGATCCGCCGGCATGAGCTGACCGTCGACCAGCCGCTCACGGGCGGAGGGAAGGACACGGCTCCGGCACCCGGGGAGCTGTTGGTCGCGGCGGTGGCCTCGTGCGCGGCGCACTGTGCCGGACGCTTCCTCGACTGGCACGGTGCCGTCCGTGCCGACCTCCGTGTCCGCGCAGAGTTCCGAATGGTGGACGACCGGCCGGCTCGGGTGGCTTCCCTGTCCCTGACCGTCGTGGCGCCGGAGCTGCCGCCGGAGGAAGTGGCTGCCCTGCGTGCGGTGGTGTCCCACTGCACAGTGACGAACCCGGTGGCCAGTCCTGCGGAGATGGAGCTGCGGGTTTTGAGCGACGGTGGCGTGTAAGTCGCCTGTGATTCAGGTGGCCAGCGCCGTGACCTACCCGAGCGTCCCTAATCCCCGGCGGCTCAGTGGGCGGGGTCTGTTTCCCGCTCCCGGCGGACGACGACGACCGGGCAGGCTGCATGCTGAGCGCAGCGCTGGCTGACCGAACCAAGCATGGCCCGGGCGAACGCGCCCCTGCCGCGGCGGCCCACCACGAGGAGGTCGGCCCCTTCCGAGGCGCGGATCAAGATCTCCGACGGGTCACCCTCGACGAGTACCTCCTTGAGACCCGGCGGCCGTTCGTCCGGGAAGATGGCATGCAGCTCCTCGGAGAATCGCTCACGGGCCTGCTGGAGGTCGAAGTCGGGGTCGATGGCGGGACCGGTGAAGCCCGCCGCGGACGGTGTGTCCCACACGTGGATCGCCTCCACGACACCACCGATGGTGCGCGCGTACCGATCCGCCCAGCGCAGCGCGGCGTAGGAGGAAGGGGACCCGTCCACGCCCACGACCACGCGTGCTGTCGGCTCAGAGGATTGCATGGCCACCTCACTCGTACGTGCTTCCCGTCTCTGTCCACGCTGCCCGTTGTCGGCGTGACGCGCCAGCTGACTACATCGGTGGTTCACGCCGTGTACCCGGTGCCCCTTGGGCCTCGGGGAGGAGGTGCGAGGCGAGCAGTTGTTCCCGAAGCCCTTCCGCCAGCCCGGACAGCCGCTCCGAGATTACGGCCCGCCCCGGCTGAGGAGCGCGTAGCCGGAGGGTCTCGGAGGGAAGAGCGCCGCCGGGTCCGCCGTCAGGCGGACACGTGCCGCGGGCAGGGTGTCTGGCTGGCTCAAGCGACGTCCGTCGCGCATCAGCGTGCGAAGGAGTGGTTCCGCACCGGCCGGTGCCTCTTCCTCCCGTAGCGGGATGATGTCCGGGTGGCCCGGACGTCGGTACACCTGCTTGCTCCCCGGCAGCGTCGTCTTGCCCGACGCCAGTTTCATGACCGGGTGGCCGTCGTACTCCACGAGCTTGTAGGCGGAATCGATGTAGGGAGCGTCGGCGGAGGTGCCGACACGGGTGCCGACCGCGTAGACGAGGCGAACACCTCCAGGTCGGCGGCGGTGACGTGGAAATCACTGAGGTAGTCGAGCGCCGGTTCCGTCCCCGCGCTCACGAGGAAGCCCCGCTCGGGAGGCAGTGAGCGGACGAAGAGGCTGAAGGGCGCCGATTCATTCATGTCCTCACGCAGATACGACAGGGCCATGGTGACTTCGTACAGGTCGGTGGTGGTCACTTCCGACATCGCAGTCACCTGCTCGCGACGGTCGAGGTTCCTGCCTGAGTCCAGTCTTTCGCGCTGTTGCAACGCGGGGAAGGGCCGCACGGCCTCTTCCCGCAGACCGTGACAGGTCGTACGGCCCCTCCCCGTTCCTTCCGCCAGTGATCGGTCCCGGAAGTGCGGGCGGGAGGGTGAGACCACAAGCGCGCTGTAAGGGGCTGCCGGTCCGGCCCGATCTGCTTGCCCGCGCACCGCTGTCCGGGTACCGACTGTGGTGCGCGGAAAGTCGTCGGGTCAGTAGATTCGGGGTAGCTGCTCGCCGAGCGGCATGTCGATCACGCGTCGGATCCCTGCAGGCGTGCGTAGGACGACTCGACCGGCGGTGCCTCGCCGATACGCACTGCGTTCCGTCCCTCCGGGAGCGAGCGCAGCGCGGTGAGCGCGTCGGCCTCGTCCGCGGGGGCGACGAAAGCTACCAGGCATCCGGCGCCGGCCACGGTCAGTGGATCCAGGCCGAGCAGGTCACAGCCGAGACGACCGCCTCGGGGACCGGAACGGAGCCCGCGTCGATCTCGACCACCACCTCCGAGTCACGGGCGATCTCGTTGAGTGCTGTGGTGAAGGCCGCCCCGGGTGGGATCACGCAGGCTGTGGATGCTCCGCCCGATGGGTGCCAGCGCCTCGACGAGCCGGTGCAGAGGTCTGCTGTCCGAGGCGACGCCGTGGCAGGCCAGTCCTTCGCGTGTCGACAGGATCGCCGTACCGTGCAGGCCGATCGGGCCGGAGAGCAGCACCGCGTCCCCGGGGCGGGCGAGCGAGGCGGACGGGCGCAGCGCCAGGTGCCGCTGGCCGACGCCGGTGGGTGGTGATGAACACCTTGTCCACCGCGCCGTGTCCCACGACCTTCGTGTCGCCAGTGACGACGGGTACTCCGACGTCGAGGGCCGCCGCGCGCAAGGAGCGAGTCACCGCGCGGAGTTCGGCAAGGGCAAATCCTTCCTCGATGATCAGAGCTACGGCCAGGGCGATCGGTCGGGCACCGCGCATGGCCAGGTCGTTGACCGTGCCGCAGACGGCCAGGGAGCCGATGTCGCCTCCGGGGAAGAAGAGTGGGCTGACGACGAAGCCGTCGGTGCTGATCACGAGGTCGGGGTGGTCGGGCAGCAGGGCAGCGTCCTCCAGGGCGCCCGGTCGTCCGCCGAGAGCGGGCAGCCAATGGTGTCCAGCAGGTCGCCGGTCATCCGGCCGCCCGCCCCGTGGTCGAGCAGAGCCGCCTCGTCCTCGTGAGCGGGCGGGAGGCTGGTGGCGTTCATGAGGGCGCTCCTTCCTGGGACGTCCGGGAAGTGGTGTCCGTGGGAGGCGGGTGTCTGTGAGCACGTCGCCGGCTGCGCACTCGGGATCTTCGGTGGTCGTGGGACCACCAACGGCGCATCGCACGGCGTCATCGTCGACCGGGCGGAAGCCTCGGTGGGACCCGGGCCGTCGGCCGGCCCGGACTCGGCCGTGGTCGGTCGCCCGGAACATCGGCTAGTACGGCATGGGGCGTCCCGACGGTGTACGCAGGTCGGGTGGATCCGGCCGACGCGGTGGGCGCGGGCGCCTTGTCATCTGGAGCCGTTCCATGACGATCGCCTCGTCTCGCGGTAATCCCCTGATTCACAGCCTCACTCACGTGCGGGGGCCGGACCAGGGGCCTCTGGGGTCATGGCGCGGCCCCGGTCGGCCTAGGCAGTTTCGTTTGTACCAGTCGGTCGTTGGTCCGGGTGTGCCGTTGACTGATGCGCAGTGGGCGCGGAACGAGCCGTTGCTCCCGGACCGGACGCCGAAGCGGGGTGGCCGTTGGCGGGATCATCGTGAGGTGATCGACGCGGTCGCCTACAAGTTCCAGACTGGCACCCAATGGGTGCACCTGCCGGAGAAGTACGGCAACTGGCGGGGCGTCTACCAACGGCTGCGGATGTGGGCTGTCGATGGCACCTGGGAGCGGGTGTTCACCGCGCTGGTGGCCCAGGCCGACGCGGATGAGCACCTGGCCTGGGCGGTCTCGGTGGACTCCACGATCGTGCGCGCTCACCAGCACGCGTCCGGGGCCCGCAAAAAGGGGCCCCTGACGGTGAGCCGGACGACCACGCCATCGGTCGCTCCCGCGGCGGACTGACTACGAAGATCCACCTTGCGGCCGACGGCCGGTGCCGGCCCCTGACGTTCGTCCTCACCGCCGGACAGGCTGGCGAGGCACCCGCCTTCACCCAGGTGCTGGCTGGCCTGCGCGGGCCTCGACGCCGTGGACGACCTCGCACCAGGCCGGACATGATCCTGGCCGACAAGACATCCCACGCGGATAAGCGTCAAGCTGCCGTTGCGATATGTCCGGCTGAGAGCTGTGGGAAGGCGATTGCTTCGTCGTAGGTGTGACCGTTCTTGAGGCAGTGGAACAGCATGCCCATGAAGCGATTGAAGAGGTTCCGCTGTGCCGCGACGTGACGGTCGCCAGCTGCTCGTCGGCGGTCGTAGTGGGCTCTGGCGCCGGGTGACCTGGTGAGAGAGACGAAGGCCCAGACGTAGCCGACGGCAGCCAGTCGCTGGTTCTTGACCTTGCGGCTCATGACCTTGCAGCTCTTGCCGCTGGCTCTGGTGACCGGGGCGCTTCCCGCGTATGCCTTCAAGGATCCGGCGTTGGCGAATCGGGCCCGGTCGTCGCCGATCTCTGCCAGGATTCGGGCGCCGGTCAGTGCGGCAAGGCCTGGAAAGCTGCGGATGATCGGTGCATCCGGATGCTCTTCGAAGACCTGCGTGACGGCTTCTTCGAGCTGGTCGGCGTTGTCACAGGCGGTGTTCAGCTGCCTGAGCAGAGCGGATGTCTGATGCCCGAGAGCTGTCTCGACCTGCGGGAGCTGGTGGAGGTAGTCGCGTTTGAAGACCTCGTGGAGCCTTTCGGCGTCGGCCTGGATGCCGCGGATGCGGCCGGCCTGCTTGAGCAGTGTCTGCAGGCGTCGCCGTGTCAGCTTCGCAGCCATGGTGGGGGTCGGTGCTGCGGCCAGGATGGTGCGGGCTTCCCTCGAACACAGACCGTGCTTGTGCTGGGCGAAGGCATCGAGGATTGCAGGGTAGAACTCTCTGAGCTGGGAGCGAAGCTTGTTGTGGGCCTGGCCGCGAGCCCAGACAGCGTCTTGTTGGGCCCGGGCGAGCACGGCGATGGCCTGGACGAGCTCAGAGTCCGCGGGCAGCGGCCGGTGGGCGGCCATGTCGGTTCGCAGGATGTTGGCCAGGACCGCGGCGTCGACGGCGTCTGACTTCTTGCGGGCAACGGAGTGGCGATCTCGGTATCGGGCAACTGCCAGCGGGTTGATCGCGAATACCGGCCGCCCGGTGGCCCTCAGGCAGGCGACGAGGAGTCCGCGTGACGTCTCGATCGCCACGGGGATCGGGGCAGCCTCGCTGTCGCCATGTTCGGCCAGCAGGTCCGTGAGCTGGGTAAACCCTGCAGCATCGTCGCCGATCCTCACCTTGGTGAGTTGCCTTCCACCAGCATCGACCAGTGCAATGTCATGCTGGTCTTCGGCCCAGTCCACGCCACAGAACACTGGCGTCGGTAACTCGGCATTCGCCATCCGGTCCTCCTTCGCCACGACTCTTTCCCAGGTCAGACCCTGTGCAGGGTGCGCGTGCTCCCTAAGAAGCCGTTGCTCTATCGACCTGGGTGAGCGTGAGTTCGAGGTCGTCGACTCGGTCGGGTGATCTTCTGGTTGGCCGGGCATGAGAGCGGGGCCTCCCGCACAGCTCGAGGGTGTCGAATCCAACCGAGCAACAGGAGGCCCCTGGTGCTGCAGTCTTCCGTGCCGGCGTCGATGTCGTCCAACCAAGCTTCCCTGGACTGTGATTGTCTCGCACACCGGTTCGGGAACGCCGGGGACCGGGCGTACAGGCGGCCGAGATATCCGTCCGACATGAGCGACGCGGAGTGGGCGGTTGTGCGCGACGCGATGCCGGTTCCCGGCTGGTTGGAGGGCCGCGGCGGGCAACCGGAGAGCTATTGCCACCGTCAGATGGTCGACGCTGTGCGCTACCTGGTCGCGGGCGGCATCATCTGGCGGGCGCTGCCCACGGACTTCCCCGCGTGGGACCGCGTCTACGCCTTCTTCCGGCGCTGGCGGGACAAGGGTCTGACCTCGGAGTTCCACGACCGGCTGCGCGACCGGGTCCGCGTGGTTGCGGGCCGGGATGCGGAGCCGACGGCCGGCATCATCGATGCGCAGTCGGTGAAGGGAGCCGCATCGGTGCCTGCCTCGACCAGGGGCTTCGACGGCGGGAAGAAAGTCAACGGCCGCAAGCGGCACATCGTGGTGGACACCCTCGGACTGCTGCTGGCCGTGATGGTGACCGCGGCCTCGGTCACCGACCGGGACGCAGGGCAGACACTGCTGGTCCGGCTGCGCGAGCGGCACTGGCGCGTCACGCGGGTGTGGGCCGACGGTGGGTACACCGGGCGCCCGGTCGACTTCGCCCGTGGTGTCCTGCGCGTCGCGCTGACCGTGGTCAGACGCAGCGACGACACCAGCGGGTTCACCGTGCTGCCGAAGAGGTGGCTGGTGGAGCGCACCTTCGCATGGCTGATGCACTCACGCCGGCTGGCCCGCGACTACGAGACGCGCACCGACACCTCGGAGGCGGTGATCAAGTGGGCGATGAGCATGGTCATGAGCCGCCGCCTCGCCCGACGGGCACGCTGAACAGTCCCGGCCGTTGCTCCGCCAGCCAGCCAGCCAGCCAGCCAGCCAGCCCCGCACGGCCAGCCGCTTGGCTTTCGACCGCACCCCCTCCACCTTCGCCGGGACCGGCTCCAGACCGAGGGCTACCGCGAGTTGACGGCAGTCCATCGCCTCCCCGGGCATCCCGTTCCCGCAGGCCAGGGCGTCCCTGATCCGCTGGTAGTCCGGCGCGAGAACCGCCGGGGCGAGCCCTTCCTCCCAGTGCGGCACCACTGAGCCGGGCACCGCCTGCTTGACCTGCACCGGCCGTTCGCCGGCCACCACGACCGGCGCCACGTCCTCGCCTCCGCGAGGCTCCGCCAGAACCTCGCCCACCGTCTCACGGGCGATCACGAACCGCTCCCACACCGCCTCGGCCTCCCGCAGCTCGGCCTGGAGAGCATCCACCCGCTGCCGAGCGGCGCGTTCACGCTCCTCCAGCAACCCCATCACCGACGGCATCCGGGCACCTCCACCGAAGAGACGACACAACACCCCGTCCCTCCCGCCGAAACACCACCCCTACACCTGACCAGCGGAAACGAACCCGTCACTCTCGGAAAGACAACGGCTTCTAATGGAAGTGCTCAAGGCACGTCATCCCACCAGCCGTTCGCAACCCCAGCGAGTCATGCGGCCCTCGGTCTGCGTCAGAGCTGAAAGCTCAAGGCAGAGCTGAGAGGTGATCCGCACAACCGGCTCGGACGACGGACAGCAAACCGCCCCGTGGCCGCAGACGGGCCGGCCCGCAGCAACAGGACCACTTCGAGGCCCAAATAGACAGAACCGGCCCTCAATCCGAGCACTCATGCCCAGATTGCTGGGCGCGAGCCAGCCTCGTCTTGTCAACAGGGCTTTCAGGCCCGGGCATACTCAAAGGCTTGGCTCGCGCCCCTGAAGGTCAGCTTCCACCAGCCTTCACTTCCCATTAGGCGTACTCCTCGCGTGAAGTCCGCATTCACCTGCGCAGACGCGGTATCCGCGCGGTGATCCCGGAACGGGCCGACCTACGGCCCAACCGGGTGCGGCGCGGAAGAACCGGTGGCAGGCCGCCTGTCTTCGACCGGGCGGCGTACAAGCAGCGCAACACCGTCGAGCGGTGCATCAACCGCCTCAAGCAGTGGCGTGGCATCGCCACTCGTTCTGAGAAGACCGCGACCATATACCTGGCCGGACTCCACATCGCGGGCATTTTCTCTGGTCGGCCCGATGAGAAGGGCGTCATCACGGGCCAAGTACGGTGTCCGTTGCGGTGGGACTCTCGGTGTTCTCTCACACGATGCTCACGGTGCTGCCAGGTCGTCCGCTTAGCGTGCGGCGCATGTTCTTTACCTATCTGCGTCGCGAGCTGCGCCGCCGGAGAAAGTCGGCGCTGGTCGTCGCTTCCGGGCTGGCTCTCGGTATCGCTCTTGTCATCGTGGTCAACGCTGTCTCGACCGGCATGGGCAAGGCCCAGGACCAGGTCCTGGAATCCCTTTACGGGCTCGGTACCGACATGACCGTCACCAAGGCTCCAGAGCCACCGTCGGAGGACGGTGGCGAGCGGCCGCGGTTCCGCTTCGACGCAGGCGACGGGGAGGACGGCGAGCAGCAGAGCAGCGACCGGGTCATGGTGCAGGGTTTGCAGACCCTGGACGCCGCCACCGTCTCGTCCGTGGCGAAGGCGGACGGTGTGGCGGACGCCGTGGGCGGGCTCAGCCTTAACGTGGTCAAGGTCGACGGCGAGTTCAGCCGCGGCCAGTTCCAGCAGCGGCCGGGCGCAGGAGGCGGCGGGCCGACCGGTGACGTGACGGGAGGCGGTGCCGACTTCTCCATCGACAGCTTCACCGTGTACGGCACGGACGTCGCGCATCCGGATATGGGTCCGCTGTCTTCCTCGGAGATCACCGACGGACGCGGCTTCGAGACGTCGGAGGCATCGGCGAAGGTGGCCGTGGTGGACAGCGCCTACGCCCAGGAGAAGAAGCTCGCCATCGGTGACACGGTCACGGTGAGCGAAACGAAGTTCGAGATCATCGGCGTGGCCACGGCGACCAGCGGGGACGCCGCCGCCAACGTCTACCTGCCGCTCGTCCAGGCGCAGACCCTGGCCGACGCCAAGGACAAGATCACCACCGTCTACGTACAGGCCGACGACGCACAGCAGCTCGGTGCGGTGGAATCGGCGGTGCTCAAGGCGGTTCCGGACGCGACTGTGACCACCTCCGAGGACTTGGCGGACACCGTCTCGGGGTCGCTGTCCACCGCCTCCGGCCTCGCCGAGACGGTCGGCCGCTGGCTGTCCGTGGTGGTCCTGGCGGCGGCGTTCCTGGTCGCCGGCCTGCTCACCTCGTCCGCCGTCGCCCGGCGCGTGCGGGAGTTCGGCACCCTCAAGGCCCTGGGCTGGCGCTCGCGCCGGGTCACCGGGCAGGTCGTCGGCGAGGCCGTCGTGACGGGCCTGGTCGGTGGCGCGCTGGGCATCGGGCTGGGCCTGGCCGGCGCGTGGGCGGTTACGGCGTTCGGGCCCTCGCTCTCCGCGGAACTGGGCGCTTCCGGCGGCGGTATGAGTGGCCCCGGTGGCGGTGGAGGCATGGGCGGTCGCGGTGGCGGAATGGGCGGCGGCGCCGCACGCGAAACCGCCGCACGGACGCTGGACGTGGTGCTCACCGCGCCGGTCAGCCTCTCCGTGATCATCCTGGCCGTCGGCCTCGCCGTCGCGGGCGGCCTCGTCGCCGGTGGCTTCGGCGGGTGGCGCGCCTCCCGGCTCCGCCCCGCCGACGCCCTCTCCCGCGTCGCCTGACCGGCCCTCGTCCCACCTCCGCAGGAGCAACCACACCATGTACGAACTCACCGGCGTCACCCGGCGCTACACCCGCGGCAAGGGCGTCGTCGACGCGCTCGCCGGAGTGGACCTCACCATCACCGCAGGCGACTACCTGGTCATCAAGGGCCCCACCGGCGGCGGCAAGTCGACCCTCCTGCAGATGCTCGGCGGCCTGGACCGGCCGACCTCCGGCAGTGTGCTGCTCGACGGCATCGACCTGGCGAAGCTGCCCGAGGCCCGCCTGACCCGCCTGCGCAGCGAGAAGATCGGCTTCGTCTTCCAGAGCTTCAACCTCATCCCCACCCTCACCGCCCAGGAGAACGTCGAAACGGCCCTCGTGCCGCTGGGCGTCAAGCCGAAGGAGCGACGCGACCTGGCCGCCGAGGCCCTCACCTCGGTCGGGCTGGGAGAGCGGCTGGGCCACGTGCCCAGCGAGCTGTCCGGCGGCCAGCAGCAGCGAGTGGCCATAGCCCGGGCCCTGGTCAAGAAGCCACAGGTCCTGCTCGCGGACGAACCGACGGGCAACCTCGACGAGTCCACCCGCGACGAGATCATGGACGTCCTGCAGACCCGCTGCAAGGAGGACGGACTCACCTTCATCATGGTCACGCACGACTCCCACCTGGCCAAACACGCCCCCAGGGCCATCACGCTCCGCAAGGGCAAGCTGGCGGCCTGACACAACGCCGCTGCGCAACCGCACCGGGCCCGGCGCGCCCCACACGCCGACGACGCGCCGGACCCCGGTGCGGGGATAGCCTCCACGACGGGCCGGCGAGTGCCGGGCCTGGGGAGAGAACGGAACGTAGTGCCGACATGACCGAGCGGACCGAAGAGAACCGGCAGCACCGGCTTCTCGTCGTCGAGGACGAGCCCAGCATCCGCACGCTGCTTGAATCGACGCTGAGTCTCACCGGCTACCACGTGCGGAGCACGGACACGGGAGTCGCCGCGCTGGCCGAGGCCGCGCGCCTGCAGCCCGACCTGATCCTGCTGGACGTCATGCTGCCCGACCTCGACGGCTACGAGGTGACCCGCCGGCTGCGCACGGCCGGCAACCTCGTGCCCGTTCTTCTGCTCACCGCACGCACCGGCGTGGACGACCGCATCAAAGGGCTGAGTATCGGCGCTGACGACTACGTCACCAAACCCTTCAACATCGAGGAAGTACTCCTGCGCATCCAGGCCATCCTGCGGCGAACCCTCGGTCCCGGGGCCCTGCTGCCGGACACCGTCGTGCGCTACGCCGACCTCGAACTCGACGAGAGGGCACACGAGGTGCACCGGGCCGGCCAGTACGTACAGCTCTCACCGACCGAGTTCAAGCTGCTGTCCTACCTCCTGGACAACGCCGGCCGGGTCGTGAGCAAAGCCCAGATCCTCGACCATGTCTGGCAGTACGATTTCGCGGGCGACACCCGCGTGGTCGAGACCTACATCAAGTACCTGCGCAAGAAGATCGACCGCTTCGACCCGCCCCTCATCCACACCGTCCGCGGCGTGGGCTACAGCCTGCGGCTGCCGCGCACGGGCCACGGGGCAGCGGACCGTTGACCGGCCTCCGCGCGCCCCGCTCACTGCGCCGGCGTCTCGTCCTCGGGGTCACCGTGCTGGCCACCCTGGCCGTGCTGGCCGCCGAGCTGATCGGCTTCCTCGTCCTGCGGTCCTGGCTCCTCGACGGCGTCGACCAGCGGCTCGCCGACTTCCGGCCCATGCCTGCCTCCGCCCTCCTCGACACACGCCGCCCCCGCAAGCCGGAAGCCGGGGCGCTGCCCTCGGACTTCCACGTCTACTTCTACGACGCCCGCGGCAACCGCCTGCCCCAGACACTCGGCTCCGACGACAAGCCGGGCCCCCGGCTCCCCGACAGCATCGACCGCCTGCCGACCGAAGGCAGCCCGACCTCGGTGGCAGCCGAGACCGGAGACGGGAACTGGCGCGTCCTGCGCCGGGACGGACCACGCGACCTGACCGTCGTCATCGCCCTGCCACTCGACACCGTGGACGGGGCGACGTCAAAGATCCTCTGGCTGAACGGCCTGCTCCTCGTCATCACCGTGGCAGCCCTGTGGGTACTGGGCCGTGGAGTGGTCCGGCTCAGCCTGCTGCCGCTGACCCGCATGGAGCGCACCGCCGAGGCCATCACCGCCGGGCAGCTCGACCTGCGGCTGCCGGACACCGACCCGCACACCGAGATCGGACGGCTCGGCACCGTACTGAACACCATGCTCGACCGACTCCAGCAGGCCCTGCACGAGCGCGAGACCTCAGAGGGGCGGCTGCGCCGCTTCGTCGCCGACGCCGGACACGAACTGCGCACTCCGCTGACCGCCATCCAGGGGTTCGCCCAGCTCGCGCTGCGCTCCGACCGCCGCACCGCCAAGGAACGGCAGGAAGCCGACCGGCACATCGCCCAGAACGCGGAGCGGATGAGCCTGCTCGTCGACGACCTTCAAC
Organism: Streptomyces sp. M92; assembly: GCF_028473745.1. NCBI lineage: Bacteria > Bacillati > Actinomycetota > Actinomycetes > Kitasatosporales > Streptomycetaceae > Streptomyces > Streptomyces sp. M92. The sequence continues at coordinate 4,268,550 of NZ_CP101137.1, forward strand.
TACTCGCCCAGCTGGACCGGCACCCCGACTACCAGCAGGAATATGTAGACCTGTTGTCCCTTGCGGCAGACGCGGTGAGCGCGGCAGCCCTGCAGCGACCGAATCACCCCGTGAGCCTGTCCCCCCTACGCGAGCGCACCGCCGACACCGACGGGGAGGGAGAGGGGGAACTAGATGTGGTGGAAGCCGTGGGAGACCCCCACCGTCTCCGGCAGATCGTCGATAACCTGCTGGCGAACGCCCACACCCACACCCCACCCGGCACCCGGATCCACGTGCGCGTAGGAGCGGGCCGGGCCGGTGCCCGCACCGGTGGCACCGACGCACTGGGACGCGTCAGCATGGCACCACCCTTCCCGGCCGGAACCCGAGTCGCCGTCATCGAAGTCGAAGACGACGGTCCCGGGCTGACGGCCACCCACGCGGAGCGCGTGTTCGAGCGCTTCTACCGGGCGGACCCCGCACGCACCCGAGCACGAGGCGGCTCCGGACTGGGCCTAGCCATCGCCACGGCCATCGCCCAAGGCCACAGCGGCCGCCTCGAACTCGACACGGGCCAAGACCGCGGCGTCACCTTCCGCCTCGTCCTGCCACTCCCTCCAGCAAACTGATCCCCCAAGCTGCAGGTCCGCTGAGCAGACCTGCAGCCGCTCCCGCACGACGGCCAAGGTCTGCTCACTCGCCGCCCGCTCCCGGCTCAGCAGCGCGGCCGCGCACCCAAAGCCGGCGCAGCAACCGCCGTAAGCATTTAGCGCGACACCGCCACCCGCTACGCGAAGACGACCATCTACCTGGCAGGACGCCACAGCACAGACACCTTCCTCTGGTCCACCCAATGATCCAAATGAAACCGCCTAGCTAGTCCGGGGCCGAAGGTCCCTCCTTGCGGGCCCAGACAGTCCCTGCCACGTCGGCCGTGGCGGTGCGACCGTAGAAGTGGCAACCCACGCTGCACGAGGTGGCTGGAAGAGAGAAGGCGGTGGGGATGATGGCACTTCCCCTGGTTGTGGGCGTCGACGGGTCGGACGGCAGTCTTCTGGCCATCGACTGGGCGGTGGACGAGGCGCTGCGTCGACGGCTTCCGCTGCGCCTGGTCTACGCATCTTTGTGGGAGCGGTACGAGGGCGTCCTGCCGACCATGACCCGGGAGCGCTCCTCGGGGCAGGTGATGGCGGACAACATCGTCGGAACTGCCGCCGAACGTGTCCGGCGATACGACCCCGACCTGGAGGTCTCCACGGACACCGTGCCTGCGGAAGCGGTGTCCGCGCTCCTGGCCGAAGGGATGCACGCCACCGCCGTGGTCACCGGCTCACGAGGACGTGGGGAACTCAAGGGAGCACTGCTCGGCTCGGTCAGCCTGGCCGTCGCCGCCCGGTCCGACTGTCCCGTGATCGTCGTCCGAGGTGACAAGTCCGCGTTGTCGGGCGCCCACGAGCGCGTCCTCCTGGGCGCAGGCGACCCCGGCACAAGCCGGGAGGCGGTTCGCTTCGCATTCGAGGCGGCCGAGACAAGGGGCTGCGAGCTGGACGTGGTGCGGGCCTGGAGGTGCCCGGAGTACGAGAGCACCGATGTCGGGGCACCAGCCGGTTCCGAGCATCAGCACGAGGAGCGGGCTTCTGCCCTGATCGACACCTTGATCGCCGAAGCGGTGACGGCACATCCGAGCGTGCGACTGCGCAGGGCGACGATCGAAGGACCGGCCCGAAAGGTGCTGGTGGCGCGGTCGGCCGCCGCCGATCTGGTCGTCGTGGGTGCCCGGCACAGGTCGGGCCACTTCGGCCTCCAGCTCGGACGCGTCACTCACACCCTGCTGCAACACGCGGCCTGCCCGGTGGCAGTGGTCCCGCAGGCGGCGTGACACCTGCCGGACCATCCGGTGCGCGGTGCCGCAGACCGGCGCCGCGCATGCAGTGCGACGCATCGGCGTCGACCTCACTCGGGGCATGGCGTCCACCCGTCGCGGGAAAAGGAGGGCCGACCGGCCCTGGCCCCCGGCCCCGGCCGGGGGAAGACTGGCCCTGTAGGCGGGACGCCTCCTTGAGGAGCGATCGATGATGGACAGCGAGCCGGCCGGCCGGGCGACCGCGATCAAGGTCTTCCTCCTTGATGATCACGAGGTCGTCCGGCGGGGTGTTCACGACCTGCTGGACGACGAACCGGACATCACCGTGGTCGGTGAGGGGGCCACCGTCGAGCAGGCGCTGGTGCGCGTTCCTGCGCTGCGTCCGGACGTGGCGGTGCTGGACGTACGCCTGCCGGACGGCGACGGGGTGAGCGTCTGCCGGGAGCTGCGGTCGAGCATGCCGGACCTGGCCTGTCTGATGCTGACCTCGTTCGACGACGAGGAAGCACTGCTCGACTCGATCATGGCGGGCGCGGCCGGGTACGTCCTGAAACAGATCGAGGGCTCCGACCTGGTCTCCGCCGTGCGCACCGTGGCCCGCGGCCAGTCGCTGCTGGATCCGAGCGCCACCGCGAGACTGATGGCGCGGCTGCGGGGCGGTGAGGAACAAGGGGAGGAGCCGGAAGCGCTGCCCGGTCTGACCGAGCGGGAACGGGACATCCTGGCCCTCATCGGAGAGGGCCTGACCAACCGGCAGATCGGCCAGCGTCTGTACCTGGCCGAGAAGACCGTCAAGAACCACATCTCCCGCCTGCTCGCCAAGCTCGGTGTGGAGCGGCGAATCCAGGCCGCCGTCATCGCCACCCAGGCGCAGGACCGCATGCGAGCCGAAGGCCGCTGAGCGCCGTCGCGAGCCCCTGTCCCGGTGATCTCCGGCCGGCCACGAAGCAGCAGCGAGCTCCCGTGTCATGGTCGCTCCGCAGCCGCTACCGTGGCACGTAGGCGGTCGGAAAGCCGCACTGTCCCTGGGCGTGGAGGCCGGCGGTGGACGAGTCCGAGGAGACGCGGGAGGCCAGTGTGCGCCTGCCGCAGCTGCGGCTGGACGAACTGCTGGGCGAGTTGCAGGCCAGGCTGGACGCGGCTCGCGGCACTCGGGACAGGGTGCACAGTCTGCTGGAAGCGGTGCTGTCGGTCGGCAGGGAACTGGACCTGGAGCAGGCCCTGCGCGGCATCGTCGAGGCCGCGGCGACGCTGGTCGACGCCGAGTACGCCGCGCTGGGCGTGATCGGCCCGGACGGCAGGCGGCTGTCCGCCTTCCACACGGTCGGCGTCAGCGAGGAGGAGATCGCCCGCATCGGGCCCTTCCCCGAGGGACACGGCATCCTGGGTGAGCTGATCAGGCACCCGGAACCGTTGCGTCTGGCCAAGCTGTCCGACCACCCCGCCTCCTACGGGTTTCCGGCACACCACCCCCCGATGAACAGCTTCCTGGGCGTCCCCATCCGGGTCCGCGACCACGTCTTCGGCAACCTGTACCTGACGGAGAAGCGCGGCGGGCAGGTGTTCGACGAGGACGACGAGTCGGTGCTGTCCACCCTGGCCGTAGCGGCGGGCGTGGCGATCGACAACGCCCGGCTGTACGAGGAGACCCGGCTGCGTGAGCGCTGGCTTCAGGTGAACGCCGAGATCATGCACACGCTGATGTCCGGCGCCGAACAGGGCGGCGCGCTGCGGCTGATCGCCGAACGGGCCCGGGAGATCACGGCCTGCGCCCTCGGCGTGGTGGCCCTGCCGGTGCCGGGTACCGACGAGCTGGCGGTGGAGCTGGCGATCGGACGCGAGGCCGGGGCCTGGCGCGGACGGGTGCTGCCCGTGCGCGGCAGCCTCATGGGGGAGGCGTTCGTCCGGAGCGTGCCCGTGAGCAGTCAGGATGTGTCGCACGACGAACGGATCACGGCGGGTCCGCCGCGGTTCGCGGGCCTCGGGCCGGCGGTGGCCGTCCCCATTGGTGCGGACGAGCACGTGCGCGGCGTGGTGCTGCTGGTCCGCGAGGCGGGCGGGCCCGTGTTCACCGAGAAGGAGACGCAACCGCTACAGGTGTTCGCCGCTCAGGCGGCGGTGGCGATGGAACTGGCGGAACGTCGCCGGGACGCGGAGCAGATCGCCTTGCTGGAGGACCGCGACCGCATCGCCCGCGACCTGCACGACCTGGCCATCCAGCGCTTGTTCGCCACGGCCATGACTCTGCAGAGCGCAGGGCGGTTCATCCAGCACGACAAGGCGGCGGAACGCGTGCAGCGCGCGGTGGGCGACCTGGATGAAACGATCAAGATCATCCGCTCGACGATCTTCGGCTTGCGTTCCAGGGAGGACGACCCGGCGTCGTCCACACTGCGGGCCCGCGCGGTCCGGGCAGTTGCCGAGATAGCGCCGGTGTTGGGCTTCGCGCCCGGAGTCCGTATGGAGGGCCTGCTCGACACGCGCGTACCGAAGGAGACCGCCGACCAACTCGTCGCCGTCATGACGGAGTCCCTGACCAACATCGCCCGTCACGCGCACTCGAGCCATGCCGACGTCGCGCTGGAGACCGACGGCAAGTGGGTCCGGCTCACGGTCTCCGACAACGGCATCGGCATTCCGCCCGGTGGCCGCCGCAGCGGACTGCGCAACATGGAAGAGCGCGCGCAAAAGCTCGGCGGAGAACTGCGGCTGGAGCGCCCCCAGGACGGAGGCACCCGCCTTGTGTGGCGGGTGCCCGTGGATGGGGCGGAGGGGGAGGACGCCGGAGCGACGCCGTGATCGTCGAGGCCGGTCTGGGCCCCGTCTGCCTGTTCCGTGCGTCATGGGCTCCGGATGTGGTCGACGCCCCGTCGCGGTAGAGCTCATTCTTCGGGGCCGTACCCGAAGCGCACCACTATCGGTGTCGGACCACGGCGTGTCGTCGTCGGCCGATCTGCTCGGCATCGGCGCCGCGCTGACGCCGACGAACCCCGTCGTCGACTACCACCTCGTCTACGCGACGGTACTCGTCGCCCCCTGGCCGCTGGATCCGCCGGTGACGTACCCGGCCTCGGCCGCCTGTGGGCCCGCCTTCCCGTCGTCCGCGGCCGGAAGTGGCTGCGCCGTACAGGATCGGTGGTAGGGGCCCGGCGAGGGGACTCTTGGCCGCGACCGGGGACCTGCGGTCCCTGTCCCTGGGACCGGGCGCGGGACACGCTGAAATCAGAGGACCGATACAGGAGGTGGGCAGCATGACCCGCACGATCACGGTGGGGATCGACGGTTCACCCGAGAGCCATGCCGCCGCCGAGTGGGCGGCCCGCGAGGCCGGGCTGCGCGACCTGCCGGTACGGCTGCTGCACGTGTGGGAGCCGGTTCCGGCGCCCATGGCTGAGGACCCGATTCTCGGCACCGAAACCCACCAGTACTGGACCGAGCATGTCCCACGGAAGATGGGTGAAGGGCTCCGGCTGCGCCACCCCGGTGTCGAGGTGAGCTGCGACCAGCGGTCCGGCCCACCGGCGAACACACTGGTCGAAGCCGTCGAAGAGGCGGAACTGCTCGTCCTCGGTTCCCGCGCCCTGAGCGGCCTTGGCGGATACCTCGTCGGTTCCGTCGGACAGTCCGTGATCGCCCACACCGAGATTCCCGTGGTCCTCGTACGGGCCGGTGAGATGGCCGCCGACGAACACGTCATGGATCCCGCCGGGATCCCGTCCGCGGCCACCGCTTTCCGGCCGGTCGTGGTCGGCATCGACATCGACAGCCCGGACGACAACGTGCTCGCCTTCGCCTTCGAGGAGGCACAACGCCGCAGGACGGCGTTGCACGTGGTCAGCGGCTGGCAACTGCCGCCCTACTACCCCTACGTGCTGGCCGCCGGCTCCGTGCCCGACGAGGGAGTGGCCCGCAGGAAGGCGGCCGACCTCACCCGGGTGATCCTGCCCTGGCGACAGAAGTACCCGGACGTCGAGGTCGCCGAGGTGTCTCGCTCCGGCAGTCCCGCCCGCCACCTGGTCGACGTCGCACACGACGCGTCCCTGGTGGTCGTCGGCAGGCGCATCCGCCGCAACCCGTTCGGCGCGCACATCGGCGCCGTCACCCACGCGGTGCTGCACCACGCCACCGCACCGGTCGCCGTCGTCGCGCACCCCTGACGGTCCCGTCGCGAGGAGGAGGCGTCATGTATCTGCCACTGGTGGCCGGCGTGGACGGCTCCGAACCCAGCCTGCGGGCCGTCGACTGGGCCGCCGACGAGGCCGCCCTGCACGGAGTGCCCCTCCTTGTGCTCTACGGAGCGCTGTGGGAGCGGTACGAAGGGGCGGCGCTCGCACGTGTGTTGGGCAAGCCGTCCGCTCAGGTGCAGGCCGAGGACATCCTCCGGGCCGCCGCTCGGCGCGTCCGGCGTCGGCATCCCGACCTACCCGTCACCACCGAAATGGTGCCCGACGAGGCTGAGCACGCCCTGGTCTGCGCCGGACGCAACTCGTCCATGATCGTCGTGGGCAGCCGCGGCCGCAGCGGTGTCGCGGACAGGCTGCTGGGGTCCGTCAGCCGGACCGTGGCCGCCGCGAGCGACTGCCCGGTTGTCGTGCTGCGTGGCAACCACGACAACCGGGCTGTCGCCGGACGGCACGGAAGGATCATTGTCGGTCTCGGCGACGCACCGGCGTCCGTCCTGCGGTTCGCCTTCACCGAGGCACGCCTGCGTCGCGTGCCGCTGACCGTCGTGCGGGCTTGGCGCTGCCCCGCCCACGAGACGGTTGATCACCCCCTGCTGACGGGGGAGCCCGCCCGGCTGTACGAGGAACGGGCAGCCAAGGAGCTGGAAGCAGCCCTGGAGGACGCACCGTCCGACATCGCTGTGCGTCGGCGCACCGCCGAGGGCCCGGCGCGCAGCGTGCTGCCCGCTGCTTCCGCCGAGGCCGACCTGATGGTGATCGGCCGTCGCGCCCACGGACGGCTCGGCCGGGTCGCCCACTCCGTACTGCACCGCTCGGCCTGCCCGGTCGTCGTCGTGCCCGAGCAGAGGTGAGCCCGACGCCCGGCTACCAGGCCGTCGGCACCGGAGCCATGGAGCGACGGGGGCCCGGTCGACGCAACCCGGCCCAGGAGAGAGGAGAGACCGATGACGGATGACCTGAGGCGTCCCGCGATCCACGCCCTGCTGGCGGACGGCATCACCGTCCGTATCCGCGCCGTGGAACCCGAGGACCACGATCAACTCCATCGGCTCTACGAGGAGATGTCACCCGAGAACCTGCGGATGCGCTTCTTCGCCGTGAGTCCTCACTCCGCCGCACTCGCCGCAGACCACGCCTGTGAGCCGCCCCGCCCAGGGCACCGGGCGCTTGTGGCCGAGCTGCGCGGTCGGATCATCGGCCTCGCCGAGTACGACGAAGGGGAGGAGCGGGGATCGGCCGAGCTGGCCGTCGCCGTCGCGGACCGCTTGCACCACCACGGCGTGGGCACCCTGCTCATCGAGCACCTGGCGTCCGCCGCCCGGGCCGACGGCCTCACGTCTTTCGTGGCCGACGCACTCAGCGAGAACCGGGAAGTGCTCCGTCTGTTCACCGACCTCGGGTTGCGTGTCACCCACCGCATGGACGGGCCCGAGACATGCTGCATCATCGAGCTCGACCAGGACGACACCTATCTGAGGGCGGTGGAGAATCGCGGGCGCACCGCGGACGTGGCCAGCATGGAGCCGCTGTTCAGACCGCGGACGGTCGCCGTCGTCGGGGCCGGCCGACGGCCAGGCTCCGTGGGACGCGCCGTGCTTCGCCACCTGCGTACCGGCAACTTCACCGGCCGGTTGTTCGCCGTGAACCCGCATGCCCACGCACTTCTCGGCGTTCCGTCGTATCACGCGGTCACGGCGCTGCCCGTCCCGCCCGACCTCGTCGTGATCGCCACCCCGGCCGCCGCCGTGCCCAGCGTGGCGGAGGATTCCGGGAAGGCGGGCGCACGTGCCCTGGTGGTCGTGTCGGCGGGTCTTGACCCCGCTCAGGCACGGGCGCTGCTCACCGCGTGCCGCACCCACGGTATGCGCCTCGTCGGCCCGAACTGCCTCGGTGCCGCCAACACCGACCCGGCGCTGCGGATGGACGCGACCTTCGCCGCCGCACACCCGAGCCGCGGGACCGCCGGTATCGCCGTTCAGTCCGGTGGTGTCGGCATCGCCCTGCTCGACGGGCTGTCCCGCCTGGGTATCGGGGTGTCGACGTTCGCCTCGCTCGGCGACAAGTACGACGTCAGCGGCAACGACCTGCTCCAGTGGTGGGAGAACGACGGCGTCACCGACCTCGCCCTGCTGCACCTGGAGTCCTTCGGCAATCCGCGGGCCTTCTCCCGCACCGCCCGGCGGGTCACCCGCCGGATGCCGTTGCTGACCGTCGACGCCGGCCGCACCGACGCGGGCCGTCGTGCCGCCGCGTCCCACAGTGCCGCCGCGGCCACCGGCACCCTGACCAGACAGGCACTGTTCACCCAGGCCGGCATCACCGCGACCCGCTCCATCGGAGAACTGCTGGAGACGGCAGCCCTGTTCCACGCCCAGCCTCTGCCCGCCGGGACCAGGGTCGCCGTCGTCACCAACGCGGGCGGAGCCGGCGTACTGGCCGCGGACGCGTGTGCCGAGGAGGGGCTCGTCCTGCCCACCCCCACCCCCGAACTGGTCCAGGACCTGCTTGCCGTGCTGCCCGACGGGGCCGCCGTCGGCAACCCGGTGGACGTCACCGCCGCTGTCGCCGAGGACGAGCTGCGCGACTGCCTCGACCGCCTCACCGCCCACCGCGTTGTCGACGCCCTCGTGGTCGCCCTCGTCCCCACGGCCGTGGCCGCCGCGACCGGTGACGACCTGGTACGAGCCGTCACCCAGGGCCCCGGCAGACGGCGCATCCCCGTCGTCCTGGTCCGTCTGGAGCAGGACGTGCCCGTGCGCCTGCTGCCGGCCGCAGAAGGCGGAGCGATCCCCTCCTACGCCGAACCGCACGCGGTGGCACGCGCGCTGGCCCACGCTGCCCGCCGGACGGCCTGGCTGGCCCGCCCGCCCGGCACCAGGCGGACCCCGGACGGCATCGACGCCCAACGTGCGCACGCCCTGGCCGACGACTGGCTCACCGCACACCCGGACGGCGGCTGGCTCGGACCGCGGACGTGCGCCGAACTCCTGAGCTGCTACGGCATCCCCCAGTCCCCATGGGCCTGGGCGGAGACCGAAGATGACGCCGTACGTGCCGCAGAGCGTCTGGGCGGCCCGGACGGCCGGGTCGTCCTGAAGGCGTACTGGCCGGGACTGGTGCACAAGAGCGCGCAGCGTGCCGTTCGTCTCGACCTGCGGGGCGAATCCCAGGTACGGGGCGCCTACCGGGACCTCCGGACACGCTTCGCCCGGCTGATGAGCGGGGCCGTCGTGCAACCGCTGGCGGAACGCGGCACCGAACTGCTCGCCGGTGTCGTCCAGGACCAGGTCTTCGGACCGCTGGTCGTGTTCGGACTGGGCGGCACCGCCACGGAGGTGTTCGCCGACCGGGCGGCCCGTCTCGCCCCTCTCACCGACCTGGACGTGCACGACCTGATCACCTCACCGCGCTGTGCTCCGCTGCTCTTCGGCTCGGTCGGCTCGGACCCCGTCGACCTCGACGGCCTGGAGCAACTTCTCCACCGGCTCTCCCGGATGTCCGAGGACCTGCCGCAGCTGGCCGAGGCCGACTTCAACCCGGTCCTCGCGACATCCGGCGGCCTCACGGTCCTGGACGTCCGTGCACGCCTGCTGCCGTGCCGCCCGCAGGACCCCTATCTGCGCCGCCTCCGCTGAGGAGACAGCACGTGAGCAGTAGACCGACCCTCGAAAGAAGGTGAACCGCCATGCCGGAGAAGGTGCTCGTAGCCTACGGATCGACCAACGGGTCGACGGCCCGGATCGCCGAGACCGTCGCCGCGGTCCTGCGCGAGAAGGGCGTCGCGGCCGAGGCGCTGCCCGCCCGGTCGGTGACGGATGTGAAACCGTACGACGCCGTGGTGGTCGGCGGCGGGCTCTACGCGGGACGCTGGCACAGGGACGCCCGCCGCTTCGCACGCAGGTTCCGCGGTGAATTGCGGCTCCGTCCGGTGGCGTTTTTCAGCAGTGGGCCGCTCGACGCCTCGGCGCAGGAGCGGGACATCCCTCCTGCGCCGGGCGTCGAGCGGGTCATGCGACGACTGGATGTCACCGAGCACGTCACCTTCGGCGGCTGCCTGCGGGAGGGTGCGCGTGGGTGGGTCGGCGGCATGATCCTGCGGAGTGGCAAGGGCGGGGACTTCCGGGACTTCGCGACCATCGAGTGGTGGGCAGGCGGTCTGGTGGAGAAGCTCGCCACAGGTCGGACGGTGCGGCGTTAGCACGCGGCGCCGTGCGCGGCGTTCCAGGTGCCCGGGCTCTCTCGGGCCACCTGGACGGCCACGTCGGGCTGACCGCCATACCGACGGGGGAGCCCGGCCCGCGACGAGTGAATCCACCGTCAGGCAAGTGCAGGATGCCGGGTTGTGGTGTTCACTCCCGGACGGTCGTTCGTGATCCAGTCGCGGATCAGATCCGCGACGGCCTCGGCGGCTCCGGGACCGGCCAGGACGCCCGTGGCGCCGGGCACCACCGTGACGTGGTGCGGACAGTTCATCCAGTCGGCAGCGAGCCGACTGAGGCCCGCGCCCTGGGGGTCGAGGCCGCCGACCACGAACAGGGTCGGCGCCCGTACCCGGGCCAGTGCCGAGGGGCCAGCCAGCTCCGGCCGGCCGGCCAGGGAGACGACGGCTCGGATGTCGTCATCGGCTGCTGCCGCCCGCAGCGCGGCAGCGGCACCCGCTTCGCTCCCGACGTACCCCACGGGCAGTCCGGTCTCCTGGCGCAGCCACTGCGTCGCTGTTTCCAGGCGCCGGGCCAGCAGCACCACGTCGAAGAGCTTGTGCCGGTCACTTCGCTCCTCCTCGGTCAGCAGACCGAGCAGCAGAGTGCCGATCCCGGCGCGATGGAGGCGCGGGGCGGTGTACTCGTACCACGAACCGGGGCGACCGCCTCCGGCACTGTGGGCGATGGACAGCACGACGCGGGTCGTGGCGGGCAGAGAGAGCCCTGCGGTCAGGTGCGTCCGACCGGCGGGCACCACCACTTGCTCCTCGCGCGGTCCGTCGGCGGGCCACGTCGCTATTGGCCCGTGCGGCGCATCCGGCCACGGGGTGCGGGGCCAAAGGAGGTCCAGCCGCTCGACGTCGCGAGTCGGGTGCCGATCGGCTTCCGTGCGGCTCACGGAGCGCATGACGCACCTCCTGGCTTGCGGTGGGTCGGTGGTGGCGGCTGCCACCACCTGCACTGCCATTGCATCGCGCGCTCACCGGGCGGGGCAGAGGCAATCGGTCCCGACCAGCCGGGCCGACCGGCCCTGCTGGGAGGCCGACGGGGCCGGAGCACGTCCGGTTGCGGCCGGCCACTGAGAAGTGGCACGCGCGCCGGTCCCAGGCCGGGGCCGACAGGCGGGGCGCGAGGGCCGACCGGCCCAAGCGCGTATGCGAACCCCGGGAGAGTCTGGAGTTGTGGAGCAATCCCCGTCGTACCGATGGTCGAGGGCTCGCCCGGCGGAGGCTGGTCAGCGAGGCTCCGGATGCTCCCGAGCGCAGAGAGGGTGAGCATCGCGATGAAGGGTTACGTGTTCCACGGGCCGGGCCGGTCCGCGTGGGAGGACATACCCGACCCGGACCTCAAGGAGCCCACCGACGCCGTGGTCCGGGTCGACGCCGTCACCATCTGCGGGACGGACCTGCACATCCTGAAAGGGGACGTTCCCGAGGTGCGCCCCGGAACCGTCCTCGGCCACGAGGCGGTCGGCGAGATCGTCGAGGTCGGCACGGACGTGCGCACCGTACGTCCGGGAGACCGCGTCCTGGTGTCCTGCATCACTGCCTGCGGAAGGTGCCGCTACTGCCGTGAGGGCGTGTACGGCCAGTGCCTAGGCGGAGGCGGCTGGATCCTCGGCCACCTGATCGACGGCACACAGGCGGAGTACGTACGAGTTCCATACGCCGACCTCTCCGCGCACCCTCTGCCTGGCGCGGTCACCGACCAGGACGCCGTACTGCTGGCCGACATCTTCCCGACGGCCTACGAGGTGGGAGTGCTCAACGGGAGCGTCCGCCCCGGGGACACGGTCGTCGTGGTGGGCGCCGGGCCCATCGGACTGGCCGCCGTGGCCACGGCACGGCTGTTCGCCCCCGAGCGCATCGTCGCCGTGGACCTGGCCGGCGCTCGGCTGGAGGCCGCCAGGAAACTCGGTGCCGACGCGGTGGCCGACGCCCGGGAGACCCCGGAGCAACTGGTCGCCGACCTGACCGGAGGACTCGGAGCCGACGTCGTCATCGAGGCCGTGGGCATACCCGAGACGTTCGAGATGTGCACCCGCATGGTGCGCCCGGGCGGACACGTCGCCAACGTCGGCGTGCACGGCAGGCCGGCGACCCTGCACCTGGAAGACCTGTGGATCAAGAACGTCACGATCACCACCGGCCTGGTCGACACCCGGACCACGCCGACTCTGCTGCGCATGGCGGCATCCGGACGGCTTCCCACCGCCCAGTTGGTGACCCACACCTTCCCGCTGGAGCGCATGGAGGAGGCGTACGAGGTCTTCGCCGGTGCTGCGGACACCGGAGCACTGAAGGTGGTCCTCGGCGGTCCGCGCCGGGAAGTCGTCGCACCCAGTGCGGTGTGACACGGCCCGTCCAGCACGAGACCCACGAGCGAGAGACGGCGGGCGGATGTACCGCAATGACGGGTTCCGGGAACTGAGCCGACAGGAGTGCCTGAGGCGGCTGTCGCAGGCCGACGTGGGCCGTGTCATCTTCACGCGCGACGCTCTGCCGGCGGTGCTGCCGGTCAACTTCCTGCTGGAGCCGGACGGCGCCGTGCTGCTGCGTACCTCGGCGTCGTCCGAGATGGCCCGTGCCGTCGACGGCGCCGTGGTCGCCTTCGAGGGGGACGAGGTCGATGCCGCGGCGCACGCGGGCTGGAGCGTCGTCGTCACCGGGCTCGCCTCCGTGGTGACCGACTCCACCGATCGCGACCGGCTGACGAGGGCCGGCCCTCGTTCGTGGGTGGCCTGGCCGGACGAAGTCTTCGTCCGCATCGAGCCAGAACTGGTCACGGGACGCGAACTCCTGGGCGGCCGCACCATGTACGGGCTGTCCCTTCCTTCATGAGCGGCGTCGGCGCCGGTCGGTACACACGTACCACCTACTGGGACGGGAGTGCGCGGCCGGACGCTGCATGCATCCGGCCGCGCACACCGTAACCGGTTTCGTCAGGGCTGAGTAGCTGCGACGGTCTCACGGGGTCCGCCGCGCTCGACCCGGCACTCGACGTCGACGACACCCTCCACGGCGCGGACCAGTCGGATGGCGACGGGAACGAGGGCAGTGTCGCGGAACGGACCGGCGAGCGTGACCATGCCGTCGGAGACGGCCACCCGGACAGACTGGGAGGGAGCCGGGAAGAGGTACGGCACGATCTCCCGGTCGATCTCCTCGGCGATCTCCTCGTCCGAGCGCAGGAAGACGCGCAGCAGGTCGCCTCGGCTCACGACGCCCTCCAGCAGTCCTTCGGAATTGACCACCGGCAGGCGCTTGACCCTTCGCTGAGCCATGATGCGGGCCGCCTCCGCCAGTGTGGCGTCGGGGTGGACGGTGACGGCCGGCGCGGACATCACGTCGGCGGCCGTCAGTCCGCCCGCCTTGGCCAGGTCGGCCAGGCGGCGCATCTGGGTGAACCGGTCCGGGTCGCTGTCGCGGAACTCCTCCTTGGGCAGCAGGTCGGCCTCCGAGACGATGCCTATGACACGTCCCTCACCCGCCAGCACGGGCAGGGCACTGACCTTCCACTGCTGCATGAGCGTGACGATGTCCTTGAACGGTGCGTCGCGGCCCACGGCCACGACGGTGTGCGTCATGACATCACTCACGACGCGCGGGCTGCCGTACAGCATGATTGTCCTCCTCTCGGGGCGCGACACATGTGTCACAGGAGGCTTCCGCTCCCGTGGGGGCCGTAAAGGTCGAGCAGCCGGATCCGGGCGGCGTGCAGCCGGTGGGCGACGACGTTGCCGACCCAGGTGGCGACCGCGCGGCCGAATACCGGATCCTGGGCGCACAGGGCACGGACGGCCTCGGCGTCGAACTCCCAGGCCCGTACCGGGGTCATCGCCTCGGCACCCAGATGCCACAGGTAGGGCGGGAAGTGCCAGGACCAGCCGACCAGTTCCCCGTGTCCCAGCGACTCGATGACGGCGGCCCGGCGGCCTGGGACACGGAGGTCGAGGGTGACGGTGCCGGTGCGGACGATCCAGAACCTGTCGGCACGACCGCCCTCTTCGAACAGCCGCGCGCCTGCCACGTAGGACACCTCGCGTGCGACTCGCATCAGTCGTTCACGGTGTTCGACCGGGAGGCCCCCGGTCAGTGTGGTGGTGGAGGTCATCGTTGCGCTCCCTACTTGTCGGGGCACGCGGCCAGGCAGCGTTCAGCGGTGCCTGCGTCCCGGACGTGAACCGGGTGGCGCGTCCTTCGCTGATTCCAGGCTGGTCCTGTCGGGAGCCGGAAGCCATGGGCTGTCCGGGTCCGATCGCCGGCCGTTCGGCCCTGACTGCACCGGTGACGTCTCTTTCGGCTGGGTCCGGAACGACGTCGAGGACGCACAGCCGCACAGGGCTGTCCATCGCCGGCGGGATGCCGTTCCGACAGGGCCGCGACGGCGTGGCCGGTTCATCTGCTGTCACTCGCCCCGGCCCCGTCCAGCGCGGCACGCCCAGCCTCCAGCCGTGCCACCGGGACCCGGAACGGTGAACAGGAGACGTAGTCGAGACCGGAGCTGTGGAAGAAGTGCACCGACTCCGGATCTCCGCCGTGTTCGCCGCACACGCCTGTCTCCAGGGCGGGACGGGCGGCCCTGCCCTCGGCGACGGCGATCTCCACCAGCCGTCCGACACCCTCTCGGTCGATCGTCTCGAAGGGCGAGGCGGCGAAGACTCCCTTGTCGAGGTAGGCGGAGAAGAAGGCCGCCTCGACGTCGTCGCGGGAGAAGCCCCAAGTGGTCTGGGTGAGGTCGTTGGTGCCGAAGGAGAAGAACTCCGCGACCTCGGCGATCGGGCCGGCGGTGAGCGCCGCCCGCGGAAGTTCGATCATGGTGCCGACCGGGCAGGCCACTGGAACGTCGGACGTTGCGCCCACCTCGGCCAGGATGCGCTCCACTTCCTCGCGTACCAGCCGGAACTCGGTGACGTCGCTGACGAGCGGGACCATGATCTCCGCCCGGGGATTGCCACCCGCTCGGACACGCTCCACGACCGCCTCGGCGATCGCCCGGACCTGCATGGCGACCAGCCCCGGAACCACCAGGCCGAGACGGACACCTCGTAGCCCGAGCATCGGATTCTCCTCGTGCATGCGGTTGACGGCGTCCAGCAGCGCGGCGTCGTGCGTGTCCACGACCTCACCGCGGGCCTCGGCGGCGGCGAGGCGGGTGGCGAGTGCCAGGCGGTCGGGCAGGAACTCGTGCAGCGGCGGATCGAGGAGGCGGATGGTGACCGGCAGCCCGTCCATCTCCGTGAGGATGCCTGTGAAGTCCCCTCGCTGCAGTGGCAGCAGGGCGGCGAGCGCCCGGTCGCGGTCCGCGTCGGTTTCCGCCAGGATCATCCGCTCGACCAGTCGGCGCCGCTCGCCCAGGAACATGTGCTCGGTACGGCACAGGCCGATGCCCTGGGCACCGAACCGACGGGCCCGCGCGGCGTCCTCGGAAGTGTCGGCGTTGGCCCTGACCTCCAGCCGCCGTACCGCGTCGGCGCGCTCCAGCGCACGGGTAACGGCGCCGACCACCGCTTCCGGAGCCTCGTCGGCCCCGTCGGCCGTACCGTTCTCCAGCCGGCGCATCACGGCGGAGTCGACGAGCGGCACCGCACCGGCGTACACCGTGCCCGCGGAGCCGTCCACGGACAGGACGGTGCCCTCTTCGACGACGGTGCCGTCGCCGGTGGTGAGCCGCCGGCCCCGGGTGTCCACGACGAGGTCGTCGGCGCCGCAGACGCAGACCTTGCCCATGCCGCGTGCGACCACGGCCGCGTGCGACGTCTTTCCGCCACGGCTGGTCAGCACCGCCTGGGCGGCGACCATGCCCGGCAGATCGTCCGGGTTGGTCTCCGGGCGCACCAGGACGACCGGCTCACCGGCGGTGTGGCGCCGTACCGCCTCCGCGGAGTCGAAGACGGCCGTACCGACCGCGGCACCCGGCGAGGCCGGCAGGCCGCGTGTGAGCGGGTCACCCGTCGCGGAGGCGTCGAAGCGGGGGAACATCAACCGGGCCAGTCCCTCCCCGCTCACCCGTGCCAGGGCATCGTCCGCGCTGATGAGGCCCTCGTCCGCCAGAGCGGCGGCGATGGTGAAGGCCGCCTCGGCGGTGCGCTTGCCCACCCGGGTCTGCAGCATCCACAGCTTTCCGCGCTCGATGGTGAACTCGATGTCGCACAGGTCGCGGTAGTGCTGTTCGAGGGCACGCATGTGCGCCCGGAGCTGCCCGTAGGAGTGCGGGTCCAGGTGCTCCAGTTCGGCGAGGGGGACGGTGTTGCGGATGCCGGCGACGACGTCCTCGCCCTGTGCGTCGGGCAGGTAGTCGCCGTACAGTCCGCGCCGTCCGGTGGCAGGGTCGCGGGTGAAGGCGACGCCGCTGCCGGAGTCGGCCCCGAGATTGCCGAAGACCATGCGCTGTACGTTGACGGCGGTACCGAGATCGTCCGGGATGTGCTCGCGGTGCCGGTACAGCCGCGCCCGTTCGCTGTTCCAGGAGTCGAAGACGGCCAGGACCGCCCGCCGCAGCTGGTGAGCCGGGGACTGCGGGAAGTCCTCGCCGGTCTCGCGGCGGATCAGCTCCTTGTACGCCTCCACGAGCCGGGCCAAATCAGCGGCGTCGAGGTGCACGTCGTCCGGGACGCCCCGCAGCTCCTTCAACCGCTCCAGCGACGCCTCGAAGAGCGAGGCATCGACACCCATCACCGTAGAGCCGAACATCTGCACGAGTCGACGGTAGGAGTCCCAGGCGAACCGCTCGCTGCCGGACGCCTTCGCCAGGCCCGCCACGGAGTCGTCGTTCAGCCCGACGTCGAGGATCGTCTCCATCATGCCGGGCATGGAGAACCGGGCACCCGACCGCACGGACACCAGCAGCGGGTCGTCCTGCTGCCCCAGCCGCCGCCCGGCAGCCCGCTCCAGCTCGGCCAGGTGCGCGGAGACCTCTCGGGCGAGACCGGCTGGCTCCGCGCCGGTCTCCAGATACGCCCGGCACGCCTCGGTGGTGAGAGTGAAGCCCGGCGGGACCGGCAGGCCGAGCCGGACCATCTCGGCCAGGTTGGCGCCCTTGCCGCCGAGCAGACCGGCCAGCTCACGCCCGCCGTCGGTGAAGTCGTACACGTATCGGACCATGACGCCCGCTCCTCGGCTCGGAGGACTGTGTGCCGGTTCCAGCACGGTGTGCCGTTTCCAGCGTCCCTCCCCCGACCGGTCCGGTGCGAGGCCCGCCGGTCCCGGCAAGGGGGGCCGGCCGGCCCTGCTACCGGTCGGCCGAGTCCGGCGGTGACGGCTCCCCAGCAGGTGCACCGGGGCGGCGGGGGTGGGCCATACGTCCCGACACAGCGGGACGGCCGGAACGTGGAAGTGCGCCGGCCGGCACTCCCCGAGGACGCGGCCGAGGACCAGCATGGACGGTGAGGGGCCCAGCGAGGGAAGGACCCGTGATGACCGCGACGGCGACAGCAGCGGGGCCGGTCACCGACGCCTGGCGGGGGTTCGCCGGGAGCGGGTGGCGCGAGCGCATCGACGTCCGCGTCTTCGTCCAGGCGAACTGCACGCCCTACGACGGCACCGCGGACTTCCTCACCGGCCCCACGGAGCGCACCCGTGCCCTCTGGACGAAGGTGGCGGTGCTGTTCCCCGAGGAACGCCGCAAGGGCGTCCTCGACGTGGACACCGCCACCCCCTCCACGATCACCTCGCACGCCCCCGGCTACATCGACCGGGAGCGCGAGCTGATCGTCGGCCTCCAGACCGACCGCCCGCTCAAGCGGGCGGTCATACCGGCCGGCGGCCTGCGTGTGGTGGAGAGCGGCCTGCGGGCCTACGGCTACGAGCCCGACCCGTTCGTCACCAAGGTCTTCGGCACCTATCGCAAGACCCACAACGACGGTGTGCTCGACGCCTACACGCCCGCGATGCGCACCGCCCGCCGCGTCGGCATCATCACCGGGCTGCCCGATTCCCACGGCCGTGGCCGCATCATCGGCGACTACCGTTGGGTGGCCCTCTACGGCACCGACCGGCTCACCGAGGCGAAGCGCGGCGAACGCGCCCGCCTGGACGCGCTGCCCTCCACCGAGGACGTCATCCGCGACCGGGAAGAACTGGCCGAGCAGCTCAGGGCGCTCGGCGAGCTGACCGAGATGGCGGTCGGCTACGGCTGCGACGTCTCCCGTCCCGCGCGCAGCGCCCACGAGGCGGTGCAATGGCTCTACCTGGGCTACCTGGCCGCCGTCAAGGAGCAGAACGGTGCCGCGATGTCGCTGGGCCGCACGTCGACCTTCCTGGACGTCTACCTCCAGCGCGACCTCGAGGAAGGCCGCCTCGACGAGAGCCGGGCCCAGGAACTGGTCGACGACTTCGTCATCAAGCTGCGAATCGTCCGCTTCCTGCGCACCCCCGAGAACGACGCGCTGTTCTCCGGCGACCCCACCTGGGTGACGGAGTCCATCGGCGGCCTCGGCAGCGACGGACGGCCGCTGGTCACCCGCACCTCGTTCCGCTTCCTGCAGACCCTGTACAACCTCGGTCCGGCACCGGAACCCAACCTGACCGTGCTGTGGTCGCCGCGGCTGCCGGCCGGCTCCAAGCGCTTCTGCGCGCAGGTCTCGATCGACACGAGCGCCGTGCAGTACGAGTCCGGCGACCTGATGCGTCCGCGCACCGGTGACGACACCGCCATCGCCTGCTGCGTGTCCGCCATGGCCGTGGGCAGGCAGATGCAGTTCTTCGGAGCCCGGGTCAACGTCGCCAAGGCACTGCTGTACGCCGTCAACGGCGGCCGGGACGAGATGACCGGCGAACAGGTCACCCCCGAGATGCCACCGCTGACCGGCGAGTACCTCGAATACGGTCAGCTGACCGCCGCCTACGACCGCGTCCTCGACTGGCTTGCCGAGACCTACGTGAACGCGCTCAACGTCATCCACTACATGCACGACAAGTACGCCTACGAACGCATCGAGATGGCCCTCCACGACCACCCGGTGCACCGCTTCATGGCCTGCGGCATCGCCGGCCTGTCGGTCGCCGTGGACAGCCTGTCCGCCGTCAAGTACGCCCGGGTCCGGACCATCCGGAACGGGAGCGGACTCGCCGTGGACTACCGCACCGAAGGGGACTTTCCCGCGTACGGCAACAACGACGACCGCGCCGACGCTCTGGCCGTCGATCTAGTGAGGACGTTCATGGCAAAGGTCCGCAGGCACCCCACCTACCGCGACGCCGAGCACACTCAGTCCGTGCTGACCGTCACCTCCAACGTCGTGTACGGCAAGCACACGGGAAACACGCCGGACGGCCGCCGGGCCGGACAGCCTTTCGCGCCCGGCGCCAACCCGATGAACGGCCGGGACCGGCACGGGCTCGCCGCAGCGGTGTTGTCCCTCGCGAAACTGCCCTACGACGAAGCCCGCGACGGCATCTCCCTGACGGCGACGGTCACACCCGAAGGACTGGGCCACGTCCCCGACGACCGGCAGGACAACCTCGTCGGCATCCTCGACGCCTACACGACGGCCGGAGGCTTCCACATGAACGTCAACGTGCTGGACCGATCCGTGCTCGAAGACGCCATGGAACACCCCGACAAGTACCCCGACCTCACGATCCGCGTGTCCGGCTACGCGGTCAACTTCGTACGCCTGACCCGTGAACAGCAACTCGACGTCATCGGCCGCACCTTCCACGGATCGTTGTGAGCACCATGACCACGCGAGCGGTCGTCGGCCGGGTCCACTCCTGGGACCTGTCCACCGGCGTGGACGGTCCCGGAACCCGCTTCGTCCTCTTCGTCAGCGGCTGTCCGCTGCGCTGTCTGTACTGCGCCAACCCCGACACCTGGCACCTGCGGGACGGCCGGGAGGTTACGGTCGACGAGATGATGCGGAAGATCGGCGAATACCGCGCTTTCGTCGCGACGGCCGGGGGAGGAGTGACCGTCAGCGGGGGAGAGACCCTGCTCCAGCCGGCCTTCACAGCGGCCGTCCTGCGCCGCTGCAAGGAAGGCGGCCTGCACACGGCCCTCGACACGTCCGGATTCCTCGGCGCCCGAGCCGACAAAGCCCTCATCGGGGACACCGACCTCGTGCTGCTGGACATCAAGTCCTTCGACGCCGACGTCTACCGCACACTGACCGGCGGCGACCTCGCCCCCACCCTGGCGTTCGCCAGGCGCCTGGACCGGCTCGGCGCGCGCATGTGGATCCGGTACGTGCTGGTGCCGGGGTGGACCGACGACCTGAAGGCAGTGGACGGCCTGGCCCGGTTCGTCGCCGGGCTGCACGGCGTCGAACGCGTCGACGTCCTGCCGTTCCACAAGTTCGGAGCACCGAAGTACCGGCAACTCGGCATCACGTTCCCCCTGCGGGACACGCCGGTACCCGACCCCGCGCTGACGTCACGCGTCCGTGAGGTGTTCCGGCAACGGGGCGCTTCCGCGTACTGACCACCCTCCGGTCCGTCGAGCGACGGAACTGACGTGACCTGTCGAGGGTGGCAGGTGCGGGTCACGACAGCCCGACCGATCCTGCCGCCCTCGGCGGGGCGGGAAGGACGGTCCTGCGGAATGGACCGTTCGGCCCATGCCGACCCAGATGGCAGGGCCGATCCTGGATACGTGGAGAACGCCGCCCATATGTGCGGGAGGAAGCGATGTACGGCTCCGTCTACACCGTGAGTGACGTCATGACCCGTTCCGTCGTGGCGCTGGCCGCCGGGGCGGGGTTCAAGGACATCGTGCGGACCATGCGAACGCGGCGGATCAGTGCGCTCCCCGTCATCGACGAGGGAAACCGGGTGGTCGGCGTCGTCTCCGAGGCCGACCTGCTGCGCAAGGAGGAGTTCCGCGACAGCGACCAGGACGTGCACCCGCGGACCGGGCCCGTCCCGGCCCACGACAAGGCACGAGGGGTTACCGCGACGGACCTGATGACGTCCCCCGCCATCACGGTGGGTCCCCACGAACCCCTGGCCGGGGCTGCCCGCGTCATGGCGCGGCGTGGAGTCAAACGCCTGCCCGTCGTCGACGCCGACGGCGTGCTGCGGGGGATCGTGAGTCGTGGCGATCTGCTCAGGGTCTTCCTCCGGCCCGACCCGGAGATCGCTGAGGAGGTCCGGCACGAGGTCGTCGGCGGCCGCCTTCCGGACGGTATCGGTCCGGTCCGGGTCGAGGTCCATGAGGGCGTGGTCACACTGGCCGGACGGGTCCGCGACACGTCGGTCGTCCCGCTGGTCGAACGGCTGGTGCACTCGGTCGAGGGCGTGGTCGACGTCCGCTGTGAGCTGGCCGGGCCCCGCCACCGGCCGGCGCTCGAGCCCGACCTGGCGGCCGAACAGCCGAGCGGGCCGTGAGAGCGCTCCCGCGACGCGGCCCGCAGGCAGCGACGGTGGCGGCGCCAGTCGCACCCGCGGAGGCAACGGCGGCCGGGTGCCTAGCCAGGTCTCGTCCGGTGACGAACGGACTGAGGAGATGGGTACCGGTGAACGTTCGACCACCATCCGACGAACACGTGATCAGTCTGGTCGGTGACGCTGTCGCCGCCCCCTCGATGCACAACGCGCAGCCGTGGCGTTTTCGCTACGTGCGTCAGACGCGGACGTTCGAGCTGTACGCCGACTTCGACCGCGCCATGCCGTACTCCGACCCACGCGCTCGTGGCCTGCACATCGGCTGTGGCGCGGCCCTGCTGAACCTGCGGGTGGCCGTGGCCCACCACGGCTGGCACGCGGAAACGCGGCTGCTGCCCCGCCCCGAAGATCCGGCGCTCCTCGCGACCGTGCGGCTGACCGGCCCGGGAGGCGACGACAGCGACCTCGCCGCGCTGCACCCGGCCATCACCGAGCGGCACAGCAGCCGCTTCCCGTTCGAGGAGAAGCGCATCCCTGAAGACCTGCGCGGCGAGCTGGTCGAGGCCGCCCGTCGCGAAGGCGCCATCCTGACCTTCCCCGCCCCCTGGCATCTACAGCATGTGCTGGATCTCGTGCGGGAGGCCGAGGCACGCGGTCTCACCGACCGCGCGTCCAAACGGGAACTGACGGAGTGGACCCGCACCGACGCTCCGTCGGTGAACTGCACGGACGACGGCGTCCCGGATTACGCCTTCGGCCCCGTCAGAGGCGGGGGCCGGGCGCCCCTGCGGGACTTCGCGGGCACACGCCGCGTGGCGGGACGGGGCACCGCGGTCTTCGAAGCGGCACCCCAGCTTGCCTGCGTCAGCACGACGCACGACCGCCCGGAGGACTGGCTGCGGGCCGGCCAGGCCATGGAACGTGTCCTACTGCTGGCCACAGCCGAAGGTCTGGTCGCTTCCCTCGCCACACAACCCCTCGAACGCCCCGACCTACGATGGCTCCTGCGCGATCCGATATCTGGTGCCGGCCACCCGCAGATGCTGCTGCGGCTGGGATACGGCCCCAAAGGGCCTCGGACGCCACGGCGCCCGGTGTCCGATGTGCTCGACGTGCAACCCCGGGCTTTCCAAGGAGAGGTGGGATCGGAGACCGACAACGACTTCGTGAGGCGGGGGCCGATGCGCTGAATCCGAGGGCCGTCCGCTTCTTGCGTTCCCTCGTCGTACGGTGCGTGGTTTCGCTAACTCCTCCGCAGGCCGCTCTTGCATCCGGCGCATCTCCACAGTCGGTGGTGCTCTACGGGACGCTGTAGCCGTCCTCCGAGCCGTCATGCGGACTTCGTGGCGGTACTGCCGCACGCGGACGAGAGCAACGCCGTTCGTCTCGCGCCGTCAGCCGCCAACCCGCCTCCCCCTCCCCGCGAACGGGCCGGGGAGGTGAAAAGCATGTTCAGCTGGGCGAAGGCACGTTGCCTACGGCGGCGTGGTCGAAATAGTCGACTGACAGGAGGGTGAGGTGACCGCACACTCTCCGGCGGCCAGGCCGCCGACCATCGTCTGGGCGGTATCGGGCGCAACAAAGACGTTGATCGCCGGTTGGCCAAACCGGCGATGATGGCGACCCTTGAGGGAGCTCATGTTCACTGGGTTCAGCGTTGGATCCGTGCGGGGCAAAGGAGTCGAGACCCTCTAGGAGAGTGAGTAGTCCTGTCCGACCCCATCAAGAAGCTCGTTCCGGATAGCAAGGGCAGGGTCCGGTACCGGTTTGTGGTCGATGCGGGCCCTGATCCGGTTACCGGGAAGCGTAAGCAGCTGACGCGTACCTTCGGGACGCTGAGGGAGGCGAAGGCGCAGTACGCGAGCATCGTGCATCGTCGCTACGAGGCAGAGCGGGCACCGTTCAGTCAGGTCACGGTGGACGAGTGGCTCGATCAGTGGCTGTCCATGAAGGCAGAAGATCTAGAAGAAAATACTGCCTACAGCTACACCATGACCCTGGCCCGGGTCCGCGGAAGGCTCGGGCACATCAGGCTCCAGGACCTCACCGAGGGCCACATCGAGGCGTGGACGCGATGGGCGCTTCAGGAAGGGCGTGGGCGGGGAGGGAAGATGGGCACCGGCCTGGGGGCGACCTCGGTCGAGATGTCGCTGGCTCGGCTGAAGGAGGCGCTCGACCGGGCAGTGACGCGGGGCTTGGCCCAGGTGAACGTCGCTCGTGAGGTGACCGTTCCCCGTAAGGCACGCAAGGCAGAGCGCAGGGCCAGGGCCGCAGTGCCGCCGTGGAGCGTCGCGGAAGTGCGCTCTTTCGTTCGTGCGATCGCAGGCGACCGCCTACAGGCACCGTTCCTTCTCGCTCTGATGGGTCTTCGGCCGGCGGAGATCTGTGGCATGCGCTGGGCGGACATCGACCTGGACGAAGCCACCGTGTCCATCACCAACACCCGGACGCTCATGGGGAACGACATCGTGGTGGAGAAGGACTCCAAGTCGCTCGCAGGTGAGCGGCAACTTCCTCTGCCGGGTCCGGTTGTGGCCGCCTTGACCGCGTTCCGGGCTGCTCAGGCAGACGAGATGACGGCGGCCGGTCAGGGGTACGAAGACAGCGGCTACGTTCTCGTGGACGCTCGGGGCGGAGCGCGCAACGGACGCCAGCTGCGTGAGCGGGCCTACAAGGTCATGGACCGCATTGGGCTGCGTCGGGTCCGTCTGTACGACGCCCGTGCGAGTTGCCTGACGTACCTGGCGAACCACGGGGCCCCGGACCACCTTCTCGCCCGGTGGGCCGGCCACGCCGACGCCCGGACCACGAAGCGCCGGTACGTGAAGCCGGATGTGGACGACCTGCGGCCGGCGGCGGACACGTGGGGAGGTCTGGCGAGTGGCTCCGCCCCCGTTCACGAAGAGAATGTGAGATGTGGGAGCGTGAACGGGTGAGTGAGAAGAACGTCGACAGCTTGCAATACCGCTTTGACGGGCCCGAACAGGCTCCGGTCCTCGTCATGGGACCAAGCCTCGGAGCTACATGGCACATGTGGGACCGGCAGGTGCCCGAGCTGGCGCAGCAGTGGCGGGTTTTCCGTTTCGACCTGCCCGGGCACGGTGGCGCCCCCGCCCACCCGGCGGGTTCCGTCGCCGACCTCACTTCGCGTCTGCTGGCCACCCTCGACGGGCTCGGCGTGCAGCGCTTCGGGTACGCGGGCTGCGCGTTCGGCGGCGCCGTCGGCGTCGAGCTGGCCCTGCGCCACCCCGAGCGGCTCGCCTCGCTCGCCCTGATCGCCGCCTCGCCCCGCTTCGGCACGGCCGACGAGTTCCGTCAGCGTGGCGTGATCGTGCGTACGAACGGGCTCGACCCCATCGCCCGCAGCTCGCCGGAGAGGTGGTTCACCGGGGGCTTCGCCGCCGCCCAGCCGGCGATTACCGAGTGGGCCGTGCAGATGGTGCGGACCACCGACCCAGGCTGCTACATCGCCGCCTGCGAGGCGCTGGCCGCGTTCGACGTGCGCGGCGAGCTCGGGCAGGTCGGTGCGCCCACCCTGGTCCTCGTCGGCTCCGACGACCAGGTCACCGGCCCCGCCGAGGCGCGTACGCTGGTCGCCGGCATCCCGGACGCCCGCCTCGCCGTCGTCCCCGGCGCCTCCCACCTGGTCCCCGTCGAGCAGCCCGGAGCCGTCACGGACCTGCTGGTGCGGCACTTCTCCACCGCCTGGCAGACCGCCCACGACTCCTCCACCGGCCAGACCGCGGTCCCGTCCGCCCCCGGGGCCGTACCGTCCGCCCCCGTGGCCGTACCCGCCGCCCCCGTGGCCGTTCCGCCCGCCCTCGCGGCCTCCGCCGCCCCCGTCCAGCCGGCCATGGCGCCGCCCCCGCCGCAGGCCGCGCCCGTCGCCGAGCTCGCCCCGGCCCCCGCGGTACCGGCGCAGACCGCCGGGCAGGGGCGGCCCGACCCGTACGACGCCGGGCTCAAGGTGCGCCGCGAAGTGCTCGGCGACGCGCACGTCGACCAGGCCCTGGCGCAGGCGGACGAGTTCTCGGGAGACTTCCAGGAGTTCCTCACCCGGTACGCCTGGGGCGAGGTCTGGGACCGACCCGGCCTGGACCGGCGCACCCGCAGCTGCGTCACCCTCACCGCCCTGGTCGCCGGCGGCCACCTCGACGAACTGCCGCCCCACGTCCGGGCCGCCCTGCGCAACGGGCTCACCCCGGCCGAGATCAAGGAAGTGCTGCTCCAGGCGGCCGTCTACTGCGGCGTACCGGCCGCGAACGGCGCCTTCCGGGTGGCGCAGCAGGTCATCCGGGAGGAGACCACGCCGCCCGAGTGAGTCCCGGCGAGCCGGCGGACGGCGTGCGGCGGCAGGATGGAGTCATGAAGCTCACCAAGAAGTCGCACGCCTGCGTCCGCCTCGAGAAGGACGGGCAGACGCTCGTCCTGGACCCCGGTGGATTCAGCGAGGAGGACGCCGCCCTCGGCGCGGACGCGATCCTCGTCACCCACGAGCACCCCGACCACTTCGACGAGCTGCGGCTGCGCGCCGCGATGGAGAACAACCCGGCCGCCGAGATCTGGACGCTGAGGTCGGTCGCCGAGAAGATCTCCGCGGCCTTCCCCGGCCGCGTGCACACCGTCGGCCACGGCGACACCTTCACCGCCGCCGGCTTCGACGTGCGGGTGCACGGCGAACTGCACGCGGTGATCCACCCCGACATCCCGCGCGTCACCAACATCGGCTTCCTCGTCGACGACGGCAAGGTCTTCCACCCCGGCGACGCCCTCACCGTCCCCGACCACCCGGTCGAGACGCTGATGCTCCCCGTCATGGCGCCGTGGAACAAGATCTCCGAGGTCATCGACTACGTCCGCGAGGTGAAGCCGCGGCGCGCCTACGACATCCACGACGCGCTCCTCACCGACCTGGCCCGCCCTGTCTACGACCGCCAGATCGGCGAGCTGGGCGGCACGGAGCACCTGCGGCTGACCCCCGGGGACTGCGCGCGGGTGTGAGAGCGGGTGGGAGAACCGCCGTGTGAGAACACCGACGTCCGGGCCGACCCGGGAGCGGAGCCGCGTTGTCAGTCCCGCCCGGTAGGTTGTGGGACATGCGCATCGCGACCTGGAACGTGAACTCGATCACCGCCCGCCTGCCGAGGCTCCTGGCCTGGCTGGAGAGCAGCGGCACCGACGTGCTGTGCCTCCAGGAAGCCAAGGTCGCCGAGGAGCAGTTCCCCTTCGACGAGCTGCGCGAGCGGGGCTACGAGGCGGCGGTCCACGCCACCGGCAGGTGGAACGGGGTGGCGGTGCTCTCCCGCGTCGGCCTCGACGACGTCGTCAAGGGCCTGCCCGGCGACCCCGGCTACGAGGGCGTCCAGGAGCCCCGAGCGATCTCCGCCACCTGCGGCCCGGTCCGCGTCTGGTCGGTGTACGTGCCCAACGGCCGCGAGGTGGAGCACGCGCACTACGCTTACAAGCTCCAGTGGTTCGAGGCGCTGCGCGCCGCCGTCGAGGGCGACGCGGCCGGCGGCCGCCCGTTCGCGGTGATGGGGGACTACAACGTCGCGCCGACGGACGACGACGTCTACGACCGCGCCGCCTTCGAGGGCTCCACCCACGTCACCCCCGCCGAGCGCGCCGCCCTCGCCTCCCTGCGCGGTGCCGGCCTGTCCGACGTGGTGCCGCGCCCGCTGAAGTACGACCACCCCTACACCTACTGGGACTACCGCCAGCTCTGCTTCCCCAAGAACCGAGGCATGCGCATCGACCTGGTCTACGGCAACGAGCCCTTCGCCAAGGCCGTCACCGACTCCTACGTCGACCGCGAGGAGCGCAAGGGCAAGGGCGCCTCGGACCACGCACCGGTCGTGGTGGACCTGGACGTGTAGCCACCCGCCGCCGCCCCCGGCCCCCGCTGTTTCCGCGCGCCCTGTGGTGCACACCGGGGCACGAATGACAATCTGGAGGTATGAACATCCCCTTCCTCGGCAGGCGGCGCGAAGACCCACGGGCTCACGACGCCGAGGGAGTCGGCGACCTGCTCGCCGACTGCGACCTGCTGCGCTCGCAGGCGCTGCGGGAGGGTGTCCGACTCGACGACTCCGAGGTCTCCTTGGAGCGCCTCGACCAGATGCTGCCCCGGTGGCGCGGCGACGCCGAGATCCTGGACTGGCTGGGCAACGACGCCGGTCTGTACCTCGGCACCGTGATCGTGCGCAGCGTGCCGGGTGCCGCCTGGTCCATCCGGTCCGACGGGCAGCCCGTCGTCCGGCTGGCCTCCGGCCGCGAGTTCGACGTGGTGGCCTCCGGGCACGCCTGGGCGGAGGACGGCGCGCCCGAACTCTCGCAGCTGTACGGCGAAGTCGCAGAAGCATGAGCCGTCGTAAATAGGGCTATTGCCCGGAAGGTGCGTGTCGTCGGCAAAGGCGGCTTTCGTCCCGGTACGTTGCGGTGGTCGGGTCACACACGAACGCACAGGGGCACCCGCAAGGTGCAGCCGGAGATCACTGCTCGCGCGCAACGGACACCACGAGGGCGTGTCCGCGGTCGAGGAGAAGGTCAGCTGCACACCTGGTTCAGGAAGCCCGGTGGGAATTGCGGGTCGCCTGCGTCTGTGCCGGCGCCGGCAGGGGGCTCGTCGCCGCCCGGGTCACGTCCCCGACGAGTTCGACGACGTCCGGGCCGTACGCCTGGGAGTTGACCACCTTCAGCAGCAGCACGAAGGAGCCGGTGCCGTGCTTGCGAGCCAGCTTCTCGTGGTGCCGGGCGAGATAGCGGGTGGCGGCCTGGTTGGTGATGGCGCGCTGCCCGCAGAACAGGAACGCCGGCCGCGCCTCGCGCCGGTCCCCGGCCGTCAGCCGGGCCAGCAGGACGTACTCGGTGATGCCCGCTTCCATGCGGTAGCGCTCGGCGCCGATCTGGAAGGCGCCCCGGTCCGGGCCGGGTTCCGGGTCTACGTTCACCCGCACCCCGGGCAGCATGGCCGCCATGTGGGCCACCATCCGGCGGTTCGGGTGAATTCCAGGAGGCCCACCTTGAACTCAGTTTCACGACAGGCGTTTGACCTGCGTACACCGGCCTTTCGCCTGTTCCGCAGTCCGTGTCCCTCAGCGGGAACGGCAGCGGGTTGCGCATCGTCCTCTTTCTCACCCTTCAACAGAGGCCCTCCGGGGCGTCTGTGGTGCGGGACGATCAGGCCGGTGTTGACGTAGGCGCCGTCGTCGCCGAGGACCGTCATGCCCTTGCGGTGTGCGGCCAGGCCGGAGTCCCGCCAGGCTTTCGCATCCGCCGTGTTACCGGGCACCGGACGGGCGCCCGCGACCACCAGGCGCCTCTACACGCCTACGACGACCTGCATGTTTGCCGAGGATCGGTAGTTGCGGGATGACGCTTACGAGCTCGTGCACGGTAAGAGGTGAGACATCCGGACTCCGGCGTGGCCCGTGGTCACATCTGTCGTGCCAGGCTCAGGTCCGTGGTCTGCTGGTGGGACAGCAAGCCCGCGATGGCTTGGATGGTGTCGCTCATGTGCTCGCGGCGGCCGAGGTGGCGGGCCAGTGCCCGCCGTTCTTGAGATGGGCGATGCCGTGCTCGACCCGGATACGACGTGAGGAGTGTGCCCCGCACCGGACTGCACGTGAAGGCCCGGCTGGACACCAATACCTGTCCCACCGGTATCGGGTGTCGGCGACGCCGAGATGTCGGCCCTGCCGCTGCTCCGACACACCTTCCACGGCGACTGGAACTATGCCCTGCATCCCCAGCCGACCCCGACTGTCCCGGCAGCCCGGAGCAGTCGGCCTCCGGCGCCGCAGTGGGCACACCGCACTGACCGGCCTGGCCCCTATCCCCGCTCTGCTGCGGCAGGTCGTGGACGGAGGTTTGCCTGACCTGCATTCTCATGCAGGTCAGGCAAACCTCTCCGGGCCTGTCAGACGAGCCCGGCCTCCTTCGCGGAGTACGAGACGAGAAGGTGCTTCGTCTGCTGGTGGTGCAGCGAGCGCAGGGCGCTGATCGGCGAAAGGACCTTCCCATGACGCATGATCGGCCCTCTGGTCCGGGAAGGTACCTCGGCCGCCCCTTCCTGTTCAGCAAGTTCTCCGGACGGCAGTGGCTGGAGAAGCCGGACCCCGCCCATCTCCCGACCGCATCGACCTACTTGTTGCGGTGGATGCGGAAGAAGTACCGGGTCGGGACGCAGGAGGCCCTGCGGCGGCCGGCCCGAGGCCACGCGACGCGCCCGAAGTCCTTGTGACCTGGGCCGCCCCGGCTGGTCGAGGGCCAGAACGACAGGAGTGGTAGGACAGGAGACTGTCACGTTCGGACCCGTGGGGCCCGGGGGTGAGATCTCCCCGGGCGACCCGACTGCACGGCGGGTGGCGCCACATACCGCTTGATCGAGTGATACGGCGGACCGGAGCCTGACTACAGGATTGACGTCGCGATCCGTTGACCCAGCATTTCGTCGGATACAGGGGTTCCCGATGTCAGGCAGCGTTCCGGGGCATGAGATCACGGCCCTCTCACGAGACTGGGATCTGAGTGAAGAACTGCGACCGGGCAGCGCAGCATGGGCCATCCGGGTCGTCGAGACTCAATGGGACGTCCCCCGCGCCTCGGTCGCACTCCGACCGTTGGCTTCTGCATCGGAGGAACCCCTCCTCAGCCATACCTCGCAGCTGTGGCGGATCGACCTCCCGTACGGGCCGGGCGGTGAACAGGCCGCATTCGTTCTCAAGGCGCAACTCAACACGGCGGCAATCCGACCCCCGGAGTTTCATGGGCTCAAACTGCGGATCATGGAGATCTGTGCCAGGCACGGTATTCCCGTCCCGCTCGCGGTACCAGCCGTCGACGGATCTACCGTGGTTCGGCAGGACGGTATCGTTTGCGAGCTGGCCCCGATGCTCCCCGGCACTGCTCATCGGTCTCTGACACCCGATCAGGCGGACGGGGTCATAGCCACCGGCCTGGCCCTGCGGTCGGCGCTGGATCGCCTGCCCGACAGCATGGTTGCAGCACTCCGGGCACATCCGGTGAACCCCCTGGTCGAGGAGGCGCGCTGGCAGGTGGCCCTGGACGACGCGCTGGGGCGTCTGCTGCCACTGGCCGGAAACCGAACCGACGAGTGGGGCCGCCTCATCGCCGCTGTCCTGCGGCAGTTGCAGCGCTGCAAACCGCTTCTCGACCATTTCGCAGCGGTGGAGGCCGGTGCTGCACGCGACGTCTCAGTCGTTCACGGCGACTTGCACCGTCATCACTTCCTGTTCGACGATGCTCGGGAGGACCGGATCACTGGGGTTCTCGACTTCGACGGTCTCCGTCTCGGAGATCGGCTGCTCGATCTGGCCTGGATCGCCGGGACCGCCGGCCGGGTGGCTGGGACCTGGGCCGTACGGCAGCGCGGTGCCGCCACGTTCGCACAGGCGGCCGAGGGCGCTGGACTGCTGGTACCCGGTGAGAAGTGCCTGCTGATGCCCACACTGCTCGCCTACGCCGTTCCCGTTGTTGTTGACATCGCCAAAGACATCCTTGACCGCGACATCCTCGACGACCTCTGGACCGAATACCTCGACCTGCTCTCCCCAGCGCGCATGGCCGAGACCCATGCCCTGCTCACGGGCCTCTCCCTTGGCTCATCTCCTGACTCCTGCTGTCCGTCGTCCCGACGCAAGGTCTGACACAGGGTCGGCTCCTTCGCTTCCGTTATGTCTTCCCTCTGGAGTTCTAGCAAGAACTGGACTGGCCCGGTCCATCCACTTCCCTTTCCTCGAACTTCGCATTTCTCGTGCCTTCGACCTGGAGGAGAAGACGATGCCGTTCCCGCTGGAGAGCACCCCGAAAGCAGCTTGGGGCTCTGCTGACAAGTCCGCCTTCTGCTTCGAATCCCCGTATTCCGCCGAGTCGATCCTGTTTGAATCGGCACGGGGTATCCGGCTGGCAGATACTGCAGGATGCGAGTACATCGACGCGCTTTCGGGTGTTTTTGTCACCTGCTTCGGATACGACTGCGAGCCGATTGCCAACGCCGTCACGGAGCAGTTGCGCCGGCTCCCCTTCAACCCGCCGTTGCACGGAACCAACCGTCCGGCAATCAAACTGGCGCGAGAGTTGACAAGCTTGGCTCCGGATGCCTTCTCGCTGGCCAAGCTGGTCAATGGAGGTTCAGAGGCCGTGGAGGCCGCTATCCGGCTGACTCGTCTTTATTACAGAGAAAAGGGAGATAAAGGAAAGTACAAGGTGCTGAGCTATTTTCACGGCTACCACGGTGCAACTTTCGGTTCTCTTGCCGTGACTGGCCGTCCCGATACCACCCGCTTCGGCCCCGGACTCCCTGGAATTGTGCACGTCTGGACACCCCACTCGGTCGCCCACCAGTTGGGAATTGGGCTGGAGGGGGCCGGTACGGTCGCGCTCACTCTCATCGAGCAGACCATTGAGGCAGAGGGTCCGGAGGGCATCGCCGCCCTGGTGGTTGAGCCGGTGGTACACCTGCTCGGCATGGCGGTGCCACCTCCCGATTTCCTGCCCGGATTACGCCGACTGTGTGACAAGTACCGCATTCTGTTGGTCTTCGACGAGATCGTGACGGGATTTGGCCGTACCGGCCACAACTTTGCTGCCGACACCTTCCGAGTGCTCCCGGATCTGATCTGTGTGGGGAAAGGTATATCGGGGGGTTACGCGCCACTGGCGGCCGTGCTCATCAACGAGCGGATCGCTTCCGTTCTGTCCACCGGTGAGGATTCGTACGCCTTTGCCCCTTCCCATACGTATGCGGCGAACCCTGTCAGCGCGGCGGCGGGGCTGGCAGCGGTGCGATTGTTCAGAGAACTCGACGTACCCGTCCGTGTTCGGTGTCTGTCCGAGAAATTCGGTGCTCTGCTCCAGAACACGGTTGGCGAGCGTGGCGTGGTCCGTGGGACCGGACTGCTGTACGGGGTAACACTGACTGCCGAACCGGCCATGGCGGAGGCGGCCCCGGGCCAGGAACTCGCCCGGGCATGTCTGCGGCGTGGCCTTATTATCCGGGGCCAGGACGACTGGATCGTGCTGGCCCCGGCCTTCGTCGCCACGGAGAAGGACCTGGACGAGATCGCCGCCGTTCTGGGAGACGCTCTCGACGCCGTGTTCGGCGGTTACCAGTGACGACCGGCATCACCTCCAGCTCCGCTATCGGCGGGCACGCCTCGCTGCTCGGCCGCTTCGAGGACGTGGCCCGGGCCTCCCTGCCTCGGCTCACCGCGGACGAGGTCGCGGTCGTCGAACACGAACTGGCCGTCTGGGAGACCCTGGCCGGGTCGTACCCGGTACCACTGGCGGAACTGGCCGCCGTCGCCGCGGCGGTACCCGAGCGCCTGTACGACGACAGTGCCCGGGTGCTGCTGCGCATGCATGAGATCGCCGGATCCGGCAACCACCAGAGCTGTTTGTCCTCGCTGCCTCTCGTACGGGCCTGCTTCGACTTGGGTCTGGTCCCAGAGACGGGCAGCGACACCGCTTCCACCCCCTTCGCCAGGGCGGAACTCATCGTCGGCCGGGGGCACATCGCCCCGAGTTTCTACGCCGAGCGCTATGTACGCGGCAGCTTCCCGTTCACTCCCCTGACCACACTGCACCACGGCCTCACCGGAGTGGTGGATCGTGCTTGGGGCTTCGGCAACACCATGCGCTACAGCCTCGGTGTCGGTGTGGCCCAGGCGGTGAGCCTGGCACGGGAGTTGCGCCGCTGCGGTGAACGGCGCAAGGTGGTGTGCCTCGCCGGTGACGGGGAACTGCACGAGGGCATTACCTTCGAGTGTCTCCGCTTCGCGTACGAGGCAGGGCTCGACAATCTTGTCCTCGTCGTTGACGCCAATGGCAAGGGCATCGAGCCACTGCGTGCCCCGGTCAACCAGGAATATTTGTCCGCCTACCTCGGCACGATCGTGAACATCGACGGCCAGGACAGTGAGTCCGTGGGCAAGGCCCTCGCGCAACTGCTGGACGCACCGGGGAGCGGGGGGGTGCTGTGCGCGACTCGGAAGGAGGGCCACAGTTTCAGGCCGCCGGCCGATCCGTCCGCTCCCCAGCGCCGGCCTTCCTTCGCCACTGGTTCCGGTCGGTTCCTGGCCGACTGGCAGCAGGCGACGGATCGTCCGCTTGCCGTATTCACCGGTGACATGGCCGCCCGTTTCGGGCTCTCCGGTGCGGTGGACTACGAGAACGTCGGTCTCGCCGAGACGCTCTCCATCGGGCTGACGTTGAGCCTGCCCGACGACACACTCAAGGTCGTGGCGACCGATGCCATGTACTACATGGATTCCCTCAGCATGCTCACCGAGGCCACCATGAGCACGCGGAACCTTCTGGTGCTGGCCGGCCGCAGCTGGGGCGCTTGGGGCGGGGCGAGCAACGCACTGAACCTCTTGGACCAGATCATGAACACCCGGTGCTACGAGCCGGTCACCGAGGCCGAGTTCACCGCCTGCGTCACCCGCCTGCTGACCGAGCCCGCTACCACACATGTACTGAGCATGGTGGACGCCCGGTTTGCCGAACCGGGCACGGACTGCTCGGCCGACATCGACGGTGCCGTATGGATCACACCTCCAGCCGACGACGCGAACCTCGACCACGCCGTAATCAGCTTCGGCTATGCCGGCGTGCTTGTCGAAGAGGCCAACCGCGAGCTCGGTCTACCTCATCTCCACTGCGCGGCGCTGCGTCCCTGCCTGAACCCGGCCCTGATCGAGCGGCTGCGCCGTTGCCGGTCGCTGCTGAGCGTGGAGTACAACGGAGTGTCCGGCGGTTTCGGGGAAGGGCTACGGGCCCGCCACCTGCTGCCGCTGACGGTGTACGGCGTCACCGGTGACATTTTCAATTGCGTTCACGACAAGCAGCTGACCCGGCACGGCATGGCCCCGGCCCAGCTCGCCGAGCTGCTACGGGAATTACGGAACCCCCCGGGAAACGGGGCCCCCGCATGAGCGCACGATGGCACACACATGACTACCGTTCCCCGAACCTCGAGGGGATCGTGGACGGGGCGGTCTTCATGCACCGGGACATGGCCGAGTTACTGGACGGCAAGGGCGCGGTCCAGCACGATCTGACCCGGGGCCCGGATGGACTCGTGAGCCTGTTGAAGGAGGGTGGGCCCGAGGACACGGTGTACGCCGGCAGCGGCCCCTACGCCTTTCTCTACCACCTGTGGCGGGAGCGGACCGGCGCCTCGTACCGCATTGTGCGGGAGGTCCATACCAGTCTCTGGTCCGGTTACTGGGCGCAGGAAGAACTGTGTCGGCCACTCGTCCGTGACAGCGACCTGGTGCTGTTCCCGACGGAATTCACGAGGCAGTTGTACGTTCAGGCCTTCGACAGCGTCCGTGAGGAGAACTCAGCGGTCGTCTACCCGCTGCTTCACCGGCTGCCAAGAAGACGACCGGTGCCCACACCACCGTGCACCTCGCCCGTGCGCATCGGTTACCTGGGTGCGCTGTCGGAGGCCAAGAACTTCGATCAGGTGGTGAGCATCTTCGTCCAGGTGTACCGGTTGAGCGATGGTTCGGCCAGACTGGTTTTCGCGGGTAAGCCGAACACCGACCGGTTCGCGCACGGCCATGTCCTCGACTCTCTGCGGCGGCGAGGCGTTGACGCCCGGCATGTCGTCTCGCCGGGTGTCCTCGCCCCCGGCGAGCTGGGCCGGTTCTTTCGCTCCATCGATGTGCTGCTCTTCCCGAGCACGGCCTCGCGCGAAACGCTCGGCCGGGTGGTCGTCGAGGCACTGGCGCACGGCGTTCCGGTCCTTGCGGCCGACATCGGCCCTGGCGTGGAACTGTTGCCGGCGGCGAACCTGATCCCGACGGCACTGGACACAGTCACTGAGTTCTCCATGGGCCGGGTCCTGCCGCTCGGCCGTGTCGATGAGGAGGGCGCCGTCGACCGGCTGCTGCGGCGCTCCTACGCGCCGGCACGACTCGCGAACACTGCGCCGTACGGTACCGATGCGCTCTGGCAGGCACTGGAGGGGCGGGCTCCGGACGTGCAGGCCCCCGGTGACCGTCGTGTCGTCGACGCCCTGCGAGTGCGGTCGCGTCCGGCGGGCCATCCCGGCCTCGACCCGGAACGGGCCGAGCGGCTCTTCCTCGACTACTTCCAGCGGCACGACGACGCCATACTCCGAGCCATCGCGGACTTCGAGACCCGTACCGGACGTACGCATCCGCGACTGCGCGAGATCGTCGTTCGTTCCGAACGCAACCTCGCCGACTACCGGGCGTTTCCACGTCTGCTGGATGCTCTGCTGCTCGAACCTCTGTCCTTCCGTCTGGCCGACGTCGACAAGGAGAGCTCATGACTACGCACCTGCAACGGTATGACGACCGGATCGTCCTGGTGATCGGTGGAGGACGGGGCATCGGTGCCGCTGTTGTGGAGACCTTCGCCCGGCAGGGAGCCACTGTATTGGTCTCCGATGCGGAAACCCTCGGCTCGGACGTCAACCAGTACCGCAGCAGGCGAGTCGGCGGGTACACCGCCGCCCGAGAACTCGCGCGGAACTTGCGGGACAAGGGGCTCAGGGTGGCCGCCGCCGACGTGGACGCAGGAGACGAGGCTTCCGTACGGACCTTGCTGACCGGCATCGACGAGGACCATGGCCGACTCGATGTGGTGGTGAACGCCTTCGGCGTTACTCACGTCTCCAAGGTCGAGGACATGACGCTCGCCCAGTTCGAATCCGTCGTCATCGGCAACCTCAGTGGCGTCTTCCTTGTCTCCAAGTACGCCATTCCGCTACTGCGCCGTTCCGGCGGCGGCGCGATTGTCAATTTCTCTTCGATTTCGGGGCGGATGGGGTTCGCCAAGGAGGCACACTACTGCGCCGCGAAGTTCGGCGTAGTCGGTTTCACGGCATCCCTGGCCAAGGAGCTGTCGGCCAGCGGTATCAGGGTCAACGCGGTGTGCCCGGGCATTGTCCGCACGAACATGTGGGACTACCTGCTGAGCGAGTTCGTCCGCCCCGGCGAGACACCGGAGGAATGCTGGGAGCGTATGAGGGCCCTGATCCCTCAGGGCGAGTACCAGAGCCCGCAGGACATAGCCGATGCCGTCCTGTACCTTGCATCAGCGCCTCGGGTCACCGGGCAGGCCATCAGTATCGACGGTGGAATGGCCCAGCCGTGAGACTACAGGATGCCTGGTCCGACACCTCTGCGTGACCGCAGATGAGGGAGCCCGTACCGTGACGGTCATACCACCGGCCCTGTTCAACGAACTCCATTGGAATTACTGGAAGACCAAGGTATTTGTCAGCGCCATGCAACTGGGCGTCTTCACCAGCCTCGCCGAGGAAGCAGCGGACGCCGAGACCCTGGCCGACCGCCTGGGGATGAGCGGGCAGGCGGTGCCCGACTTCCTTGACTGCCTGGTGGCCATGGGGGTGCTCCAGCGCGACGCGGGTGTCTACGCCAACACCGAAGAGGGCTCCTGCTGCTTCGACAGCAACCGATCGCTCTCCTACCTGGGCGAGATCATGCTCGCCGAGGCCGGGCGGCTGGGCGATGACCTGACGGCCGTTCTCAGGGGCGGACGGTCCCGGGAAGGTGCAGCCGGCGCCCGGGATTTCTACGACAACACCTATGCCGATCCCGCCCGTACCCGCTCGTTCCAGAGGGCCATGACCGCGATGAGCTACGAGCTCGGGGCTGTCCTGGCCGAGCGCCTGCCCTGGGAGCGGTACCGGTCCTTCGTCGATGTCGGCTGTGCCGAGGAAGCGGTGGGTGTGCGTTTGCTGCGCGTGCACCCACACCTGCGTGGTATCGGTTTCGACCTGCCAGGGGCCCGGGCCGGCTTTGAGAGGTACGTCGCTGCCCACGGTCTCGCCGAGCGAGCCGTCTTCGTGGAGGGCGACTTTCTCCGGCAATCGCTGCCCACCACAGATGTGGTCATTCTTGGCCGAGTTCTGCACAACTGGGACTTGGACGTCAAGCTCCGCCTGCTGCGCCAGGCCCGTGCCGCGTTGTCGCCCGGCGGACTCGTCGTGGTGTACGAGGCTCTGATCGACGACGACCGCAAGCGCAATGTCGTCGGGCTGCTGCTCAGCCTGATGATGCATCTCTCGCTGCCCGGCGGCTTCGACTACACCCCGGCGGACTGCTCCGGGTGGCTGAGCGAGACCGGTTTCACGGATATTCGCATCGAGCACTTGACCGAGGTGGAAGCGATGGTCGTCGGATGCAGGTGAGCGGATTGGACCGGCTGGTCCAGCGAGTGCCCGGTGACGCCACTCCCGAGTCGTTCGCCGCGTATGTGGCCGCAGTCTCCGAGGACCTTCTGGACACTCCAGCGCCGTTGTCCGCGCCCGAGGCCGTCGCCTGGGCCAGGCGCAAGGCACAGACCCTGGAACTCGATCCCGAACGACTGGCCGACGACCTGGGGCAGGGGCTCGCCCAGACGGGTTCCCTCGGCCCGGACGAGGCTGTCGAGTATCACCGGAACCTCACGACACTGTTGCCCGGCGCCGCTGGTGTCTCGAGCGATGGGCCGCCGGATCCGATCGCTTTGTACGAGGCGCTGTGTGAACTCGGCCGCGAGACGGTCGGATTCCTGCGCGAGGCCTTCCTCGACAACGACCGGAGGGTGGTGTTTCTGGGCACGGACGCCGAGTTCCTGAAGCTCTCGTACGACGTGTGGAGGGGAACCTCGGACGAGTCCCGGGTGTTCTACCTGAGCCGGCTCACTCTGCTCAGCGCCGCCGAGAAGCGGATTCTGGCCTGCACCCAGCAGGAGCTGTTCGGCCCGGACGGGGTCAGCGACAGCGCGGCCGACGACGCACGGTCCTTCGCCTGGATGGACAACGGGCTGGTGGCCTCCCAGGTGTACCTGCTCATCACGGCCGCCAGGGAAAGGGCGGCAGCCGGCGAGGGAGTCTTCGGTGAGCTGTTCCCGCGCATGTTCCGCGAGGAACTGATCCACGGCTGCGGGCAGGCCAGGAGACGAGTCGAAGGACCGCTGACACTGTTCGGGGCCCCGCACCCCCACACGGACGCGGTGATCAGGCAGGGTATGGACGAAGGTCTCTTCGCGCAGCGCTGCTCCGATGTGCTCCGGCGCTTCCACGCGGAAGCGGGCTTCGGAACGACTGGCACGGTGATCGTGGACATCGGGGCCAACGGCACCCAGCCCTGTCTGCTCCTCGGGCTCCTGACGCCGAGGCTCGCCCTGCCGCCGTCCGTAGTCCTGTTCACTTCGGGGCGCCGCGTCTGGGGTCCCGCTTCTTCGGCCTTCCGCAGCGTCGCGGTGACGGGGCGCTTCGCCATGGCGGTGGAGACCGTGAAGACGTACATGACCAACTACCGGGGGGCGCTCGAGGGGGACCCCCGCGAACTCGCCGTGGCTCCAGCGGATCAGCAACTTGTCGCTTTTTTCAAGCAGTTGGCGTTCCATCGAGCGGCCGTCGAACAGCGGTGACCCGTGCGGGGAGAGTGAAGAGGAACGGAAGCCGTGCATCGGAGCACCTTGCCTGCTGTACGGCTGCCGGCTGCCTCCGGTCAGGATGTGAGGCCGACGCCCCGCCCCGGCCGGAACAACCGCACCGGCCTGCCGGTCGCCAGGGATCGGCGTACCGCCATCGCCAGCCGAACTGCCTCAGTCCCTTCCGGGACACCTGGTGCCGGACGAATGCCGGCTTGGACGGAGTCGACGAAGTGGCGCAGGGCGGCGGCGCTGATCCGTGCGCGGGTGGGCAACTCCCAGCTTTCCTGCACGGGTTCGGCCTGATCCTCGGTGGCCCAGGCCAGGGCGTTGACCATGTGGTCGCCTCCGGTGAGCAACGCTTGACCCCGCTCGGTGCAGACGGAGAGGTGAACCGGAGTGCGCAGGGCCTGAACACCAAGGTTGCCGCCGGTGAGAACCGCGGTCGCGCCGCCTTCGTATCGGATGGTCACAGCGATGCCGTCCTCCAGCGAACCGCTGCGATAGGCTCCGCCCTCGGCATGCAAGGACTCCGGATCGCCCAGCAGGAAGCCGAGCGTGTCGAAGGTGTGGCAGGTGTTCTCGTTGACGATCCCGTTGCCGTTGGCAGGCGCCCACACCCAGGCCGGGCTGTCGTCCCGGGGCAGCACCAGATCGGCGTTGGCCAGTAAAGGCCGGCCGAGCGGGCCATCGAGGAGTTCTCTCAGCCGTACGACGGCCGGAAGGTGCCGCAGGCAGAAGTCGAGCATGATGGGTGAGCTCGGGTACTCGGCGCACACACGTGCCAGTGCGTCGGCGTGCGCGTCGTCGGTGGCGAACGGCTTCTCCAGAAAGAGGGCGAGTCCTGCCGCCCCCGCTTCGCGAATCAGCTTCTCGCGACCACGTGGTGGCACCGCAAGGACGATGGCGTCCAGGTCCTCCTCGGAGATCATGCGTCGACCGTCACGGTAGGCCTTCGCACCTAGCGCTGCAGCGAACTCGTCCAGGTCCAAGCCCTGACTCTCGGGGGCGAGATCGGCCACCGCCACCAGGACGGCACCGGCCATCCGGGCGATCTCCCGGGCGTGGCACTGGCCGAAGCCCAACCCCACCACCCCGAATCGCAGCGGACGGCAGGCTCGGCCGTCTGGCACAGACATGTGAACCTCCTGAGTATCTGGGGGGCAGGCAGCCCGCGTTCCGTGACAAGCGCGGGCCGAAAGAGGTCAGGAACCCGCAGTGCCCCATGCGCCGTTGCCACTCGGCCAGATTCGCTCGGCGACTTCGGAGAAGCGCTGGAGAACCATCTGGAGCAGGTCGGGCTCGGTGGCCGTGTCCAACGCCCGCAGATTGCGGTCGAGGTGGCACGGGGTGCCGGCACCGGTGAGAACCGAGTCGAGGTGCGGGCAGTCCAAGGCATACCCCATGGCGAGTGCTGCAAGGTCGGTGCCGTACGCGGTGCACAGGGCGGCGGCTTCGCGGGCGGCGTCCTTGAGCGCGGGATGGGCCGGGTGCCAGGCGGGCGGACCGGCCCGGGTGAGCAACCCCATGGCCGTGGGGCTGCCCAGGATCGTCCCTGTTCCGTTGGCCCGCCAGCCGATGGCCGGCTCCACCAGACTCTGGTCGTGCAGGCCGTAGCGGCAGTACGTCTGCACGACGTCGACCCCGGCCCGGTCGACGGTCGTTCCCAGCGGTTCGAGCAGCAGCCCGGACACACCTACGGCACGTGTCTTGCCTTCGTCGCGGAGCTCGGTGAGCAGCGGCAGGACCTGGTCGAGGATCTGCTCCGGCCGCCCGAACTCGATATCGTGTGCGAACAATACGTCCACGTGATCGGTTCCAAGCCGGCGCAGACTGCCCTCCAGACCGGAGCGGATGCGGCGGGGGGAGAAGTCGAAGACCTCGGGAACATAGCTGCCCACCTTGGTCGTGAGCACCACGTCGTTGCGGCGGCCGCGCAGCGCGCGGCCCACCATCTCCTCGGCCAGTCCCTCGCCGTACGAGGGGGCGGTGTCGATAAGGTTGATGCCGGCGTCCAGGCCATGCAGCAGGACGCGTACGCATTCGTCCGGAGAACGGCGAGCGAAGATGCCCATGAACGTCGTTGTCCCCAGGCCGAGCCGGGAAACGGTCAGGCCGGTGTTTCCCAGCGCGCGATACCTCACACGGAACCTCCCGTCGTTTCCGGGGCGCGGTGCGGGTCCGGACGGCACTGGAGCATCGGTTTGAGCTTCGGGAACGGTGGCACCAAGACGTGATGCGCCACACCACTCGCTCGAGTAGTGCGCCCACTTGGCGAGCCCTGGGCAGCCGGCGGCAGCGGGTCTGCCGGGCGCCGAACGCATCGTTCCCGCATGCGGAGTAACCGCGAGTACTGATGAATCGGGTGGTGTGGGCGCATGGGCCCTACCGGCATATTTGTGGCCACGCCTGATCGCTCCGGTGGTCACGGGCGCACCAGGGCCACCGTGCAGGCCGGGTGTTGTGTCAAGGGCTCCACGGCACCGGAGCCGGACAGGACTGGGGTTGTCATAGTGACGGCAACGGCACAGGACGACCGCGAGCGGACCATTCCGGTTGCCGCGGTGATCTTCGACTTCGACGGCGTCATCGTCGATTCGATCCACCCCGACCTACTGGCGTGCAGTGATCTGTACCGCGAGTACGGCGACGGCGCGCTGCCGGTCGAGTGGTGGGCCAGGGAAGTGTGCGGCCGTCCTGACAGCTACGAGCGGCTCTTCGATCGTCTGCTGGCAGCCGGCAAGGATGACCGGCAGCCTGACCGTGCCAGGCTGCGTGGGCGCCTCGACGAATTGTGGAACACTTACTTCACCGAGGAGTACGTCCGGCTCATGCCCGATGTGCGCGAGACCCTGACCCGTCTGCACGCGGCCGGGCTGTCGCTGGCCATTGCCTCGGCCTCACCTCGTCGATGGGTCGAGCGCTGGCTGCGGCACTACGAGCTGTCCCACTGGTTCACCGCCGTGGTCACCGGCGACGATGTCGCGGTACGGAAACCCAACCCGTCCGTGTACCTGGAGGCGCTGCGTCGGCTGGGCGTCGCCGCCAGTGCGAGCGTGGCCTTCGAGGACTCACTCAGCGGCATCACGGCGGCGCGAGCCGCCGGAGTCACGGTGGTGGGCGTCCCCACCTCGACCACCCGCTTTCTCGACCACTCGGCCGCTCATGCACTGCTCGACGATCTCTCGGTCGTCTCGCCCGAGTGGCTGGCGGAGGTGAGGCAGACGGCATGCTGACCGACGGGCGAGCCGGCGGCGTGCGGGCCCGGCTCATCGACGCTCTCTGCGAGGTGGCGGAGCTGGAGCACTCGTTGTGCCTTCAGTACCTGTACGCGGCCTTCTCCCTGAAGACTCGGCCCGACGAGGGCGGACTGGACGAGGTTCAGGCAGAGTTGGTACGCGAGTGGAAGGGGCAGTTGCTGCTGCTGGCCCGCGAGGAGATGCTTCACCTGGGACTGGTACTCAACCTGCTGGCCTCTGTGGGCGGTGTCGCGTACCTGCGGCGTCCCAACTTCCCGCAGCCCGAGCGGTACTACCCGCTGGGTACGATCGCCGCCCTGGAACCCTTTTCCGCGAAATCGCTGGAGCGCTTTCTCTCCTACGAACTGCCGTCCGCCCTGCTGCCGGCTCAGCAGCCCGCCGACGGGCCCGGCGTAGAAACACGGATGACCGTGGGTCAGCTCTATGAGCGTATCCGACACGTCATCATGACGGTCGAGGAGAAGGACCTGTTCATCGGTTCGGCGCTGCGCCAGGTCGACACGGCCGCCGTGATCGACCCCGAGGGTGTCTTCGACGAGGACGTGGCGGTCGGGTACGGCGTCGAACCCTTCGCGATCTACGACCGTTCCTCCGCGCTGCGCGCCGTGGACCTGATTGTGGAACAAGGTGAGGGGGCAACCGAGAGCGAGGACGACTCCCACTACAACCGGCTGATGCGGATCAAGGTTCAGCTCACCGCCGAGCTGGAGGAGGCCGCACGCACCGGTCGAACCTTTAAGCCTGCACGTCCCATGCTCGACAATCCGGTCGTACAGCCGGCCGCCGACGCCGAAGGCGCGAACGTCATCAGCGAGCCGCTCGCCCGGGAGGCAGCCGAACTCTTCGACGCCGGCTACGGCCTGCTAGTGCTGATGCTGCTGCGCTTCTACAACCGGGTGGACGAATCGACCGCTGAGCAGAAGCGGATCCAGCGTGTCGCGTTCTTCCCCCTGATGACGATGTTCACCCGTCCTCTCGGTGAGATCCTCAGCGAACTCCCGGCGCTCACCAGGAACTCCTCCGTCACCGCCGGCCCGCCCTTCGAGTTTCAGCGGGGCTTGGCTCTGATTCCCGAACGCAACGTGGCCCACCAGGTGTTCGTCGAACGTCTGATCGATCTGTCCAGGCGTGCACGCCTCTTCGCCGATCACCTGAAGAACGCACCCGCGCCGCCTCGTCTGCGGCACCGGGCGGAGCTCATGGCCAGAGACGTGGAACGGATATACCGCACCTTCTCCGGGGGCGACCAGACGGACCTTGCTGAAGGGACAACTGTCCGTGAGGGCTGAGCGGGCATTGTGCATCGAGTTCAACGGCTGGT
Source organism: Streptomyces sp. M92 (assembly GCF_028473745.1). Lineage (NCBI taxonomy): Bacteria > Bacillati > Actinomycetota > Actinomycetes > Kitasatosporales > Streptomycetaceae > Streptomyces > Streptomyces sp. M92. The sequence continues at coordinate 4,312,126 of NZ_CP101137.1, forward strand.
TCATGTGCCGACTCGCCACAGACCCCGACCCCACGGACGAGCCCCGCGGTGCGAGCGGCAGCACCTTCGCGCTGGCCGGAGAACCCGACCTGGACCGCGTGATCGTGCTGCACGACCCGCTGCCGGACACCGTGCGCAGCCATGCGCCCGAAGTCGGCGTGTATGTGTCCAGTGCCACTGTCGCCGGGACGGCTCTACCGGACGGGCTGGTGGGCGGCAGGGTGGAGCTGCTGGACCGGCCACGGTTCGAGAACCGTAACTTTGTACTCAACGTGGCCGGCCGGGAACCGATCGTGCCGTTCCGTATCAGGGTCGGCGGCAGTGACGGCAGGTACCGGTTGGAGCGGGCCATGGTCATGGCACCGGAGACCCCGGACGCCGATGTGCACAGCCTGTCGCAGTCGGTGCTTCAGGCGTATGGGGGCCGCTCCTTCCGTACGGACCCGGATCAGGTGGTCGCTGCCACCGGGATCCATGACCCGTATGCAGACCGTGTCCAACGGCGGGCCAAGCTTGTTGCCGAACGCGACGACCCTCGTACGTCCCGCATCCGCAGGGCCGCTCTGGGCAAGCGGATCAGGGAGCTAGACATCGCGCTGAGGAATCCCGCCGACGAACGTGTCGTCAACATGATGGCAATCGAGGAGTTCGATTTCCCGCTGTACGGCAGGCCTGTCCTGCACGGCGAACTGCCCGGTGGTCTCCGACCGGACCTTGACACCCCATGGCGGGTGACGTTCTGGATGGGCGGCTGGGACCCGGACGTTTTGTGTGGCTTCATGCACGGAAATCTGTCCGTGCCGCTGAGGCTCTGACTGCTCCGGTGACCGACCCCGCTCTCCACGACACCGATCGAAAGGACCTGGTGCGCCGGCCATGGCCGACTCCGAAGAGCTGCACACGGGCACTTCCGAAAGGCAGCTGAGGCAAGGGGCCCTCGGCACCACCGGGATCACCCTCATAGTTCTGTCTGCCGCCGCACCGCTCACCGTGATGGCCGGCATTGCTCCACTCAGTATCCTGCTCGGCGGCATTGGCGCTCCTTCAGGCTATATGGTCGCCGCCGTGGTCATGGGCCTGTTCGCGGTGGGGTTCCTTGCGATGACCAAGTACGTCGAACGTCCTGGCGCCTTCTACGCCTATGTGGAGCGGGGACTGGGTCGACGGGCCGGTTCGGGGGCCGGGCTGCTGGCCCTGCTGGCGTACAACGGTATCCAGATCAGCGGCTACGCCATTCTGGGCAGCTCCTCCGACCTCGTCCTACGCACCTTCTTCGGGATGCACGTGCACTGGGCAGTCCCCGCGGTGCTGGGCGTGGGGCTGGTGTGGGCCCTCGGGTACTGGGGCGTCGAGGTCGGGGCCCGGGTACTCGGGGTGCTGCTGGGAGCCGAAGCCGTCGTCCTGGCCCTGGTGGCCGGGTCCATCGTCGTCCAGGGGGGCGCGAACGGCCTCGCCCTGGAGTCGTTCCACCCCTCGCACACCTTCACCGCTGGTATGGCGGCCGCCCTGACGGTGTGCTTCGGTTCTTTCCTCGGCTTCGAGTCCACGGCCGTGTACCGGTCGGAGGCACGCGATCCCGACCGGTCCGTGCCCCGGGCCACTGTGGCGGCACTCGCTTTCCTCGGCGTCTTCTACACCTTTGTGCTGTGGAGCATCATCCAGGCCTTCGGGCCCGAGGGCTCGGTCTCCGTCGCTACCGAGTACACGCGGGACATGTACTACATCGCTGCCGAGCGTTATACGGGGGCCTGGATCGCGGACGTCATGAAGGTACTCATTCTCACCAGTGTGATTGCCTCAGCGCTGGCTTTCCACAACACGGTGAACCGTTACACCCACTCCCTGTCCGTACAGGGAATGCTGCCTGCCGCTCTGTCGCGAGTGCATCCTGTTCACCGTTCGCCGTCCACCGCCGGGGCGTGGCAGAGCCTGCTGGCCATTGTGGTCATCATCGGTTTCGCGGCGACGGGCAGCGATCCCTACAGGACCATGCTGATCTGGCTGAACACGCCAGGCATCATCGGTGTTGTGCTCCTTCAGGCGATCACGGCCCTCGCCGTCGTGGTGTTCTTCTGGCGCAATCCGGGGCTTCCCCGTAGATCGCCGATACTGGGGGTGGCGCTGGTGTCACTGGTGCTGATGACCAGTGTGACGGCAGTCCTGATTCGCTATACGGACATCCTCACCGGCGCTGGCTGGGCAACCAACGCCGTGCTTGTCGGGCTGGTTTTCGTCGTCCTGCTGCTCGGATTTTTGCGACCGGCGCCTCGTTTCGAGGAGTGACTGAAAATACCGCCTCCTTCTGTTCGAGATGATGACATCCTGACAGGTGTCGGCCATTCTTTGGGCTCGCCACGAGGAGGTAGCGGTGACGCGCTTGTACGGGCGGAACAAAGAGCTTGGGCTCCTGGAAACACTTCTCGCGAGGGGATGCGAAGAGCGAACGGGACTCATGATCATATCCGGCGATCAAGGTCTGGGAAAGACAAGGTTTCTGGAATCTGCATCCCAGTACTCCGTCAAGGCCGGGTTGGAGGTCATCCGACTGAAGGCATCCGGTTTATCTGTGATTTCTCTTCGGTGCCTACTCGACGACCTGCTTGACGCACCCACATTGGAGCGGTTCGCCGACCGCTGGTCCGATTGGGTTGACTTCTATCACCCTGGCGACAACGCGAAAGGACCCGTTTTGCTCGCGCTCGACGACGTGGACGGGTTCGGATCCACCATGTGGGCTGTGCCGGCCGTCCGTAGCGTCGGGCGCCGGCTGGGCCGACCTCTCGTCGTCCTGATGTCATGCACACACGACTCCCGGGACTGGTTCCAGACCGATGACGACTCACAGGCTCAGCAACTCACTGACTCGACCGTGGCTGTGGTCCGCTGCCGACTGCTGCCGCTGCCGCGTGAGGCGATCGAACAGATCGCCGCCGAGGCGCTGGGCATGCGCCCCAGTCGCGAGATCATGGACATCTGCAGCCACGCTGGTGGTGTACCTGCCCGGCTCATGCCGCTCCTGGACGGTGTCATTGAAGCAGGCGTCATCCAGGGGGCGGATGGTGCCGCCCGGCTCGCCCCGAAAGGAGTACTGCCGCCCCAGGCGTGGTCGTTGGCCCTCGCTCAGTTCACGGGCCTGTCCTCCGGCACTCGTCAGATGGTCGACGTCGGGTCGGTCTTGGGGCGGTCCTTCAGCCTGCGAACGCTCTCATTTGCTCTTGGCCGCACTGAGCTGAACCTGCTTCCCTCTATCCGGGAGGCTCGGGATGCGGGAGTGCTTGTCGAGGATGATTCCTGTGTCTCCTTCACGGACGCACTCGTCTGGCACGCTGCACGGGAGAACGTGCCCATTCCGGTGAGAGGTGCCATTCTGCGAGAGGTCGGCCGCCGACTTCTCATCACCGGCGAAACGGATGCTTTTGGTGACGAATATCTGCTGCGTGCGGCCCGGCTCGGTGACCGCCTCGCCGCGGCGGGCCTCCCCGACGCACTGATGCGTCGGGCAAAGACGGATCCTGTCACCGCCGCTGAACTTGCCGCGCAAGCACTGCAGTTGCCGCTCATGGGCAAGGAAGCACAGCTGGGGCTGTGGCAGATCAGGGTGGACGGACTAATCTTCAGCGGCCGCGTGGTGGACGCCATGGAGTGTCTGGCCAACGCCCTTGAGCAGCCTCTGGAGCCGGAGGCGGTCGACGTGCTGCGGATCAGGCTCCCCCTCCTGCAGGTGTTCAGCGGCAATGTCGAGGCCGCAGCGGAGCTTCACCGACTACTGGAGCGGTCCGACTCGCCCCACGCGCAGGAGTGGGGAACCCTGCTGGCCGACCGTCTGTCCCACCGGACCAGGGACGCATGCTTGGAGCAGCGCTTCGGGTTGAAACCCGCGTCCAGGACTCATCCCGATGAGTTGACCGGCCGCAGGCTTCTGGGAAGCTCCCAAGCCTGGTGCGACGGGCGCGTCCAAAGGAGTCTCGACCTGCTGGGTGAGGACGCCGGGGCCAGTGCCATGCGGATTTGCAACGGCCAGATCCCCCCGTTCTTGACCAGAGTGACGCGCATCCAGTACCTGGTCAGTCTACGGCAGTTCGCCGATGCCGAAACGGAACTAAGGGCGGTTGTCGCGGACATCGAGGAGCACGGCAGCCACGGGTGGCGCGCCGCCACCGAAAGCCTGCGGGCACTGCTGGCCCTTGAGCAGGGGGACACCGAGACAGCCGTGGAAGCCGCCACGGCAGGGCTCGACCTTGCCGAGCGCTACGGCGCGGGTATGCTCGCCCTCCTCGCCCATGCGGTCCTCACGATTGCTTCGCTGCGCCGCATGCAATTGCTGTCTGCCCGTAAGCACACCGAGATGCTTGGCGATCCGCTGTCGATCGACCGCTCCGGTGGGGTGACACAGCCTGCCCTATGGGCGGTTCTCATGATGGCTGAGGCGAACGATGGCCCTCGGGCCGCGACAGCGCTCGCCGAGCGACTGCTCTCCGAGAGAGTCACACCGTGCGCCATGCTTCTCTTCGCCCCCTATGCGGCACCTTGGCTGGTGCGTACCGCCCTGGCCGCGGAGCGGCCCGAGTTCGCTGCCCGCACTGTGGCCGCCGCGCAGTCCTTGGCCGAGGGAAACCGGAACTGGCCCGTTGTCGCTGCGGCAGCGGATCATGCGCGGTGGCTGCTGGGCGGTGACGCCAATGCTCTCCAACTCACCGCCGACCTGCACCGGGATCCGTGGGCGCGGGCACAGCTGGAGGAGGATCTGGGTAGGGCGACCGAGGATCGGAATATCGCTGTACGTCATCTGCAAAGGGCTGCCCAGACCTATGCGAGGGCCGGGGCGTCTCGAGACGCAGCGCGAGTCCGCCAAAGCCTGCGGAGCCAAGGTGTGCGCCGACGGCACTGGAAGAATGCCAGCCGGCCGGACACGGGATGGGCGGCGCTCACCGATACCGAGCGGGCTGTCGCGCACCTTGTTGCAGCAGGAATGACAAATCGTCAGGCGGCACAACAGATGTTTCTCTCACCCCACACCGTCAATTTCCACCTCCGCAACATTTACCGGAAACTCGAGATAGCATCACGCGTCAATCTTGCGGCAATAGTCACGACAAGGCGAGAAGGTGTTCAGGGGGTGTCCCGTAACTACTGGTCAAGTGACCAACCGTTACCGTTGGATGCCGCCTCGGGTGAGTGAGTGTTTTCAGACTGGCCACCGATCGGGTGATGGCCTCGGTGCCCGCAACGGACACTTCCTGTACGAGGAGGCGCTCGGCACCTCCGACCGCATCCACTGGCTCATCCACACGGAGTCGCTAGCGTCCTACTACTCGCTGATCGACATGCGGGCGTGGACGGAGGACGACGTCCGGGACGTTTACTCGAAGGAGTGGATCGCCGCGGAGAAGGGCGGCGGCACCTGGGACCGCATGTTCATCGACGCGACGCTGATCGACCTCGCGCTGACACCGCAGCACTGGGGCATGTAGACGACTCGGAAGATCGCGATGCTGGAGGGCGGGGGCTTGACCGGTCGTCCGCCCGCCCCGGCCGGGACCGGCCCCGCAGGAGTGGCCGGACCGGACGCCGCGCCAGCGCCGAACGGACCACCGATGACCCAGCGGCGGCGCCCTATATCTGGCACAACGCCTCCGCGACGGCTTCGCCACCGCCGGCCAGCGCCACCTGGCCTTCTACCAGGCCCTTGCCAACGCGGCGTAACGAGGCGATCGCCGCCGCGTACGGAATGACGGGTGCCGATCCACCGCTGTTCCGCCGACCGAACCCCTGGAGTCCCACGTGCCCACCCCCATCATTCTGGACTGCGATCCCGGCCACGACGACGCGATGGCCATCCTGCTCGCCGTCGGCGATCCCCGCGTGGACCTGAAGGCGGTCACCACCAGCGCGGGCAACCAGACCGTGGAGAAAACAGCCCTGAACGCACGACGCATGTGCTGTCTCGCCAAAGCCTTCGACGTGCCCGTCGCCGCCGGATACCCCAAGCCGCTCACCGGCAAGCTGCTGATCGGCGACGACGTACACGGCGAAACCGGCCTGGACGGCTGGGACTTCCCGGAACCGGAGGTGCCGCTCCACTCCGCACATGCCGTGGACCTCATCCACAACCTGCTGTCCGACAGCCCCGAACCCCTCACCCTGGTGGTCACCGGCCCCCAGACGAACATCGCCGGACTCCTCGCCCTCCACCCGCAGGACAAAGACAAGATCAAGGAAATCGTGTGCATGGGAGGCGCCACGCACCGCGGCAACACCCTGCCCTACTCGGAGTACAACATCCTGGTCGACCCCGAGGCCGCCCACGAGGTCCTCGCCAGCGGCATCCCCATGACCTACTGCGGCCTCAACGTCACGCACCAGGCGCCCGTCACCCGCGAGGTACTGCAGCGGATCGCCGACGTGGGCACCCACATCAGCAAGGCGTCGGCAGCCCTCCTCGAATTCCGTTCCAGCACCTACGACCAGATCTGGGATCTGCCCGACGCACCGCTGCACGACCCCGTCGCCATCGCCCGTGTGCTCGATGCAAGCCTCGTGGAATGCGTCGAGGCCCCCGTCTCGATCGAACTGCGCGGCGAATTCACCCGCGGCGCAACCGTGATCGACCTCTACGGTGTCACGGGGAGGACCCCCAACGCCCAGGTGGCGACACGTCTGGACACCGAGCGGTTCTGGGATGTGTTCATGACGGCGCTCACCGCTCTGGGCTGACCCGTCGACCTACGGAGGCTGACCGACCGTGCCCGTTTCTCCCACCCCGACGCCGGGTGCCCGCTTACTGACGGCGTTGGCCGGGGCACAGCTGCTGGTGGCGCTCGACTTCTCGATCATCTACGTCGCGCTGCCCGACATCGGAACGAGTCTCCACTTCTCCGCGGTCGCACTGCAGTGGATCGTGAGCGCGTACGCGATCTTCTTCGCCGGCTTCCTGCTGCTGGGAGGGCAGCTGGCGGACGTCTTCGGCGCCGGCCGGGTCTACCTCACCGCTCAGCTGCTCTTCGCCGCCTCCTCGATCGGTGCCGCACTCTCCTCTTCCGCCGCGATACTGATCGCCGCACGTGTCGGACAAGGGGTGGCCGCAGCCCTGCTGGTGCCGGCAACGCTGGGTCTGCTCAGCGCCGCCTACCCAGCAGGACCGGAGCGCGACCGGGCCGTGAGCGTGTGGGGCACCACGGGCGCGGTCGGCCTCGCCCTCGGTGTCACCGCCGGCGGAGGCATCCTCGCGGTGACCTCCTGGCAGTGGATCTTCTGGATCAACATCCCCATCGTGGCGGTCTGCCTGCTCGCCGCCGGCAACGCGGTCCGTTCCGCCACAGCCGGGGCACGGGCTCCCGTCGCCACCACGGCCACGCTCTCGGCCTGCGCCGCGGTCGTGGCCCTGGTCCTGGCCTTCACGGAACTCTCCCGCGCCCAGCCCGCCCTCCCCATCGTCGCCGCCGCACTGGCGGTGGCGATCCTGGCCGGAGGACTCCTCACACTCGGCCAGAACAGACTCAGGCCGCTGGTCCCCCGCCCCCTGCTGCGCGTACGTGCCCTCCAAGTGGCCTGTCTGGTCGCGGCGTTGTACATGGCGAGCTTCGGAGCCGAGTTCTACCTCGTCACCCTGTACCTCCAAGAGGTAAGGGACTACAGCGCGCTCGCCGCAGGCATGGCCTTCCTCCCGCTGGCCGGCGCCATCACCGTGGGGAACACAGTGGCCGGCCGGGTCGCCGGCCGACTGCCCCTGGGGCGGCTGCTGTCCACGGCCTTCCTCACCGGCGCGGCCGGCCTCCTGGTGCTCGCCCTGGCCGTCGGCACCGAGGGCGGATACGTGCCGGGCATTCTGCCGGGACTGCTGCTCAGCGGTCTGGGACAGGGGATGGCGTTCACCGGAATGTTCATCACCGGGACCCGCGACCTCCCGCCGGCAAGCAACGCCACCGGGAGCGCCCTGGTGACAACCGCGCAGTACATCGGCGGCTCCATCGGCCTGGCGCTGCTGGTCCTGCTCCACGGAGAGCAGCCGACAGCCCTCGACTTCGTCCGGACGTTCTGCGTCACCGCGGTCATCGCCACGGCGGCCGCACCGTCGGCACTGCTGCTCCTCATCCGTACCGGGCGCGAGTCCGCCCCGGTGTCCCGACCAGACCAGCCTTCCCAGCACAGGACCGGAGGTCATCGATGAACACGGCCCGCTTACTCGACAGGACCGGACTCCCCCCGCAGGCCCGGCAAACGGTGGACGACTTCGAGAAGGGAACACGACACATACTTCAGCCACCTGGTCCACTTCGGACCCGAGCTGCTGGAGTCGCTGCACGCCCCCGGCGCTCGGCCGGACAATGTACGTGTCGCTTCCGCCAGCCGTCCGGAAGTGATCGAGCGGATGGCCGCCGTCACGGCGGTCGCCAACCTTCCCCAACAGCGCGACGCCGACCGCAACCGCTATCTGCAGGCGCTGCTCGACATCTACGGCATGCTCCCCGTCCAGGCGCAGCACAGCGCCTCCATACCCGGGACGACCGTCATCGCGCCCGAGCGCGAGGGGCGCATCCTGGCCGAGCGCCTCGGTGTCCTGCCTCAGAAGCGGGGCTGGACGCCACAGGCCAAGCGGATGCCAGTGACCGGAGGACTGCTCGTCGGTGTGGACGAATGGCTGCCCTCGCAGGCAGACCGGCTGGTCATCGTCGACGGCGTCGTGGCCAGCGGAGTCACGCTCATGGCGATGCTGCAGCTGGCACTTGAGCCGGGAGCCGACGTCGAGATCTTCACCTGCCACTCCACCCAGCCAGGCGCACTCGCCCTGGCGAGGTACGCCGAACGCCTTCAGCTGTCGCTGACCCTCCACGTCGGTCACGTGTCCGGGGCACTGAACGGAAAGTTCTACGCCGTGCAACCCGATGCCCCTGACCAGGTACTGCTGGGCGATGTCGGAGACACCATCAGTCCCGTCACCCCCGCCTTCCCACCACGTGGAGAGCGGCGTGACCACGCCTGAGCGCCCAGGGCTGCGCCCGGAACTGCTTCCACGCGAACCCGAGCCCAGCCACGGAGCCGTCGACCGGTACTTCTCCCTGAGCGCGCGGGGCTCCACCTGGCGCCGTGAAATCTTCGCCGGGATATCGACGTTCCTGGCACTCTCCTACATCGTGGTCGTCAACCCGGCCGTCCTCAGTCAGGGAGGCATTCCCCACGCTGCCGCCTTCTTCGCGACGGCTGCGGTCGGTAGTCTCGCCACCATGGCCATGGGATTGTGGGCCCGGCTCCCCTTCGCGGTGGCACCCGGCATGGAGATGAATGCGATGATCGCCTTCTCCGTGGTGGGCACCCTCGCCTACACCTGGCCCGAGGCGTTGGGAATGGTGTTCTGGTCCGGCATCGCGATGCTGGCCGTGTCCCTGCTGCGGCTGCGTGACGCCGTGATCAGCGCCATCCCTCCGCAGATGCGTTCGGCACTCGCCGCCGCGGTCGGCACGTTCATCGGCCTCATCGGCCTGCAGATCGCCCACCTCGTCACCACGTCCGACGGGCGGCTGTCCGGCCTGGGCGACTGGACGGGGCCACCGGCCATCGCCCTGTACATCGGCCTCGCCGTCGCCCTGCTCCTGGACGCCCTGGGAGCCCGTGCCGCGGCGGTTCTGGGCGGCATCGCGGCTGCCGCACTCTGCGCCCTCGCGGGCATCAGCACCGACGCCGTTCACGACGGCGTCCACGGCAGCGGGGCCGCGCTGCTCCGCTTCGACCTCACCGTCATCGCCGATCCGAGGGCGTGGAGCATCGTCCTGGTGCTGTTCGCCCTCGACTTCTTCGGCAGCATCGCGAAAGTGGTGGGCCTGACGGCGCACACCCCCATACAGGACGGCAACGGTCAGGTGCCCGGTATGCGTCAGGCGCTGCTTGTCGACGCCGGCGCCACCGTCGCCGGATCCGCAGCCGGATCATCCAGCTTCGTGGCCTTCGTGGAGAGCGCAGTCGGCATCCGCGCCGGCGCCCGCACCGGGATCGCGGCAATCGTCACCGGACTGCTCCTGTTCTCCTGCCTGTTCCTCGGACCGCTCCTTGCCCATGTCCCTGTGGAAGCCACCACCGGTGCTCTGGTCTTCGTAGCGGTCAAGATGCTCACCGCACCCCGCTCGGGTGGAGCGAACCGCCTGGGCCTGGCCGTGACAGTGACCGCCGTGGGCGTCACCATCGCCACCCTCGCGATCGATCAGGCCATGGCCGCGGCTTTCATCGTGACCACGGCCGCGAGCGCACTGAGCCGCCGCCGTCCGCATCCTGCTCTGTGGGCGGCGACGTTGGTCCTCACGGCCAGTGTCCTTCTGCAATACCTCAACCTCTGAACAGTGCACGCATGAAACCCTCCAAGGAGCCTGTCATGCCCAACGATGACTCCCCCCTGCTCGCCGAATCGGTCCGGCAGCCCGACGGCACCCCCGAAAGGCTGCGCCACCAGATCGACTTCATCATCGAGGTGGACCGGCTCAAGGACATCTTCCGGCAGAGCCCGCTGCTGGCCGCGAACCGCAAGGAGAACGACGCCGAGCACTCCTGGCACCTCGCTTTGATGACCCTGGTACTCGCCGAATACGCAGACGAACCCATCGACACAAGCAAGGTTCTCGCCCTCGTCGTACTCCACGACCTGGTAGAGATCTATGCTGGAGACACATTCCTGTACGACACAGCAGCTGCCGCCGACCAGGAGGCACGAGAGCAACAGGCGGCGGACAGGCTCTTCGCGCTCCTGCCCCCCGACCAACGGGACCACTTCCGGTCCTTGTGGGACGAGTTCGAGGAACGCAGCACGCCCGAAGCCCGTTTCGCCAAGGCCATGGACCGGCTCCAGCCCCTGCTGCTCAATTACGGAAACCGCGGCGGGACTTGGCGTACCCCGGGAGTCACCGAGAAGGACGTGCTCGCCCGCAAGTCCGTGATCAAGGATGCGTCCGCAGACCTCTGGCAATACGCACAGGACCTGATCCACACGGGAGCCGCCAACGGCTGGGTCCCCCGCGCCGATCCCAGCACCTGAGGAAACTCCGCGTATGTTCACCGACATGGTGTCGTACGCGAGTGACGAGCGGTGCGAAGCAGTGGCACAGGCGCTTGTGCCACTCTTGCAGTCGGAGGCTGGCAGTGGGGCCCGCAGCGCGCGGTCGGGAAGGCCAGTGATGGATGCTCGCGGGGGTCAAGACGCTGATCGGCTGGCGCTTCCGACGGAGCGGCCCGCCTGGTGCTCAGCATCGGACGGGTGGCTCCGCGAGGTTTGCCTCCTATGTGGGTGTCGCGGAGGAACGCGACCCTTCGACCCGGGCCCGCCCACGCAGAACTCCGTGCGCTCGCCGAAGCCCTGGTGGACCATGTCCTGGGTCACCACCTGCATATGGGCGCCGCAGTCCTTGATCAGCGCGGACAGCTCCAGCAGCGCGAAGACGTCGAAGCGGTGGACCGCCGGTTCGGTGGCGGCGGGGTCCCGGTTGACGACGAGCAGCGACTCGGAACTGTCCGGCAGCCCGAAGAACGCCTGCTTGCGGCGGAGCCTGCGCTTCCACAGGTAGGTACGGGCCAGCCAGCCCAGCGCGGCACTGATGCCCGCCGCGACCACGCCCAGGACGATGTTGCGTATGTCGTCAGTCATGGGCGCGCATGCTAGCGGGCGTGGGCGTACCGGTGTTCGACGGGCCGCGTCGGGACCGTGTCGTACGCGTTCTCCCGGCGTTCCTGACGCGACCATGACGATCAACTAAGCTGCCCGAACGGCCTTTCCCTGGAGGTGCGGATGCGTCGCCCTGTCGCACGGAATCTGACGGTCCTGGCGGTGTCGGCCGCCGTGGTGTCGGCGGGGGCGGCGGCGCCAACCGCCGCGCAGAGCAGACCCGCCGTCCCCAAGACCCCGGTCGCCGTCGGGTACGGCGGCGCGGTCGCCAGCGTCGACCCGGACGCCTCCGCCGCCGGCATCGAGGTGCTGCGCAAGGGCGGCAACGCCGTCGACGCGGCCGTGGCCACCGCGGCCGCCCTCGGCGTCACCGAGCCCTACTCCGCCGGCATCGGCGGGGGCGGCTACTTCGTCTACTACGACGCCGAGTCACGTACCGTACGCACGATCGACGGCCGCGAGACCGCGCCGCTGAGCGCCGACGAGGACCTCTTCACGGAGAACGGCGAGCCCATCCCCTTCGCCGACGCCGTCAGCAGCGGCCTCGCCGTCGGCACCCCGGGCACGCCCGCCACCTGGCAGACCGCCCTGGACGAGTGGGGCAGCCGGAAGCTGTCCTCGGTGCTCAAGCCCGCCGAGCGCCTGGCCCGGCACGGCTTCACCGTCGACGAGACCTTCCGTTCCCAGACCGCCGCCAACGAGCAGCGGTTCCGCTACTTCCCGGACACCGCCGAACTCTTCCTCCCCGGCGGCGAACTCCCCGTCGTCGGCTCCACGTTCAAGAACCCGGACCTCGCGCGCACCTACCGGGAACTCGGCCGCGAGGGCGTCGACGCGATCTACCACGGCGAACTCGGCGAGGACATCGTCGACACCGTGGGCGAGCCGCCCGTCGACCCGGAGTCCGGCTGGTACGCCCGCCCCGGCGACCTCACCGCCAAGGACCTCGCGGCCTACGAGACCAAGCTCCAGGCGCCCACGCGCACTTCGTACCGCGGCCTGAACGTCTACTCCATCGCCCCCTCCTCCTCCGGCGGCACCACGGTCGGCGAGGCCCTCAACATCCTGGAGCGCACCGACCTCTCCAAGGCGAGCAAGGCCCGCTACCTGCACCGCTTCATCGAGGCGAGCCGCATCGCCTTCGCCGACCGCGGCCGCTGGGTCGGCGACCCGGCCTTCGAGGACGTACCGACGAGGGAGCTGCTGTCGCAGCGGTACGCCGACTCGCGCGCGTGTCTGATCAAGGACGACGCGGTCCTCACCAGCCCCCTCGCACCCGGAGACCCCCTGAACCCGGCACCCTGCGCGGACGGCGGCACGGCGGCGCCGACGACGTACGAGGGCGAGAGCACCACGCACCTGACCGTGGCCGACAAGTGGGGGAACGTCGTCGCCTACACGCTCACCATCGAGCAGACCGGCGGCAGCGGCATCACCGTGCCCGGCCGGGGCTTCCTGCTCAACAACGAGCTGACCGACTTCTCCTTCGCCCCCGCCAACCCGGCCGTCCACGACCCGAACCTGCCCGGCCCCGGCAAGCGCCCGCGCTCCTCCATCGCGCCGACGATCGTGCTGGACCAGCACCACAAGCCGGTCGTGGCCGTCGGTTCGCCCGGCGGCGCCACCATCATCACCACCGTGCTCCAGACGCTCACCGGCGTCATCGACCGCGGCCTGCCGCTCGTCGACGCGATCGCCGCCCCGCGCGCCAGCCAGCGCAACGCCGCCCGGACCGATCTCGAACCCGGGCTCTGCGACAGTGGCCTGCGGGCGGAACTGGAGGCCATCGGGCATTCCTTCAAACGCAACCCGGAGATCGGCGCGGCGACCGGCGTGCAGCGGCTGCCGAACGGCAAGTGGCTGGCCGCCGCGGAGAAGGAACGACGCGGCGGCGGGTCGGCGATGGTCGTCAGACCGGTGCGCTAAGGGCCGTCGTTTGGATCAAGTAGCAGGGAAGAGACCGAACGACAGCCCATACGACTCACAGCTCGGGGACGGACTGCTGCGGCGTCCGGAAGGCCAGCCGCCCGTCCTCGACGTCGACCGTCACCCGGCCGCCCTCCGTGACGCGGCCGTCGAGGAGCAGCCGGGACAGCTCGTTGTCGACCTCGCGCTGGATGGTGCGGCGCAGCGGACGCGCGCCGTACTCGGGCTGGTAGCCGCGCTCGGCGATCCAGTCCACCGCCGCGTCCGTGAAGTCGACCGTGACGTCCTGCGCGCGCACCATGCGCCGGGTCTCCTCCAGCAGCAGGCTGGTGATCTGCCGCAACTGCTCGCCGCTGAGCTGGCGGAAGACGACGATCTCGTCGATGCGGTTGAGGAACTCGGGCCGGAAGTGCTCGCGCAGCGGCCGCAGCACCTGCTCGCGCCGGGCCTCCTCGTCCGCCTCCGAACCGCCCGAGCCGAAGCCGATGCCCGCGCCCCGCCGGGTGATCACGTCGGAGCCCAGGTTGCTGGTCATCACGACGACCGTGTTGCTGAAGTCCACCGTGCGGCCCTGCGAGTCGGTCAGCCGCCCGTCGTCCAGCACCTGGAGCAGGATGTTGAAGACGTCCGGGTGCGCCTTCTCCACCTCGTCCAGCAGGAGCAGCGAGTACGGGTGCCGGCGCACCACTTCGGTGAGCTGACCGGCCTCCTCGTGGCCGACGTATCCGGGCGGGGCGCCGACCAGGCGGCTGACGGTGTGCCGCTCCTGGTACTCGCTCATGTCGAGCCGCACCATCCGGTCCTCGCTGCCGAACAGGGCCTCGGCCAGCGCCCGTGCCAGCTCGGTCTTGCCGACGCCGGTCGGGCCGAGGAAGAGGAAGCTGCCGATGGGCCGGTCGGGGCTGGCCAGACCGGCGCGGGAGCGCAGTACGGCGTCGGCGACGACCCGCACGGCCTCCTCCTGGCCCACCACCCGTTCGTGCAGGTGGGACTCCAGGCCCAGCAGGCGGTCCTTCTCCTCCTGGGTGAGGCTGCTGACCGGGATGCCGGTCTGCCGGGACACCACCTCGGCGATGGACTCGGTCCCGACCACCAGGTTCAGGCCCTCGTCGGCCTCGCCGCCGCCGTCGGCCTCCATGATCCGCTGCTTCAGCTCGACGATCCGGTCGCGCAGCTGTGTGGCCCGCTCGTACTGCTCGTCCGCGACCGCCTGGTCCTTGTCCCGGATGAGCTGGTCGACCTCGCGCTCCATGGCCCGTACGTCCGTGCCCTTGGTGCGCGCCCGCAGCCGTACCCGGGCGCCGGCCTGGTCGATCAGGTCGATCGCCTTGTCCGGGAGCCGGCGGTCGGTGAGGTAGCGGTCGGACATCTCCACGGCCGCCACCAGCGCCTCGTCGGTGTAGCGGACCTGGTGGTGGGCCTCGTAGCGGTCGCGCAGGCCGCGCAGGATCTCGATGGCGTCCGCGGTCGTGGGCTCCGGGACCAGGATGGGCTGGAAGCGGCGGGCGAGGGCCGCGTCCTTCTCGATCCGGCGGTACTCCTCCAGGGTGGTGGCCCCCACGATGTGCAGCTCGCCGCGGGCCAGGGCCGGCTTGAGGATGTTCCCGGCGTCCATCGACCCGCTCTCGCCGCCACCGCCCGCGCCGACGACGGTGTGCAGCTCGTCGATGAAGATGATCAGCTGGTCGGAGTGGGCGCGGATCTCGCCCACGATGTTGTTCATCCGTTCCTCGAAGTCACCCCGGTAGCGGGTGCCGGCGACCACGCCGGTCAGGTCGAGCGCGACCACCCGGCGCCCGATCAGCACGTCGGGGACGTCGCCGTCGGTGATGCGCTGGGCCAGCCCCTCCACGACGGCGGTCTTGCCGACGCCCGCGTCACCGATCAGCACGGGGTTGTTCTTGCCGCGCCGGGAGAGCACCTCGACGGTTTGCTCGATCTCGTCCTCGCGCCCGATCACCGGGTCGATCCGGCCCTGCTGGGCCAGGTCGGTGAGATCGCGGCCGTACTTGTCGAGGGTCGGGGTGTTGGTGGCCTGCGGCCCCTCGGTACGCCCCTTGGCCGCGTCCGGCGTCTCCGTGGGCAGACCCGACGACGGCGCGAACCGGGCCGCGTTCAGGATGTGCCCGGCGGCCGAGTCCGGGTTGGCGGCCAGGGCGCTGAGCACGTGCTCCGGGCCGATGTAGCCGGTGCCGGTCGACCGGGCCAGCTCGTGCGCGTCCAGCAGGGCGCGCTTGACGGCCGGGGTCAGGGACAGCGAGGTGGGCGGCGGCACCTCGCCCGGCGGGTGCTGCACCGGGCCGCTGCGCTCGTCGATCTGCGACGCCAGCGAGTCCGGGTCGGCGCCGGCGCGGCTGAGCAGGCCCCGGGTCGGTTCGGTGGAGAGCGCCGCCCGCAGCAGGTGCTCGGTGTCCAGGTCCCGGCTGCCGTGCTCGGCGGCGTACTGCGCGGCCCCGCGCACCAGCTCCCGGGCGGGCTGGCTGAGCAGCCGGCCGATGTCGATCTGCCTCGGCCTGGGCCCGCCGAAGAAGCGTGCCAGGAATTCCGCGAACGGGTCGCCCTCCGGGCCCATGTAGCCGCTGGTCATCGTGTACGGACCTCCGCTGCATCGCTGTCGACGTGCCGGGGCCGGGTAACCCGGCCGGGGCGCGGTCATGCCCAACATGACACGTTCTGTTCCGTCGGGCATGTCCGGCAACCCGGGCGGGCGGAGGGGCTCGCGGGCGGGCGCGAGACGTGGTGGGCGGGGGCTGCGGGCGCCCTGTGCCGGGTCGTGGGGATCGTCCGGCCCCGGGCCGGGTGGCTGTCCCACGCCGGAGGGCGAGGCCGCCCTGCGCCGGGGCGTTCGGTCGTCCCTCAGGGAGTCACGAGGCCGTGTCCCGGCCGCGCGGTGGTGTGCCGCGCCTCGGTGTGGTGCTCCGTGGCGTACGAGGGCATGGCGGCATGTGCCGTACCGGTTCTGGGGTCGTGTCTCGCGGTGGCCGCGGCGCCGCGTGCCGGCACGGGGCCGTGTCCTCCCCCGACCACCGTCCCGTGTCGGCGAGGGTGCTGGGTCCCCGCTTCGGCCGCGGTGCTGTGCCCCGCCTCGGGGGGACGGTGCCGCGCCCTCCACCGGGCCATGGGGCCCCGTTGCTACCGGTCCCCGGTGCCGCGCCTCGCACGGAGGTCACGGGCCGCCTCCGCCCAGGCCCTCGTGGGATCTCCGCGGTGCGGGGACGTTGCTACCGGTCCCCGGTGCCGCGCCTCGCACGGAGGTCACGGGCCGCCTCCGCCCAGGCCCTCGTGGGATCTCCGCGGTGCGGGGGCACGGCATCGTCAGAGGCCGTCCCGGGACGTCAGCACGCGGGGGCCGGCGTCCGTGATCGCCACCGTGTGTTCCACGTGGGCCGCCCGCGAGCCGTCGTTGGTGCGCAGGGTCCAGCCGTCCGGGGCCGGGTGGTAGTCGTCCCGGCCGCTGCTGATCAGCATCGGCTCGATGGCGATGACCATGCCGTGCCGAAGGGGGAGCCCGCGCCCCGGCCGGCCCTCGTTGGGCACGCCGGGGTCCTCGTGCATTCGTCGGCCGATGCCGTGGCCGCCGAAGTCCTCCATGATGCCGTAGCCCGCCGACCGGCAGACCGTACCGATGGCGTGGGCGATGTCGCCGACGCGGTTGCCGACGACGGCCGCCCCGATGCCCGCCGCCAGCGCCCGCTCGGCGGTCTCGATCAGTGTCACGTCCGCCGCGCGCGGGGTGCCCACGACGAAGCTGACCGCCGAGTCGCCGGCCCAGCCGTCCAGCGTGGCCCCGCAGTCGATCGAGACCAGGTCGCCGTCGCGCAGCCGGTAGCCGTCGGGGATGCCGTGCACGATCGCGTCGTTCACCGACGCGCAGATGACGCCGGGGAAGGGCGTCGGCGCGAAGGAGGGCCGGTAGCCGAGGAACGGCGACCCGGCGCCCGCCTCCCGCAGCACCTCGCGCGCCACCGCGTCCAGCTCCAGCAGGGACACGCCCACGTCCGCCGCCTTGCGTACGGCGGTCAGGGCGCGCGCGACGACCTGGCCGGCCGCGTGCATGGCGTCGATCGATGTGTCTGTCTTCAGTTCCACCATGCCAATTACTATACCGGTATTTGAATTGGGGCGGTCGCGCGGGACCGGTATTAGAATGACGGCATGGTGCGCACCCCCCTGACCCCCGAAGAGCGCGAGCGCGGCGAACAGCTCGGCCGCCTGCTCCGCGCGGCCCGCGGTGAACGGAGCATGACGGAGGTCGCCGCCGTGGCCGGCGTCTCCGCCGAGACCCTGCGCAAGATCGAGACCGGCCGGGCACCCACGCCCGCGTTCTTCACCGTGGCCGCGCTGGCCGGAGCGCTGGGGCTGTCCATGGACGACCTGGTCGGGAGGTGCGAGCCCGCGGCGGCGGCCTGAGGCTCCCGCACTCACCCACAGGAGTGCGAAACGCGATCGACACCGCGCCTTGACGACGATGGTCTTGGCAAGCCCCTGTGGCCAGGCTTACGTTCGTCCCTCTACGGCCGCTCTACGGGCGTAGAGGCTCTGACGTCGTGACGTCGTGTCGAAGGAGCAGCTCATGGCCAACGTCGTACGCGCCGCTCTGGTCCAGGCCACCTGGACCGGCGACACCGAGTCCATGGTGGCGAAACACGAGGAGCACGCCCGCGAGGCCGCCCGACGGGGCGCCCGGGTCATCGGCTTCCAGGAAGTCTTCAACGCCCCCTACTTCTGCCAGGTCCAGGACCCCGAGCACTACCGCTGGGCCGAGCCCGTGCCCGACGGCCCGACCACCCGCCGCATGCGGGCCCTCGCCCGCGAGACCGGCATGGTGATCGTCGTCCCCGTCTTCGAGGTCGAGCGGTCCGGCTTCTACTACAACACCGCGGCCGTGATCGACGCCGACGGCACCGTCCTCGGCACGTACCGCAAGCATCACATCCCGCAGGTCAAGGGCTTCTGGGAGAAGTTCTACTTCCGCCCCGGCAATCTCGGCTGGCCCGTCTTCGACACCGCCGTCGGCAAGGTCGGCGTCTACATCTGCTACGACCGGCACTTCCCGGAGGGCTGGCGCCAACTCGGCCTCGGCGGCGCCCAGCTCGTCTACAACCCCTCCGCCACCCACCGCGGCCTCTCCGCCCACCTGTGGCGGCTGGAGCAGCCCGCGGCGGCCGTCGCCAACGAGTACTTCGTCGCCGCGATCAACCGGGTCGGGCAGGAGGAGTACGGCGACAACGACTTCTACGGCACGTCGTACTTCGTCGACCCGCGCGGCCAGTTCGTCGGCGACGTCGCCAGCGACACCGAGGAGGAACTCGTCGTCCGCGACCTGGACTTCGACCTCATCGAGCAGGTGCGGCAGCAGTGGGCCTTCTACCGCGACCGCCGCCCCGACGCCTACGAAGGGCTGGTGCAGCCGTGACCAAGGACCTCTACGCCCGGCACCGCTCCGTCCTGCCCGACTGGCTCGCCCTCTACTACGAGGACCCGCTGGAGATCACCCACGGCCAGGGACGGCACGTCTGGGACTCGGCCGGCAACAAGTACCTCGACTTCTTCGGCGGCATCCTCACCACGATGACCGCGCACGCCCTGCCCGAGGTGACCAAGGCGGTCAGCGAGCAGGCCGGACGGATCATCCACTCCTCGACCCTGTACCTCAACCGGCCCATGGTCGAACTCGCCGAACGGATCGCCCACGTCTCCGGCATCCCCGACGCCCGCGTCTTCTTCACCACCTCCGGCACCGAGGCCAACGACACCGCCCTGCTGCTCGCCACCGCCCACCGGCGCAGCAACACCATCCTGGCGATGCGCAACAGCTACCACGGCCGCAGCTTCAGCTCCGTCGGCATCACCGGCAACCGAAGCTGGTCCCCGACCTCCCTCTCCCCGCTCCAGACGCTCTACGTCCACGGCGGCGTCCGCACCCGAGGCCCCTACGCCCACCTCGACGACCGGGACTTCATCGACGCCTGCGTCGCCGACCTCGAGGACCTCCTCGGCCACACCCGTCCGCCCGCCGCGCTGATCGCCGAACCCGTCCAGGGCGTCGGCGGCTTCACCTCCCCGCCGGACGGCCTGTACGCCGCCTTCCGCGAGGTGCTGCACGAGCGGGGCATCCTGTGGATCGCCGACGAGGTGCAGACCGGCTGGGGCCGCACCGGCGAGCACTTCTGGGGCTGGCAGGCCCACGGACGCAGCGGCCCGCCCGACATCGTGACCTTCGCCAAGGGCATCGGCAACGGCATGTCGGTCGGCGGCGTCATCGCCCGCGCCGAGATCATGAACTGCCTCGACGCCAACAGCATCTCCACCTTCGGCGGCACCCAGGTCACCATGGCCGCCGGCCTCGCCAACCTCAACCATCTCCTGGAGCACGACCTCCAGGGCAACGCCCGGCGCGTCGGCGGCCTGCTCATCGAACGGCTGCGGGCCGTCGCCGCCCAGGTGCCGCACGTACGGGAGGTGCGCGGACGCGGGCTGATGGTCGGCGTCGAGCTGACCCGGCCCGGCACCGACGAGGCCGCCCCCGACGCGGCGTCCGCCGTCCTGGAGGCGGCCCGCGCGGGCGGGCTGCTGGTCGGCAGGGGCGGCGGCCACAGCACCAGCGTCCTGCGCCTCGCCCCGCCGCTGTCCCTCACCGTCGCGGAGGCCGAGGAGGGCGCGGCGATCCTCGAACGCGCCCTGCACACCCTCTGACCCGCGCGCCCCGTACGGCAGCCGGCCACCGCGTCCCGCACCACATCCGACAGCCGCGTCCCGAGCCGAGGAGGCGCCGCCATGACCACCGCCCGGTACCGGGACCAGCACTGGGAACCCGCCCTGTCGGTCCGCCAGGTCCTCGGCCTGGAACGGGTGCTCGCCGGGCAGCCCGAGGTGGTGGCCGGCGCCCACCGGCTCGACCGGCCGGTGCGCTGGGTGCACGTCGCCGAGGCCGCCGACGTCGGCGTGATGCTCAGCGGCGGCGAGATGGTCCTCACCACCGGGGTGCTGCTCGCCGGCGACGAGGACAAGCAGGGCGAGTACGTCCGCTCCCTGCACCGCGCCGAGGCCTCGGCCGTCGTGCTGGGCCTCGGCCGGGCCTTCCCCGCCCCGCCCGACGGGATGCGCGCGGCGGCCGAGCGGTGCGGCCTGCCCATGGTCGTCCTGCACCGGCCCTTCCCCTTCGCCGAACTCACCGAGGAGGTCCAGTCCCGGCTGCTGCGGCGCAAGTACGCCGCCGTCAGCCTCTCCGAGACCGTACGCACCGAACTGACCGGCCTGATCACCGCCGGCGCCCCCGTGCAGCGCCTGCTCGACGAGGTCGCCCGGCGCGGCGGCTGCCCCGTCGTCGTCACCAACCTCGCCCACCGCGTCCTCGCCACGGCCGGGGAGCGGGCGGCCGTCGACGACGTACTGCGGGACTGGGAACGCATCGCCCGCCAGGCCGGTGCCGGGTCGGCCGACGGCTGGATCCGGGCCGAGCTGAGCTGCCGCGGGGAGCGCTGGGGCCGGCTGGTGCTGTGCGGCTACCCGGGCGAGCGGGCCGCCGGGCGCCTGCTCGCCGACCGGGCCGCCGAGGCACTGGTCCTGCACCGCATGCTCGCCGGTGACGGCGCCCATGCCCGGAACTCCGGAGGCTCCCGGGACTCCTGGGCGGAGCAGTCCGCGCGGAGCCTGCTCACCGACCTGGTCACCGGCGCCGTACCGGCACGGCAACTGCTGCCCCGGGCGCGGGCCGCCGGGCTGCCGGTCAACCGGCGGATCTTCGTCCCGCTGGTCGTACGCGGAGGTGAGCCCGCCCGCCTGGACCGCGTACTGCGGCTGCTCGGCCTGCCGGGGGTCGCCGCCGGGCTCGACGACGACCGGGTCGCCGTCCTGCTCAGTCTCGCCCCCGACCAGGACGCCAGGGCACTCACCGCCCACCTCGCCGCCCGGCTGCGCTCCCAGCCGGAGTCCTCCCGCGCCGTGGTCGCGGCGGCCGACGCCCGCGCCTGGGACGAAGTCCCCGCCGGCCTGCGCGAGGCCCGGCACGTCGCCGACGCCGTCGCCGATTCGGCGCCCGGCCTCGACCCGCCGCCCGTCGTACGGCTGCGCGACGTCCACCTGCGCGGACTGGTACGGCTGCTGCGCGACGACCCGCACGTGCAGTCCTTCGCCGAACGCGAGCTGGACGGGCTGCTCGCCGGCCCCGACGAGGACCTGCTCGCCGTCCTGCGCACCTACCTCGCCACCGGCCGCAACAAGTCCCGCACCGCCCGGCTCCACCACGTCTCCCGCCCCGCCCTCTACCGCCGCCTGGAAGCGATACAGAGCCGGCTCGGCGTCGACCTCGACGACTTCGAGCAGGCCGCCTCCGTACACATCGCGCTCCTCGCCCACGACGCCCAGCAGGGGTGACACCGTGCAATGCCCGACCCCGGCAGACGTAACACCGTGCCACTCAATCCCGTCGCCCGCCGCCCCTAACCTCGCCGTACACCGAGCGCCACACCGAGCGAGTGGAGGCCGAAGATGAGCCGAGTGATCCGTGCCGCGCTCTTCCAGACCGCCTGGACGGGCGACAAGGAATCCATGATCCAGGTCCACGAGCAGGCGGTGCGCGACGCCGCCGCCCAGGGCGCACAAGTGCTGTGCTTCCAGGAGCTGTTCTACGGGCCCTACTTCTGCCAGGTCCAGGACCCCGAGTTCTACGCCTACGCCGAACGCGTCCCGGACGGCCCGATCGTCGAGCGCTTCCAGCGGCTCGCCCGCGAGCACGGCCTCGTCCTGGTCCTCCCGATGTACGAGGAGGAGCAGCCCGGCGTCCTCTACAACACCGCCGCCGTCATCGACGCCGACGGCTCCTACCTCGGCAAGTACCGCAAGACGCACATCCCGCAGGTGCGCGGCTTCTGGGAGAAGTTCTACTTCCGCCCCGGGAACTCCGGCTGGCCGGTCTTCGACACGGCCGTCGGCAAGGTCGGCGTCTACATCTGCTACGACCGGCACTTCCCGGAGGGCTGGCGGGCGCTGGGTCTGGAAGGCGCCGAGATCGTCTTCAATCCGTCGGCCACCTCACGCGGCCTGTCCGGCTACCTGTGGCAGCTGGAGCAGCCCGCGGCGGCCGTCGCCAACGAGTACTTCGTCGGCGCCATCAACCGCGTCGGCGTCGAGGAGTTGGGCGACAACGACTTCTACGGCACCTCGTACTTCGTCGACCCCGAGGCGCAGTTCGTCGGCGAGGTCGCGAGTGACAAGGAGACCGAGCTCGTCGTCCGCGACCTCGACATGGGCAAGCTGCGCGAGGTCCGCGACCGCTGGCAGTTCTACCGCGACCGCGCGCCCGGCGCGTACTCGCCGCTGACCGCGCCCTGACCGGGCGGGGCCCGACAGGAGGGAAGAGCAGCATGAGCAGCCGTACCGTCATCCGCGGTGGCCTCGTCGTCACCGCGTCCGACGAGATCCACGCCGACGTCCTGATCGAGGACGGCCGCATCGCCGCCCTCGCCGCCACCGGAACCCCGGCCGCCCGGGCCTTCTCGGCCGAGCGGACCATCGACGCGAGCGGCAAGTACGTCATCCCGGGCGGCGTCGACGGCCACACCCACATGGAGATGCCCTTCGGCGGCACCTACGCCGCCGACACCTTCGAGACCGGCACCCGGGCCGCCGCCTGGGGCGGGACGACGACGATCGTCGACTTCGCCATCCAGAGCGTCGGGCACTCCCTGCGCTCCGGCCTGGACGCCTGGCACGCCAAGGCCGAGGGCAACTGCGCGATCGACTACGCCTTCCACATGATCGTCTCCGACGTCAACGAGAAGACGCTCAAGGAGATGGACCTGCTGGTGGAGGAGGGGGTGACCTCCTTCAAGCAGTTCATGGCCTACCCGGGCGTCTTCTACTCCGACGACGGCCAGATCCTGCGGGCCATGCAGCGCGCCGCCGGCAACGGCGGACTGATCATGATGCACGCCGAGAACGGCATCGCGATCGACGTCCTGGTGGAGCAGGCCCTCGCCCGGGGCGAGACCGACCCGCGCTTCCACGGCGAGGTCCGCAAGGCGCTGCTGGAGGCCGAGGCGACCCACCGCGCCATCAAGCTCGCCCAGGTCGCCGGGGCGCCGCTGTACGTCGTGCACGTCTCGGCGGCGGAGGCCGTTGCCGAGCTGGCCCGCGCCCGCGACGAGGGGCTGCCGGTCTTCGGCGAGACCTGCCCCCAGTACCTCTTCCTGTCCACCGACAACCTGGCCGAGCCGGACTTCGAGGGCGCCAAGTACGTGTGCAGCACCCCGCTCAGGCCGAAGGAGCACCAGGCCGCCCTGTGGCGGGGCCTGCGCACCAACGACCTCCAGGTGGTCTCCACCGACCACTGCCCCTTCTGCTTCACCGGCCAGAAGGAACTGGGCCGCGGCGACTTCTCCAAGATCCCCAACGGGATGCCGGGCGTCGAGAACCGCATGGACCTGCTGCACCAGGCCGTAGTCGACGGACACATCAGTCGCCGCCGCTGGATCGAGATCGCCTGCGCCACCCCCGCCCGCATGTTCGGCCTGTACCCGAAGAAGGGCACCATCGCGCCCGGCGCCGACGCCGACGTGGTGGTCTACGACCCGCACGCCGAGCAGGTCGTCTCCGCCGAGACCCACCACATGAACGTCGACTACTCGGCGTACGAGGGCAAGCGGATCACCGGCCGGGTGGAGACCGTGCTCTCGCGCGGCGTACCGGTCGTCACCGAGCGGGAGTACACCGGGCGCAAGGGCCACGGCGTCTACACCCCGCGCGCCACCTGTCAGTACCTGAACTAGGAGCGGTGCCCATGGACTTCGGACTCGTCCTGCAGACCGACCCGCCCGCCTCCCGCGTCGTCGACCTGATGAAGCGGGCGGAGCACAACGGCTTCCGCTACGGCTGGACCTTCGACTCCGCCGTGCTGTGGCAGGAACCCTTCGTGATCTACAGTCAGATCCTGGCCCAGACCTCGGAACTCAAGGTCGGCCCCATGGTCACCAACCCGAGCACCCGCACACCGGAGGTGACCGCCTCCACCTTCGCCACCCTCAACGACATGTTCGGCAACCGCACCGTCTGCGGCATCGGACGCGGCGACTCCGCGATGCGCGTCGCCGGCCGCAAGCCCAACACCCTCGCCCGCGTCAGCGAAGCCATCAAGGTCGTCCGGGCGCTGGGCCGGGGCGAGGAGGCCGACCTCGGCGGCGGCACCGTCGTCCGCTTCCCCTGGATCAAACCGGGCACCGAAGTCCCGGTGTGGATGGCGGCGTACGGCCCGAAGGCCCTGAAGACGACCGGTGAGGAGGCCGACGGCTTCATCCTCCAGCTCGCCGACCTCTACCTCACGCAGTACATGGTCAAGGCGGTCAAGGACGCCGCCGTCGCCGCCGGACGCGACCCGGACGAGGTGACGATCTGCGTCGCCGCCCCGGCCTACGTCACCGCCGACGACTCGCCCGAGGCGCTGGCCCACGCGCGCGAGCAGTGCCGCTGGTTCGGCGGCATGGTCGGCAACCACGTCGCCGACCTCGTCGACAAGTACGGGGCCCACACCGGCGCGGTCCCCGACGAACTCACCGACTACATCAAGGCCCGCGAGGGCTACGACTACGCCCACCACGGGCGCAGCGGCAACCCCGACACCCGGTTCGTGCCGGACGAGATCGTCGACCGGTTCTGCCTGATCGGACCGGCCGAGAAGCACATCGAGAAGCTCAGGGCCCTGCGCGCCCTCGGCGTCGACCAGTTCGCGCTGTACGACATGCACGACGCGCAGGAGTCCGTGATCGACGCCTACGGCACGCGGATCATCCCGGCCGTCAACAGCTGACCGACCCCCTCCCTCCCTCTCGGGGGAGGGGCCCAGGGCGCACCCGCGCACCCCCCTCGGCACCGCACGCACGGCCTCTCCCGTCCCACCGCACGATTGGCCTGCCCATGACCGACACCGCGCCCACGGCCATACCGCCGTCCGCCCAAGTCACCCTCCCCGACGGGCGCGTGGAGCTCGCCCCGGGCTCCCCGCCGCCCGGCGGCCCCTACGCCAACGAGGACCTGCTGCCGGTCCCCGTCGAGGGGCGCACCTGGACCACGTACAACTTCTCCGCCCTGTGGGTCGGCATGGCCCACAACACCGCCTCCTGGACCCTCGCCTCCGGCCTGATCGCCGTCGGCATGGACTGGAAGCAGGCGGTGCTCACCATCGCCCTGGCCAACGTGATCGTGCTCGTCCCGATGCTGCTCACCGGGCACGCCGGACCGAAGTACGGCATCCCCTTCCCGGTGTTCGCCCGCGCCTCCTTCGGCATCCGCGGCGCCAACCTGCCCGCCGTGGTACGGGCGCTGGTGGCGTGCGGCTGGTTCGGCATCCAGACCTGGATCGGCGGCGAGGCGATCTACTTCCTGGCCGGCAAGCTCATCGGCGACGGCTGGACGAACGCGGCGACGTTCGGCGGCTACGCCTGGACGATGTGGCTGTCGTTCGCGATCTTCTGGGCGATCCAGGTCGCCATCATCTACCGGGGCATGGAGACGATCCGCCGGTTCGAGAACTGGGCGGCGCCCTTCGTCCTGGTCGGCGCCTTCGTGATGCTGTGGTGGATGGCCGACAAGGCGGGCGGCTTCGGCCCGCTCCTCGACCAGCCGTCGCGGCTGGGCTGGGGCGGCGACTTCTGGAAGCTCTTCTGGCCCTCCCTCATGGGCATGATCGGCTTCTGGTCCACGCTGTCCCTGAACATCCCCGACTTCACCCGCTACGGGAAGAGCCAGAAGGCCCAGACCCGCGGCCAGGCCCTCGGCCTGCCGACCACGATGACGCTGTTCGCCTTCCTCTCCGTGATGGTCACCTCCGGCTCGCAGGCGGTCTACGGGGAGCCGATCTGGGACCCGGTGAAGCTCGCCGCGAAGACGGACAACGTGGTGGGGCTGCTCTTCGCCCTCGTCACCGTCCTGGTGGCGACCCTGTCCGTGAACATCGCGGCCAACCTGGTCTCACCGGCCTTCGACTTCTCCAACGTCGCGCCGCGCAAGGTCAGTTTCCGGGCAGGCGCCATCGTCACCTGCGTCCTGGCCGTGCTGATCTTCCCGTGGAAGCTGTACTCCGACCCGCAGGGCTACATCTTCACCTGGCTCGGCCTGGTCGGCGGCCTGCTCGGCACGGTCGCCGGCATCCTCATCGCGGACTACTGGGTGCTGCGCCGCGCCCGCCTCGACCTCGTCGACCTGTACCGCACGGGCGGACGGTACTGGTACGACCGGGGATGGAACTGGCGGGCGGTCGTCGCCTTCCTCGCCGGCGGCGTCCTGGCCATCGGCGGCGCCGACTTCCACCCGCTGGTCGACGGCCGCCCCGTGCCCTTCCTCGAACCACTGGCCGACTACGGCTGGGCGGTCGGCCTCGGCACCTCCATGGCGCTGTACCTGGCGCTGATGCTGCTGCCCGCCACCCGGCCGGCTCGGCGCTAGCCATCCTCCAGGGCGGCCACCGCCTCCTTGGCCGCCTTGATGGCCCCCTTGTTGACCGTGTCCGTACTGGGTGCCTTCTTCGACTCGAAGTCACTGCCGTTGTACGTGATCATCACCAGGGCGTTGGAGGCGCGGACCAGCACGGTGCCCTCGCGCGTCTGCTGCTCGTCCTCGGTGGTGAGGTTCACGACGGAGTAGGCCTCGTCGCCTAGCCCCGGCACCGCGCCTCCGCCGCTCCGGTCGGCGACCCGCTCCTTGTACGACTTCTGCGCCGCCTCGTCCGACTCCATCACCTCGAAGGAGACGTCGAGCCAGCGGTAGTCGTAGCCCTTGAGCGCGTTCCAGGAACATGTGCGGCGGACCTCGGTGTCCGTCGACGGGATCTCCTTGCCGGCCGCCTTGGCGCCCGGGACCAGCGAGGTGACCGTCCTCTCGGCCAGGCTCTCGCAGGGCGCCGGGGCGGCGGCGTACGTCTGGGTCACCGCCTCGGTCGCCGGGGCGGAGGCGGACCGGTTCGTGGTGTCGGGCGGCGTCTCGTCCTTGGCGGCCGGTGTCGTGTCCGGCCCGGACGACAGGGCCCAGCCCGCCGTGGCGAGCACGGCGACCGGCGCCAGACGCGCGGTCAGGGCGAACGGCAGGGGAAGAGGACGCACGGCGCACTTCTCGTGGGGGACGGTGCGGAGGAGGTCCGCACTGCGGACGGGACGCCAGTGTCACACGAGTCCCTGTGCGGCGGAAGGGCCAACTCGGTGCGTGGCCGGGCGGTGACGCAGACGTACCGGCGGGCCGGGCGGTGGCGGGCGGTTGCGTCACGGCCGGACGGCCGTCACCAGCAACAGGCCCGTCCGCGTCCGCGCCCTCCTGCCCGCGGCGAACGGGAGCAGCACCTCCTCCGGGCCGGCCAGCCGCGAGGCGGGCAGCGCGCCGCCGGGCAACGGCGACAGCAGCAACTCGACGGCGTCCGGAACGTCCCGGCCCCGGGACGACTCCATGGTGACCGGTACGACCCTCACCTCCGCGAACCCGGCCAAGGTCTCCCGGACGCGCTCCGGCTCCTCCCGGTGCGGCCCCGGCGGTCGCGGGCAGACGAACGCGAGCCGACCCCCCGGCCGCAGCGCCCGCGCGACATCGCGTAAGGCGGCGGCGTGGCCGGCGAGGGACATCGGCCCGCCCCGGCCGACGACCACGTCGTACCCACCGGCGGGGAAGGAATGCGCCTGCGCGTCGGCACACACGTAGCAGACGTTCTCGATCCCCTCGGCGGCGGTGCCCGCGCGGGCCCGCTCCAGCGGCGGCGCGCAGGCGTCGACGCCCACCACGTGCCCGGGGGCGGCGAGCCGCGCCGCGAACCGGGTCGTGGCGCCGGCCCCGCAGCCGACGACCAGGACGCGGTCGCCCGGCACGATGGCCGCCGCGCCGAACAGGGCGTCGTCCACACCGGCGGGCCTCGCGTCGTACCCGGCCCGGTGAGCCGCCCGGTGGGCGCCGACGGGACCGTTCCAGGACTCGGCCCGGCGGGGGGCGGCGACGCCGGTCATGAGGTCTCCTCCACGGTGGGTGCGGTCAGGGCGGTTTCTACGCGGTCCACGGCAGCGAACGCGCCGTACGCCACGAGGTGCACCAGGCAGTGGTCGGTGTGCTCGGGCCGGCGCCACGCCGCGACGTCCGCCTCCGCGATCCGGGACGGCGCGAGCGCGGCCAGCAGCGCCAGCCGGGCGCCGGGCCTTTCCCGGCGGTCGGGGAACGGGTCCGGGTCCAAGGGTGGATGCGACCCGTCCCAGTCACGCACGACCGTGCGCACGAGGGCCTGGTCGTCGGCTCCGAGGAGGCCCGCGCCCATCGTGGCGGCCGTGCGCAGGGCCGCGTACGCGGGGCCGACCGGCGTGTCCCCCGCCCACGCCGGTCCCGGGCCGGGGTCGTCGAGCAGGGGCAGGGACGCGCCGGGCACGGCCGGGCGGCGCACGGTGCGGGACAGTGACCGGCCGGCCAGACTCCGCACCGCACGCAGCCGCTGCGCGTCGGCCGGGAGCAGCCTCTCGGTCACCAGGGCCGACACGATCCGGTTGATGAAGTGGAAGGCCAGCGCGGTGCCCAGATAGCCGGGCGCCTCCTCGCGCGGGAACGGGTACGGCTCCCGCGCGGCGCCCGGAACCCGGGTGCGGCGCGCCCAGTCCAGCACGCGCGCGTGCCGCCCGTCGGCCGGCTCCCGGCCCCGGGCCAGCCGCTCGGCCAGGTCGTGGTCGCCGGTCGCGTGCAGCAGCATCGTGTGCGCGTCCACGCAGAACCGGCACCCGTTGGCCTGCGACACCCCGAAGGCGGCGACCTCCTTGCCGGTCCGGTCGCCGGGGCCGGCGAGCAGGGACTCGCGCATCAGCGCCCAGGCGGGGGCGAGGAGCGCGGGGGCGGAGGAGAGGGCCACGAAGGGGGCGGGTTCGGGGATGCCGAAGTCCCGCGCCATCTGCTCGTAGAGCTCCGCGAGGCGGCCGGTGGCCGCTTTCGGGGGCAGGGGCTCGGTATGACGGAAGGTGGTGGGCATGGACAGCAGAGTGCGGCGCGGAGGCGCCCGCGGTCGTCGTACGGCCGGAGACGGTCCTCGCTGCGCCGCCGGAGCCCGTCCCGGGCGGCCACTACTTCGCCGGGAGTAGTCCACAAGCCGTCCACAGGGCCGACGCGGCCGTCGGCGGATCCGTCTATGGTGCGGGCATGAGTGGGCGTCAGATACCGCGGACCGGCCGAGACCGGCTCGCCGACGCGATCCTCGCGGTCGTGGTCGGCGCCCTCGGCATGACCGTCGCGGCCTTCGACGGCGACACCACCGTCCTGGACCAGGCGCTGGTCGCCCTCGCCTCGGCGGCCCTCGCCTTCCACCGCGCCGCCCCGCGCGCGGTGCTGGCCGTCGCCACCGCGCTCGGCACGGCGTACGTGGTGCACGCCCACCCCGGACCACTGTCCGCACTGCCCGTCCTGGCCGCCGTGCACACCGCGGCCCGGGTCGGCCACCGGGGCGTCGCGGCGGCCGGCGGCGCGGTGTTCCTGGCGGGATACGTGGCGACCGGGCCCGGGACGCAGGACGTGGCCGAGCGGGCCGGGCTGCTGGCCGGCTGGTTCCTGTGCGCGGTGGTGACCGGGCTCGCCGACCGCAACTGGCAGGCGTACCTGCGCCAGACCGAGCAGCGCGCCCTGGAGGCGGAACGCACCCGGGAGGAGGCGGCCCTGCGCCGGGCCGGCGAGGAACGCCTGCGCATCGCCCGGGAGTTGCACGACTCGCTCACCCACAGCATCTCCATCGTCAAGCTACAGGTGGGCGTCGCCGTCCACCTCGCGCGCAAACGGGGCGAGGAGGTGCCGCCCGCGCTGCTCGCCATCCAGGAGGCGAGCGGCGAGGCGATGCGCGAGCTGCGCTCCGCCCTCCAGGTGCTGCGCGCCGACGAGCCGGCCGGTACCCCGGCGCTGCTCGTGGAGCGGGCCCGCGCGGCCGGCCTCGCCGTCGACCTGACGGTCACCGGTGCGCAGCGCCCGCTGCCGCAGGCCGTCGACCGGGCCGCCTACCGCATCGTCCAGGAGGCCTTGACCAACGCGGCACGGCACGCGGGACCGGCGAAGGTGACGGTGCGGATCGACCACGGCACCGAGAAGGAGGGGGAGTTGACGATACTCGTGGAGGACGACGGCGTCGGCGACCCGGCCCGGCCGCCGGCGCCGGGTACCGGCCTGACCGGCATGGACGAACGCGTCACGGCGCTCGGCGGCACCCTGCGCGCCGCCCCGCGCACGGAGGGCGGCTTCGCGGTGCGGGCCCGGCTCCCGCTGGGGGAGCGGGGATGAGCGAGCAGGTCCTACGGGTGGTGCTCGTCGACGACCAGGCGCTGATGCGGGCCGGCTTCCGGGCCCTGCTGGACGCCGAGGACGGCATCGAGGTGGTCGGCGAGGCCGCCGACGGGGAGCAGGGGGTGGCGCTGGTGCGGGCCGAGGTGCCCGACATCGCGCTGGTCGACGTGCAGATGCCGGTGATGTCCGGCATCGAGGCGACCCGCCGCATCGCCTCCGACCCCGTCCTCGCCGCCGTACGCGTGGTCATCCTCACCAACTACGGCCTGGACGAGTACGTCTTCGAGGCGCTGCGGGCGGGTGCGAGCGGCTTCCTCCTCAAGGACACCGAGCCGGCCGACCTGCTCCAGGCCATCGAGGTGGTGGCGCGCGGCGAGGCCCTGCTCTCCCCGTCCGTCACCCGCACCCTGATCGGCGAGTTCGTGGCCCGTCCCCCGGACCGGGCCACCGCCCCCGGCCTGGACGGCCTCACCCGCCGCGAGCGCGAGGTCACCGCGCTCGCCGCACGCGGACTGAGCAACGAGGAGATCGCCGCGCACATGGTGATCAGCCCGCTGACCGCCAAGACGCACATCAGCCGGGCGATGACCAAGCTGGGCGCCCGAGACCGGGCACAGCTGGTGGTCTTCGCCTACGAGTCGGGACTGGTGGAGGCGCGGCGGCGCCGGACGCACACCTTCGAGGCCTAGGGAACGCGCGCGGTCCACCGGGTGGAGCCGAACTTGGTGCGCGCCAGCTCCCGCGCCCGGGCCAGCTCCTCGTCGGTCACCTTCCCCTGGGTGAGGCCGTAGCGGCCGCCGAAGGAGGTGATCATGCGGTCGATCACGGCCTCGCGCGGCAGACCGGTCTGCCGGCGCAGCGGGTCCACCCGCTTCTTCGCGCTCCTGGTGCCCTTGTCGGACATCTTCTCCTTGCCGATGCGGAGCACCTCCAGCATCTTGTCGGCGTCGATGTCGTACGACATGGTCACGTGGTGCAGCACGGCGCCGGGACCGCCCCCGGGCCCGACCACGCGTTTCTGCGCGGCGCCCGCGATCTTGCCCTGGTCGGTGGCGATGTCGTTCAGCGGCTGGTACCAGGCCTTGACGCCCATGTCGCCGAGGGCGCCCAGCACCCAGTCGTCGAGGTAGGCGTAGCTGTCCTGGAAGGAGAGGCCCTGGACCAGCGCGTCCGGCACCGAGAGCGAGTAGGTGATCGTGTTGCCGGGTTCCACGAACATCGCGCCGCCGCCGGAGATCCGGCGCACCACCTCGATGCCGTGGCGGGCGGCGCCCTCGGGGTCCACCTCGTTGCGCAGCGACTGGAAGCTGCCGATGATCACTGCCGGTGCGCCCCACTCCCACACCCGCAGTGTCGGCGGGCGCCGGCCCGCGGCCACCTCGGCGGTCAGCACCTCGTCCAGCGCCATGTGCAGGGCGGGCGGCTGCGGACCCTCGTGGATCAGCTGCCAGTCGTAGTCCGTCCAGTCGGTGGCGTGTGCGAGCGCGCGGCGCACGGCGATCCCGACGCCCTCCGAGGTCAGCCCGTACATCACGGTTCCCTCGGGCAGCGCCGCGTCGATCCGGGCGGCCAGTCCCGCCGCGTCGGTGCCGGCCGGGGCGCCCTCCAGCGCACGGTTCACGGCGTCCAGCGCCTCGTCCGGCTCGAGGAAGAAGTCGCCCGCCACGCGCACGTGCCGCAGCACTCCGTCCTCGGCCTCCACGTCCACGACGACCAGCTTGCCGCCGGGGATCTTGTATTCACCGTGCACCGATCTGCCTCCGTTTCCGTACGTCGGGGCAACAGCGCCGCGGGCCGTGCTGTTCCCCGGGGCGGGCACGGCCCCGGACACGGGCGGCGGGCCGCGGACCCGCTCCGGCTAGCCTGACCGCATGCGCGGCACCGGGGACCTGCCGACGCTCGCCGCGGGCGAGGTGGACGTGTCCTTCGTGATCAGCTCGGCCAGGCCCGCGCCGGAGCCATGGCCGGCTGGACCGGAGCCCGCCCGGCCATCCGGAGCGGCGGACTCGCCTGCGTCGCCGCGGTGGGCCTGCTCACCGCCGCCCTGCCCGGCTCGTCGCCTACGACGCCCGCACCGACGAGGACGCCCTCCGCCGCGCCGCCGAGGCCGTCGGGGGAGGAACCGTCACGTTCCTGACCCGGCGGGTGTCCGGACCCCCGAGTGGGTACGGAAGGCCAGTGCGACCCGACGACGCACCCGAGGTGAGAAATGCAGCACACCACCCGCCCGACCCTCCAGGGCACCTTCGGCATGGTCTCCTCCACCCACTGGCTGGCCTCGCAGTCGGCCATGGCGGTGCTGGAGGACGGCGGCAACGCCTACGACGCCGCCGTGGCCGGTGCCTTCGTGCTGCACGTCGTCGAGCCGCACCTGAACGGGCCCGCCGGGGAGGTGCCGATCCTGCTCGCACCGGCGGACGGCGAGGTGCGGGTGCTGTGCGGACAGGGCGTGGCACCGGCCGGGGCGACGATCGCGCACTACAAGGGGCTCGGCCTCGACCTGGTCCCCGGCACCGGCCCGCTCGCCGCCGCGGTCCCCGGTGCCTTCGACGCCTGGATGACGCTGCTGCGCGACCACGGCACCAAGCCGCTCGCCGACGTGCTGAAGTACGCCATCGGGTACGCGGAACACGGGCACCCGCCCGTGGAGCGGATGACGGAGACCGTGGAGACCGTGCGGGAGCTGTTCGGGACGGAGTGGACGTCCTCGGCCGAGATCTACCTCCCGGACGGCCGTCCGCCTCGCCCCGGCGTGCCCTTCCGCAACCCCGCCCTCGCCGCCACCTGGAAGCGGCTGCTCGCCGAGACCGCCGGCGCGGGGGGCCGCGAGGCGCGGATCGACGCGGCACGGGAGGTCTGGCGCACCGGATTCGTCGCCGAGGCCCTCGTACGGCAGGCCGGCCGGCCCACCATGGACACCAGCGGCGTCCGCCACACCGGCACCCTCACGGCCGCCGACCTCGCCGGCTGGTCCGCGCACTACGAGGCTCCCGCCACCTACGACTGGAACGGCTGGACCCTGTGCAAGGCGGGCCCCTGGAGCCAGGGCCCCGTCCTGCTCCAGCAGCTGGCGCTGCTCCCGCCCGAGCTGCCGCGGTACGGCTCGGCGGACTACGTCCACCTGCTGATCGAGGGCTGCAAGCTCGCCATGGCCGACCGGGAGGCCTGGTACGGGGACGCGGACGGCGCTGACGCGGTGCCGCTCGACGACCTGCTGTCGCCCGAGTACAACGCGGCGCGGCGGGCGCTCGTCGGTGAGAAGGCCTCCTTCGAGCTGCGGCCCGGCAGCCCGGGCGGGCGCGCCCCGCGGCTCAGCGCGCACGCGCGCGGGGCGGCCGTGGAGGGGGAGGGCCTCGACGCCCTGGGCGTCGGTGAGCCGACGGTGGCCAAGAGCCCGACGTCGCCGGTGCCGGGCGAACCGGACGTCGCCGCCGACGGGGGCACCCGTGGCGACACCTGCCACCTGGACATAGTCGACCGCTGGGGCAACATGGTCTCGGCCACCCCCAGCGGCGGCTGGCTCCAGTCCAACCCGGTCGTGCCCGAACTGGGCTTCCCGCTCGGCACCCGGTTGCAGATGACCTGGCTGGAGGAGGGCCTGCCCAACTCGCTCACACCGGGCCGCCGGCCGCGCACCACGCTCACGCCCTCCGTCGCGCTGCGCGACGGGGTGCCGGTCATGGCCTTCGGCACCCCCGGCGGCGACCAGCAGGACCAGTGGCAGACACACTTCTTCCTGGCGGTCGCCCTGCGCGCGCAGGTGCGCGGCGGCCTCGACCTCCAGGGCGCCATCGACGCCCCGAACTGGCACAACGACAGCTTCCCCGGCTCCTTCTTCCCGCGCGGCATGCGGACGGGCAGCGTCACCGTGGAGTCCCGCGTGCCGGCGGAGGTCGTCGAGGAGCTGCGGCGCCGCGGGCACGACGTGACGGTCGGCGAGGCCTGGTCGGAGGGCCGGCTGTGCGCCGTCGCCCGGGACCCCGAAACGGGCGTGCTCTCGGCGGCGGCGAACCCGCGCGGCATGCAGGGGTACGCGGTCGGGCGCTGACCGCGCCGGCCCCGCTCCGCCTGTTCGCGCCGATTCCACCCGGAGTACACCACCCGGGTGGGGATTGTCAGTGGGGCGTGCTCTCATGGAGTCATGATCGAGAACAACGAAACCATCGACGAGTTTCTCGCCCGGCACGCCGACGACGTGGCGGAGGCCGTCCGCAAGGCCGCCGCCCAGGAGATCATGCCGCGCCGGCGCCGGCTGGCGTCCCACGAGATCGACGAGAAGGCCGGCCCGCACGACCTGGTCACGGACGCCGACCGGCAGGCCGAGCTCTTCCTCACCGACGCCCTGTCCGCACTGCTGCCCGGCTCGGTGGTGGTCGGAGAGGAGGCGGTGCACGCCAACCCCGCCTCCTACGAGGCGATACGCGGCGAGGCGCCGGTGTGGATCGTCGACCCGGTCGACGGGACGCGGCAGTTCGTGCACGGCGACCCGGGCTTCTGCACCCTGGTCGCCCTCGCCCACCACGGGGTCGTGCGGGCCTCGTGGACCTACGCCCCGGTCCACGACCAGCTGGCCACGGCGGTCCGGGGCCAGGGCGCCTTCCTGGACGGCGAGCGCCTGCACGCCGGGCCGCCCGAGCCCGGCCGCGAGCTCGACGTCGCCACCTCCCACCCGGACTACACGACCGACGAGCAGAAGCAGGCCCTGCTCGGCCTGCGCACCCCGGGCGTGGCCCCCCGCCCCTGCGGCTCGGCGGGCCTGGAGTACCTGGCCGTGGCCCGCGGCGAGCTGGACGCCACGGCGTTCAGCTGGGAAGCGGCGTGGGACCACGCGGCCGGCCTGCTCCTGGTGGAGGAGGCGGGCGGCACCCACCTCACCCGCACCGGCGAGCCCTTCCGCATCACGGGCGGCAACGAGCTGCCGTTCACCGCGGCTCGCGACGCCGCCACGGCCCGCCGGGTGGTGGCACTGCTGGCGGGCGAGGCCTGACCACCGGGGGCAGCGCCCCTCCGCACGGCGAATTGCCGTGTCCCGGTGCCCCGTCGCGTGATCGACTGTCGGCCCAGACAGTCATCACCGGACGGACCGGAGTCACCTTGCCCATACACGTCACCGCCCTCGCCGACCCCGACCGCACCCCGTCCAGCCATCGCCTCGCGTGGCTGGCCCGCGGGGACGACGGCGCCCCGCTCGGGTACGCGTTCCTGCGCCTGTTCACCAAGGAGGGCCAGAAGCACCTGGCCGAGCTGACGCTGCACGTGCACCCCGCCGAGCGGCGGGCAGGGACGGGGACCCGGCTTCTCGACACCGCGGTGGCCGCCGCGCGCGAGGACGGTCGGCGGTCGGTGGTCGCGCAGGCCGACGCGGACTCGCCCGGCGACCACTTCCTCGCCGCGCGCGGCTTCCGCGTGGTGCTGGGACTGACCTACGCGCGGCTCGCCCTGGACGAGTTGGACGCCGTCCGGACCGACGCGATCGACGCGATCGCCGACCAGCCGCACCCCGGCTACCGCCTCGTGTCATGGCGCGGTACCGTCCCCGACGAGCTCGCGCGGACCTTCGCCGCCTCCCGCCGCGCGCTGGACGACATGCCGATGGGGGACACCGACTACGGCGTCGTGGTCTGGGACGTCGAGCGGGTGCTGGCCGCCGCCCGGGCCGTCGCCGACCGCGGCGACCTGCTCACCACGGTGGCCGCCGTCGACGAGGCGGACGGCTCGGTCGCCGGCTTCTCGGAGCTCGTCGTGCCGGGCGACGGCAAGGGCGACGGGCTCCACTACGGCACCGGCGTACTGCCCGAGCACCGCGGCCACAGCCTCGGCCGCTGGATGAAGGCCGAGTCGATCCGCCTCGCCCGCACCCGGCACCCCGGACTCGCCGGCCTGGTCACCGACACGGCCGACGGCAACACCCACATGCGGCGCATCAACGACGCCCTGGGATACGTCCCCACCCACAAGTCCCTGGAGTACCAGCTCGACCTGTGACGGCCGAAGACGGTGCCCGGCCGGTGCCCGGCCGTCCACCGGCCGGGCACCGGCCCCGTCAGGCCGCCACCGTCTCCTCGGCGAGGAACTTCTCCACGAACTCCCGCGCGCGACGGTCGAAATCGGCGTACTGCGCCTCACGCTCGGTACCCGCGACCGCGTCGCCGACCAGCAGGTTGCCCTCGGCGTCCAGGCGCTGCGGGCGGTCCTCCGCGTCGGTGAGCAGACCGACGGTGGAGCGGGAGAAGCCACAGTAGTAGGCGATGCCCTCGTTCAGGTTGGCCTCCAGGACGGACCGCATGCCCTCCACCACGACGTCGTCGGCGGGGGCGCCGGCCAGTGCCAGCCACAGGATGCGCTTGCCCGCGAGGCGGGGCTTGCTGCGGCCGTAGGCGAAGCCGTAGTTCCACACGCGGTCGATCCACCCCTTGAGGATGGCGGGCACGCTCTGCCAGTACACCGGGAAGACGGCGACTACGACCTCGGCGGCGAGGATGCGCCGCATGTGGGCGTGCGTCTCGTCCGAGTACTGCTTCTCCCGGTCGCCCCAGTCCGGCTGGTCCGCCACGTTCATCCGCGGGTCGAACCCCTCGGCGTGCAGGTCGAGCAGGTCGACCCGGTACCCGGCGGCCTCGAGCCGGCCGACGGTGCGACGGGCGGTGTGCGCGGTGAGGGAGTCGGTGCGGTGGTGGGCGACGACCACGAGGGCCGTCCTGGCGTCACTGCTGTGCTGCGTCACGGTGTCTCCCGGCTGTTCGCGATCGGTTCGTCTCGATCGGTTCGTCTCGATCGGCTCGACGAGTCCAGTACAGCCGCGGCCTCATAGATGATCCATGGGAGAAACTCTCCGAAACATAGGAGATCGTCTACGATGCCTTCCATGGATCCCCTGAGTTCGCTGCTGAGCGGCATCCGGGCCGAGGGCTCGGTCGTCAGCCACGCCGTGCTGACGGCGCCCTGGACCGTCCACTTCGCCGACGGCGCGCCGCTCACCATGGTCAGCGTGCTGCGCGGCGGCGGCACCCTGCTGCTGCCCGACGGCACCGAGCGGGCCGTCGGCGTGGGCGACACGGCCGTCGTGCGCGGCCCCGCACCCTTCTGCCTCGCGGACCGTCCCGGCACCGTCCACGGCCCGCACGCCGAGTACGAGATCGCCTGCTTCACCCCGGACGCCGAATGCACGGCACAGGAACTCGGCGGCATCCGCTGGGGCACCGACCCGGACGGGGCGACCGCGCTGATCGTGGGTGCCTACCGAGCCTCCGGCCACCGCCACGAACGGCTCCTGCGCGCCCTGCCGCCCGTCCTGGTGATCAACGAGGACGTCGAGGTCTGCACCTGGCTGGAGACGGCCGCCGCCGACGCCGCCCAGCGCTCGGCGGGTTCCCAGGCACTGATGGACCGGCTCCTGGACTGGGCGCTGGTGTGCACCCTGCGCAACTGGTTCGACCAGGTCGGCGCCGCCGCGCCCAGCTGGTACCGCGGCCTCGCCGACCCGGTCCTCGGCCCCGCCCTCCAGGCCTTCCACGACCGGCCCGCCGAGCCCTGGACCGTGGCGTCGCTGGCCACGCGGGCCGGTGTCTCCCGGGCGCTGTTCGCCAAGCGCTTCACCCAGGTGATGGACCGGCCGCCCCTCGCCTACCTCACCGAATGCCGCATGGCCGACGCCGAGGCGCTGCTGGCCGACACCGACCTCGGCATCGCCGAGATCGCCAAGTCCGTCGGCTACGCGGACGCCTTCGGCTTCAGCGCCGCCTTCAAACGCCACCGGGGACTGAGCCCCAGCGGGTTCCGGGCCGCCGCGGCGGCGTGAGCCCACCCGCGGCCGCGGGCTGTCGGACCCCGGGCATATCCTGATCCCCAGTGGCCATCGGCTGACGAAGGGGTCCGAAGGTGCCGTCGATGCTCGATGCGGTCGTGGTGGGAGCGGGGCCGAACGGGCTGACCGCTGCCGTGGAGCTGGCCCGCCGCGGCTTCTCGGTGGCCGTGTTCGAGGCCCAGGGCACCGTGGGCGGCGGAGCCCGCACCGAGGAACTGACCCTGCCGGGCTTCCGGCACGACCCGTGCTCCGCCGCGCACCCGCTCGGGATCAACTCACCCGCCTTCCGCGACCTGCCCCTGGAGCGGTACGGACTCCAGTGGCTGCACGCCGCGCTGCCCATGGCGCACCCCTTCCCGGACGGTTCGGCGGCCGTGCTCTCCCGGTCGGTCGGCGAGACGGCCGCCTCCTTCGGACCGCGCGACGCCGGCGCCTACCGCAGACTCGTCGAGCACTTCCTGCCCCACTGGGACACCCTGGCCCGCGACTTCATGTCCCTGCCGCTCACCGCGCTGCCCCGCGACCCCGTCACCCTCGCCCGCTTCGGCCTCATCGGCCTGCCCCCGTCCACGTGGCTGATGCGCCGCTTCCGCGACGACAAGGCCAAGACCCTCTTCGCCGGGCTCGTCGCGCACGTCATGGCCCCGCTGGGCGGCTTCGCCACCAGCGCCATAGGCATGGTCTTCGCCCTCGCCGCGCACGCCCGCGGCTGGCCCGTGGCCCGCGGCGGCTCCCAGGCCATCTCGGACGCCCTCGCCGCCTACCTCATGGACCTCGGCGGCACCGTCCACACCGACTACGAGGTCAAGCGCCTCGACGACCTGCCGCCGGCCCGCGCCTACGTCTTCGACACCTCGCCCACCGCCCTGGCCCGCATCGCCGGCCTCGGCAGCCACTACGCCGGCTACCGGTACGGGCCCGGCGTCTTCAAGGTCGACTACGCGCTGGACGGCCCCGTCCCGTGGACCGCCGAGGAGCCCCGCACCGCCGGCACCGTGCAGATCGGCGCCGGCAGCGCGGAGATCGGCGCCGCGCTGAACGCCGCCTCCCGCGAGGGTCGCGCCCCCGACGCGCCGTTCCTCATCACCACGCAGCCCAGCGTCGCCGACCCCACCCGGGCCCCCGAGGGCAAGCATGTCTTCTGGGCGTACGGACACGTCCCCAACGGCTGGACCGGCGACCTCACCGACGCCATCGAACGCCAACTGGAGCGCTTCGCGCCCGGCTTCCGCGACCGGATCCTGGCCCGCGCCACCGCCGGCCCGCCCCAACTGGCCGCCCGCAACGCCAACTACGTCGGCGGGGACATCGCGGCCGGCGCCGTCTCCGGCCTCCAGCTCCTGCTGCGCCCCAAGCTGTCCCTGTTCCCGTACGCCACCCCGCACCCGGCCGTCTACATCTGCTCGTCGGCCACCCCGCCGGGCCCCGGAGTGCACGGCATGTCGGGGCACAACGCGGCGAAGGCCGTCTGGCGCAGACTGCGGCAGACCTGACCGCGGACCGGAGCCGATCGGAGACCGCCCATGACGGGACACCGGACATGACCACCATCACCCTCGTCCAGGGCGACATCACCCGCGAGAGCGCCGACGCGATCGTCAACGCGGCCAACTCCTCACTCCTCGGCGGAGGCGGCGTCGACGGCGCCATCCACCGGCGCGGCGGCCCCGCCGTCCTCGCGGAGTGCCGCAGGCTCCGCGCCTCGCACTACGGCGAGGGCCTGCCCACCGGCCAGGCGGTCGCCACCACCGCGGGCGACCTGGACGCCCGCTGGGTGATCCACACGGTCGGCCCGGTGCACCAGGCCTCGGGCAGCGATCCCACGCTGCTCGCCTCCTGCTACCGGGAGTCGCTACGGGTGGCCGACGAGCTGGGTGCCCGTACGGTCGCGTTCCCGGCGATCTCCACCGGCGTGTACCGGTGGCCGCTGGACGACGCGGCCCGCATCGCCGTCGAAACGGTGCGGCGCACGCCGACCGCCGTCGAAGAGGTGAGGTTCGTGCTCTTCGACGACCGGGCGTACGAGGCGTTCTCCCGGCAACTCCCCTGACAGGGCGACGGCTTGGCAGCATCCCCGCCAAGAGCGACGCGCCAAGCGCTTAGACGGCGCCTGCTCTGCCTGCCGAGCTCTGGGGCTGGTCAGTGGCCGGCTCACCGCTGAGGGCCGCTCCCGGAGATCTGTTCGCGCACCCATGCCGGATCGGGGTTGGTGTGCGGCCGGCCAGACACGACGACGGTCGGCACGGTCTCGTTGCCGTCGTTGGCGGCCCGCACCGCCGCGGCTCCGTCCGGGTCGCGCCAGATGTCGACCCAGTGCAACCGGCGGGCGCCGCGGCCCAACCGGACGCGCAGCCGTATGCAGTACGTGCAGCCAGGGCGCCAGTAGACGACTGGCCGGCCGTCGGCCAGGCTGCGGCGTTGTGCCTCCCGCGCACCGATCGACCTCGGGAAGACCAGGGGCGAGTTCACGGCTGAGAGCGCCAGGAACGCCGGCAGGATTACGGCGGCCGTGCCGACGTCCCCCTTGAGGAAGAGGCCGGTCGCGAGGACCGAGCCGCAGAGCGCGAGCAGCGTCGGCGGGATCCAGGCGCGCATCATGACGCCGCAGAGGCCGCAGAGGCCGCAGACGAAGACGCCGCGACGGCGGGAGGACGCGGGGAGCGCACCCCCTCGATCACGAGGTCCAGGAGCCGGTCCGCCCGCGTTCCGTCGTCGCCTTCGCCCGCGCCTGCGCCTTCGTACGCGGTGAGCGAGATGGCGCTGACCAGCGCGAGAAGATCCTCGGCCCGGACGCCGTCCCGCACGGCCCCCGCCCGCCGGGCCCGGCCGAGCAGTTCGCCGGCCGCGGCGGTGATCATCGCCGCGCAGCCGTCGCTCTCGTCCAGCAGGTCGGCGTCCCGGCCGTCGCGCAGCAACGACCCGACCAGACCGCGGCTGGCCGCCGCATACGTGGTGAAGTCCCGCAGCCAGGCGAAGAGCGCGGTGCCCGGCTCGCCGTGCGACGCGTGCTCGCGTGCCCGGGCGCACAGCGCCTCCGCGCGGTCGCGGAAGACCACCTCCAGGAGCGAGCGCCGGGAGGGGAAGTGCCGGTGCAGGGTCGCGGAGCCGACACCGGCGCGGCGGGCGATCTCTTCCAGGGAGGCGTCGGCGCCGTGGGCCGTGAAGATCTCCTCGGCCGCGGCGACGATGCGTTCGTAGTTGCGCCGGGCGTCCGCGCGCATGGGACCTCGCGCCCTGCTGCCGACCACCATGACCTCCAGGACTGTCAAACGGGGTGCCGCTCCGGTTATCGTACCCGGGCATAAGTGGGGGCCCACCCCGTTTCTGGCGTGAGATCCGCGGAGAGTCAGGAGAGCCACATGCGTGCTGTGCAGTACGACCGTTTCGGCCCACCCGAGGTGCTCCACGTCGCCGAGGTGCCGAAGCCCATCCCGGGGCCGCGGGAGGTGCTGGTCGAGGTGTACGGGGCCGGCGTGGACGCGGGGGAGACCGCCTTCCGCGCGGGCCGGATGCGCGGTATCACCCGTACCGCCTTCCCCCGCGGTACGGGCGGCGACTTCGCCGGCCGGGTCGCGGCGGTGGGTGCGCAGGTGCGC
This sequence comes from Streptomyces sp. M92, assembly GCF_028473745.1. Lineage (NCBI taxonomy): Bacteria > Bacillati > Actinomycetota > Actinomycetes > Kitasatosporales > Streptomycetaceae > Streptomyces > Streptomyces sp. M92. The sequence goes on from NZ_CP101137.1 coordinate 4,354,358, forward strand.
GGTCGGCAGCCCGGGGACAGGGTGTGGGGAGTCATGCCGCACTTCACCTTCGGCGCCATCGCCGAGTACGTCGCCGTTCCCGCGGACCGGCTCGCCGCGGCGCCCGGGAACATCGGCCTGCTGGAAGCCGCCGCCCTCCCGGTGTCGGGCACCACCGCGCTCACCGCGCTGACGGACAAGGCCCACCTCGTCCCCGGCGAGCGGCTCCTGGTCCGCGGTGCCGCCGGAGGTGTCGGCAGCCTCGCCGTGCAACTGGGCAAGGCGCTCGGTGCGCACGTCACCGCCCTCGCCGGCGCCCGGAACCTCGACCGGGTCGCCGCACTGGGCGCCGACGAGGTTCTCGACTACCGCGCGACCCGGCCGGACGACCTCGGCCGCTTCGACGTCATCGTCGACCTGGTGGGCACCGGACTCGGCGCCTACCGGGCCAGGCTCACCCGGAACGGACGCATGATCGCCCTCGCCTTCGACCCGGACCGCATCGTCGCCTCCATGCTCGCCACCGGACTGCGTGCCGCCCTCCGCCCGCGGCGGATCAAGCTGTTCAGCAACAACCCGCCTCCCGAGCGCCTGGCGGAGCTCGCCCGGCGAGTCGATAAGGGGGACCTCCGCCCGGTGATCCACGCCGTCCTGCCGATGGACGACATCGCCGACGCCCACCGCGGGCTGGAGGCGGGAGGCGTGCACGGAAAGTACGTCGTGGACATGGGGCGTTCGCGTGGTGACGACAGGACCTAGGGTGTCCTCGCGCGCGCGGAGTCGGTCCGCGCGCCCCCGCATGCTTCCCCACCTGGCTTGACGCTTCTATTGCGACTGATGTGCAATAACCCCGCACCAACAACAATGTGGGGGAGACATGACAACCCGACGAACTCGTCGGACCCGTCGGATACGAAGCGCCGCCGCCGTGGCGGCGTTCGCCGCGGGCGTCACCGCCTGCTCCGCGCCCGGGAGCGGCGGGGCGGGCGGCGACGCCGAGGCGTCCGAGTCCGTGGTGATCGGGGTGGCCTCCGAGCCGGACACCCTCAGCCCGCTGCTGGGCTACGGCAAGGACGGAAACTCCAAGATCTTCGACGGGCTGCTGGCCCGCGATACCGACCTGCAGCTGAAGCCCGCCCTCGCGACCGCGCTGCCGAAGATCACCGACGGCGGCACGACGTACACGTACACCCTGCGTGACGGCGTCAAGTTCAGCGACGGCGAACCGCTGACCGCCGAGGACGTGGTCTACACGTACCGCACCGTCCTCGACGAGAAGACCAACAACACCGCCCGCAGCGAACTGGACGCCGTCAAGGACGTCCGCGCGAAGGGCGACGACACCGTCGTCTTCTCCCTCAAGTACCCGTACGCGCCCTTCGCCGCCCGCACGGTGCTGCCCATCGTCCCCGAGCACGTGGCGGGCGGCCAGGACCCCAACACCGGCGACTTCAACACCGAGCCGGTCGGCACCGGGCCGTACGTCCTCGCCGACTGGAGCAAGGGCGAGAAGCTCACCTTCAAGGCCAACCCGCACTACTGGGGCGGCGAGCCCGCGGTGAAGTCGTTCACCATGGCGATCGTCGCCGACGACAACGTGCGCGCCACCCGGCTGCGCTCCGGCGACCTCGACGGCGCCGTCCTGCCGCCCAACCTGGCCGCCACCTTCGAGAAGGACGACGGCAAGCGCACCTACCAGGCCCGGTCGTACGACTTCCGTGCCGTCACCCTGCCCACCGCGAACAAAGTCACCGGCGACCGCGCGATCCGGCGCGCCCTGGACGCCGCCGTGGACCGCCAGGTCATGGTCGACCAGATCCTGAACGGCGCGGGCCGGCCGGCGTACGGGCCGCTGCCCGTCGACGACCCCTGGTACGACCGCGGCATCGAGCGTCCGCACGACCTCGCCAAGGCCAAGCGCATCCTGGACGAGGCGGGCTGGGAGACCGGCTCCGACGGCATCCGCGCCAAGGACGGGCAGCGGGCCACCTTCACCCTCTACTACCCCACGGGCGACAAGGTCCGCCAGGACCACGCCCTCGCCTACGCCTCCGACGCCAAGAAGGCCGGCATCGAGGTGAAGGTGGAGGGTGCCACCTGGGAGGTCATCGAGCCGCGGATGAAGCACGACGCCGTCCTGGCGGGCCTCGGCAGCGTCGGCGACCCGGACTTCGGCCTCTACACGATGCTGCACTCCTCCCTCGCGGGCGACGGCTTCAACAACATGGCCGGCTACGACAACCCGGTGGTGGACGAGGCGCTGGACGCCGGCCGCCGCACCCAGGACCCTCAGCGGCGCGCGGCGGCCTACGACAAGATCCAGCAGGCCCTGGTCGACGACCCCGGCTACACCTTCCTCACCCACATCGACCACCTCTACGTCCTCGCCGACCGCTGGGAAGGGCTGACCACGCAGCTGGAGCCGCACGAGCACGGCTTCGCCAGCGGGCCCTGGTGGAACCTCGAGGACTGGCAGCCGAAGAAGTGACCCGATCCCACCGGAGGCTCCCCTGGGGAGCGATGGCACGGCTGGCGGGGCGGCGGGCGCTGTTCGCCGTCCCCGCCGTCCTCGTCGTCACCTTCGGCGTCTTCGCCATCGCCGCCGCCTCCCCGTTCGACCCCGTCAAGGCGTACGCCGGTACCGCCGCGCTCCGCGCCGACCAGGAGACCCTGGACCGGCTGCGCGACAACCTCGGCGTGGACCAGTCGTTCGTCGTCCGCTGGTGGGACTGGCTGACCGCCGCCCTCACCGGCGACCTCGGCCACTCCCCGGTGATGCGGCAGCCGGTGGCCGAGGTGATCGGCGAGCGCCTCGTCTGGTCCGCCCTGCTGTGCGCCGTCGCCTTCGCCGTCGCCGTCCTGGCCGGCACGCTCCTCGGCGTGCTGGCCGCCCGCCGACCCGGCTCGATGCTCGACCGGGCGGTCACCTCCCTCGCGTACGTCCTGGAGGCGGCGCCGGTCTTCTGGATCGCGCTGCTCGCCGTCTGGCTGTTCGCCCTGCAGTGGGACGTCCTGCCGGCGGGCGGACTGACGGACACCGCCAGCGCACAGGTCACCCCGGGGCAGGTCGCGAGCCACCTCGTGCTGCCCGCCGGCGTGCTCGCCGTCTCGCAGCTGCCGTGGTTCACGCTGTACGTGCGCCAGGGCGTCGGCGACGCCCTCGCGGAGGACCCGGTGCGCGGCGCGCGGGCGCGCGGTATCGGCGAGGGCACCGTCCTGTTCGGGCACGCCCTGCGTTCGGGGCTGCTGCCGGTGCTCACCCTGATCGGCTCCCGCGTGCCCGAACTCATCACCGGGGCTCTGCTGGTGGAGACCGTCTTCAGCTGGCCGGGCATCGCCGCGGCCACCGTCGAGGCGGCGACCGCCGTCGACTTCCCGCTGCTGGCCGCCCTGACCGTGCTCGCCACCGCAGCCGTCCTCGCCGGCAACCTGCTCGCCGACCTGCTCTACGGACTGTTCGACCCGAGGGTGAAGCTCAGTGAAATGTGACTCCGATGGCTGACATCGCCGCGCAGAAGGCCGAGAAGGCGGAGAAGGCGGAGAAGGCCGGCAAGAGCCCCGGCACCGTGTGGCGCGCCCACGGCACCGACCGCCGCTCCACCCGCACCCTGCGCCTGCGCGTCTCCGCCGCCGTGCTGACCCTGACGGTCCTCGCGGTACTGCTCGTGCCGCCGCTGGTGCAGCTCGACCAGCAGGCCGTAGACCTGGCGGCCAAGCTCCAGGCGCCCAGCTGGGCCCACCCGTTCGGCACCGACGACGTGGGCCGGGACCTGCTGCTGCGCTGCGTCTACGGCCTGCGCGTCTCGCTCCTCGTCGGGGTCGCCGCGGCCCTGACGGCGACGGTCGTCGGAACCGCGGTGGGCGCCACTGCCGGGGCGCTGGGCGGCTGGGTCGACCGCGCCGTCATGCGCGTCGTCGACACCATCTCCTCCGTGCCCCACCTGCTGCTCGGCATCTTCATCGTCGCGATGTTCCGGCCGGGCGTGTGGCCCGTGGTGATCTCCGTGGCGCTCACCCACTGGCTGTCCACCGCGCGCATCGTCCGCGCCGAGGTGCTGTCCCTGCGCTCGCGCCCCTACGTCGACGCGGCCGTCTGCGGCGGCGCCTCCCGCTGGCGGGTGGCCGTACGGCACCTGCTGCCGGGCGTGCTGCCCCAGGCCGCGCTGGCCGCCGTACTGATGGTGCCGCACGCCATGTGGCACGAGTCGGCGCTGTCCTTCCTCGGCCTCGGCCTGCCCACGCACACCGCGAGCCTCGGCAACCTCATCCAGGAGGCGCGCGGTTCGCTGCTCGCCGGGCAGTGGTGGCCGACCCTCTTCCCGGGCCTGTTCCTCATCGTCCCCACCCTCGCCGTCGCCGGTCTCGCGGGCGCCTGGCGGGAGCGGATCAACCCCCGTCGCCGATCGGAGCTGATGCTGTGACCGAGCGAGCCCCCGTGCTGTCGGTGCGCGGTCTGTCGGTGCGCTTCCTGATGCCGGGCGGGCGGTCCGTCGCCGCCGTCACCGACGCGCACTTCGACGTGGCGGCCGGCGAGTGCCTGGCCCTGATCGGCGAGAGCGGCTGCGGCAAGTCGGTCCTCGCCTCCGCCCTGCTGGGCCTGCTGCCCGGCAACGCCCGGACCGCCGGCGCCGCCCACCTCGGCGCCCTCGACCTGCTCACCGCCGACGAGCGCACCTTCGCCCGCACCGTACGGGGCCGGCTCATCGGCCTGGTCCCGCAGAGTCCGGCCGCCCACCTCACCCCCGTACGCACCATCCGCTCCCAACTGGAGGAGACGGTCGCGGAACTCACCGACGTCCGCGGCCGCACCGCCCTGCGCGCCGCCGCCGAGACCGCCGCCGAGCGCGCCGCCTTCCCGGTGGACCACCTCGACCACCACCCGCACGAACTCTCCGGCGGCCTCGCCCAGCGTGCCGCCACCGCCCTGGCCCTCGTCGGCGACGCCCCGCTGCTGCTCGCCGACGAGCCGACCACCGGACTCGACCGGGACCTGGTGGACCGCACCGTCGACGAGCTGCGGCGGCATGTCGACAAGAAGACGGACGACCAGAGCCGTGCCCTGCTGGTGATCACCCACGACCTCGCCGCCGCCGAACGCATCGCCGACCGGATCGCCGTGATGTACGCGGGCCGCATCGTCGAACTCGCCGACGCCGCCGACTTCTTCGGCGCCCCCGGCCCCCGCCACCCCTACAGCCGGGGCCTGCTCGACGCCCTGCCCGACCGCGCCTTCACCCCCATCCCCGGCCTGCCGCCCGAGCTCGGTGCCCTCCCCGACGGCTGCGCCTTCGCCGCCCGCTGCGACCGCGCGACCGACGCCTGCACCGCCCTGCCGCCCCTGACCGCCACGGTCGCCTGCCACCACCCGCACGCCGCGCTCACGGAGGCCGTCGACCGTGCTTGAACTGAGCGCCATCACCGCCGGATACGCCGGGAACGCTCCCGTGTTCCGGGACGTCTCCCTGTCCGTCGAGCCGGGCGAGGCCGTCGGGCTGCTCGGCCCCAGCGGCTGCGGCAAGTCCACCCTCGCCCGCGTCGCGGCCCTGCTCCACCAGCCCCACTCCGGTGCCCTGGTGGTCGACGGCACCCCCGTGCGCCGCTGGCGCCACCGTGCTCCGCGTGCGCAGCGCACCGCCTTCGGCGTCGTCTTCCAGCAGGCGAGGCTCTCCGCCGACCCCCGTCTCGCGCTCACCGACCTGATCGCCGAGCCGCTGCGCGCCACCGGCCGGCGCGAGGAGGCCGCCGGCCGGGTCGCCGAACTCGCCGCCACCGTGGGGCTCACCGCCGACCTCCTCGGCAGGCGCCCGCACGAGGTCAGCGACGGCCAGTTGCAGCGCGCCTGTCTCGCCCGCGCCCTCGTGCTGCGCCCGCGCTGGCTGGTGTGCGACGAGATGACGGCGATGCTCGACGCCTCGACCACCGCCGCGCTGGTCCGCGTCGTGGAGGACTACCGTGCCGAGACCGGCGCGGGGCTGCTGACCGTCGGTCACGACCGCGTCCTCCTCGACCGCTGGTGCGACCGCACCGTCGAGTGGGGCACCCTGACGCACCCCTGACCCGCCCCCCTCGGGCCTGAATCCGAGCCTCCGCTCGACATGCATCGGTCAAGCGCGGTCCACGAACACAGCAGCCGGGGTTCACCCGGCGCCGTTTGCCTGGTTGTCGTCCGGCCGTCCGTTCACTGGAGGTTCGATGACCCCGCCGCGCACCAGCTCTCCGAACTCGCTGAAGAGAAGGGGCTTCCTCGGCATCGCCGGCGCCGGTGCGGTGCTGCTCGGCACCGGTGCCGCGCCCGTCGCTTCCGCCGCCCCGGGACGCGTCCCGGGCGACCCGTTCCAGCTCGGCGTCGCATCCGGCGACCCGCTCCCCGACGGCGTGGTGCTGTGGACCCGCCTCGCCCCCAAGCCCCTCGACGAGGACGGCGGCATGCCCCGGCGTCCCGTCGCCGTGCGCTGGGAGATCGCCCTCGACGAGCGCTTCCGGAAGGTCGTCCGGCGCGGTGTCGAGCACGCCGTGCCCGCCGAGGCGCACACCGTCCACGCCGACGTACGGGGCCTGCGCCCGCACCACGAGTACTACTACCGCTTCCGCGCCGGAAACGCGGTGTCGCCCGTCGGCCGCACCCGCACCGCCCCGGCCCCCGGCACCTCGCCCACGGTCGACTTCGCCTTCGCCTCCTGCGCCAACTGGGAGCAGGGCCACTTCACGGCGTACCGGCACATGGCCGAGGAACGCCCCGACGTGGTCTTCCACCTCGGCGACTACCTGTACGAGTACGCCGCCGGCGTCAACGGCAAGGTGCGCACCCACCACGGCGACGAGATGAACACCCTCGCCGAGTACCGCCAGCGCCACGCCCAGTACAAGACCGACCCCGACCTCAGGCTGCTGCACGCCACCGCGCCCTTCGTCGTCACCTGGGACGACCACGAGACCGACAACAACTACGCCGACCTGAGCCCCGAGAACAACGACGCCGGCCAGGGCAACGACACCACCGCCCACTTCGCCGCCCGCCGCCGGGCCGCCTACCAGGCCTACTGGGAGCACATGCCGCTGCGCCGCTTCCGCAAGCCGGTGGACACGGCGCTGCCGCTGTACCGGCGCCTGGAGTACGGGTCCACCGCGACCTTCAGCGTGCTGGACACCCGTCAGTACCGCACCGACCAGCCCTACGGCGACAAGTGGCAGGTCTCCGGCCCGGACCAGTGGGACCCCAAGGCCACCATCCTCGGCGACGAGCAGCACGCCTGGCTGGAGCGGAGCCTCGCCCGGTCCCGCTCCACCTGGAACGTGGTCCCGCAGCAGATCTACTTCGCCAACTGGGACGCCGTCGCCGGTCCGGACGACGGCGGCTACAACGACGGCTGGGACGGCTACCGGGCCTCCCGCGACCGGATCCTCGGCTACGTCGAGGAGCGCCGCGTCGACAACTTCGTGGTCCTCACCGGGGACGTGCACAACAACTGGACCAACGACCTGCGCCGCGACTTCGAGCGCCCCGAGACCCGGCTGCTGGGCAGCGAGTTCGTCACCACGTCGATCACCTCGGGCGGCGACGGCTCGGCCACCCACGACCCCGGCCAGGTGTACTGGGACGAGAACCCGCACACCAAGTACTACAGCAGCCGCCGGGGCTACGTCCGCTGCTCCGTCTCCAAGCGGCAGTACACGGCCGACTACCGCGTGGTCGACTACGTCACCCGGCCCGGCGCCCCGGTCCGCACCGACAAGTCGTTCGTGATCGAGGCGGGCGTGCCCGGCGTCCGGGAGGCCTGAGCGACGCCCCTCCATCAGGAACCAACAAAGTCCGACGGGGTAATTGATTCGGTTGTGTTCGGGTTCTAGGGTGTGCCTGACCCAGTAGTCGCTGCGTCACCGGCAGTTGTGAACCTTCCCCACGTCAACTGCTGTCCCAGCACCGTGCGTTGAGCCGCCCCCGAAGCCCACGGAAGGCCACGGTCATGCCGCACTCGCCCGTGTCACCCGCCGGACTCCCGGCCCCCCGCCCCCGGCCGCTCGTCAGCCGCCGCCGCCTCCTGGAGGGCGGTGCCGCCGTCCTCGGCGCGCTCGCCCTCACCGGAAACCCCGTCGCCACGCAGGCGGCCGGCCGGCGGGCGGCGGCCGAAGGGGCCCCGGAGTGGAACGACTTCGGTGTCTTCCGGGTCGGCACCGAGCCGCCGCACACGACCCTCATGCCGTACGCGGACGTGAAGCAGGCCCTCGCCGCCGACCGCACCGACTCGCCGTACCGGCTCAGCCTCGACGGCACGTGGAAGTTCGCCTACGCCGACCGCCCCGAGGACCGGGACGCCGACTTCCACCGCACCGACCTGGACGACGGCGACTGGGGGACCATCCCCGTGCCGTCCGTCTGGCAGCTGCACGGCCACGACTACCCGATCTACCTCAACATCACCTACCCGTACTGGGGCCCCAACGGTCGCGGCGAGGACCCGCGGCCGCCCGCCGCACCGACCCGCTACAGCCCGGTCGGCCAGTACCGGCGCACGTTCACCGTGCCCCGCGGCTGGCAGGGCCGCCGCACGTTCCTCCACTTCGAGGGCGTCAAGTCCGCCCACTACGTGTGGATCAACGGCGAGCTGGCCGGCTACGACGAGGACTCGTTCACCCCGTCCGAGTACGACATCACCGACCACCTGAGGCCCGGCCCCAACCAGATCGCCGTGGAGGTCTACCGGTACGCCGACGGCGACTGGCTGGAGGACCAGGACATGATCCGGCTGAGCGGCATCTTCCGCTCGGTCCACCTCTACTCCACCCCGGCCGTGCACCTGCGCGACTTCAAGCTGGACACCCCGCTGAACGACACGTACACGGCCGCCGAGCTGGCGGTCACCGCGAGCGTGCGGGCGTACGGCGACGCGGCGAAGGACGCCGGCCGGTACACCGTCGAGACCCAGCTGTACGACGCCCGCGGGCACGCCGTCTGGTCCCGGCCGCTGGAGCAGCCCGCCGACCTCACCGGGGCGGGCGTCGGCCAGGACGTCACCGTACGGGCGGCGAAGGCCGTACCGGAGCCGAAGCTGTGGTCGGCGGAGCACCCGCACCTCTACACGGCCGTCCTGCGCCTGCGCGACCCGGCCGGCAAGGTGGTCGAGACCCTGTCCCACCGGGTCGGCATCCGCGAGTTCGCCCTGAAGGACGGGCTGATGCGGATCAACGGCAAACCCGTCTCCTTGCGCGGCACCAACCGCCACGAGATGCACCCGGACCACGGCATCGCGCTCACCCGCGAGGACATGGTCGAGGACATCGGGATCATCAAGCGGCTGAACATGAACAGCGTCCGCACCTCGCACTACCCGGACAACCCGCTGTGGTACGAACTCGCCGACGAGTACGGCCTCTACCTCGTCGACGAGACCAACCTGGAGACCCACGGCATCCGCGACGAGTACCCCGGCGACCACCCCGAGTGGACCAAGGCCTGCGTGGCCCGCGCCCAGAACATGGTCCACCGGGACAAGAACCACGCCTCGGTCGTCGTCTGGTCGCTGGGCAACGAGGCGGGCGGCGGCTCCACCTTCACCGCCATGCACGACTGGATCCGCTCCTACGACCCCACCCGCGTCATCCAGTACGAGGGCGACGACCGCCCGGGCGTCAGCGACATCCGCTCCGAGATGTACGACTCCCCGCAGCGCGTCGAGCAGCGGGCCAGGGACACCTCCGACACGCGGCCGTACGTGATGATCGAGTACGCCCACGCGATGGGGAACTCCAACGGCAACTTCAAGAAGTACTGGGACGTCGTGCGCTCGTACGACGTGCTCCAGGGCGGCTGGATCTGGGACTTCGTCGACCAGTCGCTGACCTGGCCCGTCCCGCGGCGCACCCTGCTGACCGAGGAGGGGCCCGCCGGGCTGCGCGGTGAGATCCTCGCCGCATCCGGCACCTTCGAGCGCGGCAAGGGCCTGTCCGGCGGCACGGTCTTCGCCCGCGACGCGAGCCTGGACCTCACCGGCTCACTGACCCTGGAGGCCTGGGCCACCCCGCACTTCACCGGCTACCACCAGCCGATCATCGCCAAGGGCGACACCCAGTACGCCCTGAAGCAGAACGGCCGCACCCTGGAGTTCTTCATCCACTCCGGAGGTCAGTGGATCACCGCCACGTGGACCGTGCCCGAGGACTGGACCGGCCGCGAGCACCACATCGCGGGCGTCTTCGACGCGGACGCCGGCAGCCTGACCCTGTACGTGGACGGCGAGCGCCGGGCGAGCCGCACCACCGACCGGCGGCCGGCCACCAACACGGCCTCCCTCTCCCTCGCCACCGACTCGGACAACCAGGTCCGCGAGTTCAGCGGCACCATCCGCCGGGCCCGCGTCTACGCCCGCGCGCTGACCGCCGGCGAACTGGCCGACACGGACCGGGAGTCCGACGACGACGGGGTGCGGTTCTGGTTCGACGCGGAGACCGTCGAGGTCGAGAGGGAGCGGACGAAGGAGAGGAACTTCTTCGCCTACGGCGGCGACTGGGGCGACAACCCCAACGACGGCAACTTCGTCGCCGACGGCGTCGTCCTCGCCGACCGCGGCCACACCGGCAAGGCCGCCGAGGTCAAGCGCGTCTACCAGGCGGTAGGCGTCGAGAAGCGGTCCGGCGGCGCGGGCGCGGTCACCCTCGTCAACGAGTACCTGTTCACCAGCCTCCGCGAGTTCGACGGCCACTGGGCACTCGTCGCCGACGGCAAAGCGGTGCGGCGCGGACGGCTCACCCGGGACCAGCTGGACGTGGAGCCGCTGTCCCGCAAGGACATCACCGTCCCCGTACGGCTGCCGGGCGACCCGGCGCCGGGCACCGAGTACTTCCTGGAGCTGTCCTTCACCACCAAGGACGACAGTCCCTGGGCGAAGGCGGGTTTCGAGGTCGCCCGGCAGCAGCTCGCCCTCGACCCGGACGTCCCCGCCGTGACCCCCGTGCCCCTGGGCCGGGTGCCGTCCCTGCGCCACCGGGAGCGCGACGACGAGGTGAAGGTCGACGGCCGCGACTTCTCGGTCACCGTCGACAAGCGCACCGGCACCATCACCGCCTACGAGGCGCACGGCAGGCGGCTGATCACCTCCGGACCGGTGCCGAACTTCTGGCGGGCGCCCACCGACAACGACCGCGGCAACGGCCAGCACACCCGCAACCAGACCTGGCGCGACGCGGGTGCCCGGCGCGAGGTCACGGACGTCACCGTGCGGGACCTGGACGGGCGGGCCGTCGAGATCAAGGTCGGCGGGACCCTGCCCACCACGGTGGAGTCGGCGTACACCACCACGTACACGGTGTTCGGCAACGGCGAGATCAAGGTCGACAACACCCTGCACCCCGGCGCGGCGAACCTGCCCTACATCCCCGAGGTCGGGACGATGCTGTTCCTGCCGCGCGGCCTGGACCGGATGCACTGGTACGGCCGCGGGCCCGAGGAGAATCACTGGGACCGCAACACCGGGACCGACGTCGGTCTCCACTCCGGAACCGTCGCCGAGCAGTGGACGCCCTACATCCGCCCGCAGGAGAACGGAAACAAGACCGACGTCCGCTGGGTCGCCCTCACCGACCGCCACGGCGTGGGCCTGCTCGCCTCCGGTGAGCCGCTGCTGGAGGTCAACGCCTCGCACTTCACCCCGGAGGACCTGTCCGGCGGGGCGCGGCACGACTACCAGCTCACGCCGAGGTACGCGGTCGTACTGCGGCTCAGCCACCGTCAGATGGGGGTGGGCGGTGACAACAGCTGGGGCGCGCACACGCACGACGAGTTCAAGCTCTTCGCCGACCGGGACTACTCCTACACCTACCGGCTGCGCCCGCTGAGGGACGTCAAGGAGGCGATGGCGGCCTCGCGGCGGCCCACGGCTGCCGAGTAGCGGTTCCGTCGGCCCAGGGCCCGGGTAACCGGGCCCTCATGGGTGACGTACTGGTCGGAGCGTGTTCCTGGACGGACCGGCAACTGGTCGCGAGCGGCTGGTACCCGCGCGGACGGCGGGACGCCGAGGGGCGGTTGCGGCACTACGCCTCACGGCTGCCCGTCGTCGAGGTGGACGCCGGGTACTACGCGCTGCCGAGCCGGCGCAACAGTGAACTGTGGCTGGAGCGCACCCCCGACGGCTTCCGCTTCGACGTCAAGGCCTTCTCCCTGCTGACCGGTCACCCGACCCGCCCCGAGGCGCTCCCCGCCGACCTGCGCGGGGCCGACAGGGGCGGGCTGCGGCGCGGGCAGGCGGGTGACGGCCTGCTGGACGAGGTGTGGGGACGGTTCGCCGAAGCGGTCGAGCCGCTGCGCAAGGAGGGGCGGCTCGGCACCGTGCTGTTCCAGTTCCCGCCGTGGTTCGCACCAGGTGCCCCGGCCGAGGCGGTGCTCGAAGCGTGCGCCGGGCGCACGGAGGGCTGGCCGATCGCCGTGGAGTTCCGGCACCCCGGGTGGTGGGAGGCGGAACGGGCGGACACCACCCACGCCCTGCTGTCCGCGCTGGGTGCCTCGGCCGTCGGCACCGACATGGCCCAGGGGCTGCCGTCGTCGCTGCCGCCCGTCGTGCCGGTCACCCGGCGGTCCCTCGCCGTGGTCCGCTTCCACGGGCGCAGCCCGGCGTGGGGGAGGGGGAGCAAGGAGGACCGCTTCCGGTACGACTACTCCGCCACCGAACTGGGCGCCCGGGTGCCCCGCCTGCGACGCGCCGCCGAACAGACCGACGAGCTGCACGTGCTCTTCAACAACTGCTGCGCCGACGCCGCCGTGCGCGCGGCCGAGACCGTGCGGGAGCTGCTCACTCCGCCGCGTCGCTGATCCCCAGCCGCAGGTGCTCCACGTGGTACACGGCCTGGTCGAGCAGCCCGGCGACATGGTCGTCGTGCAGCGCGTACACCACCGAACGGCCGCGCCGCTCACCCACCACCAGGCCGAGGTTGCGCAGCAGGCGCAGCTGGTGCGAGCAGGCCGACTGCTCCATCCCGACCTCGGCCGCCAACTCGGTGGCGGGCAGCGGGCCTTCGCGCAGGCGGGCCAGGATCAGCAGCCGGGAGGGGGTGGACAGGGCCTGGAGCGTGGTGGCGACCTTGGCGACGTTGTCCGCGTCCAGGCGCACGCGTGCGGCGGCGTCCTGCGCGGTGGTGGCGGCTCCGTGACCCATGCGCTCATCCTACTCACCTCACATGAACGCATGAATGAGTCTTCATCTGTTCCTGTATGGTGTGCCGCGTGTCCACCACGCTCGCCCCCGCATCCGTCCCCGCGCCCGTCAGCCGGGCGCCCCGCCGCCGCACCCGCGTCCTCGCCCTGCCCGAGGCCCGCTGGGCGCTCGTCTCGCTCGTCGCGTTCCTGCTCGCCCTGCCCCTCGACCTCGGCGGCGCCTCCGCCTGGACGTACGGCCCGCTGTACGCGGTCGCCTACGCCGCCGGCGGCTGGGAGCCCGCCCTGGAGGGCCTGCGGGCGCTGCGCGAGAAGACCCTGGACGTAGATCTGCTGATGATCGTCGCGGCACTCGGCGCGGCCTCCATCGGACAGGTCCTCGACGGCGCCCTGCTGATCGTCATCTTCGCCACCTCCGGCGCCCTGGAAGCCCTGGCCACCGCCCGCACCGCCGACTCCGTGCGCGGCCTGCTCGACCTCGCGCCCACCACCGCGACCCGGGTGACCGGCGACCGCGAGGAGACCGTCCCCACCGCCGGTCTCGCCGTCGGCGACGTCCTCCTGGTCCGGCCGGGGGAGCGGATCGGTGCCGACGGCACGGTCCTCGGCGGCGAGGGCGAAGTCGACCAGGCCAACATCACCGGCGAGTCCGTCCCCGTCCACAAGCGCCCCGGCGACGACGTCTTCGCCGGCACCCTCAACGGCACCGGTTCCCTGCGCGTCCGCGTCGACCGCGACCCCGCCGACTCGGTCATCGCCCGCGTCGTCACCCTCGTCGAGGAGGCGTCCCGCACCAAGGCGCCGACCCAGCTGTTCATCGAGAAGATCGAGCAGCGCTACGCGGTCGGCATCGTCGTCGCCACCCTCGCGGTCTTCGGCATCCCGCTCGCCTTCGGCGCCGACCTCACGGACGCCCTGCTGCGCGCCATGACCTTCATGATCGTCGCCTCCCCCTGCGCGGTCGTCCTCGCGACCATGCCGCCCCTGCTCTCCGCCATCGCCAACGCCGGCCGGCACGGCGTCCTGGTGAAGTCGGCGGTCGCCATGGAACGCCTCGGCGAGACCGACGCCGCCGCCCTCGACAAGACCGGCACCCTCACCGAGGGCACCCCCGAGGTCACCGCCGTACGCCCGCTGCCCGGCACCGGCCTGGACGAGGACGCCCTGCTCGCCCTCGCCGCGGCTGCCGAGCACCCCAGCGAGCACCCGCTGGCCCGCGCGATCGTGGCCGCCGCCCGCGCCCGGGACCTGCGCATCGCCCCCGCCGAGGACTTCGCGGCGACTCCGGGCCGAGGCGTCACCGCCGTCGTCGACGGCCACGAGGTGCACGTCGGCCGCGCCGAGGCCCCCGAGGGCGCCGAGACCACCGTCCGGGTCACCCGCGACGGCACCCCCGTCGGCACCCTCGCCCTCACCGACCGTCTGCGCGCCGACGCCCCCGGGGCCACCGCCGCCCTCACCGCCCTCACCGGCACCCCTCCCACCCTCCTCACCGGCGACAACGCGCCCGCCGCTGCCCGCGTCGCCGACGCGACCGGCATCACCGACGTCCGCGCCGGCCTGCTGCCCGAGGACAAGGTCGAGGCCGTACGGGACCTGGAGCGGACCGGCCGCAGGGTGCTCTTCGTCGGCGACGGCGTCAACGACGCGCCCGCCCTCGCCGCCGCGCACGCCGGTGTCGCCATGGGCCGGGCCGGCTCCGACCTCGCCCTGGAGACGGCGGACGCGGTCGTGGTGCGGGACGAGCTGGCGGCCGTACCCGCCGTGGTCGACCTCTCCCGGCGCGCGCGGAGACTGGTCGTCCAGAACCTGGCCATCGCCGGTACGTTCATCACCGTCCTCGTCCTGTGGGACCTGATCGGACACCTCCCGCTGCCGCTCGGCGTCGCCGGCCACGAGGGATCGACCGTGCTGGTCGGACTGAACGGGCTGCGGCTGCTGCGCGAGTCGGCCTGGCGGCCGAGGCGATCCGCAGGAGCCCAGGGAGCGTGACGTTCATGTCGGATTCCCGCCAGCCGTCACCCGGCCGGCGGGCCATCCTGGAGGCATGCAGACGGGAATGCACACCGACACCGAGCGCTGCGTGCGCGCCGTGCAGTCGAAGGACGCGCGGTTCGACGGCTGGTTCTTCACCGCCGTACTGACGACCCGCATCTACTGCCGGCCCAGCTGCCCGGTGGTGCCGCCCAAGCCCGCGAACATGACCTTCTACCGGAGCGCGGCGGCCTGCCAGCAGGCCGGGTTCCGGGCGTGCAAGCGCTGCCGCCCGGACACCAGCCCCGGCTCCCCGGAGTGGAACGAGCGCGCCGACCTCACCGCCCGCGCCATGCGCCTGATCGCCGACGGTGTCGTGGACCGCGAGGGCGTGCCCGGCCTCGCCGCCCGCCTCGGCTACAGCACCCGCCAGGTCGAACGCCAGCTCCTGGCCGAACTGGGCGCGGGCCCGCTCGCCCTCGCCCGCGCCCAGCGCGCCCAGAGCGCCCGGCTGCTCGTCGAGACCACCGCGCTGCCGATGGCGGACATCGCCTTCGCGGCGGGCTTCTCCTCCGTCCGCGCCTTCAACGACACGGTCCGCGAGGTCTACGCCCTCTCCCCGAGCGAACTGCGCACCCGCGCTCCGAAGAACCGAGCGGCGGACCACGCGCCCGGCACGCTGGCCCTCCGCCTCCCCTTCCGCACCCCCCTCAACCCCGACAACCTCTTCGGCCACCTCGCCGCCACCGCCGTACCCGGCGTGGAGGAGTGGAGGGACGGCGCGTACCGGCGCACCCTGCGCCTCCCGTACGGTCACGGCATCGTGGCCCTCACTCCGACCCCCGACCACATCGCCTGCCGCCTCACCCTCAGCGACCCGCGCGACCTGACCGTCGCCGTCAGCCGCTGCCGCCGCCTGCTCGACCTCGACGCCGACCCGACGGCCATCGACGGCCGGCTGCGCGCCGACCCGCTGCTCGCACCGCTCGTCGACAAGGCCCCCGGACGGCGCGTGCCGCGCACGGTCGACGAGGCCGAGTTCGCCGTACGGGCCGTCCTCGGCCAGCAGGTCTCCACCGCCGCCGCCCGCACCCACGCCGCCCGCCTGGTCACCGCTCACGGCGACCCGGTCGACGACCCCGAGGGCGGCCTGACTCACCTCTTCCCGTCCCCTGCGGCGCTGGCCTCGGTGGACCCCGGGACCCTGGCCATGCCCCGCACCCGCCGCACGACCCTCACCACCCTCGTCTCCCACCTGGCCGACGGCTCGCTCAGCCTGGGCGTCGAGACCGACTGGGCCGAGACCCGCGCCCGGCTCCTCGCCCTGCCCGGCTTCGGCCCCTGGACCGCCGACGTCATCGCCATGCGCGCGCTCGGCGACCCCGACGCCTTCCTCCCCACCGACCTCGGCATCCGCCGCGCCGCCGGCGAACTCGGCCTGCCCTCCACGCCGGCGGCGCTCACCGCCCGCGCGGCCGCATGGCGGCCCTGGCGGGCGTACGCCGTCCAGTACCTGTGGGCGACTGACGACCACCCGATCAACTTCCTGCCCGTGTAAGCCGCCGCGAGCCCGTACGAGGAACCGACGTGAAACAGCACACCGTGATCGACAGCCCCTACGGAGCCCTCACCCTCGTCGCCGAGGACGGCGTCCTGTGCGGGCTCTACATGACCGACCAGCGCCACCGACCACCGGAGGAGACCTTCGGGACGGCCGACGACGGTCCGTTCGCGCGGGTGGAGGAGCAACTGACGGCGTACTTCGCCGGCGAACTGAAGGACTTCACCCTCGACCTGCGCCTGAACGGCACCCCGTTCCAGCGCACGGTCTGGGACCAGCTCCGGAAGATCCCCTACGGCGAGACCCGCACCTACGGCGAACTCGCCGACGCCCTCGGCAACCCGGCCGCCTCCCGCGCGGTGGGCCTCGCCAACGGCCGCAACCCGATCGGCATCATCGTCCCCTGCCACCGCGTCATCGGCGCGAGCGGCGGCCTGACCGGCTACGGCGGCGGCCTGGAACGCAAGCGGCGGCTGCTGGACTTCGAACGGGGAACGGCGCTGTTCTAGCCACCAGGCGCCCCGAGGGTTCCGTCCGGCTCGGTGGGCGGGCGGGGCCGGACGGCGATCTCCCGCAGCAGGTCCCCGCCGTCGACGAACAGCCGGCCGCCCGGCGCCAGCGCCGCGGCGACCCGCTGCAGCACCCGCCGTCCGGCCTCCGGGTGACGGCCGTCGAGCGCCCCGACGCGGACGGCGAACACCAGGCCGAACGACCCCTCGCCGGGCTCCCGCACGAAGTCCTCCGCCACGACGCACCGCACGCTCGTCCGGCCCGAGGCGATCTCCCGGGCCGACCCGGCCACCGCCTGCGCGACCGCCCGCGCCGAACGGTCGACGGCAAGGACGTGCCCCGACACCAGCCGCGCGGCGACGGCCCGCGCGGCGGCCCCCGGCCCGCACCCGATCTCCAGCACCCGCGCCCTGGGCGTCAGCGGCAGCGCGTCCACGACCGCCGCGAGACGGGGCGAGAGCTCGGACGGCACGGCCGGTCACCTCACCCGCTCGGGGTGCCGACGCGGAGGCGGTTGCCGTCCGGGTCGCGCAACTCGACCTCGCGCGCCCAGGGCGCCTCCTCGACCCGCACGCCGAACTCGGCGGCGACCGCGTCGACGTCGGTCACCCGCAGGTACACCAGCGTGTCCGGCCGGGCGTCCCCGGCGTGCTCCGACAGGAACAGCCGCACCCGCCCGCGTGCCACCTCCACGAAGGCGGGCAGCCCCGGTTCGAAGCGGTGCTCCCACTGCGCGGCGAAGCCCAGCCGCGCGTACCAGCGCACGGCCGCGGCGGCGTCGGCCACGCGCAGGACCGGGATCGCCTCCTCGTCCACGTGATCAGTCACCCGTCCCGTCCCGCTCTTCCGTCCCGCCCTCTCCCGGAACCAGCCCGCGCAGCAGCGCGGGCAGGGCGGTGCCGATGGGCTCCCGGACGACCTCGTCCGCGAGGTCGTCGTACGGCGTCGGCTCGGCGTTGACGACGATCAGCCGCGCACCGTGGTCGGCGGCCACACCGGCCAGCCCGGCGGCGGGCTGGACCTGGAGGCTGGTGCCGACGGCGACGAACACCTGGCAGGCCTTGGTGATGGCGACCGCCTCGCCGAGCACCACCGGGTCGAGACGCTCGCCGAACATCACGGTCGCCGGCTTCAGGATGCCGCCGCACTCCAGGCACGGAGGATCGTCCTCGCCCGCGTCGAGGCGGGCCAGCGCGTCCGCCATCGACCCCCGCACGTGGCAGCGGGTGCACACGCAGCTGAGCGCGGTGCCGTGCAGTTCCAGCACCTTGCGGGCGGGCAGCCCGGCGAGCTGGTGCAGCCCGTCCACGTTCTGCGTGATCACCCGCACCGGTACCCCGGACCGTTCCAGTTCGGCCACCGCGCGGTGCGCGGCGTTCGGCTCGGCCCGCAGCGCCCCGGACTCCCGCCGCATCCGCCAGGAGCGGCGCCGGATCTCCGGATCGCCCATGTAGTACTCGTACGTGACGAGCTTCTCGGCCTCCGGGTCGCTCCGCCACAGCCCCTTGGGGCCGCGGTAGTCAGGGATGCCGGAGTCGGTCGAGACGCCGGCACCGCTGAGGATGGCGACGAGGGGCTTGCCGGTCATGCGGTCGAGGGTAGGGCGCCAGGGTCCGGCGGGCGAGCGGATTCTTCCGGCACGGTGCGCGGCGCCGTCACACGTCGACCCGGCGGCCGTTCTCCAGCTCGGCCGTGCCCGCCCCCTTGGCCAGTACGTCCAGTGCGGCGAGGACCCGGCCGTGCAGGGACCCGAACAGGTGGTCGCCCAGCTCCTCGCGCGGCACCAGCCGCCAGGACAGCAGCTCCTCCTCCTGCAACCGGATCGCCTTGAGGTCGTCGTCGGTCAGGACACCGCCGTCGTACAGGTACGCCACGATCGGCGGCCGGTCCGGGCCGTGCGACCAGTCCACCACGAGCAGCCGTCCGAGCCGGACGTCCAGCCCGATCTCCTCGGCGGTCTCGCGCCGCGCGCCCTGTCGCGGTGTCTCCCCGTCCTCCGACTCGATCGTCCCGCCGGGCAGCGTCCAGCCCTCGCGGTAGTTCGGCTCGACGAGCAGCACCCGGCCCCCGGCGTCCCGGAAGACCGCGGCGGCACCGGCGAGGACGCGGGGGAGGCCGGCGATGTAGGCGGCGTAGTCAGGAGTGGTCATCGGTGAAGGGTAACGAGCCGTTCCATGTGGTGGGCGGGGCATGACGGCACGGGTCTCCTCCGGTTAAGGTCGCAGCGGCGCGACTGCCTTGACGTGCGCAAGGCTCGGAGAGCAAGGGGAGATCAAGGTGGCTGACGCTGCAGTGGACGGGGCCCGCCGGGTGCTCGTCGCCGCGGACAAGTTCAAGGGTTCGCTGACGGCCGTCGAGGTCGCCGAGCGGGTGACGGCCGGTCTGCGCCGGGTCGTGCCGGACCTCGCCGTGGAGGCGCTGCCCGTCGCCGACGGCGGTGACGGCACGGTGGCCGCGGCGGTCGCGGCCGGGTTCGAGCGCCGCCAGGTGCGGGTCGCCGGGCCCCTCGGTGACGAGGTGACGGCGGCGTACGCGCTGCGCGAGGGCACCGCGGTGGTGGAGATGGCCGAGGCCAGTGGGCTCCAGCGGCTCCCGGAGGGTGTCCTCGCGCCGCTGACGTCGTCCACGTACGGCTCCGGCGAGCTGCTGCGGGCCGCGCTGGACGCGGGGGCGCGGACGATCGTGTTCGGGGTCGGCGGCAGCGCGACCACGGACGGCGGCGCCGGGATGCTGTCCGCGCTGGGCGCGCGGTTCCTGGACGGGGACGGGGAGCCGGTCGCCCCGGGCGGGGGCGGTCTCGCCGAGGTGGCCTCGGCCGACCTGTCGGGCCTGGACGCGAGGCTGTCCGGCGTCGAGCTGGTGCTCGCGAGCGACGTCGACAACCCGCTGACCGGGCCGAAGGGCGCGCCCGCCGTGTACGGCCCGCAGAAGGGTGCCTCGCCGCAGGACGTGGAGACCCTCGACGCGGCTCTCGCGCACTTCGCGAAGGTCCTGGAGGGCACGGCGACCGTGGGTGCGCGGGCCGCCGAGTACGCCGCCTCCCCGGGGGCCGGTGCGGCGGGCGGCATCGGGTTCGGCGCGATGCTGCTGGGGGCGCGGTTCCGCCCCGGCATCGAGGTGATGCTGGACGTGCTGGGCTTCGCGCCGGCGCTGGAGCGGGCGGACCTCGTGATCACGGGGGAGGGCTCGCTGGACGAGCAGACCCTGCACGGCAAGGCACCGGCGGGCGTCGCCGCGGCGGCGCGGGCGGCGGGCAAGGACGTCGTCGCGGTGTGCGGGAGGCTGGCGCTGGCGCCGGAGGTGCTGGGGCGGGCCGGGATCCGGCGGGCGTATCCGCTGACGGACGTGGAGCCGGACGTGGCGAAGTGCATCGCGGACGCGGGGCCGATCCTGGAGCGGGTCGCGGAGCGCATCGCACGGGACTTCCTGGCGTAGGGGAGTCTCGCCCCCGGACCTGAACGGCACTTCTCAGCTCACCGAGTCGGGTGGTGGGTGGGCACAGGCCCGGAGGTCCGGGGGCGGAGCCCCCAGGGACGCCGACACCGACGCCGGGCACGCACAAACGAAAGGGCCCCGAACCCAACCCAGGTCCGGGGCCCATCGAAAACGCACCGTCACGGAAGCTGCGCGGCCCGCGCCTCCCGCCGGTTGTCACGGAAGTTGTTCACCCGGCGAGCCGTGGCGAACAGCGGAATCACCGCCCCCATCACCAGCTGCAGCGCACACCCCGTCTGCAGCAGCAGCTGCCCGCTCGGCGCGTCGAACGCCCACGCCGCCAGCAGCCCCATCGACAGGACGATCCACGACAGCATCGCCACCGCGAGGCGCCCTCGCGGCTTCGGGTACTCGACCCGGCTAACCATCAGCCAGGCGGTGCCGATGATCGCCAGCAGCGTCGCCACGAAGGGCAGCTCCAGCAGCACGATCGACACCACCGTCAGCGCCCCGAAGGGCGACGGCATGCCCTGGAAGGTGCCGTCCTTGACGGTGACGCAGGAGAACCGGGCAAGCCGCAGCACCACCGCCAGCAGCACCACGATCGCCCCCACCGCCGCAACCCGCTGGTAGGCGTCGTCGGCGACCATGCCGTAGACGAGGACGAAGTACGCCGGCGCCAGCCCGAAGCTGATCAGGTCGGACAGGTTGTCCAGCTCCGCGCCCATGGGGGAGGAGCGCAGCTTGCGGGCGACCAGGCCGTCGAACAGGTCGAAGATCGCCGCGCACAGCATGAGGATGACCGCAGTGGCCGCGCTGTGGCGGGCCATGCCGGACTCCTCGCTGCCCGTGAGGTGCGGGATGAGGATGCCGGTGGTGGTGAAGTACACCGCCATGAAGCCGCACGTGGCGTTGCCGAGGGTGAGGGTGTCCGCTATCGACAGGCGGAGCGAGAGCGGCATCTCCTCCTCTTCGTCCACCTCGTCGGCCTCGGGCACCCATCCGGCCTGGGTCTGCGGATCAATCACGGTCAATTCGAGTCACCCCAGCCACCGTCTTCTGACCCACCTCGACATCCACCTCGACACCCTCCGGCAGGTACAGGTCGACGCGCGAGCCGAAGCGGATCAGACCGACCCGCTCGCCCTGCTCGACCTTGGTGCCCTGCGGCACGTAAGGGACGATGCGGCGGGCCACCGCGCCGGCGATCTGGATCATCTCGATGTCGCCCAGCTCGGTGTCGAAGTGCCACACGACCCGCTCGTTGTTCTCGCTCTCCTTGTTGAAGGCGGGAACGAAGCCACCGGGAACGTGCTCGACCGACGTCACCGTGCCCGACAGCGGGGCGCGGTTCACGTGGACGTTGAGCGGGCTCATGAAGATCGCGACGCGGGTGCGGCCGTCCTTCCACGGCATGATGCTCTGCACCACTCCGTCGGCGGGCGAGACGACCCGGCCCCGGGTGATCTCGCGCTCGGGGTCGCGGAAGAACCACAGCATCCCCGCCGCGAGCGCGGTGGCGGGGACGGCGACGGCCTTGGCCACGCCCGAGCGGCGGGCACGGACCAGGCTGACGGCTGCGGTGGCGACGGTCGGCAGAAGCCACGGCGATGCTCCGCGCGCGAGGCGTACGCCGGCCAGGCTGTCGCGAGATGCAGAGGTTTGGCTGTGGGGCATGGATGACCTTCGTAGCGGATGATGCCGCGCACTGACGGGGGACGGCGGCTTTCCGGCGATCGTAGCGGCTTCCTGCCGCAACTGGGTAAGCCAGGAAGCCGAGTCGGCGGCCGAACACTGCCTACGGGGTGTGACCTTGTTCTCCAAGAAAACACCCCGTATCCGGACATCTAGCCCTGGAATCGATACTCTTCGAGCAGTCGGCGGCCGATGATCATTTTCTGGATCTCGGCGGTGCCTTCACCGATCAGGAGCATCGGGGCCTCGCGATAGAGGCGCTCGATCTCGTACTCCTTGGAGAAGCCGTATCCGCCGTGGATCCGGAAGGCGTCCTCCACGACCTCCTTGCAATACTCGGATGCGAGGTACTTGGCCATCCCCGCTTCCAGGTCGTTTCGTTCGCCCGAGTCCTTTTTGCGTGCAGCGTTCACCATCATCGCATGCGCCGCCTCGACCTTGGTAGCCATCTCCGCGAGCTTGAACTGAATGGCCTGGTGCTGGGCGATCTGCTTGCCGAAAGTGTGACGCTGCTGGGCGTACTGGACACCCAGCTCGAAGGCACGCTGAGCGACGCCGCAGCCACGGGCCGCCACATTGACGCGGCCCACCTCGACGCCGTCCATCATTTGGTAAAAACCTCGGCCGGTGACCCCGCCGAGCACCCGGTCGGCCGGAATGCGCAGGTCGTCCATGACGAGCTCGGTCGTGTCGACGCCCTTGTAGCCCATCTTGTCGATCTTGCCGGGGATGGTGAGGCCGGGGCGGACCTCGCCGAACCCGGGCTCCTTCTCCACCAGGAAGGTCGTCATCGACTTGTGCGGGGCCGTGCCCTCGGGGTGACCCTCGTCACTCTTCACCAGTACGGCCACCAGCGACGACGTACCGCCGTTCGTCAGCCACATCTTCTGGCCGTTCAGGACGTACTCGTCGCCGTCCTTCACCGCCTTAGAGGAGATCGCCGACACGTCCGAGCCGAGCGCCGGCTCGGACATCGAGAAGGCGCCCCGGATGTCGCCCGCGGCCATGCGGGGCAGGAAGTGGTCCTTCTGCTCCCGCGTGCCGTGCTGCTTGAGCATGTACGCCACGATGAAGTGCGTGTTGATGATGCCGGAGACCGACATCCAGCCGCGGGCGATCTCCTCCACGCACAGCGCGTAGGTGAGGAGCGACTCGCCCAGGCCTCCGTACTCCTCCGGGATCATCAGGCCGAACAGGCCGAGTTCCTTCAGCCCGTCGACGATGTCCTGCGGGTACTCGTCCCGATGCTCCAGCTCGGTGGCGACCGGGATGATCTCCTTGTCCACGAAGTCGCGGACGGTGGAGAGGATCTCCCGCTGAACGTCCGTGAGGCCGTGGGTCTGGGCGAGGCGGCTCATCTACTTCACCTGTTCCTTCAGGTCGGGCCGGCCGGGCTGCTCGCCGCCGCGCTCCTTGATGTACGTCTCGGTGGGCACCATCACCTTGCGGCGGAAGACGCAGACCAGCGTGCCGTCCTGCTTGTAGCCCTTGGTCTCGACGTGGACGATGCCGCGGTCGCTCTTCGACTTCGACGGCCACTTGTCGAGCACCGTCGTCTGGCCGTAGATGGTGTCGCCGTGGAAGGTCGGCGCCACGTGCTTGAGCGACTCGATCTCCAGGTTGGCGATCGCCTTGCCGGAGATGTCGGGGACCGACATGCCGAGCAGGAGCGAGTAGACGTAGTTGCCGACCACCACGTTCTTGCCGAAGTCCGTCGTCTTCTCGGCGTAGTTCGTGTCCATGTGGAGCGGGTGGTGGTTCATGGTGAGGAGGCAGAAGAGGTGGTCGTCGTACTCCGTGACCGTCTTGCCCGGCCAGTGCTTGTACGTCGCACCGACCTCGAACTCCTCGTAGGTGCGTCCGAACTGCATCGCCCTCAGCCCTCCGGGATCTCGAACTTCGACGTGCGCCGCATGCCGGCCGCACGCCCCTTGCCGGAGATGACCAGGGCCATCTTGCGGCTGGCCTCGTCGATCATCTCGTCGCCGAGCATCGCCGAGCCCTTCTTGCCGCCCGCCTCGGACGTGTAGTAGTCGTACGCGTCCAGGATCAGCTCGGCGTGGTCGTAGTCCTCCTGGGAGGGCGAGAAGATCTCGTTGGACGCCTCGACCTGGCCCGGGTGCAGGACCCACTTGCCGTCGAAGCCGAGGGCCGCGGCGCGCTGGGCGACCTCGCGGTAGCCGTCCACGTTGCGGATCTGGAGGTAGGGGCCGTCGATGGCCTGGAGGTTGTTGGCGCGGGCGGCCATAAGGATCTTCATCAGGATGTAGTGGTAGGCGTCCGCCGGGTAGCCGGGCGGCTGCTCGCCCACGACCAGGGACTTCATGTTGATGGACGCCATGAAGTCGGCCGGGCCGAAGATGATGGTCTCCACGCGCGGGCTGGCCTGCGCGATCTCGTTGACGTTGTTCAGGCCCTGCGCGTTCTCGATCTGCGCCTCGATACCGATGCGGCCGACCTCGAAGCCCATCGTCTTCTCGATCTGGGTGAGCAGGAGGTCGAGGGCGACGATCTGCTGGGCGTCCTGGACCTTCGGCAGCATGATGCAGTCCAGGTTCGGGCCGGCGCCCTCGACGACCGTGACGACGTCGCGGTACGTCCACTCGGTGGTCCAGTCGTTGACGCGCACGACGCGGGTCTTGCCGGTCCAGTCGCCCTCGTTGAGGAACTTGACGATGGTGTGCCGCGCCTCGGGCTTGGCCAGCGGCGCGCAGGCGTCCTCCAGGTCCAGGAAGACCTGGTCCGCGGGGAGGCCCTGGGCCTTCTCCAGGAAACGCGGGTTGCTTCCCGGGACCGCCAGGCAGGAGCGGCGGGGGCGAAGGCGGTCGACTGTCGTCATGCGGGGACCTCCAGGGGGTCGAGCTTGTTCGCGTTCCGGATCTCGTCGACGATCCGGCCGATGATGCCGGTGATGTCGAAATCCTTCGGGGTGAAGA
Organism: Streptomyces sp. M92; assembly: GCF_028473745.1. Taxonomy (NCBI): domain Bacteria; kingdom Bacillati; phylum Actinomycetota; class Actinomycetes; order Kitasatosporales; family Streptomycetaceae; genus Streptomyces; species Streptomyces sp. M92. Next base: position 4,379,589 of record NZ_CP101137.1, read on the forward strand.
CCGCGGCCACTCCCGCGGCCCGCAGTTCTTCGGCGTCACCGTTCGGGATGATGCCACCGGCGATCACCGGTATATCTGTGGCACCGGCCACACGGAGCCTCTCCAGCACGTCCGGGACGAGCTGGGCGTGCGAGCCGGAGAGGATCGACAGGCCCACCGCGTGCACGTCCTCGGCGAGGGCGGCGTCCACGATCTGCTCCGGGGTGAGCCGGATGCCCTGGTAGACCACCTCGAACCCGGCGTCGCGGGCCCGCACGGCGATCTGCTCGGCGCCGTTGGAGTGGCCGTCCAGGCCGGGCTTGCCGACCAGGAAGCGCAGCTTGCCGACCCCCAGGTCCTTCGCCGTCAGCTCCACCTTGCGGCGCACCCCGGACAGGGCCGAGCCCTCCTCCGCGGCGACCGCGACCGGCGCCGACGACACACCCGTGGGCGCCCGGAACTCGCCGAACACCTCGCGCAGCGCCCCGGCCCACTCGCCGGTCGTGACGCCGGCGCGGGCGCACTCCAGGGTGGCCTCCATGAGGTTGTCGGTGCCCTTGGCGGCCTCCTTCAGCTTCTCCAGCGCCTTGCAGGGCCGGGGGTGGTTGAAGGGCGGCTGGTACCGCGTGTCCCGCCAGTGCTGGAGCGAGGCGATGACGCGGGCCTCCACCGCCGGGTCGACCGTCTGGATCGCGGTGTCCAGGTCGGCGGTCAGCGGGTTGGGCTCGGTGCCCTCGAAGGCGTTGACACCGATGATCTTCTCGTCGCCGGACTCGATCCGGGCCCGGCGCTCGGCGTGCGAGGCGACCAGCTGCGACTTGAGGTAGCCGGACTCGACGGCCGCCATCGCGCCGCCCATCTCCTGGATGCGCTCGATCTCCGCGAACGCCTCCTCGACCAGCTCGTCCACCTTCGCCTCGACCACCTTCGAGCCCTCGAAGAGGTCGCCGTACTCCAGCAGATCGCTCTCGTACGCCAGCACCTGCTGGATGCGCAGCGACCACTGCTGGTCCCAGGGCCGGGGCAGGCCCAGCGCCTCGTTCCAGGCCGGCAGCTGCACGGCACGCGCCCGGGCGTCCTTGGAGAGGGTGACCGCCAGCATCTCCAGCACGATCCGCTGGACGTTGTTCTCCGGCTGGGCCTCGGTCAGGCCGAGGGAGTTGACCTGGACGCCGTAGCGGAAGCGGCGGTGCTTCGGGTTCTCGATGCCGTACCGCTCGCGGGTGATGCGGTCCCAGATCCGCCCGAAGGCCCGCATCTTGCACATCTCCTCGACGAAGCGGACACCCGCGTTCACGAAGAAGGAGATGCGGCCGACCACGTCGCCCATGCGCTCCTGGGGCACCTGGCCGCCGTCGCGCACGGCGTCGAGGACGGCGATCGCGGTGGACATCGCGTACGCGATCTCCTGCACCGGCGTGGCGCCCGCCTCCTGCAGGTGGTAGCTGCAGATGTTGATCGGGTTCCACTTCGGGAGGTGGGAGACCGTGTACGCGATCATGTCGGTCGTCAGGCGGAGCGAGGGTCCCGGCGGGAAGACGTGCGTCCCGCGGGACAGGTACTCCTTGACGATGTCGTTCTGGGTCGTGCCACTGAGCCGGGTGATGTCCGCGCCCTGCTCCTCGGCGACGACCTGGTAGAGCGCCAGCAGCCACATGGCCGTGGCGTTGATGGTCATCGAGGTGTTCATCTGCTCCAGGGGGATGTCCTGGAACAGCCGGCGCATGTCACCGAGGTGCGCGACCGGCACGCCGACCCGGCCCACCTCGCCGCGGGCGAGGACGTGGTCGGAGTCGTAGCCGGTCTGGGTCGGCAGGTCGAAGGCGACCGACAGTCCCGTCTGCCCCTTGGCGAGGTTGCGCCGGTACAGCTCGTTGGACGCCTCGGCCGTGGAGTGACCGGCGTAGGTGCGCATGAGCCACGGCCGGTCCTTCTGACGCTCAGTCATCTATGACCGTCCTCAGATGTTACGGAAGCGGTTGATGGCGTCGAGGTGCTTGGCGCGCTTCTCCTGGTCGCGCACTCCCAGGCCCTCCTCGGGGGCCATGCAGAGCACGCCGACCTTGCCCTGGTGGGCGTTGCGGTGCACGTCGTGGGCGGCCTGGCCGGTGTCCTGAAGGGAGTACACCTTGGAGAGGGTGGGGTGGATCTTGCCCTTGGCGATCAGGCGGTTGGCCTCCCACGCCTCGCGGTAGTTGGCGAAGTGGGAGCCGATGATGCGCTTCAGGGACATCCACAGGTAGCGGTTGTCGTACTCGTGCATGTAGCCCGAGGTCGAGGCGCAGGTGGTGATGGTGCCGCCCTTGCGGGTGACGAAGACGGAGGCGCCGAAGGTCTCCCGGCCGGGGTGCTCGAAGACGATGTCGATGTCCTCGCCGCCGGTGAGTTCCCGGATGCGCTTGCCGAAGCGCTTCCACTCCTTCGGGTCCTGGGTCTGCTCGTCCTTCCAGAACCGGTAGCCCTCGGCGCTGCGGTCGATGATCGCCTCGGCGCCCATGGACCGGCAGATGTCCGCCTTCTGCTCGCTGGAGACGACGCAGATCGGGTTGGCGCCGCCGGCCAGCGCGAACTGGGTGGCGTAGGAGCCGAGTCCGCCGCTGGCGCCCCAGATGAGCACGTTGTCGCCCTGCTTCATGCCGGCGCCGTTGCGGGAGACCAGTTGCCGGTAGGCGGTGGAGTTGACCAGGCCCGGGGCGGCGGCCTCCTCCCAGCTGAGGTGGTCCGGCTTCGGCATCAGCTGGTTGGACTTGACGAGGGCGATCTCGGCGAGGCCGCCGAAGTTGGTCTCGAAGCCCCAGATGCGCTGCTCGGGGTCGAGCATCGTGTCGTTGTGGCCGTCCGAGGACTCCAGCTCGACGGAGAGGCAGTGCGCGACGACCTCGTCGCCGGGCTGCCAGGCGTTGACGCCCGGGCCGGTGCGCAGGACGACGCCCGCGAGGTCGGAGCCGATGATGTGGTACGGCAGGTCGTGGCGCTTGGCAAGGTCGTTGGTGCGGCCGTAGCGCTCCAGGAACCCGAACGTCGACAGCGGCTCGAAGATCGAGGTCCACACGGAGTTGTAGTTGACCGAGGAGGCCATGACGGCCACCAGGGCCTCGCCCGGGCCCAGCTCGGGCACCGGCACCTCGTCGAGGTGGATCGACTTGCGCGGGTCCTTGTCGCGGGTCTCGAGGCCCGCGAACATCTCCGTCTCGTCCTTGTGCACGGTGATCGCGCGGTACGACTCGGGGATCGGCAGGGCGGCGATGTCGGCCGGCGTGGATTCGGGCGACTGGATCGCGTCCAGGATGTCCTTCACGGTCACGGTGTTGCCTCCGGCGAAGAGCGCCCTGAGGGAGGGGCGCTGAGGGTCACGTCGGTGCTGCTGGGATTCGGTGTGAAAGTGCCTGTGACGCAGGCGTTCGGGCGCGCAGGGGATGAGTGCGGGGACAGCCCGGACACCTTCAACGTATGACACCGCGTGTCACCCCGCAAGGCACTGAGTGCCAGAAGTTCCACTCAGATGAAATCTTTACGCTTCAGATGAGCGATGATCGATCGAATGAGGGTCGACGAGGGGTGGGAAAGGGGCGTTGACATGCAAAAACGGCCACCCGGTGGGTGGCCGTCGTCACAGACGCGGAGGGGAGGCTCAGCGCTCCTTGAGGGCCTGCTCGATGGTGCGCATGACCTCGTGCAGCGGTGCGTCGGTGCGCGCGACCGTCACCAGCACCTCACCCCGCACGGAGGCCGAGGAGGCGGCCGGCCGCGCGCCGGCGGCCGTGGAGCGCCCGGCGCCGATGCCGGTGCCGAACGTCCGGCGCACGATCGCGAACGCGTGGTCCAGCTGCGCCTCCACGTCCCCCTGCCCGCCCGCCCTGAGCCAGCGCCGCAGCACGTGGTTGTGGGCGGTGACCACGGCCGAGGCGGCGACCTCGGCCAGCAGCGGGTCGTCGTTGGCGTCGTCGTCGTGCGCGTGCTCGTCGAAGTGGCCGAGGAGATAGCGGGTGAACAGACGCTCGTAGCGGGCCACCGAGGCGATCTCGGCCTCGCGCAGGGTGGGCACCTCGCGGGTCAGCTTGTAGCGGGCGACCGAGATCTCCGGCCGGGCCGCGTACATCTTCATGACTTCCTTGATGCCGCGGCACACCGTGTCGAGCGGGTGCTCGTGCGCGGGCGCGGCGTTGAGCACCGCCTCCGCGCGGACCAGGGTGTCGTCGTGGTCCGGGAAGATCGCCTCTTCCTTGGAGCGGAAGTGCCGGAAGAAGGTACGGCGCGCGACCCCTGCCCGGGCCGCGATCTCGTCGACGGTGGTCGCCTCGTACCCCTTGGTCGCGAACAGCTCCATCGCCGCCGCCGCCAGTTCCCGGCGCATTTTGAGCCGCTGGGCGGCGGCTCGGCTGCCGGCCGCGCTCTCCGGCGCGTCGGGCGTGGCTGGTGTACGTGAGGACTTGGCGGGCTGGGACATGCCATGAACGTACTGCATGCGCCCGCAATCATGCGCGTGACCGGGGATTCCCCCGCCCGCCGGGGGCGGGGGAGACCCGGCCGGGGGCGGCGGGGGAGCCCCTGCCCGGCCGGGCGTGGGGAAGCCGGCCGGATCGAGCAGCCCGCCCCAGTCCTCCTCCGTACGGAACCAGTCGCCCACTCCCTCAGCGGCGGGCATACTCGCGGAAGCCGCGGCCCGTCTTGCGGCCGAGGCAGCCCGCGGCCACCAGGTGCTCCAGGAGCGGCGCCGGGGCCAGGCCCGGGTCGCGGAACTCGCGGTGCAGCACCTTCTCGATGGCGAGCGAGACGTCCAGTCCGACCACGTCCAGCAGCTCGAAGGGGCCCATCGGGTAGCCGCCGCCCAGCTTCATCGCCGCGTCGATGTCGTCGAGCGTCGCGTAGTGCTCCTGGACCATCTTCACGGCGTTGTTGAGGTACGGGAACAGCAGCGCGTTCACGATGAACCCGGCCCGGTCGCCGCAGTCCACGGCGTGCTTGCGGATCTTCGCGCAGACCTCCCGGACGGTGGCGTGCACGTCGTCCGCCGTCAGCACCGTGCGGACCACCTCGACCAGCTTCATGGCCGGCGCCGGGTTGAAGAAGTGCATGCCGATCACGTCCTGCGGGCGCGAGGTGGCGCGGGCGCAGGCGACGACGGGCAGCGAGGAGGTGGTGGTGGCCAGCACCGCGCCGGGCTTGCACACCTTGTCCAGCGTCGCGAACAGCTGCCGCTTGACCTCCAGGTCCTCGGCGACCGCCTCCACGGCCAGGTCCACGTCGGCGAAGTCGTCGTAGGTGCCCGTCGGCGTGATCAGTTCCAGTGTCCGCGCGGCGGCCTCGGCGGTCAGCCGGCCCTTGTCCACGCTGCGGGCCAGGGACTTCCCGATGCGGGCCTTGGCCGTCTGCGCCTTCTCCGCGCTGCGGGCGGCGAGCACCACCTCGTAGCCGGCCTTGGCGAACACCTCCGCGATGCCGGACGCCATGGTGCCCGAACCGGCGACGCCCACGGCGCGGACGGGACGCCCGGGGACCTGTGTGCCGCCCGTGCCCGGGGTCAGGGCGTCCGGCACCACGACCGCGCTGCCGGGCGCCTGGTACGTGTAGAAGCCGCGTCCCGCCTTGCGGCCCGTCAGGCCCGCCTCGCTGAGCTGCCGCAGGATCGGCGCCGGCGCGTGCAGACGGTCGTGGGAGGCGGTGTACATGGCCTCCAGCACCGTGCGGGCGGTGTCCACGCCGATCAGGTCCAGCAGGGCCAGCGGGCCCATCGGCAGTCCGCAGCCGAGCCGCATCGCGGCGTCGATGTCCTCGCGGGAGGCGTAGTTCGCCTCGTACATCGCCGCCGCCTGGTTCAGGTACCCGAACAGCAGCCCGTCGGCGACGAACCCGGGCCGGTCACCGACCGCGACGGGCTCCTTGCCGAGGTCGAGGGCGAGATTGGTGACCGCGGTGACGGCGCCCGGCGCGGTCAGCACCGAGGAGACGACCTCCACCAGTTTCATCGCCGGCGCCGGGTTGAAGAAGTGCAGGCCCAGGACCCGCTCCGGGCGGGCCGAGTCGGCGGCCAGCCGGGTCACGGACAGCGCGTTGGTGCCGGTCGCCAGGATCGTCTCGGGGCGCACGATCCCGTCCAGCTCCCGGAAGATCTGCTGCTTGATCTCGTACGACTCCGGGGCCACCTCGATCACCAGGTCGGCGTCGGCCGCCGCGCCCAGCTCGGTGGAGGTGCGGACGCGGGCCAGGGCGTCGGCGCGTTCCTGTGCCGTGAGGCGTCCACGTTCGACGGCACGGGTGGTGGAGGCTTCCAGCGCGGCGACGGCCGTCGCGGCCTGCGCCTCACTGACGTCGATGCCGACGACGTCGCGGCCGGCCCTGGCGAGCACTTCGGCGATGCCGGTGCCCATCGTGCCGAGGCCGACGACGGCTATGGTCCGCAGCGGGGACAGAGGGGTGTCGGACAGGGGAGTGGCCATCGCGGGACTCCAGGAATGAGGGTGACGACGGGAACACGCCCGGGTGCGCCGAGGGGCGCACCGGGTGCGTGTGGGAGGAAGTGCGGGTGTTGCCGGGCCGACTCGCGCACACGCCCGGTGCCGACACGGGGGGCGCGCACACGCCCGCCCGGCGGCGGTTGCCGACCGGCCCTGTCCCGAGGCCGAGTCGCACTGCGGTACCCGAGGATCCGGTACCGAACCGACTGCTCTGCCGCCTCGCGCCGGCCGCGTCACCAGACCGTCGTGAGGGGTTGTGCGAGTGGGTGACTCGCTCGTCTGAGATTAACTCGCGGGTAACGAGCGCGCCAGCCCCCGGTGTTCGTGATGTACGTCCCAAGGGTGCTGTGACGCCCCTAACCTCGGTGTCATGGACGAAGAGTTGCGATCGCTCACCGAGCGTTTACGGGCCGAGTCGGCGGCATCGGGCGTGCCGGGCGCCCCGGCGGCGTACGCACGTCTGGTGGCGACCGAGGACCGGGAGGAGCTGGCGGCGGTGCTCACCGAGCCGGGGCAGCCGCTGTGGGCGCGGGAACTGGCGGCGTTCCGGCTGGGTGTGGCGGGGGACCGGCGCGCTTTCGAGTCCCTGGTGCTGCTCCTCAACCACCGCGACCCGCCGCGCTGCGCCTTGGCCGCCCACGCGCTCGCCCGTCTCGGCGACCCCCGCACCGCCCGCGCCGCAGCCGCCCTCGCCACCAACGAACTCCGGGTCGCCTACGCCCTGCACCCGGTACGGCTGCTGGTCGAGCTGCGGGCCCCCGAGGCGGTACCCGCCCTGATCACCACGCTGGAACGGCGGCTGCGCCCGCACGACCCGTACCGGCGCGTGGCCCTGGCCTGCGTCGAAGGGCTCGGCGCGCTCGGCGACGACCGGGCCGCACCCGTCCTGAACGACGCCCTGGCCCACCCCGCCCTGGCCCAGGCGGCGGTGCGGGCGCTGGCGAGGATCCCGGGGCAGCGGTGACGACGCCTCCGGCGGCGGATGCCGGGCCGGCCGGGGCGGGCCCGGGCAGCGGTGAGCCGTCAGCCGGTCAGGTCCCTGGCGTACCTCACCTCGGGCACCACCGCCCCCGCCACCTCGAAGGGCTCCTCGGCGCCGTCCGCGCGGAAACCCGCCCGCTCGTAGAAGCGCCGGGCGCGGGCGTTGCCCTCGACCACCCACAGGAGCATGCGCCCGTGCCCGGCCGCCGCGCACCGGCGCACCGACTCCCGCAGCAGGGCCCGCCCGACGCCCGTGCCGAAGCGCGCGGCGTCCACGTACAGCGCGTACAACTCCACGTCTTCGGTACGCAGTTCCCCGTCCCGGTACGGGCCGTGGCAGGCCCAGCCGACGACCTCGCCGCCCTGGTCCTCGGCGACCAGGTTCACCATGTCGCCCGGGGTCCGGGCGAAGAGCGCGCGGCGCCGTCCGGCGTCCTCGGCGGCGTCCAGCCCGTCGAGGTACGACTGCGGCATGAGGCCGCGGTAGGCGGTGCGCCAGCCCCGGACGCGGATGTCGGACACACGGTCGCAGTCCGCGAGCGTCATCTCCCGTACCAGGAGCCCGTTCCCGCTCACGAGGACACGACCGCGAACGCCTCGATCTCCATCAGGAACTCCGGCCGGACCAGCGCGGCGACCTGTACCGCCGAGGCGGCGGGCAGGCGGTCGTCGGGTATGTGCTCGGCGCGCGCCGCGCGGATCGCGGGCATGTGCGCCATGTCCGTGACGAAGAAGGTCAGCTTCACAACGTCGTCGAAGGTCGCTCCGGCCGCTGCCAGGCACCGGCGCAGGTTCTCGAAGACCTGGCGGGCCTGGGCCGCGGCGTCGCCGGCACCGACCGGCTCGCCGTCCTCGTCCAGGGCGAGCTGACCGGAGACGGCCACGAACCGTCCGGTGCCGAGGACGACATGGCTGTACTGGGCGGCGGGCGCGACGCCTTCGGGGGCGGAGATCCTGGTCAGCTCACCCATGCCCCCATGGTGGACCATGGCGCTGACAACGCCCCGGTATTAATTCCGGAAGCCGAGCAGCCCGTGCAGCGTCGACCCGCGGGACGACGTCGACGCGGCCTTGGACTCCAGCGGCTTCGGGTCGGGCAGCGCCGCGCAGACCGCGTCCGCCTCGCCGGTGCCCGCACCGTCCGGCACGGTGCCGTCGGCCAGGTAGGCGGCCAGGTGCCGGTCCAGGCAGGCGTTCCCGCTCAGCGTGATGCCGTGGTTCCCGCCGCCCTCCTCGACCACCAGGCTCGAACCACGCAGCAGACGGTGCACGGTGACGCCGCCCTCGTACGGCGTGGCCGCGTCGTCCGTCGCCTGGAACAACAGGACCGGCGGCAGCGCGCCGTTGGCGACGTCCACCGGCTGTCGGGACTCCGTGGGCCAGAAGGCGCACGGCGCGTTGTACCAGGCGTTGTTCCAGGCCATGAAGGGAGCCTTCTCGTACACGTCCCAGTTCTCGTCGCGCCACTCGTCCCAGTCGCGCGGCCAGCCCGCGTCGCGGCACAGGACCGAGGTGTAGACGCTGTAGCCGTTCTCCCCGGAGGCGTCCACGGCACCGAAGTTCTCGTACGCCTCGACCAGCGGCCCGGTGTCCGCGTCGTTCGCGTACGCGGCGAACGCCTCCGCCAGGTAGGGCCAGTAGCCGTTGTAGTAACCGCCCGGGACGAAGGTGTCCTCCAGCTCCGAGGCGCCCACCTTCCCGTCCGCGGGCTCCTTGGACAGCGCAGTCCGCATGGCGTACCAGGCGTCCTCCACCCGCTCCGGGTCGGTGCCCAGCCCGTACGCCGCGTCGTGCCGGGCGATCCAGGCGAGGAAGGCGCGGTGGCGGTCGTTGAAGACGAGGTCCTGGTTGAGATTGGCGTCGTGCCAGACCCCGGTCGGGTCGACGATGGAGTCCAGGACCAGGCGCCGTACCCGCTCCGGGTACAGCTTGGCGTAGACGGCGCCGAGGTAGGTGCCGTACGAGTAGCCGAAGTAGTTCACCTTCTCGGCGCCGAGCGCCGCGCGGACGGCGTCCACGTCCCGCGCGGCGCTCACCGTGTCGATGTGCGGCAGCACGTCCCCGTACTTCTCGCCGCACGCCTCGGCGAAGGACTTCGCGCGCGCGAGATTGGCCTTCTCGACGCCCGGGGCGGCCGGCAGGGAGTCGGGGCGCACCGGGTCGAAGTGGCCGGGCCGGCAGTTCAGCGCGGGCTCGCTCCGGCCCACGCCGCGCGGGTCGAAGCCGATGACGTCGTACTGGGCGGCCACCTCCCCGGGCAGCGAGGACGCCACGAACCCGGCGAGCGTCAGCCCGCTGCCGCCGGGCCCGCCGGGGTTGACCAGCAGCGGTCCCTGGTACTCGTCGGCGGTGTGCGGGACGCGGGACAGCGCCAGCGTGATCCGCTCCCCGTCCGGACGGGCGTGGTCCAGCGGCACCGCGAGGGACGCGCACTGGAGCGTCGGGTAGTCGGCCGTTCCGCACTCGTTCCAGTCGAGTGCCGGGGCGCCCGGGGCCGCGTCGGAGCGCGGTGTGTTCGCCTCGGCGGGAACGGCCGCGACCGTCGCGGCGGCGATGACGGCGGCGCCGCACAGCGCGGCTGCGCGTTGTCTCATGGCGTTCATCGTCCCGGGGAGCGTCGCCGGATGAACGCGTTGTGTTCATACTTGACCCAATTGGGCCGGTGAGTGCGTCTCAGATGAGCGAAAGCTGCACCGGTTCACTCGGAGCGGCTTCCGCCCGCGGCTCCGCGATCCGCCGGGGCGTCCCGGCGTGCGTGGGACCGATGCCGTACTCCCGCGCCAGACCGTGCACCTGGCGGGTGATCCGGCGCTGGTACCACTTCGGGGCGTACGCGCCCTCCGCGTACAGCCGCTCGTAGCGGCGCACCAGGTGCGGGTGGTGCCGCCCGAGCCAGGCCATGAACCACTCCCGGGCGCCGGGCCGCAGGTGCAGTACCAGGGGTGTCACCGAGGTGGCACCGGCGGCGGCGATCGCCCGGACGGTCGCGCGCAGTTGGGCCGGCTCGTCGCTCAGGAAAGGGATCACCGGCGCCATCAGCACGCCGCAGCCGATGCCCCGCTCGCCGAGGGCCCTCACGACCTCCAGGCGGCGCTCCGGCGCGGGCGTGCCCGGCTCGACGGTGCGCCAGAGCTCGGGATCGGTGAAGCCGACCGAGACCGAGATCCCCACGTCCGTCACCCGTGCCGCCCGCGTCAGCAGGTCCAGGTCGCGCAGGATCAGCGTGCCCTTGGTCAGGACCGAGAAGGGGTTCGCCCGCTCGGTGAGCGCCTCGATGATGCCCGGCATCAGCCGGTAGCGGCCCTCCGCGCGCTGGTAGCAGTCGACGTTGGTGCCCATCGCGACGTGCTCGCCCTGCCAGCGCCGCGAGGCCAGCTGGCGGCGCAGCAGCTCCGGCGCGTTCACCTTGACGACGATCTGCGAGTCGAAGCCGAGGCCGGTGTCGAGGTCCAGGTAGCTGTGCGTCTTGCGGGCGAAGCAGTACACGCAAGCGTGCGAACAGCCCCGGTACGGATTGACCGTCCACTCGAACGGCATGCGCGAGGCGCCCGGCACCCGGTTGAGGATCGAACGGGCCCGCACCTCGTGGAAGGTGATGCCGCGGAACTCGGGCGTGTCGAACGTGCGGGTGGTGACCGCGTCCGCGCCGAAGAGCGCGGGGTCGGCGGCCCGGGCGTGGTCGGGGCCCGTGAGGTTCTCCCAGCGCATGGCGCCTCCTCGGTAGTGCTTCGGACGTCACAATAGAACACTTGTTCCCTTGATCGTGCGAGCCGACCCTGGGTCGGGCGAGGGGCCGGTCGCGGGACAGTCGCACGGGGCCGCTTCGCGCCCCCCGATTTGGTGGCCGGGCGGCGGGGTGGTTGGCTTGCCCCGACCCCGAGAACCAGGCCCTGGAGGGACCCGATGGCGCAGGTCGAGGCGGAGACGGAACGGATCGTCGCGGCGGACGCGGAGACGGTGTTCGACACCCTCGCCGACTACAGCGGCACCCGTGCGAAGCTGCTGCCCGAGCACTTCAGCGAGTACGAGGTCCGTGAGGGCGGCGACGGCGAGGGCACCCTCGTGCACTGGAAGCTCCAGGCGACCAGCAAGCGCGTCCGTGACTGCCTGCTGGAGGTCACCGAGCCGTCCGACGGCGAGCTGGTGGAGAAGGACCGCAACTCCTCCATGGTCACCACCTGGCGGGTCACCCCGGCGGGCGAGGGCAAGTCCCGGGTGGTCGTCCACACCGCCTGGCAGGGAGCGGGCGGCGTCGGCGGCTTCTTCGAGAAGACCTTCGCCCCCAAGGGTCTGGCCCGCATCTACGACGCCATGCTCGTCAAGCTCGCTGCCGAGGTCGAGAAGTAGCCAAGAGGCAGGCGCGGGACGGCCGTTGGCCGTCTCACCGGTTCGAGTGATCTCCGCCCGAAACCACCGTACTTCCGTAACTCGTCGCACTTGTTCGCAGTTGCCGCATCAGGTGGCATTTGTGAGCAGGTGTGACGAGGGGAGCGGAACATGGGCGGGATCACTCTGGTTGAGGACGAACCGGTCACCGCACCACCCACGCCTCCCGAGCCCCCCGCACCCGGGCCCGAGCCGGGAGCCGGGCTGAGCCCGCGCCGGGTGCGGCTGGTCTTCGTCGGACTGATGCTGGCGCTGCTGCTCGCCGCGCTCGAGCAGATGATCGTCGCCACCGCGCTGCCGAAGATCGTCGGCGAGCTGCACGGCCTGGACAAGATGTCCTGGGCGATCACCGCCTACCTGCTCACCTCCACCGTGGTCCTGCCGATCTACGGCAAACTCGGCGACCTCTTCGGCCGCAAGGGCGTCTTCCAGTTCGCCGTCCTGGTGTTCATCGTCGGCTCGGCGCTCGCCGGCCGCGCCCAGACCATGGACCAGCTGATCGCCTTCCGCGCGGTGCAGGGCGTCGGCGCGGGCGGCCTGATGATCGGCGTGCAGGCGATCATCGCGGACATCGTGCCGCCCCGCGAGCGCGGCCGGTTCATGGGCCTGATCGGCGCCGCCTTCGGACTCGCCTCGGTCGCCGGCCCCCTGCTGGGCGGCTACTTCACCGACCACCTTTCCTGGCGCTGGTGCTTCTACATCAACGTCCCCTTCGGACTGGTCACCATGGCCGTCGTGGCCGTGGTCCTGAAGCTGCCCAAACCGACGGCCAAACCGCGCCTCGACATCCTCGGCGCCCTGCTGCTCGCCGCCGCCTCCACCTGCCTGGTGCTGCTGACCAGCTGGGGCGGTACCGAGTACGCGTGGGGTTCCAGCGTCATCGGTGGCCTCGCCGCCGGAGCGGTCGCCGCCACCGTCCTCTTCCTGATCGCCGAACGGTTCGCGCCCGAACCCCTAATCCCGCTGCGGCTGTTCCGGGACTCCGTCTTCAACGTCACCGGCCTGGTCGGTCTCGTCATCGGCATCGCCCTCTTCGGCGCCGCCAGCTACCTGCCGACCTTCCTCCAGATGGTCGACGGCGCCACCGCCACCGAGTCCGGCCTGCTGATGCTGCCGATGATGGGCGGCATCGTCGGCACTTCGATCATCTCCGGACAGCTCATCAGCCGCACCGGGCGCTACCGGTCCCACCCGATCATCGGCAGCGCCCTGTCCGTGGTCGGGATGTGGCTGCTGTCCCGGCTCGACGCGGACACGCCCCGGCTGCACTACAGCATCTGGATGGCCGTCCTCGGCGCCGGCATCGGCATGGTGATGCCCGTCCTGGTCCTCGCCGTGCAGAACTCCGTGCGCCCCGCCGACCTCGGCACCGCCACCAGCGCCAACAACTACTTCCGGCAGATCGGCGGCAGTGTCGGCGCGGCCGTCTTCGGCACCCTCTTCGCCGACCGCCTCACCGACGCCCTGGCCGACCGCGTGCCCGTCGAGGCGGGCGCCGGGCTGCCCGACGCGGAGGCCATCACCCCCCAGCTCGTCCACTCCCTGCCCCCGGCGCTGCGCGACGCCTACATCGGGGCGTACGCCGACGCCATGCCGCGGATCTTCCTCTACCTGGTGCCGGTCCTCGCCCTCGGCCTGCTCATCGCCTTCTTCCTCAAGGAGAAACCCCTGGTGTCCCACAACGCATCCGTCACCGACCCGGAGACCGCGCAGCCCGTCCCGTCCGTCGCGCCCGTGCCGCAGGCCAGGTCGCCGTACGCCGCGGGCATCCCGGTCTGCGGCACCGTGCAGCACCCCGACGGCACCGTCGTGCCCCGCGCGGCGCTCACCCTCATCGACGTCGGCGGGCAGCAGATCGGCCGGGGCGCCAGCGGCGACGACGGGCGGTACGCGCTGGCCACACCCGGCCCGGGGTCGTACGTCCTGATCGCGGCGGCCAGCGGTCACCAGCCGCAGGCGGTCTCCGTGACCGTCGGCGAACGCCCGGTGGAACTGGACGTCGTGCTCGGCGGGGCCGGCCGCCTCGCCGGCAGCGTGCTCACCGCCGACGGCAGCCCCGTGCGCGACGCCATCGTCACGCTGACCAACGTCCACGGCGAGGTCGTCTCCACCACCCGCAGCGGCCGGGAGGGCGGCTACGTCATCACCGAGCTGGTGGCCGGCGAGTACACCCTCGCCGCCAGCGCCCCCGCCTTCCGCCCCGCCGCGCTGCCGGTCAGCGTCCAGGCGGCCCGGGAGACCCGCCAGGACGTCGAACTGGCCGGCGGCGCCGTGCTGCGCGGCACCGTGCGCGCCAGTGGCGGACGCGCCGTCGAGGACGCGCGCGTGACGCTGCTGGACGCGGCGGGCAACGTCGTGGACACCCTGACCACCGGCCAGGACGGCACCTTCCGGTTCGTCGACCTCTCGTCCGGCGAGTACACCGTCATCGCCGCCGGATACCCGCCCGTGGCCACCGTCCTCCAGGTGGCCGGCGGCGGCCGTACGGAACGCGACCTCCAGCTCGGACACGAGGACTGAGACCGGACACCGGCGCGCGTTCGCGCGCCGGTGCGTTCGCGCGCCACCGATTCCCCCGTTGCCGCACATGGTCACCCGCCGCCGCCGTACGGTGGTGACGGCGGCACAGTTCTCGCGGAGCCGTGGGGAGAGAGGGCCTGACGCCATGAAACATGGCACCGAGCGGGACACACCTCCGGGCCGCGGAGCCGGACCCGGCACCGTGCGGACCGACCCCGTGGCGGGCCGCGTCCCGCTGGCCGTCGTCGTGGTGGACCGCGACGGGCTGGTCTCCCACTGGAGCCGGGGCGCACGTCGGCTGTTCGCCCTGCCCAAGGAAGAGGCGATCGGACGGCCCGCCCCCGACCTGCTCCCGGTTTCCGGCGTGCTGCCCGAGACCGGTGACACCGACGGCTCCTGGGCGGCGTACGACGGTCTCGGACCGGGACTGGAGTCCTCCCTCGACGGACGGCTGTCCTACCCGGCGGCGGGCCGCGCCCGCCTGACCGTGCCGGACGACGACCGGGTCGACGTGCTCTGGTGGGCCTACCCCCTGGTCGGCCCCGGCCCCGAGCGCCTGCTCGTACTGGCGGCCGACGCGGACGCGCTGCGGCGGGACCACGTCACCGGCGAGCCCGGCGAGGACCCGTACCGGACCGCCGCCCCGACGACCGTCGAGCGGATCGCCCCCGGCTTCGCCCTGCACACCGACTTCCCCGGAGCCGACGAACTCGCCCGCCGCCTCCCCGAGATCCTGCCCAGCATGAGCGTCGGCGAGAGTGCCCGCATCGTCGCGCAGGTCCTGGAACTCGGCTACCCCGTCCTGGAGTTCAGCCGGCACGACCGGGTGCCCGTCACCCCCGACTGGGGCGTGCCCCGGCGCGCCGAGCGCAGCGCGCGCCGGGAGCGGGCGGCACGGGCCCTCGCGGCCGGCGAACCGGTCCCCGAGGACGTGCGCGAGGAGGCCGAGGACCTCGAGTACGCCGCCGTCCGCGAACGCCTGGAGTTCCTCAACGAGGTCAGCGGGCGGATCGGCACCTCCCTGGACCTGGCGCGGACCATCGTGGAGGTGAGCCGGGCCGTCGTCCCCCGCTTCACCGACGTCGCCGGCACCTACCTGCGCGAACAGGTCGTAGCCGGTGAGGGCTTCGACGACGGCGTGCCGGACACCACCACCATGTGGCACCGGGTCGCCCTGGAACACACCGACGAACCCGGCCGCTGGGACGACGTCGTACCGGTCGGCGAGGCCATGCCCTTTCCGGCGCACACCCCCTTCTTCCAGTGCATGACCAGCGGTGAACCCGTGCTGGTGCCGCGCATCACCGAGGAGATGGGCCACGCCATCGCCTCGCAGTTCGAGAAGCGGGACATCAGACCGCTCATCACCGGCCGCTCCATGCTCCTGGTGCCGCTGAAGGCGCGCAACGTCGTCCTCGGCTTCATGATCCTGCTGCGCCACCCGGAGCGGCCCGTCTTCAACGACATGGACCGCGTCACCGGCGCCGAACTCGCCGCCCGCGCGGGGCTCGTGCTCGACAACGCGCGCATGTACACGTACCAGGAGAACGTCGCGGAGACGCTCCAGGACAGCATGCTGCCGCACATCCCCGCGCGCATGGCCGGCTGTGACATCGCCACCCGTTATCTGCCGGGCACGCTGCTCGGACGCGTCGGCGGCGACTGGTTCGACGCGGTGAAACTGCCCGGCGCCCGCACCGCCCTCGTCGTCGGCGACGTCATGGGGCACGGGCTGGGCTCCGCCGCCATGATGGGGCAACTGCGCACCGCCGTGCAGACCATGGCCGGGCTCGACCTGCCTCCCGCCCAGCTCCTGCGCAACCTCGACGACCTCGCCCAGCGGCTCGGCGACACCTACCTGGCGACCTGCCTGTACGTCGTCCACGACCCCGTCGCCGGTGAACTGCACCTCGCCAACGCGGGCCACATCCCGCCCGTCCTGGTCCGCGCGGCCGACGGCGGCAGCGAGCTGATCGAGCTGCCCACGGGGGCGCCCATCGGCGTGGGCGGGGTGCCCTTCGAGGCGGTGCGGGTGCCGGTGGCGCCCGGCGACCGGCTGGTGATGTGCACCGACGGCCTGGTCGAGGTGCGCGGCGAGGACATCGGCACCGGTCTGGCGGCCCTGTGCGAGTCCGCCGCCCACCCGGCGGCCTCCATGGACGACGCCTGCGACACCATCATCCGCGCGCTGGGCACCCGCGGCGGCCGCAAGGACGACGTGGCCCTGCTGATGGCCAGGCTCGGCGGCATCGACACCGACGCCGTCGCCGAGTGGCGCCTGGCCCGCGACCCCGCCGAGGTCGGCCGGGCCCGCGCGGCCGTCCGCGAACAGCTCCACGACTGGGGCCTCGCGCGACTGGCCGACACCGCCGAGCTGCTGGCCGGCGAACTCGTCACCAACGCCGTGCGGCACGCCCACGCCCGGCCCGTGGAACTGCGCCTGGTGCGAGCCGACACGCTGCTGTGCGAGGTGGACGACGACGACCACGACCTGCCCGCCCTGCGCAGCGCCGGCCCCACCGACGAGGCCGGCCGGGGCCTGCGCGTGGTCAGCACCCTCGCCCGCGAATGGGGCGCGAGCCGGACGAAGACCGGCAAGACCGTCTGGTTCGAACTGACACTGCCGCGTCGCTGAGCCGTCCCGGACCGCCGGGCCGTCGCGCGTCGACGGGGGCGCGCGGCGTTCGCACGTCCGGTGAAGGAATGCGCCGGGCGCTTGTGGCCGTGCGCCGGGCGCGGTACACCGTACGAGCCCGTCACCGCCGACGGGCCGTACGTCGTCGCACCTGGGGAGACGCGCATGAGCGTGACGAGTCGGTACCGGAACGCCTGGGAGAGCTTCTGGAGTGAGGCACCCGAAGGACAGGGGGCGGTGTTCTGGGACGCGGAGCCGATGCTGACCGCCGGCCGCCACCTGGCCCACTTCGAGCCGCACCTCGTCGACCCCGGCCTGCCCATGATCGACCTCGGTTGCGGCAACGGCACCCAGACCCGCTATCTCGCCGAGCGCTTCGGGCACGTCGTCGGCGCCGACCTGTCCGCCGCCGCCCTCGACCATGCCCGCCGCGCCGACCCCGCCGGCCAGGCGGCCTACCGGCAACTGGACGCCGCGGACAAGGCGGAGGCCGAGACCCTGCACGCCGAGCTGGGCGACGCCAACGTCTATGTGCGGGGCGTCCTGCACCAGTGCGAGCCGGACGACCGGCAGCCACTGGCCGACGCCCTCGCCGCTCTCGTCGGCGAGCGCGGCCGGGCCTTCCTGGTGGAGCCCTGCCAGGACGCCAAGACCGTCCTCATGGGGCTGGCCCAGGGGCCCGACGGCCCGCCGGCCAAACTCGCGCCCGTCCTCCGTCACGGGCTGACACCCGGCTCGGCCCCCGACGACGCGGTACCGGAGCACCTCCGCGCCGCCGGCCTCACCGTCCTGGCGAGCGGTGAACTCCCGCTGGTCAGCACCGAGTACACGGTGGACGGCACACGGATCGAACTGCCGTCGTCGTGGGTGGTGGCGGGAAGGGGACGATGAGGGCGACCGAGCGCCCCGACCAGCCATTGGTCTGGGCCGGTGAGAGTTATCCACAGGCCTGGCTGGGGGGCGGCGCGACCGCGTAACGTGGCGCACCATGAAGATCCTCATCAGCGCCGACATGGAA
This sequence comes from Streptomyces sp. M92, assembly GCF_028473745.1. Lineage (NCBI taxonomy): Bacteria > Bacillati > Actinomycetota > Actinomycetes > Kitasatosporales > Streptomycetaceae > Streptomyces > Streptomyces sp. M92. The sequence continues at coordinate 4,397,563 of NZ_CP101137.1, forward strand.
GGCGCCACCGGTGTCACCTGGCCGGCCGACGTGCTGCCGGGGACTCCGCAGTGGGAGCGGTGCCGGTCGATGTTCACCTCGGACGTGAACGCGGCCGTCCAGGGCTTCCTCGACGGCGGGGCCGACGAGGTGCTGGTCAACGAGGCGCACTGGACGATGCGCAATCTGCTCCTGGAGCATCTCGATGAGCGGACGCAGATGCTCACCGGCCGGCACAAGGCGCTGTCCATGGTGGAGGGCGTCCAGCACGGGGACGTGGACGGCATCGCGTTCATCGGGTACCACGCGGGCGCCGGTATGGAGGGCGTCCTCGCGCACACCTTCCTCGCCAACCAGATCACCGGTGTCTGGCTGAACGACGTACGGGCCAGTGAGGGTCTGCTCAACGCGCACGTCGTCGCCGAGTACGGGGTGCCGGTGGTGCTGGTCACCGGGGACGACGTGGCCTGCGAGGACGCGCTCGGGTACGCGCCCGAGGCGCTGAAGGTCGCGGTCAAGGACCATGTGTCACGGTACGCGGCCGTGTGCCGTACGCCGGCCAGGACCGCCGCCGACATCCGGGCGGCGGCCAAGGAGGCGGCGGCGCTCGCCGTGCGGCACGAGCCGGTCAGCGGCGGGCCCTTCACCGTCGCCGTGGAGTTCGACGCCGAGCACCTGGCGGCGGCCTCGACCGTCGTGCCGGGCGTGGCCCGCATCGGCGAGCGCAAGGTGGCGTACACCCACGAGACCATGTTCGAGGCGATCCGTACCTTCAAGGCGGTCACCACGATCGCCTCGGCCGCCGTGGAGGAGCAGTATGGCTGAGCAGCAGTCCGGGCAGACCGGCGCACAGGCGCTGGACGAGGTCGTGCGGTTCACGTCCGACCTGATCCGGATCGACACGACGAACCGGGGCGGCGGCGACTGCCGGGAGCGCCCCGCCGCCGAGTACGCCGCCGCGCGGCTCGCCGAGGCCGGGATCGAGCCCACGCTGCTGGAGCGGACCGAGGGCCGGACCAACGTCGTCGCCCGCGTCGAGGGCACCGACCCGTCGGCCGGCGCCCTCCTCGTGCACGGGCACCTGGACGTGGTGCCCGCCGAGGCCGCCGACTGGAGCGTGGACCCGTTCTCCGGGGAGATCCGCGACGGAGTCGTCTGGGGGCGCGGCGCCGTCGACATGAAGAACATGGACGCGATGATCCTGGCCGCCGTCCGCGACTGGGCCCGGCAGGGAGTACGGCCCCGGCGGGACATCGTGATCGCGTTCACCGCCGACGAGGAGGCCAGCGCCGAGGACGGCTCCGGCTTCCTCGCCGACCGGCACGCCGCCCTGTTCGAGGGCTGCACCGAGGGCGTCAGCGAGTCCGGGGCGTTCACCTTCCACGACGGCGCCGGACGACAGTTCTACCCCATCGCCGCCGGTGAGCGCGGCACGGGCTGGCTCAAGCTCACCGCGCGCGGACGGGCCGGCCACGGGTCCAAGGTGAACGCGGAGAACGCGGTCACCCGCCTCGCCGCGGCGGTCACCCGCATCGGCGACCACGAGTGGCCGCTGCGCCTGACCCCGACCGTGCGCGCCGCGCTGACCGAGATCGCCGCCGTCTACGGCATCGACACCGACCTGCACGACGTGGACGCGCTGCTGGACAAGCTGGGGCCCGCGGCCAAGCTGGTCGAGGCCACCGTCCGCAACAGCAGCAACCCGACCATGCTGGACGCCGGCTACAAGGTCAACGTCATCCCCGGGGAGGCCGTCGCCTACGTGGACGGGCGGTTCCTGCACGGCTGCGAGGACGAGTTCCGCGCCACCCTCGACCGGCTCACCGGCCCGGACGTCGCCTGGGACTTCGCCCACCGCGAGGTCGCCCTCCAGGCGCCGGTGGACTCGCCGACGTACGCCAGGATGCGCGCCGCCGTCGAGGAGTTCGCCCCGGAGGGGCACGTGGTGCCGTACTGCATGTCCGGCGGCACGGACGCCAAGCAGTTCTCCCGGCTGGGGATCACCGGCTACGGGTTCGCGCCGTTGAAGCTGCCCGAGGGCTTCGACTACCAGGCCCTCTTCCACGGAGTGGACGAACGCGTGCCCGTCGAGGCGCTGCACTTCGGCGTGCGCGTCCTCGACCGCTTCCTGCGCACGGCCTAGCGGACGGCCGGGGACCGCACCGAGAAGGAGCTGGAGGAAAGAGTGGGGGAGTCAGTGCAGACCCTGCCGTACGGATCGTGGCCGTCGCCGGTCGACGCGGCCCTCGCCGCCGCGCACGACGGGCGGCCCGACGACGTGGCCTTCGTCGGCGACGAGGTGTGGTGGACCGCGCCCCGGCCCGCCGAGGGCGGTCGTCGCACGCTGGTGCGGCGGCATCCCGACGGCAGGGAGGAACCGGTGCTGGCCGCGCCGTGGAACGTGCGCACCCGCGTCCTGGAGTACGGCGGCCGGCCCTGGGCGGCGCACATGACCGACGCGGGGCCGCTGGTCGTCTTCGTGAACTTCGCCGACCAGCGGCTGTACTCCTGCGAGCCGGGCAGGGGCGAGCCGAGTCCGCTGACGCCCGTCTCCGCGGTGGGCGGCGGACTGCGCTGGGCCGAGCCGGAGCTGCGGCCCGAGCGCGGCGAGGTGTGGTGCGTCCTGGAGGAGTTCACCGGTGACGGACCCACCGACGTGCGCCGGGTCCCCGTCGCGGTGCCGCTGGACGGCTCTGCGGCCGGTGACCGGAGCGCGCTGCGCGAACTCACCGGTGAGCGTCACCGGTTCGTCACCGGGCCCCGCCCCTCGCCCGACGGGCGGCGCGCGGCCTGGCTCGCCTGGGACCACCCCCGCATGCCCTGGGACGGCACCGAGCTGATCGTCGCGGACATCGGCCCCGACGGCACCTTCCAGGACGCCCGGACCGTCGCCGGCGGGCCGGAGGAGTCGGTCGCCCAGGCCGACTGGGCGCCCGACGGCACCCTGCTGTACGCCTCCGACCGCACCGGCTGGTGGAACCTGTACCGTGACGGACAGCCGCTGTGCGCCCGCGAGGAGGAGTTCGGCGGACCGCTGTGGAAGCTCGGGCAGCGCTGGTTCGCGCCCCTGGACAGCGGCCTGATCGCCGTCGTGCACGGCCGCGGCGCCACCGCCCTCGGCATACTCGACCCCGAGACCGGCGAAGTCGTCGACGCGGCAGGTCCCTGGACCGAGTTCACCACGAGCCTCGCCGTCCAGGGCGAGCGCGTCGCCGCCGTCGGCGCGAGCCCGCGCAGCGCCCACGAGGTGGTCGAGCTGGACGCCCGCACCGGCCGGACCCGGGTGATCGGCGCCCCGCACGAGGACGCCGTCGACCCGGCGTACTACCCCGAGCCGCACAGCCGCACCTTCACCGGCCCCGACGGCCGCGAGATCCACGCCCACGTCCATCCGCCCCACAACCCCGGCTTCCGCGCACCGGACGGCGAACTGCCGCCGTACGTGATCTGGGCCCACGGCGGCCCCACCAGCCGCTCGCCCCTCGTCCTCGACCTGGAGATCGCCTACTTCACCTCCCGCGGCATCGGCGTCGCCGAGGTCAACTACGGCGGCTCCACCGGATACGGCCGGGAGTACCGCGACCGGCTGCGCGAGCAGTGGGGCGTCGTCGACGTCGAGGACTGTGCCGCCGTCGCCCTCGCCCTCGCCGACGAGGGCGCCGCCGACCGCGAGCGGCTCGCCGTGCGCGGCGGCAGCGCCGGTGGCTGGACCTCCGCCGCCTCCCTCGCCACCACCGACGTCTACGCCTGCGGCACCGTCATCTACCCGGTCCTCGACCTGACCGGCTGGGCCACGGGAGGGACCCACGACTTCGAGTCGCAGTACCTGGAGAGCCTGATCGGACCCCACGCCGAGGTGCCCGGCCGGTACGCCGAGCGGTCACCCGTGACCCACGCCGACCAGGTCACCGCGCCCTTCCTGCTGCTCCAGGGGCTGGACGACGTGATCTGCCCGCCCGTGCAGTGCGAGCGGTTCCTCGACCGCATGGCGGGCCGGGGAGTCCCGCACGCGTACCTCGCCTTCGAGGGCGAGGGACACGGATTCCGGCGGGCGCAGACCATGGTGCGCGCCCTGGAGGCGGAACTCTCCCTCTACGCCCAGGTCTTCGGCCTGGACCGGCCGGACGTCCCCATCCTGGAGCTGACCCGGTGAAGCCCCTGAACCGGCCGGCCCGGCTCGCCCCCGGCGCCCGGGTGGCGGTCGTCGCGCCCAGCGGACCCGTACCGGAGGAGCGGCTGCAGGCGGGCCTGGACGTGCTGCGCGGCTGGGACCTGGACCCGGTCGTGGCCCCGCACGTCCTGGACCGGCATCCGTCCTTCGACTACCTCGCGGGCACCGACGCGGACCGTGCCGCCGACCTCCAGTCCGCCTGGTGCGACCCGTCCGTCGACGCCGTGCTGTGCGCCCGCGGCGGGTACGGCGTCCAGCGCATGGCCGACCTGCTCGACTGGGAGGCGATGCGGGCGGCCGGGCCGAAGGTGTTCGTCGGCTTCAGCGACATCACCGCGCTGCACGAGGCCTTCGCCACCCGCCTCGGCCTGGTCACCCTGCACGGGCCGATGGCCGCCGGGATCGACTTCCTCAAGAACGCGCGGGCACAGGAGCACCTGAAGGCCACCCTGTTCGCCCCGGACACGGTCCGCGTGATCGCCTCCGACGGCACGCCCATGGTCCCCGGCCGGGCCCGGGGCGTCACCCTCGGCGGCTGCCTCGCCCTGCTCGCCGCCGAGATCGGCACCCCGCACGCCCGCACCTCCGCGCACGGCGGGCTGCTGTGCCTGGAGGACGTGGGGGAGGAGACGTACCGGCTCGACCGCTACCTCACCCAGTTGCTGCGGGCCGGCCTGCTCGACGGGGTCGCCGGGGTGCTGCTCGGCTCCTGGCAGGAGTGCGAGCCCCGCGAGAAGCTGCGGCCCATGCTGGCCGACCGGCTCGGCGGCCTCGGAGTGCCGGTCGTCGAGGACTTCGGCTTCGGACACCGCGAGGGCGCGCTGACCGTCCCGTTCGGCGTCGCGGCGGAACTCGACGCGGACACGGGCACCCTGACGCTGGACGAACCGGCCCTGCGCTGAGCCGCGCCCCGCACCCACCCGTCGTAGGCTGGCGGAATGCCGCACAACGCATCCCGCCACCTCGCCGAGGGGCCCCGCGTGGGCATACGGCACTTCACCTACGAGGACGGCGCCGAGTTCACCGCCCGTGCCCGGGAGAGCAAGGACCTGCACCACCCCTGGCTCTTCCCGCCGGACAGCGTCCAGGCGTACGAGGCCTACGCGGCCCGGCTGATCGAGGACCCCACCAAGGCCGGGTTCCTGATCTGCGAGAAGGACGCGGAGAAGGGTGCGGGCACGGCGGACGGCGGCGCCATCGCCGGGTTCGTCAACATCAACAACATCGTGCACGGCGGCTTCCTCAGCGGCGCCCTCGGCTACGGAGCGTTCGCCCACGCGGCCGGGCGAGGGCTGATGCGCGAGGGGCTGGACCTCGTCGTGCGGTACGCCTTCGGGCCGATGCGGCTGCACCGGCTGGAGATCAACGTGCAGCCGGGCAACGCCGCCTCCATCGCGCTGGCCCGCGCCTGCGGCTTCCACCTGGAGGGCTTCTCGCCCCGCATGCTCCACATCGATGGCGCCTGGCGGGACCACCAGCGCTGGGCGATCACCGCCGAGAGCGTGACTTCCGGTTGACCTTCATCGTGTCCAGGTCCGTCACCGTCGACCTGAGGCCGCGGAACCCGTACCCGAGCGCGCGCAGCGCGGTCTCCGCCCGGTCCTCGGCGACGGCACCCGCCATCTCCTCGCCGTCCGCCGCGTCGGACACCACGACGTACCGCATCGAGAAGTGCTTGAGCGGTGCCGCCTCGTACGACAGCGAGCCCTCCTCCGTGAACCGCATGCTCGTCATGCCGTGGTCCGCCGCCTCGGCGAGCAGCCGCTCCCGTGCCAGGTCGGTCAGGCCGTCCCAGGCGCCCCGGACGATCACCCGGTAGGTGTGCTGCTCACTCACATGCGCTCCTTCGCGTTCGCCGACGACCGCCCGACTCTACGTCGGCCCCGGACCCGCGCCCACCGAATATCCGGGGGCGCCCTGTTCAGCGGGCCCGGAAGCGGCTTCCATGGGGAAGCGTGACGACGATCCGACGTGAGGTACTGACGCTGCCCGCCGCGCCGCTCGGCCCGGACAACCCCCTGCCGCCGCTGCGCCCCCTGGACGAAGCCCACCGCGTCGACGAACGCGACCGGGCAGGCCTGCCCCGCGACATGGCCCGCCAGGTCGGACACGCACCCCTGCGCAGCCTGCTGCCGGCGCCGCTGCGGGACGGTTACGGGCGGGCGCGCGAGCCCCGCGACTTCGACGCCCTCGTCCTCGAGAACGACCGGCTGCGGGCCACCGTCGTGCCTGCCCTGGGCGGCCGCGTCACCTCCCTCTTCCACAAGCCGGCCGACCGCGAACTGCTCTACGTCAACCCCGTCCTCCAGCCCGCCAACTTCGCCCTCAACGGAGCCTGGTTCTCCGGCGGCATCGAGTGGAACATCGGCGCCACCGGCCACACCACCCTCTCCTGCTCGCCGGTGCACGCCGCGTCCGTGCCCGCCCCCGACGGCGGTCGCATGCTGCGCCTGTGGGAGTGGGAGCGGCTGCGCGACCTGCCCTTCCAGGTCGACCTGTGGCTTCCCGAGGGCTCGGACTTCCTCCACGTCGGCGTCCGCGTCCGCAACCCGCACGAGCGTCCGGTCCCCACGTACTGGTGGTCCAACATCGCCGTCCCCGAGGACCGCCGCGTTCTCGCCCCCGCCGACGAGGCCTGGCTCTTCGGCTACGAGCGGCGGCTGCGCCGCGTGCCCGTCCCGTGCTACGACGGCGCCGACCGTACCCACCCGCGCAACAGCACCTACCCCGCCGACTGGTTCTACGAGGTGCCGGACGGGCGGCGCCGCTGGATCGCCGCGCTCGACGAGCACGGGCACGGGCTGGCGCAGACGTCGACCGACGTGCTGCGCGGCCGGAAGCTGTTCGTCTGGGGCACCGGACCGGGCGGGCGGCGCTGGCAGGAGTGGCTCACCGAACCCGGCACCGGCGGCTACTGCGAGATCCAGGCCGGACTCGCCCGCACCCAGCTCGAACACGTCGAGCTGGAGGCGGAGAGCGAGGTGTCCTGGCTGGAGGCGTACGGGCCGCTCGACGCGGACCCGCGCGGGGAGTGGCACACCGTGCTGCGCCGGGCCGAGGACCGGCTGGAGGCGGTCCTGCCGCGCAGCGGAGTGGACGCGGCGTACGAGGCCTGGCGGCCGTACGCCGACACCGAGCCCGGCGAGTGCCTGGCCACCGGATCGGGGTGGGGCGCCCTCGAAGTGCTCCGTGCGGGCCTGCAGCTGCCCGGCACCCCCTTCGAGGAGGCCACCCTCGGCGCGGAGCAGCGGCCCTGGCTGCACCTCCTGCACGCCGGGGCGCTGCCCGAGCCCGACCACCACGCACCACCCGGGGGCACACTGGTCGCCAGGCCCTGGCGGGACATGCTGGAGACCACGGCCGCCACACCCGCCGCCGAGTACCACCTCGGAGTCGCCCAGTGGCACGGCGGCGACCGGGCACAGGCGGTGCGCAGCTGGGAGCGCGGCCTGAAGGAGGCCACCGCCCGCTGGCCGCTGCTGCGCTGCCTCGCCGTCGCCGACCAGGAGGACGGCCACCACGAGCGGGCCGCCGACCGGTACGCGGAGGCCTTCGACGACCTGTGCGCACGGGTACGCGACGGGGCGCCCGCCTCCCGGCCCGAGCCGGACGCGGCGGGCCCCGGGGAGGCGGGCCCCGGAGAGGCTGACCCCGGGGCGGTCGGCGCGGTCGACACGGCGCGCGCCGCGGACGGCCACGCGTCCTGGACGGCGCTCACGGCCGCGCTCGGCGGCGAGGCGATCGGAGCGCTGCTCGCGGTCGGGCGCACGGCCGACGCCCGGTCCGTGTGGGAGCGGCTGGAGCCCGCCGTCCGGGCCCGCGGCCGGTTCCGGCTCACCGAGGCGGCGCTGCTGGCCGCCGAGGGCCGGAACGCCGAGGCACGGGCCGTCTTCGACGAGGGCTTCGAGGTCGCCGACCTGCGCGAGGGCGACGAGGTCGTCGGCCGGCTGTGGGCCCGGATCACCGACGAACCGCTCCCCGCCCGGCACGACTTCAGGATGCGGCCGGACGGGGAGTGAGCCCCGTCCGGCCCGGGGCTACGCCCGCCGGTCCACGTACTCGTAGATCGTGCCGTCCGGGTGCCGGGCGATCAGATTCCGGCCGGCCGGCGTCGGGACCGGCCCCGCGATGATGTCCGCACCCAGCGAGCTGAGTACCTGGTGGGTCTCCTCGACGTCGGTCACGGCGACCGTCGCGGTCACCTTGCGCAACACCTCGAGCTGGGACTCGGGCCCGCTCATCAGCAGGAAGCAGCCGACGGCGGCGACTTGGACGCCGCCGCGTTCGAAGCGGTGCGCCTGGCCGCCGGCCAGGCCTTCGTAGAAGGGGATCGCCTTCTCCAGGTCGTCGACGTAGATGCGCAGTGTGGCTCCCAGAATGTCCATGCGGACGAGCCTAGTTGGGAGGCGCGCGGCCCCGTGCCACCGTCCCGCCCATGGAAGTCGTGGCCGCGGGTACCCGCAACACATGGACCGCATGGATCACTTGGAACACCTGGACAAGCATCTGGTCGACGAACTGGCGCAGGTGGCACGCGAGACCGTGCGCGACGAGCTGCGGGAACAGACACGCAAGCAGCGCCGCAAGGCCACGCTGTACGCCGCCTCCGGCGCCGCCGCCCTGTACGCGGGCGCGGCCCTCGCGCTCACCGTGGGCCTGGCCCTCGCCATCGGCCTGCCGGACTGGGCCGCCGCGCTGATCACGGCCGCCCTCCTGGGCGTCGCCGCCCATCTGCTGCGCGGCGCGGCCCGGCCGGGCTCCGCCGACGGCGACGGACACGGCCACACCCTCAGTGGTGGTGCGCCGGCCGCTCCGCCGAACGGGCTCGGCGTGCCGTACCCGCCGATGCCGCCGGTCGCACCGGGCGGTGTCGGTGGCGCGACCGGCGCGCCGGGGGCGGGCACGCCCGCCCCCGGCGCCACCGGACCGGTGGCACCGCGCCCGGACGACGTCGACCCCGAGGCCCCGCACCGCCGCGGCTGACCGGTCGCGGAACCGGACGGCACGGCACCCCCCGAACGCGGTTCGGGGGGTGCCGGCCTGTGCGAGTCAGGCGTTCTGCTGCAACTGCGGCAGCACCTTGGTGCGGTAGAAGTCGAAGAAGCCGCGCAGGTCGGGGCCGATCTGGTTGACGTAGACCCGGTCGAAACCGGCGTCGGCGAACTGCCGGAGCTCCGCGACGTGCTCGTCCGCGTCGTCGCCGCAGACCCGGTTGTCCCGGACCATGTCCTCGGTGACCAGGGTCTGCGCCTGCTCGAAGTGCTTGGGCGAGGGCAGCACCTGGCCCAGCTCGCCCGGCAGCAACTCGTTGGCCCACAGCCGGTGCACGGTCCGTACCGCCTCGTCCCGGTCGGTGTCGTAGCAGACCTTGGTGCCCCCGCTGACCAGTTTCCCGCCGCCCCCGCCCTTGCGGTACTGCTCCACCATCGAGGTGTCCGGCATCATCGTGATGTAGCCGTCGCCCACCCGCGAGGCGAGCTTGGTCGCCGCCGGGCCGAAGCCGGAGATGTCGATCGGGACGGGCTCGTCCGGGACGGTGTAGAGGCGGGCGTTCTCCACCGTGTAGTGCGTGCCGTGGTGGTTGACCTCCTCGCCGGTGAACAGCCGCCGCATGATGAGGATGGCCTCCTCCAGCATCTCCAGGCGTACGTGCGCGGCCGGCCAGGCGTCCCCCAGGATGTGCTCGTTGAGCGCCTCCCCGGTGCCGACGCCGAGCCGGAAACGGCCGTCCGTCATCACCGCGCTGGTCGCCGCGGCCTGCGCCACCACCGCCGGGTGGATGCGCACCGTCGGGCAGGTCACCGCCGTCTCCACGGGCAGGGACACCGCGTCGGACAGCGCGCCGATCACCGACCACACGAACGGGCTCTGCCCCTGTTCGCCGTTCCACGGGTGGTAGTGGTCCGAGATCCACAGTGCCTGGAACCCGGCCTGCTCGGCCATCCGCGCCTGCTCGATCAGCTCCGCGGGACCGTACTGCTCGCACGAGAGGAAATAGCCGTACTCGGGCATGGGAGGTTGCCTCCGGAACATGGGGCGGGTGGGTCCGGGGCCGAGTACCCGGGCGCACGCGGGGAAACCGGGGCGACGGCCGCCCGCCGGACGTTTGGGCGCCCTGGCCAAGGGGACGCGGAAGGCTCCCGAGGTACGCGACAGCCCGGAGGCGAACCGTGAGCCGACCCCGCATCGTGATCGTCGGTGCCGGCTTCGCCGGGTACCGGACGGCCCGCACCCTGTCCCGGCTCACCCGGCACCAGGCCGACATCACCCTGCTCAACCCGACCGACTACTTCCTCTACCTGCCCCTGCTGCCGCAGGTCGCCGCCGGAATCCTGGAGCCGCGCCGGGTCAGCGTGTCCCTGTCGGGCACGCTGCCGCGTGTGCGGCTGGTGCTCGGCGAGGCCGACGGCATCGACCTGGACGCGCGCACCGTGCACTACGCGGACCCGGAGGGCGGCGGGGGCACTCTCTCTTACGACCGGCTGGTGCTCGCCGCGGGCAGCGTCAACAAGCTGCTGCCCATCCCCGGCGTCGCCGAGCACGCCCACGGCTTCCGCGGGCTGCCGGAGGCGCTCTACCTGCGGGACCACGTGACCCGGCAGGTGGAGCTGGCGGCCGCGGCCGGCGACCGCGCGGAGTGCGCCGCCCGGTGCACCTTCGTCGTGGTCGGTGCGGGATACACCGGCACCGAGGTCGCCGCGCACGGCCAGATGTACACCGACGCCCAGGTCCGCAAGCATCCGATGCGCACCGGCATGCGGCCCCGCTGGATGCTGCTGGACGTGGCCGAACGGGTGCTGCCCGAGATGGACGAGCGGCTCTCCCGCACCGCCGACCGGGTGCTGCGGCAGCGGGGCGTCGACGTGCGGATGGGGACCTCCGTGAAGGAGGCCACGCACGACGGGGTCCTGCTGACCGACGGCACGACCGTGGACACCCGCACGCTGGTGTGGTGCGTGGGCGTGCGACCCGACCCGCTGGTGGAGTCGCTGGGGCTGCCCATGGAACGCGGCCGGCTCCTCGTCGACCCGCACCTCCAGGTGCCGGGGCGGCCCGAGTTGTTCGCCTGCGGTGACGTGGCCGCGGTACCCGACCTGAACCAGCCCGGCCAGTACACGCCGATGACCGCGCAGCACGCCTGGCGGCACGGCAAGGTCTGCGCCCAGAACGTCGCCGCATCGCTCGGCATCGGCGGCGAGCGGCGGGCCTACCGCCACCGTGACATGGGGTTCGTGGTGGACCTGGGCGGCGCGAAGGCCGCCGCCAACCCGCTGGGGGTGCCGATGTCCGGCCCGGCGGCGGGCGCGGTCACGCGGGGCTACCACCTCGCGGCGATGCCGGGCAACCGGGTGCGGGTGGCCGCGGACTGGCTGCTCGACGCGGTGCTGCCGCGGCAGGCGGTCCAGCTGGGGCTCGTACGCTCCTGGTCCGTGCCCCTGGAGTCGGCGTCGCCGGAGGTGGCGCGGGTGCCTGGGCGGCCGGAGGGTGAGCCGGCCGCGTCCAGGGCGGACGGTGGCCCGACCGCTCCTTCGCGGCGGTCCGAGGCCGGCGCCGCGGAGGATCGGTCCGGTGGTGAGCCTGCGGAGGATCGGTCCGGTGGTGGGCCTGCGGAGGATCGGTCCGGTGGTGGGCCTGCAGAGGACCGGTCCGGTGGTGGGCCTGCGAAGGGTCAGCCGGGTGGTGGGCCTGCGAAGGGTCAGCCGGGTGGTGGGCCTGCGAAGGGTCAGCCGGGTGGTGGGCCTGCGAAGGGTCAGCCGGGTGGTGGGCCTGCGAAGGGACAGCCGGGTAGTGGGCCTGCGAAGGGTCAGCCGGGTGGTGAGCCTGCGAAGGGTCAGCCGGGTGGTGAGCCTGCGAAGGGTCAGCCGGGTGGTGAGCCTGCGAAGGGGCAGCCCGGTGGTGAGCCCGCGAAGGGGCAGCCGGGTGGGGAGAGGGCGGCCAAGGCCCGCCCCGGTGGGCAGCCCGCCAAGGCCGCCGGGACCCGTCCGGCCGCCCACGCGCCCGGCAGGCCGCGGAAGGAGTCCAAGCCTTCCTCCGCCCCCAAGCCCTCCGCCGTGGCCGAGCAGGCCGAGCGAGCCAGGCGGGCCCAGTCCTCCAGGGCTCCCGGAGCCACCCGCTCGGGATCCCCCGGCACTCCCGCGCCGAGCCGTTCCGCCGGTCCGCCCGCCCACCCCGGGCCCGAGCCCCCGGAGAACCAGCCGCCCCCCGGACCCGACATCGCCCCCGGCCCCGTCAAGCGAACCGACGGCCGCGCCGCGGAAGGAGACTCATGAACACCGGTGAACTCGTCGACCTCGGACAGCAGCTGCGCGTCGACAGCGTACGGACGTCCGCCGCCGCCGGCTCCGGACACCCGACGTCCTCGATGTCCGCCGCGGACCTGATGGCCGTACTCCTCGCCAACCACCTCCGCTACGACTTCGAGCGCCCCGCCCACCCCGGCAACGACCGCTTCGTCCTCTCCAAGGGCCACGCGTCGCCCCTCCTCTACTCCGCCTACAAGGCGGCCGGCGCCATCGACGACGAGGAGCTGCTCACCTTCCGCAAGCTGGGCAGCCGCCTGGAGGGGCACCCCACCCCGCAGCGGCTGCCGTGGGTCGAGACGGCCACCGGGTCGCTCGGCCAGGGTCTGCCCGTCGGCGTGGGCATCGCGCTGGCCGGCAAGCGGCTGGACCGCAGTGACTACCGCGTGTGGGTGCTGTGCGGCGACAGCGAGATGGCGGAGGGCTCGGTGTGGGAGGCCGCGGAGCACGCCGGGTACGAGCAGCTCGACAACCTCACCGTGATCGTCGACGTCAACCGGCTCGGCCAGCGCGGCCCGACCCGGCACGGCCACGACCTCGACGCGTACGCGCGCCGGTTCAGGGCCTTCGGCTGGCACACCATCGAGATCGACGGCCACGACGTGGACGCCGTCGACCGTGCCTACGGCGAGGCACTGTCCACCAAGGGCCAGCCCACGGCCGTCATCGCCCGCACCCTCAAGGGGAAGGGCGTCGAGGCCGTCGAGGACCGTGAGGGCCAGCACGGCAAGCCGCTCCCGGAGGCCGAGGAGGCGATCGCCGAGCTAGGCGGGGAGCGCGACCTCACGGTACGGGTCCAGGAGCCGCCCGCCGCCCGCGCGCTGCACTCGGCCGGCACCGGGGAGATCGAACTGCCCCGCTACGACAAGGACGACGAGGTCGCCACCCGCAACGCCTTCGGCGAGGCGCTCGCCGCGCTCGGCACGGCCCGCGGCGACGTCGTCGCCCTCGACGGCGAGGTCGGCGACTCCACGCGCGCCGAGTTCTTCGCCAAGGAACACCCCGAGCGGTACTTCGAGTGCTACATCGCCGAGCAGCAGATGGTCGCCACGGCGGTGGGGATGGCGGCGCGCGGCTGGGTGCCGTTCGCCACCTCCTTCGCCGCCTTCCTGACCCGGGCGTACGACTTCGTGCGCATGGCGTCCGTCAGCGGCTCCGGCATCAACCTCGTCGGTTCCCACGCGGGCGTCGCGATCGGCCAGGACGGGCCCAGCCAGATGGGCCTGGAGGACATCGCGATGATGCGGGCCATCCACGGCTCCACCGTGCTGTACCCGTGCGACGCCAACCAGACCGCCCGGCTCGTCGCCGAGATGGCCGGCCTGGAGGGCATCCGCTACCTGCGCACCTCGCGCGGCGGCAGCAAGGTGATCTACGGCCCCGACGAGGAGTTCCCCGTCGGCGGCAGCAAGGTCCTGCGCTCCTCCGACCGCGACCGGCTCACCGTCGTCGCGGCCGGTGTCACGGTGCACGAGGCGCTCGCCGCGGCCGACGCCCTGGGGCAGGACGGCATCCAGGTCCGGGTGATCGACCTCTACTCGGTCAAGCCCGTCGACCGGGCCACCCTGCGCCGGGCCGCCGAGGAGACCGGCTGCCTGCTCACCGTGGAGGACCACCGCCGGGAGGGCGGCATCGGGGACGCGGTCCTCGACGCCTTCGCCGACGGGCGGCCCGTGCCCCGCCTGGTCCGGCTCGCCGTCGAGATGATGCCGGGCTCCGCGAGCCCGGCCGAGGAGCTGCACGCCGCGGGGATCGACGCCGAGTCCATCGAGGCGGCCGGACGGATGCTGGTGGAGCAGGCGATCGTCCCGTGAGCCGTGACGCCGTACGGTCCGTCCGGGCCGGCCGGCGCACGGTGGAGGTGCATCGGCCGGACAAGGTGCTGTTCCCGAAGGGGGAGGGCGGCGCCGAGGCGTACACCAAGGCCGACCTCGTCGACTACTACCACTCCGTCGCCCCCTTCATGCTGCCGCACCTGCGGGGCCGCCCGCTGATGCTGGAACGGCACCCGGACGGTGTGGACGGCCCCCGCTTCATGCAGAAGAACACCCCCGAGCACTACCCGGACTGGATCGGCCGCGTGGAGGTGGGCAAGGAGGGCGGCACCGTCTGCCACACCGTCTGCGACGACACCGCCACCCTCCTCTACCTCGCCGACCAGGCCGCCCTCACCCTGCACCGCTGGCTGTCCCGGGCCGGGGACGTGGACCGTCCGGACCGCATGGTCTTCGACCTCGACCCGGCCCGCGACGACTTCCCGGCGGTCCGGGAGGCGGCCGGGCTGCTGGGCGAACTGCTCGACGAGCTGAAGCTGCCCTCGGCACTGATGACCACCGGGTCACGAGGGCTTCACGTGGTCGTTCCCCTGAGAGGCCATCAGGAGTTCGACGAAGTACGGGAGTTCGCCCGGGACGTCGCCGACGTGCTGGCCGCCGACCGGCCCGACCGCCTCACCACCGCCGCCCGGAAGAAGGACCGGGGCGACCGGCTCTACCTCGACATCCAGCGCAACGCCTACGCGCAGACCGCGGTCGCCCCCCTCACCGTGCGGGCCCTGCCCGGCGCCCCCGTCGCCACCCCGCTCTCCTGGGACCAGTTGGACGACCCCGGGCTGCACGCCCGCCGCTGGACGATCGCCGACGCCGCCGACCAGGCACGCACCCGGCCCTGGGCCTCGATCGCCGGCCGCGCCCGGGACCTGGGTCCCGCCCGGCGGCGGCTGGACGCCCTGCGCGGCTGAGCCCGGTCGCGGGCGGAGCGCGGGAGACGGGGGGCGAGTACAAGCGCGCACCGGTACAGGTTTGGCGAACACTCTTGCGGCCACACGGAGGGGGAGGTGGCCATGTCGAACACGAACAACAGGTCCGAATCGCAAGGCTCGCAGCGGAGTTCACAGATCCCACAGAGCTCACGCAAAACACAAAGTCCACAGAAGTCACATGACTCACAGCAGTCACAGCAGTCACAGGAGTCGCGTCGGCCCCGGCCGATGGAGGTGCTGCGTGAGGCACGCGCCCAACTCGCGGAACTCACCGGCATGACCGCGGAGACCGTGTCGTCCTTCGAGCGGACGGAGGAGGGCTGGTCGCTGGAGGTCGAGGTGCTCGAGCTCGAGCGCGTGCCCGACACGATGAGCCTGATGGGGAGCTATCAGGTGGAGCTCGACTCCGAGGGACAGCTCACGGGCTACCGCCGCGTCCGGCGTTACGAACGCGGACGGGCCGACTCGCGCGGCGGCCGGTAGGCCGTCGGACCGCACCCACACAGCCACACGCCCACACCCACAGACAAGATGGAGGAGCAGCTGGCATGACTGTCGTACCGGCACAACAGACCGGCGGCGGAGGCGGCAGCAGCGGCCTCTACGACGTGCTTGAGCTTGTTCTGGACAGGGGGCTCGTCATCGACGCATTCGTGCGCGTCTCCCTGGTCGGCATCGAGATCCTGAAGATCGACGTCCGCGTCGTCGTCGCCAGCGTCGACACGTATCTGCGCTTCGCCGAGGCGTGCAACAGGCTCGACCTGGAGGCCGGGCCCCGCAAGGACCCCGGGCTGCCCGACCTGGTCGGGGAGATGACCGAGTCCGGCGCCCGCGGCAAGTCCAAGGGGGCGCTGTCCGGCGCCGCCGAGACCATCTCCGACGCGTTCAAGCAGGCCCGTGACGAGGGCGGCTCCGAGCGCGAGACCGCATCCCGTCCGCGCGCCCGCAAGGCCGCGCCCTCGCGCCGGAAGGAGGAGCAGGAGTGAGTACGTACGTCTACGGCATCACCGCCGGCTCGCATCCCTCGCCGTCCGAGGAGCTGACCGGCGTCGGTGACCCGCCGTGCCGGGTGCGCGTCCTGAAGGCGGGCGAGCTGACCGCCGTGGTCAGCGACGCACCGGAGGGGCTGCGTCCCAAGCGCCGGGAGCTGCTCGCCCACCAGAACGTGCTCAGCGAGGTGGGTGCGGCCGGCTGCGTGCTGCCCATGCGCTTCGGCAGCGTCGCCCCGGACGACGACGCGGTCACCGCCGTGCTCGCCGAGCGCGCGGAGCACTACCGGGAGCGCCTCGGGGCGCTGGACGGCCGGGTCGAGTACAACATCAAGGCCAACCACGTGGAGGAGGCCGTCCTGCACCACGTGATGGCCGAGAACCCGGAGATCCGCGCCCTCGCCGAGTCCAACCGGCAGCAGGGCGGCGGAAGTTACGAGAACAAGATCCAGCTCGGCGAGATGGTGGCGGCCGCGGTGAAGGACAAGGAGGCGCAGGACGCCACGGCGCTGGAGCGCGCCCTGGAGCCCGCCGCCGACGCCGTGAGTACGGGCCCCGAGTCCACCGGCTGGCTGGCCAACGTGTCGTTCCTGGTGAACCGGGAGTCGGCCGAGGAGTTCCTGGCCGCCGTGGAGCGGGCCCGCGGGGACATGCCGCACCTGGAGGTGCGGGTGAACGGCCCGCTGCCGCCGTACAGCTTCGTCGAGCCCGGCCCCGCCGAGCCCGCGGGTACCGCGGCCGGCGGAATGGACGCCGGAACGGAGTGAGGACATGGGACTGATCTCGGAGGTCCTGCTGCTGCCGTTCGCCCCGGTGCGCGGCAGCGCCTGGGCCATCAGACAGGTGCTGAACGAGGCCGAGCGGATCTACTACGACCCCGCCACGGTCCGGGCCGAACTGGCCCGTCTGGAAGAGCAGCTGGGGGCCGGTGAGATCACGGAGGAGGAGTTCGACCGGCAGGAGGACGGGCTTCTGGACCGGCTGGAGATCGCTTCGCGCACGAGCGCGGGATTGGGCAACGGTACGGCACCATGAACCGAGTCGGAGTGGGCCTCGCAGTAGGGGCCGGATATCTGCTGGGACGCACGAAGAAGCTGAAGCTCGCGGTCGCCGTGGGCACCATGGTGGCCGGCAAGAAGCTGAACCTGACCCCGCAGGGCATCGCGGAGCTGGTCAAATCGCAGCTGCAGGACAATCCCCAGTTCAAGGAGATCGGGGACCAGCTGCGCACCGATCTGCAGGGCGTCGGCAAGGCGGCCTCCGGGGCGCTGGTCGAGCGGCAGCTGGACGCGCTCGCCGACCGCCTGCACGGGCGCACGGCACAGGTCCGCGACCAGCTCTCGGGCGCGGCCTCGAAGGCACCCGGTGCCGGCTCCGACGACTCCTCCCGCGACTCTGAGGCCTCGGAGGACTCGGAGCCGTATGAGGAGGCCGAGGAGTACGAGCCCGAGGAGCAGGGGGAGCCCGAGGAGCAGGGGGAGCCCGAGGAGCGGAGCGAACGGGCCCCGAAGAAGGCCCCGCCCCAGGCACGCAAGGCGGCCAGGAAGGCGCCCGCGAAGAAGGCGGCGGCCGCCAAGGCCCCCGCCAAGAAGGCGGCGGCGAAGCGGGCCCAGCCCGCCAGGAAGACGGCCGGCAAGAGGACCGCCGGAGCCAGGGGTGCCGCGCGCGGCGCCACCGGCGACCGACAGTCGAAGGGCGGTGGTGAGCGATGACCGACACCCTCGGTTCCGCGGCCTCCACGGCAGGCAAGGCCGCGAAGAAGAACCCGCTCGCCGACGTGGCGCGGAGCGAGGCGGCCGACCGCCTCAAGGCGGAGGTGCAGGACTACCTCGCCGCCCAGGTCACGCGGCTCCTGACCGGCGTCGGTACCAAGCTCGGCGAGACCACCGGCAAGCTGAACGACATCGCCGAGGGCAACAGCCCGGGTTTCGCCAAGCTCGCCCTCGACGGCGGACGCAAGCTCTCCGAGGGCAAGAGCCCCGTGCGGGCCGCGTTCGAGGTCGGCGCCGGCAAGGTGAAGGACAACGTGGTCGGCGCGTTCAAGAACCTCGGCGGCGGCAAGGGCGGGAAGAAGGGTGGCGGCGGTCAGAAGCCGACGGTCATCATCGAGTACGTCGACGTCGGCGTACCGCTGCGTACGGCCTACGACCAGTGGACCCAGTACCAGGACTTCAGCACCTTCGCCAAGGGCGTCAAGAGCGCGAACCGGGCCGACGACACGTCGTCCGACTGGCAGCTGAAGGTCTTCTGGTCCAACCGCAGCTGGAAGGCGAAGACGACCGAACAGGTACCCGACGACCGGATCTCCTGGACGTCGGAGGGCGCCAAGGGCACGACCAAGGGCGTCGTCAGCTTCCACCGGCTCGCGGAGAGCCTCACCAGGGTCGTCCTGGTCATCGAGTACTACCCCCAGGGTCTGTTCGAGAAGACCGGCAACATCTGGCGCGCCCAGGGGCGCCGGGCCCGTCTCGACCTCAAGAACTACGTCCGGCACATCACCCTCAAGGGCGAGGCCGACGACGGCTGGCGCGGCGAGATCCGCGACGGCGAGGTCGTACGCAGCCACGAGGACGCCCTCGCGGAGGAACAGGAGGGACAGGAGGGACAGGAAGGACAGGAAGGACAGGAAGGACAGGAAGGACAGGAGGGGCAGGAGCCCGCCGAGACGGGGGAAGAGCCCGGGCCCGAGGGCGAAGACGAGCACGAAGACGAGTACGAAGACGAGGGCGAGTACGAAGAGGAGCCCGAGGGCGAGTACGAGGAGGAGGACCGGGAAGCCGGGGAGGACGAGTACGCGTCCCGTGGCGAGTACGACGAGTACGACACGTACGACGAGCCCGACGAGCCCGAGGACGCCGACCGCGGGAGCCGTCGATGACCACCCCCAGCCGGTTGCCCGATCCCTACGGCCAGGGACAGAGCGCCAACCTCGCCGACATCCTGGAGCGGGTGCTCGACAAGGGAGTCGTGATCGCGGGCGACATCAAGATCAACCTGCTCGACATAGAGCTGCTCACCATCAAGCTGCGGCTCGTCGTCGCCTCCGTCGACAAGGCCAAGGAGATGGGCATCGACTGGTGGGAGAGCGACCCCGCGCTCTCCTCGCGTGCCCGGCACGACGAGCTGACCCGGGAGAACGCCGCGCTGCGCGAACGCCTGCGCGAGCTGGACCCGGGCCGGGTACCGAGGGAGGCCCCGTGACCGGACTGCGGTACGTCTACGCCGTCTGCCGCCCCTTCGACGCGGCTCTCCAGTCCCAGCTGACCGGGGTGGCGGGCGACCCGCCCCGGCTGCTGGCCCACGGCGGGCTGGTCGCCGTCGTCAGCCATGTGCCGGAGGCCGACTTCAGCGAGGAGTCGCTGCGGGCCCACCTGGAGGACCTGGACTGGCTCGCCGCGACCGCCCGCGCCCACCAGCAGGTCATCGACGCGCTCACCGTCGTCACCACCCCGCTGCCGCTCCGGCTGGCCACCGTCTTCCGGGACGACAGCGGCGTGCGCGTGATGATGGAGGAGCGGGAAGAGGCTTTCCGGCGCACGCTCGGCCGCCTGGAGGGGCGGGTGGAATGGGGCGTCAAGATCTTCGTCGAGGCCGGCTCCGACCAGCCGGCCGAGCGGGCCGAACCCGCCCCGAAGCCCGCCTCGGGCCGGGACTACCTGCGGCAGCGGCGGCGCCAGACGCGCGCCAGTGAGGACCTGTGGAGCAGGGCCGAGGAGTTCGCGACCCGCCTGCACGAGTCGCTGGCGGCGCGGGCCGACAACGCCCGCCTGCACGCGCCGCAGAATCCAAGCCTGTCCGGCGCCGCCGGACGGAACGTCCTCAACGCCGCCTATCTGGTGCGGCGCGAGGCGTCCGAGGAATTCGTGGAAATGGTGGACCGTACCAAGGGCGACGCCCCGGGAATTCGCGTGGAACTCACCGGACCGTGGGCGGCCTATTCGTTCGCCGGTGAAGAAGGAACGGGAGAAGGGTCATGACGGTCGTCGAACGCCGTGAGATCGCCCTCGTGGACCTGCTCGACCGGCTGCTGGCCGGCGGCGTGGTCATCACCGGCGACGTCACGCTGCGCATCGCGGACGTCGACCTGGTCCGCATCGACCTCAACGCGCTGATCAGCTCGGTCAACCGCGATGTCCCGTCGCCGTTCGGAGACTGATCGACGTGACCGAACCCCGCAAACGCCTCGAACTGGAGCCGGACACGGTCGAGCGCGACCTGATGAAGCTCGTGCTGACCGTCGTGGAGCTGCTGCGCCAGCTCATGGAGCGCCAGGCGTTGCGCCGTGTCGACGAGGGTGATCTGAGCGAGGACCAGGAGGAGCGGATCGGGCTCACCCTGATGCTCCTCGACGACCGCATGACCGAGCTGCGTGACCGCTACGGACTGCGGCCCGAGGACCTGAACCTGGACCTCGGGCCGCTGGGACCGCTGCTGCCCCGGGAGTGAGCCTCCCGAACCGAGGCCGCTGCCCCGGGAGCGAGCCTCCCGGGGCAGCGGCCTCGTCACGCGTCGTTCACCACCTGTACCAGCGGCCCCTTCCGCCGCCGGCCGTCGTCCCGCGAGCCAGGAAACCCACCAGCCACAGGACCAGGACTGCCAAGGCAATCCACCAGAGAATCTTCACGGCGAATCCGGCGCCGAAAAGAATGATTGCGAGAAGCAGTACGAGCAGAAGCGGAACCATAATGTTGAACCTCCTGCCGTACTGGTTTCCCGGAATTCACCGATCAGGCGTGGGCGGGGCCTACTTTCGGCACAGAATTTCGCCGTGCAGGACGCTGAACCAGCCGTCCGGCCGCTTTCCCCACTCGCGCCAGGCCGCCGACACGGCGCGCAGCTCCTCCTCCGTCGCGTGGCCGCCCTCGGTGGCCCGTTCCGCGTACGCCGACGCCAGGGTGCGGTCCGCCCACAGGCCGCTCCACCATTCCCGCTCCTCGGGCGTGCTGAAGGTCCAGGTGGCGGAGGTCGCCGTGATGTCCGTGAACCCCGCCTCCAGCGCCCAGGCCTTCAGCCGCCGTCCGGCGTCCGGCTCGCCGCCGTTGGCGCGGGCCACCCGCTCGTACAGGGTCAGCCAGTCGTCCATGCCCCGGGAGGCGGGGTACCAGGTCATGGCGCCGTAGTCCGAGTCGCGGACGGCGACGATCCCGTCCGGCCTCGCCACCCTGCGCATCTCCCGCAGGGCCTGCACCGGGTCGCCCACGTGCTGGAGCACCTGGTGGGCGTGGACCACGCAGAACGTGTCGTCCGGGTGGTCCAGCGCGTGCACGTCCGCGACCGCGAAGTCGGTGTTGGCCAGGCCGCGTCCGGCTGCCGTGGCCCGGGCCCGCTCCACGATCTCCGGAGCCCGGTCCACGCCGGTGACGTGTCCGTCCGGAACCAGCTCCGCCAGGTCCGCGGTGATGGTGCCGGGCCCGCAGCCGATGTCCAGGACACGCATGTGGGGCTTCAGGGAACCGAGCAGGTACGCGGCGGAGTTGGCGGCGGTGCGCCAGGTGTGCGAGCGGAGCACGGACTCGTGGTGTCCGTGCGTGTATACGGCGGTCTCCTGCGGCTTCGGCATGACGGCCCCTCTCCCGGCTCTCCCGACAGTGGGCTCACCGTACGCCCAACCGCCACATCATGAGACCTGGATATCACCACGTGGACTGATGATGCGTCAGGCGAAATCGGGCAGCAGGCCGTCACCGGGCAGCGGACGGTATACCGTGAGCGCCTCCGGCAGTTTCTCCAGCGTCAGATCGCCCTCCGTCTCCGTGAGTTCGCCGTCGTACGCCATCAGCGTGCCGGGCGCGACACCGGACAGTCGCAGCCGGTGCACCTGCACCGCCGCGTGGGCGGGGGAGCGGGTCAGCGGGCCCGCGAGCGCCGCGGACAGCAGCCGCAGGGCGGGCCGGCGGCCACCGTGCACCACCCGCACGTCCAGGTGCCCGTCCGCCAGGTCGAGGCGGCGCCCGGAGGCGATGCCCCTGCGGTGGTACGTGCCGTTGCCCGCGAACAGCATCCACAGCGGGCGCCGGTGCCCCCGCACCTCCGCCTCCAGCGGGTGCCGGTCGGCGCGCAGCACCCGCACCGCCGCCAGCACCCCCGCGGGCCAGCCGCCGATCCGGGACGACCAGCGCTCCCGCTCGTTGACCAGCTCGGGGTACACACCCAGGCTGAAGGTGTTGAGGAAGATCCCGCGCTGCCCGCCGGAGACGAACCGGCCCACGTCCACCCGCACGCCCTCACCGTGCTCCAGGGCCCGGCACAGGTCCCGGACGTCCTCCACGCCGAGGTCGTAGGCGAAGTGGTTGAGCGTGCCGCCCGGCAGCACGGCCAGCGGCAGTCCGTGGCGCAGGGCGATCCCGGCGGCGGCGTTCACGGTGCCGTCGCCGCCGCACACGCCGAGCACCCGGGCGTGGCCCGCGGCCCGCTCCAGCTCCGACCGGACGTCCTCGGGGTCGCACTCCACCACCTCGGCGTCGGGCAGCGCGTCGCACAGCGCCCGCACCCGGTCCGAGGTTCCCGAGCCGACGTTGGCCACCATGACCAGGCCCTCACCCTTGGGCAGCGCCGGCACGTCGGCGCGCGGCCGGGCCGGCGGGGTGTGCTGGGCACGTGTCGGCACCATGCCCCGTACGGCGAACGCGGCCCCCGCCCCGAGCGCCGCACCCGCCAGCACGTCGCTCGGGAAGTGGACGCCGGTGTAGACCCGGGAGAGGGCGACCGCGGCGGCCACCGGAGCCACCGCCGCACCCCACGCCGGGGACTCCAGGGCGACGCCGGTCGCGAACGCGGCGGCCGAGGCGGCGTGCCCCGACGGGAAGGACGTGGTGATCGGCTGCCGCTTCAGCTGCCGCACCAGCGGCACCGGGTCGAGGCCCGGCCGGGGACGGCGCACCGACCGCTTGCCGAGCGTGTTGATGGCCAGCGAGGCCAGGCCCAGCGAGGCGAGCCCCCGAGCGGCGGCGCGCCGCGCCCTCGGCGTGCGGGACGCGGCCAGCGCGGCGGCCGCCCCGAACCACAGCACGCCGTGGTTGGCGCTGCGGCTCAGCCGGGGCAGCAGGGGGTCGGCGCCGGGCCAGGTACGGGCGGCGACGGCCTCGAACACCCGCTGGTCCAGTCGCAGGAAGCCGTTGCGGACCGGATGCGGGCCGGGCGTCGGGGCGGTGAGGTCTACGTCGGGGCTCATGCCCACCGCATACCCTGCCGACGGCGTTTCCTGCGGCCGGCGTGGCCCGTGTCACGGCACCGGGAAATGCGTTTGCTCCGAGCGCGGCCGGAGCTGGAGAATCCGGTCGCATGGGACACCTCGAAGCCGCGCACCTGGAGTACTACCTCCCCGACGGGAGGGCGCTGCTCGGCGACGTCTCCTTCCGGGTGGGGGAGGGCGCGGTCGTGGCCCTCGTCGGTCCCAACGGAGCGGGCAAGACCACCCTGCTTCGCCTGCTGTCCGGGGAACTGAAACCGCACGGCGGCACCGTCACCGTCGGCGGCGGCCTCGGGGTGATGCGGCAGTTCGTGGGCTCCGTCCGCGACGAGACGACCGTGCGCGACCTCCTCGTCTCGGTGGCGCCGCCCCGCATCCGCGAGGCCGCACGCGCCGTCGACGCCGCCGAGCACGCGATCATGACGGTCGACGACGAGGCCGCCCAGATGCGCTACGCCCAGGCCCTCGCGGACTGGGCCGAGGCGCAGGGCTACGAGGCCGAGACGTTGTGGGACATCTGCACCACGGCCGCGCTGGGCGTCCCCTACGACAAGGCCCAGTGGCGGCAGGTGGGCACCCTGTCCGGCGGTGAGCAGAAGCGGCTGGTGCTGGAGGCGCTGCTGCGCGGCAACGACGAGGTGCTGCTGCTCGACGAGCCGGACAACTACCTCGACGTACCCGGCAAACGCTGGCTGGAGGAGCGGCTGAAGGAGACCCGCAAGACGGTGCTCTTCGTCTCCCACGACCGGGAACTCCTCGCCCGTTCCGCCCAGAAGATCGTCTCGGTCGAGCCCGGACCCGCGGGCGCCGACGCCTGGGTGCACGGCGGCGGCTTCGCCACCTTCCACGAGGCCCGGCGCGAGCGCTTCGCCCGCTTCGAGGAGCTGCGCCGCCGCTGGGACGAGAAGCACGCGCAGCTGAAGAAGCTCGTGCTGACCCTGCGTCAGGCGGCCGCGGTCAGCCACGAGATGGCCTCCCGCTACGCCGCCGCCCAGACCCGGCTGCGCAAGTTCGAGGAGGCCGGGCCGCCGCCCGAGCCGCCGCGCGAGCAGGACATCCGGATGCGGCTGAAGGGCGGCCGCACCGGCGTCCGCGCCGTCACCTGCGAGCAGCTGGAACTGACCGGCCTGATGAAACCCTTCGACCTGGAGGTCTTCTACGGCGAACGGGTCGCCGTCCTCGGCTCCAACGGCTCCGGCAAGTCGCACTTCCTGCGGCTGCTGGCCGGCGACGACGTGGCCCACACCGGGCAGTGGAAGCTCGGCGCGCGTGTGCTGCCCGGCCACTTCGCGCAGACCCACGCCCACCCCGAGCTGCTGGGCCGCACCCTCCTGGACATCCTGTGGACCGAACACGCCCAGGACCGGGGCGCCGCCATGTCCAGGCTGCGCCGCTACGAACTGACCCAGCAGGCCGAGCAGGCCTTCGACCGCCTCTCCGGCGGCCAGCAGGCCCGCTTCCAGATCCTCCTGCTGGAACTCCAGGGCGTCACCGCCCTGCTGCTCGACGAGCCGACCGACAACCTCGACCTGGAGTCGGCCGAAGCCCTCCAGGAGGGCCTGGAGGGCTTCGAGGGCACCGTCCTCGCGGTCACCCACGACCGCTGGTTCGCCCGCTCCTTCGACCGGTACCTCGTCTTCGGCAGCGACGGGCGCGTGCGCGAGACGCCGGAGCCGGTCTGGGACGAACGTCGGGTGGAGCGGGCCCGCTGACGCCGACGCGGGGGCCGGGGGCGCCGGAGCCCGGGGGCCCAGCCCTGGGGCTGGAGGCCGGGAGTCGGTCTCCGGGGGTCTGGAGCTGGAGCCCGGATCCCGGAGTCCGAGGCTGGTCCCCGGGAGCCGAAAGCCGGGGTCCTGGAGCTGAGACGGAGCCCGGCTCCCGGGAACCGGAGGTCGGCGTCCGGGAGCCGGAGCCCTGAGCCCCAGAGCCCCGAGGCCGGGGGCCTGGGGCCGGAGGCCGGGGGACGGCGTCCGGGAGTCGGTGCCCGGGCGACGGAGCCGGGGCCATGAGCCCCAGAGCCCCGAGCTGGGGGCCTGGAGCCGGAGGCCGGGGGACGGCGTCCGGGAGTCGGTGCCCGGGCGACGGAGCCGGAGCCCTGAACCCCCGAGCCCGGAGCCCCCGAGCTGGGGGCCTGGAGCCGGAGGCCGGGGGGGCGGCGTCCGGGAGTCGGTGCCGGGGCGACGGAGCCGGAGCCCTGAACCCCCGAGCCCCGAGCCCGGGGGCCTGGGGCCGGAGGCCGGGGGGGGCGGCGTCCGGGAGTCGGTGCCCGGGCGACGGAGCCGGAGCCGGAGGCGGGAGCCGGTGCCCGGACGTCGGCGGGCCGGGGTCACTTCCAGCGCAGCAGCGCCCCCAGACCGCCCACCGGCGCGTCCTCGGACGCCTTGGACGGCAGCGCCGGCGTCACCGAGATCGCCGGGGCGCCGGTCATCACCGCCGAGCGCAGCAGCGCGTCGTCCGCGCGGGCCGACCAGGAGTTCTGCTCACCGAGCGTCTTCAGCTCGGTGCGGCGCACCGCCAGCTGGTCGGCGTCCTCACCGATCCACACCTCGCGGTGGGTGTCCGGGGCGTCCGGGATGACCAGCAGCTCGTCGATGCGGTGCTCCCGCGCCGCCTCGACCAGCGCGGGCACGCCCTCCGCCGCCCCGGCCCGGCCCTCGCCGTCCGGTGTGCGGGCGGCCAGGAAGCGGCCCAGGTCCTCCTGCGCCCGCGAACGCACGTGGTCGTCGCGCACCTGCTCCACCTCGTCGTCCAGCAGCCTGCTGCCGGCACCGCGCGAGGCCTCCGCGATCCGCTCCTGCAGCCGCTTCGGCAGCCGCTCGTGCACGGACCGCCGCTCCCGGTCGTCCCCCACCAGGATCAGCAGGTCCGCGCCCGTCTCCTCCTGGCACACGGCGAGCGCGTCCGCGATCTCCGCCGCGTTGTGCTCCCAGGTGTTCTCCACCCGCAGCTGGAAATGGCGCTCCGACCAGTCGACGCTGCTCGTGCGGTGCACCGGCCACTGCCGGCCGGTCACGCCGCCCGCGTCCGAGGTGCCCAGCGCGCTGCGCAGCTCGAAGTCGGCGCCCTTGCGGTCGATGTACGCCACCACGCACACCGGATCCTCGCCCGCCAGGTCCAGCAGCGGCGTCACGTGCGGCAGCGGCGCCCAGTCGGCGGTGGTCCCGCCGTACGGCGGACGCGCCAGCTGCGGGTCGAGGACCACCTGGCCGGCACAGGCGAACAGGGCCCGCCCGTGCGGGTCGGTGGCGTGGCGCAGTCCCTCCACCGCCTCCCGCACGGCCCGGCAGGTCGCGTCGTCCGCGCCCTGCTCCGCCAGCTCCCGGGCCACCGCGGCGGCCGTCAGCTCACGCTCGTGGGGGGTGTCCTCCGTGTGCCGGGACAGGTCCACGTACACGGAGGCCCAAGGGCCCTGATGTTCGTAGAGGGGGTGCAGAAACGCGAGATCCATGGTGGCTCCCTCCCGGGTGCCGCTCGGGGGTGGTAGTGCTGCGGGGCGGGTACCCGGCCCGCATGAACGAACACGACACAGGGGACGGCACCATGACCGGAGTGGACCCGGGCCGCCTGGACGACCAGCAGCTCATGAAGGAGCTGGAGACCATCCACCGCACGCGCCACGACACCCTCCTCTACGGGTCGAACGACGCGCTGCGGGCCCACAACGAGCGCATGGCGCAGCTGGAGGGCGAGTGGCTGCGCCGCAACCCGCGTCGCCCGGTGGCCGCGGGCCGCACCCGCGAGGGGGCGCGGGAGCGGGGCTGCGGGGAGTCGGGGGCGCCCGGTGGCTGAGCCTGGGAACCGGCCCGCGCGGTGCCGGGCGCACGCCGGAGCCCGGCCCTGCGACGCCGATGGCGGCGGCGTCCGGGGCCGGGCTCCGGCGTGACGGCGGGTCCGCTCAGCCGCCCGCCTTGGCGAACTCCGCGAGGAAGGTCTCGCAGAACGCCTTGAGATCGTCCGGCTTGCGGCTGGTGACCAGCACGTTGTTCCCGTGGTCGCAGACCTTCACCTGCTCGTCCACCCAGGTGGCGCCCGCGTTGCGGAGATCGGTCTGGAGGCTGGGCCACGAGGTCACGACCCGGCCGCGTACGACGTCGGCCTCCACGAGGGTCCACGGGGCGTGGCAGATGGCGGCCACCGGACGCCCCTGCTCGAAGAAGTCCTTGACGAACGCCACCGCCTTCTCGTCCGTCCTCAGGAAGTCCGGGTTGGCCACCCCGCCGGGCAGCACCAGCCCGCCGAACGAGTCGGCCGACGTGTCGCCCACCACCTCGTCCACCGGGAACGTGTCCGCCTTGTCGAGATGGTCGAAGCCCTGGACCTCACCGGACTGCGTGGAGACCAGCACGGGTTCGTGACCCGCGTCCTTCGCGGCCTGCCACGGCTCGGTCAGTTCGACCTGCTCCACGCCCTCGGGCGCGGTCAGAAATGCGATGCGCATGTGGTTTCCGAGTCCTTTCCCGGCGCGCCGGCCGTGGTCGCCGTCCGGCGCGCGTGCGTCAGTGGGTCGGTGCGGGCCGGTCCGGCCCGCACCGGGCGTCCGGGTCCGCGCGGCTGATCCCGGCGAGCGCCGAGGCCGGGGCTGGCCCTCGGCCACCACCCGCGCGGTGATGTCACACGGAGGCGACCCTTCCCGGCGCCCTACGCGCGCTACGCGCTCTGCGTACCGGCGGGTCCGGACCCGCCGCTCTCGGTCAGGGCCACCGCCAGTTCCTGGACGTTGTCGTAGCGCGCCTTGTGCGGCAGTCGTTCCAGACCCTCGACGAGGGCGTCCGGCGCGTTGCCGCGGCGCAGCGCCCGGGTCAGTTCCCGCGGGCCGGCGGGGAAGGTGCCGCGGGTCAGGTTCCGGGCCAGTTCGAGCCGGAGAGCCTCCAGATAGGTGGGACCGCGGCCCGGAGTCACCGGCCCGTACATGACGTCGGGGTCGTCCTCCGCGGCCGGCTCCGGGTCGTGCCACTCCTCGGTCCGGGTCGGGTGCCCGGACCGGAGCAGACCCTGCAGTTCGTGCTTCATCTCGTCGTCGCGGTGGACGCTCATCCGGTCACTGCCTCGCTGCATGTCTCCCTCCAGGTCCTTCAGGGGTGCCGACCGCGTACCCGGACACCGGAGGCCGACACGGATTCATCCGGACGGGTCCGCTCCGATTCCCGCGTACACGGTGCGTGCGGCCTCGTGCACGGCGGGTTCGTCCGGCCAGAACGGGGAACCCGGCCCGCGCCACCACCCCCCACGCCCACCCTTCTTCGGGAAGGACGGATCATGGCGGTGCTGCTCGCTGTGTGCATCCCGGTCCTCATGCTCGGCGTGGTGCTGGCCATGGGCCGCTACGAGGAACTGGTGCTGCCGGACACCGCGCCACCGCCCGACGACGCCGAAATGGCCGGCCGGACCGACGGCCGGACAGATCAGTAATCGAGAAGCGCCGCGCGCCGCGTGCCGTCTAGCGTGTTCCTGCCGACCCGCCGACGGATGGAGACACGATGAGCAGCGCCAAGAGGGCGGACACGAGAGCGGCCGCCCCGCACCCGGCCGACGGCCACGACATGATCCGTGTGCACGGCGCCCGCGAGAACAACCTCAAGGACGTCAGCATCGAGATCCCCAAGCGCCGGCTGACCGTCTTCACCGGAGTTTCCGGGTCGGGCAAGAGCTCCCTGGTCTTCAACACCATCGCCGCCGAGTCCCAGCGGCTGATCAACGAGACCTACAGTGCCTTCGTCCAGGGCTTCATGCCCACCCTGGCCCGCCCCGAGGTCGACGTGCTCGACGGCCTGACCACCGCGATCATCGTGGACCAGCAGCGGATGGGCGCCGACCCCCGCTCCACCGTCGGCACCGCCACCGACGCCAACGCGATGCTGCGCATCCTCTTCAGCCGGCTCGGCGACCCGCACATCGGCCCGCCCAGCGCGTACTCCTTCAACACCGCCTCCGTCCGCGCCAGCGGCGCGATCACCGTCGAGCGCGGCAACAAGAAGGCCGTGAAGGCCACGTACGAGCGCACCGGCGGCATGTGCACCCACTGCGAGGGCCGGGGCAAGGTCTCCGACATCGACCTCTCCCAGCTCTACGACGACTCCAAGTCGCTCGCCGAGGGCGCCTTCACCATCCCCGGCTGGAAGTCGGACAGCCAGTGGACCGTCCAGGTCTACGCCCAGTCCGGCTTCGTCGACCCGGACAAGCCGATCCGCGAGTACACCGAGAAGGAGCTGCGCGACTTCCTCTACGGCGAGCCGGTCAAGGTCAAGGTAAACGGCGTCAACCTCACCTACGAAGGCCTGATCCCGAAGATCCAGAAGTCGTTCCTGTCCAAGGACAAGGAGGCGATGCAGCCGCACATCCGCGCGTTCGTGGAGCGGGCCGTCACCTTCACCACCTGCCCCGAGTGCGACGGGACGCGGCTCAGCGAGGGCGCCAGGTCGTCCAGGATCGGCAAGGTCTCCATCGCCGACGCCTGCGCGATGGAGATCCGCGACCTCGCCGACTGGGTCCGCACCCTCGACGAGCCGTCGGTGGCGCCGCTGCTCACCGCCCTGCGGGACACCCTCGACTCGTTCGTGGAGATCGGCCTCGGCTACCTCTCCCTGGACCGTCCGGCGGGCACGCTGTCGGGCGGCGAGGCCCAGCGCGTCAAGATGATCCGCCACCTCGGCTCCTCGCTCACCGACACGACGTACGTCTTCGACGAGCCCACCATCGGCCTGCACCCGCACGACATCCAGCGGATGAACGACCTGCTGCTGCGCCTGCGGGACAAGGGCAACACCGTGCTCGTCGTCGAGCACAAGCCGGAGGCGATCGCCATCGCCGACCACGTCGTCGACCTCGGCCCCGGCGCCGGCACGGCGGGCGGCACCGTCTGCTTCGAAGGCACCGTGGAGGACCTGCGGTCGGCCGGCACCGTCACCGGACGCCACCTCGACGACCGGTCCTCGCTCAAGGAGACGGTGCGCGAACCCACCGGCGCGCTGGAGATCCGCGGCGCGAACGCGCACAACCTCCAGGACGTCGACGTCGACATCCCGCTCGGCGTGCTCTGCGTGGTCACCGGTGTGGCGGGCTCCGGCAAGAGCTCGCTGATCCACGGCTCGGTCCCCGCCGGAGCGGACGTCGTCGCCGTCGACCAGAGCCCCATCAAGGGCTCCCGGCGCAGCAACCCGGCGACGTACACGGGCCTGCTCGACCCGATCCGCAAGGCCTTCGCCAAGGCCAACGGCGTCAAGCCCGCCCTGTTCAGCGCCAACTCCGAGGGCGCCTGCCCCACCTGCAACGGCGCCGGGGTCGTCTACACCGACCTGGCGATGATGGCCGGCGTCGCCAGCCCCTGCGAGGACTGCGAGGGCAAGCGGTTCCAGCCCTCGGTGCTGGTGTACCGGTTCGGCGGCCGGGACATCAGCGAGGTGCTCGCGATGTCGGTGGCGCAGGCGGAGGAGTTCTTCGGCACCGGCGAGGCGCGTACGCCCGCCGCGCACAAGATCCTCCAGCGGCTCACCGACGTCGGACTCGGCTACCTCACCCTCGGCCAGCCGCTCACCACCCTCTCCGGCGGCGAGCGGCAGCGGCTGAAGCTGGCCACGCACATGGGCGAGAAGGGCGGCGTGTACGTCCTCGACGAGCCCACCACCGGCCTCCACCTCGCCGACGTCGAGCAGCTGCTCGGCCTGCTGGACCGCCTGGTCGACGCGGGCAAGTCGGTCATCGTCATCGAGCACCACCAGGCCGTCATGGCGCACGCCGACTGGATCATCGACCTCGGCCCCGGCGCCGGCCACGACGGCGGCCGGATCGTCTTCGAGGGCACCCCCGCCGACCTCGTCGCCGACCGCTCCACCCTCACCGGCGAGCACCTGGCGGCCTACGTCGGCGCCTGACCCGGCGGATCCCACAGCGCCGGTACCGGCGGCGTCCGGCGCTGTGGGATCGTGTGGGTGTGACGACGTTGGAGGACCTGGCCCGGCTGCGCCGCGCCCGCGACCTGATGGACCGCGAGTACGACAAGCCGCTCGACGTCCCGGCGCTGGCCCGGGTCGCCCTCATGTCGGCGGGCCACTTCTCCCGCAGTTTCCGCGCCGCCTACGGCGAGACCCCGTACAGCTACCTGATGACGCGCCGCATCGAGCGGGCCAAGGCCCTGCTGCGACGCGGCGACCTCTCGGTGACCGAGGTCTGCTTCGCCGTCGGCTGTACCTCGCTGGGCTCGTTCAGTTCCCGCTTCACCGAACTGGTCGGCGAGAGCCCGAGCGCCTACCGGGCCCGCGACCACTCGGACGGCGCCGCCGTCCCGGCCTGCGTCGCCAAGGTCTGCACCCGGCCGGTCAGGAACGGAGAAGCCAGGCCCGCGCCCGGGTCCCTAGCGTGAGGCACATGGACATCAACCTCTCGCAGTGCTTCATCGCCGTCGACGACCACGACAAGGCGCTCGCCTTCTACCGGGACGTGCTCGGCATGGAGGTCCGCAACGACGTCGGCTTCGAAGGGATGCGCTGGGTGACCGTCGGTTCCCCGGCCCAGCCCGACGTGGACATCGTCCTCGAACCCCCGCTCGCCGACCCCAACGCCTCGGAGGCCGACCAGGAGGCCATGGACCGGCTGCTCGCCAAGGGCCTCCTGCGCGGCGTCATCTTCACCACCGACGACGTGGACGCCACCTTCGAACGCATCAGCGCGGCGGGCGCCGAGGTCCTCCAGGAGCCGGTCGACCAGCCCTACGGCGTCCGCGACTGCGCCTTCCGCGACCCGGCCGGCAACATGCTCCGCTTCAACCAGCCGCGCAAGCGGTAACCGGCAGCCCGGAAGCCGGGTGTTTGCCGTGGGGCGAACGGGGCAGGTGCAAGGTCAGTGCTTCGGACAGGAGGCACGTCCGTGGGAGCGGCGGGACGCCGCCACGGACGCGTCCGTCCGGTGGCCGGACGCCCTCCCACGGTGACCGCCCGACCCAAGGGCCGTGTCGTCGCACCGGTGACGCGGGGGGTTCGACGAACTCCGTGTGCCGTCCGCGTTCGGCGGTGCCGACCGGGCCGCCGCCCGGCGCGACGACAGGACCCCGCGCTCCTGAGGAGTTGCGACGCACCATGCCGATCCACGCCAGCGTGAAGCACCCCCACGACGACGCCCCCGACACCGCCGACGCCTTCCGTCGGCTCACCAGCCTTCCCGACGGCCCGGAACGCGACGCGGTCCGCGACCGGATCGTCGAGGCCTGGCTCCCCATGGCCGAACGGCTCGCCGGACGCTTCCGCAGCCGCGGCGAGAGCTACGACGACCTGCGCCAGGTCGCCGCCCTCGGCCTGGTCAAGGCCGTCGACCGGTACGACCCCGAGCGCGGCAACGCCTTCGAGAGCTACGCGGTGCCGACGATCACCGGTGAGATCAAGCGGCACTTCCGCGACCACATGTGGACCCTGCACGTGCCGCGCCGGGTACAGGACCTGCGCAACCGGGTCCGCCACGCCGGGCAGGACCTGTCCCAGACCATCTCGGGCCGCAGGCCCACCGTCGCCGAGATCGCCGAGCACGCCGAGATGAGCGAGGAGGACGCGCGGGTCGGCCTGGAGGCCCTGGAGAGCTTCACGGCCCTGTCCCTGGACGCCGAACTCCCCGGCAGCGAGGACGGCTACTCCCTCGGCGACGCCCTCGGTGCCTCCGACCCGGCCCTGGACACCGTCGTCGACCGCGAGGCCGTGAAGGACCGTCTCGCCGCCCTGCCCGAGCGGGAACGGGCCATCCTCTACATGCGCTTCTTCGACGACATGACCCAGAGCCGCATCGCCGAACAGCTCGGCATCTCCCAGATGCACGTCTCCCGCCTGATCAGCCGCTGCTGCGACCGGGTGCGGGAGCAGGTGCTGCGGGACCCGGCGGCCTGACCCGGGGCCCCGGAGCCCCGGGGCCGGTGACCGGCGGGGAGGGGCGCGCCCCGAGCCGCTCCCTTCCTCGCCGCCCGGCCGCTGCCGCTCCCTTCCTCGCCGCCCGGCCGCTGCCGCTCCCGGCCGACGGACCGCGCGCCGTCCTGCCCGGCGTTCTCGCTTCCCGGCCGCTGCCGCGGCGCACGGGACGAGCGCGTCGCCAGGGCGGTTCCGCCGGTTCGTCCGCGAGCCGGCTGGCCGGCGACTCGCTGACGCCGGGCCGGCGGCCCTCGGCCCGGCTCTGGGTGCCGTGCTCAGGGCCGACGAGGTGGCGGGGCCTGCGGTGCGTCGGCCCTTGCCGTGCCGTGGGCGACGGCACCGGCGAGGGCGGGTGCCAAACCTGAGCCTCACCCGCTCGGGCGCTCCGTTCCCGCGAACGGCGCACGGCGGCGCGCGGGCCCGTGCCGGGCGGGCTGTGATGGCCGAGGAGGCGCGAGCGCCGTGCCCCCGCAGCCGTCGCTCGAAGGAGCCCGACCCATGCGCCGCACCGCCCGCGCCCTGTCCACCACCGTCCTGGCCGGTGCCGCCCTCGGTGTCTTCGCGGCGCCCGCCCAGGCCGACCCCGGCGTACCCCCGCCCCCCATCGGCGTCGGTGAACCCGTCGCCGAGGTCAGCCCGGCCGACGTGACCTCCGGCGACACCGTCACCGTCACCGTGACCTGCGCCCCGACCGGCGGCTCCGCACCCGCGACCCTCGCCGCCACCTCACCGGCCTTCGAGTCGGGCACGGTCGAGCTGCGCAAGGTGGGCGGCGGGAACGAGGCGACGGCCGGGGCCGCCTACCGGGGCACCGCCCGCATAGCCGCGGCCGAGAATGCCGAGGACGTCACGAGCGAACCCGGGGCGAGCGCCCCGGACGCGGCGGGCGCCGAGGACGCGTGGACCGTCGACGGCGCCTGCCCCGAGGCATCCGGCGAGGAGGGAGCCCCCTGGAGCGCGACGATGACCGCGCCCGAGGAGCCGATGACGGTGCCGGACGAACCGCCGGACGAACCGATGACGGTGCCGGACGAGCCGGTGGCCGTGCCGGAGGAGGGCGCCGTCGCGCCGCTCTGCTCCGGACCGACGGCCGGCCACGGCGGAACCCCCACCCGGAGCACGTCCTGCGCCACGAAGCCCGCGTGCCCGCAACCGGCCGCCCCGCACGACGGGACCTCCGAGCGGCAGAGGGAATGCGGCGGCTCGACCGCGGAGCACGGAGTGCACGCCGGCGCGGGCGGAACGTTCACCGACTCGGTGCCCGCGCTGGCCGCCGGCGGACTCCTCATCGCGGGCGCGGGAGCCGCCGCCGCGCACCGGCTGCTGCGGTTCCGGCCGCGCGGGGACGCCGGGCACCGCTGACCCGCACCGCGTCCGGCCCGCGTGTGATCCGTACGACCGGGGGCCGCGGCCATGGCCGGGCGCCCCGGTGGGTACTTGGAGCAACGGCCGGACGAATCGTGCCGGCGGCGACGGGACACGGCACCACGGACTGCGCGGAGGCACGCATGCGGCGGACGGAGCCCTCAGGGCACGGCCCCCACGGGCAGGGCTCCGAGGGCCGTGCCCGCGAGAACCATGCCCCGGTGGGGCACGGTCCCGTCCGCTACGGCCCGCACCTCCCCGACGACGGGCTGCCGGTCCTGCCCGAGCTGTCCGCCGTACTCGCCGCCGCCGCGGGCCGCGCCCAGGAGGAACCCGCCGGCGGCGCGCCCGCCCTCCTGGACGCCGCCTGCGGCTACTGGGACCGGCGCGGACTGACCACCGACCCCGGCCACGTCGCCGCCGCCCCCGGCGCGGGCGCCCTGCTGCTCGCGCTGACCGCCGCGCTCGGCGGCGACGTCCTGGTGCCCCGGCCCTGCGCCGCCTGGTGGGCGCCGTACGCGCGGCTGCTGGGCAGACCCGTCTTCCACGTGCCGACCCAGGCCGAGTCCGGCGGCGTACCCGACCCGTACGCCCTCCTGGAGACCGTCCGACGGGTCCGCGCCGAGGGCGGCGACCCCCGCCTGCTCGTCCTGTCGGTCGCCGACGACCCGACCGGCACCGTCGCGCCGCCCGAGCTGCTGCACGAGACCGTGGAGGCGGCCGAGGGCGAAGGACTGCACCTGGTCAGCGACGAGACCTGGCGCGACACCCTGCACGACCCCCACGCCACCGTGATCCTCAGCCCCGCCGAGATGCTGCCCGAGCGGGTCACCGTCATCACCGACCTGGCCGGCGCGCTGCTGCCGCCGTCCTGGCCCGCCGCCGTCGCCCGCTTCCCGGCGTCCGCCGCCGGGGACGGCCTGCACGCCCGCGTCCTCGACGTGCTCACCGCGCTCGGCGCCCGTGTCGCCGCGCCCGTCGCCGCGGCGGCCGGGTACGCGCTCGGCGAACCCGAACCGGTCGCCGAACGCCGGTCGGCCGCCGTACGCCTGCACGCGCGGCTGGCCGCCGCCGCGCACGCGGCCGTCGTCGCCGCGGGCGCCACCGCCCGGCCCCCGCAGGCCGGCCGCCACCTCTACGCCGACCTCGGCCCGTTGCGCGACGCGCTCGCCGCCGAGGGTGTCGGCGACGCCCAGGAACTGGAGGACTTCCTCACCGCCCGGCTCGGCATGCCCGCCCCCGGCGGACACCGCTTCGGCGACGACCTGCCGGCCCTGCGCGTACGGCTCGCCACCGGCCCCCTGCTCGGCGCCGGCGAGCGGCGCGCGGAATGCCTCACGTCCCCCGACCCGTTGGAACTGTCACAGGTGCAACGCGCGTTGGTCCGCCTGAAGTCGGTCTTCGGCGGTCTGCGCGACGCTCAGCGATGGGAGCCTCCTCGATGACGCAGCAGCCCCGGTCGACCACGAGCACCCCCACTCCCGCCGCGGACGCGGCCGAGCCGCCGGCCGAGCCCTCCCCGGCGCCCTCGTCCTCCCCGCCGCTCGCCGACCCGCGCCCGCCGGCCGAGCACCGGGTCTGGCCGCGCACCTTCCACGACCGGCTGACCGCGCCGCTGCCCGGACTGAAGGCCATCGCGAGATTCGCCCGCGAAGGGGCGGTCAGACCCGGCCCCGACGGCCTCGCCGACATCCCCCGGCTGCCGTACGAGCCCGGCCCGCTGCCCCGCGTGGACGCCCGCACCGTCGCCGTCACCTGGGCGGGACACGCCAGCTGGGTGGTGCGGATCGGCGGGCTCACCGTGCTGACCGACCCGGTCTGGTCCCGCCGCATCCTCGGCACCCCGGCCCGCCTCACCCCCGTCGGCGTCCCCTGGAGCGCCCTGCCGCGCGTCGACGCGGTCGTCATCAGCCACAACCACTACGACCACCTGGACGCCCCGACCCTGCGCAGGCTCCCGCGCGACACCCCCGTCCTCGCGCCGGCCGGGCTCGGCCGCTGGTTCCACCGCCGCCGCTTCACCCGCGTCACCGAGCTGGACTGGTGGGAGGCGACGGAGCTGGGCGGCGTCCGCTTCGACTTCGTACCGGCCCACCACTGGTCCAAGCGCACCCTCACCGACACCTGCCGCACCCTGTGGGGCGGCTGGGTCCTCACCGCGCCCGACGGCCGGCGCGTCTACTTCGCCGGCGACACCGGGTACGGCCACTGGTTCGCCCGCATCGGCCGCCGCTACCCCGGCATCGACCTCGCCCTGCTCCCCATCGGCGCCTACGACCCCCGCTGGTGGCTCAGGGACGTCCACTGCGACCCGGAGGAGGCGGTGCGGGCCGCCCAGGACGTCGGCGCCCGCCGGATGGCGCCGATGCACTGGGGCACGTTCGTCCTGTCCGCGGAGCCGGTCCTGGAACCCCTCACCCGCGTACGCACCGCCTGGCAACGCGCCGGCCTGCCCCGCGAGCACCTGTGGGACCTCCCGGTGGGCGCCTCCCACGTACTGGAGTGACTTCACGCCGGCTGTCCCGGCCCGCGCCACCGCGCCCCGGCGGGCCCCTCCCGCTCCGGCGCGGCCGCCTGCCGTGCGGGCCGACCGGACGCGACGCCCGGCCGCGGTCGCCGACATCCGCGGTTCCGACGCGCCCGCCTCCCCCCGCACCTGCGCGGCCGTCTGCCCTCGCGCCTCGCAGGCTGACCGTCCCGCCGCCGCAGGCCTACGCCTTCGCGGGCCCCCGCAGCCGCCGCCACACGCTCGGCGCGCCGCTGACCAGCAGGGTCAGGGCGATCGCCGCGGCCACGCCCTCCCACGGCTTGCTGAACAGGGCGCCGCTCAGGATGCCGATCAGCTGGTACGTCACCGCCCAGGCCAGGCAGGCCGGGAGGTTGCCCCGGGCGAAGCGGCGCGCCGGCCACTCGGCCAGCAGGCAGGCCAGCATCACGGGTATGCGGCCCGCCGGCACCAGCCGCGACAGCACCAGCACCGCGACATCGTGCTCGGCGAGCTTCTTCTGCGCCTGCGCCAGCCGGTCCTCGGGCGCCCGCGACCGGATCGCCTCCAGCCAGCGCGAGCCGTTCCTCGAACCGACCCCGCGCCGCCCCAGCCAGTACAGCGCCATGTCCCCGCAGAACGCGGCCAGCGACGCGGTGGCGAACACCATCAGCATCGCGAACGGCAGCGTCTGGTGCATCGCCACCACGGCCGCCGAACTCACCAGCGCCCCCGTCGGCACCACCGGCACCAGCGCCCCGATCAGCACCAGCAGGAACAGCGAGGGATAGCCGAACGCCTGCTGGGCCGGCTCGGTCGGAATGCTCGTCACGGCGGTGCCCAGCGTGCTCACCGCGCGACCTCCACGCGCACACTCCCACCGTGCCCCAGCCGGTGCACCGCCACGCCCGGCGCACGCAGCGCAGCCAGGCGCGCGAACTCGTCACCCGGCGTGTGGAACTCGTGCGGGCGCACCGCGTCCATCCCGATCGGCCAGTACGTGCCGTAGTGCACCGGCACGGCCGTGCCCGGCGCCAGCCGGGCCAGCGCCTCGGCCGCCCGCCCCGCGTCCAGATGCTCGGAGCCGAGATACGGCCCCCAGCCGCCCACCGGCAGCAGCGCCGCGTCGACCGGTCCGACCTCCTTCTCCATGTCGTCGAACAGACCGGTGTCCCCGGCGAAGTACGTCCGGGCCTCGCCCTCGACGACATAGCCGAGCGCGGGGGAGCGGTGCGGGCCGAGTGGCAGCCGGCGACCGTCGTGCCGGGCCGGCACCGCCCGTACCCGCAGGTCACCGACGGTCGTCTCGTCGCCGGGCGCCACCTCGGTCAGCTGCAGGTGCCCGAGCCTGCGCATCCCCGGCACCGCACGCGGCGCGCCCCGGGGCACGAGCAGGCGCGTGCCCGGCGCGAGCCGCGCGAGCGACGGCACGTGCAGGTGGTCGGCGTGCAGGTGCGACACCAGCACCACGTCCGCGCGCCAGGCGTCCGGCGGCGGCACCGCGCCCCGTCTGCGCCGCAGGTGGGCCAGCCGGCGGACGAACAGGGGATCGGTGAGCACGCGTATGTCCGAGTCCTCGACCGTGCAGGTGGCGTGACCCCACCACGTGAGCTCCACCGGCACCTCTTTGCCTCCTTCGCGCGACTCCCCGAAGCCTACGTCCGGGAGTAGGGTCGGCGGCGAAACGGGAGGTGAGGGGGACACCATGGGGCTGGTGAGGGTGACGGCGATCGCGAGTCTGACGCCGCTGGAGCAGCTGGACGACGACCCCTTCCTGGTCGACTCACGCAGCCAGCACGCGATGTGCGCCCGCTGGGCCGCGGAACAGGGCTACGTCGTCGCGCGGGAACTGCTGGTGCGCGGACTGCGGCCCGACCACGACGCCCTGTGGGACGGAGTGCGCCCCGGACAGGACCTGTTCGTCGCGCCCAGCCGCCGGGTGCTGGAGAGCGCGCTGTCGTCCGTGGACGGATTCGCCGCCGAGTGCGCCCGGCGCGGCGTCCGCGTGGAGACCGTCGGCCGTGCCGAACCGGCGTACGACGCCCGGATGAAGGCGTGCGTGCACCGGCGGCTGTCCATGCCGACGGCCGGGTACGACGGTCGCTGACGCCTCGCTGCGGGGTGTGAACCGGACCCGGGGGGACAAACGGGCGTTCCTGAGCGTTGTGGCAGGGTGGGGAAGGTCCGTGCCGACCACGGGCCGGGACGTGAGGTGTGCGGAGCGTGGGTGGAGGGCGTTGGCGCCGGGTCGCCAGTCAGATCGGCCGGAGTGTCGCGGTGTGGGCCGTGTCCACCCTCACCATGCTCGCGCTCGCCGGCATCCTGCCGGACTTCCGGCTCCAGTCGCCGGACGGGGACAGCGCCACCGACATCGCGGTGACCGCCGCCGTCGGAGCCGGCGCCTTCGGTCTGCTGTCCGCCCTGGTGTGGCCGCTGATGGTCCGGCTGCTGCTCATGGTGCCGGCGCTCGTCCTCGGGCTGCTGGTCTTCTTCCTCAACGGCGGGCTGCTGCTGCTGGCCATCGACATCAACCCGGCCGGCCGCGGCGGCGTCGCCCCCGAGACGGCGGTCGTGGTGGCCGCCGTCATGTCCGCCGTCGCCTCCGCCACCGGCGGTGCTCTGGCCGTGCGCGACGACGACGCCTACCGGCGCCGGCTCTACCGCCTCGCCGACCGCCGCCGCAGATCCGGCCCGCCCTGCCCGGCCGGCCCCGGCACCGTCTTCCTGCAACTGGACGGCGTCGGCCACGACGTCCTGCTGGACGCCGTCGACTCCGGCGCCATGCCCACCGTCGCCCGCTGGCTCGGCCGCGACGGCGCCTGTGCCACCCACCGCCTCGCCCCGTGGCGCACCGACTGGTCCAGCCAGACCGGCGCCAGCCAGCTCGGCATCCTGCACGGCTCCAACCACGACGTCCCCGCCTTCCGCTGGTTCGAGAAGGACACCGGCGAGGTCGTGGTCTGCAACCGCCCCACCAGCGCCGCCGCACTCCAGCGCCGCGCCATCGAGCACACCGGCGACGGCGGGCTGCTGACCTTCGACGGCGCCAGCCGCGGCAACCTCTTCAGCGGGGGCGCCGACGAGCAGGCCCTCGTCCTGTCCATCGCCACCCGCCGCCGCAGCAAGGAGAACCGCTCCCGCTCCGGCTACTTCGCCTACTTCTCCGACCCGGCCAACGCGGTGCGCACCGCGATGTCCTTCGTCGCCGAGGTGTGCCGGGAGATCGGCCAGTCCACCCGCGCTCGCGTCCACAAGGTCCGCCCCCGCGTCTCCCGCGGCGGCCTCTACCCCTTCGTCCGCGCCTTCGCCACCGTCGTCGAACGGGACGTCGTGGTCGCCGCGGTGATGGGCGACATGCTCGCCGGCCGCACCGCCGTCTACGCCGACCTGGTCGCCTACGACGAGGTCGCGCACCACTCCGGACCGCGCGGCCGGGACACCGCGAAGGTCCTCCAGCGGCTCGACCGTTCCCTCGCGCTGATCGAGAAGTGCGCCGAGCACGCCCCGCGCAAGTACCGGATCGTCGTCCTGTCCGACCACGGCCAGAGCCCCGGCGAGACCTTCCGCGCCCGCTACGGCCTCACCCTCGGCGACCTGGTCCGGGCCGGCTGCGGACTGCCCGTGCCGCGCCGGGCCCAGCGCACCCGCAGCGGCGCCGAGGCCCGCAACACCGTACGGGCCGCCCTGCACCGGCCCGTCGAGGAGGGCGCCGAGCAGCAGCGCCCCGCCGACCGGCCCGGCGGCCGCCGCTCCGACCCGATCGTGCTGGCCTCCGGCAACCTGGGCCTGGTCTCCTTCCCGGACGTCCACCACCGGATGACCCGGGAGGAGATCGACGCCCGCTACCCGGCCCTGCTGCCCACCCTCGCCAACCACCCCGGCATCGGCTTCCTGCTCGTCGACAGCGAGGAGCACGACGGTGTGGTGCTCGGCGCGCGCGGCGCGGAGATCCCGCTGGACCGGCTCGACGAGGACCCCGGCCCGCTCGCGCCCTTCGGTCCCGGCGCCGCCGACGCGGTCCGGCGCACCCACTCCTTTCCGCACACCGCCGACATCATGGTCAACTCCTTCCACGACCCGGCCGACGGCGAGGTGCTCGCCTTCGAGGAGCAGATCGGCTCCCACGGCGGACTCGGCGGCGCCCAGTCCCGCGCCTTCCTGCTCTCCCCGGTCGTCCTGTCCGCGCCGGCCGACGACGGCACGGAGATCTCCGGCGCCGAGGCCGTCCACCGGGTGCTGCGCCGCTGGCTGCGCGAGTCCAACGGCCCCCAGGTGCCCATGGAGGATCCCCGGCCCAGAGCCGTCGGCGGCGGACCTTTTCCGGTCCCGGACGGGGTCGTGCAGGACAAAAGCGCCTGATTTGGAGCCGTGCCCGGCCGTGCCGGACCATGGGCGCCGTCCCGGCGATCCCGGGCACCAGTTCCAAGGAAGGCGCACCACCCCATGCACGACACCGGGACCGTCCCCCCACCGGCTCCGGCCCCGCAGGAGACCCCCGCGGCCCCCGGTTCCACCCCCGCCCCCGAGGGCACCAGGCACGCCCGCCGCTTCGGGCTCCCCGTCGCCACCGCCCTGGTCATGGGCAACATCATCGGCGGCGGCATCTTCCTGCTCCCGGCCTCCGTCGCCCCCTTCGGCACCATCAGCCTGCTCGCCTTCGGCGTCCTCACCGTCGGCGCCATCGCGCTCGCGCTGGTCTTCGGCCGCCTCGCCCAGCGCGACCCGCGCACCGGCGGCCCCTACGTCTACGCCCGCGAGGCCTTCGGCGACTTCGCGGGCTTCCTCGCCGCCTGGGCGTACTGGATCACCACCTGGGTGTCCAACGCGGCACTCGCCGTCGCCGCCGTCGGCTACCTCGACGTCCTGATCCCGGTGGGCGACCACCGCTGGACCGCCTGCCTGGCCGCCCTCGTCATCCAGTGGCTGCCCGCGCTCGCCAACTTCGCCGGCACCCGCTACGTCGGCGCCGTCCAGCTCGTCGCCACCGTCCTGAAGTTCGCGCCGCTCCTGCTCGTCGCCGTCGGCGGCCTGTTCTTCTTCGACGCCGACAACCTGGGCCCGTTCAACGCCACCGGCGGCAGCGGCATCGGCGCGGTCTCGGCCGCCGCCGCGATCCTGCTCTTCTCCTACCTCGGCGTGGAGTCCGCCGCCGTCAGCGCCGGCGAGGTCGAGGACCCCCGCCGCACGGTCGGCCGCGCCACCGTCATCGGCACCGCGGGCGCCGCCCTCGTCTACCTGCTGGGCACCCTCTCGGTCTTCGGCACGGTCGCCCACGACCGCCTGGTCGACTCCACCGCCCCCTTCTCGGACGCCGTGAACGCCATGTTCGGCGGCGCCTGGGGCGGCTGGGCCGTGGCGCTGGCCGCCCTGGTCTCCATGACCGGCTGCCTCAACGGCTGGACCCTGCTCAGCGCCCAGACCCCGTACGCGGCGGCCAAGGACGGCCTGTTCCCGGCCGCGTTCGCGCGCAAGCGGCGGGGTGTCCCCACCGTCGGCGTCGGTGTCACCGTCGTCCTCGCCTCCCTGCTCACCGTCTACAACTACACGGCCGGTTCGGCGAAGGTCTTCGAGATCCTGGTCCTCGTCACCACCTTCACGGCGACCGTGCCGTACCTGCTGGCCACCGCCGCCCAGCTCTTCCACCTGCTCTCCGGGCAGCGCGAGAAGGTCGACCGGGGCCGGCTGGTGCGGGACGGCGTGATCGCGGCGGTCGCGGCGGCCTTCTCCCTGTGGCTCGTTGCGGGCGCCGGCTACGCGGCGGTCTACCAGGGCGTGCTGTTCCTCTTCGCGGGCGTGCTCGTGTACGCGGTGATGGCGGCCCGCAGCCGGCGCGCGGAGACGTCCGACGCCCCGTAATTCGGCTGCGCGGCACCCCGGCGGGCACGCACACTGGGCCGGTCACCTCCCGACCCCCACTCCCGCCAAGGAGCCCCTGCGTGCAGGCAGCCGTCACCGTCACTCCCGCCCGCCTCCCGGAACTGCTGCTCGGTCTCGCCACCGTGCGGCCGGTCTTCCTGTGGGGCGCACCCGGCATCGGCAAGTCCTCCCTGGTGAGGGCCTTCGCCGACTCGCTGGGCCTGGAGTGCGTGAGCCTGCTCGGCACCCAGCTCGCGCCCGAGGACCTGATCGGCGTACCGCAGATCCGGGACGGCCGCTCGGTGTTCTGCCCGCCGGAGTCCATCGCCCGCGACGAGCCGTACTGCCTCTTCCTCGACGAGCTGAACGCGGCCACCCCCGACGTGCAGAAGGCGTTCTACTCCCTCATCCTCGACCGCCGCATCGGCAACTACGAGCTGCCCAAGGGCTCCATCGTCATCGGCGCCGGCAACCGCGCCACCGACAACGCCCTGGCCCGCCCCCTCGCCTCCGCGCTGGTCAACCGCCTCACCCACGTCCACCTGGACGCCTTGGCGAAGGACTGGCTGGTCTGGGCTGCCGAGAACGGCATCCACCCCTGGATCACCGACCACCTCACCGACCGCCCCGACCACCTGTGGTCCAAGCCGCCCAAGACCGAGGAGCCCTTCTCCACCCCCCGCTCCTGGCACATGCTCTCCGACGCCCTGCACTCCTTCGGACGCGACCTCGACGAGGAGACACTGAAGGTCCTCGCCCACGGCACGCTCACCCCGTCCCATGCCACCACCTTCTGCGGCTACGTCAAGATCGTGCGCAGCCGGTTCGGCATCGAGGCGATCCTCAAGGGCGAGGCCCGCTGGCCCAGCCGCCTTCAGGACCGCGACCTGCTCTACTACCTGGCCGAGTCCTTCCGCGGCCGGCTGGTCAAGGAACTGCCCGCGAGCAAAGAGCACATGTCGGCGAACGGCCGCCAGACCGCCTACCGCGCCAAGTCACTGCTCGTCCAGCTCGCCGAGATCTCCGTCGAGGTCGCCCAGAGCGTCATCGCTTCCGACGCCGACGGCAACCCGGTGCTGCCCGCCTGGTTCCTGGTCGAGGCCGCCCGCGACATGCCACGGCTGGTCGAGGCCCGCCGATGAGCCGCACCCGCAAGCAGAAGCAGCAGCAGAAGAAGAAGGACCCGGCCGCAGAGGACTGCGCCGAGGGCGTGCGGCTGGTGTGGGCCAACCCGGCCCTGGCGGCAATGGAGGTCAAGCTGTGCCGCGAGGAGGAGTGCCGGGTCGCGCCCCGGCAGGGTCTCGTCCGCGTCAGCTCCAACGGCCGGGTCCACCTGAGCCACACCCGTCACGCCGAGCCCGTCGAGTGGGCCTGGGCCGTCGCGCACGCGCTGATCCACCTCGGCTTCGGCCACGTGCCCGCCGCGACCGGCGAGCGCCCCCAGCCCGACCGCTACGACCTCGCCGCCCGCTGCGTCGTCGTCAACCGGTTCCTGGCGACCTTCCCGGTCGGCCGCACCCCGGACGACCTGCCGCCGACGTACCCCGACGGCGACGAGGAGCGCATCGCCGCCGCCTGGCGCCGCGAGGGCGGCATCCCGGCCGCCTACGAGCACTGCGGCACCGCGGGCACCGATCCCGACCAGCTCCTGGTGCCCTGGGACGGATACAACGGCCAGGCCCCCGACTGGCAGCTGGCCTTCGCCCACGCCCTGACCCGCACCATGTCCACCGCCCTCGACCTCGCGGGCGGCCGGCGCGACGGCATGCTCGGCGGCCCCACCCGCCTGCACCCCTGGCAGCAGGCCCTGAGCTGGTTCGTCTCCTCGTACCCGCTCCTCGGCGGCATCGCGGCCGGCATCACCCTCGTCGCCGACGCCGAACTCGCC
This sequence comes from Streptomyces sp. M92, assembly GCF_028473745.1. Lineage (NCBI taxonomy): Bacteria > Bacillati > Actinomycetota > Actinomycetes > Kitasatosporales > Streptomycetaceae > Streptomyces > Streptomyces sp. M92. Next base: position 4,442,427 of record NZ_CP101137.1, read on the forward strand.
CGCGCCCACGGCATCTCCGTCGCCGCCGTCAACGCCGAGGCCGGCGAGATCTACGTGAACCCCCTGCGCCGGTACGACGACGAGGAGTGGCGCTTCGTCCTCGCCCACGAGATGCTCCACGCCGCCCTGCGCCACGGCGACCGCTGCGGCACCCGCGACCCCTACCTCTTCAACGTCGCCTGCGACTACGTCATCAACGGCTGGCTCGTCGAGATGCAGGTCGGCACCATGCCCGAGGGGCTGCTGTACGACGGGGCCCTCGCCGGCCTGTCCGCCGAGGAGGTCTACGACCGCATCGCCGGCGATCTGCGCCGCATGCGCCGCCTGTCCACCCCGCGCGGCAAGGGCGTCGGCGACATCCTCGGCGGCCCCCTCGGCCCGCCTCGCGACCACGTCGACCTCGACGGCTTCTACCGGCGCGGCCTGGCCCAGGGCCTCGACCTCCACCAGCGGCAGGAGCGCGGGTTCCTGCCCGGCGGCCTGGTCCAGGAGATCCGCGCCCTCAGCCACCCGCCGCTGCCCTGGGACGCGCGGCTCGCCCGCTGGTTCGACGAGTTCGTGCCCCGCCCCGAGCCCGTACGGTCGTACGCGCGCCCCTCCCGGCGCCAGGCCGCCACCCCCGGCATCCCGCGTGCCGGACGGTACTTCCCGCCCGAGGAGATCGCCCGCTGCACCTTCGGCGTCGTCCTGGACACCTCCGGCTCCATGGACCGCACCCTGCTGGGCAAGGCGCTCGGCGCCATCGCCTCCTACGCCGAGGCCCGTGACGTCCCCGCCGCCCGCGTCGTCTTCTGCGACGCGGCACCGCACGACGCCGGGTACCTGCCGGTGACGGACATCGCGGGCCGGGTGCGGGTGCACGGGCGCGGCGGCACCGTCCTCCAGCCCGGCGTCGACCTGCTGCTGCGCGCCGACGACTTCCCGCCCACCGCGCCGGTCCTCGTCATCACCGACGGCTGGTGCGACGTGCTGCGGGTGCGGCGCGAGCACGCCTACCTGATCCCGAAGGGCGCACGGCTGCCGTTCGCCGCCAGGGGGCCGGTCTTCCGGGTGAGCTGAGCCGGAGTGTGATCGGATGGGGGTGGGGACCCGGCCGTCGGGCTCCCACCGCCCAACCGCAGCAAGAGAATTCGAGAGGACCCGCCGTGGCAACCACGCGCTCCGCACACACCGTCTGGGAAGGCAACCTGCTCGAGGGCAACGGTGTCGTCACCTTCGACTCGTCCGGCATCGGCGAGCAGCCGGTGTCGTGGCCGTCGCGCGCCGAGCAGGCGAACGGCAAGACCAGCCCCGAGGAGCTGATCGCCGCCGCCCACTCCAGCTGCTTCTCCATGGCGCTGTCGCACGGCCTGGCCGGCGCCGGCACCCCGCCCACCAAGCTCACCACCTCCGCCGACGTCACCTTCCAGCCGGGTGAGGGCATCAAGGGCATCCACCTCACCGTGGAGGGCACCGTTCCCGGCATCGACAACGACGCGTTCGTCGCCGCCGCCGAGGACGCCAAGAAGAACTGCCCGGTCAGCCAGGCCCTGACGGGCACGACCATCACCCTGACGGCCAAGCTGGCCTAGTCGGACGGGGCGCTAGGAGCCCGTGCGCTCCCAGCCCCGCCGGTCCGGGCGCGGCCCCAGCTGCCTGGGGTCGCGCGACCGGTACACCACGTACGGGCGGGTCAGGTACTGCAGCGGCGCGCTGAACATGTGCACCAGCCGCGTGTAGGGCACCAGGGCGATCAGCAGCATCCCCACCACCGCGTGCACCTGGTACAGCACCGGCACCCCCACCATCAGCTCCGTCTTCGGCTGGAGGGTGAACAGGCTGCGCGACCAGGGCGCGATGGTGTGCCGGTAGTCGTAGCCGGTGCCGGAGGAGTGCGCGAGCTTGGCGACCATGCCGAGGATGATCGCCGCCAGCAGGAAGACGTACATGACCTTGTCGTTGGCGGTCGTGGCCCGGAAGACGGGCGCGTTGGTGCGCCGCCGGTAGATCAGCATGAGGATGCCCGCGACGGCCAGCACCCCGGCCGCCGTGCCGCCGTACAGCGACAGCAGGTGGTACGCGTGCTCGCTCACGCCCAGCGCGTCCGTCCACGACTCCGGGACGAACAGCCCGACGAGGTGGCCGACCAGCACGAACAGGATGCCGTAGTGGAAGACCGGCGACGCGATGTTCAGCAGCTTCGACTCGTAGACCTGTGAGGAGCGCGTCGTCCAGCCGAAGCGGTCGTAGCGGTGCCGCCAGACCAGGCCCGCGATCAGCAGGGCGAAGGCGGCGTAGGGCAGCACGCCCCAGAGGAAGACGGTCACGGGCGGGCTCCGGTGGGTGCGGGCGGCAGGGTGGCGCACACGGCGTCCAGGACGCACGCGTAGGGCGTGCCGAAGGCGGCCAGCCGGGAGCGGAGCTGGCCCAGTGCCTCACGGTGCTCGGTGAGCATGCCGATGTCCCCGGTGCGGGAGGTGAACTCCAGCACCGCGGGCAGGAAGTCGGGCAGTTCCTCGTCGGTGAACTCCAGCCCGTGCGCCCGGTACAGCTCCTTGAAACGGACCAGCGACATCCCCCGGTTGCGGGTGTCGCCGTCGGTCCACCAGCTCAGGTACAGGCTGTGCCGGTTCTTGAAGTCGAAGACCTCCACGTAGTGCGCCTGGAGTTCGCCCTGCTCCGTCGCCGCCGCGTGGTCGGTGAAGCCGCGCAGTTGCGGCGCGGCCTCGCGCAGCAGCGGCAGCCGGGCGCGGAAGTCGTCGTCGGGATACGTCAGGCAGAGCGCCGCCGCCTGGTACAGCACCTCGAAGCCGGGCATCGGATCAGACCTCTCTCTCGTCGTCCGCGGTCTGCCGCCTGCGCAGAATGTGGAAGTTCTCCACCGGCACCAGCGGCAGCCGTTTGCGCCCCGAGTCCCGGCCGAACGGCCCGTCCCCGCCCATCCCCGGCCCGCCGTCGGTGTCGAGGCTGCAGGTGTCCGGCAGCGCGGAGGCCTCCAGCCGGTGCGCGTCGCCGACGGCCGCCGTCGGGATGACGTACCGCTCCTCGTACTTGGCGAGCGCCAGCAGGCGGTACATGTCCTCCACCTCCCGGGCGCTCATGCCGACACCGGCGCAGACACCGGGGTCGGGGTCCTCACCGAGGCTGACCGACCGCATGTGGGAGCGCATCGCCGCCAGCTTCTCCAGCGAAGCCCGCACGGGACCGGTGTCGCCCGCGGTGAACAGCTCCGCCAGGTACTCCAGCGGGATGCGGAGCGTGTCGATGGCCCCGAACAGGTTGTCCGCGTCCTCGCCGTCGTGCCCCGTCTCGGTCAGCGCGTCCACCACCGGCGACAGCGGCGGGATGTACCAGACCATCGGCATGGTCCGGTACTCCGGATGCAGGGGCAGCGCGACACGGTACTTGCTCACCAGCGCGTGCACGGGGGAGCGCCGGGCCGCCTCGATCCAGTCGAACGGGATACCCGCCTCCTCGGCCGCCCGCCGCACCGCGGGGTCCCCGGGATCGAGGAAGACGCCCAACTGGGCCTGGTACAGCTCCTGCTCGTTCGGGGTGGAGGCCGCCTCGGTCACCTTGTCGGCGTCGTAGAGCACCACACCCAGGTACCGGAGCCGGCCGACGCACGTCTCCGAGCAGACCGTCGGCTGCCCGACCTCGATGCGCGGATAGCAGAAGGTGCACTTCTCGGCCTTGCCGGTGCGGTGGTTGAAGTACACCTTCTTGTACGGGCATCCGGTCACGCACATCCGCCAGCCCCGGCAGCGATCCTGGTCGACGAGGACGATGCCGTCCTCCGAGCGCTTGTACATCGCCCCGGACGGGCACGACGCCACACACGACGGGTTGAGGCAGTGCTCGCAGATGCGCGGCAGGTAGAACATGAAAGTCTCTTCGTACGCGAACCGCACCTTCTCCGACGCCTGCTGCCGGGTCCGCTCCACCATGGGGTCGAGGTCGCCGTAGGCGGGGGCGCCGCCCAGGTCGTCGTCCCAGTTCGAGGACCAGCCGATCTTCATCGGCTTGCCGTCGATCTGGGAGACGGGCCGGGCGACCGGGTAGTCGGAGCCGAGCGGGGCGTCCGTGAGGTTCTTGTAGTCGTACGTCCAGGGCTCGTAGTAGTCCTTGATCTCCGGGAGCCTCGGGTTGGAGAAGATCCCGGCGAGCTTCTTGAACCGGCCGCCCGCCTTGAGCTTCAGCGCCCCGCGCCGGTTCAGCTCCCAGCCGCCCTTCCACTTCTCCTGGTCCTCGTAGCGGCGCGGATACCCCTGCCCGGGGCGGGTCTCCACGTTGTTGAACCAGACGTACTCCATGCCGCGCCGGTTGGTCCACGCCTGCTTGCAGGTGACCGAGCAGGTGTGGCAGCCGATGCACTTGTCGAGGTTCATGACCATCGCGACCTGGGCCATCACTCGCATCAGTACTCGACCTCCTGGGCGCGGCGACGGATGACGGTGACCTCGTCGCGCTGGTTGCCCGTCGGACCGAGGTAGTTGAACGCCCACGACAACTGGGCGTAGCCGCCGATGAGATGGCTCGGCTTGAGGAGCAGCCGGGTGAGCGAGTTGTGGATGCCGCCGCGCTTCCCGGTGGTCTGCGCGAGCGGCACGTTCACCGTGCGCTCCTGCGCGTGGTGCATGTAGACGGTGCCCGTCGGCATCCGGTGCGAGACGATCGCGCGGGCCACCACCACGCCGTTGCGGTTGACCGCCTCGATCCAGTCGTCGTCACAGACCCCGATCGCCTCCGCGTCCTTCACCGACATCCAGATGGTCTGGCCGCCCCTCGACAGCGCCAGCATGAACAGGTTGTCCTGGTACTCGGAGTGGATGGACCACTTGTTGTGCGGGGTCAGGTAGCGGACCGTCACCTCGCGGTGCCCGTCGGGGCCGAGCTGCGGCTCGCCGAAGAGCCGGCCCATGTCCAACGGCGGCCGGTACACGGGCAGCGCCTCGCCCAGCTCGTGCATCCAGTCGTGGTCGAGGAAGAAGTGCTGCCGTCCGGTGAGGGTGTGCCAGGGCTTGAGGTGCTCGGTGTTGAGCGTGAACGCCGTGTAGCGCCGGCCGCCCGCCTCGCTGCCCGACCACTCCGGCGAGGTGATCACCGGCACGGGCGCCGCCTGGGTGTCGGCGTACGTGATCCGCTTGCCCTCGTGCTCGGCGGCGAGGTGGGCCATCTCCTGCCCGGTCTTCGCCTCCAGGGTGTGGAAGCCCTGGGTGGCCAGGCGGCCGTTGGTGGTGCCGGAGAGGGCCAGGATGGTGTTGGCGGCCTTCACCGCCGTGTCCAGCGCCGGGCGGCCGTCGGCCGGGCCGCCGCGCACCGCGCCGTTCAGCTCCCGCAGCCGCGCCACCTCCTCGTCCGGCTTCAGCGTGATCCCCTTCGCGGGCAGGCCCTTGGCCTCGACCAGCGGGCCCAGTGCCGCGAACTTCGCGCCGATCGCCGTGTAGTCCCGCTCCACGACGACGAGGTTCGGCATGGTCTTCCCGGGCTCGGGATCGCACTCCCCGCGCCGCCAGTCCCGTACCACCCCGCCCGGCTGGGCGATCTCGCCCGGCGTGTCGTGCTGGAGCGGCGCCGCCACCAGGTCCCTGCGCACCCCCAGGTGACCGGCGGCCAGCTCGCTCAGCTTCTCCGCGAGCACCTTGAACGTGTCGAAGTCGGTGCGCGTCTGCCACGGCGGGCTCACGGCCGGGGAGAAGGCGTGCACGTAGGGGTGCATGTCCGTGCTGGACAGGTCGTGCTTCTCGTACCAGGTCGCCGCCGGCAGCACCACGTCGGACAGCAGCGTCGAGGAGGTCTGCCGGAAGTCCAGCGACAGCAGCAGGTCGAGCTTGCCCTCGGGAGCCTCCTCGTGCCACACCACGTCCCGGGGCCGCTGGTCCGGTGCGGCCTCCTCGGCCCGCAGCGAGGAGTGGGTGCCCAGCAGGTGCTTGGTGAAGTACTCGGCGCCTTTCGCCGACGAGCCCAGCAGGTTGGCCCGCCACAGGGTCACGATCCGCGGCCAGTTCTGCGGCGCGTCCGGGTCCTCGCAGGCGAACTTCAGGGTACCCGCCCGCAGTTCGGCCACCGCGTTCGCCACCGGGTCGCCGAACGCCTCGCCCAGCTCCAGCGGGTTGCGGTCGAAGGTCGGGTACGACGGCATCCAGCCCGTCCGCGCCGACAGCGCCAGGCAGTCCGCGCCCGTCATCCCCGCGAACCGGCCCTCACCCAGCGGCGAGGCCAGCACGTCCGCGCCGAACCGGTCGTAGCGGAACTGGTCGGTGTTCAGGTACCAGTACGCGGTGCCGATCATCTGGCGCGGCGGGCGCGACCAGTCCGAGGCGGCGGCCAGCGACGCCCAGCCGGTCACCGGACGGCACTTCTCCTGGCCCACGTAGTGCGCCCAGCCGCCACCGTTGCGGCCCTGGCAGCCGGTGAGCTGGAGCAGGGCGAGGAAGGCCCGGTAGATCGTCTCCGAGTGGAACCAGTGGTTGGTGCCCGCGCCCATCAGGATCATGCAGCGCCCCTTGGAGCGCTCGGCGGTCCGCGCGAACTCCCGGGCGATCCGCACACAGGCCGCCGCCGGCACCGAGGTGTGCGTCTCCTGCCAGGCCGGGGTGCCGGGCGCGTCCGCGTCCTCGTACGACGCCGGCCACTCGCCCGGCACCCCCGGCCGCGCCACCCCGTACTGGGCCAGCAGCAGGTCGAACACCGTCGTCACCAGCGGCCCGGTCGCCCCGCCCAGCCGCGTCGCCGGCACACCCCGCCGGACCACCTCGCCGCGGCCCTGCGCGTGCGCGCCGCCCTCGGTGTCGAAGCGCGGGAGCAGCACCGGAACGCCCGACGCCATCTCGTGACCGTGCAGGCTCAGCCGGGGACGCACGTCACCCAGGTCGAGGTTCCACCTGCCCTGGTCGGCCTCGTTCCAGCGGAAGCCCAGCGAGCCGTTCGGCACGACCGCGCGGCCCGTCGCGTCGTCCAGCACCACCGTCTTCCAGGCGGCGTCCGCACCCTCCTGCCCCAGGTCGGCCGCGCGCAGGAACTTCGCCGGCACGTACGCCCCGTCCCGCTCGGCCAGCGTCACCAGGAACGGCAGGTCGGTGAAGCGCCGCACGTAGTCGTCGAAGAACGGGGTCTCCCGGTCGACGAAGAACTCCTTGAGCACCACGTGCCCCATCGCCAGGGCCAGCGCGCCGTCCGTGCCCGGGTGCGGGTGCAGCCACTGGTCGGCGAACTTGGTGTTGTCGGCGTAGTCCGGGGAGACCACGACCACCTTCTGGCCCCGGTAGCGGGCCTCCGCCATCCAGTGCGCGTCCGGCGTCCGCGTCACCGGGACGTTCGACCCCCACATGATCAGATAGGCCGCGTCCCACCAGTCGCCCGACTCCGGCACGTCCGTCTGGTCGCCGAAGACCTGCGGGGACGCCACCGGCAGGTCGGCGTACCAGTCGTAGAACGACAGCATCGGGGCGCCGATGAGGGAGTGGAAGCGGGCGCCCGCCGCGTGCGACACCATCGACATCGCCGGGATGGGGGAGAAGCCCGCGATGCGGTCCGGGCCCTGGGTGCGGATGGTGTGGACGTGGGCCGCGGCGACCATCTCGACCGCCTCGTCCCAGCTCGCCCGGACCAGGCCGCCCTTGCCGCGGGCCCGCTGGTAGCGGCGCCGCCGCTCGGGGTCGCCCTGGACGTCGGCCCAGGCCAGCACCGGGTCCGTCAGCCGCGCCTTCGCCTCCCGGTACATCTCCAGGAGCACCCCGCGCACGTAGGGGTAGCGAACCCGGGTCGGCGAGTACGTGTACCAGGAGAACGCCGCGCCCCTCGGACAGCCGCGCGGCTCGTACTCGGGGCGGTCGGGACCGACCGACGGGTAGTCCGTCGCCTGGGTCTCCCAGGTGATGATGCCGTCCTTGACGAACACGTTCCAGCGGCACGATCCCGTGCAGTTCACGCCGTGCGTGGAGGTCACGACCTTGTCGTGGCTCCAGCGGTCCCGGTAGAACGCGTCCGACTCCCGGCCGCCGACCAGACCGATGCTGTGCAGGTCGGGGGCGGCGGTGCCGGGCCGGAAGAACCGGCCCGCGCGCAGCAGCGCCGCGCCCGGTTCGGTGGGCGGTGTCCGCGTGTCGGTCACGTGCGCTCCCTCGATGGCCCGGGCCCTGGCTTCCGAACCTAGGGGCGGGCGCGGGAGCGCACCCGTTCGCGGCGCCCGTACGGGTCAGCTCGGACGCCGGCCGGTCCCGTCAGACCTTGCGCGCCACCCCCGCGTACACCGGCACGATGCCCTCCGCCTGGACCGCCACGTCCTCCGGGTCCGGCCGCCAGCCGGTGACCGGGATGACGCCGGGACCCAGCAGCTCCAGACCCTCGAAGAAGCGGGCGAACTCGCCGAGCGAGCGCGGGTGGAACGGCGTGCCGCTGCGGGCGAACAGCCCGGCCGCCTTCCCCACCGCCTCCGGGTTCAGGTCCGGCGTGACCTGGGAGAGGACCAGGTAGCTCCCCGGCGCCAGGGCGTCCACGTACCGCTTCAGCAGACCGTGCACGTCGTCACCGTCGGCCGCGTCCCCGAGGTAGTGCGTCAGGGCCACCAGCGACAGGGCCACCGGCCGGGTGAAGTCCAGGGACTCGGCCGCCAGCCGCAGAATGGTGTCCGGGTCGCGGACGTCCGCGTGGACGTACTCCGTCGAACCCTCCGAGGAGCCGTGCAGCAGCGCCTCGGCGTGCCGCAGCACGATCGGGTCGTTGTCCGCGTAGACCACCCGCGCCTGAGCCGCCACGGCCTGCGCGACCTGGTGCAGGTTCGGCTCGGTGGGGATGCCGGTGCCGATGTCCAGGAACTGGCGCACCCCGGCCTCGGCGAGGGTCCGCACCGCCCGGTGCATGAACCGGCGGTTGGCCCGCGCCCCGCGCACCGCCGTGTCGTCCGCGGCGAGGATCCGGCGGGCCAGTTCCTCGTCCACGGGGTAGTTGTCCTTGCCGCCCAGCCACCAGTCGTAGACGCGGGCCGGGTGCGGCCGGCTGGTGTCGATGGGCGCGGGGGTGGCGTCGGATCCGGTCATGCGGGGTGGTCTCCTCGGTGCCGGGGGGCTGGGAACGGCGGGACTGGCCGGTTCAGAAGTACTCGCGGTACGCGCGCAGGATCTTCTCCGTGCGCTGGGTCGAGGCCGCGCGCGCCGTCATGTGGTCCAGGACCTCCAGGTGCGCGGAGACCTCCGTACGGGAGTCCAGGTACAGGGCGCCCGTCAGGTACTCGGTGAAGACCATGTCGGGCAGCTCCGGCTCCGCGAACCGGAACAGGGTGAACGGCGCGTACGTCCCGGGATGCGGCCCGTCGTCGAACTCGGCGACCTGGAGCGTCACCCGGTCCCGGGTGGCGAACTCCAGCAGTTTGTCGAGCTGGCCGCGCATCACCCCCGCGTCGATGCTCACCGGCCGCCGCAGCACCGTCTCGTCCATCACCACCCACAGGTGCGGCGGGTCCGCGCGCTCCAGCAGCCGCTGCCGCTCCATGCGCAGCGACACGTGCCGCTCGACGGCCTCACCGCCCGCGTTGCCGATCGTCCCGGCCTCCATGACCGCGCGCGCGTAGTCCTCGGTCTGCAGCAGCCCCGGCACGAAGTGCGGCTCGTAGGAGCGGACGATGCGTGCGGCGCCCTCCAGGCTCACGTACATGCTGAACCAGTCCGGCAGCACGTCGTGGTACCGCTGCCACCAGCCCGGCTGGTTCGCCTCCTCGGCCAGCGCCACGAACGCCGAGACCTCCGCCGCGGGCACCCCGTACGACGTCAGCAGGATCTGGACGTACGGTATTTTCAGCGCGACCTCGGCCGTCTCCATGCGCCGCACGGTCGCCGGGGCCACCCGGAGCACCTTGGCGGCCTCCTCGCGCTTGAGGCCCGCCGACTCCCGCAGTTCCTGCAGCCGCCTGCCCAGAACCACCTGGCCCACGGTGGGTGCGGCCCGCCGCTCACTCACGCCACGCCTCCCCAACGCGCCCAAGTCTCACCGCAGTCTGTCATGTTCCCCTGTCAGTCTCACAAGGGGTGTTCGCGGACCGACATCATTACCTGCCGGGTAATCGACCGTGCGCGATCCGGACGCGATCGTGGAGCCACCGGGTTCCGGGCCGGCGCACTCCGGTCCGGACCCGGTCCCCGCAGCCGCGCCCCGACCCCGACGGAGGATGATGCGTCATGTCCGCCAACCAGCTGGCCGTCCTCGCCCGCACCACCGAACCCCAGCTGATGCTGCGCCGCTTCCTCGCCCTCGACGCGGTGGTGACCGGCGCCAACGCGGTCGCCTACCTCGCGCTCTCCGGGCCGCTCGGCCGGTTCCTCGGCGCCGGCTCCGGGCTGCTCCTCGCCCTCGGCGCGTTCCTCGCGGTGTACGCCGGGTGCGTCGCCCTGCTGGCCGCGCGCCCCCGGCCGCCGGCCCTCGGAGTGCTGGCGGTCGTGGAGACCAACCTCGCCTGGGCGGCGGTCAGCCTCGCCGCCCTCGGCCTGTGGCTGACCCCCACCACGGCCGGTGCCGTGTGGACCGTCCTCCAGGCCCTGACCGTCGCCGGCTTCGCGCTGCTCCAGTACGCCGTGCTGAGGCAGCGTCAGGAGAGCAGCGACTGAAGGGACTTGACCGTCGCCGGGTCGGCCGGGAGCAGCGTCTCGATGGCCAGCTCGGCGACGGTCACGTCCATCGGCGTGTTGAAGGTGGAGATGGACGAGATGAACGACAGGGTCCGTCCCTCGTGCTCGATCTGCATCGGCAGCGCGAAGTACGGCACGGGTTCGGCCGGCTCCTCGCCCGCGCCGCTCTCCGGCACCGGGTACGCCGCCACCTCCTCGTACAGCGTCCGGAGCGGCTCCGAGCGGTGCAGGGCGATCTGCCGCCGCATCTGCTCCAGCAGGTGCCCGCGCCACTCGCGCAGATTGCGGATGCGCGGCGCCAGGCCCTCCGGGTGCAGGGTCAGCCGCATCGCGTTGACCGGCGGCTGAAGCAGGTGCTCCGGCAGGCCCTCCAGCAGCGTCAGGATGCCCCGGTTGGCGGCCAGCACCTGGTACGTCGCGTCCACGACCAGCGCGGGATACGGCTCGTAGCCCCGGATCAGCCGCTCCATGCCCTCGCGCAGCGTGTCCAGCGCCGGGTCGTCCAGCGGGGTCTCCGGGTAGCGCGGGGCGTAACCGGCCGCGAGCAGCAGCGCGTTGCGCTCGCGCACCGGCACCTCCAGGTGCTCGGCGAGCCGCAGCACCATCTCCTCGCTCGGCCGGGAGCGGCCCGTCTCGACGAAGCTGATGTGCCGGGCGGAGGAGTCGGCGCGCAGCGCCAGCTCCAGCTGGCTGACCCGCCGCCGCTCCCGCCAGGCCCGCAGCAGCGGGCCCACGCCCTGGGCGGTGGGGGCGGTACCTGACACGAGTGCGGTCATACCCCGCACGGTAGCCGACCCGGGCCCCTGAAGGGGGCGGGCGCGCCCTCCTGACCAGGGCCCCGACGGCCCGGCTGTGGCAGGCTGAAGGTGAAGGTGATGTGGCAACCGAGCCGTCCGCCGAGTGCCGGCCGCCCAGGAGAGGAGCGCAGCCCATGCCCGTCGAACCACTGTCGCAGCAGGAGATCGAGGAACGGCTGGACGGGCTGCCGGGCTGGTCCCTCGACGACGGCCGCCTCGTCCGTACCTACCGGCTCGGCTCGCACTTCGCGGCGGCCGCGATGGTCGTCCACGTCGCCCAGGTGCAGGAGGAGCTCGACCACCACTCCGACCTGACCCTCGGCTACAACACGGTCGCCCTCGCCGTGCACACCCACAGCGCGGGCGGCGCCGTCACCGGGAAGGACGTGGAGCTCGCCCGCAGGGTGGAAGACCTGGCCCCCGGCCACGGGGCACACTGACGGGTGTGCTCGACTACGACAAAGAAGCGGAAGTCTACGACGCCTCCCGCGGCGGCGAGCCCCGCGCCGAGGCCGCCGCAGGGGCCGTACTGAGCCTCGTACCGGCACGGGCGCGCAGCCTGCTCGACGTCGCCTGCGGCACCGGCATCGTCACCCGGCGGCTCGCGGCCGCCCGGGAGGACCTGCGCGTGACCGGCGCCGACCTGGCGCACGCCATGGCCCGGCGCGCCTCCGCCCGGCTGCCCGGCGCGGTGGTGCTCGCCGACAGCCGCAGACTGCCCTTCCGGGACGGCGAGTTCGACGCCGTCAGCAGCGTGTGGCTGCTCCACCTGGCGGGCGGCGGCGCCAACGTGCGGGCGATCGTCGGCGAGTGCGCCCGCGTCCTGCGCCCCGGCGGGGTGTACGTGACCACGGTCGACAAGGGCGCCTCGCACAACGTGGGCAGCGACATCGACGGCGTACTGGCCACCCGCCCGCCGAGCACCGCGCACGACGCCGCCGGCCTCGTCGAGTCCCACGCCCGCGTCCACGGCCTGCTTCCCGCCGGACACGCCCGCTTCACCGGCCACGGCCAGGGCCGCAGCCCGCGCCGCACGATCGCCGACCTCAGGCGCGGCTGGTTCCTCACGCTGCCGCCGGGCGACCCGCTCGCGGACGAGTTCGCCGACCGGCTCGCGGCGCTGCCCGACCAGGACCGGCCCCGGCCCGACCCGGTGTTCACGCTGAGGGCGTTCGCGAAGCCGTAGGAATCCGCGGCCGACGGGCGGCAACCCGGCCGCACCGGGCGGCGACCAAGAGGCGGAACCCATCCGTCCTCCAGGAGGTCCGTCCCGTGAGCCACCCCCACAAGCACCGCAGACGCCGTCCGCTCGTCCTCGGCGCGGCCCTCGCCGCCGCCGTACTCGTCGGCACCGGCCTGACCGCGCTCACCGCCGACACCGCCGAAGCGGCGACCGCCCGGCAGGCCGAGGCCCTCGACCGGGGCGTGGTCAGCGTCCACACCGGCGCCGGCAACCTGGTCGGCTGGCGCTGGCTGGCCACCGACCCGGACGACGTCTCCTTCAACGTCTACCGGGCCGGCACGAAGGTCAACTCCACCCCCGTCACCGGCTCCACCACCTTCTTCCACTCCGGCGCCCCCGCCCACGCCGACTACACCGTCCGCGCGGTCGTGAACGGCACCGAGCAGGGCGACTCGGTCCACGCGATCCAGTTCCGGGCCGGGTACAAGGACGTGCCGATCTCCCCGCCCGCCGGCGGCACCACCCCCGACGGCGTCTCCTACACCTACGAGGCCAACGACGCCTCCGTCGGCGACCTCGACGGCGACGGTGCCCTCGACCTGGTCCTGAAGTGGCAGCCCACCAACGCCAAGGACAACTCCCAGTCCGGCCACACCGGCAACACGATCGTCGACGGCATCCGGCTCGACGGCACCCGGCTGTGGCGCGTCGACCTGGGCCGCAACATCCGCTCCGGCGCCCACTACACGCAGTTCCAGGTGTACGACTACGACGGCGACGGCAGGGCCGAGGTCGCCATGAAGACCGCCGACGGCACGAGGGACGGCACGGGCGCGGTCATCGGCGACCCGTCGGCCGACCACCGCAACTCGTCCGGCTACATCCTCACCGGTCCCGAGTACCTGACCATGTTCGACGGGCGGACCGGCAGGGCCATGGGCACGGTCGACTACGTCCCCGCCCGGGGCAACGTCTCCTCCTGGGGCGACTCCTACGGCAACCGCGTCGACCGCTTCCTGGCCGGCACTGCCTACCTGGACGGCTCGCGCCCCTCCCTGATCATGGCGCGCGGCTACTACACCCGCTCGGTGATCGCCGCCTGGGACTGGCGGGACGGCCGCTTCACCCGCCGCTGGACCTTCGACACCAACTCCTCCACCAACGCCGGCAGGGGCTACGACGGCCAGGGCAACCACCAGCTGTCCGTGGCGGACGTCGACGGCGACGGCAGGGACGAGATCGTGTACGGCGCGATGGCCGTCGACGACAACGGCCACGCCCTGTGGACCACGCGCAACGGCCACGGCGACGCCATGCACGTCGGCGACCTCGACCCGTCCCGCCCCGGCCTGGAGGAGTTCAAGGTCGACGAGGACAGCTCCAAGCCCTCCTCCTGGATGGCCGACGCCCGCACCGGCCAGATCATCTGGGCGACGGGCGCGGGCGGCGACAACGGCCGGGGCGTCTCGGCCGACATCTGGTCCGGCAGCGCGGGCGCGGAGTCCTGGTCGTCGGCCGAGAGCGGCATCCGCAACCCGAAGGGCACGGTCGTGCACAGCCGCAAGCCCTCCAGCGCCAACTTCCTCGCCTGGTGGGACGGCGACCCCGTCCGCGAACTCCTCGACGGCACCCGCGTCGACAAGTACGGCACCTCCGGCGACACCCGCCTGCTCACCGGCTCCTCGGTCGCCTCCAACAACGGCACGAAGGCCACCCCGGTCCTGTCCGGCGACATCCTCGGCGACTGGCGGGAGGAGGTCGTCTGGCGCACGAGCAACAACACCGCCCTGCGCATCTACTCGACCCCGCACGAGACGGACCGCAGGATCACGACCCTCCTCCACGACACCCAGTACCGCACGGCCCTGGCGTGGCAGAACACCGCATACAACCAGCCTCCGCACCCGAGCTTCTTCATCGGCGCGGGGATGGCGACGGCGCCGAGGCCGACGGTGTACACACCGTGAACCGCGGTGAGGGAGGTGGAAGCGAGTTTCCGCAAGTGATTCACGTGTGGCATATTGTCCCGAGCATGCCAGGGGCGCGGTGCCCGTGGCAGGAGGGGAACGCAACATGAAGAGCCGCAGAACCGCGGTCCGCGCACTCGTCACCGGCGCCTGTGCGGTCGGCCTCGTCGTCGGGATGCAGGGACAGGCCTGGGCGGGCAGCGTGACCATCTACGCGCCCAACAGCGCGGGCAGTGCCACCTTCAACGCGGACCCCTCCGGCTCGATCCCCGGCGACGCCATCCGGGCGTGCGACACCAAGTCGGACGGCTGGGGCATCGAGGCCGCGCTGGACTACAACTTCGACGGGATCGTCGACCGCAGGGTGGACACCCGCGGCCACACCGCCGGGTACTGCAGCCCCTGGAAGAGCGGCGACCTCACCGAGGGCAAGTCCGTCCGGCTGTACGTCGTGCCGGTCAAGGGCAGCAGCTACGGGCCCTGGACGTACATCGACGTCGTCGCCTGACCTGCCCGGCAGGGCGACGGCCCCGGACCGACACGGTCCGGGGCCGTCGCGCGTGGCCGTCCGGGACGGCGAGCGGAGCGCGGGCGCGCCGGATCAGCCGGTGGAGCAGGCCTCACCCCCCAAGGTGAACGACGCCGGAAGGGAGTCGGCTCCCGACCCTTCCCCCGTGAAGCCGAAGGCCACCGACGCTCCGGCGGCCACCGTGCCGTTCCAGCCGGTGTTCCGCGCGGTCACCGACCCGCCCGACGCGGTGTGCTCCGCGTTCCACATCCGGGTCACCCGCTGGCCGTCCGGGAAGGACCAGCGCAGGGACCAGCCGTCCCAGGCGGAAGTGCCCGTGTTGGTGAGCCGCACATCGGCCTGGAAGCCGCCCGCCCACTGGTTGCTGACCGTGTACGCCACCGAGCACCTCCCGGCCGGGTCCGGCCCGGGGCCGGGGTCGGTGCCGGCGGTGTCGCCGTAGACGATCCCGCGCCCGTTGGTCGCCACGTACACCCGCCCGTAGACGCGCGGGTCGCCCGTGATGGCCGCGCCGGTCCAGCCCCACTGGTGGGCGTCGTCGTTGACGCGGGTCCAGGTGACGCCCTGGTCGGTGGAGCGGAAGATGCCGCGCACCCCGGCTATCTCGGCGCTGGTGTAGAGGGTCTGGTACGAGGCGCCCGGCGCCGCCTTGCCGAAGCCGACGGTGTCGGCCTCGTCGACGTTCGGCAGCTTGGTGAAGCTCGCGCCGCCGTCCGTCGAGTGCCACAGCCCGTACGGGCCGTCCGCAGCCCCGCCTGCCAGCCAGACGTCACCCTCCCCGCCGGGCAGCGCCTTGAAGCGGACGCTGTCCCCGGCGGGCAGGCCGGTGGCCGCCGACGCGGTGAAGGTCGCGCCGCCGTCCGTGCTGACGTAGAACTTCCCGGACTTGAAGCCGTAGAAGGTGTGCGGGTCGACCCGGTCGGACTCGACGACCGCGCCGGCCGGGATGCCGCTCGACGGCTGCCAGGACGTGCCGAAGCCCGTCGTGTGGTGCACTCCGGCGCCCTGCGGGCTCCACACGAAGCGGCTGCCGTCCGCGCCGGCGGCCACGGTGCCCCCGCCACTCACGCCCGCGGGGTCGGTGCCGCCGAACCAGTTGGCGCCGTTGTCCGTGGAGAAGGCGATGTGCGGGCCCGCGTCGAGGTTCCCGGCCCGCACGACGACGTCCGGGTTCGTCTCCGCGAAGTCCAGACTCGTGGTGGAGGTGAAGTTCGGGGAGGTGAACATCATCGACGGCACCTCGGTCAGGCTCGTGTGCCGGAAGCCGCCGATGTCACCCAGCGCGCTGAGCAGCGGGGCGCCCGACGGGGGAGCGGCCAGGTCGTTCACCGCCGTCTCCTCCAGCCCGCGGACCATGGGCTCGATGGCGAACTGGCCGCCCTCGTCGTCCCAGTTCGTGAGGTTCTCCGTGCCGTAGACGGTCGCCCCGGTCCCGTACATCATCCGGTCCGAGTCGAACGGGTCGATCTCCAGCGTCTCCGTCATCCAGCCCAGCTTCGGCGTCTGCTCGGGCGGGCTCGGATTCGCGCCCCAGGTCAGCCACGGGGACGAGGAGACGTCCATGGTGTAGCGGTTCTCGCGGGCCGGGTACGACGTGTACTCCCATGCCTGCGTCCACGTCGCGCCGCTGTCCGTGGAGCGGTAGATCTGCGTGTCCGGCCACCAGGAGCTGTACGCCGTCGCCATCACCGTGCCGGGGTTCTGCCGGTCGACGGTCAGTCCGCTGAAGCCGAAGTAGGTGTCGGCCTCGGCGACCGGGCTGATGTCCGTCCAGGTGCCCGTCGCCGTCGCGTACCGGTACAGCCGGCCCTTGCCGCCGTCGTAGGGGCCGCCCGTGTCGCTGTAGGCCAGGTACAGGTAGCCGTTCTCGGCGTCCAGGACGCCCTTGTGGGCGAGGTAGCCGGTCGGCTGCCCGGCGACCCGCTCCCAACTCGCGCCCGCGTCGGTCGAGCGGTAGACGGCGTTCTCCTTGTCGGCGACCCCCACGTAGACCGTCTTCGTGGGGGTGCCCGCCGTACCCGTGGACTCGTCGAAGGTGACCCAGACGACGCCCTGGTTGTCGGAGGCGTAGCCGCTCGTGTCCGTGGGGTCCTGCACGTAGTTCCCGGGGTTGGGGAAGGCCGTCACCTCGGACCAGGTGACACCCGCGTCCGTCGAGCGCCACAGGCCGTTGCCGCTGGGCGCGCCCAGGTACAGCACGTCGTTGTCGTGCGGGTCGACGGCCAGGCGCTCGCCCATGCCGCGGCCCGGCATGTTGCCGCCCAGCTTGAACGGCAGGTCGGCCTTCTCCCACGTCGCGCCCCGGTCGGCGGAGCGCAGCACCGCGCCGTTGCCCGGGTCCCAGTCGTTGGTGTACGTGCCGACCGCCGCGTACACCCGGTCGGGGTCGACGGAGTCGGAGGCGACACTGACCACGCCCGTGTGGCCCCAGTCGTCCCAGCCGACGTGGTCGAGGAGGGGAGTCCAGCTCTTCGTCGCCTCCTCCCAGCGGTAGGCGCCGCCGATGTCGGTGCGGGCGTAGGCCAGGTCCTTCTCGGAGCGGTTGAAGACGATGCCGGGGACGAAGCCGCCCCCGTCGACGCGGGCGTTCTTCCAGGTGTAGGAGTCGGCGGCCACGGCGGCCGTCGCCGGTGAACCGGCGGCCAGCGCGGCGGGCGGGCCGCCGGTCAGGAGGCCGGCGGCCAAGGCCAGCAGGACTGTGAGGATCCGGGTTCTTCGCACGGTGGGGAACCGTCCTTCCGTCAGGAACAGAACACATGCGAGGCCGGGCGGCCCTCGGCGTGGACGAGGGCCGCCCGGCAGGTGGCCCCGCCGTCCGGTGGCGGAACCTCGCACACGGAGCCGTCAAGCGTTCCGAAGGGGCGCGGGGCGGTGCCGACGCACGGCTGCCCCGCACCCCGCGGAGCGCTTCGCGGGGACTATTCGAGCAGCTCCGCGTACGAACCCATGGCGAGGGCGATGTCCGCCTGCGCCCAGAAACGGTGGTACGTGAACGTGGGCGCGGCACCGCCCGCGAGGTAGCTCTCGATCTTCGACCAGGCCGGGTCGTCCTGGTAGAAGGAGCGGATCGAGGAGAACGTCGACGACGCGTCGATCGTGTCGCCGTTCGGCATGGTCCCGGTCCAGCCGTCCGGCACGTGCACCGGGTCGTCGAAGCGGTTGTAGTCGGCGCGGGTCTCCGGGACGGCGATGCCGAGCGCGTCCTGGTTGTTCTCCCACATGCCGTCCAGCAGCGCCTTGGCCGTGGCCGCCGCCTCGGTGTCGCCGGAGCGGTCGGCGTAGTACGTCAGGGTCTTGGCGTACGCCGCGGCGACACCGACGTCGTTGGTGTAGTCGGCGACGGTGACGTGCAGGCCGGCGTTGTCACCGGGGGAGGACGCGTTCCAGGTGTCGGGCTGCCCCGACCACTTCAGCGTCGCCGGGATCAGGAAGGTGCCGTCCGGGTTGACCGTGGTCTCCGACAGCGCCCAGTCGACCCACTTGTCCAGGACCTCCTTCGCCCGCGCGTCGCCGCTCTGCTGGTAGTACTCGGCGACCCGCTCCATGGACCACGCCTGGAAGCCGAACCACTGGTTGGACGGCGGGTCGTGGTACACCGGCTTCTCGTCGTAGTACATGCCGTAGAAGGTCGGCGTACCGGCCGGCGGGGTGGCGTACCGGCCCGCCCAGCTGTTGGTCGCGCCGCCCGCGATGGCGCCCTCGTCGGACTGGAGCCAGCGGTAGAACTCGATCTGCCGGTCCAGGGACTTGGCCCAGTCCGCCGTACCCGTCGCCGACTTCGGCTTCAGGTCGTCGTACGTGCTCAGCGCGTACGCCGCCAGCGGGTTCTGGTAGCCGCCGTGGGTGTGGCTGGAGCCGATGCGCCAGGACCAGCCCGCCGAGGTGTCGACGGCGCCGCCCCACGCGTAGTACCAGGACAGCAGGTAGTGCGAGGAGTCCTTGCCGGTGCCGGCCGGGCAGCTCGACGGCCCCACGCAGTTCCCGACCTTCTTGAAGTACTTGTCGTACATGGCGTAGCGCAGGTAGTCGCCCATCTTGGCGGCCTTGTCGAGGGTCCCGGCGATCTCGTCGCCCCTGCCCTGCTCCTCGGCCCAGACGTCCGCCCAGTACGCCGCCTGCACCGCCCGCGCGTCGGCGTCCGGGGCGTTGGTGAACTTCCACTGCTTCGCGTAGGAGGCGTCACCCGTGAACAGGTCCAGGTAGCCGTTGGGGCCGCCGTACTTGAAGGCGTCGCAGGTCGGCTGCGGCACCGTCTCCCACACCGACTCCTGCGCGCCGCGCTGGAAGGTGTTGATGTAGGAGGGGCCGGTGTCCGAGGGGCCGGCCTCGCAGTTGCCGGGCGAGTTGCCGTAGCCGTAGGTGTTGTCGACGTCCTGGAGCCAGTGCATGCCGTAGACGTCGTCCGTGCCGTACGCCGACTTCAGCTCGGCGGCGATCGGGTCCCGGCCGACCGGCACCGTGCCGTCCAGTGGCGCCGGGTACTCGCTCGGCGTGTCCAGCTCGGGTGCGTAGGTCGCCGGCTCGGACGCGTTGTAGGACGAGTTGGTCGGCTGGTCGGCGTGGGTGGGGATCATGTAGGTCTCCATGATCTCCCAGGCGTTGTTGAACCGGTCCCAGTCGCCGGTGACCTTGCCGTACATGGCCTGGAGCCACAGCAGGTAGCTGTACGCCTCGGACGTGGTCTCGTGCCCGTGGTCCGGCGCCTCCACGATCAGCGTCTCGACCGAGTGGTACGGGATGCCCTCGGGGGAGAAGTAGCCGTTCGCCGGGTCGGTGATCTTCCCGTACAGCTCCAGGAAGCGGGCGTCGTAGTCCTTCTGGGCGCCCAGCTGGGTCACGGTGACCGCGGCCTTGCCGTGGCCGGGGGCCGTCGACTCGAAGACCGCCGAGCCGGTGCCCGAGGCGTCGGCCGCGATGGTCACCTCCTGGGCGGTGTCCCAGTTCCCCGGGGTGAAGGTGAGGCTCGCCCCGGCGGAGACGGACAGGCCCGTGTTGCCGCTCGCGCGGGCCGTCGTCACCGTCACGTCGGCGGCCGGCTCCTTCGACAGCTTGACCTCGTACGTGCCGGACTCGCCCTGCTGAACGCCCAGTTGTGCGGGGGTGGCGACCACGGTCGGTCCCGAGGCGACCGTGATGCCGACCGGCACCGAGGCGGCGGAGGCGCCCATGCTGTCGTACGCCTTCGCCACCAGCGAATGACTGCCCACGGTCAAACCAGAGGCCGAGTGCGTGTAGGGCGCGCTGGTGTCGGTGCCCAGCAGGGTGGTGTCGTCGTAGAACTCCACCTTGCTGATGGTGGCGTCGTCGGCGGCCGCCGCGGTGGCGGCCAGCGGGACGGCCTCGCCCTGCGAGTAGACCGAACCCGGCTCCGGGCTGGTCAGCACCGTGATCGGGGGCTGGTGGGCCCCGGCGCAGGTGGTGCCGTTGACGGCGAAGCTCGTCGGCGCGGTGTTGGTGCCGCTGTAGGTGAACTGCCCGCCGGTGGTGACGGCGGCGCCGGCCGCGACACGGGCGTTGTACGCGGCGTTCTTGACGGTGACGGTCCTCCCGGACTGGCTCCAGGTGCCGTTCCAGCCGTTGGTCAGCTTCTGGTCGCCCGCGTAGTCGTACGTCAGCGTCCAGCCGTCGATGGCTTCGGCGCCGCGGTTGGTGAGCGTCAGCTCGGCGGTGAAGCCGGAGCCCCAGTCGTTGGTCCGGTAGTCCACGCTGCACTGGAGTGCGGCCGCCTGGGCGGGAGTCGAACCGGTGCCCAGCATGGTGAGGGGTAACGCGAGGGCGGCCAGGGCGGCCGTCCACAGCCGCCGCGCGGTGCGGCGTCTGCGTCTGGGTGCGGGGTGCATGGTGCTGGTTCCTCCTTGCGGCTCGGGGAGTGTGGGGAGGAGCAACAAGCCTTGAACCAGTGGGAGCGCTCCCATAGTGAGGAGGGGGGTCAGCGCGGTCAAGATGTGTGAAGAGTCGAAAAGATTCGACAGGTGCCGCCGGGAGAAAATCGGTAACTCCTCTGTTCTTCACCGTCACTTGGCGCTACCTTCGTCGGCACCAGTGGGAGCGGTTCCATCAGTCGACGCGTCCGTCACGGCGTGCCAGAACTGCGAGGAGTCGCTCATGCGCCACCCCCCGCACCACCTTCCGCGTTCAGGACTTATAGCCGCGCCCGCGGCCCGTCCGACGCGTCATCGGCCGGCGTGCCGGCTCGCACACCCCCCGGGCGGTTCCACCGTGCCCGCGGGCCGTTCCTGACCTCCGTCCGCGACGGCACCCCGTGCCGCCCGGAAGCGGGCCGCGCCGGTGCGCGCGGCCCCGGACTTCCAGCACGCGCACCTCGGACCGAACAGCACGCGCACCCCTGACCGAACGCACGCGCACCCCACGAAAGAAGGAACCCGCACTCATGACCCGCAGCAGAACCGCGATGCTCGCCGCCCTGGCGCTGGTCGCCGGGGCCTCCGGCACGGCCTTCGCCGCGCAGTCCGCCGGCGCCGGCGCGGCGGCCGTCCCCTGCACCGTCGACTACCAGGTGCAGAACGACTGGGGCAGCGGCTTCACCGCCGCCGTGACCGTCACCAACAACGGCGCCGCGACCTCCAGTTGGTCACTGGGGTGGACGTTCACCGGCAGCCAGCAGGTCACCAACAGCTGGAACGCGAAGGTCAGCCAGAGCGGCGCCGCCGTCACCGCGACCAACGAGGCCTACAACGGCACGCTCTCCACGGGAGGTTCGGCGAGCTTCGGCTTCCAGGGCACCTACAGCGGAAGCAACGCGGTCCCCGGCACCTTCACCCTCAACGGCGCGACCTGCAACGTCGACGACGGCGGATCGACCGACCCCGACCCGACCGACCCGCCGGACCCGACCGATCCGCCGGAGCAGGGCGAGCGGGTGGACAACCCCTACGACGGCGCCAAGGTCTACGTGAACCCCGAGTGGAGCGCCAACGCGGCGGCCGAGCCCGGGGGCGACCGCATCGCCGACCAGCCCACCGGTGTGTGGCTCGACCGGACCGCCGCCATCGAGGGCGTCAATGGCGGCATGGGACTGCGCGACCACCTCGACGAGGCGCTGACACAGAAGGGCTCCGGGGAACTCGTCGTCCAGCTCGTCATCTACAACCTGCCCGGACGCGACTGCGCCGCCCTCGCCTCCAACGGCGAGCTGGGCCCGGACGAGATCGGCCGGTACAAGACCGAGTACATCGACCCGATCGCCGAGATCCTCGCCGACCCCAAGTACGCGGACCTGAGGATCGTCACCACGGTCGAGATCGACTCGCTGCCCAACCTGGTCACCAACGTCTCCGGGCGGCCGACCGCCACGGAGAACTGCGACATCATGAAGGCCAACGGCAACTACCAGAAGGGCGTCGGCTACGCCCTGAACAAGCTCGGCGACGTCGGCAACGTCTACAACTACGTCGACGCCGGCCACCACGGCTGGCTCGGCTGGGACAGCAACTTCGACCCCTCCGCCGACATGTTCAAGACCGCCGCCACCACCGAGGGCGCGACCGTCGACGACGTGCACGGCTTCATCGTCAACACCGCCAACTACAGCGCCCTGAAGGAGGAGAACTTCAAGATCACGGACTCGGTCAACGGAACCACCGTGCGCCAGTCCGACTGGATCGACTGGAACCAGTACACCGACGAGCTGTCCTACGCCCAGGCCATGCGCGACAAGCTGGTCTCGATCGGCTTCGACCAGAACCTCGGCATGCTGATCGACACCTCACGCAACGGCTGGGGCGGCGAGGCGCGGCCCAGCGGACCGGGCGCGATGACCGACGTGAACACCTACGTGGACGGCGGCCGCTACGACCGCCGCATCAACCCCGGCAACTGGTGCAACCAGGCTGGAGCCGGTCTCGGTGAGCGTCCGCAGGCCAGCCCCGCCGCCGGGATCGACGCGTACGTGTGGATGAAGCCCCCGGGTGAGTCCGACGGCGCGAGCGAGGAGATCCCGAACGACGAGGGCAAGGGATTCGACCGCATGTGCGACCCGACCTACGAGGGCAACCCGCGCAACGGCAACAGCCCCTCCGGCGCGCTGCCCGACGCCCCGATC
Source organism: Streptomyces sp. M92 (assembly GCF_028473745.1). NCBI lineage: Bacteria > Bacillati > Actinomycetota > Actinomycetes > Kitasatosporales > Streptomycetaceae > Streptomyces > Streptomyces sp. M92. The sequence goes on from NZ_CP101137.1 coordinate 4,465,563, forward strand.
TCCGGCCACTGGTTCTCCGCGCAGTTCCAGGAGCTGATGAAGAACGCCTACCCGCCCCTGTCCTGAGCGGACCGCGGCGTAGCTGACGCCGTCGGGGCCCGGACCTCCCGGCCGGGCCCCGACGGTACTTTTTGCGATCGCGGCAACTTCATTTGCCTCCGCGCGGTGCGTCGTCGCACCCTGACGGCACCGCGAACGGGAGGCTGATCACCATGGCGCACGACCACCACGACACCCACCGGCACGACACCGGGCACGGACACGGCCACGGACACGGCCACGACCACGACCACACCGACATGGACTGGGCCGAGATGGCCCCGCTGCTGGAGGCCCAGGCGGAGCTGTACACGCCGCTGTACCGGCAGGCCATGGCCTGGCTGGCACGCGAGGTGACCGACCCCGGCCTGGTCGTCGACGTCGGCAGCGGACCCGGCGTTGTCTCCTGCCTGTTCGCCGACACCTTCCCCGGCGCCCGCGTCCTCGCCGTCGACGGCGCCGAGCCCCTGCTGGAGCGGGCCCGCGACCGCGCCGCCCGCCTCGGTGCCGCCGACCGCTTCGGCACCCTCGCCGGAGAGCTGCCCGGGGTGCTGGGCGAGCTGGACTACCCGGCCGACCTGATGTGGGCGAGCCAGAGCCTGCACCACCTCGGCGACCAGCGAGCGGCCGTGGCCGCACTCGCCGGGCACCTCGCACCGGGCGGCACCCTGGCCGTCCTGGAGGGCGGGCTGCCCGCCCGGTTCCTGCCCCGCGACATCGGGATCGGGCGCCCGGGGCTGCAGGCCAGGATGCACGCCGTGGAGGAGGACGCCTTCGCGCAGATGCGCGCGGACACGCCCGGCTCCGTGCCCGAGACCGAGGACTGGCCGGCGATGCTGACCGCCGCGGGCCTCGAGCACACCGGCACCCGCAGCTTCCTGCTGGACCTGCCGGCGCCGCTGTCGGACGAGGCCCGCGCCTACGTCACCACGTCCCTGTCCCGACTGCGCGACCGCCTCGGCGACGGCCTCGACGCCGGCGACCGGGAGACCCTCGACCGACTGCTCGACCCCGCCGACGAGGCGAGCGCGTACCGGCGGCAGGACGTGTTCGTGCTGGTGGCGCACACGGTCTACACGGCGGTGCGGCCCGCCTGACCGCACCGCCCGCACACACGTGAGGGGCCCGGCGCGACGACCGGACCCCTCACCCGCGGGCGTCGCCTCACTCCCCGTTGAACTCCGCCGGGTCCGGGCCCGTGCGCCGGTCCTCGTTCAGCGCGCTGATCGCCGCGAGGTCCTCGGTGTCGAGGCTGAAGCCGAACACGTCGATGTTCTCCTTGATCCGCGACGGCGTCACGGACTTCGGGATCACCACGTTGCCGACCTGGAGGTGCCAGCGCAGCACCACCTGGGCCGGGCTGCGGCCGTGCTTCTGGGCGATCGCCACGATCGCGGGGATCTCCAGGATGCCCTTGCCGGAGCCGAGCGGGGACCACGCCTCGGTGGCGATGCCCTGCTCCGCGTGGTACTCGCGGGCGGCGTGCTGCTGGAGGTGCGGGTGCAGCTCGATCTGGTTGACGGCGGGGACGACCGACGTCTCGCCGATCAGCCGCTCCAAGTGCTCCGGCAGGAAGTTGGAGACGCCGATGGCCCGGATGCGGCCGTCGGCGTGCAGCTTCTCGAACGCCTTGTACGTGTCGACGTAGCGCTCCTTGGCCGGCATCGGCCAGTGGATCAGGTACAGGTCCACGTACTCCAGGCCCAGCTTCGCCAGCGACGTGTCGAAGGCGCGGAGGGTGGAGTCGTACCCCTGGTCGCTGTTCCAGAGCTTGGTGGTGACGAACAGATCCTCGCGGGGGACGCCGGAGGCGGCGATCGCCTGGCCGGTGCCCTCCTCGTTGCCGTAGATCGCCGCTGTGTCGATGCTGCGGTACCCGGCCTCCAGCGCCTGGGCGACGGCCGCCTGGGCCTCGTCGTCCGGCACCTGCCAGACGCCGAAGCCCAGCTGGGGCATCTCGACGCCGTTGTTCAGGATGATCGGGGGGACCTTGCTGCTCACGAGCTCTTGATCCTTCGGTTGTGGTCAGGTGGTACTCCCATCGTCAACGATCACGGGCCGTGACGCATTCCTGACCGGTGAACTCACGCTTCGTAAAGCGCCTCGACCTCGGCGCCGTAGGCGTTCTCGATGGCCTTGCGCTTGAGCTTGAGCGACGGGGTGAGCAGCCCGTGCTCCTCGGTGAACGGCTGGGCCAGTATGCGGAAGGTGCGGATCGACTCGGCCTGCGACACCAGCGTGTTGGCGGCGACGACCGCGCGCCGCACCTCCGTCTCCAGGTCGGCGTCGTGCACCAGCTCGGCCGGGGGCATCCGGGGTTTGTTGCGCATCGCCAGCCAGTGGTCGACCGCCTCGTTGTCCAGCGTGATGAGGGCGGCCACGTAGGGGCGGTCGTTGCCGACGACGATGCACTGGTTGACCAGCGGATGGTCCCGGACGCGCTCCTCCAGCAGCCCGGGGGACACGCTCTTGCCGCCGGAGGTCACCAGGATCTCCTTCTTGCGGCCGGTGATGGTGAGGTAGCCGTCCTCGTCCAGCGCGCCCAGGTCACCGGTGGCCAGCCAGCCCTCGTGCAGGGTCTCGTCGGTGGCCTTGGGGTTGTTGAGGTAGCCCTGGAAGACGTTGTCGCCGTTCAGCCAGATCTCGCCGTCGTCCGCGATGTGCACGGTGACGCCGGGGATCGGCCGGCCGACGGTGCCGTAGCGGGTGTGCTCGGGCGGGTTGGCGGTCGCCGCCGCGGTGGACTCGGTCAAGCCGTAGCCTTCGTAGATCTGCACGCCCGCGCCCGCGAAGAACAGTCCGAGCCGCCGGTCCATCGCCGAGCCGCCCGACATGGCGTTGCGGATGCGGCCGCCCATCGCGGCCCGCACCTTGGCGTAGACGACCTTGTCGAAGAACTGGTGCTGCACGCGCAGGGCCGCCGACGGTCCCGGCCCGATGCCCCAGGCCCTCGCCTCCACCGCCTCCGCGTACTTCACGGCCACGTCCACGGCCTTCTCGAAGGGGCCGCCCTTCCCCTCCTTCTCGGCCTTGCGCCGGGCCGCGTGGAACACCTTCTCGAAGATGTACGGCACGGCCAGGATGAACGTCGGCCGGAACGCGGCCAGGTCGGGCAGCAGCGCGGCGGCGTTGAGCTGCGGCTGGTGGCCGAAGCGGACCCCGCCGCGGATCGCCGCGACCTCCACCATCCGCCCGAAGACGTGGGCGAGCGGCAGGAACAGCAGCGTCGCCGCCTCGTCGCCCTTCTTGGAGTGGAAGACCGGCTCCCAGCGCTCTATGACGGTGTCCGCCTCGTACATGAAGTTGCCGTGCGTCAGCACGCAGCCCTTGGGGCGGCCCGTGGTGCCCGAGGTGTAGATGACGGTGGCGACCGTGTCCGGTGTGACCGCCTTGCGGTGCCGGTGCACCACCTCGTCGTCGAGGTGGGCGCCCGCGTCGTACAGCTCCTGGACGGCGCCGGAGTCGAGCTGCCACAGGCCGCGCAGGCGCGGCAGCCGGTCGATGACGATGGCGATGGTCATCGCGTGGTCCTCGTGCTCGACGACCGCGGCCGTCACCTCGGCGTCGTGGAGCATCCACAGGCACTGCTCGGCCGAGGAGGTCGGGTAGACGGGTACCACCTGGGCGCCGATCGTCCACAGGGCGAAGTCGAAGAGCGTCCACTCGTAGCGGGTACGGGACATGATGGCGACCCGGTCACCGAAGCGGACGCCCTGGGCGAGCAGCCCCTTGGCGAGGGCCAGCACCTCGTCGCGGAACGCGCCCGCGGTCACGTCCCGCCACTGCCCGGCGTCGTCCTTGCGGCCGAGCGCGATGTGTCCCGGGTCCTCCTGGGCATGCCGGAAGACGACGTCGGCCAGACCGCCCACCGGTGGCGCCGACGTCGACGGAGGACTGGTGAACTCGCGCAAACCCCGCTCCCCGCTCCTGGCTCCCTGGTTCCGGGTGACGCCCCGCACAGCGCGGTGAAAGCTACCCCACGCGGAACGGCGGCGGCAGGGGCGCCGAACGCGAGCGGTGCTCAGGTCCGCGCTGGTCAGCGGGAGGAAATGCGCTCACATGGGGAAGGGTCGGACACGTTCCTGACGTTTGAGTAAGTTTCGGTGGCGTAATCTCCACCGAATCTGTACGACCCGCTTACCGCCGGTCGCGGGGCGGCCGACGCCCTCCCCTCCTACAGCGCGGGCGGCGGGGAAGGTGTCACACCACGCGTCGCCCGGCTACCCGAGAGCGGCCCGTCTCGATCGGTGCAGACGGTCGCCGCCCGCCAGGATCGCGGCCGCCAGGGCGTCCGCCGCGCCCTGCGCCGAGGGACGCCGCCTGCCGTGCACCAGGACGAAGTCGACCCGGCCGAGCTCCGGCAGCCCGGCCCGGTCCGGCACCCGCACCAGGCCGGGCGGGATCAGTCCCCGCGAGTGCGCCATGACGCCGAGACCGGCGCGAGCGGCCGCGATCAGCCCGTTCAGGCTGCCGCTGGTGCAGGCGACGCGCCACTCGCGGCCCTGCCGTTGCAGGGCGTCGAAGGCCAGCGCGCGGGTGATGCCGGGCGGCGGGTAGACGATGAGCGGCACCGGACGGTCCGGGTCGAGACGCAGGCGCTCCGCGCCGATCCACACCAGCCGGTCGCGCCAGACCGGCTCGCCCCGCGGGTCCTCGGGCCGCCGCTTGGCCAGAACCAGGTCCAGCTTCCCGGCGGCCAGCTGCTCGTGCAGCGTCCCCGACAGTTCCACCGTCAGCTCCAGGTCGACCTCGGGGTGGTCGTGCCGGAAGCCCTCCAGGATCTCCGGCAGCCGGGTGAGCACGAAGTCCTCGGACGCCCCGAACCGCAGCCGCCCGCGCAGCCGCGTACCGGCGAAGAAGGCCGACGCCTGCTCGTGCACCTCCAGGATCCGGCGCGCGAACCCGAGCATCGCCTCGCCGTCCTCCGTCAGCTCCACGGAGTGGGTGTCGCGGCTGAAGAGCTGCCGGCCGGCGGCGTCCTCCAGCCGCCGCACGTGCTGGCTCACGGTCGACTGGCGCAGCCCCAGCCGCCGGGCCGCCTGGGTGAAGCTCAGCGTCTGTGCCACCGACAGGAAAGTACGCAGGTGGGACGGCTCGTACATTCCGCCAGCCTATCGCTGTTCGTGATGACAGTCAGAGCGGTGTACGGGATTCCCGATCGCGGGGCGGGGGAGCAGGATGGAGCGGGGACCCGTGAGCCCCGGGAACGCGACAGACGAGTACAACGAGCAGACAGAGCAGACAGAGTAGACAGAGCAGAACGAGCAAGTGGAGCACCGTGAGACGCCTGCGACGGCCGCGTTGGATGCCGATCGACCCGTACATCCTGCTGCTGCTCGGGACGGTGGGCCTCGCGGCACTGCTGCCGGCCCGGGGTGCGGGCGCGGACGTCGCCTCCGGTGCCTCCACGGCCGCGATCGCCTTCCTCTTCTTCCTCTACGGGGCCCGGCTCTCCACCCGTGAGGCGACGGACGGCCTGCGGCACTGGCGCCTCCACGTCACCGTGCTGGCCTGCACGTTCGTCGTCTTCCCGCTGCTGGGCCTCGCCTCACGGGGACTCGTCCCGGTCTTCCTGAGCGACCCCCTCTACCAGGGCCTGCTCTTCCTCACCCTGGTGCCGTCCACCATCCAGTCGTCGATCGCCTTCACCTCGATCGCCCGCGGCAACGTGCCCGCCGCGATCTGCGCGGGCTCCTTCTCCTCGCTGGTCGGCATCGTCGTGACGCCGCTGCTGGCGGCCGCGCTGCTGGGCGGCGACGGGGGCGGGTTCTCCGCCGACTCGGTGGTGGAGATCGTGCTGCAACTGCTGGTGCCGTTCGCCGCCGGGCAGGTGCTGCGCCGCTGGATCGGAGGGTTCGTCGCCCGGCACAAGAAGGTGCTCGGGCTCGTCGACCGCGGTTCGATCCTCCTCGTCGTGTACACGGCGTTCAGCGAGGGCATGGTCGAGGGTGTCTGGCACCAGGTGAGCCCGGCGCGGATGGCCGGGCTGCTGGCGGTCCAGGCCGTGCTGCTCGCCGTGATGCTGCTGCTGACCTGGTACGGGGCGAAGGCGCTGGGCTTCGGCCGGGCGGACCGGATCGCGATCCAGTTCGCCGGTTCGAAGAAGTCCCTCGCCGCCGGACTGCCGATGGCGAGCGTCCTGTTCGGTGCCCAGGCCTCGCTGGCCGTGCTGCCGCTGATGCTCTTCCACCAGATGCAGCTGATGGTGTGCGCGGTCATCGCCAAGCGCCGGTCGCACGACCCGGAGGCGGACGCCGAGGAGGGTGCCGCCCCTCCCGAACGCGCGGCGGCGGGCGCCGGAGGCCGCTGACCCGGGGCGGTGGTCTCACCCGCCCGGCGACACCTCGTCCATGGGCAGGTGCAGCACGGTGTTCCCCAGCGCCGAGGGCGGGTTGCCGGCCGCGATCTCCTCGTCGGTCAGGGCCCGGTTCCACACGTGCACCTCGTCGATCGCGCCGGTGAAGCGGGCCCGGCCGTCCATCCGCTCGCCGATGTGCACGCCGAACGGCGAGTAGCGGCTCACCGATCCGGGGACGTCCGCCGTGCCGACCGCCGCGCCGTCGAGGAAGAGGGTCAGCCGGCCGCCGCCGCGCCGGAGCGCCAGGTGGTGCCAGCGGCCGTCGTTGTGGGCACCGTCGGTACGCACCCACGCCGAGCGCGGGGCCGCCCCGCCGTCGCGCGCGGTGATCAGTCCCTGGATCCGGTCGCTGCCGGGCTCGGCGCGCAACCACACCTGGGGCCGGCGGGTGCCGATCCCGCCCATCCACAGCAGCGGCTGCTCCCCGTCGTCCGCCGAGTACCGGAACCACAGCGACGCCGTGAAGTCCCCGCTCCCCAGCGGCAGCCGCTCGTCGTACGGCAGGCGTACGGCGTCGTCGGCACCGTCGAGGGCGAGCGCGCCGCCCACCGCGCCCTCCGTCGTCCCGGCGCCCCCCAGCACGGCCGCGGGCGCGGCACCGAAGCCGAGGTCGGGGGTGGTGGGGCCGGCGTCCCGGCGCGGCTGGAGCCAGTCCTCGGTGAATCGGGCGAAGCGGATCTCGTCCCGGGCGTCCACCGGCCCGGCCTCGTACAGCAGGCCCACCGTCCCGTCGTCGTCCACGGCCGCCATGTCGGAGTAGCCGGACCAGTCCCGGGTGACGACCGTGCCGCGGTCCACGCTGTCCCAGGTCGCCCCGCCGTCGTAGGAGGAGCGGACGGTCATCGTGCGGCGGCGGTCGGGGTCGGCGGGGGCGGACAGCAGGAGGCGGTCGCCGAGCCGGAGCACGGCGCCCTGCACCTGCGGGGTGTACAGGTCAGGCAGGGCCCGGAACGGCGCGGCGAAGCTGTCGCCGCCGTCACGGCTGACGGCCTGGGTGCGGTGGCCGAGGTCGGTGCCGTTCTCCTCCCGGCCGCTGACCAGGAGCGAGCCGTCGGCGCGTTCGGCGAGGGTGAGTTCGGACGGCTTCTGCCGGAAGGTGCCGTCGGCGGCCACCGGCCAGGTGTCGGTGGCCCCGGCCTTCCAGTGCTCGCCGCCGTCGTCGCTGACCACGAGCGCCGCGTGGTTGGCGGTGACCCGGCCGTCGTCCCAGGTCTCGGCGTTGACGCCGATCACCAGCCGCCCGGCGTGGCTGCCGCCGGTGAGCTGGACGCCGTGCACGGGGCCGGTCGCGTACCAGGAGTTCCAGCCGGGCGGCAGGATCTGGTCGCTCAGGTCGCGGGGCGCGGACCAGGTACGGCCGTCGTCGTCGCTGTACTGGAGGTGGGGCGTGCGGGCGCAGGGCACCGCGCAGTTGCCGCCGTCCGTGCGGCCCGCGTTGTACGTCTCGAGCAGCAGGACGCGCCCGGTGGCGCGGTCCACGACCGGCGCCGGGTTGCCGTGGGTGTCGCCGCCGCCCTCGTTGACGACCTGGAGCGGGCCCCAGGTGCGCCCGCCGTCCGTGGAGCGCTTGACGACGATGTCGATGTCGCCGGCGTCCCCGCAGTCGAGGACCCGCCCCTCGGCGAAGGCCAGCAGGGTGCCCTCCGTGGTCCGCACCATCGCCGGGATGCGGAAGCAGGCGTAGCCGCCGCGGTCCTGGTCGGCCCGGAAGAGGACCCGCTGCTCGAACTCCCCGGCCCTGCCCCGGCCTTCGGCGTGGACGGCGGGGGCGGGCAGCGCGGAGGCGGCCAGGGCGAACAGGGCGGCGAGTGCGAGCAGGGGGGAGCGCGGACGTGTGCGGGGAGGTGACGGCATGGAGCGGTCTGCCCTTCAGGCGGCTGGTCGGAGCCGGTCGTCAGGGCATCAGTAGATCAGGGCGTCAGGCGTCTGATACGCCCCATTCGTTCGCTCGCGTGTCGCCGTACGGCACCCGGGCTCCCGGGGGCCCGGATCACGGCGGGGCCCCTGCGGCGCAGGGGGCGCTCCCCGCCGGTCGGGGCCCCGCCGCCGTGCCGCGGGGAGCCGGTCAGCCCCGGACGGCCGCGGCCCCGAGGACGACGCGGTCCTCACCCGCGTACACGTTCATGGAGTCGCCGCGCAGGAAGCCCACCAGGGTCAGCCCCGTCTCGGCGGCCAGGTCCACCGCGAGCGAGGACGGCGCCGACACGGCGGCCAGCACCGGGATGCCCGCCATCACGGCCTTCTGCGCCAGCTCGAACGAGGCCCGGCCCGACACCAGCAGCACCGAGCGGGACAGCGGCAGGTCCCCGTTCCGCAGCGCACGGCCCACCAGCTTGTCGACCGCGTTGTGCCGGCCCACGTCCTCCCGTACGTCGACCAGTTCACCGCCGTCGTCGAACAGGGCCGCCGCGTGCAGGCCCCCGGTGCGGTCGAAGACCCGCTGGGCGGCGCGCAGCCGGTCGGGCAGCCCCGCCAGCAGTCCGGGGGTGACGCGGACCGGGGGAGTGTCGGCGATGGGCCATCGGGCCGTCGTGCGCACCGCGTCCAGGCTCGCCTTGCCGCACAGGCCGCAGGAGGAAGTGGTGTAGACGTTCCGCTCCAGGGTGATGTCCGGGACCGGCACGTGCGCGGCGGTCCGCACGTCCACCACGTTGTACGTGTTCGAGCCGTCCTCCTTCGCACCCGCGCAGTAGACGATGTTCCGCAGGTCGTCCTGGCCGGCGAGCACGCCCTCGCTCACCAGGAAGCCGGCCGCCAGCGCGAAGTCGTCACCCGGGGTGCGCATCGTGATCGCCAGCGGCTTGCCGTTCAGCCGGATCTCCAGTGGTTCCTCGGCGACGAGCGTGTCCGGCCGGGCGGAGACCGCCCCGCCCCGGATGCGGATGACCTTGCGTCGTTCCGTGACTCGTCCCATGTGTGTCAGTCCCGGTTCTGTACGTGCTGGTAGCCGAAGCGGCCCTTGATGCAGAGGTTGCCGTGGGTCACCGGATTGTCGTGCGGGGAGGTGACCTTCACGATCTCATTGTCCTGCACGTGGAGGGTGAGGTTGCAGCCCACACCGCAGTACGCGCACACGGTGGTCGTCTCCGTCTGCCGCTCCTCGTCCCAGGTGCCGGCCGCGCGCATGTCGAACTCCGACCTGAAGGACAGCGCCCCGGTGGGGCAGACCTCGATGCAGTTTCCGCAGTAGACGCACGCCGAGTCGGTCAGCGGGGCGTCGTGCTCGACGGAGATCCGGGCGTCGAAGCCGCGCCCCGAGACGGAGATCGCGAAGGAGTTCTGCCACTGGTCGCCGCAGGCGTCCACGCACTTGTAGCAGAGGATGCACTTGCCGTAGTCGCGGACGTACAGGTCGTTGTCGATCCGCGGTTCCTCGTCGACCCGGGCCGCGTCCGGGCCGAAGCGGCCGGGTTTCGCCTCGTACTCCTTCAGCCACCCGGCGGCCTGCGGGGTCGTGGACAGGTCGACGGAGGAGGCGAGCAGTTCGAGGACGACCTTGCGGCTGTGCCGGGCCCGCTCGGTGTCCGTGCGCACCACCATGCCCGGTTCCGCCCGTCGGGAGCAGGCGGGGGCGAGGGTGCGGGCGCCCTCGACCTCGACCACGCAGACCCGGCAGGCGTTCTTCGGGGTGAGCGTGTCGCCCTGGCACAGCGTCGGGACGTCCTTCCCGGCGGCCCGGCAGGCGTCGAGGATCGTCGAACCCTCGGGGACCCGGGCCTCCTGCCCGTCGAGGGTGAACTCCACCAGCCGGCGCGGCACGCCGAGCTCGATCGCGGTCATTCGTAGGCCCCCAGACGGTCGATGGCGGATTCCACGGCGTTCCACGCGGTCTGCCCCAGGCCGCAGATCGAGGCGTCCCGCATCGCCCGGCCGACCTCGCGCAGAAGGGTGATGTCCAAGGAGGCGTCGGCTCCCGTGCGCTCGGCGATCCGGCGCAGCGCCTCCTCCTGGCGCACGGTCCCGACCCGGCAGGGCACGCACTGTCCGCACGACTCGTCGCGGAAGAACTCGGCGATGCGCAGCAGCAGGCGGGGGAGGGGCACCGTGTCGTCGAAGGCCATCACGACCCCGGAGCCGAGTGTCGTGCCCGCCTCGCGGGTGCCCTCGAAGGTGAGGGGGATGCCGAGTTCGCCGGGGCGCACGAAGCCGCCGGCGGCGCCGCCGAGCAGGACCGCGCGGAGGTTGTCCCGGGCGCCGGCGAGCGTGAGCAGTTCGCCCAGCGTCGCGCCGAAGGGGAGTTCGTAGACCCCGGGGCGGGCCACGCTGCCCGAGACGCAGAACAGCTTCGGGCCGGTGGAGGCGGGGGTGCCGATCGACGCGTACGCCTGGGCGCCCATGGTGAGGATCGGCAGGACGTTGACCAGCGTCTCGACGTTGTTCGCCACCGTGGGCCTGCCGAACAGCCCCTTCTCGACCGGGAACGGCGGCTTGGAACGCGGTTCGCCCCGGTGGCCCTCGATGGAGTTGAACAGGGCCGTCTCCTCGCCGCAGACGTACGCGCCCGCGCCGCGCCGGATCTCGATGTCGAAGGCGTAGCCCTGGCCCAGGACGTCGTCGCCGAGCAGCCCGCGGGCACGGGCCTGCGCGACGGCGTGGGTCAGGCGGGCGAGGGCGCGCGGGTACTCGCCGCGGAGATAGAGGTAGCCCCGGTGGGCGCCGGTCGCGTACGCGGCGACGGTCATCGCCTCGACGAGTGCGTACGGGTCGCCCTCCATGAGGACGCGGTCCTTGAAGGTGCCCGGTTCGGACTCGTCGGCGTTGCAGACGAGGTAGTGCGGGTGGTCGGGCCGGGCGGCGGTGGCCTGCCACTTGCGGCCGGTGGGGAAGGCGGCGCCGCCGCGGCCGAGCAGGCCGGCGTCGGTGACCTCGCGGATGACGCCGGCGGGGCCGAGGGCGAAGGCGCGGCGGAGGGCGGCGTAGCCGCCGTGGGCGCGGTAGTCGTCGAGGGAGGCGGGGTCGGTGGTGCCGATGCGGGCGAGGAGGGTGAGGGCGGCGTCGGGGTCGCCGGTCTGAGGGACGGCGAGGGCGGGGGCGGGCTCGGCGGGGGCCGATTCCGGGGCGGTGACCGCGTGGAGTGCGGTGGCCGGGGTTGCGGGGGCGCATACGGCGGTGGCGTGGAGGGTGTCTCGCCCCCGCCGCCCCTCCCCGTCCCGTCCCCGGGGGCTGCGCCCCCGCACCCCCGCTTCGGCCTGGACGGCCTCGTCCTCGAACGCCGGACGGGCTGGACAGCCACCCTGCGCCGGAAGGGCTGAGGGCCTGCCCGCTCGCACGACCAGTGCCGCCGGTGCCCGCTCGCACAGGCCCAGGCACGGGCTGCGTTCGACCTTCACCCCGCTCTCCGGACCCAGCCGCCGCTCCACGTCCGCGCACAGCTTTGCCGCGCCCGCCGCCGTGCACGCCAGGTCGGTGCAGACGTGGAGAACCGTGGCCGGGCGGGGGCGGACGGAGAACATCGCGTAGAAGGTCGCCACGCCGTAGGCCTCGGCCGGAGGGACCGTCAGACGGCGGCACACGTAGTCCAGGGCGCCCTCGCTGATCCAGCCGACCCGGTCGTTGACCGCGTGCAGGGCCGGGAGGAGCAGGTCGCGGCGGTCGCGGGCCTGCCTGCCGCCCCGCGCCCACCTGAGGTCCGCGTCGGTGCGGTCGGCGCCCTCCCAGGACGACTCGGGCGGGCCGAGCAGGGCGTCGACGGCCTCGCGCTCCTCGTCCGCGGGCTTGCTGTCACCGAAGCGCAGGTCCACCGCTGCTCACCTTCTCGATCCGGACCGCCGAGGCCTTGAACTCCGCCGTCCCGGCGATCGGGCAGTTGGCCTCGATGGTCAGCTGGTTGGTGTCCACCTCGTCGGGGAAGTGGAAGCTCATGAAGGCCAGCCCGGGACGCAGCGCCGTGTCGACCCAGACGGGCGCGAGCAGCGACCCGCGCCGCGAGGTCACACGTACCTCCTCGCCCACCACGACCCCGTAGCGCTCGGCGTCCTCCGGGCACAGTTCGACGGACTCGCCGCGCCGCAGAGGAGAGGCGTAACCTCCGCTCTGTACACCGGTGTTGTAGGAGTCGAGGCGCCGGCCCGTGGTCAGGCGGATCGGGTACTCCTCGTCGGTGAGGTCCACGGGCGGGTCGTGCCGGACGAGGCCGAAGGGCGCGCGGGGGCCGCGGCGTGCCGGGTCCGGGTCCCACAACCTGCCGTGCAGATACGTCGGTTCCAACTCCTCGGTGCTCGGGCACGGCCACTGGATGCCCTGGTGCTCCTCCAGGCGCGCGTAGGTCATGCCGTGGTGGTCGGGCGAGAGGGAGCGCAGCTCGTTCCAGACCGCCTCGGCGTCGGCGTACTTCCAGTCGTGGCCGAGGCGCGCCGCCAGGTCGCAGAGGATGTCGATGTCCTCGCGGGCCTCGCCGGGCGGGGTCACGGCCCGGCGCACGCGCTGGACGCGCCGCTCGCTGTTGGTGGTGGTGCCCTCGGTCTCCGCCCAGCCCGCGGTGGCCGGGAGGACCACGTCGGCCAGTTCGGCGGTGCGGGTGAGGAAGATGTCCTGGACGACGAGGAAGTCCAGCGACCGCAGGCGGCGCACCGCCTGGTCGCTGTCGGCCTCCGACTGGGCCGGGTTCTCGCCGATGCAGTACACGGCCCGCAGCGTGCCCTCGTCCATGGCCTCGAACATCTGGGTGAGGGTGAGGCCGTGGTGCGCCGGGACGGCCGTGTCCCAGGCCGTCTCGAACTTCCTGCGGACACCGTCGTCCAGGACGTCCTGGAAGCCGGGCAGCCGGTTGGGGATCGCACCCATGTCGCCGCCGCCCTGCACGTTGTTCTGCCCGCGCAGCGGCTGGAGACCGGAGCCGTAGCGGCCGACGTGGCCGGTGAGCAGGGCGAGGTTGATCAGCGCGCGGACGTTGTCGGTGCCGTTGTGGTGCTCGGTGATGCCGAGGGTCCAGCACAGCTGGGCGCGCTCGGCGCGGGCGTAGGCGTGCGCCAGGTCGCGGACGGCGGCCGCCGGCACGCCGGTCACCTTCTCCGCGAGGGAGAGCGTCCACGGTTCGACGAGGGCCCGGTACTCCTCGTAACCGGTGGTGGCCCGTTCGACGAACGCCTCGTTGACGAGCCCCGCGTGGATGATCTCGCGGCCGACCGCGTGCGCCAGCGGGATGTCGGTGCCGACGTTCGGGCCGAGCCAGCTCTCCGCCCACTCGGCGGTGGAGGTGCGGCGCGGGTCGACGGCGTACATGCGGGCGCCGCCCCGGATTCCCTTCAGCACGTGCTGGAAGAAGATGGGGTGGGCGAAGCGGGCGTTGGAGCCCCACATCACGATGACGTCGGTGTGCTCGATCTCCTCGTACGAGGAGGTGCCGCCGCCCGAGCCGAAGGCGGCCGAGAGTCCGGCGACGCTCGGGGCGTGGCAGGTGCGGTTGCAGGAGTCGACGTTGTGGGTGCCCATGACCACCCGTGCGAACTTCTGGGCGACGTAGTTCATCTCGTTGGTCGCGCGGGCGCAGGAGAACAGGCCGAACGCGCCGCGCGCCGCGGCCAGGCCCCGGGCGGTGCGGTCCAGGGCCTCGTCCCAACAGGCGCGGCGGAAGGGCTCGTCGCGCGAGTCGCGGACCAGGGGATGGGTGAGGCGGGTGTAGGTCTTCGGTTGCCGTTTCCTCATGCGGCGCTCCTCAGCGCGAGCAGGTCGGACAGGGCGTGCACGGTGCGCAGGGTGGGCACCGGAACCCCGGTGATCTCCGCCAGTTCGACGACGGCGGCGAGCAGGACGTCGAGTTCGAGCGGCTTGCCGCGCTCCAGGTCCTGGAGCGTGGAGGTGCGGTGGTCGCCGACCCGTTCGGCGCCCGCGAGCCGGCGTTCGATGGAGACGCCGACCTCGCAGCCGAGGGCCGCGGCGACCGCGAGCGTCTCGGTCATCATCGTCTCGATGACCCGGCGGGTGCCGCCGTGCAGGCACATCTGGCGCATGGTGGCGCGGGCCAGGGCGCTGATCGGGTTGAAGGAGATGTTGCCCAGCAGCTTCAGCCAGATGTCCTGGCGCAGGTCCGGTTCGACCGGGCACTTCAGGCCGCCCGCGCGCATCGCCCCGCTCAGCGCCAGGCAGCGCGCGGAGACGCCGCGGCCCGGTTCGCCGACCGAGAAGCGGGTGCCCTCCACGTGGCGTACGACGCCGGGCTGTTCGAGTTCGGTGGCCGCGTAGACGACGCAGCCGACGGCGCGTTCGGGCGCGAGCACGGCGCTGACCGCGCCGCCGGGGTCGACGCTCTCCAGGCGGCGGCCGTCGTAAGGACCGCCGTGCCGGTGGAAGTACCACCAGGGAATGCCGTTCTGGGCGGCCACGATCGCCGTGGTGCCGTGCAGCAGCGGCTCGATCAGCGGCCCGCACGCCGCGTACGAGGTCGCCTTGAGGCCCAGGAACACGTAGTCGGCCGGGCCGACTTCGGCGGGGTCGTCGGTGGCGCGGGGGTGCGCGGTGAAGTCGCCGCGCGGACTGCGCACCCGTACTCCGTACTGCCTCATGGCCGCGAGATGCGGTCCGCGGGCGATGAGGTGCACGTCGGCGCCCGCACGATGGAGCGCGGCACCGACGTAGGCGCCGATCGCCCCGGCGCCGAGGACTGCGACTTTCATGGTGGGCGAGCTCCGTCCGGTCGAGGGATACCGCGGAACTGTCGATGAGGGAGGCGGCGTCGATGATGATGTCGACGAAATATTGTCTACAGTATGGAAGTTGGCCCGGCAAGGCTTTGTGCAAGGACGGTGGTTGTCCGCTCAACCGTCTTCTCAACCGCTTTCCATGTCCCTACGGTTGGGGACCCATGAGTCCCCCCGTCGCGCCCCCGGGCTGGAGCCGCTGGCTCGTTCCCCCCGCCGCGCTCTCCGTCCACCTCTCCATCGGCCAGGCCTACGCCTGGTCCGTGTTCAAGCCGCCCCTGGAGTCCGCGCTCGGCCTCAGCGGCACGCAGAGCGCGCTGCCCTTCCAGCTCGGCATCGTCATGCTCGGGCTGTCCGCCGCCTTCGGCGGCACGCTCGTGGAACGGCACGGCCCGCGCTGGGCGATGACCGTCGCCCTGGTCTGCTTCTCGTCCGGCTTCCTGCTCTCCGCGCTCGGCGCGGCGGTGGAGCAGTACTGGCTGATCGTCCTCGGCTACGGCTTCGTCGGCGGCATCGGCCTCGGCATCGGCTACATCTCGCCCGTCTCGACACTCATCAAGTGGTTCCCGGACCGCCCCGGCATGGCCACCGGCATCGCCATCATGGGCTTCGGCGGCGGCGCGCTCATCGCCTCGCCCTGGTCCGCGCAGATGCTGAAGTCCTTCGGCACCGACAACTCCGGGATCGCCCTCGCCTTCCTCGTGCACGGGCTCGCGTACGCCGTCTTCATGCTGCTGGGCGTGCTGCTGGTGCGGGTGCCGCGCCCGGAGGAACGGGCGGACGGCGGCCCGGTCGCCCTCGAAGGCGTCCAGGTCTCGGCGCGCGGCGCCATGCGCACCCCGCAGTTCTGGCTGCTGTGGGTCGTGCTCTGCATGAACGTCACGGCGGGCATCGGCATCCTGGAGAAGGCCGCGCCGATGATCACCGACTTCTTCGCCGACACCTCCGCACCGGTCTCGGTGACGGCCGCCGCAGGGTTCGTGGCGCTGCTGTCGGCGGCCAACATGGCGGGCCGCATCGGCTGGTCCTCGGCCTCCGACCTGATCGGACGCAAGAACATCTACCGCGTCTACCTGGGCGTCGGCGCGCTGATGTACACGCTGATCGCCCTGTTCGGCGACTCCTCCAAGCCGCTGTTCGTGCTGTGCGCCCTCGTCGTCCTCTCCTTCTACGGCGGCGGCTTCGCCGCGGCCCCCGCCTATCTGAAGGACCTCTTCGGCACCTACCAGGTCGGCGCGATCCACGGCCGGCTGCTGACCGCCTGGTCCGCGGCCGGCGTCCTCGGGCCGCTGATCGTGAACTGGATCGCCGACCGGCAGGAGGAGGCCGGCAAGCACGGCGCCGCCCTGTACGGCACCTCCTTCGTCATCATGATCGGGCTGCTGGTCGTCGGCTTCGTCGCCAACGAGCTCGTCCGCCCCGTCCACCCCCGCCACCACGTGTCCGCCGCCCCGGCGCGGAAGGAGGCCGTCGATGTCCCACGACAGCAGCCAGAGTCCGCCTGACCTCCCCTCCCGGCGGCCGCTGATCGCCTTCACCTGGCTGTGGGTGGGGGCGCCGCTCGCCTACGGTCTGTACGAACTCGTCCGCAAGGCCACCCAGCTGTTCACCGGGTGACGCCCCGGAAGCGTCCGGGATGCTGACCGAAGCCGACAAGGCGGACGGCCGTTTCCTGTCGCTTCACCTGCCCTCGTACCCGTCGGTCACTGATCACACTGGTGGATCCCGTACCCGAGGCAGCGAGGACTCCACCCATGCACCACGGCTCCCGGATCACCGCCGTCGGCCACTACCAGCCCGCCGGAATCCTCACCAACGAGGACCTGGCGGGCATGGTCGACACCAGCGACGAGTGGATCAGGAGCCGGGTCGGCATTAGTTCCCGCCGTATCGCCGGGCCCGACGAGCCGGTCGACGAGCTGGCCGGCCACGCCGCCGCCAAGGCGCTCGCGGCGGCCGGGGTGACGCCCGCCGACGTGGACATGGTCGTGGTCGCCACCTCCACGGCGATCGACCGCTCCCCGAACACCGCCGCCCGCGTCGCGGCCCGCCTCGGCATCCCCGGGCCCGCCGCGCTGGACGTGAACGTGGTCTGCGCGGGCTTCACCCACGCCCTGGCCACCGCCGACCACGCCGTCCGGGCCGGCTCGGCCGGCCGGGCACTGGTCATCGGCGCCGACAAGATGTCCGAGGTGACCGACTGGTCCGACCGCACCACCTGCGTGCTGGTCGGCGACGGGGCGGGGGCGGTCGTGGTGGAGGCCTGCGCGCCGGGCGAGGAGGCCGGGATCGGGCCCGTGCTGTGGGGGTCGGTGCCCGAGATGGGCAACGCGGTCCGTATCGAGGGCACCCCGCCGAGGTTCGCGCAGGAGGGCCAGAGCGTCTACCGCTGGGCCACCACGAAGCTGCCCGCCATCGCCCGCCAGGCCTGCGAGCGGTCCGGGCTCGCGCCCTCCGACCTCGCCGCGGTCGTCCTGCACCAGGCCAACCTGCGCATCATCGAACCCCTGGCCGCGAAGATCGGCGCCGTGAACGCCGTCGTCGCCCGCGATGTCGTGGAGTCCGGCAACACCTCGGCGGCGAGCATCCCCCTCGCCCTCGCCAAGCTGGTCGAGCGGGGCGAGATCACCAGCGGCGACCCGGTGCTGCTCTTCGGCTTCGGCGGCAACCTCTCCTACGCCGGACAGGTCGTCCGCTGCCCCTGAACACCGCCTGCACGGCCCGGGTGTGACGTACCACACCCCTCTCCGCCGGGACATGCGCGCCGTAGACTGTAGACGAAAGACAATCACTGCCCGGCGTCACGCTTCCGAGGGGGACCGATGTTGTCCGCAGGACTGCCGCAGGGCGCGGTGCCCAGACTCGAACGGCCCGGCCCGCTGCGCGACCGCGTCTACGAGGCGCTGCTGGAACTCATCACGACCCGGGCCCTCCGGCCCGGCCAGCACCTCGTCGAGAGCGAACTCGCCGGCCACCTCGGGGTGTCGAGGCAGCCCGTGCGGGAAGCCCTGCAGCGGCTCAACACCGAGGGCTGGGTCGATCTGCGGCCCGCGCAGGGGGCCTTCGTGCACGAGCCGACGGAGGAGGAGGCCGACCAGCTGCTGACGGTCCGTACGCTGCTGGAGGCCGAGGCCGCCCGGCTCGCCGCCGCGAACGCCTCCAGTGTGGGCGTGGCGGCCCTGGAGGAGCTGTGCGAGGAGGGGGAGGCGGCCGTCGCCGCGGACGACGTGGACGCGGCCGTGGCCGCCAACGCCCGCTTCCACGCGAAGATCATGGAGCTGGCCGGCAACGCCGTCCTGGCCGAGCTCGCCGCGCAGGTCGACCGCCGGGTCCGCTGGTACTACACGCCCATCGCCCGCCAGCGCGGCCGGCAGTCCTGGATCGAGCACCGTCGGCTGATCACCGCGATCACCGACCGGGACGAGCAGACGGCGACGCGGCTCATGCGCGAGCACACCGAACACACCCGGCGTTCCTACCACGCACGCGGTGAAGCGTAGGGATCGCGGAGGAGAACACGAGGTCAGCGGCTGTCCACGGGCCGCCCGGCGCGATGGCCGGGCGGCTCTGCCGCGTTCCGGGCCCGCGAACACCCGACCCGTCTTTGTCCACTCAGTGGAGAAAGTTCGCAGGAATTCGTGCGTGACTTCTTCCCACGCCGGGCGCCCACTGCTACGTTCCCTCCGAAAGCAAGCCAAGGAACGTGGCCGGAAACCGGTACACTCAAGGCCGATTGAGGCGGGGAGGGGCTCGTGAGACGCATGACCGCACGACCCGCCAACACCCACCAGGCGCGACTGCTCCAGCTGCTGCGCGACTCGGGACCCAACTCCCGCGCCCAGCTCGGCGACCAGGTCGACCTCTCCCGGTCGAAGCTGGCCGTCGAGGTGGACCGGCTGCTGGAGACCGGGCTGGTCGTGGCCGACGGGCTCGCCGCCTCGCGCGGCGGACGCCGCAGCCACAACGTCCGGCTCAATCCCGAACTGCGCTTCCTCGGCGTCGACATCGGCGCGACCTCGGTCGACGTCGCCGTCACCAACGCCGAGCTGGAGATCCTCGGGCACATCAACCAGCCCATGGACGTACGCGAGGGACCGGTCGCGGTCTTCGAGCAGGTGCTGGCCATGGCCGCCAAGTTGCGTGCCTCGGGGCTCGCGGAGGGTTTCGACGGCGCCGGCATCGGCGTCCCGGGGCCGGTCCGCTTCCCCGAGGGCGTGCCGGTGGCCCCGCCGATCATGCCGGGCTGGGACGGCTTTCCCGTGCGGGAGGCGCTCAGCCAGGAACTCGGCTGCCCGGTCATGGTCGACAACGACGTGAACCTGATGGCGCTGGGGGAGCAGCACGCGGGCGTCGCCCGCACCGTGCACGACTTCCTCGTCGTCAAGATCGGTACCGGCATCGGCTGCGGCATCGTCGTCGGCGGTGAGGTCTACCGCGGTACGACGGGCAGCGCGGGCGACATCGGGCACATCCAGGCCGTGCCCGACGGCCGCCCGTGCGCCTGCGGCAACCGGGGCTGCCTGGAGGCCCACTTCAGCGGCGCGGCCCTGGCCCGCGACGCCACCGAGGCCGCCCAGCAGGGGCGGTCGGCCGAACTCGCGGGCCGGCTGGAGGCGAGCGGGGGCCTCAGCGCCGCCGACGTCGCCGCGGCGGCCGCCGCGGGCGACGCCACCGCGCTCGACCTGATCCGGGAGGGCGGCCGGAGCACCGGCCAGGTCATCGCCGGTCTGGTCAGCTTCTTCAACCCGGGCCTGGTGGTGATCGGCGGCGGGGTGACCGGCCTCGGCCACAATCTGCTCGCCGCGATCCGCACCCAGGTCTACCGCCAGTCGCTGCCACTGGCGACCGGCAACCTGCCCATCGTCCTGGGCGAGCTGGGCCCCTCCGCCGGAGTCATCGGCGGAGCCCGGCTGATCAGCGACCACCTGTTCTCACCCGCGTAGGCACCACCGTCCGCCTTCACGGCCCGCACAGCACCACCCGGCACAGCGCCCTACCCCGGTATGCCCTGTTCCATCCCGTCCTGTCCATGATCTGCTCAGCCCTGCCCTGCTCTGCCCTGACACCGGCCCGCATGCCCGCCGAGGGGACCTCACATGGCACCAGAACCACCGCTGCTCAGCATGTCCGGCATCACCAAGTCGTTCCCCGGAGTCCGGGCCCTGGACGGCGTCGACCTCGACGTCCAGGCCGGCGAGGTGCACTGCCTGCTCGGCCAGAACGGCGCCGGCAAGTCCACCCTCATCAAGGTGCTGGCCGGCGCCCACCAGCCCGACACCGGCACCATCAGCTGGCGCGGCGAGGACGTCACGCTGCGCTCGCCCATCGCGGCCATGCGCCTCGGCATCGCCACCATCTACCAGGAACTCGACCTGGTGGAGCACATGTCCGTCGCCGAGAACGTCCACCTCGGCCACGAGCCGACCTCGGCCGGTTTCGTCGTACGCGGGAAGGCCGCCAAGGAGTCGACGGCCGCGCTGCTGAAGCGGCTCGGGCACCCGGAGGTCGACCCCGGGCGGCTCGTCGGGGAGCTCTCGGCGGCGCAGCAGCAGATCGTGTCCATGGCGCGTGCGCTCTCGCACGACGTACGGCTGATCGTGATGGACGAGCCGTCCGCCGCGCTCGACCCGGACGAGGTCGACAACCTCTTCCGCATCGTCGCCGACCTCACCGCCGACGGCGTCGCCGTCGTCTACATCTCGCACCGCCTGGAGGAGATCCGCCGCATCGGCGACCGGGTCACCGTCCTCAAGGACGGCCGGGCCGTCGCGGGCGGGCTGCCCGCCGAGTCGACGCCCACCCGCGACGTCGTGGCGCTGATGACCGGCCGCAACGTCGAGTACGTCTTCCCGGAACGGCCGGCCGCGCCGCCCGCGGGCGAGCCCGTGCTGAGCGTCAGGGGACTGTCCCGCGAGGGCGAGTTCGAGGCCCTCGACCTGGAGGTCCGGCCCGGCGAGATCGTCGGCCTCGCCGGACTCGTCGGCTCCGGCCGCTCCGAGATCCTGGAGACGGTCTACGGCGCCCGCAAGGCGGGCACCGGCCAGGTCCTCGTCGAGGGACGCCCGCTCAGGCCGGGCAGCGTGCGCGCCGCCGTCCGCGCCGGGCTCGGGCTCGCCCCCGAGGAGCGCAAGGCGCAGGCCCTGCTGATGCTGGAGTCCGTCACCCGCAACGTGTCGGTCTCCGCCATGTCCCGCTTCTCGCGCGGCGGCTGGCTCGACCGCGGCGCCGAACTGGACGCGGCGCGCGCGGCGACCCGGGAGCTGTCCCTGCGGCCCGACAACCCCTCCGTGCCCGTGCGCACCCTGTCCGGCGGCAACCAGCAGAAGGCGGTCCTGGCCCGCTGGCTGCTGCGCGGCTGCAAGGTCCTGCTGCTCGACGAACCCACCCGCGGCGTCGACGTCGGCGCCCGCGCCGAGCTCTACGCGGTCGTCCGCCGCCTCGCCGACGAGGGCCTCGCCGTCCTGCTGGTCTCCAGCGAGGTGCCCGAGGTACTCGGCCTCGCCGACCGCGTGCTGGTACTGCGCGAGGGCCGGGTCGTGCACGAGGCCCCCGCCCGCGAACTCGACGAACACCGCGTACTCGACCTCGTGATGGAAGGAAGCCCGGCGTCATGACGCAGCACGTGTCCCCGCCCCGGGACGGCACCGGCAAGGCGGCACCGGTGGACGGTCCGCCCGCCTGGCGGGTCCAGTTGGGCCGCGCCGACGTCCGCACCCTCACCCTGCTCGGCGTGCTCGCCGCACTGGTCCTCATCGGCGGCATCACCCAGCCCGACTCGTTCCTCGACACCCGCAACCTCCAACTGGTGCTCACCCAGGCGTCCGTGATCGGTGTCGTCACCGTCGGCATGACCTTCGTGATCATCTCCGGGGGCATCGACCTGTCCGTGGGCGCCATCGTCGCCCTGGCGTCGGTGTGGGCGACCACCGTCGCCACCCAGGAGTTCGGCTTCTTCGGCATCCTCTTCACGGCGATCGTGGTGGGAGTGGGCTGCGGACTGGTCAACGGGGTGCTCATCGCCTTCGGCCGCATGGTCCCGTTCATCGCCACCCTCGCCATGCTGGCCTCGGCCCGCGGTCTCGCGCTCCAGATCACCGACGGACGCACCCAGGTCGTCACGGTCCCCAGTGTCCTGGACCTCGCCGAGCGCGACTACTACGTCCTCGGCGTCCCGCCGCTGGTCCTGGTCTTCGCGGCCGTCACCGTCATCGGCTGGCTGGTGCTCAACCGGACCACCTTCGGCCGCCGCACCGTCGCCGTCGGCGGCAACCCGGAGGCCGCACGCCTCGCCGGTATCGACGTCCGCCGCCAGCGGCTCTACCTCTACCTGCTGTCCGGGCTGTGCTGCGGCATCGCCGCCTTCCTGCTGATCTCCCTGGCCGGCTCCGGCCAGAACACCAACGGCAACCTCTACGAACTCGACGCCATCGCCGCCGCGATCATCGGCGGCACCCTGCTCAGCGGCGGCCGCGGCACCATCGTCGGCTCCGTGCTCGGGGTCCTGATCTTCACCACCATCACCAACATCTTCGCCCTGAACAACCTCGAGACCGCCGTCCAGCAGATCGCCAAGGGAGCGATCATCGTCGCCGCCGTGCTGGTCCAGCGCCGTACCGCAAGCACGCATTGAGGAAAGGGTCCACCGTCATGACGAACCTCACGAGCCGCAGAGGGCTGCTCTTCGGAGCCGCCGCCGTGTCCGCCGGTGCCGTCCTCACCGGGTGCACGAGCAACGAACCCGACGACGGCGGCGACAAGGCCGCGGACACCCAGCCGGCCGCCGACGACAAGCCGGGCAAGCAGGTCACCATCGGCTACGCCGGCCCGCTGGCCGACCACGGCTGGCTCAACGCCGTCAACGACCAGGCCGAGAAGCGCGCCGAGAAGTACTCCGACGTCACCATGGAGGTGACCGAGGGTTCCAACGACACCGCCCAGCAGATCGGCCAGATCGAGACCCTCATCAACAAGAAGGTCGACGTCCTGGTCATCCTGCCCGCCGACGGCAAGGCGCTGACCCAGATCGGACTCAAGGCGATGCGCGCCGGGATACCGGTCGTCAACCTCGACCGCATCTTCAACAGCCCGCAGGCCTACCGCTGCTGGATCGGCGGCGACAACTACGGCATGGGCCTCAACGCCGCCCACTACATCGGCGAGAAGCTCAAGGACAAGCAGAACGCCAAGGTCATCGAGCTGGCCGGCCTCGACAACCTGGAGCTGACCCAGCAGCGCACCAAGGGCTTCGACGACGGCCTGAAGAACTACCCGAACATCCAGAAGGTGGCCCGCCAGGCCGCCGAGTTCACCGTCGAGTCGGGACAGGCCAAGATGGCGCAGCTGCTCCAGGCCCAGTCCCAGTTCGACGCCCTGTGGAACCACGACGACGACCAGGGCGTGGGCGCGCTGCGCGCCATCGAGCAGGCCGGGCGCGACGACTTCCTGATGGTCGGCGGCGCGGGCGCGCTCTCCGCCTTCCAGGCCATCAAGGCGGACAGCGGCGTGCTGAAGGCGACCGTGCTGTACCCGCCGACCATGGCCGCCTCCGCCATC
Organism: Streptomyces sp. M92; assembly: GCF_028473745.1. Taxonomy (NCBI): domain Bacteria; kingdom Bacillati; phylum Actinomycetota; class Actinomycetes; order Kitasatosporales; family Streptomycetaceae; genus Streptomyces; species Streptomyces sp. M92. The sequence continues at coordinate 4,489,149 of NZ_CP101137.1, forward strand.
GACCTCGCCCGTGCGCTCGGCCAGGGCAAGGGGGTCAGCGGCCTCGCCGAGTTCGAGATCCCGTCGACCGTCACCTGCTACTCGGCCGTCGTCGACAAGGAGAACGTCGACCAGTACATGTCCACGGGCTTCAAGTGAGGGCCGCCGCCCCGGACCGGCCCGACCAGCCGGCCGGGGCGGAGCCCACCCCCCACCGCGCCACGACGACGAGGAGGACATCCGCATGGGACAGCCGCAGCAGCCCGAGGGGGCCGGGGAACACCGGTCGGCCACCGGGAGCGGGGCCGGCAACGGAACCGGGACCGGAGCGACGGGGGCGTCCGCGACCAGACCGCCACTGCGCGTCGGCATGGTCGGCTACGCCTTCATGGGCGCCGCACACTCCCAGGGCTGGCGCACCGCCGGCCGGGTCTTCGACCTGCCGCTGAACCCGGTACAGGCGGCCATCTGCGGCCGGGACGCCGACGCCGTCCGCACGGCTGCCGACCGGCACGGCTGGGAGAGCACCGAGACCGACTGGCGGACCCTGGTGGCACGGGACGACATCGACCTCGTCGACATCTGCACCCCCGGCGACAGCCACGCCGAGATCGCGCTGGCCGCGCTCGCCGCCGGCAAGCACGTGCTGTGCGAGAAGCCGCTGGCCAACACGGTCGCGGAGGCGGAGGCGATGACCCGGGCCGCCGAGGAGGCCGGCGCCCGCGGCCAACTGGCCATGGCCGGCTTCAACTACCGCCGGGTACCCGCCACCGCCCTGGCCCGGCGGATGGTGGCCGAGGGCCGCGTCGGCCGGCTGCGGCACGTGCGGGTCACGTACCTCCAGGACTGGCTGGTCGACCCGAAGGCGCCGCTGACCTGGCGGCTGCGCAAGGAACTGGCCGGCTCGGGAGCCCTCGGCGACCTGGGCGCCCACATCGTCGACCTCGCGCAGTACCTGACGGGGGAGCGGATCGCGGGCGTCTCCGCCCTCACCGAGACCTTCGTACGGGAACGCCCGCTGCCCGAGGGCGCCGCCCGGGGCCTGTCGGCGGGCTCCGCCGACGGCCGCACCGGGCAGGTCACCGTGGACGACGCCGCCGTGTTCACCGGCCGCCTCACCTCCGGCGCCCTGGTCTCCTTCGAGGCCACCCGCTACGCCACCGGCCGCAAGAACGCCCTGCGCATCGAACTCAACGGTGAGCGCGGATCGCTCGCCTTCGACCTGGAGCGGCTCAACGAGCTGGAGTACCACGACGGTACGGAACCGGCGGAGCACGCCGGTTTCCGCCGCATCCTTGTCACCGAACCCGAGCACCCCTACCTGGACGCCTGGTGGCCGCCGGGCCACGGCCTCGGCTACGAGCACACCTTCGTCCACCAGGTGCGCGACCTCGTCCACGCCGTCGCCGAGGGCCGCCGGCCCGAACCGTCCTTCGCCGACGGGCTGCAGGTGCAGCGCGTGCTGGCGGCGGTCGAGGAGAGCGCCGAGAAGAACTCCGTCTACACCCCCGTAGTGGTCTGAACAGGAGCGTCCCGTGCCACGCAATTTCACTCTCTTCACCGGCCAGTGGGCGGACCTGCCGCTGGAGGAGGTCTGCCGGCTCGCCCGCGACTTCGGTTACGACGGTCTGGAACTCGCCTGCTGGGGCGACCACTTCGAGGTCGACAAGGCGCTGGCCGACCCGTCCTACGTGGACTCGCGCCACCAGCTGCTCGACAAGTACGGGCTGAAGTGCTGGGCGATCTCCAACCACCTGGTCGGCCAGGCCGTCTGCGACGCGATCATCGACGAACGCCACGAGGCCATCCTGCCCGCCCGCATCTGGGGCGACGGCGACGCCGAGGGCGTACGGCAGCGGGCCGCGGCCGAGATCAAGGACACCGCGCGGGCCGCCGCGCGCTTCGGCGTCGACACCGTCATCGGCTTCACCGGATCGGCGATCTGGCACCTGGTCGCCATGTTCCCGCCCGCCCCGGATTCCATGATCGAACGGGGTTACCAGGACTTCGCCGACCGCTGGAACCCCATCCTCGACGTCTTCGACGCCGAGGGCGTGCGGTTCGCCCACGAGGTCCACCCCAGCGAGATCGCCTACGACTACTGGACGACCCAGCGGGCGCTGGAGGCGGTGGACCACCGCCCGGCCTTCGGTCTCAACTTCGACCCCTCGCACTTCGTGTGGCAGGACCTCGACCCGGTCGGCTTCCTGTGGGACTTCCGCGACCGGATCTACCACGTCGACTGCAAGGAGGCCCGCAGGCGCCTCGACGGCCGCAACGGGCGGCTCGGCTCCCACCTGCCGTGGGGCGACCCGCGCCGCGGCTGGGACTTCGTGTCGGCCGGCCACGGCGACGTCCCCTGGGAGGACGTCTTCCGGATGCTGCGCTCCATCGACTACCAGGGCCCCGTCTCCGTGGAGTGGGAGGACGCCGGCATGGACCGCCTCCAGGGCGCCCCCGAGGCCCTCACCCGGCTCAAGGCATTCGACTTCGAGCCGCCGACCGCGTCCTTCGACGCCGCGTTCAACAGCTGATCCGCAGGCCCGGCAGCAGGCCGGGGCGGGGACCGGGAGGCCCGGAAGCGCCCCTGCCGGTCCCCGGTCCGGCCTGCCCGGATGCCGCTTTGTCCTGTGATGAGATGAAGTTCAACTATTTCCGGCCCTGGGGCTGTTGGCTCAGGACGAACGCGGCTACCGTCGCTGAAGTGTTCAGGACACTCACGCCTCCGGGGTGACGGCGCACCCCGGCGCCCGCACCGCACGTCTCCTCTCGCACGTACCGCACGTCTTCGCACCATCCCGTACGGCCCATCCCGTTCCCGGAGGGACTTCGTGCACAGAAGCAGACCCAGAGGCACCCGCACCACGAGGCGTCCCGCGTTCCGTACCGCCCTCGCCCTGGCCACCGGCCTGATGCTGGCCGTGGGCACCCCGGCGACCGTCGCCGGAGCCCAGCCGGCGGCCGACGCGCCGGCCGCCGCCGAGGGGCGGTTCCAGCAGGTACCGCTCGCCAAGGGCGAGCCCGAGACGGGCGAGCCGATGTCGCTCGCCGTCCTCCCGAACCGCAGCGTCCTGCACACCTCGCGCGACGGCACCCTGCGCATCACCGACCAGGGCGGCGTCACCAAGGTCGCCGGCAGGCTCGACGTCTACAGCCACGACGAGGAGGGCCTGCAGGGCGTAGGTGTAGACCCGGACTTCGAGAACAACCGGGCGATCTACCTCTACTACGCCCCGCCGCTCGACACCCCCGCGGGCGACGCCCCCGAGACCGGCACCGCCGAGGACTTCGAGAAGTTCGACGGCGTCAACCGCCTCTCCCGCTTCGTCCTCAACCCCAACGGCACGCTGGACATGGCCAGCGAGAAGAAGGTCCTGGACGTCGCGGCCTCCCGCGGCACCTGCTGCCACGTCGGCGGCGACATCGACTTCGACGCCGAGGGCAACCTCTACCTGTCCACCGGCGACGACACCAACCCCTTCGCCTCCGACGGCTACACGCCGATCGACGAGCGGGAGAACCGCAACCCGGCCTTCGACGCCCGCCGCAGCTCCGGCAACACCAACGACCTGCGCGGCAAGATCCTGCGCATCAAGGTCGCCGAGGACGGCTCGTACACGGTCCCGGACGGAAACCTCTTCGCCCCCGGCACCGAGAAGACCCGCCCCGAGATCTACGCGATGGGCTTTCGCAACCCGTTCCGGATGAGCGTCGACGACAAGACCGGCACCGTCTACGTCGGTGACTACGGCCCCGACGCCGGCACCGCCGACCCGAACCGGGGCCCGGCGGGCCAGGTCGAGTTCGCCAAGGTCACCGAGGCCGCCAACTTCGGCTGGCCGTTCTGCACCGGCGCCAACGACGCCTACGTCGACCACGACTTCGCCACCGGTGCTTCCGGCGAGAAGTTCGACTGCGCCGCCCCGAAGAACACCTCGCGGCACAACACCGGTCTGGTCGACCTGCCGCCCGCCCAGCCCGCCTGGATCCCGTACGACGGCGGCAGCGTCCCCGAGTTCGGCAGCGGCTCCGAGTCCCCGATGGCCGGCCCGGTCTACCGCTACGACCCGGAGCTGGACTCCTCGGTGAAGTTCCCGGAGGAGTTCGACGGCGACTTCTTCGCGGGCGAGTTCGGCCGCCGCTGGATCAAGCGGATCGAGCAGACCGAAGACGGACCTGACGGTACGGTCGCGAAGATCAACGACTTCCCGTGGACCGGCACCCAGATCATGGACATGGAGTTCGGCCCCGACGGCGCGCTCTACGTCCTCGACTACGGTGTCTCCTGGTTCCAGGGCGACGAGCACTCCGCGCTGTACCGGATCGAGAACGCCGAGGACGGCTTCTCACCGATCGCGGAAGTCAGCGCCGACAAGACGTCCGGCGCGGCCGGCCTGAAGGTCGGGTTCACCGCCTCCGCCAAGGACGCCGACTCGCCGGACCTCACCTACAGCTGGGACTTCGGCGACGGCACCGAGGGCGAGGGCCTGGCCCCCACCCACAAGTACAAGAAGGTCGGTACCTACACCGCGACCTTCACCGCCGAGGACCCCGAGGGCAACACCGGCAACGCCAGCGTCCGCGTCGTCGTCGGCAACACCGAGCCCAAGGTGAAGATCGAGGTCCCGGGCAACGGAACCCTGCTGCCCATGGGGGAGCCCGTCCCCTTCAAGGTGAAGGTCACCGACCCCGAGGAGACGGTCGACTGCTCCAAGGTCAAGGTCGTCTACAGCCTCGGCCACGACTCCCACGCCCACGAGCTGACCAGCGAGACGGGCTGTCAGGGCACCCTCAACCCGCCGCCCGGCGACGGCGGCCACGACCCCAACGCCAACATCTACGGCGTCGTCGGCGCGAGCTACACCGACGGCGGGGCAGGCGGCCAGGAAGCCCTGACCGGCACCGCGCGCACCGTGATCCAGCCGCCGCACCGCCAGGCCGAGCACTTCACCACCCAGTCGGGCATCAGGACGTACGACAAGTCCGGCGCCAACGGCGGCAAGACCGTCGGCGACATCAACGACGGCGACTGGATCTCCTTCAGCCCCTACAAGTTCGACGGGCAGAAGAAGCTGACCGTTCGCGCCTCCTCCGGCGGCTCCGGCGGCTTCATCGAGCTGCGCACCGGCTCGCCCACCGGCAAGCTGCACGGCTCCGCGTACATTCCGCCGACCGGCAGCTGGGAGACGTTCCAGAACGTCGACGTGCCGCTGCGGTCGCTCCCGGGACGCACCACGGAGATCTACCTGGTCTTCCGCGGCGGGGACGGCGCGCTCTACGACGTGGACGACTTCGAGTTCTCCAAGGAGCCGTTCAAGAAGGGCAAGAAGGTCCTGGTCTTCTCCAAGACGGCCGGCTTCCGCCACGACTCCATCCCGGAGGGCATCGCCGCCCTGAAGGAACTGGGCGCCCCGGCCGGCATCTCGGTCACGGCCACCGAGGAGGCCCGCCAGTTCACCGCGGCCAACCTCGCCAAGTACGACGCGGTCGCCTTCCTGTCGACGACCGGTGACGTGCTCAACGCCGACCAGCAGAAGGCGTTCGAGAGCTACGTCGAGAACGGCGGCGGCTACATGGGCATCCACGCCGCCGCCGACACCGAGTACGACTGGGAGTTCTACGGCGGCCTGGTCGGCGCCTACTTCGACTCGCACCCGGCCATCCAGAAGGCCACCGTGCGCGTCCACGACCACGACCATCCGTCCACCGCGCACCTCGGCGACACCTGGGAGCGCACCGACGAGTGGTACAACTACCGCACCAACCCCCGCGAGCAGGCCAAGGTCCTCGCCACCCTCGACGAGACCAGCTACGACGGCGGGAACATGAAGGGCGACCACCCGATCGCCTGGTGCCAGAGCTACGGCGGCGGCCGCTCCTTCTACACCGGTATGGGCCACACCAAGGAGTCCTACGCCGACGAGGCCTTCCGCGCCCACCTGCTCGGCGGCATGCGGTACGCCACCGGCCAGGTCAAGGCCGACTGCAAGCCGGCCAAGGGCTACCGGGACATCTTCAACGGCGAGACCCTGGACGGCTGGAAGCAGGGCGGCCCCGGCCAGTTCACCGTCAAGGACGGCACCATGCGGTCCGAGGGCGGCATGGGCCTGCTCTGGTACCAGGCCAAGGAGCTGGAGTCGTACTCCCTCAAGCTCGACTGGAAGATGCGGGGCGACGACAACTCCGGGATCTTCGTGGGCTTCCCGGCCTCCGACGACCCCTGGTCCGCGGTGAACAAGGGCTACGAGATCCAGATCGACGCCACCGACGCGCCCGACCGCACCACGGGCTCCGTCTACTCGTTCAAGTCGGCGAACATCAAGGCCCGTGACCAGGTCCTGCGGCCACCCGGCCAGTGGAACTCCTACGAGATCAAGGTCCGCGGCGAACGCCTCCAGGTGTTCCTCAACGGAGTAAAGATCAACGACTTCACCAACAAGGACCCCGAGCGGAGCCTGACCGACGGCTACATCGGCCTGCAGAACCACGGCGCCGACGACCAGGTCTCCTTCCGCAATATCCAGCTGAAGGAACTGCCCTCCTAGGGCTGCCCGCCCCTTCGGGGCAACCGCCCTCCGGGGTAATCGCCCCTCGGGGCAACCGGAACGGCGGCGGGCGGAGGACGCCGGACCTCCGCCCGCCGTCCCGCCGGGGCCACCGCGCCCGGCACCCCCTCTTCCGGCGCTCGCACCGGGTTCGCGTACGACAAGGAGGCTGCCCATGTCCGCCGAACCGTCCCCGCCCGTCCCCTCCACGGCCCCGCGCTTCGGCGTCTGGCTCATCGGGGCGCGCGGCTCCGTGGCCACGACCGCGATCGCGGGCTGTGCCGCCGTCGCCGCCGGGCTCCACCCGCCGACCGGTATGGTCACCGAGACCCCGGACTTCGCCGGGTGCGGTCTGCCATCGTTGTCGTCCCTCGTCTTCGGCGGTCACGACACCCTCGACTGCCCGCTGCCCAAGCGTGCCGAGCACCTCGCCGCCGGCGGTGTGCTGCCGCACGGCCTGCCCTCCGCCGTCCACGCCGAACTCGTCGCCGCCGACCGGGAGATCAGGCCCGGCGGCCCCCTGCCCGGCGACCTGGACGGCGGGCCCGCCCGCACCGACGACGACTGGATCGACGTGTTCGCGGCCGACATCCGCGACTTCGTCCGCCGTCACGACCTCACGGGCGCCGTCGTGGTGAACGTCGCCTCCACCGAGCCGGCCCCCACCGACGGCTCGCTGCCGCCCAGCTCCCTCTACGCGGCGGCGGCCCTGCGCGCCGACTGCCCCTACGTCAACTTCACCCCCTCCACGGGCCTGCACCACCCGGCGCTGGCCCCGCTCGCCGAGGCCTCGGGCCTGCCGTACGCGGGCCGCGACGGCAAGACCGGGCAGACCCTGCTGCGCTCGGTGCTGGGCCCGATGTTCGCGCAGCGGGCGCTGACGGTCCGGGCCTGGTCGGGCACGAACCTGCTGGGCGGCGGCGACGGTGCCGCACTCGCCGACCCGGCGGCGGCCGCCGCGAAGAACGCCGGCAAGGAACGCGTCCTCGCCGACACCCTCGGTGCCGTGCCCGAGGGCGAGGTCCACATCGACGACGTGCCCTCGCTCGGCGACTGGAAGACCGCCTGGGACCACATCGCCTTCGACGGCTTCCTCGGCGCCCGCATGATCCTCCAGACCACCTGGCAGGGCTGCGACTCGGCGCTCGCCGCCCCGCTCGTCCTCGACCTGGCCCGGCTGGCGGCCCGCGCCCGGGAGCGGGGCCTGTCCGGTCCGCTGGGCGGACTGGGCTTCTACTTCAAGGACCCGGTCGGTGACGGCCCCGCGTCGCTGGCGGGGCAGTACGCCGAGCTGAAACGCTTCGCCGGGCGCCTGCGGGACGGCGCGGGCGTGCGGGCGGACGACGTCGGCGTCCAGGGGGACGGCTCGGACGTCCGGGGCGCCGCCGGGGCCCTGGGTGCCGCCGGGACCGACGCGTACCGGGACGCGCCCCGCGATGGTGCGTTCGGGGACGGTGTGTCCGGGGACGGCGCGCCCCGCGATGGTGCGTTCGGGGACGGTGTGTCCGGGGACGGCGCGCCCCGCGATGGTGCGTTCGGGGACGGTGTGTCCGGGGACGGCACGCCCCGCGATGGTGCGTTCGGGGACGGTGTGTCCGGGGACGGCACGCCCCGCGACGGCGTGTCCGGGGACGGTGGGGCCGGCGGCCGGAAGGCCGGAGACCCGGGGGCGGACGCGGGGGCCGGCGGATCCCGGCCGGGCGCCGCCGAGCGCGGGGAGCAGCGATGAGCCGCACGGCAGCCGCGGCGCGGGCCGGGGTCGCGGCGGACCCGTCCGCTCCGGGGCAGCGCCCGACGTCCGGCGCCGTCACCCCGACGGCCTCGGCCGGCGCCCTGTCCCGCGCTTCCCGCCACCGCCCGGGACACGGCGGCGCCGGCGCCTGGGCCGAGCTGCTCCGCCTGCCCGCCCTGTTCACCGTCCCCGGCGACGCCCTGGCCGGCGCGGCGGCGGCCGGTGCGCGGCCGAGCCCCCGGACCTTGCTCGCCATCGGCTCCTCCCTGTGCCTGTACGAGGCCGGCATGGCCCTGAACGACTGGGCGGACCGCGCCGAGGACGCCGTGGAACGCCCGCACCGCCCCCTGCCGTCCGGCCGCATCCGCCCGCCGGCCGCCCTCGCGGCGGCCGGCGCCCTCACCGGCGCCGGACTGGCGCTGGCCGCCGGTGCCGGACGCCCCGCGCTCGCGGTGGCCGCGCCCCTGGCGGCGACAGTCTGGGCCTACGACCTCGCCCTGAAGCGCACTCCCGCCGGACCGGCGGCCATGGCCGCCGCCCGCGGACTGGACCTGCTCCTGGGCGCCGCCGCCACCGGGGGCGGCACCCGCGCCGCACTGCCGTCCGCCGCGCTGCTCGGCAGCCACACCCTCGCGGTCACGGCCGTGTCCCGGCGGGAGACGACCGGCGGTTCGGTCCTGGCCCCGCTCGCGGCCCTGGCGACGACCGGAGCGCTGACCCGGCTGGTCACCGACGGCCGCATCCGACTCCCGGCAGGCCGGCGGGCAGCAGCCGCCCCCGGCCTGCCGGGCCCGACCCCGGCCGCCCGGCCGTCCCGGACCACCGGCGCCCTCACCACCGCACTGGCCGCCGCCTACGCCGCCACCGCCGCCCGCCCCTACTTCCACGCCACGCTCAACCCCTCACCCCCACTCACCCAACGCGCCGTCGGCGGCGGCATCCGGGCCACCGTCCCGCTCCAGGCCGCACTGGCCGCCCGCTCCGGCGCGCCCGTCACCTCCCTGCTGGTCGCCGCACTGGCCCCGGCGGGCCGGATGTTCGCGCGAAGGGCCGGCATGAGGAAGGTGAGCATCACGTGAGCACGCACCCCGCTCGAGGACCGCAGGGGCGGACGGCGCCCGGCCCGCGAACAAACCGGGACGGGGCCGGGGACCCCACGCACGCCCTCCGCTTCGGCTACGGCACCAACGGACTGGCCGACCTCCGTCTCGACGACGCCCTCGCCCTCCTCGCCGACCTCGGCTACGACGGCGTCGGCCTGACCCTCGACCACATGCACCTCGACCCGCTCGCTCCCGGCCTGGCCGCCCGCACCCGGCGGGTCGCGCACCGGCTGGCGGAGCTCGGACTCGGCGTCACCGTGGAGACCGGCGCCCGCTACGTCCTCGACCCGCGCCGCAAGCACGGTCCCTCGCTCCTCGACCCCGACCCCGGGGACCGGGCGCTCCGCACGGACCTGCTGCTGCGAGCCGTGCGCGTCGCCGCCGACCTCGGTGCGCACGCCGTGCACTGCTTCAGCGGCATCACCCCGCCCGGGACGGACGAGGAGACGGCCTGGAAGCGCCTGGCGGAAGCCCTCACCCCGGTCCTCGCCGCCGCCGAAGCCGCCGGCGTCCCGCTCGCGGTGGAGCCCGAACCGGGGCACCTCCTGGCCGACCTCGACGGCTTCCACCGGCTGCGGCGCGCCCTCGGTGACCCCGAGCCCCTCGGTCTCACCCTCGACATCGGCCACTGCCAGTGCCTCGAACCCCTCTCTCCCGCCGACTGCGTACGCGCCGCCGCTCCCTGGCTGCGGCACGTCCAGATCGAGGACATGCGCCGCGGCGTCCACGAACACCTTCCCTTCGGTGACGGCGAGATCGACTTCCCGCCCGTCCTCGAGGCCCTCGCCGCCACCGGCTACCAGGGCCTGACCGTCGTCGAACTGCCCCGCCACTCCCACGCGGGCCCCCACTTCGCCGAACGCTCCCTCCCCTTCCTCCACCGGGCCGCCGCCCCCGCACCCCGCACGAGCCGCTCGGGCGAGCCCGCCGCCACCCACCGAAGGGAGCCACATCCATGACGCAGCCACACGCCACCCACGGCACATCACGAACCCGGTCCGCGGACGGCCCCCTCGACGAGCGGAACCCCCAGGGCACCACCCTCGCCCACATGTCGCCCGCCCACACCCCGCCCGCCGACCTGCGCGCCGCCCTCACCGCCGTACTCGACCCAGCCGCCCGCGCCTGGCTGGACCAGGCCCTGGACGAGGCCGCCGCCCACCCCGGCACCCACGGCCCCATCTCGGTGTGGGAGCTGCGCCTGGCCGAGGCCGGCCGCCGCTGCGGTCCCGCCCACGCGGACGCCGCCCGCGTCCTGGTCCTGCACGCCGCCCGCGCCGGCACCGACGCCCTGACCCGGGTCTACTCCCAGGGCACCGCCGACGAACGCCGCGCCGTCCTGCACGCCCTGCCGCACCTCGTCCCCGGCCCGGACGCCCTCGCGCTCGTCGAGGACGCCCTGCGCACCAACGACACCCGGCTGGTCGCCGCCGCACTCGGTCCGTACGCCGCCCGGCACCTCGACGCCCACCAGTGGCGGCACGCCGTGCTCAAGTGCCTGTTCACCGGCGTCCCCGTCGACCACGTGGCGGACCTCGACCGACGGGCCGCCGCCGACGCGGAACTCGCCCGCATGCTCGCCGACTACGCCGCCGAACGCACCGCCGCCGGCCGCGCCGTCCCCGAAGACCTCCACCGCGTCCTGGCCCTGACCGAGTCCGAGCCTCCGGCTCCCGGCCCGGTCGACCCCCACGGCAAGGAGTCCTGATGCGCATCTTCGACCCCCACATCCACATGACCTCCCGCACCACCGACGACTACGAGGCCATGCACGCCGCCGGTGTCCGCGCCGTCGTCGAACCCTCCTTCTGGCTCGGCCAGCCCCGCACCTCTCCCGACTCCTTCCGCGACTACTTCGACGCCCTGCTCGGCTGGGAGCCCTTCCGCGCCGCCCAGTACGGCATCGCCCACCACTGCACGATCGCCCTCAACCCCAAGGAGGCGAACGACCCGCGCTGCGCCCCCGTCCTCGACGAACTGCCCCGCTACCTCGTCAAGGACCGCGTCGTGGCCGTCGGTGAGATCGGCTACGACTCGATGACCGCCGCCGAGGACACCGCCCTGGCCGCCCAGCTCCAGCTCGCCGCCGACCACGGCCTGCCCGCCCTCGTGCACACCCCGCACCGCGACAAGCTCGCCGGCCTGCGCCGCACCCTGGACGCCGTGCGCGAGTCCGCGCTGCCCACGGACCGGGTGCTGGTCGACCACCTCAACGAGACCACCGTGAAGGAGGCTAAGGACAGCGGCGCCTGGCTCGGCTTCTCCGTCTACCCGGACACCAAGATGGACGAGGCCCGCATGGTCGCCCTGCTGCGCGAGTACGGCCCGGAACGGGTCCTGGTGAACTCCGCCGCCGACTGGGGCAGGAGCGACCCGCTCAAGACCCGAAAGGTCGGCGACCTGATGCTCGACGAGGGCTTCACCGAGGACGACGTGGACCGCGTGCTGTGGCGCAATCCCGTCGCCTTCTACGGCCTCAGCGGACGCCTGAGCCTGGACGTCACCTCGCAGGACGCCACGCACGAGGGCAACTCCATCCTGCGCGGCGGTGAGTGAGCGATGCGCTTCCGGCACCCGGACGGCTCCACCGTCCACCTCGCCTACTGCACCAACGTCCACCCCGCCGAGACCCTCGACGGCGTCCTCGCCCAGCTCCGCGACCACTGCGAGCCGGTCCGCCGCCGCCTCGGCCGCGACCGCCTCGGCATCGGGCTGTGGCTCGCCAGGGACGCCGCCCACGCCCTGGTCACCGACCCCTCCGCGCTGCGCGGCCTGCGCTCCGAACTCGACCGGCGCGGCCTGGAGGTCGTCACCCTCAACGGCTTCCCCTATGAGGGTTTCGGCGCCGAGAAGGTCAAGTACCGCGTCTACAAGCCGGACTGGGCCGACCCCGAACGCCTCGAGCACACCACCTCCCTGGCCCGTGTCCTGGCCGGACTGCTGCCCGACGACGTCACGGACGGCTCCCTCTCCACCCTGCCGCTCGCCTGGCGCACCGCCTACGACGAGACCCGTGCCGACAAGGCCCGCGCCGCCCTGGTCACCCTCGCCGAACGCCTCGACGCCCTCCAGGATCTGACCGGCCGCTCCATCCGCGTCGGCCTGGAACCCGAACCCGGCTGTGTCGTCGAGACCACCCGCGACGCCATCGCCCCGCTGACCGCGATCGCCCACGACCGCATCGGCATCTGCGTCGACACCTGCCACCTCGCCACCTCCTTCGAAGACCCGCGCACCGCCCTGGACGCGCTGACCGCGGCCCGCGTCCCCGTGGTCAAGTCCCAGCTCTCCGCCGCCCTGCACGCCGAACACCCCTCCCGTCCCGAAGTACGCGACGCCCTCGCAGCCTTCGCCGAACCCCGCTTCCTGCACCAGACCCGCACCGTCACCCCGACGGACCCCGCCGCCACGGCGGCCACGGCCGGCTTGCGCGGCACCGACGACCTCGACGAGGCCCTGGCCGACGACAGCCCGCTGCCCGCCACCGCGCCCTGGCGCGCCCACTTCCACGTCCCCCTGCACGCGGCGCCCGCCGCGCCCCTCACCTCCACCCTGTCCGTGCTCAAGGCCGCGCTGACCCGCCTCGTCGGCGGCCCGCACCCGCTCACCCGCCACCTGGAGGTCGAGACCTACACCTGGCAGGCCCTCCCGCCCGAGCTGCGGCCCCGCGCCCGCGCCCAGCTCACCGACGGCATCGCCGCCGAGCTCACCCTCGCCCGCGACCTGCTGACCGACCTCGGCCTCAAGGAACTGCCATGACCTCCACCACCTCCACCACCTCCTCCGGCACACCGGCACCCTCCGGGCAACCGACCCCTCTCCTCGTCCTCGACGTCGTCGGCCTCACCCCCCGTCTCCTCGACCACATGCCCCACCTCAAGGCGCTCGGCCAGTCCGGCTCCCGGGCCCCGCTCGGCACCGTCCTGCCCGCCGTGACCTGCGCCGCCCAGTCCACCTTCCTCACCGGAACCCGCCCTTCCCAGCACGGCATCGTCGGCAACGGCTGGTACTTCCGCGAACTCGGCGACGTCCTGCTGTGGCGCCAGCACAACGGACTCGTCGCCGGCGACAAACTCTGGGACGCCGCCCGCCGCGCCCACCCCGGCTACACCGTCGCCAACATCTGCTGGTGGTACGCCATGGGCGCCGACACCGACATCACCGTCACCCCCCGTCCCGTCTACTACGCCGACGGCCGCAAGGAACCCGACTGCTACACCCGCCCTGCGGCCCTGCACGACGAACTCACGGAAAAACTCGGCACCTTCCCCCTCTTCCACTTCTGGGGACCCGGCGCGGACCTGGTCTCCAGCCAGTGGATCATCGACGCCACCCGCCACATCATGGCGACCCGCCACCCCGACCTGACGCTCTGCTACCTCCCTCACCTCGACTACGACCTGCAGCGCTTCGGCCCCGACGACCCGCGCTCCCTGAAGGCGGCGGCCGACCTGGACGCCGCCCTGGCCCCCCTCCTCGACGACGCCCGCGCCGAGGGGCGCACCGTCGTCGCACTGTCCGAGTACGGCATCACCCCCGTCAGCCGGCCCGTGGACATCAACCGCGCCCTGCGCCGCGCCGGACTGCTCGAGGTGCACACCCAGGACGGCATGGAGTACCTCGACCCGATGGCCTCCCGCGCCTTCGCGGTCGCCGACCACCAGATCGCCCACGTGTACGTCCGGCGCCCCGAGGACCTGGACGCCACCCGGGCGGCCCTCGACGGGCTGCCGGGCATCGAGCAACTCCTCGACGACGAGGGCAAGAAGGCCCACGACCTCGACCACCCCCGCTCCGGCGAACTCGTCGCCGTCGCGGAGCCCGACGCCTGGTTCACGTACTACTACTGGCTCGACGACGACCGAGCGCCCGACTTCGCGCAACTCGTCGAGATCCACCGCAAACCCGGCTACGACCCGGTCGAGCTGTTCATGGATCCGCTCGACCCCTACGTCAAGGTCAAGGCGGCAACCGCTCTGGCCCGCAAGAAGCTCGGCATGCGCTACCGCATGGCGGTCGTGCCCCTGGACGCCTCACCCATTCGAGGCAGCCACGGCCGCCTCCCAGCGAGCGACGACGACGGTCCGCTCCTCATCTGCTCCACCCCCCGCGCTGTCGGAGACCGCGTCGCGGCCACCGACGTGAAACAACTCCTGCTCCGGCTGGCCGGACTCGGCTGACGCACCACCCGGCAACCCGCCGAGATCCGACTACTGAGAGTGAAACACACGGCACTGACAACGGCCCGCTCCAGCCGCATCGGAGCAGGCCACGACCCAGAAGGCAGGCACCCGTGACCCTGTTCTCAGACCCCGCCCGCACCGGCGCCACCGCGGACCCGTCCGCCGACGGCCCGGACGAGGGCCTGCGCCGCACCCTCGGAGTGGGCCGGCGCCGCTTCCTCAGCACCTGCACCGCCGTAGCCGCCGGGGCGGTCGCGGCGCCCGTATTCGGCGCCGCACCGGCCCTGGCGCACGACCGGGACAGAGACCACGACCACGACCGGGACCACGGACGCGGACACGTACTCGTCCCGGCGGACAAGCGCGGCATCATCCTCTACACGGTCCGCGACGCGACCGGCCGCGACCCCCTCGCCACCCACCTGCCCTCCGGCTTCCGCGAGGTGTTCAAGCAGCTCTCCCGCCACGGCTACCGCCAGGTGGAGTTCGCCGGCTACCGCCAGCACGCCAACGCCCCCGGCGGCGCCAGTCTGGAATCCGTCGAGGGCGCCAGGCTGCTCCGCCGCTGGCTCGACGACTACGGGCTGCGCGCCCAGGGCAACCACGGCTTCATACCGCCCTCCTGGCCGCTCACCACGGCGGACAAGGACACCTTCAAGAAGCACCTGGAGATCGCGAACATCATCGGCATGGACCACATGGGCACCGGTGGCGACCCCACGGGCAGCTCCTACCGCGCCGACTGGGACGTCGCCGCCGACAAGTGGAACGCGCTCGGTGAGATAGCCCGCCGTGAGGGCATCAAGCTCTACACCCACAACCACGACAGCGCCTACGGCTTCCTGCTCGACGGCGGCCCGCTGGACGACCAGGGCCGGCCGACCCGCAGCTCGGGCATCCGCAAGCTCGAGTACTTCCTGAAGGTCACCGACCCGAGGCTGGTCTGGCTGGAGATGGACATCTTCTGGGCGCACGTCGCCCAGTACAAGTTCCACACCTACACCGCCCACGACGGCTCGACCCGGAGGAACGTCTTCGACCCGGCCGGTCTCGTCGCCCGCCACAACAGGCGCTACCCGCTGTTCCACGCCAAGGACGGCGTCGTCAGCACGACCAACGGCATGGGCTACGACATGGTGCCCTTCGGGACCGGCGTCATCGACTACACGACGTTCTTCTCGCGGGTCGGACAGCGGAACTACCACAACCCGATGGTCGAGGACGACAACTCCCCGAGCGCCACCGACCCGGCGCAGTCACTGCGCGAAGCCAAGATCAGCTACGACAACCTGGCGGCCCTGCGCAGGCGTTGCCGCTGACCTGGAACACAGACCGGGCGGCCCCTCCCGCATGCTGACGGAGGGGCCGCCCGGTCCGTGCGAGGAGGCGCCGTCGTCTCACCCCTCGCCCAGTGGCCGGGGGTTGGGTGTGACGCGCTTGGTCCTCGGGCGGCCCGGAGGCCGCAGGAACAGGGCCATGAAGCCGGCGAAGATCGAGATGCAGCCCGCCAGGGTGAAGGCGCCGTTGTAGCCCCAGGCACCGACGACCACGGAGCCCGTGCCCGCACCCAGCCCGGAGACGAGCTTCGAGCTGTAGACCATGCCGTAGTTCGTGGCGTTGTTGTTCTCGCCGAAGTAGTCCGCCGTCAGCGCCGCGAACATCGGGAAGATGGCACCGCCGCCGAATCCGGAGACGGCGGAGAAGACCAGGAACAGCGGCAGGTTCTTGATCTCGGCCGACCAGATGATGCCGAACTGGGCGAGGCCCAGGATCGCGCACACGTAGAGCAGGCACTGCTTGCGGCCGTACAGGTCGGAGAGCCAGCCGATGACGCCGCGCCCGGTGCCGTTGACGATCGCCTTCAGCGACATCGCGGTGGCCACGATGCCGGCCGCGAAGCCCGCATCCTCACCGATGTCCACCTGGAAGGCGATGCCGAAGATGTTCACGCCGGAGGTGCAGGCGAGACAGAACCACATCAGCGCCACCCGGCCGGTACGCCAGGCCTCCATGGGGGAGTACTGCCTGACGGCCGGGGGATTCTTCTCCAGCGAACGCCGGGCCCGGGGGTCGGCCGGCGGGTTCAGCGGATCGACGGCCGCCGGCCACCAGTTCTTCGGCGGGTCCCGGAAGTAGAACCCGGCGACCGCCACCGTGGCGGCGAGGAAGACACCCGCGGACACGAGCACCCAACGGAAGTTGGAGGTGTCCATGTAGCCGTGGAAGATGAAGACGAACGGCACCGAGCCGTAGGCGAAACCGCCGTTGACGAAGCCGGTCTTCCCGCCCCTGCGCTCCGGGTACCACTTGCCGACCATGTTGACGCAGGTCGCGTACACCATGCCCGCGCCCATGCCGCTGAACACGCCGAACCCGATGAAGGCGAGCGTGACGTGCGGCGCGAACGCCAGCGACAGGTAGCCGAGCAGGGTGCCGACCGAACCCAGCATCATCGCCCAGCGCGCCGGCAGTCTGCCGCTCTCCCGCAGCCGCCCCGCCGGAAAGGCGACCGCGGCCTGGCAGAACACCCAGGCGGTCATCATCCAGTAGATGCTGCCGCTGGACCAGTGGTGGGCCTCGTGGAGCGTGTCCTCGGCGGACGCGAACGCGTACTCCGCGGAGGAGATGCCCATCATGCCGACCCACGGCAGGATCACCATCCACTTGCGCTTGCGCCCCATGATGTCGATGTCGGACTCGCCCACGCGGTAGACGCGCCCGTTCCTGTCGGTCACCTCCCGGTAGGCGGTGACCCGTGTGGCATCGGTGGTTGTCATGTCGTTTGCACCCCTAGCGTCGAAAGTTCTGGCCAGCGCCCCCTGTCCAATGCCTTTCGTGCGCGCGCGGGTCCCGGGCCGGCCGACGCGCACCCGTCGGCCGGTCCCTCGCTGCCTCAGCTCATGAACCGCCCCCCAGCAGCCCCGCGGCCCGTGCCCACCGGTACTTCGCGCCCAGCACGGCCACCGGCTTCTCCGTCGTGTACGGGTACGCCACGACCCCGCGCTCGAAGAGGTACTGGCACGCCTCCTCCACCTCCACGTCACCCGCGAGGGAGGCCACCACGGGTTTCTCGATCCCGCGCTCGCGGAACTCGGCCACCACGCGCGCGGTGAGTTCGGCGAACACCATGGGAGGCGTGACGATGGTGTGCCAGTAGCCGAGGACCAGCGCGTGGATGCGCGGGTCCTGAAGACCGAGCCGGATCGTCGCCTCGTACGTCGACGGCGGCTCGCCCCCGGTGATGTCCACCGGGTTGCCCGCCGCCCCGAACGGCGGGATGAACGCGCGGAACGCCGCGTCCAGGTCCGGCGGTATCTCCATCAGCGACAGCCCGTTGTCCGTCACCGCGTCGGAGAGCAGCACCCCGCTTCCGCCGGCCCCGGTGATGATCACCACGTTGTCGCCCTCCGGGGCGGGCAGCACCGGCAACGCGCGCGCGTACTCGAGCATTTCGTTGAGCCCGGGCGCCCGGATGACACCGGCCTGCCTGAGTACGTCGTCGTACACGGCGTCGTCCCCGGCGAGCGCCCCGGTGTGCGAGCCCGCGGCCCTGGCGCCCGCCGCCGTGCGCCCGGCCTTGAGCACCACGACCGGTTTCCTCGGCACGGTCGCCCGCGCGGCGTCCACGAAGGCGCGCCCGTCCTTGAGGTCCTCCAGGTGCATCGCGACGCACTCGGTGCGCGGGTCCTCGGCGAACCAGGTCAGCAGGTCGTCCTCGTCCAGGTCCGACTTGTTGCCCAGGCCGACGATCGCCGACACGCCGGTCCTCGTGGCCCGCGCGAAGCCCAGGATCGCCATCCCGATGCCGCCCGACTGCGAGGTCAGCGCGACGCCGCCCTTCACGTCGTACGGCGTGCAGAACGTGGCGCACAGGTCCTGCCAGGTGGAGTAGTAGCCGTAGATGTTCGGCCCCAGCAGGCGGATGCCGTGCCGCTCGGCGACCGCCATGATCTCCTCCTGGAGGGCGTGCTCACCGGTCTCCGCGAACCCGGAGGGGATCAGCACGGCGTTGGGTATCCTCTTCCGCCCCACCTCCTCCAGCGCCGCCGCCACGAACCGCGCGGGGATCGCGAAGACCGCCACATCCACCTCGCCGGGAACGTCGGTGACACTCTTGTACGCCTTGCGGCCCAAGATGTCATCGGCCTTGGGGTTCACCGGATGGATCTCGCCCGCGAAACCGCCGTCGACGAGGTTGCGCATCACCGAGTTGCCGATCTTGCCGATCTCGCCCGACGCACCGATCACCGCGACCGACGAGGGCTGCATCAGGCGGCGCATCGAGGTGAGGATCTCCTCGCGCGTGTACCGGCGCCGTTCCCTCGGCAGACCGGTCGCGAGGATCACCCGGGTGTCGGCGGCGACCGCACCCTCGGGAGTGGCGATCACGGGGTTCAGGTCCACCTCGGCGATCTCCGGGAAGTCGGCGACCAGCTCGGAGACCCGGCGGATCTGCTCCGCCACCGCCCACCGGTCCACGCCGGCCCGCCCGCGCACCCCGCGCAGCACCTCGGCCGCCCGGACCGAGTCGAGCATGGACAGCGCCTCGCCGGCGTCCACGGGGGCGAGCCGGAAGGTGACGTCCTTCAGCACCTCCACCAGCACTCCGCCGAGCCCGAACGCCACCACCTTCCCGAACGTCGGATCGGTGACCGCGCCGACGATGACCTCCACCCCCGGTGGCAGCAGCTCCTGGATCTGCACGCCCTCGATCCGCGCGGAGGCGTCGTACGCCCGCGCGTTGCCGACGATCCGGCGGAACGCGGCCCGCACGTCCGCCGCGCCCTCCACCCCGACGACCACCCCGCCGGCGTCGGACTTGTGCAGGATGTCCGGCGACACGATCTTCATCACCACCGGCCCGCCGAAGCGCGCCGCGCACGCCACCGCCTCGTCGACGTCCCGCGCCAGCTCCTCGCCCGGCACGGCGATCCCGTAGGCGTCGGCGAGCACCTTCCCCTCCGGCGCCGTCAGGGCGGTGCGTCCGTCGGCGCGCACGGAGTCCAGCAGCCGGCGCACCCGCTGCGCGCGGTCCTCGGCCATCACCTCAGACCACCCCGTTCGACTTGAGCAGGCGCAGCTCCTCGTCGCCGAGGCCCAGCTCGCCGACGTAGACCTCTTCGTTGTGCTCGCCGAGCAGCGGGGAACTGGTGACCTCCACCGGTGAGTCGGAGAGTTTGAGCGGACTGCCGACCGTCACGAACTCGCCCCGCTCGGGGTGCGGGACGGTGACGATCATCTCGTTGGCCGCCAGCGACCGGTCCTCGATGATCTCCTTGGTGGACAGGATCGGCCCGCACGGGATGTTGTGGGCGTTCAGCCGCTCCAGCACCTCCCACTTGGGAAGGGTGGACGACCACTCCTCGATCAGCTGGAACATCTTGTTCAGCTTCGGCAGCCGTGCCTGAGGAGTCGCCCACTCGGGGTCGTCGGCCAGCTCGGGCCGGCCGATCAGCTCGCTCAGCGGCCGCCAGCCGACCGGCTGGACGATGACGTACACGTAGTCGTTGGGGCCGCCCGGCGCGCACTTGACCGCCCAGCCGGGCTGCCCGCCGCCGGAGGCGTTGCCGGACCTGGGAACCTCCTCGCCGAAGTCCTCGTTGGGATATTCGGCGAGTGGACCATGGGTCAGGCGCTGCTGGTCGCGCAGCTTCACCCGGCAGAGGTTGAGCACCGCGTGCTGCATGGCCACGTTCACCCGCTGACCGCGTCCGGTGCGCTCCCGCTGGTACAGCGCGGCGAGGATGCCCGCCACGACGTGGACGCCCGTGCCCGAGTCCCCGATCTGGGCCCCCGTCGCCAGCGGCGGCCCGTCCTCGAAACCGGTGGTGGACATCGATCCGCCCATGGCCTGCGCGACGACCTCGTACGCCTTGAAGTCGGTGTACGGGCCCTCGCCGAACCCCTTGACGGAGGCGTAGACGATCCGTGGATTGATCTCCTTGACGCGGTCCCAGGTGAATCCCATCCGGTCGACCGCGCCCGGCCCGAAGTTCTCGACCATGACGTCCGAGCGCCGGATCAGCTCGGTGAGGATCTCCTTGCCGCGCTCGGTCTTGGTGTTGAGCGTGATGCTCCGCTTGTTGCAGTTGAGCATCGTGAAGTAGAGGGAGTCGACGTCCGGCAGATCCCGCAGCTGTTTGCGGGTGATGTCACCGGTCGGCGCCTCCAGCTTGACCACGTCCGCGCCGAGCCAGGCGAGCAGCTGGGTCGCCGAGGGGCCCGACTGCACATGCGTCATGTCCAGGACGCGGATGCCCTCAAGAGCCTTCGCTGGCGTTCCCGTCATGGGTTCCACCTCACTTGTACATCGTCTGGTTCATGGTTCCGGGGGCGTACGCGTCCGGGTCGACCCAGACGTTGATCAACGACGGCTTGCCGGACTCGCGGGCCCGGCGCAGCGCGGGTCCGATGTCGGCGGGGTCGCGGACCTCCTCACCGTGGCCGCCCAGCATCCGCGCGAACCGGTCGTACGGGACGTCGCCGAGGGTGTTGCCGACCCGCTCGCGGTCCTTGCCGTACTTCGCGGCCTGCCCGTAGCGGATCTGGTTCATGGAGGAGTTGTTGCCGACGATGCCGACGAAGGGGAGGCCGTAGCGGACGAGGGTCTCGAAGTCCCAGCCGGTGAGCGAGAAGGCGCCGTCGCCGAAGAGGGCGACGACCTCCTTGTCGGGCCGGGCCTGCTTGGCCGCCAGCACGAAGGGGACGCCGACCCCGAGCGTGCCCAGCGGACCCGGGTCCATCCAGTGGCCCGGTGACTTGGGCTGCACGACCTGCCCGGAGAAGGTGACGATGTCGCCGCCGTCGCCGATGTAGACCGAGTCCTCGGTGAGGAAGTCGTTGATCTCACTGACCAGCCGGTACGGGTGGATGGGGGAGGCGTCCGACCTGAGCTGCGGCAGCCGCTTGTCCAGGGCG
The DNA here is from genome assembly GCF_028473745.1 of Streptomyces sp. M92. NCBI lineage: Bacteria > Bacillati > Actinomycetota > Actinomycetes > Kitasatosporales > Streptomycetaceae > Streptomyces > Streptomyces sp. M92. The sequence continues at coordinate 4,510,609 of NZ_CP101137.1, forward strand.
GTCCGCTCGGCCGCGCGCAGTTCGTCCAGCCACTCCTTGCGCTTCGACGCGCCGCCGTTGATCCGTCCCGACGCCGCATCGGTCACCGACTTGAGCACGAGACCTGCGTCGCCGACGATGCCGAGGTCGATGTCGCGGTTCTTGCCGACGGTGCGGTAGTCGAGGTCGATCTGCACCACGGTCGCGTCGGGGGAGAGTCGCTTGCCGTAGCCCATGCGGAAGTCGAAGGGTGTTCCGACGATGACGATGACGTCGGCATTGGAGAAGGCGTACCGGCGCGAGAGCTGGAAGTGGTGCGGGTCGCCGGGCGGCAGGGTGCCGCGTCCGGCGCCGTTCATGTACGCCGGGACGTTCAGCGTGCGGACGAGTCCGACGGCGGCCTCCGTGGCGCGCGTCGTCCACACCTGGCTGCCGAGCAGGATGGCCGGCTTCTCGGCGTGGACCAGCAGATCGGCCAGCCGCTCGACGGCGTCGGGGTCGCCCGGGGAGCGGGTCGAGGCTCGGTAGGCCCCGGCTTTCGGCACCCGGGCCCGGTCCGTCGCCACCTTGGCGTCCAGCACGTCGCGCGGGATCTCCAGGAAGGAGGGGCCGGGCGCGCCGTGGTAGCACTCGCGGAACGCCATCGACACCATGTCCGCCGCCCGCGCGGTGTCCGGTACGGTCGCCGCGAACTTGGTGATCGGCGTCATCATGTCGACGTGCGGCAGGTCCTGGAGGGATCCCATCTTGTGCTGGGTGTGCGCGCCCTGACCACCGATCAGCAGCATCGGTGACTCGGCGCGGAAGGCGTTGGCGACACCGGTGACGGCGTCGGTCGTACCCGGTCCCGCGGTGACCACCGCGCAGCCGGGCTTGCCGGTGACGCGGGCGTAGCCGTCGGCGGCGTGCGCGGCGACCTGCTCGTGGCGTACGTCGACGACCTCGATGCCCTCGTCGACGCAGCCGTCGTAGATGTCGATGATGTGGCCGCCGCACAAGGTGTAGATGCGGTCGACCCCCTCGGCCTTGAGTGCCTTGGCGACGAGGTGACCGCCGGAGATGACGTCCTGGGTGTCGTCGGGCATGGCGAAGTCCTGTCCCTTCACGAGGGGTTGGAGCGCTCTCGCGGTAGATTGCATACAGTCGACGAATACTGTATGAAGGTTGTTATCCCGCATCCGGTGGGTGGTGTCCAGGGGGCGTGCGGCACTTTCAGACAGGAGCCGGAATGGACCTGTACGAACACCAGGCGAGGGAACTCTTCGAGGAGCACGGCATTCTGGTGCCGAGGGCCGAGGTCACCGCCTCGCCCGCACGCGCCGGCGAGATCGCCCGCGCCCTCGGCGGACGTGCCGTCGTCAAGGCGCAGGTGAAGACCGGCGGGCGCGGCAAGGCGGGCGGAGTGCGGCTCGCCGCCGACCCGGCCGAGGCCGAGCAGGCCGCCCGGCACATCCTCGGCATGGACATCAAGGGCCACACGGCCGAGACGGTCATGGTCGCCGAACCGGTCGACGTCGAGGGCGAGTTCTATGTCTCCTACGTCCTCGTCCGCGCGGCCGGCCGCTTCCTCGCCGTCGCCTCCGCCGAGGGCGGAACCGAGATCGAGAGGGTTGCGGCCGAACGGCCCGAGGCCGTCGTGCGCATCCCCGTCGACCCGGCCGTGGGGGTGACCACGGCCACGGCGGTACGCATCGCGGACGCGGCCGGACTGCCCCCGCAGACCGTAGACGCCCTCGTACGGCTCTGGCAGGTCCTGGTCCGCCAGGACGCCCTGCTCGTCGAGGTCAACCCCCTGGTCCGGACGGCCGACGGAAGGACGATGGCCCTCGACGGCAAGGTGACCCTCGACGACAACGCCCTCTTCCGCCAGGCGCGCTGGGAGGACGAACGCGCGATGTCCGCCGACCCGTTGGAGGCGCGGGCCGCCGCCAAGGGCCTCAACTACGTGAAGCTCCACGGCGAGGTCGGTGTCATCGGCAACGGCGCCGGACTGGTCATGTCGACGCTCGACGTGGTCGCCGGCTGCGGCGCCCACCCCGCCAACTTCCTCGACATCGGCGGCGGCGCCTCCGCGCGGGTCATGGCCGACGGACTGTCGGTCGTCCTCTCCGACCCCGCCGTGAAGTCCGTCCTCGTGAACGTCTTCGGCGGCATCACCGCCTGCGACGCCGTCGCCGACGGCATCGTCCGGGCCCTGGAGGAGGTCCGGCCGACGAAGCCGCTCGTCGTGCGCCTCGACGGCAACAACGCGGCCCGCGGCCGGGCCCTCCTCGACGCACGCGCGCACCCTCTGGTCGAACAGGCCACCACCATGGACGGCGCCGCCCGCCGTGCCGCCCGACTCGCCACCACGGCGTGAGGAGACAGACCGACATGGCGATATACCTCACCAAGGAGAGCAGGGTCCTCGTCCAGGGCATGACCGGAGCCGAGGGCATGAAGCACACCCGCCGGATGCTGGCCGCAGGCACCGACGTGGCGGGCGGCGTCAACCCGCGCAAGGCCGGCCGCACCGTGACCTTCGACGGACGATCCGTCCCCGTCTTCGGTTCGGTGAGCGAAGGAGTGGAGCGCACCGGCGCGGACGTGACCGTCGTCTTCGTACCGCCCGCCTTCGCCAAGGCCGCGGTCCTCGAGGCCGCCGACGCGGGCATCGGCCTCACCGTCGTCATCACCGAGGGCATCCCGGTCCACGACTCCGTCGCGTTCACCGCGTACGCCGGGGCCAGGGGCACCCGGGTCATCGGCCCCAACTGCCCCGGCCTGATCAGCCCCGGGCAGTCCGACGCGGGCATCATCCCGCCCGACATCGCCAAGCCGGGCCCCGTCGGCCTGGTCTCCAAGTCGGGCACCCTCACCTACCAGCTCATGCACGAACTGCGCGACACCGGCTTCTCCACCTGCGTCGGCATCGGCGGCGACCCGGTGGCCGGCACCACCCACATCGACTGCCTCACCGCCTTCCAGGAGGACCCCGACACCGAACTGATCGTCCTCATCGGCGAGATCGGCGGCGACGCCGAGGAACGCGCGGCGGCCCACATCCGCGACCACGTCACCAAGCCGGTCGTCGGCTACGTCGCCGGATTCACCGCCCCCGAGGGCCGCACCATGGGCCACGCCGGCGCGATCGTGTCCGGCTCCTCGGGCACCGCCCGTGCCAAGAAGGAAGCCCTGGAGGCCGCCGGCGTGCTGGTCGGCTCCACCCCGACCGAGACGGCGCGGCACGTCCTCGCCGTCCTCGCCGGCCTCGGCGGCGGGACACGGGAAGGAGCCCCCGTGTGACGGCACGACACCCCCGCACCACGACCGGAGCCGGACCCGCCGCCCTCACCCTCAAGTCCGGCACCTCCTGGGCCGACCTCTGGCGCCGCTGCCTCGCCGTCGCCCCCGAGGCGTTCCGGGACGACCGGGTCCTCAACCTCTGGGACGCCCGGTGGCGGGCCGACGGCCGGGTCCTGCCCGCCACCAGCCCCGTCGACGGCACCCCGGTCGCCGGCCCGCCCCGCCTGGACGGGGCCACCGCCCACCGGGCCGTACGCGCCTCCCTCGACCAGCACCGTGCCTGGCGCCACGTACCCCTGCCCGAACGCCGTGCCCGCGTCACCGCCACCCTCGACGCCCTCGCCCAGCACCGCGAACTCCTCGCGCTGCTCCTCGTCCGGGAGATCGGCAAGCCCTGGCGGCTCGCGCAGGCCGACGTCGACCGCGCGGTGGACGGCGTGCGCTGGTACGCCGACGGCATCGGCCGGATGACCGAGGGCCGCGCGCCGCTGGACGGGCCGGTGTCCAACATCGCCAGCTGGAACTACCCGATGAGCGTGCTCGTTCACGCATTGCTGGTACAGGCACTGGCGGGCAACGCGGTCATCGCCAAGACCCCGACCGACGGCGGCGTCGCCTGTCTGACCCTGGCCTGCGCACTCGCCGCCCGCGAGGGGATACCCGTCTCCCTCGTCAGCGGCAGCGGGGGCGAGCTGTCCCAGGCGCTGGTCCGGGCGCCCGAGATCGGCTGCGTCTCCTTCGTCGGCGGCCGCGACACCGGCGCCGCCGTCGCCACGGCCCTCGCCGACCTCGGCAAGCGACACATCCTCGAACAGGAAGGACTCAACACCTGGGGCATCTGGAACTTCACGGACTGGGCCACGCTCGCCGCGGTCATCCCCAAGCTCTTCGACTACGGCAAGCAGCGCTGCACCGCCTACCCGCGCTTCGTCGTCCAGCGGCACCTGTTCGACGCGTTCCTCGCGGCGTACCTCCCGGCGGTCCGCACACTGCGCGTCGGCCACCCGCTCGCCGTCGCGGCACCGGACGACCCGTACCCGGAGCTGGACTTCGGGCCGGTGATCAACGCGGCCAAGGCCAAGGAGCTGGGCGACCAGGTCGCCGATGCCGTCGAGCGCGGCGCCGTACCCCTGCACCGCGGCAGCGCGGCCGACGCGCGGTTCCTGCCCGGCCAGGACACCTCCGCCTACATCCAGCCGGTCACGCTGCTGAACCCGCCGCGGTCCTCACCGCTGCACCACGCCGAACCGTTCGGTCCGGTCGACACCGTCGTCCTCGTCGACACCGAGGCCGAGCTGCTCGCCGCGATGAACGCCTCCAACGGCGCGCTGGTCGCCACGCTCTCCACGGACGACCGGGCGACGTTCGACAGGCTGGCGCCGCAGATCCGGGCGTTCAAGGTCGGCCACGGCGTTCCCCGCTCCCGGGGCGACCGTGACGAGCTGTTCGGCGGACACGGCGGGTCCTGGCGCGGCGCCTTCGTCGGCGGCGAACTGCTGGTGCGCGCCGTCACGCGGGGCCCGGCGGGGGAGCGGCTGCCGGGGAACTTCCCGGACCACCACCTCATGCCGTGACGTCCACCGTCCGCGCTGCCCGCAGCTGCCCGGCGCGCGGTGCCCCGCAGCACCGCCGCGTGCCCGGGGCCCGGTCCCGGGCTCCGCGCGGGGCGTTCGCGGGTCAGCCGATGCCCTGACGGTCCGGGAGCAGGGCGAAGGCCCGGTCCGCCGGAGCCGGTGCGTTCCGCTCGACGGCCTGCCGCAGCAGCTCGCGGTGGCGCCACAGCGGCTCGCGCCGCTCCGGCGGGGCGAGCCGCAGCAGATCGTCGAGCCCGGCCAGCATCCGCCGCGTGACCTGCGCGTTCCCCGCCCCGCAGGACCGGACCTCGGTGAATGCGAGGTCCACCAGTTCCACCCAGCCCGGCACGGGCTGCACCAGCCGGACGGCTCCGCGCCGGTCCCGGTGCGCGACGGCGTCCAGCGGCCGGCGGGACAGAGAGGCCAGGATCTGGACGATCCGGTCCAGGGCCTGGACGGCGGTGGTGGGATCGTTGACCGCGCTGGACAGGGCCCGCAGCGCGATGTCGGACAGCTGGCGCAGCCCGAACGCCAGGTCCTGGTGGAAGGTGCGCTCCACCCCCACACTCAGCGCGTACCGCAGAACCCGGCGCGGGGGCGCCTGCCCGCCGTACACCGCCAGAACGGGGGTGCCCGGCACCAGGAAGTCACCGATGCGCGGGACGAGCCGCAGCACCACCCCGTGTTTGCGCGCCACCCGCACCAGACGCGGGATGTGCACGTCCCGCAGCACACCGGCATGCCCTCCGTGGTCGACCCACGCGGTCACCGGCCCGAGAGCGTGCCCCCGCCCGTCCTCCGCCGGCGCGGGCATCAGCGCCGCCACCCGGAAGGACTCCGCGGCGATCCGGGCGATCACATGACTGACCCGCATCAGGCGCAGCGTCCCGTTCACGTACATCACGAAGAGCAGCAGGCTCAGCGCGACCATGACGAGCGTGAGCACCGACTGCACCAGCGGGACGGAGGACGTGGCCCGGGGATCGGGGGTGCTGTCGTAACTCGTCAGGACCAGCAGCGTCAGCACGAAGGTGGCGAGGAAGACCGCGAACGTCGCCTTCGTGATCCGGCTGCGCACGAAGAGCCGCACCACCCGCGGCGTGAACTGCCCGCTCGCCATCTGCACGGCCACCAGCGAGATGCTGAACACCACACCGATGAACGTCATCATCGCCGAGCCGACCGCCGACACCACCGTCTTCGCGTCGTCCGCGAACCGCAGCAGTTCGGCGACCGTCTCGAAGTCACCGTCGTCCTGCAGCGACCGGACGAGGGCGGCGTCGAGCTCCTGGGCCACCAGCCACACCGCGAAGATACCCACCATGGCGGCGGTGGGCGCGAACCAGAACGTGTCCCGCAGATGCTCCCTGAGCGGCGACAACGCGCGCGGCCGCCGACCCGGGAGCGGGCTCTGGGTAACCGACCAGTCACTCATGGTGCGACCTTAGGCGCAATGGGGCCGCTGGCCCCGGACCGGCGCTCAGGGGAAGGAAACGCAGGTGAAAGGCACTGCGAAACCTTGGTATGGTTGTCCATGTCGCCGCGAGGGAAGCCCGCGCAGCGGCAGACACCTAGTCCGGGTGGCGGAATGGCAGACGCGCTAGCTTGAGGTGCTAGTGCCCTTTATCGGGCGTGGGGGTTCAAGTCCCCCCTCGGACACAGAAACAGAACGACAGAACAGATCAACAGATCAGGTCGAACGAGATGCCGGCCGGGAGAGATCCCGGTCGGCATCTCGCGTTGTGCGCGCCGTACGGCGCCGTGGGGTGCGGACGACGCAGCCGGTGCCGCGAAAATGCGCTGCGGTGCCCCGCCCCGCTTCCCTACACTCATCACGACATCGAGAACGAGTGAGGGGAGCCGGGCCGTGCGCATCCGCACCGCTGCCGTCGTTCCCCCGTCCCGTCACGAGGTGATCCTCGTGTCCCGGGCCGTCCGGTGTCCGCAGCGCGGCCGGCACCGGAAGCCCGCGACGAGCATCTGACGAGCGACCGCTCCCGCCGCCGCGCGGCGAGCCCCGTCCTCGCTCCGTCCTCCTCCCGGGAATCGCGCCGCCCTGCTCACCCACAGCGAAAGGCCACGGGCCGTGCGCACCAGCACCAACCCCCTCACCACCGTCCGCAACCTGGGCATCCTCGCCCACGTCGACGCCGGCAAGACCACCGTCACCGAGCGGATCCTCTACACCACCGGCACCACCTACAAACGCGGCGAGGTCCATGACGGCACAACCGTCACCGACTTCGACCCGCAGGAGCGCGACCGCGGCATCACCATCTTCGCCGCGGCCGTCAGCTGCTCCTGGGACGGCCACCGGATCGACCTGATCGACACCCCGGGGCACGTCGACTTCGCCGACGAGGTCGAACGCTCCCTGCGGGTACTGGACGGGGCGGTCGCCGTGTTCGACGCCGTCGCGGGCGTGGAACCGCAGAGCGAGTCCGTGTGGCGGCAGGCCGACCGGCACGGTGTGCCGAGGATCGCGTTCGTCAACAAGATGGACCGCGCGGGCGCCGACCTCGACACCGCCGTCGCCTCGATCCGCGAGCGGCTGCACCCGGTCCCCCTGGTCGTGCAGCTGCCCATCGGCGCCGAGGACGAGTTCACCGGCGTCGTCGACCTGCTGCGCATGCGGGCCCTGGTGTGGACGGACGGTGCGGAGACGGCCGAGGAGGGGCCGGTGCCCGACGCCCTGCGCGAAGAGGCGGCCCGCAGGCGGCGCCTGCTGGTGGAGGCGGTGGCGGAACGGCACCCGGCCGCGCTGGAGGAGTTCTGCGACCGGGAGACGCTCACCGCGGACACCCTCGCCGGCGCACTGCGCGACCTGACCCGCGAAGGCGACGGCGTGGTGGTGCTGTGCGGCTCGGCCTACCGCAACCGCGGTGTCGAACCGCTGCTGGACGCCGTGGTCGCCTACCTGCCGTCCCCACTGGACGTACCTCCAGTACGAGGCACCCTCGACGGCACGGAGCAGGAACGGCCCGCCGACCCGGCGGCACCGATGGCGGCCCTGGCGTTCAAGGTGAACGCCACTCCGACAGGACGGCTGACGTACCTGAGGGTGTACTCGGGCACGATCGAGAAGGGAGACACCGTGCGGGACACGGGCACCGGCCGCACCGAGCGCGTCGGCCGCCTCCTGCGGGTGCGGGCCGACCGCCACGACCCGCTGGAACGCGCGGTGGCCGGGGACATCGTCGCGGTGATCGGACTGAAGGCCGCCCGCGCCGGTTCGACCCTGTGCGCGCCGGGCGCTCCGCTCGTCCTGGAACCGCCGGGCGTCGCCGAGCCGGTCGTGCACGTCGCGGTCGAGGCCCGGCGTGCCACCGACACCGACCGGCTGGCCTCGGCGCTGGCACGGCTGACCGAGGAGGACCCCTCGCTGGCCGTGCGGTCCGACCCGGAGACCGGGCAGACCGTCCTGTCGGGCATGGGCGAACTGCACCTCGAGGTCGCGGTGGAGCGGGTGCGCCGCGAGCACGGCCTCGAGGTCACCGTCGGACGGCCGGGCGTGGCTTACCGCGAGTCGGTCGGCGAGGGCGTGACCGGGTTCGTCCACCGGCACGTCAAGCAGGACGGCGGGGCCGGACAGTTCGCGCACGTCGTCCTCGACGTGGAGCCCAGGGAGGAGGGCGGATTCGAGTTCCGTTCCACGGTGGTCGGCGGGCGCGTGCCGCAGGAGTTCGTGCGGGCCGTCGAGGCGGGCTGCCGGGACGCCCTGGCCGAGGGACCCCTCGGCGGCCACCCGGTGACCGGCCTGAGGGTCACGCTCACCGACGGCCAGACCCATGTGAAGGACTCCTCGGACACCGCCTTCCGCACCGCCGGCCGGTTCGGTCTCCGCGACGCCCTGCGCGCCTCGGCGATGGTCCTGCTGGAGCCGGTCGTCGAGGTCACGGTCACCGTGCCCGAGGACGCGGTCGGCGGCGTACTGGGCGACCTCGCCGCCCGCCGCGGCCGGGTCACCGGCTCCGACACGCGGGGCGGCGCGGCGGTCGTCACGGCCACCGTGCCGCTGGCCGAACTGTTCGGCTACGCGACCCGGCTGCGCAGCCGCACCCAGGGCCGCGGCACCTTCACGGCACGCCCGACCGGCTACGCACCGGCGCCGGCCGCGGTGCCGGCGCGGTAGCGCACGGGGCTGTCCCCGCGCACTCCCGCGACGCCGTTGACGCAACCGGGGCTCCTGCGTGACGCCGGTCGCCGGGCCGCAAGACCCGGGGCCGCGACCGTACGTCACCCCCGGCGGCACTTCGCCCCGCCGAGCGAGAACTCGGCGGGCCGAAGGCGCTGTTGGCTGCCGCCCGCCCGTCACACGCCCGTCAGGAGCGACTCGAGCGCCTCCGACGCCACCGGATGCCGGCGCGTCAGCACGGCACCCGTCGCGTGCGCGCCGCCCGCCGGTGCCGCCCACTCCCCGTCGCAGCCGAGCAGCTCCGCCACCGCGTCGCAGGCCGCCGGATGAGCTACCAGCAGCTCGACTCCCGGCCGAGCCGCCGCCCCGGCCGGGTCCCCGGGGCTCGCCCACTCCTCCGTACAGCCCAGCAGGCCGGCCACCGCGTCGCAGGTCGCCGGATGGGCCGGGAGCAGCGCCGCGCCCCGGGGGCGCTCCTCCCCGGCGCCTGCCCGGCGCGCCGACGGCGTGACCGGGGGCGTCCGCCACGGCGGCACCCACGCGTCCAGCGTTTCCAGCCGGCCGGGGAAAATCCGCCCGGCCTCGCGGATCAGCAACGGGGCGAGTTCCGCGGCGCCGGACCGCAGGGTGGTGATCAGCAGCGGCAGCCACGGCAGCAGCACCTGGTCCGGCAGCCGCCCGAACGCGTTCGACACCGCCTCCACCACCACGTCCGCCAGCCCCGGAACGGGCTCCAGCGCGTGGACGAAGCCGCTGAGATAGCGCGGATACGAGGGCACCACCAGCGGGTTGTCCAGCAACTCGTCGCACCGGGCCCGCAGCTCGGCCCGCGACAGCGTGCCCAGTTGCACCTGTGCCGCCCACAACAGGGCCGTCTTGGACGGGTCCTCCGGATGCGACTGGGCGACCGCCAGCTCCAGCTGGGCGCGGTCGCACCCCAGCGACAGGGCGAGGCCCTCCATGCTGAACAGGAAGCCCAGCATCGCCGCGACCTGCCCGACCGCCGCGTCCTCGTCCCGGAACGCCGTCGGCAGCAGCGTGCAGTAGTGCGCGTACCCGGTCTTGACGAACGACTCGATCCACGCCGGCAGCACCGGTTCGCCGGTCCGGTAGTACGCCAGCAGCGCGCGCACCCGGCGCAGCACCTCCGGCGCGCCGTCGACGCTGCGTTCGGTGGCGAGCACCTTCAGCGCGTGGGTGCCGAGCTCGTCGGCGAGGCGGCGGCTGCCCAGGTACAGGGTCGCGTCCTCGACGGCGGCCAGCACGGTCGCCGTCGTCGCCCGCGGCCCGTAGGCGTCGCGCCGCAGCCGCTGCTCCAGGACCTGCTCGATGCTGACGCCCTCGTAGCCCAGCTCGATGAGCGCCCGCTGATGGGTGCCGAGCGCCAGGTCCCAGGACTCCTGGATCGACCGCTCGCCGAGCTTGCGCTCGCCCATGATCGGCCGCGCCGTGCCGTGCGGCATCAGGCGCCGCAGCATCCACAGCACGTCGGAACACGCCTCGAGCTCCGGCCGGGACGCCATGTCGAGCAGCGCCCGCTGCACCCCGCGCTGCTGGAGCTTCAGTCCGAGCGGCGCCAGCCGGTCGTGCACGTCACGGGCGAGCGGCGGCAGCGCCTCGTAGCCGACCTGGCCGATCCGGTCGCCGCCCATCATGATCTCGACGAGCCGCCGCACGTCCCGCCGCCCGGGTACGACGTCCTTCTCGATGCAGGTGACCGCCGCGTCCTGGAAGTCGTACGGCGTCGGCTTGGCCCGGTCCCGCATGCCGGCGAGCAGGATCGACGTCTCGAAGACGGCGATGGCGTCGGCGGTGGAGGCGAGGTAGCCGGCCCGCCGGGCGGCCCGCACGATGTCCACGGACCAGCCGAGCAGCTCCGCCTCGTCCAGCGTGTCGATCACCGGCGGCCGCCGCAGGAACCCGGACAGCCGGTCCCCGGCGGCGGAGTCCGGCGCCGCGGCGGGCGAGGGCTGCGCCGGCCGGGCCGCCACCGCCTTCTTGGCCGTGCGCTTCTTCGCCCCCGCCTGCCCCTCCAGCCGGTACGCCCGCACGCGGGTGCGCTTCAGGCTCTTCGCCCACTCCGTCGCCGCGATCGACACCGAACCCGCGGCGAGGCCGAACTGCGCCTCGATCGCCGCGTGACTCGACGGGATCAGCCCGTACTGCCAGGTCGTGCCGGTGCGCGGCGAGACGGTGAACGTGTCGCTGCCGTCCACCCCGAACTCGTCCACCCGGCTGGCCGCGTGGAACGCCCCGCACACGTACAGCGCGTCCGCCGGGTCGGTCCCGGTCGCGCTCATGTGCTCGCGCATCCGCGTCCACATGTACCGCTCGCGGTCCTCGTCCACGCGGACCCGGGCCCCGTCACCGGGGGCGAGCCGCCGGAAGAGGCTGCCGATGAGGAACATGACCTGGCGGTAGGTGTCGTGGTCGGCCGCGCTGTCGCCGAGCGGCACCTCGACGTACTGGTGCCACCACTCCGACCAGTGCCGCACCTTGCCGTGGCGCAGAAGGTGCTCCTCCAGCTCCGCGAAGCGCGGCCGCAGGTCGCCGATCTCGACGCCGACGGCCTCGCCGTGCAGGGCGGCCTCGGGTTCCTCCGGCGCCTGGGGGGTCTCGCCGCCCTCGGCGGGCGTCTCGCCCCTGCTGTCCCACTGGAAGACGTGGTCCGCCGACCGGTCCACGAGGACCAGCTCCACGCCCGGGGTGTCGAGGGCGTACGCGATCGCCTGATACTCGGCGGACGCCTCGGTGATCGGCGCGACGACCGACAACGGTGCCCACTCCTGGGGGAAGCCGTCGACGTCACCGGCGAACGCCTGCACCGCCACCGGCAGCCGGCAGTTGCGCAGCTCGGTCAGGAGCGGCGCCATGTCCTCGCACAGCTCCAGGTACACGACCTTGGGCTGCTTCTCGCGCAGCCGGCGGGCCATGGCGGTCGCCGAGGCGGGGGAGTGGTGGCAGACGGGAAATATCTCCAGCGGCTCGCGCACCGCCCGGTCGACGTCGTCGACCAGTCCGAGGAGGATGCCCTCCAGCGCGTCCGGCCCGCCCGCGAAGGTGGTGGCGGCCTCCTGCAACTGCCCGCGCAGCGCCGCGAACGACGTGTCCTCCTGGGGGCCACTCTGCTGGGGGCCGCTCTTCTCTGGCCTGCTCTCCCGGGGCCCGCTCATGACAGCGTGGCGATCGCGTCGCGGCCGCCCTCCAGGAACTCGGGCCAGGAGCCGCCCTCCTCCTTGCTGCGCGGCTCGACGACGCCGTGCAGGTACTTGTTGAGGATGGCCAGGTCCTCGGGCTCGCGGCGGGTGAGGGAACCGACGAGCGACGAGGCGAGCGTACGGGCGGTCAGCGCGCGCTCGCCGAAGAAGTTGCTGTGCAGGACGGCGTCCTCCAGCACGCCGATCTGCTCGGCCGTCGAGAGGGCGGACTCCAGCTTCTCGTCGTCGCTGCCGGCCGCGGCGGCGGAGGCGCGCAGGTCGGCGAAGCTCTGCAGGAGCACGTCCAGCAGGGTCGGCGGCACGTCCAGGTCGATGGAGTGCCGGCGCAGCAGCTCCTCCGTGCGGAAGCGGACGATCTCCGCCTCGCTCTTCTTGTTCGTCACGACCGGGATGCGTACGAAGTTGAAACGGCGCTTGAGCGCGGAGGACAGGTCGTTGACGCCCCGGTCGCGGCTGTTGGCCGTGGCGATGATCGAGAAGCCGGGCTTGGCGAAGACGATGTTGTCGTCCCCGCCGCCGCTCTCCAGTTCGGGAACGGAGATGTACTTCTCGGAGAGGATCGAGATCAGCGCGTCCTGGACGTCACTGGTCGACCGGGTCAGCTCCTCGAACCGCCCGATGGAACCGGCCTCCATCGCGGTCATGATCGGCGAGGGGATCATCGACTCGCGCGACTGCCCCTTGGCGATGACCATGGAGACGTTCCACGAGTACTTGATGTGGTCCTCGGTGGTGCCGGCCGTGCCCTGCACCACCAGAGTGGAGTTGCGGGAGATCGCGGCGGACAGCAGCTCGGCCAGCCAGCTCTTGCCCGTGCCGGGGTCGCCGATGAGCAGCAGCCCGCGGTCGGAGGCGAGGGTGACGATCGACCGCTCCACGAAACTGCGGTCACCGAACCACTTCTGCGAGACCTCCCGGTCCAGACCGTCGGACCGCTCGGAACCGAGGATGAACAGCCGGACCATCTTCGGCGACAGACGCCACGAGAACGGCTTGGGGTTGTCGTCGATCGACTCCAGCCAGTCGAGCTCCTCGGCGTACTTGATCTCGGCGGGCGCGCGCAGCAGGTCGGACATGAGGGAAGGGCCTTTCCGTACGGTGATCAATACGAGACGAAGGAGAGGAAGGGGGTGCAGGAGACGAAGGAGATGTACTCGGTGATCAGGCGAGAAACGTCTTGAGTTCGTGCACGAGCTTCTTGATGTGGCCGGAGATCACCGGTGCGCCGAGGTCCTTGAACCGCTCCCGGAACCAAGGGTTGACGCTGCCGCGTCCGGAGCTGGTCACCGACCCGACCGGGATGAACTTCGCGCCGGAGCGGTGGACGGCGGCCATGCTGTCGAACAGCTCCTGCTGCCGCCACTCGTAGAAGTCGGAGATCCACACCACCACGGTGTTGCGCGGCTCGGCGATCTTCGGCTGGGCGAGTGCCATGGCGACCGTGCCGTCGGTGCCGCCGCCGAGCTTGGTGCGCAGCAGCGTCTCGAACGGGTCGTGCGCCCACGGAGTGAGGTCCAGCGCCTGAGTGTCGTACGCGATCAGGTGGACGTCCACCTTCGGCAGCCCGGCGAAGATCGACGCCAGGATGGTGCAGTTGACCATCGAGTCGACCATCGACCCCGACTGGTCCACCACGACGATCAGCCGCTGGGGCGTCGTCTTGCGGCTGGTGTGCCGGTAGTAGAGCCGGTCGACGTAGAGCCGCTCCTCCTCCGGACTCCAGTTGGTCAGGTTCTTCCAGATGGTGCGGTCGATGTCGAGGTTACGGAAGACCCGCTTCGGCGGCACGGACCGGTCGAGCACGCCGACCGTGGATTTCTCCACCTGGGTGCGCAGAACCTCGGTGACCTCGTCGACGTAACGCCGGATCAACGCCTTGGCGTTGCTGAGGGCCACCCCGGACAGATTGTCCTTGTCCCGCAGCAACTGCTCGATCAGCGACATGCTCGGCGTCAGCCGCGCCGCCAGCGCGGGATCGGCCAGCACCTCACGCAGGTGCATGCGTTTGACGAGACCCGCCTCGATGGAGCCGAGCTCCGGACCGATCGCGGGGATCAGGCGGCTGAGGTCGGGCGTGGGCCCGACGACGCCGGTGCCCGTCGGGACGACACCGGCACCGCCCCCGGCACCCGCCCGTCCCGCACTGCCCCGCCCGCCCCGCAGCTCGCCGGGCCGGCAGCCGAGGGCCCGCTCCAGCCACTCCGCGTCCGACTGCCAGCGGGCCAGCTGCTCGGCGGTGACCGTGCCGGGGCTGGAGGCGAAGACGTTCAGCAGCACCTTCGACGCCAGCGCCGCGCGCCGCACCTCGGCGGCCCGGTCACGCTCACCGTCCTCCTCCGGCTCGGGCGTCATCAATCCGTCGAACTCGGCGGCGAGCTCCGGATGCCGCTGCACGACGGAGCCGACGGACGCCCCCGGGTCGAGCAGGGCGGACGGCAGGCCGATGTCCTCGACGACGGCGAGACTCGCCGACTCCAGGGCGGGCTGTTCCTCGTGGTCGAAGAGGCGGGCGAGCAGACGCCAGTAGAGCACCTGCCGACGGTTGTCGTCCGCGTCGGGGACGCCGGCCGCGGCGTCCGCGCCCGCTCCGTGTTCGCCAGTCTGGTGGGTCATTTCCGCAGCAGCTTCCCCGCGCGTTCGCGCAGTACCTTGACGGCGTCGGTGGCGGCCTTCTCGGCCCGGACCCCCGCCTTGTCGGTCGTACCCCCGGCCCAGGCCCCGGCGTGCACGGCGACGGCCTTCTTCCGCACCGTCCGCTCCACGGCGAGCGGCTGGAGCAGGAACGCCCCGGCGTCCCAGCGCAGCAGCCCGAGGCAGGCCCCGGACGAGGCGACCACCTCCGGCGTCAGCGGCCCGGCGGCCGGCACCCGCCCGGCGTCGACCCCGATGCGGCACCCGGCGACCTCGAACACGAGCCCGCCGCCCCCTTCGGCTTCCTCCACGCCGTACCCCTCCAGCAGGACGGGCACCGCGACCCGGGCCGGATGCCGGTCGAGCGGCGACACGGCGAACGCGGCGGCGGCCGGCAAGGCCACCCGGGCGGTGACGAACGCGTCGGCGGGCTCGCCCGCCCGGGCGCGGGCGTCGTCCCATATGAGGTCGCCCTCGGCGGTGACCGGCATCGCGTCGAGCTCCATGGAGCGTCCTTCGCTCACGGCCCCCAACAGGGACATGTGCGGCCGCAGCAACTGCCACAGACCGGCCCCGACGACCGTGTCGGGCTTGGGTGCGGACACCGACGCCCGCACCAGCCGCGACGCACCCCCGTCCGACGGCTCGAACACCGCGTGCACCTGCGCCTGAACGGCGGTGGCGTGCTCCTGGACGTCGACGCCGAGCGGCAGCAGACGCCCGCTCACCTCACCCACCGCGGGCGCGGAACCCGCCCCGGGCAGCGTCAGCAACAGGGCCCGCGACCACAGATCCGCCCAGCGACGCAGCGGCACCCGCTCCAGGGACGCCCCGGGACAGGACGCGGCCAGCTCGGCGGCGAACCCGTCGAGCAGCGTCGCGAGCCGGCGCAGCGCCGGGTCGGGCAGCATCGCGGAGACAACGGACGCGGCACCGCCGACGAGGTCGTGATCAATGCCCTGCCAGCCGGCCCGCGCCAGATCACACAGCCAACTGCGCGCGGCGGCACAGAGGTTGCCCGCGTGCTCCTCACCGGCGACCGAGCCGCCATCCGTGTCGGCCACGACCCCCGACCGCCCGGTGGCCTCCTCCACCCGGGCGACGAGCGCGTCGTGCACGGACCCGAACAGCGCCGTACGAGCCGCGGCGAGCGCGACGAAGTGCCCCTCGTCACCGGCCCCGGCGGCCGTCTTGTCGGCGGCCTCGGCCACCCGCGACGCGAGCGGCGTCCCCGCGACGGCGTCGGCGAGCCCCGCCAACCCCTCGGCCTGCGCGGGCTGCGGACGCAGCAGCCCACCCACGAGGACGGCATCGAAACCGTCCACCGCGGCAAGCGCCTCGTCGAGCCCGTCCACGACATCGGCAAGCAGGTCAGCACGCATCAGGCCGCCACCGCCCCGCCCGTCGGGAACCACTGCATCTCCGGCAACGGGTCGGTACTGGTCGGCAGTTCGAGGTAGGCGAGATGCCGCAGGAACCGGCTGAACACCTGCGCCGCGGCCGACCCGTCGTCCGTCCCCGGCCGCGTGGCCGTCATGGCGGACGTGAGGACATGCGCGTCGGCAGCCTCTTCGGCGTCGACCTTCAGATACCGGCCCACACGCTCGGCCCCGTACTGCAGCACCGCCTCACCGACGAGCGCCCGGATGTGGTTGCAGAACGAGCCCCGCGCCCCACCACACGGACGGTTGTTGTTCGTACTGCACGAGTACGCGTACGACCCCGCCGCGATCGACGACACGTACACGCGCCCGATGTCCGACCCACTGGACACCACACCCTGCAACCGCCCGTCCGCCAACTCGACGAACGGCACCTTGGCGAGCTTCCGCGGCCGCGCGGACGGCACCACCCGAACCGTGCTCGACTTCTCCCAGACCGACAACGCACCATCTCCCATGCAGGCGAAGGGGGCGTCCACGCCACCTCGGCGGAACGAGATCGAATCTATCGGCGACCACTGACAACGAGGTCCCCGACGGACGCCGGGAAGCCGTCCTCGTAGCCTGGCGGCCATGGCCGACCTCTACGAACTCCAGCTCACGCTCAACCTGCCCGGCTCCCTCCCGAGCGAGGAAGCGGACCTGCTCCGCTGGCACCTGGGCCACGAGAACGGCCGATGCGACGGGGACGCGTACGACTACCCGCTCTTGAAGGCCCGAGGGCCGGCGCACCGCATCGAAGGCGCCCTGGTGGGAGAGCTGTGCCCGAACGGGAGGGGCTGGTCTCTGACCGTCCGACAGGAAGTGCACCCGGACGAGTCCGACGACATCCGAAGGCTGGTGGAGTGGCTGAGCGCACGCACGACGAGCCGGGGAGCGATCGGCTACCTCCGCTTCTACGAGTCCATTGTGCCCGACGTACTGATCGCTCAGGAGGAAGCGGCGGAGGAAGCGGCAGAGGAAGCGGCGGAGGGAGCGGCGGAGGGAGCGGCGAGGGGAGCGGTGAGCTGCTTCGTCCTCCGGGGGGACAAGGTCGTCGGCACGTTCGCCGAGGCGGTCGCCGGGCTCTGACGGAGAAGGCCGCGACCTTGACGGTGCCCCCGAAGGGGCCACTACTTGTGCAGTGAGCGTTGGACGGCTGTCCACGTCCGCGTCATGAGTGAGCGGAGAGGATGGACGGCGAACGACCGCCCCACCCCAGGTCATCGAGCGCATCCGTCAAGCCCCTCCCCTCCGGCCCATCCCTCCCAGGCGGTGCAGATGAAGAAGAGACTGTGCGGCGCGGCTGCCGTCCTCGGCGTCCTCGTCACGACGAGCGCACTGCCGTCCCAGGCATCCACCCCGGCCGCTCAGCCGACCCGCCACACGCTCCCCCTCGGCCCCGCCGACCTGACCGAGACCCGCACCACCACAACCCTCCAGCCCGGCGTCACCCTCACCCGCATCGTGCGAGGCGGCGGCGAGACCGCCGACTCCGCCCCGCACTGGACGGTCGAGGTCTCCATCCCCGGCGGCGAAACCTCACCGGACCCCGACGCCCCGCCGACCACCCTCAAGGACCGGGCCAGCGCCGACGAACTGGCCACCGAGCTGAGGGCGAAGGGCTTCCAGGCCCGCGCGGAGCAGGTCAGGACACCGCGCACGGCCGACTACGCGGGCGGCACCCTCGGCTGGCGGGTCCGCGTAGGCACGTTCGACTCCCAGTCCGCCGCGACCGCCGAACGAACACGCCTGAGGGCCGCCGGCCACACGGGATCCGCCGTCTACACCGGCTGGGACGGCGACGCCGACGCCCGCGGCCCATGGCACGTGGACGTGCTCACCATCGACCCGCGCAAGTTCCGCGGCCGCCTCGACGCGTCCTACGGCCCCGACCTGGAGAACCGCGAGACGACCAGCGACCTGTCCACCACGGCCGGCGCCACAGCCGCGGTCAACGCCGGCTTCTTCGTCCTCGACCCCAAGGCGGGCGCCCCCGGCGACCCGGCAGGCGTGGGCGTCTACGACGGCCGCCTCCTGAGCGAACCGGTCGCCGGACGCCCCGGCCTCGTACTCCACGACAACGGCAGACGCACGCAGGTCACCCGCCTCACCTGGCGAGGCAGCGTCAGCGCAGGAACCGCCTCCCTGCCCCTGAACGGCATCAACCGAGTCCCCGGCCTGATCAGGAACTGCGGCGGCGCCCCCGGCGACCCCCCGACATCTCTGCCCCTCCACGACGTCACCTGCACCAACCCCGACGAACTGGTCACCTTCACCCCCGAGTACGGCGACACCACACCACCCGGCGACGGAATGGAAGCCGTATTGGACGCCCACGACCGGGTAGTCGAACTGCGCTCACCCCGAGGCGGCACCCTCCCGCCCGGCGGCAGCTCCGTCCAGGCGACCGGCCGACGCGTCGCCGACCTGACCGCCCTCGCGCACACCGGCGACCGTCTCCGCATCACCACGACCCTCCTGGACGAGCGAGGCCACCGCGTCCAGCCCACACCCAAGACGGACATCCTGAACGCGGGCCCGGAACTGGTCCGCGACGGACGCCCGCACGTCACCCCCGCCACCGACGGCATGGTCCACCCGGACGACCCGAGCTGGTACTACGGCTGGGTCCACAAGCGCAACCCGCGCACCTTGGCCGGCGTGGACGCGGCAGGCCGGACCGTCCTCGTCACGGCCGACGGCCGCAGCACCGAGTCCCTCGGCCTGAGCATCGTCGAGAGCGCCGAGGTCGCCAAGTCCCTGGGCCTGCGCGACGCAGTCAACCTCGACGGCGGCGGCTCCACGACGATGGTGACGGGCGGCACGCCGATCAACGACCCGTCCGACGCAGCCGGGGAACGCCCGGTCGGCGACGCGCTGTTGGTCCTGCCCCGCAGGCATGACCACTGACGCCGGCAGATCCCCGCCCCGCACGCGAGAACCGCAACCCACCCAGGGAGCCGCCGTGTTCGCGAACGTGCCCACCGCCCCGACCCCACGAATAACCCTACGAACCCGAGTCCTACTCGTCCTGTCCGTACTGCTCACCACCCTGACCCCCACCGCCCCGGCCCTGGCGGCAGCCCACCCCTCGGGCTCCTCCCACGGCGCGGAGGTCGTAGCCGTCACCCAGGTCGCCGACCGGCAGGTCGACCTCTCCATCCGCTCAACGGCCCTCGGCGGCCGCACCGTCAAGGTCCGCCTCCTGACCCCCGACGGCTGGAACCCGGACGACCGACCACGACAGCACTGGCCGACCCTGTGGCTCCTGCACGGCTGCTGCGGCGACTACACGTCGTGGACCACGATGACGGACGTCGCGGAGACCGACGCCCTCCGCGACGTCCTCGTCGTCATGCCGGAGGCCGGCTGGAACGGCTGGTACAGCGACTGGTGGAACCACGGCCGGGGCGGCGACCCCGCCTGGGAGACCTTCCACACCAAGGAACTGCGCCACCTCCTTGAACGCGACTGGGGCGCCGGCCGCGACCGCGTCGTCGCCGGCCTCTCGATGGGCGGCCAGGGCGCCCTCCTGTACGCCGCCCGCCACCCAGGCATGTTCAAGGCGACGGCCTCCTACTCCGGCTCGGCCCACCCCCTCCTCAACGAGGAGTCGGTCAACCGCGTCCTGGGCTTCTTCGCCGGCCAGGACAACGACCCGTTGAGGGTCTGGGGAGACCCGGTCGACCAACGCCGGATCTGGGAGGCGCACGACCCCTTCCACCTCGCGAAGCGGCTCCGCCACATCCCTGTGTACCTCTCCTGCGGGGACGGGACGACGGGGCCGCTGGACGCGCCGGGTGCCACCAGTGCCCTCGAGGCCGACTTCAATCGGCAGAACCATGCGCTCGCCGCGGAACTGCGCCGCGTGGGGGCGCGGCACCTGACGACCAACTTCTACGGGCCCGGGACCCATGGGTGGGCGTATTGGGAGCGGGAGCTGCATGCTTCGTTGCCGATCTTGCTGAGTGAGTTGAAGGACGCGGACGCCGCCTGAACCGACGCGGGTCGGATCGCCCGACGCTCAGCCCGCTCCCAGAGTTGTCCGCGTGTAGCCATTGATCAGCGCACCGATCAATCCCTTCTGACGCTGATGGCCAGTTGGCCGTCACTGGTGGTGGCTATGGTGTCCGTGGCACGTATCTCGCAAGCTGGGGGCAGCATGGGGCTGGCAAACGACAAGATCATCACTCAGGTCGAGGACCTGCTGCGGGGCCGGGTCGTCATTCCCTCCATCCAACGCGACTTCGTCTGGATGAGGCCGGACGTACGCGATCTCTTCGACTCTCTTTACCGGGGCTACCCGGTCGGTGCCCTGCTGCTGTGGAAGACCAACATGGCCGTCCCCTTCAAGACTGCCGCCGTTGTCCAGGCCCAGAAGTCGGAGCAACAGCCCGTCTATCTTCTCGACGGGCAGCAGCGTTTGACCTCCCTCGCCTGGGTATACCGGCCGGAGTCGAAGGCCGACGGCCGACTCATCGACTTGCGGTTCGATGTGCGCACCGAAGAGTTTGTCAACCCGAGTGCCGTGCAGCGCAAGGATGCTTTGCTGGTCCCGGTGTCGACCTTGTTGCAGGAAAACGTGCAGTTCTACCAGGTTCTGCGCAAGGCCGGCGTGTCGATCGACGATCCGGAATTCGACCTGTGGGTTCAGCGACTGCAGAAGGTGAACAACATCCGGCAGCACCAGATCGCTGTCATCACTTATGAGTCCGACGACTACGAGGAGGTGGCCGAGCTCTTCGCCCGGCTCAACAAGGGCGGTCGGCGGCTGTCCAAGGGCGACCTCGTGTACAGCGCGATCGCCGCGCGCTGGGCCGACGGCCTGGACACCATGGACGCCTTCCACCAGGAACTGCAGGACGGCAACTTCCCTCTCAACCGGGAAGCGGTCCTGCGCCTCATGAGCCTGCTCGCGGGCACCGGCGCCCATCACATCAAGCTCATTGGGACGGACGTGGACGAGGCCGCTCTGAAAGAGGCCTGGCAGGCGACCGAGCGTGCCCTGCGTTTCGCCATCGACTTCCTGAAGGGCGAGTGCTCGATCCCTCGATCCGAGATTCTCTCGTCGCCGAACGTCGCGATCGTGCCGGCCCTGCTCCTGCACCACCGGGACGGCAAACTGCGCCCGGGAGAGGCCCAGCTGCTGCGCCGCTGGGTATACACGGCGATGGCGTTCAGCCATTACTCGCTGCAGGTCGAGGGCAAGCTCGACGCGGAGGCCAGGCTGATCAAATCGCGAGCAGGGGAGGACCTGTTCACCGAGCTCATCCGCCGCGCCTCCGGCACCCGGTCTCTGGACAGTGCCCTCCACCCGAGGGACCTCGAGCAGAAGTACTCCACGCACCCCTTCTTCAAGCTGCTCTACATCGCCGCGTTGCGCGGTACGGCGCGGGACTGGGCAACCAACATGGCTATCAGCGACCAGCCGATGAACAGCGGAGCCAGGATCGAGTTCCATCACGTCTTCCCGCGAGCCCGCGTCCAGGGCGCATACGCGAAGGAGGAGTGGAACAGCTTGGCCAACCTGGCCTACATCACCGGCCAGACCAACAAGATGATCTCCTCCCGACTGCCCGCCCAGTACATGGCGGAAGTGGCGCGGGAGCGCCTCGCGGAACAGTGGATCCCCGAAGATCCGGAACTGCGGTCCCTCGAGCGCTTCCCGGATTTCCTGGCCGCCCGCAGGCGTTCACTGGCCAACGTCCTCAACGAGCTGTTGGGTCTCCCTTCGTACGATGGGCAGTCCGCCCATCAGGACACCGATGAACTGCCCGCCGACGAGCAGGTGCTTGCAGAGGAGCCGTCCGCGCCCACACTGATCGGTGCGGACGCCCACCAGCTCCGTACAGAGCTGGGCGTGGCGGTCCACGCGCTCTACGAGGGTCGGCGGACCGATGCCTTCTACGACCCGTCCTCCCGGACGGTGACCATTCCCTCGGGGCCGGGACGTGGAGAGTACGACACTCCCAGCGGGGCGGCGGTGTCCGTGGTGCAGACCCTCAATCCGCACGTCAATCCGAATCGCAACGGATGGTCGTTCTGGACCGTGACCGCCACGGGACAACTGCTGCAGAGCATCCGATAGCGACGCCGATCACCGAGCAGTGGTGTTCCGGCGCCCCTGGCCGGACGTTCTTGGACCGCCGCCACCACGGCGAGCCCGGCCTGTGAGTGCCCGCGCCGCGCGATGCGCCCAGAAGCGCCGAAGGCTGGTTGACTGCTTCCGTCGGGGCTGTCGGAGGCGGAACCACTGGGTGGTTCGTGCCCGGACGGGCCGCTTGGCTGTATCGAGGGAAGTGAACGTGGAGCAGTTCGCTGCGGGCAAGGTTCTGCGCGGCAGATACCGGTTGGAGCGGCTTCTGGGCCGGGGGGCGATGGGACACGTCTGGCGGGGGACGGACGTGTACCTGGAGCGTCCCGTTGCGGTCAAGACCGTCGCCGCGGATCTCCTCGCCCTGCCCGACTGGCGCGGCACCGCCCTGGCGCGCTTCGAGCGGGAGGCGAAGGCCGCCGCTCGTCTGGACCATGCCAACATCACCACCGTGTACGACGCGGCCGTCACCGAGGACGTCTGCTGCCTGGTGATGCAGCTCGTGGACGGGACGACGCTGGACAACGTCATCGACGGCGCCGACGACGGCCGCCTGCCCGTGCCGGCGGCGGTCGCCGCCGCCGCGCAACTGTGCTCGGGGCTGTCCGCAGCGCACGCGGCCGGCCTCGTGCACCGGGACCTCAAACCCCAGAACGTCATGGTCCGTACCAGCGGACTGGTGAAGATCCTCGACTTCGGTCTCGTCAAGGTTCTCTCGAACACCGACCCGCGGCTCACCATGACGGGCGAGACGCTCGGCAACGCCGCCTACGCCTCTCCCGAACTCCTCACCGGCGACGTGCCGCTGGACAGCCGTGCAGACCTGTACGCGGTGGGGTGCCTGCTGCACCACATGCTCACCGGCCGCCCTCCTTTCCACAGCGAACGCATCGCCGAACTGGTGACCGGGCACCTCGCCGAGCCTCCACCTCGACTGGCCGATCATGGCGTCGACGCCCCGTACGTGCTGCAGGACCTGGTGCACGCACTGCTGGCGAAGCGCCCGGAGGACCGACCCGGAAACGCAGCGGAGGTGTACGCGGCCCTTGCCCCGCACCTGCCGACCCCGGATGCGGCACTCGCCGCCCGCAGACTCCCCCCGGAGGACCCCAGGCGCCCCTTCCTGGTTCCCCAGGGCCCGGTCGTGCCGCGTTGACCGAAAGCAACCGCGGCACAACCCCTAGGGCTCCGGTCAGACAGCGACCGGTGGCCGGGCCTGGATCAGCTCCGTGAGGAAGGGGCTCGGTTCTCCGTGCCAGAAGACGTCCAGGCTGTCCCGGGCGCGCGTGGCCGCCACGAACAGCAGCGACCGGGCGCGCTGCATCTCCGCCCGGTAGCGCGCCGGGTCCGTGGTCCGTCGTTGCTGGACGTTCGCGC
This sequence comes from Streptomyces sp. M92, assembly GCF_028473745.1. Taxonomy (NCBI): domain Bacteria; kingdom Bacillati; phylum Actinomycetota; class Actinomycetes; order Kitasatosporales; family Streptomycetaceae; genus Streptomyces; species Streptomyces sp. M92. The sequence continues at coordinate 4,534,326 of NZ_CP101137.1, forward strand.
GGGGCACGAGACCGTCGGTCACCCCAGCGATGATCATGTGCTGGTACTCGAGTCCCTTGAAACGGAACATCGTGCCGATGTGGACTCCGCTGTCGCCCCGGGGTCCGTCGGGTCCGATCTCCAGAGCCCTGATGCCGTGCTGGGCCAGCGTGTACGCGGCTTCGCTCGCCATCTGATTGGTCGGCACGGCGATCGCGATCTGCTCGTGCGGCACCTGTCCCCAGGAGTCGATCAACGCGGCGACGGCCTCTCGCTCGCTGTGCCAGTCGTCGAACCTGTGCAGGTCCGGAACCCCACCGCTGAGCACCGACCGGAACCCGGCCAGTGTCTCGCTGCTCCCGTCGAGGTCGTCGTACGTCTCCTCGCCGAGCACGTTCAATGCGGAGCGCAGGATCTGCCGGGTGGTCCGGTAGCTCAACGACAGCTTGGACGACCGGCCCCGAATGTTGATGCCGAGACTGCCGAGGGTCACCTGGTTCTTGTAGATGCGCTGGTGGGTGTCACCGACGAGGAAGAGGTCGTTGCGGTCTGGGGCGGTCATCGCACGGAGCATCTTCCAGTGCGCGGGCCGCAGGTCCTGCGCCTCGTCGACCACGATGTGCCGGTACCGGTAGCGCAGCCAGCCCCCGGAACCGTCGGCCGCGTGGACATTGTCCAGGCCGCCCGCCTCGTCCCGCTGCTGGTCGATGGCCTGAATGCGCCGGGCTCGCGCCACCTCCAACTGTGCGGCCCGCTCCGCGATCTGGTCCCACGTCTGTACTCCCAGCCGGTCCAGCCGCTGGGTGAACCGCTCCGCGAGCTGCCAGATCTCGGCGCGCTCGGCCCGGCTGACCGTGCGTCCGCGACCGGCGCGCCGGGCACGGAAGTAGTCCGTGCGGGAGGTGACCGCCTGGCCGAGGATCACCTGCGTCCACTCGTCGTGCAGGAACTCCGCGTCCCAACCGCCCTCGCCGAGCTCGTCGAGGAGCGAACGCCATTCGCGGACCGCCTGCGCCTCGTCGACGATCCGCTTCCGGTTGCCCGGTTCGGCCTCCCGCACGGCGCGCAGCGCGAGCTGGTCGACGTGACTGATCTCGACACGGGACAGCAACGTCTCGCCGCCCAGGGCGAGCAGCCGTGAACGCAGGTCGGCGGCGAGGTTCTTGTTGTAGGTGGTCAGCAGGACCGGCTTGTTCCGACCCGCTGGGAGCCGCTCGACCAGGTGCTTGACCCGGTGCAGCGCCACGATCGTCTTGCCGGTGCCGGGACCACCGCCGACGCGCGCCGGGCCGCTGTAGTCCCGCCCCACCAGCTTGGCCTGGGTCGGGTGCAGGAACACCTTCCAACGGCCGAAGTCCTCGCCCTCCAGTGCTTCCCGCAGCGCGTCGTCGGTCGTGGTGACGATGGTGGCGGGGCGTTCGACGGCGGCCTGGAAGTCCTCGGTGTCCACGGGGTCCGGCGCCGCGACAGGGGCGGTCACCTGCTCCAGGACGTCGTCATACGCCTTGCCGTCATACAGCGCCAACAGCACCTCGCCGGTGAGCTGCGGGGCGTACTCGACGAGCCCGAGGAGCTGGTCCTCGGTGGTCAGCGCGGCGACCACCGGGACGAGGGACGGCGCCACCCCCAGGTCGGTGAGCTGTTCCTCCGACCACTGCTCGAACAACGGCCGGGAAGCGAACGGTTCGGCAAGCGGGGCCGGTGCGACGGGCTCGGTTGGAGGAGCGGGGGGCGACGGGACCGCGGGACGGAGCACCGACTCGTGCACGACCTGCAGGTCCACGTACTCGATGCCGCCCGTGACGCGGTTCACCGAGTACGTGAGACGGTCCAGATGCGCGTACACGTCCTTGCGGTGTTTGACCGACACGATCAGCCAGTCGTCGTCGGCCAGGCGCAGCAGCAGCGCGCGGTACTCGTCGTTGACGCGCGCCGAGTGCAGCTTGTCGTGTCCCTGCAACTGCTTGAGGCGCAGGCCCGCGGAGTCGGGGTTCGTCTTGAACTTGTGCTGGAAGTCGTAGATGGCGCCCTTGACCGGGCGGGGGAGCTTGAGGATCTCCCGGTCGGCCTTGTCGAGCAGGCGCAGTGTGACGTTCTTGCCGGTCACGGCTGTTCGTTCCCCCCGTTGTCCTTGGTGGTGCCGTCTGGCTGGTTACGACCTTCGCGGTCATCGGATGGTTGTGCTGCGCCGAGGCGGTCGGCGAGGGCGTCGACGGCCCAGTCGGCGGCGGGCCGCACCTCCCAGCCGGCCTCGGCGAACGCCCGGTCCCGGTCCACGGCCTCCGGGTCCTCGTCCTCGCCCTCCGGCGGGCGCGCGGCGAGGACGACGCCTACGCGTGCGGCGGGCCAGGCCAGCTCGGCCAGCCAGCCGTTCGAGTCGAGCTCGTAACCGTCCTCGGGCACCGGGACGCCGCGGGCGGCGAGTGCCTCGGCGAACACGAGCAGGCCGGGCTCGTCCGGGTCGAGGTACTCGACGACCCGGTCCCACGCCGTGTCCCGGGCAGCCGGTGTGCTGTTCGTGGCCGGCACCTCTGCGGGCGCCACGACCGGCGTCGGGGTTTTCGCCTGCGCGGGCGTGCGGTCGGCGGGGGCGACGAGCGTGGCGCGGACGCTCTCCAGGACCCCGCCGCCGCCCGTGACCGCCAGCATCTCCACGGGAAACCCGTCGAGGCGGCCGGTCGTGAGCTGGACGGCGTCGCCGCCCCCGGAGTCCAGGAACTGCAGCAGATTGGACCAGTAGAGCCATGCCTGCCAGCGGCGTTTGTGAGCCTCCTCCAGGGCGTGGACGCCGGACGCGTCGTCAAGGAGGACGATGCCGGTCCACGCGGGCGGCTTGGCCCGGCTGTCGGCAGCGAACACCAGCGGCAGCCCCGAGCGGTCGGTCACCGCGAACAACTGCACCGGGCCGCGCGGCCCGGTGGGCGTCGTACCGCGTAGTGCCGCCGTGATCTGCTCGCCCAGTACGGTCGGGGCGAGCGCGGACGGGCGGGCTCCGGCGCCCATGAAGCCCGCCAGTGCCGCCTCCGCACGCCACTGCCAGAGCTGCGCGTCCGGTCGGCGCAGGTACTCCACGAGTTGCACGGCCGGGTTGACCCACACCGTCTCTGCGAGCTCCCCGGGCAGGCCGCCCCGCACCTGGGCGTAGTAGTCACGGGCTTTGCCGCGGGCCCGGTCGCCGTACGGCTCCCACACCGGGTCGGCCGGCCCCGAGCCGCCGCTTCCGGTGTCCTGGACGCGGCGCCGCCAGTCCCGCACGTCACCGTAGGTGAGCTGGAAGACCCGGAGGCCCTCCGCGCGCAGCCCGGTGCGCTTGTCGGCGTCGTCCCCGGCCCGGTTGTGCTCCCGGCCGGCGTGGAACTCGTAGCCGTCCAGGTAGAGCGCCACGCGCGGACCGGGTGCGTCGAGCCGTTCGAACAGCACGTCGGGACGGGTTCCGTCGAGGACCCGTTGCTGCGACACCCGCCAGCTCAGCGTGGTGCCGTCGGCAGCGGACAACCGCAGGTCAAGCGCGTGGGTGCCGGCGGGCGTGATGTAGGCGTCGCCGCCGGCACCGCTCTCGGGCAGCCGCGCCCACTCCCGCAGCGTGTCGATGAACAGGACCTCGAGATCGCTCTCGGCCTGCTGGTGCATCGGGATGTGCTGGGTCGTGGCGACGGGCGAGGTGGCCCAGCGCTCGCCGTCCGCGCCGAGCAACTCGTCCAGCATCTGCCGGACCTCGTTGCGGCTGACCTTGTCGTAGTCACCCGGCGGGACGCGGCGCAACAGGCAGCGGTGGCAGCCGTCGAGGCCCTTCTCCAGACAGCCGCAGCCCTCGATCACCTCGCGGGCCTTCAGCAGGACCTCGCGGAAGCCGTCGGAGTTCGCCAGACGGTGCAGGTACCCGGTGCCGCCTGGCAGCCGGTCGTAGACCACGAGGAACCGGCGCGGCCAGTCGCGGTCCTCACCGTCCGGCATCGACGCGGCGGTGATGTCGATGTGGTCGGGATCGCCGCCGTAGCGCGCCGCTATGCCCGCGAACAGTGCGGCGGTGAACGAGGCGAGCCGTTCCGTGGCGCGCGCCACGGACGCCGGGAGCAGGATGCGCACGGCCTCCGTGGTCAGCTCGTGCGCCAGCAGCAGCGGCACGTCCTCCCCGGCGCCCTGCTCCTCCCCGTCACCGCGCAGCCGACGGCGCGGGCACCACAGCTGATGGTGGGCGCTCGCACGGGTGGAGCGAGCGAGTGACGCGGTGAGCGCATGCTGCGACTGGTCGACGACCGGCTGCCCGTCGGCCGTCGCACCGCCGCAACTCGTGCACACGTAGAACGGGTTCAGGCGTACGTCGTCTCCCGCGAGCGGGACGGTGCTGCTGCCGTCCTGCCGGTCGATCCCGAGGTTCAGGGTGCGCACGACCGCCTTGCGCGTGAAGTCGGCGCCGAAGACCGCGCCGTCATGCCGCCACGAACCGGTCGCCAGGTGGGCCGGGTCGATGTCGACGGTGGTGAGCACCGCGTACCGCCTGCGGTCCCGCTCGTCGCGGTCGTCCCGCACCCGGGCGTCGTCCCGCTTGTCCCGAGACGTCACACGCCGGGGCTCCAGTACGCGGTGCACGCAGCCGGCATCGGCGATCTCCCGGGAACCGCAGCGCGGGCACGGGGAAGTGTCGTTCTTCGGGTCGCCGTGCGTGCGGGCGTACCCGCAGGCCGGACAGAGGCGCCACACCGACCATGCGCGCCGCTCCGGGCTGCCGATGTCGAGGGCACGCACGACGTGCCGGTAGCCGTTGACGTAGAAGCTGTTGCCGGGCGCCAGTTCGGTCAGCGCCAGTTTGCGGGACCGCTCGTAGTCGCGCATCTCGCTGCGGTGCACCCACTCCCGGCGCTCCTCGTCGCCGTCCGGTGCCTCCGCGCCCTCGTCGCCGCCCGCAGCCTCCTTCCAATAGAGCGTGGCCTCCAACGACGTCGTGGTGTCGGTGAGGCTGTAGTTGGGCAGCAGGCCCAGTTCCACGAGGGCGCCGTGGGCGCTGGTCTGGCTCAGTTGACGCAGCAGTTCGCCCGTAGCACGCCGCTCGGCGAGCAACTCGCGTCGCTCGGCACCCTGTTCACGGTCATCGGCGAGCAGCCCGTCCACCGCGGTGTCGATGGCGGCGATACGACGGCGCAGCTCCTCGCGGCGCGCCGTCCACTCCTCCTCCGCCTCGGCCAGCGTGCGCGCGATGCCGCCGGTGGCGTACGCGCGCAGTTCGTCCGCGGCGTGCGGGGACACTCCCCGGTCGTCGTCCGGACCACCCGGTGCCTGCGGGAACAGCGCCAGGAACTCCTCGACCAGAAGGACTCCGTGGGTGAGCGCCGCGTCCGACAGGTCCTGGCACCAACCGGTCGTGCCGAACAGCGCCGACGACAGACGGGGCACCGGCATCAGCGGCTCTCCGTCCGCCGTGGTCAGTTCGCCGCGCGCCGCCCGGTCCAGCAGGTGCGCCGTGTACTGGCGGCGCAGGATCTCCACGGCCGACAGGTAGCACCCCGGCGGCACGATGTCACCCGCGATCATCTCCGTCGGATCGTCCAGGTAGTAGCGGTCGCGGGCGCGGCGACCGCCGAAGGCGACGACCAGGGCGTTGCCGGTCCGGCGCCCGGCGCGTCCCGCACGCTGCACGTAGTTCGCCGGTCCGCCCGGCAGTGAGCCGAGCAGCACCGCCGACAGGTCGCCGATGTCGATGCCCAGTTCCAGCGTGGGCGTGCACGACAGCACGTTGGGGTCGGTGTAGTGGGCGCCTTGCCGGAACGCCCGCTCCACACCCTCCCGTTCGGGCCGGGTCAGCATGCCGGTGTGCTCCGCCGTGACGACCCGGTAGGTGCCGCCGGTCAGATACAGACGGCGGTAGTAGTCCGCCCGGTAGTCGCGCTCCAGCTTGCCGCCGAAGCCGCCGCTCCCCGCCCCGGTCGACGACATGCCGTACTGGGGAGGCGTGAGCACTCCGGTGCAGCGCCAGCGCGGGCAGGGATGCCCGTACCAGCGGGTGCGCCGCTCGGGCGGTACGACCTGCTGCCAGCCGCACTCCTCACAGGACACGAACGCCTTGTTGACCAGGTCGTCCGCCAGGAGCCGCACCTGGACGTGGCCCGGCTGCAGCCCGTACACGCGGGTGGTGCGGTCCTTCGCGGTGCGCGCCGACACCACACCCTCGTCCGCGAGGACGGGCAGCAGGCGGCGCAGGTACTCGGTCGCCTGGGCCGCGTCGAGGCCGAGACAGCGTCGCGTCCAGTCCTGGTACCAGTTCCCCCGGCCCGTGATCGTGTCGAACTTGGTCTTCTCCTTGGGGCCGGCGAGCAGAAACCTGGGCGGTGCTACGTATCCCTCGGGGAAGGCAGGCATCCCCTCAGGACGCCGTCCCGAGATGAGGTACTGGTTGACACCCGCTTCCTTGATCCACGTGTCCAGCCACCGGTGCCGGACGCCGCCGCGCAGCCGCATCCGCTCCACCAGCCCCCGCACGTACGCCAGATACCGGTCCGGCGTGGGCAGCCCACCGTCCAGGCCCAGCTGGCCCGGTAGCGCGAGGTGCAGGTCCCTGGCGAGCCCGACGATCCGCTCCGGTTCGGCGATCACGACCTCCGCGGCCGTGGTCCGGGTCAGCTCCAGCGTGCGCCCCAGCCGCGAGCGCAGCCCGAACTCCATGACGGTCGCGAACGCGAGCCGCTCACCGATCAGCTTCCACGTCCGCGCGTCCCCCGTGCCCCGCCCCGACAGCAGCCGGTCCACGCCCGGTTCGTCGTGCAGGTCCGGCGGGACGACGGCGGCCAAGGTCTGCGGGTCGTCGACGGAGTCCAGGACATCGCCGATGAGGTCGTTCAGCGGGAGCGGCGTACCGTTGTCGTCCAGCCGGTGCGCGAGGAGCGAGCGCAGCGAGAACTTGTAAGAGGCGTTGGCGACGTATCCGGCCCGATGTGCCGCGTCCTGCGTGGAGTCGTTGAACAGCAGCGTCTTGCGTTCCTCCGGCGCCAGCGCGATCTCCTGGCCGCCGGTGAAGAGCTGGGTGACCGTGGCGGAGGCCAGGGAGGCGAGCGCGGTGCCGAGGAACCGGATGCCGTTGTCGGTGTTGCACGCGGGACACGTGTCGTCCTTCGCGGCCTGGTCGGCGGTCTTCTTGTCCAGCACGGCCCGCGCGAACCAGGCGTCCTGCAGCCCTTCTCCGTCCTCGGCGACGGGCATGCGGTAGGTGCCCTCCGCCCCGTCCAGCACGACCACGGACTGCGGGTCCACGCCCCCCACTGCCTTCGGCGCGCCACCGGTGAGCGCCGCCAGCGCCTCCCGCGCCTCGGCGGGCGTCGCGGAGATGAAGTACCGCAGCCGACGCTTGTCGCGCCCCACCGCGGCCTGCCAGATCCTCAGCGGCCCGGTCTCCAGCTTCTGCGGATCGGCCTCCGGGGACAGTGCAGCCCAGCCCGAACGACCGCACACCCGGCAGTAGACCGCGGGCAGGTGAGCCTGGGCCGGCCGCTGCACGGTGTCCGAACCGGGCAGCGCCTCGGGCCGCCGCGAGTCCGTCGTCGGCCACTCGTCGCCGTCGGACGACTCCTCGGACGCGGACGCCGCGGTGAGCGCGGAGCGTCGGGCGACGGTCCGCTCGTCCTCGTACCAGCGGAACTCCGGCCGGGCGCCCACCCCGCTCAGCACCCGCCCCACCGGCCTCACCCACAGGTGCGCCTCGATGTGCAGCAGCGGACGCGGCCGGCGCTCGTCGGACTCCGGGTCCCGCGCCGACGACAGCAACGCCACGAACCGCGACAACGCCTCCAGCGCGAGCCGCGGGTTCTCCCGTGCGGTGCGCGCCCACGCGTACCCGAAGCGGGCCATGCGGTCCCGCAGACCCCACTCGTCGAGCGGATCGCCGTTCAGCAGCGCGAGCACCCCGTGGGTGAAGTCGTGCTTCCGCAACAGCCGCCCGATCTGGAAGGCGTCCATGCCGCGTCGGCCCAACAGCCGCTCGGCGAGCCCGTCCAGGTCGAGCCGGTCCGGATCGGACTCGACACCCGGCCCGCCCGAAACGTCGATGACCTCCTTCGGGTCGGGAGGCTCCGGCAGCTCGTAATCGATGTCCCCGACGAAATCGTCGGCGCTCAGCCGCTCCTCACCGATCACGGAGTCCGGACCGAACGGCACGCCGAACACCTGCTCGGCGACGGCGAGGATGCCACTGCCGTCGCCTCCGCCCTCACCGAGGGTCGCCGAGGTCGCCACCGGGCAGATGGAGCCGAGCGGCCGCTCCGGCTTCGAGGCACCCACGGCCGAGGCCAGCCGCCGCAGCAGCATGGCGACATCGGTGCCCTGCGCGCCGTCGTAGGTGTGGAACTCGTCCAGCACCACGTACGCGGGGTCCGCGCCTTCCCACAGCGGCCGGTCCTCGGCCCGCTGCAGGAGCAGGTCCAGCATCTTGTAGTTGGTGATCAGCACGTCCGGCGGCGCCTGCCGCATCTCCTCGCGCCGCGTCATCACCCGCCGGAAGTCCGTGTCCGGTTTATCGCCGATGTAGAGGCCGGCCGTCACTTGCGCCAGCTCCGGCTGCGCCAGGTACTCGCCGATACGACCGGCCTGATCGGTGGCGAGCGCGTTCATCGGATACAGCAGGACGGCCTTCACCCCGCGCCTCCCCAGCGCCTTCTGCCGCCGGCAGTGGTCGAGTACGGGGATCAGGAACGACTCGGTCTTGCCCGACCCGGTGCCGGTCGTCACGAGCGTGGGCTCGGCAGCGCTTTTGTACGTGCTCAGCCGTTCCCACGCCTTGGCCTGGTGCCGCCAGGGTGTGAACGACGGCTGCCACTCCAGTGCCCTCTGCCATCCGTCACCGGCGGGATGGAACGGCGTCCTGATCCGCAGATACGGCCCGCGGAAGATCCCCGTCTCCGGATCACCGAGGAACCGCTCCAGCGAGAGCCGCGTGTCCTCGTCGGCGAGGGCGTACGTCGTCGTCAGGTACTGCGTGAGACTGCCGCGGAGCTGTGCGGCGGCCAGGGTGGGCTTCACGAGGACCTTTCGGGCAGGACGGTTACCACGACCGCCGGGCACGTGACGCCGTGACAGCCGGCGAAGGCGCCGTGACGATCAGCGTCAAAAATACCGCCGACCTCGGACATCGGTACCCACCTGGTCGAATTCCGGGCTTCGGCCGCGGTGCGCCCGTTGGGGGCGGAGCTGAGTTCGGGGATGCCGATGGCTGGAAACGCGCTCTCGGATCACCTGCGGTCTTTCCCCGTGGCCGGTCAACCACCACTCTGTCTCCACCGTGGGGTGGGGAGCCGAGGAGGGCGTGCGCGTTGGGACTGGGGACCGACTTCGAGCGTGTGGAGGAGAACACCGGAGAACCGGTCGGAAAGCCACTTTCCCCACCCCCTCCCCGAAAGCGGGGGTGGGCCTCCTTGCGCAAGGATCCGGTCATGCCACTGCCGGACGTTGCTTCAGTACGGCGTGGAGCTGCGCCGGAGGGCACGCCCCACGAGAAGAGCGTGCCGAGCCGACCGGACACCTCGGACGTCACCGACTGGTTCTGTGCCGCCCCGTACCTCCGTGACGACCACGCCGAGAAGCTGGCCCGCTGGGTCTCGCGGTACGCGACCGCTGTCCCACGCCTGGCTTGGATCTTCCTCACCCGGCGTGACCGGAAGAAGCGAGAACGCGCGCTGCGGGCGGTCCTCGAGGACCTGCGCCCGACGGACACCCAGTGGCCGGTGTTCCTCGGACACGACTACGCACGGTGGGTGCGTCGCCGTGTCGCCCGAGGCCACCCCGTACCGCCACACGGCTTCCACCTCACGCCGGTGCTGCAGAGCGCGGCCAGCGCGGAAAGCCTCACCCTCATCAGAAGGGCGCTGCTCGCCGCGGTCCTGGCCGGCGCGACCGTCACCGGCTGGACCACGGGCTTCGCCCTCGTCCTGCCCGTCCTCGCCCTCGGTACGTGGGCCGTCTGCTACGCGGACCGTCTGTACGCCTACACGCGATTTCGCCGGGCCCACTGGACCAACCGGCGGCCGGCCCGTGACCTGCGCTGGTGGGTGGGGCCCCGACGCCGCCGCGTGCTGCGCCGCGAACCGCCCGAGCGCGACGGACTCGTGGTGCCCTACGCGCTGCGTCTGCGCGGCGGCACCGAGCCTCTGCACCACCTCGTGGGCGCCGGCACCCTGTGGTCCGACGACGCCATCGGCATCGACGTCATGGCGGCCGACGATCCCAATGCCGCGCGCGACGAGACGGAGGAGGAGAAGGTCGTCCGCCGCACCTTTCGAAGCGTCGACGAGATCATGCACGGGAGGGCAGGCCACGCCTTCACCGACTTCACCCCCGACGAACTGCACCGTCACGTCGCCGGAGAACTGAAGGAACTGCTCGACAAACGGCCCGCCTACCATCCGGAAAACAGACTCGACGTCTTCGACGTGGCCGCCGTTTCGGCGGAGCGTTGGGAGGAGATCACCGACGCCGAATGGGAGTCCCTCCTCGTCCTCGCCCGACAGGGCACCGGAGCCGATGGCGCCAGCGCGGCCCCGAAGGAGGCCCGCCGGATGCTGTGCACCCGCATCGTGTCCTGGGACGGCGAACTCGTGGCGGCGCTGTACGTGAGTTTCGCCTACGAACACCACTTCCTGCGCCTGACCCTGCGCTCCCAGGTCATCAACCCCGTCCACCCCACGCTTCGCAAAGGTGTGAGGGCGACACGACGCGGCGGCGGTGCCTGGCACGCTCGCACGGCGTTCAACGCGCTGCTGGACGCCTTCGCACTCCTCGACCGTCTGCGCGCGCCCCTGCGGTCGCGCCGCCCTCCGATGGACCCCGGGCACGGGCCGGTGAGTCTGCGTGAGGTCTATGCCTCACACTTCATGGACGACATGCTCCAGTACGACGACGCGCGCAGGTACGTGGACTGGATGCAGCGCTGCGTCTTCCGCGCCGTCCTCGGATTCCTCCAGGACCACAACGCCGACATCAGCGCCTTCGTGCAGCAGGCCACGTACATCCTTCAGAACAGCGGCGTCATCAACTCGGGTGTCATGGGCGACGTACAGAACCAGCCCGGTGCCCGAAACTCCACCACCACCATGACCCGGACACCACCGGTCCAAGGAGAAGCATCGTGACCATGTTCCGCCGCCGTGACGACAGGTTCGAGAACGAAGCGGGCAACACCGAGCCGCCTGCCTACAGTCGCAACTCAGGCGTCATCAACGATGGGTCCGCGGGCAACATCCAGAACCAGCCGCATGCCCACAACTCCCACCAAAGCATGGTGGCTGCCTCGGAACCCGAGTCCGCCGACCGCTGGGCACGCACGATGGACGAGCTCACGGACGCCCTCGCGGCAGAGCGAGACAAGGTGACCGACCCCGCGACCTGCGAGGCTCTGGTCGGGCTGCTCCGCGACCAGCAGGTCACCCAGGAACCGGACCGCAGCGTCGCGGGGGCGATGCTCCACAAACTGACGACCTTCTGCGGCGACGCGAGCAATGTCCTGACCGTGATCAGCACGGCCTTGGCGCTGCTGGGTCTGGCACCGGCCTGAGCGCGAGCCGTACGGGAATCAGGTCCAGGCGGTCAGCTCGTCGACGAAGTCCTCGTACGAGCGGTTGCTGCCACGCGGGGAAGGAATCAGCCGATGCTTCAACGCCTCGCGGGCAACCGCGGGGCCGTCGCTCTCCCGGAATACCGGTGAGCCGAGCCCCCGCTTCAGCTCCTCCTTGGCGTCCTTGAGCCGACCGGTGTCCCTGTCGAGCAGGCGGCCGGGGACCTTCCAGCGCGGACGCACGTACGGAAAGGCGTCCGGGAAGAGCAACAGCCAGCCCTCGCTCTCCCAGGCGGCGAGTGCGAGCGCCGTACGGAACTCCTGGCACTGGCGGGTGAACTCGTCGGCGAGTGTCTTGCGGACCTGGTCGTATTGAGCGTCGGTGTAGCCGTCCAGATCCTCGTGGACGACGAATCCGAGCAACTCGGCGCGCTGCTGGCGCGCCTTGGCCCGCGCCTTGCCGGCGAGGGCCTTCACGGCGGCGGCAAGATCCGGGCCGGTCTTCTTGCGGAGCCGGACCGGGTCGTTGATGCGGACCAGCTTGGCCGTCGCGTCGACGTCGGGCTGGTGGGCGCGTATGAGCGCGGCCAGGATCTCGCAGTCGTTCTGGTCCTCGCCGGCCAGCACGATGACGCCGCGCTCCTGCGCCCGGGACGTACGCCCGCCGCCCTGCCGCCCTCTCGGGGTCACAGCTCACCCCCGGTGAGGTCGCCGCCCAGCACGCCGGAGAACCACAGCTCCCCGAGCGGCTGTTCGCCGGACTCCTCGACGATGTCCTTGACCTCGTCGACGGTGAGGGCCGGAATGATCGATGCGCCGTCATCGTCGCGGTCGCACACGACGAACTCTTCCGGATACAAACGGTTGACGAGGGCGGGGGAGTGGGTGGCGACGATGAACTGCGTCCGCTCGGCGGCCTCGCGCAGTCGCTGCACGACGAGTTCCAGGGCCTGCGGATGCAGCCCGTGGTCGATCTCCTCGATACAGGTGAACGCCGGAGGATTGGGGTCGTAGAGCAGGGCGAGCAGTCCCAGCAGTCGGACCGTCCCGTATGAGGCGTCGGCGAGCGGGGTCAGGCGGCGCAGACCGCGCTCACGCAGCACGACGGTCAGCTGGTCGGTGGCTCCGCCCACCTCCTCGAACTCGATGTTCTCCAGCTGGGGCAGGACCGTACGGGCGTCGGCCACCAGATCGTCCCAGACCTCCTCGCGGCCGCTGAGGTGGATCAGGAATCCGGCCAGGTTCTCGGCGTGCGGGGAGAGGGCGGCGAAGTCGGCGCCGCGCAGACGGGTCGGCTGCCGGGCCGCGGCCACGTCGACGTCGAAGACCCGGAAGGACGACAACCGGTCGGCGACCCGGGTCACCTCGTCCCCGCCGTCCGCGGGACCGAGCCGGGGAAGGGTGGACAGCCCACTGCTGAGCCTGCGGATGCCGAAGCTTCCGCTGTCCTTCGTCTGACCGGCCCGCTCATCGATCACGCGCGCTTCCTCGCCGGAGATGGTGATGCGTCGGCCGCGACCCTGCCTGCGCTTGAACGCGAAGCTCTCCACTCGGGAGAGGGCGTAGGTCAGGCGCTTTCCATCCCGATTGGAGGGCAGGGAGCGCCGTCGAATGGTCAGGTCGTACTCATCGGGAGCATTGAGCGTCGCGTTACTGGTCCAGGTCGCCCTCAGGTGGATGCGCATGGACGTCGGCGGCTTGTGCCCGCCCCAGAAGGCCACCTCGTCGAACCCGCCGCGCGTGTCGAGCGCCGGCTGGAGGTCGGTACGGATGATGTCGGCAAGGAAGTCGAACACCTTGAGCACGTTGGACTTGCCCGCGCCGTTCGGGCCCACCAACACCGTGAGGGGGCCGAGCGGCACGGTCACGTCGCGCAGACTGCGGAAGTTCTCGACGTGCAGTTCCAGGAGGCGGCCGGGCATGGGGAACCTATCGGGTGGGTGCGGTGGGCGTTCCGCTCGCGATCGGTACGTTTCCGACCGCGAGTGGAATTTCGTGGCTCAGCGTAGCCGGGCGGGCCGACATCGGTTCGCGGATTCGGCGTGGTCATCGCGCCGGGAGCCGATACGTTCCCAGGGTCGCCCACACGGTCTTGCCGGGACCGCCTCGGCGGTCCGTGACGCCCCAGTCGCCGGCCAGGGCGGTGACGAGGAGGAGGCCGCGCCCGTTCTCGGCGTCGGGCTCCGCCGGACCGGTGACGACGGGCCGACGTTCTGCCCGGGTGTCGGAAACCTCCAAGCGCACCAACTTGCCGTCTCCCGCTACGGCCAACCGGACGTGGAAGTCCCGGCCGGGAACCCGCCCGTGCTGTACGGCGTTGGCGCACAGTTCGGCGGCGATCAGCGTCAGCGTCTCGTTGACGTGGCCGTCGTAGGGGTGGCCCCAGGCGTTCAGACAGTGCACGACGAAGAGCCGGGCGAGGCGGGCGCCGCGCGGGGTGGAGGTGAAGGCCATGGCGAATTCGGGGGAGTCCGCGGGATGCAGCGGAGGACGAAGGGAGTTGTGCATGGGCCCAGCGTTGTGGCGTCGCCCGGCCTACCACCAGCGTCATGGCTTGTACGACGGGTTGCTGTACGGCGGCGAGGACGCCGGCGCGCGGCGCGGGGAAAGGCCGGGAGGGCGGGCGCGGTATACGACGGGGGCATTTGACAGACCCCTTACGGGGCATCAGACTGCGCGTTTCTGGCGTAAGCAACGTCAGGGTCCTGTGGGGGGATTGTTTCTTGTTCATCTCTGCAGCGCTTCGGCCTGCCCTGCGGGCGGTGACCGTCGTCTGTCTCGCCGTCGCGACCGTGCTGATTCCCGTGGTTCCGGCCTCGGCGCACCGACACCCGTGCCACGCCCGGCATTCCTGCGAGTCGGACACCGGTTCCTACGTCTGCGGGGACAAGGGTGACGCCTCGATGTGCGCATCCGGTCGGTTGGGCCGAGGGTTCGACGAGGGGGCCGTCGACCTGGTCGCACCCTCTGAGCCCGAGGTCAAGAACCCCGTGCCACGGCCTGGTGGCAAGGCGTCCGTAACGGTCAGCGCCGAACGAGGCGCCACCATCGTGGTGAGCGAGGAGTACGGTGACGAGGTGGCGCGGGCGACCGCTACCGGCGCCGAGCAGACCCTCACCTTCCAGGCCGGAGACGGCGAGCGTACCTACACGGTCACGGTGACCGACGCCGCCGACAACGTGAGCGTCCCGAGCGATACGTTCACCATCAAGTCCGATGCCGAAGCACCCGACCTGGAGTCCTTCGAGGTCAAGGCCGCCGACCCGACCAACGCCGCCGTCGAAGTCACATTCCTGAGCGGTGAGTACGGCCATTACGAGCTGGCCGTCGCCGGCCGCAAGGACAAGATCACGGGTGAAGCCGTAGGCGGCACGACGGTGACCGAATCCCTGTGGCTTCCGAACGGTGACCACAAGATCACCGTCGCGGTCATGGACGCCGTGGGCAACGTGACCCGGCGCACCGAGCCCGCCACCGTGGAACTGAGTTCCCTGAAGCCCAAGCTGGGGCATGAAGACGTGTCGCGTGAGTCCCGGGTTCTGCTGCCCGTCGACGGACCGCCCGAAGCCGTCGGCGAGGTACGAGTGGGCGGCATGACCCGGAAGGTCACGCTGGACAAGGGCGGCTCCGCTGTCCTCGCCTTCGATCTGCCGGACGGCACTTACCACCCGGAGGCCGACCTCGTCGACCGTTTCGGGCGGCACGGCACGGTCAGCGGAGAACCCATCCTCGTGGACACGCGGGCGCCCGCGCTGACGGCCGTGTACGACGAGGAGGCCGCCCGGCACGGCACCGCGGCGATCACGGTGACCAGCGAACCGGGAACGGACATCAGTCTGAGCGAACGCGGCGTGCCGATGGCGGCGGGCCGCCTGTCCTCTGCACGGGAGAGCGTCCGACTCACCGCGGACCTGCGGCCGGGGCGTCATCGGCTCACCGTCTCGGCGGTGGACCGGGCGGGCAACAAACGCACCCACGATCTCCTGATCACGGTCCGGGACGACATGACGACGGCTGAGATCGTTCGGACCGTCCTGTGGGTACTGGCCATCGCAGTCGTGGCCGGAGTGACGGCGTTGTTGCTGTGGCGCGGCCGGCGCACCATCAGCGCTTGGTGGGAGCGTCGCCGTGAGGCCGCGCGTGCCGCCGTCGCGCTGCGCGCGCAGGCCGCTCGGGAGAGGCAGTTGCGCCGCGAGCAGGAGCAGTACGAGCGCGACATGACCGACTGGCGTGCCGAGCACCGTGTGCTGTCCGAGCTGCACGACCTGGCACGCAATCCGAAGAGTGAGGCCTACGAGGCGGACCGGTTCCGCTGGGGCCGCCGGAAGAAGGACGAACGCGTCCTTCTGGTGCTGACCGCCCGCCTGGTCGAGGTGCGCAACAGGCAGGGCGTGATCAGCTTGGAGGAGACCGAGCGAGGCGAGGTCGCTGTCACCGACCGCCGAGTCCTTTTCGCGGGGCCGGCGAAGCGCAGGGAGTGGGACTACGCGCGCTGGCTCGACCACGAGCATCTTCCGCAGGGCGCCACCGTCATCATGGTGTCCAACCGGCAGAAGGCGTCCGGTATCGCCTATCCGGTTCTCGAGGCGCGTCGCGTACGGCTCGTCATCGCCCTGGCCCTCGCCGACCACCGAGGAACCCGGGAGCAGATCGTGCGGCGCACGCGCCGGGAGCTGGAGGCCCACGCCGCCACCCGCCCGGAACCGCCCCGCACCCCCGAAACCGAGCTCTCGGGACAGTCCACTGCCTGACACGCGGCCGGAGGCCGCACACGGGCAGGTACACGGCCGGGGCCTGCACCGCCCGATGCGCGGCCTTCTCGCAAGCGGCCAGCCAGCGGGTCCGGCCCAGCACCGCCTCGCGGCCGTACTCGGCGTCAGACTCGCCGACAGCGCTCGCGGAGCTCGGCGATGACCGCCTTCTCCTTGGCGTTGACGTCACCGTCCACCGTGGCCACCCGGTCGGCCACGTCGAGGAGGTAGCTCAGATCCCCCGGCTCGGCGTCCACGCGCTTCCACACCTCGGCGGGGTCGATGTCGACAAGGTGCGCGAGCTGTTCGTCGACCACCTGGTGCTGCTCCCGGACCACCCTGACCAGGTGCCGCATCAACAGCGCCTCGTCATCGGCGATCTTGCTGTCCGCCATGATGACGAGCCATGCGACCCACAGCATCAACTGAGGGTGCTGACTCTCCTTGCTCAGACGCTCGGCGAGTTCGATCACCCGCGCCTCGTTCCGGAAGACGGCCCGCGCGTGTCGGCCGGCCAGCAGCGTGGTGTAGCGGTTCAGCACCACGGTAAGGGGGACGCCGACCAGGGGGATACCGATCTTGATGACGTTGCGCTGCAGGAGGTGCTTCCCGACGACGGGGAGCGCCTTCCCGGCGGCGAGTACCGATTTCGAGTAGAAGCGCTTGACCAACGGTCGCACCATGACCGGGACCGCTTTGATCACGGTCTTGTTGGCCGCTTCCCCGCTCTTGATCGTGAAGGCCACACGGATGAGCTTCCACAGGTCCTCGGGGTCGTGCACGTCGAGCGGGACCCGGTAGAGCACGGAGATGTCGTAGGCCAGGCGAAGCTGGAGCTGGGTGACAAACGCGACGTCGATCATCATGGTCGCCACGGCGGCGGGGACGGTCGCCGGTGAGGCGCCCCCGAGGCTCCCGATGGTGGCGGCGACCGTCGCCGTGTAAGCCCCGGCGGAGAGACCGCCTTCGAGTGCGGCGTACCGGGCCGCCATCTTGATCCGCTGATCGATGATGGCATCCGCGGGTACACCCGCGTACCGGTCCTGGAAGTACTGCCAGTCGACCTTCTCGGTGTACGCGTTCATGGCATGAGTGGCGAGCTTGGTGAACCAGTTGCCCGACTTGATGTCGTCCGCGCTCAGCCCTTTGACGAAGTCCCTGATCGCGGCCTGCTCCTGCTCCACGACCTTCCGGTCGGCGGCGGTGGTGTCGTCGGCGTCGTCCGCGCCGGTGTCGGCAGCGTGTGCCGTTGTGTCCGTCATGGCGCATTCCCCCCAGTTGTTCTGCGACCGCCCGAGCCGCGGGGCGCGGGCGCCCCGGCTGCCGTCTTCGCGTGCTGATTCCGCGAGCGGCGCGAAGGCCGCCCGGTGTTCTCCCCTTGAGGCGCAACCTTAGCGTCCAGTCGCATGATCCGTGCCGTGGTGGACACGGGGCCGCGGGTGTACAAGCGGACCCTGTACGTGTGAGGGCGGTGCCTCCTCAGCGACTTCGTGCTCATTCCCGAACGGACAGAGCGGTCGGGAGCGGAATTCCGCCATGAAAGGCGGGTTTCCGTACGTGACGAGGTGTCAGTTGCCTGGTACAACCAGGTGATCTCATGACACTTCCAGGGGGGACCGTGTCACTCAGCACGTACGGCTGGCTGGTCCGAGCAGTCTCGGACTTCGGCAGCGCATGCAAGACGAAGCTCGCCGGTGACGGTGGACAGGAGGCCGCGATACGTGGCCCACTGGAGAATCTGCTGGCGGCCGTGGGGAGCCACCACGCCATCTCCGAAGTCACCTGGCACGATGAGGTCGAACTCCGCGACCTCGGGGTGCGTCCGGACTACGCCGTGCGCGTCGACGGGATGGTCAACGGCTACATCGAACTGAAAAAGCCCGGACTGAGCGTAGATCCCGGGACGTTCACCCGTCGAAACCGGGAGCAGTGGGAGAACCTCCGCGACCTGCCCAACCTCCTGTACTCCAACGGCACGGAGTGGCGCCTGTTCCGCCACGGCGTGCAGCTCGGCGAGACCGTCCACTTCGTAGGGTCACTGAAGACCGCCGGCGAAACGCTCGCGCCGGCCGACCCCGCCGCCTTCGACACGATGATGCAGGTCTTCCTGCTCTGGGCGCCTCCTCCCATCCGACAGGTGTCCCGACTGGTCCAGCACGTTGCCCCGCTGTGCCGGCTCCTCCGGGGTGCCGTGCTCGAACAGCTCGAGGCCGAGGCCAAGTCGGGCGACGAGGACGGCCTCACGCACGCCCGCCCCTTCTCCGGACTGAAGAGCGACTGGCGCAGACTGCTCTTCCCTTCCGCGGACGACGCGACCTTCGCCGACGGATACGCCCAGACCGTCACCTTCGCACTGCTCCTGGCCCGCGCGGAGGGCATCGACCTCACACAGGTCGGCCTCCATGAGATCGGCCGCAAGCTGGACGCCGGCCACGCACTGATGGGCAGGGCGCTTCAGCTCCTGACCGGCAACGTCAACGAGCGCTTCGACGTGACCCTCGACCTGCTGCGGCGCACGATCAGCTGTGTCGACTGGGAGACCATCCGCCGGGGCAACCGCGACGCGTATCTCCACCTGTACGAGGACTTCCTCACCGTGTACGACGCGGGCCTGCGACAGAAGAGCGGCTCGTACTACACACCCCGCGAAGTGGTCGAGGAGATGACCCGCCTCACCGAGGACGTGCTGCGCAGCCGCCTCGGGAAGGCGAAGGGCTACGCCGAGGACGACGTGCGGATCGTGGACCCGGCCATGGGGACGGGGACGTTCCTCCACACGATCATCGAGCGCGTGGCATCGCAGGCCGCGAAACGGAGTGGACCGGCGATGGCGAGGGACGCCATAGCCCGGCTCGCCCGACGGCTGTTCGGCTTCGAGCTGCAGATGGGTCCCTTCGCGGTCGCCGAGATGCGCGCCTCGGACCTGCTTAGGAGGCACAACGCCCCGCTTCCCGAGCGCGGCCTCAACCTCTTCGTCACGGACACCCTGGACAACCCATACGTGGAAGAACAGGAGCTGGCCTCGACGTACGAGGCCCTCTCTATCTCCCGTCGACGCGCGAACGAGGTGAAGGGGAAAACGCCGGTCACTGTGGTCATCGGCAATCCGCCGTACGACGACAAGGCGGAGAACCGCGGCGGGTGGGTGGAGAAGCGCCCCAAGGGCCAGGAGCCTCCGTTGCTGGATACCTTCCGCTACCCGGGAAACGGCCGGTACGAGCATGTCCTGAAGAACATGTACGTGTACTTCTGGCGCTGGGCCACCTGGAAGGTCTTCGACGCCCACGAGGCCGATCAGCACGGCGTGATCTGCTTCATCACACCGTCCGGCTTCGCTACGGGGCCCGGCGGGCGCGGCATGCGTGACTACCTGCGCCGGACCTCCGACGAGGGGTGGATCATCAATCTGAGCCCCGAGGGCCAGCGCGCGGATGTGGGCACGCGGGTCTTCCCGGGCGTTGCCCAGCCACTGGCGATTTGCATCTTCGTCCGGCGATCCGACACGGATTCCGACCGGCCGGCTCGCATTCACTACCGGGCGCTCTCGGGGAAGCGGCAGGAGAAGTTCCAGCAACTCAAGCAGGTCCGGTTGGACGATGAGGGGTGGCGGGACACCCACGAGGCCGATGCGCGGCCGTTCACGCCGGTTACTCAGTCGGGCTGGGAGGACTTTCCGGCACTTGCTGACCTCTTTCCTTGGGGAAGCCTCGGGGTGACGTCGAATCGGTCGTGGGTCAGTGCGCCGTCTGCCGAGACGCTGCGCCGCCGTTGGGTCCGCCTGATCAGGGAGGGAGAGGCAGCGGCGAAGGCTGAACTGTTGAAGGAAACGCGAGACCGCACGCTCGACCGTCGCGTGGCCCCACTCCCGGGCCGGCCCGCGAGTGGCACCATCGCGGGGGAGACCGCCATCCAGCCTCACCTGGGCCGAATTGCGCGGCGCAGCTTCGACAGGCAATGGCTCATCGCTGACAGCCGGGTCATCGACTTTCCGCGCCGCGGCCTCTGGGATGCGATGGGCGAGGCACAGCTCTTCCTGAACCAGCAGTCGTCCCATGTGATCGAGTCGGGGCCCGCGGTCATGGCCACTGCGCTCATACCGGACACCGACCACTTCAACGGGCGCGGTGGCCGCAACATACCGATTCTCCACCCGGACGGCTCGGCCAACGTCCCCGCGGGTTTGCTTGCCCACCTCAGTGCCGTCCTAGGGCTGGACGAGGTCACGGTCCAGGACTTAGCCGCGTACATGGTGGCAGTTGCCGGCCATTCAGCTTTCACTGCGCAGTTCACGGAAGAACTGCTGACACCCGGAGTGCGGGTTCCCCTTACTCGAGCCGCCGAGATCTGGCTGAAGGCGGTAACCCTTGGGTCCGAAGCCATCTGGGCTCTCACCTACGGTGAACGTGCCGTCGCACCCGAAGCAGCACGTCCCGCCGAACATGTGGAATTCCAGCCAGGCGATCCACGTCAAGTGCGCTACGTGACCCACATCGGGGCGACGCTTCCTGACAGGCTGCGCTACGACGCCGAGACCGAGACCCTGTACGTGGGCGAGGGCTCGTTCAGTCCCGTCCCGGAAGCGGTGTGGAACTTCGACGTCGGCGGGATGCCGGTGATCAGAAAGTGGTTCGGCTACAGGAAGGCCTCACCGAACAGCAAGCGGACAAGTCCGCTGGACGACATACACGTCGAATCTTGGCCCAGTGAGTGGACGGAAGAACTTGTCCAGTTACTCTCGGTCTTGCGCCGCCTGACCGATCTTCTTCCCGCCCAGCGAGACCTGCTGGCCGAGGTTCTGGCCGACCCCGTTGTCACGGAGGGCGAGTTACGGAAGGAAGGCATCCTGCCTGTCCAGGAGGCCGCACGTAAGGCTCGGCGTCCGAGCGCGCTCAAGGAGGGCCTTTTCGGCACCCTCGATGGCGATTGACCAGATGCGGGATCAAGCGGCACGGGTGTTGCCGATGGCTTCCTGCAGGTTGCAGCTGCCCTGCGCAAGCCTGCGCAGGGCAGCTGCAATCCGTCGTTGGTCCACGACTCTTTCCTCGGCATCCAACGCCTCAGCAAACGCAACCACCTCGGCCAGGAGAACCATCGCCTCTTCATGCTCGGCTCGGTGGAAGAACGCGGCCCCCAGTGCGGTGGCTTCCAGCGTCTCGCCGATCCTCTTGACCAGCCCCATCCAGACGAGTGCTGGGGCGTCTGCGGCAACTTGATCAGGAGAAAGCCCCCGCGCAACCGTTGCCTCTGACATGGGAAGGGGGAGGGGCGCCAACATCAGCTCCCTGAGGAGGGAGTACTGGGTCGGGGTGAGAGCGACGTCCGGAACGACCATGTGCCAATACCTAGCATGCCGCTCCGTGCGTGGAGCGACACGGGCGCGTAGCGGGAAGTCCATCGGCGTGGCGCGCCAACGTGATGTCAACAGGTCGGACGGATGGGCGCCAGTGCACCGTCGAAGGGCTTGCAGAAGCCCTGAGGGGCGGTTGCCTTCCGATCTTGTGCGTGGGCGGTCGGACCGGAGTTCGGTCGGATAAAGGCAGGGCGGGCAGTGTCTGCCAACAGGGCATCAGCAACGGCACGTTGGTCACGCGCGCGGCTCGCGCCGAGGCTCGGCGATCCGCCTTGAAGGAGATAGGAGCACCCTTTCGGGAAGGCCAGCGGGTGTACCCGGTATGGGGGCAAGCGAGCGAAGCGGCATCGTGGCGACGCTGTGTGTCTTTAGAGTGTGCTGTGAGTGGCGGTCGGGTGTGGCGCCTGCGGTGGGTCGGGCGCCTCCGGGCAGCGGGTGAGGTGAGGTTGCCATGGCGGCGCATGGTGAGAGCGAGGCGGGCATCCTGCGGTGTTTCGGACAGCAGGTGCGGTTGCTGAGGACGAGCCGGGGGCTGACGCGGGCGGAGCTGGGCGCGAAGCTCGGGTACGGCGAGGACATGGTGACGTCCGTGGAGCTGGGGCGGCGCATTCCGAGGCCGGAGTTCATCGAGCGGGCGGACGCGGTGCTGGAGGCCGGCGGGCTGCTGACGGTAATGAAGGAGGAGGTGGCGCGGGCGCGGTATCCGGCGTTTTTCCGGGATGCGGCGCAGTTGGAGGCGGAGGCGGTTGAGCTGCATGTGTACGCCAACCAGGCCGTGCCGGGGTTGTTGCAGACGGAGGAGTACGCGCGGGCGGTGTTCGGGGTGCTGCGGCCTCCTCTGGATGACGCGGTAGTTGACGAGCGCGTTGCCGCGAGGCTGGCGCGACAGGAGATCTTCCACCGCAAGCCACCTCCGCTGATGAGCTTCGTTATCGATGAGTCGGTGCTGCGCCGTCCCCTGGGTGGGCGTTCCGTGCTGCGTGGACAGTTGGAGCACGTTTTGCTCATCAGCCACATGCGGTACGTCGAAGTGCAGGTCATGCCTCTGGATCGTGACGAGAACGCAGGGATGGCCGGTCCCTTCACCTTGATCGAGACGAAGGGAGAGCGCAGGATCGCGTACGTGGAGGTTCAGAACGTCAGCCGGGTGCACAGCGAGCGTGAGCCCGTCCGGGCTCTGGAAGCCAAGTACGGGACGCTGCGTGCTCAGGCGCTGACGCCTCGCGAATCACTCGCGTACGTCGAGAAGTTGTTAGGAGAGCTGTGAGCACCGAGAAGACATGGCCGCGAATGGGTGCCCCCCTGCACTGGTTCAAGAGCAGCTACAGCAGCGAGGAGGGCGGTGAGTGCGTGGAAGTTGCTGTTGATGCCGTCACCGTCCACGTGCGGGACTCGAAGCTGGCGGTGGAAGGAAGGCCGGAGCTGAAGGTAGGGCAGGCGGCATGGACGGCGTTGCTTGGAACAATGTGAAATTGTGCTACTGCTCGCGACGGTCGGCGCCCCTTTCGGGAGAGCGCCGACCGTTGTCATGAGGAACAGGTGTCAGGCCTCACGGCTTGCAGGCGGAGCCCAGCGACCAGCGGCGATCTCCTTGTCCAAGCGAGCTTGGAAGTGACCGTGCGCGGCACGCATCTCGGCCTCGCGGTCCGCCTTGTAGAAGGGGGCGGTGTAGCCGGCCGGGGGTGAGGTGGTCTCTGGGGTATCCAAGTAGGCCATGAGGTCAACGTAATCCTGCTTGGTTTGGCCGTATCCGTACGTATTGTGGTTCGCGGCGATTTTGCGGCCTTTTGCGTCAAAATACATCTCTGACTCGTAGTCGAAGAGGACTGGGTATCGGGACTTGTAGATCGCCACCAGCTGGTCAGCGGTAATGCCAAGCCAGACGGAAACGAGGGCGTCGAGCTCCACGAGTGCAGCGCGGCGCTCGTACTCCGTGCGCAGAGGTGTGTCGTATTCCCAGGTGTGCTTGAGGTGCGCAGCTAGTGGTTTGAGATTCATCCAAGTAGGGTTGGCCCAGCCCTCATAGCCTGGCCAGGTTGGGTCGAAAAGCTCCTCCCAAAGGGGCGCGTAGGCAACAGTCAAGGCATTCAAGCGCATGGTGCGGAGAAGGAGGGCGTGGGCTAGAGGATGGTCCGGGACGGGAGCGGGCATATTGTGGGCCTCAGCGACCCGGAGGTGCGAGCGGCCGGTGATGCGCAAAAGGTAGTCGAGCGGTAGTGAAGCCCAGAATCCCGCATTGAGAGTGGTCAGGCGATTGTCTTTCAAGGCCATCGAATTTACAGCATCGACATGTGCAGGGCCGGGTGGGATGAGAGAAGCGAAGAGACTGCGTTCGTTAGCCGAGGGAATCATGACTCGCCACGCGAGACGGTAGTACTCAGTGTAGCGACGGCCATCCCAGATATCTTGAGCTGAGTTATAGCGACCAAGATCCGCTGCGCGAATGTAATTAGAGGCAGGGATTAGACCTGCAGGGATGTTAGGAAAGTTCCAAGAAGACCAGTCATTCTTGTTCAGGCAAGGAATATTTGGTTGCTTGTTGAATGGGGTAGCTACTGCGAAGTGAGGTCCCTGGAGGATGACGTCGGAGAGCGTGGCTACGGGTTGGTTACCCCAGCGAATGAAGCCGTCCCTCTTCCCTGTCGCTTCGTGGTATCCACTGCTAATCCGGGGAGTAAAGGACGAAAGTCGCACTGCGAAGGACCCCAGAGCCTCAATGGCATTTTGCTCGGCTTGCTGGACAGGGTACAGCAACGGAGCCTCTTCGGCGTTCCCTGTAGCTCCAAACAGGGTTAGCCAGCCTGCCAGCCGTTCACGGTTTACGGTCACGATCCGCTCGCGATGTGGACGCATGTCCCAGAACCCCTTATGTTTGATTCCGGGAAGAAGGCCGCGTCCGTCATGTTCCAATGACTCTGGCAGAGTCTCTGGAGAGAACAGCCAGCTCAGATGCTGGAATTCTGTAGCTCGGCGCTCTCCGTAGATATTGATACTGAACTCATTCCTGTCCCTAATGTCGAACAGGATTAGCGAATTCATAAAGTGCGCGTGGAGTCGTAGGTGTTGGAATGTGGCGCGCCTGAGCGGACCCTCCTTGGTGCCTGAGAAATGCGTGTCAGGATGGATTAGGCCAGCCGTACCGGACTGCGTGTTGTGATTCCATACCTGGCACATGAAGGCGCGATAGAGGTTTGGTTGGGTTGACGCAAGCAGTGGGTATTGGTTTCCACTGCCCAGAATTGATACAATTCCGGAATTTGCTGCTTGCTCTTCCAGGAAATAAGAAGAATTGTGCTCGAACTCTAGGATCTCCTCTTTGCGTAGGCGCCACTCGGCTGCACTTGGCTTCTCGGCGAGTGCAAACCAAGGATCTAGCTCGGCCAGAACCAGGTCCTCCTGCCATCGAGGCCTTACCCAAGGCGGATTCCCCACCTGGAGGTCAAACCCGCCCCGTGCACCGAAGACCTGCCCGAACTCCAACTCCCAGTGGAAGAACCCCTGCCGCTCAGCCACATCCCGCGCGACCCCCGCCCACGGATACCGCGACTCCAGCGAGGTGAACCGCTCCATGCCCATCCACTCGGGCAGCTCGTCCTCGTACCGCTCAAGCTCATCCAGCGTGTCGAACTGGGCCACCAGCGAGTCCGCGGCCACGTCCTGCGTGCCCAGCAGCGACTCCGCGAAGTCCAGCCAGTCGTCCAGCGAGGCCAGCGGGATCACCGGGCGGCGTTCGCCCCGGATCTGTTCCTTGCGGCTGCCGCCCCGTGCGCCCTTCGACTTGACCTCGACGACCTGGACGTCGCCGAACAGGTCCTCCGACTCGTACGTCTCCCGCGTCGGCGCACCCGACTGGGCCGGGAGCGGGGACGGCGTCGTCGACACGGTCCACCCCGCCGACTGCGAGGCGACCTCCGCCGCCCGCGCGTACGACTCGTGCGAGCCGTCCAGCAGCGCAGCGTCCTGCACCGGCCAGAACCACAGCGCACACCACGCGTCCATCAGCGTCTTCAGGCGCCAGTACGGGGTGTCGACCGCCTCCAGGTCCGCCTTGACCTTCTCCCTCGGTACCGCGACCTCGGGAGAGCGCAGCCAGCCGTCCTCCGTGCCCCATACGTCGATGCGGCGCGAGATCTCCCGCTCGGAGATCTCCAGCCGGCGCACGACCAGCCCCCACAGGTACTCCGCCCGACGCGCCAAGCCCTGCAACCGCTTGGTCTGCGTGGCGTTGGGCGACTTGGTGATCGCCTTCCTCCAAGTGGCCAGCGCCTTCGCCTCCGTCGGGGCCAGGGCCTTGGCCTCCTTCTCGGCCGCGACCGCGCCCCACTCCTTCGCCGGGAGGAGGAAGTGGTGCACCGCGCCCTGGGGCAGCGTCGCGCCCGCCAGCGCCTCCGACAGCGGGAAGCGTTCCGGCGTCGTGCCCAGCCAGCCTCCCTTCTTCAGGCGCTCGGCGGAGTAGATCTCCCTGCGGCCGCCGATCAGCGAGTTGCCGCGCCGCAGGTGCAGGCCGAACCACGGGGCCTCCATGCCGGGGTGCATGGTGTTCAGCCACAGTGACACCTCCGCCAGCTCCACTGCCGTGTTGTTGAGGTCCACGCCGTAGGAGTTGTGCAGGGCGATGTACGCCTTGGCCTTCTGGAGTTCGACCGCGTACTTCTCCGTGTCGATCGCGACGCCCAGTTCGTCCTGGCGGCGCCGCAGGTACTCCGCCGCGACCTGGTTGATCGCCTCGTTGAGGAACGCGCCCGAGCCGAGCGCCGGCTCGCAGATCTTCCAGTCGAGGAGTTCGCGCGCCTCCGTCACCGTGTCGTCCTGGTCCAGCCGGTGCTGCAACGCCAGCTGGACCGTCACCCGGGTCAGCGACTCCGGCGTGTAGTACGAGGCCGACGTCTGACGGTCACGCCCCGACAGCCGGTACACGAACGCACCCGGCGCGTACCGCACGCGCTCCTCCACGCCCGTGTCCTCGTCCTTGTGCCGGACGAACACCTCGTCGGGGTACTCGTCGGCCTTCGTCGCCGGGACCAGCCAGGAGCCGTCCTTCGGGTCGCCGTTCTTCGCGACCTCGTACAGCTCCTCGCCCGCGACGAAGCCCGAGTAGGACATCAGGCCCTCGTACACGGCCCCGAGCTGGTTGATCCCGAGCTGGGCATACGAGATGAAGCCGCCGCGCTCCCGCTTCTTGCCGCGCGTGAGCATCAGCAGCCGCAGCACCCGGTACAGCGTCTCGTTGCGCAGCCGGGTGTCGATGAAGCGCTCGCCGCCCTCGGCCTCGCCATCCACGCGCGGGTCGGCGACGGCGTACCGGCCGATCAGCCGGATCGCCTCCGGCTCGAACAGCTTGGAGTGCAGCGGCTCGAAGCGCAGGCCCATGTCCTCCGACGTCTTCGCACCCGCCGCCTCGGCCGGCTCCGCGTCCACGCCGTGTGTGCGGCGCGGGCGGTGGCCCTCCTGGACCTTGCGGAAGAGGAGGTCCAGAGACTCGTACAGGTAGAAGCCCTGGCGGGACTTCTCGTCGACCAGGTCCCGCTCGGCGATCAGCTCGCCGAGGCGGCCCAGGCCGTAGCCCATCTGGTACTCGGGGTAGTCCGACGGCAGGATGCCCAGCTCGGGGCGGGCCTCCGCGTACAGGAGGAACAGGACGCGGTACAGGTAGCGGAGCGACTCGCGGGTCAGCTGGCGGCCCAGCTCGGGGAGTTCCTTGACCTCCTCCGGGCGGACGGCGGCCTCGCGGAGCCGGTCCAGGACCTCGTTGGCGATCAGCTCGACGCTCAGCCGCAGGCCGTCGCGCAGCTCGCTGGAGACGCCCACCGCGTGCTTCGTCGACTTGTCGAGGAGGGTGGCGAGGGGGTTCTCGCCGCCCTCCTCAGGCGTGCGCAGCGAGTCCGCGCCGAACAGGGCGGCCACCGTGTCGATCTCGCCGCCCGCCTTGGTGTCGTTGCGCTCCAGCACCCTGTCCAGCGACACCGCCAGGTAGCGGCCCTCGCCCCACGCGGCCCGGTCGGCGAGGACGACGACGCCGCCGACCAGCAGCAGGACGTAGCGCGGGGCGTCCTCGCAGGCGAACAGGAAGGAGGCGAGCTTGGAGCCCGTCCTGACCGTGTGCTGGCCGTCCAGGCGCAACTCCTCCAGCAGCCGCCCCGCACCGTCCGGGTCCAGCGCGTCGTCCGGCTCGGCCGACCAGCCGCAGTCCAGGGCGACGAGGTCCTTCTCCGCGTGCGCGACCGTCACCTCGTGGGACTGGTCGGCGCGGACGACGGTGAGTGGGCCCGGCTTGGCGTCGAAGCCGAGGGCGCGCAGTACCTCCGCGTTGAGCGCGTGGACGCGGTCGCGCCACTCGGGGGCCTCGTACGTCAAGGCGTCGTCACCGGTCGCCGCCCGCTCCTCGTCCATCGTGAAGTACGAGCGGGCCGAGAAGTACGGGCGGCGCAGTGCCCGCAGGCCGGCGCGCGGGGTGATCGGCAGGGCGCCCTCGGGGCGCTCGGTGCCGGCGGCGTCCTCCTCGCGCTGCTTCCACTCGGCGAGCAGGCCGGACTTGAGGTCCTTGGGGAGGACCTCGGCGAGGTAGTGCGCGGAGAAGTAGTCGCCGCGGTTGACCAGGGAGTCGAACGTCATCGTGGTGAACCTCTGGGTGATGGGTCAGGCGGCGGCGTGGGCCGGGGCGAGGACGGCGAGGACGCGGAGCATCGGGCGGCCGGTGGTGAGGAGGGAGTCCGCGAGGGATGCGAGACGGTCTCGGGGGGAGGGGGGTGCTGTGGGCGCGGAACCGTCACCCGCTGCCAGCGTCGGCTGCTCCCACGAGCCCAGGCGGGCCTTGTACTCCTCGATGGGCGCGCGCAGCGGTTCGTCCCATGCCTCGCGGTGCCGCTCCAGGAAGGACTCCGCGATGTCCAGGGCGCCGGGGATCGCCTCGGCGAGGCGGGCCGTGTCGTGGGCGAGGCCCGGGTTCGCCATCGTCGGGCCGACCTTCGCGCGGCTCAGGACCGCCACCATGTCGTCGTCGACCTCGCCGTCCGTGGTGACCGCCATCCACTTGACGACGGTCGGGCGGCCGAGGGCGTTGGAGTAGATGCCCTGGACGAGGTACGTGGGCTCCGGCACGTCGGCGGTCAGCACCGGGGCCTCCTGGCGGTCCAGGCGGATCAGGACCTTGTCCGTGAGCCACTCCATGACCGGGTGCAGATCGGTCAGCAGCGAGATGTCGGGCCAGCTGGACGTCGCCGAGGCGCGGGCGCGCGTGAGGCTGTGGTCCGCGAGCCGCCGGTTGAAGGTGACCTTCAGGCGGTCCCGCAGGCCCTGCTCGCGGACGTACTCCGGGGGCAGCGCCTTGAGGCGGTGGACCAGGTCGGAGGGGGGCACGAAGGAGAGCAGGCCGGTCTCGGGGTCGGTGGACAGGTCCAGCCGGGTGTGAGCGTCCGGGTAGACCTCGCGCAGCGCCTCGTCGAGGAAGTCGCGGGCGGAGGTGAACAGGTGGGGCACGTGCGCCCTGGGGACAGTCCCGGTGCCGTCGCCCGCGGCGGAGGCGCCGGCGTCCTCCTCCGGCTCGTCGCCCACCGCGCCGAAGAAGTCGGCGAGGAAGTCGTCCACGGCCTCGTCACCGCCGCCGGAACTCCGGTCGGCGTCCAGGGACTCGTCCACGTCACGGCCCCGCAGCAGATCCTGGATGAGGGACTTCTCCTCGGCCTCCGCCCGGTAGAGGCCGGACACCGCTTCCGCCGTACCCAGCGACCGGTGGGCCTCGGCCTCGCGCTCCAGCAGGCGTTCGGAGACGAGGGTGTCGTCCTTGGCGCCGTCGACGGAGCTGGTGAGGATCAGCGCGCGGAACTGCGGCTGGTGCGGCTGCCCGTAGCGGTCGATACGGCCGTTGCGCTGCTCGATGCGGATCAGCGACCAGGGCACGTCGTAGTGGACGAGCTGGTGGCACTGGCGGTGCAGGTTGACGCCCTCGGAGGCGACGTCGCCTGTGAAGAGGATGCGTACGGGGGTGTCCGCGAGGCCGAAGTCCTCCACGCACTGCATCTGCTGCTCGTCCGACAGGCCGCCGTGCATGACCCGCGCCGCCTGCTCGGCGGCCTTCCCCTTGAAGCCGAGGGCCGCCGGCACGGTCCGCGCCAGCCACTCCAGGGTCTGCACGCGCTCGGAGAAGACCACGACCCGGGTGTCGGACTTCGGCCCGACCCCGATCCGCCGCAACTGCTCCACCAAGGCCCCGAACTTGCCCGAGTCCGCTTCCGTCATGCCGGAGGCCAGTTCCAGGAGCCGGTGGAGGGCCGCGCGCTCGGCGGCCGTCGCATCCTGGTCGTCCTTCTTCTCCAGGGTCTTGATGCGCGTGCTGACCGTGGCCTTCAGCGCCGCGTGGGAGGAGAGGAAGGACTTCAGCAGCGTGTACGGGAACAGGGGGACGTCACTGACCGACTTCGAGCCGTCCGACGGCAGCCAGACCGCGGCCAGCTCCTCGAAGATCTTCTCCTCGGCGGGCGTGGCCGTCACCCGGACGGAACGGGACGGGCCCCGGTCCGCCCACTGTCCCTTCATCTGCTCCCGCACCTCGGGGCTGACCTTCGTACGGCGGATGAACAGGTGCTTGATGTCGTCGGCGCGGTAGTGCTCCGGGTCGCGGATCGCAGCCGGGTCGAGCAGGGAGATCAGCTCGGCGAAGGAGCGGGCGTCGCCGTTGTGCGGGGTCGCCGAGGCCAGGAGGAGGGCGTCCGTGTGCGGGGCGAGGGTGCGGGCGAGCTGGTTGCGCAGGGAGCCCTTGTTGATGAGGTTGTGCGACTCGTCGATGACGACCGCGTCCCAGTTGATGCGCTCCAGGTGGTGCTTGTACTGGTCGGTGTTCTTCAGCGTGTCGATGGAGACGATGACGCGCTTGAAGTACGTGAACGGGTTGCGGCCCGCTGGGATCTCCCGCTGGATCCGCTCGATGCCCACGGAGTCCAGGCGTACCAGCGGGATCGCGAACCGCGTCCACAGCTCGTGCTGGAACTGCTCCAGGACGTGCTGCGGGGTGACGACGAGGATGCGCTCGCCCCGGCCGCGACGGATCAGCTCGGCGAGGGTGAGGCCGATCTCCAGGGTCTTGCCGAGGCCGACGACATCCGCGATGAGCATGCGGGGGCGCAGGTTGCGGCCCGACAGAGCGAGTTGCGCGGGGCGCTGCTGATAGGGGAGGGCGTCCAGGAGGAAGGAGTCCGCGAGCGCCAGGCCGCGCTCGGCCTGCGGCAGCGGCGTCTTGCGCAGGACCGCTTCGAGGAACAGGCGGGAGCGGCGGAAGTTCGGCGAGTCGTCCCGCACCAGGCGAGTGCGCTTCGGGTCGAGCAGTTCGATCCGGTCGAGGCCGGTGAAGAACACCGCCTCCTGGTCGCGGACGAACTCCGAGGCGCCCACCGCCTCGACCCGGGCGCCGTCGTGCTCGGTCCGGGTCGCGTTGCGGACCAGCCACACCTCGTCCCGTACGAGGATCTGGGCGCCCGGCGGGAACTGGGCGTCCTCACCACTCGCCGTGGGAGTGGTGCTCAAGTCGGCGGTCACGCGGGTGCCTCCTGGGCGTTCGTGTCAGTGGTGTGGTTGCGTCCCGGGGGCGGGTGGCCGAGGGACGGCCATCCGGATCGGCGGGACGCGGCGCTGGAGAGTGGACGTGCGGCTGGGAGTGGTGGGACGGGGAGGGAGGGCTGGGACCGGGCCCGGGCGGGGTTCAGAAAGGGGCCTTGGCCGCATACGCGGCACGCAGCCGCTCCGCCGTCCTGCGGGCCTGTACGGAGTGCCGCAGGGTGGGCGTCGCCGCCTTGGGTTGTCCGGGTCCGGGTCCAGGTGCCGTGGGCGGACGGCTCGACGCCGGCCGTTCGCGCGGGGGGCGGGGGGACGGAGTCGGCCGGGCCGGAGGCGCCGGGGCCGGCGGGCCGGGGGCCACCAGGGTGGGAGTGGGCGCCGGGACATCGTCCGGGGGCGGTGTGTCCAGGTCGGCCGGGGTGATCTCCGTGGCCGGGGTGTCCAGCGCGGGGGCGGGCCAGGTCACGGTGGGGGAGTCGGCGGTGGACGCCGGCCTGCGCCGCTGCTCCGCCGTGTGCGCGGTGAGCTTGCGACGCGCCTGGGCGATCTTCATGCCCTGCGCCTCGATGACCGAGCGGCACCGCTGCACCACCTCGGTCAGCACCGGCCGGTCCTCGGCGTTGTGGGCGAGCATGTCGGTGAGGAGCGGCACCAGATCGTCGGGGGCACCGGACAGGTCCGGTGCCGTACCGGGGTCGGTGACCAGATGGAACACCATGTACGGGGTCGCCGCTTCGTGCGGGTAGTGACCCGTAGCGGCGAAGAGGAGCATCGCGCCCAGCGCGTACACGTCCACGGCCGCGGTCAGCGGCTTGACGCCGGCGGCCTGCTCGGGAGCCATGCAGACCGGGGTGCCGACGACCTGGTGGGGTGCCGTGAGGGAGATGGTCGACTCGGTGAAGGCGGCCAGGCCGAAGTCGATGACCTTCGGACCGTTGGGACCGAGCAGGACGTTGGCCGGCTTGAGGTCGCGGTGGAGCAGGTCCTGCGCGTGCACGGCCGACAGGGCCTCGGCGAGGATCGCGCCGAGCGCGGCGACGAGGACGGACGGGAGCGGTCCGTGCGTCTTGACGTGCCGGGCGAGATCGGGCCCGTCGATGTACTCGGTGGCCAGCCACGGCTGTTCCGCCTCCGGGTCGGCCCCCAGGAACGCCGCGATGCGCGGACCCCAGATGGTCTTCAGTACCTCGATCTCCTGCGCGAAGCGCAGCCGGGACTCGGAGTCCACGACCGACGGTTTGATCACCTTCACCGCGGCGGGCTCACCGCCCGGCGACTCTCCCAGGAAGACCTGACCCATGCCTCCCTGGCCGACCCGGCCGAGGAGTTCGAAGTCGCCCAGCACGAGCGGGTCCTCGGGATTCAGGGGCGTGATCTGCACGTGGGTCCTCGGCATTCGGTCCTGGCGAGCATCTGATCAGCGGCGATGCGCGCCTGGAGACACGGTAGTGGAAGTGGCGATCGGGTGGGGCACGTATGGCGGGATGGAGATGTCGACCACCTGAGGTGCAGGGTCTGTGGAGGGTGGGATCGGGTGGAGCGGCCTACCTCGGGGGAGTGGGGGACGGGACCAAGTGCCCCCCTGACAGCCCGCCCGCCAGCAGCCGCGCCGTCTCCTCCGCCAGGTGCGTGACCCGCGCAGCCGCCGCCCGCAGCTCCCGCACGCGTCGGAACGCCTCCCCGTACCGCCGCTGTTCCTCCAGGGGCAGCAGCGGCACGCGCAGCCGGCCCGGGCTGACCGTCAGCACCGTGCTGCCCGTCGACGCGCCCGCGATGTTGTCCTCCGCTCCCAGGACGCCGGCGAGGAACCAGGCGTCCAGGCGGGCCGGGTCCGGCCGGAACAGGTGGACCTGGTGGCCGAGCAGCGCCCCGGCGTCCACTTCGGACGCGACCCGGGCCATCGGGCCCTCCGCGCTCGCGAGCGCCCGTACGAGTACGTCTCCGGCAGCGATCACCGGCGCCGTGTCGTCGTGCAGCCCGGTCGGGTCGCCGGTGGGGTCCGACCCAGTCGCGATGTCCGAGCCCGTGAGTACCGCCCGCGTCCCGGGCCTTCTGCCGTCACCGCCGGACCCGCCGTCCGCGGCCTGGGTGCGGCTGCGCGCGCTGTCCGGCGCTGTCCGCAGCACGGTGAGCGCCCCGCCGCGCGCGAGGTCGGACACCGTCGCCGTACGCCACTCGCGGGCCGAGGAGCCCGCGGCGTTCCAGCTCGCCTGGCCGGCGGTGTGCGCGAGGGACTTCGCGGCCTCGACCAGGTTCCGGCGCGTGGAGTCGGTCTCGGCCGACAGCGCCGACGGGTCGACCCCGGCCCGTGACGCCCGGACGAGCCGTGCCGGGGTCAGGTCCACCACGTCGTCCAGCAGATCCACCACGCCGACCGCGTGTGCGACACCGGGCTCGCCCTCGAACGTGTCCGGGCTCTGCGTGAACGCCCGCCATGCGCCCAAGGCGCGCGCAGTGATCGCCTCCCAGTCCAGGGCTGCGGACCGGCTGCCGCCCCGCGCCCGCGAGGTCGCCGCTGTCCCGCCGCCTCCAGTCGTCGTCACCGTCCCCGCCGCCGTGTCCACGAACAGCACCGACTTGCGCTCGGGGCCGTCCGGCCGGGGCCGTTGCAGTACCCACACCTGGAGCCCCACGTGCAGCGGCACCGACGCGCCGGCCGGCAGCGCCACCACCGCGCGCAGGGCGCCGCTGCGTACGAGCTCCGCGCGTACGCGTCGCCCCGAGGCGCGACCGGCCGTGGCGGGCGGTAGCAGCAGGACCGCGTACCCGCCCGGAGCCAGGTGGGCCAGTGCGTGCTGCACCCAGGCCAGCTCCGACTCGGCGCGGGCCGGGACGCCGTATGCCCAGCGCGGGTCGTAGGCCAGCTCGTCGTGGCCCCAGTCGCGGACGCCGTACGGCGGGTTGCACAGCACCGCGTCGGCGAGCAGTTCGGGGAAGGCGTCCGCGCGGAGGCTGTCGTCGGTGTGAACGACGACGGTGGTATCGGGAGCCGTCAGTATCAGACTCACCGCGCTGCGCCGGGCTTGTACGGCGAGCGTGTCCTGGCCGTACAGCTCACTCGCTCCTCGGCGTGCGGCGGCCGCCAGCAAGGTGCCGCTGCCGCATGCCGGGTCCAGGACGCGGGTCGGGGAAGCAGGGACCAGGGCGGCGAGCAGGTCCGCCAGTGGGGCAGGGGTCCGGTATGCGCCGGACGCGGCGCTGTCCTCCAGTTCCCGCTCCGTGAGCACACCGAGCGCCGTCTGGGGGCCCTCGTCGCGTACACACGCGTACAGCGCGCGCAGCGCCGCCGCGTCGGTCGGCCCGAATCGGACGGCGCCGGCCGGCGGCACGGCACCGGCCACCGACGCCGCCTCGCGCTGAGCGTGGGCGACGAGATCCGCGTCCGGCGACTGGACGACGGTTGTCAGCTCCTCCGGTGAACGGCCCGCCGCCGCGAGGACCAGGAGGGGCAGGCCCTCTGACGCGGTGCTGTCGCTCTGCGTCTGCAGACGCAGGACTGTCCGTAGTTCCTCCGACGGGCTCGCCGCTGATACGTGACCGCGCGAGGCGAGCCAGGAGCGCACCGCCTCCAGGTCGTACAGCGGACTGCTCTCCGTGCCGCCGGACGGCTCGGGAAAGTCCTCGTGCCGCCGACGCCAGTTGCTGACCGTGGCACGCGTGACGCCGGCGATACGGGAGATCTCGGCGGCGGTCACCTGAGCGGACGGTGTGGGTTGCTGAGGCATGGAGGTGGTCCTGGCTCCGATGATCGAGGTGGTCACAGCGTACAGCACGACTCAACGCTGCCATGCTGATTGACACTGCTTTCACGCTTCTGCTTTCATGAAACCGCTTCCGGCGGTGAGCGTGGCTTCCCGGCGTGGAGCTCGACATTCTTGCCACAGCCATGTCCTTCAAGCCCTACAGGCCCTCTCCTTGTCCTTCCCCACCACCTCTGGCGGGGAAGGTGAAGACGGCCGCAGCAGGGTGCGGGGCGGCCGATCGACCACCATCCAGGGGGAAGCACGTGCGCCTGACCATGCCGAGCGGTACGCCGGAAGGAATCCCGCTCACCGTCATGCCGTTCCGCGAGGACGCGGTGATCGGCACCATGTCGCTCGCGACGCTCGTACGTCTCGTACCGTCGCCGCGTCAGGAGGAGGACCCTCGCGCCCTGAAGGCCGCGTCCGGGCACGACCGGCGTCACGCCGAGCTGCGCTCGACCGTGCAGCGGACGCTGAAGTCCCAGAAGGGCAAGAACATCTCGGCCTACGCCGAGTACATCGCCGCGGGCGTTCTCGGCAAGCACGGCTCCGCCTGGTCCACGCCCCCGATCACGCTGTGGCACGCGGGGCAGATCGTCGCGATGAGCGACGAGTTGGTCCCCGACTCGGGCCTGCGGACGCTGACCGTCGCTCCTGACGCCATCGTGATCGCCATCGACGGCGAGACCCAGACGACTGCCTGGCACGACCTCTACCAGGCTCCGGAATCCTTCGGGCTCACCTACGACGACCTGAGCCGACGGGTCCGTATTCCCTTCGAGCTCTACCTGGGGCTCTCCCCGGCGGACGCGCGGCAAATCTTCTACGACCGCAACGTCAAGGGCATCGACGTCGCCAAGAACCTGGCCATGTCGATGGACCAGCGCGACCTGGCCACCCGCCTCGCCCACCTCGTGGGCGAGAAGCTCGAGGTCGAGTCGAACGGTCAGCGGATGCCGTTCGGCAAGCTGGTCAACTCCGGCAAGCGGCAGCTCACCAGGGCCGACAAGGAGATCGTCACCCTGTCCGCGCTGCGGACGCTGATCGTCACCACGATTTTCGGCACCAGGGGTGTTCAGTACTCGGCGGCGAACGTCCACGAGGCAGACCTGCCGCCGAACACCGACGCCGACGAGGTGGAGAGGTTGACCGTACGGCTGGTGTCCCGGCTGATCGGGGGCCGCTTCCCGGACTTCGCCCGGCGCAGCGCGATCACCGCACCGGCCGTGATGGCAGGCCTCGGCATCCTGCTGCACCGCACCACTCCCTGGTGCGATCCCGGCCAGACCATGAGTCACGAGACGGTCGAGCACCTGCTCGCCGACGTCCGCTGGGAACGCGAACCCGCCTACTGGGACGGCGTCTGCGCCAGCGTCGGCTCCACCGGCCGGCTCAACTTCAGCGGCGGGGTGAAGGACTCCACCGGCCGCGTCGCGAGCGCGCTCCTCGATCCGCACAGCGAACTGGGCCGGAAGATCCGGGGGCGGCGGAGCTGAACAGTCCGCGCTTTGGGTCCGTCGGTGCCTCGACCTGCTCGCCGACGCCCCTGTCCGGAGGAGCGCGGTCGTGGCTCAGGCCGCGGCCCGTGCTGCCCACAGCGCGCGGTCGCACCCCGTCCACGGCACCGCTCACCACCATCCGCGACATGGGAGGTCATCATGACGATCGCCGAGCGCACCGAACTGATCCTTCACTTCGCCGACGACTTCACCGCCTTGCAGGAGGCGGTTCTCGCGCGGATGAACGGCATCTGCGCCCCGGAGGTCGCTGCGGCCTTGGAGCACACCTCGCTCGCCGGTCCCATCATCCTCGCTCTCGCCCACGCCGAGGTCCTCGCCTGTGGCGCGGTTCGGCGCGCGGAACTCTCGGCTGTGCCCCCCGAACGGCTGCGGAGGTTGCGAGTACACGCACGCAAGGTGCGACGGGCCCGGTCGCAGGCGGACTCCGCGTGCAAGGAGCAGCGTGCCCGCCGCCTCGCCGGCCTCGCCCGGCCGGTGGACTCGCTGGAGCTGCGGGTGGCACGCGTGGTGTCTCCTGCGTCCTTCGCCGAGTGCCTGCGACAAGAACTTCGTGACAGGGAGCTGCCGGACGGCACACCGCAGGCACCGGAGGCGGGCCTCGCCCAGTGGGCCTGGGACCGGAAGGCGACGGACGTTGAACTGCCCGCACCGGTGCGCGCGCTACGGGACTGTGACGACGATGCCTTCGTCCAGGCCCTGCTGCGTGATGCCCGGGAGGAAGAGAACCCGTACCTCCCGCACGACGCGGTGGTCGAACGGTGGAGCCGGCATGCCCGTGCCGCGCTGGCCTGGGGCCGCTACGCGATCGGCCGGGCCGAACGGGACGTACTCGACTCCCCTTCCTCCGAGCGGCGTACCCGGCTCGACGCTCTGGACGACGCCTACCAGGACACCGCGGTTCTCGCCGCCCGCTGTCGTGAAGCCCTGCTGCTGCTCACGGAACTCCGTGACCGGATGCGGGCCAATGCGGCGACCGGTTCCTTCGCGGGGCTCATCGCGCAGTGTCGCGCCGCGGCTCTGGTGCGCTTCGCCGACGCCGAGCCGGAGTTGTGGCACAGCGTGCGTGAGCTGACCGCGAGGCACCGGGAGCGCTGTCTCGAACAGGCCGAAGGCTGCCCGCACTGTCACCGTGCTCTCGCCACTGTCCTCACCGAGGCCCAGCCCACCGACCTGGACGAGGGTGACGATGACGGCGAACTTCCGACGGTGACACTCTCGGCCGGCGAGGAGGACCGCTACGCCGTGCTCGCCGATCTCCCCGACACGGCCGTCGTGGCCGTCGCCGACGCCGCCCTCGGTGACGAGTCCACGCTGTGCGGCTACGGCTGGGTTGTCGAAGACGGGACCGCCGGACACGGCGATTCCCTGGCCTCGAGCAGCGGCGAAGCCGAAGTCATCGGTATCTGCACGGCGGCACTCAGCCTGCTCGAGCGCCACGAGGACGCACTCGTGGTCCTCCTGTGCGACAGCGTCGAGGCGGTCAGGGCGGTCAACACAGCTCTGCACGCCGCCGACCCGACGGCCGCCCACCGCACGCTCCTCTTCCCTGAGAGCCGGCAGCTGATGGACCGCCTTGTGCGTCACCGTGATCGCGTCCAGGTCCGCTGGCTCAAAGGGCACGTAGGTCATGACCTCAACGAAACCGCCGACGCGTTGGCCCGCCTCGCACTACGCCGCGCCACCGGTCGCGTCGCTCCCTCCATGGCGCGGAAGGAGGAGGCGCGAATACTGCGCTCGATCGATTCCGGGCGTGGCTCTCTCGCGGTCGCCGCGTGAGGCCACGACGTGAGGCGGCAAGCCGACGGAGCGGGCGGAGCCCTTTGGAGCGCCAGACCGCGGGACAGTGCCGCACGGACAGCAGAAAAGTCGGCAATCCCCTTGGAACATCCACACTCCCTTCACAGGTAGCCTTTGATGGCAGGAAACCCGCACCTGATGTCCGGCTTCCGGCTCGGCGTGCGGACGCGGTGATGAACCGCTTGTGAAAGTGGTGGGGATGAGGGGATGTGTCTTCGCCCGTCGCACGGCGTTAAGCGTGCCAGAGGGTGACGTCAAGGGTGGCCGGGCGAGGAGATCGGCGTCAGGGGGCGTTGGGCCGCAACCCATTCGTCCATGACGGGCTCGGATTGTGGGCAAGACCGTTCCGTGCCCAGGGGGCTTTTCATGAACGGGGCATCGGAACCTCTCTATTGGGGACAGAGTGGACCATTCTTATCAGGAGTGGCAGGAAGTGCTGGCCGAGGAATTCTTCGGACGGCAGCACGCCGGCCACCCGACGCTCTTCTACGTCGACGACGACGTCGAGCAGGAACTCAGGCACGGATACGGCTTGGAGGAGCCCCTCGCTCAGTGCGTGGGCAGGTTCCTGCGTGCGGGGACCGCGGAACCGTACAGCGCGCTGGAGGACTATCGCTGGCGCAAGCGGCAGCAGGACAAGGACGGCGTTCCGGCCTTCCTGCCGCTGTTGGCCTGCTCGGTGATGGCAGCGTCGCGGATGGTGAACGACCGAAATCATCGGGCCACCGCCTACCACGCCCGCTTCTCCGAGCTGCTGACCGGTGACGAGCGACAACTGCGCAGCCAGCACTACGAGCCCGTCTCCCGCATGTGGCAGGTGCTGGCCTCCTGGCAGCACGGCCAGAAGGGCGCGCGGGGCCTGTGCACCCTTCCCGTCCCCGCCGACCTGCCCTCCAACCGCAGCATGATCGGGTTTGCCCAGTCCCAGTCGCTCCTCAGCGGCGCGGATCGGTCCTTCCTGCCGAGGTTCTTCCGGTCGCTGCGCGAATACGGCACTGTCTGGCCCCTTCCGGGGGAGACGCTGCTGGCCCAGGTCGAGATACGGGGCATGGAGCAGCACTTCTCCAAGGGCTTCCGCAACGCTCTGCGGGAGGAGGAGTTTCGCCCCTTCCTCGCCAAGCTGATCGGCAACTACGCCGCTTCCTGGGACGGTTCGGACGAGCTGGTGCCCACCGGTGTCGTCCGGGCCGAACTCCTGGTGCGGCTGGACGCGGGGCGCCTCAGTTGGGTGGCGCGCCTGCGGTCCGCGGAACACAACGCGCGTATCGAGCTCAAGGGTGGCGTCGTCCTCGAACAGCTCGGCGACACCGCCTACTACGAAGTGACGGGCCTGCCCGCCCCGAGCGCGGAGACCCTCGTCAGGGGCATTCGGCGCGATGGGGACAACCTGGTGCTCAGCCGCCCCTCCTCCTCCGTCCTGGTGCTCGCGCGGGACGACGTGCTCGGCGTGTGGGCCGGTACCGACGGTTTCCGACCGGGCGAGGCACACGTGGTGCTCGCCGCCCCGACCGCGCAGCGGGACGTGCAACGGCTGCTGGACAAGGCCGCGACGACGGGCCGAAGCGCTGACACCGGCAAGCTGGCCTGGGTGCCGCGGGGCTGGTCCCTGCACAAGCCCGTCACTTTCGACGACGCGGTCACCCTGCGCCGGGCGCTCCAGGAGGTCCAGGGCGCGGTCGGTC
Organism: Streptomyces sp. M92; assembly: GCF_028473745.1. Taxonomy (NCBI): domain Bacteria; kingdom Bacillati; phylum Actinomycetota; class Actinomycetes; order Kitasatosporales; family Streptomycetaceae; genus Streptomyces; species Streptomyces sp. M92. The sequence goes on from NZ_CP101137.1 coordinate 4,574,224, forward strand.
TCCTGCAGCCCCCCGCCCAGTTCAAGCTCCGCCTCGAGGGCGGACTGAAGCTCGCCCCCTCGCTCGATCCCTACTTGTATCTGCGGGGAGGCGAGCCCCAGGTGGTCCTCCCGGACGCCACGGAGGGCACAGACACCCTTCTGATCGACGGAAAGGAGCGGCCTGAGTTGAGGAATGGGATTGCTGCGGGGCGCCCCGTCCCCCTGGCCGTGCTCCGGCTGGAGCCTGGCCGACACACGGTGAGCTACGCAGGTGTGGAGATCGCCTTCGCCACCGCGGACCAGGTTGTCGAGCCGAAGACGACCAAGGTCTGCGGCTTCACCGTCGTCGACGGCAAGGCCTCCCCGTCGCCCTCCCTCCTCGTCGAGCACAACCTGCCGACCGGCATCACCGGTGTCGACTGCACGAGCGCCACCAGCCAGGACGCGGCAGCCGTCACGGAACTGTGCCGTCGGGACGCGGACGAGGTGCTGTTCGCGGCGGCCGACGGACGGCTCTGGACGCTGGAGGCCCCGGAGCAACCGGATTGGTGGTCGGAACGACTCCCCGACACCCCTGCCCCTCTTCGCTTCGAGGCCGACTTCCACGGCATCGGCGGCTGGCTCCTGGAGCGCCGGAACGGGCGCTGGAAGGGCCGGCCGGTGAACCCCGGAACGCCGAATCCGAAGAGCGCCCGCAAGCCGCGAGCCTGGGCCCGCGCCGTCCTCAACGCCCAGCAGGTGTCCGCCGAGCCCTCATGGGCCGCGTACGTGCAGGCAGCGAAGGAGCTGGACCGATGAAGGGACCGACGAGCAACACCGAGTTCGGCGGCATCCTCCTGCGCTGGCTGAGCGAGAGCCGCAGCGGCAAGGCGACCGCACTCCGCGACGGGGTCCGCGGCCAGGGCCGGGCCTGGGGCCTGGCGCTGAAGGAGTACGCCGACTGGGACTGGATGCGCAAGGCCGCCGCTCTCGGTTTCATCGATGTGGACCTGCGCGCCGACCGCTGGTCGGCGGCCCCGCCGGTGCTGACCAGGCTGCCCCATGCCGACGGTCTCGCGGTGCTGACCGGTGCGCGCACCGCGCGGATCAGCGCGCGTGTCGAGGGGGCGGCGCAGGAGTGGATGGAGTTGATCACCGTCCCGCACCAGCCGGAAGCCGGTGAAGCCCCGCTGCCCGACACCTTCCTGATCCAGTACGAGGACCTGCGGATACTGCGAGAAGCCGCGGAGTTCCTCGGGGTCCGCTACGTTCCCTGCGCGGCACTGGAGTTGGCGAAGCTGCTTCCGCAGGCGGCGCCGGGCCCCGAATCCGCGCCGCCCGGTGGCAGCACCGCCAACACGCTGGAGAAGTACGAGGTGCGCCTCCGGCGGTTCGTACCCGTGGCAGGGGATGACGAGGACGGGCTGTACCGGTGGCGCGGAGCCGACTACGCACGTCTGACCCGCGTCCGCAGCAATGGCGTCTTCCACGTGGTGGAACGCGAGATGGGCGTCTACCTGGAGCTCTCCCGCCACCGCACCCCTGCGGTGCGCTGGCGACCGGAATCCGGCAAGGGCCGTGCCGGCATCGGCCGGCTCTTCGTCGACCGGTACGCGCCCCTGCCTGCTCTGCATGAGCGTGCGGCCGTCCTGTGCAGCGGTTTCCCGCCCTCAGTGGGCCAGCAGACGCAGACTCGTGTGTACGACAACGTGCCGAGGACGGTCGCCGAGGCCATCGCTGTCTCACTGCGGCAGAACCTGGAAACCATGCCGCGACCGGTGGCGGCCACCAGCGGGAGGAGCAAGTGAGCGTGGAGCAGCAGGCAGTAGCGGTGACGAACACCGACGTCCAAGACGTCATGGGCACTTTCGGTGACCTGCGCAGCGCGCTCTTCCGCTACTACGACACACCGTTCGGCGTCGATGATCGCTCCGTGATGGAGGAACGGCGCAACCTCCTGGACCGGGACAACGGCGCCTGGCGCGACCCGTTGATCGAGCTGCGCCCGCAGTACGCCTCCCGGGGCGGCGGCATCGCGGAGTCCTTCACCGAAGCGGGGGCGCACCCCGACGCGGCCGAGTTCGCCCGCTTCACTCTTCCTGACGGCGTGACCAGCCTCTACCAGCATCAGCACGACGCCCTGGTCGCCGCCTGCGCGGGCAAGGACTTCGTGGTCACCGCGGGAACCGGCTCCGGCAAGACCGAGTCCTTCCTTCTACCGGTCCTCGCCGACCTGGTGGCCGAGTCCGCCCGCTGGCAGGGCACCCGTGCGGTGCAGCGGGAATGGTGGCAGTCAGACCACGACTACGTGCCCAGCCGACAGAGCGAGCACGGGCACCCCGCCGCCATGCGCGTACTGATTCTCTATCCCACCAACGCCCTCGCCGACGACCAGATGGTCCGGCTCCGGAAGTCGCTGGACAGCCGGGAGGCCCATGCATGGCTCGACCTCAAGCGCAACGGACACCGCTACTACTTCGGCCGCTACACCGGAGCCACCCCCGTCTCCGGCCCCCGCGATTCGGAGCCGGCGAACTTCCGTCTCCGGCAGTACCTGCGGGAGGTTCAGGAACGGCAGCGCAAGGCCGACGAAAAGCTCGGCGCAGAGCTGCGGCCTTTCGTCCCGCGCCTCGGCGGAGCGGAAATGCACGCCCGCTGGGACATGCAGGCCGCGCCGCCGGACATCATGGTCACCAACTACTCCATGCTGAACATCATGCTGCTCCGCAAACAGGAGGAGGACATCTTCAGCGCCACGAGGAAGTGGCTGGAGGAAACCCCGGACGCCCGCTTCACCCTGATCCTCGACGAGCTCCACATGTACCGGGGCACGGCCGGCACCGAGGTGGCCTACCTGCTGCGCAACCTCCGTCACCGCCTCGGCCTCGACAAGAACCCCGAGAAGCTGCGGGTGCTCGCCGCCTCCGCTTCCCTGGAGGCCGGCCGGGACGACGAGTTCCTCGACGGGTTCTTCGCCCTGCCCGGCTCCCGGCGCGTCATCATCCCTGGAAAGGCGAAGGAGATCCGAGGCGCGGGCGACCTGGCCGCACACACTGATCGCTTCGCCCAGGCCGCGAAGGCCCCGGTCACCCAGGACCAAGCCGTCGCCCTGGCCCGGGAGACCCGCCTCGGCCCGGCGCTCCAGCGCGCACTCACTCCCGGCGGCAAGCCACGTGCCCTGCCTGCCCCCGAACTGGCGAAGAACCTCTTCCCGGACGCCCCCGAGGAACAGCGCCAGGAGGCTCTCCACGGCGTCCTGCGCATACTCGGCTCCGCCCAGGACGCCGGACTTCCCCAGCTACGCGCCCACTTCTTCTTCCGTAACATCGAGGGCATCTGGGCCTGTTCCGACCCCAACTGCCCCGACACACCCGTGGAGCGCGGCCCCGAACGCAGGGTCGGCCGGCTCTTCGCCGAGCCCACGTCCCGCTGCACCTGCGGAGCTCGGGTGCTGGAGCTTCTCTCCTGCCAGGCCTGCGGTGACCTCATGCTCGGCGGGTACGCCAGCCCCAAGGCCACCCAGCGGCGCAGATTCACCGGTGCCCTCCACACCGACTTCCCGGACCTGGACCTGCTCCCTGACGAGGCCAGTGGCGCACCGACGGCGGCGAACTACGTCGTGTACTGGCCGCGTACCAAGGGCCTCGGCCTCGACGACCCCGGCTGGTACGCGGGCCTGTCCGACGGCGGGCCTCAGGTCGAGTTCGAGTTCCGCCGCAGCGCCTATCAGCCCGCCACGGGCCGCCTGCAGAACCGGGACGTCCGGCACACCGGATGGTCGTTCCACATCTCCGTGCCCCTGGACAAGGAGAGCAAGAAGCCGGCCTACGACCCGGCTCGGCTACAGGCCTTCCCCACCCGCTGCCCCGCCTGCGGCGACGACTGGGAGATCAAGTACGACAGGGACGGCCGTTTCGTCCCGCTGGAGTCCCCGGACCGACTGCGCAACGCGCCGGTCCGGCGGATGCGTACCGGTTTCTACAAGATCAACCAGGTGCTGGTGACCGAGGCCCTCGGTCACCTTCCCCACGGCCGGCGCAAGGCCATCGCCTTCTCCGACAGCCGTGACGATGCCTCCGAACTCGCCAGCGGTCTCGCCCTCCGCCACCACCAGGACCTTCTACGACTCCTCAGCGCCCAGGCCGTCGAGAACCAGGGGGACCCGTTCGGAGACCTCCAACTGGTGAAGGGCCACTACGCCGGGGAAGCTGTCGACCGGGCCGACGCCCGTGCCGCCATGGAACGGCTGCGGGACCGTAATCCGGCGGACTGGGGGCGCCTGAAGGCCGTCCTTGCCGACGACCTCGACGCGGAACCGGAACTCCTGCCCGACCTGGAGCGGAAGTTCTCCGCCCTGCCCTCGCTGGACGACCTCGCCTCCGACCTCGAGGGCATGCTGCTGACGTACGGCACCAACCCCGCCGGCCCCGCGGCATCGCTCCAGGAGACCTCGGCCGGACAACCCTGGTCAGCGCTCTACAACTGGAAGGGGGACAGGGAAGCGGTGGTGGAGACCCAGGCTCAGGAGGAACTCCTCAACCGCTTGCGCTCCCGCCTCCGCCTCGAGACCATCGGAAGCCTCTTCTCCGGGGGCGGCCGTGACTTCGAATCGCTCGGGCTCGGCTGGCTCTGCCTGCGCGATGACCGTTCGCCCCTGGAGACCGCACCGGACAGCGATCAGGCCGTGGCGCGTGCCAGTCTGCGCATTCTCGGACTCATGCGGCGCTTCACCCGGATACGCGCCTCTCTGCAGAGGCCGCCCGCGCCTCTGAAGCGCTTCTGGAAGCAGAGCGCCGAACGTCAGGGCTCCGACCTGCAGACGATTGAGGACCGGGTGCTCGGCGTCTGGAAGGACGCCGTGGTGGACTACGTCATCAAGCCGGAAAAGGTGGCGTTGCGCCCCGGTGAGAACAAGACCTGGACATGTCGCACCTGCCACCGCCCGCACCTTCACCCGGGCGCGGGGCTGTGCACCAAGTGCCTGTCCCCGCTGCCCGCCGTGTCCCAGCAGTACAGCGGAGTCCTCGAAGACGACTACTACGCGTGGAAGGCCGCCCACCGCACCGGTGACTTCCCCCTGCGCACCGCGGAGCTGACCGGCCAGACGGACCGGCTGGAGGCCCAGCGTCGGCAGAGCCTCTTCCAGGACGTCTTCCTCGGCGACAACGACGTCCCGCAGGCAGACGGCCTGGAACTGCTCTCCGTGACCACGACGATGGAGGCCGGTGTCGACATCGGCCCCCTCAACACCGTGATCATGGCCAACATGCCGCCCACGCGCTTCAACTACCAGCAGCGGGTGGGGCGTGCGGGCCGACGCAACAGCCCCGTCGCCGTGGCCCTCACCGTCTGCCGCGGACGTAGTCACGACGAGCACTACTTCGCCCGGCCGGAAGCCATCACCAACGACCCCACTCCGCCGCCCTACCTGGTCCTCGGCATGGTCTCCGTCTTCCGGCGGGTCCTGCTGGGAGAGATTCTGCGCCAGGCTTTCGAACCCCTGCAGCCGGAGGGGCGCCGGAAGAGCCCGGACATGACGACCAACGTCCACGGACAGTTCGGTCTCTCCGCCGACTGGCCGACGCATCGCGCTGCCGTCCGCCGCTGGATCGACGAGCACCCGGACCGCATCACAGATGCTGCTGCCGCCCTCAGTGCCGGAACACCGGAGAGCATCGCCGCCATCGATCCGGTGGCCGCCGTCGACGAACTCCTCGGCCAGGTCGACGAGGTGGCGTCCCGGACCGTCGGCCACTCCGACCTCAGCCAGCGCCTCGCACAGGCCGGTCTCCTGCCCATGTTCGGCTTCCCGACCCGCTCCCGCCTCCTCTACCGGAGCATCCCGCAGAAGACCTTCCCGTGGCCGCCGGCCGACTCCGTCAACCGGGACTTGGCCATCGCCCTCAGCAAGTTCGCACCGGGCAGCGAAACGCCGCAGGACGGCCGTCTGCTCCGTTCCAGGGGAGTGGTCTCCCTCGTCCCGAGCGGCCGCGGAGTACAGGCCGCCGAAGATCCCTTCGGACCGGAACAGCTGGTCGCCATGTGCCGGATCTGCTCCCATGTGGATCCGCAGGCCGAGACCGACCCGGAAACCGGGAGCGCCGGCACCTGTCCCGCCTGTGGAGCGGAGAGCAAGTACTACAAGGCTGTCCCCTTCCGGGAGCCCGCAGGTTTCCGGGCCGCCCACGAGGCACGGGACTACGACGGCTACCGGGAGCTCGGCTCCAACGCCACCAGCGCACGGACCGCCACCGACCTGGAGAAGACCGCCCCGCGTATCCACCGCGCCGCCGACGACTGGATGGCCGTCCACACCGGCAGCGGCGACCGCTACATCGTCAACACCAATGCGGGAAAACTCTTCCGGTTCGTCAAGAACTCCGGCCCGTGGCGCGGATACGTAGCTCTGGACCATCCCAAGGCCGAAGCGGACCTGGAGATCGCCCTCGGCGCCACCCAGCACACCGACATGCTGTTCATCGGGGCCAAGGGAGCATTCGATACGACCCGAGGCCTCCGCTTCGACATCTCGAAGGCCCAGCAGATCGATGGTTTCCCAGAGGCCTACCACGGCCGACGCGCAGCCTGGTACTCACTGGCGGCTCTGCTTCGCCGCGCAGCCGCCCCGCACCTGGACGTGCAACCGGAGGAACTCCTCAGCGGCATCCACGGCTCGGACGCTCCGGTGGCCGCTCCCGTCATGGCCTATCTGGCGGACAGCCTGGACAACGGCGCGGGCTTCAGCACCTACCTCGGTTCCAAGGAACACATCGAGGAGTTCCTCCAGGCGGTCGACCAATACGTGCACGACCTGGAGGCGGACCATCACGCGCGGAGCTGCCGCAGCTCCTGCTACGCCTGCTTGCGCGACTACTCCAACATGCGCCTCCACCCGCTGTACGACTGGCGGCTCGCCCGTGACCTGACCGACGCCCTGCGTGGCCGGAAACTGCAGGTCGCCCCGGATGAACACACCGTGCTGCTGCGGGGGTGGGCGGACGAGGAGCCCACCGTCAGCCTGAAGGAAACCACCGCCGGGCCGGTGGCGCTCTTCACCTCGGACTTCACCGGCGAGCCTGTCGCGGTCGCCGTCAAGCACCCGTTGGAGTCCGCCGACGAGCAGTGCGGGAACGAACGGCTCCGAGCCCTGCGCAGCGAAGTCCGTGCCAGTGGCCTTGCCACCAGGATCGCCTTCGCCGACTCCTACAGCCTGGACCGGACCCCTGCCGCTGTGATCGAGCAGGTGTACATCTTCGCGGAGGAGCTCTGATGACGTCAGGAACCCCGCTGGGAGCGGGCCAGGGCGAGCAGGGCCGGCTGGAGGAACTCCGGCAGCGCGAGATCGCCCGCCGCCTCGCCCTCCGTCAGGCCCGGACACTCGGGGAAACACCGCCGGCCACGAAAGCCGTCGGTGACCCTGCTCCGGCCGTTTCGTCGCAGAAGCAGCCGGAGCAGGAACCGGTCACGTCGCAGCCGGTCCCTGAAGGATTCGCAGACCGGGAGGCTTGGGAGCGCGCCCGCCTTTTCGCCGAAATCATGCTGCCCGAGGTGTTGAAGACGCAGACGAGGACGCTTTCCGCGCAGAAGCTGGCCAGGGCCGCGGCCGACGCGGCCTTCCGGCAGGACAACCCGGTCACGGGCGTCTCCCTGCTCGTCATGGCACAGGACCACGGGCTGGATGTCCTCACCGGCCAGCTCAGCGACCGCGCCCACGCTCTGCTGGAGGACCAGCCGCTGCCGCTCCCGGGAGAGCCGGGCAGTATGTGGCAGATCTACCAGGACGACCGTCGCCTGATGGAGAGCAACTTGCCGGCCCCTCGGCAGAGGGCGCTCCTGGCGAACCTTCCCCGGCCCCTGCTCGACGACTACATCGACGAGGAGTGGATCGGCGCGGCCCCCGAGTGCGACGGCACCTCCCGTGCCGCCTACTTCCGCGCCCGCCTGGACCCGGTGTCCCTCACCGACGAGGAGATGGACCTGCTGGCCTGGCCTCTGGAACGGGAGCGGCGGGAGGCAGCCCCGGACACAGACCCTGGACGTGACTGGCCGCCGGACTGGCGTCTGCTGGTGAGGCTGCAGGCCAACGACGCCAAGGCCATCGCCGAGGAGTGGACTGACCTCCTGCCACCGACCCAGAAGCTTCTCGACGCGCTCCGCGAGGTGCGGCGGACCGCGAATGTCCCGGAGGATCTTGTCGCCGACGAGCGGCTGTGGGTTCTCCTGGAACGGATCCATCCCGGCGTGCGCACCGCGAGCAACAAGAAGTTCAACGGCTGGATCGGAGTGCGGACCCTGATCAGGGCCGTGCGGCAGATGCATCGAGCCCTCCTCCACGGAGACGGCGAGACGGCGGAACAGCGGAGGAAGACGGCGCTTGCTGTGGCGGCCAGGCTCCGGCATCACTCGCAGCCGGTGCGCTGGGAGGCCCAGAACATCCAGGCCTACCTGCACGCCGGCCAGGGGATGATCGAGCACTTCGACCTCCTGGAGCAGGATGCTGAAGGCCGTCCCCCGGTGCGGGACCAGCTCGGCGGAGGCGTCGTGGCCATGCTGCGGAAGAACCGGAGCTTCCTCGAAGATCGGCCTTCCGGAGGACGCGACCAGCCGCTCAACCCATACCTGGTGCTGGGCGTGCCCGACGGGGCGGACGACTGGAAGAAGGCTTGGCGGGCTCTGAGAAAGAGGCTCGATGACAGCGGCCGCGTTCGGATCAACCGTGCCAAGGACATGATTGAAACGGCCGAGCGCGAGCAGCAGGAGCTACCCCGGTTCGCGGTCCCGCTCGCCCCGCACCGCTGGAAGGAGCCCACCGGCACGAGCCACCGCCTGGAACTCCCGCCCGAGCCCCTGCAGAGGCTCACCGGGCCGCCGACGGCCAGCGACCGTGCGTGGTCCCGCACCGAGGCGGCCCGCGAAATAATCACCAGTGCGACAGAGCGTCTTTCCCCGGCTGCTCAAAACGCCGCAGCCCTTGAAGATCCAGAGAGCAGCACATCGTGAGCAACAAAGCCGGTAAAAGTGACAGCGGTTCCAGTCAGCGTGACGAGGCCAAGCAGACCAAGAGACATGAATCGACGGATGGCAGCGTCCGGAGCCTCGGTGAAGCCAGGGCCGCGAAGAAGAGGCCCTGGAGGCACGCCGACAGCGGTATCCCGGAGTTCACTCCGGGGACCCTGGATGCCGCCGCGATCCTGAAATCGGTCAACGAGACGCTTCTGCCGGTCGTGGATATGGAGCTGGAGGAGGCGGCACGGAGCCTGGTCGCAGCTCTGGACGGCAAGGAGACCGACGCCGAACTGGTTTCCGCCTTCCGGTCCGAGCTGATGCGCCGAGTACTTCCTCAGTTCACCGAGGCGGTACGCAAGGGCGTGCTGGAGGGCATGCACACGCGCCAGATGCACCTGGCCCAGATGGCTGTCCTGCATCGTCAGGCGCTGGAGGCTAAGAACCTGACGGCGGCACTGAGACGCATCGACCACGAGGTGGCGAAGGCAGGTCTGCGAATTGTCAGTGAAACAGAGGACTTGTCGCTGTTCAACGTCGTGGAAGACGAGCCAACCGTGGTGGAGCGAGAGCCTGTCGCTTTTGAACTCATGGTGCCGGCCTACGTGGACAAGGAGTCCGGGAAACTCGTCGAACGCGGCTGGCTACGGACCGTGGCCGAGGCTCCGATCCAAAAGCCCCGCAAAATGACGCCGGGGCAGAAACGCCGGGCGAATCATGCAGAAGCCGGTCGGCAGTCGCAGAGGGACGCCCCCGCGAAGCCGGAGAGAAAGAAGCATCACCGGGGGCAGGACCCCGATAAACAGCAGAGGGACACGGCGGCGCCAACTGGCGAGTCGCGCACTCGCGCTGAGGACAGCGGGGGCCGCCGGATGAAGCAAAGGGGGACACGATGACCTTCGGTATCGATTTCGGCACTAGTAACTCCGTGGTGGCCCACTGGAACGGGCACACCGCAGAAGTGCTGCCGGTCGACGGCGACAATGTGCCCGCCCAGTGGCGGATGTCGGAGTTCGAGCAGCTCTTCCCGTCCGTGCTGTCCGTCCGCGACCTCCAGCGCACTCTCTGCTTCGGTTGGGAAGCGAAAACCGGCACCACCGAGCCGCTCGATGCCGTGAAGCGCATGCTCGGCACTCGCTCCGGTGCCGAGCAGGACGGCGACGTCGATGGCCTCGAGGTCGCTGCACAGCTCGAGGAGCACCACGCCTGGGTCGGCTCGGAGAAGTTCCACAGCACGGTCGCGGCCGCCTCTCTCTTCAGTCGGATGAAGGAAGGCGTCTCCGCGCAGCTGCTCGACCTGTCCGACGCGGTCGTCACCGTCCCCGCCAAGGCGACGGGCGGCGCCCGTTACCGCACCCGTGCCGCGGCAGCGCTCGGCGGAGTGAAGGTCCGGGCCCTCCTCAACGAGCCCACCGCGGCTGCGATCTCGTACGTCCGCGACGTCCCGATCCCCGGTCGCTTCCTCGTCTTCGACTGGGGCGGCGGCACCATCGACGTCACCGTCCTGGAATACGACGACGGCCTCTTCGAGGAGCAGACCTCCCGCGGCATCACCGCCCTCGGAGGTCTTGAGTTCGACAACGCCCTGGCCCGGCTGATCCAGCAGAAGATCGGCCTGGCCGCGGACCAGCTCACCAAGGCCGAACGACGCCGGTGGCGCCGGTCGGTCGAGCTGACGAAGATCGCCCTGTCCTCCGTGCCGCTGGACGACGCTCTCTTCTTCGATCTCCCTGTCGGTCTCGCCCCCTCGATCTCGAAGCGTGAGGTCAGGATCACCGGGGCCGAGTACACCGAGGCGATCACCCCGCTCATCACTCGTGCCCTGGAGGCGGTCCAGCAGGCTCTGGAAGACCTGGCCATCACCTCCGATGCCATTGACTCGGTTTTGATGATCGGGGGCACCTCGCAGATCCCTCAGGTACGTCACGCGTTGGGTGAACTCCTCGGCCACGACCGCATTGTCGACAGCGGCCTGTGCCGACCCATGACCGCCGTCGCTCGAGGCGCGGCCATCTATGCGGCATCCCTTGACGGAGAACTCGGTGACGACAGTGACTTCTCCCTCGTGACCAGCTACGACCTGGGAACAGCCGTGAGTGCGGGCGAGCAGAAGGGCTTCCGCGCCATCATCCGACGCAACGCCACTCTCCCCGCGGAAGGCTCGGCCAACTTCTATCCTGATACGCCGAGTGCTTCCTCGGTGCGCGTGCCGGTGATCGAGGGCGAGGTCGGCTACTCGGCTGACAGCGACCGGGCCTTCCCCCTGGCCAACATCGAGGTCGAACTTCCGACCCGCGAACAGGACATCCGCCGGAACACGATCGAGATCAAGTTCCGCTACAACGAGAGCGGCATCCTGCGCTTCACCGCCACCCACACGGCGACCGGCAGGCAACTCGCCGAGCGCGAGATCGACTCCTTCGGTCCGGACGGCACACCACTTCAGCACGGCCTTGAGGAGGAACTGACGCGCCTCTTGGCCCACACCGTGCGGCCGTTCGCCGACGGCTCCTCGAACGTCCGTCATCTCTCGGCAGCCGAATCAGCGAACGTCCGTCCCGCACCGATTGACATGTCCTTGCGTGTGATCAAGGCCGACCCCGCGGTCACGGTCAACGGTGAGCCGCAGGCGGCAGTGACGGAAGGTATTTGAACGGACGTCGACGGTTGTGCAGCCGTTGGGCCGGCGGGGCGTGAAGACCAGCAGGTTTCCTTATTGCGTACAATGTGCAAGTGCGTACGACCGACTACACCCTCCGCCCCGCCACCCCCGCCGACCAGGACGCCGCCCGAGCCGTCATGCTTGACACCGTCTACCGCGACTTCGGTACCGGCTACGTCCCCCGCTGGCACGGCGACATCATCGACCTGGCCGGGGCCTATGTGACCCCCGAGCGGCACACCCTCCTCGTCGCCGTCGATGAGGAGGGCGAGGTCGTCGCCACCGGGGCGCTCGACTCCCGTGGCCCCGCACACCCCCCGAACCCCGCGCACGTCGCCGACCGCTACCCCTCCGGCGTCACCGCGCAGCTGCGTCGTGTGTACGTCCGGCCCGAGCACCGTCGGCGCGGGCTCGCGCGGCGGCTCGTGGACGAGCTGCTCGCCTTCGCCGCCGCCGATGGCGGGTACCGGGCCGTGTACCTGCACACCGACCCCGCCGTCACCGGCGCCGAGCCGTTCTGGCGGTCGCTCGCCAAGGTCGTGCACGACGAGCGGGAGGATGCGGGGGGCGGGCAGGGGATCGTGCACTTCGATGTGCCGATGGCGTGAAGGAGGGGCCGCGATCATGGAAATGATTGTCATGTAGGATCCTGGTCGCTGCCGCTCCAGTCCGCCAACCCCCCACGCCCCCCGACCGATCCGAGGACCATGCGCTCCCACCGCCGCTCCCGGCTGCTCGCCCCCCTCATGCTCGCCCCGCTGATAGCCGGCTGCTTCGCCTCCGGAGGCGGTGACGGCTCCGGGGACGGTGACGGCGGGGACGGGGCCCGTCTCCGCGTCGCCCTCGCCTTCCCGCCCGCCGAGAGCCTCTCCCCGTACGGCGCCGACGCCACCCTCCTCAGCCGTCTCGGTGTCACCGAGGGCCTCACCGCCCTCGACGCCAACGGCTCCGCCGCCCCCGCACTCGCCGAGTCCTGGCGCAGGGACGGCGAGAAGACCTGGGAGTTCACCCTCCGGGACGCCACCTTCCAGGACGGCGGCGAAGTCACCCCCGACGCCGTCGCCGACTCCCTCACCCACGCCACCGACGCCGAGCCCGCGCCCGCCGCCCTCGCCGGTGTCACCCTCAGTGCCGAGGCGCAGGGGGAGCGGGTGGTCCGGATCACCACCGCCGAGCCCGACCCCGTACTGCCGCTGCGGCTGTCCAGCCCCAGTCTCGCCATCCTCTCCGCGAAGGCCTATGAGAAGGGGAACGGCCGTGTCGACCCCGTCGGCCACGCCACCGGTCCCTTCGAGCTGACCGAGGTCAACGGGGCCACCTCCGCCTCCCTCGACCGGTTCGACGACTACTGGGGCGGGCGCGCCCAGGCCTCCGGGATCGACGCCCGTTTCATCGCCGACGGCACCGCGCGCGCCAACGCCCTGCGCACCGGAGAGCTCGACATCGCCGAGGCCGTCCCGGTGGCTCAGGCGGCGACGCTCGACGAGAAGACGCGGCGCGACACCGCCACCACCCGGACCACCAGCCTGCTCCTCAACGCCTCCTCCGGGCCCTTCGAGGACGCCGGTCAGCGGGCCGCCGCGCGTGCCGCCGTCGACACCTCCGTGTTCGCCGAGGACGTGTACGAGGGGTACGCCGACCCCAGTGCCGGGATCTACGGGCCCGCCGTGACCTGGGCCGAGGGGAAGCGGACCGCGCCCGTCGGGCGGGCGGAGGCGGCCGAGCCCCGCGGGGGCACCATCGACCTCGCCACCTACGACAACCGGCCCGAGCTGCCCGAGGTCGCACAGGTCGTCAAGCAGCAGCTGGAGAAGGCCGGGTTCAAGGTGAAGCTCACCGTGCGGGAGTACTCGCGGCTGGAGCAGGACGCCCTGGACGGCAAGTTCGACGCCTTCGTGCTCGCGCGCAACACCCTCCTCGACACCGGTGACCCCGTCGCCGTCCTCGCCAGCGACTACACCTGCAACGGCGGGTTCAACATCGCCCAGCTCTGCGACAAGGACGTCGACCGCGCCGTCGCCGACGCCGAGAAGGTCGCCGACACCGCGAAGCGGCAGGACGCCGCCATGGCCGCCGAGGCCCGCATCCTCGGCAGTGACGCCGTCGTGCCGCTCGTGCACCAGCGGATCATCACCGGCGTCGCCGACTCCGTACAGGGCGTGATCCTCGACCCGTACGAGCGCACCCTCGTCGGTACCGGCACCCGGCGCTGAGCCGTGCGGCAGCGGGTGGCCACCGTGGTGTGGCGGGTCGTGCTGGCGGCGGGACTGGTGTGCGGGATCGGGCTGCTGCCGTGGCTTACGCAGACCGATCCGGCGTACACCGTGCTCAAGGCGCGGTCCGCCGAGCGTGAGCCCACACCCGAGGTGCTCGCCGGCATACGCGCACAGCTGGGGCTCGACGGCGGGCCGCTGCACCTGCTCGGGCGGTGGCTCGGCGGGCTGGTGCGCGGGGACGCCGGGCAGTCGTGGATCTCCGGGAGCGACGTCCTGCCCGACGTCTTGCGAGCGCTCGGGGCGTCGCTGCTGCTCATGTCCGTCGCGCTCGTCGTCGCCGCCCTCACCGCCGGGCTGATCTGTGCCCGCACACTGCGGCTCGGGGCCCGGCGGCGGCTCGGTGGGCGGCGACGCGGGGGGACCGGGTCCGCCGTGATCGCCTCGCTGCCCGAGTTCCTCGTCGCCTCCGTGCTCGCCACCGTCGTCGGGGTGCAGTTGGGGTGGCTGCCCGCGCTGGGGTGGTACGGGCCCCGGTGGACCGTGCTGCCCGCGCTCGCCCTCGGGCTGCCCGCCGGGGCTGTGATCGGGCGGCTGCTGGACGATCTGCTGCCCGGCGCGTTCGGTGAGCCTTGGGCGCTGGCCGCCGCCGCCCGCGGGCTGACGGGCCGGCGCATCGCACGGCAGGCGCTGCGGCGGTGCGTGCCCGCGCTGCTGCCCAACCTCGGGCTGTTCGTCGTCGGGCTCACCGGCGGTGCCGTCGCCGTCGAGCAGGTCTTCGACATTCCCGGCCTCGGGCGCACCACCCTCCAGGCCGCCCTCGCCCAGGACCTGCCCGTCCTCCAGGCCGGCACCCTCGCTCTCGTCATCCTCGCCGCGCTCGCCACCGGCGCCACCCGCCTCGCCGCCCGGCGGCTCACCGGACCCGCCCTGCGCGACGGCGCCCTGTCCTCCCTGCACCGGCCCGCCCCGCCCGCCGGAGGCGCGCTCCCCCTCGTCTACGGTGCCGTCCTGCTCGCCGTCGTGGGGGTGGGGCTGACGCGTGACCCGCTCGCCCTCGACACGGGGGAGCGGCTGCTGGCGCCCTCCCTCGACCATCCCTTCGGCACCGACGCCCTCGGGCGCGACCTGCTCGCCCGCGTCGGGCACGGCGCGCTCGACACCCTGCTGCTCGCCTCCGCCATCAGCGCCGCCGCCCTGCTCGCGGGCGTACTCCTCGGGCTCGTGCCCCGCGTGTCCGGGCCGCTCGTCGACACCGTCAACGCCGTGCCGCCGGTACTCGTCGCCCTCCTCGTCACCGCCGTCGCGGGCAGCGGAACCGCCACGCCCGCCCTCGCCGTGGGCGCCGTCGCCTGGGCGCCGCTCGCCGCGCACACCTCCGCGCTGCTGCGCCAGGAACGCGCCACCCTGCACATCACCGCCACCCGGGGGCTGGGGGCGGGACGCTGGTACCTGCTGCGCCGCGAACTGCTGCCGGCCGTGCTGCCGCCCGTCCTGCGGCACGCGTTGCTGCGGTTGCCCGCCGTCGCCCTCTCCCTCGCCTCGCTCGGGTTCCTGGGGCTGGGCGCCCAGCCGCCGTCGCCCGAGTGGGGACTGCTCCTCGCCGAGAACCAGCCGTACGCCGAACGCGCGCCCTGGGCCGTCCTCGCCCCCGCCGCCGTCCTCGCCCTGCTCGGCGCCCTCGCCGTCACCGCGGCGGGCGGACTGCGCCGGCCCCGGTGGCGACGCGGAGGCGCCGGTCCGGTCGTCGCCGGACAGCCCGCCGAGGACGAGGACGAGGACGTGGACAAGGAACTGGTCGGAACCCGATGACCTCGATGACCTCGCTGTTCACCGGACGGAAGCCAGGCACCGCCGGCGCCGCGGCCGCGCCGCTCTGGCCGCTGCTGCGGCTCCTCGTCCTCACCCAGCTCGCCTTCAACATCGGCTTCTTCGCCGTGCTGCCCTTCCTCTCCGAGCATCTGGGGCAGGGCATCGGCATGGCGGGGTGGCTGGTCGGGTTCGTGCTCGGGCTGCGGACCTTCAGCCAGCAGGGGCTGTTCGTGGTGGGCGGGGCGCTCGCCGACCGGTACGGCGTCCGGCCCGTCGTACTCGCCGGGTGCGTGCTGCGGATCGCCGGGTTCGTCTGGCTCGGGTTCGCGGAGCGGACCTGGGCCGTGGTGGCGGCCGTGCTGCTCGTCGGGTTCGCCGCCGCGCTCTTCTCTCCGGCCGTCGAGTCCGAGGTGGCCCGGCAGGCGGTGGCGTGGGAGGAGGCGGGCGGCGGGGACCGGACCCGGGTGCTCGCGCTGTTCACCGTCGCCGGGCAGGCGGGGGCCTTCGTGGGACCGCTGCTCGGCGCGCTGCTGCTGGCCGTCGACTTCCGTACCGCCTGCCTGGCCGGGGCCGGTGTCTTCGTGCTGGTCCTCGCCGGGCACGCCTGGCTGCTGCCGCAGCACATTCCTGGCCGGGCGCGGGTCCGGGTCAAGGGCGGGGCGCGGCTGCTGCTGCGCAACCGGCGCTTCCTCGCACTGTGCTGCGCGTACGGCGCCTACCTGCTCGCCTACAACCAGCTCTACCTCGCCCTGCCCGCCGAGGTGGAGCGGGCCGCCGGTTCACAGGCACCGCTGGCCTGGCTGTTCGCACTGTCCTCGCTGCTGGTGGTGACCGCGCAGTTGCCGGTGACGCGGTGGGCGGGGGAGCGGCTGGCGCCACGCCGGTCGATGGTGGCGGGGCTGGTGCTCGTCGCGGCCGGGTTCGGTGTCGTCGCGGTCGCGCGGCCCGCCGGGTGGACGGGGGCGGGTGGGCTGGTGCCCGCCGCCGGGTTCGTCGTCCTGCTCACCCTCGGGCAGATGCTGGTCGCTCCCGTCGCCCGAGCCTGGGTGCCGGACCTCGCCGAGGACGGACGGCTCGGGCTGTACACGGGGGCGCTGTCCTCGGTCTCCGGGCTCATCGTGCTCGTCGGCAGTTCCGCGACCGGGCTGCTGCTGGACGCCGGGTTGCCGAGCGCCGTGCCGTGGCTTGTCCTGGCCGCCGTACCGCTGGCGGCGGCGGGGCTGCTGCCCCGGCGGCACTGAGTCCCTCCGGTGCTGCCGGAACTCTCACCCCTTCACGTCACGGCCGGCGGCGGACGCCGCGCCCGTGACCGTCCAGATCGCCATGCCCCACAGGGAGAGTGCGGAGACGAGGCCCACCACGAGGCGGACGGTCCGGTCCGGTCCGTCCATGAGCCACACCGCCGCGCCCGACACTCCGGCCGCGCTCAACAGGGCCGCCGGTACGCGCAGCCGAGGCTGTTCGAACACCGCCGCGAGCGGGAGGAAGTGCAGTCCTACGACGATCGCGATCAGCGGGGGAATGAGTGCGGGAGCCCCGGCGCGGGCGCACACCTGGGCGGTGATCAGGATCAACAGCCACTGGAGAACGTTGATCTGGAGGAATCGCCGGCGCCGGTCGGCGGGGAACGGACCACCCGCCGACGCGGGCAGAACGCGTCGCGCGGTGAGCATCAGCCCCACCGCGACGGCACAGCCGGCCACGACCCCGGCCGGCCGCACCGAGCCGCCGAACGCACTCGAGGCCAGCAGCCACCAGCCCAGCCCGAACAACGCGAGGAACCCCACCCCTGACTTGAACATGATCGACACCCTAGGCGGAACAGCAAGCTGCCGACGGCGAACGAGGCGAACGTTCCGCGACCCGGCTCACCGGGCGACGGGCTCCCGCACCGCCGCCCGCGCCAGTGTCGTCCGCGGTACCCGTGACGTCCGCCACAACCACAGCACGTCCCGGCCGAAGGACCACGCCAGCAGCCCCAACGCCAGCATCACCACACCCGCGTTGGCCGGTCGCGGGAGCAGGTCGGCGCCCGCCACCAGCAGCAGTACGCCCTGCAGCGCGGCCACCGTCTTGCGGGCCGTGCTCGGCGGCAGCGGGGCGGTCAGCCACGGCCACACGCGGGCCGCGGCGACGAATACGTAGCGCATCCCGCCGATGAGCAGTACCCACGGGCCCAGGTCCGTCGCGACGTACACGCTGAGCACCAGGATCAGGAACGCGTCGACCTCCATGTCGAAGCGGGCGCCGAGCGGGGAGCAGGTGCCGGTGCGGCGGGCGACCTTGCCGTCCACGCCGTCCAGGAGCAGGGCCACGGCCGTCAGGCCGACGAGGAGGGAGACGGGCGGTGTGCCGCTGAAGGAGTCCGCGACCAGTGCCGTCACGCCGCCGACCAGGGTGGTCCGTCCGAGGGTGACCCGGTTGGCCGGGCCGAACGACGGCAGCCGGGAGCGCTGCAGGGCCCGGGAGAGCACCGCCCATGACGCGAGCGCGAAGGCCAGGCCGGTCAGCCAGCCCGCGGTGCCCATGCCGACCGCGGTACCGAGCAGCGCGAGCAGGAGGATCTGCGCGGCCGCCCCCACCGCGGTCTCCTGCTGAACGTGCCTCGCGCCATAAGTTCCGTAAGCGTCATAAGTGTCATAAGCGTCGTACGTGTTGTTCAGGTTGTTCAGGTTGTTCAGGGCCACCGAACACCCTCCGGCCGAGTGACAGAGTCGATCGACGCCGCTACTGTGCGCGGCTCGTGCATCCCTCGGTACGTGGGGGGCTTCGCGATCGTTCAGGAGGACATCCGATGACAGGCACCGCACGTGCGTTCTGGCTCGACTCGCCCGGCCGTGGCGTGATCCGGGAGGTGCGGCTGCCCGAGCCGGGGCCGGACGAGGTACTGGTGCGTACGCTCTTCAGCGGGGTCAGCCGGGGCACGGAGACGCTCGTCTTCGGCGGCCGGGTGCCCGAGAGCCAGTACGGCACCATGCGCGCGCCGTTCCAGGAGGGCGATTTCCCGGGGCCGGTGAAGTACGGCTACCTCAACGTGGGGGTGGTGGAGGCGGGACCCGGTGACCTCGTCGGCCGGACCGTCTTCTGCCTGTACCCGCACCAGACGCGGTACGTCGTCCCGGCCGCCGCCGCCATCCCGGTGCCCCCGGACGTTCCCGCCGGGCGGGCCGTGCTCGCCGGCACCGTGGAGACCGCCGTGAACGCGCTGTGGGACGCGGCGCCCCTGGTCGGGGACCGGATCGCCGTGGTCGGCGGCGGCATGGTCGGCTGCTCGGTGGCCGCGCTGCTGGCCCGCTTCCCGGGCGTCCGTGTCCAGTTGGTCGACGCCGACCCGGACCGTGCCGAGGTGGCGGACGCGCTCGGTGTCGGCTTCGCGTCCCCCGCCGACGCCCTCGGCGGCCTCGACCTCGTCGTGCACGCCAGCGCGAGCGAGGAGGGGCTCGCCCGGTCCATGGAGCTGTTGCGGCCCGAGGGGACCGTCCTCGAACTCAGCTGGTACGGCGACCGGCGCGTCGCCCTCCCGCTCGGCGAGGCCTTCCACTCCCGGCGCCTGACCCTGCGAAGCAGCCAGGTCGGCACCGTCTCCCCGGCGCGCGCGGCCACCCGCACCTACGCCGACCGGCTCGCCCTCGCCCTCGACCTGCTCACCGACCCGGCGCTGGACGCGCTCGTCACCGGCGAGTCCTCGTTCGGCGAACTGCCCGACATCATGCCGGAGTTGGCCTCCGGCGAGATCCCCGCCCTGTGCCACCGGATCAGGTACGCCGGGGACGACGACTGAGGCCGCACCGAGTCATCGGCGCCTGACCTTGAGAAAGAGACGCGGCCGCTGAACACGGGGAGGCACCCGGCCGTAAAGGACGGTACCCCGCGCAGCGACAGGCGGGGGACCAGACGTGCCACACCTGGAGGGTCGTCCGTTGTTCAGCATCACCGTCCGCGATCACATCATGATCGCCCACAGCTTCCGCGGCGAGGTCTTCGGGCCGGCGCAGCGCCTGCACGGAGCGACGTTCCTGGTGGACGCCACCTTCCGGCGCGAGCAGCTGGACGACGACAACATCGTCGTCGACATCGGACTGGCCACCCGGGAGCTGGCCGCCGTCGTCAGCGAGCTGAACTACCGCAACCTCGACAACGAACCGGACTTCGCCGGCGTCAACACCTCGACCGAGTTCCTGGCGAAGGTCGTCGCCGACCGGCTCGCCGAGCGCGTGCGCAAGGGCGCGCTCGGCGAGGGGGCCAGGGGCCTGGCCGGCCTCACCGTGACCCTGCACGAGTCGCACGTCGCCTGGGCGAGTTACGAGCGTGCGCTGTGACGGGCATGTCGACCGAACCGGCGGTTCCCCCGACGCCGACTCCGGGACGCGCTCGTCTCACGTACGTGCCCGCACAGACGACGGCCGCCCCGAGGAACGGCGGGATCGTCCCCATGTCCCTGCGCTCCGTGCACTTCGTCATGCCCGGCGGGGTCGACGACCCGGCCGCGCCCAGCGGCGGCAACGCCTATGACCGGCGCGTGCGGCTGGACCTGCCCGGCTTCGGCTGGCGGGTGCGCGGGCTGCCCGTCGACGGGGCCTGGCCACGGCCGGACGAGTCCGCGCGCGCCGAACTCGCGCGCTCCCTGCGGCGGTTGCCGGACGGAGCCGTCGTACTGCTCGACGGGCTGGTCGCCTGCGGCGTACCGGAGATCGTCGTCCCGGAGGCGGAGCGGCTGCGCATGGCCGTCCTCGTCCACCTCCCGCTCGGCGACGAGACCGGCCTCGATGCCGCCGTCGCCGCCGATCTGGACGCCCGCGAGCGCGCGGTGCTGCGTGCCGTCCCCGCGGTCGTCGCCACCAGCGACTGGGCGGTGCGCCGGCTCGTCTCCCACCACGGGCTCGACCCGGCCCGCGTCCACGTGGCCGCGCCCGGCGCCGACATCGCGCCCCTCGCGCCCGGCACCGACGGCGTCTCCCGGCTGGTGTGCGTCGCCGCCGTCACCCCGCGCAAGGGCCAGCACCGGCTGGTGGAGGCGCTCGCGGCCATTGCCGACCTGCCGTGGAGCTGCGTGTGCGTCGGCGGGCTGGGGCACGACCCCGAGTACGTCGACCGGCTGCGGGAGCGGATCGCGGGGCATGGTCTGGCGGAACGGCTGGTGCTCGCCGGACCGCGCTCCGGCGCGGAACTGGACGCCACCTACGCCACCGCCGACCTCCTGGTCCTCACCTCCTACGCCGAGACGTACGGCATGGCCGTGACGGAGGCCCTCGCGCGCGGCATCCCCGTGCTGGCCACCGATGTCGGCGGCCTGCCGGAGGCGGTGGGGCGCGCGCCCGACGGCGGGGTGCCCGGCATCCTCGTCCGGCCGGAGGAGCCCGCCGCGCTCGCCGCCGAACTGCGCGGATGGTTCGGCGAGGCGGACGTACGACGCCGGCTCAAGGCCGCGGCACGAGGCCGCCGCGCGGCCCTGAACGGCTGGGCGGCCACGGCCCGGAGCCTGGCCGGCGTACTGCACCGGCTCACGGACGAACCCCGGAGGGCGTCATGAGGAAGCCGACGGCACCGATCACGGGAGCCATCCCCGCCCAGCCCGGTCCGCAGGACGCCGCCGAGTCCACGAACGGTGTGCTCCCCGGCGCCGGACCGGCCGGCGGCCGGCCGACGCGACGACCGGCGGAGCAGCCGTGGGGGGTTTCCACCGGGGGCCGACAGGGGGCGCGGAGCGCGGACTCGCCTGCCGGGTCTGCCGGGTCTGCCGGGTCTGCCGGGCTCACCAGCGACGCCGGGCCTGCCATGCCTGCCGGGCTCACCAGCGACGCCGGGCCTGCCGGGCTCACCAGCGACGCCATGCCTGTCGGGCTCACCAGCGACGCCGGGCCTGCCGGGCTCACCGGAGCCGCCGGGCCCGCCGAGCCCACCACGTCCGCCGTCCCCACCGCCTCCACCGGCTGGCCCACCGCCTGGGCCGTCCGACGGTCGAGCGAGCACGCGGCGCCGGTGGACACGCGGAGCGAGGACGGTCCCGGCCGAAGCGAGGAACGGCAGGGCGAGGGGCTGACGGACGGCAGTGGCACCGACCGGGCCGGAACACTCGCCCACAGCCCCACCGCCCCCACCGCTCCCGCCGCCCCGTCGGCCACGGGAGGGCAGCCCACCGACGGCCCCGCCCCGTCGGCCACCGGACGGCGCCTCACCGACGGCCCCGCCCCGCCCGCCACCGAGCGAGGCACCCTCCGCCTCCGCCGCGACCGCGTCCCCGGAGCCCCCGCCACCCCCACCGAACCCACCACCCCCACCACCCCCGGCCACACCGACGACCCGCCGCGCTACGCGCCCGAGTGGCTGCGGCTCCGTGAGCCCGCCGACGCCGCCGCTCGGGCGCACGACCTGCTCGACCCGCTCCGCATCCGCCTCGCCAACCTGCCCAGCCGGGCGGACGGGCTGGTCGTGCACGACGTGGGCTGCGGCACCGGCTCGATGGGGCGCTGGCTCGCCCCGCTGCTCGACGGCGCCCAGCACTGGGTGCTGCACGACCGCGACCCCTACCTCCTGCACTTCGCCGCCGTCGGCGCACCGCGTTCGGCGGCGGACGGATGCCGCGTCACCGTCGAGACCCGGCGCGGCGACCTCGCCCGGCTCACGCCGGACGCGCTGGCCGGTGCCGGGCTGGTCACGGCGTCCGCGTTGCTGGACGTGCTCACTGCCGAGGAGGTGGGCATCCTGGCCGCCGCCTGTGCCGCGGCGGGCTGCCCGGCTTTGCTGACGCTCTCCGTCGCGGGGCGGGTCGAACTCACCCCGGCCCACCCCTTGGACGCCGAGATCACCGAGGCGTTCAACGACCACCAGCGGCGCACCGGCATGCTCGGCCCGGACGCGGTGACCTGCGCCGCGGAGACCTTCGCCGCGCACGGCGCCACCGTACGGACGCACCCCAGTGACTGGCGGCTGGGCGCGGACGAGGCAGCGCTCGCCGAGCAGTGGCTGCGCGGCTGGGTCGGCGCGGCCGTGGAGCAGCGGCCGGAGCTGGGCGAGCCGGCCCGCCGGTACCTGGGGGAGCGTCTCGCCGCCTGTGCCGCGGGGGAGTTGCGCGTCGTCGTCCACCACACCGACCTGCTGGCGCTGTGCCGGCCGACGGGCGGTACGGCGTGAGCGCGGCGGCGGTGCCGACGCGCCGGAACCCCTTGACCACCCCCACCAGCACCCCCACGACCCCCACGACCCCCACCACCCCCACCAGCACCCCCACCACCATCACCGACGGCGCACCGCCCCGCCGCCGGGCCCCCCTGCGCACCCGACTGGGCACTCTCGCCGGACTCCTGATCCTCGGCGTGCTCCTGTGGCGGACGGGGACCGGCCCCCTCCTGGGCGGGCTGCGAGGGATCGACGGGCCCACGCTGCTGGCGGCGCTCGGCATCGGGCTCGTCACCACCGTGTTCAGCGCCTGGCGCTGGGCCCTGGTGGCCCGGGGGCTGCGCATCCGGCTGCCGCTCGGACCGGCCGTCGCCGACTACTACCGCGCGCTCTTCCTCAACGCCGCCCTCCCCGGCGGCGTCCTCGGCGACGTGCACCGCGCGGTGCGGTACGGGCGGAGCGCCGGTGACCTGGGGCGTGGAGTGCGGTCCGTCGTCCTCGAACGCGCCGCCGGTCAGGTGGCGTTGACTCTCGTCGCGGTCGTCGTGCTGCTCACCATGCCGTCCCCGGTGCTGGCCGGGGCCCGGCGGTTCGCGCCGCTGGTGGGGTTGGCGCTGGCCGGGGCGCTCGCCGTCGTCCTCGCCCTGCGCGTGAACCGGGCGCCCTCCCACGGGTGGCGGCGGGCGCTGCGGGCGCTGCTCGCCGAGGCGCGTGCAGCGCTGCTGTCCCGGCGGAACCTGCCGTGGGTCGCGGTGTCGTCGGCCGTCGTCCTGGCCGGGTACCTCGCGATGTTCGTCCTCGCCGCCCGCGTCGCCGGCAGCGGTGCCCCCGTCGCCGCACTGACGCCGCTGGCCGTGCTCGCGCTGCTCGCCATGACGCTGCCGCTCAACGTCGGCGGCTGGGGCCCCCGGGAGGGCGTCACCGCCTGGGCGTTCGGTGCGGCCGGGCTCGGTGCCGGCACCGGACTGGGCGTGGCGGCGGTGTACGGGGTGCTCAGCCTCGTGGCGAGCCTGCCCGGCGCCGTCGTCCTCGTCGTACGGCGGTACGGCGGGATGCGCGCGGGGCCGGCGCCGGCCGAGGGCGACCCCAACGGGCACTACCCGCGTTCGCCCCCCCTGCCGGGGCACGTCCGCCGCCGTCAGGACCGAGAAATACGCCCCGAAGGAATCCGCGAGGCTCGCCAGCAGTTCCTTCCCCTTTTCCGCCGAACCGAGCGACGGGCGTCCGATGACACCGGAATCGGTATAGGCGGACATACCGAGGGAGAGTAGATGACGCCGGTCGTCCGCGACGAAATCGGCCGTCTCGTAACCGGGCCGGACCAATTCGGGATGCGTGTGCAGAAGAACGGAGGTCTCTATTTCCCCCGCGTGCATGTCGGTGAGCAGCGAGGTGGCCACCCCGGCCCGCTCCCGGGCCGTCTCCCAGTCCTCCGCGGCCGGGAACAGCGCCATCCGCTCGCCGCGCGCGGAGGCCTCCTGGACGACGTTGCCCAGGACGTAGTTGCCGCCGTGGCCGTTCACCACGACCAGGGCGTCGACGCCCGAGCGGCGCAGGGAGTCCGCTGTGTCCCGCACCACCGCGTGCAGGGTCACCGCGGAGACGCTGACGGTGCCCGGCCAGTCCGCGTGCTCGTGCGAGCAGCCGATCGTCACCGGCGGCAGCGGGTGCACCGGGTAGGCGGCGGCGATGCCGCGGGTGATGGCGCAGGCGACGAGCGTGTCGGTCGCCAGCGGCAGGTACGGCCCGTGCTGCTCGTAACTGCCCACCGGCAGCACCGCGACCTGGCGCGGCGCTCCGGCGCCCCGCCCGCGCACGTCCTCGGTCGTGTCCGCCGGCACCAGTGAGACATCCATTTCCGCACGGCCTTTCGTCTCGGTCGGGAAACTGTTGAGCCATTAGAGCATCTGTTGAGGAACGCGAGAATCATGACCGAAAAAATTGGTGTACTCGGCAAAAAGGCGGCGCAGCGCACGGACGTGGAGCGCGTCGTGGTGACACCGTTGCCCACCGTGTACGGGGAATTCCGGGCGTACGGGTATGTCGACCACGAGCGCGGTGACGAGCAGGTCGCCCTCGTCCACGGCGATCCGGGCACCGACGGCGTGCTCACCCGGCTGCACTCCGAGTGCCTGACGGGCGACGCCTTCGGCTCCCGGCACTGCGAGTGCGGCGCCCAACTCGCCTCGGCGCTGCGGGAGGTGGCCGCCGCCGGAAGTGGTGTCGTCGTCTATCTGCGCGGGCACGAGGGGCGCGGCATCGGGCTGCTCGCGAAGCTGCGTGCGATGGCGTTGCAGGCGGAGGGCCTGGACACCGTGGAGGCGAACCTCGCGCTCGGCCTGCCGGTGGACGCCCGCGACTACGGCGCGGCCGCCCGCATCCTGGCCGACCTCGGGGTGCGTTCGGTGCGCCTGATGTCCAACAACCCGCGCAAGCGGGAGGCGTTGGTGCGGCACGGCATCGAGGTCACCGAGCAGGTGCCGCTGCTGATACCGCCGTGCGAGAGCAACATCACCTACCTGCGCACCAAGCGGGAACGGCTCGACCACCACCTGCCCCACCTCGACGCGGTGGCACACCTGTCGTCCTGAGCCGAAAGGCGGGTCAGTCCACCACGGCGGCCGCCACCAGCCGCTTGAGGTCCGGGTAGACCGAGTGCGAGGACCTCGGCCGCACCTGCGTCATGAACTGCACCGTCAGGTCGTGCTCCGGGTCGACCCAGAAGGTGGTCGTCGCCACCCCGCTCCAGCCGTACGTGCCGAGCCCGGAGGGTGCCTGGGTGCGGCCCGGGTCGATCACCACGGAGACCCCGAGGCCGAAGCCCACACCGTCGTTGCCGGGCCGGTCGTGCGCCGGGCGGCTGCCGAAGGCACGCAGGTCGGCGTCGCCGGGCAGGTGGTTGCGGGTCATCAGGTCCACCGTCGCGGGGGCGAGCAGGCGGGCACCGTCGAGTTCGCCCCGGCGCCGCAGGAGTTCCGCGAAGCGGTGCACGTCGTACGCAGAGGAGACCAGGCCGCCGCTGCCCGACAGGAACCGCGGCCGGCCGCCCCGCAGCGGCAGTCCGGGGACCGGCTCGATGCCGCCGTCGTCCGTCTCGCCGTACAGCTCGGCCAGCCGGTCCGCCCGCTCGTCGCTCACCTGGAAGCCGGTGTCCGTCATGCCGAGCGGGCCGAAGATCCGTTCGGCGCAGAACGCGTCGAGGGGCTGCCCGGACACCACCTCCACGAGCCGCCCGAGCACATTGCTGGCCACCGAGTAGTTCCACTGGGTGCCCGGCTCGAACTGGAGCGGCAGAGAGGCGTACAGGTCGACGGTCTCGGCCAGGTCCGCGCCCGGCCGCACCGACGACTCCAGGCCGGCCGCCCGGTACAGCGCGTCGACCGGGTGGGCGTGGTAGAAGCCGAAGGTCAGTCCGGCGGTGTGGGTCGTCAGGTGCCGGACGAGGACCGGGCCGGCGGCCGGCCGGGTGACCGCGTCGTCCGCGGGCCCCTCCACGTACACCCGGGGCTCGGCGAACGCCGGGAGGTACCGCTCCACCGGGTCGTCGAGCGACAGCCGTCCCTCCTCCACCAGCATCAGCACGGCCACCGCCGTGACCGGTTTGGTCATGGAGTAGATCCGCCACAGCGTGCCGGCCGTCACGGGCAGTCCGGCCGCGACGTCCCGCAGGCCGTGCACGGTCAGGTGGGCGACGCGTCCGCCGCGGGCGACGGCCACCAGGAACCCGGGCAGCCGCCCCTCGGCGACCTGCCCGGCGAAGTGCCGGTCGAGCCGGTCCAGCGCCTTCGCGTCCAGTCCTGCCGCGTCCGCGTCGGTCTCCTGCCGCAGCGCTGCCATGCCCATCGCCTCCCTGTCGTTCACCGAGGTGCCGTCCGGCATACCCCGCGGGGGCGCCTATAGACCTCAGGACCCGCCGCGCGCGCCGGTACGTGCCTCGATCGCGCGCAGCACCGCCACCATGTCCTCGCCGCCGTGCCCGAGGGCCACCGTCTCCTCGAACAGGGCGTGGGCGGCGTCGAGGAGGGGAGAGGCGAGGCCCGCCCCGCGGGCGGCCTCGGCGATCAGCCGGTTGTTCTTCAGTACGTCCAGGGCCGCGGCCTGCACGCTGAAGTCGCCCGCCAGCAGCTTCGGCGCCTTCATGCGGGAGACGGCGCTGGCCATGGGTCCGGCTTCGAGCACGTCGAGGAAGCGGGCGCGGTCCAGACCCTGGCGTTCGGCGAAGTGGAAGGCTTCGACCAGGCCGGTCACCTGAGTGATCAGGAACAGGTTCACCGACAGTTTCGTCAGCAGCGCGTCCGGCACCGGGCCGCACACGAACGACTCGTGGCACAGGGGAGCGAGGAGCGGCGCCGCCTCGGCCACCGCGCTCTCCTCACCGGCCAGCATCGCCACCAGCCGGCCGTTCTCCGCCGGTACGCGGGAGCCGGAGACGGGTGCCTCGACGTAGCGTCCGCCCGCCGCGCGGACGTCGGCCTCCAGACGGCGTGAGTACTGCGGTGACGTGGTGCCCATGTGGACGACCGTGCGCCCGGTGATACGGGACGCGAACCCCGGCGTCCCGCGTGCCAGCACCGCGTCCGTCGCCGCCTCGTCGGCGAGCATGAGGAGCACCGTGCCGGCCCGTTCGAAGACCTCGGCGGGACCGGCCGCCACCTCGGCACCGGCCGCGCGCAGGGGCTCGGCCCGCGCGGCCGTGCGGTTGAACACCACGAGCGGTGTCCCGGCGTCCGCCAGGCGCAGCGCCATCGGCTGACCCATGACGCCGAGACCGATGAAACCGACCCGCATGACGCACCACCCGTCCGTCCGCCACGGGCACGCCACTCGGCGGACCCTCGGGCTATGACACTCGTCATAGTAGCCCCGTTTATGACGGCGGTCATAGAGTGGTCGCGCCGCCGCGGGCGCGGTGGACGGTGCGCGAGGGTGCAGGGAGGCCGGCGATGGCGAGGCCCGAGCGGGGACCGAGGGAGCGGATGGTCTTCAGCGCCGCCCAGCTGATCCGCCGCGACGGCGTGGGGGCGACCGGGATGCGCGACGTCGCCGCGCACGCCGGGGCGCCCCGGGGTTCGCTCCAGCACTACTTCCCCGGCGGCAAGGAACAACTGGTCGGCGAGGCCCTGCGGTGGGCGGGACGGTACGCGGCCAAGCGGGTCGACCGGTTCCTGGCGGCGATGGAGCGGCCGACGCCGAGTGGGCTGTTCGCGGCGATGGTGGGCCAGTGGACCGACGAGTACGAGACCGCCGGCTTCGCCGCCGGGTGCCCGGTCGCGGCGGCGACGGTGGACTGCGCCGGGAGCAGCGACGCCACCCGCGAGGCGGCCGCCGACGCCTTCGCCGCCTGGACCCGGCCCGTCGCCGACGCGCTGACCGGCATGGGCGTGCCCGCGGCCAGGTCCGAGCCGCTCGCCACGCTGATGATCAGCGCCCTGGAGGGGGCGGTGGTCATCGCCCGCGCCGAGCGGGACGTACGGGCACTGACGACCGTCGCCCGCGAACTGGGGCCGCTGCTGGACGCCGCCGTCGTGCCCGCGTGAAGCCGCCGGCGGCCGCATCCCGGGCGGCGGGCCGGCGGCCACCGGCTCAGGCCGTCACCGTCTCCGGCCGCGCGCTCTGAGCCGGGACCCGCCCACCGAGTTCCTCCGTCGGCACCCGGTGGGTCTCCCGGGCCGACAGCGCGGCGACCACCGGCGGTACGCACAGCGCCGCCGTGAACAGTGCCACCGCGCACCAGTCGGCACCGTCCGGACCGGCGATCCGCGCCGCGAACGTCACCGCGGACCCGGCCACCGCGAAGCCGGTCTGCGTGCCGATCGCCACGCCGGACGGGCGGACCCGGGCGGAGAACATCCGAGTTCGCCGGCGGGGCGCTGGAGACGTACCGGGAGCTGGGCATCCTCTGCGACCGCGACGCGCACGGCGCCTTCCGGCGCCGCTACACGCACACCGTCGGCCGGCTCTTCTTCGAACTCGTCCAGCGGGACGGCGGCTACCGGGGCTACGGCGCGGCGAACGCCCGCGTCCGGCTGGCGGCGCAGCACGCGGCGCGCGGGTTCACTGGCGGCTGACGGTGCGGGTCAGACCCGTGATCACCGTCGTGGCCAGGATCCACCCCGTGATGATGAGGACGTACGCCAGCGTCTGGTAGCCCCCCTCGGGGGCGAAGGCGCTCTCCTGCCCGAAGGAGATCACCGGCAGCAGCAGGTCCAGGGTGTAGAAGACGGGGTCGAAGTCGGGGGACTCGGTGGGCTTGAGCGGCGGCGGGTGGTGGAGCCCGTACGCCACCGAGCCGACCGCGAGCAGCGACAGCAGCCAGCCGCCCGCCCGCAGCGGACGGAAGCCGTAGCCGACTGTGACGTCCTGGAGGTGTCCCCACAGCCTGCCGTACCAGGGCAGGGTGCGCCGGTGCCGGCGCTGCTTGGCGAGCTGTACCCTGCGGGCCGCGTCGTCGTCGCCGATCCTGCGGTAGGAGGCGGTCAGCTGCTCGTAGATGAAGGGCAGATAGCTGTCGCCCTTCTCCAGCATCGGCAGCCGCCGTTCGGCGGGCTCGTGCGGGATGAGCGATGTGTAGGTGAGGTCGTTGAGCTGGACCCAGGCCGGTACGGCCTCCGGTTCGAGGAACAGGACGTCCACCTGGGAGCGGCGCAGATTGAGGGCACCCTCCGCCCTCGGGCACTGGCGCAGCCACAGTTCGCCGATCACGCAGCTGCTGGCCCGCAGCGCGGTCCCGCCCGGGTTGGCCAGGCGAGCGTGCGACAGGTCCAGCCGGCCGGGTATGCGCGCGCCGCGCAGCTCCAGCCGGCCCCGCACCTCGGCGTTCCGCATGAGCACGTCGGACTCGGCCGCCAGTGTCTCGGCCTTCAGCGCGGTGCCACCCGGCCGGTCGAGCACCGCGTCGGTGAGGTTGACCGTCCCGGCCACCCGGGCGCCGTCGAGCCGCATCTCGCCCCGCGCCTCGAGGCCCGGTGCCCACAGGTCGGCGCCGAGCACCGCCTGGTTGAGCTGGAGCACCGACCCCTCGGTGTCCGGCGCGTGGATCCGCGTGCTCTCGAGATACAGGCTCCCGGTGACCTCCGCGCCCCCGAGCCGCACCATCCCTCCGAACCGGGCGCGGGTCAGCCGCAGCACACCCTCCACCCGGACGGCGTGCGAGACCAAACCGGGCAGCACGGACTCGCTCAGGTTCACCTCGCGCAACCGCGCACCGTACAGGCGCGGCACGTCCTCGAAGTGGCAGTGTCGCAGCCGCACGGGGTGGTCGACCGTCGCGTACTGGAGTTCCAGGACACCGGTGACGCGCACGCCCGCCAGATTGAGCGCGGGCACCTCGCCCTCCGCGCGTGGGCCGTCCAGCAGCAGCGCCCTCAACACGTGGGCGCGGACGGTGCGCTCGAAGCCCCAGGTGTCGCCGTCGGAGGGGTCCTCGTCGTCGGCCGCGCGGAAGTCCACGAGGGAGCCGGTGGCGAACGCCCGCCAGACGCGCGTCTCGGCCGGTGTCAGGTCGTTGATCTCCATCAGGGATGGACTCTGACCCGAACCGGCCGATCACGTCAACGCGCTTTCCGGATCGCCCCGGTGGGCGACCGGAGAGCGCCTACTTCTTGGCCGCCTCCACCGCGTGGCCGCCGAACTGGTTGCGCAGCGCGGCGATCATCTTCATCTGCGGCGAGTCGTCCTGCCGGGACGCGAACCGTGCGAAGAGCGAAGCGGTGATCGCGGGCAGCGGCACCGCGTTGTCGATGGCCGCCTCGACGGTCCAGCGGCCCTCGCCCGAGTCCTCCGCATAGCCGCGCAGGTTGTCCAGGTGGTGGTCCTCGTCAAGGGCGTTGACGGCCAGGTCGAGGAGCCAGGAGCGGATGACGGTGCCCTCCTGCCAGGAGCGGAAGACCTCGCGGACGTTGTCCACGGAGTCGACCTTCTCCAGCAGCTCCCAGCCCTCGGCGTAGGCCTGCATCATGGCGTACTCGATGCCGTTGTGGACCATCTTGGAGAAGTGCCCGGCGCCGACCTTGCCCGCGTGGACGTAGCCGTAGGGGCCCTCGGGCTTGAGCGCGTCGAAGATGGGCTTGAGGTCGTCGACGGTCTCCTTCTCGCCGCCGACCATCAGCGCGTAGCCGTTCTTCAGGCCCCACACGCCGCCCGAGACACCGGCGTCGACGAAGTTGATGCCGTGCTTGGCCAGCTCCTCGGCGTGCTTCTCGTCGTCCGTCCAGCGGGAGTTGCCGCCGTCGATGACGGTGTCGCCGTGCCTGAGCAGGGTCGCCAGCTGGTCGATGACGCCCTGGGTCGCGGCGCCGGCCGGCACCATCACCCACACCGCGCGCGGCCGCTCCAGCTGCTCGACGAGGTCGACGAGGCTGCCCACGTCGGCCTTCTCCGGATCGGTGTCGTATCCGACGACCGTGTGGCCGGCGTTGCGCAGGCGCTCGCGCATGTTGCCGCCCATCTTGCCGAGACCCACAAGACCGATCTGCATGTCAGCGCACTTCCTTCAGTTCACGGTAGGCGGCCACCAGCGCGGCCGTGGACGGATCGAGGCCGGGCACGTCAGCGCCCTCGGTCAGGGCGGGCTCGACGCGCTTGGCCAGCACCTTGCCGAGTTCGACGCCCCACTGGTCGAAGGAGTCGATGTTCCAGACCGCGCCCTGTACGAACACCTTGTGCTCGTACAGCGCGATCAGCTGGCCGAGGACGGAGGGCGTCAGCTCGGTGGCCAGGACGGTGGTGGTCGGGTGGTTGCCCCGGAAGGTGCGGTGCGGCACCTGCTCCTCGGGCACACCCTCCGCGCGGACCTCGTCGGAGGTCTTGCCGAAGGCCAGCGCCTGCCCCTGGGCGAACAGGTTGGCCATCAGCAGGTCGTGCTGGGCCTTCAGCTCGTCGCCCAGTTCGGCGACGGGCCGGGCGAAGCCGATCAGGTCGGCCGGGATCAGCTTGGTGCCCTGGTGGATGAGCTGGTAGTAGGCGTGCTGCCCGTTGGTCCCCGGCGTGCCCCAGACCACCGGCCCGGTCTGCCACTGAACCGGCCGCCCCTCGCGGTCGACCGACTTGCCGTTGGACTCCATGTCCAGCTGCTGGAGATAGGCCGTGAACTTCGACAGGTAGTGGCTGTACGGCAGTACGGCGTGCGACTGGGCGCCCAGGAAGTTGCCGTACCAGACCCCCAGCAGGCCCAGGATCAGCGGGGCGTTGGCCGGGGCCTCGGCGTTGCGGAAGTGCTCGTCGACGATGCGGAAGCCGTCGAGCATCTCCCGGAAGCGGTCCGGGCCGATGGCGATCATGAGGGAGAGGCCGATCGCCGAGTCGTACGAGTAGCGGCCGCCGACCCAGTCCCAGAACTCGAACATGTTGGCCGTGTCGATGCCGAAGTCCGCGACCTTCTCGGCGTTCGTCGACAGGGCGACGAAGTGCTGGGCGACCGCCTTCTCCTCGCCGCCGAGGCCGGCCAGCAGCCAGGAGCGCGCCGAGGTCGCGTTCGTGATCGTCTCGATCGTCGTGAACGTCTTGGACGCCACGATGAACAGCGTCTCGGCCGGGTCCAGGTCCCGGACCGCCTCGTGCAGGTCGGCGCCGTCCACGTTCGACACGAACCGGAAGGTGAGCGAGCGGTCGGTGAACGCCCGCAGCGCCTCGTACGCCATCGCCGGACCGAGGTCGGAGCCGCCGATGCCGATGTTGACCACGTTCTTGATGCGCTTGCCGGTGTGGCCGGTCCACTCGCCGGAGCGGACCCGGTCGGAGAAGTCGGCCATCTTGTCGAGCACGGCGTGCACCTTGGGGACGACGTTCTCGCCGTCGACCTCGATCACCGCGTCCCGCGGGGCGCGCAGCGCGGTGTGCAGGACCGCCCGGTCCTCGGTGATGTTGATCCGCTCGCCGCGGAACATGGCGTCGCGCAGTTCGAACACGCCGGTCGCGGCGGCCAGTTCCCGCAGCAGGGCCAGCGTCTCGTCGGTGACCAGGTTCTTGGAGTAGTCGATGCGCAGGTCGCCGACGCGCACGACGTACCGCTCGGCCCGTCCGGGGTCGTCGGCGAACAGCTCGCGCAGGTCCGGGCGCGGCAGCGCGTCCTTGCGGTGGTCCGCCAACGCGGTCCACTCGGGGCGCCGGTCGAGCTTCGGGGTGTCGGTGTCAGACATGGACAGGGGTCTCCTTGCCGGCCTCGCCGCGCAGGGCGATGGCGTACATATCGTCCGCGTCGAGGCGCCGCAGCTCCTCGGCGATGAGTTCGGCGGTCGAGCGGACCTTCAGCGCGAGGGAGCGCGGAGGCTGGTCGGGCAGGGTCATGGTGGCGATCGGTCCCTCGGGCCGGTCGATGACGATCTCCCCGTTCGCGGTCCCCAGGCGTACGGCCGTGACGACCGGGCCGTCGGTGATCACACGGTCGACCGAGACGTGCAGCCGCGCCTCCAGCCAGCGGGCCAGCAGCTCGGCCGCCGGGTTGTCCGCCTCGGCCTCCACGGTCGCCGAGGTCACCGGCACCCGGGCCTGGTCCAGGGCGGCGGCCAGCATGGAACGCCACAGCGTCAGCCGGGTCCAGGCGAGGTCGGTGTCGCCGGGGGCGTAGGTGCGGACCCGGCGCTCCAGGGTCTCCATCGGGCGCTCCACCGCGTACAGGTCGGTGATGCGGCGCTTGGCCAGCGCGCCCAGCGGGTCTCCCGCGGGGTCGTCCGGTGCGTCCACCGGCCACCACACGACGACCGGGGCGTCCGGCAGCAGCAGCGGCAGCACGACCGAGTCGGCGTGCTCGGAGACCTCGCCGTACATGCGCAGTACCACCGTCTCGCCGGTGCCGGCCTCGGAGCCCACCCGGACCTCGGCGTCGAGGTGCGAGCGGGTGCGGTCGCGCAGGTTGCGCGGGTGCCGCTTGATCACGACCAGGGTGCGCGAGGGGTGCTCGTGGGATGCCTCCTCGCCCGCCTTGATCGAGTCGTAGGCGTTCTCCTCGTCCGTGACGATCACCAGGGTGAGCACCATGCCCACCGCCGGGGTGCCGATGGCGCGGCGGCCCTGGACCAGCGCCTTGTTGATCTTGCTTGCCGTGGTGTCGGTCAGGTCGATCCTCATGGCCTGCGCCAGCTCCGTCCGTCTCGTGCGAGCATCTCGTCGGCTTCCCGGGGTCCCCAGCCGCCCGAGGCGTACTGCGCGGGCTTGCCGTGCGTGTCCCAGTACTCCTCGATCGGGTCGAGGATCCGCCAGGACTCTTCCACTTCCTGGTGACGGGGGAACAGGTTCGCGTCGCCCAGGAGGACGTCCAGGATCAGCCGTTCGTACGCCTCCGGGCTGGACTCCGTGAAGGACTCGCCGTACGCGAAGTCCATGGACACGTCCCGGATCTCCATCGACGTGCCCGGCACCTTCGAGCCGAACCGCACCGTCATGCCCTCGTCGGGCTGGACGCGGATGACGATCGCGTTCTCGCCCAGCTCCTCGGTGGCCGTCGTGTCGAAGGGGGAGTGCGGGGCCCGCTGGAAGACGACCGCGATCTCCGTCACCCGGCGGCCCAGGCGCTTGCCGGTGCGCAGGTAGAAGGGGACGCCCGCCCAGCGGCGGTTGTCGATGGCCAGCTTGATCGCCGCGTAGGTGTCGGTGGCGGAGGCCGGATCGATGCCCTCCTCCTGAAGGTAGCCGGGCACCTGCGCGCCGCCCTGCCAGCCGCCCTGGTACTGCCCGCGCACGGTGTGCTCGCCGAGGTCGTCGGGCAGCCGCACGGCCCTGAGCACCTTCAGCTTCTCGGTGAGCAGCGACGGCGCGTCGAAGGAGGCGGGCTCCTCCATCGCGGTGAGCGCGAGGAGCTGGAGCAGGTGGTTCTGGATGACGTCGCGGGCGGCGCCGATGCCGTCGTAGTAGCCGGCCCGGCCGCCGATGCCGATGTCCTCGGCCATGGTGATCTGCACGTGGTCCACGTAGGACCGGTTCCAGATCGGCTCGTACATCTGGTTGGCGAAGCGCAGCGCCAGGATGTTCTGGACGGTCTCCTTGCCCAGGTAGTGGTCGATCCGGAAGACCTGCTCCGGGTCGAAGACCTCGTGCACCAGCGCGTTCAGCTCACGGGCGCTGCCCAGGTCGTGCCCGAAGGGCTTCTCGATCACCGCGCGGCGCCAGGAGCCGTCCGGGGCGTCGGTCAGCCCGTGCTTCTTGAGCTGCTGGACGACCTTCGGGAAGAACTTCGGCGGCACCGACAGGTAGAAGGCGTAGTTGCCGCTGGTCCCGCGCGAGGTGTCCAGCTCCTGCACGGCCTTGCGCAGCTGCTCGAACGCCTCGTCGTCGTCGAAGTCGCCGGGGATGAAGCGCATGCCCTCGGCGAGCTGCTGCCAGACCTCCTCGCGGAACGGCGTGCGCGCGTGCTCCTTGACCGCGTCGTGCACGACCTGCGCGAAGTCCTGGTTCTCCCAGTCGCGGCGGGCGAAGCCGACCAGGGAGAAGCCCGGCGGCAGCAGGCCGCGGTTGGCCAGGTCGTACACGGCCGGCATCAGCTTGCGGCGGGAGAGGTCGCCGGTGACGCCGAAGATGACCAGTCCGGACGGGCCCGCGATCCGGGGGAGGCGGCGGTCCTGGGGATCGCGCAGGGGGTTGCTCCAGTCGAGGGGCGCGACCGGCTCGACGGGCTTCTCGTCCGTCTCCGCCGCCTCGGCGCCCTTCGCGGCACCGGCGGCCCCGGTCTTCTTCCGGCCCCGGCCGGACCCGGACGCCCTGGCCGCCTTCGGCTCCCCGGCCGCGCGGGACTCCTCGGCCTCCTGGGCGTGCAGCGGCCCCGCCGCCTCCCGGGCGGCCTCGGCCTCCTTGGCCTCCTTCGTCGCCTTGGTCTCGCCGACCGTCTCGGCGGGAAGGTCCTCGCTCATTCCCCGTCAACTCCCTTGCTGTCGAGGGACTTCGTCACGGCGTCCAGCAGGTCCTGCCAGGCCACCTCGAACTTGGCCACGCCCTCCTGCTCCAGCTGCTCCACCACCTCGTCGTACGAGATGCCGAGCCGCTCCACGGCCGCGAGGTCCGCCCGGGCCTGGGCGTAACCACCGGTGACCGTGTCGCCCCGCACGTCGCCGTGGTCGGCGGCGGCGCGCAGGGTGGCCTCCGGCATCGTGTTCACGGTGCCGGGAGCGACCAGCTCCTCCACGTACAGGGTGTCCCGGAATGCCGGGTCCTTCACCCCGGTCGACGCCCACAGGGGACGCTGGGCGTTGGCGCGGGCCCCGGCCAGCGCGGTGAAACGGCCACCGGCGAAGACGTTCTCGTACGCCTCGTAGGCCAGCCGCGCGTTGGCCAGCGCCGCCTTCCCCTTCAGTGCCAGGGCCTCTTCCGTGCCGAGCACCGTCAGCCGCTTGTCGATCTCGCTGTCGACGCGGGAGACGAAGAAGGAGGCCACGGAGTGGATGCCGGCCAGGTCCAGCCCGGCCGCCTGCGCCTGCTCCAGACCGTCGAGGTAGGCGTCCATGACCTCGCGGTAGCGCTCCAGGGAGAAGATCAGAGTGACGTTGACGCTGATGCCGGCGCCGATGACCTCGGTGATCGCCGGGAGACCGGCCTTCGTCGCCGGGATTTTGATCATCACGTTGGGGCGGTCCACCAGCCAGGCCAGCTGACGCGCCTCGGCGACCGTGGCCCGGGTGTCGTGGGCGAGACGCGGGTCGACCTCGATGGAGACCCGCCCGTCCCGGCCGCCGGTCGCCTCGTACACCGGGCGCAGCACGTCGGCGGCGGCGCGGACGTCGGCGGTGGTCATCATGCGGACCGCCTCGTCGACGGTGACGCCCCGGGTCGCGAGGTCGGCGAGCTGCTCCTCGTAGCCCTCGCCGGAGCCGATGGCGGCCTGGAAGATCGACGGGTTGGTGGTGACGCCGACGACGTGCTCCGTCCCGATCAGTTCGGCCAGGTTGCCGGATTCGATCCGCCGCCGCGACAGGTCGTCCAGCCAGATGGAGACGCCCGCCTCGGACAGGCGTCGCAGTGCTCCCGCGGTCGCGGTTGCTTCGGTCACAGTGATCATCTTCTCTTTCTGCTTGTGCGTCCGGCTCAGCCGCGGGCGGCGGCCAGGGACTTTCTGGCGGCGGCGACCACGTGCTCGGCGGTGAAGCCGTACTCGGTGAACAGGGTCTTGGCGTCGGCGGAGGCGCCGAAGTGCTCCAGCGAGACGATGCGGCCGGCGTCGCCCACGAAGCGGTACCAGGTCAGGCCGATCCCGGCCTCCACGGCCACCCGGGCCCGCACGGCGGGCGGCAGCACGCTGTCGCGGTACTCGCGGGTCTGCTCCTCGAACCACTCCACGGACGGCATCGACACCACCCGCGTGGGCGTGCCCTCGGCCTCCAGCGCCTCCCGCGCGGCCACGGCGAGCTGGACCTCGGAACCGGTGGCGATCAGGATCACCTCCGGGCTGCCCGTGGAGGCTTCGGCGAGGACGTAGCCGCCACGCGCAGCGTCCTGGTTCGGCTCGTACGTCGGCACGCCCTGCCGGGTGAGGGCCAGACCGTGCGGGGCCGGGTGGGTGGAGTGCCGCTTGAGGATCTCGGCCCAGGCGATCGCGGTCTCGTTGGCGTCGGCCGGGCGGACCACGTTCAGGCCCGGAATGGCCCGCAGGGCGGCCAGGTGCTCGACCGGCTGGTGGGTCGGGCCGTCCTCGCCCAGGCCGACGGAGTCGTGTGTCCAGACGTACGTCACCGGGAGCTGCATCAGCGCCGACATGCGTACGGCGTTGCGCATGTAGTCGGAGAAGACCAGGAAGGTGCCGCCGTAGATCCGGGTGTTGCCGTGCAGGGCGATGCCGTTCATCTCCGCCGCCATCGAGAACTCGCGGATGCCGAAGTGCACGGTGCGGCCGTACGGGTCTGCCTCCGGCAGCGGGTTGCCCTCGGGGAGGAAGGAGGACGTCTTGTCGATCGTCGTGTTGTTCGACCCGGCCAGGTCGGCCGAGCCGCCCCACAGCTCCGGCAGTACCGGACCGAGCGCCTGGAGCACCTTGCCGGACGCGGCACGCGTGGCGACCGCCTTGCCGGTCTCGAACACCGGCAGGGTGTCCTCCCAGCCCTCGGGCAGCCGGCCCGCGACCACGCGGTCGAACAGCGCGGCGTGCTCGGGCCGGTCGCTGCGCCACGTGGCGATCCGCTTCTCCCAGGCGGCGTGCGCCTCGGCGCCCCGGTCCAGGGCACGGCGGGTGTGGGCGAGGACGTCGTCGGCGACCTCGAAGGACTTCTCGGGGTCGAAGCCGAGGACGCGCTTGGTGGCGGCGACCTCCTCCTCGCCGAGGGCGGAGCCGTGGGAGGCCTCGGTGTTCCGCGCGTTCGGGGCGGGCCACGCGATGATCGTGCGCATGGCGATGATGGACGGGCGCCCGGTCTCCGCCTTCGCCGCCGTCAGGGCCGCGTACAGGGCGTGCACGTCGATGTCGCCGTTCGCGGCGGGCTCGACGCGCTGCACGTGCCAGCCGTAGGCCTCGTACCGCTTCAGCACGTCCTCCGAGAACGCGGTCGCGGTGTCGCCCTCGATGGAGATGTGGTTGTCGTCGTAGAGGAAGACGAGGTTGCCGAGCCTCTGGTGTCCGGCGAGGGACGACGCCTCGGCGGAGACGCCCTCCTGGAGGTCGCCGTCGGAGACGATCGCCCAGACGGTGTGGTCGAAGGGGGACTCGCCGTCCGGAGCCCCGGGGTCGAAGAGTCCGCGCTCGTAACGGGCGGCCATCGCCATGCCGACCGCGTTGGCGACGCCCTGGCCGAGCGGGCCGGTCGTCGTCTCCACGCCCGCCGTGTGCCCGTACTCGGGGTGGCCGGGCGTCTTCGAGCCGTGCGTGCGGAAGGCCTTCAGGTCGTCCAGCTCCAGCTCGTACCCGGCGAGGTAGAGCTGGGTGTAGAGGGTCAGCGAGGTGTGGCCGGGGGAGAGGACGAAGCGGTCACGGCCGGTCCACTCCGGGTCGGCGGGATCGTGCCGCATCACCTTCTGAAAGATCGTGTACGCGGCCGGAGCGAGGGCCATCGCCGTGCCGGGGTGGCCGTTGCCGACCTTCTGCACCGCGTCGGCCGCCAGAACACGGGCGGTGTCGACGGCACGCCGGTCGAGTTCGGTCCATTCGAAGCGGTCCGCGCTGTCCACTGTGTGCGTGCTCATCTTCAAGAAATCCTCGATCGGAGCCGGAAAGCTGGTCTGACGTGTTCAAACTTAAAAGTCTGACTTTTGAGAGTGAAGGTCGTGGTGTGCCAGCCTTTGGTGAAACTGGGACACGCCCCGGCGCGCCGGCGCACGGGCGGGACGGTACGAGAAGGACATGGCGGACGAAAACCAACAAGACGGCGGCGGTGGCCCGGAGGGCGGCGACGGAATCAGAACGTTCCCCTTCCCGGTCGATCTGAGCCTCCTCGGCGTCGGCATGCAGGTGGGCCCCATGGGCGCCGGCCGCACCTGGCACGCGCACGCCCCCCTGCACCGCGTGCACCGCATCGACTTCCACGTCGTCATGCTGTTCACCGGCGGCCCGGTCCGCCACATGATCGACTTCGCCGAGTACGAGGCGACGGCCGGCGAACTGCTGTGGATCCGGCCCGGACAGGTCCACCGCTTCTCGCCGGACAGCGAGTACCGCGGAACGGTGCTGACCATGCAGCCCGGCTTCCTGCCCCGCTCCACCGTGGAGGTCACCGGCCTCTACCGCTACGACCTGCCGCCCCTGCTCCGCCCCGACGAGGCGCGGCTCGCCGGGCTCACCGCCTCCCTCGACCAGCTCCGCCGCGAGTACGAGGACGCCACCACCCTGCCGCTGAGCCTGCACACCGCCGTACTGCGCCACACCCTCTCCGCGTTCCTGCTGCGCCTCGCGCACCTCGCGGCCAGCTCCGCGCAGGAGGCGAGCCCGGGGTCGGCGGCCGGGGACACGACGTTCACCCTATTCCGCGACGCCGTCGAGCGGGGCTTCCCCACCAACCACAGTGTCAGCGCCTACGCGGACGCGCTCGGTTACTCCCGGCGCACCCTCGTCCGCGCGGTGCGCGCCGCCACCGGCCAGACGCCCAAGGGATTCATCGACAAGCGCGTCGTCCTGGAGGCCAAGCGGCTCCTCGCTCACACGGACATGCCGATCGGCCGGGTCGGCGCGGCGGTCGGCTTCCCGGACGCGGCGAACTTCTCGAAGTTCTTCCAGCAGCACACGGACCAGACGCCGGCGGCGTTCCGGGCGGAGCTGCGCTGACCGCGCGCGCAGGGAAGAGGGGCCCCACGCGCGCGTGGAGCCCCTCCGTCCTCCTGCGGGGTATCGGTCGCCGGCCGCTCAGCGGGCGAAGCTGAACCAGTTCACGTTCACGAAGTCGGCGGGCTGCCCGCTGGTGAAGGTCAGGTACACGTCGTGCGTGCCCGTCACCGCGCCGATGTTCGCCGGTATCGTCCGCCAGGACTGCCAGCCACCGGTGTTGCCCACCGCGAAGCTGCCGACCGGAGTGCTGGTACGGCTGTCCAGGCGCACCTCCACCAGGCCGCTGACACCGGCGGGCGCGCCGCTCGCGACCCGCGCCCTGAACTGCGTCGCCGGGCTCGAACCGAACTTCACGCCCTTGTACTGGACCCAGTCGCCGTCGGCGAGCGCCCCGAGGTTCCGGCCACCGCCCGAGTCCGAGGTGGCCTCGGTCATCGTGCCGGACTGGGCGTCGTACGACTCCGCCTCGACGGCGCTGTACGCGTCCCGGTCACCCTCGGTCGGCGGCGTGGTGCCGCTCCCACCGGCCGACAGCACCTGGACGTAGTCCACCAGCATCGAGTGGCCGGGCTGGGTGCCGGCGTCCGGGCCGCCGCCGAAGGCGTCCGGGAAGCCGCCGCCCATCGCCACGTTGAGGATGATGAAGTAGCCGTGGTTCGTGGCGTTCTCCCACGTCGTCGCGTCGACCTGGTCGGCGCGCACCGTGTGGAAGTTGTAGCCGTCGACGTAGAAGCGGATCTGCTCGACGCTCGTCGAGCGGTCCCACTCCATCCGGTAGGTGTGGAAGGCCGCCTGGCAGGTGGCACCGGGGCAGGCGGTGCTGCCGCCGATGCCGCTGGTCTCGTTGCAGGGGCCGCCCGGCGAGGTGCCGCAGTGCATGGTGGCCCAGACCGTGTTGAGGCCCTGGGTGTTCTCCAGGATGTCGATCTCGCCGACCGCGGG
The DNA here is from genome assembly GCF_028473745.1 of Streptomyces sp. M92. Classification (NCBI taxonomy): domain Bacteria; kingdom Bacillati; phylum Actinomycetota; class Actinomycetes; order Kitasatosporales; family Streptomycetaceae; genus Streptomyces; species Streptomyces sp. M92. Next base: position 4,615,099 of record NZ_CP101137.1, read on the forward strand.
CCAGTTCCAGTAGTTGCCGCGGTAGGGAGCGCCCAGCATCCAGAACGCCGGCCAGTAGCCCTTGGCCGCCGCCCCGGTGACGTTCGGTACCTGGATGCGGGCCTCGACGCGCAGCTTGCCACCGGCGGGGGGCTCGAAGTCGGTGCGCTTCGTCTCGATGCGGCCCGACGTCCAGTGACCGGCGGCGTCGCGGCGCGGGGTGATGCGCAGGTTGCCGGCGCCGTCGAGGGAGACGTTGTCCGGGGAGGAGGTCATCGTCTCGATCTCGCCGGTGCCCCAGTTGGCGGGGCCGCCCGGGTAGCCGGTGCCGGTCGCGTACTGCCAGTTCGCGGTGTTCACGCCGGAGCCGGCGGCGCCGTCGAAGTCGTCGGCGAAGACCTGGGTCCAGCCGGACGGCGGCGGGGGAACCGCGGCGTTGGCGGACGGCCCGGTGACGGCGGTGGCGGCCGCGGCGAGACCGAGCGTGCCGACGACGGCCACCAGGGCCCGCCGCAGTCGCCGTCGCCCGGGCGGGTTGCCGGGGGTTTCTCTCATGTGGGGGTCGCCTCTCGGTGCGGGGTGGGGAGCGGGAGGGGCTCCGAGCGCGTTCCCGGCCGTGCTGGTGAGAGCGCTCTCAGTGCGGCCAATGTGCTCCGGGGTATCCCGGTCGTCAAGAGGTGAAGCCGAGAAACTCCGTACGCGGCACGGGAGTTCACCCCGTGAACACCACGAACGACGCGAAAGTGCCCAAGCGCGCTCGCGCCCGTGCCCCCCTCCGTTCGACGGAAGGGGGCCACGGCGTCGTCGTCCTGGCGGCCGCTCAGCGGTGTGCCGGCTCCGGCGTCCGCGGGGCGGCGGCCTCCTCGCGCACCCCGAACCTCTCGTGCGCCCGGCGCAGCGGCTTCGGCGCCCACCAGGCGTGCCGCCCGAGCAGCGCCATGCTCGCCGGGACCAGCAGCATCCGCACGACCGTCGCGTCGATCAGCACCGCCAGGGTGAGACCGAGCCCGATCTGCAGGATGGGGGAGAAGCCGCCCGTCATGAAGGCACCGAACACCACGGCCAGGAGCAGCGCCGCACAGGTCACCACCCGGCCGGAGCGGCGCAGTCCGGTCACCACGGCCTCCCGGTCGTCGCCGCCCTGCTCCCGGACCTCCCGCATCCGGGCCAGGATGAACAGCTCGTAGTCCATGGCGAGTCCGAACGCGATCGCGATGATCAGCGGCGGTGCCGTCAGACTCAGCGCGCCCAGCCCCTCGGCACCGATCAGCCCGGCCAGATGGCCGTCCTGGAACACCCAGACCACGGCGCCGAGCGCGGCGGCGAGACTGAGCAGCGTGGTCGCGATCGTGCGCAGCGGCAGCAGCACCGACCCGGTGAACGCGAACAGCAGCACGAGGATCCCGGCCAGCACGGTCAGCGCGGCCCAGGGCGCCCGGTCGGCCAGCATCTGCCGGAAGTCGACCAACTGGGCGGCGGTGCCGGTGACCTGGACGGGCGCCTCGCCGCGCAGGTCGCGTACCCGCTCTACCAGTGCGGTGGCCGCGGCTCCGTCGACCGTGCCGGCCGGGCGCAGTTCGAGCACGGTCGTACCACCGGGCAGTTCACGGCGCTCGGTGCCCGGCGCGAGCGCGCCGATCCGGTCGGCCGTCGCGGCGTCGGTACCGGGCCGCAGGACCACGGTGACCGGCGACACCCCCGTGCCCGGCGGGAAGTGCGCCTCCACGGCGTCGTACAGCTGCCGTGCCTCGGTGCTTGGGGGCAGTTGCCGCGCGTCGCCGATGTTGACGCGCATCCCCGTGACGGGCAGCGCCAGCACCAGCAGGGCCGGTACCGTCACCGCCAGGACGGCCACGCGCCGGCGGGCGGCGAAGCGGGCCAGGCGGGCGAAGAGCCGGCCCTCCTCGCCCTCCGGCCGGACCTTGGCCGGGGCGATCCGCCCGCCGAACCTGGCCAGCAGCGCGGGCAGCAGGGTCAGCGCGGCGAGCATGTCGACGACGACCACCGCGGCCACCGCCAGGCCCATGCTGCGCAGGAAGGTGCTCGGGAAGACCAGCAGCCCGGCCAGGCTCACCGCCACCGTGAGCCCGGAGAACAGCACGGTCCGCCCGGCCGCCGCGACCGTGCGGTGCACGGCCTCCACCACGTCCGCCACCTCCCGGCGCTCCTCGCGGAAGCGGACCAGCATCAGCAGGGCGTAGTCCACGGCCAGACCCAGCCCCAGCATCGTCGTGACCTGGATCGCGTAGACGGAGATGTCGGTGAACTGGCTGAACGCGAACAGGCCGAGGAAGGCGCCCGCGATGCCCGCCACCGCGACCAGCAGCGGCAGCCCGGCCGCGCGCAGCCCGCCGAAGACGACCAGCAGCAGCACCAGTACGACCGGCAGCGAGATCAACTCGGCGTTCTTCACGTCCTCCTGGGCGCGCTCCCCGAGCTGTTCGCCGAGCAGCGGTCCGCCGCTGACGTGGACCGCGTTGGCGTCGATGCCGTGCAGCCGCCCGGCCGCCGCCGCCACCGCGTCCTGTTCGGCCTCGTCCCCCAGACCGCCCTCGAACTCGACGGGAACGATCAGCGCCCGCCCGTCCTCGGCGACCAGACCACGCGTGGCGTACGGGTCGGGCACGGCGGCGACGCCGGCGAGCTCCCGCAGGTCGGCGACGGCCCGGCCCACCTCGTCGCGCACCCCGGGGCCGGTGACGGCGGCGGCCTCGACGACGGCGGTGATCGACGCGCCGGACGGGTCGAGGCCGTCCAGGTACTCGGCGGCCACCTCCGACTCGGTGCCGGGGACGTCGGGCACGTCGTCGGAGAGCTTCCCGAAGACGCCCGTGCCGAGGCCGAAGCCGAGCAGCAGGAACACGCCCCACAGGAGCATCACGGTCAGCGGACGGCGGGTCGCCGCCCGGGCGAGTGTGGACAGCACGGTTCCTCCCGGCGGTGGTCGTACGGCACGGGACGCGTCCGACGCGCGACGCGTCGGCGGCATCGCCGACAGACTGGTGCCGGGAGGTGTGCCGCCGGATCGCCGGGGAGAGCGGTTGTTCGGCTCGCCCGTTCGAGGGAGACGGGCGCGCGCCTCGCCCGTCAGGGGGAGCCCGGGGCGACCAGGCCGGACTCGTAGGCGCAGATCACCGCCTGCACCCGGTCCCTGAGGCCGAGCTTGCCCAGCACGTTGCTCACATGGGTCTTGACGGTGTGCTCGCTCACGAACAGGGTCGTCGCGATCTCGGAGTTGGACAGCCCGCGCGCCAGCAGCCGCAGCGTCTCCACCTCGCGGGCGGTCAGCGCCTCCAGACGCCGCGGGGTGGCGTCGGGGACGGCCTCCTGCCGCCGGCGGCGCACGAGGTCCGCCACCAGCCGGCGGGTCACCGCGGGCGCCAGCAGCGAGTCGCCGGCCGCGACCACTCGCACCGCGTGCACCAGGTCGTCCCGGCGCACGTCCTTGAGCAGGAAGCCGCTCGCACCCGCGTACAGCGCCTCGTACACGTACTCGTCCAGGTCGAACGTGGTCAGCATGACGACCTTGCAGGCCGACCGCGCGCACACCCGCCGGGCCGCCTCCAGGCCGTCCATCACCGGCATGCGGATGTCCAGGAGCAGTACGTCGGGCGCCCGCGCCTCGACCGCGGCGACCGCCTCGGCGCCGTCCCCGGCCTCGGCGACGACCTCGATGTCGGGCTGCGCCTGAAGGATCATGCTGAACCCGCTGCGGACCAGCTCCTGGTCGTCGGCGACGACCACCCGGATGCTCACCCGAGCGCCGCCCGCCGTCCGGCCCCGACCGGCAGGCGCACGGCGACGCGGAAGCCGCCGTCCGGTCCGCCGCCGGTGACGGCGTCGCCCCCGCAGGCGGCGGCCCGCTCCCGGATGCCGATCAGCCCGTGCCCGCCGCCCCCGGGCCCCGGGGCCGGCCCCCGCCCGTCGTCCGTCACCGTCAGGGTCACCTCGTCGTCCCCCCAGTCGAGTCCGACCGTCGCGGAGGAAGCGTACGCGTGCTTGACCGTGTTGGTGAGTGCTTCCTGCGCGATCCGGTAGGCGGCGACCCCGGTGTCCGGCGGCAACGGCCGCGGCTCGCCCGACACGCGCAGCTCCACGCGCAGACCGGTCGACTCGGCGACCTGCCGGACCAGGCCCCGCAGCCCGTCCACGCCCGGCTGCGGCAGCCGCGGCCCGGCGTCCGGCCGCTCCTCCTTCAGCACGCCGAGAATGCGCCGCAGTTGGGACATGGCGTCCCGTCCCGTGCCCGCGATCGCGTCGAACGCGGCCTCCGCCCGCGCGGGATCACTGCGCACCACCACCGGACCCGCCTCGGCCTGCACCACCATCAGGCTCACCGCGTGCGCCAGGACGTCGTGCATGTCGCGGGCGATCCTGGCGCGTTCCTGCGCCGTGGCCCGCGCGGTGTCGGCCGCCCGCTCACGCTCCAGCCGCCGGGCCCGGTCCTCCAGTTCGGCCGTGTAGGCGCGCTGCGTCCGGGCGAGCACGCCGAGGGCGTACGCGCCCACGATGCTGAGCAGCTGGAAGGCGTACTCGAAGGGTTCGGCGTCCTCGTTGTGCCGGATGGTGACGGCCACCCCGACGAGCCAGCCCGCCAGCATCAGCCGCCGCTGCCAGGGCCGGCCGAGGGCGGCCAGCGTGTACAGGACGACGAACCCGCCGTACATCAGGTCGGGCGGCGGCGCGTGGTACATCGCCTGCGCGGGGGTGGCCACCGACACGGCACACGCGGTCGCGAAGGGCGCCGCGCGCCGCCACACCAACGGCAGCGCCGTGGCAGCCCCGAGCAGCCAGCCCTGCCAGGAGAGCGGGTCGTCCCCCTCGTCCGGGAACAGCCACTGCAAGGAGACGGCGAACAGCGCCAGCGCGGCGACGGCCGCGTCGACGGTGTACGGACGCGTCGTGCGCAGCCGGGCGACGACGGGGGCGAGTGAGGTGAACGGGTACCGGGAGAGCGGGGACCGGTGGAACGGGGACCGGTGGAACGGGGACCGGGCGGGCATGGGCGGCTCCTCGTGACAAGGGCCGTCCCAGTATCGGGAGGCCCCCGGGGGCGCGTCCTCACCGGTGCGGGGGATTTTCGGTGCCGGGGCGTCCGGTACGCGGTCGATCCGGGGCGGCCCTCGCTCGGCCGGGCAACGGTCGATCCGCCAGGCGGCCCTCGCTCGGCCGGGCAACGGTCGATCCGCCAGGCGGCCCTCGCCGACCGGCTGACCGGACGGCAGGTGCGGGCACCGGCGCCCGCACCCGCGCTCCCGCGTACGGGACGACGTCCGAGACGGCGGCCCTCCTGCCGCAGGGCGAGACCGAGCGGGGCGGGCGCAGCGCCGGACGCTCGTGGCCGAACGCGGCGAGCGCGGACAGCAGCCGGCTCAGGGAGGGGCGGAGCAGCGTTTCGGCGGAGCGTACGGTCCGTACGGGGGCGCCGAGGTCGGCCGGCAGCCGGGCCGGACGTGCCATGATCGGCGCCGGACGCACATGGGCCGGCGACGGAGGGGTACGGGCGTGAGGTTGACGATTCTGGGCGGCGGCGGATTCCGGGTGCCGCTCGTGTACGGCGCGCTGCTCGGGGACCGCGCCGGGGGCAGGGTGACCGACGTCGTCCTGCACGACCTCGACGGGGACCGGTTGTCGGCGGTGACCCGGGTGCTGGCCGAGCAGGCGGCGGGGGTGCCGGACGCGCCGGCCGTCACCGCCACGACCGACCTGGACGAGGCGCTGCGCGGTGCCGACTTCGTGTTCTCCGCGATCCGCGTCGGCGGCCTGGAAGGGCGGGCCGACGACGAGCGGGTGGCGCTCGCCGAGGGCGTCCTGGGGCAGGAGACGGTCGGTGCGGGCGGCATCGCCTACGGGCTGCGGACCGTGCCGGTCGCCGTCGACATCGCGCGCCGGGTGGCCCGGCTGGCGCCGGACGCCTGGGTCATCAACTTCACCAACCCGGCCGGTCTGGTCACCGAGGCCATGTCCCGGCACCTCGGTGACCGTGTCATCGGCATCTGCGACTCGCCGGTCGGGCTCGGCCGCCGCATCGCCCGCGTGCTGGGAGCCGACCCGGACCGGGCCTTCATCGACTACGTCGGCCTCAACCACCTCGGCTGGGTCCGCGGCCTCCGCGTCGCCGGCCGGGACGAACTCCCGCGGCTGCTCGCCGACCCGGCGCTGCTCGGCTCCTTCGAGGAGGGCCGGCTCTTCGGCCACGAGTGGCTGCGCTCGCTCGGCGCGGTCCCCAACGAGTACCTGCACTATTACTACTTCAACCGCGAGACCGTCCGCGCCTACCAGGAGGCCGACCGGACCCGCGGCGCGTTCCTCCGCGACCAGCAGGCACGCTTCTACGAGCGGATGCGCCACGAGGACGCCCCCGCGCTGGCCACCTGGGACCGCACCCGCCACGAGCGCGAGGCCACCTACATGGCCGAGAACCGGGAGACGGCGGGCGCCGGTGAGCGCGAGGCCGACGACCTGTCCGGCGGCTACGAGAAGGTGGCGCTGGCGCTGATGCGGGCCGTCGCCCGCGACGAGCGCGCCACCCTGATCCTCAACGTCCGCAACCGCGGCACGCTGTCCGCCCTCGACGCCGACGCCGTGATCGAGGTCCCGTGCCTGGTCGACGCGAACGGCGCCCACCCGGTGGCCGTGGACCCGCTGCCGGGTCACGCCACGGGTCTGGTCTGCGCCGTCAAGGCGGTCGAACGGGAAGTCCTGGCGGCGGCCGACTCGGGTTCCCGCGCATCGGCGGTCCGCGCCTTCGCCCTGCACCCCCTGGTCGACTCGGTCAACGTCGCCCGCCGGCTCGTCGACGGCTACACGGCGGCCCATCCGGGCCTGGCCTACCTGCGGTAGGGCCTCGGTGCGCCGGTTCCGGCCGGGCCCCACAGCCGTCCCTGGAGCGGGCCACGGCCGGTGCCGGGTGTGTGGGTTCGCCGGTGCGGGCCGGTGGGGCGGTGTTGTGGCGCCTCGCTGTCGGCCGTCGTGTCGTGTGCGCGCCGTTTCCGAGGGTGTTCCCGGCAGGGTGGCAGCGGCTGGTGCCGGGTGTGTGGGTTCGCCTGTGTGGGCGGGTGGGGTGGTGTTGTGGCGCCTTACCGTCGGCCGTGGTGTTGTGTGCGCGTCGGTTGTGCGGGTGTTCCCGGCAGGGTGGCAGTGGTCGGGGTCGGGTGTGTGGGTTCGCCTGTGTGGGCCGGTGCGGCGGCGTCGTGATGCCCCACCGCCCGCCTCCGTGTTGAGGCGGAGGGAGGCGGTGCAGCATCGTGCCGCCCCGGAGGCCGGGATGGCGACGTCCGGTGCCGGACGTCCTGATGGCGTACGGCTGCGGGAGGCGGCGTGGCGGGCCGTCGGACCCTGCGCGCGGGGGCCCGGCATCTGCCCGCCGGTCACTCGGTGCTCGGGGGTGAGTCATCCGGCGCTTGCGGTCGGGCTACTTGGTGCTCGCGGGCGAGGCATCCTGTGGGTTGCCAGCCAGTCGCCCGGTGCTTGAGGGCCGGTTACCCGGGGGCTCTGAGCCTAAAGGCTGCTCGTCCCCGCGCGAAGCGCCTACGCGGGGGCGCCGGCCGCCGGGTCGGGGGCGACCGCGCCGACCGGGGTGGTGCGGGGCGCGCCCGGCGTCCGGCGGGTCGCGGGCGCCGGGGCCGGCGCGGCGGCGAGGTCGGTGCGCGGGTGGGGCACGGGGACCGGGCGCAGCGGACGCGGCCCGGACACCACCGAGTAGTCCTGGCCCAGGAACGGCGGTGCCACCTCGCCCGGATCGTCCCCGAGGGCCAGCCGGACCGCCGCCCACGGCGCGTTGATCCCGCACAGCGCGAGCTGGTGCAGCCCCCCGGCCGGGCGGGTGTTGACGTCCATCAGCACCGGCCGGTCCCCGTACATCCGGAACTGCACGTTCGACAGGTGGTGCAGCCCGAACGCCTCGGCGATCCGCCGGGCCGGGGCCAGCCACTGCTCCTGGAGGGTGAACCCGCGGCGGCGGCCGTTCTTGGTGCGGCCCACGGCCATGCGCACGCGGTTGTCGGGGCCGGTGAGGCAGTCCACCGACACCTCCGGCTCCTCCAGCCGCGGCATCACCAGCCAGTCGACGGGTTCCTCGGCCGTCCGCAGCGCCTCGACGACCAGGGGCAACGGGACGTACGGGCTCGGGAAGCCGTTCAGGTGCGTGAGGGAGAAGGGGTCCCGGGTGACCGTCCGGAAGCCCACACCGCCCGCGCCGGACGCCGGCTTGAAGCACGCCTGATGGCCGTGCGCCTCCAACTCCTCGACCGCGGCGACGAGTTCGTCGGCCGTACGCACCCGCCACCACGGTGGCACCGGCACACCGACCGCACGGACCGCCTCGTAGGCGATCACCTTGTCCTGGAAGACCGCCACCGCCTCGGGCGGCGGCGCCAGCAGGGCCGTGCCGGCCGCCTCGAACTCCGCGCGGTGGGCGACGACCGCCGTCTGGTGCAGACGGGGGACGAACACGTCGATGCCGCGCCGCGCGCACTGGTCCAGCGCGAACTCGACGTAGCCCGCCGCGGACAGGCCCTCCGGCTCCAGGTCGGCGGTGTCGGCGGCGGCCAGTACCGGGGAGTCCGGGTCGCCGTGCGTGGCGTGGATCTCGACCGCCCGGTCGGCGGGATTTCGCCGCAGCTGATCCATGAAGAAGACGTTCTCCGCGTACGTGCGGTTGAGCCAGACGCGTACGGGAGAAACCATGCAGGCCGCCTTTCACGGTTCGCGGGCAGGGCGGAGCGGGCCGTGCCCGGCCAGGGGGTTGGAGGGACACCGAGCCGCCCTGCGTGAAGGGTGAATCGGGGCGGTGGTGTTGGGGCGATCATAGGGGTACGCACGCCTGCGAGTGCAAAGTGCGCCACCCGGACGCCACAGCGCCTGGGCGCGGCGGCCACACGCCCCGGGCCGGACCCGGCGGGAAGCGCTTGTGACCGGTGCCGGGATGTGATCTCGTGGCGTCGAACGCGCTTCCGGAAGGGGTGGGTATGACGTCGGCGACCGGTGGCCCGGGGCGCATCTGGGCCATCAGCGACCTGCACATCGGGTACCCGGAGAACCGCGCACTCGTGGAGGGGATGCGACCCGGCTCCGACGACGACTGGCTCCTGGTGGCCGGCGACGTGGCGGAGACCGTGTCCGACATCCGCTGGGCACTGGGCACCCTCGCGGAACGCTTCCGCCGGGTCGTGTGGGCCCCCGGCAACCACGAACTGTGGACCCACCCCAAGGACCCCGTCACCCTGCGCGGCGCCGCCCGCTACGAGCACCTCGTCGAGGTGTGCCGGGAGCTGGGCGTGACGACGCCCGAGGACCCCTACCCCGTGTGGGAGGGGCCCGGCGGCCCGGCGGTGGTCGCGCCGCTCTTCCTGCTGTACGACTACTCGTTCCTGCCCGCCGGGTGCGCGACCAAGGACGAGGGACTGGCCTACGCCCATGGCACCGGCATCGTGTGCAACGACGAGTTCCTGCTGCACCCCGACCCCTATCCGAGCCGTGACGCCTGGTGCCGGGCCCGCGTCGCCGAGACCGAGCGCAGGCTCGCCGAGCTCCCCGCCGGCCTGCCGACCGTCCTCGTCAACCACTACCCGCTGGACCGGCACCCCACCGAGGTCCTGTGGTACCCGGAGTTCGCCATGTGGTGCGGCACCCGGCTGACCGCCGACTGGCACCGCAGGTTCCGGGTCGACGCCATGGTCTACGGTCATCTGCACATCCCCCGGACCACCTGGCACGAGGGGGTCCGCTTCGAGGAGGTTTCGGTGGGTTACCCTCGTGAATGGCGCGGACGGAGCCGACCGCCGGGCGAGCTTCGCCGCATCCTGCCCCCGCCGGCCCGTCAGGAGGCGGCCCGGTGATCGAGGAACTGCTGCCCTCCACGGTCGTCTCCGTGGAGGCCCACGGCGGCGGCGACGCCGGCCACCTGCCCCTCTTCCCGGAGGAGGAGCCGCTCGTGGCCCGGGCGGTCGCCAAGCGCCGCCGGGAGTTCACCGTGGTGCGGTCCTGCGCCCGCCGGGCCATGGAGAAGCTGGGCGTGCCCGCGCAGCCCGTGCTGAACGGCGAGCGCGGGGCGCCCGTCTGGCCCGAGGGCCTGACCGGCAGCATGACCCATTGCGACGGCTACTGCGCCGCCGCACTGGTCCGTGTCACCGATCTCGCCTCCCTCGGCATCGACGCCGAACCGGACGGACCGCTCCCGGACGGCGTCCTGCCCGCCGTCTCCCTGCCCACGGAGGCGGATCGGCTGCGCCTGCTGGCCCGGGACCATCCCGGTGTCCACTGGGACCGGCTGCTGTTCAGCGCCAAGGAGTCCGTCTACAAGACGTGGTTCCCGCTCACCGGGCGGTGGCTGGACTTCACCGAGGCCGACATCGAGATCACCGTGGACCCGGGTGATCCGCGCCGCGGCGCCCTGCGCGCCTCGCTCCTGGTGCCGGGACCGACCGTGGGCGGCCGGCGTCTGTCCGGTTTCGACGGCCGCTGGACGGCCCGGCAAGGCCTGGTCGCCACGGCCGTCACGGTCCCGCCCGCCTGACCCATCAGGGTGCCCGCGCTTCCGGCCGGTCAGGGTGCCCGCGCTTCCGGCCCGTCAGCGCGTCGGGCACCAGCTCCGCAGCAGCCGGAAGAACGCCTCCTCGTTCCCCGCCAGCCCCGCGGCCCGCAGCGCCTGCTCGGCCTCGGCCAGCACGGACGGCGGTACGACGGCGGGCAGGGGCGCACCGGACGGTCCCGGCGTGGCGTCGAAGGCGGCCCGCACGGTGTGCAGCAGCCGCAGGTAGGCCTGCACGGCCGTGCGCTCGTGGTCGGTCAGTACGGCGGTGGTCATCGGTCGGCTCTCCCCACAACGACGTCAGCGGTCACGCGCCCCCGCCCCCGGCGGCGGCACATTCCCAGCTTGCCGCCCACCACTGACAATCGTGCCGAGCCGCGCCCGTGCGGCCCGGCAGGAGCCGATCGGGGCATCAGCCCGGGTAGCCCAGCGACGCGCCGATCCGGCCTGCCAGGTGATCCCGCTGCACCGGCCCGCGCAGCGGCGAACCGTCCAGCCACGTCCGGCACTTGCTCGCCAGCAGCAGCCCGAAGGACTCCGCCTCCTTCTCCTCGGCGAGGTCGAAGCGGGAGCGTGCGGCGACCGCGCGCACGGTGGCGCGCAACGCTTCCTCGTCCGGCTCCTGGCCGCCCGCGTCCAGCAGCCGGGCCGCGACCACGCCGTCCTCGAAGTCGTGCCCGTGGTGCCCGGCCTGCATGTGCCACAACTCGTGCCCGAGGATCACCAACTGGTGGTCGGGAGCGGTGCGTTCCTCGACCACGACCAGGTCCTGCTCGGCCATGTCGAGCCACAGGCCGCTGGCCGTTCCCGGTGGGAAAGCGGCCGCGCGGAACAGCACCGGACGGCCCCGGCGCCTGCTCATCGCCCCGCACAGCGCCGCGTACAGTTCGGCGGGCGGCGCGGGGGCGGGGAGCGTCAGCTCCTCGACCAGCTCACCGCACAGGCGGCGCATCTCCTTGCCGATGCCCACGTGTCTCCCCACAGTCACGACTCGGGACGCTTGACGCTCTCCAGGAGCATGTCCAGCCACTCGGCGACCTTGTCGCGGTGCTGGTCGGTGGGGAGTTGGGCGGCCCGCCAGGCGATGCCGCGCACGCCGTGGTCCTGGAGCAGCCGCTCCAGCGGGTCCTCGGCGGCGGCCGTCGCCGCCCGCTCCCGGTCGGCGAGCTGCTGCAGCAGTTCCTGCTCGGTGTGCTGGAGAGCGACCGCCAGCGCCTCGGGGTCCTCGGCGGTCAGGAAACCGGCGTGCACCCGGAAGAAGCGCTGGATGGCGTCGCAGTGCTCCATGGTGGGCCGCCGGTCGCCGTTGATGAGGGCGCCCGCCTGCTGCCGGGACATGCCGGCGCCGTCGGCGATCTCCTGCTGGGTGTATCTGCGGCCGTTGGGCTTGAGCCGGGTGCGGCGCAGCAGATCCAGGCGCTGCACGAAGCGGGTCTGCACATCGGGTTCCCCGGCGGACCGACCGCTCAGCAGCGCCGCGGCCACGGGCTCGGGAACGCCGGAGGCGGCGGACAGGCGGCCGATGTCGAAGACCTCCGCGGGCGGCACGCCGAGCCGGTCCGCGAGTGCGGTGACGCGGGCGACGACGGCGGGCAGCACGGCCGTCGGCAGGGCGCCCGGACCCTCGAAGCCATCCGTCACCGACAGCTCTCCTACGTCTCTCACAGGCCTCACAGGCTTCTCACAAGCGGTTGCCGTGAACTTCCCGGAGAGTAACCTGCCGCTCGAACTCACATCCAGGTATCGCCACAACTGTGGCCTATTTCAGCCGTCAACAGGCATGAAATGCCACGATAGTTGACACGCCTTGCGTCGGGGCACCAGGATCGGGACGCCGCGAGAAGGCCGCATAGGCAAGAGGGGTGACCTCCCGATGGCATTTCAGGCAGGAGGGCAGCGGCCGGCGCCGCGGCCCGCTCCCGCGACCCCCGAGGTCCAGGCGTATCTCCAGGACTACACGGCGCTCCTGGAGGCCGTCCCCTTCCCCTCCTTCGTCGTCGACCACCGCTGGGACGTGGTGCTGACCAACGGCGCCTTCCGGACACTTTTCCAGGGCGCCGGACCGCACCCGACGGCGATGCCGGGCGACAACTTCCTCCGGTTCGTCCTCTTCCACCCGGACGCGTCCGGGGTGCTCGGCGACCACGAGTCGAGCTGGTGCCTGCCCATGCTGGCGCACTTCGGCTCCGCCCTGGAGCGGTACGGCCACGATCCCGGCCTCCAGGCGGTCCGCCGCGACATCGCCCAGGACCCGATCATGGAGGCCGCCTACCGCCAGGGCCTGCCGCACTGGATCCGTGCCGTCGGAGCGGAGGCCGTCGAGCACGACGGCGCCGTACGGCCGCTGCACCACCCCGACCCGCGCCGGGGCACCACCGAGTGCCGGGTCGTGGTCGAGACGCCCAGGGTCCTGGCGGAGCTGGGCTACAGCCGTCTGACGCTGGTCCTGCGCGAGCCGCGCCGCACCCCGTCCCGGCTCGCGCGGCCCCGCCGCGCCTCGGCGCACCTGAGAGTGGTCTCCTCCACCGAGTGACCGAGGGCGGTCACTGCCGTGGCGGGCTCGGCGAAGCGCGGGGCCACCAGGGTGCGCATCCGGTGCCGCCCCGCGCGTCAGCGCTCCAGCTCCTTGTGCGCCGTTTCCGGCAGCCGCAGGTACACCACCGAGGACAGCAGGCAGAGGACGGCGACGTACCAGGGGAAGAGCCCGGCGTGGCCGAGGTCCTTGAACAGTGTGCCCACGTACGGAGCCGTGCCGCCGAACAGGGCGACGGTGAGGGAGTAGGGGAAGCCGATGCCCGCCGCCCGCACCCGGGGCGGGAAGATCTCGGCGTTGACGGCCGCGCTGATCGAGGTGAAGCCGGTCAGCAGGACCATGCCGGCGCACTGCACGAGCAGCAGCACGGCGAACGAGTCGCGCAGGGCGTGCAGCATCGGCACGCTGAGCAGGGCGAAGCCCACACCGAAGAACAGCAGCGGCGGACGGCGGCCGAACCGGTCGGACAGCATCCCGCCGAGCGGCTGGAGCAGCGCGAAGAAGGCCAGCGAGAGGGTGCCCGCCAGCAGCGCGTCCGACTTGTCCAGCCCGGTGTTGAGCTCCGCGTACGTCGGCAGGTACGACGTCCAGGTGTAGTAGGCGATGGTGCCGCCCGCCGTGATGCCGCCGATCAGCAGGGATTCGCGCGGATGGCGCCGCAGCGCCTCGAACAGGCCGGGACGCGGTGCCCGCCGCTGCTCCGCGCTGCGGGTCTCCGCGGCGCCCTGCCGGATCCAGAAGCCGACCAGGCTGAGCACCGCCCCGAGAACGAACGGAACACGCCAGCCCCAGCCGTTCATCCGGTCCTCACTGAGCGTGTTCACCAGCACCGTCGCCACACCCGACGCGACGAGCTGCCCGGCCGTGGTCGACACGTACTGGAAGCTGGAGAACAGCCCGCGCCGACCGGGCCCCGCCGACTCCACCAGGAAGGTCGTCGAGGCCGCGAACTCGCCGCCCACCGACAGGCCCTGGAGCAGCCGCGCGGCGACCAGGACCACCGGGGCCAGCACACCGGCCGCCGCGTAGGTCGGGGTCAGGCCGACCAGCAGACTGCTGCCGCCCATCAGCAGGATGGTGACCGTCAGGGCCGCGCGCCGTCCGCGCCGGTCGGCGATCGCCCCCATCAGCAGCCCGCCGACGGGCCGCATGAAGAACCCCACCGCGAACACGGCGAACGTCGACAGCAGCGGCACCAGCGAGTTGTCCGCGCTCTTCGGGAACACCTGGTCGGCGATGTAGGTGGCCAGGAAGGTGTACGCGTACCAGTCGTACCACTCCACGGCGTTGCCCACCGAGGCGGCGAGGAGCTGCCGTACGGGCCGGCGGGTGGGCGGGGCCGCCACGTGCATGCGTGTCATGATCGCGACCATCCCCGGGCGGCGGGCCCGTCACACCTCGCGTACGGAGGACTTTCACACGGGAGCCACCGGACCCTTCCCTGACGTTTGCTGCTCCTGGAACACTCCTTTCGCGCGCATTACGTCATCATCCGGCGCCGTCCGGCCGGTTGAACCCCCCAAGGCGAAAGGCATGTCACCCCATGGCCGAAGTCAACCGGCGCAGATTCCTCCAACTCGCGGGCGCCACCACGGCGTTCAGCGCACTGTCCGCGAGCATCGAGCGCGCCGCCGCGCTCCCCGCGAACCACCGCTCGGGGACGATCGAGGACGTCGAGCACATCGTCGTCCTCATGCAGGAGAACCGGTCCTTCGACCACTACTTCGGCAGGCTGCGCGGCGTCCGCGGCTTCGGCGACCCGCACCCGGTGCGGTTGGACGGCGGCAAGTCGGTGTGGCATCAACGCAAGGGCGACGGCACGGAGGTGCTGCCCTTCCACCCGGAGGTCGACGACCTCGGCATGCAGTTCCTGGAAGGGCTGCCGCACGGCTGGTCCGACGGCCAGGACGCCTACCACAACGGCAAGTACGACCGCTGGCTGCCCGCCAAGGGCACCACCACCATGGCGTACCTGACCCGCGAGGACATCCCCTTCCACTACGCGCTCGCCGACACCTTCACCGTCTGCGACGCCTACCACTGCTCCTTCATCGGCTCCACCGACCCCAACCGCTACTACATGTGGTCGGGCCACACCGGCAACGACGGCACGGGCGGCGGCCCGGTCCTCGGCAACGACGAACTCGGCTACGACTGGACGACGTACCCCGAGCGGCTGGAGGAGGCCGGGGTCTCCTGGAGGATCTACCAGGACATCGGCGACGGCCTCGACGCGGCCGGCCACTGGGGCTGGATCGACGACGCCTACCGCGGCAACTACGGCGACAACTCCCTGCTGTACTTCAACAGGTACCGGAACGCGAAGCCCGGCGACCCCTGGTACGACAAGGCCCGCACCGGCACGGACGTGAAGCACGGCGACGGCTACTTCGACCACCTGCGCGCCGACGTCAAGGCCGACCGGCTGCCGAAGATCTCCTGGATAGCCGCCCCGGAGGCCTTCACCGAGCATTCCAACTGGCCCTCGAACTACGGCGCCTGGTACATCGCCCAGGTCCTGGACGCGCTCACCTCCAACCCGGCGGTGTGGGCGAAGACGGCCCTGTTCATCACGTACGACGAGAACGACGGCTTCTTCGACCACCTCGTGCCGCCCCTGCCGCCGAAGTCGGCCGCGCGGGGCCGGTCCACCGTCGACGTCTCGCTGGACGTCTTCGAGGGCGGCGCCAGGCACCGGGAGGGCTTCTACGGGCTGGGCCCGCGCGTGCCCATGCTGGTCGTCTCGCCCTGGAGCAAGGGCGGCTACGTCTGCTCCGAGACCTTCGACCACACGTCGATCATCCGCTTCATGGAGCGCCGCTTCGGCGTCCGCGAACCTCAGATCTCGCCCTGGCGGCGGGCCATCTGCGGCGACCTGACCAGCGCCTTCGACTTCTCCCGCAAGGACAGCCGCCCGGCCCGCCTGCCGGACACCGACGCCTACGAGCCGCCGGACCGCGAGCGCCACCCGGACTACCGTCCCACGCCGCCCGCCGACCCGGACATGCCGCGCCAGGAACGCGGCCTGCGCCCCGCCCGCCCCCTGCGGTACGCCCCGCACGTGGACGGTGCCGTGGACGCGGCGGCCGGCAGGTTCACGCTGACCTTCGCCTCCGGCCCGCGGGCGGGCGCCGCCTTCCTGGTCACCTCCGGCAACCGCACCGACGGTCCCTGGACGTACACCACCGAGGCCGGCAAGAGCATCGCCGACACGTGGAACTCGGCGTACTCGGACGGCTCGTACGACCTGACCGTGCACGGACCCAACGGCTTCCTGCGCGCCTTCCGGGGCCCCAACAAGGTCACCGGATGCGAGGTCACCGCCCGCCACACCGGCGACGACCTCCGCCTGACCCTCACCAACGCCGGGAGCGGCACCGCGCGCCTCCGCGTCACCGACGGCTACGGCAGCCGGACCCGGACCGTCACCGTGCGCCCCGGCGCCACCGTGCACCACACCGTCGACCTCGCGCGCAGCCGGCGCTGGTACGACGTGACGGTGACCTCCGAGTCCGACCCGGCATTCCTGCGCCGCCTCGCCGGGCACGTGGAGAACGGGCGGCCGGGGGTGAGTGACCCGGCGATCGTCACGGACTGACGGCGCCCGCGACCGGCCCCGGCCGCGCGAGGTGTCCCGGCCCAACCCGGCCGGGACACCGTCGGTGGTACCAGGGTCCCGTCGGTCCGGGCGGATCCGGTCTGGCTCTCGCGGTTCTGTCCCTGCGTGCAGGAGCTCTCCCGGTCGCCGTCCGGCCGCAGGAACCAAGCCGGTCCGGGCGCCCGGAGCCCGGCGGTTCGGTCACGCGTGTGCGGGTCCTGCCGGCTACAGCCCGCGGGCAGGGAACGCCCGTCCGGGCCCCGTCGTCCGGGCGATCCGGTCTGGCTCCCGTGGTGGCCGGACTCGCGTGCAGGGGGGCGGCACCTCTGCCGGTTCAGGCTTCACCGGTCCGGGTCCAGGTCCGGTCGGTGCGGACCCGGCCGGTCCGGGCCCTCCGGTTCGTGTCCGGCCTGTCCGGGGCGTAGCGGCCCATGCAGGTGCCGCCGGTCCGGATCCGGCCCGTCCGGTTCCTGGCCGTCCCGGTCAAGCAGGCCCGGGCCAGGCCGGTCCGGACCGAGCCGGGGCGGGGCCCACAGGCTCCGGTTCCGGCGGTCGCGGTCGCGGTTCGGCCTGCTCGGGGACGAGCGCCGGCCCGGCCGCGGCCGGGCCGGCCGTGTCGGCCGGGCGCGGCGTCGCCCGGCTCAGCTGGACCACGCCCCAGGCGGCCAGCGCCGCGCCGGTCAGCGCGAGCAGCACGCCGGCCGCGCCGCCCCGCAGTCGCTCGCCCAGCAGGGAGAGCCCGATCACCGCGGCGGCCACCGGGTTGGCCAGGGTCACCACCGCCAGCGGGGCGCCCAGGCCTCCCCGGTAGGCCGTCTGCGACAGCAGCAGCCCGCCCGCCGCGAACGCCGCCACCAGGACCGCCACCCCGATCACCTGGACGCTGAGCAGCGGCCCCGAGCGGTCCGTGGCGGCCACCGTCACCGTCTGGGTCAGCGCCGACGCCACCCCCGAGGCGATGCCCGACGCCGTCGCGTGCCGCAGGCCGGGCCGGGCGCCGGGTCGGGACAGCAGCCCGATCAGCGCCGCCGTGGCGCCGGACACCGCCAGGGCCTCCGGCACGCTCAGCACGTCGTCGGGCGCGGGGCCGGTAGCGGTGAGCAGCAGCGCGCCGAGACCGAGCAGCGTCAGCCCGGTGCCCCGCCACTCGACCGCGCCGACCCGCCGTCCCGCCAGCCGCGCCCCCAGGGGGACGGCCACGACCAGGGTGAGCGCGCCGAGCGGCTGCACCACCGTCAGCGGCCCGTACTTGAGGGCCACGACGTGCAGCAGCGCGGCCGAGGCGTTGAGCGCGACCGACCACCACCAGGCGCCGGAGGCCAGCAGTCGCAACGCCCCCGCCCCGAAGTCGCGGGCGGCCAGCCGTTCCTGGGCCACGGCCGCGGCGGCGTAGGCGCACGCGGAGACCAGGGAGAGCAGGACGGCGAGCAGCGCGGCGCTCACCGGCCCGCCCCGACCGGCTCGTGCCGCTCCGCCGCCCGGCGCCGCGGCTCCGGGCGGCGACGGGGCATGGCGCACCGCGGCCCGTGCGGCAGGCGGAGCACCGCCAGGGCGAGACCGAGCAGCACGGCCGCCACGAGCACGTCGAGCCAGTAGTGGTTGGCGGTGCCCACGATCACCAGCAGCGTCAGCAGCGGGTGCAGCAGCCACAGCCACCGCCAGCGCGTCCGCGTCGTGACGATCAGGCCGATCGCCACCATCAGGGCCCAGCCGAAGTGCAGCGAGGGCATCGCGGCGAACTGGTTCGACAACGCGTCGGTGCTCGGCGGGCCGTAGACCGAGGGGCCGAAGACCCGCGCCGTGTCGATCAGGCCGGTGGCGCCCAGCATGCGCGGCGGGGCGAGCGGAAAGACCAGGTGCAGTACGAGCGCGGCGCCGGTCAGCGCGGCCAGTACCCGCCGGGCCCAGACGTAGTGCGCCGGACGGCGCAGGTACAGCCAGACGAGGAAGGCCGCGGTGGCCGGGAAGTGGACCACGGCGTAGTAGGTGTTCGCCGTGTGTATCAGGCTGTCGCCGTGCAGGAGCAGCGACTGCACCGTGCCCTCGTCGGGCATCCGGAGCACGCGCTCCCAGTCCCACACGCGGTGGGCGTTGCGGAAGGCCTCGGCGGTGTGTCCCGTCGCCAGCTGCCGGCCGAACTTGTACACGAGGAAGAGCCCTGCCACGAGCAGGAGCTCACGGACGAGCGGCGGGCGCGCGGGCGTGCCCGGTCCCGCTGGTGCAGGCTCGGTGCGGGCATTCATCCCCCGGCCCCTTCGCTGACGGTGGTGCGTGTGGCTCACAGGTGCGGGGCCGTGTGACGGTTCTCATCGATACGACCCCGTTCCGATACGCCAGTGTACCGATACGGTGGTGTACCGGTACACTGGCGTATCGATAGACATTCGACACACTGGACCACGGGGCCCTCGAGCCTCCCCCTAGTGCCGCTGAACCTGGTGAGGAGCAGAGCCGATGACGTCGCAGGACGCGGACCGACCGGACACGGCCGGCGCCTCGCGCCGCTCCAAGATCACGCCCGAGCGTGAGCAGGAGTTCTTCGACGCCGTGATCGAACAGATCCGGTCCTGCGGCTACGACGCCGTCACCATGGAGGGCATCGCGGCCAGCACGCGGTGCAGCAAGTCCACGCTCTACCGCCAGTGGAAGACCAAGCCCCAGTTCGTGGCCGCCGCGCTGCGCTCCCACCGCCGGGTGCGCTTCGCCGAGATCGACACGGGCTCGCTCGCCGAGGACCTGCGGCAGGCCGCCTGGGCCGCGGGCGGGGGAGCGGGCAAGGACACGGGGCTGCTCCAGGCGCTCGGACACGCCGTCATGGAGGACCCGGAGCTCAAGTGCGCGCTGCGCGAGGCGCTCGTCGAGCCGGAGATCGCCGCGCTCCGCGGAATCCTCGAGCGGGGCGTCGCCCGGGGCGAGGTCCCGGCCGGCCATCCGGCGCTCGAGTACGTGCCGGCGCAGCTCTTCGGCATGCTGCGGATGCGGCCCGTCGTCGAGGGCGAGCAGGCCGACGGGGAGTACCTCGTCGGGTTCGTGGAGGCCGTCGTGCTGCCGGCGCTCGGCCTCCCCTGAGACTCAGGCCGCCGTCCACGGGATGACTGGACGGTGGCCTGCCCGCGCCGCACCGTGGGGACGGGGGCGGCGCGCACCCCCGGCCGGGCGGGGCCCCTTTGAGCGGAGGGGCGCCCCGCCCGGCCGACCGTTTCCACGGGACCGGTCAGACGTCCTGGCCGGTGCCGCCCCCGCCACCGGAGGAGTCCACCTCGATGCCCTCGGTTATCTCGTCGATGACTGACACACCTTCCTCGACGTCGACGCCGAAGCGGACCACGACGATGCGCTCGGGATCGGCGGGCGCCGGGAAGGCGAGCGACTCGACGTAGCCGTCGGAGCCCTCCTTGGTGACCGCCTTCCAGCGGACCAGGTACCCCTTCTGCCCGGCGACCGTGACCGCCTTCGACGCCAGTTCCTCGTGCGAGGTGATCCCGCCGTAGGCGTCGCCGTAGGACTCCTTGGCGTTCGCCTCGATGTCGGCCTTCGCGACCTCCTCGGCGGTACCGCCCTTCGTTTCCAGCACCTCCTGGGGTGCCGAGTACGCGCCGCCCTTGGTGCAGGTCTCGGCGGGGTCGCCGGGGCATTCGTAGCTGTCGTCCGAGGTCACCGTCGCACCGACCGGGAACTGCTGGCCGGACCAGCCGTCCGGGATGGGCAGGCTGATGTCGTTGACCGGGTCCGTCACCGATCCGCTGTCGATCGTGGGCGGCTCCGACCCGTCCGGCGATTCGGGCGCGGGCGACTCGCCGTTGCCGCCTTCGCCGCCCCCGCCGCCTTCCCCGCCGAAGGGGTCGTTCTGGCCACCGGGACCGCGCCGGTCCTGCTGCGACGACGCGCTGTTGCCGCCGGAACCGTCGTCGGTCAGCACGTACACGCCGATCCCGATCCCGGCCAGCACCGCCACGGCCGCCGCGACGGCTATGCCGGTCCGCAGCCGTCGCCGCCGCGCGGACGGCGGCTGGACGGGGAACCCGGGATAGCCGGGGTGCACGGGATAGCCGGGCGACACGGGATACGGCCCGGCCGCGGCCCCGGGCGCCGCCGGCTGTGCGGGCGGCGGCGTGGGGGACGGCGCGGACGGCTGCTCGGGCGGCGGCCCCGCCGCGGCGGCCGGCCCCGCGGCACGGACCTGGTCCGTCCACGCCTTGCCGTCCCACCAGCGCTCGGTGGCGGGACCGTCCTGCTTCTGTCCGGGGTCCGGGTACCACCCGGGAGGAGTCACCTGCGTCATGGGCCCACCGTATGAGGCGTCGGTGAAAGCCGGATGAGAGGCCCCGCCGCGCCGGGACCCGGCGGGAGGGCCGCCCGACGGCCGACGGTGCCGCCGCGACGAGTTGACGCAGACCGCCCGCCCCGCCCCTGATGACGGACCCGGCGCGTCGCCCGCGCTTTACCGCATGTCACCCGACACGGCAACTGCTGCCCGGACAGCCCACCGTTCGGGCCGCCGGGCGGATAGGCTCGAGCCCTGTACGTCATTCGGGCGACTTGGGGAGGTAGCGGGATGACGGAGGTGGGACGGACGGCCGCCGCCTCGGCCTCCCTCTGGGAGCGCGACGAGGAGATCGCCACCATCACGCGGGCGGTCGACACCCTGTGCGCGGACCGGTCCTCCCCAGGCACCCTTCTGGTGGCCCGGGGCGAGGCCGGACTCGGCAAGACCGCGCTCCTCGCCGAGACCCGCCGCATCGCGGAGGCACGGGGCTGCACCGTCTGGTCGGCGCGCGGCGGCGAGACCCTCAGGTCCGTCCCCTTCAACGTGGTGCGCCAACTGCTCCAGCCCGCGCTGGTGTCCATGCTCCCCGAGGAGGCGCGCGAGTACCTCGGCGACTGGTACGGCATCGCCGGCCCCGCCCTCGGCATAGCGGAGCCGGGCGAGCGGCAGGCCGACCCGCAGGGCGTGTGCGACGGCCTGGTCGCCGCCGTGCGCCGGCTCGCCCGCCGGGAGTGGCCCCTGGTCCTGCCGGTCGACGACGCCCACTGGGCCGACCAGGAGACCCTGCGCTGGCTCGCCGCGCTCGCCGAACGCCTCGACGAGACCTCCGTCCTGGTCGCCGTCGCCCGCCGTCCCGGCGACGTCAGCGGCGACAGCGCCCGCCACCTGGACGCGGCCGCCGCCGCGGGCCGGCCGCTCCTCCCGATGAACGTCCTCAGCCCCGACGCCACCGCCGGCCTCACCCGGGCCACCCTCGGCGACCACGCGGACGCCGCGTTCTGCCGCGAGGTCTGGGCCGTCACCGGCGGCAACCCGTACGAGACCGTCGAACTCCTCGCCAAGGTCCAGGACAGCGAACTCCAGCCGGTCGAGTCGGAGGCCGCCGAACTGCGTGAACTCAACCGCTCCGCCCGGGGCGGCGGCCTGGTGGCCCGCCTGGAGCAACTCGGCGCCGATTCCACCCGGTTCGCCTGGGCCGCCGCCATCCTCGGCGACGGCATCACCGTGGACATGGTGGCGCGGCTCCTCACCCTCGACCGCGCCGACGCCGCCCGCTGCGCCGAACTGCTGCGGGGCGCCCGCATCCTCACCGCGCCCGACCCCGCCTCGGGCCGGCCGGACGCGGACGACCTGGAGTTCGTCCACCCCCTGATCGCCACCGCCGTCTACAACTCCATCCCCGGCGCGTTGCGCACGGCGATGCACGGCATAGCGGCCCAGCTGGTCGCCGACTCCGGGCTCGGCGCGGCGGCCGCCTCCCGCCATCTCCTCAAGGTGTACCCCGACGACGACCCGGAAGTCGTCGGCCAGCTGCGCGACGCCGCCCGCGAACACCTCGCCGTCGGCGCCCCCGAAGCCGCCCGCCGCTGCCTCGAACGGGCCCTGAAGGAACCGCCGCTGCCCGAGATCCACGCCAAGGTGCTCTACGAACTGGGCTGCGCCACCCTGCTCACCGCGCCCGCCACGACCATCGGCCACCTGCGCACCGCCCTCGCCATGCCCGGCCTCGACGGCGAGCAGCGCGTGAACGCGGTCTTCCGGCTCTCCGAGGCCCTGCTCCACAACGACCAGCTGGAAGAGGCCGTCCGCACCGTCCAGGCGGAGGCCGCCCGCAATCCGGACCCGTCCGTGCGGCTGCGGCTCCAGGCCGTCCAGTACATGTGGGAGGGCATCCACCCCGGCGAGACCCCCTCACCCGGACGGTCCGAACGTCTCGCCGAACTCGCCGCCACCTGCACCGGCCGCGACAACGCGGAACGCGCCCTGCTCATCCTGCGCGGCTTCGACGCCATGACCCGCGGCGAGAACGCCGAAGAGGTCGTCGAGCTGTGCGACCGGGCCCTCGTCAACGGCCGCCTCGCCCCCGGGCTCGGCTGGACCGACACCGAGTGGGGCCTCGAACTGCCGATGATGCTGGCCACCTCCTACGCCTACACCGACCGGCTCGACCGGGCGGAGGCGCTGTTCACCGAGGCGCTGAACACGTATGAGACGGCCGGCTGGAGCGGCGGCCACCTCGCCCTCGCGCACACCTACGTCGGCCTCGGCCACCGCAGGCGGGGCCGGCTGCGGGAGGCCGAGAAGTCCCTGCGCGAATCGCTGCGCATCGCCGAACGCGTCGGCCGCGGACTGCCCCTGTACTGGTCCGCGGTCTGCAACCTCATCGACACGCTGCTCGCCCGCGGCCACGTAGAGGAGGCACGGTCCGTCGCCGACCGGTACGGCTTCGACCCGCCCTACCCGTCCACCATCGTGCTGCCCGACCCGCGCCCCGTACGGGCCCGGCTGCTGCTCGCCACCGGCCGCGCCAAGGAAGGCGTCAACGAGCTGGAGACCGCCGAGAAGGCGGCCGCCGCCCGCGGCCGGCACAACCCGGTGGTGCACCCCTGGACGACCGAACTGGCCCGCGCCCTCGCCACGGAAGACCCCGGCCGCGCCGCCCGGCTCGTCACCGACGCCCGCCGCCACGCCGAGCGCTTCGGCACGGACACCGCGATAGGGGAGGCCCTGCGCTGCGCCGCCGCGCTGGAGACCGGTCAGCGCGCGGTCCGGTTCGCCGGACAGGCCGTCGCCTACCTGGAGGCGTCACCCTGCCAGTACGAGCACGCCGCCGCCCGCGTCGAGTACGGCATCGCGGCCCGCTCGGAGGCCGAGCTGCGCCGGGGTCTGGCCCTGGCGGACTCGTGCGGCGCCGACGGACTGGTGGCACGGGCCCGCGAGGCGCTGGCGGCGGGGCACGTGGGCTGAGGTCAGCCGGCCGCGCCGTCCTCCTCGGCCAGCACCCGCTGGGCCGCCGCGAACGCCGAGTTCGCCGCCGGCACGCCGCAGTACACCGCCGTCTGCAGCAGCACCGCGCCGATCTCGTCCGGCGTCAGCCCGTTGCGCCGAGCCGCCCGCACGTGCATCGCCAGCTCCTCGTAGTGGCCGTGCGCGACCAGCGCGGTCAGCGTGATCATGCTGCGCTCGCGGCGTGACAGGGTCTCGTCCGTCCAGATCTCGCCCCAGGCGTAGCGCGAGATGAAGTCCTGGAAACGCGCCGTGAACGGGGTCTGCCGTCCCTGCGCCCGGTCCACGTGCGCGTCGCCCAGCACCTCGCGCCGCACCGCCATGCCGCGCCGGGCGCCGCCGTCGAAGTGCGCCCGCAACGCGGTCAGCACCGCCTCGGGCCGCTCCGCCGGCGCCAGGTGCGAGGCGCCCGGCAGCTCGGTCAGCGTCGCGCCCGGCACCGCGTCGGCGATCTGCCGCAGGTGCGCGGGCGGCGTCGCCGGGTCCTCGCGTCCCGCGACCAGCAGCGTCGGCACGCCGATGTCGCCGAGCCGGTCCCGCAGGTCGAAGGCGGCCAGCGCGTCACAACAGGCGGCGTACGCCTCCGGGTCGGTGTCCCGGTGGTCCTGGACCAGCCGCGGCACGGTGAACCCGGGCGTGAACCACCGTCCGTCCGCGCCCTCCGCGAGCTTCGCCAGCCCCTCGGCGCGCACCGTCGCGGCCCGTTCCTCCCACGCCTTGGCACCGTTGAAGTGCGCCGACGAGCAGACGACGGCGAGCGACGACACCCGCTCCGGGTGGTGCACGGCCAGGTGCAGCCCCACCGCGCCGCCCAGCGACACGCCCGCGTAGGCGAACCGCTCCACCCCGAGCGAGTCGGCGAGCGCGAGCACCAGTCGGGCGAGGTCGCCGACGGTGGCGCCCGGCCCGATCAGTTCCGCCGCCGAACCGCCGTGCCCGGGCAGGTCCCAGCGGACCACCCGGTGGCCGATGGACAGTTCCGGCGCCACCTGGTCCCACAGGGCGTACGAGGTGCCCAGGGAGGGCCCCAACAGCAGCGGGGGAGCGGAGGCGGGGCCTTCGGTCAGGTGATTGAGGAGGGTCAACGTCGCTCCAGAGCACGGTCGGTCAGGGCTCCCGCGGAGCCGGTGTAACGGGCGGGATCGGTCAGGGGGCCGAGGTCGACGTCCTTCAACTCCGGTGTTTCGGCCAGGAGTTCACCCAGAGTGCGGTCCTCGGCGTGCGCCTGCCGGGCCAGCTCGGTCAGCAGCTCCTTGGCGCGGGCCCGCCCGAGCACCGGCGCCAGTTCGGCCAAGAGCCGCTCGGACACGATCAGCCCGTGCGTCAGGCCGAGGTGCGCCCGCATGACGTCCGGACGCACCCGCAGCCCCTCGGCCAGCTCGGCGGCGTCCCGGGCCGCACCGCCGGTCAGCCGCAGCAGGTCCCGCAGCGGCTCCCACTCGGCGTGCCAGGCCCCGGCCGGCCGCTCGTCCCCGGCGGCCAGCGAGCCGTACAGCGTGGCCGCGAGCTGCGGCGCCCGCCGGGCCGCCGCCGCGATCAGCGTGGACCGTACCGGGTTGGCCTTGTGCGGCATCGCCGACGAGCCGCCGCCGCTGCCCTCGGCGACCTCGCCGATCTCGGTGCGGGACAGCGTCAGCACGTCCGTGGCGATCTTTCCGAGGGCCCCGGCGGCGAAGGCGAGGCAGCCGGCCAGGTCGGCCACCGGGGTGCGCAGGGTGTGCCAGGGCAACAGCGGTGCTCGCAGGCCCAGTTCACGTGCGTACGCCGCCGGCAGCGCGAGCGGTTCCGCGGCCCCGTACGCCCCGAAGGCCGCCAGGGTGCCCGCCGCGCCGCCGAGCTGGGCGGGCAGTCCGTCGTGTACGGCGGTGATCCGGTCCCGCGCGTCCAGGACCAGCGCGCGCCAGCCGGCCGCCTTCAGCCCGAAGGAAGTCGGCACGGCGTGCTGGGTGAGCGTCCGGCCCGGCATCGGAGTGTCCCGGTGCTCGGCGGCGAGCCGGGCCAGCGCCCGTTCCGTGCGGGCCAGATCGGTGAGCAGCAGGTCCAGGGTGCGGGCGGCGACCAGCATCAGCGCCGAGTCCAGGATGTCCTGGCTGGTCGCCCCCCGGTGGACGTACGGCCCGTACTCCTCGCCGACCGCCTTGGTCAGGTCGGCCACCAGCGGGATCACCGGGTTCCCGCCGGCGCGGGCGCGTTCGGCCAGGGAGCGCGCGTCGAAGCGGGCGGGGTCGGCCGCCTCGGTCACCGCGTCCGCCGCCGGGGCCGGGGCCAGCCCCAGCCCGGACTGCGCCCGGGTCAGGGCCGCCTCGGCGTCCAGCAGCGCCCGCAGGACCGCGCCGTCCCCGGTCGCCCCGTCGGCCGGGGAGCCGGCCCAGCCGGGTGCGAGCAGGCCCGTGTCGGCAGCTGATGTCACTGGAACTCCAGGAAGACCGTCTCGCCCTCGCCCTGAAGGCGGATGTCGAAACGGTACGTCCCGTGGCCCTCGTCCGCGGCGACCAGCGTGTCGCGGCGCCCGGCGTCCACGCGGGACAGCAGCGGGTCCGCGGCCAGCACCGCCCGGTCGCCCGGCAGGTAGATCCGGGTGAACAGGTGCACCAGCAGCCCGCGCGCGAACACGCACACGCTGACGTACGGCGCGCTGTCGCCCCGTGCGCCGGGGCGCAGCGTCCGCACGTACCAGTGGCCGTTCGCGTCGGTCTGGATGCGGCCGAAGCCGGTGAACTCCACGCCGTTGCGGCCCAGGAAGCCGCCGGAGGCCGGGTCGCGGCGCATCGAGCCGTCGGCGGTCGGCAGCTCGCCGTCCGGGCCCGGGCCCCACACCTCCAGCAGCGCGTCCGGCAGCGGGTTGCCCTCGCCGTCGTACACGTACCCGTGGACGGTGATCGTGTCGGGGTGGCCGGCGGGCGCGACGTCCTCGCCGCCGCGGAAGGGCAGCGCGTACCCGTAGAACGGGCCGACCGTGTGCGACGGCGTGGGGAGCACGTTCTCCGGACCGCTGGTGTCGGTCTTCGTCATGGTGGTCAGCGTCCTTCTTCGATCCAGGTGGCGTTCGGGCCGTCGAGCACGATGTCCCAGTGGTAGCCGAGCGAGAACTCGGGCACGGACAGGCTGTGGTCGTACGTCGCTATGAGTCGCTGCCGGGCGGCGTCGTCCGTGACGGACTGCAGGATCGGGTCGTACGGGAACAGCGGGTCGTTCGGGAAGTACATCTGGGTCACGAGCCGCTGCGTGAACGCCGAGCCGAACACCGAGAAGTGGATGTGGGCCGGGCGCCAGGCGTTGACGTGGTTGCGCCACGGGTAGGGGCCGGGCTGCACCGTGGTGAAGCGGTAGAAGCCGTCGTCGTCGGAGAGGGTGCGGCCCACCCCGGTGAAGTTCGGGTCCAGCGGGGCGTCGTGCTGCTCGCGCTGGTGGGCGTAGCGGCCGGCCGAGTTGGCCTGCCAGATCTCCACGAGCTGGCCGCGCACGGGCTTGCCGTTGCGGTCGAGCAGGCGGCCGGAGACGGTGATCCGCTCGCCGACCGGCTCCCCGGTGTGCTGCCGGGTCAGGTCGTTGTCGATCTCGGTGATGTCCCGCTCCCCGAAGGCGGGGGAGGACAGCTCGACCAGCTCCGGGTCCTTGGTGACGTCGATGGCGACCGGCGGCTGCTTGGGGTGGCGCAGCACCGAGGAGCGGTAGGGGACGTAGTCGCGGCGCGGGTGGTGCTCGACGGGCCCGCCGTCGGCGACCCGCTTCTCGTACGCGGCGTGCTCGGCCGCGATCTCCGCGTCGATGTCGTGCTGGGTGAGAGTCATAGGAGGTCCCGTGGGTGACTAGCGGTCGAGGACGAGGGCGAGGCCCTGGCCGACGCCGATGCAGAGGGTGGCGACGCCCGTGCCGCTGCCCTTGCGGGCGAGCTGGTGGGCGACGGTGCCGGCGAGGCGGGCACCGGAGGCGCCCAGCGGGTGGCCCAGCGCGATGGCACCGCCCTGGGGGTTGAGGATCGCGGGGTCGAACTCGGGCCACTCGGCGACGCAGCCCAGCACCTGGGCGGCGAACGCCTCGTTGAGCTCGAGGACGTCCAGGTCGGCGAAAGTGCGGCCGGCCTTGGCGAGGGCGCGGTTCACGGCCTCGACGGGGGCGAGCCCGAACCAGTGCGGGTCGGTCGCCGAGACGCCGGTGGCGGAGATCCGGGCGAGGGGTTCGCGGCCGGTGGCCTTCAGGCCCTCCTCGTCGACCAGGAGCAGCGCCGCGGCGCCGTCGTTGAGCGGCGAGGCGTTTCCGGCGGTGACCGTGCCGTCGGTTTCGCGGAAGGACGGCTTGAGCTTCGCCATCGCCTCCAGGGACGCGGTGGCGCGTACGCACTCGTCGGCGGCGAAGTCGACCGGGTCGCCCTTGCGCTGCGGCACGGGGACGGGCGCGAGCTCCCCGTCGAACAGGCCGTCGGCCTGCGCGCGGGCCGCCTTGTGGTGGGAGGCGAGGGCGTACTCGTCCTGCTGATCGCGGGAGATCCCGTGCTTGTCGGCGATCAGCTCCGCCGACTCGCCGAGGGGGATCGTCCACTGCGGGTCCATCCGCGGGTTGACCATGCGCCAGCCCAGGGTGGTCGAGTACAGCTCGGTGTGCCCGGCCGGGAAGGGCCGGTCCGACTTGGGCAGCACGTAGGGGGCGCGGGTCATGGACTCCACGCCGCCCGCCAGCGCGATCGACGCGTCGCCCACGGCGATGGCGCGGGCGGCCTGGATCACCGCTTCGAGGCCGGAGGCGCAGAGCCGGTTCACGGTCACGCCGGGGACGGTGGTGGGCAGGCCGGCCAGGAGGGCGGCCATGCGGGCGACGTTGCGGTTCTCCTCGCCGGCGCCGTTGGCGTTGCCGAAGTACACGTCGTCGACGCGGGACGGGTCCAGCCCGGGCGTGCGGGCGAGGAGTTCACGGACGGCGTGCGCGGCCAGGTCGTCCGGGCGTACGGCCGCGAGGGAGCCGTTGTACTTGCCGAACGGGGTGCGGACCGCGTCGACGACGTAGACGTCCTTCACTTCAGGTCCTCCGCGAGGGTCAGTTCGGCATCGGTGCGGGCGGTGATCTCGTCGACGGTCACACCCGGCGCGGACTCGACCAGGACGAGGCCGTCGCCGGTGACGTCCAGGACGCCGAGGTCGGTGATGATCCGGTTCACGCACGCCTTGCCCGTGAGCGGCAGCGCGCACTCCTGGAGGATCTTGGGCGAGCCGTCCTTCGCGGTGTGGGTCATCACGACGATCACGGTGCGGGCGCCGTGGACGAGGTCCATCGCCCCGCCGATCCCGGTGATCATCTTGCCGGGAATGGCCCAGTTGGCCAGGTCGCCCATGGCGGACACCTGCATCGCGCCGAGGACCGCGACGTCGATGTGCCCGCCGCGGATCATGCCGAAGGAGAGCGCCGAGTCGAAGAAGGAGGCGCCCGGCAGGACGGTGACGGTTTCCTTGCCGGCGTTGATCAGGTCCGGGTCCACCTCCTCCTCGGTGGGGTAGCGGCCGGTGCCCAGGATGCCGTTCTCGGACTCCAGGGTCACCTCCACGCCCTCGGGGAGGTAGTTCGGGATCAGCGTCGGCAGACCGATGCCGAGGTTGACGTACTGGCCGTCCCGCAGCTCCCGGGCCGCCCGCGCGGCCATCTGTTCACGCGTCCAGGCCATCAGGAACCCACCGTCCGCCGCTCGATCCTCTTGTCCGCCGCCTGCTCGGCCGTCAGCGCGACCACCCGCTGCACGAAGATCCCCGGCAGGTGCACCGCGTCCGGGTCGATCTCGCCCGGCTCGACCAGTTCCTCCACCTCGGCGACCGTCACCCGGCCGGCCGTCGCCGCCAGCGGGTTGAAGTTCCGGGACGACTTGTTGAACACCAGGTTCCCGTGCCGGTCGCCCCTGGCCGCACGGACGAGGGCGAAGTCGGTGCGGATGCCGCGCTCCAGCACGTACTCCGTGCCGTCGAACTCGCGGACCTCCTTCGGCGGCGACGCCAGCGCGACCCCGCCGGAGCCGTCGTAGCGCCAGGGCAGCCCGCCGTCGGCGACCTGTGTGCCCACCCCGGCCGGGGTGTAGAAGGCGGGGATCCCGGCTCCGCCGGCCCGCAGCCGCTCGGCCAGCGTGCCCTGTGGGATCATCTCCACCTCCAGCTCACCGCCGAGGTACTGGCGCGCGAACTCCTTGTTCGCCCCGATGTAGGAACCGGTCACCCGGGCGATCCGCCCCGCCGCCAGCAGCACCGCCAGCCCGGACTCCATCGCCCCGCAGTTGTTGGAGACGACCGACAGTCCACCGGTACCGCGCTCGTACAGCGCCTGGATCAGCACGTTGGGCACACCACTGAGACCGAAGCCGCCCACGGCGAGCGACGCGCCGTCCGGTATGTCGGCCACCGCCTCGGCGGCCGTGGCCACCACCTTGTCCATCCGAGAAGCCCCATCTCTTCAAATTAATCAGGGCACTGAGTATTTCAGCGAGGTTCCCCACACGCTCCCACTGGACGACCAGACCGTCAAGACCTGGAAAAACAGGAGGTGGATCGCCTGGAGTGGCTACGGACAGCCGGAGTGCGGCCGATGTATCGTCAGTGCACCAACGAAATGACCACAGGAGTGCACATGGCCGCGGTCGACCTGACCACCCATCCCGGGCACCTGGCCCGGCGGCTGCAGCAGGCGCACTACCTGCTGTGGAACACGATGGTCTCGGAGGAGACCACCTCGCCGCAGTTCGCGGTCCTCAACGCCCTGGTCGCCGAGCCGGGACTGGACCAGCGCACGGCGGGGGAGCGGGTCGGCCTGGACCGGTCCACCATCGCCGAGGTGATCACCCGGCTCGGCCGCCGCGGGCTGCTGGACAAGGTCCGTGACCCGCGGGACGGCCGCCGCTTCCTGCTGCGCCCGACCGACGAGGGCAGGCGTGTCCACCGCAAGCTGGCGGTACGGACGGCTCGCATGAACCAGGTCTTCCTCGCCCCGCTCTCCGCCGACGAGCAGACCGTGTTCTTCGACCTCATCCGCCGGGTCGCGGACGCCGCCGAGGGGCTCCGCAACCCGGCCGAACCCGCTGACGCGCCGAGGTGATCAGCCTGCTGATCAGGACTTGTCCGTGGTGTTCGTCGAGTCGACGAACACCACCCACACCTGGCCCTCGGCGAAGTCCAGCGGCGTGCCGTTCCGGGCGGTGAAGGCGGTGCCGTCCGTCGCCGTGCCGCGCTTCCAGGCCGCGTCGTACACCCGCCCGTCACGCAGCACCTCCGCCTTGCCGGAGCCGACCGACTCGACGTAGGGCGAGTAGTTGCCCCGGAAGTCCCGGAAGTCGGACTCGCGCACGTCCACGTGCTGCACGACGACCGTCGCCGGCGCCAGGCGCCCGCCGTCGGCCGTGCGGGCCGGGTCGCCGTCCATGCCGACCAGCCAGCGGTCACGGCTCTCTGACCAGGTGAAGGTGAAGGACGCCGACGGGTAGCGCACCGTGCGCGACGACACTTCCCGGCCGCCCTCGGGCGTCTTCTCGCCGTAGCGGAAATCCGTGGTCAGGGCGTCGGCGCCGGGCGGCCCCGACAGCAGCCGGCCGGGACGCACGTAGAGGTTGTGCGGGGCCGGCCGGTCCGCGTCGCGGACGTAGGCGTCGGAGTCCTCGCCCGGCGGCTCCGCACGCAGCGGCGCCTCGTCGATGAGCGGCAGCAGCTTGCTCTGCGCGCCGGAGAACGCCAGCGTCGGCCGGTCGAACTGGCGCAGCAGGTCGAGGTCCGACTCGCGGGCACTGCGCACCGGCCCGACCGACTCCGGCAGCTCGGTCGCGTAGACCGCCATCAGACGGCTCAGGCCCGCCTCCACCGGTTCCACGTAGACCACGTCCGCCGCCGCCAGGCCCGTCTGCGGGCGGGCCTGGCGCACGTTGTCCACCTTCACGGCCAGTACCGAGCCGCCCTGACGGCCCGCCTCGGTACTGGCCGAGCTCTCCGGGCTCGGCGCCCGTCCGTCCTCGCGCGCCCCGGGCCCGGTCGTGCAGCCCGCCGCCAGCGACACCGCCACCGCCGCCGTCAGCAACGCACCGCCCCGCCACCTGTGCGTCCTTCGTCGCATTCCGACCACCCGCCACCCATCCTCTGTCATCGATTGTGCGCTCTTTGAAGCTATTAAGAGCTTTTAGTGCGATACCTGGCCGGAGTTGATACGGCACGCGGGGACGGGCGCATAATCCGCTGTTCGGACGAAACGGTCCACGGTTCGGCCGACGAGCGCCCGGGTACCCGGCGGCGGACGCAAGACCGACGCGTACGGGCGACGGAGGGAGCGCGAGGCCATGAAGGCAGTGACGTGGCAGGGCAAGCGGGACGTGCGGGTGGAGGAGGTGCCCGACCCGAAGATCCAGGAACCGACGGACGCCGTCATCCGCGTCACGTCCTCCGGACTGTGCGGCTCCGACCTGCACCTGTACGAGGTGCTCACGCCGTTCATGACGCCGGGCGACATCCTCGGACACGAGCCCATGGGCATCGTGGAGGAGGTCGGACCCGAGGTGACCGGTCTGAAGCCGGGCGACCGGGTCGTCGTCCCGTTCCAGATCGCGTGCGGGCACTGCTTCATGTGCGGCACCGGACTGCCGACCCAGTGCGAGACGACCCAGGTCACCGGCGAGGGCATGGGCGCCCCGCTGTTCGGCTACACCCGCCTGTACGGCGCCGTCCCCGGCGGCCAGGCCGAGTACCTGCGCGTGCCGCAGGCCCAGTACGGACCGATCAAGGTGCCCGAGGGGCCGGCCGACGACCGCTTCGTCTACCTCTCCGACGTGCTGCCCACCGCCTGGCAGGCGGTCGAGTACGCCGCCGTCCCGCAGGGCGGCACCCTCGCCGTGCTGGGCCTCGGCCCGATCGGCGACATGGCCTGCCGGATCGCGAAGGCGAAGGGCGTCGCACGGGTCTTCGGCATCGACCTGGTGCCCGAGCGGCTGCGTCGGGCCCGCGAGCGGGGCGTGGAGACCTACGACCTGCGCTCCTTCGACAACGAGAAGGAACTCGTCGCGGCGATCCAGGACGAGACCGGCGGCCGCGGGCCGGACGCCGTGATCGACGCGGTCGGCACCGAGGCACACGGCAGCGCCGCCGCCAAGATGGTGCAGCAGGCCGCCGCGGTGATGCCCCGCGCCATCGGCGGCCCGCTGGCCGAGCGGTTCAGCGTCGACCGGCTCGCCGCCCTCTACACCGCCATCGACCTGGTCCGGCGCGGCGGCACGATCTCGCTGTCCGGCGTGTACGGCGGCATGGCCGACCCGATGCCGATGCTCACCCTGTTCGACAAGCAGATCCAGCTGCGGATGGGGCAGGCCAACGTACGCCGCTGGAGCGACGAGATCATCCCGTACCTCACCGACGACGACCCCCTCGGCGTCGACGACTTCGCCACCCACCGGGTGCCGCTGACGGACGCGCCGCACGCGTACGAGATGTTCCAGAAGAAGCAGGACGGCGCGGTCAAGGTGCTCATGAAACCCTGATCCCGCTCTCTCAGGGGCCGCCCAGGATCTCCGCCAGGTCGTAGCGGACCGGCTCCTCCAGTTGGGCGTAGGTGCAGCTCTCCGGCGTCCGGTCCGGGCGCCACCGGCGGAAGCGGGCCGTGTGCCGGAAGCGCGCCCCGTTCTCCATGTGGTCGTACGCCACCTCGACCACCCGCTCCGGCCGCAGCGGCACCCAGGACAGGTCCTTCTTGCCCGACCAGCGGCTGGGTGCGCCGGGCAGCCGCGCCGACTCGTGCGCCGACTCCTCGGCCCATGCCGCCCACGGGTGGCCCCGGACGTCGTCCATGCGCAGTGGCTCCAGCTCCTCCACCAGTTCGGCGCGCCGCTTCATCGTGAACGCCGCGCTGACGCCCACGTGCTGGAGGGCGCCCTTGTCGTCGTAGAGGCCGAGCAGCAGGGAGCCGACCACGGGGCCGCTCTTGTGCAGGCGGTACCCGGCGACGACCACGTCCGCCGTCCGCTCGTGCTTGATCTTGTACATGGCCCGTTCGTCCTGGCGGTAGCGCAGGTCGAGCGGCTTGGCGACGATCCCGTCCAGCCCGGCCCCCTCGTACTGCTCGAACCACTGCCGGGCCACCTCGATGTCGTCCGTCGCCGGAGCCACGTGCACCGGCGGCGTCACGCCGGACAGCGACCGGACCAGCAGGGCCCGCCGGTCGGCGAGGGGAGTGTCGAGCAGTGACTCGTCGTCCAGGGCCAGCAGGTCGAAGGCGACCAGCGAGGCCGGCGTCCTCTCGGCCAGCATCCGCACCCGGGAGTCCGCCGGGTGGATCCGCTCGGTCAGCGCGTCGAAGTCCAGGTGTCCCTCCCGCGCGATCACGATCTCGCCGTCCACCACGCACCGCTCGGGCAACCTCTCCCGCACCGCCGCGACCAGCTCCGGGAAGTACCTGGTCAGCGGCTTGCCCGTACGGCTGCCGAGCTCGACCTCGGCACCGTCGCGGAAGACGATGGACCGGAAGCCGTCCCACTTGGCCTCGTAGTGCATGCCCGGCGGGATCTTCGCCACGGACTTGGCGAGCATCGGCTTCACGGGGGGCATGACGGGCAGATCCATGCTCCGACTGTATGAGCGGCCCGTGTGCCCCGCCTGTTAAGCTTGCCCGGTGATCAGGTTCTACTACTTCTACATCTGATACCGCCCCGGGAGACCGGGCGCCGATGCCGCCGCGCGCAAGCGGCGTGATTCCGGCTGCCCCGCTCCGTATCGGTCACCTGTTCACTTCTTCCGATATGGCGGATCACCCATGCACCGGCGTACCTCTGACGCCCCCACCTGCCCCACCACCCCTGCCACGTCCACGCCCGGCTCGGGCGCCTTCCAGGTCGTCCTGGACGACGTCGTCCGTGCCCCCGGAGGCCGGCCGCTCCTGGACGGCGTGCACCAGTCGGTGTCCCTCGGCGAGCGCATCGGCGTCGTCGGCGAGAACGGCACCGGCAAGTCGACCCTGCTGCGCCTGCTGGCCGGCACCGACCAACCCGACGCCGGACACGTCCGCGTCCACGCCCCGGGCGGCGCGGGCTACCTGCCGCAGACCCCCGACCTGCCCCCGGACGACACCGTCCAGGACGCCGTCGACCACGCCCTCGCTGACCTGCGCGCCCTGGAGAGCGCCCTGCGCCGGGCCGAGCAGGCGCTGACCGAGGCCGGCCCCGGCGAACTGGACGGCCTGCTCGCCACGTACGGCGAGCTGCTGGAGGCCTTCGAGGCCCGCGACGGCTACGCGGTCGACGCCCGGGTCGAGTCCGCCCTGCACGGACTGGGCCTGCGCCACATCACCCCCGACCGGCGTCTCGGCAGCCTCTCGGGCGGAGAGCAGGCCCGCCTGGGCCTGGCCTGCCTGCTGGCGGCCGCACCCCAGCTGCTGCTGCTCGACGAACCGACCAACCACCTCGACGTACCGGCCGTCGAGTGGCTGGAGGAGCACCTGCGCGCCCACCGCGGCAGCGTCCTGGCGGTCTCCCACGACCGCGTCTTCCTGGAACGCGTCGCCACCGCCCTGTGGGAGGTGGACGGCGAGCGCCGCACCGTGCACCGGCACGGCGGCGGCTACGCCGGATACCTGCGCGCCAAGGCGGGCACCCGGCGCCGCTGGGAACAGGAGTACGCGGACTGGCAGCGTGAGCTGGCCGTACAGCGCGCCCTGGCCCGCCGCGCCGCCGACACGATGGCCGCGGGCCCCCGGCGCCGGGCCAACGCCGACCGCGAGGGCCAGCGTCACCAGCGCAGCGTGGAGAAGCAGATCTCCGCCCGCGTGCGGCAGGCGAAGGAACGGGTACGGCGCCTGGAGGAGAACCCGGTGCCGCCGCCCCCGGCGCCCCTGCGCTTCCGGGTGCGGGTCGAGGGCGGCGACGCCGACCACCACGGCCCGCTGGCCGACCTGCACCGGGTCGCCGTCGGCGGCCGGCTCGCCGTCCACGACTTCACCGTCGACCCGGGCGAGCGCATCCTGGTCACCGGCGCGAACGGCGCCGGCAAGAGCACCCTGCTGCGCGTCCTCGCCGGCGACCTGCACCCCGACCGGGGCACGTGCGCCCGCCCCGAACGCGTCGGCTGGCTGCCCCAGGAGACCCCGGTCACCCACCCGCGGCGCACCCTGCTGGACGCCTACGCGGCCGGACTGCCCGGCGCTCCGGCCGAGCACCGCGGGGCACTGCTGGGCCTCGGCCTGTTCCGCCTCCCCGACCTCGGGACGGCGGTCGGCGACCTGTCCACCGGGCAGCTCCGCCGGCTGGCGCTGGCCCGGCTGCTGCGCGACCCGGTGGACCTGCTGCTCCTGGACGAGCCCACCAACCACCTCTCACCCGCGCTGGTGGAGGACTTCGAGGAGGCCCTGCACCTCTACGCCGGCGCCCTGGTGATGGTCTCCCACGACCGCATGGTCGCCCGGCGGTTCACCGGCCGCCGGGTCAGGATGAGCAACGGGTCACTGGCCGAGTAGCGCCCCGCGCCGCCCGGGACGTCCGCTGACCCGCGGGCCCCGGGCGGCCCGCCCGCCTGATGTGCGAGGCGACCCGGGTGCGCCTACCGTGGCTCGCATGGCGGAAGCGGTGGAACTGGAAGCGGGCGGACGGACCGTGCGGCTGTCCAGCCCGGGCAAGGTCTTCTTCCCCGAGGACGGCTACACCAAGCTCGACCTGGCCCGGTACTACCAGGCGGTCGCCCCCGGCATCCTGCGCGCCCTGCGCGAGCGGCCCACCACCCTCCAGCGCTACCCGGACGGCATCACCGGCGAGTGGTTCTACCAGAAGCGCGCCCCCAAGGGCATGCCCGACTGGATCCCCACCGCGCACATCACCTTCCCCAGCGGCCGCAGCGCCGACGAGATGTGCCCCACCGAGGAGGCGGCGGTGCTGTGGGCCGCCCAGTACGGCACCCTCACCTTCCACCCCTGGCCGGTGCGCCGCGACGACGTCGACCACCCCGACGAACTGCGCATCGACCTCGACCCGCAGCCCGGCACCGACTACGACGACGCCGCCCGCGCCGCCCACGAACTCCGTGCCGTGCTGGAGGAGTTCGGCGGTCTGCGCGGCTGGCCCAAGACCTCCGGCGGACGCGGCATCCACGTCTTCGTGCCGATCGAGCCACGCTGGACCTTCACCCAGGTGCGGCGCGCCGCCATCGCCGTCGGCCGCGAGATGGAACGTCGGATGCCGGACCGGGTCACGATCAAGTGGTGGAAGGAGGAGCGCGGCGAGCGCATCTTCATCGACTACAACCAGACCGCCCGCGACCGCACCATCGCCTCCGCCTACTCCGTGCGGCCCCGCCCCGGCGCGCCCGTCTCCGCGCCGCTGACCTGGGACGAGGTGGGCGTCGCGCACCCGCAGGACTTCGACATCACGACCATGCCCGCGCGCTTCGCCGAACTCGGCGACGTGCACGCGGGCATGGACGACACGAGGTACTCCCTCGACGCCCTGCTGGAACTGGCGACGAAGGACGAGCACGACCACGGGCTCGGAGATCTGCCGTACCCGCCCGAGTATCCGAAGATGCCGGGGGAACCCAGCCGGGTACAGCCGAGCCGCGCGAAGAAGCCGCGCCCTCAGAAGAGCTGAGGAGGAGCTGGGCTACAGCTCCTTGATCCTCACGTCCCGGTACGACACCACATCCGTGGTGCCGTGGACCTGGAGCCCGATGTAGCCGGAGGCGTAACGCCGCCCGTCCGTGCCCGGGTCGTCCGAGCGCGGCGGGTAGAAGTCCTGGCCGCCGGTGTTGTCGAACTCGTTGATCAGCTTGCCGTTGCGGTAGATCGAGTAGTGCTGGTCGACCACGCGGATCTCGTAGTCGTTCCAGGTGCCCTTCTCGGTCACCCCGGCGCCGGCCAGGCCCACCCGGTCGAAGCCGTAGACCGACCCCGACTTGTACATGTCGCCGGTCGGGCTGTCGAACACCTGCACCTCGTGCCCGTACTTGATCGCGACCCACTCCGGCCGGGACTCCTCCGGGTGGTCGTGGACCTGCGGGAAGCGCACGAAGACGCCGCCGTTGGTGTTCGCGGTGCCCGGCGCGTCGTCCCGCCACTGGAGCTTCAGCGAGAAGTCACCGTACTTGCGCTCCGGGAACCACAGCATGCCCATGCCGGGCGTGCTGGTGCTGGAGGTGATCGAGCCGTCCTCGTTCAGCGCGAACGAACCGCCGCCCACCTGCTGCCACTTGGCGAAGGACTCCTGGGAGCCGTCCAGAATCGCCCGGTAGCCCTCGGTCTGGCCGGGCACGCCGATCTTCGACTGACGCGCGGCCTTGTTGATGGCCCGGCCCTCCCGCCGGTCGATGACGCCCTCGTCCCGCAGCGCCTCGACGACCTCGCGGACGTGCTTGAGGAACAGCTGCTGCGAGGACCAGTCCTTCTCGTCCTCGATCAGCTCGTTGATCCGGCACCGGTTGTTGGTCACCCGGTTCGGCACACCCGTGTCGACGGTGCCGACGATCACCGTGAGGCGCTCGTCGTACTCCGGGCAGGGCGGCGGCGGCACCTGGCCCGAGACCACCGTGAAGCTCACGGTCAGCGGCTCGGAGGTGTTGCCCGCCTTGTCGCTGGCCCGGTAGGCCACGGTGTGCCGGCCCACCCGGTCGACGACGACCGGCCCGGTGTACGCCAGGTAGGGCCCGGCATCCAGCGAGTACTCCACGCCGGCCACCCCGGAACCGCCCTCGTCGGTGGCGCTGACGGTCACCTTCGCGCTGCCGACGTACGCGCCGTCGGAGTCCTTGCTGCCCTCCACGGTCACGCCGGTCACGGGCGGGACGGTGTCCTCGGGGGGAGCGGCGACGACGGTGAAGGCGACGCTCTTCTCCGCCGCCGCGTTGCCCGCCTTGTCGGTGGCGCGGTAGCGCACCGTGTGCTCGCCGACCTCGTGCACCATGACGGGCGCGGTGTACGGCTGCCAGGCGCCGTCGGCGCCGAGGGCGTACTCGATGGTGTTGACGCCGGAACCGGTGTCGGAGGCGGTGACGGTCACCGTCGCCATGTCGATGTAGGCACCGTCCGGATTCCGTTCACCGCTGATGGTCGCCGAGGTCTCCGGCGCGGTCGTGTCGTCGGTGTCCGGGGCGGCCACGGCGAACGTGACGCTCTTCTCCTCGGCGGCGTTGCCCGCCTTGTCGAACGCCCGGTATCGCACCGTGTGCTCGCCGACCTGGTCGACGACGACCGGCGTGGTGTACGGCTGCCAGGCGCCGTCGACGCCGATGGCGTACTCGATGCGCTCGACGCCGGAGCCGCCCTCGTCGGTGGCGGCGAGCGTCACGGTCGCGGAGCCGACGTAGGCGCCGTCGGTGTTCTGCGTGCCGCCGACCTCCGCCGAGGTCGCGGGCGCCGTGGTGTCCTCGCCACCGCCGCCCTCGGTCACCACGAGCACGCCCTTCATCTCCCCGTGGCCGGGGATCGTGCAGTGGTAGAGGTAGCGGCCGGGGGTGAGGGTGACCTCGGCGGTGTGCTTGCCGCCCTGGTCGTCGAAGGGGTTGGCCAGAATGTTCAGCTGGACGTCCTGGTTGTACTCGGGGTCGCTGGTCACGAACGTCAGCGTGTGCGGCATGCCGGTGGTGTTGCCGGTCGCCTCGCTGTTCTCGAAGACGATCGTGGCCGGACCCGCCACCGCCGTCTCGGGCGCCGACGTGTACTTGGTGATGTCGTTGCCGGCGGTCCAGGTGAGGACCTGGTCCGCCGCGGCGGCCTTCGCCTCGGTCCTGGGCTGCCCGGAGGCGGACGTCGCCTGCAGTCCGAGCATCATCAGCAGGCCGGCCAGCAGCGCGGCCCACACTCTTCGTTGGCGTATCACTCGGTCCCCCTCGCCAGCTGTTCGGCGGCCGGCGTCGGGCCGCCGCCCTCGTAGGTGACCCGCCACAGGGCCGACTTGGAGTCCGAGGTGAAGAAGCCGCGGCCGTAGTCCAGGACGTACAGCGCGCCGTCCGGGCCGAACTTCCAGCCCATCAGGTTCTTGATGCCGTCGTTGCCGACCGGCACGATCTTCTTCAGCGACTCCGAGTGCACCGGCAGACCGCCGTCGCCCATCGTCTCCGGGTCCATCAGCACCGCGTTGCGCGGCTGGTCGGCGTCGTAGAAGTCACCGACGAACCACTTGCCGTCCCAGTACGCGGGCCACGCGACCTTGCTGTCGCCGGCCGCGTCGTGGCGGTAGACCGGGCCGTTCATCGCGGCCTGGCCGCCGCCCTTGAGCCAGGGCAGCTTGTAGGTGGCCTCGTCCTGCTCGTACGACGGGATCCCGTTCTCGTCGCGCGGGAAGTCGGGGCCGCCGCCCTGCGGCGAGTACCAGATGTTGTTGCCGGTCACCGGCGGCAGGTTGACCAGGCCGTCGTTGTTCGGCGACTCGTTCTTCGGGGCGTCGCAGTCGTACCAGCCCAGCGGCTTCGACGGGTCCGGCAGGTTCCGGTCCCGGTAGGGCTGCTTGTTGCCCATGCAGTACGGCCAGCCGTGGTTGCCGGCCTCGGTGATCGCGGCGAAGGTGTCGTACTTCGCCGGACCCCACGTCGGCGACGGTGCGCCGGCGTCCGGGCCGACCCAGCCCGCGTAGAGGACGTCGGTCTTCTTGTCGACGGAGATGCGCGCCGGGTTGCGGACGCCCATCACGTAGATCTCGCCGCGCGTCTTGCCGCCGCCCTCGGCGGTCTCCTTCCCGGTGAACAGATTGCCCTCGGGGAGCGTGTACGTCCCGTCCGGCTCCGGGTGGATGCGCAGGATCTTGCCGTTGAGGTTGTTGGTGTTGCCGGCGGTGCGGCGGGCGTCGGCGAAGGAGACGCCCTTGTAGTTGGGCTCCGGGTTGTTGCCGGAGTAACCGCCGCTGAAGCCGCTGGAGTTGTTGTCACCGGTGGCGATGTACAGGTTGCCCTTGGAGTCCCAGGCCATCCCGCCGCCCGCGTGGCAGCAGCTGTGGATCTGCACCGGCCACTTCAGCAGCACCTTCTCGCTGCCGAGGTCCAGCTTGTCGGTCGCCTGGTCGAGCGTGAAGCGGGAGACGCGCCGCTCGGCCATGTGGGTCTCGCGGTTGATCTCGGAGTGGGGTGTGTAGTGCAGATACACCCACCCGTTCTCCTCGAACTCCGGGTCCAGCTCGATACCGAGCAGGCCCTCCTCGACCTTGGTCAGCTCGTCGCCGCCGCCCTTGTTGCCGAAGACGGTCAGCTCACCGGCGAGGGTGACCTCCTTCGTCTTCGGGTCCCAGACGTGGATCTCGCCCTTGCCCTTGCCGATGTCCGGGTCGTTCCAGTCGGTGACCACGGGCTGGGAGGCGTCCGCGCCGCCCCGGCCGATGTAGAAGACGCGGCCGTCGGGGGCGGTGACCAGGCCGTGCGGTTCGCCGATCTGGTCGTTGTGGCCCGGCTGGTTGGGCTCGGTCAGGCGCTCGGCCTTGTAGTTGCCGGTGATGGTGGCCTTGCAGTCGGCCTGGGCCAGCCGCGTGGTCCACAGCAGGGCGCCGCGCAGATGGGCGCGGAAGTCGGTCTCGTCGTACGACGACACCGTGCCGCCCATGCCGGTGTAGAAGGACCGGCCGCCGTCGTAGTCACGGCACCAGCTCACCGGATGGTCCCAGCCGTTGGCGCTCGCCCCGGGCGCGTACGACGACTCGCGCACCCGGGCCACGGTGTGGACCTCGCCGGACGGGTTCTTCTGCCAGTTCAGCCACTCGTCGGGCCGTTTCCACTCCATCGGCAGGTCCTTGGTGGCCGGATGGCGCCGGTCACCGACCTCGACGACGGCCCGCTGGACCTTGGTGGGACCGGAGGCCGCCGGGCGGGCGCCGACCAGACCGGTGAACCAGTCCGAGTACGGCTCCGCGCGGGCCGCGTCGTGGATGCCGACGAACCCGCCGCCGGCCTCCATGTACGCCTCCAGGCCGGCCTCCTGCGCGGGCGTCAGGACGTCGCCGCCGCCGGTCAGGAACACGACCGCGTTGAAGCGGCTGAGCCGCTTGTCGTTGGTGAAGACGCCGGCGTTGTCCGTGGCCTCGACCCGGAAGCGCTCCTTCGCCGGGCCGGACAGCCCGATCCGCTCGATGGCCGAGATACCGGCGTTCACGACCGGTGACTCGTCGCCGGCCGCGGCGGACCCGTAGAAGATCAGCACCCGTACGTTCGCGCCGCCGGGCGGCGACTTGATCGACATCGTTGTCAGGGACGGTTCCGGCGCCGGACGCGCACTGGCGGCCGGGCCGGCCAGCAGTCCCGCGGCGACGAAACCGGCGGTGGCGAACGCCGCCCAGCCTCTGCTTCTCGCGCTCAACCCTTTTAAGGGCATGGGCACCTCCTAGGTCACGGCAGCAGCGCCAAGGAAGCTAGACCTCTTTGCGCGGTACGCCAATAGGTATGACCGGGATCCAACGAACTTTGTCCTGAGTGTGGATAAACCGGTCGGCAGCCGGTACCGTCCCACAGGTTCATCACAGCCCATCAGGTTCACTACAGCCAATCAGGACGATCCGACGATCCATTGGCTGCGTCTCCGCAAATTCCGTATCGGCGTGGGGAGTTCGGCATGGACAGGCGAGGCTTCAACCGACGCGTACTGCTGGGCGGCGCGGCCGTCGCGACATCGTTGTCCATCGCCCCGGAGGCCGCGGGCGCGGTGGCCGAGGGCAAGGGGGTCACGGCGCCGACGGCACCTGCCGGAGGCGAGGTGAGACACATCAAGATGTACGCCGAGAAGCTGCCCGACGGCCAGATGGGCTACGGCCTGGAGAAGGGCAAGGCGTCCATCCCCGGCCCGCTGATCGAGCTCAACGAGGGCGACACGCTGCACATCGAGTTCACGAACACGATGGACGTGCGGGCGAGCCTGCACGTCCACGGCCTGGACTACGAGATCTCCAGCGACGGCACCGCCATGAACAAGAGCGACGTCGAGCCCGGCGGCACCCGCACCTACACCTGGCGCACCCACAAGCCCGGCCGCCGCTCGGACGGCACCTGGCGGGCGGGCAGTGCGGGCTACTGGCACTACCACGACCACGTCGTCGGCACCGAGCACGGCACGGGAGGCATCCGCAAGGGCCTGTACGGCCCGGTGATCGTACGCCGCAAGGGCGACGTACTGCCGGACGCGACCCACACGATCGTCTTCAACGACATGCTCATCAACAACCGCGACCCGCACACCGGCCCGGACTTCGAGGCCACCGTGGGCGACCGCGTCGAGATCGTGATGATCACGCACGGCGAGTACTACCACACCTTCCACATGCACGGTCACCGCTGGGCCGACAACCGCACCGGCATGCTCACCGGCCCCGACGACCCGAGCCAGGTCATCGACAACAAGATCACCGGACCCGCGGACTCCTTCGGCTTCCAGATCATCGCGGGGGAGGGGGTGGGCGCCGGGGCGTGGATGTACCACTGCCACGTGCAGAGCCACTCCGACATGGGGATGGTGGGGCTGTTCCTGGTGAAGAAGCCGGACGGCACCATCCCCGGCTACGACCCGCACGAGCACGCGCACGGGAGCGGCGACGGCGAGCAGACCGCCGAGGCGCCCGCGCACCGGCACTGACGGGCCCGGCGGACGGTGACGACAGCGCTCTCTCCCGTCCGGTGGCTGCGGCTATCCTGGCCGCAGCCGCCGACGAGGAGCCCAGAAGTGACCGACACAGCGCCACGTCCCACGCTGGAGGCCGTGGCCGAGCGGGCCGGGGTCTCGCGGGCCACCGTCTCCCGGGTGGTCAACGGGGCGCACGGGGTGCGGGAGGCGCTGGCCGAGCGGGTCCGGCGCGCGGTGGAGGAGCTGGGGTACGTGCCCAACCAGGCCGCCCGCTCCCTCGTGACCAGACGCCACGACGCCGTCGCCGTGGTCGCCGCCGAGCCGGAGACCCGGGTCTTCGCCGACCCGTACTTCGCCCAGCAACTCCGCGGCATCAGCAAGGAGCTGACCGCCCACGACAGCCAACTGGTGCTGCTGCTCACCGAGGGCCGCGAGGACCACGCGCGCGTCGGCCGCTACCTGGCCGGCGGCCATGTCGACGGCGCGCTGGTCTTCTCCCTGCACCTCGACGACCCGCTGCCCGGCCTCGTCCGCGGCGCCGGTGTGCCGACCGTGTTCGGCGGGCGCCCCGGCTGGGACGACGGCCGGGACGGCGTGGTCTACGTCGACAGCGACAACCGCGGCGGCGCCCGCGACGCCGTGCGCCACCTCGCCGGCCTCGGCCGCACCCGCATCGCGCACATCACCGGTCCACTCGACCAGACCTCCGCCGCCGACCGGCTGGCCGGCTTCCGCGACGTGCGGGGGGACGCCGACGAGGGGCTGGTCGCGCGCGGGGACTTCACCTCGGGCGGCGGAGAGCGGGCGATGCGGGAACTGCTGGACCGCCGCCCCGACCTGGACGCCGTGTTCGCCGCCAACGATCTCACCGCGGCGGGCGCCCTCCGGGTGCTGCGCGAGCGCGGACGGCGGGTGCCCGACGACGTGGCCGTGGTCGGCTTCGACGACATGCTGCCGGTCGCCGAGGAGACCGACCCGCCACTGACCACGGTCCGTCAGGACATCGAGGGGATGGGCCGGCTGATGGCCCGCATGCTCCTGCGCGGCCTGGACCGCGACCCGGGCGCCGGTCACACCGCGCCGTCCCCGGCGGCCGCACCGTCGGGAGTCGTGCTGCCGACCACCCTGGTCCGCCGCGCGAGCGCGTGAGGCGACGTGGACGCACCGCCACTCGCTACTCGCTTCCGCGCGCCGCCGTGCACCCCGGCGCGGGACGGAGGACCATCGGGGTGGCCGGAGGTCCACCGAACGGCGTTGATCCCGCGTTGATCGAACGTTTTTCGCCGCCCGGCACGCTCCTGCCATGCACATCGAAACCACCGCGACGCCCGACCTCGCCTGGCAGCAGGAGGCGTTGTGCGCACAGACCGGCGGCGACTTCTTCTTCCCCGAGCCCGGCAGCTCCGTACGCGACGCCAAGCGGATCTGCGCCCTGTGCCCGATCCGCACGCTC
This sequence comes from Streptomyces sp. M92, assembly GCF_028473745.1. Taxonomy (NCBI): domain Bacteria; kingdom Bacillati; phylum Actinomycetota; class Actinomycetes; order Kitasatosporales; family Streptomycetaceae; genus Streptomyces; species Streptomyces sp. M92. The sequence continues at coordinate 4,659,969 of NZ_CP101137.1, forward strand.
TGCCTGGAGTACGCGCTGAGCAATGACGAGCGGTTCGGCGTGTGGGGCGGACTGTCGGAGAAGGAGCGACTGGCCCTGCGGCGCGGATAATTCGCTGGGGCACGCGTGTCACGGCAGGCACAATCCCCACATGTCGCCGACCGTCGCGCAGCACGAGGCCGAGAGCCTGCTGCATGCCCTGGACCCGCTCGACCACCCGCGGCGCACGCGGGAACTCGTCAGCCGTGCGCGGGAATGGACCGCCCCACGGCCCGTGCTGGTCGAACTGGAACGGCGCGGAGCCCACGGGCGCGGGCTCGCCGTGATCGCCGCGTCCGCCACGGGCGACGCCGGGTGGATCGCGGACCGCATCGCCGACCCCGACCCGTGCGTGCGCGGTCACGCCCTGCGGGTCGCCCGCGGCCCGCGCACACCGGACGCGGCCTTCGAGGCGGCGCTCGCCGACGCGCCCGAGGCGGCCCGCCGGGACCTGCTGCGCGCGATCGTGGCCGACCGCCGCGCCGCCCTCGCCGACGCTGGTCGAAGGGGTCCGGCGCGACTGGGGCGACACCGAGGCGGCCCGCCTGCTGCCGGGCTGTACCGCGCCGGTGGTGGCGCGGCTGCTGCCCGGCCTGCTGCACGCCGTCCGGGCGTGGCGCGCGCTCGCCACCCGGCACCCCGCGACACTGCTGGACGTCCTCGAGGAGGAACTGACCGGGCTGCCCGAGGCGTTGCGCGACACCTGGTGGCACCGGTACGCGCAGGCCGTGACGGCGCTGACCCCTCTCGATCCGGCGCGCGTGCTCGGACTGCTGGACCGCCACGGTCCGAGCCGGCTGCCCTACGGGCTGCGCGCCCACCTCCCCGCCCTCGCCGCCGCCGACCCGCGACGCGTACTGCGGCTGCTGCTCACACCCGCGTGGTCCGGCGTCGCCGGCGTGCACCGGCTGGGGCGCACGGCGCTGTACCGGCTGACCCGCACCGATTCGCCGGAACTCGTCGCCTACGGCAGGACCCGGCTGCCGTACGGCGACTTCCCGCGCCTGCTGAGGGCGCTCCCGCCCGCCCGGCGCCACGCCCTGTACACGGCCGTCCGCGAGGGGCGGGGAGCCGCGGAGGCCGCCGTCGACACGGGGCTGCTGGAGGCGCTGCCCCGCCGGCACGCGATACAGGAGGCCCGTGAGACCGCGGCACGCGCGCGTGAGCGGGGAGCCCCCGCGATCACGGTCCTCACTGCCGAGTCCTTCCTGCCCGTGGCCGAGGTCCGCGACCGGCTGCTGGCGGCCACCGGGCGCCCGGACGCCGAGGACCGCAGCCGGGCCTGGTCGCTGCTGATCGGCAACGCCGCGCGCTCCGGCGACCCGGCCGCCGTCACCGCCGTCCTGCGGGACATGGCACGGCTGCGCAACGAACAGGACCCGGTGCGCGCCGCCGCCCTGCGGGCGCTGGCCGGTACCCGCGCCGCGCTGCTCAGCGAGGAGTCCGCCGAACACCTGGACCGTGTCGTCACCGACGCCGTCGAGGCACGCGACTGTTCCGCCGGCACCCGCCGGCCGCTGATCTCCCTGGCGCTCGCCGTGCTGGCCGAGCACGCGGCGACGGGCCCGCGCGCCCTGGTCGACTGGTCGCTGCGCAGCCTGGTCCGCCTGTCCGAGAGCACCGGCCGCGTGGAACTGGGCCGCCTGGACCGCACCCTGCGGCGCGGTCAGGAACGGCTGGTGTTCGAGGCGCTGCGGCCGTGGCTTCAGGCCTGTGCCGCGAAGGGCGACCACCGTCCGGTCCTGGCGTTCGCCGAGTCCGCCGGCCGGCGTGCGCAAGACATGACCGACTTGCAGGAACTGCTGTGGCGGGCCTTCCGCGACGGTGACGTCACGGCCGCGAGCGGCGCGCTGCTCGCGTGGCTCCAGCCGGTCCGCACCCGCGACGAACGGGTGGCGCGCGTGCTGGCCCACGACCCGTCGGCGGCCGACCTGCCGGTGGTGTGGCGGCTGCTCGCACGGCGCCGCACCGACCTGCTCGGCGTGCTGCTCGCCGACACGCCGCCGCACGGCCGGTTCCTGCCCGAGGGCAGGCAGCTCACCGTGTGGGTGGAGGCCGCGGACGTACGGCGCTGGGTACCGCGTCAGCAGGCGCGGTTGCTGCGGAGCCTGTCGGCCCGGGCCGCGGACACCTCGCTGCCGAGCCACGAGCGCGCCGAGGCCGTCACGGAGGCCGCCGGTGTGCCCGACGGCGGTGCCGACGTCGCACGCCGCTGGGCCGCGTCGCCGGACGTCGAGATCGCCGAGGCCGCGCTCGCCGCCCTCGCCCGCACCGACCGGGCCGCCGAGGTGCTGCCCGAACTGCTCGCCCACGCGGGCGGCGACCGGGCCCGCGTCGCCGTGTACGCCGCCACCCAGGCGTCCCGGCACGTACCGCCGTCGCGACTCGCCGGCCACCTGCGGGACGTACTGCGGGCACCGGACGCCAAGGTGACCAGCCGCAAGGAGGCGGTCCGGCTCGCCGCCGCCAGGCTCCCCGGGCCGCAAGCGGCCGCCCTGGTCACCGACGTGTACGCCCGCCCGGGCGCCCACCCCGACGTCCGCGCCGCCTGTGTCGCGTCCGCCGGCGCGCTGCTCGAACACGAGGAGGTCTGGGAGCTGCTGCACGACGCCGCGGCCGGTGCGCCGGTGCTGCGGACGGCGGTGCTGCGGGTCCTTCCGCTGGACCTGCCGGAGGCCCACCGCGCCCGGTACGCGCGGCTGGTGCGTTCGGTCGCCGCCACCGACGACACCGCGACCGCCCTCAGCGCCTTCCGCGCGCTGGCCCGCTGGACCCCATGGGCGGCCGAGGCGCCCGGGGTGCTCGTCGAGGCGCTCACGGACCTCTCGAACCGCGAGACGTGGCACTGTGCGGCGAGTGCCCTGACGGAAGCGGCGTCCGGTTCGCCGCACGGACTGGCCGGACTGGTGGACGCGCTGCGCACGCTGGCCGGCTCGTCCGCCGACGAGGACGACGACGCCGGGGAGGGCCGTGACCGTCCGGCACGGCAGCGCGTGGTGGCGCTCGTCGAGCAGCTCGGCGGGTCCGGCCTCGGCACCGTGGCGGCCCGCCGGCCGGCCGCGCTGGCGGCAGCCGAACTCCTCGGCGGGTACGACGCCTACGCCGCGCAGGCCGCCGGGCTGGCGGCCGCCTGCGCCGACCTGGCCGCCGTACCGCCGCGTCTGGACCGGGTGACCGCCCTGGCGGGTCCAGGCCGCCCCGCGCTCGCCGCACGGGTCGCCGACACGGTGCGCGAACGGCTGGAGAGCCGGGGAGAGGCCGCGGACCCCGGGGCCCTGCTCGCCGAGGCCGTCGCACTGGCCGACCACGGCGGACCCGCCGAGGGACTGATGGCCGTCGCGGTCACCGGCGCGCTGGGCGGCCGAGAGGACTGGCCGCCGCCGTGGCGCGCACTGCTGCGGACCCTGCGCCGCCACCCGGTCGCCGACGTACGGGATGCGGCACTGGAGGAGACGACGGCCTACGAGTGACGACGGCCTACGACTGACGGCTGTCGACGGGGCCCGGCCGCGCCCGCGTGCGCCGACGCCGCCCGGGGATCCGGGCGGCGTCGGCGGGCCACCGGCGTCGGGTGGCGGGCGCGGGTCAGTGCGCCGCGCGGGTCGCCATCCGGGCCTTGCGCGCCGCCAGCTTCTCGTCGAACTTGGCGGCCTCCGAGTCCAGGCCGCCCATGAACAGCCCCAGTTCCTCCTGGGCCTGCTGCCCCTCGGGGCCCAGCCCGTCGATCTCCATGATCTTCAGGAAGCGCAGCACGGGCTGGATCACGTCGTCGTGGTGGATGCGCAGGTTGTAGACCTCGCCGATCGCCATCTGCGCGGCGGCCCGCTCGAAGCCCGGGATGCCGTGTCCGGGCATCCGGAAGTTCACCACCACGTCCCGGACCGCCTGCATGGTGAGGTCCGGGGCGAGCTCGAAGGCGGCCTTGAGGAGGTTCCGGTAGAAGACCATGTGCAGGTTCTCGTCGGTCGCGATGCGGGCCAGCATCCGGTCGCAGACCGGGTCGCCGGACTGGTGGCCCGTGTTGCGGTGCGAGATGCGGGTGGCCAGCTCCTGGAAGGCGACGTAGGCCACCGAGTGCAGCATCGAGTGCCGGTTGTCCGACTCGAAGCCCTCGCTCATGTGGGCCATGCGGAACTGCTCCAGCTTGTCCGGGTCGACGGCCCGGGAGGTGAGCAGGTAGTCCCGCATGACGATGCCGTGCCGGCCCTCCTCGGCGGTCCAGCGGTGCACCCAGGTGCCCCATGCGCCGTCGCGCCCGAAGAGGCTCGCGATCTCGTGGTGGTAGCTGGGGAGGTTGTCCTCCGTCAGGAGGTTCACCACGAGGGCGATCCGGCCGATCTCGGTGACCTTGGACTGGTCCTTCTCCCAGGCCTCGCCGTCCTCGAAGAGGCCCGGGAAGTTCCGTCCGTCGGTCCACGGCACGTACTCGTGCGGCATCCAGTCCTTGGCGACCGTCAGATGCCGGTTCAGCTCCTTCTCGACCACTTCCTCCAGCGCGTACAGCAGCCGGGCGTCGGTCCATTCGGCGGAACTGCCGAGGTGCGGGGAGACGATCGTCACGGAGAACTCCAGGGGACGTGCGACAAACAGAGCGGAAGAGCAACCGGCGAGCGGGCCGGCGAACGGAACCTACGGGATCGTAGGCTACGAAACCGTAGGTTACGAGGGCGTAGGTTAAACGCACTGTAAAGGTCGCTGATCAGCACCCGTTCGGCAGGGCATGCGAAGACCCCGAGACCCGCAGGTCCCGGGGTCGAACGGGTGACGTGCCCGTCCCTCAGACGTACAGGTCCCGCAGCCGGAGCGAGAGGCACGTCACACAGCCTTCGACCTGCTCGAACTCGCCCGAGGTACCAGCGACGGCACGTCCGTCGTCGAGGATGTGCCCGATCGCGGCGACCACCCGGGAGCCCCGGCCGCGTTCGACGTGGGTGACCAGCCCCTCGGCCGGCCATCATGCAGGGCGGTCCAGCGCGGACGAAACCCCGTCAGTGCCCCGTGGCCCTCCTGAGGTGCTCCGCCGTGCTGGAGTTCCGCGCGGTGAGCAGCAGGCGCGGAGCGCCCTCGAAGAGCACCCGGCCGCCGCGGCGGCCCCCGTCCGGGCCGAGGTCGATCACGTGGTCGGCGTGCGCGACCACGTCCAGGTTGTGCTCGACGACCACGACCGTGTTGCCGGTGTCGACCAGCCGGTCCAGCAGGGCGAGCAGCCCCGCCACGTCCGACATGTGCAGCCCCGTCGTCGGTTCGTCCAGGACGTACACCGCGCCGGTGCGGTGCAGGCGGGTCGCGAGCTTGATCCGCTGCCGCTCGCCGCCGGAGAGGGTGGACAGCGGCTGCCCGAGCGTGAGGTAGGTGAGGCCGACGTCGTGCAGGGCGCGCAGCCGCCGCCGTACGCCGGTGTCCGTGAAGAAGTCCAGGGCCTGCTCGGCGGTCATCCCGAGCACGTCGGCGATGGAGCGGCCGCCGACGGTCAGCCGCAGCACCTCCTCCCCAAAGCGCCGGCCCTCGCAGTCGCCGCAGACGGTCGTCACCGGGTCCATGAAGGCCAGGTCGGTGCAGATGATCCCGCGCCCCTCGCAGGTGCCGCACGCGCCCGCCGAGTTGAAGCTGAAGCAGCCCGCCTCCGCGCCCGTCTCCCGCGCGAAGATCTTCCGCACCGTGTCCATGATCCCGAGGTACGTCGCCGGGGTGGAGCGCGCCGAGACGCCGATCGACGACTGGTCGACGACCACCGTGTCCGGATGTCCGGCGACCAGTTCCGCGACCAGCGTGCTCTTGCCCGACCCGGCGACCCCCGTGACCGCCGTCAGCACGCCGGTCGGGAAGGCCACCGTCACGTCCCGCAGGTTGTGCCGGTCGGCGCCCTTCACCCACAGCTCACCGGTCGGCGTCCGAGACTCCGCCTTCACCGTCGTACGGCGTCCGAGACAGCGGCCGGTGAGCGTGTCCGCCGCGACCAGCTCGCCCGGCGTCCCCTCGAACACCACCCGGCCGCCGCCGGCTCCCGCCCGCGGGCCCATGTCGACCACGTGGTCCGCCAGCGCGACGACGTCCGGGTCGTGCTCGACGACCAGCACGGTGTTGCCCTTGTCGCGCAGGCGCAGCAGCAGGTCGCCGAGGTGCCCGACGTCGCGCGGGTGCAGCCCGACGCTGGGCTCGTCGAAGATGTACGTCATCCCGGTCAGGCTGGAGCCCAGGTGCCGCACCGTCTTCAGCCGCTGCCCCTCGCCGCCTGAGAGGGAGGCGGTCTCCCGGTCGAGGCTGAGGTAGCCGAGGCCGATCGCCTCGATCCGCTCCAGCGCGGCGACGGCCGCCCCGGCGACCGGCCGGGCCACCGGGTCGTCGATCCGCCGCAGTACGGCGATGAGGTCGGTGACCTGCATGCGGGAGCAGTCGGCGATGGAGTGCCCGTCGATCCGGGAGGCGAGCGCCGCCGCGTTCAGCCGGGCGCCCCCGCAGTCAGGGCAGTCGCCCTCGACCAGGAACTCCCGCACCAGGTGCCGGGTCTTCTCGCTCATCGCCGACAGGTCCCGCTTCAGGTAGAGCCGCTCGAAGCGGTCGGCGAGCCCTTCGTACTCGGTGGTCCAGGTGCCGCTCGTGCCGTTCACGGTGACCTTGCTGCCGGGCCGGCCGCGCATCAGGAACGCCCGCTCCTCGTCGGTGAAGTCGCCGACGGGCTTGTCCGGGTCCAGTTCGTCGCTGTTGGTGTACGCCTGCCCCTGCCAGGTCCCCGCGGCGAACGGCGGGAAGCGGACCGCCCCGTCGGCCAGCGACCGGGCCGGGTCGAGGATGCGGCCCCAGTCGGGGCGCACCGTGCGGCCCAGCCCGTCGCAGCCCTGGCACATGCCCGACGGGTCGTTGAACGAGTATGCCGTCGCCGCCCCGGCACTGGGCGTGCCGTGCCGGGAGAACAGCACGCGCAGGGCCGAGTGGATGTCGGTCATGGTGCCGACGGTGGAGCGCGAGTGGCCGCCGACCGGCCGCTGGTCGACGACGATCGCGGGGGAGAGGTCCTCCAGGGCGTCCGCGTGGGGGCGCTCGTACTTGGGCAGCCGGTTGCGCACGAACCAGGTGAACGTCTCGTTCAGCTGGCGCTGCGACTCGACCGCGATCGTGTCGAACACGACCGACGACTTCCCCGACCCCGAGACGCCGGTGAACACGGTCAGCCGGCCCTTCGGGATGCGGAGGGTGACGTCCTGGAGGTTGTTCTCCCTGGCTCCGGTGATGGTGATGAACTCGCTCATGCGGGCGACGCTAGGCGGGATACCCGACAGCCTCTGGCGTGATTGCCCGAAGTTCTCCCTCCTCCAGCAGCAGCCACCGGGTGATGCCGATCGACTCCAGGAACGGCATGTCGTGGCTGGCCACGATCAGCGCCCCCTCGTACGACTCCAGCGCCGTGGTGAGCTGCCGGACACTCGCCATGTCCAGGTTGTTCGTCGGCTCGTCCAGCATCAGCAGCTGCGGGGCGGGCTCCGCCAGCATCAGTGCGGCCAGCGTCGCCCGGAAGCGCTCGCCGCCGGACAGCGTGTCCGCCGGCTGGTCGGCACGGGCGCCCCGGAACAGGAAGCGCGCCAGCCGCGCCCGGATCCGGTTGTTGGTGGCGCCCGGCGCGAACCGGGCCACGTTCTCCGCGACGGACAGCCCGCCGTCGAGGACGTCGAGGCGCTGCGGCAGGAACCGCAACGGCACGTGCGCCGTCGCCTCGCCCGCCACCGGCTCCAGCTCGCCGGCGACGGTCCGCAGCAGCGTGGACTTGCCCGCGCCGTTGCGGCCGATCAGCGCGATCCGCTCCGGGCCGTGCAGGTCCAGCCCACCCACTCGGGCCCCGTGCCGCAGCTCCAGGTCCCTCAGCGTGAGCACGGACCGGCCCGGAGGCACGGCCGTGTACGGCAGGTCGACGCGGATCTCGTCGTCGTCCCGTACGGCCTCGACCGCGTCGTCGAGCCGCTCCCTTGCCTCGGCGAGCTTCTCCTCGTGCATGATGCGGTGCTTGCCCGCGGACTCCTGTGCCGCGCGCTTGCGTGCCCCCATGACGATCTTCGGCTCGCGCTTTTGGTCCCACATCTTCTGGCCGTACCGCTTGCGGCGGGCCAGCTTCATCTGGGCCTCGGTCAGCTCGCGCTTCTGCTTGCGCAGATCGGACTCGGCGACCCGCACCATGCGCTCGGCCGCCTCCTGCTCGACGGCGAGGGCCTCCTCGTACGCCGAGAAACTGCCGCCGTACCAGGTGATCTCCCCGGAGCGCAGGTCGGCGATCTGGTCGACCAGGTCCAGCAGCTCCCGGTCATGACTGACCACGACCATGACGCCGGGCCAGGATTCGACGGCCGCGTACAGCCGCCGGCGCGCGTACAGGTCGAGGTTGTTGGTCGGTTCGTCCAGGAGCAGGACGTCGGGCCGGCGCAGCAGCAGCGCGGCCAGCCGCAGCAGCACCGACTCGCCGCCCGACACCTCGCCGACGGTGCGGTCGAGGCCCACATGGCCCAGTCCGAGTTCGCCGAGCGCGGCGAGGGCGCGTTCCTCGACGTCCCAGTCGTCGCCGACCGTCTCGAAGTGCTCCTCGGCCACGTCACCGGCCTCGATGGCGTGCAGTGCGGCGCGCTGCGCGGCGATGCCGAGCGCCTCGTCGACCCGCAGCGTGGTGTCGAGCGTGACGTTCTGCGGCAGGTAGCCGACCTCGCCGACCAGGCGGACATGGCCCTCGGCCGGGCTGAGCCGACCGGCGATCAGTTTCAACAGGGTCGATTTTCCCGACCCGTTGACACCGACGAGCCCGGTGCGTCCGGTACCGAAGGAGGTGTCCAGTCCCTCGAAGACGGGGGTGCCGTCGGGCCAGGCGAAGGAGAGGGACGTGCAGGTGATCGAAATAGACATACGGTCTCCGCGGTTGCTTGAAGCCGTCAGGGGCAAACGCGTATCGAGACACCGGGAGGCGGCGACCGCCGTCGGGCGGGGAAGGAGGGTCCCGGGGAGTGCTGGGGCACGAAAAAAGCCCTGCTCCGCAAGGACGGCTCGAACGCCGAGGTCGCACGCGGCGTACACATGTGGCATGCGTTGACATGTGACGCGGTGTCTCAGGACCTCAGACGAGCAACGTCCTTCTCCAATCGGCGGCAACAGAAGCGTCGTACACAGTATGAGAGACCGGTCCGACTGTCAACGTTTTTCCGTAGATTCGGTCTCACGGCCCTTAGGAGGCACCCCGTGCCCGACGGCTCGCTCTCCCTGCCGGCCCGGCTCTGCCTGCTGGCCTGGGACCCCACGAGGCCCGGCGCCACCGACACCGCCCGGGTCCACCGCCTCGTGCGCGCGGGCGCGCTCACCGAGCTGGCACGGCGTGGTCTGCTCACCGACGACGAGGGCATCGCCGTCCCCGTCGACCTCGACTCCCGCACCGGGGACGCCGTCCTGGACGGGTTGCTCGAGCTCGTCCGCGAGTCCCTGCCGCACAGGTGGCGGACCTGGGTGCGGCGGTACGCCCGGGTCACCTTCGACGCCGCCCGGGAGCAACTGGTGGCCGAGGGCTGCCTGCGCGCCGAGCGGAGGCGGGTCCTCGGCGTCTTCCCCTCGGTGGAGTACGTCCTGGCACGCGGCGCGGCGGCGCGGACGCTGAGCGCGCGGACGCGGGCCGTCCTGGAGGGCGCGGTGCCGGCCGGTGAGGTCTCCGAGCGGGACGCGGTCGTGGCCGTGCTGGCGGCGGCCGCGGAGCCGCGAGACGCCGGGGCCGCCGCGACCCGAGCCGGCCGGGAGGCGCGGGTCGCGGAGCTGACCGAACGCGGCGCGGCGTCGGTGCCCGGCCTGCGCGAGATCCTGCTCGAGGTGCGGGGCGCGTTGCGCGCGGAGACGGCGGACGCCGCCGCGACGTCGCCGGGCGGCGGCTGAGGCGGTCCGCCAGGGCCCGGGGGTCTCTCAGCAGGTGCCGCGCATCAGCTCGGCCAGGTCGTGGTCCAGGTCCAGCTGGAGGTGCTCAAGCCCGACCGGCACCAGCTCTCCGGTGGCCTGGAGGAACCGGCGCAGCTCGCCCGAGCGGACGTGGATCACGGCGGTGCCCTCGGGCGCGTGGAACTCCAGCACGGTGCGGTCGTACCCGTAGGGCCGCACCCGCACGTCGCCGTGGCCGTCCGGCTCCTGCATGCCCGAGATGAGCAGCTCGCGGGAGAACGTCCAGCACACCTCCACGCCTTCGAGCGTGGCCGGGGCCGGGAAGGTCATGCGGACGGCGAACGGATCGCTGCGGTCGTAGCGCAGCGTGGCGGGAATGCTCGGCATACGCGGCGCGGCGGCGACGAGACGCGCCTCGACCGGCTGTTCGATGACGGTGGACAACGCCTTGCTCCCTCGTGACGGCTGGACGGGCGGGGGGTGGTTGGGCCGGGCACTGGAAGAGACGACGGAATCAGCCAATCCGTGCACACGATGAGCGAGTGACCTCTGTCACCGCGTTCATGCACGGGAGTGACCGGACTCTCCTCGCGTGCCGCGCAAGGCACTTGGACCACTCGCGCGCGGGCGCGCGTGCCGTCGCCGGTCCTCTGGACGGAGCGGAAGCGGTGGGCTAGCTTCGCCCGCCATGAGGCGCTTGGGGAGCATGCGACGCACGGCACGGCCGGCCCGCACCGGCGGCGGGCGCACGGGACGGGCGGTGATCGCGGGGACGGTGGCCGCGGCCGCCCTCGCCGTCCTGACGGCGGCGACCCCCGCGCAGGCGCACCAGCGACCGCACTGGGACCTGAAGGACACCGGCGCCGCCGGGGCGTTCGACGTCCGCTTCCGCGGCCTCGCGGCGGTCAGCCGGCACACCGCCTGGGTGGCCGGCAGCCGGGGCACCGTCCTGCGCACCACCGATGGCGGCGACACATGGCGGAACGTCTCGCCACCGGGTGCGGGAGGGCTGGAGTTCCGCGACGTCGAGGCGTTCGACGCCCGGCGGGCCGTGGTGCTGGCCATCGGCGAGGGCGAGGCGTCCCGCGTCTACCGCACCGACGACGGCGGGGCCACCTGGACCGAGTCCTTCCGCAACACCGACCCGCGGGCCTTCTACGACTGCCTCACCTTCTTCGACCGCCGGCACGGCCTCGCCATGAGCGACCCGGTGGACGGGAAGTTCCGGATCCTGTCGACCAGCGACGGCGGACGCTCCTGGAAGGTGCTGCCCAGCCGGGGCATGCCGGCCGCGCAGAACGGCGAGGCCGGGTTCGCGGCCAGTGGCCAGTGCCTGGTCTCCTCGGGACCGAAGGACGTCTGGCTGGCCACCGGCGGCGCGGCACGCGCACGCGTGCTGCACTCCGCCGACCGCGGACTCACCTGGACGACGGCCGACGCCCCGGTCCCGGCCGGCGACCCGGCCCGGGGCGTCTTCGCCCTCGCCTTCCGCGACCGCGTCCACGGGCTCGCCGTCGGCGGCGACTTCCGCCCCGGCCGGACCTCCCCGAGGGCGGCGGCGCGGACCACCGACGGCGGAGGCACCTGGCGGTCCGCCGGCCGCTCGCCCGGCGCCTACCGTTCCGGCGTCGCCTGGCTCCCGCACAGCCGCACCGCGGCCCTCGCGGTCGGCCCCACCGGCACGGACCTCACCACGGACGGCGGCCGCACCTGGCGGACGGTCGACACGGGCTCGTACGACACCGTGGACTGCACCGCCGACCTGGGCTGTTGGGCGGCCGGCGAGCAGGGCCGGGTCGCCCGGCTGGAGCCCTGACGCCGCGCGGGGCGGGGTGCTCCTCCGTAACGTGGGTACCCGTTCACCGAACGTGAGAGGAGTGAGCGGACATGCCGAGCGGTTCCAGCTCCAAGCGGGAGCGGCAGTACGAGCACATCAAGGACAGCGCCGAGGACCGTGGCGCGAGCACCAGGCGCGCCAAGGAGATCGCGGCCCGGACGGTGAACAAGGAGCGCGCGCAGTCCGGCGAGTCCAAGACCGCCAGCCGCACGTCCACGCGGGACAAGTCGCCGAGCAAGCGGGGCGGCGAGCGGTCCGGCAACCGCCAGGGGCCGCAGGGGCAGACCAAGGAGCAGCTGTACCAGGAGGCCAAGCGCCGCGACATCAGCGGCCGTTCGAACATGAACAAGGGCGAGCTGCGGCGCGCGCTCGGCAAGTGAGCCCTGCGCCCTAACCCGGGGTCTCCCGGTACGGCTCCAGCGCCGGTGCCGTCTTCGTGGCGACGAACTCGGTGACGCGGTAGGCGCACACGCCCGCCCTGACGAAGGGGTCGCCCACCGTGATCTCCTCGGCCCGCGCGCGGTCCTCCGCGACGGCGATGATCACTCCGCCGTCGCGGGGTTCCTTGCGCCCGGACGCCAGGACCACTCCCCGCGCGTACAACTCGTCGAGCCACGCCACGTGCTCCTCCAGCACGGCGTCGACGGCTTCCAGCGGGGCGGTGTAGGACAGTTCCAGTACGAACATGATCGCGAGCGTACTCCGGGGTCCCGTAGGCTTGCGGCCACCATGAGGACCGTGACCGCGCAGACCCCCGCCGACTGGCCCGCGACCGAGGAGCGGGCCCGTGCCGTCCAGGACGAACTGCGGGCCCGCGCGGTCCTCGACGAGCCGGGGCCGCCGCCCGGTACGGGCCGGGTGACCGGTGTGGACGTCGCCTACGACGACGAACGCGATGTCGTCGCCGCGGCCGCCGTCGTCCTCGACGCCGCGACCCTCGGCGTCGTCGCCGAGTCCACGGCCGTCGGGCGGATCTCCTTCCCGTACGTGCCCGGTCTGCTCGCCTTCCGCGAGATCCCGACCGTCCTCGCCGCCCTGGACGCGCTGCCCTGCCCGCCCGGCCTGGTCGTCTGCGACGGCTACGGCCTGGCCCACCCGCGCCGCTTCGGTCTCGCCAGCCACCTCGGGGTGCTCACCGGCCTGCCCACGATCGGCGTCGCCAAGAACCCGTTCACCTTCACCCACGACGAACCGGACGCACCGCACGGCAGCACGTCGCCGCTGCTCGACGGTGCCGAGGAGGTCGGGCGGGCCGTGCGCACGCGCGACGGCGTCAAGCCGGTCTTCGTCTCCGTCGGCCACCGGGTGAGCCTGGACAACGCCTGTGCCCACACCCTGGCGCTCGCCCCGGCCTACCGGCTGCCGGAAACCACCCGCAGGGCCGACGCCCTGTGCCGCGAGGCCCTGCGGGCGGCCACCTACCCGGCCTGACCCTCGACGCTCCAGCGGCCCACCTCCCGGTACGCCGAGTCGTAGATCCCGGCAGTGTCGCCGGGCCGCAGCTCGTAGTGCTTCAGGTTGCCGCCCCAGTACCGCAGGATCCGCTGCAACTCGCCCGTGGGGTCCTCGGCGAGCGCGCCCTCGTCCATGGTGACTTCGAGAAGGAACTTCATGCCTTCAAGGGTTTCATTGAAGTCCTTCTTGGGACTTTTCCGTACTCGACCGCTGGTCCAGGCGTCCGTTGGCGGCCGAAGTCCCAAATCGCCGTGGCGACCGCTGGGCGCCGGTGCTCAGGAGCGGGCTGAGTATCCGTACGGATGTGCCCGTCCCGCCGACGGCGGCACGGTGGAGGGCATGACGAAGCACCGCGCCCACGAGCAGTCCGCCCGCCGGCCCGCACCGCGCAGCGAGCGGGCGGTGGTCGCCGGGCTGGTGCTCGCCGTGGGCGCGGGACTGGCCTGGGCCGGCGGGATGATCTACACGATCGTCGGGTGGTCGGGCTAGAAACCCGTCGCGAGGGCCCCTGAGGGCAGCCGCGTCAGCGGGTGGCCGCCACCCGGAAGCGGAGGCCCGCGGCCCGCAGGCGCCCGGTCAGGGCGTCGCCCATCGCCACGGCCGTCGTGACCTGCCCCGAGGTCGGGGGCAGGTCGTCGAGGGCGAGGGAGAGCGCCGCCTCGGCGAACATCTTCGCCGTCTCGTCGTACCCGGGGTCGCCGCCCGCGACCTCGGTGAACACCTTCCGGCCGCCGCCCTCGCCCACGAAGCGGACCGAGAACCAGCTCTTCGCCCGCTTCTCGGCGCTCGGACCGTCCCCCGGCTCCAGCCGGGCGGAGAGCCACCGCCGCGCGGGCGGCACCTGCGCCGCCGTCACCAGCGCGGCCACCGCCGCCACGCCGCCCACCGCGACGGGCAGCCGCCGCACGGCCGCGTAGTGACGGTAGCGGAAGTCGGGGCCGTAGCGGTCCAGGGCCTTCGCGGAACGGCGCACGATCTGCGCGTCGACGGTCGGCAGCGGCAATGCCCAGGCGCCCACCTCCCCGGCGTACCGGGGCGCGCCCGTCGGCGTCACCGCGCGGCGGCCCACCAGCCGGGGCTCGTGCCGCCGCCGTTCCAGCGCGGCGGCCCGCAGCTGCCGGCCGCGCGCGAACTGGCCCAGCGCCGAGGCGAACGTACCGCCGGAGAAGGCGGCGTCGGCGCTCACGTAGCCGTCCACGCTCAGCGGCACGCCCTCGGGCAGCTGCCGCACGGTGAAGTACACGCCGAGGTCGTGCGGAACGGAGTCGAAACCGCAGGCGTGCACCAGCCGCGCCCCGGTCTCCCGCGCGCGTGCGTCATGACGGACGTACGTCAGGTCCACGAACTCGGGCTCACCCGTGAGGTCGAGGTAGTCCGTGCCCGCCTCCGCGCAGGCGCCGGCGAGCGCGTCGCCGTACCGGACGTACGGGCCCACCGTGGTGGCCACCACGCGCGCCTGTCCGGCGAGTTCGCGCACCGTGGCCGGTTCGGACACGTCGGCGCGCAGGATCCCCACGTCCGGCGCGCCGGGCAGCAGGTCCCGCAGCCTGCGCAGCTTCTCCTCGCTCCGGCCGGCGATCGCCCAGCGCAGCCCCTCGGGCGCGTGCGCGGCGAGGTAGCGCGCGGTGAGCTCGCCGACGAAACCCGTCGCTCCGAAGAGCACGATGTCGTACGGCCTCTCGGCCTTGTTCTGCCTGCTCATGACACCCCTTCGTCACCCGTCGGCAACCCCTGGGCCCGCAACGCGCGCCGTCGCCGGTGGCCGAGGCTAGCGTGAGGACCGCCGGCCCGAAGAGGGGTCGCCCCATAATTGGCTAAGCGCTTGCTCGCTCGGGTCTTGTGCCCAGTGGAACACGTTCTTAGCATCACTGGTGTTACATCAGTTGTGTCACAGAGCTGGGGGCTCCATGTCGCAGGCAGGGACGGCGGGTCGGACACCGGGCGCGGGCCCGCTCACCGGTGTGCGCGTGGTCGAGCTGGCCGGCATCGGCCCCGGACCCTTCGCCGCCATGCTCCTGGCCGACCTGGGCGCCGACGTCGTCCGCGTGGACCGCCCCGGCGGCCCCGGCCTCGCGATCGACCCCGCGCACGACGTCACCAACCGCAACAAGCGGTCCGTGATCGTCGACCTGAAGGCGGCCGACGGTCCGGCCCGCGTCCTCGACCTGGCCGAACGCGCAGACGTGCTGATCGAGGGCTACCGCCCCGGCGTCGCGGAACGGCTCGGTGTCGGCCCCGGGGACTGCCACGCCCGCAACCCGCGCCTCGTCTACGGCCGCATGACCGGCTGGGGCCAGGACGGCCCGCTCGCCCAGCGCGCCGGGCACGACATCGGGTACATCGCGCTCACCGGCGCCCTCGGCATGATCGGCGCCCCCGACACGCCGCCGGCCGTACCGGCCAACCTCCTCGGCGACTACGCGGGCGGTTCCCTCTACCTGGTCGTCGGCGTACTCGCCGCCTTGCACCACGCCCGCGAGAGTGGCACCGGGCAGGTCGTGGACGCCGCCATCGTGGACGGCACCGCCCACCTCACCTCGATGATCCACGGCATGCTGGCCGCCGGCACCTGGCAGGACCGGCGCGGCGCCAACCTCCTCGACGGCGGCTGCCCCTTCTACGGCACCTATGAGACCGCCGACGGCCGGTACATGGCGGTCGGCGCCCTGGAGCAGCGGTTCTACGCCGCGTTCATGGAGCTCCTCGGTATCCCCGACCAGGCCCCGGCCCGCGACGACATGGCCCGCTGGACCGAACTGCGCGAGGCCGTCGCCGCCCGCTTCAAGTCCCGTACCCGCGACGAGTGGACGGCCGTGTTCACGGACTCCGACGCCTGTGTGGCCCCCGTCCTGACGCTGCGCGAGGCCCCGCACCATCCGCACCTCGCCGCGCGCGCCACCTTCACCGACCACGGCGGCACCACCCAGCCCGCCCCCGCGCCCCGCTTCTCCGCGACTCCCGCCACCGTCCGCACCGGGCCCGCCCTGCCGGGCGCCGACACCGAGGCGGTGGCCCGCGACTGGGACGTCCCCCGGCTCGCCCCCTCATCCCGAAACCCTCAGTGAAAGGCCTGCCAGTGAGCACCGAAGCGTACGTGTACGACGCGATCCGCACTCCGCGCGGACGCGGCAAGGCGAACGGCGCCCTGCACGGCACGAAGCCCGTCGACCTGGTCGTCGGTCTGATCCACGAGATCCGCGCCCGTTTCCCGGACCTGGACCCCGCGGCGATCGACGACGTCGTGCTCGGTGTCGTGGGGCCGGTCGGTGACCAGGGTTCCGACATCGCCCGCATCGCGGCGATCGCGGCCGGGTTGCCGGACACCGTGGCGGGCGTGCAGGAGAACCGCTTCTGCGCCTCGGGGCTGGAGGCCGTCAACCTGGCCGCCGCCAAGGTCCGCTCGGGGTGGGAGGACCTGGTCCTCGCGGGCGGCGTCGAGTCGATGTCCCGGGTGCCCATGGCCTCGGACGGCGGCGCCTGGTTCAACGACCCGATGACCAACCTCGCCACCAACTTCGTGCCGCAGGGCATCGGCGCGGACCTGATCGCCACCATCGAGGGCTTCTCGCGCCGCGACGCCGACGAGTACGCGGCCCTCTCCCAGGAGCGCGCGGCCACCGCCTGGAAGGAGAACCGCTTCGAGCGGTCCGTGGTGCCCGTGAAGGACCGCGCCGGTCTCACCGTCCTGGACCACGACGAGCATCTGCGGCCGGGCACGACCGCCGACTCCCTGGCGAAGCTCAAGCCGTCCTTCGCCGACATCGGTGAACTCGGCGGGTTCGACGCGGTGGCGCTGCAGAAGTACCACTGGGTGGAGAAGATCGACCACGTGCACCACGCGGGCAACTCGTCCGGGATCGTGGACGGCGCGTCCCTGGTCGCCATCGGGTCCAGGGAGGTCGGCGACCGCTACGGGCTGCGGCCCCGCGCCCGGATCGTGTCCGCCGCCGTCTCGGGGTCCGAGCCCACGATCATGCTCACGGGGCCGGCCCCGGCGACGCGGAAGGCGCTGGCCAAGGCGGGGCTGACGATCGACGACATCGACCTGGTCGAGATCAACGAGGCGTTCGCGGCGGTGGTCCTGCGTTTCGTGAAGGACATGGGCCTGTCCCTGGACAAGGTCAACGTCAACGGCGGCGCGATCGCGCTCGGTCACCCCCTCGGTGCCACCGGCGCGATGATCCTGGGCACCCTCGTGGACGAACTGGAGCGCCAGGACAAGCGGTACGGCCTCGCCACCCTCTGCGTGGGCGGCGGCATGGGCATCGCCACCATCGTCGAACGCGTCTGACCCCCTTCCCGACGGACCCCGACGGACCAAGACGGATCACCTGGAGCACACCTTCATGACCACCACCGAGTCCACCACCATCCGCTGGGAACAGGACGACACCGGGATCGTCACCCTCGTCCTCGACGACCCCGACCAGTCCGCCAACACCATGAACCAGGCGTTCCGCGAGTCGCTCGCGGCGATCACCGACCGCCTGGAGGCCGAGAAGGACGACATCCGCGGCGTCATCCTCACCTCCGCCAAGAAGACCTTCTTCGCCGGCGGCGACCTGCGCGACCTGATCCGCGTCACCCCCGAGACCGCGCAGGACCTCTTCGACGGCGGCATGGCGATCAAGCGGAACCTGCGCCGCATCGAGACCCTCGGCAAGCCCGTCGTCGCCGCCATGAACGGCGCGGCCCTCGGCGGCGGCTACGAGATCGCCCTCGCCTGCCACCACCGCGTCGCCCTGGACGCCCCCGGCTCCAAGATCGGCTGCCCCGAGGTCACCCTCGGCCTGCTGCCCGGGGGCGGCGGCGTCGTCCGCACCGTCCGGATGCTCGGCATCACCGACGCGCTCCTCAAGGTGCTCCTCCAGGGCACCCAGTACAACCCGCGCCGCGCCCAGGAGAACGGCCTGGTCGACGAGGTCGCCGACAGCCGCGAGGACATGCTCGCCAAGGCCCGCGCCTTCATCGACGCCAACCCCGAGTCCGTCCAGCCCTGGGACAGGCCCGGCTACCGCATCCCCGGCGGCACCCCGTCCCACCCGAAGTTCGCGGCCAACCTGCCCGCCTTCCCGGCCAACCTGCGCAAGCAGACCAACGGCGCCCCCTACCCGGCGCCGCGCAACATCATGGCCGCCGCCGTCGAGGGCTCCCAGGTCGACTTCGAGACCGCCCAGGTAATTGAGGCCCGCTACTTCGTCGAGCTGGCCGCCGGACAGACGTCGAAGAACATGATCCAGGCGTTCTTCTTCGACCTCCAGGCCGTCAACTCCGGCGCCAACCGCCCTCAGGGCGTCGAGCCCCGCAAGGTGACCAAGGTGGCTGTCCTGGGCGCGGGGATGATGGGTGCGGGCATCGCGTATTCGTGTGCCCGCGCGGGCATCGAGGTCGTCCTGAAGGACGTGTCGCTGGAGTCGGCGCTCAAGGGCAAGGGCTACTCGGAGAAGCTCTGCAGCAAGGCCGTGGCCAAGGGCCGTACGAGCCAGGAGAAGGCCGACGCGCTGCTCGCCCGCATCACCCCGACCGCGGAGGCGGCCGACCTCGCGGGCTGTGACGCGGTCATCGAGGCGGTCTTCGAGGACACCTCGCTCAAGCACAAGGTGTTCCAGGAGATCCAGGACGTCGTCGCCCCGGACGCGCTGCTGTGCTCCAACACCTCCACGCTCCCCATCACCGCGCTGGCCGAGGGCGTCGAGCGGCAGGCCGACTTCATCGGACTGCACTTCTTCTCGCCGGTCGACAAGATGCCGCTGGTGGAGATCATCAAGGGTGAGCGGACCGGGGACGAGGCGCTGGCGCGGGCCTTCGACCTGGTCCGGCAGATCAACAAGACCCCGATCGTGGTCAACGACTCGCGGGGCTTCTTCACCTCCCGGGTCATCGGTCACTTCATCAACGAGGGCGTCGCGATGGTCGGCGAGGGCGTCGAGCCCGCCTCCGTCGAGCAGGCCGCGGCCCAGGCCGGCTACCCGGCCAAGGTCCTGTCCCTGATGGACGAACTCACCCTCACCCTGCCCCGCAGGATCCGGGGCGAGACGAAGCGGGCCGTGGAGGAGGCCGGCGGCACCTGGACCGCGCACCCCGCCGAGGCCGTCATCGACCGCATGGTCGACGAGTTCCGGCGCCCCGGCCGCAGCGGCGGCGCCGGCTTCTACGAGTACGGCGAGGACGGCAAGCGCGCCGGTCTGTGGCCGGGCCTGCGCGAGCACTTCACGAAGCCGGGCCACGAGATCCCCTTCGCGGACATGCAGGAACGGATGCTCTTCTCGGAGGCGCTCGACACG
The DNA here is from genome assembly GCF_028473745.1 of Streptomyces sp. M92. Lineage (NCBI taxonomy): Bacteria > Bacillati > Actinomycetota > Actinomycetes > Kitasatosporales > Streptomycetaceae > Streptomyces > Streptomyces sp. M92. The sequence continues at coordinate 4,679,451 of NZ_CP101137.1, forward strand.
GTGAAACTCCTGGAGGAGGGCGTACTGACGTCCGTCGCCGACGCCAACATCGGCTCCATCCTCGGCATCGGCTTCCCCGGCTGGACCGGCGGCGTCCTCCAGTACGTCAACGGCTACGAGGGCGGCCTGCCCGGCTTCGTCGCCCGCGCCCGTGAGCTGGCCGACCGTTACGGCGAGCGCTTCACGCCGCCCGCGCTGCTGGTGGAGAAGGCGGAGAAGGGGGAGGTCTTCACCGACGGCCGCTGAGCCGCCTGTCCGGCTGAGGAGGCCGGATCATGCACCGGCCTCCTTGTCGAGCCACTCCCGAAGCTCCTCGCGCAGTGACCGCTGGAACGTGGTCAGCAGCGCCTGCACCACGAGCGGGTGCATGTGGGCGGACAGGGACCGCACGTCCCGCGCGTCGCGTTCGGCGACCGCGTCGCGCAGCAGCCGCGACAGCTCCCGCGCGGCGGCGCGGGAGTGTTCGAGGAGGGCGGTGCGGGCGGCGAGGACCGTCTCGGGGGAGAAGGGCACGTCGAGCAGTTCGACACCGAGCCGGAGCAGGCCGGCGTCGACGCGGTAGCCGTCGCCGTCGGGCACCACGACGTCCATCGCGCCGAGCCGGTCCACCTCCGCGTCGGTCAGCGGCCGGCCCGCCCGCCTGCCCAGCTCCTCGCGGGTGACCCGCTCCACCGTCTCCGGCGCCCAGGAGGCCACCACCGCGCGGTGCAGCGCCAGGTCGTGGGCGCTCAGGTCCGGCGGCAGCTGCTTCAGGTACCGCTCGATCGCGGCCAGCGTCATGCCCTGGTGCTGCAGCTCCTCGATCAGCGCCAGCCGGGCCAGGTGCTCCCCGCCGTAGCGCCCCACCCGGCGGGGGCCGATCACCGGCGGCGGCAGCAGCCCCTTGGTGCCGTAGAAACGGACCGTGCGCACCGTGACACCGGCCCGCGCGGCCAGCTCGTCGATCGTGAGGGACTGCTCCCCGGTGTCGGCCGCCTCGGTGTCGCTCGTCGTCATGTGCAGCAGTATCGCTGTCTCACCAATGCTGTGACACCACCCGTGCACCACACCTGTGCACCACTGGTGCGTCAGGTGGAGACCGCTGGTGGATCATGTGAGAAGTCACGCTGTGTGACATGAGACACCGCATGTCTACGCAGCGTTGTGGGAAGGTGCTGCGTCGGTCTGTGCCGCGAGGGTGGTGCGGGCCTTGGCACTGTACGGACGACCTGGGCACATACCGCCCGGGCGCACCAGAGAGTGGAACCACCCGTGAGCAAGGACGCCGTCGCCACGGCACCGGCCGCCGCCCACCCACCGGCGGCCGAACGACCCGCGGACGCGGGCGACGCCGGTTACAGCAAGGACCTCAAGGCCCGCCACGTCAACATGATCGCCATCGGCGGCGCGATCGGCACCGGCCTCTTCCTCGGCGCCGGCGGGCGCCTGCGCGACGCCGGACCGGCGCTCGCGATCGCCTACCTCGTGGCCGGCGTCTTCGCCTTCTTCGTCGTCAAGGCGCTCGGCGAGCTGGTGCTCTACCGGCCCTCGTCCGGATCCTTCGTGTCGTACGCGCGCGAGTTCCTCGGTGAGAAGGGCGCCTACGTCGCCGGCTGGATGTACTTCCTGAACTGGTCGACGACCGGCATCGCCGACATCACCGCGATCGCGCTCTACACGCACTACTGGAGCATGTTCACGAGCATCCCCCAATGGGTGCTCGCCCTGATCGCCCTCGCGGTGGTCCTGGCCGTGAACCTCATCTCGGTGAAGATCTTCGGCGAGATGGAGTTCTGGTTCGCGATCGTCAAGGTCGCCACCCTCGTCGCCTTCATGCTGATCGGCATCTTCCTGCTCGCCACCCAGCACGAGGTGGCCGGGCAGACCCCGGGTCCGGGCATGATCACCGACCACGGCGGCATCCTCCCGCACGGCGTGATGCCCGTGGTCCTCGTCATGCAGGGCGTGATCTTCTCCTACGCCGCCCTGGAGCTGGTCGGCGTCGCCGCCGGGGAGACCGCCGAACCGCACAGGATCGTGCCCCGCGCGGTGAACTCGATCATGTGGCGGGTCGCCCTCTTCTACGTCGGCTCGGTCGTCCTCCTGGCCCTGCTGCTGCCGAGCTCGCTCTACTCGGGCGACGAGAGCCCCTTCGTCACGGTGCTGTCGGGGATCGGCGTGCCGGCCGCCGGTGACGTGATGAACCTCGTCGTCCTCACCGCCGCGATGTCGTCCCTGAACTCCGGCCTGTACTCCACAGGCCGCATCCTGCGCTCCATGGCGATGTCGGGCTCCGCGCCCAGGTTCACCGGTGTGATGAGCCGCAGCCAGGTCCCCTACGGCGGCATCCTGCTCACCTGCGCGGTCTGCGTCCTCGGTGTCGGGCTGAACTACCTGGTGCCGAACAAGGCCTTCGAGATCGTCCTGAACGTCGCCTCCCTGGGCATCATCAGCACCTGGGTGATCATCATGATCTGCCACCTGGTGTTCGTGCGCCGGGCGCGTGCGGGCCTGGTCGAGCGGCCGCACTTCCGGCTGCCCGGCAGCCCCGTCACGGAGATCGTCACGATCGCCTTCCTGCTGGCGGTCATCGGCCTGATGTGGAACGACGAGGAGGTCGGCCGTAAGACCGTGCTGCTGGTGCCGGTGATCGCGGTGATGCTGGTGGCCGGCTGGTTCGGCGTCCGGCGCCGGGTGGCGCGCAATGCCGAGCAGGAGCCGTCGGCGCTGAGGAAGTAGCGACGCCGGGTCACTGTCAGTGGTGGCTCCTACGGTGGTGCCATGTCGGAGATCAGGTATGTCCGGGGTGACGCCACCGTCCCGTCGGTCAAGGGCGTCAAGGTGATCGCCCACGTCTGCAACGACCTCGGCGGCTGGGGCAAGGGCTTCGTCCTCGCCGTATCGCGCCGCTGGCCGGAGCCCGAGGCGGCCTACCGAGCCTGGCACCGCGACCGCGCGTCCAACGACTTCGGGCTCGGCGCGGCCCAGTTCGTCCAGGTCGAGCCGTATGTCTGGGTGGCCAACATGATCGGCCAGCGCGGTACCCGGACCGGCAGCAAGGGCGCCCCGGTGCGCTACGAGGCGATCGACACCGCGCTCGGCCGCCTCGCCGACAGGGCGGCCGAGCTCGACGCGTCCGTGCACATGCCCCGCATAGGCTGCGGCCTGGCCGGCGGCAAGTGGTCCCGGATCGAACCACTGATCACCGACCGCCTCGCCCATCGCGGCATCCCCGTGACCGTCTACGACCACGGGGACACCGCCTGAGCCACCCCCTGACCCCGCCGGTCAGTGCCGGTGCACGTCGTTCGTCGCGGCGATCTTCCGCCACGACCGGGGCTGCGGGGGCGTGTCCGCCGCCTTCGTGAGGGACGCCGCGCGCGCTGCCGGGGCGCCCGGCTTCGACGGCTGGAACAGCCAGGTGTCGAACAGCGCGGCCAGCGGCTCGCCGGACACCTCCTCGGCGTACCGCCGGAAGTCGGCGACCGACGCGTTGCCGTGGGCGTACTTCGCGGGCCAGCCCTTCAGGATCGCGAAGAAGTCCTCGTCCCCGACCTCGTTGCGCAGCGCGTGGACGGCCAGCGCGCCCCGGTCGTAGACCGCGATGTCGAACTGGTTCTCGGGCCCCGGATCACCGGGCCGCACCGACCAGAAGGGGTCGTCGGCCGGGTGGTAGGCGTACGTGTAGTCGGCCAGTTCCTGGGCCGTGCCCTCACCCTCGTGCTCGGACCACAGCCACTGGGCGTATCGCGCGAAGCCCTCGTTGATCCAGATGTCCTTCCAGCCGCGCACGGAGACCAGGTCGCCGTACCACTGGTGGGCCAGCTCATGCACGACGACGGACACGTTGGAACCGTTCGCGAACTGCCGGGGGCTGTAGAACGGCCGGGTCTGCGTCTCCAGCGCGTACCCGGTGTCCGTGTTCGGCACGTACCCGCCGAGCGCGTTGAACGGGTAGGGCCCGAAGTAACCGCTCAGCCAGTCGGCGACCTCCCCGGTCCGCTCCACGCTGGCCCGTGCCGCGCCGTCGTTCGCGCCCAGGTCCTCGCTGTAGGCGTTGACGACCGGGATGCCGCTCTCGGTGGTGCCGGTGGTGAGGTCGAAGCGCCCGACCGCCAGCGTCGCCAGATAGGTGGCCTGCGGCTTGTCGGACCGCCAGTTCCAGCGGGTCCAGCCGAGCCGTGAGCGCTTCGACTGGAGCGTGCCGTTGGAGATGGCCTGGGTGCCGTCCGGCACCTGCACCGACACGTCGAAGGTGGCCTTGTCCAGCGGGTGGTCGTTGCTGGGGAACCACCACCAGGCGGCCTCGGGCTCGTTAGCGGCGACGCCGCCGTCCGGGGTGCGGTGCCAGCTGGTGAAGCCGTACGCCTCCTTCGAGGACGGCACCCCGCTGTACCGGACCACGACGGTGACCCGGCTGTCCTTCGCCAGCGGGCGCTTCGGGGTGATCTCCAGCTCGTGCTCGCCCGAGGTCGTGAACGACGCCTTCGCGCCGTTGACCCGCACCTCGCCGACGTCCAGCAGGAAGTCCAGATTGAACCGCGACAGGTCCTCCGTGGTCCGGGCCAGGATCGTCGCCGTACCTTCCAGCCGGTCCGAGTCCGGCCGGTACTTCAGGCGCAGGTCGTAGTGCGAGACGTCGTATCCGCCGTTGCCGTAGGCCGGGTAGTAGGGGTCGCCGATGCCCGGCGCGCCGGGGGAGTGGGCCGCCGCCGAGGCCGGGATCGCCAGCAGGACGGAGGCGGCGCCCAGTGCGCCCGGCACGATGATTCTGCGGTGCACGAAAGCTCCAAGTCGTAGGGTCTCGAAGTCTGTTCGCAGCCTATTCAGCTCCGGTGCGCCCGGTCATGTCCACGGCCACCCCTGTCACACGATCGCCATCCGGCCGACATGAGACCCCCTGCCGTCACGAGGCCCGCGGCCGTCACGCGCCCCCGAACGCCCTCTTCTGCACGGGAGTTGACCGATGTACCGTCCGCGCATGCCGATACGCACGCGCTTCACGACCTGGAGACCGCTCGCGACGGCGGCCACGGCCGCACTCATGGCAACCTTCCTCACGCCCGTCGCCACGGCACACCCCGCGACCCCGCGACAGAGCGAACCGGTCCACTCCTACGACGACGCCATCCGCGAGGCCGTCTGGGTGGACACCGGGTACGACGGGGACGGCGACGGCGAGGACGACCGCGTCGCCGTCGACATCGTCCGTCCCCGCGAACCCGCCGCACAGGGCCGGAAGATCCCGGTCATCATGGACGCCAGCCCGTACTACTCCTGCTGCGGGCGCGGCAACGAGAGCCAGAAGAAGACCTACGACGCCGACGGGAACGTCGTCGGGATGCCGCTGTACTACGACAACTACTTCGTGCCGCGGGGCTACGCCTTCGTCGGCGTGGACCTGGCCGGAACCAACCGCTCCGACGGTTGTGTCGACGTCGGCGGACACTCCGACATCCGGTCTGCCAAGGCCGTCGTCGACTGGCTCAACGGCCGCGCGAAGGCGTACACCACCCGTACCGGCGGCGAGCGCGCCGAGGCCGACTGGACCAACGGCAGGACCGGCATGATCGGCAAGAGCTGGGACGGCACCATCGCCAACGGCGTGGCCGCGACCGGCGTCGAGGGCCTGGAGACCATCGTCCCGATCGCCGCCATCTCCTCCTGGTACGACTACTACTTCAGTCAGGGCGCCCCGCTCTACGACTCCGGCCCCGACTGGCTCTCCGGCTACGTCAACAGCCCGGACGCGCGTGCCAAGTGCGACGGCGTGCAGCGAAGGCTCGTCGACGGAGCCCCGCGCACCGGCGACTGGACCCGGCTGTGGTCCGAGCGCGACTACGTGAAGGCCGCGAGCAAGGTGAGGGCGAGCGTCTTCCTCGTCCACGGCATGCAGGACCTCAACGTCCGCATGCAGCACGTCGGCCCGTGGTGGGACGCCCTCGCGAAGAACGGCGTCGACCGCAAGATCTGGCTCTCCCAGACCGGTCACGTCGACCCCTTCGACTTCCGCCGCGCCGAGTGGGTCGACACCCTGCACCGCTGGTTCGACCACGAACTCCTCGGCTACGACAACGGCATCGACCGCGAACCGATGGCCGACATCGAACGCCACCCGGACCAGTGGGAGACCTCCCGGACCTGGCCGCCGCGCTCCACGTCCGCCACGACCCTGCGCCCCGCCGAGGGCTCACAGGACGGCGTCGGCACCCTCGGACTGCGCCGCGACCGCGGCACCGAGACCTTCACCGACGACCCGGCCCTCAGCGAGACCGACTGGGCCGCGCACATCGACGAGCCGACCCCGGGGAAGGCCGGCTTCGTCACCGGCCCGCTCACCCGCGACCTGCGCCTGTCCGGTACCTCCGAGGTCACCGTCACCGCGCGCTCCACCGCCCCGACGGCCCACCTGTCCGCCGTACTCGTCGACCTCGGCCCGGACACGATTCGCGACTACGCCGACCGCGGCGAGGGCGTCACCACCCGCACCGACCGCACCTGCTGGGGTCCGAGCACTCCGGGCGACAGCTCCTGCTACCTGGAGACGGCGGCGAAGACCACCGACGTGGACTACACGGTCGTCAGCCGCGGCTGGGCCGATCTCGGCAACCACGCCTCCAAGTGGCACGGACGCCCGCTCACCCCGGGCAAGGCGTACACCGTCACCCTGGACCTCGCGGCCACCGACCACGTCGTACCGGCCGGCCACCGTCTCGCGCTGATCGTCGCCGGCACCGACAAGGACCTCATCGACCCGCCCGCCGACACGCCGACCCTCGCGCTGGACCTCTCCCGCACGTCGGCACGCGTACCGTTCGTCGGCGGCACGGCCGCGTTCGCCCGGGCCACCGCCGGGACGGCCACCATCGCCCCCGCACCCGCGCCCCTCGACGGCGTGAACGCCCCGCACACCACGCACCGCGTCCCGAAGGGAGCCCGATGAACCGCCTGCGCACCCTCACCGTGACCACCGCCGCGGCCACCGCGACCCTCGCCGCGTCCCTGCTCACCGCCCCGGCCGGCCACGCCGCCACCACCGCCCACGAGCCGCCCCGCACCGGCTTCGAGAAGACACACGGCGCCCGCTGGACCACCCAGCCCGAGGAACAGGCGCTGCTGGCCGCCGCCGACCGGGCGAGCGACCGCGTCGACGTCGACCGCATCGGCACCACGAAACAGAACCGGCCGCTCCAGCTGGTGACGATCGGCAGGCCCACCGCCCCCAACAAGGTGCTCCTCGTGTGCAGCCAGCACGGCGACGAGCCCGCCGGCCGCGAGGCCTGCCTGTCCACCGTCCGCGACCTCGCCTGGGCCGAGGACCGGCGCACCCGGCACTTCCTCGACCGCACCACCGTGCTGGTCCTGCCCACCGCCAACCCCGACGGCCGCGCCGCGAACACCCGCGGCAACGGCGACGGCGTCGACATCAACCGCGACCACCTCGCCCTGAGGACCGCCGAGGCGCGCGCCCTGGCCGCCGTCGTCCGCGACCGGCGCCCCGACGTCCTCTACGACCTGCACGAGTACGGCGCCACACCCCCGTACTACGCCAAGGACCTCTTCGACCTGTGGCCCCGCAACCTCAACACCCACACCCGCGTCCACGACGCGGCGCGGACGCTCTCCGGGAAGTACGTCCGTCCCGCCGCCGGCGAGGCCGGATACTCGACCGGCACCTACGGAATCTGGACCGACCCCGAGACCGGCGACCCCGTCAAGCAGACCGCCGGCGACGGCCAGGAACGCATCCTGCGGAACATGTCCGGCGTGAAGCACTCGGTCGGTCTGCTCATCGAGAGCCGCGTCGACCCGCTCACCGACGCCGAACGCGAGGACGAGGCGCTGAACAACCGCCGCCGGGTGAACTCGCAGCTCGCGGCCCTGGACGGCCTGTTCCGCCACGCGGACCGGCGGCGCGGCCACGTCGAGGCGGCCACCGCGACCGCCCGGTGGTCCGGGCTGACCGACACGGGCCCCGTGTACGTCGGCGGGGCGGACAACGACCCGGCCGAAACCACCGAGGTCATCCAGGACCCGCCCTGCGGCTACCGGCTGACCACCGCCCAATACACGGACATCCGGGACGAACTGGTCCTGCACGGTGTACATGCGCGCTCGGCCGGGGAGAAGGGCGCCTACGTACCGCTGCGCCAGCCACTGCGCGCCCTCGTGCCGCTGCTCCTCGACGAGCGGGCGACGTACCACTTGACGGTGGGTGAACCCGACACCCGCTGCTGAAAGGGTGAGTTCCGCGTCGCAGGTGGTATGGGCATAGCGGAGGAGTATTTTCAGCCTCACCGACTTGAAAGGTGCCGCCTGTGACGCAGGACCGACCAAGCGACAAGGAACACCACGAAAGAGGAACGCTGCCGGGTTCGGAAGCGGGCCTGCCGGGACAGGAGCACAAGCCGCGGACCGACCGCGTCGTCTTCGGCGTCACCGCCGTCCTGACCCTCGCCTTCGTCCTCTGGGGCGCCGTCGGCACCGACTCGCTGGAGGACGCCTCCGGCACCATGCTCGGCGGGCTGATGCACAACGGCGGCTGGGCGTTCGTGCTGGCGGCCTCCGGGTTCGTCGTCTTCGCCCTCTGGCTCGCGGCCAGCCGCTACGGCCGCATCCACCTGGGGGCCGAGGGCGAGGAGCCCGAGTTCCGCACGGTGTCCTGGGTCGCCATGATGTTCAGCGCGGGCATGGGCATCGGCCTGATGTTCTGGGGCGTGAGCGAGCCGCTGGCGCACTACGACACCGCTCCGCCCGGCACCTCTCCCGCCGACTCCGGCGACCGCATGGAGACGGCCATGGCCACCACCCTGTTCCACTGGACGCTCCACCCGTGGGCGATCTACGCGGTGGTCGGCCTCGGCATCGCCTACAGCACCTTCCGCAGGCGCCGCCGGCAGACCATCAGCGCCGTGTTCACCCCACTCATCGGCACCAAGCACGCCAACGGCACCGGTGGCCGGGTCATCGACATCCTCGCCATCATCGCGACGGTCTTCGGCTCCGCGGCCTCCCTCGGCCTCGGCGCCCTCCAGATCGGCTCCGGCGTGGAGAAGCTCGACTGGATGGACAAGGTCAGCACCGGTCTGCTGGTCGGCATCATCGCGGTGCTGACCGTGGCGTTCGTGGCCTCCGCGATCTCCGGCGTCGAGAAGGGCATCCAGTGGCTGTCCAACACCAACATGGTGCTGGCCCTGCTCCTGGCCGTCTTCGTGTTCGTCGCCGGCCCGACCATCCTGATCCTCGACCTGCTGCCGACCTCGGTCTTCACCTACCTCGGCGACCTGCCCGAGATGGCCGGCCGCACCGAGATCAGCGGCGGCGAGGGCGTCGCGGACTGGCTGAGCAGCTGGACCGTCTTCTACTGGGCGTGGTGGATCTCCTGGACGCCGTTCGTCGGCATGTTCATCGCCCGCATCAGCCGGGGCCGCACCATCCGCCAGTTCATCGGCGGCGTCATCCTCGTGCCCAGCACGGTCAGCCTGATCTGGTTCGCCATCTTCGGCGGCTCGGCCATGCGGCTCCAGGAGCAGAACCGGCTCGGGGGCGAGACGACCCCCGAGGGCCGGCTCTTCGCCGTCCTCCAGGAGTACCCCATCGCCACCGCCACCAGCCTGCTGGTGATGATCCTCGTCGGCATCTTCTTCGTCTCGGGCGCCGACGCCGCCTCCATCGTGATGGGCACCCTCTCGCAGAAGGGCGCGCTGGAGCCCAACCGCTGGGTGGTCGTCTTCTGGGGCGTGGTGACCGGCGCGGTCGCCGCCATCATGCTCCTGGTCGGCAGCGGCGAGGGGGACGCGCTGACCGGACTGCAGAACCTCACGATCCTCGCGGCGGCGCCCTTCGTCATCGTGATGATCGGCATGTGCGTCGCCCTCATGCGCGACCTGCGCCGCGACCCCCTCATCGTGCGCGGCGAGATGGCCTCCGAGGCCGTCGAGATGGCCGTCATCGAGGGCCACAAGCAGTACGAGGGCGACTTCGAGATCCGCATCGGCCCGGGCACCGGCCCGGACGTGGAGGGAGACCCGATCGGCAAGCACCACTGACCCGGGGGACGAGTGAACGGACAGGGGCCGGCACGCATCGCGTGCCGGCCCCTCCCCATCGGGTCACCTTCCCGTGCCGTCAGCCGGACGCCAGCTCGGCCGCCTCCCGCGCACAGCCCCAGGCCACGGTGACGCCCCCGCCGCCGTGACCGTAGTTGTGCACCAGCACCCGCCCGTCCGGCAGCGACTCGCGCTCCAGCCGCACCGCGTCCCGCGCCGGCCTGAGCCCCACCAGATGACCGAGCACCCGCGCCGACGCGATCTCCGGCCGCAGCGCCGCGCACCGCCGCACGATCGCCTCCGCGACCGCCGGGTCCGGCTCTTCCGCCCACACGTCGTCCTCGGCCGTGCCGCCGAGCAGGAGCCGGCCCGGCTGCGGCAGGAAGTACGTCACCTCCCCGGACACCGGGTCGGTGGAGACCAGCCAGGTGTCGACGCCCGGGTTCTCCACCACGACCAGCTGCCCGCGCACCGGCCGCACCGCCGGATCCGGCACCAGCTCCCGGGCGCCCAGGCCCGTGCAGTTGACCACCACCGGCGCCTCGGCCTCGTCCAGACGGTCCACCGCGCGGTTCTCCAGCACCCCGCCCGCCGCCGCGAACCGCTCCCGCAGCCACGACAGGTGCGCGGGCATGTCGATGAGCGGCAACCGCGCCCACAGCCCCGTCCCGCCGTACTCCTCGGCGGTCGACGCGCGCAGCCCCGGCAGCCGGGCGGCGGCCCAGGTGTCCACCTCGTCCAGGCCCGTCTCGCCCAGCACCCCTTCGACCATGCGTACGCCGGTCGCTTCGGGCCGCGCCGCCAGTTCCTCGTACACGTCCAGCGACTGGAGCGCCCACGCCCGCGCCAGCGCCACCGGTTCGACGCGGTACGGCCACCACAGGCCGCCCGCGACCGCCGAGGTGGTCCGCTCGGCCGCCTCCCGCGTCCACAGCCGTACCTGCCTGCCGCGCTCGGCGAGCACGACGGCCGTCGTCAGGCCGACCACCCCGCCACCGACCACGACGACTTCGTCACCCAGTCCGGTTTCCATCCGGGGACGTTAACGGAACATGCCGTGCCGTGCGCAGACCGGCCCGCGGTGGGAATACTCACCGCATGGCAGCCGAGTACGCGACCTTCGGCCTGGCACCGGCGACGCGGGCCGGCGGGGTCCTCGCCGACGGTGACTACCAGGTCCACCGCGACTTCATGGACTTCATCGTCGACGGACGCCCCCTGCTGTACCGCCTGTCCGACCTCGACGCCGTCTCCCCGCTCGCCTCCGACGTGCCACCCGCGATCTTCACCGAGCAGGTCCGCGGCCTGCTCCTGGAGACCGCGGCGCCCCTGTCCGGCGGCCGGTACGTCATCTACGGCTGCCCCGAGTGCGCGAACCTCGCCTGCGGCGCGGTGACCGCCGTGATCGTGCGGGACGGCGACGACTTCGTCTGGCGGGACTTCGCCTGGCAGACGGGCGAACAGGCCGACCTGGAGTTCAACGGCTACCACGGCATCGGCCCGTACCGCTTCCCCGGCGCCGAGTACCGGGCCGCCCTTGCCGCCCTGCTCGACGACGACCGCGCCGCGCACGCCCGGCGCCGGGTCCTGCTCATCGGTGCCCGCGTCGCCCTGCTCGCCAGACTCGCCGCCGCGCTGCGCACCATCGGTGTCGGCGCCGACATCACCGGGGACGCCGGGGCCGTACCGGCCGGGGAACTGCGGGCCTACGGCGTGGTCGCCTTCGGCACCGGGGCCGACGAGGAGCAGCGGTCGGCCGTGCGCCGTGCCTTCGCGGACGCCGGGGTGGACGTGCCCCACGTCGTGGGCCTCGCCCCGATCGTCCCGCTCCTCGTCGCCCAGATCGAACACGCCCTGGAGGACGGACCGGCCGGGCGACGCCGGCTGACCCGGCTGACGGCGACCGGTGCCGCCGCGGACGTCGAGGTCACCTCGCCCTGCCGGGTACGGCTCACGGCGTACCGCGTCGACCGCCTCCACCGCACCCGCGTCCACGAGGTCTTCGACGGGGTGCTCGGAGCGGGCACCCACCGCGTCGCCCTCGACGCCGCGACGGTGAAGGGGGAGTCCTACCTGGTGGCCCGAGCTCCGGGAAGTGTGCTGGTGACGGCGGTGACGCCACCGGAACCCGGCTGAGAACCCCGCGGAGAACCCGGCTGAGCGTGCGGCGGAACGCCGCTAGGATCGACGGTCTGATGACTGTCACCCTCGTCGCCAAGAACCTCGCCGCCGGCCACGGCGACCGCTCCCTGTTCACCGGACTCGACCTCGTCGTGGCCCCCGGCGACGTGATCGGTCTCGTCGGAGCCAACGGCGCGGGCAAGTCCACCCTGCTGCGGATGTTCGCCGGGCTGACCGCTCCGGAAGAGGGCGAACTGCGCCTGTCGCCGCCCACCGCCACCGTCGGCCACCTCCCGCAGGAGCCGGAACGCCGGCCCGGCGAGACCGTCCGGGCCTTCCTGGCCCGCCGCACCGGCGTCACCGAGGCCCAGCGGGCCATGGACGAGGCCACGCAGGCCCTGGTCGACGCGGCCCCGGGCGCCGACGACGCGTACGCGACGAGCCTGGAGCGCTGGCTGGCCCTCGGCGGTGCCGACCTCGACGAACGCGCCGAGGAGACCGCCGACGCGCTGGGCCTCAGCGTCGGCCTCGACCAGCCGATGACGTCGCTGTCCGGTGGCCAGGCCGCCCGCGCCGGCCTCGCCTCCCTCCTCCTGTCCCGCTACGACGTCTTCCTCCTCGACGAGCCGACCAACGACCTCGACCTGGACGGCCTGGAGCGACTCGAACGCTTCGTCACCGGCCTGCGCGCCGGCACCGTCGTCGTCAGCCACGACCGCGAGTTCCTCACCCGCACCGTCACCAGGGTCCTCGAACTCGACCTCGCCCAGCGGCAGATCAACCTCTACGGCGGTGGGTACGCGTCCTACCTGGAGGAGCGTGAGGTCGCCCGCCGTCACGCCCGCGACGAGTACGAGGAGTACGCCGACAAGCGCGCCGCCCTCCAGGACCGGGCGCAGACGCAGCGCGCCTGGATGGACAAGGGCGTCAAGAACGCCCGGCGCAAGGCGGGCAACGACAACGACAAGATCGGCCGCAAGTTCCGCAGCGAGGCCAGCGAGAAGCAGGCCGCCAAGGCCCGCCAGACCCAGCGCATGATCGAGCGTCTGGAGGTCGTCGAGGAGCCGCGCAAGGAGTGGGAACTGCGGATGGAGATCGCCTCCGCGCCCCGCTCCGGCGCCGTGGTCGCCACCCTGCGCGACGCCGAGGTCCGCCGGGGCGGCTTCGTCCTCGGCCCCGTCTCCCTCCAGATCGACTGGGCGGACCGGGTCGCGGTGACCGGAGCCAACGGCGCGGGCAAGTCCACGCTCCTCGGCGCCCTGCTGGGCCGCGTCCCGCTGGACGCCGGACACGCCGCACTCGGCTCCGGCGTCCTGCTCGGCGAGGTGGACCAGGCCCGCGAGCTGTTCCACGGGCCCGAGCCGCTGCTGGACGCCTTCCGCACCGCCGTCCCGGGCACGGAACCGGCGGACGTCCGCACCCTCCTGGCCAAGTTCGGCCTGAAGGCGGACCACGTCATGCGCCCGGCGGCGACCCTGTCACCGGGCGAACGCACGAGGGCCGCCCTCGCGCTCCTCCAGGGCCGGGGCGTCAACCTCCTGGTCCTCGACGAGCCGACCAACCACCTCGACCTCCCGGCCATCGAACAGCTGGAATCGGCCCTGGACGCCTACGAGGGCACCCTCCTCCTGATCACCCACGACCGCCGCATGCTGGACGCGATCAGGGTGACCCGCCGCCTGGAGGTGACGGACGGCAAGGTGGCGGAGCGCTAGCTCTGGGCTGTCGTTCGGATCAGGTCGGAGGGAAGAGACGCTGCCGGACCCCGTGTCTGCGGCATGATCCGAACGACAGCCCTAGCAGCGGCCGCGTCCGCCACCTCGGCGCCTACGCCAGCCCGGCCCGCCGCAACGCGTCGGCCATCGCCCCATTGGAAGGCGCCGGCGCCGCAGAGGCCCTCCCCTTGCCGCCGGTGGCCTTGCGCTGCCGAGGCGGCTTTCCCCCACGCTCCTTCTTCTGCTCCCCCTGGGCGGCAGCCTCGTCGTCCAACCGCAGCGTCAACGAGATCCGCTTCCGCGGAATGTCGACGTCCAGCACCTTCACCTTCACGATGTCCCCGGGCTTCACCACGTCCCGCGGGTCCTTCACGAACGTCTTCGACATCGCGGACACGTGCACCAGCCCGTCCTGGTGCACACCGACGTCCACGAACGCCCCGAAGGCCGCCACGTTCGTGACGACCCCCTCCAGCACCATCCCCGACGACAGGTCGGAGATCTTCTCCACGCCCTCCTTGAAGGTGGCCGTCTTGAAGGCGGGCCGCGGGTCGCGCCCCGGCTTCTCCAGCTCCCGCAGGATGTCGGAGACCGTCGGCAGACCGAACGTCTCGTCCACGAAGTCCGCCGGCTTCAGCGACCGCAGCACGGACGTGTTGCCGATCAGCCCGGCCACCTCCTGCCCGGCGGTCTTCACCATCCTGCGCACCACGGGGTACGCCTCGGGGTGCACGCTGGAGGCGTCCAGCGGGTCGCTGCCGCCCCGGATGCGCAGGAAGCCCGCGCACTGCTCGTACGCCTTGGGACCGAGCCGGGACACCTTCTTCAGCTCGGTCCGCGACGAGAACGGCCCGTTCGCGTCCCGGTGGGCGACGATGTTCTCGGCGAGTGTGGAGGTGATGCCGGAGACCCGGGCGAGCAGCGGCGCCGACGCGGTGTTGACGTCCACGCCCACGCCGTTCACACAGTCCTCGACGACCGCGTCCAGGGAGCGGGACAGCTTCACCTCGGACAGGTCGTGCTGGTACTGGCCGACGCCGATCGACTTCGGGTCGATCTTCACCAGCTCGGCCAGCGGGTCCTGGAGCCGCCGGGCGATGGACACCGCGCCGCGCAGCGAGACGTCCATGTCCGGCAGTTCCTGCGAGGCGAACGCGGAGGCCGAGTACACGGATGCGCCGGCCTCGGACACCATCACCTTGGTGAGCTTCAGCTCCGGGTGCTTGGCGATGAGTTCCCCGGCGAGCTTGTCGGTCTCGCGGGACGCCGTGCCGTTGCCGATCGCGACCAGCTCGACGGTGTGCTCCTTCGCGAGTCGCGCCAGTTTGGCGATCGCCTCGTCCCACCGGTTGGCCGGCACGTGCGGGTGGATCACGTCGGTGGCCACGACCTTGCCGGTGGCGTCGACCACGGCGACCTTCACACCCGTGCGGAAGCCCGGGTCCAGGCCGAGCGTCGCGCGGGTGCCCGCCGGGGCGGCCAGCAGCAGGTCGCGGAGGTTGGCGGCGAAGACGTTCACCGCTTCGTCCTCGGCGGCCGTGCGCAGCCGCAGCCTGAGGTCGATGCCGAGGTGCACCAGGATGCGGGTGCGCCAGGCCCAGCGGACCGTGTCCGCCAGCCACTTGTCGCCGGGCCTGCCGCGGTCGGCGATCCCGAACCGGCCCGCGACGATCCCCTCGTACGACGACGGACCGTCGGTGGGCTCCTCGGGCTCCAGGACGAGGTCGAGCACGTCCTCCTTCTCGCCGCGCAGCATGGCGAGGATCCGGTGCGAGGGCAGCTCGGTGAACGGCTCGGCGAAGTCGAAGTAGTCGGCGAACTTGGCGCCGGCCTCCTCCTTGCCCTCCTTGACCTTGGCGGCGAGCCGCCCGCGCGCCCACATCCGCTCCCGCACCTCGCCGATCAGGTCGGCGTCCTCGGAGAACTTCTCGGTGAGGATCGACCTGGCCCCGTCCAGGGCGGCCTGCGGATCCGCCACGCCCTTGTCGGGGTCCACGAACGCGGCCGCGGCGGCCAGGGGGTCCACGGACGGGTCGCCGAGCAGGCCCTCGGCCAGCGGCTCGAGACCCGCCTCGCGCGCGATCTGCGCCTTCGTCCGCCGCTTCGGCTTGAACGGCAGGTAGATGTCCTCCAGCCGGGCCTTGGTCTCGGCCGCCCGGATGCGCGCCGCCAACTCCTCGGTGAGCTTGCCCTGCTCGCGCACCGAGTCGAGGATCGCCGTGCGCCGGTCCTCCAGCTCCCGCAGATAACGCAGCCGCTCCTCGAGCGTGCGCAGCTGCGCGTCGTCGAGCATCTCGGTCGCTTCCTTGCGGTAGCGGGCGATGAAGGGCACCGTCGAGCCGCCGTCGAGCAGCTCCACCGCGGCCTTCACCTGCCGCTCCCGTACGCCGAGTTCCTCGGCGATCCTGCCTTCGATGGACCTCACGTCGCTGGACGCGCTGGACCCGGGTGTCGTCACGATCCCGTACCGCCTTCTCACTGAGGTTGCGCGGCAATTGTGGCAGGTGGCACCGACAATCGGGGATCAGGGCGGCACCCGGGCCCGTCGCGGCCGGGTCGCACCGAGGCCGGCATCAGACCCTGCGGCCGCGGGTGGCGGACGAGGCGCCGCCGAAGAGCCGGGCCAGCGCCCGGAAGGGAAGCGTCACGACGGTGGCGACGGCGCCGCCGATCTGGCGCAGTACGTCTGCGATGGCACGGAACACGAAAAGCCCCTCTCGTCTCCCCGGCCCCTCCGGCCGGGGAGAGTACGGGTACCTCCGCATCGGCGCGGCATGCTCGCACACGCCCCGTGATCCGCAACTCGCGCCGACGCGCCCCCCGTCCCAAAGGCCCCGGACGCGCGATCGGCGACCCGGGATGGGGGCGCGACGAGCGATGAGACGCCCTCGCTCCGCCGCGACCGCGCTGTGCGGCCTCGGACGGGCCACCGCGTGCTCCGTGTCCGGCGGCCTGTGAAGCGGGGTCGGCGGCGTGCGGTCCGTTGCGCGCGGTGCGGGGCTTGCCCCGCCGCGACCGCGCTGTGCGGCCCCCGACGCGACACCGCGCGCCCGGCGGTGCGCGGTGCGGGGTCGGCGACGCGCGGTCCGCGACGCGGGATGCGGTGCTCCCGCCCCGCCGCACCCGCGCCGCGCGTCTTCGCACGCGACCCACGGCCCACGTCCCCGCGTCCGCAGAGCGGGGTCCGCGACGGGCGGCGTGTGCCGTACGAGTCCCTCAGCGCCTGCGGAACAGGTCCGCCGGGAAGGCGCCCGCGCCGACCGCCGTGCGGGCGAGGGCCGACACGAGGTCCGTCAGACGCGCCACACCCTCCGCCCCCAGGTGGGCGTAGGGGGCCGCGTCGAGCCGGTCCGTCTCCTGCTCGATCCCGTCGCGCAGGGCCGCCCCGCGCTCCGTGAGCTCTCCGGCCTCGTCGACGAGACCGCGCCCGCGCAGTCGGTCCACCGCCGCGTCCCACTCCTCCCGGGTCCAGCCACGGGTGCTGAAGACCCACTTCGGCGTCAGACCCCGGCCGGTCGCGGTGTGCGTCACCAGCGCCTCCAGACCGTCCAGCTCGGCCGCCGCCAGCGCGACGAGGTGACCGTCGCCCCGGTGTTCGCGCAGCAGCGTCGCCGCGTGCCACAACGCCAGGTGCGGCGCGTCGGGCACGGGCAGGTCGGCGTGGGCCGAGTACAGCGGGCGCGCACCGCGCGAACAGGCCTCGGCGGCACGCAGCGCCAGGGCGGCAGCCTCCGACATCTGCGCCGACGACACGGCCTCCTCGCCGAGCAGCCGGCGCAGCGTCGCGTCGACGGCACGCTCCCGGGCCGCCAGCGCCTGCTGAGGCGTGACGGTCTCCCACACGGCGGGCACGTGCCGGGCGACGAGGTCGTGCTTGTAGTTGTAGAACGCCGCCGTCACCGCGCCGGCGCCGACCGGCCCGAGCGCGGCGGCGCGCACCGCGAAGTTGACCGCACGGGGGTCGGTGACCCCGAGGGCGCTCAGCTCCCGGCCCGTGTCGGGCGAGAAGTAGTGCGTCGAGTGCAGCGAGTTGAGCGCGTTGTGGCAGCGACGGCCGGCGCGTGCGTCGAGGGCGGCAGTGGTCATGCCCGGCACGTTACCAACCGCTCAGTACGTCATCCAGGGCTGCTTCGCGTACGCGTACGGCATGGCAGGAAAGGTGGGATACGCGTCATTGCAGACGCCCGAGGCGCGGGCGAAGAATCGACGCATGGCGCAGCGAACCGTCCTCGTCGTCCTCTTCGACGACGTCCAGAGCCTCGATGTCACCGGTCCCGTGGAGGTCTTCGCGGGCGCGGAGAAGCACACGCCGGGGACGTACCGCATCCGTACGGCCTCGCTGGACGGCGCCGCCGTGCGTACCTCCAGCGGTCTGACCGTCGTACCGGACCAGGCCCTCACCTCGGACTCGGAGGGCCCGGACACCCTGGTCGTCCCGGGCGGCCAGGGCACCCGCCACCCCGACCGGAACCTGATCGAGTGGCTGCGCGCACACGGCCCCCGCGCCCGGCGCCTGGTCTCCGTGTGCACGGGAGCGATCCTGCTCGCGCGGGCGGGGCTGCTGGACGGCCGCCGCGCGACCACCCACTGGGCGTACTCGGACCGGCTCGCCCGCGACCACCCGGCCGTGGACGTCGACCCCGACCCGATCTACATCCGCGACGGCCATGTCGCCACCTCCGCCGGTGTCACCTCCGGCATCGACCTCGCCCTCGCCCTGGTCGAGGAGGACCTGGGCCGGGACGCCGCCCTGACCGTCGCCCGCCACTTGGTGGTGTTCCTGCGCCGGCCCGGCAACCAGGCCCAGTTCAGCGCCCAGCTGGCCGCCCAGACCGCCCGGCGCGAGCCGCTGCGCGAGGTCCAGCAGTGGATCACCGAGCACCCCGGGGCCGACCTGAGCGTCGAGTCGCTCGCCGCCCGCAGCGGCTTCTCGCCCCGCCACTTCGCCCGGGCCTTCCAGGCGGAGACGGGCACGACACCGGGCCGCTACGTCGACCGGGTGCGGCTGGAGCACGCGCGCCGGCTGATGGAGGACACGACGGACGGCGTCGAGGGGATCGCCCGGGCCAGCGGGTACGGCACGCCGGAGGCCATGCGGCGCGCCTTCGTCAGGACCCTCGGAACCTCACCGGCCGAGTACCGCCGCCGCTTCCGCCCGGCACCCGTCCAGTGACCCACACCCCCCATATCCCGTGTCCCGTACCACCACGACACCGACCGGAAGGAAACCCGTGCAGATCGCCATCGTCCTCTTCGACCGCTTCACCGCCCTCGACGCGGTGGGGCCGTACGAGACCCTCAGCCGCGTCCCGGACGCGGAGACCGTGTTCGTCGCCGAGCGGACCGGTCCGGTCCGCAACGAGACGGGCAGCCTGGCGCTGACCGCCGACCGGACCCTTTCCGACGCGCCGCACCCGGATGTCGTCGTCGTGCCCGGCGGCCCCGGACAGCACGCGCAGATGGACAACGCGACCCTCCTGGAGTGGCTCCGCGCGGCCGATGCCACCAGCACCTGGACCACCTCGGTCTGCTCCGGCTCCCTGCTGCTCGCCGCCGCGGGCCTGCTGGAGGGCCGCCGAGCCACCTCGCACTGGCTGGCCCTGAACCACCTGAAGCGGTTCGGCGCCGAGCCGACCGGGGAGCGGGTGGTCACCGACGGCAAGTACGTCACGGCGGCCGGCGTCTCCTCAGGCATCGACATGGGCCTCACCCTGGTCGGCCGGATCGCCGGCGACGAGCACGCCCAGGCCGTTCAGCTGCTGACCGAGTACGATCCCCAGCCGCCCTACGACGCGGGGTCCCCCGAGAAGGCGCCCGCGCACCTCGTCGAGGAGTTCCACACCCGCAACCGGTTCACCCTGACGTAGGCGCGCTCCCGGGGACGCGCCAGCCGAACTCCGGCTGCCTGCGCTCCAGGAAGGCGGCGACCCCCTCCGCGAGGTCGCCGCTGCCGCGCGCCTGCGCCGTCCAGTACGCGTCCCGGTCGGTGCGCCCGTCCACGAACTCCTTCGCCGCGGCCTGCGTCAGCTGCGAGCGGGACGTGAGGATCCGAGTGAACTCCGCCACCCGCTTGCCGAGTCCGCCCTCCGGCAGCACCTCGTCGACCAGGCCCGTGCGCAGTGCCCGCCCGGCGTCGATCAACTCACCGGAGAACAGCAGGTACTTCGCGGTGGCCGGCCCGGTCAGCGCCGCGAGCCGCCGGGTCGAGGACGCCGCATAGACGACCCCCAGCTTGGCCGGAGTCACCCCGAACAGCGCCGACTCCTCGGCGAACCGCAGGTCGCAGGCGGCCGCCAGCTGCGTCCCGCCGCCCACGCAGTGACCGCGGACCGCCGCAAGCGTCGGCTTGGGGAAGGCCGCCAGAGCCTCCTCGGCGCGCACGGCGAGCCCCTGCGCCTCCTGAGCGGACTCCCGCAGGGTCGAGATGTCGGCCCCGGCGCAGAACGTGCCGCCCTCACCGGTCAGCACCAGCGCCCGCACCGCCGGGTCGTCGGCCAGGGCGTCGAGCAGCGGAGGCAGCGCCCGCCACATCCGCGCCGTCATGGCGTTGCGCTTGGCCGGGTGGTGGACGACGACGGTCGCGACCGAGTCGTCGACCCGGTGCAGCAGCTGGGGCTCCATGCGCCGGATGCTATCCGCCGACCCGTCGGGTTCGTACGGACGGTGGGGGCGGAACAGGAACGGTCCCACAACTGACCGTGCCATACGCCAACGATCAGAACCGTTCGATACCAGCTGACTTGCGTTCAGTCATCCGGAGGGGAGTGACGCGTTCCCAACACTCAGGGGTGTGGTGACAATCGAGCCCAGGGGTGGCGACCGGACGATGGACGAGACCGGGCCCGCCGGGCCGCTGCCGTACGAAGGCGTCTGGCGGTTCACCGCCCCCGCCGTGGAAGCGTCGGTCCCGCAGGCGCGGCACGCCGTGCGGGACCTGCTGGTGCGCCAGGGCGTGCCGGTCTCCGACGACGTGACGCAGGGACTGCTGCTGATCGTCTCGGAGCTGGTCACCAACGCCGTCCGGCACGCGGCGGTGCTGTCGCCGGTGCTCGCCGTGGAGGTCGCCGTCGGGCCCGAGTGGGTGCGGGTGTCCGTGGAGGACAGCCACCCCTACCGCCCGACCGCCCTGGAGGCCGACCACGGGCAGACGGGCGGGCGCGGACTGCTCCTGGTCCGGGAGATCACCCGGGAGGCGGGCGGGGCGTGCGACGTGGCCCACACGGCGAGCGGCGGCAAGGTGATCTGGGCCGCCCTGCCGCTCAAGCACGCCCCGAGGTAGGCGGGCTCACCAGCCGGCGGAGGGGCCCGTCAGTTCGCGGACGGCGGGCCGGGCCGCGTCCAGCACCGTCATGAACCACGCCGAGAACGTGTCCTTCGCGTGCCGCTCGGCCAGCTCGGCCGGGTCGACGAAGGCCGTCTGGGCCACCTCCTCCGGGTCGGGCCGCAGCCCGGCCTGCACGAGGCCGACGAAGAGGTGGTTGTACTCCTGCTCCACCAGCCCGGAGGCCGGGTCGGGGTGGTTGTAGCGAACGGTGCCCGCCTCGGCGAGCAGCGAGGGGGAGACGCCGAGCTCCTCGTACGTCCGCCGGGCCGCGGCCGCGAAGGGCGCCTCACCGGGGTAGGGGTGACCGCAGCAGGTGTTGGACCACACACCGGGGGAGTGGTACTTGCCCAGCGCCCGCTGCTGGAGCAGCAGCCGGCCCCGCTCGTCGAAGAGGAACACGGAGAAGGCGCGGTGCAGCCGTCCCGGCGGCTGGTGTGCGGAGAGCTTCTCCGCGGTGCCGATCGTCGCCCCGTTCTCGTCGACCAGTTCCAGCAAGATCGCGTCTGCGGTGCCGTTCGACGAACTGTGCGTCTCGGTGGCAGGAGTGATCGGCATACCCATCCTTCAACTCGGTCCTCGCGCCCCAAGTGTGCCGTACGAATCCGGCACTCTCGGCACTTCCCGGCACTCCGCATGTCCCGCGCGGCGGCGCGGCCCGCGGTCTGACCGGTCGGACGCCGAGTGGGGCCCGAAGGTTGATCATTCCCGGCGGCGCGGCCCTGGAACCGTCGGGGACGTGGCCGGAAAGGGTGGAGCGGAGGACGGGAGCGCACGGGCGGAGGGCGGGACGCGCTCGGGCGCAGGGGCTGGACCCGCTCGGGCGGCGGGCGGCCGCACTCCGCGGCGCGTACCCCCTGAGTGCGCGCCCCCTCGCCCGCTCAGGGGGTACACGTGCGTCTCAGTGGCAGAGCCTGGCCTCGTGCTCCGCGTGCCCGCCGGGCTCCAGCTGGAAGGTGCAGTGCTCCACGTCGAAGTGGTCGCCCAGGCAGCCCTGCAACTCGTGCAGCATCTTCTCGTGGCCGATCGCGCTCAGCACCTCACCGCTGACCACCACGTGCGCCGACAGCACCGGCATGCCCGAGGTGATCGTCCAGGCGTGCAGGTCGTGCACGTCCTCGACGCCGTCCAGCGCCAGTATGTGGGCGCGGACCTCGGCGATGTCGACGTTCTTGGGCGCGGCCTCCAGCAGCACGTCCAGCGTCTCGCGCAGCAGCCGCACCGTGCGCGGCACGATCATCAGGCCGATGACCAGCGAGGCGATCGGGTCGGCCGCCTGCCAGCCGGTGGCCAGGATCACCAGCGCGGAGACGATCACGGTGAGCGAGCCCAAGGCGTCCGCCGCCACCTCCAGGAAGGCGCCGCGCACGTTGAGGCTCTCCTTCTGTCCCCGCATCAGCAGGGTGAGCGACACCATGTTGGCGACCAGGCCGATCACACCGAAGACGACGGCCAGCCCGCCGTCGGTGCCGGCGGGCGTGATGAACCGCTCGACCGCCTCGAACAGGATGTAGCCCCCGACGCCGAGCAGCAGCAGGCAGTTGGCCAGGGCGGCCAGGATCTCCGCGCGGGCGTACCCGAAGGTCCGCCGGTCGCTCGGCGGCCGGTTCGCGAAGTGGATGGCCAGCAGCGCCATGCCGAGGCCCAGCGCGTCCGTGGCCATGTGCGCCGCGTCGGCGACCAGGGCGAGCGAGTCGGCGAGCAGGCCGCCGACGATCTGGACGACCATGACGAAGACGGTGATCGCCAGCGCCACCCGGAGCCTGCCCCGGTACGCGGCGCTCGCCGTCCCGCCGCCGCGCGCCCCGTGCGCATGCCCGTGATCGTGCCCAGCCCCCATGAGAAGCCGCCTCCCTGTGTGTCCGTCGTCCGGCGTCCGTCGTCCGGACCACAGTCAACTACGGGTAGGGGGTATGGGGCAACGCGGCACTGAACACCGTTGTCATCTGCCCTGACCTGCGGAAACGCTGTGCAGGTCAGGGCGTTCGAGCTGGCTCGGGAGTCCGTCCGGAGGAGTTCGACGGACGGTGGCGGCGAGATGGTCCTGACGCAGGGCGCATGCCCGTCGACCCTGTGCGATGTCCGCGATGTCCGGTCTGGGAGTGCGGTTTGTGGGGCGGGCCCCGCATCCACGATGATGATCGAGGCCAAGGCGGGTGCACGTGGCGTCGACCGACCGTGAAACGGGCGGTGAACACGGCGTTCCAGGCATCCGATAACCTCTGCCGACATGCCGCCCGGGTGCCGCAGGCGCGGGCGCCCCACCATGCACAGGCCCGGCGCCCAGGCGTCGGCACCCAGGGAGTGAGTTCGGTTGTCGACCGCCATCCTCACCGGTCAGCTGGTCCCCGGTTCGTCGATCGAGAGCGAGCTGCGGTCCCTGGGCTTCGACGTCGAGATCGCCCCGGACGCCGCCGGCGCCGAGACGCTGCTGGCGCGGGTGCCGGCCGGGGAGCGGGTCGCCGTGGTCGACGCCCGCTTCGTCGGCCACGTGCACGCCCTGCGCCTCGGTCTCACCGACCCCCGCTTCCCACTCGCCGCGATCCCGGGCGCCGTGACCGCCCGGCCGGAGGCCCGCCAGACCCTGACCCGCGCCATGGCCCGGGAGCACTCGGCGAGCGGCGCCACCGCGCACGCCGGCGCCGCGCCCGCGAAGCCGGACGCGGAAGGTCTCGACGGACTCGCCGACCGGATCACCGCCGCCCTCGACGCCGACGGCGCCGACGTGCACCGCCCCGAGCTCGGCAGCCTCGTCGCCGCCGTCCCCGCCGACCCGCAGGCCCGCAACGAGGCCCGGCAGGCGGTCTCGGTCGTCGACGACGAGGCGGTACGCCTGAAGTCGGCCGTGAAGGCCCGCGACGGCTTCGTCACCACCTTCCTCGTCAGCCCCTACTCCCGCTACATCGCCCGCTGGTGCGCACGCCGCGGACTGACCCCCAACCAGGTCACCACCGCCTCGCTGATCACCGCGCTCATAGCGGCGGGCTGCGCGGCCACCGGCACCCGCGGCGGCTTCGTCGCCGCCGGCGTCCTGCTCATCGCCTCCTTCGTCCTCGACTGCACCGACGGCCAGCTGGCCCGCTACTCCCTGCGGTACTCCACGCTCGGCGCCTGGCTGGACGCCACCTTCGACCGGGCCAAGGAGTACGCCTACTACGCGGGCCTCGCCCTGGGCGCCGCCCGCGGCGGCGACGACGTGTGGGCCCTCGCCCTCGGCGCGATGGTCCTCCAGACCTGCCGGCACGTCGTCGACTTCTCCTTCAACGAGGCGAACGCCGACAGCACGGCCGCCGCCGCCAACACCAGCCCCACCGCCGCGCTCTCCAACCGGCTCGACAGCGTCGGCTGGACCGTCTGGGTACGCCGGATGATCGTCCTGCCCATCGGCGAACGCTGGGCCATGATCGCCGTCCTGACCGCCGTCGCCACCCCCCGCATCACCTTCTACGCGCTGCTGGTCGGCTGCGCCTTCGCCGCGACGTACACCACGGCCGGCCGGGTGCTGCGCTCGCTGACCCGGAAGGCGACGCGGACCGACCGGGCCGCGACGGCCCTGGCCGACCTCGCCGACTCCGGCCCGCTCGCCGAGACCGTCGCGAAGGGCTTCGCGAAGCCCGCCCGCCGCCTGCCCGGCTTCACCGCCCCCGTCGTCGCCCTCCTCGGCGGCCTCGCCGTCGTCGCCACGGCCGCCCTCACCGACTTCGGCACTCCCTGGCCGGCGGTCGCCGCGCTCGTCTACGTCCTGACCTCCGCCCTCGCCGTCGCCCGCCCCCTCAAGGGCGCCCTCGACTGGCTGGTCCCGCCCTTCTTCCGCGCCGCCGAGTACGGCACCGTCCTGGGGCTCGCGGCCAACGCGGACGTGAACGGGGCGCTTCCGGCGGCTTTCGGGCTGGTGGCCGCGGTCGCCTACCATCACTACGACACGGTCTACCGCATCCGCGGCGGTGCGGGCGCGCCACCGCGGTGGCTGGTGCGGACCATCGGGGGGCACGAGGGCCGCACGCTGGTGGTCACCGCCCTGGCCGTGCTGCTCACCGCCACACAGTTCACGCTCGCGCTCACGGTGCTCGCCGTGGCCGTGGCACTCGTGGTGCTCGCCGAGAGCATCCGCTTCTGGGTCGCCGCCCACAAGGGCGGCGCACCCGCCGTACACGACGAAGGAGAACCCGCATGATCGGCCTCGTGCTGGCCGCCGGCGCCGGCCGGCGTCTGCGCCCCTACACCGACACCCTGCCCAAGGCACTGGTGCCGGTCGGTCCCGAAGGGGCGGAGGACAGCATCACGGTGCTGGACCTGACGCTGGCCAACTTCGCCGAGGTCGGCCTGACCGAGGTCGGGATCATCGTCGGCTACCGCAAGGAAGCCGTGTACGACCGCAAGGAGGAGCTGGAGCGCAAGTACGGCGTCAAGCTCACCCTCATCGACAACGACAAGGCCGAGGAGTGGAACAACGCCTACTCCCTGTGGTGCGGCCGTGACGCCCTCAAGGACGGCGTGATCCTCGCCAACGGCGACACCGTGCACCCGGTCTCCGTCGAGAAGACCCTGCTCGCCGCCCGCGGCGACGGCAAGAAGATCATCCTCGCCCTCGACACGGTGAAGAACCTCGCCGAGGAGGAGATGAAGGTCGTCGTCGACCCCGACAAGGGCGTCCAGCGCATCACCAAGCTCATGGACCCGGCCGAGGCGACCGGCGAGTACATCGGCGTCACCCTCATCGAGGGCGAGGCCGCCGCCGACCTGGCCGACGCCCTGAAGGCCACCTTCGAGCGCGACCCGCAGCTCTACTACGAGGACGGCTACCAGGAGCTCGTCAACCGCGGCTTCAAGATCGACACGGCGCCGATCGGCGACGTCAGGTGGGTCGAGATCGACAACCACGACGACCTCGCCAAGGGCAGGGAGATCGCGTGCCAGTACTGACGAGGCTCATCCCGTCGCCGGTCGTCGTGGACATCCGCGCGGGTGCCCTCGACGACCTGGGATGTGTGCTCGCCGACGAGCGCATCTCCCACTCGGGCAAGCTCGCCGTCGCCGTCAGCGGCGGCTCGGGCGCCCGGCTGCGCGAGCGCGTCGCCCCGTCCCTGCCCGGCGCCGACTGGTTCGAGGTCGGCGGCGGCACCCTGGACGACGCGATCAAGCTGGCCGGCGCCATGAAGGGCGGCCACTACGACGCGGTCGTCGGCCTCGGCGGCGGCAAGATCATCGACTGCGCCAAGTTCGCCGCGGCGCGCGTCGGCCTCCCGCTGGTCGCCGTGCCCACGAACCTCGCGCACGACGGTCTGTGCTCGCCGGTCGCCACCCTCGACAACGACGCGGGCCGCGGCTCCTACGGTGTCCCGAACCCGATCGCGGTCGTCATCGACCTCGACGTGATCCGCGCGGCGCCGGCCCGTTTCGTGCGGGCCGGCATCGGCGACGCCGTCTCCAACGTCTCCGCGATCGCGGACTGGGAGCTGGCCAACCGGGTCAAGGGCGAGCGGATCGACGGCCTGGCCGCCGCGATGGCCCGCCAGGCCGGTGAGGCCGTGCTCCGGCACCCGGGCGGCATCGGGGACAACGAGTTCCTCCAGGTGCTCGCCGAGGCGCTGGTGCTCAGCGGCATCGCCATGTCGGTGTCCGGCGACTCGCGGCCGTCCTCCGGGGCGTGCCACGAGATCAACCACGCCTTCGACCTGCTCTACCCGCAGCGCGCCGCCGCCCACGGCGAGCAGTGCGGCCTCGGCGCGGCCTTCGCGATGTACCTGCGCGGCGCCCACGAGGAGTCCGCCCACATGGCCGGAGTGCTGCGCCGGCACGGGCTGCCGGTGCTGCCCGAGGAGATCGGGTTCACACCGGACGAGTTCGTCCGGGCCGTGGAGTTCGCCCCGCAGACGCGGCCCGGCCGCTACACGATCCTCGAGCACCTCGACCTCACCACCGACCAGATCAAGGACCTGTACGCCGACTATGTCAAGGCCATCGGTAGCTGAACTACGTCCGGTCGTCCACCCCGCTGGGGTCAAGGACCGGCGCAGCGGTGAGCACTGGGCGGGACGCCTCTACATGCGTGAGGTCTCGCTGCGGATCGACCGCTACCTGGTGAACACCAGGATCACGCCCAACCAGCTCACGTACCTGATGACCGTCTGCGGCGTGCTCGCGGCCCCCGCCCTGCTGGTGCCGGGCATCACGGGCGCCGTGCTCGGCGTCGTGGCGGTCCAGCTCTACCTGCTGCTGGACTGCGTCGACGGCGAGGTCGCGCGCTGGAAGAAGCAGTACTCCCTCGGCGGCGTCTACCTCGACCGGGTCGGCGCCTACCTGACCGACGCCGCGGTCCTGGTCGGCCTCGGCCTGCGCGCCGCCGACCTCTGGGGCACCGGACGCATCGACTGGCTGTGGGCCTTCCTCGGTACCCTGGCGGCGCTCGGCGCCATCCTGATCAAGGCCGAGACCGACCTGGTGGGCGTCGCCCGGCACCAGGCCGGCATGCCCCCCGTCAAGGAGTCCGCGTCCGAGCCCCGCTCCTCCGGCATGGCGCTGGCCCGCCGGGCCGCCGGGGCGCTCAAGTTCCACCGGCTGATCCTCGGCATCGAGGCGTCGCTGCTCATCCTGGTCCTCGCCATAGTCGACGCGAGCCGCGGTGACCTGTTCTTCACCCGGCTCGGCACCGCCGTACTCGCCGGCATCGCGCTGCTGCAGACCCTGCTGCACCTCGTGTCCGTCCTCGCCTCCAGCAGGCTGAAGTGAGCGCGGCCATGAAGGTCGGGGCGGTCGTCATCACGATGGGCAACCGCCCCGACGAGCTGCGGGCCCTGCTCGACTCGGTGGCCAAGCAGGACGGCGACCCCGTCGAGGTGGTCGTGGTCGGCAACGGCTCACCCGTCCCGGAGGTGCCGGCGGGCGTGCGCACCGTCGAGCTGCCCGAGAACCTGGGCATCCCCGGCGGCCGCAACGTCGGCATCGAGGCCTTCGGACCGGGTGGCCAGGACGTCGACATCCTGCTCTTCCTCGACGACGACGGCCTGCTCGCCCGCACCGACACCGCCGAGCTGTGCCGGCAGGCCTTCGCGGCCGACGACGACCTGGGCATCATCAGCTTCCGCATCGCCGACCCGGACACCGGCGAGACCCAGCGCCGGCATGTGCCGAGACTGCGCGCCTCCGACCCGATGCGCTCCTCCCGGGTCACCACCTTCCTCGGCGGCGCCAACGCCGTGCGCACCCGCGTCCTCGCGCAGGTCGGCGGCCTGCCCGACGCGTTCTTCTACGCCCACGAGGAGACCGACCTCGCCTGGCGGGCCCTCGACGCCGGCTGGATGATCGACTACCGCTCCGACATGGTCCTGAACCACCCCACGACCGCGCCGTCCCGGCACGCCGTCTACCACCGCATGGTCGCCCGCAACCGCGTCTGGCTGGCCCGCCGCAACCTGCCCGCGCTCCTCGTCCCGGTCTACCTCGGGGTGTGGATGCTGCTCACCCTGCTCCGCCGCCCCTCGCGCCCGGCCCTGAAGGCCTGGTTCGGCGGCTTCCGCGAGGGCTGGGCCACCCCCTGCGGTCCCCGCCGGCCCATGCGGTGGCGTACGGTGTGGCGCCTGACCCGGCTGGGCCGGCCCCCGGTGATCTGACAAGCTCGTACCCGGGGGCTGGTGGCCCCAACCCGGGTCCGACCGACCCTCCGAGGCCGACAGGACCGTGCCGCACCCGTACCGGCCGCGCACGGACGAAGACGAAAGTAATCCACTAGTGAGTGAGACAACGCACGACGGTACGGTCGCCATGACCAAGCCCGTGTCGCCCGACGAGGGACTCACGGCGGCCCAGCTCGCCGCCAGGCACGGGCTGTCCGTGAGCGGTGCCCGGCCGTCCCTCGCTCAGTACGTCCGTCAGCTCTGGGGGCGGCGCCACTTCATCCTCGCCTTCTCCCAGGCGAAGCTGACCGCCCAGTACAGCCAGGCCAAGCTCGGCCAGCTGTGGCAGGTGGCCACACCGCTGCTGAACGCCCTTGTCTACTTCCTGATCTTCGGCCTGATCCTGAACGCGGGCAAGGGCATGCCGAAGGACGTGTACATCCCGTTCCTGGTGACGGGTGTGTTCGTCTTCACCTTCACCCAGTCCTCCGCGATGGCGGGCGTGCGCGCCATCTCCGGCAACCTCGGCCTGGTGCGGGCGCTGCACTTCCCGCGCGCCTCGCTGCCGATCTCGTTCGCGTTCCAGCAGCTCCAGCAGTTGCTGGCGTCGATGATCGTGATGTTCGCGGTGGTGATCGGCTTCGGCAGCTACCCCTCGCTGTCCTGGCTGCTGATCCTCCCGGTACTGGTCCTGCAGTTCCTCTTCAACATGGGACTGGCGCTGATCGTGGCCCGGATGGGCGCCAAGACGCCGGACCTGGCCCAGCTGATGCCGTTCATCATGCGGACCTGGATGTACGGGTCCGGCGTGATGTTCTCCATCCCGATCATGCTGGAGGACAAGCCGGCCTGGCTGGCCGACGTGCTCCAGTGGAACCCGGCCGCCGTCTACATGGACCTGACCCGCTTCGCGCTGATCGACGGTTACGGCTCCGAGAACCTGCCGCCGCACGTGTGGGCGGTGGCCCTCGGCTGGGCCGTGGCCCTCGCCGTGGGCGGCTTCGTGTACTTCTGGAAGGCTGAGGAGAGGTACGGCCGTGGCTGAGCAGCAGCAGGGCACGCGGGTCCCGACGGTCATCGCGGACGACCTGCACATCGTCTACCGCGTCAACGGCGCCAAGACCGGCAAGGGCAGTGCCACGGCGGCCCTCAGCCGCATGATCAGACGGGGCGAGGAACGGGGCGTGCGCAAGGTGCACGCCGTGCGCGGCGTCTCCTTCACCGCCTACCGGGGCGAGGCCATCGGCCTCATCGGCTCCAACGGGTCCGGCAAGTCGACCCTGCTGCGGGCCATCGCCGGCCTGCTGCCCGCCGAGCGCGGCAAGGTCTACACCGACGGCCAGCCCTCCCTGCTCGGCGTGAACGCGGCCCTGATGAACGACCTGACCGGCGAGCGCAACGTCATCCTCGGCGGCCTCGCCATGGGCATGTCCCGCGAGCAGATCAAGGAGCGCTACCAGGACATCGTCGACTTCTCCGGGATCAACGAGAAGGGCGACTTCATCACCCTCCCGATGCGCACCTACTCCTCCGGCATGGCCGCCCGCCTGCGGTTCTCCATCGCCGCCGCGAAGGACCACGACGTCCTGATGATCGACGAGGCGCTGGCCACCGGTGACCGCAAGTTCCAGACGCGCTCCGAGGAACGCATCCGGGAGCTGCGCAAGGAGGCCGGCACCGTCTTCCTGGTCAGCCACAACAACAAGTCGATCCGGGACACCTGCAACCGCGTGCTGTGGCTGGAGCGCGGCGAGCTGCGCATGGACGGCCCGACCGACGAGGTGCTCAAGGAGTACGAGAAGTTCACGGGCAAGTAGCCCGACACGCCGGAGCCCCGCCGGAACCGTTCCGGCGGGGCCCGCGTCGGCAAAGGGAACGTCAACTCCTGGCGTTTTCAGGAATCTTGATGTGAATCGGTGTGTTGTCGTGATGCGCGGAGGACCCCGGCGGACCTCCGTGCGTTGTACAACGTAAGCTGGACCGGTCCCGAAACGCGGCACATGGGGCGATAATGCCCGACACCTTCGAGCGGGCCCGCCGTACGGGCGGCCGGGCGGCGTGTCCGAAATAGTGTGAATTGGGTCGGCAGTGTAGAACGGGAGATGTGACGGCAATGGCGACGGAAACTCCCCACCTCCGCGA
The DNA here is from genome assembly GCF_028473745.1 of Streptomyces sp. M92. Taxonomy (NCBI): domain Bacteria; kingdom Bacillati; phylum Actinomycetota; class Actinomycetes; order Kitasatosporales; family Streptomycetaceae; genus Streptomyces; species Streptomyces sp. M92. Next base: position 4,710,391 of record NZ_CP101137.1, read on the forward strand.
AGCGTGCGCCGTCTCCGCACAAGGCAGCCCGCGATGACGGCGACCGGCCCGGCACCGGCCGCCGACGCGGCACGCGGCACCCTCGCCAAGGCAGCGGACGAGAACTTCCCCGTCGCCCCCTTCTTCCTGCCCCGCGACTGGCGCACCGACCTCATGGCCGTGTACGGCTTCGCCCGCCTCGTCGACGACATCGGCGACGGCGACCTGGCCCCCGGCGGCGCCGACGCCCGCCTCCTCGGCGTCCCCGAGGACCGGGCCGGCGACCGGCTGCTGATGCTGGACGCCTTCGAGGAGGACCTGCGCCGGGTCTTCGACGGCACCCCCCGCCACCCGCTGCTGCGCCGCCTGGTGCCGACCGTGCGCCGCCGCTCGCTCACCCCCGAGCCCTTCCTCGGCCTGATCGCCGCCAACCGCCAGGACCAGCTGGTCGGCCGGTACGAGACCTACGACGACCTCCTCGCCTACTGCGAGCTGTCCGCCAACCCGGTGGGCCGGCTCGTCCTCGCCGTCACCGGCACCTCGACACCCGAACGGGTCCGCCGCTCCGACGCGGTCTGCACCGCCCTGCAGATCGTCGAGCACCTCCAGGACGTCGCCGAGGACCTGGCCCGGGACCGGATCTACCTGCCCGCCGAGGACATGAAGCGCTTCCACGTTCAGGAGGCGGACCTCGCCGCGCCCACCGCGGGCGCGTCGGTGCGCGCCCTGGTCGCCTTCGAGGCCCAGCGCGCCCGCGACCTGCTGAGCGAGGGCGCGCCCCTGGTGGGCAGCGTCCGCGGCCGGCTGCGCCTGCTGCTCGCGGGGTTCGTGGCGGGTGGCAGGGCGGCCCTCGGGGCGATCGCCGCCGCCGAGTACGACGTACTTCCCGGCCCGCCCAAGCCCGGCAAGGCCCGCTTGCTGCGCGAGGTGGGCCCGACCCTGCGAGGAGAGGGGTGATCGGGACCGTGGAGTCGTCAACGAACGCGTCGGCACCGGTACTCGCCGCCTACAGCTACTGCGAGACCGTCACCGGACAGCAGGCCCGCAACTTCGCCTACGGCATCAGGCTGCTGCCGGCGCCCAAGCGCCGGGCGATGTCGGCGCTGTACGCGTTCTCGCGCCGCGTCGACGACATCGGCGACGGCGAGCTGGCCGGGGACGTCAAGGTCGCCCGGCTGGAGGAGACCCGGGCGACACTCGCCCGGATCCACGGGGGCGAGGTCGACGAGGACGACACCGACCCGGTCGCCGTCGCCCTCGCGCACGCCGCCCGGCAGTTCCCGATCCCGCTCGGCGGGCTCGACGAACTCATCGACGGCGTCCAGATGGACCTGCGCGGCGAGACCTACGAGACCTGGGACGACCTGAAGGTCTACTGCCGCTGCGTGGCCGGCGCCATCGGCCGCCTCTCGCTCGGCGTCTTCGGCACCGAACCAGGGGCGCGCGGCGCCGAGCGCGCGCCCGAGTACGCCGACACGCTCGGCCTCGCGCTCCAGCTCACCAACATCCTGCGGGACGTCCGGGAGGACGCCGAGGGCGGGCGGACCTACCTGCCCGCCGACGACCTCGCCAAGTTCGGCTGCTCCGCCGGGTTCGACGGGCCGAAACCGCCCGAGGGCTCCGACTTCGCGGGTCTCGTGCACTTCGAAGTGCGTCGGGCCCGCTCCCTTTTCGCCGAGGGCTACCGGCTGCTGCCCATGCTCGACCGGCGCAGCGGCGCCTGCGTGGCCGCCATGGCCGGCATCTACCGCCGCCTCCTGGACCGCATCGAGCGGGACCCGGAGGCGGTGCTGCGCGGCCGGGTCTCGCTCCCCGGACGCGAGAAGGCGTACGTTGCGGTGCGCGGCCTGTCGGGTCTCGACACCCGGCACGTCACCCGGCGGGCCGTCAGGAGGCGCGCCTGATGGACACACCCGGCACACTCGACACTCCGGACCCGCACGAGGCGGCCGGCGAAGAGCGGCGGGCAACCCTCCGCTGGCGGGCGGCGTCCCAGACTGAGACGGTCTGCCGTACGCCGTTCAAGCACCGCGGCGACCGGACAGGGAAGGGCGCACCATGACGCACGGCAACGGCACGCGCGAGGGCGGGCGGCTCGCGGACGTCTCCGCCGTCCGCCCCGGCGGACACGCCGTCGTGGTCGGCGGCGGACTCGCCGGCGTCACCGCCGCGCTCGCGCTCGCCGACGCCGGTGTGCGCGTCACCCTGCTCGAAGGGCGGCCGCGCCTGGGCGGGCTCGCCTTCTCCTTCCGGCGCGGCGGCCTCACCGTCGACAACGGCCAGCACGTCTACCTGCGCTGCTGCACCGCCTACCGCTGGTTCCTCGACCGCATCGGCGGGACGGCGCTCGCTCCCGTGCAGGAACGTCTCGACGTGCCCGTCGTCGACCTCGGCCGGCCCGAGGGACGGCGGCTCGGCAGACTGCGCCGCGACGCGCTGCCCGTCCCCCTCCACCTGGGGCGCAGCCTCGCCACGTACCCGCACCTCTCGCTCGCCGAACGCGCGAGCGTCGGGCGGGCCGCGCTCGCGCTGAAGGGGCTCGACCCCGCCGATCCGGCCCTGGACACCCAGGACTTCGGCAGCTGGCTGGCCGCGCACGGCCAGTCGGCGCGCGCCGTCGAGGCCCTGTGGGACCTGGTCGGGGTCGCCACCCTCAACGCGGTCGCGGGCGACGCCTCGCTCGGGCTCGCCGCGATGGTGTTCAAGACCGGTCTGCTGTCCGACCCGGGCGCTGCCGACATCGGCTGGGCCCGGGTCCCGCTGGGCGAGCTGCACGACCGGCTGGCCCGAAATGAGCTCGACGCCGCGGGCGTGCGCACCGAGGTCCGTACACGCGTCACCTCCGTGAGTGAGAACGACAACGGCGGCTGGAGCGTCCAGGTTCCCGGCGAGACGCTCCAGGCGGACGCGGTCGTCCTCGCCGTACCCCAGCGCGAGGCGCACGGACTGCTGCCCGCGGGCGCGCTCGACGCCCCGGACAACCTCCTGGAGATCGGCACCGCGCCGATCCTCAACGTCCACGTGATCTACGACCGGAAGGTGCTCGCCGCGCCCTTCCTCACGGCGCTCGGCACCCCGGTGCAATGGGTGTTCGACCGCACCGAGGCCTCCGGGCTGAGGCAGGGCCAGTACCTGGCGCTGTCCCAGTCGACGGCCCAGAACGAGATCGACGAGCCCGTGGCCGCGCTGCGCGAGCGGTACCTGCCCGAGCTGGAGCGGCTGCTGCCCCTGGCCCGGGGTGCCGGGGTGAAGGACTTCTTCGTGACCAGGGAGCGCACCGCGACCTTCGCTCCCGCCCCCGGCGTCGGCCGTCTGAGGCCCGGCGCCCGCACCAAGGCACCCGGCCTCTACCTGGCCGGAGCGTGGACCGCCACCGGGTGGCCCGCGACCATGGAGAGCGCGGTTCGCAGCGGTGTCGGGGCGGCGGGCGCCGCACTCGGCGCCCTCGGCCGGTCCCGCGGCCTCCTCCCCGACTTCTTCGAGGAGGCGGCGTGAAAACCGATCCGCGTGGCACCGACGCCGGCGCTCTCGGCACCGCAACTGGAGGAAAGACTGTGCCCACTGTGCCCCCGGCCACGAAGGCCGATCCACGGACCACGGTGGACGTGACCGCGCTCCTGGAGCGCGGCCGGACCCTGTCCACGCCGGTCCTGCGGGCGGCGGTCGACCGCCTGGCGCCTCCCATGGACACCGTCGCCGCCTACCACTTCGGCTGGATCGACGCCCACGGCAGGCCCGCCGACGGCGACGGCGGCAAGGCCGTGCGCCCCGCCCTCGCGGTGCTCTCCGCCGAGGTCACCGGAGCCGCGCCCGAGGTCGGCGTCCCCGGCGCGGTGGCCGTGGAACTGGTGCACAACTTCTCCCTCCTGCACGACGACCTGATGGACGGCGACGAGCAGCGCCGCCACCGCGACACCGTCTGGAAGGTGCACGGGCCCGCCCAGGCCATCCTGGTCGGCGACGCCCTGTTCGCCCTGGCCAACGAGGTGCTGCTGGAACTCGGCACCGTCGAGGCCGGCCGCGCCACCCGCCGCCTGACCAAGGCCTCCCGCGCCCTGATCGACGGCCAGGCCCAGGACATCTCCTACGAGCACCGCGACCGCGTCAGCGTCGAGGAGTGCCTGGAGATGGAGGGCAACAAGACCGGCGCCCTGCTGGCCTCCGCCAGCTCCATCGGCGCGGTCCTCGGCGGCGCCGACGAGCGCACCGCCGACACGCTGGAGCGGTACGGCTACCACCTGGGCCTCGCCTTCCAGGCCGTCGACGACCTCCTCGGCATCTGGGGCGACCCGGACGCCACCGGCAAGCAGACCTGGAGCGACCTGCGCCAGCGCAAGAAGTCCCTGCCGGTCGTCGCCGCCCTCGCCGCGGGCGGCCCCGCCTCCGAACGGCTCGGCGAGATCCTCGCCGCCGACGCCAAGACCAGTGACTTCGCGAACTTCTCCGAGGAGGAGTTCGCGGCCCGCGCCGCCCTCATCGAGGAAGCGGGCGGGCGGGAGTGGACCGCCGACGAGGCGCGCCGCCAGCACACCATCGCCATCGAAGCCCTCGACGCCGTCGACATGCCCGACCGGGTGCGGGACATGTTCACCGCGCTCGCGGACTTCGTCGTCGTACGAAAGAGATGATCACTATCGGTCGAATAGCCCTCGCGTAGTCGCCGGCCGGTGCCGCAGGTACACGAGCACCGGCCGACGGCGGACCCACAGCAGAAGCGCCACTTGTTACTGCACGAAGGGGAAGCCATGACAGCGACGACCGACGGAAGCACCGGGGCCACCCTGAAGCCCCTGGCAGCCGCGGCCAGCGAAACCGACATCACGATCCCCGACCCGGCGGCCGGGGTACCTGAAGCCGCCGCCCGCGCCACCCGGCGCGCCACGGACTTCCTGCTCTCCCGGCAGGACGCCCAGGGCTGGTGGAAGGGCGACCTCGAGACGAACGTCACCATGGACGCCGAGGACCTGCTGCTGCGCCAGTTCCTCGGCATCCTGGAGGAGGACACCACCCGGGCCGCCGCCCTCTTCATCCGCGGCGAGCAGCGCGAGGACGGCACCTGGGCCACCTTCTACGACGGTCCCGGCGACCTGTCCGCCACCATCGAGGCCTACGTCGCCCTCCGGCTGGCCGGCGACGCGCCCGACGCCCCGCACATGGCGAGGGCCGCCGAGTGGATCCGCTCCCGGGGCGGCATCGCCGCCGCCCGCGTCTTCACCCGTATCTGGCTCGCCCTCTTCGGCTGGTGGAAGTGGGACGACCTGCCCGAACTCCCGCCCGAGCTGATCTACTTCCCGACCTGGGTGCCGCTCAACATCTACGACTTCGGCTGCTGGGCCCGGCAGACCATCGTGCCGCTGACCGTCGTCTCGGCGAAACGCCCGGTGCGCCCCGCGCCCTTCCCGCTGGACGAACTGCACACCGACCCGCACCGTCCCAGCCCGCCGCGGCCCCTGGCGCCGGCAAGGAGCTGGGACGGCGCCTTCCAGCGCATCGACAAGGCCCTGCACGCCTACCGCAGGATCGCCCCGCGCCGGCTGCGCCGGGCCGCCATGAACACGGCCGCCCGCTGGATCATCGAGCGCCAGGAGAACGACGGCTGCTGGGGCGGCATCCAGCCCCCGGCCGTGTACTCCGTCATCGCGCTCTACCTGCTCGGCTACGACCTCGAACACCCCGTGATGCGGGCCGGTCTGGAGTCGCTGGACCGCTTCGCCGTGTGGCGCGAGGACGGCGCCCGGATGATCGAGGCCTGCCAGTCCCCGGTGTGGGACACCTGCCTGGCGACCATCGCGCTGGCCGACGCGGGCGTGCCCGCCGACCACCCGCAGCTGGTGAAGGCCGCCGACTGGATGCTCGGCGAGCAGATCGTCCGCCCCGGCGACTGGTCGGTGAAGCGGCCCGGACTCCCGCCCGGCGGCTGGGCTTTCGAGTTCCACAACGACAACTACCCCGACATCGACGACACCGCCGAGGTCGTCCTCGCCCTGCGCCGCGTCAGGCACCACGACCCGGAGCGAGTGGAGCAGGCGATCGGCCGCGGGGTGCGCTGGAACCTCGGCATGCAGTCGAAGAACGGCGCCTGGGGCGCGTTCGACGTCGACAACACCAGCGCCTTCCCCAACCGGCTGCCCTTCTGCGACTTCGGCGAGGTCATCGACCCGCCCTCGGCCGACGTGACCGCGCACGTCGTCGAGATGCTCGCCGTCGAGGGCCTCACCCACGACCCGCGCACCCGGCGCGGCATCCAGTGGCTGCTGGCCGAGCAGGAGGCGGACGGCTCCTGGTTCGGCCGCTGGGGCGTCAACTACGTCTACGGCACCGGTTCCGTCGTGCCCGCGCTGACCGCCGCCGGACTGCCCGCCTCGCACCCCGCGATCCGCCGTGCGGTCTCGTGGCTGCAGTCCGTCCAGAACGACGACGGCGGCTGGGGCGAGGACCTGCGCTCCTACCGGTACGTGAAAGAGTGGAGCGGCCGGGGCGCCTCGACCGCCTCGCAGACCGCCTGGGCCCTGATGGCGCTGCTGGCGGCGGGGGAGCGGGAGTCCAAGGCCGTCGAGCGGGGCATCGCCTGGCTCGCCGCCACCCAGCGGGAGGACGGCTCCTGGGACGAGCCCTACTTCACCGGCACCGGGTTCCCCTGGGACTTCTCCATCAACTACCACCTCTACCGGCAGGTCTTCCCGCTCACCGCACTCGGCCGGTACGTGCACGGGGAGCCCTTCGCCAAGAAGTCCGGCGCGGGGAAGCCCGGCGCCGGCCGGCCCTCCGCCGAGACGTCCGCCGCCGAGGTGAAGGGCAGCTGATGACCCCCCAGACCGGCCCGTCCCCGCTGCTGATCGCCTGCGCGCTCGGCATCGAGCACCTCGCCCTGCGCACCGGCGACCGGGCCGGCGCCGACGGGCCGGTCACCGTCCTGCGTACGGGCATGGGCCCGAAGGCGGCCGAGCGCTCGGTCACCCGGGTCCTGGCCGACCCGGCGCTCGACGGAGCCGCCGTGCTGGCCACCGGCTTCTGCGCGGGGCTCGCCCCCGGCATGCACCCGGGCGACCTGGTCGTCGCCGAGGAGACCCGGGACCCGCGCGGGACGGTCGCCTGCGCCGGCACCGACCGGCTGGTGAAGGAACTCGCGCGCGCCCTGCCCAGGCGCACCGTCCACCGGGGTCCGCTGACCGGCTCCGACCACGTCGTCCGCGGCCCCGAACGCGCCGACCTGCTCGCGACCGGCGCGATCGCCGTCGACATGGAGTCCACGGCCACGCTCCTGAGCGCCGTCCGCACGGGCGCGCGCCCCGTTGCGGCCGTACGGGTGGTCGTGGACGCTCCGGAACACGAACTCGTCCGGATCGGCACCTTGCGCGGTGGAATATCGGCTTTCCGCGTTCTTCGATCAGTTCTTCCCGCATTCTTCGAATGGCACCGTTCTTTGCCGCTCCCCCGGAGGTGAGCCCAGATGGCCATGCCGCTGCGTCAGTCCGTCAAGGTCGCTACATACCTGGCCGAACAGAAGATCCGCCGACGGGACAAGTTTCCGCTCATCGTGGAGCTGGAGCCGCTCTTCGCCTGCAACCTGAAGTGCGAGGGATGCGGCAAGATCCAGCACCCGGCCGGGGTGCTCAAGCAGCGCATGCCGGTCGCGCAGGCCGTCGGGGCGGTGCTGGAATCGGGCGCGCCGATGGTCTCCATCGCCGGCGGCGAGCCGCTGATGCACCCCCAGATCGACGAGATCGTCCGCCAGTTGGTCGCCAAGAGGAAGTACGTCTTCCTCTGCACCAACGCCCTGCTCATGCGCAAGAAGATGGACAAGTTCAAGCCCTCGCCCTACTTCGCCTTCGCGGTGCACATCGACGGGCTGCGCGAGCGGCACGACGAGTCCGTGGCCAAGGAGGGTGTGTTCGACGAGGCCGTGGAGGCCATCAAGGAGGCCAAACGGCGCGGCTTCCGCGTGACCACCAACTCGACCTTCTTCAACACCGACACCCCCCAGACCATCGTCGAGGTCCTCAACTTCCTCAACGACGACCTCAAGGTCGACGAGATGATGATCTCGCCCGCCTACGCCTACGAGAAGGCGCCCGACCAGGAGCACTTCCTGGGCGTGGAGCAGACCCGAGAGCTGTTCAAGAAGGCGTTCTCGGGCGGCAACCGGGCCCGCTGGCGGCTCAACCACTCCCCGCTCTTCCTCGACTTCCTCGAAGGCAAGGTCGACTTCCCCTGCACCGCCTGGGCCATCCCGAACTACTCCCTCTTCGGCTGGCAGCGCCCCTGCTACCTGATGAGCGACGGCTACGTCCCGACGTACCGGGAGCTGATCGAGGAGACCGACTGGGACAAGTACGGCCGGGGCAAGGACCCGCGCTGCGCCAACTGCATGGCGCACTGCGGCTACGAGCCCACCGCCGTCCTGGCCACCATGGGCTCCCTCAAGGAGTCCCTGCGGGCCATGCGCGAGACCGTCTCCTCGAACCGGCCGTGACGTCGTGACCGCCATCCCCCTGGGCGTTCCCGAGGTCCCGGTCCGGCCGGTCGCCGAGCGGCGCCTGTCGCGGCGCGTCCAGGTCGGGCCGGTGGCCGTCGGGGGCGGGGCCCCGGTGTCGGTGCAGTCCATGACCACCACCCGTACGTCCGACGTCGGCGCGACGCTCCAGCAGATCGCCGAGCTGACGGCGTCCGGCTGCGAGATCGTGCGCGTGGCCTGCCCGACGCAGGACGACGCGGACGCCCTGCCGGTGATCGCGAAGAAGTCGCAGATCCCGGTGATCGCCGACATCCACTTCCAGCCGAAGTACGTGTTCGCCGCGATCGAGGCGGGCTGCGCGGCGGTCCGCGTGAACCCGGGCAACATCAAGAAGTTCGACGACCAGGTGCGCGAGATCGCGAAGGCGGCCAAGGACCACGGCACGCCGATCCGCATCGGCGTGAACGCCGGTTCCCTGGACCGGCGCCTGCTGGAGAAGTACGGCAAGGCGACCCCACAGGCGCTGGTCGAGTCGGCCCTGTGGGAGGCGTCGCTCTTCGAGGAGCACGACTTCCGCGAGCTCAAGATCTCCGTCAAGCACAACGACCCGGTCGTCATGATCGAGGCCTACCGGCAGCTCGCCGCCCGGTGCGACTATCCCCTCCACCTCGGCGTCACCGAGGCCGGCCCGGCCTTCCAGGGCACCGTCAAGTCGGCCGTCGCCTTCGGCGCGCTGCTCTCGCAGGGCATCGGCGACACCATCAGGGTGTCGCTCAGCGCGCCGCCCGCCGAGGAGGTCAAGGTCGGGCTCCAGATCCTCCAGTCGCTGGGGCTCAGGCAGCGCCGACTGGAGATCGTCTCGTGCCCGTCCTGCGGTCGCGCCCAGGTCGACGTGTACAAGCTCGCCGACGAGGTGACGGCCGGCCTGGAGGGTATGGAGGTCCCGCTGCGCGTGGCCGTCATGGGCTGTGTCGTCAACGGCCCCGGCGAGGCCCGCGAGGCCGACCTCGGCGTCGCCTCCGGCAACGGCAAGGGCCAGATCTTCGTCAGGGGCGAGGTCGTCAGGACCGTCCCCGAGTCGAAGATCGTCGAGACGCTGATCGACGAGGCGGCCCGGATCGCCGAGCAGATGGAGAAGGACGGCGCGTCGGGGGAGCCGGCCGTCACCGTGAGCTGAACAGCACGGACCGAAGGGGGCCCGAACGTGACGATGCTGGAGAACATCCGGGGACCACGCGACCTGAAGGCGCTGTCCGAGGCGGAACTCGGCGAACTGTCCGACGAGGTACGGGACTTCCTGGTGCACGCGGTCGCCCGCACCGGTGGACATCTCGGCCCGAACCTGGGGGTGGTGGAACTGACCGTCGCCCTGCACCGGGTCTTCGAGTCACCGGCCGACCGCATCCTGTGGGACACCGGCCACCAGAGCTACGTGCACAAGCTCCTGACCGGACGTCAGGACTTCTCCAAGCTGCGCGGCAAGGGCGGGCTGTCCGGCTATCCCTCGCGCGAGGAGTCCGAGCACGACGTCATCGAGAACAGTCACGCCTCCACCGTCCTCGGCTGGGCCGACGGCCTCGCCAAGGCCCGCCAGGTGCGCGGGGAGCGGGGGCACGTCGTCGCCGTCATCGGTGACGGCGCCCTCACCGGCGGCATGGCGTGGGAGGCGCTGAACAACATCGCGGCGGCCCGGGACCGGCCGCTGATCATCGTCGTCAACGACAACGAGCGCTCCTACGCGCCGACCATCGGCGGTCTCGCCAACCACCTGGCGACCCTGCGCACCACCGACGGCTACGAGCGGATGCTGGCCTGGGGCAAGGACGTGCTCCAGCGCACGCCGGTGGTCGGCAACACCGTCTACGAGGCCCTGCACGGCGCGAAGAAGGGCTTCAAGGACGCCTTCGCCCCGCAGGGACTCTTCGAGGACCTGGGGCTGAAGTACGTCGGGCCCATCGACGGACACGACACCGGGGCGGTCGAGTCGGCGCTGCGGCGCGCGAAGCGCTTCCACGGGCCCGTACTGGTCCACTGCCTCACGGAGAAGGGCCGCGGCTACGAGCCCGCGCTGCGCGACGAGGCGGACCACTTCCACACCGTCGGCGCCATGGACCCGCTGACCTGCGCGCCGCTGACCCCCTCCGACGCGCCGTCCTGGACCTCGGTGTTCGGCGAGGAGATCGTGCGGATCGGCGAGGAGCGCGACGACGTCGTGGCGATCACCGCGGCGATGCTGCACCCGGTCGGCCTCGGCCCCTTCGCCGAGCGGTTCCCCGACCGGGTCTGGGACGTCGGCATCGCCGAACAGCACGCCGCCGTCTCCGCGGCAGGCCTCGCCACCGGCGGCCTCCACCCGGTCGTCGCCGTCTACGCCACCTTCCTCAACCGCGCCTTCGACCAGCTCCTGATGGACGTGGCCCTGCACCGCTGCGGCGTCACCTTCGTCCTGGACCGGGCCGGCGTCACCGGCGCCGACGGGCCCTCGCACAACGGCATGTGGGACATGTCGGTCCTCCAGGTCGTCCCGGGGCTGCGCATCGCCGCGCCGCGCGACGCCGACCAGCTGCGTGCCCAGCTGCGCGAGGCGGTCGCCGTCGACGACGCGCCGACCCTGGTGCGCTTCCCGAAGGAGTCCGTCGGTCCGGCCGTACCGGCCGTGGACCGGATCGGCGGCCTGGACGTCCTGCACACCGCCGACCGCCCCGAGGTGCTGCTCGTGGCCGTCGGGGTGATGGCGCCCGTGTGCCTCCGGGCCGCCGAGCTGCTCGAGGCCCGCGGCATCGGCTGCACCGTCGTCGACCCGCGCTGGGTCAAACCCGTCGACCCGGCGCTCGCGCCCCTGGCCGCCCGGCACCGCCTGGTGGCCGTCGTCGAGGACAACAGCCGGGCCGCCGGGGTGGGTTCGGCGGTGGCGCTGGCGCTCGGGGACGCCGAGGTCGACGTACCCGTGCGCCGCTTCGGTATCCCCGAGCAGTTCCTCGCGCACGCCAAGCGCGCCGAGGTGCTCGCCGACATCGGTCTCACCCCGGTCGAGATCGCCGGCCGGATCGGCGCGAGCCTGGCCGTCGCCGGACAGACCGGTCACGGCCCCACCGCCATGCCAGTGCAAGGAGAGAACTGAATGACCAAGGAGTTCGACCTCACCGCGCTCCTGGCCGAGCGCGGAGCCGAACGGTACGAGCTGCACGGCAAGTACCTCAACCACCAGCAGCCGCGCATGCTGCGCACCATCGGCTTCGACAAGGTCTACGAGCGGGCCGAGGGCGCGCACTTCTGGGACGCGGACGGCAACGACTACCTGGACATGCTCGCCGGGTTCGCGGTGATGGGCCTGGGCCGCCACCACCCCGTCGTCCGCAAGGCACTGCACGACGTCCTCGACGCCTCGCTCGCCGACCTGACCCGCTTCGACTGCCCGCCGCTGCCCGGACTGCTGGCCGAGAAGCTGCTGTCGTACAGTCCCCACCTGGACCGCGTCTTCTTCGGCAACAGCGGCACGGAGGCGGTGGAGACCGCGCTGAAGTTCGCCCGGTACGCGACCGGCAGACCGAGGATCCTGTACTGCGCGCACGCCTTCCACGGACTGACCACCGGTTCGCTCTCCGTCAACGGCGAGGACAGCTTCCGCGACGGCTTCGCACCGCTGCTGCCCGACACCTCCGTCCCGCTCGGGGACGTGGACGCACTGGCGCGGGAGCTGAAGAAGGGCGACGTGGCCGCGCTGATCGTGGAACCCGTGCAGGGCAAGGGCGTGCACGAGGCACCGCCCGGTTATCTGCGCGCCGCGCAGGAACTGCTGCACCGGCACAAGGCCCTGCTGATCGCCGACGAGGTGCAGACGGGGCTGGGCCGGACCGGGAGGTTCTACGCCTTCCAGCACGAGGACGGCGTCGAGCCGGACCTGGTGTGCGTGGCCAAGGCGCTGTCCGGCGGGTACGTGCCCGTGGGGGCCACGCTGGGCAAGGACTGGATCTTCCAGAAGGTGTACTCCTCGATGGACCGGGTCCAGGTCCACTCGGCGAGCTTCGGGTCCAACGCGCAGGCCATGGCCGCCGGGCTCGCGGTCCTGTCCGTGATGGAGAACGAGGAGATCGTCGCGAACGCCGCCGCGGTCGGTGAGCGGCTGAAGTCCCGGCTCGCGGCGCTGGTGGACCGCTACGAGCTGCTCGCCGACGTCCGGGGCCGGGGGCTGATGATCGGCATCGAGTTCGGCCGGCCCCGGTCCCTGAAGCTGCGCAGCCGCTGGACGATGCTCCAGGCGGCCCGGAAGGGGCTCTTCGCGCAGATGGTCGTGGTGCCGTTGCTCCAGCGCCACCACATCCTGACCCAGGTGTCCGGCGACCATCTGGAGGTGATCAAACTGATCCCGCCCCTGATCATCGACATGGCGGACGCGGACCGGTTCGTGGACGCCTTCACCGAGGTGATGGAGGACGCGCACAACGGCGGCGGCCTGATGTGGGACTTCGGCAAGACGCTGGTCAAGCAGGCGGTCGCCAACCGTTAGGGGGCCGCGGCGGAAGCGCCGCCCGAGGCTCTTTGCCTCACAGGCAAGAAAATTGCCTGCCGGGCAATGTTCGGGCTGAATGGGAGGCATGACCTCCCACGAGTCCGGTCCCCCGGCCGATGCGGTGTCCGTCGTGGCGCCGCAGCTGCGGGCCCTGCGGCGCCGGGCCGCCCTCACCCTGGAGGCCGCGGCCCGTGCCGCCGGGCTGTCGCCCGCGCACCTCTCCCGGCTGGAGACCGGGCAGCGCCAGCCCTCGCTGCCGATGCTCCTGTCCCTCGCCCGTGTCTACGGTACGACCGTCTCGGAGCTGCTCGGCGAGACGGCCGCGGACCGGGAGGCGGTCGTGCGGGCCGACGCCATGGAACCGACCTTCGCCGGCGGCTGGACGTACTGGCAGGCCGGTGGGGCCGGCCGCGGCATGCAGGCCCTGCGCGTGCACGTGCCGCACGGCTCCCAGGGCGACATCGTGCGGGTGCACCCGGGCGAGGAGTGGATCCACGTCCTGCGGGGCCGGCTGCGACTCCGGCTCGGGGACGCGGTGCACCGGCTCGGCCCGGGCGACAGCGCGCACTTCGACTCGCTGACCCCGCACCGCATCGCCGCCCGGGACGCCGACGGGGTCGACCTCCTCTTCGTCCACACGCTGCTCCAGAGCCCGACGGCGGCGCTGTGCCTGGGACCGGCCACCACGCCGGGCCACCCCTTCCCTGGAGAGACATCATGAACATGCAGGAAAAGTGGCCGCGCGCGGTCTGGGTGCGGCTCTTCATCTACCTCGTCGTGGGGCACGTGCTGGCGGCCTTCATCTACCTGCTCTTCGAGGTGGGTGCCAACAGCGGGTGAGTGGCCGCCTCAGTCCAGCATCCGCTCGCGCAGCCGCTCCCGGGTCTGCGGAGTGATCCGCAGGCCCTTCTCCAGGTAGGCGTCGACGCCGCCCCAGGTCTGCTCGACGGTCTCGAAGGCCGCCGCCAGGTACTCGGCGCGGGCGTCGAAGAGGGGGCTGAGCAGCTCCATGACCTCGGGGGAGTAGGCGGAGGCGGCGGTGCTGCTGCGGCGCACCTTGTAGCGGCGGTGCGTGGCGTTCGACTTCAGGTAGTCCTCGGCGACGGCGTCGCGCTCGACGCCGAGGGCGAGCAGCGTGACCGCGATCGACAGGCCCGCGCGGTCCTTGCCGGCCGCGCAGTGCATCAGGGCGGGGACGCTGTCCTCGGCGAGCGCGTGCAGCACCCGGGAGTGCTCCGCCGTGCGCTCCTTGATGATCATGCGGTACGAGTCGATCATTCGCTGGGCGCCCTTGCCGTCCGCGAGGATCTCGCGCAGCTGGTCGAGGTCGCCGTCGCGGACCATTTTCCAGAACTCGGCGCCGTCGGCCGGGTCGCTCAGCGGCAGGTTCACATTGCGCACGCCCGGAAGCTCGACGTCCGGGCCGTCGAGCTTCTGGTCGGCGGCGTTGCGGAAGTCGAAGATCGTGTGCAGACCCAGCGAGGACAGGAACGCGGCGTCCTCCCCGGTGGCGTGCGCGAGGTGGCCGCTGCGGAACAGCACCCCCTGCCGCACCCTCCGTCCGTCCACGGTCGGCAGCCCGCCCACGTCGCGGAAGTTGCGCACCCCGGCCAGCTCGGGTTCGGTCGACGGCACCTGCTGCGTCACGGGGGCTCCTCCCACTCCGCCCCGCCTGCGCCACTCGCCGACGGGTGCCACTCGACGATACGGCACGGTGCGGAGACGCAGGGGCGAAGTGAACCGACTGGGCCACGTCTGGGCCTTCTGCCCGAAATAGAGCCTTAATCCCAACTCGGTCCGGAATAAAAGGGGCTGAGGGAGACACGCGTGAGCAGCGTCATATCCGTGACGGTGCGTTGCCCGTCATGTTCACGTAATCCAGCTGGTTTCCAGGGCCGTTCACGGGAAACGGCTCCTCGGGAATCGACGGAGTGTGACGGCCGCTCCCGGTAATGGATCAACCGGAACACCCGTCGACGGAACCCCTCGCTTGTCCCTGTGCGTCTTGGTCCCTTACGTTCACCACCGATCCGGACGGACGCCTAATCCTGCCGCCGACCGGAGCCCGCATTCATCCACCACCCGTACACGGCAGGAGCGGGGGACCCACAGGTAACACCGCCTGTTCCGGTTCCCGGAACGGCTTGGGGTAAAGCCGCGTCTCGGCGCGGCCGGGCATCTCCAGCCCGAACCCGACAGCTCACCTCGCAGGCGCCGGAGAGGAATTCGCCATGCCCGCGAAGGGTAAGCACCGCCGTACCAAGGCCATGCGCCTGACCCGTGCCATCGCCGTCGCCGGAACCGGCGGCGCCGCGCTGGCGCTCCCGCTGATGGGTGCCGCCGGCGCCCAGGCCGCCCCCGCTCAGTCCGTCTCCGAGCAGGCCGTGCAGTCCGTTCCGACGTCGGCGAAGAAGGCCGCCGCCGAGAAGAACTCCGACTCGCGCACGTACACCGTGAAGAGCGGTGACTACCTCTCGAAGATCGCCGACGAGCAGGACGTCGACGGCGGCTGGAAGAAGCTCTACGCGGACAACCGCGAGGCCGTCGGGTCCGACCCGTCGCTGATCCACCCGGGCCTGGAGCTCACGCTCGGCGGACAGGCCGCCAAGGCCGAGCGGCCCGCTGCCGAGAAGCCCGCCCAGACCGAGCAGAAGCCGTCCGCCGAGAAGACCGAGTCGGCCGAGGCCGAGAAGTCCTCGGACGCCGGGAAGGCCTCCTCGGACTCCGGCTCCTCCGGCACGAGCACCCAGTCCGCCGGCACCACCAGCGGCTTCACCTCGCCGGTCCCGAGCGGCACCATCGGCACCCCGTACCACCAGTCGGGCAGCATGTGGTCCAGCGGCTACCACACCGGCACCGACTTCGTCGTGCCGACCGGCACCTCCCTCAAGGCCGTCGGCGCGGGCACCGTCGTCTCCGCCGGCTGGGGCGGCGCCTACGGCAACCAGGTCGTCATCCAGCTCGCCGACGGCCACTACGCCCAGTACGCCCACCTGTCCTCCCTCTCCGTCTCGGCCGGTCAGTCCGTGACGGCGGGTCAGCAGATCGGCCTGTCGGGCGCCACCGGCAACGTGACCGGCCCGCACCTGCACTTCGAGATCCGCACCACCCCGGACTACGGCTCGGACGTGGACCCGATCGCGTACCTGCGCTCGCACGGCGTCTCTCTCTGACAGCCGTTCCGGCGCGGCCCCGCGCCACCGAAGGCCGGACCCGGATCCCCGGGTCCGGCCTTCGGCCTGTCCGCACTCCGGCCCGTCCGTCCGCCGACGTATTCCTGAATTGGTGAACACTTTAGGCGTGGTGTTTCTCACCGGCCGTCAACCCTTTCCTACGGTCGCGTAGGTCACATTCCGAGGTGAATGATGGGCCGATGTGGCAGACGATTCGAAGAGTGACAGCAGAACAGTGATCGGGTCGTACGTGGCGGTGGGGGACAGCTTCACCGAGGGCGTCGGCGACCCCGGCCCCGACGGGGCGTTCGTCGGCTGGGCCGACCGGTTCGCCGTACTGCTCGCGGACCGGCGCCCCGAGGGCGACTTCACGTACACGAACCTCGCCGTACGCGGCAGGCTGCTCGACCAGATCGTGGCCGAGCAGGTGCCGCGGGCCGTCGAACTCGCGCCGGACCTGGTCTCGTTCTGCGCCGGCGGCAACGACATCATCCGGCCCGGCACCGACCCCGACGAGGTGGCCGAGCGGTTCGAGCGGGCGGTGGCCGCGCTGACCGCCGTCGCGGGCACCGTCCTGGTGACGACCGGATTCGACACCCGCGGGGTGCCCGTCCTCAAGCACCTGCGCGGCAAGATCGCCACGTACAACGGACACGTCCGTGCCGTCGCCGACCGCTACGGCTGCCCCGTGCTCGACCTGTGGTCGCTGCGCACGGTCCAGGACCGCAGGGCGTGGGACGCCGACCGGCTGCACCTGTCGCCGGAGGGCCACACGCGGGTGGCGCTGCGCGCCGGCCAGGTCCTCGGCCTGCCCGTCCCCGCCGACCCGGACCAGCCCTGGCCGCCGCTGCCGCCCCGCGGCACCCTGGACGTCCGGAGGGACGACGTGCACTGGGCCCGCGAGTACCTGGTGCCGTGGATCGGACGCCGGCTGCGCGGCGAGTCCTCGGGCGACCACGTGAGCGCCAAGGGGACGCTGTCGGCGGACGACATCAAGATGCGGATCGCGTCGGTGGCCTGACGCACCCGCCGGAAAACGGCGAGACTTCACGGGCGGGGCCGGAACCCGGGGTCTGTGCGGCGGCCGTACCGAGGACGTGGGGCCCGGCAGACGCCACTCCCGGCCATGCGGCACGGACGCTCCGGCTCCGCCTCACCGGCGCTGACGGGGAGCCGCCGCGTCCCCGCGGCCCGATCCGCCGGAACGGCCTCGGCCTCCCGACGCCGTCACCGTCTCCCGGGCCAGGCCCAGCTCCCGCGCGAGCGCCTCGTCCGTCCACTCGCGGGCCCGGGCCCGGGGCACCGCTCCCGCGTACGACGTCAGCTGCACGGCCAGTCCGTCGAGGAAGGCGGTCAGGCGCAGGGCGGCGCCGTCGGGATCCGCGCACCGGAACTCCCCGGCGGCCACGCCCTCGGCGATGACCCCCGAGAGCGCCGCCTTCCACTGCCGGTCCAGGTCCCGGGTGACCTCCCGCAACGCGGGTTCGCGCAGCGCCGCCGCCCAGCCCTCGATCCACAGCCGCCAGCCCTTGGCCTGCCCGGTCGGGGCGTACCACCGCACGGCCGCCCGCAGCCGGCGCAGCGCCGACGTGCGCCGTCCGAGCAGCTTGTGCAGGCGCGCGAGATCGTCCTGGGCGGCGTGCGTGAACGCGGCGGCGACGAGCTTCTCCTTCGTGGAGAAGTGGTAGAGCACCAGCGCGTTGCTGACCCCGAGCGCGGCGGCCACGTCGGCGATCCGCAACGCCGCCACGCCCCGCGCCGATATCTGCTCCACGGCCGCACACAGCAGCTCCTCGCGCCGCTGCGCCACACTCAACCGGACTCTCCCCACGCCCGTCACCCTATACAGGTGCCCGGACCTGCGGCGAAAGCCGCCGGGAGGCTCAGTCCGCCGTCGCCGGGGCGGCCGCGTCCGTGGGCCTCGCGCCGGGCACCTCGCACGAGTCCCTGAATCCCTGGCTGGTCAGATCGAGCGCCGCGTTGATACGGGAGCGCAGGTTCTCGACGGCGACCATGGCGGTCAGCTCCACGAACGCCGGCTCGCCCAGCGCCGTGCGCAGCCGGGCGGCGAGTTCGTCGCCGACCGTCGGCGGCGTCGCCGTCATCGCCTCGGCGTACTCCATGACGTCCCGCTCCAGCGGCGTGTAGACGTCACTGTCCCGCCACACCGGCACGTCGTGGAGCTTGCGCCGGTCCATGCCGCGCTCGGCGTTCTCCCAGTATCCGAAGTCCATGCACCACGAGCAGCCGATCGAGGCGGCCGAGGCCATCACGGCGAGCGCCTTCAGGTCGGAGTCCAGCCTCTTCCACTTGGCGACGGACTGCTCGAAGCGCAGGTCGCCCCAGAGCACCCGCGGATTGTGGGCGAGCGCCTTGCCGGGGTCCAGGACCTTGCCGTACGTCCGCCGGGAGTACCACTCCATCACGCGGAAGAAGATCGTGCGGGGCGGGGTGAGCGATACGCGGGCCATGGGGGCCACCTTCCTGTCCGTCGGTCGTGCCGTGCGCTTCCGGGCGCTCCTGCGGGGCGCCCACACCGGTACGACGGACGCAGGGAACACGGATGTGACATCGGTCGTTCGAGTGACGTCGGGCGAGAGTCGCACGAGACGACAATGGAGAGCCCGATCCACTTCACCTGGAGGTACCGTGGCCGGTTTCCGCTCCCCGAACCAGGGGCTCCGCCTGCCGCTGCCCGCGGCCTTCGGCGCGGAGCCCACCGGCGCGCGCATGGCGCGCATCCGCCGCTCGCCGAACTTCCGCGACGGCGTCTTCCAGAACCCCGGGGGCACCGCCCGGACCCGGCCCTCCGGGTCGGCCCGTGAGTTCGCCAAGATCTACTTCGACAAGGAGTCACGGCTCGGCCGCGCGCCGCGCGGCACCGTCCCCGTGCACGCCACCACACTCGCCGACCTCGCCCGGCCGCCCGCCACCGGACTGCGCCTGACCTGGATGGGCCACTCCAGCGTGCTCGCCGAGATCGACGGCCAGCGGGTCCTCTTCGACCCCGTCTGGGGCGAGCGCTGCTCCCCGGTCCCGTTCGCCGGGCCGAAACGGCTGCACCCGGTCCCGGTGCCCCTCACCGCCCTCGGCCCGGTCGACGTCGTCGTCATCTCCCACGACCACTACGACCACCTGGACCTGCCCACGATCAAGGCGCTGGCCGGCACCGACACCCTCTTCGCGGTGCCGCTCGGCGTCGGTGCCCACCTCGAACACTGGGGCGTCCCCGTCGGCCGGCTGCGCGAACTGGACTGGCACGAGTCGACCCGCGTCGGCGGCCTCACGCTCACCGCCACCCCGGCCCGCCACTTCTGCGGACGCGGCCTGCGCAACACCCAGCACACCCTCTGGGCGTCCTGGGTCGTGGCCGGTGCGGAGCACCGCGTCTTCCACAGCGGGGACACCGGCTACTTCGACGGCTTCAAGGACATCGGCGCCGCCCACGGACCCTTCGACGCCACGATGATCCAGCTGGGGGCGTACGCCGAGTTCTGGCCGGACATCCACATGACCCCCGAGGAGGGCGTCCGCGCCCACCTGGACCTGCAGCAGGGACGGCCGGGCGGCGCCCTGCTGCCCATCCACTGGGGGACCTTCAACCTCGCGCCGCACGCGTGGGCGGAGCCGGCGGAGTGGACGGGGGACGCTGCCGAGGAGGTCGGGCAGACGGTGGCCCTTCCGCGGCCGGGCGAGCCGTTCGAGCCGGCGGGGGAGCTGCCGGTGGAGCCGTGGTGGCGGGCGGTGTCCCAGCCGATCGCGCGCCCGTGGCACCGCGCCCGAGGTGCCGAGAAGGCGGCCGAGACGCGCAGCGGCGATCTCGACCTCGCGGGCGAGCGGTGAGGCCGGTCGTGGACCGGCGGCAGCGGGCGGTTCGGATGCCGCGGCGTCCTCCGCGCGCCCAGGAGGCGGCGGACGGGCTCGTGGGTGCTGGTGGTGGCCCGCTCGGCAGTTCAGACCTTCACCGGCCCGTCGTACGGTGCGACGGGCCGGTGGCGTTGAGGGGCGGGTCGCTCAGTTGTCGACGGGGGTGAACGAGTAGCCGAAGGTGTCCATGACCACCGAGAAGTTCGTGGTGCGGTTGCCGGCCTCGTGCCACACCTGGCACTTGTAACCGGTGTCGGCGCCCTTCTCGACGGCCTTGACGGCCGGTATCTCGTCGCACGTCAGCTTCTGCTCGTAGCCGCCGCTGTCCTCGTGACGTTCCCAGAACTCCTGGTAGACGCGCTTGGCGACGAGGAGGTCCTTCTCCTGCTGCGCGTCGTACCGGATGAGGAAGTCGCCGGCTCCGTAGTCGTCGGCGATCTTCACCGTGAAGGGGATCTCGACGCCCTCGTAGGAGGCCGTGCACGTGCTGGCCGCGGAAGCCTCGAGGGTGACGCCCGCCGGACAGTCGGCGGTGGTCTTCCCGTTCACCTTCGCGGCCCGCAGCAGGTCCTTGCGCAGCCTGTGCTCCACCTTCTCCGTGAACTCCGAGCCGCTGTCGGGCTCGGGCTGCGGCGTCTTGAGGTCGTCGTTGTCCTGGACGACTTCGGCCTGGGCCTGCGTGAGTTCGACGGCGAGCGGCTTGCTCTCCGGCTTCTGCTCCTGCTGCTGCGAGCCGCTCCCGGCCGAGTTCTGGCTGTTGTTGTCCCCGTTGTCGCCGTCTCCGTCGGACCCGCATCCCGCGGTGAGCAGAACCGCGGCCACGACGACTGGGGCGATCTTGCGTATGCGCATGCCTCTTACTGTAAAGCCGGGGTAAAGCCGGGCCGGGACAGGGGGGTTCACCCCCTGGGGCCGGCGCAGGCGCGAAGGTGGCGTGGCGGCGTGGCTCTTCGGCTGTTGTGCTCCGCGCGATGTCTGCCCTGGAGCGTGTGAGCCGGCGGTTGCACGCGGCCAGGACTCAAGCGACCGCTACCGACAGTGACCATTTCTGATCTCTTCTGGGTGGCTCCCGATCGTTCTCCGGCCTCTTTGGAACAGAACCTTCACCGGCTTATCGGTCTGTCGTACGAGGCCTCATACCAGAGCGGGACGTTGTCCGAGGGACTTTGGCAACTGCCCATCGCGCATGCCGTTCGGGCGACTACTGTCAGTGTCCGTCGGGCGGCGTAGGTCGCCTGTCCGCGTGGCGTCCGTCCGACGCGCGCATCCCAGGCCCGACGGACCAACGGACCAGTACGAGGACCCCGATGTCTCACCTCCGCGCCCCGGCCGCGCGAGCAGACCGCCGCGAGGGCGGGCGGCACGGCCGGCCGGCCTCCCGTACCGCCCCCGCACTGACCGAGACCCACATACGGCCCCAGCTCCTGCGCCTCGCCGTACTGCCGCCCGTCGCGGTCGCCCTCAGCGCCTGCGCGGTCGTCCTGTTCACCATCCGGTCCACCGGCGTCCGGCCCGGCCTGGTCCTGTGGGGCGTGCTCGCCGGGGCGGTCTCGGTCACCGTCGTGGCCGTCGCCATCGCCGCCGTGGCCGCCGGCCGCGCCGCCCGCTCCGTGCACGACCGCGTCGGCGCCCTGCGGCGCAGCACCGCGCGCGGCGAGGGCGATCTGCGTGCCGTGGTCGAGGCGTTGCGCCGTGGCGAGACCCCGCCCCAGCGCAAGCCGCGCGGTGGACCGCCGGACGACGCCGACGACTTCGAGCTGCTCGCCGCCGACCTCTCCCGCGCCCACGACGGTGCCGTCACCGCCGTCGTCCGCGCCGCCCAGCTCTCCAGCCAGGCGGGCAGCGAACAGAAGCTCGAGGTCTTCGTCAACCTGGCCCGGCGCCTGCAGTCCCTGGTGCACCGGGAGATCTCCATCCTGGACGAGCTGGAGAACGAGATCGAGGATCCGGACCTCCTCAAGGGCCTCTTCCACGTCGACCACCTCGCCACCCGCATCCGCCGCCACGCCGAGAACCTCGCCGTGCTCGGCGGTGCCGTCTCCCGCCGGCAGTGGAGCAACCCCGTCGACATGACCGAGGTGCTGCGCTCGGCCATCGCCGAGGTCGAGCAGTACTCACGGGTCCGGCTGGTCCCCCCGATCGACGGCACCCTGCGCGGCCACGCCGTCGCCGACGTCATCCACCTGCTGGCCGAACTCGTCGAGAACGCCACGCTGTTCTCCGCCCCGCAGACCCAGGTGCTGATGCGGGCCAACCTCGTCACCTCCGGGCTCGCCGTGGAGGTCGAGGACCGCGGGCTCGGCATGCCCGTCGCGGAGCAGAGCCGGATGAACGCCCTGCTCGCCGACCCCGACCAGGTCAACGTCGCCCGCCTCCTCGCGGACGGCCGCATCGGGCTGTTCGTCGTCTCCCAGCTCGCCAAGCGGCACGGCATCACCGTCCGCCTGCAGACCAACATCTACGGTGGTGTCCAGGCCGTACTGGTCGTGCCGCAGGCCCTCTTGGGAGCGGAGCCGGGCATGCTGTCCGGCGGGACGGCCCGGTCGGAGCAGGACGCCGGGACGCAGGCGGTGCCGCCGCCCCCGCGGCAGCCGCGGTCGGCGACCCCCGCGGTGCCACCGGCTCCGGCCGACGGCCCCGGTTCCGTCGTTCCCTGGCCCGTCGTGCCCGCCGCCACGGGACCGGCTCCCACCGCGCCCGGTCTCTCCGCGCCCGGTTCGGCCGTATCAGTTCCCGGTCCCGGTCCTGGTCAAGTTCCCGGTCCCGCGTCCGCCTCCGTCGCACCGCCCGCTGCTCCTCGGGCGGGCAGGGGCGAGCCGGCGCCGCTGCCCGTGCGCGGCGCCCGCGAGGACCGGCCCACGCCGGCCGCCGCCGTGCCCGGAGTCCGGCCGGCCGACCGGGGCGTGATCGCCGAGCACGCGGCCACCCCGCCCGTCCCGCGCCACAGCGCGGTGCGCGGCACCATGGGCAAGCCCCAACTGCCCCGGCGCCGCGCCCAGGAGCACATCGCCCCGCAGCTGCGCGGCGGCCCCGCACCGCGCCAGGAACCCGAGCAGCACGCCGGTCACGACCCCGGCCTGATGGCGGCCTTCCAACGAGGCATCGGCCTCGCGGAGGCCCAGCAGCGCAGGGAGCCGGTCCCCGCCGAGCCGACCCCTCTCAGTCCGGTCTCCGCCGAACCACCCCGCACGGAGCCGGGCCCCACGGACCCGGCACCGACGGACTCGGCGCCGATGGCCCCGGCACCGATGGAACCCACCCGCAGGGACCCCGCCGGATGACGGCGACCTCCCCCACGACCACGACCACGATCACCCCCACCCCCACTCCCACGACCAGCGCTCCCGCAGACCTTCGTACCCCAAGGAGTCGATCCACCATGGCGAGCGATGCGCCGACCGGCCAAGTGTCCGACCTCGACTGGCTGATGAGCGGCCTCGTCCAGCGCGTACCGCACACGACCAGCGCGGTGCTCCTGTCCGCCGACGGACTGGTCAAGTCCGTCCACGGCCTCGACGCGGACAGCGCCGACCACATGGCCGCCCTGGCCTCCGGCCTGTACTCCCTCGGCCGCAGCGCCGGCGTCCGCTTCGGCGACGGCGGCGACGTACGGCAGGTCGTCGTCGAACTCGACTCGACCCTGCTGTTCGTCACCACCGCCGGTTCCGGCACCTGCCTCGCCGTACTCGCCGACCGCGAGGCCGACGCGGCCGTCCTCGGCTACGAGATGGCGATGCTGGTCAAGAGCGTCCGCCCCTACCTCGTCACCGCTCCCCGGCAGTACGCCGTCGAACCACCGGCGATGAGGCCTTGAGGGTGGCCGCGGCCGGCGACGGGCCCTGGCTCGACGACGCGGCCGGACGGCTGGTGCGCCCCTTCACCGTGAGCAACGGCCGTACCCGGCCGACCGTCGCGCTCGACCTGATGTCCCAGGTGATGGCCACGGGGGCGACCCCCCTCGGCTACCTCGGTCCGGAGCACGCGCAGGCACTCGACCTGTGCCGGGCGCCCCTCCCGGTCGCCGAGCTCGCCGCTCACCTGCGGCTTCCGGTGGCAGTCACCAAGGTGCTGCTGTCGGACCTCGTGGACTGCGGCGCGCTGACCACCAAACCCCCCGCCGCGTTCCACCACGACCCAACGGACCGGGCCCTTCTGGAGGCAGTGCTCGATGGACTACGACGACAGCTCTGACTACGGCCGCGGATCCGGACCGGGATCCGGCCACGACACCACCGATCCCTTCCCGACCGCGCTGAAGATCCTGGTGGCGGGCGGGTTCGGCGTGGGCAAGACGACCTTCGTCGGCGCGGTCAGCGAGATCGCGCCGCTGAGCACGGAGGAACTGCTCACCACGGTCAGCGCCGCCACCGACAACCTCGACGGAATCGAGAACAAACTCGAGACGACCGTGGCCATGGACTTCGGCCGCATCACCCTCGACCCGGAACACGTGCTGTACCTGTTCGGAACGCCCGGCCAGGAACGCTTCTGGTTCATGTGGGACGAACTGTGCGAGGGCGCGCTCGGTGCCGTGATCATCGCCGACACCCGGCGGCTCGACGAGTCCTTCGCCGCCGTCGACTTCTTCGAGGAGCGCGGACTCGGCTTCATCGTCGCGGTCAACGAGTTCGACGGCGCCCACCGCTACGACCCCGAGGAAGTGCGTGCCGCCATGGACCTCCACCCCGAGATCCCCATCGTGCGCTGTGACGCCCGGATCTCCAGCTCCGGCGTACAGACCCTGCTCACCCTCGTACGCCACCTCATCGACCACACCCCGGCCTCCACGACGGGGTACGGGGCCGGAGCCCGCCCATGAGCTATGACCCGCCGCGCCCGGTCGGACGCCTGCTGCTCACCCCCGAGGACCGGGAGGCGCCAGCCCGGGTGCGACGGCTGCGACGACTCGGCCTGGTGGAACGCCCGGACCCGGCCCTCGACACGTTCGCGGCCCACCTCGCCGGTCTCGCCGAGGCGCCGTACGCGATGGTCAACTTCCTGGTCGAGGGCGGGCAGTTCTTCGCGGGCCTGCGAGTGCCCGAGATACCGCCGGTGACGCGCGACGACGGCACCAGCCCCGAGTTCGGCCGCGTCCAGCCCCGCGACCACGGCTTCTGCCCGCACGTCGTGGTCCGGCGCAAGGCGCTGGTCCTGGAGGACGTGCGCGACTACCCGCGCTTCGCGGGCAACCCGGTGGTCGACGCGTTCGGCATCCGCTCCTACCTCGGGGCCCCGCTCATCGACAGCACGGGGACGGTGCTGGGCACGGTGTCCGCGTCCGACGTGCGGCCCCGCACCTGGGGAACGACGGGCCTGGCCACGATCAAGTCGACGGCGGCCGACCTGGTGCGACGCATCGAACGCAGCGCGGAGGACGGGCTGCCGCTGTGAATCGCAGGGCAACCGGACGCCTGGGGCGGGCGGCGTGAAGGAAAGCTGCGGTCGGGCTTAAGAAAGGCTCGATGGACCCGGGGCGGTCTCGTACGGCAGATTGCTGTGCGATTCCCCTCCCCATCCCGGACGCGGGCGGCTTCGGCGTGCCCGGCGCCGGGACCTCACCCCCGTCAGGAGCCGTAGCGTTGAAGGCGCTGGTCAAGGAGAAGGCGGAGCCCGGGCTGTGGCTCGCGGACGTGCCCGAGCCCGCCGTCGGACCCGGTGACGTACTCATCAAGGTGCTGCGCACCGGCATCTGCGGCACCGACCTGCACATCCGGGCCTGGGACGGCTGGGCGCAGCAGGCCATCCGCACCCCGCTCGTCGTCGGCCACGAGTTCGTCGGCGAGGTCGTCGACACCGGCCGCGACGTCACCGACATCAAGACCGGCGACCGCGTCAGCGGCGAGGGCCACCTCGTCTGCGGCAAGTGCCGCAACTGCCTGGCCGGACGGCGCCACCTGTGCCGCGCCACCGTCGGCCTCGGCGTCGGCCGGGACGGGGCGTTCGCCGAGTACGTCGCCCTGCCCGCGTCCAACGTGTGGGTGCACCGCGTCCCCGTCGACCTCGACGTCGCCGCGATCTTCGACCCGTTCGGCAACGCCGTGCACACCGCCCTGTCCTTCCCGCTGGTCGGCGAGGACGTCCTCATCACCGGCGCCGGACCGATCGGCCTGATGGCCGCCGCCGTCGCCCGGCACGCCGGCGCCCGCAACGTCATGATCACCGACGTGAGCCAGGAGCGCCTGGACCTCGCCCTGAAGGTCGGCGTGAGCCTCGCCCTCGACGTCTCCAAGGCGTCCGTCGCCGACGGACAGCGCGAACTGGGCCTGCGCGAGGGCTTCGACATCGGCCTGGAGATGTCCGGCCGCCCCGAGGCGCTGCGCGACATGATCGCCAACATGACGCACGGCGGCCGGATCGCGATGCTCGGCCTGCCCGCCGAGGAGTTCCCCGTCGACTGGGCCCGGATCGTCACCTCGATGATCACTCTCAAGGGCATCTACGGCCGCGAGATGTTCGAGACCTGGTACGCCATGTCGGTGCTGCTCGAAGGCGGCCTCGACCTCGCCCCCGTCATCACCGGCCGCTACAGCCACCGCGACTTCGAGGCCGCCTTCGCCGACGCCGCCAGTGGCAAGGGCGGCAAGGTCATCCTCGACTGGACCGCGTGAGACACCGCGTCCGACGTACGTATTCCTAGGAGCTTCCAAGATGTTCGACTCCGTGCGCGACGACCTGCGCGCCACCCTCGACGAGATCCGCGCCGCCGGCCTGCACAAGCCCGAGCGCGTCATCGGCACCCCGCAGTCCGCGACCGTGAACGTCACCGCCGGCGGCCGCCCCGGCGAGGTCCTCAACTTCTGCGCCAACAACTACCTCGGGCTCGCCGACCACCCCGAGGTCGTCGCCGCCGCCCACGAGGCGCTGGACCGCTGGGGCTACGGCATGGCCTCCGTGCGCTTCATCTGCGGCACCCAGGAGGTCCACAAGGAGCTGGAGGCCCGGCTCTCCGCGTTCCTCGGCCAGGAGGACACGATCCTCTACTCCTCCTGCTTCGACGCCAACGGCGGCGTCTTCGAGACCCTCCTCGGCCCCGAGGACGCGGTGATCTCCGACGCCCTCAACCACGCCTCGATCATCGACGGCATCCGCCTGTCCAAGGCCAAGCGCTTCCGGTACGCCAACCGCGACCTGGCCGACCTGGAGACCCAGCTCAAGGCCGCCGGCGACGCCCGCCGCAAGTTGATCGTCACCGACGGCGTCTTCTCCATGGACGGCTACGTCGCCCCGCTCGCCGAGATCTGCGACCTGGCCGACCGCTACGACGCCATGGTGATGGTCGACGACTCGCACGCCGTCGGCTTCGTCGGCCCCGGCGGACGCGGCACCCCCGAGCTGCACGGCGTCATGGACCGCGTCGACATCATCACCGGCACCCTGGGCAAGGCCCTCGGCGGCGCATCCGGCGGCTACGTCGCCGCCCGCGCGGAGATCGTCGCCCTGCTGCGCCAGCGCTCCCGCCCGTACCTCTTCTCCAACACCCTCGCCCCGGTGATCGCCGCCGCCTCCCTCAAGGTGCTCGACCTGCTGGAGTCGGCCGACGACCTGCGCGTGCGGCTCGCCGAGAACACCGCCCTGTTCCGCCGCCGGATGACCGAGGAGGGCTTCGAGATCCTCCCCGGCGACCACGCCATCGCGCCGGTGATGATCGGCGACGCGTCGAGGGCGGGCCGGCTGGCCGAGCTGCTGCTGGAGCGCGGCGTGTACGTGATCGGCTTCTCCTACCCGGTCGTCCCGCAGGGCCAGGCCCGCATCCGCGTGCAGCTGTCCGCCGCCCACTCCACCGAGGACGTGAACCGCGCGGTGGACGCCTTCGTGGCGGCGCGGGCGGAGCTGGACGCCTGACGCGTGCGTGACCCGTACGCACCGGTGAGAGAATCGATCCCGTGATCGAAGCGCGGCGGCTGCACATCCTCCGGGCGGTGGCGGACCACCGCACCGTGACGGCGGCCGCCGCCGCGCTCTACCTCACCCCCTCGGCGGTCTCCCAGCAGCTCGCCGCCCTGGAGCAGGAGACCGGGCACCGTCTGGTCGAGCGCGGTGCCAAGGGCGTACGGCTGACCCCGGCCGGGGAGATCCTGCTCAGCCACACCAACGCCGTCCTCGCCCAGCTGGAGCGCGCCGAGGCCGAGCTCGCCGCGTACAGCTCCGGACAGGCGGGCACGGTCACGGTCGCCTCCTTCGCCACCGGCATCGCCCTGGTCGTCGCGCCCGCGCTGGCCCGCCTCGCCGAGTCGGCGCCCGGCATCCGCATCCGGGTCCAGGACGCGGAGGGCGACGCCAGCCTGCCGATGGTCCTGGACCGGCAGGTCGACGTGGCGGTCGCCGTCGAGTACCGGGGAGCGCCGCCCGCCGACGACCCCCGCCTGACCCACGTCCCCCTCTACGCCGAGCCCTTCGACGCGGTCGTCCCGGTCGCCCACCGGCTCGCCGACGCCGCCGAGGTCCCGCTCGCCGAGCTGGCCAAGGACGCCTGGATCGGCCCCTACCCGGGCAACCCGTGCCATGACGTCGTGGTCCTGGCCTGCGAGAACGCCGGCTTCCAGCCCCGTATGGAGCACTCCTCGGACGACTTCCGCGCGGTGGTGTCCCTGGCCGCCGCAGACGTCGGCGTGGCGCTCGTCCCGCGCTCGGCGCTGCACGGCACCGACCTCACCGGCGTCGTCGTCCGCCCCGTCGACGGCGTCGCGCCCACCCGCCGCGTCTTCGCCGCCGTACGCCGGGGCGCCGAGGAGCACCCGCTGATCCGCCCGGTACTGGACGCGCTCGGCGAGGCGGCGCGGGCGTGAGACTTCCGTAACGCGGACGTCTCATCCGCGGGATAGCTTCCCGGACATGAGAGACGACGTCGATTCCGTGGACGCCCGCCTCGCCGCGCGGCTGGCCGAACTGCGCACCGAG
This sequence comes from Streptomyces sp. M92, assembly GCF_028473745.1. Classification (NCBI taxonomy): domain Bacteria; kingdom Bacillati; phylum Actinomycetota; class Actinomycetes; order Kitasatosporales; family Streptomycetaceae; genus Streptomyces; species Streptomyces sp. M92. The sequence goes on from NZ_CP101137.1 coordinate 4,739,273, forward strand.
CGCGGCTGGTCCCTGGAGGAGCTGGCGGAGCGCACCGGGCTGAGCCGGTCCACGCTGTCGAGGACCGAACGGGCCGAGACCAGCCCCACCGCCTCCTTCCTCAACCGGCTGTGCGCGGTCTACGGACGGACCATGTCCCGGCTCCTCAGCGAGGTCGAGGCGGAACCCGCGCTGCTGGTGCGGGCCGCCGAACAGCCGGTGTGGGAGGACCGGCCGGCCGGGTTCGTACGCCGCTCGGTGTCCCCGCCGAACGCCGGACTGCGCGGTGAACTCGTCGAGGGCCGCCTCGCCGCGGGCGCCGACATCGCCTACGACCGTCCGCCCGTACCCGGCCTCGAACAGCACGTCTGGGTCCTGGACGGTGCCCTGGAGATCACGGCGCAGGACGTCGCGCACCACCTCGCCACCGGGGACTGCCTGCGGATGCGGGTGTGGGGGCCGACGCGGTTCCGGTGCGCCGGTCCCGCGCACGTGCGCTACGCGCTGGCGGTGGTGCTGCCGTGAGGGTGAGCCGGGTCGACGAGCACGGACTGACGGCGCGGCTGGACGGGCTGGCCGGTCTGCTGGCGGACACGGTCGCCGGCGGCGCCTCCGTCGGTTTCCTCGCACCGCTGGGCCACGAGGAGGCCGCCGCGTGGTGGCGCGGGCGGGCCGCCGCGGTGGCCGCCGGCCGGCTCGCCGTGTGGGTGGCGCGGGAGGGCGGGCGGGTGGCCGGGACCGTGAGCCTCGCGCTGCCGGACATGCCCAACGGCCGCCACCGCGCGGAGCTGGTCAAACTCATGGTGTCCCGCGAGGCCCGCGGCAGGGGAGTGGGCCGCGCCCTCCTGACCACCGCCGAGGAGGCGGCAGCGGCGGCCGGCCTCACCCTCCTCCACCTGGACACCGAGAGCGGCAGCCCCGCCGAACACCTCTACCGCTCGGCGGGCTGGACCCGGGCCGGGACGATCCCCGACTACGCCGCCGGCCCGGGCGGCGGGCTGCGGCCGACGACCCTGTACTTCAAGCAGGTCGGCGTCTCCTCCGTCGCCGGGTGATTGTCAGTGCCGGCGGCTACGGTGCCTGACATGCCGGACGCAGAAGACGTACGCCGTATCGCCCTGTCCCTGCCGGACACGACGGAGAAGACCGCCTGGAGCATGCCCACCTTCCGGGTGGCGGGGAAGATGTTCGCCACGCTGCCCGAGGACGAGACCTCCATCGCAGTGCGCTGCCCCAAGGAGGAGCGCGACGAACTGGTGCTGGCCGAGCCGGACAAGTTCTGGATCGCCGGTCACGAGGCGCAGTTCGCGTGGGTGCGGGCCCGCCTCGGGGCGCTGGAGGGTGAGGAGGAGCTGCGCGACATCCTCGCCGACTCCTGGCGCCAGGCGGCGCCGACCCGGCTGCTGGAGGCCCATCCCCGGCTGGGGCTGCCGTCCGGGGGGTCCGGGGGCTGAAAATCCCTCGGGCGTTGTCAGTGCCCCGTGGCATGATCCGAGGACACGCGTGGCAGCCGGGGCCGGAGGGGGGCTCCGGCTGTCAGGAGCACGAGACGTGGGGACGGGCGGAGGCCGCACGGGGCGGACGCCGGCGGAGCCGGCCGGGGAGGGGATGGCGCGGGATGACCAGTGGGTCGTCGCAGACCGGGCAGGAGCGGGCGGCAGACGGAAAGGCGGCGCGGGCCGTCTGGTCGCGGGACTTCGCGCTGTTCTTCACCGCCCGGGCGATCGCCCGGCTCGGGGACACCATGCTCCCGGTCGCGCTCGCCGCGGGCCTGCTCCAGCACGGGTACGGGGCGGGTGCGGTCGGCCTCGCCATGGCCGCGACGGCCGCCGCCTTCGCCGGCCTGGTCGTCTTCGGAGGAGTCCTCGCCGACCGCTTCAGCACCCGCAAGCTGATGATCGGCGCCGACCTGGTGCGGCTCGGTACCCAGGCCCTGGCCGCCGCCCTCTTCTTCTCCGGCCACGTCGTGCTCTGGCAGATCTGCGCCATCGGGTTCGTCAACGGCGTCGCGGGCGCCGTCTTCCAGCCCGGTGTCGCCAGCACCGTGCCCCGGCTCGCCTCCGACGTCCAGAACGCGAACGGCGCGATACGCGTCGCCGAGTCCGCCGCCCAGCTGGCCGGGCCCGCCGTCGCCGGCCTCCTGGTCGGCTTCGCCTCGCCCGGCGGTGTCTTCGCCGCCCACGCCACCACGTACGCGATCAGCGCCCTGTGCCTGCTGCTGCTCCGGCTGCCCCCGCTCGCGCCGGGCCGCCGGGCCGTGGCCGGCCGCGGCTCCAAGGCGTTCCGTGCCGACCTGGTCGAGGGATGGCGGGAGTTCCGTGCCCGCCGGTGGCTGTGGGGCGTCATCGCCGTCTGGTGCGTCTACATGATCGCCGTCTGGGGGCCGACCGTCCCCCTGGTGGCGACCGAGGTGGTGCGGGAACACGGACCGCGCGCCTACGGCCTGGTCAACTCCGCCCTGGGCGCCGGCACCGTGGTCGGCGGTCTCCTCGCGCTGCGGCTGCGGCCCCGCCGGATGCTCCGCGCCGGCGCGATCGCCCTCGTCGGCTTCGCCGCGTTCCCCGCGAGCGTCGGCGCCGGGCTCGGCGTGCCGGCCATGGCGGCCGGCGCCGCCGTCGCCGGGGCCGGGATGTCCTTCTGGGGCGTGATGTGGGCGACCAGCGTGCAGACCCAGGTCCCGCCGGACGTCCTCAACCGCATCCACGCCTACGACGTCGCGGGCTCGCTGGCGATGATGCCCGTCGGGCAGGCCCTCGCCGGCCCGGCCGCCGCGGCCCTCGGCGCCGACCACGTGCTCCTCGTCGCCGGCGTGACCAGCTTCGGGGTGTGCGCCGCCCTGCTGCTGATACCGGCGGTCCGCGGACTGGTGCGGGTCGACGCCACCGCGGCCGCCTCGGAGCGGACGGCGGGGGCGCCCGAGCCGTCCCGCGCGGAGAAGCGCTGACCGGCCGGTTCCGGTCCCCGGAAAAGCGATGCGCGACCACCGGCCCGAGTGCGGTATGGTTTTCCTGCGCGTTCGGCCGGGGGAAACCCCAGGTCAGGCGGGCAACGGGACGTGGCGCAGCTTGGTAGCGCACTTGACTGGGGGTCAAGGGGTCGCAGGTTCAAATCCTGTCGTCCCGACTGGAGACAGTCGTTTGAACGAGGGGCGGTTCCGGAGAGATCCGGAACCGCCCCTCGATTGTTCTCCCTGCGGCGTGCCTGGACGCTCAGGCGAGATGCCCGATATATCACTGTCGGGTGTCCGTGCTCATTCTCTGCCACTTCGCGCTCGCGCTGTTCGCCGCGCCGCTGGTGAGATGGTGCGGGACCCGTGTCTTCCTCCTGCTGGCCCTGCCGCCCGCCGCGACGGTCCTCTGGGCGGCCACCCGGTGGAGCACCACGGCCGCGGGCGGCGCCGACACCGCCGAGTGGGCCTGGCTGCCCGCCTACCGGGTGGACTGGGCGCTGCGGCTGGACGCCCTGGCCGAGCTCATGGTGCTGCTCGCCGCGGGCGTGGGCACCCTCGTCCTGGTCTACTGCGTCTCCTACTTCGACGACCGGTCGCGGCAGCTCGGCAGGTTCGCCGGGAACCTCCTCGCCTTCGCCGGGGCGATGCTCGGTCTGGTCCTCGCCGACGACCTGATCCTGCTCTACATCTTCTGGGAACTGACCACCGTCTTCTCCTACCTGCTGATCGGCCAGACCAGCGACCACAAGCGGAACCGGCGCAGCGCCCTGCAGGCCCTGACGGTCACCACCCTCGGCGGACTGACCATGCTCGTCGGCTTCCTGATCCTGGGTCACGAGGCCGGCACCTACCGGATCTCGGCGATCCTCGCCGACCCGCCGCCCGCGTCGGCGGCGCTGTCCACGGCGGTCGTGCTGATCCTCGTCGGCGCCCTCTCCAAGTCCGCGATCTGGCCGTTCAGCCTGTGGCTGCCCAACGCCATGGCGGCGCCCACCCCGGTCAGCGCCTATCTGCACGCCGCCGCCATGGTCAAGGCCGGCGTCTACCTCATCGCCCGGCTCGCCCCCGCCCTCGCGGAGGTCACGCCCTGGCGGCCGCTGCTGCTCGTCCTGGGCTCCGCGACGATGCTGCTGGGCGGCTGGCGGGCGCTGCGCCTCAACGACCTGAAACTCGTCCTCGCCTACGGCACGGTCAGCCAGCTCGGCTTCCTCACCGTCCTCGCGGGCGCGGGCCGCCATGACACCGCCGTCGCCGCCACCGCCATGATCCTCGCCCACGCCCTGTTCAAGGCCCCGCTCTTCCTCGTCACCGGGATCGTCGACCACGCCACCGGCACCCGTGACCTGCGAAAGCTCTCCGGGCTGGGGCGCCGGCTGCCCGCCGTGTGCGCCGTCGCCGTCGTCGCCGGGCTGTCCATGGCCGCCGTTCCGCCGCTGCTCGGCTTCACCGCGAAGGAAGCCGCGTTCCAGTCCCTCCTGGACGGCGACGCCGCCGACCGCTGGGCGCTCGCCATGACCGTCGTCGGCTCGGCCCTGACCACCGCCTACACCCTGCGGCACCTGTGGGGCGCCTTCGCCCGCAAGCCCGGCGTCCCGGACACCGAGGCGCACACCGTGTCACCGGCCTTCCTCGCCCCGCCCGCCGTACTCGCCCTGGCCTGCCTCGTCCTCGGACCCGGCGTGCCCTGGCTCCAAGGGCTCCTCGGCACCTACGCCGAGCAGTTCCCGGCGCCCGCACACCCGTACCACCTGGCGCTGTGGCACGGGGCGGGCCTCGCCCTCGGCCTGTCCTGCGCTTCCTGGGCGGGCGGGGTGCTGCTCTTCCTCGCCGCGGGCCCCGTCCAGCGGATCGGCCACCTCCTGGCCTGGCGCTCCGCCGACCGCAACTTCGGACGGCTGCTGCTCGCCCTGGAACGCACCGCCCTGCAGACCACCGGCTTCGTGCAGCGCGGCTCGCTGTCGGTGTACCTGGTGACGACGATGAGCGTGGTCCTCGCCGGACAGCTCGCCGTCCTGATCGTGGACGAACCCTGGACCTCGGTGCCAGCCCCCCGGCTGTGGGACCACCCGGCCCAGGCCGGTGTCGCGCTGCTGACCTGCGCCGCCGCCCTGCTGTGCCTGGGCGTGCGGCGCCGGATGAAGGCCGTGGTGTTCGCCGGCCTCACCGGGTACGGCACCGCGCTGCTCTTCGTCGCGCAGGGCGCGCCCGACCTCGCGCTGACCCAGTTCTGCGTGGAGACCGTCTCGATGATCGTCTTCGTGCTGGTGCTGCGCCGGATGCCGGTGCACTTCGAGGAGACCTACAGCCGGGCCCGGCGCGCCCTGCGGATGCCGGTGGCGCTCGTGGGCGGTGCCGCCGTCGCCTTCGTCGTCTGGATCATGGCGGGGCACCGCCGGGCCGACAGCGCCGGGGCGGCGATGGTCGAGGAGACCGCCGACCACGGCCTGAAGGACGTCGTCGCGACGATCCTCGTCGACCTGCGGGCCTGGGACACGATGGGGGAGTCAGCGGTGCTCGTCGCCGCCGCGATCGGCGTCACGAGCCTCATCTACCTGCACCGCCGCACCGACGCCGCCGAGCAGCCCGTACTGCCGCTGCCCGGGGACCACCCGCACGCCGCCCTGCGCACCGCCTGGCGGGCGACGTCGTACGAATCGGCGGGCCTGCCCAGCGGCGACGAGGGCGCGCCGGAGCGGACCTGGCTCGCGGCCAGTTCCACCCTCGCCCCGGAGCGCCGCTCCGTCGTCCTGGAAGCGGTCGCGCGCCTCATCTTCCACCCGATCCTCGTCCTCTCCGTGTACCTGCTGATGTGCGCGGAGAACCTGCCGGGCGGCGGCTTCGTCGGGGGCCTGACCGCCGGTGTCGCCTTCATCGCCCGCTACCTCGCGGGCGGACGGCACGAACTCGCCGACGCCGTGCCCGCCAAGCCGGGCCTGTTCACCGGCCTCGGCATGTTCCTGTCCACCGGGGTCGCGCTGGGCGGGCTCGCCGAGGGCACGGTGCTGCACGGCTGGACCTGGCACGGACACCTGCCCGTGTGGGGCGACGCGCACCTGTCCACCGCCGTCCTCTTCGACTGCGGCGTCTACCTCCTCGTCCTCGGCGTGGTCCTCGACATCGTGCGGGCCCTCGGCGCCCGCATCGACCGGCAGATCGAACGGGCCGCCGCCGGACGGCCGGCCCCGCGCGGGGAGGCGGGCCCCGCATGACCGTGAGCCTCTCCCTCCTGGTGGCCGCCGCCGTCCTCTGCGCAGCCGGCGGCAGCCTGCTGCTGACCCGGTCCCTGACCCGGATCCTGCTCGGCGCGGTGGTCCTCGGCAACGGCGTCAACCTGCTGGTCCTCAGCTCGACCGGCAGTGCGGGTGCCCCGCCGCTGCTCTACCCGCAGGTCATCCGCAACCGGGTCACCGACCCGCTGCCCCAGGCCATCGCCCTCACCGCGATCGTCATCACCCTCGCCACCACCGCGTTCCTGCTCGCCATGGCCTACCGCAGCCACCAGGTCACCGGCTCCGACGAGATCAGCGACGACACCGAGGACCGGCTGGTCGCCCTGCGCGCCGAGTTCCTCGACCGGCGCGGCGAACTGCGCGACCGCTACCGCGAGGCCCGTGCCGAACCCGGCACCGACCCCGAACTGGGCGCCCGCTACCGCGCCGCGCGCAGACGGCTGCGCCGCCGGGTCCGCGAGGAACGCGCCTACCAGGCCCGCGCCAACGACGTCTCCGGCAACATCTGGAACGACATCCTCGGTGCCGACCCCGAGGACTACCGCGAGGGCCGGGAACTGGGCTCCACCGACGCGACGGGCCGCCCGGGACCCGCGCCCGCCCGCGTCGCCGGGCCGTCCAACGACCCCGAGGAGTCCGGACGCGAGCCCGACTCCCACCCCGGCGAGGACTCCGGCCACCCACCGCCCGACCAGCCCGACGACCCCGGGGGCGCCGGCACGGAAGGAACCAGGTGAACGCGCTCGTCCCCCTCCCCGTCCTGCTGCCCCTGTGCGTCACCGGCCTGAAGCTGGCCATCGGACCCCGGCTCCAGCGGTTCCAGCGCTTCATCACCCTCGCCGTGCTCGCCGCGGTCCTCGTGCTCTCCGTGATCCTCATGGTGGCCGCCGACCGCCACGGCCCGCTCAGCGTGCACCTCGGCGACTTCGCGCCGCCCATCGGCATCACCCTCGTCGCCGACCGGCTCGCGGGCCTGATGCTCACCGTGTCCAGCGCCGTCACCCTGCTCGTCAACCTGTACTCGCTCGGCCAGGGCATGGCCGACCGCGACGACCAGACACCGGTCGGCGTCTTCCACCCCGCCTACCTCATCCTCGTGGCCGGCGTCTCCTGCACCTTCCTCGCCGGGGACCTCGTCAACCTCTACGTCAGCTTCGAGATCATGCTCGTCGCGAGCTTCGTCCTGCTCACCATCGGCGGCACCGCGACCCGCATCCGCGCCGGGTCGACGTACGTGATCATCTCGCTGTTCTCCTCGGTGCTCTTCCTCGTCGCGATCGCCATGACGTACTCGGTCGCGGGGACCGTGAACTTCGCCCAGCTCGCGGGACGGCTGCAGGAGGTGCCGGCCGGGGCGCGCACCCTGCTGGAGGCCATGCTGCTGACGGTCTTCGCCATCAAGGCGGCGGTGTTCCCGCTCGCGGCCTGGCTGCCCGACTCCTACCCGACCGCCCCCGCGCCGGTCACCGCGGTCTTCGCCGGTCTGCTGACCAAGGTCGGCGTGTACTCGATGCTGCGCACCCAGACCCTGCTCTTCCCCGGCCACCGCCTCGGCGACGTGCTGATGCTCGCCGCCCTCGCCTCCATGGTCGTCGGCATCCTCGGCGCGGTCGCCCAGACCGACCTGAAACGGGTGCTGTCCTTCACCCTCATCAGCCACATCGGCTACATGGTGTTCGGCATCGCGCTCGCCGGGCGGGGCTCGATCAGCGGCGCGATCGTGTACGTGGCCCACCACATCACCGTGCAGACCACCCTCTTCCTCGTCGCCGGGCTCGTCGAACGGCGCGACGGCACCACGGAACTCACCCGGCTCGGCGGCCTGGCCAAGTCCGCGCCACTGCTCGCCGTGCTGTTCTTCGTGCCCGCCATGAACCTCGGGGGCATCCCGCCGCTCTCCGGGTTCATCGGCAAGCTCGGCCTGATGCGGGCGGGCGTCGACGACGGCGGCGGCTGGGCCTGGGCGCTGGTCGCCGCGTCCGCCGCCACCAGCCTGCTCACCCTCTACGTGATGGCGAAGGTCTGGAACCTCGCCTTCTGGCGCGACGCGCCGCCGGGGACCGAGGGCGAGGGCAGGGTGCTGGAGTCCGCCGAGGACGATCCGGGCGACGACAACAACGACGACAACGGCGACAACGGCGAGGACGAGGAGGCGAGGGCGACCGGGGCCGGGCGGAGCCTGCCGGTACCGGCGGGAGCCGTGGTCTCCGCCGGATTCCTGGGGCAGTCCATCACCACCACCAAGCGGCTGCCCTGGCCGATGCTGGTGGCGACCGGCGCCGCCGTCGCCCTCGGCCTGCTCTACACCGTGCTCGGCGGTCCCCTGACCACCTTCACCGACGCAGCCGCCGCCGAACTGCTCGCCCGCACCCCCTACATCGAGGCGGTGCTCGGCCGATGAGCGACCTCTGGCGGGACCGTTCCCCCTACAGCTGGTCGTTCCGCATCGGCGGCGGCAGACGCATCCTCGACCTGCCGCTCGTCGCCTGGCTCACGGTCATCTGGATCCTGCTGTGGGGCACCCTGTCCTGGGCCAACCTCGTCAACGGCGTCATCGTCGCGGTGTCCCTGTGCCTGGCCTTCCCGCTGCCGGCCGTCGACCTCGGCCTGCGGCTGCGCCCGCTGGGCATCCTGCGGCTCGCGGCCTACCTGCTGTACGACATGTTCGCCTCCAGCGTCGCGGTCACCCGGCAGATCTTCGCCAAGGGCCCCTACCGCGCCGCGGTCGTCGCCGTGCCGCTGCGGGTGCGCAGCGACCTCATGCTCACCGCCACCACCGTCGCCGTCTCGAACGTGCCGGGCGGCTCCGTGATCGAGGTGCGCCGGTCGACGGCCACCCTGTTCCTGCACGTCCTCGACGCCGACGACCCCGGCGAGATCGAGCGGGCCCGGCGGCAGGTGTGGCGCGTGGAGGCACTCGTCGCCCGCGCCTTCGGCACCGTCGAGGACATCGCCCGCGCCGCCCGTCCCGTACCGGAAGGGAACCCTTCGCCGTGACCACCCTGCACGACGTCGAGGAGGCCGTGCTGGTCGCCTCGCTGGTGATGATCCTCGTCGCGGGCGCCCTGCTGCTGTACCGCATCTGGTACGGCCCGTCGATGCTGGACCGCGCGGTCGCGCTGGACGTGGCGGCGGCGCTCATCATCGCCGGCATCGCCGTCAAGGCCGCCCACGACGGCGACTCCTTCTACTTCCCGGTGATGCTGGTGCTCGCCTTCCTCGGCTTCACGGGCTCGGTGGGCATCGCCCGGTTCATCGCCGTACGCGACCGGCCAACGCGGCGGGCGGACGGCACGGAGGACCACCGGTGAACGCCTGGACCGAGGCCGCCGACCTGATCGGGGTCGTACTGCTCTTCCTCGGCTGCCTGCAGTGCCTGCTCGGAGTGATCGGGATGCTCCGCCTCCCCGACGTGCTCTCCCGCAGCCACGCCGCCACCAAACCGCAGACGCTCGGCATCCTCCTCGTCCTCGCCGGGGTGACGCTGCGGCTGCGGCACAGCATCGACATGGGCACCCTCGCGCTCATCGTCTTCTTCCAGTTCCTCACCAGCCCGGTCGCCTCCCACCTGGTGGCCCGATCCGCCTACCGCACCGGCCAGACCGGGTCCCGGGGCCTGCTCCGGGACGACCTGGACCCGCAGTTGAGCGACGGGGAGCAGCGAGGGGAGTAGCCCCGCCGCAGCCGTTCAGACCACGCAGCCCGCGTGCGCCAGCGCCTGCTTCAGCAGCACCCCGTGCCCGCCCGGCATCTCGCTCTGCACCGCCTCGGACAGCGCCTCGCGCGGATCGAACCAGACCAGGTCCAGCGCGTCCTGCCGGGGCCGGCAGTCGCCGGCGACGGGCACGACGTAGGCAAGGGACACGGCGTGCTGCCGGGGGTCGTGGTACGGCGTCACCCCGTGCGTGGGGAAGTATTCGGCCACCGTGAACGGCTGGAGCGAGGCGGGCACCCGCGGCAGCGCCACCGGGCCGAGGTCCTTCTCCAGGTGACGCAGCAGGGCGTCCCGGACCCGCTCGTGGTGCAGGACCCGCCCGGAGACCAGCGTCCGGCTGACCGTCCCGTCGGGGCCGATGCGCAGGAGCAGGCCCACGCTGGTGACTTCGCCGCTGTCGTCGACGCGCACGGGCACCGCCTCGACGTACAGGATCGGCATGCGGGCGCGTGCCATCTCCAGTTCGTCGGTCGTCAGCCAGCCCGGCGTGGTCTCGGTCATGTCAGACATCGCTTGATCATACTTTCAGCCGTTCCTGCTTCCCGGGCGGCGCTCCGGGACTGTGATGGGCGCCACGCCGCTCAGCCGTCGTCCGGGGCCTCGTCGCCCGGAGCCTTTCCGCCCGGAGCCTCGTCGTCCGGTGCTTCTTCGCGCGGGCCGCCCGGCAGCCCGTAGACCCGGCGCGCGTTGTCGCGCCCCGCCCAGCGGGCGATGCGCAGCGCGTCCGGCAGGGCCATCTCGTCGGCGGCCACCCGCTCCCCGAGCAGCCTGCCCAGCCCTCGCCGGAAGGCCAGCGCCCCCAGGTGGTGGAATTCGGCCACCCCGTAGGCGTCGGAGCTGTACAGCAGCTTGCGGAACGGTGTGATCTCCAGCGCCTCCGCGAGGATCGCGCCCGCCCGGGCGGGACCGACGTGGTGCAGGGTGAGGCCCACGTCGACGTGGACCCGTTCGAAGACCGCCGACAGATAGGCCGCCTGGCGCTGGTAGGGCCAGCAGTGCAGCAGCAGGACCGGGATCGTGCCGGCGGTCAGGTGCAGCCAGTCGGTCAGGTGGGTGGGGTCCACGCGGTGCATGCGGATGTCGCTGTCGCCGAACCCGGTGTGCAGTTGCAGAGGGCGCCCGAGGTCGACCGCGGTCCACAGCAGGTGCCGTACGAGCACCGGGTCGTCGAGCCGGCCGCCGCGGGCCAGCCAGTGCCGGGCGGCCTCGGTGACCTCCGCCGGCGAGGGACACGCCGGGTCCAGGTCGAAGCCGGTGCGGTAGGCCGCCACCGACTTGACACCCACCACGCCCGGCCGCCGTACCGCCTCCCAGGCCGCCGCCCGGAACGCCGCCGCGTACGCGTCCGGTTCGACGCCCCGGGCCGCCACCGCCTCCGCGACGCACTCCAGCCGCACCACCTCGTACGCCACCGCGCCCGCGGCACCGGCCAGTTCCTCCGGTGTCGTCACCGGGTCCGGGGCGAACCCGGTGTCCAAGCAGAACACCCCGGTGCCCGCCGCGCGCAGGAACCGCCGGTTGACCTCCTCGGCGCCCAGTTCGGCCCGCCGGGCCAGGTACACGTCGGCGGGCGCGTGGCGCGGCAGGTCCAGCAGGGGAGCGCAGTGGCGGCGGACGGCCAGGCCGACGGGGCTGTCGAAGGGGGAGACGCCGGGCCACGCCTCGCCCTCGGTGAGCAGGGACTCGAAGCCCGCCCGGTCCAGGTCGTGGGTGACCGCGCCGTGGCAGTGGTGGTCGACCAGTTCCAGCACGGCGAGCCGCTCCTCCACGGGGCCGGCCGCCACGTCAGTACATCCAGCGGTAGGCCGCCGCCACCCGGTCGTCGTCGAGCCCGTCGACCGCGTCGATCTCCCCCCGTCGCACCGCGATCACGGCGTCGGCCAGGACGGGCCCCAGCGCGGCCCGGAGCACACCGTCCGCGCGGAACGCCCCGACCGACTCCGCCAGGGACACCGGCAGCCGGCGCACCCCCCGGGCCGCGGCGTCGGCGGCGTCGAGCCGGGCCGGGTCGCCCCTGGTCTCCTCGGGCAGCGGCGTGGACGACGCGAGCCCGTCCAGCCCGGCGGCGATCACCGAGGCGAGCGCGAGGTAGGGGTTGGCGGCCAGGTCGACCGGTTTGACCTCCAGGTTCGCCGCCCGGTCACGCACGCCGGTGGTGCCGGTGACGACCCGCAGGGCGGCCTCGCGGGTCTCCCGGCCCCAGGCGGTGAACACCCCCGCCCACTGCGAGGGACGCAGCCGCAGGTGACTGGCCGGGCTCGGCGCGGTCATCGCGGTCAGCGCCGGGAGATGGTCCAGCACCCCGGCCACGAAGGACTCGGCCTCGGCCGTCATCCCGTACCGGCCCGGACCGCCCGCGTGCAGGTTCCGCCCGTCGCGCCAGGCGGAGAGGTGGAGGTGCCCGCCGTTGCCGCCGCCCTGGCCGAGGACCGCCGGGGCGAAGGAGACCCGCAGCCCGTGCCGCCGGGACACGGCCCGGATCGTCTGCCGCACCAGCACGCTGCGGTCGGCCGCCGCCACCGGGTCGAGGGCACCGACCGAGACCTCGAACTGCCCCGCCGCGTACTCGGGATGCAGCTGCTCCACGTCCACGCCCTGCGCCGCGAGCGCCGCCAGCAGGTCGGCGGCGCAGTCGCTCAGCTCGACCTGCCGGACGGCGCCGTACGCCGGTCCGGACACCGCCGGGACGAAGTCGTCACCGGGTGTGTCACCCCGGCCCACGGCCCACTCGATCTCGACGGCGGCCTTGAACGAGAGCCCGTACGACCGGGCGGCCTCGGCGACGATCCGGCGCAGCACGGTGCGTCCGCAGGCCGGGTGCGGCTCGCCCTCCTGTGTGATCCGGTCGACCGGCGCCCACGCCCAGCCGGGCTGCGCGGACAGTACGGTCAGCCGGTCGAGGTCGGGGTGGAGGCGCAGGTCGCCGTCGGGGGAGCCGAGGACGTCCGTGGTGACGATCGCGTCGTTCGCCAGGAACGTGTCGAACACCGGGGACATGCCGACGCCCCAGGCCGCGGCCGCGGCGAGCTTCGCGGTGGGCACGGTCTTCACCCGGCCGATGCCCGCCGTGTCGACGTACGCCAGCACCACCCCGTGCACGTCCTGCCCGGTCAGCTCCGCGCTCAGCGCGGTGGCCCGCTCGACCTCACCCGGACGCCCGCCGGGAACGGGGCCGCCATCGATCACGTCTCGGCTCCTTCGCGCGTGCGCCGTCCGCCGCGCACCATTGTGCCGTCCGGTGATCACCCTGTCCGGGTTTCGCCGCAGATGCCGTAAGTGCTCGCGGGTCAGTCCAGGTCGGTGGGTTGCGGGGACGGCGTCCCGCCGTCCAGGACGGTCTTCAGCCGCTCGGTGCCCTGGCGCGCGCCCTGCTCGACGTAGGAGAGCTCGCCGCCGTCCAGGCCGCCGCCCGTGACGGTGAGGGCGGAACCGCCGACGCGTACGGCGGCGATGTCGAGGGTGAGCGTGGCCGGGTTGCCGGCGGCGGGACCCCGCACGGTCACGTGCAGCCCCTCGCGTGCGTCGCCCAGGTCGGGCACCGAGGCCTCGGTCACCTGGACGGTGCGCTTCTCACCCGTCTCGCCGGTCGCCGTGAACTGGTCGCAGTCGACCGGCAGGGAGTCCATCCACTTCAGGGCGTCGTCCAGGGCCGCCCGGTCGTACGCGGCGACCTGCTCCAGCAGCCGGGAGTCGCCCTGTTCGAAGCCGGTGAGCGCCGAAGCGCCCGACGGCTTGCCCAGCAGGTCCTGGCTGTAGAGGCGGTCGAGTAGCCGCTGGCACTCGGCGGCGTCGGTCCTGGCGGTGAGGAAGTCGGAGACGTCGACCTCGCCGACGAGCAGGGTCTCGCGCCACTTCTCGGCGTCGGCGACCTGGTTCCAGTCGCCCTCCAGATCGGCCTCGGTGAGCAGCGCCGCCTTGGCACCGGACTCCGTGAGGGTGGAGGGGGAGGCGCTGGGGGAGGGGTTGCGGGAGTTGGTCGGGGGCTGCTTCGCCACGTCCTCCTCGGCGGCGCGGGCCTGCTCGGCGGCGGTGTCCGCGGCCGCCGTCGAACCACCGCCGCCGTCCGAGCAGGCCGCGGTGGTGAGCAGTGCGCCCACCGCGAGGGCGGAGGCCACGAGACGGAGAGGGGGGACGGGACGACGGCTCATCGCGGGTGCCTCCTGGGACGTTGCACGGTGTCCTCAGGGCATCACCGCCCCCGTCGTGCCACCAGCGCACGCGGGTGTTCGGGTGACCCGGCGCCGGCCGGTCAGCCGACGCGGTCGAGGGTGTCCTCGGCGACGTCCTTGTCCACCGAGGCCCGCACCAGCGCCGCCGCGAGGACCGCGGGTTCCGTCTCGCCGGCCAGGTCCAGCAGCCGGTCGGGGTCCTTCGGCAGCCCCAGGCGCTCCGCGCCCTGAAGGGCCTTGCGGTCCAGGTAGGGCGCCGCCTCGGGCCAGACCCGCTGGGCCTCGCGCAGGAAGATGTCCGCGCCGGTCGGTCCCACCCCGGGGAACTCCTGGAGCAGCCGTCGCGCCTCGCGGACCTCGCCGTCCGCCTCCTCCCGCAGTCGGCGCAGGTCCCCGCCCCACCGCTCGGTCAGCAGTTCCGCGGCCTCGCCGAGCTGCGTGGCGGTGCGCTCGTCGTAACGCCGGTAGCCGCCCCGGCCGAGCGCGTCCACCCGTTCCTGCCAGTCGGCGCCGGCCATGCGGCGGGGGTCGCTCAGCCCGGCTTCCTGGAGGGCGCGGGCGGTGGCCACGGCGACCGAGCCGCGGATGCGGGCGCTGAGCAGGTGGGCGAGGACCAGCAGCCGGTACAGCGGCTGCGGGGTGTCCTTCAGCGAGATTCCCGCCTCCTCCGCGTACGTCTGCCCGTGCGCGTCGACCAGTTCCCGTACGACGCGTTCCTGGTCCCGGCCCACGGCTACGGCTTCAGGGGGTCGTGCCCGACCGTCATGAGGCGGTGCCTGAGGCGGCTGTCGTCGGCCTGCGGCTCGTTCTCCAGGTCGGTCTGCGACGTCACGGTGTCCACCACCTTGCGCATCGCGCGCAGATCGTCCTCGGTCAGGTCCGTGCGCCGTTTCTGCAGGATCGCCAGCACGTGCTGCCCGAGCGGCGGCCCGGCGTCGTCCGGCAGCGGCTCGGTCAGCTCGCCGGAGTCACGCACCCGGAGCCAGTCCGCGAGCTCCGCGGAGGTCATGTTCACCACGCGGTGGAAGTCTTCCCACAGCGCGTCGAGTTCGAGGGCGTCGGCCATGAGGTGCCCCTCCGTCGGTCGTGGTGCCTGCGTACGCGGCGCGGGTGCCCATCGGGCAACGGGGCAAACGCCCCGGTGGGCAGCTTGCGGCGCCCCCCGGCCCCCTCGGCCGCCCGGCCGCTCAGCGGGCGAGCACGCCGTCCAGGAAGCGCGTGACGTCCGCGAAGACCTCGGCCCGGTTCGTCTCGTTGAACAGCTCGTGCCGGGCGCCGGGGTAGATCCGCTCGGTGAGGCCGCCGCCGCCGAGCGCCTCGACGCCGGGACGGCTGCCGGGCAGCGGCACCAGCCGGTCGTCGTCGCCGTGCACCCACAGCACGGGCAGCGGGCCGACGTCCCCGCCCTTGGCCACGGTGTCCAGGGTCCGTAGGAACGCCTCGGCCGTCGGCCGCTTCATCGGCCCGTGCCAGACCAGCGGGTCCGCCGCGTACGCCGCGCCGACCGCCGGGTCCCGGGAGAGGGCGGACGGGCTGATCGGCTTGTCGGGGATCTCGTCCAGGGCGAGCAGGGTGCGCGGCAGCTCCCAGTCGCCGATGACCGGCCCGGACAGCACCAGCGCGGTCAGCTCGCCGGGGTGGCGCTGGGCGTAGCGGGAGGCGATCAGGCCGCCCATCGAGTGCCCGACCATGACCACCGGCAGCTCCGGGTGGTCGGCCCGGGCCCGTTCCGCCAGGGTGCGCACGTCGGTGACCACGTCCTCGAAGTCCTCGATCAGCACCCGTTCCCCGTCCGAGCGACCGTGGCCGAGGTGGTCGACGCCGTACACGGCCGCCCCGTGCCGCGTCAGTACGCCGGCCACTTCCCCGTAGCGGCCGGTGTGCTCGCCGTAGCCGTGGACCAGCAGGGCCACGTACGCGGGTCGTCCGGCGGGCCACTCTCGGGCGGTGAGCCGTCCCCGCGTTCCGGCCAGGTCGTGCTCGCGGACCTCGGTCATGTCTCCTCCGGCTGCGTCGGTGACGGTCACGGGGGATCTTCCCAGGGAGGCGTCCGGCGGTCTATAGTCCAAAACTAGCAGTGCTAATTAAGTCGTACCTGTCGGTCCGCCTCGCGGCGGCCCAGCGACGGTCAGGAGTCCCCCGTGCGTCCCGTCCACTTCGCGGCCGCCCGCCGCACCCCGATCGGCAAGCTCCGCGGCGCCCTGTCCACCGTGCGCCCCGACGACCTCGCCGCCGCCGTGATCCGGGGCCTGGTCGCCGACGTCCCAGCCCTCGACCCCGCCCGCGTCGACGACGTCTACTGGGGCGCCGCCAACCAGGCCGGCGAGGACAACCGCAACGTCGCCCGCATGGCCGCCCTGCTCGCCGGGCTGCCCGACTCCGTCCCCGGCGCCACGGTGAACCGCCTGTGCGCATCCGGCCTCGAAGCGGTCACCACCGCGGCCCGCACCGTCGCCGCGGGCGAGGCCGACATCGTGCTCGCCGGCGGCTCGGAGTCGATGAGCCGCGCCCCCTTCGTACTGCCCCGCCCCGACGAGGCCCTGCCGCACCGTGTCGAGACCGCCGACACCCGGCTCGGCTGGCGCCTGGTCAACCCGGCGATGAAGGACCTGCACGGTCTGCTGGCCATGGGCGAGACCGCCGAGGAGGTCGCCGAGCGGTACGGCGTCGGGCGCGAGCGGCAGGACGACTTCGCCCTGCGCAGCCACCGCCTGGCCGCCGAGGCCCGGAAGAACGGCCACTTCGACGACGAGATCCTGCCCGTCGAGCGCCCCGACGGCGTCGTCGTGGACACCGACGAGTGCGTTCGCGAGGACACCTCCCTGGAGAAGCTGGGCCGCCTCAAGCCGGTCTTCCGCCCCGGCGGCACGGTCACCGCGGGCAACGCCTCCCCGATGAACGACGGCGCCGCGGGCCTCCTCCTGGTCAGCGAGGAGGTCTTGAACGAACTGGGCCTGGAGTCGCTGGGCCGGTACGTCGCCGGCGGCTCCGCCGGTGTGCACCCGGACGTCATGGGCATCGGTCCGGTCCCCGCCACCCGCAGGGTCCTGGCCCGCGCCGGCTGGAGCGTCGACGACCTCGAGACGGCCGAGTTCAACGAGGCGTTCGCCGCGCAGGCCCTCGCCTGCGTCGACCAGCTCGGCGTCGACCCCGGCCTGGTCAACCCCACCGGCGGCGCCATCGCGCTGGGTCACCCGCTCGGCTGCTCCGGCGCCCGCATCCTCACCACCCTGCTCCACCGCATGCGCCGCACCGGCGCGGGCCGCGGGCTCGCCACGATGTGCGTCGGCGTGGGACAGGGCAGCGCGCTGCTGGTCGAGCGGCACTAGCCGTCCTCCCGCCGCCACCCACCCCTCCGCAGAGCCGCAGCAAGGAACGGAGCAACATCCCATGGCAACCCTCTCCGTCGCCGCCATCCTCGCCGAGAACGCCCGGCGCCGCCCGGACAAGGAGGCACTGGTCGAGGGCGGCCTGCGGCTGACCTTCGCCGAGGTGTGGCGGCGGGCCCGGGCCCAGGCCGGCGCCCTCACCGGCCTGGGCGTGCGGCCGGGGGACCGGGTCGCCCTGATGGCGCCGAACACGGCCGAGTTCCCGCAGGCGTACTACGCGATCGCCGCGGCCGGCGGCGTGGTCGTACCGGTCCACCTGCTGCTGTCGCCGCCAGAGGTCGAGCACGTGCTGCGCGACAGCGGCGCGACCCTGCTGCTGTGCCACCCGGCCCAGGCCGAGACCGGAGCCGCCGCCGCGCGGGAGACGGGCGTACGCATGATCACCCTCGGCGACGAACTGGGCGGACTCGCCGCCGACGCCGAGCCGCTGCCCTCCTACGTCACCCGCGACGCCGACGACCCGGCCGTCGTCTTCTACACCAGCGGCACCACGGGCGTCCCCAAGGGCGCCGTGCTCAGCCACTTCAACCTGGTGATGAACGCGACCGTCAACGCCTTCGACGCCAACGACATCCGGCCCGACGACATCGCGCTCGGCGCCCTGCCGCTGTTCCACGCCTTCGGCCAGACCGTCTCCCTCAACTCCACCTGGCGCGCGGGAGCCACCCTCGTCCTGCTGCCCCGCTTCGACGCGGCACGTGCGATCGAGCTGATGGTGGCGGAGAAGGTCAACACCTTCCACGGCGTGCCGACCATGTTCGTCGCCCTCGCCGCCGCCGCGGCCGACGCGGAGGACCTGCCCGGCCTGCGCGTGTGCGTCTCCGGCGGCGCCTCGCTGCCCGTCGCCGTGCTGGAGCGGTTCGAGGAGGCGTTCGGCGCCGAGATCTACGAGGGGTACGGACTGTCGGAGACCTCCCCGGCGGCGGCCGTGAACCAGCCGGTGTTCGGTGCCAGGCCCGGCACGATCGGCCACCCGCTGTGGGGCGTGGACGTGGAGATCGCCCGCGCGGAGGCCGAGGACGGCGTCGAGCTGCTGCCGCCGGGGGAGCTGGGTGAGGTCGTCGTACGCGGCCACAACGTCTTCTCCGGCTACCTCGGCCGTCCCGAGGCCACCGCCGAGGCGCTGGTCGACGGCTGGTTCCGCACCGGGGACCTCGGCACCAAGGACGACGAGGGCTTCCTGCGGATCGTCGACCGGAAGAAGGACGTCGTCATCCGCGGCGGCTACAACGTCTATCCGCGCGAGGTCGAGGAGGTGCTGGTGCGCCACCCCGGCATCGCGCAGGTCGCCGTCATCGGTCTCCCGGACGAGCTGCACGGCGAGGAGGTGTGCGCCGTCGTCGTCCCCGCCGACGGCGCGGCACCGCAGGCCGCAGAGGTCGTCGAGTGGTCCAAGCACCGCCTCGGCAAGTACAAGTACCCGCGCCGCGTGGAGTTCGCGTCGGAGCTGCCGCTGGGGCCCAGCATGAAGGTGCTGAAGCGGGAACTGCGGGCGCGGTACGCGCCCCGCTGACGGCCCGTTAAGGTCCGTACGACGAGACGGTGCTTACGGTGCCGGTGGGGTGCGCATAGCATCGGTGCCCGCAATGGACACCATGACGCTCTGGCACCTCACCGGCTGGGAATTCGCCGCCCTCGCCTTCGCCGCCCTCCTCGTCGGCTTCTCCAAGACCGCCGTGAGCGGCGCCAACACGGTCAGCCTCGCCATCTTCGCGGCGGTCCTGCCGGCCCGCGCCTCCACCGGCGTCCTGCTGCCGGTGCTCATCGCCGGCGACGTCCTCGCCGTCCTCACCTACCGGCGTCACGCGCACTGGCCCACGCTGTGGCGGCTGTTCCCGGCGGTGGGGGCCGGCGTGGTCGTGGGCACCGTGTTCCTGGTGTGGGCCGACGACGCGCTCGTCAGGACGTCGATCGGCGTGATCCTGCTGGTGATGGCCGGGGTGACGGTGTGGCGCCGGCGGCAGGCCGACGCGGAAGGGCGGGGCGGGCGGGACGGGAAGGTCCGGCGGGACGGCGGCGGGGCCGGGCAGCCCGAGGCGAGCGGCTCGCGGGCCGGGCGCGTCAAGGCCCGTTCGTACGGCGTCCTGGGCGGTTTCACCACCATGGTCGCCAACGCGGGCGGCCCGGTGATGTCGATGTATCTCCTTTCGGCGGGCTTCCGCAAGCTGGGTTTCCTGGGCACGTCGGCTTTCTTCTTCCTAATCGTCAACGTGTCCAAGCTGCCCTTCAGCGCGGGACTGGGCCTGATCGACGGCCGCTCGCTGTTCCTCGACGCCGCGCTCGTCGTGTTCGTGGTGCCCGGCGCGTTCATCGGCAAATGGGCTGTGAGCCGCATCAACCAGCGGCTGTTCGAGCGCCTGGTCATCGCGGCGACGGTGGTGGGCGGGGTCCAGCTGCTGCTGCCCTGAGGGGCCCGCGGTCCCGGCCCGGTCGAGGGGCCGTACTCTCGGCCCATGTCCCGTCGTCCGACCCCGCACGTGCTGATCCTCGGCGGCACCACCGAGGCCCGCCGCCTGGCCGCCGACCTGGCGGCACGGCCGGGCCTCCGCGTCACCACCTCCCTCGCCGGACGGGTGACCCGCCCGGGCGCCCTCGCCGGGGAGGTGCGGACCGGGGGCTTCGGCGGACCCGAGGGACTGGCCGACTGGCTGCGGGAGCGGCGGGTGGACGCCCTCGTCGACGCCACCCATCCCTTCGCCGAGCGCATGACGTCGAACGCCGCACAGGCCGCGGCGGTCACCGGCACCCCCGCCGTCTTCCTGCGCCGCCCGGGCTGGCGGGCGGGCCCCGGCGACGACTGGCACCCGGTCGCTTCCCTCACCGGGGCCGCCGGCCTGCTGCCGCACCTCGGCGACCGCGTCTTCCTCACCACCGGCCGGCTGGGCCTCGCCGCCTTCGCGCACCTGTCCGCGCTCCACTTCCTCGTCCGCTCGGTGGAGCCCCCCGAGCCGCCCCGGCCGCCGGACATCCGCGTCCTGACCGCCCGCGGCCCCTTCACGGTGGCCGACGAGACGGCCCTCCTGCGCGAGCACCGCATCGACGTGCTGGTCACCAAGGACAGCGGGGGAGCGGCGACCGCGGCCAAGCTGACGGCGGCCCGGGACCTCGCCCTGCCGGTGGTCGTCGTCCGCAGGCCCCCGCTGCCGGACGGCGTGTGGGCGGAGCCCGACGTCCGGGCGGTGCTGGAGCGGCTGGGCCGGTTGGGCCGGCTGGAAGGGCTGGGCCTCACCGGGCCGTGACCCGGCCGGCGTCCCCGTCCCCTTCAGCGGGCCCGTCCCCTTCAGCGGGCCGCGGCAGGCTGCCGCACCCGCTCCGGCAGGCCGCTGCTCAGGTCCTCGACCAGCAGACGCTTGGCGATGGAGTCGACCGCGGCCCGCAGGTCCGCGTCGGTGGGCCGGCCGACGTCCTGCTCCAGCCGGTCCTCCAGCCAAGCGGCCCAGGCCCGGCCGATGACCAGGGCCTCGCGGGCGCCCGCCTCGGTGTGCGAGAGCAGGGAGCCGTGACGGGTCAGGAAACCCTCCTCCACCATCCGGTCGAAGACCGGCAGCAGCACCTCGGGCGGCACCCGGCGGCGGGCGGCGATCAGCCCGAGGCTGGCGTGCCCGACCAGCCGTGTGAACAGCTCGACCTGCATCACGGCCCATGCCCCGGCGACATCGAGCCGGGTGTCGCTGTCCGCGATGATCCGCCGGGCGGTGTCCAGCTCGGTACTGCCGATGATCTTGCCGACGGAGGCCTCCAGCGCCCGCCTGCTGTCGGCGTCGTGCGGCGAGGCGAAACCCTCGCCCATGTCGGTGGAGCCCAGCCGGGCGCTGTCGCGCAACTGCACCTGCTTGAGGAAAAGCGCGACGACCAGGCCGAGCGCCGCCACCGGCACCGTCCACAGGAACACGGTCTGGATGGTGTCCGCGTACGCACCCACGATCGGCGCCGACGCCTCGGGCGGCAGCCGGTGCACGCCCTCGGGGCTGGTCGCCGCCCTGCCGATCACGGCCGGATCGGCGGCGCCGGTGCCCGCGGCGGCCGCGACGCCGTCGCGCAGGTTGGGGGTGAGGGCGTTGGCGTAGATCGTGCCGAAGACAGCCGTGCCGAAAGAACTGCCCAGCGTGCGGAAGAAGGTGACGCCGGAGGTCGCGGTGCCGAGGTCGGCGTAGTCGACGGTGTTCTGCACGGCGATGGTCAGCACCTGCATGGACAGGCCGATGCCCGTGCCCAGCACGAACATGTACAGCGACTCCAGCCACGCGCCCGTGGACGGTTCCATCAGGGACATCAGGTACAGGCCGACGCCCATCACCAGCGTGCCCACGATGGGGAACAGCCGGTACCGCCCGGTCCTGCTGACCACGCTGCCGCTGAAGACCGAGGCGATCAGCAGCCCGGCCACCATCGGCAGCGTCCGCACGCCCGAGACGGTGGCCGAGTCGCCGTCGACGTACTGCAGATAGGTCGGCAGATACGTCAGCGCGCCGAGCATTGCGAAGCCGACGATGAAGCTCAGGACGGAGCAGACCGTGAACACCGGGTTGGAGAACAGCCGCATCGGCAGCATCGGCTCGGCCGCGCGGGTCTCCGCCCAGCAGAACAGGCCCAGCGCGATCAGCCCGCCCGCGAACAGACCGACGATGACCGCCGAACCCCACGCGTACTCGTTGCCGCCCCAGCTGGTCGCCAGGATCAGCGCGCTCGCGCCCACCGCCACCAGGGCGATGCCCAGGTAGTCGATGACGGGCCGGGTGGCCGACTTCACCACCGGGATGGTGCGCGCGGCGGCGATGACGACGACGATCGCGATGGGCACGTTGACATAGAACGCCCAGCGCCAGGACAGGTGATCGGTGAACAGCCCGCCCAGCAGCGGCCCGATGACCGTCGCCACCCCGAACACCGCGCCGATGGCGCCCTGGTACTTGCCGCGCTCCCGCAGCGGGATGACGTCCGCGATCAGCGCCATCGACGTGACCATCAGACCGCCCGCGCCGACGCCCTGCATAGCCCGCCAGATGATCAGCAGCGGCATGCTCGTGGCCAGTCCGCACAGGAACGAACCCGTGATGAAGACGACCGCCGAGACCTGGAAGACCACCTTGCGGCCGAACATGTCGCCGAACTTGCCGACCAGCACCGTCGCCACGGTCTCCGCGAGCAGGTACGAGGTCACCACCCACGACATGTGCTCGCCGCCGCCGAGGTCCGACACGATCGTGGGCAGCGCGGTGCCGACGATCGTCTGGTCCAGGGCCGCGAGCAGCATGCCCAGCATGATCGTGACGAAGACGACGTTGCGGCGGCGCTTGTCCAGCACGGGCGGCTGGGCGGCCGCGGTCCGGTGTGCTTCCTCGGCGACTGTCACACGGTCACGATCACACCGGTGCACGGGGCACGCATGCGGGGGCGGTCCGCCCGGGTACGGCCGACGGCCGGGCCGCGCCCCGCCCGGTCAGCCGTCGCCGGGGTTGCGCCGCAGCAGGTACGTGTCCATGATCCAGCCCTTGCGCTCCCGGGCCTCGGCGCGCAGCCGCTCGATGCGGGGCGCGGCCTCCGCGATCGGGCCGGAGGCGAGGATCTCGTCCGGGGTGCCTATGTAGGCGCCCCAGTAGATGTGGATGTCCTGGTCCGCGTACTGCCGGAAGACCTGGTGGGCGTCGAGCATCACCACGACGTCGTCCACCCCCTCCGGGAAGCCCTCCGCGAGCCGCCGCCCGGTGGTGATCTGCACCGGCCGCGCCACCCGGTTCAGCCCGGTGCGGTGCCGGGCGACGAGCGAGGAGACGCTGCTGACGCCCGGCACGACGTCGTACTCGAACGCCACCGTGCCGCGCTCCAGGATCTCCTCCAGGATGCCCAGCGTGCTGTCGTACAGCGCGGGGTCGCCCCACACCAGGAAGGCCCCGCTCTCGTCCTCGCCCAGCTCCTCGGCGATCATCCGCTCGTAGATGCCGGCGCGGGCGCTGCGCCAGTCGCCGACGGCGGGGGAGTAGTCCGCGCCGCCGGCGCGCCGGTCCCGCTCGGGGTCGCGCGCCTCGACGATCCGGTACGTCCCCTCGGGGACGTGCGTCTCCAGCATGTCCCGGCGCAGCCGCACCAGGTCGGCCTTCACCTCGCCCTTGTCCAGGACGAAGAACACGTCCGTGCCGCGCAGTGCCCCGACCGCCTGCAGGGTGAGCTGGTCGGGGTCGCCCGCGCCGATACCGATCACATGAATTGTCCGCACGCCAAGAGTCTGCCGCACGCCACTGACACCGCCCCCGCCGGGCCGCCCCTCGGCCGCACCGCCGTGGCTCCCTCAGCCCCGCAGCCGCGGCGCCCGCGCCTCCGCGTCCACGGACGCACCGCCCTCCACCTCGCCCGCCAGCGCGCGGGCCCACGCGGCGATCCCGCCCAGGTCCATCCCGTACGGCCGCTCCCGCCCGGCCCCCGACCCCGCCCAGTCCGTCACGGCCCCGGCGCCGCGCCGCAGCAGCCTGGCGCCGCCCGTCACATTGCCGCGCGCCGCGTGGGTGAGCCCGACGGCCAGCTGGGCCATCCCCCGCCACAGCTCCCGCTCCTCCCCGGGCCCCGACTTCCAGGCGTCCTCGAAGACCTCGTGCGCGTGGAACGGCTTCCCCTCGTCCAGCAGCCGCTGCGCCTCGGCCACCGTCTCCTGCGGTTCCCGCACGACCCCCTCCGGCTGGCGGGGGACACCGTCGGTGCCGTACGGCAACGGGCGGCCGAGCCCGTCCCGGGGCCTGGCGTTGCGCGCCCGCCCCTCGTCGTCGCGGTCCCGCGCGTCCGCCGGCCGGCCGGAGGCCGCACGGTCCGTCGTCGCGCTGTCCATGGGGGTGTCGGCAGGGCTGTCCATGGGCCCGATTGTCCCTCGCCGGCGCTGTTTGGGCGTGACTCGGCGGGTGAGGTAGAGTGCTGTCCGCATGATCGCGCGGTGCACCGCGCGTGAGCACACCGGGACGTGGCGCAGCTTGGTAGCGCACTTGACTGGGGGTCAAGGGGTCGCAGGTTCAAATCCTGTCGTCCCGACGGTGACGTGACGAAGGGGCCTTCGCGGGCCGACAGCCCGCGAAGGCCCCTTCGTCGTGTCCTGTGCTGTGCCGCCGCCTACGCCTACGCCCGCGCCCCCGCGGCGACCAGGAGGTCCGCGGTCTCGCCGTGCGAGCCGTGCCTCGCCCAGTCCAGCGGGGTCCGGCCCGTGCCGTGGTCCTCCCGGAGGTCCGGGTCCGCGCCGCCTTCCAGGAGGACGCGGACGGCCTCGGTGTGTCCCCAGCAGGCGGCCCCGCACAGCGGTGTGCCCTCCGAGCCGGTCCCGCTCTCCGTGTCGGGCGAGGCCCCGGCGGCCAGCAGCACGCGGACCATGTCGGCGGCCCCGTTCACGGACGCCTGGTACAGCGGCGTGGTGCCGGCGGAGTCGGCCGTCTCCGCGGGCGCCCCCGAGCGCAGCAGCGCGCGCACCTGGGCGGGGTCGCCGACCAGTACGGCCGTGACGAGCCGCTCCGACAGCTTCTTCCTCCGTCGTCTGTTCACGGGCGTCGAGCATAGCCGCCGGCCGCGCCGCCGCCCGCACGTTCGGACCCTGGCCAGGCCTGGTACCACTCCGCGGCGAACGGGTGGAGGTGCTGCTCGGCCCACCCCGAGGTCCGGCGCAGACCGTCCGCCAGGCCGGGCCGCAGGTGTTGAAGGGGCGCACCGCCGTCACCGGCGGTCCGAAGGCGTGCCTGCGGGACATCGCCGTCGGACCGCTGCTCAAGGGGATGGCTCTGGTGGAGGTGTGCGCCAGGCGGCGCGCCCGGTGGCGCCCGCCCGCTTCGGTGACGTTCTCGATGCCGCCGACGTTCGTCTGCACGCGGCCTCCCACGGCGTCCCTCACCCGGCCCGCGCCGCGGAGGACGCCCTCGATGACGGAGAGGGTCTCCTGGGCCCGCCGGTGGACGCGGGCGCCCCGCGCGGTCGTGCGGATCAGGCGGCCGCGGGTCGAGGCGGGGTAGGGGCCTGCGAACTCGGTCTGCCGCAGCGCCCGTTCGTACCCGGGCCGCACGAGTTCGCCACCGTGTCCGAGAGGTACGACGTGACCCCTCCTGCCCGGCCACCAGTGCCCGCACGGGATCACAGTGAGAGCCCCGCACACCCGTGCCCGCCACGCCACGTGATAGAAGCGGACATGACCACTTCGCCCCACCCCGTACCCCTGGACGGCCGCCCGTGACCGCCGGCATCGACACCCCGGACCGCCGCGGCCGCACCGGACTCGACCGGGCCGGCCAGGACCTGACCGGCAACCCCCGGGTCAAGATCACGGACGTACGGCTGCTCTCCAGCCACTGGTACGTCGAACGCACCACGACCTTCGACTTCCAGCGCGCCGACGGCACCTGGAGCACCCAGGAACGCGAGACCCACGACCGCGGCAACGGCGCCACCGTGCTGCTCTACGACACCGAACGCGGAACCGTCCTCCTCACCCGCCAGTTCCGTCTCCCCGTCTACGTCAACGGCCACCCCGACGGCATGCTGATCGAGACCCCCGGCGGGCTCCTCGACGACGAGGACGAGCACCCCGAGGTCGCCGTACGCCGCGAGGTCGTGGAGGAGACCGGGCACACCGTCGGCGAGGTCCGGCACGTCTTCGACGTCTACATGAGCCCCGGCTCGGTCACCGAGCGCGTCAGCTTCTACGCCGCCGCCTACGGCCCCGCCACCCGCACCCACGAGGGCGGCGGTCTCGACGAGGAGGGCGAGGACATCGAAACCCTCGAACTGCCCTTCCGCCGGGCCCTGGAGATGATCCGATCCGGCGAGATCGCCGACGCGAAGACCATCATGCTGCTCCAGTGGGCGGCACTGGACGGCCCGTTCGCCGGCCTCGGCCGGGACACCGGGGACACCGGGGACACCGGGGACGGCGGGGACGGGAAAAGCGATGGCCCGCCCCGTCTGCGGTGACTACCGTCACCCGGTGTGGACACCACGGACCCGAAGGACATCGTGCGGCGCGGCTACGACGCCCTGGCGGCGCGCTACGACGAGGCGTTCGGAGGTGACACCAAGTACCGGCCCTGGCTCGACGAACTCCGCCGGCTGCTCCCGGCCGGCGGCACCGTCCTCGACCTCGGCTGCGGCAACGGTGTGCCGGTCGCCCGCACCCTGACCGACGCCGGGCACCCGGTCACCGGCGTCGACATCAGCGAGGTGCAGATCCGCAGGGCGCGCGAGCGGGTGCCCGGCGCCGAGTTCCACCGCGCCGACGTCGCGGACGTCTCCTTCGAGCCCGGCTCCTTCGACGCGGTCGTCTCCTTCTACACCCTCATCCACCTCCCACTGGCCGAACAGCCGCCGCTGCTGCGCCGGGTCGCCCGCTGGCTGCGCCCGGGCGGCCGGTTCGTCGCCACCACCGGGCACGGCGCCTGGACCGGCACCGACGAGGACTGGCTCGGCGGTGGCGCCCCGATGTGGTGGAGCCACACCGACGCCGCCGGCTACCGGGAGTGGATCACCCGGGCCGGACTGACCGTCGAGCGCGAGGAGTACGCGCCGGAGGGTGACGGCGGGACCGGGCACGCCCTCTTCTGGGCGCGCAGGCCCGTCAGCCCCTGACCAGGAGCTGGAAGTCGAAGGCGTACCGGGACGCCCGGTAGACGTGCGTCCCGTACTCGACCGGTCGGCCGGTGTCGTCGTACGCCGTGCGCCGCATGGTCAGCAGGGCGGCGCCCTCCTTCTCGTCGAGGCACGCGGCCTCCTCGCGGTCGGCGGTGCGGGCGCCGACGGTCTGGCGGGCGCTGTGCAGGGTGATGCCACCCGCGCGCATCATCCGGTACAGGCCCGTCGACTCCAGCCTGGCACCGTCCAGTTCCAGCAGCCCCGTCGGCAGGTAGTTGCACAGCAGCGCCACGGGCTGGCCATGGGTGAGGCGCAGCCGTTCCAGGACGGTGACCTCGCCGCCCTCCGCGATGCCGAGGGCCGCCGCCACGTCTGCGGGGGCCGGGACGGTCTCGTTGCGCACCACGTGCGTGGTGGGTCCCTGCCCGGCCGCCTCCAGGTCGTCGTAGAGACTGCTCAGCTCCAGCGGGCGCTTGACCTGACTGTGCACCACCTGCGTGCCCACCCCGCGCCGCCGGACCAGCAGCCCCTTGTCGACCAGGGACTGGATGGCCTGGCGGACGGTGGGCCGGGACAGGCCGAGGCGGACGGAGAGGTCGACCTCGTTGCCCAGGAGGTTGCCCGGGGCGAGGACGCCGTGTTCTATCGCCGCCTCCAGCTGCTGGGCGAGCTGGTAGTACAGCGGCACCGGACTGCTCCGGTCCAGGGCGAAGTCCAGAGTGCTGAGCGCGGGGGCGGTCACGGCACGTACCCGGTCGCCGGTTCTCGCCATGGACGTACCTCCCTTGCGTCGGTGACGGGCTCTCAGAGGTGGCGGCGGCGGTCGGCGACCGCGCGTTCGTACTGCGCGCGGGCGTCGGTTGCGGCCTCGCGGGCGGACACCTCGGCCACCGGCACGTCCCACCAGGCCTCGGCGGCGGGAGCGGTCGGCGTGGGATCGGTCTCGACGTAGACGCACGTCGGCCGGTCCGACGCGCGGGCCGTCCGCAGGGCCTCGCGCAGCTCCCGTACGGTCTTGGCGCGCAGCACCTCCATACCGAGGCTGGCCGCGTTGGCGGCGAGGTCGACGGGCAGTGGAGCGCCGGTGAAGGAGCCGTCGGCCACCCGGTGGCGGTACGCCGTGCCGAAGCGCTCGGCGCCCACCGACTCGGACAGACCGCCGATCGAGGCGTAGCCGTGGTTCTGCACGAGGACCATCTTCACCGGCAGGTTCTCCTGCACGGCGGTGACGATCTCCGTCGGGTTCATCAGGTACGTGCCGTCCCCCACCAGGGCCCACACGGGTGTGCCCGGCGCCGCCTGCTGGACGCCGAGCGCGGCCGGGATCTCGTAGCCCATGCAGGAGTAGCCGTACTCCAGGTGGTACTGGCGCGGGGAGCGGGCCCGCCACAGCTTGTGCAGGTCGCCCGGGAGCGAACCGGCCGCGTTGATCACCACGTCCTCGTCGCCGACGACCGCGTCCAGCGCGCCCAGCACCTGCGTCTGGGTGGGGACGGCGCTGTCGTCGTCGGCGTGGTAGGCGGCCCGTACGACCCCCTCCCAGCGGGACTTGCCCGCGCGGTACTCGGACTCGTACGCCGCGTCCACGCGGTGGCCGGACAGTCCCTCCGCCAGCGCGGTGAGCCCGGTCCGGGCGTCGCAGACCAGGGTGCGGGCGGCGAGCTTGTGGGCGTCGAAGGCGGTGATGTTGAGGTTGAGGAAGCGGACGCCGGGGTGCTGGAAGAGGGTGCCGGAGGCGGTGGTGAAGTCCGAGTAGCGGGTGCCGACGCCGATCACCAGGTCGGCGGTGCGGGCGAGGTCGTCGGCGACGGTGGTGCCGGTGTGGCCGATGCCGCCGAGGTCCGCCGGGTGGTCGTGGCGCAGGGCGCCCTTGCCGGCCTGGGTGGAGGCGACCGGGATGCCGGTGGCGTCCGCCAGCGCCCGCAGCGCCTCCTCGGCCTCGCTGTGGTGGACGCCGCCGCCCGCGACGATCAGCGGGCGTTCGGCGGCGCGGACCGCGCGGACCGCCTCGGCCAGTTCCACCGGGTCGGGCGCCGGACGCCGCACCCGCCAGACGCGGTCGGCGAAGAACTCCTCGGGCCAGTCGTACGCCTCCGCCTGCACGTCCTGGGGGAGCGCGAGGGTGACGGCGCCGGTCTCGGCCGGGTCGGTGAGCACCCGTACCGCCTGGAGCGCGGAGGCGACGAGGGCCTCGGGGCGGGTGATCCGGTCGAAGTAGCGGGAGACGGGGCGCAGGGTGTCGTTGACCGACACGTCGGCCTCGACCGGGTGCTCCAGCTGCTGGAGCAGCGGGTCGGCGGCGTGCGAGGCGAAGTAGTCGCCGGGGAGCAGGAGGACCGGGAGGCGGTTGATCGTGGCGAGGGCGGCGCCGGTGACCAGGTTGGTGGCGCCGGGGCCGATGGACGTCGTCACCGCCTGCGCGGACAGGCGGTTGAGGTGCCGGGCGTGGCCCACGGCCGCGTGCACCATGGCCTGTTCGCTGCGGCCCTGGTGGTACGGCATGACGTCGGCGTACTCGACGAGGGCCTGGCCGATCCCGGCCACGTTGCCGTGGCCGAAGACGCCCCAGGTGCCCGCGATCAGGCGGCGCCGTACGCCGTCGCGTTCGGTGTGCTGGGCGGCCAGAAAGCGCACCAGGGCCTGGGCGGCGGTCAGTCGGCGGGTGGCGGCGGCGCTCATGCGGACCTCTCCGGTGCGGTGTAGAGGGGGAGTCGGGGGTCGACGGGCTGGTCCGGCCAGGTGTCGCGGATCCAGGCGTGGTCGGGGTGGTCGCGGATCAGCCAGGCGCGTTCGGCCTCCGGGCCGGCCATGACGTTGAGGTAGTACATGTGGTGCCCGGGGACCGCCATCGACGGTCCGTGCCAGCCGTCGGGGATCAGTACGACGTCTCCGTCGCGCACCTCCGCCAGAACGTCCGTGCCCTGCCCGTGCCCGGAGGGGGAGACGCGCTGGTAGCCGAAGCCGGGGGTGCCGTCGTGGGCCGCGAACTCGAAGTAGTAGATCTCCTCCAGCACGGACTCCTCGCCGGGACGGTGCTCGTCGTGCTTGTGCGGCGGGAAGGACGACCAGTTGCCGCCGGGGGTGATGACCTCGACCGCGATCAGCTTGTCGCACTCGAACGCCCCCGCCGCGCCGAAGTTGTTGACCTGCCGCGAGCAGTTCCCGGTGCCCCGCAGCTCCACCGGCACCGACGACGCCGGCCCGTAGCGGGCGGGCAGGCGGCGGGCGCAGCGGGCGCCGGTGAGGGCGAACCGGCCCCCGGCGGCGGTCGTCACGGTCGTACGGGCGTCGCGGGGTACGTACGCGAAGTCACTGACGCCGCTGAACACATCCGCGCGGCCGGCGAGTTCGAAGGTGTCCCGGCCGAAGTCGTCGGCCGTGGCGACCGTGCACGCGCCGCTGAGCGGCAGGACGATCCACTCGCTGTCCCCGCTGTCGAAGGTGTGGCTGCCGCCGGGGGGCAGGTCGAGCACGCGCAGGGCGGCGTGGCCCCAGCCGGCCTTCTCGGGCGTCACGTCGACGGTCGGCACACCGTACGCCGCCTTGCCCGCCGGGAGGTGGTTGCCCGCCGGGAGGTGGTACGTCATCTCCTCTTCCCCTCTCGTCGTCTCTCGTCGTCTCTCGTCGTGTCTCGTCGTGTCCGCTTCGGTCACAGCAGCCCGACGGCCGTGTCCACCGCCTGTTCCACACTGCCCTCGGCCGGGTAGAGCAGCGAACGGCCGACGACCATGCCCTGCACGGTGGGCAGCCGCAGCGCCTTGCGCCAGCGTTCGTAGGCGGCGGTCTGGTCCCCGGGGGAACCGCCTATGTCGCCGCCGAGCAGGACGGCGGGCAGCGTGGAGGTCTCCAGGACCTCGCCCATGTCGTCCGGGTCGTGCGTCACGGGCAGCTTCAGCCAGGTGTAGGCCGACGTGCCGCCCAGTCCCGAGGCGATGGCGATGGACCGGGTGACGGCCTCGGCGGACAGGTCGTTGCGGACCCGGTCCCCGACGCGGCGGGAGATGAACGGCTCGACGAACACGGGCAGTTCCCGCGCGGCCATCGCGTCCACCGCGCGGGCGGTCGCCTCCATGGTGGCCAGCGAGCCGGGATCGTCGTAGTCGATGCGCAGCAGCAGCTTGCCCGCGTCGAAGCGGAGCCGGGCGAGATCCTCCGCGCGGTGACCGGTGAAGCGGTCGTCCATCTCGAAGGCCGCCCCCGCGAGGCCGCCGCGGTTCATGGAGCCCATGACGACCTTGTCGTCCAGCACCCCGAGCAGCAGCAGGTCCTCCAGCACGTCGGCGGTGGCGAGCACCCCGTCGACGCCGGGCCGGGACAGCGCCGTGCACAGGCGTTCCAGCAGGTCGGCCCGGTTGGCCATGGCCAGCCCGCGGTCTCCGACACCGAGCGCGCCGCGCGCCGGGTGGTCGGCGGCCACGATCATCAGGCGGCCGGAGCCGCCGATCAGCGGACGGCGTACCCGGCGGGCCGCCGCCTCGGCGATCGCCTCCGGGTGGCGGGCTCTGACCGCGGTGAGGTCGGGGATGCTGAGGGACAAGGCGTTGCTCCGTTCAGGGAGTGGCTCGCGCGAGGAGGTCGTCGACCTCCGCCCCGGTGGGCATCGCGGAGGAACAGGCGAGACGGGAGGCGACGAGGGCGCCGGCCGCGTTGGCGTACCGCATGGTCCGCTCCAGGTCCCAGCCGGAGAGCAGACCGTGGCAGAGCGCGCCGCCGAACGCGTCGCCCGCACCGAGGCCGTTGACCACCTCGACCGGCACCGGGGGCACCTCGGCGTCGCGGCCGTCGCGGTGCACGGCGAGGACGCCCTTCGGGCCCTGCTTGACCACGGCCAGCTCGACGCCGGCCGCCAGCAGCGCCTCGGCGCAGGCGCGCGGTTCGCGTACGCCCGTGGCGATCTCGCACTCGTCGACGTTGCCGACCGCGACGGTCGCGTGCCGCAACGCCTCGGCGTAGTACGGGCGGGCCTGGTCGGGGTCGGTCCAGAACATCGGGCGCCAGTCCAGGTCGAAGACCGTGGTGCCGGACCTCGCGCGGTGGGCGAGGGCGGCGAGGGTCGCCGTGCGGCTCGGCTCCTCGCTCAGCCCGGTGCCGGTGATCCAGAAGACGGAGGCGGCGCGGACGGCGTCGAGGTCCAGCTCCTCGGGGTGGATCTCCAGGTCGGGGGCCTTCGGGCGGCGGTAGAAGTACAGCGGGAAGTCGTCCGGGGGGAAGATCTCGCAGAACGTGACGGGGGTCGGGTAGGCGGCGACCGGGGTGACCCAGCGGTCGTCGACGCCGAACTCCTTCAGCGCCCGGTGCAGGAAGCCGCCGAACGGGTCCTCGCCCGTGCGGGTGATGAGGGCCGTGGCACGGCCGAGCCGGGCGGCGGCGACCGCCACGTTGGCGGCCGAACCGCCGAGGAATTTGCCGAAGGTCTCAACCTCCGCCAGGGGTACGCCCGTCTGCAAGGGATAGAGATCGACCCCGATGCGGCCCATCGTGATCAGATCGAAACGCGGGACTGACTCGGCCATGTGCGACGCTCCTCGGGCTGGGCGGGTGGCCTGCCGCCTCCCAGGTGTATGACTCCCGGACGACCATGTCAATACTTTGTACTTACATTCGGACCTGCGAGTGAAATGATGTCTTGACAAAGTATTGACAGCGGGCGTCCCAAGGACTTGTATCCGGACCCAGCGCAGCAACAGCCGTTCTTCTCTGGTCTGGCACACGGCTTCCCCGTCGCACAGTCGCACAGTGAGGTGCAGGAAAGATGGACCGCTCTTCGCACGCCCGCCCCCGCGGATTCGCCCCCGCCGTGGCCCTCGCCGCCGCCGCGGCCCTGACCCTCGCCGGCTGCTCCAGCGGCTCCGGAGGGAAGAAGGCCGACGAGGAAGGGGGCCCGGGCGCCTCCGCGGGCAAGGCGAACACCCCGCGCATGACCGTCGCCCTGGTCACCCACCAGGCGCCCGGCGACACGTTCTGGGACATCGTCCGCAAGGGTGCCGAGGCCGCCGCAGCCAAGGACAACATCAAGCTCGTCTACTCCGCCGACCCGAACGCCGGCAACCAGGCCAACCTGGTGCAGAACGCGATCGACCAGAAGGTCGACGGCATCGCCGTCACCCTTGCCAAGCCGGACGCCCTGCGCGGCGTCCTCGGCAAGGCGGAGAAGGCCGGGATACCGGTCGTCGGGCTCAACTCCGGTCTGGCGGACTGGAAGGAGCTCGGCCTGCTGGAGTTCTTCGGCCAGGACGAGAGCGTGGCGGGCGAGGCGTTCGGCAAGAAGCTGAACGAGGTGGGCTCGAAGAAGGCCCT
This sequence comes from Streptomyces sp. M92, assembly GCF_028473745.1. Lineage (NCBI taxonomy): Bacteria > Bacillati > Actinomycetota > Actinomycetes > Kitasatosporales > Streptomycetaceae > Streptomyces > Streptomyces sp. M92. The sequence goes on from NZ_CP101137.1 coordinate 4,772,587, forward strand.
CTGCGTGATCCACGAACAGGGCAACGTCGGCCTGACCCAGCGCTGCGACGGCCTGAAGAAGACCTTCGAGGGCTCGGTGGAGAACCTCTATGTCAACGGCGCCGACAAGCCCTCGGTGAAGGCGACGGTCACCGCCAAACTGCAGGAGGACGGCGACATCGACCACGTCGTCACCCTCGGCGCCCCGTTCGCCATGGTCGCCGTGCAGTCGGTGGACGAGACCGGCAGCAAGGCCAAGGTCGCCACCTTTGACCTCAACAAGGAGCTGACCGGCGCCATCGAGAAGGGCGACATCGAGTTCGCCGTCGACCAGCAGCCGTACCTCCAGGGCTACCTCGCCGTCGACGGCCTGTGGCTGTACAAGAACAACGGCAACTACAGCGGCGGCGGTGAGCAGCCGGTGCTGACCGGCCCGGCCTTCGTCGACGAGTCCAACGTCAAGGCCGTCGCCGAGTTCGCCGCGAAGGGCACCCGGTGATGGGCATGACCCAACAGGCTGAGCCGGCGGTGGACACACCGCCGGCCCCCGGCCCGAAGGAGACCGACGGACGGACCAGGCAGCGCTCCCTGACGCTGCGCCTGCTCGCCCGGCCCGAGGTCGGGGTCTTCCTCGGCGCCGTCGCCGTGTTCGTCTTCTTCCTGATCGCCGCGCCCACGGTCCGCGAGGGCGGCTCCATGGCGACGGTGCTGTACCAGTCGTCCACCATCGGCATCATGGCGCTGCCGGTGGCGCTGCTGATGATCGGCGGCGAGTTCGACCTGTCCGCCGGTGTCGCCGTCGTCACCTCCGCGCTCACCGCGAGCATGCTCAGCTACCAGCTGACCATGAACGTCTGGGTGGGCGTGATCGTCGCCCTCGTGGTCTCCCTCGCGGTCGGCGCCTTCAACGGCTGGGTGCTGGTGAAGACCGGCCTGCCGAGCTTCCTGGTGACGCTCGGCACCTTCCTGATCCTCCAGGGCGTGAACCTCGCGGTCACCAAGCTGGTCACCGGCAACGTCGCCACCGACGACATCAGCGACATGGACGGTTTCGACCAGGCCAAGGCCCTCTTCGCCTCGTCCTTCGACGTCGGCGGCGTCCAGGTGAAGGTCACGGTCGTGTGGTGGCTGGCCTTCGCGGCGCTGGCGACCTGGGTGCTGCTGCGGACCAAGTACGGCAACTGGATCTTCGCGGTCGGCGGCAGCAAGGAGTCCGCCCGCGCGGTCGGCGTCCCCGTCACCTTCACCAAGATCACGCTGTTCATGCTGGTCGGCTTCGGCGCCTGGTTCGTCGGCATGCACCAGCTCTTCTCCTTCAACACCGTGCAGTCCGGCGAGGGCGTCGGCCAGGAGCTGATCTACATCGCCGCGGCCGTCATCGGCGGCTGCCTGCTCACCGGCGGCTACGGCTCCGCCATCGGCCCCGTCTTCGGCGCCTTCATGTTCGGCATGGTGAACCAGGGCATCGTCTACGCAGGCTGGAACCCCGACTGGTTCAAGGCCTTCCTCGGCGTGATGCTGCTCGGAGCCGTCCTCATCAACCTGTACGTCCGCCGCGCGGCGACCCGGAGGTGACCGCGATGACCAGCAAGACCCCCGGCACCCACGGCGCCGTCCTCGCCGACCCCGCACCCGAGCGGGAGGGCCGGCCGATCGTCGAACTGCGCGGCGCCGGCAAGGCCTACGGCAACATCCGCGCCCTGCACGGCGTCGGCCTCGCCGTCCATCCCGGACGGGTGACCTGCGTCCTCGGTGACAACGGCGCCGGCAAGTCCACCCTCATCAAGATCATCTCCGGGCTGCACCAGCACACCGAGGGCGAGTTCCTCGTCGACGGCGAACCGGTGCGCTTCAGCACGCCGCGCGACGCCCTCGCCCGGGGCATCGCCACCGTCTACCAGGACCTCGCGACCATCCCGCTGATGCCGGTGTGGCGGAACTTCTTCCTCGGCTCCGAGATGACCAGGGGTCCCTGGCCCGTCCGCCGTCTCGACATCGCCCGCATGAAGCGGACCGCCGACGAGGAACTGCGCAACATGGGCATCGTCCTGGACGACCTGGAACAGCCCATCGGCACCCTCTCCGGCGGACAGCGCCAGTGCGTCGCCATCGCCCGCGCCGTCTACTTCGGCGCCCGCGTCCTCATCCTCGACGAGCCCACCGCCGCCCTCGGCGTCAAGCAGTCCGGCGTCGTCCTCAAGTACATCGCCGCCGCCCGCGAACGCGGACTCGGCGTCATCTTCATCACCCACAACCCCCACCACGCCTACCTGGTCGGCGACCACTTCAGCGTGCTCCGCCTGGGCACCCTCGAACTGAGCGCCGCCCGCGCCGACATCACCCTCGAGGAACTCACCAACCACATGGCGGGCGGCGCCGAACTGGCCGCCCTCAAGCACGAACTGGCACAGGCCGGCGGCGTGGACGTGGCGGCGCTCCCGGAGGAGTCGGAGGCTCCCGCGCCCGACGACACCACCCCGTCCGGCACCGTCGCACCCGCCGAAGGGAAGGCCTGACATGCCCACCGCCCTGGACCGCATCCGCGTCGGCTCGGCCCCCGACTCCTGGGGCGTCTGGTTCCCCGACGACCCGCGGCAGGTCCCCTGGGAACGCTTCCTGGACGAGGTCACCGACGCCGGCTACGAGTGGATCGAGCTCGGCCCCTACGGCTACCTCCCCACCGACCCCGCCCGCCTCACCGACGAGGTGACCCGGCGCGGCCTCAGGGTCTCCGCCGGCACCATCTTCTGCGGCCTGCACCGCGGCCCCTCCGAATGGGACGCCACCTGGGAACAGGTCAGCCGCGTCGCAGCCCTCACCCAGGCGATGGACGCCAAGCACCTCGTCGTCATCCCGTCCTTCTGGCGCGACGACAAGACCGCCGAGATCCTGGAGCCGCCGGAGCTGACCGGCGAGCAGTGGTCCCACCTGACCAAGGGCATGGAACGCCTCGGCCACGAGGTACGGGAGCGCTACGGCCTGGACATCGTCGTCCACCCGCACGCCGACACCCACATCGACAACGAGGAGCACGTCGAACGCTTCCTCGACGCCACCGACTCCGACCTGGTGAGCCTCTGCCTGGACACCGGCCACTACGCCTACTGCGGCGGCGACAGCGTCAAGCTGATCGAGACCTACGCCGAGCGCATCGGCTACCTCCACCTCAAGCAGGTCGACCCGGAGATCCTCGCCGACGTACGCGCGAACGGCGTCCCGTTCGGGCCGGCCGTGCAGCGCGGGGTGATGTGCGAGCCGCCCGCCGGAGTGCCCGAGCTGGGACCCGTGCTCACCGCGGCCCAGGGACTCGGCGTCGACCTGTTCGCCATCGTCGAGCAGGACATGTACCCGTGCGAGCCGGACAAGCCGCTGCCCATCGCGGTACGCACCCGGAAGTTCCTGCGCTCCTGCGGCGCCTGACCCCGGTCGCGCCGGCGGGACACGGTCCCGCCGGCGCGCCGCTCGGCGGGCCGTTGTCAGTGGCGCGCGCTAGCGTGCGGAGCACTGACCCTTCGTCCCGTTCCGGGAGGCAGTCATGACCTCGCGTCTCAATCCGTACCTGAGCTTCGACGGCGACGCCCGACAGGCGATGGAGTTCTACGAGCAGGTGTTCGGCGGCACCCTGTCGCTGAACACCTTCGGCGAGTCCGGCATGCCCGACAGCGCCTACACCGACAAGATCATGCACGCCATGCTGGAGACACCGGGCGGCTTCACCCTGATGGCCTCGGACACCCCGCCCGGCATGGACTGCACCCCGGGCACCAACTTCTCGGTGAGCCTCAGCGGCGACGACGAGGCCGAGCTGCGCGGCTACTGGGAGAAGCTGTCCGCCGGCGGCTCCGTCGCCGTGCCGCTGGAGAAGCAGATGTGGGGGGACGTCTTCGGCATGTGCACGGACCGGTACGGCGTCCCCTGGATGGTGAACATCAGCGAGCCGGCGGGCTGACCGCGCCCGACCGGCCCGTTCCGACCGGCCTCAGCCCCGCCTGACCTCCGCCACCGTCACGGGGCGGTGCTCCCGCAGCGACAGGGTGCACGCCTCGGCGATCCAGCCCGCCTCCAGCGCGTCCTCGATCGTGCAGGGGGAGGGGCGGGCGCCCGCGACGACCTCGGTGAACGCGGTCAGCTCGGCGCGGTAGGCGGCGGCGAAGCGGTCCATGAAGAAGTCGTGCGGCACACCGGCGGGGAAGGCCGTGCCGGGCTCGACCGAGCGCAGCGGCAGCCTGTCCTCCAGGCCGACGGCGACGGAGTCGGCGAAGCCGTGGATCTCCATGCGGACGTCGTAACCGCGTGCGTTGTGACGGCTGTTGGAGACCACGGCGATCGTGCCGTCGTCCAGCGTGAGGACCGCGCCGGTGGTGTCCGCGTCGCCCGCCTCCCGGATGAAGTCGGCACCGCGGTTGCCGCCGACGGCGTACACCTCGCTCACCTCGCGGCCCGTCACCCAGCGGATGACGTCGAAGTCGTGCACCGCGCAGTCGCGGAAGATGCCGCCGGAAGCGGCGATGTACGCGGCCGGCGGCGGCGCCGGGTCCAGCGTGGTCGACCGCACGGTGTGCAGCTTGCCCAGCTCACCCGCCCGCACGGCCGCCCGCGCCGCGACGAAGGCGGCGTCGAAGCGGCGGTTGTAGCCGATCTGCACCGGCACGTCATGGCCCGCGACCGCCTTGAGCACCTCGACGCCCTCCGTCATGGTGCGGGCGACGGGCTTCTCGCAGAAGACGGGCACGCCCGCCTCGACGGCGGCCAGGATGAGGTCCGGGTGGGCGTCGGTCGCCGCCGCGACCACCACACCGTCCACCCCGGCGGCCAGCACCGCCTCGGGGGAGTCCGCGATCTCGGCGCCGAACCGCTCGGCGGCCGCCCTCGCGGCGTCCGCGAACGGGTCGGCGACGACCAGCGAGTCGACGGCGTCCAGGCAGGAGAGGGTCTCGGCGTGGAAGGCGCCGATGCGGCCGAGGCCGAGGATTGCGATGCGCATGCTTCTCGTTGCTCCTTGTGCGTGATTGCCGTGCCGGGTCCGCGGTGCGCGGTTGCCGTGCGGAGCCAGGCCGTCGACCGGCGGATCGCCGTCCAGGCCGGTGGGGAGCGGGCAGCCCCCGGCGCTCGCGGCGACCACGTTCTCCAGCCGGCCCGCCCCCTCGGCCTCGCGCTTCGTCAGCGCGGGGAAGACGGCGTTCGCCGCCGCCCCCCGGTCCACCCTCTCCACCGCGCGGACCGACGCGGAGGAGAGCTGCAGCAGGTGGGAGCCGGCGGGCCCGCCGCGACGCCCTCACCCGGAGATCCCGCAACTGACCCAGGTACCGCGCTCCGCCGACCGCGCCATCGCCTCCAGTACGGCCGCGCTGTGCACGGCGTCCGGCAGGGTCGCGCCGTACGGGGTGGCCTCCGCGATCGAGCGCAGGAAACGGTGGGCCTCCACCACCTTGAGGTCGTCGTAGCCCATGGCGTTCGCGGCTCCCGGCTGGAAGGCCGCGAACTCGCCGTGCGCCGGACCGACGTAGACCGCGCTCACCGGCTGGTCCTGGTACTGCGTGCCGCGGCTGACGCCCAGCTCGTTCATGCGGCGGAAGTCCCAGAACACCGCGCCCGTGGTGCCGTGCACCTCGAAGCCGTAGTTGTTCTGCTCACCGACCGAGACCCGGCAGGCCTCCAGGACCCCGCGGGCGCCGGAGGCGAAGCGCAGCAGACAGCTGACGTAGTCCTCGTTCTCGACCGGCCCCGACTCACCGCCGGCCGCCCGTGCGTGACCGGCGGTCGCGGCGGCGGGGCGGGCTCGCTCGGGCAGGAAGACGGCCGTGTCGGCGGTCAGCGACGCGATGTCGCCGAGCAGGAACCGGGCCAGGTCCGCCCCGTGCGAGGCCAGGTCGCCGAGCACCCCGCTGCCGCCGCGCTCCCGCTCGTAGCGCCAGGTCAGCGCTGCCTCGGGGTGGGCGGCGTAGTCGCTGAGAAGCCGGACGCGGACATGGGTGACGGTGCCGATCTCCCCGGCGGCGATCAGATCGCGGGCGGCCTCCACGGCGGGCGCGTTGCGGTAGTTGAAGCCGACGGCGCCCTGCACACCCGCCTTGGCGACCGCGTCGGCGACGGCCTGCGCGTCGTCGACGGACAGGCCGACCGGCTTCTCGATCCAGATGTGCTTGCCCGCCTCGGCCATCGCCACGGCGATCTCGCGGTGCAGGAAGTTCGGCGCGGTGATGCTGACCGCGTGCACCCGCGGGTCCCCGGCCACCTCGCGCCAGTCACGGGCCGTCGAGGCGAAGCCGAACTGCGCGGCGGCCTCCTCGGCCCGCCCCGGCACCTCCTCGGCGACCGTCACCAGTTCGGGGCGGAGGGCGAGCTGCGGATAGTGGTGGCGGACCCGGGCGTACGCCCGGGTGTGCACCCGGCCCATCCAGCCGAAACCGACGACGGCGACACCGAGTGCGTCCACCATGAGAGCCCCTCTTCGGACGGTCCCTGTGCTGTCCAGCCCACCCTGTGCGGCGGTCGGCGTCCTGTCAACCTTTTGACAGGACAAAGCATCGTGGCTTCAGGCGTCACGGCGGCGCAGCACCGCGGACCCCGCGGCGTAGCAGGCCGCCGACCACACCGCGAGCACCAGCAGCGCGGCGCCACCGCCGTAGGGGTCGTGGTCCTCGGTGAGCAGCACGGTGCCGGCGACGCTCGGCATGTAGTCGGAGGCGGTCTCCAGCCATCGCGCGCCGACGACGCCCATCAGCTGGGGCAGCGCGAGCAGCACCATGATGAGTGTCGTGATGGTGCCCGCGGCGCTGCGCAGCACACTGCCGATCCCCACCGACATCACCGCGAGGGCGGCCAGGTACACGCCGGCACCGAGGGCGGTGCCGAGCAGTTGGCCGCCGGTGTAGTCACCGTGACCGCTCATCAGTGGAGCCGCGACCAGCGTGCCGAGCACACTGAACACGCACCCCGCGACCGCCACGACGGCCGTGACGACGAGCGTCTTGGCCCGGAGCATCCGGCCACGCGCCGGGACGGCCTGCAGGGTGGTGCGCACGGAGCCGCTGGAGTACTCGCCGGTGAGCGCCAGGGTCGCGAGGACCACGACGGTGAGCTGGGAGACGAGGAACGCCTGCGACGCGTGGTGCGGAGCGGGCATCGCCACGTCGATGCCCTTCTTGGCACTCGCGTCGGCCGACGCGCCGACCATCGCGGCGAAGCCCACGGTGAGCAGCAGACCGACGGCGAGATTCCACCACGTGGCCCGCACGCTCCACAGCTTCGTCCATTCGAAGGCGAGGGCCCCCTTGAACCCGCCGCCCTTGACAGGACCGGTGAGTGGGGGACTGGGCGCCGTTGTCGTCGTCATGCCGGATCACACCTTCGGGGTGTCGGGGGTCTGCAGGATCTGGGACAGGGCCGGTGAGCCGTACTCCACGCTGTCCGCGGTGAGTTCCATGTACGCCTGCTCCAGGCTGGCCCGGCGCATGCTGAGTTCGTGGACCGGGACCCGGTGGGCGAAGGCCAGGTCACCGATCTCCCGCAGGGTGGCGCCGACGACGATGAGTTCGTCGGGCTCCAGGTCCGCGCCCCGGTCCACCCGCAGGCCGTGCCGGCGCAGTTCCCGCTCCAGCGCGTCGGCCTCCGGAGTCCGGACGCGGGCGGCGTTCAGTGAACTGCCGGCGATCACCTCCTCCATGGGGGCGTCGGCCAGGATGCGGCCCCGGCCGATGACCAGCAAGTGGTCGGCGGTCTCCTGCATCTCGCTCATCAGGTGGCTGGAGACCAGCACCGTCCGCCCCTGAGCCGCCAGGGAACGCATCAGTTCGCGCGCCCACCGCACACCGTCCGGATCGAGGCCGTTGACCGGCTCGTCGAAGAGCAGCACCTCCGGATCGCCGAGCAGCGCCGCGGCGATGCCCAGCCGCTGGCCCATTCCGAGCGAGTACGAACCGACCCGCTTGCCGGCGACCTCCGTGAGCCCGACGGTCTCCAGGACCTCACCGACCCGGGACGCCGGGATGCCGTTGCTGCGGGCCAGCCCCAGCAGATGACGGCGCGCCGAGCGGCCGGGATGGCAGGCCCGCGCGTCGAGGAGCGCGCCGACCACGCGCAGCGGACGGCGAAGTTCCCCGTAGCGCTTCCCGCCCACCAGCACCCGCCCGGACGTCGGCGTGTCGAGTCCGACGATCATCCTCATGGTGGTGGACTTTCCGGCGCCGTTCGGCCCGAGGAAGCCCGTGACCTTCCCCGGCGCGACGGTGAACGAGAGGTCCGAGACGGCTGCCTTGCCGCCGTACCGTTTGGTCAGCCGATCCGACGTGATCATTTCGAGGTCGCTCCTTCCCACAGCATGTCCGGCACGCTAGGGAGCCGGGCGGGGCGGGGGCATCTGGCGAAAGGCAGCGACCGCATCGACTTTCGGCAGGTCCTGAGCCGGGAAGCGTTCTTGTAGCGTTCCGGCATGCGCAGATGGCAGGACATACGCCGGCTCACCGTGCAGCTCCTGCGGAACGTGGCCGCCGACCGGCCCTTCACCCGGCCCGTCGACCACGTGCTGCTCCTCGTGCTGCTGTCCCCCTCCGCCCTCGACACGGAGCTGCCCGCCGTCGCCCCGGCCGTGTGGCTGGCCGCGTGCCTGGTCGTGGCGGTCGCGGTCGCGGTACGGCGTGCGGCACCGCTGACGTCCCTGCTGCTCGCGGCGCTGCTCGCGCTCTTCCTTCCGTGGTCCGGCGCCAGTGCCTGGCCGGCGGTGGCGGCCGCGGTGCTGAGCTGGGGTGCGGGCAGGCGGCTGCCCCGGGTCTGGCCCGCCCAGCTGGTGTTCGTCTGTACCACCGCGGCCGGGATCGTCCTGGTCGGCGCGGTCGCCGAGGTGAAGGACGGGCTGAGCCTGCTGATGCTTCAGTTCGCCTCCTGCGTGCTGCCGTGGTGGGCCGGCAACTGGCGTCGGCAGCGTGCCGCGCTGGCCCACGCGGGCTGGGAACACGCCGAGCGACTGGAGTGGCGGCAGCGCTACGTCGCCGAACAGGCGCGGCGCAGGGAACGGGCCCGCATCGCCCAGGACATCCACGACTCCCTGGGTCACGAGCTGAGCGTGATGGCGCTGCTCGCCGGCGGACTGGAACTGTCCGGAGAACTGTCCGACGAACACCGCGCCACCGCCGGCCGGTTGCGGGAACGCTGCACCCTCGCCACCGAGCGGCTGCACGAGGCCGTCGGACTGCTGCGCGAGGACACCGGACCCTCTCTGGTGCCCGCCCAGGAGTCGATCGCCCAGCTCGTGCGCCGGTTCGGCGGGGCGGCCACGCCGGTGGACTTCCGGGAGGAGGGCGCGGCGCCCGTGCCGGGTGCTCAGGGACTGGCCGGCCTCGCGGCCTACCGGGTGGTGCAGGAGGCCCTGACCAACGCGGCCAAGCACGCGCCGGGCGCTCCGGTCTCCGTACGGGTGGACCACCGGCCGGACGAGACGGTGGTGTCGGTCGTCAACGAGCGGCCGCGCAACGGCGGGAGCCCGTCCGCCACCGGCAGCGGTGCCGGTCTGATCGGCCTGGACGAACGCGTCCGTCTGGCGGGCGGCACCCTGCGGGCGGGCCCGAGCCGGGGCGGCTTCGGGGTGCACGCACGGCTGCCGCACACCCCGGGGGCGGCACCACCGAGGGCGCCGATTCCGCCCGGGTACGACACGGCGGCTCCCCCCTGGCCCGTCGGCGGCGCGGGTACGGACGAGGCCGCGGGCACGGCCCCGGACGCGCGGGCCGGGGCCCGGCCGGGCCGGAGCACGTCGCGGACGGCGTTGCTGCGCGCCAGGGCCCGACTGCGCGGCGACGCCCGGCGGGCCGCGCTCCTGCCGGTGCTGCTCGGCGCGGCGATCGCGGCTCTCCTCACCGGCCTGTACGCCGCGACCTCGGCGACCACATCGGTCACGCCCGCGGACTACGGGCGCATCCGGGTCGGTGAGACACGTGCGGAACTGGAGACCGTCCTCCCGTCGCGGCGGATCGGGAAGCCGCCGCCGGCCCTGTCGGAACCGGCCGCCCCGCCGGGGGCCGCATGCGAGTACTACCGGGCGAGCCAAAGCCTGCTCGACTTCACCGGCACGATGTACCGGCTGTGCTTCACGGATGATGTGCTGACGGCCAAGGACAGACTCTGACAGCCGTCACCGACGCACCACCGCCACACCGCCACACTCCGAGAGGACCGGATGATCCGCGTACTGGTCGCCGACGACGAGACCATCGTGCGGGCCGGCGTCCGCGCCATCCTGACCACCGAACCCGGCATCGAGGTGGTCGCCGAGGCCGCCGACGGGCGCGAGGCCGTCGAGCTGGCCCGCAGGCACCGTCCCGACGTGGCGCTGCTCGACATCCGGATGCCGGAGCTGGACGGCCTCGCGGCCGCGGGCGAACTGCGCACCACCAACCCGGAGACCGCGGTGATCGTCCTCACCACCTTCGGCGAGGACCGCTACATCGAGCGGGCCCTGGACCAGCAGGTCGCCGGGTTCCTGCTCAAGGCGTCCGACCCCCGGGACCTCATCTCCGGGGTGCGTGCGGTGGCCGCCGGGGGAGCGTGCCTGTCCCCGCTGGTCGCCCGACGGCTGATGACCGAGCTGCGCAGGGCGCCCTCGCCCCGCTCGGCGGCCTCCGGCGAGCGCGTCGCCGTGCTGTCCGACCGGGAGCGCGAGGTCCTGGGCATGCTGGGAGCCGGCCTGTCGAACGCCGAGATCGCCCGGCGCATGCATCTGGTCGAGGGCACGGTCAAGGCGTACGTCAGCGCGATCCTCCAGCGGCTGGGGGTGCGCAACCGCGTGCAGGCGGCGATCGTCGCCTACGAGGCGGGACTGGTCCAGGACGCCTAGGCCTGGTTGATCACGTACGCCTTGCGCAGCGTCTCGTGCACCGTCCACGTCGTACGGTCGCCCTCGCGCAGTACGGCCAGGTCGCCCGGTCCGACCGTCAGTGTCGGGCCGCCCGCCACCTCGATGGTGGCCGAGCCGCTGAGTACCACGAACATCTCGTCCGCCTCGGTGTCGGTGACCACGCCCGGGGTGATCTGCCAGACCCCGCGCACCTGGCGGCCGTCCGCCGACTCCCAGACCACCTTGCCGGTCACTTCGGGGGAGCCGGAGACGATCTGCTCGGGGGAGAGCGGCTCGGGTTCGAGCTCGGTGCCGGGGACGTGGACGACGAAGCTGTTGGTCATGCGGAGACGCTATCCGGGACCGAGGAGGCCTCGGGGGCGACAGGGTGTGGCGTATCCGGGGGTGTCCGCGGACACTTTGTCGGCGCCGGTCGTCTCCGGCCGGCCGGTTCGCCGAGCCGGCCGAGGCGCCCCGCGCCGTAACCGGGCGCCAGCCCGTGGCCGTTGTGCAGGGCCAGGGCGAGGAACACCACCGCCGCGGCCGGCTTGATGGCGCCGGCGCCGCCCGCCACCACCACCGCCACGATCACCGAGATCGTCACCGCCGACAGCCGGGGCAGCGCGCGCTCCACGTACCGTCCCGCCGGCAGCCGCACCGTCTTGAGGACGTCGGTGACCACGGACCCGGCGTCCACCGGCGGGTTCTCGCCGGTCGGCAGCAGCGTCAGAGGCGGGTCACCGGAGGCTACGACGGTGGAGACCGTCGCTACGGAGACCGGCAGGGGTGGACGGTCGCCGAGACCGGCGACCGCGTGGCCGTTGCCGGCCGTGCGGATGGGGTAGGCTTGACGAGCGCGATCACGGAAGACGCGGATCGCGTACCGGGACGTGGCGCAGCTTGGTAGCGCACTTGACTGGGGGTCAAGGGGTCGCAGGTTCAAATCCTGTCGTCCCGACGGTTACGTGGGGCCCTCCCACAGCTCAGGGGTCATCATCGGGTGGCCCCTTCGGCGTGTTCGGGGCGGGAGCGGCCGCACGCACCTGTGCTCCGTGCGGTGAGCGCAGTGCGTCGACCGTCGGGTGGGTGAAGGTGGCCAGGGCGGCGTCGGCCGAGGCCAGCACCCCCCGGGGGTCCCCCAGGGAGTCGTGAAGGACATGGACGGTGGAGTCGGTGATCCCGCAGTACTCGGCGATGCCGACATCGAGCGTGCGAGTGATGTGGTCGGTCCACCCCAACTCTGCGAACGACGCGGCGGTGTAGGCGCTCAGCGGCAACCACAGCAGGCGTTTGCCGGACAAGCGGGTCCCGCCGCCCCTTGCGCCGTAGGCGAACCCGTGGTTCCAGATCCGGTCCACCCAGCCCTTGAGGATCGCGGGGAGGCCGAACCACCACACCGGGAAGACCACCACGACCGAGTCCGCCTCGGCCAGGCGACGCATCCCGGCGCGGGTCCGGGGCGAGTACTCCTTGGACGGGTCGTTCCAGTCGGGCTCGTCGGCGGTGGTCATCCGCGGGTCGAACCCCTCGGCGTGCAGGTCGAGAACGTCCACGGCCCGTCCGGTACCGGCCAGAGCCGCCCGGGCACGGTCGGCCACCGCGCCGGTGAGCGAGTCCGGCCGTGGGTGGGCCACCACGATCAGGGCGCGCCCGGACCCGGCGGTGACGGCGGCGCACGCCGCTGACGATTCCGTCGTGCCGCCCATCAAGCGTCCTGGTGGACGAGGCGGACCAGCATCTTGCCGGTGTTGGCGCCCCGCAGGACACCCAGGAACGCCTCCGGGGCCCGGTCCAGACCGTCGACGACCGTCGACTCGGTGCGCAGCGAACCGTCGGCGAGCCAGGGTGCCGCCGTTTCGATCCACTCCGGGAACAGGTCCAGGTGGAAGTCGACCAGCATGCCGCGCAGCGTCACCTGCCGGGAGGCGGCCCGGAACAGGTTGTGCGGACCGGGCATCGGCGCGGTGGCGTTGTAGGTGCTGATCGCACCGACCATGGCGATCCGGCCGTCGAGCCGCATCGCGTCCAGGGCCGCGACCAGGTGGTCGCCGGCCACGGAGTCCAGGTACACGTCGATACCGTCCGGAGCGACCCGTGCGAGCTGTCCGGCCAGGTCGCCCTCCCGGTAGTCGATGGCGGCGTCGAAGCCGAACCGTTCCAGCAGCTTCCTGGTCTTGTCCGGCCCCCCGGCCGAGCCGATCACACGTGCGGCACCCAGCTTGCGGGCGAGCTGACCGGCGACGCTGCCGACCGCCCCGGCCGCCGACGAGATGAACACCGTGTCGTCCTCCCGGACCGGCGCGGTGCGGGTCAGTGCCGCGTACGCGCTCAGGCCGGTGATGCCCAGTGGGCCGAGGTACGCCTCGGCGGGGGCCAGCCGGGTGTCCACGACGGTGGCGGCGGCGGCGTCGATAACGGCGTACTCCCGCCAGCCCAGGAAGTGCGAGACGGTCGAGCCGACCGGGGCGCCACCGGCGCGCGAGGCGACGACCGTCCCGACCGCGGAGCCTTCCAGGGCGGTGCCCAACTCGAACGGCGGGATGTAGGACGGAGCGTCGTTCATCCGGCCCCGCATGTAGGGGTCCACCGACATCCAGGTGTTGCGCACCAGGATCTGGCCCTCGTCGGGCTCGGGGACCTCCGAGACGACCGACTCGAAGTTCTCGGGGCCCGGTTCGCCCGAAGGGCGGGAGACGAGGCGGATCTCCCGGGAACGAACAGCGGACGCAGTCATGGCAATCTCCTCCACAGTCGGTACCGGCCGCATGGCCCGGCGGGGGCTCACGAAACGGTGCTCGAGTAGTACTCGGCGATCTCGTCGCTGGTGGTCATCCACACCCCCGGACGGCCGGCGATGTAGGACAGCGCCTGGTCGAGGTAGCGGGCACGGAAGGCCTGGCCGATGACGAAGGGGTGCAGTGCCAGGGCCATCACCCGGCCGCTGTCGGCGGAGTCGTCGTACAACTGGTCGAACTGGTCGGTGACCACGCGCACGAAGTCCGGCCCGGACATGCCCTGCGACGTGAACAGGCCCAGGTCGTTGAGCTCCACCGAGTACGGCACACTCAGCATCCCGGGCACGTTCAGCCGGAAGGGCTGGTCGTCGGCGGTCCAGTCCAGCACGTAGCTCAGTCCGAGTTCGGCGAGCAGCGACGGGGTGCGCGGGGTCTCGGTCAGCGCCGGGCCCAGCCAGCCGCGTGGACGGCGGCCGGTCGCCTCCTCGATGGTTTCCACGACCTCGCTCAGGCACCGGCGCTCGTCCTGCTCGGACATGTCCGTGTGCAGGGTGGAATTGTCGCGCCCGTGCGCCAGCCACGCCCAGTCCCGGTCCCGGCCGGCCTTCAGTATCTGCGGATACCGTCGGCAGACGGCCGAGTTGAGCAGCACGCTGGGCCGGATGCCGTGGCGGTCGAGGATCTCGGCCACCCGCCAGATGCCGACCCGTGGGCCGTAGTCCCGCCAGCCGTGGTTGAGCGGATCGGGCACCAGGGCTGCCGTCGCCTCGTACAAACTGGTGGACGGCACGCCGAATTGGAAGTGCTCTACGTTCAGTCCGACGTAGAAGGCCACCCGAGCGCCGCCGGGCCAGCGGATCGGCTCCCGCTCGATGACGGGGGTGTAGTCGTACAGCTGGTTCTCCACTGGATGCACATCCTCTTCACGGGCCGCCCGCGGCCTTGCGCCGCCCCGGCCGGGACAGGGGGAGAGGCACCTCCGGGGCCGGCCGCCTGCCTGCTCCCGTCAATCACCCCTCGCGTTCCCGACCACTCTCGTACGGGGCCTGGAGCTGGAACAATGACGCTTTGGAGAAGAGCCCGATTAGGCCGGGTAATGAATGAGGGATGCCGTGGAACGACATGAGATCGAGGTCTTCCTGACCCTGGCGGACGAGCTGCACTTCGGCCGTACCGCCGAGCGCCTCGGCCTGACCCAGGGCCGGGTCAGCCAGACCGTCAAGAAGCTGGAGCGCCGCTTCCGCGCCGACCTGTTCGAGCGCACCAGCCGCCGCGTGGCGCTCACTCCGCTCGGCAAGCAGCTGCGCGAAGGCATCGAGACGCCCTACCGGCGCATCCAGGAGGAGATCGCCGAGGCCGTGGCGGCAGGCCGCGGCATCACGGGTACCTTGCGGATCGGCTTCTCCGGGGCGTTCACCGGGCACTTGGTGCAGCACATCACCGAGCTGTTCGAGCACCGCCACCCCGGCGTGGAGTTTCACCTCCAGCAGATCCAGTTGTTCGACCCGTTCGGTCCCCTGCGAGCAGGTGACGTCGACGTGCAGGTCACCGAACGGCCGGTGGAGGAACCTGACTTGTCCGTCGGGCCGGTGTTGATCCGCGAACCGCGGGCGCTGTTGGTCTCCGACCGGCATCGTCTCGCGCGGCGCGAGACGGTGAGCATCGAGGACTGGGCCGACTGCAGGATGCTGACCGTCGGAGGACGGCACGCGCCGCAGTACTGGCTGGACCACCTGTTCCCGACGCACACCCCCTCGGGGCGTGCCGTTCCCCGGGGCCCGGCCGTCTTGTACTGGGAAGACGCCATGACCGTGATCCGGGCCGACCAGGCCGTGTGCCCCCTGTCCTCGGCCGCGGCGCGCTACTACACCCATACCGGCGTGGCCTACGTCCCCGTTCCCGACGCCCCGCCGCTGGAGTACGGATTGGTGTGGCCGAAGGCCCGTTCGACCAAGCTCCTGGGCGCGTTCGTCCGCGCCGCCCAAGCGGAGGTCGCGGCGCGGGGCGGACCCGACCGTGCCTTGGCCTCGCTGACCGACGACACCCGGGGGGCAGTGTGACCCGGCCTCCCGGCCGGGGCGGCCCCGGAGCCGACGAAGCCAAAGGCCGGGCCCGCTTCCTCCCCCGAAGAAGCGGGCCCGGCGGGCCGGGACGTCACCCGGTGTCAGAGCGACACCGTCCCCCGAAGGTGACGTCCTCGGCCGCCCCCGGCGCCGGACTGCGGCCGCGGCGCCCGGGTGTCTGGAAGCCGTGCGGTCACCAGCACATGACCGCCGTCTCGCCCGCACCCCACGAGGAGTACAGGCGCACCCGGACGACATAGCGGCGGCCCTTGACGAAACGGGCCCTGATCGTGGCGTTGCGGGGTGTTCCCCCGTCGTCGTGTCCGGCCAGGTAGCGGGGCTTGCCGTCCCGCACCTCGAAGATCACGACGACGGCGTCGCTGTCACCGAAGGTGCCCACGGTGTACTCGCGGGTCTCCGGCGGGTCCAGGCGGAAGTCGGCCTGCTCGCCCGGCCCGAGCCCCAGAGGCACCGAACGGAACGGCACCAGCGGGCCCGGCCGGCCGGTGGGCGGATACCAGCGCAGGGCGAACTCCTTGTCGGCGGCCGAGAGCGTACCGGGCGGGTGCAGGCCCGAGCGGTAGTGCTCCGGCTCCAGTATCAGCCCCGACGGGAACGGATACTCCATGATCGACTGCGGGTCCCAGACCGGGCCGTTGGCCTCGTCGCCGTCGAGCTTGCGCAGGATGTTGTGGAAGGTCCGCTCCCGGCTCCAGTGGTTCGGCGGGCCCGCCAGCTCCGCGTAGACGGCCTCGTCGTCCCAGAGGATGCCGGAGTACGGGCTCTGGTGCTCGTGCAGCATCCCGAGCGCGTGCCCGATCTGGTGCAGGGCCGTGGCGCGCTCCCCGGGTGCGGTCAGGTCCCAGCCGAAGTTCATCGTACGGTCGTTGAGGCCGACCCCGAGCGCGTCCCTGCCCACCGCCGACCACGACCCGTCGCCGGGCTGGAAGCCGATGCGCAGCTCGGCCTCCGAGCGGTCGCCGACCTCGGTCAGGTCGAGCCCGACACCGAGGTCCTGCCACTCCTTGAAGCAGTCGCGGACCACTTCCCGCTGCTCCTCGGTCCCCACCCACGCCCCCCGCGCCGGACGCCCGGTACCCGGCATGGGCACGACGGAGGAGTCCGTGTCCCCGCCGAGGAAGCAGTAGTGCAGCACGGTGCCGTTGACCCACATCCGCTGCCCGCCGACGAGCGCGGCGACGCGCTCGGCGGCCAGTCCCGGCGCGAGCACGGGAGCCGGCTGCCGCGCGAGCGAGCAGTAACGTGCGGTCATGGCCCCCACAATGCCGTCCGGGCGGTGCGGGCGCCTGAGTCGAGGGGTACTCAAGTCGCCTGTATCAGGGTTGAGTACGCGGACTCCTATTGCCGTGACGACTTCTCCGCGGGATGTGAGGACACTTCGGACGCCCTGGCCGTTCACCGGGCGGACGGACGAACTGGAGCTGGTGCGCCGGTCGGTGGCCGGCAAGGGCGGCGGCATCGTGGTGACCGGCCCGGCCGGCTGCGGCAGGACCCGGCTCGTGACCGAGGCGGTCCGCGGCACGGACTGCGCCAGGGCCGCCGGGACGCCCGAGACCCGGGACATCCCCTTCGCCGCCTTCGCCCACCTGCTGCCCGGGACCGTCACCCTGCACCGCGCGGTGCAGCTCCTGTCCGGCGTACGGCTGCTGCTGGTCGACGACGCCCACCTGCTCGACGACGCCTCCGCCGCCCTGGTGCACCAGCTCGCCGTGCACGGCCGCACCCGGCTCCTGGTCGTCGCTACGGAGGGCGTGCCCGTGCCGGGCGCGGTGTCCCGGCTGTGGACCGGGGAGCTGCTGCCGCGCCTCCCGCTCGGGCCGCTGCCCCGCGAGGACACCGCCGAACTGCTCACGGCCGGCGCGGGCGTCGCCCTCGACCCGCTCACCGTGGACCGGCTGCACCGCCTGTGCCGCGGCGACCTGCGACTGCTGCGCGAGCTGCTGACCGCCGTGCGCGAGCGGGGCCTGCTCACGCCGGTCGCGGACACGGGGCTGTGGGCCTGGCGGGGGCCCGTGCCGGTCACCGCGGCCGTGCGGGAACGCACCGCCCGCGTACTGGACCGGGTGTGCTCCGAGGAGCGCGAGACGCTCGAACGCCTGGCCTTCGCGGAACCGCTGCCCCTCGACCTGGACGCCTTCGACGTGCGGGTCCTGGAGCGCCTGGAGACCGAGGACCTGGTCGCCGTCGACGACCGGGGCGCCACCCGGCTCGCCCACCCTCTGCACGGGCCGGTGCTGCGCGCCGCCGCGGGCCGGCTGCGGGCCCGGCGCCTGGCCTGCGGGCCCGAGCGGTACGAGCCCGCCCTGGCGGCGGAGCGGGCGGCCCTGGCCCACCGCGTCGAGCGGCACGACCTACGGGAGCCCGCGGCGCCGGTGGGGGAGTGGCTGGCGGCCGAGGGCGTGCCGCTGCCGGCCCGGTACGCGGCACTGCGCGCCCGGTTCGCCCGCCTGCGGGGGCAGCTGTCCGAGGCGGCGGCATGGGCTCGCGAGGGCCTGCGGGCGAACCCGGACGACGGGCCCTGCCGCGACGAACTCACGCTGGCCGCCGCCCAGTCGGGCGACGCGACGGCAGGGGACGGTGAGCGGGCGGAACCCGCCGGAGCGGTCGCCACCTGGATCGCCGCCGCACACGGCGACCTCGACGAGGCGGTCCGGTCGGCCGCCGAGGGGGGCGACCCGTACGACGCCGTCCGCCTGGGCGCGCCCGAGCGGGCGGCCGGCCGGCTGACCGGCGTCTTCGCCGCGCACGCCGACGCCCTCGCGCGGGGCGACGGACCGGCACTGGACGAGGTGGCCGGACAGCTGGAACGGCGCGGCTTCCGGCTCTTCGCGGCCGAGGCGCACGCCCAGGCGGCACGCGCCCACCGCGACCCGAGCGCCGCCCGCACCGCCCGCACCCGCGCCGCCGCCCTCGCCCGGCACTGCGAGGGCGCCCGCACCCCCGCCCTGTCCGGGCTGGTCCTCGGCGAACTCACCGCCCGTCAACGCCAGATCGTCACGCTCGCCGCCGCCGGCCTGAGCAACCGGCAGATCGCGGAGCGGCTCACCCTCTCCGTCCGCACCGTCGGCAACCACCTCTACGGCGCCTACACCCGCCTCGGCGCCGGCGACCGCGGCGCCCTGCCCTGGCTGATGGCGCTGCCCGAGCGCCAGCCGGCGTGACACCCGCCGCCCGGGCCGCTCCGCGGGCGCGGCGATCTTCACGCGCGCGTGGTGTGCGGTGTTCGGTCGGCGCGCGGGCGCAGCCCCCGGGCACGGGTGACTCCGCCGTGCGTGGCACGCGGCGTCGCGCGGCGTCCGGTTCCGCGCGGCCTGCCGGGGCGGTGGGGGAGCACCCGCCGCGGCTTCCAGAGTGCTCGCCGACTCCGGCGACGAGGGCGGGCCGCGCCCCCGGCGCCGCACGAGCCCGGCACGTCAGGCCGCCCCGAACGCGGAGAACGCCCACCCCGTGGCCCGGTGCACCGCGTCGTCCGGCAGGGCCGCCCGCGCGTCGCGCAGCGCCTCCGCCAGGGACAGCCCGGAGTCCAGGCCCTTGTGCAGCGCGAGCATCAACGGCACCACCGCGGCGTCGTTGACCGGCGCGCTGCACGCCACCACCCCGGCCGTGCCCAGCGGCAGCAGCGCGGTGACCAGTCCGAGCAGTTCGTCCGCGCCGACCGAGGCGAAGCGGGCGGTGTCGCAGCAGGAGAGGATGATCCGGTACGGGCTGCGGTCCAGCCGCTCGAAGTCGTGCACGATGAGCGGCCCGTCCGCCATCCGCAGCGAGGAGAACAAGGGGCTGTCCGCCCGGAAGGCCCCGTGCGCGGCGATGTGCGCCAACGCCGCCCCGTCCAGCTCCCGCAACACCCGGGGCACGTGCGCCTCGTCCCCCTCCAGCACGGTGGGCCGGCCGTCCGCGGCGGGGCCCGCGCCCGCCCCGCCGCCCTCCCGCGGCCGCGGAACCGCCCCGTACCGGTCGGCGAGTTCCGGGACCTCGGCGCCGCCGCTGGCCAGGCCCGGTCCGCGGACCAGGACCTGGCGGCCGCCGGGCGGCGGGGCGGTCTCCTTCGCGCGCAGCCAGCTGACCGCCGACGGCGAGACGCTCAGGACCCGTTCGCGCAACGCGGGCAGCAGGGCCCACGGCACGCGGTGCAGTCGGCCCGGCGGGACCACGACGACCGGGCCGTGGCCCAGGTGGGCCGCGGCGGGACCGAGGAGGAGTTCCTGGAGGCGGGCGCCCGCCGCCTCCACCAGGGGCAGCCGGGCCTCGCCACCGGGGTGCGCCAACCGCCGCAGACCGGCCTGTACGTGCTCGGCCTCCCGCTCCGCCTCGGCCAGCAGCCCGGCCTCGAACCGCCGCACCCGCCCCTGCCCGCACAGCAGTACGTGCACGCGCCCGTCGAGCACGGCCAGCTCCACCAGGCGCAGGTCGTCACCGAGCCGGTCCAGCAGGCGCCCGACGTCGAACCGGTCCCCGTCACCGGGCCCCTCGCCCCGCATGTGCAGGGTGCGGGAGCGGATCTCCCGTTCCAGGCGCCGCTGTTCGCGCTCCAGCGCGGGGGTGGGGCGCCCGCCGTCCGTGCGGGCCTCGTCCGCCCGGGCGGCGAGTTCCCGGAAGGCCGTCATGGTGCTCAGCAGCACCGGATCGGCCGGCGGCCGGGTCGGCGGCGCCGACAGCACCGTCGCCCGCCACCGCTCGCTCCACACCAGCAGCCGCCGCGGTCCGCCCGACACCAGGCTCGCCCGCTGTGCCAGCGCGGCCAGCTCCGCGCCCTGCGCGGTGGCCCGCGCCCGCAACTCCGAGGCCCCCAGCGTCATCCGGTGGTCGTCGAGCACGTCCAGACCCCGCCGGCAGGCCTCCAGCACCCCACGGGTCGACCCCGCCGCCCGCGCCCGCAGCGCCTGCGCCGCCCAGCCCGTCATCCGCGCCAGCGGCGGCCCGCCGTGCCGGCTGCGCGCGGCGACCGCCAGATGCCGCTCCGCGTCCGCCGTCCAGCCGAGGCCCAGCGCGATCCGTCCCGCCAGCAAAGACGCCTCCGGAGCGGCCGGCGCACCGAAGGCGGCCAGCCGCTCCGCCACCGACGCCGCGTCCGCCACCAGCCGGCCCGAGGCGCGTCCCGTCGCGACCCGCGCCTCCAGCAGCACCAGCCGGGCGTGCGTCTCGTACCAGGTGCGCCGCTGCCCGGCGAACAGCCGCACCGCGAGGGCCGCGCGTGCCAGCGAGGTCTGCGGGTCGCCCGCCAGCCGGGCCGCCCGCGCCGCCACCAGCAGCAGCTCCGCCTTGCGGGTGGACTGCCCGCCGATCCCGTCCAGCGCCGCGATCGCCCCGTCCGCCTCGGCCAGCGCCTCCGTGGCCAGCCCCGCCGCCATCAGCACCTCGCAGCGCCGGATGGTCAGCATGAACGTCGGCGTGCCCAGCTTGGCGTACCGCTCCTCCGCCTCGTCCAGCAGCCTCAGCGCCGCCGGCACGTCACCCGACCGGAACGCCGCCAGCCCCCGGCTCTCCACCGCGTCGGCCTTGTCGTGCTCCTGGCCGGTGGTGTCCCACAGCGCCTCCGCCGCCGTGAAGTCGGCGTCCGCCCGGTCCACCGCGCCGAGCGCCAGGTGCACGGTCGCCCGCAGGGTCAGCGCCCGCGCCGTCCAGATCACGTCGTCGGCCTGCCGCAGCACCGGGACCGCCCGCCGTACGTCCTCCAGCGCCTCGCCGTGCCGCCCCAGCACCCACCAGACGTACGCCCGCCGGAACAGCACCCGTGCCCTGGTGTGCCCGGTGCCGCGCGCCACGCCCCGCTCGAACGCCGCCAGACCGTCCCGGGTGCGACCGGCGTGCACCAACGCCACGCCGAGTGTGGCCAGTACGTCCGCCTCCCGCTCCGCCGAGTCCGCGCGGGCCGCGAGTTCGCGGGCGCGCCGCAGATGGGCCAGCGCCCGCCGGGTGTCGCCGAAGTCCCGCTGCCAGATGCCGATCACCTGGTGGGCGACCGAGGCGTGCAGCGGTGAGGGATCCGTCCCGAGCAGCTCCTCCGCACGGGCCAGCGCTTCGCCGGGGGCGGCGAACACCATCGGCAGCAGTTGGAGAACCGAGTCGTGTCCCGCTGTCACCCCACGGATGGTAGTGGTCCGGAACCACGCCCCACAGATTCGGGTCTGTATCAATCGGCCACCCCCGGACTCTGATTGACGACTGTCGCCACCACCGTGGTCACGACCGTCGTCACCGCCGCCCCAGTGGAGGACACGCCATGGCACCACAGCGATTCCGTGAGCAGTTCGACCAGATACAGCGCTCCATGCCCGGCGTCCCCCTGGTGATGGGGCCGGACGACTCCGCCGAGTTCTTCTACGAGAAGGGCGTCGTCCTGGCCCGGGACGGCGAGGAGGCCCGCCTCGTCGAGGACACCGTGCGCGACCACTTCACCACGATGGCGGGCCTGACCCCGGACCACGTGCGCCGGGCGAGCCCCGAGACCAACCGCACCGGCATCACCCGCATCCAGGTAGGCGACCCGGGCGCGGGCGACGGCGGCGGCGACCCCGACGTCGCCCACGCCCTGCGCTCCCTGCGCACCGTGGAGGGCCGCGCGGGCCGCCGACTGATCAGCCGCAACCACGTCGTCTCCATCGCCGTCAACGCCTGCCCCGGCGACGAGCCCGTGCCCGTCCCGCTCAGCGAGCCGCCGAACCCGGCCGCCGCCGGCACGCCGTACGACGCGGGGACCGCCGTCGGCGTCCTCGTCATCGACACCGGGCTCATGCACGACTACCGCGCCTACCCGCTGCTCGCCCGCACGGACGGCGACGCCCAGATCAGGGAGTGCGACGAGGACGGCGTCCTCCAGCAGTACGTCGGCCACGGCACCTTCATCGCCGGACTCGTCGCCGCCGTCGCCCCCAACACCCACGTGACCGTCCGCAACACCCTCAACGACGCGGGCGCCATCCTGGAGTCCGAACTCGGCGAGAAGCTCTTCGAGGCCGTCGACCGCGACGGCTGGCCCGAGATCCTCAGCCTCTCCGCCGGCACCTCCAACGGCCGCACCGACGGCCTGCTCGGGGTGCACGCCTTCATGGAGGAACTGCGCGACCAGCGCACCCTGCTGGTCGCCGCCGCCGGCAACAACGGCAGCGCCACCCCCTTCTGGCCCGCCGCCTACGCCGAACTCCCCGGCTGGGAGCACTCGGTGCTGTCGGTCGGCGCGCTGCGCGGCGACGGCGAGTTCGGCGCCTGCTTCAGCAACCACGGCGGCTGGGTGAAGGCCTACGCCCCGGGCGAACGACTCACCAGCGCCCTCACCGGATTCGGGTCACCGGTGCCGTACGTCTACCAGCACTCCACCTACGACGCGTGCCGGTACGGCTTCGGCTACGCGTGCACCTGCCAGTACCCCAGGCACAACGGCGTCCTCAGCGAGCCCGGCGAGGCACCCGCCAAGCCGGACCAGGTCATGTTCGAGGGGCATGCGCAGTGGAGCGGCACCTCCTTCGCCACCCCCGTCGTCGCGGGCATGGTCGCCTCGCACATGACGGAGACGAAGGAGCGGGACCCGCGTGCGGCACGCAGGGACCTGCTCGCCGCCAACACCGAGTACGCACAGGTGCGCGGGGCGCACGTGCCGGCGCTGCTGCCACCCACCTGGCGCCCGGTCACCGTCGAGATGCCGGCCGGCGGGGCGTGAGCGGCCCGATGCCCGTCGGAACCACCCACTCCACGGCGTACGATGGCCTGTCGTACACGAGGGGTGGGACCGTGGACCGTGCAGATGTCGGGGTGCTCGTCCAGTTGGCCGCCGACGGGGACGCGGCCGCCTGGAAGTCGTTGGTGGACGGGCTGGGCCCGTTGGTGTGGTCCGTCGCGCGCTCGCACGGGCTGTCCGACGCCGACGCGCACGAGGTGTACCAGACCGCCTGGTTCCGGTTCGCCCAGCACCTGGGGCGGATCCGCGAACCGGAGAAGACGGGTTCCTGGCTGGCCAGCACGGCACGGCACGAGTGCCTGAAGCTGCTGAAGGCGTCGAAGCGGTGGACCCCGACCGACGACCCGCAGCTGCTCGACCGGCCGAGCGAGGACCGTACGCCCGAGGAGTCGGTGCTCGACTCCGAGGAGGCCGCCGCGCAGACCGAGCGCGTGCGCCGGCTGTGGCAGGAGTTCGAGGAACTGGGCGAGCGGTGCCGCCAGTTGCTGCGGGTACTGATCTCCTCGCCACCGCCCAGTTATCAGGAGGTGTCCGCCGCGCTGGGAATCGCGGTGGGCAGCATCGGGCCGATGCGCCAGCGCTGTCTGCGCCGGCTGCGGGCCCGGCTAGAGGCACGGGGGACGACGACATGAGCGACACGCACGACGAGGCCTTCGGGAACGACGAACTCGGCACGGATCTCCTGGAGGAGGAACTGCGGCAGGCCGCCGCGATCCTGGACCCGGTCCCGGCCGAGCTGCGGCGGATCGCCGTCGACGCCTTCGCGCTGCACGACCTGGACGCCCGCGTCGCCGAGCTGACCTTCGACTCACTGGTCGACGCCGTCCCGGTCAGGGGAGCGACGGAGCCGCCGCGGATGCTCACCTTCCGCGCGGACGACGTCACCGTCGACGTCGAGGTGACGGAGGACGGCCTGATCGGCCAGCTGCTGCCGCCGGGGCCGGCCGACGTCGAGGTGCTGAGCGGCCCGCGGGCCCACGCCCTGCTGACGGCGGACGACCTGGGCCGCTTCACCGGCGGGGCCCCGCCCACCGGCCCGTTCGCACTGCGGCTGCGGACCGGCGCGGACGTGGTCGTCACGGAGTGGCTGCGCGCCTGAGAGCGCCCGGCTCACCAGGCGCAGGGCAGGGTGCGCGGCCCGCGGATCATGGTCTTGCGGCGCCACTCGACCTGCTCGGCCCGGACCGCGAGCCGCAGCCCCGGCAGCCGCGCCAGCAGCGTGTCGACCAGCAGCTCGGTCTGCATCCGGGCGAGCACGGCACCCGTGCAGTAGTGGTGCCCGTTGCCGTAGGACAGGTGCGGGTTGGGGTCGCGGTCCGGGTCGATCCGGTCCGGGTCCGGGAAGACCTCCGGGTCCCGGTTGGCGGCCAGGTAGGAGACGTACACGGGATCGCCGGCGCCGATGCGCACCCCGTGCACGTCGACGTCCTCCAGGGCGATGCGGGCAAGACCCACCGACGTGCGGTGCGGGATCCAGCGCAGCAGCTCGTCCAGGAGGGCGCCCCGCACCGCCGGGCGGTCGTCGCGCATCCGGGCCAGCAGCTCCGGCCGGGTCAGCAGTACGTAGAGCATCTGCCCGACGTTGTGCGTGACGGCCTCGCCGCCGATCTGCAAGGGACCCGCGAGGCCGATCGCCTCCGTCTCGCCGACCTCGCCCCGGCCCACCGCGGCGCCCAGCATCGAGTAGACGTCGTCACCGGTGCTGCCCGCGCGGGCGCGGACGGTCTCGGTGATCCACCCGTACAGGCCCTGCTTGGCCCGCTCGGCGGCCTCGGCGCCGCCGGAGGTGGAGATGATCTGCCGGGTCCAGGAGTGCACCCGCTCCCGGTCGGCCTCCGGTACGCCCATCACCTCGCTGACGACAGTGATCGGGAAGGGCTCCAGGACCCGCTCGACCAGGTCCGCGGGCGGCCCGTCCCGCACGACCCCGTCCACGAGCCCGTCGAGGATCTCCTGCGCCCGCGGCCGCAGCGCCTTCGCCCGGCCCACGGTGAACGCCCCGGCGACCGCGCGCCGCAGCCGGTTGTGGTCGGGCTGGTCGGCGAAGGCGAGCGAGCCGGGGCGCGGCTTGAAGTGCGGGGCGAGCCGCGTGACCTGGCGCTTCGTCACCTCCGCGCGTGAGAAGCGCGGGTCGTTGGTGATGGCCTTCACATCCTCGTAGCGGGTGGCCAGCCACGCCCAGCCCTCGCCGTGCGGCAGCCGTACGCGGGTCAGCGGCCCCTCGCGCATCAGCCCGGCGAGGACGGGGTCGAACTCCGGGCCGTCCAGGTCGAGGGCGGGCCAGTCCCGTACCGGGGGCGGGGACTGGCCGGTCAGCGTGGTGGTCTCCTGCGTCATGCACCCACCCTCGCCGCGCGCCCGGCGGCTGTCGCGCGGGAGTGCTCCAGCCGGTGGGCGCGCGGGTCCCGGAGGTGCCCGGTCAGCCGGACACGGCGTCGACGAGCGCCGCCAGCGACGCGGCGAGGCGGGACAGCCCGGGGCCGGCCGGTCCGCCGGGCTCGCTCATGTAGGTGTCCCGGCGGATCTCCACCATCAGCGCGCCGACCTCGGCGCGCTTCCCGTAGAAGTCCAGCGGCACGTACGTCCCGCCGAACGGGCTGTCCAGCCCGGTCTCCCCGCACGGCGCGAACGCCTCCCGGGCCGCGGCCAGCAGCTGAGGCGACGTGTGGAAGCCGTCCGTGCCGAGGCAGACCGGCGGGCGCGGGCCCTCGGCGTGCAGCTCGTAGGGCAGCGGCTCGGTCGGGTAGGAGTGCACGTCGACGATCACCGCCCGGCCGGTGGCGGCGAGCCGGTCCGCGACCGCTTCGGTCATCGCCCGCGCGTACGGCCGGAAGTACCGTTCGATCAGCGGCTCGGGGTCGGTGCCGTCGGACCGCAGGACCTCCCGGTGGGTGGTCCGCGTGTAGACCGCGCCCATCCCGACGGCCGTCATCTCCTCCCGCTCGTCCGGGAACCGCTCCGGGTCGACGACCAGCCGTGAGGCCCGGTTGACGAACCGCCAGGGGGTGAGCCCGGCGAGCCCGGCCGCCGCCTCGGCGATCCGAGCGGTGTGCGAGTCGGTGATGTGGTCCAGCTCCCGCTCCAGGGCGGCGTCGTCCAGGACGATGCCGGGGCGGACGTCGGCCGGGATGTGCCGGGAGGAGTGCGGCACGTGGAGGATCACGGGGGAGGCGGGGGAGCCGGGGACGAGCTCGAAGGAGGCCGGGGCGTCGGTCATGGGTGCCTCGCAATGTGCGTGAGGGACGTTGGGGCAGGACAGACGGACACCCCGCCTCCGACGGACGGAGACGGGGTGTCACGAACGGGCCTTCGCGGGCCCGGTGAGGATCAGGCGAGGGACGCCAGCGCCTCGTTCCAGGTGGCCGACGGGCGCATGACCTCGGCGGCCTTGGCCGGGTCGGGCTGGTAGTAGCCGCCGATCTCGGCGGGCTTGCCCTGGACGGCGTTCAGCTCGTCGACGATTCGCTGCTCGTCGGCGGTCAGCTTCTCGGCGAGCGGGGCGAAGGCCTTGGCCAGGTCCGCGTCGTCGGTCTGCCCGGCCAGCTCCTGCGCCCAGTACAGGGACAGGTAGAAGTGGCTGCCGCGGTTGTCGATGCCGCCGACGCGACGGGTCGGGGACTTGTCCTCGTTGAGGAAGGTCGCCGTGGCGCGGTCGAGGGTGTCGGCGAGGACCTTGGCCTTGGTGTTGCCGGTGGCCGCCGCGTACTGCTCCAGGGACGGCACCAGGGCGAAGAACTCGCCGAGGGAGTCCCAGCGCAGGTAGTTCTCCTTGACCAGCTGCTGCACGTGCTTGGGCGCGGAGCCGCCGGCGCCGGTCTCGAACAGGCCGCCGCCCGCCATCAGCGGGACGACCGACAGCATCTTGGCGCTGGTGCCCAGCTCCAGGATCGGGAAGAGGTCGGTCAGGTAGTCGCGCAGCACGTTGCCGGTGACGGAGATGGTGTTCTCGCCGCGGCGGATGCGCTCGACCGACAGCTTGGTCGCCTCGACCGGGGACAGGATGCGGATGTCCAGGCCCTCGGTGTCGTGCTCCGGCAGGTACTGCTCGACCTTGGCGATCAGGTTGGCGTCGTGGGCGCGGCCCTCGTCCAGCCAGAAGACCGCCGGGTCGCCGGT